>NZ_CP113975.1 GCF_026870155.1 Flavobacterium marginilacus | reverse complement strand
AAAACTGCTTTCTGAGTTTCAACAGGTGAATTGGCCCAAGCCTGCGTTTTTTTATATATTCTTTGGGCAAATATTTTTGCCGCAATTGATTTTAGTGACATTCTGTTGAATTTGTTTTAAAATTGTACTGTACTTTATAATCGGAATATCCAGATTATTTTTTAGTCTTTTGGCTCTTTCCGTTTGGTGTCGCTGTAGAGATATTCTCCTCTTCCTTCACTCTTTTTCTCAATTCAATTTCATTTTCAGAAGGAGACAAATCTACTGGTTCCTTTACTTCATCAGCAGCTGAAAGTATCGAATCTTTGCTGAATTTGGCATATTCTAATTCACCATTGAGTACTTTTTGAATTGATTTGATATAGATTTCGTTTTTCTTTAAAGCCTTCGAAAGAGAATCCGATTTTAACGCTAAAACTGTAGCATTTTTTTTCAGTTCCGAAGAAGAATAGCCTGGGATAAGTTCCCGCAATGGAGTAAAAGCAATCAAAATTGTTGTAGCCGAAATCAGAAAGATGGCACCTAATGTAAGTGTAACGAAAACACTCATTATGTTCAGTTTAAAAGAAAAAATTTCTTCAAAAGTATCTTCGTTCAAAATTATTAATCGATTTTTGATTAATAATCTGTCCCAAAACTTTTTTCTTTTTAACCGATTTTTAGGCATGACATGTGTTTAAGTCACAAATATAATAATTTAAAGTGTTGCCAACACTAGCCTATTATAGGTACTTATATTACAAACTATACAATTTTATAAAATATTTAACGCTATCTCAAACAAAAAAAAGTCTAAAATCAATGCTCATAAATTTATTCTATATACCTTTGTCCATTATATAATTACAAATTGCTACGGCATAAATTATTCAATCATGGGAAGATTAGGAGTTACAGAAATACTTTTGATTATTGGAGTTCTTTTATTACTTTTTGGAGGTAAAAAAATTCCAGAATTAATGAAAGGTTTAGGAAGCGGAATTAAAGAATTTAAAAACGCAGCCAAAGAAGATCAGCCAGCTGATAAAAAAGAAGAAACTAAAGAATAAATTTTTCGTAGAAATTCTTTCAAATATAAAAATTCCAAATTCCAATATTTTATAATGGAGTTTGGAATTTTTTATTTTAAAAAAGGCCTTTTCAAATACTAAAAAGACCATTTTTTGGGTAAACAAAATTAACTAACTTTTGTAGGTAACACCCATATCTTCAATAGAAAAGTGATCGGTCAAGAGATGTAATAAATGATCTCTCAGCTCAATGTATTCTGGAGTTTTTACGATTTCGATTTTGTTTCTTGGTCTTGGCAGATTTACATGTACAATCTCACGAATGGTAGAAGCCGGACCATTATGCAAAACCACAATTCTATCAGATAAAAATAACGCTTCCTCAATATCATGCGTAATCATGACGATTGTTTTTTCTCTGTTGTTCAGGTTCCATAATTTTAAAACTTCCAGCTGCATTGCGCCTTTAGTCAAAGCATCCAATGCACCAAAAGGTTCATCCATCAATAATACTCCCGGATTGATTGCAAATGCTCTGGCGATAGCCACCCTTTGCTTCATCCCGCCCGAGAGCTGTCCCGGCAGTTTGTCTTTGTGCTGGTACAAATTCACCATTTTCAGATTCTTGATCACAATTTCATGCTTTTCTTCGAGAGAACAGTTCATAACCGAATCCACCGCCTGAAAAATATTGTTTTCCACAGTCAGCCAAGGCAATAGTGAATAGTTCTGAAAAACAATTCCGCGGTCCGGACCAGGTCCTTTTACGTTTTTGTCATCCAGTACAACCGAACCTCCTGTTGGGGTCAGCATCCCTCCTATTGCATTCATAATGGTCGATTTTCCGCAGCCCGAATGCCCGATAATCGATATGATTTCACCTTTTTTGATTGAAAGATTGATATCTCTTACTGCAATATATTTCCCTTTTGGAGTTGGAAAAGAAATTTCCAAATCTTTTATTTCTAAATAGCTCATATCTTTAAGTTTGTAAGTTTCTGAGATTCTAAGTTTCTAAGACTTAGGAACTCCGTTTTTTGTTTGTTTCTAGTTAATTTTTAGTTGCTGCTATTCTAAGACTTCTAAAAAAACTTAGAAACTCAGTATCTTAGCAACTTCTTAAGCTTTATACGATACCTTATTTTCAATCATTGTAAAAAATCCATCAAAAATAATTCCCACAAATCCGATGATGATGATGGCCGAAATCACTTTTTCCAAACTCAATGCATTCCAGCTGTCCCACACAAAAAATCCTATTCCCGCACCGCCCGAAAGCATTTCGCCGGCTACAATCACCAGCCACGCAACACTTATACTCAATCGCAATCCTGTGATGATATGGGGCAGTGTGTATGGAAAAACAACTTTGGTTAAGTATCTCCATTTTGAAAAACCAAAAGCTTTCGCAACATTTTTATGATCCTGCGGAATCGTTCCCACTCCAAAAGCGGTGTTAATCAATGTGGACCACAATGAAGTAATAAACACGATGAATATAGTTGCCAATCCAGTGTCCTTGAAAACCACCAGACCTATTGGAAACCAAGCCAAAGGCGAAACCGGTTTCAAGAACTGAACAATCGGATAAAATATTTTTTTGAAAAACGAGCTGGCTCCAATCAGGATTCCAAACGGGATTGCAAACAAAGAACCCAGCAAGAATCCCGTCAAAACGGTTTTTATCGAAACAAACAACTGCAGTCCAATCCCTTTATCATTCGGACCGTAATCATAAAACGGATCACTCAGCATTTCGTACAATACTTTTAATGTTGCTAACGGACTTGGAAGAGCTTCTTTGGTATAAATACTTAATGCGGCCCAAAATCCACAGAAAACAGCCAGTCCAATACAGGCAAATGCAATTGATTTTGCTTTTTCAATTATATAACGTGAGGCTTTTTTGAGGCTTTTTTTCTTAATTACTTTACCAAAAGTTTTTAGAAGAGGATTGCTTCCTGCTATCGCTTCTGTTTCTATTGCTGCTGTAGTTGAATTTGACATAATGTTAAATTTTAATGTTATTTTTTAGTTTCTAAGACTCTGAGTCTCTAAGTTTCTGAGATTTTTTAAAAACTTAGGATCTTAGCAACTCAGAGTCTTAGCATCTTATTCTAATGCTTCACCACTTTTAAATAAGCGGATGGATTTGCTGGATTGAAAACGGTTTTGTCCATCGTTAGTGAGAACGGTTTCATATCGTCTGCAGGGATTTTAATTTTCATGCTCTTTGCTACTTCTTCGTATAAATCCTGAAGAATTAATTTATCGGCGATTGCTTGATAATTAGGTTCTTCTTTCAGATATCCAAATCGTACATATTGTGCCATTGCCCAGATTCCGTAGGATTTACGAGGATAATTTACTGTTCCTCCTTTGTAAAACAGCATATAGTCTTTATCATAAACTTCGGTTCCCTGATTACAGCCCAAGTTATAATCTCCCATTAATCGTGCTTCAATAACATCGGCTGGAGCGTTTACATAAGGTGCTTTCCCGATGATGGCGGCAGCTTTCTTGCGGTTTGCAGGATTATCAAGCCAGATACAGGCTTCCATAATCGCTTTCATTACTTTTTTCAGGTCTTCACGGCGTGATGTGCTAAAATCTTTGTTTACAACCAGCGCTTTTTCAGGGTGGTCTTTCCAGATATCCTGAGAAGCGATTTGGGTAAAACCAATTCCCTGTTTTACTGCAACTCCTCCCCAAGGTTCGCCTACGCAGTATCCGTCCATGTTGCCCACTTTCATATTCGCCACCATTTGCGGAGGCGGAATAGTTATGATTTTTACTGCTTTTTGGTTTAAACCTGCTAATGACATCCAGTTTCTTAACCATAAATCGTGAGTTCCTCCTGGGAAAGTCATTGCAAAAGTCACTTCTTTTTCGGCTTTTAATTTAGCAGCCACGACAGGAGTTACCTTATTCATTTGTTTGAAACCTACTTTTCCGCAAAAGTCATTCGACAAAGTAATCGCTTGCCCATTTACACTGAGCATCATCGCGATTTTCATTTCTGAACCGGCTTTTCCTCCTACTCCTGTGTACACTGAAAATGGCATGGTATATAGACAGTGAGCTCCGTCCAATTCTCCTGTTAAGATTTTGTCACGAACATTGGCCCAGGATGTTTCTTTGGTTACTACAACCTCAACACCGTATTTTTTAAACAATCCTAATTCTTTGGCCATTACGATTGGTGAACAGTCAGTTAGTGGAATGAAACCTAATTTGACAGGTTCACTCGCTGGCGGATTTGGTTTTGTCGTGAAAGAAGAAAACAAAACCGCACACATTATCAACATCAATGGGGCAAAAAGGGTTTTTATATGTTTTTTAGTCTGTATCATTTTTTTAGTTTTTTAATTGTTAATTCAATTACTTTTTATTTAAAAAATTTGGTTTAATATTTACCATTACATACGCCCATTGCGGAGTAAGGTTAGCATTGGCAACTGCTTTAACTTGTGCTGAAGCCATTGATTTTGTAGCCTGCATTACAGAATATCCAGCTTCAATATTGATCATTTTGGTCATGTTATAGCTCATTTTTAAGTCAAGCTCTGTACCTAAATAACTGGTTTGTGTTCCTCCCGCTCCGTCAGATAATTTGTTTGCTGCTTCAAAACAGTGAACATCAGCAAAAAGAGTCAGATTGTCTTTCAGGTTATATTTCGCTTTCAAAAAGTAGTTTAGTAGACCTTGTGAGCCAAAACCGCTTGAAGCATAGAAGTAATCCATATATCCCCAGAATTTGTGAGGCGTTCCGTAAAGCGGATCAAATTGATTATTATCTGAAGTCGCTGTAACGGCTTTTGTCCCATCATTACCTGATAAATAATCAATACCAGGGCCTACAAACAGTTTTCTTCCTACTTGCAGAGTTGAAGTGATGGAAGCCAGATTACTGTCTAAACTGCGTCCGTTTTTGTCGTGACCAAATTGGTGGTACACACTTCCTTCAAATTTTAATTTTCGAGTTGGATTCACATTATAGTAGAAACCGGTCGTGTTGCGTGTCCAGATTCCCTGCTCGTTTACTTTGGTTGTAACCGGTGGAGTTCCTGCAGTTACATTGGTATATTTATTGAAGTTATCGCTAAGGAATAAAAAGGAAATATCTCCAAAGAAAAACTTTCTAGCCAGATAAACATATTCAAGTGATTTGTAATTCGTCCCTAAACCGTTTGTACCAGCCGTATAGCCTGATGTTGCTGCCGGAACACCATTATAAATTGTACCTGCTAATAATTCTTTGTTTTGGTTAAATGCGGCTCCAAAATCGGCAGTCCATCCTTTGTTGAAATATTTCAGGACAACCGCATCGTGGTAACGTGCCTGCTGTAACCAGTCAAGACCTCCAATGACCTTTTGGTCATCATATGAAATTTCCTGACGTCCAATTTTTAAAGAAAGATTTTGAATGCTGCTTATTGTGTCGTTCAGCATAATTTCCCCCCAAGCTTCGTGTAATTGTACTCCGTTGTTCTCAGCGGTTGTTACTCTATTAATTGTTGAAGCATCCTGTCCCCAAACACGAACATCCTGAATAGCTGCAAAAAATTTGAATCTGTATCCTGTGAATCCAACATTTAATCTTGTTCTTTGTGAAATGAAAGCTGCAGTCTCTGCATCTTTTGCCTGCAATGTACTGTATCCGTCTCTGAACTCTGTTCTTGGTCTGAATTGTCCTGTAGCAGTCAGCTGTGCATTTGCAGCAGATGAACCAAGAAGTATGGCAGCGCCTAATAAAATTGATCTTGAATTTTTACCGTTTTTTAATGCTTTTATTTTTTGTAATGTCCTTGTAATCTTTTGCATGATAAATAGGTTTTGATTAGTATGAAGCAAATATACATACGTATTTATACTTACGTATTTGTTTTTTACAGCTTAAAACCTCTTTTTTACGCAGCAAAAAATATTCTGATGGCAAAAAATTTACTGCGTTTTCGCAATTTTTTTTTTAAAAGTACCGTATTTACTAGTTTTATGATACTTCTATTTTGTCTAAACCTTTTACTTATAAACTACCTATGAGAAAAAAATAATTTCAAATTCTAAAGAAACGATATTTATTTCCATAAAAAAAAGCCCAAAAAAGGCTTTTAAATCTAATGCATAATCAAAAAACTACTTAGACATACTTATGCTCCATAATTTCCGACTGCATTTTACTTATTTTCTGTAATCCAATTTTCTTTCCGACTGTTTTTATCAATTCCTCTCTCTTCAAACTCGAAATCACACGAGTAACCTGCTCTTCAGTCGTTCCGGCAAAATCGGCCATTTCTTTTCGGGACAAATCAATATTAATCAAATCATTGGCCTGACCAAATTTTCGATGAATATATAATAAGGTGTCTATCACTCGTTCTCTCACGTTCATATGGGCAATTTTCCTGATGTTGTTCTCACTCTTGTTCAATTCCTCCGCATAAAAAAGCATCATATCATACGTGAACTCGGGAACATTCTTAAGAATATCCATCATCACCTCATTATTAAAATTACACAAAACCGTATCTTCCAAAGCATAAGCACCAATCAGATACCGGTTGCTAGTTCCAAATCCCCTGAAACCAACAGTGTCGCCGTCTGTCGTAAACCGAACAATCTGTTCTCTGCCATTGATACCCGTCTTAACTGTTTTCACCTTTCCTTTATTGACAAAATACAAACCCTGAATAGGAGCACCTTCTATGATGAACTGCTGCGCTTTCTTGCAGGTAAAACTGTGTTTTTTCTCTATATAACTTTGCATGTTAGGCAAATGAATATGCTTTCTGATAAAACAATTATCATTATGGCAGCTGTTGCAAATGGCTTGATTATCTTTCATCTGTAGCTAATTATTATTTTCTAAGTAATACATCCCAACCAATATTTCGTTCCTTATTTCGATATGAATCAAAAATTCAATGCTATGAAAAAATCTTGGTTAAATAACAAAATCAGTAAAAAATTTACTGTAACTGTCCTTATTTTAAGTAAATGTATAAGTTTTTCGCAATAAATAATAATGTATGACTTTTGCCAGATGCAAAAAAACAGTCAGGAAAAAGTCCTTTTTTTGCGTATTTTTTATAAATAAATACAAAAAACTGCATCATTGAATGTTTCCTCTACTTAGAAACTCTCTTTTTCAGATATTCACAATAATTCATAAATAAGTAAAAATACGTAGTTTTTGTAATTTGTAGTTTTTTACTTAAATAAAAATCCCAATCCAAGATAGTTCGGATTGGGATTTCTTTTATAATTCCTTTCTACAAGGAATTGAAATTTACAAAACCATCGTCAACTGTATACGTTTCCTGTCTTCATCAACCTCGACAACTTTTACGGTAACGTGTTGGTGTAATTTCACTACTTCGTTTACATCGCTCACAAAACCAGCTTTTAGTTGTGAAATATGAACCAATCCGCTTTCTTTGATTCCTAAATCTACAAAGCATCCGAAATTGGTAATATTGTTGACAATTCCCGGCAGAATCATTCCGGTTTTCAGGTCTTTTATTGATTTTACATTGGGGTCGAATTCAAAAACTTTGGCTGATTTTCTTGGGTCTAGTCCCGGTTTCTCCAACTCTTTGATGATGTCTTTTAAGGTTAATAAACCAATCTCGGGTGTGATATAATTTTCGGCTTTAATCAAAGCTGTTTTTTCTTTATTGGCAATCAAATCATTTACCGAAAGTTTTAAATCTTTGGCCATTTTCTCCACAATTCCATAGGCTTCCGGATGCACTGCTGAATTATCTAACGGATTTTTTGCATTCGAAATTCGGATAAAAGCGACTCCTTGCTGGTACGCTTTATCACCCAAACGAGGTACTTTTTTCAATTGTTTTCTATCTGTAAAAGGACCATTTTCGGAACGATATTGTACTATATTTTCTGCCAGCTTCTCTCCTATTCCACTCACATAACCCAACAAATGTTTACTCGCTGTGTTGATATTGATCCCTACCGAGTTAACGCAGCGAATCACCGTATTATCAAGTTCTTCCTTAAGTTTGGTTTGATCCACATCGTGCTGATACTGCCCTACTCCAATGGCTTTTGGGTCGATTTTAACCAATTCGGCCAATGGATCTGAAAGTCTTCGTCCAATCGAAACTGAGCCACGAACCGTCACATCATAATTAGGAAATTCTTCTCTCGCTATTTTCGAAGCCGAATACACCGAAGCACCTGCCTCCGAAACAATAAAAACTTGTACTGGCTTGTCGAAAGCAATTTTTTTGATAAAGAATTCTGTTTCTCTTGAAGCGGTTCCGTTTCCGATGGAAATGGCGTCAATATTATAAGCATTGACCATCGATTTTATCTTTTTCATCGCCATAGCCGTTTCGTTCTGCGGTGCGTGCGGATAAATGGTTTCGTTGTACAACAAATCACCTTTCTCGTCCAAACAAACTACTTTACAGCCCGAACGGAATCCTGGGTCAATCGCCAAAATTCGTTTCTCGCCCAACGGCGGTGCCAATAGCAACTGCCCTAAATTATTGGCAAATACCTGAATCGAATTGGCATCAGCCTTGGCTTTGGCTTCCTGCAATGTTTCATTCGAAATCGCCGGATTCAACAATCGTTTGTAACTGTCTTCAATCGCCAACTGAATATGGGGCGTCGTACTGTTTTCGCCTTTAATAATTAATTCATCAATAATATCGTAAGCATCATCAAGCTCCACATCTACTTTGAGCTTGATAAAACCTTCGTTTTCGGCTCTCAAAATAGCCAATAAACGATGGGACGGTGCTTTTGTCAACGGTTCTGACCAATCAAAATACTGATTGAATTTCTGTGCGCCTTCCTCCTCTTTTTTGGCCTTAACCACCTTTGTGGTGATGGTTGATTTACGTTCAAACAATCGTCTCAGCTGTTTTCTAACGTAAATATTTTCATTAATCCATTCTGCTATAATGTCTCGAGCGCCTTGTAAAGCCACTTCTTCATTGATTACATTTTCATTCAAATATTGTGTCGCCAAGAAATCAACATCATCCTTCCCTTGATTCATAATAATCTTCGCCAAAGGTTCTAATCCATTCTCTCTGGCAACATCGGCCTTGGTGCGTTTTTTCTTTTTATAAGGCAGATAAAAATCCTCCAATTCCTGTAAATCGAAACTTTGCTGGATTTTTTTCTCCAATTCGGGCGTCAAGGCATTTTGCTCTTCGATGCTTTTTAAAATTGCTTCTTTACGTTTTACAATCGTTTCGTAATCTTTCTGCAATTTTGCAATTTGCTCTATCACTACTTCGTCCAGATTCCCTGTTTTATCTTTTCGGTAACGGGAAATAAACGGAATCGTGCAATCTTCCTGTAATAATTGAACGGTGTTTTGAATGTTTATGGGTGCTGTGTTAACAGACTTGGCGATGAATTGTATGTTGGTCATTTTATTGTAATTCTATTTTTAATCTTTTAGGATTTATTTAAAATTCTGTTTCATTATCATTAAAATCTTCAAACAAAGAAATAGCATTGACAATCTTTAATTGAAGTACTTCATCATAACTGTTATCATATAAAATTGATGTTATTATTTCTTGAAGTAAATCTTTATCAATTTTATTATCTGCTACATGAACGGCAATGTTTTCCATTTCTTTAATAAAATGACTTACTTTAAAATCAAAACCATTTACTTCAAGAAAATAAGCTGATAACACAATAGATGTACGTTTATTTCCATCTTCGAAAGCATGATTTTTATTTATTGAATAAAATAAATGACATACTTTATTTTCAAATTCTGGATAATACAAATCGTTTTGAATATGTTGTAAAACACTATCAACCAAACCAATGTTAATAATTCCTTTTCTGCCTCCACTATTTTCAATAATAAAATCTTGTTGTTTTATGGCATGATTTGTGTCAAAATAAAGATAGCTCATAATTAACGATCTTTTAATCTTTTAAATACATCTATATTATCTTTTAATCTATCCTCTAAAGCTTGACTTCTTTCTCCTAAAAATTTATCAAAATCCTCTGTGCTTACTGTATTTACATAATCTTTTAACTTTTCGTGTAAAGCATCCCTAAAAGCCATATCCCTGCTCGCCATCAAACTTCTTGCTTTTTCTCTTAAAGGCTCATATATTTTATTTGTTAATTTTTCAAAATTAGCATAAACTTCGTGTGCTTCTGATAACGTAAATTGTTCTTTGCTTTGTTCAAATTGTTCTCTTAAAAAATCTGCAAATCCATTTTCATAGCTTGATATTAAATCCAAAACTTCCGAATACATAGTTGCTCTTACACTCTCTTTCTTTTTTAAATCAAGGACTTTTCGATATTCTTTAGCGTTTTCTTTGAAAATACTTTTGTAAATCTTATCAGTTAATTGTCCGTATTTGAATTTATTAGAAACAATACAAAAATCAATTGCATTTGTAAATTCTTTTCTGTAATTTATTTCTCTCATTGCTGCTGGAACAAATTCCTCTTCCCGCTGATTAATAAATTTAGTAGAACCTCCTAATTTTTTATTTAAAACATCAATTACTACATTTAAAACAAAAGTTCTTACCTCTTTAGCTTTATCAGAAGTTTGTAATAACATTCCAATGTTTAATAACGCTTTAAAAGTAAAAACAGACAAACTCGTTGCTCTTTTTCCTACCAATTCATTGTCATTATCTTCCATCAACTGACCGACATTGATGTCGGTCAGTTGATTTATAAAGTCTTTAAAATCTTTAAGTTTAACACCTCTAAAAATTTCATAACCTGAATTATGCAACTCCTGATTATTATCCTGCAAAATACGTTCTATAGTTCTTGTATCGACTTCATAAAATTTAGCAACCTGATTCAGTGTAAACCTATATTTATTTTCAAAATATATCCCCGTAAAACCTAATTGGTTATACATTTCTTTAATAGCTACATTGTTATTTAATATATTATTTCTGTCAATCTGTGAATTAGTTAAATCTTTCATTTTATTAATATAAATTAATAATTATAATATAAATGCTAAAATACTATCTTTCACTTCCAATTCGAACTCCAATGCTATTTTTATTCTACACTTTCTTAATTTTAAACATAATCGTTTTTTTATTAATGGCCTACGACAAAAATCGAGCTCAAAACCACCAAAGAAGAATTTCCGAAAAAACACTTTTAACTTTTGTTTTACTTGGAGGAACAATTGGTTCAGGATTAGGAATGCTGTTTTTTAGACATAAAACTTCGAAAATATCCTATTTGTGGAAATATTTTGGAATCGTTTTTATTCAAATTTTGATTGCTTGGTTTTATTTAACTAGAGAATAAAATCCAAATAATTACTCCTGTTAATTACTTCAAAAGTCGCTTCAGGATAGGCTTTGGCAAAAGCTGTAGGAATCTTTGCTTTTCTATTCTCGTTCCATTTGAATTCAAATCCGGCGAGTGTTTCTCCTCTTTCTTCTAACCAATCCAATTCTTGTTGGTCGTAAGTGCGCCAAAAATAATTTTTGGTATTTATTTTTTGATACTGCTGTTTTTTTATTCTTTCGGATGCAAGATAATTTTCCCAAAGTTCGCCAATATCATTGCGGTTTTCAATGGTTTTAAAGTTGTTTATAATGCCATTTCGAATGCCGTTGTCATAAAAATACCATCGCGACGATTTTACTATTTCTTTACGAAGATTGCGACTAAAACCTTCTACTTTAAACAAAACAAAAACTTTAGAAAGTAAATCCAAATAATTAGCCACCGTGTTTTTTGACATTTGCAATTGCTTGGCCAATTCGAGTAGCGAAACCTCTTTTCCGATTTGAAAAGCAATTAATCGCAACAAATCATAAATTTTATTCGAATATTTGATACCGTCAAAAATCAAAATATCTTTTAGCAGATAGGAGTTTATAATTTCGTTGATATACTCCTCTTTACTTGCCCAATCTTCATATTGTTCGAGTTCTGGATAGCTTCCAAAAAGTAATCTTTGCTCTAGATTTTCGATGGTTTTCTTATAATTTTCTTTCTCTGAAAACTCTATCTGTGCCAGTGGAAAAAGATAGATCGTGTTTTTTCTACCTACCAAAGGTTCGCCCAAATTATTCGACAAATCAAAAACCGACGATCCTGTAGCGATTACTTTTATACCATCGATAGAATCGACTATCAATTTCAAAATCATTCCAATATCAGGAATATGCTGCGCTTCGTCAATGACCAACAAAGGCACATTTGCTAAAAGCCGTTTATAATTACTTACGGAACGTTCTTTTAACAAATTGGCATCTTTTATATCTTCTCCATTCAATTGCAAATAAGAATCGGCAGGAATTGTTTTGAGATAATTTTTGATTAAGGCTGTTTTACCCACTCGCCTTGCGCCCAACAAAATCAATACTTTATTAGGCAGTAACTTGCGGGTAAATTCAGTTAAAATGGCTCTTTTATAATGATTAGGCATTTCTAATTATTTAAAAATCATAATGCAAATATAACTAAAAAACGTTAATTTAGTCAATACGATGACCAAATTAACATCAATTCAGTCAATGCGATGACTAAATTAACATTAATTCAGTCAGTAGAAAACAAAAAAAGCCCAGTTTTTTGACCAGCTTTGTAATATTATTGGTGCGAAGCACCGCGATTTTTTTTTTCAATAAACAACCTAATCCTGAACGATGAAATCCTTGGAATCTTCCTCCTTTTTATATTCCGGCTGAATATTAATGTGATTAATATGAAATTTTTCGAACAGAACGTGTTCAACTTTGTCCAAAAGTTCATTGAACTCAGACATTTTTATATCTTCGGAACAGTCGAGATGTGCTTCGAGATGTAATTCCTCTTCGTTGAGATACCAAAGATGAATATGGTGCAGTTTATGCACTCCCGAAATTTTATGAACTTCGTTGATAATACTATCAATATCAAGATGACTTGGCGTAAAAAGCATCAGCATTTGTGTTGACTTTTTTAGCAGATCAAAACCGACGATTATCAGGTAAATGGCAATTATCAAAGTTAATAAACTGTCAATCCAAAACCATTGGAAATATTTCATCAGCAGACCACCTATTAACACAGCAATGGAAGCCATCATATCAGTAAACAAATGCAGATAAGCCGATTTCATATTCAGATTTTTGTCGGCATCATTTTTTAGCATTATTACTGACAAACCATTGGCAACAATACCTATAATTGACATCCAAATCACCAATCCTGATTCTATATGCTGTGGATTGAAAAACCTTTCTACTGCTCCATAAACCAAAAACAAAGCCACTATTATCAAAGTCATTGCATTAATAAAAGCGGCTATCAATTCGGCTCGCTTGTAACCAAAAGTTTGGTCGTTGGAAGCTTTTTTTCGGGATAATTTATGGGCTACATAACTAAATACTAAAGAAAGTACATCGGAAAAATTATGCAGGGCATCTGACAGCAAAGCCAGACTTCCTGAAAGAATTCCGCCAATAACTTGTGCTACCGTAATCACAATATTCAATACAATCGAAAACAGCAGATTTTTACCTTCTACATGATGGTGATGGCTGTGGCTATGATCGTGATGATGTTCCAAAATATTTTAACAGCTTATTTTATCAACTCTGGTTTGATGTCTTCCTCCTTCAAATTCGGTTTCCAAGAAAGTTTCAACAATCTCTACTGCCTGCTGAATAGAAGTATAACGGGCTGGAATGCTTACGATATTAGCGTTATTGTGTAAACGGGTCAAATAGGCAATTTCCTTAGTCCAGCACAAACCTGCACGAACTCCGGCATGTTTATTAACAGTCATTGCAATTCCGTTGCCGCTGCCACAAATTACGATTCCAAAATCAGCTTTTCCTTCTTCAACATCTGTCGCAACTGGATGTCCAAAATCTGGATAATCTACAGATGCTTCTGTATCTGTTCCATAATTAGTAACCTGATGTCCTTTTGATTCTAAATATTGAACAATTGCTTTTTTGTAATCCGGTCCGGCGTGGTCATTTCCTATTGAAATTTTCATTTTTTTTGTATTAGTTTTTAAAATACAAATTTAACCATTCTATTTAAGATAGCATACAAAAATCCTTTTCACTTTCTATTACTAACACATTAAGAAATACAAAAAAAGAGAAACTTTATAATCTGCTATAATTTGCTGATTATAAGAAAATTTGAAGGTTATTAACATATTTCCTTATTTATAAGAAGCTGTAAACCAGTAAAGAGAATGTAATTATAATGTTAATTTTTTATCATGTTAATACCAAAATGTAACTACTTGATATTCAGTTAACCTTAAATTAACACAAAATGTTTATAACTTTGAAAAGAATTTTAGAAGTTTTTTTAGTTTGTTTCAAAAAATTATGTAATCCAAAACCTGTTTTTAAAAACCAAATAAAGTTTGAGGAATTTTTGGAAAAGTTATCAATACTAAATTTTAGTTTTTGAACAAGAAAATAAAAAACACTTATTTACAATTTATCGCAATTTTGAAATATTAACAGTTGTTAACTATTTTTAAAAATATCTTAAAAGACAGGAATTTACATATAAATAACACTGTTGATAACTCAAGATAAAAACCTAAAACTTGATTTCAATGCATTTTTTTAAAAATTTATAGCAACAATTAACAAGCTATAATAACCATAAATATTTTTTAAAATTTTAAAATTTCTTTTTGTTGTATTTAATATATGTTGACAACTTTGAAATTTGAAAACAAAAAAAAAATTTAAAATATTCTGTTTCTTCAAAAGTTGTTTCTTTTTTACTGTTTCTGTTCTTGTTTTGCAGGATTTGCGTGAGGGATGGAAGTGGAGCTCTCCCGATTTTTCATCGGGAAGCGGGAACGGACAGCCCGACCCGACCTTTTCGGGAGGGTCACGCCCAAAAAAAAGTTGAATTGTGAAGTTTTCTAAACGATGGAAAGTTTTGGATTCAAATTGTCGAGAATTTCCTGAACTTGTTCAAAATCGTTTGGATGTACCTTGAGCTGTATGCCTCCGAAGGCAAAGCTTGCCAGCGGATCAATGGAGACAATGTTTTCGTTTTCAAAAAAATAATGAATTTCCTCCTGATCCAAAATGTGTTTAAGTACCACAATTTCATGCTGATAATTGAAAACAGCAATTGTTTTAAAGCCTTTCATTTAGAATTTTTTATAAATGTAATGAAGTTATTATTAGTTTAAAACTCTTTTGGAATACGGAATAGTGAATACAATTTCGTAATTTTAGGCATTTAAGAAAAGATACATGGGTAAAAGATTAAGAAAGCCGATTAAGAAAGATAAAGATTTCTCGGATAAAATTATAAAAATATTATCGCAAAGTGCCAATAAAGCCTTTAACTACAAACAAATAGCTTCGAAATTAGAATTGGATGATACGCAAAGCCGTAATCAGATTATAAAAGATCTGAAGATTTTGGCTTCTTCCAAAAAAATTATAGAAACCGAACCTGGAAAATATTTAATAAAAGCCACCAGCAGAGAATATTACGAAGGAACAATTGATATGACAGGCCGAAAAAGTGCCTATTTCATTTGTCCTGAATTTGAAGAAGATGTTTTTATTCCATCCAATAATCTGAATCACGCCTTGGATAAAGATACCGTAAAAGTGTATGTTTATAACAAAAGAAGCGGCAGAAGGGCTGAAGGTGAGGTTATTGAAGTTATCGAAAGATACAAAACTGATTTCGTTGGAGTGATTGATATTCAGAAGAATTTCTCTTTTGTTTCGACTGCGAATCCAAAAATGTATACGGATATTTTTATTCCAAAAGATAAAATAGGGGAGGCTGAACAAGGAGATGTTGTTTTGGTTCATATAGAAGATTGGCCGGCGAGAGCCGACAGTCCGTTTGGAAAAGTGGTAAAAGTACTTGGAAAACCAGGAGAACACGATACTGAAATTCATGCTATTCTTGCTGAATATGGTCTGCCTGCAGAGTTTCCTATTGAAGTGGAAACGTATGCGCAAAAAATTGATACTTCGATTTCAGAAAGTGAAATTGCAAAACGTCGTGATATGCGCGATACGCTGACTTTTACGATTGACCCGAAAGATGCAAAAGATTTTGATGATGCTTTGTCTTTCAAAAAATTAGAAAATGGGAATTACGAAATTGGTGTACACATTGCCGATGTTTCTCATTATCTGGAAGAAGGAACTATCCTTGATGATGAAGCATATCAGCGTGCTACGTCGGTTTATTTGGTGGATAGGGTAGTGCCAATGTTGCCTGAAGTGCTTTCTAATTTTGCCTGTTCATTGCGTCCTCAGGAAGAGAAATATACGTTCTCGGCGATATTTGAAATTACTGAAAAATGTCAGGTTGTCAATCAATGGTTTGGAAGAACGGTTATTTTTTCAGACCAGCGTTTTGCTTACGAAGAAGCGCAATATATTATTGAAAATAAAGACAATACAATTCCTGTTGAAATTTCGATTACCGGAAATTCTTATGTTGTTTCGGATGAAATCGTCGAAGCAACTTTGAAAATGGATCAATTAGCGAAGATTTTTAGAAGAAAAAGAATGAATGAAGGTGCTATTTCTTTTGATAAAGTAGAAGTAAAATTCAACTTAGATCAAGAAGGAGAACCGGAAGGAGTTTACTTCAAAGTCTCAAAAGATGCCAATCATCTGATTGAAGAATTTATGTTATTAGCCAATAGAAAAGTGGCAGAATTCATTGGAAAACAAAAGAAAACGTTCATTTACAGAATTCATGATGAACCCAATGAAGACAAATTAATTGCAATGCAGAATGTGATTGCTAAGTTTGGTTATAAAATTGATTTCAGAAATAAAGGCGATATTTCAAAATCGTTGAATCAGCTTATGGTTGATGTTAATGGCAAAAAAGAGCAGAATTTAATTGATACTCTGGCTATTCGATCGATGAGCAAAGCCAAATATTCTACGGATAATATTGGCCATTACGGATTAGCATTTGATTATTATTCACATTTCACTTCGCCAATTCGTCGTTATCCCGATGTTATGGTTCATCGTTTACTGCAGTTTTATTTGGATGGTGGTAAATCGGTAGATGAAGAAGAGTATGAAACCAAATGTCTGCATTCATCAACAATGGAAGGTTTGGCTACTAATGCCGAAAGAGATTCTATAAAATACATGCAGGTTAAATACATGCAGAATCATCAGGATCAGGAGTTTTTGGGTGTTATTTCGGGTGTTACTGAATGGGGAATTTATGTTGAAATCATCGAAAATAAATGTGAAGGAATGGTGAGAACCCGAGATATAAAAGAAGATTACTATACTTTTGATGAAAAACAGTATGCTTTGGTAGGTGCTAATTCCAATAGATTACTGCAATTGGGTGATGAGATTTACGTTAAAGTCAAAAACGCGGATTTGGTTAAAAAACAATTGGATTTCAATTTTATTAAAAGAAACGAATAAGTTTTTTTTTAAATAGTTGCTAAGTTTCAAAGCTGCTAAGTTCCTAAGATTAAAAACTTTGTAGTTTAGTAACTTAGAATTTTTACTAACAATTAATTTTTAAAACATGAAAAGGATAATTTTAATAAGTTTTGTGTTTTTAGCAAAATTCTCTTTTGCACAAACGACTATAGAACTTAAGGATTTTGATGATGTAAAAGTGTTTGATAAACTGAGTGTTACTTTAGTCGCTTCTTCCGAAAATAAAGTAGTTATTACAGGAACAAGCCAAAGTAAGGTTGAAGTTGTTAATAAAAACGGGCTTTTAAAAATAAGAATGCCATTGACCAAAATAATGTCTGGTGACGAAGCAAAAGTGACATTATACTTCAAAAGAATCCAGAGCATTGATGCCAATGAAGGAAGTAACGTAATTTGTACTGATACTTTTAAACAAACTTCTTTTTTGTTAGGTGCTCAAGAAGGTGCTAAGATAAATGTTAGTTTAGATGTCGATAAAGCTGAAATTAAAGCGTATTCAGGAGGAATTATCAAAGTTAAAGGTAAAGCAGTCACTCAAAAGGTTTTGATTAATTCTGGAGGAATTTTAGAAGCTGGAGATTTAGAAACTTCACAAACCACTGTCAGTTTATCAGCAGGAGGAAGCGCTGATGTAAGAGCCAGCTCTCTTGTTGATGCAAAAATAAAAGCCGGAGGTACTATTTTTATTTATGGCAAGCCAAAAGAAATAAAACAGGAAACTTTTATGGGAGGAACAATAGTTCAGAAATAGTAAATTTGTAACCAATTTTTAAAGTCATTTTTTAATGATAAACGATATTTTGACAGGTATTCCGTGGGGAGTATTATTAAGTTTTATGATTGGCCCCGTTTTTTTTATTCTGATTGAAACCAGTATAATTAAAGGATTCAGAGCCGCTTTAGTTTTTGATTTAGGTGTTGTTTTAGGAGATGTTTTTTTTATAACAATTGCTTATTTAGGAAGTTACAGACTGATCCAAAGTCTAAATGATAACTCTTCGCTGTTTATTTTTGGAGGTTTTATTATGATGGCTTATGGTTTTATTTCGTTTTTAGGAATAAAAAAAGAAAAAAGAGTTAACACAAAAACCATCGATAACGAGATTATTAAAAAAAATTATGTTGGACTTTTTCTGAAAGGTTTTTTTCTAAATATTATCAATATTGGCGTTCTTGGTTTTTGGCTGGCTGTAATTATTTCTGTAGGACCAAAATTAGAAATGGAAACCTCAAGAATGCTTACCTTTTTTATCTCCGTGATCCTTACGTATCTTGGAATAGATTGTATTAAAATATCGTTGGCAAAACAATTAAAACACAAAATGACACCAACGAATATCTATAAAATCAAAAGAGGAATTAGTATTGTACTAATGATTTTTGGTTTCGCATTAATCATTCAAGGCTGTTTTCCTGAGGAAAAGCAAATGGTTAAAAAAGCTTTTGAGAAGATAGAAAAGTAGTTTAAAAGAAATTATAAAAAAGGAACCTAAACAGTTCCTTTTTTTTTGAACCATTAAGATATTAAGAAAATTAAGCTAGCTACTTAATGAAACTTAATATCTTAATGGTTCAAAATTTTTAAATTATGGTTTAAAAAATAGATACAGAAATGTATCTCTCTTCTTTTGGCATCGTCTTGATTAGAACATAAACTTTACTTAATTTTTTCTAAAAATTAGCCATAAAAAAACCTCTAAATTGCTTTAGAGGTTCTTGAGGCATCGTCCGGATTCGAACCGGAGTAGGAGCTTTTGCAGAGCCCAGCCTAGCCGCTCGGCCACGACGCCATTCATTAACGGTTGGCAAAAGTAACTTAAAATTTTAAAGTTTAAAAGTATAAAGTAAACTTTTTTATTTTTTTATAAGTTTTAATATAATTTAAAATTTCGCTCTTCTTCCATTTCAATTGTAACAGCTTCAACATCACCGCCAATAGGAGGATTTATTTTTGAAACAGCTATTTTAATTCTTGAAACCGTTTCGAGTTCAGCCAACGCTCTATCGATAATTCTTTTGGCTACATGTTCCAGTAAATTCGATCGGATAGCCATTTCCTCTACCACAATCTTGTTTAAATGTACATAATCTACAGTATCTTTCAAGTTATCGGATTCGGAAGATTGTTTCAAATTGGTGCTTATTTCTAAATCAACACTATAATCGGATCCTATTTTTCCTTCTTCTATCAAACAGCCATGGTACGAGAAAGTGCGTATATTTTTTAATTTTATGATGCCCATTTTTTTATTTTTTTCTTGAAAAAGGCAATAAATAGTCATTAATTATTGCTTCTATATATACAATTTTATTTTCTTCATCAACCCTAAAATAAATTTTATAAGGAAATTTTTGAAGATGAATTTTTCTTAATTTATCAGAATCAATCTGATAATAAGGATTGATTTTTAAAGATTCTATTGCATTTCTAACTTCAATATAAAATTTACCTCCCAATTCATTTGATAAATTTTTATAATAAATTGCAATTTCATTCAAATCTTGTTCTGCCCAAAATAGCATTTCAATGGCATATTTATCCATTGAAATTCCATTTTTTATCCAGTTCTTTCTTTACTTCTTCCCAACTTCTATAATCCTCTGGCTTAGCATTTTTCATACGTTCCAAAACCATTTCCTGTTGCCAGATCGGAACTTCATCCTTTATTTCATTAATAGAAACATTAGGGATATGTTTGAAAAAACTAACAAAAGTTTCATAAAAATCGTCTGGAATTGTTACTGTTAATTGTCTCATAACTTTCAGTGTTTATGCAAAAATACTAATAAATTTAATTCAAAGTCTATATTGTTATTACCCATTATCTGTCCTCAATTTTTTATCTTTGCTAAAATTTTTAAAAATGGCATCAGAAGAGAAATCACTTCATTTTATTGAACAAATTATAGAAGACAGTTTAACAAACGGTTTTCCCCAAGATAAATTACGCTTTCGTTTTCCACCAGAACCTAATGGGTATCTGCACATTGGCCATGCCAAATCTATATGTTTAAATTTTGGTTTAGGATTAAAATACAATGCACCGGTTAACTTGCGTTTTGATGATACTAATCCTGCTAAAGAAGAGCAGGAATATGTTGATTCCATCAAAGAAGATGTAAAATGGTTAGGTTTTAACTGGTCAGAAGAGGTGTATTCCTCAGATTATTTTCAGCAGTTATATGAATGGGCTGTTGCCATGATTAAAAAAGGTAAAGCCTATGTTGACAGCCAGTCTTCTGAAGATATGGCAATTCAGAAAGGAACACCGACTCAAGCAGGAGTTGACGGGCCTTACAGAAACCGTTCTATTGAAGAAAATGTGGCTCTTTTTGAAGGAATGAAAAATGGTGATTTTCCCGAAGGAAGTCATGTTTTGAGAGCCAAAATTGATATGGCTTCTACAAATATGCTGATGCGTGATCCATTGATGTACAGAATATTACACCGTCATCATCACCGTACAGGAAATGATTGGAATATTTATCCAATGTATGATTATGCACATGGTGAGAGTGATTATGTGGAGCAGATTTCGCATTCGATCTGTACTTTGGAATTTGTAATGCACCGTGAATTATACGACTGGTTTTTGGATCAGATTTATGATGAAAATCAAGTGCGTCCGCATCAATATGAGTTTGCCCGTCTGAATTTAAATTATACTGTAATGAGTAAGCGTAAGCTTCTGCAATTGGTTCAGGAAAACATCGTAAGCGGATGGGATGATCCTAGAATGCCTACTATTTCCGGACTTAGAAGACGTGGTTATACTGCAAGTGCTATTCGTAAATTCTGTGAGGTTATAGGTGTTGCCAAGCGCGAAAATATCATTGACGTATCGCTTTTGGACTTTTGTCTTCGTGAGGATTTGAACAAAACAGCTCCAAGAGTTATGGCTGTTTTGGATCCTGTAAAAGTGGTTATTACCAATTATCCGGAAGGAAAAGAAGAGTTGCTTGTTGCAGAAAATAATCAGGAAGATGAATCGGCTGGTTATAGAAAAGTGCCTTTTTCCCGTGAATTATTTATCGAAAGAGACGACTTCCTGGAAGTGGCTCCAGCTAAATTTTTCCGTTTAAGTATAGGAAATGAAGTGCGTCTTAAGAATGGTTATATCATTAAAGGTGAAAGTGTTACGAAAGATGCTAATGGTGTAATTACCGAAATTCAGGTTACTTATGACACGGATTCTTTGAGCGGAAGCGGAAGCGAAGCTAGCAAACGTAAAGTTGCCGGAACTCTGCATTGGGTTTCTATTGCTCATGCTGTTGAGGCTGAAGTTCGTTTGTATGATCGTCTGTTTATTGACGAAGCACCAGACAGTCACAAAGAGAAAAGTTTCTTGGATTTTATGAACACCTCTTCTTTAGAAATTGTCAAAGGATATGTTGAACCTAGTTTAGCTGAAGCTAAAATTGGTGATCATTTCCAATTTCAGCGTTTGGGTTATTTTGTTGTTGATAAAGATACAACTGATTCAAAAT
This sequence comes from Flavobacterium marginilacus, assembly GCF_026870155.1. Lineage (NCBI taxonomy): Bacteria > Pseudomonadati > Bacteroidota > Flavobacteriia > Flavobacteriales > Flavobacteriaceae > Flavobacterium > Flavobacterium marginilacus. The sequence goes on along the minus strand of NZ_CP113975.1, from coordinate 5,294,023 downwards.
TAGTGTTTAATAAGACAGTTGGACTTAAAGATGCTTGGGAAGAAAAAGGTAAAAAGGATGAAAACAGCATTAATAATTCGCTAAAAGAAATCAATAAATATTTTAAAGTTGCTACAAGAGAAGAACGTATTGCAATCAGAAAAGCAATAGGAGAGACGCTGTCAGGAATTTCTAATTATAGTTTATTACAAAATTCTTTCAGAAAGAATATTAACAATAATAAAAGTTCTTTATTGTTTGCCAATTTTATTCTGAAGTATGCCAATTTGAAACCTTCGGATTATGACAAAGAGGATTTATCTAAATTGTATTTAATGTCACTTCGAAGTGAATCTACTTTTGTTCGTTCCAGAGCAATTTTAAATTTAAGCAATTTGGATTACGATTCAGATTTTGTAAATTTATTTAGAGAGGAAGTTTTAAAATTACAATCCAATCCTTCAAAAAGTACAACAGAACGTGAAACTGAATTTATTGAAAAATTTCTGTTGAAATAAAAAAAATAAATTTTATCTATTAAGAGCGCTTTTTATAAAGCGCTTTTTTATTATATAGTATTATGATTATTTTTTAAATTTTAATAATTTTTATTTATTAAAATTGACTTTCATAAATTGATTTTAAGAGTTTTTAAAATTTTGTTTATACCAATTTATGTTTTTTTGTTTTTCGTTTATTAAAAGCTCTTATTTTAATTTTTGATAAAAACTATAGATTTTCTTTTTTTTATGCTTTTTTAGGATTACAATTAACTATGTTTTTTAATAAATTTAATAAAATATATTTATTATTTATTAAATCTATTTTAAAAATAGTTTTAATTTATTTTAACTATTAAAAATAACATTCATAAATCGTTTTTAATACGTTTTTTTATGTTTTCTATATAAATACTTCGTTTATTTTTTTTAGTTGAAATATGGTCTTTATTTTAATTTTTGCCTCATTATTTTGTAGTTTAACGGCTTGTTAACACATGTTTGTTCATAAAGTTGTAAATTTAGTATATAGTAACTTTAAATTTATAAGAATGTCAAATAATACTGGAAATACAATAGTAGCTGTTTTGGTTGGTGTAACAATTGGTGCCGGACTTGGAATTTTGTTTGCGCCGGATAAAGGTTCCAAAACAAGAGAAAAAATAAAAGATGGTTTTGATGATGTAAAAAACAATCTTACTGATAGATTACATGAGGTTTCTGAAAAGCTGATGGGCAATGGTGTATTAGGTAAAAATGAAATTGATCGCCATTATGAAAGTATCGTCAATAATTTAAGTGATAAGACTGAAGATGTAGTTTCTTATTTGGAAAACAAACTAGCGGAACTTAAAGAAAAAAATGCTAAATTTCAGTCATAAAACTTAGTCTATGGCATTTGATAAAATAAAAGAAAATTCAGAGGATATTCAAAATCAAGCTCAGGCTTATTTCGAAAAATCTGTTTCCTATTATAAATTATGGGGTTTCAAGGTTGCAATGAAATCAACAACCATGATTTTGAAATTTGTTTTGATTTTATTGTGCTTTAGTATGGTATTATTGTTCAGTTCCATTGCAGTTGCTTTTGCTTTAAGCAATTATTTTGGAAGTTATACAATTGGGTTTCTTTCTGTTGGAGGAATGTATTTGATTTCAACAATACTTTTATTTTTGGTTAAGGAAAAAATAATTGAAGGACCAATTTTAGAGAAATTTTCAGAAATATTTTTTAATGATTAATTTATGGAAAACAAAAAATATTCATCCTACGCATCTATTGATCGTGATTTAGAAATTCTGAAATTAGAAAAACAGATCAGCTACCAGAAATTAATTTTAAGTATTCAAAAAACTAAAGATTCTGTAACTCCCGAAAATATAATTGCTGGGTTTTTAGCTCCTTATAAAGAGAGTTTTCCAAATCCCTTTAGATCTATTTTACAGACGATAGTTCCTTATCTGATAAGTTATTTTATCAATCGAAAATAAAAAAAAGCTCCCAAATCAATGGGAGCTTTTTAGTTTTATATTCTTGAAATCGCTTTCTGTATTCGTGAAACAGTTTCCTCTTTTCCAATGACTTCGACTATGTCAAATAGGTGAGGACCTTTCAGCGCTCCAACTAAACTTAATCGGAAAGGCTGCATTACTTTACCCATTCCAATTTCATTTTTGGTCATCCAGTCTTTTACAATAGTTTCAATATTTAGAGAAGTAAAATCTGTTATTTCTTCAAGTACCGAAATCAATTCCTGCATCAACGCTGGTGTTTCAGCTTTCCAGTTTTTGCTTGCTTTTTCATCGTAAGCTGTTGGCGCTATAAAAAAGAAGTCACTCATTTCCCAAAAATCAGAAATAAAATCAGCTCTGTCTTTAATCAGCGAAATAATTTTGGTCATTTCGTTCAATGAATAATGTCTGTTCAAATGTTTTAATTCAATGATTTTAGAATATTCTTCCGCTAAAACTGAATCTTCTTTTTGCATTAAATATTGGTGATTGAACCATTTGTTTTTCTCTGGGTCAAACTTAGCACCGGCTTTATGAACTCTTTTTAAATCAAAAGCTTGTGTTAATTCTTCCAATGAAAAAAGTTCCTTATCAGTTCCGTCATTCCATCCTAACAGTGATAAAAAGTTAACAACTGTTTCAGGGAAAAATCCTTTTTCTCTGTAGCCTGATGAAACGCCTTCTTCAGTTTTCCATTCCAGAGGAAATACCGGGAATCCCATTTTATCACCATCTCTTTTGGATAATTTACCGTTTCCAATTGGTTTTAATATCAATGGCAAATGTGCAAATTCTGGTGCTTCCCATCCAAAGGCGCGGTATAGCATCACGTGTAGGGGCATAGAAGGTAACCATTCTTCACCACGGATTACGTGTGAGGTTTCCATTAAATGGTCATCAACAATATTAGCCAAATGATAAGTAGGCATACCATCACTTTTATATAATACTTTATCATCCAAAAGGCCAGTTTCAAATTTTACTTCACCGCGAATTATGTCCTGTAAATGCAAAGTTTCATTCTGTGGAGTCTTAAAACGAATAACATAATCTTCGTTATTTGCGATCCTTTTGGCAGTTTCTTCTTTTGAAATTACCAATGAAGTATCTAGTTTTTCACGATTATGGTGATTATAGATAAATGTTTTTCCTTCAGCTTCGTGCTGTTTTCTATGAGCGTCCAATGCTTCTGCAGTATCAAAAGCATAGTAGGCATTTCCCGATTCAATTAATTGATCGGCATATTGTTTGTAAAGGTGTTTTCTTTCGCTTTGTCTGTAAGGTCCAAACTTTTCATTCTTTTCAACAGTTTCTTCCGGAGCGATTCCTAACCATTCCAAGGCTTCCATTATATATTCTTCGGCACCTGGAACAAATCTATTTTGGTCAGTATCTTCTATCCTAAGATAAAAAGTTCCTCCATTTTTTTTTGCAAACAAATAATTGAATAAAGCGGTACGAACTCCGCCTATGTGTAATGGCCCCGTTGGGCTTGGTGCAAACCGCACACGTACTGGTCTTGACATTCTTGTAATTTTTTTGCAAATATACAATTTCAAATTGTCGTTTTATCGGTGTAATTCGTGTTTCTTCAATGCTTTAATATTATGTTTTATTTACCTTTTAGGAAACATTATAATTAGTACTTTTATTGGTTATTAAATTAATACCGATATTTTGGAAAAGTCAAATTCGATACATCAAAAACTAGAAGATTTTATAAAGAAGTATTATGCCAATGAATTGATCCGCGGTGTCCTTTTTTTCATTGGACTTGGACTGATTTATTTTCTGTTTACGTTATTTATTGAGTATTTCCTTTGGTTAAAACCAAAAGGAAGAACATTCCTTTTTTGGATTTTCATTATTGTTGAAGCCATTTTGCTGTTGCGTTTTATACTTTTTCCAATATTCAAATTGTTTAAATTTCAGAAGGGGATTGATTATGCTCAGGCTTCTGTTATCATTGGAAATCATTTTTCAGAAGTGAATGATACTTTGATAAACTATCTGCAGTTATCAAAATCGGATACTAGCGTTTATAATTCTGAATTATTGTTGGCTTCCATTGAGCAAAAGGCCAATTCACTTCGTCCAGTTCCTTTTGGAAAAGCGATTGATTTTAGCGTAAACAAAAAATATTTGCCACTGGCAGTATTACCAATTTTGCTTTTACTCTTTTTTTTCCTTTCGGGAAACAGCCAGATTATTTCTCAAAGTTTGGATAGGGTAGTGCATTTTAATTCGGCATTTACGCCACCGGCTCCGTTTAAGTTTACAATTTTAAATACTGATTTGGTTTCAGAGCAAGGTAAGGATTTCGTTCTTCAGGTAAAATCAGAAGGAAAGATAGTTCCTGAAAACGTTATGATTTTTATTGGTGATGAAAGTTACTTTTTGGAAACGGTTCGTACAGGTGAATTTCAGTTTAAAATTGCCAAACCTATGGATAATGTTTCCTTTCATCTGGAAGCGAATAATATTGTCTCACCCGATTATGAATTGAAAGTTATTGCTGTTCCAACCATTTCTAATTTTCAAATGAAGTTTGTTTACCCTTCGTATTTGAATATGAAAAGCACAATTGTAAAAGGAACTGGCAACGGAATTATACCCGAAGGAACACAGGTTTCGTGGATAATGAATACAAATGCGACTCAGAAGGTAATGTGGAAAAATGATTTTCAGGTTCTTCCATTCGCTAAAACTGAAAACACCTTTAATTTGACTAAGAATATAGTTCAAAATACAGAATATCAAATAATTACATCAAATAATCAATTAAAAAACTTCGAAAAGCTATCTTATCAGCTGAATGTTGTCAAAGATCAGTTTCCAACCATCAATATTACAAAAGCTCCTGATAGTTTAGGTGTAGATAGTTCCTATTTTGTTGGTCAATTGGCCGATGATTATGGGTTGTCACGATTACAGATTGTTTATTATGAATCTGGTAAACCTGCTACTGGTAAACGTGGAACCATAGCTGTTAAGCACGACACTTTCGATCAGTTTGTGTTCAATTTCCCAAGTAATCTTGATGTTGAAAAAGGGAAGAATTACGATTTTTATTTTGAGGTTTTTGATAATGATGCTATTCATCATTTCAAAAGTTCCCGTTCTGTTGTCTTTTCAAACCGAATTTTATCTGATGAAGAGAAGCAAAACAATACGCTTCAGGAACAAAATAATACAATTAACAGTCTGCAAAAAACCTTGTCCAAACAGGATAAGCAGATTTCTCAGATGGAGAAATTGAAACAGACTTCCAAGGAAAAAGAAGGTCTGGATTTTAATGACCGTCAAAAGATAAATGAATTTATTAAACAACAGCAACAACAGAATGATTTGATGAAGGAGTTTGCTAATAAGATGAAAAACAATCTGGATAAATCCAATCCAAAACAGCAGGATGATACCAAGGAATTGCTTCAAAAACGTTTAGAGAATACTGATAAGGAATTGGATAAAAACAAAAAATTATTAGACGAATTGAACGAGCTGAACAATAAAATCAAGGATGAAGATTTTACTCAGAAGCTGGAGAAATTCAAGGAGAACAGTAAAAGTCAAAATAAGAGTTTAGCGCAATTGGTTGAGTTAACCAAACGTTATTATGTAGAAAAAAAGGCAGAACAATTAGCTGATAAATTGGATAAATTATCTCAAAAGGAAGATAAATTATCAGAGAATGAAAAGGAGAATTCGGCTCAGGAGCAAAAGAAACTGACAGATGAATTCGAAAAGATTCAGGAAGAATTGAAGCAATTGAACAAAGATAATGAAGATTTAAAATCACCTATGGACATTCCATCTGATCTGGATAAGGAAAAAAGTATCAAGGACGATCTTAATAAAGCGGGCAATGATTTGCAAAACAACAATAAATCAAAAGCAAAACAAAATCAAAAAAGTGCTTCTAAAAAGATGAAAGAAATGTCCAAAGCAATGGATAAGGCGATGGAAGAATCCAGTAAAGACCAAATAGAAGAGGATGTAAAAATGTTGCGTCAGATATTGGATAACCTTTTGGCTTATTCATTTTCACAGGAAGATGTTATGAATCAGTTCAAGGCTACTAAGATTGGTTCACCTTCTTTTGGTAAATACATTCGTAATCAGCAGAACTTAAAAACACAGTTCAAACACATTGATGACAGTCTTTTTGCTATGTCTTTGCGTCAGCCAAAAATCGCTGAAGAGGTAACAAAAGAAGTTGCTAATGTACAATACAATATTGATAAATCTCTCGAAAGTTTATCCGATTCACAATTGCAAAGGGGTTTTGCCCAACAGCAATATGCGATTTCATCGGCTAATAAATTAGCAGATTTGTTAAGCGATTCATTGAATAGTATGCAAATGCAGATGTCCGGCAGCAGTGGAGGGAAACCAAAACCAGGGCAAGGTTCAGGAATGCAGTTGCCTGATATCATTAAAAAGCAGGGAGAATTGAGTGAAAAGATGAAGCAGGGTATGAAACCTGGTAACAAACAAGGTGAAGGAAATAAACCTGGAGAAAGCAAAAATAAAGGTTCTCAATCAGGGAAAGGTCAGGGAGATAATGGCGATTCAGACGGCGATGGAGAAGGAGATGCAAAAGCGACTATGGATATTTACAAAGAGCAAAAACAGCTTCGCGAAGCATTGCAGGAAGAATTGAATAAGAAAGGAATTGGCAACAGCGGTCAGAATGCTTTGGAACAAATGAAGCAATTGGAGAAGCAATTATTAAACAAAGGTTTTACTAATGAATCCCTGCAAAGAACAAATAGTATCAAGCAAGAGCTTTTGAAATTGGACACAGCTATTCGTTTGCAGGGTGAGGATCCAAAACGACAGTCTGAAACCAATACCAAGAATTATAGTAATCAGGCTAGTCCTTTACCAAAGGCACTTTCAGATTATTTGAATAGCATAGAGATATTAAATAGACAATCGCTACCTTTGCGCTCGAATTTTAATCAAAAAGTTCAAATTTATTTTAATAACAAATGATCAATTTTAATTACGAATCGGAATTCACTCTTGAGAATGAAGAGGCTATCGCTACTTGGTTAAGTTCCGTAATAGTTTCAGAAAATAAAAGTGAGGGAGAAATCAATTACATCTTTTGTGATGATGAATACCTTCACAAGATTAACCTTGAGTATCTTAATCACGATACACTTACTGATATAATCAGTTTTGATTATACAATGGGAAATGAAATAAGCGGTGATATTTTTGTATCTATCGAAAGAGTTTTAGATAACTCAAAGGATTATAACACAAATTTTGAAGACGAATTAAAACGTGTATTGGTTCACGGTGTTTTACATTACTGTGGTTATAAAGATAAATCCGAAGAAGACGAAGCTTTAATGCGAAGTAAAGAAGATGAAAAAATAACCATGTTTCACGTGGAACAGTAGATTTAAACCTATCAAAATTATATAAAAAAGCATTATGTTCCACGTGGAACGTTAAGTTTTTTTTAAAAATTTTAAATCATAATTTAAGTTTGTTTTTATGTTCCACGTGGAACGTGTTTAAAAACTTTAATAGTTAGTAAAAGTGTTTCACGTGGAACGTAGGTTTGAAAATTCACAATTCCTTTTGAAAAGGATTAATATAAAAGAAAAATGTTTTTAGAAGAGTATGATGTAATTGTTGTTGGTGCGGGTCACGCAGGTTCCGAGGCCGCGGCAGCGGCAGCAAATTTGGGATCCAAAACTTTATTGGTTACAATGAGTCTGCAGAACATTGCACAAATGTCGTGTAATCCTGCAATGGGTGGAATAGCGAAAGGACAAATTGTTCGTGAGATTGATGCGCTTGGAGGATATTCCGGAATTGTTTCAGACAGAACTGCAATTCAGTTTAAGATGCTGAATAAATCAAAAGGTCCTGCAATGTGGTCACCGAGAGTTCAAAGTGATCGTATGCGTTTTGCCGAAGAATGGAGAATGATGTTGGAAAGAACTCCTAATTTAGATTTTTATCAGGAAATGGTAAAAGGGCTGATAATCGAAAATGGAAAAATAAAAGGAATCAGAACTTCGCTAGGAGTGGAGATTAGATCTAAATCAGTTGTTTTGACAAATGGTACTTTTTTGAATGGTTTGATTCATATCGGAGAAAAGCAATTTGGAGGAGGACGTGCTGGTGAAAGTGCTGCGTATGGAATTACCGAAGATTTGATTAAAGCCGGTTTTGAAGCGGGAAGGATGAAAACAGGAACGCCTCCGCGAGTTGATGGACGTTCTTTGGATTATTCTAAAATGAATGAAGAAAAAGGTGATGCACGCCCAGATAAATTTTCATACTCCGATTTGACGAAACCTTTGGAGTTTCAAAAATCGTGTCACATGACCTATACTTCAAACGAAGTGCATAATATTTTAAGAGAAGGTTTTGATCGTTCGCCAATGTTCAACGGAAGGATAAAAAGTTTAGGTCCGAGATATTGTCCTTCGATTGAAGATAAGATAAATCGTTTTGCTGATAAGGAACGTCATCAGTTATTTGTAGAGCCGGAAGGCTGGAATACCTGTGAGGTTTACGTGAATGGTTTTTCAACATCTTTGCCGGAGGATATTCAATTCAAAGCTTTGCGTTCTGTTGTGGGTTTTGAGAATGTGAAATTTTTTCGCCCTGGCTATGCTATCGAATATGACTATTTTCCTCCAACGCAATTGAAACATACTTTGGAAACCAAGTTGGTTGAAGGTTTGTATTTCGCTGGACAAATTAATGGTACAACTGGTTATGAAGAAGCAGCTTCTCAAGGTTTGATGGCCGGAATTAACGCTCATTTAAAAGTTCACGAAAAAGCACCATTGATTTTAAAAAGAGATGAAGCGTATATTGGAGTTTTGATTGACGACTTAATTACAAAAGGAACGGAAGAACCTTATCGTATGTTTACTTCTCGTGCTGAATATCGAACCCTGCTTCGTCAAGATAATGCTGATTTTAGATTAACGCCTTTGTCGTATGAAATTGGTTTAGCTTCGGAAGCGCGTTTACGCCGTATGGAAAAGAAATTAAATGAATCTGAAAGGATGGTTTCTTTTTTCAAAGAGACGAGTGTTTCAGTTGCTGAGACAAATCCAATTCTTGAAGAGAAAGAATCCGCTTTAATTTCACAGGGTGATAAAATGTTTAAAATATTTTCCAGACCGCAGATTGATTTGGTGGATATTTTGAAATTTGAAAAAGTAAAGGAATATGTTGCCGAAAATGATCTTGATCAGGAAATTTTGGAACAAGCCGAAATTCAGGTGAAATATTCGGGTTATATTGAAAAGGAAAGAAATAATGCAGATAAACTTTCGCGTTTGGAAGATGTAAAAATCCCTGAGGATTTTGATTATAATAAAATAAAATCAATGTCGATTGAAGCGAAGCAAAAATTGAATAAGATTAAACCTGTAACAATTTCTCAGGCATCAAGAATCAGTGGTGTTTCACCGAGTGATATTTCGGTGCTTTTGATTTATATGGGCAGATAACTAAAGTTATTTTAAATTTTAGTACTGAAAAAAGAATTTTGGTTCTAAAGTTTTATTGGTTACAATATCGGGTTTGGAATTTTGTTGTTTATTGCAGTATTTTAATAATGCGAAAAAATCTAATTTTTGACCTTAGTATTGATAAATAGTTTTTAAAATTGAGAGACTTTCAGTCACTTGTCAGATAAACCTCTGTACAGAATGTGCAGAGTGTTTTTTTGTTTATAAATGCAGATATTTAGAAAAGGTTCGTACATAGTAAGCAGATTTATATATCATTTTGTTTGGGTTATAAAATTTAGATTTTAAGTTTTAATGGTGATGTTTAAGAGTGTTGTTGTTAACTTTTGCTATTGAAATTTTTAAGGGAGTTGTTTATTTCGGGTCAAGTTAATATGCTCCAAAATATAATGTTAATGCAATTTTTATTTAAAAAAATAGTGGACGGTTTTCAATAAAAATTCAAATGGAATTTACTGAGTTGAAGAATAGTTGTTTGAATAATATTTTTAAGCAAGTTGTTATTGTATTTGAAGTACTGAAGATATCACTGATAAAATAGTAAATGAATATTTGGAATATCATCAAAGAAATGAAAATGATGATAATTAAAACTTAGATTCAAGTAATAAATGCAACGTGAAAAAAAACTCTAGTGTTATTCTTTTGACCTAGGTCAAAAGAATAACACTAGAGTTGGCGAAAAAATCATCATATCTTTGGGTTGCAACACTCAAAATAGATGGCACATTTAACGTTAGAACAAAGATACAAAATAGAAGTATATAGAAATGCCGGTATCAGTATTTCCGAAATTGCTGAATTGGTAGATAAAAACAAATCAGTTATTTCTCGAGAAATAAAACGTAATTCTGATCAAAGAAGTGGTGTTTATAAAGCTGTTTTGGCGGATAAAAAAGCTTTAAACAGGCATAAGGTTAAGATCAAAAAATGCACTTTAACCTCAGAAGTTGAAGCAAATATTTTGTTTTATTTAAAGCAAGATTACAGTCCTGAACAAATTGTTGGCAGAGCAAAAATTGACAAAAGAGCAATGGTTTCTAAAGAAAGAATCTATCAATATATTTGGGAAAATAAACGCAAAGGAGGACTCTTATATAAACATCTTAGGACCAAGGGTAAAAAGTATAAAAAAAGAGGACATTTAAAGGATAAAAGAGGACTTATTATTGGTAGGGTCGATATTAGCGAGCGTCCAAAGATTGTAGAAAAGAAAAGTAGATTGGGCGATTTAGAGATTGATTTGGTCATTGGTAAGAATCACAAAGGAGCGTTACTAACTATCAATGACAGAGCCTCTGGAATACTTTTTATGGGAAAAGTAGAAAGCAAAGAAGCTAGTGCAATACAGCAGAAAACAATTGAATTATTGAAAGATTGGAAACCAATAATCAAGACCATTACTTCGGATAATGGAAAGGAATTTGCCAATCATCGGGCCATTGCAGAAGATTTAGATATCGATTATTATTTTGCCAAACCCTACCATAGCTGGGAACGAGGAGCCAATGAAAATTTAAACGGATTAATAAGACAATATTTTCCTAAAAAATCTAACTTTGAAAACATCGAAGAACAACAAATAAAAACAGTAGTTAATACATTAAACAACAGACCCAGAAAAAGATTTGGCTATAAAACACCTAATGAAATTTTCGCCGAAAAAATCAATAAATTGAATACTGTTGCATTTATATGTTGAATCCACCAAATTTAATTCTTGAATGAAAAGAATTTAGAGATTCAAGTCCCTCTTAAAATAAACCTCAGAACTGAAAGTGCAGACTGGTTTTGTTTAAGGTTAAATTCAGTTTTTTTTGGTATTTTATTTACTTCTTTTTTATTTAAAGTTTTACTTTAAGTTGTTTTTTTAAAGGATTTGAAAAGAACACAAATTACTATTTGTAAATAATTACAAGTATTAAAAAGTTTAAATATGCTTTTCATCTTTATGACTTTGTGAACCCAAATTCACGTATAAATATACAGAAGTAAAAATTGTTAGGACTAGAATTTGAAAATTATCTTTAATTTTTTCTGTAAAATGATACTAGTCTCGAAGAAATAAAAAAAATAAAATTGATATGTTCCACGTGAAACTACTGTCGTATTGCCTATATTTGTTGAGTTAATAGATTTTTAATGATTTGAAAAATGAATATTGTTCAAACTAGTATTTTAACTTCTGAACAAAAGAATAGGTTGTTTGAACTTTGGAATTCTGAATATCATGAGAGAATTTTTTATAATGACTTAGAAGAATTTGAAAAGTATTTAGAAGGACTTTTAAATATAAAACATTATTTACTGATTGACGATTTAAAGCAACTTCAGGGTTGGGCTTTTACCTTTTTAAGAGATAATGAAGATTGGTTTGGAATTATAATTGATACCACAATATAAGGAAAAGGATTTGGATTGCTTTTGCTTGATCAGTTAAAAATGGATAATTTGGTTTTGAACGGTTGGGTAACAGATCATGAGAATTTTTTAAAAAGAAATAAAAAACAATATTTATTCCCATTAGTTTTTATACTAAATGCGGATTTATAGTTAACGAGAATATACGGTTGGAAAATGAAAAAATTTCTGCTGTGAAAATAAGATGGGAGAGAACATAGCAAATTAATATTTTTTCAAGCCCAATAAAATTAAAAGAATTTCTTTTCAGCTTTTGAATCGAGCTGAAATTATTTATTTAAAAACACTAATGGATATTACAAACAAAAAACACTTTCTTACTGTAAAAGATTATTCAGTTTCGCAAGAAACTTTCGATTTGTATCATGATAAATCATTCGATATGCTGGTTACGCATCCGCAGCCAAGTTTAGATATTTTAGGCAGATATTACGAAAGTGCCGATTACATTTCGCATACAGATTCGAAAAGATCATTATTTGAAAAAGCATATCATTTCGTAAAAAATATTGCTTTAAAAAACAAATTGGATTTAATCAATTCCTATCAGCCTTCAAAAGGATTTATTTTAGATATTGGAGCAGGTACAGGTGAATTTTTGGCTGTTGCTGGAAAAGACGGCTGGAAAACTATGGGAACTGAACCTAGTGACAAAGCAAAAGCTATCGCTAAAAACAAAGGAGTAAATTTTGTAGAAAATACTTCCGAATTGGAAAGTCATTCTTTTGATATTATTTCGATGTGGCATGTTTTGGAGCACGTTCCAAATCTGGAAGAACAGATTAAAGAATTGAAACGATTATTAAAGCCTACAGGAACTTTGATAGTAGCAGTTCCAAATTTCAAATCTTTTGATGCAAGACATTATGGTAATTTTTGGGCAGCTTATGATGTACCTATTCATTTTTGGCATTTCTCTAAAAAAGCGATTGAATTACTTTTTGCAAAAGAAAAAATGAATTTAAAGAAAGTTTTGCCAATGAAATTTGATTCTTTTTACGTGAGCCTCCTTTCTGAGAAATACAAAAACGGAAAAATGAATTATTTCAAAGCTTTTTTTATTGGACTTAAGTCTAACTGGAAAGCTAAAAAGGATATGGAATATTCATCACATATTTACATTATTAGTAACAACTAGTTATGCGTCAGTTTCGAGCGACAGAAAACCGAAAAAAACAAGCAATCCAAATATTCGAAATGAAATATGTTTTTTCAATTTTAATATTATTTTCGTTTTCCTGCTTTAAATCTAAAAATTCAGAATTAGAAAAAAATATTGGCTCAAAAAAAATTGAATTTAATCAATATAATGTAAAAGATAAGATTAGCGAAATTAGGATAAGTCATAAAGAAGGTACTGAATATCTAGATGCGTACATAGAAAGTGGTAAATTATATATTTCAAAATCTATAATGGCAATAATTGACGAAGAAAATAAAATCAAAAAAAAAGAGTTTTAAACCAAACGGTTTTGACTTATATCTGACAGGTAAAAATAATATGTCCGAAGAATTGTTTGGAAAAGATTATTTTTCACCAAAGGCAGGAAGTGAATACATTGTCAAAGGGAAAGTTATTGGATTCAAACATTCATCATTTCTTTTCCGTGTCGATAGTTATAAAAAATTTGTAACTAAATAAAAACGGAACACATAACAGCTGCAACGGATTTTAGCAATTGGCTTAATGAAAAAATGATTTTGTTTTGGAATGATTTGGCAAATCCGAAAATATGGCTTAATTTAACCCCAAACCCGCTGTAGTAACAACTAATTAGTTTAATATTTTAGCAGTTTTAGGTTATAGTTAATCACTATTTCTTTATAATTATTAATAGTTAAATTTTATGGTATTTATTTAAAGCATTCTTGAAACTTTTTATCAATACTATCTATTTTTTTATATTTTTGTCAACCATACTAAAAAACTTGAAATACACCAAAATGAAGAAATTATTATTATTTATCGCAATTTCAGTATCACTTATTTCTTGTGATAAAAAAGCTCCGGAAACGAAAGAATTTAAGACGGCATATGTGGACACTGCTGAGCTGATGAAAGAATATACAGAGACTAAAGATTTAGAAGCAAAATACAAAGGACAGGCTGCTGAGAAAGGTAGACAATTGGAAGCTGAAATTAACAGATTTAAACAAGAAGCTGCTAATTTTCAAACTAACGCAAGAGCAAACGGTCAGGAATGGGCTCAGAAAAAAGGTTCAGAATTACAGCGCAGAGAGCAGCAGTTAGCGCAGGCTCAGCAAGGTTTACAAATGCAATTGCAGCAGGAGAGCGGTAAAGAAATGGATTCTCTTGTAAAAGGAGTTAAAAAATTTATCAAAGATTACGGTAAAGAAAAAGGGTATGACTATATCTACGGGACTGGCGATGCGGCTTCTGTTCTTTATGCTAAAGATTCATACGATATTACAAAAGAGATTATTAAATTATTGAACGAGAAATATAAATCGGCTCCAAAGGCTGAGGACAAAAAATAATCTCAGTTTAACTAAACAGATAAAACCTTCATCTTGAATTAGATCGAAGGTTTTTTTTATTTCCATTATTTTATATTTTAGCTTTTAAATTATACGCCAAATGCAATCCATATCCAAAGCTGCTGCCTACGCACTGCGTTTTATTAACCAAACTCAGCAATCCATTTTTCTAACTGGGAAAGCCGGAACTGGTAAAACGACGCTTTTAAAAGAAATTATTGCTACTACACACAAGAATACAGTTGTTGTGGCACCCACTGGTATAGCAGCGTTGAATGCTGGAGGTGTTACAATTCACTCGATGTTTCAATTGCCTTTTGGCGGGTTTATTCCAGATAATTCAGCCCCGCAATTTTCAGATTCGACAAAGTTTGAAACTAAGGCAACACTCCGCAGGCATTTTAAAATGAGCGGACAAAAGCGTGCTGTGATACAAAACATGGAATTGCTTATAATCGATGAAGTCAGTATGCTGCGCGCTGATATGCTTGATGCTATGGATTTTATGATGCAGTCTGTTCGAAAAAAAGTGCAGCCTTTCGGCGGTGTACAGGTATTGTTTATAGGTGATTTATTACAATTACCGCCAATCATTCGAGATGAAGAATGGAGGACACTTCGAAATTACTACAGAGGAAAATTCTTTTTTCATGCGCATGTGATCCAGCAGTATCCGCCGCTGTATATTGAATTGTCCAAAATCTACCGCCAGACTGATGACCGTTTTATTTCGGTTTTGAATAATCTTCGTAATAATGAGATTACGGCAAGCGATATTCAGACGCTTAACGAATTCGTGAAACCTGATTTTGATCTGAAAGAAAATAAAGGCTATATCACTCTGACAACCCATAACGTCAAAGCTGATGTAATGAATGCTCAGTCTCTTGAAGATTTAGATGGAGAGGCTATGACTTTCCTGCCACAGATTACAGATGATTTTCCAGAGAAAATTTATCCTGTAGATTCCAATTTGCAACTGAAGGTTGGTGCACAGATTATGTTTGTCAAAAATGACTTGTCGATGGAGAAAAATTATTTCAACGGTAAAATGGGAATTGTAAAAACAATGACTAAAAAAGAAATATGGGTTCATTTTCCTGACGAGAATAAAACGATCGAAGTAGATAAATATGAATGGCAGAACATCCGCTATACTGTAAATGAGCTGACTAAGGGAATAGAGGAGGAGGTTTTGGGTACTTTTGTTCATTATCCTATCAAACTTGCCTGGGCGATTACGGTTCACAAAAGCCAGGGATTGACTTTTGACAAAGCTGTGCTTGATGTATCGCAGGTTTTTCTGCCTGGTCAGGCCTATGTAGCATTATCTCGTTTACGTTCCTTAAACGGGCTTATTTTGCTCTCTCCGATGCGGATGAATGGTATTTCGAATGATCAGGATGTTATGGATTATGCCGAAAACAAAGCATCAGACGAAGTTTTGGCCAATGCTTTGAAACGCGAAACGAAGAATTTTATTCTTAACTATCTGAAAAACAGTTTCGATTGGAACGTTTTGGCACAGGAATGGCGCAATCATCAGTTCAGCTATAATGAAGATGCTGAAAATTCAGTAAAATCGAAACATGCAGTCTGGGCAAAAAATCAGGCTGGCGTAATCTGGCAGCTTTTAGATCCTTCTTCTAAATTTATGCTGCAGCTGGATAAACTGTTCCACAGCGAACAGCTTGAATTCAAACATATTTCTGATCGTATTAACGCTGCTTTTAATTATTTCATGGATCCAATGGACAAGCTTTTATATGAAATCCTTTGGAAAATTGAAGAAGTAAAACGACAGAAAAAAGCCAAATCTTTTTATGATGAATTAGTCATTCTTGACGATTTACAGACTAAAGCTGTACTGCAGCTGATGAAAGCTAAGCTGATGATTGAAACCTTAGTAAACGGCGAAGCGATTTCCAAGGAAAGACTGACTTCACCAGAAATTAAGCAATACAAAACGATAAAGCTGGAACGAGTTTCTGAAGATTTTAAGAAAGCCAATATCACTCTTATTGAAGATGAAAAAGATGCTGACCGCTATTCACCCAAAAAAGCAGGTACTAAAGAACCTAAAAAATCTACAGTGGAATTAACTTATGAGCTGTGGTTAGAAAAGAAAACAGTTTCTGAAATTGCGCTGATCCGGAAATACAATCAGGAGACGATCCTTTCGCACCTCACAAAACTGATTCAGTCTAAAACCATAACCATTCAGGAAGTCCTTCCCGAAGACAAAATCCATGCACTTACTGACGCTTTTGAAGGATACGCAGAAGAATCCGTTTCTCCGTTAAAAGAAAAACATGGCGATAAATTTTCTTGGGAAGAGTTAAGGATGTTTAAGGTAAGTCTGAATGCGTAGTTAAAATAAACTTTCAGAATTATTTTACTCAGTTCTGTGAATAATAATTTAGGACACGACCCCGCTTGAGAAAGGAGGCTTATTTTCTTATCAGTTAGTGGCTACTTTCCCCAGTGGACTCAGGCTATCTATGCTGCTTTGGCTGCTTATTTCTATCCGAATGTCATTAAGTTAAGAGAGATCCAGAGGATTTCAATGTTTATAGAAATCAAAAATATGCGTTACAAAAATCCCAGCGGGGTTGTACGATATGAAGAAACATTTAAGGCGGCTGGGGTCATTGTCATAATCGAATATTATTTCTATAAATATTAGACCTCTCTGAGGTCAAAAAATCTTGACTTAATGACATTGATTTCTATCATTCAGTTAAGCTCGTTACAGCAAGAATAATTTTGAATTAGTACATAAATGAATGATTACAATAAATATCTTTTCTAGTAGATTTAAACAAAAGTGTAGAAATGAGCTGTAAATCTTTTTTTATTGGTTTCTAACCATTTCTTGTCTGAAAGGAATATTTATTTGGAACCGAAAACTGCAGTTCAAATTTGTATTGTTATTCAGTATTTATAAAAAATAGAGACTGATATAAATCAAGTCTCTATCTATATTTTAAGAAGATTTTTGTTGTTGTTTTTTAAAGTTAAAAATGATGTTAACCGTGTACAATATGTTTTCTTTTATAAAAAAGAGAGGTAAGAAACACGATCATGTTTAAAACAATTATTGCTGTTGCAAATGAATTGAAATTCATAGCTTTTTCAAGACTGTCTGTAAGTTTGCTAATCGACATCAATAAAAATGTTGAAATGCTTACATAACCATAGATTATAAACGCACATTCTCTGCTGGAAATTTGATTAGTTTTCATCTTGTTATTTTTTAAGTTTCTATTTTAATTATAACTCCAAATTTTTATTTTTCTGATATTAAGACCTATACAAATTTATAATAAGGTTTTTTTTACTGAAAACAAATCTGATAAATAACATGTTAATCCGATAAATGACTAAAAATAATTTTATTGAGATTGTATATTTATAAATGGCAAAAAATACATCTCCTGGTATTAGTTAAGTATTTGAACAGTGGCGGTTTAAAAATTTTCCTTTGGTCTAATAAGAAGTCTGCTTTTCATCCATCATTTTCTTATACTCGCTTGGACTTATTCCGTTATATTTTTTGAACAGGCGGTTTAAATGGCTGGAATCACTAAATCCCAGTTCATACACAATTTCATTGATCTGCATATCGGTGTAGCGAAGCCTGGTTTCAATTAGTTTTATTTTATAGGCAATGATATAATCCTGAAGAGTCTCTCCAATATGAATTTTAAAAAATGTACTGATATACTTGGGAGAAACATTAAACCGCTCTGCAATCCGCTCAGATTTCAGCAGAGCGGGGTCATATATGTTTTGGTGAATATAACTCAGCAATTGAATTGAATAATCTGTTTTAGATTTATCCGTAACAGATGGCGGCATAAGTAATATATTTCTTGAGGCAATGATAATGATTGTATTTATCAGCTGTTTTATGACTTCCTGCTGCTGAAATTGCGGGTTCGCATTTTCACGGATAAGCGCTTCGACTAAGGCTCTAATTAATGCTTTATCTGAAACATTTTTTAAAATACACCCAGGCAGATGATTGTGGTTGTTGAAAATCAGTTCTAGTTTCTGAATCCATTCTTTCGGCTGTGTTTTTAGATAACTGTCATTAAAACGAAGAAAGAAAAAACTCGTGGTTGTGGTAACTTCGAATCCATGTATGTCTTGGGGAAAAATCAAAAAAAGTTTGTTGCTGGCATATGGTAATTTATGATTGTTAATCATTTGTGTGCCTTCGCCTTCTAGTACAAAAACCATTTCAAAAAATGTATTCCTATGTTCACGATTTTCATAGTTATCGATTTTCAATAACTCCAGTTCAAAAGGCTGATATAGATTTCGGATTTCCATACTAACAAATGTACAATTATTCCCAATGATTATACAAATGAAGCATATGGGAGTGCCTCATCTTTGTATTCTAATTTTAAACATTTTAAAAATGAATGCAACAGTTTATTTCTTGTTACGGCTTGCCATAGGAGCAAGCATGTTTGGTCACGGATTGGTTAGAATACCCAAATTGCAGGCCTTTAGTTCTTGGATGGCGGAAAGTTTTGAAAAATCGCTTTTGCCAAAAACCGTTGTGGTGCCTTTCAGTTATGCTTTGCCGATAGCTGAGCTGTTTATTGGACTTCTGCTCATTGCAGGTTTATTTACCAAAACAGCTTTAGTAGTGGCTGCTATCGTGATGGTTATCCTTGTTTTTGGAACTGCTTTGATTGAGAATTGGGAAGCTTTGCCGTCTCAATTGATTCACGCTGCTTTCTTTGCTTTTTTGCTTCAGTTTATTGTGGCTAACACTATTTCATTGGATTCTTTAATCAAATAATAATCAGAATGAGTTCAAGACGTCATTTCATTAAACAGGGAAGTTTAGCCGGATTAGCAGGAATAGTTAATCCATCCGAAATTGTTAAAGCTTTTCCAATTGAAAAAAGAGAACCGCAGTCTGCAAAATGGTCTGATGGTTCCAGATTGGTAGTTTCAATTTCGATGCAGTTTGAAGCGGGCGGTCAGCCTGTCAATGCCGAAAGTCCTTTTCCGCAGAACATTCAGAAAGGATATATTGATCTGCCTGGTGCAACATGGTTTGATTATGGTTACAAAGAAGGAATTCCCAGAATGCTTGATAACTGGGATAAATTGGGTATAAAAGTTACTTCACACATGGTTGGTTCTGCGGTATTGAAGAATCCAGTGCTGGCCAAAGAGATTGTACAGCGGGGTCATGAAGCCGCGGCACACGGCATGAATTGGAGTTCACAATATACAATGCCATATGAAGAAGAAAAAAAGTTTATTAAGGATGGAGTGGAAGCTATAAAACAGGCAACTGGTTTTGATGCAGTTGGCTATAATGCTAATTGGTTACGGCGTGGCGTAAACACTCTGAAAATTTTGCAGGAACTTGGATTTAAGTATCATATCGATGATTTGAGCCGTGATGAGCCTTTTATTATTCAGGTGAATCATTCTGATTTTGTAGTTGTGCCGTATACACTTCGTTGTAACGATATTGTTTTAATAGAAGGCAGGAATTTTTCGGTTGATCAATTTTTTAATCAGGTTAAAACCGAATTTGATCAGCTTTATATTGAAAGTTCATTCAGAAGAAGACAGCTTTCTATTAGTTTTCATGACCGCATCGGAGGAACTCCTCAGATGGTAAAAGCGGCTTATGATTTAATACAATATATGCAAAAGCACAAAGGAGTAGTTTTTAAAAGAAAAGATGAAATTGCTTCATTGGCATTAGCCGATCCAACAACAATTAGAGACTATTGATTTTATTTTGATTCAGCAGTTTTATGATTATGTTTAAAACCTTTTTTATTATTTATTCTTATCTTTACGACTGATTAATCAGTTAAATTTTATGAATAAAGATCAAATAATTATTGAAACAGCTATTAAACTCTTTGTTGACAATGGTTTCCATGGAACAGCAACCAGTAAAATAGCTCAGGAGGCAGGTGTTGCTAATGGAACTTTGTTTAATTATTTTGTTACCAAAGAGATACTTATCGTTAGTATTTACAACAGCATTATTAAGAAAATGGATGATTTTATTATCGAAAGTATTGAGTCAAATTCGGTTTCAAAAGAATCTTTCCGTTCTTTATTTACTGCTTCTTTGCAATGGAATCTGGAGAATCCGAAGGAGTTTCATTATCTGCAGCAGTTTATCAATTCTCCTTATTCAAAATCTGGGATTACTAAAGTTTTAAATAATGATGAACATCCTCTTTATGTTTTAATTCAAAACGGAATTAATCTGGTTGTTTTAAAGCCGATGCAGGTAGGTTTGGTATTTTCGCTCTTTACAGCCCAGATAAATGGATTGTATTATTATCTTATTTCTAATAAAATTACTGGAGACGAATCCGATCAGCTTATTGCAGATACCTTTGAATTACTTTGGAAAATGATTGAAGATTAAACAATTAAAACTATAGACTGATTAATCAGTCTGTAGTTTTAATTGTAACTAAAAATGCCCATAGATTAAATTTTATAATCTGTGGGTGTTTTTGTATTATTATAGTTTTTGTAAAAGGTATTTTTAAAATATATCACAAAGAAAACGGTATTTTACAATCCACTAGGAATTTAGCAGGAGTCAGTGCAAAATCGGTTAAATCCGTGTCATCTTTGTGCCTTTTTTTATAATTTGAGTATATTGAATTTAAAAGTCTTAAAACGAATGCCCTGTCCTGTATGTATTTATTCAGCAAAATAAAAATCAAATTAGTAGATTGAGAATGGAAAATTATTTGAAGAAAGTATGAATGAATTTGACTAACGAAGTGATTAAACAATTGAATTTATCTGTCAGGCTAAAATTGGTATTGACGATTTGATTCAATTTGGGTTCCAAAACTGCTTTTTTGTGTTTTTTAAAGGACTTTAGGTATCAAAAGCTGTTCGTGTTTGTTTTTGAAGAAAAACAGCCTGAAACAGCTTAAAATCATTTAGAATCCATTAGAAAAACAAAAATCCCGAAACAAGCCATTTTATATTGGTTTGTTTCGGGATTTAGTATTTGAAATATTGATTTTATAAAGACTGAATCAAAATCCAAGCTTGAGGATTATCAGTTTCGATGATTTCTTTTTTGTCTTTTTCTGCTTCTGCAAAAGTGCTGTAGCTTCCGTATAAAACAGGGTAGTAACCGTTTTTGTTAACACCTAATACTCTAGCATCATAACCTTTGGCGACCAATTGGCTGTATCTTTTTTGGGCATTTGCTTCACTTCTGAAAGCGCCGGCCATAATGTGATAAGGCAGTTTGACAGCTTCTTTACTGTCAGATTTTAAAGATAGTGTAACCGCAGGAATTGGTGTCTGTATAAAGAAAGTTGCTTCCTGTATTTTATTCTGCACCTTTTTTTGCACGGCAGTTTCTACTAAAAGAGTTTCGGACGCAATTTGATTTTGATACAAGGGATATCCGACAGATCCGGCAACAGCAAGTCCTACTACAAATACAGCAGCATATTTTAGATAAGAATTATTTTTTCTTGTTTCTGTTTCCGGAATAAAATTGAAAACAGGTTTTTCTTCTTCGATTACGGTTTTTTGAATCTCCGCTATAACTTCCGTTTTTGGAAGTTCAATTTCTCTTTTTATTGCCGGTGAAACAAATGTGGTCAATCCAAAAGACTTTGCATTGTAATTTGTTTGTTCATTTGGAGTAAAAAGAATATTGTTTTCGGTATTCAAGTTAAGGATACCAATGTTTTTTATTGATAAAGTACGGTTTTCGTGTAATGCTTTTTTCCAGTTCAAAACCTCATATTCAATAGCACTTACGGCATAATCATATGAAGTTTTTTCGGCTTGAGCAATATGGTTTGCCAATAATCCATCATTGTTTTTTATATGAGGATTAAAGGAAATTGTCTTTTTTGGCGGGAAAAAAGAATGCGAGCTTTCAAGCAGCTGTGCCGATTGGATTTCGGCCAAAAAAGCTCCAAAACCAGGAAGAGTTACACATTGGTAACGGTATAAAAGTTGCGCGATGTAAAGTTCTATTTTCATGTTAACAAAGTTATGCAACGTGAATAGTTATCAAAATTTTATTCACAATTTTTATTAACAATTTGTATGTGTTATTGAATCAGTTGTTTATGTTTTATTTTTGATGTGCAAAAAACTCAATTTCTTGTATTTATTCTAAAAAAGAAATGGTTTAAATTTTTAAAGCTTTCTGATATTCAAAAATTTGTCTTATAATTGTAAGATATGTCAGAAGAAAATTTATTTTACACATTGGCTTTACTTCGGATAGAGGGCGTTGGCGACATTATGGCCAAAAAACTGCTCACTCACTTTGAAACAGCCGAAAATATTCTAAAAGCTAAATCCCAGCATCTTGCCTCCATTGATGGTGTAGGCACGGTTTTACTAAAGAATTTCAAAGATAAAACCATTTTTGATAAAGCCAAAAATGAACTGGATTTTATTCAAAAGAACAATATTGCCGTGTCAGGTTTTCAGGACAGCAGCTATCCAGATCGATTAAAACACTGCATTGACGGACCAGTTTTACTATTTTCGTCTGGGAACATCGATTTGAAAAACCGCAAAATAATCAGTATTGTCGGGACTCGCCAAATCACTTCTTATGGAACGGAATTCTGCCGAAAGTTGATTGAAGATTTAGCTCCGCTGGATCCGATAATTGTCAGCGGTTTTGCTTATGGTGTTGATATAGTGGCACATCAGTTCGCGATGGATCTTGATCTGCAGACGATTGGCGTTGTTGCTCATGGTTTGAACCAGATTTATCCCAAACCCCATAAAAAGTATGTTGCCAAAATGGAACAGAATGGCGGTTTTATGACTGAGTTTTGGAGCACTTCCAATCCTGACAAAGAGAATTTCGTCCGGCGCAACCGCATCGTTGCCGGAATGTCCGAAGCGACGATTGTCATAGAATCTGCTGATAAAGGCGGTTCGCTCATTACTGCCAATATGGCCAATGATTATAACCGAGATGTATTTGCTGTTCCAGGCCGCACCACCGACAAATACAGTCAGGGCTGCAATAATTTAATCAAAACCCAAAAGGCCATTATCCTCACCTGCACCGCCGATTTGATTTATAATCTCAATTGGGATATTGCACAGGAAAGCAAAGCGGTTCAAAAACAGCTGTTTGTCACCCTTGATGATGATGAGCAGAAAGTCTATGATTATCTTTTGAAAACAGGTAAAGAACAGATGGATATTATTGCACTCCACTGCGATTTTCCCATTTACAGGATTTCTGGTTTATTGCTGAATATGGAATTGAAAGGCGTCATACGGCCTCTGCCTGGGAAAATGTTTGAGGCGGTTTGATTGTAGAATAACGATTCTAGATTGCAGATTTGTACATCTTTGAGAATCTTATCTAAATTCTTCGCGTCGTAAATTCTCATCACTTTGTTCAGCAGGTGATTCAATTCAAAGTAATTAGAATCGAAAGACAAAACAATGTTTGCAAAATGAAAACAATTTTACACCTTTGACAATGAATATAATTAGCAGAAACACAATAATTTATTATACTCAAAACCTGAACTCGATTAATAAAATACAGCCAATTGGTTAGTTTTAATCGTTTCGTATTTCAAAGAAGGTTTTTTAGGCAGAAAATTATAAGCAATTATTCCAGCGATAAGATTTGACAAAAAGTTGGTAAATGAACGATGTCTAGAATGTTCAACTTGGCAAATATTTTTAAGTTCATCGTTAACCGTTTCTATTATTGAACGTTTACGGAGTAAAATTTTATCACTCATTTCCATCAAACTATTTTTCATATTATTTCGAATACTTGTAATTAATTGGATTCCATCAACAAATAATAATTGAGAGAGTTTCTCGCTTATATATCCTTTATCACCAAATAGTTTTCCGAAAATAGCATTCAAAAAGCCCTCATTTTTCAGTGGCTCTCTATCATCTACGTTGGCTTGAGTTACAGCAAAACTTAACAATTCTCCTTTGTCATTAATGATGATGTGGAGTTTAAACCCATGAAACCAGCCCATTGTAGATTTCCCTGTAGTGGCAATACCTTTAAAAACTTTGTTTCTACTGATTCGTTTGTTTTTACAAACTCTAATTGGTGTTGAGTCTACAAACGAAATGCCTGTGCAATTGCCTAAGCAACAGGTTTTGGCAAAAATTGTCATTGGCAAAAGAACACTTTGCATTAGTTCTAAAAAGCGATTATAAGAAACTGTATTAGGAAATTCATTTTGCATATGCTTTTGGACATAAAAAATGTAATAATGCTTGAAACAGCGAAAACCACTCAAATGAAAAAGTAAATAAATTGTAATTACTTCTGATTTTGACATAATCGAAGGACGTTTGGAAGGTTTTCCTAGCAGAAAAGACTGTGTGGTTTTATCAAAATCTTTGCAAAATTCATCAACAATAGAAAAAATATCTGTAATTTTATCAAAACAAATCATAAGGTAGAGTTTAGTTAAATATTTAATTGTCAGAAATTTAAATATACTAAATTTTACCTTTTTCTACAAAATTTTCAACCAAAATTATTAATCGAGTTCAGGTTCAAAAATATCCAATTGCAAATAATTAATTATTGACATGGTATAATGAAGTTTCTAAAAAAGATTTTGACAATTTTAATGAACTCAAAGAAGTTTACAGAAATGCAAGTTTAGTAAACAATCAAAGAGTCGTTTTTAACATCAAAGGAAATGATTTTAGATTAATGGTTTCATTCAAATTTAGACGAAAAGCGTGTTATTCAATTTGGTTTGGAATGCATAAAGAATATGATAAAATAGATGTTGAAACCATTGAGTTTGACGAAAATTTACATCTGTAAAATAAAAAATAAAAAAATGAACTGGAAGGTCATAAAAACAGAAGCCGAACATAAAATTGCTGTAAAACGTGCAATGGAAATATTTCATGCTGAACCTGGCACACCCGAAGATGATGAACTAGCTGTTTTACTTATTTTGATAAAAGATTTCGAGGACAAACATTTTTCAATGCCTGAACTTGATGCGCTGGAAGTTATTAAAATGAAAATGCAGGAAATGGGTTTAAAAAACAAAGATTTAGAACCCTTAATAGGTACGAAAGGGCACGTTTCGGCAGTGCTTTCAGGCAAACGTGAAATCACTCTTAAAATGGCAAAAAAACTGAAAGATTATTTTAGTCTTCCGGCTGAGGTATTTCTTCCCAGTTCTTAATTTTTTTAGAATACAAATTCAGATTTTGAATTACAGATTATTTGAAATCTTGATGTGATTTAAAATAGTAAGAACAAAATAACTACATGTTTTTTACCATATAAGTCATTTAATACAAGTAAGAAGCTAATAAAATTGATTCTTAAATGTGCTTAAATGACTTATATGGTTTAAATTTATACTGTTATTTTATCCCAAGATTCCCGTCAAATGTATTGAAATCGTCTTTTCTTTTGGGCTTAACAATCAGTAAATTATACAGCTGATGGCAGATTGATTTCAATTCGGTTAAGTTGGAGTTGTCAATTGCTTTTTCGCCTAACTGCATTAGTTTGCTGTGTTTGGAACGGTCTTTGAAAACGCTTGGATCTTCAAAACGCAGATAATAAAAATAGTCTATATAGCTTTCATCCTGATTGTTATAAATATTTTCCAGCAGGCTTTCCAGTTCTTTATTTTTTTTGCGGATCAGATATTTATTGTTGGACTGCAGAATTTCCTTTTCGTTTTTTATAATCTTTTCGTACTCTTCTTTTTGGCGCGGACTGCCTTTTTCGATATAAAAAGAAAGACTGTCTTTTATCTTATTGTATTCATCAAGTTCAGATAGTATATGTTTGTGTCTGATAATATCATCAAATTCCTGAATATAGATTTTTTTCAGCTCATCGATTTGATATTTTTTATCAGTAATGGCGTCATTTTTATTCTCCAATGCCTCATTGTAAAGAATGCTCAGCGATTCTTCAGATCGTTTTAATTTGGCCAAATATTCATAATTTTCATTCTGAACTTCATTTCTTATTTCTTCAGTAACAGCGTCTAAGGCATTTTTGATTTCAGATGATAATTTGTCGATGGAAATCATTCTTTGATGCGGATTGAAGACTTCGTTTATTTCCAGATCTAATGCACTAATATAAACATCGATGCTTAAATCCCGTGATTCCGAAACTTTGAAATTAAGTTCAATATCCATTCCTTTAACTAAATCCTGGTCAAAATCCCTGCCGGATATTTCGATGTAACCAATGGATTGATTACTGCCGACCATGCTTCCCGCATTTCCTTCAACGACATTGATAATTAGTTTTTGATCTGAGTTTTTGAGAATGTTTTTGGAGCAGGTTTTATAAATCGTTTTCTTTAAAGGCAGAATATCATTTTTCTTAAAGATAATTTCCATGTGGCTTTTACCGGATTCTTCATCCAGCTCAAGGCAGATGTCATTAGGAATCGGCTGGCCTAAAATACTGTAAAGTCCATTTGTAATCTGGATAGAATCATTGCTGAATACCTGTTTTTGCTGACTGTCGTATAAAAACAGCGTGAACTGATTCGATGTTTTTTCCAGCAGAGGAACAAACTCGGCTATTTTTTTGCTTGCTTTCAAAAGACCTGTGTCAAAACCGCCGTCAGCACGTATAATTCTGTAATAACCGTCAAATGATTCTGTCAAAAGAACTACGATCAGTTCTTCTGAATCTTTGGAATGTGGTTCATATATAGTTTCGGCATGAATGCTGTTCTGCTCGGCTTGAGGTGTTTTTACAATTTCTTCTTCGATTAATTCCGAAGGTTTTGAACCAGCATAATATGCTGCGCCAATGATTACTGCTGTTGTCGGATCCAAACTGGTCTCCACCTGAATTTGGGTACGTTCCTGCAATTGCTGGCGTATGTACGGAATGTAAGTTGTACCGCCGACAAGGATAATGCGCTCGATGTCCGAAAAGGTTAAGAGATTATCTTTAATCAATTTTTCAACCAGATGGAAGGATTCTTCAAATTTGGTTTTGATGATTGCTTCAAATTCTTTTCTGGTGATGTCCAGATCCAATGAAATGGAAAGTTCGTCGAAATCAACTTCTATGCTGGAAGTTTCTTTTATCGAAAGTTCTTTTTTGGCTTCTTCTGCTTTGAAAAGAAGCTCAAAAAACAGCTTGTTGTAATCTGTATTTTCTTTGGAAATCAGTTTCTCCCAAAGGTTTTTTTCCTGAGTCTGTTTTTCTATTTTCGGGCAGATTATTTTCTCGACAAATAAAGTATCCAGATCGACGCCTCCCAGGAAATTGTTGCCTTTATGGTCAAATACCTTAAGTTCGCGCTCATTGATTTTGATTAATGCGATGTCAAAAGTACCGCCTCCAAAATCGTAAACCAGCCATTTTTTATCTTCGGTAATTTCAAGATTCAAGGAATTGGAGTAGGCCAGACAGGCGGCAATTGGTTCCTGAAGCAGAACAATTTCTTCAAAACCTGCTTGGTAACCTGCTTTTTTGGTAGCATTGGACTGAATTGTATCGAACGAAGCCGGAATCGTAATCACTGCCGATTTTAAACTTTCGCCTTGAGCGAAATTAACCAGCTCGTTCAAAACCATCGATGACAGTTCTATCGGGCTGCAGTTTTTATCCAGGTCTTTGATATAGTAAACTTCGTCGGATCCCATTTTCCGTTTGAAGGACGAAAATACATTTTCAGCATTTGTCGCACTGTGTTCTCTGGCTTTTTCGCCTATCTGAATCCGCCCTTTTCGGAACGAAACTACAGATGGAATGGTGTCTTTGAAACCAACAGGGTTTTTGTAAATACTGATTTTACCGTTGTCATATTTTGCAATCCCCGAATTGGTTGTTCCCAAATCAATTCCGATATTTATATTTTTCATATACTGCTTGCTGTTATTCTACGATTACAACTGCTTTCTGAACCAGCTGAAAAGTATCGTTTTCTGTTTTATAAATGGTGGGTCTGATGACTTTGGTTATTTTTTTTGAATTCGAATTAAGTATGTTCGCTTCAATAGAACTGTCTCTTTCGTCATAATTTGTTCCCAGCGGATTTATTATTTTATATCCTTTTTCTTCCAATTCGTGGTAAATTCTTTTTAGATTTCGCTCAAAACCATCAATGTTTTGTTCTAACGCTTTTTTTTCAATTTCAAACAGCTGGTTTATTATTACATTCATATATTTTTAAATTGGATTTTAGGTATGGGCAATTTACAATTTATTTTGTAGGTTGTTATTTGCTAATAATATTTTTTATCAAAGGTTTTGCAAAAGCTTTAAATTGACTATGTTTGTGATTGAAAATTAGCACAAAGTATGAATATAATTGAGTTATTTGAAGAGTTAAAGATTGATAAAAGCAATATCCAGTCTTTTTCTCCAGAAGAAATAATCCGCATAGAAAAACAGATTAATGTTGAAAAAAGAATAAATCCTGACATAGATACTAATGCGGCCAATAATCTGGTTTTGGCATTCAAGGAATTCCCTCAAGAACTCTATTTTGTGGTTTCAAACCGTCTTCTGTTTAATCTTTTTTCTAAAAAAAACTATTCGAGACACCAATTTCCTGCACCACAAAGAGTATATGATTCTGAAAAAATTCAGGGTTTTATCAATCAGTTTCTTATAGATGATCTGGTGCTTTTTTATGATGGATATTTATCCCAGAACAAGTTTGATACTATCGCTGATGTTTTTGAATACAAAGACTGTTTTCCAGAAGATGCTCTTTTTCAGCTGAATAAAAAATTAATTGTTAAAATTGATTTTCTGTTAATGAGGCTGACTCAGTCTGTCAATACAGATCAATCTGATATTTCATATATTCAGTACAGAAGTTTTTATGATTTATTATCTTTTTTCAGTTCTATCGAAATGGATGATAAAGTGCGGAGTCTGACGAATATTATCACTGAGCGCTATAATGCGAACAGGCAGTCTGATTTTTTGATGGCATGTATATCCTCAATGGCTGGTTATAAAGCTTATGATCAAAATCTAACAGACGTTTTGCTTAGAAACAGGGAAACAGTTTTTGCTAATATTGCTAACCAGGAATCATCAGGATCTTCATCTGGAATCTCTGCGAGGACAGTTATTTTTATAATAATTGCAATTATTAAGATACTAGTACTTTGCTCTAGATGTTCCAGCCATTAAATCCATAATTTACTCCAGTAAAAATAGTATTATCAAAAAAGCCTAATCAAAATATTCTGATTAGGCTTTTTTGATGCCAATACTCTGCGGTATCAATCACTTTGAAATATTAAAAAAAGGAAACAGCGGCAGGAGTAGGATCATTTTCTTTAATTCTGTTTCTGCATATTCTTTCGATTTCTAAAATATCAGTAACTCCCGAAATATAAATGACATCGGGAACATACTTATCGGGTTTGTTCTTTTCACTTACCATTTTCCCTGTGCGTAGTTCCATTGACATGTCTTCTTTTTTACTGTTTATTTCCATATTCCCGGAAAACTGCTCCCAGTCATAGGTGGTTATAGTTCCTTTTCGGTAATGAATCAGTCTGTTTGGAGTGCCCACAAAATTACCGCCTTTTTGAAAGAATGAGTAAAAACCGCTGCTTAAAATACCTATTCCTATTAAAACAAAAACTCCAATCAACAGTGTAGGAACAAGCATTTGGTCAAAATTCTCCCAGCTGCCGGTTACCGGTTCATCGTTTACTTTAAAATGAACCTCTTCGCCCTTAAAAAGCGGGACTATAAAAGCAAATACAAAAATGCTGATAAATGCTGTCCAGATGGTTCCAAAAATGATAAGTCCGAAGGAATTTTTTAAGGGCTGTTTTCTCTTGGCAAGAATAGAAAAATCAATTTTTTCTGTTCCAATAACTGATTTTAAATCGGGGGGCAATGATTGAATAGTGTTCAATTGTTTAATTCGTTTTTGGATGTTAGTTTTAAATGACTGCCCTGCTGTTTAGGCAGAAGCTTAATTTCAAATATATAAAAAATTGTGTACATATGCGATTTTGATTACTAAATTCAAACAGCAGGAATATTTTTTGTATCGGTTGCGGTGCTTTTAAATCATAAAATTTATTTCTAAGATTCCCGTTATAACCAGTAACTAGCGCAGTTCAAAGTCATTTGTATTACACGATACGTATTTTTTTATGATTATAATTAAACCATTTTCATAAAAACCGGTCAAACTAAAACGATTTCGCATTCATCTAAACACTTTTATTATGAATCAAAATGTGCTTTGGTCACTTCGTTTGGGTTTTACTGATAAAGAAGCATCGAAAATTTCTAAAAAAGAACTGGCTTCTTTTCTTGAAAATTCATTTTCGGCTCCAGTAGATTCCTCTATTCCTTCCTTTTTGGAAAACAGCCCAAAAACAATAGCTGAATTTCAGCAGTTTCGGGATTTGTATAAAAATGCCCCAAGGGAACAAAAACAGGAAAAACAGAAACTAGAACGGCAGACTTTTGAAGAAATGAAAATCTGGTGGATTGATAAAATGGTCACTTCA
This sequence comes from Flavobacterium marginilacus, assembly GCF_026870155.1. Lineage (NCBI taxonomy): Bacteria > Pseudomonadati > Bacteroidota > Flavobacteriia > Flavobacteriales > Flavobacteriaceae > Flavobacterium > Flavobacterium marginilacus. The sequence continues at coordinate 5,263,077 of NZ_CP113975.1, read as the reverse complement.
GAATTTCCGCTTCGCGAAAAAATGACTTGTTTCTGGCATAATCATTATGTGGCTGCGTTTTCAAAGGTGAAAGTAAATTACTGGCTTTTTCAGCACAATCAGATTTTAAGGAAAAATGCTTTTGGAAATTTCAAAACCCTGACTAAGGAAATTGTTAAAAGCAATGCAATGGTGCGTTATCTGGATAATACAGACAACCGAAAAGGCAAACTCAACGAAAATTTAAGCAGGGAATTATTGGAGCTTTTCACACTCGGAATCGGTAATTACTCGGAAGATGATATAAAAAACGGTGCCAAAGGCCTTGCTGGTCTAGGTCTAGGTGATGATGGAGCCGTTTACAGACCAAAATTTGAAGATAATGAGAGCTTTGTTTATTTTGGGAAAAAAGGCAGTTTTAAAATCGATGAAATGATTGACATTATTTTTGAACAGCCGAATATACCTTATCTGATTACCCGAAAAATAATGCAGTGGTTCATTTACGATAATCCAAAAGAAGAACTGGTTCACTACTATGGTGATTATCTGAGAAAAAAGGATTTTGAAATAAAGCCCTTATTAACCAAGATATTTATTGAAGAATTTGCCAAAAATAATGCTGGTTCCAAGATTAAAAGCCCATTGGAATATATTCTGCAACTGACAAACGAACTCAATATCGAAAACCCAAATGAAAGATTAATTGCTAAATTTCTAAGAGATCAAGGAATGGATCTGTTCAATCAGCCCAATGTAAAAGGGTGGGACGGAGGTAATTCCTGGCTTACTTCACAGGTTTTTTTACAGCGGAGCAATGTTGCTGATCTCCTTTGTAATGGTAAAAACTTAACTCGTGGGAATAAACAAAATATTGAAAATCAGATGATGGCTCAAAATCCAAATAGGCAGTTTAAAGTGAAACTGGATTGGGATAAAAGCGGAAGCAATAAAGTAATCATTGCCGAACTCGAAAACCGTCTGCTGTTTAAAACCGATGCATCCGATCAGGAGGATTTCGAAAGAATTTTAAAGTATGATTTTGACAGTAATACAGAAGGTTCGGACAATGCTGTATTGCGGTTATTCAATTTTATGGTAAAAACTCCTGAGTTTCAATTAATATAATAGTTAGAGAAAGACCATAAAGTTAAACTTAATGAGGGTTTTAGAATTTATGGCTTTTCAACCTTAAGACTTATTCATCATGGACAGAAGAAAATTTTTAGCGCTTACGGGAACATTTACAGGAGGATCACTTCTGTTACCTGATTTTTTATATTCTTTTGGCTCACAGACTAATTTGGTTTTGGGCGAACAATGTGTGGTTTTTGTGCAGTTAAATGGCGGAAACGACGGGCTTAACACTTTTATTCCTTTTGAAGATGCGCTGTATTATAATTCACGTCCGGCAATTGCTATTTCGAAAGGTGAGGTTTTAAATACTGCAAAAGGAATGGCTTTTCATCCTGCTTTGAAAGGGTTTGCGAGCATGCAGCAAAGCGGTGATTTATCTGTTATCCAAAATGTTGGTTATGCAAATCCGGTGCGTTCTCATTTCAGAAGCCAGGAAATCTGGCAGACAGCACCCACAAATCAAGAATATTTAAATGACGGCTGGCTTGGGCGTTATCTGGATCTGCAGTGCAGGGAGCATCAGCCTACAGCAGGAATAAATATTGACACTATTGATAACTTGGCACTGAAAGGAGATGAACCGAATTCAATTACTGTAAAAGATCCCGAACGGTTTAAAACCAAAAACAGACAGGAAAATGAAGGGCAGTTATCGGGAAATCCTCAATTGGATTTTGTTCGAAAAGTGGCAAACTCTGTTATAGAAGGTTCAGATGAAATTCAGAAAGCATTAGCAAAATCAGCTGCTTCAGATGTGGTTTATCCAAAAACAGGCTTGGCAAAAAACCTCGAATGGATTTCGAAATTGATAAAAGGTAACTTAAATTCCAAGGTGTATTATACTTCCCTTGGCGGTTTTGATACCCATGATAATCAGCTTTCTATTCACAAAAACAGATTGACTGAACTTAATGATGCTGTTTTTAGTTTCTACAAAGATTTAAAAAAATCACAGCAGTTACAAAACGTAACTATCGTAGTTTTCTCTGAATTTGGACGCCGTGTAAAAGACAACGGACGGGGAACTGATCACGGAACAGCGGCTCCAATGTTTATCATCGGAGGTAATAATCAAGGAAAAATTATTGGAAATAACCCCAATCTCAGCAATTTGGACAATGGTGATTTGCGCCATGAAATTGATTTTAGAAGTGTTTATGCTTCCATTTTGAAGAATAAACTGAATTTTGACTTTACAAAAATTGGAATCCAAAATAAAGTATTGGAGGGTTTGTTTTAAAAAACATAAATTTTATATATTAAGAATCAAGACAATAACCTATTTTTATCTCTCTTTAAATTAAATAACATGATGGATATTTCTTTAACAGAATGGGTAGGTTATTTAGCATCATTCGTATTGATGACTTCATTTTTAATGAAAAACATCAATACCCTGCGGATTGTAAATTCTGCGGGCTGTATTTTATTTATCATTTATGGCTTTATGCTGGCTGCTTCTTTGCCAATTATTATCACAAATGCATTTATATTGGGAATCAATATTTTGTATTTAATTAGACATTATCGTAGCCAGTAATGTGCATACCTGTCTTAAATTAAGACCAACTCATCAATTTAAATTCACATTTAGATTAGATTTCTTTGTGTTATAGCGTATTCGCGAGAGTTATACTTGGTGAATTTTTGTCAGGAAATATTAATCTATATGACTTCCGTGACTAATATCCAATCGATAATATTGGCCACAGATTATAAAGATTAACACAGATTTCTAAAACATGCATGTAAAATCTGTGAGAATCTGTGTAATCAGTGGCAAAAAAAACATTTAGTATGTTTTGCGGATAGGCATATTAATCTAACAGCATTGTTAGAATACTTTTTTTATTTAGAAAATCAAATGTATGGACCTCTTTTTAGTTATTTATAAATTTTAAAATAATCTTCAAAGTTGTAGCCTGCTGTTCTTCTCTTGTGATACTTGCTTGATTATCTTCTAATTGAAATCCATAATAACCAAATTGCGAATGATTAGCACCTTCTATTTTTTGAAATTGTGCTGTTTTTGGAAGTTTTGATTTATTGTCTAAAATTGATTTTTCGTCAGCTACACCGTCATTTGATCCGTAAATTTTTAAGATGGGTATTTTGCAGTCCGCTAGAGAAATCGTTTTTGGATGTGTACTGCCAATGAGTATCAGCTTGTCTATTAATTTAGGGTTTTCAAATACAAACTGAGCGCCCATTTTAGCTCCTAATGAATGACCCGAAAGGATGTATGTTTTGGTTTTATCACTAAGTAAGTGTAATTCTTTTGGTTTGTTATATCCTTTGGATGCAAGCTGCGAAGGTATTTTGATTAAATAAACCTGTATATTGTTTTCTGCTATTTTTCTGCAAAGCGGGACATATGCTTTTGGATCAACCATTGCGCCAGGAAAAAAATAAATACATTTTTAAATGCTTCTTTTGGCGTAAAACTATAATAATCATCAGTATTCAGTGTTTTAATTGTAGCGCTTTCTTCTAGTGACTGATTACTCACTCCATATGATTCTGATGAATAGAACAGCCAAAGCGTGAAAACTATCCCAGCTATTATCCAGATTTTCTTTAAGACTTTTTTTATAGTCGGCTTTTTTGCTGTCATGATTTCTTCAATCAATATTTCTGTTAGGGGTATTGATTATTTGGACGTAATTTTTCAGCAAGTCTTTTTGGTGCTGTTTCACAATAAGCAGTTGTCAAAGCATCAATAAATAAATCTTCGTGGACTTATTCCATTTCGATTAATGTCCAGCCTTGTTTGCCCCATTTGTTTTCCAGTGGATAAATAATGGTTTTATCTGCTGATGAAAAAAAGTCTTGGTCAATTTCGGATAATTTTATGCAGGCTCTTTTGAGTTTTTCATCATAGGTGGCAAAGATTTTTTTTTTACTCTGAAAGATGTTTTTTCAAAGTGTGGTTCCTCGGTGGCTTCAGGGAATGAAAGGGCTAGTTTTCGAAGGGAATCAATTGTTACCATTGGTTTTAATAATATTATTCAAATCGCCTAATTTGTATTCTTATTATCAATAACAAACAGTGAAGCAACGTAAGCTGTAAATGTTCCAAAAAGTCCAACTCCAGCTGTCATTAAAACTGATGCGATTATTCGCCCTTCTGTGGTAACAGGAAATTTATCACCATAACCAACCGTTGTAATCGTAACATACGCCCACCAAATAGCATCTTCAGCAGTTTTAATATTACTATTTGGATCTTTTTCTACTTGTAGTATAGCAATCGCAGAAAATATAATAAGTAAAACTGCAATGATAGAAACAGAGGTTAAGGCTCCTTGTGCTTTATTAGCAAAAATATGACTTATCAAATGTTTTGTTGATCTAAAAGCTCTAACGATACGAAGCAGACGTATTAAACGTAATAATCTTCCTGTTCGCAAATAATTTACCATTGGAATGCAAGAAATTAAATCAACCCAGCCCCAACGCATAAATTTTAATTTATTTTCTGTTTTGAAAAAACGAATACAAAATTCTACAAAGAAAAAAGCACAAATTGTGTTGTCTATATAATTTAAAAGAGTCGAAGTTTCAGGTGACAAAATTACAAAAGAATCAACAAGTAACGAACCTAAAACATATATTGATAAAATGATCACTAACAGATTTAAGATGCCAAGTTTATTTTCTAAATTTTCAATTTTAGTTTCGCTCATTTTTAGTAGTATATTAGTTTGGATTATCAATTATTTTGGTTTTATGTGACTAAATTTGTGCAGAATAACTCAGTTGAATTAAGCATTATTATTTTCGAAAGATATAAAAGATTCTTAAAAAATTTCAAATTGATTTTTTATTATTAAATACCTTCATTAAAGATTTCAAGCTCAAAAAAAAAATGCAGCCATTTCCAAAACAGCTGCATTTCTTATATAAAGAACTAATTGTACTTATTTTAAAGCCTTAAAAAGTATCTCAACAGGGTGAAATGCTTTTCGGCTGGTTCCGTCGCTAATTTGGTGTCTGCAGCTCGTTCCTGATGCAGAGATCAAGGTCGCTTGTTCTTCGGCACGGATGGTTGGGAATAAAACCAATTCTCCAACTTTCATCGAAATGTCATAATGCTCTTTTTCATAACCAAAAGAACCCGCCATACCGCAACAGCCGCTTGGGATATTAAGAACGGTATAATTTTTAGGCAACATCAAGATTTTTTTAAGAGGCACCAATGAAGACAAGGCTTTTTGGAAACAGTGACCATGCATTCGCACTCTTTCTGTGTTTTCTGTAAAAGAATCGGATGTGATGCGCCCTTCGTCTAGTTCTTTGGCCAAGAATTCTTCGATAAGCATCGCTTTGTCTGAATGTTTCTTTGCTTTTTCTTTCAAATCACCACGGCACAAATCAGGATATTCATCGCGGAATGACAAGATAGCCGATGGTTCGATTCCAACCAAAATGGCGTTTTCCGGCATTTCTTTGGCGAAAGCCTGAGTATTCTTTTCGGCGATTTCACGCGCTTCTTTCAGCATTCCTTTGGAAAGATAAGTTCTTCCGCTGATACTAATTTGAGGAACGACCACTTCATAACCTAATCGGTTAAACAGCTTCACGGCAGTCTGCCCAATTTCAACGTCATTGAAATTAAGGAATTCATCATTGTATAAATATACTTTCCCTTGAACGAAATTACCGGTTTGCTTGTAATTTTTTATCCATTTTGCAAAAGTAACTTTGTACATCTGTGGCAAGGATCTTTCGGTGGCAAAACCGGTTGCACTTTTCACAATGTTTCCAATGATTCCTTTGGTACCAAAATTATACAGCCAAGGCAATGAAGCAAATAATTGATTGATTTTTGGAGTATTACCGATTAACTTAGAACGGAATTTCACGCCGTTTTTATCATGGTATTGCTGTAAGGTTTCCGCTTTTAGCTTCGCCATATCCACATTCGAAGGACATTCGGATTTACATCCTTTACAGCTCAAACATAAATCAAGAACTTCAAGCAAAGCTTCGTCATCGAATTTATTCTGTTTGGTCGAATTAGTGATGGTTTCTCTCAAAATGTTGGCTCTGGCGCGGGTGGTGTGTTTTTCATCACGGGTTGCCATATAACTTGGGCACATTGTACCACCGCTTTTTTCGGTTTTTCTACAGTCTCCCGATCCGTTACACATTTCGGCAGCGCGTACAAATCCGTTGTGTTCAGAGAAATCAAAATACGTTTCTGGCATTGGAGTGTCTTGACCTGGATTGTATCTCAGGTTGGTGTCCATTGGAGGAGTATTTACAACTTTCCCCGGATTAAAAATTCCCCAAGGATCCCAAGTGTTTTTTACTTGGATAAACATTTGGTAGATTTCGTCTCCCAACATTAGCGGAATAAATTCCCCACGAAGTCTTCCATCTCCGTGTTCTCCACTCAATGAGCCTTTATATTTTTTAACCAAATGAGCGATATCGGTAGCTATTGTTCTGAACAGCGCAGTTCCTTCTTTGGTTTTCAAGTCAATGATCGGGCGAAGGTGTAATTCTCCTGTTGCAGCGTGCGCATAATGCACACAGCTGAGGTTTCGCTCTTTTAGAACGGCATTAAAATCTTCGATAAAATCAGGTAAATCGTTTACGTCAACGGCAGTGTCTTCAATTACCGCAACGGCTTTGGCATCGCCGGGAATATTAGACAATAACCCCAATCCGGCTTTTCTCAAGTTCCAGACTTTATTGGTGTCTTCGCCCCATACAATCGGGAAATGGTAACCCAAATTTTTGGAACGCATCAATTCTTCCATTTCTTTGGCCGCCTGCACGATTTCCTCTTTGGAATCTCTTAAAAATTCCACAACCAAAATCGCCTGTGGATCACCTTCCACAAAGAATCTGTTTTTGCTTTGCTCAATATTTTCTTTGGTACATTCCAAGATGTAATGGTCAATCAGCTCCACACTGTCGGGGTTGAACTTCAATGCTTCTAAATTCGCTTTCAATGACTCATTGATGCTGTTGTGGTGTACGCAGACCAAACCGGCGAACGGTTTTAGGGCATCAACTAAATTCAGTTTTATCGCTGTCGAAAAGAACAAAGTTCCTTCAGAACCTGCAATTAATTTACAGAAATTGAATTTTTCGGTTGGATCACCAAAAGGCTGGCTGTCTGCCAATAAATCTAAGGCGTAACCTGTGTTTCTTCTGGGAATGGTTTTCTTAGGATAATTTTCCTCAAATAAAGCTCTATTTTCAGGCGAACCTAGTAATTCTTTCGCTTGAACATAAATAGCCTGTTCCAATGGACTAACCACATTTACTCCGTTGCATTTGTCTTCAAATTCGGCATTGGTAAGCGCTCCAAAAGTAACTTCGTTTCCATCGGCCAAGAAACCTTTGATTTCCAACAAATGCTCACGAGTTGAACCGTAAATAACGGATCTTGCTCCACAGGCATTGTTACCTACCATTCCGCCGATCATACAGCGGTTACTGGTCGAAGTCTCAGGGCCAAAGAATAATTTATAGGATTTTAAATGTAAATTCAGCTCGTCGCGAATCACTCCGGGTTCTACCCAAGCCGATTTTTCAACCGGATCAACCGAAAGGATTTTGGTAAATTCCTGTGAAATATCAACCACGATTCCGTTTCCAACCACTTGTCCGGCAAGAGAAGTTCCGGCCGCACGCGGAATGACACTGCTTTTGTTTTCGCGGGCAAAAGCGATAATTTTTTGAATATCTTCTTTCGTTTTTGGAATGGCTACCGCCAACGGCATTTCTTTGTAAGCACTTGCATCAGTGGCATAAAGTGTACGTATGGTTTTGTCGTACAATAATTTTCCAGCTAATTGCTTTTCAAGATTTTCAAGCTTCATTTTATTTTAGATTTTAGATTAACGATTGTTGATTTCTGATTTTATAGCGAAAGTGTAAAGTTTGTTTTTTACAACAACGAAATCTGAAATCAGTCCCAATAATCTCGGGATAATCAACAATTTAAATCAAAATTGATAATCTTTTTTGTTTTAACAACTTTGCGCCTTTGCGTCTTTGCGAGCTATTTTTCTCGAAGAGTCGCAAAGACGCAAAGTCTTTTATATTTTATATTAACGATTGCTGATTTTTAATAAGACGAAATCTTCAATCAAAAATTGTTAATCAATAATCTGAAATCTTAATATAGAATTCTGTATCTAATTGTATTTGGAATCTCTTTTAATTTTTTCTCTAGATCCGTGTTGTGGAAATTATCAATATCTGTGATTACATAACCAAGAGTTTCGTTGGTCTTCAAATATTGTCCCAAAATATTGTTGTCATACTCCAAAAGAATATTGTTGATTTGAGCCAAAATACCTTTCACGTTTTCGTGTATGTGCATGATACGGTGCGCACTCTGCAATTCAGGCAATTGGATTTCAGGAAGGTTTACACTTCCGTAAGTAGTACCGGTATTGATGTAATTAATGATTTTTTGAGCAACATAATGTCCAATGTCTTCCTGTGCTTCTTCGGTACTTCCTCCGATGTGCGGCGTCAAGATTACATTTTTCATTCCGATTAATTCAGAAACGAACGGCTCGTCATTATTTTTAGGTTCTTCAGGGAAAACATCGACTGCCGCTCCGTGAATTTTACCATTTTTTAAGTTGGCTACCAATGATGGAATATCAACTACATGACCTCTAGAAAGGTTCAGGAAGATAACTCCGGGTTTCATGGCTTCAAAAGCATCGGCATCAATTAAATTTTTGTTGCTGGCGCGTCCGTCTACGTGAAGAGAAACCACATCTGAAAGTGCCAACAATTCTTTTAATGAAGAACATTTTTTAGCATTTCCAAGAGCCAGTCTGTCAACGGCGTCATAGAAATATACTTTCATACCCAATGCTTCGGCAACGATAGAAAGTTGTGATCCGATACTTCCGTATCCAACAAGACCTAATTTTTTACCACGTATTTCAACACTATTTGTAGCTGATTTGTCCCAAATACCTTGGTGCATCATATTACTTTTTTCAAAAGTGTTACGAACCAGCATAATGATTTGTCCCAAAGCCAGTTCTACCACTGATCTGGTGTTGCTGTACGGAGCATTGAAAACTGAAATTCCTTTCATGCTGCAGGCATTCAAATCTACTTGATTGGTTCCGATACAGAATGTCCCAACAGCATGCAGTTTATTAGCATGTTCCAAAACTTTGGCTGTAAGGTTGGTTTTTGAACGTATTCCAAGAATGGAAACTCCTTTTATTTTTTCGATCAGTTCGTCTTCATTCAGCGAACCTTTCATGGTTTCAACGCTATAACCTTCGTGTTCAAAGATTTTAACGGCATCTTGATGTATATTTTCTAATAATAAAACTTTAATTCTGTTTTTTGGATAAGAAACAGATGCTTTATAGGATAGTTCATAAAGGATTTCGTCCAATGACGGAGCAATCTGGCTGGCTTTTTCAACTACAATTTTACGGCTTACGTTTTCTGTAAAAGCAAAAAACTTAGAAACAGCACCGCCTTCAAGAGTTTCATAATCAGTATAACCGTCACCAATCATTATCGCTTCACCTTTAAGGTTCAATGATTTGATTTTCTTTACTTTTCCCTGGTTCTCACACAATTCATCTTTTTCATCAAAACCAATAATTTTTCCATCGTGGTCAAATTTGAAAGTGTTTGCTAAAACGTGTTCTGGTTTGATGCCATATTCAGAAACGATCGGGATGATGATTTCCTTAAAACCGTTTGAAATGATATAAATGTTTTCTGAATGCTGTTTGAAAAAAGACCTGTTTCGTATTACAGATGCTGTAACCTTCTTTTTAAGTTCCTCAATTACAGTTCCAATATGATCTCTGTTGGCCTGTAATAATTGAATTCTTTGAGTTAAAGATTCTTTCAATGACAATTTACCTTCCATTCCAAGATCGGTTAATCTTTGAATTTCGCTTAAAATTTGAGTTCCAGCGGCACTATCTTGGTAAATTACTTCGCATAATACATCTAGTGCCTCGACTTTCATAAATGTACTGTCAAAATCGAATATAAATGTTTCCTGATTTTCTGTCATCTTTTTAGTGTTTGTCACAAATAAAAATTATTTGTAAATTTTTTGCACAAAGATAAAACCTCCATTGCTATTCTGAAAATATATTGGTATAATACTGGCGCGTTTAACGATAATTGAGGTTATTGTTATAAATAGTATTTTTGACCGTGTATTATTAAATTTAATCCTCGAAAAGCAATTTTAAATTTTGTTTTATTTATTTTAAAAAGTGTTTTCAAAACAGGTTTTGCAAGTTGGAGATGATATTTTTTAAAAAAATTGAATAAGTTGTCATAATTCAAGGTTCAAAACAGCGAATATGATAACTTGAAGGAGTTTTATTAGCCACAGATTCACAGATTTTAATCTTTTTAATCTGTGAATCTGTGGCTAATTATTACTTTTCTTGTAATTTCACATCCGTACTTTCAAAAATTTTATCGGCTGATGAAGCTACAAATCCTTGATATAAATTTCCATTGGGCATAGCGTACCTCAAAGCAAATTCATAATAGCAGGATGGGATTTCAAATAAACCTTCTTCAAAATTTACTGAATATAAATCTGCCAAAGTACTTGATTGTTCTAATAACTGTTCAGGAGTTCCTTTAATTTTCCCGCCCGAAGCATTCAGTTTCCAGCCGTTTTCTTCTAAGAATCCGTTCAGTTCTTCCAGTTTTTCAAAATTCTGCAGTGCATTTACATTAATAGTAAAGTGATTGGCTCGGAAACCATATACGTACATCCAGGCCGCATATTCGGATTCTTCCAGCAATGATGTATAAATCGCATGAGAATTGGATTTCCAAATAGAACCGCTCAGTACTAATTCTGGGTTATTAAATTCGTTCTGGTCACAATCGCCCAAAATGGTTTTTACGGTTTGCAGTAATTTGTCAGAACATTTTTCCAATTCCAGTTCGGAGATGAAAATCCTTGGTGCATTCGCATCGGAAGTGTGCTCATAATGTTTGGCAAAAAGTTTTTTGGATTCAAAAACATATTCGCCTCTTGCTTCGTAACCAATAGCAAGAAATGGTTTTTCTAATACAGCAATATTGATGCGCGGATCATTAAAAGTACGGATCGCAATATGATCATTTTGTATTGTCTCACCTCTATCTGCTAATAAAGTATGTATTTTTTTGGCAGATGGTGTTATTGCTGCATATTGTTCCCAAAGTTTCGAAAGCAGTTGATTTTTGTCCATTTCTGTCTGTTTTTTTAATTGTTATAATGACTCAAAACTAGACAGAAATATTGTAAAATGACATGTTTGCATTTCGATTATTTATAAATACACTTTTTAATCTAATAAATATGTAATTTTGACATTTTTAAAAGCTGTTTTAGTTTTCGAATTGTCAATTTTATAGTTTCCAACCAAAAAGTAAGCAATGTTAAACTCCAAAAACAATGAAAATACTGATTATTTAGATCAGGAAATCATCAGAAAACTGAGCGAAAATGGAAGAATTCCTTTTTCTGAACTAGCCAAGGAATTGAAAGTGTCCAATTCTCTGGTGCATCTTCGTGTGAAAAAATTACAAGATTCAGGATTAATTACTGGTTTCTCGGTAAAATTAAATGCTAAAACGTATGGTTTTGAAACGATTACGTATACCGGAATTACTACTAAGGAAGCCCGTTTTTCGTATTCAATTGCAGAACAATTGAAACAGATTCCTGAGATTGTGGAATGTCATTGGGTTTCTGGCAAGTATGCTTTGTTCATCAAAATTGTTGCGGCAAATAATGAAGAGCTCCGTAAAATTATCTACGAACAAATTCATATTATAGAAGGAGTAGGGGGTACGGATTCTTTTATTTCTTTTGGTTCTGCATTTGAGAAAAACTTACCTATATAATATAAAACACGAATTTCACTAATTAGCACAAATTTGTTTGTGTCAATTAGTGAAATTCGTGTTGTTTTTTGTAACGCTATCTAAACCTCAAAACCTAAAACTTCCCTCACTCTGGCCAAAACGCCGTCAGCAACAAGACTCGCTTTTGCAGCCCCTTTTTTCAATAGCGCATCTACTTCGGGAAGGTTATTAATATAGTAGTTGTATTTTTCTCTTTCGTTTTTGAATTTTTCCAGAATCAATTCAAACAATGCTTGTTTGGCGTGGCCATAACCATAATTACCGCCAAGATAGTTAGCTCTCATGGTTTCGATTTGGTTTTCATCTGCAAGCAGCTTATATAAGGTAAAGCAGTTGCAGGTATCTGGATTTTTTGGTTCTTCAAGTGGTGTACTGTCAGTTTCAATACTCATGATCTGTTTGCGAAGTGCTTTATCATCCAAGAAAATATTGATAAAGTTATTGGCTGATTTGCTCATTTTTCCGCCGTTCGTCCCTGGAATGAGCATGCTGTCTTCCTGAATTTTTGCTTCTGGGATTACAAATGTTTCTCCCATTTGGTGGTTGAATCGGGATGCAACATCACGAGTGATTTCCAAATGCTGTAACTGGTCTTTTCCAACAGGAACAAATTCTGCATCATATAATAGTATATCTGCAGCCATAAGCATAGGATAAGTGAATAAACCGGCATTGACATCTTCTAATCGATCGGATTTGTCTTTGAAAGAATGTGCTAGTGTTAAACGCTGAAAAGGGAAGAAACAGCTTAAATACCAAGACAGCTCAGCAGTCTGTGCTACATCGGACTGGCGGTAAAAAGTTACTTTTTCTATATCTAAACCGCAAGCTAACCAAGCGGCCGCAGTACTATAAGTGTTGGCTCTTAATGTTTCTCCATTTTTAATCTGTGTAATAGAATGCAGATCGGCGATAAAAAGAAAAGATTCGTTTTCTGGTTTATTGGACAGCTCGATTGCAGGTATAATTGCGCCTAATAAGTTACCCAAATGTGGTGTACCTGTACTTTGAACGCCTGTAAGTATTTTTGCCATTTTTTGTTTTTTAAATCTCGTACGAGTATGATGAAGTATGTTATTTTTTTCGCAAAGTTAATTCTTTTGCCAAATTTTCCGCAAGTTTCCCTATTTTTGGAGGAATGAAATGAGTATTATTGTCATCTTGTTGATAATACTGACGGTAATATGCGAATTACATGCGATAAAATAGAATAATTATAGCAGCACATGAAAAGTATAAAAAAAATATTGTGGTCCGTTTGGAGAGTTTGGTTTTATGTGGTGATGCTTATTCCCATATTGATTATGCTTCCTTTTTTGGTGATTTCTATATTAACCGAAAGTGGTTATCCCTATTTTTTTAAAATGTCCCGGATTTGGGCCAAATGTGTTCTTTTTGGAATGGGCTTTTATTATAAAGTCGAAAAGGTTCAAAAATTAGACCGCAAAAAAAGTTATATGTTTGTTGCCAATCATACATCGATGACTGATATTATGCTGATGCTTGCAGTTGTAGATAATCCTTTTGTATTCGTTGGAAAAATGTCGCTGGCTAAAATTCCGCTGTTTGGTTTTTTCTATAAAAGAACAAGCATTCTTGTAGATAGAAGCTGTTCTAAAAGCAGAATGGAAGTGTTCGATCAGGCGCAGAAAAGAATAAACAGAGGTCTCAGTATTTGTATTTTTCCCGAAGGCGGTGTGCCGCATGATGAGTCTATTCTATTAGATGCATTCAAAGACGGAGCTTTCCGTTTGGCTGCCGATCATCATCTGCCGATAGTTCCTCTTATTTTTCCCGACAATAAAAAGAGATTATCTTATACTTTTTATAGCGGAAGTCCTGGTTTGATGCGTGCCAAAATTTTACCTCCTGTTGAAACAGTTTCTGCAGCTGGTGAATCTTTAGACCGAAAAGAACTTCGTGAACAGGTTCGAAATTTAATTTTAAATGAATTGATGGAGTTTCAAAAAAAAGATAGCGTCAAATAAAATTGACGGACACAAATTTTAAAACCATTAGAGCCTGTTTAAGTTTTATTTATTGGCTCTCTTATGATGATTTTTGGTTACAACTTTGTTAAATTTTCATACAATAGCTCTGCTATTTTATAAAAATTTGCCTTGTTTCACTCAAAAATCCTCTAATAATAAATCTCAAAAATAAAATTTAAACAGGCTCTTAATATTAAGATCCATTTAGAAAAATAAGAACTTAATTTTCCTTTATCTTAATATTTTAAATCTGATAAAAAAAGACCGCTGATCAGCGGTCTTTCAATTTTTATGCGTCAGCTAACTCTTTAATCTGAGTTTTGATTTTTTCTTCCAGTTCTTCAGCCAGTTCCGGATTGTCCTTAATCAAAGATTTTACAGCATCGCGTCCTTGTCCTAATTTGGTTTCGCCATAACTGAACCAAGAACCCGATTTTTTGATGATTTCAAATTCAACAGCAAGATCAAGTATCTCACCGGTTTTGGAAATTCCTTCACCGTACATGATATCAAATTCGGCTACCTTGAAAGGAGGCGCTACTTTATTTTTTACAATTTTTACTTTTGTGCGGTTACCCAAAACATTTTCTCCGTCTTTAATTTGAGTAGAACGGCGAATGTCCAAACGTACCGATGCGTAAAATTTTAAAGCATTACCTCCAGTAGTCGTTTCAGGATTTCCAAACATTACACCAATTTTCTCTCTCAGCTGGTTGATGAAAAATACAGTACAGTTTGTTTTGCTGATTGTTCCTGTTAATTTACGTAAAGCCTGTGACATCAAACGTGCGTGAAGACCCATTTTGGAATCTCCCATTTCACCTTCAATTTCGCTTTTTGGCGTCAATGCAGCTACCGAGTCAATTACTACGATATCAATCGCTCCGGAGCGGATTAAGTTTTCGGCAATTTCAAGTGCCTGTTCCCCGTTATCCGGCTGCGAAATGATTAGGTTTTCGATATCAACATTTAGTTTCTCAGCATAGTTTCTGTCAAATGCATGTTCTGCATCTATAAAGGCTGCAATACCTCCTGCTTTTTGAGCTTCGGCAATTGCGTGCAGGGTCAAAGTAGTTTTACCAGATGATTCAGGTCCGAATATCTCAATAATTCTTCCTTTTGGATAACCTCCAACTCCCAAGGCTAAATCTACTCCCAAAGAACCAGATGAAATTGTTTCAACCTCCTCAATGGCTTTATCCCCCATTTTCATTACAGTTCCTTTTCCGTAGGTCTTGTCTAATTTATCAAGCGTAAGCTGCAATGCTTTTAACTTAGCTTCTTTGTCCGAACCGGTCTTTTCTTTCATTTTTCTTCTGTGTTTATATGATTTACCAATTATATACTGGCGTAGATTTTTTTAGTGTTCGTAAAAATACTCCTTTTTTTTGAAGTCGCAATAGTTGATTTTTTAACAAAATGGGTTTTAGTATGGTGGTGTGATATCCTCTCAATGTTTCTTGTATAACGTTGTTAGCATAGGTTTTTATTTACAAATACATTTTTTAAAAAGATGTAAAGACGCAAAGCTGTAAACGAATATTTTTGCGCTCTTGCGTCTTTGTGTGAATGAACTAAAATTTAATTTAATGACATTGGCTTCTTTCACCTAGAAAATCATTTTGGAAATTCATGTTTATTAAGAGAACTTATTGTATTGAATTTTTTATTCTAATATATAAGTATACCCAATGCTTTCTATTTATAATTAATCAACAAATAAAGCTTTGAGTTCTGTTGCTTCATGTGGATTCATTTTTCCAGCCAGTACTAAACTCAATTGTTTTCTTCTCAAAGCAGCAGCATATCGGAGTTTCTCTAATTCGGTTTGAGGTTCGATCGGCGGAACATCTACAGGTCTTCCAGTGTCATCTACTGCTACAAATGTATAGATAGCTTCGTTGGCCTTAGTTCTATTTCCGGATTGTCTGTCTTCCACCCAGACGTCCAGATAAATTTCCATGGAACTCTTAAATGCCCGGGACACTTTTGCTTCTATAATTACAACGCTTCCAAGAGGAATAGATTTGTTGAAAGCAACATGGTTTACAGATGCTGTTACTCCTATGCGGCGCGAATGCCTTCCTGCAGCAATACTCGCTGCGCGGTCCATTCTGGCTAATAGTTCCCCACCGAATAAGTTATTCAAAGGATTGGTTTCGCTCGGTAAAACCAAATCGGTTAATATAGTTAAGGATTCAGAAGGGTGTTTTGCCGTCATATTTTATTTTAGATAATTAGTAAGCGATTTTTGTTTGTATTATATTTTTAGTTGAGTTATTTTTTACAGTTGACATTGCTATTGTAATTGTCATTGAATTTTGAAATTGTCTTAGTTCAGCCAATAAACTGCCATAACCGTAGGTATAAAATATAGGACAATAGTTCTGGCGCCATCATAATCTTTTGCCAGACGCTGTCCAAAAAGTAACATAATAAGAGTGATGCTGGAAAAAATTGCTCCGTATAAACCATATACTCTGCCGCTGTTAACAGCAAGTTCTATGGCTCCAACTGTGCATAAGACACCAGAAATTAATTCCAATATCAGAACATTCAGTAAAGCAAGTGGCACTTGATTACGTAAAGGAGTTTCTGCAAAATGTTCTTTGAGCCAGTCTAAATTTTCTTTCCAATGAAATAATTTGTCTTGGGAAGATTGTAAAAAAGTGATGGCTAAAAAAACTAATAATAAGATTGAGGCAATATTATTCATATGTAGATATTTATTGTTTTTTAATTGGTCGTATGTAATTTGAATAGCTGTTATTGGTCTTTCTTGCCAATTTTGTTCATGCCCATTTCATGGAGCTTTATTTTTTATGAATTAAACGTGTAAGTTTTATAGATAAATCTGTTAAAATTATTTTCGCATTTCCATTGCGTTCGATATGATACATAGCATCTGATATTTCTTTAAAAATGTCATTAATGTTATTGCCGTTTACAAAAGGAGCAAAATTTTCCAACTTGAATTTTGCAGCTTTGGTTTCTATATAGACAAGTTCTTTGGCTTCATAATTAAGCAGCAGAGCCTGACGGAACATTTCAATACAGAACTGCAAAAACTTTTTTTGAGTCTCTCTTCCTAGTGCGGCTATCTGTTCACTCCATTCGATCAAGTCCTGTATGGCAGCGGCATTTCCTTTGGCTTTGAATGCAGCCCGAACCCAGGTGACAAACCATTGTTCAAAAGGCGAAGCTTCATCATCTGCATTTAATAAGTGAAGTGCTTTGTTATAATTTCCCTGTGCCTGGTGCGCAATTTTTTGAGCAGTTTTTGGGTCTAATTCTTTTTTTTCGACAAGAGTATTTGCAATTAGCTGCTCGCTTAAACCATTAAAATGTGTTATCTGGCAGCGGGAACGAATTGTCTGAATTATATCTTCTTCATTTTCAGAAATGAGAAGAAAAACTGTTTTCTCTGGTGGTTCTTCTAATAATTTGAGGAGTTTATTGGATGCGGCGATATTCATTTTATCGGCCATCCAGATAATCATTATTTTATAACCGCCTTCATAGGATTTTAAGGACAGGGACTTTAAAATTTCCTGCGCATCGTCTACACGAATTTCGCCCTGCTTATTTTGAACACCTAATTTGTCATACCAATCAAATAAGCCGCCGTAAGGATTTTCTAAAATAAATTCCCTCCAATCCGAAATGAAATCGATACTTTTTGGTTTTTGTTTAACCTCTTCAGTAGTAACTGTAGGATAAATAAAATGCAGATCTGGATGGGTAATTTTTTCAAATTTGACTATACAGGATTCATTCGGACCTTGCTGGGAATTACATAATACATATTGAGCATATGCGATTGCCATTGGTAAAGTACCGCTGCCTTCGGGGCCAACAAACAATTGAGCATGAGGAATTCTGCCTGCATCGACACTTTTGATTAAGTGATTTTTAATGTATTCCTGTCCTAAAATTTTAGAGAATTGCATGTAGCAAAGATAAAAGAAAATGATAGTTTCAAAAATTTTCTATTACAAAGTTTAGAACTTGTTATTGCATAAATTATAAGTCTGTTTGAATTTTTTATATAATTGAAACGTATTCACGATGTGTTTTTTCAACTAATATTTGTTGATAACTTTTGAATTTCTTTTTTTCGAAATAATTAATTATGATTTCTTTAATTGTTTTAATAAGTAAAAACGTTCTTTTTGTTTTAAATTTTACTATTTTTAATTTTTTTAAATATCCAATATTTTCCGATAAAGTGCTGGTTATATAGGATATAATGTAAAAAACAGGTTGATTTTACATTAAAATATTCTAGATTTTATTTTTCAGGACTTGCAAATTCAATTTAATTGTATATTTTTGTTTTATTAATTAAAAAACCAAGATATGAAAGGGAAAATTATTTTTTTCAGTATTTTTATGTTAGCAGTAAGCTCATCAAAATGTATTGCACAGGCAAAACCTAACTTGCCTCAAAGTATTATTAGTACAAGTGCATCGATACGTACTTACAATGATGATAAAACATTGAAAGCGTTGTCAAAAGGTGAATTGGTAGAATTATACATTGAGCGTATGAAAGTGATTGTGAGAATACTGCCTAAAATTGGCTTAGCAACTAAGCCAGGTGTAACTATGACAGATTTAGGTATTCCAGATACAGCTGACAACAAAAAAGCTTTAGATTTAGATAAAGAAGCAACACAGACTTATTTAGATATTTCCGTTGATTATCTAAGAAAAATGCTCCCTTTTTGTGATAAAGGACAGCTAGTTAATGCAATTTTGTTCTATGAACAGACATTAAAATCATTACGAGATTTAGAAGGACAATAAAATATAAATTTTTAGAAAATTTATATTTTCTAAGTTCGATCTCAAACTCTTTTATGAGTAAATAATCTCTCCTACAGAGAAAAAATATTAATATCCCCCAAGCCTATGAAAACTAAATTTTTACTTATTTGGGTTTTTTTTACAGTTGTTAGCAATGTAAATGCTCAACAAGAAAAAGGAATTTTTGGATCAAGCAATTGGTTAAATAACTGGACAGAATTCAAACCTGCAAAAGCTGATTATGGTGAGGCAACTCAAATCCTTGCTGGTAATATTACAGTAAATACAAGATTAACAAAAAAGGATGTATACATTATCCAAGGTAATGTATATGTTACAAATAATGCTGTACTTACTATAGATCCGGGTACTATAATTATTGGTGATTCTGATTCTAGAGGAACTTTGATTATTACTAAAGGTTCTCAAATTGTTGCAGAAGGTCTAGAAACAGATCCTATTGTTTTTACTTCTAACAAAACTGCTAAAAAAGCAGGGGACTGGGGAGGTATCGTTATTCTTGGCGATGCCCCAATTAATAAATTCGGACTTTATTCTTCAATAAACTATGATGATTTAGATCCTGCATTGACAACTTATGGCGGTAGTAATCCTGCAAGTTCGTCAGGAGTATTGAAATTTGTCAGAGTAGAATATGCTGGAAAAAAAGCTAGAGGTGCTGAAAACTTTGATGCAATTTTGCTTGGAGGTATTGGAAATAAAACAATCTTGGAAAACATTATGGTAAGTTATGCTGCTGGTGAAGCTTTTGATGTATTAGGCGGCGAGCCTGCAATGTCTAAATTGGTTTCATACAGATGCAACGGTTCTGATTTTAAATTTTCACTAGGAACACAGGCTAAGATTGACAATTCATTAGCTATAAGATCTTCTTATGTAAGTAATAGCGGCGGCTCACGCTGTTTAGATATTTCTTCGTATGTTAAAAAAGAAGATGCCGATTTTACTAAAAAACAAACATCAGTTACTGCTACAAACCTTACTTTAGCAAATGATAGTGATGATATTGATACAGACGTAAAAGCAGGATTAGTAAAAGAAGCTGTTTTAGTAGCTGAGAATACTACACTGGTTTTAAGAAAAAGCGTAATATCTGGTTTTAAACCGGCTATAATATTGGATTCTAAAATCGATATTAATGAAAAAAATCTTAAAAAGATTAGAATCGAAGAAATGTATTTTAATTTCTGCAGCGGAAATATATTTTCAGCAGGCTCTTTAAATAATGAAGATTTGGAGAGTTATTATGGAGCTAATGCTTTCTTTAATTTGTATTCTAAAACTTCTAATATTGAAACATTTAATGATTTTGCAAATCCTAGAAGACCAGATTTTAGACTAGCACTTACTAAGTTTACTGCTTCTACAAAATAAAACTAAACTTCGTATTAAATATAAAAATGAAAGTTAGACCTCAAATAATTATAGGTTTAGCTTTCATTTTATTACATAAATAAATCATTTCAATTGTTTGCAGATCCTATTATATAGAATAAACAAATTGGTTGATCTCTTTTTATTACTGAGTAGAAAATTGGATTTTATCCCCAATGAAATGCAATAAATATCGACCTATGAATAGAAAACCTACTTTTTTATTTTTTTCTAATATATTTTTATTTTTTTTAATGTTGATGGCAGTTCCTTCAACACTAGGATTATTTGCACAAACAATTTCTCCTCAAAAATTGCCTTTTGATAAAATTTGTGCTGGAGGTCCTCATCCGACAGACCCAGCTAAGGTGTTTAATGAATATCAGGCACAATTCAAAATTGCTGGTTTTGATCCAAGTGAAACTTTTGCCGTTGAGTTATCAGATCAAAACGGTTCATTTGCAACTCCTACAGCTACTATTCCCTTGGAATCTTTAGCAGGAACTCCTCCTGATACTTCAACGGATAAAACATTGACTTTTGCTATTCCTACTAATTTATCTGGGTCTGATAAATATCAGCTAAGAATTAAGAGCAGTTCAGGTGTAGTAAGTACTAGTTTTACAATATATGGTACTGTCAGCACCAAATCATTTTCTGCCTATTTTAAATCTTATAACGGAGCTTTTTTTATCAATGACAAGAAAAATTCTGTTAGTTTCTGCAGCGGCGGAAGTGTTACATTAACAGTTTATAATCCGGATCCAAGTACTCCGAGTTCATCACCTGCTAATTATCAGCATTTAAAATACAACTGGTATAAAGATGATGTTTTGATTCCAGGCCAATCGTCCAGTTCAATAATTGTAAATGGACCTGGTCTTTATTTTGCAAAATTAAATTATGGCCCATGTTCTGACGATAATTACAGATCACAGGGTATTAATGTTATAAGTTCTGCTGGAAGTGGCGGTGCTTTAATCTCATCAAGTAAAGGAAACCCTTTCTGTTCTTCCGAGACTACAATTTTAATCGCCTCTTATGGTAATTCTTATGTTTGGAGAAAAGATGGTGTCGTTATTCCTGGTGCTGCAGATCAAACATATACGACGAATGTTCCTGGAATATATACTTGCGATATTGATTTTGGAGGCTGTAATGATACCGCTAAAATCGATTTAAAAGCAGTTGGTGCAATTAATGCCAATAGTAGTATTGTTGCTGAAGGAGAAACATTGTCTGTTGATCAGGGAAATACATTAATAGTGACAACTACAACTAATGTTTCAAATCCGGTTTATCAATGGTATTTTAATGACAGTCCTATTCCTGGTGCTGTGCAAAGTGCTTTGGATATAACTCTTGCTGGAAATTATAAATTGACCTTATCTGGATGTGTATTCTCTTTTAAAGTAAAATATAGTTCTGTAATAAATTATAATGTGCCTAAGATTTCAAATGTTGTTAGTCCTAATAATGACGGTAATAATGATAGTTGGATTGTACCAGATATTTATAGCAATACAAATACCCATGTAACGATTTTGAGTTCTTTGGGCGAAATTGTATTTGAAACCGATAACTACGATAATTATAACGGCTGGCCTCAATCTGATATTGAATTCAAGAATTTCAATCCTGTTTTTTATTATATAATTGCTCCAAATGGCGATTCAGCCAAAAAGGGTTCGATAACTCTTCTTAAATAATATGAAAAAAATTTTACTAAGCGTTTTCTTTTTTTGCTGTTCTATTCATGTTTTCTATGCACAACAAGAAGACGGTGTTGTATCTTATGTTATTCCACCAGGAAACTCTTTAAAATTTAATTCGTTCATAATTAATCCGACTTTTAGTTTTGTAAGACAGCAGAGTACCTACATTACTTTGTTTAACAAAACCCAGTGGGCTGGATTTGAAAATGCGCCCAAAACGTATCTGCTTAATTATTCTGGACGTTTCAGTGAGAATCAAGGAGTTGGATTAGGAATTTTTCAGCAGTCTCAAGGAGTACTTAGCACTACAGGTCTTGTTGCCAATTTTGCACAAAATATACTTTTGCAGGAAGATAGTAATTTGACTTTTGGTATTAATTTGAGTGCTTATAAAAGCGGTTTAGACAAAGGAAAAGTTATCTCTAATTTTGCAGATCCTTCTTTAGATAATATTCCTTCCAATACTTTATTGACCATTAATCCGGGGATAAATTATGGTTCTACATTTTTTGATTTTGGAGTTTCATTTACCAATTTGGTTACTTATAATTTTAAGTCTGGTATTTTAAAAGACGATCCAAACAAAGGCGTTGAAGGACATGTGATGTATACCGGTTACCTTGATTCTTACGGTTTTTTTGACAAAAGTAAATTTTCGGCCTTAATCAAGACTGAAGTTAATAAAGAAAAAACAGTCTTTTCTGGTTCAGCTATGTTTACCATTCCAAGAGGAATTTGGGCTCAGGCAGGTTATAATTCTGTATTAGGAGCGACTGCTGGAGTTGGGCTTAATATTACCTCAAAAATAGCTCTTGAATATTCGTACGGTATGGGTCTAGGAGATATTTCACAATTAGGAGGTTCTCATATTATTGTCCTAGCTTATAAATTCAAGAATAAGAATTTTGATTATGGTGATGATGAAGAAGAAAGCGGTTTAATTGAACCAGCTCCTGTTCAAAAGAAGATTGCTGCTGCACCAACTACAAATACGAAAACAGCTGCTAATGCTAAAGCAGCTCAGCAGGCTAAAATCGCCGCAGCAAATAAAGCTAAATTAGATGCTGCTGCAAAAGCTAAGGCTGATGCAGCAACGCTGGCAAAAGCTAAATCTGATGCTCTGGCTCTGCAGCGTAAAGCTAAATTAGATGCAGATGCCAAAGCCAAAGCTGATGCGGCGGCATTGGCAGTTAAGAAACCAGAACTTACAGCTAAGGAAAAACTAGATGCTAATAATAAAGCGAAAGCAGATGCAGCGGTAAAAGCGGCAGCTGAAAACAAAGCCAAATTAGCTGCTGAAACTAAAGTAAAAGCCGATGCAGATGCAGCTGCAAAACTTGCAGCTGATAATAAAGCTAAAGCAGCAACCAAATTAGCTGCTGAAACTAAAGTAAAAGCGGATGCTGATGCAGCGGCAAAAGTGGCAGCAGAGAAAAAAGCGAAAGCCGATGCAGCTAAAATTGCTGCAGATGCAAAAGCGAAAGCTGATGCTGCAGTTAAGCTTGCTACAGAGAATAAAGCCAAAGAAGAGGCGGCTGCCAAATTAGCTGCTGATACTAAAATAAAAGCGGATGCTGATGTCGCAGCTGCTAAACTTGCCGCAGATAATAAAGCCAAAGCCGATGCTGCCGCTTCCAAATTAGCTGCAGAAGTAAAAGCGAAAGCTGATGCCGAAGCTGCTGCTAAACTTGCCGCAGATAATAAAGCCAAAGCCGATGCTGTCGCTGCCAAATTAGCTGCAGAAGTAAAAGCGAAAGCTGATGCCGAAGCTGCTGCTAAACTTGCCGCAGATAATAAAGCCAAAGCCGATGCTGTCGCTGCCAAATTAGCTGCAGAAGTAAAAGCGAAAGCTGATGCCGAAGCTGCTGCTAAACTTGCCGCAGATAATAAAGCCAAAGCCGATGCTGCCGCTGCCAAATTAGCTGCAGAAGTAAAAGCGAAAGCTGATGCCGAAGCTGTTGCTAAACTTGCCGCAGATAATAAAGCCAAAGCCGATGCTGTCGCTGCCAAATTAGCTGCAGAAGCAAAAGCGAAAGCTGATGCCGAAGCTGCTAAACTTGCTGCAGATAATAAAGCCAAAGCCGATGCAGAAACTGCCAAATTAGCTGCAGAAGCAAAAGCGAAAGCTGATGCCGAAGCTGCTAAACTTGCCGCAGATAATAAAGCCAAAGCCGACGCAGAAGCTTCCAAATTAGCTGCAGAAGCAAAAGCAAAAGCTGATGCCGAAGCTGCTGCTAAACTTGCCGCAGATAATAAAGCCAAAGCCGATGCTGCCGCTGCCAAATTAGCTGCAGAAGCAAAAGCGAAAGCCGATGCCGAAGCTGCTGCTAAACTTGCCGCAGATAATAAAGCCAAAGCCGACGCAGAAGCTTCCAAATTAGCTGCAGAAGCAAAAGCAAAAGCTGATGCCGAAGCTGCTGCTAAACTTGCCGCAGATAATAAAGCCAAAGCCGATGCTGTCGCTGCCAAATTAGCTGCAGAAGCAAAAGCGAAAGCCGATGCCGAAGCTGCTGCTAAACTTGCCGCAGATAATAAAGCCAAAGCCGATGCAGAAACTGCCAAATTAGCTGCAGAAGCAAAAGCAAAAGCTGATGCCGAAGCTGCTGCTAAACTTGCCGCAGATAATAAAGCCAAAGCCGAAGCTGCCGCTGCCAAATTAGCTGCAGAAGCAAAAGCAAAAGCTGATGCCGAAGCTGCTGCTAAACTTGCCGCAGATAATAAAGCCAAAGCCGATGCTGCCGCTGCCAAATTAGCTGCAGAAGCAAAAGCGAAAGCCGATGCCGAAGCTGCTGCTAAACTTGTCGCAGATAATAAAGCCAAAGCCGACGCAGAAGCTGCCAAATTAGCTGCAGAAGCAAAAGCGAAAGCTGATGCCGAAGCTGCTGCTAAACTTGCCGCAGATAATAAAGCCAAAGCCGATGCTGCCGCTGCCAAATTAGCTGCAGAAGTAAAAGCGAAAGCCGATGCCGATGCCGCCGCTGCTAAACTTGCTGCTGACGCCAAGGCTAAAGTGATTGCTGACGCCGCCGCCGCCAAATTAGCTGCAGAGAATAAAGCCAAAGCCGATGCTCAGGCTGAGCAGGAAAAAGCTGAAGCTGCTGCTGCTGCAAAACTTGCAGTTGAGGCATTAGCAAAAGCTAAGGCAGATGCTATGCCTAAAGATGAATATGGTAAATCAATGGATTATCTGGCAACTACTCTTGAAGATTCGAAAAGGAAACAGCAGCAATTGCTGAGCCGTTTGGACGCATCTGTAGTCAACAAAGAAAAAGCATTGAAGGATATGAGAGAGGAAAACGATTTAAGTGATAAAGGAATCGTTAAAACAGCTGTTGAGTTCAAAAGTACAGCTGGTGAAAATGCTGAGTTGGAATCCATTAAATCTCAAATTGCGGAATTGAATAAAGTGCGGGTTGATAATTTGGCTGAGTTCAATAGACTTTACAATGAAAGACTTAAAAAGACATCTAAAAATGATCTTATTAATCAAAATTATTTGAAGACTATCGAAAATTTAAAGGCCGAACAAGTTAAGGCGGAACAGTCTAATGCAGCTTTAATTTCCACATTAGAAAAAATTAAAGTGGAAACTGAAATTGAGAAAAAACGTAGAATCAAACGTGCGATTACTACAAATGATCAGGATCGTTTAGCTCAGGATATAGCTACTTTGAAACAGATAAAAGCGACTACTAAAGTAAGCAGTGTTCCGTTGAAAGCTGAAGATTTTGATTTTGGAGATAATCAGGCAAATATGCAGATTATTAAAAACAATAAAAATTTGGAAAGCGGTTATTATATGATATTAGCTGTACATGGAGATGTCGCAAAAAGAGATGCATTTGTCACCAAGACTGTTGCAGCTGGACAGTCAAATGTGAACTTCTTCTATGATGTAAATACCAGCAGATATTTTATATACACCGACAAGTTTGATAATATTCAAGAAGCAACGGAAGCATTGGGTGCAAAAGGTAATAAACCATACAATGGAAAAATGGTAATTGTTAAAATTGAAAAATAATTTTATCAAGATTTATTTGGGATAAAATAATTAACTTTTCTATTTGATTTTATTTTAAAATGTTTACTTTTATTTTTTTTAAGACAGTATTTGTAATATAAATCACAAAAAAACTGTTGTATTAAAAAGTAAAAAAAATTTAAATTTGCTTAAATTAATGATATTGCACCTGTTTTTTATTACAAAACAATGTAAAATCATAAAAATTTAGTTAAAAAACAACATTTAATTGAAATTTTCTAAGCATCATTTTTTATTCAACTGCCCTATTGAATTTGAATTGATGCTTAGAGATAAATTTACATAAACATGAAAAAACCTACTTTTTCTGAAATTGGTCATTGGTTGTTATCATTGATTAAAAATTTGTTTTATAGTAGTTCTTTTAGAAACTCTTCTAAAGATAATGACTTGTTTTATTTGAGGATTTTTACTCCTCTAGAGATCGCATTTTTAGCTCGAAAAAAAATCATAGTAGGTTTGATTTTTTTTATTTTTTTACAGACTTCAAATGTTTTTGCACAAAATCTTAAATCCTTTACTCCTCCCAGGTTTGATAAAAAATTAAAGGGAGATATGTTGCTTATTGGAAATAATATATTGAATAGAAACGAAAGAAGAGGAGAAAGACCTAATAATTCTTATAATGGAAGTGGTTATAATTCCGATTTCAGCATGGAGTATGTCAATGTTGATACTGACGGAGGAAAAAATTTTAGTTCAAGTACTGCAAAATTGACAATACCTAAACCTGATTGTTATAAAATAGTATACGCTGGTTTATATTGGGGTGCGGTTTTGCAACAAAATGACCGAAGCAATATTGAAAAGGTCAGACTTAAATTACCAAATGCAACTACTTATAATGAGATTACAGGCAGTATAGTTTATGATGCAAATACTACCCCTATCGGTGGAGATAATAATAAACCTTATGCATGTTATGCAGATATTACGAGTTTAATTACGAGTTTGACTAATGCTCAAGGAGATTATACAGTTGCGAATGTTATTTCAAGTACAGGCGGGAATGGTGGTACTGGTCTTTCTGCAGGTTGGTCGATTTTTGTAGTTTATGAAGATCCAACATTACCATCTAAATATATAACTACTTTCGATGGGTTTAGCGGTATTGGAGGTGCAACAACCTTAGATATTCCAATTTCGGGTTTTAAAACGATTCCTACTGGACCTGTAAAAGTTAAGTTTGCTTTTGCTGCTCTTGAAGGGGATCAACCAATTGCCGGTGATTATTTAAAGATTAATGGGACTTCAATTAATGCTGTTAATTCTGCGAATACTGAGATTCGTTCTGCAACAAATTTTTTTAACAGTAGTGTTACTTATATAAATCCTTCCACAGGAATAACCGAAAATTTTCTTGACAGAACACCCACAAGTACTAATACTTTAGGATATGATGCAGGTATTTTAAATATTAATAACCCTAGTAATGTTATTATAGCCAATAATGCAACTAATGCGACTATAACACTTGGAAGTACTCAAGATGTTTATTTTTATTATTTCAATGCTTTTGCAGTCGATATAATTGAACCAAAAATTGTATTAACTAAAGAAGTTTTTGATAATTCTTCTCCTCGTAAGAATGTCGGGAATCAGAATGTTACTTTAGGACAGCAATTAAATTATGTTATAGGTTTCCAAAATATTGGTAATGATCCTGCTCAAAATTTTACAATTAAGGATGTTCTCCCAATTAATATTAATTTTAATTATCCGACAGATATAGTTTCTTTACCGCCTGATATTGTTGTTGGCGGTATTACATATAAAGTAACTCATACTTATAATGCGGCTACTCGTACGATTATATTTACTGTACCAAAACAGTATGTTGAAATAAGTGACCCTCGTTATACAATAGAATTAAAAGTTAAAGTAGTTAATTCTTGTAATGAGTTGAGTGATGCTTGTTCAAATATTGTTAAAAACTCTGCTTATGCAACTTATACAGGAAAAGACAATCCATCTCAAATTACAGATGACCCTAGTTTATCTTCTTTCACAACCTGTAATATAGGATTGCCTGAAGCAACAAATTTTTTAGTCGGAGTAGATGCTTGTAAATTTACTAAGAGTGAAATTTTGTGTGGTAATAGTGTTGATATTAAAGCGGCCAGTGGGTATACTAGCTATAAGTGGTCAACTAGTCCATTTGATAATAATGGTGTTACAACTGGTACTATTTTGGGCAACAGCCAAACGCTTACAGTTACTAATCCAGGCAAATATTATGTATATGATACCGCTGCGGCCCCATGTTTGTCAATAACAGAGGAAGTAACTGTTTCTCGTTTTGGGACAATAGCAACCAATCCTGTAATTCCGTTTGCAGATGAAATTGTTACTTGTGTAAGCGGAGGTGCTGGAAAACAATTGCCAAATATATTTTTGTGCGGTGCCAATGCTACTAGAGCAATTAATACAAATATTTCAGATGGTTCAACAATTGTCTGGGAGAAATTAGACGAAACAAGCTGTACGGCAGTAACTGATAAGAATTGTGCTAACGAAAGCAGTACTTGTAAATGGGACTCAGTTGGAACAGGACCTAGTTATACTGCAAATGCTTCAGGTCAATTTAGATTAACTCTAAGTTATCCGGGAAATTGTTTCAACCGTTTTTATTTTAATGTTTATAAAAATGCATTGAATCCTACTGAAACGCATTCGGATATTATTTGTAATACCAAAGGGAACATTACAATAGGAGGTATTCCGCTCACGGATTATGAATATAGTATTAGCAGTGCTAATGGTACGACAGCTTCTATTCCTTACCAAAGCGGTAATAGCTTTACCATAAATACTGCAGGATTGTATACTGTTTTTATTAGACAAAAAGGAGTAACTTCAAATCCTTGTATTTTTGAGATAAAAAATATTCAAATCAGACAAAGGAATTTTACTGTAGATCAGTTTGTAAATAGTCCTTTATGTTATGGTGAGAAAGGAAGTATAAAGGTAGCTGCAAATGACGTAAGAGGACCCTATACCTATGAGATTTTTAAAAATGGAACTTCATTAAATAAAGTAACTACTGCAAATTCTGATTTTACTTTCACAGGTTTAGACTCAGGCGCATATTCATATACTGTTACAACGGCTGATGGCTGTACATATACTCAATATTATGTCGCAGTCGCAGAATCTGCTGGTGAGATGAAAGCTACTCCGTCTATAAAAATTCCTTTAACAGACTGTAACAATGGGGTTATTAAGATTGATGCGCAACAAGATAGAAATTACTCTAATACCTTTTCTTATTTTGTAAACGGTTCTGCAGCTTTTCAAACTTCAAATGAAATTCAAGTTACTTCTCCGGGTTTATATAAAATTCGAGTAGTAGGGCTAAATAACTGTGAAATAACAGTAACGCAACAAGTTGATTTATTGAAAAAGCCAACTTATACTGTTACGAATACGAATACAAATTGTTATGACGATAAAGCTAAAATCAGCATTGCTTTAAATGGCAGCAGTGCTGGTTATAAAGTAGAATATAGTATAGATAATGGAGCTACTTATGTTCAAGGAACTGCTACTGGTATTGAGTTCCTAAATTTATATGCTGGACAGTATAAGGTTCTGGTTCGTTTTAGTGTTACGTATCCAATATCAAATTATCCATATACTGAAACTGTTGTTTGCCCTCTTGATCCAGTTCAGACAATTAATATTAGTGGTCCGACTTCGGCTGTTACTGCTTCTGCTGGTGTTGGTGAATTGGCTGGTTGCGGTTCTTTAGTAGGTGGTCAGCCAACAGGACTTTTACGTATTACTAACGTAGAAGGAGGTACTGCTCCTTATCAGTATAGTTATGACGGAGGGAACACTTGGGAAAATGTAAGTCAGAAATATGTTATAGCCGGTACATATAATTTAGCAGTCAAAGATGCTTTAGGATGTGTATTTAAAATACCATATTCAGTAACTCTTGATCCAAAACCAGCCGATCCGGATATTCAAAATAATATTGACACTATCTATAATTGCGATGGCAGTGCTACAGCTACTGTAATTGTAAATAATCCGACTGTATCAGGAGGAACTACATATACTTATGAGTATTATTTGAAAACTGGAACAAACCCGCCGGTACCTAATTCACCGTTAAACAATAATGTTTTTACAAATGTACCTTCTGGTGATCATACCGTAATTGTAAAATATAATGTTCAGACAGTATCCAGTTACAGTAATCTGTTACAGGAGGATTTCGGTAAAGGGGATGATACAACATCGCCAGGAATAAATGGCGCTTATTGCTGGGAAAAGCAGGACGGTAACACAATCGCCTTTGCTGATTGCAGACGTACACCTGAAGATTGGAATCCTTGGTTATTGAACGATGGAGATTATGTTGTTACAAAAGCTTTACTGCCAGATCATGCTAATGATTTCAATTGGTATTTGCCAAAAGACCATACAGCTGTATTAAATAATACTCCAGCTATTACAGATGGAAGATTTTTAGCCGTTAATATTGGTAAAACTATTCCTCTTGGAGCTGTTTTATATCAAAAAACAATTAACGACATTATACCAAATCAAGAGATTAACGTGTCATTGTACATGACTAATTTATTGAAAATTACTAATGATCTGCCTTCACCTCAATTGAGAGTTCAATTGGTAAAAGGAACAACTGTAATTGCTTCTCAAGCTATGCCAAGTATCCCAAGAGATGAAATCTGGCATTCGAGTACAGATTTGGCTGGAGGGTCTATTTTGACATTAAATCCTGGTAATAATACTTCTTTAGAATTTCAAATTATTTCCAATAGTCAGGTTGTTGATGGAAATGATTTAGCTGTTGACGATATTCATGTATATCAAGTTCCAAAAGCATGCGGAAATGAAAGATCAGTTCCAGTTAAAGTTGATGGTGGTAAAGCGTTTAAAGCTTCGTTACCAACTTTTACTGATGCAATATGTTTTGGGCAGGCTAATGGAACAATCACTCTTGCTGCCGAAAATTTCAGTGCATCAGGATATCAATATTCAGTTGATGGAGCTGCTTTTCAGTCAACTGCTCTTTCTTCTTTAGTATTAACTGGATTTGGCGTTGGCACGCATACAATTGTTGTTCGTAATGATGCTACAGGTACTTGCCAGTATACTTTAAAACAAGATATTAAAGCACCAACTAGCGTAACAGTAACAGCATCTGTTACTAAAGCACCAACCTGTACTACAGGAGCAACAATAACTGCTGTAGCAGCAGGCGGAAACCCAGGATATGAATATGAACTGCGTGCTTCTAATGGAACTACTGTAATAACTGCTTTTAGCAGCAGTGCACAGTTCGCAAATGTTTCGGCAGGAAATTATACTGTATTTGCAAGGGATGTTAATTCTTGTGTCAGTCCTATTGGTGCTGTTGTAAGTTTTACAGCCCCTTCAGGTTTTACGGCTAGTCTGAACGCCTCATCGGATTTTTGTTATGATACCGTAAATCAGGCTTCATTAGTAGTTACTGTTTCAGGAGGGTTAAGTCCGTTTGCATATAGTTTAGACGGTGGTGCTTCTCAAGGAAGTAATACTTTTAATTCAGTAGGAGTTGGTACTCATACTATTGTAGTAACAGACAGTAATAATTGTACTTACACAATTAATAATATTAAGATTGAGCCACAATTAACTTTAACAGCACAGTTAGATCAAGATTTAACCTGTTTAGTAAATGCTTCTATTAGCGCTACCGTTACAGGTGGTTATGGCGGACCTTATACTTATACTGTTTCCCGTAATAGTGATACCCCTGTTTCTTTAACATTTCCATATACAGCCACACTTGCTGGAAACTATGTCTTTACTGTAAAAGACAGCAAAGACTGTCCAGCAGTGAGTAATACTATTACAGTTACTGCGAAAACAACGCCAACATTAACTGGTATTTCAACCGACATTACTTGTAATAATTTAAATGATGGTACTATTACAGTAACTGCGGCTAATGGTGCAACTGCTGCTTATACGTATGCAATTAAATTAAATAGTGCAGCAACTTATACTACTCAGGCTGCTAATCAATTTACAGGTTTAGCTGCAGGTACTTATAATATTAAGGTTATTGACAGCAAAGGATGTGAATCTGCAGTTAGTAATTTTACAATATTAAATCCAGCTGTTGTTGGTGGAACAATTAGTGCAACCGAATTGGGCTGCAGCAGTACAGGGACTATTGATGCTATAGTGACTGTTAATGGTTCTGGAGGTACAGCGCCTTATAAGTATAGTTTTAACGGAACTTCTAATTTTACTTCTGTAAATACTTTTTCTACTGGTACAGATCAAACAGTAACCGCTTATGTCCAAGATGCTAATGGATGTCAATTTGGTCCTTTATCAGTTGTGATTGCTCCTAAGTCTCTTATTACTGGTATTGATGTAATTTTTGATACAGGTTTAGAATGTCCAGCTTATGAAGCACATGTTAAATTTCAAGCAGTAGGCGGAACATCGCCTATCAATTACCAAATTGTTTCTGGTCCTGCTGGGTATAGTTCTGTAGTAGTTCAAAATGGCGAATTTACAAATCTTAAGCCGGGTGATTATGTTTTCAGAGCAACAGATAAAAATGGATGTAGTTTTGATTTAAATTATAAGATTAAAAGTGTGCCAGATATCGTGGCTGGAGGTTCAGTAATTACTCCAATCAAATGTTTTGGCGACACTGGGGCAATTGATTTTACAGTTAGTGGATTGAATAGCCATAACTATGATTATGCTGTCACCAATACTTTGGGTACAACGATTGACAGTAAGAATAATCAATCTGCAGCTACTATTAGTTTAAGTAATTTAGCAGCTAGTAATTATACTATTGAAGTTAAAGATAGGACTACGGGCTGTAAAGTAACTTATGCTGTTAATTTAACCCAGCCAGCTGCTTTATCAATTACAAGTGCTACACCAACGAAAGTAAACTGTAATAATGATAATTCACAGATTACAATTGCAGCAACAGGCGGAACTACTAATTATTCATATGCTTACGCTAAAAACCCATCAGCAGGTCCAACATCTGCTTATGATTCTAGTGCTGTTCAGACAGTAGATACTAATTCAGGAGCAGATTTAATTTGGGATGTTTATGTTAAAGACGCTAACGGCTGTCCTGCAAAACAGATAGTTACTATTGTTCCAGAAGACGGTCCAACGATTGATCCTCAGACACCTCCATGTTATACAGGAACGGCAGTCAGTGTTACTATTACCGGAACTTCTACAGGAGGAGCCACGTATAGTAAAGACGGAATTAATTTTCAGGCTAGCCCGACCTTCAGTTTAACACCGGATAATTACATCCTTACCATAAAAGACGGATTTGGATGTGTTAAGTCTATTCCTTATACAGTTGCACCGCAATTGACCCTTACTGCCTCCCCGGCAGCGGATACCGCCTGTACTCCAAATACGACTATTAATTTATCAGCCAACGGGGGTACTGGCGCTTATACGTATGCAGTTTCTTCAAATGGCGGAGTTAGTTATACTACAGGAATATCTAATCCATACATTACATCTGCAGCAGGAACCTATAGATTTAGAGTTACTGACTCAGCATCACCAGCGTGTCAGGCAGTTTCAGCAGATGTAATTGTAAATACAAAAGCAACTGTCTTAACCTTAAGCACTAATAAAGAAGATGTTAAATGTAAAGGAGATGCCACAGGAAGCATCACAATTACACCGACATCAGGCAAAGCGCCGTATACGTACAGCGTTACTAAAGGAGGTACAGCAGTTTCAGCCACAGCAGTGACTGCAGGACTTACGGCAGGGACTTATGATATCGTAATTACCGATGCACTGGGCTGTACATCAGCATCCACAGCAGTTGTTATAAACGAGCCAGCCGCCGCCTTATCGGCTTCAGCTGCAGCACCGGCTACAACCACCTGCAGCACGTCTGCTGTTGTAACAGTAAGCGCATCAGGGGGAACAGGAGCTTATACCTACAGTTTTAATGGAGGCGGCTTTACCTCAGTAAACACTTATACAGTAAATGACAACGGAACATCCGACCAGGTAATCGCTTACCAGGTAAAAGATGCTAACGACTGTACAACAGTATCCCAAAACATTACCGTTAAGAAATTAAACCCGCCTACAGGAATTACTTTCACAGGCCTTACTCCGATTACGTGTAATTCGACAACAACGGGCATTACCCTTACATCAGTTGGAGGAGCAGCTCCGATTGCTTACACGATAGTTTCAGGAACCACGGTCAATGCAACAGGCGCATCGAGCGGAATCTTTACAGGACTTCTTCCAGGGAACTATGTATTTGAAGTAAAAGATGCCAACGGCTGTACCAAGCAGGCATCAAAAACGATAGATCCGTCACCTGCAGTTGCAGTATCAGGAGTTAAAACAGATGAAAAATGTTTTGGCACAGCAGACGGTACGGCAGTATTTACAGTAACAGGCGCGAGCAGTACAGGAAACTACACTTATGTATTATCGCCATCAGTTGCTGCCTCACAGATAACAAAATCAGGAAATACAGTAACGGTAACAGGTCTGTCATCTAACAGCTATACCCTTACAGTTACCGATAGCACAACAGGCTGCAGTGCATCCTCAAATACAGTAACAGTAGGAGCAGCAACAGCTATAACCTTTAATGTTTCAGGAACAAAAACTAATTGCAGCACAACTGTTTCAACACTGTCCATTACAGCAATAACCGGCGGATCACCAGGCTATACTTATGCCTATGCTGCAAGCGGTTCAACAGTGCTAACAGCATATGGAACAGGCACTACAGTAGACACAGCAGTCTTGACCAGCAGTATTGATGTCTATGTAAAAGACGCCAACGGCTGTGAAGTTAAGCAGACTGTTAGTATCGGATCAGAGAACCTTCCTGTGATTAACACACCTGCCTCACAATGTTATACTGGAACAGCGGTTTCAGTTACCGTTAGCGGAACAGGGACAGGGACACTGAGCTACAGTAAAGACGGAATCACTTATCAGCCGAGCCCGACATTCAGCTTAACACCCGGCAGTTATACTTTATACGTAAAAGACGGATTTGGCTGTGTGGATTTCAAGCCTTATACAGTTGCACCGCAATTGACCCTTACTGCCTCCCCGGCAGCGGATACCGCCTGTACTCCAAATACGACTATTAATTTATCAGCCAACGGTGGTACTGGGGCTTATACGTATGCAGTTTCTTCAAATGGCGGCGTTAGTTATACTACAGGAATATCAAACCCATATGTAACAGCAGCAGCAGGAACCTATAGATTTAGAGTTACTGACTCAGCATCACCAGCGTGCCAGGCAGTTTCAGCAGATGTTATTGTCAGCACAAAAGCAACTGTTTTAACCTTAAGCACTACAAAAGAAGATGTTAAATGTAAAGGAGACGCTACAGGAAGCATCACAATTACACCGACATCAGGCAAAGCGCCGTATACTTACAGCGTTAGCAAAGGAGGGACAGCAGTTTCAGCCACAGCAGTGACTGCAGGACTTACGGCAGGGACTTATGATATCGTAATTACCGATGCACTGGGCTGTACATCAGCATCCACAGCAGTTGTTATAAACGAGCCATCCACAGCTTTATCGGCTTCAGCTGCAGCACCGGCTACAACCACCTGCAGCACGTCTGCTGTTGTAACAGTAAGCGCATCAGGGGGAACAGGAGCTTATACCTACAGTTTTAATGGAGGCGGCTTTACCTCAGTAAACACTTATACAGTAAATGACAACGGAACATCCGACCAGGTAATCGCTTACCAGGTAAAAGATGCTAACGGGTGTACAACAGTATCCCAAAACATTACCGTTAAGAAATTAAACCCGCCTACAGGAATTACTTTCACAGGCCTTACTCCGATTACGTGTAATTCGACAACAACGGGCATTACCCTTACATCAGTTGGAGGAGCAGCTCCGATTGCTTACACGATAGTTTCAGGAACCACGGTCAATGCAACAGGCGCATCGAGCGGAATCTTTACAGGACTTCTTCCAGGGAACTATGTATTTGAAGTAAAAGATGCCAACGGCTGTACCAAGCAGGCATCAAAAACGATAGATCCGTCACCTGCAGTTGCAGTATCAGGAGTTAAAACAGATGAAAAATGTTTTGGCACAGCAGACGGTACGGCAGTATTTACAGTAACAGGCGCGAGCAGTACAGGAAACTACACTTATGTATTATCGCCATCAGTTGCTGCCTCACAGATAACAAAATCAGGAAATACAGTAACGGTAACAGGTCTGTCATCTAACAGCTATATCCTTACAGTTACCGATAGCACAACAGGCTGCAGTGCATCCTCAAATACAGTAACAGTAGGAGCAGCAACAGCTATAACCTTTAATGTTTCAGGAACAAAAACTAATTGCAGCACAACTGTTTCAACACTGTCCATTACAGCAATAACCGGCGGATCACCAGGCTATACTTATGCCTATGCTGCAAGCGGTTCAACAGTGCTAACAGCATATGGAACAGGCACTACAGTAGACACAGCAGTCTTGACCAGCAGTATTGATGTCTATGTAAAAGACGCCAATGGCTGTGAAGTTAAGCAGACTGTTAGTATCGGATCAGAGAACCTTCCTGTGATTAACACACCTGCCTCACAATGTTATACTGGAACAGCGGTTTCAGTTACCGTTAGCGGAACAGGGACAGGGACACTGAGCTACAGTAAAGACGGAATCACTTATCAGCCGAGCCCGACATTCAGCTTAACACCCGGCAGTTATACTTTATACGTAAAAGACGGATTTGGCTGTGTGGATTTCAAGCCTTATACAGTTGCACCGCAATTGACCCTTACTGCCTCCCCGGCAGCGGATACCGCCTGTACTCCAAATACGACTATTAATTTATCAGCCAACGGGGGTACTGGCGCTTATACGTATGCAGTTTCCTCAAATGGCGGAGTTAGTTATACTACAGGAATATCTAATCCATACATTACATCTGCAGCAGGAACCTATAGATTTAGAGTTACTGACTCAGCATCACCAGCGTGTCAGGCAGTTTCAGCAGATGTAATTGTAAATACAAAAGCAACTGTCTTAACCTTAAGCACTAATAAAGAAGATGTTAAATGTAAAGGAGATGCCACAGGAAGCATCACAATTACACCGACATCAGGCAAAGCGCCGTATACGTACAGCGTTACTAAAGGAGGGACAGCAGTTTCAGCCACAGCAGTGACTGCAGGACTTACGGCAGGGACTTATGATATCGTAATTACCGATGCACTGGGCTGTACATCAGCATCCACAGCAGTTGTTATAAACGAGCCAGCCGCGCCTTATCGGCTTCAGCTGCAGCACCGGCTACAACCACCTGCAGCACGTCTGCTGTTGTAACAGTAAGCGCATCAGGGGGAACAGGAGCTTATACCTACAGTTTTAATGGAGGCGGCTTTACCTCAGTAAACACTTATACAGTAAATGACAACGGAACATCCGACCAGGTAATCGCTTACCAGGTAAAAGATGCTAACGACTGTACAACAGTATCCCAAAACATTACCGTTAAGAAATTAAACCCGCCTACAGGAATTACTTTCACAGGCCTTACTCCGATTACGTGTAATTCGACAACAACGGGTATTACCCTTACATCAGTTGGAGGAGCAGCTCCGATTGCTTACACGATAGTTTCAGGAACCACGGTCAATGCAACAGGCGCATCGAGCGGAATCTTTACAGGACTTCTTCCAGGGAACTATGTATTTGAAGTAAAAGATGCCAACGGCTGTACCAAGCAGGCATCAAAAACGATAGATCCGTCACCTGCAGTTGCAGTATCAGGAGTTAAAACAGATGAAAAATGTTTTGGCACAGCAGACGGTACGGCAGTATTTACAGTAACAGGCGCGAGCAGTACAGGAAACTACACTTATGTATTATCGCCATCAGTTGCTGCCTCACAGATAACAAAATCAGGAAATACAGTAACGGTAACAGGTCTGTCATCTAACAGCTATACCCTTACAGTTACCGATAGCACAACAGGCTGCAGTGCATCCTCAAATACAGTAACAGTAGGAGCAGCAACAGCTATAACCTTTAATGTTTCAGGAACAAAAACTAATTGCAGCACAACTGTTTCAACACTGTCCATTACAGCAATAACCGGCGGATCACCAGGCTATACTTATGCCTATGCTGCAAGCGGTTCAACAGTGCTAACAGCATATGGAACAGGCACTACAGTAGACACAGCAGTCTTGACCAGCAGTATTGATGTCTATGTAAAAGACGCCAACGGCTGTGAAGTTAAGCAGACTGTTAGTATCGGATCAGAGAACCTTCCTGTGATTAACACACCTGCCTCACAATGTTATACTGGAACAGCGGTTTCAGTTACCGTTAGCGGAACAGGGACAGGGACACTGAGCTACAGTAAAGACGGAATCACTTATCAGCCGAGCCCGACATTCAGCTTAACACCCGGCAGTTATACTTTATACGTAAAAGACGGATTTGGCTGTGTGGATTTCAAGCCTTATACAGTTGCACCGCAATTGACCCTTACTGCCTCCCCGGCAGCGGATACCGCCTGTACTCCAAATACGACTATTAATTTATCAGCCAACGGTGGTACTGGTGCTTATACGTATGCAGTTTCCTCAAATGGCGGAGTTAGTTATACTACAGGAATATCAAACCCATATGTAACATCTGCAGCAGGAACCTATAGATTTAGAGTTACTGACTCAGCATCACCAGCGTGCCAGGCAGTTTCAGCAGATGTAATTGTAAATACAAAAGCAACTGTCTTAACCTTAAGCACTAATAAAGAAGATGTTAAATGTAAAGGAGATGCCACAGGAAGCATCACAATTACACCGACATCAGGCAAAGCGCCGTATACGTACAGCGTTACTAAAGGAGGTACAGCAGTTTCAGCCACAGCAGTGACTGCAGGACTTACGGCAGGGACTTATGATATCGTAATTACCGATGCACTGGGCTGTACATCAGCATCCACAGCAGTTGTTATAAACGAGCCAGCACGCCTTATCGGCTTCAGCTGCAGCACCGGCTACAACCACCTGCAGCACGTCTGCTGTTGTAACAGTAAGCGCATCAGGGGGAACAGGAGCTTATACCTACAGTTTTAATGGAGGCGGCTTTACCTCAGTAAACACTTATACAGTAAATGACAACGGAACATCCGACCAGGTAATCGCTTACCAGGTAAAAGATGCTAACGGGTGTACAACAGTATCCCAAAACATTACCGTTAAGAAATTAAACCCGCCTACAGGAATTACTTTCACAGGCCTTACTCCGATTACGTGTAATTCGACAACAACGGGCATTACCCTTACATCAGTTGGAGGAGCAGCTCCGATTGCTTACACGATAGTTTCAGGAACCACGGTCAATGCAACAGGCGCATCGAGCGGAATCTTTACAGGACTTCTTCCAGGGAACTATGTATTTGAAGTAAAAGATGCCAACGGCTGTACCAAGCAGGCATCAAAAACGATAGATCCGTCACCTGCAGTTGCAGTATCAGGAGTTAAAACAGATGAAAAATGTTTTGGCACAGCAGACGGTACGGCAGTATTTACAGTAACAGGCGCGAGCAGTACAGGAAACTACACTTATGTATTATCGCCATCAGTTGCTGCCTCACAGATAACAAAATCAGGAAATACAGTAACGGTAACAGGTCTGTCATCTAACAGCTATACCCTTACAGTTACCGATAGCACAACAGGCTGCAGTGCATCCTCAAATACAGTAACAGTAGGAGCAGCAACAGCTATAACCTTTAATGTTTCAGGAACAAAAACTAATTGCAGCACAACTGTTTCAACACTGTCCATTACAGCAATAACCGGCGGATCACCAGGCTATACTTATGCCTATGCTGCAAGCGGTTCAACAGTGCTAACAGCATATGGAACAGGCACTACAGTAGACACAGCAGTCTTGACCAGCAGTATTGATGTCTATGTAAAAGACGCCAACGGCTGTGAAGTTAAGCAGACTGTTAGTATCGGATCAGAGAACCTTCCTGTGATTAACACACCTGCCTCACAATGTTATACTGGAACAGCGGTTTCAGTTACCGTTAGCGGAACAGGGACAGGGACACTGAGCTACAGTAAAGACGGAATCACTTATCAGCCGAGCCCGACATTCAGCTTAACACCCGGCAGTTATACTTTATACGTAAAAGACGGATTTGGCTGTGTGGATTTCAAGCCTTATACAGTTGCACCGCAATTGACCCTTACTGCCTCCCCGGCAGCGGATACCGCCTGTACTCCAAATACGACTATTAATTTATCAGCCAACGGTGGTACTGGGGCTTATACGTATGCAGTTTCTTCAAATGGCGGAGTTAGTTATACTACAGGAATATCAAACCCATATGTAACAGCAGCAGC
This sequence comes from Flavobacterium marginilacus, assembly GCF_026870155.1. Taxonomy (NCBI): domain Bacteria; kingdom Pseudomonadati; phylum Bacteroidota; class Flavobacteriia; order Flavobacteriales; family Flavobacteriaceae; genus Flavobacterium; species Flavobacterium marginilacus. The sequence goes on along the minus strand of NZ_CP113975.1, from coordinate 5,222,690 downwards.
AGGAACCTATAGATTTAGAGTTACTGACTCAGCATCACCAGCGTGCCAGGCAGTTTCAGCAGATGTTATTGTCAGCACAAAAGCAACTGTTTTAACCTTAAGCACTACAAAAGAAGATGTTAAATGTAAAGGAGACGCTACAGGAAGCATCACAATTACACCGACATCAGGCAAAGCGCCGTATACTTACAGCGTTAGCAAAGGAGGGACAGCAGTTTCAGCCACAGCAGTGACTGCAGGACTTACGGCAGGGACTTATGATATCGTAATTACCGATGCACTGGGCTGTACATCAGCATCCACAGCAGTTGTTATAAACGAGCCATCCACAGCTTTATCGGCTTCAGCTGCAGCACCGGCTACAACCACCTGCAGCACGTCAGCTGTTGTAACAGTAAGCGCATCAGGGGGAACAGGAGCTTATACCTACAGTTTTAATGGAGGCGGCTTTACCTCAGTAAACACTTATACAGTAAATGACAACGGAACATCCGACCAGGTAATCGCTTACCAGGTAAAAGATGCTAACGGGTGTACAACAGTATCCCAAAACATTACCGTTAAGAAATTAAACCCGCCTACAGGAATTACTTTCACAGGCCTTACTCCGATTACGTGTAATTCGACAACAACGGGTATTACCCTTACATCAGTTGGAGGAGCAGCTCCGATTGCTTACACGATAGTTTCAGGAACCACGGTCAATGCAACAGGCGCATCGAGCGGAATCTTTACAGGACTTCTTCCAGGGAACTATGTATTTGAAGTAAAAGATGCCAACGGCTGTACCAAGCAGGCATCAAAAACGATAGATCCGTCACCTGCAGTTGCAGTATCAGGAGTTAAAACAGATGAAAAATGTTTTGGCACAGCAGACGGTACGGCAGTATTTACAGTAACAGGCGCGAGCAGTACAGGAAACTACACTTATGTATTATCGCCATCAGTTGCTGCCTCACAGATAACAAAATCAGGAAATACAGTAACGGTAACAGGTCTGTCATCTAACAGCTATACCCTTACAGTTACCGATAGCACAACAGGCTGCAGTGCATCCTCAAATACAGTAACAGTAGGAGCAGCAACAGCTATAACCTTTAATGTTTCAGGAACAAAAACTAATTGCAGCACAACTGTTTCAACACTGTCCATTACAGCAATAACCGGCGGATCACCAGGCTATACTTATGCCTATGCTGCAAGCGGTTCAACAGTGCTAACAGCATATGGAACAGGCACTACAGTAGACACAGCAGTCTTGACCAGCAGTATTGATGTCTATGTAAAAGACGCCAACGGCTGTGAAGTTAAGCAGACTGTTAGTATCGGATCAGAGAACCTTCCTGTGATTAACACACCTGCCTCACAATGTTATACTGGAACAGCGGTTTCAGTTACCGTTAGCGGAACAGGGACAGGGACACTGAGCTACAGTAAAGACGGAATCACTTATCAGCCGAGCCCGACATTCAGCTTAACACCCGGCAGTTATACTTTATACGTAAAAGACGGATTTGGCTGTGTGGATTTCAAGCCTTATACAGTTGCACCGCAATTGACCCTTACTGCCTCCCCGGCAGCGGATACCGCCTGTACTCCAAATACGACTATTAATTTATCAGCCAACGGGGGTACTGGTGCTTATACGTATGCAGTTTCCTCAAATGGCGGAGTTAGTTATACTACAGGAATATCAAACCCATATGTAACATCTGCAGCAGGAACCTATAGATTTAGAGTTACTGACTCAGCATCACCAGCGTGCCAGGCAGTTTCAGCAGATGTTATTGTCAGCACAAAAGCAACTGTTTTAACCTTAAGCACTACAAAAGAAGATGTTAAATGTAAAGGAGACGCTACAGGAAGCATCACAATTACACCGACATCAGGCAAAGCGCCGTATACTTACAGCGTTAGCAAAGGAGGGACAGCAGTTTCAGCCACAGCAGTGACTGCAGGACTTACGGCAGGGACTTATGATATCGTAATTACCGATGCACTGGGCTGTACATCAGCATCCACAGCAGTTGTTATAAACGAGCCATCCACAGCTTTATCGGCTTCAGCTGCAGCACCGGCTACAACCACCTGCAGCACGTCAGCTGTTGTAACAGTAAGCGCATCAGGGGGAACAGGAGCTTATACCTACAGTTTTAATGGAGGCGGCTTTACCTCAGTAAACACTTATACAGTAAATGACAACGGAACATCCGACCAGGTAATCGCTTACCAGGTAAAAGATGCTAACGGGTGTACAACAGTATCCCAAAACATTACCGTTAAGAAATTAAACCCGCCTACAGGAATTACTTTCACAGGCCTTACTCCGATTACGTGTAATTCGACAACAACGGGTATTACCCTTACATCAGTTGGAGGAGCAGCTCCGATTGCTTACACGATAGTTTCAGGAACCACGGTCAATGCAACAGGCGCATCGAGCGGAATCTTTACAGGACTTCTTCCAGGGAACTATGTATTTGAAGTAAAAGATGCCAACGGCTGTACCAAGCAGGCATCAAAAACGATAGATCCGTCACCTGCAGTTGCAGTATCAGGAGTTAAAACAGATGAAAAATGTTTTGGCACAGCAGACGGTACGGCAGTATTTACAGTAACAGGCGCGAGCAGTACAGGAAACTACACTTATGTATTATCGCCATCAGTTGCTGCCTCACAGATAACAAAATCAGGAAATACAGTAACGGTAACAGGTCTGTCATCTAACAGCTATACCCTTACAGTTACCGATAGCACAACAGGCTGCAGTGCATCCTCAAATACAGTAACAGTAGGAGCAGCAACAGCTATAACCTTTAATGTTTCAGGAACAAAAACTAATTGCAGCACAACTGTTTCAACACTGTCCATTACAGCAATAACCGGCGGATCACCAGGCTATACTTATGCCTATGCTGCAAGCGGTTCAACAGTGCTAACAGCATATGGAACAGGCACTACAGTAGACACAGCAGTCTTGACCAGCAGTATTGATGTCTATGTAAAAGACGCCAACGGCTGTGAAGTTAAGCAGACTGTTAGTATCGGATCAGAGAACCTTCCTGTGATTAACACACCTGCCTCACAATGTTATACTGGAACAGCGGTTTCAGTTACCGTTAGCGGAACAGGGACAGGGACACTGAGCTACAGTAAAGACGGAATCACTTATCAGCCGAGCCCGACATTCAGCTTAACACCCGGCAGTTATACTTTATACGTAAAAGACGGATTTGGCTGTGTGGATTTCAAGCCTTATACAGTTGCACCGCAATTGACCCTTACTGCCTCCCCGGCAGCGGATACCGCCTGTACTCCAAATACGACTATTAATTTATCAGCCAACGGGGGTACTGGTGCTTATACGTATGCAGTTTCCTCAAATGGCGGAGTTAGTTATACTACAGGAATATCAAACCCATATGTAACATCTGCAGCAGGAACCTATAGATTTAGAGTTACTGACTCAGCATCACCAGCGTGCCAGGCAGTTTCAGCAGATGTAATTGTAAATACAAAAGCAACTGTCTTAACCTTAAGCACTAATAAAGAAGATGTTAAATGTAAAGGAGATGCCACAGGAAGCATCACAATTACACCGACATCAGGCAAAGCGCCGTATACGTACAGCGTTACTAAAGGAGGTACAGCAGTTTCAGCCACAGCAGTGACTGCAGGACTTACGGCAGGGACTTATGATATCGTAATTACCGATGCACTGGGCTGTACATCAGCATCCACAGCAGTTGTTATAAACGAGCCAGCCGCCGCCTTATCGGCTTCAGCTGCAGCACCGGCTACAACCACCTGCAGCACGTCTGCTGTTGTAACAGTAAGCGCATCAGGGGGAACAGGAGCTTATACCTACAGTTTTAATGGAGGCGGCTTTACCTCAGTAAACACTTATACAGTAAATGACAACGGAACATCCGACCAGGTAATCGCTTACCAGGTAAAAGATGCTAACGGGTGTACAACAGTATCCCAAAACATTACCGTTAAGAAATTAAACCCGCCTACAGGAATTACTTTCACAGGCCTTACTCCGATTACGTGTAATTCGACAACAACGGGCATTACCCTTACATCAGTTGGAGGAGCAGCTCCGATTGCTTACACGATAGTTTCAGGAACCACGGTCAATGCAACAGGCGCATCGAGCGGAATCTTTACAGGACTTCTTCCAGGGAACTATGTATTTGAAGTAAAAGATGCCAACGGCTGTACCAAGCAGGCATCAAAAACGATAGATCCGTCACCTGCAGTTGCAGTATCAGGAGTTAAAACAGATGAAAAATGTTTTGGCACAGCAGACGGTACGGCAGTATTTACAGTAACAGGCGCGAGCAGTACAGGAAACTACACTTATGTATTATCGCCATCAGTTGCTGCCTCACAGATAACAAAATCAGGAAATACAGTAACGGTAACAGGTCTGTCATCTAACGCTATACCCTTACAGTTACCGATAGCACAACAGGCTGCAGTGCATCCTCAAATACAGTAACAGTAGGAGCAGCAACAGCTATAACCTTTAATGTTTCAGGAACAAAAACTAATTGCAGCACAACTGTTTCAACACTGTCCATTACAGCAATAACCGGCGGATCACCAGGCTATACTTATGCCTATGCTGCAAGCGGTTCAACAGTGCTAACAGCATATGGAACAGGCACTACAGTAGACACAGCAGTCTTGACCAGCAGTATTGATGTCTATGTAAAAGACGCCAACGGCTGTGAAGTTAAGCAGACTGTTAGTATCGGATCAGAGAACCTTCCTGTGATTAACACACCTGCCTCACAATGTTATACTGGAACAGCGGTTTCAGTTACCGTTAGCGGAACAGGGACAGGGACACTGAGCTACAGTAAAGACGGAATCACTTATCAGCCGAGCCCGACATTCAGCTTAACACCCGGCAGTTATACTTTATACGTAAAAGACGGATTTGGCTGTGTGGATTTCAAGCCTTATACAGTTGCACCGCAATTGACCCTTACTGCCTCCCCGGCAGCGGATACCGCCTGTACTCCAAATACGACTATTAATTTATCAGCCAACGGGGGTACTGGCGCTTATACGTATGCAGTTTCCTCAAATGGCGGAGTTAGTTATACTACAGGAATATCTAATCCATACATTACATCTGCAGCAGGAACCTATAGATTTAGAGTTACTGACTCAGCATCACCAGCGTGTCAGGCAGTTTCAGCAGATGTAATTGTAAATACAAAAGCAACTGTCTTAACCTTAAGCACTAATAAAGAAGATGTTAAATGTAAAGGAGATGCCACAGGAAGCATCACAATTACACCGACATCAGGCAAAGCGCCGTATACGTACAGCGTTACTAAAGGAGGTACAGCAGTTTCAGCCACAGCAGTGACTGCAGGACTTACGGCAGGGACTTATGATATCGTAATTACCGATGCACTGGGCTGTACATCAGCATCCACAGCAGTTGTTATAAACGAGCCAGCCACCGCCTTATCGGCTTCAGCTGCAGCACCGGCTACAACCACCTGCAGCACGTCTGCTGTTGTAACAGTAAGCGCATCAGGGGGAACAGGAGCTTATACCTACAGTTTTAATGGAGGCGGCTTTACCTCAGTAAACACTTATACAGTAAATGACAACGGAACATCCGACCAGGTAATCGCTTACCAGGTAAAAGATGCTAACGACTGTACAACAGTATCCCAAAACATTACCGTTAAGAAATTAAACCCGCCTACAGGAATTACTTTCACAGGCCTTACTCCGATTACGTGTAATTCGACAACAACGGGCATTACCCTTACATCAGTTGGAGGAGCAGCTCCGATTGCTTACACGATAGTTTCAGGAACCACGGTCAATGCAACAGGCGCATCGAGCGGAATCTTTACAGGACTTCTTCCAGGGAACTATGTATTTGAAGTAAAAGATGCCAACGGCTGTACCAAGCAGGCATCAAAAACGATAGATCCGTCACCTGCAGTTGCAGTATCAGGAGTTAAAACAGATGAAAAATGTTTTGGCACAGCAGACGGTACGGCAGTATTTACAGTAACAGGCGCGAGCAGTACAGGAAACTACACTTATGTATTATCGCCATCAGTTGCTGCCTCACAGATAACAAAATCAGGAAATACAGTAACGGTAACAGGTCTGTCATCTAACAGCTATACCCTTACAGTTACCGATAGCACAACAGGCTGCAGTGCATCCTCAAATACAGTAACAGTAGGAGCAGCAACAGCTATAACCTTTAATGTTTCAGGAACAAAAACTAATTGCAGCACAACTGTTTCAACACTGTCCATTACAGCAATAACCGGCGGATCACCAGGCTATACTTATGCCTATGCTGCAAGCGGTTCAACAGTGCTAACAGCATATGGAACAGGCACTACAGTAGACACAGCAGTCTTGACCAGCAGTATTGATGTCTATGTAAAAGACGCCAACGGCTGTGAAGTTAAGCAGACTGTTAGTATCGGATCAGAGAACCTTCCTGTGATTAACACACCTGCCTCACAATGTTATACTGGAACAGCGGTTTCAGTTACCGTTAGCGGAACAGGGACAGGGACACTGAGCTACAGTAAAGACGGAATCACTTATCAGCCGAGCCCGACATTCAGCTTAACACCCGGCAGTTATACTTTATACGTAAAAGACGGATTTGGCTGTGTGGATTGGCTGTATTTCTGCCAAAGTTACCGTACCGGTTACATTCGATGCAACACCGTCGATTACTGCACCGGCAGGACAGTGTTTTGCAGGCACGCCATTGACAGCAGATTTAAGTTTAGTGTCTGGTTCTTACAACGGTACAAAATCCTATACTGTAAACGGCTTTGCCATTGCAGGTTCTACAGCTGTATTTAACGCACCGGGCACTTATGTGTTAGGGGTTAAAGACGATAACGGCTGTGAGGCATTTGTCAACTATACAATAGAGAAACAGTTACTTGCAGTGGCTTCACTGACCAAAGACCTGTACTGTACTGCACCGGTTAACGCGGTGATTAATGTTACTATAACAGACGGAGTTGCACCTTATTCATACCAGATGTACAACGGCGCATCGGCAGTAGGATCACTAGTTACAGGAGTATCAGGACCAGGCTTCACGGCTTCAGCAGCAGCAGCAGGTACGTATCATTTTGTAATCACGGATGCTAACGGAGCTTCCTGTACGGTAACTACTAATACAGTAGAGGTAACAGATCCATCATTGGCACCGCCAGCATTCACAACGGCTCAGACCAATGTAAGCTGTGCTGGAAGCAGTGACGCAAGCATTAGGGTAACACCGTCTTCAGGAACAGCGCCATATGCATTTGCATTGGCAGGAACAGGAGCAAATCATACGGGAGACACAACAGGAATCTATACAGGATTACAGGCAGGTTCTTACACCATAACAGTAACCGATGCTAAAGGCTGTACCTCAGGAGTTACAGCAGCAGTTGTAATTACAGAGCCAGTGGTATTGACAGCTACGGCTACGGCTTCAGTAAATACTACGTGCAGCACAGCTGCAGTTATTACCGTAACAGGTCATGACGGTACGCAGACCGGAACGGGAACTGGATACTATTACAGTTTCGATAACGGTGTAACTTATGACGTATCTGATACGTTCACAGTAAATGACAATGGAACAATCCAGACGATCATGTATGCGGTAAAAGATGCTAACGGATGTACAACAGCGCCACAGCCTATAGTTGTGAACCCGCTGAACAAACCGACCGATTTAGCCTTTGCCGTTACAACAGCACCGACATGTGCGGCACCTGCATCTACAGTAACTCTTACAGCTTCAAACGGTGTGGGAACATTACAGTATGAGACAATTGCTCCGTCGGCTATGATTATCGGCAAACAGACATCAGCTGTTTTTGCAGGTCTGACTGCCGGAGATTACACGTTCCAGGTAACAGATGCCAACGGCTGTACGTACCAGGAAGTATACACTGTTAAAGCTGTTACACCTATTGTAATAGCAGGATCAGTAGCGGTTAATGTTTCGTGTAACGCATTAAACGGAACCGACAATAATGGTTCTGCCTCATTCACAGTAACAGGCTTCAGTGCTGCAGGCAACTATACAGTGGCTGTTTCGCCAGCGCTTCTTGCTTCTCAGATCACCAGTTCAGGCGATGTAATTACCTTAACGGGTCTTACGGCAGGAACCTATACAGTAACGGTAACCGATAATACAACAGGCTGTTCCGACAGTGATGCGGTAATGCTTGCAGCACCTGCAGCGATTACTTTCACGGCTAATGCGAGCAAAGTATACTGTTCACAGGATATTACGCAGATCACAGTAAGCGCAGTAACAGGGGGAACAGGCGTTTACACTTACGCAGCTGTAAAAGCAGGCCTTCCAGCGCCATTGGCAGGAGCTTACAGCACTAACGCTGTACTTTCTGCAGATACTGATCTTGCAGATTTATCATGGGATGTTTATGTAAAAGACGCTAACGGCTGTATTTCTGCCAAAGTTACCGTACCGGTTACATTCGATGCAGCACCGTCGATTACTGCACCGGCAGGACAGTGTTTTGCAGGCACGCCATTGACAGCAGATTTAAGTTTAGTGTCTGGTTCTTACAACGGTACAAAATCCTATACTGTAAACGGCTTTGCCATTGCAGGTTCTACAGCTGTATTTAACGCACCGGGCACTTATGTGTTAGGGGTTAAAGACGATAACGGCTGTGAGGCATTTGTCAACTATACAATAGAGAAACAGTTACTTGCAGTGGCTTCACTGACCAAAGACCTGTACTGTACTGCACCGGTTAACGCGGTGATTAATGTTACTATAACAGACGGAGTTGCACCTTATTCATACCAGATGTACAACGGCGCATCGGCAGTAGGATCACTAGTTACAGGAGTATCAGGACCAGGCTTCACGGCTTCAGCAGCAGCAGCAGGTACGTATCATTTTGTAATCACGGATGCTAACGGAGCTTCCTGTACGGTAACTACTAATACAGTAGAGGTAACAGATCCATCATTGGCACCGCCAGCATTCACAACGGCTCAGACCAATGTAAGCTGTGCTGGAAGCAGTGACGCAAGCATTAGGGTAACACCGTCTTCAGGAACAGCGCCATATGCATTTGCATTGGCAGGAACAGGAGCAAATCATACGGGAGACACAACAGGAATCTATACAGGATTACAGGCAGGTTCTTACACCATAACAGTAACCGATGCTAAAGGCTGTACCTCAGGAGTTACAGCAGCAGTTGTAATTACAGAGCCAGTGGTATTGACAGCTACGGCTACGGCTTCAGTAAATACTACGTGCAGCACAGCTGCAGTTATTACCGTAACAGGTCATGACGGTACGCAGACCGGAACGGGAACTGGATACTATTACAGTTTCGATAACGGTGTAACTTATGACGTATCTGATACGTTCACAGTAAATGACAATGGAACAATCCAGACGATCATGTATGCGGTAAAAGATGCTAACGGATGTACAACAGCGCCACAGCCTATAGTTGTGAACCCGCTGAACAAACCGACCGATTTAGCCTTTGCCGTTACAACAGCACCGACATGTGCGGCACCTGCATCTACAGTAACTCTTACAGCTTCAAACGGTGTGGGAACATTACAGTATGAGACAATTGCTCCGTCGGCTATGATTATCGGCAAACAGACATCAGCTGTTTTTGCAGGTCTGACTGCCGGAGATTACACGTTCCAGGTAACAGATGCCAACGGCTGTACGTACCAGGAAGTATACACTGTTAAAGCTGTTACACCTATTGTAATAGCAGGATCAGTAGCGGTTAATGTTTCGTGTAACGCATTAAACGGAACCGACAATAATGGTTCTGCCTCATTCACAGTAACAGGCTTCAGTGCTGCAGGCAACTATACAGTGGCTGTTTCGCCAGCGCTTCTTGCTTCTCAGATCACCAGTTCAGGCGATGTAATTACCTTAACGGGTCTTACGGCAGGAACCTATACAGTAACGGTAACCGATAATACAACAGGCTGTTCCGACAGTGATGCGGTAATGCTTGCAGCACCTGCAGCGATTACTTTCACGGCTAATGCGAGCAAAGTATACTGTTCACAGGATATTACGCAGATCACAGTAAGCGCAGTAACAGGGGGAACAGGCGTTTACACTTACGCAGCTGTAAAAGCAGGTACTTTCCAGTGCCATTGGCAGGAGCTTACAGCACTAACGCTGTACTTTCTGCAGATACTGATCTTGCAGATTTATCATGGGATGTTTATGTAAAAGACGCTAACGGCTGTATTTCTGCCAAAGTTACCGTACCGGTTACATTCGATGCAGCACCGTCGATTACTGCACCGGCAGGACAGTGTTTTGCAGGCACGCCATTGACAGCAGATTTAAGTTTAGTGTCTGGTTCTTACAACGGTACAAAATCCTATACTGTAAACGGCTTTGCCATTGCAGGTTCTACAGCTGTATTTAACGCACCGGGCACTTATGTGTTAGGGGTTAAAGACGATAACGGCTGTGAGGCATTTGTCAACTATACAATAGAGAAACAGTTACTTGCAGTGGCTTCACTGACCAAAGACCTGTACTGTACTGCACCGGTTAACGCGGTGATTAATGTTACTATAACAGACGGAGTTGCACCTTATTCATACCAGATGTACAACGGCGCATCGGCAGTAGGATCACTAGTTACAGGAGTATCAGGACCAGGCTTCACGGCTTCAGCAGCAGCAGCAGGTACGTATCATTTTGTAATCACGGATGCTAACGGAGCTTCCTGTACGGTAACTACTAATACAGTAGAGGTAACAGATCCATCATTGGCACCGCCAGCATTCACAACGGCTCAGACCAATGTAAGCTGTGCTGGAAGCAGTGACGCAAGCATTAGGGTAACACCGTCTTCAGGAACAGCGCCATATGCATTTGCATTGGCAGGAACAGGAGCAAATCATACGGGAGACACAACAGGAATCTATACAGGATTACAGGCAGGTTCTTACACCATAACAGTAACCGATGCTAAAGGCTGTACCTCAGGAGTTACAGCAGCAGTTGTAATTACAGAGCCAGTGGTATTGACAGCTACGGCTACGGCTTCAGTAAATACTACGTGCAGCACAGCTGCAGTTATTACCGTAACAGGTCATGACGGTACGCAGACCGGAACGGGAACTGGATACTATTACAGTTTCGATAACGGTGTAACTTATGACGTATCTGATACGTTCACAGTAAATGACAATGGAACAATCCAGACGATCATGTATGCGGTAAAAGATGCTAACGGATGTACAACAGCGCCACAGCCTATAGTTGTGAACCCGCTGAACAAACCGACCGATTTAGCCTTTGCCGTTACAACAGCACCGACATGTGCGGCACCTGCATCTACAGTAACTCTTACAGCTTCAAACGGTGTGGGAACATTACAGTATGAGACAATTGCTCCGTCGGCTATGATTATCGGCAAACAGACATCAGCTGTTTTTGCAGGTCTGACTGCCGGAGATTACACGTTCCAGGTAACAGATGCCAACGGCTGTACGTACCAGGAAGTATACACTGTTAAAGCTGTTACACCTATTGTAATAGCAGGATCAGTAGCGGTTAATGTTTCGTGTAACGCATTAAACGGAACCGACAATAATGGTTCTGCCTCATTCACAGTAACAGGCTTCAGTGCTGCAGGCAACTATACAGTGGCTGTTTCGCCAGCGCTTCTTGCTTCTCAGATCACCAGTTCAGGCGATGTAATTACCTTAACGGGTCTTACGGCAGGAACCTATACAGTAACGGTAACCGATAATACAACAGGCTGTTCCGACAGTGATGCGGTAATGCTTGCAGCACCTGCAGCGATTACTTTCACGGCTAATGCGAGCAAAGTATACTGTTCACAGGATATTACGCAGATCACAGTAAGCGCAGTAACAGGGGGAACAGGCGTTTACACTTACGCAGCTGTAAAAGCAGGCCTTCCAGTGCCATTGGCAGGAGCTTACAGCACTAACGCTGTACTTTCTGCAGATACTGATCTTGCAGATTTATCATGGGATGTTTATGTAAAAGACGCTAACGGCTGTATTTCTGCCAAAGTTACCGTACCGGTTACATTCGATGCAGCACCGTCGATTACTGCACCGGCAGGACAGTGTTTTGCAGGCACGCCATTGACAGCAGATTTAAGTTTAGTGTCTGGTTCTTACAACGGTACAAAATCCTATACTGTAAACGGCTTTGCCATTGCAGGTTCTACAGCTGTATTTAACGCACCGGGCACTTATGTGTTAGGGGTTAAAGACGATAACGGCTGTGAGGCATTTGTCAACTATACAATAGAGAAACAGTTACTTGCAGTGGCTTCACTGACCAAAGACCTGTACTGTACTGCACCGGTTAACGCGGTGATTAATGTTACTATAACAGACGGAGTTGCACCTTATTCATACCAGATGTACAACGGCGCATCGGCAGTAGGATCACTAGTTACAGGAGTATCAGGACCAGGCTTCACGGCTTCAGCAGCAGCAGCAGGTACGTATCATTTTGTAATCACGGATGCTAACGGAGCTTCCTGTACGGTAACTACTAATACAGTAGAGGTAACAGATCCATCATTGGCACCGCCAGCATTCACAACGGCTCAGACCAATGTAAGCTGTGCTGGAAGCAGTGACGCAAGCATTAGGGTAACACCGTCTTCAGGAACAGCGCCATATGCATTTGCATTGGCAGGAACAGGAGCAAATCATACGGGAGACACAACAGGAATCTATACAGGATTACAGGCAGGTTCTTACACCATAACAGTAACCGATGCTAAAGGCTGTACCTCAGGAGTTACAGCAGCAGTTGTAATTACAGAGCCAGTGGTATTGACAGCTACGGCTACGGCTTCAGTAAATACTACGTGCAGCACAGCTGCAGTTATTACCGTAACAGGTCATGACGGTACGCAGACCGGAACGGGAACTGGATACTATTACAGTTTCGATAACGGTGTAACTTATGACGTATCTGATACGTTCACAGTAAATGACAATGGAACAATCCAGACGATCATGTATGCGGTAAAAGATGCTAACGGATGTACAACAGCGCCACAGCCTATAGTTGTGAACCCGCTGAACAAACCGACCGATTTAGCCTTTGCCGTTACAACAGCACCGACATGTGCGGCACCTGCATCTACAGTAACTCTTACAGCTTCAAACGGTGTGGGAACATTACAGTATGAGACAATTGCTCCGTCGGCTATGATTATCGGCAAACAGACATCAGCTGTTTTTGCAGGTCTGACTGCCGGAGATTACACGTTCCAGGTAACAGATGCCAACGGCTGTACGTACCAGGAAGTATACACTGTTAAAGCTGTTACACCTATTGTAATAGCAGGATCAGTAGCGGTTAATGTTTCGTGTAACGCATTAAACGGAACCGACAATAATGGTTCTGCCTCATTCACAGTAACAGGCTTCAGTGCTGCAGGCAACTATACAGTGGCTGTTTCGCCAGCGCTTCTTGCTTCTCAGATCACCAGTTCAGGCGATGTAATTACCTTAACGGGTCTTACGGCAGGAACCTATACAGTAACGGTAACCGATAATACAACAGGCTGTTCCGACAGTGATGCGGTAATGCTTGCAGCACCTGCAGCGATTACTTTCACGGCTAATGCGAGCAAAGTATACTGTTCACAGGATATTACGCAGATCACAGTAAGCGCAGTAACAGGGGGAACAGGCGTTTACACTTACGCAGCTGTAAAAGCAGGCTCTTCCAGCGCCATTGGCAGGAGCTTACAGCACTAACGCTGTACTTTCTGCAGATACTGATCTTGCAGATTTATCATGGGATGTTTATGTAAAAGACGCTAACGGCTGTATTTCTGCCAAAGTTACCGTACCGGTTACATTCGATGCAGCACCGTCGATTACTGCACCGGCAGGACAGTGTTTTGCAGGCACGCCATTGACAGCAGATTTAAGTTTAGTGTCTGGTTCTTACAACGGTACAAAATCCTATACTGTAAACGGCTTTGCCATTGCAGGTTCTACAGCTGTATTTAACGCACCGGGCACTTATGTGTTAGGGGTTAAAGACGATAACGGCTGTGAGGCATTTGTCAACTATACAATAGAGAAACAGTTACTTGCAGTGGCTTCACTGACCAAAGACCTGTACTGTACTGCACCGGTTAACGCGGTGATTAATGTTACTATAACAGACGGAGTTGCACCTTATTCATACCAGATGTACAACGGCGCATCGGCAGTAGGATCACTAGTTACAGGAGTATCAGGACCAGGCTTCACGGCTTCAGCAGCAGCAGGTACGTATCATTTTGTAATCACGGATGCTAACGGAGCTTCCTGTACGGTAACTACTAATACAGTAGAGGTAACAGATCCATCATTGGCACCGCCAGCATTCACAACGGCTCAGACCAATGTAAGCTGTGCTGGAAGCAGTGACGCAAGCATTAGGGTAACACCGTCTTCAGGAACAGCGCCATATGCATTTGCATTGGCAGGAACAGGAGCAAATCATACGGGAGACACAACAGGAATCTATACAGGATTACAGGCAGGTTCTTACACCATAACAGTAACCGATGCTAAAGGCTGTACCTCAGGAGTTACAGCAGCAGTTGTAATTACAGAGCCAGTGGTATTGACAGCTACGGCTACGGCTTCAGTAAATACTACGTGCAGCACAGCTGCAGTTATTACCGTAACAGGTCATGACGGTACGCAGACCGGAACGGGAACTGGATACTATTACAGTTTCGATAACGGTGTAACTTATGACGTATCTGATACGTTCACAGTAAATGACAATGGAACAATCCAGACGATCATGTATGCGGTAAAAGATGCTAACGGATGTACAACAGCGCCACAGCCTATAGTTGTGAACCCGCTGAACAAACCGACCGATTTAGCCTTTGCCGTTACAACAGCACCGACATGTGCGGCACCTGCATCTACAGTAACTCTTACAGCTTCAAACGGTGTGGGAACATTACAGTATGAGACAATTGCTCCGTCGGCTATGATTATCGGCAAACAGACATCAGCTGTTTTTGCAGGTCTGACTGCCGGAGATTACACGTTCCAGGTAACAGATGCCAACGGCTGTACGTACCAGGAAGTATACACTGTTAAAGCTGTTACACCTATTGTAATAGCAGGATCAGTAGCGGTTAATGTTTCGTGTAACGCATTAAACGGAACCGACAATAATGGTTCTGCCTCATTCACAGTAACAGGCTTCAGTGCTGCAGGCAACTATACAGTGGCTGTTTCGCCAGCGCTTCTTGCTTCTCAGATCACCAGTTCAGGCGATGTAATTACCTTAACGGGTCTTACGGCAGGAACCTATACAGTAACGGTAACCGATAATACAACAGGCTGTTCCGACAGTGATGCGGTAATGCTTGCAGCACCTGCAGCGATTACTTTCACGGCTAATGCGAGCAAAGTATACTGTTCACAGGATATTACGCAGATCACAGTAAGCGCAGTAACAGGGGGAACAGGCGTTTACACTTACGCAGCTGTAAAAGCAGGCTCTTCCAGCGCCATTGGCAGGAGCTTACAGCACTAACGCTGTACTTTCTGCAGATACTGATCTTGCAGATTTATCATGGGATGTTTATGTAAAAGACGCTAACGGCTGTATTTCTGCCAAAGTTACCGTACCGGTTACATTCGATGCAGCACCGTCGATTACTGCACCGGCAGGACAGTGTTTTGCAGGCACGCCATTGACAGCAGATTTAAGTTTAGTGTCTGGTTCTTACAACGGTACAAAATCCTATACTGTAAACGGCTTTGCCATTGCAGGTTCTACAGCTGTATTTAACGCACCGGGCACTTATGTGTTAGGGGTTAAAGACGATAACGGCTGTGAGGCATTTGTCAACTATACAATAGAGAAACAGTTACTTGCAGTGGCTTCACTGACCAAAGACCTGTACTGTACTGCACCGGTTAACGCGGTGATTAATGTTACTATAACAGACGGAGTTGCACCTTATTCATACCAGATGTACAACGGCGCATCGGCAGTAGGATCACTAGTTACAGGAGTATCAGGACCAGGCTTCACGGCTTCAGCAGCAGCAGCAGGTACGTATCATTTTGTAATCACGGATGCTAACGGAGCTTCCTGTACGGTAACTACTAATACAGTAGAGGTAACAGATCCATCATTGGCACCGCCAGCATTCACAACGGCTCAGACCAATGTAAGCTGTGCTGGAAGCAGTGACGCAAGCATTAGGGTAACACCGTCTTCAGGAACAGCGCCATATGCATTTGCATTGGCAGGAACAGGAGCAAATCATACGGGAGACACAACAGGAATCTATACAGGATTACAGGCAGGTTCTTACACCATAACAGTAACCGATGCTAAAGGCTGTACCTCAGGAGTTACAGCAGCAGTTGTAATTACAGAGCCAGTGGTATTGACAGCTACGGCTACGGCTTCAGTAAATACTACGTGCAGCACAGCTGCAGTTATTACCGTAACAGGTCATGACGGTACGCAGACCGGAACGGGAACTGGATACTATTACAGTTTCGATAACGGTGTAACTTATGACGTATCTGATACGTTCACAGTAAATGACAATGGAACAATCCAGACGATCATGTATGCGGTAAAAGATGCTAACGGATGTACAACAGCGCCACAGCCTATAGTTGTGAACCCGCTGAACAAACCGACCGATTTAGCCTTTGCCGTTACAACAGCACCGACATGTGCGGCACCTGCATCTACAGTAACTCTTACAGCTTCAAACGGTGTGGGAACATTACAGTATGAGACAATTGCTCCGTCGGCTATGATTATCGGCAAACAGACATCAGCTGTTTTTGCAGGTCTGACTGCCGGAGATTACACGTTCCAGGTAACAGATGCCAACGGCTGTACGTACCAGGAAGTATACACTGTTAAAGCTGTTACACCTATTGTAATAGCAGGATCAGTAGCGGTTAATGTTTCGTGTAACGCATTAAACGGAACCGACAATAATGGTTCTGCCTCATTCACAGTAACAGGCTTCAGTGCTGCAGGCAACTATACAGTGGCTGTTTCGCCAGCGCTTCTTGCTTCTCAGATCACCAGTTCAGGCGATGTAATTACCTTAACGGGTCTTACGGCAGGAACCTATACAGTAACGGTAACCGATAATACAACAGGCTGTTCCGACAGTGATGCGGTAATGCTTGCAGCACCTGCAGCGATTACTTTCACGGCTAATGCGAGCAAAGTATACTGTTCACAGGATATTACGCAGATCACAGTAAGCGCAGTAACAGGGGGAACAGGCGTTTACACTTACGCAGCTGTAAAAGCAGGCCTTCCAGCGCCATTGGCAGGAGCTTACAGCACTAACGCTGTACTTTCTGCAGATACTGATCTTGCAGATTTATCATGGGATGTTTATGTAAAAGACGCTAACGGCTGTATTTCTGCCAAAGTTACCGTACCGGTTACATTCGATGCAGCACCGTCGATTACTGCACCGGCAGGACAGTGTTTTGCAGGCACGCCATTGACAGCAGATTTAAGTTTAGTGTCTGGTTCTTACAACGGTACAAAATCCTATACTGTAAACGGCTTTGCCATTGCAGGTTCTACAGCTGTATTTAACGCACCGGGCACTTATGTGTTAGGGGTTAAAGACGATAACGGCTGTGAGGCATTTGTCAACTATACAATAGAGAAACAGTTACTTGCAGTGGCTTCACTGACCAAAGACCTGTACTGTACTGCACCGGTTAACGCGGTGATTAATGTTACTATAACAGACGGAGTTGCACCTTATTCATACCAGATGTACAACGGCGCATCGGCAGTAGGATCACTAGTTACAGGAGTATCAGGACCAGGCTTCACGGCTTCAGCAGCAGCAGCAGGTACGTATCATTTTGTAATCACGGATGCTAACGGAGCTTCCTGTACGGTAACTACCAATACAGTAGAGGTAACAGATCCATCATTGGCACCGCCAGCATTCACAACGGCTCAGACCAATGTAAGCTGTGCTGGAAGCAGTGACGCAAGCATTAGGGTAACACCGTCTTCAGGAACAGCGCCATATGCATTTGCATTGGCAGGAACAGGAGCAAATCATACGGGAGACACAACAGGAATCTATACAGGATTACAGGCAGGTTCTTACACCATAACAGTAACCGATGCTAAAGGCTGTACCTCAGGAGTTACAGCAGCAGTTGTAATTACAGAGCCAGTGGTATTGACAGCTACGGCTGTTGTAACACCATTTGGCTGTTCAGGAACTAACACACCTCAGGATGCAGTAGTTACTATTAATGCAAGTAATGGTTCAGCTCCGTACAGTTATAGTTTTGACAATGGCTTGACTTTCCAATCAGCACCGGCATTTACTGTTAATAGTCCGCAGACTATTAAATATGTAGTTCTTGATGCTAATGGATGTAAATTTATTGGTTCTGAAGATGTATTACCATACACACCGCCAACGGATATGAATCTAGTTGCATCACCAGTTTATTGTAACGCTCCATTAGCAAGTGTGACAGTAAATTCTGTAACAGGAGGTGTTTCTGCATATACATATAACATTGACGGAGGTTCTTACCAAGCTTCTAACATATTTAACAACTTACTTCCAAAAATCTATGTCTTTGGAGTGAAAGATGCAAATGGCTGTGTTATAACAAAATCATTTGAAGTAAAAGAGGCTTCTAAAGTTACAGCTTCAGCTCAATTACTAAGTGATGTATTATGCAAAGGCGGAGCTACTGGATCAGTTGCTTTAACAGTTGCTAATTATATAGTTCCAGCTAATTATACAGTTCTATTAACGCCAAATACAGGAGTTAAATCTCAAAGCGGCGATATTATTACTTATACAGGCTTGGCAGCAGGTTCTTATACATTTACTGTTACTGATAATACATCAGGATGTGTTGCAACAGTAGCTAACTTTAAAGTTGATGAGCCTGTTGATGCAGTAACTTTCACTAGTACAGCATCTCACATTAATTGTAATAATGATACAGCTGTGATTACAGTGACAGCGTCAGGCGGTACAGCACCATATAAATATGCTGCTGTAAGAGCTGCTGTTCCTGCTCCTGCATTATCAAGTTTTATTTCAGGTAATCAATTGGTTGTAGATACTAATAACGGTACCGATATGAATTGGATTGTTTATGTGGCAGATGCAAATGGCTGTACAATAAATAAACCGCAGTCAATTATTTTAGATGCGGCGCCAAGCATTATTAGTGCAGTTCCTACACATTGTCCAAGTACAGCAGGTACATATGATATTACGGTTACAGCTGCAGGATTCAGCACTGCTTTAGAGTATAGTCTGGATGGAATTAGTTTCCAAACCAGCAATATCATCACGGTAAATGCGGCAGGAAATTATAATGTAACAGTAAAAGATGCTAACGGATGTATCTCAGCTGCAGTTCCAGTTACTATTTTGCAGCCTCTTAGCTTAACAGCTGTGGTTACTAAAGCTCCATCTTGTGCAGACAATGACGGAATAGTGAATGTATCGGCTACAGGTGGTTCTTCTAATTACGTGTATAACATTGACGGCGGTGCATTTACTGCAGCAGTTTCATTTACTGGTGTGACAGGAACAAGCCATACAATGGGTGTTCGTGATACTACTACTTTATGCGAGTTTTATGTTCCAGTTAGTTTAACAAAAGCGACTTCAGTTACAGGATTTGCTTTGAGTATGACTCCAGTTACTTGTAACGGAGGTGCAGACGGAACAATTACTGTTACTATAGATGCTCCGGCTGCTGGTATCAATGATAATCCAGTTTACATGTATAGTTTGAATGGAGGTACTCCTCAAATATCTAATGTATTTGCAGGTTTAACTGCTGCTAACGGATACGTAGTAACGGTAACTTCAGGCAGAGGCTGTAAAGCAACAGCTAGTATTGATGTACCTCAGCCAGCTGTTATCAATGTACCAGCCCCAGCTGTTGTTCAGTTTGGCTGTACTGCAGGCTCAAACAGCACTAATCATGCTTCAATCACAGTAAACAGTGTTAGTGGCGGTTCAGGAACATATACAGTTTATGAATTTGTTAAAAACGGTGTAACTGTTGTTCAGCGCGGTACAAGTAATTCTTATACTGAATCTGATGTTGCAGGAGGCAGTTATGTTGTTAATGTATATGATAATAGAGGATGTATCGGAAGTACTTCAGCACCAGTTGTAATCAGTCAGTTTATTAAATTAAATTCTATAACTGTTGATGTTACTGCTCCTATTACATGTACTCATGATGAGGAAATATTGGTGAAAGCAGCAACTACTGGAGGTACTCCGGCAGCAGGGCAGTTAGTATATAGAGTTTCTGGTATAAACGGAACAGTTTACAACAGTACAAATACTAATGGTGCCTTCACAGGTTTAGTAATTGGCGACTATTTAGTTTCTATTACAAATACAATGACTGGATGTACAATTGAAAAAGTTCATTTTGTAAACAATCCGAATACATTCGAATTGAAAGCTGTGAAAATTAAAGATGTGATTTGTTTCGGATCTAATGATGGAGAAGTTGAATTGACAATTGTTGATACACAATTAGTTCCTACAAATGATGCAGGTATTTTCAATTATGTGGTAACAGGGCCAACAGCAAGTTCAGGTACTTCTGTATCTGCAGGACCTTTAAAACTTTCAGGATTGAAAGCAGGTTATTATACTGTAACTGCTAGTTTGAAAAACAGCCCAGAGTGTTCAGTAACGGCTAGTTTTAGTATTGATCAGCCATCTGCTGTTTTAGCAGTTTCTGAAACACATACTGAGATTACTTGTGCTGCAGGAAACAACGACGGAATGATTTCAGTTTCTGCTTCTGGCGGATGGGCAGGAAATTATCTATATGAATTAGTAGGACCTGTGAATGCGGCTTATGGAACAAATTCAGTTTTCACTAATTTAACTGCAGGAAATTATACTGTAAATGTGAAAGACAGTAAAGGCTGTATTGCTTCAGTACCAGTTGTTTTAAATAATCCTAAACCAATTATTGTTACGGCTGTATCAAGCGTTGCTGAAGTTTCATGTTTTAATGATAAATCAGCTGTAATAACAGCAGTTGTTTTACCAGGAGGCGGACAGGGAAGTAATTATTTATATACTTTGAATTATGAATCGATGTCTCCGGTTATCAGTTCTGGTCCTCAAAGCTCTGGAGTATTTGCAGGATTAGGAGCAGGTAAATACAGTGTTACTGTTACTGACGGATGGGGCTGTACAGCTACTTCAGCATCAGTTACAATTACTGAGCCTGCAAAAGTGGGAGCTAGTTTAGTTATGGCTGCTCAGCAATCATGTCTTGTTCAAGCTAGATTGACGCTCACAGCTACTGGCGGAAAAGCGCCTTACAGCTATAGTGATACACCAAATTTTGCAGCTTCTATACCAATGGCTGGTAATTCAGTTACTTTCTCAGTGGGCAATGGTACCTTCCGTTATTATGTTCGTGATGCTAACGGCTGTATTAGTACCGTTTCTAACGATATTCAAAATGATCCGTTAGAGCCATTAGCTATGGAGTTAGATATTAGAAATGCTGTAATTAATTGCCAAGGTGATCTGACAGGATTTGTTGTTGCAGTTGGTAAAGGAGGTTTAGGCGGCTATACCTACTCACTGCTTGACGGATCAGGAAATACTATTGCTAGTGCAGTTCAAGCTACACCAGGCAGCTTCACTCAATTAGGAGCAGGTACTTATTTTGTTAAAGTTACTAGTGGAGACTGTGAGGTTACTTCCGATCCGGTTGTAATTAAAGAGCCTGCTTTAGCATTAACAGCAACTCCTACAGCAGTAGATGTTACTTGTAATGGTAATGGAGATGGTAAAATAATTATCAATGCAGCTGGCGGAACAGGAACTATTCAGTATGCTATAGAGCCTGATATGAATAAATTCGTAGATTCAAATACTTTCGAGAATTTGAAACCAGGTTTCTATGATGTTATTGTTCAAGATCAAAATGGATGTTTCATTCTATTCAAAGATATTGAGATTAAAGAGCCAGTAGCTATAACAACATCAGTAGTTGCAGGTTCTATAACTCAAGAGTATTGTACAGGTGACAAAACGGGTGGATTTAGTATTACTATAGCTGGAGGTGTAGGTCCTTATAGCACTAGTTTAGATAATGTTGATGGTCCTTATGTTCAGAATAAAGTTAACTTTAGCGGATTGTCTGGAGGTTCTCATACCGTTTATATTAAAGATATGAATACTTGTATCTATGAATTGGTTGTAACATTAGACCCTTCAGTTACTTTGGATCCATCTGCTGCTGTTTCTTATGACTGTGTGAACGATTTACCAGCCAATAAAGTTATTGTGACTATTGATCCAAGTAATAAGCCGGCAGATGTTGAATATTCATTGGATAGTAACTCTGCAACACAGACAAGTAATGTGTTTACAAATCTTGCTTCTGGTGATCATTTTATAATGGTTCATCATAAAAACGGCTGCGTAGATGCTACTCCAGTTTTCCATATCAATCAAGTTGATCCTTTGGGAATGACTTTAGATCTTGGAGGATTAAATGAAATTGTAGCTACTGCAACTGGTGGTTCAGGAGTGTATCATTATTCTGTAAATGGAGAGGATATAGGATCAAGTAATAAATATATTTATTATCATAGTGGTGATTATACATTTACAGTAACAGACACTAATGGATGTTCATTGACAGTTACGAAACATTTTGATTTTGTTGATATCAAAATACCAAATGTCTTTACGCCAAACGGCAATGGTAAAAACGATCATTGGGAGCCTACTAATACAATTAACTATCCAGATATTAAGTTTGTAGTTTATGATCGTTATGGTCGTGAGGTAGGAAGTTTTGGAGCAGGAGAATCTTGGGATGGTAAGTACAAAGGTGCTGAATTGCCAATGGGTGATTACTGGTACATACTGAAATTAAGAAATTCTCAAGATGACCGTGAATTTATTGGACACTTTACCTTATACAGATAACAGGAACAGGATGCGAAAAGTTATCTCAAAATAAAAAAAATGAAAATGAAAATGAAAAAGATCTTAATCAGCATTTTGCTTTTCACTGTAGCCAGCAGCTACAGTCAAGAGTTAAATGTTCCCGTAGCTACTCAGTATTTAGCTGACAATCCATATGTACTTTCACCTACTTATGCAGGAATCGGCGATAATTTTAGAATTAACCTGAACGGTTATAAACAATGGGTTGGCGTTACAGATGCACCTCAGAGTCAGGCACTGTATGCTGATTTTAGGATTTTGGATCAATCAGGTTTGGGATTAAGCATCTATAATGACTCTAACGGATATACTAAACAGGCGGGTGGAAAGCTGACATTTGCCCACCACATCATTTTAGGTTATTATTCTAAAGAATATCTTTCCTTTGGTATTTCTTATATTTACAATTCATTTCGATTAGACTGGTCGAAGTTTAATCCAACGGATCCTGATCCAGATATTACTGATAACCGTTCAACAAACAATAACAACTTTGAGGTTGGTCTTCTATATCGGAACAAAGGGTTTTATGCTAGTGTTACAGCTACTAATATTTTGCAGAAAAACATTGATTTAGCTACTGCTTATGAGCCTAACAGACTTACCAATTATCAGTTATACACTGGTTATGTGATGAATATTGGTGACAGAACCGAATTAGAACCTTCAGCTTTTTATCAGTATTATCAAAGTGACGGCCGTTCGGTAACGGATTTGAACATTAAATACAGAAAGTTTAACCGATATGAAGATTACTATTGGGTAGGTGCTTCTTATCGTTTCCTGAATGATCAAATTGGGAAACCATTAGCGGTCGGACCTATTGTAGGATTTTTAAAAGGGTATGTTTCTGTTGGTTATTCGTATCAAATTACATTAAATGATTTAGCTGCTTATAATTCGGGAACACATTCTTTAACGATTGGATTTAGATTCCTTCAGGGATTAAGTAACTGTCCTTGTACTCAAAGTCCGGTTCACGATTAATAAGCGGTTATATAAAATTAAAAGTTCCTATCGATTCTTGTACATAGAATCAATAGGAGCTTTTTTTTACTGCGAAGTTTGAATATCTATAAGGTGTTTTATTTTTAGCAATTTGTCAAATAGGTTGTGTTTATTTTGTATTTACATCGATTTCGTTAGTAATTTCATATTTTTTTTAGAATTATAAAATTTAATACTTATTTAAAAGTTATATCTTTGCTTTTCTTTCAAAAAACAATTAAAAAAAGAACCATGAAGACTTTAAATAATTTTGATTTCAATAATAAAAAGGCAATAATAAGAGTTGATTTTAATGTTCCTTTAGACGAAAACTTTAATGTAACAGATACTACCCGTATCGAAGCAGCAAAACCAACAATAGACTATATTTTATCTAATGGCGGAAGCGTTATTTTGATGTCCCACCTTGGTAGACCAAAAGGAGCTCAGGATAAATATTCGTTAAAGCATATTCTAAAAACGACTTCAGATATTTTAGGAGTTACAGTTCAGTTTGCTTCAAACTGTGTTGGGGCAGAAGCTCAAGAGGCTGCTAAAAACTTGAAACCAGGAGAAGTATTGTTATTAGAAAATTTACGTTTTCATGATGAAGAAGAGGCAGGAGATGTTGCATTTGCTAAAGAATTAGCTTCACTTGGTGATATCTATGTAAATGATGCTTTTGGTACAGCACACAGAGCACACGCTTCAACTACAATTATCGCTCAGTTTTTTGCTGATAACAAATGTTTTGGAACGTTATTGGCTAAAGAAATCGAAAGCTTAAATAAAGTTTTGAAAAACAGTGAAAAACCAGTTACAGCTGTACTTGGTGGCTCTAAAGTTTCTTCTAAAATTACAGTTATCGAAAACATTCTTGACAAAGTAGATCACATGATTATTGGCGGCGGAATGACATTTACTTTCATAAAAGCTCAGGGCGGAAATGTAGGTGATTCTATCTGTGAACTTGATAAATTGGATTTAGCTCTTGAAATTTTAAGATTGGCTAAAGAAAAAGGAGTTCAGATTCATATACCTGTTGATGTAGTTGCTGCTAATGACTTTTCTAATACTGCAGATACTCAAGTGGTTGATGTAAGAGAAATTCCTGAAGGATGGCAGGGACTTGATGCAGGTCCAAAATCATTGGCAAACTTCGAAAAAGTAATCTTAGAATCTAAAACAATTCTTTGGAATGGACCTTTAGGAGTTTTTGAAATGGAAACATTTGCAAAAGGAACTATTGCATTAGGAAATTATATCGCGGCTTCTACTCAAAACGGAGCATTCTCTCTTGTAGGAGGTGGTGATTCTGTAGCAGCAGTAAAACAATTCGGTTTTGAAGAAAAAATGAGTTATGTTTCTACTGGAGGAGGAGCAATGCTGGAAATGCTTGAAGGCAGAACACTTCCTGGAATCGCAGCTATATTAGACTAAATATTTTGCTATAACAGAAATGTTAACTTTTTAAAGTTAATTATATTCTTAAAGAATAATTAAAACCTTAAGATGCTTTTGTTGCATTTTAAGGTTTTTTTTTATCTGCTGTTTTGAATCAGCTGTTATCTAAGAAGCTATTTGCTCAGAATAAAAACCACAGACTTTTCTGAAGATTGCTTTTTTTATAAAATTGACAATTTTGTTTTTTTTGAAATTAATCCCTCACAAATCATCAAAAAATAACCGAAATGTGCTTTTTTTATGTATATTTAACAGATTTTAAGATTCTTAATTAGAAAATACATTCTATGTTTGCAGAAGTTTATTTGTAATCGTTTGAATAATAGCAAATTAAAATACTGTTATGACAATAAAAAATACCACCCTTTCATTTTTCTTAATGCTTACAGCTTCTGTATTTTCTCAGAGTAATCTGGGAAATTCTGGAATAGAAAACAATCCAAAACAAGTTACCTTTTTAGATTCCATTAAAAATTCTTTCGTAAAATATGACCGTACTGTAAAAACAGACAGTTTATGGATGAACCAGATAGGTAATTCTCTCGATATTTATAATGATTTAGCTGCTGAAATAAATACTGTTAACGTTGATAAAGATATAGATGCAGAGCTTCCGACTGAACTGCTGAAACAAAGACTTGCAGTGATGGATGCTAAATCTCCATTTAACATAGAATACAATCAGGGGTTAGAGAATTTAATTAAGTCATTTCTCAAAAACAGAAAAAAGGCTTTCGCCAACCAAATGGCAGTCGCCCAATATTATTTTCCAATTTTCGAAGAGGCTCTGGCTAAACAAAATGTTCCTTTAGAAATCAAATACTTAGCAGTTGTAGAATCGGCATTAAATCCGAAGGCAGTATCAAGAGTCGGTGCAACAGGATTGTGGCAGTTTATGTATAATACTGGTAAACAATATAATTTAAACATTGATTCTTATATTGACGAACGTTCAGATCCTTTGAAAGCTTCAGCCGCTGCGGCACAATATATGACCAATATGTTTGCTATTTTCAATGACTGGGATTTGGTTTTAGCTTCTTATAATTCAGGACCCGGAAATGTAACTAAGGCAATCAGGCGTTCAGGCGGACAGCAGAATTTTTGGAACATCAAAAAACATTTACCGCAGGAAACCCAAGGATATGTTCCCGCTTTTCTTGCTACAATGTACATTTATGAATACCATAAAGAGCATGGCATAAATCCTAAAAAAGCTTTGGTGAGGCATTTTGCAACGGATACCGTAATGGTTAAAAAGGAAATGTCTTTTGCTCAGATTTCAAATCTGCTGGATATTCCAATTGAACAGCTGCAGGCATTAAATCCATCATACAAACGAAATGTGATTCCTAACTATGCCGGCACAAGTCATTATCTGACACTGCCTTCCTGCAAAGTGGGGGTTTTTACTTCAAATGAAGATAAAATTTATGCTTATGTTCAATATGAAATGGATAAAAGAGAAAAAATTAATCAAGGCAGGAAAGCTGCTTTTATCAAAGATTCTACTGCTTTAGCCTCATCTGACTCTAAAATAAAATACTACAAAGTAAAAAAGGGTGATAATTTAGGTGAAATTGCTAAAAATAATAATGTAGCTGTTTCTGATTTGAAAAAATGGAATCATATTAAAGGAAATGCAGTTGCTTCTGGAAAGTCTTTAAAAATTATCATTGAAAAAGATATAGATACTAATACAGCTTTGGCTTCCAATATTGATAAAAATAAAGCAATTATTGTAAAAGATAATACGAATGCAGTAACAGCCGAATCTAAAACAGCAGTTGATAAAAAGGACTCACTGGTTACTGGTGCTACTAATTTTTATGTAGTTCAAAAAGGTGATAATTTAAACACTATCGCCAAAAAATACAATACTACAGTTGCCGAAATTAAAGAGTGGAATCATTTAAGTTCTACAAATTTAAAATTAGGTTCTTCTATTCAAGTAAGCAATGCTGCTGCTGAAACCAATGAAGCTGTTGCCGTAACAGCTGCTCCCGAATTGAGAGATATTAGATATGAAGTTCAGAAAGGTGATAATCTTGGAAGTATTGCCAAAAAATTTGGTTCGTCAGTTGTTGATTTAAAAAACTGGAACGGTCTTCACTCGAATAATTTAGCTCTTGGCAATGTTTTAATTGTTGCTAAAAATGAAGTGGTTATAAATACGAATAATGCTACTGCAGATTCATTTAAGAAAAAAGAAATGTCTTCTTCTTTAAAAAATGATGAAATCAATTATTTAGTGCAAAAAGGAGATTCTTTATTTAGTATTTCAAAAAAATATCCTGGAGTTACAGTATCTGATTTAAAAAAATGGAACAATATTTCTGGCGATGATTTAAAACCGGGTATGGGTTTAAAAATAAAAGGATAGACTTCGTTTAAAATTTCACTTTAATGTTTAAAAATTTCACTTTTGCTTTTGCACTTGTTCTGCTGTTAAATTCGTGTGCTGTTCAAGATAAAAATTTCTCAGAGAATGACTGGTATGCTTTTACTAAAACAAGCAGCCAAAGGATTAAAGCTTCAGATGTCTATGAGTTTGCTGACGGAATGATTCGTATGCATGGAGATAAAATTGGTTATCTGATGACGAATAAAAGTTATAAAAACTTTGAGCTGGCTTTAGAATTCAGATGGAATATTGAAGAAAAATTTAATAAAAGCAAAGCCAAAAAAAATAGTGGTGTAATGTATAACATCCCTATAGATTCACCTGATAATATATGGCCAAAAGGAATTCAATTTCAAATGAAAGAGAATACTACCGGCGACTTCATTTTTTTGGACAATATAACCGCAGTAGTAAACGGGAAATTAGTTGAACCTGGAGCTAGTGTTACTTCGCCTAAATTCAGCGATAATGAAAAACCTTACGGAGAATGGAATCAGGTTTTGATTCGCTCATTCAACGGAAAAATCACCCAATATTTGAATGGAAAATTAGTAAACCAATGTGTGGAAGCTTCTTCCAAAGAAGGTAAAATTTCTTTGAATTATGAAGGTTCGCCTATCGATTTTAAAAATATTCGATTAAAAAATATTTCTAAAGAAGAAAACTAAATTTTTCGAAAGGCTTTTTTTATTTTTGATAATTAATTGCCCTATCAATGAATAAAAACCTTTTTCTGTTTTTTTATTTTCTTACGCTTTTGTTCTTTTCCTGCAAAAAGCAAGATGACGATGTGCCAAGAAAATCGACTGGTAAAATCAATACAATTTCGGTGGTTATTGATGATCAGCTGTGGAATGGCATTATTGGTGACAGCATTCGAAATAAATTTGCAAGTCCAGTAGAAGGTTTATCTACCGAAGAACCCCAATTTGATATTAACCAGTATCCTATCAATGTGATGGAAGGTTTTGTGACCAAAAGCAGAACGATTATTGTCATTAAGCAGGGGGAAGAGAATAATTTTACCATTAAAAAAAATCAGTACGCAGCTCCTCAGAATGTTATCCACATTACTGGCAAAACCCTTTCGGATTTATTGAGCATTATAGAGAAAAGATCACCGCAGATTATTAAAATCATTCAAGATGGCGAAATAAAGGCACATCAGCTTTTGTTAAATGACTCTTTAGTGGATCCGACAGCAATTCAACAACAGTTTAATCTTTTATTAAAAATTCCCAAAAAGTATTCTTATGTCCTTAAGAATAAGAGTTTTGTTTGGCTTAAAAGCGAATTTTCCAGCGGAAGCACCAGTTTACTGATTACGCAGCTGCCTATTAACACCATTAATGCACAGGACAATGTGCTAAATAAAGTAGTAAAAGTGCATGATTCCATAGGTGATTTGTATATTAGAGGCAAAGAGCCGGCTTCTAGTCTGTATATAGATAAATCATATCCTTTTTATCTGTCGAAGATTACCCTTGACGGGAAACCAGCTTATGAAACCAAAGGAACATGGAGGTTAAAAGACAGTTTCATGTTTGGTGCGTTTGTAAATTATCTGATAATTGATTCAAAAAATAACAGAATCATTTACCTAGACGGATTTTGTTATGTCCCTTCACGGGAAAAACGGAATCACATGCACGAATTGGAATCGATTATTAAAGGCGTCAAGATAAATTGATTTTTATTTTCAGAGAGATACCCAAAGAAAAGCAGTAAAATAGATTGAAGATTTTTGATTTCAGATGGAAATAACTATTAAATCAGCTAAATAGATATTTACCAACACCAAATCTGAAATCAAAAATCGTTAATCTTCATTCAAAAATCTCTTAATTTAATTACATCGAGTGTAATCCTTCGTGCATCTCTGCGAAATAGCTTTTCAATCTCATAATCCATAATTTGTGGAAATTTGCGTAATTTGTGGCTGATTTTTTTCTCAACTTAAAAATAAATATTACCCCATGTCTATAGAATGGAAAATAAAGCCCTTTGAGGCATTAACTGTAACCGAGTTGTATGATATACTCCAATTGCGAAGCAGGATCTTTGTAGTGGAGCAGAACTGCGTCTATTTGGATATTGATGGCAAAGACAAACTAGCTCTGCATCTTTTCGGAATTTATGAAGATAAAATTATTGCACACGCTAGGCTTTTCAAATCAGGAATTACTTTTGATAACGCTTCTATTGGAAGAGTTGTAGTTGATCGGGATTACAGAGACCGAAAATGGGGGCATGATTTGATGCAAAATGCAATTGCAGGTATTTTGGAACATTTTGGTGAAAGCCAAATCACCATTGGAGCTCAATTGTATCTGAAGAAATTCTATGAAAATCATGGTTTTGTACAGTCAAGCGAAATGTATCTCGAAGATGATATTCCGCATATTGAAATGATTAAGAGCTGATTTAATTTATATTCGAGTTAATCCACAACTATGATTTTTGACTTAAAACCAATAGAAGATTCAATACTGATGACACTGCCTGAGCGACAGTATAAATTTGTATTGATTTTTTGTAATTCAGGTGAAGTGAAAATTGAAATCGACAATCAGCTTTATGAAATTAACGAGGGTCTTTTTTTGACTATTACTCCAAAACAATATTATCAGTTTATAGAAATTAACAATTGCGAAGGCAGTATTTTAGAATTTACTTATGACTTCTTCTGTAAAGATGAAAAGGCTGTTGAACTTATTTACCATAACGGATTATACTGTCATTTTGGATTAAACGAACTCATTAAAATATCCGATGAAAACAGTTTAAAAAGGGTTACGGATTATTATGATTCATTGAAAAGTGAATTAATCAACAAACCATTTGAATACGAAACAAGTCTGCATTCCATTTTGAAACTGCTGATTATTGAAGTAAGCAGATGCAAGATAATGCAGCAGGAAAGACCGCTTTATAAACCGGATGCACTGTTTCTGCAGTTTTTAAATTTAATCAGAGACAGCTTTGAAAAACGTCTCACTGTAAAAGAGTATGCTCAATTACTGCATATTTCGGAACAAAAATTGAATGAGCTTACTAAGAAAAACACCAACGAAACGACTCAGCAGCTCATTAATGATTTAATTATTCTGGAAGCCAAGCGTTTATTTAATTATGAAAACCTGAATGTAAAACAAGTTGCCTTTAAGTTAGGGTTTGACGACAGCCATTATTTTTCGAGGTTTTTCAAAAAACAGACTGCCACTCGTGCAAAAGACCATTTGCGTTCTCTCTTGACAGAATAGTAAAGTCCACCATTTTTAAAGTTTTGTCCATTTTTTAGCGAAAGCCATCCTCATAGTTTTGTATTATAATTTAAATCAAACAAAAATGCAGACACAAAGAATTGACATCAACACAGTAACGTCAGGTGCTTACCAATCACTTATTCAATTGGACAAATATGTTACCGAAACAAATCTGCCAAAATCACTCTGCCATCTTATCAAAGTAAGAGCCTCATTAATCCTTGTGCATACAGTCACACAGTAATGATGCACTGGCAGGCGGCGAAACGTCCAAGAGACTTTTGGCTTTGAATGCCTGGGCAGATTCTCCTTATTTTACGAATGAAGAAAGAGCTGTTTTAACCTTGACAGATGAAACTACTCTTATTTCAGAAAACGGGGTTTCAAACGAAACTTTTAACGAAGCAGTTCAAGTTTTGGGCGAAGAGAAAGTTTCGCATGCGATTATGGCAATTGCCTGTATTAATGCTTGGAACAGAATAGGAAGAGCCACTTTATTAATTCTACAATAACAAAATGATTGAAATTAAAACAGCAGTTACTGATCAAGACATAGCTTTCTGCTGGGAGGCTATGTCCCTTTTGCGCCCTATGCTAAAGGAGAATGAATTTGTAAATCAAATTAAGGAAATGCAAAAAGAAGGCTATACACTTCTATATATTTCCGATGATGATAAGGCCGTTTCATTAGCGGGTTACCGATTTTGGACGATGCTGTATTGCAGCAAACTGTTATACATAGACGATCTTTCGACTCTCGAAAAATATCGAGGCAAAGGATATGCATCGGCATTACTTAATCATATTTATGGTATTGCCAAAGAACAGAATTGTAAATCGGTGCAGCTGGACAGCGGTCCCGCACGAACTGATGCGCACAAGCTTTACTTCAAAGAAAATTTTACAATAAACGCATATCACTTTAATAAGCAGTTATGAAACAAGAGAAAATAATTGAATGGTTTTTGAGAATTTCACTAAGTGCTGGATTTTTATCAGCAACTGCAGACCGTTTCGGGTTATGGAGCAAAGAATTGTCTGCTTGGGGAAATTGGGGAGCTTTTGCAAAATATACAAATACACTTATGCCTTTTTGAATTATAATTTAGCTTCTATTGCTGGCGGAATAGCTGCTTTTCTTGAAATCGCTTTTGCAATTGCGCTGCTGACTAATTTCAAAAGTGAGCTGATTGCCAAATGCACCGGTGTTTTACTGCTTCTTTTTGGGTTATCTATGGTAATAGCTGTCAATTGTAAAGCACCGCTTGACTATTCTGTTTTTAAAGCTTCTGCGGGGGCATTTATTGTCGATGGAGAGATACAGTTTCATTCAGGCTGACAGTGGTAATTGATGTTTTTAGCTGTCATTTACAATCGTTGCAGGTTTTAAAAAAACGAAAGCCCCACTTGATGCGGGGCTTTTATATTATTTGTCGTTTTTAGGCAAAAAATTTAATTAACAGTAATTAGGCTGACATCAAAAATCAAAACTGAACCGCCTGGAATACCATTATAATTGTAGCTGCCATAACCTAAATGTGCAGGTACCAAAAGAATACCGCTTCCGCCTTCTTTAAAATAGGTAAGTCCTTCAGTCCAGCCCTTTATTACCTGCTGCAGGTTAAATGAAATCCCAGTGTTATTTTGATCAAAAATAATTTTGTTTGTAAAATAACCTTTGTAAGTCACTTTTACGTTTGAAGTAGAGGTAGGCTGTTTTCCTGTCCCCGCTTCGTTAATTACATAATACAAGCCAGAATCTGATCTTTTTGCATCCAGTTTGTTATCTGCAATATATGCTTTAATTTCTGCTTCATTTTGAGCAGTATAATCTATTGCCGCAGGCAATTCATTGTCGTTGTTGGTACAAGATATAAAAAGTACGGCTATAATCGCCAAAATTGAGTATTTCATAAGTTTTTTAATTATTGTTGGTCACAAATATACTTTTTTGAGTTCATATTAGTAATAAGATTTTCTCAAAAAAATCCAAACAGGCATCCATTTCATTGTGTATTTCTTGGATAGGATGTCAATTTGAATCCAATTGTAAATGGTGGAAAATCAATACTATATTTCTTTTTGAGCACAGATTGCGGCGAATTGCTTCGCCAGTTCGGCTTTCAGCCTCATATACAAGACCAATCTTACTAAAAACATCAAATCTTTCTGCTTCCAAAAAAGTTGAAATCACAATATTCCGCTAAATATCAAGTGAAAATCCTAAAAAATTCACTAATTTTGCGCCCGATTTCGAACCAACACTATCGGAATCAACATATATTTCTCAACTTAAACTGTTTATAGCATGCAACTGTACAACACCTTAAGCGCAGAAGAAAGAGCCATCATGATCGATGATGCCGGTAAACAACGACTAACGTTGTCATTCTATGCGTATGCCAAAATTCAAGATCCTAAACAATTTCGCGACGATTTATTTGTAGCCTGGAATGCACTCGATGCTTTGGGCCGAATTTACGTTGCCAACGAAGGCATCAATGCCCAAATGAGTATTCCTGCCGAAAATCTGGAGGCTTTTAGAGCGACTCTGGAAGTCTATGATTTCATGAAAGGCATTCGTTTGAATGAGGCTGTTGAGCATGATGATCATTCCTTTTTGAAACTGACCATCAAAGTCCGTCACAAAATTGTTGCTGACGGTTTGAACGACGATACCTTTGATGTTACCAATATAGGCGTTCACCTGAAAGCCAAAGAATTCAACGAAATACTTGAAGATCCAAACACGATTGTAGTAGATTTTAGAAATCACTACGAAAGTGAAGTGGGGCATTTTAAAAATGCCATCACTCCTGATGTAGAAACTTTCAGAGAGAGTCTGCCAATAATCAATGAA
Source organism: Flavobacterium marginilacus (assembly GCF_026870155.1). Lineage (NCBI taxonomy): Bacteria > Pseudomonadati > Bacteroidota > Flavobacteriia > Flavobacteriales > Flavobacteriaceae > Flavobacterium > Flavobacterium marginilacus. Next base: position 5,188,616 of record NZ_CP113975.1, on the reverse strand, counting down.
CAGCTTCAAGACCACAAAGAAGATAAAAACCTGGTAATGTACTGCACCGGAGGTATTCGTTGTGAAAAAGCGAGTGCTTATTTTAAACACCAAGGTTTTAAAAATGTTTTTCAATTAGAAGGTGGAATCATCAACTATGCAAAACAACTGAAAGAAGAAGGTCTTGAAAGCAAATTCATTGGTAAAAACTTCGTGTTTGATAATCGTCTAGGTGAAAGAATTACCGATGATATTATTTCGCAATGCCACCAATGCGGGAAACCTTGCGACAACCACACCAATTGTGAAAACGACGGCTGTCATTTATTGTTTATCCAATGTGACGAATGCAAAAGTGCGATGGAAAACTGCTGTTCTACTGAATGTCTTGATATTATTCACCTGCCATTGGTGGATCAGGTGCGATTGAGAACTGGGCAACAGGTTGGAAACAAAGTTTTCAGAAAAGGAAAATCGGAGAACCTAAGATTCAAACATTCGGGTGACTTACCAAATACAGCTTTGGCTCCTGCAGAAAAAACTGTCGATATTCGTCAAAAAGTAAAAGTAAAAAAAGTGCTTCTTGGCAAAGCGGAACATTTTTACGTGAAAGCGAGCGTTGGTCAATTTACTATTGAAAACCACGAACTAAACAGTGGTGACAAAATTTTAATCTCTGGCCCGACAACAGGTAATGAGGAATTAGTTTTAGACAAAATTATCGTAAACGGAGCTGCAACTCCAACGGCTAAAATTGGCGATAAAGTGACTTTTGAAGTTCCTTTCAGAATTAGATTATCGGATAAAATTTACAAAATTTTAGAATAGTTTATCATGACAGCAACAAACAAAATTGAACTCATGGCTCCCGCTGGGAACTTTGAGTCGCTTCAGGCTGGATTAGATAATGGCGCTGATTCTGTTTATTTCGGAGTAGAACAATTGAACATGCGTGCCCGTGCCACGGTAAATTTTACGATGGACGATTTACCCGAAATCGCCCGCCGTTGCGAAGCCCAAAATGTTAGAAGTTATTTAACGTTGAATACTATTATTTACGATCACGACTTATCGGTTGTCAAAACATTATTGAACAAAGCCAAAGAAGCCAATATCACTGCGGTGATAGCCTCTGACCAAGCAGTCATTGCAATGGCAAGAGGAATTGGAATGGAAGTTCATATTTCGACACAGTTGAATATCACCAATATCGAAACCATCAAATTCTACAGTCTTTTTGCCGATACGATGGTTTTGAGCCGTGAATTGAGTCTGCGACAAGTAAAAAAAATCACGGAACAAATCGAAAAAGAACAAATCAAAGGGCCAAACGGTAAACTTGTTGAAATCGAAATTTTCGGTCACGGTGCTTTGTGTATGGCCGTTTCGGGGAAATGCTATTTGAGTTTGCATTCGCACAACTCATCGGCAAACCGTGGTGCCTGCAAACAAAATTGCCGTAAAAAATATACCGTTATCGATCAGGAAACGGGTTTTGAAATCGAGTTGGACAACGAATACATGATGTCTCCAAAAGATTTATGTACATTGGATTTTCTGGATCAGGTAATCGATTCGGGCATTCAAGTATTGAAAATTGAAGGCCGAGGCCGTGCTCCGGAATATGTTGCTACCGTAATAAAAACCTACCGTGAAGCAATTGACAGTTATTTCGAAGGTACTTTTACCAAAGAAAAAATAGCAGTTTGGATGGAAGATTTGAACACTGTTTATAACCGTGGTTTTTGGTCAGGTTATTATCTTGGTCAGGAATTAGGTGAATGGAGCGATGTTTCGGGATCGATGGCGACACAGAAAAAAGTCTATGTGGGGAAAGGAACCCATTTTTTCCCAAAAGCGGCAATTGGACAATTCAAAATCGAAGCTTACGACATAAAAATCGGTGATAAAATATTGGTAACAGGTCCAAGCACCGGAGCGCAGGAAATGGTTATTGAAGAAATGTTTGTGAATGACACTACAGCAGAGAAAGCAACGAAAGGTGACGACTGTACTTTGAAACTTCCTTTCAGAATCCGAATGTCCGACAAATTATATAAAATCGTAGAAACCTAATGGTCATTGTTACGCTACAAAGGGACAAATGTATTGGCTGCAATTATTGCGTAGAAATGGCACCAGTTCAATTTCGAATGTCCAAAAAAGACGGAAAATCGGTGTTGATTAAAAGCGTGAATGCTAAAGGTTTTTTCACTTTGAAATCACCCGACCACACGATAGTTGAAAGTTGTGAGCTGGCAGCCAAAGCTTGTCCGGTGAAAATTATTACGTTGAAAGAGACTTAGAAATTCGTAAAAAAACTACTTTTTTATTTTGCTATCTTTACATTTGTTCCAATTCAAATCCAATGATTTTAGAATAACATTGACAAATAGTTATGAGTGAAGATCTAAAAAAGTTTATTTTATATACCGCGCCAAACGGAGAAATTCGTGTTGATGTACTGCTTCAAAATGAATCGGTGTGGTTGACTCAAAAAGCAATAGCAGAGTTGTTTGGCGTTAAAGTTCCAGCTATAAGTAAACATTTTAAGAATATTTTTGAAGAAGGAGAATTGGTAGAATCTTCAGTTATTTCCAAAATGGAAACAACTGCTTCTGATAATAAAAATTACATTACAAGTTATTATAATCTCGATGCTATAATTTCAGTTGGATACCGAGTAAACTCTACAAAAGCAACCCAATTTAGAATTTGGGCAACTCAAACTTTAAAAGACTATATTATAAAAGGTTTTGTATTAGATGACAATCGTTTAAAACAAGGTCAGGTTATTTTTGGAAAGGATTATTTTAAAGAATTACTTCAAAGAGTTCGTTCTATCCGGGCGAGCGAAAGAAGAATTTACCAGCAGGTAACCGATATTTTTGCCGAATGCAGTATTGATTATGACAACAATTCAGAGATCACTAAAAACTTCTATGCAACAGTTCAGAACAAATTTCATTTTGCCATAACCGGCAAAACTGCTGCCGAAATAATATTTAATACTGCCGACGCCCAAAAGGAAAATATGGGACTGACTACCTGGAAAAACAGTCCAAACGGAAGGGTTTTAAAATCGGATGCGGTGATTGCAAAAAACTATTTACAGGAAAAAGAAATTAAACAGCTGGAACGAACAGTAACAGGTTATTTTGATTACATTGAAGGATTGATAGAAAGAGAAAATACTTTTACAATGGAACAATTAGCAACAAGTGTTAATAAATTTCTCGACTTTAACGACTATAAAGTTTTGGAAGGAAAAGGGAAAATTTCTAAAATTCAGGCTGATAAAAAAGCAATTGCCACTTATGAAGTCTTCAATAAAACACAAAAAATAATTTCTGATTTTGATAAGGAAATAAAAAAACTCAAATCATAATACCATTAATTTCTTAATTCCGCCTTCAGCTTTTCAGCAAAACTTTACATTTTTTTTGGCATTTTTACCCCTTGCGACTTAAACCAAAAAAATACTATCTTTACAGATTAAATCTTTTAAGAACTTAAATTGCTTTTATAGCAATACTACATATAGCATTATGGCATGTACAAGTTGTTCAACTTCTGATGGCGGCGCACCAAAGGGTTGTAAAAATAATGGGACTTGCGGCACCGACAGCTGCAACAAATTAACGGTTTTTGACTGGCTTTCGAACATGAGTTTACCCAATGGAGAAGCTCCTTTTGACTGTGTGGAAGTCCGTTTTAAAAACGGCAGAAAAGAATTTTACCGAAATACCGAGAATTTAACATTAAGCATGGGGGATATAGTGGCAACTGTTGCTTCGCCTGGACATGACATTGGAATTGTAACCCTTACAGGAGAATTGGTAAGAATTCAAATGAAGAAAAAAGGGGTGAATCCTGCCGGTAATGATGTTGCTAAAATTTATCGCAAAGCATCTCAAAAAGATATCGATATTTGGACTGTAGCCCGAAACAAGGAAGAGCCGATGAAGGTTCGTGCCCGTGAATTGGCCATTGCCCAAAAACTGGAAATGAAAATTTCGGATATTGAATTTCAAGGTGACGGCTCTAAAGCGACTTTCTATTATACTGCCAATGACAGAGTCGATTTCAGACTTTTAATCAAAGATTTTGCTAAAGAATTCAGCACCAGAGTTGAGATGAAACAAGTAGGTTTCCGTCAGGAAGCAGCTCGTTTAGGCGGAATCGGTTCCTGCGGAAGAGAATTATGCTGTTCTACTTGGCTGACTGATTTTAGAAGTGTGAACACATCAGCTGCACGTTATCAGCAATTGTCTTTAAATCCTCAGAAACTTGCGGGTCAATGCGGTAAACTGAAATGCTGTCTTAATTACGAACTGGACACTTACATGGATGCCTTAAAGGATTTTCCTGAATTTGATACCAAATTAATTACTGAAAAGGGAGATGCCATTTGCCAGAAACAAGACATTTTCAAAGGTTTAATGTGGTTTGCTTACACTAATAATTTTGCTAACTGGCATGTTCTAAAAATTGAGCAGGTAAAAGAAATTATTGCTGAGAACAAACTAAAAAACAAAGTTTCTTCGTTAGAAGACTATGCGGTTGAAGTTGTTTCTGAGCCAGAACAGAATTTTAATAACGCAATGGGTCAGGAAAGTTTAACACGTTTCGATCAGCCGAAAAGAAAGAAAAAACCAAACAAAAAACCAAGAGCTGCGGGTGAAAAAATGATTGTACCAAACAATGGTAATAATGCAAACAATCAAAATAAGCCGGCAATTCAGAAAAATAATACCCAAAATAATACAAAATCAGGCATTGACCAGAAAGAGAATCCAGTCAGAGAAAATCCGAATGGTAATAATGCCAATAGAAACCGCAAGAAAAACAACCGCAAAAAACCAAACGGTAATCGTCCAGCTGGTGCTGAGAATAAATCAGAAGAGCCTAGAAAACCAATAATTATTAAAAAAAATGAGAATAAAGAATAGTCTTTTACTGATTTTCGCTGCAGTGCTTCTTTTTTCATGTGATAAAAAAAGAGTTTTTGATGAGTATAAATCTGTAGGAAGTGCTTGGAACAAAGACAGTATTGTTACTTTTGATCTGCCTGTTTTGGATTCTACAAAAAGATACAATTTATTTGTAAATTTAAGAGATAACAACAATTATAAATACAGCAATTTGTTTCTTATTGTTTCTTTGGAAAGTCCTAATGGATATACCAAAGTTGATACTTTAGAATACCAAATGGCAGCACCTGACGGGACACTGCTAGGAGATGGTTTTACAGATCTTAAAGAGAGCAAATTATATTACAAAGAGAATGTCCGTTTTAGAGGTAAGTACAAGGTGCATATTAAACAAGCGGTCAGAGAAAACGGAAAAGTGCCTGGCGTAGCTTTTTTGGACGGGATTACCGAAGTTGGTTTTAGAATAGAAAATAAAGATTAGAACACGATTATGGCTATCAAAAAAAATAACCCTCAGACAAAAAACATCAATAAAGATGTGAAATATTATTCCAGAAAATTTTGGAAAATTTACTTCTACGGACTGGGAATTATTGCTTTATTCTTCCTTTTTGCTTCATGGGGTCTTTTTGGATCTATGCCTTCGTTTGAAGATTTAGAAAATCCAGATTCTAATTTAGCAACCGAAATTATTTCTTCTGACGGAGTTGTTTTAGGTAAATACTTTAAGCAGAACCGTTCCCAATTAAAATATTCGGACTTGCCAAAAAGTCTAGTTGACGCGTTAGTCGCTACCGAAGACGCACGTTTTTACGAACATTCAGGTATAGACGGAAGAGGAACATTAAGAGCTATCGCAAGTTTAGGAACAAGCGGAGGAGCGAGTACTTTGACGCAGCAGTTAGCAAAACAGTTATTTCACGGAGAAGGATCGAAATTTTTACCTTTCCGTATTGTGCAGAAAATGAAAGAATGGATTATTGCCATTCGACTGGAAAGACAATATACTAAAAACGAAATCATTGCAATGTACTGCAATGTGTATGATTTTGGAAATTATTCTGTAGGCGTAAGCTCAGCTGCCAAAACGTATTTTTCTAAAGAGCCAAAAGATTTAACTACCGATGAATCAGCTATTTTAGTAGGTATGTTCAAAAACTCAGGACTTTATAATCCGGTTAAAAATCCAGTTGGTGTAAAAAACAGAAGAAATGTGGTGCTTTCTCAAATGGAAAAAGCAAAACTCATTACCGAAGATCAAAAACACCAATTGCAGAGTCTGCCAATTACATTGCATTTCAAATTAGAAAGCCATAGAGAAGGTACAGCAACTTACTTTAGAGAATACCTTCGTGAATACATGAAAAAATGGGTAGAAGAAAATAAAAAACCTGATGGTTCTGACTATGATATTTACAAAGACGGTTTAAAAATTTACACTACAATAGACTCCAGAATGCAGGCTTATGCCGAAGAAGCCGTTTCGGCGCACATGGCTAATATGCAGGAAGAATTTTTTATTCAGTCCAAAACCAATAAAAATGCGCCTTTTGTTAATATTTCTGATGCAGAAACCGATCGCATCATTAATCAAGCAATGAAATCATCTCACAGATGGGCTGTTTTAAAGGAACAGGACAAAAGTGACGAAGAAATCATTAAAACCTTTGGCGAAAAAACCAAAATGACGGTTTTCACTTGGAAAGGAGAAAGAGATACTATCATGACTCCAATGGATTCCATCCGCTATTACAAGCACTTTCTGCAGGCTGGAGTAATGTCTATGGAGCCACAAACAGGTAATATTAAAGTTTGGGTTGGTGGAATTAATTACAAATATTTTCAATACGATCACGTAGGACAAGGAGCCAGACAAGTAGGATCTACGTTCAAGCCTTTTGTATATGCAACTGCAATCGAGCAATTGAATATGTCTCCTTGTGACTCTATACTCGATGGTCCGTTTATGATACGCAAAGGACGTCATCATGTAACCGAAGATTGGGAACCAAGAAACTCTGATAACAATTACCGTGGAATGGTAACTTTAAAACAGGCACTAGCCTACTCCATCAATACAGTATCGGCAAAATTAATTGACAAAGTAAGTCCAGAAGCTGTAGTTGAATTAACTCATAAATTAGGAGTAAAATCAGATATTATCAATCAGCCGTCCATTGCTTTGGGAGCTGTTGAGATTACTGTTGAAGATATGGTAGCAGCCTTCAGTACATTTGCTAATCAAGGAGTTTACACCAAACCGCAGTTCTTAACTAAAATAGAGAACAAAAGCGGTGAAGTTATCTACGAACCAATACCGGAATCCCACGATGTTTTGAACAAAGACATTGCATTTGCCATTATTAAACTGCTAGAGGGTGTAACTGAGAGCGGTTCCGGAGCAAGATTGAGAACTCAAGGAGGAGGAAGCGGAGACAACCGATGGACAGGTTATCCGTATATGTTTAAAAACCCTATTGCAGGAAAAACTGGAACTTCTCAAAATCAGTCTGATGGCTGGTTTATGGGAATGGTACCAAACCTTGTAACGGGTGTTTGGGTAGGCTGTGAAGACCGTTCGGCACATTTCAAGAGTCTAACTTACGGACAGGGAGCCGCAATGGCTTTGCCTATCTGGGGGTATTTCATGAACAAATGCTACAAGGACGAGAATTTAAAAATTTCCAAAGAATCTTTTGAAAGACCAGCCAATCTTTCTATCAAAGTAGATTGTTACACACCGCGTCACACCGTTGTGCAAGATTCGACTGCAACTCCAGAACAGGATACAGAGGAGTTCGCATTATAAAAAGCCTTATCCTAATCCATTAGGACGTGACACCGCTAGAACAAGGAGCCCAATATAGCAAAACGCTTATTCGGCTCCTTTTTCTATTGCTGTCGGACTATCCGTGCTGCTTCGGCAGCTAGCTCCTATTCCCTCACCAAAAAAAACAGAAATCAAAAAAAAGAAAGCGGAACAAATATGATTATTTTACTACATTTGATTGCTAAAATCATTTTTATAAATTAATTACGAAATCGATATAGTAATAAAAAAATTATCATGATTAATAAAAAAGTAAATACTGTTCAGGAAGCACTGCAGGGAATTGAAAACGGAATGACACTGATGCTTGGCGGCTTCGGACTGTGTGGCATTCCAGAAAATTCCATCGCCGAATTGGTTCAAAAAGAAACTAAAAATTTAACCTGCATCTCTAATAATGCTGGAGTAGACGATTTTGGTCTTGGTCTGCTTCTGCAAAAAAAACAAATCAAGAAAATGATTTCTTCCTATGTAGGCGAAAATGCCGAGTTCGAGCGCCAGATGCTTTCTGGCGAACTTGAAGTGGATCTCATTCCTCAGGGAACTTTGGCTGAAAGATGCCGTGCTGCTCAGGCTGGAATTCCAGCTTTTTTTACACCGGCTGGTTATGGAACTGAAGTCGCCGAGGGAAAAGAAATTCGTGAGTTCAATGGTAAAATGCATATTATGGAACACGCTTTCAAAGCCGATTTTGCTATCATAAAAGCATGGAAAGGTGACACTGCAGGAAACCTCATCTTTAAAGGAACAGCCAGAAATTTCAATCCGGCAATGGCAGGAGCTGCCAAAATCACCGTCGCCGAAGTAGAAGAACTAGTCGATGCAGGAACTTTAGATCCAAATCAAATTCATATCCCAGGGATTTTAGTGCAGCGTATTTTTCAAGGCGAAAAATATGAGAAAAGGATAGAACAGCGAACAGTAAGAATTAGATAATTAGAAAATGAGGGAATTAGATTAATATAGGCAATACATTATCTAATTTTCTAATTAACACATTAACAAATGGCATTAGATAAAATAGGAATTGCAAAACGAATTGCACAGGAATTGAAAGACCGTTATTTCGTGAATCTCGGAATAGGTATTCCGACTTTGGTGGCAAATTATATACCAAAAGGAATTGATGTCGAATTTCAAAGCGAAAATGGTGTTCTCGGCATGGGGCAGTTCCCTTTTGAAGGAGATGAAGATGCTGATATTATCAATGCGGGAAAACAAACGATTACCACTTTACCCGGAGCTTCCTTCTTTGATTCCGCCACCAGTTTTGGAATGATCCGCGGAAAGCATGTTGATTTAACCATTCTAGGTGCCATGGAGGTTTCAGAGAACGGCGATATAGCCAACTGGAAAATCCCAGGCAAAATGGTTAAAGGAATGGGAGGAGCGATGGATTTAGTTGCTTCGGCTGAAAATATTATTGTAGCAATGATGCATGTCAACAAAGCAGGAGAATCCAAAATATTAAAAAAATGCACCCTGCCATTAACAGGCGTAGGCTGTGTAAAAAAAGTAGTAACCGAATTGGCTGTTTTAGAAATCACATCCCAAGGGTTTAAACTGCTTGAACGTGCACCAGGAGTTACAGTCGAACATATTGTCGCCTCGACTGAAGCCAGCTTGATTGTAGAAGGTGATATTCCGGAAATGATAATTAATTAACATTTTCAGTAAAAAATAATTCTTATAAATTGTTTTTATGACAGAACTTATAAAAGAGGATTCGTTTATAATCGCTTGGAATACTGGATTTTTTGTATTTTAGTCTATAAATTAGCATATAATTTGGATACAGGTGATATGGTGCTGAATTCGATTTTTCCTCAAAAATCAACTTCTGTAGAACTTAAATACTTAAGACTTGATACCTTTATGGCAACTCGACAGAGTTGCTTTTTTTGTTTATGCAGTTTCTCTGAAAGTAACCGCAGTAATTATCATTTCTACCGCAATAATTTTATTCGAAAGGTTAATAATCATACTTTTGAGAAATTAATCTGATTATGAAAAAAAATATCTCCTTTTATGTAATGCACTTTTGTCTGTGCTTCATATTTCTGTTTTTGCCGTATGCTTTTACAGCTTCCGGGAGTATTTTTAGTCTGCCAAAACTGGCAAGTAATCCGCATGACAGAATTTATTTTTTTATTTATTTCTTATTGCTGCTTTTTTTCTATTTCAATTTTTATGTTTTAATTCCAAAGGTTTATTTCAACGAAAAACAAATTCGGTATGCAGTAATTTTGGTGTTGTTTCTATTGTTTTTTCTTTGGATTTCTACAGTTTTTGATACTCCTGACCGCAATTTCCTTGATTTTAGATCTGGTAAACCATTTCCCTCAGGAGAAATGCATCCACCAAAACATGGAGAATTTAAGCACCCGAATGGTTTGTTTCCGAATAAATTTCCTCACCCAGAGTCAAACGGCAAAGCACATTTTGGAGGACCGCCAACACAGTACAGCCATACTATTTTAGTTTACTTGATTGGTGTTGTTTCCAGTTTATTCATTGCTATAAAAATCCGTCTTCAAAAGGTAGAAGAAGATAAAATGAAATCGGAACTGTCATTTTTGAAAGCACAGATAAATCCGCATTTTTTATTTAATACCTTGAACAGTATTTATTCATTGGCGATAAAAAAAGACGATAAAACTGCCGATGCTGTGGTACAGTTATCCGAATTGATGAGGTATATCATTACAAATGCTAATGATGATGTTATCGCATTAGACAAAGAAATTAATTACATCAGTAATTATATACAATTGCAAAAGACCCGTCTGGGAAATACTGTGACTGTTGATTATACAATGGAAGGAAATCTATTTGGTAAGGCTGTTACACCGCTTATTTTAATTTCATTTATTGAAAATGCTTTCAAACACGGTGTAAATCCAAATGAAGATTCTGTAATTTGTATCCGGATTAACATTGTTGGCGAGTATCTGACTTTATTTGTTTCTAATAATAAAGTACAGTCCAAACAAACGGATAGCGGCATTGGACTGCAGAATACAATCGAAAGACTCACACATTTGTATCCCAATAATCATGTTTTGGTAATTGATGATAATTCAAAAACATATCAAGTAACTTTAACTTTAAAAGTAGAATGATAAAAGCGATTGCTCTTGATGACGAACCGCCTGCACTTGAGGTTTTGCAAAATTTTTGTGGTAAAATTGATTTTATCGATTTAGAAAAAACATTTACAAAATCAGAGGATGCTCTCAAATATCTGAAAAAATACCCTGTTGATTTATTGTTTTTGGATATTAACATGCCTGCTATTTCTGGTATTGATTTCTATAAAAAACTGCCTAGAAAAACAATGGTGATATTCACCACCGCTTATTCAGAATATGCTGTAGAAGGATTTACATTGAGTGCCACTGATTATCTGCTGAAACCTATTTCATTTGTACGTTTTGAGCAGGCTGTTGAAAAAGCATACTCCCAATGGAAATCACAAAATCAGAGTTCAGAACAGCAGTATCTTTTTATCCGTGCGGATTACAGTCTGATAAAAATTCTGCTTTCGGATATTTTATTTATAGAAGGACTGGATGATTATCTCAAAATTCATATTCAAAACCAAAAAACAATTGTCGCCAGAATGACCATGAAAGCATTGCTGCAAAAACTGCCAGAGTCTGAATTTATTAGAGTACACCGTTCTTTTATTGTTTCCATCTCTAAAATAGAAAAAGTGAGAAGCAAAATAATTTACATAAATGACGAAGAAATTCCAGTAAGTGCGAGTTATGAGGCTACCTTTTTTGCCTTGCTCAATCAACAGTAATTTAGCATTTGCAGTTAAAAAAGGATACTATTATCTTATTTACCTCTTAAAATCATGACATTACCTCATAAATTTTAGTACATTTAAGTGTTTAAATACTTTTACAGCAGTAACCTTAAAATTGTATTTAGCATGGAAAGAAAAGATTTTTTAAGAGGATTAGGTTTAGCAGGATTGGGGTCTTTGGCCATTGTTCCAATAATTAACGCATGCAGTAAAGATGATGATGCGGTTTCTGCTTCATCCGATACAACTCAGGCAACAGATACAGGAGGAAGTTCTTCTACTGGAAGCTGTTCTGTTACCGCATCAGAAACAGCAGGTCCGTTTCCAACCAAATCACCTTCTTCATTAGTCACAGCAAATATTGTTAGTGATAGAACAGGAGTTGGATTCACCATCAATATCACTATCAAAAACACCAATGCCAGCTGTGCAGCATTGGCTGGAGCAATTGTCGATATTTGGCATTGCGACAAAGACGGTTATTATTCTGAATATGGAGGAACTACAATGCAGTCTGCCGACTTTACAAGTGTTCATTTCTTAAGAGGCAGACAAACAACCAATGCTAATGGGCTAGTAAGTTTCAAATCAATTTTTCCAGGCTGGTACACCAGTAGAGCTACTCACATTCACGTACATATTTACAACGCTTCGGGAACTTCGTTACTGGTTACTCAAATTGCTTTTCCAGAAGGCTCAGGAAGTGCTGTGGCATTGGTCAACGCATCTACCGCCAATGGATATACAAAAGGATTATCGGGTTATACCTATAATGCTTCAGACAATGTGTTTTCTGACAGTGTTGCCAATGAAATGTCGACAATTACAGGAAGTGTTGCCGATGGTTTTGTGTTGACGCATACGATAAACGTTGCCGGTTAATCACTTATAGAAAAATGATCAAGCAAACTCCAGCCCAAATTTTTAAATCCGATTTACGAGGTATTTCTAAATCGGATGCTTTTCAAAGGCTGTCGGTTTTCAATTTTGAGACGTATCATGATTGGTCCAGAAAACCGTTTGGTACTTTGAAAGTTTTAAATGAAGTGCTATTAGAACCTTCGAAAAAAACATTCACATTCATTGATATTGATACAGAGGTGATTCTTCTGCCTTTGTTTGGTGGCATTGATTATAAAGACAACACGGGTAATGAAGATTTTATCAGAATTGAACAAATAAAGCACATTTCGGCACAAAAAGGAATGTCCTTTGAGGTTTCTAATCCCTATGCATCAGAAACTGTGAGTTATTTGGAAATTTGGTTTTCGGCTAAATCAGCTGGTTTTTGTTTAAATGCCGATAGAATTGATTTTGATTTTTCAGAAAGGAATAAAATGAATCTCCTTTTTGAGTTTGCAGACACTATGGGTTTCATCGGTATTTATGATGGAAGAAAAGAAGGATTTTATACGTTGAAAAATAATTTGAACGGCCTATTTGTTTTTGTAATCAGTGGTGCATTTGAAGTTGAAAACAGATTACTGCAGGCAAAAGATGGTTTGAGTCTTAAAAAAATAGAAACTGTTGAATGGGAAGCTCTCTCAGAGAATGCAGTTTTGTTATTGTTTGAAGTGCCAATAGAAAATTTATAAACCATTATGGATAAAGCTAAAATACGATTGGCTTACCGGATTGAGATTGACAGCAGTTCGGTATTTCTTTGGGATAAATATGTATGGGAAGATACGTTCAAAGAATATTTAATGCAGCATCAGCAGTTTAACTCGAAAGAAAATCCCAAAAACACTTTTAGAGAATTATTGTCGGAAAATGAAAAAGCAGTACAGCTGCATTATTTGGTTGGCATTGCTGCAGAGGGTTATGTTAAACAGTTAAAAGGTAATCTTCACCGCATCACTGATGTGTTAGGAAATAACTATTTACCTTTTGTGAATTATCAGTTGGATATTATCAATACAGACATTACTGATCCGTCAAAACACAAAATCGGTATTACTTTCTATTCCCCTTTTTTAACATTAATAGGTATTGTTGAAGGCAATTATTTGGTTTCAAAAAATTGTGAGTCCGTCAATGGACTGGAAACTTTGATGTTTCCTGTTCAGCCACATTTGTCGATTTGTTATTATGAAAAAAATAATCCTTTATAAATTAATTAGTTTTAAATTGTTTGAATAGCATTATTTAAACAATTTAAAATAATCCTTTTTTATTTTTTTAGAAATATTTTGATACATAACATTAAATAATTAATTGATATTTTAAGAAAAAAAAATGAACTATGTTCTTAATCCTTATGGGTTTATATTGTTTTTAATATCTAAAAATATAATTTTAATCTCTTTTTGTTATTAATAAATCAACTAATTCCCAAAATAAGCATTTATTCCTTATTTAACATTTGTTTAATATTTATATTTTATTGTATATACAACTATTGCAAATATTATACTTTATTTTTGCATATAACAATTTTAAAAAAAATACCACCATGTCAGATTTTTTAAAACAATTTGGAGAAGAAGTAAAAAAAAATATTCCTGGATACATAGCAGTAGCAGTATCTGAAATTAAAAGCGGTATCTCTTATTACAGCGATACTTCAGTACCAAGTTTTGATCCAGAATTAGCTTCAGCATTTAATCTTGAAGTTGTAAAAGCGAAACTAAACGCAATTAGTGCTTTAGGATTAAACGAATCTATCGATGATATCATGATTACGCTAACGAATCAAATACACATCATTGATATTTCAGCAAACAACGAATATTTTATTTATCTAGCAGTTGATTCATCTAAAGCAAATTTAGGTATGACCAAAGCGCTATTGAATAAATACAAAAAAGAAATTGCAGAAAAATTGTAAAAGCTGTTTTTATAAAATTATCTTCAAAAGTTTTACCACCTAAAATCAAAAAAAATACTACTAAATAAATATTTTTTTGATAATTATTAGAAAAACTTATAGCGAGTTGTTAATTGTAACAGCTCGCTATTTTTTGATTTTTATATTCAACTTATTTCTCTCATTTAGTTATGTCTTTTTAACTATTTGAACCCAAACACTAATATAAAACAGCTGGTTAAATTTATCCTCACCCCCTGTCTTCTCAGGAGTCGAAAGAGTACAGATTGTATTATTATATATTTTCGTTTGGTATGAGATAATTTTTCATTCAGCATTCCTAATAAATATGCTGTTTAGGAATAAATTTCATTACATGAATATAATACTCGATTTTTTGGAAAATTTTTTTGAATAAAGAAAACCATTAATCTATTTAATACGTATATAATTTTAACGCAACACAGTTCTTGATGGATATTGGAGAAATAGAAGAAATAAAATCTAACGATTTTCATACAGTAGTTGATATAATTTATGAATCTAAATTAATTGATGAACAATTGCTTGATTTAGAAAACGCAATAGTATCTATAAAACACAAATTAGATAGAAATAAAGCTAAGATTTTTGTAAAAAAACAAAATGGAATTCCTATCGCATTCCTGGTTTTGCATTATAAAGTAAATGTGTTATCTGCAATAAAATACAATTGGCATATATCGTATTTATATGTTAAACCTGAATTTAGAAGAAAACATATAGCAAAAGAAATTATGATGAAATGTATTGACTATGCTAGACGGACTAAAGTAGATCATATCTCTTTAAATACGGATATCGAAAATTATCCTGCACATCAACTATATGAAAGTTTCGGCTTTAATCGCATGAATTTTATTTCAAATTATTATTATTATGAGATAAAAATGAATCCATAATCTTCAATTTTAGATACAGTTTATTAAATACAGTAAAAAAAATATCTCCCCCAAATTATTACACAATGATAAAAAAATTACTTTCCAATTATTTGCAGCATTTTAGAGATTTTTCTTTAGAAGTTAAGATTTTAGCAATAGCAACTTTTATTAATAGATGTGGTGCAATGGTTGTACCGTTTTTGTCTAAATACATGTTAGAAGAACTCCATTTTACCTATAGCCAAATTGGCTGGGTGATGGTTTTTTTTGGAGTTGGATCTTTTATAGGAACTTGGATCAGCGGAAAATTGTCTGATAAAATAGGTTTTTATAAGGTGATGATTTTTAGTTTATTTACTACTGGAATTCTCTTTATTCTTTTGCAGTTTTTAACTACTTTTTATAGTTTTTGCTTCGGAGTTTTACTTTTAACTACGGTGTCAGATATGTATAGACCCGCCATGTTAGTTTCATTAGACACTTATGCTACTAAAGAGAATAGAACAAGAGCATTATCTTTAGTGCGTTCTGCGGTTAATCTAGGTTTTATGTTTGGCCCTGTTATTGGCGGAATAATAATAACTGTTTTAGATTATAATTTTCTTTTTTATATAGATGGTTTAACCTGTATGCTTAGCATTTTAATATTTTACATCTATATTAAAGAAAAGAAATTACCTTATAAATTAAAAGTATTTAAACATTTAAAAGATACTAATTCCGTTTTTGATGATAAACCATTTTTAATTCATCTTTTAGTAACACTGATAACAGGCATTTTGTTTTTTCAAATATTTACAACTTTATCTCTGTACTATAAAGAAGTTTTTAATTTTTCAAGTTTCCAAGGAGCTTTGTTTTTGGCATTGAATGGTGTTTTAATTTTACTTTTTGAGCTGCCAATTGTAAAATATGTTGAAACAAATAAAATCAACAAACTAATGGTCGTTAGTTATGGTGTTTTAGCAATGTCTGTGGCGTATTTGTTTCTGCTGATTGAAGGAAATGTTTTCACACTAATTCTGATGATGCTTTTAATGACAGTAGGTATGATGTTTACTTTTCCGTTTGCAAACTCCTTTGTTAAAAAAAGATCTTTAAAAAATCACGAAGGCAAATTCATGGCAGTCTTTACCATGAGTTATAGTATCGCTCAGATAATAAGCACAAAAACAGGAATGGAAATTATTGGAAATTATGGTTATAAAGCAAATTGGATTTTCTTGTCTGCTCTTGGTTTAATTGGTTTTGTTATTGCTTATCGTTTAGTTTATATCGTAAAAAAGGAAAAGGAAATCTTAAAGGGAAAAATTGTACAGTCTCTTTTTGCTGATTCTAAATGATTGGGTATAATTTATTAAAACAAGAGGCTGTCCGAAAAGGACAGCTTTTTTTATGCTGCAAATTTCAGGAATCGATTTTGGGTTGGTTGATTAATGAAAAAATATTCTGTTACAGTATTTAAAAAGTGAATTTCGACTTTTATAGCTCTATTTAGAACTCTGAAGGAGATTTTTAGATGAGTTTTCGACGCATCATTGTTCTTTGCTATCATTTTTCTGAAATTATGCCCGATAGCCATCAATAGAAATTCCATTTCCACTTTTTCGATGCTTGTGAAAGTAAACCGGCTGAATTTATTGTTGTTTTTTAGCTGTCCGAATACTGCTTCAACTTCTATTGGGCGTTTGCTTCGGTGTTCGAGTCCTTTTTCGCTCATGAGCAGCTCTTTGGCCTGAGCCCTTAATTGGTTCAGGCGGTGGTTTACTTCTATTGTTCTGTTTCCTTTGGCTTTATGGCACAAACTTCTAAGTGGACATCCATCACATCTTTTTGCTTGATAATAAGATACTTGTGATTCGTATCCGTTGGCCGATGTCCGTTTTCCACTGCCAATGTTTTCCATTCTTTGTCCCATTGGACACACATAAAAATCCTGCTGTATATTGTAGAACAAATTCTGGACAAGAAACGGATTGTCCTTCATTTTTTTCTTCTGTTCTTTGTGAAAATAATTATACTTTACATAGGCCGTTATATCTTTATTTTCAAGCATTTCGTAGTTTTCTTCGCTTCCATAACCAGCATCGGCTACAACTGTTTTGCTTTGTTTTTGATACATTTTTTCAAATTCCTCCAGATGGGATTTTAAAGTCGTAGTGTCGTTAGGTGTCTGATGAATGGTTACATTGGTAATGAATTGATTTTCAGTAGAAATCTGAGGATTGTATGCAGGTTTTAACTGTCCGTTTTTCATATGGTCTTCCTTCATTCTCATAAAGGTAGCGTCAGGATCTGTTTTGCTGTAGGAGTTTCTATTGCCTAAAATCACTAAATCTTTTTCGTATTTTTCAAGCTTTGGCAGGTGCTCTTCCTGAAGCTTTTCAAGCTCTTTGGTTATCTTCTTGTTGGGCTCTTTGAGTTTTTTATTGAGTTCTGATAATTTTTCTTTCAGCTCTTCCGAGTTTATTTTTTTGGTAATTCTTCCTTGTTGACTTCTTGATTATCTGATAAAATACTGTTTTCGATATCGGATAAGATGCTGTTGATTTTTACTTCGAGTTTTTCTTTGTATTTCTCTATAGAACCCCGCCAGACAAAGGTGTATTTGTTGGATTTGGCTTCAATTTTTGTTCCATCGATGTATTGGATATCCAGACTGACATAGCCCATTTCCACAAGCATTTTGACTACTTCTGCAAATAAATCTTTGATGTTTTCTTTTAGAACCTTTCCTCTAAAATCGTTGATGGTTCTAAAATCAGGGGTTGAGTTGCCTGAAATAAACATAAAATGAATGTTCTCGGTGAGTGCTTTTGCTATTTTTCGGCAGGAATAAGTGTTGCTCAAATAGCTGTAAAACAAAACTTTAAGCATCATTCTGGGATGATAAGCCGAGGTCCCTCCTCCTTTATATTTTTTAAGTATATGGCTTATATCCAATGAATTGACGACCTTGTCCACTAAGCGGACAGGGTGGTTTTCTGAAATTTTATCAAAAATATTTATCGGAAAAAGTTCCGGTGTATTGATCGATTGCGATTTAAATATTACTTTAGCCATTGCTCGTTTTTTGTGCAACTCTAAGATACTATTTTAGATTAAAAACAGCAAAAAAAAGGCTGTCCTTACTTTTTGGACAGCCTCTTGAAATATTTTAGATTCTATTTACTACCGAAAACACGACTAAAAAGAGATTTTTTTTCTTTGTTTTCTTTTTCGGCTGCAACTTCACTTTTGGGATCGTCTTTTAACCCTTGTGATTCATCAATAGCTTTTGTTGGTTTACTTAGAGTCTCATTTTTGTCATTTTCTATTGATAATTCAAGTTTTAAAATACCATTAGCTTCTAATAAACCTGTATTATTTTCTTTGGCATAATTTAATGATTCAATAAATGCTTTTGCATTACTTTGTCCAAAAAAATCATCTATATCTTTTTTTACAATCAAATTCCCATTGTAATCTTTGAGTAATTCGACAACTTTTTCTAAAGGAATATAAATACCTGATGAAGGTGTATCAGTAGTTAGACTATTTAAAAAGGTAAAATCGCCTGCTTTTTCTAAAATCTCTTCCCAAGGTTTTGTATATTCTTTAAAATACTCTTTTTGCTCTATCAATCTAGAAAATGAAACATTTACAATAAACGACTGCCTAAAATAATTTTGAATTGTAGCTATAAAAAAACCATGCGTGCTATCAAAAACAGCATTAGAATCTGTTTTTACCGCTTGTTTCATCGTTTTGATGTACTTTTTCAAAGACTCATCATCCATTTTTTCAGCACGAGCTGTTTTTATCATTGAATAATTTACATCATCAGAAATTAAAGAAAAATCCATATTGTAATACCAATTATGAATTTCTTTCTCAGATATAGGATGGTAACTAATGACAGTTTTCATGTTTTATTTTAGTCAAATTTAAAATTTAGACTTTTATCGAGTTCTTTTTTATATTAAAAATATTACAAATTAGAAAAGAAATCATTCCCTTTATCATCGGTAATAATAAAAGCAGGGAAATCTTTAATCGTAATCTTACGAACGGCTTCCATTCCTAATTCCTCAAAATCCACTACTTCAACCGAAAGAATGTTTTCTTTGGCCAAGATTGCTGCCGGCCCTCCGATAGAACCCAAATAGAATCCGCCGTAAGTTTTACAGGCATTCATCACATCTTTAGTTCTGTTTCCTTTGGCAAGCATCACCATGCTTCCTCCGTTCTTTTGGAACTCTTCTACATACACGTCCATACGACCTGCAGTGGTTGGTCCAAAACTTCCCGAAGCCATTCCTTCCGGAGTTTTTGCTGGCCCGGCGTAATAGATTGGGTGGTTTTTAAAGTATTCTGGCATAGGTTTACCAGCATCCAGTAATTCTTTGATTTTAGCATGCGCAATATCACGGGCAACGATCAAAGTTCCGTTTAGTTTCAAGCGGGTTTTGATTGGGTATTGCGATAATTTCTTAAGAATATCGGCCATCGGCTGGTTCAAGTCAATTTCAACTGCTTCTTCCAAATGTGGCGGCGTTTCTGGCAATAAGCGTTTTGGATTTACTTCCAATTGTTCTACAAAAATACCGTCTTTGGTAATTTTTCCTTTGATATTTCTATCAGCCGAACAAGAAACTCCCAATCCAACCGGGCAGGAAGCGGCGTGGCGAGGCAAACGGATTACACGAACATCATGCGTGAAATATTTTCCGCCAAATTGCGCTCCAATGGCACTTTGCTGACAGATTAACTGTACTCTTTTTTCCCATTCCAGGTCACGGAAAGCCTGACCTGCCATATTTCCTGAAGTAGGTAAATTATCAAAATAACCTGCAGATGCTTTTTTTACTGCTGATAAGTTCGCTTCCGCAGAAGTTCCTCCAATCACTAAAGCCAAGTGATACGGCGGACAGGCCGAAGTTCCTAAATCCATTATTTTGGCACGAATGAAAGCATCCAAAGATTTTTCATTCAACAACGATTTTGTCTGCTGGTACAAATAGGTTTTGTTCGCAGAACCTCCTCCTTTTGCCAAAAACAAAAACTCATACGAAGCTCCTTTTTTGGCATAAATATCAATCTGCGCAGGAAGATTCGATCCCGAATTTTTTTCCTCAAACATTGAGATTGGCACAATTTGGGAATAACGAAGGTTTCTTTCCTGATACGTATTAAAAATCCCTTTAGAGAGCCATTCTGCATCATCGGCTCCCGTATATACATTTTCTCCTTTTTTGGCCATTACAATTGCTGTTCCGGTGTCCTGGCAAGAAGGCAATTCACCGTCGATGGCAACAACTGCATTCTGTAATAAATTATAAGCGACAAAGCGGTCATTATCGGTTGCTTCCGGATCGTCAAGAATGGCTCTTAATTTTTCCAAATGCGAAGTACGAAGCATAAACGAAACATCTTTCAACGCTTCCTGCGCCAATAATTCCAATCCTTTTGGGTCAACAGTAAGGATTTCACGTTCTCCTAATTGTTCTACTTTTACAAAATCAGAAGTGATTTTACGGTATTGGGTATCGTCTTTCAAAATAGGATAAGGATCCTGGTATATAAAGTCCATAAGTTTGTTTTTTTTAAAGATTGCCAAATATAAGAATTGTTGAAAGATTCCTAACTGATTTATATCACGTTCGGTAAAGAAATTATTAAAAAAATTAAGATTGATTGTCTGTTTTATCCATACCATCCGTGGCTAATTAAATCGTTCGCTAGATAGACTTTTTTTGTAATTTTACGAAAACGCTATTTTATTTAAATAAGCAAATACTTGCATGATTGCTAAATAGCTATAATAAAAAACACCTGTTTAATAATAATCTGACTAGAATGGGAATCCAAAAAAAACTTTCACAGGAAAAAAGTACCGAATTGCTTCAAATATTAAAAACCCGTTTTGAAAAACATTCGGACCGACACAAAGGTCTTGAATGGAAAAACATACAAGCAAAATTAGACGCCAATCCTGAAAAATTATGGTCTATTAATGAAATGGAAACAACTGGCGGAGAACCAGATGTAGTGGGTTATGACAGTAAAAGTGACGAATATATTTTCGTCGATTGTTCCGTAGAAAGTCCGTCAGGAAGAAGAAGTTTCTGCTATGACCGTGAAGCGCTTGACAAAAGAAAAGAAAACAAACCTAAAGACACCGCTATCGACGCAGCATCAGCAATGGGCATTGAACTCTTGTCCGAAGATCAATATCGTGACTTGCAAAAACTGGGAAAGTTTGACAGCAAAACCTCCAGCTGGATTGTAACACCAGCGAACATCAGAAAACTTGGCGGAGCTCTTTTCTGCGATTTTAGATATGGAACAGTATTTGTATATCACAATGGTGCCGATTCCTATTATGCCGCAAGAGGATTTAGAGGTTCGTTAAGAGTTTAGATTTTCAAAATCGAATTATACTCAGCGGTGGTATTCAAAATAGTAACCGCTTTTTTAATTTCAGGATTGTTTTTGATGTAATAATCATAAAGTCCTTCCTGATATTGATAGCGTTTGATGATTTCGTCCAGCAGCAATCCTTTGATTTCCTTCTGATTTTTATCCAATAAAGCATTCTCCGATTTTTGAAGCGCAGTAAGAAGCTGCTGGTATTCCATCGTAATAGCTTCATCCAGTTTTTCTTTTTTGGCGGAAGCCAAAGTGTTTTTCAAAGCGATTTCGGTTTCTGTATCAAAATTGAATTTTTGTGCTTTTAAATATTGTTTGAAATCGGCATAATCAGCATCAGAGATTACTGGAATTTTAGTTCCTAGATTTGGATTTTTGTAATAATATTTGGTTGCATAATCAAAAATACCGTCATTTTTCAATAAAGCATTAGCGATCGGGCTTGTTTTGGTTTCTTCCATTTCGATGTCCGGCAAAATGCCGCCACCATCATAAACCGTTCTTCCTTTTCGGGTTTTAAAAGCGTTATAGTTTTTGGAATCCGTTCGGGTTGCTGCACCATTTTTGTCTTTATGTGCATAATCCAAAGCCTGAATGCACCTGCCGGAAGGAGTGTAATAACGCGAAATTGTAACTTTGAGCTGCGTTCCATACGTTAACTCAACCGGTCGTTGCACCAGCCCTTTTCCAAAACTGCGGCTTCCCAAAACAACAGCACGATCTAAATCCTGTAGCGCTCCTGAAACAATTTCAGAGGCAGAAGCGCTTCGGCCGTTTACTAAAATCACTAAAGGAATCGTCGTATCCACAGGTTCCTGCGAGGTTTTATAAGTGTTGTTGTGTTTTTCAATTTTGGATTTAGTGGTTACAATAACTTCATTTCTAGGCACAAAAAGGTTACAGATATTTACTGCTTCATTTAATAATCCGCCTGGATTTCCTCTTAAATCCAAAACGATTCTTTCGGCTCCTTGTCTTTTTAATTGTTCTAATGCGTCTCTAGTTTCATTTGAAGCTTTTCTGTTGAAATGAGCCAAAACAATATAACCCGTTTTGTCATCAATTTTGGCAAAATAGGGAACCGATTTGATTTCAACTTCATCTAATACAATTACAGCCGAATAGGGTTTTCCCTGACGAATGTATTTAACGTCAATTTTTGTGTTTTTCGATCCTTTAAAAAGCTGTGAAGCATCATCTTTAAAATCGGCCAAAGGCGTATCGCCAATCTGAATGATTTCGTCACCAGCTTTGAGTCCCGCTTTGTCGGCTGGGAAATTTTTATACGGTTCTTTTAAAATCAGTTTGTCGTTTTCACGAGTGATTAATGCACCAATTCCGGTATACTCGCCGGTATTATTGATTTTAAACTTAAGTACTTCCTGCTCATTAAAATATACAGTATAAGGATCAAGAGAACTCAGCATTCCTTTAACGGCGTTGTTCATCAGCTCGGCGGGAGTTGTTTCGTCGACATAATTTTTATTCAATTCTTTGAACAGCGTCGTGAAAATTTCCAATTGTTTGGCAATCTCAAAATAGTCGTCTTTGAAGCTTACCCCCACAAACAAAAATGCGGATGCAATAACTGGAATAATGATTTTTTTTTGGAAAAGGGTACGCATGATTATATGTTTTTTTTCTTGAATCGTTTTCTTATAAAATAAAATAGTGCAGCTGCTAAAATAATGAAAGGCCAAATTTCCAGTAACCACAAAAAGAAGCTTGAAATACCATAAAAACCAGATTTGATTGAGTTCCAAATTTTGGCTCCATAAGAAATGGTAACACCGCTTTCTTCGGCAATTGTTTTATAGAATTCTATTGTGACAGTGCTCAACGAGACCAGGCTTTGCATGTATCTTAATTGTCCTTCTTTTGCCTCAATTTCTTCTCTGATAGCAGAAAGCTGTGCTTCAATCGCCAGCATTTCAGACATTTTGTTGGCCTTTGCCAAAAGTTCAAGATACCTGTTTTCAAGTTTCTTTTTGGCTTTTAATCGGGCATCAATATCGATGTATTCTTCTGTTACATCCTGTGAATTAATCTCTTTATTGTCAAAATAGTCTACTCCATTAGAAATGTCTTTTACGAAAGTGTCAAAATTTTCGCTAGGAATACGAACTGTTATTCGTCTGTAAACGGAAGCATATTCTTTTCCCTGACTATCGTTCTGTATAAAGGCTTTTCCTTTTTTTACAGCATTTTTTATCTGTTCATAGGTAGTTTCCAGATTATCGGTTTGAAATCTAAGATTGCCAGTTCTGATTATTTTTTTCTCAATGACTTTATCATTTTCATTTGGTGATTCAGAATAAGCTTCTGAATTGACAGACTTTACTTTTGGAGGTAATTTTACAGTCATTACTTTTAAATCTTCGGAAGCTGAGGCTTCTGCATCAGCTTTTTTGCAGCTTAAAGCAGCAAAAAATAAAAGAGCAATTATTAATTTTGATTTCATGGGAGGATAATTTATTTTAAAAATACAAAATTAATTTAGATTACAACTAAGCAGTGGAATTGCTCTATGAAATGGATGTTTATTTGGATTGCTCTTCTTCCTTTTTTATCTCCAGTGCAAATTTTTCAAACAATTGGACTGTTTTAGTATTGATTTCTTCAAAAGTCAAACGGTCCTTGCATTGGTAAAAAAGCATAAAAGAATACGGCTGATCCAGATTGTCCAAAAGTAAATGTTTGTTGAGTCTGTAAGTTTCCCGCAGTACTCTTTTGAAATAATTACGGTCTACTGCTTTTTTGAAATATTTTTTAGAAACCGAAACACCTATTTTTATTTTTTCGCCTTCGCCAAAAGTTCCTGTATTATAAACCAACCGCAACGGATATTTAGCCACCGATTTTCCTTCGGTAAACAATAAACCAATGGTAATTTTGCTTTTTAGTTTTTCGTTTTTGGGGTAAGTGAAGTTCATTTTAAAAAATAAGCACTGTTATAGCAGGCAAAGGTACAATTAAACCCTAAATTGAATAATTGTTATAGTTTAAAATTGACCAGTAAAAGGAGATTTATTTATTAATTTTGATAAAATTGTAAAAAAAGAGGTTCGGCTTTAACAAAAAAGCCAAACCTTTAAAATAAATAATCGTTTTTTAAAATACTTTCTAATGTAATTCAACTAAGCCATTTTGGTCAATTAATAGGTGACATTTGCCCTGAGTACAGCTAAAGTTGAATTCTTTATAAGAAGTTCCTTTTATTCCTTCAAAACTAAGTCCATCTTCTGTTTTCTTAATTGTAAAAAGAAAGTTAGCAAGAGGACCGGTTTTTGTTGTACTATTTTTTTCTGCAGGATTGATACCGTGTTGGTCAACACTTTTTTTGTCGTCAGTTTTTAATGTGAATTTAAGTTCATTAAAAGAACAGCCAAGTCGAGAAGTAAGCTTAATACTGTCGTTTGTAGTTTCAATTAAAATTAGAAATTTGTTTGACTCTAAACGTTTTTGAGCGAATAAAGAATTTGATGCTCCGATCATAAAAATTAATGAAAGAGCAATTGTAAAGATTAATTTTTGTCTTGTGTTTTTCATTTTAAATAATTTGGGGTTATTGTAAAAAATACAGTGTTTTTCATTTCAAACTTAAAAAATAATTTTATATTTATTTAAAAAATAATTTTCAGAGCATTATTGCTTGGACATTTGTGTATTCATAATTTGAAATTTAAAATTTACTTAATTTAATAATTTTGCACGGTTTTTTTATTTTATTTTAATTAAATTATTGTTTTACAAACAGATATATTTTTATTTATTAACTGGAATAGTTGTAAATAGACTAAAAATATATTTCTTACTTTTGCACTAAATTTAATAGTATGCAGAAGTTAATTTCGTATCCCTTATCTTTTATTGTTTTAATATTGGTATTGTTGACTTTGGTGGTATTTCACCCAATTCAATGGATTTGTCTGAACATATTTGGTTATCAGGCGCATAAAAAAAGTGTCGATTATCTCAATTTTGTACTGCTGAAAATCGTTATACTTCTAGGAACAACTTTTACTTTTGAAAACAGGGAAAGCATCCCGAAAGGAGTGCCTATTATTTTTGTAGCCAATCATCAGAGTTTGTACGACATTATTATGTCGATTTGGTATCTGAGAAGATTTCATCCAAAATTTGTAAGTAAAAAAGAATTGGCAAAAGGAATTCCAAGTGTTTCCTATAATCTGAGACACGGCGGATCAGTAGTTATAGACAGGAAAAACCCAAAACAAGCGATACCAGAGATCAAAAAAATAGCTGAGTATATAGAAAAGCATACTCGATCAGCAGTTATTTTTCCAGAAGGAACCCGCAGTAAAGACGGAAAACCAAAGGAATTTGCAGAAACAGGTTTGAAAATATTATGCAAAAATGCACCATCGGCATATATAGTTCCCATAAGTATCAATAATTCATGGAAACTCGTAAAATATGGAACTTTCCCCTATGGTTTGGGAAATCATATTACCTTTGTAGTGCACGAAGCATTTGCAGTAAAAGATTTTGAGTTTAAAGAGATCATGGAAAAAACCGAGTCGGCAATTGTAAACGGAATAAAAATTTAATAATTATATATAATGTCTATAAAAAACATTCGTCTGGAAGTAATGCAGTTTCTGGAAAACAAGGTTGACAGTTTTGTGGATCAATACCTAATACCTGTAGAAAAGATTTGGCAGCCTTCTGACTTTTTGCCCAACTCCGAAAGCGATAATTTCCTTGAAGAAGTAAAAGAACTTAGAGAAATTTCCAAAGATCTTCCTTATGATTTTTGGGTCGCTATGGTTGGAGATATGATTACCGAAGAAGCACTGCCAACTTACGAAAACTGGCTGATGGAAGTAGAAGGAGTTGATAATGAAGGCAGAAACGGCTGGTCAAAATGGGTTCGTGAATGGACTGGAGAAGAGAACCGTCACGGTGACTTATTGAATAAATACCTGTATTTGTCAGGCCGTGTGAACATGCGCGAAATCGAAATGACTACTCAGCATTTAATTAACGATGGTTTTGATATTGGAACTGGAAGAGATCCATATAAAAATTTCGTTTACACTAGTTTTCAGGAGTTAGCGACTTATATTTCTCATAACCGTGTGTCGCAATTGGCCAAAAGTTATGGAGATAAGAAATTATCCAAAATGTGCAAGATGATTGCTGGTGACGAAATGCGCCACCACCATGCGTATAGCCATTTTGTTACCGAAATTTTTAAAGTAGATCCAAGCGAAATGATGCTGGCTTTTCAATACATGATGAAGCAAAAAATCGTTATGCCTGCTCACTTCCTGAGAGAATCTGGAGAGAAAATTAGCTCTGCATTTGTACATTTTTCTGACTCAGCACAGCGAATTGGTGTTTACACCGCAAGTGATTATGTTGATATTATGCAGAAATTAATCGAAAAGTGGGAAATCGACAAAATTGGAAGTTTAACTGATGAA
Source organism: Flavobacterium marginilacus (assembly GCF_026870155.1). Classification (NCBI taxonomy): domain Bacteria; kingdom Pseudomonadati; phylum Bacteroidota; class Flavobacteriia; order Flavobacteriales; family Flavobacteriaceae; genus Flavobacterium; species Flavobacterium marginilacus. The sequence goes on along the minus strand of NZ_CP113975.1, from coordinate 5,161,466 downwards.
GCCGAAAAAGCCCGTGATTACTTAATGAAACTGCCAGCAAGAATGGCTAAAATTTCTGAAAGATTAGTAATCCCGACTGAATCATTTCAATTTAAATGGGTAGAACCCGCAAGATTGTAGATTGCAGATTTTTGATTAACGATTTAAAATTTGAAATTGCTGATTTTTGAGGTTTATACTTTAAAAGTCAGCTTTTTTTATAAATGCGGACAGCTATGAGTAATCCCGATTTAATAAATAAAACGATTCTTTTTGTAAAAGAAAAATTAGAAAATGCCGAAGGAGGTCATGATTGGTTTCATATTCAGCGCGTGTATAAAAATGCGCTGTTAATTGCCAGCGGTGAAACCTGCGATGAAACAGTCGTTAAACTTGGCGCATTGCTCCATGATATTGCCGACAGTAAATTTCATGGCGGTGATGAAACTGTTGGGCCAAAAGCTGCTCGTGAGTTTTTAGAAAAAGAAGGTGCTTCAGAAGATACAATCAAACATATTGTCCAGATTATAGATAACATCTCTTTTAAGGGCGGAAATAACGAAAAGACATTCTCGTCTATCGAGCTGGATATCGTTCAGGATGCGGATCGTTTGGATGCAATTGGAGCCATTGGAATTGCCAGAGCTTTCAACTACGGCGGATTCAAGAACAGAGCGATGTATAATCCTCAAATTTCCCCTAATTTGAGTATGACCAAAGAAGAATACAAAAACAGTCAGGCACCGACAATTAATCATTTCTATGAAAAGCTGTTATTGCTAAAAGACAAAATGAATACCCAGACAGGTAAAGAAATTGCCCAAAAAAGACATGAATATATGCAGGGATTTTTGTCGCAGTTTTACGCAGAATGGGATGGGGAATTGTAGATGTTAGAATGCAGAATTAAAAATGTCTAAAAATGAAAATATCTTTTGATCTTGATGACACATTAATTTCTAAGACCAAATTTCCATTGGAAAAAGATACTTTTTTTCATCAATTTTTTAGTTTTGAAAGAATTCGTTTAGGAACAATTGATTTATTTAAAAAGCTGAAATCTGAAAATCATGAGATTTATATTTACACTACATCTTTCAGAAGTGTGAGTAAAATTCGGCTGATGTTTTTTATTTATGGAATTTCAGTTGATGGCATAATTAACCAGCAGAAGCATATAAAAGTTTTAGGCGAAAAAAGCAAAACCATTTCAAAACTGCCTTCAAAATTTGGAATAGATATTCACGTAGATGACTCAAAAGGAGTTGAAATGGAAGGTGAAAGACATGACTTTAAAACTATAATAATTTCAGATAATGATAAAAATTGGACGAATTTTATTTTAAAAAACATTAGAATGCAAGCTATTAATATCTAATCAGTAAATGGCATTTTTATCAATTTTAGTGTTGACTGCAATCTAAATTCTGCCAACTGAATACTGAACACTACCCTCTAAATTCCCTTCTCTTTCATCTCCAGAATCACATCCGAAGCATTTTTAAAAGTCGGTGCCAGCTCAGTAATTGTTCCTGTTCTTTTTTTATTGAGTTTAAAAGTAATATCATTTTCTGTGGTGAATAATATTGCCGACAAAAATGGATTATTCATAAAGGGAGCCAGTACAAAAAAAGCTTCTTCCAGCGAATGAAAGCTCTCTGTTTCTTCAGTCTTGTATCGGGCAATAATCGAAAGCTTGAACTCGTCATTTTCCAATAAAACAGGACGAACATAAATATTTTTCAAATCGGTATCACCAATGGTTTTGGCCAAAGTTAATTTGGCAAAGGTTTTATCAGCAATGCTTTCTTTTACTTTTTCCCAAAATTTGGCAAATACAGGCTGGAAGGACATATCTATTCGTTTTTATTTTTTATAATGAAAGCACAAAATTAAGTTATGTCTTTATGATTCTCACTTTTTTAAAGCAAATAATCCCAAAAAATTCTTTTAGGATTATTTGAAAAATATAATAATATGATATTACAATATCAAAAAAATATAATAATTTGATATTTGAGGCGACTAACGTAAACTGTGCACTAATTACTAAACACTGCCAGCTTTTTAATTATTTTCCTTTAAAAACGGGCTTTCTTTTCTCTAAAAATGCCTTTGTTCCTTCATTGAAATCTTCAGTTCCGAAACAGCGCCCGAAGTTTTTTATCTCCGTTTCGTATCCGTTTTTGCCTTCAGTAAAATTAGCATTGACAGCTTTTATCGCTCTGCCGATAGCAAAAGGAGAATTATTCATGATTTTTTGCGCTATAGAAGCAGCAAATTCAATTAATTCAGCTTGAGGAACTACGTGATTTACTAACCCATACTGTTTGGCTTCATCGGCAGTAATCATCCCGGCAGTCATTATCATTTCCATCGCACGGCCTTTGCCCACTAACTGCGGTAAACGCTGTGTTCCTCCATAACCGGGAATAACACCAAGTGAAACTTCCGGAAGTCCCATTTTGGCATTGTCCGAAGCTACTCTGATATGACAAGCCATGGCCAGTTCTAATCCGCCTCCCAAGGCAAAACCATTCACCGCAGCAATGACAGGAGTTTTTAAATTTTCGATATAATTAAAAAGCAGTTCTTGTCCCTGAAAAGCCAGCTGAGCTCCTTCTTCTATAGTGAAATGTGCAAATTCTGAAATATCGGCACCGGCAACAAATGCTTTATCTCCGCTTCCGGTGAGTATAATAACTTGAATTTCCTTGTTTTTTCCCAATACTTTAATGGCTTTATGCAAGTCATTTATAGTTGCGATATTCAACGCATTTAATTTGGCCGGTCTATTGATTACAACAGTTGCAATACCTTTTTCGATTGTGATTGAAAGATTCTCGTAGTTCATTTTTTTGTAGTTAAGAGTTTATGATGGGCAGAGTTACCGTAAAAATGGTTCCTCTTCCGTATTTAGTTTCAAATGTTATTGTTCCGCTGTAATTTTCGATGATGTTTTTTATAATTCCAAGACCAAGACCCATTCCGCTGTTTTTGGTAGTGAATTTGGGTTCAAAAATATTGTCAATATGTTCTGGATTTATACCTGTTCCGTTATCTTTTATAACAATGATAACCTGATTGTTCTCTTTTTTAATGGTAACCAATATCATTTTGGTTTCCTGATCACAAGGGATGGCCTGAATGGCATTTTTAACCAAATTTGTAATGATTCGAATGAGCTGAGTCCTGTCAATTTTTGAAATAATCTCTTTTTCAGTGCATTCAAAAACAATATAATCTTCATGAAAGATATCCAAAGTCAGTTCTACCACTTCGACCACATTCAGCAGTTCGTTTTGCTGGGCAGGCATAGACGCAAAATCTGAAAAGGCAGATGCTACCGAGCTCATCGTATCAATCTGCTGAATTAGCGATTCGGAAAAGTCATTTAGTTTTTGTCTGATACTAGGTTCTTCTGGATTAAATTTTCGCTGAAAACTCTGAATTGTAAGTCGCATTGGCGTAAGCGGATTCTTGATTTCGTGAGCAACTTGTTTCGCCATTTCTCTCCAGGCCAGATCGCGTTCGTTCTGCGCGAGAACTATAGCATTTCTTTCCAGTTCTTCGGTCATTCTATTGTAGGCGATTAATAGCATGTTGATTTCTTTAATCTTTGCCGAAAACGGAATCTTTTCATTCTTCTGATTCAAGCTGGTTTCTCGTAATTTTTCGGCAAAATCGTAAATCGGCTTGGTGATAAATGATGATAATATGTAAGCCAATCCAAAAGCAATTGCAATCATCAGCGAATAAACCTGCACCAAACGGATCAAAAAGCTGTTTAGTTCTTTTTCATAATAGCCGTCATCTGGAATATTTGGCAGTTTTAAAATGGCTATGGGTTTGAACTTCTTGTTTTTTATCAAACTATACGAAGATCTGTACTTGATTCCATTAACGGTTTTAACTTCAAGAAATCTTTTGTCAATTGAGGAATTAACTAGCCGAAGGATGAATTTTGATACTGTTGGTGAATATTTTTCTACTGAAAATGATTCTTTGGATGATTTAATCAGGTTTCCGTTTAGGGAATAAATCTGTATTTCAGCATTTTGAATATCTGATATTTCGTGGATTTTGTCCTTAAAAATTATCTTGATATTGTCATCAGTCAGCGGGTAGTCTGTTGTTGAAAGCATGTAGTCAATATGCTTTTTTACATACATTTCCATGCCTTCTATTCGCCTTTGATTGTACTTTTTGGCGACATTTTTATACTGAATAATGGAAATGGTTATGAGTAAAAGAGAGGTAGCAATGATTAGTATAACCATCGAAATGAAGATTCTAAAACGTAATGAAATTAACGGAATCTTTGCTTTAAACATGATTATGAATTGTTTTTCTCTCTGATTTTTTTATAAAATTTAAAGCCTAACATAATGGTAATCGAGAATACAAAAATTCCAATTACACCGTAAATCCAGTTTACTGCATTTTTTAAAATGACCAAAAATACTACTGCAAATAATATAATCGTCGCTATTTCATTCCACAAACGCATAAAATTGGTGGTGTATTTCACTTCGTTTCTTTGTAATTGACTGAAAATCTGCTGGCATTTTAAATGATATAAATATAGCACAAAAACAAAGCCAAGTTTCACATGCATCCAAGGCATTTGGAGCCAGGCATTTCCCATTGGCGTAAAAAACAGCATCCAAAACGCAAAAATACTAGCCAAAACAGCACTTGGCCAAGTAATAATGTACCACAATCGATAGGTCATTAATTTGTACTGTTTCTGCAGAATTTCTTTTTCCGGCGAGGGTTTATCATTGGCTTCTATTTGGTAGACAAACAATCGGACGATATAAAAAAGACCGGCAAACCAAGTGATTACAAAGATAAGGTGCAGGGATTTTAGGTAGTTATAGATTTCCATTTATTTTTAGTTTTTTATGTCTAATCTCTTTTTGGCTTCCAATAACAATAGGTGTATTTTTTCTTCAAATTGTTTTTTGGGAGGCAAATCAGTCCAATACTCGGCAACGATTATTCCGTCTTTGTGCATTTCCAGCAATTCTACTTGCTCTTTACTGCTTTCAGCACAAAGGATTAATCCAATTGGCGGGTTCTCTTCTTCTTGTTTTTCGTGCTTGTCTAGCCATTTCAGATATAATTCCATTTGACCTTTATGCTTGGCTTGAAATTTACCCAATTTTAATTCAACGGCAACCAATCTCCTTAACTTTCGATGGTAGAAAAGTAAGTCCAAATAGAAATCCTCATCGTCAATAATCATCCTCTTTTGCCTTTCAACAAAAGTAAATCCTTTGCCCAATTCAAGAATAAATTTTTCTAAATCATTGAGAATAACCTGTTCTAAATCTTTTTCTAAATAAGCATTTCCTAAATTAAGAAAGTCTAATAAATAAGGGTCTTTAAATGTATTTTGAAGCTGATTTGTAGACGGACTTGCTTGAATATTCGCTATTGTAGTGCGTTCATACGTTTTAGTTGAAATTAGTTTTCGCAAATCTCTTACACTCAATAATTGCTGAGATACTTGATCGGCATAAAATAATTTTGCTTCTGGATTTTTGATTGGTAATAATTCTATAAAATGAGACCAATTCAGTTTTCGTGAGAATGTTACGACAATTTGTTTGTCGGGAAATTGTTCTGCAAAACGAAGCATTCTTCGAACATTTTTTTCAGTAAAATTTCTGCCATATTTGTTTTCCAATTGTGCCGACACTGTCGGCACAATCTGTTTTCCATAATCAGCTCGGTTATTATTAAGGATTTCATTATTGATTTTAAAACCAATCTGCCAAAATAACAAAGTCAAAACACTATTAGTTTGAATAACAACTTGATACTGACTTTGTTCAATGAGAAATGAAAGTTCATTGTATAAAGAATCAAAACGTTGTAAACTATTTTCTTTATCCATATTAAAAATTTAGCAGAATGATATGCATTATGTAATAGTTATAATGAACTAATTCCATCAGTGTTACTTTGCCCACTCATTAATCCAATTTCCAACCGTCTCACACCATTCGTCATCATCATTCAAACAAGGAATCGCCAAGAAATTTTCACCGCCTTTGGCTTCAAAATCCTCTTTGGCGCGCATTGCAATTTCTTCAAGGGTTTCAAGACAATCCGAAACAAATGCCGGAGTTACAACGGCAAGATTTTTAATTCCTTTTTCGGGCATTTTGTCAATTTCGACATCAGTATAAGGCTCTAGCCATTTGTCTCCCGCCAATCTTGACTGAAAAGTCAGACTGTATTTATCTTCGGGAAGATTTAGTAATTTAACGACTTGTCTGGTGGTTTCGTAACATTGATGACGGTAACAAAAATCATGTGCAGGCGATGGCGTATTGCAACAAGAGCCATCAATTTTGCAGTGCGATTTGGTCACATCTGTTTTGCGGATATGGCGCTCTGGAATTCCATGATAGGAAAACAATAAATGATCGTATTCAAATCCGGATAAATGCTTTCGAATTGAATCGGCTAAGTTTTTAATATAATCCGGTTTGTTGTAAAACGCAGGAACATCAGTGAATTTCATATTTGGAAATTTCTTCTTGCGGATTTCTTCGGCTTTGACCAAAATAGTCAGAGTCGAGGCCATAGCATACTGCGGATATAAAGGAAAAAGCAAAACCTCATCTACACCTTTATCGTGTAATTCCTGCAGTCCTTTTTCAATATTCATCGAGCCGTAGCGCATTGCTAATGCTACAGGAACATCCACTAAAGGCTGTACTTTTTTATGCATTCTTTCGGAAAGAACTACTAATGGAGAACCTTCGTCCCACCAGATTTTCTGATAAGCATGAGCCGATTCTTCCGGACGTTTTCTTAAAATAATCCCACGAACCAATAAAGCACGCAATAAATAAGGAACGTCAATAACGTATTTGTCCATTAAAAATTCGTCTAAATACGGTTTTACATCTTTTGTCTGCGGACTTTCTGGTGAACCTAAATTTACTAATAATACGCCTTTCATTTTTTTGTCTATTTTTTTGCCAAAAGTATATAAAGCTACTTTTGGGGGATATGATAAATGTTATTTTTTAGTTATGATTTGATGTTCAAAATCGATTGTTTTTACACATTCGAATTAATCGACATCAGGTATTTTTTGGGAGTAGTACCAAATTTTTTCTTGAAGGCCGCAATAAAATGGCTTCCGGTGCTGTAACCAATTTTCAGTCCCACTTCATTAACATTATAAGAACCGCTGTCCAGCAATTGACGGGCGTAATCCATTTTGTAATCAAAAAGATAGCCATAAACGGTGTCGCCATAGATTTGCTTGAAACCCATTTTGAGTTTCTTTAACGTTAAGCCAATTTCGTCTGCCAATTCTTGTAAACCTGGAGGTTCAGCCATATTGGCGATGATGATTTCTTTGGCTTTTTTAATTTTATAAACGTTTTCTTCATCAATCAAAAACGGACATTGTTCGGCATTGGGATCTTCGGAGCGATTGAAATACAGGCTCAATAATTCGTAACCTTTGCCTTTGTAATATAGATTCTTGATGGAAGGATTAAGATTATAATGAAACAATTGACTCAAAACAATTGCCATCGACGGACTGATATCTCCCTCTTTATAATATTTTTTATCTTTGTTTTCTTCGCTCAAAAAAGGAATATGCCCAGCATCATTCGAAAATAAGCGGTGAAATTTTTGAATCGAAATTAAAATGGAGATTACCCAAGTATTAGGTGCTAATTCCAGATTAAGCGGTAATTCTTTTTGCGGATTATAAAATAAATAAGACTTCTCCTCATTCAAATCCAATACATAACTCCCTTGATTAAAGTTAAATTTGGCTTTGCCCTTTAATCCAAAATGGAATTGAATCAGCCCGCTGCTGACTTCATGCTGTGCATGAAAGGAAACATCAGAATCATTTTGAAAACGAAGTAGGGTAAAATCCTCTTCAATTGTTATAATATCTTGTGAACTCATAACGATATTTTTTATGTAAAAAAATGACTTTTTTCGAAAACTTTTATTTAGAATGACTCTAAATAAAATTCAATATAACCCTTGATAACACTGCAAAAATAGCAGTTTTTCTTAAAAAACAACGAATTAAATTCAAAAAAGCATACAGCGACACAAAAAGAACTTTTAGCGTTATTTTTATAAAAACGATAGTAATAGTTTTGTAATACTTTATATGAAAGTGAATATATGGAAAATCATAACGTTTCGAAGCATCAGTTTTTTTACTCCATCGGATTGAGCTACAAAAAAGCCGATGCAGAAACAAGAGGCAAATTTAGCCTCGATACTGTAGCAAAAACACGTTTGCTGGAACAGGCAAAAAACGAAGGAATCCAGAGTTTGTTCGTGACTTCTACCTGCAACAGAACCGAAATTTACGGGCATGCCGAACACCCTTATCAATTAATCAAATTACTTTGCGAGAACAGCAACGGAACCGTTGAGGATTTTCAAAAAGTGGCGTATGTTTACAAAAGCCAAGAAGCGATTTCTCATTTATTCCGGGTTGGAACCGGTTTGGACAGTCAGATTCTGGGTGATTTTGAAATTATCAGCCAAATCCGAAATGGTTTTGCCGAAGCCAGAGCAATGGGTTTGTCTAATGCTTTTTTGGAACGATTAGTCAATGCGGTAATCCAGTCTAGCAAAAAAATCAAAAATGAAACCGAAATCAGTTCGGGCGCTACTTCGGTATCTTTTGCATCGGTTCAGTATATTATCAAAAATGTTCCAGACATTGGAAACAAAAATATTTTACTTTTCGGAACAGGTAAAATCGGAAGAAATACCTGCGAGAATTTAGTGAAACACACCAAAAACGAGCACATCACCTTAATCAACAGAACCAAAGACAAAGCCGAGAAATTGGCCGGAAAACTGAATCTGATTGTTAAGGATTATTCCGAACTGCATATCGAACTTCAAAAAGCGGATGTAGTTGTGGTAGCTACGGGAGCCCAAAACCCGACTATCGACAAAGCCATTCTAAATTTGAAAAAACCGTTACTGATTCTGGATTTATCGATTCCAAAAAACGTTAACGAAAACGTCAAAGATCTTGAAGGCGTGACTTTGATTCACATGGATCATTTGTCGCAGATGACTGACGAGACGTTGGAAAACAGAAAAGCCCATATCCCAGCTGCTGAGGCTATTATTGAAGAAATAAAGGAGGAATTTGTCGCCTGGACAAAGATTAGAAAGTTTGCTCCAACGATTAACGCCCTGAAAGAGAAGCTGAATACCATTAAAAATTCAGAATTGGACTTTCAAAGCAAAAAAATCTCCAACTTCAACGAAGAACAAGCCGAAATCATCAGTTCAAGAATCATCCAAAAAATCACGACCCATTTTGCCAACCATCTTAAAAATGAAGATACTATGGTAGATGAGAGCATCGATTGGATTCAAAAAGTTTTTCAAATAGAAACGGTTACTAAATAGTTTAACCAATTTAATTAAAAAATTGAACCATTAAGATATTAAGAAAATTAAGTTTTGATGGCTAAAAAATGAACCATTAAGGGATTAAGATAAATTAAGTTTGTATTTATAAAAGTAGACTTAATAACCTTAATATCTTAATGGTAAAAAAACAAAAAATGGCTGAAAAAACAATCAGAATTGGAACACGCGATAGTGAATTAGCGCTTTGGCAAGCTCACACAGTAGAAAAAAAACTAAACGATTTAGGGTATAAAACTGAAATCATTGCCGTAAAATCGGAAGGTGATATTATTCTTGACAAACCGCTGTACGAATTGGGAATCACAGGAATTTTCACCAAAACATTAGATATTGCAATGATTAACGGTCAAGTTGATATTGCCGTGCATTCGATGAAAGACGTTCCAACAGCTTTGCCAATCGGAATTGTACAATCGGCAGTTTTGCAAAGAGCCAATACTTTGGATATTTTGGTTCATAAAGGGAATCTTGATTTTCTGGAAACTAGCGGAACTATTGCCACAGGAAGTCTGCGTCGTCAGGCAATGTGGCTTAATAAATATCCCAATCATACTGTAGTTGATTTGCGTGGAAACGTAAATACTAGAATGCAAAAATTAAAAGATAACGACTGGAACGGAGCTGTCTTCGCAGCTGCAGGTCTGGAAAGAATCAACTTAAAACCGACTGATTTTATAGATTTGGATTGGATGATTCCTGCTCCTGCTCAGGGTGCGATGGTAGTTGTGGCTATGGCCAATGATGAATTTGTTCTGGATGCGGTTTCTCAGCTGAATGATGTCGAAACGGAAGTCTGCACACACATTGAAAGACAATTTCTGAAAATTCTTGAAGGTGGCTGTACCGCGCCAATTGGAGCATTGGCAACTTATTCTGAATTAGAAGATACTTTTACTTTTAAAGGAATTTTATTGTCTATTGATGGAAAACAGAAGTTGGAAATCGAAAAAACAGTAGATGTCAGCGAATGGAAAAAATTAGGTTTCAATTGTGCCAAAGAGATTTTGGATAATGGCGGAGCCGAATTGATGGAAACCATAAAAGCAACTTTGAAAAAATAATTCGGTTTCCCAAATTATGAAAATACTATCAACCAAAATACTTGCCGATTATCAAAAGAAGCCTCTAACTGATGCGGGTTTTGAGCTAATTGAAAATGATTTTATTACTGTCAAAACCAAATCTTTTGATTTAAAAAACATAAATGAAAGTTTGATTTTCAGCAGTCAAAATGCAGTAGAAAGCATTTTACAGCATCCTGATTTAGAAAAATTAAAAGCTAAAAAAGTGTATTGTGTTGGTTTGAAAACCAAAAATTTACTGACTGATAATGGTTTTGAAGTTGTAGCTTATACGGGTTACGCTTCTGATTTAGCCGAAATCATCACTTTGATTTACAAATCAGAAACTTTTACTTTTTTTAGCGGAAACCTTCGAAAAGACACATTGCCAAATGCGTTGAAAGAAGCTGAAGTAATTTTTAACGAAATCAACGTTTACGAAACGACTTTAACACCTCATAAAATAAAAAATTCTGTAGATGCTATTTTGTTTTTCAGTCCTTCAGGGATTGAGAGTTTTCTAAAAGAGAATATAATCAAAAAAGAAATGTGCTTTTGCATCGGCGAAACCACCGCATCAGCATTGGAAAATAAAACAAAAAATATCATCATCGCAGACCAGCCAACTATAGAAAATGTGATTGAGGATGTGATCGAAGAATATAAATAGCAATACGCTTTTGGTAATAAGCCATAAGCAAGAAAATTAGACAAACAAAAATGCTTAAAGCCTAATGCTTAAAGCCTAACGCAAGAAAACAATGATTAAGAACGACCTATTTTTAAAAGCATTAAAAGGAGAAACAGTACAACGCCCGCCGGTTTGGATGATGCGTCAGGCAGGAAGATATTTGCCAGAGTTTAGAGCTTTGCGTGACAAATATGATTTTTTCACCCGTTGTGAAACTCCAGAATTAGCTGCCGAAATCACCGTTCAGCCTATCCGAATAATTGGTCCGGATGCTGCAATATTGTTTTCGGATATTTTGGTTGTGCCAAGAGCAATGGGAATTCACGTAGAATTGAAAGACAATTTGGGGCCAATTATTCCAAATCCAATTCGTACGATGGAGCAGGTAAATCAGGTTTATGTTCCAGATGTAAATGAAACTTTGGGCTATGTTTTTGATGCCGTTAAATTGACCAAAGAAATGCTGAACGATGAGGTGCCTTTGATTGGTTTCGCAGGTTCGCCTTGGACAATTTTTTGTTATGCAGTTGAAGGAAAAGGTTCAAAAAGTTTTGATACTGCCAAAGGATTCTGTTTTTCAAACCCAGTAGCGGCGCATACTTTATTGCAAAAAATTACAGATACCACTATTTTATATTTAAAAGAAAAAGTAAAAGCAGGTGTAAATGCCGTTCAGATTTTTGATTCTTGGGGCGGAATGCTTTCTCCAACAGATTATCAAGAGTTCTCATGGAAATACATCAACCAGATTGTCGATGCTTTGGCCGAAATCACTCCTGTGATTGTTTTCGGAAAAGGATGCTGGTTTGCCCTAAACGATATGGGAAAAAGCAAAGCTTCGGCACTTGGAGTAGATTGGACTTGTTCTGCCAGAAATGCCCGTTATTTGTCGGGTGGTAATATTACTTTACAAGGAAATTTTGATCCGTCAAGATTGCTTTCGCCCATTCCGACTATCAAGAAAATGGTACACGAAATGATTGACGAATTCGGAAAAGACAAATACATCGTAAACCTTGGCCACGGAATTTTACCAAATATTCCTGTAGATCATGCCAAAGCGTTTATTGATGCGGTGAAGGAATACGGTCAATAGTTGACGGTTGTTAGTTGATAGTTGTTGGGAATCTCATTACGACTATCAACTAACAACTAATAACCAACAACCAATAAAAAATGCTAAACAAAGGCCTAAGAGATCAAGAAAGTATCCGAATTGACAACATCCTCAAAAAGTTGATGTCATTGGTCTATGTGCCCAAGTTTTGGAATTTGGAAGACCTGCAGAATTTGGAAAATGAATTAAAAGACTTGGCGATGAATGTCGAAATTCTCAACAATTTCAGCGAAGAAGAATTAATTGTTCATATGCAACGTCTCCATTTGGATTGGAATCAGTTAGAGTTATTTGCTGATTTTTTGGTGGCTTTTTCCAAAGACAATCAATTTGATTTTTCGCAAAAAGCAATTGCCATTTACAATTATATTCAACAGGAAAGCAAGACCTTTTCGTTTGGGATTTCAAATAAAATTATTGCTTCAAAATTAAATTAAAAATTAACTAGATTTATAATTATAAACTAAATAAGGGAACCTTTATGAGAAAATTTGTTGTTTTTTTCGTTATTCTTCCTTTGTTGATAGCTTGTGAAGGAAATAGAGTAGGCACGGGAATTATTATAGATAAAACAACGAATAAACCTGTTGATAGTGTAAAATATTTTCATATTGAAAGAGATCCATACATTTTATATACCGATTCAACAGGAAAGTATTATGTAGAAGGACCTTTTGGTGGATGTATGCGAGATTGTTTGGATTTTGAGGCAGAATTTTCTAAGAAAGGATATAAAACTATTAAACTCATAAATCCTGATGGGGATATTTATTTAGAGCAAGAATAAATGAAAAACAAATTTTATCAATACATACAAAACCTTCAAGACCAAATCGTAGCCGGATTAGAAGCTGTTGATGGTCAGGCTAAATTCAAAGAAGACCTTTGGGAACGCCCGGAAGGCGGAGGAGGAAGAACCCGCGTGATTGAAAACGGAGCCGTTTTCGAAAAAGGCGGTGTAAATATCTCAGCTGTTCATGGTAAATTACCAGACAGTATGCAAAAATTATTCAATGTAGGCGAAGCTGATTTTTTTGCCTGCGGACTGAGTTTGGTTTTACATCCAAAAAGCCCAATGGTACCAACCGTTCATGCTAATTGGCGTTATTTCGAAATGTACGATGATAACGGAAACGTGATTCAGCAATGGTTTGGCGGCGGACAGGATTTAACGCCCTATTATCTGTTTGAAGAAGATGCAAAACACTTTCATCAAACGTGTAAAACTGCTTGCGACAAACACAATCCGGAGTTTTATCCAAAATACAAAAAGCAATGTGATGCCTATTTTTGGAACGCACATCGCAACGAAGCCCGCGGAATTGGCGGTTTGTTCTTCGATTATTGCAAAGCAAGTGAGCAAATGTCAATGGAAAATTGGTTTAACTTTGTTACTGAAGTTGGGAATAGTTTCTTAGAAGCTTACGTTCCGATAGTAGAAAGAAGAAAAAATTTACCATATTCACCAGAACAAAAAAGCTGGCAGGAAATCCGAAGAGGCCGATATGTAGAGTTCAATTTGGTGCACGACAAAGGCACATTATTCGGCTTAAAAACCAATGGTCGAATAGAAAGTATTTTGATGAGTTTACCCCCTCATGTGCAATGGGTTTACGATCATCATCCTGAAGCGGGAAGTGAAGAAGAAAAGTTATTGAAAGTTCTTGAATCTCCTATTGAGTGGTTAGCTCTGTAAGAGCGTTATATTTATAGCAAATAATGTAGTTGTATTCATTTGAGCTCCATCGGAGCGTAATATTTATAAACATATCAATTATGGCAAACACCTATTCTCAATTGTATGTTCAAATTGTATTTGCTGTCAAAGGAAGACAAAACTTGATTTCGAGCAAATGGAAAGACGAATTGTATAAATATATAACGGGAATTGTTACAAACGAAAATCAAAAATTGATTGCCATCAACGGTATGCCTGACCATATTCATATTTTAATTGGTTTAAAACCAAATAAAGCATTGTCGGATTTAGTAAGAGACATAAAAGCCAATTCTTCCCGCTTCATTAATGAAAAAAGATGGATAAATGGTAAATTTGAATGGCAAACTGGATTTGGAGCATTCACCTATAGTCATTCACATTTGACCAACGTAATTAATTATATCCAAAATCAGGAAAAACATCATAAAACAAAAACATTTAAAGAAGAATATATCGCATTTTTAAAAGCATTTGAAATTGATTACAAAGACGAATATGTTTTTGAAGAATTAAAATAAATATGACGCCCCTACAGGGCTAAAATACACATACTAAATTAAGCTATAAATATTACGCTCCTACGGAGCTAAAAAAATAAAAGATTGTCGATTTTGATTTCAGATTTCCTGAAATCTTCAATATATTTAAATCACAAATCAGCAATCGTTAATCTAAAATTATAAATAATTATGTTCCCATTACACAGAGGCAGAAGACTCCGAGTAAACGAATCCATTCGTTCATTAGTTCGTGAAACCACATTAAGTCCTTCCGATTTCATGTTCCCGATGTTTATTGCCGAAGGCGAAAACGTAAACGTTGCGATTCCATCAATGCCTGGAATCTTCCGTCGTTCGATAGATTTGACGGTGGAAGAAGTCAAAGAATTATTTGCTTTGGGTATTCGTGCAGTCAATATTTACGTAAAAGTAAGCGAAGATTTAAAAGACAATACAGGAAAGGAAGCTTGGAACAAGGACGGATTAATGCAACAGGCCATTCGTGCGATTAAAACAGCATGTCCTGAGATGATTGTTATGCCAGATGTGGCTTTGGATCCGTATTCCATTTACGGTCACGACGGAATCATTACCAATGGCGATGTCGAAAATGATGCTACGAACGATGCTCTGGTAAAAATGGCCGTTTCGCACGCCCAAGCAGGTGCCGATTTTGTAGCTCCATCGGATATGATGGACGGACGTGTATTACGCTTGCGCGAAGGATTAGATAAGGCAGGTTTCCACAATGTTGGAATTATGAGTTACTCGGCTAAGTATGCATCTGCGTTTTACGGTCCTTTTCGTGATGCTCTGGACAGTGCGCCTAGGGAAGCTGATGTTGTGGTTCCAAAAGACAAAAAAACATACCAAATGGACTATGCGAATCGAATCGAAGCTGTCAAAGAAGCGCTTTGGGATGTTGAAGAAGGTGCCGATATGGTAATGGTGAAACCTGGAATCGCATATTTGGACATCGTCCGTGAAGTTAAAAACGCCGTGAATGTTCCGGTAACTGTTTTTCACGTATCGGGCGAATATGCAATGATCAAAGCCGCCTCCGAAAGAGGATGGCTGGATAATGACAAAATCATGATGGAGCAGTTAATGTGTATCAAAAGAGCCGGAGCCAGTTTGATTTCGACTTATTTTGCCAAAGAAGCTGCCATTCTTTTAAACAAATAAAAAAAATGAAGAAATTAGTATTCTTATTATCCGTTTTGACTTTTCTTTCTTGTAAAAAAGAAAGTGAGGAACCCTTTGGAAAATCCACTGAAACAACAACAGAAGTTAAATCTCCCGAAGCATTAGGAAAAGAAATTTTCGAAGGGAAAGGAAATTGTATCTCTTGCCATCAAGTGGATCAAAAAGTGATTGGACCAAGTATTCAGGACATTGCCAAAATCTACAAAGACAAAAACGGCAATCTTGTCAATTTCCTTAAAGGTGAAAGTGAAGCTATCGTTGACCCTGCTCAATTTCCTGTAATGCAGGCTAATTTGGCAATTACCAAAACTTTTACTGATGAAGAATTAAAAGCGGTTGAAGCTTATATCAATTCGAATCTAAAATAATAATTTTCTGGAGCTAATCCAGCTGTCCACTATATCTCTTGTGGCGAACCCTGCTACAAGAGGATGCCGTTTCCATCTGGGCTAGAAAAGACAAACTATTTGTATGAACAATAGTTTGTCTTTTTTAATTTTTTTAGGGATAACAATATTTGTTTATAGCTAAAGAAATTTATAATTCATTGCAATAATTATATAAACTCTATTTTCTAACTAAAATAAAGTTATTTGACATATTTTACTTTAAAAATATCAGATGTAACTATTATTTGATATTTTTATAAAAAATAGAACTATGTCAGAAGCAACACAATTAAGAATTGAAACTAGTCATGATGAAATAGAAAATAATGATTCATCAACTTTAAAGGAACATTTGAAAGACACGATTACTGATGAGTTAATAATTGGTCTTTGTGGTCCAATAGGAACAGATATTAATTATGTCTCATAATGTTTAAGAGATATTTTAGAAGATTCATTTGATTATGTATGTATTGATATAAAATTAAGTGAATTTATTAAAAAGAAGTTTAATATAAATGGATCTGCAAAATCATTTAATTATTATAATTCATTAATAAATAAAGGAAATGAATTAAGAGAAATACATGGAAATGATATTTTGGCTAAACTTACGATTCATCAAATTACAAAAAACAGACAACATAAATCCAAAAGTCCTGAGGATTTAGTTAAATCTAAAAGAGTGTGTTATATTGTAAATTCAATAAAAAATCATGATGAATATAAACTACTTAAAATGGTTTATCAGAATATTTTTTATTTTATAGGTGTTTTTTCCCCTCTGGATATCAGACGTAAAAATTTGAAAGATAAAGGAATCAAAAACCCGGATATTGAAAAATTAGTAGAGATAGATTCTGAACAAAATTTTCCTCATGGCCAAAAAGTAACTAAAACCTTTACAACTGCAGGTTACTTTTTAAGAATAGAAGACAGCCATGAACAATTAATTAAATCAAAAATAGAAAGATTTTTAGATTTAATTTTTGGAACTAATATTATTACTCCTAATTATTATGAAACGGCAATGTATTTGGCTTCTTCTTCCTCTGCTAATTCAGCTTGTCTTTCGAGACAAGTAGGAGCATCAATTACTAATAAAAAAGGAGATGTAATATCCGTGGGTTGGAATGATGTTCCAAAATTTGGAGGAAACCTTTATAATTCGTCAGATGATTTTTCTAATGATCATCGATGTGTAAATAAAAAAGGAGGAAAATGTTTTAATGATGAGGAAAAAGATTTTCTAACTGAAGTAATTGTTGAAGAACTAATAGAAAGTAAATTAATTTCTAATGAAAAAAAAGCAGATTTGTTTAAGCAATTGAGAGATTCAAGGATTAAAGATCTTATTGAGTTTTCAAGAGCTGTTCATGCGGAAATGCACGCAATCATAAATGCTTCTCAAAAAACAGGGTCAGAAATGATTGGAGGAAAGTTATTCTGTACTACATATCCTTGTCACAATTGTGCTAGACATATTGTGGCATCAGGAATCACCGAAATATATTATATAGAGCCTTATAAAAAAAGTTTAGCCTTAAAATTACATGATGACTCAATTACTGAAAATGAAAACGAGAAAGATCGAGTTAAAATTTTAATGTATGATGGTGTTTCACCTACAAGATATATTGATTTATTTAAAATGTTTGATGGTGATGTAAGGAAAAAGGACAACAATAAAATTCTAATTAAGAAAAAAAATGCCTCCCCAAGAAAAAGTATTTCTTTAGATGCAATTCCTTATTTAGAAAAAAAAGCGACAAAAGAATTAAAAAATATAAGTACATTTGAGGACTTAATTTAATTTAACTTGAAATGAAAAAATCTCCACCTACTCAAGCACAATTAAAAATTGAATTTAAAGAAAGTAAAATGGGCGAACCTCGAGAAATCAAGGTTATATCTTTACAAAAAATTCAAAATAATGAACTTAATGCGAAAATTTTAAATCGTCAAAGACCTATTTATTAATGAATTACTCTGTTTAAATTTATATACCCCAACCTTTTGAAGGTTGGGTTTTTTGTATCTAAATATTTTGTTTTTTATTTACTTAATCCCTCCAAAAGTACCAAAACAGGCATTTTTATGCAAAATTTCTACGCTTGAAAAACCGACTTTCTTCATTAATTCCAATTGATAGGTCATTGATCTTGGTGTATCTTCAATCTCAATGTAATCAAAGACTTTTTGCTGGTATTCCTGACCTCCGTGCTGTGTCAAATAATCAGCATATCTTTCCCACACCATTTGGTTTACTCCTTCATGATCCTGAACTAACAAATCTGAAATCATCAGACAGCCTCCAGGCGATAAACTGTTGTATAATTTCTGGAAAACAAACTCCCAATCGGAGTCTTCTCTTAAATGATGCAGAACGGCTCCAGCCAAAATGATATCAAAATGGTTTCTTGGCAATTCTATATCTCGGATATCGCCTTGTATTGTTTCTACTTTCCCCGTTGTTGTTGCTAAAACACGTTCCTGTGCCTTGTCTAACATATTTTGGCTTAAATCAATCAAAACAGAGTTCAAATTGGGTATTTTCGAAAGCATTTTCAAAGTATAATTCCCTGCTCCGCATCCAATATCAAGAACATTTACTGCTTTTGGCTTTATTGCTTTTGACGCTGAGGTTAAAAGTTCCAATGATATTTGGGCATCCATTGTTGCCACCTGGCCTGTTTCTAAATTTGCAAAACGTTCGACATCGTTGTCAAATCGCTTCTTGATTTCATTTACTGTTGATTTTTTCATAGCTGTAAGTTTTACTTTTTTCGTCCCACAAATCGTATTACCGATCCTTTTCCATTGTGAAATTCTCCCTCGTTAAGTTCAATTTCTATTTCTGTCAATTCTTCAAAATCATAATCTGGAAAATCAGACTGTATTTCTTCGATGGAGAATAGCGATTCAATATCTTTTGGACCGCCAACTTTCGCATCTTTTTGAACATATTCCAGATGTTTTTTGCTGAAAGCTTCAAAAATTACAACACCGTCTTTTCGCAGATACGTATCCAAAATCCTGTGATATTGTGATTTAATGTTCGCAGGAAAATGAGCATAAATAAGAGCTATTGCATCAAATTGACCTGTTTCATAATTCATTGTCTCTAATTCGCCAATTTCATAACTGATTTTTACATTATTGGAATCGGCAAGTTGTAATGCTTTCCTTTTTCCCTCCGAACTGATGTCGAATGCAAAAACGTTCCAGCCTTTTTTGGCTGCATACACAGCATTGCGCCCTTCTCCTTCAGCTGGAAAAAGAATGGTTCCGGATTTTAGTTTATCTAATTCATTTTTCAGGTATTTATTAGGTTCCTTTCCGTATGCAAACTGTTCGCTGCTGTATCTTTCGTTCCATCGGTCTTTCCAAATTTCTTCCATGATTGTTTTCTTTTGTTTTACAAACCTATTATTTTTATATATGACTTAAAAATACTTATTTTGTCAATAATTAATACTTAATAGGTATTTATGGAACTCCGTCATATTAAATATTTCCTGAAACTAGCCGAAGAACTCAGTTTTGTTCGGGCTGCCGAAAAATTATTTATTTCACAGCCGCCGTTGAGCCGGCAGATCAAAGAATTAGAAAACGAAATCGGTGCGCAGCTTTTTGAGCGAAATAACAAACGGGTCATTCTCACCGAAGCTGGTAAATTCTACCAAAAAGAAATGCGTGAAGTATTGAAAAACATAGAACGCATCAACATTCAAACCAAAAGAATAAGCGAGAATCAAAGCGGTGAGTTTCGGATTGCCTATGTGAGCTCTACTTTCTCGGGAGATATTTCAAAGCTGCTGCAGTTTTTGTCCGAAAAATATCCTTTTGTCAATTTTCGGTTATACGAAGTACCAACGGTTAAGCAGATTGCAGCTCTGGAAGACGGGAAAATTGACTTGGGAATAATCCGGGCGCCTCTTTATTCGTCCAAAATTGACTCTCAATTGTGGTTTAAGGACAGTTTTTCCATTGTTTTTAACCGCAATAAATATAGTATTACTGCTGAGGAAGAACTAGAAAAGCTGAAAGAAGCGACTTTTGTGTTTTTTAATAAAGATTATGCGCCGTACTTTTATGATGTTTTACTGCAGATTTGTGCGCAATATGGTTTTGAACCAAAAGTGGTGCATGAATCCAATAATATTTCGTCGATCATCCAGTTAGTCAAAAATGGTTTGGGCATTTCGATTGTGCCTACAAATGTGGTTAAAAATTATAATGATCCTGATTTAGGTTTTGTAGAACTCAAGAAAATTAACCTTTTCACCGATATTTTATTGGCAACACCTAAAAATCAAAATTCTGAAATAGGTCAAAGGGCAATTGCTTTTTTATTGACATAAAATTTATCTACATTTATGCCTAAATCAAATTTAAAGTTGCAAAAAATATTAAAATAATGAAAAAAAGTAACCTACTACTTATTATAATATTTGTGACTTTCAATTATGGGTATAGTCAAGAAATTAATTTGGATACGATACGAATAACTAATCAGATTAAAGTTTCCAAAAAAATTTCTAAAGACTACATAAAGAATGTTGTTGATAGCGAAGAAATAATTCAGTATAATTATCAAAACAAACAACTTACTTCAATAATAACAACTTCACCAGCTGGTGATGTGATTGAAAAAGAAACAGTTAAATGTCAAGATAACAAATTGAATGAGATTCATTATGAATATTTTAAATATAAAGATATTGAAGCTTCAGCGTTTACATTTAGTTTTGAATATACTAATGACTTAATTACAAAATTAATAGAGACTGAAAACGGCATACAAACGGAGGAACATTATACTTATAATAAATTAAATCAGCTTAAAGAAGTCCGAATTGTAAAAGATAAAAAAGTATTAGAAACGAGAAAATGTAAGTATAACAAAAAAGGGCATTTGGTCAAAGTAATCTATTTTGTAAATGATTATTCTTATAGTGATAGTTATAAATCCTATGATACCAAAAAAAATAGCTATGAACTAATTTTTCCTAAACCCTACTTAAAATTAATAAATTCAGAAGGAAACAATGTTTTGGAAGAAAATATAAAAGGTGATAATTTTACCTATGATTACGAATATAATTCTGATGACTATCCTGTAAAAATAATTGAAAAAAAGGATAACGAAATAGTAAATATTACCTCAATCGAATATCAGTATAGGAATTATTTAAAATAAATACGATTTTTATTTATGCAAATTGTCAACATAAAAACTCCTTTAGGAATCGCTAAAATTATAGGCGACGAAAATGGCGTTTCCGAAATTTCTGTTTTGGATGAAGGAGCAGTTTCTTCAACAATTCCTAAAGTTTTACAAGAAGCTGTTACTCAACTCAACGATTATTTCGAAGGCAAAAGAATAGATTTCGACTTTAAACTCAATCCAAAAGGAACCGAATTCCAACAAAAAGTATGGAAAGCCTTATTGGAAATTCCATACGGAAAAACCAGAACGTATCTGGAACAATCCAAAATTTTAGGAGACGTAAAAGCGATTCGTGCCGTGGCTTCCGCAAATGGAAAAAACCCGCTCTGGATTGTAGTCCCATGTCACAGGGTAATTGGAACTGACGGTTCGCTTACAGGTTATGCCGGCGGATTATGGCGAAAAAAATGGCTTTTGGAGCACGAAAATCCAACTACTCAACAAAGTTTATTTTAGGTTAGACTTTTAGATTATAAGATAATTAGACTATCTTAGATTTTTACTATTGCAGATTTTAGTCTACAAATCTAAGTTGTCTAATGAAAGTCTAAAAAATGATCGAAAAAATTAATCTCAACAACATCCTTTTTCTAGATATCGAAACTGTACCGGAAACTGAAAATTTCAATACTTTGGATTCCGAAATGCAGGTTTTGTACGAACAAAAAACCCAATACCAGCGAAAAGACGATTTTACTGCAGAAGAATTCTATGACCGAGCTGGAATCTGGGCTGAGTTTGGAAAGATTATCTGTATCTCTGTTGGTTTTTTTGTTATTAAAGGGGATATCCGGAATTTCAGGGTAACTTCTTTTTTTGGCGATGAGCCGAAACTTTTGAAAGACTTCAATAACCTGCTGAATAATCACTTCAACGGACCACAGCATATTTTGTGCGGTCATAATGCCAAAGAATTTGATATTCCGTTTCTGGCACGCCGAATGATCATCAATCAGATTCCAATTCCCGATAAGCTGAATTTATTTGGCAAAAAGCCTTGGGAGATTCCGCATTTAGATACTTTGGAATTGTGGAAATTTGGCGATTACAAACATTTTACGTCTTTAAAATTAATGTGTAAAGTCCTCGGAATTCCTTCTCCCAAAGGTGATATCGACGGCAGTCAGGTAGGGCATGTTTTTTATGTTGAAAAAGACATTGACCGAATAGTCATTTACTGCGAAAAGGACACAATTGCTGTCGCACAGATCTTTCTCCGCCTTCGAAGAGAGGATTTATTGATCGAAGAGGAAATTATTCACGTGTAATTTTTGTTTCAAATGACCCATCGCGAAATTGCAAATTATCGGCTTGCTTCTCAAAATCTTTTAAAAACAAATGACAAGTCACCTCAGGATATAGTACGTCATTTAGGTGCTGTACAGGCTCAGGATTATGCTATGGCAAAATGGGCGGTCGGTTCAAGAGGAAGCGCGACTGAAAAAGAAGTTGAAGAAGCGGTTAATTCAGGTAAAATTATACGGACACACATTCTTCGTCCGACGTGGCATTTTGTTTCTGCTGATGATATTTACTGGATGCTCGATATTTCTGGGGCAGTGGTTAAACGTCTTTTTGCTTCAATGGCCAGACAGCACGGCTATGATGAAAAGAAACTGGATCAGGTTAACTCGGCTATCGAAAAACTTTTGGCTGGAAATAATCATCTAACTCGGGATGAAATCATGCAGGAGCTTAATATTCAAAAGGCTTCGGGTGACTTATCTCCCGTTATTGTTATGATGAATGCAGAACTGGATGGTTTGGTTTGTAACGGCAGGATGAAAGGCAAAAAAATCACCTATGCATTGCTTGAAGAACGCGTTCCAAAACCCAAATCAGCTTTGACCAATGAAGAGGCGTTAGTTAAATTAGCAAAGCGGTATTTCGAAAGTCACGGACCGGCGACTCTGCTTGATTTTTCGTGGTGGTCAGGTTTTTCGCAGACTACGGCTAAGCTGGCGATTAATTTAATTGAATCAGAACTGAATTCGGTTGAAATAGATAATCAGAAATACTGGTTTGGTACAAATATTCCGAATGCGGATAACTTTCGTGAGAGCGTACATTTTCTGCCGGCTTTTGATGAGATTTTGATTTCGTACAAAAATAGGGAAGCTTCCATACCATTGGAACATCAATCAAAAGCATTTACTAACAATGGCATTTTTAAACCTATTATTCTCGAAAATGGAAAAGTGATTGGTGACTGGAAACGAACCTTCAAAAAAGATCATGTAAAAATCGAAACACAGTTTTTTTCTCCGATTGATGACACAAAAAAAGCAATACTTTTTGAGGCGGTAAAACCTTTTGAAGATTATCTGGAAACCAAAATTAGTATTGAATAAATTGATTTCGGTCTTTAAGAGAAGGTAAAAATTACTAATGTCACTATTTTCCAAAAAAGATATATTCTAACTCAAAGTACTGTGTTTTCTAGAAAAATTATTTTGACTGAGTGGTCAGTTTTTAATTTTAGCAGTTTTTTATCTAAATCCATCTTCATTTATGAAGAGTTTAATAGACGATAAGATTTAAAAAATAATATCAATGACAAAATTCAATGACAGTTTCAATAATTGAGTTTTATTATTGATTTTTGCAATTGTCATTGCCATTGATTTTTGCCTTTCTCATTGCGATTGATTTATTACATTTACAAAAAATATAAGTTATGGTATTAAGCAGATTCTGGTTAGTTATTTTTATTTCATCGATTGTCTTTATTGTTGTCAGTCTGTTTACTGCCAATACGTATACCATAGATTATGTTTTGAACGGGAAAAAAGACGATCCTGTTTTAATTTCTGAAAAATATATTGAACAGGTTCCTGCTTTTATCAGAGACAGTATCAAGAAATCGGAGGATCAGACGATGATTATCAATCGTGATACGCTGAATGCTGATACTACTTACGTTTATAAAAACAAAACCGTAAAAATCTTCAGCGGTGTTCAAAAATCAGACGGTTTACTGCCAACGTGTAAGAGTACTTTACTTGATCTGATTCTGCCGCTTATTGCTTATTTGGCCTTCTTCTGCGGACTGATGGAACTTTTAATTATTTCTGGCGCTTCCGGGAAACTGGCAAAATTATTGAGTCCAGTGTTTGTAAAAGTGTTTCCGAGTATCCCAAAAGATCATCCGTCTATTTCGTATATGACATTGAATTTTGCTGCTAATTTCTTGGGATTGGACTCCGCCGCAACGCCTTTTGGATTAAAGGCGATGGAAAGCCTGCAGGAAATAAATCCCGAAAAAGACCGGGCGAGCGATGCACAGATTATGTTTATGTGCCTGCACGCTTCGGGACTGACGCTGATTGCAACATCTATCATTGGTTACCGCGCGGCTGCAAATGCCACAAACCCAGCAGATGTGATGCTGCCTTGCATTATCACTTCGTTTATTGGTACAATTGCCGCTTTCCTTATTGTTGGAATCAGACAGAAAATAAATTTCAAAAGCGCTTCTCTGGTTGTGGTACTGATGGGATTAATCGCTGCAATTGTTGGTTTGCTGATGTATGTAAACCACTTGGATTTAATCGGAAAAAACTATTTCACCTCTAATCTTTCGGCTTTAATCTTAGTAGGAATTATTGCTTTTACTTTGGTTTTTTCATTTATAAAAGAGAAGAAATTTACAGAAGCGAAAACCACCGTTTTTGAAGCTTTTGTTTCAGGAGCAAATAATGGAATTAAAACCGGAGTTACTATTTTCCCTTATGTTTTAGGAATGCTGGTAGCGATTTCACTGTTTAGAAACAGCGGTTTATTTGAAATTATCAGTGATTGGATTGCTTTTGCTTTTTCGAATATGGGTGTAAGCAAAGAAATCACCGATGCCCTGCCGGTAGCTTTGCTCAGACCATTTAGTTCAGCAGGTTCAAGAGGATTTCTGATTGATTCGATGAATACTTTTGGCGCCGATTCTATGACGGGCAGATTGAGCAGTATTTTTCAGTGCAGTGCCGAAAGTACTTTTTATGTAATTGCCGTTTATTTTGGTTCGGTAAATATCAAAAATACCCGTTACGCTTTGGGTACAATGCTTCTGGTGGATGTGGTTTGTGTGATTACGGCTATTTTTGTCGCCAGCTGGTTTTTTTGATTAAAAATAATAGAATATTTATAAATACATTTTCTTTGGAATATTAATTTATTTTTCATTCTTTTGAACGCTTTACAAATCTTTAATAAAATTAAAAAATGTCAAAATACACAAAATACATCGCTATAGGCTTACTTATCTTATTCTTAGTTACTAGTTTATTAAGTTAAATTTTCTGTTATTATTAAAAAAACAAAAGCTACAGGTTGAACATAACCTGTAGCTTTTTTGCTTTATAACATTTTAAAGGCGTTAATTTTTTTAGGAGCAGAAACATTAGGTAATTTTATAAACATTCCTCCCGCTTTCCATTGCAATCTTTTGTAGATACGGGTTTCAAACCCGTCTCTACAAAAGGATTTCCACTTCGATCGGGGCTAAAAATCAGCATTTGTGCTTTTTAGAAGAATCCAGAATAACCGTTGAAACATTAATTTTCATTATTCAAACAATGTAGATTATGCCTAACAATTCTCTGTGCTGTATTATTGTTTATGACTATCATTAACTAATACCTAACAGATCGAATTAGCCACTGATTACAAAGATTTACAAAGATTTTTTTTAAAAAATAGTAATGAAATCTGTGAGAATCTTTGTAATCAGCGGCGAAAAAAAGAACATCGTATTATTTGCGGACAGTCAAATTATTGTTTTGCATAGCAACAACTACCAAATCATCCACCGAAACTGAACGGCTGATGTGTCCCAAAAGCTCTTCTAGGCCCTCAGCGCGAAGACTGTCGCGGACTTCGGCGCGTGCTTCGGCAATTTTTAGTGAAATATCCATGGTTTTCAAATCCATAAAGAGATTCTTTAAGAATCGGGCTCCCGAAATATCAATGCGGGGAGAAGAATTGAGATCTAAAATTACTGTTTTTAAGGTACTGGCTTCACTGTAGATTTTTTCCCAAATACATTCCTTGATGTATTCGGTATTAAAATAGAATATTGATGATTCCACCCTTACAATCAGTATTCCTTCGAGGTTTTCATTGTCAGGATGCCTTTCAATATCGGTGTAGCGTTTAGTGCCGGGAATTCTGCCAAGAAAAGCTACTGTTGGTTTTGAAGTTGCTTTTATCAGCAGCAGTAAAGTTACTATGGCTGCAAGCAGAACGCCCGTCAGGATTCCCCAAATAAGCACACCAACAAACGCAATCATCGCTACGCCAAATTCCTGTTTGTTTATTCGGTAAAGATGCTGTATTTCTTTAAAATCAAAAAGGCCTCTAATAGCCGCCAATACGATAGATGCTAAAATCACCGTTGGCAAATTTTGAAGATAACCTGTTAAAAACAACAGACAGAACGCAATTGTTATTGAAGCAAATACCAGTGACAAAGGAGTTCTGGCACCAGCAGTATCATTTACTGCCGACTGTGATAATCCGCCGGCAACAGGATATCCCTGTCCAAAGGCAACAGCTGCATTAGCAATTCCAAGTGCCAGTAACTCCTGACGTGGATCGATGACATATCCGTTTTTTTGTGCCAATGTTCTTGCTGCCGAAACACTTTCGATATAAGACAATAAAAAGCAGGCCATAGCGAGAGGCAGTACACCATCGACATCTTTGATTTGAAGTGTAGGCACATTAAATTCCGGCAGACCCGTCGGGATGGCACCAACAGTATTAAATCCATGAATTCCCAATGTCGTAGTAGAAATAAGAATTATGGATAAAATGACAATCAGAATTGCTACAGGACGGCCTGGAGCCATTTTTTCGCTTAGAATAAGAATGATAATTGCAGTTATTCCAAAAATAAAGACAGCAGTATTCATGTTCGGCAATTGGCTGAAAAGAGTGACTATTCGGTCAATAAAATTATCACCACCGCCTTTTACACCAAATAATTTTGGGAGCTGTGTCAGACCAATGGTTATGGCTACTCCGGCTTTGAAACCAACCAAAACAGTTTCGCTTATGAAATTGATGATACCGCTCAGCCGCACCAGATATGCGGCTATTGCCATTACTGCAAATACGAGCGCGGTGAGCGAAGCAATATCAGCCCATCGCTGCATATCTCCTTGTGCCATCTTGGCTATGGTTGTGCCAATCAATAATGAAATTGCCGATGTTGGCCCAATAGCAAGCTGTCTGCTGGTTCCCAGCAGGGCATAAAATAAACCGCCTATGAGGTAACCATAAATTCCATATTGCGGAGGTAGTCCCGCGAGTGTGGCATAGGCAAGTGACACAGGAATACCATATGCGGCAAGCGTGATTCCAGAAATAAAATCGCTTTTTAGAATTTTGGCATTATATTCTTTAATCCAGACCGCCGGAGGAAAAAGTTTTGAGGCTATACTAGTCATTCTCGTCCAATAATGCTTGCTTAACGGCATTCAATTCGGCTATTTTTTCTGCACTAACTTTTGGGTATTCCAAATCCATTTCTTCCAGTGCTGTGATAATTGCCGACGCTATTGCAATACGGGCATAGGATTTGTTGTCGGCAGGGATTACATACCATGGAGATTTTTTAGTCGAAGTGTTTTTTATCAGTTCCTGATAAGCGTGCATATAATCGTCCCAATAGCCTCTTTCTTTGGCATCGGAGGCACTGAATTTCCAATTTTTGTCCGGATCGTCTACTCGTTCTATAAATCTTTTTTTCTGTTCTTTTTTGGAAACATTCAGAAAAAATTTTAGAACTATTGTTCCGTTTCTGGTCAGGTATTTTTCGAAGTTTCGAATGTCTTGGAAGCGTTCGTCCCAAATATCTTTGGTGACCAGCTTTTCGGGGATTTTTTGGCTTTTCAAAATTTGTTCATGTACGCGTACTACAAGTACTTCCTCATAATACGAACGGTTGAATATCCCGATGCGGCCTCGTTCCGGCAAATGTTTTTGGCACCGCCATAAAAAATCATGATCCAAATCCTCGGAACTCGGCGCTTTAAAAGAAAAAACCTGACATCCCTGCGGATTCACCCCAGACATTACATGCTTGATGGCCCCGTCTTTGCCCGCGGCATCCATTGCCTGAAAAACAAGAAGCAAAGACCATTTGTCTTGGGCATACAGCACTTCCTGCATGGCTGCCAAAGCATCAACTCCCATTTGCAGGGTTTGGTTTACCAATGGTTTTCCTTCTTCTCCCAGATTGAAACTGGCTTTGGTTTCATAATCTTTTAATTTGAAATTGTCACCATCGCCTACACAATACTGCTTGGAGAATTTTTTTGCCCGCTGTATTAATTCTTTTTTACTCAAAGAGTTAAGGTCAATTAGATTTTCTTCAAAGTCATTTGGTTCTTTTTTATTCGATTTTGACATAATCCCGAAATTTAATATTACTGAAAAGGCTGTTAGTTGTCTGTAAAAAGAAAAGAATCTTTTTTGTACCAAAAAAATTAATGAATTATTAATGAACTAATTTAATGAAAAAATAATTACAGGTATTGTTTTTAATAATGAATTACTCCGAGGCAGAGCCTTAAGAAATTCAACTGATTAAATGCGATTTGTCAATAGTGTTTTTAATCTGCGATAATTTTTTGTATGCTGGGTAATCAAAGGGCAGCTGCGAACACTTTGTATTAATTCTAAAAAGTGATTACAAGAAACTGTATTTGGAAACTCATTTTGCATAGTCCTGATAGGTATGGAAACGAAACAAAAAAATCCAGCAATTGCCGGATTTTTTAAATAGTATAATTTATTTATGCTTAGCAGAATTCGTTGAAAGCATCTTTTAAGTTTTCTGCAATAGTTTCTGCAGGACGTCCTTCAATATGGTGACGCTCCAGCATGTGAACCAATTCACCATTTTTGAACAAAGCAATACTTGGAGATGATGGAGGAAAAGGGAACATGTGCTCTCTTGCTGCATTTACTGCATCTTTATCAACACCAGCAAAAACGGTGATTAAATGATCTGGTTTTTTTGAGCCTTCTAAACTCATAATTGCTCCCGGACGTGCATTTCTTGCTGCACAGCCACAAACAGAATTTACTACTACAAATGTGGTGCCTTCTGATTTAATTGCATTATTAACTTCGTCAGCACTATGTAAATCTTGAAAACCAGCAGTTGTCAATTCAGCCTGCATTGGTCTTACCATTTCTTCTGGATACATATTTTTTATTTTAAGTTTAACTTTTAGAACTGCAAAGTTACAAAGTTTCAAATCAAGATAGGGGTTTGAATTATAAAGTTTTGTTATAGTTTTATAAGATGTTTTGTGCTGATTTTGAGAACTTTTTTCAAAAAGGGATTATTTGGTCTTTTCCAGAATAGCGACTAATTCTTTGGCATTCAAAAAAGAGTGCTTTTGAAATACAACGGAATAATCATCCTGCAGAATAGTAACCGCTGGATAAACTACTTGGGAATCGATTTCGGCTAAGGCTGTGGCGAGTTCGTGAACTCCAGTATTCGGACCTTTTGGCTTGAATTTATAAGTATGATCATTGAACTGAATATCATTTCTGCTTTCGGCATCCAACGAAATGAAATAGAAATTCTCGTTTAAAAGCTGAATGATTTCGGGGTTCTTGAAAGTGGAGTTTTCCATCATTCTGCAGTAATTACACCAAGAGGTATGAATGAAAACTACAATTGGTTTGGGTTTTTCCTTGGATAATTTTTCAGCTTCTTCGAAAGTATAGGTTTTCAACTGGGCAAAACCAGATGGAGTTGTACAGAAGAAAATTAATAATATGTAAAGTACTTTTTTCATTTAAAACAAATTATAACGAAGCCCAAAGAAACCTCTGATTCCTTGATTCGAGCCGTAAACATAAGTAGTGTCGAATGTTAAACCATAGGGATTATTGGGAGTTACCAATACTTTTCCGTTAGAATCGTATTGTACATTTTTATCAAAGGGATCTTCTGTTCTGGAAATCAGGAACGGATTATTTTGCTTAGGAGTAAAGTTAAGCAGGTTTTTGATTCCGGCGTACAACTCAAAATTTTTCCAGCCGGCATAGGTAAACTGTATGTTTTGTAAGCTGTACCAAGGAGAGTCAGGGCTTCTGGGATCAGTGTCGCTTAATAATGGCAGTTTCATTGGGCTGTAACAGTTTCCGGTGTAATCAATGGACAAATCAATCGGGCTGATTTTATAGGAAACACTCCAAGTTGCCGTGAAATTTTCGGTCAAATAAGGCCTTGTTTTGATTCCGTTTTCTACATTGGAAACATCCATATACGTTGCGCCTAAAATGAATTTCAATCCGTTGGTAAAATTGATGTCCGCATTACAGCTGATTCCCTGGCTCAATGCATATCCGTCAATATTATGGTAAATGATTTTGTTTGGATCGGTTTCATAATCCGATACAATTTTGTTGCTGAAACGAGTGTAAAAGGCGGTGGTTTCAATCCCTAAAAATGTTCCGTTTGGAAAGTATATTTTTTTGATGTAATTTAAATTGGCATTAACAGATTTTTCCGGATCTAAATCTTCGGTAATTACCACCTCGCGTGATCCTGTGAGGGCGGCGTGATCTTCGGTAAACAAATTGACTACTCTAAAACCGGTTCCGGTATTGAAACGCACAATATTGTTATCATTAATCTTTAATTTATAAGCAAAGCGCGGGGTAAAAATGTTTCCATGAATGGAGTTGTAATCGTATCGTATGCCAAGCAGTATTTTGTGTTTCTCGCTGAAAGAGATTTCATTCTGAAGAAAAATCCCTGGAAGCCATGTTTTTTCGGGATTGTTTTCACTTAAAACTGCTGTCGCCGCTGTGTTGTCATCATAATAAGTATAACGTGAAGCGATTCCGGCAAGTAAGTCACTATTTTGGATTTTCTTGTCCCAAGTCAGCTGCAGAAAACCAATTTTTTGATTCGCAATATAGGAAGTCGTTCCATAACGGCTGTCCTGAAAATGCATTGTTCCCGAAAAAGAAAGCATCAGTTTTTCGGTTGTAGGTAATTGATAACTTCCTAAAAGTTCGCCTCGTTTGGTATAAATACTTTCGCCGTAAATTTCATCACCGCCGCGGTATTTTTTCTCCCAGCGTATGTCGCCACCCCAGCGGTCTTCATACATTCCGCGGACAGCAACAGTAAATAATCTGTTCTGCGTACGGCTAAAATTCCATTTGTTAAAAACCGAAATTCTATTCTGTGCTGTTACATCGGTAAATCCATCGTTATCATTGTCAATAGTCTGTCCGTAATTGTAATAATTGATTCCTAACAGGGATGAGGTTTTTTCTTTAATATTAAATTTCATTCCTAAATCGGCATTGGTTTCCAGCCAAGTCGTTGTAAATACATCGGCAGAAAACTGCGGAGCATTATTTGGGTTTTTGGTAATAATGTTGATCAATCCGCCAACAGCTTCACTTCCATACAGAGAAGAAGCTGGACCTTTTACGATTTCGATTCTTTCGACCAATGAATTTGGAATTCCGGATAATCCATAAACTGTAGACAAACTGCTGACAATAGGCATTCCATCAATCATTACCGAAGTATAAGGGCCTTCCAGTCCGTTGATGTGGATGTCACCCGTATTGCAGACGCCGCAGTTGAGCTGTGGCCGGACTCCGTTTACATTCTGCAAAGCTTCATAAATACTGGGAGTTGGGTTTTTCTTGAAGAAAACTGGAGTGAATACTTCGACAGGAACTGCGCTTTCGAGTCTTTTTATGGGTTTTAAAGTTCCTGAAACTACGACTTCGTTGAGTTCGTTTTCATCTGGGTGCAGCTGAAAATCAAGCTGGACGGATTCCTGCATTTTGATCGATAAGTTTCTTCTTTGTGTTTTATAGCCAGTGGCAGTTACTTGTATTTTATAATCGTCTTTTGGAATATTTTGAAAGGTATAAATGCCTTGATTGTCTGTTTCTGTTGAGTATTGAGTTCCGTTTATTTCGATGAGAGCTTTTTCAATTGGATTGGTTTTATGCATTATCACTCCTGTTATTACTATCTTTTCCTGTGAATAGGAAGAAGAGAGCATAAGTGTTGTGATGAATAAAAATATTTTTTTCATTTTGTTAAAATTAAATTTTAGACAAAGCTAAAAAAATAATTTCATTGATATAAAGTTATTTTTATATATTTGTTTATTAAATGATTAAAAATGTCCAAGTCTCTTGAAGAAGTACACCAATCGGTGTCAACCCAGAATAAAAAAACAGTTTTCAAAAAAATATTAGCCTTTTTTGGTCCGGCCTATTTGGTAAGCGTTGGATACATGGATCCCGGTAACTGGGCGACCGATATTGCTGGCGGAAGCCAGTTTGGATATTCCTTATTGTGGGTTTTACTGATGAGCAATTTAATGGCATTGCTTTTGCAAAGTTTAAGTGCACGTCTCGGAATTGTAACTCAGCGCGATTTGGCACAAGCCTCCAGGGAAACCTATTCTTCTTTTATCAACTATATACTTTATTTTTTGGCCGAAATTGCCATTGCAGCCTGTGATCTGGCAGAAGTTTTGGGGATGGCGATCGGGATTAATTTATTATTTGGGATTCCGCTGATAGAGGCAGTATTGATTACAGTTCTGGATACTTTTCTGCTGCTTTTTTTGATTAATAAAGGAATACGGAAAATGGAAGCTTTTATCATTGCATTGGTAATGATTATAGGATTGTCATTTATATTCGAAATGGTATTTGCCCAGCCCGAAATAGATAAGGTGCTTTATGGATTGATTCCTTCGCTGCCAAATGAATCGGCGCTTTATATTGCAATTGGTATTATCGGAGCAACGGTAATGCCTCATAATCTGTATCTGCATTCGTCATTGGTACAGACCCGAAAATTCAGCCGTACCGATGCAGGAATCAAGCAGGCCTTGAAATACAATTTCATTGATTCTACTATCGCTTTGAATCTGGCATTTTTTGTAAATGCAGCTATTTTGATTTTGGCTGCAGCCACTTTTTACAAACATGGAATGCATGAAGTTGCCGAAATTCAGGATGCTTATCGTTTTCTGCAGCCTTTGCTGGGAACAAAATGGGCACCTGTTTTGTTTGCCGTTGCCTTGATTGCTGCCGGGCAGAGTTCTACGGTTACGGGAACATTGGCTGGACAGATTGTTATGGAAGGCTATCTTAATTTAAGAATTCAGCCTTGGGTGCGCCGTATTTTGACCCGTTTGATTGCGATTGTGCCCGCGGTAGTGGTTATTTTGATTTATGGTGAAAGCGTTACAGGAAAACTTTTGGTGCTGAGTCAGGTTATTTTGAGTCTTCAGCTGGGCTTTGCGATTATACCGCTGATTCATTTTGTGAGTGATAAGTCCAAAATGAAGGGATTTCATATTGGTAAACTGACTCAAATCACAGCTTGGTTAATTGCAGTGATAATTGTTTCGCTTAATGCCAAATTGGTTTTTTCTGAAATTCAAGGCTGGCTGGAAACCTCAGATAATCCGGCTGTTCTTTGGTTTACTGTTGTTCCTTTGGCTTTTAGTTTTTTGATTTTATTGCTTTATATTGTCATAAAGCCTTTCTTTTCTAAAGCTAGACTGAATATCGAAAATCATTCACCACATAATATGAATTTGAAATTTG
Organism: Flavobacterium marginilacus; assembly: GCF_026870155.1. Classification (NCBI taxonomy): domain Bacteria; kingdom Pseudomonadati; phylum Bacteroidota; class Flavobacteriia; order Flavobacteriales; family Flavobacteriaceae; genus Flavobacterium; species Flavobacterium marginilacus. The sequence goes on along the minus strand of NZ_CP113975.1, from coordinate 5,127,481 downwards.
AAGAATTTCCAGTTCAGGATAATAAGAATATAGCTATTACCGTTGATTTTTCTTTTGCCGACGAAAATGCGCTTAACTATGCTTTCAAGATGGGTGGCAAAGATGCAAAATATACTTTGATTCATGTGGTTGAATCGGTTGGGGCGATGATGTACGGCAAACAGATTGACGATCATGAAACGACCATAGACGAAACCTTACTGCTCGAATACAAATCAATGTTCCGCGAAAAAGGGTTTCAGGTAAAAACGCTGTTAGGTTTTGGCAAACCAACCAAAGTTATTCCGAAGCTTGTTAATAAAGGAACTTTTGATATTTTGATTATGGGTACTCATGGACATACAGGGGTGAAGGATTTGCTTTTTGGAACCACTGTTGACCGTTTGAGACATAAAATAGTAATACCTTTGCTGATTGTAAAAAAATAACTGTATGAGTTTAGAACGCGTAAATAGATTGCTCAAACAAAGGGAAAACTGCACTTTGGAATACAAGGAAGCTAATGCAGAATTGCCTTCCAATTTGTTTGAAACTATCTGCGCTATGCTTAATCGAAGCGGGGGAAATATTTTTTTGGGTGTGAATGATGCTGGGGAAATAACCGGTGTGTCAGATGATGCTTGTGATAAAATGATAACCGATTTAGTCAATTTATCCAATAATCCGCAAAAAATTGATCCGCCTTTTATCCTTCATCCGCAAAAACATGTTCTCAACGGAAAGAGTATTATTTATATACAGGTTCCTGCCAGTTCTCAGGTGCATAAAACTGGGAATACAGTTTTTGACCGAAGTGATGATGGTGATTTCAAAATTACCCAGCCCAATAGAATTGCCGAATTATACAATAGTAAACGAAATTATTATACCGAAAATACGATCTATCCATATCTGAAGTTTGAGAATTTCAAAGAAGCATTATTTCCCAAAATACGTAATCTGATCCGAAGTAATAATCCAGATCATCCTTGGCTGGTATTAACAGATACTCAAATGCTGGAAGTAGCTGGTTTGTGGAAAAAAGATTTTCAAACAGGTGAAGAGGGATATACTCTGGCTGCTGCTTTGTTATTGGGTAAGGATGAGGTTATTCAGCAAATCGTACCGCATTATAAAACGGATGCTTTGGTACGAATAAACGATCTGAACCGTTATGATGACCGATTGTATGTGCAGACAAATTTAATCGAGGCATATGAGTTATTAATGGAATTTATTGCAAAACATTTGCCTGATCGTTTTTATTTAAAAGGTGATCAGCGAGTAAGTTTGCGGACTCAAATATTCCGAGAGGTAATAGCTAATGTCTTGGTGCATCGCGAATATACGAATGCACATCCTTGCTTAATAGTTATTAAAAAAAGTGTAATGACTTTTGAAAATGCCAATAATCCCCATGGATCGGGAGTAATTGATGCCACGAATTTTGCTCCATTTGCAAAAAATCCTGCTATTGCCAAGTTTTTCATTCAGCTGGGAAGAGTCGATGAATTAGGTTCTGGGATTTTGAATACTAGTATTTTGATAGAAAAATATACCCAAAAATCCATCAAGCCTGAATTTATCGAGGGAACTATTTTTAAGACTATTTTGCCTTTGCCAGATTTTGATGACATTGAGGGGATATATCTAAAAAATGAGGGAACTATTTCCAAAATTGAGGGAGTAAACGAAGAAAATGAGGGAACTATTTCCAAAATTGAGGGAGTGAACGAAGAAAATGAGGGAACTATTTCCAAAATTGAGGGAGTAAACGAAGAAAATGAGGGAACTATTTCTAAGATTGAGGGAGTAAATGATAAAAATAAAAAAATATATACTGTAATAAACGAAGCTATAAGACGAGATGTAACTGTAGGTAAAGCGCTTTCAGAAAGGCTGACTACTATTCTTGCTGCAATTATAGCTAATGAGGGCAAAAGGGTTCCTGATTATTCTAAAATAACATCATTTTCCGAAAAAAGTATTGAACGCTATTTAAGACAGTTGAACGGTTCAGGATTTATTGAGTTTAAAGGAGAGGCAAACCAAACAGGAGGCTATTATTTAACTCCAAAAATGAAACAAAAATTAACAGATGCAAATTTGTAATTAAAGCATAATAAAATCAGCAATCAAAATGACTTTCTCCGAAGAAAATTACTTAAAATCAATATACCATCTTACCGCTAATTTTGATAGTGAAGTAAGTACCAATGCCATTGCTGAAATGATGGAAACCAAAGCCTCTTCAGTAACAGATATGCTTAAGAAACTGGCCGAAAAAGATTTGGTGAATTATAAAAAATACCAAGGAGTTTCATTAACCGAAAATGGAAAGCTTGCGGCCAAAATGATTGTGCGGAAACATCGTTTATGGGAAGTCTTTTTGGTTGAAAAGCTAAATTTTTCCTGGGATGAAGTGCATGACATAGCTGAACAGTTAGAACATATAAAATCAGAACAGCTTATCAATAAGCTGGATGATTTTCTGGGAAATCCAACAGAAGATCCGCACGGTGACCCAATCCCTGATGCACAGGGAAGAATTATAGCCATTGAAAAACAACTGTTGTCTGAATTATTGTCTAATCAAACAGGGATATGTGTAGGGGTAAAGGACAATTCCTCTGATTTCTTGAAATATCTCGACAAACAGCAGATAGGATTAGGAACTAAAATTGAAGTTCTTGCCAAGGAAACCTTTGATTTATCATTGAAAATTAAAATCAATGATACCGAACTGGTGATTTCGAATAAAATAGCAAGCAATCTCTTTGTAAAAATGCTTTAGATTTTTTAACAGGCTCTAAGTATTGGAATCCCAATCAACTGCAGCCACAATCACCATTTCCGCAGTTTTTGTCCGATTTTTTTTTGAAGAAAAATTTACGGATTAAAAATGCAAGTGCGATGATAAGTATAACAAAGGCTATAATTTCCTGAATCATTATGCTTTATTTTAAGATTTGAAAAGCAATTAATGCTACTACGTATGCTAAAGTACTCATAAAGACAAGCTGACCGGCCGGCCATTTCCAAGAGTTGGTTTCTTTCTTTGTTATGGCAAGCGTACTGGCACACTGCATAGCAAAAGCATAAAACATTAATAAGGAAATACCCGAAGCAAAATTGAATATTTTTTCACCGGTTACCGGATTCACTTCATCGGCCATTTTATTTTTTATAGTATTTTCATTGTCGGTTCCGCCCACACTGTAGATGGTTGCCAGAGTGCCTACAAAAACTTCTCTGGCGGCAAATGAACTGATAATGGCTATGCCTATTTTCCAGTCGTATCCTAATGGAGAGATAATTGGTTCTATGCCTCTTCCCATTAATCCAATATAAGAGTTTTCGAGTTTTTGAGAGGCCACAGCATTATCAAATTCTGTTGATGACAGCGGATGTTCTTTTGCACTTTCAAAGACTATCTTTTCGGCATCTTTAAACTCTTTTCCTGGTCCGTAAGAAGCCAAAAACCATAGAATGATGGATATTGCCAAAATGATTTTTCCAGCTCCAGTAACGAATGCTTTTGTTTTTTCAATTACGTTGATGGCAACATTCTTAAACATTGGCAGCTTGTAATTAGGCATTTCTACAACGAAAAATGTTTTGCCTTTTACTTTCAAAATAAGATTCAGAATATAAGCAGCTAGAATTGCCATTCCAAAACCGATAACATACAGTAGCATTAAGGTTAATCCCTGAAGATTTAAAATTCCAAAAACATAAGTATCAGGAATTACCAATCCAATAATAATGGCATAAACAGGTAAACGGGCAGAGCAGGTTGTAAATGGAGTTACCAGTATAGTAATCAGTCTTTCTTTCCAGTTTTCGATATTTCGGGTCGCCATAATAGCTGGAATAGCACAGGCAGTTCCTGAAATTAAAGGAACTACGCTTTTTCCGGATAATCCAAACCGGCGCATGATTTTATCCATTAAAAAAACAACACGGCTCATGTAACCGCTTTCCTCGAGTATCGAAATGAACAGAAACAGGAAGGCAATCTGGGGTATAAATATTAAAATACCGCCAATTCCCGGTATTATCCCCTGCGAAATCAAATTTGTCAGCATTCCTGAAGGTAAATGTTCTCCAGCTATGGTGCTTAGTGTGGCAAAAGTACTGTCAATAAAATCCATCGGAATTTTTGACCATTCGAAAATTGATTGAAAAATCACAAACAAAATCACGAAGAAAATGGCGTAGCCCCACACTTTGTGAGTAAGTACACGGTCTAGTTTACTTCGGTAATCTTTGGCAATACTAGCATCAACTTTCAGACCTTCTTTTAAAACATTGTTGATGAACTGATAGCGTTTGATGGTTTCTTTTTGCTGCAGACGCTTCAAATCCGAATGGGATTTCGTAAACGTGCTTCGGATTTCATTTCGCTCCAAATTCAAAAAGTTGACATCCTGTGTGATAACCAGCCACAATTTATACAGCAGCTGATTAGGAAAGGCCTGCTGGAGACTGTCAAAATATGGCTTATCGATTACTGAAGCATTCAAACAAGGTTCTGCCGAAATGGTTTTGTAACTGATAATTAGGTTTTTCAATTCTTCGATTCCGTACCCTTTTCTGGAACTTATTAATGCAATTTTGGTTTTTAAGTGTTCCTCAAGATAGGGAATATCCAGGCTGATTCCTTTGGTTTCCATTCGATCTGCCATATTAATGACCAAAATAGTTGGAATTTCAAGGTCTTTTATCTGTGTATAAAGAAGTAAATTTCGTTTTAGATTTTCTACATCAGTAACAACTAATGCAACGTCTGGATAGAGACGGTCATTTTTGTTCAGCAGGAGTTCAATAACAACACTTTCATCAATTGAACTGGCATTTAGACTGTAAGTTCCTGGTAAATCAAGAATATTGGCTTTGATATTGTTGGGCAGTTTACAAAAACCCATTTTTTTCTCTACGGTAATTCCGGGGTAGTTCCCTACTTGCTGATTTAAACCAGTAAGCTGATTAAAAACTGAAGTTTTCCCAACATTTGGGTTTCCAATTAATGCAACGTTGATGTTTTTTAAACTCATTTTTCTGAAGTATTAATCAGTTCTACTTCAATAAGTTTGGCGGTTTCAATACGAATAGCAAGGTGTGAGCCATTTATATCTAGATACAGAGGATCACCAAACGGAGCCACCTGAAGCAATTCAACGTCATTACCTGGCAAACAGCCCATTTCCAGAAGTTTTAATGGGATTAAATCGATATCAAAATCCAGGATAGTGGCTTTTTGGCCTTTTTTGAGAGAATGTATCGTTGTTTGCAAAGCTTATTTAGATTGAATTTAGATTGCAAAAATACATTTTTATTTATAACTATACTTGATTATTATCAGTTTTACTCATTTTTTTCATTGGCGCAAAGCCAATCAATATCTTCAATTAATCTTTGAATTTCCTCTTTCTTAGTACCGTCATAAAATCCGCGGACACGCTTTTTTTGGTCAACTAAAACAAAATTTTCAGTATGCACCATATCGTATAACTGGTCTGGTCTGCCCATTTTTACGGCCAAGTATGATTTTCGTGCCATTGTGTAGATTTCTTTTTTGTCACCGGTAACCAGATTCCATTTGGCATCAATGACACCATACTTTTTTGCATACTCTTTTAATGCAGGCACGGTGTCAGTTTCCGGGAAGACAGAAAGCGAGAGCAGTTTAACTTTTGGATTGTTCTTGATTGCTTTTTGCACATCGACTAGGTTAGTTGTCATTTTTGGGCAAATAGAACCGCAGGTTGTAAAGAAAAAATCGGCTACGTATACTTTTCCTTCATAGTCTTTTTGGGTAATGGTTTTTCCATTTTGATTAGTAAAGGAAAAATCAGCGATTGTGTGGTATTTGCTGACGTATTGAACGGTTGAGTCTACTAATTCTGGGTTTACATCAGCCGGATTATAGATTGGCAGTGTTTTATTGGGTTTCAAAGCTGAATAAAACAAGTACAATGTTACGATTGAAAAAATTAAAACAATGGTTAGGTAGGTTCGATATTTTTTGAAGAAAGCAGACATAATTGTGATTTGATGCAAAAATACAAAAAGTAGTTTCTTTTTCAGGTTTTTTAATTTTATGTATCTTTTTAAAAATATAACAAAACGAGAAATTATTTATATGTTTGTAACAACTTCTAAACAATTTATTAATGAAAAATGTATTGACAAAAAGGGTTTTATTTGCGATCCCTGCATTGATTTGGGCATCTCAAAGCCAAGCGCAGTCAGCAGCAAAGATGGCTGAACCAGGAATCAATGTCACATTTATGGACAAAAATGTAAAGCCAAATGATAATTTTTACCAATTTGTAAATGGAACTTGGTTAGAAAAAACCCAAATTCCAAATGATAGAACAACTTGGGGATCTTCTAGCGAGCTGGTTAAGAAAACAGATAAAGATGCTCTGGATATTTTGAAAGAATCTTCAAAAAATCCAAAGTATAAATCAAATACTGATCAGGGAAAAGCTATTAATCTTTATAAGTCATTCCTTGATACAGTTGTCAGAAATAAGCAGGGAATTAATCCATTGAAACCGTATTTGGCAAAAATCGATAAGATAAAAAATATCGAGGATCTGCAAAAAATACTGATTGAAATGGAACCGATTGGCGGAATTGGTTTTTTTGGAGTTGGAGTAGGAGCGGATGAGAAAGACAGCAATAAAAATACAGTTAGTCTTGGCTTAGGAAGACTGGGGCTGCCAGACAGAGATTATTATGTTTCTGATGATAAAGATTCTAAAGAAAAAAGAGAAAAATACCTGCTGCATGTTGCTAGAATGCTTCAGTTTATAGGTGAAAATCCAAAGCAGGCCAATGAGAGCGCTGCAAAAATTTTAGCTTTGGAAACTTCTATGTCAAAACCTAGATTGGATAGGGTTGAACGAAGAGATTCCAGACTGCAGTACAATCCCACGACAATTGCCGATTTACAAAAAATGGTACCGGCAATCAATTGGGAAAATTATTTTTCGGGAGTTGGATTTTCAAAATTAAGTACAGTCAATGTTGATCAGCCTCGTTATATGAAAGCGTTGCAGGCTATTTTTACCGAAAATAAAGTGGATGACTGGAAAGAATTTATGAAATGGACTCTGTTGAATAATTCAGCCAGCAAATTATCAATGAATATAGATGCTGCTGATTTTGATTTTTATGAAAAAACATTAACAGGTGCCATTACACAAAGACCTCTTGAAGAAAGAGCTTTACTGATTGTGAATAGAAATATTGGAGAAGCTTTAGGGAAATTATATGTTGAAAAATTATTTCCTGCAGAAGCGAAAGCAAAAGCGGAGAAGATGATTAAAAACATCATCAAAGGTTATGAATTCAGAATTAACAATTTAACTTGGATGTCTGCTGAAACAAAAGTAAAAGCAATTGAAAAATTAAATAAAATCTCTATAAAAGTCGGATATCCGGATAAATGGAAAGATTATTCAAAACTAGTAATAAAAGCGCCTTCTGAAGGAGGCAGTTATTTTGAGAATTCAAAAAATGTTTCAGTCTGGAATCATCAAAAAGCTATTGAGGAACTTTCAAAACCAGTTGATAAAACAGAATGGCACATGTCTCCGCAAACTGTAAATGCTTATTATAACCCATCTTATAACGAAATTGTTTTCCCTGCAGCCATTTTACAGGCTCCATTTTATAATTACCAAGCCGATGAAGCTGTAAATTATGGAGGAATTGGAGCTGTTATCGGACATGAAATATCTCATGGATTTGACGATTCAGGAGCGCGCTACAATGCTGATGGAAATCTTGTTGACTGGTGGACTGCCGAAGATTTAAAACAATTTAGTGCATTAGGAACCGCTCTTGCCGATCAGTACAGTGCATTAGAGCCTTTACCGGGAATACATGTCGACGGTAAATTTACGCTTGGCGAAAATATTGGCGATTTAGGGGGAGTAAACGCCGCTTATGATGGATTGCAATTGTTTTTGAAACAAAACGGAAGACCTGAACTAATTGATGGATTTTCACCAGAACAGCGTTTCTTTATATCTTGGGCTACCGTATGGCGCATCAAAATGCGTGATGAAGCTATCAAAAACCGTGTAAAAACAGATCCGCATTCGCCGGGTATGTATAGAGGTTATGTACCATTACAGAATATTGATGCTTTTTATCAAGCATTTGATATTAAATCGGGTGAAGGAATGTTTATCGTTCCTGAGAAAAGAGTTAAAATCTGGTAGTAGATAATTTTAGCTAAAAGCATAAAAAATCCCATCAGATTCTAAAACTGATGGGATTTTTTTATGTCTTTTAAAACCAAATTCGATATAAGATTTGAGTATTATGAAAGAATCAGATGTAATTATACTTCTGGTCAGCGTTTTTTTCGCATGGCGAAATTAATAAGATACAAACCTATTAAAGTAACGCTTCCGCCAAAAATAATTGCCGAGGTTAAAGGTTCTTCAAAAATCAATGAGCCAAGAATTACTGCAACTATTGGATTCATATAAGCATAAAGGCTGCTCAGTTCTGTTGGGAGTTTCTGCAGTGCATAAATAAAAGCAATAAAAGTTAAAAGCGATCCAATAATTACCAAATAAGCAATTGCCCACCAGGAATTTACAGGGATTTCAGACAGGGGAATACCCGTTCCAGTGGCACCTATCAGCGAAAAAAGAAAAATACTGGAAATAAACATCTGCAGGCCTAAACTAAAATACGGATTAAAACTGGCGGCTTTTTTCTTGGTGTATAATGTTCCAAATGACCATGTAATAGTTGCCATTATAGAAAGCACAATCCCAAATTGAAAGTCAGGCTGCAAAAAATCAAGCAGGTGTTCGTAGAAAATAATGCAGACACCGCCAAAACAGATTAAAATTCCTAAAACTGCTAATCTGGTGATGCGTTCGCCTTTGCAAAAATTAATTAATAAAATCCACAAAGGAACCATTGCTGCTATGATAGCGCCCAAACCGCTGCTAATATATTTTACGCCCCAAGTACTAAGACCGTTACTTAAGAAGAAATTGAGCAGACTTAAAATCAGAATTGTTCTCCATTGTTTTCCTTTAGGCCAAGGCTCTTTTTTAAAAATAAAGAAACATAAATAAAGAAATCCAGCTATAAACTGTCTTATGGCAGCAAGCTGCAGTCCCGGCATATGTCTCACACCTTCCTTGGATGCCAGCCATGTGGTGCCCCAAAAAAATCCTACCCAGCACAATGCGAAAATAGGTAACCCGATGGCGTTAATTCTGGATTTTATAGCAGTTTTTATTTTTGTTCTCAATTTATAAACTATTTTTAATAAAGGCATCTGCCAAAAAACCTTTCGATTTTGTCGGTCTAAAGTAGTTTTAATGCAAGGTTAGGAGTAACCAAACCGTGGCAAAGGTAAGATTAAAACAATGTCTTTTTACTGTAATTTTTTTCTGTTTTAAGATAGTTTCTAAAATAAAATGGAATGAAAACTATTCGAGAACAGCTGATTTGATTCATATAATAACAGATCTTACCGCAGATTTTGTTTTCTGTTGCCAGAGACCGAATGTTTTTTAAACTTACAAAAGCTGTAATAAAAGACGGTTTATTTTTATAAATTGTTAAGTTTTTAACATAATTTTTTAATATTATTATTTTTTATTAATTTGTTCTTTATTAAAGGATTTTTTTTTAAGTTTAAAAAACGGATTTATACCTTTCAGATAAATGATAATTTAAACTGAAGATAAAAAATATCGCTTTTCCATAAGTTACTTTAACTGCTGAAGAAATAGTAAGATGCCAAATGTAAGACATATAAAAAATAGCGCTGCAAAAAATCACAACCCTTTGTGGAATTCTTTTGTAATTCTATTTGTTGGACTTATAATAACTTTTGGTGTTTCCCATTATGTAAGCCAGGATGATGAATCTCAGTCTCAAAAAGAGTTTGTTCTGGCATGTAATGAGGTTAAAACAAAGATTTTCCTCCGAATCAATCTGCATGTACAATTTCTCCTTAATGCTTCTTCTTTTTTTGAAGCTTCCCAATTAGTCACTCGGAAAGAGTGGGAGCAATTCAATAAATTTTCAACAGTGAATGAAAATTTTAAAGGAGTCCAGGGTTTTGGATATGCAGCTATCGTAAAAAAAGAGCAGTTAAAAAAACACATTCAGAATATTCAGAAAGAAGGATTTTCAAAATACACAGTTTATCCTGCGGGAGACAGAGCAGTTTACACTTCGATCATTTATCTTGAGCCATATAATGAAAGAAATGCCCGGGCTCTGGGTTTCGATATGTTTTCAGAATCAGTCAGACGCAAAGCGATGGAAAAAGCCCGGGATTATAATATGCCGGTTCTGTCAGGAAAAGTAGTGCTGCGCCAGGAAACTAAAAAAAATGTTCAGGCAGGGACATTAATCTACGTTCCTGTTTATAAAAATACGCTAATAAATACAATAGCAGAAAGGCGTTCGGCTATATTGGGATGGGTTTTCAGCCCTTTTCGGATGGATGATTTAATGAAAAGTATTTTAGAGGAATGGAAGTTAGACGGTGACAAAAATATTCATTTGAAAATTTATGACGGCGAATTCCTCTCACAAAAAACACTATTGTTCGATAACCATGAAAACAGTATAAAAAGCAGCGATACCAAGATTAGAACGCGAATACTTCCAGTTTTGTTTAATAATAAAAAATGGACTTTGGTATTTTCCCAGCCAATTGGAAGCTCCTTTTTCTTTTCGGGTAAAACACTAGTGGCAGCAATTGGCGGCATCGTAATAAGTCTGCTGTTATTTGCATTATCTTATTCCTTATTAATAACCAAACGGCGTGCAAAAATCATTGCATGGCGTTTAAGTCAGGATCTTTCGGTTAAAAACAAAGAGTATGAGCGGATAAATAATTCGCTCAAAAAAAATTATAAAAAATTAATTTCATCTAAGGAAAAACTAAAAGAAGCCATCAGTGAACTGCAGAAAGCTAAAATAAAAGCAGAAGAAAGCGACCAGTTAAAATCTGCTTTTCTCGCCAATATGAGTCATGAGATCAGAACTCCGATGAATGGAATAATGGGGTTTGCCGAATTATTGAAAGAAGCTGATCTAAGCAGTGAAGAACAAAAGAATTACCTTGAAATTATCGAAAAGAGCGGTACCCGTCTGCTCAATATTATCAATGATATTGTCGATATTTCAAAAATTGAGGCCGGGCAGATGAACGCTGTTTTTTCAGCGACAAATATTGATGAACTGCTCCAGTACATACATACTTTTTTTAAGCCCGAAACACAGGAGAAAGGAGTGCTTCTTCTTCTTAAAACGCCTCCGGACGGGGATGAAACTATAATTAGGACTGACCGCGAAAAACTATATGCCATTCTTATCAATCTGGTTAAAAATGCCATCAAGTTTACTATCAAAGGAATTATAGAATTTGGATATACAGAAAAGGATGATCATATTGAATTTTTTGTAAAAGATACTGGAATAGGAATTCCAAAAGACAGGCATAATGCTATATTTGAACGTTTTATTCAAGCTGATTTCAATGATAAAATGGCACGTCAGGGAGCTGGTTTGGGTTTGTCTATAGCAAAGGCTTATGTAGAATTGCTCGGCGGTAAAATCTGGGTAGAAAGCGAGCCGGAAAAAGGATCTATATTTTATTTTACAATTCCAAGCATGGTGAAGTTGGAAGAAAACTACTGTACAGAAATCAATATGCCGGCCTGTCAATTCTATAGTGAGATTGCAAAACTGAAAATACTTATTGCTGAGGATGATAAAATATCCAGGCTGTTAATTTTAAAGGTTTTAAATCCATTTGGAAAAGAAATTATAACAGCAAAAACAGGAGTTGAAGCGGTAAAAATCTGCCGTAATAATCCTGATATTGATTTAATTCTGATGGACATGCAGATGCCGCAGATGAATGGATATGAAGCTACAAAGGAAATCAGAAAATTCAATAAAAAAGTAATTATTGTTGCCCAGACAGCTTTTGCGCTGGAAGGGGATAAAGAGAAAACAATAAAAGCAGGATGTGACGGTTACATTTCTAAACCAATTAAAAAGGAAGAATTGTCAAGACTGCTGCAAAGCCATTTTGGGAAGCAGCGAGAGCTTAACTAATTTTAGTTTTCTATTTATAAATTTGGTTTTATAAATTGATATTCCAAAATTTTTTCGATTTTTTCGCCTGAAATCAGTTTACCAGCCGAAGGTTTAGTGTGGTCAAATTTAGGCGGAGATAAGTTCAGTCCGGAAGCTTTTTCAGTATAATATTTCTCTCTTGTGGGATGAAAAGGACTTACTCCGTTGTAGATTTCGTTCCAGGAACCGGCAGTAATTATTTTTAGGATTATCCCAATGCAGTCTTCCTGATGAATAAAATTAATACAGGAATCCGGATTCTCCAGATTTTCTTTTCCAGCCAAAAATTTAATAGGATTCCGGTCTTCGCCAATGAGTCCGCCAAAACGCAGAATGGTGGTTTTGAAACTGAGATTGTTCTGCAGCAGCGTTTCTGCTTCCAGTAATTGTTTTCCGCTTTCAGTATCTGGTTTTGGATGGGTTTCTTCGGTGATTCTTCCATTGGCTACACCATAAACTGAAGTTGAACTCACAAAGAGGACATTTTTTACAGCAGAGTTTTCAAGAAATGAAATCAGATTCTTTATTTTTTCGACAAATACCTTTTCTTCCACAGTCGAAGAATCATTGTTTTTTCCTCTCAATTGAGGCGGAATATTGACAATTAAAGTCTCGCTTCCGTTGAGAAAATTTTCGACGGCACCGTTTATGTTTTTGCTGTCAAGCGAAATTAAAAAAGCTTCAATTCCCAACGATTTTAATATAGGAAGTTTACTTTCGGACGTGGTCGAACCTTTCACGTAAAACCCATTTGTCAATAATGTTTTCGCCAAAGGCAGACCCAGCCAGCCACAGCCTAATATGCTTATTTGTTTCATTTTGTTTTTTTATTTAAATCAAGGATTATCATATTGGACACACAGTTTGTCATTCCGAGGAACGAGGAATCTTCACAAGTAATTCCGCAATCAAAATCCTCAATCTTTGTTGAGCTTCTAACGGAGATTCCTCGTTCCTCGGAATGACAAACTGTGTGTAAAACCTAGCGAATTAGATTAATTCATATCTTTCGAATATTTGTTTTTAAAACCTGTTAGGTCTTTGTTATAAATCCAGAAAAAACCGCACTTTGTCTTTTCCTGTCGCGCCGATGCGGCGGTAAAATTTAATGGCTCTTTCGTTGAATTCAGGAGTCTGCCATTGTATATTGATGCAGTTTTTGTCTGCAGCAATCTGCTTTAATTTTTCAATCAAGGCTTCGCCAATGCCAAAACCGCGTACATCTTCTTCCAGATACAGACAATCCATGTACATAAAAGTGGCCGCGTCCCAGGTTGAAAAATCAAAAGTATAACTCGTATAGCCAGCTATTTTTTCATTGACTTCTGCAATCAGACAGGATAATTTTGGGTTTTCGCCAAACAAAGCCTTTTGAAGTTTGTCTTCTTTTCCAATCGGTTCGAAGGAAGTTTTTTCATATGTAGCATGTTTTTGGCACAAATCAATTAAAATGCTTACATCGTCCGGCTGGCAGTTTCGTATCAGAAAGTTCATTGAAGATTGATTTCGTTTAGTAAAAAGCCAATAAACTGGCTGAAATAGTCTGGATATTGTTTTTCTGCTCTGATGGCGATGAAATGTTTTCTTTTCAGCCCATTTTTGCCAATTTTTATGGCTTTGACAGCGCCATTTTTTAAATACGGCTGTAACGCCCATTTTGCCATCGACATCACACCCATATTGGCTTTGACCATTTCTATTGAGGCTTCGGTGAGTGGCAGCGGCGTTATTTTTTTTGGTGTTATTTTGGCTGGAGCCAAAAACATCTGATGCACGGTAACGGTTTCCAGCGGAAGAGAATGAATGATTAAATGTTCATTGGCAAAATCTTCGGGAGTCACATATTTTTTATTGACCCACGGATGATTTTCGGAAACGGCCATCATCACTTCATCCTGAAAAAGTTCTATATATTTTATTCTGCCGTCTTTGATCTGGTCACTGACAATTCCGATGTCGATTACATTATCCAATAGTTTCTGCAATGGATAATGAGTGGCTTCGGTAACGATTTTCAATTCAATATTTGGATATAAATCATGAAACTGCTTTATAACTGAAGGCAGCCAATGGTAACTGGAAAAACATTCGGTACTGATGCGGATTTCGCCAAATTCTCCAAAAACCATTTCCTTGATTTGAAGTTCCGTTTCCGAAAGTTTGTCTAGGATTTCATTGGCTATTCCATACACTTTCTCGCCGGCTTTGGTCGGAATCAGTTTTTTATTCGTTCTTAAAAACAATTTGGTACCCAATTGATATTCGGCTTCCTTGAGCTGATGACTCAAGGCAGATTGTGTCAAATGCAGTTTGTCAATCGCTTTTGTGATGCTCCCTTCTTCGACAATTGCCTTTATCAATTTGAGATGTCTGATTTCCATTTAAAGAATTGTTTTTACAAAGGAACAAAAAATCTGCATGGATTTATATGAAAAGAATTAATGCAATGAATGAATTCTTTTCGTTAGTATTTGAAAAACAGTTACTTTAATTTTGGAGTATTAACCAATCTAAAAAATTATATAAATGGAAGAGCAGATAAAATTTTATGAAAACAAATTAGCCTTTGAGATGGATCCATCCGATTTGTTTGACGCTTTGAACAATGGCGAAAAAGTAATCGCACTCGATGCCCGAAAAGCATTTGGGTTTGAGGCAGAGCATATTCCAAACGCAATTAATATGCCGCACCGCGAAATGAATGCAGAAACAACAGCCCATTTGGACAGAGAAGTTTTGTATGTAACCTATTGCGACGGAATAGGCTGCAATGCTTCGACCAAAGGCGCACTGAATATGGCCAGATTAGGATTCAAGGTTAAAGAACTAATCGGCGGAATCGAATGGTGGAAGTTTGATGGTTATGCAACTGAAGGAACCAGCGGAAACAAAGGCGGACTGAAAATTGAATGTGCTTGTTAAAATGAAAATTATTGAGCAGAAGGCTATTCTCTTTTGATCTCGTGTCCTATGAATTCTTCCAGAACAGTAAACATTTCGTCTACGGAAAGTATTTCTGTGTCTGGATGTGATTTCAAGAAATTAGCATTTAGTTCTATCAGGTTTTCTTCTATTTCAAAAAAAGTATCATTATTCAATAAATCTCTAAGTGGGTTTACACCTTCGAGTCTGCTTTTGAAGAATTTTTCCCTTTTGACACTGCTCATCAGTTTTACTTTCTTGCATTGCTGCTGGAACAGTTCTAAATGCTTTTCGGCACCAAGTAATTGAAGTCCTTCTTCGATAAGTTCGTTTAATTCATTGTTCCAGCGCGAATTATATACAAATTGGGCAAAATTTCCTTCAGTGTATTGGGAAACGTAATAATCCAGATAATAACTCATCAAGGCATCTTCGTGAATCAAATCATCATCTACTTTTTCTTCGCGCATTAAATTGATTACCGAAATATTAGAATTGATGATGTCTTGAGGATTTTCGCTGTTTGATGCGGTTTCCGAAATAATGATTCTGCCGAATTCCATGTGAATTAATATTTATATAATGAGCTGCAAAATTGCATCAAATAATATTGCCAATGCATAACTGATTTTGTTTTTTATCAAATAAAAAATATTTATTAGATAAAATAAAAGAAAAATCTTATTTTTTAATAAGGTATAAAACTGCATCTTTAATAAAATCATTAGTTTTGTTATATTAACTGCTATTTAAATAACCAACAGAGACCTTATGAAAAAAACTTCTTTATTATTATTGCTTGGGCTTCTTTTCAGCTTAACTTCTTTAACAAAAGGAAGTCATTCCAAAGATGAGGACTGGATAAATTTATTAGATAATAATTTGAGTAAATGGGAAATGTACCTGAGTTATAAACATCAAAATGGATATTCTGGAAAAATTCCAACGGATGCTGACGGAAAGGAAATCCTGCCAATTGGCTATAACAAAAATGTAAATAATATGTTTACGGTAATTCAGGAAAACAATGAGCCGGTGCTGAAAGTTTCGGGGGAATATTATGGCTGTGTTTTTACCAAAGAAAAATTTAAAAACTATCGATTAAAGCTAAAAGTAAAGTTTGGAACCAAAAAATGGGAGCCTAGAGCAGACAAACTTATGGATGCAGGCGTACTTTATCACTCTCAAGGCGAAGCAGGGGTAGATTACTGGCGTGCCTGGATGCTGGCGCAGGAGTTTCAGGTTATGGAAGGACATTTTGGAGATTATTGGAACATTGCCAATGCTGCCATTGACATCAGAGCGTATCTTCCAGAAGGGACAATGAGTGCTGTTGCTGACGAAAGTCAAAATTTTATATCATTTGGCACCCACACAAATAACACTGGTTTCTGCATGCGAAAAATGAGAGCCGAAACACCTAATAACGGCTGGACAGAAATTGAATTAGTTTGTTTTGAGGGTAAAAGCCTTCATATAATTAATGGTAAAGTGGTAATGGTTTTGCAAAATTCCCGTTATTATGACGGCAAGGAATTTCAGCCTCTAATAGAAGGCAAAATACAGCTGCAGAGTGAAGCTGCTGAGGTTTATTACAAGGACATTAAAATAAAACCGATAAATAAAATGCCGGCTGAATTTGAAAAATTATTTTAAGTAAAGCGCTTTTGATTATCAATTTATAAAAAAACGGAAATAGCTTTAAAAGTCATTTCCGTTTCATGCTGCTTCCCAAAAGCAGCAGTATTTAACATCAGAAAATCAATTATCTGATGTATATAATTGTTATTTTACTGTTTCCTCTGGAATAAGTTTCTGACAGAGTTGTTACTGCACAAGGACTGACTGTAGAGTCATAATCTCCTGAAGTTATGTTATATTATCAATTTTTAAATTAATAATAGCTAAATTAGTTTTAGAGGGTTTGGAGACTGTTATATAATTTTTAAAATTGATTATTCTTACCATAATTCAAAACGCTGTGATCGGTTTTGTAAACCTGTTTAAATTACAAATTTATTTTTGTGGTGTTTTTCAATGTTTTTGGTCAATTCCTCAGCTTTTTGTGTGCCGATTAAGATTTTTTCTCCGCTGTTTAATTCAACCGCCAGTCCTGTTTTTCCTTTAGTGTTATAAACAGTCCCATAAGAAGTAAATAACCGGACTCCGTAACCGACAAACTTATATTCTATAATTGATGCAGATTTTATTTCATCCCATTTCAATGTTTTTTTTGTCAATGGAATAAAAGTAATGCGTATTTCTTTTTCGTCTATTTCTGTTTCCAGTTTCATGTACCAGAAGAAAGCTATCAGTCCGAATGGAATTAGCGTAAAGAAAATCAGTCCCATATCTGACATTGGCTTGTTCCCAAAAGGCACATCTTTAATCAGCTGGCTGAAAAGGCCGTAAATCTGAAAAATTCCAAGCCCGATTAAAAATAACCATAACCACCATTGGGTGAATTTTTGTTTTTCTTTGAATATTGTTTCCATTAAAATGCTGATTTATAAATGAATATTTTGATAATTTTATAGGTTTTCAAATATAATCTTTTAGAGCGGATTTTAGGAAATAAAACTAGTGATTCATTCTTACTTTTTTCGATGGCATAAACCAGATAAACACTATAAAAAAAGACAAATTTTATGCTGGTTAAACGAATGGTATTTTGTGGTTGGGTTTTAAGTCTTTAAAACTAAAGCAATGATTATATTTGGCACATTAATAGAATTGAAATGAGAAAAAGTCTTTTGCTGGCTGTACAGATTTTAATGATTTTGAGCTGTGTTCAAAAAAGCACAAGCCAAACATCAGATATTGCCCAGATTGAACGAAAGACAGCTGCCCAGAAGATGAACCTGAGTGTTAATCCCAATACATTAAATTATGATGTTACTTATCAAAAATTGGAATTTACTGTAGATCCGGCCAAATATTTTATTTCAGGAATTGTGACCAGTACTTTTACGGCATTGTCTGATCTTAACTCAGTGACTTTTGATTTAACGAATAAACTCACAGTAAGTGCTGTTATTCAGAATGGTGTGTCACTAGCCTTTGTGCAAAATGCCAATAATGAATTGATTATTACTTTACCTGCTATTTTAAAATCGGGAGTTTCGGCTTCTGTCGAAATTAGATATTCAGGAACTCCGGCCACAGGGGAAAAAGCATTTATTACTGCGGCACACAATGGTTCTCCTATTTTATATACTTTATCAGAACCTTATGGATCTCGCGACTGGTGGCCCTGCAAGCAGGATTTGAATGATAAAATTGATGCAGTTGATGTTTACATTACGGCACCTTCACAATATGTCAGTGTTTCCAATGGTGTTGAGCCCGAAGCACCCGTAATTAACGGAGCCAGCAAAACTACCCATTTTCATCACGGTTATCCTATTCCCGCTTATTTAGTTGCTATAGCGGTCACTAATTATAGTATTTACAATCAGCAGGGAGGAACCGCGTCCAGTCAGTATCCCATCATCAATTACATTTATCCCGAAACCTTAGCATCGGTAAAAACAAAATTGGACCAGACGCCATTGATTTTGAATTTTTACGAAAACCTATTTGAAATCTATCCTTTTCATACAGAGAAATATGGGCATGCTCAGTTTGAATGGGGAGGCGGAATGGAGCATACTACGGTTTCTTTTATGAATAGTTTTGAAAGAGATTTAATTGCTCATGAAATGGCTCACCAATGGTTTGGAAACAAAGTCACCTGCGGTACTTGGAATGATATTTGGCTGAATGAAGGTTTTGCGGTTTATGCAGCTTCCCTCGTTATCGAAAACTTTGACGGACAGAATGCCTTTGTTTCTGAAAAAAATAAAATGATTGATAACATAGTTTCCAAAACTAATGGATCCGTATATGTAACAGATGCTGAGCTTTCTAATGTTGACAGGATTTTCAGTTCCCGATTAACCTATGACAAAGGAGCAATGGTGCTAAACATGCTCCGTTTTAAAATGGGGGATGCTTTGTTTTTTCAAGGAATAAAAAATTATTTAAAAGACCCGAATCTTGCTTATAAATATGCCAAAACTTCGAATCTGCAATTGCATTTGGAAGCTGTTTACGGCAATAGTCTGACGGAATTTTTTAATGACTGGGTTTATGGGCAGGGCTATCCAAGTTATAGCATTTCTGCTGAAAATTTAGACAGCGGTGAAGCCAGATTTACGGTCAGTCAGACACAATCGGATGCTTCAGTTTCCTTTTTTGAGATGCCCGTTCCTATCAGGATTTTTGGAAGCGGAGGACAGCAATTGGATTTGGTTCTGAATAATACTTTCAATGGGGAAACTTTTACCGAAAAAGTACCTTTTACGATTACAAGCATCACATTTGATCCCAAAAAAAATATTATTTCCAAAGATAATACAACAATTATATCTTCCAAAAAAAATCAACTGAGCACGGCACAGTTATTTTTAAACCCTGCCAATAATATTCTTTCACTTGACATTCCTAGTGGTATAACTGTCGAAAAAGTGCAGTTTTATAACATGGCTGGTCAAAGAATAAGAACTACAAATGCTGTGTCCAGCTGGGATGTCAGCTCTTGGGCTTCTGGTGTTTATCTGATAAAACTAAAAACGAATACCAGCACACAGCAGTTAAAATTTATAAAGTAATAGAACTTTTTAATCTGTTTGATAAAAATGCTTATGTAATTGCACATTTATGAAAAAAAGGAACAGAGATATTCAAAGTCATTGTTATTAAACTTTGGATATCTCTGTTTTTTTTTGAGAAGTTTTACGAAACTGCTTTTACTTCACTTTCAAACTATCTTTCACTACTCTCAAACTGTCAGCCACAATCGGCTGTACAGCTACAGGTTTAATTGTTGGAGCAGCTTTCGGTCTGCGTCTTATTTTTTGGGTAATAATTATCGCATTGTTTAATACAAATGGTGTAGGCATCATCCAGTTTTCCCTTGGAGTCATGGAGAAAATTGGGTTGACCATCAAGTCAAAAGAACTTTCCATCACATCCATATCAAGAATCGTCGCTTTGTTTATTGTGAACTGTAACACCAGCGGTTCGTTGTTGACTACATAATAGCTCAGCAGTTTTTTGCCGTTTCGTTCTAATTCGGTTCCCTGCTGTCCAAGAGTCGAAGTTCCGTTGGCTTTGAAATTATAAAAACGCATAATTTCATTAGCAAAAACATCATAGCGGTTGACTTTTCGGTTTGGCGTGATCTGTATTTTTAGGAATCTTTTGTGACCCACTACGCTGTCTTTTAGGAACGAAATGCTTGGTTTTGCTATGTCTTTGTTTGGCGCTTCGGCAGAATAGGTGAACTCTGAATTGTATTTGCTGTACAGCTTCAAATCATTGAAAATTTTCGCGCCTTTCGGCTTTTCTCCTAGATAACCTTTTGTCCAAGAATCCAGATTGGTGTCATAAGTCAGCCAATGTGCTTTGTTGGTATCCGCATTATAGTAATACACTAAACTGTTCGATTTAGCTTCTCCGGCTTCGTAACCCGAATGGTATTGCGCTTTCGCGAAAAAGAGAACGGCTGTTAAAAAGAAAAACAGCGACCAGATTCCTTTTTTGGCGAAAGCCCCAAAAACAGGCAGTATTAAGACAAATAATAAAACCGTCAAAATTGCGCTACCAAACAGTATTTTCAGTCCCAAACCTATCGGAAACATTTGAATAAATGGTGCAACAATCAGTAAGGCGGGAATAGCGCAGATGAGGTTTACAATCCAATTCGATCTTTGGCTAAATACAAAAACCGCAAAGGCAAACAATCCAAAATACACAGGAATAATCAGGAATCCTGCACCCTGCAGACTATTGGCAAGAAAACCGTTCAGCACAATCCAAAAAATAAGCGGCATCACATAATGGTTCATTGCTACTTTGGGTTGTGAACCAATTTGATAAAAGAAAAAACAAATCGAAAGGCTAAGCAATACAAAAGCAGCAATATAATCGTGGCCGTTGTACGTAAAGCCGTTAAGCAGATCATTGTACTGCGGATTAATCAGCAGCAGTCCTTTCCATCCATAATACGTTATCAGTCCGACAAAAATCAGTGAACCGAGGAAAGGGAAGAAGCCTTTCATAATATCGGACAGCTTCAGCATTCTTTTGGCTTTGCCAATAAATACCAAAATGATTAAAACGCCAACAGCGATCAGTGTCATTGGCATTACCCAGTCAAAAGGATAGCTGATAAAAGCAAACGGAATCGTAAAATAAACATCATCTGATGCGGAAGCTGTAGCATTCAGATCGGCATTCGAAAAGTGATTCAGCAACGGCATCAGGTACGAACCTTGGTGTTTAAGCGTGCTTTTGTCTAAATGCGCTACATCGTCCTGTTGGGTATGGTAGTTGAAATGACTGTCGATAAAAGCAAAATTGAAACCCTGAATATCGCCTTTTTCTCTAAAAACAGTCAAATCTGTATCATTCGGCAGCATTTTGTAAATGCTGTACATCAGTGAATTTGAAACTGCATATGCTGGATCTGCTTTGGCAAATTCCTTTACCAAACCAGCATTCCCCTTGTTGGTCTCCATCAGCATATAACTCGGTCCAGATGAACCGCGGGCTTCAAAATTCAGAACTAGTCCCACTTCTTTTGCCCATTTATGTTCGGTTACAAAAAGCGAGGCACCGTTTAAGCCTAATTCCTCCGCATCAGTAAACAGAATAATAATGTCGTTTTGGTGTTTGGTTCTTGCATTCAAAAAAGCGCGAACACCTTCCAAAATCGTCGCCACGCCTGATGCATCATCGCTCGCTCCGTGCGAGAAGGAATGCGGTGCGCTGTCATAATGTGAAAGCAGAAGCAGGGCTTTGCCACCCGGTTTAGTCCCGTCAATACGGCACATAATGTTTTTGGATTTTACTAAATTCCCCCAGTCTGTAAGTGTATAGCCTTCCTGAACTGTTGTTTCTAAGCCCAGTTTTTCAAGCTCGGCGATGATATAATTGGCAACAGCTTCATGGTTTTTGGTGCCTACATAATGCGGATGCTGTGCAATCGCTTCGACATGTTCCATGGCTCTGTCCGTCGAAAATTCAGTGACTTTCTTTTCCTCACCCTCCGAATACGAAGGCATTAGCGAGGCAAACAGTAAGCCCAAAATCCCAAGGATTAAGGCAGCGGTTATAATGGAGGAATAATTTTTCTTCATTAGTATGTGTGGTATTAAATATCTTTTTTAACAAGCATATAGTAATCATTTTCCAAAACCATATAGCCTTGGTCGTATAGGAAATAGTAAGTATTCCCAGACTTGGTGTTCAAAATGCTGGTGAAAAATTCAAAATCAAAACCCCTGCTCATCAATTTGGCTCGGGTCGTTTTCGATTTTCCTTCAACATTTAGTTCCGACAAAATTCGGTAATTTTTGCGCAATTTGTTATTGATATTGCGCATATAATTCGTGCTGTCCTTATTTATTTTGTTGTTATAGGCATTTCGGCATCCGTCACTGCAGAATTTCTTGTCTTCTCGGCCTACAATCGGGTCACCGCATTCAAGGCAGTTTTTCATATTTTGTCGTTATTAATGTTCAAAATTAGTCTGTTTTTTGGAGCGAAACATTAGGCTTTATTACTTGTAATAATCTATTTTTAAACTATACTCTTCCTCTACGGGGACTTCTGTTTTAGCATTTTTTTCAATTTCTTTTCCTTCTTTGGTCCATAAATAAGGATAGAAATTATAGGTTTTATCATAATTAAGGTTTTTCAGATCTTTTTCCCAGTTTTTCCATCGCAAACCTTTGTAAAAAGCATTTAAGTCATTGTTAAGACAAAACAAAATGAATTCGGAATAGGTTATATTCAAAGGTTCGTATTCCAGACTGTCTGGCGCAGAATAATAGATTTTGCCGAAATCATTACCGAAAGCTCCTCCATTTAAAATATAAAATCCTCCTATTGCATCATCGGCAATTAGCAGAAATGGTGGTGAATCGCCGTATTCCTTGAATGATTTTCCTTTATTCCAGTTTGAAATTGAACGGGTAAGTTTTGAATTTCCTGAGCCTAATATTCTAATCCAGCCATTATCAATGATTATTCCTCCAGTATAATAAATAATTGCTCCCATTGGAGAACGGGTTGTTACCTGAGTGTTGTATAAAGCATTTTTATCTGTAGCAGAATCTAATTCTAATATCTCAGCTTTGTTTTTGGCAGATTTAATCCATTCCTGTACTATTGGCCAGCCGGAATCTGTTGTATTTATTAGTTCTGAGAGAGGTTTCATTTTATTTTGTCCAAGTATGCCTTGCGCAACAAAAAATAAAATTAGTAATGATGTTTTTTTCATTGGTACGTTTTCATAAAGCTAGGTTCTAATTTTTCGACAAGAAAACTTCATTTAAAAATGTTGAGATGTTTTTGATTATAAATATATTAGATTTTGGCTGTAAAAATGAATTCTTTTAATGGAAAAGCATAAAATATAATATGAATATCCTTGACTAATACCCAATCGATAAAATTGGTCACAGATTATAAAGATTCTCACAGATTTCTAAAAAAGGCATGTAAAATCTGTGAGAATCTGTGTAATCAGTGGCAAAAAAACATTTAGTATGCTTTGCGGATAGTCATAAAATATAAATAAAGAACCCCGCTTTATTCCTAATTATATCGGGAAAGCGAGGTTTGTTTTATTGTCTTTTAGTTCTGGAAGCGAAATTATTTTTTCGATAATGTTTCCAATAATTTTTTCAGGTTATCAATAGACATTGTAAATCCTTCTTTGAAGCCCATTTCGATCATTCTCTCCATGCGTTCAAGAGATTCATTGTAAATTGAGATGCTGACTTTTGTTTTTCCGTTTTCTTCGGTGAAATTATAATCCCATTCAGAACCCGGTAATTGCGGATTTTCGTCTTTGTCGGCAAATGCGTTGTACATTTTAAAATGGGTCTTCGGGCTAATAGAAGTATATTCCTGAATGGACCAATGTTCCTGCCCCTCTGGGCTTACCATCGCATAAAAGCGTTTCTCGCCAACTTTAAAATCCATGTATTTTGTTCTGGATGTCCAAGGTTTTGGAGCAACCCACTGATCCAGCAGTTCTTTCGTGGTAAAAGCATCCCATACCAGTGAAAGATCGGCATTAAATTCTCGGTTTATGACTACCGTTTTGGCTGTTTTGTCAACGGTAAAATCAAATAGCAAATTGTTGTTCATTTTTTATTTTTTTTAATTGTTGATAATACGTCATCGAGCTGGTCAAAACGGATTTCCCAAATTTTTCGGTATTGTTCTAACCATTCGTCTATTTCCTTCATTTTCTTGATTTCAAGCGAATAATAGATTTCTCTGCCCTGCTGTACTTGTTTTACTAATTCGCATTCCGTTAGTATGCGGAGGTGTTTTGAAATCGCTTGTCGCGTAGTATTGAAATTTTCAGCAATTGCGTTAGGCGTCACATGGCCTGTAAGGCAATTAAGGCGATGATAGCTCTTCTTGTCGGATCGGGTATGGCTTGAAAAACGTCTCTTCTCATACTATTTTTTAATTAAGAAACCAATCAGTTGCAAATATATGCGCAACTTTTCGGTTTCGCAAATGTTTTAATGATTTTTTTATTCTAAGGATTTGATTTTGAGTTTTTTTGTTGTGTGGTTGTTTTATAACTCAAAATGTGTAAATTTCATTTAATTTATTTTTCAATGTATTACGAATTAAATATTTATAAAAAGAAATCAAAATTAAACTAAGAGTTAGTTGTACAACAGCCACCGATGTTATATGCAGCTTTTTAAAAGTCTAACATTCTATAATATTCTTCTAATTCCAGCGCTCTTTCTTTCACAATTTCCTTTTTCTTATTTTCTGCTACCGCGAACCACATTGTTCCTTCCTTAACTTCATAATAAAATTTAGAAATAAACAAATATTCTTTATCTCGATAATTTATCCATTGTTTTTGTGATTCTTTCAAAATTTCAAATGCTTCTTTTGGAAGTTTAGTTTTCAAAAGTCCGTAATATTTGTTTAATTCTTTGTCCCACGATTCTCTTGCTTTTATTGTGCAGTTACACATTTCCGCATTAGAAATTTCACTTTTATTTAGACAGTTTGATTCAATTTTGTCTATTGATTTCTCATTTTTCTTTTGTGTCTGTGATATAGCAAAAAAAGAGAGAAACATAAAAAATACAGATAGAGTTCTTTTCATTGTTAAGTTGTTTAAGGCTTGCATATAAAGTTCTCTTGCTACAAGAGGTTTGGGGCTAAATTAAGCCTTATTTTCTGACAAAACCATTTTCAAATTAAGCCAAATGCCCAAATCTTTTGTAGTAGCGGTTGTGTGATGTGTTTTTTATTTCGGCTGATTTCCCATTAAGTTTTTAACATCTACAACTTCAGAGTCTGGATTCTTATATTGTATGTCTTTTCTTTGACCTTTTAAATAAAATTCTTCTGTTGAGTAATTTATTTTAAGATTGTCAGGAACTCCAATTTCTTTTCGTTTTTTTAGATATTCAGCTTTTTGGAACGGTCCAAATAAACTATCATTTTTAACTTTCAAAATCCAAAATTGATTAAAATTACTTTTAAAAACTTTTTCCATCATTTTATCATATTTTAAGTTTTCATTAAAATTATAAATACTATCTGATGGTTTTTGAATAACAATTATATAATCTTTTGAATGTCCATAAAAAAGGATATGTCCAGGAATTGATATTATATTATATCCGATTCCTGATTTTTGTTTATTTACTAAGTTAATTTCTTCATTTGGATTGTAATCCAATTCGTAATTTTTTTCAATGGAATTATCCTTGCACGAAACAAGTAAAATTGATAAAAAAGATAAGATTATAATTCTCTTCATATTTTTCATTTCCTCTATATTTTCTGCAGTTTTTTGGCAACATAGCACATAACGTTCCCTTACTACAAGAGGTTTGGGGTTAAATTAAGCCTTATTTTCGGATTTGCCTAAACTTCCAAATAAAAGACCTTTTTTTAAAAGCAAAATGCCCAAATCTCGCAAAACATCGTGTTGTGTGCTTTTTTTTTTAATAGTATTCAATTTCATATACAACTTCATTCTGTGAAGGTTCATTGGAATAAGTAGTAATGGTTTTAACTAAATGATTATATTCATTATATAGGTATTCACATTGAAAATTATTTTTGTTATTAGTTGTTTCTGTTTTTGTTAACGATTCATTATCTGAATGAAAATAGTATGTAAAACTAAAATTACTTTGTTCAGTACTTAAACCCTCTTGCATTTCAGAATAAACTAAAAGATTGTTTTCATACTTTTTGGTTCTTTTCATTTGAGATGTTATCAAACCATCATAATTGTTCTTTTTTGTTTCAATAAAAGTAATTAAGTTCTTATCGTTATCATAAGTGTAATTTCTCTCAATGGTTTCTGATTTATTTTTTATAACTTTTTTTACAATCAGGTTATTTTTAAATTCCTGTTCAACAGTGCTATTATTTGTTTTCTCTGTTAATATATTGTTTTTAAATATACTTCTAATTGATTCATAAAAAACGATTTGGTTGTCTTTGTATTTGTAAATTCTGTCCATAAAGGTTTTTGTCTTTGCATCAATTTGATTTATTTCTTCTTTTCTGATTAAATTTTTACCTGAATAATAAAAATTTGAAATATACTTAAGTCCTGTTGAATCAGTGCATTTAATCAGTCTGTTTTTATTATCATAATATTGATAACCAATTATTTTATATATGCTGTCTTTTGTTAATTTGAAAGTTTTGCCATCTATTATTTTTCCCTTGTCGTTTAGATTTAATTTAGTCGTTGTGATTTCGTCTGGACGTATTTTATTACCGTTCTGATCAAAATTAGAGATTTGTTTTAGCGTGTGCTCTACAATCATATCACCTTTATATCTTTTAATCTCAATTATGGTATATTCGTTCCAAAAAACACTTCTTTTAGTATGTCTTCCTATGGAATCAAATTCATCAATACATTTACTATGTTCAGAATTTATTATTTTTTTATAGGGTTTCTTAGAAAAATCCCATTTATCACCAGGAGATGCCGATGGCCATTCAATATCAAAGTTTGGAGTTGGGTCTTTAATTTGTCCAAAAGTCAAAATCGTGAATAAGGAAAATGATAGGTAAATAATTTGTTTCATTTATAAATTCTGGTTTTTAATTATAATGTTTATTACTCTGAATATACTTCTAACGGCAGTTCTTTTGTGCTAATCAATTTCCCTGTATTACCATCTATTTCATATTCTTTATAAACACGTTTATTGTAATCAGGTTGTGATTGAATATACCAACACTTATTATATTTTCTAATTTGAGATACTGACTTATCGTTGTTTATTCTTTGCAATGAAATTTTATTTATTAAACAGAAACTAAATACTTTTTTATAGCCAAATTTATAATCACGATCAAAATTCTCAACATTAATTAATTCTCCATTTTCGTCATATTTATACCAATTACCAATTTTAAAACCTAAGAAACAATATATTCCTTTAAGTTTTATATTTCCATTTTCATGAAATTCTTTATAGATGCCAACTATTGGATTAATAGAAAAATCATATCCAGAAAATGTGGATTTACTATCATCAGATTTAGTATAACGTATTAAGCAAAAGTGTAATGAATCATTTTCTACATATTCATTTTTTCCAATATTAACATATATAGTTTTGCCTTTCTTATTTTTCTTTGTGTACCCGATATATTTGTCAGATGAATTAGGTAAAGTATCAAGATTAAATTTTTCAAATGAATTGGTTATTTCAGGCAGTTCTAATTTATATTTTTGCGCTAAAGATATATTAGTTGTCAAAATAATAACTAATAATATTTTATTTAAGGTTTTCATATTTAGTTATTATGGTAAAATAGCTCACAACGTGTTGCTATTACAGTGGGTTTGAGACTAAATTAAGCCCATTCTTCGGATTTGCCAAATGATCCAGATACTTGACCATTTTTCCATTAAGCCTATTGCCCAAATCCGTTGCAGTAGCGGTTATGGGTTGCTTTTTAATCTTCATCTTCTTCAGTTTTTTGAACAAAAGTCAATTTTCTATTTGCCAAATCAAAATAATGATAAAAGTCAATTGTATTGTCGGTCTCTGGTTTAGCAATTACTCCAAAGAATTGAATTTTGTCTTTCCCTGACGCCTCAAACCAATAATTTAAAAAAATGGCATTATCTAAAAATCCTTTGTTAACATATTTCGAAAACTGTTTTTTTGTAAATACAGTGTCTAAAAATATTTGTGAATTTTGTTTAATTGTAAGCGATATTTCAGCATCTCTATATTTGTCAATTTGTTTGTTACCATCTTCTTCATATTCATTGATTACGTAACTGTCAAGGTCTGTTTTTTTAATAGTGATTTGTATCTTGCTGTCGGCTATTATTGTATCAAATTTTTCAGTTCCCTTTGTCTCAGGAATGAATTTTTCTGATTTTTTATTAATCAAAATCACGACAGAATTGTCAGCAGTCTTAATAATTGGTTTTTTCTTTTCTGTCTGTGAATTACAGGCAAAAAGTAGGAAAGCCAAAATTAGAATCAATATATTTTTTCTCATCTATCGTCGGTTCTTTAAAGTAACCCATAACGTGTTGCTACTATAGTGGGTTTGGGATTAAATTAAGACCATTTTTCGGATTTGCCAAATCTTTCCAAATATAAAACCATTTTCAAATTATGCCAAATGCCCAAATCTTTTGTAGCAAGTGTGTGTGTCCTGCATGAGCAGGACACAGGCTGTAAGCTTTGATAAAAATCCGAAAATACAAATTTTGGATTAGATAACAAATCCTACAGCGTGTATTTTTCCAGAGGGAGCAAGTCCCTTGTGGACGGATTGAAACGCCGAACCATTAGCACGTCGCAAGGTTGTTAGCTGCGAAGCTAGAACTGAAGGCAACGAAATACGAAGTATTCATGAACTCCAAAAGAGCAAATAAATACTTTGTGAATAAACGGCAAAATCCGGTACTGACGAACAGAATTTAGCGAAGCGGTATCACGAAGACCAAAAAAAACAATAAAAACTTATGAGTAAACCGACTTCAATACTGCATTTGGCACGATTGGAAGAAACCTGAAAGAAAGAGAAAGGGAAAGAATCTCATTCGGTTTGGAGTTGACCAAGGCCATGCCTATGCATTTAGCCGAACGAGAAAAGGGGGTTGGGCAATTGCACAGAGCCCGATTTTGAGTACCACCATTACTTTGAAACGCTTAAAACAGCGTGGTTATCAATCCTTAAGCGATGTTTATATCGAACTCAACCCATCTCTTTGCGAACCGCCGTGTACGTGACCCGTATGCACGGTGGTGTGAGAGGCGCACTCCGTCCCTTTAGG
This sequence comes from Flavobacterium marginilacus, assembly GCF_026870155.1. Classification (NCBI taxonomy): domain Bacteria; kingdom Pseudomonadati; phylum Bacteroidota; class Flavobacteriia; order Flavobacteriales; family Flavobacteriaceae; genus Flavobacterium; species Flavobacterium marginilacus. The sequence continues at coordinate 5,098,053 of NZ_CP113975.1, read as the reverse complement.
GGCGGAGCCGTCTACTCGATTGTGCGACGTATTTTTTATTCTGTTAATGCTTTAATGTATATATAATCTATTTTTCCTGAACCATTATCGAATACACTAATCTCTTTTATGTTTTCTATATTATTCCATTTCTTAACATTTCCTGGATTATCAAAACTTGGTTCCGCAGATTTCAAACCTAACAATTCAATATTTTCATTATTGATTTCGTTTTCAGAAAGTTTATTTATTGTTATCCAATCTGCTTTGCCATTTATGAATACAATTTCAAATTTGTCAGATTGATAATTGGCTTTTTCACAAGGTTTATTTTCACAAGGTGTATTACTTGGTTTAACCATTTCAAGATTATCAGGTTTCCCTAAAATTTTTTCAATTTCTGTTTGGTCTTTTCCAATAATATCTGAAACATTAACTATTGTTTTTTTTTCTGTTGCTACTGCTTCATTTTTATTTGAATTTAAACAAGATGTAAATACAAAACTAATAAGCAATATTTTAATAAAATTTTTCATTGTTTAGATTTTGTTTAATGTGAAATTTTGCTTGCCATTAAAGAACCAACTTCTTTAATGTCTAATTTTTTTCCAAATTTAATTTCAAAACATCCAACTCCTGAAACCCATATTTTGAAATCTGCATCTGTATCGAAAAATCCTGCAGTTTCAACTGAAAAAGATGATATTTTTGAATATGGAAAAATTCTGTATTCTTTTTTGCCACCTGTAAATCCTTGAACATCGTAACAAATAATTTTGTAAGTTGTGAAAACAACTTTATCTCTTGCGTGTTTATATGATAAAAGTATTTCTTCTTCTGGAGCTAAAAACACATCAAATATCTCTTTACTTTCTGTTGGTGTTACCTTTTCTAGAACACTGAATTTTGCAATTAAATCTAAAGCCATTTTAATTTTTAAGTTTCCTACTCTTTTGGCTTTTCGGTTACGCCACGTTTTTAATTTGGTTTCAGTTCTCCAATTATAGTTTTTATGTTACTTTCTATTTTCGCGATTTTTGGTAATATGTCGCACAACGTTCTGGTACTACAGCGGGTTTGGGAACTAAATTAAGATTTATTTTTCGGTTATCACTAAACATCCAAATACAAAACCATTTTCCCATTAAGCCAATTGCCCAAATCCGTTGTAGTAGCTGTGTGTGCCCTGCATGAGCAGGACACACGCTGTAAGCTTTGATAAAAATTGAAAAATACAAATTTCCAATTAGAAAACAAATCTTACAGCGTGTTATTTTTCCAGAGGGTGCAAGTCCCTTATGGGCGGATTGAAACCCCGAACCATTAGTACGTCGCAAGCTGGTTTACCGTGAGGTATGCAGTGAAGGAAGCGAACCGGCAAAATCCGGTACTGACGAACAGAAACGTCATAGGAGGCAAGTCAGCGAGGATAAGCGTCCACACCAACGCAACGTCCGAAGATTACCAAAATCGTTGATTTGTAGATGGCGCAGGAATTGGATGAAGGAAAAAGCTCTTACCAGGGGAGATCTCTTAAATGTCGGGAACATTAGAAAGAGAAGTCAGCAGAGGTCATAGTACTTGGGGCAACGAGTTGCGAATAGATACCGCACAGGACTCACAAACAAGGAAGGACTGAACGCAAATCTCCAAGAAATTCGATTAGGAAAGTTTACTTAGCCTAATCTTAAAGTAAATTATGGATAGCCCAAAAGGTGTAAAGAGCTTTTGGATGATGATTTGCGAACCGCCGAGTACGTGACCCGTACGCTCGGTGGTGTGAGAGGCGCACTCCGTTCCGTTTGGGGCGGAGCCGTCTACTCGATTAGCAGAAGTTACTTTAGTTTTTCTACTAAATTTTGAATGTTTTTTTCTAACTCTTTTTGTTTGTTTGCATTTTCTTGTTTTAAGAAATCTTGTTCCAAAATTGAAATAATAGCATCTTTAACTATAGGGAAATATTCAAGACATTCCTGTTCTTCTAATTCGTGAATTCCTTTGCTAATTATTGAATATACCTTTTTATATTTGACAACTGCTTCGGGTAAGTAATTTTTTAGCAATTCGATTTTTTCTGCTATTCTTGAATTAGTATAATTCTCTTCATTCCAATCATTATTTTTTTTGACTTCTTGGTGATATTTTTCAATTAGATTTTCAAAAATTCTTCTTAAATATACAAAAGCACCAATTCCAACTCCATTTGCGGATAATCCGATTGCTTTATTTAATTCTCGGAGATATTCCTTTTTCAAAATTTTAGAAAACTTTTTGTATTTTCCTATTTCTAAATCAGCAATTGTTGGAAATTGTCCAACTTTCTGAAATTTGTAAATTATTTCACTAAAGTCATTTTCTTCAATTTCAGTTTCAAATTTTTCTAATAAAAAATATGTTGTAATTGTATAACCTGTTCTTACACATCTTAATTCTCTTGTATGAAAGCCTACATAATTCCGTAAATTATAATATGTTGTAGTTTGAAAAGAACTTACTCTATAACTTGTATTTTCATTAATTTTTGGATTGTATCCATCAATTAACCCTGTGTAGTTTATAAAATCTAATAATGCATTACCTTTCTCTTCATCTTCATTGTTGAATTCTAAAATTTTGTATAATGGTATTTCAAAGTACATTTCTTTCATCTGTATTTTTTTTAATTTCTGCTAACGTCCCCTTGCTACAAGAGGTTTGGGATTAAATTAAGCCTTATTCTCGGATTTGCCTAAACTTCCCTGATACAAGACCATTTTTAAATTAAGCCAAATGCCCAAATCTCTTGTAGCAAGTGTTAGTAGCGGTTTATTTATTTATTATTTTTTTATATTCTTCAATTTTTTTCGGCAATAAACTTTTATTTTTAAAAGGATTGTATAAAGCTGAATTATCAACCATTAAAACTAAATTTATTTTTTCAGATTGATTTAAGTCTTCTATATTTTTATTGAAGAAATATTTTGAAGCTTGTTCAACACCTTTGCTTTCACATGAGAAATCATATGAAGCAAACAAAAAAGTCAAACAATTTTCTTGAGTAAATGTTTTTTCTATTTTGTTTGTATAAATTATTTCGTTTATTCCATTTCTTATTTGTGAACTATTTTTCTCGTACAGTTTTGGATAGCCAAATTTTTTGACGACTGATAGGCAAGGACAATCTTTTCGGTTCTTTATAATTCGATTGTTAACATTTTCAATGCTATGTGTTTTTTGATATATTGAAATCAAATCGGCATATTTTTTAGATTTCGATTTTTTTATAGATTTTTCGATCTCTATAAAACGTTCATTTTTAAACATATTATTGTAATCACTTATCAAAAAAAAGTAAATTCCAAAAAGAACTATTAATGAACCCAAAAAAATCTTAAGAATTAATTTAATTGATTTCATAAGTTATTGATTTCAGGTGTTTTGTGGTTAAATCGCTACTAACGTGTTGCTACTACAGCGGGTTTGGGATTAAATTAAGACCATTTTTTCGGATTTGCCAAATCATTCAGATACAAAACCATTATTCCATTAAGCCAATTGCCCAAATCCGTTGTAGTAGATGTTGGCGGTCGTTTATTTATTGAATTTTATTGGCAAATATACTTTAGACTTAACAGCTATTCCATATTCATAACCGGGATTCCATTTCGGCATTATTTTAATTATTCTTAAGGCTTCTTTGTCTGCTAATTCGGATAAACTACGTTTTATTTTTTCGTCTTTAATATTTCCCTTATTATCAATAATGAATTCGACATAAACAATTCCATTTTCAGATAATTTTAATTTTGAATGATTTATATTTCTTTTTATAAATACATTTAAACTATCAATACCACCAATAAATTCAGGCTTTATTTCAATAGGTAGAACGCAAACCACTTCTTTTTCAGTAAGTATTTTTTCTTTTAGCGAATTTTCAGTCTTTTGAGAAAATCCAGAGATACAAAAGAGAAGAAAAATAAATAATTTGAAATTTAATTTACCCATATAATCATCAAATATTTTTTAGAAAGATTCGATTTCGTTTGTAAATGACCGCCAACTTGTATATACCCGCAACAAACTAAAAAACACATATTCAAAATTGAGGTAATTACCTTCTAGTTTGTAAGCGATATCAAACAAATATAGGCTAATATTTTATTGTAACTTAATTACATTCGCTTTTTATTCTCAGTACATTATCCGTTTGCAAACGGTTACAAATATTTACAACCGAAAGTAAACAGTTACCAACCGAATAATTTTTGCATGCAGTCACATCTTTGCCATGTCAATAACAATATCAATAATAATATACGCTAACATTTAAATTTTACACGCCATGCAAAACAGAGTACAGTTAATCGGGAATACAGGGAATGATCCAATAATCAAAACGCTAGACAATGGGAGAAAAGTAGCAAACCTTTCCATCGCAACCAAAGAGTTTTACAAAAATGAAAAAGGAGAAAGGGTAGAACAAACCGAATGGCATCCCGTAGTTGCGTGGGGAAAAGTAGCCGAGATTATCGAAAAATTCGTAACCAAAGGCAAACAAATTGCCATAGACGGAAAACTAACCCACAGAAGCTACGATGACAAGAACGGAGAGAAACGATACATCACCGAAGTAGTAGTAAGCGAGATTATGCTGCTTGGAAAGTAGTTTCGAGCTTTGAATCTTTCCATAAAAAAAGTGTTCGCTTAGCGAACACTTTTTATTTAGTATCATTATCTAAAATGAATTAATAGATTCTGGTGAATGATCCAGCTCCATTACCAGAAGCTGTACTTCCCGTAATTGTTATGTGTCCGGTATTTCCATTTCCGTCGTAGCCCCATGCTTTATTATTTGTGGCCGAATTACTGGTTACTGTATGTGGAATATTTTGACCTGCACTTCCTAATTTAAATCCGTTACCGTCACCATTTGTTCCGTATCCATTATTTTGTGATTTACAGTTTTTAATGGTTACTGTATATGGCTGTCCATACAAATCCCATCCATCGTCAGAATTATGGTATGCAGTACAGCTGTCAAAAACGTTTCCTGCACCTCCAGACAGTTTGCAGGCAAAACCATCTGCATTTTCTCCACCATTTGCTGTGTCGTAATTTTCAGCTGAGTAGCAATTACTTACAGTGTTGTGATGCGCTCCATTATAAACTTGAATTCCAGAGTCTTTATTGCCTGTGGCTGTAATTTTATAAATATAGTTATAGCCGCCCACTTGTAAAACCAAACCGCAATCAGGAGCATTTTTAATGGTCATGTTGGTAACATTCCAGTAACTTCCATTTAATTTCACGCCCCAGCCTGAAGATATTCCAGAACAATCTAGTGTGCCTCCTGTAAAGTTTATTTTAGAAGATGAAGTACCGCTTTTTAGTAATTGAAGTGTTTTGGTTAGTTTAATGGTGCCGCTTACTGTGATGACATCGCCAGGAGCAGCATTGGTTATTGCACTTATTAATGCCGTCTCAGTCGTTACTGAAGTGCTTTTGCGTGTAAGTGAATTGCCAGATGAACTGCTTTGTGTATCATTTGAAATAGTTTGATCGTCGGTTGTGATGTTTTGCGAATCAGTCGGGCTGATAGTGTCATCATTTTGACAATTTGAAAGAAGCAGCGAAAGTAAAATTACACTTGTAATTTTACAAATTAGTACATTTTTTTTCATAAAAATTTAGTTTTTAAAATGGTTATTGATTAATTGCAATTAATTGTAATCGATTGCACAAATCTAATTCTAAAAAATAAAGTTTTTCTTATTTTTGTAAATAAATATATAATTTTATGTTAAAAACAGGTATTTATACCTGTTTTTTTAATGTATTTTAATAAATATATAATTACATTTTTAACAAAAAACATATAGAAATTATGTTTTATGATTAAAAATCGGCTTTATAAGTGAAAGTTTAATTACGTTATAATTTACAATATTGATTTTTATTATAACATTTTAGAAAGTACTTGGAGAGATTTTTTTTTCGTTTTTCTCTTTAATCTTTGAAGAGTATGTGCAGGCAGTAAGGATTGATTGTAATAAGCAATATTTTTGTTTCTATTCATGATTTGATTTTGAGTAAATACTTTTACAGAACAAAATTATTATGAATATTATAAAAACAAGACAGCAGTAATCGTGAGGTTACTGCTGTTTATGGATTTTAATTTTATTGCTTTTAAGTAAATTTGTTGTTTTTATGGCTATGTAATAAATCAATATTCTAAAACATAGTGGTGTGTATTATTAAGCTGAACACTTTAAAGAAGTAAAAAATACTTTATTCGAACTAAAACTATGCTGATTTTTTTAATAAATCAAACATTGGACAGCGGCTGCAGCGTTTCTTTTCGCTTTTCTTGTATTTTTCACAACAGCTGGATTTACAGTTTGACGGTACTTTACAGCTTGACATGCAAGTCGACTTACAGCCTTCAAGAGCTTTCAGTTTTTTGAGGATTTCTTTTTTATCCTTTTTTTTCTTCTTGTCCTTTTTCTCCTTTTCTTTTTCTTTCTTGCTCAAGGTAACTGCGGATTATAGTTATGAATCTGTTTTGAATCGTGGTATAAAGAATTTAAAACCAATGCAAAGGTATGTTGTTTTTATCTATTCTAAATAAATTTTAACACTTTTGGAGCAAAAAAAATCCCCAAAATGATGTTCGTGCATTTAGGGGATATTATTTATTAAGAGGTATCTTAACTATTTGGCAGTAGCGCCTCCATTTGCAGCAGCACTAGCAGCGGCTACCTGCTGGATGTCACGGTCAAAAAGATACAATCCGCCTTTGTCGTCACCGATAAGGTTGATTTTATCCAAAATTGATTTGGCAGTTGCTTCTTCTTCAATCTGCTCGGCTACGTACCATTGCAGGAAGTTATGAGTGGCATAATCTTTCTCCTGAAAAGTAATATGAACTAACTCATTAATCGAGTCGGATACAAAAACTTCGTGTTTGTATAATTCTTCAAACATTCCTTTGAAGGTTTCGTAAGATGTTTTTGGAGCTTTCAAATCGGTAATTTGAGCATGACCGCCGCGTTCGTTTACATACTTGATTAGCTTTAGCATGTGCAGACGCTCCTCATCTGATTGAGCGTACATAAACTGAGCGATACCTTCCAGTCCATTCACTTCAGCCCAGCAGGCCATCGATAAATAGATTTGAGAAGATTCGGCCTCTATACGGATTTGCTTGTTTAGCGCTGTTTCGATATTTTTTAATAACATGATTTCTAGTTTTTAGTAAAATTAAAAAAAAATATTTTAACGGTCTTTTTTTATATTAAAATTGCAGCAAATTGCGTCAATTTAGTATCATTCTATTGATAAAATGGTCTTTTATCGGTTTCAGATTTTGTCTAAAACTATACACTTTTAATGTGTTTCCTTATAGTTAAAAAAAACGGCCTCAAATTGCACATATAATCGATGTTATTAAGTTAAACTTTTATTCATTCGAAGACATTGAGGCGAAAAGTTAAGATCGGATTTCTTTGCGTTTTAGTGCGGTTAAATCATCACTTGAAATTCCTTAAAAAATCCTCTCTATAAGTCGGGGAAACTTCAATTTCGGTGGAATCGTTCAGCGTAATAATCCCTCCTTTATTGTACGATTTCACACAATTCAGATTGATGATATGGGATTTATGGACACGGATAAAAGGCAAAGGCAGAATTTCGGAGAAATGTTTTAAAAAACGGCACGCCATCTTTTTACTTCCGTTATGAAGATACAAATCGGTGAAATTGCCGTTACCGCGAAGCCGAATGATTTCCTCCATTTTTACAACTTCAAAACCTTCCAGTGTCGGCAGAATCACTTGTTGCTTTTCGGGTTTGGATTCCTTAAAATTTTCAATAATAATCTTATTTCTATTAAAAATTTCCTTATTCAGAATTTGATGATGCACTTTGTTTACCGCTACAATCAGTTCTTCAATGCTGATGGGTTTCAGCAGATAATAGGCCGCGCTTTGGTTCAAAGCCTTCAGCGAATACTCCGAAAAAGCGGTTACAAAAATGGTTTCAAAATGCAGATCTTTGCAGGCTTCGAGAACATCAAAAGCATTCCCGAAAGGCATTTCGACATCCAAAAAAACCAATTGCGGCTTTAATTCGTGCAACAGCGGAACGGCCTCTTTTATGTTTTGGGCTTCACCGATAACCTCTACCTGCGGACAATATTTGCTCAAATAATTCTTAAGCACCTCACGCGCTGCCAATTCGTCTTCGACAATAACGCTTTTTATCTTCTGAAAATTCATCCTATTTTATCAATTAATGGACAGCTAATTTCGACAATCGTTCCTCTTTCTAGTAACGTTTTTTCAAAAATCCGGAAAGAAATATGCTGTTTGTACAGTTCATTCAGCAGACTGATGCGCTCTTTGGTATTGCTCATTCCTCGCGATTCGTGTACTTTTTGATTGGCCGTTTTCAGCTCTTGGCTTTTGGCCAGACCAATGCCATTATCCTCAATCCGAATCACCACTTTTCCGCTGATTAATTCCACTTTTAGCAACAGCAGTCCTTTGGTATCCAAATAACGTAAACCATGCCAAATAGCATTTTCCAAATGTGGCTGAATAACCATATTCGGAACCATCGTTCTTTCGGCATCCAGTTCCGGATCAACACTAATTTTAAAATCAAATTTATCCTGAAAACGCAGATGTTCCAATTCTAGATATTTTCGTAATTGCTCCAATTCGTTATCGAGCGTAATGAAATCCTTATTGGAATTCTCCATTGCATTCCGCATCAGATTCGAATACGAAGTCAGGTATTTATTGGCCTCCAACTCCCTATTTTGGGCAATGAACTGATTGACGCTGTTAAGGCTGTTAAAAATAAAATGCGGATTCATTTCTCTGCGCAGCGACTGCAGGGCGATTTCCTTGTTCTTGATTTTAATCGAATAAAGCGCTTTCACAATCCATAAAAACAACAGTAAAAGCAATCCAATAGAACCCAAAAGAAAATAATTGAACGTGTTTTTCCTTGAAATCAATTCATCTTTCAGCGACTTTTCTTTTTCCAGCTGGCGGATTTTATCTTCACTCACCTGAAACGTTTTGGCATCAATCAAAGTCGTGTCCGAATGAATTAACTGGTCGAAATTCTTAACAAATTGATCGTACAAAACCAAACTCTCCTTATTGTTTCCCTTTTTGTTATAATACTGCGTTAATGCCGTCAGACTTGTTTTTGCTTCGGCCGAATTGCCTTTTTGCAGTGCCAAAGCAAATGCTTCCTTTAAGGCTTCAATAGCCTTGTTTGGTTCTTCTTTTTGAAAATATAGACCCGAAAGCGACTGCAATTGCTTGATTTGAGTAGTGAAATCCTGTTTGGTTTTGGCATCTGCCAAAAGTTTTTCGCTAATCCCGATCGCTTTGTCAAACTGATTGTCCGAAGCGTATACTTTTGCAATTTCATTATTGATTTTGATGATCGTCGCCGGCTTCCCTTTTGCGTAAGCGAGTGCTTGATTGTAACTTTCTATAGCAACTTCTTTCTTTTTTTGCTGAAGCGAATTTTCGGCCTTCTTAACATACGCATCCGAAACCTCTTCGCTTTTTTTCTCCTTTTTCAACAATTCAATATTCGAATTCACATAACTTTCCTGAGCCACAGGACTCGCAGAAGACCGCAGACGGTTCGCATCATTCGCATTAATCTTTTCGAGACTTTTATCCTCGGCCATCGATCCGGCAACTTCATAATTACTAATGGCTGACTTATAATCCCTCTGCGATTCCTGCACCTTGGCAAGGCTTCGGACCACGCGGGTTTTGTCATCAGTCAGTTTTAGTTTGGTGTAGCTCGCCAGCGCTTTTTTAAAGTATTCCTCGGCCTTGGCATTATCCCCTTTTCCGAGAAACTCACTGGCCAATTTTTCATAATTCGAAGCGATATTTGATTCATTATTTTCATCCAAAGATTTAGATAATTCCTCAGCAGCTATACTAATTTTGGCTTTACTGATTCTGGAGCTATTTTTTTTTTCAATTTTTTCTATAGGAGCAGACTGCGCAATTATTTCATGAGGAAATAAAAACGCTAAAAAGAGCAGAACAAAAACAATTAATAAATTATGTTTCACAAACAAATATTTAGAAAGTGTAAAGTAAGTTAATTTTTAATTCCAAAACTATAGCTTTTACCAAGTCAAACGGCTTGTTGACCCATTCTCTCAAAAATATATTTTCTCTATTGATACTTTTACCATGTAAACTTAAAATCTATCAACATGAAAAAAACATTCTTTTCATTTTTAATCATTCTGTTGTCTCAATTCAGCTCTGGACAGGTTTCGGGAAATGCCAATTACCAAAATCGGTATTCTGAACAAAATACAATCAATATCAATTTTCCATCACAAGATGGTATTGTGATAAATGTAAAAGGTCTTGCTAATGTTAAGGCAGATTCATACACAGCTATTTTCAGTTTAACTCAAACAGGTAAAACAGCCAAAGAGGTCAATGAATTAATTAATCAGCGAATTTCGCAATCATTAACAGAAATCAAACTCAAAAAAGATGTTGAGACCTTTGTAGATATGATCTCATTTGTCCCTGTTTATGAATATGAAGTTGAGAAAAAGGTTTTCAGCCGTAAAACCTACAATGAAGTCCCAATTGGGTTTGAATTGAAGAAAAATATTCACATAAAATACTCTGATCCCAATCAGTTGAACGATTTTATATCAATTTTATCCAATCATGAAATATACGATCTGGTACGAGTTGATTATTTTTCAAGCACCTTAGAATCAATCAAAAAAGAAATGATGAACAAGGCAAAGCTTTTAATACAAGAAAAAACCAAGAATTATGAGGTAATTCTTGGTGAGACATTTACAAATGCAGAGAAAAGAATAACCGATGATTTTATTGTAAACTTACCTGTAGAAATGTACAAATCCTATGAAGCGTATAACAGTTCTGATTTAAACTTAAAAAAAACAGCAAATGTCAATCAGTCCAATAAATCGACTACGCTTTATTATCAGCCTGTATTTAATAAAGAATTTGATTTTATAATAAATCCTGTGGTATTGGAACCAGTTATACAAGTACAATATGAAATAAAGATTTTCATTAATAGAGAAAAAAAACAGATTCCAAAAACAGATAAACAATTTATACTGATTACTCCAAATGGCGATTTAAAGAATCTTGTTATGGATACTACAAAACAAAAATTTTAAAGCTTTTCACCAAGTCAAAAGCCCGTTTCACCATTTGTCCAAAAAAGGCGTGTGTTTAGTTTCTAAGTTTGATAAGAAAATCAACCATAAAAATTAAAGAACTATGAAATCGACATTATTTATCTCCGCACTTTTGGCCACCACACTTTCTTTTGCAAGCTGTAATTCATCAACAGCAAAACCAGCAAATAACATTCCAACCGAAAAGCCAAAACCATCCGAAAACAACAAAATACAGGTTGCTCTTTTATTGGACACTTCCAACAGTATGGACGGATTGATCGACCAAGCCAAATCCAGACTTTGGAATATCGTAAACACTTTGACCACACTTAAATATTCAGGAAAAACTCCCGATATCGAAATTGCGCTGTACGAATACGGCAACGACGGATTAGCTCAGCAATCCAATTATATCCGACAAGTTACGCCTCTCACCACCGACCTCGACTTAATTTCCGAAAAATTATTTGCTTTGAGAACCAATGGAGGCAATGAATATTGCGGTGCTGTAATTCAAGACGCTACAAAAAAACTGCAATGGGGAAAAGCAAACGACAATATGAAACTAATTTATATTGCAGGAAACGAAGCTTTTGATCAAGGCAAAATAAACTATAAAGAGGCAATCAGTGATGCAATGAAAAACGATATTTACGTGAATACTATCTTTTGCGGAAGCAGTTTGGAGGGCATCAACACCTTTTGGAAAGACGGAGCCGATTATGGCAAAGGAAAATACTTCAACATTGACTCAAATCAATCTATTCAATATGTATCAACGCCTTATGACGATCAAATATCAAATTGTAATGTAAGGATAAACAACACCTATATTGGGTATGGTTCTAAAGGTATTTCCAAAAAAATGAATCAGGAAGTTCAGGATAAAAACGCTAGAGGTGTTTCATCTGCTAATTATGCAGAACGTGCTGTAAGTAAATCCAAAGCGATATACAAAAACGAAAACTGGGATTTGGTTGACCGAGTAAAACAAGACCCAAAAGCCATTACAAAAATCAAAAAAGAAGAATTACCAGCCGAATTTCAAAATAAATCGGAAGCAGAAGTAGAAAAAATCGTTGCCCAAAAAACCAAGGAGAGAGAAGCTATCCAAAAAGAAATTGGTGAATTGGGCAAAAAACGCCAGCAATACATCGACACCGAAACAAAAAAAACAAAATCACAAGATGATTTAGGCAAGGCAATTAACACCTCTATTGTGGCTTTGGCAAAAGCGAAAGGTTATATAGTAGAAAAATAAACCTTACAAAGTATTCGTAATAGGCTCAAAACGATAAAATTAGACATTGTTTCACACGGATTTTTTAATGATGCTTATAAAATCTGTGTGAATGTGTTTAATCCGTGGCAAAAAAAATTATAAAAAATTTAAGCAGACACCCAACCTTTTTCAGCTTTTTGCCATCTATAAAGATATAATCTTAACTTACTACCTCATGAAAAAAATTTATTTCCTCTTTGCGTTATTGTTTTCGGCATTTAATTTTGCTCAAAAACCAATTTTCACGACTGCCAAAGTAAAAGCTGCAACCGTGTATTTTAACGCTGCAGAAATCTCTCAAACAGCTAATATAAATCTGCCATTAGGTACAAGTGAGATTGTCATCAAAAATGTAGCCGTCGATTTAAATGAAAACTCGGTACAGATAGGCGCACCTGCAAGCGTAACAGTACTTTCGGTTCAATTTACAAACGACTACGTTTCGGAATATGAAGTGGATTTAAAATCTCCAGCATTAAAAAAAGTAAAAGACAGTATCGTTTTGGTACAAAAAGAACTTTTAAAAGTGGGTAATGCCAAAAATTCGGAAACCAAAACATTGGCATTATTAGACAGAAATCAGCAGGTTTCGGGAGTGAATTCGGGTTTGAATGTATTGGAACTAATGAAAATGGTCGATTATTACAAAGCCAAACAGACTGAAATTGCCAATACAATAAACGCCTTAGCCGAAAAAGAGCAAAAACTCAATGAGACTCTTCAAAAACTGAACAACAAACTCGAAGTAGATACAAGCAAAGAAGAAAAAACTTCTTCTGGAAAACTGATTGTACAGGTGATGAATAATCTGGCTGGAGCAGTTCCTTTGGACATTACCTATTTGTCAAATAATGCTTCGTGGACACCATTCTATGATTTACGCACCGAAAGTGTAACGGCACCAATCAATATGATGTACAAAGCGCAGGTTATTCAAAACACTGGAATCGATTGGAAAAAAGCAAAACTGACTTTGTCAAGCGGTGTTCCAAACCAAAATAATCAGGCTCCTTTGCTAAATTCATGGTTCTTAACTTATAGACCAACTGACAACAGGTTACAAGAAGTAGTTGTAGTTGGTTATGGCTCTAAGAGAAAAGGAATCCAAAATCAATTGCAGGGAACAGTTGCCGGAGTTCAGATTGCCAAGGAAGAAATGAATGCACAACCGATAACGATGGCTGAATCATCGGTTTCAAACTATACGACTGTATCTGAAAACCAATTGAATATTTCATTTGATATTGATATTCCTTATGATATTTTATCAAATGGAAAAATACACAGCGTTTCATTGAAAGAAATTAAACTTCCGGCATCCTATAAGTTTTATGCAGTGCCAAAAGCAGAAAAAGATGCTTTTTTACTGGCTCAGATTGCCGATTACAGCAAATACAATCTGCTGAGAGGTGAAGCAAATATTATCTTTGAAGGCATGTATGTGGGCAAAACATTTATCGAGCCGAGCCAAACGAGCGACACTTTGAGTTTAAGCATGGGGCGTGATAAAAAAGTGACTATCAAACGTGAAAAAGTCGTGGATCAATCGGGCACCAAGTTTTTATCTTCTAAAAAAGAACAGACTTTTACCTTTGATATTACCATTAGAAACAATAAAAAAGAAGCAATCGAAATGCTGCTAAAAGATCAATATCCGTTGAGTTCCAATAAAGACATTGAAATTGAATTACTGCAAAGCGATCGTGCTAAAGTAAATCCGGAAACAGGAATCCTAACATGGCAACTGCAGATGAAGCCAAATGAAACCAAGAAAATCAGGATTAGTTACAAAGTGCGGTATCCAAAAGATCAGGTTATAGAGAATTTATAAACTGTAAAGCCTGTCAGATTCAAAAAAACTGACAGGCTTTTATTTTTTATTCAGATTTAAGGCGCGGGATCAGGAATAACAGCCTGAACAGCATTAATCTCCTCTAAAATTTCTTTTGATAAAACTACATCAATAGTATCAATATTTTCTTTGAGCTGTTCCATTGTTGTAGCACCAATAATTGAACTGGTCACAAAAGGCTGGTGCAATACAAAAGCCTGAGCCAATTGCGTTAATGTAAATCCGTGTTTATGGGCAATTTTTTGGTATAATTTAGCTGCTTCAGTAGATTGAGCACTGCTGTATCTTGCATATTGCGGAAACAGAGTCAATCTTGCATTTGGATGGCTTTCGCCTGTCAAAAATTTACCCGACAAAACGCCAAAAGCCAATGGCGAATACGCCAATAACCCCACATTTTCACGAAGACAAACTTCGGCAGAAGCGTTTTCAAAAAGGCGGTTCAGCAAGGAATATGGATTTTGAATCGTTTTAATTCTTGGCAGATTGTTATATTTACTTTCCTCTAGAAAACGCATCATTCCCCAAGGATTTTCATTAGAAACTCCAACGTGCTTTATTTTCCCCGCTTTAATCAGACCGTCTAAGGTTTCTAAAACCTCATGAATATTATCTTCCCATGCATCGTCCTGAATTTTAAGCCCTCGCTGTCCAAAACAATTAGTTTTGCGCTCCGGCCAATGCAGTTGATAAATATCCAGATAATCGGTTTGAAGCCGCTGCAGACTTTTATCCAAAGCATATTGAATACTTACTGGAGAAAAATCCAGTTTTTCACGCATATAGCCAAAAAGAGGATTCGGCCCAGCAATTTTGGAAGCCAAAACAATTTCTTCCCTTTTTCCTGTTTTCTTCAGCCAAGTTCCAATGATTTTTTCAGTGCTTCCGTAGGTTTCTTCTCTGCTTGGAATAGAATACATCTCGGCGGTATCAAAAAAATTGACTCCTTTGTCGAGTGCATAATCCATTTGAGCATGCCCTTCGGATTCCGTGTTCTGCTGTCCGAAAGTCATCGTTCCAAGGCATATTTTACTAACTTTAATATCAGTATCTGGTAAAGTGGTATATTTCATTTTTTTTAAGTGGCTAAGTTACTGAGATGCTAAGAAGCTAAGTTTTTTTATGGAAGCAAAGATAAAAATTAATTTATCGTCTAGCATTTTTGAATTACATCAAACTAGATCCGGAGAAATAAAAAACTAAATGTTTCTCTGAATCCAAGTCAAATTACCAATCCTTACCTATTTTTTTGTATTTTTGTAATTAACAGTATCTGTTGAATAACCATTTAATCAGCAAACTAATTATGAAACTACAAGTTTTACATGATAGTGACGGAAATAATTCGGGTGTGTATATTCCTGCTCAAGAATGGGATTTAATTAAAAAACAATATCCCGATATTGAGGAAATCACAGAAGATATACCTGATTGGCAAAAAGAAATTTTGTCTTCAAGAATTGAAGCAATTTATAAAAATCCAGAAAGAGTAAAACCAATTAAAGGTCTTTTTGATACGCTCGATAAAAAAGTCAAAAAATGATTGTCTTTGATTTTGAGCTAAACTATTTTGAAGAAGTAGAAAGAGATATTGACAATGCTAAATTATGGTATTACGAGCAAAACCCAGATACTGATTTAGAAGAACGGTTTGCCAAAGCAATAAAAGAAATCATTTTAAAGATTCAAAAAAATCCTTTTATCTATTCCCCAATATTTAAAAACATCAGTATAGCTCATCCAAAAATATTTCCATATGGAATTCATTTTTACATTGAAGAAGATTTAAAACAAATCACAATCGTTGCAATTCTTCACAATAAACAAGACAAAAGAAAACTAAATGAGAGACTTTAAAGCCATATTCATTCCAATAAAAAAGGTTCACGTTTGCATGTGAACCTTTTTAAAATTAGAAACTTAGCGACTTTCTAAAACTCATTCAGCATTTTAGAAATTTCGTCCAATTTAGGAGTCAGGATAATTTCGATTCTGCGGTTTTTAGATTTACCTTCAGCAGTACTATTGCTAACTAATGGTGAATATTCACTACGCCCTGCAGCAGTAAGATTCTGTTTGTTTACTTTTTTGTTTTCGCCCAAAATAGCAACAATTGCCGTTGCTCTTTTGGTCGAAAGATCCCAGTTGTCTGCAATAGGTCCAGAACCTTCGTAAGGATCATTATCAGTATGTCCTTCTATCAATACCGAAATATCCGGATTATCACCCAAAACTTTCCCTACCTCAACAACTGCTTTTTTACCTTCGGCACCAACAGCCCAGCTGCCTGAACTGAAAAGCAGTTTGTTTTCCATAGAAACATATACTTTTCCGTTTTTTTGTTCCACCGTCAAACCTTTGCCTTCAAAACCATTAAGCGCTTTTGAAAGTGTTTCTTTTAGTTTTTTCATACTGGCTTCTTTGGCCGCAATTAAATCTTCCAGTTCTTTTAACCGCTGGCTGCTTTCATTCAGTTTTTCCTGTTCATCTGCCAGCGCTTTTGCTTTAGCATCCAATTGTGCCAATAAATCACGGTTCTTTTTCATATTAGCTTCCAATGATTCATTGCTGTTTTTTTCTAAAGCAGCATACGAATCCTGCATCACTTTCATTTTATTTTTCGCTGCTTCTAAATCAGCCTGGACTTTGGCTAGGTTAGCATTGACATCGTCAAGTTTACCCTGCAAAGCAGTTTTGTCAGATTCCAGCTGTTTTTTGGAAGCCAAAAGAGCAGCGTTTTCATCAGAAATAGCTCGGTTTTCTTTTTTTAGATTCGCAAATTGGTTTTCAAGATCATTGTAAATTTTCTTAGAAACACAAGAAGTACTCAGTACGAGAATTAAAAGTCCAATGGAAATTCTTTTTATCATTTTTCTTAAATTTTATTATTTATTGTAGTATTTGAGGTCAAAAGTTCTTGTTATACGGAATGCCCTAGCCTGGCTATCCATTGCAATATTTTTTATTTTAAATTGAAATTATCATTGCTATTATGTTATTCAATTTCGACCAAAACAGGGCAATGGTCAGAATGCATAGCATCAGGCAGTATAACGGCTCTTTTGAGTTTGTGTTTTAATGAATCACTGACCAAATTATAATCGATGCGCCAGCCTTTATTATTCCCACGTGCTCCGGCTCGGTAACTCCACCACGAGTATTGGTGCGGCTCACTGTTGAAATGACGAAAACTATCCACAAATCCGGATTTCATGAATTTATCGAGCCAAGCTCTTTCTTCGGGTAAAAAACCAGAAACATTTTTATTACGAATCGGGTCGTGAATGTCAATCGCCTCATGGCAGATATTGTAATCACCGCAAATAATCAGATTAGGTATGGTTGTTTTGAGAATGTCAATATAATTTTGAAAATCATCCATGTACATAAACTTATGACTCAAACGATCGATATTAGTTCCCGATGGCAGGTACAGACTCATAATTGAACAATCGTCAAAATCGGCACGAAGATTACGCCCCTCAAAATCCATGTGCTGAATTCCAGTACCATAAACTACGTTATTAGGTTTTATTTTGGAAAGAATAGCAACACCGCTATAGCCTTTTTTAGTGGCTGGATAATAATATTGATACGGATAACCAGCAGCGGTAATTTCCAAAACAGGAATCTGCTCTTCGGTAGCTTTGATTTCCTGTAAACAAATTACGTCAGGATTAGCATGCTGAAGCCATTCGATGAAACCTTTAGTAATTGCAGCTCGGATTCCGTTGACGTTGTATGAGATTATTTTCATTAATGTACTTTTTTGTCCGAAATAATGGCTATCAAAATAGGCTCTTAAAAACCAATTTTTTATCCCAAATTCGGAAGATTATTTTTTCTATGGATTCCAAAAGTAGTAAAAAGTAAAAAGATTGATTCAAAAAAAACCATAAAAAATGGAGTATTTTGCTATCTTTGCTTCTTGCTCAAAAAAGAAAAATAAATGGGTTTAGTTACCGCGAAAGAAGTTGCAAAGGCAATAAATACGGATAAGTACGGGGTTTTCGGTACTTTTTCGGGTTGGTTGCTGATGAAAGTTTTGAAGATTTCGACATTAAACAAAATATATGACCGCAACAAACATCTGAAAGAGGTTCCATTCTTGAATGCTATTTTGGACGAGTTTCAGATTAAATTTGAAATTCCGGAAGAAGATTTTAAACGCTTACCGAAAGACGGTGCCTACATTACCATATCCAATCACCCGCTTGGTGGAATTGATGGTATTCTGCTATTGAAATTAATGCTTGAAAAAGAGCCTAATTTCAAAATCATTGCCAATTTTTTACTTCACCGCATTGATCCGATGAAGCCTTACATCATGCCGGTCAATCCTTTTGAAAATCACAAAGATGCCAAGTCCAGCGTGGTTGGAATTAAGGAGACACTTCGTCATTTAAGAGACGGAAAACCTTTGGGAATGTTCCCTGCTGGTGAAGTTTCTACGTATAAAGATGGAAAACTGGTAGTTGATAAAGCTTGGGAAGAAGGTGCCATAAAAGTAATCCGAAAAGCACAGGTTCCTGTAGTTCCAATTTATTTTCATGCTAAAAACAGCCGATTATTTTATTTTTTATCTAAAATAAACGACACGCTTAGAACTGCTAAACTTCCATCTGAGCTCCTTACTCAAAAAGACCGGATCATCAAAGTCCGCGTAGGAAAACCAATTTCAGTTGCGGAACAGAACGAATACGAATCCATTGAAGATTATACGGAATTCCTGAGAAAGAAAACCTATATGCTTGCCAATCCGTTTGAAAAAGAATCCAAACTTTTACAGACACCATCACTTAAAATACCAAAAAGTCCCAAAGAAATAGTTACTGCCAGCGATCAGAATAAAATTGAAGCCGAAGTAAAAAATCTGCGCAAGAAAGACTGCCGTTTACTGCAGAGCAAAAACTACGAAGTGTTTTTTACAGATGCCAAATCGATTCCTCATATTTTACATGAAATAGGCCGTTTGCGGGAAATCACTTTCAGAGAGGTTGGAGAAGGAACTAACGAGTCTATTGATATTGACAAATACGATCAATATTATAATCACATGTTTTTGTGGGATGATGAAACCAAAAAAATCGCCGGTGCCTACCGTATGGGATTAGGTTCTGAAATTTATCCAAAATATGGCATTGAAGGTTTTTACTTAAATGATCTGTTTCGATTTGAACCAGAATTAAACGATATGATGCTGAGTTCAATAGAAATGGGACGTGCTTTTATCGTGAAAGAATATCAGCAAAGACCTATGCCTTTGTTCCTGCTTTGGAAGGGGATTATTCACACTACTCTAAGGTATCCAGAGCATAAATATTTGATTGGCGGTGTGAGTATCAGTAATCAGTTTTCTGACTTTTCAAAATCGTTAATGATTGAATTCATGAAATCTAATTATTACGATCCATATATTGCACAATATGTACATCCGAAAAAAGCATATAAAGTAAAACTTAAAGACGCTGACAAAGACTTTATACTAGATGAAGCCGAAGCAGATTTGAATAAATTCGACAAAATTATTGACGAATTAGAACCTGGGAATCTGCGTCTGCCTGTTTTGATTAAAAAATACATCAAGCAGAATGCAAGAGTAATTGCCTTTAATGTTGACCCATTATTCAACAATGCAATCGACGGATTAATGTACATTCGAATCGCAGATATACCAGAAAGCACTATGAAACCAGTTATGGAAGAATTTCAGGCTGAATTGGAGCGAAAACTGAATGATAAAGACGAACCGGAAGAAGAAGAATAAATTCTGAATATAAAAAAAAGCCCTGTTTCGGGCTTTTTTTATTTCCAAATGGATTCTTTTAAAATAGAATCAAAAGTATTATTTTCAACAAAATGGGTAATTCTCACTATCTGATAGCAGATAAGAAAACAAGCCAGAAAATAGGCTAGTTTTTTATTGTACAAAATCCCATTGAAATATTCTTTTTTTGTAACTAATTCTGCTGCTAAAACAAATATCGTCATTACGCAGAAAAGAACCACAAAAGGCCCCAGAATATGATAATACAAGCTTTTATGCAGATCTCCTTCATAGAAATAAACCAATGATTTAGTTATCCCGCAGCCTGGGCAGGGAAAACCGGTAAGCATCTTAAAGGGACATAACGACTGATCTGTTTCAAGATGATTATTCTGATTGTGCAGCATCAAAAAAAACGGAATTATAAGAGTCATTACAGCTCCTATAATTCCGAGTATTTTTCGTTGTCGTTTCATTTCTATATTAATACAGCTTATTGATTTCGTTTTGCAGAATCATTGCTGCTACCATTGGAAAAAACAAACCTAAAATCAAATAAAGCAATGAATCATCTTTGACTTGATATCCGAGTCTTCTTTGAATAGCCGGCAATCCTTCTTTACCTGCCAAATAAAAGAAATAGCAGTTTATAGGATAACAACAGCCAGCAAAAATAGCAATAGGGCTCGAAATAATTTCTCTTTCTGCAACTGCATTTAATACTTCGGATGCTTTCAGGTTCCAATAGATTAAATACAGCCCGCATGTTAATAGACTCAAGATCAACACTACAATTGGGTCAACTTTAAATGTTGGAATCGAACTCTTAGGAGTGTTCCAAGTTTCTTCAGATTTATTTTCCATAATTATAATTAATGAATGATAGATATTCGACTAAATTATAAAAAATATCACAAATTCCTATTTTTTAAACAATTAAAAACCTTACATTATTAGCTTTTCCCATACAAAGCCTTAATTTTATCGACAATCACCTGAGCCAAACGCTCATGGCTTTCGTAAGTCCAGCCTGCAATGTGCGGTGTCAATATCACTTTTCGCCCATCTAGTAAATACTGAAAAGCTTCGGGCGTATTTTTATCCTGGAAAAGATTTTCAAAAGACAGTTTTTCGTATTCTAAAACATCCAATCCTGCACCCAACACTTTTCCGGACTGCATCGCAGTAACCAAATCGGCAGTTATAATGTTCTTTCCTCTGGAAGTGTTGATAATCCAAATGTCTTTTGCGAAAGCATTAATAAAATCCGAGTCAACCATTTTGTCGGTTTCGGGAGTCCACGGAATGTGAAGACTCAGCACATCGGTCTTTTGCTGTAATTCCTGCAGTGAAACCTGTCTGGCATTGGCATCGCCAACATTTTCCTTGATATCGTAACACAATACTTCAACCTCAAAACCACGAAGTTTTTTTGCAAATGCTTTTCCCATGTTTCCGTAGCCAATGATCCCAACTGTTTTTCCGTCAAGTTCGTACCCTCTATTTTTTTCTCTGTTCCATTCCCCCGAACGGATTTCGCTGTCGGCAATATTTAATTTATTGAAAAGGGACAATATCATTCCCAAAGTATGTTCGCCAACAGCATTACAATTCCCTTCGGGTGCCGCAATAAGAGTTACATTTTTGGAAACAGCATAATCGCAGTCAATACTTTCTAAACCCGCTCCTACTCTGGCAATGAATTGCAGATTGGCTGCTTTGTCAAGAAACTGTTTATCAATTTTAAAACGGCTGCGAATAACAATTCCCTGATAGTCTTGAATTTTAGCTTCGATTTCCTGTTTGGAAGAAGTAAAATCGGCATGATTAATAAATCCTGCCTGTTCCAATTGATCCCAAAGCAAGGGGTGATTGCTGTCAATATGAAGAATTTTTATGTCCATGATACGGATAAGTAAATTAGAATTTCAAAATTAATTAAAATATTACGGTTTGAGGTTTGAAGCCAAATTAAATTACAAATGCTTAAATTAGCGATTCCAATTTAATAGTCCTTATACAATGAAATTAACAAATACGTTTACGGATTTCTTTCATAGCGAAAAAGCGGGTGGCATATTACTGCTTTTTGTAACTATAGTTTCCTTAATACTGGCCAATTCTCAGATTCAGACGGAATATATCGCTTTTTGGGAAACCAAAATTGGTCATCATTCTATTACGGACTGGATTAATGATGGATTAATGACTATTTTCTTTTTATTAATTGGATTAGAACTGGAGCGTGAAATGTATCATGGTGAACTGGCCGATATAAAAAATGCCATACTTCCTATTTTCGGGGCTTTGGGCGGAATGATTCTCCCAGCTGGAATTTTCCTGATTTTAAATTACGGAACAACTACCCAAAACGGAGCCGGAATTCCTATGGCTACCGATATCGCTTTTGCTATAGGTGTCCTATCATTATTAGGCAATCGGATTCCTGCATCGCTAAAAATATTTTTGACCGCACTTGCCGTGATCGATGACTTAGGAGCCATACTTGTTATTGCATTATTTTACACTCAGACAATTGCCTTTACTAATCTGATTATTGCTTTTTCCATTATGGGCTTCTTATTCATTTTGAACAGAAGTAAAGTCCATAATTTAATTCCTTACTTAATTGGCGGCGTTTTCATGTGGTATTTTATGCTTAATTCTGGAGTGCATGCTACTATAACTGGTGTTTTACTGGCATTTGTAATTCCGTTTGGAGATGGAGGAGAAAAAACCTCGTCCTACCGATTACAGCACTTTTTGCACAAACCTGTTGCCTTCATTATTCTCCCTTTATTTGCTATCGCTAATACTTGCATTGCCATAAATGGTAATTGGTATGAAGGGTTAAGTCACGAGAACTCTATCGGAATTATTCTAGGGCTTGTGGTGGGGAAACCACTGGGTATTTATCTGTTTTCGTTCCTCGCTGTAACCATCGGAATTTGCAGACTTCCGAAAGATTTAAAATGGAAAAATATTTTAGGAGCAGGAATGCTGGGCGGAATCGGATTTACCATGTCTATCTTTATCACTTTATTAGCTTTTAAAAACCAAGGAGAAGAAGTCATAACTTACTCTAAAATAGCAATTTTAATTGCTTCCTCTTTATCAGGAATTTTGGGTTTTATCTGTTTAAAACTCACTTTCAAAGCTCCCAAAAAAACGTTTAAAGACATATAAATAGGATAAAAAGCATTTTAAAAAAATTCAAAACACGAAATTTTATTCTTTCCTTTGCAATCCATTGCCTACAAACAGATCATTAAACATTTGTAGCAATTTGCAACGATGAAAAAAGTTTACTTTATACCTCTATTATGTTTTGTTTTTCTGTTCCAAAGCTGCTTTGAAGTCATCGAAGAAGTACAGATGAAAGACGATGGATCGGGACATTTTAATTTTGTAATTAATTTCAGCCAAAGCAAAACTAAAATCAATTCAATTTTAAAAATGCAGAAAATAAATGGCTACTCAATTCCTTCCAAAGACGAAATTAAAAAAGAAGCTTCAAAAATAGAAGCATTGGCTCAAAGTACCGCAGGAATTTCAAATGTAAAAACGAATATCGATTTAACGAACTATATTTTTGCAATTGATCTTGATTTTCAAAAAATAAGCAATCTCAACACTACTTTTTTAAAACTGAAAAACAGCAGAAAGCTAGATCCTTCGTTAAGCACTGACTATTTTACGTTTGCCGATAAAAAATTTATCCGCACCCAAAAAATCCCAATTAAAACACTTTATGAGAAATTAGAAAAATCGGATAAAGAAGTTTTTCAAACCGCAAAATACACTTCCGTTTACAAATTTGATTCCACCATAAAATCATTTTCAAACAAAAATTCGACAACATCCAAAAGCAGAAAGGCCATTAAGCTAAATGGATCCATAATCAGCCTTATTAACGGAAACGAAAAAATTGAAAACACTATCACGCTTAACTAAACAATTATTTATACTTCAAAATATGAAAAACTATTTGCTTTTACTTATAATTTGCTTTTCTGCTTCATTATGTGCGCAGGATTTAGCAAACAGAGTTCCTCAGAATTCACCGTTTGCACTGTGCATTAACAGTAAAAATCTAAATGATAAAGCAGCTCTCAAAACCATTCAGGAATATCCTTGGATGCAGGCTTTATTGGACAAAGAATTGAAATTTCTTCCAAAAGATCTTAACCAGACTGGCATCGATGTTACCCGAAACCAGTATCACTATTATTCAAGCAGAGATTCTGTTATGAATTATGTAGTGCTGATTCCATTAAACAATGCAGTACAATTCGAAAAATTAATACAAAGCAAATATGGTGACAGTCTTAAAATAAAAAAACAGACAAATTATATGAGTGTCAGCACTTCCAAAAATCATCATCTGGCATGGAATAATAAATTTGCTGTTTTGGTAAATGCTACATATACCAAACCGCATAAAAATATATACAATGAACCTTACTCTGATTTAACTTTAATGGATACCACCAGTGTTTTGGTAGATACTGTTGCCGCTGACTATAATATTCCTGAAGAAATAAAACCAACTCCAGAACCTAAAAAGACCAAAGCTTCCAAAAGCAGTAAATCAAAAAAAGGAAAAAAAGCAAAGAAAACAGTTAAAGAACCTGTAATTGCTGAACCTACCGAAGAAGAACTTTATGCCAAACAAGAAAAGGCTCAAGCTGAATTGGAAGAAACGAACAGAAAACTCCAAGATCTTGAATTTAAAAAGACCGATTCTATCGAAAGATTGAAAATCAGCTCTGCTGTAGATTTAGTTTTTAAAGAAACTTTTGATGTTGCAAAGGATAAAGAAGCCATAAATTCAAACGTTTTTAAGAATAATGACCCAAAATCCGATTTCTATGCTTTCGCAGATTTAGATATATTAACGTCACAATTATTTTCTTCTTTTGCCGGCAGTAATGTGGCTTTGATGGGAATCTATAAAAATGGGCTTCTGAATAGCAATTATCACATAAATGCTTATTTTGAAAAAGATAAAATTCGATTCAGTCAAGTATTAACTCCTAAAAACGATGAAATAAAAAAATCATATCAGGAAATGTTTGATTCCAAAATGGATAAAAACCTGTTGAATTATGTTGGGAATAACATCTTGGGCTATTACTCTATCAGCATGGACACAGAAGCCATTATGAATTATGAATACAAGGTTATGAAAAACACTTTAAGCTCTGTTTATCAAGCATACTCAAAGGAAGCCAGTGGCAAGGAAACTGATGTTCTGATTGATGCCATTGCTTTGATTTTGGACGAAAAAGCCATTGCCGATTTAGTTCCTGGCAATGCGATTTTTGTACTTCATGATCTCAAAAAAGTACAAAGAGATTACGTTACTTTCGAATATAATGAAAATTATGAGCAAGTAGAAACCAAAGGAAATAAAGAAGAAATTCAGCCCGATTTCACGTTTCTTTTGAACACTAGAAATGAATCCTTTGTAGACAAATTACTAAAACTTCCTTTGAATACCGATAAATTTACAGGAACCGATTATAAATTAACAGAGGGCTATTATACGCTTCATTTTGAAAAAGATAATCTGCTTGAAAATTTATATTTTGGACTAAAAAGCGGTGTGCTGATGATTACAACTTCTAAGGAAAATGTAGAAAACCTCATCCAGCAAAAAGTAATGCCATTGCAAGCCGATTTCAAAAAATTGATTTCAAAAAATAATTCTTCAGCATGGTTTGATCTTCATAAAATCATTACAGCTTCCAAAACCGAACTTTCAAAAGAGACTAAAAGCAATTACTGGGACATCGCTTTGAAAAATGCTGGGGAGATTACTGCGGAATCTAAATTTAAAAATGGAACCATTACGTCTGAATTATCATACACCATTAAAGGAGAGCACGCTAATAGTTTACAGTATTTCTTTGATGTAATTAATGAGGTTTATACTGAAAAGCAGAAAGAAACAACCGTTACAGAATAATACATGAAGAGGATTAAAAATAATTCTCTCAGAATTGCCATACTTCTTATCACAATAGGAAGTGTGGTAATCCTTTATTGGTTTGGATTTCATAAACAATTTGATAAAAAAAGCATTCCCGAAAATACTGATGGGATTGTAATGGTAGATATTAAAACCATTCGAAACCATTTTATTTTTTCCTGTCTAAAAAAACCTTCGCAATGGGAGCTTGGTTCAAACAATTCGAAAAAACGTTTTGATTTCTCAAATTACGGAATAGAAACTCCAGATTATTTATCTTTTTTTCACATTCAAAACCAGCCTTTGAATCAGTGGTGCTGTACTGCAATAGTCGAAAATGAAACAAAATTTAATAAAAGCTTACTCAATAGCCACTTTGTGAAAATAGAATCTGGCAAGTCATTTGTTGGTTATTATTCCAAAACTTTAAATACTTATATTCTCCGATATGCAAATCAGATTTTATATTGCGTAAACACTTCAACTAACTCTCAATCCTTCATCAAGATAGCCGAAGATTTATTTGTTAAGCATCATTATTTTGATTCTAAAAAGATCGAAAAAACTATTAATACTTCTGACGCCGTAACGATTTGGATCAAAAAAAATAACCTGCTCAATGATAATGGCATCATCACTATTTCATTACAAGAAAATGAAATAGTGGCTGAAGGTCAGTTGGATTTGAAACCAAAGTATAGAAAAAACCTTCCTTTTGTTCAGCATCCTAACGCTCTATTATCATTAGGTTTTAATTTCGAAATAATTCGCCATCAAGATATTTTCAAAAATTACAAGGCTAATATCAACAAAATTATTGGATTCAATCTGGATTCCATTTTAATACATAATCCCAAGCAAACCGAATTAGTGTTTCACAGCATACTTGAAAAGAAGAATACGGCTATTTCGTATGATTATGATGATGATTTCAATCCGATAAAAAAAGCCGTTGTTCATACCACGCGCGAACCTTCTTTTTACTTTTCCATTCAAACTGACGATTCTGAAAAAATCTATGACTATTTAAAAAATCAGAAAGTAATTGACAATCATCAAGTATTCGTAAATTTTCCATTGGCAGTGACCCAAACGTCTGTGAAAAATAATTCTTTACTATTAGAAGCTAATCTATCCAAAGTACAATCTTCAAAATCAATCCACTCTAAAACAGGGTATTTACAAATTAATCTCAATATGCTTCAGCCAAAAGACTGGCGTTTTTTAATTGCAAAAAACAAAAACTTTGCACTTTTAAAACCATTTGAAACTATACAAATAAATCTTATCCAAAAAAATAATCTAGGATATTTTCAGGCATCAATCAAATCAAAAACAGGAAAAAGCTTGCTTGAAATTAGCAACTAAAAACATTTTAAATTTTATGACTATCCGCAAAGCATACTAAATGTTTTTTTGCCACTGATTACACAGATTCTCACAGATTTTACATGCATTTTTTAGAAATCTGTGTTAATCTTTATAATCTGTGGCCAATTTTATCGATTGGGTATTAGTCACGGATAGTCATATTAAATTTAATCAATCAATACTATTTTCAAAACAATCTGCTAAAACGGCTTGTTTATTATTGCAGACATGTAAACTATATAATTAAAAAATATAAAGATATAACAGGTATTTAAAAAGATTAAATCTGGCAAAAAAACCTTAAATAAAACATAATAAAACTCTATTTTTGCGTTATAATTAAAAAAAAAACTATGAAAAAACTTATTCTAATTATTGCATTTGGTTTTTTATCAAATGGCATATTTGCTCAAAGTTCACTTAAAGAGGGTGGTATACAATTAAATGCTGGTGTTGGAGTTTCAGACTGGGGCTTTGTTCCTTTTTATTTTGGTCTTGATTATGGACTTGTAAAAGATGTTACAATTGGAGGTCAAATTTCTTATTTAACAAATAATGACAATTACTATTATGGCAACTACAATTATAATCATAACTCTGCTGTAGGTATTGGAGCAAATGGAAATTATCATTTCAATAGAATATTGGATATACCAAGTAAATTTGATTTCTACGCTGGTGCTAGTGTTACAGGTCTTATTTGGAATTATGACAATAAAGACTACCATCCAGGTTACGATCCTTTAAATGTTGGGCTTCAAGTAGGTGGCCGCGTATTCTTCAATAATCATTTTGGCATCAATCTTGAATTAGGCGGAGGCAGCACAGTAAGCGTCGCTAAATTTGGAGTTACTTACAAATTATAAAAAACAAACAAATATTTTATAAAACCATCTGATATTCTCAGGTGGTTTTTTTGTTCCAGTATCAATATGTGATTGAAAGGTAATTTTTAAATTACATTTGATACACTAATCGAATTTGAAATAAAAAAAGCCTTTTGTTGATATTAATCTCGGCTTTAGCCAAACATTAAAAAGAGCTCAAAGTGAGCAAAAGATGCCGGTTAAGAAAATGAACTTGAGTGTCAATCCAAATACACTAAACTATGATGTTACCTATCAAAAACTGGAATTTCCTGTAAATCCAACCAAGTATTTTATTTCTGGAATTGTAACTAGCACTTTTACCGCACTTTCAAATCTTACATCAGTGACTTCTGAACAGACACTTTAGAACAAAAAAATGAAAATGAGAAAAAGAGTAAAAACAACCATCAGTGACATTAAAAAACTATTCCCAAAAACAATAAATTCGGTAATATTAGAAGGACTTCTAATAAAGCTGACCTTATTTGTTTTTGGACTGACTCAATTAAATAAAGTAATAAACTAACAGCTTGAATTAAATTAAAAGGAAATGCGGGATTATTACTTTTTTAGAATAAAATTTATAGAATGCCAACTAAAACTGTATGAACTCATTAGTTATACATTTAAAAAATTCTAATTATTACACACAAAAAAGGAGTAAAATACTTAATAAAAGAGTTACATTCGCGCCATTTATTTTTTTAAAATTAACCTTAAACTTATTTATGAAAAAACCATTACTCTATTTATTTCTCTTTGTATGTACTATTTCATTATTTAGCTGTGCTACAAACGAAACTATAACCTGTTATCTTCCAAATAATACCATAACGAGTAATTCTCCACTTGTTCCAGGAGGAAGCCTGCAGTTAAAAGCTGCTGCTCCTAATAATTTGGAGGTAAGTTATAGCTGGTCTGGACCTAATAACTTCCAATCTGCGCTGCAAAATCCTATTATTAAAAATGTTACCGCTTCTATGTCGGGAGTATATAAATTAAAAACAATTAAAGGTATCTGTGAAAGCAGTGAAAGTACCGTTGATGTCCAAATAAGTGCGCCAAATATTCCATGTAATCCCGATACAAACACACTTATTTTTAATGGAGATTTACTTAATCCAAGAAAAGTTTCTACTTCTACCACAAATTATAATCAAAATTTCAAAATTTACGCAAGCAGCTTAAGTGACCAGATAACAATTGAATTCGCAAGTGAAGAAAGACCAGCTCCAGGCATTTATCGCATCTGCAGTGATTGTCCAACTTCATTTCTGGCAAAAGATCAGGTTTGTGTAACTTCTAAATATCCTGTTATGGCTACTGAAGGTTTGATCTATCTATCATCATCAAATGGTAAACTTACTGCCACTTTTTGTAATATTATTTTCTATATCTCTTCAACGTCATCCTATAAGGTATCAGCAAAATTAACCGAAAACTAAAATGAAGAAACTACTCATAATCCTATTTTTCGTTTTTACAGGCTCATTTGCTCAGACATCCTATATTGTTGATAAAAAGGGAACCAAAACCCTCGTGAGACCAGAGCGAACCGAAATCATATTAATTGACAAGCGAATATCCTATACTATCATTGGCAAAAGCTGGGAAAAATACATCAAGTTTGAAGACCTTGACCACGCAATAATCGGATCCAGTGTATTGAAGTCTTTTCATTTAAACCAAAAGAAAAAGTCTAATGTTTATTTTGTTTTAGGAGAAAAAGAAGATAAAAAACTTATCGGATTAGTCATAACTGTAATGTCAACCAATGGAGGTTTTACAAGTACTAGAACATATTATGAATTATATGTTATTGATAATAATGAAACCATATTGGAAGAGTATACTAATTCGGTTGGTGCTTCTAAAGTAAAAACAGATCCCCGTACAAAGATAGTTCCAATGATTAAAAACAATTTTTCTGATTGTCCAGATTTGATGCAGAAACTTCAGAAATATGATATTGCTGATGAAAACAATGAAACAATTTTAAACTTTATTGCTGATACCGAATATATTAATTGCAAATAATAACTTTAATAATGAAAAAACAAATACTCCTTTTTATTAGCGTACTTTTTTGTACTCTTTCTATATATAGTCAAGCTCCAAGAGGTTTTTATGCAGTTGCTGGTTTGAGCCAGACTAAACTGAAATCCAATGATTTGCTCACAGAACCTAATCCTGGTTTTTTGATGGGTGTAAATTTTCAGATGGGATATCATGAAAGTTATAATTATCAGTTGGAACTTGCTTACAAAATCAGTACTATGAATGTAAAATATGTAGAAAATGGTTTTGATGAAGCAAAAAAATCAAAATATAATGCCTCAGATCTTAATCTCGGTCTTTATTTTAACTATTATATCTTAAAACCCGAAGAAGACGAATTTTTTATTGGTCCACAAGCCGGTGTGTTTGCTGCGTTACAAGAAGCCTTTACGCCTTCTGGTGGTTCAGATGTTTCTGGTCAATACTATTTGCCTCACCTGCTGAGTGAAAATGATTTGTCTAAGTCCTCGACTTTCAATTATGGATTTGGATTTGGTATAACTGGCGGCTATAACAATTTTAGATTTGATATGCGATATACGCTGGGAATGGCTAATTTATTGAGTGATGTACAAACAAATAGTTATGACGAAACTAATACATACACTGGTCCTACTCTTGAAGGAAAAACCAATACTATAACATTTGGAGTCAGTTACATGATATTTCATTTTAAAAAATAACTGCTCTATAATAGCTGTATCCTGGTTTTCATAAATAAATGCCTTTACTCCGGTTTGCTTTTAGAAATTTAATTTTCTATTATTGACAAACTAGAATAAAGGCATAATTTTTTATTGTTTTTTTGACTCTTATCTGAGTTCGAAATCGTGCAATTTGGTTAAATGTCATCAGATTCGTCAGTGTTTTTTTTCTGATTCATCTTGGCGACCAGAGCTTTTAATCGTGCTGCTTTTTCCTTTTTCTCTTCCTGAAGTTTAGCTTTTTTACGATTGAGTAATTTGGTGTGCAAAGCCTTGTTTTTGGTGTTTTTTTCGGGTCCTTTTGGCATGACTTTTATTCTTTTATGTTTCGTTTACAAAGATAAATCAAAATCATTCTTTATTTTTCCTCCCTTTTATTAATGCCACGAATTGTAAAGAGCATTGCCACTATTACAAATATATTGGGACCAATTCCTAAAAAACTTTTGGCTTTTAAGTTGTCAAAATCTAATTGCAATAGATTAAATACTAGCAAAATACAACTTGCAATAATTAAAATATATGCTGTTTTTTTTCTATTCATGGTTTGCTTTTTGGATAACTTTCTATTAATACAGCGGGTTTGGGGTTAAATAAAGCCTCATTTTCGGATTTGCCGAATCTTCCGAATGCAAACAAATTTTTCAATTTAGCCAAATGCTCAAATCTCTTGCAGCAAGTGTTAGCGGTTCGTTCTTTTTGTGTACAAACTTTATTTTAGTTTCAATGTCATTTGGTCTTCAGTAAAATATTTTCCTTTCCATTTTATTGCGTTGCTTTCGGATCCAAATGTTACAAAGCCAAATTTTTCATAGAGTTTTTTTGCATTGTCGTTATTGGCTATAACTGTCAAGTTGATTTGCTCAATGTCAGCGATTTGGTTTACCCTTTCTACTAATGTTTGAATTAGTTTTTTTGCAATTCCTTGTCCCCGAAAGTGTTTAGAAACATACATTCTAAATAGAACACCCTTATGTCTTAATTTTTCTCGGTCGCCACCGTCACGAGCAAAACTCACTATGCCTGCTAATTGATTGTCTGAATAAGCCCCAAGGGTAAAACTATCCACTTTGTCTTTGGTCGGAAAAGGTGCATTTAAGTCATCATTGGGTGTTATTCTAAAATTCTCTTCGTCATTAACAAGTCCAAAAGCTAAAAACGTTTTATATTGTTTGAGTTGGTCAGACTTGATTTCAATAATTTTTATATCATTCATTTTGTATGTTATTTGTTGAGTGTCGCTTTACAATGACCACTAATGTCCCCTTGCTATAAGAGGTTTGGAATTAAATTAAGCCTTATTTTCGGATTTGCCAAAACTCCCAAATACAAGACCATTTTCCCATTAACCTGAACTCGATTAATAAAATACAGCCAATTGGTTAGTTTTAATCGTTTCGTATTTCAAAGAAGGTTTTTTAGGCAGAAAATTATAAGCAATTATTCCAGCGATAAGATTTGACAAAAAGTTGGTAAATGAACGATGTCTAGAATGTTCAACTTGGCAAATATTTTTAAGTTCATCGTTAACCGTTTCTATTATTGAACGTTTACGGAGTAAAATTTTATCACTCATTTCCATCAAACTATTTTTCATATTATTTCGAATACTTGTAATTAATTGGATTCCATCAACAAATAATAATTGAGAGAGTTTCTCGCTTATATATCCTTTATCACCAAATAGTTTTCCGAAAATAGCATTCAAAAAGCCCTCATTTTTCAGTGGCTCTCTATCATCTACGTTGGCTTGAGTTACAGCAAAACTTAACAATTCTCCTTTGTCATTAATGATGATGTGGAGTTTAAACCCATGAAACCAGCCCATTGTAGATTTCCCTGTAGTGGCAATACCTTTAAAAACTTTGTTTCTACTGATTCGTTTGTTTTTACAAACTCTAATTGGTGTTGAGTCTACAAACGAAATGCCTGTGCAATTGCCTAAGCAACAGGTTTTGGCAAAAATTGTCATTGGCAAAAGAACACTTTGCATTAGTTCTAAAAAGCGATTATAAGAAACTGTATTAGGAAATTCATTTTGCATATGCTTTTGGACATAAAAAATGTAATAATGCTTGAAACAGCGAAAACCACTCAAATGAAAAAGTAAATAAATTGTAATTACTTCTGATTTTGACATAATCGAAGGACGTTTGGAAGGTTTTCCTAGCAGAAAAGACTGTGTGGTTTTATCAAAATCTTTGCAAAATTCATCAACAATAGAAAAAATATCTGTAATTTTATCAAAACAAATCATAAGGTAGAGTTTAGTTAAATATTTAATTGTCAGAAATTTAAATATACTAAATTT
The DNA here is from genome assembly GCF_026870155.1 of Flavobacterium marginilacus. NCBI lineage: Bacteria > Pseudomonadati > Bacteroidota > Flavobacteriia > Flavobacteriales > Flavobacteriaceae > Flavobacterium > Flavobacterium marginilacus. The sequence continues at coordinate 5,064,674 of NZ_CP113975.1, read as the reverse complement.
TACCTTTTTCTACAAAATTTTCAACCAAAATTATTAATCGAGTTCAGGTCATTAAGCCAATTGCCCAAATCCGTTGTAGTAGCAGTTATGGGCTGTACTTTTATTTATGTATGCGAACAATTTCACCTAAAAGAACGTCAATTTCATTTTTAAAATTAATCTGAGTTTCAGTTGGTAAGATTTCTTTATTTCTAATTGGCTGATGTAAGAAAGAGTCAGCAATCTTTCGGGATGACTTTTCTAATCTCATCATTATTTCTTGAAAGCTACGTCCTCCATAAGAACCAGTTAACTCAATGAACGTTGCTTTTCCAAATAATGGTGGAATATGGTCAATTATAGCTCTAATCAACATAGGAATTGTCAAGTACATTCCGTTTACATTTGCTACATTTAATTCATTACATAGCCCAATTAATTTTGTCAAATCAAATCCTTCAATTGATAATTTATTAAGCTCATCAATTCTTTGTGGATGTACATACTCCTGGATTTGTAAGGCAATTTTGCTTTTGCTATCTTTTTCTTGGCCAAAATCATTTTTTATAAAATCCTTGGTAACATCATCTCCAAATTGGGCTAATATTTTATCATCTATATAGTTATACATATTCATATAACCTCGAGAAACTAAATTTTTGGATTGTGCAAATTCGTAAAATTCATTACCAGTTTTAAATTCTTCTGCTTTGAAAGTATAAATTTTAATTCTATTTAATCTTTCGAAAGTTTGGCGACTACCGTTAATAAAGAACGACGTTAATCCTTTATTATAAGAATCAACAACTTTTTGCAAATCGTCATCATCAATTACTAAAATATTGTATGTACTTAAAAAAGTGCTAATAATTAGATTGTATTTCATTGATTCGATTTTTAGTATAGCCCATAACTCGTATATAAGTCTGACAAAAAGAAAAAAAATCACATCACACTTACAGAAGCAGTTGGCTTCTTTTAATTTACCAAATATAATCTTTTCTTACAAAAATCCTTTATTCTCCGTTTATCATTTCTTTTTTTTTAAAAGATGAAATAACAAAATAACCCCGCTCGCCACGTTCCCAACCCCGTGATCGGGGTTCTGGACGCCGTTGCTGGCGTTCGGAACGCCAAAATTGGGGTTATACAACCCCGACAGCGGGGTCTGGAACGCCACCAGCGGGGTTGTCAAAATTGAAATCAAATTTTACAACTTTTACAGTTTCGAATATTTTGTGTAATTAAACAGCAATCTTAATTCGTGCAAATTAGTGTAATTCGTGTCAGAAACTTTTAAAAGCGAATGCCGTGTGCAATGACAATTTATACTATAACTCTCGATTCTATTGCTTATTTTTGCACCCAATAAATTTGAGTTGTGAAATGAGCCTAACAAAAATTGGTTATTACATCCAGTACTAGTAGGCGAATTACATGTGACAAATAAAAAAACAATACTATCAACACATGATACAGAATCCAGAAAGATATACGATTACGGCGGCATTGCCTTACACTAACGGACCGATACATATTGGGCATTTGGCGGGGGTTTACGTACCTGCTGATATTTATTCGCGTTACCTGCGTTTGCAAAACCGCGATGTTTTATTCATTTGCGGCAGCGACGAACACGGTGTGGCTATTTCGATGAAAGCCAAGAAAGAGGGCATTACCCCTCAGGAAGTAATCGACAAATATCACGGAATCATTAAAAAATCATTCTCTGATTTTGGAATTGCATTTGATAATTACTCCAGAACTTCGGCTCAGATTCATCATGATACGGCTCAGGAGTTCTTTAAAAAACTATACGACAACGGTGATTTCATCGAAGAAGTAACCGAGCAATTGTATGATGCTAAAGCAGATCAGTTCTTAGCTGACCGTTTTGTTACCGGAACCTGTCCAAAATGTGATAACCCAGAAGCATACGGGGATCAATGTGAAAAATGTGGTTCAACTTTGAACGCAACTGATTTAATCAACCCAAAATCGACAATAACAGGAGAAACTCCGGTTTTAAAATCAACGAAACACTGGTTTTTGCCATTGGACCGTTATTCTGATTTTTTGAATGAATGGATCCTCGTTGGACATAAAAACGACTGGAAACCCAATGTTTACGGCCAGGTAAAATCCTGGATTGATGGCGGACTCGAGCCTCGTGCAGTAACGCGTGACCTTGATTGGGGAATTGATGTTCCGGTTGAAGGTGCCGAAGGGAAAAAATTATATGTGTGGTTTGATGCGCCAATTGGTTATATTTCGTCTACCAAAGAATGGGCACAAAGAGAAGGAAAAGACTGGACGCCGTACTGGAAAGATAAAGGAACAAAACTGGTTCATTTTATAGGGAAAGATAATATTGTTTTTCACTGCGTGATTTTCCCAGCAATGCTAAAAGCGGAAGGAAGTTACATTTTACCTGACAATGTTCCTGCGAATGAGTTTTTGAATTTGGAAGGAAATAAATTGTCTACTTCCAAAAACTGGGCAGTCTGGCTGCATGAATATTTGGAAGAATTTCCAAACCAGCAGGATGTGCTGCGTTATGCTTTGACATCTAATGCTCCTGAAACTAAAGACAACGACTTCACTTGGAAAGATTTTCAGGCGAGAAACAACAACGAACTAGTAGCTATTTTTGGAAATTTCATCAACCGTGTGGTGGTGTTAACCAATAAATATTACAACGGAATTGTACCGCAACCAAATGAATTATCAGAAGTGGATGAGGCTGCTTTGACCGAATTGAAAGCATATCCAGCCGTGATTTCGAGTTCGGTAGAAAGATACCGTTTCCGTGAAGCACTTGGCGAAATGATGAATGTGGCCAGACTTGGAAACAAATACCTTGCTGATGAAGAGCCTTGGAAAATGATTAAAACGGATGAAGAGCGTACCAAAACTCAAATGTATGTTGCCTTGCAGATTGCTGGAGCTTTGAGCATTTTGTGCGAGCCTTTCCTGCCGTTTACAGCGAATAAATTGACGCGTATTTTGAAAATCGAAAACCAATTGAATTGGAATTCGATTTCGGAAACATCAGATTTAATTCCTGCTGGACACCAGATTGGCGAAGCCGAATTGCTTTTCTCTAAAATTGAAGACGAAGAAATTCAGAAACAAATAAATAAACTGGAAGCTACGAAAACAGCAAATATCGCCGAAAACAAAAAAGCTGAACCTCAGAAAGATTTGATTCAGTTTGAAGATTTTGCTAAAATGGATATCCGTGTAGGAACGATCCTCGAAGCAGAAAAAATGCCAAAAGCCAACAAACTTTTGGTTCTGAAAGTTGATACTGGAATTGATGTCCGCACGATTGTTTCGGGTATTGCTGAAAGTTTTAAACCAGAAGATATTATCGGAAAACGTGTGACTGTTTTGGTGAATTTGGCGCCAAGAGCATTGCGTGGCGTTGAAAGCCAGGGAATGATTTTGATGACTACAAATGCAGAAGGAAAATTGGTTTTTATTAATCCGGATACTGATGGTGTTGGAAATGGGGAGACGATAAATTAATTACATCATATCATTTTACGTAGAGACGTTGCAGTGCAACGTCTCTTTTTGTTTCCCTGTATCGTTTTTGTTTTAATGCAGAAAAAACTACATTCGTGACAATCAATTGTCGTTTATACGTTGCAGTGCAACGTCTATACATCAATCAAACGAATTATATGAACGGTAAATTCCAAAACAAATACCGAATTTCTTCTACCCGATTGAAAAATTGGGATTATGGTCAAAATGGTGCTTATTTTATAACGATATGCACTAAAAACAGGGAACATTTTTTTGGCGAAATTGTATCAGCCAATGGTGAAAATGAAATGCAGTTAAATGAAATCGGAAAAATAGCAGATGCATTTTGGACAGAAATCCCAAAACATTTTCCATTTATTGAATTGGGAAATTATGTGGTTATGCCAAATCATGTTCATGGAATATTGATTATTAACAAAACAAATATTGTTGATGATCGTATCGACAATGCGGTAGAGACGTTGCAATGCAACGTCTACACGTCTGCAAAGACGTTGCAATGCAACGTCTCTACACCCCCGATTGACGAAAATGCGTCACAGAAAAACGAACAAATGTCAAAAATTTCACCATTAGCAGGAACAATTTCTACACTGATACGTTCTTATAAATCGGTAATAACTAGAAATGCCCATTATATTCACGCTGATTTTGAATGGCAAGAACGTTTTCACGATCACATCATACGTAATTCTGAATCTTTTGAAAGAATTCAAAATTACATTCAAAACAATGTAACAAATTGGAAGGAAGATAAATTTTATAATTAATTCAAGTAGAGACGTTGCATTGCAACGTCTAAGACAACATTAAACACAATTATAAACTAACCTACATAGAGACGTTGCACTGCAACGTCTCTACATAATAATATACAATGAAACTTACAAAACCAAGATTAGCCTTAATCTGTGGCATACTCTGCATTTCGATTTTCCCGATATTGGTAAAATTACGTTTGACACCGGGATTAATTTCGGCTTTTTACCGAATGTTTTTTGCCTTGATCCTGCTTTTACCTTATGTTATTTTGAGTAAAAACTTCAAAATTCCTTCTTTAAAATTTGCTCTTTTGGCAGCATTTTGCGGCGTATTATTTTCTTCGGATGTTGCCGTCTGGAATATTGCTATTCAGGAATCGAGTGCTACACAGGCATCACTGCTGACAAATCTGTCTCCGGTTTGGGTTGGTATTGGCTCATTTTTATTTCTAAAATCTAAGCCCGCACCTAATTTCTGGATTGGTACTATCGTTTCTTTATTCGGAATGGTGATTTTGGTTGGTTTCGAAATTTTCGTTGAAATGAATTTCAATCAAGCATTTCTATTTGCCGTGTTATCAGGTATTTTATATTCCATTTATCTTTTGATCAGTAAAAATGTGCTTTCTAAAGTTGATGTTTTATCCTTTATGACCATCAGTTTAACAGCTTCAAGCATTTATTTGGGAATTGTTTGTTACAGTTTGAACGAACCTTTCACTGGTTTTTCAGATACGGGCTGGTTGGTACTGATGCTGCAGGCGTTTATCTGTCAATTATGTGCATGGTTATCTGTCAGCTATGCAACACAGCACATGCGTGCCACCAGAGTTTCACTGAGTTTGTTGAGTCAGGCTGTGATTACATCCATTTTGGCATGGCTTTTTTTAGAAGAAAAAATAAATTTACAAATGATTTTCGGCGGAATTATTCTACTTTTCGGAATCCGAATTACTTTTTACAATAAAACAATTTCATTGAAATCGTTTTTCTAAATTGAATAATAGTTCGTCGCTGAAAAACATTGGCCGAAAAAAATATTTTAAAAATATGTTAGACAAAAACAAAATTCAAAATTTAAAAGTAATTGCCTTCGACGCAGACGACACCTTATGGATCAACGAAACCTACTTTGATGAAGCCGAAAAAAAATTCTGCGGTCTGATGGAAGATTATCTATCACATCAGGGAATTTCGAATGAGCTGTTTAAAATTCAAATCGGTAATCTCAAATTATACGGTTATGGAATTAAGGGATATATCTTATCAATGATAGAAGCTGCAATGAATATTTCAGAGAAAACTATACGAGTAGAAGTCATTGAAAAAATAATTGAATATGGAAAAGAACTGCTCGAAAAGCCAATTGTTTTGCTGGATGGCGTAGAAGAAACTTTAAAAGCACTGCAAGGCAGATACAAATTAGTTGTTGCCACCAAAGGCGATTTACTAGATCAGCGCCGTAAGTTACACAAATCGGGTCTGGGACATTATTTTCATCATATTGAAGTAATGTCTGACAAGCAGGAAGTAGATTATTCGGATTTGATTAAACGATTAGAGATTCAGCCTGATGAGTTTTTCATGATTGGCAATTCCTTAAAATCGGATGTTTTACCTGTTTTGTCCATCGGAGGATACGCAGTTCACATTCCTTTTCACACGACTTGGGCACACGAAAAAATTGACCATAAAGTAGAGCACAAAAACTTCCAGGCATTCGAAAAAATAACTGAAATTTTACCATTATTAACTTAATAATGATACACATATATACTAAAAATTTGGAAAATTTTTACAAAAATTAAATCAAAGCTTTAATTCCTTGTATCAATTTTCTTAGAAATATAAAAAACTTAATTTTTTACAAAAAAAATAAAAATTAACACAAACACCTTGTTATCAGTGTCTTAAATTAAAAACCAAACGGTTTTAACAAATAATAATATTCTTTTCTTACACAATTAAGCTTTAAAAGGTTTAAAAATGACTCTGAATTTTGTATTTTTGCCCGAATTTTAAAAATACATCATGAAAAAAACAATACTTGCATTAGTTTTTGCTTCAGGTCTGACAACTATGACTGCACAAACTGATACAGAACAAAGTACAGAAAGCAGCAACTTCAACAGATGGACTATTGAACTGGCTGGTGGTTTTAACAAACCAGCAAAACCAATGACAAACGGGTACACTACTTTACCATTAAGCCCATATGTTGTTGATTTTGGAGCAAGATACATGTTTAACAATAAATTTGGTTTAAAAGCTGATTTTGGATTTAATCACTTTTCAGGTGACAATTCTTCCAAAGATTTTAAATCTGATTATTACAGAGTAGCAGTTCAAGGTGTTGCTAACCTTGGCAGAATAATGAACTTTGAAGAATTCACACAAACTTTTGGTTTATTAGCTCATACTGGATTTGGAGTAGCTCAAGGTACTTTTGATAACGGAAGAGATAATGATTTAATGGTTAATCTAATAACTGGTGTAACTGCTCAAATTAAATTATCAAACAGAATTGCTTTAACAGGTGATTTCTCAGTTATTTATAATGCAAAACAAGATGTCGCTTTTGATGGATATAGCTTAAACAAATCGGATATGTTATCATCAGGCGTAATATTAAATGGAACTATTGGTTTATCATATTCCTTAGGCAAATATGACAAACATGCTGACTGGTATGCACGTCCAATTGTTGAAGTTAGCGAAATTGCTGCATTAAACAAAAAAATTGCTGATATAGAATCTACAATGCAGGATACAGACAAAGATGGTGTTCCTGATTATTTAGACCAAGAACAAAATACTATTGCTGGAGTAATGGTTAACACAAAAGGACAGTCTATTGATGTTAACAAAAACAGCATTCCTGATGAATTAGAAAGCTATTTAACTAGAACTTACGGAGATAATTCTGAAAGCACTGTTATTACAAAAAATAACGAATCAATTAAAAGGTTAATCAACTCAGGTTATATCTGTGCTTATTTTGATTATAACTCAACTATACCTTCAAATGATTCAACAGACGGTATCAATTTCGTTCTTACTTACCTAAGAAACAATCCATCTGCTACTGTTGATGTTGTTGGTCATGCAGATGAATTAGGAAAAACTGCTTATAACGACAAACTATCTACTGCGAGAGCAAACACAATAAAAGATATTTTTGTAAAATCTAAAATAGACGCATCAAGAGTAAATGTTATTTCTGCTGGAGAAGACACTTCAGTAGATAAAACATCTAACGGAGCAAGAAAATTAGTTAGAAAAGTTACTTTCACAGTAAAATAAGCTAACTTAACCACTTTTAAAAGTCCTAAAATGATATCATTTTAGGACTTTTTTTGCTTTGTATCCTTAAGGAAAGATCTATTACTATTATAATTCTCAACTAAAACAGATTAAAAGAAAAACTGTATTTTTGTAAAAAAATAACTTTTTGAAAACGCTTTTAAATCTAGATAATTGGAATAGAAAAGAACATTTCCTTTTCTTTAAACAAATGCAGGAGCCTTTTTTTGGGGTAAGCATAAATATTGACTGCACCAAAGCCTATGCCGTTTCCAAAGCACTAGACACTTCATTTTTTATCTATTATTTACACAAAACACTGTCAGCCGTAAATACTTTCGAAAGTTTTAGATACCGCATAGACAACACTCACATTTACATACATGACAGGATTGATGCATCGGCGACTATAGGAAGGACTGATGGAACTTTTGGATTTTCCTTGATAGAATTTCACCCCGATTATGCGATTTTTGAAAAAAATGCAATGGCCGAAATCGAGCGTATTCAAAATACAGCAGGACTGTTAACCAGAGATTTCAAAGAAGATAATCTCATTCATTTTTCGTCAATTCCGTGGCTGAATTTTACTTCGCTTTCACACGCACGCAATATGACCATTCCAGACAGCTGTCCAAAAATTTCTTTTGGAAAAATGACATTATCTAAAAAAGGAAAAAGAAAAATGCCTATGTCAATCCACGTTCATCATGGATTGATGGATGCCCTGCACGTAGGACAAATGGCAGATTATTTTCAAGAAATTATGAATCAAGAAACGGCATAAATAAAATGGAACAATTTTTGTTGATTCTTTCAAAACGAATACTCATTTGAAAAGCAAAAAACATATGAAAAGAATATTTCTTTTTTTTATACTAATTCAAAGCCAGTTTCTTTTAAGCCAGACGGTCTTAGCTGCTTTTCCATTAGAACTAAAAAAATCCAAAGAATACAGGCATATTATCAATGCAGCAAACACAATCACCCATAATATGTTTGTGTTTGCTTCCGATAAAGAAACACTTACTATTCTAAAATACAACAGTTCCTTGTTTCTGAACAGTCAATACTCATTTCCAAGGCCGGACACCAGTCTTACAACAATTGCAGGCTATAGTTTCAACAGCGATGGAAATCCAGCTCTTTATTGGTCAAATGCTGATTTGACCAAAATAACAGCTGTACAATATGATTTGAATGCCAAAACCAGTTATCCTATTAATTATGAACAGCAGTTTTTTAATCAAACCGTTATTACACAATTTCAGGAAAACAATACATTCTATATCCTTGCACAAAAACAATTTGAAGAAAAATTAATACTGTACATTTTCAAAGATGGCAAAAAAGAAGAAAAAACACTTGATTTTAGTTCTTTTAAATTCAAAAACAGTAAAAATCAAGCAATAAACTTTACCCAAATTCTGGAAGCCTGTCCTATTGAAAAAATAGAAACAAACCAATTCAATCCATTATTTAAAGGCACTCAAAAGACAAAATTTTACGTCCTCAAAAACCGATTGCTTCTGACTTTTGATCATAATGACAATGAAACGCAGGCATTTGATATTGATCTGTCAACCTTAGAAATTCAGGAGAAAAATTTCCCGAAAACTTCAACCAAAAATTATGTCAGCCTGTCTAATTCTTATTACCACGAGAGTAAAATATATCAATTCAAAGTCAATGCCGAAGAATTGGTGTTTGAAATAAAAGATTACAACACAGCAGCCATCATAAAAAACATACTCGTTTCAAAAACCGATACTATTTCCTTTAAAAGTTCTCCTTTATGGCAGCAGTTTGAAGGACAAAGACCAAAAGAGCTCAAAACCACTGCCAAATTTCTGAGCCAATTAGTATATTTAGAAGCAGGATTAACAGTTTACAAAACCTCAAATTCGATTTTGATTACATTAGGAGGCACTGGTAACATCCAATTTGCAAATTTCATTAATACATTGTCAGACTTTAATTCATTCGACAATAATTTGCAGTATCAAAATATTCCCACCACTGTTTATTTTGAGAGTATATTCGATAAAAAGTTAGATCACATTAAAAAAGACCAGGAGCCTCTCGCTGTCGATTTCATTTCACGTTTTGAACTGGAACACTCAGAAGTAACCTTACCAAGCATTATACGCTATAAAAATTACTATATTCTGGGTTATTATGACAGTTCTGCAAAACAATATATCATGCGTAAGTTTATTGACGGATTTGACCGTTCGTTTTAAATAGACTTTATAATTAAAAAAAACGGCATAACATTAAATATTTTCTTTATTGATCCATTTTCCAACAGCGGGTGCTGTATAATTTTCCATTTTCTCCAGAAGATCATCAATATCACTGCTTATCAAAAGCATCTGCTGATTTACTTCTTTCAAAAGACCTTTTTCTTTCATTGTATGGACAAAAACAATCAAAGCATCAAAATAACCATCTACGTTTAAAATGGCAATTGGTTTTTTATGCAGTCCAAGCTGTCCCCACGTCAGCATTTCGAAGAGTTCATCCAATGTGCCAAAACCGCCCGGCAGAGCGATTACGCCGTCGCAAAGGTCATTCATTTTAGTTTTTCGCTCGTGCATAGTATCAACCAGAATTAATTTAGTAAGTGCTGGGTGAGCAATTTCTTTTGACCTCAAAAAATTTGGCAGCACACCGATTGCTTTACCGCCTGCATTCAAAACACCGTCTGCAACGGCTCCCATAAGCCCGACTTTGGCTCCTCCATAAACCAATTCAATGTTTCGCTTGGCTAATTTCTGTCCAAGCAGAGCTGCCTGAGAAGTGTAAATTTCTTCAGTTCCTGAACTGGAACCACAGAATACGGTTATTCTTTTCATTTCAATAACTATTTAAAATTCTTCAAAAAACATATCACATTACTAAAATACTCCTTAATCCGCAAAAATAAAGCTGCTGACTATTTCACCGGCAGGTATTTGTTCATTTTAAAATACATGAAATATTCCTTTTTTCCCTCTTCAACCAAGAAGTAAATATTGGCATTTAATCTTTCTTCCAGTTTACTTTCATCAAGCTGCTTTTTGCTTGTATACCCTAATCCTTGTATCTTAATAGCCGTTTGAGGTTTCATAACCCACTCCATATTGTATACATCAAGAATTCCATTAACTTCCCAATCATCAGAATGGTTGTGATTGTATTCAAAAATATTGTTACTGTAGTTTGTACTTCCTACAAGTTCGTCCTTAAATTTAACTTTGCCTTTAAAACTAATAAAAGACCCTTTTAACCCCCTGCAAAGACCTTCTGTAAACCAAATATCATCATTCTCATAATTTATTAGAGTAAGACATTTATGGATAAAATTGAAGTGAGGCAGCGGCACACCATCAGTATCGATAATACCTCCAAAATATTCATCCGGACCTGTCTGTTTTGTTGCCATTGCATAATATTTCCCTTCAAACAGAAAGGGACTCACTTTATCATAATATAGATTTGAGTAAGAGGTAAGCTTACCATTTACATCAACGGTAAAACCTTTGAACCCTCCTTTGGAATCAATAACTTCAATAGTTTCACGTTCACTTTGCATTCCTCTAATCGATGGGAATAACTCCTCATTTGTGAGCTTTTCAACATTGATATTAAAGGTGTCTCCCGAAATTTCGAAATTGTACAACTTTTTATAAAGCCCTTTCATATTAGGTTTAAAAAGTGTTACGTCTTGTAAATTGGAAGTTGGATTAAGAAGTTTTTTATTTGTTACAGCATCTACAAAACCAATTTTACCGTTTATTTTATAGGTTAGCACGTTTTGAAGATTTGATTTGCCTGCTTTTTGAAATAAAGCTGCAATTTCCTTTTTTATTTTTACAATTTCTGCATTATCTTGGGCTGAAAGCAGACCTGAAATTATCAAGAAAAAAAAACAAAAGAATTTTAATTTTTGAAGTCATAAGAGTATAATAGATTGCTGTTAATTCATTTACACCTGCACTTTATAAAATTGTGCATAATTGATATTGCGGTAATAAAGCAATATGCATAAGTTTGAATTTATGAAAATTATATTATTTTTTTTGCGCATGAAAATAGTGAAAATAATCTGGGAAATCAGCAAAAACTTTTTATTCCTGAATATTTTCTGATGAAAATTAATTCAAATAAGTCTGTAGCAATTCAGCAAATTTTATTCTGAAATGGTAATCTGTGAGGGATAGAAACCAGATGCCAAAGCAGCGTGGATAGCCCGACAGCAAAAAATAAAGGGGCCGAATCACCATTACAATGATTTGACCCCTTTCTTTATGGTGGCACGCCCAAAAGGCTTTACCCCTTGATCTGTTTTAATGAAGTTTTGATTCCTTTGATTAAAGAAGAACTGAAACCATGAAGCTCCATCTCGTTCAATCCTGCAATGGTACAGCCTTGCGGTGTAGTAACGCGGTCAATCAATTGTTCTGGATGTCCTTTTTCCTCCAGCAGCATTTCGGCAGCACCTTTAACAGTCTGTGCCGATATCTCCAAGGCAGTCTTCCAGTCAAATCCAATTTCAATTCCCGCCTGCATAGAAGCACGTATGTAACGCAAAGCAAATGCTGTTCCGCTTGCTGCTAGAACGGTTGCTGCATCCATCAGTTTTTCGTCAATGATAGGAGCTGTTCCTAATCCCTGAAAAAGAGTTACTGTTGGCTGTGCTTTTTCTTTGTTTTTTTCATGAAAAGCAATACAGGTAGCCGAAGCCCCAAATTGTGCTGCGATATTTGGCATAATACGCACCGCACTATGATTCTCCCCTATCTTATTCTGTAAATTCTCTATAGAAAGTCCGCTTACTGCCGAAGCGATTACTTTACTGGAAATCACAGGCAGAATCTCAGCCAGAACGGTATCTACCTGATAGGGTTTTATCGTCAGGATAATAACATCTGCTTCCTGAATATTACTGGTATTATCTGTAGTGATTGTAACTCCTAATTCTTTTAAATGCGAAATAGGAGCCAAATTGCGTCTCGTTACCGTTACCTGGTTATCTTTAGTAAATTTTGCTATTCCGATTGCGACAGAAGCCCCAAGGTTTCCTCCGCCTATGATATGTACTTTCATTCTTGTATCTTTTTATTCTTTGATTGATTAATAGTATTTCGGATGCCGAAAAAAAGGAATTACAAAGAACACAAATTATCCCGAATCTATTATTTTTAAATTTAAATAAATTCGGGATAATTGTTATATTCTAAAAGTTGCCGATGTTTAATATCCTAATATCAGTCTGGCTATCTCAAAATAAATCATGATGCCGAAAACATCGTTTGTAGTAGTAATAAAAGGCCCTGTCGCAATTGCAGGATCAATTTTCCTTCTATGTAAAAACAGAGGCACTAATACCCCTAATGAAGCTGCAAATACTATTACTACAAGCATGGAAATGGAGATAGCAAATCCAACTAGATACTGCTGATACATTAAAGAATGGTACAAAAATAAAAATAATGATATTATCGTTCCCGAAATCATAGCAACCGAAAGTTCCTTAGTTAAGTATTGACTGCTGTATTGTTTTAAAGTTCCGTTGGCCAGACCCTGCACCACAATTGCAGATGCCTGCACACCAATATTCCCCGCTGTAGCCGAAAGTAAGGGAACAAATATCATCAAAGTAAAATACTGCTGCCCCGTAGTCTGATTGCCTTCCAGAACCTTTGAGGCAATAATTTCAATTACCATTCCTATCAAAAGCCACGGCAGTCTTGCTTTCATCAGCTCCAGAACAGTATCGCTGGATTCTACGTCATTGGTAATACCCGCAGCCAATTGATAATCTTTTTCGGCCTCGTCTTTGATAACGTCCACGATATCGTCAATAGTAATTCTCCCTACTAAACGTCCCAGTTCATCCACTACAGGAATAGCTTCCAAATCGTATTTCTGCATGATTCTGGCCACCTCAACATCTTCTGTATCTACATTTACCGAATTCAGTTTTCGGATATATACATCGCTGATATTTGTCCGTGTAGAAGTCGTCAGCAGATCTTTCAGCGACAATCGGCCTTTTAATCTGTCTTCGTCATCGACTACATAAATAGAATGGACTCTGGAAATATTTTCGGCCTGAATACGCATTTCTTTTACACAGGTAAGCACGTTCCAGTTTTCATTCACTTTTACAAGCTCCTTGTGCATGATTCCTCCTGCAGTATCTTCCTTGTAACGTAAAAGTTCTACAATATCCTTAGCATGTTCAACGTCCTGCAGCTCTGATATTACTTCGGCTTTTTTCTCTTTCGAAAGTTCCCCGATAATATCGGCCGCATCATTGGTTTCTAATTCGTCAAGCTCTTCGGCAATCTCTTTTGGCGAAAGCCTGTTTAATATATTCTCCCTTAAATCATCTTCTAACTCTAAGAGGATTTCGGCAGTTTTTTCACTGTCCAGAACTTTAAAGATATACGTTGCCTGATCAAAGTCTAATTCATCTAAAACTTCGGCAATATCAGCATGGTGCATATCATTCAATAAAACTTCCAGCTGCTGGTCATTTTTACTTTGAATAAATTCACCGAGCTGCAGTATTAATTCTTTGCTGATTTTAAACTCCTCCATCGGCTTCTATTTTTTGGGTCAATGCTATAAATTCTTTGTAATCCAATTGCTCGGGACGAAGATTAAAAACTTCGTCTTCTCTCAAACTATCGGACAAATTTAAGGTTTTTAAACTGTTCCGCAAGGTCTTTCTGCGCTGCTGAAAAGCCGTTTTTACAACCGTGAAAAACAATTTTTCGCCACAAGGCAGACTAAAATCTTCTTTCCTTCGCATACGCATCACTCCCGATTTTACCTTGGGTGGCGGATTGAATACATTTTCGTCTACGGTAAACAGATACTCGGTATCATAAAACGCCTGTGCCAAAACGGACAGGATTCCATAAGCTTTGGTTCCTTTTTTCTCACAGATGCGTTCTGCTACTTCTTTTTGGAACATTCCGGCAAATTCAGGAATCTGATTGCGATATTCCAATGTTTTGAAAACAATCTGCGTCGAAATATTATACGGGAAATTTCCAATGATAGCAAATTGTTTCCCAGCGAAAACTTCATTGATATCGTATTTGAGGAAATCTTTTGAAATGATTCTGTCCTTCAATTTATCATAATGAACACCCAGATATTCAACCGATTCAGTGTCAATTTCGATAACATATGTATTGATTGGTTTTTCCAGCAGATACTTGGTCAGTACTCCCATTCCGGGTCCTATTTCCAGTACATCTTCATACCCTTCTAAATTCAGGGTGTCAGCGATGTCTTTCGCTACGCTTTCATCTTTTAAGAAATGCTGTCCGAGGTGCTTTTTGGCTGTTACTTTTTCCATATCGTTATTACGAGGCACTGTGTCTTCTCGCTTTATTTAGGGTTATAATCTCGCAAAGACGCAAAGACAAAATTTAATTTTAAATCCAAAGATTTTTAATGATCTGAAATCACTTGCAATTCAGTTCTAAAAGTCAGCATTTTGTCGCCAAACAATTTTTGTCCTTCCTCTCTTAATTTTGGAGCATCTTCCTGATAGTATTTTGCTAATGTTTCCTTACTGTCCGTTTCATACTGAACAGAATAAGTAACACCGCCCATTTCCTCCTCAACCAAAACTCGGACTAAACGAGCTGAACTAAATTTTCCGCAAGCCAGCATTTCGGGAATATGTTTGTGCTGCATCCAGATCATCCATTGATCATGAACGCTTTCATGTATGTTTGTGGTAACGTTGTATATAATCATTTTTTTTATTGTTGATTTGGTCAATTGTTTAATTGTTTAATCGAAGAAAGTTAAAAAGATAAAATAATTAACCGATTAAACTCTTCTTTTATTAATTATACTTATTTGTTTAATCATTAATTCGGTTAAACAAATAAACAATTAAACGATTAAACTTTTCTTTAAAGGTTCGTATCTCCTCGCAATTCCCTGAATTTCCTTCTGGCATCGACAAAATAGATACTGTCCTGATGCGCAAAAATTATTTTCTCGTATAAAGCTTTTGCCTTATCAGGCTGCTGTAATTGTTTATTATAAATCTCTGCCGAGAAATACAATGCTTCATCAATATAAATTCCGTCACTGTGATGATCAATAATATCTTGATATTGTGCCAAAGCCAGCGTATTATCACCCAGCTTTTCATACAATCTGCCCAATCGGAGCAAAGTCACAGCTTCGATTTCCTGTCCTTTGAAACTTTTCAGAATCTGCTGAAACTGAGCAATTGCTTCCTGATTCCTGTTTTGGTACAAAAGATAATCTCCTTTGGCAAACTGTTTCAGTGCCGTCTGAGACGAATCGGCTACGGTATTATCATTAATCAAAAGAAAATATTCCAAAGCGTCATTGGCAATCAGCTGGGTAGCGGCCGATTTTAGTTCTTTGAACTGTTTCAAAGCCCATTCAAAATCGGTTTTAAAATAACTTGTTTTTGCTGATTTCAAACTTGCTTCGTGCGACAGCACATTATTCTGCAGATTTTCCTGAATCTGAGAATAATAGAGTAATGCCTGATTGAACTTTTCTTCAGAAAGCAAAATATCCGCCAGTTCCATTTTGCACTGTGCCTGATCAAATTGATTCAGCTGCATCTCCGCTGCCCGCTTTACAATGGTTTTACCCAAAGTTGGGTTTTTCATTATGAAACTTACAAAATGTGCTTGTTTTAACTGCAAAGATAAAGTAACCGGCGTTATTCCATACTGCTTTAACAAAGCATTAAACTGTGCATCAATAGCCGCAAAATCTTTTTCCTGCGCTTTTTCCATTCGCATCTGCAGTAAATAACTTTGAGCCCTAACAATCAAATCAACATCGGTTGTGTTTTCTAAAACATAATTCATCACCTCGGTGGCAATTTCCTGATTTCCTTCTTCGATAGCGATTTGTCCCAAACTGATGATGTTTGATAATGATTCCGGATTTCGCTTATAAATCGCTTTTTCCTGAATAAACGCTTTTTCAAATTCCTTTTGCTGCATATAAAACCAACTTAAAAACTGATTCCAAAACACATCCTGATTTTTTTGAACCCGAACAATTAAGGCTTTCCGGAGACTTTCGTTAAACTTAGATTCCCCTTCAGAAGACATATACCGCGTCAATTGATTTTGAATCATTACAGTCGACTGCTGATTTTCAAAAGCTTCTTCCAAAAAATTAACAGTCATTTGGTCTGTATTTCCTAATTGTCCATACAGCAGAGCCGTTTGATATTTAAAATCAAGGGTTGGCACCATTTCAACCGCCGTCAGATATGATTTTAAAGCATATTCGAGCAGTACTTTTTTTTCAAATGCATTGGCAACACCATAGACTTCGTTTGGATTTTTTCGGATTCTGTCTATGGCCTCATCATAATATTTTTTGGCCTTGACATCATTTTTCTGTAATTGAAAATTATACCCTAATTCGACCAAAAGTGTTGACTGTCCAGATCTTGTCAGTCGGTCCTGGATTTCCTTTTCGGCGGGATTAAACTGAAGCAGCTGCTGCATACAGTCAATTTTTCGCTGAAAATAAAAAGGATTCGAAGGCAGGCTGTTTGATAACTCCTGATAACTGACTAATGCTTTCTCAAAATCTCCTTTGTCGTAATAATACTGGGCCAATTGTTCATTTTGGGCAAACCCAATTAATGAAAAAAACAGTGCGATATGTAGGAAGAGTTTTTTCATTTTTAACAGCAATTTTTTATAAAACATATAAGTCATATAAGTTTGCATTTGCTTTATTTTTAAAGTTTTGCAATACATTTATATGACTTATAAGGCAAATTTTTAATCACAAATTAATTGGATAATTTCCGATCTAAATTTCAAGCTATTGCCTTTTGGCTAATGGCTATTCACTAATTTATAATATCAAACCCGCAGTATGGACGCAAAACCTCAGGGATTATGATTCCTTCCGGAGTCTGGTAATTTTCTAAAATGCCTGCCAGAACTCTTGGCAGAGCCAATGAACTTCCATTAAGCGTGTGAGCCAATTGATTTTTACCGTCTTTGTCTTTGAAACGCAGTTTCAAACGGTTCGCCTGAAAAGTCTCAAAATTAGATACTGATGAAATTTCTAACCAGCGTTCCTGCGCTGTAGAATACACTTCAAAATCATAAGTCAAAGCCGATGTGAAACCCATATCTCCTCCGCAAAGACGTAAAATTCGGAAAGGCAGTTTCAATTCTTTCAGAATATTTTTTACATGTTCTACCATTCCGTCAAGAGCTTGGTAGGAGTTATCCGGATGTTCAATACGAACAATTTCTACTTTGTCAAATTGATGCAGACGGTTCAATCCTCGCACATGCGCACCGTAAGAACCCGCTTCACGACGGAAACAAGGTGTGTAGGCAGTCCGTAAAATTGGAAATTCATTTTCATTCACGATTACATCCCTGAAAATGTTGGTCACAGGAACCTCAGCAGTTGGAATCAAATATAGATTATCTGTTGCGTCATGATACATCTGTCCTTCTTTGTCCGGCAATTGCCCCGTTCCATAAGCCGAAGCTTCATTCACAAAATGTGGAACCTGAACTTCCTGATATCCTGCTGCTGTATTTTTGTCAAGGAAATAATTAATTAAAGCACGCTGCAGACGAGCACCTTTTCCTTTGTAAACAGGGAATCCTGCACCTGTAATTTTATTTCCAAGTTCAAAATCAATGATATCATATTGTTTTACCAATTCCCAATGTGGCTGTGCCCCTTCGTGCAAAACCGGAATATCACCTTCTTCATAAACATTTAAATTATCGTCTGCCGATTTTCCAGCAGGAACAATAGCTGCAGGAAGATTAGGCAGTGTATATAATTTTTCTGTTAATTCATTTGCTAAAACATCAGCGCTTTCAGCCAATGCTTTGCTTTTTTCTTTTAAAAGAACCGTTTTTTCTTTAAGGATTGACGCTTTCGATTTTTCGCCGGCTTTCATCAATTCGCCTATATCTTTGGACAATTTATTAGATTCGGATAAAGTATTGTCTAACTCAACTTGCGCAGCGCGTCGTTTTTCATCCAGTTGTACCACTTCTTCAACAACGGCTCTGGCATCCATATTTCTTTTGGCCAAAGCGCTGATTACTTTCTCTTGATTCTCTCTAATAAATGCAATTTGTAACATAGTTTGATTTTTATAACTCAATAATGGAAGCAAATTTAAGGAAATGTTTGGTAACAACGGGACAAAGTTTCCTTGTGGATTTATTTTAATTTTTTGATGCTAAATTCTATAATAAAACCTCTTTTGATTTACTTAGTTAATTCGGTACCGCTCGTGCAATGCAATTAAGTTAAGGGTTTTTTATTAAAGTTTGTCCAAAGATAATTCTCAAAGGCGCAAAGAAAAACCCGCAACGTTCGCAAAGTTTAGCGTTCTTAGCGTTTCATTTGCGAACCCTGCGGTTAAATATTCCAAATCAAAAAAGTTTTAAAAATCAAATTCCTCTTTAATTGCTCTTTCCGTTTTTTGTCTAACAAAAATATAAAACGATACGACAACAGCAAGTGAAGCGATAAAACCCATAGTATCAGAAAAAGGAAATAATAATCCAATAAAAGAAATTGCAACTAAACATAATGCTGAGATTATTGTCATTTTTGCAGAATATTTTTGTGCAAAATCCCAATGTTCTTGCGATTTTAAAGAGTTTTTCGTTCGATATCCTTTTTGATTTCTGCTTTTTGGAGGAAAAATATATTCAGCGAAACCTACAATAATAAAAATTATTCCAAATGTTAATAGCATTAATGAAAAAGTATAATTCATAAATGGTATAAAAAAAATTAAAAATCAAAATCCTCTTTAACCTCTAAGCTATCGATTACGGTTGTGTCTTTTACTTTGATATTTAATAACGAATGAGCTCGACCTGTAAGCGTAACAGGGGCAGACAAACCAACAGTATCTTCAGGAACTAATAAACCACGGCGGAACATCAGATTTCTCAGGAATGCCTGTTGTTTGGTGGCATAGGCTTTCTGCAAACCTTCCTGATCAAACTGCCACATGAATTTCTTTGGTTTTGGGATGATCGTTGCCAGATATAAACATTCGCGGACATTCAGATCGGCAGGTCTTTTTTGGAAATAAAATTCGGCAGCTTCGCCAATTCCATATACGTTTGGTCCCCATTCGATAATATTGAAATACACTTCAAGCATACGTTGTTTGCTCGTGATTCGATTGCCTTCAATTATATAAACCAACAGAATTTCTTCTAGTTTTCGTGATAAAGTTTTTTCTCTGGTAAGGAAAACGTTTTTAACCAATTGCATGCTTATGGTGCTTGCTCCACGTGAAAACTTTTTGGTGCGGATATTTTTAAGAATCGATTGTTTAAAAGCTTCGTTTATAAAACCGTGATGCGACATGAACGAAGGATCTTCGGAAGTTAAAACGCATTTTTGCAGATATGGTGAAATCTGGTCCAATGGTGTGTAATACGGATTGCTTGCGCCTACAAAAACCGGACGCTGCAGAACACCTTTATCGATCGCTCTATAAGTGAATTCGCCGTTTAATTTGTTAAGGTCAATATTTCCATATTTGGTTATTTTAACATCTCGTTTGTTGACATTGCTTTTGAAAACGATGGTGTTTGGTTTATTTTTGTTGAACATGAAATCCAGATTATAATCAAAATCACCCGTGGCTTCCATGCCTTGAAAATGGGTAAACAATCCGTCAGGCAGGGAAGTGATAAAATCCTGTGTTTTGATTTTTGGAGTTCGGATTTGCAGTCTGTAAACGGTATCTTCTTCGGTGTTATACGAAAGATACGGATGTATTTTTATTTTGTTGAATTGAACGGTCGAACTGCTGTCGATCGAAATAAAATCGCTGCCTAACAAGAAACGGAAATCAAAGCGTGCATTTTTGATATTAACGTCTTTGCTGGCAATTCTTTTGTGATTTACTTTCAAATTGGTAATCGAGCTGAAACCATCAAAATGCAGTTCGCCGCCACTCATGTCAATGTTTTGAACATTGAAACGAATGGAGTCAAAACTGGCTTTCAGGTTATAGCGTTCATCAAAATAAGGCACTTTGATGGCACCGGTGTCAATGTTAAAAAAATGGAGATCTCCTTTTTTATTTCTTGGATCTGCTATTCCGTTGATTCTCCATCGCTGTGCAAAGGTGTTGGTTTTAACCTCGATCGACGATTCCAATTTGGTTTGGTGCAAGGTCAGGTTTTTAAAATTTACAGTCGCTTTCTTGCCATTGTCATCGAGTTTGAAAACAAGATTTTCCATTGTCATATCTGTCGGAACTAGATTGAGGACCTTGGAGATAATGCGATAGGCAAATTCGGCATAATCTCGTTTTTTGTTCGTTCTAGGTTCGTTTTTGTCTTTTTTGAAGAATGCTCCAAAGTTTTTGACATTTCCTTTTTTGGTTAACTGGACATAACCGTTTTTTATTTCAAGAGTCCCAAGCTGCACATCGCCGATGAGCAAACGCCATAAATTGACACTTGTTTTTATTTTTTGAATTTTGAAAATTGTGTCCAGATTTTTTGGAGCCAAAGTAATTTCGTCCAGTTCTATTCCTGAAATACCATCGAAAGATGCTTTTTTTATAGCAAATTCGCTGTTGTATTCTAATTTCATCGTGGATGATACCTTATCCACTGCCTGATCCAAAAGTTCGTCCCTGAATACCAGAAAACCAATTAGGAGCAGAGTAATAACTATCCCAATTATTTTGGAGGCAAGCAGTAACTTTTGTTTGTTAGTTTTCATGTTGTAGGAAAGAAAAGAAATGTTTTTTAAAATGATGTTTTATCCAAAAAGCATACTCGCCACATCTTCAATTTTGGCAACCAGCTGAATTTTGATTCCGGTATTTTTTAAAGCTATTTTATTGTACTTGGATACAAAAATAGTAGAAAATCCTAATTTTTCAGCTTCCTGGATGCGCTGATCTACTCGGTTTACAGGACGGATTTCGCCAGAAAGACCAACTTCGCCTGCAAAGCAGTAATCTTTGTTGACCGGAATGTCTTCATTAGATGATAAAATTGCTGCAACAACGGCCAAATCGATGGCAGGGTCGTCAACAGAAATTCCTCCGGTTACATTCAGGAAAACATCTTTTGCGCCAAGTCTAAAACCGGCTCTTTTTTCCAAAACGGCTAAAATCATATTCAGTCTTTTGGCGTTATAACCTGTGGTGCTTCTTTGTGGAGTTCCATATACTGCGGTACTTACCAGCGATTGAATTTCGATCATCAGCGGACGCATACCTTCTAGTGTGGTAGCAATGGCCGTTCCTGATAGTTCTTCGTCTTTGTGCGAAATCAATATTTCGGAAGGATTGGATACTTCCCGAAGTCCGCTTCCAAGCATTTCGTAGATACCAATCTCTGCAGTTGACCCAAAACGGTTTTTTAGCGAACGTAAAATGCGGTAAACATGATTTCTGTCACCTTCAAATTGAAGTACAGTATCAACCATATGTTCCAATATTTTTGGTCCGGCAATCGTTCCGTCTTTGGTGATATGACCAATTAATATTACGGGAATATTGGTTTCTTTGGCAAATTTGATCAATTCGGCTGTGGTTTCCCGTATTTGAGAAATACTTCCGGCGGTCGATTCGATATAATCGGTATGCAAAGTCTGAATCGAATCAATTATGACAATTTCGGGCTGAATGGCTTCAATCTGCTTAAAGATATTCTGTGTTTTAGTTTCTGTAAGGATAAAGCAGTTATCTCCATTTGGAGTAATACGCTCAGCACGCATCTTAATCTGCTTTTGGCTTTCCTCACCCGAAACGTATAAGGTTTTGTATGGTAATTTTAAAGAAATCTGCAGCAACAAAGTACTCTTTCCAATACCAGGTTCTCCTCCTAAAAGTATTAGAGAGCCAGGAACAATTCCGCCTCCCAGAACTCTGTTCAGCTCATTGTCAGTAGTATTGAGTCTGATTTCTTCTGTACTGTCAATTTCATTGATCCTTAATGGTTTTGGCGCTTTGCTAGTTGTGGACTGCTCGCTTTTCCAAGCCACTTTTTCCTGCTTTTGAATAATTTCCTCGGCAATAGTGTTCCATTCTCTGCATGAATTACACTGCCCCTGCCATTTGGAATATTGGGCACCGCAATTCTGGCAAAAAAAAGTTGTTTTTACTTTGGACATTATTATTGCTTTTTTTCTTCTGTTACTGGTGCGTCAGCTGTAGGAGTTTCTTCAATTACTTCTTGTTTTGCTTCAGTATCCTGACCAACTTTTCCTTTTATTTTTGGTTTTTTTGCAAAGGTTTTTTTCAGCTCTTCAGCTTTTGCAAACATCATATCTTTGGTTAGATCAGCAATTTCTTCTTTGTTGAATCCTGACATATAATAACGTACAGCCCTTGGATTATCTTGTTTTTTTTCGAACATGATTGCTAATTCGTAATCTCCAAGCATGCTTTTTGGGTAATTTTTATCTGCAAGAATTGCCAAGGCATCCAGCTCATTGTAATCTTTATTTTCTAGGATGGCTGCTTCTATGGCTTTGAAATCGGAAATTCTGATTGGATTTTTTATTCCAAAAGAATTTTCAATTATATCGTATTTTTTTTTCAGATATTCTACATAACCTTCTTTTAAAGTGACTATTTTAGTCTTGTATTCCAGTACAGATATTGGCTCTGCCACTGAGAAAATTTGATATAAAGCAGAAGGAATCGAATGCAGCACAAGTGAATAATGGGAGGCTTCCTTAAAATCTTCGAATTTATAATTTAAATCAGGGTTTTTAATTGTTTTTAGACTTGTGTCAAGATTTAGGATTCTTTCTCTCATTTTTTTCTCATCTCCATCGGCTGTGGATAAATAATAGAAAAGAGGTGTTTTGGAATTTGCAAGTAAATCTGGCATCGTTTGCTCCATATTTACTGGAAATTCCGGGCTTAATGAAATATAAGCATCAAATAGTGGTCTGTCTTTGTATAAAAAGAAATTTAAAAAAGAGGCGGTGGTGTCATGCCCGGCTATAATCTTGAAATTTGTTACTCTGTATTCCTTTTGAATCATAGGAATAAGTTCTAGTGAAATAAAATCAAAGAAATCTACACTTTTTCCGTCAGGCATTCCTGTTACTGGATCAACTCCGCAATCTGTGTTTCTTTGATCATTTTTGTTTTGAGCTATACCAACAATTATTACTTCTGGTAAATCATCCCAATAAGAACCGTAAATTAACGCACCAGTGAAAGGATTTAATAAATAATCGCCATCCAATAAAACTAATAAAGGATATTGTTTGGTTTTGTTTTTTTCATAAGAAGCGGGCAATGACACAAAAAGATCCCTTTTTTCTTTGAGTTTTTCTGAGTTAAAACTGATTGTTTTTATTTGTGCCAAACAGGAAAATGAAAAAAAGGCTAGGAATGCTAATAATAGATGTTTCATATGTTGGGGATTGGTTATCTATAAGAAATAGTGTCGCAATATAAACAATTATTAGGATACCGTGAAAGACGAAACTGACAAACTGTTATGTTAAGGAGTTGTCATTTTCATTAGGAAAAACGATCCATGGCTTAAATGTTTTTGCTTCTTCAAAATCTAATGTAGCATAAGAAATGATGATAATGATGTCGTCTTTTTGAACTTTTCTTGCGGCAGGACCGTTTAATGTGATTGTTCCGGAATTTTTTTCTCCAACTATCGCATAGGTATCAAAACGTTCTCCGTTATTAATGTTTACTATCGATACCTTTTCTCCTTCTATTATGTTGGATGCTTCTAATAATGCTTCATCTATAGTTATACTTCCGATGTAATTTAAGTCGGCTCCTGTAACTTTTACTCGGTGAATTTTTGATTTAACAACTTGAATATGCATGGTATTTTAATTTAAAGAAATAGTGTCTATTAAGCGGACATTGTTGATAAACACAGCAATAAACGCTCTGTATTTTTTGTTTTTATTTTTTCGGATGCAGGTAGAAAGAGTATCTTCATCTGCAATTTCAAAGTATTCTAAAGTGAATTGTCTATGTTTGTCGAACTCATTTTTAACCCATTGTGCTGTTTTTTGAGCACTGGTATTTGTAAATTTATTTTTGGCTTCTTTTAGTGTTTTGTAAATGATGGCTGCATCATTTCTTTGCTGCAAAGTTAAGCGTTCATTTCGAGAACTCATAGCTAAGTTGTTGGTTTCTCTTAAAATGGGGCAAACAATAATTGTTACGGGTAAATGGTTTTTCTCTACCATTTTTTTGACAATCTGTACCTGCTGAAAGTCTTTTTCCCCAAAATAGGCTCTTGCGGGCTGTACAATTTCGAAAAGAAGTTTTACAATAGTTCCAACCCCGTCAAAATGACCTGGTCTGAATTTTCCTTCCATTTTGTTTTCCAAACCTTCAAAATCAAAAGATTGTGATAACGTTTTTCCTTCATATATGTCATCGACTGTTGGAGCAAAAACAATAATATCTGGATTTATTTGAGAAATTTTGATAATATCTTCGTCTAAAGTACGAGGGTATTTTTCTAAATCTTCAGGATTGTTAAATTGTGTTGGATTTACAAAAATACTTACAACCGTTATATCATTTTCCTGAACAGACTGCTTCATTAACGACTGATGTCCTTTATGCAGAGCACCCATTGTTGGAACAAATCCAATTGAAGAATCTGTAGTCTTTACTGAACGTAAATAATCCATTAAAGCTGTTTTTCCATCGAAAATCTGCATGGCTGTTTTGTTTAAATTAGATGCAAACTTAATATTTTAGTCCATAACTGCATAAATTTTTGTAATTTTGCATGGTTTTTATTGCCAATAATTAATCAATTTATATTATGAAAGATAAGAGGATATTATATGTATCATCTGAAGTTGTGCCTTATCTCGCTGAAAATGAGGTTTCATTAATGTCTTACGACGTACCAAAAATGATTAATGATCAAGGAGGGCAAATTAGAATTTTTATGCCAAGGTATGGAAATATTAACGAGAGAAGACACCAATTACATGAAGTGATCAGGCTTTCCGGGATGAATTTGGTGGTGAATGATTTGGATATGCCTCTTATTATAAAAGTAGCTTCAATACCAAAAGAGAGAATTCAGGTTTATTTTATTGATAACGAAGAGTATTTTAAGAGAAAAGCAACATTTGCAGATGAAGAAGGGGTAATGTATCCTGATAATGATGAGCGTGCAATTTTTTTTGCTAAAGGTGTTGTTGAAACTGTCAAAAAATTAAATTGGGTTCCAGATATTATACATGTTCATGGCTGGATGGCGGCTATGCTTCCAGTTTATATGAAGCATTTTTATAAAAATGAAGCTCTTTTTTCTGATACTAAAATAGTTACCTCTGTATATAGTCAGTCTTTTGATGGAACATTAGATGCTGAAATGATTAATAAAGTTCGTTTTGACGGTATTCCTGATGAAGCTATTGCTGAGTTAGAAGTGCCTAACTACGAAAATATTATGAAAACTACAGTTCGTAATTCAGATGCTGTTATCATTGCCTCAGACGGACTCTCCCCAAGTTTAACAAAATTTATAGAATCTTCAAGTAAACCTTTTTTACCTTTGAAATTTAAGGACGAATTTGCAGTAGCTTATACTGAGTTCTATCAAAATATGTTGTTATAAATCAATCTTTTACGAATAAATATGCTTAAAAATTCTGTTTTTAAAACAATTCCTTTTATTTTTTTTATTGTTCTTTTTAACTCCTGTGATAAAGAATTTAGTGTTGTTGGTGAAGATATTGTAGGTGACAATTCTTTTAATATTGTTAAGGAAGAATTTCCGGTTGTTGCATATAATCAAAAAATAGAACCTATTCAATCTAATAATTTGGATATTAATGCTTTGGGTGTATATGATAACCCTTCTTTTGGTACCACTACTGCAACTTTTGTGACACAGCTTACAATGGCTTCAGTAAACCCAACTTTTGATTTAACGACTGCAAAAATAAAAAGTGTTGTTTTGTCTATTCCTTATTTCAGTCATAAAGATCCTGACGCAACAGTTGACAGTGAAGGAAAAACGGTGTATGTTTTAGATTCTATTTATGGGTCTGCTAAGGCCAAAATGAAGCTCAGTGTTCATGAGTCTGGTTATTTTTTGAGAAATTTGGATCCGGTGGATCAATTGACACAACCTCAAAAATATTATAACGACCAATATTCAGATTTTACTCAAAATATAATTGGGAATGCTTTAAACGATGATTCAGACACTACTCAGAATTCTGCATTCTTTTTTGATCCTTCTCAACACCCTGTGAAAACCACTACAGATGGCAAAGATGTAACAACTTGGACTCCTCCGGCAATGCAGCTGAATTTGAATAAAGCTTTTTTTACAGCTAAAATATTGAATGCACCAGCAGGCTCTTTGGTTGATAATAATGTGTTTGTAAATTATTTTAGAGGTTTGTTTTTTAATATTGAAGCTGATTCAGGTGAGTTGGCAATGATTAATTTTAAAGGAGGAAAGATAACGATTACTTATACAGAGACTGTAAGTGCGGTTGAAACTGAAAAAACATTTGTGTTGAATTTGACTGGAAATACAGTTAGTTTGTTGAATCAAAGTAATGCTAATGCCGATTATGTTTCTGCTACAAATCCAGCAAATATTAATAAAGTTCAAGGCGATTCAAATTTATATTTGAAAGGAGGTGAAGGTTCATTATCTGTTTTGAAATTGTTTAACCCAGCTGATAATCATGGGAAAGAATTGAGCGATGGTCCAAATGGTGTTTCGGATCAGCTGGATGATTTGAGAAGAAATAAATCTCTTATTAATCAGGCAAATTTAACTTTTCACTTGAATACAGCTGCTATGGGGAAAAGCGAAGTTCCTCAACGAATTTATTTGTATGATTTTAAAAACAATAAAGTTTTGGCTGATTACAGTGATTTAACAACTTCTTCAAATCACAAAAATGATAGGTTTGTTTTCGGTGGAATTATCACTAAAGAGACAGCTGCTAATGGAGGAGGATATACTTATAAATTTAGGATAACTGAGCATGTTAGAAATCTTGTGAAACGAGATTCAACGAATATAGATTTAGGATTAGTTGTTACAGAAAACATCAATAAATCTAATTTCTACACGGTAAGAGATAAAACAAAGTTTCCGTCGAAAGTTCCTATGGCATCTGTAATGAATCCATTGGGGACTATTGTTTTTGGAAATAATATTCCAAGTAATAATGAAAATTATAGCAAACGTGTAAAGTTTGAAATCTATTATACTAAAACTAATTAAGAAAAACTATGTGCGGAATTGTTGGGTATATCGGTTATAGAGAAGCTTATCCTATTGTAATAAAAGGTCTTAAGAGATTAGAATACCGTGGGTATGATAGTGCTGGGGTAATGCTTTACGATGGTGAGTCGGTAAAGTTGTCAAAAACGAAAGGTAAAGTTTCTGATCTTGAGGAAAAAGTAAAAAAAGAAATTACTACAACTGGATCGATAGGAATTGGTCATACGCGCTGGGCAACTCATGGGGTTCCAAATGATGTAAATTCGCATCCTCATGTGTCTAATTCTGGCGATTTAGTGATAATTCATAATGGTATTATCGAGAATTATGCTCCTTTGAAAGTAGAGCTGATAAAAAGAGGTTATTCTTTTACTTCTGATACGGATTCTGAGGTTTTAATTAATCTTATTGAAGAAGTTCAGAAAAACGAAAAATTAAAATTAGGAAAAGCTGTTCAGGTAGCATTAAACCAAGTAGTAGGGGCTTATGCTATTGCAGTTTTTGATAAAAAAAATCCAAATGAGATAGTTGCTGCCAGACTTGGAAGTCCGTTAGCAATTGGAATTGGTGAAGGTGAATATTTTGTTGCTTCTGATGCTTCTCCATTTATTGAATACACTTCGAATGCCGTGTATCTTGAGGATGGTGAAATGGCTAATATCAGATTACATAGACCAATGAAGGTTCGTAAAATTAAGGATGATTCTATTGTTGATCCTTATATTCAGGAGCTTCAAATGAATTTGGAGCAGATTGAAAAAGGTGGTTACGACCATTTCATGCTAAAGGAAATCTATGAGCAGCCTAGTGTAATTAAAGATACTTACCGAGGCAGATTACATGCTAACGAGGGTATAATTCAGCTTGCAGGTATAGAAGATAATGTTGAGAAATTTTTGAATGCAGACAGAATTATAATCGTTGCATGCGGTACTTCTTGGCATGCTGGTTTGGTTGCCGAATATATTATAGAAGAGTTTGCAAGAATCTCTGTCGAAGTTGAATATGCATCAGAATTCAGATATAGAAATCCAATTATAAGCAGTAAGGATGTTGTAATTGCAATTTCACAATCAGGTGAAACTGCAGATACAATGGCAGCGATAAAATTAGCAAAAGATCACGGCGCGTTTGTATTTGGAGTATGTAATGTGGTGGGTTCTTCTATTTCCAGAGAATCTCATGCGGGTGCTTATACTCACGCTGGGCCAGAAATTGGTGTCGCTTCAACAAAAGCATTTACTACTCAAATCACAGTTTTAACGATGCTTGCTCTGCGTTTGGCTAAAGCTAAAGGAACTTTGACACAGTCTGATTTTCATACCTATCTTCAGGAATTGGAAATTATCCCTGAAAAAGTGAAGGAAGCTTTGGAAACTAATGCTAAAGCAACAGAAATTGCCGCTGTTTTCAAAGACGCTCCAAATTGTTTATACCTTGGTCGTGGTTATAATTTTCCGGTTGCACTTGAAGGAGCTTTAAAACTTAAAGAGATTTCATATATACATGCTGAAGGTTATCCTGCTGCAGAAATGAAGCATGGTCCTATTGCATTGATTGATGAATTAATGCCAGTAATTGTTATTGCTCCAAAACAAGGTCACTATGATAAAATTGTGAGTAATATTCAGGAGATTAAATCAAGAAGCGGTAAGATTATAGCGGTTGTAACCAAGGGAGATAAACAAGTTCGTGAATTAGCAGACTATGTTATCGAAATTCCTGAAACATCTGACGCATTGTCGCCGCTTATAACAACTATACCGTTACAGCTTTTATCGTATCATATTGCTGTCATGAGAGGATGTAACGTGGATCAGCCGAGAAATTTAGCTAAATCTGTTACAGTTGAATAAACAGTTAAATAAAATTTTTTAAAAGCGAGAATTATTTCTCGCTTTTTTTTGTCCTATACTTTTTACGAAAACGTTGTAATTTTTATGATAAATTTAAAGAAATTGCTAAATTACTATGTATGCATAATATTTATCATGAATAATTTATTATTTTATTATTAATTATGCAATTTATTAAAATATCATATTGTTATTAATATTGGTATTTTTATGAAAATAACAATAAATTTTTTTATTTATTTTATTGATAATTAAAAAATATGCGTAATTTGGCTTCATTAACCAAAAAAAATTAGCCAAATGAGATTGTATTTACTTTTTTTAACACTATTCTTTTGCAGTATATCTTTTGCACAAAATTCAATCAAAGGAGTTGTTACGGATGAAAAAAATCAGCCGATAGCGGGTGCCAGCATTAATTTGGCAGGAACAAAGGAAGCGGCGGTTTCGGATTATGATGGCTCTTTTGTTTTAACTACTAAACAAACGCCTCCTTTTTCTCTTGAAATTAACGCTGTTGGATACACCTCTTCCAATGTTACAGCGGAATCATTAAGTCAAAAAGTCGTTGTGAAATTAAATTCAGAAGAAACAAAATTAAACGAGATTGTTGTTTCCGCTTCGAGAGCGCCGGAAAGAGTGCTTCAGTCGCCAGTGACTATTGAAAGAATGGGGATTCAGCAGGTAAAAAGCACTACTGCTCCAACCTTCTACGATGGTTTAGAGAATTTAAAAGAAGTACAGTTCAACACCAGCAGTATTTCTTTTAAAACTGTAAACACAAGAGGTTTTGCTGCGGTAGGGAATACCCGTTTTATGCAGTTAGTTGACGGTATGGACAATTCATCACCTGCGTTAAATTTTGTTTTGGGTAACTTAATTGGTCTTTCCGATATTGATGTGGCGAGTGTTGAGCTTTTGCCAGGTGCTTCTTCTGCTTTGTATGGAGCCAATGCATTTAATGGAATCTTATTCATGAATAGTAAAAGTCCGTTTATTCATCAAGGAATCAGCTCTTATGTAAAGTATGGACAGACTTCTCAGGATGCTGCGGGTACCAATGATTATTTTGATATGGGAATTAGAGCAGCAACTGCTTTTACCAAGCATTTTGCAATTAAGGCTAATTTTAATTATATGAAAGCTACTGAATGGATAGCTGATGACAGAAGAAGTGTGACTGGAGGTTCTATCGGCCATGATGGAAATCAAAATTATGATGGTTTGAATATTTATGGAGATGAAGTGACTACTTTTATTACTAATGTTGGGCAGGTAAGCAGAACAGGATATCGTGAAAAAGACTTAAATGATAATAAAGTAAATAGTGTAAAGGCAGATTTTTCTATGCATTTTAAGCCATGGGCAAATGATACTGAGATTATACTCCAATATAAATTAGGTCTTGGGAATACTATTTATCAAGGGGCAAATAGATATGCTTTGAATGATTTTTTTATGAGTCAGACTAGAATTGAAGTGAAAGGGAAAAACTTTTTTGCAAGGGCATATCAGTCTTCTGAAGACGCTGGAAATTCTTATGATATGCGTTTTGCAGGCTGGAATGTTCAAAGATTGGCTAAATCGGATACTAACTGGTTTACTGATTATGCGACCTCATTTCAATTATCGTCTGCTGTGTTGGGACTTAATGCGAATCAGGCTGCAAATTATGCTCGAACTTTTGCCGACACGAATGTTTCGCCAGGTTTGAATTTAGTGCCAAATACGGATCCAAATAATCCATCAGCACCAAGGGGAGCTCGTTTTGAACCGGGAAGCCCTGAGTTTGTTTCTGCATTAAATAGTGTAAAAAGCAACCCTGATTTAACTCAAGGGGCTAAATTTACGGATCAGTCTAAAATATACCATTCTGATGTTAATTATAATTTCAAAGACTTAATCAAATTTGCTGAATTTCAAATTGGCGGATCAGCTCGTCAATATGAAATGAATTCTGGTGGCTCTATTTTTACAGATTATGATGGCCCAATCCGCTACAATGAATTTGGGGTTTATACCCAAGCGTCAAAATTGCTTATGGAAGAACGTTTAAAAATAGTTGCATCTATCCGTTATGATAAGAGTCAAAATTTTGATGGAAATATATCTCCAAGAGTTTCTTTAGTGTATTCTGCTGGAGCTCAAAAAACTCATAATTTTAGAGCTTCATATCAAACAGGCTTTAGAAACCCGACTACACAAGATCAGTATATCGGGCTTGATTTAGGGCCATTTGCTTTAATTGGCTCTGCTCCAGAAAACCTAGTTCGTTTTTCAGAAACATTGAATGTAAGTGCAGCGGGCCAGTCAGCGGGAGCGGTTGCAACAGTGGGGATGAATGGTAATAATGCTTACGATAATTCATACACATTAGTTTCAGTTCAGGATTTTGGAAAAGCATTGGCAGATAATCCTTCTAATCTTGCCGCTGCAGCTGCAAAGTTGAAAGCTGCAAATATTAATTTGGTTCGTCCTGAGGAAGTAAAAGCTTTCGAATTAGGATATAGAACTATAATCAATAATGACTTTTCAGTAGATATTAATGGATATTATAATCAATACAATCACTTTTTAAATACTTCAAGAGTTGCAGGTGTTTATTATGGGGATGTTAACTCAGCAATTAATTTGTCAGATCCATTGAGTCCGGTTTATGCTTTAGTAAGAAGCGACAGAAGAATTTATCAAGTATACAGTAATACTTCTGCCGATGTAGCTTCGTTAGGTTTTGGTATTGGTTTGTCTAAAAAAGTCTATAAAAATTTTGAATTAGGAGCAAATTATAATTATTCTCAATTGGATTTCGATCAATCTCAAGATCCTGGATTTGTTACGGGTTTTAATACTCCAAAACATAGAGTAAAAGCATCTTTGGGAAATACCAGATTGTTTAAAAATTTTGGTTTTAATACGAATGTTAGATGGAATTCTGAGTATTTATGGCAATCTTCTTTTGGAGACGGTATGATCGAATCTGCAACAGTATTTGATGCGCAAGTTAATTATGCTCTTCCGCAGTATAAATTATTGTTTAAGGTAGGAGGGACTAATATTGGAGGAAAAGATTATATTCAAGTAATCGGTTCAGGAGCAATAGGCCAGCAATGGTTTGCTTCATTAACTATTAACCCTTAATTAAAAAGATAAGTCAAGAACTTAAAAATATACTAGTATGATAAAAAATTTCAAATGGCTGCTGTTGGTTTCTTTAAGCTTTGCAGCATGTAACGATAATGATGAGGATGTGGCTGCAGAAGTTCCTGTTACTCCAGGTTCAGCTTCTTTTGCAAAATATGTAGCGTTGGGTGATTCCTTTGCTGCGGGATATAGTGATGGCGCTCTTTTTAAGAAAGCTCAAGAAACATCTTATGTAAATATATTGGCTCAACAATTTATGCCTGCAGGCGGTACTGCAGTAACAACACCTTTTATGGTTGATAATATAGGTGGTTTTTCTAATGGAGGTGTTCAAATTCCACAGTTTGCAACTCGATTGTACTTTGATGCTAAAACAAAATCACCAATAAATGTTACAGGAATTTCCGGCACTCCAATTACGGCTCATTTGTCTGGCCAGTTTAGTAATATGGGGGTTCCAGGGGCTAAGAGTTATCATTTAATTGCGCCAGGTTACGGGAACATAGCCGGAGTATTTGCATCTCCTGCGACAGCAAGTCCTTACTTTTCTCGTTTCTCCTCTTCGCCGACTACTACAGTTTTGGCCGATGCTTTAGCGCAGTCTCCAACTTTCTTTTCTTTGTTTATCGGTGGAAATGATGTTTTAGGTTTTGCTACTACAGGCGGTGATGGAACAGATCCTATAACGCCAACTGCGACTTTTGATTTTGCATACAATACTTTGGTTACAAATTTAACTGCAAAAGGGGCAAAAGGAGTAGTGGCTAATTTGCCGTACATAACTACACTTCCTCATTTTACTACTGTTCCGTATAATCCACTTACGTCAAGTGTTCTTGGTCTTGGGAATGTGGCAGCGGGCGAGGCGGCGATTGCGGCTTTAAATGCTCAATTATATGGCCCTTTAAAGCAAGCATTAACGGCTTTTAATGCCGGTGATAGAATTAATCTGCTGTCAGCTACCGCAGCAAACCCTTTGCTGATTTCGGATGAAAATTTACCTAATTTGTCAGCTCAATTAACAGCAGCTTTTACGCCCTCTTTAGGTGCTGCAAAAGCGGCGGTTTATGGTCAGGTTTTTGGACAGGCAAGACAAGCAACAAAAGCTGATTTGGTTTTGTTGTCTACAAAAGCAGTGATTGCGGGAGCTTCAGGATATCCAGCACCATTAGATAAATTTGGAGTTACTTTTCCATTATTGGATAAACATATCCTAGTTCCCTCAGAAATTGAAGCTGTTAGAGTTGCTACAGATGCTTATAATGTTACTATTGCGGCAATAGCAGAGGCTAAAGGATTAGCTTTTGTGGATACTAAAAAAGCGATGGATCAATTGGCATCGGCAGGAGTTCGTTTTGGGAATTATCAAATGACAGCTTCTTATGCGACAGGAGGTGCTTTTTCATTAGATGGAGTTCATCCAACCCCAAGAGGATATGCTTTTATAGCTAATCTTTTTATTAATTCTATTAATGCAAAATATGGAGCAACTTTGAGAAATGTAGATTTGGCTCAATATCAGACTTTATTTCCTGCAACAATACAGTAATTAAAATTTTCAAAATAATGTTTAAAACCACCCGTTTTGTGCGAGGTGGTTTTTCTATTTTATAATAAAAATGGAGTGTTTTGTTAGTATAAAAGTGCTTAATAATCAATGTGATAAAAATTTAGCTTATTTTATAAAAAAAATATTGATTTTATATTTTAAAAAATTATCTTTGCACTCTGAAAAAAGTATCCATTCGATGTGTTTCGATGGTCTGTATTTCATAAACCTAAATAGCTATTTAATAAATACATAAGCAATGTCAAAAGTAATAGGAAAAGTTGCCCAAATCATTGGACCAGTAGTCGATGTAGTTTTCAACGGAGAAGTTGAACTTCCAAAAATTTATGATTCATTAGAAATCACTAAAAAAGACGGTACATTATTAGTACTTGAAGTACAGTCTCACATCGGTGAAAACACTGTTCGTACCATTTCGATGGACTCAACAGATGGTTTGAGCAGAGGTTATGAAGTAGTTGGAACAGGAAATCCTATCCAAATGCCAATCGGTGCAGATGTTTACGGTCGTTTGTTTAACGTAATCGGTGATGCAATTGATGGTCTGCCAGCTTTACCAAAAACAGGTGAAAGCGGAACACCAATCCACAAGCAAGCGCCAAAATTCGAGGATTTATCTACGTCTTCTGAAGTTTTATTTACAGGTATCAAAGTAATCGATTTGATCGAGCCTTATGCAAAAGGAGGTAAAATTGGATTGTTTGGCGGTGCTGGAGTAGGTAAAACAGTATTGATTCAGGAGCTGATTAACAATATCGCAAAAGGTCACGGCGGACTTTCTGTATTCGCAGGAGTAGGAGAAAGAACACGTGAAGGGAATGACTTACTTCGTGAGATGTTGGAGTCAGGAATTATAAAATATGGTGAAGATTTCATGCACTCTATGGAAAATGGAGGATGGGATTTATCTAAAGTAGATTTACAGGGAATGAGAGAGTCTAAAGCTACTTTCGTTTTCGGACAAATGAATGAGCCACCGGGAGCTCGTGCACGTGTTGCACTTTCTGGATTGTCTATCGCTGAGTATTTCCGTGATGGAGCTGGTTCTGACCAAGGAAAAGACGTTCTTTTCTTCGTTGACAACATCTTCCGTTTTACACAAGCAGGTTCTGAGGTTTCGGCTCTTTTAGGCCGTATGCCGTCTGCGGTAGGTTACCAGCCAACTCTTGCTACAGAGATGGGTGCAATGCAGGAGCGTATTACATCTACAAACAAAGGATCTATTACATCTGTACAAGCGGTTTACGTACCTGCGGATGACTTAACTGACCCGGCACCAGCAACAACGTTTGCTCACCTTGATGCTACTACAGTATTGTCTCGTAAAATTGCTGAGTTAGGTATCTATCCAGCGGTGGATCCATTGGATTCTACTTCAAGAATCTTGGCACCTCACATTATTGGTAACGAACACTATGACTGTGCACAAAGAGTAAAAGAAATTCTTCAAAAATACAAACAATTGCAGGATATCATCGCCATCCTTGGTATGGAAGAGTTATCTGAAGATGATAAATTAGCAGTTGCTAGAGCTAGACGTGTACAGCGTTTCTTATCTCAGCCTTTCCACGTTGCTGAGCAGTTCACAGGATTAAAAGGTGTATTAGTTGATATCAAAGATACTATCAAAGGATTTAATATGATTATTGACGGTGAATTAGATCACTTGCCAGAATCAGCTTTTAACCTTAAAGGTACTATTGAAGAAGCTATCGAGGCTGGAGAAAAAATGTTGGCAGAAGCGTAATTGGTTGTCAGTTGTTAGTTATCAGTTGTTAGAAAACAACGACGAACCATCAACCATCAACTACTAACTAAAAAATTATGATTTTAGAAATAGTATCACCAGAAGCGAAATTATTTTCAGGAGAAATCACTTCTATTTCTGTTCCGGGAATAGATGGACGTTTTCAAATGCTGAATAATCACGCACCAATAGTTTCATTGCTGCAAAAAGGAACGGTTAATATTACAGCTCCTAGTTTTGATTTAAGCGAAGAGGCAGCAGGTTTGTTTACAAAGATTAATGATCAGAATTATACTTTGGAAATTGCCTCTGGAACTCTTGAGTTAAAAGACAATAAGGTAATTGTTTTAGCAGACTAAGATATTCAGAATTAATAAATTAAAATGCTCGGCTTAGGTCGGGCATTTTTTTTGTTTAAAATTGTCTGATGGTAAAAATTGTTGTTTTTTCTTGCCTGAAAGTTTAAAAGACATTGAGTCTGCCCTAATTTGGGTCTGCTGAAAAAGTATGTTTTTTTGCTATTTCTGGATTAAAGACGGGAAAATACGGCATAAACCTTGGCTTGCAATACTATCACGGTTTGGTTCCGCTTTTAAAGGGTGAGGACAGTCCAAACCAGTTTAATCGTTCCTTGTACATAACGGCTGGTCTTACGATTGGAAAAGCAATAGCAGCTAAAAAAGCTGAGGAGAAAATGAAGAAGGCGGATGGGGTTAGTGAATAAGATAAACAGACCTAACAGGTTTTAAAAACATAAGTGTTCGGAAGACTTCAAAAGCTATATATTTCGTCAACATATTACCCCCAAAGTAGGTCATTCCGAGGAACGAGGAATCTCTGCAAGTAATTCCGCAATCAAAATCCCCAATCTTTGTCGAGCTTCTAACGGAGATTCCTCGTTCCTCGGAATGACAATATTACGTAAAATAGGGCGTTTCTTGTCGTATTCAACTCTTCCGAACACTTATGTTTTTAAAACCTGTTAGGTCTTTTAATAAAAATAGGATTGGTTTTCATAACTTTGTTTTATGAATTTTCCAAAAAACCTTACCGATAAACTCGAAACCAGAAAGAAAAATAAATCACTTAGGTTACTTCCAAAACCTAATGACTTAATTGATTTTTCTTCGAATGATTATATCGGTTTTTCAAAATCGGAAGCAATTTTCGATGCAGTCCATCAATTTTTATTGGATCATAACATAAAAAGTAATGGTGCAACCGGATCACGATTGATTTCTGGGAATCATGTTTTATATTCTGAAACAGAAAATCATATTGCCCAATTTCATCAGTCGGAGTCGGCTTTGCTTTTTAATTCCGGTTACGATGCTAATGTTGGTTTTTTTAGCTCCGTTCCCCAAAAAGGCGATTTGATTTTGTATGATGAACTCTGTCATGCTTCGATTCGGGATGGAATACAATTATCGAATGCTAAATCCTATAAATTCAAGCACAATGATTTTGAGGATTTGGAGCGATTAATTTCCAAAGCCATAACAGATATCTCTCAACTGATTATTTACATTGTGACCGAATCGGTTTTTTCGATGGATGGTGATTGCCCTAATATGGAAGAATTAACAGCTGTTTCGGAGAAATACAATTGTTATTTGGTTGTTGACGAAGCCCATGCTTTAGGCGTTTTCGGTGACAAAGGTGAAGGATTGATTCAGTATCTGCATTTACAAGACAAAATATTTGCCCGAATTATGACTTTTGGTAAAGGCTTGGGGTGTCATGGAGCAGTGGTCTTGGGTTCATCAACATTAAAATCGTACCTCGTTAATTTTGCCCGAAGTTTTATTTACAGCACGGGACTTTCTCCTCATTCGGTTGCTGCTATTTTAATGGGTTACCATCATTTGGAAAAAGATAAACAAGCGATTGAAACTCTTCGGGAGAATATTGTTTTTTTTAATCAGGTGAAAAAAATGTTGTGTTTGAGTCCGATTTTTATCCGAAGCAAATCGGCAATACAAAGTGCCATCGTTCCTGGAAATAAAAAGGTAAAAAGCATTGCTGCTTCGCTTCAGCAAAATGGTTTTGACGTCAAAGCGATTCTTTCACCTACAGTTCCTGAAGGGCAGGAACGACTGCGTTTTTGTATCCATAGCTTCAATTCAAAAGAAGAAATTTCATCTCTAATTGCCTGCTTTTCCTCACTTCTTTAAAAAAACATTATATTTTTTTGTAACGTTTTAATTGTTTGATTACTTACGAGTCGTAAAAAAATCAATCATCAATCAAAAAACAAACAAATTATGAAAAATGTATTTAAATCAATTGTAGCTGTCACAGTATTAGCCTTTAATTTTGCAGTTAATGCGCAAACTCAAAAAAATGAAAATTCGGTATTGTGGGAAGTATCGGGTAATGGATTGGTAAAACCATCCTATCTTTTTGGAACCATTCACATGATTTGCGGAAAAGACTTTGTGATGAAACCTAAAACTGCAGACGCTTTTGCGAAAACTGCGAAACTGGTTTTAGAAATTAATATGAGTGATGTCGACGAGTTGAAAATAGTTCAACAGGCAGCAGTTGGTAAAGAACCTTTGTCTAAAACATTGTCCACAAAACAAATTGTACAATTGGAAGAAGTGTTAAAAAATAACGGAGGACTTACTTTGGCTCAGGTTGACAGCTATACTCTGGAAACGGTTATGAGTTTATTGTTTATGAAATCGTTTGGCTGTACCGATTTAAAATTTTATGAAATGGAATTTCTTGCTAAAGCCAAAGAAAGCAATAAACCAATTGTTGGACTCGAAAAAGCTACAGAGCAATTGGATATTTTAAGCAAATCATTTACTGAGGATGAATTGATCGCTTATTTGCAAAAGATTGATAGCAATATGACTGAAACCATGATAAAAGAATATACTAGTGAAAATATAGATGGGCTTTATGCAATGACAACAGACAAAGAATTGATGTCCGCAACTACTAAAGAAACATTATTGAATAACAGAAATGTGAATTGGTTGAAAATAATGCCTGAAATGATGCAAAAAGAAAGTGTCTTCTTTGCAGTGGGGTCGGCACATTTAGCAGGAGATCTTGGAGTAATCAATTTATTAAAGAAGGCTGGATATACAGTAAAACCTATAATGAATTAAAATTTTGAAAACTAAAGAGCAGGAATTTTTAAACCGAATTGAGCAGCACAAAGGAATACTCTACAAGGTTTCCAAGATGTATATGGATAATCCGGACGATCAGCAGGATCTGTTTCAGGAGATTGTCCTGCAGCTTTGGAAAGCCTATGAGAGTTTTAAAGGTGAAAGCCAATTTTCGACTTGGATGTACAGAGTGGCAATTAATACATCAATTGTTTTTTTGAAAAAGGAAAAACGAAAAGTTGATAAATACGAAATAGCATCTGAAAATATCAAGGAAGAAGAAAGCGATTCTGATCACAAAGAAAGTCAGCTTCATCATTTTTATAAAGCTGTTCAGGAATTGGACAAAATTGACAAAGCTATTATTTTCTATCAGCTTGAGGGATTTTCACATAAAGAAATAGGAGTTAATTTGGGTATTTCAGAAGGAAATGCAAGGGTTAAATTGAACAGAGCAAAAGATAAATTAAAAGAAATTATAAAAAAACAAGGTTATGGACTTTAACGATATACAATCAGCTTGGAAGAATGAAAAAACTGAAAATGTAACTCTTCCTACCCATTTGGATAAAATAAATTCGGCAAATATGCCTTTGGAAATAATTAAAAACAACTCAAAAAAGGAATTTTTCTATCAAATCATTTCCATTGTATTGATTGGATTTGTTCCTGTCATTTTTGATTTTCCTGTGAATGCATTTGCTGGATTCTATTTACTTTTCTCCATATTTGTGGCAGTTTGCATTTATTATTTGGTGAAGTTATTTATGTTTTATAAAAGATTAGACAAGACTACTTTAAACACCAAAGACAGTTTGTATGAAACTTATTTTGACATTAGGCTGAATATGGAGCTGTATAAAACTTTCGGATTTGCATTAATACCATTTCTTATATTGTTTTTATTAGGGTTTATGCATTATAAAATTCCTGATTTTTTTGCTAAAGGAATAAATAGTACTCCCTTTTTGATTACTACATTTTCAGTCGTTATTTTTTCAATCCTATTTATGGGTTTAGCTCTCGAATGGTGGGTGCACTTTTTTTATGGAAAGTATGCCAAAGAAATTCGGAAAGTTCTTGATGAATTAAAAGAAGAATAATAAAACGTAACCCATTGTAATGATGGGTTTGTTTTTTTATTGGTATTTTTGTGCTTCTAAATGGTATAACTCAAAGATTCACAAAAAAACAAGATGATATGCGAAGAGTAATTTAAAACTTTGCGAAATAAAAATCTATGAAACTATTCATCACAGGAATTTCTACCGATGTAGGCAAGACTATTGCCTCAGCTATTATTGTCGAAGCTCTCGGGGCTGATTACTGGAAACCAATCCAAGCAGGTGATCTGGATAATTCTGATAGCCATAAGGTAGAATCTTATGTCTCTAATACTAAGTCAAAATTTCATGCGAATGCATATGCATTAAATACACCTGCAAGTCCGCACCTTGCTGCAGAAATTGATGGTGTTGTTATTGATTTGCAGAAAATAAAAGAACCGAAAACTGATAACCGCCTGGTTATAGAAGGAGCAGGAGGTATTTTTGTTCCATTGAACGATTCAGAATGCGTTATTGATTTGATTCAGCCTGATTATAAAGTGATTGTGGTGTCAAGACATTACCTAGGGAGTATTAATCATACCTTGCTTACAATTGAATCTTTGCTTAATCGTAAAATAGCGATAGGAGGAATTGTTTTTTCGGGAGATGAAAATAAATCTACTGAATCTATTATTCTGAATAAAACACGCCTCAAATGTATCGGTAGAATAGAACAGGAGCCTTATTTTGATAAAAATGTTATCAAAGAATATGCAGATAGGTTTCGTGATCAACTTTTACAATTATAATGACAAGATCAATGTCAAAAATCAATACTAAGTTCTAACGATTTGTTTGTAATACCAATCTAAAATCATAAATCGTTAATCAATAATCTGAAATCAAATGACTTTAATCGAAAAAGACAGCCAGTATCTTTGGCATCCATATACGCAGCACAAAACAGCAGCAATTCCCATTGCGATAACTAAAGGAGAAGGAGCATTACTTTGGGACGAAAACAATAAAGAATATGTTGATGCCATCGCTTCATGGTGGGTTAATCCTTACGGACATTCCAATAAGTTTATTGCTGATGCGATTTACAAGCAACTGACTACGCTGGAACACGTTTTGTTTGGAGGATTTACGCATGAACCTGCCATTGTTTTGGCTGAAAAGCTGCTGGCCATTTTACCAGATAACCAAAAGAAAGTATTTTTTTCCGATAATGGTTCCACATCTGTTGAAGTAGCGATTAAAGTAGCTCTGCAGAATTTTTATAATAAAGGGCAAAAGAGAACAACTATTATTGCTTTCGAAAATGCTTTTCATGGTGATACTTTTGCGGCAATGGCAGCAAGCGGCATTTCGTTTTATACGCAGGCTTTTCAAGGAATGTTTATTGATGTGGTCCGGATTCCTGTACCGGTGAAAGGGCAGGAACAATTAAGTTTTGATAGGCTGAATGAAGTAATCAAAAACAATAATTGTGCAGGATTTATATTTGAACCCTTGGTGCAGGGAGCTGCTGGAATGGTGATGTATGAACCCGAAACATTAGATCAACTGCTTAAAATCTGCCAAGATAATGATGTGCTAACAATAGCAGACGAAGTGATGACAGGTTTCGGCAAAACCGGAAAAACATTTGCCTGCGATTATTTGGAACTAAAGCCAGATATGATGTGTCTCTCCAAAGCATTGACAGGCGGAACCATCCCGATGGCAATTACTACTTTTACCCAAGATCTTTTTGATGCTTTTTATGACGAGGATATCAATAAGGCATTATTCCACGGACATACTTTTACCGCTAATCCTACAGGCTGTGCTGCCGCATTGGCTAGTTTATCTTTGCTCGAAACCGAAGAAATGCAGCAAAATTTAATCCGAATTCATAAGAGACATTTAGAATTTCAAAAAAAGACTGAAAGCCATCCGATGGTTACTACTACTAGAGTGCTGGGCGTTATTTTTGCATTGGAAATAAAAACAGAAACTTCGGCGAGTTATTATGGAACGCTACGTAACAAGCTTTACGATTTTTTTATTGAAAATGGTGTGATTTTGAGACCTGTTGGGAATATTGTTTATATTTTACCACCATATGTAATTACTGATGTACAATTGGATAAAGTGTATGAAGTGGTTGTAAATGCTTTGGAAATAGTTTAGTTATTACCCGCGGATTTGATGGGTTAAACAGATTTGCACAGATGTTTAATTATTTTGCAGACTTTGCCTAAAACTTTCCGACCTTTGCGATTAAATCAGAATATAATATTTTGTCACAAATTATCTCCATAACAGCCATAGCTTCCATTTCGTCTCTGGGAAATTCATCTGAAACGATCTGGGAAAATTACCTTTCCGAAAATCCATGTTTTTCTACTCAGTTTTTGGACCATCAGAATACGGCTGTAGCTGTTCTTGATGCTGATTCGTTAGCTGAAATTGAAAATCTGCAGCAATCAGATATAAAATATAAATCTTTAGATCAATCTG
The DNA here is from genome assembly GCF_026870155.1 of Flavobacterium marginilacus. NCBI lineage: Bacteria > Pseudomonadati > Bacteroidota > Flavobacteriia > Flavobacteriales > Flavobacteriaceae > Flavobacterium > Flavobacterium marginilacus. The sequence goes on along the minus strand of NZ_CP113975.1, from coordinate 5,021,804 downwards.
TTTTGTTTGCGATGGCAGCTTCCCGCAAAGCAATTGAAAAAGCCGGCTGGACACAAGGAGATGAATTCGGAATCAACATTGGTTCTTCACGGGGTGCTACCGATTTGTTTGAAAAACATTTTCTGGAGTATTTGGAGACAGGAAAAGCGCAGACTTTGGCATCGCCAACAACTACTTTGGGGAATATTTCCTCTTGGGTCGCGCATGATCTGCAAAGTACAGGACCTGAGATTTCACATTCTATTACCTGTTCGACGGCTTTGCACGCCGTTCTTAATGGTGTTGCCTGGTTAAGAGCCGGAATGGCTGATAAATTTTTGGTCGGAGGAAGTGAAGCTCCTTTGACAGATTTTACTATCGGTCAGATGCGTGCTTTGAAAATCTACTCCAAAAGTGATGAAAAATATCCAAACCGAGCTTTGGATTTGGACAAAAAACTAAACACCATGATTTTGGGCGAAGGCGCTGGAGTATGCTGTCTTGAAATCGGTAAAAAAGACAATGCCATTGCTTTTATTGAAGGTATTGGTTATGCTACTGAAATTTTGGAGCATAATATTTCGATATCGGCTGAAGCTGTCTGTTTTCAGAAATCAATGAAAATGGCTTTGCAGAATAGTAATGTTTCCGAAGTTGATGCCATCGTAATGCATGCACCGGGAACCATAAAAGGTGATTTGACAGAGTATAGAGCGATTGAAAAAATCTTCGGCGAAAGCATTCCATTATTGACTACTAACAAATGGAAAATCGGACACACTTTTGGAGCTTCAGGTATTTTGAGTATGGAAATGGCTATTTTGATGATGCAGCACAATGAGTTTATCGGAGTTCCTTTTGCGGAAGCGCAAAAACAGACGAAACCAATAAAGAAAGTTTTGGTCAATGCGGTTGGTTTTGGCGGGAATGCGGTGAGCGTTCTGTTGAGTATTTAAAAATAGAATAAATTTTTTGGCAGTAAATTTTATAGATTTAGCAGACTCGCACAGATAATTTAAATTTCAATGCGGCTTAAAAATGAAATGTAAGGAATTCGTAGATTAAGGTTTGATGTTTTTTTTATTTATCTTTGTTATAATTTAATCTTTGTATTATGAACGCTATCAGACAATTTATTGATGTAAAAAACAATTCTTTTGTTGTTTCACTTCCTGATGAGTTTAACGATCAGCGTGTAGAAGTTATTATTCTGCCTGCATCGCAAAATGATTTTAATATTTCAAACGAAACCAAGCAAATGCTGGATAATAGATTAAGTGATTATTTGGGAAATCCAAATGATGTTCAAGATTTCGATACTTTACTAGATGAATTAGAGCGTGAGTTATGAAGTATAAATTTGTTTAGAGACCATTTGTACAACAAGATCTACAAAAGGCTATAAAGTATTACAAAGATATTTCTCCTCGTTTAGCAAAAGAATTTGTCTCTCGATTAAGAGAAGCAAAAAAGTATATCGACCAAAATCCTTTTGGAGATGATATAATGTATAAAAATATCCGAATGCATAATATTCGCCAATTTCCTTATCACATTCATTATTATTTGAACCTTGATAACAAACAAATTGTTATCCTTGCGATTGCATTTTCTAAAAGAGAGGATTTAGATTTTTCTAAAAGATAGTAATAATTTTGCCTGTTTGTTTTAACTCAGGTTTAAAAATCAATGTAGATTTGGTTAATTTCCATTCTCTAATTCTTTCACCTTATCATAAATCAAATTACTTTCAAAGCCACGGCGCAGCATATAATCGCAGAATTTTTTTCTTTTCTTCAAAACATTTTTTTCAGAAATAGAGCTCCAGTTTCTTTCGGCCAGTTCTTCAAATGTGGCAATGTATTCTTCGGGTTCAATTTCTTTTAGAGCAAGAGTAATCAGCGTCTGATTGATGCTGCGCAGTTTCAATTCATTAGTAATCCGGATTTTACCCCAATGTTTGATACGGTGTTTTCCTCTGGCAAAACTGCAGGCAAACCGCGCCTCGTTTAGGAAATTATGCTCAATGAGATGTACTATGGCTTGGTCTATTTCGTTTTGGTCCAATTTCATGCTCCATAATTTGGATACAACTTCCTCATGGCATCGCTCCTGATAGGCACAGTAATGCTCTATTTTTTGAATGGCATCTTTGAGGGAATAGACTTCTTTCATTAACTAGAAATTTTATCAGTATTTGGACAAAAATAATTTTTTTGAGTAAGAAACAGTTCATACTTCAAATTTATTCTTTCAAAATGACAGTAATTTTTAGGAATCACAATAATAAAGCTAAGAAATTTATTTTAGAGGTTATAATGATATCTTTTTCTTACTTTAATATAGCATTGATAAATTTGGTTTTAGCATAATTACGTAGTCTTATTCTTTCTATATTTAAAAAAAAGTGCTTTTTATCGATTAAATATGCTTTTCTTCTATTTTTTTAATTTTTTTTCCTTAAATTAGAGTATGATTTTGATTACAGAATAACAAATTGCCTATTTAGATGATTAATTGAAAAAAGTACAAAATTTAACACCCTATCCTTATGAAAACAATTTTACTTTTTATGTGCAGTCTTTTATTAATTTCACAAACTTCTTTCGGAAAAGAAATAAATACAAAAGCTTCGGCAGGTAATAGGGATGTTAAGCTGGAGCGTACAAACTTTATTAATTCATTGGTTTCTAAAAAAACAGCTATAGAAAGGCATCGAATTTGGCTGAATTTCACCAATGCTCAAGGAGCGTTTAAACAGCAATTGGTTGGTTACGCTTCAGGAGCAACTAACGGGTGGGATAAATTGTATGACGCAATTTCTTTAGATTCAAACCCGTATGTTGATTTTTACAGTATTAACAGCGGTAAAAATTTAACCATACAAGCAAGAGCTCTGCCGTTTTTAATAACTGATGAAATACCATTGGGTTATAAATCGACTATGGGAGGTACATTTGAAATCAGTATAGATCATGTAGACGGTCTCTTTGTTACTCAGGATATTTTTCTTAAAGATTTAACCACAGGTACTATTCATAATTTGAAAAGCGGTGCTTATAGTTTTACAACACTGATTGGCCGATTTAATGACCGTTTTGTACTGCTTTATATTAATGCACCAGCAGTGCCGGCTCCTCCTATCGAGCCAATTGTGACTGTGGTGACAGAACCAGTAGTAACCACTCCCGAAGTTCCAGTTCCGGTTGTGACCGAGCCAGTGGTAACTACTCCGGAAATTCCAGTTCCTGTTGTGACCGAACCAGTTGTAACTACTCCGGAAGTTCCAGTTCTGGTTGTAACAGAACCAGTTGTAACTGTTCCCGAAGTTCCAGTTCCAGTTGTGACCGATCCAGTTGTAAATGTTCCCGAAGTTCCAGTTCCGGTTGTGACAGAACCAGTTGTAACTACTCCGGAAGTTCCAGTTCCGGTTGTGACTGAGCCAGTGGTAACTACTCCGGAAGTTCCAGTTCCAGTTGTGACCGATCCAGTTGTAAATGTTCCCGAAGTTCCAGTTCCGGTTGTGACAGAACCAGTTGTAACTACTCCGGAAGTTCCAGTTCCAGTTGTGACCGATCCAGTTGTAAATGTTCCCGAAGTTCCAGTTCCGGTTTTGACCGAGCCAGTTGTAACTACTCCGGAAGTTCCAGTTCCGGTTGTGACAGAACCAGTTGTAACTGTTCCAGAAGTCCCAGCAGAAGTATCTGTTGAAACGATTTATGGAGGAAAAGGAAAATCGGTATTTGTTTCTGTTAATAACAATCAGATAACCATTAACTCAGCTGGAGTGCCTATAGATGAGATTTCGGTGTATAGTTTTGGACAAATACAGTTGTTTAATAAAAATAATATCAATAGTAAAGAATTTGTAATTAACGATTTAGGTATCGCAAAACAAGTGTTGATTGTAAAAACTCTGCTTAAAAATGGTAAATCGACAACCAGTAAAGTAATTTTATAAAGCAGTTTTTTTTAAAATATTTTTCTATCAGCCTCATTTTGTTGACTCAAGATGAGGTTTTTTTGTGTTTTTTTCTCATCTTTTTGTAAGTAAAGTTCTTTTTTGTTGAAATTTTCATGGAATTTTAAAAAATTATGAGTGCTGTTATTTTTTTAATGTTTAGTTTTGTATCGTATTAATTATGTTTAGTTTAGAATAGATAGAACAGGATACAAATAGAAACTGTTTTGAATGTAATAGAAAGAGAAACAGTTTTGTGAGTTTGTAAAATGAAAAATGGACTTACCCCCAAAGCCAAATTGTATGAATAAAACTTTACCTACCGCAGCTGCTTTTTTATCTCCCCAGATAAATAAGCGTAAAAGTTATTATTATATTTTATCAAAATTGATAATAACGTTCGTGTTTGATCACTTAATCAAACAATATAGCACAAGAGAAGATTCAGTAAATCTTTTGTCTTTTGGCTAGCCTTTATTTTCTTTTTTTCTAAAAATTATCGTTAGTATTCGTATCTGGATCCATATGGAGTTCGGGTTATGAATATTTTTTGGTTAAGAAATTAAGCTTCTATTGTATTAAATAATTCCCCCAGATTTATGAAACTAAAATTACTATTCACATTTTTATTATTAATATTCCTGCAGACTATTGGGTTTGGGCGGTCAGGCTGTAATGTTGTTAGGAGAGATGATTTTACTGGATGTGCTTCAAGTTTTATCGCAGAAAAATTTACACTGAACGAAAGTAAAGATGCGTTCATCGAAATACAGCCATTATCTTTTTTTAGAAAATGTACTTTTGGCTCAATAATCAATAAATTTAATAATATGTGTACTTTTTTAGACTTGTATTTTGTCAGGAAAAATAATAGGGAATCAATATCTCAATTTCTGAATTGTCTTTTTTGGAGTTTTTTTAGAGAATAGTATTGAAGCAGGAAGAAAGAGATATTTTAAAAAAAAATTATAAGTTACACACAATAATAATACCACAAAATCCACAAATGATTATGAATAGAACTTTACTCACAGTAATTGCTTTTTTATCGTTACAAATTAGCAAATTGAAGAAAGTGTTATTACAATTTTCTCCAATCGAAAAAGAAAATTATTTTTGGTTCTCAACTCAAATTTCTGTAAAGAGGGCAGGTGCAAGCAAGGCTTTTGGGTTTTTGCTTGTGTTGTTGTTTGTTTGTTCGGCAACAAATGCGGCTACTTATTATTCAAAAGTAACTACAGGAAATTTTGCAGCACCTGGATCTTGGTCTACTAGTCCAACTGGTACACCAACAAATGCTACTGCACTTGCAAATGGAGATAGTTTTATCATTCAAAACGGACATACTATAACTGTTACTGCTAATATAAGAATGTCTAATATAACAGTTCAAACAGGAGGCGTTTTAATTGTAGGAGGTTTTGATTTTAGAGTTGATAATTTAACTTCAATTTCTGGTACATTAACACATAACAATACTGCTGGAACTAAAAGTTATAGAGGATTGGTTACCATTAATACTGGTGGATTTTGGAATAATTCTGGAAATTCAACGATAGAATTTAGAGCTGGAATTACGAATAATGGGACTTTTAGTGCTGGTACAGGAGTTCAGACATTTAATACTAGTGCTCAGGGATTATTAGGAAATCTAACAATACCAAGTGTCACTGTAACAGGTGTTACCCTAACCAATAACGGGAATCTTTATGTTTCGACAGCACTTTCGGGAACAGGTGCAATAACCAATGCATCGCCAGCATTGAATACACTAGTTATTCAAGGTACTAGCTCTATAGCTGCTATTACTAATAATGCAACAGCAATTATAGAGAATTCTGGAGCAATAACTACAGCGGCTTTTACAAATACAGGTTTACTGCATCTTAATGGTTCTGGAGCAATTACAACTATTACAAATAATGCAGGAGGAGTAGTTAATCTAAATAATTCTGGAACGATAACAACTTTTAATAATGCCACTGCTACGAGTGTACTTAACATAAATGACTTAACTGTTCCAACAATAACAACATTTACCACAATTGCAGCTGGTAATACAGTAAATTATAGTGGAGCAGATAATCAAACGATAAGAGCTAATACATATAGTAATCTTACATTGTCCAATTATGGGACTAAAACATTTTCAGGTACAACCACAGTTGGAAGCGAATTGTCTATTGCTTCGGGTATTATTGCTAATTTGGGTACAGGTTTAACACATACTGCCAATATATTAACTTTGGGAGGCGCTCCTACATCCACAGGATCATGGGGAAGTACTACTTCGGCGGCGGCTAATAAAAACAATACTTATTTTAGTGCAGTAACAGGAATAGTAAATGTATCTAATACAAATTGTACCATAACATCAAATGCAGGAACCGATCAATCGGCAAACAGCAGTTCTTTTGTATTGGCGGCAAATGCTCTAACCGGTGGCAGTACAGGAGCGTGGACAATAGCGAATGGTCCAAATACTGCAACAAGTCAGTTTAGCAGTACTACAAGTCCAACGGCTACATTTACGCCTACAATAGCTGGAACTTATGTTTTGACTTGGACAGTAACTAATGGGTTTTGTATTGTTTCAGATCAAGTTGTAATTGCGAATAAATGCGAGAGTAATTTAATTCTTAATGGTGATTTTGCTAATAGTTCAGCAGGTAATAATAATGCCGCAAATTGGACAGCTGCGACAACGTTAGGAAGCTATGTAGAAACTAACCCTGAGGATACTTATTTTGCTAGTGGGAACAACGATTTTACAGCAGAGTTGGATTCAGAAGCTTCACTTAGACAGGTCGTAACAGTTATTCCTGGAGTATCATATACAGTTAGTTTTCTTTTTGCCCGAAGAGCTGATGGTAATAATCCTACAACTAGAGGTGTGACGGTTAAAATTACAGGCGGTACTTCTGATATTATTTCATCAGGTTATACTTCTTCCAGCAATACACCTCAAAGAGTTTCTTTTGATTTTACTCCAACTAGTTCTTCAATAGGGGTTGAGTTTTATAATACTTTAAATGCAGGTTCAACTCTTGGTACTATTATAGATGATATTGTTTTAGTCCCTACATCACAATTGTCCCCATTTGCGACAACAGTCCCTAAAGGTAATTATAAAACATACGCTTCCTGCGCAGGGTTACCAGTTCAATTGAATGTAGAAAATGTTCCTGCTTCAGGTGTTACTTATGCATGGACAGGAACTTCAGGAGCGGTGTTTTCGCCATCAGCAAATATCATAAACCCTACTATAACATTTGCAGGTTCTGGAGTTCAGCAAGCAACTGTCGTAGCAACCTCATCAAATGGATGCCCAAGCAGTCAGTCTACTACTTATGTGAATGTTTCTGCTGCTCCAACCGTTACATCAACCACAGGGAATTCTAAAATATATACAAGAACAGCAAATACAACTACAGTATCAGCAGTTGCAAGTTCAGGAGCAACAATAGATTGGTATAATGCTTCCAGTGGAGGTACTTTACTTAGTTCAGGCTCATTGACATATGTGCCAACAGGAGTCAATGCTGGTACTTACACGGTATATGCGCAAGCAAGAAATACAACTACAGGATGTGTTAGTACTTCACGTACTGCAGTTACATTAACGATTACACCTAAAGCATTAACAATAACAGGAGCTGTAACATCGAATAAAGTTTATGATGGTACTGTAACAGCTAGTGTAACTGCAGGTACATTGTCAGGTGTCATTTCACCAGATGCAGTTACATTAACACTATCTGGAACTTTTGCTACTAAAAATGTTGGAACAGGTATCGTAATTACCTCTACATCTACCCTTGGAGGAGCTGATGCTGGTAATTATACTTTGACCCAGCCTACATTAACTGCACGTAATATAACAGCCAAAGCGTTAACAATAACAGGAGCTACAACAGTGGACAAAGTTTATGATGGAACTACAACAGCTAGTGTTACAGGAGGTTCATTGGTAGGAGTTGTTTCTCCAGATGTGGTTACATTAACACAATCTGGAACTTTTGCTACTAAAAATGTTGGAACAGGTATAGCAATTACTTCTACCTCTACTATTGGAGGTGCAGATGCATCAAATTACACTTTGACCCAGCCTACATTAACTGCACGTAATATAACAGCCAAAGCGTTAACAATAACAGGAGCTACAACAGCGGACAAAGTTTATGATGGAACTACAACAGCTAGTGTTACAGGAGGTTCATTGGTAGGAGTTGTTTCTCCAGATGTGGTTACATTAACATTATCTGGAACTTTTGCTACTAAAAATGTTGGAACAGGTATCGTAATTACCTCTACATCTACCCTTGGAGGGGCAAATGCTGGTAATTACACTTTGACCCAGCCTACATTAACTGCACGTAATATAACAGCCAAAGCGTTAACAATAACAGGAGCTACAACAGCGGACAAAGTTTATGATGGAACTACAACAGCTAGTGTTACAGGAGGTTCATTGGTAGGAGTTGTTTCTCCAGATGTGGTTACATTAACATTATCTGGAACTTTTGCTACTAAAAATGTTGGGACAGGTATCGTAATTACCTCTACATCTACCCTTGGAGGAGCTGATGCTGGTAATTATACTTTGACCCAGCCTACATTAACTGCACGTAATATAACAGCCAAAACGTTAACAATAACAGGAGCTACAACAGCGGACAAAGTTTATGATGGAACTACAACAGCTAGTGTTACAGGAGGTTCATTGGTAGGAGTTGTTTCTCCAGATGTGGTTACATTAACATTATCTGGAACTTTTGCTACTAAAAATGTTGGAACAGGTATCGTAATTACCTCTACCTCTACTATTGGAGGAGCTGATGCTGGTAATTATACTTTGACCCAGCCTACATTAACTGCACGTAATATAACAGCCAAAGCGTTAACAATAACAGGAGCTACAACAGCGGACAAAGTTTATGATGGAACTACAACAGCTAGTGTTACAGGAGGTTCATTGGTAGGGGTGGTTTCTCCAGATGTGGTTACATTAACATTATCTGGAACTTTTGCTACTAAAAATGTTGGAACAGGTATCGTAATTACCTCTACTTCTACTATTGGAGGAGCTGATGCTGGTAATTATACTTTGACCCAGCCTACATTAACTGCACGTAATATAACAGCCAAAGCGTTAACAATAACAGGAGCTACAACAGCGGACAAAGTTTATGATGGAACTACAACAGCTAGTGTTACAGGAGGTTCATTGGTAGGGGTGGTTTCTCCAGATGTGGTTACATTAACATTATCTGGAACTTTTGCTACTAAAAATGTTGGAACAGGTATAGCAATTACTTCTACCTCTACTATTGGAGGTGCAGATGCATCAAATTACACTTTGACCCAGCCTACATTAACTGCACGTAATATAACAGCCAAAACGTTAACAATAACAGGAGCTACAACAGCGGACAAAGTTTATGATGGAACTACAACAGCTAGTGTTACAGGAGGTTCATTGGTAGGAGTTGTTTCTCCAGATGTGGTTACATTAACATTATCTGGAACTTTTGCTACTAAAAATGTTGGAACAGGTATCGTAATTACCTCTACATCTACCCTTGGAGGGGCAAATGCTGGTAATTACACTTTGACCCAGCCTACATTAACTGCACGTAATATAACAGCCAAAACGTTAACAATAACAGGAGCTACAACAGCGGACAAAGTTTATGATGGAACTACAACAGCTAGTGTTACAGGAGGTTCATTGGTAGGAGTTGTTTCTCCAGATGTGGTTACATTAACATTATCTGGAACTTTTGCTATTAAAAATGTTGGGACAGGTATCGTAATTACCTCTACATCTACCCTTGGAGGAGCTGATGCTGGTAATTATACTTTGACCCAGCCTACATTAACTGCACGTAATATAACAGCCAAAACGTTAACAATAACAGGAGCTACAACAGCGGACAAAGTTTATGATGGAACTACAACAGCTAGTGTTACAGGAGGTTCATTGGTAGGAGTTGTTTCTCCAGATGTGGTTACATTAACATTATCTGGAACTTTTGCTACTAAAAATGTTGGAACAGGTATCGTAATTACCTCTACCTCTACTATTGGAGGAGCTGATGCTGGTAATTATACTTTGACCCAGCCTACATTAACTGCACGTAATATAACAGCCAAAGCGTTAACAATAACAGGAGCTACAACAGCGGACAAAGTTTATGATGGAACTACAACAGCTAGTGTTACAGGAGGTTCATTGGTAGGAGTTGTTTCTCCAGATGTGGTTACATTAACATTATCTGGAACTTTTGCTACTAAAAATGTTGGAACAGGTATCGTAATTACCTCTACATCTACCCTTGGAGGGGCAAATGCTGGTAATTATACTTTAACCCAGCCTACATTAACTGCACGTAATATAACAGCCAAAGCGTTAACAATAACAGGAGCTGTTGTAACGACCAAGATATATGATGGCAACACATCGGCGTCAATAACCGGAGCAGTTTTAAGCGGAGTGCTGGCGGTTGATTTTGGTAATGTTACGCTTGGGAATGCAACGACAGGAACATTCAGCGACGCAAATGCTGGTGTAGGCAAAGCAGTGACTACTGCTCCTATGACTATTTCGGGTACAGCTTCAGGTAACTATACGCTGACACAGCCTGCTTTAACAGGTACAATTAACAAAGCAGCGATAACAATTACTGCTAGCAATAGAAGCAAATGTTATGGAACAGCATTAACTTTAGGAACAACTGCTTTTACAGCTTCTGGATTACAAAACGGAGAAACTATAACAAGTGTTACTTTGGCAAGTACAGGAGGATATGATGCTTCAACTACCCAAGCAGCAGGTTTGTATACAGGGGATATAGTGCCGTCAAATCCTTCAGGTGCTGGTTTTTCTACTAGTAATTATACCATCACAATGGTAAACGGGAATTTGACGATAAACGGACTGCCTAACAACATAACTAATGGTTTCTCTGCAACAACTATCTGTGCTGGCGGTAGTCCACAATTAACATATGATGCAGAGGACTCAACTTTTACGGCACCTTACAGTATAACGTATCAAAATAATACTACTTTGATACAATACACAGTTTCTATACCGTCTGCATCGGCATTTAGTTTTACACCTGGAGATAATCCAACTGTAAATACAGGCTATAGCTTGGTTTCAATCTCTAATGCCACTTGTACGAGAACAGCATCTTTTGCAGATTCTGGTGCTAATCTGATTGTTCGGCCAATACCTACGGCTGGCATTAGTGGTACAGCCGCTGTGTGTGTTGGTACCTCATCACCAAATATTACTTTTACAAACCCTCAATCGGTTTCTATAACAGTTACTTATACGGTTAATGGAGGTGCAGATCAAACGGTAGATATTGGGGTTGGAGCTAGTAATACTTCAAGTTTAGCAGTTTCAACAGCCACTGCGGGGAGTTTTGCCTATAGCTTAAAAAGCGTAGTGTATCAAGATAATCCCACTTGTTCTAATACTATTACAGGACAAAGTGCAACAGTAACAGTCAATGCACTGCCATCAATTACAGTACAGCCTTCAGGCAGTAATGTATGTGAATCGGACAATGCTTCATTTACTGTTGCAGGTTCTGGAGCAGGATTAACATATCAGTGGCAGTTAAGCACTAATGGAGGAGGAACTTTTAATAATCTTTCCAATGGAGGCGTATATTCAAATGTAACCGCTGCTACAATGAACATCACGACTGCGGCTATAGGAATGGATACTTATCAGTACCGTTGTGTCATAAGCGGTACTTGTACGCCGTCAGTAACCTCCAATGCTGTGACATTAAGCGTAAATTCTGACTCAGGAGATATTTCTTTGAATGGAATATCGTATGCTTCAAATGCGACTGCGTTTTATTGCCCATCAACAACAGCCATTTTTAGTATACCAGCTGTTGCCGGAGCTGCAGGCTATACTTGGATTGTTCCGTCAGATTGGACAGTGTTATCTGGACAGGGAACGACAGTCATAACGGTAAAAACGGGTACTAGTTTACTAAGAGAAATAGTTTCGGTAAAGGCAGATAATTTGTCTTGCTGGAGTTTTCTAGGAGTTACTTTAAATACAGCAGCACCAGCAGCACCTACAGTTTCAGTAACAGCACCTACTTGTGCGGTTCCTACAGGAACAATAGAAGTTGTTTCACCAGTGCTAGGAACTTCATATACTTTGACAGGTATTAATCCGGTAAGAGCAGCGGTAACAAATACTAATGGAAAGTTTGCATTTCTTGCTGCTGGAGAGTATGCAGTAACGTCTCAGGCAGGGGCGGCATGTGTTTCGGAAAGTGTATCTGCCACAATACAGTCGCTGGTTACAAAAACATGGAATGGTTCTTGGTCTCCAGCTGGAGTTCCATCAATAAACGATCATGTTATTTTTGATGCTGATTACAGCCTTCCAGTTTCTGTAAATTCCTGTTCTTGTGTTGTTAATTCAGGAGCAAATGTTACAATTGGAGACGGATTGGTTTTAAATATTACCAATGGTTTGAATGTACAAGGAACTTTGACGTTCAACAACAATGCGAGTCTGGTACAGTTTGATGATAATGCTGTAAATCATGGATCAATCACTTATAATCGGACTACTCCTTACTTAAAAGATTTAGATTATGAGTACTGGAGTTCACCGGTAGCTGGGCAAAAGCTGAATGATTTATGGGTTAGTGACAGGTATTTTAGATATACTAACGGGGCTTGGGAAGCACAGGCAGGCACTACCACAATGGATGTAGGCAGAGGATATATTATCCGTGTGCGTACAGGCAGTCCTTTTGAACAAAAAGTTAAGTTCATTGGAGAACCAAATAATGGAATAAAAACAATAGCTGCACAAGGGGCTGGCAAAAGCAATTTAATAGGGAATCCATATCCTTCTGCCATAGATGCTGAAGCGTTTATGACGGATCCAAATAATTCAATAATTTATGGAGGTTTGTATTTTTGGACTCACTTTACAGCCAGAAAAGTAGATAATACAGGTACTAAATTTATCTATGATGCGGATGATTATGCTGTTTTTACTTTGTTAGGGTCCAGTGCTCCATTATCGAATGCCACAGGACCAATACCTGTAGGAAAAATTGCCGCTGGTCAATCCTTTTTTGTAATCAGCGATCAATCCGGTTACTTTACCTTTAATAATTCTATGAGGTTTGATATTGATAATGGCGGAATTGTGAATAACACTCAATTTTTCAAGCAGTCAAATACTAAGAAAACGGCAAAGATTCAAAAAGACAGAGTTTGGCTGAATTTAACCAATGACGGCGGTGCTTTCAAGCAATTATTAGTTGGCTACGCTACAGGAGCGACCAATGATTTTGATAAATTATATGATGCTGTAACGCGCAACGGGAATGCTTTTATAGATTTTTATAGTGTCAATAATTCGAAGAATTATACTATTCAGGCGCGCAGCCTGCCATTTGACAAAGCCGATGAAGTACCTTTGGGATATAAAACGACAATTGAAGGGACATTCCAGATCGGTATTAATAACGTTGACGGTGGTCTAGCGAATCAAACCATTTATTTGGAAGATAAATTAACCAATACTATCCATGATCTGAAAACCGGTTCGTATTCGTTTACAACAGCTATTGGTACATTTAATGACCGTTTTGTGCTTCGTTATACTAATACTTCTAAATTAGGTACAGGAGATACAGTAACTAAGAACAAAGGGGTTTTTGTATCGGTAAGAAACCGCGAGATAAAAGTTAATTCTTTTGACCAGACTATATCTTCTGTAAAAGTATATGATTTAAAAGGCAGTTTACTTTATGATAAAAACAAAGTAAACAAGAATGAATTCATTGTTGATACTTTAAACGCCGCTGATCAGGTTATGATTGTCATGATAGAACTGGAAGATGGTACTCGTATAAGTGAAGAAATCATTTTTCATGAATAAATGATATTCTGTTAAAAATTTAATCCCATTCTGTTTATTCAGGGTGGGATTTTTTTATTGCAGAATTTATGAGCAGCTGTATTTGAGGGAAGAATACCATTTTCTATAAAACTCGATTTTACACATGGTTCGATATAAAAATGGCGTCAGATGGCTCTTTTTTAGAATTTAACGCTTCAGCAGTTTAGTCTGCTAAAGTATTTGGAACACTATTGAAAATGTTCTTTAACATCCAAAGGGAATTATTTACAGTTAGAAAACAGATTTTTTTTAAGAAGCAGAAAAAAAACGGTTAAAAACTGTAAAATGAGGTGTTTTATTTTGTGTCTATAAATTTACAAAATAATAATTTTTTGGCTATTTATCTGGTAATTACGTATAATATTGGGTTTATTGTGATACTTAATTATTATTATCTAATTTTAGTATGCTAAAGTACGTGTTTTGTGTTTGTGTGCGTCTATTTTACATGAAAACAGAACATTGTTGTTCCTAAAGAAATAAAAAGCTGTTCGAGTCTTTTTATTTTTCTCGTTTTCAGAATAAAAAATACCACAAAATCACCAAGTCACATGAAAATAATTCTACCTAAATCTCAGATTTTAGCAGCTTTTTTGTTCTCTTTATTTATCCAGACAGCAGTGTCTGGAGCAACTATAACAAGTACTGGTACTGGAGGAAATTGGAATTCCGGCAGTTCTTGGGTAGGAGGTGTTATACCTACTGCAGCAGATGATGTTATAATAGCATCAGGAAGTACTGTAACCATTACAGCAGATGCTGCAGCAAAAAGTATTAGTGTCTCAGGAACTTTAATGGTTAATGACGGCGTTGTGTTTACAGTTGGAAGCAGTACCACTTCGGGGAATTTCACTGTAAATTCTGGAGGGAATTTTAGCACAGCTAATGGTTCTGGACTCTCAACGATAATCGTTTATGGAAATTATGTTAATAATGGTACTACCGATTTTTGGAAAAGCACCGTTATTATTGTAGGAGATTTGTTAAGTCCTGCTACTTCTCAATTACAAAAACAAGGAAATGTAATTGTCGGCGGGAATATTATTGGCGATTTTAATTTGACAGGAGGAAATGGAACCGGTCAGATTTATGCCGTAAATCCTAATGCAACAGTTACAATAACTCCTGTTTCTATAGACAATAATGTACCGCCGGGGACAACTGTGAATAATCCTCCAGAAACTCAGGTTTTAGTTGATTTGGTAAACACTGTTTTTTATGGAGTATGTCCGTATACAGTTAGCGGTACTTCAAATGCTATCGTCTGCACAAGTTCGCCTACAGCTGCTTTTACGGTTACTACCAGCGGCAGTTCGCCTTCCTATCAATGGCAGGTAAATTCAGGTTCCGGCTGGAGTGATTTGACAAATAGTGCTCCATATTCAGGAGTTACAACAAATACTCTTACAGTAACAATTTCTGGAACAAGTTTAAGCGGAAATAAATACAGAGCAAAAATCACTTCAGGAGGATGCACTAAAAACGGAGATTATGGAACATTAACTATAACTACTGTTTCTCCATCAACTCCAGGCACCATTACGGGAACTACACCTCAGTGTCCTTCGAATTCAGGGCAGATATATACAATCGCCGCTGTATCTGGAGCTACATCATATACTTGGACTGTTCCGTCAGGCTGGACTATAAATTCTGGAAACGGAACAACATCAATTTTTGTGACAACAGGATCAGTTGGCAATAATGGGAATATTTCTGTTACGGCTACTAACGGCTGCGGTACAAGTGCAGCTAAAACTTTTGCTGTAACAGTTGTTGCCACTACGGTGACAGCAGGAACAGTAAGCAGCAGTGCCAGTTATTGTTCTTTTACAAACAGTACAACATTAACCTTGTCCGGTACTTCTCTTCCTATTGGTAATGGAGCAGGAAAAGCTAGTGTAATAAGATGGGAAAGTTCAGTGGATGATTTTATAACTAGTACCGTGATTGCTAATACAGCAATAACTTTAACAGTAACAGATTTAAGTCTGACGACTAAATATAGAGCGATAGTGCAAGCAAATGCTGCTGGCAGCTGTCCTGAAGATTCTTCTCCTGCAACTATTACGGTTAATACTAAGCCGACTTCTGCTGTCAGCGGGACTGCAGTGATCTGTAATGGAACATCAGCAGCTATTTCTATAGCTTTGACCGGAACTGCTCCATGGAATTTGACTTATACTGACGGGACTACTCCAGTTTCGGTAACAGGAATAGCTTCAAGTCCATATACTTTTAATGTTACTCCATCATCCACAAAAACATATACAGTAACAGCTCTAAGTGATTCTAAATGTACAGCTGTGGCTGGTGACATGACGGGCAGTGCAGTAATTACGGTTAATGCCAGACCTGCTTCTGTTGTCAGCGGTACTGCAGTGACATGTAATGGTACATCAAAAACTATTTCTATAGCTTTGACTGGTACTGGTCCATGGAATTTAACCTATACTGACGGAACTACTCCTGTTTCTGTAACGGGCATAGCTTCAAGTCCATATACTTTTAATGTTACGCCATCATCCACAAAAACATATACAGTAACAGCATTAAATGATTCTAAATGCACAGCTGTGGCTGGCGACATGACGGGCAGTGCTGTAATTACGGTTAATGCAAGACCAACTTCTGCTGTCAGCGGCACTGCGTCGATATGTAATGGTACATCAGCAGCTATTTCTATAGCTTTGACCGGAACTGCCCCATGGAATTTGACTTATACTGACGGGACTACTCCAGTTTCGGTAACGGGAATAGCTTCAAGTCCCTATACTTTTAATGTTACGCCATCATCCACAAAAACATATACAGTAACTGCACTAAGTGATTCTAAATGTACAGCTGTGGCTGGCGACATGACGGGCAGTGCAGTAATTACGGTTAATGCTATTCCTTCAGCAGCAGCTATGACGGTAACACCGCTTACCTGTGTTGTTCCAACAGGTACAATAAAAGTTGATACACCAGTGCCGGCTTCAGGAATTATATATACCTTAACGGGTACTAATCCTGTGGTCGCTGCGGTAACAAATACTACAGGAGTATTTGCGAATCTAGCCTCAGGAGATTATGCTGTAACCTATCAAATAGGTTCAGGATGTGTTTCGGCAAGTGCATCAGCTGCATTACAGCCGCTGGCTGCAAAAACATGGAATGGCTCTTGGTCTCCTGCAGGCGCACCATCTCTGAATGATTTTGTTATTTTTAATGCCGATTATAGCCTCCCTGTTTCGGTAAACTCCTGCTCTTGTGTGATTAATACTGGTGTGATAGTAACGATTGCTTCTGGATTAGTTTTGAATATTATTAACGCTCTGGATGTTCAGGGGAGTCTGATTTTTGAGAACAATTCGAGTTTGGTACAGTTAAATGATAATTCTGTAAATCATGGAGCAATAACTTACAAACGCACTACACCTGGATTGAGAGATTTTGATTACGAATATTGGAGTTCGCCTGTTGTGGGTCAGAAACTAAGTGATTTGTGGGTTAGTGACAGGTATTACAGATATACTTTAGGAGCTTGGGAAGCACAGCCAGCAAGTACCATAATGGATATTGCAAGAGGATATATTATCCGTGTCCGTACCAGCAGTCCTCCTCTTTATCAAAGTGTTGCGTTTAAAGGAGTCCCTGTTAACGGACTTCAGTCCATACGATCTCAAGGAGCTGGCAGAACCAATTTAATAGGTAACCCATATCCCTCCGCTGTAGATGCAGAATCGTTTTTGATGGACAATGCAGACATTGCAGGAGGAGCTTTATATTTTTGGACGCACTATACAGCCAGACAATTGAATACTGCGGGCACTGCCTATGTTTATACAGCAGATGATTATGCGGTATTTAATCTTACTGGCGGAGGAGCCACTGCACCAAGCAGTCATGGTACCGGTGTAACTCCTATGGGAAAAATAGCAGCAGGACAATCCTTTTTTGTTGTGAGTGATTTGGATGATTATTTTAAATTTGACAATTCGATGCGGTTTGATCACGCCAGTCTTGGTCAATTTATTGACAACAGTCAGTTTTTCAAACAGTCTAATACTAAGAAAACAAAAGCAATTGAGAGAGCCAGAATCTGGCTGAATTTAACAAATGAAGGAGGTGCTTTCAAACAGCTATTAGTAGGTTATATTGCAGGAGCAACCAATGATTTTGATAAATTGTATGATGCACTAACCCGCAATGGGAATGCCTTCATAGATTTTTATAGTGTTAATAATTCAAAAAACTATACCATTCAGGGGCGCGCACTTCCATTTGACAAAGCCGATGCAGTACCGCTGGGGTATAAAACCACAATAGCAGGAACATTCCAGATTAGTATTGATAATACTGACGGCAGTATGGCTGACCAGACTATTTATTTGGTTGACAAAATGACTAATACAATTCATAATTTAAAAACAGGTTCTTATTCATTTACAACAGCAATCGGTGTATTCAATGACCGTTTTGTAATGCGCTTTACCGACAATACTTCTAAATTAGCAGCTGAAGACACTCAAGTAAAAGAAAATGGAGTTTTTGTATCCGTAAGAAACCGTGAGATAAAAATAAATTCTTTTGACCAGAATGTGTCTGCCGTAAAAGTGTATGATTTAAAAGGAAGCTTAGTATATGAAAAATACAAAGTTGACAAGAATGAATTCATTATTGATAGTTTAAACGCCAGTAATCAGTTTATGATTGTTATGGTACAATTGGAAGACGGCAAATGGATAAGCGAAGAAATTATTTTTCATGATTAACCGATGATTCCTTTTTTGAAATTTTTAATCCCATTCTGTTTATTCAGAGTGGGATTTTTTTGTACCGGCTTTAGCTTCTAAAAAAGTTTTTTTATAAACACATTCACAGATTTTCCGTAATCAAGTTTTGCAGACTTTACTCAGCTAACTAAACCACTACGAACTGAAGTTTATAGTGGTTTAGTTGTGTTTGGTATAATCTCATTGGATATTAGATGGTTAAGTATCTGGTTTGATTCTGATTGCTTTTTGTTTTGTTTTTTTGTAAACTTTCTTTTCCATTTATCGTAGTAAAACTTATATTTAACGAAAGTAAATATTCCTTCAGCGAAATACTGAAAGCATTATTTTTTAGAAAACCTACATTTGATACAGCAAATTAAAACACATACATTATGAAATCAGCAATTATAACCACTTTACAGTTAGTTAAAATAACCTGCAATACATATGGTTATTATGCAGTTCTAAGATTTTTTAATACCCTTCAATTCGAAGAATTTGTGCTTGTGACTACTGGTTTAGAAAGCTCAAGACAATCGTATTTAAAAAAAAGAATCGAGGTAAACTCTAAAACATAGGAATTTTGATAATTATACGATGCATGTTTGTAAAAATAAACGTATAAATAAATGTTTTTAAAGTTAGTTATTTGTTAATCAGGTATTTTAGTATTTTTTTTGATAATATAATTTTTTATTGTTTAATTTTGGCACGTAAAAATACGTGTTTATTTAGATATTAAATCAATCTAAAAAGAGTGTATTTTTAAAATACCACAAAACCCCAGATCATATGAGAATAATTATACCTAAACCTAAAATTTTAGCAGGTTTTTTATTGTTTGTTGTTATTTTATTTGGCAGCACAGTTTTTGGGCAGACAACAGGAGATTATCGTTCAAAAGCTTCTGGAACTTGGACAGCTGTTGCTAGTTGGGAATACTTTGATGGTTCTATTTGGATTCCTGCAACGAATTATCCAGGTCAGAGTGCTGTGGCTGGAGCAACTGGAACGGTAACAATTCAAGGAGGTTTTGCAATTACACTTAATACTAATTTACCAAATAGTTTTACTTCTTTAGTAATTGGAGGTACGGGTAGCGGAAAATTAATAGTTAGTGGCTCTTACACTGTTCAAACCACGAGCGTAACATTGAAATCGAATGGTATTATGGAAATTGGGGGTAATAACACGATTTCATTCCCAGCAAACACTTCGTTCGGAATTGATTCAGGGGCAGTATTACAGGGTTCAGGAAGTCCTTGCAGTAACAATACCGCTATTTATATAGGATCTTATAAAGTTTCAGCTTGTAATGGAAATGGAGGAGGAGCTCTTTCTAATTTTGGAGAATTTACTTCCAGAGGAGGAAACGGAAGTGCATCTTCAAATTCTCCTGTTTGTACAGGAAGTACTTTAACGCTTACAGCAACTCCGCCTTCGGCAACATCTGGAGGTTCATATACTTATACCTATAAATGGTCTGGTCCAGGAATTTCAAATCCTACAGCAAGTTCAAGCCCTACTTATACTATTTCTAACGCAGGCGCTAGTGTTGCGGGAACCTACACGGTTGAAATTAAGGATAATACTTTTGTTACGGAGGCGTCAACCACTGTTGTTATAACTCCAACTCCAGTGGGCGGAAGTTTAGATTATGCTACAACTCCAGTTTGTATAAATTCCTCTGTTTCATTGCATCTAAGCAATAGTATTGGTTCTATAGTGCGTTGGGAAAAGCGACTTAATAGTAGCAATTCATGGACAAATATTAATACTACTACTGTAAACTATACAGATACACCTTCACAGTCTGGAACTTGGGAGTATAGAGTTTTAGTAGGTAATGGGTCTTGTACGCCAGTTTACTCATCATCAATTAGTGTAGTTGTTAATCCAGAATTATTTATAACACTAGGAACAAATCCACAAGTAACACAATTATCAACTTCGACAACATTATCATATATTGCTAATAATGGTTCTGAATTTGATGTTGTATATACTGATCCAGTAGCAATAGCTGCAGGTTTTACTAACTTGCATGGCAATGTGTCTGGTAATTCAGGAAGTATTACGTTAAATATACCTTACTGTTTGTCTGCAGGAGTATATAATGCTAGTATCCGTGTTATTAAGCCTCTTAATGCGACTAATACCTGTTCGAGTCAGTATTATCCTTTTACAATAATAGTGAATTCTAATACAAGTGGAGGAACATTAAGTTCTGATCAAGTAATTTGTTCTGGTAATTCACCATCAAATTTAGTTTT
Source organism: Flavobacterium marginilacus (assembly GCF_026870155.1). Lineage (NCBI taxonomy): Bacteria > Pseudomonadati > Bacteroidota > Flavobacteriia > Flavobacteriales > Flavobacteriaceae > Flavobacterium > Flavobacterium marginilacus. The sequence continues at coordinate 5,000,867 of NZ_CP113975.1, read as the reverse complement.
GACAGGTAATTCAGGAGCCGTTGTAAAATGGCAAAAATCAAGTGATGCTGCCTTTACCAATCCAACAGATATCAATTCAACGGCGACAACTCTTAGTGGAGCAACAATCGGATCCTTAACTCAGAATACCTATTTTAGAGTTATTACCAATTATGCTGGTTGTAATAAAATAAGTTCTAACTCAATTTTAATTACAGTTGGACCTATAGCTGCCCCAACAATTGGAACAATAACTCAACCAACTTGTGCCACAGTAAAAGGAAGTTTTATGATTACAAATTATAATGCTTCATATACCTATAATATAGCACCTAATAGTGGAGTGACCCAATCGGGTTCTACGATAAATGCTCCAGAAGGCAGCTATACAATAACTGCCAGTAATATAAGTTGTGGGACTTCTGCAGTTACTAATTTTTCTATAAATGCTCAGCCTGTAGTTCCATCTATTGCAACAATTTCATCACCAGCTGCATTATGTTCTGGAAGTTCTTTGAATCCTACAGTACCTACAGTTACAACAAATGGTTCAGCAGTTACTTCACAAGGCTGGCAGATATCTACCACATCAGGCGGAAGTACTTATGGGACATTAACATTGCCTTACACGGTAGCTTTTGCCGATAATGGCAAGAACATTCGTTATTTTGCAACTAATAGCTGCGGAACAACAAATGGTACAGCAGTTGCAATAACAGTAAATGATAAGCCAGCGATAGCTTCAATAACAGCACCAACTGCTTTATGCGCGGGTGGCTCTCTAAATCCTACGGCACCAACAGTAACAGCAAATGGTTCAGCAGTTACTTCACAAGGCTGGCAGATATCTACTACATCAGGCGGAAGTACTTATGGAACATTAACATTGCCTTACACGGTAACTTTTGCAGATAACGGCAAGAACATTCGTTATTTTGCAACTAATAGCTGTGGAACGACAAACGGTACAGCAGTTGGAATAACAATAAATGATGTTCCAGCAATAGCTTCAATAACAGCACCAACTGCTTTATGCGCGGGAAGTTCTCTGAATCCTACAGTACCTGCTGTTATAGCTAATGGTTCAGCAGTTACTTCACAAGGCTGGCAGATATCTACTACATCAGGCGGAAGTACTTATGGAACATTAACATTGCCTTACACGGTAACTTTTGCCGATAACGGCAAGAACATTCGTTATTTTGCAACGAATAGCTGCGGAACAACAAATGGTACAGCAGTTGCAATTACAGTCAACCCAGCCCCAACATTAACAGCTGCTACACAAACAATTTTTGCCTGTTATAGTTCGCCAGCGACCATAAAACTAACAGGTCTGCTGTCTGGCAGTACATCAACAGTTGATTATACGATAGACGGTGTTGCGCAGACGTCAATTACAGGTTTAACTGCTGTATCAGGAGAAGCTAGTTTTGTTACAAGAAATCTAACAGCGGCAGATAATGGTAAAATATTACAGATAACAGGAATAACTGTTACAAGTGCTTCGCCAAGCTGCAGCAAGAGTTTTGCAGGTGTTGCCGGTATAGATATTACTTTGAATGTTAAAGCGGATTCAGGAGGTATTTCACTAAATGGCGGTACGGCAATAGCTTCTGGGGGGAATACTACTTTTTCTGAAAAGACTTCGGCTACTTTTAGTATTGCAGCTATACCTGGCGCTTCCAGCTATTCCTGGTATGTTCCGGCAGGCTGGAGTATTACGGCAGGCAGCGGGACTAATCAAATAACAGTTACAACTGGTACCGAATCCCAAAAGGAGAATGTTACCGTTACTGCTAATAATTTTTGTCCAAGTTCTTTGGGTGTTACTTTGACTTCAATAGCGCCTCCAGCTCCAATACCTACTAATGTAATTTCTGTTAAGTGCGGTACTTTAGGAAGTATATCATTCAATAATCTGCCTGCTGGCAGCTGGACGCTTAATGTTACAAAAGATGGTGTCGGCAGTACTGTTTCCGGATCAGGAAATACTTATACGCTGGCAAGTTTAACAGGCGGGAACTATACTTTTACAGTTACGGATGCTTATGGAACTTCTGTTTCCTCAGCTAGTGTAAATGTTGATCAGGTTGTAAAAACTTGGAAAGGTTCCGGATGGTTTATTGGTTCTACTCCAACTACAGTGCCTACTGTTGATGACGCTGTTGTTTTTGATGCCGATTACAGTGAAGCTGTTTCCGTAAATTCCTGTTCCAGTGTTATTAATCCTGGTAAAAAGGTTACTATTGGAGATGATAATGGTTCTGAATTAGTTTTAAACATTGAAAAAGGTTTGGATGTACAAGGGACTTTGACGTTCAAGAACAATGCGAGTCTGGTACAGTTAGATGATACTGCTGTAAATCATGGATCAATCACTTATAATCGGACTACTCCTTACTTAAAAGATTTAGATTATGAGTACTGGAGTTCACCGGTAGCTGGGCAAACGCTGAATGATTTATGGGTTAGTGACAGGTATTTTAGATACACTAACGGGGCTTGGGAAGCACAGACAGGCAGTACCACAATGGATGTAGGCAGAGGATATATTATCCGTGTGCGTACAGGCAGTCCTTTTGAACAAAAAGTTAAGTTCATTGGAGTACCAAATAATGGAATAAAAACAATAGCTGCACAAGGGGCTGGCAAAAGCAATTTAATAGGGAATCCATATCCTTCTGCCATAGATGCTGAAGCGTTTATGACGGATCCAAATAATTCAATGATTAATGGTGGTTTGTATTTTTGGACCCACTTTACGGCGAGAAAAGTAGATAATACAGGCACTAAATTTATCTATGATGCGGATGATTATGCTGTTTTTACTTTGTTAGGGTCTACTGCTCCATTATCGAATGCCGCAGGACCAATACCTGTAGGAAAAATTGCTGCTGGTCAATCCTTTTTTGTAATCAGCGATCAAGACGGTGACTTTACCTTTAATAATTCTATGAGGTTTGATATTGATAATGGCGGAATTGTGAATAACACTCAATTTTTCAAGCAGTCAAATACTAAGAAAACGGCAAAGATTGAAAAAGACAGAGTTTGGCTGAATTTAACCAATGACGGAGGTGCTTTCAAGCAGTTATTAGTTGGCTACGCTACAGGAGCGACCAATGATTTTGATAAATTATATGATGCTGTAACGCGCAACGGGAATGCTTTTATAGATTTTTACAGTGTCAATAATTCGAAGAATTATACTATTCAGGCGCGCAGCCTGCCATTTGACAAAGCCGATGAAGTACCTTTGGGTTATAAAACGACAATTGAAGGGACATTCCAGATCGGTATTAATAACGTTGACGGTGGTCTAGCGAATCAAACCATTTATTTAGAAGATAAATTAACTAATACTATTCATGACCTGAAAACCGGTTCGTATTCCTTTACAACAGCGACAGGTGTGTTTAATGACCGTTTTGTGCTTCGTTATACTAATACTTCTAAATTAGGTACAGGAGATATAGTAACAAAAAGCAAAGGATTTTTTGTATCAATAAGAAACCGCGAGATAAAAATTAATTCTTTTGATCAGACGATAAATTCAGTAAAAGTCTATGATCTGAAAGGGAGCTTACTTTATGATAAAAATAAAGTGGACAAGAATGAATTTATTATTGATACTTTAAATGCCAGTAACCAGTTTATGATTGTTATGGTACAATTGGAAGACGGTAAATGGTTAAGTGAAAAGATTATTTTTCACGATTAAGTAAATTTTCTTTTAAAAAAAGGTAATCCCATTCTGTTTATTCAGGGTGGGTTTATGATTTTAAAGGCAGCCTCCTTTATGAGAACAATAAAGTGGATAGCAATGAATTTACTGTAAATCATTTAGCGGTCAGCAGTCAGGTATTGATTGTTTCAGTTCAATTAGAGAACGGTAAAAGAGTCAGCGAAAAAATCATTTTTCAAAACTAAGTCTTTATATCCCGAATGATATTAATCTTGGAACGATTATAATTAAATAGAGGTGTAAAGATATTTTCTTATCTTTCTTAAAACAAAATTTTTATGGAATCATTCAAAGGCGAAAGCATTATCGATTTTTTCAACACATTCAAAACTGATTTAGATTGTTTAGAATATTTAGCATCAATAAAATGGAAAGGAGACTTTAGATGTTCAAAATGTAACCATACTAAATTTACTATTCGAAAATTAAATTTTGCCAGAGATTGCAACTTATGTCATCATGTTGAGAGCCCAACGGCAAATACTATTTTTCACAAAGTAAAATTTGGAACCCGTAAAGCTTTCGGAATTGTTTTTGAAATGAGTGCCACTACTAAAAGTTTATCCTCTTCTCAAATGGCAAAACGTTATTCAATTAGCCGGCCAACAGCATGGTTATTTATGCACAAAGTTCGTTCAGCAATGCATAGCAGTGAGTTAAACCCTGTTGTTGGAACGGTCTATGTAGATGAGTTTGTTTATGGTGGGAAAGAAAATTTAAAGCAAGGACGAAGTAATAACACTAAGAAAAAGAAAATTGTAGCCGCTGTGGAACTTGATGAAAAAGGAGGTGTAAAAAGAGCTTATTTTAAAAGAATTGACGATTATTCGTCTGACGAACTTGGCAAGATTTTTCAAAGTCATATTTCGCCGGAAGCAAAAATAAAAACGGATAAATGGACAGGATATAAACCATTAAAAAAGCAATATAATATTGAACAAATTAAGAGCAATACTTCTGATTTTTTTCAAATAAACACCATTATCCATCAGGTAAAAGCATGGTTAAGAAGTACCTATTCTTGGATGCATGAGCAAAATATTGAAAAGTATCTTGATGAATATAGCTATCGATTAAATAGGTCGATACACAAGCAAAGCATATTTAACAATCTAATTATAAAGATGATGAATCAAAACCATATTGGTTTACAAAAAATTAAAATAAGTATATAACTTTACACCTCTATAATTAAAATTAAAACCCCAGTTTCAAGATGAAATTGGGGTTTCTAATTTTAGAATAAAACTTTTATTTTCCTTTGATAGAAGCTTCCAGATTTTTTTCAATAATATGATTTGGACGTGTCCATTTAGGTTTTTCTCCAAGAGATTCAAATTGAGAATCTACAGCTTCTACAGTTGGTCTCTGTGCGGCCTTTTTAAATGGTTTTTGAGGTTTCAGCCCTAATAAATCAAACATTTTCATGTCTTCGTTTACATCTGGGTTTGGAGTTGTCAGTAATTTATCACCTGCAAAAATAGAATTGGCACCTGCAAAGAAACACATGGCCTGACCTTCGCGGCTCATATTTGTTCTTCCTGCAGATAAACGCACTTGTGTATGCGGCATTACAATTCTGGTGGTAGCAACCATTCGAACCATTTCCCAGATTTCTACTGGTTTTTCGTCCTGCATCGGAGTGCCTTCTACAGCAACTAATGCATTAATAGGAACAGATTCCGGCTGCGGATTCAAAGTTGAAAGAGCAACAAGCATTCCTGCTCTGTCTTCAACGCTTTCTCCCATTCCTATAATACCGCCGCTGCATACAGTAACACTGGTTTTACGAACGTTTTCTATTGTTTGTAGACGGTCTTCAAATCCTCGGGTAGAGATTACTTCTTTGTAATAATTCTCAGATGTATCTAAGTTATGATTGTAAGCATAAAGACCGGCTTCTGCCAATCGCTGTGCTTGGTTTTCGGTAATCATACCCAAAGTACAGCATACTTCCATGTCCATTTTGTTAATTGTACGTACCATTTCTAGAACCTGGTCAAATTCAGGACCGTCTTTTACATTTCTCCAGGCAGCTCCCATACATACGCGTGAAGAACCTCCGGATTTGGCTTGAAGTGCCTGCGCTTTTACTTGGTTTACCGACATTAAATCGTTTCCTTCAACGCCAGTATTGTATCTTGCCGCCTGCGGACAATACCCGCAGTCTTCAGAACAGCCGCCTGTTTTAATAGATACTAAAGTTGATACTTGAACTACATTTGGGTCATGGTGTTCCCTATGGATAGTAGCCGCTTCAAAAAGCAGATCCATCATAGGTTTATTATAAATAGCAATTATTTCTTCTTTTGTCCAGTTGTGTTTTGTGATACTCATTGATCCTTTATTTTGATGCTTCAAAAGTAATCAAATTGTTATAAACAACCAACGAACGGTCTTTAAAATGACTTATTTCGAATTGATTAAAATAGTTTAATCGGCGGCAAATTTGTCGTTATAATACAGCATGAGCAGCATAGTCACAATTACCGACGAAGCCATTCCTTCAAAAAACAGCGTGAAGCAATACATGTTAATAGAAGGGTGTCCGCCGAACAGAAAAGTTTCAGATAAATTTTGTATATATTTATTACCGCCCCGCATATAACTGTAAATTAATAAACCAATAATGGATAAAAAAACACCAACTATCGAAGTGACCATCGCTGCTACAGCATTTTTAACAAAGTTTTTCTTTCCGTGGGAAATTCTCGACTGCAGGGTGTCATTTACGGCATAAACAATAAATACGATATTTAATAGTCTTAAATAAAAAAGATTAGACAAACCTAAGAATTCCATCAAAAGGAAATAAGTTCCTATTGATATAAAAATAAAGTACCCGTTTTTAATTTCTTTTTTTACTTTCATGTCGTTAGTTATTTAAAGTTAGAAATTCAGTATCTTATTAGTAATCATGTAGGTTGTTATAAATTTACAAAAAATAAACGAAATCGATGTAATTAATCTGTAGAGAGTTTCATTTCGTTTGAAGAAAAAAAAGGAATTAAATGCTTGAATTGTTATCCGTAAAGGTGTGAAGATGAAAAATAAAATAGTTTGTGCTTTGAGTTTTCACGTAAGCAGCAGGAAATGGTTTAAAAAAATCAAAAGGTTAAGCGCAATAACATTGCGGTTTGGCTATTGACAATGTTTTAGGCGATTCAACAGTGAAGATTCTTCTTTCGTGAGGAAGACAGATTTTCGATAATCCTATCCCGTAGCGAGATTGCTTCGTTCCTAGTAAACACATACACAAAGAGTCATTGCGAACGCAAACGAAGCAGTCTCATCATGTTTATTCACTCAAAGTAATTTCACAATATTAAAGGGAATCTTTGGCGGGTAATTTTGCGGAAATATTTTAATGGTTTTCAAAATAGGTCAAAGCCGTATTCTTATCTTTTTCCAATTGTGCTTTTAAATGTTCAACCGAAGCAAATTTTTCTTCATCTCTGATTCTTTTCAATATAGAAACAGTAATTTTTTGATCGTATAAATCTCCGTCAAAATTAAAATAATTAATTTCTATAGTCTGATTTTTACCGTCAACAGTTGGATTAAAACCAATATTCATCATTCCTAAAACACTTTTGGAGCCGATGATACTTTTTACAATATATACGCCGTTTTTTGGAATTAGCTTGAAGTTTTCTTCTATTTTTAAGTTGGCAGTTGGAAATCCAATAGTTCTTCCAAGCTGTCTGCCTTTGGTAACAATGCCGGTTAGTGAATAATTGTAACCCAGATATTCATTGGCAAGAGCCATATTGCCCTCGTTAAGAGCATGTCTTATTTTAGTAGAGCTTACAGATACTTCCTTAATTTCCTGAGCCGAAATTTCTTCAACTTCAAAGCCATATTGTTCTCCAAAAGCTTTTAAATCATCAATATTTGCAGTTCTGTTACGGCCAAAACGATGATCGTGGCCAATAATTATTTTGTGGATATGGAATTGATCTACAAGTACTTTTTTTACAAATTCTTCGGCAGTCAATCTGGAAAAATTTTCATCAAAAGGATGAATTACTAAATTTTGAATTCCAATCTGATCCAGTAATGCTGTTTTTTCATCAATTGTATTGAGCATTTTTATACCCGAATCCTCTTGTAAAACCATTCTGGGATGCGGGAAAAAAGTAAGAACTAAACTTTCATACTTTTCGTTTTCTGTATTTTGTGTTACTTTTTCCAGAATTTTTTTATGGCCAAAGTGAACACCGTCAAAGGTTCCCAAAGTAATAATCGTTTTTTTTGCCGTTTTTCCTGAGGTAATGTAGAAATCGTCTATAGAATGAAAAATTTTCAAAGTGCCAGTGTTAATTTTTTTGCAAATTTATACTATCTATTTTAAAAGTAGGCGAAGAAGTTTTTATTTTTAAATGTTTTGAATCTTCAAACTCGTTTTTAAGCTTTAAAATCATGCATGGTAATGTATTCCAATTATTAATTTTTTGAAATTGTTATCATTCATAGTATATTCCATTGCAAATAATTTAATTTTGTTTGTGTTTTTTTGGTTTATTAAATTTAATAACTGTATATGAATAAATTATTTTTTTGCTTAGGGATTCTTGCAATGAGTTTTTCTGCATTTTCGCAAGGGAATTCCGCTTGGAAAGAAGTCGGAAGTACTCAAAAAACTGCTGTTAACAAGCAAAATGACAATATACAGTCCGATGCAAAACGATTATTTGCTTTAGATTTAAACCAATTCAGGCATTCTCTTGTTTCTGGCTCAGCCGGCCAAGGTGTTTCTATAGAAATTCCTAACAGCGATGGTAAAATGGAGCAGTTTTTAGTTGTGGAATCTTCTAACTTTGTTCCTGAGCTGCAATCACAATATCCTGATATTAAATCCTATTCTGGAACTGGAATCACAGATCCCGGAGCTTCTATTAATTTTAGTATTGCTCCAAATGGCGTGCAGTCAATGGTTTTAAGAGGAGGCAGTGTTTCAGAATTTATTGATCCCCTTTCTGGCAGCAAATCCATTTATGCGGTTTCGGCTTCCAAAACCAGAAGCAAAGGAAGTCTGCCTCTAACCTGCAAAACGGCTGATGTTGTTTTGAATCAGGGTTTGACTAAAAAAACAAATGAATTAAAATCCAGTAATGGAGTGTTTAAAACCATGCGGCTGGCATTGTCCTGTACGGGTGAATATGCTCAATACTTTGGAGGTACTGCCGCAGATGCCCTGGCAGGAATGAATGCAACAATGACTAGAGTGAATGGAGTTTTTAACAGAGATCTTGCTGTAAAATTATTGCTTGTTGCCAATGAATCGGATATCATATTTACAAATGCGGCTACCGATCCTTATTCTGATGCTTCAATTGGTATGGATCCAATTAAGGATTGTACCGGCGATTGTCCGTCTCCTTGGAATCAGGAACTGCAAAGTACTTTAACATCCAAAATAGGTGAAGCAAATTATGATATCGGCCATTTGTTTGCCGCGTCAGGTGGCGGTGGTGATGCAGCCTGTATTGGCTGTGTATGCAGTGCTCTGCACAATACAAATTCAACACCTGTTTATTCACTCGGTAAAGGGAGCGGTTATACTTCACCATCAAACAGCAAACCCGAAGGTGATCTTTTTGACATCGATTTTGTAGCACATGAAATGGGGCATCAGCTAGGGGCAAATCACATTTTTTCTTATGATGTAGAGGGAACAGGAGTAAGTGTTGAACCAGGAAGCGGTTCCACTATTATGGGATATGCCGGAATTACTGATTATGATATTCAGAATCATTCGGATGATTATTTTTCGTATGCTAGTATTAAGCAGATTCAAGATAATTTATCAATTAAATCCTGTCCAGTCAAAACAGCATTAAGCGGTCAGACGCCAACAGCAAGTGCTGGTGCTGATTATACTATTCCGAAAGGAACGCCTTTTGTTTTGAAAGGAACCGCTTCTGATCCTAATGGTGATGTTATGACCTATTGCTGGGAACAAAATGATTCGGCTGCAAGCTCAGAAAGTGGTGGAAACAGTATTGCTTACAGTACCAAAACTACGGGGCCTACTTTCAGGTCATTTTTGCCTAGCAGTGTTACCAATCGTTATTTTCCAGCTTTCGAAAGAACATTGGTTGGACAGTTGAGTACAACTTGGGAATCTGTTTCTAATGTTGGCAGAGCATTAAATTTTGTATTTACCGCCAGAGATAACGCAGCTTCGGGTTTAGCGCAGACGTATTCAGACGCTATGGTCGTTACTGTTGATGGTGCCAAAGGTCCGTTTGCTGTAACATCACAGAATACTTCTGGCACCAGCTGGGGTTTAGGTTCATCCCAAACTATTACTTGGGATGTGAATGGAAGTAATTTATTGTCAGGGTCAGCTAATGTAAATGTTAAAATGTCTATAGACGGAGGACAGACTTTTCCAATTGTTTTGGCTTCCAATACCCCAAATGATGGTTCTGAAGTAATAACCGCTCCGTCTACAGCCGCTAAGAGCTGCAGGATTTTGATAGAACCTACGGGCAATATTTTCTATGCGTTAAACAGTACTTCATTTACGTTAGGCTACAGTATTCAAACCACTTGTAACACCTATACTTTTGCGGCGCCTTATACTATTCCTGAATCACAGACTTATGCAGAGAGAACAATTGTGGTTCCAGCTTCTTCAGGGGAAATTACCGATGTTAATTTTAATGTTAGTTTTACGCATACCTATATTTCTGATGTTCAAATTGAAGTGGTGAGTCCGAATGGGACTACTGTAAAGCTGTTTGATAAATCCTGTGGTGCGACAAATACTAACCTGATTTTGACCTATGATGATCTGGGAGGAACACTAGCATGTGGAATTAAAACCAGTCAGACTGTAGGTCCCGCTGGTGTTTTGTCAGCTTTCAATGGAGAAAATCCTCAGGGAACTTGGAAATTAAGGTTTAGGGATACAGGAGTTGGAGATTCAGGTACAATAGATGCTGCGTCAATCCAGATATGTTCAAGTGCTTATGTGCCTTTGGCTGTTCCTGATTCTGAAATTAATAATTTTATACTGTACCCTAATCCTAATAAAGGAAGTTTTACTATTAAATATAAAAGTGAAAATGCAGAAAATTTATTGGTTACTGTAACTGATTTGTCTGGGCGGAAATTTTATCAGAAAACAATTAAAAATACAGGCGGTATCAGCGAGTTTGTTCAGCTCCCAAATGTAGCTGCCGGAACTTATATTGTTACACTTATAGATGGTAGCCGAAAAGAGAGTGCTAAGATCATTGTAAATTAAATGGCTGGAGTAAAGCTTGGTTATTTTAGAACTATTAATAATGTTTTATTGGTCTCCAATTAGAGTTTAAAACTATGCACTTTCAGTGCATCTCGCTTTAGCTTCTAAAAAAGTTTTTGCCATAGATTCACAGATTTTAAAATCTTTTTTTATCTATGAATCTGTGGCAAAATTTCATAAATTTTCGCAATCCAGCCTTTGCAGACTTTCAGTCTGCCTAACCAAATCTATGGATTTTTAGTCCATAGTGGTTTAGTTATCTTGAAGAAGTCTGTAAATCAATGTTTTGTTTAGTTGAGCATATGAAGTTGTCGTTTTGTCATTCCAAAGAATGAGAAATCTCACTAGTGATTCATGTTATGTGATTTGTTTTGCCGGTTTACTATTTTCGAGTGATATCCGAATACTGGATTAATTTACTCCCAAACACGCTGTAGCTGCCACATGTTAGCGTTAATACTTTCTTGCCCATCTGTTTTATAAACAAAAAAACCTCGGAAGCATAACTCCCGAGGAATTTTTAAAACTAACTTTCATTAGTTTCTAAACTAGATATCTAACTAATAACCAAATTTTATATAATAACTAGTATATTTTTAAACTACTTAACCGAAAATTTAAAAGTAGTTTTTGTTTTATAATTTTCTCCTGGACTTAATACAGTCGTTGGGAAATCTTTTTGATTTGGAGAATCTGGGTAATGCTGTGTTTCAAGACAAAAACCAGTTCTGTGTGCATATGTTCCGCCGTTTCTCATTGGTAAAGTTCCGTCAAGGAAGTTACCAGAGTAGAATTGAATTCCAGGCTGGTCAGTATACACTTCCAGTAGTCTTCCGTTTGCAGGATAGTAAGCTGAAGCAACCAAACGTTCTCCTTTTCCTTGGTTGTTTAAAACCCAGCAGTGGTCATAACCCAACCCTTTTTTCAATTGGTCATCACTTGCATTGATTTCTTTGCCAACCAATTTTGGTTTTCTAAAATCAAAAGGAGTATTAGTTACATCTGTCAATTTGCCAGTTGGAATTAGAGTAGCATCTACTGGAACTAATTTATCAGCATCAATAGTGATTTCATGATCTAAAATTGGTTTAGAGAAATCAGAAGACAAATTGAAGTAAGAATGCTGTGTCAAGTTTACAACTGTTTTCTTGTCAGTAGTCGCTTCATAAAGCACGTCTAGTGCATTGTCTTTGTTTAAAGTGTAAGTAACAAAAACAGTTAAGTTACCAGGGTAACCTTCTTCCATGTCTTTGGCAACATACTTCAATTTTAATGATGCAGTATCTCCTCCTTTGGCCTCCTCAGCAGTCCAAACCACTCTGTGGAATCCTTCCGGACCACCGTGTAAGGCATTTGTGCCATTATTAATAGCTAAAGAATATTGCTTGCCATCCAAAGTAAATTTACCTTTTGCAATACGGTTACCAAATCTTCCAATCAATGCTCCAAAGTAAGGATTGGCTTTTTGGTATTGTTCCAATGAATTAAAACCAATTACTACCTCTTCAGATTTCCCTGCTTTATTAGGCACTTTTAGGGAAGTAATAATACCGCCATAGGTGATGATGTTTACTTCCATCCCTTTTTGGTTTTTCAACGTGTAACGGTCTATCTGATCTCCTTTTTCGGTTTTACCATATACCGTTTTTACTATCGATACAGAATCTGTAGCTTTAGCTTCTAAGGCAGCACTAGCTGCTTCCTCTTTTTTCTCTCCTTTGCACTGTACATTCATACTTACTAAACTTAAAATGGAAATTCCATAAACACAACGTTTTACTAGATTCATATATTTTATTTTTTTTTGGTTTACTACTTTATACAAAACAATCAATTTTGTTCCTCAGTCTGATAAAGCCTTGCCATATCATAAAAATAAGAAACACCAAAGCAAAACAATACTTAGATTGGAATATTTTAACATATTAAGCATTTGGGCGTGACCCTTCGTGAAAAACTTCGGGTCGGGCTTTCCGTTCCCGCTTTTTTTATTTGGCAAAAAAGCCAAATAAAAAAGAGCTCCACTATAATCCCTCACGCGGACTCCTGCTAACCAACCTATTTTAATTTTAAAAGAGAAATAGTTTTAAATCAAAAACTCTAATAAAATCACTCCTACAGAATTTTCAAAACCCTGCAGGAGTTTAACTAACTTAACTAAACAATTTTTTATAACAATCCATCTGCGAAGCATTGTGTATTACAGGTTTTTTAACCACCTGCAGTTCACAATTCACCGCTCAATTGTTTTATAGTTTATGCTGAAACAAATGGAAATAAGCTTCATTAGCATTGATAGTATCCTTGAAATTACGGATAGTCGTATTGGCATCAATCACCAATAATTCGATACCAGCAATATCAGCGAAATCTTCCATGAATTCGGTAGTTACCGCTTGGCTGTAAACAGTATGGTGCGCGCCTCCGGCAAGAATCCAGGCCGTAGCAGCTACATCAAGATTTGGTTTGCAGTCCCATAATACACGTGCTACTGGAAGTTTTGGCAATTCAGCCATTGGTTTCACAGCAGTTACTTCGTTTACAATTAATCTGAAACGGGTTCCCATATCTACTAATGAAACGTTGATAGCATCACCAGCAGGAGAATTAAATACTAAACGTGCAGGATCTTCTTTACCGCCAATTCCTAATGGATGTACTTCACAAGATGGTTTTCCGTCAGCGATTGATGGACAGATTTCAAGCATGTGTGATCCCAAAACATAAGATTTTTGTGGAGTAAAGTGGTATGTATAATCTTCCATGAATGAAGTCCCTCCTTCAAGTCCGATATTCATAACTTTCAAAGCTCTCACCATTGCAGCTGTTTTCCAGTCTCCTTCTCCTCCAAAACCATAACCATCAGCCATTAAACGCTGTGTTGCAATTCCTGGAAGCTGTTTCCATACTCCTAAGTTTTCAAATGTATCTGTAAATGCTCCAAAACCTCCTTCTTCAAGGAAAGCTCTTAAACCTAATTCAATTTTTGCTGCATCAACCAAAGACTGTCTTTGTGCTCCGCCTTCTAAAAGTGATGGAGTCAGATTGTAAGAAGCTTCGTAAACTGCTAATAAATCAGCCAATTGAGCATCGGTTACTTTTTCGATATGTTTAGTCACATCTGAAGAATCGTATCCGTTTACAGACATTCCAAAACGCAGTTGCGCTTCTACTTTATCTCCTTCTGTTACTGCTACTTCACGCATATTGTCACCAATACGGGCTACTTTTAAGTTTTGTAATTCGTTCCAGCCTAAGGCAACTCTTGTCCAGTTTCCTAGTTTAGTCAAAACGCGGTCTTCCTGCCAGTGTCCAACGATTACTTTGCGTTTTTTGCGCATTCTCGACATCATAAAACCAAATTCTCTGTCTCCGTGAGCCGACTGGTTCAAGTTCATGAAATCCATATCGATTGTTGCCCATGGGATTTCGGCATTGTATTGTGTATGTAAGTGGCACAATGGTTTATTCAAAATACTCAAACCGCCGATCCACATTTTTGCAGGAGAGAAAGTATGCATCCAAGTGATGATTCCAATACAGTTTTTGTTTGAATTAGCTTCTAGGCACAAATCCAATACCTGTTTTGGCGATTTCAAAGTGTCTTTACAAACCACTTTTACTGGAATCTGAGAGGCTTCATCAAATCCTTTTGCCATAATTGCAGCATGTTCTGCAACTTTTAATAACGTTTCAGGCCCGTATAATTCTTGGCTTCCTACTACAAACCAAACTTCTTTTTGAGAGATATCTATCATTATGTTTTTATGTTTAATCGTTTATTTGTTTAATTGTTTTAATCGTTTATTTGTTGAATCGATTAAACCAATAAACGATTCACCTAATAAACAACTTGGCTACTGTCCGTAATAGGAATCCTTACCGTGTTTGCGTTCGTAATGCTTTTTGATCAAAGAATCCTTCAATCGCGGTGCATTAGGATTAATCTGCAGTGTCAGGTAAGCCATCTCGGCAACCACTTCAAGAACCTTAGAGTTGTAAACTGCTTTAGCAGCATTTTTTCCCCAGGCAAAAGGACCGTGATTTCCTATTAGCACCATTTCTGTTTCTTCGTAATTAAGATTTTTTTCTTTGAAACAATCTAAAATCTGGATTCCGGTATTGTGTTCATAGTTTCCTTCGATAAGGGCGTCAGCCATTGGAGGCGCGCACGGAATGTCAGAAGTTAAATGATCGGCATGTGTCGTTCCGAATATTGGAATGTCTCTTTGTGATTGTGCCCAAGCTACAGAATATGTAGCATGAGTATGTGCAACACCGCCAATGTTTGGCCAATTTTTGTATAAATAGGCATGCGTTTTAGTATCCGAAGAAGGGCGCAGGCTTCCTTCGATGATGTTGTTGTCAAAATCAACAATGACAATGTCCTCAGGCTTTAAGTTTTCATAAGGAACACCGCTTGGCTTGATGGCAAAAACACCTTTTTCGCGGTCAACCGCGCTTACGTTACCAAAAGTATAAACTACCAGATTCAATGCATTCAGCTGCATATTTGCTTCGTAGCACTCTTGTTTTAAATCTTTATATATAGAGCTCATTGTGTTGTTTTTTAATAGATGGATCTGCAAATGCACTTAATTGTTCGTAAGCCAAAAGCAGTTTGTTGTAAGCAGCAACTTTGTCTAATTCAGGGGTGTATTCACTTTCAAATGGGCTTCCCATTTTTTGGCTTGCTTCGATTACATTTGGATATATTCCGGCAGCAACAGCCGCATAAATGGCAGCTCCCAATGCTGGTGCCTGATCGGATAAAGCTACTTTGATTGGCTTGTTCAATACATTGGCTAATGTCTGCATGATGAATGGTGATTTGCGGGCAACACCTCCAATTCCGATTACGGTATCAATACGGACACCTTCTTCTTCAAAACGATCCACAATTTTTTTGGAACCAAAACAAATTGCATTTACCAATGATTTGAATACATGCGGTGCTTTTGTTCCTAAGGATAAGTTTGATATTGCACTTTTTACTTCCTGATTAGCGTCTGGAGTTCTTCGCCCGTTAATCCAGTCTAACGCAACTGGTATGCTTTCTGTTAACGGAATTTTTTCTGCTTCGGCAGTTAATTCAACAATTAACTTGTCGCTGATTTCAGCTTTCAATTGTGCTTTTTGTTCTTCATTCAATAGAGCAGAAGAGGAAAGCAGGTTTTCAGTCGGCCATAATAAAAGTTCTTTGTACCATGCCAATACATCTCCAAAAGCAGATTGTCCCGCTTCTAGTCCGATATAACCTGGAATTACAGAACCATCTACTTGACCGCAGATTCCGCGAACTGTTTTTGTTCCGATAGATTCTTTAGTATCAACAATAATATCACACGTTGAGGTTCCCATTACACGGACCAAAGTGCGTTCGTCTATTTTTGCTCCTACAGCTCCTGAATGAGCGTCAAAAGTTCCAACTGCAATAATTGTATCGGTAGAAAGCCCTAATCGGTCAGCCCACTCTTTATTTAAATTTCCAGCAGCTAAATCGGATGTATACGTTTCATCGTATAATTTGCCACGGAGCGAAGCCAGATAGGGATCTAATTTTTCTAAAAATGCTGCTGGCGGCAATCCATTCCAGTCTTCGTGCCACATGGCTTTGTGACCTGCAGCACAGCGGCTTCTTTTGAAAGTCTTTAAATCTTTATCGTCAATTAGCAGATATGTCATTAAATCGCAATGTTCCATCCAGGTGTAAGCTGCTTTTTTTACAGCTTCGTCTTCTCTGGCAACATGTAAAATTTTGGCCCAAAACCATTCAGATGAATAAATTCCTCCTTCATATTTTGTAAAATCTTCTCCGCCCCAGCTGGCTGCTAATTCATTGATTTCATTGGCTTCATTGATAGCAGTATGGTCTTTCCATAATACCATCATGGCATTTGGATTATGTTCAAAACCTTCGGTCAAAGCTAGTGGTGTTCCATCTTCGGCAACTGGTACTGGTGAAGATCCTGTAGTGTCTATACAAATGCTTCGAATAAGAGAAGGATCTACTTTACTGTTTTCGACTACATATTTTATGGTAGTTTCTAACCCTTCGATATGATCCAAAGGATGCTGGCGAAACTGATTTATTGAGGCATTACAATATTCTTTGTTTTTCCATCGCTTGTAGTCACAAACGCTGGATGCTAATTCCTGCCCATTTTCAGTGTCAATCAATACTGCGCGAACAGAATCTGAGCCATAATCTAATCCTATTACATAATTTTTCATCACGATTCTTTTTATATATTGCAAATATAGAATAATTATTTAATAAGTGTGTAATAAACACTTAATTTATTTGGAGCTGAAATTATTTTAACTTTAACTTCAAAATTGTTACAGAATAGGCAGGTACATTCAATGATGCTTTCTCGCTTTTTAGTGTATATGCGCTTTCTTTCGGGCTGATTTTTTTAGGTGAAGCAAATGAGTTTTCATCAGTAGTGTTTGGACTTGTAAGTGTAATTACTGTTCCATTTGACTGGAATTTGCTTCCTTTTAAATCTATCGTAAGATCCTGTGCTTTTGCAGCGGTGTTTACCACTTTTACAATAACTTCTTTAGTGTTAACATCTTTTACTGCCGATGCAAATAAATCGTTTTGGCCGGTCACAGCTTTTCCATCTTTGGTGACTGCTAATAAATCAGTTCCTTTATTGTTAGCAAACAGTTTTTGTACATAGTAATTTGGCGTACCAAAAGACTCTAAATTATTAAACCAAATCATATCTGGTGTCCATTGCCAGCCTTCTTCGTGAGCAAATAAAGGTGCGTAGGATGTAAGATGAACCACTTCGGCGTTACGTTCCATTCCAGTCATAAAAGCGGCTTCGGAAAAAGCACACTCCCAGCTGTTTTTATTTTCGGGGCTTGCAATAGCTACAGATTGTGCTGCATATTCTCCTGCGAATATTTTTGGTCCTTTGCGGTCATAATTGTCGTAACGGGTAACGTTTTCTCTAAACCATTTTGGATCTTTATAATAATGCTCATCAATAATTTCGGCGTTTAGTTTTTTAAGTTCTGAATGCGCATATTCGAAGTAATCTCCTTCAGGGAATGGTCCGCTTCCTGAAACAATTGTAATTTCCGGATGTTTTGCTTTGATTGCTTTTTCGAATACTTTATAACGTTCGATATAATCTGTACCCCATTGTTCGTTTCCTACTCCAATAAATTTCAAATTAAACGGTTTTGGGTGTCCCATATCGGCGCGTACTTTCCCCCAAGGAGTATCAATTCCGCCATTGGCAAATTCAATTAAGTCAATCGCGTCCTGCACATAAGGATCCAGCTGATCCATTGGTGCTAATTCGCCGGTATTGAACTGGCAGGCCATTCCACAGCTTAAAATTGGCAGGGGAGAAGCTCCAATATCTTCGGATAATTGAAAATATTCATAAAATCCTAAACCAAAAGACTGAAAATAATCAGGTGCAGGTTTGTGTGCAAACTCTGTATTCCAGCGGTTCACCAAGATTTCTCTATCATCAACCTGTCCAACCGTTTTTTTCCATTGATAGCGCCCAACCAGAGTTCTGCCCTCAACAATACAGCCGCCTGGGAAACGCAGGAAACCAGGTTTCATATCATATAATAATTGTACTAAATCTTTACGAAGACCATTTTTACGGTTATTCCAGGTTTCTTCTGGGAATAATGAAATCATGTCCAGATCGATAGTTCCATTTCCTTCAAAAGTAAAACGCAGTTTTGCCTTCGCTTCTGTAGCAGTTGGAATAAGCTGTGCAGTGTATTCTTTCCAGTCTGAAGTGGTTGGAGCAATACTTGTTTCGCCTAAAACTTTATTGTCTTTTCCGATGAATTGAATAATTATCTTCGAAATGTTTCCTGCTTCTTTGGATGCTTTTAGGGTCAGATTGTATTTTGCTCCGCTTTTAATTCCCATTCCTCTGAAACCTTCATTGATGATTTCATAGCCCTTGGCATCTTTTACCGTGATTCGGCAATAATTATGATTGGTTCCTTTTTTTGAAAATTGAACCGGAACAGCAATCCCGGATTCGGTATTGAAATTGTGCCTGTCACTTTTTGGCTGTTTCCATCCCATCAATGGATCATCAAATTCAAATGAGCGGTTTTTGACCATTTCGGCATACAAACCGCCATCGGCAGCAAAGTTGATGTCTTCAAAAAAGATACCATACATTGTCGGCTGGATTTTGGTAATAGTCTTACTAGTATTTACTTCGAGTGTCGTTTTTTGAGCATTGGCATAAATACCATTTAGCATTAGTCCGCAAAGTGCTATTTTTGTGATTAAATTTGATTTCATATATTTTATTTTAAGATCTGATGTGATACGGCCAAGCTTTAGTAACTTATTCGCTTAACTTCTTTTAGCGGTAAAGTATACATTTGCTGATTTTAAAATGCCTCCACATTGATAATTTTTTCTAATTTTTCTAAAACGAATAAAACACGCTTCTGTAATAGTAATTTCTAGTACAGAAGCATATCTTTATGGCAGTTTGTTAGTGCTGGTATGGGTTTTATCTATTCTATCAGCGTTTAAAAAAAGTAACTACAGTAATCTAATTTTACAATTGCAGTATTTTGAGACTTTTCTAAAAATTGATCATGAATTAATTTATTCGCATATTTTTTATATTCCTTCTATTACAACTACAGAGAAAGGAGGAATAGTGATTTCTAGTTTCCCTTTTTTGTTTTCGAAACCTTTAAAAACTGTTGGGGTAATTTTATTTGGATTTTCGAATGAATTGTAATCCTGTAGTTTAGGTGCAGTTATTATTGTTCCAGTGAAATTTTTAGCATCAAGATCTTTTGTGTCAATTTCTATTTTGTTTGTTTTTTTTGCATCAATATTTACTAATGAAATATGAATGGCACCATTTTTATCTTTTGAAGCTGATGCGGATATTGCAGGAAGTGTTTGTCCATTAAAAGTATACAATGGCGATTGAAAAATTACTGGCAATAATTTAGCATCTTGATGAACGCTGTACATTTTCATTACAGAATAGGTTGGAGTTGTAATCATTTTTGCTTTATCTGTTAAGATTACAGCTTGCAAAACGTTTATGCATTGTGCCAAATTTGCCATACGCACTCTGTCTGCATGGTTGTTGAAAATATTTAATGTCGCTCCTGCCAGAACAGCATCTCTCATAGTGTTTTGCTGATATAAGAAACCAGGATTTGATCCTTTTTCGACATCATACCATCCGCCCCATTCATCAACTACTAAAGCTACTTTTTGCTTTGGATCATATTTATCCATTATGGCGGAATGTTTAGTAACAAGCTCTTCCATTTTTAAAGCTTCTTTCATGGTAGAAAAATATTGATCTTCTGTAAAATCGACACCATCTCCTTTTTTATTCCAGTCAATAACTGAATAATGGTGCAGCGCCACACCTCCCAGCATGTTGAGAGGAACGTTTTTCATTAAGGTTTCAGTCCAGCTATAGTCTGAACTGTTTGCTCCTGAAGCAATACGGTTTAAACCGTCTCCCATAAATGTTGCGTATTTTTTATATTCGCCTGAATAATAATCGGCTGTCATGTTGCCACCACAACCCCAAGCTTCATTCCCTATTCCCCAGAATTTGACTTTCCAAGGTTCAGTTCTTCCATTTTTTTTTCGCAGATCACTCATTGGACTTTTACCGCCAAAGTTGGTATATTGAACCCAGTCAGCTAATTCCTGCACTGTTCCGCTGCCTACGTTTCCGGATAAGTATGGTTCAGCCCCAAGAAGTTCGCACATATTTAAAAAGTCATGCGTGCCAAAACTGTTGTCTTCGGTAACGCCGCCCCACCATTGGTTTACAATTGTGGGTCTGTTTTCTTTTGGGCCAATACCATCTTTCCAGTGATACGTGTCAGCAAAACAGCCCCCTGGCCATCTTAAATTTGGTATTTTTAATTCTTTTAAAGCTTTGACAATGTCATTGCGGACACCTGCTGTATTTGGTATTTTGGAAGTATCACCAACAAAAAAACCTCCATAGATACATCTTCCTAAATGTTCTGCAAAATGACCATAGATATTTTTGTTGATTGTTGGTGCATCTGCAGTATTTTTTATGGTAAGTGCTGTAGTTTCTTTTTGTGCAAATCCAGTTTGGCTCAAAATAGATGAAATAAACAAAAATAATAAGACTTTTTTCATAGATAGTATATATAATTTTTAATGTAATTGGTATCGTAATTCTTGATTCCAATTCTTAATTGGGAATCGTGGGGAGTATTATATTCTGAATATTGACAAAATATAAGTGTTATTTATACATTTGTAAATTTAAATAAAAAAAAAGCACTAATACAAATTAATCTAATAAAAAAACGAGTAAAAAAAAACGGATATAATAGCTAAACAAAAAAATAGTATCATTTTTTAGTTATCTCTTTGAAGAAAGCTATAACGTATTGTTTTAAAAAGTTTAATTTTTTATGCTTGTTTTGTTGTCAGAGGAGGTAATCTAAAAGTAAGAGAATTAGTTCTTCTTAATTTCTAAAACTACTCAATGCGCTGTCGTTATGTGAAAAAAGCCTACAGTTATAGGCTTAAAGTTCTGTTATGAAGGATGACTCGTATTAGTGTATAAGCCACACTAAATTAATTTGGTAGTTTTAAGGAAGTTCTTATATTTACAGCTTATATATAGATGTTAATATGTTAAATAGTTATAGTACAGAAGATAAAGCTCTTTTAGCGGTCGATTGTATCATTTTTGGCTTTGATGACGAGGGTCTAAAAATTCTCTTAATTAAAAGGGACTTCGAACCCGAAAAAGGAAAATGGTCTTTAATGGGAGGATTCCTTAAGAAAGAGGAAGTATTAGACGATGCCGCCATCAGGGTACTGAATACTTATACAGGAATTCAGGATATTTATATGGAACAGCTTTATACTTATAGTGAAATAGACCGTGATCCTGTTGAGAGAACGATATCGGTTGCTTATTATGCTTTGATTAATGTTGAAAATCATAATGCTGAATTGATTCAGAATTATCATGCCAAATGGTTTAGTGTTTCTGAAGTGCCAAAGCTGATTTTTGACCACGATAAAATGTTAGCACATGCCATTAGAAGACTGCGTTATAGAACCTCAATGAAACCTGTTGGCTTTGAGCTTTTGCCTGAAAAATTTAAAATGAGCCAGCTGCTTAAGCTGTATGAATCAATTCTGGACAAAGAAATTGATAAAAGAAATTTTATCAGTAAAATCAATTCACTGGATATACTAATAAAATTGGATGAAAAAGATATGACTTCGTCAAGAAAAGGTTCATACCTCTATACTTTTGACAAAGAGAAATATGATGCTAAACTTTTGAACGATTTTGCTATAAACTTTTAAATAGTTTGGCTGATATAAAATAAAAAAGGAAGATTCAATCGAATCTTCCTTTTTTATTTGGGGATAAATAGGATTTGATCTTAGCTGTTTCCTTTTTGGTAATCAGCCAAGAATGTTGCCAATCCGCTGTCAGTCAAAGGATGTTTTAATAATCCGGTTATTGAAGATAACGGACCAGTCATTACATCCGATCCTACTTTGGCACAATTAATTACGTGCATAGTATTTCGGACAGAAGCTGATAAAATCTGTGTCTGAAAATCATAATTGTCATATACCTGTCTGATTTCGGCAATTAGTCCCATACCGTCTGTACAAATGTCATCCAGTCTTCCTAAAAATGGAGAAACATAGGTAGCACCCGCTTTGGCTGCAAGCAATGCCTGTCCAACTGAGAAAACCAAAGTCACATTAGTTCTGATTCCTTTATCAGAAAAATATTTGCATGCCTTTATTCCGTCTTTAATCATTGGGATTTTAACCACAATCTGCGGATGTAAAGCGGCCAGTTTTTCTCCTTCGGCAATCATTCCTTCAAAATCGGTCGAAATTACTTCGGCGCTTACATCACCGTCAACTAATTCGCATATTTTTACATAATGTGCAAGAATGTTGTCGGCTCCTGTGATTCCTTCTTTTGCCATAAGCGAAGGATTTGTTGTTACTCCGTCTAATATTCCTAAATCGTTGGCTTCTTTGATGTCTTTTAAATTTGCTGTATCGATAAAAAATTTCATATTTTTTTAAGTTGCTAAGATCCTAAGTTGCTGAGATTCTAAGTTTTTTTATCTCAGAACTTTGAAGCTTATGGTTTATAATTAGTTTTTTTAAGTTGCTGAGATTCTGATTTTTTTCTCAGTAACTTAGCGGCCCAGTAACTTAGTTACTTCCTTTGATATATTTCAGTATTTCTGCAGCAACGCTTAGGCTGTTAAACCCGAATTTTTCATCCAGAACACCCGCCGGTGCTGAATAGCCAAAATGATCCAGTCCTGCTATTTTTCCGCTGTCGCCTATTAATCCTTCAAGGTTAACTGGTAATCCTGCCGTAAGTCCAAAAACTAATTTCCCTTTTGGAATAACGCTCTCCTGATACGATTTGGACTGTGATTTAAACAATCCTTCGGATATTATTGAAGCGATATTTACCTTCAGATTGTGTTCTTCTTCTAAAATCACTGCAGCACCGATAAGCGTAGAAACTTCCGATCCGTTTGCGATTAAAGTAATGTCAGGATCTGTAGTCTGTTTTACCAGATAGCCTCCTTTTTGGGCTCCAAGAGCTTCATCATATCTTGAATTTTGAACTGCCGGAATATCTTTAATACCCTGTCTGGAAAGGATTAAAGCCGTTGGAGTATTAGTATTTTTCAAAGCCATATCCCAGGCCACCGAAGTTTCAACGGCATCGGCAGGGCGAAGTGCCAAAAGGCTTTGGTGTCCCTTATGGTTTTTTACTTTTTCTAATAGACGCATCTGTGCTTCCTGCTCGATTGGCTGGTGTGTAGGTCCGTCTTCGCCCACGCGGAAAGAGTCGTGTGTAAGCACATATTTCACAGGAAGTTCTTGAATGGCTGCCAGTCGGATGGCTGGTTTCATATAATCTGAAAACACAAAGAATGTTGCCACTACAGGGACTACACCGCCATGGAGAGCGATTCCGTTGGCAATGGAAGTCATCGTCAGTTCGGCAACTCCTGCCTGTAAAAAGGCACCGCTGAAATTATTTTTCTGCAGTACAGATGATTTTTTCAAAAAGCCGTCAGTTTTATCACTGTTGGATAAATCGGCAGAGGAAACAATGATATTTTCAACGTTTTCAGCCAGATAAGCCAGTACTGCTGATGAAGCATCTCTGGTCGCCGCATTTGGTTTCTGAACCACTTTACTCAAATCCAGTTCCGGTAGTTTTCCCGATAAAAACAGTTCCATTTTTTGTGCCAATGCCGGATTTTCATTCTCCCACTGTGCAATCTGCTGTTTTTTGGCAGACGCTTTTTCTGTTTTTTGGGAGAGAATAGCAGCATAATGCGAAGCTACTTCCTGATAAATTGTAAAAGGATCTTCCGGGTTGGCTCCTAAGTTTATTAAGGTTTTTGTGTAATCGGCTTTGGTGTCACCGATAGGTTTTCCGTGCAGTTCGCATTCACCTTCATACATGCCTCCGTCAGCAGTAACACAGCCTTTGCCCATGATTGTTTTTCCGATAATCAAGGTCGGTCTTTCCGTTTCCTGATTGGCAGTATCAAGCGCTTTTCGGATCTGCGAATGGTCGTGGCCGTCAATGGTGATTACATTCCATCCCCAGGCCTGGTATTTCATAGCAGTATCTTCGGATGTTACTTCATCGGTCATCGAAGAAAGCTGTACGTCATTTGAATCATAAAACATAATGAAATTGTTCAGCCCCAAATGTCCTGCGATTCTTCCGGCTCCCTGCGAAATCTCTTCCTGAACGCCCCCGTCGGTAATGAATCCGTATATTTTGTGGTCAAAAAGGCCTTTGAATCTTGCTCCAAGAAATTTGGCAGCAATTGCTGCTCCAACCCCCATTGTATGACCTTGCCCAAGAGGTCCTGAGGTGTTTTCGATTCCTCTTAAAACATCCACTTCAGGGTGTCCCGGCGTTACCGATCCCCATTGTCTGAACTGCTGTACGTCTTCTTTTTTATAGTTTCCTAATAAATAATACTGTGCATACATCAAAGCCGATAAGTGTCCCGCATCCATAAAGAAACGGTCTCTGAAAGGCCAGTCCATCTGTGATGGATCATAATTTAAATATTCCGTGTATAAAATATGCATAAAATCAGCACCTCCCATGGCACCTCCCGGGTGTCCTGAATTTGCTTTTTCTACCATAGAGATAGCCAGCGCTCTTATATTGTCTGCGGCTAAATTGTCAATTTTTTGGTTCATAATTTATGGTGTTAATTTTTTTTATAACTGTATCGGCGGTTTTTTGAAGTTGGTTTTTTGATAAAGTATTTTATCTTTTTCCAAGATCTTTTATAAATGATTTTAAAATATAAAGCAGTTTTGTTTTGCAGCTTTATTCAAATAGCAGGAGTTTATTATTTTGTTCAGGTTTTGATTTGTCTATTCAAATAACTATTTGGATCTGAGATTATAAGTAAGAATAAAATAATAAGTGTAAAAAACACATTTACAAATATAGGCAAATTTATTTTACAATAGCAAAAAGAAAATATCATTTTTTTTATAAGTTTTGAATGCGTCTATATCTAAAAAAATATGAACTGCATTTTTTTCTAAATGCAAAGAAGTGCCGCTTAAGTTTTAGCTTAAATAAAAAAAACCTTTTGTGTCTTTCTTTGCTTTATTGAAAGAGACAAGACACAAAAGGGATGTAAGGCAATAAGGTATATATGCTGCAAAATATTCTGTTCCAGACAGAATAACTGCTTAGCTTACCAGTCGAGTTTGAGCAGGGAAACTGCCTGTCTGGGCAAGGAGATGTTGATTTCCAAAGCTCCCTCTTTTACATTTAGTTTTTGCGGGTTACCAATGGTTTCTAATTGACCGGCTTTTTCAAGCGCTGTTACTTGTTCTGCAGTTGGATTTTGCGGAGAATCCATTTTTTTCCAAACTTCGTATGAGTTGCTGTGCAGGCTGTCGATGGTGTAATGGGTGAGTGTTACTTTTTTAGCTTTGATACCGCTAATGCTGACCTGAACTGATTCAGCAGTTTCCAATTGGTCAAGATCATGGTAATTCCAGAGCATGATGGCAGCTGTTTTTTTATCAGCGCTGGCAAGTGCACCAATTTCAGACTGTTCACCGCGTACGCTGTTCTCTACAATTGCATCCAATGGAGTCATGCGGCTACTTTGTACAGCTACGCGTTTACCACTCATTTTACCAAACATACGGAATACATTCAGTACTGGTTTATCGACTCCGTTTGTTGCCAAATCACGGAAACCATAGAACCAAGGCTGGTTTTCGAATTCAAATGACCAGGAAACCGCACCTAGAAAATTGACATTATATTTATCGGCCAGCAGATATTTTCTGGCAAACGATGCTGCTGTGTAACTGCTGTACATAGTGCCGTTGCGGTAAGCGTTCTGCGGATTGGTAGCCATGCCGCAGGCAGCACATCCTTCCGGGTCGCTTTCACCAATGATGATCGGGAGATTTTTAGTTTCCGGATAGGAGGATGCAATTTTGAATCCGGTCGAAATGTCCTTTAACTGCGGTGACATATCCATTCGGACTATGCCGTCCACTAATTTTGGATTTCCTTTTGCGTGAAAAAGAAAAGCATCCAGTGGTGAGCCTTTTTTGCCTGTTGCATAATTAGTACCGCTGATGCAATGCTGTATAAAAGCATTTGTCCACTTTTGGGCATTTTCGCTCCTTGTTCCAGCGATATTAAGACCGCCGATTTTTGCTGTTGGAAGTGCTCTTTTCACGGCATCTGCCGAATAATCGTATAGCTTAAAGAATTCTTCCATAGTGCCTTTCCAGTAACCGTTGGGTTCGTTCCATACTTCCCAATACCAGCTTTCCACTTCTTTTTTACCATAACGTTCAACACTATGTTTTACCCATTGGTAAACTAGTTCTGCCCATTTGTTATAGTCTTTTGGCGGATAAGCCCAGCCCGTCAGAATATCGCTGTATGGATCTCCCGGTTTCCAGAAATGTTTATAAGGCTCGGGGTTTGTACTCATTGCTTGTGGCATAAATCCAATCTGCGCAAGCGGTTTCATACCGCGTTTGATATAAGTGTCAAAAATACTGTCGACAATTTTCCAGTTATATATTGGATTGCCATTGGAATCTTCTGTATAAGCATTTGTACTGCCCCATTTAAGTGCTGCAGTTCCGTCTCCGCTTACAAGCAGGCTGTGTGCTCTTACATATACCGGTACAGGTGAAAGTGCTGCTAATTCGGTCAGCAGTTTTTTGCCATCTTTCATGTAGGTGTAATTTGGTTCATCATATCCGAACCATGCCCACATTGGGTACATGTCTCCGACTGGTTTGTCCAGCATTATTTTTACTTCGGCTGATTTTTGCGGAACAAAGGTTTCCTGTGCTTTAATGGTAGTTATTGTAAAACTTACACATAGGCAGCATGTCAAAAAATGTTTAATCATAATATAAATATTTTAAGATTTTTGCTAAAAACCAACCCTTTCTTATTGAATAGTTATTCTATTTCAATAACCGTACTTCATAAATACCCGTAATACTAGAATTTGGCTTTGCCTTAAATTGTATCTGCAGTATTTTTTGTTTTCCTTCAATAATGGCTGAAGGAAGTTCAATTGTCTTGTCGATAAATTGATTTCCTTCGGATCCGTCCATCTTTATTGATACTGCCAAAGTATCATTGACATAAACATCAAAATCTTTATTCTTGTCGGCACCAAAATAAGTAATGCGCAGTTTTCGGGCTTCCAGAAGCAGATTTTTTAAATCGTAACTAAAGAAATCTTGTCCGTTACGGTAATGACGTTCTTTAAACATTCCGGTATCAGTCTTTTCTCCTTTGAAATTATGGTCTGATTCCGGCTGTTGTTCTCCGGCGGTAACTGCATCAATAGTAAGAGCTTCCAGTTTCATCTGAATTTCTTCCCGCTCTTTCATTGCTTTTTGTATTTCGGGCAGTTTTTCCTGCGTCGTATAAGGCCAATACAGCATGTATCTTGCATTGTGAATCTGGAAGAATGGAACGAGTTTCAGGTTTTTGTATTTTTCCTGATAAATAATATCCGAAGCGGAATAAGTAAAAGGTTTATCCGCTACGGTTTTCAATGAAGCAGCTAAATCAGTATTGCTGGAAACCAGTAATGGCGCATCTTCTATTGGATAAATCGGTCCGCTGGCAATATGCCCCATACGGCTGTCATCGGCTATTAAACCTTTAAGATCGGTTGTGTCCGTAATTGCTGCCAACACGATAGGTCCATGCAGAAAAGAAACCCAAGCTGATTTGTCCGGAAGCTGTTCTGTTTTGTTATGCATTGGTAAAATAACAGAAATTATATCTCCTGTTTTCCATTTTTGTTCGATGGAAACATAAGAATTCGCATCTTTTGAAATGCTGATTTCTTTGCTGTTGACAGTAATCTTCATTTTTCCGTCTTCAACCCAAGAAGGATAACGGAACTTAATGGCAAACTGCTGTGGTTTTTTTAATGTTAATGTTAATGAAGATTGTTCTTCAAACGGGAATTTAGTGTTTTGAGTTACAGTAATTCCTTTTTCTTTCCAATTCAGGGTCGAAGGAATAAAAAGGTTAACATAGAGATTTTGTTTGTCATGGGCATAAATCAGTTCGCCATATTTTCCGTGATTCTCTAAACCAGATCCCACACAGCACCAGAAAGACTGCTGCGGTTCTGAATACACTCTGTAATGACGCGGGCGGATAGGAGTGAAATACACAAATCCCCCCTCTGGATGCTGGGATGACAGTATATGATTGTAGGTTGTACGCTCATAATAATCTATATATTTTGAAGAAGGATTGGCAAGGAACAAATGCTTACTCAGTTTAAGCATATTGTAACTGTTGCAGGTTTCCGGGCCTTCTCTCGATTCCAGCATAGACGAAAAATCGTTTGTTGGGTTAAAGTGTTCTCTGACGCTGTTTCCTCCGATAGAAATCGTGCGGTTATTTACAACGGTATTCCAAAAAAAGTCTGCTGCATCTGCCCATTGTTTATCTCCATTCACTTCGGAAACACGCATAAAACCTATTACTTTAGGGATTTGTGTATTGGCGTGAATTCCGTTAAGGGCATCTGTATTTTTCAAAAGCGGATCAAGAATGGCTTTATGAGAGAATTTTTGTGCCAGAATCAGATATTTTTTATCACCTGTGATTGCTGCTACATCAGCAAAAACTTCATTCATACCGCCGTGTTCGCTGCGCAGCATCTGCTGGATTTGGTCATCGGTAAGATTTGCGGTAAGATTCAGGCACCAGTCCGAAAGCTGGATCAGCATTTTTTTGGCTTTTTCACTTCCAGTCAGAGTGTAAGCATCAGCCAGTCCGGCATATACTTTATGGATATTGTACCATGGCACCCATTTATTATTCAGGGAAAAGCTTCCGGCCTCAATTTTTCCTTTGGTAATTTCTTCCCATAATGCTTTGCTTCCCGGAACACCGCCAATGTATCCGTTTCCGTTTTTCTGCTGGCATTTTTCGAAACCATTAAGCATATAATCAAGCCTTTGTTTTATCTGCTGATTTCCAGTTGCTGCATACATTTCGGATAAAGCCGAAACATAATGACCGCCAATGTGACCATCAAGACCTGTATTTTCCCAATTGGGATAATTTTTTGCTTTTGTTTCCAATCCGGCTTCTTTGAAATAAGGAGCCAGAAGACGGTCTGCATCAAGCGATAAAATATATTTCAAATCGGTTTGCTGAGCTGCTTTAAAAGGACTGTCAAGCAGACGCACGGATGATAATGGAAAACTTTCAAGTTTGGCTGACTGTCCGTAAACGACCGATGCTGAAACTAATATTAGTCCGATCCAAAGCGTTTTTTTAATACTATTCTGTATCATTTTTTTGAATTTTATTTTTTTGTGCCAATTGTTTTAATACGATAAACTGTAAATGAATAAGCCGGTAATTCGGTTTTTGCTAACTCAGATGCTGAGCAGGATGTAACAGTTGGCCTTGCATTTTTATCGCTTGGTTCCCCTGTTAAAACTGTTTTTACAGCCTGCGTATTTTCCAGATTGCTGTTCTTTAAATCTACTGAAGTGCTGATTGGAATCGGAAGCATGTTTACCAGTTTTACAATCAGGTCGCTGCTTTTGGAATCGCGGATTACTGATATGGCGATACGGCTTTTTACATTTTCCTGATTGTTGGAAAGCGCAGTTTCGCTCGGAATGTACAGGTCGCCGTCGTTTTGTCCATAAAGTTTCTGTACTTCGTAGCCAACAGTTGGTTTTACTTCGGTATTATTAAAATATATCAGATTAGGATTCCATTGTGTATGTTTGTCTTTGGCTAATAATGGGGCATAAGAAGTCATGCTCACGACATCTGCATTGCGTTCAACAGAAGTAAGGTACAGCGCTTCGGACAATGCAGTTTCCAGACAGTTAGGTCTTCCTGGCAGGTGAGAGGCATATTCGCCCAGATACACTTTTGGTTTTGAGCGGTCATAGCTGTCATAATAATCCTGATTGTAGATGAACCAGCCCGGTGACTGATAGTAATGTTCGTCTACCATTGGCACACCCAATTTGGACGCGATATCCCAGCCTTCTTGGTAATCAGTGCCTTCAAAATTTGGGCCTACGGTTCCGATTACAGTTATTTCAGGATATTTTTCTTTCATAGCTTTGAAGATCATCGTAAAACGTTCTTCAAAAAGATCAGTGATAAGGTCTTCGTTTCCTATGCCTATATATTTTAAGTTGAAAGGTTTTGGATGTCCTGCTTCAGCACGTTTTTTTCCCCATTTGGTAGTCACATCGCCATTGGCATATTCGACTAGATCCAGAATGTCCTGTACGTAACTTTCCATTTCGGCCATTGGAATACCGCATTGCTGTCCGGCTCCTCCGGTTGATGAATTTTGGCAGGGTACTCCAGCGGCAATTACTGGTAACGGCGCAGCTCCAATATCTTCACAGAATTGGAAGTACTCGAAATAACCCAAACCAACAGTCTGATGGTATCTCCAAAGGTTAGGCATTGGTTTTCTCGTTTCCAACGGTCCGATGGTGTTTTTCCATCTGTAAATATTTTCTAACCCATCCCCGTGGGCAACACAGCCGCCAGGGAAACGCATGAATTTTGGTTTTAGATCGGCAATGGTTTGGCCTAAATCGGCACGAAGTCCGTTTTTACGGCCTTTGAAAGTTTTTTGCGGGAAAAGCGAAATCAGGTCTACATCTAATTCTCCAGTCATCTGCGGAACGATTTCCAGACTGGCATTAGCCTCGGTAATTTTCGATGTAATCACTGCA
This sequence comes from Flavobacterium marginilacus, assembly GCF_026870155.1. Lineage (NCBI taxonomy): Bacteria > Pseudomonadati > Bacteroidota > Flavobacteriia > Flavobacteriales > Flavobacteriaceae > Flavobacterium > Flavobacterium marginilacus. The sequence goes on along the minus strand of NZ_CP113975.1, from coordinate 4,969,541 downwards.
TTGTATTTTTTCCAGTCTTTTGAAATGGCTGTAGTTGATGCTTCGCCTAAGACTTCTCCATTTTTGCCGACAAGACGAACAAGAAGTTTACCAGCTTTGCTTTCTGCCGAACGTGCAAATACTGAAAAATCATGTTTTTCGCCTGCTTTTACTGCAATTCCGTCAAAACCTTCATTTTCTAAAGCGGTTCCAGCCTGTTTAATCGAAAGTTTAGCGTAATGCTTGTTGTTAGGATGAATCGGGTTTATGGAATCGATGACATATTTTGAACTTTCGCCTTTTAGACTCCAAGATTTAGTGCTGTTCCAGGTTTTGTCTCTGCCTTTGGTATCGGCTGGAGTATATTCGAAGTCTCTGTTTTGAATCAGTTCGGCATACAGACCTCCGTCTGCACCATAATTGATGTCCTCAAAAAAGATTCCAAGCAGTGTATTGCTGATTTTTTTGTTTTTGGAAACATCGGCAGTAAATTTTGCATCAACAGGTTTCAAATCTGCAAAACGGTCTTTGTCAGTTTTAGCAGTTTCAGACCAAAGCAGATTTTTATAGGCTGACAATTGCTGAGTTTTTATCAGTCCGTCAACTACGCTCCAGTCTACTTTATTAATAGAACCTGTTTCTGATTTCCCGGAAATAATAATAGTACTGCGGGAGTTTTTATGCTCGGATACCGGAATGCTTTTAGTTTCTGTATACTTTTTAAAATCTTTGGTAGTTGTGCTCCATGCTTTAGTTTCTGCCTGTTCTTGGCTTATCCATGAAACGGTGTATTCCTGTTTTTCTTTATTGTAAGTTACCTCGGGCATCAGGCAGTTTTTATCTGTCATAACAACAGGATACGACTGGCGTCCCCAATAGAGAAGATCTTTGGACGAAGCGTGTGCAAAATTGCCGTCTTTCTCATTAAGGCTCCAAACGCAGTGCCATTGTCCGTCTGCGCCTGAAAATACTATCGGCGAAACCATTCTTTTTTGTGAACCCCAGGCTCCGTAATCGGAATGGATATAACTGTATTCCGGACCTATGGGATGCCAGTTGATTTTATCGGTGCTCCAGGCAAAATGAAGTCCGTCGAAACTTTTTCCAGAGGTATAAGAAAAGATATAGGCCACTTTTGGGTTATTGGCGAATGCCGAAAATGCTGTAAAAAAAGCAAAAAGCAGTCCCAGGAAATATTTTTTTTGTTTTTGAAAGTTGAAAATAGCTGTCATGATAGTTCAATACATTAAAATTTTATGTCACAGTTCCAGTTTTTAGCCAGTTTTTGCGCTTCTTTTTTTGTGATCTGAATAACAGAAGGATGCTTTGGCACCGAAAAATTAGTCGATTTCATTACTCCTTCATTGAAGTGACCCAAGCTTTTGAAATTCACAAAATCAGAAGTCTCGCTAAACCCGAAATTGTGCGGATTGATGCGGTAGATGTCATAAATCAGCATCCATTTATTCTGGCCGATAAGCTTGTAAACGTTTGGAGCTTCGCATCCTACTTTTTCGCCGTCGACACGCTGTGGATTTAATTGGTATCCACTATTAATAGAGTCTGAAATGGCCTGCTCTATATGGGAACCTCCATTATGAGAAGCAATAAGCATGTGGTATTTACCGCCTGCTTTTGTAATGTCGGCATCTATGTATTCTTTGTCTTCAGGATATTCGAAAATGCTTTTTGGCAGGGTTTCTATTTTGGTAAAATCCTTGTTCATATACGAATAATAGACTTTGTTTTTTTGAGTGCCAAAACGCATGGTAAAGTAAATCATGGTTTTGTTTTCTTTTTCGTCATAAATAAGTTCAGGAGCCCAAGCACAGCCAATGTCTGCCAATTCCGGGAATGCCTGATCTACCCGGAGGACAGTATGTGACCAATGTATCAAATCTGGTGATTTCATTAAAACGAGTCCGCGGTTGTTACCCCAGCCGTACTGCTTGCCGTCACGTTCCCATTCGGTAGTTCGGTAACCCTCTTTTTGTCCGTAAATATGAAGATCGGTGAGAGCCAGATAAAACATTCCGTCGGGTGCGCGGTATATGTATGGGTCGCGTATTCCTTTTTGCTCAGCTATTGTATCGCCGGCTATTATTGGCTTGGCATTGTTTACATCGGTAAAACTGTAGCCGTCTTTGCTCAAAGCCATGTACAAGCCGTGAGTATCATCTTTAAAATAAACCATCAGGTAAGCTCCCATCTCTTTTTCTTTAGGGAATTTGGCTTTTTGTGCCAATGCAAAACTGCCGGCAAAAATCAGAATGCTCAAAGCAATCAGGGATTTGAAATTTTTCATGTTTTTAATTTGAACAATACAGCGGAGTCCTATTTATTAGATACTTTGACAATTTTATATAACCCGGCTCCATGCAGATTGATTTCCGGAGTAAACTCTCCCGAAAATTCTCCAACTTTTTTCCCAGACCATAAATCGGTAATTATGTATTTGTCCATAAGTCCAATGTTTTTAAGGCTGATTGGAATTTTTGCGCTCGGCGGCGGCGGCGGTCCGGATGGATTTTGGGTAAATACAAAAAATTTCACCGTAGCACCCACGTTTTGGGAGATACAGGCTTCGTCCAGACCAACTGTGGCTTTGAAGCGCGTATAACCTTCGGGCAGATCAAATTCTATAATTGAATTAGAGTGCGTCCCGATACCGTTTTCATATTTAACTTTATTCACTGTAAGCGCATTACCGGAAATACTTTGGTTAATCTTTGGCTTCTGCCATCCTGAAGTTGCTTTTTTCCATTTTATATTAGTAAGTTTCAGAGAGTCTTTTTCATTATATAAAGTTGGATTAATCCAGTCTGCATGATCCCAATCGGTATTGTCACCAGCGTCGTTTACTACCAAATATAATTTTTTGGCACCTGTAATATCAATATTCACAGTCGTGCTTTGCTTTGGAGTAGATCTTGATATTATTTCGCTGTTCCAGACTGCTTTTTCTTCGGAGATTGAAATTTGGTCTACTGTATTGAAAACGGCTAAATATTTTGCTCCAGTTTTTGGGTCGTCAGCAATCCAGGCAGCTTTGTCTTTATCGGTAAAAAGAGTTTTGTTGTTTGTACTTTCGTTAAGGACTTTCAATACATTTTTATTGGTTAATAACGAAAGCGTGAAAGGGTCATTATCTGGAAGATTACCGCCAAACATTAATGGAGATTTAAAAATACTCCACAAAGTCATTAAAGTATACTGCTCATCTTTGGTAAAAGCGGTCATACGCGGATCTCCTCTTTCGGCTCTAATTCCAATGCGTCCCAAAGGAAGCATGTCGCCATCGGGATAAGCTCCATAAGCACGCCATTTGTTCCAGCGTTCAAAAACTTCGAAATGGTCTTTCAATTGCTGCCAGCTGTCCCAAAAGTCTCCGACAGTACGCCACATATTGGCACTTTTCTGAACGTGGTCTGCGTGTGCGATTGGTGTTTCTCCGGGAGAAGTGCTTAGAACTATTTTACGTCCCGTGCGGTCAATTGCTTTGCGGATGATATCTATTTCGCCTTCAAAATAAATAGGAGAAGAGAGGTCGTCAATCTTTACAAAATCAAGTCCCCAAGAAGCATACAGTTCAAAAAGTGAATTGTAATATTCCTGTGCGCCAGGTTTCGTCGGAATTACAGTGTACATATCGTGCAGCCAAGTACATTGGTCTTTGTCTGAATAAATATCCTGTGCTTTTAAATTTGTACCTTTTATAGGTAAATTTTGTTTTACAGCTATTACCGGAATCCCGCGCATAATGTGAATCCCGAATTTTAATCCTTTTTTATGCAGATAATCTGCTAATGGTTTAAAACCTTTTCCGCCTGCAGCCGAAGGGAAGCGGTTTACAGCCGGCATAAAACGGCCGTATTGATCCAATACATAATCAGGATCTTTTTCATTATAACCATGTGATTTGTCATTCCCTACATACCATCTGATATCGACTACAATATAATCCCAGCCATAAGGTTTTAAATATTTTGACATATAGTCGGCGTTGGCTTTGACTTCGGCTTCGGTAACAGTAGGGCCAAAGCAGTCCCAGCTGTTCCATCCCATAGGAGGAGTTGATGCCCAGTCATGAAAACTGCTCTTGGTTTGAGATTGTGCAGTATGACTGATTATTGTAAAGAATAAAAAGAGGAAAACTGTTTTATTGTGTTTAAAATGAATCATCTGTATTGGTTTTTGAAATATGTTTACTATAAGTGTGTTTTTTACATTTGTAAAAGTAATTTAAAAAAGCAAGAAAACAACTCAACTTGATAAAAAAACTGGAAGTAAATTAAGAGTATGGTAATTTTTCTTTTAAAATAGCTTTTTATGAATTTGTAAAAAAACTTTTTTATTGGGTTAAAATTCCAAATGAAGGATGAGTATGTGGAATTTTGTGTCGAAAACTACCGCAAATCAGCAGAGTAAAATGTCTGTTTTTAGTAAGTGTTCTGTATTCAGTAACTTATGGGTATTTTGTTTTAAATATGTCATAAATTGTAAAATGTATGATTTATTGCTTTGGGAGGTTATAATTTACGATTTTGACCGTTGTTTTTTTCAAATTTGTCCCTCTTTAAGTTTTTTGATTAACTGTAACTTTGTCCCTGTAGATTCAATAATACAGTGGTTTGTTGTTATTGATTTAATAAATTGCATTTTGTTAGTTTATTTTGAGTTTCTCGAAATTCATTAGACAAAAAATTAAAAAATTTTGGTTACTTATTTATACCCGAAGTTTTTCTTTGGGTATAAATTTTTTAAAAAATCAGGAAGTGAGATTTTGATTATATGATATAAAAAATAAGTAATAAGTAATAATAATTTAAATTTGGTTTAGTTTTAGTTAAGTTAAAAATAAGAAGGCTGTTTGGTGCCTTCTTATTTTGTTTTTAGAGGTATCCTGAATTGTAAAGAATTAGAAAACTGCAGTCAGAAAAGAAGTAATTGATTGGTTTGTTCTACAATGAATTTCTGATAATTAAAGCACACTTGTTTTCAATTTGTTCTTTTTTTCCCCGAAGAACCATTTGTGCCAAAAGTTTTCCCATAGTACTAAAATCGGTTGAAATTGTTGTGATTCCATTAGATACTACTTTCTTTAACGGAGTTTCATTATACGAAATGATGCCAAAATCAGTTCCCAGTTTTAAGTTTTGCTCTCGGGCTTTCTCAATCACAAGAACCAAATCCCTGTCATTTGGAATAATGTAAACACCGCCAATAGTTATCTCGCTCTCTGAAAATTCATTGATGACTTCATAGTCAAAAGCATATTCTGAGCAAAAATTTTCAAATCCAATCTTCATATTCAGCGGTTCTCTAAATCCGGGGAAAATCATAATAAGTTTTTTATACTTGTTGAGTTTTGTTTTTCCTTTATATAATCCTTCGAAGATGTCTTTTTTGTGGTTTTGGTAAATAGCCGGAAATGATTTTAGTTCATCATTGGTTTGATCGAGGATGATTACGTCATTTACTGGTAGGGTTTTTATCGATTCCACTATGCCGGTTAAATTGGTTGGCATAATGATGTATTTAGTATAATTTCCATTACTGTCATTCAGCAGTTTCTGAAAAACAGTAACATTGAAATGATGAAAAAAAATGTCTACCTGTACGTTTTTTCCAATATTTTTTAAAAATGAGTTATAAATGTCTTCTTTAAACGTATTGAGCTCATCAAAGAGCAGAAATATTTTTTGTTTTATATTGATTTCAACACTTTTTACATAATATCCTTTGCCGGGAATGGCATAAATAATTCCTCTTTTTTTGAGATCATCATATCCTAATAAGACGGTGTCACGGGATAATGAAAAAGCAAGGCAGACTTTATTTACCGAGGGAAGGCGGTCTCCTTTTACAAGTTTTTCTTCGTCAATTGCTTTTTCAATGGACTGAATTATCTGTTTGTATTTTGGAATTCCGAGGTTGTCTTGGATAGAAATGATTTTCATGACATTTTTTTTTCAAATATATAAAAAACTGGTAGGTACTGGTATGTATAAGTTGAAATTTATTTTACATTTGGATTTCAAATTTCATAATAAAACAATGGAAATAAAACGCAATTCACAAATTAAGACAGTTTCTGTAAAGAATTTTTTCGGTTTAATGCCAGATAAGGAAGAAGTATACTCTTATGAGTTATTTAATAAAAATGGAATGTCCTTAAAAATAATTACTTACGGAGCTACTGTAACAGAGCTGAAGGTTCCTTTGAAAAACGGCCAAATTGTAGATGTCGTTTTGGGATTTGATACTTTGGAGGGTTATCTGCAGTCTTTTCAGTTAGAAGGCCCGCCTTATATGGGAACTACTGTAGGGCGTTTTGCAGGAAGGATTCATAACGGTTCTTTTGAATTGAACGGGCAAAAAATACTTTTGAATAAAAACAATAATGGCAATTCTTTACACGGCGGTTCTGTTGGGTTTAGCCAAAAAATCTGGACGGTTGAAAAAGTGACAGAAGGTGATAATCCATCAGTTACTTTGAGTTATACCAGTCCTGCAAATGAGGAGAATTACCCAGGGAGTTTAGCTGTTGAGGTGACTTATACATTGACAGAAGAAAATGAACTGCTGATTCAATACGCAGGAAAATCAACTGAGGATACCGTAGTGAATCTAACGAATCATAGTTATTTTAATTTAGAAGGCCATTCGTCTAATGTAAAAGATCAGGATTTAATTGTCAATGCGGATCAAATGCTGGAAAAATCAGCTGATAATATTCCAACTGGTAGGTATCTGGAAACAGCAGGTTCTTCTTTTGATTTTCTGACAGCAAAAAAATGCCCTTCTGAAATTGATAACACTTTTGTTGTAACGCACAAAGATGAAGCTGCGGCTGTTCTTTTCAGTAATAAAAATAATCTGAAAATGACAGTGTATACTGATCAGCCAGGAGTTCATATCTATGTTGGCGGTAATTGTTTTAATAAAGTAAAAGGAAAAGAGAATGCCGATTATCACCCATTAAGCGGTATTTGTTTTGAAACACAGAATTTCCCAGATGCGCCAAATCACGAACACTTTCCTAGTGCAGTCCTTAAAAAAGGAGACGAATATACTCATGAAACGGTTTATAAATTTCAGTAATTTTAAAAAGATTCTGTAATAATGAAAAAAGTCGTAATCATATTATCACTTTTAGTCTTAGCAGTTATGCAGTCTGCTTGTTCAGGCAGTGATGCTCCGGTAACACCGGTAGATCCGCCTGTTGTGGCAGATGATTTTATCAGAGCCGCAGATATTTCTTTTCTTCCGGAAATTGAAAGTGCTAAAGTTGTTTTTACTAATAACGGTAAAGCAGAAGATATGCTTACGACTTTAAAAAACTCAGGATGTAATACAATCCGAATCCGTTTATGGAAAAATCCTGCTGACGGTCATTCTGGATTGGCTGAAGTTAAAACATTAGCTGCAAGAGTAAAGCAGGCTGGTCTGAAGGTTTGGCTAACTGTTCATTACTCTGATACTTGGGCAGATCCAGGAACTCAGACTACTCCGGATGAGTGGAAAAACTTATCTTTTGCAGACTTAAAAACAGCTGTTGCCAATTATACTTCTACTATCATAACAGAGATTAATCCTGATATTATCCAAATTGGGAATGAAATAAACAGCGGTTTGCTCTGGCCTCAGGGACATTTGATTAATCAAGAAGCACAATGTATTGATTTATTAAAAACTGCGGGCGCTGTAATTCGAAGTAAAGCACCAAAAACAAAAATCATGATTCATTATGCAGGTGTTAAAGCATCGGATACGGATTGGTTTTTTGGAAAAGTAAATTCAGTAGATTATGATTATATTGGACTTTCTTACTATCCTATCTGGCACGGTAAAGATTTGACAGCTGTCAAAAGTACGATTGATGCATTGGGAACTAAATTTGGTAAAAAAGTACTCATTGCCGAAACTGCTTATCCATTTACTTTAAGCTGGAATGATGCAACAAATAATATAGTAGGTCAAATCGATCAGCTGGTTTCGGGTTATGATGCAACTCCTGAAGGACAAAAGAATTATATGTTAGCAATCAAAGATCTTGTAAAAACTTCTAAATCCGGAATTGGATTTGCTTACTGGGGAGGAGAATGGATTGCTTTCAAAGGAAGTGCTGCGGTTAATGGTTCTACGTTCGAAAACCAGGCGTTCTATGATTTTACAAATAAAGCACTGCCTGTTTTACAGGTTTTTAGTTTAAATTAAAAAAAAACAGAATATGAAGAAGACATTATTTTCAATAGGGATTCTTATGGCATTTGCTTTTTCATGCAGTATGTTTAATAAAAATGAAAGCAGACCCAAAATAAATGTTTTTGCAAAAGGAGCCGATGTGGGCTGGCTGCCGCAAATGGAAGCTACAGGATATAAATTTTTTGATACCGACGGAACTCAAAAAGACTGCCTGCAGCTGCTGAAAGACCGGGGAATAAATACTATAAGACTGCGTGTCTGGGTAAATCCTTCGGATGATAAAGCAAGCGGGCACTGCAGTAAGGAGGAGACAGTAACGATGGCTGTCCGTGCCCAAAAGATGGGAATGCGTATTATGATTGATTTCCATTACAGCGATTCCTGGGCTGATCCAGGGAAACAGAATAAACCGCTGGAATGGCAAAATCATACTTTTTCAGAGTTGCTAAATGATGTTTATTTTCATACCGAAGATGTTTTGAAGGCTTTAAAAAAAGCAGATGTTACTCCAGAATGGGTACAGGTAGGAAATGAAATACCAGGGGGAATGCTGTGGCCGGATGGGAGTACAAGTAACTTCAATCAGCTGGCGCAGTTACTGAATAAAGGATATGATGCAGTAAAGGCTGTCGATAAAAAAATCAAAGTTATTGTTCATTTAGACGAAGGAAATAACAGTGAAAAATTCAGATGGTTTTTTGATAATGCCAAAGCCAATAATGTTAAGTATGATGTAATCGGATTGTCGTATTACCCTTTTTGGATTAAAACAGATTATAAAGAAAACATAACAGATCTGGCTAATAATCTGAATGACATGGCATCCCGATACAATAAAGAGGTAATGATTGTTGAGGTTGGCGGGATAGATACGCAGGAACAAAATACCTATGATATGCTGGCAGCCGTTATCAAAGCAGTAAAGGCAGTGCCAAATAATAAAGGTCTGGGCGTGATTTACTGGGAGCCTCAAGGTGCAAAATCATGGAGCCACTATGAATTAAGTGCTTGGAAATCTGACGGGAAGCCGTCTATGGCATTGGATGCATTTAAAGAATAATAAACCATATAAGGTTATATAAATTGAAGTGCAATAAAAATATTGGCTAACAAAATGAAATTATAAATAAGTAACTTTAGCTATTCTTATAAGGCTTTTAACAAAAACTAAAATTCTAATATGTTATAAAATGAAAAAATTGATAAGTATTCTTGTTATATTTTTAGCATTTACACAGGTGGCTATGTCTCAAGTACGAGAGGTTAAAGTGTTAGATACCAATTGGAAATTTCAAAAAGGTGATTTTGCAGAGGTGTTTAATGTAAATTTTAACGATTCAAAATGGGAATCGGTAACTGTACCGCATGACTGGGCAATTTATGGTCCTTTTGATAAAAATGTAGATATTCAGAATGTTGCGATTGTTCAGAACGGAGAGAAAGCTGCTTCCGAAAAAACTGGAAGAACGGGAGCTTTACCTCATATTGGAACAGCATGGTACCGCAATACATTTACTTTGCCTAATAATTCAAAAGGGAAAAAAATACTTTTGCTTTTTGAAGGAGCGATGAGCGAGCCTCAAGTTTATTTAAACGGAAAAAAAGTTGGAGAATGGGCGTATGGCTATAGTTATTTTTATTTTGATGTTTCTCAATTTGTACAAGAAGGAGCCAACACATTGGCAGTAAAACTAACTAATAAAGAATTTGCTTCCCGCTGGTATCCTGGTGCCGGTTTATACCGCAAAGTAAGTGTCATTGTAAAAAACAATGAAAGCATTGACCAATGGGGACAGTTTGTAACCACACCTTTTATAAGCGAAGAATCGGCAAAAGTTAATATTAAGACAAAAGCTTCTGGGGAAAATACACGTTTGGTAACCACTATTTTTGATGCTGATGGTCATAAATTAAATTCAGAAGAATCGGATATTCAATTCGGAAAAGAGTTCGATCAAAACATAAAAGTTGATAAGCCAAAATTATGGAGTCCCGAAACGCCGTATCTGTATAAAGCGGTTTCTCAATTATATGTTGGAAAAGAACTGAAAGATGAGATTTCAACACGTTTTGGGATTAGGGAAATAAAATATGAAGCTAATAAAGGCTTTAGTCTAAATGGAAAGATAACCAAATTTAAGGGAGTCTGTCTTCATCACGATCTTGGTCCATTAGGAACTGCTGTGAATAAAGCTGCTTTGCGCAGACAAATGACGATATTAAAAGATCTAGGCTGTAATGCGATACGCAGTTCACACAATATGCCTTCTTTCGAACAGCTTGAATTGGCAGATGAAATGGGTTTCATGTTTTTGGCAGAGAGTTTTGACGAATGGGCAAAAGCAAAAGTTGACAACGGCTATCATCGTTTTTTTAATGAATATGCTGAAAAAGATGTCGTGAATTTGGTGCAGGCAACAAGAAATCATCCTTCTATTGTGATGTGGAGTTCTGGAAATGAAGTGCCGGATCAATGGGGAGAAGCAGGTGTAAAAAGAGCGAAGTGGCTACAGGAAATATTTCACAGAGAAGACCCGACTCGTCCGGTAACTGTGGGAATGGATCAGGTAAAAGCGACTATGGAATCGGGTTTTGGAGCTTTGCTGGATATTCCGGGATTGAATTATCGCGTGCATTTGTATGATGAGGCATTTAAAAAATTTCCGCAGGGGTTTATTTTAGGTTCAGAAACAGCTTCAACAGTTAGTTCGAGAGGGATTTATAAATTTCCTGTAGTTCAGAAAAAGATGAAACAGTATCCGGATTTCCAGTCATCATCTTATGATTTGGAAGCCTGCAGCTGGTCGAATGTACCTGATGAAGATTTTGTGCTTCAGGATGACAAGCCTTGGGTAATCGGTGAGTTTGTATGGACTGGTTTCGATTATTTGGGTGAACCAACTCCTTATGACGAAAGCTGGCCGTCCCGAAGTTCTTATTTTGGAATTAATGATTTGGCTGGTCTGCCAAAAGACCGCTACTACTTATATAGAAGCCGTTGGAATACAAAAGAAGCAACACTTCATATTCTGCCTCATTGGAACTGGGAAGGACGAGAAGGAGAGACAACACCTGTTTTTGTGTATACAAGTTACAACAGTGCTGAGCTTTTTGTAAACGGCAAAAGTATGGGCGTGCAGAAAAAAAATAAAAACACACCTCAGAATCGTTACCGTTTGATGTGGATGGATGTAAAATATGAGCCGGGAACTGTAAAAGTAGTGGCTTTAGATGACAATGGAAAAGCTGTCGCTGAAGAAGAAGTACGTACTGCCGGCAAGCCTTATCAGATTGTTTTGGACGCAGACAGGAAAACAATAACTGCAGATGGCGAAGATATATCTTTTGTAACAGTATCTGTAGTTGATAAAAACGGAATTCCTTGTCCTACGGCGGCGAATCAGTTAAAATTTAAGGTTACGGGAGCGGGTACGTACAGAGCAGCCTGCAATGGTGATGCGACTTCACTTGAAATATTTCATAAAGATACCATGAAACTTTTCAGCGGAAAGCTGGTAGTACTTGTAAAATCGACAACAGCTGCAGGCGATATAAAACTTGAAGTAGATGGTGCGGGACTCAAGAGCGGTAAATTGACCTTGATGTCTGAAAAATAAATAATACAATATAAACTCGCTCCCCCTCACCAAAGGAGAGGGGCTGGGGGTGAAGATAATTAATTTCAAAACAATAGTAATTTAAAGAAAATGAACGATTTATTAATTAAAAAAACGACTGATTTTTTTCAAGAGACATTTGGTGATGCTCCAGAAAAAATAGTACTTTCTCCAGGGAGAATTAACATTATTGGTGAACACATCGATTATAATGACGGCTATGTTTTGCCAGCAGCCATCGACAAGATTATTTGTTTCGCTTTTGCAAAAAGCAATTCGAAGCAGTCTAAAATTGTTGCTATCGATTTAAATGAAGAATTTGAAGTTGATTTGACACAAGAGATTGTATTGAGCGAAGTGGTTTGGACCAATTATATTTTGGGAGTTATTAAGCAATTACAGGATAAAGGATTTTCTTTTGAAGGTTTTAATTGTGTATTTAGCAGTAATATTCCTGTTGGATCAGGATTATCTTCTTCGGCAGCTTTGGAGTGCGGGACGATTTTTGGAATCAAAGAGCTTTTTGGTTTACAGATTCCTAAAGTTGATATTGCATTAACGGGACAAAAAGCGGAGCACTGGGTTGGAATCAACTGCGGAATTATGGATCAGTTTTCGAGTGTAATGGGCTTGGAAAATAAAGTAATCAAAATTGACTGCAAGACATTAGAATACGAATACCACAATGCCGATTTTAATGATTATTCATTGATTTTGTTTGATTCGAATGTTAAGCACTCGCTGATGACATCGGCTTACAATGAAAGAAGACAGCAATGTGAAGAAGGAATTGCAATTGTAAAATCTAATTTCCCAGAGATAAAAAGTTTCAGAGACTGTACAGAGCAGACGATCATTGATTTAAAAGATAAAATGAGTCACGACGTTTTCAGACGTTCTCTTTTTGTGGTAAAAGAAATCAACCGCGTTATTCAGGCGTGTGAAACATTAGACAATGGAAACATTGAATTATTAGGACAGCTTATGTTTGCAACTCACGAAGGTTTGTCCAAAGATTACGAAGTAAGCTGTGAAGAGCTGGATTTATTGGTTGATTTGGCTAAAGCTGAAACTGCAGTTATTGGTTCAAGACTGATGGGAGGCGGTTTTGGAGGCTGTACTATTAATTTAGTTAAAAAAGGACAAGAGCAGCAGATAAAAGATAAGTTCTCAAAATTATACAAAGAAGCTTTTGATATAGAACTGAAAATTTATGATGTAAAAATCGGAAACGGTACATCATTGTACGAAGGAGCACTTTAGAATACTAGAATTTGAAAAAATAACACTGCAAATTGTATAAATTGGACAAATTTTTTAAAGGGCAAAAATTAATTTGCGTTAATTTGTACAATTTGTGGCGAAAAAATTCCCACTTAGCCCGTGGTAAAACCATAAAATGAATAAAATGAAAAATTTTGATATAAACGAAGATCCGCACAGACGTTTCAATCCGTTAATTAACGAATGGGTATTGGTGTCGCCGCACAGAGCAACAAGACCCTGGCAGGGACAGAACGAAAAAATCCACACAGATGTACTTCCAGAGTATGATCCTGCTTGTTATTTATGCGCAGGGAATGTTCGTGCCAATGGAGAAGTGAACCCTAATTATGAATCGAGTTTTGTCTTCGAAAATGATTTTGCTGCCGTAAAGCAGGAACCTATTTTGTTTGAAGAAGATTTAAAACCTACTTTCTTTAAAGCACAGCCGGAACGCGGTATTGCAAGAGTTGTCTGTTTTTCGCCAAGACACGATCTGACGCTGCCTGAAATGGAGCTGGAGGGAATTGAGAATATTGTTAAAACCTGGCAGAAAGAATATACCGATTTAGGAAATGTTGATTACATTAATCACGTTCAGATTTTCGAAAATAAAGGGAGTGTTATGGGATGCAGCAACCCGCACCCGCACGGACAGATTTGGGCGCAGTCCTCTCTGCCTACTCAAGTAGAAAAAACTCAAAATAGTTTAAAAGCATATTTTGAAAAAAATAACAGCAACCTTCTGCTGGATTATCTGCAGGAGGAATTAAAAGTGAAAGATCGTATCGTTATTGAGAATGATCACTTCGTGGCTTTGGTTCCTTTTTGGGCAATCTGGCCGTTTGAAACAATGATTATCAGCAAAAGGCATATTACCAAAATTACCGAGTTTACTTCTGAAGAAGTTTTGGCTTATGCTTCAATTTTAAAGGCATTAACGATAAAATACGATAATCTTTTTGAAACCTCTTTCCCGTATTCTTCAGGTATTCATCAAGCACCTACAGATGGTGAAGAGCATCCGGAATGGCAGTTTCATATGCATTTTTATCCGCCGTTATTGCGTTCCGCTTCTGTAAAGAAATTTATGGTTGGGTATGAAATGATGGGTGAAGCACAAAGAGATATTACACCAGAGAAAAGTGCAGCAGTATTAAAAGCACTTTCAGATATACATTATAAAAACAAATAAAATGAGTAAGATAGTCGTTACAGGCGGTTTGGGATTTATAGGATCTCATACCGTTGTCGAATTACAGAATCAAGGTTTTGATGTGGTAGTTATCGATAATCTTTCCAATTCTTCTATCGAAGTTTTGGATGGTATCGAACGAATTACAGGTAAAAAACCGATTTTTTCTGGAATTGATTTAAGAGAAAAAAAGGATGTACAGCGCTTTTTTGCAGAGCATGATGATGTTGCGGGAGTAATTCATTTTGCGGCTTCCAAAGCTGTTGGCGAAAGCGTAAAAAATCCTTTGCTTTATTATGAAAATAATTTAGGCGCATTGGTTTACATATTACAGGAATTAGAGAAAAAGAAAGAAGCACATTTTATCTTTAGCTCCTCTTGTACAGTTTACGGTCAGGCCGAAGTAATGCCTATTGCGGAGAATACTTCTATTCAGCCTGCATTATCACCTTACGGAAATACTAAACAGATAGGGGAAGAGATTATTGAAGATGTGGTGAAAGTTAGTAACATCAATGCTATTCTTCTTCGTTATTTCAATCCTATCGGGGCACATCCTTCTGCTGAAATTGGTGAACTGCCAATTGGAGTTCCGCAAAATTTAGTTCCTTTTATTACTCAGGCAGGAATGGGACTGCGTGCCGAATTATCTGTTTATGGCAACGATTACCCAACCGTTGACGGAACCTGTGTACGCGATTACATTCATGTAGTCGATCTGGCTAAAGCACACGTAATTGCATTGCAGCGTTTATTAAACAAGAAAAATGCAGAACCATTAGAAATTTTCAACCTTGGAACAGGAACGGGAAGCTCAGTTCTGGAAGTAATCAGCGCTTTTGAAAAAGTGAGCGGTCAGAAACTGCCGTACAAAATTGTTGAAAGAAGAGAAGGGGATGTTACAGAGGCTTATGCCAACACGGATAAAGCCAATAATGTTTTGGGCTGGAAAACTGTTTCATCATTGGAAGAAGCGATGGCAAGTGCATGGAAATGGGAGCAGAAAATCAGAAAAAGTCCTAAATTTAAATCTTAAAATGTTTAGTTAAAAGACTAATCATACGGAGTTTACTATTGTGAAAACAAAATAAATGTAAAAAACACATTTATAAGCATTGCTAATAAATTTTTTTATTTTACATTTGACATTCAATAATTCATAATAAAACAATATTATTAAAACATATTTTTTATTTTATGTTTAATTTGAGTGAGAAATTACTCTTTTTTATTTGAAAGATGTGTTATATTGGCACTCCCAAATTATTTCAGATATTAACTATTAAAAAGAAAAACAAATGACCTTTATATTAACTTTTAAAAAATTATTTACTCATGAGTAATAACTTGGCTTTTGCAGATTATGCAGTATTTATTATTTATTTTATAGTGGTGTCCGTTTACGGGTACATTATTTATCGCAAGCGTGAAAGAAACGAGCACGATGCCAAAGCATATTTCCTTGCAGAAGGAACTTTAACATGGTGGGCAATTGGAGCATCATTAATCGCTTCAAACATTTCAGCAGAACAATTTATCGGAATGAGCGGGGAAGGATTCTTTTTAGGAATCGCTGTTGCTGCTTATGAGTGGCTTGCTGCTATTGCCTTGATTATTGTGGCTGTTTGGTTTATTCCTGTTTATTTAAAAAACAAGATTTACACCATGCCTCAATTTTTGAAACAAAGATATAACGAATCAACAGCTTTGATTATGGCTGTTTTTTGGCTGTTTTTATATGTTTTTGTAAACTTAACTTCTATTTTATATTTAGGAGCTGTTGCTATTAATGGATTGACAGGAGGTGACTACTTGCATGCTATTATGATTGGCTTAGCAGTTTTTGCTTTAATCATCTCTTTAGGAGGTATGAAAGTTGTAGCTTATACAGATGTTATTCAGGTAGCTGTTTTGATTATTGGTGGTTTAGTTACGTCTTACATTGCATTAACTACAGTTGCAGAGTATTTACCAGCTTCTGGTCAAGGTGCTATTGCTGGTTTCAAAGAATTGATGCGTCAAGCACCAGAGCATTTCAAAATGATTATTCCTGAACCTACTCAACGCGTTTCAGCTGCATTTGATCAAAATGCTATCGATAAATACCTTACTTTTCCTGGTTTAATGTCGTATGCTGCTGGTATCTGGATTATTAATCTGAACTACTGGGGCTGTAACCAGTACATCACTCAAAGAGCTTTGGGAGCTGATCTGCAGACTGCACGTACAGGTATTTTATTTGCTGGTTTTTTGAAATTATTAATGCCTCTTATCGTAATGCTTCCTGGTATTGCTGCTTATGTTTTATACCAAAACGGACATTTACCTCAATTGGCTGGAGGGCACAAAGACGGAGCATATTCTGCAATGTTAACTTTCCTTCCTACAGGAATTAAAGGATTATCAGTAGCGGCTTTAACTGCAGCAATTGTTGCTTCTTTGGCTGGAAAAGTAAACAGTATCTCTACTATCTATACTTTAGATGTTCACAAAAAATACATCCAAAGAAATGCTTCAGATAATGCACAGGTAAATATCGGAAGATATACAGTTTTCATAGCAATGCTTTTAGCTGTATTGTTTACTTGGGATGACTTGTTAGGAATTGGAGGAGTAGGCGGTTTTACTTATATCCAAAAATATACTGGTTTTATTAGTCCTGGTGTATTTGCTATGTTCTTCCTTGGTATGTTCTGGAAAAGAACAACTGGTACAGCTGCTATTGTTGGTGTAATTTCAGGTTTCTTACTATCTGTTTTATTCAACGAATTTGCACCTGCATTATTTGGAAATGAGACAATCTTATACACTGCGTACCAGACTGCAAAAGGAACTTACGAAATTCCTTTCCACATTTGTATGGGATTATCATTCTTATTCACAATGCTTTTAATGATTGGTATCAGTATGGCTGGACCAAAAGTGAATCCAAAAGCATTCGAATTGGATACAGAAATGTTCAAATTGAAACCACAGACTACCGTTATGGTGATAATCACTTTGCTGGTTATTGCTGCATTATACGTTAAGTTCTGGTAAAAAATAAGTTAGTTATAAAAAGGGTGAAGCTAAATTCGTTTAGTTTCACCCTTTTTTTTGAAGCAAAATGGTTTTGTGGGTATTGTAAGATTACTGCTTTCGAATGTTTTTTGATGTATCTTTCAAATGCAAAACTAAGTTTTCATTAAATATGCTCAAATACGTTATCGTAGTTCTTATTTGAGTTTTCTATTTGTCATTTCTATTGACATATATGCTGGGATTCAAAATTTTTTCTAAGTCGCCAATTTTGAGCAAATCTCTAATGGACTGTTCAATACATTCTCTTGTTAATTCCCGTACAAGCAAGTCAGGAGGTATTTGATATAATCCATTTAGATTTTCTCCTGTTTTTTTGTCTTCGTTAATTGCAGTTTCTAAATATTTGTATGTCCATACATTTAATCCGTAATTGCGTCCATCTTCTAAATTAACCTGAATATTGCAAAACTCGTTTTCAATGTCCCAGTCATTTGGGCTAACTGCTTCAAATTCTAGCCAAAGTGTAAAATTACAGTTAGTCAATTGTTTATTCATTTGATTTGTATTTTGATAATTAATGAAGATATTACAATGGGTTTGGGATTAAATTAATTTGGTTTATGTTTCGATTCAATTTGGATTATTTTTTTTTGCTATTTCACGTGCTTTATTCCAATTTTCATCAAAACGGATTTCATCTGTTTTATATTTAGTATCTATTAGTTCTCTAATTAGTTCCCTTAATTCTAAGCTGTTTTTTTCAACACTTTTGGGGATAATATTGTTTTCGCTTAAGCGGTTAACCGTAAAATGATGTAAAAAAGTGTGAGCATCTGCATCAAGCTCTTCCAATATTATTGTTTTAAGATCTTCATCAGAACTTGAAAGATGTTTTTTCATCTAAATGTCTTAAAGTTTCTAGATAGAAATCAAGAGATTTTTCTAAAGTTATTTCTTCCATAGCTTCCTGTTTTTTTAACTTAAATGTGTGAAATATTCCAGTCTGCGAACTAATTAGCCTGCTGTTTCTGGATATATTTACCCAAATCTATCATAGTTGTAACCCAAATATCCTTTTCTCTTTTTTTAAGATAAAGAAGCAGTTTTTGATGTTCTTCCAAGTTTATATTTAGTGCATGTTCACCGCCGACACCATGAAATAGGAAAACAATAAAAGATCCTGCCTTTTCAGCTTCTTCAATCTGTGTGATCATCTGTGCTGCGGTAGTTCCGTTTTCTACAAATGAATTCACATTGGACAAATCAACTGTTTTGGCCGGAAGATATCCCTGCTGTACACCCCTTGCGACTGTAAAATCAGTTTTCAGATAATCATAATAAAGTGTGTCGTTAATTTTTAAATCACCGCACGGATAGGCAAAAGTGCGTTCCGATCTGCCGTCAATAGCTTTCAGAAATTGGTTTGCCGTTTTTATTTCTTTTACAGCTCTGGCAACTGTATAGCGGGAAAGATCATTGTCTTTGGTAACAAAGTCACGTCCGAGTAAACTGCCGTCGCAGGGATGGTATAAGGTGTGATTCCCCAATTCATGTCCTTTTTTGGAAGCAGTCCGCCATTCCTCCATTCTGCCGGTCACGACAGGGGACGAAGCGATAAGATAGAAAGTGCCTTTGAAACTAAATGAATTAAGCGCCGGAATTACCTTGTCGAGATGAATATTCAGGGCATCGTCATAAGTAAGCACGACGGCACATTTTTTACCGTTCCAGTCTGCGGTTTCTTTTTGAGCAAATGATAAATTATTGACCAGCAGTAATAAGGGAAGAATAAGGAGGTTTTTAAATTTCATGAGTAAGTAAATTGTGGTTGGTTTAAAGTTAATAGTGTATTGCTCTGTAAACTTACCCACAATTTTTTATAAAACAAAAAGAAGATTTTCCTTTTGTGCTGACAGTAAGTTTGTTGAACTGAAAAGAACGCAAAGAATTACGCTGAGTTCAGAAAGCTTTGGCAGTCTTGTTGTTAAATTATTTACACTTTCTTTATTACATAAGTCACCATTCCCCAAATGATAAGCTGGTTTTCTTCGGTTACTTTTATGGGTTCGTAACTGGAATTTTCAGGCATGAGGTACAAACAGTCCTTTTCGGTCTTAATGCGTTTTACTGTAAATTCACCATCGATGCAGCAAATCGCTATTTTATTGTTTTGAGGTTCCAGACTTCGATCGACAACCAAGACATCTTTGTCATCTATTCCCGCATCAATCATTGAATTACCGCTGACTTTGATGTAAAACGTTGCCAATGGATTTTCGCTCAACTCTTTATTTAGATCGATACTGGTTTCCATAAAATCGGCGGCAGGTGACGGGAAACCTGCAGAAACCCCTTCGCTGACATACGGGATTTGGATTTTGCTTTCAAAATCTGGATGAAAGAAAGTCAGTTTTTGTGGTTTTTTTATAGACATTGTATCTCGAGTATATCTTTGAAACTTGTGGTGTATCTGGGTGAAAGATGATTCTGGTTCATATTCCAGGTTAGTCTTAGGTTTTGGGTGGCCAATTTTACTTTGGCTTCGCCAATTTTGTGGTTCAGCCGATCCATTACTTTCATCAAAGCCAAATGTTTTGGGTTTTCTTCTTCAAATAACTGATACTGCTTTTGATTTTCATCGATTAATTCTGTGAGGATAACTCCTGCTTTTTTAAATTTGATCCCTTCATTTCCCTTGTGCAGTTTTTTTAGCATATCTACGGCTGCATTGCAAATGGTTAAGGTTGAATTGGTCGCAAACGGCAATGTCACCGCCATATTAAAATAATACTTGGATGTTTTGACAGAGTGCTTGTCGACGACTAGCATCACGATGATAGTGTGACAGCAGGAATGCTGTCTGCGTAGTTTTTCGGCAGAGACGGCGACAAAAGTGGTCAGCCGCTCGCGGAGTAAATCAAAGTCGGCTATCTGTTTCGGGAAGCTTCGGGTTGTTGCGATACTCTTTTTTTGCTCTTTGAGTGGCTCTAAATCTAATACTGATTTTCCTTCCAGTTCATATTTTAGGCGAAGACCTACAACACCCATTTCTTTCTTGATCCAGGCCTCGTGCTGTGGCTGGATAAAGTCGAGAGCAGTATTTATTTTACGGAGTTTGACTTTCTTGATGGTGCGGTAGCCAATGCCCCAGACATCTTCAATTTTGGTCCACTTCAAGGCTTTGATGCGTTTTTCTTCGCTGTCGATTACATAAACGCCTTTGGTTCTGTCCTGAAATTTTTTGGCAATCTTATTGGCAATTTTAGATAAAGCTTTGGTTTCGGCGAAGCCAATGCAGGTAGGAATGCCAACCCATTTTCGAATACGGTTTTTCATTTGGAGACCATAATCGTGAAAGTCTGGAATATTTAAACCGTCAAAATTGAGGAAGGCTTCGTCTATGCTGTAGATTTCTACATTTGGAGTGAATTGTTCCAAAATTGCCATTACCCGATTGCTTAAATCACCATAAAGCGGATAATTGGATGAAAATAACTGAATATTTTTCTCTTTAACCAATTCTTTAATTTTAAATGCTGGTGCGCCCATTGGAACCCCGGCCTCTTTGGCTTCTTCGCTTCTGGAAATGACGCAGCCGTCATTGTTGGATAATATCGCAACAGGTTTTCCGTTGAATTTCGGCTGAAAAACACGTTCGCAGGAAGCATAAAAATTATTGCAGTCGACTAAAGCATACATACCGCAAAATTACGGAATAGTGCGATATGCTTTTGGATTGGGAAAGTAAATTTTTGGAACTGTTAACAAGTCTTTCGGCTAGAATTTTAAAACTCAAAATTAAAGCCTTTCTGTGTAAGTTTCTCGTAAATTTCGGAGTCAAATTTGTAAAGTTTTGCTGCTCTGTGGGAAACGTCTTTTTGTTTCTCATCTAAGGCAACTAACAATTTCATATGCAGAATCTTTCTGCGGAAATTCGATTTGTCCAATTCGATGCCTAATATTTCTTCGTAAAGATGCATTAACTGCAGCAGCGTAAATTTTTCGGGCAGGAGATTAAAACCGATGGGAGCCTGACGAACCCTGTTTTGCAGATGCATCAGACTAAAATCCAGAATTTCATTGTGATCGAAAATTAAATCAGGAATGTCTTTGATTTTATGCCATTTGGCCTCTCTTACCGTCAAACTGGCTGTTATGTTGTAATCTTCACGATTTATCAAAGTGTAGTAACCGATAGTGACAACTCTTCGTTCAATTACACGTTTTGGGTTGGTAAAAGCTTTCAATTGCTCTAGATAGATGTTATCCATGCTGGTAA
Organism: Flavobacterium marginilacus; assembly: GCF_026870155.1. Lineage (NCBI taxonomy): Bacteria > Pseudomonadati > Bacteroidota > Flavobacteriia > Flavobacteriales > Flavobacteriaceae > Flavobacterium > Flavobacterium marginilacus. Next base: position 4,947,979 of record NZ_CP113975.1, on the reverse strand, counting down.
GTTCATGCAATATCCGCTGTGCGGCATCATCGGCACTTTCTTCTGTTTTCATCCATCCGCCAAGAAGCCCCCATTTACCTACACTTTCTCCTTCAGCATGCTGTACCAGCAGCACCTCAAGACTTTCTTTGTTAAAGCTAAATATAACACAGTCAATTGTGATTCCTTCAATTGCTGTTTTGTTTATTTCTGTCTGTGCTTTAGTTGTCAATTTTGGCTGTTTTTTTAGAATGTAAAAATGTTATTTTTAGTTTTTAAAAGCAAGTTTAAAATTCAAAATTAAATCCCTTTTGAGTTAGTTTTTCATAAATTTCGGAATCAAATTTATACAGCTGTGCGGCCCGGTGCGATACGTCTTTTTGTTTTTCGTCTAATGCGACCAGTAATTTCATGTGTAAAATCTTTCTGCGGAAATTAGATTTATCCATCTCTATCCCCAGTATTTCTTCATACAGATGCATAAGCTGCAGTAAAGTGAATTTTTCTGGGAGCAGATTAAAACCTATTGGTGCCTGGCGTACTCTGCTGCGAAGATTTTTTATGCTGTAATCTAGGATTTCATTATGGTCATATATTAGTTTGGGTATTTCGTTGATTTTATACCATTTGGCATCCGAAGCGGTAAAACCTGCCTTAATATCATAATCTTCTCTTTTTACCAAAGCATAATATCCTATTGTAATAACCCTTCTGACTGGGAAACGGTCGGGTTCTCCAAAAGCTTTTAGCTGTTCAAGATAAATGTTGTCCATTCCGGTCAGATCGGCTAATAATCTGTGTGCGGCGGCATCGGTACTCTCTTTTTTGTTTATCCATCCGCCGGGCAGTCCCCATTTTCCTTTACTTATACCTTCTCCGTGCTGTACTACGAGTACTTCTAAAATTCCGTTGTCAAAACCAAATATAACACAGTCAATAGAAATGGCATTCATAGACGAATGCTCTGTCATTTGTATTGAAACCTGATTCTTATTTTCCTCTCCCATTGCATTGTGAATTTGGTGCTAAATTAAATTTTTCTTAAAACTGTATTGCCTGCTGTAAAATATTTTGTGAAATAGTTATGAGCCTTTGTTAAATTGTTTTTTTGCTTTTTGAGCTTATTAATTGTTAAATAATTAATAATCAGCTATAAATTGTGTTCAAAGTTAATGTAAATGATGTTAAAAAAAGCTTTCGAAGTATATTAAATCAATAATTATTGAATGTTTTTTTTGTTAATAACAAATTTTTAATCGCAAAATTTTGTTAATATAAAAAATACGCCGTACACTTGTAGTCAAATTAACCATAACGTTATGGTTTATTTGACCAAAAGTAATGAAAACAATATTAAGTCGGGCATATAATTTAGAGGAAAATGTGTTTTTTAAGTATCAGTTATAGGAATCAGCCATAAATAATCTGGATTTGTTACCTGCAGAAAGAAATTATTATTCTCGAGAAAGCAGTTTTCAATTTGGAATCTTAAATTTTTTTCCTGGCGATATTTTAAAGAACTACTGTCTGCAAAAAAGCTATGCCAAAAGTATTAAAGACTATTTGACGAAATGATGGAATTGGATTTTGAAAGAGTGCATGTCTTTGTAAAATTCTGAAACTGTTGTCCGTGCAGATGGAGACCCTAACAAATAAATTAAAAACAAGAATTATTTGAACCAACTTATTATGAATGCACATTAATTAGATTTTTTGAACACACACAAACACTAACAACAATTTAACCAAATTATTAATTATTATGAAAAGCAATTATTGTATTAAACCAACAATGTTCCAGTTTTGCATGGCGCTGTTGCTTGCTGTATTTACGATGCAGTCTGGTTTTGCACAAGAGCAATCCAGACCTGTAAGCGGAACTGTAAAATCAACAGGGGACAACATGCCAATTCCTGGTGCAACTATTACAATTGACGGTACAAAGACATCAATATCAACAGATTTTGATGGAAAATTTAAGTTAGATGCAAAAACTGGTGATGTATTGACAATCAGTTTTATGGGGTATAAAACGCAGCATATAACTGTAGGAACGCAAATTACAATTCTGGTTTCCTTGCAGACAGATGTGGCCGATCTTAAAGAAGTTGTCGTTATCGGTTATGGTTCACAAAAGAAAAAATTGGTAACGAACGCTGTTACTCAGGTTAGTGGCGAATCTCTTGCAAAAACTAATACTACTAGTGCACTACAGGCACTGCAAGGACAGGCAGCCGGACTTCAGATTACATCTACTTCAGGACAGCCTGGAGAGGGTTTGAATGTAGTTATTAGAGGTGTTGGTTCTACAGGAGGAAGCAGTCCTCTGTATGTTGTAGATGGAATACTTACAGGTGATATATCCTATTTAAGTAATTCTGATATTGAATCTATTTCTGTTTTAAAAGATGCTGCTTCTGCAGCTATTTATGGTTCTCAAGCTTCTAATGGAGTTGTTTTGGTAACTACAAAGAAAGGAAAACGCGGTTCAGCTGGTAAAATTACTTTTGATCAATATTATGGTGTTCAGTCTGTAGCTAGAAAAGTAGATTTATTGGATGCAACAGAGTATGCTGCTATTTTAAATGAAGCTGCTGTAAATTCAGGTAAGACTCCTTATTTTACTAATGCTCAAATTGCGGCATTAGGAAGCGGAACAAACTGGATGGATAAAATGCTGGTTGATAATGCTGCTACTCAAAATTATGCATTTGGTGCTTCAGGAGGTTCAGACAGTTCAGTTTATTCTACTTCATTGTCTTATTTGGGACAAGAAGGAGTTGTTGGAGGAGCTGATTTATCAAACTACAAGCGTTATAATTTTAGATTCAACTCAGAGCATAAATTATATAAAGACGTTGTTACTTTAGGCGAAAATTTAAGTTTTGCTTATATTGATAAAAATGGTATTGGTGTTGGTAATCAGTACAATAACTCTTTGAGAAGTGCTTTTCAAACTACTCCGTTATTACCAATGTATGATGCAGACGGAAATTATTTTGATACTTCAAAGACAAATAGTAGTGAGCCTTGGTTAAATGGAGTTGCAAATCCTTATGCAATGATGGCTTACAATAATCAAAATGAAAGCAATAATCAAAAATTATTAGGGAATGTTTATCTGCAAATTGAGCCAATAAAAAATTTAACATTTAAAACAACTCTAGGTCTTGACTATTATGCAGGAGAAAGTCATTCGTATTCTCCAGAATATCAATTGTCAATTTATGCATTTAGCAAATTTGATAAAGTTTCTCAAAGCATGAATAAGGGAAAAACCCTTACTTGGGACAATTTAGCAACGTATAAGTTTAATGTTGCAGAAAATCATCATTTTGAAACAATGTTAGGGACATCGTATATAAATTACGATGGAACTTCAATGGGGACTACAAATGCCGATGGGGTTTTTAGCGATTTAGATCATGCCTGGTTAGATAATACGACTAATAAAGATGGCGCTAAAATATCATTTAATGGTCAAAAAAGTGAGACGAAAAGAATGTCTTATTATGGAAGATTAAATTACGACTTTAATGAAACCTATTTGATTAATGCAACATTTAGAATGGATGGATCTTCTATTTTTTCTACAGAAAACCAATGGGGTTATTTTCCATCAGTATCTGCAGGATGGGTTATGTCTAATGAAGAATTCTTGAAAGATTCCAAAGTGATAAACTTTCTTAAATTAAGAGCAAGCTGGGGACAAGTTGGAAATCAAAATGCAAGAGCTTTCCAGTATTTGTCACCAATAAAAACCAATAATACCAATTATATTTTTGGTAATACTGAAGGTGTTCTTACACCGGGAGCTTATCCTAATAGATTAGCAAATCCTGATTTGAAATGGGAAACTTCAGAACAGATAGATTTAGGTTTTGATGCTAAATTTTTGGACAATGCTTTGAGTGTTACTTTTGATGCCTACCAAAAGACCAATAAAGATTGGATAATTTTAGCACCAGTATTAGCGACAGCTGGAGCAGATGCTCCTTATATTAATGGTGGGGATGTAGTTAATAAAGGATTAGAATTGTCATTGCAATACCAGAATAAAATTGGAGAATTTAATTATAGCGTTAGTGCAAATGGCGCATATAATGTAAACAAAGTGGGACAAATACCGACTTCGGATGGTATTATTCACGGATTAAGTAATGAACTTTATGATAATGCTGGTGAATTCTACAGAGCAGAAAACGCTAAACCATTAGGTTATTTCTGGGGATATAAAACAGGAGGTGTTTTTCAAACTCAAGAACAAATTAATAACTACAAATCAGCAAATGGGGTAGTTCTGCAGCCTAACGCAGCTCCTGGTGACCTAATTAAGGTAAATACCAACGGAGATGATAAAATTAGTGCTGATGATAAAACAGAAATAGGAAAACCAAATCCAGATTTTACTTTTGGTTTCACTTTGTCAGCTAGTTATAAAGCTTTTGATTTTACTGCGATGGCAAATGGTGTAGCAGGAAACCAAATTGTACAATCGTATAGAAATCAATCGGGTGCTTATGGTAATTACACATCAGAAATATTGAGCCGCTGGCATGGTGAAGGTTCTTCTAATACAATGCCAAGAGTTACGGAAGACAATAGAAATTTCACGGATTTTTCAGATTTGTATGTTCATGATGGTGATTTCTTGAGAATTAGTACAGTTACAATAGGATATGATTTTGCAAAAATGAATAAGTCAAAACGATTTTTTGCAAGCCAGTTCAGACTTTACTTTTCAGCATTAAATCTTTACACTTTTACAAAGTATAACGGTATGGATCCTGAAATTGGATTTGGTTCTTCAAATGATGATCAAAAATTTTCTTCGGGGGTTGATGTAGGATACTACCCAAGACCAAGAACATTCATGATGGGATTAAATATTAAACTTTAATAAATAAAATAATGAAAAATACATATTTATATATTTTCTGTTTGAGTTTATTGTGTCTAAGTTCTTGCAGTTTAGAAACAGAACCTATAATAGGACAAACAGATACAAATTTTTACAAAACTACAGACGATGCTAATTCAGCATTAGTAGGCTGTTATGATGGATTGCAAGTAGCGACAGGGGCTAGTGGTGTTGGTATTCCGGTCTTGAGCGAAGTGATGTCTGATGATTGTTTTGGAGGAACTGGTGCTTCAGATGGATATAATTATGCACTTATAGATGAGTTTGATCCTTCTCGATCACCTTCTGACGTAGATTTACTTAATGGAAACTGGATTGCTTATTATAAAGCAATTTACCGTTGTAATATTTTCTTAAGTAAAATGGATCAGATTGACTGGAAAGGAAATACGGCTTTGAGAAACACTTACGAATCCGAAACTAAATTTATCCGAGCTTATCTTTATTTTGAAATGGTACGTGTATGGGGCAATATTCCATTATTAACGGTTGCTTCATCTGAAAATATTCCACAGGCAAATCCAGATGAGGTTTATAAAGTTATTGCTGAAGATTTAACATTTGCTTCAAATAATTTGCCTGCAGCAGCATACAGTGCAACAGTTAGCGGACATGCTACAAGATGGGCCGCAAAATCTTTATTAGGCAGAGTATTTTTATATTATACAGGATATTATGGAAAAGCTGACTTAGCTGGCGTTGTAACTAAAGCTCAGGCTTTAGGACATTTAGAAGATGTTATTGCCTCTAGCGGTCATGGCTTGGTTGATGATTTTTCTACTTTATGGCCAGCAGCTTCAGGAGTTAAGTATGCAGGAGAAAGTAATAAAGAAAATGTGTTTTCTATAAAATATACATATACTAGTGATTATAACGGAAATACTGATGGTAACAGCTGGTTAGTAATGTTTGGAATGAGAGAGTTTTCATCTTTTCCTTATGCACACGGATGGGGAGTTACTGTAAATTCGAAATTATGGAATACTTATAATGCCAACGATACAAGACGTGGTGCAACTGTAATTGGAATTAAAGAAGAAAACATTGCGTTTGACAAAATAAACAATCAAAGGGAGTATACTGGATATTACAACAAAAAATATTGCCCAATGATTAATGATAAAGGAATTGAACTTCCTATTGCAATGGGAAGTGCGTTTTGGGACATCAGTCAATTCCAGGATTATACTGTAATGAGATATGCTGATGTTTTGCTGATGGCTGCTGAATTAGGAAGCGGAAGCGCTCAGTCTTATTTTGACCAAGTAAGACAAAGAGCTTATAAAGCCAGTTTTGTATCTCTGCCTGTAAGTAAAGATAATATTTTAAAAGAAAGACATTTAGAATTTGCTCTTGAAGGTATTAGATATTATGATTTATTGCGCCAGGGGATCGGTACAGCTTCTTCAGCTATTGCAGAAACTACAACCTTGCTAAGCGGAGGAGTTGCTGGTACAAAAACGATTTCGGCTGCCAAAATCCAAGCTACAAAAGGACTGCAGCAAATTCCTAATACACAAATCACGTTATCTGGTGGAGTTTTAAAGCAAAATGCTGGTTGGTAATTTTAACTAAAAATTTAAAAAAATGAAAAAGACTAAATTATTAATTACATCATTTTTGATGTTAATGGTACTAGTATTAGTGCCATCTTGTTCACCGGATACGTATTCATTAGATGGTATTACTGATAAATCGGATATACATTTTGATATTACTCAGGATTTAGCAGCTGATCCAGGCGGAAATACTGTAATTCTGAAAAATACTACCCCAGGTGTTGTACTTACCTGGGACTATGTTACGGGGAAATCAAACAAAGCTAATGAAACTGTAAAATATGCTTTTAAAGGTAATTATACGATAAAAATTACTGCAGTTACTGGCGGTGGTATAGTAGAATTAGATCCAGTAACAATTACTGTTACTAAGGATAACTTAAATTATGTAAACGATCCTCTTTGGAATTTACTTTCGGGCGGGGTTGGAAAATCTAAAACATGGGTTTTGGATTTAGATGCAAATGGAGTTTCGAAATTTTTTGCAGGACCTATGTTCTTTTACGGTACCGATAATGCATGGTTAGAAGGAGGCGATAAAGGATGTTACGGTACTGATTGCTGGAATTGGAGTCCAGAATGGAAAGGGAATCAATGGATTGCAGCCAAAGGCGATTATGGAACTATGACATTTAGTTTAAATGGAGGTCCATTTTTGACAACAGATCATAAAATGAGCCCAAGTTATGGTAAAGAATCAGGGACGTACTTTTTAGACGCTGATAAAAAAATTATAACTACTTCTGGTGCGACTATTTTGCATAGCAATGAATATGAGAACTGTGTTGATAACTGGAAATCAATGAAAATTATGTCTATCACTGCAAACACATTACAAGTTGGTGTTTTAAGAAAAGGCAGCTGTGATGGAGCAGCAACATTGGTTTACAACTTTATATCAAAAGAGTATAGTGACAATTGGGTGCCAACTGCTGTTGCAGATCCAAATCCAAGTATTGATTTAAATGGAGGTACAGTAGGTGATTTATTATCGACTACAACTACAACTACTAAAACATGGGCGTTAAGCAAAGACACTCCTTTCAATTGGACAAGTTTAGATGGAACTTTCTTAAACAACTGGAATTCAGTTGCAGATTATCCGGATTGGGCAGCTTTCACAGCAGCTGATCAGGCTACTGTTGTAAAAAATAAAATTTCATTTTCTAGTAATGGCACTGTTAGCAGCGTATCAAGTACAGGTGCTACAGCATCAGGAACTTTTACGGCAAGTACAGATGGAACTAATATTATCACTTTTGCAGGTATAACCCCTTCATTTCCAATTGGAAATTCTTGGGCATCCGTTTCTACAACAGATAAAAATCAGTGGAAAATTGTAAAAACTGCAAAAACTGGCAATGTTGTTACCGATATCTGGTTTGGAAAAAGAGATCCAAACAAGAGTGAATATATGGTTTTCCATTTTGTTTTAAGTTCTCTATAATTAAGAGTGTGATAAAAACACTTTTTGAATAATAATTAAATGTATCGATAGGTAATATTTTGATTTACTTATCGGTACATTTATATTACTTTAAAAATATTATAATTTATCTAATGAAATATTTAAGCAGTTTTATACAAACTTTAGCCCTGCTGGGAATAATAGTTCTAGCAGTGTCATGTAATGGAAATGAAGCTGGCTTCAATTCCAGAAAAATTGCGTTTAATTCCGATTGGAGTTTTCATTTGAATGATAGTATTATTGATAATGATACGATTGCAGCTTCAACAAAATGGAGAACCTTAAATGTTCCTCATGATTGGAGTATTGAAGGTAAATTTAATGAAAAAAGCCCTTCAGGTTATGGAGGCGGAGCACTTACGGGTGGTTTAGGATGGTATAAAAAAACATTTAAAGTTGCTTTAGAAAATAAAGAAAAAATCACGTCAATTGTTTTTGATGGGGTATATAAAAACAGCGAAGTCTGGATTAACGGGCATTATTTAGGAAAACGCCCAAATGGATATATTGGTTTTCAATATGACATGTCTCCTTATTTGAATTATGGAGATAAAAACAACGAAATTATTGTTAAGGCAGACAATTCAAAACAGCCCAATTCACGCTGGTATTCCGGTTCTGGAATATTTAGAAACGTATGGCTGGAAACAACTGATAAATTACATGTTGGACAATGGGGAACGTATATTACCACTCCAAAAGTTACTGCCGATAAAGCTTCGGTAAGTTTAGAAACTACGATTCAGAATCAAAATGCAGTTTCCAAAAATGCGATAGTAACAACTGCTATTTTTAAAGAAGACACTAAAGTAACTTCGGTTACCCAAAATATAACCATTGCTGCAAATGCAGATCAGGTTCTCAATCAAGACTTAATCGTTAATAATCCTATTTTATGGTCTGACGAAAAACCGGAACTGTACACTGCGGTTACAACAATCAGCATAGATGACAAGATTGCTGACGAATACAAAACCAGCTTCGGAATCAGATATTTCAAATTTGATCTTAACAAAGGTTTTCTTTTAAATGGAAAACAAGTCAAAATCAAAGGTGTCTGCATGCACCATGATTTAGGTCCATTGGGTTCTGCGGTTAATACCAGAGCCATAGAACGTCAATTGGAAATTCTCAAAGAAATGGGTGTTAACGGAATCAGAACTTCCCATAACCCTCCTGCACCAGAGCTTTTGGATCTTTGTGACAAAATGGGTTTCATTGTTATGGACGAAGCTTTTGATATGTGGAAAAAAGGCAAGACCAAATACGATTACAGCCTAGACTGGGATAAATGGCATGTTAGGGATTTACAGGATCAAATCCTTCGTGACCGAAATCATCCAAGTATATTTATGTGGAGTATCGGTAACGAAATCCCAGAACAATGGAGTGATGAAGGTCCGGTCATTGCCAAAGAATTAGCTGGAATCGTAAAAAAACTGGATACCACACGATTAGTAACTGCTGGAATGAATCCTGCAGTTAATATGAAAATTGATGAGGTAACACTTCAGTTTGAAAAAAACGATACTTATTTCAATAAATTAGCCACTTCGGGAGCTTTGGATATTATCGGTTACAACTATGCTCACCAGACTTTTGAGCACCATCAAAAAAACTTTCCAAATACACCTTTCATAGCAACTGAAACTACTTCAGCTCTAGCAACTCGAGGCTATTATGATGAAGATTCTCAATCAATAAAAAAATGGCCGGTAAGATGGGATCTTAAATTTACCGATGGAAATCCAGATAATACAGTATCTGCATACGATCAGGTTCAGGCACCATGGGGTTCTACTCACGAAGCGACTTGGAAAGTGATGAAAAAATACGATTTCCTTGCCGGAATGTACATTTGGACAGGCTTCGATTATATTGGTGAGCCAACTCCTTATGAGTGGCCGTCTATCAGTTCTTATTTTGGGATTGTGGATTTGGCTGGTTTCCCAAAAGATGTGTATTATATGTACCAAAGTGAATGGACCAACAAAACAGTTCTTCACCTTTTACCACACTGGAACTGGAAAGCCGGACAAACTGTTGATGTTTGGGCGTATTACAATAATGCCGATGAGGTAGAATTATTATTAAACGGAAAATCAGTCGGCATTCGAAGTAAAAAAGGAGACGATCTTCATGTAATGTGGAGAATTCCTTTTCAGTCAGGAACTTTAAAAGCCATTTCCCGTAAAAACGGAAAAACAGTTTTAGAATCCGAAATAAAAACCGCTGGAAATCCTTCTCAATTAAAATTAAGAGCCGACAGAAGTACAATAAAAGCGGATGGAAACGATTTGTCTTTTATAACGGTAGATATTTTGGATGCAAAAGGTGTGCTTTCACCAAAAGCAAATAACGAAATACAATTTTCATTAAAAGGAAACGGAAAAATTGTGGGAGTATGCAGCGGAGATCCAGTAAGTCATGAATCGTACAAAGGTTTAAAGCATACAGCGCTTAACGGAAAATGTTTAGTCGTTGTTCAGTCAGGCACTAAAAAAGGGAAAATAGAATTGACAGCGCAGGCTGGCGGATTAAAACAAAATACAATTATAATTACAGCAGAATAAATATTTAACTAATAACCAAAAATAAACACAATGAAGAAAATACAGTTAGCTTCCTTATCGCTTTTTATGGGCTTTGGTTTACTGCTTTCGCAAAAAGCTTCGGCACAAATCCAGAATGCGGATGTATTAAACGCTCCAATAGATATCAGCAAAGATTTTCAGAATTATTTGAACACTTTTTATTTTGCTGATGAGTTAGCCAGTTTCGATCCTGCAACAGGAAAAGGAACTATAAAATATCTGCGTTACAATTACCAGACACGTCAGGCTTTTAACAATATGATGATGAAGCCGGGTGTTGTTCCTGCTAATGAATTCCCAACTACAGAGTACGAAGTGTCTCCTGAACTTCCTTTCCAGATTCAGTTTGTGTCTGATCGTTCTATTCGTATTAAAACTACTTCCGGACCGCAGTTTCATCCAGAGAAAGAATCCTTGATGTTAATTAACGGAGTTGCTCCGAATCACCCGGAATTATGGAAATCTTCCAAAATAGAAGGCGGTTACAAATACACAAGCAAGCATGGTTCTGTTGAGATTTTGTCAAAACCATGGCATATCAAAATTTATGACGAAAAAGGAAAACTGCTTACCAGCACGCTTCACGATTCTGATTTTAAAAACACTTATACACCAACACTTCCGTTTTCGTATGTGCGCAGAAACAGCGATTATTCCAGAAGTATGGGAGCGGCTTTCAGCTTAGAGCCGGACGAAAAAATATTTGGATGCGGTGAGTCATTTACCCAATTCAACAAACGCGGCCAAAAAGTAGTTTTATGGACAGATGATGCCAATGGTATTCAGAACGAAACGATGTACAAACCTGTTCCGTTTTATATGAGCAGCCGTGGTTATGGCGTTTTCATGCACCATTCGACACCAATCACAGTTGATTTTGGGAAATATTTCGGCAGTGCCAATGAAATGTATATTGGTGATGATGAAGCCGATTTGTTTTTCTTCATTGGAGAACCAAAAGAAGTTCTTGACGAATACACCAACTTAACAGGAAAAGCTGCAATGCCGCCGCTTTGGTCATTTGGTTTCTGGATGAGCCGTATTACTTATTTTTCTGAAAAAGAAGGCCGTCAGGTTGCTAAAGATTTACGTGCCTATAAAATCCCAACCGATGTTATTCACTTCGATACAGGCTGGTTTGATGTAGACTGGAGAAACAATTATGAGTTTGCAAAATCCCGTTTCCCGGACGCACAAAAAATGATGTCAGATTTGAAAGATGACGGATACCATGTGTGTTTATGGCAACTGCCTTATTTCACACCAAAAAACACCTTGTTCAATGAAATCATGGACAAAAATCTGGCAGTGAGAGACCGCAAAGGGAATCTTCCGTATGAAGATGCTGTACTGGATTTCTCAAATCCTGAAACAGTAACCTGGTATCAGGCAAAATTGAAAAAATTATTCGATCAGGGCGTTTCCGTTTTTAAAGTAGATTTTGGTGAAGCTGCACCGCCGGAAGGAATTTATCATTCTGGACGCACTGGTTTTTATGAGCATAATTTATATCCGCTGCGTTATAACAAAGCGGTTGCTGAAATTACTCAAAAAGAAAAAGGTTATACATTAATCTGGGCCAGAAGTACTTGGGCAGGAAGCCAGCGTTACCCATTGCATTGGGGCGGTGATGCCGAAACAAGCAACGGAGCAATGTCAGCCGAGTTAAGAGGCGGGCTTTCATTAGGATTAAGCGGTTTCAGTTTCTGGAGTCATGATGTGGGAGGATTTGCTACTAAATCTCCAGAGAATTTATACAGAAGATGGGCTCCGTTCGGAATGTTTACTTCACACGTAAGAAGCCACGGTGAGCCTCCAAGAGAGCCTTGGTTATACAGCAAAGACTTTTTGGAAACTTTCAGAAAAGCTGATAACATGCGTTACGAGTTAATGCCTTACATCTATGCTCAGGCTAAAGAAAGTTCTCAAAAAGGACTGCCGATGATGCGTGCTTTGTTCCTTGAATATCCAAATGATCCAGGATCTTGGTTAGTAGATAATGAATATTTATTTGGCTCAAGTATTTTGGTAGCACCACTTTTTGAAGAAGTTACAGAAAGAGACGTTTACCTTCCTCCTGGAACATGGATTGATTACCAGACTAAGAAAGTATATCAGGGCGGATGGCATAAAATTCAGGCTGGCGAAGTGCCAATCGTAGTTTTAGTAAAAGACGGTACAGCACTTCCTCATATTGGACTTGCTCAGTCTACCAAAGATATGGACTGGAGCAAATTGATTTTAAAAGTATATGCATCTGATGCGACAACAACTGCTGAAGCTAAAGTTTTCCTGCCAGACGGAGACGTAGTACAGACAATTACAGTTTCTAAAAAAGGAAACAGCTTTGAAACAGCATCAAATCCGTTAAACGGAAAAACCACTTTCAAAACGGAGTGGGTAAAATAATTTAGATTGAGTTTTGTTTAAATTGAAAATCGGGGGTTAGGTTAGGGTTTCCCCCGATTTTAAAAATTACATTTAAAAAATAATACCATGTTAAAAAAAATCATACTTCCGGCATTTTTAACAGCACTAACAGTTGTTGGTACTGCACAGGCCCAAAAAAGCAAATCTTATGAACTGGCTTCTCCAGGAGGAATAAACAAAATTAAGTTCAGCCTTGATAAAACAGTTCCAAAATATGCTGTTTCGCATGGTAAAATCCAAGTAATTGCGCCCTCTGATTTGGGTTTTGTGTTAAAAGGCAATGAGGATTTCAGTACCAATTTTGAAGTTATCGATGTAAAAAACAGTTCTTTTGATGAAACTTGGGAACAGGTATGGGGAGAAAAGAAAAAAATTAGAAACCACTATAATGAGATGGTTGTGCAGCTGCAGCAAAAGAGCAGTGAAAAACGAAGACTGAACATTCAGTTTCGCGCCTATGATGATGGTATTGCTTTTAGATACGAATATCCAAAACAAGAAAAGAATGACAGTATTTTTATCATGGATGAAAAAACGACTTTCAATCTGAAAGACGACGGAAAAGCATGGTGGATTCCGGCTAACAGAGAAAATCGTGATGAATACCTTTTTAAAGATGCACCGGTAAGTACTCTTGATACCGTTCTTACACCGCTCACTATTGAAAGCAAAAGCGGACTGGCTTTAAGTTTTCATGAAGCTAATCTAAAAGATTTTGCCAGCATGACTTTGGTAAACAATACAGGAACACAGTTGAAATCTGATTTGGTGCCTTGGGCTGATGGGGTGAAAGTAAGAGTAAAAGACGCTTTTACGTCTTCATGGAGAACACTTCAAATTGGTGAAAAGCCAGGGGATTTAATCACTTCTTATTTGATTCTGAATCTTAATGATCCAAATAAATTAGGTAAAGTAGATTATTTTAAACCATACAAATATTTCGGAATCTGGTGGGGAATGCACATCGGGAAATATTCATTTTGGGAAAGTCCAATTCAGGGTGCAACAACCAAACGTGCCGAAGAATATATGGATTTTACAGCTAAAGAAGGTTTTCATCATCTGCTGATTGAAGGCTGGAACAAAGGCTGGACACCGGCTTGGTATGAAAACAAAATGCACATGTTCAGTTTCACAAAAAGTGCAGACAACTTCGATTTAGAAAAAGTTGTGGAGTATGGAAATAAAAAAGGCGTTGCGTTAATTGGTTACCACGAAACTGGTTCAAACCTGATTAATTACTTAAAAGAAGTGGATGATGCTTTTGCTTTGTACAAAAGATTAGGAATGCACTCGGTGAAAATTGGACACGTGGGTTCTAAATTAAATATGAAAGAAAATCATTTCGGACAATTTGGAGTGAATTATTTCAGATATATTTTAGAGAAAGCAGCATCATATGACTTGGCAGTATTGTATCATGAGTCGATAAAAGATACAGGGGAACGCCGTACTTTTCCAAATATGGTTTCGAGAGAAGCAGCCAGAGGGCAGGAGTACAATGCTTGGAGTGAAGGAAACCCTCCAAGTCATTTAACTATTATTCCTTTTACGAGACTGCTTTCTGGACCAATGGATTTTACGCCGGGGATTTTTGATGTTGAGGTAAAACAAGGTTATCCTGGAAAAAGAGTTCACGGTACAGCAGCACAGCAGCTGGCATTGTATATAACCATTTATGCTCCAATTCAAATGATGGCCGATCTTCCTGAAAATTACGAAGGCAAACCAGCTTTGCAGTTCTTAAAAGATGTCCCAACTGACTGGGAAGATACAAAAGTACTGGAAGGAAAAATTGGAGAATACATTACTACTGTCCGTAAAGACAGAAATAGTGCTGATTGGTATTTAGGAACTATAACAAATGAAAAAGCGCGTGATGTTGAAGTTTCATTGTCATTTTTAGATAAAAACGCGACTTACGAAGCTCAGATTTATGCTGATGCCGAAGGTACTGATGAGACACATAATCCATCTGCAATTGCGATTTCGAAGAAAACCGTTAAAGCTTCAGATAAACTAAAATTACATTTAGGAGGAGCCGGAGGAACAGCAGTTAGATTCAAAAAATTATAGTCTGGATATTTTGTTGTAAAGATGTACTGCAGTGCATCTCTACAACAATAACAGCAACAATTTTCACAGTAAAAAAATCACAATTCAATGGTTTAATTTCAAACATATTTTATGAAAAGAATTTTAATAACAGTACTGGTTTTCATTAATTCAATCAATTTCAATTTGTTTGGACAAAACAGCAGTTCTGATAACAGAATTATAAAAGTAAATTATAATAATGTTACCGGGAAAATGAACACCATGTTCAAAGAATGTATTGGTGCAGGCCGTGCCAATGAGGGCTTGCGTGCCGATTGGCAGCAGCAGCTGGCTATGGCCAAAAAGGAATGTGATTTTAAATACATTCGTATGCATGGTTTACTGACAGATGATATGGCAGTGTATCGTGAGGACAGCAAAGGAAATCCCGAATACAACTACCAGTATGTTGATGTTTTATTCGATTTTCTTTTGAGTATTAAAATGAAACCTTTTGTGGAATTGGGTTTTATGCCGTCAGCATTAGCGAGCGGAAAAGAAACTATTTTTTGGTGGAAAGGGAATGTTACTCCGCCAAAAGATTATACTAAATGGGGTGATTTAATTAAAAACCTGACACAGCATTTTACTCAGCGCTACGGAGCTGCTGAAGTAAAAACCTGGTATTTTGAAGTTTGGAATGAGCCGAATCTTTCGCCAGGATTTTGGACAGGAACGCAGCAGGATTATTTCAAATTATATGAGTATGCTGCAAAAGCTGTCAAAAGTGTAGACCCTGCTTACAAAGTTGGCGGTCCCGCAACTGCAGGCGCTGGCTGGGTTCCGGAAACCATTGATTTTTGCGCTAAAAATAATGTACCAATTGATTTTATTTCGACACATACCTATGGTGTAAGCCAAGGATATTTGGATGAATACGGTTCTACAGGTACTGTTTTAAATAAGGACGAGTGGAGCGTAAGCGGTGATGTTATTAATTCCAGAAAACAAATTGCAGCTTCGGCTAAACCAAATCTCGAACTGCATTATACCGAATGGAGTACGTCTTACACTCCTGCCGATCCAATTCATGACAGCTACCATTCGGCGGCTTATATTCTTAAAAAATTAAAACAATCAGGCAATGCTCCAAATTCAATGTCGTATTGGGTTTTTACCGATATTTTTGAAGAACCGGGCCCAAGATTCACGCCTTTTCACGGAGGCTTCGGATTATTGAACACGCAGGGAATTAAAAAACCAGCTTATTTCTCTTATTTTCTAATGAACAAATTAGGAGAGATTGAGCTGAAAAACAGTGACACTTCCTCTTGGGCAACTAAAAATGCTAAGGGCAATGTACAGCTTTTATTTTGGGATTTCACTTATACACTTCCTGAAAAGGATGTGAATAATCAAGCCTATTATATAAAAGATTTACCATCAAAATCAAAAGGGGAGGTTAAGATTGAAGTGGAAGGCTTACAGAAAGGAAAATATAATCTGGAGATTTATAAAGTGGGTTATAAAGTCAATGATGCTTACACCGATTATTTTGCGATGGGAAGACCAAGCCAGCTAACTCTTGAACAAGTAAAATCAATTAAGCAGAAGAACAGCGGTCTGCCAATTGCAACTGAGAAAGTGACCATTGATGCTACAGGAAAATATAGCAGAAGTTATAAGATAAATGAGAATGATGTTGTCTTTTTCAGTTTTGTTAAGCAATAGTTACTTGAAAATTTAAACCAATAATTAATCATAATAATTCCGAATAAAAATGAAGAATAAAATAAAATATGCTGCTATAGCTGTGTCTATTCTGGCATTTGCTGACGGCAGCGCACAGGCAGTGAAATCTAAAAAACAGCAGAATACTTATGTTGGAAAAGAGATAACAAATGAGAATGATGCCGCTATTGAGAAGCTGATTTCGCAAATGACTCTGGAAGAAAAAATAGGAATGCTGCATGGTAACAGTATGTTTACTTCAGGAGGAGTAAAACGCTTGGGGATTCCAGAATTAAAAATGGCAGATGGACCGCTTGGAGTACGTGAAGAAATTTCCCGTGATAACTGGTCTCCAGCGGGATTAACAAACGATTTTGCGACTTATTATCCAGCGGGCGGCGCATTATCGGCTACTTGGAATACAGAAATGGGATATACTTTCGGGAGTAGCTTAGGACAGGAAATGCGTGCCAGAGATAAGGATATGCTGCTTTCACCTGCTATTAATATCGTCAGAACACCGCTTGGGGGCAGAACGTATGAATATATGAGTGAAGACCCATTTTTGAACAAAAAGATGGCTGTGCCTTTAATTGTTGGTCTGCAGGATAATGATGTTATGGCCTGCGTAAAACATTTTGCTGCTAATAATCAGGAAACGAACCGTGATTTTGTTGATGTACAGATTGATGAGCGTGCACTCCGTGAAATCTATCTGCCTGCTTTTGAAGCATCTGTTAGAGAAGCAAAAGCGTATAGTATTATGGGAGCTTATAATAAATTCAGAGGTGAATATTTATGTGAGAATGATTATATGCTAAATAAAATTTTACGTGACGAATGGAACTTTAAAGGTATTGTGGTGTCTGATTGGGCTGCAGTGCATTCTACTGTAAAATCTTTAGAGAATGGATTGGATGTCGAAATGGGGACTCCAAAAAAGTTTAACGAATTTTTCCTGGCTGACAAATTAATTGTAGCAGCCCAAAAAGGTGAAATTTCAGAAAAAGAAATTGACAAACATGTAAGACGTATTCTGCATACTTTGTATCAGGTAAAAGCAATGGGCGGAAAAAAACGTGCCACAGGAAGTATTGCTACCGAAGCACATTATCAGGATGCCTACAAAATTGCTTCAGAAGCGATAGTACTTTTGAAAAACGAAAATAACGCACTGCCTATAAAATTAGACGGCGTAAAATCTATTGCAGTTATTGGTAATAATGCAGCGAAGAAAAATGCTTTGGGCGGATTTGGAGCTGGTGTAAAAACAAAAAGAGAAATTACTCCTCTAGAAGGATTAAAAAACAGACTCCCAGCTTCTATTAAAATTAATTATGCAGAAGGATATTTGGAGCGTTATGATAAAAAAAATGCTGGAAACTTAGGAAATATAACTTCTACAGGTCTAGTTACAATTGATCAATTAGATCCAGCCAAACTGCAGGAAGCAATAGAAGCGGCTAAAAACTCAGATGTGGCTGTTGTTTTTGCCGGTTCAAACCGCGATTATGAAACAGAATCTTCAGATCGCCGAACATTAAATTTACCATTTGGCCAAGAAGAATTAATTAAAAAAGTATTGGAAGTAAATTCAAGAACGATAGTGGTTTTAATTGCTGGAGCTCCTTTTGAAATTAATGATTTAAGCAAAAAAACAAATGCCTTAGTGTGGAGCTGGTTCAATGGTTCTGAAGGAGGAAACGCATTGGCCGATGTATTGTTAGGAAAAGTAAATCCTTCAGGGAAATTACCTTGGACAATGCCCAAGAAATTAATGGATTCTCCTGCTCACGCTACTAATAGTTTCCCCGGCGATAAAGCGGTTGAATATAAAGAAGGAATTTTGGTAGGATACAGATGGTTTGATACTAAAAACGTTGAACCTTTATATCCTTTCGGATACGGATTATCATATACTACTTTTGCTTTCAGTGATGCAAAAGCAGATAAAGAATCTTATGCTGATAATGAAAAAATCACAGTTTCAGTAACGGTTAAGAACACAGGAAAAGCAGATGGTAAAGAAGTAGTACAATTGTATGCTTCTAAAGCAGATTCAAAAATCGACCGCGCTGCTCAAGAGTTAAAAGGATTTCAAAAAGTATTTGTTGGTGTCGGAAAATCTGCAGTTGTAACAATTCAGGTTCCTGTAAAAGAATTAGCATATTATAGCACCGAGAGCAAAAAATGGATCGTAGAGCCAGGGAAATATATTTTGCATATTGGAAATTCTTCCAGAGATATTAAAAACAAAATTGATATTGTTATAAAATAATATGACTGTCCGCAAATAATACCATGTATTTTTTTCGCCACTGATTGCGCAGATTCTCACAGATTTCATTACTATTTTTTTAAAATCTGTGTAAATCTTTTTAATCTGCAGCTAATTCGATCTGTTTGGTATTAGTTAAGGATAATCATAATAAAATAATAGCAGCTATTAAACCAACCAAAAATCAATACTATTATGAATAACAAAATTAAAAGACATGGAATTCTTTTCTTTCTTTGTTTCGCTTTTTTAAGTGTTATGGCCTGCAGTTCCAATGATACTGCTTCTGCAGCAACAAAAGAAGAAACGAAAACACTTACCGCAGATGTTTCTAAGATAGATTTTGAAGCTAAAGAAAATGCTGCGAGTGTAACTGTTACAACAGATGCTAAGACATGGACAATTGCTTCAAATGTCAGTTGGATTCAGTTGAGTAAAAGTTCTGGAACAAAAGGGACCAGTTTAGTAACAATTACAGCGTTAGAAAATACAGGTGCAGCTGCAAGAACTGCTACAGTAACTATAAGTTCTAGTGAATCTGCTTCAATTCAGATTTCAATTTCACAAGCTGGAGGAACTATCGTTGTTACAGGTTTATATCCTAGTTATAATACTAACCCGATTGCTGATGATGCTGTAGGAATGGGAAGTACTGCTGCGCAGCTGGCTGCCAAAATGAAATTAGGCTGGAATATTGGAAATACATTGGAGGCGACACCTGGAAGTGAAACCGCCTGGGGAAATCCAAAAGTTACTAAAGCACTGATTGATCTGGTTAAAGCAAATGGTTTTAATGCTATCAGGATTCCTTGCTCTTGGAATCAGTATGCTAATAGTACAACTGCACAAATCAGTGCAACATGGTTAGCAAGAGTAAAAGAAGTAGTGCAATACTGTGTGGATAATGATATGTATGTTATAGTTAACATTCACTGGGATGGCGGTTGGTTAGAAAAAAATTGTACCGAAGATAAAAAAGAAGCAAATAATGCTAAACAAAAAGCATTTTGGGAACAGATTGCGACCTATTTACGCGGTTTTGATGAGCACTTGCTTTTTGCTAGTGCAAACGAACCTAATGTTGAAGATGCTACCCAGATGGCAGTTTTAAAATCGTATCATCAAACATTTATTGATGCTGTTCGATCTACAGGTGGTAAAAACGCATATCGTAACTTAATCATTCAGGGACCATCAACAGATATCGATAAAACAAATAAATTGATGACAACTTTACCTACGGACAAGGTTGCAAACCGAATGATGGCTGAGGTTCACTTCTACCCTTATCAATTTACTCTTATGGACAAAGACGCTGATTGGGGCAAAATGTTTTATTATTGGGGAGTAGGAAATCATTCCACTACCGATACTGCACACAATCCTACTTGGGGTGAAGAAGCAGATGTAGATAAGTTTTTCCTTTCTATGAAAACACAATTTGTAGACAAAGGAATTCCTGTGGTTTTAGGCGAATTTGGCGCAATAAGACGTGATCTAACAGGAGATGCATTAACATTGCATTTAAAATCAAGAGCGGCCTTTTTTAAATATGTTGTAAAACAGGCAAGAGCCAATGGTATGATACCTTTTTACTGGGATGCTGGAAATTTAGGTGTAAATACTATGTCTTTATTTGACAGAAGCACCAATACGGTTTATGATCTGCAGGCATTAACGGGTTTACTTGATGGATTAAAATAAATTAAATGAAGATAGATTAAATTAGTTTCGGGATTATTATTTAGAGCATTTTTTGTTTTAAATAATCGTCCCGAAATATTTTTATAACTTGGTCATTTGTATATTTATAGAACAAAGTTAAATGACTAACATTTTAAAATCAATAATACAAATGAAAAAAATACTTGTTATCTTATTTATTGTCAATTTTTTTTTGGCTAATGCCTATGTTAAAATGCCATTAGTATTCTCTGACGGAATGGTTCTACAGCGGAACAAACCAATTCCAGTTTGGGGCTGGGCTGATGCCAATGAAAAAGTTCAGGTTCAGTTCAATAAACAGACTAAAACCATTATTGCCGATAAAAGCGGAAAATGGATGGTCAAACTGGATGCTGAAAAAGCGGGAGGTCCTTTTGAATTGACCATTTCTGGTAACAACAAAATTGTCATAAAAAATGTTTTAGTTGGCGAAGTCTGGATTTGTTCCGGACAATCGAACATGGAATTTCAAATGTATAAATTGCCTGATTTTGAAGTCCAAAAAGAACAGTCAAACGAGCCAATGATTCGTCAGTTTGGCGTAGCTCAAGATTTAAGCAGTACACCAAAAGAAGATCTAAAAGCTGGAAAATGGACTGTTTCCAATAAAGAAAATATCAAGGATTTTACTGCAGTGGGTTACTTCTTTGCAAAGAAACTATATGCCGAATTAAAAATCCCAATCGGAATCATCAACACTTCTTGGGGCGGAACCTGTGTGGAGACCTGGACAAGCCGTCAGGCATTTGAGAAAAGCGATGACTTTAAAGAAATGATTGCCGGCGTTCCTACGGTAAATATGGATGCCATTTTTGAAACGTATAAAAAGTCACTTTTAGATAATATTCAAAAAATTCAGGGTTTTGAAGTAACGGAAGTTAATCAGGACCAATTCAAAAATCCAGATTTTAATGATACGAAATGGCCTGAAATAAAAGTACCCTCTCTTTGGGAAAATCAGCAGATAGGAAATATTGATGGAGTAGTGTGGATGCGAAAAACGATTACTTTAACAGCAGATCAAGCCAAAAAAGAAGCGGTTCTATATTTGTCAAAAGTAGATGACGAAGACCAAACGTATGTTAACGGAATTTTGGTCGGAACCAATAACATTTGGGATAGGGAACGAATGTATAAGATTCCCGCAAATGTTTTGAAAGAAGGAAAAAATGTAATTGCTGTACGCATTGCCGATTATACTGGTGGCGGTGGAATTTATGGTGATTCATCTCATTTGATAATTGATTTCAAGGATTCAAACATACCTTTGGAAGGACTTTGGAAATTCAATGTTGTAAATGTAAAAGTTTCAGTTTCGCCAAATAGTTATCCATCATTATTGTACAATGCAATGGTCAATCCGTTGATTCCGTATGCATTTCAAGGGGTTTTATGGTATCAGGGTGAAGCGAATGTCTGGAGAGCCAATCAATACAAAAAAGCATTTCCTTTGATGATTAACGATTGGAGAACCAAGTGGAATCAGGGGGATTTTCCTTTTTACTTTGTGCAATTGTCAACTTTCGATGAGTTCAAAGGAAACAGTAAAGTAGGAAGCCGTTGGGCAGAACTTCGGGAAGCACAATCCGAAACCTTGAAATTGCCAAATACTGGAATGGCTGTAACCACTGATATTGGAAATGCAAAAGACATTCACCCTACGAATAAAAAAGATGTGGGATTGCGTTTATCAGCGATTGCGTTGAATAATGTGTATGGTAAAAAGCAAGTCTACAGCGGACCAACTTTTAAATCACAGGAAATAAAAGGAAATCAAATTGTTCTTTCTTTTAATGACATTGGAAGCGGATTGTCAACTTCTGATAATTCCGAGAACGTAAAAGGTTTTGAAATCGCAGGCACCGATAAAGTTTTTCATCCTGCTAAAGCAATAATCAAAGACAATAAAGTAATCGTTTCCAGCGGAAGTGTTCCTAGTCCTGTTGCCGTGCATTACGGCTGGGCAGATGACGATACTGAAATTAACCTTTTCAACAAAGAAAAATTTCCGGCTTCGCCTTTCAGAACTGATAATTGGGAAACGATTACTGCGAATGAAAAGTATAAAATAAATCCGTAGAGACGGGTTTGAAACCCGTTTGTACCACGCATAATTTCGGGATTTCGAATTTCAATCCAGAATCAGATACCGTAGAGACGGGTTTCAAACCCGTCTGTACCACTAATATTAATTCCGATAAAAAATCCACGGTGTATTTGAATTTATCCGAGCTTTGAAATCATTTTCATCCCGAAGAATAAATGAAAAGACAAATTCAAAAGGTGTTTCAAATTGGCAGGAACGATTTCACGATCATGTTATTAGGAATGAAGCAGAATACAATAGAATTAGAGATTATATAATAAATAATCCTAAGAAATGGGATGAGGATTGTTTTTTTGAATAGTACAGACGGGTTTGAAACCCGTCTGTACGTGGGTATATCAAGTACAGCGTTGAGATAGATTTGAAACCCGTCTGTACAGGAATCCCGTCACACAGAAAAAAATTAAATTTTATTTTATGAAAAAGTTATATATAGTTTTTGCCATTTCCATTTTCTGCGGAAAATCGATAGCACAATCTACCCATAAATTGTGGTACAAACAGCCAGCCGATTATTTTGAGGAAACGCTGGTTTTGGGAAATGGTAAAATGGGGGCGACAGTTTTTGGAGGTGTCAATTCGGATAAAATATATCTGAATGATATCACGCTTTGGTCGGGAGAACCCGTAAATGCCAATATGAATCCCGAAGCATATAAAAACATTCCCGCCATTCGCGAAGCGCTGAAAAATGAAAATTACCAGCTTGCCGAAGAGTTGAATAAAAAATTACAAGGTAAAAATGCCGAGTCCTATGCGCCATTGGGAACGCTTGAAATCAATAATTTTCATACCGGAAAAACTTCTAATTATTACAGGGAATTGGATATTTCAAATGCAGTTTCTAAGGTAAGTTACGAAATTGACGGCGTAAAATACACACGCGAATATTTTGTTTCTGCACCCGATCAAATTATGGTGATTAAGTTGACCAGCAGTCAGAAAGGTGCTTTAAATTTTGATATTCATTCGAGCAGTTTACTGACTTCAAGTTCGGAACTCAAAGACAATGTGCTTGCGCTAAATGGCGTTGCACCCATACACGAAAACGAGCAATACACTGTTTCGCTTGCTTTTTTGAGCAATAAAGAAAGAGGAACACGGTTTACAAGTTTAGTTAAAATCAAAAGTACGGACGGAACAATTGTAAATTCTGATAAGAGTTTAGGAATTAAAAATGCATCTGAAGCTGTGATTTACGTTTCAGTTTCAACGAGTTTTAATGGTTTTGATAAAAATCCGAACACCGAAGGCTTGGACAACAAAGCGATTGCATCGGATCATTTGAATAAAGCTTTTGGTAAAACTTTCGATAAATTAAAACAATCCCACATTGCCGATTATCAAAAATTCCACAATCGTGTTTCATTGGATTTAGGAAAAACAACAGCTCCCGATTTGCCGACTGATGAACGTTTATTGCGCTACGCGGATGGAAAAGAAGACAAGAATTTAGAAATACTGTATTTTCAGTATGGTCGTTACTTATTAATAAGCAGTTCAAGGACTTTGGGAGTTCCTGCCAATTTGCAGGGACTTTGGAATCCTTATGTAAATCCGCCTTGGAGCTGTGATTATACATTGAACATTAATGCACAGGAGAATTATTGGCTGGCAGAAAACACCAATTTGTCCGAAATGCATCTGCCTCTTTTGGGTTTGATCAAAAATCTTTCGGTAACGGGTAAAGTAACTGCCAAGACTTTTTATGGAGTTGACAAAGGATGGACTGCTGCTCACAATTCTGACATCTGGGCGATGAGTAATCCTGTCGGGCAGTTTGGAAAAGAAGACCCAATGTGGGCCTGCTGGCCTTTGGCAGGCGCTTGGTTAAGCACGCACATTTGGGAGCATTATGTTTTTACGCACTATAAAAATTATTTGAAAAATGAAGGTTATTCATTGATGAAAGGCGCAGCTGAATTCTGTTTGGGTTGGATGGTTACTGATAAAAATGGTAATTTAATCACTTCACCATCTACTTCACCCGAAAATCAGTATTTGACACCAGATGGATTCATAGGGGCAACTTTATACGGAGGAACTGCTGATTTAGCAATGATTAGAGAATGTTTTGACAAAACAATAAAAGCTTCAAAAGTTTTAGATATTGATGCCGATTTTAGAGGAAAACTGGAAGAAGCTTTAGGGAAATTACATCCTTATCAGATTGGGAAGAAAGGAAATCTGCAGGAATGGTATTTTGACTGGGATGATAAAGATCCAAGGCACCGTCATCAATCACAGTTGTTTGGACTTTTTCCAGGAGATCATATTACGCCTCTAAAAACTCCTGATTTAGCAGAAGCATCCAGAAAAACTTTGGAAATCAAGGGAGATGAAACAACTGGCTGGTCAAAAGGCTGGAGAATCAATCTTTGGGCAAGACTTTGGGATGGGAACCGCGCTTATAAAATGTTTCGTGAGCTTCTCAGATATGTTGACCCTGATGGTAAAAAAACGGAGCATCCAAGAAGAGGAGGAGGCACGTACCCTAATTTATTCGATGCACATCCGCCATTCCAGATTGACGGTAATTTTGGCGGTGCAGCAGCTGTTGCCGAAATGCTGGTTCAGTCTAATGAAAATGAAATTAGATTATTGCCTGCACTGCCTGATGCTTGGGAAAGCGGATCGGTAAAAGGAATCTGTGCCAGAGGAGGTTTTGAAATTTCGATGGAATGGAATAATAAAATTCTGCAAAAAGTTACTGTTTCTTCCAAAAATGGTGGTAAAACAACCCTCATTTGCGGAAGCAAAAAACAAAATATTACTTTAATTAAAGGTCAGAAATCGGAAATTGTCTGGTAAAATAGTTAACACGAATTTCTCGAATCAGCACGAAAAGAATTTGTGGCAATTCGTGAAATTCGTGTTTAACTTTTACTTTATAATCGGGTTTCTAATAATCTGATCCATCACCCAGCTGGTGTGTGCAGCTGTAAATGCGTTTGACGGATGTTTGTGATTTCCTAAAAGCTGATCCCGCATCTGTTCTACATGATGCAGCTGAACATTTTCAGGATGTGGTATGTTATGAGTAGTTTCTCCTGTGGCAGTTTTTAGGATTAATGGATCGTTTTCAAATATAGAGAACGTGATTTTTCCTTCACTGCCATAAATTTCGACTATATCTTCCCGTTCGAATGTGCCAAAATTCCAGCTTCCGCTCCCTGTTATCCCCGATTCGTGGATCCAGTATGCGACACAGGCATCTTTTGAAGTGTACAATCCCTGTTGATTTAAGCTGAGACCAGAGACTTTTTTTATGTTACCGAAATAATGGATAAACAAATCCAGTCCATGACTGGCCAAATCATCAAAATATCCTGCTGGTGCTACATTTATATCAGTTCTCCAGTTGTATTCGCCTGAACGGTCCTGATCGTTTGCAGGCTTGCTCAGGTGCCATCTGATGTGCCTGATATCACCAATGGTTTTCGAGTCAATCCAATTTTTAATTTGTTCAAATCTTGGAAGCGTACGTCTGTAATAAGCAACGAATACAGGAATGTTTTTTGCTTCAAAAGCTTCTGCAATGTCAATACAGTCCTGATAGTTTGGTGCCAATGGTTTTTCTATACAGCATGGTTTTCCTGCTTTGGCAACTTTTAAACCATAAAACTTATGGGTATCGGGTGGTGTTGCAATATAAACAGCATCAATTTCAGGATCGTTTATTAAGGTATCGGCATCCGTATAAAATTTTGCAATACCATGTCTTTTGACATAATCTGCAGCTTTTTCAGGATCTCTGCGCATTACCGCACCAATAGTAAAACCTGCGGTTTTTTGGTAGGCAGGACCGCTTTTTACTTCAGTGACATTGCCACAGCCTATTATTCCCCATCTTAGATTTTTTGTTGTTTCGTTCATAATTTTGTGTTATTCACAACCATCGATGCCACAGCTGTTTTCATCAGGGGTATTTTGAAGTTTTAGTTTGGTTTCAAAATTTCCTTCTGCCCAAGTTTTTTCCAAGGTTTTCAAAAAAGTATCTGTTGGCTGTGCGCCGGATATTGCATATTTATTGTCAAATACAAAGAAAGGAACACCAGTAATTCCAAGTTTTTGGGCTTCCTGCTGATCTCGGCGTACTTCTTTTGTGTAAATATCATTATCTATAAGCTGTTTGATTTCGTCAATAGGCAATCCCGCATTCTGACCAATTTCCTGCAGCGTATTCCAATCATTTACGTTTTTTCCTTCTGTGAAATAAGCTTTGAACAGCAGTTCTTCTAACTCATTGGCTAGATTGTGCTTTTTTCCTAAATGAATTAATCGGTGTGCGTTTAATGAATTGGCCAAAATCGATTTTTCAAAATGGAAATCCAGCCCGTTACTTTTAGCAGTTTGAGTTGTGTTTTCCAGCATTGATTCTGCCCAATCTCTGTCTCTGCCGTATTTTTCAGCGAGATGGTCTGCAATGCTTTCATTAGGAGTAGCTTTAAATGACGGATCCAATTCAAAACTTTTCCATTCTATTTCGACTGAATCTTTATTTTCAAATTGTGTTAATGCTTCTTCTATTTTTCTTTTGCCTATATAACAAAACGGGCACATTACATCTGACCAGATTTGTATTTTTAATTGATTTTCCATTTTTGTTTATTTTATTGGCTTTGCCAAATATTTTAAAGTGCAAAATTAAAGAAATTGAATTTCGAACTTTTATTATTTAAGTTTTTATTATAATTCTACTCAATATTGCTTTCGTCTGAATTACTTTTTTTCTTTGGAAATTGGTAGTTGTAATCCTTTAAATATAGTTTGTCTCTTTTATTATTTTTTGGAGCTGGAGGAAGTATTGCAGTTTCTGCTTCTTTTGAAAGTAATTTGTTCGATAAATAATTGGTTAAATACTTTTTAAGAATTTGTATTTTTTCTACTTCAATGGAATAAATGGTTTTTTTACCGACATTTTTTACTTTTAATAGATCAGCTTTTTTTAATTCTAATAAATGTTTGGAAATGGTCGACTGTGCTAAGGGAATTTGTGAGACAATTTCGCCGCAGGTCCTGTGGTTTTTATTCCAGAGCAAAGTCATTATCTGCATACGCGTTGGATGCCCCAATGCTTTGCAGATTTCTGCGATTGCATTTGTTTCCTGATCGAAATCTAAGTGTTTAGTAGTTCCCATAACTCTCATTTATTTCATATCGTAATTTAGCGATTATATTTGATATATCAAGGCCTTTTTTTAATTCTTTGAGAAGGCTATTTGGAATTAATTATAATCTTCCAAAGTCATTCATTTTTGAAGGCTATAGTGTTAAATCAGGTATAAATACGTGAAAACAGAAGCTGTTTATTCGGTAAATTCGTAAAGGTTAATAAGAGAATGTTTTTTATGATTTAAAATGTTGAAAGTTTTTTGAGTTGAAATTAGTTTATAAGTTTTGAGTATAATTTGATTAGGGAGAATAGCCATCAATTAACAATTGCTGGCTTTTTTTATAAATAATAGGCCGGCTAAATTTTAAAATTTAGCCGGCCTTATTATTAAACTTGAATGGTTTTATGCCAATAAATCTAAAACCAATGAAGGGAATAATCCAATAATTATGTTTAGAAGAATAGCAAGCACTGCAACCGCGTAAATCAAGAATGGTTTTGCTGTGCGGGTTTCATTCGGTTCTTTTGTATACATTGCTAATATCAATTTAAAGTAGTAGCCAACACTAATAATCGAGTTGATTACAGCAAATATAACCACTACTAAATAACCTGCCTGAATTGTTTGGCTGAACAAAACCAATTTGGCAAAGAAACCTGCAAATATTGGTATACCCGCCATAGAAAGAAGAGATGCTGTTAAAATAGCTGCCAATAGAGGGTTTGTTTTTCCTAAGCCGTGGAAGTTTACGATATCTTCGTTTTCTCTGTTTTTGCAGACGTATAATATAACGCTGAAAGCAGCAATACCTGATAATGCGTAAGCCGAAGTGTAATACAATAGACTTCCTGCAGAAGTAGATAAACTCAATAATGCCATCAGCATAAATCCTGCATGCGAAATACCTGAAAAAGCCAGCATACGTTTTACATTTACCTGTCTCAAAGCCATGATATTTCCAACAGTCATAGAAGCTATAGAAATGATTACTACAACTATTTGGAATGAATAATTAATATCGGCATTCATTGCTGATAATAGTTTATAAAGTGTTGCAATTGCTACAACTTTTGCCAAAGTACTCATTAAAGCTGTTGTCAAAGCTGGTGAACCTTCATAAACGTCAGGAGCCCAAAAGTGAAAAGGAACTGCTGCAATTTTGAATAACATTCCGATTGTAACTAAAACAATACCGATTGGAAACCAAATAGGAAGCTCAGCTGATTGTGACATATCGCTAATTTCGATAATGTCAAATGAACCCATTGCGCCATAAATCATACAGATTCCGAATAAAATAATTCCAGAAGCAAAAGATCCCATCAGGAAGTATTTCATACCAGCTTCATTACTTTTTATGTTTACTCTGTTGCTTGCTGCAAGAATATAAAGAGAAATAGATAATATTTCGATTCCTAAAAAGAACATCGCGAGATTACCAAATGAAACCATGGAAACTGCTCCGGCTAAAAGAAATATTTTTATTGCAATATAATCAGAAAGTTTGCTTTGGTGATTATCATAAAAATTATGGCTCAATGCTATTAAAAAGATTGTCAATACAATAAATAAACTCGAAAATGAAACCGAAAATTTACTCACCACAATCATATTGTTATAGTAACTTGCAGGAGAATTAAATTCGGACACGGTAAGTCCCAGAATGGCTAACAGTCCGATAATTGTTACCGGAATAATTGCTTTTCTAAAATCAAAGATTTCAAAAATAAGGCTTAAAATACCTAATCCTACTATAGCTATTAATGTTGTCATTTATATTATGCTTTTTACTTAATTGTATTTATTAATAGTGTTTAAAATAGTTTCAAGACTTGGCGTTATCAAATCGTTGATTGGTTTTGGATATAATCCAAAGAAAAACAATACAGCAATTATAATTACCAATGTCAAACCTTCAGATAAAGTTACATCGGCAAAAGTTTTTGCATTGGTTTCTCCAAGCATTACCTGCTGAAACATTTTAAGCATATAATAAGCTCCTAAAATAATTGTAGTTCCACCCAAAATGGCAAACCAAATATTTACTTGCGAAAGGCTGTATAAAACGGTAAACTCTCCAATAAAGTTAAATGTAGTTGGTAAAGCAACAGATGCTAACACCAAAATCAAAAACATCGAAGTGAATTTTGGAGATTGAGCACGAATACCGCCCAAATCTGCAATTAATCTTGTCTCATATCTTCTGAAAATGATTTCAGCAGCAAAAAACAATCCAACCACTACAAAACCGTGAGCAATCATTTGTAAAACGGCACCTCTAAAACCATCAAGATTTAAAGCATATGTTCCTGCTGCAATTAATCCAACGTGAGCAAGGGAAGAATAAGCTAATAATTTTTTTAAGTCTTTTTGTCTCAATGCTACAATTGAACCATAAATTACTCCTGCAATACCAACTCCAATGAAGATGTACATGTATTCTTTAGCTGCTAATGGAGACAAAGGCAGCTGCCAGCGGATAAGGCTGTACAATCCCATTTTCAGCATAATACCTGATAAAAGCATCGTTCCAAGAGTCGGAGCTTTTTGATATACATTTGCCTGCCAGGTATGAAAAGGAATCAACGGAATCTTAATGGCATACGCCAAGAAGAAAGCTGTAAAAATCCATTTTTGTTCGTTTATGTCTAATTTTAATTTATATAAATCCTCAATCAGGAAGCTTCCCGCTTTTTGATACATATAAACGAAAGCAATAAGCATGAATAATGAACCTGCAAGTGTATAGATAAAGAATTTAACCACTGCTTTTTTGCGCTCTTCGGCATCGCCATTACCCCAAATCAAAGCGATAAAGTAAATAGGGATTAATGATAATTCCCAAAAGATGTAGTATAAAAGACCGTCACTTGCCAGGAAAGTTCCTGTCATTGCAAATGACATAAACAATATAAGTGAATAAATCGATTTTGCATTTTTGAAATCGTTACCAAATGACGATAAAATTATAATTGCAGTCAAAATAGTTGTCAATATAACCATTGCCAATGACAACCCATCAGCTTGTAATGCAAATGAAACTTTAGGTAATGTAATCCATTGGCTGCTGTAGCTAATGTTTTCTCCTAAATTAAAATGATTCAACAAAACTATAGAGCAACCCGCAGCCGCTATTCCAAAAAACAATGCCACTTTTGAAGCCAGCTTGTCGCCAGCTAAATAAGTTGCAAATGCGCCAGCTAAAAGGATGATTAATATTAGAGTTACGTTCATAGTATTATAATTATTGAGCTAAAAATAAATAAGAAATAATGGCACACATGCCTAAAACAAAAGCAAATAGGTATAGTCCAACACTTCCATTCTGTAATTTTTTACCTTGGTAACTAAGTTCGCTGGCAGTTTTTCCTAATCCAAAGACTGCTGAAGAAATTCCTGTTTCAACATAATCTCTGAAGATTTTAGACAAACTGTTTATTGGTGCAACAAACAATGAATCGTACAGTTCATCAATATAGTATTTGTTATACAGTACTTTTGAAACACCTGTGATTTCGGCATCTTCGCTTGGAACAGCATTTTGTTTGATGTATTTAGCGTAAGCAATCCCAATTCCAATAAATCCTCCGACAACGGCAATTGCCATCAACATGTATTCAGTAGTTCCCAATACATGTTCTTCTGTTCCCGCTTTCGCGAAAAGAGGAGATAGGTATTCGTTCAGCCAGCTATTGCCAGGTAAACTGATTAATCCTCCGACAGCAGCCAAAATTGCCAATACAATTAAAGGAAATGTTATTAAAGCCGGACTTTCGTGTAAATGATGTTTTTGCTCTTCCGTTCCTCTAAAGTCGTTTAAGAAAGTCAGGAACATCAATCGGAACATATAGAAAGCGGTCATTATCGATGCAACCGATCCAACAACCCAAAGCGGAATGTTATGGTGGAAAGCGGTCATCAAAATTTCATCTTTAGAAAAGAAACCTGAAAATACAGGAACGCCGGAAATCGCTAACGAAGAAATAAGCATGGTCCAAAAAGTAATTGGCATCGCTTTTTTCAATCCGCCCATTTTACGCATATCCTGTTCTCCATGTAATCCGTGAATTACCGATCCAGATCCTAAGAATAAACAAGCTTTAAAGAAAGCGTGAGTGATTACGTGGAATATCGCTACTTCATAAGCACCAAAACCTAAAGCTAAAAACATTAATCCCAATTGAGAAACGGTAGAGTAGGCAAGTACTTTTTTAATATCATTTTGAACCAAACCGATCGTTGCAGCAACCAATGAAGTTACTCCTCCAATTACGGCAATAATGGTTTGTATTTCGTGTGTTAAATCAAATAAGAAATGCATTCTGGATACCATAAAAATACCAGCAGTAACCATTGTTGCAGCGTGAATCAAAGCCGAAACCGGCGTTGGTCCTGCCATCGCATCAGGTAACCAGGTATATAAAGGAATCTGAGCCGATTTCCCGCAGGCTCCGATAAACAATGCTAAAGCAGCAATGCTTAACCAAAGTGTATCAACACCCTTAGCGCCAGCGATAGCTGTTTGTAATGATGCAAAATCCAAAGTAGAGAATAAACTTCCTAATATAAATATCCCAATTAATAATCCTAAATCCCCAATACGGTTCATGATAAATGCTTTTTTGGCAGCATCATTATAACTTTGGTTTTTATACCAAAATCCAATCAATAAGTAAGAACAAAGTCCAACTCCTTCCCAGCCAATGAACATTACCAATAAGTTGCTTCCAACTACAAGGGTAATCATGAAAAAGATAAAGAGATTTAAGTATGCAAAGAAAGAATGCATTTTTTCGTCATCATGCATATAGCTGATAGAGTATAAATGAATCAGAGAACCGATTCCAGTTACAAACAATAACCACAAAACAGATAACTGATCCAGCAAAAATCCAAAACTCACATTGAATTTGCTGATTTGAATCCAGTCAAATAATTGAATATTTATTGCTTGTTTGGTTTGGCTAATCTGAAGAAAAAACGAAACTGCAACAATAAACGAAATCACTACAGAAAGCGTTCCGATGGCTCCGGAAACCGATTTTCCTAACGATTTTCCAAAGAAAACATTAATTAAAAACCCTAAAAAAGGAGTTAACAGTAAGACTAAAGCTAAATTGGTATCCATTGCCATTTATCCTTTTAAGTTTTTTAAATTATCGATGCTGATTGATCCAATATTTCTAAATACTGAAACCAATATGGCGAGTCCTACCGCAACTTCTGCAGCTGCTACTGCCATGGAGAAAAATACGAATACTTGTCCTTGTGTGTCTTGGTGGTAAGTAGAGAAAGCCACAAACAATAAGTTAACAGCATTCAGCATGATTTCGATAGACATGAACACAATGATTGCATTTCGTCTATACAAAACCCCAAAAATCCCGATACAAAAAAGTGTTACACACAGGAAGATATAGTTCTCTATACCAATTTGAGTTAAAATATTATTCATTATTTTTCTAATTTTTCTTTTTTAGACAATAACACAGTTCCAATCATCGCTACTAATAATAAGATAGAAGCAAATTCGAATGGCACCATATACTCATTTAGCAATGCTTTTCCAAGTACTTTTATCGACTGGTAATCTTCGCCAGTATAATCATACTCTACGATTGGTTTCGAATTAATAAAGATTTTTATCAAAACCAGACACACCAAACAAAAGGAAACAATAGCTCCCAACCTTGTGAACCTCGGCTTGTGAACTTCATCAGCTTCATTAAGATTCATAAGCATTATCGTAAAGAGCAGTAAAATCATTATCGCTCCCGAATAAACTATGATATGTACAATAGCCAAAAACTGGGCATTCAGCAGTAAATAATGTCCTGCAATAGAGAAAAAACAAATCACTAAATAGATACCGCTGTGTATTGGATTTCTGCTAAAAATGGTTAAAAATGCTGTTAGCAATGTGATTGCAGACAATACGCAAAATAAAATAAGTACTGTTGACATTAGTTAGCGTTTTTTAGTTGAGTGTTTTTCAAAGCCATTTCAAGTGGCATAACCAGTTTGTCTTTTCCAAAAATGAAATCTTCTCTGTCATAACTGGCAGGAACCAATTCTTTAGAAATAGTCAAATAGATCGCGTCTTTCGGACAAGCTTCCTCGCATAGTCCGCAAAAAATACATCGCAGCATATTGATTTCATATATCTCAGCATATTTTTCTTCTCTGTACAAATGTTTTTCATCAGCTTTACGCTCTCCGGCTTTCATCGTGATAGCTTCAGCAGGACAAGACAAAGCACATAATCCGCAAGCGGTACAGTTCTCACGCCCTTGTTCATCGCGTTTCAGCATGTGCTGACCACGATATACAGGACTCATTACACGAACCTGCTCAGGATATTGAATTGTTGCTTTTTTTCTAAAAAAGTGTTTTATCGTAATGGCCAAACCTTTTACAATCGCAATCAGATACATGCGTTCCAAAAAAGTCATCTCTTTGTTGGAGACCACCTTCTTTCTTCCCGATAAGGATATAGTTTCTATTGACATTTTTTATTTTTTATTTTTATTTTGGAGCTAATCCTGCTATCCGTTGCAATCTTTTATGTTTTTAAAGGAAAAACATAAAAGGATTTCCACTGCTATCAGGGCTAGGGCATTTGTGAATTAATCAATTTAGTTTTTATATCCAATTTTATTTCTTTCAATTTTATTTTCTTGTTTGTCAATTAGTTCATCTAAATAATTAAAAACCAATTCAATGTTTTTACTTTGATGTGATAATTTATTTTTGATATCCTCAATTTCTAATTTTATATTCAAATTGTCTGACAAATCTTTTCTAATTTTTGTAAAAACACGAATTATTTGAATATTAACTTTTATTGCTGTTGGACTATTTAAAACACTCGAAAGCATTGCAACACCTTGTTCTGTAAAAGCCATTGGTGCTAATCTATTTCCTCCCCAACTTGAGGTGCCAATTTGGCTCCTCAAGATTTCAAACTCTACAGCCGAAAGCTCGAACATAAAATCATCTGGAAATCGCTCTAAATTTCTTCTAACCTGACGCTTTAGTTGTTTTGTTTCAATAGCGTAAAGTTCTGCTAAATCACTATCTAGCATTACTTTTTGATTTCTAATAAAATAAATCTTATTAGTTATAATTTCACTTGGAATTCCTATTTCATCCATAAGTTTAATCTACAAAAATCAATAGTTATAATTTATTTAGGTGTCATAAAATACGATATCTTATGTTTTAACCGATTCGCAAATTGGAACCAAATTAGGTTATTAAAAAAATTAAAATCCTAAATAAACAGCTATTTCACTTCTCAAAATAACAACTCCGGTTATCATAATATTTGCAATGGCAAGTGGAATAAGAATTCTCCATCCCAAGTGCATTAATTGGTCATATCTAAATCTTGGAATCGTCCATCTGATCCACATAATGAAGAAAATAAATCCGCATATCTTTGCAAACAAAACAGCCATTCCAATTACGTTGGCAATATTTACTCCTAAATTCTCTACAGCCCATCCCATTCCAGGATAATTGTATCCGCCAAAAAATAAGACTGCCATGATAGTAGAGGAAACAAACATATTTGCATATTCGGCAAATAAATAGAATCCCATTTTCATTGAAGAATATTCTGTATGATATCCTCCAATTAATTCCGATTCACATTCTGCTAAGTCGAAAGGAGTTCTGTTTAATTCAGCAAAAGAACAAATCAGGAAAATCAGAAAAGTCAATGGCTGGTACAAAACATTCCAGTGCCATTCTGATTGCTGTATTGAGATTTCTTTCAGGCTTAAAGTTCCTGTCATCATAGTCAAAGCAATTATGGATAATCCCATTGCTACTTCATAAGAAACCATTTGAGATGCCGCTCTGATAGCTCCCATCAAAGAGAACTTATTATTCGAAGCCCATCCTCCGATCATGATACCATAAACACCAAGAGAAACTACTCCAAAAACATATAAGACTGCGATATTAATGTCAGTAGCCTGTAATAAAATATCTCTTCCAAACAAGTGTAATTTATCTCCCCAAGGAATAACAGCACTTGTCATCAAGGCGGTACTCATTGCAATTGCTGGCCCTACTACAAATAAAAATCTATTAGGAGTATTTGGAAAAAATTCTTCTTTTGCAAATAATTTACCTCCATCAGCAAGCGGCTGCAATAATCCTCCCCATCCAGCACGGTTTGGACCAACTCTATCCTGCAGAAAGGCAGCTACTTTACGTTCAGCCCATGTAGAATACATAGCCATAAGCATAGTAAGAGCAAAAATTACTACTATAAATACACCTTTTTCTATAACAAATGTACTATCCATTTTTAAGAGTTTTGAGTGTTAATGTCCAATGGATTTGAAGCCATACTTATCTTTTTACGGTCTTGGTCTCTGCCCAAAAGAATATTTTTCTCAGTAGCGATTTCTACTTTCTCCAACGGACGTGTATAGTTATTTTGATTAATAACTGAATCTTTTTCAAACTCGCGTGGTCCTTCAATCACCCAGTCAGAAACCTCCTTTTTGTCAAAACGGCAAGTGTTACAAATGAATTGTTCTACTTCGTGGAATTCATCTTTACGGCCAGTCACACGCTGAATTTCATTTCCAAACATCCAAACGGTAGTTTTTCCACAGCATCCTGGAGTGGTACATTCTCTGTGTGCATTATAAGGTTTGTTGAACCAAACTCTTGATTTAAATCTAAACGTTTTATCAGTCAAAGCACCAACGGGACATACATCAATCATGTTTCCAGAAAACTCATTTGTTATGGCTTTTGAAATACAAGTAGAGATATTTGCATGATCACCACGATCCATTACACCATGAACACGATTGTCTGTCAATTGATCGGCAACTTGTACACATCTTTGACACAAAATACAGCGGTTCATGTGTAATTGAATATTTGGACCAATATCTTCTGGTTCAAATGTTCTTTTTTCCTCAATATAACGCGATGCTGATTTTCCGTGTTCGAAGCTTAAATTCTGAAGATCACATTCTCCCGCCTGGTCACAGATAGGGCAGTCAAGCGGGTGGTTGATTAACAAAAATTCCGTTACAGATTTTCTTGCTTCCTGAACTCTTGGGGATGCTTTACTGGCGATTTCCATTCCGTCCTGACAGCCTGTAACACAAGATGCCATTAGTTTTGGCATTGGCCTTGGGTCAGCATCACTTCCTTTGGTTACATCGACTAAACAGCATCGGCATTTACCGCCGCTCCCTTTTAGTTTAGAATAATAGCACATTGCTGGCGGAACAACATCGCCGCCAATCATGCGCGCAGCCTGCAGAATCGTTGTTCCTGCTTCTACTTCAATTTCTTGACCGTCTATGGTTACTTTCATATTATTAGTTGTTAGTTGATGGTTGTTGGTTGTTTGTTTCTGGAATTCCATCAACTATCAACCAACAACCATCAACTTTTTATACTGTTTGTTTTGCTACCAAATGCTTTACTTTTTCAAAAGGTTCAGCAGTAAAATGGTCTCTGTTTTTTATTTTTTCAGGGAAACGAACATGGTATTCAAATTCATCTCTAAAGTGACGAATAGCCGCTGCTACCGGCCAGGCTGCTGCGTCTCCAAGTGGACAGATTGTATTTCCTTCTATTTTACTTTGAATACTCCATAGTAACTCGATATCTTCTTCGCGGCCGTGTCCATTTTCAATTCTATGCAATACTTTTTCCATCCAGCCTGTTCCTTCTCTGCAGGGCGTGCACTGTCCACAGCTTTCGTGGTGGTAAAAACGGGAGAAATTCCATGTATTACGAACAATACAAGAAGTATCATTATATACGATAAATCCTCCGGAACCCAGCATTGATCCAGTGGCAAAACCACCGTCGCTTAAGGATTCGTATGTCATCAAACGATCTTCGCCTGCGGCAGTTTTGTAAATTAAATGTGCTGGTAATACCGGAACAGAACTTCCTCCAGGTACAAAAGCTTTTAATGGACGGTCAGAACTCATTCCGCCAAGATATTCGTCGGAATTCATGAATTCGTAAACACTTAATCCTAATTCAATTTCATAAACACCAGGATTCTTAATATGTCCCGAAGCTGAAATTAATTTGGTTCCTGTAGATCTTCCGATACCAATTTTTGCATAATCTGCTCCCGAATTGTTTACAATCCAAGGCACTGCTGCAATAGTTTCTACGTTATTTACAACTGTTGGGTTAGCCCAAAGCCCAGAAACAGCTGGGAATGGCGGTTTGATACGAGGATTTCCTCTTTTTCCTTCTAATGATTCAATCAAAGCAGTTTCTTCACCACAGATGTAGGCTCCGCCACCGATTTGAACATGTAATTCCAAATCAAATCCAGAACCCAATATATTTTTTCCTAACCAGCCTGCTGCTTTAGCTTCGGCGATGGCTCTTTCTAATATTTTATAAACCCACATATATTCCCCACGAATGTAGATATAGGAACGGTTTGCGCCCAATGCATAACTGGAAGTAATCATTCCCTCGATCAATAAATGAGGAATATATTCCATCAAATAACGATCCTTGAATGTTCCTGGTTCAGATTCATCAGCATTGCAAACCAAATGTCTTGGTTTTCCCGATTTTTTGTCGATAAAACTCCATTTCATTCCGGCTGGGAAACCAGCACCACCACGACCGCGCAATCCCGAAGTTTTTACTTCTTCAACTACTTCATCCGGCGTTAAGGTTTTTAAGGCTTTTTCTACAGAAGCATAACCGCCGTTAGCACGATATACTTCGTAGGTTTTAATGCCTGGAATATTGATTTTGTCTAATAATATTTTTTGTGACATAATTTATTTAATTATTAAATAGATTTTTATCTATGAAATCTAATAATTTTTTTAATTCTATATTTTCATCAGGGTTTATCTCCCAAATATTTTTATCCGAATAATCATAAACTGTTGAACCTTTATAATCCCAATTCGTACTTCTGTATTTTTTAAACAAATCAATTTTTGAATATAAAAATGCTTTTTGTGCTGGAATATTTAAGTTTTCAGTTTTTGAATCATCTATACAATTTAACATTACTTTCCAACACTTATCAAAAAAGCTAAAATCATTTTTAACGCAAATGTTTAATAAATCCTCTAAAATTCCTTCTCGCTCATCATTAAATGGCAATAAGTATATTTCAAATTTTACGCCTAACTCAATTTCAACATTATTTAAATCTTTTATTCTTTGTTCCCTGCCTCCATTAATTTTTGTTGAATCGGTGTCAAAAATAATTATATTTTTTGCTTTTTCTTCTTTTCTTTTAATATCAGCTAATAACGGCTGATCTATTAATTTGTCTTTCCCTTTTACATCAATTACGATACTTGAATCTTCAATTTTAAAAAAGGATTTAAGCAAAAAATCAATAAACAGTTTATCGCTTTTACCTTCAACAAATATTTTATTTAAACCGTACTCTTTCATTAACCCCTTAATTCAACATTAGAATCTAATCCTGCACTAATTTGGTTGTATGTAAAAGTTGAAGCATAAATTTTATCTTTATTGGTGCTTTCTTCTAGCTTTACTAATCTAATTTCATTATTATAATTCAACAAGTTTGATGCCTCAATATATGTTTCTGTACATTCTTGACTATGTGTCGTTGCAAATAATTGTACATCTAACTCTTTACAAACCTTCATTATGTTTACCCAAAAATCTTTCATTTTGGAATAATGAATGCCTATTTCAATTTCATCGATTAAAATTCTTTTTCCTTTTAAGGATAACATTTTCAAAACGATATAAAATATTCTTTTGAAACCATCTCCCAATGTGTTTAATGGGAAATACTCTTCTTTATCTTCATAACTGATTAAAAAAACGGATTTTAAATCTTCAAAATTTTCTCTAAAATCTATCCCAACTAATCTTCTATCTATTATTTTTAGTACTTCGATTAAATTTTTTTTATCATTTTTGGTCTTCAAACTTTCATAAAGTTTTATTGTTTCTTCTTCTAGAGGAGAATCATTAAAACTTATCATGGGAAAGTCTAGGATATTCTCATCGTAATTATAGATGTTAAAAGTTTTATCATTAATCAATACTACATGGTTAGTAAATGTTACTTTTAATTCAGACGATTTGTCTAATTGTTTATTACCACCAATACTAATCGGAGATATTGAAACTGATTTGTTTTTTTCTAAAAGTGTGTGAAATGTAAAACGAATAGCTTGATTCTTATTTTGTTCTACCCAAGTGAAATAATGACCTTGAGGGAATTCATAGTCAAAAACAATTCTACCATCTATATCATATGGGATTTTGACAGCTTTGAAATCCATTCCTCTTTTGCTTAAGCCCATATGAAAATTAGAAATTAATACTTCTCCTTTTTCATCAAACAACAAAGCCTCCAACAAACAAGTCTTTCCAACATTATTATCGCCAACAATCAAATTAAATTGTCCAATATCGTTTACCTCAAGAGAGTCAAACTTCTTGAAATTTTCGATTTTGAAATAAGTTAAATGATTGTTTTCCACTTTTTATTTATCGTGTAATATTATTTTATCGTCTTTGCAGTCAGCAATTAACTGATCTACTTTTTCTTTTGTCAAATGTTCTTTGTAAAAATCACCCAATTGCATCATTGGAGCATAACCACAAGCACCCAGACATTCTACTCCTCTTACTTCAAAAAGACCGTCAGCGGTTGTTTCTCCAATTCCAACGCCTAATTTTTCACAGGTGTAATCCATTAAATCCTCAACTCCGTTTAAACAGCAAGGTGAAGTCTGGCAAAATTCAAACATGTATTTGCCAATTGGTCTTTGGTTAAACATCGTGTAAAAAGTTACTACTTCATACACTTCGATTGGTTTTATTAGTAGAATTTCGGCAACTTTATCCTGTAATTCAATACTCAGCCAATTATCGTGAGCGTCCTGAACTTCATGTAAAACGGGAAGTAAAGCTGATTTTCGTTTATCTTCTGGATAATGACTGATTAATTCATTGATGCGGGACATCAATGCTTCGGTCATATTTATTTCTTGTTTGTAATGTGTTCTTTCCATTTTTAATTTTAGATTTTAGACTTTAGACTTTAGATTTTTAATCTGCAATCTGCAATCTACATTCTGCAATCTTAATTTTTTTATGCGTCTAATTCTCCTGCAATAACATTTAAACTTGATAAAATAACAATTGCATCCGATAACATTGAACCTTTAATCATTTCTGGATAAGCTTGGTAGAAAATAAAGCAAGGTCTTCTAAAGTGCAATCTATAAGGAGTTCTGCTTCCGTCGGTTACTAAATAGAATCCTACTTCACCATTTGCTCCTTCTACTGGATGATAGACTTCACCAACTGGAACAGGAATTTCTCCCATCACAATTTTGAAGTGGTAAATCAAGGATTCCATACTATTGTAAACATCATCTTTTGGAGGAAGATAATATTCAGGAACATCAGCATGGTATTCATTTCCTTCCGGCATTTTTTCCAAAGCCTGACGGATAATGCTTAAACTTTCCCAAACTTCAGCATTTCTGACACAAAAACGGTCATAAGTATCTCCCGATTTTCCTACTGGAACGATGAAATCAAAATCATCATAAGAGCTGTATGGCTGTGCTACACGTACATCATAATCTACTCCTGCAGCACGTAAATTTGGTCCGGTAAATCCATAAGCCAAAGCTTTTTCTGCACTTATCGCTCCTACATTAACAGTTCTGTCAATGAAAATTCGGTTTCTGACAAATAGATTTTCAAATTCTTTCCATACTGCTGGGAATTCTTCTAAAAAGGCATCTAGTTTTCTAAAAGCTTCTGGAGACCAGTCTCTTTCAAAACCGCCCATTCTTCCCATATTAGTTGTCAGACGTGCTCCGCAGATTTCTTCGTAGATTTCGTAGATTTTCTCTCTAAACTGCATTACATATAGAAAACCAGTATAAGCACCAGTGTCAACTCCAAGAATCGAATTACAAATCAGGTGATCTGAGATTCTTGCCAACTCCATTACAATAACACGAAGATATTGTGCTCGTTTTGGCACTTCAATTCCTAAGGTTTTCTCAATTGTCATCCACCATCCCATATTGTTGATAGGAGATGAACAATAATTCATACGATCTGTTAGAGGTGTGATTTGATAAAAAGGACGATTTTCGGCGATTTTTTCGAATGCTCTATGAATGTAACCTATTGTTGGTTCAGCTTCAAGAATTCTTTCACCATCCATCAACAGAATATTTTGGAAAATACCGTGTGTAGCTGGGTGAGTAGGGCCTAAATTCAGAATAGAAAGCTCGCTTCCGTCTTCATTGTGTCGCTCTTTGATTATTTTAGCATAGCGATGCTCTGGTGGTAATAATAGTTCTGACATTTATCTAATGTGAAAAATTATATTTATTTTACTATCGGCTGATTGGTTGTTGTTCTTCCAAAATATCTGTCATCCTTATCTGTTCTTCCGCTGTCTTCCATTGGGAATTCTTTACGCATTGGAAAAGAAATCATTTCATCCATATTCAGAATACGTTTCAATTGAGGATGCCCGATAAAGTTTATTCCAAAGAAATCATACGTTTCTCTTTCCATCCAATTGGCTCCCAAAAAGATATTTGTAACTGTTTTAATTTCTGGATTGGAACCAGTTAGGAAAGATTTAATTCTGATGCGTTTGTTTTCGTACCAATTGTGTAAGTGGTAAACGACAGCAAACTGTCTGTTTTCTTCGTTATCAGGATAATGTATGCCGCATAAATCGGTTAAAAAATGAAAACGTAAAGTTGGATCATTTTTTAAAAATAAGATAACGGCTGTATTGATGTCCGAATCTGCTTCAAAAGTGAAAATGTCTTTTGCTTGTTCAAAATTTGAAACTTTTGATCCAAAATTTTCCATTAACCTCTCTTGAATTTCTGTTGTCTCTAATGCCATTTTTTATTGAATGTTATAAGATGCCAATAATTCTTTGTACTCAGGTGAACTTCTTCTTCTTACAGATTCGTTTTTAACTAATTCCTGAAGCTGCATAACACCATCTACAATTTGTTCCGGACGAGGAGGACAGCCAGGGACATAAACGTCTACTGGAATTACTTTGTCGATTCCCTGCAATACAGAGTAAGTGTCAAAAATTCCTCCAGATGTAGCGCAGGCACCAACGGCAATTACCCATTTAGGTTCGGCCATTTGTTCATATACTTGACGCAGAATTGGTGCCATTTTTTTTGAGATTGTTCCCATTACTAAAAGCATATCGGCTTGACGAGGAGAAAAACTTACCCTTTCAGAACCAAAACGTGCCAAATCATAATGTGAAGCCATTGTTGCCATGAATTCGATACCGCAGCAAGAAGTAGCAAAAGGCAAAGGCCAAAGAGAATTTGCACGTGCTAATCCCACAACATCATTCAGTTTTGTAGCAAAGAACCCTTCTCCAGTAACACCTTCTGGCGGGGCAACCATATTTACTTTTGAATCACTCATTTTAATTTTGATTTTAGATTTTAAATTTTTGATTCTAATGAATCATATAAATAAAATCAATATTTTATATTTTAAAAAAAATCTAAATTTTAAATTCTAGTTTTAAATTTTCTTAGTTGGCATAATCTAAAGTCTAAAATCCAAAAACCTGAATTTTTAATTTATTCCCACTCTAGAGCTTTCTTTTTGATGATATAGAAGAAGCCGACTAAAAGAAGTAACATAAAGATAATCATTTTTATCATCCCTTCGATGCCTAAGTCTTTGAAATTCACAGCCCAAGGGTATAGGAATATTACCTCTACATCGAAAAGTACAAATAAAATGGCTACGATGAAGTATTTTACTGAAAAAGGAATTCTTGCGTTTCCAACTGATTCGATACCGCATTCGAAGTTTTTGTCTTTATTTTCAGAGAGCCTTTTTGGTCCTAATTTTCCTGAAATAATGATCATGCCTACAACAAATCCTACAGCTAAAACAAGCTGCATAAAGATTGGGATATAGTTTATTTGTTCAGATTGCATAATTATCAATTTTTGCTTTATATTAAGTTACAAAGATAGCTTTAGTGTAACTAAAACACAAATTTTGTATCATATTTAGTAGAAACATTAACTTAATGCGGTCCTAATTTTTATTGATTATAAATAACGCTTTTAAGTGCTGTTTTTAGTATACGGACAAAAAAAAACGTTCCGATTAAATCGGAACGTTTTTTAGACGTTTTTGCAATAAAACAGTAAGCTATTTTAATACTAAAGTACTGCTACTTTAGCTGCAACTTTACCTTTTCTTCCTTCTTCTTCTTCATAGCTAACTCTGTCACCTTCGCGTAGTTCTTCCGCGCTGATTCCTGATGCATGAACAAAAATGTCTTTTCCTGTTTCTTCGTCTGTAATGAATCCGTAACCTTTAGATTCATTGAAAAATTTAACTGTACCTGTACGCATTGTAATAGTAATAATAATTTATAATATCGCAAATGTAATCTTTAATATAATACGAAAATCAATATGATAT
This sequence comes from Flavobacterium marginilacus, assembly GCF_026870155.1. NCBI lineage: Bacteria > Pseudomonadati > Bacteroidota > Flavobacteriia > Flavobacteriales > Flavobacteriaceae > Flavobacterium > Flavobacterium marginilacus. Next base: position 4,903,542 of record NZ_CP113975.1, on the reverse strand, counting down.
TATTTTTTTTGTAAAAATATTGATATTCAAGTGTTTTTACCTAATTGTTTGAATTTAGTTTAATATGTAATTGTTTGAATTGAGATTTGTTAATCGCTGCGAAAATATTTTTTAGCGGTGTCCTTTTTATCTATATGTTGTATAAATCCTTGTTGTGCAGGATTGAACAAGATAATCAGATACATAAATATTTTCTTTTTCTATTATGGCTGTATTTGGGGGAATTATTGACCAAATTTTTTTTTCTTTTGCAATTTCCCGGCCATCTTTCATCTTTAGGATAAAAAATAATGTATAGTTCTTTAATTTTTTATCAAAAATGTATAGCTTAGAATTGTTTTTCAGTTCATATTCAATTTCAATTTCATTGTATTTGTTTTTATCAGAGAAACTTACTGTTTTGACCTGTAGATTAAACTCTCTTTCTTGATTATCGGCATCTTGTTTTGAATAAATATCTTTTTTTACTGTTGCCTGTGGTATATAAACACAGCCATATAAAATAAAAAGAAATGAAATCGGTAAAAAGATTTTCATAATTATTTAGAATACAGCATTAAGAGTCTTACTATAGATTCGCTATTATATTTATTTTTAAATTTAGTGTTTATATTTTCGATTTTTTCTTTTGATAAAGGCATATAAAAAGAATACATAATGTCATTAAATTTTATTCTTTCTTTTTCGTGTAAGTCTTTTAAAATGTCACTCGCAAAAAAGGAATTCAATGTTTTTTTATATTGCTTAAAGAGACTCTGATAAACTTTTGTTTGTTTTGTGTATTCGCTGTATCCCTCGGTCGAAAGTTCATCTGCCAATAAGCCCATGTAAGGGAGATCCATAAGGATTTTATTTTGACTAATAAAAACCATATTGGCTAAGGCTTGAAGGTCTTGTTTTTTGGTTTTACCTTCGTAATTTGCCAAGAGATCTTTTATTCGGATTATAAGCCTAAAAGTTTTATCAAAATCTGTGCTGTGTTTTTCTTTTCCGGCTTCTTTAATCTCGGTTGACGATTGGTTTAAGCGGTCGTAAAGAACGTTGGTTAAATAATAGATGTTATTAGATGCTTTTAAAATAGCTTGTTTCTCATCCATGTTAAAATTTTTCAAATCGGCAACAAGTAATTCTTTGCTTAAATCATTGTAACGCTTTGTTAATTTTAAAAAGTAATCATCGGTATTTTTAAAAAACAAACTTTTCTCTTCTTCTTTCTCATTAAAATCATTTACAATATTTATCAGGAAATCATAAAATTTGGAGCATGCCAAAACATTATAAATAACTTGAACACGATTTTTTTTAATAGCGATTTCTTCATCAGAAACATTGCTGTTAATAATCAATTTTCCTTTGCCATTGGCAAAATATATAGCGTCGAAATTCTGTTTTTTTGAAAAATTGTTATTTGCAAAATCGATAAAGGGTTTGCCTTCTGAATTCAATATAAACGCTAGTTCTTGTTTTCTTTTCTCAGGCATTTCGGTTAAATACCGATAGGATTTGTTATAATCTGCCAGTAATGCTTTGTCTTTAAATTCGAGTGCTTTTACATTCTCACCCAAAGCGTAGTAACTGATTGAAATATTTGCCATTAATGCCCAATAAATTTTTTTTGTTTTTTTATTATTGACATCATATTTGGAAACTTCATTTTCCCAAAATTGAATACTCTCTTGAAGAAGATTTTTTATCTTAAGATAGTTTTCTTCAGTGTCTTCTAATTTTCTGGTAAACTCAAAAGCATCAACAGATTTATTGATTTGTTCAAAATCATCATCTTTGAATTTGTATAAAGGAAGGTTCTCTTCAATTCTGCTGAAATCAATGGTTTCTTTAATTTCTTTGAAAAAATTATATAAAACAATATTACTATAGATATCGCGGCAATTTTGAGAAATTGTTACACTAGAGTTTTTAAGTAATAGCTGTGCTTGGCTTTTTGCAATTTCCTCTGTTTTTATGCTATAGTTGTTGTAAGCGCTTACACTTGAAACGGTTTGAGAATAATTGAAATCTTTAGTGTAAATGATTTCATTATTTCGTTTTATGGTGAAATTTAGTTTTGCATCAAAAATAATATTCCCGGTATAGCTAATTTCATTTCCAATAGTATTTTTTTCTACAGCTGTTGCGAGATTCGTGCTTATAGGTTGAATATCTATTAAATAGTTGCTTTTTCCAGGTGAAACTATTTCTAAATTTCTGAAATTAAGATTTTTTACTGCATATGCAGATATCTGATTGTCAATTATACTATTGCCTGATGAATCTTCTATGGCAATACTAATTGTGCTGCTTTCGATTTTTATTTTTGGATATTTCCAATCGTAAAATGAATACAAAACCTGTTTTGGGCTCTGTGCATATAGGTTTATTGCAAAAAGCAGTAAAAAAATCTTTTTCATGCTCTTTACAGCTATTCTAAGTCTAATTTTATTGAAAGTTCTTTTAACTGAGATTCATCAATAATGGATGGAGCGTCAATCATAACATCCCTTCCTGAATTGTTTTTTGGGAAAGCAATAAAATCACGGATGGTTTCTTGTCCGCCCAGAATCGCAACAAGACGGTCCAAACCAAAAGCTAAGCCTCCGTGAGGCGGAGCTCCAAATTGAAAGGCATCCATTAAGAATCCAAATTGTGCTTTGGCCTCTTCCTCTGTAAAGCCTAAATATTTAAACATCAACTGCTGTGTTGCTTTGTCGTGAATACGGATTGATCCTCCGCCAATTTCGTTTCCGTTCAAAACCATATCGTAGGCATTGGCACGTACTTTTCCAGGATTGGTTTCCAGTAAATGCATATCTTCCGGTTTTGGGGAAGTAAATGGATGGTGCATCGCGTGGTAACGTCCGTTTTCTTCATCAAATTCTAACAAAGGAAAATCGACAACCCAAAGCGGTGCAAACTCGGCTGGATTTCTCAATCCAATACGAGCAGCTAATTCCATACGCAAAGCGCTCAACTGTGCTCTTGTTTTATCGGCTGGTCCAGAAAGTACAAAAATCATGTCACCTGGTTTTGCTTCAGTTGTTTTTGCCCAATTGGCTAAATCTTCCTGATCGTAAAATTTATCTACTGATGATTTAAATGTTCCGTCATCATTGCATTTTACGTAAACCATTCCGCTTGCGCCTACCTGCGGGCGTTTTACCCAGTCAATTAAGGCGTCAATTTCTTTACGGGTATAATTTCCTGCTCCCGGAACGGCAATTCCCACTACTAATTCAGCTGAGTTGAAAACCGGGAATTCTTTGTGCTGTGCAAATTCGTTCAATTCCCCAAATTTCATTCCGAAACGAATGTCCGGTTTGTCATTTCCATAAGTTTTCATCGCATATTCATAAGTGATGCGAGGAAATTTATCAACTTCAATTCCTTTTAGTTCTTTTAGCAAATGACGAGTCAATCCTTCAAAAACATTTAAAATGTCTTCCTGCTCTACAAATGCCATTTCGCAGTCGATTTGTGTAAACTCCGGCTGACGGTCTGCACGCAGATCCTCGTCACGGAAACATTTCACGATTTGGAAATATTTATCCATTCCGCCCACCATCAATAATTGTTTGAAAGTCTGTGGTGATTGTGGCAAAGCATAGAATTGTCCTTCGTTCATTCTTGACGGAACAACGAAATCTCTTGCGCCTTCCGGCGTTGATTTAATTAAATAAGGAGTTTCTACTTCGCAGAAATCTAAATCCGAAAGGTATTTACGTACTTCCATTGCCACTTTGTGACGGAAAAGCAAGCTGTTTTTTACTGGATTTCTTCGAATGTCAAGGTAACGGTATTTCATTCGGATGTCTTCACCACCGTCAGTTTCATCTTCGATGGTAAATGGCGGTGTCAAAGCAGCATTTAAAATATTTAGTTCAGAAACTAAAATCTCTATTTCTCCCGTTGGAATGTTTTTGTTTTTGGCTTCACGCTCAATAACGGTTCCTCTTACCTGGATCACGTATTCGCGCCCAAGAGTTTTGGCAGCTTCAAAAACTTCTTTTACGGTACGGCTTTCGTCAAAAATCAATTGTGTAATTCCGTATCGGTCGCGTAAATCTACCCAATTCATAAATCCTTTATCTCTTGATTTTTGAACCCAACCGGCAAGCGTAACTTCGGTATTGATATGTGAGGCGTTTAACTCTCCGCATGTATGACTTCTGTACATTATATTTTTATTTACAAGTGTTATTTAGATTATTATACCCGAAGCCCGCTGGGCTTCCTCCTTTTAATTTCAAATGCCACAATTATGACTTCCGTAGATGATATAAATTTTAGTTTTTGCTTTTTAGCACGAGTGCAAATTTAGGACTAATTATGAATTTTATATCAAATTGTATTTATTATTTGTTTTGTTAAATTTACAGTTAATGCCTAAAAATTTTTTAAAACCAGTTAGTCCTTATTATGGACAACAGCGGTTAATTCTAAAAAAAGTAAAAATGCTGTATTTTAGCCCAGACTGAAACGGCATCCTATTGTGCCGGGGTTCGGCACAATAGATACAGTGGAAGGCTGGAGGGAACTTTCAAAAATGCAAGATGTTCCTGCTCCAAAAAAGTGCAGCCACTTTTTTAAATCGCTTCAAAAAAGTAATATTTTGTAAGTAAAATACATGTTGTTTAAGTTCCAATGTTAAGCTTTTGTCTGTGTTATGAAATTGTTACCAAAATGTTTTTTTAATGTGAAATTTGTTTCTAATTTTGATACAAGTAAGGTACAAACAATTAAAAACTAACGATATGAAAAAGATAATGATTTTGGCAGCGGTATTATTTTCTGGTGCAATTTTTGCCCAAGATGCAAAACCTGTTTTAGAGCCATTTGGTAAAAAACTTAAAGCTACTTATTTTTATGAAAATGGACAAGTGCAGCAAGAAGGATATTTTGAAAACGGTAAATTGGAAGGAATTTGGGTTTCTTACAACGAAGCGGGTGACAAAATTGCCTCTGGCGAATACGTTGCGGGAGTAAAAACTGGTAAATGGTTTTTCTGGTCTCAGAATAATGATAAAAACAGTCTTTGCGAAGTGGATTTTTCCAATAATAAAGTAGCAAAAGTTAAAAATTGGAGACAAGATGCCTTTGCGACTTCAAACTAGATAATTTTACATAGTTAATTTAAGAAAAAGGGGGAAAGCCGTTATGGTTTCCTCCTTTTTTTATAATTGATTTTCAGTGTTATAAGTTTGTTAAGCCCGAATTTGGTACCGGTATTTATCGTACCTTTAATATAGAATACAGGCTGTGATTCAGGGTGAAATAGAGAGTCAGTTCGTTTAAATATCTATTTGCGTATGCACAGAATCATAACGTTTGTGTTTGTTTAGAAATCGGCTTTTATGGGTTACTGTATCAGCCGATTTTGACTGCTGTAGTGCTTGTATGTTTAAAAAGCAATTGTCTGTACTGCCCCTTTCTGAATAAACCGCTTTAGTTCCGTTTGTTTTTTTAAAATGGATTCAAAGAGGTTTTCTATAAATTATTGTATTCTAACTTTTTAATTTAATTTGTATGCCAAAGTATGTTATTGAAAGGGAGATTCCCAATGCCGGGGATTTAACGCCGGAGCAGTTAAAAGCTATTTCGAATGCATCCTGTGATGTGTTACGGAAAATGGGACCGGAAATACAGTGGAAGCACAGTTATGTGACTGATGACAAAATTTATTGTGTATATATTGCCCCTAATGAAGAAATGATTCGGGAACATGCCGATAAAGGTGGCTTTCCAGCTAATAAAATAAGTCTGGTTACTGAAATAATTGATCCGGTTACTGCCGAGTAGTTTGTAAGTTTTATAAAAAAGGAGAAAACTACTAAAAGCTTTCTCCTTTTTTTATGCTTAGGGTTAAGCTGTCAATTCGCTATAATTGAAAACCCCATCCCAAATCTCATCCATTCTAATGAGTGCCTTGTCAAGCGGAATTACATTCCACTTGCCGTCGGTTTCAAATCCAAGTCCGCTGTTTTTTAGTTTCTGTAAAGCCTCAGTCACATCAAAATCAAGGTCGGTGCTGTGTTTTGTCTTAAACCAAGATTCAATTTGCTGATCCAGTTCCTCTTCAGTCAATGAAGTTTTGCTTTTGTTCAAAAATGAATAGGCAAGGATGGTTTCTTTTAATACTTCTTCTTCCGAAGAATTCAGTAAAGAATAAAATGCCCCGCTGTTATTCCCTAGGTTTTTGAAATAAAGACTGTCTGAAAGCATCTTGGAATACTTTATTTTCTTGTTCACGAAGTTATTGTATTGGCGGAATAAGTAAGCACCCAAAATTCCAAGAGCAATCAAGCCTTGGTTCAACGATGTTTTGCTGTTCAAAAGATCAATCGTTTCACCGGATTGATAAGCCGCCTGCATATTAATCAAAGCAGGAATCACTTTGGCACTCAACAGCGAGATTCCCCCGACAATACCTGGAACCCATAACAGCAGTTTGTCGGTCAGCGACATTTTGGGAATGGCATTTGGGAAAATTGTTTCGAGATCGTTTTTGGGAACGCGTTTGAAAATCTTCAAAACGACGGTTCCGGGTTCTATTAATTTTTCCCCCTTTTTGAGCTTATTCTTTTTATAATAATCCGCATCGTGATATTTGAGGTAAATCATCACGCGGTCATAATATTCGACTTCGATTTTTTTCTTCCAGAAAAAGTATTTAGTGATCTTTTCTTTGGCAGTATGCTGGCCTCTGACATATATTTCGTAGTCTTTATAAACATCCAGATCAATGTCCAGTTTCAGTCCTATCAAATCGGAATCCTGAAAAGCTTTGTCCAGAGTTTCCTGACTGACTCTGGAATAATTGCTTAATTCCAAAACTTTATGTAATGACTCTTTAAAAACTGAAAAATCGCTTTTCTCTTTAAATGTTTCCCGTTCTTTTGGAGGAAGGTCAGGATCAAAAAAAGCGTAATTCTTTTTTATGTTCCGAATCAGGTTAAAGGCTTCGTAGTGAAAATAATGCTCAATGATGTCAAACAGTTTTTTGAAATCTTCGGCCTGTTTTTCGTCTCCGGTATATTCAGCAAGCTGCTCTTCGAGCAGGAATTCCTTGTCAAAAGGAATGTAGTGTTCTCGTTTCATTTTGGATTCGGGACTTTAATGTAACTTTCTATAGTTTGGCAAAGGTAAAGTACAAAACGCAGAATCAATAACATTTCTGTTACGCTTTCAAAAAGTTATAGAAGCTAAAGAATAGGCTTTATTAGTAGGTATGGGTTTCTGCTCATCCGCTATATTTCCCGATTGATAAAAACATGCAAAGGAAGGAGGGTGCTGAGCGAGGTCTTTATTCAAATTTTATATCACTTATTTTTTCATTTTTATAATATAATTCATAATCTGAATCTTTTTTTTCTATTAAAATTGTAAAATATAATTCAGCGGTAAATTTTTCGTAGCTAGTTTGCCCAAAATAAACAATACTTAATTTTGGTTTTTCAGTTGTCCCGAAATTAACTTTCATCTCAAAATTACTGTATCCTTCTTTATCAAATTCATTAAAATAATCTTTTTCGTAATTACTGTATGGGGGTAGCCAATCTCCCATAATCTCATTCCCTTTTTCATTGTAAATTTTATCTTTTCTAAATGGTATTAATTCTGGATAACCTATAACTCCTGTATAGCCTTTATAATCTGCAAGTCTGTAGCGAATTTTATTTTTAGTATCTAAAAGTGAAAATGCACTTAATTTTATTTTGTTAAAAATTGTAGATTTAATTTTTGTTTTAATCATTACTTTTCTTACATCATCACTAGTCACTTTAAGTTGTCTGATTCCAAAAACACTACTATTGTCAACTAATTTAGCTTTTAATATTTCAATTTTTGTATCTTCTTTTGTTGTTGTTACTTGTGCAAATAGATTCAAACTCAAACTTAGTAAGATCAACAATAGTATTTTTTTAAGCTTCATTTTTTTAAATTAAAATAATTAATTAACTCTTTTCTTTTTGTGATATGGATGTGTGCTGGTTACTTCATTTTTCAAACATACTCATTCCATTTCTAAAAAAAAATAATAAAACCACCCGAAATCAGATTTCAGGTGGTTTTCGTTATATAAAGTTTAAAAAATTATTCTTTGATAGGAGACGGGAATTATAAAAAAGAAACAAACTTAGCTTGAAAGAAAACTAGGTTCGTTTTATAATTATTTTATTTTTCTGCGTTCAATATTTTGTCGGTTATCCCAAAATGATACAATCTCGATTCTATCTCCATTTATTTCATAGAAAATAAGATAAACTTTCAATGGAATTACACGTGTAAATTTATTTGAAGTCAGTCTTCCAATTAGTTCAGAGTGAAAGTGTATTTAATAAGTCTTCTACTTCTTTAAGCAGTTTTAAACTATAATTTGGATTACCATTCCTTTCGCGATAATATTCTAATACAGCTGCAAGCTGAAGTTTTGCAACTTTTGACCAAACTATTACTTTTTTAGCCATTCCCGCATTTCAGAAATTACTTCATCGTTATTATGAAATTTTCCCTCTTTGATTTCGCTTCTTCCAGTTTCAATCGATGATTGTTCTTCGGCAGATAATTGATATAAGGCTTGTTCTGATGAGTCAAATATAGTTTGAAGTGCGTTTAGAAAGTTCAAATCCTTAGAATCTTTAATTCTGGAAATTAGATTTTTCTTTATTTGAGCTGTCATATCCATAACTTACAGTTTTTACTATTCAAAAGTAAAGATTTATTTTTAAATTGAGCTCTTGATGTGTTGAGGAATTTTGTTAGTTAATAATTCTAAAAAACAAAAAACCACCCAAAATTCAAATTTCAGGTGGCCTTAATTATAAATTTTTTAAAAATTATTCTTCAGCAGTTACTGATTTTCTTCGGTCTCTTAACCAATATTTGGTTCTTTTTACCAGATAGAACATCACTGGTACCATAATCAGGGTCAAGACCGTTGCGTAAGTCAATCCGAAAATGATGGTCCAGGCCAATGGTCCCCAGAAAATAACGTTGTCTCCTCCCATAAATATGTGCGGATTCAAGTCGGTTATTAAAGAGAAGAAGTCAAAGTTCAGTCCAATAGCCAGCGGAATCAATCCCAATACGGCAGTAAGTGCCGTCAGCAATACAGGACGCAGCCTTGATTTACCAGATTCAATGATTACTTCCTTGATTTCTTCAAGCGTTAAATCGTCGTGGCTTTGTAAATGATTATCAGCTACTTTTTTGTCTAATAACAATACGAAGAAATCCATTAATACGATTCCGTTCTTCACCACGATACCCGCCAGCGAAATGATTCCCATCATAGTCATCAGGATCACAAAATCCATATTGGCGATAACATAACCATAAAATACCCCGCTGAAACTCAGGATTACTGTAAACAGAATAACTATGGTTTTGGAAACCGAATTAAACTGAAGTACGATGATGATGGTGATACCGGCCATAGCCAAAAACAGCGCATACATCAGGAAACTTTGGTTTTTCCCTTGCTCTTCCTGCACTCCAGAGAACGAATAGGTAACCGTCTTTGGTAATTGATAGCCTTTTAAATCGGCAGCAATCTGTTTGGTGATTTCGTCTCCATTGTAACCGGTCAAAACATTGGAATAAACCGTCATGATTCGTTTTTGGTTCTTCCTTTTGATTTGGTTGTAGGTGGTCGTTTTTTCTGTTTCGGAAACCGCCGAAATAGGCACCTGCATCATTTGCCCGTTAGCTGGATTTCTGAAAGTCAGTGCTTGATTGAACAGTATGTTTTCGTTTTTACGCTGGTCATCCTGCATACGCATCGTGATGTTGTAATCGTCATCGCCTTCTTTGTAGGTCGAGATTTCCTGTCCATAAACAGAACGGCGCAGGTTAAAACCCAATTGTCCTGTCGAAACACCCAGACTTCCTGCGCTTATGCGATCTACTTTTACCTCCAGTTCAGGACTTTCCTTGTTTACATCGATGCTCAAACGCTCAATTCCAGGAATGTTTTTGGAATTGATAAAAGTGATCATTTTGTCAGCTTCTTTCAGCATTTCGTCATAATCGATTCCGGTAAGCTGAATACTAATAGGATATCCAGCCGGTGGTCCGTTGGCATCTTTTTCAACAGTTACCGTTGCTCCGGCGATTCCTTTTACTTTACCTCTGATTTCTTCTAGAATGTCAGCGGTGTTGATGCCTCTTCTGAATTTAAATTCGGAGAAATTCACCGTTACTTTTCCTTTGAAAGGAGTTTCCGAGGCCGATCCTGCATCTACATTTGGATTTCCTGCACCAACTCCCACTTGGGAGACGATGGATTCGGCCAAATAGTTTTTGCTGGTTTTTGGATCTACATATTTATTCAAAATGGCAATCACCTGTTTTTCCACAAATAAAGTAGCTTTATTGGTTTTTTCTATATCGGTCCCTTGTGGGTATTCGATATAAGCGATTACCTGATTCGGAATATTATCCGGGAAGAAAAGTACTTTTCTCGGGAATATTCCCAAAAGGATAAAAGAGAAAAACAGCATTCCAATAATTCCGGCTAGGGCATACCAAGCTCTTCTTTTGGTCAAAATTTTAGCTAGAAAGGATTTGTATCGGTCTTCCATTCTAGGAAAAAAACTATGCTGAAAATCCTGTGTCCATTGATACAGTTTCAATTTATACAGCCACATAAGCCCTAATGAAATAATAGCCAAGTGACCAATGGCTTTAGCAAATTTTGAATCATACATGTTTCCAAGAAACACAAAAATTACTGCAATTATCGTAAAGATTATGGAATACGTTTTTGCTGATTTTTTAGTTACGTTTTTGTCTTCAATATCCATGGAACCTCCTGTCATAGCAGCATTGACAACCATAGCAACAAATAATGAAGCAGTAAGTGTTACTGTCAGTGTCATTGGAAAATATTTCATGAATTTACCCATAGTTCCAGGCCATAAGGCAAAAGGAAGAAAGGCCATCAAGGTAGTGGCTGTAGAAGAAATTACCGGCCACGCGATTTCGCCGATACCTATTTTGGAAGCCTCAATGCGCGGCATTCCTTTTTTCATATTGGCAAATACGTTGTCTACCACCACAATACCGTCGTCCACGAGCATTCCCAGTCCCATAACCAATCCAAAAAGAACCATCGTGTTCAGCGTTAGTCCAAAAGCGGAAAGTATACTAAACGCCATCAGCATTGACAGCGGAATTGCTGCTCCTACAAACAAGGAGTTACGCAGTCCCATTGTAAACATTAGTACTATCATTACCAGTACAATACCAAAAATAATATGGTTTGAAAGTTCATCAACCTGATGTTCAACGCGTGATGATTGGTCGTTTGTTAATTCGATTTTTAGATTGGAAGGCAGATAGGAAGCTTGAGCTACTTTGATCTTTTCTTTAACCTGTTCGATTGCCGAAATCATATTCTGGTTGGAACGTTTCTTCACGTTTAGCATTACTACTTCGGTTCCTTTCTCACGGGCGTAAGTAGTTTTTTCTTTTTCTTTGAAACTGACTACCGCAATGTCTTTCAGGTAAACGGTTCCTCCGTTGTGTTTTACGATAATGTCTTCCAGTTCTTTAGGATCTTTGATTTCACCCACAATTCGGATGTTATTTCTGGATCCCTGCGAAATTAAATTTCCTCCCGAAAGCGTCATGTTTTCATATTTCACGGCACTTTGAATGTCATCAAACGAAACCTGCGCTGCTGTCATTTTGAAAATATCAACAGCAATTTCCACTTCTTTGTCATCAACACCCAGAATGTCTACTTTTTTTACTTCAGGAATTTCTTCAATATCGTCCTGAAGTAATTCTCCGTATTTTTTAAGCTGCTGTGTGGTGTAGTTTCCCTGTAGATTGATGTTTAGAATCGGCACTTCTTCCGAAATGTTCAATTCAAAAACGCTTGGTTCTACTTTGCTTCCGTTGTCAAGGTTTGGCCAGTCGGTATCTGCTTTTACGATATCTACTTTGTCCTTGATTTTGGTTTTGGCGTCCAAAATGGTGACTTTGTCTTCGAACTCAACGATAATCATTCCGTAATCCTGAAAGGAACTGGATGTGATTTTATCTACACCGCTGATGTTTTTGATTTCCTTTTCAAGCGGTTTGATGATTAATTTCTCCACGTCCTCTGCCGAGTTTCCTGGGAAAACAGATGAAATGTAAACCTTGTTTTCTATGATTTCCGGAAAATCCTCTCTCGGCATGGTAACATAGGCAATGACTCCGGTAATTACAATCAGCAGTGTCAGTATATAGACTGTTACGCGGTTTTCGACAGCCCAGCTTGATATTCCGAATTCTTTATTTTGATGGCTCATTTAATTTGAGATTTTAGATTAACGATTTTTGATTTTAGATGTATAGTGTGATTAACTAAGAAGTCAGACATAAGATTTTAGATTTTACCGTTGCAGCAATCTGCAGTCGAAAATCGTTAATCTACAATCAAAATCATTTTAAAAATTAAGTTTCATCCCGTCCGAAATGGTATTCATGCCTTCGGTAACAATTATTGCATCAGCATTCAAACCGCTTAAAATTTCGGTTACATTGTCTGACGACTGGCCAGTTTTTACAATTGCTTTTTTGGCAATGCCTGTTTTTCCGTTAGAATTAGCTACTGTATAGACAAAACTGTTTTTCTTACCATCCTGCTGAATTACATTTGTTGGAACAACCACAGCATTTTTGCTTACATAATCAATCACTTTTAGTTTAGCGACTTGGTTAGGGCGTAATAAGTTTTCCGGATTTGGAACGCTGACTTCGATTCCGAAACTTCTGTTGTTTGGATTGATGAAGTTCCCTATTTGGCGTACCTTTCCTTTGTAGGTTTTGCCTAATGAAGTTAAGTAAACATCTACTTCAGTGCCAATTTTTAATTTTCCGATATAGGTTTCAGGAATTGAAGTAGAAACATACATATTTCCTAAATTCACGATTCGCATTAATCCTTTTTGGCTGGCAGCAACTACTTCTCCTTTTTCTACAAAAACTTCGTCAATAGTTCCTGAGAACGGAGCTTTGATGACTGTTTTTGCAATTTGTGCTTTGATTTGTGCTACTCCTTTTTGTGCCGAAATCATTTGTGCCTGTGCTTGAAGGTATTGTATTTCGGAACCAATTTTTTGGCTCCATAGATTTTTCTGGCGCTCAAAAGTGGTTTTGGCTAGAGCATATTGGTTTTCTGCGCTGGCCAGCTGCTGGCTCATTCCGCCATCATCGGTGCGTCCTAAAACTTGTCCTTTGCTTACTTTTTGTCCGGCTTTTACGTTCAGCTGTACTAAATTCCCAGGAAATTCTGGCTGAATCAGTACGTTTTCATTAGTGTTAACGCTTCCCTGAATCTCAAGATAGTGGTTGAAAACAGTATCTTTCAATTTTACTGCAGATACCAATGCTTCAACTTCTTTGTTCACGTCCAAAGCAGCCAATGCTTCATCGATTTGGGTAAGCTGCTGCTGTAGTTCGGCTTTTTTGGCCGTTATTGCTTTCACGTCTTTGGAGGCAATAATGCTTTCGGTTGATTGGTTTTTCTCTGATGAATTACAGGAAATCAATACGATGGAAAGTGTAGTTAATATTAATATTTTTTTCATGTTGGTTGTATTTAATAGTGTCGTTATTGAGTGATGATTTTTTCTAAACTGGCTTTTTTATTGATGATATTGACCATAGTCTGCAGATATTTTTGCTGGGCAGTATATAATTGACGCTGCGCATCATTGAAGTCAAAACTGGTCGAAAGCCCTTCACTGAATTTAATCTGCTGTTTTCTCTCGATTCTTTCTGCCAGATTCAGATTGCTTTTGGCAGTTTCATAATCGGCGATGCTGTATTCGTACTCGCTTTTTGCGGCAGCATACTGCAGTTTCAGTTTTTGCTCGGTTTCGTTTAAAGTTGTTTTTGCCTGATCCAAAGCAATTTTTGCCTGCTGTGTTCTGGAGCTTCTAGCTAAGCTGCTGAATATTGGAACATTTAAACTTAATCCAAGATTCGAATAATTGAACCAGTTTTGGTTTTTAGTAAAAAAATCAAACTGATCTTTATAAGCAGTGTATCCAAAATTAAAATTCGCAGACAACGAAGGCAGTGCTTTACTTCTTTCAAGTTTGTATTCCAATGTTCGCTGCTCTTCAAAATTGGAGGCTATTTTATAATCAATATTGCTGTTGACATCAAAGTTTGAATTGGAAAAAGAAGCATCAATGTTTTGAACCGTCAGTATATCCAGCTTATCTGTCAGTGTGATTGGGTCATTGATATCAATGCCTAAATTGATTTTCAGCATTTTATAAGTAATGTCCAATAAACGATTGTTGTAGTTTAAGGTACTTTCTAAAGAAGCCAAAGTAATTTCTAACTGTTCAACACTTTCTTCTTCAATCAATCCATTTTTGTAAGTGGCTCTGGTGTCGTTCAGCGTTTTCGTTAAAGATGCGATGTTTTTTTCCAAAATGGCGATGTTTTCTTTGGCCAGTAAAACATTACCATAAGAGTTAATTACCATTTCCTTGATTTCAATATCAGATTTCTTTTTTGCATTTTGATAGTAAGCCAAATAGGTTTTTGAAGCCTGAAGCGCTACAATATAAGAACCATCAAAAAGAAGCTGGCTTATTGAGGAACGCGCTATCATAGAGTGTTTTGTTCCAAAAGCCACTTCGGCATATTCGCCTGGTTTACCGCCAAAGAATTCGGCAGGAACGACAGATTTTTGTAAAACAAAATTGTTTGTATAATCAACGCCAGCATTAATCTGAGGTAATCCCATGGCTGTAGTTTCCCATTTTTTTTCCTTTGCGGCTTCAATACTGCGTCCTGAATTGATGGAGGAGTAATTGTACTCAATCGCATGAGCAATTGCCTGCTGTAATGAAAAGGAATAATTCTTATTCGAGTCTTGCGCATATACGCCCGCGCCCAAAAATGTTAACATTAGAATGAATGTTTTTTTCATTATATTTTGGTTTTAAGTAATTGTTTTTCAAGTTCGTCAATTCCTTTTAAGGTTGCCATTGCCCTGGTGTGGTATTCTAATGCTTCCAATTCCAGTTTTGTGGCTTCCCTTTCGGAGACTGTGTTTTCTTTGATGCTGAAAATTAATGAGTAGTAAAATTTGACATAAACATCAACATCCAGATCTTTTCGATATAATTCCTGGTCAATACCTTTTTCGATATTTTGTTTAAAGCACATATTGCATTCATCCAATTCCCGGTTGATTACCTTTTGATAAATCTCTGGGTAATGTTTTTTTAATTGGTAGAGCGGAGACGTGTCAGCTATCTGAAACATTTCTTTGAACATTTTCCGAATCTCAAAATTTTCCTCAATCGCATTGTAATTTTTGGCAACAATCGTATTTATAACTTCATGAACGGTCTTGTGAACCATTTCGGTACTTTCTTCAATTAATATTTCTTTGTTGCAGAAATATTTATAAATCGTTTTTTTAGAAATGCACATTTCACCGGCAATATCATCCATGGTGACGCTTTTAAAACCAAGTTTTAAAAATAAGTCGCTTGCTTTGGATATGATTTTGTCTTTCATTGTTTTTGGTTACTTGTTTTGGTTAAAATATAGATTGGGTGGGATTGAGGTTAAATTAATCAGCGGTTAATTATGTGTGAATTCTAAATTAGCAATAAGCTGTATATCTGATCCTACAGCATAGCTTCCGTGTGCATAGTATGGATTGCAGTTAAGACCAAAATCTTTTCGGTTAATGCTTCCGGTTATTTCAAATGATGCTTTCCGAATTCCGTTATCATTTTTGAAACCAATAAATTCTGTGTCTAATTCGATAACTTTTGTAATGTTTTTGATAGTCAGATGTCCTTTCAGGAAATTGATGTTTTTGTTTATCTTCTCAAAAGAAGTTGATTTGAACTGAATTACAGGAATTTCGTTATAATCAAAAAAGTCGATTAACTTCAAATCGGAGTTATTGTTTTTGCCGTTTGCTTTCAAAGAAAATTCAATCGAAGCGTTTTCTACTTCATTGTTCTGTATGGCAACGTGTCCTTTAAAATTATTTTTGGTGCCGGGCATGTAATCAATCAAAGAACGTTTTGTTTTTAACAGCACGTCAGATTCATTTGAATCAATTTTCCATTTATTTCCCATGTTTTCAGTTTTTTGTAATAATTTTGTAATGCAAATATAGCAATGGAAACTTTAAAAACAAATAAAGTTTCCATTGTTTTAACTGTATTGTATTAAAAATTAGATAATTATATTGTAATTTGTATTCGAATTCATAATCTGCCGTCTGTTAGGGCAATAATCTGAAGAATTAGGAATAAATGATCTCTTCATACAATTCGGACAATCTTTTTCGTAAATGCAGAACAGCATAACGCTTTCGCGAAAGTAATGTATTGACAGAAATGCCGGTTTCTTCGGATATTTCTTTGAATGACAAACCATCTAATTCGGTTTTTTCAAAAACTTCTCTTTGCTCCAGAGGCAGTTCAGATAATGCATTTTCGAGTTCAACCCACATCAATGAGCGTAAGTATTCTGTTTCGGGAGATGGTGACGTCTGCTTACTGAAAAGCATTTCGGAAATATCTTTGAGCATCTCGTCATCGTCGTTTAGGTAGGAAGGTAATTCTTCTTCATGCTTCTTTGTCTGTTTATTGATTATCATATTGCGCGCTACCCGATACAGCCAGGCAGTTACCTGTTCAATCGGATTCATCGCAGTATCTACTTTTGCCAGCTGGTAAAAAACGTCCTGCAGAATGTCCTCGGCATCTTCCTTGTTTGAAACGCGTTTACGAATAAACGCGTCCAAACGAGGTTTATAAGCTGTTACCAGCGATCCGACATCTAGCTGAGGGTTATTACTCATTATCTTTTTTGTCGAAGTCAGTACAGTCGAAATCAAAATTTTTGTCTCCAAAGAAATGTCTGCGGCCAAATCTTCCGCCCCACATGTGCTCTTTGCGTTTGTTTACAAATTCTTTGCGTTCTTCGGGAGTCATTTTCATCCATTTTTCACGAATAGCATTTTTATGACGCATACCCTTAAATCTAGGACCTCCGTGATGTCCGTGACCGCCAAACAGAAGGCGGGAAAGAACAAGTAAGCCTAATGCCTGCCAAAAACTAATAATTCCTAATCCAAATATGCTCGGCATAAGTGCATTCCATAACAGCATGACTGCGAAACTGAATCCTGTACCTGCTGCAATGACGAGCAATATTATTCCTGCTATTTTAAAACCTTTTCTTTTCATGGTATATATTTTTTGTTTTTTAAATTCATTTTAAGAAGCCTTCTATTTATGTAGACAAATGAACTTGATAAATATTTTACGGAAATGGCTTTTTTTTTGATTTTTTTTTGATACTGCAAATTAGCTAGGATAAAATTAGTTGAATATGTGGAGTTATTTAACTTTACTGATGCTCGTTTAATGCCATTAAGTTGAGTTTAAATTTTTTCTCGCAAAGCCGCAAAGTTATGATTGGATTCCTTTGCGGCTTCGCGGCTTTGCGAGATTTACCTTTGGATAATAAATTAAAAAACTCTTGACTAAATGATATTGGGTACTCGTTTGCAAACGAGTACCAAAGCGGGTTAATAATAAGCTATATCAGCAGGTGACTTTTCTATTTTTCTGATTTTATTTTGTACTTATTAATTATGTATAAGGATGCAAATTCTTCCGCGTTAAATCTTCGGTTAACAAATCTCCATAATGAAAAGAAAAATAGTAAAATAGAACTAATTAGGATAGGAGTGCATTGGTAGTAAAAGTAAGCTGCGACAATGCAGACAATTGTGAAACTTCTGAAAAAGTTTGAGTCCGCTTCTAACCGCTGTGTAATTGTTATTAATTGCGGGTCATCTTTTGAAATAATAATTTTTATCCAATCATAAAACTTAATATCCTGATGATAATTTTCATTTTTGAAGTATTCGTTTTTGATTTTTTCTGCTTCTTCAATTAATGCTAAGCCTCTTGATTCGGGCATGTTTTTAAAAAGTTTTCTAAGCAGCCCTTTTTTGCTGTAAAACTGAATAATCATCCAGTCATTTAGATTTTTTTTCCACAAACCAGAAAAGGCGTATAGTATGTGTCCAACGATATAGGAAGTTATTGCGTAGTATACCCATGAGGGATTTGTAAAATTATGACATTGATTAAATGTATTGACAGTAACAATGTATACAACACAAAATCCAGGTAGAAGGACGGAGAAAAAATCAACTAAGCCAATAAAAAAGTCTGCGGGTTTAAATTCCATATGTTATAACGGTTAAGTATTACGCAAAAATTGTATATGTTCTTGTTATTGAGAGTATTCAATCTCCAAATATAATAATTCCATTCCCGTAAAAAAACAAGAAACCGCCAAAAATCAGATTTCTGGCGGTTCCTTTATCACAATTAAATTCAGGTATTATACTGTATGCTTCGGATTAAAACCATCCTCGCTTAATTCTTTGTGGTCATAATCGGCAGTCATTTCAGCTTCGTAATCTATTTTTTCGTCTTTAGTTAATTTAGCCTTGATTTTCTCCATGATTTCATAAATCACAGGGACAATAATCAAAGTTAAGAATAATGACGAAATCAATCCTCCGATGATTACCCAAGCCAGACCATTTTTCCATTCGGCACCAGCTCCAGAAGCCAATGCAATTGGGAACATACCAAAAACCATTGCAATTGTAGTCATCAAGATCGGACGCAGACGAGCGTGGTTCGCCTGAATCAAAGCTCTTCTGATGGTTTCACCTGCTGCTCTTCGCTGGTTGGTGTAATCCACAAGCATGATCGCATTTTTACACACCAGACCAATTAACATAATGATACCCAAAATGGTAAATATATTCAGTGTATTATTCGTTAACGCTAAAGCCAGCATCGCTCCAATAAACGAAAGTGGAATCGCAAACAATACCACAAACGGGTGCATAAAACTGTCATAAAGACCAACCATTACAAGATATACCAAAATAATAGCCGCCAATAAAGCAATTCCTAAAGTACCAAAACCTTCGCTTTGGTTTTCCTGATCACCACCCCAAATATAGTTTACACCAACTGGTTTTTTCAGTTTATCTAATTTTTCCTGCCATTGCGTTACAATTGTTCCAGAAGCAACCCCAACGTTTTGACCTTGTACTGTTACCGAGGCCGTTTTGTCTCTACGCTCTAACTGGCTTGGCCCTGAACCTTCAGTAATAGTTGCAAATTGGGATAATTTAATCTGCTGTCCTGAACTGTTGACGAAAATCAGATTACTCACATCGGTAATGTTTTTTCTGTCAAATGCGTTGTACTTGATGTTGATGTCATACTCATATTCACCAGCTCTAAACTTCCCGTCAGTGTTACCGCTGTATGCAGTCTGCATCGTCGTACCTACTGTTTGCAGCGTAAGTCCTAACGCAGCCATTTTATCACGATCCACTTGTACATTGATCTCAGGATTTCCATCTTCAACGGTTAATTTAATTTCCGTTGTTCCCGGAATGCTTCGTAATTCAGCTTCGGCTAATTTAGCAAAAGCCATAGCCACTTCTGTAGAAGGTCCTGTTACGATCAAGCCTAAAGTAGCATTATCTGCAGTTCCTAAAATACCAACCGGAACCGTTTTAACTTTGGCACCAACTAATACTTTTTGTAATTTACGTTTGATTTTAGCAGCGTATACAGAAGCTCCGTCTGTACGATCTTTTTGTTCAATCATTTTAACATCAATCTCCGCTTTGTAGGCCGTTGCTTGTGATGCTCCCAAACCTTCACTTGTTTGTCCTACTGTTGTAATCTGGCTTTTTACATATTCTTCGCTTTTCAAAAAGGCTTCAGCTTTTTGAGTCATAAAGTTGGATTGTTCCAATGAAGCATCTTTTGGCATTTCGATTTGAACTAAGAATTCTCCACTGTCTGAAGTTGCAAAGAACTCTCCACCGATAAAACCACCACCTAGTAATCCAATGGTCGAACCAAAAAATAAGACTAAAACAACGCTAATTGTTTTGAAATAATTATTCAAACACCAGTTTAATAATTGAGTAACCCAGTTTGTAAAACGAGTCAAAAGACTTTCGAATCCAAGAATGGTTCTTCCAAAAATATTTTTACCTTCAATATGTTCCAATTTTCCAAAACGGGAAGACAACCACGGGATAATTGTAAACGAAGCCAATAATGACAATAAGGTAGATATAATTACAGTAACACAGAATTGTGTAATAATGTTGGATACCAATCCAGAACTCATCGCAATTGGTAAAAATACCACCACAATTACCAATGTAATCGAAGTTACCGTTCCTCCAATTTCGGCAGTACCGTCAAAAGAGGCACGAATACGGCTTTTGCCCATTTCCATGTGCCTATAAATGTTTTCCAATACCACAATCGCATCATCGACCAGAATACCAACTACTAGCGAAAGTCCTAATAAACTCATTAAGTTTAAAGTATAACCCAAAAGATAAATTCCGATAAAAGTGGCAATCAATGAAGCTGGAATCGAAACCATTACAATGAGCGAGTTACGGATACTGTGCAGGAAGAACAGCATTACAAACGCTACCAAGATTACTGCGATCAATAAATCGTGTATTACAGAATCTGCAGCTTCAAGTGTATAATCGGTACTGTCTTTTGCAATTTCTAAAGCTAGTTCTGATGTTTTATAATCGTTCTCTAGTTTGGTAATGGCTTTTTTCAAGTCGGCACTTACTGCAACCGCATTTGCATCTGATTGTTTGATAACCTGTAAAATAATTGCGCTCTTTTGATCTATTCTGGAGATTTTTTCTGCAATTTTTTGGGCATCCTGAACATCGGCAATATCATTTAAACGAACTTCAATTCCGTTTTTAGAAGAAACAACCAAGTTTCTTAATTCGTCAACACTTTTGTATTTACCCGCTAAACGGATTAATATTTTTTGATTTCTGGTTTGAATGTTACCCGTTGGGAAATCCAGATTCGAACTCAAAATAATCTGCTGTACCTGCGGAATAGAAAGTCCGTAACCCTGCATTTTTACAGCATCAAGATTTACCTGAATTTCACGTTCCTGACCACCGATGATATTTACCTGAGCCACACCCTGCACACGCGATAAAACGGGTGCAATTTTTTTGTCAATCAAATCATAAAAAGTGGCTTCGTCCATTTTGCCATTGGCACCAATAGTCATAATTGGTAAATCACTCAAAGAGAATTTGGTCAGAGCAGGCGTTTCAGCATCATCGGGTAAGTCACTCACTATGGCATTGATTTTGCGCTGCGCATCATTCATCGAAATGTCAATTTTTGCATTTGATGTCAGTGTTACCGATACGATTGATAAACTTTCGTATGATTTGGAATCAATTTTTTTGATGTTTTCCAAAGAGGCGATTCCATCCTCAATTTTTTTGGTAACGGTATTTTCTACCTCACTTGGAGAAGCTCCAGGATAAATAGTAGAAATTGTAATAACATTCTGTTCGAATTTTGGGATCAGTTCATAGCCCAATTGGCTGTAACTGAACAGTCCTCCAAGAGTTAGTATCGTAAATAGAACGATAACTAACGAAGGGCGTTTTATGGATATTTCTGCTAATTTCATTTGTTTTGCTTTATGCTGTAGGCAGTAAGCTATAGGCTTTGCGCATCGGTTATGCTTAAAGCGTAAAGCTTACGGCTTAAAGCTTATTTTATAATTTCTACTGCGTTACCATCCTGTAAGTTGATTTGACCTGTTACAATAACAGTTTCACCATCAGACAATCCGTTAATTATTTCAACTTGGTCACCTAAAATTCTTCCGGCTGTTACTTTTTTAAGTTTAGCGATTCCGTTTTCAACCACAAAAATCTGATTGCTGCTCACACTTCCAACAAAAGCATTTCTAGGAACTACTTTCAATTCTTGTTTTTGTTTGGTTCCAAAGTTGGCAGTTCCATACATACCTGCTTTAATGCTGCTGTTAGCATTGTTTGTGATTTCAATTTCAACAGGGAAGTTTAAGCTTTCATCTGCTTTTGGAGCGATAAAAGTAATTTTGCCAGTGACAGATTTATCAGGAAAAACGCTTGAACTTACAGGCACAGTATTTCCGATTTTTAAACCAGCTACCTGACTTTCGTTCACGCTCACTTTTAATTTTAATTTAGAAACATCCACAATGTCAAACATTTGTGTTGGAGGCATTCCTGCTAAAATGGTTCCTGGTTCAACAAATCTTTTGTTAATGAATCCTTTGATAGGTGCTTTTACTTTCGTGTCACCTACGTTGATGTTCGCTTGAGTTAAGTTTGCCTGTGCATTTGTTAACTGCAGTTTTGCCTGATCCAATTGTTGTTTTGTAACACCGCCGGTTTGATAAGCATTTTCATATCTTGCATAATCATTTTTAGCATTGTCGTAAGCTGCTTTTGCGGTATTAGCATTAACATTAATTACATCGCTTCTAACGATCACCAATGTTTGTCCAACATTTACATAGTCTCCTTCGTCAACTAAAACTTTAATTACTTTTCCCGATTTTTCAGCAGAGAAAGTAAGTTCCTGTGTAGGAGCAAAATTTCCATTTGCTACGAAATCTAATGAAACATTTTCTGTTTTTACCTGTGCTGTTTTTACAGATACAGCTGCGTTTTTTTCGGCAACAATATCAGTTTTAGCTTTATTTTCTGCTTTGTTTTTTGATAAAACATAACCAATTGCTCCCAAGGAAGCAGCTATTGCGATTATTGTAAGTATTGTCTTTTTCATTTTAGTTGTTTATAAGTGTTTTAAGTTGTCCTTTTGATTTAATTAATGCTATTTCTGCAACTTTATAATCTAAAATTGCTGCTGTATAGTTATTTTGCGCTTCAATTGATGCATTTTCCGAGTCTAATAAATCGGTTAATGATGCCAAACCTTGTAAGTAATTGTTTTTTGTGTTTTTAAGAATTTCTGTTGCCAAGATCATGTTCTCTTTCTGATTTTGTATCGTAACAATGCTATTCTGAATTTGAGTATTAGCATTTTTATAATCTAAATCAAGCGAAAGCTTTGTTTCTTTGAGGTCTTCCTGTAGGGATCTAATTTGAACATCAGCTTGTCTTACTTTAGCGCGAGTACCAAATCCTGTAAAAATTGGAACTCTTAAATTTAATCCAATAGATGAGTAATCAGACCAATAAACGCCATCTGCAGGCTTAGCAAAAAATGGTACTTCTGGTCCTTGGCCTAAATAGTTATACCCGGCTGATAATGATAATGTTGGATAATATTCGGCTTCTATAGATTTCTTCTGCAGCACTAATAATTCTTCTTGTTTTTTCAAAAGCAAGTATTCGGTTCTGTTAGCTGTATTTGGCGCTTCAATCAAAACTGTTGGTGTAATTTCAAATTCAGTCTGCGGAATCTCAATTTGAGTTTCCATTGGCATTCCCATATAAAATTTTAATGCATTTTCCTGTAGTTGTACTGCATTTAAAATTTGCTGACGCTGTGTGCTAATGTTTGACATTTTTACAACAATACGGTCAAAATCAATTTTTTTAGCAAGACCATTGTCAAATTGACCTTTTACGATGTCACGAACTTTGGTAGTGTTGAGATAAGTACTGTCTAATAAAATCAATTTCTGACGCTGAACATATACCTGATAGTAGTTGTTGGCTACTCTTTCGATAACTTGTTCTTCTGTTAACTGATCGTTTATCTGGTAAAATTCTCTAGTAGATTTTGCAGCTCTCAAACCTGTAAAAACAGATTGATCAAATATTGCCTGTGTTAACGAAATTCCCGCTCCTGATGTCCATTTTTGTCCAAAAGAAGCTTGAATTGTAGTTCCCGGCGCGCCAAAAGCAGCTCCGTCAATTACATTGGTCTGTAAAATTGGATTATAGGTTAAACTTCCGTTTGCAGTAATCTGCGGTAAGGCTCTGGAACGGACTTCCTGAATTTTGTATTCACTGTTTTCAACATCTAATTTCGCTTTTTTGGCATCAGCCTTATTTTGCAGCGCATAATTTATTGCGTCTTTTAAGGTCAGCGTTTTTACCTGTGCACTGGATGTCAGGCCAATTGTGCACAAAAGCAGTAGGGTTATTCTTTTCATTGATTGTTTATATATAAGTGTTTTGTAATTGTTTCTCTAGTTCGATAATCCCCTTCGGTGTTGCCATGGCTCTAGTATGATATTCTAAAGCTTCCAGCTCCAGTCTTTGGGCTTCTTTTTCAGAACTGGTAATGCCATGAATGCTGAAAATAAGTGTGTAATAAAAATTAACGTAGATGTTAACATCTAAACCTTCTCTATAAAGTCCCTCTCGGATTCCTTTTTCAATATTGTGTTTGAAGGCTTCGCTGCATTCGTTTAATTCCCTTGATATTACTTTGTTGTAGATATCGGGATAATGTTTTTTTAACTGATAGGCGGGTGAAGCTTCTCCAGATTTGAACATTTCCTTGAACATTTTTCTGATTTCAAAGTTTTCTTTTATTGCATTGTATTGTTTTACCGTGATACTGTCGATGCTTTCATGAATTGTTTTATGAACCGTCTCCGTACTTTCGGCGATAAGGATTTCTTTGTTGCAGAAATATTTGTAAATCGTTTTTTTTGAAATGCACATTTCTCCAGCAATATCATCCATAGTGACACTTTTAAAACCAAGTTTTAAAAAGAGTTCTGTAGCTTTTGATATTATTTTCTCTTTCATTTTTATGATAACTTATTGTAGTTAAATTTTAATAGTACAGTAAAAGTTAGTTATTAAATGAGTTTTGGTTTTTGTCTTTGTTGAGAACTGGTCATTCTTAATGTGTGAATTCTAAATTAGCAATGAGTTTTATGTCTTTGCTTATCGGAAGGCTTTTGTTTTGTTTAAGGACATTATAATTAAGTCCAAAATCTTTGCGGCTTATGTTCCCGGTAATTTCGAAAGATGCTTTTTGAACACCGTTGTAGTTTTTCATTCCTATAAATTCGGTATCAAATTCTACTACTTTAGTGATGTTTTTGATAGTCAGAAAACCTTTCAGGAAATTGATGTTCTTGTTGATTTTTTGAAAAGAAGTCGATTTGAATTTTATCAGCGGTGCTTCATCTTCATCAAAAAGATCAGTGAATTTTGCTTCTTTATTCTTTTCTGCCGAAACGTTCTTTTTATCATTTACATTCAGGGAGAATTCTATTGAAGCATCTTCAACCTCGTCGTTCTGTATGGCAACATGTCCTTTTAAGTTGTTCTTGTCTCCGGGCAGGTAGCCAATTAGAGAATGTCTAGATTTTATTATAACGTCTGATTCGTTTGAATCAATTGCCCATGCATTTTCCATGATTCGTATTTTTTAGTAAAGTTGTTCCTTAATTTTTTTTATTTTGGAAACTTTGGATACTTATAAAGTTTCTTTGTGTTCTGCAAATGTAATAAGGAAACTTTAAAAACCAACAAAGTTTCCAATGTTTTTTTTCGATGGATACCATAAATAAAAATTATAGTTCCGTTTTTCGGGGATTTGTGCTTTCATAATTGCCTTTTGTATTACAGCTCTAGACTCTAAAAATCTCATGGGGAAAGGAATCAGATAGAAAATGAAACTTATTTTAGGTATGAAATTCATCGATGTCTGGAACCTTTATTACATCTTTAGTAATTAAAGGAATTTGTTAAAGTTTTTATCTTGAAGTAAATATGATAATACGGTATTGGTTTTTGTTAAAATAAGACTACAAATTGAATAAAATTAGAAGTATCTTTAAAATTAAAAAACTAACAAGCCAAGATTTTTAAAACAATGAAAAAAATAATTACACTTTTAGTGTTAGGAGCTCTTATGAGCTGTACCAATAATGTCAGCAATAAGTCAGATTTAACTATAACAAGCAAATGGAAACTTATCGAAACCTATTTTAATAATGGCGGAAGCGATACGAAATGGCAAAAAGCGGATAATGGCTATACAATTGAGCTTTATCAAAATGGAACTTTCAAATCTATGAAGCCGGGAGCGCCTTGTGAAAACGGAAAATATTCTATTTCAGATAAAAACATTCTGGTTCTCAAATACACCTGCAGTACAGTTTATTCGGATTTTGAAACAACAGAAGCTTATACCGCCAATGCAGTTTCAATTATTTTGACTTCGAAGCTTTGTGATGAAGCTTGTCTGGAGAAATTTGAAAAAGTCAAATAACAAGGCAATCATAGTAATAAATTCATAGAGTGTTGTTTGATTTTGATGAACGTCATTTTTGTTCTTTAAAATTTAACGTCTGATTCAGGCATGTTTTTGCGGTAATAATTTACATTGTAATTAGTATCTTTGGGCTTTTGCAAATCAGAAAATCATTTTATGCTTCCTATACACGAATATCAAGAACATTTTTTACAGTATTTAGAAAATCAAAAAATCAATAAAGAGCCAAAAAATCTATACGAACCAATTGATTACATTTTAGGGCTTGGCGGTAAACGGATGCGTCCGGTGCTGACTTTAATGGCCGCAGAAGTTTTTGATGCAGATTACACAAAAGCACTTCCGGCGGCTACAGCTGTTGAAGTTTTTCATAATTTTTCGCTGGTACATGATGATATTATGGATGATGCTCCTTTAAGAAGAGGCCAGCAGACTGTTCACGAAAAATGGAATCTTAACGCAGGGATACTTTCCGGAGATGCAATGCTGATTTTGGCTTACCAATATTTTGAAAAATATGAGCCGGCCGTATTTAGGGATCTGGCAAAACTGTTTAGTAAAACGGCTATAGAAGTTTGTGAAGGACAGCAATGGGATGTAGATTTTGAAACCCGTACAGATGTTACCATTCCGGAATATCTTAAAATGATTGAATATAAAACAGCTGTTCTAGTTGCTGCAGCCATGAAAATGGGCGCAATTATTGCAGATACTTCAAAGGAAAATGCTGATTTAATTTATAACTTCGGACTTAATTTGGGAATAGCTTTCCAGCTGCAGGATGATTATCTGGATGCTTTTGGTGATCCGGAAACTTTTGGCAAACAAGTAGGCGGTGATATTATCGAAAACAAGAAAACTTATCTGTATCTGAAAGCATTGGAATTTTCTACACCTGAAAAAGCTTCGGAATTAGAGCAATTATTCAGTCTCCAATTAGATGAAAACGCAGAGAAAATAGAAACTGCAAAAACTATTTTTAATGAATCGGGTGCTTCAAAAGCGACTCAGGAAGCGATAGAGAGTTATACTTTTAAAGCATTTGGAACTTTGGAAAAAATGGACATCGATTTTTCAAAAAAAGAGATGCTGAAGGCTTTTGGCGAAAACCTGATGGGAAGGAAAGTTTAATATGCAGGATTTATGGATGCCGTAGTAAATACCCTTTTTTTCATTGACGAAAAATATAATATCAGAAAGCAGATGATTTTTGCTGTCTGTTTTCCTTTGTTTACAATTTTGGCTTTGGGGATTGACAGCGTTTATTTTAATGATCATTATTTTGACGGACGCCAGATCACAAACCTTTTGGTGGTGTTTTATTATTCTTTTTTCTTTTGGTTTTCGGATTCGTATTTGAGGAAACTGATGTTTGTAATGGTTTTTTTGTCATATATAGGTGAATTGATTTTTTGTCCCTTACTTGGAATGTATAATTACAGGACAGAGGCTATTCCGTTATATGTTCCTTTTGGTCACGCTGTTGTTTATGCTTCTGGTTATGTTTTTGCACATACGGAATGGGCGGTTAAAAACGATACTCAGCTGAGAAAATATTTTGCTGCAGGATTCGCAGTATTGTTTTTGTTGGTTGGAATCTTTCTGAAAGATGTCTTTACACTTATTCTGGGAACTCTTTTCTTTTGGGTTTTAAAGAGAAAAAAATGGCAGAACCTATATTGTTTTGTTGCCATTTGTGTTATATTTATTGAACTGACAGGGACATTTTTTCAATGCTGGAAATGGGTTCCAAAAATCTTCGGGTTTATTCCCGTGGCCAATCCTCCCATGGGAGCCGTATTCGTATATGCGGGAGGCGATGTTCTTTTGTCTAAAATTGTTGATTATTGGAAGCGAAAACAGCAAGTAAGCAATATTGAAATTTTAAAATAATGTATATTTCTCCAGTAAATACCGATCTGTTATTCGAAGAAGCCCAAAAAGAATCTTTATACTTGAGATTGATTGAGCAGCTCAATAAGGATTTTAATCTGGCAAATGAAGGAATTGATTTTCCTTTGAGTATTTCGCCCGATGAATTAAAAATACAGCTGCACGAAAAAATCTATCGGATGATTCAATACAAATTTGCCGAATATTTGAATCTGCTTTATATCATCGATGTTTCAGAGGATCAGATAAAAAAACTGGATGGCAGTGATTTAGTAATTCTAGCCGAACAGGTTTCTTTTTTAATCCTTAAAAGAGAATGGCAGAAAGTCTGGTTCAGGAATAAGTATAAGTAAAAAGAATATTGTAAATAAAGGTTTTACAAATGTTTTATTTTAAGTGGTATTGCTTTTTTCTTCCAATACTTAAATGATTAGATGGTATAATGGGTTTTTCATCTTCGGCATATAATCGAATTTTACAATATAAGCTTGTTGGGATTTTGCCTGGTATCAAAAATATTCACTATGATTATTGTTTTAGCTTCTATTGTGTAAATAATTTTATAGTGTCTTACAATTATTCTTCGAAAAGCAGTGTCAATTTCATCGACTTGATATTGTTCGATAAATCGAATCTTCTTAATAGTTTTTAATATCTCGTTTAAATTTTTTTTTTGAACTTTGAATAGATTTTTGCCTGTAATAATTTTGAATGGTTTTTAATTCTTGTTTGGCATCATCAGTCCAAACTATATTTATTTTGTCCATTTACCAGCTTTCAATTTCTTTTTCTAAGTCTTCTTGTGTAATGTGATTTCCTTTCTTGAAATCTAACAAGGCGTCTGAAATTTTTTGCTTGTATTGTTTTCTGGTTAATGGTTTTCCTTCAACACTATGGGCAACAATTTCTTCTTCATTATAATTGTCAATAGTTTCTTTAACAATTTTGAGAAGGTTCTCATCTGCTATATTTAAAGATTTTAAAATGCTGTCTTTCAGTTCTAAAGCTCCCATTTTTATTTTTTAAATTACAATTACAAAGATACTATTTATATTTTATTTCTAATAATCAAAAATACGCTCTCACAAAAGGCATAAGTGCATCGCCATACACATTGTCATTTTCGTCAAACAATACATTATAGGCAAGTCCTACCGTTACATTTCCGGTTCGGTAACCCGCTCCAAGAAATAAAGCCGTATTCCAGAAATTGTCTGTATATGCTTTTTGGCTGTAATAAGCATCATAGTGATTGTTAACATAAGATTCATTCAGATTTATCGAAAGCTGAATCTCTGGAATCGGATTAATGTAAGTTAGAAAACTGACACCGTACACTCCTGAATCGTAGTATCCTTTAGAAGAAACATAACTTGCCTGAAGACCAATACCCGTCGCCAAATAAGGATTTACATTATAAATAGCACTGGGTGCGACTGAAATATCGGTATAACCGTTTCCAAAACTTACTCCTAAACCGCCTCCAAATTGTACTTTTTCCCAAAAAGGACTTCTCGCCGTAGGCATTTGCTGGTATTGAGCTATTACGTTTTCGTAAAAGAGAAAGATAAAAAAGATGAAAAGATACTTTGTGGGGGAGGAAAAGGCTGATTTTTTCATACTTCTGGCTTTATTTAACAAATTTTTACGTAAAAGTACGTAAAAAAATAGATTTAAATAAATTGGTTTATCGTATTTTTGCCGGACTATTTAACAAAAGTATATTCAATAACAGTATTATGGATAGGTTTTCATTTTTAAACGCAGCACATACAGAATTTTTTGCTCAATTATACGATCAATATTTAGAAAACCCGGATAGTGTAGAACCTAGCTGGAGAAGTTTCTTTCAAGGTTTTGACTTTGGAATGACTACTTATAATGATGAAAATCCGGTTCAGCGAATTGTTGAATATGTGGAAACAGGTGCTGACTGCAGTCTGGTTTCAGATAAACTGCAGAAAGAATTCAATGTTTTAAAGTTAATTGATGGATACCGCACACGTGGTCATTTATTCACAAAAACAAATCCGGTTCGTGACCGTAGAAAAAGTTCTCCGACTTTGGATATCGAAAATTTTGGTTTA
Source organism: Flavobacterium marginilacus (assembly GCF_026870155.1). Lineage (NCBI taxonomy): Bacteria > Pseudomonadati > Bacteroidota > Flavobacteriia > Flavobacteriales > Flavobacteriaceae > Flavobacterium > Flavobacterium marginilacus. The sequence continues at coordinate 4,873,415 of NZ_CP113975.1, read as the reverse complement.
TCAGCTGCTGATTTATCAACTGTTTTTGATGCTGCACAGGCAATTGGTGTTCCGCCTTGCTCTTTACAAGATATTATAACACGTCTTCAGGCGATATACTGCCAGCATATTGGTGTTGAGTATATGTATATCCGTAATCCCGGTGTTGTAAAATGGGTTCAGGATAAATTAGGAGTTAATAATAACCAGCCAAATTTTACTGCTGAAGAGAAAAAGAATATATTAAACAAATTGAATGAAGCTGTTTCTTTTGAAAACTTCCTGCATACTAAATACGTAGGGCAAAAACGTTTCTCATTAGAAGGAGGAGAATCTGTAATTCCTGCTCTTGATGCTTTGATTGAAAAGGCCGCCGAAAAAGGAGTGGAGCAGTTCGTAATGGGAATGGCTCACCGTGGACGTTTGAATGTTTTGGCAAATATTTTTGGCAAATCGACTCAAGATATCTTCGGAGAATTTGACGGTAAAGATTACGATCAGGAATACTTTGACGGTGACGTAAAATACCATTTAGGACTTACTGCCGATAAAGTAACTAAATCAGGTAAAAAAATAAACATTAATTTAGCTCCAAATCCTTCGCATCTTGAAACAGTAGGTGCAGTAATCGAAGGAATTACAAGAGCAAAACAAGATAAATATTTTGCTGATGATTTTTCTAAAGTACTTCCAATTGCCGTTCACGGTGATGCTGCGATCGCAGGACAAGGTATCCTTTATGAAATCATTCAGATGTCATTGCTTGACGGATACAAAACAGGGGGAACGATCCACGTTGTAATCAACAACCAAGTTGGATTTACTACTAACTATTTGGATGCCCGTTCTTCGACTTATTGTACCGATGTTGCCAAAGTAACACTTTCGCCGGTATTGCACGTAAATGCTGATGATGCCGAGGCTGTTGTTCACGCAATGTCTTTTGCATTGGATTACAGAATGGAATTTGGACGTGACGTATTTATCGATTTGTTAGGATATAGAAAATACGGTCATAATGAAGGGGATGAACCTCGTTTTACGCAGCCGGTTTTATATAAAATCATTGCAAAACACCAAAATCCAAGAGATATTTATGCTGAAAAACTATTGTCAGAAAGAGTTATCGATGCTAACTATGTAAATACAATAGAAAAAGAGTACAAAAAGGATCTTGAAGAAAACTTAGAAGCTTCCCGTAAAAAAGATTTGACAATCATTACTCCGTTTATGCAGAATGAATGGAAAGGATTCGAGCAGGTTTCCGACGATGTGATGCTGAAAAAAGTAGATACAAAGGTTGACAGATCTACTTTGGATTCTATCATAAAAACAGTATCAACTTTACCATCTGATAAAAAATTCATTAACAAAATTTCAAAAATTGTTACCGATAGAAAGACTGGATACGACAACAATACGATCGATTGGGGTACTGCAGAAACATTGGCTTATGGTTCGTTATTGACTGAAGGTTTTGATGTACGTATTTCAGGGCAGGACGTAGAGCGTGGGACTTTCTCACATCGTCATGCGGTGGTAAAAGTTGAGGATTCTGAAGAAGAAGTAATTTTATTGGATCATGTCGAAAACAAGAAAGGAAACTTCCATATTTATAACTCGTTCTTGTCAGAATATGGCGTGTTAGGTTATGATTATGGATATGCTTTGGCCAACCCGAATGCTTTGACAATTTGGGAAGCACAATTTGGGGATTTCTCAAACGGTGCCCAAATTATGATTGACCAATATATTTCATGTGGTGAAGACAAATGGAATAACCAAAACGGATTGGTGATGTTGTTGCCTCACGGATACGAAGGACAAGGAGCTGAGCACTCATCTGCACGTATGGAGCGTTACTTGCAACTTTGTGCACGTCACAATATGTATGTTGCCGATTGTACAACTCCTGCGAACTTCTTCCACTTGTTGAGAAGACAAATGAAAACTAATTTCCGTAAACCGCTAGTGGTTTTCTCACCTAAGAGTTTGTTGCGTGATCCAAGATGTGTATCTCCAGTTGAAGATTTCACTTCAGGAGAGTTCCAAGAAACAATTGATGACAATACAGTAAATAAAAAAGACGTTAAGACTCTAGTTTTCTGTACGGGTAAATTCTACTACGATATTACCGCAGAAAGAGAAAATAACGGAAGAAAAGATGTTGCGGTTGTTCGTATCGAGCAATTGTTCCCATTCCCAGCTGATCAAATCAAAGAAATCATTGCCAAATATCCAAATGCCGACGATTACGTTTGGGCACAGGAAGAACCTAAAAACATGGGAGCTTACAGCTTTATGCTGATGAATTTTGACTTGGTTAAATGGAGATTGGCTTCGTTGAAAGCATATTCTGCTCCTGCATCAGGAAGTTATACACGTTCAAAACGACGCCATGCAGATGCTATCAGAATGGTGTTTGATAAAAATTTATTTAGATAAAAAAAAGTTTAAAAGTTTAATGTTAAACCAATTAAACTTTAAATAAAAAATATTTTAGAATATAAAATTCATAATTTAAAATAATAAGACATGATTTTAGAAATGAAAGTCCCATCACCAGGGGAATCAATCAAAGAAGTAGAAATTGCAACATGGTTAGTAAAAGACGGAGATTATGTAGAAAAAGACCAAGCTATTGCTGAGGTTGATTCTGATAAAGCAACGCTTGAACTGCCAGCTGAAATGAGCGGAGTTATCACGCTAAAAGCAGAAGAAGGTGACACAGTAGCAGTTGGGGCAATTGTTTGTCTTATTGATACTGATGGAGCAAAACCAGCAGGTTCTGCACCTGTAGCAGCTCCAGCAGCGGAAGCTCCAAAAGCAGCACCAGTGGCTCCGGCTCCAGTAGCGGCTGCGCCAGCGCCAGCAGCATCTTATGCAGCTGGAACGCCGTCTCCAGCAGCTAAAAAAATATTAGACGAAAAAAATATTGCTCCAGCAACAGTTTCAGGAACTGGTAAAGGCGGAAGAATAACTAAAGATGATGCTGTAAATGCAGTGCCGTCAATGGGAACTCCAACTGGAGGAAACCGTGGTCAGGATCGTACAAAATTATCAATGCTTCGTCGTAAAGTAGCTGAAAGATTAGTAGCTGCTAAAAACGAAACAGCAATGTTAACTACTTTCAACGAAGTTAACATGACGCCAATCAACTTGATCCGTAACGAATACAAAGATGCTTTCAAAGCAAAACATGGCGGACTTGGTTTAGGATATATGTCTTTCTTTACTAAAGCAGTTACAAGAGCTTTGGAATTATATCCAGATGTAAATTCTATGATGGACGGTGATCATAAAATCGCTTTCGATTTCGCTGATATTTCTATTGCAGTTTCAGGACCAAAAGGACTTATGGTTCCTGTAGTTCGTAATGCTGAAAACCTGAGTTTCCGTGGTGTTGAAGCTGAAATTAAAAGATTGGCTTTAAGAGCTCGTGATGGACAGATTACTGTTGACGATATGACAGGAGGGACTTTTACAATCACTAACGGCGGTGTTTTTGGTTCTATGCTGTCTACTCCAATTATCAACCCTCCTCAATCAGGAATCTTGGGAATGCACAACATTATCGAGCGTCCAATCGCCGTAAACGGTAAAGTAGAAATTCACCCAATGATGTACGTAGCACTTTCTTATGACCACAGAATCATCGACGGACGTGAGTCTGTAGGTTTCTTGGTTGCAGTAAAAGAAGCTTTGGAAAACCCATTAGAATTATTGATGGGCGGTAATGCTAAAAAGGCATTGGAATTGTAGTATTACAGCACATTATATTTGCAATAAAAAACTCGCTTTTTAAGCGGGTTTTTTTTATACTTGCATTTCAAAAAAATAATTCAAAATATGAAAAATCAAATTAAAGTTTTACTGCTTTCAGCAATGGTTTTATCTTTTCAAAACAGCTTTTCGCAAAAGAAAAAGCTAGGACAGAAAAGCAAGCCTAAAACCGAAACGATAAAAGGTGATCCACAGCCTGATGTAATGCTCGTAAGCGATGCACCAGTCATGGCAGAGGAGTCGCCTGTGTCTATATCGGAAGTACGCTCAGATGGGAATTATGGACGTTACGCCACAGAAAAAATAAATGACGAAACAATTTGGTTTTATGATAAATACAATAGTAATTATAAATTTGGTATCAAAAAAAGAGACCAGGTGCTTCTGCCTGCTTTATTCGAAAGAAAAACATATCCAGCTGTAAGCGATAATAGTTCTTTTCCGATGGGAATTGGAAAAAATTATGGTCTTTATAATGTTGAAAAAGAAATTTGGGAAATCCCGATGATTTACTACTCTTTGGATCACATCGGAAATGATATTTTTTCGGCACGTACTAAGAACGGTTATTATGGAGTGATAAGCAGAAACAATAAAGTGTTAATTCCGTTCAAATGGGCTGAAATCAGCAGTATTTCTGGTGTAGAGAATTATTTTATTCTTCAGGATAAAAAAACAAATTTAAGAGGTCTATATAGTCTTTTGAACGGGAAATTTGTAATACCGTGTGAGTATCAGTATATTCAGACTGTTGATAAAAGCAATTATTTTAAAGTAGATAATGAAAAAGGATCTAATCTGGTTTCTATTGATAATAAACCAAAATTCAAAAAATGGTACACTCAGATAAACAGTGTTAGCAGCAGTAAAAATTTTATTGTAAAACTGAACGATAAAATGGGGATTATTGATGAAAATGAAAACATTGTTCTGCCAATAGAATACAAGGATATTAAAACTTATCCATACAATGACGGTTCATTTTTGGCTGTCAATAAAGAAGGTAAATACGGCTGTGTCTTAATTAACGGGAAAATTTCTCTGCCATTTGAATACGATCAGATTAATACCAGCTATTCTAATAATCTGAAAACGACAAAAAACAATAAATGTGGTCTGATACAGGTAAACAGCGGTACTCCGTATGAAATTGTTACCTGCGAATATGACAATATCAATATTGAAAACGAAACATTTATTGTAGAGAAAAACGGTCTTTTTGGGATGCTGGATTCTTTCGGGAAATTAATTGCTCCCTGTGAATATGAATCCATTGACAAGGTAGTGAGCAAGAATAACAACTATTCCAGTAATTTTGTGTTCATCGCAAAGAAAGACAAGAAATTTGTTTTACTGGACAAAAATGCACAGCAGATCTCCGCAGCTGCTTATTCTAATATTTCACCCGTTACTTTTTTGAATAAAAATGGTTCTTATTATGATGAATCAAAGTTTAGTTATTTAATGTTTCAAAACAATAATAAAGCAGGTCTGCTGGATATGCTGGGACAGCAGGTAATGGAGTCTAATTACGAAGAAATTATTGGGGAAAACAATAATCTTTTGCTTGTAAAACAAAAAGGTAAAATAGGAGTATATAATCTGCTTACCAAAACTGAAACAATTCCTTGTGTTTATGACCAGATTGTACTGGATCCAAACGGTAATTATGGAGTTAAAGGAAAAGAAATTTATTCAATAGATTTGAATGATAATACAAAAACAGTGAAACTGTAATCAGGCAGTTTTTTTAAAATAAAAGAATCCGTCTCATTTTCCTAAAAAAGCGAGACGGTTTTTTTGTTTATTTGCTATACCAATTAAGACACATTTATGGCATCAAACAAAAAACAAGCCGCTGTTGGCTTTATCTTCATCACAATGTTAATCGATATTACAGGCTGGGGAATCATTATTCCAGTTATTCCAAAACTGATTAAAGAATTAATACATGGCGATGTAAGCGAAGCGGCAAAATACGGCGGCTGGCTTACATTTGCCTATGCGATTACTCAATTTATGTTTGCGCCTTTAATAGGTAATCTGAGTGATAAATTTGGGCGGAGACCTATAATTCTAATTTCGCTTTTTGCTTTTTCGCTGGATTATATTCTGCTGGCATTTGCGCCAACGATTACATGGCTGTTTGTTGGAAGAATAATTGCTGGATTGACCGGAGCAAGTATTTCTACCGCTTCGGCGTATATAGCCGATGTGAGCACGCCAGACAATAGAGCCAAAAACTTCGGTATGATTGGTGTAGCTTTTGGTCTTGGATTTATAATTGGGCCCGTTTTGGGAGGTGTATTGGGACATTACGGATCTCGGATTCCATTTTATGCAGCCGCAATTCTGTGTTTAATGAATTTCCTGTATGGTTATTTTATTTTGCCCGAATCATTAGCAAAAGAAAATAGAAGACCAGTGAATTTGAAAAGAGCTAACCCAATCGGAGCGTTTTTAAACCTTAAAAAATACCCTTCTCTTTACGGATTATTGATTGCTTTGTTTTTAATTTTTGTTGCATCGCATGCAGTCGAAAGTAACTGGAGTTATTTCACAATGTACAAATTTGGCTGGGACGAAAAAATGGTTGGAATTTCGTTAGGTGTTGTCGGTGTTTTAGTAAGTCTGGTTCAGGGTGGGCTTATACGTTGGACTAGCAGAAAATTAGGAAACGAAAAAAGTATTTATATCGGAATGACATTGTACACGATCGGAATGTTATTGTTCGCTTTTGCTTCAGAAAGCTGGATGATGTTTCTCTTTTTGATTCCGTATTGTCTTGCCGGAATTGCTGGGCCATCATTGAGGGCTATAGTTACAAATCATGTTTTGCCAACAGAGCAAGGTGAAATTCAGGGAACAATAGCAAGTTTAATGAGTGCAGCAACCATTATTGGTCCACCGGTAATGTCAAGTATTTTTTATTATTTTACGCATAAGGGTTCACCATTTGAATTTGCAGGAATGCCATTTATTCTAGGTGCTGTATTGATGATAATCAGCGGTATTGTTTCGTATTTTTCATTGAAAAAATATGTTATTTCAAATACAAACAATGATTATAGTAATCAATAATTCCTTTGCCTTTCAGCAGGACATCGGCACCAATAATGCCGTGAACGGGTTTGACTTTATATTGGCTCAAAGCTTCGTTAACATGTGATAAATCAAAAATCACGAGATCCAGTTTGCCAGTTTTCCATTTGGCTAATTTGAGTTTGTTGCCCGAAGCCATTTGCGTTAGCATGCCCGTAGCTCCGGCACCCGAAGCTTTGGTTTTGGAATTTTTGGCTTCCAAAGCAAAATATTCAATGCTTTCAAATCCCACACAGCTGTTGGAAGCGCCCGTGTCGAGTATGAAATTTCCCTTTACGCCATTAATTTCTGCCTTGATTAAAAGGTGTTGGGTTTTGGTTACTTTAAACTTGACTTTTTTATAGTCTGCCTTTTTGAGTTTTTCGTGTAAGTTTTTCATTTTGCAAATGGCTTTTCGGTAAAGTAAAAATAGGATTTGTTAGGGGATTATTGGTTTTTGAATTTCAGTTTTTCTTTTTTAATTCGTTTAGTAATAAATTTAAACAACAAAACCCCTCCGACTAGTACTGCGCAAAGCACTAGCCCAAACAACAGATAGTTACATTCATGTTTATTTTTGATATTTCCATAATACACAAAAGCGGCCCAATAATACGGTGATTTTTTCGCATTTGATATATTTTTGTTTTTTAGAAAGTCCCGTTTGGTATTGGCATTAGCCTCAATGTAAGATTGTCCGTTTTTGATGTTTTGGTAAAAGGAATCCATGAAAATCGAGGTGGTGTAATCATTGACTTTCCATAAAGAAAATAGAAGGTTTTGCGCTCCCGCAAATTGAAATCCTCTAGCGACACTCATCGCACCTTCGGATTTAAAAAGTTTTCCAATACCTGTTTCGCAGGCACTCAAAACAACCAAATCAGGATTGATATTCAAATGATACAGTTCGGAATACAGGATTTCCTGATCGTAAAATTTAATACTTGCCGGCGTTTCGATATCTCCTGATGCCGCGTGGGTGGATAAGTGAATAATGCTATAATCAGCGGCGTTTCTTTTGAAATTTTCGAAAGAGGCAGCTGCATTTTTAAAGTATTTCCCTTTAAAATTCTTTTGTATTGACTGCATTTCGTCTTTTGAATAGCTTAAAGTATAAGGAGTATTTTCGAAAACTGGAAAAATTCCCAAAACAGTCTCTTCCCGCTGTTTTTTTCTTTTGTTAAAAGACAAATAAAATCCCGCCGAATTTTCGTAACCAATGTTGTAATCGTTCAAAAGATAATGCATTTGTGCAAAATTGGCTGTTGAAGATTCTTGTGTAATCAAGGCTTCAAAAGGCAGGAAATTTAAAATTCCATCGGGAATAATGATAAGATTTTTGGATGCCGAATTCTTGGGTAATTTTAATAATTGATAAGCAGCATTTGCATAGTGATTATAATTCTTCGGGTTATTTACAATATTCTTCGGATCATTAAAAAAGTCTATGAATTGCTTTATTTTTACTGATGTATGAGCATCATTGCTGAATGAGCTGAGATAAATCTTTTTGTCAGCTATGGTAAATAAATACATGTTTTCGGCTCCTGAAAAATATTCAGCCATCACGGCATTATTCTTTTCTAATTTAGCATACAAATTATCTAAATTGATATCCTGAACAGCTTTGTCTTCTTTTTTTGTTTGGCTTTGCTTTAATAAAAGCATCAGCTCGTTTTGTTTTTTGATGGCTTCGTTGATTTTGACAATATCGGCTAGATCTTCTTTTTGCTGCTCTTTTAAAATGATGCTGTTTTGATTTTGAAGCTGTTCGGAAAGCTGTTTTTCAGCGATTGACTGCGTTTTTGAATTGCTGATTCCTCGTTGTAAAATTGCTGATTTTGTATATTCCGAAAGTTGAAAAGCCTTTTCGAGATAAATTGTTTTGTGCTCTTTTTCAAAAAGCGATTTGTAAATGGCAATACATTTTTCTGTGCGATTTCGATTCCTGATTTGGTTAATGATTTTTGAGTTTTCATAAACTAAAAGTGATTGAAACAGTTCTTCTATATGGAAAGCAAGTTCGTAACTTTCCAATGCTTTTTTGGGTTGGTTTTCAATCTTGAAAATTTCAGCTTGTAAGTCCAAAGCATCCAATAAAATAGACTCGGCATAAAGTGAATTTTTCTTTGGGAGAATACTTTTTTTACCCAAATAATCAGGAATCAATATTTTGAAAATACTTGTAATGACTGAGCTTGATTCGTTTGGTTTTCCAAGTTTGAAAAGAATATTGGCTTCGTCAAAATAGAATTGAGCTTTTTTTCGGGGGCTGCTATTGGGCGATTTTTCGAATTCGACTCTGGCTTTTATAAAATATGCATTTGCCAATTCAAAGTTTTGCCACTGCGCATTTAGGGCTGATAAATTACGGTAGCAATTGGCTAAAGTTTCCGATTGGTCTTTCTCGTTTTTTAATAATTTAATTGCTTCCAAATAATGTTTTTCAAGATTTTGGAAAAAATCATTTCGGATTGGGAAAGCTGGATTTGGGTCTTTATAACTCAGCACATAACTATTTCCTAGATTATTGAGTAAAGTCCCTTTTTGAATATTGGATAATTTTTCAGTTCTAATGGTTTTTTCCAGTAAATCAATGGCAAGGTAATTTCTCCCCGAATTTTGATAAACATTTGATAAATTGAGAATGGCAGCTATTTTATTGTTTTCATTTTTTTTTGCATTGGCCAAAAAATAATACTGTTTGATGGTGTTTTCGGCATTGTCGTAGTCGCCGATGATAGTGTAGAGATTTCCCAGCGGTTTCAGGCAGTATTCTACAATATCATAATCCGAGAGTTTGTAATTTTGGTATGTTGTCCAGGCTTTTTCATAGCTGGCGATGGCCTCGTTTGTTTTACCGAATTTGTTTTCGAAATAGGCTTTGCTGCAGTCTAGGATTACGATTGAAAGTAGTGCGTCTTTTGATTTTTTGTTTTGATTTTTCCAAAAATTGATTTCGACAGTACTTAGTTTTTCAATTCCTTCCGGAGTTGGATTGGCGGTAAAATAGTCGATAGCTTCATAAGTTTGATCTTCCAGACTGTGATTTTTTTGCCCAAATGCCATTAGGGATGTAAAGAGGCAAAAGAAAATAATTTTATTTGTCATGCTGGTTTCTCTGTTCGTTTTCGCAGACTAATTAAAACAAAAAACAGGAATTAAGTATCCTGTTCCTTTGGGCTGGGTAAAAAATTAAAATTTCCAAATCGCATACAGCTGACAATAATTGAAATTATTATCGAAATTGAGAACATAGCGGGCTCCTAAACTGGGGCCGATTCGCGCAAAACCAGCAGTGAAATCGAATAAGACTCCCGATTTTAAATCAGTAAATGAATCACTCGCTGTTTCGGTTGAATAAACAGTACGTAATAACAGTTTATCCGTTGTTCCTTCGTAGATGTCGGTTTTTATGTTTTGAGTCTGCTTCTCAGAAACATTCATGTTGACTTGAAATCCTGCCCCAACGCCAAAATAGGTAGAAATATTATACCGAAACAATATTGGTATTTCCCAATTAATGTTTTTGTTTTCAACTGAAGATGTAATGCGGTTTAACTGCACAGTTCCTGTATCCTGATTTATTTTTTGGCTGACTGTCGTAGCCCCGTCATAAGAAGTGATGCTGTTTAGAAATTCGGCCTGAAGATAATAACGGTATGATTTGAATGGAGAAACTGTCGCACCCACAAAATAACTTTTTGGATTTTCCAAATTAGTGTAAATATTGTATCCGGCTTTGGCTCCAATGGATATTCCCGGAGTAAATCGGGTTGTGGTATAATTGGTTATAATTGGTTCGTTTTTGTCAAAAATGATAGCTGTCCTGCTTTTGGTTTTTATCTTGTGAAAATCCTCGTTGAACTTCATGGAATATTTTACAAATCCTTTGGTGCTGTCAATTTCTTTTACATTTTTTTGATTACTTCCCGGCAGATAAATGTTTCTAAATACAAAAAAAATCTGAGTGCTTCTCACAATGGTATCCAGACAGCTTATTGCTGGAGCTTCGCCTTTTGGGCAGATAGGACATTCGGGATACATGCTTTCGATTTTTAGGGTGCTTTTGTCAAACATATCCGGAATATCGGTTTCGAGCTGTATTTTTCTTGCCGGACCTTCACCGTTATTTTGAAAACTGGTTTTGAATTTTACTCTTTTGTAACGTACAAATCTATAATTCATGAAACTGCCGTTGGATCCCATTTTGTTAGGGTCGTGTGAAGTGACAATTTCCATTTCCAGATTTTTTATTTTATGGTTTTTAAAGCTTCGGTTGGGAACATAAATTGAGCGCATAGTAATGGTGGCACTGGTATCTTTGATCATTTCGGGAGTGGTTTTGAAAGTATAAAAAACATTTCTGGTCTCGCCGGGATTGTGTTCGTCTATTTCTAAAACGACAGCATCTTTATAGCTGTTTTTGGCTGCTAATAATGTTGAATCCAAGTCGGTTTCATTAGTAGTTTCTCTATATTTTTTGGCGAAAGCCAAAGTTTCGCTGGATACTAAATAGCGGTTCGAATTATCAATATCATCTGCTGCAGTGATGTTGTTTTCTTTTATAATTCTTTCACCTGCATAAGGACGCACTTCCTGTAAATCGAAATTATTGTTTTTGAATTGTTTTTCGTTGAAAAAAAGATAGAGCTTTCCGTTGGTTACATAGTTTTCGAGGTTTTCGTAACTCACAATGACCTGCATTTCCTGATCCGGAATAGGATCACAGTTTTTTTGAATTGCTAATCCATTTTGTGGTGCAATAGAAGCAATGTCTTTGTAACTGCTGTCTTCAATGTCATTTACCACGACTTTTTTTGGGCGTGTAGCAGGCGGTTTTCCGTTGTCATAATTATTGGTTACAGTAAGTCTGGCGGTATAAGTTCCTTTGTTTTTATAGACATGTTTGGGTTCGGCTTCTTTACTGTAATGACCGTCGCCCATTTCCCATAAGTAGGAATAACTGGGTTTTGGAGCACCGGCAATAGGAATCAATGGCGGTGTTTCGGGTTTGAAACTAACTAAATTTCCTTTTTGATCGTATCCAATAACAGCTCTTCGGGTAATGGTGTCTTTTACTTTTGTCTGAGCGCACATAGTGAAAGATGCAATTAGAAAAAAAACGAATAGCGATTTGTTCATATTTGGTTATTTTGGTCGGTCTGTATAGCTTTTTGCGTATTTTGAAATATAATTCAAATAATTTTTAAAAGTAAAAAAAAGCGGTGAGCAAATCACCACTTTTCTTATTAATTTGAATCTGTAACTTATTGAATAGCATTGACTGCAGCTACTAATTGAGCTTCGGTGCCTACGGTAGTTTCAGCCAGAGTAAAAGTATAAACAGCATTTGCCGATATAGTAACAGCTTTAACTGCATAGCGCCATTGTCCATTTTCTTCGGTAGCAAAAATGATGTGACAGGCTAAGCCAATTGGAATTTGTCCGTAATGTTCGCTGAATAATCCTGCAGTGGTGTAAGTGTCCAGTTTTGCAAGTGCGTTTTTGCCTTCGCCATCGTAAGATAAATAAATAGCACTGTTAGTATTGTCATAACCGTCAGGAGCATCAGCAAGAATAGTTGTTTTTGGTCTTGGATCGCTGTAGAATTTATCTACGTTTGTCCAGCCAAAGTTTCCAAAAGTAACATAATAATTGTTCCCTTCTCCCTGTACACCGCCTTTTCCTCCTGCAGTTCCAGGATCTGCAATATTTCTCCAGACTAAGTTTTCTGGGTCATCCTGATTACCTACCCAAAGCAGCATTCCTGTTTTTAACCCGTCTGTTAAGCTTGTCGGGACAATAAGAGACATTGTTCCTATGGTTTCCAAGGCAACTCCGTCATTCGTGGCTTTGATGTAAAATTCACCGCCGGAGATTAATAAATTTTTCTTTCCGTCTGTTGTTAATCCCATTGTTGGTTTGTTTGCTGTAAGCATGTGCCCTTTGTCAAATATTTCTACATATTCGATGCTGACAGGACCGGTAAAAGCTAATCCGTTTTTTCTAAGATTGTCTCTGACGATCATGAGTTTTACGCCGCTGGCAGATGTAAGGGTTACTGTTCCGGTAGATTCTGTTATCGTAAAAGTTTGTTTTAGTTTTGCCAATGCTTCGGTACGGACTGCTTTGAATTCGGCAGCTGTTGCCGGAATGTTTGGGATCTCAGTATTTGGAGTGTCCTCGTTTGTACAGCTTGTCATTACGATTGCTGTTAAAAATAAAAATGCGATTGATTTTAAATTTCTGTTCATGATTTCTAATTTTTTTGAATCTGTCTTGAAATAGTCAAGAGTTTGTTGTGATTCTGGTTGTTAATTATAGTTTCTTTTGCTTTATATCAATTAAGGTCTGATATTGTTACCCTTGTTTTTGATTTTTTTTCTCACCCCAGCCTTCTCCAGAGGAGAGGGGGATAGAATTGGATTTTTACCGTGTAATTAATGCCCAAAGTTTACTGAAGAAACTGGCTCCTATTTTTTTAATGTTTTCCATAATCTAAAAGTTTTTAAAAGTTTTAATTATCGATTTATACTGTTATATCCATTTGGTTTTATAATTGTTACCCCTGTTTTCTGAAAATTTTATTTTTTAGCAGTAAATCAATGGTTCTGCGGTATGCATAAGAGATAGAGCCAATGTTATTAAGCTGAGAATTAAATCATGATTTGATTTAAGATTTCTGATTAACGATTTTTGATTTCAGATGTGGGAGTGCTTGAAAAACAGTATCTTTTTTATTTATCATCGTAAAAATCTGAATTCAAGAATCGTTAATCTACAATCAAAAATGTTTTAATTTAATTACGCCCAAATGATTATTGGTCTTGATATATAGTGGAATAAAGCAGGTTTTGTTTCTTTTTTTAGTATTTTCGGGGAAAAGTTTTTTTATGGCTGCTGCAACTGTTCATTCCGACCAAATATATATTGAAGGACTTGCGAATAATGATTCGGAGGTTATTCATGCTATTTATAAAAAGTTTGTGCCAAAGGTGGTTCACTATATAAAAAACAATTCGGGTGATGCTGATAAGGCGCAGGATGTGGTTCAGGAAGTGTTGATTTTACTTTTTAATCAGGCCAAAGCACAGCAATTGCAATTAACCTGTCCCTTTGATGCCTACTTTTTTTTGCTGTGCAAACGGAAATGGCTCAACGAACTGAAAAAACATTCCAATAAAGGGGTAACAATTAAGGACGAGCAGCCATCTATACATGATGCTGCTGATGAGATGGTTTTGCAGACCGAGCATTTTGATGAGAAACAGCAGTTATATGACGCGATGTTTCAAAAACTGGGGGAGAAATGCCAAGAACTGATAAAGCTTAGTTTTGAGCTCCCGTCTATGGAACTGGTAGCTGAAAAACTGGCTGTTACGTATGGTTATGTCCGCAAAAAGAAATCGCTCTGCATTGGCCAGCTGACACAGCTCATTCAGGAAAACAATCGTTTTAAATCTATAAAAAATACCTAGCCATGAACGAAGAACACTTTTTGGAATTTGACGAATACCTTCAAGGTGAAATGAGCGGTGCCGATAAATTGGCTTTTGAAGAGCAATTGAAACAGGAACCGGAACTCGCAATGGCTTTTGAAACCTATAAAGAACTGCATCTTCATTTGGAAAATAAGTTTGGCCAGGTCAATGAGCGTGAAGCTTTCAAAGAGAATCTGAAAAAGATCTCAAAAACCCATCATAAAAAGCATAAATCTAAAAAGATAAAGTTTAAGCCGTGGCAGTATGCTGTTGCAGCTTCGGTTGCAGTTTTGCTGGGTGTTTTCATTTTGAATCAAAAATCGGATCCTGTTTTTGATGATTATAATCAGCCGGAAACTGCTTTTTTTACAGAGAGGGGAGAGGCAAATGATAATTTGAGATTGGCTCAGGATGCATTCAATGCTAAGCAGTATAAAAAAGCAATTCCGCTTTTTGAAACTATTTTGAAAACCGATAAAAATGTTGAGATTCAGTATTTTTATGGTGTTTCTTTACTTGAGGAGAATAGACTGCCTGAGGCAGAAGCTGTTTTTAACGCACTGAAATCGGGTAATTCTATTTATAAAAGCAAAGCAGTCTGGAGTTTGGCTTTGAGTAAGTTAAAACAAAAAGACTATAAATCCTGTCAAGAACTACTGCTTACTATTCCAGAGGATTATGAAGGCAATGATCAGGTTGACGCTTTGCTGGAGGAGCTGGATTAGGGTTTAGCAGCAGTTGTTTAGCAAAGAGTTTTAGAGAGATTCGCCAAGATTAAAATCTTCGCGAATCTTTTTTTTCTTCGTAAATCTTTGCTGGAAAGTCTTTGTGCAGCTCCTTTTTTGGTAAAGCACTATTTTTCGAGTAATTTTGCAGCATTAAAATGTACACTTGGAAACAAAAGCAATATTTACCGATACTCATACCCATTTATATTCAGAAGAATTTGATCTGGACCGAAGCGAAATGATGCAGCGCGCTGTTAATAATGGTGTTACCCGTTTTTTTGTGCCAGCAATTGATTCTTCCTGCACCCAGAGCATGTATGATTTGGAGCGCGATTATCCTGATAATGTATTCCTGATGATGGGACTGCATCCGACCTATGTAAAGGATAATTATCTGGAAGAACTGCAGCATGTCGAAGATGAATTGGCTAAAAGAAAATTCATTGCTATCGGCGAAATTGGTATTGATCTGTATTGGGATAAAACTCATCTGGCGGAACAGCAAATCGCTTTCAGAAGACAGATTCAGCTGGCTAAACAGTATAAACTTCCCATTGTAATTCATTGCCGCGAAGCATTTGATGAAATTTTTGAAATATTGGAAGAAGAAAAATCACCCGAATTATTCGGCATTTTTCATTGTTTTACCGGGACTTATGAGCAGGCACTGCAGGCCATATCGTATAACATGAAATTAGGAATTGGCGGTGTGGTTACTTTCAAAAACGGGAAGATTGACCAGTTTCTGCATCAAATTGATTTACAGCATATTGTTTTGGAGACAGATTCACCTTATTTGGCGCCGATTCCTTACAGAGGAAAACGTAATGAGAGCAGTTATTTAGTGAATGTTGCTGATAAACTGGCTCAGATTTATGGCCTTTCGGCAAATGAAATAGCAGCTACAACAACTGATAATTCTTTTAAAGTATTCAGTATTTAATGTTGATTTTCTCTAACTTTAATATTTTTTTTGTTCTTTTGTCCAATATAAATAGAATACAAAAATGAATAAATTTGATGCGATTAGGTCTTTTTATGATTCAGAAGTAAATGAAGCAATCATAAAAGTTATTGATCATCCGATGATGAAGGCTTTAATGAACTTTTGTTTTCCGGGACAAGATGACGAAATTTGGAAAGAACAGCTTCGCAAAACGCATTCTATTCGTGATTTTCAATGCAATTTTATTTATCATGGTGTGCAGCAGGTTTTGGAGAAAAGCTCTGAGGGCTTAACCACTTCCGGTTTTGAAAAGTTAGAAAAAAATACTGCATATCTTTTTATTTCCAATCATAGAGATATTGTCTTAGATACAACATTACTGAATGCTTCTTTGTTTGAATATGGTTTGGATATGACTTCATCAGCTATTGGTGACAATTTGGTCAAAAAATCATTTTTGAAATCATTATCGAAATTAAATAGAAACTTTTTGGTGCAGCGGGGATTATCGCCAAGAGAATTATTAATTAGTTCCAAATTACTTTCTGAATATATGGCGCAGTTACTGCTTCACGAAAATCGTTCGGTTTGGATTGCACAGCGCGAAGGAAGAACCAAAGACGGTAATGATGAAACAAATCCCGGAGTGCTGAAAATGATTGCAATGGGATCTGATGAGCCTAATATAATGGATTATTTTAAGAAGATTAAAATCGTGCCTGTTTCTATTTCCTATGAATACGATCCTACTGATGCTTTGAAAATGCCGCAATTGCTGGCCGAAGCTAATAATGAGATTTATATCAAAGAAAAAAATGAAGATTTTAAGACTCTGCTGAGCGGTATTATTGGGCAGAAGAAAAGAATACACATACATTTAGGCGATGTTCTCGATACTGAAATTGATGATATTATCAAGAATGTAGATACTTCAAATAAGCAGGTACAGGCATTGGCACAAATAATTGATGACTCCGTTCTGAGCAATTATAAGTTGTGGACTACCAATTTTATTGCTTATGATATCTTAAACAATTCGAATCAATTCGCACATTTATACACCGAAAATGAAAAAATGCTTTTTGAGAGACGTTTAGAATTGCGCATTGACCATGAACACCCGATTGCTAAACAAGGCTTTCTGGATATGTATGCGAATCCAGTGGTCAATAAATTAAAATATGTTGATGCACTTACACTCTAGACCAAAAATTCTTTTAATCTATACCGGCGGGACTATCGGTATGAGAAAAGATTTTGAAACAGGAGCTCTCAAAGCTTTTAATTTCAGTAAGCTCCTTGATAGTATTCCCGAACTGCAGTTGCTGGATTGTGAGATAGATGCTTTTTCTTTTGAAAATCCAATAGATTCATCGAATATGAATCCCGAACATTGGGCAGAAATGGCTCGGACTATTGAGAATAATTACGAGAAATTTGATGGTTTTGTAGTGCTTCATGGTTCAGATACCATGTCGTATTCTGCTTCGGCATTGAGTTTTATGTTCGAAAATCTTTCTAAACCTATCATATTTACAGGATCGCAGCTGCCAATTGGAGATCTGCGCACCGATGCCAAAGAAAATTTAATTACGGCGATTCAGATTGCTTCCCTTCAGGAAAACGGCAGACCGTTAATTAAGGAAGTCTGTCTTTATTTTGAATATAAATTATACCGAGGCAACAGAACAACGAAGATAAATGCAGAACATTTCAGAGCGTTTATTTCTCCGAATTATCCTTTTTTAGTAGAGTCCGGCGTTCACTTAACAATAAATTCAGAGCTGTTGTTGCCTGCCAATGAAGAAGCTTCTTTGAAAGTGCATACCCATTTAGACAGCAATACAGCGATAATCAAAATGTTTCCTGGGATAAATGAAAAGGTATTGACAGCGATTTTAAATGTTGAAGGATTAAAAGGAGTTGTTCTTGAAACTTATGGAGCGGGAAATGCTCCGACAGAAGAGTGGTTTTTGAAATTTTTACAAGATGGCATTTCAAGGGGTTTGCATATTGTTAATGTTACTCAATGTGCTATCGGAAGTGTGAGTATGGGACATTATGAAACCAGTACAACAATGAAAAATCTTGGAATTATTTCAGGAAAAGACATTACTACCGAAGCTGCGATTACCAAATTAATGTATTTATTGGGGCAGAATACACCACAGGAAGACTTCAAAAATGTTTTTGAAACTTCTTTGAGAGGAGAAATGCAATAATATTGAGTTTTTATTTTCGAAAGTCATTTTTTTTAGTGTTATTTGCACTCCGAAATAAAGAGAGGTGTCCGAGTGGTTGAAGGAGCTAGCCTGGAAAGCTAGTATATGGGTAACTGTATCGAGGGTTCGAATCCCTTCCTCTCTGCTAAAGAATTAAAAACCCCGTAAACATTGTGTTTACGGGGTTTTTGTTTTGGACAAAAAAGGTATTGTTTTATCTAAAATATATTCTAAATTTCGCAGCCACAAGTCATGAGTCTAGTACAGATTGATACAGTTACTTTGCTTATTCCAGTTGGATTTGGTTATTTTTATGGATTTTAACTTGTCTTTTTGTAATTATAAATTGCCTATCCATTCAGTACAACAGCGAAATTTAGTAGATAAAATAATTCGCCCCCACTTCCTTTCAAAACAATCAGACGGACTACTTTTATAAAATGTGTTACGGGCGTGAATTTGGACATTGTTCTTGCCCAATCCGGCATACTGTCAATACTGGTGAAAAAGTCATTTACAATCTCTTTGATTGGCAGTTTTTTTTAAAAGACCATCGGGGATTATTGCGAATTTCGGTGAGTATAAATGTTGGTATTTCAGGCTCTTTAATGATAAAATTAATGTTTCGCTCTGCAATTATCTGCACTTTTTGTTCCAGCGAAGTTTTTTCATCATTCAATATCATTTTCATACCGCCAATAAATACTGAGTAAGTTTCAGTCATGATGATTTCAAAAAGTTAGGCCTTGCTTCTGAAATAATAATTAAGCAGAGCAAGATTCAGTCCTGCTTCTTCAGCTATATCCCGCGTTCTTGTTGCAGTAACCCCTCTTTTATAAAAAACTGTTTTGGCTGCTTCTTTGATTTTTTGTTCATTACTTACTTCCATTTTATATTTAATCAAAAGAATTCCTCGAGGCTCTGCCTCGGGGTGATGCGCAAAGATTAGTATATTTGTTTGATGAGTGAACATATTTTCAAACGGCATAATAAAAGCTTGTTGCTTTATCATTTGGTTTGTCCGATAAAATATCGAAGAAATGTTTTATCGGAGGATGTAGAACTGAGTTTGGTAGAAGTTTGTAGAAATATTTCGGAACGATATGAAATTCATTTTGTTGAGATAGGAGCAGATGAAAATCATGTACATTTTTTGATACAAAGCGTGCCAAAGATTTCTGTTGAAATTATTGTCAGGACAGTAAAAAGTATTACAGCAAAAGAGCTCTTTCGTTTACATCCAGAAGTTAAAAGTAAGTTATGGGGAGGTAATTTTTGGACGAGTGGATATTATGTAAATACGGTTGGTCAGTATGGTAATGAGAATGTGATTCAGAAATACATTCAAAATCAAGGAGAAGAAAAGACTGTTTACAAATCGTTTAACAAAAATCAGCTACGGTTGTCTTTTGAGTAATGCGATACCTCGAGGCTCTGCCTCGGGGTAATTCATTTCATGCCTAGGATAAAAAATGATGTTTAAAAAATAAAAATACGGCTAAAAAAAAATAAAACTTTCTTTATAAATTAGCTGAGATTCAATATTCAATTGTAAAATTTTTTCATAATGAAGTATTTATCAGCAAAAAGCATATTGCCAATACTATTTGTGGCTGTTGCAACAGCAGTATTGGCAGTTAAAATGTATCCCGAGGAAATAACAGCCGATGCAAAATCTCAGAAAAAACCCTATCAGCCCGGTGTGGCTTTTACGTTTGATGATGATTATATAGAAGATTGGTATGTTGCTGATAAACTGCTGCATCCATATGAATGGAAAGCTACATTTTTTGTTTGCTGGTACGGCTGTCTGACCGCAGAACAGAAAGCAAAGCTGCATTATTTAAAAGACATGGGGCATGAAATTGCAGGACATGGCTATAACCATCTTAATGCACTGAAGTTTTCTAAGGCATTTGGAGTTAAAAAATATATTAAAGAAGATATTCTGTCATTGAAATCTGCTATGGCAAAAGATGGTTTTAATATACAGACTTTTGCTTACCCTGACGGTGCAGGAGCTCATGATGCAGAACTTAACAATGAACTGCTAAAACATTTCAGTATAATAAGAGGAACAACCTATGAGCAGATTCCGCCAGAATCGCAATATTGTTATTACGAAGGCAGTAAAGTTATCTACGGCCTCGGTATTGATGATGATTATAAGCAGTATAATATTCCGTACTTTAAAAGCCTGATGGATTACGCTAAAGCACATAATAAAATAGTGATTTTTTATGGTCATAAAACAGTTCCGGATGCCGATGAAAAACTTGAAACACCGCTTTCTGCTTTAGAGGAATTATGTAAATACGCAAAAAATAAAGGACTTAAATTTTATACTGTAAATGAGCTTGCTAAGCTGTAAATTGAATTATCTGTTTTTTGAAGTTTTATATACGGATGATTCTGTGAATGTTTTTCTTTCGAAAATAAAAAAAGGAAAATGAAGAGAATTTGCTGGCTTATCATAGGAGTGTAGTTTATGACAAAATCTTATATTTGTAACATCAATGGGCGAGAAATGGATTTTGGTAAATTTTAAATGCGATACTCCTCAATTTAAATCACAAAATAATGATGCGATTAATTCTTGGCTGTTTTCTTTTCTTGTCAATTTTCAAGGGTTTTTCCCAAGAACAGGCATTTTCAATTGATACTTTGAATGTAAAGATTGACAGTCTTTACAGAGAAGATCAGTTTTACGCTGGGCTTAATTATAATTCAATTGTTAAAAAACCGGAAGGACTCTCTCAAGAAAAAATATCATTTGGTTTTAGTGCTGGATTCCTCAGAGACTTTCCATTGAATAAAAAAAGAACATTTGCAGTTGCTCCTGGAATTGGTTTGTCATTTAATAACTATATTCAAAATATGTCTATTGCAGGGACACATGATAATCCAGTTTATAGTATAATTCCTTCCAGTATTAATCATGACAAAAACAGATTTGAACAGCTGAGGGTAGAACTGCCAATTGAATTGAGATGGCGTAATTCTACTCCTGAGTCTTTTAGCTTTTTTAGAATATACAGCGGTTTTAAAGTCAGTTATTTATTGTATGATAAATCTGTTTATGATGATGGTAATGAGAAGATTGTTGTAAAGGGCAATAAAGATTTTGAAGAGCTGCTTTATGGCGTTTATCTTTCAATGGGATACAGTGCTTTTAATCTGCAGATATATTACGGGCTGAATTCCTTTTTTAAATCCACAGCAAAAATTGATTCAGCACCTCTTACCATGAATGCTTTGAGTCTTGGTGTTGTCTTCTATATTTTATAGCCACAAAAAAAGAAATAGTATTTGAGGAATACTGCCTACAAGTACTCCAATAATTAACTCGTTAGGCACATGCGCCTGCATTACCAAACGTGATGAAGCCACAAATCCATTCATCAGCAGTAAAAAAGGGACAAGATATATGCATCCCATCTGCAGGTGAATGTTCAATCCAAAAACGAAAACAGTTAAGGCTGAAATGGCGAGCATATGCAGACTGGTTTTGAATTTTAGATATAATAAACCAAGTGCAAATAAGGTGCTGAATAATGCGCCTATGAAAAAAAAATGTAATTCTGGGTAATATTCCAGCGTGATGCTTTTCCGCAGTAACAGAATGATTAAAAAACTCTGAAATATTAACGGTATTTTGCGCTGTTCCAGATCGGCAATCATGATGCTGTCTGCTTTACCTGTAAAACGCAGTAAATAGTACAAAGCCATCGGGATCATAATAGTAACAATGGAAATCTGCCAAAAAACAGAAGTAATCTGCTTGATGCTGTAATCGCCATCGTGAAATAAAAAATAGAAAATACAGGCTTGTATCGGTGTAAAAAGCGGATGAAATATATAAGAAAATATGGGAAGTATCTTTTTCAATTTTAAAAAGCAGATTTCAAGAAGTTAGTTTTCGCAGTGATATATTTACAGCTTTTTCCTCATCCGGGCGACTGGAATTTCCAGCTGTTCACGATATTTGGCTATGGTTCTTCGTGCAATCGGATATCCTTTTTCCTTAAGTATTTCGGCCAAAAGATCATCTGGAAGCGGATTCTTTTTGTCTTCGTCTTCGATAGTGTTCTGTAAAATCTTTTTGATTTCGAGTGTTGATACATCTTCGCCCTGATCATTTTTCATGGCTTCGGAGAAGAATTCTTTTATCAGCTTGGTACCATAAGGAGTTTCAACATATTTACTGTTAGCAACCCTCGAAACGGTCGATATGTCGAGTCCGATCATATCGGCGATATCTTTTAGAATCATTGGTTTCAAACGTATTTCGTCTCCATCCAATAAATAATCTTTCTGATAATGCATTATGGCATTCATCGTTACAAACAAAGTATCCTGACGCTGTTTTATAGCATCTATAAACCATTTTGCCGAGTCTAGTTTTTGTTTGATAAACTGTACGGCATCTTTTTGGGAACCTGATTTATCTTTCGACTCTTTATACGTCTGCATCATTTCCTGATAATCTTTGGAAATATGCAGGGAAGGGGCATTTCGGCCATTTAAAGTAAGTTCCAGTTCGCCGTCAACGATTCGGATAGCAAAATCGGGTACTATGTTTTCGGTGATTTTAGTATTTCCCGAAAAAGATCCTCCAGGTTTTGGATTCAGTCTTTCAATTTCGTGAATGGCATTTCTAAGCTGTTCGTTAGAAATGTTTAGTTTTTGAACCAGTTTGTCATAATGCTTTCTCACAAAAGCATCAAAATGCTGGTCGATTATAGCAGTAGCGAGATCAACAGATTCTGTAGGTGTTTTGTGTTTGAGCTGCAGCAGTAAACATTCCTGCAGATCACGTGCGCCAACGCCGGTAGGCTCCAGTTCGTGAATGATATTCAGAATTGTTTCCACTTGTTTTTCAGTGGTGTAAATTCCCTGTGTAAATGCCATGTCATCTACCAGATCGGGAATGCTTCTTCGGATATATCCTGTGTCGTCAATGCTTCCGACCAAAAATTCGGCGATATCGCGCTCTTCATCGTTAAGGATAAAAGTATTTAGCTGATTGATGAGGTCCTGATGAAAACTTATAGCTGCTGCAAATGGCGTTTCTTTGGTTTCATCATCATCACTGTAATTGTTGGTTTGTGTTTTATAGTCGGGAGTGTCGTCGCTGTTTAAGTATTCGTCTATGTTGATGTCTTCCGAATCTATTCTGTCCGCTTCGGAATCTTCATAATCATCGTATTCTTCAGTATCGAACTCATCTTTTTCATAGTCGTCCTCTTCTTTCCCAGACTCCAGAGCAGGATTCTCATTCATTTCCTCCAGCAGCCGCTGTTCAAATGCCTGCGTTGGCAGCTGAATTAACTTCATCAGCTGGATTTGCTGCGGAGATAATTTCTGAGATATTTTTAAATTTAAAAATTGCTTTAGCATATTGAGGGTTTGAAGGCTTAAAAGTTAAAGGTTTAATATTGTTTAAGTGTTTAAAAGTTTAAGATTATTTAAACATTTAAAGCTACCGTTAAACAAATTTAAAAAACTTTAAACAATTTTAAACCATTCAAACAGCAATAAACTTTTTAGAATTCTGCATTCTGAGGTGTTCTTGGGAACGCAATTACGTCACGAATGTTTGTCATTCCGGTTACAAATAGCACCAGCCTTTCAAATCCAAGTCCAAAACCGGAATGAACTGCTGATCCGAATCTGCGGGTATCGAGGTACCACCATAATTCTTCTTCGTCAATTCCTAAGGCTTTCATTTTTTCTGCCAAAACATCAAAACGCTCCTCTCTCTGAGAACCGCCCACGATTTCGCCAATTCCAGGGAAAAGGATATCCATCGCACGTACTGTTTTTCCGTCTTCGTTCAAACGCATGTAGAAAGCTTTGATATTGGCAGGATAATCAAACAGGATTACCGGCGATTTAAAGTGTTTTTCCACAAGATAACGTTCATGCTCCGATTGTAAATCAGCGCCCCATTCGTTGATGATGTATTGGAATTTTTTCTTTTTGTTTGGAGTCGAATCTCTAAGAATGTCAATCGCTTCAGTATAAGAAACGCGTTTGAAGTTGTTTTCCAGTACAAAATTCAGTTTTTCGAGCAAAGCCATTTCGCTTCTTTCGGCCTGAGGTTTTGATTTTTCTTCTTCCAATAAACGGCCTTCCAAGAATTTCAAATCATCAGTACATTTTTCGATAACATATTTAATTACATATCGGATAAAATCTTCGGCAAGATCCATATTGTCATTCAAATCATTAAAAGCAACTTCCGGTTCGATCATCCAAAACTCGGCCAAGTGACGTGAAGTGTTCGAATTTTCAGCTCTGAATGTTGGTCCGAAAGTATAAATCTGTCCCAAAGCCATTGCAAAAGTTTCCCCTTCCAATTGTCCTGAAACCGTTAGGTTGGTATGTTTTCCGAAGAAATCTTTTTTGTAGTCGATATTTCCTTCTTCATTTTTAGGCAGATTATCCAAAGGCAGTGAAGTCACCTGAAACATTTCGCCTGCACCTTCTGCATCTGCTCCCGTGATGATTGGAGTGTTCACATACACAAATCCTTTTTGCTGAAAATAACTGTGCACCGCATACGATAAAACCGAACGCACACGCATAATTGCGCCAAAGGCATTCGTACGTACGCGTAAGTGCGCATTCTCACGGAGGAATTCCAATGAATGTTTCTTTGGCTGCATAGGGAATTTCTCCGCATCCGAGTCTCCAAGGATTTCAAGTTTAGTAACCTGAATTTCATATTTCTGGCCTGCGCCTTTACTTTCGGCCAAAGTTCCTGTTACCGAAACCGCTGCGCCGGTTGTAATTCTCTTTAAAGTTTCATCGGGAGTATTTTCAAAATCGACAACACATTGTATATTATTAATCGTTGAACCGTCATTCAAGGCAATAAACTGATTATTCCTAAAAGTTCTAACCCAGCCTTTAGCATTAATTTCCTGTAAAGTCGTTGTGCTGTTTAATAAGTCTTTAACTTTTGTGTGTCTCATTTTAATTTTAGATTTTAAATTTCTGAAGTTGAATCAAAGAAATTATTGTTATAATTCTGTTGCAAATATAGTTGATTTGTTTGAAATTGTCATGTTGCCGGCGTTGTATTCGGAAGTTGGGAATGCTTTTTTTTGAAGCAATTTCCAGGTAGTAGCGACATTAATGTTAGTAAGGAAAAATTGAATTAAACAGATTTTCTAAAGATACCTATGCTTAGATTTATTATATAAATTGGCAAAGCAATCATGCATAAAATGGTACAGATTACCAATGTGATATTAATGGTCTGATAGTTGTCAAATACTGGAAAATCGTTTACTGTAAATAATCGAGAGTAATAAATCACTGTCCAATAAGCGAGAAAACTGCCTATTAAAAAAACAGAATGCAGCAAAGTCAAGATTTTTACAAGTCTTTTTTTGAATATCTCCTGTACCAGCCAATAACCAAATCCATAAATGAAATATACAATGCTTAGAATTATTGCGCCAAAAAAATGTGGAATTACGAAATAGGTATCATGAATATTTATGTCCAAAGTACCGTTCATATCAGATAGACCAATTATCAAAGTTATTAGTGAAACAATCCAAAAGCAATAATGAATCTTAATTTTTTTAGTAATCATAAATTTTATTTTTATGGAAATGATATTTAATTGTTTAAAATCAAATATAATAAAAAATCCAGCCTTTGTTGAGACTGGATTAGTATCTGGAAAAGACTAGCTTTATTTTTTCTCAAAATTTTCAATCTCTTCATCTGTAAATTCCAATATTTCGAGTTTAGGCTCTATAAATTCCTGTTCGTTTGCCAAAGTTCTATTTAGGGTTAAAACCAAGGCTGGCAGTAACATCAAATTCGACAGCATTCCGAACAATAATGTCAGTGAAACCAATCCGCCAAGGGCAATGGTTCCTCCAAAACTGGACAGCATGAATACCGAAAACCCAAAGAACAATACAATCGAAGTATAGAACATGCTTAAACCGGCATCGTTGAAAGTTGCATAAACCGATTTGCGGATTTTCCAGTCGTTTTTCTTTAATTCTTCTCGGTATTGCGCCAAGAACCGGACGGTGTCATCTACTGAAAGTCCAAATGCAATTCCGAAAACCAATATCGTAGAAGGTTTCAGCGGAATGTCAAAAAAGCCCATAATTCCAGCGGTTAACAGTAACGGCAGTAAATTTGGAATGATAGAAACCAAAATCATTTTAAAAGAACGGAACATAAATCCAATTAAAAGTGCGGTCAGGAAAAAGGCGAAAACCAAAGAAGAAAGCAGGTTGTCCAGCAGGTAGCCTGTCCCTTTTTGGAAAACCAATGCTTTACCTGTAATAGTTACATGGTATCTGTCCGGGGGGAAAATTTTATCGGCTTTTTTGCGGATTTCAGCTTCAACAATTGGCATTACGCCTCCGTTTTCATCACGCATGAAAGTCGTGATGCGGGCAAATTGGCCTGTTTTATCTACGTAGCTTTTCATCAGGTCGCCTTTTGCATTTTTGGTCGAATTTTTGGCATACGACAAAATAAAAGCCTGCTCCTGTGAAGTTGGTAATTCGTAATAATTCGGATTTCCGTTGTAATAAGCCTGCTTGGAATATTTGACCAGATTGACAACCGAAATAGGTTTTGATAATTCGGGAATCTCATCAATTGCTGTTTCCAGCTCGTCCATTCGCTTAAGCGTAGAAAGTTTCATGACTCCTTTTTTGTGTTTGGTATCAATCATGATTTCCAATGGCATTACGCCGTCAAACTCTTTTTCGAAGAAAAGAATATCTTGGAAAAAGGGAGCTTTTTTAGGCATGTCTTCAATAATACTGCCCGAAATACGCATTTTGTAAATTCCGATAATACTGAATACCAAAAGGGAAACGGCCACGACATAAATCGAGAAACGGCTTTCTTTTACATTTCGTAAAATCCAGTCCATAAACCATTTTACATAACCTCTGTCCAAGTGCTCAATGTGACGGTCTTTGGGTGCCGGAATGTAGCTGTGAAAAATTGGAATTACGATAATACACAAAAAGAACAACGCCAAAATGTTGATGGAAGTTACGTTTCCAAACTCAATAAGCAGTTTGTTATTTGAGGTAATAAAGGTAAAAAAACCTATCGCCGTAGTTACGTTCGTCATAAGAGTTGCCATGCCGACCTTGGTCGTAACACGCTGTAGTGCTTTGGCCTTATTTCTATGAATTTTGTATTCCTGATGGTATTTATTGGTCAGGAAAATGCAGTTTGGAATCCCGATTACAATAATCAGGGAAGGAACTAATGCGGTTAAAACAGTAATTTCATAATTTAATAATCCGAGGAAGCCAAAAGACCACATTACGCCAATAATCACAATAACTATCGAAATTAGTGTCGCTCTGAAACTTCTGAAAAAGAAAAAGAAAAGCAATGATGTTACTAATAATGAAGCTCCGATGAAAAGACTTATTTCGCTGATAATAGTCTGTGAATTCATCGTTCGGATGTAAGGCATTCCCGAAACACGAAGATCGATTTTGGTTTCTTTTTCGAATGCATCTACGGCCGGAACTAATCTGTCGGTGATGAAATCTTTTCTGGCAGGAGTATTTACGATTTTTTTGTCCAGATAAATGGCAGAGCGGATCGTTCCTGATCTTTTATTGAAAAGCAGTCCTTCGTAAAAAGGCAGATCATTAAAAAGTTCTTTCTTTATTTTTTCGAGATAAACCTGGTCAGTGGTTTTGCCTGCATCGACAAAAGGGACCAATTCAAATTTTTGAAGTGCTTCGTTTTTTTGCAATGTCTTTAAGTCATTTATCGAAATAACTAAATCTACTGCTTTGTCTCCTTTTAGACTGTTCATCAACTTTACCCAAGCAGAATAAGCCTTTGGAGTGAAAAATGTTTTGTCTTTTACGCCAATAATGACCAGATTTCCTTCTTCGCCAAATTTGTCCAAAAAGGCATTGTATTCTACGTTAACAATATTGTCATCGGGTAACATATTGGCTTCGGTATGCGTAAAATGGATGTTTTTCCACTGCATTGCCAGTAAAACTGTTGCCAAAACAACTATGGACAACATTAAAATTCTATTTCGAAGTACGACTCTGGCGATTAACTCCCAAAATCCTAAACTAAACCATTTGATCATGTCAATTTATTAAATCGCCAAAGTTAGTTAAAACAGCTATATTCCCTGTGTTTTTCAAGAATGCTTTTTGTTAATTTAATTGTTAATTTTTTATTTTTATTTTGTGCCAAAGCAGTGTTATCGCTTGTAATTTCTATATATTTGATTTTTTTCAGACGTACATGAAAAATTATTGAAAACAGCTATGAAAAAGTACAGGAATACATTGTTTTATTTTGGAGTTACAGGCGGTTTCAGCGCATTAATCTATTGGATTATAAAGCAGGGGAAACTGCTGGAAGGCAAAGAAACGATAATACGCCCATTAGAAAACAATGATTCATGGAATGATTTTCTGGTTTCAATGCTTCACAACATACAGGATCCTTTGGCTATTTTATTGGCACAAATTATCATGATTATCCTTGTGGCGCGTTTTTTTGGATGGTTTTTCAAAAAAATTGGACAGCCGTCCGTAATAGGAGAAATTATTGCCGGGATTGCACTTGGACCATCCTTATTGGGTTTGTATTTTCCTGAATTTTTCCATGCTCTTTTTCCCGCCGATTCCTTAGAAAATTTAAAATTTTTGAGCCAGATCGGACTGATACTTTTTATGTTTGTCATTGGCATGGAGCTTGATGTCAAGGTTTTGAAAAACAGGGCAAAAGAAGCCGTTGTCATTAGTCATGCGAGTATCGTTATTCCGTTTGCATTAGGAATCGGACTGGCTTATTTTGTTTATAACCGTTTTGCTCCGGAGGGAGTTAAATTCCTTTCTTTCAGTTTATTTATGGGAATTGCCATGAGTATTACAGCGTTTCCTGTTTTGGCACGAATTGTTCAGGAAAGAGGAATGCATAAAACTAAATTAGGAGCAATTGCAATCACCTGCGCCGCCGCTGATGATATTACGGCCTGGTGTTTACTGGCAGTTGTAATTGCTATTGTAAAAGCAGGAACTTTTGAAAGTTCCATGTACATTATTTCGCTGGCGGGGATTTATGTGCTTGTGATGATTTTTTTAGTAAAACCTTTCTTGAAAAGAATTGGGGATTTGTATGGTTCCAAAGACAGTTTGAGTAAACCTGTTGTTGCGATTTTCTTTCTGCTGTTGATTATTTCTTCCTATGCAACCGAATTAATTGGAATTCATGCCTTATTTGGTGCTTTCATGATGGGGGCGATTATGCCTGATGTTCCAAAATTCAGAACGGTGTTTATTGCAAAAGTTGAAGACGTATCTGTTATATTACTGCTTCCTTTATTTTTTGTATTCACCGGACTGCGTACAGAAATTGGATTAATAAACGAACCGTATTTATGGAAAGTTACCGGTTTTATCATTTTGGTAGCGGTTGCTGGTAAATTTTTTGGAAGCGCTTTGGCAGCCAAATTTGTTGGACAAAGCTGGAGAAACAGTCTTGTCATTGGTGCTTTGATGAATACGAGAGGTTTGATGGAATTGATTGTTTTGAATATTGGTTTGGCTCTTGGAGTACTTACTTCCGAAGTTTTTACAATGATGGTAATAATGGCTTTGGTAACTACTTTTATGACGGGACCCGCTTTGGATGTAATCAATTTTATTTTTAAAACGAATGATGTTACTGATCATGAAGATGAAGTAGACCAGAATAAATACCGTGTCTTGATTTCTTTTGGAAATAATGAAAAAGGAAAATCACTGCTTCGTTTGGCTCACAGTCTGGTGAAAAAACAAAAAGAAACCTGCAGTATTACTGCCTTGCATTTATCATTGAGTGATGAAATGCATACTTTCAATATTGAGGATAAGGAGAAAAGCAGTTTTAATCCTATTATGAAAGAAGCGCTTGTTTTAAAACAGGAAATAACGCCAATTTTTAAAGCAACAACCGATATTGACACAGAAATAATTGATATTGCCAATCAGGGAGATTATGATTTATTGCTTGTAGGATTAGGTAAATCAATGTTTGAAGGTACATTATTAGGCAAAGTAATTGGATTTACGTCCCGAATAATTAATCCTGAAAGGTTGTTGGATAAATTTACTGGTAAAGAAGGGCTGTTCGTGAATTCGCCGTTTGACGAAAGAACAAGACAGATCGTTTTGAGGGTAAAAATGCCTTTGGGAGTTTTGATCGATAAGGATTTGAAAGAGGTGAATCAGGTTTTTATTCCTATTTACAGTCCCGAAGATTCTTTTTTGATTGATTATGCTCAAAAATTAATCTATAATAATAATTCGGCCATTACTTTTTTGGACATGAATGGTCACACGGAATCTAATTTTGTTATTGCAAGCGCCATCGGTTCTTTAAATCAAAAATTTGCTAATAATGTAAGTCTAAATAACGAATCTGTTCTTTTGGATGAATTTTTGGAGAAACAGGATTTAATGGTGGTAAGTTTGGACAGCTGGAAAGATTTGTTAGATTCCCGTAGTTCTTGGTTGAGCGGAGTACCTTCGGTATTGATTATAAAACCGTAATTATGAACTGGATTTTACTTATCATAGCAGGTTTGTTCGAAGTAGGTTTTGCCACTTGTTTAGGCAAAGCCAAAGAAACTTCCAGCATGACCTCGACTTTATGGATGGCTGGTTTTTTTGCGGCTCTTTCTATTAGTATGACTTTATTGTACAAAGCTTCGCAAACGTTGCCAATTGGTACGGCTTATGCAGTTTGGACAGGAATTGGTGCGGTCGGGACAGTTTTGGTCGGGATTTTTGTGTTTAAGGAACCTGCGACTTTCTGGAGGCTTTTCTTTTTGTTTACTTTGATATCTTCAATAATTGGGTTGAAATTTGTTTCGGCACATTAAATAAAAAAATAATACTTTGCGTCTCTGCGTCTTTGCGGGTCAATTTCACGCAAAGGCGCAGAGACGCAAAGTTAGTGGCAATTTTACCAAGCAGACCGTAAATAATAACAAACAGTGTAACAGATGAGTAAGTATATAATTCTAATATCACTTTTTTTGACTTCAACAATTTTTTCTCAAACCAAAAAAAATATAATTGAAGAGACCTTTGATAAAATTAAAAATAATACTAAAGTTGATAAAACAGATTTAACTTGTTATAATTTAACGCAAAAAATGTATGATGAAGTTTTGCAAAATGAAATTTCTGAGTTTAAAAAAAGTACAATAGAAGAAATTAGAAATTACCAAAATAATAGAAAATCAAAAAATACGTACTTATTTTCTGCTTTAATGTTTTATCAAGAAGTTATTACAAAATCAGCTGAACAAAAAATAACAAAACCTGAATTACAAAGAGATATTATTGATTATTTAGAAAAGGAGTTTTTAGAAATTTACAATAAACTCCCTGTAATTATTTATGTCTATAAAGTTGAGACTTTAAATTTGTTTGATGACAAATCAGAATTAAAAAAGTATATCGATGAGGGTATTAAAAATTATCCAAATTCAATTCCATTGAAATATTATAGCTATAAATATTTAAATGAACTTACCTATAAAGAAGAATTAATGAGAATTAACAAAATACATTGGCTAGTTAATATTCAAGAATAAAAACTGCCACTAACAGCTACAACGGATTTGGGCAATAGACTTAATGGAAAGATAGTTTTGTATTTGGGTTGATTTGCTTCGCCTGTTCGCTATCGCTCGGGTGGCAAATCCGAAGAATGGACTTATTTTAATCCCAAAACCGCTGTAGTACCAGAACAAAATGTAGTACCTGATTTTTGAGAAATGATAACAACAGCTGATAGAAAATCTTTTTAAATATTTCAAATCAAATGGATAACGCACAAGAAAACAACACTCTCATATATATACTACTGGTAATTATTCTGGTATTCACTGTGGTTCTTTGTTATCTTATTTATAGATTGACCGCTTCCGCGAAAGCTAAAAAAAGTGTTGAAGAGCAGTTTGGTCTGCTGGAAATGAAAGTTAATAATCTGCAGCTGGAAACGCTGGAGTCACGGCTCAACCCGCATCTTTTTAAGAATATTCTCAACTCGATTCAGTCGCATGCTTATCAGACGTATTTTGCTTTGGATAAACTGGCGAATGTTTTGGATTATATTTTATATGAAAGCCAAAAAAAGTTTGTTTCCCCAAAAGAGGAAATTCAGTTTGCCTTAAATCTGATTGAAATCAACAAAATTAAGGTAAGTCCGCTTTTTGAGCTGAAAGTAAAAACCAAGATTGACGAAACCGAAAAGCTTTATGAGCAAAATCTTTTGGCACCTTTAATTTCAATTGATTTAATTGAAAATGCTTTTAAACATGCCGATCTGCAGAGTGCTGATGCTTTTATTTCTATTTTATTTGAGTTCAAGGACAATTGTTTCAGCCTGACGGTTTCCAATAAAATTTCGGAAAAAAAAGCCTTGATAAAAGAACGAAGCGGAATAGGAGCAACAACCTTGGAACAACGTCTGAAAATTATCTACAAAAATCAGTTCAAATTGGATAAATTTGTCGAAAACGACATTTATATTGCGCATTTAAAAATCAATCTGCTTGAATACAAAAATCAAATGTTTACTGCTTGACGACGAACTTCCAGGTCTTACTTATCTGAAAATGCTCTGCGAGCAGATTCCGGAACTGGAAATTATAAAGGCATTCAACGATCCCCAAAAATTATTGGAAGAAGTTCCCAAACTCGATTTTGATCTGTGTATTTCGGATATCGAAATGCCAGGAATTGATGGTTTGACGCTGGCTAATTTGCTTCAGGATAAATTGGTGATTTTTACGACCGCTTACAAAAATTACGCTGCCGAAGCTTTTGATATCAACGCAGTTGACTATATCACAAAACCAGTTACCAAGGAACGTTTGGAAAAAGCGATCGCCAAAGCCCTCGAGCGGTTTCAAAAGCCGGATGTTTCCAAAAAATTTATTAGCCTGAATACCGATAAAGGCAAGTCGTTATTGTATTTTGATCAGATTCATTACATAAAATCCGCATCGCTGGACAGTAGAGATAAAGAAGTCAATCTTACAGACGGAAGCGTTTTACTGCTTAAAAACATCAATTTTGATTCCTTATTAAACCAGCTCCCTAAAACTGATTTTTGTCGTGTGAACAAAAAAGAAATCATTGCATTATCAGCAGTACAGTTTTTCAATCATAATGAAATTACGCTTTCTATTCATGAAAAAAACGGAAAACCAATTGTGCTGGTTTTGAGTGAAACGTATAGAAATGATTTTTTGGCGAAAGTGAAAATTTAATTCGGCGGCTGAGCAGTTTTTTTGTCTTACACTTTGCTCCAAATTCTTCTGTCGATATTTAAGTTTTTGATAATTTCTTCAAAGGAATTGATTTCTTCGATATAATTCAAAAAGTAATTTTCATTTTCAATTTTGGTAAATATATCAGCTTTGAAAAGGTTTTTTTTCCATGGAATTAAAAAGTAAATTTTTCCTTCGATAAACGAAATAATAGGCAATGCTTTTTCCCTTATCGATAAAATATTTATTCTGTCAATTAAGTTTTGTGATAATACATAATATCCCGTCTGGATATCTGATGCATATATGCTGTAATTGTCATTTATGTTTTGATTCTCAACATCTATTTTGGTTAATGATTTTGAGGCAAATAGTTCATGGACTTTGTCTTTCAGATTTTCATTTTCTTTAGGGATCATCAGAATTTTTCCTCTAAAGTCTTTGTTGAAATCTGCATACATGAAAAAGCCGGAATAAAACATATTAATATCTTTGATTACACCCGCAAAAACTTCATCATGCTCATTGTCATTGTCAAAAATATTTTTAAAAATTTCTATAGGTATCAGAATAAGCGAAAGTAAACAGCCTCCGGCAGTCTTGCTGTAATTCGTTACTTCTTTATGAAATTTGATTTCAAAAAATTCTACATCTATATCTTCTATTTTGCCTTTTGTATAATCTTCACCTTCAATTTCAATGGTATCAGAAAAGAATCCTTGGTTCAGAATTTCACTTTCCTGCAGGATTTTATTATTATAGCCGTATGAAGAATAACTCAAATTAGGTTTTGTTTTTTCGAAGACTGCCGGCAAAAAATTGTCTTTTAGATTTGATTCAAAAACTATTTTTGGATCATTCATTGCCAAAGTTAACAGGTACATAATTCCAATAGTAATTGTTACAGGAAGCAGTATGGGAATTATACAGTTTAAGACTGCAGAGACTATCAGAATTCCCTTCAATAACTTTCTTAAAGGTTTTACTATACTGTAAATTCTATTGAGTTTAACAGCTTTAATTCTTGATCTTTCCAGAAATTGTGCTTGTTCATTTAAAAAAGCAATTAATTCTTTATCCATAATCTTAATTAAATAGTCCTTTTAAATTTGGAACTGATTTAGAATTTTGCTCAGCTATAAAATAAGGTCTTATTGTAAAGTCATAAATGCTGGCGAAAAGGGTTGAAGGAAATGTTTGTATGGAGTCATTCAGGATTTTAACAGATGCATTATATGCTCTTCTAGCTGCGCTTATCTGTTCTTCAGCTTCATTTAGGCTTCTTTGCAAATGCAGCATGTTTTCATTAGATTTTAGATCAGGATAATTTTCAACAGTTACCATAAGCTGTTTTAATTGTTCTGTTAAATCGTTTTCTAAACTAAATCTTTCTGCAGAACCAGGTTTTATTTGAGTTATCCTGCTTCTTAATTCTACAATTTCTTTGAGGGTGTTTTGTTCAAATGACATGTATTTTTTTACGCTTTCAACTAAATTTGGTATGAGTTCGCCTCTTTTTTGTAATTCAACATCAACACCGCTGAATGAGTATTCAACCTGATTTTTCTTCCTTACTAATCCATTGTAAATAGATATAAAGACTGGAATGGTTATAAAAAATATTGGTAATGTGATTATGGTTAGGATTATAAGAGTAATAAAGGCAGTGGTTTTGTTCATGATTTTTGTATTTTGTTTTCTTAATATTTTGAAGTTTTGTGCACAGCAATGTTTTGATTATACAATGGTTTGGGATTAAATTAAATCAATTATTTGAATTTACCAAAAGATCCCAAAGACAACTTTCATTACGCCAATTGCGTTAATTCGTTGTAGCTGTTATGGGCAGTTATTTGCGTGTTCAAAATTAGAGGCTAGGTGTTTTCTTTCTTCTTCAGTCATTTTTCATCCACCGTAACCTGTTCATGTTTCCTAAGTTAATTCTCATAATGTATTCGTCTTCACCTATATAATTCATAATCATTTCAGAGAATCCACATCCGCCAGAATCTCTCGCTTTCACTAAAACATCAACAAGGGGATAAAATGTATGCTTATAGTTACCAATCTTATAGAATTTATCTTCAAATTCGAGTTCTTCTTTCGTATCACAAATTATTAAATAAGATCTGCCGTTTCCAAATCTTCTTGCACATTCTAATCGTCCGGTAAAACTCGCTATTTTATTCTCTTTGCTAATCCTTTTACATGACCGGAATAAAATTGGTCTTTTTGTAGGTAAATAATTTTTTAATACGATATCCCATACATCAAAAAAAGCTTTTCTTTTATCTTTGAAGTCTGTAAGAATCCAATTGCTAATAAATCTTCTGGTTGGTTCAGTAATATTTGCATCTTTCTGCAAAATATCAATCAGATTTTGAGCTATTTCGCTTTTCTCATCTTTTGACAACCTATATTGTAATCTATCATCCATAATATTTAAAAAACTTCAAACCACCCAGTTTCGGCTGTATTTTGTGTTATAAAAACCGCTGGTGTTTATTTGACTAATGTATAGATAAATATTTACAAATCATCACAGAATTTTTGTCTGCTAAATGTTTTTTCGTAGTTTCATTAACTTTGAAAAAACATTGTTTTTATTAGTCTGTAAATCTATATGGTACATTTTATATGTAGATGAATATGCTTCTTGGGTTAACTTATTACAAAGTTTTTCCCTCTTGTTACATCCCGCCAAAATTAGACTGCAATTCGTTTTAGGCTTTCAAAATCTGTTTACATATTTGCACTTGAATTAAATTACCTTAATCAAGATATATGAAAAATATAACGAAATCTTTTTTTTATCTGATAATGATTGGCGGATTTTCTGGATTGATCTATTGGATTATCCTAAAAGGAAAAATGCTGGAAACTGGGCGAAATATTGTGTCTAATCATCAAGAAAATGGACATTGGAATGATTTTTTGGCGTCAATGTCGCAGAATCTGCACCATCCGCTGGCAATACTTTTGGCACAGATTGTAACGATTATTCTGGTGGCTCGTTTCTTTGGCTGGGTCTGCCGAAAAATTGGACAGCCAACAGTAATTGGTGAAATGATTGCCGGTATTGTATTGGGCCCGTCTTTGATCGGGATGTATTTTCCGGAATTCTCAGCCATGCTGTTTCCAAAGGATTCATTAGGAAATCTTCAGTTTTTGAGCCAGATCGGATTGATTCTTTTCATGTTTGTAATAGGAATGGAACTCGATTTGAAAGTGCTAAAAAACAAAGCGCATGATGCCGTAGTAATTAGTCATGCCAGTATTATTGTTCCGTTTGCGCTAGGTTTGGGCTTGGCATATTATATTTATCATTCATTTGCTCCTGAGGGAGTGGAGTTTCTTTCTTTTGGATTATTCTTAGGAATCGCTATGAGCATTACAGCTTTTCCTGTTTTGGCAGGAATTGTCCGTGAGCGCGGGATACATAAGACAAAGTTGGGCGCCATCGTAATTACCTGCGCCGCTGCTGATGACATAACTGCTTGGTGTATTTTGGCTGCAGTTATTGCGATTGTAAAAGCGGGTTCGTTTACCAGTTCGCTGTATGTTATAGTTTTGGCGGTTTTTTATGTATTGCTGATGCTGAAAGTCGTTCGCCCATTCTTAAAAAAAGTAGGTGATTTGAGATCGACGCGAGAAAGTTTAAGCAAGCCGATTGTTGCGATTTTCTTTTTGACTTTACTGCTTTCCTCTTATGTTTCTGAACTGATTGGGATTCACGCCTTGTTTGGAGCGTTTCTTGCAGGAGCTATCATGCCGGAAAACAATAAGTTCCGATCTATTTTTATCGAAAAAATAGAAGACGTTTCGGTTGTTGTTCTGCTTCCTTTATTTTTTGTTTTTACTGGTTTGAGAACGCAGATAGGGTTGATTGATGATCCGCATTTGTGGAAAATAACGGGTGTTATTATTCTTGTTGCCGTTGCTGGTAAATTTTTCGGGAGTGCTTTTGCCGCAAAGTTTGTGGGACACAGCTGGAAAGACAGTCTGTCTATTGGTACCTTAATGAATACGCGCGGACTGATGGAACTGGTCGTACTGAATATTGGATATGATTTGGGTGTTTTGTCTACCGAAATTTTTACAATGATGGTGATTATGGCTTTGGTCACTACATTTATGACTGGGCCGGCTTTGGATTTAATAAACTTTGTTTTTAAAGATAAACCGACAGCTATTCCGGAAGAAATCAGCAGTAAAAGCAAATACAAAATTCTTATTTCTTTTGCGACAGCAGATAAAGGAAAACTGCTGCTAAAAGTTGCCAACAGCTTCGTTAAGAAACAAGGCGGCAATACGATTGTAACTGCCATGCATTTGACATTGAGTTCGGAACTGCATTCTTTTGATGTGAAAGAGCATGAAAGGGAAGTTTTTATGCCCGTTATTTCCGAATCCGAAAATCTGAACCAAAAAATAGTCACTCATTTTAAAGTGTCCAATGATATTGATTCTGATATAACTGAAACGGCTAATCACGGCGATTATGATTTACTGTTAGTTGGTTTGGGACAATCTATTTTTGAAGGGACATTATTGGGGAAAGTGCTTGGGTTTACAACACGCATTATCAATCCGGATCGTTTTATTGATAAAATTACCGGAAAAGAAGGGCTGTTCGAAAATTCTCCTTTTGATGAAAGAACAAGACAGATTATTGCCAACAGCAAAATGCCGGTTGGAATCCTTGTTGATAAAGAGTTGGAAGAAATCAACAGGGTTTTTATACCAATTTTCTCTGCCGAAGATGGTTTCCTGATGGAATTTGCCCAAAAGTTGATACACAATAACGGCTCCCAAATTACGGTTTCGGATTCTATGGGAGAAGCCAGAAAAGACAGAGAGATTCAGGAAGCTGTCCGTTCGATAGAACAAATCGCTCCTAACCATATTATGATGATGCAGGAAAGAATGATCAAAAAAGAGTTTCTGGAGCTGCAGGATTTAATGATTATCAGCTTGGAAAGCTGGAAAAAACTAATTGATTCCCACAGTACCTGGCTTAATAATACGCCTTCGGTGCTTATTATTAAACCTTAAGAGTAGAAGGACCGCAGAGACCTGTTTATGGATTCTGCGGTTTTACAGTAAATTTTTTGAGAACAGTATGCACACAGATCGGCGGGAAAATTTTTGTAATAATATCAAGTAACGCTTCTTTACTCATGGTTTTTTGTCTAAAACATGAGATTTCTTGGATGGTGTCCGCTTTGGATTTGCCGGCAGGATTGAATGAACTGCTGAGCATCATAATAGCAATATTTCTTTGCAGGAGGAACATTGTATTTTTGATAAGTCTCAATGGAGTTTTTAGCTGTTTTTTTATTGCTGGAGTTTAAACGGATTTTAAATCTTACATCTGCTGTTAGATGGTAAAGAATCGCAAATTCTCCTCTTTTTTTAATTTAAAGAAATTAACTACAGGCAATTTATTTCTAAAATAAAAGCAAAAATTTGTTTTAAATTCTGTCATTGGAACGGTTTTAAGAATTCCGCTTTTATAGTATGAAAGAATTAACGAATTTAAATTTTTTGGACTTTAAATTTATATTAAATTAAAAACTCTATAATTCTGGTAGAGTTTAAAGAATCAGAATAAAAATTTAACTAAAGTTCTTGGATGCTACCAAATTAAATTTGTTGAATTATTTTATTATGTTTGCCCGGAATCTAATTTTCTAAAACAAAACAATTGTCAACCCCTGGTTTAAATTCCGATACTCTTTTAATAGATCGTCTGCGTAATGGAGATGAGTCGGCTTTAACAGAACTCTACAATAAATTCTGGCAATTGTTATTCACGTCTTCTTATAATGTGATTAAAGACAAAGAGCTGTGCGAAGATATTATTCAGGATATTTTCATGAATATCTGGCACAATCGTGAAAAATTAGATATTCATATTTCTTTAAAAGGCTATATGTATGCCTGTGCGCGTTATCAGGTTTTTAGTTATTTAAAGAAAAATAAAGATAAGGTGCATGTCGAAATTTTTGATGATTTAGAAAAACGTTTTCAGCATACTACGCCTGAAACTGAAATGATGCACGAGGAATTAGTGCAGCAGATTAATCTAATCATTGAAGCCCTTCCTGAAAAATGCCAGCTGGTTTATAAATTAAGCAGGGAAGAGCAGTTATCTCATAAAGAAATTGCAGAACGCCTAAACATTTCTGCAAAAACAGTTGAAAATCATATTGGAAAAGCGCTACAGACCATTAGAGCATCAATGGGAAATACATTGAGCGTTGCAATGATTTTATGGCTTTCTAAAAATCTTTAGGGAAGTAAAAATGATTGCCGATAATAAGTTAAAAATGCTGATTTTTCTTATTTATATCAAGACTTTTCTTAAAAAGAGTAAAAAAATCAAAAAAAACACAATTTGGACTAGGGGGTAAATGTCTTTTTGGATACTTACTTAATATACTCCCGCATTAATATTAAAAAAAATGGAAAAAGAAGAATTCTTAACGTTATTAAACAGATATATTTCTGGTGATACTAATCGGGAGGAGAGTAAAAAGTTACTGCGTTTTTATGAAAGTTTTCAGACTTCTGATGAATGGGACGAAAGCTTGGGGTCAAAAGAAGAGATTCAAAATAAAATGCTGCAGCGGATTCAGGATGCGATAAAATCGGAGGAAACTAAAGTAATTCCGTTGAAACCGTTTTACACTAGAAAAAGTTTCAAAGTAGTGGCCGCAGCATCAGTTGCGATGCTTATTTCCATTTCGTTATTATTTAACCGAGGAAACAAGACAAAAGATACAATTCCGGTTGCTGCCAATAAAAATATTTTGATCGGAACCGATAAAGCAACACTGACTTTAGAAGACGGATCTGTAATTGAATTGGAAAAAGGAAAAGCTTACAGCAAAGGAAATGTTTCTAGTAATGGCGAGAAATTAATTTACAATTCAAAAGACGGCAAAACTGCTGCAATTGCTAATAACTTTTTAACGATTCCGAGAGGAGGGCAGTTTTTTGTCCAACTGGCTGACAGTACAAAAGTCTGGCTGAATTCAGAATCACAATTAAAATATCCGGTTGCTTTTACTGACGGCGAAACCAGACAAGTGGAACTGCTGTATGGAGAAGCTTATTTTGAAGTGTCGCCAAGTACAAAACATAAAGGTTCAAAATTTAAAGTCAAAACTCAGGAACAGAATGTTGAGGTTATTGGCACTGAATTCAATATCAAAGCTTATAAAGATGAAACTACAATTTATACCACACTGGTAAAAGGAAAAGTTGCAGTAAGTAATTCAGGCAGTAAAGCAATTCTGGCACCAGATGAGCAATCCAGAATAAGCAGCTCCAACGGAAGCATAGCTGTTGCCGAAGTTGATGTTTACAATGAAATTTCATGGAGGAAAGGTTTGTTTGTTTTTAAAGGAATGCCGCTGAAAGATATTGCAAGAGTCCTGTCCCGCTGGTATGATACTGATATAGTGTTTGCTGATCCGGCACTTGGGAATGTGAAGTTTAACGGGGTATTAAATAAAAATCAGAATCTCGAAGATATACTAACTACAATCAAGAACATTAACTTTATTAACGCCTATGAAAAAAAAGACAATAAGATTATAATAAAATAAAAAAGAAAAGGGATTAAAGTTTAGACCTCTCACCGTACCTCACTTCATCCCTTTCTGTGTATTAATCAATTAATCAGTTTTAAACCAATCAACCAATTAACATGTAAATTTATGAAATTTAAATTAACCAGTGTCTATTTCTATTTTAGAAAGCGGCTAATTATTAACATTATGAGAGTTTTTATCTTCTTGTTTTGTACTACAATTTTTGGTTTTTCTCCCATAAATGTATTTTCACAAAACACAAAAATTGTAATTACAGCTGATAAAACGGTAACTGTCGATGAAGTTTTCGATCTTATCAAACAACAGACTAACTACACTTTTATTTATCAGGAAGATTTATTCAAAAAACTGCCTAAAGTACATCTTAAAAAAGGAAAAATCAGAGTAAATGATTTACTGGAGGCTAGTTTTCCAGGTAAAGATTTTAACTTCAGTTTTACTAATGGCAATACAATTTTAGTAAAACAAAGACCAGCAGAAAAAGTTGTGGTACTGCAGTCAAAAGTTATTGAAATTTCAGGAAAAGTGACAAATAGTGCTAATGAACCCCTGCCAGGAGTAAATATAAAAGTCAAAGGTACAAATGCGGCAGTACAGACTGGTTTTGACGGAAAATATGTAATCACAGCTCCTGAGGACGGAGAGATTCTTTTTACATATATTGGATACCGTTCACAAACTATTTCAGTTAATAAAAGAAATTTGATTAATGTCATTTTAAAGGCAGAAACAAAAGAACTTGTTAGTGTGGTGGTGAATACCGGTGTAACGGTAAGGAAAAAGGAATTAATTACAGGTGCGGTGTCTACTTTTAAAGGAGAGGAATTAAGACAGGTTTCGACTCAAAATGCGATTCAGGCTTTAAAAACGCTGGATCCTTCATTTATTGTACTGGATAATAATATAGCCGGTTCAAATCCTAATGCGCTGCCGGTTATTGAGGTGAGAGGGCAGACGAGTTTATCTGTAAATCAGGTAAATGACCAGTTTAAAGAAGATCCAAACCAGCCTTTATTTATCCTAGACGGATTTCCAACAACATTACAGCAGGTGGTCGATTTAGATATTAACAGAATTGCCAGCATTACTTTATTGAAAGATGCCGCTTCGACCGCTTTATACGGATCCCGTTCTGCCAATGGGGTTGTAGTTATTGAAACCAATAAACCTCTGCCGGGGCAGTTACAGTTTTCGTATGTATATAACTCTTCTTATGAGATAGCAGATTTAAGTGTTTATCATTTAATGAATGCTGAACAGAAATTAGAATTCGAAAGACTTTCAGGCGCTTATATTATTACCAATGGTTCAGCGGAGACTACGCCGTATACATGGGATCAGGAATACAACCGCCGTTTGGCCGCTGTACGCCGAGGTGTAAACACCTATTGGCTGAATGAACCAATACAGATGGGAATTACCTCCGGGCATAGTTTGTCTTTTGGAGGAGGATCAGAAGAATTTAGATTCAATATCGCCGGAAATTACAAATCATTAACCGGAACAATGAAGGGATCTGAACATAATACTTGGGGATACAATACAACATTAACATACCGAAAAAATAAATTAACCCTTAATAATAACTTTTTTGTTTCAGGAGGAAACAATCAGGAATCACCGTATGGTTCTTTCGAAACCTGGGCAAAAGCGAGTCCGTATTATCCAAAGGTTAATGAAAATGGTGTTGTAACCCGTTATCTGGATGGAACATCACTGCCAACACCTGCCAATCAGGCTGTAATTGTAAATCATCCGGCAAACCCGCTTTACAATGTTTTTCTGCCAAGTTATGATAAAGGAAATGATTTTAATTTTACAAATAACTTCGCTTTAAATTATGATGTGAACGAACATATAAAAACAACCGGAGCATTGTCTGTTTCTAGAAACAGCAATGTGGAAACCGTATTTGTATCACCGGATGATACTCGTTTTATCAATAATATTACTGCAGAAAAAGGAACATATACCAGAAAAGACGCTATAACTAATAAATGGAATGCTAATATTGGAGGAACTTATTCTAATGTCTTCAGCAGTGTCCACTCTTTCAATTATACTATTAGATTATCTGCACAGGAAGGTAAAAATAATTCGTATTTATCAAAGTTAAGAGGGTTTCCGATCGGAGTACCTGGAAATCCTTCATTTGCTTTTGGATATGAACCAAACGGCAAGCCCAGCACTTACAATAACTTAGTCAGAAGTGTCGATCTGACGAATCAGCTTAACTATGCCTATGATCGAAGATTTTTGTTCGATTTTACCCAAACGATTTCCGGAGCGACAAATTTTGGAACAAATAAAAAATACTCGCCTTACTGGGGTGCAGGTATTGGATGGAATCTGCACAATGAGTTTAACATGAACGAAAATATC
Organism: Flavobacterium marginilacus; assembly: GCF_026870155.1. NCBI lineage: Bacteria > Pseudomonadati > Bacteroidota > Flavobacteriia > Flavobacteriales > Flavobacteriaceae > Flavobacterium > Flavobacterium marginilacus. The sequence goes on along the minus strand of NZ_CP113975.1, from coordinate 4,829,872 downwards.
GTTAACACCTTAAAACTGCGGGCAAATATCGGTCAGACTGGAAACCAGAATTTAGTAGGTTATGCATCTTATGATGTTTATGCCTATGATGCGAACACCAACATTTTTGGTGCCGGATTAGACATTTCTCAAATTGCAAATCCAAATCTGGAAGCTCAAAAAACAAAAGATATATCAGCAGGATTAGATTTAGCAATGTTTAGAAACAGGCTGACTGCAACTTTCGGGGTTTACCGCCGTACTACTTCGCCTCAAATTGTTTCTATAGATCTTGCCGCTTCTACAGGTGTAAATGCTTATCCTTTAAACGTGGGACATTTAACCACAGAAGGACTTGAGCTTAAAATAAATTACAACTTCATTTATGACCTTTCTAAGAATTTTATCTGGGGGATTGGATTAATGTCATCTTCAGGAAGTAATGAATTGGGAGGTTTCAATAATGCTTTGGCTTCTTTAAATGATGCCGCACAAAAGACAGCAAGTTTAGTGAGATATTATGACGGAGCCAGTAATAATGATTTATGGGCCGTACCTTCTTTGGGAATTGATCCTGCAACCGGAAGAGAAGTTTTTCTTAAGAAAAATGGACAGACAACTTTTGTTTTAGATAAAAAAGATGAAGTTGTAATGGGGAATTCCAGAGAAACTGCAACAGGAGTAGTTTCGACAAACGTAACTTATAAAGGGTTTAGTTTTGGGCTGTTTGTACGTTATAGTTTTGGCGCAGACAGATTTAATTCAGCATTGTACAATAAAGTAGAGAACATTTCGAGAGATAATATTTTTGATAATCAGGATGTCAGAGCCTTTACTGACCGCTGGACAACACCAGGACAATTGGCAGAATTTAAAGCAATTGGTTTAACAAACAATACACCAATATCATCACGTTTTATTCAGAAAGATGATTATGTTTCCGGAGAATCTATCCGTGTAGGATACAGAATAACCGAGAAAGCATGGCTGAAAAGAAACGGATTAACAGCATTAGGGTTTAATGCTTTGGCAAACGAATTCTTTAGAATATCTACTATAAAAGCAGAACGCGGAATCGATTATCCTTTTTCCAGAATCTATTCATTTAGTTTAAACTTATCATTTTAATTATTATGAAAAAGTACTTATATAAAATAACATTTCTTTTTCTTGTATCGGTTACAGCCATTAGCTGTGATGATTTTTTGGATGTTGTGCCTCAAGATAAAATTTTAGAAGACCAGATTTATAATACCGAAGCCGGAATTCAAAACGCCCATAACGGACTTTATCTTCAGTTGGCATCCAACAGTTTGTACGGACAACAGCTTACAATGGATGCTGTAGAGATTTTTGGACAGCAATATAATATGTCAGGTTCTCATAACAAAAGTACAATGGCAACTTACGCATACACCGAAAAAATTCCAAAAGCAACCATTTCAAATATTTGGGAAAAAGCGTTTACGACTATTTTATCAGCTAATAAATTCTTAGAAAGCATAGATGAACACAAAAATGTCGTGTCTGCAGAAAAAGCAGATTTATTAAAAGGGGAAGCTATTGCTATCCGTGCCATGCTGCATTTTGACATGCTTAGAATGTTTGGGCCAATTTACAAAACATCGCCAAATGATCCGGGAATACCGTATTACGATAAATTTGTAACTACAAACAATCCAATTTTACCAGCCAAAGAAGTAATGGCAAAAATACTTGCCGATTTGGATGCGTCTTTAAATTTATTGGCTAATGATCCTGTTTTTACGATAGGAAGAACAGGGACTTCAACAGCCTATGACGGTAATCCTTATTATGCTACAAAGAGAGGACAGCGAATGAATTATTTGGCTGTAAAAGCTTTGAAAGCGCGTGTTCTTTTATATTCAGGAGATAAAACGGGAGCATTTACTGTGGCCAATGAATTGATAAACTTTACAAAATCGAATACATTTTTCCCTTGGACACCGTTTTTAGACGCGACCAATTCAGCAAATCCGGACCGTACTTTTTCGTCCGAAAATTTCTTTGCTCTTAGCGACTTTAATTTATATGCCAAACAAAAAGCACTGTTTGATTCGTCTTTATCTGAATTTGATATTTATTCTCCTTTATTAACCCGAATAAATGCTGTTTTCGAATCTAATGATAATGATTACAGGAGTTTACCTACATGGAAAATCCCGGTAGTGGGAGGGAAAACACAGAAAACTTTTTACAAGTATGAGGATGTTGCCACAAAAACAATGACTTTCCGTCTGCAGATCCCAATGTTTAAAGTATCAGAAATGTATCTTATAGCAGCCGAAACAGCAGCAGTTCCAGCAGATGGTATTGCTTTTTTAAATACTCTTCGTTTTAACAGAGGTCTGGCAAATTTAGCAGTTACTGCAGTTTTGGCAACAGAAATTACAAAAGAGTACAGGAAAGAATTTATAGGTGAAGGACAGCTGTTTTTTTATTACAAAAGAATAGGTTCAGCTACAATTCCTAACGGTTCTGCAGCATCTGGAAATGTAACGATGGGAGCGCTTCAATATGTGGTGCCAATGCCTGATTCTGAAATTAATTTTCAATAATTTTAAAAGAGAAAACATGAATAAAATATTGATTTTAAGCATCGTCTTTTTTTCCTTTTTAGGATTGACATCCTGTACTCAGGAAGAAATAAAAGCCTACGAAGACACCGATAACATTTATTTTTCACGTTCCATATTTCCTTTGTACAGCAGCGGGCCGGTTATAGACAGCACCGGATTTAGTTTTGGTTTTGACAACGCTGCAATTAAAGAGAGGATTTTTCCTCTTGCAATACGGGTTCAGGGAAAAGTAAGTAATGTTGACAGAAAAGTAAATCTAACTGTTGATCCGTCAAGTACGGCTGTTTTAGGAACTCATTTTACACTTCCGGAAAATATCGTACTGCGTGCCGGCAAAGAAATAGACACTATTCTTGTGAAAGTCCTAAGAACTTCAGATATGAAAACGAAGGATTTAACATTAGTACTGAATCTGGAAGACAATGATTTTTTCACCACCAAAATGAAATCTCGGGTGACTAATGTTCTGACAGGAAAAACCATAAGTTTTGTTCGTTTTAAATTGTCATTTAATGATAAATTGTCAGCTCCAGTATCCTGGAGTACTGCAAATTATGGTGTTTTTAGCGCAAAAAAATTATTTCTCATGTGTGATTTAATGGATTTACAGCCCGAAATGTTTAATCTGCCACAAGGTAGTATTGGTTTAACAATTCCGGATGTTCAGTATTATCAAAACTTTATGAGACGTTATTTAGCCGATCAAAAAGCTTCCGGAAATACCATTTATGAAGATAATGGCAATGAAATGTTCTTTCCTTAAAAAATCATTATTTATAATTTAAAAAATATAAAACGATGTTCAAAAATATAAAAATACAAGCGCCGTTAATGATGCTTCTTTTTCTAGTCTATGGATGTGTGAGCGATGAAGGTAATTATAATTACGAAGATATAAATGAGCTGGAAGTCACTGGAATTGAAAAAGAATATACAGCTTACACGGGAGATAAATTTAAGATAGTCCCTAGCATAAATCCTACTTTGGACGATGGTACAAATCCGGATCGTTATGAGTATAAATGGGTTGCTGTAAATCCTTTGAAATTGGCTATAGAAGCGAGAACTACTATTGCCACAACAAAAAATTACGATGATATTTTAAAATTACCGCCGGCAAAGTACAGTCTTTATTATTTTATCAAAGATAAAGTAACTGGAGTTAACTGGCAGCAGCCCGTAATCACATTAAATGTAGTGTCCTCTATTTATCAAGGTTGGATGATAGTTGGCGATGTTGATGGGAAGGCACGCTTAGATATGGTTTCTACCATTCCGGGAGTTGCTCAGGCTCGTGTTATAAATGATGTTTTGGATGTTTCGGGGTCAGCATTGAAATTGAGCGGAAAAGCAGTAGATGTAGAATGCTTTAGCACACCTTTAACAGGAGCTGTTATTTATGGTATTTATGTGACTGCATCTGAATCGGGAACTGCCAGGCTTGAACCCGATTCTTTTGCGTGGAGCCAGTCACAGAATATAGCTTATGAAACTGTGGGAGGCGCTTTTCCAACGAATTTTGCAGTAGATTTTATGAAATCTCCTGTTGGAGGAGAGAACTTTCTTTATAAAGACGGCGATATTTATTACTTCAATAGGACGATGCAGATCAGATATGGTTTACCGCAGAATAAGGTTGATGTAGAAACCAAGACTTTTCGTGCGGCGCCTTTTATCGCAGAAGGAGCTACAGTGGGCACACCTGTTTTTTTTGATAGGGATCTGCACCGTTTCGTTCGTTATGTATATTCAAAAGGAAGCTGTTCTGCAATGCCTCCGCTTGTTGGTTCTGCAACGGTTTTAGATTGGAACAATACAAATTGTGATCTGGTTTACATGACAACTTCCGGATATAATCTGGATGAAAGTTTTGCAGTATTAAAGAACATTTCAACAGGTAAATTCTATCTGCTTCGTTTTAGCACCACTTTGGTACAAAGCTATTATAAAGAAATTCTGAACGCTCCCGATTTTGATAAAGCGACAAAATTTGCAGTAAGCCCAGATTCAGGATATTTATTCTATACAGTAGGTAATAAAGTATACGAGTATGATAATGGAACACAGTCTGCAAAATTAATGCTGAATAAAGGAAGTGAAGAAGTTACCTATATCGGTTTTAGTAAAAGAGCAACAAAACCTTTCAATACAAAACTAGTGGTGGGAAGTTACAGTACTACCGGAAAGCTGGAAGTGTATACAGTACCGCCGGTAAATGGAGATTTAATTTTGGATAATGCCTACACTGGCCTTTGTAAAATTGTCGATGTCTCTTATCGTTCCCGATAATCAAAAATCTTTAGATAATTAAAAAAGCCGAATGAGTAACAAACATTTATTCGGCTTATAAAAAATCACATTTTATGAAATTCATTTTTAAAGTTGCAAGTGCATTTTTGCTGCTTGCCTGGACTTCTATTGCCTTAACGGCACAGACAAAAGCCACAGATGAAAACTGGGAATTAGTTAAGAAACAGGCAGTTTTGGAGCATAAATTAATTTTTGTTGATCTGTATTTCACGGGTTGTGCTCCCTGTGGTCAAATGGATAGAGAGGTATTCCCAGATCCGAAAGCAGCAGCTGTTTTGAGTGCTGATTTTGTTACTTTCAAATCGGATATACTGAAAGAAGAAATCGGGAAAAAATTATGCATGAAATACGGCGTTACCGGTTTTCCAACTTTTTTATTTATAAATCCTGATGGCAGAGTGATTGATATGGCTTCGGGTTTTCAAAACGTTGAGCAGTTTACAGCTTTGCTTCAAAATGCTAAAAACTTAGCCAAAAAAGGAATCTTTAAAAAATACAGCCCTCAGATTAACGAAAAAGAGTATCCGGATTTTTATGTGCAGGCATATATGGCAGGCAAGAGAAATGTGCCTTTTGATGTTATCGACACTTATTTAAAATCTAAAGATGCATCTGATGAAGTTTCTTTTGTAATTGTTACCGGTTTAAGAGCAGGCAGACAGTATGATGATTTTTTTCTTTTATCAAGTAAGAAGTTCGCTCAGGATTATGGAAGATCAAGCGTTACCAATCATGTATTTACCATTTTGCAGCGCAAGAAAAAAGAGTTTGAAAAAACAAATGATTTAGCTGGTTTCAAAGAATATTTCACGGAAGTAAAACAATTGTACACACCAGAAGAATGGACAAAATACGAAGGTATTTTATTGAAAGATTTTGGTGTAGAAAAAGTCGTTGCAAAAAATCCAAACACAGCAGAAAAAGTAGTACGATGAAAAAAATAATGATTTTGGCACTGCTGTTTTTTATCGGTTCAATCAATGGACAGAAAAAAAGTACTGTGCAGGTAATCAAAGCTTTTGAAGAATCTTTTCAAAAGAAAGATTACAGCAGTATAAAAAATCTTTTAGCGCCAGAATTTACTGTTGGAGCTGGGGATTCGTCTTCAAATGAATTTTATCTGAACGGAATTTTCAATGCTTTTCCAGTTTTGGATTCTATTCAGATTGGTAAATCTGCAGTAATTAAAAATGAAATTTTCACTCAGGCAGATTTTTGTTTTAATGGAAAAGAAAAAAAGCCGTCACAGATTGTTTTCAATAGAGAAAATAAAATTCTATACGTGACTTTTTTTGATGCATTATACAAAGTAGACCGAAATGCCGAAGTGAAAAAAGCAGCCAGTATTCCGTTTGAAATTATCGAAAACGGAATCGCCATTAAAATAAAATTAAATAAATCAGACCGTGAGTTTTTAATGCTTTTTGATACCGGTGCAGATGGAATGGCTTTGAATCCTGACAGCGCTTACAAAGCCGGAGTTGTAGTTACCAAAAAGAAATCGGCATCTGTTGTCGGTGGAAGCCAGCAGGTACAGTATTCGGCAGATAATACCATTTATATTGGCGATCAGGTTTTAAAAAATCAAGGGTTGGTTATTTTTCCAAAAAGCGGTGTTTATGATGGTTTGTTTGGAGCCAATTTGTTACGCAATTACATCACAAAAGTAAATTTTGATACCAAAACAATAGATCTCTATAATTTTGGAAATTACAAGTATGACGGAAAAGCAAAACCGCTTCTTTTTGACTATAAAACAGGTTTGCCAATTGTAAAATTGAGTTTGACTTTTGCAGATAAAAAAACAGTCGAAGGTAATTTTACTTTCGATACCGGTGCCAGTTATGATTTGATTGCTTTTGGACCTTTTAATCATAAAAATAATCTGGAAGCAAGTTTAAAAACCGAGTATACGTCTACTAATCATAGTTTAGGACTGCAGACTGGAATTTTAGGCGGTAGTATTCCAAATGTGGCAATCAATGGCAATAATTTCAAAGATGTTACAATCGCCTTGCAGGAGTATCAGGAAAGCAATAAAAATTGGGCAAATTTTGCAGATGGCTCGTTAGGAATTGATTTGATAAAGCGCTTCAATTTTACGATTGATCTTCTGCACAAAACAGTCTATTTAGAACCCAATAAAAATTTCAAAAAAGCATCATCTTTCTATTTTGGCGGACTTGATCTGGATTTTGACGAAAACCAAAATCTTATCGTAAAGCGGATTATAGACCAGCAGAACGAAGATTTGAAGAAAGTAAAAACAGGCGCCAAAGTGACTCAGATCAATGATTTTGAAGCTAAAGATTTACTCAAACCGGAAAATCTTAAAAAACTGAAAGAGTCTAAAGAAAGTAAAGATTTCATTATAGAACAGGACAATCAGTCCATGCGGATTTCAATTTAACAACAAAAAAAAAAATAAAAACATGAAAAAACACATTTTGTATTTCATTTTGGCCTTTACTACGGTTCAAATGAGTTTTGCTGCAAATCTTTCTGAATATGCAGTGATTAAAGGAATAATTACGATTCCCGAATCTAAGATAAAAGAAGTAACGCTTTATAATGCTGAAGAAGGAAAACCAGCGGTTACTGCGACTGCCAAAATAAATTCTCAGGGAGAATTTGGTTTTATGATACCAGTTGCAGCATCTGGATTTTATTATGTTGATTATGGACAGTTTAAAAGCAGAAATCAATTGATCCGTCTGTATTTGGAACCAAAATTAGACATTACGCTTTCAATCAGTAAAGACAGTTATGTTTTAGGTGGTAATAATATCGGTCAGAATGCTCTGGTTCAGAAAGCAAACGAAATTTACAATGAATTTGCACCTTTTGCGAGACTAGGAGGTAATGAAACGTATGTAGAATTTTATCCTTGGCTTGGCGGCGGGGTGGCAAAAGCAGAGACTTTTACTAAAGGCATTAATACAAGTAATGCAGCATTTAATAAGCTTTTGAAATTGGCTGTAGAAACCGATGTTGAAGAATTGACTTATACTTTTTTTAGAATGCCCAGAACTGTATTTCCAGATAAAGATGACCGTCCTGCAATAATTAAACAATGGCAAGTAGACAAAAAATTTACGAACCCTGACCTTTTAAAACTGGCCAACGGAGTTTCGTTAATGTCAAATTATTACTTCTATGTGAGCATGAACGGAGCGTCGGCCCCTAGACGTTTAGATTTAGCCGAAGCCATCACGCATATCACTGAACCAGCCTTAATTGATGTGTATCTTCGTGATGCCGTTGCAACATCAAGAATGAAAATAGAAGAATACGAAAAAGTGGCTCCCGCTATTAAACCTTATTTAATTTCTGATGCCAGTAAAGCATTTATATTGGATTATGAAAAAGTATTGCATAAAAATGTAGGTCAGAAAGGATTAGACTTTACGTATAAAGATATTAATGACAAACCAGTTTCATTCTCAGATTTTAAAGGAAAATTTGTTTACATCGATTTATGGGCAACTTGGTGCGGACCCTGCAAAGCCGAAATTCCTCATATGAAGAGAATCGAAGAAGATTACCACGGAAAAAATATTGTGTTCGTAAGTCTATCGCTTGATAAACCAAAAGACGCTCAAAAATGGAAAGATTTCGTTACAAAAGAGCAATTAAAAGGCATTCAGTTAATGGCTGATAAAGATTTCAGTTCTGATGTAGCCAAAAACTATGATGTAAATGCAATTCCGAGATTCTTATTGTTTGATATGAAAGGGAATATCATTAATGCTGATGCTCTGCGTCCTTCAAATCCTGAATTGAGAGCGCAGCTGGACAAATTGTTAAAGTCATAAATAGAAAAAAATGCTTAAAAAACATAAATCAGGTTTTGCTTTTTTATTCGCAGTTGGAAATGTTTTCTTTTCAAATGCACAAAATTTCAAAGCAAGTGACCCAATCGCGGTCAATCAGAAAGTTACCAAAGGTGTTCTGCCCAACGGCATGACATATTATATTTATCCAACTGCTGTAAATAAAAATACAGCCAGTTATTATATCATTCAGAATGTAGGTTCAATTCTGGAAAATGATCAGCAGAAAGGACTGGCGCATTTTCTGGAGCACATGGCTTTTAACGGGACCAAGCATTTTGAAGGAAAAGGCATTTTGAATACGCTTCAAAAACAGGGAGCTATTTTCGGAAAAAATATCAATGCTTATACCAGTACAGATGAAACCGTTTACAACTTAGATAACATTCCGTCCAAAGATGGCAGTGTAGTCGATACTTGTTTACTGGTTCTGCACGACTGGTCTAATTTTTTGTCTTTGACAAATGAAGAAATCGATGCCGAACGCGGTGTTATTACCGAAGAATGGCGTACAAGACAAGATGCAGGACAGCGCATTTACAATCAATTATCGCCTGCCTATTATAACAACTGTCTGTATGCGCAACGAGCGCCAATTGGTGACATGAACATTGTTAAGAATTTTGATTATCAGGTTTTAAAAGATTTTTACAAAGATTGGTACCGCCCAGATTTGCAGGCTATTGCTATTGTAGGTGATATTAATGCAGTTGAAATTGAAGAAAAAATTAAAAAGCTTTTTGCTGATATTCCAGCACCTCAAAATCCTAAAAAGCGTTTTGAAATCGCTATTCCCGAAAATGAAACGTCTGTTTTTAAGTTGGCTTTGGATAAAGAAATATCCAATTCAGGAATTACCTATATGATTCGCCATACAGCCGAAAAATCAGAAACGACGTATGCTGATTTAGAAAAATCTACTCAGCGAAGCATTGCATTTTCGATTCTAAATAATCGCTTGGACGAAATGGCGCAAAAACAAGAATGCCCGTTTAAATCTGCACAAATCGGTTATCAAAATTATTCGCGTCTCAATGATATTTTTTATGTCAGTATTTCGCCAAAACCTAATATGCAGGCTATTGCTTTTACAGCTGTGATGAACGAATGGATACGAGTTTCTAAATTTGGTTTTTCGAAAGGAGAAATTGAAAGAGCTGTAGCCGAAAATATTTCAGGCTATGAAAATTATCTTGAAAAACAAAATGAGATCTCGCATAAAAGCGTAATTGGTATGGTTAAAAATGATTATTTGAAACATGAAATCATTGGTGATCCAAAAGCTGAATTTGAAATGGTAAAAGTCATTCTGAGCAATTTAGATACTAAAATTCTTCAGGAGCAAATCAATCAGCTGTACACGGCAAAAAATCGAGTAGTAGCAGTAACAGGAGTTGAAAACGAAAATAATCTGAATCAGGAACTGGCTTTTGATATTATAAACAAAGCAGAGAATGACAGTACGTTACAGCCTTATGTAGATTCGTTTGTTGGTAAATCTCTTATGGGCGATGTAGTCTTAAAAGCTGGTAAAATTGTTTCGGAACAAAAAACAGCTTCAATTGATGCTACTACTTATGTATTAAGCAATGGTGTAAAAGTGCATTATAGATTTGCCGACAAAAATAAAAAAGATGTAAAATTAAAAGCAGAAAGTTTTGGCGGAATTTCTCTTTATGATCCAAAAGATATGCCTTCGGTAAGCCGTGCGACAAGCTTGGCTATGATGTCAGGTTTGGGGTCACTTTCAAACACCGATTTAGAAAAAGTACTGAAAGGGAAAATTGCAGGAGCTTCTGTCGAAATTGACAATTTTACTGAAACTGTTTCAGGTTCAGCCAATGTAAAAGATATTGAAACCATGATGCAATTAGTTCATTTGCGTTTTGCTAAACCAAGATTTGATGCAGATATGTTTGCTCTGTTGAAACAAAGAATGCAAAATTCCTTAAAGAATAAAGAAAAAGATATACGTTCTAGAATGGGAGATAGTTTGACACTTTCCATTTACGGAAAAAACAATCCAAAAATTCGCTTGATCGATCAGAAGTTTGTAGATGATTTGTCTTTTGATAAAATGAAATCGGTGTATTTTGATCGTTTTGCCGATGTTGCTAATTTTGAATTTTACATTGTAGGAGATGTAACTCCAGAGGTTCTGAAACCATTATTGGAAAAATATATTGCCAGTATTTCGGGCATCAAACGCAGTGAAAAATTCAAAGACAATACGGTTGACTGGGTTTCTAATAAAATCGATAAAGATGTTTTTATAAAAATGGAAACACCAAAGAGTTCTGTTAGAATTAAATTCCTTGAGGATTATACATATTCTCAAAAAAATAGAATTACAGCTTCCTTTTTAGGCGATATTCTAACTTTGAGATACACCGAAAGTCTGCGCGAAAAAGAGGGCGGAACCTATGGTGCTCAAGTGAGTGCGGGCTTAGGAAAACTGCCAAAACCGAATGCCTCGCTTTCGGTTTCATTTGATTGCGATGCGAATAAAGTAGAGCAATTATTGCCAATTGTATATCAGGAAATCGAAAAAATAAAAAAGGGAAATATTCTGAGTGAAGATTTAGAAAAAACCAGAACGAATTATATAAAAGCAAGAGCTGACAGTAAAGATTTTAATGCTTTCAGCATGGATTTAATCTATAATTATTTTCATAATGATTACAATATGGATGATCCAAAAAATTATCTGGACATTGTAAAATCAATGTCTGATAAAGACATTCAGGATTTTGCAAATTCCTTTTTGAAAAAAGCTAAATCTTATGAAGTGGTTTTTAAACCGTTGTTGTAAGAAGCATATTTATTGTTTTCCCTATCATTAATTATTTTGAATTAGTACCTGATTTAGTTTTTTTAGTGGAATTGTATTGAGGGCTGTTTTATTGCTATTCAGCCCTCTTTATTTTAAATTTTTTATCATATGAACAAAGTTATATTTTCAGTAATTTTTTTATTGCTGTTTACAATATTCGTAGATGCTCAGGTTTATAATCCAGTGAAATGGAAAACCGATGTTGTAAAGATTTCTGACAGTGAATTTGAACTGCAGGCCAAAGCGGTGATCGAAAGCGGCTGGCATTTATACAGCCAGAATGTTTTGGACGGCGGGCCGATACCAACGCATTTTACTTTTCCAAAAAGTTTCGATTTTCAATTAATCGGGTCAGTAAAAGAAGGAAATGGCAAGACAATTAATGATCCTGTTTTTAAAATGCTGATTAAGTTTTTTGAAAAAGAAACGGTGTTTAAACAGCGTATTAAAGTAACCAGAACAAAACCGTTTGCAATTAAAACCGAAGTCGGATTTATGGTCTGCAACGATGAAAACTGTCTGCCTCCCAGTGATGAAGAAATTGTGTTTAATGTAGATCCGAAAGCGGTAACTGCAGTTAAAGCTGAAGAGAAAATTCTCAAGGAGATTTTTTCTGCTGATTCTTCAACAGCTGTAAAAACTAATGAAACTGTTGCGGTTAAAGCTGTGGCTGCAGAGATTCCAGAATTAAAAAAGGAAGTGAAAAAGCCTCTTAAAAACAACAATTCAAAAAGTTTTTTAGGCATTTTTATTATCGCTTTTTTATCGGGATTTGCAGCTTTATTGACGCCCTGCGTTTTTCCGATGATCCCAATGACGGTGAGCTATTTTACCAAACAGAGTAAAACCAAAGCTGCAGGAGTGAAAAATGCGCTGATTTACGGTTTTTCTATCGTAATTATCTATGTTTTACTGGGGTCTATTGTAACCGCGGTTTTTGGTGCAGATTCTTTGAATGCGCTTTCAACAAATGTTTGGTTCAACTTGATTTTCTTTATTTTATTGGTAGTTTTTGCGTGTTCGTTTTTAGGAGCTTTTCAAATTATACTGCCAAATTCCTTAGCTAATAAAGTAGACTCGCAGGCAGACAAAGGAGGGCTCATAGGGATTTTCTTTATGGCATTAGCATTGGCAATCGTATCATTTTCCTGCACTGGACCAATCGTAGGAACACTGCTGGTTGAAGCGGCTTCCAAAGGAGGAATAGCGCCTATTGTCGGGATGTTAGGATTTTCGATCGCTATTGCACTGCCTTTTTCATTATTTGCAGCTTTTCCGGGCTGGTTAAATGCGCTGCCAAAATCCGGCGGATGGCTCAATACCGTAAAAGTTGTTTTGGGATTTTTAGAATTGGCTTTGGCTTTTAAGTTTTTATCAAATGCCGATTTGGTTTTGCAGCTGCATTGGTTAGAACGGGAGGTTTTCTTAGCCATCTGGATTGCTGTTTTTGGAGTTTTAGCTTTTTATCTGTTCGGAAAAATTACATTGCCGCACGATTCTCCCCAAAATCATATTTCGGTAGGAAGATTGACTCTTGGATTGCTTGTTTTGAGTTTTACGATTTATCTGATTCCCGGACTTTTTGGAGCACCTCTTAAATTAATCAGCGGTTTCCCTCCGCCAAAGCATTACAGCGAATCGCCTGACGGTTTTGGTGCTAATAATTCAAACGAAGTGAATACTCTTTTGCCGGAAGGCGCAGAATTTGGTCCGCAGAATATTATCACTTTTCATGATTATAAAAAAGGAATGGAATTTGCCAAAAAAGCAGGAAAACCTGTTCTATTAGATTTTACTGGATATGCCTGCGTGAACTGCAGAAAAATGGAAGAATTAGTCTGGTCTGATTCAAAAGTTTTAAATGTATTGAAAAATGAGCTGGTTTTGATTTCATTGTATGTTGATGATAAAAAGGAACTGCCAGCAGATGAACAATACATTTCTCAGACAACTGGAAAAAAAATCAAAACTATCGGCAATAAATGGAGCGATTTACAGATTAAAACTTATAAAGCAAATGCACAGCCATTTTATGTTTTAGTAAATCATTCGGGAGAATCTTTAAATGAACCTTCGGCTTATAATGCTGATATAAATAACTATCTGTTTTGGCTTCAGGATGGGATTTCTAATTTCAACTGAATCAATATTTGAAGAATAAAAAAGGGAATAGTTTTTAATTGTTCCCTTTTTTGTTTACAAACAGTTATAAACTGCTTTAAATAACAGGGTTTTTAAATCCCTAAATCAAGAATAAAAGTCAGTTTTACTGCGATATTGTCTTTTACCTCGCTTAGATGATTTGGTCCATAACGGTAATAACCTCCAAGACCCAATCCGTTGAAGATCTGATTAAGTTCCAGTCCTGATTCGAAAAAGCCTTTATTCAGAGTTTTAAAGTTGAGGCCAGCATGGTTTTCTTTGTTTTTTATATTACCCCAAGCCATTCGGCTTACAAAATCTATGGAAGGTTTTATTTTTTTGAAAAGAAATATTCTGCTGAAACCATGCTTGAATTGAAAGGACATAAATTCACTGGAGAAAAATTCGTTGAAATACATGGTTTCAAAACTGTTTTTGCCCGCAAAAGTAATTCTCTTAAAAATGGTTTCCTGGTTGAGATTGTTTGGTGAGTTGCTGTACAGCTGTGGAAGCGGTATATCGCCAAAGCCACAGCCGGCTTCAAGCAGTAAAGAGGTTCTCTGGCCATTTAAATATTTGATTTGATAATCGGCCTTAAAATCAATTTTGGTAAAACTAAAATCATTCTTAAGTACCTCTGGTATGGACTGCGTCAGCTGCAATGTAAATTTTGGAAACCTTTTTTCAGCCTCAATCCGCCCGCTTGGAGTCTGCATATAATCGCTTCTTGGGTTCCATCTCAAAGAAAGCGTTGCCGTAGTCATCGTGTAACTATGGTAGGAAGTGCCGTTGAGGATGTACGTGTAATCAAATTGCGGCGTTACAAAAGTATTGGCCAGTGCCAGAACACTTTCTGTTTTTGGGATAATCCGGCTTTCCAAAGCAATTCTCCAGCGTTCATATCTGTAAAAAGTGTTGAAGTTTATCGTGCGCGGGTCATAAATTTTGAATGCTTTTTTATCAACGGCATAATCAGTGCTTGCGATGTCCCGAAGATCATCGGTATAGCTTGCTCCGATCCAGGTATTCGAGAATTTATCCACTCTGGCACTGACTCCTGCATTGTATTTGAAGTTATGATCCCGAAGTCCGTAAGCAGCATATCCTTCCAAACGGTATTTTTTGGATAAAAAATCATTGGTTGTACCGCCAAAGCCCAGCCTCAGTCCTTCATAATTATTGTAGCTTAGTATTTTTCGCAGATCGAAATCCCAAAAGCTGAAAGGAAGGTAACCTGTAAGTATTTTTCGGCCAAAATTCAGTTTTCTTTCAATTCTTTTTTTTATCGAAATGCTGTCCAGCGATAAATAGGTTTTTTCGCTTCGGCTGTCCAGACTGTCTTTTCGGAATTCAGTCCAAAAGCTTTCAGGCTTATTTATTGCATTATCCTTAATTTCGACCTGAACTATGGGTTTTTTAATCGCTACAGGCGTTGTGTACTGAATGTCGAAATTGGTTGTTTTGGAAAGCAGGTAAATATAATCGGTTTCACTTCTTTTTCTGGGCGTAAGGTCTTCTTCAATATCACCGTCGAACTGAATAGTGCCACCCAGAATTTTGATGTCGTCATCATTAGTTCCTTTTACTATTTTAAACGTTGTTATGGTAGGAAACCATAAATATTTCTCTGGGATAAATTCAAATTCATGCACGCTGCTAATGTCTAATATGCCTTTGATGCGGATAATTGCTTTTGCGACGGCATAATTTATCTCATCGATATACAGGATTCCTTCCAGACCAGCAGCTTTTGTCTTTTTTTTGTTTTTGAAATGAATCATGTAAGTATTTCGGCCGTTTACGGCCACTGTATCCAGCAGTTTGTAGTTGTAGTCGTTTAATGCATTATCTGCTATTGGGCTGTTGTATTTGGTTTCAAAAAGCTCATATTTTGGATCGTATATGGAGTAAGACTGAAGATTAAATGTTAGGATTTCGTAAACAGGCTGTTTGAATCCTGCCATTTTTGTACCCAGAATGGTCTCTTTTAGTCTTTTACCGTCAAATTGAAATTTTGATACTTTCTCTGTTTGAAACAAATGCTGTTTTTTGATAAGCTGTTTGAATTTATAATCGGTAGAATCCAGTTCTTTTAGATAAGTTTCAAATGAATTGGTTACAAAAACAGAGTCTATTGATCCGTTGATGGAGTCTGGATTGGCTGTAACTATAAGTTTGTTATAGGATTTGTATTCATAGCTTTTCAGCCTTTCTTGAGGATTGTTCTGCGTTTTATTCTGAATGGCTTTTTTTATAATGGCCAATGCTGGATTGATATTTGAAATTCGGACTTCATTGAGGTAGTCTGTTTTTTGCTGTAACAATATTTTGTAAAACAATTGGCCGTCGGTAACGGTAATTGTTTTTTTCTGATATCCTACATAAGAAACGGTAAGAGACGAAATTTTGTTTTTGGAAGATATACTAAATTTTCCGTCAACATCCGATATACTGCTCGAACCTTCATTTGAAACAATAGAGGCAAAGGGAAGTCCTTTTTGGCTTGCAGCATCTTTTACAATTCCGTTTACCTGAAATTGTGCCTTTAGCGAAAGCGTAAAAAAGAAGAACAATAAAACACAGTGCTTCATAAAAACGTTTTGTTACAAAAAAAGAGATTCGGTTTTAGTTTGTACTCGTAAAAAAGGTATAAAAAAAATCTGTCGTGTTCCTATTGAACTTGACAGATTTCTTTATTTTTTGGCGAAAGATTATACTTTCATTATTTCGGCTTCTTTCACTGCTAGAAGTTCGTCAATTTTTTTAATAAAAGAATTGGTTAAGTTTTGAACTTGTTCTTCGGCACTTTTGCAGATATCTTCTGAAGTTCCTTCTTTCTCTAATTTTTTGATATCGGTATTGGCATCTTTTCGAGCGTTTCTAACACCAATTTTAGCATCTTCTGACTCTGATTTAGCTTGTTTGGCAAGTTCGCGTCTTCTGTCTTCTGTTAAAGGAGGAACACTGATAATGATTACGTCACCGTTGTTCATCGGGTTAAAACCTAAATTGGCAATCATAATCGCTTTCTCTATCGGATGCAGCATGTTTTTTTCAAAAGGCTGCAAAGTGATTGTTCTGGCATCAGGAACGCTGATTTTTGACACTTGAGACAAAGGCGATGCAGATCCATAATAATCTACAAAAACACTTCCCAGCATTGCAGGCGATGCTTTACCTGCGCGAATATTTAAAAAAGCTTTCTCTAAATGTTCAAGAGAGCCATTCATCGATTCTTCGGTGCTGTCTAATATAAATTCAATTTCTTCAGTCATGATTTAGATTTTTAGATTTCAGATTTCAGTTTCCAGATTGCTATACTGCTATCTAAAAACTGACTGCTGCTAACTATATATTAACTACTGTTCCAATATTTTCTCCTTCACAAATTTTCAATAGGTTTCCCGATTTATTCATGTCAAAAACGACAATTGGCAATTTGTTTTCCTGACTCAAAGTAAAAGCTGTAGTGTCCATTACATTCAGTCCTTTGCTTAAAACATCATCAAATGAGATGAAATCATATTTTACTGCATTGGCATTCTTTTCAGGATCACAATCATAAACTCCGTCAACACGGGTACCTTTTAAAATAACATCTGCATTGATTTCGATACCGCGCAGAACAGCTGCTGTGTCTGTAGTAAAATAAGGGTTTCCTGTTCCGGCACCAAAAATTACAATTCTTCCTTTTTCTAAGTGACGATCCGCTCTTCTTTTGATATAAGGTTCTGCGATGGATTCTATCTTTAAAGCTGTCTGTAAACGGGTTTTTATTCCCTTGTCTTCAATAGCGCCTTGTAAAGCCATTCCGTTAATTACAGTTGCAAGCATTCCCATGTAATCTCCCTGCACTCTGTCCATTCCTTTACTGGCTCCCGCAACACCTCTAAAAATGTTTCCTCCACCAATTACTATAGCGATTTCAACTCCTGTATTATGAAGCTGCTTGATTTCATCGGCATATTCTGCCAATCGTTTCGGGTCAATACCATATTGCAGATCACCCATTAAAGCTTCACCACTTAATTTCAGAAGGATTCTTTTGTATTTCATCAGTCAATTTTGTTTTTAAGGTTTCCTTTCATTTGTCGAAAGTAAATCTGCATCACTCGTTTGGGTTCAATGCTGCGAAATTTGTGCAAATATAGACATATTCTGTTTTTTTTGAAAATAGAGTTCCTAAATATTTAAATTAAGTTTTTTTGAGATTTTTTACAGATTTCTTTCCAATGCTAAAATATATTCTGTCCTAATTTTATTGTTTTTTAAATGTGTTTCGAAGGAATAAAATTGAGGTTTTAACTGTCTGATGACTATAATTATAATGTATTTTATTTGCTGTGGGATGATTTTTATCACATTTTAAGGATAATCATATCTCTAAATTTGTTTCAGATAAACTTGTATATGAAAGGAACATATTGTTGTTGAGACAACGGTAAAGTAATCACGAAAAAACGATGAAATAGGTTGCCATTATTCAATAACAATATGTGAATTTCTTTGATTAAAAATTAAATTTCAGATAAATGAAAAGTTTGGTAGCTAGAGCATTATTTAATAGTTATTCCTATTCTGAATATAAGAAAATTGTAAGCGATCTGCTGTCAGAAGGCAAGTCAACAGGAAATGAACAGTCGCTTGACCTGTTGAATTATAGTGCTTTGAACGAAGCAAGGATAAAACGTCTGGACAAAACTATAACTGTTTTTGAGCATATCAGCACGAAACTGAAAACATTAAAAAAAGAATATATTTGGTTAGTCATAGCCGAAGGATGGTGTGGTGATGCAGCCCAAATTTTACCGATATTAAATAAAATGGCCAGCGAATCGGATAAAATAAAATTAAAGATTATTTTCAGGGATGCTAATGATGACCTGATGAATCAATATTTAACCAATGGAGGAAGAGCAATTCCAAAACTTCTGGTCATCGACAAAGAATTTGGAAAAGTCTGCAGTGATTGGGGACCAAGACCAAAAGGAGCTACAGATTTAATTGTAAATTATAAAAAACAATTTGGGACAATAAATGAAGAGGGCAAAGCACAGCTGCAGTTATGGTATCTAAAAGATAAAGGGCTGTCTGTGCAGGAAGAAGTTGTCGAGATGATGTTTTCTATAAAAAAATGTGTTTGTTTATAAGGATAATTTTTTTTTATAATAAAAAAATGTATCTTAGTGCCTGATTACCAGATCTATTATTTTTTGATTTACTTTTTTTTATTGGAGTATTTAAATATTGTTCAACTATTTAAAAAACTACGTTATGAAAAAGCTGTTTGAAAAGTTTTATGACTATGTTACACAGTTGCTATTTGGGAATGATAGTGCAACTCATTATTAACAGATAGTGAATGTAAATGGGAAAAAGTGTTCATAAACACTGCTTAAATTATAAAAACACATTATAAATCGAATTTGTGTATTTGTAATGTGTTTTTTATTAGGATAAATATTTGGAGTTCAAATTTATTGTTTTGGAATCAGCGTATTTACAAAATCATTCACATCAATGGCATCGGCTACATTATAATCGCCAATTTTAGTTCTTCTTAAAACGGTTAAGTGTGAACCAGAATTCATGGCTTTTCCAAAATCATAAGCCAAGGAACGAATGTAAGTTCCCTTACTGCAGACAACTCTAAAATCAACTTCAGGAAGCGCTATGCGGGTGATTTCAAATTCATGAATGGTAGTTTTCCTTGAAGCAATTTCTATTATTTCGCCAGCTCTTGCGTGTTCATACAGACGGACACCGTCTTTTTTAATAGCCGAAAAAATAGGTGGTTTTTGATCAATTTCTCCTAAAAACTGTTTTACCGTTTCGTGAATCAGTGAATCGTCTATATCTGAAGTGTCGAAAGTTTGGTCAACTTCTGTTTCTAAATCGTAAGAAGGCGTTGTGGCTCCAATATAAAAAGTGCCTGTATATTCTTTTACCTGACCCTGCAGTTCGGATATGTTTTTGGTGAATTTACCAGTACAGATTAATAACAGCCCGGATGCTAATGGGTCTAAAGTGCCGGCATGTCCAATTTTGAATTTTTTTGGAAGCCCAGCCTTATTGATCAGCGCATATTTGATTTTGTTTACTGCCTGAAAAGAAGTAAAATGCAGCGGTTTGTCAATTAAGAGAACCTGACCGTTTAAAAAATCTTCGGCAGTCATTAAATTATAGTCAAAGGATGAATGAAGTAGTGAATTGCAAGCAATACGATTCCAGCAATGATTCGGTAGTAGCCAAAAACTTTAAAACCGTTTTTTGTCAAAAATCCAATGAAGCTTTTAATTGCCAAAAGAGCAACAATGAAAGCGACAATATTTCCAATAACCAGTAAATTAATCTGGTCATCAGTTAGTATAAATCCGTCTTTATAATAATCATAGCATTTTTTTGCCGTAGCTCCCAGCATGGTAGGAACAGCAAGAAAGAAGGAGAATTCTGCTGCAGAAGTTCGAGAAAGTTTTTGTGACATTCCGCCGACAATAGAAGCACCGCTTCTTGAAACTCCCGGAATCATCGCAAGGCATTGGAACAAACCAATTTTTAAAGCCTGAAGATAAGTGATTTCATTTGAAGTTTCAGAAGTGTCTGGATTATTAAACCATTCGTCAACTTTTAATAAAATTACACCGCCTATCAATAATGAAACAGCAACTGTTACAGGATTTTCAAGCAAAGCATCAATTTTTTTACTGAAAAGTAAACCAAAAACAACAGCCGGAATAAAAGCGACTAATAATTTGAAGTAAAAATCAAAGGATTGAAAAAAACGCTTGAAATACAAAATCACAACTGATAAAATCGCTCCAAGCTGAATTACAATAGTAAAAAGTTTAGTGAAATCGTCATGCGCAATTCCAAAAAAAGAAGAAGCAATAATCATGTGACCGGTAGAAGAAACAGGCAGAAATTCAGTAATTCCTTCGATAATAGCAAGAACGATAGCTTGTAGTGTATTCATTTGGATTTTTAGATTATTGGACTTTTAGAAGTTTAGATATCTTAGATTTTTTAGAAGTCAAAACTGTCTAATAATCTAATTTGTCTAGTTATCTATTGATCTTTTTTTGGATTTTTAAGAATAGCATAAATAGTAATTCCAAAACCAATTAGTACTGTTGTTGGTGCCAGACGGATTCTTCTAAAGTTGAAAATATCTTCATTGAAAACATTTGGGTCGTCACTGCTGCCTCCAGACATTAATATAAATCCGAGAACTATAACAGCAATTCCAATAAATAGAATTTTATAGTTTACTTTTTCAAAAAGGAATTCGTGTTTGTTTTCTTCGTTGTTTTTCATTTTCAATTATCATTGCAAGGAATGAAGTAATCTCATTCCTATATTTTAAATTTAGTATAAATCGTCTGTTCTTAAATTTAAGAAACGCTGTGTTGCAAAATAAGTACTTAACCAAGTGATTAATACACCAATTCCAAATATGGCAATTAATACAATGGCTACTACTAATTTATCGTCCAAAATTCCAAGACCAGGGTACATATTGTTTAGATAAATGAGTAATATCAGTAATGCAATAATAGCCAGACCGGCACCAATCATTCCTAATTTTATACTGCGCATTACAAACGGTTTACGGATAAAAGATTTTGTTGCACCCACCATCTGCATAGTTTTAATGATAAATCGGTTGGAATAGATTGATAATCGTAAAGAGCTGTTAATAAGTAATACGGCAATAATGGTCAGTAAACCGCTTGCGATTAATATCCACATACTCACTTTTTTAATATTGTCATTAACCAGATTTACAAGCTGTTTGTCATAAACAATATCCGAAATCATAGTGTTTTTGCGTAAGCGCGATTCTATTTTGGCAATACTGTCTCTTTCAACAAAATTGGCTTTTAAGTGAATATCAAAAGAGTTCTGCAATGGGTTTTCTCCCAAAAAAGTAACAAAATCTTCACCAATAATATCCGAATGCTGTTTTGCTGCAGCTTCTTTGGTAACATAAATAAAAGATTTGGCAAAACGGGCTGTTTTTAGCTCCTGATCAAAAGCTTTCAATATACTGTCATTAGCTTCGTTCTTAAAAAACACGGTCATTGCAATTTCTTCTTTGAAATCATCAGCCAGTTTTTTAGAATTTATAATGAAAAAGCCCAGTATTCCTAAAAGAAATAATACTAAGAATATACTCAGAACTACAGAGAAATAAGAGGAAAGCAATCTGCGTTTTTGGAATTTATCAAATGATGAAGCCATAGTTTTTTTGTAATTATGGGGTAAAAATAATAAACATATTCTTTAATTTGAAGTTAAAGACGGTCAAAGTTTTAAGTTTAGGGCATAAAGATGATTTTTTCAATGAATTTATGTTTTTTTTAAGTTAATTCAATGGTTAGGTAAACATGAATTCTATATTGAAATCATTTCAACTTACTCAAAATTGGATTGAATGCTTTCGAAGAAACCACTATTTTTTCGCCAATGCGAAGCGTTTCAATTTCCTCTTCCATCGCAATTACTTTTACGATGTTGCTTCCAATTAAAACCGAAACAATGTAAATGAAATTTTCTTTTTCGATTTTTAAAATCTCCCCGATAAATTGAAATTTTCCGCTATTGGAATGGTTCGAAAATACTTCGGATGGCGTTCCCTGTTTTGCAATTTTTCCGTTTTCAATAACGATTACCTGATCTGAAAGTTTGTAAATTTCGGAAATATCGTGACTGACTAAAATGGTTGTCAAGTTGTATTTTCGATGTACTTCCAAAAGATAATCCTGCAGTTTCAAACGCATTTCGGTATCAATTGCCGACAAAGGTTCGTCCAATAACAGAATATCAGGTTTGCGCACCAAAGCTCTTGCCAAAGCCACGCGCTGTTGCTGTCCTCCCGATAATTGATTTGGTTTTTGATGCTGCAAAGAAACGAGTTCCATCGTTTGAAGCAATTCATCAACAATGGTTTTGTCTTGTCCTTTTTCTAAAGCAAAAGTCAGATTTTCCCGAACACTCATATTAGGAAACAAAGCATAATCCTGAAAAACATAACCAATTTTACGTTTCTGCGGAGGCAGATTTATTTTGGAATTGGTGTCTAACCAAACAGCATTATTTACTTTAATAATTCCTTTGTCTGGATTTATCAAACCGGACAATATTTGCAAAGTCGTAGTTTTACCAGAACCTGAAGCGCCATACAAAGTCACAAAATCATTTTCCTTCACTTGAAAATCAAGATTCAGAATCATTTCTCCCGATGCGGACTGCAGTTTTTTACTGATTTTAAATTCAATCATGGCAACGGACTTGTTTTGCTGAAACGGCGGTTAATACTATAAACACTCAATAAAACAACAAAAGAGAAAGCCAGCAAAATAGCCGAATACACGTTGGCCGCATGATAATTCATCGCCGTTACTTCATCGAATACGGCTATAGAAACGACTTTGGTTTGGTTTGGAATGCTTCCGCCAACCATTAATACGACTCCAAACTCGCCAATAGTATGGGCAAAAGTTAATACAATTCCTGTTAGCAAAGCGGTTTTCATATTTGGAAGTAATACATGTAAAACGGTTTGCCATTTGCTTTTTCCCAAAGTATAAGAAGCATCAATCAGGTTTTTGGATATTGATTTGAAGCCGCTTTGGGCGGGCTGTACCATAAAAGGCAGACTATATAAGACTGATGAAATGACCAATCCTGTAAAAGTAAACACCAGCCGAATATCAAAATAAGTGTCCAGAAATTTCCCAAAAGCATTTTCGGGGCTAAAGGCAATCAATAAATAAAAGCCCAAAACCGAAGGCGGTAAAACCAGTGGCAAACTTACAATTGCTTCGATAATCACTTTCGATTTTATTTTGCTATACGCCAGCCAATACGCCAATGGCAGTCCTACAATCAATAAAATTATGGTCGTGGTGAATGCTAATTTTAGCGTGAGATATATCGGTTCAAAATCAATCATGCGACAAACTTATTTCGTTGGTTTTTATCATCGCGGTGATTTCGTCATTTTCTTTAATATCGAGCTGATCAAAAGCGGTTCTTGTGATTACAGAAGCAATGTTACAAGAACCAAAACGCAATTTTATTTTACAAAGCAAAGTTCCCTTTTCGAATGAATCAACAATACAATCTATTTTATTCTGAAGGCTTATAATTCCTGTGCTATTTTTAGCCAGAATAACTTCGGTTTCTTTGAAAAGTAATTTTATATTATTTCCAGTTTTTAGATAAGATGCTGTTTCAGAAGTATCAATTACTATCGAAGTCAGTACACTATTTTGCACTTTTACTTTGACCAAAGACAAAGAGCCTTCGGTTATTATTTCGGTAATATTTCCTAAAAGTGAGTTCATTTTTGTTTGTATTGAAAAAAAGCTAACACGAATTTCACAAATTTACACTAATGAATTCGTGTTCAAATTCATTATTTTTTGTTTTGTGAATAACCATAATAATTCAAAATCTGAATTGCTTTTTCAGACGAAATATAGTCATAAAATTTCTTTGCGACTGCATTTCCTTTGCCGTGTTTCAAAATTACGCAGCCCTGCTCTAATGGCGAATGGCTTTTTTGAGGGATAACATAATATTTTCCGTTTTCTTTTTTCATTGCTGGCGACATCGCATCTGATAAAGCGATTATTCCAATATCGGCTGCACCAAAAGCTGCAAATTGTGCTGCTTGAGCAATGTTTTCGCCAAATACTAAATTGCTTTTCATTTTATCGTATAGCTTGAAATATTTTAAACTTTCTATAGTTTTGGCACCATAAGGAGCTGTTTTTGGATTTCCTACAGCGATTTTTTTTACTTTAGGATTCAGCAGCGAATTCATTTTTTCTACATTCGGATCTAATTTTTTGCTCCAAATTGCCAATCGTCCTATCGCATATAATTTTATTGGAGAAACGGCAAACCCATTACTTTTTAATTGTTTTGGGAAATTCATATCGGCAGAAAAGAACAGATCAAAAGGTGCTCCATTCGAAATCTGTTCATAGAATTTTCCCGAAGCTCCATAAGTAACCTGAATTTCTTCGTTCGGGTTTTTCAGTTTATAGACTTTCAAAATAGAATCCATTGCAGTTTTTAGATTAGCAGCAATAACAACGGTTGCTTTTTGCTGTCCCAAAATGGCAGTCGAAATAAAAAAGACTAAAAACAGCTGTAATAAATTGAATTTGTTTTTCACTATATCGATTGTATTTTTTTATAATTCGTCGTAGAAAAAATTAAAATCTATTCCTTTGCGAATCTAACAATAAAATTAGTTACCTCAAACATGGAACGGGCCGGTTTATTCTCTTCGGGAACAATGATACGGAAAGGTCCTTTTCCTGCAGGCAAAGGTTTTCCATCTATTTGATCAGCCAGAATAATCACTCGATTGGTATATTCAGGATCTATTTCTGCTAATGAAAAAAGTACTTCATACCCATCTCCAGCTCTGGCAAGTAAATATTTACTTAAATTTTCGCCGTGAAGTTCTTTACCCAATGTTACGCCTGCCAATTTTAAAATTTCATAAACTGAAACGCCCGAATAAGCAGCTGTTTTTCCGTCACGATCTTTTAAAACAGCATCAGTTCTTTTCATTTTTGCGAGATCAGAAGCATAAAGTGTCAAAGGCTTTGTTACTTCTCCTTCTATTTTTATAAAAGATTCTTTTACTTGAGTTTGTGCTGTGACATAATTCCCAGAACATCCGATTAAAATGTATAGTACTAAAGAAATAAATTGGTGTTTTGATTTCATAATTATTTGTTTTTAATGTTTTTAGGATCAGAAAAATCCCTATTAGTAATGAATGTGGAATCGGTCAGCATTTTTAAAAAATGAATAATGTTTTTTTTCTCTTCTGCTGTTAGCCCTAAATTTTTTCCATTTGGATTATTGGATCTATCTTGAAGAAAAGTACTCAAAGTTTTACTTGACTGAATGTGTTCGTTATAATGATCTAATACTTCCTCTAAAGTTTGGAATCTGCCATCGTGCATATAAGGAGCTGTGAGCGCGATGTTACGAAGTGTTACCACACGAAACCTGCCCTTGTCATTTGGCAGTCCGGTTTGCTTTTCCCGACCAATGTCTTTAGGTTCAATATCTAATCCATTGTTATGAAACAACTCTTTGTACATTTTGGGAGTTCCGTGACAATGAGCGCAATCCGCACCTCGAATGTTTTTTTCCGGATTTGGAGAAGTCATAAACAAGTCCATTCCGTTTTGCTCTTGTTCTGTAGGCAGATATGTTTCACTAAGATATTGATCGTAGCGGGAATTCGCAGAAATTAAAGTGCGTTCAAATTGTGCGATTGCTTTTTGAATCCGGTCGCTGGTAATTTCATTTGTCCCAAAAACCAGTTTAAACAAACGAGGATAATTTTTTGTTTTTTCAAGCTTTTTGACAGCTTCATTTACAGAATTGCCCATTTCGTGGGGATTAGTAAGTGGTCCGTTTGCTTGTTCTTCCAAATCTTTTGCCCGTCCGTCCCAGAAAAAATTATTCACCCAAAGTAAATTTGCCAAAGACATCGAATTACGATCAGTAGGCACATTGTCAACTCCAAGACTAAATTGTTTCCCATCTGTAAAAGCTAATTTTTGTTGATGACAGGTTGCACAGGAAACTTTGTTATTAGAAGAAAGCCGGGTTTCATAAAAAAGCATTCTGCCCAAATATACGCCCTCTTTGGTAGTAAGATTGTCAGCAGGAATTGTGATTTTATTTCCAAAATTAGAAGGATAAACAAATTCATATGGATCTGTTGGGATGGCTATATATTCAGATCCTTGGTTGCTGGCTGCGCCGAAGAGTATCGCAGTAAGTAATAATCCTAAAATTAGTATAGACTGTTTCATTTTAAAATTTAAAAAATTTCAAACCACCAAAAAAATAAGGGAGCCTCCGAAAAGCGCTCCCTTAATTTTTTGATTATAGATTAAAAAATCTAAGTGTTACAAAAAAGTTTCTTCCTTCTTCAGGATACCCTTCTACTAGGCTGTAATTTCTATCAAAAATATTATTCACACCCGCATCTACGCTCAAATATTTTGAAAATTTGCTGGAAACAAAACCATTCAATAGCGTGTAATCAGGAACAGTTGTGCCGTAACTTGTACTGTATCGGGATGAATTAAATTCGGTATTGGCTATTAATTTTAATAATTTTAAAGGACTGTATTCAACAGTTCCAATGACTTTTGTATTAGGAACATTGGTAAAATGAATAGTAGAATCGGTTATGTTTTTTCTTTCTAGATACGTATAATTAGCACTAATATTTAAGGTTTGAATTGGCATATAAGATAGTTGTGCTTCAATTCCTTTGTATTCGGCTTCACCAAAATTTTGCATCTGAGATTTTCCAGGCTGTACATTACTCACACTCAAAATAGCATCTGTCAGAGAACTATAAAAAAGAGCCGTTTGAAAGTTTATTTTATCGAAAAATTGTACATTATAATTTAATTCATAGTTCAAAGCCGTTTCAGGTTTTAAATCTGGATTTGGAATTGCAGTTCCCATTCCATAAGAATAACGGTCTTTGATAGTTGCAAATCTCGTTTTTTGAGAAACCGTTGCGCCTAACTTTTGTGCTTCCGTCAATTGATAAAATAATCCAATTTGTGCATTAATTGCATCATTTTTTCCAGCATCTGAATAATCCGAAATAACTTTTGTAGTACTGTTGTAATCCTGAGCTTGTTTATTTTCTCTGGAATTGTAGCTAACTCCTGGAATCACAGTAAAGTTATCCGTTACTTTATAAATATCTTCTAATCCGATAGTTATGGTTTGATCCTCAAATCGACGGACAGGTTCTCCTACATTATGTTCGCGATGTACATCTTCTTTGAACTGAACAGCAAATTTTAAATCGTTTTTAGGGATAAAACGAGTTTCATATTCTACATTTCCTCCATAAGTGTAATCATCATAATAACTTTTGAAAGCATACGGTTTGGTTATTGCAGTATAAGTTGCATCATCATAACTGATTAATAAATTTTTGAATTTATCATAATACAATCTTGTCTTGAAACTGTTTTTATCATCCAAATGTGTGTTCGAAATAAAATAAACACTTTCTTTATCCCAAGTTGGCCATTGCCAGTAACGAGGTTTTGCTAATAAGGAGTTTTTAACGTCACTTCCCGCATATACTGGATTTCCTTTTTCTCCTTGCTGATTGATGTATCCCAAAGCATATTCACTGTTTTTTGATGGTGTCCAGCCAATTTTTACACTTGCTTTTTTGTCAGTTCGGTAGGAATTGTCTCTTGCTCCACCGTCTTCGTTTTTCATTGGAACAAAATGGTTGGACATTTGATAAGACTTTCTATCCAAATAAGAAAAACCACCTTGTACATAAAATTTGCCTAAGTTAGACCCAATATTAAGATTGCTTTTTTGACCATCAGTATCGATTAATCCCAAAGAACCGTCAAATTCAAACTTTTTTGAAGGTTTTCTAGAAACTAAATTAATCGCTCCACCTAATGAATTGGGACCGTAAATGATAGATGAAAATCCTTTTGAAACATCAATTTTGGCTAAATCAAAAGTGGTAAAACGAGCCAAATCCACATAACCATCATAAGGAACATAAACCGGAATTCCGTCCATATAAACCGGAACCTGTCTTAAATCAAAACCACGAACAGAAACCATTGATTCGTTTCTTGGTCCTGATGCTGTTAACGTAACACCTGGCAATAAATTCAAAGCTCTGGAAACATCCATTTTATTTTGGGATTCCATTGTTTTTCGGTCAATGCGATTGAGAGAATCTTTTTTTGTTTTTGTACTAATTAGGACTTCTCCCAGTTCAAAAACTCCTTTTTTTGAGATGGAGTCGCTGGTTTTTTCCTGTGCTTGTAAACTTAAAGCCAGTAATGCTAAAAATAAGGTAATTTTTGTTTTCATATTTTAAAGGTTAATTTTCAGTGTGTTTTTAAATGAATACTGATACTTAAAAGGTTTAATTTTGTAGGGTGATTTTTTAACCACTTAGAAGCATAGATTTTCTAATCTTTAAAGAGTTTGATAGACGTTTTACTTTTCTCATAGTCAGTTTATGTGAAAAATAACATTATTTCTATCTATTCTTTGACAATTCATTATTAATCTATGTGTCTATGTGGTTAATTTTTTATTTTATTCGAATTTCAACTAGCGAGGTTTATATATTTAATTGTTTTAAAGAAATGCCGGGAATTAAATTTTCCCGACACTCCATGTTAGTGAAACATAATAGAAGGCTCCAATTTGCGGTCCTCCCAATATCGAATAATACGGTTTGTTCAGAAGGTTTGTCGCTCCAAGTTTGGCTGTAATTCCCGGTTTTGCAAAAGTATAATTGGTTTGGGCATCCATACTCCAATAGGCAGGAACAGAACCGCTGACAAGGAACGAAACATAATCATATTTGTTCTGCTGATGATATCCAACACTTGCACCAAGATTTTTCCATAGATTTTCGGCAACGATGCTTCCATTCGACATTATCTGCGGGGTATTGAAACCGTCTTCCAATCCGTCTTTGTCGTCGGTTCTGTCCAATTTGGAATAGGTTATATTTCCTAAAGCCGAGAATATATGATTGAATCGGTATTTCAATCCCAAACTGCTTCCGTAATTATAGATTTTACTTTTAGAATTTGTCCACAAACGGTAACGGCTTTGGGTATTTTTAGAATAAAGTGCCGTAGGGATCTGAGCAGGATCGCTGGTGTTTGGAATACTGGCTTCCACCTGTGCAATGAAATTTTCGTAATTATTGTAATAAAAGTCGGCATCAACGAACAAGCTCTTTTTTAAGGCTACGCCTCTGAATCCAAATTCATAAGAACGTACAAATTCCGGTTCCAGATACGTATAAGGATTTTTTTGAATCAGTCCTTTGTTTTTGTCAATTGCCTGTGCCTGAGTTAAGCCTTGTGTGTTGATGTCACTGGTAACCTGCGCCTGAAATTTATCAATAGACACTTTGGTATAGGAATTTTCAAAAATTCCGTCAGACATAATGCGTAATCCGCCAACGCGTTTTACACCACCACTATTTACATTCGAAAAACCTTCAAAAATACTCGGGAATCTATACCCGCTTTGGTAGGAAGCGCGAAAGTTAATTTCCTCTTTTGGTGAATAAACAGCGGTAATTCTAGGAGTAAATTTTACGTCAAAATAATCGGCTTTATCGGCACGGATGGAGGCACTCAAACGTATTTTTTTGTCGAAAAAGTCTTTACTTAACTGCGTAAATCCGCCTGTTTTGCCATATTTTAGGTTTTCTCCGGGATCTTCCGGATTGATAAAATAATTCCCGTCAGGAACGATGATGTAGGTTCTGTAATCAAAACCACTTAGGAGCTGTGCACCCATTTTTTTGAAAAAATCTTCAAAAGCCTTATCCCAGTTCAGCAAACCTTCTGCATGAATTAGATCCGATTTTACGCGAAGCGCCGCACCGATATCCCAGTTGTTGATGTTGACCAATTCTTCTTTCTTTTGCTCATAAGCATCAGTCCCAGGAATAAATCTGCCCTGATCCGAAGCAGTTTGAGCTATTTTATGGGCATCGGCAACTGCAGAACCGCCGGTTATAGCATTGTTGTAGGCTTTTGTATAGTCAATAAACCATTGATCATCTGATTTAAAAGCGCGGTCCATATTTTCTGCCAATGATCGCATGTTGTATGAGTTGCCGGTGTTTTCGTGGGTCAGATAAGCGCGCACCATAAAAATATCGGTATGATAATCCACTGCATATTGGCTCAATTTATAGTCGTCCAGCCTAAAACGGTTCGAACGCTGATAAACCGTGTTGATTAAAGCGCCTTTGTAAGTCACTGCTAATTCGTGCCCTTTTTTTGGGCGGAAATACAAACCAGCATCCCATTTGTAATTATCAATATTATAATCGGCAATATCGGTTTCACGGTAACCTGTTCTGGAAACGACGTATTTTTTTCCATTCAGTGTAAGCGTTCTTCTGTTGGCTGATTCGTTTCCATAGCCATTTACTTCGTCATAAGCAGGGTTATCATTTCCATATAAATTGGTTGAAGCATTGATGTTCGGAGCCAGATCGGTTCGGTTATTGGCAGCCCAATCTGTTCCCGAAGTGATGGAACCGTTTACTTTGAAAGCCAGTTTTGGACTGAAAGCTTTTGCATAACGCAGATTGGTTGTGCTAAAAAGCTGTGGAGAAAAGCGGTCTGAATTCCCGGTATGGTTGACGCCAGTTAACTGCTGAATGCTAATCCCTTGATACTGAGATGGATTTTTGGTCTGGATATTTGCGAGTCCGTTGCTGGCATTCATTCCGTATAAAGCGGAAGCAGCTCCGGGAATAACTTCGATTTTATCGATATCAAGATCATTTGCTCCCAATGCGTTCGCAATCGGTGCGCCCAAGTGTGGTGCCTGGTTGTCTACTCCGTCCACTAATTGGGCAAAACGGACGTTGGTAGTATTGGCAAATCCTCGGGTGTTTATGACTTTGAAACCTAAACTGGGTGTGATAACCTGTACGCTTTTTAAATTTTCTAAAGCATCAAAATTGGATGGTGAACCGTAGTTTTTGGCATCGGCCGATTTTAATTGTTCGATGGTGATGGGGGAACGCAAAAAAGTTTCTTTGGTACGGGAAGCTGAGATTACAACTTCTTTGAGAATTTCTTTTTTGATAGTGTCTTGTTCTTTTTTTGAGTCTCCGGATTGAGCGAAACTTTTCAGACCAATGGCAAGTAAAATGAGGGGGAATTTTTTCTTCATAAAAATGGTTTTTCAGTATGTTTAAAAAAGAATACTGATAATTGTGATTTAGTTAGCTGTTGTTTGTTTTAATAATTCAGTATGTTTAAAAAGGAATAGTGATTGATAAAAAATTTTAGAACTTCAGATTCTGGGTTTCTTTTTGAGCGAAATCCTTAATCCTTTTTTCGATTTCATGAAATGTCTGAATGGCTTTTTCACCTGCTTCGGTTAATTTGGTTCCGCCGCCGCCTTTGCCGCCCAATACTTTTTCGACTAGGGGACTTTCGGCACGCTGGTTCATTTCTTCTACTAACTGCCAAGCCTGACGGTATGCCATTTTCATTTCTTTGGCAGCATTAGTTATTGAACCTGTTTTTTGAATATTTTCTAATAACCAGACTTTACCAATACCCAAAAATGGACCTTCGGTTTCTTCAATCCAAAGGCGGACTTTTATGTCGTATTTTTTAACTGTAGTCATTAGGTGTGTTAATTAAAACATACTGCAAACATACGTATTTTTACTTATAAAAAGTGGGGTGTTTGTTTTTTTATTACAAAAGAATGCTTTTTTTATTTTGTGAGATGCGTGCTCAATGCTACTCTCGCACAGGGCATTCGCATTTAAAAAAAGATAAACACGAATTTCACCAATTAACACTAATTCTTATCAAAAATGAAATCAAATTTTACAACTTTTTACAGTTTCGAATGTTTTGTGTAATTAAACAGCAATCTTAATTCGTGCAAATTAGTGTAATTCGTGTCAGAAACTTTTAAAAGCGAATGCCGTGACTCTCGCAAAGACACGAAGGCGCAAAGCTTAAATCCGATTTCTTTGTGGCTTAGAGTCTTTGCAAGAATTATATTTTGGAAAATTTCAAAAATGTAAAAATGCTGAATTTTAGCCCCGATTGAAACGAAAATCCTTTTGTAGAGAGGGGTTTCAAACCCCTCTCTACAAAAGATTGCAGTGAAAAGCGGGATTGAACTTGTGAAAAATATAAAATGTTCTGCTCCAAAAAACTATTAAGCAAGCTTTGGTAACAAGCCACAATAAACGTAAATTTGCGCTTTTATAATTTAAAACTTAGAAACTTAGTTACTCAGTAACTTAGCAACTTATAAAGATGACTTGAGTATGCGAAAGCATGACTCTATTAAAAAACAATATATAGAAGGAATGAAATACAATCCGAACGAAATAGAAGCCAAATGGCAAAAATACTGGGCTGATAACAAAACTTTTGCGGCCAAAAATGATTCAGATAAGCCGAAACATTATGTTTTGGACATGTTTCCGTACCCATCGGGAGCGGGATTGCACGTTGGGCATCCGCTGGGATACATCGCTTCGGATGTGTATTCGAGATACAAAAGACACCAAGGTTTTAACGTGTTGCACCCAATGGGATATGACAGTTTTGGGCTTCCTGCGGAGCAGTATGCGATTCAGACCGGGCAACGTCCTGAGGACACAACGCGCGTAAACATTGACGGAGGTGTGGACAAGGAAGGAAAAGTGATTGCCGGTTACAGAAAACAGTTGGATAAAATAGGATTTTCATTTGATTGGGATCGTGAAGTTCGTACTTCCAACCCGGATTATTACAAACATACGCAGTGGATTTTTATCCAATTGTTCAATTCGTGGTACAATAAAGATACCGACAAAGCGGAAGACATTGCGACTTTGGTTTCTGTTTTTTCGTCAGAAGGAAATGCAAACGTAAACGCGGTTTGCGACGATAATATAGAAATTTTTTCTGCTGATGAATGGAACGCTTTCGTAAAAGAGGAGCAGGAGCGTATTTTGTTGCAGTATCGATTGACTTATTTGGCAGAGACTGAAGTGAACTGGTGTCCCGGATTGGGAACGGTTTTGGCAAATGACGAAATTGTAAACGGTGTTTCGGAACGTGGCGGTTTTCCGGTTGTACGCAAAAAAATGACACAATGGAGTATGCGAATTTCGGCTTATGCTGAGCGTTTATTACAAGGTTTGGATACGATTGACTGGAGCGAATCGATTAAAGAATCGCAACGAAACTGGATTGGAAAATCGGTTGGAGCGATGGTTTCTTTTAAAGTCAAAAGTCAAAAGTCGAATGTCGAAAGTGGAGCTACACTTTCAGACTTTGGACCTTCGACTTTGGACTCTTTTATAGAAGTTTTCACCACCCGTCCTGATACCATTTTCGGAGTTACATTTATGACTTTGGCACCGGAACACGAATTGGTGGCACAAATTACAACTCTGGAGCAAAAAGCGGAAGTTGATGCCTATATCGAAAAAACAGCAAAACGTTCCGAAAGAGAGCGTATGGCTGATGTGAAAACTATTTCGGGAGTTTTTACAGGTGCTTATGCGGAACATCCGTTTACAAAAGAGCCAATTCCGGTTTGGATTGGCGACTATGTTTTGGCGGGTTACGGGACAGGAGCTGTAATGGCGGTTCCTTGCGGAGACGAAAGGGATTATGCTTTTGCGAATTTCTTCAAAGGTCAAAACGGAATGCCTGAAATCAAAAACATTTTTGCGAATGTTGATATTTCGGAATCGGCTTATGGTTCAAAAGATAATGTAGAAATTGCCAATTCAGATTTCCTGAACGGTTTGAATTATAAAGAAGCGACCAAGAAAGTTATCGCTGAACTGGAAAAAATTGGTCAAGGAAAAGGAAAAACAAATTACCGTTTGCGTGATGCCGTTTTCTCCCGCCAAAGATATTGGGGAGAGCCGTTTCCTGTTTATTATGTGAATGGTTTGCCTCAAATGATCGATAATAAACATTTGCCGATTATTTTGCCTGAAGTTGAGAAATATTTGCCAACCGAAGACGGATTGCCTCCATTAGGAAACGCTTCTGTTTGGGCTTGGGATACTAATAGTAATAAAGTAGTTAATACCGATTTGGTTGACAATACTTCGATTTTTCCTTTGGAATTGAACACCATGCCGGGTTGGGCTGGAAGTTCATGGTACTGGATGCGTTATATGGATGCGCAAAATGAGGGGGAGTTTGCTAGTCAAGACGCATTGAAATATTGGGAAAGCGTGGATTTATACATTGGCGGAAGCGAACACGCAACAGGTCACTTATTGTATTCCCGTTTTTGGAACAAATTTTTAAAAGACAAAGGTTTTGCTCCAACCGAAGAACCATTCAAAAAACTGATTAATCAGGGAATGATTTTGGGGATGAGTGCTAAAGTCTTAAAACTTGATACTGTTGTTTTACAAAGTGATAATTTTCAATCAAAAGAATTTGATTTGATAAAACCTATAATTCTTTCGCACGAAACACTAGAAAATGATAGTTATGAAAAATTTGTCGATTTAGTGATTTCTCTAATTGATACAGATGAAAAGGAAATTTATGAAACAAATAAGAGCAATCTTTCGGTTAGTATTCATTCAGCGAGACCATATAACATTCCAGTTAATTATGTTTCAAGTAAAGGAGAATTGATATTGGATAAGTTTAAAAAATGGGATTCTTATAATTCATTTTTTGGAGATTCAGTTATTCTAAATGAAAATAATTTCATTGTAGATAGTGAAGTTGAAAAAATGTCAAAATCAAAATACAATGTAGTAACGCCTGATGATATTTGTGCGGAATATGGTGCCGATACCTTGCGTTTATACGAGATGTTCTTAGGACCATTGGAGCAGGCAAAGCCTTGGAATACTGCCGGAATTTCGGGAGTTTTCGGTTTCCTTAAAAAATTATGGCGTTTGTATTTTGATGAAAATGGTTTAATTGTAAATAACGACGAACCAACCAAAGACAACCTAAAATCGTTACACAAAACCATCAAGAAAGTCGCTGATGATATTGAGAATTTCTCTTTCAATACTTCGGTTTCGCAGTTCATGATTTGTGTGAATGAATTGTCAGCTCAAAACTGTCATTCGCGTGCGATTTTAGAGCCGTTGGCGGTTGTGATTTCGCCTTATGCGCCTCATATCGCTGAGGAATTGTGGTCGTTGTTAGGAAATGAAGGTTCGATTGCAACGGTTCCATTCCCTGTTTTTGAAGAGAAGCATTTGGTGGAAAGCGAAAAAGAATATCCGGTGTCTTTCAACGGAAAAATGCGTTTCACTATCAAATTGCCTTTGGATTTAACCAAGGAACAAATTGAGGAAATCGTTATGAAAGACGAAAGAACCATCAAACAACTGGATGGAAAAACACCAAACAAGGTGATTATCGTTCCAGGGAAAATTATCAATTTGGTAGGATAATATTAATTGTAAATGGTTAGTTGTTAATTGTTAATGCAACTGATTTATTAAATATTTTAAGAATCCAAATTTCAACTGTTGTTGGGATTTGGATTTTTTTTATTTTGCAAATGGTCATACTTTGTGGGGGTTCTTCCTTCGTAAGAATGACAAGATTGCGGTTGTTTTGTTTTTAAACAGTGGAGTTTTACTCAAAGTTTGTCATTCTGACGAAGGAAGAATCTCCGCAATCCAAATCGTCAAAGTGATGTTTTTTTATTGTCATTGCTATTGAATTTTGATATTGCTATTGAATTTTTTTTTTAAAATTTTTGTAACATTTTAATAGTTCTCGTATCCAAACGCAGGATCCGATTAATTAACAATTTAAAAACTATTAAAAATGAAAAAATATATATTCTTAGTTATCGCTTTATTGTTTTCGGCATTATGTGTAAATGTGTTTGCACAAACAAAAACTTATCCTTTTGAGGTTGTAAAATCAGGAAAAGGAAAACAATCTATTATTTTCCTGCCGGGATTTGCTAGTTCTGGAGATGTCTGGAATGAAACAAAAGCCAATTTTGAAAAAGATTTTACGTGTTATACTTTTACAATGGCTGGTTTTGCCGGAGTCAAATCACAGCCAAATGTTTCGTTCAAAAATTGGGAAACCGAAATTGTGAACTATATTAGAGCTAATAAAATCGAAAAACCAATCATAGTAGGGCACAGCATGGGCGGAGGACTTGCCTTGGCCATCGCTTCCGATTATCCTGAATTAATGTCTAAAATTGTGGTTGTTGATGCGCTTCCTTGTTTAACAGCTTTGAGAGATCCGTCTTTTAAATCGAAAGAAAACAACGACTGTTCATCAATAGTAAATCCAATAAACGCAATGTCTGAGGATGAATTTCTTCAGATGCAGAAAAGAAATATCGCTATGCTTTTGGCCGATGCCTCAAAACAGGAAGAAGCAATCAGCTGGAGCATGAAATCCGACAGAAAAACGTTTGGCGAAATGTACTGCGATTTTTCCAATACTGATTTGAGAGACAAAATCGCATCAATAAGATGTCCTTCATTAATATTGCTGGAATTTGGTTTTTCGAATTACAAAGAGCCTATCGAAACGCAGTATAAAAACTTAAAAACGGCTATTTTTCAGTATTCAACCAAGGGATTGCACTTTATTATGTATGACGATAAAGAATGGTATATGGCACAGCTGAAAAACTTTATAAAATTGTAAGAATGGAATTCGAAAATATCTATAAAACATATTGGGACAGAATATTCAGGCTCTGCATGGGATTTGTAAATGATTATGATACTGCAACCGATTTAACTCAGGAAACCTTCATTATTGTCTGGCAAAAGCTGGATACTTTTAGAAACGAATCGGGCATTGGAACCTGGATTTTCAGGATTGCTTCCAATAATTGTCTGAGGCAGATTGAAAAGGAAAAACGCTTTCCAAAATCGGAACTTCCCATTTATCTAAGTGAAGAAAAACAGCATTCATTGGAACCTCAGATTCAGTTTTTGTACAAATGCATAGCCGAATTGCCCGAAACGGAACGTATCATCATTTCACTGGAACTGGAAGAAGTAAAACAGGCAGAAATTGCCAAAATTCTAGGGCTTTCGGAAGCAAATGTCAGAGTGAAAATCCACAGAATAAAAGAAAAACTGACTCAAAAATTTAAAGAAAATGGAAAATAATATAGATTTCAAAAACTTATGGAAACAGCAGGCGGTAACTCCGCCCGATATTCAGGATCTGTTTACTAAACTCAAACATTTCAAGGGAGTAAGCATGCGAAAATTAATTATAACAAATGTGCTTCTTATCGCAACAAGTGTATTTATTCTTTTCATCTGGTATCGATTTCAGCCTGAGTTTATTTCGACTAAAATCGGAATTGTTTTAGTCATTTTGGCGATGGTAATTTATTTATTTGTGTACAATAAACTTGCTGTCTTTTTCAAAACAATCGATGATACTCAGAGTAATAGTGAATACCTGCAGAAATTAATTTCAATTAAAACAAAACAGCATTTTCTGCAGTCTACGATGATGAGTCTTTATTTTATACTGCTTGGGTTAGGATTGAGTTTATATATGTATGAATACGCATCGAGAATGACAATCCTTTGGGCAGTTGTTACCTATGCAGTAACGCTGGGATGGATAGGTTTTACCTGGTTTTATCTGCGACCAAAGGAAATCAAAAAAGAACAGACAAGAGTTAATAATCTAATTGCAAAATTTGAAGCTGTAAATAACCAGCTGAATGCTGATGAGGAGTAATAAAATTTAGGAGCAGAAAGATTAGGCATTTTCAGGATAGATTGTTCCCGCTTTCCGCTGCAATCTTGTGGGCTGAACCCCAGCCCACAAGGATTTCCTCTGCAATCGGGGCTAAAGAGAGAGATTTTGCTTTTTAGCAGTTATTTTAAAAAGAAAATACAAATCCCAAATTCCAATTTCACGATTGGAATTTGGGATTTTTTATTGTCAATGAAATTGAAATTACCATTTTTAAAGATTTTTTAACGGATGTCAAATTGGCATTTTCTAAGTTTGGTTCAGAATTTGATGTTTATTCAGAAACTAAAACATAAAAAACAAAAATATGGGAATGAGTTATTTGATACTTGCGGGCGGTATTATGCTGGCAAGCTGGCTAGTGAGTTCTACACTAAAGAATAAGTTTGAGTTTTATTCAAAACTGCATTTGCAAAACGGAATGTCAGGTGCCGAAATAGCTGAAAAAATGCTCGCCGATCATGGTATACGAGACGTTCGCGTAATTTCAACACCGGGTCAATTGACAGACCATTACAATCCGGCGGATAAAACAGTCAATCTGAGTGAAGCGGTTTATAACCAAAGAAATGCGGCAGCGGCTGCAGTTGCGGCACACGAATGCGGTCACGCGGTACAGCATGCTGTGGGTTATCAGTGGCTGACGATGCGTTCGCAATTGGTGCCAATTGTTAATGTTGCTTCTTCTTTTATGCAGTGGATTTTATTGGCAGGAATCCTGATGATTAGAACATTTCCGTCGCTTTTATTGATAGGAATTGTGATTTTTGCCGCGACAACCTTATTTTCTATCGTGACCCTGCCGGTAGAATATGATGCGAGCAATCGTGCGTTGGCTTGGCTGGAGAATAAAAGAATGTTAACACAGCAGGAACATGCAGGGGCTAAGGATTCTCTGAAATGGGCGGCCAGAACTTATGTGGTTGCAGCATTAGGTTCTATTGCTACTT
The DNA here is from genome assembly GCF_026870155.1 of Flavobacterium marginilacus. Classification (NCBI taxonomy): domain Bacteria; kingdom Pseudomonadati; phylum Bacteroidota; class Flavobacteriia; order Flavobacteriales; family Flavobacteriaceae; genus Flavobacterium; species Flavobacterium marginilacus. The sequence continues at coordinate 4,790,902 of NZ_CP113975.1, read as the reverse complement.
TATTGTATTATGTTTCTATTTATATGAATAGAAGGTAGTTAAAAATAAAATTCTAAATAAAAAAACCAAATTTCAATACAATTGGAATTTGGTTTTTTATTGGGATAAATTTATTCCTGCATGCCTTGTTGCTGCCATTTTAGTAAAATGGAAAGCTGGTCAGCGGTCAAAGCTGGTTTTTTATTTACCGGAGGCATAAATTTACGGTTGTCCTGTGGCAGCTGAACGCGTTCTAATATTGAAGCAATATTTGTTTTTACATGTTCGTAGTTTTCCAGCGGTTCTTTTCTTCCTTGAGGCGGTATGTGGCAAGGAGAGCAGCTGTTTGCGATTATAGGCTCGACATCAGTTTTGTAACTGATTTTTTTAACTTCAACATAATCTGATTTTCCTTTTTTTGCAGAGTTACAGTTGACAATTAACAGCGATAAAGGAAGTAAGAGAGTAATTAATCGGGCTTTTTTCATAAAGTTTTGTGGTTAGTTTTATAAGTTGGATTTATCTGTTTATTGGTCTAAAAGGTTTCGAATGTTTTTTGTTTTAAAACTTTATAGCAACATTCTTCATGAGTATATTTGAATAGAAAAAACAGTTTTGGTTTAATCTGTAATCAAAAATAATCGAAAAGTGCTTAAAAAATAAAAATCCAGATTCCAATTTTACATAAATTGGAATCTGGATTTATAAAATCAGCAGTTTTAGTATAGAGCTATTTAGCTTTATTAACTTCTGCTATGTATTTTTCCAAAGCCATTGTCATTGATGGTGTTCCTGGTGTCGGCGCCATTATGTCCACACGTAATCCGTGGTCAAGAGCTTCTTTTTGAGTAGTACTGCCAAAAACGGCTATTCGAGTATTGTTTTGTTCAAAATCTGGAAAGTTTTTGTATAAAGATTTGATTCCGGTTGGGCTGAAGAAAGCTAAAACGTCATAATAAACATCTGCCAAATCAGATAAGTCACTCATGACAGTTTTGTAAAAAGTAGCAGGAGTCCAATCTACTTTTAAAGCATTTAATGTAACTGGAATGTCTGCGTTTAGTTGATCCGAAGCAGGAAGCAGGAATTTCTCGTCTTTGTATTTTTTTATCAAAGGTGATAAATCAGCAAAATCTTTTGGTCCAACGTAGATTTTACGTTTTCTGTACACTACATATTTTTGCAGGTAAAATGCAATCGCTTCAGATTGACAAAAGTATTTTAGTCCTTCAGGGATCTTATAACGCATTTCTTCTGCCACTCTGAAAAAATGATCGACAGCATTTTTACTTGTCAATATAATAGCAGAATAATTGTTTAGATCAATTTTTTGAAGTCTAATTTCTTTTGCGCTTACTCCTTCTACATGAATAAAAGGTCTGAAATCAATTTTTACTTTATGCTTTTGCTGCAGCTCAAAGTATGGAGAATTTTCCACTTTAGGTTCTGGTTGTGATACCAAAATTGTTTTCACTTTCATATTTAAATAATTTCTAAACGCTATCTTTTGTAAACCAATAATACATAAAATAATAGGGTGCTATTTCGAGAGTGCAAAGATATAAAATAAAATAAAAGAACTTACTGAAAATTTCTTTTCTGTAATTTTTTATTGAGAACAGATAAAGAAAAACATTCAAAACGATTATGCCATATAGAATGAGCAGGGGTAAGTCCTTTAAAGCTGCGTTATAATAGTATAAAACAATGTCAATTGGGAGTAATAATAAACCAGCATATGTTCTGTAGCTAATCTTTTGTAAATTAAATTGTTCCGAAATTTCTTCTATTTTAAATGCAGTTGCGATAATTTTTTCGATTAAAAATTTAGCCAAAATAAAATAAAGCACAAAAGTGAAAATCTGAATAAATAGTACCCAGTCAGTTTTTGTTCCGTAGCCAAATTGGCTGAGCAAAATTTGGATGAAAAATGAAAAAGAGATCACCTGAACAAAAAACAGGGTAATGGAGAACATATCTATAAGGTGGCTGCTGTCTCTGTATATTCTGTTATATTTATCGGAGAAAATTAATTTAGAAAAATCTTCAAAACGGTTTTCATAAATAGATTTGGTCAGCGCAATAATCCCAAAAGCCATAATGAAAATTATAGTTACCCAATCGCTGGTATCAGTTATTCTCGGATGAAGTAGGTGTTCAGTCATAATTAGAGCAAAATTAGTGATTTTTATAACATTATTTATTATAATTTTATAATAATCAAATGGCATAAAAAGGTTACTTTTGCATCGAAATTACGCGAAATATGAACAGCTGCCTTGTTATAATTCCTACCTATAACGAAATTGAAAACATCGAAAGCATTATCAGAGCTGTGCTCTCTCAACGCAAATCTTTCCATGTCTTGGTTATTGATGACAACTCTCCGGATCATACTGCAGATAAAGTAGCCACGCTTCAGGATGAGTATGGAGGCAGGTTATTTTTAGAAGAAAGAACCAAAAAATCAGGCTTAGGAACAGCTTATGTTCACGGTTTTAAATGGGCACTAAAAAATAATTATGATTTCATTTTTGAAATGGACGCTGATTTTTCTCACAACCCTAATGATTTAGAGAAATTATACGATGCCTGCCATTTTGGAGATGCTGATCTGGCGATAGGTTCACGATATGTAACAGGAGTTAATGTTGTCAATTGGCCTTTAAGCCGTGTTTTGATGTCTTATTTTGCCTCAGTATATGTACGTATAATTACCGGAATGAAAATACATGATGCAACCGCTGGCTTTGTATGTTATAAAAGGATAGTGCTCGAATCAATCAATCTGGATAAAATCAGGTTTGTTGGTTATGCTTTTCAGATTGAAATGAAATACCGTACTTATTGTAAAAAATTATCCATCGCCGAAGTGCCGATTATTTTTACCGATAGGACTAAGGGACAATCTAAGATGAGTAATTCGATAATAATTGAAGCTGTATTTGGTGTTATTTTGTTGCGTTTAAAAAAAATATTTAACAGTTTGTAAAAGAATATGCTATGAATAGATATTTAATTAAAAATGCTAAAATAGTAAATGAAGGAGTTATTTTTGAAGGAGATGTTCTTATAGACAATGATCTTATAGTTGAGATTTCGGATAATATCAGCCTGAAATCATCTGACTGTATGATTATTGATGCCGAAGGAAATTATCTTATCCCTGGAGTTATAGATGATCAGGTGCATTTTAGAGAACCTGGACTTACTCATAAAGGAGATATAGAATCCGAGTCCAGAGCTGCAGTTGCAGGAGGAATTACCTCTTTTATAGAACAGCCTAACACTGTTCCTAATGCTGTTACCCAGCAAATTTTAGAAGAAAAATATCAAATCGCTTCTGAGAAGTCTTTTGCCAATTATTCTTTTATGATGGGTGCTACCAATGATAATCTGGAAGAAGTATTAAAAACCAATCCTAAAAATGTTGCTGGGATCAAAATATTCCTCGGCTCTTCTACTGGAAATATGCTGGTAGATAATGAAGCAGTACTGGAGAAGATATTTTCATGTACTTCTATGCTCATTGCGGTTCATTGTGAAGATGAGCAGACTATCAAAGATAATTTAGAAAAATATAAAGAAGAATATGGCGAAGACGTTCCTGTAACGGATCATCATCTTATCCGCAGTGAAGAGGCTTGTTATCTGTCTTCATCAAAAGCGATTGCTCTGGCTAAAAAAACAGGAGCAAGACTGCATGTTTTTCATCTTTCTACAGCAAAGGAAATGGAACTGTTTACCAATAAAATTCCATTGGAAGAAAAAAAGATTACTGCCGAAGTCTGCGTGCATCATTTATGGTTTACCAATGATGATTATGAAACTAAAGGCAATTTTATAAAATGGAATCCAGCTGTAAAAACTGCTAATGACCGAAAAGTGCTATGGGAAGCGCTGAATGACGGCCGTATTGATGTAATTGCTACTGATCATGCACCTCACACACTGGAAGAAAAACAGCAGAAATATCTGCAGGCTCCTTCGGGAGGTCCGCTGGTGCAGCACGCTCTTGTGGCAATGTTTGAAGCATATCATCAAGGAAAGATAAGTATTGAGAAAATCGTCGAGAAGATGTGTCATAATCCTGCTAAAATTTTTAAAATTGAAAAAAGAGGGTTTATTAAGGAGGGGTATTATGCCGACTTGGTAATTATCAATTCAGGTCTGCCTTGGAGTGTGAAAAAAGAAAATATACTTTCAAAATGCGGCTGGTCTCCTTTTGAAAAGTTTACTTTTAAATCTAGAGTTACGCATACTTTTGTTAATGGTAAGCTGGTGTATTCCGGGTTTAAAGTAAAAGATATACGTGCTGGACAAAGAATCTTATTTGACCGATAATAAATAGAATATGAGAAAGATACTGTCTCTTTTTGTACTGGCTGTTTCATTTTTTAGCTGCAATAAGGATTTGGTTGAAAGGCCGGATAATCTTATTGATAAAAAGACGATGTCCGCTATTTTTTATGATATTTCGCTTTTGGATGCTATGAGATATCAGGATCCTAATACGCTATATAAAAACGGAATCAATCCAAAGACGTATATTTTTACTAAATATAAAGTAGACAGCATTCAGTTTGCAAAAAGTAATGCTTATTACGCTTCTGATTATAGAGAATATAAAAAGATGTTTGATGAGATAAACGGCCGATTAAAGAAAGAGAAAGATGCAGTGGATCTGATTAATAAAAAAGCTGAAAAAAAGGAAGCAGCACTTAAAAAAGCAAAAGCAAAAAAAATACAGGATTCTATTAATAAAGTCAAAAAAGACAAAGAGTTAAAAATTAAAAAAGAAAAAGATTCTATTGAAAAGGCTAAAAAAGAGAAGGGATTAAAAACTAAAAAGAAAGATTCTCTAAATAAAACAAAAAAAGAAAAGAGTCTAAAGCATAAGAAAGCGAATAAAACTACAAAATAACAATTTCCTTTATATAATCATAAACGTCTGTGAATGTAAAATTCAAGGCGTTTTTTGTTTTTTCATTAGAATATAAATCAGTTGAATAAGAAGATCTTGCAGTGGCTTTGCTAAGCTGTCTTCTTTTTCCAAAAAGGTTTGAAGCTATCCATTCCAAATTCGATAAACTGTTTATGATAAAAGGGGTGGCATGATATTTAGGTCTTCTTACTTTTAAAGCATCAGCAATAGCGAATAAAAAGTCCTGAAACAAAATGTTTTGGCTAATGAGTGTGTAGCGTTCACCATGAATATTGCTTTCCATTAGTTCATACAATATATTTACAACATCAGTAACTGCTACAAAACCAGTAGATCCTTTAGTGTAGAAAGGCAGTTTATTTTTTACTTTCTTGAAAATTTCTCCGCTTCCCTGATCCCAAAAGCCGGGGCCAATAATTACGCCTGGGTTTACTATTACTACTTTCAGTCCTTCCTGCTGACCGCGCCAGATTTCCATTTCCGAACCATATTTTGAAATCGCATAATCGCTGTGCAGTTTTTCGGGATTCCATTCGGTTTCTTCTGTAATGATAGATTCATGCGCTGCTAAATCACCAAGTGCGGCTATAGAACTGACATGGCAGAGTTTTTGGATGTTATAATTCAGGCAAAAATTAACAATGTTTGCCGTGCCTTCAATGTTTGTTTTTCGGACAAGGTTTTCATCTTTTGGATCAAATGAAATTATAGCCGCGCAGTGATACACTTTGTCAATTCCCTGAAAAGCATTCTCTAAAGACGGAATGTCTAGAATATCAGCTTGAATCCATTCGATTAACTCGAAAAATGAATCTTTTTTGTACAGTGAAAACAGTGATTTTGTCTTTTGGATGTTATCCAAATTTCTATAAATAGCACGAACTTGCTCACCTTTTTCTGTTAAGTGAATTAAGAGATGCGCGCCCACTAAACCTGTTCCCCCTGTAACTAATATCATATTGACAAATGTAATAAGTTTAAAGTTTCTAAGTTTCTAAGTTTCTAAGTTTTTTGTTGAAAGTTTTAGAACCCTTAAAATTGAGGAGTATGGTTTTGTTGACTCAATTCATAATTCATAATTTATAATTCATAATTGAATCACTATCTTTGCTCAAAATTGATTTTTATAGAAATGAAAAATATTATTTCCGAATTACAATGGCGCGGATTGGTTCACGATATCATGCCTGGAACCGAAGAACAGCTTTTAAAAGAAATGACAACGACTTATATTGGATTTGACCCTACGTCAGATTCACTGCATATTGGGAGTCTGGTGCCGATTATCTTATTGGTTCACCTTAAAAATTTCGGACACAAACCAATAGCTTTGGTGGGTGGAGCTACAGGAATGATTGGAGATCCTTCGGGGAAATCGGACGAGAGAAATTTATTGGATGAGGTTACTTTAAATAAAAATGTTGAAGGAATAAAAGGCGTTTTGTCTCGATTTTTGGACTTTAACGATACGGCAGCAAATGCGCCGGTTTTGGTAAATAACTACGATTGGATGAAAGGTTTGTCATTCATCAATTTTGCACGAGATGTGGGTAAAAGAATCACGGTGAATTATATGATGGCTAAAGATTCTGTGAAGAAGCGTTTGTCTGGTGAAGGCGAGGGAATGTCGTTTACGGAGTTTACCTACCAATTGATTCAAGGGTACGATTTCTATCATCTGCATAAAGAATACAATTGCTTACTGCAAATGGGAGGTTCAGATCAATGGGGAAATATCACCACTGGAACTGAATTAGTGCGCAGAATGAATGTAGGTGAAGAAGCCAAAGCTTTTGCAATGACCTGCCCGCTGATTACTAAAGCCGATGGTTCTAAATTCGGAAAGTCTGAAGGCGGAAACGTATGGCTGACTGCAGATAAAACTTCGGTTTATAAGTTTTACCAGTTTTGGCTGAATACTACTGATGTTGATGCTGAAAAATATATAAAAATCTTTACTTTTTTAGATAAAGACACAATTGAAACTTTAATTGAAGAGCATAAAACTGCGCCGCATTTAAGAGTTTTACAAAAGAAATTAGCGGAGGAATTGACTGTTTTTGTGCATTCAAAAGAAGAATTAGAAAAAGCGATTCAAGCATCGAATATATTATTTGGAAACTCAAATGCAGAAGATTTGAAACAATTGGATTCGGCTACTTTTTTAGAAGTTTTTGATGGCGTTCCTCAAGCAGAAATTACTAAATCTGATATTGAATCAGGTCTGGATATTATTTCGGTTTTAAATGAAAAAACGGGTTTCTTTAAATCAAATGGAGAAGCTAGACGCGCTTTAACTGCGAATTCTATTTCGGTAAACAGAGAGAAAATAAAAGAAGATTTTGTTTTGTCAATGAATGATTTAATCAATAATGAATTTGTATTGCTGCAAAGCGGCAAAAAGAATTACTTTATTGTTAGGGCAGTTTAAAAAAGTTTAATCGTAAATAAAAATTTAAGTTATTATATACTTAAACTTTTTAAACAATTTAAATAATCATCAGATTACATCCGCGAATATCAGAATTATCAAAACGTCCCAATACTTCGAAAGTGGTGTTGGGATTTTTTTGTTTGAAAGTTCTTTTTCTTTCATGTGGTGATTTGAGTGAAATAATTGTCTAACTTTACTATATAAATATGTATGCACTATGGGAACTCAATTTTTGACAGATGAAAAAGGCAAAAGAACGGCTGTCGTTATGCCTATAGAAAAATATAATAAATTGATTGAAAAACTCGAAGATTTAGAAGATGTTCGTTTGTATGATGAGGCCAAGAGAGATGATGATGGTTATCGGATTTCTATTGATGAAGCCTTTAAAATTATAGAAGAAAAACGAAAATCGTTAAAATAATGGCTTACACTATTGAATTTAGGAGTAAAGTTTTGAAGATATTAGTGAAAATTAATGAGCCAAATTATTCTGTAATCAAAAAAGAAATTTATGCTTTAGCAGAAAATCCAAGACCGCAAGGATACCGAAAGCTAAAAGGCAGAAAAGGATACAGGATTAGAGTAGGTGATTATCGAGTGATTTATGAAATATTTGACAATATTCTTGTGATAGAAGTTATCGATTTAGGACATCGGAAAGATATTTACGATTAAACCACCATCAAATTACAACCTCGGATATCCGAGTTATCAAAACGTCCCAATACTTCGAAAGTGGTATTGGGATATTTTTTGCCCAAATCCTGCGTGGCTATAAACGAACAGGAATTGATATTCGCTAGGTCGATTACGTTTATTCCGCCCGTTTTACCGTCACTTATATATGTCAAAGCATCTTCGGTATCTCGAATGTGAATTTGCATCCACGAAGGGCATTCAAATATGCCATTTCCTAAAGAATAAGCCTGCGAAAGTAGTTCAGTCATACCATATTCCGAGTGGATGGCTGTAACGCCAAATCCGCTGCAAAGTTCTTCGTGTAATTCTTCGCGAATCATTTCTTTACGTTTCCCTTTCATCCCGCCAGTTTCCATAATAATGGTGTGCTGCAGCTGGAATGTTCTTTTTTCGATTAAATCTAATAAGGCATAGGTAACTCCAATTAGAATAACATTCTGTCCAGCTTCGTCCAGTTCAATGAGTTTTTGGATTAGTTCGTCATGATTGTTGAGGTAAAAACCACTATCACTGTTATTAGTAAGCTGTATTAAATCTTCGACCATGTGTATTAATGATGAACCTTCTCTTTCCAGATAGGAAGGAAGCAGTGCCAGAATTACATAATCTTCTATATTTCCGTAAAATTGAGAAAAACCTTTGCGGTAGCTTTCTTCGTATACAGAAATATCGGTAACTAAATGCCTGCTGGTTATAGCTCCAGTTGTCCCGCTGCTGGTGAAAGTGGTCTGGATAGGCTCGCTGTTTGAGACAACATCATGGCTTTTGAAAAACTGAATAGGTAAAAACGGAATCTGATGCAGTGACTTTACTTTCTGTGGTTTTTTTTTTAGTAAATCGCAGAATTCCTTATAAACCAAATTGTTTTCATATTGATGGCGGAATACTTTTAAAGCTGTTTTTTCAAATTGCTTCTGACTCGAAATGGTAAATATGTCGCTGGCTGTAATCAAGTTCTTTTTTTTGCAAAGGTATTGTTTTTCGATGCTTTTTTTAGTTTTGATGTTTATGGTTTTAAAAAAAAGGCAAAAAAAAAGTTCCACATAAAAATGGAACTTTTGCTGCTGTATTGTGAAGAATTACTGTACTATTAGTTTTCTGCTGCTAGTTGAACCTTCTTCTGTTATTTTTATGATATAAATCCCAGGGGATAAATTTGAGATATTTAGTTCTTTAGTGCTAATTGTAGTCTGCAGTACTTTTTTTCCTAAAACATCAAAGATGATGATCTCTTTTTCTGAGTCTTTCTTAGAAGTAATATAAACTTTACCGGCAGACACAGGATTTGGGTACAAACTTAACCCTTCAATTGAAGAATCTTCTTGTGTTTTCGGCTGTTTATTATCTTGTGCCTGAGCACCAGTTGTAAAAAAAATAGCCACTAAGAGAGTAATATAAAAGTAGTTTTTTACCATCAGCTTGAGTTTGTTACAGTAAAGATATAAAAAAGTTTAATACAAAAAAAACATCCTATTGAATTAGGATGTTTTTAATGTTTTTTTAACTGAAGTTTATTTTATTAAACTAACCCCGTCAACTGTAGTCCATGCTCCAGCTGTTAATGAAGCTCCTGATTCAGTTGTCGTTTTTGATAATAAAGGTCTAGTTAAATTAGTTTGTTTTCGTTAGATAATTCATTGTAGCAAGTAAACTAAAGATTTCAAAAATTACGCCAAAAAACATCTTAAATTTATAAGTATTTGAATTTATTATGTATTAATGAACGCTTTAAGAGAATATTTTTTTAGCATTATACTAAACAAAAAATCCTTCGAAAATATTTCCGAAGGATTTAATGCTAAATATTGTTTTAAGAACTTATTAAAATAGACCAGGAGCTTTAGTCGCGAAGTCGTAATTTGTCCAAGCGAAAACTGATTTATCAGCACCTGTATTAGTAGTTGCATTGAAAACTAGTTTTTGGAAGTCACCAATTAAATATGCTGGATACGCACCATTTAAGTTGTAGTTAGCACCAGGATTTGGGCTGTCAGGAGATGTAGTTACACCTGCTATTGTTCTGAAATCAACTCCATTATAGTTCATGCTTATGTTAACATTTGCAGCAAGAGCTGGTCCTGTACCGTCGTTGAATTTAATTAATCCATTTACTGGGTTAGCAGCTACAGTACCCCAAATTACTTTTGCATTTTGTATAGTAATTTTACAGCCCGTACGGTAAGTAAAACCAGCACGAAGTGCATAAGCTGCACCGCTTGTAGAGCCTGAATCAACTCCATTTGCATTATACACACCTACAGAAAGGTTAGTGAATGTAGGGTTAGATAAGTTAGTTGTTATAGCTGGAGTAGAAGCAAGGTCAGCAAATCCACCGTCACCTTCCATCATTCCAGAACCATTAGTGATGTCAGTAAATCCTGCTTCACGCACCTCAATAATGTTTTTAGCTGTACCACTCCAACCTAAACACCAGTCAAAAGTGTCATCAGCAGAGTTTACAACAAGTGCATTTTCAACATTTACACGACCTCCGAAGAATTCGATATTATCATCAGAACCATCGTGTAAGTAAAGATTTTTAAGAACAGTTCCTGTACCTTGTGCATAAAGTGAAAGGTTGTTACCTTCTTTTGTAGCGTTAACACGAGCACCAGCGTAACCAATTTCTACATACTCTAAACGTCCTGATGAATCAGCATCATCATTACCACCGTAAAGCTCGTCTCCTAGTTCTGTTGTTTGAGTGAATGACCCGTCACGTGTTCCTGTAGCAGCATTTACAAGTGTTGCTTTTCCACAAAGGAAAACACCCATCCAGTCACCTGGTTTTTTGTTTGCAGAAGTGAAAACGATTGGAGCAGCAATAGTACCTACAGCATTAATTTTACCTCCGCGTAATACTTCTACAGAGATACTTGTTGCTGCAGTTCCTGCAGTAGCAGTTGCAATAAATTTAGCACCTGGGCTAACCGTTAGTGTTGCACCATCAACTACAATTAAACGACCTGTTAGCGTATAGTTTCCAGCAGGTAGTGTAATATCTGCATTTATTTTTCCTTTTAGGTTTGATACATCATAATCAGGATCTTTTAGTGATGATATGTATCCGTCTTTTGTTTCAGTATTAGTATCAGAACCGTTGTCGTCGCTACTACAAGAAGCTACTATTGATGCTGCAATAGCAAGCATAAGAAATTTTTTCATTTTTTTCATTTTTTGTTTTTTGAATCGTTTTTTAAATCCTTTGCAAATATATTTACCTAATGTTATTAAGGGGTTAAAGGCTGGTTATGATATTGTAATTTTTATAAAGCTTCAATAAACTTCGTTGTTTGTATTATAGATTTTTTTTTAATTAATAAACTATTAGCTTGACAAATGTGTATGTGTTTTAGTTCAATTCAAATTTGTTTGCGAACTAATATTGAAATTATTTTCCTTACTCTATGCTGTTGTTTTCTATCAGTAAAACAGCGATTTGTTATTTAAATTGATTTTTAAATTATAATTGCCAGTTAAGTCCCATCGAAATAATTGCTCCTTTGCGATAGCTGCTGATTAGTACATCTTGAGTTAAGCCAGTTATGTTAGATGTAGCTTGCTGTGTAAGTCTGAATTTTGGATTAAGTATGTTACGAGCACCAAGGCTTAAGGTCATTTTACTTTTTTTAAATTCAAAGCGATTAATGAAATCTAACGTTGGAACTGCTCTTTCAATAAGATTTTCACGACCTGTTGTTCCTACTGAATATACTTTATCATAGAAATAATTAAACACCAAGGTAGATAAAAAGGTAGTGTTTTCTGAATCTGTGCTAAAGCTGATGTCTGAATTTACTAGTAATGGTGCTGCTCCTTGCATTTTACCTGTATTATGGGTAAAAGTGGCAGATACAAGACCGGTTGTTACATCCGTTTGATCTTCTTTACTATATAAATATGAAGCATTTAATCCGAAATTGAATTCGTTTTTATGTTTTTCACTTTCAATACTATATAATGTTTTGCGTACTTCAATTTCAGCACCTGCAACATAAGCTTTGTTAGTGTTAACATAAGAATAATCAAGTCCAGGTGTATTCATAATCATTCTTAAGATTGGATCCTGTATAAATTTGTAGTAAGCTCCTACCGAAATAATTTCTTTTTTAGATAGGTAGTAATCATATTTAATATCTCCATTATATACTGTAGAAGGAGTTAAATAAGGATTTCCACGTTCGTTAAAGTTTACATCGCTGTACAGGAAGTTTGCCATTTCTTTAAACTGTGGCATTGTGTATGTTTTACTTGCAGAAATACGTATTGTGTTTTTCTCGTTAAAACTGTATTTTAGGTTTGCACTTGGTAATACATATTTTTTATCGATAATTGATGGTGCCGTAGTTAAATCTGTTACTGTACTGGTAATGTTGGTGTCCCAGTTAATTGTTTGTTTTATATTTTCGTTTCTTAAACCAAGCTGCAACGTAAGTTTTTCGTTAACAGGGTAAACTACTTGTGCGTAACCTGCTGCGATATTACGATTACCAATGTAATACATTGGGTTTAAGTTAGAATTGTTCCATAAAGTAATAAGATTGAATGCACCAGCATTAAGATTTGCTTGATTCAGTACTGCATCTGGATTGTTAGGATCGATAGCTAAGCCGCCTTGTTGGAAATCTATTTCAGTAAAATTGAAGGTACGGTCTGTTTTTCTATAATTCCCGCCAAAGACAATTTGTATTTGTTTATCTGCATTTGGATTAATTTTGTAAACAGCTTCAGCGTTTGCACCAAAGTCATTTTCGTCCAATGTAGAAAAATAACGATTGTTGTCTCCAGGTGAATTTGAACTTAGGATGTAGTTTCCAGATGTGTTCTTTGCATATGCATTTGTTTTTCGGTCTGGTTCAGTTCCGCGAACAGTACTGTAAACAGCTCCTGCATTAATGCTGATTTTATCATTAAATTTATATTCCGACAATAATTGGTTAGAAAGCATGATGTTGTTGTTGTTTTGCTGACGTACTATTAGTGAGTTTTCAGCAGATTCAGCCCCAAGATTATCATTGATGTCTTTATGATATCCTAAATATTTTCCAACATATTGTGAATTATTATGTATGAAGAGTGAGTTTGCAGAAATATATCCTTTTTGATACTTATATTTTACATTCCCAAGTATTGTTTGCGTGGTTTTGTAATCAGCACGCTCCATGTTCATTCTTTGTTGGTAATCACCTGTATTTGTAGCTTGCCCTACGAAACCTGTTTTATAAGTATAGTCATTCGTATTGCTTGCTACTCCAAAAAGCGAAAGTGTATTATTGTTTTTTCCCACATTGAATTTTCCGCCTGCAACAATGTTAAAGTTTTCGTTAATTGGTGTTGAAACACTGTTTGTTTTCAAACTTGAATTAAATGTGTATTGAGTTAAATCAGTAATTGGTAGGTTTCTTCCATTTTTAAGAAATCCAAAATAGTTGTATGCTCCATCGGCTACAGAAAAGTTTTTCGCTGAAGCAGCGTTAGTGTTAAATCCTCCACCAGCAGAAACAATTAGTAATTTTGATTCATTTAATTCTTTTGAAGAAATATCAATATTTGCTCCAGAATTATCACCACTTAGATTAGCCCCAAATGTTTTGTTAATGTTGATGTTTTTAATAATGTTTGATTGAAAGAAATCCAAAGAAATATTTTTGTATAAAGGATCTTCAGAAGGAAGGGGTAAACCGTTTAGGGAAGTTGAATTATAACGATCACCTAGTCCACGTACAAAAACGTTATTTACTCCTTCAGATTTTGCTACACCCGAAGTTTTTACAACTGCTGCAGCTGCATCAGAAACTCCTTTTCTTGATAGCTCTTGAGCACCAATAACTTGTTTCATTTCAATTGCATTTTTTTGTTCCAATAATAAAGCGGTTTCTTTTTCTCTTCCGCCGGTACTGGTTTTGATTACTACGTCTTTTAGTTTGTAACTTCCAGATCCCAGAGAACTATCTAATGTAACCGTTTGGTTTGCAGCAACAGTAACAGGAGATTCTACAGATTCATAACCCAAAAAGCTGAATTGAACTATGTAATTTCCCGGAGCAGTTTTAATTGTATATTTTCCTTCAGCATCAGTATTAACACCAATTTTTGTTCCTTTTATTACAACATTTGCAAAAGGTAACGGCTGATTGTTCGAATCTTTGTCTAATAAAACACCTGTTATGGTTCCAGTATTTTGTGCAAAACCAATAACACAGATAAATAGTGTAAACAATAGAAATTTTAATTTCATTTTAAGTAGTATTTAATTTTCTGCAAATAAATGGCAGGATTATAGTCTTTGTGTTAAGCACGGGTTATCAATCAATGTCAGAATCTTTATGAAATTGTTACCATATTAAATTAAGGTTAAGTCAGCTTTTTTTGTATTGATACTTGCAGTTTATTAGTACTTTTACATTGCAGTAAAAAGTGATTGTATGCTAATAACGAGGTTTGTACAATAAAAAAAGCTTGATTTATTGTTATTGAATTATGAAGAAAAGAAATACAAAGATTCTTCTGGTTGATGATGAACCAGATGTTTTAGAAATTGTTGGCTATAATTTAGCGCAGGAAGGATATCAGATTGTAACAGCTGCTAATGGTAAAGAAGCCGTTGAGAAAGCTAGAAAAGAAATTCCAAGTCTTATTATAATGGATGTAATGATGCCCGAAATGGACGGCATGGAGGCTTGTGAAAATATTAGAAAAATTCCTGAACTGAATAATGTTATCATTACATTCCTGACAGCACGAAATGAGGATTACTCTCAAGTGGCAGGATTTGATGCCGGTGCCGATGATTATATTACCAAACCGATAAAGCCCAAATTATTGGTCAGTAAGGTAAAGGCTTTGTTAAGAAGATTAAAAGAGCAGGATCAAAGCAGTGAAACGCTAAATGTAGGCGGTATCGAAATTAACCGTGAGGAATATAAAATAGTTAAGGATAATTTTGAAATTGCTTTACCAAGAAAAGAGTTTGAATTATTCTATTTATTAGCATCTAAACCTGGAAAAGTATTTAAAAGAGAAGAGATTCTTGATAAGGTATGGGGTAATGATGTTGTAGTTGGAGGAAGAACTATTGATGTTCACATTAGAAAGCTTCGCGAAAAAATAGGTGATGATCTGTTTAAAACCATTAAAGGGGTAGGGTATAAATTTGAAGTTTAGTTTTTTAGCTCATAAATTTTAAATCATCTGATTTTATCAGCGATACATAAATTTTGTAAAATAATTAATCATCCCGAATATCAATAATCAATATATTGACGTTTTGAAAAGGTAATAAAACTTTTTTAACTTAGAAGCTTTGAATCTTAGTTAAAAATCTTTTCAATAACCATAATGCGCGCACAAAATCAATAATGAATATTAGTTTCAAAAAAAGTTACAAGTTTGCTATAAAATCAGCATTGTATATCAGTTTGTTTGTCTCTGGATTTTGCATGATCCTGTCTTCAATACTGTATAGGCCTTCATTTAGCAAAATGCTCCTGTTCGGTTTTATCAGCCTGTTTTTTGTATATGTGTTTTCTTTTTTTGTACTTCAGTATCGAGTTGAGCGTTTTATCTACCGCAGAGTAAAAAAAATATACGATGATGTATCATTATTAGAATCCAGCACTTTTATCAATAAGCCGATCACTACCGATATGGAAACTCTTACTAGAGAGGTTAAGAAATTTGCAACGGATAAAAAGCTGGAAATAGAAATGCTGCAGATACGTGAGGAATATCGAAGAGAGTTTTTAGGAAATGTTTCTCATGAGCTAAAAACACCGCTGTTTACAGTTCAGGGTTATCTGTCAACACTCATTGACGGTGCGATGGAAGATAAATCCATCAGAAAAAAATATTTGAAACGTGCCGAAAAAGGTGTTGAACGATTGATTTATATCGTTGAAGATCTGGATATGATTACCAAATTAGAATCGGGAGATCTGAATCTTGAATTTACAAAATTTGATATTGTTAAACTGATTCAGAATGTTTTTGATTTGTTGGAAATGAAAGCCGATAAAAAGAATGTCACTTTATCTTTTGAAAATGATCATCTGCAGCCCATTTTTGTAAACGGTGACAAGGACAAGATTCAGCAGGTGGTTGAAAATTTAATTGTAAATTCCATTAAATACGGTAAAGAAGGCGGCCTGACAGAAGTTTCTATTGTTAATTTAACCAATAAAAAAGTTTTGGTACGCATTTCTGACAACGGAGAAGGAATAGAAGCACAAAATATTCCGCGCCTTTTTGAACGGTTTTACAGAGTAGACAAAAGCGGTTCGCGGACTGAAGGAGGTTCAGGATTAGGACTTTCTATAGTAAAACATATTATTGAGGCGCATAAAGAAAAAATTTACGTCGAAAGTGAGTTTGGAATAGGGTCTGATTTTTCATTTACGCTTGAAAAGACATTTATTACGGATCAATTAGGTTTAAAAAAGAAATCAAATTTAAAGATTTAGTAATCTAAGAATAAATTAAAACAAATATTTAAAACACTGAAATACAAATATATAACTGAATTTTAAGCAGGGAAAATATTTTTAGTTTACTTAAGAAAACCCTCATTAACATTAAATTATCATGTAAATAACATTGTGTTAACTTTAACTTAACATTGCAGCATCACCTTTGCGGCAAAATTAACATTCTTATTAGAAAGAAATGAAAAAAGTTATAGTTGCATTAATGTTGTCTGGATTTGGTATGGTTAATGCTCAAGAAGTAGAAAATGACTCCGTTAAATCTATTAAACCTATCAGCATTGACTCCCTGCAGCAGTCAATTAATGCACATCAATTAAAATTTGATGCTTTAAATGAACAATTATCTCCATTGCAGGAGCAGGTTGACAAAATGTCTAAACTGAGAATGTCAGGATACATGCAGGTTCAGTATGATATGTATAATTATCAAAATGTGCCAGCTTCAGGAGGTCCATTTCAGTTAAAGCCAGGAACTTCAGAAACAAATGTGCCATTAACAACCAATACAGTTGATGTAAGTAATTCTTTTGTTATTAGAAGAGCCAGAGTTAAATTCACCTACCAGCCTATGGAAGGAGTGACATTTGTGTTACAGCCAAATTTTACTTTCAGCGCAGTAACACTAAAAGATGCGTACGTTCAATTGAATGATACCTGGATTAATACTTTTCAGTTATGGGTTGGACAATTTAACCGCCCGGATTATGAGGTTGAGTTTTCTTCAAGAGACAGAATCATTTTAGAAAGAAGCAGAATGTCGGGTATTTTGTATCCGCAGGAAAGAGATTTGGGAGCAAAAATTGAAGCGAATTTCATTACTCAATATGAAATTCCTTTAAAAATTCAAATCGCTGCATTCAATGGGAACTTTGGTGAAGGTCCAATTGCTAATCAGGTTGCAGATGTTGACAGTGAAAAAGACATTGTTGCAAGGGCAACATATTCTTTAAAGTTTCCTAACGCAGGTTTAGGAATTGATTTTGGAGCAAGTGGTTTTTATGGAAAAAATACCGTTTTTGCTGCAGGAACCTATAGCGATACAGATAATAAACCATTTACAGCAGCAGTTGGAGATAAATTGAGAAAACAATGGTTTGGAGGAGAGCTTCAATTGTATTATGATATTTTAGGAGGGATTGCTTTAAAATCGGAGTTTAATACCGGGATTATTTCGGGTACTGCAGGAAGTGCTATCGTGAATAATAACCCTTCATTTAATTTTAGCGGTGAAAGAGACTTTTTTGGTTATTATGTAACTTTAGAGAAAAACTTTGGAACAAAATTCCAAGGGGGAATCCGTTACGATTCATTTGATCCAAACAGCAAATTGTCTGGAAACGACGTGACTGTTATAAATGATCTGAAAGTACATACTTGGGGATTCGCTTTTCATTACTTTTTTACAACCAATACAAAAATTGGTTTAGGATATACAATGCCGATCAACGAAACGAGTGCTGCTATTGGCGGCATATATAATGACGATGTTCGAAATAATACTGCAACTTTGAGATTTCAGGTTAACTTTTAGAACAATTTTAGTGTAATATTCGGGGTGATTTTTTATATAAAACAAGGCTGTTTTGCAATTTGTGAAACAGCCTTTTTTTAGTTTTTATCTGTGTTATTTCTTATATATTGCTGATATTCAGTGTTAGTAATCTTTTTATGGTTATGTTACTTTTTATTTATTGTAAAATTATTGTAAAAATGGTTAAATAGTAAAGATTGAATAATGCTTACTTAACATAGGCTTAACGTTGCGGTTTTACTTTTGTCGAAAATTAAAAAGACATTTAAAAATGAATACAACTAAATTTAAAATAGCAGTCCTTTTAGTAGTGGTAATGACTATTGGATTTTCATTTACTACAGTAAATAAAGTGACAGTAAAAGGTTCAGATACAATGGTTATTTTATCTCAAAAATGGGCAGAGGTATATATGAAAAAAAATCCAGGAGCTTCTATTCAGGTAACAGGAGGCGGATCTGGAGTAGGTCTTGCGGCATTAATTAACGGATCAACAGATATTGCTAATTCAAGCCGTCCTATCAAGGCATCTGAAATTGAAAAATTAAAAGCGAGATACAATACAATGGGAGTTGAAATTCCTTGTGCCAAAGATGGTTTGTCTGTTTATCTGAATAAAGCAAATCCAGTTGCATCGCTTACATTGAAGCAGATTGGTCAGATTTTTGCTGGTAAAATTACGAACTGGAATGAAGTTGGCGGTCCTGATGCTCCAATTAAATTATACGGAAGAGAAAGCAGTTCAGGGACTTTTGGTTTCTTCAAAGACAATGTAGTTAAAACAGATTTTTCTCCATCGTGCCAAACTCTGCCTGGAACTGCAGCGATTGTAAATGCTGTGAAAAAAGATAAATATTCTATTGGATATGGCGGTGCAGCATATGCTGAAGGAGTAAAAGACTGTGCTGTGAAGAAAGACGATAAGAGCGCAGGTATTCTGCCAACTGCAGCTACAATTAAAAACCATACCTATCCAATTTCAAGATATTTGTATATGTATTTGAAATCAAAACCAACAGGAGAGGCTAAAGCTTTCATCGATTGGATTTTGAGTCCTGAAGGGCAGGGGCTTATTGCTGATGTTGGATATTATCCTTTAAAATAATAAAAAGTAAAATATCCCTCACTTCAAATATTACAGAATGAGGGATATTTATGTCTGCTGAATGCTAAATGAAAGTAACCTTAATTGATCTTAAACAAATGCAGACAGTATCTACATATGAATTCCTAAATAAATAAAATGGATTCCCAATTATCCCCAAAAACAAAGATTTTTACAGAAGAAAGCCTAAAGAAACAATTCAGGATTTCTGAGTTTCTTGCTGAAAAAATTATTTCATCAGTTGCTTTTCTATCTATAGCAGTTATCTTTTTAATCTTCATTTTTGTCTTCAAAGAATCATTGCCATTATTTTCTTCGGCAGATTCTAAAACAGTAACTGAAGCTGCAGCTAATAAACCAGAATCTTACGGAGCAGCGGCTGCCGAATTGAAACCAGAGTCCTACGGGGCTGAAACAACAGAAGAGCTGAAGCCGGAATCCTACGGTGCTGAGCCAGAAGCTGAATTAAAACCAGAAACCTATGGTACAGAATCTGTTTCCAATGAAGAGTTAAAGCCGGAATCGTACGGAGATGCTCCAAAGGAAGATTTATCAGTTTCTCCAACAGATGAAAAGGCTGAAATAGTTTCACAAAATCAAGAAGGAGCAGACAAAACATGGAGTACATTTTTTACTACAGAATGGGTGCCAGTTTCTGATAATCCTAGATTTGGTTTGTTCGGATTGTTAATTGGAACTCTGAAAGTAACTATTATCGCAATGCTTATTGCTGGTCCATTGGCCGTTTTGGCAGCCTTGTATACTTCCTGTTTTGCTTCCAAAAGGGTTAAAGAAATAATTAAACCTATTATCGAAATGCTGGCTGCTTTCCCGTCAGTAGTTATTGGTTTTTTTGCTTTGATGGTATTGGCAAGTTTCTTTCAGGATGTTTTTGGATACGATTCCAGACTGAATGCTTTTATTGGAGGAGTAGCTATGGCTTTGGCGGCAATTCCGATTATTTATACAATTTCCGAAGATGCGCTGGCAGCTGTACCAAAAACGTATACCGAAGCAAGTTTAGCTTTGGGAGCCAGTAAATGGCAGACTGCATTTTTTGTGATTCTTCCAGCGGCAACTCCAGGGATTTTTGCAGCATTATTATTAGGTATAGGAAGGGTTTTTGGAGAAACCATGATTGCGCTGATGGCCACTGGAAATGCGGCTTTAGTTTCTGCCAATCCTTTTGAAAGCGTACGTACGTTTGCGGCAACCATCGGTTCTGAAATGGCCGAAACGGTTTTTGGAGAAACGCATTACAGTGTGTTGTTTTTTATAGGCTCATTGCTTTTTATCTTCTCATTTGCATTAAATGCAGTAGCGGAGTTTTATGTGAAAGGTAAATTATTGAAAAAATTCCAAGGTAAATAGTTATGGATACAGTTGTAAATCAAACAGAAAATCATTTTTTTTCCAGTAAAAAAAGTGTTTCGGAAACAAAAGGAAAATTTTTCATTGGGATAACCCAATTGGCTGTAATCCTTATTGTTGCTATCCTTTTTATAATATTAGGAATTATAGTACACCAAGGGCGTACCAAATTTTCCTGGGAATTTATTTCTTCTTTTCCAACCAATGGTATGACCGAAGGAGGAATTTTTCCAGCCTTAATCGGAACTTTTATTTTGGTTATAGTAATGTCTATTGCAGCAGTTCCTTTTGGTACTATTACAGCACTTTATTTGACAGAATATGCCAGTGAAAATTCCAAATTTGCTGCAGCGGTGCGATTCTCAGTACGTACCTTGGCTGTTGTGCCTTCTATAATATTTGGTCTTTTTGGACTTGGATTTTTTATACAGTTTATTGGGGCAGGTGCAGATACCGTTCTCAATGACGGACAGCTGCGCTGGGGACAGCCTAATATTCTTTGGGCAAGCTTAACAATGTCTTTATTGACGCTGCCGGTTATTATTGTTTCTGTCGAAGAAGCTCTAAAAACGATTCCGAGAGAAATGAGAGAAGCAAGTCTGGCACTTGGAGCAACCAAATGGCAGACAATCCGCAAAGTAATTCTGCCCGAATCAGTATCTGGTATTATGACCGGAACTATTCTTGCTGTGAGCAGGGGAGCGGGTGAAGTTGCTCCAATTCTGTTTACTGGAGCTGCTTATTATCTTGCTACACTGCCAGGTTCTTTGAGCGATCAGTTTATGAATCTTGGATATCATATTTATATCATGTCAACCCAGTCTTCGGATGTGGAGAAAACAATGCCGATTCAGTTTGCTACAACCTTGGTATTGCTCATTTTGACATTATCGTTAAATATAGTGGCAGTTATCATTAGAGCACGAATCAGAAGAAAAACGAAATAATGATTTGCTCATAAAATAAATTATCCTTTTAGATATAAAATATGAAAGACATAAAAATAAAAGTTAATGATTTGTCACTGTACTACGGTGAAAAAAAAGCACTTAACGAAATCACAATGGAAATTCCGGCCAATAAAGTGACTGCCTTGATTGGACCTTCTGGCTGCGGGAAATCTACTTTTTTGAGATGCATTAACAGAATGAATGATTTGATTCCTAGTGTTTCTATTAAAGGAGAAATGCTTGTGGAAGGAATTGATATTTATAATAAAAATGTTGATGTTGTTAATATCCGCAAAAAGATTGGAATGGTTTTTCAAAAATCGAATCCTTTTCCAAAATCCATTTATGAAAATATTGCTTACGGTCCTAGAATCAACGGAATAAAAGATAAAGCGCAATTGGATGAAATCGTAGAAACTTCACTGCGTCAGGCAGCTATCTGGGATGAGCTGAAAGACCGTCTGGATGATTCGGCACTCGGGCTTTCGGGCGGTCAGCAGCAGCGTTTGTGTATAGGAAGAACATTGGCGGTAAGTCCGGACATTATTTTGATGGATGAGCCAGCGAGTGCATTAGATCCTATTTCGACTTCAAAAATTGAGGAACTGATTCATCAGCTAAAAGAACAGTACACCATCATTATTGTTACCCATAATATGCAGCAGGCTGCGAGAACGAGTGACCAGACTGCTTTCTTTTATATGGGGAATTTAATAGAAATGGGCAAAACAAATGCGATATTTACTAATCCTGTCCAAAAACAAACCGAAGATTATATTACGGGAAGATTTGGATAATTGTTTAAAATTAGTTTAATATGGTTTTAAATCGTTTAATTCGCGGGGAGTGATGTTGATTCGCTGCTTAGTATAATTTCCCTTAGATTATTAAACGTTTAATTTTTTTAAACTTGTAAACAATTTTTAAACTTTTAAATAAAAAAAGATGACAACACATTTCGAAATAGAATTAGGAAAATTAAAAGGCATTATTGAAAAAATCGGGCAATTGGCGGAAAACCAAGTGAGTGAAGCCGTTAAAATACTTTTGCAGGAGCCAGGAGTGGCAGAAGAAAAAATCATAAAAAAAACGGAATCTAAAATTGATAAACTGGATGTTAAGATTGATGAAATCTGTCAAAGTATCTTTGCATTGCAGCAGCCTGTAGCTTCGGATCTGCGTTTTATTATGTCGGCGATGCAGATTAGCAATGAAATTGAGCGCATAGGTGATTTGTCTCTTAGCATTGTAAAAAAGTCAAAAAACATCAAAGAAAAACACGATTTGATTGTGAAGTTTTCTATTGCTGATATAACCAAACAGGTAGAACTGATTACTGCCAAAACGAATAATTATTTTTTAACACGTCAGGAAAGCACGATCGGAGAGATATTTGTTTTGAGCAAAGAAATCAAAAACAAATCAGAAGATACTATTCATGAAATTATCAATGAAATGAAAACGAATTCCAAGGCGGTTGTTTCTGGAACGAACTTAATAATTGTTTTAAAACATTTAGAACGTATTTCAGAACATTGTACCAATATAGCTGAGTATGTTTATTTTATGGTCAATGCCAAAATTATCAAGCATGACAAAATAGATGATATACTGCCTAGAGAATAATTTTTCTTTTTGGAATTTAAAGGATTTTTAAAAAGTCGGATCTACTGTGGTGGTTCCGACTTTTTTATTGACTTTTTGGAGTTTTTAAATATTGTGGGCTTTGTGTTTTAGCGTGAAATTAGGCTCGCCAAGGCGCAGAGTCGCGAAGTGCTGAATGATAAAAGGGAACTTGTATTTTGTAGGTTTGTGATTATTATTTTTTATATTTGAAAAGTGATATATAGGTGTTTGCCAGATTTATATATGCGTAATTTTTAGAACATATTTGAAAAATGATAGAAGAACATCAATCCGAAAATATAGAATTGCAACAATTAGAAGACTTTGAGTTTTTTGAATCAGCAATAGACGATTACATATTAGAAATAGAAGCTTTAGCTGAAACTTTACCCTTAACCTTAGGATTGCTTTCATTGAAACTTCGCGGGAGTCAGAACAAATTGAATAAATTTATTGAGAAAAACACTAGTCAAGACGAAGACGGTAAAAAAACTTTTAAAATTCCTCTAGATCAATTTAATCTATTCAATCGTTTAGATACAGACCATGAAATAGCAACCACTGCTATGGATATTCTTCCCAGAACTTTGATAGTTGCGTTAGTGAGTCAATATGATGCGTACCTCGGAAATTTATATAGAGCAGTATTTGAAGTTAAACCAGAATTAGCTTATTCATTAGAAAAAGATTTTAGTTTTCAAGACATTTTAAAGTATAATGATATTAATGAGATAAAGGCTGAAGTAATTGAAAAAGACGTAGAAAAGTTATTACGAGAGAGTCATTATGAGCAATTTAAAATTCTGGAAAGACGAATCACAAAGCTAACAGGGAAAGAATTTACGCTTACTACAAACCTACCTATATTACCTACTTTTATTGAAGTTGCTGAACGTAGAAATTTATTTGTTCACACAAACGGTATAGTATCGCAACAATATATAGATAATTGCAAAAAACATAAAGTAAAAGATTGTGATAAAATTAATTTTGGAGATGTTCTCGATGTAGACCCTCATTATTTTGACTCTGCATATAAGGCAAATTTTGAAATTGGAGTGAAATTATGTCAAGTTCTCTGGAGAAAGTTTTTACCCCATAGATTAGTTGAAGCTGATAAAAACTTAAATAATATATGTTTTGACCTAATATATAATGGATATTACGACATTGCGAAAGTGTTGTTGAAATTTGCAACAGAAGAAATTAAAAAGAATGGAAACGATGAGATGAGAAAAACTTTTGTTATTAATAAAGCACTAGCACATTATTTAGACAACGATAAAAAAACTACGGATAAAATTCTTGATTCTGAAGATTTTTCACTCGGTAACGAATTTAAGTTGGCGGTTGCAGTACTAAAAGAGAATTATGAAGATTCAAAGAAATGGATGTTGAAAATTGGAACAAATGATGAAATGATTGGAAAAGAAGAGTATCAAGAATGGCCACTCTTTAAAGTTTTTAGAGAAACAGATATTTTTAAGGAAACGTATAAAGAACTTTTTCAAGAAGATTTTCTTATCCGTGAATCTTCAAAAAAGAGTTTTAAGTCATTATTAGATGATATAAATAAAAAGAAAGAGAAAAATTTTAAAAAAGATTAAAAGTTACATTAATATACGACTCTGATAATTCGTAAAATAATATTTCAAAAAGAGTTAGTTAAGAAATAATGACAGCCATAACAATTCTAAATATTCTGAACCAAATTAGTTTTGAAAAAATAACTATAAAACACAAAATCTCTCCTTAGCCCCGATTGCAGTCTACCGTGTGGACACATCTAAAAACAATTGCCATCCCTCCATTATTGAAGCAAATTTCTGTATTCCGATAGAGAAAGTGGTTATTCCTGGTTTTCTCCCACTTGCATATCCTTTCCATCCACCAAGCCTTGCAATAACCCAAACATATCTTTTTAAATCCTTTTGGATATGAGGATTTTTTAATTTTTCTGTTTTTCCTTCTAATTTTATCATTTGATATTCTAAACATTCAAGTTCTTGATCTGAAAAACAACTTCTCGCTTCTATTTCTTCCTCTGGAATACTATATGCTATTTGCATTAAAAATAGTTTGACAATTGTCTCCATCATCATTAAAGACAATTTTCGAATAGATTTTGCAGAACCTAATTCGCTTGCTTCTATATTAAATCCTTCCTTTTTTAGAATTCTAAAAACCTCTTCTATAATCCATCTACAAGTATACCATTCGATACATTTTAAGGCTGTGTCTAGGTCTAAGACTTTAATGGTTGTTAGTAATCTCCAGCATATTGGATTATCAATGTTATCGCCAATTTCTTTTGCTTCGATGATATATAAATCAAGGCTTTTGGGTGCATTCTTTGAAACTAAATCATTTTTTTGGATAGTTACTTCAGAAAATCTAACTTCTAAGGTAGCTTCCCGTTTGTTTATATTTCTTCTTTTATCACCTTCTAATTCTATCGTATATTTCCCTTTAAGAGGTTCATTGGCTATAAAACTAAACAATTTAACCTTGTTTAGTAGCGTTCTGTTTGCTCTTGCTCTTACCAATAATTCCGTCTTTTGATCTGGAATCATTGCAAATTGCTCATAAATATCACCTTCTCGATCCTGAATGATGATGACTTTTTTTGATTTCTCTAAAACTTCCTTGGATTTTTGGGAAGATTCTATCCATTTATAAGATTCCTTTTCTTCAATTGGAAGCAAATTATAATTCCTTTCCTTTTTTGTAAGTTTCTCTAAAGGCCTGTTCCATATTTTTACATCTGAAAAGCCATACGGAACAAAACTATAAGCATCTATAACGAAACTAGGATGCAGTAAAAATCCAATTCCTCCTTTTGTTGCAGCATTAGTCAATCCTATAAATTCGTCTTTTTTAACTCTGTTTTTATGATTATATAAATTGACCTCACTTGTGTCCTGTATACATAAAACTGTTTTGTCTTGAGCTGAAAAACAGCAGTTTGCTGACATGTTTTTAATTAATTTCGATTCTGAAACTCTTTTGTTCTGCAAGAAACGATAAACTGCTTTACATTCTGAATCGCTTTGTGTAAGCTGACGTATCGAATGAACACAATTATGAAATAAACTATCTAATATTAAATTACTCCTTTTTAATAGTCGAGAATCATCAATGTCTGTAAAATATCTTCGCATATTATATCTTTATTTAGTGATAAAAATAACGAAATTGTATTTGTGTCCACACGGTAGGATTGCAGTGGAAATCCTTGTTTGCCGGTGTTCGGCAAACAAGATTGAAATGAAAAGCGGGACTAATGCTTCCTGAAAACGCCCAATCTTTCTGCTCCTAAAAACTTTAATAGCACTTAGTTTAAAAGACTCTGAACAGTTGTTCCCAATTGACGGTGCTTTCTAATTTTGGCAGTCCTTGATACTGATCAATTTTTGAAATATCTTCGATTTTAAAACGCTCTTGACAGGTAAAGGGAACAAGACCTTCCTTCTGAAGTTTTTCGGCGAGATAAACCTGCTCGTATTGTCCGGGAGTGGGGATGAAAAAAGCTTTTTTGTTCAGTTTTACCAAGTCCATGATTGTGGTGTAGCCGGATCGGCAGAGGACTTTTTCGCTTTCGTTGAAGGTGTGTTCCAGCTGGCGGGTTTTCATGAAATTATAGTAGGTTACATTTCCTATCTGTTCTTTCTTCTGTTCGGCTTCGATGATTCCTTTTATGAAAACGACTTTTCCTTCGTAACGTTTTAGTTCTTCGGTAAGGTGGGCTTCCAATAATCCCCGCTGAGGTTCGGGTCCGGATAAAATAATCATCAGGTCATACTGGATGGGTAATGCCATTTTGTGCATTCGGCTCAAGGGACCCAGATAGTTTAGGGTTAGCGAATTGTTCTCTAAATGTCCCAGTTTTCCGGTAAGATTTAATTCGGAATTGACATCGGGAATCCAGCAGGCGGTATATTTTTTTATGATATGCTGGTGTATTTTACTGGTAAGCCAAGTGGTGTTTCCGGTCAGGACATTCAGCTGGTGCGTGATAAAGACAGACGGGATTTTTTTGCTGTAAACTCCGAGTCGGTTATCGGATATGATTCCGTCGATTTGGTGTTTTTTAATCCATTTTTTTACAATTTTTTTCTCTTCGCTGATGGCTTCGAGCATTCGGGGTAAGCTTTTTATCAGTTTCCATTTAAAGTTTTTGCCGTTTTTGGCATATTCGATTTGGTAGGAAGGCAATTCGAGGGTTTTTAGGTACGGAAACTCTTTGCGAAGCAGCTCAAGAGCAATCCCATCAGAAGCAATTATGGGTGTGAAGTTATTTTCCTGCAATGCTTTGATAATTGGGATGCAGCGGGTAGCATGACCTAGTCCCCAGTTTAAGGGCGCTACTAAAATGGTTTTATTTTCGGAGTTCAAATTCATGTGCAAGTCTTACGGTTTAGTTGTAAGGCTAAGATACTTGGTGTGCTGCTTTTTAATGTTTGCAATGTATTACTAAAAGATTATTTTAAACGATAAGTGGCATGTTTATTTTTTGGGGTGAATGTGTTGTGTTTTTTTGGACACGGATGACACGAATTTAAACGGATTATCGCTGATTTTTTTAAAGCCAGTTTAGGTTTATCTGTGTCAATCCATTTAAATCCGTGTTATCTGTGGGGCATTTTTTGGTCTTAATTCATTCTCGCAGGAGACGCGAAGCTGCAAAGATTAGAATTTATTTCTTTGTGCCTTCACGTCTCAGCGAGATTTATTCTGAAACAAATTTTAGCGAGAAATCGATTAAATAAAAAAGGCTTTCCAGATTTCGGAAAGCCTTATGTTGAACTCAAAAAAACAGATTTATTGTTTTATATAAGTTTTATTCCCGTTTGAATTGATGTAATATTTACCTCCCTGAGGACCGGTGTATACTTTTTTGCCATTGTATTCTCCAGTTACTTTATCAGCTGTTTTGACTGCCGATTTTGTTTTATCCGAAGTTTTTGCAGCTTCTTTTTTCGCTTCTTTCGTTGCTTTGTCTGCTGTTTTTTTAGTTTCTTTTGCCATTTTATCGGCTGTAGTTTTGGAATCCTTACTTGCTTTGTCTGCTGTTTTTTTGGTTTCCTTTACGGCTTTATCGGCTGTTGCTTTGGAGTCTTTTGATGCTTTGTCTGCTTTTTTCTTGGTTTCCTTTACGGCTTTATCGGCTGTTTCTTTGGAGTCTTTCGTTGCTTTGTCTGCTTTTTTCTTGGTTTCTTTAGCTTTTTTTTCGACAGTTGCTTCTTCTTTGGTTTTAGAAGTTTGACCATAGAAAGTGTTCGTAGCAATAAAGAAGAAACTTAATACCAATAATTTTTTACTCAAGCTTAACAGTGTGGTTTTTTTGTGAATTTGTAATTTCATAACGATAGGTTTTTAGATTGAACCTAAATTTACAAATTTATTTTTAATATACGATAAAACATTTAAAAATAAGCTCTTAACTCAACGCTTCCTGTGTGAATGACGTCGCTTGTTTCACTTTTTCGCCCTTGGTAAATTAAATTCAAGTCTAAAAATTTAGTCAGGTTTACTTGGAATAAAGTTCTCCATGTAATGTTTTGCCCTTTTTGCAGACCTTCCAGCATTTGATATCCCGCCGATGAATATTCGTTGCCGGTAAAGTCATTTTTATACAATGAGATTTCACTATTGATGTTAAATTTCGAACTGCCTGTATAACTGAATGCGGTGCCAAATCGGTTTTGTTCTAAAGTATCGAGACTCCCAATTTTATTTTCCTTGTTGAGGTATTCATAAAAAACATCCAAACTGATTTTGTCTGAAAACAAGTAGCTGATCTTTGGAAACCACGAATGACCTTCGATGTTATAGTTTTTTTCGGCAAAGGTGAGGGACTCTGTTTGGTTTTGAATGGTTTTACCAATTAGATCAAACAGCCAGCTTTTTTTTAGTAAATGCAGGTATTCCAATTGATGAAAACTGTTTTCATTTTTCAGTGTGCCAATGGACAATAGATTCTGGGTTTCATTTTTTGTAAAAGTATACGTAACCGAATGTTCTCTTTTTCCATGATTATAGGACAAACTATTCGTAAACGTTTTTATGAGTCCCAAAATAGCATCCGTAGAGGATTCGAATGGATTGAGTTCTAAATGATCTCCGTCATTTTTGACTTTTTGATCCATAATAAAGGAGGTCTGCATGTAAAAATGAGATAAGGTTTTTTTGTAATTGGTACTGTTTTGCCAAATAATAGGGTTGATGATAAATGATTGTGAGAATCTGTTTTGGTTGGTTTTGATATAAGTTTGATTGGGTAGAAATATTCGGGTGTACTTTGCCAAATCCGAAAATGGAGCGATTTCGAATTCTTCTAAATCTTTGATTCCGTTTCCGTTGTAATCATTCCAAGTGTATTTCCCCTGACCGGCTGGAACTTCAACATAAGTGTAATCCTGAAAAGGCATTGTTCCCGAATTGGTTTCATAACGGGTGTTGCTCTGAATCAATTTATTGAAAAACTGATCGTTATATGTAATTCTGGAGTTGAGCGAAGGCGTGTTTTTTAAGGCAGGATCGGTATAATTCAATTGTCTGTAATTGATAAATATCGAAATATCACGGGTTTCTGTCTTCAATAATTTGGATTGAAAATTATAACTGTTTGAAGTGTTCACCCTCTGCAGTAATCCGTTTTGAACACTGTCGTTTATTCTTCTGGCGTAGCCCAACTGAACATATACCTTTGTGCTGTCACCATGTCCTGCGTATATTCCGTATTGCGAAAAGCGCTGGCTCAACAAAGAGAATTTTTGTGCTGCCTTGTTGATTTCCTGATTGTCCTCAAAGTGTAAAGAACCTCCAACCCAATTTTTTTTGTTATGATAACGAAACTGTGAAAGATTCCTCAAAAAAGTGGAAGCGTTTTCTACGTCATCACTTTTTAGATAGCTCCCATCATTTTTTATGCTCCATTTTTTGAATTCAAAATTGGTGTTAAGATTGTTTTTTATCCCCGAATAGGTATTGGAAAGGGCTAATTTCTCAAATTCATAAGTAATGTTGGCTACCGTCGAAGAGTCTTTTTTTGGAACCAAACTAAAATTAAAACCAGTTCCCAGCAGACTTTGGTTTCCAGTTATTACAGATGAAGTGACATTCCAATCGCGGTAAAATTCAATGCTATTAATACGTTCTACGGGCTTAAAATTGGCTTGAACGGCTTGAAAATTAGCAAATGCATCAATGTTCCATTTTTTGGAATAAAGACGTTGTTTTGCTTTGATTTCGCCAGATATTCCCTGATTGTTTGCGTCGTCTATGGAGGAAAATAAATTTTGGTCATTGTTGCTCACTGCTAGTTCAAATGCTACAGCCGTTTTTTCGGAAGGATTGTATTTTCCAAAAAAAGTAGCCACCTGAGATTTCAATGGTGCAATCAATTGAATGACTGGTTCATAATTTCCCTGTAAAACTCCGTTGACAGGAGCTGTATACTCAAATATTTTATCAACACTTGTTGGGTTGGTTAAAATATAATTCCCTTTAGCTTGACCGACTAAAGTAAACGTAACATTATATAATTCGTCATTTGGGTTTGTGGAATATGCATAGATTGTAGCAGTTCCTTGTGTGCTTTTTTTATACTGTATTTTTTTCTCGTCATAGTCGGCAACAATAGCCGATGGAGCGACCATCAAATGGGTATTGTCTCCAGCATCTTTCAAAATCAAAGCTTGGTCTTGTGAAAGATTTTGCTGAACGGGCTGATTTTTCAAATCACTTTCTGAATATACGATGGCTCCAAAATTCCATTTTTTGTCCGTAAAAGTGCCTCCGTCATAAGTGATAAATCGGGAGTAATTGTTTTCGGAAAATTGGTATTCGACTACAATCCGCATTTCGGAAGTAATAGGAAATTGTGGTGTAAAGACAATCTCCCCCGAATTGTAATCAATAATATAATCGTTCTCCTGACCTCTCTTCAATAAAATGCCATTGACATAGACCCTTTCCGAACCAATGATGACCAAAACATATAATTCACCATTTTTTCCGACCAATTTATAAGGTCCCTGATTGCCTTCCTGTCCTTTGAAATTACTGCTGGTGTAATTTCCAGTCACGAGTCCCCCCGAAGCAAAAACAGTTGTCTTTTTGTCTTCGTTACCAAAGTTGACGGTTGTCAATAATCCCTGTATTTTCTTGTTGAAAGTAAGGAATCGAGTGTAGTTGTTGCCAATAAAAACATCACCCGCACGAACATTCCAGCTGTCGGTAAAAAGTTCCATGAAGATATTGTCATATTGGTTCAGCCGTTGGGAATAGCTTCCTTCCTGAACCGGAATGTTGGTATCCTGAATGGAGGCACGAATACTCACTTTATCCGATAGTTTCCCCGTAATCCTAAAGTCCAGTTTCGAATTGACTACTGCATTTTGATTATTGCCGACAGTAACACCTCTGGAAAGACTGCCATCTGTAATAAGTCCGTCAAACGGAATGTTTTTTGGAGACGTTGGGTTTTCGATGCGGTATAAACTTTGATTAGTGGCATTGTTATCGATGATTTTACTGCTGTCGTAAATGGTATATTCCTTGGTTAGGAAATCAGGCAGTTTTAAATAATGAACCGTCAGGGAATCAGTAGGGGGAATGTTTCGGTTTTTGAATAAAATAATGCCCTTTGGGAAGTTGACTTCGTAGGAAGTGCTGTCGACAATCTGGTTTTTATGATCCAAAATTTTAAAAAAACTAGGATTGATACTCACTTGTTCCAAATGAATGGTATCTGTAGTAAAAGCTATTTTTTTGGTGCTGTACGCCGAGTCTATTTCCTGAGCCTGAAGTCCAGAAAAATATAAAATGACAATCCAAAATAGTACTTTTTTTAGCATAAATAGTATAACTCCAAAGTGCCAAAATTAGTGTATATTATTTTATGATATGTTAAATGACATAAACTGGAGAAATGGCACTTGGATGACACGATTTTTTGCTTTTCGATAGAGTTGAGCTAAAGTCGAGACTTTTTAAAAAGTTATAAGAATTATTGTATATTTGATAAAAGCAGAGTCTGATTTTTATCAAGGTTATTTACCAAATTTGGAATGATAGGCTTAAATTTTATTAGACCATAAAAAAGTATACCAATTTATAAAGACAATTATGAACAAGCTATTGATGCCTTTTATTTTCAGTTTATTCTTCTTGAATTTATGTATAGGGCAAATTCCAAAGGAAGCGTTTACATTATCCAATTCCCTCAGCGGTTTGTGGGACAATGGAGAAACAGAAAAAGCTGTTGAATCTTCTATGGAATTATACCGTTTATATCCGCCAATGTTTATTGACAGAATTCATAATACACTTTCCCAACGATTGCAGAACTCTTTATATGCACAAAAATACCTGGAACAACTCTTTCTTAAAAAAAATGAGAAAATTAACAGTATCATAGCCCCAATTTATTTATGGAGCAAATCAATAAGCGCAAAAAACGAGAATGATTTTAAGAAGATTTTAGAAGAGCTAAATAGTACTTCAAAAGATAGCGTAAATTATGAATCTAAGGCAGAGAGATATAATCTTTTGATAGTGCAGGAATTAGATAAACAAAAAGCCATAGATAATATAAGCAAAGAAAAAATAGTACAGTCAAATATAAAGAAGTTGGAAGCTTATGATTATATCGTTAAAATTAAAGCTGGCAGATTAGAGGGTGAGAAAAGAGCCTGGTATAGATATATTTTGGCTTATAGTTATTACAGTTTGTATAGTATTAATCCAAATATTGAAGAATTTTTAAAAAAAGCTTCGGATTACAGTCCCGACTTAAATGACAAGCTATACGATCATGCCTATTTTTATGATGTGGTTCTTTTAACTGGTAATACTAATGAATTTGTATTTCAGGCTAAATATCAAAAATATTTAGTTGAAAATAATCGAAATTCGGAAGCATTGGTTTTGTTAAGCGATATTGCTTTTGGAACTCCTTCAGATTACAATTTAAAATCATTACAGGAGTTTTATGGAAAATTAAAAAGTAATATTTCATTTGGAGATTATTGGACTAGTTATATACATAATAAGGGTAAACCTGTTCCTAAATTAAAAATACAATTTGAAAATGAAGAATTAGATTTAACTGTAAAACCTAACAAATGGATTTATATTGATGTTTGGGGTACTTGGTGCAGTCCATGTGTGAAAGAACTACCGGACTTACAATCCTTATTTGTTGAGAATAGTAATAATTCGAAGTTAAAGATTTATACTTTTTCGTATAATTCTCAGGATTTATCGGGTTTTATGACTAAAAATAAATATACTTTTCCTGTTAGCGAGATTGACAAAAAAATGAATGATTTATTTGAAGTGACTGGTTATCCTACCAAAATACTGATTTCACCTGAGGGTAATTTCATAAAAATACCTTTTGGAGTAGACTCGAAAACATATATTAAGAACTATACAACGATGGTGAATTAATTAGATGTTATTGCTTGCCGTTAAAAAGAGTTTTTTTGTGAAATAAGGAATATTACAGATTTTAAAAGCCTTATTCGAACTTCTATTAGTTTTTGTTTACAATGAGGCAAAGCAATTA
The DNA here is from genome assembly GCF_026870155.1 of Flavobacterium marginilacus. Taxonomy (NCBI): domain Bacteria; kingdom Pseudomonadati; phylum Bacteroidota; class Flavobacteriia; order Flavobacteriales; family Flavobacteriaceae; genus Flavobacterium; species Flavobacterium marginilacus. Next base: position 4,757,200 of record NZ_CP113975.1, on the reverse strand, counting down.
ATCAATTTTAGATAGGATTCAGATTAGTTCTAATTTCAGGTTTAAAAAAAATTCAGCGTAAATCCGTTCAATATATCATCCGTCTGCCATAAAAAAATGGAAGCCAATTTCTCAGCTTCCATTTTTTTATTGTAATTTTTTAGTCTGCCATCTGCAGACTAAAATCTGCTATCTGACCTAATTCTCTTTAGTCACAATTTGCATTGTTTCTCTGCTTACCTGCTTTAACAATACAGTTTTGTTTTCTTCTACCGTTTGAGCAGCGTTTTCATTAAAATGTCTGATAGTGTACAGCGTAACATTTTCGGTAAAATCCACTTTGAATTTTTTCGAAAGGATTGCGTTACAGTCATTGAAGTTTCCAAATTTATCTTCAACACAAACAGAGAAACTGATTGCCGAATTCTGAATAAGGTTTACTTTTAACTTGAATTGGTGGAATAAGCCAAAGATTTCACTGATGTTTTCTTCCATGATGAAAGAAAAATCTATTGATGAAAGAGAAATCAATAATTGGTTTCTTTTTACAATGAAACAAGGTAAATACGGTTCTAAATCCTCTCCTTTAGAAACAGATGTTCCTTTTAGCGTTGGATTGATAAACGATTTAACGTATAACGGAATTTCTTTTTTCTGTAACGGCTGTAATGTTTTTGGGTGAATTACCGATGCTCCGTAAAAAGCCAACTCGATGGCTTCACGATACGAAATTTGGTTCAGCAGACTTGCATTTTCAAAATATCTTGGGTCAGCATTCATTACTCCGGGTACGTCTTTCCAGATGGTTACGCTCTCGGCATTTAGACAGTATGCAAAAATCGCAGCGCTGTAATCAGATCCTTCACGGCCTAATGTGGTTGTGAAATTATTCTCGTCAGAACCTAAGAATCCTTGAGTAATATTTAAGATTTTGCGTTTAACGTTATTCGCAATATTTTTCTGTGTCAATTCCCAGTCTACTTCTGCATCACGGTAAGTAGAATCTGTTTTTACAAAATTTCTAACATCCAGCCATTGTGTCTGAATTCCTTTGAAAGACATAAAATGACTCAGAATTGTTGTCGATATTAGTTCCCCGAAGCTTACGATCTGATCGTAAACAAAGTTATAATTTGGTGATTTATTATGAGCTAAGAAATATTCTAAGTCTGCAAATTGAGTATTTACAGCTGTAAAAACTTCATTTTTTTCATCTTCAAATAAATCCAAAAGGATTTGATTGTGATACTTTTTAACTTCCTGCACCGATGAATTTAATTCTGGTGATTTGTCAAAATAATTTTTGATAACATCTTCGAGTGCATTAGTCGTTTTCCCCATTGCCGAAACAATTACCAATACATCTTCATAACCTGCTTGCTGTAAAACGTCATAAACGTTTTTAATACCGGCTGCATCTTTTACTGATGCACCGCCAAATTTGAATACCCTCATTTTTATTCAGATTTAAATTTCATATTTCAGATTTTCAGTCTGAAATTATTCACTTTTTATTTTAATTTGTTTTCTACAAAATAGTTAATAGCTGTTTCGTCCATTTGAGCTACGCGCCATTCGTCTAATATTTTTGCTCCCGATTTTTTATAAAAATCAATTGCAGGAGTATTCCAGTCCAGTACGTTCCATTCAATTCTTCGGACTTTGTCTTTCTGCCCCTGTTTGATAACTTCAGAATATAAAGCATAGCCAAGTCCTGTTCCGCGCATACTTTCCTTTACAACTAAATCTTCCAGATGGATTGTCCTTCCTTTCCAAGTAGAGTAACGGTAATAATACAATGCAATCCCTACAATCTGCTCCTCAGCTTCGGCAACAAAAACTTCAAACAAAGGTCTGTCTCCAAAACCATCTCGAATAAGATCATCTGCAGTAATTAAAACAGCATCTGGCTCTTTTTCGAATACCGCCAATTCCTGAATCAATGCCAGAACACCATTCATGTCTTCTTTTTGTCCTTTGCGTATTTTCATAGATTTGTATTATTATTCTATAATTCTATTAAAAAACAGACGATTACACAGTTGTTTTTTATGGAAAATGTAGCAAATATACAATACTGAGAAACTAAGTAAGCATTATTTTTTTCATTATAACAAAAAAAACGATATTTGTGACTTCAAAATAACTACATCGATTTCGTAATGGAAGAAAGAAACAAAACATTAGGCGAATTTATCATTGAAAATCAAAAGGCTTTTCAATATTCTTCGGGTGAATTATCGAGAATCATTAATTCAATCCGGCTGGCGGCCAAAGTTGTTAATTATAAAGTAAACAAGGCTGGATTAGTTGATATTGTCGGAGCAGCTGGTGAACAGAATATTCAAGGGGAAGATCAGCAGAAACTGGATGTTTATGCCAATGAAATTTTCATACAGACCTTGATTAACCGCGAAATTGTCTGTGGCATTGCATCCGAAGAGAACGATGATTTTATAACTGTGCAGGGAAGTGATAACAGCCATAACAATAAATATGTGCTTTTGATGGATCCATTGGACGGCTCGTCCAATATTGATGTAAACGTTTCTGTTGGGACTATTTTTTCAGTATACAGAAGAATCACGCCAATAGGAACTCCAGTAACATTAGAAGATTTTCTGCAGCCGGGTATAAATCAGGTAGCGGCTGGTTATGTGATTTATGGTACTTCGACGATGCTGGTTTATACAACAGGTTACGGTGTAAATGGATTCACTTTAAACCCAGCGATTGGGACTTTTTACCTTTCGCATCCCAACATGAAATTTTCAGAAGACGGAAATATTTACTCGATTAACGAGGGAAATTATGTTCATTTTCCGCAAGGTGTAAAAGATTATATCAAATATTGTCAGCTCGAAGAAGAAGACCGTCCGTACACTTCTCGTTATATAGGAAGTCTTGTTGCTGATATTCACAGAAATATGATAAAAGGAGGTATTTATATATATCCGACAAGCACTAAATCGCCAAAAGGTAAACTGCGTCTGCTGTACGAATGTAATCCTATGGCTTTTATTGTAGAACAGGCCGGCGGAAAAGCTTCGGATGGTTTTGACCGCATTATGGAAATTCAGCCTGCAGCACTGCATCAGCGTGTGCCTTTCTTTTGCGGAAGCTTAAATATGGTTGAAAAAGCCGAAGAGTTTATGCATAAAGCAAAATTGAGTAAATATTAAAGTGCAATTGCGAATTGAAAATTACGAGTACACTATGCAGTAATAAGTAAAAAATCTTACCGTACAGCATTCCGTAATTCGTAATTTTCAATTCATAATTATTATTTATACATGTTTTTCATTTCATACAAAAAAGTTTCTTCATCTACCGCCATGTCTACTAATTTGAGTGCTTTATTTACAATATAATTTACATTGCCAGGAGTAAAACCTAAGGCTAATGCAAATTTAATCAATAAATGTTCCTGCAAATCGCCCAATTGGTGGTCGCGGTGTACAATTCTTGCCAGCTTATAAAGAGCTTCCAGTCTTTCTATATATAAGTAGGGAGCGTTGATTGGGTATTTTGATGGATCTTCTAAAATTTCGTCGTACTCTTCTTTAGAAATCTGAAGTGCCAAAGCTAATTTATCCAAAAAATTCTGCTCTTGTTCAGTGATATTGCCATCAGCGTGGGCAACACGCACAATGGCTGAAAAATGACCTCTGTTTTTTTGAATGTTTTCGCTGTTGAATAAATCTGAAAAAGGCATAATGTTAATGTTTAAGGTTTGATATAAAGTTAGTTAATTTTTTAGTACTAATTTTACTTTTTGTCCGTTTTTAATATCATTGATTTCTAATATTTCATTTTCAAAATTAATCGTAAGTTTACGTCCCCATATCAATTTAATTCACTTTAGCAATGTCAGAATTTTTAATATACTTTCAGATAGGTTTAAAGCATGTATTGGATATACATGCTTATGATCATGTTTTGTTTTTGATTGCATTATCGGTACCATTTTCTTTTAATGACTGGAAAAGAATATTGCTTTTAGTGACTATATTTACATTGGGACATACTGCAGCACTTTTTCTTTCGGTTTTTGAAATTATTACTGTCAAAGTAAATGTTGTTGAATTACTGATTCCCATTACGATTTTGATAACCGCTTTCTATAATTTATTTACTGCAGGGAAAACCAGTAAAAACGGCAGTGTTAATCTGGTTTTTATAATAACGTTATTTTTTGGAATTATCCATGGATTGGGATTTTCAAATTATTTTAAAACATTATTGGGAGGCAGTGCTGCCTCAAAATTACTGCCAATGTGCGAATTTGCATTAGGAATAGAAGCGGCTCAGATTACGGTTGTTATTGTAGTCTTGATTTTGTCATATATAGTGCAGACCGTTTTTCGATTTTCAAAAAGAGATTGGGCTTTAGTAATGTCGGCATTTATAATTGGCGTAGTTTTACCAATGATTGTAGAAAGCGAAATCTGGAAATGATAAAGATTTTATGGAGAAAGTTAAATTGAATAAATACGATAAAGCGTATCTTAGAATTGCAACAGAATGGGGTTTATTGTCTTACTGCAAAAGAAAGCAGGTTGGAGCGATTATAGTAAAAGACCGAATGATTATATCGGACGGGTACAATGGAACCCCGTCAGGATTTGAAAACTGCTGTGAGGATGAAGACGGATTAACCCGCTGGGATGTGCTGCATGCCGAAGCCAATGCAATCTTGAAAGTTGCAAGATCCACACAATCCTGCGAAGGAGCCACTTTATACATTACGCTTTCGCCATGTAAGGAATGCAGTAAGCTGATTCATCAGTCCGGAATAAAAAGAGTGGTGTATCATAATGGTTACCGAGACGATTCCGGAATACAATTTTTAATAAAAGCAGGTATTGAAGTAGAGCATATTCCTGTTTTAGAAGATTAATAAAATGAAATTCGACAATAAATATTTACCCATACTTATTGGGAGCATTTTCGCTCTCGGAATTTTTATAGGCAGTCTGTCGGGTTCGCCGTCATCCAAATCTTTTACCTCTAAAAAAAACACCAAAGAAAAACTTAATAAACTGATTGATTTCATCGATAATGAATATGTAGATGATGTGAATACGGATTCGATTGTGAGTCTTACTGTCGATAATATTCTGGCAAAGCTGGATCCGCATTCTGTTTATATTCCGCCGCAGCAGCAAGCCGAAATTGCCGAAACCATGAAAGGCGATTTTGTGGGTATTGGAATTAATTTTTATATGTTTAAAGATTCAGTTGCTGTTATTGCGCCAGTAAAAAATGGTCCTTCGGCCAAAGCAGGAATTTTAGCAGGAGACCGCATTCTTTTTGCAGATAAAACCAAATTATTTGGGCGAAAACTGCCTAATGACAGTTTGTTTTCTTCGCTGAAAGGAGAAGTAGGTTCTCAGATAGAACTGACCGTTTACCGAAAATCGGAGCATAAAAAAATGAAAATCAAAATCAAACGCGACGTGATTCCGCTGAAAAGCGTTGATGTAGCTTTGCGTTTAAATGCCACTACAGGTTATATCAAAATCAATCGTTTTGCAGAAACTACTTATGCTGAATTTATAAAAGCCCTCGTCAGTTTAAAAAAGCAGGGTGTAAAATCCCTTGTGATTGATGTCCGCGATAATGGCGGAGGATATATGGAAGAAGCTATTGCTATTGCCGATGAATTTTTGAAAGATAAAGAATTGATTGTTTTTACCAAAAGCGCTAAGGAAGCAGCCGAAAAAATGTACGCCACCGAAAAAGGAAGTTTTGAATCAGGTAAGGTCTTTGTTCTAATTGATGAGAACAGTGCTTCGGCGAGTGAGATTTTAGCGGGAGCAATACAGGATAATGACCGCGGAACTATTGTAGGACGGCGTTCTTTCGGAAAAGGACTGGTACAGCGGGAAATGGATTTTAATGATGGTTCGGCAGTTCGGCTTACAATTGCCAGATATTATACACCAACCGGAAGATCGATTCAAAAACCGTATTCCAAAGGAAATGAAGAGTATTTTAAAGAATCGGATTCGCGTTTTTTACACGGAGAACTGTACAAAAAAGACAGTATAAAAGTGGTGGATTCTTTGAAATTTAAAACTAAAAAAGGAAAAATTGTTTATGGCGGCGGCGGTATTGTACCGGATGTTTTTGTGCCATTGGAAGCAGAACACGGAACAGAAAATGTTTCTTATTTACTGCAGTCCGGAATTGTCGGCCATTTTGTTTTTGAGCAATTAGACAAAAACAGAAATGCTTTTGCAAAACTGCCTTTTGATGAATTTAAGACAAAAATCAATTCAACCGATTTATATTTCAATACTTTCCAGAAATATCTTGTCCAAAACGGCTTGGAGGTTGATTTGCGTAAATACAAATCCTTAGTAAAAAGATACGTAAATGCCGAATTTGCCAGACAATTGTATGGAGACATCTATTATTATAAAATGGTTCTGAAAGAAGATGCCATGATAAAGGCTGTGCTGAATTCAAAATAGTAAATGCTAAATCTTTGTTTTAAATGGGGAAAAATGAAATTATAAATGCAGAGAATGAGCTTTTGTCAGCTGTAAAAAATGCTGATATTTCAGTTCTGCAAAGAGTATTGCACGATGATTTGCTTTTTAATTTACCAAATGGACAAACGATTACCAAAGAAGCTGATCTTGCAGGTTACCGCGCTGGTAAAATGAAAATAGATCTTCTCGAAACTTCGAATCAGGTTATTAATATTATAGACGACTCGGCTGCTGTTTGCGTAAGCATTATGCTAAAAGGAACGTATTATAATTCACCATTAGATGGGAATTATAGATATATCAGGGTTTGGAAGCGGTTTGATGACGGTTTAAAAGTGATTGCCGGAAGCTGTATCGCGTTTGAAAATAAAGATTAAAATAAATAAACATGAAAATTATAATTCGATTTTTGGCAGTAGTAATGATTTTAACTTTTGTAGTTTCCTGCGCCTGTATGAAAGACAAAAATACAGTTTCAGGAAAAGTTGTTACTGTTGCATTTGGAAAAGACGGTTATACAGCCAAAATTAATACAGATAAAAACGAAGTTTATTTTGCTTTAATCAGCATTGTAAATGTTGGCGGACCTCAAAATTACAAACAGCTTAAAGAAGGGGAACAAGTTTCGTTAAAAGGAGAAATCTGGAAAACTGAAACTGAAAACCACATCAAAGTGAAAGAGATTGTTTCGGTTAAATAAAAAATAGTCTCTATCGAATACTGTCGTGTGAATGCGTCTGAATTCCGTCATTCCATAAAGTAAGCAGATCTGTTGCGACAGCAGCTCCGCTTCCTGCGGCGATTGCAAGCTGGCTTCTCCAGCCGGCAAGAGTCCCAATAACATAGATGCCTTCGGCAACTTTGTGGTCAATGTTTTTAAGCTGGATTCTTTGTTTTTCAGGTAATGCTTTTTTGTGCGGTTCAACAAACTGCATTAAACCTTCTATGGCAAATGTGTTGGCAGAGCCAATTCCGATAACGATACTGGCTGTTTTGTAACTGTTTTTATTGGTAACAACGGTGAATTCTGGATATACTCCTTCGATTTTTAATATTTTTTCCTCTGGGATTTGGATAATATGAGGGTAAGTATTGGATAAATGATCAACACTTTCGATCAATAATTCTGATCCTAATTTGCCTGGAGCAATTCCATAAGCATTGTTGAAAAGTGCTTCCTGTAGTGCAGAAGTCTTCTGGTGGGTAAAAATCCCAATTTTTTTATCGGTAACAAATGCTTTTTTTTTGGCTGAACCCAATACCATCGCACATGATATTCCCGAAACGCCTCCGCCTATAATCAATACATCAAACATGGTTATGCGTTGTCGTTCATTTTTTCAACTATTTTTTTAGACATTCTAAAAATAAGAAGAATCAATACTGCACAAAATGAAGCAACCACACCAACAAGCGCTATTACACTATCTCCTTTAAATGGATTTTGAAAATCAATTAAGGTAATATTGAAAATAAGAAGCGAAACGGCTAAAAGCACTAAGATGTTAGTGAAAATTTTCATAAGTTATGTTTTTGTTTTTACCGGTAAAGTTTTAATTCATAAATTATCATTTATATGTTTAAGTACAAAATAATCTCTACCAGAAAAGATTTTAGGGGGTAAATTTATAATTTTTTTTTTTAGAGAAACAAACCTTTAACATTAGTGGCAAATAATTTAACAGCTATTGCTAAAAGAACTACGCCAAAGGTCTTTCTAATAACGCCAAGTCCATTTTTACCCAGCATTTTTTCAATTTTTCTGGATGATTTTAAAACAGCATAAACAATAATAATATTTAGTACGATGGCTATGATAATATTTGTGGCATGATATTGAGATCTTAAAGAGAGCAAAGTTGTCATTGTACCTGCGCCTGCAATAAGCGGAAAAGCTATTGGTACTATAGAAGCTGAGCTTGCTTCTTCATCCCGATAAAGATGGATTCCCAAAATCATTTCCAATGCTAAAAAGAATAAAACAAAGGATCCGGCTACGGCAAAGGAATGAACATCAATGCCTATTAAGTTTAGGAATTCTTCGCCTACAAACAGAAATAGTATCATAATGAATGCCGCAACCAAAGATGCTTTTTCAGATTCAATATGACCGTGCTTGGCTCTTAATCCGACAATAATCGGGATAGATCCTACTATATCAATTACAGCAAAAAGTACCATTCCTACAGTTACTATCTCTTTCAGATTGAAATTTATCATAGTGAGAATTCTTTAATGAATAATTCGTCTAAAATGATTTGGGTTCTCAAAAATACATATTTTTTTTCTTTTTAAGGATTTTTATTGCAAAATCATCAATATTTTGTAGTGAATGAACCGCTGTTGGCGGATTGGTGTAGTCAGGCAATAAATTCGATTAGTGTGTTTATGTAAGTAAAATTGCTGTTATGTGTTAATTTGTTTCTTTAAGCGGAGTAAGTTTAAATGTGGTTTTTTATTTCCTGAATCTTTGGTTACCTTTGCAAAATGTTTCAGCTAGGAAAAACCATCGTATCGGAGGATATACTCCAAAAAGAATTTGTCTGTAATCTGTCTGCCTGCAAAGGGGCATGCTGTGTCGATGGCGATGCAGGAGCACCATTGAGTCTGGCCGAAACCAAGATATTAGAAGAAATTTATCCAAAAGTAAAACCATTTTTAAGAAAAGAGGGAATTGAGGCTATCGAAGCACAAGGAACATGGCTTAATGGTACGGACGGTGATCTTGAAACACCGCTGATTGATAATAAAGATTGTGCTTATGTCATTTTTGACGGCAAAACTGCACTTTGCGGTATAGAGCAGGCTTACAATCAAGGAATAGTCGACTGGAAAAAACCTGTTTCCTGTCATTTATATCCAGTACGTGTAAAGGATTTTACCGAGTTTGCGGCTGTTAATTATGACAAATGGGATATTTGTGATGATGCCTGTTCTTTGGGCAAAGAACTCGAAGTTCCTGTGTATAAATTCGTCAAAGAAGCACTTATCCGCCGCTTTGGAAATGACTGGTATATGGAACTTGAAAAAGTTGCCGAAGACCTGAAAAAAGGTTTATAAGTGTAACTCTAAAATTGTTTCTCTTTTTTTTGAAATTCCGTTATTTTATGGGAGTTTAAGCTACTTTATTTATTTTAAAAACCTGAAAATCAATTATTTGTAATTTGTATGAAAAATATTCTTATTTTTATTTTTTGTTAAAAACTAGGAGTTATTGTGAATAAGTTTGACTTTTAATAACCGCATTATTTCACAATCTTTGTAATTCGATTTTCGCATCTATTTTCAATAAAAAAAATCAAAATAAACAACAAGATCTCATGTCTAAAATAGAACCAATTTTACAGGAAAATAAAAATCGTTTCGTAATTTTTCCAATTAAGCATCATGATATTTGGGAAAGATACAAAATGATGGAAGCAAGTTTTTGGACAGCCGAAGAAATTGATTTGTCTCAGGATTTAAATGATTGGAATAATAAGTTAAATGATGACGAACGTTATTTTATAAAACACATTTTGGCTTTTTTTGCCGCTTCAGATGGAATTGTAAATGAAAACTTAGCAGAGAATTTTGTAAATGAAGTACAATATGCCGAAGCTAAATTTTTCTATGGTTTCCAGATCATGATGGAAAATATTCACAGCGAAACCTATTCTCTTCTGATTGATACTTATGTAAAGGATGAAAACGAAAAATCGGAATTGTTTAATGCTTTGGATGTTTTTCCAGCTATCAGAAAAAAAGCGGATTGGGCATTAAAATGGATTGAGTCTGATTCTTTTGCCGAAAGGCTGATTGCTTTTGCAGCAGTAGAAGGAATTTTCTTTTCAGGAGCATTTTGTTCTATTTATTGGTTAAAGAAACGCGGCTTGATGCCAGGTTTGACATTTTCAAACGAATTAATTTCCCGTGATGAAGGTGTTCACTGTGATTTTGCAGTTCATTTACATAATCACCATTTGGTAAATAAAGTGCCAAAAGAAAGAATAAGAAGCATTATCGTTAATGCTTTGGATATAGAAAGAGAATTTATCACCGAATCACTTCCGGTAAGTTTAATCGGAATGAATGCAGGTTTAATGACTCAATATTTAGAGTTTGTTGCCGACAGACTGTTGGTAGAATTGGGTTGTGACAGAGAATACAATGTTGCTAATCCATTTGATTTCATGGATATGATTTCACTTCAGGGAAAAACCAATTTCTTTGAGAAAAAAGTTGCCGAATATCAAAAAGCAGGGGTTAAAGTTGCCGAAGGCGGTGATTCCCAAAAAATAAGCTTCGACGCTGATTTTTAAAATACAATTTTGATATAAAATACGTTATAAGTATTTGAAACGGTTAAAAAACAATAAAAGAACAATTATAATTAAATAGTTTTTTCAGATTCCCAAATCTAAAAACTAAGTTAATTCAGTCCGGTTTTTATCGGGATTTATTACGGCGTTTTGTTTCATTTCATTTTTATGCGATGAAACGAAATATCGAAGTAAGTTATGGATTGACACCGAGTAAAAAAATGAATTATGAATTCCTACTGTTCGTAAGTCACAATTCATTCACTAAATAAATTTGATAGAGTATGTACGTTGTAAAAAGAGATGGCCACAAAGAGCCTGTAATGTTTGACAAAATTACAGAGAGAATTAAAAAGTTATGTTATGGCTTGAACGAATTGGTTGACCCGGTTAAAGTTGCCATGCGCGTTATTGAGGGATTGTATGATGGGGTTTCTACATCTGAACTGGATAATCTTGCTGCAGAAACTGCTGCTTCTATGACAATTGCTCACCCGGATTATGCACAATTGGCTGCTCGTATTGCAATATCAAATTTACATTCGAATACCAAAAAATCATTCTCGGAAACGATGAATGAAATGTATCATTACATTAACCCAAGAACCAATCAGGAATCACCATTATTAGCTGAAGAGGTTCATAAAGTGATTATGGAAAATGCCGAGTTTTTGGATTCACATATCATTTATAACAGAGATTTTAACTACGATTATTTTGGTTTTAAAACACTGGAGCGTTCCTATTTATTAAAAATAAATGGAAAAATCGTAGAGCGTCCGCAGCATATGCTGATGCGTGTTGCAGTAGGAATCCACTTAGACGATTTAAAATCGGTTTTGGAGACTTACGACTTAATGTCCAAAAAGTATTTTACCCACGCAACACCAACATTATTCAACGCTGGTACGCCAAAACCTCAGATGTCTTCTTGTTTCCTTTTGGCAATGCAGGACGATAGTATTGACGGGATTTACGATACTTTAAAACAAACCGCAAAAATTTCTCAGTCTGCAGGTGGAGTTGGACTTTCTATTCACAACGTTCGTGCGACAGGTTCTTATATCCGCGGCACAAACGGTACTTCAAACGGAATTGTGCCAATGCTGAGAGTATTCAACGATACGGCACGTTACGTAGATCAGGGAGGAGGAAAACGCAAAGGAAGTTTTGCTGTTTACATCGAAACTTGGCATGCTGATATTTTTGATTTCTTGGACTTGAAAAAGAATACTGGTAAAGAAGAAATGCGCGCCAGAGATTTATTCTTCGCCATGTGGACTTCTGATTTATTCATGAAACGTGTTCAGGAAGATTCTACCTGGACCTTAATGTGTCCTAACGAATGTCCTGGGTTGTATGATGTGTATGGAGAAGAATTCGAAGCTTTATATACCGATTACGAGTTTAGAGGAAAAGGCCGAAAAACTATCAAGGCTCGTGAATTATGGGAGAAAATCCTAGAATCACAAATTGAGACTGGAACGCCATATATGCTGTACAAAGATGCTGCCAACAGAAAATCTAATCAGAAAAACCTGGGGACTATTCGTTCTTCGAATTTATGTACTGAGATTTTAGAATATACATCTGCTGATGAAGTAGCCGTTTGTAATCTGGCTTCGATTTCTCTGCCAATGTTTATTGAAAACGGAAAATTCAATCACCAATTGCTGTTTGATGTAACCAAACGTGTTACCCGTAACCTGAACAGAGTAATCGACAGAAACTATTATCCTGTAAAAGAAGCCGAAAATTCCAATATGCGTCACAGACCAATCGGTCTTGGAGTGCAGGGACTGGCAGATGCTTTTATCATGCTGCGTATGCCTTTTACAAGTGATGAAGCCAAAACTTTAAATCAGGAGATATTCGAAACCCTTTATTTTGCTGCTTGTACCGCATCGATGGAAATGGCAGTTGAAGAAGGACCTTATTCCACTTTCAAAGGATCTCCAATGTCAAACGGAGAATTCCAGCACAATCTTTGGGGATTGAAAGACGAAGAATTATCAGGAAGATGGGACTGGGCTTCGCTTAGAAAAGAAGTGGTTAAGAACGGTGTTCGTAACTCATTATTGGTTGCGCCAATGCCAACGGCTTCGACTTCTCAAATCTTGGGTAATAACGAAGCATTCGAACCATATACTTCAAATATCTATACAAGACGTGTACTGTCTGGAGAATTTATCGTGGTAAACAAACATTTATTGCACGATTTGGTAAGACTTGGATTGTGGAATGAGAACTTGAAACAAGAAATCATGCGTCACAACGGATCGGTGCAAAGCATTGATATTATCCCGCAGGATTTGAAAGAATTGTACAAAACCGTTTGGGAAATGTCTATGAAAGATATCATCGATATGTCCCGTCAAAGAGGATATTTCGTGGATCAGTCACAATCGTTGAACTTGTTCATGCAGGATGCCAATTATTCAAAACTGACTTCAATGCACTTCTACGCGTGGCAGTCTGGATTGAAAACCGGAATGTACTATTTGAGAACCAAAGCAGCGGTTGATGCGATTAAATTCACATTAAACAACGATAAAAAACAGGAAGCCATTCCAGATTCTAAACCACAGGCAAGAGTCCTTGAAGCGGTTGAGGTAGATGCTCCAATGACCGCTGAAGAATACAGAGCAATGATTGAACTGGCTAAAAATGCTGGTCCAGAGGATTGCGAAATGTGTGGCTCATAAGTCACATTAGCATAGAACGAAGCAATCTTATAAAACTAGAAACAGCCGTTCTCCTTTTATTTGAGGAGAATGGCTTTTTTTATTTGGGAGCTAATCCTGCTATCCGTTGCAATCTTTTTATCACGAGAAAATCGGAAAAAAAAGGATTTCCACTGCTGTCAGGGCTAGGGCAATTGGTTTTATAATCAGCTATTTGTCATTGCGAGGGACGAAGCAATCACATGAGCATAAATAAAAAAATGGCCTGTGTAGATCAAAAAAGTGATTGTTACTTTAAAAAAATGTTTCAAACAGGAAAACTATCATCTGTAAGGATATTAAATAAGATTATTGAATTAAGTACTTACTATATTATCGTTTTGTTGTAATAAGAATTCTGTTATATTTAACGGTTTTCGCACTTAGCAAGTACACAAATCATTGATTTACAGTGTTTTAATTTTATATGAAAAATATTCTTATTTTTATTTTTTGTTAAGAAATATGGCTTATTGTGAATAAGTTTGACTTTTTATAACCGCAATAAAGTATAACCTTTGTAAAAGAACAAAACCACAGCGCCAACTGTGGTTTCTAAAACTTTTTTTATGGATGCTGATCCGGAGTTTTGGTTAATTGTTTCTGGAATTGTTCTTAACGTTTTTGGTATATTAGAAATAATATATCGGACAATAAAAGGACAAAAGAAAAAATAACCTTTTTAATAAAAGTAACCCGTCATATAGGCGGGTTATTTTTTTACAAATATATATGTAATTTGAATACAGATGAATTTTATCTGTAAATTTTATACACAAAATTTGTTTATACTATTCATGGGCTTATTAATAATTAATTATAACGTTGCAATCCCTTTGTTTTAAGTAGTTTTAAGTAGTTTTAAGTAGTTTTAAGTAGTTTTAAGTAGTTTTTAGTTTTTAATAAATAATGTTGTCAAGTCATAAAATATGTCTTTAAATGAAAGTTGAATAATTCAACCATTTAAGCACCGTTCTAAACATAATTTCACCCAATAATTTAAAGATAAAATGAGTTTAAACGATGCTTATGTCGAAATGTTCACAGCTAAGCGTAGTATTTCACCGGAATATATGGGAGGTTTGTGGGGCAATTTTCCCGCTAGCGCAAGCGTCCCGCTTGTGCCCACAAATAATATCTTCGAAACTTATTTTTCGTAAATTTGTTCAATAATTAAATTGCTCATTATGAATATTGTAGTCGAAAAACAAAATCTATTGCAATGGATTCAAGGGTTGAATGACGAGAAAATCATTGAAGAAATTCTTGATTTAAAAAACAAAAACCAGATTTCTGATTTTGAAAATCAGATTATTCAAAAGGGTTTGAATGATGTTTTAAATGGAGATATTGCAACATATGAGGAAGTAAAGAAACGATTTGAAGCTAAATTTGCTACATCTAGCACAAGCACAATATAATTAAGTTAATAAAAAACAATAATTTCATTTAGACTACTCAGCAACACTATTAAACTTCAATACCAACTGCCTCTTTAAATTCAAAAGAGGCATTTTTTTTGCTCCAAATGTATTTAGCAATCCAGCCCATATATGCGTTGATTTACTAAAAACAGGTGCTTAACCATAACAATAGAGGTGCTTAACACCTGTACTATTGGTGTAAAACACCAATAGTATTGGTGATAAAAGCCAATACAACAGGTAGTTTGCACCAATAGTATTGGTGTTTAGCCATAATAATAGAGGTGCTTATAACCAACAGTGTTGGTGATTAAAGCCAATATAACAGGTAGTTTGCACCAATAGTATTGGTGTTTAACCATAATAATAGAGGTGCTTAAGACCAATAGTACAGGTGTTTTGTACCAATATTATTGGTGATTAACCCCGCCCGATGGTGCAGATTTGAAATCTGTACCCACAAAGAACATCAATAAAGCTGCTTCACTACGGAGTGGCTTTTGTTTTTGATTAAATGATGTTTTAAATGAAATACTGGTGCTAACAAGGAAGCAAAGAAACGATTTGAAGCTAAATCTCTAGCTAAAGCGTTTTGCGGGTATTTTAAATCTTCCTATGTTAAGTTTTTTAATGTAATCCGTTAATCAATACACGTGTGAAATAAAATTAAAATACACGTATTAAATATTATTTTTCGTAATTTTACTTAAATTTCAATATCATGAATAGTAAACTCACATTGACAATCGAACAGTCCGTAATTGAAAAGGCTAAAAAATATGCTCGCAAAAGAGAAAGAAGTCTTTCTGATTTAATTGAAAACTATCTGAAAGCATTAACTAATGAGGAAGCTGACAAAGAAGAAGAGCTAACTCCGACAGTTAAATCTTTAAGAGGGTCGTTTAAATTACCTGAGAATTTTGATTACAAAAAAGAACTTACCGACCGCTTATCTGATAAATATTTGTAATGGATAAAATTTTAATTGATACGGATGTAATTCTTGATTTCTTTTTTGACCGAGAACCATTTTCAGAAGAGGCGTCAAAAATTTTGAGTTTATGCGAAAAAGGCAAACTGTACGGCTATGTAACTCCCGTGATGATTAGCAATATTTATAACCTTTTGCGAAAGACAGCAAAACACGAAAAGGTAATCGGGAATCTGAAAAAACTACTAAAGATAGTAGATGTTGTTGTTATTGATAAAACTACGGTTATAGAAGCATTAAATTCAGATTTCAAAGATTTTGAAGATGCTTTGCAAAACTATTCGGTAGAAAATAAAAATGATATTAAAGTAATAGTAACACGTAATATTAAAGATTATAAAATGAGTAATTTGTCAATAATGACACCTGAAACTTTTCTGAAAACAATGTCAGGAAATTAAAGGAACTGATTGTAATGACAAATGTTAATAGTTACAATATTTAAGAGCAGCTGTAGTTATTACTTTATAAACCTGCTTTAAAATTGTATACAATGACAATAGATTATGTAACCCTTACAAATACTATTAAGGCACTTTCTGAAGCAGGGAAAGTGAAACTAATGGATAAATTATTGGATAATCTTGCGCATAATGAAATTCCAAAATCAGAAAAGAAGCAAAAGAAAAAAGATATCGCTGCCAGTAACTATGCTGTCGATTTAAATGATATGGAAGTGGATGAAATCATTGAAGTGCTGCAGGAAATTCAATTGCAATTTGTTGGCGAAGATGGTGATGGAAATGATCAGGAATACTATTATTATCTGGAGCTGATAGACAGATGGGTTTAGTGTTTTGTCCTGTTTTTGTATCCAAAAGTATATTTTCCGATTAAAGTGTTATGTAAGAAATAAGTATATTTGACACCATTAAATAATTGTCAATTCTTAATTTTTATACGATTGAGCTGCTATGAAAAAGCTGATTTTTACTGTGTTTTTATTTCTATGTGTTACGATTTCTTCAACGGCACAAACCAACAATTCCGCAACTGAATTTTACTTTTATCTCAACAGTATTCTAAAAAACAAAAACAATAAATCCATTCAGTTGTCAGGAACCAATTATGGTGCTATAGGCAGTAAATTCATTTGGGAAGCCAAATTCCAAAAGAACGGAAAGAAGATTGAAATCCAATACAGCAGCCAAAAACCTTCTGAGGACGATTCGATTATAATGACTCACGACACCACTTTTGTAACGGCTGGAAAACAAATGATTCAAAATTTTAAGACCGAAATAACTGTGATTGAATCCAGACCCGTTTATTTTGAAGAAACCGTAAAAATCATTGTAAAAACAGCTGATTCCAATAAAGAATTTATAGTAAAAAGAGCTGATGGATTACCTTTTTTATTGAGATATAATAGGTCTTTTGAAGAATATTATAAAGGGAAAAATGAAAAACGCCGTAATAATAATTAATGCTAAGTAGGAGTTTTATCTGTTATTTGCAGTTTTTCAGCGAAAACCTAACAGGTTTTTAAAACCTGTTAGGTCTAATTCTAAAAAAATCAGTTTTTTTAAGTTATTTCAAAAGTTTGTAAAACTACTTTCTCTCCCCAATCTGCTGTCTCCACATTGCATAATACAAGCCTTTTTCATCTAATAAATCCTGATGTTTTCCCTGTTCGATGATTTGTCCCTGTTCAAGAACAAATATCTTATCAGCATGCATAATGGTCGATAAACGATGCGCGATCAATACCGTAATCTGATCCTGTTTAGACGAAATACTTCGGATGGTTTTTGTAATTTCTTCTTCGGTAATGGAGTCCAATGCTGATGTTGCTTCATCGAAAAGTAATAAATGCGGATTTCTAAGCAAAGCTCTGGCAATGGATAAACGCTGTTTTTCACCTCCCGATACTTTGATGCCGCCTTCACCGATAGTAGTGTAAATACCATTTTCGGCACGTTTTAATAAATTCTGACAGGCTGATTTTTGTAAAACATCATTGATTTCTTCGTCGGTCGCATTGGGTTTTACAAATAATAAATTGTCTTTTATTGTTCCTGAAAACAATTGCGCATCTTGTGTAACAAAACCTAACTGCTGTCTTAATTCGGTAAGATCTATGTCTTTGGCGTTTTTTTCATTGTAAAAAATAGCACCCTCTGCCGGATTGTATAATCCGACAAGCATTTTGACCAAAGTCGTCTTTCCGCTTCCTGAAGGTCCTACAAAAGCGATGGTTTCTCCGGCTTTGGCATCAAAAGAAATATTTTTAACAGCATAGGAGCTGGCAGTCTGGTGTTTGAATGAAATATTCTCAAAACGCAGATGGTTAATAGCGCCAATAGTTTTAGGATTTGCTGGTGTTTCTTCACTTTTAGAATTCATCAAATCACCAAAATTGTCCATCGAAGCTTTCGTTTCATTGAAAGTTGCAATTACGTTACCGAGTTCCTGCAGCGGATTAAACAAAAAGAAAGAAAAGAACATTAATGTTATCATATCGCCAGGTTTGATGATGCCGTTAAAAATGAACATATACAGCGCAAAAACTAAACTGGTTCTCATAAAATGAACCGTTGTACCCTGAATAAAACTAAGCGAACGGATGAAACGTACTTTTTTGAGTTCTAATCCAAGGATTTTGATAGTTGTAGTATTTAATCGATTTACTTCCTGTTCGGTTAATCCCAGACTTTTTACAAGTTCAATGTTTCTGAGTGATTCAGTTGTGGCTCCGGCCAAAGCAGTCGTTTCTCCTAAAATTTCTCTTGAAACTAATTTAATTCTTTTCCCTAAAAAAGAACTGATAAACGCAATTACTGGAACTGTTACTAAGAATATCGGACCCAAAAGCCAATGTATGCTTATCGCATAGACTACGACAAATACGATTCCGACTATTGATTGAAATATTAGAGAAATTGCCAGCGTGATAAATTTTTCGCAGTCAATTTTTACTTTCTGAAGTTTGCCTAAGGTTTCACCGCTTCTTTGATCTTCAAAATCCTGAAAAGGCAGCTGTAGTGCTTTTTGAATTCCATCAGTATACATTTGTGCGCCCGTACGCTGTATGATGATATTGGTAAAGTAATCCTGAAAGTTTTTGGCAATTCTGGAAACCATCGCTGCGCCTAATGATAATAATAACCATCCTGCAACAGCTTTGACAAAGCTGCCCTGATTGTGATTGAAATTAGCCACGCCAACTCCGCATTCGTTGAGGAGTTTACCAATAATTATCGAATCATATAAAGAAAAACACTGATTTATTGTGGCCAAAAATAATGCTATATACAAAAGTGTTTTATGGGTTTTGAGATAAGTATATAAAGTTTTCATAAAGAGTATTTTTGAAGGGAATAATTCAAACAGATCATTATCTTGAATGTAAGCTGGATGCAAATTTAAATTAAATATCGAAATATTTCGATATATTAAAAATATATTTTTATCTTTGCCCTATGATTACCGAATTAAACATAAAACAAGTCGAAAAAATCTCAAAAGCTCTGGGCGACCCCTATCGTTTAAAGATTATGAAAATCGTCAGCAACAATAACAGCTGTACGCAATGTTGCGATGTTTCTGCTGAATTTAATCTGGCGCAGTCTACCATGTCACATCATATAAAACAGCTCATAGATGCTGATTTATTGATTGCGGATAAAGAAGGACGTAATTTAAAATTTGTAATCAATAAAGAAGTCTGCGAAGCTTATGCGGCTTACATCAGCAGTTTGGTGCTTTAGCTTTTTTTTAATCAAAAACATCGAAATATTTAGATATTTAAATACTTAAAACAATCAAATTATAATTAGAATATGAAAAAATTACAAAACAAAGTAGCTGTAATCACTGGTGGTAACAGCGGAATAGGATTGGCAACTGCAAAATTATTCGCAGAAGAAGGAGCGAAAGTGGCCATAACAGGACGAAATAAAGCAACCATAGATGAAGCTGTTTATGAAATCGCAAATGGTTCGATTGGTTTGGTAAGCGATGTATCGGATATTCAAAACATTGATAGAACTTATACAACGATAAAAGATACTTTTGGAAAAATTGATGTATTAGTAGTGAATGCAGGTGTATTTATCGCAGCTCCTTTAGCCGATTTTACCGAAGAAATGTTTGACCAGACCAGTGATATTAATTTCAAAGGAGTTTTCTTTACGATTCAAAAAGCATTACCGCATCTTAATGACGGCGCTTCGGTGGTTATTACGGCCTCGACTGTGGCGCATAAAGGCTTTGCAACTACAGCGGCGTATTCGGCTTCCAAAGCGGCAGTCCGTTCATTGGCCAGAACATTATCTGCTGAATTATTGGATAGAAATATCCGTGTAAATGTACTTTCTCCTGGCCCAATTGATACACCAATATTTTCAAGAAACGGAGCTTCAGAAGAAGAAGCCAACGGAACCAAAACTCATTTTGCATCAGGAATTCCTGCCAAACGTTTAGGAACTTCCGAAGAAATGGCAGCAGGATTTCTGTATCTAGCTTCCGATGATTCTAAGTTTATGATTGGCGGTGAGCTGTTATTGGATGGTGGAGCTGCGACTTTGTAAATAAAATCAAATTGAAATACAAGCCTAGTAGATTATAAAATTTACTAGGCTTTTTTTATAGAAATAATTATATTCTCATTTAAAAATAAAATACTTATCTTTGGCGTTAGTACTGCAAAGCGTTAATTGTGATAAAAAATTTTGGAGATAAAGAAACAGAAAAGGTTTGGAATGGAATCCAATCAAGAAAGTTACCTTCTGAAATTCAGAATGTGGCAAGAAGAAAGCTAAGGATGATTAATAATGCTCAAAATGTGACTGATTTAAGAATTCCACCTGCTAATCATCTGGAAAAGCTGAGTGGAAATTTCTCTGGCCTCTATAGTATTAGAATTAATAATCAATGGCGTATAATTTTTAATTGGGAAAATGACAATGCTTTTGAAGTACAAATTATAGATTATCATTAAAAGAAAACAGTTATGGAAAATTTAAAAAATATACATCCTGGAGAAATTTTGAAAGAAGAGTTTTTAGAGCCATTAGGTATAACTGCTTATCGATTGTCTAAAGAAACTTTTATTCCGCAAACTAGAGTAAGCGAGATCTTAAAGGGAAAACGTAGAATTACCGCTGATACGTCTTTAAGACTGTCTGTTTATTTTGGAACTACAGCTAAGTTTTGGCTCGGACTTCAAGATGATTATGATTTGGAAGAAGAAAATAATGCTAAGAAAAATGAATTTAAAAATATAATACCAGTTAAAATAGTTTAAGGTATAAATAACAAAGGCTTCCTGAATGGAAGCTGGAAGCCTTTGTTTATAAAAACATTTTTAAATTTTGCTGTGAAATGATGAACTTTTACCATAAAAAAATCTTAATGGTTTTATAATAAACATTAAACTATTGCAATATCCTCAACAGCCACACGCATTTTCTTCGCAGCATTCACCATTTCGATCAAGGCTTTTTTGGTTTCATCCCAATGACGCGTTTTCAATCCGCAATCAGGATTTACCCATAACTGATCCGCAGGAATAACCGAAGATGCTTTTTTTAGCAGGTGAACCATTTCTTCGTTCGAAGGAACACGAGGCGAGTGAATGTCATATACTCCAGGCCCAATTTCGTTTGGATATTTAAAATCAGCAAAAGCATCCAGTAACTCCATTTGCGAACGCGAACATTCGATAGTAATGACATCGGCATCCATATCGGCTATGTTTTGAATGATATCGTTGAATTCGCTGTAGCACATATGTGTGTGAATCTGTGTATCATCAGCAACACCACTGGCGGAGATTCTAAAAGCTTTAATTGCCCAGTCTAAATAATTTGCCCACTCTTCTTTACGCAATGGCAATCCTTCACGAATCGCAGGTTCATCAATCTGAATGATTTTAATTCCTGCTTTTTCCAAATCTACTACTTCATCACGAATCGCCAAAGCAATTTGAGTACACGTTTCCGAACGTGGCTGATCATTACGTACAAATGACCATTGCAGAATAGTTACAGGACCAGTAAGCATTCCTTTTACCCATTTTGGAGTCAGTGATTGTGCAAACTCTGCCCATTTTACAGTCATAGGAGTAGGACGCGAAACATCACCGTAAATAACAGGCGGTTTTACACAACGGCTTCCGTAGCTTTGTACCCAGCCGTTTTTGGTAAACGTAAATCCGTCCAATTGCTCGCCGAAATATTCCACCATATCATTACGCTCAAATTCTCCATGAACCAAAACATCAATTCCTGATTCTTCCTGAAAACGGATGGTTTCCTCTGTTTCTTTTTGAAGTAAATCGTCATATTGCTGTTGCGTTAATTGGCCGCTTTTGAATTTAGCTCTCCAGCTTCTTACTTCTGCAGTCTGCGGAAAAGAACCAATAGTTGTCGTTGGAAACAAAGGAAGTTTTAAAGCTTCGGTCTGACTTTTTCTTCTTATAGCAAAAGCGTTTTGTCTTTGGTCATCTCCAGCAGTAATACTCGCTACACGATTTTTAACGCCTTCGTTGTGAATTAATTTTGAAGTTTTTCTGTTTTCATTGGCTACAGTATTTTCAATGAATCGAAGAGATGTTTCTGCTTGCTGTTCATTTGTAGCAAAAGATTTTAAAAGCGCTATTTCCTGAATTTTTTGTTTGGCAAAAGCCAGCCATTGCTTGATTTCGGGAGTTAATGTTTGGTCATTCGTTTCCAGATCCAAATCACATGGAGAGTGAATCAATGAACAGGAAGGGGCGATCAGGATTCTGTCTTTTCCCAAGGCATTAACTGCTTTTTCGATTAAAGCCAGCGATTTTTTGAAATCATTTTTCCAGATATTTCTTCCATCAACAACTCCCAAAGAAAGATTTACGTTGCCTGCCAGTTTTCCAGACTCTAAAATATCATCCAATTGTAATGGACAACGTACTAAATCCAAATGAAAAGTATCCACAGGCAAAGCCAAAGCTGTTTCAATATTCTCCCCAAAACAATCAAAATAATTTGCCAAAACTACTTTTAGATTCGGAAAATTAGCGTTGATTTCATTGTAAACATACGCAATCGCCTCACGCTCTTTATTTGTCAAATTCAATGCTAAAAATGGTTCGTCAAGCTGAATATAAGTCGCGCCTTCGGCTTCCAGCTTTTTTAAAATCTCAAAATAAACAGGAAGCAAATTATGAATAAGGTCAATTCTATGAAAACCTTCTTCTTTTTCTTTTCCCAATAATAAATAAGAAACAGGTCCAATTAAAACAGGTTTTGTAATAATTCCAAGGTTTTTGGCTTCAATAAATTCAGCAATAACTTTGGTCGAAAACAATTCGAATTTTTGGTTTTTAGTGAATTCAGGTACAATATAATGATAGTTCGTGTCAAACCATTTGGTCATTTCCATCGCCACAACATCCTGTCCGTTTTTTTGAGCGCCACGAGCCATCGCAAAATACAAATCAAGTGAATTATTTGTTCTCGAGAATTCATAGTAACGCTCTGGAATAGCACCAAGAGTCAGCGTTAGATCCAATACTTGGTCATACAGTGAAAAGTCATTCGATGGGATTAAATCAATTCCGTTTTCGGCTTGTAATTTCCAGTTTTGCGTTCTAATAGCAGAACCTGTTGCTAATAGTTCTTCGGCAGTAATTTTTCCAGCCCAGTATAATTCATTCGCTTTTTTCAATTCTCTGTTGCTTCCAATTCTTGGATAACCTAAATTATTTGTTTTCATTATTTATCAGTATTTATTACTGAACAAAGGTATTGTATTAGAAAATTAAACTTAAATTAGCGGTTTAATTCAGTAAAATGAAATGTATATATGCTAATTTTTAGTAATTAATTTTGATTAGGACTGCATTTTTCATCTTTAACCGTAAAAAAAACTATGGACACTATTGACAGTATCGATTTACAAATCCTGAAACACCTGCAGGAAGACTCCAATATCAACATAAAAGAGCTGGCTGGTAAATTATTTCTCACCGTAACACCCGTTTATGAACGCATCAAAAGGCTCGAACGCGATGGTTATATCATGAAATACGTAGCATTATTGGACAAGAAAAAACTAAATCTCGGAATGACCGTTTTTTGCAATGTCCGCCTAAAAGAACACGCCAAAAACGTCGGAAGCAATTTTGTAAAAGACATCGTGGCGCTTCCCGAAATCATCGAATGCTATAACATTGCCGGCGATTATGATTTTATGCTAAAAATTTTGGTCGAAGATATGTCTAGTTATCAGGATTTTGTAATGAACAAACTCTCCACTATCGAGAATATCGGCAATACACAAAGCGTTTTTGTAATGGGCGAAATCAAGCACAGTACGGCATTGGCAATTTGATTAATTATGTGGTCGGGCTATCTGCGCTACTTCGGTAGCCTGCTTTTATCCCTCACGCGGGCGACTTTGAAAGTATTTGTTGCTAAAATTTTAAAATAAAATGTATTTTTGATTTCAAGCAAAATTTAAATGGAAGAATTTAGAATCAAAAAATATTTGTTGGCATCAAAGCCAAAGCGATTTTTAAATTGGGTTATAGACAGTTTAATAAAGTTAATTATTTTGAGATTGGTGGTTACTTCTTTAAATTCTTCAACGATTTCAAATGAAATAAACTCATTAGATATGATTGGAAGATATTTGTTTTGGAGTTCTATTAGTTTTCTGTATTACGGACTTACAGAGGTTTTTCTTTCTCGTTCCCTCGCCAAATATTTAACCAGAACGATTGTTGTTATGGCAGATGGCTCAAAACCTAGTCCTATGACTATCTTGACTCGAACTATACTGCGTATTTTTCCTTTTGAACCATTAACTTTTTTAAGAGGACGTACTTTAGGTTTGCATGATGAAAATTCCGGAACTTTTGTTGTCATAAAATCTAAACTGGAACAGCAAAAGAATGAACATCTAGCATTGTTATCTTTAGAAAAATCTTAAAATAAAATGTATTTTTGATGTTTTGGATTCATCAATCTAAAATCACCAATTTAAAATCTAAAATCACAATGAACTGGGAACAATTATTATCACTAAAAAGACAGGGAGACACAGGCAAAAGGCTTAGAATCGAACAGGACGAAACCCGTTTAGGCTTTGAAGTCGATTATGACCGAATCATATTTTCCTCTGCTTTTAGAAGTTTACAGGACAAAACACAGGTGATTCCGCTTTCCAAAACCGATTTTGTACATACCCGATTGACACACAGTTTGGAGGTTTCGGTAGTCGGGCGTTCCTTGGGGCGATTAGTTGGAAAAAAAATACTTGAAAAATACCCATATTTACAGGAAGTTCACGGTTACCAGATGAATGATTTTGGAGCTATAGTGGCAGCGGCATCTTTGGCACATGATATTGGGAATCCTCCTTTTGGACATTCGGGAGAAAAAGCTATTGGTGAATATTTTTCGATTGGAAAAGGATTAAAATACAAAGACCAGTTGTCTGCCAAAGAATGGCAGGATTTAATAGATTTTGAAGGAAATGCCAATGGATTTTCGGTATTGAACAGTTCCCGTCCCGGCGTTGATGGCGGAATCAGGCTTTCTTACGCCACACTTGGCGCTTTTATGAAATACCCAAAAGAAAGTCTGCCCAAAAAACCAACAAAAAACATAGCCGATAAAAAATACGGTTTTTTTCAAACCGATAAAATATTCTTTCAGGAAGTCGCTTCCGAAATGGGGATGATTCCCAATAAAACAGGAGATGATATTGGTTTTGAAAGACATCCGCTTGCGTATCTTGTAGAAGCTGCCGATGATATCTGTTACACGATAATTGATTTTGAAGATGGAATCAATTTAGGTTTGGTTTCCGAGGATTTTGCTTTAGAATATTTAATCAAATTGGTAAAAGACAGCATTGATACTTCAAAGTACAAAACATTGGAAACCAAAGAAGACCGAATCAGTTATCTGCGCGCTTTGGCAATCGGGAGTTTAATCAATGATGCGGTAAAAGTTTTTATCGAAAATGAAGAAGCTATCATGAACGGAGAATTTCCTTTTGCCTTGACCGATAAAAGCAAATATAAGGCTCAGATGGATGATATTATTAAGATTAGTATCAAGAATATTTATCAGAGCCGCGAAGTCGTGGAAAAGGAAATAGTCGGATACCAGATTATTCAAACGCTGTTGGATAAATTTGTAACGGCTTTCAATAATAAGTACGAAGGAAAAATGTCTAATTATGACAATCTGATATTGAAAATGCTGCCTGAAAAACATCATTTGGAGAAAGAAAATCTATATGAAAGACTGCTTCATATCTGCCATTTCGTTTCAATGCTGACAGATGGAAATGCCTTGTTGTTTTATAGAACAATCAACGCTTATTAAAGTTTTATAGTTTTTATAAAGGCAGAAGAGAGCCATTTTAGGTTCTCTTCTGTTTTAAAAAGCATATTCCAATCCGATTCCCAGTACTTGTTTTAGCTGTACTTTAGGTCCTTCGTTAATTTTCACGCCATTTTCTTCTTTAATGACATCAATATCTTCATCATAAACTAAATTGAAGCCAATGTTTGCTTTTACATAGTCATTTACTTTTAAATCGGCCAAAGCCTGCCAATCAACATCAATATTGCCAAAATTATGAAGGTAATCCGTGTATAAGATTAAGCGGTTTTTTAGGTAAATATTGTTAAAAATTTCTCTTTCAAAAGAACAGGTTGCCAAGATACCAAGCTCTGTTTTGGAGCGCTGTCCATTTTCGATTAAAATTCCTTGTGCATCATAAACAGCTTTTTTTACACCGTATGCACCTTGATCCGCTAAGGTTTGGTCGAGGACAAGCGTGCTTTTTAAAGTTAAAGGTGATAGATAAAGATTTAATTTCTCTTTTTTAAGAATGTATTCCGATCCTGCTCCCAAGAAAATATAAGCAGGAGCAAATGGTCTCGATATTGGATTTGTGGTATTTGGATACTTATAACCGTTGGTAAATTGGGTGTTGAAGTTGAATTTTGCTGAGTGATACCAATTCGAAGTGGGGTTATATCTATATCCATAAGTAGAATTGAGTTTAAAAACATCATCTGTTTTTCTAAGTTCAGTTCCTTCTTGTTTGTTCATTCCATATCTGAAAATAAGTTCATTGGCCCAAACTTGATTATCATCTTTATAATCTCTTTTTAATTGGCCTCTTATTAAGCCTGTTATAGCGCTTGTTCCCCCAGCACTCCAGTTGACAAATGCCATTTCTGAAATATCTGTGCCCAATATGGTTTTGTTTGTCCAATTGGAAATAGTGTCGGGTATGGCCGTAATGATGGCTGTAGACGGTGAGATGTTTTTTTTAGGTTTTACATTGGTAGTGTCAGCAACACTAGTAACTATTTTGATTTGAGTAAAACTGTGTGTGGAAAAAAACAGAAATAAGACTATAAAAAATTTAGTTAAAGTGGTCATAGTAGGATAGTGGTATTTTGTGGCGCAAATTAATTAATTTCAATAACTTGAGAAAACTATTTCTAAACTATCAACGGAAATACTGCAATATTGTTGCAGCTCATCAATTGATCCTTGTTCGATAAAGATATCTGGAATTCCCAAAACCTTTATTTTGGAAGAATAATGATACATTGCTGCAAATTCCAGAATTGCGCTTCCGAAACCACCTTTAGTTACGCCATCTTCAATGGTTATAACGGTTTCGAATTGATCAAAAATGGTATGCAGTTCGTTTTCATCCAATGGTTTGATAAAAGCAAAATCATAATGAGCAAATTTCTCCCGATGCTTTATTTTGGCCAAAGCCAAAGTAACATTGTTGCCAATTGCTCCGGCAGATAATACCGCAATTTTTGTGCCACTTTTTAAAATTTTAGCCTTTCCTATTTCAATTTGTTGATATTTGCCAAAATGTAGATTCTTCCAATCACTGATAACGCCTCTGCCTCGTGGATAACGAATAGCAATAGGATGTCTCAATCCTAATTGTGCGGTGTATAAAATGTTTTGTAGTTCAATTTCATTTAGCGGCGCATAAACAATCATGTTGGGAATGCATCGTAAATATGCCAAGTCGAAAACGCCGTGATGCGTCGCGCCGTCTTCGCCAACCAAACCGGCTCTGTCCAAGCAAAAAATAACGGGTAAATTTTGTAAAGCCACATCGTGTATCACCTGATCGTAGGCGCGTTGTAGGAAAGTAGAATAAATATTGCAATACACAATCATTCCCTGTGTGGCCATTCCGGCGGATAATGTTACGGCGTGCTGTTCTGCAATTCCAACATCAAAGGCACGTTTCGGGAAAGCGTCCATCATGAATTTTAGTGAACTTCCGGAAGGCATTGCTGGAGTTATTCCAACTATTTTTTCGTTCTTTTTGGCCAAATCCAAAATGGTCAGACCAAAAACATCTTGGTATTTTGGAGGTAAATGTTCTTCGTGTTTCGGGATAATTTCGCCTGTTGTGGCATCAAATTTACCTGGCGCATGATATTTCACCTGATTTTCTTCTGCCTGTTGAAGTCCTTTGCCTTTGGTGGTGATAAGGTGCAAGAATTTTGGTCCTTTTATTTTTTGCAGGCGTTTAAGTTCTTTTATTACTGCAAAAATATCATTTCCATCAATTGGTCCCGAATAATTGAAATTCAGTGACCGAATCATATTATTTTGCTTCGGATTTTTTCCTTCTTTTACTGAAGTAAGATATTTTTTGAGAGCACCAACGCTCGGATCAATTCCGATGGCGTTGTCATTAAGAATAACTAACAAGTTAGCATCGGTAACACCGGCATGATTCAGCCCTTCGAAAGCCATTCCTGAAGCAATTGAAGCATCACCGATTACGGCTATATGTTGTTTTTCGAAATCACCTTTCAAATTCGAAGCAATCGCCATTCCTAAAACTGCTGATATGGAAGTGGAAGAATGGCCTACGCCAAAAGTGTCGTAAATACTTTCGCTTCTCCTTGGGAAACCCGAAATGCCTTTCAGTTGACGGTTAGTATGAAAAATGGTTCTTCTCTCAGTCAATATTTTATGTCCGTAGGCTTGGTGACCAACATCCCAAACCAATAAATCTTCAGGAGTGTTGAAAACATAATGCAAAGCAATAGTCAATTCGACCACACCCAAGCTGGCGCCAAGATGGCCTTCTTTGGTAGCAACAATATTGATGATAAAATCCCTTAATTCCTGTGCCAATTGCGGAAGTTGCGCTTCGTCAAGCTGGCGTAAATCGGTTGGGGAGTAGATATGTTCGAGTAAATTGCTTTTCATTATTATTTAAAAAGCGAATTTACGGTTTTAAATTTAAAGTTTTATAGCCACTACCCGAGCGATAGCGAATTGGCGAAGCAATTCACTAATAATTATTCATTCGTGAATTTGTGGCAAAAGAAATGAGGCAATTATTTGTTTTATTTGCCTCAAAAAATCACTATATTTGAGGCGAATAATCTATTTAATCGCCTCATGAACTACAATTGGCAACTTCCGAATTGGCCTAAATTTATATTTAACGATTCCGTTTTGAACTCTTTATGTGTGGATTTTGCATTGGAAACAGGCGAATTAAAAGGTCTTGTAGATTCATTGTCAGGTGAGGTTCAACAGGAAACGATTTTACAGTTTATGATTGCAGAGGCGATTAAAACTTCGGAGATAGAAGGGGAATTTTATAGCAGACAGGATGTAATGTCTTCGATTAAGAAAAACTTAGGGATGACGGAGGCGATAGGTCAAATTAGAGACAAAAATGCCCAAGGTATCGGAAAACTGATGGTGGAGGTTCGAAATTCCTATGCTGAAAAATTGACCGAGATTACCATTAAGGATTGGCATGCCACTCTTATGGAATTTTCTAAGCATATTAGCGTAGGAGAGTATAGATCAGGAAGTGAGTCAATGCAGATTGTTTCTGGTTCTTTTGGCAAAGAAATTATCCATTTTGAAGCGCCTCCTTCCAATGAAGTACCTTCCGAAATGGAGAAATTCATTAATTGGTATAATGATTTTGAAATAAAACCAACTGATATTAAAAATGTACTGATCAAAACTTCGATATCGCATCTTTATTTTGAAAGTATTCACCCTTTTGAAGACGGAAACGGAAGAATTGGGAGGGCTATTGCCGAAAAATGTCTTTCGGAGTCTTTGAACCGACCTGTATTGATGAGTATTTCAAGTACTATCGAACAAAATAAAAAACAATACTATGATTCCCTGAAACAGGCGCAACTAACCCTCGAAATTACGGATTGGATTTTATATTTTTCCACATTGATTTTGGAATCTCAAAAAAGCGCCAAACAAACGGTACTTTTTACATTGAACAAAACAAAATTTATGGACAAGTTCAAAAGTCAGATGAACGAAAGACAAGCAAAGGCCGTTTTGAAAATGTTTGAAAACGGAGTTTCTGGTTTTGAAGGAGGCATGACAGCCATAAAATATGTTTCCATCACAAAAACCTCAAGAGCAACCGCCACAAGAGATTTGCAGGATTTGACCGAAAAAAGTATTTTAATTCCAAAAGGTGGAGGGAGAAGTGTATCTTATGATTTGAATTTAGGGTACTAGAGTTTTAAAACTTAGATTAATCATTTTTAAATTTGGAAATTCGTTCAAGCTTGATAGTGTCAATCTTGGGGATAATTTTGGTTCTAAAAAAAGATTTTTTAATAGTGTCCGATTTGATTGTAACAAATAATTGAAATTTGCAATTCTTTTTTTTTCCATTTTCTTCACCAGGATACCATTTTTTTGAGTCGCTTAATATTCTTATGAGTTCTTCTTTTGTACCGAATCCTAAATCCTTTGAGACATTTATTGAATCTAATTTGCCGTTTTTCGCAATGACAAAAGTAGCAATCAATGTGTCATTTAGATGTTTTGATTTTTTTGAAAAATTAAAATTTTCTTTGATGTATTTATTGAAGTTTTTTATTCCTCCAAGGTATTCAGGATATATACTAAATCCGATGCCTCCATATATTGTATTGTCTTCATAAATAATAGGAATTTCAGTTGCACTAGTTTTGGTTGTGGTAGTGATCGATTTTTTAATTTGAGGTTTAATTTGTGTATTATTTAAAGTCTTTTTCTTATTAGGTGTCGGTTCTTTAGTGATAGTGCCTTTTACTTCGAAAGAGTCTTCAACGACTTCGATTTTTTCAATCTTTTGCTTGTTTCCGTTTTTATCGGCACAGCTAAATAAAGTCGTTCCCATTGCTACAAATAAAGCCAATAAAAACATTTTGTGATATTGTGTTTGTGAAAATAATATCCGATTTGGGATTTGAATAGTTAAAGAATCCAATTGTGATTTTTTAAATCTTCCGCAAACGTTGGTATGTTGCAGAAAATAAGCTTGAATTTCTTCGGGTAATTTATTGGTAAAATCAACAACATTTTTGGAACAGCTACCGCAAAAACGACCATTTTTATTTGGTGTCATTTTATTCCAATCCTCTTGGCAAGGTTCGGGAATTGTGATTTTATATTTTCTTTCCATATGCTGTGTTTATGATTTTAAAAGTAATAAAAATTCATTCAAAAGTGTATTTTTGTTTTATGATAAACATTTTCACCTAAGAATATTTATAACTTTGAAGTAAATCAGGACAGTATGAATGTAGAAGTACAACGTAGAAATATTCTTAAGAATAATGATATTTATACCTATTCGACAGATGGGAAACCATTAACAACCACAGCATATAAAAATCATTTGGATGATATAATCAAGCTTTCGGATGCGGGAGAAGTTGGTTATACCACTGAAGAAGCCAGAAAAAAGATTGTACATCCTAAAAATTTCAAATTATAGTTTTTTAAAAAATTCATGATAAACATTTTCACCGACGAATATTTTATGAAAAAAGCTTTGCAGGAAGCCGAAATGGCTTTCGAGAAAGGCGAAATTCCTGTGGGTGCCGTTGTGGTGGTGAATAACACTGTCATTGCCCGAAGCCATAATTTAACTGAATTACTCAATGACGTTACCGCCCACGCCGAAATGCAGGCCATAACCGCATCGGCGAATTATCTCGGCGGAAAATACCTGAAAGACTGCACGCTTTACGTTACGTTGGAACCCTGCCAAATGTGTGCCGGTGCTTTATATTGGAGCCAAATTGCCAAAATTGTTTATGGTGCAAGCGACGATCATCGTGGTTTTGAGAAAATGGGAACTAAACTGCATCCTAAAACCGTTGTCATTAGCGGGGTTATGGCCGATGAAGCTTCGGAATTGATGAAAAGGTTTTTCGCTGAGAGAAGGAAGTAAAACTTTTAGCAAAACGAGATTAAAGATTTCTTGCTAAGCTTTTTCTAAATATAATTCTCGCAAAGGCGCGAAGACGCAAAGAAATCCCATTATGACTTTGCGTCTTCGCGTCTTTGCGAGAAAAAACCAAGGTTTAGTATGTTTATATTATGCATGATGCAGTAAAATTAACTTTAAAAAGCACCTCCAAAAAATAATTTTCGCGCAAAGAATTTTCTTCTTAAAATTATATACATTTACTACAATATTGTACCGGTTTTGCAGTTATGATTTTTAACTGTGAGCCGTTGCCATAGTCTTCGTTCGTAACCCATTAACTCTCAATAAAAGTGAAAACAAAAGGATTAATTTACGTGTTTTGTGTGTTTTTTTTGTTTCAGGCGTGTGGTAGAAAATCAGCCTCCGATTTTAATTCCGATTTTTCATTATTTAAAGAGTATATAGTCAGTTTTACGGGGGGAATTGTCTCGGCGCAATCGGATATTCGTGTGGTTTTGGCTTTTGACAATAATAATTGGAAAGTCAATCAGACTTTGGATAGCGATTTATTTGATATTTCTCCAAGTGTTGACGGAAAAGTCGTGGCACTTTCGAGCAATACGATTGCTTTTATACCCGATAAAAAGTTGGATTCGGGTACGGAATATCAAGTGACTTTGCATTTGGACAAATTGAATCCGAAAGTGGCCGAAAAGAATAAGGAACTTTCTAATTTCAATTTCACGATAAAAACCATTAAGCAGGATTTTATTGTCAATACACTCGATGTTCAGTCCTACAGCAAAGAATATCAATATTTGAATTGTGTTTTGAAAACCGCGGATAATATGGATTTTGAAACCGCCAAAAAGTTGGTGGAAGCGGAGCATAATGGAAAAGATTTACATTTGATTTTTGAGAAATCGAATGCAGTTGGAAAAGAATTTAAATTCAGAATTGACAGTATTCAGCGATTGGATTCTCCAAGCAATCTTGAGATTAACTTTGATGGGACTGATTATGATATGGACCAAAAAGGAACTATCGATTTCCCGATTACGGCTCTGAATGAATTCAAAGTTTTAAAAACCGAATTGCAGGAGGGAAATAACCAAATGTTGTCGATCAATTTTTCGGAACCGTTGGAAAAAGGGCAGGATTTCAAGGGCTTGGTGGCAATTCAAAACACCAATAATTTAAAGTTTTCGACCCAAGGAAATGTGTTGAAGGTTTATTTTAACAATGAAAAAGCCGTAGAGAAACCTGTTGAAGTGGCTCCTGAAGTCGTGGCTGTAACCGAAACATCGACCGTTGCAGTTGATACAGCTAGTGTTCCTCAGGACACGGCTTCGGTTGCAGAACCTGAAGAAGTTGTTACGGTTGCCGAACCTGAGCCCGTTGCTGTCGTTTCTCAAAAACTTACAGGTGAATTATTATTGGAAGTTTTTCAGGGAATCGAAAGTGAATATGGCAAAAAGCTAAATGAAAATTATTCGGAGAAGATTTCATTTGACGAAATAAAACCGAACGTTCGTTTCATCAAAAACGGAACAATTCTGCCAAGTTCGAGCAATTTAAAACTCAATTTTGAAGCGGTAAATCTTCGGGCTGTTGATGTAAAAGTGTTTAAGATTTACAAAAACAACATTCTTCAGTTTCTGCAGGATAACGAATTAAACGGTACCCGAAATCTGAAAAGAGTGGGTCAGCCAATTGCAAAATCAACGCTTACTCTTAACGAAGGGAATTTAGTCAATTCAAGTAAATGGAACACTTTTGCTTTGGATTTATCCAAAATTATAAGTCCGGAACCGGGTGCGATTTACAGAGTGGAGTTCTCGTATAAAAAGGCTTATTCGTTATACAAATGTCAAAATTCAGAAGCTGATGACAGTGAAAATGAGGAAGAAGAAGTCGATGAGAAAGACGTGAATTATAGTCAAAATGCCTACGACGATTACTATTATGAAGATTATGATTGGAGAGAAAGCCAAGATCCCTGCACGAATTCCTATTATTACAATGCTAGAATCGGAACTAATATTTTGGCGTCCGATGTTGGGGTTATCGCCAAAAGAGGCGAAAACAAATCGTATTTATTTGCGGTAAGCAACATCATTACAACCGAACCGATTGCCAACGCGAGAGTGGATTTGTACAGTTTTCAGCAACAAAAATTAGGAACCGTAGCGACAAGCAGTGAAGGGATTGCAAGTTTTCAGTTGGATACATTTGCCTATTTTGCGATTGTCACTTACGGAACGCAGTCAACTTATGTTCGACTTGATGACGGAAATTCGTTGTCGGTGAGTAATTTTAATGTGTCCGGTGAAACTTTGCAAAAAGGTCTCAAAGGTTTTATCTATGGAGAACGCGGGGTTTGGAGACCGGGAGATAATTTGTATTTGTCCTTTATTTTGAACGATGCTTCGAATAAACTTCCGTTGGGACATCCGATTAAATTCAGATTGAGTGATCCTAACGGAAAAGTCACTTATCAGACGGTCCAAAAAACAAATGAATGGAATCATTATGCTTTTACAGTTCCCACAGAAGCTGATGCGCCTACTGGAAATTGGGAAGCAATGGTCAGTGTCGGCGGTGCCAAGTTTTACAAAAGCATCAAAATCGAAACTATCAAACCGAATCGTTTGAAAATTAAAAATACGTTCAAAAGAGCGATGCTTTCGTCTTCGTATCCAAACACAAGTAATCTAGAAGTGACGTGGCTTCACGGTGCCGTGGCCAAAAATTTGAATGTCGAAATGCAGGCTAAATTTTCGCCACAAACAACAACTTTTAAGAATTACGAGAAATATACTTTTGACGATTTGGTACGTCAATTTAGTACCGAAGAAATTACTGTTTTTTCGGGTAAATTGGATGCCAACGGAAAAGCAAGTACGGCTATAAACCCCAAAATACAGGGTGTTTCACCGGGTATGCTCAAAGCTTCGTTTATCACAAAAGTATATGAGGAAGGTGGTGATTTCAGTACCGATGTTATTTCGACAGCCTATTCCCCGTTCAATACTTATGTGGGGATTAAATCGCCGGAACTCAGCAAATACGGGATGCTTGAAACCCGTAAAGTGAATCAGTTTGATATTGTCACCGTCGATGAAAACGGACGTCCAAAGTCGGTTAAAAATCTCGAAGTGAAAATCTATAAGGTTGAATGGCGTTGGTGGTGGGATGCGTCAAGCGATAATTTGTCCAATTATAATTCGGATAACGCCACGACTTCGTATAAAACTTTTAGAATTAATACCGATGCCAACGGAAGAGGAGCGGTACGATTTGCATTGACTGATGAAGAATGGGGGCGTTATTTAATTAGGGTTTCGGATGAGGTTGGCGGACACGCAACAGCTTTGACAGTAAACATTGATTGGCCGGTTTGGTCGGGAAAAACGAGAAACACTGATGCTTCAACGGCCAATATGTTGGTTTTTTCTACTGACAAAGAAAAATATGCCGTGGGAGAAAATGCCCAAATTTCTTTCCCTTCGAGTGAAGGAGGACGCGCTTTTATTTCTATCGAAAATGGCTCAAAAGTAGTGCAAACTCTTTGGGCGAAGACCCAAAAAGGAGAGACGAAAGTGACCATTCCGATTACGGCTTCGATGGCTCCGAATGTGTATTTCAATATTACGCTTTTGCAACCGCACGCTTCGACTAAGAACGATTCTCCTATCAGAATGTATGGAATTGTGCCTATTGAAGTGGTGGACAAAAACACGATACTTACGCCAAAATTATCGATGCCGGATGTATTGCGTCCTGAACAATCATTTGCCCTAAAAGTGAGTGAACAGTCCGGCAGGGAAATGACTTATACCATTGCGATTGTCGATGAAGGGTTATTGGATTTGACTCGTTTTAAAGCACCAAATGCGTGGGACAGTTTTTATGTC
Organism: Flavobacterium marginilacus; assembly: GCF_026870155.1. Classification (NCBI taxonomy): domain Bacteria; kingdom Pseudomonadati; phylum Bacteroidota; class Flavobacteriia; order Flavobacteriales; family Flavobacteriaceae; genus Flavobacterium; species Flavobacterium marginilacus. The sequence goes on along the minus strand of NZ_CP113975.1, from coordinate 4,721,162 downwards.
CGAGAAGCTTTGGGAGTAAAAACTTGGGATATTTACGATGATGTGATTGGGGCTTACGGCGGAAGAGTGAATCAGGTTTTTAGCATTGGAGGTGATCAGGATTTGGGTGGCGGAAAAGCCAAAAAAGCCAACCGATTTAAACCTGTTGTGATTTATATGGGACCTTTTAAATTGGAAAAAGGACAAACCAAAACGCATCAAATAAAATTGCCGAAATATATCGGTTCTGTAAAAACGATGGTGGTGGCCGGAGATGCGACTACGAGTGCTTATGGAAGCGTCGAAAAAGCAACCCCTGTCCGTAGTCCGTTGATGGTTTTGGCTTCATTGCCAAGAAAAATTTCTCCATCGGAAAAAGTGACGATTCCGGTTACAGTTTTTGCAATGGAAAAAAACATCAAGAATGTTACGGTTCAGGTTAAAGCCAATAACGGATTAAAAGTGATTGGCAGTGCTGTTCAAAGAGTATCATTTGCACAGCCGGATGAAAAAATGGCTTATTTTAATTTGGCTGTTGGTTCAGTGACGGGGATTGGTAAAGTGCAGATTGTGGCCACTTCGGGCAAGGAGAAATCGGTTTATGATGTGGAAATCGATATGACCAATCCGAATCCGGTGACCAATACATTTACCGATGTGATTTTAGAACCAAACAGTTCCAAAACTATTTCTTGGAAACCATTTGGCGTTGCGGGAAGCAATAAGGCAAAATTAGAAATTTCGTCGATGCCGACCATCAATTTGAACGGACGATTACAGTATCTCATTCAGTATCCCCACGGTTGTGTCGAGCAAACGACATCGTCTGTTTTTCCGCAATTGTATCTGAATGATATTGCCGATTTGGATGCCATGCGCAAAGGTTTAATTCAAAAAAATATTACTGCCGGAATTACTAGGCTTGGAAGTTTTCAGTTGTCAAATGGTGGAATTTCATATTGGCAAGGAGGAACCGTTGCCGATGATTGGGGAACTTCCTATGCCGGCCACTTTATGATTGAAGCGGAGAAAAAAGGTTACTTTTTGCCAATTAATTTTAAAACCAAATGGATTTCGTATCAACAAAAAGAAGCCAAGCAATGGCGATTTATGCCGAGTTACGGAAATGATTTGGCGCAGGCCTACCGTTTATATACTTTGGCTTTGGCCGGAGTTCCTGATTTAGCTTCGATGAACAGATTGCGCGAGACGAAAGGGATTTCGAACGAAAGTAAATTACGTCTGGCGGTGGCTTATGTGTTGGCCGGACAAAAATCGGCGGGTCAGACCTTATTCTTGAACAGTAAAATAGAAGACGATTCCAATTACAACTATTACTATTATGGTTCAGCCGACAGGAATCGGGCGATGGCTCTGGAAACGATGTTGTTGCTTGGGCAAAAGCAAAATGCATTTGCAATGGCGATAAAATTAGCCAAAGCTATGTCAAGCGACCAATGGATGAGTACGCAGACTACGGCTTATTGTTTGTATGCGATGGCTAAATTCTCAGTGAGTAATGGTGCCAAAGGAATCGATATTCAGTTTGGAAAAGACGGAAAAATGCAGGCAATTAAAACGATGAAAACAATCGCCGACAGAAGTCTGACTGTCACAGCGGGACTAAACAGTGTAACCTTAAAAAACAACAGAAAAAACAGATTGTTCGTCCGATTACTGAACACCGGAATTCTTCCAATTGGGCAGGAAAATGTGGTACAAAGCAATGTTTCGGCTTCCATAGTTTTCAAAAATAGAAAAGGCGGAGTTATCAATGTATCGAAAATTAATCAGGGAACCGAGTTCGTTGCTGAGGTTACAGTTCGAAATCAAAAGAACGAACACGTCGAAAATGTGGCGTTGTCTCAGATTTTGCCTTCGGGATTCGAAATTGTGAATACCCGTTTCACAGATTATGGTGATGCAACCAACAATTTTGCCGATTATATTGATATCCGGGACGATAGAACTAATTTCTATTTTGGATTGAAAGCCGGTGAAGCAAAAACGTTCAGAATATTGCTGAATGCCTCTTATTTGGGAACGTATTATTTACCGGGACTGCAATGTGAGGCGATGTATGACAATACGTTTTTGGCAAGAACTAAAGGGTTTTGGGTTCAGGTGGTGAAGTAGGAATTCCGTTGAATTTTGGGCCACGGATGACACGGATGGAACGGATTTTAAACGGATAGAATTTTTAAAAAAATCTGCGTAAATCTGCGAAATCTGCGTGCCACATTTTTTACACAATTTTGTCATTCCGACGCAGGAGGAATCTCCGTTAGAAGCTCGACAAAGATTGGGGATTTTGATTGCGGAATCACTTGCGGAGATTCCTCGTACCTCGGAATGACAAACTTTACGGATAATATATTGTCTAAAATATATAAATTTTGACAGTTTTCCGAACACTTGTGTTTTGGAAACCTGTTAGGATGGAAAATAAAAAAACTTTGAAAAATAAACTAATTGCGTTCTCACAACGCATCATCAATTGGATAAAAAAGAATAAAATCAAATCATCAATAGCATTTTTGCTGTTGATGGTTTATTATTTTTCGTTGCCTAGGACTTTGTTTCAGGAGCCTTATTCCACGGTGATTGAAAGCAGGGAAGGAGAATTGCTTGGTGCCAAAATTGCGCTTGACGGGCAATGGCGGTTTCCTGCTCAAGACAGCGTTCCCTATAAATTCAAGAAATGCATTGTCTATTTTGAGGATGAGTATTTCTACAAGCACCCAGGATTTAATCCTATGGCGATGTTCAATGCTTTTCAGCAAAACCGAAAAGCAGGCAAAGTCGTTCGTGGAGGAAGCACCTTGACGCAACAGGTAATCCGCTTGTCTAGAAATGGTAAGAGCCGAACCTATTTCGAGAAAATAATCGAACTCATTCTCGCCACCCGATTGGAGTTGGGATATTCCAAAAACGAAATTTTAGAATTATATGCCTCGCACGCTCCGTTTGGAGGAAATGTGGTAGGTCTTGAAATGGCTTCTTGGCGGTATTTTGGGGTGCAAGCCCACCAATTGTCGTGGGCAGAAAGCGCTACTTTGGCTGTTTTGCCTAATGCGCCAAGTTTAATTTATCCGGGAAAAAACCAAACAGAATTACTGAATAAACGCAACCGGCTTTTGTTGAAATTGAATAAAGAAGGAGTAATTGACAAACAGACCTACGAACTTTCGATAGACGAACCCTTGCCACAAAAGCCGTATGATTTGCCCCAAATTGCTCCCCATTTGTTGCAACGTGTTGCCAAGAATCAGTCGGGAAAGAGGGTGAAAACTACTATTGAAATTGGATTGCAAAACAGGGTCAATCAAATTGCGAAGTATTACTATAATCAATACAAACAAAATGAAGTCCATAATTTGGCTATTTTGGTCATTGATGTGTCCAATAGAAAAGTGATGAGTTACGTGGGGAATTCGCCTACGGATGGTAACCACCAAAAAGATGTGGATATTATCGATGCACCCCGAAGTACAGGAAGTATTCTCAAACCGCTTTTGTATGGGGCAATGCTCGACGACGGGGAATTGTTGCCCAATACATTGGTGGCAGACATTCCGACGCAGATTTCGGGTTATACACCGCAAAATTTCAACCTGACATTTGATGGTGCTGTTCCGGCACACAGGGCATTATCGCGTTCCCTGAATATTCCTGCCGTATTGATGTTGCAGGATTTTGGCGTGAACAAATTTTACGAAGAATTACAACGGTTCAAGTTGCGCGATATTTCAAAACCGCCGGATCATTATGGTTTGTCGCTCATTTTGGGTGGAGCCGAAAGTAATTTGTGGGATTTGTGCCGAACTTATGCAGGCTTATCTTCCACTTTGAATTATTTCAATAAAAATAATGGACAATACAGAACCAATGAATTTGCAGAACTCAATTATGATGATCGTTTTCAAGTAGATTTTGGGGACGAGACGAAGCAAAAGAACATTTTGGGAGCCGGTTCGATTTGGCTTACGTATAACGCAATGGAACAAGTCAACCGCCCTGAAGGTGACGAGGCTTGGAAATTTTATGACAGTTCGCTCAAGATTGCTTGGAAAACCGGAACCAGTTTTGGTAATCGCGATGCGTGGGCGATAGGAACGAACGCGAGATATGTTGTAGGAGTGTGGGTAGGCAACGCTACAGGGGAAGGAAGACCAACATTGACGGGAGTTAGCAGTTCTGCTCCTATTTTGTTTGATGTTTTTAATTTGTTGCCAAGACAGAGATGGTTTGATACTCCGTATAAGGATTTGGAAGAGGTTGAGGTTTGTAATTTGAGTGGATATATTGCCAAAGAAGGCTGTCCGACAATTAAACAATGGGTTCCCAAAAAAGGAAAAAACACGGCTGTTTGTCCCTATCACAAAACGGTGCATTTGGACAAAACACTGCAGTTTCAGGTCAACAGCAGTTGTGAAAGTGTCGATAATATTGTGACCAAAAATTGGTTTGTTTTGCCTCCCGTAATGGCTTGGTATTACAAAAGCCAACACATAGAGTATCTGCCGTTGCCCCCGTTTAGAAATGATTGTATGGGATCGCAAACCACAACAATGGATTTTATTTATCCCAAAACCAACAGCAAAATCTATCTTACCAAAAATTTTAATAGCGAGGTACAGCCCGTAATCCTGAAAGTAGCCCATTCGCAACGCGAAAGCAAACTGTTTTGGTATGTCGATAATGCTTTTAAAGGCACAACCAAAACTTTTCACGAAATGCCTATTTCGGCCACGACGGGATTCCATTACATCACCGTAGTCGATGAATTTGGAAATGAAATCCGAAGAAAAATTGAGATTGTGAAGGAGTAACTTTAGAACGAATGAATGTTAACCCGTTGGATGAAATTCAAATTAAATAAAAAATTAACCACATAGAGACATAGATTTATAATTAATCGTCAAAGAATAGATAGAAAACAGCACTGTTTTTCACATAGATTGGCTATGCGAAAAGTAAAACGCCTATCAAATTCTTTTAAATACATAGGAAATTCTATGTTTCTATGTGGTTAAAAATAATTTAACCCAATGGGTTGAAGTTATTCTCCAGTATAATTCTGAAGTAAATAAACCAGCATATTTCGAACAGGTTTTTTATTCCTGAATTGTTTAATAATTATTGGGGGATTAATTTTTTCAAAACTCTTTTTGTATAATTCATTCGGATCACTAAAACTATTCGAAACAGTAATAAAATAAGCATCATCACCAATTTTTAGCTGTTTTTTATAGGCATTTAACCAATCATAAGTATGAATGTCTTCCAGCTTTCCTAAAGCTATAAAGTCTAGACCCAGAGGCTGTGCAATATAATTGTCAATATGCGCTCCAGGAAACCATTTGTTATTTATGACGAAAGTGGTTTTTGTTATACCCGATTCTATGTTTTTATTGCGGACTTTTTCAAATTCAGTTTTGAAGAAGTTCCAATCATACATATCAAGTGTAAAGTCCTTTTTGCCCAAGGATATTTCATTTTTGCTTCCAATTGTTCCTGGATAGAAATTTATGGTTAGGATGCCTGCCAGCGCAATTAGAGAAATCAATACACAGGAGGTATTTACTAATTTTCTCCATGTTGAATTTCTGTCCTTGGTTTTTTCTATTTCATCTGAAATGTAGCAGGAAGTGAGTATCAAGAGTGTGACAAAAGCCGGACCCGACCAATGTGGTAAAGTGTCTCTGAAGAATGAGATAGAAAGTAACAATAGAATTAAAGGAAGGCTTATCAAAAGAAGCAGTCTTTTGACAGCTGTGGAAATGTCGATTTTGTTTTTCCAAATGGCAGTTAAAGAGCAAAATATCAAAAAATAATTAATCGGATTGTTATAAAAAAGGCCTCCGAAAAACTCCCTAAAAAAGCCGGAAATATTGATTCCCCTGCTAATTGAGACTCTTTGGCTGTGATAGGTATAGGTTATAAAATGGTTTTCGATGTTCCAAATTAAAATTGGCGAAATAATGAGCAAAGTAATCAGGACTGATAAATACAGATAACCATTTTTTAGTAAAGTTCTTTGGTAGCATAAAATGTACAACCCAAAACCAGCCCATAAAAAAATCCCGTGAATTTTGCTCATAATACACAATCCGCTGAATAAACCAAATAGAATTAGGCGGTTATTAAGTTTTTTAGCTTCGGCTGTTCCTGAAACAATCTGAATTAAAAAATGAATACTAATCAGCCAAAAAAATAATTGAGGAGAGTCCGGTAAAATAAATACTCCTGCAATTATGCTCGAATACAAGGAACCTGAATAAAGCAACGAAGCAATTAAACCCGCTTTTTTATTTTTAATTCCTTTGCAGATGTAATAAATAAGATAAGTGTTAACAGCTCCAAAAATAATTGATCCCAAACGCACAAAAAGCTCATTAGTCAAATTGAGATTAAAAGTTGTCAGCCGAATTAGCAACGCAACCATTGGCGGATGGTCAAAATAATTCCATTGCAGGTGCTGGGCATACGTCAGATAATACACTTCGTCGTTGCCCAAGCCTATTGATACGGCAATAATAGATCTAGCAAGTGTTGCTAGCGCTATAATTAAGGTTAATTGCTGATTTTCTTTCATTATAATTTAAAGGTGTACAATGAGTTTGCGGTAAAATTCCAGACAAAAACAATTATTGTTACGATTGCCTTGCAGACATAGAAATTGATTTTGGTGTTTTTTTGAAGCAGATAAAGAAACGAGGTATTCAATAAAAAACCGATAACGGAGATAATCAGAAAGCTTAAAAATTGAGTTGCAAGATGGTTATCGGTATTGTGAAAAGTGAAATATTTATTCAGAAAATAATTGTTTACAACACCAAAAAGGAATCCAAATGAATTGGAAAGGTATTTATTAAGCAACAATTTTTCTTTACAAATCCAAGTTATTGAGAAATCTATCAGGAGTCCAGAAAACCCAACCAATCCAAATTTAAAAAATTTAATAAGATCCATTTATTTTTGGTTTATGCTGAGTTTTAAAATTATGCATCGCTAAATTGTATTGCCTAGTAATTTGAATACCCGCTTTTTTGATCTTGAATTTATTTTTTCTGTACCATAAAATGCTGAAAGTACCCGATAGAATGCCTAAAGCAGCTCCCGCTAATACATCAATTGGGAAATGATGGGCCAGATAAATTCGGGAATACCCTATCGCCATCGCGAATAATAATGAAAAAGCCCAGATATGCCTTCTTTTAAAATAATTTGTAAAAACGGTCACCATTGCAAATGCCGAGGCGGTATGACCTGAAGGGAAGCTTCGAAATCCAATTCTGCAATTTGAAAAAGTGTCCAAATAATAGCTGTAATGAAGAGATTCGAAATATACGCTGGGTCTTGGAGACATAACAAAATGTTTTATGATTTGGGATAAAATTCCGGAACTTAAATACCCAAGGAGCAAAAGCATTCCTAATTCTCTATGTTTTTTGAAGGAAAGCATAATAACCGCAAATAGCAATAAAGTGAAAAGGCCATCTCCGCAAATAGTAATATTTTGAAAAAAGACTGTTAGTGAAGGTGTGTGAAAGCCATTCAGAATAATGAAGCTGTCAGCCTTTGTATTAGTGCATAAAAAAAGAACAGCCGAGATAGTCAATAGCAAACTGCCAATATAAAAAAAGTTGTTTTTGTTTATTATTTCTAAAAGCTTCTTCATTTTCATAAAATTAATAATGGTAAAAATAAAACCTTACTTTTTTTATTTGTTTAAAAATGAGATTATTAAAATCCGATGAAATCGTAAATATAATGTTATGCAAGGATTTTAAATGAAGTGATTTTTCGCCAGACAGATTCGTTTTAAAACCCAATTCGGAGTGGAATATAGGCTTTATTGTTGTTAGTGAGTCTGAAGGTCAGCCCAAAAGTAAAACCTTTTAATTCCGGTTTTTCATCTTGTGTTAAAGGATAGGAATAGCCAAATCCGAGGTCGATAAAATTCAAAAATGACAGTCCGGCAAGTGAATACAGGTTACGGTTTGAACCTCCGGCTTTAATAAATATGGCGTTTCCCGTGTTCAAAGAAAAATATGCATCGGGAATACCAAAGTATTTACCGTCATAACTGCTTATTCCATATCCTAAACCCATAAAAAGTTTGGTTTTATTCTCGCAGTCTAGGCAAAATTCCAAACCGCCTGTAAATTGGCTTTTAACTGTTATGGAATAATTAATGTAAAAAATGGGTTGCCAGTCCAGAAGTTTTGGAGTGTGGCTTTCTTTGCGATTAAAGTTTTGGGTTGATACGAGTGTTTCGTTTTCGTCATACCATGTAGAAATACCGATTAATTCCTGTCCTTCTTTGTCTTTGGAATAACCTTGAAATTGTAATTTATGATTTTTTAAATAATAGTCTTTTATACAATAGGCAGAATCAATATTCCTGATATGATAGCCGACTGCTTTTTTGGTTTCTATTTTTTCAGACGGAATACGGTAATATATTGCCTGATCTTTTGGGCAGTTTTTCCAGCAATAATCAAAGTAAATGGTGTCTTTTTGGGCAAAGGAACAGGAAAAAAGAAATAAACATAGAAGTGTAAAAAGCTGAGTTCTTTTCTTTTGACTTTGTAATAGTTTCACTTCGTATCTCATCTTAATGGTACCGCAAAAATTTAAGAAAATAGTTGCTTTTATATATAGTGAAAATAATAAAAAAAGCTTTTTTAACAGCTGCTTCTTTTGATAAATATTTTTTAAAAATGCACAAAAAAACCGCCAATCTTTCGAAAAGCGGTTTTTGTTTTATTCGTTGATAACATTTCCTTTTTTGTCATAGAAATGGTACTCTAAATACGTGTAAGCGTCACGTGGTATGATTTTCACCCATTTTTTGTGTTCAAAAAACCATTTTGAACGCAATGATGGAAAACCTTTACTGAGGTATGCAGCCACAAAAGGATGTACATTAAGCACTACTTTTTTGTGGGTTTTTAATACTCTTTCAAGATCGGAAGCGATTTTGTCAATGATTAAAATAGGCGCTTCAATTTCGCCGTTTTCATTGTTTGGATCTTCTTCTCTTGTTTTGATAATAACTTCTGGTCTTACGCGTTGTCTGGTAATCTGGACCAGCCCAAATTTACTCGGTGGTAAGATTTTGTGTTTCGCTTTATCGTCGCTCATTTCTTCCCTCAGGAAGTCGAACAGGACTTTACGATTTTCGGGATTCGACATATCGATAAAATCAACTACTATGATACCGCCCATATCTCTAAGACGTAATTGTCTTGCTATTTCGGCGGCTGCAATCATATTGACTTCCATGGCTGTGTCCTCTTGGTTGGTGGCTTTGTTAGAACGATTGCCGCTGTTTACGTCTATAACGTGCAGCGCTTCGGTGTGTTCTATGATAAGATAAGCTCCTTTACTCATGGAAACGGTTTTCCCAAATGAAGTCTTGATTTGTCTCTCTATATTGTATTTCTCAAAAATAGGAGTGTCCTTAGACTGATAGAACTTAACAATTGATTGTTTGGATGGTGCAATTTCCTGCACATAATCCTTTGTCTGGTGGTACAACTCTTCATCATCAATCTGGATACCGCTGAAGGTATCATTAAATACATCTCTTAATATAGAAGAGGCTCTGTTGAGTTCTCCTAATATTTTGGATGGATGATGAGCAGTTGGTAATTTTTTACACATTGCATTCCATCTGCTTAGCAGGTTCTGCAAATCTTTTTCTAATTCTACTGTGCTTTTGCCTTCGGCTACTGTGCGAACAATAACGCCAAATCCTTTTGGTTTGACTGATTGTACAAGACGTTTCAAACGTTCCTTTTCTTTTTTGTCTTCTATTTTCTGAGAAATAGAAACGCGGTCAGAAAACGGAACCAAAACAATAAATCTTCCTGCCAGAGAAAGTTCTGCGCTTAATCTAGGACCTTTGGTCGATATTGGTTCTTTGACGACTTGTACCAAAACAGACTGATTGGCGCTGATTACATCTGTAATTGTACCGTTCTTGTCTATTTCTTTTTCAAACTGAAAGTTTTTAAGGGAGAAATCTTTTATTTTACCTGCGCTTACAAGTTTTATGAATTTCAGCTGGGAAGCTAAGTTAGGTCCTAAATCGTGATAATGTAAAAAGGCATCTTTCTCGAAGCCTACATTTACAAAAGCAGCGTTAAGTCCAGCAACGGGTTTCCTTATTTTGGCAATAAAAATATCGCCAACCTGAAAGTTGCTTTTCTCTTCTTCTTTGTGTAATTCAATTAGTTTTCCATCTTTTAATAAGGCAAAATCTACGAAATCAGAACTAGATCGAATGATTAATTCTTTATTCATTTGTAAATTTTTATCCAAACTTTTTAGCTGTAGGCATTAGGCAATAGGCATTAGGCAAAAAAAGCTTAAAGCTTATAGCTTAAGACTTAAGGCTTAAATGTAAGGATGGATTAAACAATATTTGAACAGGTTTGTTTACCCGGTGAGGAAAAATATCTTTGAGATGCAAGATGAAAGAATAAAGATTTTTGGTCTTTCTTCTGTTTTCTTTCTTCTATTTTCTTTTCCTCGATTTCAATGAACGTTTAAAAAAGAAAAAAGTAGTTTAAAACTACTTTTTCTTTTTGTGACGGTTAGCTCTCGCTCTTTTTTTGCGTTTGTGCGTTGCTACCTTATGTCTCTTTCTTTTTTTACCACTTGGCATATCTAATAGATTTATAATTAATTAATAGTGTTATTTTGCTTCGTTGTTCACTTTTACGCCTTCAACAAAAACTTTTGCAGGTTTGAATGCAGGAATATTGTGTGCAGGAATTTTGATAGTGGTATTTTTGGAAATATTTCTTCCAGTTTTTTCAGCTCTTGTTTTAACGATAAAACTACCGAAACCTCTTAGGTAAACATTGTCACCAGTCTCTAGTGAGTTTTTTACTTCGTTCATAAAAGTCTCTACGGTTGCTTGCACATCCCCTTTTTCAAGACCTAATTTTTCTGAAATCTTCGCTACGATATCTGCTTTCGTCATTTTCTTTCCTTTTTATTATGTTGTAATAATTTTTTTGAGTTTGCAAATATATGAATTAAAAAAAGAATAAATCAACCTAAATCGTTAAAATTTAATTACATAAACAATTACTTTTGTTTTCTAAAATATTAAGATGATTTTTTATAACGATCTAATTAAGTGGTACTTGCAGAATAAACGGGATCTGCCTTGGCGCAAAACTGTCAATCCGTACCTGATTTGGCTTTCCGAAATTATGCTTCAGCAGACAAGAGTAGCGCAGGGATTGCCCTATTTTTTATCTTTTATCGAGGCTTTTCCGACGGTTTTTGATTTAGCAGACGCCAATGAGGAAAAAGTACTTAAACTCTGGCAGGGATTAGGCTATTATTCCCGTGCCAGAAACCTGCACAAAACAGCACAGATAGTTGCTTATGAAATGAACGGTGTTTTTCCGGATAATTATAAAGACTTATTAAAACTGAAAGGAATTGGTGAATACACCGCCGCCGCAATTGCATCTTTCTCCTATAATGAATGTGTTCCAGTAGTCGACGGAAATGTGTTTCGAGTGCTTTCGCGTTACTTTGACATAGAAACTGATATTGCTCAGGCTTCTGCCAAAAAAGAATTCGCTGCTTTGGCTTTTGAATTAATGCCAAAAGATAATCCTGCATTATTTAATCAGGCGATAATGGAATTTGGAGCCCTGCAGTGTGTGCCGAAAAACCCCAATTGTGCTGAATGTGTATTTAATAACAGCTGTGCCGCTCTGCAGAAAAAGAAAGTCGGTCAATTACCTGTTAAATTAAAGAAGACCAAAGTCCGAAACCGCTACTTTAATTATATAGTAGCTGTCGATGAATTGGAAAACACCGTTATTCAAAAACGTACTTCCAAAGGAATCTGGCACAATCTGTATGAGTTCCCGCTGATCGAAACCGACAAAGCCGAAGATTTCGAAACCGTAGCCCAGCAGATCAACAGTCATTTTTTCAAGGGAAATAAGATCGAGAGCCTGATGGAATATAATGAAGAAAGTATTGTTCATAAACTTTCGCACCAGCATCTGTACATCAAATTTTGGAAAGCAAATTTAAAAGGGACTATCGAAGACGGAATTGATATCAAAACCGCCAAAACATTTCCCTTTCCCGTAGTTATTCACAATTTTATTGAACAGGAATTGTAAAACAATTTGGGGGTGCCGCTATAAAGAAGCGGGGCCAGCTCATAGGAACGGGTATTCGGCCCCACTGCTTTATAGCGTCGGGCTGTCCGCGTTACTTCGGTAACCAGCTTCCATCCCTCACCCGAAACCAGAAAACGATGAGTTTTTGTTCTTTAAATTGAATTGTGAAATTGTGAAATTTTTAATTCATGCGATTCATGTCTCAGACTTTTAAAATCAGCTGTCTCTTATAAAACCTAATAAATATGTATTAAAAAATAATGTACCTTTGGTAGAAATACCACCAAATCATGAACGGAACATTAAATAAAGTGATGCTTATAGGCTATCTTGGCGATGATGTCAAAATGCACTATTTTGAAGGAGGAAACTGCATCGGCCGATTTCAGCTGGCTACCAATGAAGTCTATGTCAATAAAACGACCAACGAAAAAATTACTTCGACCGAATGGCATAATCTGGTTGTGCGCAACAAAGCAGCCGAAATATGTGAAAAATATCTTTCCAAAGGAGATAAAATTTATGTGGAAGGCCGTATAAAATCGCGGCAATGGCAAGCCGAGGACGGTTCTGTTAAGCATACAATGGAAATACAGGTTACGGAGTTTACTTTTTTGAACACCAAAAAGGAAACTGAAACCAATAGGGCAATAAATTCTTCGGAATCAGCAAAAAACACTAACTTTGAATCTCAAAATAACGACTTGCCTATTAATGACCTGCCGTTTTGATTGTTTAACTAATTCATGCCAATTTGGACCCAGAGCCCAGTTTAGAGATAGCTTCTCAAGTTGACTTTACCTTAATTTTTGGTTTTGTCGGAATCATAATTTTGCTGTTTTGTTCCGCAATAGTTTCAGGTGCTGAAGTTGCTTTGTTTTCCTTATCACAAAAAGATTTGGACGATTCTATACAGGAAAATAACACCAAGGGTAAAATAATTGCACGGCTATTGGAAAAACCCAAAAAACTTTTAGCGACACTTCTCGTTGCAAATAATTTCATTAATATCGGAGTGGTGATTTTGTTTTCTTTTGTTGGGAAAAACATTTTTGCTTCTATCGATTCACCGGTTTTAAAATTTATAACCGAAGTAATTTTAGTTACTTTCCTGTTATTGCTCTTTGGTGAAGTGCTGCCAAAAGTGTATGCCAGCAGAAACAATATAAAGTTTGCTCAATTAATTGTTTATCCCGTTTCAGGATTAGATAAAATTTTGTCGCCTATAAGCATACCAATGCGTTCGATAACCTTGTTTTTGCAGAATAAACTTGGGAAACAAAAATCTAATTTTTCAGTTGATCAATTATCGCAGGCACTGGAACTGACAGACAGTTGCGAAACTACTACCGAAGAGCAGAAGATTTTAGAAGGAATTGTTTCTTTTGGCAATACCGATACTAAGCAGGTGATGAGTCCAAGGATTGATGTTTTTGCATTGGAAATAACAGAGCCTTTTGCTGCAATTTATCCGAAAATTATTGAAAAAGGGTTTTCAAGAATTCCAGTGTTTCGCGAGAGCATTGACCAGATCGAAGGAGTACTGTTTGTTAAGGATCTGCTTCCGTATATTAATGAAGCCGAGTTTGATTGGGTGACTTTACTGCGTGAGCCTTTTTTTGTACCCGAAAATAAAAAACTGGATAATCTGCTCAAAGATTTTCAAAGCATGAAAAGTCATTTGGCTATTGTAGTGGATGAATACGGAGGAACATCAGGATTGGTATCACTGGAAGATGTTATTGAAGAAATAGTGGGCGAAATAAATGATGAGTATGATGATACATTTGTTAATTTTTCGAAACTCGATGATAAAAATTATATTTTTGAGGGCAAAATAAACCTGAAGGATTTCTTCCGAATTATTGATGTTGATGAAGATTTATTCGAAGAACAAAAAGGGGAGGCAGAAACATTGGCTGGGTTTATTTTAGAAATTTTAGGTAATTTTCCTAAAAAAGGACAGAAAATAGTTTTTGAAAACTGTACGTTTGTCATCGAATCTGTTGATCAAAAACGGGTCAAACAAATTAAAGTAACGATTGAATAATATAAAATGCTTAATAAAATTACTGCTCTTTTTGTGTTTTTTGCTTTCTTCCTGTCTTTAGCAGGATGTAAAAATGATGTTTTGCCTAAACCAGCGAGTTATCTAAGGCTGGATTATCCAGAAGCGGAATATGTTGGTCTTAAAGGACACTGCCCATTTGAATTTGATATGAACTCCAAAGCAATAATAAAAGAAGATAAAGACTGCGGTTACTCGATTACATATCCAAAGATGAAAGCAACTATTTACCTGACCTATAAACCGGTAAATAATAATATAAATAAATTGCTTAGAGATGCTCAGAAACTAACTTACGAGCATGTTATTAAAGCTGACGATATTCTGGAACAGCCATATATAAATCAAGATAAAAAAGTGTATGGCATGTTTTATCAGGTAGATGGAAATGCCGCGACCAACTCTCAGTTTTATGTAACTGACAGTGTTAAACATTTTGTTACAGGATCAGTTTATTTTTATGCTAAGCCTAATTATGATTCCATTATGCCTGCGGCAAGTTATATTAAAAATGATATGCAGCGATTGATGGAAACTTTGAAATGGAAATAGATTTTGTTTTATTTTTTTATAATGTATTTCAAATTATCAAATAAACGCAAAATTAATCGTCTGTCGTTGGTGATTATTTCTGCTGTTCCCTTTGCTTCAAATTTAAAACCCAAAACAGTACCATAATTGGTTTTTAATTGTTGTGGAAAATCGGCCATAATAATATATACATCGGTAATTAGTTAAGGATGTATAAGTCCTGCATCAGGTGGTGTTGATGTAAACGTATTTTCTAATTTTGCAGATCAATATTTTAATAGGTCATATATAACATCTACTAATCAATTGAGTAGTTTTATTGTTGCTGGTGGTACAAATTTTGCAGTTGGTATTTATCGTGCTTATAGTTCAAATGGAGTTTCTTCAAATCTTCATGCTGTAGTAATAACAGGGATAACTGCTGATGGTTCTAAATATATTTGTAGTGATTCTCAAAATGGTGTTATAATAAAATATATTGACATTGATTGTATGGAAAAATATGCAGGCGTAAGTGGATTATGTCAATAGAATATTTCTTGATAAGATAATTTATATACTTTTTTAAACTTTTAATATATGATACACAAATCATTAATAAAGAAAGGGTTTGAACTTGTTTTTGTATTAATAACAATCGTTTATTTTGACTTTTCTTTGCATGCACAAAACCAATTAGATGAAAAATTTAAAGAAAAAGCAGGTAATAAGTGGTATAATATGGTATATCAAGCTCCTAACAGTTATTATGGGATAGAGGTAGAAAGTTGTTATAATGGCAATGAAAATTTTATACAAAGTGCATTTGATCATGGTATAAAAAGCAAAACGCATGATATTGTAGTTGCTTTTGCTATGATTTATACCATGGCTGACGATACACCAAGAGGGAAACGCATAAGGGAAGTTTTTGGAAACCCAACAAAGATTAATCTAGAGGCGATAGCTTATGAGGCTGATACTACATGGTATAAAGTGAAGTATCTCGATTCTCTTCAATTAAAAAAAATAAGTGCTGATAGAGGTATAATTTACAACATGAAGATAACGAAAAAGTATAAAGGAATTTATGACAGATGTAAAAAAATAATAGAATATAAAGATAATGTGGGAAGAGCTGAGATATTGTTTTTTTATAATAAAGGGGATGATGCTCTTGTTGATGAAGAGATAAAGAACACGTGGGGGATGCTGAAATTTAAGTCTTAAAGGCAGTGCTATGATCTTAGAATTCTGAATATATTTATTATTAACTATTTTTACTGCCTTGATAACTTTAAATAAAGATAAATTATTATTAGGGAATAATCCTTAGTCCTTTGCTGAAACATATGATTTATAAATAACTCGTAGATTATTCGAACGTTTTCCGTTTTCTAATGATTTAAAATCTAGAGACTCAGGATTATTCACTAATTATTTTTAACTATTTAAGACTTCATATTAGAAACTTTATATGTTTTTCCGTCACCGGTTGCCTGAACTACTTTTGTTAAGTTTTCTGGAGTCTGAACTGTTTTGTCAAATGTAACGGTAGCAAGTTTTTTGTCAAAATCAACTTTAGCTTCCTGTACACCGTCCAGTCCTGTTAATTCTTCCTGGATTGTTGCAGCGCATCCTACTGCACAAGTCATTCCTTCGATAGTAAAACTCGCTGTCTGGAGATTGGCTGCAGCAATTTCTTTTTTAGCTTTTGGAGCTGGTGCTTCAGCTGCAGCAGTTTCGGCTTTAACTTCTGATTTACTGTCTTTACAGCTGGAAAAAAGTAACCCTGATATTGCTATAATTGCGATTGATTTTTTGAAATTCATTATGATGAGATTTTTAATTAATTTTTTGTTTTTTGTAATTTACTGCAAAATTAATTAAAAAAGGAGTAATAGTTGCTAAAAATATTACAATTTTGCATCAAAATACAATTTATCATGACTAAACAGTTAAAGTGGATCTATTTATTGGTGCTGTCCTTAATTTGGGGAAGTTCTTTTATATTGATAAAAAAGGGCTTGATTGGACTGACTGCTCTGCAATTGGGTTCCCTGCGGATTATTTTTGCTGCATTGTTTTTGTTTTTGATTGGATTCGAGAGTTTAACTAAAATTCCAAGGCATCAATGGAAATATATTATGCTGACCTCTTTATTTGGTACATTCATTCCAGCCTATCTTTTTGCTATAGCAGAAACTCAGATTGACAGTTCAATTACGGCTATTTTAAATTCATTGACACCATTAAATACACTGATTTTAGGTGCTGTTTTTTTTGGGATTACTTTTCGAAAAAGTCAGATATGGGGTGTAATTATAGGGCTTCTGGGGTGTCTGCTTTTAGTTTTTAATGGGGCAGTAAATCATCCGGAGCAAAATTATTATTATGCTGTTTTGGTATTGGCTGCATCTATCTGTTATGCAGCAAATGTCAATTTAATCAAAAGGTATTTGTCGGATCTGACTCCTTTGAGTATAACTACCGGGAATTTTTTAATCTTGCTTTTTCCTGCTTTAGGAATTTTGTTTTTTACTGATTTCTTTGAAGTTGTTCATGTTGAAAAAGTACAGCATTCTCTTTGGTTTATATTGATTTTAGGAGTTGTAGGTACTGGAATTGCCAATGTTATTTTCTTTAAATTAATCCAGATTTCATCGCCTGTTTTTGCAACTTCGGTTACCTATCTTATTCCTGTAATTGCTATTTTTTGGGGATTGCTGGATAATGAGGTGCTGACTTTTGTTCAGTGTGTAGGTGCTTTTATTATTTTAATTGGGGTTTATTTATCTGCTAAGAAATAGGACGCTTTTTTTACAGCAGCTGCGTCTTTAAATCTTTTGTATTTTGCTGAATTTGAACTTAATTATAATCTTAGATTCAAGTAATAAATGCAACGTGAAAAAAAACTCTAGTGTTATTCTTTTGACCTAGGTCAAAAGAATAACACTAGAGTTGGCGAAAAAATCATCATATCTTTGGGTTGCAACACTCAAAATAGATGGCACATTTAACGTTAGAACAAAGATACAAAATAGAAGTATATAGAAATGCCGGTATCAGTATTTCCGAAATTGCTGAATTGGTAGATAAAAACAAATCAGTTATTTCTCGAGAAATAAAACGTAATTCTGATCAAAGAAGTGGTGTTTATAAAGCTGTTTTGGCGGATAAAAAAGCTTTAAACAGGCATAAGGTTAAGATCAAAAAATGCACTTTAACCTCAGAAGTTGAAGCAAATATTTTGTTTTATTTAAAGCAAGATTACAGTCCTGAACAAATTGTTGGCAGAGCAAAAATTGACAAAAGAGCAATGGTTTCTAAAGAAAGAATCTATCAATATATTTGGGAAAATAAACGCAAAGGAGGACTCTTATATAAACATCTTAGGACCAAGGGTAAAAAGTATAAAAAAAGAGGACATTTAAAGGATAAAAGAGGACTTATTATTGGTAGGGTCGATATTAGCGAGCGTCCAAAGATTGTAGAAAAGAAAAGTAGATTGGGCGATTTAGAGATTGATTTGGTCATTGGTAAGAATCACAAAGGAGCGTTACTAACTATCAATGACAGAGCCTCTGGAATACTTTTTATGGGAAAAGTAGAAAGCAAAGAAGCTAGTGCAATACAGCAGAAAACAATTGAATTATTGAAAGATTGGAAACCAATAATCAAGACCATTACTTCGGATAATGGAAAGGAATTTGCCAATCATCGGGCCATTGCAGAAGATTTAGATATCGATTATTATTTTGCCAAACCCTACCATAGCTGGGAACGAGGAGCCAATGAAAATTTAAACGGATTAATAAGACAATATTTTCCTAAAAAATCTAACTTTGAAAACATCGAAGAACAACAAATAAAAACAGTAGTTAATACATTAAACAACAGACCCAGAAAAAGATTTGGCTATAAAACACCTAATGAAATTTTCGCCGAAAAAATCAATAAATTGAATACTGTTGCATTTATATGTTGAATCCACCAATCTTTAAGTGGTTGAAAAATTTAGTCATAATTTTTAATTTTAAATAAAAAAGACTGCCGATTAAAGCAGTCTTTGTTTTTTTTGAATGTATAAGACTATTGAAAGTCAGTGTCTTTTACTCCCTCGTTTATTGTAACTTCAGATATTTTGATGTTTAATTCTATACCTACGTTTTGAATAATATTGAATGGCACTTTTATGCTTTTTACTTCTCTGTAATCTCCAAAATTTGTAGTCACTGTCATTTTTTGGCCTCCCTGTTCTAGGTTTTTGGTTTCGGCAAGTTTTAATCCTGTTTTGGTGTCGTAGAAGTATGTTGTTTTGTTGTTTTTGATAGCAAAAGCATCACTTCCATTGATATTTTCAATTCTGTCGATGATAAGAGCCGGATTTTTTAATAAAAGCACTTCTTCAAACGGTGTTGCTGATGCTTTCATTTCGGCTAATTCTGCTCCTTCAAAATCCTTGCGCAGTCCCTGCTGAATAGCGTAAGCTCCTTTTTGATTAACGACCTGTTTCATTATACTCATAGGTCCCATTGCGATTTCTATTAATGAGTTTCCTTTGATGTCTGTTTTTGAAGTGAAAGTTAAAGGAGATGGGGCCTGCGGTACAGAAGTTGTTCCGCTTACAGCAATAGATTTTACAGCAGCTACTGCTTTTTCTCCTCCAATTGCTTTTATGTAGTTTTCAAATACATTTTTAGCTGTAATTCCTGCTGGAATTTCTTTTTTCAACACAGGTTTTTCTAAAGGATTAGCATATTTGTCAAAATAAAACATTGGAATCTTTAATTTTTCCAAACCTGGTCCTATTTCAGATGCCTTTCCGGCAATAACTATTCGGATATTGTCTATTAAGAAATATTTGTTGGCAACACGCAGTATGTCATCAGCGGTTACTGCGTTTATGGTCTGTATGTATTTTTCGTAGAAATCGGCTGGAAGTTTTTCGGTTTCAATGTTTAATGCATATCTGGCTACTGCCTGCGGTTTTTCGACCTGCATCACAAAACGTCCAATGTAGCCTGCTTTTACAGTAGCAAGTACTTCTTCGGTTACCTTTTCAGTTCTTATTCTTTTTATTTCTTTGACAAATTCTACTACGGCACTATCGGTAACGGAGTTTCTTACAGCTGATTTTGCAAAGAATTTATTAGTGTATTTTCCTGCTCCGACATTTGATCTTGCGCCATAGGTCCAAGCATGTTTTTCGCGTAGATTCATATTCAGATAACTGTTGAAGTCACCTCCTAGAATCTGATTGGCAATAACTGCAGGGAAAAAATCTGGATCTCCCATTTTTAAGTTTACAGTATTTACAAGTGTAATTTCAGACTGAACAGCATTTGGAACGTCAACTAAGTTGATTTGCAGATTAGAAACATTTACTGGGATATCGTAGGATGTTTTTGGTGCGCTTTTTTTCGGCCATTTGCCAAATAGTTTTTCTACCGCCTCTTTTACATTTTTATATTTGATGTCACCAATAACTACTAAATAAGCGTTCTCTGGAACAAAGTAATTGCTGTAATTGGTTTCAATGTCTGCGAGAGTAATATTGTTTAATGTTGCTTCTGTAACAAATTCACCAGAAGGATGAGTTTTGCCGTAAGCTAAAGCATCTACCACACGATTAGCAATTGCTGGAACGCTTTTTTCTTCGGCTTTCATGCCTTCAATCATTTTGGCTTTTTCTTTGTCAAATTCTTCTTGGGTGAAATTTGGATTTAAAGCACCTTCAGCCATTAGTTCTAAAACTCTTCCGCTGTATTTAGAAAGAGAATTGGCAGTAGCTCCCTGTGAACTGAAATTAATGTCAGCTCCAAGAAAGTCTATTTCTTCATTGAAAGCAGTTTTTGATGTTTTTTTACTTCCATTACCTATTAAGTTACTCGTCAATTCATCGACTCCTTTTTTATTTCCTTCTGCAAATGGTGCATTATCCAAGGTTAAATTGAAAGAAACCCTTGGCAGTTTATGGTTTTCAACTACCAATACTTTCATGCCGTTTGCTAAAACAAAGGTTTGTGGTTTTTTGATATTAATTGTAGGTGATTTTCCGGGTTTGGGTTGCGTGCGGTCTTGTGCTTGCATGATTCCTGTTAAAAATAGAAGGATGAATAGTATACTTGTTTTTTTCATGATGTTGGTTTCTTTAGTTAAGAGGTTTTGCTTTGGCTGGTACATAATCTAAAAGTAAACGCTGGTTTGGATTTAGGTATTTTTTAGCAACCTCTCTTATTTCTTCACGTGTAATAGAATGGTATAATTCGATTTCTGTGTTGATTAGATTTACATCTTTGTACAGCAGATAGAAGGATGCTAGATTGTTAGCAATTCCTTCAATAGTAGAATTAGCGTTTACGAAGCTGTTATCAAACTTGTTCTGTAATTTTTGATAGTCATTTTCGGAAATTAATTCAGTTTGTATTTTTACAATTTCTTCGTCTATCTCTTTAAGAATATCTGTTGTTGTGAAAGTTCCCATTGGCAGGCCATATAATATGTACATACCGTAATCTTCCTGACTGAAACCAACTGCGCCAATCTGCAGTGCCATTTTTTTGTCATCAACTACTTTTTTGTAAAGTTTGGAACTTTTTCCGTCACTTAGATAAGATGAAATCAAATCCAAAACTCTTGCGTCCCTGCTTTTCATTGAAGGAGTGCGGTAGCTGGCTACTAACATTGGGATCTGAATATTAGGGTCTTCGTAAGTAGCTTTGATAGTCTGCGTTATTGGTTCTTCGGTATAGATTTTTTTAGGAGTTACCTCGCCTTTGGCAATTGGTCCAAAGTATTTTTGAATCCATTCTTTTGCCTGGTTTTTTTCGAAATCACCAGCTACTACCAATACAGCATTGTTTGGCAGGTAAAACTTTTTGTTGAATGCTTGAAATTCTTCAAGAGTAGCAGCATCCAAATCTTTCATTGAACCAATAGTTGTCCAGCGGTACGGATGATTTTTAAACATGTTTTCTTTTACAGCAGTCAGAATGTTCCCGTAAGGTCTGTTGTCGTAACTTGTTCTTTTTTCTTCTTTTACCACTTCGTTTTGAGTATCTACCCCAATCTTATTGATTATTGGATGCATTAATCTTTCGGATTCCATCCAAAGTCCTAATTCCAAATTGTTTGATGGGAATATTTCATAATAATAAGTTCTGTCATCGGTGGTGTTAGCGTTATTGGTGCCTCCATTCGAAGTTACAATTTTGAACCATTCGCCTCTTTTAATGTTTTCGGTTCCTTCAAATAATAGATGTTCAAAAAAGTGGGCAAAACCAGTACGGTCCGGTTTTTCGTCTTTGGCGCCTACATGATACATAACAGACGTAATTACAACAGGGGCAGAGTTGTCGTGATGTAATATAACGTGTAATCCGTTATCTAAATCGTATTCTTCGAAAGCTACTTTTTGAGCCGAAGCTACTCCTCCTAACATTAATGCAGCGCTTAACATCATTATTGATTTTTTCATAAAGATTAATAATTTGATTATATAGGTATTGGTTTTATGGATTTGTTACACAAAAGTACTTTTTTTATTGGACAGAAAGTAAGTAAATACAGTATTAAGAATTTATTAACGCTCTTTTGTTTTTTGGCTGTAAGTGTTTCAAAAAGAGGCTGAAACAGGTTTTGAAAATCAATTAAATATTTTTTTATCAAAGGATTGCAGGGTAAATATTTAATTGTATATTTGCATCCTTAAAAATTATTAAAACAATTCAGTATGTATGCAATCGTAGAGATAGCAGGGCAACAGTTTAAAGTTAGCAAAGACCTAAAGGTTTACGTTCACCGTTTGGCAAATGAAGAAGGATCAAAAGTTTCTTTTGATAAAGTTTATTTGGTAGATGATAACGGATCAATCACAATAGGCGCCCCAGCTATAGAAGGTGCTTCAGTAGAAGCTAAAGTGTTACAACACTTAAAAGGTGATAAAGTTATCGTTTTCAAAAAGAAAAGAAGAAAAGGATTCAAAAAAAGAAACGGTCACAGACAATATCTTACTCAAATTGTAATTGAAGGTATTACTGCAGGAGGAACAGTTAAAAAAGCAACAGCTCCAAAAAAAGCAGCAGCTGAAGCTTCAACAGAAGATGCTGAAGTAGCAGCTCCTAAAGTAAAAAAAGCTCCTAAAGCTAAAAAAGAAGATACACAAGAATAATAACAAAATAAACTAATACGTCATGGCTCACAAGAAAGGTGTCGGTAGTTCGAAGAATGGTAGAGAATCAGAATCAAAACGTTTAGGCGTTAAGATTTTTGGTGGTCAGGCTGCTATTGCTGGGAACATCATCGTAAGACAAAGAGGTTCAAAACACAATCCAGGTGAAAACGTTTACATCAGTAAAGATCATACTTTACATGCAAAAGTTGATGGAGTTGTTGTTTTCCAAAAGAAAAGAGATAACAAATCTTATGTTTCTATACTTCCATTCGAAGCATAATCATAAAGATTTCTCATTATACAAAACCCGTCTCGTTAAATAATACGAGACGGGTTTTTGTTTGTTTTGTCTCGTTCTAAAAAAAGTTGACTATAATTACTTTAATTATGTCACTATCAAGTAAAGAATTCAAAAAAAAGCTTCCCTGTAGAAACTTATAGCGAGGTATTTAAAAAGCAAGTAGTAAAAGAGTTTGAATTGGGATTATTTACTAAAACAGAACTCCGTAGGCGTTACAAGATTAAGAGTTATAGTTGTATTGATATTTGAAAAGGTATGTCTAAAGGAAAAAATATCATAATGCTGCAAGAGTTCTAATTATGTAATGCTTCGTTAATTTGTTAAAACAGGAATTGTGAATTCTTTATCAGTAATCCAAGAAAAAAAGAAGAAAATACTTATTTTATAGTTTTGAATTTTAGCTCTTATGTAGAGATTTTTACATGATTTTGATGTGATATTTCTGATTCAGAATAAAATAGGTAAGTGAATTATTTGTAATTTTTATGTTAAAATTTTTAGGTTATATTGTTTTTAGTTTTTATTTGTAATAATATGATAATTTAAGTGATTTTTTTCTCGTTTTTAGGATTGAATTTAACAGTTTAAAATAAAAATACTACTATTTTATTTT
This sequence comes from Flavobacterium marginilacus, assembly GCF_026870155.1. Classification (NCBI taxonomy): domain Bacteria; kingdom Pseudomonadati; phylum Bacteroidota; class Flavobacteriia; order Flavobacteriales; family Flavobacteriaceae; genus Flavobacterium; species Flavobacterium marginilacus. Next base: position 4,697,342 of record NZ_CP113975.1, on the reverse strand, counting down.
GTCCAAAACGAATGAATAAACTGATTATTTTGTGAAATGTTTTTGTTTGGTCTAGTATACTTGTTTATTAGTCTTATTAGTGTTAAAATTAAAAGGGTTACACCTGATTTAGGATGTCTTTTTTTTAACTTTAAGTATAAAAATATAAGATTATGAAAACATTTTCCCTGATTTTTTTGTACTCTGCATCCTTAATTTCTCAAATAGATGTTAAGCAGGATAAATTGGCGCATTTTGGCGCAGGAGCATTAGTGTCTGTATTGGCATATGGACCGATTCATAAATTAACAAAGAGTGCTCCAAAGGCACTTCTTTATTCGACTGCTTGTGCTGTTTTAGTGGGAGCAATGAAAGAGGCTTATGACCTGAAATATGGTAAGACTGATTTTAATGGTGCAGATTTGGCTATGACAGCATTTGGAGGGTTTACGGCAAGCTCGGTCATTATAATATCTGTTACAAATAAAAGCAAGCGTAAGCAGTTAGAAAAAATTGAAAAATTAAAAAAAGAAGAGCAATTACTGCCAAAAGAAATTCCTGTTACAGCTACGATAACAGATGTGGGTTTGAATCTGAATGACTGATGCTGGATGTACTGACAGATTTGGTATGTTATCTTTTATTACGGATCATTCGATGCTTTTGAAGTAGATAATATCATTAAAAACCCTTGCAATCTGATAATGAATCAGTTTACAAGGGTTTTTTAATGATATTTTAGATCTTACAATCTATACTTATTTAGTATCTATAATATTCTGGTTTGAATGGACCTTGAACTTCAACACCAATGTAAGCAGCTTGATCTTCTCTTAGAACTTCAAGTTCAACACCTAATTTAGCTAAGTGTAAAGCGGCAACTTTTTCATCTAAATGTTTTGGTAACATGTAAACTTCATTTTTGTATGCAGCGCTGTTTTTCCACAATTCGATTTGAGCCAAAGTTTGGTTTGTGAACGAGTTACTCATTACAAAACTTGGGTGACCTGTAGCGCAGCCAAGGTTTACCAAACGGCCTTCAGCCAAGATGATGATATCTTTTCCGTTGATGTTGTATTTGTCAACCTGTGGTTTGATTTCGATTTTAGATGCACCGTGGTTTTTGTTTAACCATGCCATATCAATTTCATTATCGAAGTGACCGATGTTGCAGACAACAGTTTTGTCTTTCATTTGCTCGAAGTGCTCCCCAAGAACGATATCTTTGTTTCCTGTAGTTGTAATGATGATATCTGCATTAGCAATTACAGTGCTTAATTTTTTAACTTCATAACCGTCCATTGCGGCCTGTAACGCACAGATTGGATCGATTTCAGTAACTGTTACAATAGAACCAGCACCTCTGAAAGAAGCAGCAGTTCCTTTTCCAACGTCACCGTATCCACAAACGATAACTCTTTTTCCTGCTAACATCAAGTCAGTTGCACGGCGTACTGCATCTACAGCAGATTCTTTACAGCCGTATTTGTTGTCAAATTTAGATTTAGTAACAGAGTCATTAATATTGATTGCAGGCATTGGAAGAGTTCCAGCTTTTACTCTTTCGTAAAGTCTGTGAACACCAGTTGTCGTTTCTTCAGAAAGACCTTTGATTCCAGGAACTAATTCTGGGTAACGGTCAATAACCATGTTAGTTAAATCGCCACCATCGTCAAGAATCATGTTCAATGGTTTTCTGTCTTCTCCAAAGAATAAAGTCTGCTCAATACACCAGTCAAATGATTCTTCGTCCAGACCTTTCCATGCGTAAACTGAGATTCCAGCAGCGGCAATTGCAGCAGCAGCCTGATCCTGAGTAGAGAAAATGTTGCAGGAAGACCAAGTAACTTCAGCACCAAGAGCAATTAAAGTTTCAATCAAAACAGCAGTTTGGATAGTCATGTGCAGACATCCAGCGATACGAGCACCTTTAAGCGGCTGTTCATCTTTGTATTCAGCGCGAAGTGCCATTAAACCTGGCATTTCAGCCTCAGCTAGTTCAATTTCTTTTCTTCCCCAAGCTGCTAGAGAAATGTCTTTTACTTTGAAAGCCACATATGGCGTAGTCGTTGTACTCATTTTTTTATAGTATATTTGTATAATTACTTCGTCCGTTCGCTTTTTCAGGCTCGGGATTGAAATTTTTGCAAATTTACATAATAACTTATTATTTAAAAAGCGTTCGGGAATATTTATGATTTGTTTAATCCCGTAATCGAAAGTATTTCAGATTGTAGATTAGCGATTTAGGATTTTTGATTTAAGAAAAATAAAACAAAATGGAATTTCTTAAATGGTATCAGAACTCTAAATCTGAAATCTGAAATCACTATATAAAATCTAAAATCACAATGCCTTTATTCAAAACTATAGACGTCAATCCTACAACACAAATCCTGATTTGGAAAGTAACCGAATCCTTTGATGAGCTATTTCAAAAGGTAGTTTTAAAAGAAAAAACACAGCTCAGATTAAACGGAATGAAATCCGAATTGCATCAGCGTGCTTTTTTGAGTGTGCGAATGCTGATACAAGAAGCTGGAATTAGTGACTTTGATCTGCATTATGATGAATTTGGTAAACCTTATTTAGATGATGGCCGTTATATTTCGATTACTCATTCTCACAATTTTGCCGCAGTTATTGTCAGTGAAGAAACCGTGGGAATCGACATGGAATTACAGCGTGAGAAAATAATCCGTATTGCAGATAAATTTGTAAACGAAAAAGAATTGAAGCGTTTGCAAAGTTTTGATACGCTAGATTACATTAAAAAACTCACGGTTAAATGGGGTGCCAAAGAAGCAATTTTCAAAATCAGAAACGAAAAAGGAATCAGTTTTAAGGATCATATTCAGGTGGCGTCATTTTCTTTAGCAGAAAATAAAACCCATGCCTGTCTTTTTTTTGATGATTTGGAAAAAATGTTCGAAGTAAATTATCTGGAAGTAGAAAACTTTATTTTGGTTTATGCTTTCGAAAAATAGTTTTTAATCTTTGTACCTCTTTACGCTAACTTTGCGCATCTCTTTGAATTTCTATGGCTATATATAAACAAATTCTTCAATCAAAAGAAGCTAATCAGAAGCTGCTTGCCATTCTTCTGGATCCCGATAAAATTATTTGGGCAAATTTGGACTGTTTAATCGAAAAAATCAAGCAGTCACCAGCAACCCATGTTTTTATTGGCGGAAGCCATGTTCAGAATAATATTCTGGATGATTTGATCAAAGCTTTAAAACAAAAGATAAGTCTGCCTGTTGTTCTTTTTCCGGGAAATCCGTCCCAAATTTCAGATAAGGCCGACGCAATTTTGTTTTTATCTTTGATTTCAGGGCGAAACCCTGATTATTTGATAGGCCACCAAGTGGATGCAGCACCAATTTTGAAGAAAACAAAACTTGAAATTATCTCAACAGGTTATATGCTGATAGAGAGTGGAGGAGAAACCGCTGTAGAACGTATTAGTAAAACCAAACCATTAGAAAGACTAAAGCTGGATTTGGCTGTTGCTACCGCTCAGGCGGGAGAGATGTTAGGTAATAAGCTGATTTATCTCGAAGGCGGAAGCGGTGCAAAGCAGGCTGTTCCATTAGAAATGATTCAAGAAGTTGCTCAAAATATTGAAATTCCCCTTATTGTTGGCGGCGGAATTACAAATTTGCAGGGTATTCAAAACGCATACGAATCGGGTGCCGATTTAGTTGTTATTGGAACAGCGTTTGAAAATGATTCCGATTTTTTTAATACATAACTTGAAATAAAATGTTTGATTATTTTTTTGCCCAATATAAAGATTATCCAATTCACGAAGTGTATTTAGAACTTATTGCAGTTTTTTTTGGGCTGTGCAGTGTCTGGTATGCTAAGAAAGATAATGTTTGGGTTTTTCCAACAGGGTTAATCAGTACGTTTATATATGCTTATCTGCTTTGGCAATGGAGTCTGTTGGGAGATTCTATGATAAATGTTTATTATTTTATAATGAGCATTTATGGATGGTATCACTGGACACGAAAAAAAGGCGATATCGATGAATTTCCAATTTCTACGACGAACGGTAAAGAGAGGGGGATTGCTGTGATTATTTTTGCATTAACTCTTGTTTTTGTAGTTGCTGTATATCTTTATTTTAATAAATTTACCACTTGGTATTCCTATTTGGACACCATATTGACTGCAATTTTCTTTGTTGGAATGTGGTTAATGGCAAAAAGAAAAATTGAAAACTGGCTTTTTTGGATTGTAGGAGATTTACTTTCTATTCCGCTTTATTTTGCAAAAGGTTATACTTTTACCAGTTTTCAATATACAGTATTCACAATTATTGCCGTGTACGGTTATTTAGAATGGAAGAAAATCTTAAACAGCTCGCAAAATCCGGAGTTACACCAATAATAAAAATTGCTATTTTTGGACCGGAGTCTACTGGAAAAACTACTTTGGCAACACAGCTTGCGGAGTATTATAAAACTGTTTGGGTTCCCGAATTTGCGCGCGATTATCTGCAGGAAAAATTAGACAGCGGCCGTGGAATCTGTGATATTGACGATATGATGCCCATCGCTTATGGTCAGACAAAATTAGAAAATGAAAGTGCATTAATTGCTAATAGATATCTTTTTTGTGACACTAATCTGTTAGTGACAAAGGTGTTTTCAGAGCTGTATTATAATTTTTGTGATTCATTATTGGATAAAGCGGCCCGTACCCATCAATATGATCTGTTTTTTTTGACAGATATCGATGTGCCTTGGGAGGACGATGGTCTGCGTGACAGTCCTGAGGGAAGAGAAAGTATTTTTGAAGTATTTAAACAGTCATTGATTGATAATAAAAAAACATTTATTACAATTTCTGGCGATAAAGAGACCCGCTTAAAGAAGGCTGTAGCTATTATAGAGCAATTAACTGCAGCTTTAGAGATGGGGTTCTCTTCTGCTGATTTTTTGCAGATTTACCAGCACGGCATTCCAATAGAAAATATAAAAAGACAGCTTTGTATTTTCAAGGAAGGTATGCAGAAAACGATATTGGTTAATCCAGCAACAATAAATCATGGGGTTTTAAAATTATCTGATGTTGAATTTGAGCAAAAAGCGGACTTTTTTGTCGCTAATAAATCAAGTCTCAAACTGCTGAAATTTGTTCCGGCTTCTGGTGCTGCAACAAGAATGTTTAAGTTCTTGAGTACTTTTTTGAATGACTTTAAATTAGGTCATGAAACAATTAATGCCTACATTAACAGAAAAAAAGATACTGAATTATCCTTATTTATTGTTGGGATGGATAAGTTCCCTTTTTTCAAGGAAGTGGATGAAAAGCTGCGTGAAATATATCCCGATTTTAATAAACTGAAAAGTGATTATAAAAACTACTATTTTATAAAGACTCTCCTGTCGCCTGAATATTTCAACTTTGCTAATAAGCCGAAAGGAATTCTTCCATTTCATAAATATCCAGCGAATATAGTTACCCCTATTGAAGAGCATTTGCATGAGTGTGCTTTTTATGCAACTTCGAATAATCATTCCAGTCTGCATTTAACGGTTTCTGAGAATCATCAGGAACAGTTTGAAGCTATTATTGAAAGGATTAAAGAAAGAATTGAAATTAAATCGAATTCAAAAATAGAAGTTAGTTTCTCTTTTCAAAAAAAAGAAACGGATACCATTGCTGTAGATTTAGACAATAAACCTTTTCGAGATGATAATGGAAAGCTGGTTTTTCGGCCTGGAGGACATGGTGCTTTGATAGAAAACTTAAATGCAATTGATGCGGATGTTGTTTTTGTTAAAAATATAGATAATGTAATCCAGAATGACATTCATCAAATTTCATTTTATAAAAAAAGCTTGGCAGGAGTCTTGTTAGAGTTGCAATTTCAGACTTTTGAATATTTGAAAGTATTGGATAGCGGTGATGTATCTGAAGAAATATTGAGCGGGATTTTGGTCTTTATTAAAGAAAAACTGAATATTGAATTGAATAATGATTTTTTTAAATTTAAACAAAAAAATCAAATTGGTAAATTAAAGGATCTGCTCAATAAGCCCATTCGTATTTGCGGTATGGTAAAAAATGAAGGAGAACCTGGCGGAGGTCCTTTTTGGGTAAGAAGTATTGAAGGTAAGCAGACTCTGCAGATTGTTGAGAGTTCGCAGATTGATTTGAAAGACAGTAAACAATTGAAAATATTTGGAGATTCAACGCATTTTAATCCTGTAGATTTGATTTGCGGATTGAAAAATTATCAAGGTCAAAAGTTCGATTTAAAACAGTTTATAGATCCCGAAAGCGGTTTTATTGTGCATAAGAACCATGCAGGAGTTGATTTAAAGTCGTATGAGCTTCCAGGCTTGTGGAATGGAGCTATGGCAAATTGGCTGACTGTTTTTGTAGAAGTGCCTTTGTCAACTTTTAATCCCGTAAAAACGGTAAATGATTTATTAAAAAAAGCACATCAGCCTTTATAAATGGAAGTTCAAACTGCCCTTTTGGAGGTAAAATATAAAGCAGTAAGAAGCAGCGGTGCCGGAGGGCAGAACGTAAATAAAGTTTCGTCCAAGGTTGTGCTGACTTTTGATTTGCGTAATTCATTGGCACTTTCTCAAGAAGAAAAGCTGGTTTTGGAAACCAATTTACAGCATCGGCTGACTTCAGATTTAATGCTGATTTTGAATTGCGATGAAGATCGCAGTCAGCTCAAAAATAAAGAGATCGTTACTAAACGATTTTTGGATATTTTAAAAAAAGGATTGTATGTGCCAAAAGTGCGGAAGCCTGCCAAAATACCCAAAGCTGCTATCAGAAAAAGAATTAAAGACAAAAAGAATGTTTCTGAGATTAAACAATCACGTAAAAAACCGAATTTAGATTAAATATTCTTATTGTAATTTGATATTGAATTTTGTCATTGCCATTGATTTTTGTCATTGCTATTGATTTTTGCAATTTTTAATATTACTTTTGCAAAGTCTCAAAGGGGTGCTCCAAATAACGAGCTGAGATCATACCCAAAGAACCTGGGCAGGTAATGCTGCCAAGGGAATAAACGGCAAAAAAAATAGTAACTGCACTATCTTTTGCCGTAGAACAATCATTTATTAATTTAAACAAAAGAATAATTCCCCCTTTTATTCGTAAATCATTACGGATGAAAAATCTATTTTTTAAAAGGACTCAAGAGTCAAAAAATGAAAAGACAAAGAAGAATGGTTTTTTAATATCTTCTTTGTTTCTTCTTGTTTCTGTTTTGTCAAGTGCACAGGAAGCCCAAAAAGATACAACAAAGGTTAATCAATTGGATGAAGTGCTGGTTTCAGCATTGAGAGTTACTACAAAAACACCAGTAAGTTTTTCTAATATGAGTAAAGAAGAATTGGCGGCGCGAAATCTGGGTCAGGATATTCCTGTGCTGATGAATTACCTGCCTTCTGTGGTAACGACTTCAGATGCTGGTAATGGTTTAGGTTATACAGGGATTCGTGTTCGCGGCAGTGATGCGACTCGTGTAAATGTAACAATTAACGGAATTCCTTATAATGATTCTGAAAGTCATGGGACCTATTGGGTAAATATGCCTGATTTTGCTTCTTCGGTACAGAGTTTACAGCTGCAGCGCGGGGTTGGAACTTCTACAAACGGAGCTGGTGCTTTTGGAGCGAGTTTGAATATGCTGACAGATAGTTATGCCAAGAAAAGTACAGGCGAAATTTCGAATTCCTTTGGAAGTTTCAATACTCAAAAACATACAGTAAAATTTAGTACTGGGCTGATGAATGATCATTTTGAAATTGCAGGACGTTTATCGGCTTTAAAATCGGATGGTTATATAGACAGAGCCAGCAGTGATTTGAAATCGTATTTTCTGCAGGGAACTTATGTAGGGAAAACTACTTTAATTAAAGCCCTGACTTTTGGAGGTACTGAAAAAACGTATCAGTCATGGAACGGAATAGATGCGATTAAATTGGCGGAAGACAGAACTTATAATTCCGCTGGAGCGTTTACCGATGAATTTGGAAATCCTCGTTATTATGATAATGAAACCGACAATTACCATCAAGACCATTATCAATTGCATTGGAATGAAAAAGTATCCGATAACTGGAGCACCAATTTAGCTTTTCATTACACTAAAGGCAAAGGTTATTATGAGAATTATAAAGAAAATGCAGCTATGGCTGATTATGGTTTACTGCCTGTCGGATCTGTTACTACAACTGATCTGATTCGTCAAAAATGGCTGGATAATGATTTTTACGGAACTACTTTTTCGGCAAATTATAAAGCAGATAAACTAGATGTAATTCTTGGCGGCGGATGGAATAAATACGAAGGAGACCATTTTGGAAAAGTAATCTGGTCGAGATATGCTTCGCAAAGTGAATTAGGAGATCATTATTACGATGATTTTTCGACAAAAACGGATGGGAATGTTTTTGCAAAAGCCAATTATCAATTGTTAGAAAATTTAAGTGTTTACGGAGATCTGCAATACCGTAATGTGCGATATAAAGCTAATGCAGCAGAAACAGGCTTGGTTGATGATAATTTTAATTTCTTTAACCCAAAGGCTGGACTTACGTATAATATTAATGAAAAAAATGCTTTGTATTTTTCATATGCCAGAGCAAATCGTGAACCTAACAGAACGGATTATGAAGGAGGAAGTGATGTAAGACCTGAAAAATTAAATGATTATGAATTGGGCTGGAGATTAAAATCTGGTAAAATTCAAGTGAATTCTAATGTTTATTATATGAAATACACTGATCAGCTGGTTTTGACAGGAGAGCTGGATGACGTGGGTTCTCCTATGCGCAAGAACAGCGGCGATAGTTATAGATTAGGATTAGAAGTTGATGCGGTTATTAAATTTGCAAAACAATGGTCTATTTCGCCAAATTTTACACTTAGCAGTAATAAAAATGTTGATTTTGTTTCTGATGCCAACGGGAGTTTAGTTAATTTAGGAAATACTAATATTGCTTATTCTCCTGATTTTATTGCAGGGAACATTTTGACTTTTGCACCTGTATCAGCATTTAAAGTTAGCTGGCTGTCTAAATTTGTCAGCGATCAGTATCTTAATAATATTGATGATACTACTGGTAAATTAAAAGATTATTTTGTGAATGATTTAAATGCTTCTTATGAGATTAAAATGGCTTCGGTTTTTAAATCGATAGGATTCAATGTTCTGGTGAATAATATACTGGATGTTGATTATGTTTCAAACGGAGCTGATTATGGAGGAGGTTATGTTTATTATTTTCCACAGGCGGGAATTAATTTCCTTGCTGGATTAACTTTGAAGTTTTAAACAGGAAAATTTAATAATCTTCAGGATTTTTCAAAATTAAATGCTGTGGGTCACGCGTTTGGTGATAGCAGCTAGATGCTGAAGCAGTGCGTATAGCCCGACAGGATAAAAAAAGGGAGCGGATCACCAGTGCGATGATTAGCTCCCTTTGTTTTATAGAGGCACGCCCCAATAGTATTAATTGTAAATCCGAATTTGGGTTTCGCTCACTATCTGCACTCGGTATTGTTTCATTGGATAAGTTACAGCTGTAGTTCCCTGACCAGTAAAAAGGTTATATTCTTTGCTGTCACATGCGCAAAGCGCATTGATTCCTTTGAGGGTCATAGTAGAACAGCTGCTGATTTCCTGATTTGGACAGGCTGCATCAAATGCATTATAACCAGTGCCGGTATTGAAAACGATTATACCCTTTGCACCCGCATTGGAATAATAGATGCCGTTGCCAGGGCTTTTAAGATTTGAATAGAGCGGTAAATTTAGGTTGAGATCTACAGTGAAGCTGTAATTCGTGATATAAGGGTTTTTGTTGGAGTTTTGATTGTCGCTGCATCCCAGAAAAAATAGAGATACAATAAGTAATAGAATGTATTTTTTCATTATTTAAAATTAAGTCGAAAGAATTTAGTTAAACAAATTTAATTTATTTAACTTTGAAATTGTTATGATTAACATATTATTGTAAACTAAAAATAAAAATATAGTATCTTTGTGAAAAGAAATCCCGTCCCGATGGGATTTTTTCTATTTTATATAAATGAGGAAATTATGAGCGCAATATCGTATTACACAGCGGAAGGGTTAAAAAAATTAAGAGAAGAGTTAGATTATTTAAAAAGCGTGATGCGTCCAAAAGCATCTCAGGATATTGCTGATGCTAGAGATAAAGGAGATTTATCTGAAAATGCAGAATATGATGCAGCCAAAGAGGCGCAGGGAATGCTTGAAATGAGAATCGCAAAACTAGAAGAGATTCATGCAAATGCAAGACTGATTGATGAGTCTAATCTGGATTTGTCTAAAGTGTTGGTTTTGTCAAATGTGAAAATCAAAAACCAGACTAATGGTATGGAAATGAAATACACTTTGGTAGCCGAAAGCGAAGCTGATCTGAAAACGGGTAAAATATCAGTTACTTCTCCTATCGGAAGAGGATTGTTAGGAAAGAAAGTAGGCGAAGTTGCCGAAATCACTGTACCTAACGGTGTTTTGAAATTTGAAATCCTTGAAATTTCAAGAGAGTAATTAGAAGTCAATGACAATAATAATGTCAAATACCAAAAAATCTAACTTCTAATATCTAATTTCAAGATGAGTACCATTTTCAAAAAAATAATTGACGGAGAAATTCCTTGCTACAAAGTGGCTGAGGATGAAAATTTCTTAGCTATTTTGGATGTAAATCCAAATGCTAAAGGACATACACTTTGTATTCCAAAGAAAGAAGTGGACAAGTTTTTTGATATTGAAGATGATTTATATCTAGGTTTGATGGCTTTTTCTAAAAAAGTTGCGATTGCACTAGAGAAAACAGTTCCATGTTTACGGGTTGGGGTGGCAGTTGTAGGGCTCGAAGTACCACATGCACACGTTCACTTGATTCCGTTAAATGAAATGGGCGAAATGACTTTCAGACACAAGGTAAGTTTGACAAAAGATGAGTTTGAAGCATTAGCGAGTAGTATTCAAGCAAATTTGTAAAGAAAATATAAAGGCTGAAAACACAAATCTTTTTAAGAAGTATTCTAAAGATTTGTGTTTTTTTATGTTTAAAAATGAAATGATTATGAAGAATATTTTTTTGTTTCTAATGTTTACGGTTATCAGTTTTGGCCAAGCTAAGAAGCCATATGCTTTGATAGATGCTAAAATGGATAAAATTCCTTTGGATTTATGTACTTCGACAGATGGAATTGCTAAATATATTAATGAAAACTTTAAATCGGAAAATGATAAAATCCGTGCCGTGTTTTATTGGACCGCATCAAATATCAGCTATGATATTGAGAACATTGCATCTATAGATTTCTCTGAAGTTTCTCCTGATAAAATTAAAAACACACTATTAACAAAGAAAGGTGTCTGCATCCATTATGCTGAAGTCTTTAATGATATTGCTCAAAAGGTGAACCTCAAATCCTATATTGTTGGCGGATATACTAAGCAAAATGGTAAAGTAGACGTACTATCACATGCTTGGTGCGCCGCAAAAATTGATAATGCTTGGTGGCTGTTTGATCCAACTTGGGGGGCTGGTTATATTCAGAATAAAAAATTCTTCAAAAAAATAAATGATCTTAATTTCAAAGTGGCACCAAATCAATTTATTGCAACACATATGCCGTTCGATTATTTATGGCAGTTTTTGAATTATACTGTCACCAATCAAGAATTTATCGACGGAAAAACTGAAATAAATAAGACCAAGCCAAAGTTTGATTTTCAAGGTCAAATTGAAGAATATGAACGGATGTCAGAAGTTGATAAAGCAAGAACTGCTTTAATTCGGATTCAGAATAATGGCGTCAAAAACAAATTGATTCAGGAAATGGTTCAATTCAAAAAGAATGAAGCTGATGGTCTGCAAAATAACGAGGCGATGGCCAAAATGCAGGACATTAGTGATAATTATAATCAGGCGATAGCGCAGTTTAATGATTTTATAATGTATAGAAATAATAGATTCAAGCCGCTTTTGCCAGATGAAGCGATTAAGGAAATGATTTTAGCTCCAAAGCAAAAAATACTAGATTGTCAAGACCGGATTTATAAGATTGGTAAGTTCAATGATAATAATATTTCCAATGTGAAATCATTGAAGAATTCAATCATAGATGTTCTTAAACAAATTGAAGTACAGGAAAAATTTGTAAATGATTATTTGAGCAAAAGTAAATCAGCGCGAAAAGGAATGTTTACAAAAGTTACATGGTTTGGAGTTCCTTTAAAATAAAGCTATGCTTTTCTTAGGCTAATCTGCATTGTCGTTCCTTTTCCTATTTCCGAATGAAGAACTTTTATGGTGCCGTTGTGGTATTCCTCAACTATTCTTTTGGTAAGAGACAGTCCAAGTCCCCAGCCTCTTTTTTTGGTAGTGAAACCAGTTTCAAAAATGTGGTGAAATTCTTTTTTGGGAATTCCGCTTCCTGTGTCTGTTACGTTTATTTTTATATGATGTGGATCTTCTTCAATTTCTATTGCCAATTTTCCTCTTCCTTTCATGGCATCAATGGCGTTCTTGACTAGATTTTCTATCGTCCAGCTGTGCAAAATTGGGTTTAGCAGAATGCTGATTGGTTTTGAAGGTCCTTTGAATGAAAACTCAATTTGATCAGAGAAACGCGAAATCAAATAATTATAGGATTGTTTCGTTTCTTCGACTGCGTCCTTTAACTCCAGTTTAGGTTCTGATCCAATTTTTGAAAAACGGTCGGTAATGGTCTGCAGGCGTTCGATGTCTTTTTCGATTTCCAGTGTAATTGATTCATCAATATTTTCCATTTTCAAAATCTCCAGCCAGCCAATCAAAGATGAAAGCGGAGTTCCAATCTGGTGTGCTGTTTCTTTGGCCATTCCCGCCCACAGTTTGTTTTGGGTTGATATTTTATGGCTCAAGTAGAAATTGTAAATTAAGATACCGCAGAGAACAATAATCAGCGATAATGCAATTGGATAATATTTGAGTTTGTCAATCAATGAAGAATCTCCGTAATACAATTCTTGTGATTTTCCTGGCGCATAAATAATGGTGATTGGCTCATTTTCGCCTTTTAATTCATCCAGATATTCTTTAGCTTTAGCTTTGTTTTTTATGATTTCCTCATCAATGTTTTTAGAGGTGATAATGCTGTCATTTTCGGTCAGAATTACGGGAATAGTAGTGTTGTTGTCGAAGATTTGTAGAGGTAAATCAACTTCGGTATCGGCTTTTGCGTTAATTAATGTTTTTTCGGCTATAGCCCAAAGATTCATTTTTACACGTTCTTCCTGTTTGAAAATTTGAAAAAAAGTATACGTATTCCAAAGAATAATAGTAATTATTGCAAACGAAATAAAAATAATAATCCAGCGGATAGGATTTCTGTTTTCGGAAAAATTCATAAAAGTACATTTGTGGTATAAATATAACGAAATAATGAACTTCAGATTGTGCGGGTTTTCAAAATCACTATTATTTGGAGATGATTACTTCGTTAATTTACCATCGCTCGTGTCCTGCTGTCCACTATGTTTTTTGTCCCGAACTCCGTAATAAAAGGATGCTGTTTCCATTAGGTTCAGAGCATCTGCAGTCATAAATATATTTATAATTAATCAAAAATCCTGTAGCTATTTTGTTATTTTTGTTCAAATGAAAAATTATGGTTAGCATTGATCCAAAAAGCATTGACACGGTAAAACTGCAGGGATATTTACAAAGTTCAGTCGGGCCTCGGCCTATTGCTTTTGCGAGTACTCTCGGTAAAAATGGGATTCCAAATCTGTCGCCTTTTAGTTTTTTTAATGTCTTCAGTGCGAATCCGCCGATACTGATTTTTTCGCCCGCAAGGCGTGTGAGAGACAATACGATAAAGCATACCTTAATTAATGCTGAAGCCACTGGCGAAGTCGTTATCAACGTGGTAAATTATGATATGGTTCAGCAGACTTCGTTGGCCAGCACAGAATATGCCGAAGGGGTTGACGAATTTATAAAAGCCGGTTTTACACCGATCCCATCGGATGTCGTAAAACCATACAGAGTAAAAGAATCACCAGTTCAGTTTGAGTGCAGAGTAACTCAGATAATTCCTTTGGGAACTGAAGGAGGTGCTGGAAATTTAATACTTTGTGAAGTGCTCCGCATTCATATTAACGAAGCAGTTCTCAACGAAAATGGAACTATTGATCAGCATAAAATCGACTTAGTTTCCAGATTGGGATCCAATTGGTATTCCCGATCGAATCAAGGGCTGTTTGAAGTGCCAAAACCGCTGACAACACTAGGGGTAGGAGTAGATGCCATTCCTGATTTTATCAAAAAAAGTTCTGTTTTTGATGGGAATGATTTAGGTATATTAGGTAATATCGAAGCCTTGCCTACAACTAAAGAAGTTAGTATATTTGTAAACCAAAATTTTGCCGTCAAGGCAGTCTTGAGTTCCGATGACCTTGAAAAACAGCATTTGGAAGCCAAAAAATATCTTTTGGAAAATGACGTGCTTTCGGCTTGGAAAGTACTTTTAGCAAAAAAATAAATTCAAAGTAACAATAATTAAACAAAAAGAAGATGGAAGTATTAGGGAAAATTAAAGTTGTTAATCCAGAGCAACAAGTAAGTGCAGCATTCAAAAAAAGAGAATTAGTTGTTACTACAGATGAGCAGTATCCGCAGCACATTCTGATTGAATTTACTCAAGATAAATGTGATTTGTTAAGCAGTTATAATATTGGCGAAGCGGTAAAAGTTTCTATCAATTTAAGAGGGAGAGAATGGGTGAATCCACAAGGGGAAACAAGATATTTCAATAGTATTCAAGGCTGGAGAATCGAAAGATTAGCTGCAGAAGCACCTGCACAGCAAGCACCACCAATGCCAGCGGCTGCAACTTTTGCGCCAGCAGCTAACTTAAACGAAGAAGAAGCAGACGATCTGCCATTCTAAGAAAAAAAGAAAGCAGAAACCAGAATTTAGAAACAGTATCAGAAGTCAGAAGTTTGAGTTTACTTGAATTTCTGATTTTTTTTTAATTGAATTTTGCAATTGCTATTGATATTGAAATTGATTTTTGAAATTGAACATGTATTATTTATCCAAAGATTTATTTTTCCCTCCAGTTTCCCACGCCGACAGCGATGGAATTCTTGCCATTGGAGGAGATTTGTCATCGGAACGGCTGAAACTAGCTTATAACAGCGGAATTTTCCCTTGGTTCAACGAAGGCGAACCTATTATTTGGTGGTCGCCTAATCCGAGAATGGTTTTGTTTTTGGACGAATTAGTGGTATCTAAAAGTATGCGCAGCATTCTCAATCGAAACATTTTTACGGTTACTTTCAACCAAAATTTCAGAGAAGTTATTTCCAATTGCCGGCAGGTAAAACGCGAAGGGCAAGCTGGAACCTGGATTACTAATGAAATGATCGAAGCCTATTGCAGACTCAATGAATTGGGAATAGCAAAGTCAGTTGAAGTTTGGCAAGACAATCAGCTTGTCGGTGGATTGTACGGAATCGATTTGGGAGGTGTTTTCTGTGGCGAAAGTATGTTTTCGCTCGTTTCGAATGCTTCCAAAGCGGCATTTATTACTTTGGTAAACCAACTCAAAAAAGACAATTACCGCTTGTTGGACTGCCAGGTTTACAATGAGCATCTTGAAACTTTGGGCTGTAGGGAAATTGATCGTGAAGATTTTATGGCAATTTTGAAAGGGGAATAATTTTTAAACATATAAGTCATTTAAGTTAAACGAAATTAGTTTTTTAGTTAGTTTTTGCTGCCTATAAGATATAAGTTTAAAAAAGTACTTGAAAAACTTTAAAACTTTACTTTTATTGACTGTTAATTTTACTTCAATTTATCCAAAGTGAAAACTTCTATGACTTATATGTTTAAATTTAATGTCGTTGAGTGCCTTTTCCTTAAAATTTAAGCTTTGTAAAACTCCAATTCAAAGTACTGAATAATACTAATTCATTATTCAATGCAGGCAAATCCATTATCAATTTCAAGGTTTCATGTGCCATCATTGTACCGATTATTCCAGGTAATGTTCCCAATACACCATTCAGACTGCAATTCGGAACATCTTTTGGATCGGGTGGTTCCGGAAATAAATCCCTAAGATTTTTGGTTCCGTTGTGATTGAAAATGGCCAATTGTCCCTCAAAACCTAAGATACTTCCATAAATTAGTGGTTTTTTTAAAGTAACACAAGTGTCATTTACCAAATAACGTGTGGTGAAATTATCGGAGCCGTCTACTACAAAATCAAAATCATCAATAATTTTTGAAGCATTGTTAATGGTTAATTTTTCTTCAAAAGCCAAAACGGAAATCAGCGGATTTAATTTTTCAATAGTAGCTTTAGCTGTGGTAGCTTTGGAGAATCCCACTTGATCTTCAGTATATAAAATTTGACGATGCAAATTATGAATCTCAATTTTGTCAAAATCAACAATACCGATTGTTCCCACTCCAGCTGTGGCAATGTATTGCAAAATAGGGCAGCCCAAACCACCAGCACCTATAACCAAAACTTTGGCATTCTTGAGTTTTTCCTGCCCTGAATCACCGATTTCGGGTAACATTACTTGGCGGTTATATCTTAAATATTCTTGAACGATACTCATAGGATTTTAGATTTCTGATTAACGATTTTAGATTGAAGAAGTTTTTGCTTCATTTGCCTGTTATTATTCGATTTTATTTGATAATAAATAGAATTGTAGAATTTTTGCGTCAAATCAGAAATCTAAAATCTAGAATCTGCATTCTGAAATCTAAAAGTTCTGTCCCAATCTTTCCAAACCGGTTCGTATCCTTTATCACTGATTATTTTGGCGATTTTTTGAGCCGAGCGCTCATCACTAATTTCAAACTGTTCCAATGATTGCGGGTCGACGACATAACCGCCCGGATTGGTTTTGGATCCCGCACTCATACTCGTGACTCCAATTGGAATGATGTTGTTTCTGAAAGTTTCGTTTTCTCGGGTCGAAATTGAAATCTCTAAATCTTCATTCCACAAACGATAAGCGCAAATCAATTGCGTCAAATCTTTGTCATCCATAATAAAATTGGGTTCAATGATTCCTTCAGCTGGGCGTAGTCTTGGAAACGAAACCGAATATTTGGTCTGCCAATAGGTTTTCTGCAGATAATCTAAATGCAGGGCATTGAAAAAACTATCCGTCCGCCAATCTTCCAACCCTAATAAAACGCCTAAGCCTATTTTGTGAATTCCCGCTTTCCCGATTCGGTCAGGTGTATCCAAACGAAAGTCAAAATTGGATTTTTTGCCTTTAGTATGGTATTTTTTATAGACTTCCTGATGATAGGTTTCTTGATAGACCAAAACCGAATAAACGCCGGCTTCGTGCAGTTTTTGATATTCTTCGGTGGAAAGCGGCTGCACTTCTACCGAAATGATTGAGAATTGCTTTTTTATCTGTTCAATCGCATTTAGGAAATAATTGATGTTGACGGTGTAATTGGCTTCGCCAGTAACCAATAATGCGTGGTCAAAACCAGCTGATTTCAATGCTTCAGCTTCAAGTTTTATCTCTGAATCAGTTAGTGTCTTGCGTTTGATTTTATTGTCCAGGCTGAAGCCGCAATAGGTGCAGATGTTTTGGCATTCATTGCTCAAATACAAAGGAGCATACATTTGGATGGTTTTTCCAAAACGCTTTTTTGTCAATTCATGACATTCCTGTGCTATTTGTTCCAAATAAGTTGTTGCGGCAGGCGAAATCAAAGTCAAGAAGTCGTCTAGATTTCTTCTGCTTTTTGCCAACGCTTGTTCAACTTGTTTGGTGGTGGTTTGGTATATTTTGGTTTGAATGGTATCCCAATTATACTGTTCAAAAACCGATTTGAATGTGTTCATTTTTTTATTTTTTTACGGCAAGGTTCGCAAAGATTTACGCTAGGAACGCTATCAATGCCTTGCGAACTTCGCGTAAATCTTTGCGCCCTTTGCGGTTAAATAGTTACTCATATAAAAACGAAGTCAAAGGACTGGAAGCAACTGCATGTTTATATTGTTTTCCCAGTTTGGCTTCATAAGCTTTTCGTCCTGCAATAACCGCTTCCTTAAATGCTTCGGCCATCAGTTTTGGATTTCCGGCAACGGCAATCGCAGTATTTACCAAAACGGCGTCAGCTCCCAATTCCATCGCTTTTGTGGCATCTGACGGCGCACCAATTCCGGCATCAATAATTACGGGAACTTTACTTTGTTCGATTATGATTTCCAAAAAATCGATAGTTTTTAATCCTTTGTTACTTCCAATTGGAGAACCCAACGGCATTACGGCTGCTGTCCCCGCATTTTCCAAATGTTTGCACAAAACCGGATCAGCGTGGATATAAGGCAAAACGATGAATCCTAATTTTGCCAGTTCTTCAGTTGCTTTCAAGGTTTCGATTGGATCGGGCATCAGATATTTTGGATCCGGATGGATTTCGAGTTTCAGCCAATTGGTTTCCAATGCTTCTCGGGCGAGTTGAGCCGCAAAAATCGCTTCTTTGGCATTTCGTGCTCCCGAAGTATTGGGCAATAAATTGATTCTAGGATGCTTTAAGTGATTCAAAATAGCATCAGTATCAGTTTCCAAATCGATTCTTTTCAATGCCACGGTTACCAATTCGCTTTCGGAAGCCAGAATTGCTTCTTCCATTTCTATATTGGAACCAAATTTTCCGGTGCCTAAAAAAAGTCTCGATTCTAATGTTTTGTCTCCGATTTTAAGTAGTGACGCTGCCATATAGTATTTCGTTAAGTTGAGTAATAAGTTGTTGTTTTTTGTCGCTTTTGGTAATAATGCCCGAAACGGCAATACCATGGATTCCGGTTGTCATTAAATTATTGACATCTTCCAAAGTAATTCCGCCAATGGCATAAACAGGAACTTCAATTTGCGATTGTTTCATTTGCGCAATTATGGAACTATAGCCTTCCAACCCTAGAATGGGACTGAGTTTGTCTTTGGTTTTTGTAAATTGAAAAGGACCTAATCCAATATAATCACAGCCATTGTTGGTTTGACGGACAATGTCTTCAAAAGTATTTGCCGTAGCTCCTATGATTTTTGTCCTGCCAAAAATAGCTCTTGCTTCGCTAACATCCATATCCGAAAGGCCAAGATGAACGCCATCTGCATTGACTTGTTTGGCCAGATGAACATCGTCGTTGATAATGAAATTGGCTAAGTATTCTTCACACAAAAATTTTACGGCTTCCGCCAAAGCAAAAGTTTTTTTTGGTTTCTGATTTTTAAATCGCATTTGGATCCAATCACATCCATTGTCTAATGCCTCATGAATATTGTACAATTGTTCTTCGGCACTTTCTCCCTGTGAGATGTATTGCAGTTTGTTATACATAATGGAATCCTAGTTTAGTTGTGTTGGATAATAAGTAGTTTTCGGTATAAATTTTGGCATTTTGGCAAGCTGTTTCCAAATTTTGGCCTAATGCAAGATTGGCTGTTATAGCCGACGAAAGCACACATCCTGAACCATGTTTTTCGTAGCAATTGTCGATCTTCGGTAAATATTTATAAATACCGTTTGGGGTATATAAATAATCCACTCCGACTTTGTTCGGATTGTGACCGCCTTTAAGCAAAAGTCCTCGAATTCCCGAAGGCGGGGATTTGGATAGCAGATTAAATTCGGGAAATAGTTTTTTCATTTCGTCGTAATTGGGTGTTATCAGGTCGATTTCTTTCAGTTTTTCAATCAAATCTGTTTGGTTTTCTATATCTAAAAAATCAAATTCGGTTGATGATTTTAAAACTGTGTCCCAGACTATTTTTGTTTTTGGTGAAAGTTTTTTTACAGACCAAATAATCTTTTTCAAATAACTGAAAGACGGTACAATACCAATTTTTACTGCTTTGATAGTGTAATTCTCGAACAGTTTTTCCAAAGAATTCAAAACAAAATGTATGTCGGTCCATTGGATTTCATAAAAAACATTTTCGGTTTGTATCGTATTGCCTGTGTTGATGGCGAATCCATACACTTTGTGCTGCTCAAAGGTTTTGATGTCTGCCAAAACACCTGCGCCGCCTGATGGATCGAATCCTGCAATGGTTAATACGAATGGACGATTTGCTGACATAGTTTAAAATTTTCTATTGGATTAGTACTGTTCCAAATGGTTCCTAACAGAACTGCATCATCAAACCCATTTTCTAATGTTTGTTTGATGTTTTTCGATTCTATTCCGCCCAAAGCGATGAGTTTTGTGGCGTAGTTAGTTCTGTTTTTAACAGCTTCGAATAAATCAGTTTCCGAAGAATAACCGGTTTTGGAGATACTTGGAAAAACAGGACTCAAAAAAGCGTATTCAAAAACACTTTCCAAAGCATTGAAATCGGCTATTGAATGAACCGAAGCTGATAAATGAAATCCTTTTGTTTTGTAGGTTTCCAAAGCTAATCTGTCTTTCTTTTTTCTTTTGCTTTCGCTAAAGTGAATTCTATTGATGCCAAATCCTGAAGCTAACTGATGGTGACTGTGCAGAACCAATTGTTTTCTCAAATCCGATTTTATTTCCGTTATGAAAGTTATCATATCTTCTTCCGAAAAATTTGGCTTCCGAACATGCAGTAATTCCAATCCGTTCTCAAAGATAGAATGGATCGTACTGATTTCATTAGCTATCGGAATTGGATTTGTGATTACAATCATACTTGACTTAGATGAGCGATAAAAGACGAAGAGATAATAGATTTGCTGGGTCTATCATCTTTTCGTCTATTATCTATATTCTTCTATACATAAATTTCCTTTCCTTGTTCTATAAACTCTTCCGATTTGGCTGCCATACCTTTTTCAGCTTCGGCAACATCACGGATTTCCTGTGATATTTTCATTGAGCAGAATTTAGGCCCGCACATTGAACAGAAATGGGCAACTTTGGCACCGTCAGCCGGTAAAGTTTCATCGTGGAATTCACGGGCAGTATCTGGGTCTAATGACAAGTTGAACTGGTCTTCCCAACGGAATTCAAAACGGGCTTTGCTTAAGGCATTGTCACGGTATTGTGCTCCCGGATGACCTTTGGCTAAATCGGCGGCGTGAGCGGCAATTTTATAAGTGATAACACCGTCTTTTACGTCTTTTTTGTTTGGTAAACCAAGGTGCTCTTTTGGTGTTACATAACAAAGCATCGCACAGCCATACCAGCCAATCATTGCAGCACCAATGGCCGAAGTAATATGGTCATAGCCTGGGGCAATGTCAGTGGTTAATGGACCTAAAGTGTAAAATGGAGCTTCATCACAATGTTCCAATTGTTTGTCCATGTTTTCCTTAATCATGTGCATTGGAACGTGACCTGGACCTTCAATAAATGTCTGAACATCGTGTTTCCAAGCGATTTTGGTTAATTCACCAAGAGTTTCCAATTCGGCGAATTGTGCGGCGTCATTGGCATCGGCGATAGAACCTGGACGTAAACCATCTCCTAATGAAAAGGCTACGTCGTACTGTTTCATGATTTCGCAAATTTCTTCGAAATGGGTGTATAGAAAGTTTTCTTTGTGGTGAAACAAACACCATTTTGCCATAATCGATCCGCCACGGGAAACAATTCCGGTAACGCGGTTGGCGGTTAAATGAATGTAACGCAATAACACTCCGGCGTGAATAGTGAAATAAGAAACCCCTTGTTCTGCCTGTTCTATTAAGGTGTCGCGGAAAATTTCCCAAGTCAAATCTTCAGCGATTCCGTTTACTTTTTCCAAGGCTTGGTAAATAGGCACAGTTCCGATTGGTACCGGAGAGTTGCGAATAATCCATTCTCTGGTTTCGTGGATATTTTTTCCTGTTGACAAATCCATAATGGTGTCGGCTCCCCAACGGCAAGCCCAAACGGCTTTTTCAACTTCTTCTTCAATGCTGGATGTTACCGCACTATTTCCGATGTTGGCGTTTATTTTTACCAAGAAATTACGCCCCACAATCATTGGTTCGCTTTCGGGATGGTTGATGTTGTTCGGGATAATGGCACGACCTCTGGCTACTTCGCTACGAACAAATTCGGCAGTGATTTTTGATTTTTGAGTATTGGCTCCAAAACTATGACCTGTGTGTTGGCATTGCATGGCTTTGGTTTGCTCATTTAACTGCTCGATGCGTTGGTTTTCACGAATGGCGATATATTCCATTTCGGGAGTGATGATTCCTTGTTTTGCATAGTGTAATTGGGAAACGTTGGCTCCTTTTTTGGCACGCATTGGTTTGTGTAAATACTCAAAACGCAAATGATTTAATTTTTCGTCATTCAAACGTGATTTTCCGTAGTCTGAAGTGATCTCGGTCAGTTCTTCGACATCATTACGGTCTAAAATCCATTGCTCACGGATACGTGGCAATCCTTTACGAACATCGATGTCGATGTTTGGGTCGGTGTAAGGCCCTGAAGTATCATAAACTGTTACTGATGGGTTTTTTTCGATTCTGCCGTTGGATAATTTGGTGTCGGCCAACGATATTTCGCGCATGGCTACTTTTATCGGGTGGATTTCACCATCGATATATACCTTTTTGGAGTTTGGAAAAGGGGTTCTTGAGATTTGTTCTTCGTTGTTCATAGCTTAGTGTTTTACCTCACCCCAACCCTCTCCAGAGGAGAGTGAGCAGAGAAAGTGTTAGTTAGATTATTTTGATCGTTGTTTCTTGTCTTGAAAATGAAAAGTTCTTGTTTTGCAGAAACCGCGTGAGGGATGGAAGCTGGTTACCGAAGTAACGCGTACAGCCCGACCGCATTGAGGAAAAGGGCTGTGTGGCCGGCTTGGTGAGTAAGCCCTTTTTTTCAATGGGGTCACGCCCCAATTATCCGCCTTGTGTGGCTGATATGATTAGGATATCGTCGGTTTCTTGTATGAGGTGGAAATTCCAATCGGATTTTGGAATTACGGTGTTGTTGATGGCTAGGGCAATTCCGTTTTGTTTTTCGGGAATTTCCAAGTCAAGAAGCGCTTGTACAGTGAGACTGTCAAGTGCAAATTGTTTGATTTGATTATTGATTTTGAGTTCCATTCCTTTTGAATTTAGTACATAATTATACTTTAGGAATGGCTACGGGTGTACGCAATGGTACATGGAAGTCATC
Organism: Flavobacterium marginilacus; assembly: GCF_026870155.1. NCBI lineage: Bacteria > Pseudomonadati > Bacteroidota > Flavobacteriia > Flavobacteriales > Flavobacteriaceae > Flavobacterium > Flavobacterium marginilacus. Next base: position 4,674,203 of record NZ_CP113975.1, on the reverse strand, counting down.
TTACTTTTTCCTACGCTAGTATGAACTAGATCAGGTTCGAGGGTAAAGTCTCAGCCTGCAATTTTGCAGACACCCCTAAAGTGCGAAGCAAATGTAGAGAAAAAAGTTTGAAAGTTTAATCGTTTAATTGTTTAAAGTTGTTACAGTTGTAACTTATGCTTTTTAGGTTAAAACGGTTATTTGAGTTAGTTTCTTTTCCAGCAATCGGCTACGTGATCGTCTACCATGCCTGTGGCTTGCATGTGGGCGTATACTACAGTGGAGCCGACAAATTTGAATCCGCGTTTTTTTAAATCCTTGCTGATGGCATCCGAAAGGGGAGTTGTGGCCTGTACTTCGCTTAAACTTTTTCGGTTGTTTATAATGGGCTTTCCATCGACAAAACCCCAAATGTATTTGGAAAAGCTTCCGAATTCTTCTTGGATTTTGATAAAGGCGACGGCATTTGATACAGCCGAACGAACCTTTAGTTGATTGCGAATAATGCCTGGATCTTGTAGTAAATTCTGAATCTTGTCTTCGGAATAGCGGGCTATTTTTTTATAGTCGAATGCGTCAAAGGCATTTCTGAAATTCTCTCTTTTATTTAAAATCGTAATCCAACTCAGTCCTGCCTGAAAAGTTTCCAATAGCAGAAATTCGAAAAGTTTGAGGTCGTCATAAACGGGAACACCCCATTCTTCGTCATGGTATTTTTGGTATAATTCGCTGGAATTGCACCAACCGCATCTTACAAGTTTTTTTTGCATTTTTCTTTTCCGATTTGACAATAATATCCTTTTACAGAAGGAATATGAGCTGTACGTCCTTTGAGGTATAAATTGGGGTACAATTTTTTTGTATTTAATACCTTTAGAACCGCCTTATGCATTTTTTTTGTTTTTTGAAACTTACTTTTAGCCTTCCGTCATTGAATTTTGCTTCAGAATTTTTTTCTACAACATAAGTAGTTTGCCATTTCATGTTAAGTTCATTAGCCGCTACTTTGGTAATAGTTTTAACTAACTGTATGGCTTCTTTAGAAATCTTCCTGAGGAATTGTCCAGGTAAATGTTATTTTGATATTCTTCATGATTATCTTTTGTGATGCCAGAACAATTATTCAAAGTTAATCTATTTTTTGAGTTTAATAATAAGCTGAAAAAAAGGTTTGTAATTGATTAAAAAAAATAAGGCTGTCCTATAAAGGCAGCCTTATTTTTTTTACGATAAAGTATTTGAAAACTTTAAAAATTATACTTTTAGTAAATTTGTTTTACTCCTTTAGCACTGTCGAATACATAACTTACCAGCCAAGCAATCTGACCTTGTTTAGCAAAAAATATTTTTTTGTTTTGAATGTTAGGAATTACTTCTAATGAAGTTTCCAAAAGATTAAATGCTGCAATTAAATATTTTTGTTGGTACGTTTTTAATACTTTTTGCATTTCAGTATTACTTTCAGAATTAGTTACAAATCTTTGATAGTTGTTTTCTGCAATAGTTCTAATTGATAAAATATCATCATATTTTATCTGCGTGAAATTTTCTTCTGCTTTTACTCCCGTTAATAGAGTATAAAAAGCCCAAGCAGCTCCACCAGAGATGTAAACATTATTTTTTTCTTGTGATTCAGCTCTGCTTGTATACATTTTTTTGAAGCTCTCTCTGATAGTCGGCAAGTAATCAAAAAGGTTTTCGTTAAATTCGAAAACAGTTTTTTGTTTACATTTTTTATTGATTATTTCTGTTAAAGTAACAGTTCCTAAATCACATGATATTGGGAAAAATACAGAAGCACCATTGATGTCCTTTGCATATCCTCCTTTAGTATTACCTCCACCTATGTCAATAATTACTGAACTTAAGTAGTTTTTTGGTGGAATACATCCTCTTAAAAGCAACTTTGCTTCAAGTGAAGAAGAGATAATTTCAATTTTTTTATTAGTAAGAGTTTTGATTTTTACAACTAAATCATTCGTGTTATTTGCTAAACCAACTCCAGAAGATGCTACAATGAAGATGTTTTTGTCTTCAATTTTGTACTCGTTAAGCATTTTTTTGTAGTTGTTGTAAACTACATTACCAGCTTTTTCGATATCCTCTTGCAATAAAGTACCGTCTATTCCGATACCAGTTGCAATACCAACGTTTTCAGTCCAGAACTCTTTTACGTCATAAGTATTTCTTTTGATGCTTTCTACATCAAGAACGGTCATTTTTATACCTTTACTTCCTATTTCTATTCCGCCGTATAGTTGCGCTTGTGTCGAATAGGAAAGCACTAGGCAAACTATTAAATAGTAGATTTTTTCTTTCATATTTTAATTATTTTGGGGTTTCTTAGAAATGCAAATCTATATTAAAAATTGAATAATCCCTCAGTTTTATTTTTTTTTTTAAAAAAAATGTTTTTTGTAAAATTTTTCTAATTGTTTTTAAATTGTTTTTAAATTGTTTTGAGGATGTTTGGAAAATGTTTTGTTTTTTAACTGTTTACTTGTTGCTTAATTCAAAAAAAAATCTATTTTTGCCTAGATGAACAAAATTTTTTGCCCCAAAAAAAATTAATTATGATAAAAAAATACTTCGACAATTTTAAAGGTTTTCCAAAAGAGGTTTGGATTTTAACTTTGATAACATTTATTAACAGAGCAGGGACAATGGTTATTCCCTTTCTGTCAAAGTACATGAAAGAAAATTTAGAATTTACTTACAGTCAAATTGGCTGGGTAATGGTTTTCTTTGGAATAGGTTCTATAATAGGGACTTGGTTAAGCGGTAAGCTGTCAGACAAAATTGGCTTTTATAAAGTCATGGTGTTTAGTTTATTTGCTAGTGGAATAGTGTTTATTTTGCTGCAGTATGCTACTACTTTTGAAGAGCTTTGTGTCGGTATTTTGATTCTTACTACTATTGCAGATATGTTTAGACCTGCTATGCTGGTATGTTTGAAAACATTTACAGAGAAAGAGGACAGAGCCCGTGCCTATTCATTAACTCGTGCTGCTATCAATTTAGGTTTTCTTTTTGGTCCAGTACTGGGCGGACTGATTATTATGCAGATGGGTTACGAGTACATTTTTTATGTAGACGGGATAACTTGTATATTGGCAATTATTGTTTTTGTTCTTTTTGTTAAAGAGAAAAAATTACCAATTAAAGCACAAAAAGAAAGCAAAGAAAAAGTTAAAGTTTCAGTAATGAAAGACAGACCTTTCATGCTGCACTTGGTTATTTGTCTGATTACTGGTATTCTTTTCTTTCAGATCTTTACTACTTTGCCGTTATATCACAAAGAGCGTTTTGATATGACGGAGTTTGACAGCGGGTTGCTTTTGAGTTTAAATGGATTGCTTATATTGCTTTTTGAACTTCCTATAGTGAATTATGTAAGCAGAAATAAAATTAATAATCACAAAGTTATTTCTTTTGGTTTATTGTTAATGGCGACTAGTTTCTTATTGTTATTGCTTCCTTTTGAGGTTGTTTTGGTTCCAATGATGTTCTTTATGACTTGCGGTGTAATGCTTACTTTTCCGTTTGCTAATTCATTTGCAATGGACAGATCGCATATGCAGGAAGGCAAATATATGGCGGCTTTTACAATGAGTTATAGTTTTGCACATATTTTAAGTGCTAAAACGGGTATGGAAATCATTCAGAATTCAGGATATGAGTCCAATTGGGTTTTCATGACTTGTTTAGGAGTTGTAGGTACTTTACTTGTTTTTAGACTTTCTAAAATGGTCGAAAAAGAAGAATTGAAGGATTCTGCAATGGTAACTGTAGAAGTTAACGACAGAAAATAGTTAATTCAAATGGTACTCTTTTGAGTATTTGAATAGTATAAAATTACAATTAAAAGAACAGCAGTAACGATATTTTACTGCTGTTTTTTTATGGGACAAATTTTCTATTTTGATTAGATTGGTGTTTTGAAAAATTAAAATTGTTCCTTAATGATGGTTTGACTGTTATGTAAGGTCGTTGTATGGTCTTTATTGCAATCAAAAAGAGAAAGGAGGATTTTGGTTGGTTTAGTTTAAATAGTGCTGGTTTTATTCTAGAATAGAATCTTATGAGGTGTATTTGTTATGTGTTAGCTTCCTTTTTTAGAAATAAAGATGGGGAGTTTTTTTAAGTAGTAAACTGGGATGAATTGTATGTGTTACTGGTGATGCTGAGTTCAGTAAAGATTAATCATAAAAAAATCCCATCTTGATGAAACAAACAAGATGGGATTTTATATGTAAACGGAAATCTTAATTAGATTTTCGTTTGTTTAAATCAATAGGTTGTATTATCCTAAAGAAACTCTTTTGAAACCTGAGATTTCAACGTTGAATCCTTTTACATAATCACCTACTTTTTTACTGTCATCTTTGATGAAGTTTTGATCTAATAAAGCTTTCTCTTGATCTAAAGTTGTATTATCAGAAATGAAACGCTGAATTTTTCCTGGAATAATTTTATCCCAGATTTGTTCTGGTTTTCCTTCAGCTTTTAATTCAGCTTTAGCATCTTCTTCAGCTTGTTTGATAACTTCTTCAGTTAATTGAGAGAAAGAAATGTATTTAGGAACATTTTTTAAAGTTTTTCCTAAACGTTTTGCTTCTTCATTTTCTTTTTCGATTACTGCAATACGGGCAGCAAGTTCAGAAGCAACGAAAGATGGATCAAAATCTTTGTAAGATAATGTATCAGCTCCCATAGAAGCAACTTGCATAGAAATGTCTTTAGTTAAAACGTCACCATTAGCAATTGGTGCAGAAATTGCAGTTAATGCAGCAATTTTGTTAACGTGAACATAAGATCCAACGAAAGCGCCTTCTAAAATTTCAAAACCGCCGATTTCGATTTTTTCACCGATAACACCAGTTTGCTCAATTAATTTTTCAGCAACTGTAAGTCCGTTGAAATCTGAAGCTAAAAATTCCTCTTTTGAAGAAAAGTTAATAGCTCTTTCAACTAATTCTTTGGCTAAAGTTACGAAAGCTTCATTTTTACCTACGAAATCTGTTTCGCAGTTTAAAGTGATAATAGCTCCTTTGGTTTTGTCAGCATTAATGAAAGAAACAGCAGCTCCTTCAGAAGACTCACGGTCAGAACGGTTAGCAGCAACTTTTTGTCCTTTTTCTCTAAGGTTTTGTATAGCTTTATCGAAATCTCCATCAGCTTCAACTAAAGCTTTTTTACAGTCCATCATTCCGGCACCTGTAGTTTGTCTTAATTTATTTACGTCTGCAGCAGTAATTGTTGCCATAATATATTTGTGTTTTAATGTTAAAAGTAAAAATTCCAATCTTCAAATCCCAAATTCCAATGTTATCAGATGGTTAAAGATCTGATTTTGGAATTTGGAATTTAAAATTTGGAATTTAAAGTTTGATTTATTCTTCAGTTGCTGGAGCTTCTGGAGCTTCAACTGCTGGAGCTTCAGCTTCAGCGGCAACTTCAGCAGTATCAGTTTCTTTATCAGATGTTCTGTTTGCAAGACCATCGATAATTGAAGTAGTTACTAAAGATAAAATTTTATCAATTGATTTAGAAGCGTCATCATTTGCAGGAATCACGTAATCAACCTCTCTTGGGTCAGAATTCGTATCAACCATTGCAAAAACTGGAATGTTTAATTTTTGAGCTTCTTTTATTGCGATGTGTTCAGCTTTGATATCTACTACGAACAATGCAGCAGGAAGTCTAGACATATCTGCGATTGAACCTAAGTTTTTCTCTAATTTAGCACGAAGACGATCAACTTGCAAACGCTCTTTTTTAGATAGAGTGTTGAATGTGCCGTCTTTCTTCATTTTATCAATAGAAGACATTTTTTTAACAGCCTTTCTGATAGTTACGAAGTTAGTCAGCATCCCGCCAGGCCATCTTTCAGTGATGTATGGCATGTTTGCAGCTTTTGCTTTGTCAGCAACGATGTCTTTTGCTTGTTTTTTGGTAGCAACAAATAATATTTTTCTACCTGATGCAGCGATTTTTTTCAAAGCTTCATTAGCCTCTTCGATTTTTGCTGCAGTTTTATATAGATTGATAATGTGGATTCCATTACGCTCCATATAAATGTAAGGAGCCATGTTTGGATCCCATTTTCTAGTCATGTGTCCAAAATGAACACCTGCTTCTAGTAATTCTTTTACTTCTACTTTGTTTGACATTTTTTGTACTAGTTTACGTTCTGTTGAATTAGCAATGTTCCTTATTGGCTTTAAGCTTTAAGCTTTAGGCTCTAGGCTTCATTTAGATGCTAAACTAATTTCCAGCCTCGGCTGGACAACAACAACATTGTTTTAAATTTTTTAATACATTCTAGAGTGTCCTGCATAAATGATGCAAGACAGGCAATATTAACGTTTAGAGAATTGGAATCTCTTACGAGCTTTCTTCTGACCGAATTTCTTACGTTCAACCATTCTTGGGTCTCTAGTTAATAAACCTTCTGGTTTCAGGATTCCTCTGTTTTCAGCATTTACTTCACACATTACGCGTGCCAATGCCATTCTTACAGCTTCTGCCTGACCATTTGTACCACCTCCATAAACGTTTACTTTTACGTCAAAGTTACTTGCATTTTCTGTCATAGATAATGGTTGTAAAACTTTGTACTGTAATGTAGCAGTTGGGAAATAAGTTGCAAATTCTTTTTTGTTTACAGTGATTACTCCTGTTCCTTCTGAAACATAAACACGTGCAACAGCGGTTTTTCTTCTACCGATTTTGTGAATAACTCCCATTACTTAAGATCGTTTAGGTTAACAGTTCTAGGTTTTTGAGCTCCTTGTTTGTGCTCAGATCCTACAACAACATTTAAATTTCTAAAAAGTTCTGCTCCTAATTTGTTTTTAGGTAACATACCTTTTACAGCTTTCTCTACTAATAATGCAGGGTTTTTTGCTTGCAGTACTTTAGCAGTTAAACTTCTTTGTCCTCCAGGGTAACCAGTGTGACGGATGTATGTTTTCTCATCCAATTTGTTACCTGTAAGGTTGATTTTTTCTGAGTTGATAACAATTACGTTATCTCCACAGTCTACGTGTGGTGTGTAACTTGGCTTGTACTTACCTCTCAAAATCATAGCGACTTTAGTAGCAAGACGTCCTAAGTTATGACCATCAGCGTCTACAACAATCCATTCTTTTGTAGAATTGGCCTTTGTTGCTGAAATTGTCTTGTAGCTTAATGCGTTCACAATAATATATTTTAATTAAACATTCCATTCCCAATAAAGGGAGCGCAAAAGTACAATTAATTATTTTAAAACCAAATAGCTTAATTGATTATTTTTTTGAGGAGTTTATGCTGATAATCAAATATATATTTATTGAATGTTAAATTCGACTGCGTTTGTGTTTCATTCTTTTGCAATAATTTTGATTATTTTTTTTTTTGATGTTGCATTTTTTTTGTACTTTTCCGTTTTATCGAATAAATGACTACTTTTTTTTATGTTTTTTAGTAAAAACATAGTATCCTGTTGTTAAATACGAATAATGTTCATTTTAACACTATTAATTTAGTTTAAATACCACTACTTTACAATGAAAGCAAAAGCAACATTAAAACAAATTGCGAAAGAACTTAATGTTTCGGTGTCTACAGTGTCTAAGGCACTAAATGATAGTCCTGAGATTAGCGAACAAACGAAAGTCAGGATTAAAGAATATGCAAAACTAAAAAATTATAAGCCCAACGTTATTGGGCTGAATCTTAAAAATCGTAAGACTAAAACAATAGGGGTTATTATACCTAATATATTGAATTCCTTTTTTGCCAAGGTTTTCAGCGGTATTGAAAAGGTAGCAGATGAAAGAGGTTATAATGTTATTATGTGTATCTCTAATGAGTCGTTAGACAAAGAGGCACATACAATGGAAATGCTAAGTAACGGAACTATTGATGGTTTTGTACTGTCTATTTCAGAAGAAGCTCAAAAATTAAATGATTTCAGCCATTTTAATTCTATTATTAACGACGGTACGCCTATCGTTATGTTTGATAGAACAACAGACGAAGTAGAATGTGATAAAGTGATTGTTGATGATTTTGATTCTGGTCAGAATGCAACGCAGCGTTTAATTGATTTAGGCTGTAAAAACATTGCATTAATTTCTTCGTCTAATAATTTAAGTGTTGGTAAATTAAGAGCCGAGGGGTATTTAAAAGCGCTGAAAATGAATAATATAGAAATCAATGAGAATATTATTATTCGAACAGAATCAGAATCAGACCATGACTTAGCGGAAAAAATTGAAGAAATGTATTCTAATAATCTGATAGATGGTGTTTTTGCATTGGAAGAAAGTGATTCGGTTGCGGCTTTAAAAGTTGGAGTAAAGAAAGGATATAAAATTCCGAAAGACCTAAAAATTATTGGTTTTGCTGATGGAATTCTTGCTTCTAGACGTTTATCACCTAGTTTAACAACAGTCAGCCAGCATGGAATTGAGATTGGAGAAGAAGCAGTAAGATTATTAATTGACCGATTAGAATCTAAAGAAGAACACAAACCTTTTGAAACAGTTGTCATCAAAACAAAATTAAAGGAAAGAGAATCTACTACATAATAAAAGAGCCATTCGTATTGAATGGTTTTTTTATGCTGTTTTTTTAGAAACGGCTGTAGGTAATTCATGAATCAGTTTATAAATTGGGTTCTATTGTTTCTTCGCCTTTTATGGCCAATAACACTGTTTGTTTTGTAATCGCCGATGGGAATTATTATGCCATTGGATTACTAAGCAAAAAATAGCTTTGCTATAAAATTAAGTTTGCTATTACCGAATAAATTCTGAATAATTCATTATAAAGGTTTTAAAAGCTGATTCGAAAAAGACGGCAGTTTGTTCGAAGCTTATAATAGGGACGCGGTAGTTCGCATCATGCGCACTGAAGACTATAATTTCTTCGAATGCCTATTTTACTGGCGGAGTGTAAAAACAGCTTAAATGAAGAAAATTACGTTTGCAGGTTTGTAATTTTAAATTTCTATATTTGAGAAAAGAATAAAACGAGACAAACTTTCGTTGATTTATCCAATTTGGGGTGTATATGTAAAGGTTTGTAGCGTATATAAACTAGTTGGCAGCTTTTTAAATCAATTACATGAAAAATATCATCTTAATATTTGTTTTACTGATTTCAATTTTTGTAAGCTCGCAGACAAAGAATGATTCTTACAAATCATTTTCTAACTCTACGAGAACTGCCCACATAATCAAATTCGAAAACGATAGTATTGTAACCATTCAAAATGTTATGAGGCATATGTGTGGCAGAATAGCTCTAAGCGGTATTTACCATAAAGTTCAAGACACAATTTATGTTTCTATTCCAGAACTTGATCAAACAAAAATGTCCGAAGCTAACAAATTTGGTTTAGCTTATTTATCAGGAACAAAAATCAAGTTAATCGAAACAAAAACTGAATTATTGAATTTTGAAAATGATGCAGTTTATGTTAGAAGTAAAATCTATGGCTCAAATAGGGTTCGTCGAAAAACAATAACTTTTATAAACGGTAAAAAATATCTCGTAGATGGAGGATTAACTGATAGCTATGGCTTAATAAAAAGTGAATCAAAAAAAAATGCTAAGTTTATGAAAGCTGTTGAAGAAATGATTAAAATGCCAGAAGATTACTTAATAAAAAAATATGGATTAATAGAAGGATATCAAAAATTCGGTATATTGGCAATTAAAGGTGTTATAGATTACAGAAAGAAAAACAACCTATAAAACTTGCTACAAAAGATTTGGGCAATTGACTTAATTTGAAAATGGTTTTGTATTTGGGATCTTTTGGCGAATCCAAAAATAAGGCTTAATTTAATTGCTAATACATTGTTGTTGAGCATGTTACTAGAAGTGATACAAGCCAAAAAATACTATGATAAAATATGGAAGCACTTTGGATATTCCCACTTTACATAATCAGCCCTTTAATAGGTACAATATTAACTGTTAGTGGTATTTTCAAAATTAGAATTGGTAATACAAATAAAACACTTTATATAGGACTAGGTTTTCTTGCACTTCCATTGATTCATCTTGTACTAGTTTCTATATTTCATCTAAATTTGGAAAATAAAATCGTAGGTAACTACAATCTCGGAAAAGAAAAAGATATTCTCATTATCTATGACAACGAGACTTTTACTCTATATAAATCTAAACAATACAATAATGTCGGTAAAGGAAAATGGAAAATTGAAGAAATCGATTCGCCAATACTAATTCTAGATTTTGACTCTATTAAAAAAAGTGAATTATGGCTACAAATTGAGCCGAATCAGAAAAAAAATGTATTGAAAACTATGCCTTGGGGAAATAATCTTTCAATAGAGTTTATCAAGAAATAATCACTGCGGGTAACAGGTAATACAACTGATTTGCCAACAGGCTTAATTTAAAAATGGTCTTGTATTTGGATGATTTGCTTCGTCAGTTCGCCCAAGTGGAAAATCCGAGGAATGGGCTTAATTTAGTACTAAACCCGCTTTAATAGCAACAAAAATTTCGGCTAGAAAATTGATAATCTCAATGCAGTAGAAATAAAAAGAGCAGAAATCGATACGGTTATTTACCTAACGATTTCTGCTCTTTTTATTTTTTTCTGATTACTTAAAACTGCTTTCTGCTTACTTTTTCTAGTGCGCTTCCAGCCAGTTTTTACCCAATCCAATTTCAACATCCAGTGGCACATCCATTTTAAAGGCGTTTTCCATTTCATGCTTAATCATCGGCTGGATTTTTTCGAGTTCTGAGTTGTGAACATCGAACACAAGCTCATCATGTACCTGCAGTAACATTTTTGATTTCCAGTTTTCAGAAACTAATTTTTTATGAATATTGATCATTGCAATTTTGATGATATCTGCGGCAGAACCCTGAATCGGTGCATTAACGGCATTTCGTTCGGCACCGCTTTTCACCATCATATTAGCAGAATTAATGTCTTTTAAATAACGTCTTCTTCCTAAAACCGTCTGCACATACCCATTTTCTCTTGCAAAATCCACCTGATTCGACATGTATGATTTCAGTTTTGGATAAGTAGCATAATAGGCATCAATCAGTTCGGCACTTTCTTTTCGCGAAAGCGAAGTCTGATTACTTAATCCAAAAGCAGAAACCCCATAGATAATTCCGAAATTCACGGTTTTGGCATTGCTTCTTTGTTCTTTGGTTACTTCTTCCAAAGGAACGCTGAATACTTTGGCGGCCGTACTTCGGTGAATGTCTTCGTTGTTTTGAAAAGCAGCAATCATGTTTTCTTCACCGGATAAAGCAGCAATGATGCGTAATTCTATCTGTGAGTAATCCGCAGAAACCAAAGTGTAATTTTCATCTCTGGCGATAAACGCTTTTCGGATCAATCGGCCTCTTTCGGTACGGATTGGAATGTTTTGTAAGTTTGGATTATTGGAACTCAAACGTCCTGTTGCAGCAACTGTCTGCATATAATCGGTGTGGACACGGCCTGTTTTAGAATCAACCTGATTAGGCAGTGCATCAATATAAGTGCTTTGCAGTTTCACCATTTGGCGCCATTCGAGAATATCGCGGACAATTTCATTGTCATTTGCTAAATACGACAAAACTTCTTCGCCGGTTGCGTATTGGCCTGTTTTGGTTTTTTTTTGTTTGGCTCCGCCAATTTTTAATTTATCGAATAAAATGTCGCCTAATTGTTTTGGCGAAGCCAGATTGAATTTTTCGCCGGCGGTTTCATATATTTTTTGTTCCAAAGCATTGCTTTCGGCAGCTATGTCAATTGACATTGATTTTAAGAAAGGAACGTCAAGATTAATTCCCTCCAGTTCCATTGCAGCCAAAACAGGAATCAATGGAATTTCGATTTCGTCAAAAAGTTTTTTGGTTTCGGCTTTATCTAGAATCGGGCTGAAATTCTGCTTTAATTGATAGGTGATGTCAGCATCTTCGGCAGCGTATTCTTTGATGTCTTCCAATGGTACTTCGCGCATTGTTTTTTGCCCTTTTCCTTTTTTACCAATTAAATCTTCAATCGATTTTGGCGAATATTTCAAATACGTTTCTGATAAAACATCCATGTTATGACGCATATCAGGATTGATCAGATAATGTGCAATCATCGTGTCGAATAACTTTCCTTTTATCTGAACACCATAATTCGAAAGAATCTTTAAATCGTATTTTACGTTCTGGCCAATTTTTTCGATGGCTTCGTTTTCGAAAAAAGGCTTGAATTTATCGGCCAAAGTCTGAGCTTCTTCTCTGTCTTCCGGAAACGGAACATAAAAAGCTTTTCCTTTTTCATAGGAGAATGACATCCCGACTAATTCGGCATTTAAGGCATCAATTCCTGTAGTTTCGGTATCGAAACATACGGAAGTCTGCTGAAGTAAATTTTGCAGAAGCAATTTTACAGCAAAATCGCCTTGAATAATCTGGTAAAAATGTTCGGTATTTTCAAGAGTTGCGTAGAATGAACTGTGTTGTGCTTCACCAGTTTCTTCCTCAGAAAAACCGAATAAATCAAATTGTTCTTCGTTGGATTTTTTTGCCGGCGCTTTTTTGGCAGCTGGTGTTTCAGGACTTGTGCTTTCTTCTTCAATCGCCAAATTGTACAATTTGTCAAATTGTGCCTTCATCTGGCGAAATTCCAGTTCCTGAAACAGCGCATCGGTTTTTTCAACATCGGGTTTGGATAATTCATACTCTGTTTCGTTGAAAGTTACAGGGCAGTCGAGCAGGATAGTCGCTAGTTTTTTAGACAATAATCCCAATTCGGCATTGGCTTCGATTTTTTCTTTTATCGCTCCTTTTAATTGATGCGTGTTGGCCAAAAGATTTTCCATGGAACCATATTCGGCCAAGAATTTTTTGGCTGTTTTTTCTCCAACACCCGGCAGGCCTGGAATATTATCGGCCGCGTCGCCCATCATTCCGAGAAAATCAATTACTTGTTCGGGACGCTCGATTTCAAATTTGGCCAATACTTCCGGAATTCCCCAAATTTCGATATCGTTACCCATTCTAGCAGGCTTGTACATGAAAATATTTTCGGAAACCAATTGTGCAAAATCCTTATCAGGAGTTACCATATACACTTGGTAGTTTTCTTTTTCAGCCTGTTTTGCTATGGTTCCTATTAAATCATCGGCTTCGAAACCAGGGACTTCTATAATAGGAATGTGCATTGCTTTTAATAATTCCTGAATGTAAGGAACTGCGATTTTGATAGCTTCGGGAGTTTCGTCACGGTTTGCCTTGTATTCCTGATACATTTCGTAGCGGTAAGTGCTTCCGCCTTTGTCAAAAGCTACGGCTAAATGATCTGGTTTTTCGCGTTTGATTACATCCATCAGGGCATTCATAAACCCCATAATGGCCGAAGTATCCATTCCTTTTGAATTGATTCTTGGGTTTTTGATAAAGGCAAAATAACCACGAAATATTAAGGCGTAAGCATCGAGAAGGTAAAGACGTTTTTGGGTTGACATAAAAAAAATTTAGTCTGTAAAAATAGGGAATTGCCTTTTAAAAACGAATTTGTTGCTGAAAATTATAATTGAAAGTATTGAAGTTTGCGCAATATTGTCATTCCGAGGCACGAGGAATCTCCGTAAGTAACTCCGCAATCAAAAGTATCACAATCTTTGTCGAGCTTCTAATGGAGATTCCTCGTGCCTCGGAATGACAAACAGTGAGGGGAATTCATGGTCGTAATAGCTGGTCTTATAAAAACAAAATGTTGTCTTTTGAGCCCCGATCGCAGTGAAAATCCTTGTGTGCCGGGGTTCGGCACACAAGATTGTAGCGGAGAGCGGGAACAATGCTGATAAGAATACCTAATGTTCTGCTCCAAAAAAAAAATTAGGAAAAGCGAAATCCGTTAAGGGAAAGTTAAACTTTTTGAGAAAGATAAATCTTCATTTTGTCTTCATTTTGCGGTTATACATTTGACCTATAAATAAAAAATTAATAATTTAAATTTTAGAAATCATGAGAAATTTATTGATGTTATTAGTAGCAGTTTTAGGAACAAGTGCAATGGTTCAGGCATTCCCTGCAAAAGATGTAAAAGCAGCTTCGGCAAAGGAGATCACAACAAAAAAACACCACAAACACAACAAAGCTAAAAAAGAGCAAAAAATGGCAGCACCCGAAGCCTCAAGTTCTAATGCAAAAAAATAATTGATGTTTTTGTTTTGCCTGCATTGAGGATGGGAGCAAAAGAAAAGGGTTAATTGTTTTATCAAAGTCAGTAGAGTCATTTACTGGCTTTTTTGTATTTTAGATACATCAAATTTTTAAAAGAATATGGTTGTAAATTGTGCTTTGTTATGAAAATTCTAATTGTTGAAGATAATCCCGAGTTGGCTGTAGAGGTGAAAGAATATCTTTCGGGAAGTGGTTATATCTGTAAAGTTTCGAAGAATTGCGAAGAGGCTTTGGAAGAAATCAACAGCAACGATTATGATATTATGCTTTTGGATTTGGGTCTGCCAGACGGAAGCGGTTTTGATATTTTGAAAGAGATTCGGAAAACCGAGTCTAAAGCTGCGGTAATTATCATTACTGCCCAAGGCGAACTGGAAGACCGCATAAACGGATTACAGCTTGGTGCGGATGATTATTTGACAAAACCTTTTGCTTTGACCGAATTGGGTGCGCGTTTGTTTGCGATTATCCGCAGAATGCACGGGTACACGGTGAATCAGCTGGATGTTCATGGTTTTAGTCTGAAACTGCAGGATTACAAGGTAAGTTATGCCGAAATTCCAATTAATCTCACCAAAAAGGAATTTGATATTTTTCAGTATTTGGTTTTGAATAAAAATCGGGTTATAACCCGTCTGCAGTTGACTGAACATATTTGGGGAGATATTCTGGAGGTGAATTCGGATTCTAATTTTATTGATGTTCATGTTCGGAATCTTAGAAAGAAATTGGATAAGCACAGTAAAATTGAGTGGTTTGAAACGGTTAGAAATGTTGGTTATAGAATTAATGTCTAAATTGGCTTTAGGCTTAAGGATTTCTTACTAGAGTTTGTAAAAGGATAGATCTCGCAAAGACGCTAAGACGCAAAGAAATCTGATCCTAACTTTGCGACTTCGCGTCTTTGCGAGAAGAAATTAAGTTTAATTTAATGACATTGAGCAATAAGCTTTATGTAAAACTGAAACTCATAATTATTAAAGTATGAAAATCAAACATCAGCTGGCTATTTTTAATGCATTATCACGTTTACTGCTGATATTGGTTTTGTGGCTGATGCTTCCTGTCTTAGTCGAAAAAGTGGTTTACAATCATATTAATAAAAGTCTGCTGGAGAAAAAGCAGAAATTCATTGACCATTTAGATAAGGAGGAAATAAATGATTTCATAGTTCGGAATGATACTTCTGAAACATATGCTAGTTTTTCGACTTTACACAGCGAGTTTCTTGTGCTTTCCAGAATGCCTTCCGCTGGTAAAA
This sequence comes from Flavobacterium marginilacus, assembly GCF_026870155.1. Classification (NCBI taxonomy): domain Bacteria; kingdom Pseudomonadati; phylum Bacteroidota; class Flavobacteriia; order Flavobacteriales; family Flavobacteriaceae; genus Flavobacterium; species Flavobacterium marginilacus. The sequence continues at coordinate 4,658,743 of NZ_CP113975.1, read as the reverse complement.
TAAATCAGACGCTTTTTGTTACTGAACCAAGAATTATTGAAGAAGAAAGCAACGACTATAGAATTCTTCAGTATTATTTTAAGTATGAAAACGAAAATTATCTGTTAGAAATAGGGAACAGTTTGAGTGAAATTAATGACCTGACTTTCGTAATTAGGCTTTTCTTTATAATGGTTTTGATTGTTATTGTTGTGATTACTTTTGTGGCTGATACTTTTTATATCGAATATTTATTAAAGCCTTTTTATAAAATTATTGATACTAAAATCCGTCATGTCAACGAACCCGAGGCTTTTGATCACACCCCGATAAAAACACATTCTACGGATTTTCAGGAATTGGATACGGTTTTAAACCAAATGATGGATAGAATCAGTGAATTGTTTAAGAAAGAAAAACAGTTTATAGGCAATGTTTCTCATGAACTGCTGACTCCGATTGCATTATTGAAAAACAAATTTGAGAATCTGCTTCAAAACGAGTCTTTGAATGATGGTGCCGTGGACAAAATTGTGAGTTCATTAAGCACATTGGATTTGTTGAAAAAGATAATTGCTAATCTGCTACTGATTTCAAAAATCGAAAACAATCAGTATGAAGCGAATGAAGTGATTGATTTTGATGCAATAATTACTGATTTGGTAAGCGATTTACAGGATAGAATTGATGATAAAGAATTGTCTTTTGATAAAAAACTACAGCATCATTTTAATTTTAAAGGAAATAGAACCTTAATGCATATTCTTTTTTATAATCTGATTGTAAATGCCATCAAATACAATAAGCCATTGGGTACAATTGAAATTGCTGATGGGTTTTTGGATGGAAAATATTTTATATCAATATCTGACTCAGGAATTGGAATGAATGAAAAACAGCAGCAGAATGTTTTTAAGCGATTTACCAGAGTGAGCACAGATCAGGAAGGGCAGGGTTTAGGGCTTGCAATTGTTGAAAGTATTGCTCAATTCCACCATATTGCGATTGAAATTTCATCTGAAATAAATGTTGGTACCACTTTTCTTTTATTGTTTGCAAAAGAGCCAAAATCTAATTAAATGTTAATTTTTTCAGACAGGTCAAAACTTCATCTAATCTTCATCTAGCATGCATAGCTTTGACCTATAATTAATAAACGAATTAACAATTTTAAAAATTTAAGATCATGAAAAAATTATTGATGGTATTGGCAGTAGCTTTAGGAACAACAGTTATGGTAAGTGCACAAACTGCACCAGCTCAAACTACTCCGGCTAAAGAAACAAAAGCGGTTAAAAAAGAAGCTAAAAAAGAAACCAAAAAAGCTCACAAAGCTGAAGCTGCTAAAACTACAGCTGCCGAAACTACAACTGCAAAAAAATAATTGTTTTTTCAGTCAGTGGTTTATTAGGTCATTGACTAAAAAAGCATTAAAAGTTGGTTTTAATAGACGGAAAGAGGGGGATAAAGAAATTTACTCCCTTTTTTTGCGTTAAAATTATGATAATATAAAACCTTAACGTTTTCATTAGTTGTTACTTTGTGTAAAATTTTTTAAAATAATGATTCTACGTTTATTTTTTTTCGGAGCTGTTCTTTTTATTATTGAGCTTTATGCATTCCAAGCTGTCAAAACTTTGATTAAGATGCGATGGATGCTGATTTCTTATCAAGTAATAAGTTTTCTTCTTTTTGCTTTTATCCTTTATTCTTTTACACAGTTTGACCGTTCGGTCGGGCAGACTAAGCAGACTATGTTTACCATGGGACTGCTGCTTTTGGTTTATGTTCCAAAAATTGTAACAATGATTATTCTTTTGGGCGAAGATGTGTTTCGTATAGCAGCAGGTGCAGTTAATTATTTTATCGATAATAACAACAAAGCTGATTTTTTGCCTTCGAGACGTAAATTTGTAAGCCAAATTGGTTTAGGCCTAGCAGCTATTCCTTTTCTGTCGCTGATTTATGGAATATTTGAAGGGAAATATAATTTTAAAGTCATAAAGCAAGCGGTGCATTTCCCTGATCTGCCAGATGCTTTTGATGGTTTTACAATAACTCAAATTTCTGATGTGCACAGCGGCAGTTTTGATAATCCTGAGAAAATCAGTTACGCAATTGATTTGGTTAATGAACAGAATTCGGATTTGATTTTGTTTACAGGAGATATCGTTAATACGCATGCCAAAGAAATGCATCCTTGGATTGAGACTTTCAACAGAATTAAGGAGCATAAATATGGCAAATTTTCGGTGCTTGGGAACCACGATTATGGAGAATACGTGACCTGGCCTTCGCAGAAAGCTAAAGATGAAAACTTTGAAGGAATCAAAAAATTGTATGGAGATATTGGTTTTCAGCTGTTATTGAATGAGCATACTTTTATTGAAAAAGACGGAGAAAAAATTGCATTGGTAGGAGTAGAAAACTGGGGCAGAAATTTTAAACAGGCAGGAGATTTAAAGAAAGCTTCGCAGCATTTAACCAAAGAGGATTTTAAAATTTTAATGAGCCATGACCCAAGCCACTGGAACGAAGTGGTGCAGCATGATGATAAGCATTTTCAGTTAACATTGTCCGGTCATACGCATGGAATGCAGTTTGGTATTGAAATTCCAGGTGTTTTCAAATGGAGTCTGGCACAATATGTGTATAAGCAATGGGCAGGATTATATGAAAACTTAGGGAGATACGTTTATGTAAACAGAGGTTTTGGTTTTCATGCATATCCTGGCAGAGTGGGGATTATGCCTGAGATTACAGTTATTCAACTAATAAAAGGAGAAAAATTAGCATAATTGGTTTAAAATGCTAAATTTGTAACCTAAATATCTCTTTTTGGAACTAATAGAAATTTAACATTTTGGTTTTATGTCAAAATTTGGAGAACTTATAAATGTACAAGTTCCTGTGTTGATAGATTTTTACACAGATTGGAACGAACCATCACTTTCGATGCATCCTGTAATAAAAGATGTAGCAGCTGCGCTTGGAGATAAAGTAAAAGTTATCATGATAGATGTAGATAAAAATCAAGAATTGGCCGAAGCACTGCGTATTAAAGGCTTGCCTACCTTGATGATATATAAAGAAGGAATGATGATATGGAGACAATCCGGCGAGCTTGATGCCAATACTTTAATTGGAATTGTACAAGAACAATTGTAGATAATCCTTGTTTTTTAATGGATTGTGTCAAATGTAAAACCTCTTTCTTTTAGGATTTGTAATGACCGAGGGAGTACATATTCCAGATTTTTATAAGCTTTTACACTGTCGTGGAAAATAATTATACTTCCCGAAACAGTATTTTTGAGTACGTTTTCAAGACATTTTTCTGGTGTTATGGTTTGGTCAAAATCGGCACTGAGGACATTCCACATGATTATTTTGTAACCCAGTCTTCGCAATTCTTTAGATTGTGATTTTTTTATTTTGCCGTATGGCGGACGAAACAGCTTGTTGTTTGCTGTGTTTAATCTGTTGATTTCAGCTTGGCATAGGAAAGTGTTTTTTACATAATCATTAGAACTTGTTTTCCAGCCATTAAAATGATTAAAAGTGTGATTTCCTATTGCATGACCTTCATTGATTACTTTTTGAAATAAACCTGGGCTGTTTTCTATATTCTTTCCAATGCAAAAAAATGTTGCTTTTGCCTGATGCTTTTTTAGTTCTTCCAAAACCCATTCAGTTACTTCAGGAGTTGGCCCGTCGTCAAAAGTGAGGTAGATTTTATTCTCTGCATTGGGAATATCCCATGTAAAATTGGAGAATATTTTTTTTATAAACGTATTTGTCTTAATCCAATAGAATTTCATAATCCAATAGTACAATTAAATTCAATTTTAAGCAAAAAAAATGTAGTGCCTTTTTTAGTTGCACTACATTTTAATTGTTTTTGATTTATATCAGATAGCTATTCTTTTTTGCGTCCAAATCGGGCAAATATTTCAATATAAGTGTTAAATGTTTTTTTGCTTGAATTGTAATATGCCTGATCTTTACTTTCCTGCATAACTGTTAATAAGCTTCTGTAACGCTCTATGTCGGTAATGATTTCAATACTTACATCAGATTGTTCTGAAGGAGCTAATTTTGCATAATAATTAAGGTTTTCGCGATATTTGTTTATCAATTTTTCTAATAAATCATGTGCTTTAGCCTTTTCTCCAACATCATAGTAACCTTTAGCAAATGGTTCAACTAAGGAGTAATATCCAAATTTTTCCAAAGGCATTTTTGTCATTGCTAACTCAATGATTTTTTTGGCTTTGTCAATTTTTCCTTCAGCGATCAGCTGTTTCATCAATCGGGCCAAATTCATTCGGTAAGTAAGACTTTCTCTGCGCGTTTCTGGATCATGATATATTTTGTCACTGTCGCTGTTCCCCCAATCCCACGCCATTACTTTGGCATACATGTTTTCAGTGTCAATTCGTCCCATATCCATTTGACCAGAATCTTCAGTGAATGCTGTTTTTATTGGAACTAATTTATAAACCATACCTTCTAATTGAAGATAATCTTTCATCCATAAATAATCTTCTGCATCAAATGCGCCTCCGCTAAAATAAACAGGTCTTTTCCAGTTGTTGTTGTTGATAAGGTCAAGCATCATCAGTCTGTTTTTGTAGATGGCACTTCCTTTTATATCAATATCAATATAAGGAACAATTGAATCGTATAATTTTGGATTGACAATTTTGTTCTTTATAATGTTGGCTTTATTAATAGGAATTCTGATTTTATTAGTCGGATAAAAATGTATGGTTTGTCCATTTTGCATTTCTACAGTAGATCTAGGGTCTTTTATGAATTTTATAAAAGCGGGTAAATCCCAGCGGCTTTCGGTTTTTTGAATATGTGCTACATAGTCAAGTTTATCTCCCACATATTCATTATGTGTAAATGAAATTGGCAGAGCATTGGATTGATATGCTTTTCTCTTCATTTGATCAATGTACCAATCTGTCATAAATAAACTTGTATTTACAATTTTAATATCGGTACGGATGCCTTCTATTTCCTGAGCATACCAAAGAGGAAATGTGTCGTTATCTCCAATGGTAAATAAAATAGCATTTGGATCACATGATTCTAAATAGGCTTTTGCCATAGCGGTTGCTGTGTATTTCCCTGAACGGTCGTGATCATCCCAGTTTTGATAAGCCATTAATACTGGTGCTGCCAATAATGAAGCTCCTATGAATACAGGACCTGCAATTTTTGGAGAAAGGTATTTTTGAAAACTTTCATATAATGAATATACGCCAAAACCTATCCAAATGGCAAATACGTAAAATGATCCTACTAAGGCATAGTCTCTTTCGCGCGGTTCAAATGGTCTTTCGTTCAGGTATATTTTTAACGCAATTCCCATAAAAAGGAAAAGTGCTAATAAAACATAAAAGCTTTTTCTGTCTTTGCTCGCATGATGCATAATTCCAATTAACCCAAGTATAAATGGTAAAAAGAAATATACGTTTCTTCCTTTATTGTTTAAAGTATCTTTTGGTAAATTGTCTTGAGAAACTAAGTGTAAATTGTCTACAAATGGAATACCGCTTATCCAGTTTCCGTCAAGATAGTCATATCTGCCCTGTTCGTCGTTTTGTCTTCCAACAAAATTCCACATTAAATACCTCCAGTACATGTATCCAAATTGGTATTCGAACATAAAGCTGAAGTTGTCTGCAGTGGTTGGTTTTTCTATAATTAAATAGTCGCTATAGTGTTTTAGAAAAGCAACATATCCTTCATTGTCAATTTGTTTTTGAGCATAAGCCTGTCTGAACTCAGATACCGTTTTTTCAGTTTCATTTTTTAATTGTGCAACTGCTTTGTTGTAATCTTCTTCACTTAATTTGCTTGGATCCAATCCATATTTTACAAGATCTTCATCATAATCATGGTTTGGATTTATTCTAAATGCCGGCGGATGTGTGAAGTTAATATAGTTTTCAATATGTTCTGTGCTCCACATTCTTGGAAGAATGGTTTTTTGGCTGTTGTCTGAATTTTGTTCGGCATTCTTGTAATTGTTTACAATAACATATTTGCCGGTTTTGTAATCTCTCTCGTAGTTAGGAGCTTTGTCTAAATATGGAGTTTCAGGGTCTAATCCTGTAAAAGCCTCGGTGTATTGAGGACCATAAAATAATGGGTTAACTCCGTATTGCTCTCTGTTGTAATATGCTAAAACTTCGGCAGCATCAGATGGTTTGTTTTCATTGATGACAGTTTCAGAATTGGCACGAATTGGCAACATCAGCCATGTTGAAAATCCTATAAGAATGAAAAGAATACAAAGAATAAGAGTGTTATAGTGTACTAATCCTTTACTGCGGGTATAATTCAATCCAAAATAGAAGAAAGCTATTAGAAGCAGTGTTACAAAAATAGTTCCTGAGTTAAAAGGCAGTCCCATTGAATTAACCATGAAGACTTCGGTTTTACCAAAGAAAGCCATTGTTAAAGGTAATAATAATTTGAAGATGAAAAGTAAAACAGAAACAACTACAATGTTGGCAATTATGAAATTTTTTACTGTTACTACTTTGTAGTTTTTAAAATAATATAAAAATCCAATAGCAGGAATAGTTAACAAGGCCATGAAGTGCACTCCAAATGATAATCCAACTACAAGCGAAATTAACAATAACCATTTATGACCTCTAGGAGTATCCATATCCTGTTCCCAGCGTAATCCTAGCCATAAAAGCAGAGAAATTAATAAACTGGCCATTGCATAAACTTCAGCTTCTACTGCATTAAACCAAAAACTGTCCGAAAAAGTATAAGCAAGCGAACCTACTAAAGAACTTCCAAGTATTACAATAGCATTACTGCTGTTTATTTCGGTATACTGACTTATAACTTTTTTCAAAATTATAGTTGATGACCAAAACATAAATAATATGGTGAAAGCACTTGAAAATACAGATGTCATGTTTACCATCAATGCAATATGTTCTTTGTCTAAAGCAAACATTGCAAAGAAAGCACCAATCATTTGGAACAAAGGTGCTCCTGGCGGATGCCCAACCTCTAGTTTTGCAGCAGTAGCAATATATTCTCCACAATCCCAAAAGCTCATGGTAGGCTCAACAGTAAGCGTATAAGTTATTAAAGCGATTGAAAAGGCAAACCAACCTGTAATGGTATTCCATTTGTTGAAATTGAATGATGTCATATACTCGTCTTCTGTTTTTTTTACATGTTTTAAAAAGTGATACAAAGAAAATGTTTTTTTTTTTAAAGTGAAGTCGCATTATTATAATTTTATTGAAAATAATCATTTTGGTAAATGCTTTGTAATTCAATGTTTTAATCATATTTTGATTTTTAAATTGAAATTTGTTTCGATTTTTTTAAAGAAAAAGGCAAAAAAAGTTTGCACAACTAGGAATTTGTTCTAAATTTGCACTCGCTAAGCAGAAATGCTCGCAGTAAAGCTGGTCTATGGTGTAATGGTAACACAACTGTTTTTGGTGCAGTCTTTCTAGGTTCGAGTCCTAGTAGACCAACAAAAAAAGCCTCTCAATCGAGAGGCTTTTTTTATGAAATAATTTTAAACTGTATGCGTTTGAAAAGTAAAGCCTCTCTTTTTTTTGGAGAGGCTTTCTTTTTTAAAATTATACTCTAAAAGTTAATACTGGCTTTTGAGAGTGATTTACTAGATCTTCAGAAATGCTTCCAGTGAAGAAATGGTTTAATGCAGTTCTTCCGTGTGTGCAGAAAGCAATTATGTCTCCATTGTTTTCATTAGAGTAATTTATGATTCCTTTTTCAATGTTGCTTTCGTTGTATGTTTCAAAAGTATACTCTGGCATATCAAATTCAGCAACGAATTCGTTTATGATTTTGCGTGCAGCCGAAGTGCTTTTGAAGCTGTTTGGAGTGCAGATCATTACAAGGTTTAATTTTGCTTCAAATATTTTAGCAAATTCAATAACCTTTTTGAAAGGTTTTTTGATTTCGTTAGAGAAATCTGAAGCGAAAATGATGTTTGCTGCTTTGAAGTTTTCTAGTTTGTTTTTGATTACTAAAACTGGAACTTCAGATTGTCTTACGACTTTTTCGGTATTAGAACCTACTAAGATTTCATTAAGACCGGTTGCTCCGTGAGATCCCATTACAATTAAGTCAAAATCGCTGTTTTGTTTAATGTAGTTGTTGATTCCTTTGTAAGCACCATCGAGTCTAACTACTTCGGTTACTGCTATTCCGTCTAGATATGGACGGTTTTTTATGCTTTTTAGAGTTTCTTCTGCTTTGCGTTTGAATAGCATAATTTCCGGGATGCTTGTTTCGCCGGATATGGCGTCATTCATGTGTGTAGGTAGTTCCAGCATGTGAATTAAGACAATTTCGCTGTTGTTTTTTTTTGCAATTTGTGCGCCAACTTCTATAGCTTCATCAGCATATTTTGAAAAATCAGTTGGGATAAGAATTTTTTTCATTGTAATTGGGGTTTGTTTAAGTATAAATTATTTGTTAATTGATAGATTAAAGATATATTATTTTTTAATAGTAATCAATTTTTTTGATTTAAAAAAAACACTATATTTGCACCGTTATTTAGTAAAGTTTAAATAATGAGGGGACTAACGTCCCCTCTTTTTATAAAGATATGACATTTAAAGAGAAAGTAAAGCAGGTATTAGAAGAGGTTCTTCTGGAAAAACCATCTATTTTTTTAATTGACTTGACTGTAACGGATAGTTTTAAAATTATTATTGGGATTGATGGGGATAATGGAGTGGTTTTGCAGGACTGTATTGATATAAGTCGTGCTGTTGAGGGTAACTTAGACAGAGAAGAACAGGATTTCTCATTAGAAGTAGCTTCGGTAGGAGTAGGTTCTCCTTTAAAATTAGTTAGGCAGTATAAAAAGAATATTGGCAGAACATTAATTGTTAAAACCAATCAAGAAAATATTGAGGCAGAATTAGTTGAAGCTAATGATCTTTTTATAATTTTGTCTTGGAAAGCCAGAGAAGCCAAAAAAGTGGGTAAGGGAAAAGAGACGGTTCAAAAGGAATTGCAGATACCTTACGCAGATATTAAAGAAGCAGTTGTTACAGTAACATTTTAATTTAAAGAATTCGCATGGAAAATTTAGCATTAATCGATTCATTTTCAGAGTTTAAAGATGATAAACTTATTGATCGTGTAACGCTTATGGCAATTTTGGAAGATGTATTTAGAAATGCATTGAAAAAAAAATACGGTTCAGATGATAATTTTGACATCATCATAAATCCTGACAAAGGAGATATGGAGATTTGGAGAAGAAGAGTAATCGTTGCTGACGAGGATTTGGATTTTGAAAATGAAGAAATTACATTAACTGAAGCTAGAAAAATCGAAGCCGATTTCGAAATTGGAGAGGAAGTTTCAGAAGAAGTTAAATTGATAGATTTAGGAAGAAGAGCGATATTGGCTTTAAGACAAAATTTAATATCAAAAATACACGAACACGATAATACGAATCTTTACAAGCAATTTAAGGATATTATTGGTGATATTTATACTGCAGAAGTGCATCATGTTCGTCCAAGAGTTGTAATTTTGGTGGATGATGACGGAAACGAAATCATTTTGCCGAAAGAAAAACAAATTCCTTCTGATTTTTTCCGTAAAGGAGATAATGTTAGAGGTATAATTGAAAGTGTTGAACTAAAAGGAAACAAACCTCAGATTATTATGTCCAGAACTTCAGATAAGTTCTTGGAAAAATTATTTGAACAAGAAATTCCAGAAGTTTTTGATGGTTTAATTATGGTTAAAAATGTAGTGAGAATTCCTGGTGAAAAAGCAAAAGTAGCTGTAGATTCTTATGATGACCGTATCGATCCAGTTGGAGCTTGTGTTGGTATGAAAGGATCTCGTATTCACGGAATTGTTCGTGAATTAGGAAATGAAAATATTGATGTGATTAACTATACAAGCAATGTTCAATTGTATATTACCAGAGCGTTAAGTCCTGCGAAAGTTTCTTCTATCAAAATTAATGAAGAAGCTAAAAGAGCCGAAGTGTTTTTGAAATTAGAAGAAGTTTCTAAAGCAATTGGTAGAGGAGGTCATAACATTCGTTTGGCTGGACAGTTAACAGGTTATGAATTAGATGTAATTCGTGAAGGTGATGTTGCCGGAACTACAGCTGATGATGATGATGTTGAATTAACTGAGTTCTCAGATGAGATCGAAGAATGGGTTATAGAAGAATTTGCAAAAATTGGTTTGGATACTGCTAAAAGTATTTTGAAACACGATGTTGAAGATTTAGTTAGAAGAACTGACCTAGAAGAGGAAACGATTTTAGATGTAATTAGAATATTAAATGAAGAATTTGATAGTTAACAGACTGTTAATTCCTCATATAAAATAAATTTCTATTTTTAATGTAAGGTAAAAATGGAACAACGAATAAGGTAAAAATAAAAAGATTTTATGTCTGAAGAGAGAATTATTAGAATAAACAAGGTTTTAAGGGAATTAAATATTTCGTTAGAAAGAGCTGTGGATTATCTTAAGGATAAGGGAATTGCTATTGAGGCAAATCCAAATGCTAAAATTTCTGACAATGAATTTAATATCCTACAAAGTCAGTTTGCAGGCGACAAGGGGAATAAAGAAGCTTCCAAGGAAGTAGGTGAAGAGAAAAGAAAAGAAAAAGAGGCATTGCGTATTGAGCGTGAAAAAGAAGTTGAAGATAAACGCAAACTAGAGGAAGAGCGTTTGAAACAACAAGAAGTTATTAAAGCCAGGGCTACATTGTCTGGGCCGGTTCAAGTTGGTAAAATTGATCTTAATCCTAAAAAAGCCGCTCCTGCTCCTGAACCTATTGTTGCTGAAAAAGTAATTACTCCTGTAGATATAACTTCAAATGAAGCACCTGTTTCTAAAGAAGATGTGAAAAAAGTTACTGCTGAACCTGTAGAAATAAAACAGCCAGTAGTAGAAAAAATCATAAAAGAGATACCTAAAGTTCAAGAAAATGAGGCTGTTGAAAAACCTAAATTCAAGGAAGTTAAAAGTGCCGATAAACAGCCTGAAGCTGTAGTAGAGAAAAAGGCAGTAAGCACTACTAATGAAGCTCCAGTTGAAGAATCAATTGCTACACAATACCAAAAACTTTCTGGTGCAACTCTAACCGGTCAAGTGATTGACTTGTCTCAGTTTAACAAACCGAAGAAGAAAAAAGAAGATCCAAAAATTACGCCTAACAAGCCTGGTACTTCTGGAGTTGCTGGTGCTAATAATGCGAATAAAAATAAACGCAAGAGAATTGCTCCTAAACCGGGAGCTCCAAAATCTCCTGCAGCTCCTGGTGTTCCTGGAGTGCCAAATCCTAATAAGATTACTCCGAATACAGGTGGAGGAGGTTTTAATGCAAACAGAAGTGCAAGACCTGGATTTGTAAAAGGCAATAGACCTGCAATTGTTGCAAAAGTTGAGCCAACAGAAGAAGAAGTTAAAAATCAAATTCGCGAAACTTTAGAGAAACTTCAAGGTAAAGGAGGGAAGTCTAAAGCGGCGAAATATAGAAGAGATAAAAGAGATACGCATCGTCAAAAATCTGATGACGAGCAAAGAGCTTTGGATGAAGGAAGTAAAACGATTAAAGTTACTGAGTTTGTTACTGTAGGTGAAATTGCAATAATGATGGATGTGCCGATTACAAAAGTGATTGGAACTTGTATGTCTCTTGGAATAATGGTTACGATGAATCAGCGTCTGGATGCTGAAACATTGACAATTGTTGCTGATGAGTTTGGTTATGACGTTGAATTTATAACAGTAGATATCGAAGAAGCTATTGAGGTAGTAGAAGATAAAGAGGAAGATTTAGTTACCAGAGCACCAATTGTTACTGTAATGGGACATGTTGACCACGGTAAAACATCTTTGCTGGATTATATTCGTAAAGAAAATGTTATTGCAGGTGAGTCAGGTGGTATTACACAGCACATTGGAGCTTATGGAGTAACATTGGATAACGGACAAAAAATTGCGTTCCTTGATACACCAGGTCACGAAGCGTTTACTGCGATGCGTGCCCGTGGAGCTCAAGTTACCGATATTGCTATTATTGTGGTAGCTGCGGATGATGATATCATGCCACAGACCAAAGAGGCTATTTCTCATGCTCAGGCGGCTGGTGTTCCGATTATATTTGCAATCAATAAAATCGATAAGCCAAATGCTAACGTTGAAAAAATTAAAGAACGTTTGGCAGGTATGAATTTACTTGTAGAAGATTGGGGTGGAAAAATTCAATCTCATGATATTTCTGCAAAAATTGGTACAGGTGTTAAAGAATTATTGGAAAAAGTATTGTTAGAAGCTGAAATTTTAGATCTGAAAGCAAATCCAAATAAAGCTGCGCAGGGTACAGTTGTGGAAGCTTTCTTGGATAAAGGTAAAGGTTATGTTTCTACAATTTTAGTACAGCATGGTACTCTTAAAATTGGTGATTATATGCTGGCAGGAAAGCATCATGGAAAAATTAAAGCGATGCACGATGAAAGAGGTAAAACTGTTACTATAGCAGGGCCTTCTACTCCTGTTTCGGTTTTAGGACTTGATGGGGCTCCTACAGCTGGTGATAAGTTCAATATTTTTGAAGATGAAAAAGAGGCAAAACAAATTGCTGCGAAACGTTCTCAATTAATGCGTGAACAATCAGTACGTACACAGCGTCACATTACATTAGACGAGATTGGACGTAGAATCGCATTAGGTCAGTTTAAAGAGTTGAACATTATTCTTAAAGGTGACGTGGATGGTTCTGTAGAAGCCTTGTCTGATTCGTTCTCTAAATTATCAACCGAAGAAATCCAGATCAATATTATTCATAAAGGTGTTGGAGCAATTACAGAATCTGACGTTATGTTAGCTTCTGCTTCTGATGCGATTATTATAGGATTTAACGTTCGTCCTGCTGGAAATGCTAGACAATTAGCTGATAAAGAAGAAATCGATATCCGTTATTATTCTATTATCTATGCTGCTATCGATGATTTGAAAGATGCGATGGAAGGAATGTTAGCTCCAGAAATGAAAGAGGAAGTTCTTGGTACTGCTGAAATCAGAGAATTGTTCAAAATTTCTAAAGTGGGTACAATTGCCGGCTGTATGGTTACGGATGGTAAAATTACCAGAAATGGTAAAATTAGAATTGTTAGAGACGGCGTAGTAGTTCATGAAGGTGAATTAATTGCATTGAAACGTTTCAAAGACGATGTAAAAGAAGTTACCAAAGGCTACGATTGCGGTATTCAGATAAAAGGCTATAATGACATCGAAGAAAGAGATGTTATTGAAGCTTACCACGAAGTGGCTATCAAAAAGAAATTGAAGTAATATTCAGTTGTTATATGATTTAAAATCCCAATTCGTTGGGATTTTTTTTTGTTTAGGATGTCGTTTTACTTAGGGGTTGATTGTTTAATTGAGAGCAGTAATATAAGGTGTTTTTTTATATGATTATTGCTCTTGCAAGTGAATTGTTGCGCTGGGATTAATTTTAAAGCTTCTTTGTTGTTATTGTTAAATGTTTTCACAATGATGCAAGGTATTCGCTTTTAAAAAATAAATATTACTTTGTCATTTTGCAAAACAGTTAAATTTGCACGTATCCCAAGGATTAAACAGATTAGGATGGGTTTTTTAATAACTCCGTTAAGAATTTAATTGGAATCTGTGCAAAATCCATTCAATCCGAGTCATCTGTGTGCCATTTTTTTTATACTTTGAGTGTGTTGAAATTAAAAGTTTTAAAAGCAAATGTCTTATCAATGATGGTTTGTGATTTATTGTTTAAATGGTTTTTGTTATGAATAAAAGACGGATTAATGCCTAAAGAAATTAATGGCATTGTCACTCTCCTTGCAGATAAAAAGGAAATTGTTAAAGGAATGTGAACTTATTCCATAGGCACGATAAGTAATTTTGAAGCTATAGTAGTGTTTTCAAGGTGGTCAATGTTGCTTCTAACTCACTTGATTGCAGAATTCGGAATAACTGAATTTTTATTTACAGGAGTTGCCAGTGCAGTAGAGGAGACTTAAATATCGGTGATATTGTTGTTGCGAATAGCCTTGTGCAGCATGATTTGGATGCCCGTCCTATAATCAAATAAATTGAAATCCCGTTCTTAGGCATAAGTGAACTCTTTCTTCCAAAAGAAGTTTTGGATAATTAAAGTAGAAAGGATTGGTGAGTTAGTTAAATGGAAACCTGATTGATTTAGTTTCTTTAAAACAACAGAAAGATTTTCCATTGATAATTCATAAAGTAATGGTTGGATAAAATATAAGCTGGAATCAATTCTTTTTAGTAATCTTGAATAAGAAAATATTCTAGCTGTCTTTCCAGATGTTTTGTGTGTAGTATAGAAGGATCAGTTGTGGTTCAGGTATGTTTTGAATATAATATTCCTTTTGTGATTATCTGTACTATTTCTGATGATGCGAATGAGAATTCTGTAATAGATTTCAATGAGTTTATATCACAGGTTGCTTCTAAATTTAGTCTGTAAATCATTAAAAAACTTACAAAACAGCTTAGGTTTTAATATAGTTCAGTGTTTAAAAATTTATTTGCTAGGCTTTATTAAAAAAACGTTTTTATATCTTTTTTTAATATCAATAAGATTTCGTTCGGCTTCCATTCTAGTTCTGAAATTTCCAACCCAAACTTTATAATTAGGTGTATTGAAAATAATTGTTCCGTCGAGGTCTTTGAATTCTTGTTTAAATTCTGACAAAGTTTTTTTGGCAGTTTCACTTACACCGTTGAATATTTGAATTTTGTACCTGTCATTATAAGATAAATTAGGGTTTGATTTTCTTTTTTCTGTCAGTAATTGTTCGAATTTTGGATCCTGATTAAGTGTTAAATTCGAATTTTGAGCTCCTGTTTTTATTGTAGTTAAACAAAATAAAAGAGCTGATACTAATGGCTGTGCTAATCTTAAAAATCTCATAATCTGATTATTTATTTTACAAAAATAACATTTTAACAGGAAATTGAAATTAGATTCCTTATTTAGATTTGATATAAATTATAATTAAGATTATTTTAAGGTTTTGAGAATAGTTCTTAAGTCGTATTTTTGTCGCAGTTTTTAAAATAAGGAGGGTTTCGTCTTCTAGTTTATTTGACAATAAGCGAACAATTTTTAGTAGATAATCAATATATTAATATGAAAAAGGTGGGTAACCATAATTCGAATTCAAGGAAATTATTTTTAAGCTTAGCATTAATGTTGAGTATTTCCGTAGCTTCGCTTGCACAAGATGCTGCTCCAGTAGCAGCTGCTGCAGCTGCTGCGCCAGCTGCCAGTTCTGGAGGTGATGCGGCAAAAGGGAAAGAGCTTTTTAATACCAATTGTGCCGCATGTCATAAGTTAGATGCAAAATCTACAGGTCCTGCCTTGAGAGGTGTGTCTGCAAGGCATGATATGGCTTGGATTTATAAATGGGTTCACAATAGTTCTGATTTAATTAAATCAGGAGATAAAGTTGCAGTAAAACTTTTTGAAGATAATAATAAAGTTCCGATGACTCCTTTTCCTCAGTTATCTGAAGGAGATATTGATAATATTATAGCATATACTTCTGAACCTAAGGCTGAAGTTGCTGCGCCAGCTGCTGGTGTTCCTGGTGCTGTAAAAGACGCTTCGCAAGAGGCTGGTATTTCAAATAATGTTATTTTAGGTGCTTTGTCATTAGTAATGGCAATACTTATTGTGATGTTGGTTTTGGTAAACAAAGTTTTAAGAAAAGTTGCAGCTGCAAATGGTATTGAAGTTGCTGCAAAAGAACCTACTTTGCCTATTTGGAAGGCTTTTGTTAAAAATCAATTCTTAGTATTGGTTTCGGCTATTTTCTTACTGCTGGCTGGGGCTTATATGGTTTATGGTTTTTTAATGCAGGTTGGTGTGGATCAAAACTACGAACCAATTCAGCCAATTCACTACTCTCATAGAATACACGCAGGAGATAATGAAATCAACTGTAAATATTGCCACTCTGCTTCTAGAGTGAGTAAAACTGCTGGAATTCCTTCTTTAAATGTTTGTATGAACTGTCATAAAAGTATTAGTGAAGTTGCTGAAACTACTGCAACTCCAGAATACAGTAAGGCTTTCTATGACGAGCAGATTAAAAAATTATACAAAGCTGTTGGCTGGGATGCAGCTAGTCAGTCTTATACTGGAAAGACCGAGCCTGTAAAATGGGTGCGTATTCATAACTTGCCTGATTTCGTTTATTTTAATCACTCGCAGCATGTTACTACAGCTGGAATTGAATGCCAGACTTGTCACGGTCCTGTTCAGGAATTTGAAATCATGAAACAGTTCTCTCCATTAACAATGGGATGGTGTATTAACTGCCACAGAAAAACTGATGTTAAAATGGAAGGTAATGAGTACTACAAAAAAATACACGAACAGCTTTCTAAAAAATATGGTGTTGATAAATTAACAGCTGCTCAGATGGGCGGGTTAGAATGCGGTAAATGCCACTACTAAAAAGTTTAAAGTTTCAGCTTTCAAGTCTAGTATAATTTGAAAGCTGAAGCAAATAAAGCTTGAAACTAAAAAGAAATTATTAAGATTAATATTTATATATAATATGTCATCAAACAAAAAATACTGGAAAAGTGTTGAAGAACTAGACGGAAATAGTTCTATTGTTGAGGCGCTTAGAAATAACGAATTTGTTGAAGAGATTCCTACTGATGAGTTTTTAGGAAATGAGTCGGCTTTGTCTTCTTCTTCAACTACACGTCGTGACTTTTTAAAGTACGTTGGTTTTAGTACAGCGGCGGCTTCTTTAGCTGCTTGTGAAGGTCCTGTGCATTTGTCAATTCCTTATGTGCTGCAGCCAGAACAAATTATTCCTGGAGTAGCAGATTATTATGCAACTTCGGTTTTTGATGGATTTGATTTCGCAAACCTTTTGGTTAAAACTCGTGAAGGGCGTCCAATTAAAATTGATAATAACACTATTGCTGGGGCTAAGTTTGCTGCTAATGCCAGAGTTCATGCTTCTATATTATCATTGTATGATAATATGCGTTTGAAAGAGCCTAAACTTGATGCTAAAAAAGCTTCTTGGTCTGCAGTTGATTCAAAAATAAAATCTAGTATTGTTGATGCTAAAGCAAAAGGAGGGCAAGTCGTATTTTTGACAAATACATTGGCAAGTCCGTCTACTGAAAAGTTGATTGCTGACTTTATCGCTAAGAATCCTAATGCTAAACATGTTATATATGATGCTGTTTCTTCTTCAGAAGCTTTAGATGCTTTTGAGGCTGTTTATGGAGAAAGAGCTTTAGTGGATTATGATTTTTCAAAAGCTTCATTAATCCTTTCCGTTGGTGCAGATTTCCTTGGAGATTGGCAAGGTGGTGGGTATGATTCAGGTTATGCTAAAGGCAGAATTCCATCTGGAGCAGTTGGAAAGAAAATAATATCTAAACACGTACAACTAGAATCTAATATGACGTTGTCTGGTGCAGCTGCTGATAAGCGTATTGCTATGTCTACGGCTAACCAAAAACAAGCATTAGTTCATATTTATAATATTATTACCGGATCATCTGTTGCTGCATCATTAGATGCTGCTTTCAAAGCGGATGTAACTAAAGCGGCTCAGCAATTGAAAGCTGCAGGTTCTAAAGGAGTTTTAGTATCTGGTATTGAAGATAAAAATGCTCAGTTATTAGTTCTTGCCATTAATCAAGTTTTGGCAAGTGAAGCTTTCAACACTTCGGGAACAAGACAAATCCGTAAAGGATCTAACGAAAAAGTCGCTCAATTAGTAAAAGACATGAATGCTGGAAGTGTTCATACTTTAATCATGAGCGGCGTTAATCCAGTTTATACTTTAGCTGACAGTAAATCATTTGCTGAAGGATTGAAAAAAGTAAAAACTTCAGTTGCATTATCTTTAAAAGAAGATGAAACTGCTTCATTGACAACAATTGCTGCTCCAGTGCCTCATTATTTGGAAGCTTGGGGGGATTTAGCATTGACAAAAGGGACTTATAGTTTGACACAGCCAACTATTCGTCCATTATTCGACACAAAACAATTTCAAGATATTTTATTATCTATAAACGGAATTCCTGGAACTTATTATGATTATCTGAAAGCATTTTCAGCTTCAATAATCGCTGGTTCTTCTTGGAATAAAGTTTTGCATGACGGTGTATTTGTAGGTGCTGTTCAAGTTTCTGCCGCAGGTACTGCTGATTACGCTGGTGCTGCAAGTGCTTTAGCGCAGTCAAAAGCTGCTGGTCTTGAATTAGTATTGTATACAAAAACTGGAATGGGAGACGGGCAGCAGGCAAACAACCCTTGGCTGCAAGAGTTTCCAGATCCATTAACAAGAGTTTCTTGGGATAATTATGTTACTGTTTCAAATGCTGATGCTAAGAAATGGGGAATGACAAATGAAATCGTTGCTAACGGTGGATTGAATGGTAGTTATGCTAATTTGATTGTTAATGGCGTAAAACTTGAAAAAGTTCCAGTAATTGTTCAGCCAGGTCAAGCTGTCGGAACTGTTGGTATGGCTTTAGGATATGGCCGTAAAGCTGCTTTGAAAGAAGAGATGCAGGTTGGTATTAATGCTTACGCTGTATATGGAGGATTCAATAATGTGCAGTCTGTTACTATTGAAAAAGCAAATGGAGAACATGAATTTGCTTGCGTTCAAGGTCAGAAAACATTAATGGGAAGAGGTGATATTATTAAAGAAACTACTCTTGAAATATTTAATACTAAAGATGCTGAAGTTTGGAATGAAAAACCAGTTGTATCTTTAGATCACAAAGAAGTTCCAACTACTTCAGTGGATTTGTGGGGTTCATTTGACCGTTCTACTGGACATCATTTTAATCTTTCTATCGATCTGAATGCTTGTACTGGTTGTGGTGCCTGTGTAATTGCTTGTCATGCTGAAAATAACGTACCGGTTGTTGGAAAAGATGAAGTAAGAAGAAGCAGGGATATGCATTGGTTGCGTATCGACAGATACTATTCTTCTGAGAGTACTTTTGAAGGTGATAACGAAAGAAAAGAGAATATTGCTGGATTGTCAAGTTCATTGTCTACTTTCAATGAAATGGAAAAAGCAGGAGATAATCCACAAGTTTCTTTCCAGCCAGTAATGTGTCAGCACTGTAATCACGCTCCTTGTGAAACTGTTTGTCCAGTTGCTGCAACTTCTCACGGCCGTCAAGGTCAAAACCAAATGGCTTATAATAGATGTGTTGGTACTCGTTACTGTGCTAATAACTGTCCTTATAAAGTTCGTCGTTTTAACTGGTTCTTGTATAGCAAAAACAGTGAATTCGATTATCATATGAATGATGATTTAGGACGAATGGTTTTAAATCCTGATGTAAATGTTCGTTCTCGTGGTGTAATGGAAAAATGTTCAATGTGTATTCAAATGACACAAGCAACAATTTTGAAAGCTAAAAATGAAGGAAGAGCAATTAAAGACGGAGAATTCCAAACTGCTTGTTCAAATGCTTGTTCTACTGGAGCAATGATATTTGGAGATGTAAATGATAAAGAGGCTGCTGTCACTAAATTGGCAGAAGATGATAGAAGCTATCATTTATTGGAGCATGTTGGTACTAAGCCAAATGTTGTTTACCACGTTAAAGTTAGAAATACCTAGTACAAAAATTATTAATTAAGAATCAAATAAAGGATTATGTCGTCTCACTACGAAGCAGCCATTAGAAAACCCTTAGTTATAGGTGATAAGTCTTATCACGATATAACTGTTGATGTAGCCGCACCTATTGAAGGTAAAGCAAATAAACAATGGTGGATTGTATTTTCAATCGCATTAATAGCCTTCCTTTGGGGATTAGGCTGCATTATATACACAGTGTCTACAGGTATTGGTACTTGGGGATTAAATAAAACAGTTGGCTGGGCTTGGGATATTACTAACTTCGTTTGGTGGGTTGGTATTGGTCACGCAGGAACACTTATTTCTGCAGTACTTTTGTTATTCCGTCAGCGTTGGAGAATGGCAATTAACCGTTCTGCAGAGGCAATGACCATTTTCTCTGTAATCCAGGCAGGTTTATTTCCAATTATTCACATGGGACGTCCTTGGCTGGCATATTGGGTATTGCCAATTCCAAATCAATTTGGATCTCTTTGGGTGAATTTTAACTCGCCATTGCTTTGGGACGTATTTGCAATCTCTACTTATTTATCTGTTTCGTTAGTTTTCTGGTGGACTGGTTTATTGCCTGATTTCGCAATGCTCCGTGACAGAGCTGTTACACCTTTCAACAAAAGAGTATATTCTATCTTGAGTTTTGGATGGAGCGGTAGAGCAAAAGACTGGCAGCGTTTTGAAGAAGTTTCATTAGTTCTTGCTGGTTTGGCAACTCCTCTTGTACTTTCGGTGCATACTATTGTATCCATGGACTTTGCTACTTCTGTAATTCCAGGATGGCATACTACAATTTTCCCTCCATACTTCGTTGCTGGAGCCGTTTTCTCTGGATTTGCGATGGTAAATACCTTACTTATCATTATGAGAAAAGTTATTAATCTTGAAGCTTATATCACTATTCAGCATATCGAATTAATGAACATTGTAATTATGATTACAGGTTCTATCGTAGGTGTTGCTTATATAACTGAGTTATTCATTGCATGGTACTCTGGTGTAGAGTATGAACAATATGCTTTCTTGAACAGAGCAACAGGACCTTATGCTTGGGCATATTGGGCTATGATGACATGTAACGTGTTCTCTCCACAATTTATGTGGTTTAAAAAATTAAGAACGAGTATTATGTTTTCTTTCATAATCTCAATTGTGGTAAACATTGGTATGTGGTTCGAAAGATTTGTAATTATCGTTACTTCATTACATAGAGATTATTTACCATCTTCATGGACTATGTTCTCTCCAACTTTTGTTGATATTGGTATTTTTATCGGAACAATAGGTTTCTTCTTTGTTTTATTCTTATTGTACGCAAGAACATTCCCTGTTATTGCACAAGCAGAGGTTAAAACTATATTGAAAGCTACAGGAGAAAATTACATTAAAGAAAGAGAAGCTAATAAACATTCACATCATGAGTAATAAAGTTATATACGCCATTTATAATGACGATGATATTTTGATGGATGCAGTAAAAAAGACACGTGCAGCCCACCACCATATCGAAGAAGTATTTACGCCATTTCCTGTTCACGGATTGGACAAAGCAATGGGGCTTGCTCCAACGCGTTTAGCAATTTGCGCTTTTATCTACGGATTGTGTGGTTTGTCTTTTGGAACTTTCTTGATGGACTTTGTTATGATTCAGGACTGGCCTCAAGATATTGGAGGTAAGCCAAGTTTCAGTTATATTGATAATATGCCGGCTTTTGTGCCTATTATGTTTGAAGAGACTGTATTTTTTGCAGCTCACTTAATGGTTATCACTTTTTATATGAGAAGTAGATTATGGCCATTTAAAGAAGCTGAAAATCCTGATGTAAGAACTACTGATGATCACTTCTTGATGGAAGTAGCAGTTAACGGAAATGAAGAAGATCTGGTTTCTTTTTTTGAAGGTACAGGTGCAGTAGAAGTTAAAGTAATTGAAAAGCATTAATTGTAGATATGAAAAGTTTATATAAAATAACACTTGTATTGGGTTTAATGATATTGGTTTCATCTTGTTTTAATAAAGATAAACCGAACTATCAATATTTTCCAAATATGTATGAAGCTGTAAGTGCAGAAACTTATGCACCGGCTCCAGTTGATGTATTTAAAAACGGTAAAGAAGGCCAGCTTCCTGCTGTTGGTTCAATAAACAGAGGTTTTGAACCTTTCGAATATGAAAATACTCCAGAGGGATATGCTTTAGCGAAAGCTAATTTAAAATCTCCTTTAGATTCATTAGCTAGAAATTCTGATAAAGGAAAAGAGCTTTTTGAAATTTACTGCATTAGCTGTCATGGTGCTGCTGGTGACGGTAAAGGAAAGTTGGTAGAAAGAGAAAAATTTCTTGGTGTTCCTAATTACAAAGACAGAGAGATTACTGAAGGAAGTATTTTCTTTGTTGAAACTTATGGTTTAAATGCTATGGGTTCACATGCTAATCAAATGAGTGCTCACGAACGCTGGTTAGTTGCTGACTATGTTCTTAAACTAAAAGCACAATAATAATTGTTGAACAAACTGATCGTAATAGATATGTATACATTTTCAAGTAAATTAAAAACTTTTTCTTTCGTCTTAATGGCCATTGGTCTTTTAGGAATTGGATATGGTTTTTTGAGTGCACCTAAAAATATTCAAGAAGTTGAAGCCCTTCTTGCAGCTGATTCACATGGAGGACATGGTTCTGAAAGTGCTCATGAAGCAGCTTCTTCTGAACATGCGTCTGCTGAGGCAAAACATGATGTTAAAGCTGATTCTGAACATAAAGAACATTTAGAGCATGTATTTCACCAATTAAGCAATAAACCTTGGTCTGCATTATATGTGGCTTGTATTTTCTTTATGTTGCTTTCTTTGGGAACTTTAGCTTTTTACGCTATTCAACAAGTTGCACAAGCTGGATGGTCTCCAGTTTTGTTTAGAGTAATGCAAGGGATAACTGCTTATTTGCCTGTAGGTTCAGTGATATTCTTTATTATACTTGTACTTTGTGGTCTTCACTTTAATCATTTGTTTATTTGGTTAGATCCTGAAGTTGTAAAGCATGATGAATTAATTCAGACTAAATCTGGTTTCTTGAATTTTCCTTTTTGGATTGTTAGAGCTGCAGTATTTTTGACTGGTTGGAACTTATACCGTTATTTTTCTAGAAAAAACTGTTTAGCTCAAGATGAGTCAAATGATAATAGTTTTTATAAAAAGAATTTTAATTATTCAGCTGGATTTTTAGTATTCTTTATTGTTACAGAATCTATTATGTCTTGGGACTGGATTATGTCTATTGATCCGCACTGGTTCAGTACTTTGTTTGGATGGTATGTGTTTGCAAGTTTCTTTGTAAGCGGTATTACTATGATCTGTATGGTAACTCTTTACTTGAAATCTAGAGGATATTTAGAGCATGTAAATACAAGCCATGTTCATGATTTAGCTAAGTTTATGTTTGGAATCAGCGTATTCTGGACTTACTTATGGTTCTCTCAGTTTATGCTGATCTGGTATGCTAATATCCCTGAAGAGATTACTTATTTTATAACAAGAATTCAGGTATATAACCTGCCTTTCTTTGGAGCTGTTGTTATGAATTTCTTGTTTCCGGTTTTAATTTTGATTAATACTGATTTCAAACGAATTACTTGGGTTTTGGTTATGGCTGGAATTGTAATATTGTTAGGTCACTATGTTGACTTCTTTAATATGATTATGCCTGGTACTGTTGGAGGCAGCTGGTTTATTGGTGTGCCAGAAATTGCATCAGTTTTATTCTTTCTTGGATTGTTTATTTTTGTTGTATTCTCGGCATTAACTAAAGCTCCTTTATTAGCAAAAAGAAATCCATTCATAGAAGAGAGTAAACATTTTCATTATTAATATTTAAAGAGATAAACAGATGACAAGTTTGTTGGTAATTATAGTTTTAGTTTTATTGGCTGTTGCTGTTTGGCAATTGACGAAGATATTCGATTTAACGCAAGTTGCTTCGACTTCTGACAATTCGCAAGTTGCAACCGATGATGATAATAATGTACAGGGATATTTGATGTTTGGATTTTTAGCCTTCATCTATATCTTTACAATATATGGAGTTTACACATGGGGTCATTTAGTACTTCATACTCCTGCTTCTGATCATGGTGCATTAATTGACCGCCTAATGAATATTACTTGGGTGTTAATTTTTACTGTTCAGGCAATTACTCAGGTTTTGTTGCATTATTTTGCTTTCAAATACAGAGGCAATAAAGATAAAAGAGCCTTATATTTTGCAGATAACAATAAATTAGAAGCAATTTGGAGTGTTATTCCAGCTGTTGTTTTAGCGGGATTAATCCTTTATGGTTTATATGCTTGGACTAACATTATGTTTGTTGATGAAGATGAAGACACTATTGTTATTGAGTTATATGCACAGCAATTTAAATGGACTGCAAGGTATGCTGGTGCTGATAATGTTTTAGGTAAAGCAAATGTTAGATTAATTGAAGGTGTTAATACTTTAGGTGTTGATTTGTCAGACCCTTATGCTCAGGACGATATTGTAGTTTCTGAACTGCATATTCCCAAAGGTAAAAAGATACATTTCAAAATGAGATCTCAGGATGTATTGCACTCTGCTTACTTCCCATATTTTAGAGCTCAGATGAACTGTGTTCCAGGAATGGTTACAGAATTTGCTTTTACTCCAATTTATACTACAGCTGAATACCAAGCTTTGCCTTATATGGTTGAAAAAGTAGCTAATATTAATGCAATCAGAGCGAAAAAAAGTATTGAATTAGTTGCAAAAGGAGAGCCTGGATTAGATCCATACACTTTTGAATATTTGTTATTATGTAACAAAATTTGCGGAGCTTCTCACTATAATATGCAAATGAAAGTTGTAGTTGATACTCCTGAAGATTATAAAAAATGGTTGAGTGAAAAAACAGCTCTAGTTGCTGAAGTAAAAGCTTCTAAAGCTGAACCAGCTGCACCAGAAGCTTCTTCAGCGAAAGATTCAACTGTTGCAAAAGATACTGCAGCTGTTGCGAAAATAGCAATGAAATAATTATTATTAAGAAAATTTAAAGTATAAATATATGTCAGCAGAAGGTCACGATCACGGACACGATCACGAACACGAACACCACCATAAAGACACTTTCATTACTAAATATATTTTTAGTATTGATCACAAAATGATTGCTAAGCAATATTTGTTAACTGGTATCATAATGGGTGTTATCGGTGTGAGTATGTCTTTGCTTTTTAGAATGCAATTGGCTTGGCCAGAAGAGTCTTTTAAGATTTTTAATGTTTTGTTGGGTGATAAATTTGCGCCAAATGGTGTAATGGCTAATGATATTTATCTGGCCTTGGTTACTATACATGGTACCATTATGGTTTTCTTTGTATTGACCGCAGGTTTGAGCGGAACCTTTAGTAATTTACTTATTCCGCTTCAAATTGGAGCTCGAGATATGGCTTCAGGTTTTATGAATATGATATCGTATTGGTTATTCTTTTTATCAAGTGTAATCATGATCTGTTCTCTTTTTGTTGAAGCTGGACCAGCTTCTGCAGGATGGACAATTTATCCTCCATTGAGTGCCTTGCCTCAAGCGATTCCTGGTTCTGGATTAGGTATGACTTTATGGTTAGTTTCTATGGCAATTTTCATTGCTTCTTCTTTAATGGGATCTTTAAACTATGTTGTTACCGTTATTAATTTAAGAACAAAAGGAATGTCTATGACAAGATTGCCTCTTACTATCTGGGCTTTCTTTGTTACAGCAATTATCGGTATCGTTTCGTTCCCAGTATTATTATCAGCTGCTTTGTTGTTGATTTTTGATAGAAGTTTTGGTACTTCATTCTTCTTGTCTGATATTTATATTGCTGGTGAAGTTTTACATTATCAAGGTGGTTCTCCTGTACTTTTTGAACACTTGTTCTGGTTCTTAGGACACCCTGAGGTATATATTGTAATCTTGCCTGCATTAGGAATCACTTCTGAAATTATTGCTACAAACTCTCGTAAGCCAATCTTTGGTTACAGAGCGATGATTATGTCAATTATTGCAATTGCATTTTTGTCTACAATTGTTTGGGGTCACCACATGTTTATCTCAGGTATGAATCCATTCTTGGGGTCTGTGTTTACATTTACAACATTATTGATTGCAATTCCATCTGCTGTAAAAGCATTTAACTATATTACTACGCTTTGGAAAGGTAATCTTCAGATGAATCCAGCAATGCTGTTTTCAATTGGTTTGGTTTCGACTTTCATCACTGGAGGTTTAACAGGAATCATTCTTGGTGACAGTACTTTGGATATTAACGTTCACGATACTTATTTCGTAGTTGCACACTTTCACTTGGTAATGGGTATTTCTGCTCTTTACGGTATGTTTGCTGGAATTTACCACTGGTATCCAAAAATGTTCGGAAGAATGCTGAACAAGAATTTAGGTTATGTTCACTTCTGGGTAACTGCAGTTTGTGCTTATGGAGTATTTTTTCCAATGCACTTTATCGGATTAGCTGGTTTACCAAGACGTTATTATACAAATACTAACTTCCCATTATTTGATGATCTGCAAAATGTAAACGTATTGATTACAACTTTTGCTTTAATCGGTGGAGCTTTCCAATTGGTATTCTTGTATAACTTCTTCGTTAGTATTTTCTACGGTAAAAAAGCTGTCCAAAATCCATGGAAATCTAATACTTTGGAATGGACTACTCCAGTAGAGCATATCCACGGTAACTGGCCTGGGGAAATTCCTCACGTACACCGTTGGCCTTATGATTACAGTAATCCTGGACATGAAGAGGATTTTGTCCCTCAGACAGTTCCAATGAAAGAGGGAGAAGTAGTTTTACATCACTAGAATTTCACAAAAATTATATAAATGCCTTTCATTATTGAGAGGCATTTTTTTATTGCAATGATTACTTTTTTTATCTTTATCGAATGAATGAGAATTTAGATCCTACGAATAATAATTTCAGTCCAGAAGAACTTGATATTGAAAAAAGATTAAGGCCATTATCCTTTGATGATTTTTCTGGTCAGGATCAGGTATTGGAAAATCTTAAAGTTTTTGTTGCAGCGGCTAATCAAAGGCACGAGGCTCTTGATCATACTCTTTTTCACGGGCCTCCAGGTTTGGGTAAGACAACTTTGGCAAATATTCTGGCAAATGAATTGGAAGTAGGAATTAAAATTACTTCGGGGCCTGTTTTGGATAAACCGGGTGATTTGGCAGGACTGCTGACTAATCTTGAAGAACGTGATGTTTTATTTATAGATGAAATTCACCGTTTGAGTCCAATAGTTGAGGAGTATTTATATTCGGCTATGGAGGATTTTAAGATTGATATTATGATTGAATCGGGGCCAAATGCCAGAACGGTTCAGATTAATTTGAATCCTTTTACACTTATTGGTGCAACAACCCGATCAGGACTTTTGACTGCTCCGATGCGTGCCCGCTTTGGAATTTCTTCCCGGCTGCAATATTACACAACGGAACTTTTGACTACTATTGTCGAACGGAGTGCTATGATTTTTAAAATGCCTATTACCATGGAAGCGGCTATTGAAATTGCGGGAAGAAGCAGGGGAACACCTCGTATCGCCAATGCTTTGTTACGCCGTGTCCGCGATTTTGCTCAGATAAAAGGAAATGGGACTATCGATATTGAAATTGCCCGTTATGCCTTGAAAGCATTGAATGTAGATGCTCACGGTCTTGATGAAATGGATAATAAAATCCTGAATACTATTATCGATAAATTCAAAGGAGGTCCTGTGGGATTAACTACGCTTGCCACTGCCGTATCTGAAAGCAGTGAAACGATCGAAGAAGTTTATGAACCTTTTTTGATTCAAGAAGGGTTTATTATGCGAACTCCTAGAGGAAGAGAAGTTACTGAAAAAGCCTATAAGCATTTGGGTAAAATTAAAACAAATATACAAGGCGGACTTTTTTAAAATTTTGTGCCAATTGCGATGAAGAAGAAATACAATTATCCTGAAAGACTTTCAATAGTTAATTTCTTTTTAGATGCTGAAGGTATTCGTAAAAATCCGATTCCTTTTCATAAAAAATATTTTGACAAATTAGGTGATACTTTTTCTGTTAGAATAGGCAGAACTAAACATCTGGTATTATCAAGAGATAATGAAGTAGCTGCTTACATATTACAGAAAAACCATAAAAGTTATTATAAGTCCAATATTCAGACAGTATATCTGTCAAAATATCTTGGGAAAGGTCTTTTGACTTCGGATGGTGACTTTTGGCTGAAGCAAAGAAGATTAATTCAGCCTGCTTTTCATAAGCAGAAGATGAATGAACTGGTTGTCAATATGGAGCAGATTATAGTCTCTGAATTAAATAATTTGGCTGAAGAAAAACCAGTCGATATATTTCCTGTAATGAGTCAGCTGGCATATACTGTTGTTGCCAAATCATTATTCCATCTTTCTGCTTCAAAAGAAAAATTAAATAGAATAAAATTTATTGTTGATGAAGTTCAAAAGTTCTTAATTAAAGAAGTAAGACTTCCGCATAAAGGATGGTGGTTTTATTTGAGCGGAGAAACAAAAAAGCACTTTCTATTATCATTAGAGAACAATAATATTATTAAAGAAATTATTGAGGAGAGAACAGCTTCAGATGTACAGACTAATGATTTGCTGAATATGCTTCTTGAAACACGATATGAAGATACTGGCGAAGGAATGTCAATTTCTCAATTAATAGACGAAATTAAAATCCTTTTTGTCGCTGGTTACGAAACAACTGCAAATGCCCTGACTTTTACGCTTTATCTTTTAGCAAAACATCCTGATGTGCAGCAAAAAGTTTGGGAAGAGATTATAGAAATTGAATCCTATGAAAGTGACACTGTTACTCAGCTGCAGAGGATGACTTATATTAATGCTGTTCTAAATGAATCCATGCGTCTGTATCCGCCAGCTTGGATTGTGGACAGGCAGAATGTTACTGATGATATTATTGGTTCTTATCATATAAAAAAAGGAACGCTTATTGGTATTTCATTATATGAACTGCACCGGAATCCAAAATATTGGAAGAATCCGGACGAGTTTAATCCCGAGCGTTTTTTAGGTGATGAAAAAAAACATTCCATGCAGTATTTTTATCCTTTTGGGGCTGGGCCTAGGATGTGTATAGGTACCGGTTTTGCCATTTATGAAATGTGTCTTACGCTTTTTAAAATTGTAACAAAATATGAGATAAAACCAGTAAGCGGAGAGGTTCAGTTTAATCCGCTGGTTACTTTGAAACCTGTAGGTGTTGAAGTTTTATTTGCAAAAAGATGACAATCAATTCTAAAGAAATCTATTCTAAATTTATAAAAGCTGAAGCTAAGCGCCTTGGATTTTTGTCTTGCGGCATCTCGAAGGCAGGCTTTCTTGAGCAGGAAGCTCCCCGTTTAGAAAATTGGCTGAATAAAAATTATAATGGACAGATGTCCTATATGGCAAATCACTTTGATAAGCGTTTAGATCCAACTTTATTAGTAGATGATGCCAAAAGCGTGGTTTCCCTATTATTGAACTATTATCCTTCGGAAACCCAAAATACTGATTCCTATAAGATTTCCAAATATGCATATGGTCAGGATTATCATTTTGTCATCAGAGAAAAACTTAATGAATTTTTGTTTTCAATTCAGCAGCATATTGGAGAGGTGGCTGGCCGTGCTTTCGTGGATTCTGCACCGGTATTGGATAAGGCCTGGGCTGCCAAAAGCGGTTTGGGCTGGATTGGCAAGAACAGTAATTTGCTGACTCAAAAAACAGGGTCTTTTTATTTTATCGCCGAACTTATTATTGATCTTGATTTAGAATACGATCATGCCGTTACTGATCATTGTGGTTCGTGTACCGCATGTCTGGATGCATGTCCCACACAGGCAATTGTTGCTCCGTATGTTGTTGACGGCAGTAAGTGTATTTCTTATTTTACAATTGAACTGAAAGATAATATTCCAATGGAAATGAAAGGAAAATTCGATGACTGGGCTTTTGGTTGTGACGTTTGTCAGGACGTCTGTCCCTGGAACCGTTTTTCTAAGCCCCACAATGAGCCTTTGTTAAAAGCCAATCCTGAATTGCTTTCTATGTCCAAAAAAGATTGGATAGAAATTACCGAAGAAACCTTCAAAAAGGTTTTTAAAGATTCCCCTCTTAAAAGATCAAAATTTAAAGGCTTAAAGAGGAATATCCTTTTCCTTGAATAAATTGTGAAACTGGCAGTTTTTACTTTTTAATGACTGGTTTTGAACCTAAAAAAACAAATAGATAATTAACATTTTGCATTCTATGACAGAATTTATTTTCAGTATTTTGTTAGTTCATTTAGATTTCAATTTTGGTTTCAAAGATTAAATTTTGATTTTTTTGGTTTTTGTATATCTTTTTTTTCTAAATTTAACTTTCTAAAATTTATCTATTATGACTGTAAATCAGATACTAAGAAAAAAAGGGTCGGAGGTATATTCTATTGTTTCGGACTTTACCGTATTCGAAGCATTACGGGTTATGGGAGAAAAAAACATAGGAGCGATACTTGTAATTGACAATGGAGTTTTAAAAGGGATTTTATCGGAAAGGGATTATGCGAGAAAAATTGTTTTAAAAGATAAGTCATCTAAAAAAACACCCGTAAGTGAAATCATGGAGAGTGATGTTGTAACCGTTAAGCCTTCAGATAATTTGGAATATTGCATGGGATTAATGAGCGGAAGAAGAATAAGACATCTGCCAGTGATTGAAAATGAAGTGATAATCGGGCTTGTCTCTATTGGAGATGTTGTAAAAGCTATAATTGAAGTTCAAAAAGAAACAATTAAGCATCTGGATTCATATATTTCACAGTAACAGTGAGTCGAAATTTTATTAAATAGCTGCATTTCAATGCGGCTATTTTTTTTAGTTATAAATTACATCAAAATAGTAAAAGATTGTGATAAAAGCTTCAGTTTTAAAGCTGGTGGCTTATCTTTGTTACTAGTAAAAAAAATAAAAAATGGACAATAATAGTAAAAGAACCGAAGCGTTATTGTATCACGCTAAACCGACTCCAGGGAAAATACAAGTAGTTCCAACCAAAAAATATGCAACACAAAGAGATTTGTCTTTGGCTTATTCTCCAGGAGTTGCAGAACCTTGTTTAGAAATTGCTAAAGACATAAATAATGTTTATAAATATACGGCAAAAGGAAATCTGGTAGCTGTAATCTCAAATGGAACAGCTGTTTTGGGGCTTGGTGATATTGGACCAGAAGCTTCAAAGCCCGTAATGGAAGGAAAAGGTCTTTTGTTCAAAATATTTTCGGATATAGATGTATTTGATATTGAGATTGGGACTAAGGATGTTGAAGAATTTATACAGACTGTAAAAAATATAGCACCAACATTTGGAGGAATAAATCTAGAAGATATTAAAGCACCAGAATCTTTTGAAATTGAGCGCAGATTAGTGGAAGAACTCAATATTCCTGTGATGCATGATGATCAGCATGGAACGGCTATTATATCTTCGGCAGCTTTGATTAACGCATTAGAATTGGCTGATAAAAAAGCTGAAGATGTAAAAATGGTTGTTTCCGGAGCAGGATCTGCAGCTATTGCATGTGCCGATTTGTATGTTTTATTGGGAGTGAAAAAAGAGAACATTTTAATGTACAACAGCAAAGGTCTTTTGACAAAAGATAACCCTAATCTGTCTGAATTGCAGCTTAAATATGCAATTGATGGTGCTTCTATTAGTCTTGAAGAAGCAGTAAAAGGATCGGATATTTTCTTAGGACTCTCAACAGCTAATGTAATGTCAGCTGAAATGTTATTGTCAATGGCAGCGAACCCAATCGTTTTTGCAATGGCAAATCCAAATCCTGAAATTGCCTATGATCTTGCTGTTGCTACACGTAAAGATGTAATTATGGCAACAGGACGTTCGGATCATCCTAATCAGGTTAATAATGTACTCGGGTTTCCATATATTTTCAGAGGAGCACTTGATGTTCGTGCTACAAAGATAAATGAGGCTATGAAAATGGCAGCTGTAAAATCTCTTGCAGCACTTGCTAAAGAGAATGTGCCTGAACAGGTAAATATAGCTTATGGTGCTACAAAACTGGTTTTTGGAAGGGAATATATTATCCCGAAGCCTTTTGATCCAAGATTAATATCTGAGGTTGCTCCTGCGGTTGCAAAGGCTGCTATGGAATCTGGGGTTGCATTGAATCCAATTACAGATTGGGATAAGTATAAAGAAGAATTATTGGAACGTCTTGGTAATGACAATAAAATGATTCGCCTGATTACCAATAGAGCAAAAACAGATCCTAAACGAATTGTCTTTGCCGAAGCTGAACAATTAGATGTTTTAAAAGCGGCTCAGATTGTTTATGAAGAAGGTATTGGTTTTCCTATTTTATTAGGGAATAAAGAAATTATTTCTGAGTTAAAAGGCGAACTGGGTTTTGATGCTGATCTTCAGATTATTGACCCCAAACTTAATGAGGAGGAAGAAAGAAGAACTAGATATGCAACTGTACTATGGGAATCTAGAAAAAGGAATGGAATCTCGTTTTATGATGCTGAAAAGTTCATGAGAGAACGCAATTATTTTGCGGCCATGATGGTAAACACTGGTGAAGCAGATGCAATGGTTTCCGGGCATTCCAGAAGTTATCCCTCTGTTGTTAAGCCGCTGCTGCAGATTATAGGGAAGGCACCTAATGTTTCGTTAGTAGCGACAACTAATATTATGATGACAGCCAGAGGACCAATGTTTTTATCAGATACTGCAATAAACGTGAATCCAACGGCAGAAGAATTAGCAAAAATTGCTGTCATGACTGCTAACACTGCAAAAATGTTTGGTGTCGAGCCTGTCATAGCAATGGTGTCGTATTCAAATTTTGGTTCTTCAGGAAATCCAAGTGCTTCAAAAGTAAAAGAAGCTGTAGCCTACCTGCATGAGCACCATCCTGAAATTATTGTAGATGGTGAGGTTCAGGCTGATTTTGCCTTAAACCCGGATATGTTATCGGCTAAATTTCCTTTTTCAAAATTGGCAGGCAAAAAAGTAAATACTTTGGTTTTTCCAAATCTTGAGTCAGCTAATATTACATATAAGTTAATGAAGGAACTGAATAAAGCGGGATCAATCGGGCCGATTATGATGGGAATGAAACATCCAGTCCATGTTTTCCAGTTAGGAGCAAGAGTAGAAGAAATGGTAAATATGGCTGCAATAGCAGTAATTGATGCTCAAGAAAAAAGTGCAAGATTGAAAGGATAATAATAGCAAAATACTTACGATTAAAATTTGAGGTTTTAAGAAAGAAATGCCATCAGTTAGTTTACATCCAGAAATGAGTAATCTAATATCAGCAGTGCATTTATCTTTTAATCTCAAATTTTTATTATATTTGAATAGATAATTTATTTTATGATAGCACATTTGCAAGGAAAATTAGTAGAGAAAAACCCTACCGAAGTGGTAATTGAATGTGGCGGAGTTGGTTATCATGTAAATATATCCCTTCATACATATGCTTTACTGCCTAACACAGATTTTATTAAGCTGTTTACTTATCTGCAGATAAAGGAAGATGCACACACTTTGTTTGGTTTTGTTGAGAAGTCTGAAAGAGAAATTTTTAAAATGCTGATATCAGTTTCTGGAATTGGTGCAGGTATAGCACGAACAATGCTTTCGTCTCTGGAACCCAAGCAGATTATTAATGCAATTGCTTCTGGTGATGTTGCAGCAATTCAGAGAATAAAAGGGATTGGAGCCAAAACTGCCCAAAGAGCCATACTCGATTTAAAAGAAAAAGTGTTAAAATTGTATGATTTGGACGAAGTTTCAATGATGCAGAGCAATACTAACAAAGATGAAGCGTTATCTGCTCTAGAAGTTCTTGGTTTTGTTAGGAAAACTTCTGAAAAAGTTATTGAAAAAATCATTAAAGAAGATCCAGAGGCTACTGTGGAAACAATAATTAAAAAAGCTTTAAAAAATTTATAAGGTCATTTACCAAGCCTAATTGATATGCATAAAATATACATTTTTTTGCTGGTATTTTTTTGTGGCTTCGTGTCTCAGGCTCAAGTGCAGGATGCTGTTCAGGATACTATAAAAAAAGGATATGATGTTGGAGAGCTTCAATTAGCAAATCCTAAAAGCATATTGTCTGCCTATACCTATGATCCAGTTACTAATACTTATGTTTATACCAGTTCGGTAGATGATTTCAACATCAATTATCCTATTGTTTTAACTCCAGCAGAATATGAAAAACTGATGTTAAAAGAATCCATGAATCAGTATTTTGGAAAAAAACTGGATGCTATTGATGGAAATAAAAAAGGGAGCGATGCGGCAAAAAAAGATTTATTGCCTCGTTATTACATAAAATCAGGACTTTTTGAATCTATTTTTGGGAGTAATACTATCGACGTAAAACCTACCGGATCGATTGAAGTAGATTTAGGATTATTGTATACTAAACAAGATAATCCAGCATTCTCACCCAGAAACCGCACAAATACTTCATTCGATTTTAATCAGCGGATAAGTATGAGTCTGTTGGGTAAAGTTGGTACAAGACTTAATGTGAATGCTAATTTTGATACCCAATCCACATTTGCTTTTCAAAATTTATTAAAACTGGAATACACTCCGGCAGATGATGATATTGTCCGAAAAATTGAGGTTGGAAATGTCAGCATGCCTTTAAACAGTACTTTGATTCAGGGAGCTCAAAGTTTATTTGGGGTAAAAACCGAACTGCAGTTTGGTAAAACTACAGTTACAGGGGTTTTCTCTGAACAAAAATCGCAGGCCAAAAGAGTAACGGCCCAAGGCGGCGGAACCATTCAGGAATTTGAAATGTATGGTTTGGATTATGATAATGACAGACATTTTTTTCTGTCTCAGTACTTTAGAGAAAAATATGATGCTTCGTTAAAAAATTATCCTTTTGTTGATTCCAGAGTTCAAATTACGAGACTGGAAGTTTGGGTTACCAATAAACAGAATAGGGTAAATGCTACAAGCAATAATTTACGAAACATTATTGCACTGCAGGATTTGGGAGAAGCGCAGTTAACTGGTCTGCCTGACAGTAAAGTTGTAGTGCTAAATCCCTCTGCCGGAATGTTCGTAAAACCAATAGATTCTCCTTCTGATAATACCAATAACTTATATAATCCAGCTTTAATCAATAATAATACGGGCTATTTAAATAGTAATATCCGTGAAATTGTTACCGCAAGTTCTGGATTTTCGCCTTCAATTGATGTTAGTGAAGGGCAGGATTATTCTAAATTAGAAAATGCAAGAAAGCTGCTGCCTAATGAATATACTTTTAATGCACAATTGGGTTATCTCTCTTTGCAGCAAAGATTAGGTAATGACGAAATTTTGGCTGTTGCTTATCAGTATTCGATTGGTGATAAGGTATACCAAGTAGGAGAATTTGGAAATGATGGTGTTGAGGCTACTGTTGTTGGAGGGAATCAGTCTTCCAATCAGACAGTTATTTCTCAGACCTTAATTTTGAAAATGCTAAAAAGCAGTCTGACGAATGTTGAGAATCCTGTTTGGAATTTGATGATGAAAAATATTTATCAGATTCAGGGAGCCTATCAGCTCATTCAGGAGGATTTTAGACTTAATATATTATATAAAAATCCATCAGCATTAAATTACATAACACCTGTTGCAGGAACTCCTTTTCCGTCAAATCCAACTCCAGAAAATACAGTCGAAAATACTACTTTGCTAAAAGTACTTAATTTAGATAAACTGAATTACAATAATGATCCGCAAGCTGGAGGAGATGGTTTTTTTGATTTTATTCCAGGTATGACTGTCGATTCTCAAAACGGCAGGCTGATTTTTACTACTAAAGAGCCTTTTGGTCAATTATTGTTTTCTAAATTGAAAACTGAAGGCTCGAATGAGAATTATAATGATGTGACAACATATAATGATAATCAGAAGAAATATGTAAATCCTTATATGTACAGCGTTACGCAGGCTAAGGCAATTCAGTACCCGGAACTGAATAAATTTCTTTTGCGCGGAAAGTATAAATCTGTCGGGGGTGATGGAATTCCGATCGGTGCTTTCAACGTTCCTCTAGGTTCTGTTAAAGTTACAGCAGCGGGCAGGGTTTTGGTGGAAGGAGTAGATTATAGCGTTAATTATCAGTTAGGGAAAGTTCAGATTCTTGATCCTTCGCTGCAGGCTTCTAATACGCCAATAGAAATTTCATTAGAAAATAATTCAATATTTGGCCAGCAGACCAGAAGATTTTTTGGTGTGAATGTCGACCATCTAATTTCTGAAAACT
Organism: Flavobacterium marginilacus; assembly: GCF_026870155.1. Taxonomy (NCBI): domain Bacteria; kingdom Pseudomonadati; phylum Bacteroidota; class Flavobacteriia; order Flavobacteriales; family Flavobacteriaceae; genus Flavobacterium; species Flavobacterium marginilacus. The sequence continues at coordinate 4,622,639 of NZ_CP113975.1, read as the reverse complement.
TTATGGTTGGCGCCACTTTTTTGAATCTGAAAGAAAAACCATTTACCCAAAAATCCAGTTACGGACAAGAATCTGTTGATAATAGTATATTTGGACTGCATGGAAATTATTCTTCTCAGGTTCCATTTTTTACCCGTCTGGTTAATAAGCTTCCTAATATAGATACAGATGCTCCTTCATCTGTTACAGTAAGCGGTGAGTTTGCTTATTTGATGCCGAATGCATCTAAAGGGGATAAGTTTGAAGGGGAATCTACCATATATGTTGATGATTTTGAAAGTTCTCAGTCATCAATAGATCTGCGTTCTCCATATGCTTGGACTTTATCTTCTACACCTGCAAATAGCAGTAGAAGTGCTTATAACTTTAATGGAAACTCAGAAGGATTAGACTATGGCTTCAAAAGAGGAAAACTTTCATGGTATTCAATTGATCCTGTTTTTTACACTTCAAAACCGTCAGGAATAACCAATGATGATTTGTCTACCAATGCAACAAGGAGAGTTTATAGTGAAGAGTTATACCCATTAACAGATATTGTTCAGGGGCAGTCACTTGTTGTGAGTACTTTGGATTTGAGTTTTTATCCAAAAGAACGGGGGCCTTACAATAATAATTTAAATGTTTCAGATACACCCAGCGAAAATTACGGAGGGATTATAAGATCTTTAAGTTCTACAAATTTTGAGCAAAGCAACGTAGAGTATATCCAGTTTTGGGTTATGGATCCTTATGTAGGAGCGGGGAAAACATCAAATACAAACTCAGGTAAAATTTATTTTAATTTAGGCGAAATTTCCGAAGATGTTTTGAAAGATGGCCGAAAAGTCTATGAAAATGGTCTTGGACCCGATCAGGTTTTAGTAAATCCTCCGCCAGTTTGGGGTAATGCACCAGCGTCGCAATCATTGATTTATGCTTTTGATAATAATGAAAATAACCGTATCAATCAGGATATTGGTTTTGATGGACTTGCGTCAAAAGATGAAGCAAAAGTATATAACAATTATGCCTCTGATCCCGACCCGGCGGCAGATGATTACACATATTATCTCAATACTACAGGCAGTGTGCTTGATCGGTATAAAAATTATAATGGGGTCGAAAATAATTCAACGGTTAATATTAATTCCCCTAACAGAGGTTCTACAACAATTCCAGATGTTGAAGATGTGAATAGAGATAATACGATGAATACTATTAATGCGTATTATGAATACAGCATTGATATGAAACCGGATATGAAAGTGGGGCAGAATTATATTTCGGATGAACGAAATACGGTTGTAACCTTGCCAAATGGTACTACTACAGATGCAAGATGGATTCAGTTTAAAATCCCTATTTCCCAGCCACAGGATACTATTGGGAAAATTTCAGATTTTAGGTCAATTCGTTTCATGAGAATGTTCATGACCAATTTTACAGATCAGGTTACTTTGCGTTTCGGGGCTTTAGATTTAATGCGAGGAGAATGGAGACGTTATGCAAATTCATTGGATTTTAATGATATAAATGTTAATGACGATGCAACTATTTTTGAAACAGCATCTGTTAATATTGAAGAGAACTCCAATAAATGTCCTATCAATTATGTAAGCCCGCCTAGTGTTAAAAGGGAAAAGCTGTATAATAATAACACGGTTATCAATCAGGATGAACAGTCTTTGTCAATGCGGATTTCTGGAGGAGGTTTAGAGCCTTTGGACGGGCGCGGAGCTTTCAAGAGTTTCAATATTGATATGCGTCAGTATAATAAACTCAAAATGTTTCTGCATGCAGAATCTTTACCATTTGAAACTGAGTTAAAAGACAATCAGATGGTTGCTTTCCTCCGTATTGGTGCTGATTATTCTAATGATTTTTATCAAATAGAAATTCCGCTAAAAGTAACTGTCGCTTCTTCTTCAGCCGATAAAAACTGTCCGCCGACTAGTGCAGATTTAGTTTGGCCAACAGATAATGAGATCGATTTATCTTTAAAATTATTGACGGATTTAAAATTGAAGTCCTTAAAAATTGACAAAACGACTCTGCCTGCAGATGGAATTTATTATTCGGATGATGACCCAAATGTAGAAGGGGGAGATGGAGATGCTAAACTGCGTTTGGGGATAAAAGGAAATCCAAATTTAGGTCTGATTCGAAATATTATGCTTGGAGTTAAAAGTAATGAACCCCATCAGGATATTAAAGGAGAAGTTTGGTTTAATGAACTTCGTTTAGCCGATATGGATAATAAAGGCGGGATAGCTGCTTTGTTAAATGTCGATACAAATTTTGCAGATTTAGCAACAGTTTCATTCACAGGTAATATGAAAAATTTTGGTTTTGGAACAATTGAGCAGGGACCAAATGAAAGAAGCAGAGAGGATATTCAGCAGTATAATGTAGTAACAAATATTAATTTGGGAAGATTTCTGCCTAAAAAATGGGGCGTTAATCTGCCTTTTAATTATTCGGTAGGAGAACAAATTATTACGCCGGAATATGATCCGTTTTATGAAGATATTAAATTAAAGCAAGTTTTGGATGATGCCGATACTGAAGCTGAAAGAAAAGCCAAACGGACTCAGGCAATAGATTACACCAAACGTAAAAGTATCAACTTAATTGGCGTGAGAAAAGATCGAAGCGCAGAGAAAAAACCAATGCCTTATGATGTGGAGAATTTTACTTTTTCACAATATTATAATGAAGTAGAGCGTCATGATTTTGAAATAGAAAAAAATGTCGATCAGCAATCGCGAACAACATTGGATTATGCTTTTGCATTTCAGCCAAAACCGGTAGAGCCTTTTCAAAAAACAAAGTTTATGAAAAAAAGCACCTATTGGAAGTTTTTGAGCGATCTTAATTTTAATTATCTGCCTTCCAGCGTTACTTTCAGTACCAATGTGATTAGACAGAGTAATGAACAGCAGTTTAGACAGGTTGAAGATATTGGTATTGGTTTTGAGCCATTGTTCAGAAGGAATTTCGGATTTAACTATCAATATGGATTTAACTTTAATCTGACCAAATCTTTAAAAATAAATTATACGGCAGCTTCCAGGAATTTAGTCAAAAATTATCTGGACGAATTTAATGAACCCATTGATAATGTAACTATCTGGGATGGTTATCTAGACACGGGAACTGCTAATTTTCATATGCAGCAGTTTATTTTGAACTATGAAATCCCGCTGAATAAAATTCCTGTTTTAGGATTTATCAAAGCGAATTATTCTTACACTGGAGATTACAGCTGGCAAAAATCTTCTGAAGCTTTAAATAATGTGTCTATTGGGGATGTATCTTATGATTTAGGGAATACGGTGCAAAATGCTAAATCGAGCACTCTTAATACAACTTTCAATATGGAAACTCTTTATAAATATATAGGGATTTCTAAAAGTGCTCCTAAAAGCCCCCCAAAAACTTTGGCGCCGCCAAAACCAGGTGAAAAAATTGTCAAATCTGATCCTATAAAACAGATTAATCATAATCAGTTTATTGACGGTTTGAAGGGTGTGCTCACGAGTGTAAAAAATATTCAGTTGACTTTTACAGAAAATCAAGGAACAGTTTTGCCAGGATATACGCCAAGTGTTGGTTTTTTTGGCTCTTCCAAACCGACTTTAGGTTTTGTTTTCGGAAGCCAGAGCGATGTGCGTTTTGAGGCTGCCAAAAAGGGCTGGTTAACCACATATGAGGAATTTAATCAAAATTATACAACCGTAAATAACCAGACATTTAAAGGATCGGCTAATTTGGAAATAATCCCTGATCTTAAAATTGATTTACTGGCAGATCGTTCTTATTCCGAAAATTTTTCTGAACAGTATGATGTGTCAGATGGTGTGTATAATTCTAGGTCTCCTTATAATTATGGATTGTTTTCCATTTCAACGGTTTTAATCGGTACTTCTTTTTCAACCAGTAATGAAGTTCGTTCTACAGCTTTTGATCAGTTTAGAAATAATAGGCTTACTGTGGCTAACAGGCTTGCTGTGGAAAGAGGAATAGATATTACAAATCCTGCTAATCTTGATTCGAAAGGATTTCCGCTTGGTTTTTCAAGCTCGAGCCAGGCTGTTTTACTGCCTTCATTTTTGGCTGCTTATTCAGGAAGAAGTGCTGATAATGTTTCTTTTGATATTTTTAGAAGTTTTCCAATACCCAATTGGGCAATTACATACAATGGATTGATGCGGTATGAGTTTTTCAAAAAAACTTTTAAACGTTTTTCTTTGAAGCAAAATTATAGAGCATCCTATACTGTTAACTCATTTAGATCTAATTATAAATATATCGAAAATCCAAATGGTTTAGATGATAGTAACAATTATTACAGCCCGACTATTATGTCGAATGTTACTTTGGTAGAACAGTTTAATCCATTAGTACGTATTGATTTTGAATTAAAAAATTCGTTTAAATTTCTGACTCAGATAAATAGGGACAGAGCTTTGTCTATGAGTTTCGATAATAATTTATTGACGGAAGTGCATGGAGTTGAATATGTTGTTGGGTTGGGATACAGAATTAAAGATGTAATTTTTTCTTCTAAATTGGCCGATAATCCAACAGGTATTATAAAAAGCGATATTAATATTAAGGCCGATTTGACTTATAGAGACAGCCAGACTATTGTACGTTATTTAGATTACGATAATAATCAGTTAGGAGGCGGACAAAATATATGGACATTGAATACTACGGCAGATTATTCTTTGAGTAAAAACCTAACGATAATCTTTTATTACAATCATTCGTTTTCTAAGCCAGTTATTTCGACTTCATTTCCTTTAACCAATATTAGTTCAGGATTTACATTCCGCTATAATTTTGGAAATTAATTTTTAAAAATCTAAACCATATTTGTACATAAGATTGTTACATTTGTGCAAAAAATAATTATTAATTATCAATTATCATTTTATGAGCATACCAGCAAATTTAAAGTACACTAAAGATCACGAATGGGTAAGTCTTGAAGGCGATGTTGCAACCGTGGGAATTACACATTTTGCGCAAAAAGAGTTAGGAGATATTGTATATGTTGAGGTAGAAACATTGGATCAGACTTTAGATAAAGATGAGGTTTTTGGTACAGTTGAGGCAGTAAAAACAGTATCTGATTTATTTCTTCCGTTATCAGGAGAAATTATTGCTTTCAATGATGCTTTAGAAAGTGCTCCGGAAAGCGTAAATTCAGATCCATATGGTGATGGATGGATGATTAAGGTGAAAATATCCAATGCTTCTGAAGTGGAACAATTACTTTCAAGTGAAGAATATAAAGAACTTATAGGTGCCTAAAAAATATATTCTGTTTTTAATTGCTTTATTTTGGGCAGGAGTAATTGCTTATTTTTGCTTAGTAAAATCTAGTGATCTTCCAGTTGTAAATATTTCAAATATTGATAAGTGTATTCATACTTTTTTTCATTTTGTATTTACATTCGTGTGGTTCCTGTTTTTTAGAAAGCAGTTAAAATTTAAATACGATTTAAAGCCTTTATTGTTTTCTTTATTACTGTCGGTGGTTTTTGGATTGTTAATCGAGCTGTTGCAGGAATTGTTTACTTTGACAAGACATGCCGATGTTTTGGATGTTGTTGCTAATTTGACTGGAGCAGTATTGGCAGTTTTAGCAGTGCTGATTTGTAATAAATTGAATATTTTAAGTTCTATATTAAAAAATTAATTCCCACTTCGGTGGGTTTTTTTGCTTCTGTTGCGGCTTGTTTGAAGCCATTTCATCCGAATAACGTAATTTTGTCTTTTAATTTCTTAGATTGTGAAAATGGATATTAAGAATTATTTAGATTCTACCTATTTAAAAACAAATAGTCAGGCTGGATTAAGCGAAAGTGAAAATAAAGCTGTGGCTAAAGATTTTATTCAGGAAGCGATAGACGAGGGATTTAAACTGATAATGATTCGTCCTGATAGAGTTGCTTTGGCTAAAAAAATGATTGCTGATGCTGATTCAAAAGTTTTAATAGGAACGGTTATTGATTTTCCTGAAGGAACATCTTCTATCGATAAAAAGCTGGAGGAAGCATTTGAGTGTATTCAAAACGGTGTTGATGAGCTGGATTATGTTTGCAATTATGAGGCCTTTAAGGCTGGAAATACTGATTTGGTTAAAGATGAAGTTTTAAAAGGCACTCAGCTGGCACTGAATAATAACAAAATTGCAAAATGGATTATTGAAGCGGCAGCATTGAATAATGTTCAAATCGCAGCGATTACTGCATTAATAAAAAATGTGGTTATTGCTAATTTTAGTCCTGAATCATATGGTTCTGTTTTTGTAAAATCATCAACGGGTTTTTATAAAACTGAAAACAATCTGCCTAATGGCGCTACCATAGCTTCAATTACAATAATGCTTGAAAATGCAGGATCGCTTCCTGTAAAAGCGGCTGGCGGTGTAAGAACTTATAATGAAGCTGTTGAAATGGTTGGGCTTGGAGTGAAACGTATTGGCACATCGGGAGCAAAAGCAATTGCAAAAGGAGAAGAAACTTCTTCGGAATATTGATTTTATACAAAATAAAATGATTAAAAAAGTACTAACTCTTCTTTTAATTTTTTCTGCATTTGTAATAAATGCACAAACTCCGGATAATAAAAATTCTGAATCTTCGGATGAACGTTTTCCTGTTTTTTCAAATTGTAAAAATTTAGAAAATCAAGATTTGGAAAATTGTTTTTATAATGAAGTACAGCAGTTTGTATTTCAAAATTTCCAAGTGCCCGAAAAATTAAAGCAGAGCCAATATAAAGGAACTGTAAAAGTGCTTTTTGAAGTTAATTCTAAAGGTAAGTTCGAAGTGCTATTTGTAAATTCAAATAATGAAGAACTGATAGCCGAAACCAAAAGAGTTTTTGGAAGTTTACCTCAAATAGATCCGCCAACTTATAATGGAAATCCAACGTATTCGAAATTTAATATAAGTATTGCGATACCATTATTGTCTCCCGAAGAGATAGCGGCAGCTGCAAAAGCTAAAAAAGAAAATATCAATGTTAATGCAGGTTTGACAGAATTAGACAGCATTGTTTACAAACGTTTTGATAATCCTCAATTTACAAGTCATTTAAGTATTCCTTTTTCTCATAGTTATTATGCTCAGTTTGATGAGGCTATGAATAAAGTTGGAAGTAATAATCATACTGCATCAAAGCCTTATACTTATTCTGAAGTTGAGAAATATTATAATTTTCAAAAGGTCAATGCGAATTTAATGAAGAATAAAACGAGCTGGTGGGGACGAAAAACATGGAATGAAAATTTAGCCGAAATTCAAGGAGAAGGGTATTGGTTTGCTGTAAATTTTTTATTTAATGTTCAAGGCGGAATTTCTAACCCTAGTAAAAGTGATTATACATATGTAAATACAAGAGCTCTTAATTTTAAAGCTGGTCTTGGATCCCGTTTTAATTTCACGACAACTTTTTATGAGAGCCAAGGACGTTTTGCCGATTATTATAATGATTATGCTAATTCAATAAAGCCGTCTGGCGGGAATCCTGCAATTGTTCCTGGAATAGGTATTGCCAAGCAATTCAAAACAGATTCTTATGATTTTCCTTTGGCAGATGCCAATATTACGTATAATGCCGCTAAGTTTTTGGATCTGCAGTTAGGATATGGTAAAAATTTTATTGGAGATGGATATCGTTCGCTGTTATTAAGTGACGGAAGCAGTCCGTATCCTTTTTTTAAGATTAATGCCAATTTTTGGAAAGTTAAATATACTGTAGATTATATCTGGCTGAAGGATGTTCGTCCTGATGTCACAGTAGATAAAACCTATGCAACAAAATATGCAGTAAATCATTATTTGAGCTGGAATGTTTCAAATAGACTGAACTTAGGTTTTTTTGAATCTGTTGTTTGGACTAATACAAACGGAAGAGGTTTTGATGCTAATTTTGTAAATCCGGTTGTTTTTTATCGCGCTGTTGAGTTTTCTTCTTCTTCCAAAAGCGGTAATGCTCTTTTAGGACTGACTTCTAAATATAAATGGAATAATCAGGTAAATCTTTATGCGCAGCTTCTTATTGATGAATTTTCTACAGGTGATATTTTTGCCGGAGAAGGAAGCTGGAAAAATAAATTGGGCTATCAGTTTGGAGCAAAATATTTCAAGGCTTTTAATGTTGATAATTTAACACTGCAGTTAGAGTTCAATCATGTGCGTCCTTATGTGTACTCACATAGTGAGCCAATTACAAATTATGCTCACAACAACCAGAGTTTGGGACATCAATGGGGAGGGAATTTTCAGGAATTGGTTTTGTTAGGTTATTATACTAAAGATAGGTTTTATGCTAATGCTAAGCTTACTGTTGGCACGCGCGGTTTTGATTTTGATACTGCAGCTGATAAGTTCAACTACGGGCAAAACATTTACAAAGACTATGATTTGAATAGGCCTTATGATAAAGGTGTTAAAGTTGGGCAAGGAAATAAAACGAGTGTTTTTATTTCAGAAGTTCAAGTGGGTTATTTAGTAAATCCTGCCACTAACTTTAAATTTTTCGGAAACTTTTTATTTAGGAATTTTGATCCGACAGCTAATACTGCGACTGTTTTTAAAAATCAAACAACTTGGTTTACAGTTGGATTTAGATCAGATGTTTTTAATTGGTATTTTGATTATTAGTTTTATTGGATCATAAACAAAGAATTGAAACTCAGTAATTACTAATTGTGCCGTAAAAACCGACTAAAAAAATATCTGTTATTTCAAATGTATAATTCATAGACTGTTTTTGAATCTTACTTTGTATATTTGCAGCAGTTTTCAAAAAATACACCAATTTTATCTGCATTGAGTACAACATCAAACCCTATTTCGTTCAAGTCTATTTATATTGATTTTAAGGCAATTACAAAAGCTGGATTAGCTATAAGTGTTGTTTTTTCTTCAATTGCAGGTTATGTTCTTGGATTTGATGACACTCATTCTTTTAGTTTCTTGATTTTGCTGAAACTGGCAATTGGAGGATATTGTATGGTTGGGGCTTCCAATGCTTATAATCAGGTTATAGAAAAAGATTTGGATGCTCTGATGGACCGTACCAAAAATCGTCCTGTTGCATCTGGAAGAATGTCTCCCCGTTTGGCATTGATTGTAGCAAGTTTCCTTACGCTTTTAGGAATAGCTTTACTGTATACGATAAATCCAAAATCGGCCATGTTTGGTGCAATTTCGATTTTTTTATATACCAGTATTTATACACCGCTGAAAACATTAACACCGCTTTCTGTTTTTGTTGGTGCTTTTCCTGGAGCAATACCTTTTATGTTAGGATGGGTTGCTGCTACAAATGAATTTGGGATAGAAGCAGGAACCTTGTTTTTGATTCAGTTTTTCTGGCAATTTCCTCATTTTTGGGCTATTGGCTGGTTTTTATATGAGGATTATGAAAAGGCAGGTTTCTTTATGCTGCCTACTGGCAAAAAAGATAAAGGAACTTCACTGCAGATTATTTTGTACAGCGTATGGCTGATAATCGCATCATTGTTGCCTGCGTTGGGATATACAGGGCGTTTGTTTATTTCGCCGATAGCTGCAGTTTTGGTGTTATTTCTTGGACTTTGGGTTCTTTTTTATGCAGTTCGTCTGTATCAGATAAAAACAGCAAAAGCAGCGCGAACATTAATGTTAGTTAGTGTTTCGTATATAACGTTATTACAATTAGTATATATAGTAGATAAATTTTTAAGATAATTATGGAAGTTACAATGACAGCCGAAGATTATAAGTCAAGAACGGCAAGATCGTACAAGCTGATTTTACTGTTCGCTATGGTGAGCATGACAATGATGTTTGCAGGTCTCACTAGTGCCTATGTGGTAAGTCAGTCAAGAGCAGACTGGCTGAAGGATTTTCAATTGCCATCTGGTTTTTATTTTAGTACTATAGCTATTATTGGATGTAGTGTTACATTTCATTTAGCTAAAAAAGCAATTCAAAAAGACAATCAAAAGAAGACTACGTCGTTGCTTTTGGCTACTTTGGCTTTGGGTATTGCATTTGTAGTACTGCAGTTTGTTGGTTTTGGACAGATAGTAGAAAACGGGTATTATTTTACAGGAAGTGCAAGTTCTATTACTACAACATTTTTATACATTGTAGTAATTGTGCATTTATTGCATCTCGCTGGAGGTATGATATCATTGCTGGTTATTATTTATAATCATTTTAAACAAAAATATAATTCAACTCAAACTCTTGGAATAGAACTAGGTGCGATGTACTGGCACTTTCTTGATTTCTTGTGGGTTTATTTATTTTTATTTTTATATTTCTTTAAATAAGAAAAAAACGTAAATTTGGGAACTTTTTAACGAATAACTTTTATGGGAGCGACAGTTACTACTGCAAATAATGAAAAAACTTGGGGAGGCGGAAATGAGCCAATGGGAGCAAGTTATGGTAAATTGATGATGTGGTTTTTTATCGTATCGGATGCCTTAACATTCTCTGGATTTTTAGCAGCTTACGGGTTTTCTAGATTTAAATTTATTGAAACTTGGCCTTTGGCCGATGAGGTGTTTACACACTTTCCATTTTTACACGGTGTATCTGCACCTATGTATTATGTGGCATTAATGACTTTTATTTTGATTTTCTCATCTGTAACAATGGTTTTAGCTGTTGATGCAGGACATCAGATGAAAAAGGATAAAGTAGCCCTTTATATGTTTTTAACAATCATTGGAGGTCTTATATTTGTTGGTTCTCAAGCTTGGGAATGGAAAAATTTTATTAAAGGAGAATATGGTGCTGTTGAAACTACAGGAGGAAGTCTGCTTCAGTTTGTTGATAAAGAAGGACACCGTATTGCTTTAGAAGATTTTGCTGCTAAACTACCTGTTGAAAGAGAACAGTTATCTAGAGCTAAAGCAAAATGGTTTATGGAAGAATCTTCTATTCCTAGTTATACAGTTGCTGAGGTTCAGGCTGGTTTTAAAGCACATCCTGAAGTTTTGGTTAGAATTGAAACTTTAAATAAAAACAAAGAAAAAATTGTTCTTTCAAGAGAAGATTCTCAAAAGCGTTTAGATCAGGCAAAATTAGTAATTGAAGGAGCTAATCTTACTCATAATGAATATGGAAGCAAGCTTTTTGCTGATTTCTTTTTCTTTATCACTGGTTTCCACGGATTCCACGTATTTTCAGGTATCGTAATCAATATTATTATTTTCTTTAATGTTCTTTTAGGAACTTATGAGAAAAGAGGAAGTTATGAAATGGTTGAAAAAGTGGGGTTATATTGGCACTTTGTTGATTTAGTTTGGGTATTCGTATTCACATTCTTCTATTTAGTTTAATTTTAGATTTATTATTATGTCACACGAACATGTTTCTAACACAAAAAGAATCTGGACTGTTTTTGGAATTCTTTCTTTTATCACAACTATTGAGGTTGGTTTTGGTATCATCCGGCCAGATGCTCTATATATGCACAATTTTTTAACAATGAGTTTGTTGAACTGGTTGTTTATCATATTAACATTGGTTAAAGCTTACTATATCGTATGGGCTTTCATGCATATGGAAGGAGAGGAAAGATCATTAAGAAATGCAGTTGTTTATCCTTTAATTTTCTTAGTTTGTTATCTGCTTTTTATTTTATTGACTGAAGGAGATTATGTATTTGAGGTTTTTAAAAATTCTACAATTAAATGGAATTTTTAACTAGATATTAATTCAATATAAAAGGTGTCCATATTAGTGGATGCCTTTTTTTATTTTAATACAATAAATTTTATAATATCTAATGAAAAAAAATATTGTTCTTTTTGTGTTGTTTATATTACCTATCGTAGCATATCTTTTTTTTGCTTCGGGGGTTAATAGTTTTACAAAATTGCCAGTTATTACACCAAAGATTTCTGATTTTGGTAAATGGAAATCTCTTAATGGTGAAAAAGTAACTTTGAATAACAAAATCACAATTCTTGGTTTTTCGGGTACAGAAATTCTTAAAAACAGAGGTAATTATTTCAATTTAAATGAAAAGATTTACCAGCGTTATCATGATTTTAAAGATTTACAGTTTGTTGTCGTAGCTCCATTGGGAACAGAGGAAGAAGTTAAAAGTGTACTTAGTGCTTTGGGAACTTTTACAGATGTGAGTCAATGGCATTTTATTTTTACTACTCCTGAAGAGATTAAATTATATTACAGCGGACTGAAATTAAAAGGTAATTTAGATGCAGATTTAGGAACTTCTTATGTATACATTGTAGATAAGGAAAGGAATTTAAGAGGAAGAAAAGAAAAGAAAGATTACAAAGAAGGATACAGTACGTTTCATCCGGCAGAATTAAGTAATGAAATGCTGGATGATTTTAAGATTATCCTTTATGAATATAGAGCAGCATTAAAAAAGAATCATAACGCAACAAAACAATTAGATGTTAAAAAATAAATCATACATAGGGATTTCTTTTATTATATTGGTTTTTGGGATATATGCTATTCCAAAAATTGTTGATAGAGTAGAAAAAAACAGTATTGTTCAAGGTGACCGTTTAGATAAAGTGGACGGTTCTAAAGAATCTGATCAAAAGTTGGTAAAAGTTGGACCAGCTCCAAAATTTGAACTAATAAATCAGGATAACGTAAAAATTTCTAATGATTTTTATAAAGGGAAAGTTTATGTTCTGGAATTTTTCTTCGCAACCTGCCCGTCTATCTGCCCAAAAATGAATGCCAATATGGTGACGCTGCAGAATACTTTTTTTGGAAACCCAAATTTTGGTATTGCTTCGATTACTATAGATCCAGAGCATGATACTCCAGCTGTTTTAAAAGAACACGGAGAATTGTTAGGAGCGAAATCGGCGAACTGGAATTTCCTGACTGGTGACAAACAGTATATCTATGATTTATCTAATAAAGGTTTTAATATTTATGTTGGTGAAAACAGCAAGGTGCAGGGAGGTTTTGAGCATTCTGGACTTTTTGCTCTGATAGATAAAAATGGTAATATAAGATGCAGGAAAGATGATTATGGAAATCCTATTTTATATTATGATGGGTTAGAAAAAAAGGGAGTTAGAGAAATTCAGCAGGACATTCAGATTTTGCTCAAAGAATAAATTAAAGAAGAGATTAGTATACAATGGAAAATAATACCGTAGAACAAAAATATAATAAATGGATTGTGCTGTTATCAATAGCTATTCCTGTTGTGGTTGCCGTTCTTTTTAAAGTGAAGTTAAAAGATTTTGGGTTTGATGTGGTGCCATTAACGTTTTTGCCTCCTATTTACGCAGCAATAAACGGAATAACAGCAATACTGCTGGTTTCGGCCGTTATTGCAATTAAAAACGGAAACAGAAAGCGTCATGAGCTGTTGATGAAAATGGCTATTGGATGTTCCGTTGCTTTTTTAGCAATGTATGTAGTCTATCATATGACTGCGGAGTCTGTTAAATACGGTGGAGACGGAATATTGAAGTATGTATATTTCTTTATTTTAATCACGCATATATTTTTATCAGTTGTTATCATTCCATTAGTTTTGATAACTTATGTTCGTGCGTTAGCACATAAATTTGACAAACATAAAAAAATTGCAAAAATTACTTTTCCAATTTGGCTGTATGTTGCCGTGACTGGAGTAATTGTGTATCTAATGATTTCGCCGTATTATGTTTAAAATTATAAATTTCAAAACTCAAATTTCAAAATCCAAGATTAGAACTGTTCTTTTTGGAATCTGTTTTTTCTTTATTGGAGCGTCATCACATGCCCAATGCGCAATGTGCCGTGCGGCTTTGACTGGTGATGAAAACAAAACACAGGCGGCAGCTGTAAATGACGGAATCGTTTATCTTATGGTGATCCCATATGTACTTGTAGGTGGTCTTGGTTATTATATTTATCAAATGAAAAAAAAGAAACAGTGATTTTTGGCATTAATTATTTGCTTTGAATCGAATAGTATAAAATTAAATAAGGCTCAAAAAACTTTTTTTGAGCCTTATTTTTTCTGAATACTTAATTTTTTAACTGCTTTCCTATTTCAGTCCGTCAATTGAAACGTTTATTACACCATTTACTTTTATAAAAGCAATAATAGCTTGATTTGTCAGCTGTGTTTTCTCAAACTGAATGTCATCCATTTTTCCGTTAATGAAAACACCAGGCATAGGGGAATAATTTTTTAAGTAAACAGCCATGCTTTGTTTGGCTTCGTCTAGATTTTGTTTAATTGAATAACGGCAGCTTTCCTGCATCTTTTTTAATATGATTCCTTGAGCCAGCCAGTTAGCGGTTCTCATTAATCTGCTTTTGGTATCTAAAACATAATCTAATTTATCAAAATAGATTTCTTTGGCAGTGTCGTTATATTGAGGAATTCCATTTAGATAAACGGTTCCGTTTACAGCCCCTAAAAGATCCAAAGCAATAACAATTTTTCCGTCTTTATGCCAAATCGCAACATTTTTAACTTTTACTTTTTTGCTTCCTGAGCCAAATTCCTGTCCGACAAAATTTGCAGTCATTATTCTCGATGCTTCTTGATAAGTCGAAACGGCTGCTATGTTAGCTGTGATTTGTTCTGGAATTTTATCTACAGCTTTTAGTGTAATTTTGTTTTTTTCAAATTTTGATTCAGGTTTTTTGCCAATCAATGTCTCCATATTGCATTTCATGCCCATGTTAAGTAAAAATGAATCATTTTTAAGTTTAGCATTTGTTGAATATACTTCTAAAGGCACAATTCTAAGCCAGCTTTTATATTCTTGACTCATCTCAAAAGGTGTGCTTATTTTAGAAATTGCATCTAAAACATTTGGCTTGAAATCCATAGAATCTTCAATTGCTGTGTCTATGCTTTTTTCTATTTGTGATTTAAAAAGACTTACTGCCGGATTAATAAGGTAAGTTACCGGCATGTTTTTACCAAAAACGGTCATTGTTGGGCTTTCTACCCAGTCAAGAGATTTTAGACTTGTTTTGGAGCTAAGCTTCCAGTTGTTTAAGCTCACACTGCTCAACAATGTAATTACTCCGTTTAGATTAAATTCCTGATTTTTGTATAAATCAACTCCCATGGTTTTTGTCCCGATTCGGTATTTTACCCAAACTTTTAACGGTAAAACAGTTTTTATTTTTTCACCCTCTTTGCCATGGTCATTAACGATGGTTATTGGAGCCTGTTTCCAGACTTTTATTTCAATATTGTCATCTTCAATCTTGTTGTCTTCATAGATTAATCCGTTTAATAGAGTGTTTGTTTGGTTTTCAATATCCTTTAGTTTAATGCTGACCGGCAGATTGATAAACGAAGGAGTGCTTGTGTAAGTTAATGGTACAGCATCGTCTGGTTCAGGTTTTAAGGCTTCAATTTTTTGAGAGACAGAAGAACAGCTTATGTTTAAAGCTGATATTGCTGTGAAAATAATTAGGGCAGATAAATATTTTTGCATTTGTATGTTGTTTTTTACGGCAAATTTAATTAAACAAATATATTTTTTAAATGCAGCTGTAACATTTTTGTCGGAAATAAGTCTTATGTATTGAATTGATAAGCAGTATTTTTTTTCTTATTGATTTTTTGGACTTAGTTATTATGTTTTAAAAGATAGGCAATCATGATTGAAATTAAAGACTTACATAAATCATACAAAATGGGACATACTGAACTGCATGTTCTAAAAGGAATTAATTTCAATATCAAAGAAGGTGAATTGGTTGCTATTATGGGTTCGTCAGGTTCCGGTAAATCTACGCTGCTGAATATTTTAGGAATTCTTGATGAAGCCGATTCCGGACTTTATACTTTGGATAATGTGCCTATTAAAAAATTAAACGAAACTGTTGCTTCAAAATACAGAAACCAATTCCTTGGTTTTGTTTTTCAATCTTTCAACTTGATAAGTTATAAAAGTGCATTGGATAATGTAGCTCTGCCGTTGTATTATCAGGGGATAAAAAGGAAAGAACGCAATGAGATTGCAATGAAATATTTAGAAAAAGTAGGTTTGGCTTCGCATTCACACCATTTGCCAAGTGAACTTTCCGGAGGACAAAAACAGCGTGTTGCAATTGCCAGAGCTTTGGCTTCAAATCCAAAAGTATTATTGGCAGATGAGCCAACAGGGGCATTGGATACATTGACTTCTTATGAAGTGATGGAATTGATACAGGGAATTAATGACGAAGGAAAAACTATTTTGATAGTGACCCACGAGCCTGATATTGCTGCAATGTGCAAAAGAAATGTAGTCCTCAAAGATGGATTAATCATTGATGATAAAATGGTAGAACAAGTTAGAGCTTCTTCTTATGTTTAATATAGAGCGCTGGCAGGAAATATTTGAGGCTATCGCCAAGAATAAACTGAGAACTTTCCTCACTGGAGTTTCGGTTGCTTCGGGTATCTTTATTTTGGTGATTTTGCTGGGAGTTGGTAAAGGATTGCAAAATGGAATTGAAAAGCAATTTGAAAGAGATGCGGCTGGTGTAATTGAGGTTTGGTCCGGAACAACAACCAAAGCCTACAAGGGATTAAATCCTGGAAGAGAAATCCAATTTAGAAATAGCGATTTCGATCTTGCAGTTCAAAAATACGGTGACCAATTGGATAAAAATGGAGCTACTGCTACTGGCTGGGGAATTACCGTAAGTTATGGAAAGGAATCAGGAAATTATCAATACAGAGGTGTTAACACAGACGGTATGGAAATAGAAAATGTATCAGTTATAAAAGGCAGGTACATTAATGCAAATGATTTGAAAAACAATGTAAAAGCAGCTGTGATTGGACAAAAAGTCAAATTAGATCTGTTTAAAGAAAAAAATCCTATAGGAGAACAAATCACTGTGGCGAATATCAATTTTAAAGTTGTTGGAGTATTTACTGATCCTGGAGGGGAAAGAGAAGAAAGTAGAGTATTTGTACCTTTAACTACAGCACAGCAGGTTTTTGGATTAGGAGATAAAATAAGTTATATGGCTTATACTATGAAAAAGAAAGACACTTATGAGGAAGCTGTAGCCGAGTCCGAACAATTTAAAAATGATTATGGAAAATTATTGAGAAGTAAAAATGGTGCTGCTCCTGATGATGAAAGTGCTGTTGGAATTTTTAATTCTGTTAAAGAAGCCAAAAAGTTTTATGATTTAAATCTTTATATCCGATTGTTTTTTTGGTGGGTTGGAATATGTACGATCATTGCAGGTGTTGTTGGCGTAAGTAATATAATGATGATTATTGTAAAAGAACGAACTAAGGAAATTGGTATTCGAAAAGCACTTGGTGCTTCGCCAGTTTCAATTATTCTAATGATTTTGCATGAGTCTATTTTTATTACTACTATTTCTGGATTCATTGGATTATTAACAGGATTGGCTCTTTTAGAATTGGTTGGTCCCCATGCGCAAAGCGAGTATTTTCAGAATCCGCAGGTCGATTTTACTGTTGCGACATCAACCTTAATTGTTTTGGTCGTTGCAGGGGCTTTAGCAGGATTTGTTCCAGCTTACAGAGCAGCAAAAATTAGACCTATTGTAGCACTTAGAGACGAATAATTATGTTTGACAGAGAAAATTGGAACGAAATTTTAGAAGCTTTAACTGCTAATACATTCCGAACGCTGCTTACAGCTTTTGGTGTGTTTTGGGGAATATTCATTTTGGTGATATTATTGGCTGCATCCAATGGTTTAGAGAACGGTGTCAAAAAAGGATTTGATGGTATTGCTACTAATACCATGTTTATGTGGACACAGACTACATCAAAACCATATAAGGGATTACCTAAAACCAGAAGATATGATTTTAAAAATAGTGATGTTGATGCTTTAAAACAAAAATTTCCTGATTTATTGTATGTTTCTCCCCGTAATCAGTTAGGTGATTTTAATGGAGTAAGTAATGTCGTTAGAGGGACTAAAACGGGAGCTTATACTATTTATGGAGATTATCCTGAACTAGTAAAGCAAGAGCAGATGGATATTGTAAAAGGACGTTTTGTAAATCAGCAGGATATTCTTTTGAAACGTAAAGTGACTATAATAGGGCAGGGTGTAATTAATGAATTGTATAAAAATGCCGAAGAAGTAATGGGGACTTATATTAAAATAAATGGAGTCAACTTTATGGT
Organism: Flavobacterium marginilacus; assembly: GCF_026870155.1. Taxonomy (NCBI): domain Bacteria; kingdom Pseudomonadati; phylum Bacteroidota; class Flavobacteriia; order Flavobacteriales; family Flavobacteriaceae; genus Flavobacterium; species Flavobacterium marginilacus. The sequence goes on along the minus strand of NZ_CP113975.1, from coordinate 4,604,501 downwards.
AGTTGGAGTATATAAGTCGAAAGGGCAGAATAATGGAAATGCTGAATCGGCCCAGAAAAATATTTTCATTCCTTTTACTACATTTCAGCAGGCTTTTAATTTTGGAGATAAAGTAGGCTGGATGGCGCTTACTGCAAATGATGATGCCTCGATTACCGAACTTAGACCTGGAATTCTGGCGTTTATGAGAGAGAGACATTCTATTCACCCTGACGATGAAAGAGCTGTAGGTAATTTTGATCTATTTGCCGAGTTTCAAAAAGTGCAGGATTTGTTTATGGTACTTAAATTCATTGCCTATTTTGTTGGCACTTTAGTACTATTATCAGGTATTATTGGAATTTCAAATATCATGCTGATTGTGGTGAAGGAACGCACCAAGGAAATAGGAATTAGAAGGGCATTAGGAGCAACTCCCGGTGCTATTCGATCCCAGATATTATTAGAAGCAATCTTTTTAACAATAATTGCAGGTATGTTTGGAATTGCAACAGCTACTGGTTTAATTGCTGTTTTGAACATGATTTTATCCTCAATGCCATCAGAAGGGATGATGTTTGTTAATCCTAGTGTAGATTTAGTGGTTGTTTTTATAGCCTTGTTAATATTAGTGGGTTCTGGATTGTTAGCAGGTCTTATTCCTGCCCAAACTGCCATAAATGTCAAGCCAGTAGAAGCATTACGAACAGAATAAAAGTCAATCAAAAAATAATAATCGAATAAAAAATTTATAAAATGAAAAAAGGAGTAACCATAACCATATTGATTCTAATTGCAATAGTTTTTTTCGGGGCACTGTATTATTTATATGCCAAAAATCAGGAATCTCCTATCGTTTTTGAAACAGATAAAGTAGAAGTAAAAACTATTGTAAAAAGCACGCTTGCAACTGGAAATATTGTTCCTGATGAAGAGGTATTGATCAAGCCAAATATTTCTGGAATTATTGATGCAGTATTTATTAAAGCAGGAGAGTCTGTTAAAGCAGGTGATATGATTGCCAAAATTAGAGTGGTTGCCAATGTTTCTAATTTGAGTAATTCTCAAAATCAGGTGAAAACGGCTCGAATTGAATTAGATAACCAGGAGAAACTGTATCACAGACAAAAAACATTATTTGATAAAGGAGTTATTTCTGCTAATGATTTTGATGCTGCACAATTGGCTTATAATCAGGCAAAGCAAAACTATAGTGCATCAATCCAAGGATTTGATATCGTAAAAACCGGAACAAGTTCGGGATTAGGAAATTATGCCAATACATTGATACGATCTACTGTAAACGGAATGGTGCTAGACGTTCCTGTTAAAGTTGGAAACCAGGTTATTGAAAGTAATAATTTTAATGAAGGAACTACTATAGCGAGCGTTGCCGATATTGGAAGAATGATATTTGTTGGTAAAGTAGATGAATCTGAAGTTGGAAAGATAAAATTAAATATGCCTATCGAAATTACAGTTGGAGCAATTGAAAATAAAAAGTTTACTGCTGTTTTGACCTACATTGCACCAAAAGGGAAAACCGAAAACGGAGCTATTCAATTTGAAATTAAAGCAACTTTAACCAATAAAGATGATACTTTTATTAGAGCTGGATTAAGTGCGAATGCATCAATTATCCTTGAAAAAGCAGATAAAGTACAGGCAGTAAAAGAATCATTAGTTCAATTTGATAAAAAAACTTTAAAGCCGTATGTTGAAGTTCAGGTAAGCGGACAAAAGTTCGAAAGAAAAGACGTAACACTTGGTGTAAGTGACGGAATCTATGTTGAAGTAAAAAGCGGTATTAAAGCTTCGGATAAAATCAAAGTTTGGAATCAGGGATTGCTAAAAACAGAAGAAGTAAAAAAGTAAAACTCTAAAATAGCTTTTGATATAAAAAATAAGTTAAATATGCGTGGTTTTCTTATTACGCTTTTATTCCAATTAAAAATGAAAAAAATAAATTGTATAAAAATTGCTTTGGTATTCCTGATTGGATTCTCCTCTCAGGCACAAACTAAAGTATGGACTTTAGAAGAGTGTGTGAGATATGCATTAGATAATAACATTACGATAAAAAATTCGGAATTAGATCTTGAAAATGCTGATATTAATAGAAAAGATGCGTTTGGTAATTATCTTCCATCAGTAAATGGAAATGCTTCTCATTCTTGGAATATTGGTCTGAATCAAGATGTTACAACCGGAGTTTTACGTAATCAGACTACTCAGTATTCATCAGTTGGGATAAGTGCAGGAATTGATATTTATAAAGGTTTACAAAATCTAAATACGTATCGAAGAGCAAAATTATCAGTTATTGCATCTAAATATCAATTATTAAAAATACAGGAAGATGTTTCGCTTAATGTAGCGAATGCCTTTCTTCAGATTTTATCTTTTAAAGAAGATTTAAAAGTTAAAAAAGAACAATTAGCTATTGATGAAAAACGTTTAAAACGTTCTGAAGAAATGGTAAATGCCGGAACAATCCCTAGAGGTGATTTGTTTGATTTAAAAGCTACTATAGCGACTGATAAACAAAATATTACGGTTTCTGAGAATAATTTGCTAATTTCAAAATTAAGTTTAGCACAGCTTTTACAATTAAAAGAATTTGCAGATTTTGATGTTGTGGATGATACAAATGTTAAGGATGAAAATAATATTATGTCTCAAAAACCAATTGATATTTATAATAAAGCAAAAGAAACAAGAACTGAATTAAAATTAGCACAAACTAATCTTGAAATAGCTGAAAAAAATGTTGCTATTGCTAAAGGAGCATATCAGCCAACTTTGAGTTCTTTTTATGGTTTTAATACAAGGGCTAGTTATAGTGATCAAATTAAATTTGATGCAAATAACAAACCATATACTGTTGGCCCGGATCCAATATTTAACCAGTTTAGTAATAATAAAGGTCACAACTTTGGGTTTCAATTAAGTGTGCCAATTTTTAATGGTTTCTCTGTTAGAAATAATGTAGAACGCAATAAAGTAAGTTTAGAAAAATCTAAAATAGATTTAGAACAGAAAAGTTTAGATTTGCAGCGTAATGTTTATACAGCATTTACAGATGCAAAAGGAGCTCTTAATACGTATGAGTCAGCTACAGTTGCTTTGGAGGCGAGACAACAGTCATATAACTATGCTAGAGAAAAGTATGATGTAGGATTAATGAATTCTTTTGATTTTACGCAGGCACAAACATTGTTGACAAATGCTCAAACAGATGTTATAAGAACAAAATACGAATACATGTTCAGAATAAAAATACTTGAATTCTATTTCGGAATTCCAATTGTCCCAATTACCAAAAAATAGTTTATTATGTCAAAAAAAACAATTTATATCATATTAGGAGCAGCAGTAGTAATTATTGGATTATTAATAGGGCTTTCAAAAGCAGGAGTTATTGGAAATAAAGATAAAGGGAAGGAAGTAGAAATTGCCAATGCAGAAACCGGTACAGTAGTAGAAACGGTGTCTGCAACGGGTAAGATCCAGCCTGAAATTGAGGTTAAAATTGCCTCTATGGTTTCTGGCGAAATTATTGATCTGCCTATAAAAGAAGGACAGGTTGTCAAAAAAGGTGATTTATTAGTTAAAATAAATCCCGATTTATATACGTCTGGATTGAACAGGAGTGTTGCAAATCTGTCAGGTTCGAAAGCAGGTTTGAGCCAGTCTGATGCATCATTTAATGAAGCTAAGGCAAATTACGAAAGAAATAAAACACTTTTTGAGAAAGGAATCATTTCTAAATCAGACTGGGACAAGGCGGTTTCTTCGTTTGAAGTTGCAAAAGCTAATAAACAATCTGCATATTATAATGTTCAAAGTGCTTCGGCAACTGTAAATGAAGCTAAAGATAATTTAGGAAGAACAGTGATTTACGCGCCTGCAGACGGAACAATATCTGTATTAAATGTAGAGCTTGGCGAAAGAGTTTTGGGAACACAGCAGATGGCCGGTACCGAACTTTTGAGAGTTGCTAACTTAAATAATATGGAAGTTGTGGTTGATGTTAATGAAAATGATATTGTGAAAATAAAAGTGGGCGATTTGGCTAATGTAGAAGTGGATGCTTATTTGAAAAAACAATTTAAAGGAGTTGTTACAAGCATTTCTAATTCTGCCAGTACGGCTTTAACAGCAGATCAGGTGACTAATTTTAAAGTAAAAGTTAGAATTCTGAAAGATTCGTATAAAGATTTAGTGGTAGGAAAACCTGCTTCTTATTCTCCATTTCGTCCAGGAATGACTGCGACAGTTGATATTATCACGACTACAAAAACAAATGTAGTTAAAGTTCCGATAAGTTCTGTTGTGGTAAAATCTGATACAACAGCAGTTAAAACAGGACAGGCAGACGGTCCTGAATCTGATGAAAAAAAGCCAGCTCCTAAAAGTGATAAAAAACTGGAATGTGTTTTTGTAAAAGTGGGTGATAAAGCCAAAATCAAAATCATAAAAACAGGAATCCAGGATGATACTAATATTGAAGTGTTGTCAGGGCTTAAAAAGGGAGATGTGGTAATTACTGGACCTTATACTACAGTTTCTAAAGAATTAAACTCTGGTGATAAAGTATTTGTTCAATCTGAAGAGGGTAAGAAAAAATAGTTTTAATTACGGGTTTTTTCCAAAAAGAATAAAACACTTCTTGAAGTATTCAGGAGGTGTTTCTTTTTTTATAAATATTTCAAAAATCGAAGTAAATTTGCAGGAAGCAATTTGCAATCTAAATTCAATAATTTAAAATCAGCAATCAAAGTGTCTTATATCCTCAATATTGAAACCGCTACCAAAAATTGTTCTGTTGCCTTGGCAAAAAACGGAGAAACCATATTGTGCAAAGAAATTGCCGAAGAAGGATATTCTCATGCAGAACGGTTACATGTTTTTATTGAAGAAATTATCAGTGAAGCTGGTATTCAATTTAAGGATTTGGCTGCAATTGCCGTGAGTCAGGGGCCTGGCTCTTATACAGGTTTGAGAATAGGAGTTTCCGCAGCTAAAGGTTTGTGCTATGCGTTGAATATTCCATTGATAGCGGTAGATACTCTGCAGGCATTGGCTTCTAAAGTTAAAATCTCAGAAGGATTAATTGTCCCAATGATTGATGCCCGCAGAATGGAAGTTTATAGTGCTGTTTTTTCAGCAGATTTGAATAAAAAAAGAGAAGTTTTGGCAGAAATTATTACTGAAAATTCTTTTGAAGATTTTACCGAGAAAGTATATTTTGTTGGAGATTGTAACGAGAAGTGCAAAGCCGTTTTAACAAAAGACAATTTCGTTTTTTTAGATGAAATTAAGTATCCATCGGCTAGTGAAATGAGCGCTTTGAGTTTTGATAAATACAAAATAAGCGACACTGTAGATGTCGCTTATTTTGAACCTTATTATTTGAAAGACTTTTTAATTGCCAGTCCTAAAAAAAGTTAGGATTCATTATTTGTTGTTGTTCGATAGTTCTGAAACATAAGGCTGGAAAGTAATACCTGCATTATCAAAGGCCAATTTACAGTCTTCTAAAGTCGTTGCAACAACACTACTGAAATCTTCGTTTTTAGCCCAAGGTCTTACAGCCAGTTGAATAGAACTATCTGTTAAGTTTTTAACTGATACTTCTGCGGCAGGTGAAGGCAATACTTTTGGATTGTCAGCCAAAGCTTTAGTTATAATGTCCTTTGCTTTTTTTAAGTCGGTTCCATAAGATATTGAAATGGTCAAATCGGCCCTTCTTGTTCCCTGCATCGAATAATTAGTAATGATTCCGTTTGACAAAGAGCCGTTTGGAACAAAAATGGTCTGGTTGTTTCCGGTTACCAATTTGGTAACAAAAATTTGTATTTCAAGTACAGTTGCCATAACTCCCTGAGCTTCGATAGTGTCTCCCACTTTGAAAGGTTTGAAGAGAATAATCAAGATTCCACCGGCAAAATTAGACAATGAGCCCTGCAGCGACATACCAATTGCAAACCCCATAGTTGCCAGAATGGTAACGAATGAAGTAGTTCCGATGCCCAGTTTATCGATGACGGTTACAAATAACAGTCCTCTTAAAACCCAAAGTAAAATGTCGGCCAGAAATTTGGATAATGTTGGATCCAAATTTCGTTTAATCATTAATTTTCTAACAAGTCTATTGATTATTCGAATTGCATAGAGTCCAATAAATAAAATAATAAGAGCAGAAATAACCTCAGGGGAATATTCTGCTATTTTTTTTATGAAAAAATCGGCGTAAGTGGAAATGTAATTTGGATCTAAGGTCATATTTTAATTCATGAAATTCTCTATGAAGAGAGTTGTATATTGAACTGCAAAAATACGATTTTATATTTTTTATAAAAGCTATTCGTGATCTTCTTCTTCCTTTTTTAATGGAGTTTCAACAGTGTTTGGGTCAGAAGAAATTGTTTCTTCGTTGTGATTATCTAAGGTTTCAGTTTCTTTTGTTTTAGCATCGTTTATAATTGATTCTGCTTTTTCGATATATGGAGCCGCTGCCTCTTTTGCTTTGGCGAGAGCATCTTCTATAAAAGTTTCCGCTTTTTCTGCATGCGGCGCTGCAGTTTCTTTAATTTTGTTTACAGCATCTTCTATAAAGGCTTCTGCTTTTTCTGCATGAGGAGCAGTAGTTTCTTTGAATTTGTTTACTGCATCTTCTACGAAGGCTTCAGCTTTTTCTAAATGAGGTGCGGCGGTTTCTTTGATTTTAGTTACAGCTTCTTCTGCAAAAGCTTCTGCTTTTTCTGCATGCGGAGCAACTGTTTCCTTAATTTTCTCTACTGTTTCTTCTACAATGGCTTCTGCTTTTTCTACATAAGGCTGCGCATTTACTTTGGTTTCCTCAATAGCTGCTTCTGCATGATCAATTATTTCGTTTGCTGTTTCTTTGGCTGAGCCAAATAAATTTTTAAAGAATGATGATAGTCCCATGGTTTTTATTTAAAGTTAATGAGTCAAAAGTACCTTTTTTTTATGATTCTTTGAATATATTTTAAAGTAAAACGCTGCAAATCAATTTTTTTATATGGCTGTCTGCAAATAATACCATGTATTTTTTTCGCCACTGATTACACAGATTTTCACAGATTTCAGTACTTTTTTTTAATCTGTGTAAATCTTTTTAATCTGTGGCTAATTTGATTTGTTTGGTATCTTAGATTCAAGTAATAAATGCAACGTGAAAAAAAACTCTAGTGTTATTCTTTTGACCTAGGTCAAAAGAATAACACTAGAGTTGGCGAAAAAATCATCATATCTTTGGGTTGCAACACTCAAAATAGATGGCACATTTAACGTTAGAACAAAGATACAAAATAGAAGTATATAGAAATGCCGGTATCAGTATTTCCGAAATTGCTGAATTGGTAGATAAAAACAAATCAGTTATTTCTCGAGAAATAAAACGTAATTCTGATCAAAGAAGTGGTGTTTATAAAGCTGTTTTGGCGGATAAAAAAGCTTTAAACAGGCATAAGGTTAAGATCAAAAAATGCACTTTAACCTCAGAAGTTGAAGCAAATATTTTGTTTTATTTAAAGCAAGATTACAGTCCTGAACAAATTGTTGGCAGAGCAAAAATTGACAAAAGAGCAATGGTTTCTAAAGAAAGAATCTATCAATATATTTGGGAAAATAAACGCAAAGGAGGACTCTTATATAAACATCTTAGGACCAAGGGTAAAAAGTATAAAAAAAGAGGACATTTAAAGGATAAAAGAGGACTTATTATTGGTAGGGTCGATATTAGCGAGCGTCCAAAGATTGTAGAAAAGAAAAGTAGATTGGGCGATTTAGAGATTGATTTGGTCATTGGTAAGAATCACAAAGGAGCGTTACTAACTATCAATGACAGAGCCTCTGGAATACTTTTTATGGGAAAAGTAGAAAGCAAAGAAGCTAGTGCAATACAGCAGAAAACAATTGAATTATTGAAAGATTGGAAACCAATAATCAAGACCATTACTTCGGATAATGGAAAGGAATTTGCCAATCATCGGGCCATTGCAGAAGATTTAGATATCGATTATTATTTTGCCAAACCCTACCATAGCTGGGAACGAGGAGCCAATGAAAATTTAAACGGATTAATAAGACAATATTTTCCTAAAAAATCTAACTTTGAAAACATCGAAGAACAACAAATAAAAACAGTAGTTAATACATTAAACAACAGACCCAGAAAAAGATTTGGCTATAAAACACCTAATGAAATTTTCGCCGAAAAAATCAATAAATTGAATACTGTTGCATTTATATGTTGAATCCACCTATTAGTTAAGGATAGTCATATTTTTTTTAAAATAAACTTGTTCGAATCTGATTGAAAATTAAATCGTATTAGCGGCAGTGTTCAGGCAGATATTTTTTGTGGCATAAAAAAAGCGTCTCATTTCTGAAACGCTTTTGAATGTTTTTTGACATTTAGACAGCTTCGACTTTGATTCCTTCATCATTCAGCATGCTCTTCAGCATATTTTCAATACCGCTTTTTAACGTAAAAGTAGAAGATGGACAGCCATTGCAGGCTCCCTGCATAATTACTTTTACTGTTTTTGAATCACCATCATAAGAGTCAAAAAGGATATTTCCGCCATCGGCAGCAACTGCCGGTTTTACGTATTCTTCTAAGATATTGATGATTTTTTGAGAAGTTTCGTCAAGGGAATCAAATGATTCATCTTTGGCTTTTTCGTCTTTAACAATGTTTTGAATTAAATTTTCGTCAAGAACAGTTCCGCCGTTTTCAATAAATTGTTTGATGAAAGTTCTTAACTCCAGTGTGATATCCTGCCATTCATTAATATCATATTTTGTAACCGAAATATAATTTTCGTCAATAAATATTTCCTTTACATATGGAAATTTGAATAGTTCTGTTGCAAGCGGTGAAGGCGCACTTTGATCTATGTTTTTAAATTCAACTGCATTTTTTGTAATCATTTTATTGACTACAAATTTTAGCGCTGCAGGATTTGGAGTAGACTCGCCATAAACAGTAATTGCTTGTTTTTTTGGTTTGTTTTCATCAGCGTTAACAATAACTCCGCCTTTATTTACATAGGCTTCTATCTGTTCAGCAACTGCTTCTTTTACATCGTCCCATTCTACTATGCTGAATCTTTCGACAGCAATAAAATTTCCTGATATGTATACAGTTTTTACAAACGGCAGATAAAAAAGCTGCTGTGCAAGAGGAGATGATTTGGCTTCGTCTATGTTCTTGAATTCGTAATTTTCATTTTGAGTGATGAAGTCTGGAAACTCAAATTTTATAATAGTCGGATTTTGTGTTTCTTTTATCGTTATTTTAGTCATGATTCGTCGATTTTTTGCAAATTTACTAAAGTTATTTTCCACGATTAACTATATTTGATTTTTTAATGAATAAATTAACAAAAGTTTTTATTGACGAATTAATTTTATAAAATTCCTTCTAAATGTACCACAAAATCAAGTTAGTAATTGTTCTCTTTTTTATTAGTTTAAGTAGTTTTTCACAGGAAGGAATACCAATATATTCAGATTATTTGTCAGATAATTATTATTTGATTTTTCCATCAATGGCCGGTGCAGCAAATTGCAGTAAACTAAGACTTACTGCAAGAAAGCAGTGGTTCGATCAGGAAAATGCTCCTGCACTCCAGACGTTAAGTTATAATGGCAGAGTAGGAGAGCGGTCAGGAGTTGGTGCTATACTTTTTAATGACGTAAACGGATATCATTCTCAACTCGGTTTCAAGGCGACTTATGCGCATCATATACTGTTTTCGAGAGATGAAGTAGATTTGAATCAGTTATCTTTTGGGGTTAATGTTGGAGTTAATCAAAGCCAGCTGGATGAAACTGAATTTCAGAATTCTGGTGATTATGATCCAGCCCTTGGAAACATACAGCAGCATGCTTCCTATTTTAATTTAGATATTGGAGCATCTTATAATTTACTTGATTTTAGTTTGAATGCAGTTATTAAGAATGTTTTAGAAACACGCCAAAAACTTTATACCGAATATGAAAGCGACAATTTGAGAAAATTCGTCATTAGCGGCGGTTATATTTTTGGGAATCCTGATAAGGTTTTGTGGGAGCCTTCTTTGTTGTATCAGTATGTAGACAAAACAAAGGAAAGTGCATTGGATATGAATATTAAAGCGTATAAGAATTTAGAAATGGGACAATTGTGGGGAGGCTTGTCTTATAGAAAAAGTTTTGATGGCGCTGAATTTACTAATGGCGGAGGTACTAACAGTCAGAAATTACAATATTTAACTCCTGTTTTAGGTTTTAATTACAAAACCTTTATGTTTGCTTACACATACACCCATTTATTAGGCGAAATACAATATGGTAATTCTGGATTTCATCAGCTTACTTTAGGGTTTAACTTTTCATGCAGGCCTCAAAAGTACGATTGTAACTGTCCGGCAATTAATTAATTATAGTTTTAAAATGGTAATAAAATCTGTTAACGGTAAAACACCGAACATACCAGAAGATTGTTATGTGGCTGAAAATGCTACTATAGTAGGTGAGGTCACTTTTGGCGCAGAATGCAGTGTGTGGTTTAATGCCGTAATCCGTGGGGATGTTAATTTTATTACAATTGGTAATAAAGTTAATATACAAGATGGGGCAATTGTTCACTGTACTTATCAAAAGCATCCTACTATTATCGGTAATAATGTTTCTGTCGGACATAATGCGATTGTTCATGGATGTACAATACATGATAATGTACTAGTTGGAATGGGAGCAATAATTATGGATAATTGTGTTGTAGGCAGTAATTCAATTGTGGCAGCCGGGGCCGTAGTTACCCAAAATACCGTTATAGAGCCAGGTTCTATTTATGCTGGTGTGCCGGCTAAAAAAGTAAAGGATATTGACCAGTCCAATTTTGCTGGAGAAATAGAACGTATATCCAATAATTATGTGATGTATTCGAGCTGGTTTAAAGAGTAAAGCAATTCGAGTTAAATATTTATTTTTTCAAAGAAAGAAGCTTTATAACTTTCGCTGATAGGAATTCTTTTATCTGTTATCAGTACTTTGTTTTTTTGAATTGATTTTACATGTTTAATATTGATAATATACGAACGGTGAATCCTTGCAAAGCCTTTAGAAGACAATAAATTTTCCAATTTTATTAAACTGATCAGCGTTAATGTATATTTATTGTCGCTGGTGTAAATTTTTACATAATCTTTCAGTCCTTCGATAAATAAAATTTCAGAAAAATTAATTTTTACATTCTCATATTCAGCTCTGACAAACATAAAATCATGTTCAATTTCTGGTGCATTTGTTATTTGGTTTGGTGCCGAAAGGCTTTTTGGAGCAAAAATCTGCTGTGCACGCAATACTGCTTTTAAGAATCGGTTGAAAGGAATTGGTTTTACCAGATAATCTACAGCACCAAGATTAAAACCTTCGACTGCATAATTAGAATAAGCGGTTGTAAATATGATCAATGGTTTTTTTTCGATAGCATTGATAAAATCAATTCCAGAAAAATGTGGCATTTCTATATCTAAAAAAATTAAATCTACATCTGATTGATTAATTATTGATATCGCATCTATCGCATTAGTAAAAGTGGTTACCAGTTCGAGTGAATCTACTCTTCCAACAAATTCAACCAATAAATCTACTGCTAATGGCTCGTCGTCTATAATAACACATTTCATATTTCCTCCTGTTTTTATAATGTTGGTACAAATGTATTTGTTTATGACTGAATCTGGTCTAATTGTAAAGTCAAATGGACGGTATATTTTGAATCTTTAGTTTTTAAATCCAGCTGATGTGTGTTTGGATAAAGCAGATTAAGCCTGTTTTTGATATTTGCCAAACCAATTCCTGAATTTTCAGGATCTTTTTTATTGTTCTCAATTTTATTTTCTATCCAAAAAGAAAATACATTTTCTTCAATAGTAATTACAATTTTCACATAAGCAGCTCCTTTATAGTCGGTTCCGTATTTGAATGCATTTTCTATAAATGAAATCAATAGCATGGGTTCTATAAACTTATCTTTAGTGTTGCCATGAATGTTTATACTAATGTTTTCAATATTATTAAGCCTTAATTTTTGTAACTCAATATAGTTTTTAATATAATCGATTTCCTTTTCGAGCAAAACATATTTATTATCTGTTTCATACAGCATATACCGCATCATTTCGGATAAAGTTACGATAGCATCGGGAACCAGATCCGATTTTTTATGCGCTAATGAGTAAATGCTGTTTAATGAATTAAATAAAAAATGAGGATTTGTCTGGGTTCTCAAATAGTTTAATTCAGTTGCAGTTCTTTGGCTTTCAGCAATCAATGTGTTTTGCTGGTCATTGTAAAACTCAGATAATGTTTTGATTATTGTACTTATTGCTATAATTAAAATATAAAAGACTGAAGGTACAATTTTGAAGAAAAAAGGCTGCTCCCGTCTGTGCATCCTATGATTAATATTATCATATGGATAAGGAAATTTTTTGAGATTTATGCTATTCGGAGATCGAAATTCTCTAAATTCTCGAAAATCTGGTGTGAAAAATTGGTGTCTGATAAGCATGAAAGCGACAATCAGTACCAATATTATACAGATATAATAAACGTATTTTTTTTGTAAAAGAAAATTAGTTACAAGATATGTGTAATTAAGATAAAATAGGGCTATTCCAGTAAACCATTGAATGAAGAAATCGGTATTAATGTGACTAGGACTTTCATAAAACTGAATAAGTGAGGTACTGATAAAAAAACACCAAATGGCACTATGTATCAGTATTTTATTGGAGCCGCTATTTTTTATTGACACGAAGTTCATCTACAATTTTATTTTTAATAAAATTAAATCATTTTTTGTAATGGTAGGGGAATTGTTAGAGTTCAATTTTTCTAGTACCAATTCTCCCACAGCTAAAGCTTCTTTTTCAGTTTCAAAACTTTTGGACTCACTAATTACAGGTATAATTGACTGTTTTATAATTATTTTACTATTATTGGTAATTTGGTAGCCCCAGCCGTTAACCGTTTTTATGGATTGAATTTCTAATCTCTGTTCTTTTCTGCAGAAAATAAACAGCAGCAGTCCAATTATAAAGATAATCAGACTAAAATTTAAAATATATGACAAATTCTTCTGGGATTTTTTCCAGAAGAATTTGTCGTTACAATTATTAATTATCATCGTCATTTTGCTCTTCTTTTGGTTTAAATTCCCATACATCGTCAAAATAAGAAGTTCCTGATTTTCCTAAGGCAATGAAGCCTCTTTGTCCATCTATTGTAATTCCTACAGCATCTGATCTTCCTGATCCTTCAAGTGCAGTTTTGGTTGTCCAAATATCAGTTTTAGGATTGTACTCCCAGATAGTATTGCCGCTTGATCCGCAGGCAATATAACCTAATCCGTCTATAGTAAAGCTAGACGCATTGGCTCTTGTAATCGAATAAGTGTCGTGATCGCTCTCATCATCATCAAGATCTCTTTTTCTGGTCCATACATCTGTACTAGGATCGAATGCCCAAAAATCCACTTGATTGACACCGCTGTTTATTCCTGTTCCTAAATAGGCAATGTCATTAATTACAAATACAGTAGCATTTCTTCTTTTGTTACCGCTAAATCCATTTACCTGCGTCCAGGTATTATCAGTGTCGTTATATTGGTAAAAATCTTTTAAATAATTACCGTCATATCCAGTTCCAAAATAAGCTTTACCGCCCACTTGAAAACCTACAGCACTATAACGTGCTGTTCCTCCAAAATCTGCTTTTTGAGTCCAGGTATTTGTGTCTGGATTGTATTGGTAAAAATCTTTTAATTTATTAGTTCCATCATAACCAAGACCAATATATCCTTTTCCGTTTAATTCAAATCCGCTTGCAGAGCTTCTGGCAATACCTGTAAAATCTGCTTTTTGTTCCCAATAATCGCCAGTAGAATTGTAAGCCCATAAATCTTTTAGATATTCATCTCCTGTATAACCAGTCGTTACATAAGCAAAAGTGCCAATGACAAAGCTGGTTGCACTTGATCGGGCTGGACCGTCAAATGCTGATTTTTTCACCCAGTTTCCTAGTGTTTCTTCATCATCATCATTACTGCATCCAATGAAAATTAAGCTGATAAGTAATGTGGTAATAAATATACCTTTTTTTAAATGTTTCATAATGTGCATGGTGTTTATTAAAGTTTGTATTTAATGCTTATAGAAAAAACGCCTCCGTTTTTTAAAGTCTGATTTATTTCAGCTGTTTTATTTTCATCCGAAAATTTAAATTCTTTGTTTGTCGAATACCCTCCTTTGAAATTAACAAACCAAGAAGTGTCTATGTTTCTTTCATATTGAAGTGTGGTTTCCATCTGTGAAAATCCAGCTCTAGCCATACTTGTTTTATCATCTGAAATTAGGTTAGGATTCAGGTTGTAAACGCTTCCGCTAAAGTCATTTCTTAAACTAAACGAATCACGAATTGAACTAGAATAGGATAATGCTGTATTTGGAAAACCTAATTTTAATGAAACGTCCTTGTTGAATTGATGATTAAAAGCAAATGTTGGCAGTAGTTGAGGTTTCCCAAAAACAGTCATTCTTTTTATTCCCAAATCAATACTGCTGCTGTTGCTTATTGTCTGACTAATTTCAGCGCCTCCCAAAATTGTTGCATCGGTAATGCTGATACTATTCTGAAAGTTAACAGTAGGCTCGAAGCTTAAATTCAATTTTGTTTTTTTTGAAAATTGATGTGAAAATTCAAAAGCATTGCTAAAACTATTAAAATGAGTATTGCTGTAATTAGTGTTATAGTCTGCTAATAGATAGGTTTCTATTTCGTCAGTAATTGTTGTGCTCTTGTATTTAAAAGTATTTGTCAATTTAGTTGCAGCGCTGATGTCTTTAAAAAACTGCATTCCAATTTCAGTTTGTTTTATTGAGCCATTATCTATTGGTTCAGTTTTGGTATTAAATTCAAGAATATATCCATTTTGCGCATAAGCACTAAACAGCGGAGTTAGAATTAGAATCGTAATAAAGTTGTGTATTCTCATTATTTAATTATTGGTTCAAAAGTAGCTGTGTTGTTAATTAATAAAAAAGAATATATATGCATGGCTTCATTTTATAGACAAATTGGCTATTATATGGGCTGAACCTCTATTTTGGGCAGATTTGCAGTATGTAGACTGATTTTTTGTTTTTATAGATAGTTTTTCGGGGCTGGTATATGTTATTAGGACTGCTGGAATGGGGGCTTATATATTTGCTCAAAAAATAGATATGTACAAGTTCTTGTTTTTAATTTTTTCGGCTTTGTTCATTGTTTCTTGTGACTCTGATGCAGATCAAGGCGATTTTGTTGTTGGAGCAGATTATTTAGCGATAAAGAATAAAGTGATTTCTATAGACACTCTTACTATAGATGTTTCTACTATTAAAATGGATTCTTTGGTTACTTCAAGTGAAAGCAGAATTTTAGTAGGGAATTATGATGATCCGCTTTTTGGAAAAATAAAGTCAGATAGTTATTTCCAGGTTTCGGCAAATTCTTTTAGTCTCATTAGTCAAAGTTCAGATACTGATGCTACGGGATATGTTTTCGATTCCATAGCAATGATCATGAGATATGACGATTACTATTATGCTGATACGACAAAGGTTCAAACGCTGAATATTCATCGGGTATTGAAGAATTTTAAGCCCAATGTTAATGATAATAGTTTTTATAACAGTTCCAGTCTCGCTTATAATGAGACTAGTTTAGGAACGATTACTTATCGTCCCAAGCCCATAGGCAAAGACAGTATCAATATAAAGCTGAGCAATGAATTTGGAACGGAACTTTTTAATAAGTTTAAGAATAATGAAATAGAAAACTCAACAGATTTTACAGAGTATTTAAAAGGATTTGTGTTAAAATCGACTTCTGCTTCATCTTCTAGTATAATTGGATTTAATATGTCCAGTGTACTTCGTCTGTATTATTCTAAAGGGAAAAAAGGAGAGACTGGAGATGATTATGTAATGGATTTTACAATATCTGATGCAGCTAAGCAGTTTAATGCTGTTTCATCTGATAGAACTGGAACCTTAATTCAGGATTTGCCTTTGTCCAAAATGAATTTGTCCAGTATATATACCGGCAACAGTGGATTCATTCAGTCGGGCACAGGAATAGCGTGCAGAATTGATTTTCCTAACATAAAACAATTAAAATATATCTCGGAGAAAGGAGCTATTGTTGATGCAAAACTAATGCTTAAGCCTGTTAAAAATTCGTATTCCGAAATGTTTCCGCTGCCTAAAACCCTTAGTATTTATGTGGTTGATAAATTAAATCGGACAAAGTCAGTTCTTACAAATTCCAGCGGCGAAACTGTAGTCGCAACTCTGAATACTGATAATGATGAATTTGACGAGAACGTTGGCTATCAATTTTCTCTTGGTTCTTTTTTACAAAAAGAAATGCTAAAAGAGTCGGATTCTAAAAGCGGGCTGCTTTTTACTCTGCCAGCTTTATCTAAAGTTGTCGGGAGGGTTGCTCTGGGCGATCAGACAAACAAGGAGAGTAAAATTAAATTACAAATTTATTATATAACATATTAATGAAAAAAAGTGGATCGTTTCTAGTTTTAGCTTTTTTTGCTTCTTTTTGGTCTTATTCCCAAAGTATTGCAACATCTCCATATTCCCTTTTTGGATTAGGCAGTATGTATGAAAGTAATTTTGGATTAACTGCAGGATTGGGCACAGCGGGAATAGCTTTGCCTTCTGATGGTTTTATCAATAATAAAAATGCTGCATCTTTAATTAATCTTCCTGCCAATAATTTCTTTTTTGAAATCGGCGGTACTGGACTTCAATCGTCTTTTGAAAATAATCTCAAAAAAGAAAACAGAAATAATTCTCAGTTTTCACATTTTGCTTTTGCTTTTCCAATTACTAGTAAATCTGCTTTTAGCATAGCAATGATGCCGTATTCCAGTTCTTCTTTTAAGATTTCTGGATTAAAAATCCCGATAATTGACGGCAGCAGTGAATATTATTATTTGGATGTATTGGGAACAGGAGGTCTGAATAATTTAGATTTAGCATATGCTTACAAATTGAGTAATAAATTATCATTCGGTTTTTCTGCTTCGGTTCTTTTTGGGAATACTACAGATAAAAGAAGTTATATCATTAATAATTCGGTTACAAATATTGATAACAAGATAAGTTATGGTGGTATTCGGCCTGCTTTAAGCTCGCAGTTCAAAATGAATCCATCATTGACTTTGGGATTAAATGTAAAATCACCAGCAAGAGTAAATGCTGCCAAAACTCAATCAGTTAGTGTTGTGAATGATTCTGGGACTTCAGATATTGAAACAGATCAGCTGTCAGATACGGATGATTTTTATTTGCCTTTGGATATTGGATTCGGAGTTAATAAATCATTCAAGAATAAATTTAATGTGGCTTTTGACTATGAAAAAAGTTTCTGGAGCGCTACGAATCAATCCGATATGTATGGTAATTTTTCCGATCAGGAAAAATTTTCATTGGGTTTTTCATATTTAAAAGCAAAAACATCCAGAAACTATTTTGACAGAATAAAGTTTGTTGCAGGAGCTCACTATGATACAGGTTATTTGGTTGTAAGTAATAATAAAATTGAAGATAAGAATTTTTCTATTGGCGCTTCTTTCCCATTGGATCATTTATCATCAGCTTTATTCATTTCCTATACTTATGGAAGTAAAGGGCAGATAACTAATTCACTGATACAGGAAAATTATCATAAACTGACACTGAACCTTAATTTAGACGGTATCTGGTTTGTTAGAAAAAAGCTGGACTAGTTTAGAAATCTTTTTTTTCAACTTTGTATTTGTTTTCTAGAATTTCGGTCAGAACTTTTGGGCTTGTGTTTGTGTAAAAAACAGGCTCACTTTTTTCCGCAGCTGAGAAACCAACTTTATCACTGAGGATTTTTTGGGTTTGTCTGGCAACAGCCTGCCCCGAATCAATGATGTGAATGTGTTCTGGAAGAATTTTTTTTATCTGAGGTATTAAATACGGATAATGACTGCAGCCTAATACGAGATAATCAATGTTTTCTTTAATCATTGGGGTAAGATAGGAATGAAGTAATTCTGTCATTTCTGGAGAATCGATTTTACCGTCTTCTATCAGTTGGACTAAACCATGGCCTATTTGTTCGATAATTTTAGTGTCCTGGTATTTCTCTGTTGTTTTATTAAAAAGTTCGCTGTTAAGTGTTCCTTTTGTGGCTAGTATTCCTATTGTCTGTGTTCTGGAGTTAGTTGCTGCAGGTTTTATGGCTGGTTCAATGCCAATAAACGGAATGCTGTATTTTGCTCTTAATTCCTGAATTGCATTTGTAGTGGCTGTATTGCACGCAACAACAATTAATTTACATCCCATTTCTATCAATAAATCAGTGTTTTTCATGCTTAATGCAATGATCTCATTTTTTGATTTTTGTCCGTAAGGAGCATTTTTGCTGTCTGCAAGATAAATGGTTTGTTCGTTAGGCAGTAATTCATGAATGGCTTTCCAGATAGATGTTCCTCCAATTCCTGAGTCAAAAACACCAATAGGGTTATTGTTTGTCATGCTTTTAGATTTAAAAATAGAGCGTTATTTACAGCTGTTTTTTAGAAATTGTTTATTGATAATTGTTTACTGTCTAAAGTGAAATTCAGTAGAATAAATATACTGCATTTTAGACCATAAAAAAAACTGCTCACTCTAAAATAGTTTAGTGTGAGCAGTTTTTAAATCTTTTTTTAGATTAAAAACCTAAATCTTTTTTTACGTCAACAGTAATATTTGTTCCGTCTGCAAGTAAAAGATTAGTGCTGTCAAGTACATACTGGAATCCTTTTGCTTTACCAACTTTTTGGATAGAAGCTTTCACTTTTTCCATAATTGGTTTCATGATTTCACTTTCTTTATTTTGTAATTCTTTTTGAGCGTTGTCTCTAAAGTCAACTATTCTTTTTTGCATATCTTGAACTTCTTTTTGACGTTCTTGATTTACAGCCTCAGTAACTTTTGTAGATTCTTCTTCGTATTTTTTTAATTTTGCTTGGTATTCTTCAACCATTTTTTTGTAATCAGCATCATAAGTAGTACCTAACGTTTGTAATTGCTTTTGAGCATCTAATATAGCCGGCATTTTTCCCATAATTTCATTTACATCAACATGAGCCACTTTTGTTTGAGCTTTTGTAATTTGTGTAGCCCCTATAAATAGTATTGCAGCAATTAGTAAAGTTTTGAATTGTTTCATTGTTTTAAATTTAGTAATTAATTAGTATTTATTATTTCTTTTTTATTTTACTTCATTCGCTTTTTTAAGCGCTTCTTTCTCTTCTATTTCTTTTAATCTCTTTTCTTCGAGCGCTTTTCTGTTTGCTTCTCTTTCTTCTAGTATTTTTTTTCTTTTTTCTTCTAATGCTTTTTTGCGTTCTTCCTGCGCACTTGGTTTGACTTCTTCAGTTCCTGTTTTAGCTGTTTCTGTACTTACAGATGGATCTGTAGTTTTTGTATCAGTGTTTGATGGCGCAACAACTGTGCCATTTTTTTTGGCTTCTTTTTCAGCTAACAGTAATTTCCTTTTTTCTTCGTATTTTTTTTTAGCTTCTTCTTGTGCTGCTTTTTTATCGGCAACCAGTTTCTCTCGTGCAGCCTGTTTGTCTAATATCACTTTTTCTCTTGCAGCCAGTTCAGGGTTTTCATCTATAGCATCTTCTTTTTCTTCTTTGAGCTGTTCTTCTTTGAGCTGTTTTTTAGTTAATTGTTCTCTTTTTTCAGTTCTGTTTAATATTCGGATTACCTGATCACTAATGTCAAATCTTTTTGCTGCGAAAAGGATAGTTAGATGTGAAGATTTATCAAATATAAAGTCGTACTTTTTTGCCTCAGCAATATCTTGAACCGCAGTGAAGACTTGATCTTGTATGGGTTTTACTAAACCTGCTTTCTGGATTATCAAATCTCCGTTTGGACCAAATCTTTTTTGCTGGTAATCTAGTTTTTCGGTTTCAAGAAACTTTATTTCGGTTTCTCTTTCTTCTATCAATTCAGCCGTTAATAAAGGTTTTTCTGCTTTTAGAGCTTCATTAAGTTTATTAATTTCTAATTTTTTTGTTTCAATTTCCTGCTTCCATTTTTGAGCCTTTTGTTCTAATTGAGCTTTGGCTTCGATATAGTTTGGTACATTCTGTAATATGTATTCCATATCAATGTAGCCTACTTTATTTCCTCTGGTCTGCGCATTAATTGCTGTTGAAACAATTGCGGATAAAATTATAAATAAAAATTCTTTTCTCATAATTTTTAATTTTAGAAATTTTAAACCAAATTCACTTAAAACTGTTGTCCTATTATGAAATGTGTTTGCCATCCGCTTGGTTTTATCTGTCCAGGAACAGCATCATAACCATAACCAAAATCAATTCCTAATAAACCAAACGCTGGCATAAATACTCTTAACCCAACTCCTGTAGAACGATTTAAATTGAAAGGCTGATAATCAGATAAATTAGCATATGCCTGACCAGCTTCTGCAAAAGTTAAGGCGTAGATAGAGGCAGATTGTTTTAATGTAATTGGATAACGCAGCTCTAATGAAAATTTATTATAAATGGTCGCTCCATAGGAATCTCCATTTGAATTGGCAGGCGTCAAAGATCCATTTTCATACCCTCTTAATCCTATATTTTGTCTTCCGTCTATAGAACTTCCAGCCATACCGTCTCCTCCTAGATAGTATCTTTCAAAAGGAATCATTCCTCGATCCTGATTATATGCTCCCAAAAATCCAAATTGAACTAAACTGCGTAATACTAATTTTTTATATAAAGAGGTGTACCAGTCACCTGTAAACTGTACTTTATAGTATTCAAGCCATTTGTATTTTTCCTGATCTACTTTTCCAGGATCAGCAACAGCATCTTGATAATTATCTACTTTATTTGCGACAGTTCCTGAGGAAGGCAGTTTGTCTAAGTAATCACCAGTAGAAACAACTCTGTCATTGTTGTCTACGTATGATGTTCCAGCATATTTATATTTATATTTCTCTTGTTGTCCTAATGTCGCATAATCGATTCCATTGAAAAGCGAATATGGAAGAGTGAATTCACCAGTTATTGAGAATTCCGAACCATAAGTTGGGAATATTGGATTGAGTCCTTTGCTGTTACGTGTTAACCCTATATTGTATGATAGATTCTTTGAACTTCCGTTTGCAAAGGTAAATAAGCCGTAATAGTAATTATGCAGATCGTATTGCTGGAACCTTACCGATTGAGATAGGGTAAAATAGTTATCTGGAACAGTCAGTCTTTTTGCCATACCTACGGATAATGACATAATGTTAATGTATTTTGATTTGTCAATTCTCTGTGTTTGATAGTTAGAGCTGTACTGCTGGCTAAAAGCAAATGAAGTACTAAATGAAACAGGTTTTTTTCCTCCAAACCAAGGTTCTGAAAAAGATAAACTATAAGTCTTGTAATACGAACTTGCCTGTAAACGCAATGCTACCTTTTGACCGTCTCCCATTGGAAGAGGGCGGTAAGCATCTTTATTAAACAGATTTTTTGCCGAAAAGTTATTGAATGATAACCCAAGAGTTCCTACGAAACCACCTCCGCCATATCCCCCTTGGAGTTCTATCTGGCTGGCTCCTTTTTCTACAACATTGTATTCAATATCTACAGTTCCAGCTCCAGAATCAACATTTTTGAATTTTGGTTCTATTTTTTCAGGGTCAAAAAAGCCTAATTGACCAATCTCTCTAATAGTTCTTACTAATTCTCCTTTGTTATATTTTTCTCCAGGTACTGTTCTTAACTCACGATAAATAACTTCGTCGTTTGTCTTATCATTTCCTACTACAGTAATTTTATTGAAATAAGCAATTGGTCCTTCGGTAATACGAATTTCAAAATCAATTTTATTATCTACTGTTTTAGTTTCTACCGCATTAATGTTTGAGAATAAATATCCATTGTTTTGGTATAAATTGGTTATATCATCACCATCTGGTTTAGATTTGTCAGCAATTCTTTCCTGTAATAGTACCCCGTTATATACGTCTCCTGTATTAATACCAAGCATGCTTCTTAAGCCTTCGTCTGAATATACTGTATTACCAATGAACTTAATATTACCAAAATAGTATTTAAGTCCTTCTTCAACTTTTATTTTAATATAAATTGCATTTTTTTCTTCATTATATGCAACAGAGTCGCTTACAATACGGGCATCGCGATATCCAATTTTTTTATAGTTGTTGACTATTTTTTCCAAGTCTTCTTGGTATTTGTCCTCAATATATTTTGATCTCTTTAAAAAGTTGATGGAGTTTTTGACTTTTGTGTTCTTCATTGAACTTAAAAGTTTTTTTCTCGGGACTTCCTTGTTTCCTTCAAAATCAATCTTATATATTTTTATTTTGTCGCCAACATCTACTTTTACGAGCATGTTTACCTCGTTAGACTTTAAGGTGTCTTTAGATGTAGTTATATGAACTTTGGTATTGAAAAAACCATCTTTTTTGTATTTTTTCTCAATGTAATTTTTGGTAGTTGTAATTAAATTTTCAGTTACAATTTTACCATTTGTAAGACCATTATCCTTAATAAAAGTTTCGGTTTTGCTTTTTGATACTCCAACAAATTTTACTTGATTTATTTTAGGCAGCTCTTTTATGTTTAAGTCAAGGAAAATGCTGTCATTTTCTATTCTGTTTACATAAAAAGATATCTCGTCAAAAAGACCAAGTTTTCCAAGTTTTTTTATGGAACTGCTGATTTGTTCACCAGGAATTGTAATTTCCTGTCCTTTCTCTAATCCGGCAAATGTCACAACGGTCTGTGGGTTGAAACTTATGTCTCCAACAACTTTTACATCTCCCAGTATGTATTTTTTACCTTGGTCAAAAGGCACCCTGTCCTGTGCTTTAATTTGAGTGAAAGTTCCTAATATTATAAAGGTAAGGACTAGTTTTATGCTTTTATGTAACACTAAAAAATTATTTAATTTGTTCGCTTGTTTTTCCAAATCGACGTTCTCTTTTTTGATAACTAATGATAGCTCCATATAAATCTTCTTCCTTAAAATCAGGCCATAACACATCAGTAAAATATAATTCTGAATAGGCTATCTGCCATAACATAAAGTTACTTATTCTATGTTCACCACCAGTCCTTATTAATAAATCTACATCAGGTAAATTATGCGTGTAAAGATGCTCATTAATAATTGAATCGTCAATAGTGTCTATTGAAATTATATTATTTTTAACTTTATTGCTTATTTCTTTTATTAGATGTGTTAATTCTTCTCTAGATCCATAGCTTAGAGCAAGGGTTAGTGTCATTTTTGTATTTCCTTTGGTCTGCTCAATACAGTCGGATATTACTTTTTGAGCAGCAGCGGGCAGTTTGTCTATGTTGCCAATAGCATTCATTCGAATGTTATTTTCCAGCATTGATTTGAGTTCTTTCTTTAATGATCGTACCAATACTTTCATTAAAGCTTCTACTTCATATTTTGGTCTGTTCCAATTTTCGGTTGAAAAAGTATATAACGTGAGGTATCTGACTCCTAAATTGGAGCACTCTTCTATGATTTTTGTTAAAGATTCTGAGCCGCTTTCGTGTCCAATTGTTCTTAGGAATCCCTGCTGTTTTGCCCAGCGACCGTTTCCGTCCATGATAATGGCTACGTGTCCGGGAATATTGTCTGTATTTATTTCGTTTTTTAGCATCTTTTTTTAATCTGCACAGTAACATGGTTTTTCTCCAAAAGTATAAGTTAGTGTTATACCTGAGAAAACATACCAGTCATTATTATTTAAATTTCCAAATTTTGGTAAACCGCTGTCACTAGGATTACTGCCATCTATATTGTCTGTAAATGAATATCTTGCTCCAGTCTCCAGCCCTATAATAAAACTTCTTGATAAATTAGTTTTAACACCTAAGGTTATTGGAATGGCAATTGTACCCTTTGAACTGTTTTTTTTTGTTTTTCCTGATTCTATATATAGGTCATCATAAAATAAATAGCTTAGACCTGTATATACATAAGGAGTAAATTTTGGTCTTTCCTGATGCAAATTAAAATCAAAAAAATTAAATTCAATTCCAGCTGCTAATTCTTTTATGTTATTTGTAAAGCTGTATCCTCTGTTGTAACGGCCTGGTTCTTTTGAGTTACTGTCATCACCTGAAATTTGTGACTGAGTATACGAAAATCTATAAGCGTGCCTTGGGCTTCTGTTCCATTTATACAAAATGCCAAAAGCAGGTTCATTTGGGGCAATATAAGTTGTTGAGCCTACATCTCCTATATAATTACTCCCTCCAAGAAAAATTCCTATTTCATGTATTTGAGCATGAATGGAATTAATCATGAAAAAGCATAGAAAAGAAATGAAAATTTTCCTCATATAATTAATAAATTGCCTGCAAATATAATAATAATCAATAGTATTCAACATTCATCCGATGAATACTGTCTTTTTTTAGACGAGATCTCTTATTTAAAGTATGAATCTCTTAATTGTAACGATAAAATGATTTATTCAGTATATGATTTTTTAATTTCTTCTATCTTCGCCCCAAAGGAGTTTTGTTCTTAATGTTTTAAAGAATGTTTCTCCTGGAATCTCTACCATGTTTATTTCAAAATCAGTTTTTTTGATGCTCAGAACAGAATCATTTTTGACACTCATAATTCTAGAATCCAAAGAAACTAAGTATTGTTCTTCTCTTCCCGATACTTTTAATCTGATTTCAGTTGTATCTGGAACGACCAGTGGTCTTGCATTTAAATTATGTGGAGCAATTGGTGTAATTACCAGACTTTTTACATCGGGTGTCAAAATTGGACCGCCACAGCTTAGTGAGTAGCCGGTTGTTCCTGTTGGAGTGGCAATAATTAGCCCGTCCGCCCAGTATGAATTTAGAAACTCATCGTTTAGATATGTGTCTATAGTTATCATCGAAGTTGTGTCTTTTCTGCTTACTGATATTTCATTCAGTGCAAAATTAAGTCCTTCAATAGCTGTATTGTCTGGAGAATAGGATATGCTTAATAGGGTTCTTTTGGAAATTTTATACTTTTTATCAATAACAATCTGCATGAAGGCGGCAATGTTTTCCTTTTGTACCGTTGCCAAAAAACCTAATCTGCCGGCATTTATGCCTAATATTGGAATTCCGGAATTTCGTACCAGTGTTACAGCTCTTAACATCGTGCCGTCGCCTCCTATACTGATCAGCATGTCAAAACTGGAATCTAAAACATCATGAGAGGAAAAAGTTTTATACTCTTTTTCGATGATTTTTTTTTCATACAGCATGTTCAAGAAATCGGATTCAATAGCCATTTCTACATTATTATTGTTGAAAAATACAAAAATGTCTTTTATAATTGGTTCTGTGCTAACCAAATAGTATTGGCCATAGATAGCTACTTTCATTTTTTTGATTTTTTTGATTGTTATTGATTTGGGGGCTTTTATTCAATAACTACATATTCAGGTATTTGTCTAAATAATCCGAACGTTCTTTAAGGCTGTTAATGTAATTGTCTTCGTTATGCTCTGAAATGATATCGTAATTATATCTTCTGAAAGTCTGAATAATTTCGTTCAAAGAACCAACGCTGATTTTAAGAGTAATTTCGATAGTATTTACATCTGAATTAGAAATAAACAGTCCTAAAAGTTTGCCATTGTTGCTTTCTACAATCTGTGTTATTTGACTCATCGAATAGTCTATAGCATTTTTACTAACAATAATAATAGCGCCTGGTTCTTTTAAAAAAGGGGCTTCATGAAAAAATTTAATAACATCTTTAATTTCATAATACCCAATATATTTATTGTTTTCATCTAGAATAGGAACCAGATTAGCATGGTTTTTTGCAAAAACTTCCAAAACATCCAGCCAGATCATATTTGCTCTTGCAAAAAAATGTTCTAGAGTATATCTGTAATCAGTGATTTTTTTATCACTGTCAAAGGTTTCAACATCATCGGCTGCAATGCTTCCAATGAAAACTCCTTCTTCAATAACTGGAAAATGCGAAAAGGTTAAGCCGTCAAAAAAATCCTGAACCGCTCCAATAGTTTCTTGGGTGTCAATTGCTTTGTAGTCGTTCGTAATGTAATCTTTTAAATCAGTCATAAATTTTCGCTCAATAAACGATGCAAAATAATCAAAAATAAGCTAAATATGCTACCTTTTACTTTGTATTTTTGTGATTTCAAAATAATAATGCATTCGATTAATACTTTTTCTATGACAAAACTTAGCGTTAATATAAATAAAATTGCCACTTTGCGTAATGCCCGTGGTGGAAATGTTCCTGATTTACTTAAAACAGCATCTGATATTCAGAAGTTTGGCGGTCAGGGCATAACAATTCATCCACGTCCGGATGAACGTCACATACGTTATCAGGACGCACGGGATTTAAAATCTATTGTTACTACAGAATATAATATAGAAGGAAATCCGCAGCATAATTTTATCGATTTAGTTTTAGAATGTAAACCAGATCAAGTAACCTTGGTTCCAGATGCTATTGGAGCAATTACATCTTCTGCTGGATGGGATACCATAAAAAATCAATCGTATTTAGCTGAAGTTATCAAAGAATTTCAGAGAAACGGGATTAGAACTTCCATTTTTGTTGATCCAATTAGTGAAATGATCCAAGGAGCAAAAAAAACAGGAACCGACAGGATTGAATTATATACCGAAGCTTTTGCGCATCAATACAGTCTGGGTAATGAAAAAGGAATTGATCCTTATGTGAAATCGGCAATTTTGGCTAACGAATTAGGTTTAGGAATTAATGCTGGCCACGATTTAAGTTTGGATAATATTAAGTTTTTTAAGCAAAATATTCCGGGATTATTGGAAGTTTCAATTGGTCACGCTTTGATTGCCGAGGCGCTTTACCTTGGATTGGATAATGTGGTTAATATGTATCTGCAAAAGTTGAAATAGTTTTTAAAATTAGTTTTTTGATTCCGGAACGCAGAGTTTAATTCTGCAGTCTAAAATCTAAAATCTGCAATCTAAAATAAAAATGCTCTACTCTAAAATAGAAGGTTCAGGAAAGCCTTTACTTATAATTCACGGATTTTTAGGGATGTCCGATAATTGGAAAACGTTAGGAACTCAATTTGCTGCTGATGGTTTTCAGGTTCATTTATTAGATTTACGCAATCACGGGCGCAGTTTTCATTCGGACGAATTCAGTTATGAAATCATGGTTCAGGATGTTTATGCTTATTGCCAAGAAAATGCTCTCGAATCGATTGATGTGATTGGTCATTCTATGGGGGGGAAAACCGCAATGCTTCTGGCTGCAGTTTACCCAGATTTAGTTGATAAATTAATAGTTGCCGATATTGGACCTAAATTTTATCCTCCGCATCATCAGGATATTTTGGCAGGATTGAATGCTGTAGATTTTTCTGTTAAGCCCAGCCGTAATGAAGTAGAAGAAATAATGAAAAATTACATTCCAGATTTTGGAACTCGTCAGTTTTTAATGAAAAGTTTATTTTGGCAGGAACCCGGACAGCTTGCTTTCCGGTTTAATTTAAAGGTTTTTAATGAAAAAATTGATGAAATAGGCAAAGCCTTAGCTTCTGATCAGGTTTTTGAAAAACCAGTGCTTTTTATCAGAGGAGGAAATTCCAATTATATACTTGACAGCGATTTTGATGGCATTCATAACCATTTCCCAGATTCAAAAATATTTACTATTCCAAACGCTGGGCATTGGCTGCATGCAGAAAATCCTAAAATTTTTTATGAATTTGTAAGTCTTTTTTTAAAATAATGAAGTAATATTTATTACATTTATAAAAATTTTAAAACATATAACTATGAATTTAATTTTGAGAATAATTATTACTGCAGGATTAGTTTTTGGAATTGCTCATTTCTTACCGGGTGTTCATGTAGCTGGCCCGTTTACTGCAATGGTGGTGGCAGTTGTTTTGGGGTTACTTAATATTTTTATTAAGCCTATCATGGTATTGTTGACTTTGCCTTTTACAATAGTAACTTTAGGATTGTTTTTATTGGTGGTAAATGCTTTGATTATTTTATTGTGTACAAAGATAGTAGGAGGATTTGTAGTAGACTCATTTTGGGTTGCTATGTTTTTTAGTATCATATTATCATTATCTCAATCTATTGCTTATTCTATTATTGGAAATGATAAAAAGTAGTTTTTTAGACAATCGTTTATATCGGAAGTTAAAAACAATGTATTTTATTCCGATTTTAATAGAATAAATAGTTTGAATCTTCATATAAAGATGAACTGGATTTGGGTTTTTTAAGATGCCAAATGCTTTTTTTATTAAAGAATGTTCAGTTAAAAGAATTAATTTTAGGTGAAAAAATAGTGAGTATTTAATAATTTTATAATCAAAAATAGAAATCATGAAAACATTAATTATTGTATTAACCGCATTCTTTGCTATGGGAACTGCGGTATCGGCCCAAACGGCAGCACCTCCAAAAAAAGAAGTTCAAAAAACGATGTTTACCTGTCCAATGCATCCTAAAGAAATGAGTGACAAAAAAGGAAAATGCAGTAAGTGCGGCATGGATTTAGTTGCCACTAAAGAAACTGTACATAAAACAGCCGGAAAAGAAAAACAGCCTGCAAAAAGTAAATATGTCTGCACAATGGACGGTTCAGCATCAGATAAGCCTGGGAAATGTCCAAAATGCGGAATGGCAATGACTGAGAAAAAGGAAGATAAAAAAAAGTAAAACATAAATTAGTAGTTTCCCAACAGCCTTAATATAAGGCTGTTTTTTGTTTGCAGCATAATTTGATTTTAAGGTTTGGCTTGACAGGCATAATAAATTTTGATGTGATAAATCAAAAGATATTCTTAATTTGTAGATTTGAAAAAAATAATAATATGCTGGAACTTTCAGAAATCTGGGTATATCCTGTAAAATCGTTAGGCGGAATTCAACAGCAGGAATCAAATGTTACAGATCGTGGTTTGGAGCTGGACAGACGCTGGCTTTTAGTCGATGCGGATGGCCGTTTTTTATCGCAGCGTGAATATCCAGAATTGGCACTTTTTAAACCTGAAATAGCTGGGGATTCTCTAAGAATTACTCAAAGAGTTCTTTCGGAATCGATTGATGTGCAGCTTCGTCCCGTTTTCTCTAAAGAAGAAAAAATTGAAGTAACGGTTTGGGAAGATACTATCGAAGCATATGAAGTTAGTAAGGATAGTTCTGATTGGTTTACAAAACTATTGGGTTTTCCGGTACGGTTGATGTATATGCCGGATGACAGCGAAAGAAAATTAGACCCAGATTACTCAATTACCGGCAATGAGATTACTTCTTTCTCGGATGCTTATCCTTTTTTGATTATCGGGCAGTCTTCGCTGGATGATTTGAATGGAAGACTGGAAACAAAAGTTCCGATGAATCGATTCAGACCCAATTTTGTTTTTACTAATGGAGAGGCTTTTGAAGAAGATAATTGGAGAGAATTTAAAATTGGCAATATTTCTTTTGTTGGAGTGAAGCCTTGTGACCGTTGCGTGATGACCACAGTTGATCAGGAAAAAGGCGTGGTTTCAGGAAAAGATCCTTTGAAAACATTAGCCCAATATAGAAATTTTGGAAACAAAGTATTGTTTGGACAAAATGTCATTGGATTGGGATTAGGAATTGTTTCGGTTGGTGATGAAGTGAAGGTTTTAAGTAAGAGCAAATAATAACGATAATAACCGCAAAGAGTGTAAAGTATTACGCAAGGTTCGCAAAGTTTTGCGGACTTTGCGTTTTTTTTCTTTGCGGACCTTGCGGTTAAAACTCAAATCAATCTTTTTTATGTTGTTCAGTTTGGTTTTGATTTTTAAGAATGATATTATCTCCTGTGTTCATACCGTTTGATATTCCAATCATGAAAGCGGTAATAATCATTATGAATTTTCTTTTTAGCCAATGGGATGGCTGTTTGGATTTCTCCAAATGAGTTTTGTTATTAACCTGAACTCGATTAATAATTTTGGTTGAAAATTTTGTAGAAAAAGGTAAAATTTAGTATATTTAAATTTCTGACAATTAAATATTTAACTAAACTCTACCTTATGATTTGTTTTGATAAAATTACAGATATTTTTTCTATTGTTGATGAATTTTGCAAAGATTTTGATAAAACCACACAGTCTTTTCTGCTAGGAAAACCTTCCAAACGTCCTTCGATTATGTCAAAATCAGAAGTAATTACAATTTATTTACTTTTTCATTTGAGTGGTTTTCGCTGTTTCAAGCATTATTACATTTTTTATGTCCAAAAGCATATGCAAAATGAATTTCCTAATACAGTTTCTTATAATCGCTTTTTAGAACTAATGCAAAGTGTTCTTTTGCCAATGACAATTTTTGCCAAAACCTGTTGCTTAGGCAATTGCACAGGCATTTCGTTTGTAGACTCAACACCAATTAGAGTTTGTAAAAACAAACGAATCAGTAGAAACAAAGTTTTTAAAGGTATTGCCACTACAGGGAAATCTACAATGGGCTGGTTTCATGGGTTTAAACTCCACATCATCATTAATGACAAAGGAGAATTGTTAAGTTTTGCTGTAACTCAAGCCAACGTAGATGATAGAGAGCCACTGAAAAATGAGGGCTTTTTGAATGCTATTTTCGGAAAACTATTTGGTGATAAAGGATATATAAGCGAGAAACTCTCTCAATTATTATTTGTTGATGGAATCCAATTAATTACAAGTATTCGAAATAATATGAAAAATAGTTTGATGGAAATGAGTGATAAAATTTTACTCCGTAAACGTTCAATAATAGAAACGGTTAACGATGAACTTAAAAATATTTGCCAAGTTGAACATTCTAGACATCGTTCATTTACCAACTTTTTGTCAAATCTTATCGCTGGAATAATTGCTTATAATTTTCTGCCTAAAAAACCTTCTTTGAAATACGAAACGATTAAAACTAACCAATTGGCTGTATTTTATTAATCGAGTTCAGGTTATTAAGTTTATACATTTTGTAAATGATAAATGATTAGACATTTTTTATCATCGTTATGCATGGAATTGCATAAATGCTTAGAAAGGATTTCTACGCTATGTATAAATTAATTAGAGAAGTGGTTGCTGGAATTAATGACTTTGCTTAAAAAAGTCATTTGCGCTTTAGCTGCGCTTATGTTTTGATAAAGTAAATTTTGTAATTTTTGAAGATTCCGAGTTTTAAGATTATGGATGTCATGAAATTCTAGATATGCTGAAATAATCGAAAATGCAATCTTTTCAGGGGAATGTTTCTGATGGAATACGTAGGATTTGGAATCCTTAGGATCAAATTCATTTCCAGTCTTAAAATATGAAACCTGATAATACTCCGCAGAATTTGATTTAGAATGTAAAATACCGTCATTCACCATCAAGCCAAAAGCCATAAAGAGTGAAATGAGATATTTTAAATACTTTGTCAATTTATAAAGTTTGAATTATCTATTGCGATGCTAAATTACTATTTTTTTCGTGCAGTTAATATAGTATGTGTTTCTTCATTAGATTCTGGTCTTTTATATTTTACTTTAAATACTGTTAGATCTTCAAATGAATTGTCGAGGAGTTGTTTTTTTAACTGGTCTAATTCATAGAAATAGAAATAACTTCGGTCGCCACTACTACTAGTTTGAAAGTCTGATTTATCAGGGTTGCCTTCAACAAAACTGATGTATAAAAATCCATTGTTGTTCAGTAATTGAGTAGCGCCATGAATTAGTTTTTTGCCATCGCTATGTGATAAATAAGGCAAGCAAAAACCACAAATTATTCCGTCATATTTTGCTATTAGCTCGCTTATATGTCGAATATCCATTACACTGAAACTTGCAGCTGGATTGTTCTTTTTTGCAAGTTCAATCATGTTTGGCGCAATGTCAATTCCGTGTATGTTAAAGTCGGGTCGCTTGGATAAAAGATATTTTGTAATATTCCCAGGACCACAGCCAATTTCTAATATTTCAGCTTTCTCTTTGAGTATTGAATCACATATAAAGTCATAAGTCTTGTCATATAAATCTAAGTTCATAAACTTTTCTTCGTATAGTGAAGCAATTTTGTTCCAGGTTTCAAATGTTTCTTTATAGTTGTCCATTTAAGTGTATCGTTCTGTAATGTACTATGTTTTGTTAATAGGTTTGATTAAACTTCTCTTGTTCGTCGTGCTAATATATAAACAATTCTTAGCAAATTGTCAAAAGACACATTTATGAAATTGAAGTCATAAACAACAAAAATCTTTATAATTTCACCAAATCCCGCGTGAAGGATTGAAGTGAAAAGCCCACAGCCCAGTGAAGCAATAGCGGAACTGAGCGAGGACTTGTAGCGGAAAGCCTGACCCTTTTGGTCAAGCCCAAATTATTTTAACCAATTGTATTTGTGGTATAAACGGCTTAAAATCACAACAAATTCCTGTAAAATTCAAAATCTTAAAATACTTGTTTGGGTTGCAAAAGTTTTGTAATTTTGCGACCCAATTTTATAATGTAAATTAAAGAAGAAGATGGATATCAAAAGAGTAGCAATAGACGCTGTGAATGAAACGATTGTGATGACAGTTGTTCACATGGATTACAAAGGACAAGTAGCGAAAAGAATAAACGAAAAAATGCCTTTGGCGACTGTAAAAGGTTTTAGAAAAGGACAAGTACCAAAAGACCTTGTTGAAAAACAATACGGTAAAGCTATCAAAAAGGAAGAAGTTAAGAAAGTAGTGGATTTGGCTTTGGAGCGTTTTGTACAATCTGAAAGATTGAACCTTTTGGGAACTCCTCTTGCTAAAGAAAACGAAAACTTGGATTGGGATGCAGAAGAATTGGTTTTTGAATACGAAATTGGTTTGGTTCCTTCTTTTGAATTGGATCTTGAAGCTAAAAATGATATCGTAAAATATGTTGTTACTGCCGATGATAAATTAATTGATGGTCAAGTAGCTCGTATCCAAAAACAATTTGGTAATGCAAATCCAGTTGAAAAAGTAACTGCTGATGCTGATGTTACTGGAACTTTTACAAATGCTGAAAACGGAATTGATAATAAAACCACTTTATCTTTAGATGTATTCAAAGACAAAGCGACTGCTGATTTATTTATCGGAAAAGAAGTTGGAGATGTAGTTACAGTAAACACAAAAGGTTTATTCCAAGACGATCACCAATTGATGGATTACCTGAAAGTTGGTCACGATAATGTACATGATTTAGCAATTGATGTTGATTTTACTATCTCTGCTATCAATGTTTCTGAGCCAGCTGAATTGAACCAGGAATTGTTCGACAAATTATTCGGAGAAGGAAATGTTGCTTCTTTGGAAGATTTGAAAGCAAAAATCAAAGAAGATGCTGAGTCTCAATTTGCACAGCAGGCAGACCAAAAATTATTGGCAGACGTTCAAAACTTTTTGGTTGAAAATACCAAATTTGACTTGCCTTCTGAATTCTTAATCAAATGGCTGCAGACTGTTGGAGAAAAACAATTAACTCCAGAAGAAGCAATCGTAGAATACGCAAGATCTGAAAGAGGTTTACGTTTCCAATTGATCGAAGGAAAAGCAATGGCTGCAAGTAATATCCAGATTACTTTTGATGATTTGAAAGCGTTTACAACAAATGCAATCAAACAGCAAATGGCGCAGTTTGGACAAACAAACCCAACTGATGAAGAAGTTCAGGGAATTGTGGCTAGAGTTTTATCTAACCAAGAAGAAGTAAAAAGACTTTCTGATCAAGTGGTTGCTGCTAAATTATTGGATTTATTCAAAGAAAAAGCAAACCCAACTACTAAAGAAGTAACTTACGAAGAATTTATCGCCGCGTCTTACGGAGAATAATTCAGCAGAAAGTCAAAAGTTTTAAAGTCAAAAGTTGTGGAGTGGAACTTTATTAGTTGTATTCCAAATTTTAAGATTTTATTACAGATATGGAAAGATAAAAAATAGTTATATTTGAGCGTCAAAAGATAATTTTTGACGCTCTTTTTTTAAGTTTTAAGCTTACGTCTTAAATTTTTATTTCATAAATTTCAAACTTATAAAATATAATAAGAAGACAAATTGGCATCATTTATAAAAAGGGTATGAACTTTGTTTTATTCGTTTAAAGTCACTTTCAGACTTTAGACTTTCAAACTTTTAAACTTAAAAACATGGACTACGGAAAAGAATTCAAAAAATTTGCGATTAAAGGTCAAGGAGTAAATGCAATGTACTATGATAAAATAGTATCGGCAATGAATCCAAAAGGCATGACTCCCTATATAATTGAAGAGCGTCAGCTGAATATTTCTCAATTGGATGTTTTTTCAAGACTGATGATGGACAGAATTATTTTCCTTGGCACAGGAATCGATGATCAGATTGCAAATATTGTTCAGGCACAATTATTATTTCTGGAAAGTGCAGATGCTTCAAAGGATATTCAGATTTATTTGAATTCACCTGGAGGAAGCGTTTATGCTGGTTTGGGGATTTATGATACCATGCAGTACATCAAACCAGATGTTGCTACTATCTGTACTGGAATGGCGGCTTCTATGGGAGCGGTTCTTTTGTGTGCGGGTGCAGCAGGAAAACGTTCGGCTCTGCCACACTCAAGAGTAATGATTCACCAGCCGTCAGGAGGAGCACAAGGTGTTGCTACAGATATGGAAATCAACTTGCGTGAAATGCTGAAACTGAAAGATGAATTATACCACATCATTTCACATCATTCAGGTCAAACTTTTGACAAAGTGCACAAAGACAGTGAACGCGATTACTGGATGATCGCTGATGAAGCCAAAGAATACGGAATGATTGATGAGGTATTGAGAAGAGGATAAAAAATAGTCGAAAGACGAAAGTCGAAAGTCAAAAGCAATGCTAAGACTTTCGACTTTAAGACTTTCGGCTTTAGACTATAAAGAATGGCAAAACAAGTATTACAATGTTCTTTCTGCGGAAGGAAAAAACCGGAAACCAATTTATTGATTGCTGGAATCGATGCACACATTTGTGATAAATGCATCGAACAAGCACACGGAATTGTTCTGGAAGAATTAAAAACAAACAGAGGTTCGAAACTCGTCGGTGATTTAATTTTAAAGAAACCAAAAGAAATTCGTGCTTTTCTGGATCAATACGTAATTGGGCAGGAGCAGACCAAAAAAGTAATGTCTGTTGCGGTTTATAATCACTACAAACGTTTGATGCAGCAGCAGTTGGACGATGAGGTAGAAATTGAAAAAAGCAATATCATTATGGTAGGGCAGACTGGTACAGGTAAAACTTTGGTTGCAAAAACAATTGCCAAAATGCTGGATGTACCTCTTGCCATTGTTGATGCAACGGTTCTTACCGAAGCTGGTTATGTTGGGGAAGATGTTGAGAGTATTTTGACACGTCTTTTGCAGGCTGCCGATTATGATGTAACCAAAGCTGAAAGAGGAATTGTTTTTATTGATGAAATTGATAAAATTGCCCGTAAAAGCGATAATCCTTCCATTACCCGTGATGTTTCGGGAGAGGGAGTACAGCAGGCCTTATTGAAATTATTGGAAGGAACTGTTGTTAATGTACCGCCAAAAGGAGGACGTAAACATCCAGATCAAAAATTTGTTGAGGTAAACACGCAGAACATTTTGTTTATTGCCGGTGGTGCTTTTGATGGAGTAGAACGTATTATTTCAAAACGTTTGAACCGTCAGGCAGTAGGTTATTCGACTTCCAAAAATGCGGATAATATTGATAAAGACAATTTACTGCAGTACATTATTCCAAAAGACATCAAGGATTTTGGATTAATCCCTGAGATTATTGGACGTTTGCCAGTTTTGACACACATGGATCCATTGGACAGAGAAACACTTCGTGCGATTTTGACGCAGCCAAAAAATGCTTTAATCAAGCAATATCAAAAATTGTTTTTGATGGACGAAGTTGATTTTACTATTACTGATGAAGCTTTGGATTTTATTGTTGAAAAAGCATTGGAGTACAAGTTAGGTGCCCGTGGACTGCGTTCATTATGTGAAGCAATCTTAACAGACGCTATGTATGAACTGCCAAGTTCTGATGATAAAAAATTAGAGATCGATATGGAATACGCCAAAGAAACATTGAATAAAAATTTATTGAAACGTTTGGAGATTGCTTCTTAATTCAAGCTCAAACGGAATCAAAATAAAATTCAAAAGCATCTGTTTCTTAGCTTAAAAAAGTGTAGACATTAGTTTTAAGGCTGTGAAAATATTCTAATAAAAAATAATTGATACATTTGTACTTTGCTTGGAACTTTTTAAATAAGAATTATCAATGAGCACAACTGAAATAAAATTGTACGATATTTTCAGGAAAGACCTTAAGTTGTCTGATGAAAAGGCAAGAATTTTTGCTGAAATAGTGCAGGAAACGGTTGTCAATGAAGTAAAACACCAGCAAACAGAATTTAAAAGTCAAAATAAAGAAGATTTATTAAAACTTGAAATGCAGCTAACTGCAAAGATTGAACAATCCAAATACGATTTAGTAAAATGGTTTGTAGGGCTGTTTTTCGCTCTTGCAATGATGATTATTGGGTTGTATATCAAAAAATAAGTTAGAATTTTAAAACAAAAAAGCCCAAAAAATGAATGCTTTTTGGGCTTTTTTTATTCGGTAATGTGATCAAAAACAGCCTGTAAATAATGCCGGATAAAGTAAAACTAATCGTCGACTTCGTTGTTAATAGCTCTGAAACAGCCCATTTCTGAAGGAATTTCAGTTAGTGAGTCAATTTGAAATTATTTTTTCAAAAGTGTGTTTTTCTTTTCCTTTTAAATGGATGCTTAAATTGATTTAAATTTGCCTATCAATACTGCTGTTTAATTTATTTCAAATTTATATTTTTTTACATCTTCTTTATCGCAGGCAATCGGGATGCCTTGAGAATCCAGAATGAATGCTTCCTGAATATCGGTTTTATGAAGTGTGGAACCGCTGGCTATCAATTTACAGCCATTTTTGTATTTGATAAAAGGACTCTTGTTTCATGCTGAAATCCCCAGACATTTTATGGCTGTCAAAAGCTTCGCTAAAAAGCAGTCATGATTGTTTCTTTATTTTTCTTTCAAGTTTAGAAAAAAAATTTCTGTTCCTGATTCTCTAAACTGCAATTTTAGGCTTTTGTATTTATTCTGCGATGAAATTTTTACAGCTTCAATGCTTAGAAATAGTAATCAAAATGATTTTCTTTTCAATATTATAGATTGCTTTCTGCCTGCGTTATACAGTAGCTTTTTTGTAGTTAAAAAAGAGTTTTGTTTTAGAATATTTGTTAAATTTATGGGAAAAATAATTTGTTATGATAACGGTTAAATGCAAAATAGATGCTTCAATAGATGAAGTATGGAAATTATGGACTACTCCAGAACACATTACAAAATGGAATTATGCCTCTGATGACTGGCACACTCCTTATGCTGAAAATGATTTGCGGACTGGAGGGAAATTCAAGTCTACTATGGCTTCAAAAGACGGAACGATGAGTTTTGATTTTGAAGGCGAATATACAAAAATGGAAAATCATTCCTTGATAGAATATAAAATGGCAGACGGCCGAAAAGTTGATATTTATTTTGTTAGCCTGGAAGATGGAGTCGAAATTATTGAAAGTTTTGATCCCGAGAATATAAATTCAGAAGAAATGCAGCGGGAAGGATGGCAGACTATTTTGGATAATTTTAAAAAATATGCAGAGTGTCTTTAAAAATAATATTAGGAAAATAACAAACAATTAAAATTTTAAAAAATTATGGCAGCAGTTAATCCGTATTTAATTTTTAATGGAAATTGCGAGGAAGCATTTCTATTTTATAAATCTGTTTTTGGTGGAGAATTTCCGTATATCGGAAAATTTAGTGATATGCCTTCGGATGAAAACAGCCCGAAATTATCAGAGGCAGATGCAAATAAAGTCATGCATGTATGTCTGCCGATAGGTGATACCGTTTTGATGGGAAGCGATAGTAATGATGCCAGCGGTGATGTTGTTTTTGGTTCCAATGTTTCGATTTCGATTAATGCAGAAAGTACTGAGGAAGCTGATAGAATTTTTAACGGGCTTTCAGCGGGAGGAAATCCTTTCATGCCAATGAATAAAACCTTTTGGGGCGCTTATTTTGGAATGTTTGTGGATAAATTTGGAATTCACTGGATGGTTAATTTTGATGAAAATCCTGCTAAATAAAAGTCTTTAGATATGAAAGTGCTGAAATTTATAGGGATTGGAATAGTTGGAATTATTGCTTTGCTTTTGATTATAGCAATGGTTGTTCCAAAAGATTATTCGATATCGGCTTCTACAACAATTAATAAACCGCAGGCAGTGGTTTTTGATTATGTGAAAATGATTAAAAATCAGGAAAAATACAGTGTCTGGGTAATGAAAGATCCAAACGTAAAAATCGAATATACAGGAATTGACGGAACTGTGGGGGCCAAATCCTCCTGGGTGAGTCTGGATGATAACGTAGGCGAAGGTTCTCAGCAGATTACAAAAATAACAGACAGCAGAATTGATGTTGCTTTACATTTTGAAAAACCTATGAAAGGTGATAATACAGCCGCTACAATTGTCGAAGCTGTTTCTGATAATCAGACCAAACTGACTAACGAATTTTACGGACATGCTGATTATCCTCTTAATTTAATGTCTTTTGTCTTTAAAGGTTTTGTCAAAAAAGACCAAGAACAAAATTTGGCAAATGTGAAAAAGATTTTGGAAAGCCAGCCTTAATTTATTTTTTACCATTAAGAATTAAGAAATTTAGATTATATGCCTGAACTTCTTAGTGATTTTATACAAAAAAGAAGACCGTTCAATGATGAATTTGAACGGTCTTCTTTTTTATGCAGGCTTTATTTTTGACTATTAAACCTAAGAAGTCAAGCTTAATAATCTTAATATCTTAATGGTAAAAAATGTTTAAACGGTAATTAAATGTTTAAACGATATTTACTTCATCATGCCCCCGCCGCTTTTTACTTTTTCGGTTTCAATATTGGTGTTTTCATTCTGCATTTTCAGATTTCCGAAATTGTAAGTCAATGATATACGGAATGTTCTGGAATCTTGTTTTTGTCTAAAGGAGGTATTCAAATTTTCGCCGGCAATCAATGCATTTACTTCATTTTGATTGAAAACATCAAAACAATGCAGGCCTATTTTTAAATTCTTATCCATGAAATCCCTGTTGAATGAAATGTCAAACTGCTGAATAGGTTTGGTTATTTTGTAAATCTGCCAATTTCCCGGAGGAAGGTAGAAATACATCATTGAGTTCTTTATTTTCCAAGGAAGCATAATCTGCGACTGGAATGCATAATTAAAAATAGCTTTATTGGTATAAGGGAAGTCATAGCCTTTAATATCCGATTTGATATAGTTAAAGTTCACAAAAATGTAATTCATCTCATCGATGTTACCCATTCGTTTTTTAAATTCTTCTTTTCCTTTGAAAATATAATCTAACGGAATCGGGAAATTGGCATAAGCACTAAAGGTATTAAAATGATCAAACTGCTGATACGTTTGGTTGCTCACAGGTTTAGCTGCATCGGCATCGGCACTGAAAACAAATAGGTTGTTGTCTTTGGAAGCAGTGTAATTCATTCCCAGCTGTATAAACTGCATCGCTGTAATTTTGAACTCATAGTTGTTCAAATACGTTGGATCAAGGAAAAGGTTTCCTTGCGAAGTGTTGTATTGATCAAAAGCATTCCCGTTGTTTGGATCCAGATTATTGTAATTCGGCTGATTGATTTTTTTAGAATACGAAGCCGAAATATTTACATTGTCATTTACTTCATAAATAGCACTTGCATTTGGAAACAGATTGGTATTTTTGAATTTTATCGGTTCCGTCAGAGTATTTGTGATTCGTTCTACATGGTAATCTTCAAAACGCAGTCCAGCGGTAAAATTGAATTTTTTTATCTTTTTTCGGGCTTCGGCATAGAACGCCAGATTGTTTTCCGAGTAATCGAAATCAATCCTATTTGCTGCTGAATTGGTGTAATAATTCCCAAGGTCATTTACTTCCAGCACATTGAATTTACCGCCAGTATTGATTGAAAAATCCATTTTTTTGAATGGAATTGCAAAATCATATTTCAGGTAATAATTTTTTAAATCAAAATTAAGACCGCTGTTGGCAAATGAATCTGCATTGGAAATATGATCAATCGCATTCGATTCTGTAATTGGTTTTTTGTCAAATAAATTGCTGAAAGCGGTAATATCAAGCGTTCTTCCTAAAGTGTCAAGTTTGGTCTTGTACTGCAGACTGATTTCGTGATTATTGTTTTTGTTTTTTGTCGTTCCCTGATTGAAATAATCAATGCCATCGCCCATTGTTGTTGCATCATAAACGGATCTGTCATTGGCATAATTTCCGTTGTAATTGAATAATAAATTCGATTTTTCAGTCAGTTTGTAATTGGTGCCTAATCTAAAATACAAGTTTCTGTTTGTGTTTACGGTAAAGTTTTCCTGTTTTAGATACTGCATTGGATTAAAAGCGGTAAACTCCTGTAAGTTGCTGGTTTTCTGTTCGCTGTCAATGTAATTATAGCCCAGCATTGTCTGCCAGCTCAATTCTTTTTCTTTTCCGTTTAAAAGAATCTGCGGGCTTGGTTTTTGGTATTTATTAAAATTATAATTGATGTTAAAACTGGCATTAACACCTTTCATTCTTTTGGAACTTGTAACGATATTAATTACCGATCCGCTGGAATTAGCATCAAATGAAGCGCCTGGATTGTAGATTAATTCTACTTTTTCGATAGCGTTGGCTGGCAGTGTGTTTAGGTAATTTTGTAAATCATTACCAGATAATGTGCTTGGTGCGCCGTCGATATAAATAGTAACCGCTTTTCCGTTTAGAGAAATTCCGCCGGTTGGTGAAGTAATTACGCCAGGTAATTTCTTTACGGCTTCAAGACTGCTCCCGCTGTTGAGCATGCCGTTATCTTTCACGCTGATTGTCGTTTTGTCCGAATCTACCTTGATGTATTTTTTTTGGGCAGTTACAGTCACTTCGTTAAGAGCATTGACTTTTTCCTTGATGGAATCTTTTTCGACTTTTGGAGAATTTTCTCCATTTGTCTTGGCTTCCTGCGCAAATATAATAGTTGTGCTAAGCAGCAATAAGGCTAATACTGTTGATTTCATTAATTGAATGATTTTTTGATTGATGATTGCATACAAGACCTTCAAAATCAAAAAATGTTACAAGAAGAGATAGAAATATTTAAGAAAAGTTTTGAGTATTGGATGGATTTGCTGTTTGCACGCATCGTTTGCCGCCACTTCCGCCACATACACGACTAGAAGAACAGGAGGAAACGATTAAAATAATTAGAAGAAAGAATAGTTTTTTCATTAGAAGTTAACAAAGTGCTGCATTTTTTTCAATTGCTCAAGATAGTCTCTTTTGTTGGATAAACGGGGGATTTTGTGCTGACCTCCCAGTTTATTGCATTCTTTGAGCCAATCATAAAATAAACGCTCTCTGGCGACATTAATCACCAGCGGATTCAGTGTCATATTGTTGTAGCGTTTGGCTTCGTAATCAGAGTTTAAAGACTGTAAAGTTTCGTCTAGAATTTTTTGAAAAGCGGTGATGTCTTTTGGTTCCTGTTTGAATTCAATCATCCATTCATGAGCTCCTTTTTCCTTGTCTTTCATAAAAATAGGCGCAACCGTATAATCGACTACCTCGGTTTGGGTTATTTTGCAGGTTTTGGCAATAGCCTGATCAGTATTTTCGACCATTAATTCTTCTCCAAAAACATTGATGTGATGTTTGGTGCGTCCAGTCACTCGAACGCGATAAGGATCCAAAGAAGTAAAACGTACAGTGTCACCAATTAAATAACGCCACAAACCGCCATTGGTAGTAATCACCATAGCGTAGTTCTTAAACAATTCAACATCGGCTAATCGAATTGCTTTTTGGTCTGGTGTGCCAAAAGTGTCCATTGGAATAAATTCATAAAAAATTCCATAGTCCAGCATTAACAGTAAATCGCTGGAGCCATTTATGTCCTGAATGGCAAAAAAGCCTTCGGAAGCATTGTA
The DNA here is from genome assembly GCF_026870155.1 of Flavobacterium marginilacus. Lineage (NCBI taxonomy): Bacteria > Pseudomonadati > Bacteroidota > Flavobacteriia > Flavobacteriales > Flavobacteriaceae > Flavobacterium > Flavobacterium marginilacus. Next base: position 4,562,256 of record NZ_CP113975.1, on the reverse strand, counting down.
AATTTCGTAATATTTGAATTGGTTTTGCGGAAGAATTTTTTGGTATTGATCACGGTACGGGTCAAAACTCACACCTCCGTGAAAGTATACTTCCAAGTTGGGCCAGACTTCCATTAGGTTTGTTTTTCCGGTTTCTTCCAATACTTTATTCATAAGTACCAGCATCCAGGAAGGAACACCGGCAAAGCTCGTCACATTTTCATTTAGGGTTTCCTTGATGATAGCATTCATTTTGGTTTCCCATTCGCTCATTAAGGAAATTTTACTGCTTGGCGTACTGCTGAATTCAGCCCAGATAGGCATGTTTTCAATCAAGATGGCCGATAAATCGCCAAAAAAAGTATTCTTGTTTTCATAAATCTGGGAACTGCCTCCAAGACGCAGACTTTTGCCTACAAACATCTCCGATTCTTCATTGTTGTTCAAATACAAACACAGCAGATCTTTACTGCCTTTGTAATGACAATCTTCGAGCGCTTCATTGCTTACCGGGATAAATTTGCTTTTGGCATTGGTAGTACCGCTGGATTTGGCAAACCATTTTACGGGAGTGTTCCAGAGCACGTTTTGTTCGCCCTGACGGGTACGTTCTATAAATGGTTCCAAATCTTCGTAGGAAGAAATCGGAACTCTTTCGCTAAAGGTTTTGTATGATTTTATTGAGGAATACTCGTATTGTCTGCCAAAAACCGTTTCTTCGGATGACCGAATTAAATTCATCAGCAATTCTTCCTGAACCTCATTTGGATACTTCAGGAAAAGCTCAATTTGGTGAATTCTTTGTTTCAAGAACCAAGAAGCGATAGAATTTATAATGGATAAAGGCATGGAGATTTTAGATTTTAGATTAACGATTTTAGATCTCGGATTTTTTCCTAAATAGAAAAAGACAGAAATTTAAAATTTGAATATCGATTGACAAATGCTAACTTTGCTCTTGTACCAAAAATAGTGTTTTTTTGTAAAAAACAATTCGATTTTTATCAAATATTCAAAACTCAAGCGAATAGTCCAGCCATTTGCAATCATAAATTAACAATCTAAAATCCCAATGACATACCAAGGAGTACTTTCTAAAATGCAGACAGAATTCGGGAATCCCATCCAATATTATCTGGTTTTCGAAAACAGTTTTTTAAACATGAATCAGCTGTTAAACAAGGAGCTGGAAATTAATTTTGAAGGCTACCAATGTTTGAACTGCAATAAAAAGAAGAAAATTTTCCGTCAGGGATTCTGTTACGACTGCTTTTATTCGAGTCCGGCAGTGGGCGACTGGATCATGAAACCCGAGCTGAGTACCGCACATCTTGGCATTGCCGACCGTGATTTGGAATACGAACAAAAAGTGCAGTTACAGCCTCACATCGTTTATTTGGCCTTGTCCAGCGAAGTCAAAGTAGGGGTAACACGCAAAACGCAAATGCCTACAAGATGGATTGATCAGGGAGCGACTCAGGCGATTTCAATCGTCGAAGTGCCCAACCGATATTTGGCTGGAATCACCGAGGTTGCCCTAAAAAATCATTATGCTGATAAAACCAACTGGCGTAAAATGCTTCAAAACGATGTCCTGCCTGTTGATTTAATTGCCGAGAAATTAAAGCTTGAAAATCTCATCCCAGCCGAAGTGCAGGAATTTTATCATTTGGACAAAAATGACTTGTACGAAATGCATTTCCCAGTTTTAAGTTATCCCAAAAAAATAGCCAGCTTAAGTCTGGAGAAAACACCTCATTTCACAGGAAAGCTGGCAGGAATCAAAGGGCAGTACCTGATTTTTGAAGACGGAACTGTTTTCAATGTACGTGGTTTTGAAGGTTATGTAGTTTCGATTAATGTATAAAATTTATTGTCATTTGGGCGTGCCATCAAGTTTAGCGGTATAAACAAGATTATTTGTTTTAGAAATAAATTCGATATATTTGAGATTGGAAAGTAAATAATTTTGTTTTACTCATTTTTCAGCGTTTTTATAGAAGTTTATCACGTATTCTATTAGTTGGTGACAATTTATCGAGAACTATACGCAAACTATTCTAAATAAAAAGTATATGGATTATAACGAACAAATATCGAATTTAAAATTACTTCACAATTTGGAATCATTTCGCAATGAATTTTTGATTGATTTACTTTCAGATGTCAAACAAAGCAGTGGAGAAAATTACAAATATTATAAGAAAAGAAGACGCTGTTTTGTACCCAAAATTTTAATTGTTATACTAGAAAAATATCCGTTGACAAATTTTTATATTTCTATTTCCAGACTAATAGAAAATACAGAAAGTCAGAATCTTTATCATGAAATTTACATAGATTTCAATTTAGAGGAAGATCATCTTTTTAATCTTCAAGATTTAAAATCATTTAATAATGCTAAGTTTTTAAATTTTTACAAAACTGATGTTGAAGAGATACTTTCTGCAAATTTCAATGGATTGACTATTACTTCAACAAAAGAATTTTTAAATAGAATTAAATTAAATGAAAATATAGATTTTAAAATTAAATTTGGGAGATCAAAACAGGAATTGTTTATAATTTAAACTCCCAAAGGCTACAACATCACTAGGACAATTGTCTTAATGTAAAGATGGGTTTGTATTTTGATGATTTGGCAATTGAAAATAGAGTCTAAATAAATTTTAAAAAACATTATGGAAGATTCAAAAAACAAACCAGAAGACACAACTCCAAAAGTAACAGGAATCGGCGGGATTTTCTTTTTCTCTGACAATCCTTCAGAAACCAGAGAATGGTATGCTAAAAACTTAGGGCTTGATGTCAATGAATGGGGTTCCACTTTCGAATCTCGAAATATAGACAAACCCAATGAAGTAAATCAATTGCAGTGGAGTCCTTTTCAGAGCGGAAGTGAGTATTTTTCTCCATCCAAAAAGGAATTCATGATTAATTACAGAGTTCAAAATATCGAGGAACTTGTGGGAAATCTGAGAGCCAACGGCGTGACTATCCTTGATGAAATGGAAACCTTCGATTATGGAAAATTCATTCACATCATGGACTCTGAAGGAAATAAAATAGAACTTTGGGAACCAATTGATGAGGTTAGGTAATAGTAATGATAATAATCAAATTTGTCGAATTCACTGAATTGTACGCACAGTTTGTCATTCCGAGGAAGGAGGACACGAGCGATAGCGAACTGGCGAAGCAATCTCCGTTAGAAACTCGACAAAGATAGGGTATTTTGATTGCGGAATTACTTGCGAAGATTCCTCGTTCCTCGGAATGACAATATGTTAACTGGGTGTTTGTAGGTATTAGGTGCTTTTATAGAAAAACCTACAAGGTCTCGAAAAAGACCTTGCAGGAATAAAAAAAGCCGTCTCCAAATTTGTTTTTGTGAGACGGTTTTTCTAATTTAATTTTGAGGTGTTGTTGGCTCTGCTGGTTTTTTCTTTTTGAATAAACCATTTAGTAAATCGCCGGCTTTCTTTTTAATATCTTCTTTTTGAGTATTGGTTTTAGTAGTGTCGGTATCCGTTTTTTGGTTTTTACTCAATAATTTTTCTAGTTCTGAAGTTCCTTTTTTCAGCAGTTTATCCGATTGCTGCTTGGCTAATTCTTTCGTGAGGTTAGTCATCACGGTTTTCATATCGGTTGAGATTTTAGGATTACTGAAATTACCAGTCATTAATGCAGTTACCGGAATATTCTCAAATTTCGCAGCATCGGCTGGAGACATTTTCGAAATAAAAGCATTGGCTTCTTTGCCTAAATATTTAGCAGGAACATTAAACTTGATATTGTAATCCATATTTTGATCAAAACCATGGCTGCCGCCAACAGTCGCTTTTATATCCTGATATTTTATTTCAAATGGTTTGACATTTACTTTTCCATCTTTAAAAGTCAATGCAGCCTTGATGTCATTAAGATTTACTTTATTTAAATCAACAAATTTAACATTGGAAGTCAACGCTTTTAATACTGTCGAATTATTCGAATTTATAGTTGTTGAAAGCAATTGCCCGATCAAATCTCCTGAAATTGTTTTCAAATCCGGAGTCATTTCTGCAGCGTCCAGATTTCCGTTTAATTTGATAGTGGTGTTTATTTTTCCATTTACGATACCTGCAATTGGGGCTATTTTTTTCAGCATATCCAATTGGGTAAAACTCTGCTGGATATCAACTTGATTTAAATTTAAATCCATATCAAAAACCGGCGTTTTTCCTTTGGTCGAAACAGAACCATTGGCTCCAATTGTTCCTCCAAAAATGGATGTTTTTACATCTGTCAAGGAAACTTTTTCATCTTTAATGGTCATTTTACCCGAAACAGCTTTCAATGTCAGGTTGTCGTACAAAACCGTATTTGCTTTTGCGGTAAGCGTACAATTTAAGAAAGCCGGTATTTTTAAAGGCTCAGATTTAGCTGTTTTTTTTGTAGTTTCTTTTGCTTCTGTTGTTTCAGCATTAGCGGGAGCTGTGCTGGCAGTCATAAAATCGCTTACAGCAAGCTGATTGGATGATAAATTGAAATTTCCTTTCAGCTCTTGTTTCCTGAACATAAAGCCATAAAAATTGTCTAAAACTCCTGTTACGCTAAGGTCGCTTTTCCCTGTTTTGGCATTAAATTGTTTCAGGTTAACCTGACTTGGGTTGAATTGTACCAAAGCATTGCTGATGGTCATGTTTTTGCCGTTTCCGTCATCATAATTAAATCCTGTTAAGCCGATAGTTCCTGCATTATTGATGTTTTGATACTGGCTTTTTTCAACTGAAGCCATGTCAAATTTGGTGGTTACATTGGCTTTAAGGATACCGGTAAGCGGTTTTTCAAGTTTTATAGGATAGGCTTTAGAAAGATTGGCTAAATTGATAGTTCCTTTCAAAGCAGCGTCAACAAGTGCATTGGTACTGATATTTTTTATATTGGCTTTGGCATCAAAAACGTCTTGATCGATTCTAAAAGAAAGTTTGTCCAGATTAACATAAGTGTCATTCATGATACCGGTTTCATTTACGATTTTGGTGTCAATTACAATGCTTTGCACCGATTTTGGCAGGTTCGGATATTGAAATGATCCATTATTGGAAGCAATGGCAATATTGAATTTTGGAATAGTAGTGTCCGTAAGTGTGCCTTTTGCAAAACCATTAACCGTAAAATCTCCTGTAGTTTTTACGCCTTCCAAGCTGGAAGAATAAGCAGCAGGAATCAGTCCTAAGAAGTTTTTGAAAGAAGAAGTTGGTGTTTTGAATTTCAGGTCATACACTTGTCCTGCTTCGGCCATTTGTATAAAACCGTCAAATTCTAATGGGAGCTGATTGATTAAGGCTTTATTCTCTTTGAAAGTATATTTGCTTTTCTCTAAATCAATACCAAGAACGGCATCCAGTGACAGTGCAACGTTTTTCATGTAATTGATTTTGCCCATGTCAAATGATACTTTGGCAGTCGATTTGGTGTCTAAATCCAGCTTTGAACCGCTAAAATCTCCTGTTCCTTCATGGTTTAAACTGTCAATAATCATTCTCATCTGCGATCCTTCATCAAAATATTGAAACTTGAAATTCTCAATTTGATATTTCTGAATTTTCAATGACATTGGATCACTTTTGGTATCTTCTTTGGGTTTGTTGTCCTTTAGAGCAATATCAAAATTTCCAATTCCTTCTTTGTTGAATATAATATTAATAAAACCATTTTTAGATGTTATTCCTTCTATTTCCATGGCTTCTTCCTTTCCCTTAAATAATTCTTTGATAGACATTTTTAAGTTCAATTCTCCCAATGAAACCAATGTGTCTCCTTCAAATGGAGCTTTGTTGATAATTAACAGCTTGTCTAAAACAACTGTAGCTTTGGGGAAATTTTTGAATAAACTCAAATCAGCATCTGCAAAAGAAATCTTGGCGTCTACTTTTTCGTTGATAGCCTCAGTAATTTTGGCTTTTATTTGGTCTTTAAAGAAATATGGAATTGCAAATAAAGAAGCTGTAAATACAACTAATACAATTCCGGCGATTTTTAGAATTTTCTTTAGCATATAAGTTTAGTAATTTGGGTTATTATTACAAAAATAAGTTTTTAAGAGATTAGGATTTATAAAAAATTCATAAAAAATCCGTTTAAGTATTTCTCAAACGGATTTATGAAAATGGATTACCAAATAGTTTTTATGTCATATTTTGGCATGAATTCATCTTTTGTTATGAATGTTAGTTTCCCAAAAATAAATTGAGCAATCATTATTCTATCGAAAGGATCTCTGTGAATGAATTCTAAAGAGGACAATACAATAAGGCTTTCTATAGAGATGGGCAGGATTTCAATTCCGTTTTTGTTTATTGTTTTTAGAAAATTTACAAAGCCGTCTTCAAAATTAATTTTATTGATACTGACTTTTATTGATAATTCCCAAATGACAGCAATGCTGATGAATATTTTATTCTTAGGATTTTCAATTGCTGTTTTTGCTTTCTCTGATAATTTTTCATCTGCTTCAAAATACCAAAGCAGTGTATGCGTGTCAAGCAGCAAATTCATTTATATGTAATCTTTAAAATCTTCCAAAGGATCGTCAAAACCATCAAGAATTTTAATTTTTCCTTTCATAGATCCATAAACAGGCTGTTTCTTTTCTTTTTTTTCTGGTAGTTTGGCTAATAATTGATCAATAAAAATATTTACTTCCTCTTGTAAAGAAAAAGGTAATTGGTCAATTTTTAAATGTAAATTATTAATTTTCATGATGTTTAATTTATAGTCAAATTTACATTTTTTATTTTAAGATGTCAAATTCTATTGAATGTTTATCTCAAAAGGCATTCTGGCCTGGATCCCTTTTTGAAGCTGTACTTTTTTAACCTGCTGCAAAAGGAAATAATTTTCTTCGCCTATTTCTTCTTTAATTAAAGCTTCTTTTGATTTGGCAAAAGGAATGTTTGCAAATACATCGGCAAAATCTTTTTCGTATTCAGGAAAATTCTGAGTTGAATAGTCTTTTATCTTGGCCAATGAAGCAGCTTCTTTTATAGCGTCATTTAAATTCCCGATTTTATCAACTAAACCAATTCTTTTCGCTTCAATACCAGTCCAGACACGGCCTTGTGCAATAGAATCTACTTGGGCAAAAGTCATTTTTCTGCCTTCGGCAACATGGGTTACAAATGTTTTGTATACGCGCTCGATTCCTTCTAAAGTTACTTTTTTGTATTTCTCGTTTAAAGGAACAAACGGACTATAATTAGAATTTTCATTTGTTGTTACCTGTTCCGTATTAATTCCAATCTTGTTTGACAATTGGCTGAAATTTGGTAAAACTCCAAAAACTCCGATAGAACCTGTAATAGTATTTTTTTCGGCAAAAATAGTATTGGCATTGCATGAAATATAATATCCGCCAGAGGCAGCATAATTACCCATAGAAACCACAACGGGTTTTACTTTTTTGGTCAATTCGATTTCTCTCCAGATTAAATCCGATGTCAGAGCACTTCCTCCTGGGCTGTCCACACGAAGCACAACCGCTTTGATGTCCTTGTTTTTTCTGGCTTCCTGAAAGGAACGACGCATAGAACCCTCGCCAATTACGTCAACATCACCTTCACCGCCTTGAATTTCGCCCTGAGCGTAGATAACAGCTATTTGATTATCTGTATCTGAAAGGATTGATGTAGTTGCTGTTTTTTGAGCATAATCAGTAATGGAAACTTTGTTATAATCTTCATCAGCTGACACTTTTAAAATGTTTTTGATAGCCTGATGATATACATCTTCGTACGCAACAATATCGATAAGTTTATTGGCTTTGGCCATTTCCGGAGTTCTTGCTAATAAGCCGGTAGCAATTTCGTTTAACCTAGCCGTTGAAATATGACGGCTTGCTGAAATATCATCGAGAACTGAACTCCATACAGAATTTAGCAAAGCAGTAGTCTGTTCTCTATTGGCATCACTCATTTTATTTTCAAGGAAAGGTTCGACGGCACTTTTGTATTTTCCGTGACGGATAACTTCCATTTTTACTCCTGTTTTTTCCTGTAAATCTTTGAAGAACATTATTTCGGTAGATAATCCTTTGAAATCAAGATCGCCGGCCGGATTTAAATAAACTGTATTGGCAACAGAGTTCAGATAGTAATCTCTTTGTGAATAATCATTGGCATAGGCCATAACAAATTTTCCGGATTTTTTGAAGTCATTAAGCGCTTCTCTCAATTCTTTGCTTTGCGCTAATCCTAAAGAAGAATTTTGATTTAAAATCGATATTCCTTTGATGTCGCTGTCTGTTTTTGCTGCACCAATGGCATTGATAATATCACTAAGACCGATTTTTTTCTTTTCTGAAAAGACATCCATCCATGGGTCTTTGTATTTGCCCGCATAATCATTGGATATATCTTCTAAGTTTAATTCGATAACCGAATTGCTTTTGACTTCAACTCCTTCAGCTTCGCCTCCAAAAAGAGCGCCAATGAGTAGTATGCCAAAGAAAAAAAGCATGAAAAAAACAAAAATACCAATGATGGTAGCCATTACATTTCCTAAAAATCTCATAAATTCTATTTTATTGATATGTATTTAAATGCGCTGATTTGTTACAGCTGTGAATGAAAATAAATTGAAACACTGCGGGCAAATATACTGCTATTCTAAAATTCTTTTAGTTAATTTGTGCTTAATATGGAACTACAGCATCAAGTCATTTTATCTTTGGGGAGTAATCAGGGCAATCGGTTAAAAAACATCGAATTGTGTCTGGAGTTAATTCATCAGGAAATCGGAACTATTATAAAAGTGTCCAATTTGTATGAAACACCTTCTTGGGGATTTGAAAGTGAAGCATTCTATAATTGTGCTTTGGTTATGCATACTTTTAAAAAAGCCGAACAGATTCTGGAGGAAGTTTTGGCCGTTGAAAAGCAGCTGGGCAGGATACGCAACGAAAATGCGGGTTATCAATCGAGAATCATTGATATTGACCTGATTGCTTTTGATTCTGAAATAATCGATTCCGAACATCTGCAGATTCCTCATCCTTTGATGCAGAACCGAAAATTTGTTTTACTTCCTTTTCAGGATTTAAAGCTAGACTGGGTTCATCCTGTTTTAAAAAAAACAATTCCCGAATTAATTGAAATAACGCCTGATGACAGCGTTTGCGAGATAGTTCAGGAACTGATAAGCCCTTTACATTCCATTCGGTTAAACCAGTATAATTACATTGCTATCGAAGGGAATATTGGTGCAGGGAAATCAACATTGGCACTAAAAATGGCTCAGGACTTTAATGCTAAAACAGTTTTGGAGCGTTTTGCAGACAATCCTTTTTTGCCCAAATTCTATAAAGATCAAAACCGGTATGCTTTTTCGTTAGAAATGTCTTTTTTAGCAGACAGGTATCAGCAGTTATCTGATGATTTATCGCAGTTTGATTTGTTTAAAGATTTTATTATTGCAGATTATCATATTTTTAAATCGCTCTTATTTTCTAAAATTACATTAGAAGCCGATGAATTTCGATTGTATCGTACGCTGTTTGACATCATTTACAAAGAAATGCCAAAACCGGATCTATATATTTACCTGTATCAAAATACTGATCGCTTACTGCAGAATATAAAAAACCGCGGCAGAAGTTATGAGCAGGATATCACTGCCGAATATCTAGACAAAATAAATAAAGGCTACTTAGAATACATCAAGACCCAGACAGATTTGAATGTTTTGGTTGTTGATGTTTCCGACCGTGATTTTGTAGGCAGTCAGGAAGATTATATTTATATTCTTAATGAAATTCAGAAGAAAAGTAATCTGTGATTATCTCTTCAGAGAAAAATGACCTTTTACTTCCGGACTGTTTTTATCTAACTTTAGTACATACCAATAATCAGAAGCGGGTAACAGATTTTTGTTAAATGTACCATCCCAAGTGTAGTTGTAACTATTAAGAAGTGTGATTAATTTTCCGTAGCGGTCAAAAACAGTTACTTCGCCTAAAGGATAATTTATTAGGCCTTTTACTTCCCAAACATCATTATAGCCATCATTATTTGGTGTGAAAAATTTAGGAATGATAATTACTATAAATGTTTTCTGATCACTGCTGCATAAATTAACTTCACGGACATATGCTGTCTGCAGTCCGCTTGGTGCATTCGTGAATACATTAGAGCTTTGATAATTAATGCCGTCTATTGAAAATTCAAAATATTTCTCGTTCTGGACAAGTTCTATAGTAACAGTTGTTTCATCAACTTTTACATTTTTTATTTCGGGTATATTGTTTTCTGAAACAGAAATTGTTTTTCTGCTGGTGCAGTTTTGAGGAGCAGGACTGGTTACATCGACTGTATAAATTCCTTTGTTAACGACATCTATAGTCTGTGTTACGGCACCAGTTGACCAAAGATACGTCATGTTTGGTATACCGGCATCTAAAGTAATAGTTTGTAATGCACACTTTATGGGAGTTTCATTACTTACAATTGGAAGGGGATAAATAATTAAAGAGACAGGCTGTTTTGTACTGTTAATGCACCCGTTATTGACAGCTTCAGCATAATAAGTTGTATTGGAAGAAATAGATGGAGTTATATATACTAATCCTGATCCTACAATATTTCCTCCTGTTTGTGAGTACCAATTTATGGTTCCTTCAGTAGGAGTGGCTTGAAGCGTGAATAATCCTGATCCGCAATTGGTCGAAGGAGAGTTGGTGCTGATGATACTTGGAGTGTTAATGATTTTAGCCTCTACTGCTGTTCTGGCAGTCGTACAGCCGGCAGAAGCAGTTTCTACATAGAAATTGCTGGTGGCAGTTAAATTTGGACTTGTAAAACTAGAACCGCTGCCTATGAAATTTCCTCCTGTTGAAGCATCATACCAATTGATAGTGCCTGCTGTAGCTGTTGCTTGAAGTGTTACTGTTCCAGCATCACACCTTGATCCGGGAGTGGTGCTTGATATTGCTGCGATTGTCAAAGTTGTACTTGCAGAAAGCTTTAATACAGGATCGCCGGCAGTTCCGCCATATTCGACAACATAGCCTTTAGGGTAATAAGGTCCTGGCGGATCTCCTTGTTCTGGTAAATCGTTCCATGTTCCAGGGTTTCCTACTGACGGATCTGTTATGTGTGCGTAATCTTCATTGTTATTAGAATCATTTGGTTCGTTAGGTGAATTCCAATTTGCATAATTTGGAGTGGTGCCATTGCCTTTGCCTTGCCAAAAAATAGTACCGGCTTCGGGGCCGGTCATCCATTTCCAAGTTCCTTCGGTTTCCATATCTGATCCGCCAATCCACCCGGCTCCAGGTGCTTGTGCTCCTGCGATTTGAGCTTCGTCAGCGGCTGTTAATGTAGCTAAATATCCTTTTAATCCATAATATGTTTTGCTGTCAGCGGCTAATTTTGCATTTGTCCAGCTGATTCCTAAGTTAGGTACATACTCATAATAATGGCCGTTTCTTGGTAAAAAGTTTGCCTGTCCAATACTGATTGAAAAGTTTCTGACACCGCTTGGTGTGGCCGAAGAACTGCTAAATTGAACGTCTCTTATCGCTTTTTCTAAATCAATATACGTTGCAGGTAAGCCTGTTGGACTGTTTAGTGTTAATTTGCCCTCATTGATATTCCAGCTGCTTTTTATAGCTGGATGCGCAGATGCATTATTAAGAAATAATTGGTCTTCTCCTTTAATATAACCTGAAGAGATTTGAATATAAATGGCATCGGTAGCTGTGTCGTCAATATCTGTTATTGATACACTGGTTACTATATTGACATTCGTTAAAGGGCAATAGGTCTGATTGCCAACAGCAGTCAGAACCGGAGCTTCATTAGCTAACGAATGTTTGGAATATTTGGATTTTTTAAATAGTTTTTTAGGTGCAGAATCTGCATAGCTGAATGACTGAGCAAAAAACGCAAAAAACAGCGTTATAAGTAATATAGATCTGATTTTCATTTTATAAAAATAAGCTTTTATATCAAAATGCAAAACTTTGGTTGAAAGATTATTAGATAAAATAATGTCTAGTTGTGAAATTAACTTTTAGAAGTTAAATTGTTTGAATAAATCCCATACTACAATACCGGCACTTACTGAAATATTTAATGAATGTTTCGTTCCCAATTGCGGAATTTCAATGCATCCGTCGCACAAAGCTACAGCTTCCTGTGCTACGCCATAGACTTCGTTTCCAAATACTAAAGCATACTTCTGATTTTTGTCGACTTTAAAATCCTGCAGAAAGACTGAGCTTTCTACTTGTTCAATGGCGAGAGTTATGATATTTTGTTTTTTTAGGTCTGCAATAACTTCCAGCACATTCTCATTATGTTCCCAAACAACTGTTTCTGTAGCACCAAGAGCAGTTTTGTGAATTTCTTTATTTGGAGGTGTTGCGGTGATACCGCATAAGATTATTTTTTCAATCAAAAAAGCATCGGCTGTCCTGAAAACGGATCCTATATTATGCAGACTTCGAATATCGTCCAAAACCAAAATCAATGGTGTTTTTTCTGATTTCTTAAAATCTTCAACAGATTTTCTTTCCAGTTCGCTGTTTTCAAGTTTTCTCATGTAAATAGTGTTTATAAAAAAGGCTTCCCAAAATCAGGAAGCCTTTATTTTATTTGATAAAAAAAGTAATATTAGCTTTTTGTTGCAGCTGGTGCAGCATCTGGTAAAACAGTTCCTTTTATAGTAAGTACTTTTGTTGGCTGTCCTTCAGCATTTGAAGTTACAGTTACAGTTTTTGTAAATGTACCTACTCTGTCAGTCGCATATCTTACTCCAATAACTCCTTTAGCTCCAGGAGCGATTGGTTCTTTTGGTGTTGTAGGTACTGTACATCCGCAAGATCCTTGAGTGTTTGTGATAATTAATGGTTTGTTGCCATTGTTAGTGAAAACAAACTGACGGTTTGGCTCAGCATTGTGGGCGATAGTTCCGTAATCAATCGTTTCGCTTTCAAAAACCATTCCTGCACCTTCTACTTTTGGTAAAGCGACAGTAGTTGTTTTTGCTTTTTTAACCTTCTTTGAGGTCTCTTGTGCGTTAGAAAACGTTGTTCCTAAAACGGTTAGCATAGCTAATAGAAATATTTTTTTCATAATATCATTGAAATTGGTTCGCAAATTTATACAAATTAACAAAAATGAATTGTAAATTTTTCTTAAAACTAATTTAATTTTTTTCGTCTTAGTTTTTTGTGGTTTAAAATTATAAATTCGCTGAGTTTTTTATTCATTCAAATACAACAATTTTGGCAGCAAAAGATAAAATAGTCAAAGAGACTCCATTAATGAAGCAGTACAACGAAATCAAAAGGAAATATCCTGATGCGTGCCTGCTGTTTAGGGTTGGGGATTTTTATGAAACTTTTGGAGAGGATGCTGTTCGGGCTTCGAAGATTTTAGGAATCACATTGACAAAAAGAGGCGCTGGTTCTGAAACAGAGACTGCACTTGCCGGTTTTCCGCATCATTCGATTAATACTTATCTGCCTAAATTAGTAAAAGCAGGACTTCGAGTGGCTATCTGCGATCAGCTGGAAGATCCCAAAATGACCAAAACTATTGTTAAACGCGGTGTTACAGAGCTTGTTACGCCTGGAGTTTCAATGAATGATGAGGTTTTGCATTCGAAAACAAATAATTTTCTTGCTGCGGTTTATTTTGCTAATAAAATAATTGGGGTTTCTTTTCTGGATGTTTCTACCGGAGAATTTCTTACTGCACAGGGAAATGCTGAATACATTGATAAATTACTGCAGAATTTCAATCCGAGTGAGGTTTTAGTTCCAAAAAATAATAAAAGTGAATTTCGTGAGATTTTCGGAGAAGACTTTCATAATTTTTATTTAGAAGATTGGATTTTCAAAGAAGATTATGCGGTTGAAACGCTGACTAAACATTTTCAGACAGTTTCTTTAAAAGGTTTTGGCGTTGAGGAATTAAAAGAGGGAATCATCGCATCGGGGGCGATTCTTTATTATTTGTCCGAAACACAGCATAACAGAGTACAGCATATTACTGCGATTCACAGAATTGCCGAAGATGCTTATGTCTGGATGGACCGATTTACGATCCGCAACCTGGAATTGTATCATAGTTACAATCCAAATGCTGTCACACTGCTGGATGTAATTGATAAAACGCTTTCGCCAATGGGAGGACGTTTGTTGAAACGCTGGCTGGCATTGCCTCTGAAAGACAGTAATAAAATAAAAAGCCGTCATCAGGTGGTTTCATATTTAAATGAAAACCAAGATGTTTTAAAGAATATTCAACATCAGATTAAGCAGATTTCTGATCTTGAGCGTTTGATTTCCAAAATTGCAACAGGAAAAGTTTCGCCCCGAGAAGTGGTTTATTTGAAAGAATCGCTGGATGCAATTATTCCGATAAAAACTTTAGCATTATCAAGTCCGCAGGAAGCAGTAAAAGTTATCGGTGACAGTCTGCACAGCTGTGATCTGCTTCGCGAAAAAATACAGACAACTCTAAATCAGGATGCGCCTGTGGCTATTGCTAAAGGAAATGCTATTGCCAAAGGAATTAATGCCGAATTGGATGAGCTTCGTGAAATATCAACTTCCGGGAAACAGTTTTTGGAAGGAATCGAAAAGAGAGAGTCAGAACGAACTGGGATTTCTTCGTTGAAAATATCATTCAATAACGTATTTGGTTATTATATTGAAGTCCGAAATACACATAAAGATAAAGTTCCTGAAGAATGGATCAGAAAGCAGACACTGGTAAGTGCAGAACGATATATTACTGAGGAACTGAAAGAATATGAAACAAAAATTCTGGGAGCGGAGGAAAGAATTCAAAAGATAGAAAGTGATTTGTTTGAACAATTGGTGAGCTGGATAGCAACATACATCAAGCCGGTTCAGATGAATGCTAATTTGGTAGCACAGTTAGACTGTTTGTGCTGTTTTACACAATTGGCAATAGAAAATAAATATGTTTGTCCCGAGATAGATGAAACATTCGAATTGGATATCAAAGAGGGGAGACATCCTGTAATTGAAAAGCAATTGCCTGTCGGAGTTCCTTATATTACAAATGATGTTTATCTGGATAGAGAAACACAGCAATTGATTATGATTACAGGACCCAATATGTCGGGTAAGTCTGCTATATTACGTCAAACGGCTTTGATCGTTCTGCTGGCGCAGATGGGAAGTTTTGTGCCTGCAGAAAGCGTCAGGATGGGAATCGTGGATAAAATATTTACGAGGGTAGGTGCTTCGGATAATATTTCGATGGGAGAATCTACTTTTATGGTGGAGATGAATGAAACGGCTTCTATTTTGAATAATATATCTGATCGAAGTCTGGTGCTTTTGGATGAGATTGGAAGAGGAACGAGTACTTATGACGGAATTTCAATCGCTTGGGCAATTGCTGAGTTTTTGCATGAGCATCCATCGAAGGCTAAAACATTGTTTGCGACACATTATCACGAATTGAATGAAATGAGCGAAACAATGCCTCGAATTCAGAATTACAATGTTTCTGTGAAAGAACTGAAGGATACAGTGCTTTTTATCCGAAAACTGGTAAAAGGAGGAAGTGCGCATAGTTTTGGTATCCATGTGGCAAAAATGGCCGGAATGCCTCAGCTAGTGATTTCAAGAGCGCAAAAAATGCTGAAGAAACTGGAAAAAAACCATTCGAGCGATGTTTTGAATGGCATAAAATTGGAGAAGGAAGAAATGCAGATGAGCTTCTTTAATCTGGATGATCCATTGCTTGAGGAAATTAAGGAAGAGATCGTTAACTTAGATATAAACGCCATAACTCCTGTAGAAGCATTGATGAAACTCAATGAAATTAAAAGAATGCTGTCGAGAAAATAATTTTTTGCAGGTTTAAAGTTATCGTTGTCAGAATGTTAGTTTTTATCTTTAATTTTTTTGAAAAAAAGGTTTGTGTAATTGAATAAAAGTTCTAAATTTGCAACCGCAATACTAACCAAGTGTTGCGGTTCTTTTTAAGAATGAAATGCGAAAATAGCTCAGTTGGTAGAGCGCGACCTTGCCAAGGTCGAGGTCGCGGGTTCGAGCCCCGTTTTTCGCTCATCGTGTTATGCTCGGATGGTGAAATTGGTAGACACGCTGGACTTAAAATCCAGTGAACAGCAATGTTCGTGCGGGTTCAAGTCCCGCTCTGAGTACAAGAAAGCTTCAAACTATGTTTGGAGCTTTTTTTATGTGCAAAATTCATTGTGAATCATTTAGTTTGAAAGTCAGGAATTTGAATTTTTTGTAATTTAAATCTGCAATCTGAATTCTTAAATCTTAAATCTGAAATTAAATGGGGGCTTTTGTTATTAGTAAGAGATTTGATGATCAGTATAAGTTTGTGTTTACTTCTAAAAAAGGGAAGGTGATTTTTACAAGCATGAAGTATGAGCTTAAATTTGAATGTGAAGAAGCGATTGAATATTTTAAAAGTAATATTGGCTTAGCGTCTTTCGAAAAGCACAGATCAGCTGGCGGGAAATATTTTTTCAGGCTCTTTTTAGATGATGCGCCTTTTGCTTTAAGCAGAAAATATACAACTGAATTAAGGGTTCAGAAGGGGATTGATGAAATTATGAAACATGCCTCAGTTTCTGAGATATTGGATTTTTCAGATAATGATCTGATTTTTTTGGATTGACTTCTTATGAAAAAAGCCGTTTCAAAATTATTGAAACGGCTTTTTTTATGTATGATTGAAAAAAATATTAATATCTTCCTCTGTCTCCACCTCCACGGTTATCACCACCGCGGTTGTTTCCGTAACCACCGCGAGAATCACGGTTGTTGTTGAAACTTCTTCTTTCACCTTCTGGTTTTGGCTCAGATTTGTTAACAACGATTGCACGTCCTTGAACAGTTGCTCCGTTCAATTCGTCAATTGCTTTTTGAGCTTCCGCATCATTTGGCATCTCAACAAAACCAAAGCCTTTACTTCTTCCAGTAAATTTATCAGTGATGATTTTAACTGAATCAACTGCTCCGTATGCCTCGAAAGACTCTTTTAAATCTGCTTCCTCAATACTGAATGGAAGGCTTCCAACAAAAATATTCATATGTACTTATTTATAATAATTGAAACAAATGTACTCTATTTTTTTTCTAATCAACTATGAATTAGCTTATTTATTGGATAATTTGTGAAAACATTCTGTTTTCTTGTCTAGTTTGCTTTTTAATTTAACATTTCAAAACTTTTTTTTCAATATATTAATTTCAAAATCAGCTTAAATAGGGTTTGTTATTATATATGTGTTTTGTGGTTTTCTTTTTTTAATGTTTGACAATGTTAATTTTTTATAGGCAAAAAATTAAAAAGAGGCAGTGTTCTTTGTTAAATTGGTTTCCGTTGTAACAGGGACTTTATAAAAAACTCCTTTTTGAAAATTTACATTCGGTTTGGCAGAAGGATTTGTGGATTCGTTTTTAGCATTAAAATTAAATTCGCCGGTAACTGTATGATTTACGGCATCCCATTCTGTAATTGTAATTTGTCCGTTACCTATATTTTTGCCGGTTGAAAAAACCGTAGTGACGCCGTCCGTTTTTTCTGTCAATGCTACTTTGCTGGCAGTATCTGTTCCAAGCGGATACGTTTTAACTGCATTGCCAGCTGTTTTTAATAGTAAAGCGTCATTTTTTTGATAAGCTATGATTGTTAATGATCCATCAGATGATTGAGTGATATTAAATAAACCGGCTCTCCAGATTATATTGTCTTTTAGTCCTTGAACCGCGGGGTTGTTGAATTTTACCTGATCTTCACAGGATGCTAAAATAAACAGGAGTATTGTAATCAAAAAAAATCTGCGCATATATTTCAATTTTTATGTTAAAAATAGAGGGCTTTTTGAATTCATGAAGTCGTTTTCTCTTTTCAAAAATAAAATAAAAATATAACTAATTAAACAGTTGCTTATTAAAAGAATAAACTTTTTAGATTGTTTCAATAAAAGATGTATCTTTGCACCCTTAATTAATCGAGGTCGAGTACCTCAAAATTTAATCATACGATTATGTCAGTAAAAATTAGATTACAAAGACACGGTAAAAAACAAAAACCTTTTTACTGGGTTGTAGCAGCTGATGCTCGCTCAAAAAGAGATGGTAGATACCTAGAGAAAATTGGTACTTACAATCCAAACACAAATCCTGCAACTATCGAGTTAAACTTGGATAGTGCTGTAAAATGGCTGCACAATGGTGCTCAGCCTACTGATACAGCAAAAGCTATTCTTTCTTACAAAGGAGCTTTGTTGAAACACCACCTTGATGGAGGTATTCGCAAAGGTGCTTTGACTCAAGAACAAGCTGATGCAAAATTAGCAGCTTGGTTAGAAGCTAAAGCTGGAAAAGTTGATGCTAAAAAAGATGGTTTATCAAAAGCTCAGGCTGATGCTAAAGCAAAAGCTTTGAAAGCAGAACAGGCTGTAAATGCAAAACGTATTGCTGATGCTGCTCAAGCAGAAGCTGATGCTATTGCTGCTGCAACTCCTGCTGTTGAAGAAGAAGTTGTTGCTGAAGCTGAAGAAGCTCCTGCTGCAGAAGAAAACAACGAATCAGAAGCATAATTTAGTAGGCGAAAATGCGTAAAGAAGATTGTTTCTATTTGGGCAAAATCGCCAAAAAATTCAGTTTCAAAGGTGAAGTCTTAGCTTATTTAGATACAGACGAACCTGAGTTATACGAAAACTTGGAATCAGTGTTTGTTGAATGTAACAAACACTTGATTCCTTTTTTTATTGAAAACTGTTCACTTCACAAAAACGATTTTCTTCGTATCCGTTTTGAAGATGTAAACACTGAAGAAGCTGCAGATGGTCTTTTAGGCAGTGATCTTTACCTTCCTCTTAAAATGCTGCCCAAACTTACGGGTAATAAATTCTACTTTCATGAAGTAATTGGTTTTGAAGTAGAAGATAAACGTCTTGGTTATGTTGGTGAAATTCAGTCTATCAACGATACTACAGCGCAGCCTCTTTTTGAAGTTCTTAAAGGAGATGCCGAAATCTTAATTCCAATGATTGATCATTTCTTGGTTAAAATTGACAGAGAAAACAAAAAAGTCATTATGGATTTGCCTGAAGGATTAATTGAAATGTATTTGTAGAAAATTAAATCGGTAATTTACTTCGTCAATTCGCTTTGCTCGTGTGTTTAATCGGTTAATCTAAAAAATCTGCAATTAAGGAATCACCAAACTAAAATCTCTATGCCAAAATTTGAATTCAAACAATTTTCTGTTGAACAGGATAGATGTGCTATGAAAATTGGAACTGACGGCGTTTTACTAGGTGCTTGGACTCCTATTGTTAATAATCCTTTCAGTGTTTTAGATATTGGAGCTGGAACTGGAATAATTGCTTTGATGCTTGCGCAAAGAAGTGCGGCGGAACAAATTGATGCTTTAGAGATTGACGAAGAGGCTTACGAACAAGCTGCGGATAATTTTGAAAACTCTCCTTGGAACGATCGCTTGTTTTGTTTTCACGCTGGTCTGGATGAATTTGTTGAAGAGCCGGAAGATGAATACGATCTGATTGTTTCCAATCCTCCTTTTTATAGTGAAGATTATAAATCAAGTGACGATCAAAGAGATTTAGCGCGCTTTCAGGACGCTATGCCTTTTGAAGAATTAATAGAAGCAGCTGCTTTACTGCTTTCCGAAAACGGAATATTTACAGTTATCATTCCTTTTAAAGAAGAAGAGAAATTTATAGCTCTTGCAAAAGAATATGAATTATTTCCCTTGAAAATCACTCGGGTTAAAGGAACTCCAAACAGTGAAATCAAACGCAGTTTGTTGGCTTTTAGCCGAAATGAAATTATCAATTTCCCTGCAGATGAATTAATCATTGAAACTGCACGGCATATTTACACTCCAGATTATATCGAACTGACAAAGGACTTTTATTTGAAAATGTAGTTTTTAATATTTTCTTCTTTCTTCTCAAAATAAAACAGCAATTGTTTGGCTTTGCCGATTGTGCTTCTGACTCTCAGAATAATCTTCATTTTTTTTCTTAATCGAAAACAGGATATTGCTTTTGGAGCGAGGGGAACTTGGTTTTTAAAAGACTGGCTGTATTTACTCTATGAATTTGATATGACTTGGAGAAAAGACGGTACGCAGGATTTTGGACAGATGACTAAATTTACTATTGTTCCAACGTTTGTGTCAACTGTGGTAAAAGATGTTTGGGCGAGACCTCATTTCAGATTGGTATATAGTGTAGCACATTATAATAAATTTGCAGCTGATAATCTTTATTCTCTTTATCTCTCGTAAAGCGGAACTAAGAGCTGGGAACAGTATTTAAGTGCAAAAGTTGAATGGTGGATTTGGTAAAAAAATAAAAACTCCAGTAATTTGAGATTTAAAATCACACTTTACCGGAGTTTTTGTTTATACTGATTTGTGAACTATTCTGTTACTTTGATATGCAGAAAGTGTTTTCTGAATCTACATCTCCATCTGGAAAATTTTTAGCATGAAACGTTCTTCTAACGGTAAAACAATCACCGTCAATACTGATAATCGTCATTACGATTTTATCTCCAACTTCCATTTGTGATGGTACAAGTTTTTTAGTACAGGTAACTTCATATTCACAGTCGCTTAACCACTTTACGCTCCAAACTAACTGAAGCACTCCGTTGTCATAACTTTCTTGAGTTGCGCCTTTTATCACAAATGTTTTTTTAGGATAATCCGGGTTATACGCTTTGATGTTTTTAAGTTTACTGCAGTCCAGTGTTTGAGAGAATCCTATTGATCCTGCAAATAATAATAAAATAAGTGTTAGTTGTTTTTTCATAATTTTAATTTAGGCTGATTTGGGGTAAAACAGTTGATTGTTATTTGTTAATTTGTATCGCAATATTACAAAATAGTATTGCTCCATCCAATATTTAATTTAGCCTTTTGAGTCATAACTGTAAAAATTTATTCGTGGCTATTTTTGATTTTCTTTGTCTTAAGGTCATTCAATTGTTTTTTTCTGACAAAATTTCAAATAAAATTATTTTACAACATTATGAATTAGTTTTGTTATATTTCTTTATGTAGATTTGTATCAATAAAATACATTAATATGAGACCCGATTTATTTCAAGCGCCAGATTATTATAATTTAGATGATTTATTAAGTGAAGAGCACAAACTTGTCCGTGATTCTGCGCGTGCTTGGGTAAAACGTGAAGTTTCGCCTATTATTGAAGAATATGCTCAGAACGCTGAATTTCCAAAGCATCTTATAAAAGGATTGGGAGAAATAGGAGGATTTGGACCATATATTCCTGTAGAATACGGCGGAGCTGGATTGGATCAAATCTCGTATGGTTTAATAATGCAGGAGATAGAACGCGGTGATTCAGGTGTTCGTTCTACATCGTCAGTGCAGTCTTCTTTAGTTATGTATCCTATTTGGAAATATGGGAACGAAGAACAGAGAATAAAATATCTTCCAAAACTGGCTACTGGCGAATTAATGGGATGTTTTGGGCTTACAGAGCCAAACCACGGTTCAGATCCAGGGAGCATGATTACCAACTTTAAAGACATAGGCGATCATTACCTTTTGAATGGTGCCAAAA
The DNA here is from genome assembly GCF_026870155.1 of Flavobacterium marginilacus. Taxonomy (NCBI): domain Bacteria; kingdom Pseudomonadati; phylum Bacteroidota; class Flavobacteriia; order Flavobacteriales; family Flavobacteriaceae; genus Flavobacterium; species Flavobacterium marginilacus. The sequence continues at coordinate 4,540,640 of NZ_CP113975.1, read as the reverse complement.
TGTGGATTTCGAATGCTCCATTTGCAGATATTGCTATTGTTTGGGCCAAAAATGAAGAAGGAAGAATACATGGTTTAATAGTTGAACGAGGAATGGAGGGTTTTACCACTCCGGAAACGCATAATAAATGGTCGCTTCGTGCATCATCAACTGGGGAATTGATTTTTGACAATGTAAAAGTGCCTAAAGAAAATTTACTTCCTAATAAATCTGGATTAGGTGCGCCGCTTGGATGTTTGGATTCTGCCCGCTATGGAATAGCTTGGGGAGCAATTGGAGCGGCGATGGATTGTTATGACACTGCTTTGCGTTATGCTAAAGAAAGAATCCAGTTTGATAAACCAATAGCAGGGACTCAATTACAGCAAAAAAAACTGGCTGAAATGATTACTGAAATTACCAAAGCCCAATTACTTACTTGGAGACTTGGAGTTTTAAGGAATGAAGGCAGAGCTACTACGGCGCAAATCTCAATGGCCAAAAGAAATAATGTAGATATGGCTATTCATATAGCACGTGAAGCCAGACAAATGTTAGGCGGAATGGGAATTACAGGAGAATACTCCATTATGCGTCACATGATGAATTTGGAATCTGTAATTACTTATGAAGGAACTCACGATATTCATTTGCTGATTACTGGAATGGACGTCACAGGAATTCCTGCTTTTAAATAAAATGATATAAATACTAAAATAATTATAAAATTGATACTAAAGCTTCTTGTAAACAGGGAGCTTTTTTAATTTTGCAGAAAACAATAATAGTCCAAAATGAATATTGAAACAATCAACAATAATATCCAGATTCAAAAACAGCAATTATTAAATCATTCCTTATATGAAAAAATAAAAACTATTGATGATCTGCATTCTTTTTTGGAATGCCATGTGTTTGCTGTTTGGGATTTTATGTCGCTTTTAAAGGCGTTACAAAACAAATTAACCTGCACAGCAATACCTTGGTTTGCAACACCGCATCCAGAAACGAGGTATTTAATCAACGAAATTGTATTGGCAGAAGAAAGTGACTTGAGCATGGACGGGAGACATTTAAGCCATTTTGAAATGTATCTGGAAGCGATGCAGGATTGCGGAGCGAAAACAGTTTATATTGAACAGTTTTTATCAGAGGTTAATTCGCTTCATAATATATTTGTGGCAATCAAGAAAAGTAGTCTGCATCCAAATATTAAAGCTTTTCTGGATTTTACATTTAAAGTTATTGAAGAAGGAAAGCCTCATGAAATTGCGGCAGCATTTACTTTTGGCAGAGAAGATTTAATTCCTGCTATGTTTACAGAAATTTTGAAGCAATTTCAGTCCAATTTTCCGAATTATAAGTTAGATAAACTTCTTTATTATTTTGAAAGGCACATTGAATTAGACGCGGACGAGCATGGTCCTATGGCTATGACAATGATAAAAGAACTTTGTGGTGAAGACCCAAAAAAGTGGTTAGATGTGCAGAATATTTCGATTTTGGCTTTAGAAAAAAGAATAGCTCTTTGGGATGCAATCGAAGAACTGATTGTTTCAAAACCCGAAATGGTTTAACGTTGAAAAAAGGAAACTGTCGTCACGCTTTTTTATTTTTCATCGAATAATAAAAAAAAAACTCAAAGTCTTATAAGGGATTTAAGCTTAATAGACTTTGAGTTTTTTTTATTGCGTCACTTTGTGAAAGGGCTGTTTATTTTCCGTTGAATGTAGTCATGGTATTTTCTAAACCTGCAGTTCCAAACGATTTTATGATTTCGGAAGCGACTTCCAGCCTTTCGGGAAGTTTTGCTTTCTCGTTGTCATCCCAGTCTCCAAGTACGTAATCAACCTGTTGTCCTTTTTTGAATTCGTCGCTAATGCCAAATCGGAAGCGGGTGTATTCTTGTGTGTTTAAAACGAGATTGATGTTTTTTAGTCCGTTATGCCCGCCGTCGCTTCCTTTTTTTCGGATGCGGATGGTTCCAAAGGAAAGATTTAAATCATCGGTAATGACAAAAATATTTTCAAGCGGAATGTTTTCTTTGTCCATCCAGAATTTGACGGCTTTACCGCTTAAATTCATGTAAGTGTTGGGCTTGAGTAATAAAAAGGTTCTTCCTTTAAATTTGTATTCGGCTAATGCGCCCAGTTTTACGGTTTCGAATGAAAGCCCCTCTTTTTTGGCTAGGAAATCTAAGACTTTAAATCCAATGTTGTGTCGGGTGTTTACGTATTCGGAGCCGATGTTGCCTAGGCCTACGATTAAAAATTTTTTCATATTATCTGTGTTCTCTGCTGTTTTTGGTGATGAAAACAGGTCTTGTATCCATTTTATCATGTTGCAAAAATAGGCTTAATTGGATAATTTGTCAATGAGATGATTAGATAATTTGAATAAAGAAAATAGAATAAAGAGGAAAGAATAATTCTAAGAATGTATTATTACTTTTAACTGAGCCCTGATGGAAGGGAAAATCCTTTTATTTTTTTCTTTAGAAAATAAAAGATTTGGAAGGAGAGCGGGAAACCATATCTCCTAGAATGCCTTGTCTTTCGCTTTATATCAAAAAAAAAGCACCAACCTTTCGATTGATGCTTTTGATATAGATTGAAAAAGTATTATTTTTTCTTTTTTGCTGGAGCTTTTGCAGCTTTTGCAGCTTCTTGAGCAGCTTTCATAGCCGCACGAGAAATCTTCACTTGACAAATTACTGTATTGTCTGGGTGCATGATTTTGAAGTTTGGCGTTGGCACTTTAGTAACGTATAATTTGTTACCCATGTCAAGAGGAGTGATGTCAGCCTCAACAAAATCAGGAAGGTTAGCTGGTAAAGCTTTAACTTTTAATTTACGGTTGTTAAGACGTAAATCTCCACCTGCCATAACCCCTTTTGAGTTACCGATGATTTTTACTGGAACTTCAATAGTGATTTCTTTGTCATCATGGATTTGAAAGAAGTCAACATGTAAAATTTTGTCAGATACCGGGTGAACCTGGATATCTTGTAATACAGCATTGAATGATTTACCATTCGCAAGCTCAATCACAACTGTGTGTGCGTTTGGAGTGTAAACCAAGTTCTTGAAAGCTATAACTTCCGCTGAAAAATGAACTGCTTGACTTCCTCCGTATAATACGCAAGGAACCAATCCAGCATTACGTAAGGCTTTAGTAGCTACTTTGCCCACGCTTTCTCTTTCTGATCCTTTAATTGTAATCGATTTCATTGTAAATATTTATATAGTTATTAATTAAACTCTTCGTTATAAGCTTTAAGCACTAGGCTTTAGGCTTTTTTGTAATTGATTATTGCATTGCTTAAAGCTTATTATTTAATTACATTAAAAACTTCCCGCTAATGGAATTATTGTGGTGTACCATGTGCATTACTTCGGCAAAAAGAGGCGCACAGCTCACTACTCTTATTTTGTTTGATTGTTTTTTTAACGGAATAGAATCGGTTACGATTAGTTCAAGTAATTTTGAATTTTCTATTTTTTCATAAGCACCTCCGGATAAAATGGCGTGTGTGCAAATTGCTCTTACACTTAAGGCACCTTTTTCGATCATTAAATCGGCAGCTTTGGCTAAAGTTCCTCCTGTGTCAATCATGTCATCTACTAGGATTACATTTTTGCCTTCTACAGCTCCAATAAGTTCCATTGTTTCGATAATATTTGCTGCCTTTCTTTGTTTGTAGCAGATAACCACTTCAGAATCCAAAAACTTAGAATATGCATAAGCTCTTTTTGATCCTCCCATGTCTGGTGAAGCAATCGTTAAATTTTCAAGACCTAAACTTTCTACGTATGGTAAAAATATAGTGGATGCAAAAAGATGATCTACAGGTTTTTCAAAGAATCCTTGTATCTGGTCTGCATGCAGATCCATTGTCATTATTCTTGTTGCTCCGGCGGCATCCAGTAAATTAGCTACCAGCTTGGCTCCAATCGGAACTCTTGGTTTATCTTTTCTGTCTTGTCTTGCCCAGCCGAAGTATGGCATTACAGCTGTAATGTGTCTTGCTGATGCGCGTTTTGCTGCGTCAATCATTAATAGTAGTTCCATTAAATTATCTGCAGAAGGGAACGTTGAGCAAACAATAAACACGCGTAAACCTCTGATAGACTCTTCATAAGAAGGCTGAAATTCACCGTCACTGTAAGTTGACATGGTTACTTTTCCTAATGGAATTCCGTATTCTTTTGCAATTTTTTCTGCAAGATATTCACTTTTTGAACAAGCAAAAATTTTAGCTTCTGGTTCTAGGTGTGACATTTAATTTGTTGTTTTGTAGTTAGTTGTGAATTCCTTTTTTTAGGAGGTGCAAATTTAGAAAATAAAATTAACTCTGAAAGGAAAAATTTAAGTATTTTTATTAGAATGTTTAAATATTTTTTCTACATTTGCACCGTGTTAAAGGAAAAGATAATTGTTAATGCTGATTGTCTCTTTATTGCGTTGAAATAATTGTTTATTATTTCATGTCTAGCTAAGCCCGGATGGCGGAATTGGTAGACGCGCTGGTCTCAAACACCTGTGGGAAACCGTGCCGGTTCGACTCCGGCTCCGGGTACAAAAACCTCTTCGAAAGAAGAGGTTTTTTTGTTTTAGGGCTTTTGCTTAATGCTTTTTAAATAAAGAGCGCTGTTTTTTTTTTTTTTGTGAAGTTGGTTTTTTTTTGTAAATCCATAAAAAAAACCATCCTTGCGAGATGGTTTTGCGGGTATATTTAAAACTTGAATTTTTGGGGTAATTCAAAAAAAAAGCTGCAATAAATGCAGCTTATTTTTTTCTAGTGTAATTTAAAATTACTTAGCTGGAGCAGCAGCTGGAGTAGCAGCAGGTGCAGCAGCAGTAGTGTCAGCAGCAACAGCAGTAGTATCAGCAACTACAGCAGTAGTATCAGCAACTACAGCAGTAGTATCAGCAGCAACTTCTTCAGTAGCAGGAGCTTCAGCTTTTTTACAAGATACAACAGTTAATACAGCAACAACAGCTAAACTTAAAAATACTTTTTTCATCTTAATTTAATATAAAGGTTAATTATTAATTCGTGGCAAAGATATAAAATTTTTAATATGTAAAATATTTTTTCATTTATTTTTTAAAAATATTTTCTATCAGGACGTTAGTATTTTGGTTTATGGAGTGAAAAATGAATAAAAAGTGATTTTTCTTTAAAGATTCTCATTTTTCATTAGGTTTTGTACTTATGTTCCATAGTTTGTTTATTGTCTTTTTATCAATTTTTTATGTCGATAATTTGGCTCAAAATACAATCGGTGGCTCCTTTGTTATTTTGTACAAATTCGGCACAGATTTTTCCTTTTTGATGTCTTGTTTCTGTGTTTTGAATTAGTGTTGAGAAAATGATTTCGAGTTCTGAGAAATTTTTTACCGATGCACAGCCTTTGTTTTCAACCAGTTTAACAGCTTCATCGAAATGTGAAAAATTAGGCCCTATTACTATTGGTATTCCAAATGTGGCAGGTTCTAAAAGATTATGGATGCCCTTTCCAAAACCGCCCCCTACATAAGCAATGTCGCCATAACTGTAAATCTTGGTTAGAATGCCTATAGTGTCAATTATAAAGACTTCAAATTGTGACAGCTCTTTGTTTTCTTTTTCTGAAAATAAAACTGTTTTTTTTGTGATGCTGTTTTGTAACTGCTGAATTTGTTCAGGTTTAATATTGTGCGGTGCAATGATGAATTTTACATCATGCGGACAGGAATTAATGTAGTCTGTTAGTAATGATTCGTCTTTTGGCCATGAACTTCCAATAACTATTGTTGTTTTATTGTTTTTGAACTGTGCAATAAATTCAAGAGTGTTGTCTTTGTCTAATATTGCAGCAACTCTGTCAAATCGGGTGTCTCCAGAAATTGTGACATTGGTTTTTCCTAGCTGGGTAATTAGTTTTTTTGAATTTTCATTCTGCACAAAAAAGTATGTGAAGTTATTCAGTGCTTTTCTGTAAAAGCCTCCGTACCATTTAAAAAATAATTGCTGTTCTCTAAAAATACCAGAAATTAAATAAGTAGGAATCTGCTTTTTTTGCAGCTGATCCAGGTAATTAATCCAAAATTCGTATTTGATAAAAAAGACAAGGTCGGGATGAACTAGTTCTACAAATCGTTTTGCGTTCTGCGGTGTGTCCAAAGGCAGGTAAACTGTCGCATCGGCAATTGTATTGTTTTTGCGTACTTCATATCCTGAAGGTGAAAAAAAGCTGATGATAATTTTATGGTCCGGGTGTTTTTCTTTGATTTTTTCAATTACAGGCAGTCCCTGTTCGTATTCACCTAAAGAAGCTGAGTGAAACCAGATTGTTCGGTCATGAGACGCTATTTTTTGTTTTAAAATTAAAAAAACATCCTTTCTTCCGTCTACAAAAAGTTTCATTTTTGGACTAAAAAGAACTGTGATTTTTACTAAAAACTGGGCTAATTGGGTAGCTAAATTGTAAAGGAAATGCATTTGTAATTTTTTTGTAAAAATACATTTTCTTTATATTATTTTCTCCCGTAAAGAAAGTTTAACTTTTGGATATAAAGAACCCGCTTTTTATTTCATCGAAAAAATACTTTTTGTTGTGGGTTTGATTGGTTTAAACTCATTAAATAACTATTTTTGTGGTGCTTGTCTTGAAGCTGTTAAATTGTAATAAAATTTAAGCTTAAGATGGGCTTGCCTCAATATAATTGATCCTTGTTAAGAGATAGGATATTAAAAAAGAATACATGAAAAAAATACAAATGGTTGACTTGAAAAGTCAATATGATAAAATTGCAGCAACTGTAAACGCTTCTATCCAAGAAGTTTTGGATACTAATACTTATATTAATGGACCACAGGTTCATCTATTTCAAAAAAATCTCGAAGAATATTTAGATGTAAAACACGTAATTCCATGTGCAAATGGAACTGATGCGCTGCAGATTGCCATGATGGGCTTGGATTTAAAACCAGGCGACGAGGTAATTACTGCAGATTTTACTTTTGCAGCCACTGTTGAAGTTATTGCTTTATTGCAGCTGACACCAGTATTGGTGGATGTCGATGTGGAAAATATGAATATTTCTATTGAAGCCATTAAAAAAGCCATTACTCCAAAAACAAAAGCAATTGTGCCGGTACATTTGTTTGGGCGTTCTGCCAATATGGATGAAATTATGGCAATTGCCAAAGAACATAATCTCTATGTAATTGAGGATAATGCGCAGGCTATCGGAGCTAATTACACTTTCGCTGATGGAACAAAAAAGAAAGCGGGGGTTATTGGTCATGTAAGTTCAACTTCATTTTTTCCTTCAAAAAATTTAGGATGTTATGGTGACGGCGGTGCTATTTTTACCAATGATGATGCTTTAGCGCACAAAATAAGAGGAATCGTTAATCACGGAATGTACGAGCGTTACCACCATGATGTAGTGGGAGTAAATTCAAGATTGGACAGTATTCAGGCTGGAGTCTTGAATGCAAAACTACCTTTCCTGAACGAGTACAATACGGCACGCCGATTAGCAGCTTCAAAATACAATGCAGCTTTTGAAGGAAATGAAAATATTGTTACTCCAGCATTTGACTTAAATGGAGATGATCACGTTTTTCATCAATATGTTCTTCGAATTATTGATGCCGATAGAGATGCATTGATGCAGCATTTATTAGATAAAGGAATTCCTTGTGCTATTTATTATCCAATTCCGCTGCATTCGCAAAAAGCATACGTGGATGTACGTTATAAGGAAGAAGATTTTCCGGTAACAAATCAATTGGTAAAAGAAGTAATCGCATTGCCAATGCACACCGAATTGGACGATGAGCAGATTAAATTTATAACTGACAGTGTGAAGGAGTTTTTAAAATAAAACAGCATGAGATATGTCTTTATAATTCTTACCGCAGTTTTATTTCAGTCTATAGGTTTTTCTCAAAATAGTTCCAAATCCAATGAAGAAACAGCAGTGGCTTCCCGTGTGGAGACGCTGCGTCTGGCAATGATCGATGCTGATGGTAAAAAACTGAAAGAACTAACTTCTGAAAGTTTAAGTTACGGACATTCCAGCGGTAATATTCAAAATCAGGCTGTGTTCATCGAAAAAATCGTGAATGGAGAATCTGATTTTGTCACAATTGAATTTCAAAACCAGACTATTGAAATTGTGGGCGATGCAGCAATTGTACGTCACAATTTAGCTGCTCATACCAAAGACGGCGGAGTAGATAAAGATATAAAAATTGGTGTAATGCTTATTTGGCAGAAACAAAAAAACAAATGGTTATTAATTGCCAGACAAGCTTATAAATTGCCTTTATAAACATTAAAATTTAAAACAAAAATCCCAAATTATCAGTCTGATAGTTTGGGATTTTTTGTTTTAATTAATTAGTTGTAAATTCGTTATGTTAAAATGAAAGTCATGAATCCTAAAAAAGAAAATTCGAAAAAAAATAAAGTAGAAGAGCCTTCTGTGGCTTACGAATCTTATAAAATTAAATTCAAAGGGATTGATAGGGATACTTTTGAATTTGATGAAGAATTTAAAAATGGCTATACTGCAGAAGAAGCCAAAGCGGAAATGCATAAAAGAATTTGAAGCTGGTGGGGTAAATAAAATGTAGAGATACACCGCAGTGCATCTGTACAGTAAAACAAAAAATCCCCACAAACATAAGTTAAGTTCATGAGGATTCTGTTTTTATAACAATAATTGCAGTCTGCAATCTGAATTTAAGCGTTCGCTGTAGCAGCTTCTTTATTAATTTTTCCGATTAATCCAGTCAAAACTTTTCCAGGACCAACTTCGGTAAACAAAGCCGCACCGTCAGCAATCATCTGCTGTACAGATTGTGTCCATTTTACAGGAGCAGTCAATTGAATGATTAAGTTTTTCTTGATCTCGTCAGCATCCGAAACGGCTGATGCAGTTACGTTTTGATATACTGGGCAGATAGGAGCAGAGAATGTCGTAGCTTCAATAGCTGCAGCCAATTCTTCTCTTGCCGGTTCCATCATTGGTGAGTGAAAAGCTCCTCCAACAGGTAATAATAGCGCTCGTTTTGCACCTGCAGCTTTCATTGCTTCGCAGGCTTTTTCTACTGCAGAAAATTCTCCTGAGATTACTAATTGCCCTGGGCAGTTGTAATTAGCAGCAACTACAACTCCGTCGATAGAAGCGCATACTTCTTCAACGATATTATCTGCCAGTCCAAGAACTGCAGCCATTGTAGAAGGTGTTATTTCACAGGCTTTCTGCATTGCTAAAGCTCTTTGAGAAACTAATTTCAGCCCGTCTTCAAATGACAAAGCGCCGTTGGCAACCAATGCTGAAAATTCGCCCAAAGAATGTCCTGCAACCATTTCTGGTTTGAAATCTTGCAGAGTTTTAGCCAAAATAACCGAGTGCAAGAAAACCGCCGGCTGTGTAACTTTGGTTTCTTTCAATTCTTCGGCTGTACCTTCAAACATAATGTCTGTAATGCGGAAACCTAAAATATCATTTGCTTTTTCGAATAATTCCTTTGCTAATGGTGAGTTTTCATATAAGTCTTTGCCCATTCCTGTGAATTGTGCACCCTGACCTGGAAATACGTATGCTTTCATAAAATCCTGTTTAAAGTTTAAGGTTTCAAGTTGTGAAATTTGAAATCGGATGCAAAAATAGTGTTTTTTTAGGATTTATGTCAAAAGATAAAATTGACATAAAACAAAACCTCCATACTTGCAAATAAAGTATGGAGGTTTTGTATGTATAGAAAATCAGTTTGCAGAATGAATTATAATTTTATCAATTGCAGTTCGATATTCAGTTTTACTTCTTCACCTACTAAAACACCGCCGGTTTCTAGAGCTGAATTCCAGTTCAATCCCCAGTCTTTACGGTTTATTTTGCTGGAAATATTCAATCCTGCTTTAGTATTTCCCCATGGATCTTTCATTAATCCACTGAATTTAGCTGGGAATTTCACTGATTTTGTTATGCCTCTTAAAGTTAAATCTCCAGTCAGTTCATAATCATCACCCTCTTTAGTGAAAGATGTTGCTTTGAAAGTCAGTTTTGGATGATTTTCAGCATCAAAAAAGTCACCGCTTTTCAAGTGATTGTCTCTATCAGTGTTATTAGTATTGATTGAATTGATATCTGCCGAAAATTCAATTCCTGCATTTTCGAAGTTGTCATCTTCAGTTGTGATTGATGCATCATAAGTTCCAAATGTACCTGAAACATTAGTAAACATCATGTGTTTTACTTTAAAACCAATTTCTGAGTGTGTTGGGTCAATTGCCCATTTTGTAGCTGCCATAATTTTATTTTTATTAATTAAAATTTATTTGTTTCATTTTGATAAGGCAAATTTACAGCGATACTGCCGAAGGGACACTTAACCTAGATTAAGAAATAAAAACGATAGTATTAATTTAGTGAGTGATTTTCAAATTGGATTCTATTATTAATTTTTGGAGCAGAAAGATTAGGTATTTTCAGCCAGCATTAGTCCCGCTATCCGTTACAATCTTGTGAACCGAACCCTGGTTTCACAAGGATTTTTACTTCTATCGGGCTCAAAGGAAATATTTTTGCTTTTTTTGTAATCATTCAAAAAAAACAATCCAAGATTCAATGATAACCAATAATTTCATCCATTGGAGATAATAATCCACTTCTAAGTTCTAATTAAAAGTTTCTATCAAAGAGAATTTTTCCAGCCACTTATTGAGATTCGAAGAATAAATCTCACGGTATTTAGAGATGATCTCCTGATGTTTCAGCTGAAAATCGTTATCCATCTCGTAGTTCCAGTTATTGTCTCTAAAAACGGTTTCAAAATTAAAAACATTTCCAGCCAGCATTTTATAATCAGCAGCTAATTCCTGATGCTGTTCTGAATCAAGAATGGGTTTGATTTCGGTATCATAAAAAGTCATAGCTGTTTCGTTCACCGCCAATCCTTTTTCTATCCAATGCTGTTCCAAAGCATCTTCTTCATACTTAAAAAAATCAGTAATATGTTTGTCCGAAAACCAATCAGGAAGTTTTATATTAGGCTGATTTTCATTCGATTCATTAGTATCAGTTTGAAGCTGTGCATTTGTAAGGATAGAAGAATTGTATAAATACCATTCAGAATCCATAATTAAATAAATAAGTTTTTTGGTGTTTAATTTGGCAAGCCAAGTCCTGTATCTAACAATTCCATTTGGAAATAATCCCACGTCAATAACCATTTTGCGTGCCTTGCCATTAATTTTGACCTCAATTACAGGAGCCACATGATAACCCCAATCGATTGTTCCGGTTGGAGAGCTATTTTTTTTATCAATAAAAGAAATCTGTCGGCTGTTTGTAGAAGAATAAACAACAGGGGCAAAAACCCAGATTTTGGCACAATAACATCCTTTCGATGCTAATAACAGTCTGATGTAATGCGAAATATTATGACAGTTAGCCTGCTGATAGCCAAAAGGAAGCCCCGATTTTTTAATTTCTGAAAACAAAGCATTAGCTGTATCTTGATCAAGAACAGAAGCTTTTCCAGGCGTTAAAAGTGGATGCTTTTTGATAATCTTTTGTATTAAATAATTTTAATGTTATACTACTATTATGGACGAAGTTATAAAAACTATAGAGGAGAGAGTTTGTACCAAAATAAGAAATTGTTATAAAATTTCAATTAAAAAATCAAATCACAGGTATTACATCAACCTCAACTTTTACTTTATGATCGCCGGTACTAAAAATAATTCCTTTCATCGGTGACACATCGGCAAAATCTCTTCCATAAGCGGTTACGATATGGCGCTGCTGCGGAATCATATTATTAGTTGGGTCAAACTCGCACCAGCCCATTTCTGGAATATAGACCGATATCCAAGCGTGCGAAGCGTCTGAACCTTCTAATTTTGGTCTGCCCACTGGCGGTAATGTTTCAATATAGCCGCTTACGTAACGCGCAGGAATCCCCACGCTCCGTAGACTGGCAATTGCCAGATGAGAGAAATCCTGACAGACACCTCTTCGTTCTTTGAGAACTGTTTTTAGTGGCGTATTGACATTGGTAGAGCCAGATTTGAACTGAAAATCAGTATATATTTTTTTAATTAAATTTAATACTGCTTCAAAAAGAGGGATCTTTGGAAGCAGACAGCTTTCGGCAAAAGCGGTGATTTCGTCGTCCCAAGTGATAAATTGACTTGGTAATTGATATTGCAGAACTTCAATTTTGAGTGCGCGGTCTGTTGTGAATTTTAATCTGGCTTCTTCGCAGGTTATTGGATTTAAAGTTAGCTGTGTCGCATTTTTCAATACTTCGACTTCACTCGAAACAGTAACTTTTAGTGATTTATGCGATTGATGAAGCGAAAAATAATGCTGAATATTTCCAAAATAATCCGTGCGGGAATATATTTTAGAGGGTTTTGGCTCAATTTCTATCTTGAAATTTTTGCATATCTGTTTCGCAGAATTCTGAGGCTGAAGACACAAAATACTCTGGTAATTGTGAACCTCATTGATGTAGGTATAAAGTGTCTGATGTTTTAGTTTATATTTCATCGGATTCGCTATTTTTAAGTGTATCTAAAACGGAATGCTGGATTACAGAATGATTAAAATATAGGCTGGATAAATTATTGGAAACATCGCACATCAGTTCAAAAACATCCGAAAGCGTCTGGTCTAACTCTGGTCGGAATTGTGTTTTTTCATCAACTTGTATCAGACTGTCTGCATCAATTAAGTTGATAATTGTACTGGCTTTCAAAGCTGATTTTTCGGCAATGCTTAATCGGTTTGGCTCATTGGTCTTTGGTAATTTAGAAAGATAATGAGTGAGAGTGTTTAGCAAAAAAGAAAGTGTGTACGTTAAGTTTTTCTCTAAAAACACCATATTAATTACGGCTTTTAGACTCAAATGCGATTTGTATATATTTCGGTACTGCGCCAGTAAATGATGATTTTCTAATATGGCTTCCATAAGAACAGCTTCGTCTTCCTCGGCTTTTTTATAATTGAAAGCACTACGGAAAACCGAAATCAACGATAAAATCCGTTCTACATTTTTCCCGGCTTCCATCAGATAGAAACCATTGTCACGAGGCAGTGTTTCGTAAATATTTCCATAAAATGAAAAAAGACGAATGTGCAGTTTATCTAAAGAATGATTTACATGATTGATGTTATTGGTTTTTTTAAGCGTAAAATGAATGTCTTCCAGTAAATTAATAATCTGTCGGGTGTCGTTGTTCCATTTTTCGCTAACCTGGTTAATCGTGTTGAGCAATGACTGCATATTATAAACGACCGAACCTGTTTTTTTGGAATCATTAATCAGCAGAAGGAGTTCTGTAATTGGATTTACAAAAATAGCTTCGTTATCAAATACTTCTCCGCCTTTAGCTTCTTTTCCAACAAATCCTGGATAAGTCTGCGTAAGATGTGTCAGTGATTTTAATAAAACGACTAAAAACTCAGGCTGTTCATTGCCGTGTTTGACTACATTTTCGTTGAGTCTGTTCAGAATGATTTTCAGAAAACTGCGCAAAGCCATCGTTCTTTCGCACAAGCGGCCTAACCAAAATAAATTTTCGGCATTTCGGCTCGTCAGCGAATTATTAAGCTGGTTGTTAGTGTTTTTTCGTTCAACTGATTTTTCCTGATATTCCGTTGGAGCATCTGTTATAATCCAAGTGTCTTTTGAAATGCCACCTAATTGGTTTGAAATTTCAAATTTGTCTTTCACCGCCGAACTTCTGGTTAAACCGCCCTGCATTACTTGGTAATCATCACCGTCTGCTATCAAAAAAGCACGGATTGCAGCATATCGGGGCTCTATAGTTCCATTTATAAATGCAGGAGTTGTGGATAAACTCACTTCTTCCTGAGCGACATATTCTTTAGGATTTTTTTGAATCAGATTTTTTAATTCTTCAAGCTGTTCTTTGTCTAGTAAACGGGCATAAATTGATCTGAAGCCTTGTTTTCGATTGGTTTTTTTTATGATTAATTTGGGCAGATTGGTTAAAACATAATCCAATTCTTTGCTGTGTCCGCACCACCAAGTAGCTATCGAGCTGATTAATAAAGGTTCTTTCAGCAGAAATTTACAGGCATTCTGCATAAAAGCCATTAAGCCGTAATTTTCTAAAATACTGGTTCCGGGAGGATTCACAACGGAAACATTTCCTAAACGGATTACCTGCAGTAAACCGGGAATTCCAAGGAGAGAATCTCTGCGTAGTTCCAGCGGATCACACCATACGTCATCCAGTCTTTTGATAATTACATCAACCCGCTCCAATTGATCGATAGATTTCAGCCAGACAAAACCATCCCTGACTAATAAATCATTTCCCTGAACCAAAGTATAGCCTAAATAAGAGGAAAGATAAACGTGTTCAAAATAGGTTTCGTTTCCGGGTCCGGGAGTCAGGAAAACCACATTTGGATTTTCATTGGAGTTATTTCCTAATGAATCAACGGTTTGCTGTAATTGGCTAAAGTAGGGTGAAAGCTTTTTTCGATAGGTTTTTTTATTGAGTTCAGGTAAAACCTTACTCATTACAACTCTGTTTTCGAGAGCATATCCCGCACCCGAAGGCGCTTGCGTCCGATTGTCCAGCAGCCACATTTTTCCGTCGGGACCCCGGGCTAAATCTACTGCATAATTCAGTAATTGTTTATTCGATTTTTGTTTAATGTCAAAACAAGGCAGTAGAAAACCAGCATTGTCAAAAACTAGTTCAGCGGGAATTATCGCATTTTTGATTAAGGTTTGAGGGCCGTAAAGATCTTTTAGAATTAAGTCTAATAATTGCGCCCTTTGTTTTAATCCTTTTTCAATAGTTTTCCATTCCGATTCGTGAATTAAAAATGGAATAGGATCTAGTTTCCAGGCTCGGTTCGATTCCTGATTTGAATCATAAACATTATACGTAACTCCGTTTTCTTTTAATTTTTTTACAATTTCCTGATTCCGTAACTCTAATTCATCAATTCCAATGGATTCTAAGGTGTCAAAAAGCCCTTTCCAATACGGTTTTATCTCTCCGTTTTGGTCAAGCACTTCGTCGTATGAATTGATTTTTTCTTTATATGAATGGAGCAGTCCCAGTGAAATATCTTGAATCATTTGTTAGTCAGTCAATGGATTACATTTTTATAATTGGCAAAATAATAGCTTTTAAAGTGAACAGCAATGCAATTATCTTATTCTTTTGCTTTCCAGTAATGCCTTAAATCTAAAGTGTAAGGATATTCGGGATTAATAAGCTCTATAGGAGTGTCAAGCCGCAGATCAGATTTTGATTCTATTAAAAAACGAGATGCCGAAGTACTGTTTGAAATCATTTCTTTTTCTTTTTCGATTTCTTCAAGTGCTGTTGAAGGTGTATGTCCAAAATCCCAAAAACGGCTTATTTTTCTTGATTCAGCTTCAAAACTATTGATAGGGAAACTCTCAAAACTTCTTCCGCCGGGATGCGTTACAAAATAGGTACAGCCGCCAATTATTTTATTGTTCCAAGTATCGGCTAAGTCAAAAACAAGCGGTACATCAATTCCGATATTAGGATGCAGTGCCGATGGCGGATTCCATGATTTATAACGGATTCCTGCAACATATTCACCTTTGGTTCCGGTGCTTCTTAATGGGATTCGGCATCCTTTGCATAATAAAATATGACGGTCGGGAACAATTCCGGAAACTTTTACCTGTAGACGCTCCAGCGAGGAATCGACAAATCGGGCGGTTCCGGTGCTGGACAGTTCTTCGCCAAGTACGTGCCAAGGCTCTATTCCTAATCTAATTTCCAATTGGACATTGTCAATTGTCACAGTACCGTGATGCGGATATCTAAATTCGAAGAAAGGATCAAACCATGAAATATCAAAATTATATCCCGCGTCTTTTAAATCGTTTACTACATCAATCATATCCAGATAGGCGAAATGCGGTAACAAAAACTTGTCGTGCAGTTCCGTTCCCCAACGAATTAATTTTTTCTCATATGGGTTTTTCCAGAATTTGGCAACCAAGGCACGGACTAATAAATTCTGAACCAAATTCATGTGCTTGTGCGGAGGCATATCAAAAGCCCTTAATTCTAATATTCCCAAACGCCCTGTTGACGAATCGGGAGAATATAATTTATCGATGCAGAATTCCGTACGGTGTGTATTTCCAGTGATATCAGTCAGCAGGTTTCTAAAAATCCTGTCCACCATCCAGAAAGGAACTTCTCTGTCTTTTGGTATTTGTTCAAATGCAATTTCCATTTCATAAAGACGCTCATCACGGCCTTCGTCAATACGCGGTGCCTGACTTGTTGGTCCTATGAATGGCCCGGCAAAAAGGTAGCTCAAAACAGGATGATGCTGCCAGTAGGTAATTAAACTCTGCAGTAAATCAGGTCTTCGCAGCAAAGGGCTGTCTTCAGGTCTTTCGGCTCCTAAGGTTACGTGATTTCCTCCTCCGGTTCCAGTATGACGGCCATCAACCATGAATTTATCTGTGCCTAAACGGGACAGAAAGGCTTCTTCATATAATGCCGTTGTATTATCTACAATTTCCTGCCAGGATTTGGCCGGATGTACATTTACTTCTATTACGCCGGGGTCTGGAGTAACCATCATTTTCTCCACTCTGTAATCCGTTTTTGGCTGATAACCTTCGATTCGTACAGGCATCTGTAATTTTTCGGCAGTATTTTCGATTGAAGTTATTAAGTCGATATAGTCTTCTAAATAATCAGTTGGCGGCAGAAAAATGTACAGCATCCCATCGCGTTCTTCAACGCACATTGCTGTAATGAAAGTGTCCACTTCAAATATTGTAGGATCTTCTTCTTTTTTAGTCTCTTTTTTGGCTGACACTTTTTTGACTGCTTCAAAAATTTTTGAAATCGTTCCGTAGCGTTTTTTTACTTTTTCAGAATAGTCTCCTAGAGCGGGTAAATCTTCAAATAAACTTCTGTCAACAACCGTTTCTCTCTTATTTTTGGAAGTTTTTGGAAGTGAATCTAAAGGTAACCGCAAACCGATGGGAGAATTTCCGGGAATCAAAAAACAATTTCCTCTCCTGAATTCCCAAGCACAGCTTTCCCAATTGTCCTGAGTATAATTTTTCCGTATTGGCAAAACAAAACCTGACGGATTGTTTAAACCTTTTTCTAAAACTTTGGCAAGATTATGACGTTCAATAGAATCCTTTAGATTTACTTTCAATGGATCTAAATTCACTGGAAGCTTACCTTCTTCAAGAGCCCAGTAGATTGGGTCTTCATAGGCGGGTAATATATTTATAGTATCAATTCCTAAAAATTTGGTCAATTCGACAGCAAATTTCTCAGCATCGTGAAAAGTAAATTGAGTTTCACCTTCTTTAGCTACCAAAGCATCGTTTTTCCACAGAGGAAATCCGTCTTTTCTCCAGAATAATCCATATTGCCAGCGGGGAAACAATTCTCCGGGATACCATTTTCCCTGTCCAAAATGCAGCAAGCCTCCGAAAGCAAACCGCTGTTTTAATCGTAGTGCTAAATCGTAAGCCAGTTTTCGTTTCAGCGGGCCGTCTGCGGCTGTGTTCCATTCGGCTCCCTCAAAATCGTCAATAGAAATAAAGGTTGGTTCACCGCCCATTGTCAGGCGGACATCACCTTCAATCAAGTCTTTTTCGACTGCATGTCCTACCGTCATGATTTCTTCCCATTGTCTGTCAGAATACGGTTTGGTTACCCGTGGATCTTCATGAATTCGCGTTACTTTGTTTTCAAAATCAAAACTTACGTCACATTTTTCGGTAGCACCAGTTACAGGCGCCGCGCTTAAATAATGAGGAGTACAGCACAACGGAATATGTCCTTCACCTGCAAAAAGACCGGAAGTAGGATCAAGTCCAATCCAGCCTGCACCCGGCAGATATACTTCTGCCCAAGCATGTAAATCAGTAAAATCATTTTCGGGTCCGGAAGGGCCGTCAAGAGATTTTATGTCTGGTGCTAACTGTACAATGTAACCGGAAACAAAACGTGCAGCTAAACCAAAGTGTCTCAGAATATGAATTAACAGCCAGGCAAAATCTCTGCAGGAACCGCTTTTCAATCTTAATGTTTGCTCAGGTGTCTGTACGCCAGCTTCCATCCTCAGATTGTATGTCAGTGTTTTATAAACCACTTGGTTGAGGTAAACTAAAAAATCATTTATTTCTAAAGAATCATTTACTTTTATGCCTTCAATGAATTTTAAGAATATCGGACTTTCTTCACTTAGTTTTAAGTAAGGGATCAATTCCTGTTCGAGAAGAGTGTCGTATTTAAATGGAAACTTCTGAGCATATTCTTCTATAAAGTAATCAAAAGGGTTAATGACTTGAAGTTTTGCAATTACTTCGACCTCGACTTTTAATTCTTTGATTTTATCGGGAAAAACAATTCTGGCCTGATAGTTTCCAAAAGGATCCTGCTGCCAATTAATGAAATGATTCTCTGGACTGATTTTAAACGTATATCCTTCTATTGCAGTTCTTGAATGTACTGCAGGACGAAGTCTGAAAACATGTGGGAATAATTTAACGCTTCGGTCAAATTTATATATTGTTTTGTGGGAAATGGCTATTTTTATGGACATAAGAAAGTTTTTTTTATGACATAATTCCGTTTATACAAATATTGAAAAAAAAACACTGTTTAACGAATTTTAATGATAATAATTTATTAAAAATATGCTTAAATACTTTTGAATAAGTAATTTTAAATCTTTTTATTGATAATGTGTTAATGTTTATGATTGAAAAACGGCTCCAAAAAGTATAAAATGTTACGGCAATGTATATTTATAGTTTACACCGCTTTATTTCATTTTGGCTTTGTAACTTAGTATTTCAATAATTATTACAAATTAATAAGCAGACTGACGAGCATTATTAATATCAGAAATTCAAAAAAATAGATAAATATGTCAAACATTGGATTAATTATAGAAGAACGCTCGGCCGATATTGGGAACTTTCTTGTAGGCAGACTGCTGCCTTTTCGTGAAAAAAGGGCAGTGGGACCTTTTGTGTTTTTGGATCACATGGGACCGGCACTACTTAAAGATTATCAAAATTTAGATGTTCCTCCGCATCCGCATATCGGACTTTCGACTCTTACTTATTTGTTCGAAGGAGCCATACTGCATAGGGACAGCGTGGGAACTGAAATGGAAATTACTCCGGGCGCTGTCAATTGGATGACAGCGGGAAAAGGAGTAGTGCATTCGGAACGTACACCCGAATATTTGAGAACTACCGATAAAAGTCTTCATGGACTGCAGATTTGGGTTGCACTGCCAAAGGAAAAAGAAAACATCGAACCCTCATTTGTACATGTAGAAGCCAAAGATATTCCTGAATGGCAGCAGGATAATGTTACAATAAAACTGATTGCCGGAGAAGCTTTTGGAAAAAAATCACCTGTCCCAGTTTACAGTCCGCTGTATCTGATCGAAATTAAAAGTACATCCAAAGCTACTCTGAATACAGGAAAAGATCTTTTTGGAGAAAGCGCTTTGTATATTCTGGAAGGCGAAATTATAAATGAGGGAAATAACTATGGTTCAAAACAAATTTTGGTTGCAAAGGAAAGCAGTCTCTGCCAGTTCGAAATGAGTGAGAACAGTACCGTTTATATTTTTGGAGGAGAACCATTTCCCGAAGAACATTTCATCTATTGGAATTTTGTTCATTCTGATAAAGCCGTAATTGAAAAAGCAAAGCAGGACTGGATCGATCAAAAGTTCCCAAAAGTTCCCAATGAAACAGAGTTTGTTCCCCTGCCGCAGCCCAGAGTGAGATAGTTTGTTTTTTATTTACGGACTATTAAAAATTAGGGCATGACCGCAAGGGTCGGGCTTTCCACTGTATCTTTTCTTTTCCTAAAGAAGGAAAAGAAAAGGATGCCGTTTCAATCCCTCATGCAAATCCTACTTTCATAATAACTTTTCCGAATAACAGAAGAATATTTGGTATAATTATTTTAAAAATTTTTCTAGAGCAATGCGGCGCTATTGTATTGGAACTGCACTATTGATCTGGATGACCCGTCCAGAGAAATAGGAAGACTCGCAGAACCTTTATTAGCTCCTTTAGAAGAAAAGAGGGAAGGCTATGTGCCAAATGTGGTATATTCCTGTGGTTCCATAATTCACAATAACAGTCTTATACTGCCTTATGCCGTGTCCGATTATTCGTCTACTTATGCTGTAGTTGATATGACCGAACTGCTCGAAGCATTACTGAATAGTAAAAATAACTCTATATGGAGTTACCTAAGACTTAGTTTATATACTATTTTTATGGTTTCTTAAAAATTTTAAAATGACTGAAAAGGAAAAAATGCTTTTGGGCGAAATCTATTTTGCCAATGATAAACAACTTACCGAAGAACGTGCAAGAGCCAAAAGACTATTGCACAAATTGAACGTTACCGAATATTTGATGAATGGAAAATCACGGGCAATTCTTCGGGAACTGATGCCAAATTCTCATAAACGATTGTATATAGAACCGCCGTTTCATTGTGATTATGGGTATAATATTCATTCGGGGGAGAATGTCTATTTTAATGTCAACTGCGTGGTTTTGGACACTATGAAAGTGACTATTGGCAACAATGTTTTCTTTGCGCCAGGCGTGCATGTTTACACAGCAACACATCCGCTCAATGCCATTGAAAGAAGAACTGTCGAAAGTTCAAAACCTGTTTCTATTGGCGATGACTGCTGGATAGGAGGGAATTCGGTGATTTGTCCGGGAGTTACAATTGGTAACGGCTGTGTAATCGGTGCGGGATCTGTGGTAACAAAGGATATTCCCGAAAATTCTTTGGCAGTTGGGAATCCCGCCAAAGTGATTCGGAAATTAAATGAGGAATAAGGGAGTTTAAAATTGTTTAATCGTTTGGATTGTTTAAGTTCTTCTGCGCTAAGGACTAATTACTAAGGACTAATTACTTCTTATTCATATAAAAACTCAACGCTCCCGATGGACATTTATTGATAGTTTCGATAATTTTTTCAGTAGTTGAGTTTTCTGGCAAAATCCACGGTTTCTCTTTTGGATGAAAAACATCGGGATTGTTCTTAACACACATCGCAGAATGTATGCATTTTCCGGATTGCCAAACAATGGTTACTTCTCCATTGCTGTATTCTTTTTTGATGTCTTTTGGATCCATGACTAAATAGATGTGTTGATTAGTATCTTATTTTTTAAGATTTTAGAAATTGGACATTTTTCGGCAATAATTAACAATCTGTTTTTGGTATCTTCGTCAACAGTACTTGGAAAACTGATTGAACGACTAATGGCTGTTGTTAATTCCGAATCATTTTCCTGAGAGATATTTAGGGAAATATTTATCTCTGGAATATCCCAGCCCTTTCTATCAATATACATTCTCAAAGTTGAAAGTGTACAGCCTGCCAAGGAAGCTAATAATGTCGAAAATGGATCTGGTCCTAAATCATTTCCACCAACATTTTTAGGTTCGTCCATTAGTAATTTGCCATTGCGCCAAGCAATAGTGCACAAATATTTTTGAGTACCAATATTTCCTGTGATATTATTTTCTAATAGATTTTCCATAAAATATGTTTTTTGATGAGGGTTATAAAACGTCTCTAAATTCGGGAGTTTTATCAAATACTTTTTTTGCAAAAGGACAAAGCGGAATAATTTTGATGTTTTTTTCTCTTGCAAATTCAACTGCTTTGGCTACCATTTTTTTGCCATAGCCTTTTCCGTTATTGCCTTCGTTTACTTCGGTATGGTCAATAATGATTTTATCTGGACCTGCAAAAACAAAAGTCATTTTGGCTTCGGCTTTGCCATTAATATCGATGTGGAAAAAACCGTTTTTGTCGTTTATCTCTAATTGTACTTCTTCGTTCATTTTTCTTTAAGTTTCTAAGTTACAAAGTTGCTGAGTTTCTAAGTCTTTTCTTAGTGACTTAGAACCTTAGAGACTTAGCAACTTAATTAATATCTCATTGGAATTTCCATTAATAAAAATTTTGCGTCAGTGCTGGCTTTGATGTTCAATGTTTTGAAATCGGTTATACCTAAACCATCACGGGTTTCCAATTCCTGACCGTCAATAGTTATGTTTCCGGAGATTACAAAAGCATAAAGACCGTTTCCTTCTTTTTTTAATTCATATTGTTTTTCAAATCCAGCTTCAAAATCAGCCAAATGAAACCAGGCATCCTGATAAATCCAGACTCCTGCATCATCAGGATTTGGAGATAATATTTGGGCAAAATTGTTTTTTTGCTCAGCAGTGTCCAAAGTGATCTGCTGGTAACGAGGTTCCACATTTCTTATTTTTGGGAATAACCAGATTTGGAAAAGTTTTGTTCTTTGGTCAGCATTTGGATTGAATTCACTGTGCTGAATTCCAGTTCCTGCACTCATTACCTGTACATCGCCGGTTTTGATAGTTTCAGCATTTCCCATACTGTCTTTGTGAGCTAAATCTCCTTCAAGCGGTATAGTAATAATTTCCATATTGTCGTGAGGATGTGTTCCAAAACCCATTCCGCCATCGATAGTGTCATCGTTTAAAACGCGTAACGCTCCAAATTGTACTCTATCTGGATTGTACCAGCTTGCAAAACTAAAGCTGTGGTAAGCGTTTAACCATCCGTGATCTGCGTGTCCTCTTGTATCTGCTTTGTGTAAAACTGTAGTTGCCATGATATAAATGTTTAGTGATTTTTGTTATACAAATTTACGTCAGATGTAAGCAAAAAGCACTTAATGTAGATTAAGAAGTTATGCCAATGGTATTATTTAGCACTATCAGCAAGTCTTATGAATTCGGCTTTATATCCGTCTTCATCATTAGATAAGCCTGATTTAGCTAGGTTTTTTATTTCTTCAATAGAGGTGTTTGTAATTAGCTTTGATTCTTTTAACTTTAGACCAAACCAAGCTACAGCAGTGCTGAATTTAAAATCCGAAGAGGCATTTCTTAATCCAATTGATGAATTAGTAATGGTTTGAATCATTTCTATGCTTTTTTCTCCATCGGGTTTTTTATATCTAAATTTTACGGTTGCCAGTTCATCATCATAGTTTACTGCTGCCGTTTTATTTTTCGTATATTTTAATTCATCAGGGATAAAATTACTTTTAACGCCTGTTGGAATTATTTCGTATAAGGCCGTAACCGTATGCCCGCTCCCTAATTCACCAGCATCAATTGCATCATTTTTAAAATCTTCAGCTTTCAGTTTTCGATTTTCATAACCAATCAGTCGATACGCCTGCACATGCTTTGGATTGAATTCTATTTGAATTTTTACATCTTTTGCAATAGCAAACATAGAACCTTTGAATTCTTTGCCTAGAAAACGGCTGGCTTCTTGCATGTTATCAATATAGGCGTAATTTCCATTTCCTTTATCCGCCAAAATTTCCATTTTACTATCTTTATAATTGCCCATTCCAAATCCTAAAACGGTTAAGAAAACTCCTGATTTTCGTTTTTCTACAATTAAATCTTCCATGTCTTTATCCGTAGAACTTCCAACATTGAAATCCCCGTCAGTTGCAATTATCACTCGATTATTTCCTTCTTTTATAAAGTTTTCTTCTGCCAGTTTATATGCTAATTCAATTCCTTCGCCGCCGGCAGTGCTTCCGCCGGCATGTAATTCGTCAAATGCATCCATAATAACTTTTTTTTCATCACCCGATGTTGGAGGCAAAACAACTCCGGCAGAACCAGCATAAACCACAATAGAAACCTTGTCTTTGGCTCTTAATTCTTTGACTAAAATCCGCATTGATTCTTTTAGCAGCGGCAGCTTATTTTCTTCATCCATTGATCCAGAAACATCAATAAGAAATACCAAATTAGATGTTGGTAAATTCGTCATTGGGATATTTTTTCCTTGTAAACCTATTTTTAATAATTTATGATTTTCATTCCATGGACAGGTGCTGTATTCCGTATTGATGGAGAAAGGATTACTGTCTTTAGGCTGAGGATAGCTGTATTTAAAAAAGTTCACCATTTCTTCTACGCGGACCGCATCTGCTGGAACTTTTTGCCCATTATTTATAAATCTTCGAATGTTGGTGTAAGAGGCATTATCGACGTCTATCGAAAAAGTGGAAAGAGGAGCTGTTTTTGGAGATTCAAAAGGGTTTTCTTCTACTTCTGCATAGCTTTCATCGTTCGTTTCGGCAGCAGGTGTTTCTAAAAATTCTTCGGCTGGTGCTTCACTCATAACGACTGCATCGACAGCAATCTCTTCTGTACTTTCTGCTTTTTTACAATTGGTTAATAATAGCAGTAAAAATGATACTAAAATAAAATGTTTTCTGTTCATTAGGAATGTTTTAGAAGTTGAAAAAGGGTGGTTTAAACAGGAATTAATCATCAAAAATTTAAACAGAATTGTTTTAATAATATTGTATTTGAGTTGTTAAATCTTGTTAAATTATGGTTGAATGGAATAGGTATGTATTTGCTCAATAGATGAGTACTTAAGTTGTAATTGTTTTTAGCGCTATTTCCGCAGCATTTTACTTTTCATCTTACTAAAAAACTCAGGAGTTACTCCCAGATAAGAAGCAATTTGTTTTTGAGGGACACTATAAATTAAATTGGTGTATTTTTTGCAGAATTTATCAAAACGCTCTTCGGCGGTTAAACTTAAATTGTCCATTAACCGCTGTTGGTGTGCTACCAATGAATTTTCGGTTAAAATCCTGAAAAAACGCTCTAGCTGCGGTATTTCTTTGTACAGGATTTCCTGGTTCTCTTTGGATAATATTACCACTTCGGCATCTTCTATTACCTGAATAAAAAGGTTTCCAGGTTTTTGCGAAAGCAGACTGTACATATCACTTATCCACCAGCCGCTGGCCGCAAAACTTAAGACATGTTCTACAATATTGTCATTGATATTAAAACTTCGGATTACACCCGAATTAACAAAATAGGATTGTCTGCAGATTTCGCCTGCATTGAGCAGAATAGTTTTGGCTTTGTATTGCTGTGTTTCTGTTTTGGACAGAAAAAGTTCCTGTTCTTCAGGAGTTAAAGTAACGTGCTTGCTGATGTTTTCGAGGATCGCCTTCATTCTCTCAAAAGTACAATTATTTCTGTAAAATAGTAAACAAAAAAAACGCTAGGGAAGCATTGCTCTTGTGGTTCTTGGACTATGTATTAAGTTATAAAACTGTCTCGCAGAGCCGCAAAGTCGCAAAGTTTAGAACTTATTTCTCTGCGAGATATTTTAATTCTAAAAGCAATATAGAATGATAAATTTGCGGGTTTGTCTGGTTTTTAAAAAAATCTATTGGTAGAGTTGTACAAAAAAACCTGCAAGAAACTTTGTTCTTACAGGTCTTGGGCGAAGACCCAATTATTTAACCTATAAAATATAATAGTCTTCTTTACTTTTTTTTGCTTCTATGCGGTGCGTGTTTGACTCGAAATGCTCTGATGTATTGGAATATTCATCATTATATTCATTGACCATCTGCATTAAATTTTTCTCAATGTTTTTGGCAATTGCAGAAACAGGAGTATCAGTTGGTTTGTTTTCGAATGGATCCTGCAGATGAATTGCCATTTTTTCTACCAGGAAAAATGCCGCCGCTATTATAGTTACAAGTGGTATTTCTAGCCATCGCAGCATGGTAGGCAAACTAAACGGAAGCAGTATGATGAATAAAAAGATAGTCATATGAATGTAAAGTCCATATGTTGTTGGGAAAATGGTTGTTTTTATACGTTCGCATTTACCCATGTGATCGCAGAAATTAGTCAGCGTTCTGTCTAATTCAATTTGCTGAAAAGCATTTATTTTTTCTTCACGGAGAGCATCTTTTAGGTCTTTTCCGTGCAGCATCAGTAATGCATTGGGTACGTGTTTGTGTTTTTTGATATAGTCAAATTCCTCAGGAGTCAGTAATCCTTTGATAGGTTTGTATGCATTTTCCCCTCTCAAGGCATTTCCTAAAGCATAACACCACGCTGCTTGTCTTTTTGCCATTTTTTCAATGAAATTATTAGCCTCAATCGAAAAAATTGGGTCTTTGTAATAGGTAATAAGCTGTCTTATAAATGATCGTGAATCGTTGGTTACCGCTCCCCATACTATTCGTGCTTCCCACCAGCGATCATAGGCCTGGTTGGATTTGAATGCAAGTAATAGTGAAATTACCGTTCCGATTACTGAAGGTATGGCTATCGGAATTTCGGTATTCAGTTCGGGATTAAGTCTGTGAAAAATATCAAAAAGGCAGGTGTATACCAATACTATTGCAAGTTCAAATTTAATTTTCCCTAATATATAGCTTAGCGGTATTTTCTTTTTTAGTAACATGATGCTTGTATTAAACGGTTTCTTCGTGCAGTGATAAAATTGGGATGTCAAAATGCTGATTTAATTGACTTTGTTTTTTGTTTTTAATTGTTGACCGTTCGGAGGTGCGGGTTTCAATTACAAAATCAATATCGTTTTTAGATAAAACTTCTTTTAGCAGAAAATGGATATATTCTGAAGTTTCCTGTTCTTTTTTTAAGACCTGACTGATTTTTTGCAGCGGAAACTGGTCCTGCATGTATTGCTGAATATCATCAATATTTAATCGGGAATAGACGTTTTCTAAATAAATTGCCTTGTTCAGCTGTGTAGTCTGATCGTTGATTAACCTTAAAATGGATATTTTTTGGTTCTCAATAATCTGCACCAAATTAGTATGTACCGTTTTTTTGCTTGTAATTACTGATTTGGTCAGCAGCACTAAATCAATAGAATGAAACTGCAGAAAGTTTTTTAAAAGTGGTGCAGTGATTCCGGACTGACGCTGGAATTCTAATTTGCAATTTGGAAAATCCGCAATTAAGTCACGGCAATTGTCTAATACGGCTAATTCTTTGTGGGTTATCTGGCTGTCTTGTTCTCTCAGGTATTGAGCTGCTGAGAACGAATTAATTTCATCAGTAACTAAAAAAAGAATGATTTTTACATTTTCATTTTTAGAATGATTAATGGCTGTTTTAACTGCTGCTATTGTGTCAGAAGTTAGTCGTGTAGGGATTAAAAAGTTTTTCATAAGTACGTTTGTTTTTTGTACTTACAAAGTAAATCCTGCTATATTAGAGCCAGTTTAAAAGAACATTAGAAAATTCTAAGAATTCACATTAGAATTTTTAATGTTGGTCTTTTTGAACAAAATAGTTACAATTGTCCCTTTGTTTTTTTCGGACTGGATCTGTAATTCACCATTGTGCATTCGGATGATTTTCATGGCTAATGGCAGTCCCAGTCCGTAACCAATATATTTACTGGCCTCTTTTCCTCTGAAAAAGGGTTCGTAAAGATGCGGAATATCTTCGGATGGAATTCCAATACCGATATCGCTGATTACAATTTTGATAATGTCCTTGGTTGCACTAAGATTAACAAAAACTTCCTTGTTGTCCGAGTATTTTACACCATTTGCGACAATGTTGTTGATAGCCAATTCCAATAAATTTTTATTGCATGGAATCGATAGATAATTACTGTCTTTTGCAGAAACATCCAGTTTGATGCTCACTTTATTATCTGGGAAGAAAGTGTCCAAATCTGTTTTTACTTCAAATAATAAATCGTCCATACGAACCACATTTTGGACTTGCTTAGTACCGTCGTAACCGGTTTGGGTAAGTTTTAAAAGGCTTTCGGTCAGGCTTCCTAATTTTGACGACTGTCTGTAAATGTTTTCCAGTGAAGTGATGTATTCCTCTTTTTCTCTTTCTTTCAGAAGCATAATTTCCGCTTCGGCAATGATGGTCGTGATTGGTGTTTTTAGTTCGTGGGAAGCATTATTGATGAAGTTCGTCTGAATTTCAAAAGACGTTTCCAGCCGATCCAGCATATCATTAAAAGTCGAAGTCAAATCGGCTATTTCGCCGGTGTTTCCCTCATTCTGCAGTCTTCGGGATAAGTTGGAAGCACTGATTCTTTTTACCTCCTTGGCAATATTCGAAACTGGAATGATTACTTTTTTGGCTAATAATCTTCCCAGAAATAAAGATATAATAAAGAATACGGCAATTCCAATAATCATAATTCTCGAAATATAAACCGTTGTCAGATGCCCTTTTCGGTCTACGGCTGCGATGATAACAATGTATCTTTGACCATTTTCAGTAAAAATCTGGCCTAAGTAATATTTGTTGTCTATTTCAAAGGATTCTTTTCCGTTTTTTAAAACATTGGTATAAAATTCGTTGGGCAGGTTTAATTTGGTATTGTATTCAAAAGTGTTTTGGCTGTTTACTTTAAGCACAAAATCCTCTTCTTGAATTAATTCTTCCAGCCCATTTTTTTTAAGCTGTTTGTAGTACTTGATTTTTTCAGGATCTTTCTGGAAATGAATTGAAGCAACAATTTTTGCACGGTCTTCCAAACGTTTCAAAAAGTAATATTGATTGTTACTCCTAAATAAGAAGAACACCAGAATACAAAGAAAAATGGTGCTGATAGTAGAAAGAATAACGTACGAATAAGTAATTTTCTTTTTTATATTATTCATTTTCAGTTTGTAATATATAACCAAAACCTTTGATGGTCTGGATCATTTTGGTGTTATAAGGTTTGTCGATTTTTTTTCGCAGATAATTAATATAGACATCCACAACATTGGTATTCATATCAAAACTGATGTCCCAGACATTGTCAAGAATCTGATTTCGGGAAACGATCGTTCCTTTGTTTTTGGCCAAATAATAAAGCAGTCTGAATTCTTTGTGTGTTAGGAGAATAGGATTGCCGTTTCGGTATACCATTTTGGTTTTGCCGTTTATTTCTAAATCTTCGAGTTTTATGATGTCTGGTTTTTGAGTATCGAGATTGGCTCTTCTTGCCAATGCCATAACCCTTGCATTGAGTTCGGTGAATTTAAAAGGTTTTACCAAATAATCATCGGCACCGTTTTCCAGTCCGTTCACGATATTTTCAGAAGTTCCCAAAGCAGTCAACAAAAGGATGGGAACAAAGTTTTTGATTGCCCGTAATCTTCGGCAGATTTCGATTCCGTTAACTTTCGGGAGCATAACATCCAGGATCACAACATCAAAATCGTTGTTCTGGATCATTTCCAAGGCAGTTTCTCCGTCAAGACAGACACTTACCTCAAAATTATTTTCGGTAAATCCTTTTCTTAAAACGGATAACAGATTGGGTTCGTCCTCAACAATCAATAATTTCATTTACAAGTGTTTGTTTTTGCAAACATAAAAAAATGTAAATGTAATTTTCAGTAAGTTGGGATTTCTTAAGGTTTTTTTTAGAAAGTTTTTTGGAAAGATACTTTATTCACTGTTTTTCCAAAACGTTAAAAGGGTTCTGCCACAAATTACACAAATGAACACAAATTAAAAGCAGTTTATAATTTGTGTTCATTTGTGTAATTTGTGGCTAATTTTTTTGAGCCTTCCCTTAAATGGAATAATTTTTAAACATATAAATCCACAATAATCTTGAAAGGCGGATGTTAAACGAAGCCATAACTAAAATCACTGCAGTTATAATGCCAATGATCCGTAAATCGAATGTTTCGGCAAAAAACTGATGTGCAATCAAGTAAGTTGCAATTCCCTGCGCTACAGTCAGTCCATAGTTTACATACATCGCACCAAAAAAATAGCCAGGTTCTTTCTCGAATTTATAATGGCAGTGCGGGCAATATTGATTCATTTTTGGGAATCCAATATTAAAAAAGATATTTTTTTCGTTAAATACTTTTCCTTCATGGCAATGAGGACAGTCGTTATTCAGGATATGAAGCAGTGCGTGTGACATCTTTTAATTTTTTTTCAAAGGTATTTCATATTCGTGTCACAGCTATTTTCTATATTCGCTAATTATAGCACAAAAAAGACATTGGTAATTATGAAAAAGTATCCTGTATATTCTATTGAACGGTTTAATTGGAATGCAGTTAGCAGTGATTTTTATATTAATACCTTCAAAAATCATTTAGCTCATCACAGTTTTGTCGAAGAACCGCATAGACATAATTCGTATGTGCTGGTGCTTTTTACCCATGGATCAGGTACACATGATATCGATTTTGATGTTTTCAGTATTAGACCTGGGAGTATGTTTTTCCTGCAGCCCGGGCAGATGCATCATTGGAGTTTATCTGATGATATTGATGGTTTTGTTGTTTTTTATTCGCAGGAAATGTATAATCTGTATTTTGGACAAAAAACAATAGAGGTATTTCCATTCTATTCTGCACTGGGAAATTCGCCCGAAATGATTTTTGATTCCAATGAATTGAATGGGATTGTGCCTTATTTTTATGCGATGCTGGAAGAATCTCAGGGAAATAGAATTATGAAACATGATAAAATTCTGAATCTATTAGACAGTATTCACATCGAAATTACAAGAAAATACAATGAGCAGTATGTTTTGGAAACCCACTCGTATAATTCAAGAATCAAGGATTTTTATCTGCTTCTGGAAAAACATTTCTGGACCGAAAAAGCACCTTCTTTTTATGCTTCTCAGCTTCACATCACGTTAAAGCATCTGAACAGAATCTGCAATGAAATCTTGAAAAAGACAACTACTCATGTTATTACCGACAGAATTATTCTGGAAGCCAAACGAATGCTGATGGATAAAAAAAGAACAGTCAGCGAAATTGCTTCTGAGTTAGGTTTCGATGACTATTCTTATTTTGTAAGGCTGTTTAAAAAGCATTCCGGTATGACGCCGACAGCTTTTCGGGTTTCTAAAAAGTAACTAAGATTGTACTTTGACTAATCGGGCAGCTTCTTTTGCTTTTGCTGCTATTTCTTCAATATTTGTATCAAGAGTGTCATTGACTAAAGCTACTCCCATGCGGCGGTAGGGTCTTGAGGTTGGTTTCCCAAAGATCCGGAAATCTGTTTTGGGTAAAGCTGCGATTTTTTCTATTCCTGTAAATGTTGGATTTTCCGAATTTTCCGAAGCTAGAATTACTGCACTGGCACCGGCTTTTTCTAATGTAATTTCAAAAATTGGCAGACTCAGAATAGCACGCAGATGCAGTTCAAATTCATTAAAGTTTTGAGTTCCTGCCAAAGTTACCATGCCGGTGTCGTGAGGCCTTGGTGATAATTCAGAGAAATAAACACCGTCATCGGCAAGGAAAAATTCCACGCCAAAAAGTCCTGCACCGCCCAGAGCTTCGGTCACTTTTTCGGCCATATCCTGTGCTTCGTATAAATCTTTTTCGGATACTTTTGCAGGCTGCCAGCTTTCCTGATAATCGCCTCGCTCCTGTCTGTGACCGATTGGCGCACAAAACAGGGTAGGATTGCCGTTCTGTACCACTGTCAATAAAGTGATTTCCGAATTGAATTTGACAAAGGCTTCGACAATCACTTCTACCACATCGCCACGGGAGCCTTCTACAGCATATTGCCAGGCTTTGTCGATATCGGCTGCAGTTTTTATCGTCGATTGTCCTTTTCCAGAGGATGACATTAATGGTTTTACTACGCAGGGCATTCCCACGGCTTCAACGCCTTTGTGCAATTCCTCGGCAGTTGTGGCATAGCGGTAATTAGCGGTTCGCAAACCCAGTTCTTTAGCTGCTAAATCACGGATTGCTTTTCTGTTCATCGTAAAGTTGGCCGCTTTCGCAGAAGGAACTACGGTGATTCCTTGTTTTTCGTAGTCATAGAAACGCTCAGTCCTGATAGCTTCTATTTCTGGAACAATGAAATCAGGCTGGTGCTTGGCAACAATCCGATCCAAAGCTTCGCCATCAAGCATGTTTATGACTTCGTAACTATGTGAAACCTGCATAGCGGGTGCGTTTTCGTAGCTGTCAACAGCAATTACGGTCTGCCCGATGCGCTGTGCTGCGATTGTGAATTCTTTTCCTAATTCGCCTGAGCCGAGGAGGAGTATTTTCATTGAAAGTAGTTTAGTAGGTTTATGAGGATTATTGCCTTATCCAGTTGTAAATTATTGTAACAAAAATACGGTTTTGTGTGCGAATCTTTTGGAATATTTTCTGGTATTTGTTCGTTATTCTGAAAAAAATGAGCAGTTATGGTTTGTCAGTTTTCCTGTCTGAGGGAAAGAAGCCAATGTCATTAAGTTAAGATTTTTTATACCTCAGAGAGGTCGAATGTTTATAGAAAGAATGTTCGATTTTGACAATGACCCCAGCGGGGTCGAATGTTTCTTTGTGTCGTACAACCCCGCTGGGGTTGCTGTAACGCACATTTTTGATTTCTATAAACATTGAAATCCTCCGGATTTCTCTTAACTTAATGACATTGGGATAGAAGCCAATGTCATTAAGTTAAGCTTATTTCACTCTCGCAAAGACGCTGAGACGCAAAGTTAAAATCGGATTCCTTTGCGTCTTAGTGCCTTTGTGAGAGCTGTATTTAAATAAAAACTTAGCAAGAAAATCTTAATTTAGTGGTGTATTTAAATAAAAAAAGTTTCAGATTTCAAGTGGTAAAACTTGAAATCTGAAACTTTTAAAACTTTAAACTATTTTTATTTATGCTGTTACTTCAGAGAAAGACAATGCTTCTTTAATTCTGCGTAATGCTTCTTTTAATAAATCATCGCTGGTTGCATAAGAGAAACGGATACAGTTTGGATTTCCAAAAGCATCTCCTGTTACTGTAGCAACGCAGGCTTCTGCTAAAAGATACATCGAAACGTCGTTTGCATCTTTGATTTCAGTTCCTTTTAATGTTTTTCCGAAGAAAGAAGAAACGTCTGGGAATACGTAGAAAGCTCCTTCAGGAACGTTAATTTTGATTCCTGGGATTTCTTTCAATAATCCAACCACTAAATCTCTGCGGCTGTGAAATGCCTGAACCATGTGGTTCAATACGCTTGGATCAGCATCTACAGCAGTAATTGTAGCACGCTGTGCCACAGAATTTGCTCCTGAAGTTACCTGTCCTTGAATTTTAGTACACGCTTTTGCGATGAATTCCGGTGCTCCAATGTAACCAATTCTGTATCCAGTCATAGCAAATGCTTTTGCTACTCCGTTTACGGTAATTGTTTTTTCTAACATTCCAGGGATTGAACCAATACTGCAGAAAGTTCCTGAGAAATTGATGTGCTCATAGATTTCGTCAGCAACTACATAGATATTTGGGTGTTTTTTCAATACTTTAGCCAATGCTGTCAATTCTTCTCTGCTGTAAACAGATCCAGAAGGATTACATGGAGAAGAGAACCACATCATTTTTGTTTTTGGTGTGATAGCTGCTTCCAATTGTTCTGGAGTGATTTTGAAATCAGTGTCTACAGAAGTTGGAACTTCTACAGGAACTCCGCCAGATAATTTTACGATTTCAAAATAAGAAACCCAGTAAGGTGCCGGTAAGATAACTTCGTCACCGTCGTTAAGCATTACCTGAGCAATGTTATATAAAGATTGTTTAGCTCCTGTTGAAACTACGATTTGTGATGGTTTGTAATCCAATCCGTTGTCTCTTTTGAATTTTCTGCAGATAGCTTCTTTTAAATCCTGGTATCCATCAACTGGAGAATAGGTGCTGTAGTTCTCATCGATTGCTTTTTTTGCAGCTTCTTTGATGAAATCTGGGGTGTTAAAATCTGGTTCACCCAAACTTAAACTGATGATGTCTTTTCCTTGCGCTTTTAATTCTCTTGCCAATGCAGCCATCGCTAATGTCTGCGATGTAGCTAAATTGTTAATTCTGTCTGAAAGTGGATTGCTCATTAAATTGTAAATTTTTTGGTTTATTCTCTATTAGATAATTATTATAGTGCGGGCTTTAGTCCCAATGTTCTTAAGTGTTTGAAATGTGCAACAACAGCTGCAGTCATTGTTTTGTATTCGTAATAAGGCAATTGGCATTCCTTAGCCGTTTGTTTTACGATTTTTGCAATTTTACCATAATGAACATGGCTGATGTGCGGAAAAATATGATGTTCAATCTGATGGTTCAGACCGCCGGTATACCAGTTTACGATTTTGTTTTTTGGTGCAAAATTCACCGTGGTGAATAATTGGTGAATCGCCCAGGTGTTTTCCATTTCGCCAACTTCGTTTGGCTGTGGATTAGCAGCTTCGTCAACTACGTGTGCCAATTGAAATACAATACTAAGGATTAATCCGGCTGTGTAGTGCATAACAAAAAAACCAACGAGGACTTTCCACCAGGTGATACCAATGATCATTGGCAGCACAATCCAGATTCCCATATAAATGATTTTGGTGATGATTAATGTTGTCCAGAGGATTTTAGGACTTTTTGGCTCTCCATACGATAATTTTCTTTTCAGGTAATTTCTCATTTGTTTAAAATCAGTTGTAATCGCCCAGTTAAAGGTCAATAAGCCATATAAAAATACAGCGTAATACTGCTGGAATCTATGGAATTTATGCCATTCCGCTTCTTTAGAAAAGCGCATGATTCTGCCTGCTTCCAAGTCTTCGTCATGACCTATTATATTAGTGTAAGTATGGTGCAAAACATTGTGCTGTACCTGCCAGTTATGAACGTTTCCAGCCAGGACATAAATAGTTCCTCCCATAAATTTATTAACCCAGCTTTTGGTAGAATACGATCCGTGGTTGGCATCGTGCATAACGTTCATTCCTATTCCGGCCATTCCTATTCCCATAACAATAGTTAACAGTAAATGCACCCAAAAAGGCATGTCTAAAGTAAGTATCAAAAAGTAAGGAACAAGAAAAACAGTAAATAGAATTACGGTTTTTAAATGGATTTTCCAGTTACCTGTTTTCTCAATGTTATTTTCTTTAAAATAGCTGTTCACACGAGAATTTAATGTTCTGAAAAATTTTAAATTGTCTTGCTTAGCAAATGTAGGTGCTGTATTACTCATATAATTTTTTGAATGTTTGCAAAGGTAACCAATATAAATTTTCAACATACAATATTGAGTTAAATATTTATAAGTG
Source organism: Flavobacterium marginilacus (assembly GCF_026870155.1). Taxonomy (NCBI): domain Bacteria; kingdom Pseudomonadati; phylum Bacteroidota; class Flavobacteriia; order Flavobacteriales; family Flavobacteriaceae; genus Flavobacterium; species Flavobacterium marginilacus. The sequence continues at coordinate 4,505,668 of NZ_CP113975.1, read as the reverse complement.
AAAAGCAGTACTTTTGTTAAAAATTTTTAAGATGGACGAGATTATAAAGTATTTTCCCAACCTGTCTGATAACCAGATAGAACAGTTTCGAAAACTGGATTTTTTATACCACGATTGGAACGAAAAAATCAACGTTATTTCACGCAAGGATATTGACTCTTTATACACCAAACATATATTGCATTCATTGGCTATTGCCAAAGTAAATAAGTTTGAACCGGGTACTTATGTACTGGATGTGGGAACAGGAGGCGGATTTCCGGGTATTCCGCTGGCGATTCTTTTCCCAGAAACCCGTTTTTATCTTATAGATGTTATTGCGAAGAAGATTAAGGTGGTAAAAGCCGTTGCCGAAGCTTTGGAATTAAAGAATGTAAAAGCAGAGCAAATCCGAGCCGAAAATGTGAAAGGGGATTTTGATTTCATTGTAAGCCGTGCAGTGACCAATATGCCTGATTTTGTTTCGTGGATAAAAACCAAAATCAAGAAACAGCACAAACATGAACTTAAAAACGGAATTCTTTATCTGAAAGGCGGTGATTTAACCGAAGAACTGAAAGATTTCCCAAAAGCTACAGAATATAATATTGCTGATTTCTTTGAAGATGAATTTTTTGAAACCAAAAAAGTGGTGCATTTGCCATTGAAGTTTGTGGTGTAATAAGCTGTAAAATTGAAAGTTATAAAGTCGAAAGAAAAAATAGAATTAAATGATAAATAAGTTAAAGTCATTTTGCTTTTTGCTGGTGTTTTTTATTTGTGCCAACGGAAATGCACAAAACTTTGAAGTAGGGAATTGGTTTCTGTATTTTGGAAATCAAAAAATAAATAATCGATGGAATTTTCATAATGAAGTGCAATATCGGAATTATAATTTCGCTGGCGATTTAGAACAATTGCTTTTAAGAACGGGGATTGGTTATAATTTATCCGAAAACAATAATAATGTTTTGTTAGGGTATGCTTTTGTTCATTCGGAGCCATATATTCCTGGAACGGATGATAAATTGAAAACAGATGAGCATAGAATTTTTGAGCAGTTTATCACTAAGGGTCAATTTGGAAGAGTATATATGCAGCACCGATATCGTTTCGAACAGCGGTTTATTGAAGATGTTTTCAAGATGCGTTTGCGATATAATCTCTCTTTAAATGTTCCAATGAATAAAAAAGAGATGGATAAAAATGCCATTTATGCTTCTGCCTATAATGAAATTTTTATAAATACCGAACCTAGTTATTTTGATAGAGACCGTATTTATGGTGGATTAGGCTATTGCTTCAGTAAGAGTTTAAAAATGGAAGTGGGTGTAATGTCACAAATCCTGCAAAACTCCAGCAGGACTCAGTTTCAGATTATGTTTTTCAATAGTTTACCTTTTTAGGTTTCCGGATATTTTAAAAAATTAAACCCCACAAGACTTCAAAATAATTTGAATCTTGTGGGTTTTTTGTTATTTCGGCACATTCAACCGCTGTTATTTTTCGTTCATGTACTTTTATTTGGTGAATCTGCAGTAGAGGAATATCTTTACTACAGCACTAACAACTTTTATTTTGAAAAAAGGAACAGGAATATCTGCATATTGGAAAATCCAACTCGTTGCATGGATTATGACTTCTTTGTATTGGGGTTTTTCGGCTTACTTTAACGGTAATTTTATTTGGGGATTAGGCTTGGCTGATTTAATACTCGATGTATCCATCGGAATTACACTGACCCATCTTCACAGAAATTTTGCTTTAAAAAAGGGATGGAATAAATTAAATCTAAAAATACTGGTTCCAAGAATTGTACTAAGTGTTTTGGTACTTTCGGTATTGTATGTGTTTTTGATTGTTGGTAAACTTTATCTCGTGCGCCTGTTTATTTTAAAAAGTTCAACTGTTTCATTTTTTGAGTTTTTCAAATCTGCGCAATTACAGATTTTTATCACAGGTGTCAGATTAATGTCTATTTGGGTATTGGCGTACCATCTTTATCATTATTCGAGACTTGAGCTGGAAACGGTAAAAGAAAATGCCCGATTGTCGATTGTGATAAAAGAAGCACAATTGAATAACCTTAGCGCACAGCTTAATCCGCATTTACTTTTTAATTCATTGAACAGTATAAAATTTTTGGTATTGGAAAATCCACATTCGGCAAGGCGGGCAATTGATTTATTGTCTGAGTTGCTAAGGAATTCGTTAAACAGTAATATTGGGAGATTAGTTTCCTTAAATGATGAAATTAACCTTGTTAATGATTATTTGGAATTAGAGAAAATACGATTTGAGGAACGTCTGCAAATAAATATTGAAACACGTTTAAATCTGTCAGAGCATTTAATTCTGCCTTTGAGTATTCAGTCGCTGGTTGAAAATGCAATTAAACATGGAATTGAAAAAAGAAAAAATGGTGGATATATTTCTGTGACCGTTGAAGAGGAAAATGATTTTATAAAAATCAGTGTTCAAAATTCGGGTAAGCTAAGTAACGAGATTAAAGATTCCGGCATAGGTCTGAATAATCTGAGAGAGCGGCTGTTGTTGCAGTATAATGGGAAAGCTTCTTTTGAAATTGGAAATCGGGAAGACGAAACGGTTTTGGCTACTATTTTAATCCCATCAAAATGAAAAAGATAAAAGTTATAATAGTAGATGATGAGCGTTTGTCAAGGGAAGAATTAAAAAATGCATTAAAGGCATATGAAGATTTTGTTCTTGTCGGTGAAGCGGAAAATGCTGATGATGCCAGGGATTTAATTGAATCGGAAATGCCTGATTTGATTTTTTTGGATATTCAGATGCCTGAAAAATCAGGTTTTGATTTATTGGAATCCTTAGAGCCTGTTTAAAAATTTAAAATAAATAATTGTTATGGGTTAAAGAAACCGATTGAAATTTGTCTTTTTGTAGTGACCAAACCATAAAAAGATGTATCCAACCGATTTGACAGAAACCCAGTGGCAATTTATAAAAAAGACTTTAGAATTCGATGATAGAAAGCGGAAATATAATTTGAAAATCATTTGGAATGCGATTAATTATCTCGTAAAAACAGGTTGTCAGTGGCGAATGTTACCTAAAGATTTTCCAAAATGGCAATTAGTGTATTATTACTATTGGAAATGGTCAAATTTGGAATGTTTTGATTTATTACTGTCAAAATTGCGAGAAAAAGTCAGGTTTAATAGAGGTCAAAATACAATGCCAAGTCTAGGAATAATGGATAGTCAAAGTGTACGATGGGGAAATAATCGTTCCTTAAATAGTTTTGATGGCAATAAAAAAGTAAAAGGAATTAAACGGCATATTGTGGTTGATAAAAATGGGTTTCTTTTGGCAATAATGGTAACAGTTGCCAATGTCCATGATAGTAAAGCGGCAGATTTACTAATGAGGACGCTTCACTATTTTTTATGTCCTATAAAAGTAATCCTTGCCGATGGTGGTTACAGAGGCGAAGTGATTGAAAACATAAAAAATAAATTTGGCTATATTATTCAAGTGGTAATGCGTTCAGATGATAGAAAAATGGGGTTTAAACCTATACATAAAAGATGGATTGTAGAGAGAACATTCTCTTGGTTTGACAACGACCGAAGATTATGTAGAAATTATGAACTACTTTTTGAAACATCCGAGAATATGGTCAAAATTGCAACTATAAAATTATTATTAAATAAAATTTAAACAGGCTCTTAGATAATGTTCCCGAAGTATTATTTACTACAGCTTATAATCAATATGCTGTTCAGGCTTTTGAGGTAAATGCTTTAGATTATCTAATGAAACCCATTAGGGAGGAGCGTTTTGCAAAAGCAATTGAAAAAATAAGGAATATTATAAAAGTGAAATTTTCTTTAAATAATTCTGTTGAAAAGGAACGGAAAATTTTTATCAAGGATGGAGAGAAACGATTCTTTATTCAATTGGATGAAATTTATTTAATTGAATCGCTGGAAAATTACACCAGACTTTTTTTTCAAGACAAAAAAGCACTTCAAAGACGGTCACTTCGTCAATGGGAAGAAATGCTCGATGCCACTATTTTTTTCAGAATCAACAGAACCGAAATTATAAATGTCAATTATATTCAGGAAGTCAATAAAACAATCAGTGGCAGGTTGGAAGTAAAGCTAAAAACGGGCGAACTATTAGAAGTATCAAACAGACAGGCAGTTAAATTTAAAAATTTAAACCAAATTTAAATTTGGGCATGACCCTGCGTAAAAACTACGGGTCGGGCTTTTCGCTCCCGCTTTTTTTAATTTGGCGAAGAAAAATCGCCAAATTAAAAAAGAGCTCCACTACAATCCCTCACGCAAAAAAAAACTAATCAATGAAACCAATTTTAAATTTTGTATTTCTTATTTTGATGATATCAAATGCATTATCACAGCAAACAAGTCTAACAAGATCTGAAGATTTAGAAAGCGCATATGATGTTCAGGACAGCGTGATGATTAAAACACGGGATGGTGCATTTATATCGGCAATGGTAGTTCGGAAAAAAGGAGTTTCATCTCCCAAACCGGTCATTTTTCAATATACTATTTATGTCAGAGACAAAGGAAGAGACCTAAAATCCTTGAAAGAAGCAGCAGACAACGGATATGTGGGAGTTATTGCCTATACAAGAGGGAAGAGGTTTAGTTCAAGCGAGATATTTCCCTATGAGAATGACGGAGATGATGCATATGATGTGATTGATTGGATCAGTAAACAGGAATGGTGTAATGGAAGTGTAGGCATGTATGGCGGAAGTTATAACGGATTTACTCAATGGGCAGCTTGCAAAAAAATGCATGCTGCTCTTAAAACTATAGTACCCTATGTTGCCAATAGACCAGGGATGGGACTGCCGATGGAAAATAATGTTTTTGTAAACCCAAATTATGAATGGTCGATTTATGTGGGGAATAATAAATATCTCGATACAGTTGCGGGCAACGACAGACAACGTTTTAGGAAAATGATGTTTAAATGGTGGGAAACCGGAGTTGCCTACAAAAAAATAGATAGTATTGATGGTACTCCAAACAGACTTTTTCAGAGATGGATAAAGCATCCGTCATTTGATGAGTATTGGCAGAAGATGGCACCTTACAAAAAAGAATTTGAACAAATAAACATTCCAGTTCTGGCTTTTGACGGATATTACAATGATTCTCAAAATTCAAGTTTGTATTATGTAAGGGAGCTTCAGAAATATAATCCGCAGATTCCGGTCTATGTAGTGATTGGGCCATATGGCCACTTTGGCACTCAAGTGGGAGGTGAAGTTGAGTTGTACGATTACAAAGTTGATCCCCTTGCACTAATCAATATAAAAAAGATAACATACCAATGGTTTGATTATATTCTGAAAAAGGGTAGCAAACCAGAAATATTGAAAGATAAAATTAATTATGAGGTTATGGGGGCAAATGAGTGGCGAAGTGCTCCTTCTCTTGATAAAATGAGCAATGATTTTTTGAAGCTGTATTTAACAGCTGACAAATCCGGAAATTTTTATGCATTAAATGGAGAAAAACCAATTCAAAAAAAATACCTGTATCAGGAAGTTAATTTTGCTGACAGGCAAACGCAAAATAATGAGTATTATCCGGATCCTATTATTAGAAAAGAAATTGATGCCAGTAACGGATTTGTTTTTATAAGTGATCCTTTGAAAGAAACGATGTTAATTAATGGTTCTTTTTTGGGTGAAATAAAGGCTAGTATTAATAAAAAAGATATGGATATTGGTGTTACACTATATGAATTAATGCTGGATGGGAACTATTTTCATTTATCCTATTTTCTGGGTCGTGCCAGCTATGCAAGAGATATTACAAAAAGAAATTTACTGAAGCCAAATGAAATAGAATCAATTCCATTTTCAAATACACATTTGGTAAGTAAACAATTGAGTGCAGGCAGCCGTTTGGTCGTTGTACTGAATGTAAATAAAAACCCTTTTTCAGAACTGAATTATGGAACAGGAAAAGTGGTTACCGAGGAAACTGTTAAAGATGCGAAAGAACCATTAAAAGTAAAATGGTATAACGATAGTTTTGTGAAAATTCCCGTTTTGAAATAATAAACAAACCCCACAAGAACCTGATTCCTGTGGGGTTTGTTATTTTTAAAGTTTTAAGACTTTCGACTTTCCAACTTTTAGACTAATAATACTATTCTCCCAAAAACGGATATCTGTAATCTGTTGGAGTTACAAATGTTTCTTTAATAGTTCTTGGAGATGCCCAACGCAATAAGTTCAATGCCGAACCTGCTTTGTCATTAGTTCCAGAAGCTCTTGCTCCACCAAATGGCTGCATTCCTACGATAGCTCCAGTTGGTTTGTCATTGATGTAGAAGTTTCCAGCTGCATTTTGTAAAGCAATTGTAGCTTCTTCAATAGCATAACGATCCTGACTGAAAACAGCACCAGTTAAAGCATATTCAGAAGTAGAATCAACTAATTTCAATGTTTCAGCCCATTGAGCATCTTCGTAAACAAAAATCGTCATAACTGGTCCGAATAATTCGGTTTCCATTGTAGTATAGTGAGGATTTGTTGTTACTATGATTGTAGGTTCAACAAAGTACCCAACAGATTTATCGTAATTACCACCAACGATAATTTCTGCATCAGCATCTTTTTTAGCTTGGTCAATAAAACTTGCCAGTTTATCAAAAGAACCTTCGTGAATTACGGCTGTAATAAAGTTTCCGAAATCTTCAGGAGAACCCATTTTCATAGATTTTACATCTGTGATTAATTGCTCTTTAACAGCTGGCCATAAACTTTGCGGTATATACGCTCTTGAAGCTGCAGAACATTTTTGTCCTTGGAATTCAAATGCACCACGGATAATTCCTGTAGCTACTTGTTTAACATTGGCACTTGGATGCGCGATGATAAAGTCTTTACCACCTGTTTCTCCAACAATTCTTGGGTATGTTTTGTAATGGTGAATGTTTGTTCCAATTTTTGCCCAAATATCTTTAAATACATCTGTTGAACCTGTAAAGTGGATTCCGGCAAAATCACGGCTTGCCAAAACAGTATCAGTAATCATTAAAGCATCTCCAAAAACAACGTTAATAACACCGTCTGGAACTCCTGCTTCTTTGAAAACATCGATTATAACTTTTGCAGAAAATACCTGGCTGTCGCTTGGTTTCCAAATTACAACATTCCCCATCATAGCAGCGCTTGCAGGAAGATTTGCAGCGATAGCAGTAAAGTTAAACGGCGTAACCGCATAAACAAAACCTTCAAGCGGTCTGTATTCTAAACGGTTCCACATGTCAGATGACGATTTTGGCTGATCAGCATAAATCTGAGTCATGAATTCTACGTTGAAACGTAAAAAGTCGATTAATTCACATGCTGCGTCAATTTCGGCCTGATGAATATTTTTGGACTGCGCAATCATAGTTGCAGCATTTATTTTTGCTCTGTAAGGACCAGCGATTAATTCGGCAGCTTTAAGGAAAATGGCCGCTCTTTGTTCCCAAGCCATATTTGCCCAAGCTTCTCTAGATTCTAATGCATTGGCAATGGCACTTTCAATATGTTTTTTTTCAGCTAAATGATACGTTCCAACGATATGTTGATGATCGTGTGGAGCTGTCATGTTTCTGGTGTTTCCAGTTCTGATTTCTTCGTTTCCAATATATAACGGAACATCGGTTTTGGAATTCCACATTGTTTTATAAGCTGATAAAACCGCTACTTTTTCGGGTGAATTTGGAGCGTAACTTTTTACAGGTTCGTTTACCGCTTTGGGTACATTAAAAAATCCTTTTAGCATGTCTTTTGTAATTAATTAGTAAGCAATTAAATAATTTGATGCAAAAGTACAAAGGAATGATTTAAATTATGCTAAAAATGTTATAATTAAAGTCAAATTAATTTAGTGCAAAAGGAGCGCACATTCTAAAAGTAGGAACAATTACTCTAAAAGATTTAGTAGTAGTAAAATTAATCATATTGAAATAGCCTTTCATCGCACCATACGGAGATGATAATAAACAGCCGGAACTGTAAGTGTGCTGTTCGCCTGGTTTTAAAACTGGTTTTTTTCCAATAACGCCTTCTCCATCTACATATTCTAAATCATTTAAAGAATCGTAGATTTCCCAATGACGTGAAGTCAATTGAACAGAATCCTTACTGTGGTTCTCAATTGTAATTTCATAACTAAAGGCAAAATGTATCTTATAGTTTTTGAAGTACGTTCCCTCAAAACTAGTCAATACCGAAATTTTAATGCCTCTTGTTATTTGTGAAACCATGTTAATGAGCTAATTATGTGCTGTATGTCGGCAAATCTACAAAAAAAATGAATAATTTTTTTAAAATTTTTTAAAGTTTTCTAATTTGTTATATTTAATGAATTTGCAGCACCTTTACCAATAACTTTTACATATCTGTCTGTGTTTTCTTTGTAGTAAACCAATACGGTATAATCGTTTTCTGTCTGATAGAAATTTCCATCAATTGCGTTCTCTGAATCGATTATTCCTTTATTATTTACCGTTAAATATTGATAGTTTGTAAATCCCTGTTTGATCAAAATTGCTTTTTCATAAATTCCTTTTTCAGTGTTAAAATCCATTTTATTTTCAGGAGTTGTACTGTAATTATTGAACATTCCCACTATATAAACAGAATAATTCGGATTTACTAAAGGAGCTGAGAGGCTAAAATAAACCCATGAATAATCAGCTTCGATTGTGTTGTTTTCGCCGTCTAGTTTTCGGATCGAAAAATTACCGTTAAGATCAGAATAGCTGCTGTAAGGGAAACTGGCTTTGGCATTATTGGTAAATAAATGCGTGTTGTAAATACCGCTGTCGGAATTAACGAAACTGACATAATTATTTGCGTTTTTGATGTCTTTGGAATCAAAATTTAAAAATTCATTACCAGCCCAAAACTGCGTTTCCATATCGTATTTATAAACAAAAACATTGCCTAGGTTGTATTGCGGTACAATATTTTTAATTGCAGTATTGAAATTGCCGTTTTGCAGCAGTACTACTTTTAGATTTTGTGTTGGATTCTGTAATAAAAAATCGTCAGTGTTGATTTCGAAATTCAGATTGTGTTTTGAATAAATGTTTTTTACAGTTCTTGGTCTTTTTACTTTTAAAGCAACCGACACTTTATCTTCATATAATACAAAATATCTTTTCAAAACAACTTCTTTGTCGGAGTTTAAAATGGTCAGCACATAATTACCGCTTAATTTTATTTGGGTGTAATTATTCGGAATTGATAATTGGTAATGTGTAAAAATCTGTAATGTATTAAATGAATTGACATATTGTTGGATTTTTTGACTGTCAAAGCCGGTCAGGTAATCACTTTTCGGAATATCGGTCGGCACCCAATTGTAATCGCAATGTGTAATTTCGAAGTAGTAATCGGCTTCATTACCAAATAAATCATCAAACAGAAAATCGAATGATTCACCTAATCTAAAAATAGGAACTACGTTTTGATTGTTTTGGACAAACGAAGCAGTTTTGATGTTGTACGGCGGAGGAATTTCGGTTTCGACTTGGGCGGTTACGCTCAGGCAAAGGAATGAAAGAAGTATAATGACTATTGATTTCATTGGCAGCTTTTGTTCAAAAATAGTAAATATACAAATTATTGTGAAAGCTAGTCTACGTCTTTGCGAGGAACGAAGCAAACTCACTGACAAAAATCAAGTCCAGCTACTATTCGAATGGACATGCTGGATGAGATTGCTTCGGATCTAGCAATGAAACACGAATCGAAAATATAAAAACTATTATTCTAATATAAAGCTCAGATTTTCCTCAATTTCATCACCAATAAAATTTTCGTCTAAAAGCGAATCGGATAGCAGTTTTTTGCTTTCCTGCAAACGAATGATTTTTTCTTCCACAGTGTTTTTGGTAATAAACCGAACTACATTGACTTTGTTCATCTGTCCAATGCGGTGCGCACGGCCAATACCTTGTTTTTCTGAAAAAGGATTCCACCAAGGATCGAGGAACACAACATAAGAAGCTTTGGTAATATTAAGTCCAACGCCACCTGCTTTCAAAGAGATAAAAAACAATAAAGGTTTTTCCTGATTTTGGAATAGGTTAACCTGAAATTCTCTATCTTTCAAAGGAGTTTCACCTGTGAGTTCACAGAAATCTATTTTGTTTTCCTTGCACCAGTTTTTATAAAAATTCAAGTTGGAAACAAACGAACTGAAAACGATTGTTTTTTGGTTGGATTGAACCAAAGTCTCCAGATATCGGGTAACAGCAAGGTATTTTCCAGAATCCATTTCCGATTTGGAATCAATCATTTTCGGGTGATTACTCAGCTGTCGTAATCGCATCAAGGTGTTGATGATATTGATTTTATCAATTCCAGAGCCGTCTGTTTTTAATAATGAATTTCGAGCCTTAGATTTTTCTTCCTCGTATAATTTCTCTTGTTCGGGTTCCATTTCACAATAGAAAATCTGCTCAGACAGTTCGGGTAAATCTTTCAAAACCTGCTCCTTGGTTCTTCTTAAAATAAACGGACTAATTAGGTTTTTCAATTCCATCAAGCAATTTTCGTCTTGTTTTTTCTCGATTGGAAGTTTATAATTTTCTGCAAAAAAAGAATAACTACCCAATATATTCGGATTGATAAACTGCATCTGAGACCATAAATCGTCAAGGGAATTCTCTATTGGAGTTCCGCTCAATGATATTTTATGACTTGCTTTTATCTGATTGATATCCTTGAAAATTTTGGAGTTTTTGTTTTTTATGTATTGGCTTTCGTCCAAAATCAGATACCTGAAATTGTATTTTTCTAAAATCGAAATATCTCTGGAAACAACCGCGTAACTCGTAAAAATCACATCGTATTTTTCTAGTTTTTTAGAAAGTAATTTTCGGTCGTTGCCGACATATTGTATTCTTCGAAAATGCGGTGTGAATTTGCGAGCTTCATTGTACCAGTTAAAAACCAATGATGATGGCAGTACAATCAAGGCTTTTAAATATTCTTTTGGTATTGGAATTTCATTGCCAAACAAATCCAGCTGAACGTCTTCGGCTTTTTTAAATTCTAATTGCTCCTGCACTGCGACCAATGTAGATAAGGTTTGCAGTGTTTTTCCTAATCCCATATCATCTGCCAGACAAGCACCCAATCCATTATTGTAATGTTCCAAAAGCCATTTGACTCCTTGAATCTGATATGGTCTCAAAGTTGCTTTTACTAATGAAGATGGCTGATATTCGATGTTTCCTAGTAAATTGACTAAAGTTTTTAGTTGTGGAATCTCGTCCAGAACGGCAAAATTACTTTTAAGCAAAGTCAGGCTTCCGTTTTGAACTTTAGCCAATTTAGCCATCGGACCATAAAGCGTCATCCATTCAATCGGAATCAAAAAATAATTGCCATTGGGTAAAAGGAACAGTCGGTTTCTGTTTTTTATATTGTCAACAATTTCACTGAAATTAAAGGAGAAAGAATCACAAACCACCACCATTTTTATATCAAACCAATCACTTTTTACTTCATTCGAAAATTTGACAGTTACTTTGTTGGTGTCGATTTTTTTGCTGTCAATTTTTAAATTTCCAATTAAAAAACCTAAAGATTCAAGTATTTCTTGATTTTCTATCGTCCACTGAATGGTAGCATACGGATCTTGTTTTTCTTCTTTTGGCGAAAGCCCAAACAAACCAGTTTCCGTTTTTATAAATTCAAGTGCTAGCAATTTGTTTTCAAAGGATGCTTCTTCAATTGTCCTTTTATATTGAATGACTTTGATATTATCTAAATTGCTGATATCAATTTCAGAATGTGTTTTCTTCGTTTTAGTATTATCAAAACTGAAACCGTCATAGTCAAATAAAAGATTGAGATAATAGGTGTTCTTAAAAAAATCATGAGCCAGCTGAAGTGAACAGGAAGTAATTTTGTCCTTTAGCCCGACTGCAAATCCTGTGGCTTTTATATCTGCTTTTTTTGCTACATCCTTAATGAATTTTTCAAAGTATTCAGGAACCATTTTCGAAGGAATTTCAACAGTTTTCTTCTTCAAAAATGGAATAATTTTTTTGGTATTGATGCCTTTTAAGATATACAATTTATGGTGTGCCACCAGCCATCCCGGCTCGTCCAAAAGAAGAGTGATAGCAGTGTTTGATGGATAAAATGTTGTTGTTTCGTCTTTTAAAAGCAAGGTATACGAAATCCCGTTTTCGTGTTTGTCAAATTGAAGACAGGTTTCTAATGCTGGATTTTCAGTGGTAATTCTGCTGATGCGGAAATCTTTTTCTTTGCCAAGATGCAGCGACAGCGGAAAATTCTCTTGGGAAACCAAAGTGTAAAATTGGTCAAGATTGGTTTTTATGAATTGTTCGATTCCAAATTTCAGCTTACTATCTTTAAGCAGATCTTCAATATTTTTGGAAGATTTACTGTTTTTACCGAATTTCTTAAAAATGACTTCGGGTTTGAGTGCTTCACAAATCGACAAAACTTTTTTGGTATTTGTGTCTAAATTTTCAACAATTACACCAAAACTTTGAAGCACTTCAGGACTCGCCTTTTTGTCTAAATAGGTTATAGTTTCAGAATGTCCAACTATATAAGCTGTCGGAATGTATGCGTTTAACTTTGGCTCTAAGTTAACATCAAAACAAAACTGAAAGGGATTTTTGGTTTCCAAAAGCAAAATAGATTAAATTGATTTTAAAACACGAATTTCACGAATTAGCACGAATTAATTGTTGCTAATTCGTGCTAATTCGTGAAATTCGTGTTTCTTATTTTTATTTAAAGCAAACAGGTATAATTTCTCCTTTTGCCAGACAATATTTTTCTACTAATTCTGGAGCTATTTTGCTGGTGTAATCTTCTTCTACGACAGTGAATCCAATACTTCTTAATTTATCAAAATAATCCCGGCCATAAATGCGTACGTGATCGTATTGCCCAAATATTTTGGCACGCTCTTTTTGATCCGTAATGGAATCGTCAGCAAAGGTCACGTCTCTTTTTAAATCTTGCGGAATCTGAAGAATCGCCATGCCGCCAGGTTTCAAAACGCGATACAATTCCTGCATGGCTTTGGTGTCATCCGGAATGTGTTCCAAAACGTGATTGCAAAGAATAACATCGTATTGGTTGTCTTCAAAAGGCAAATTACAAATATCAGCCTTTACATCCGCCAAAGGCGAAAATAAATCGGTAGTGGTGTAATCCAGGTTTTTTTGATTACGGAACAGTTTGTAAAATGCCTGTTCCGGTGCAAAATGCAATACTTTCTTTGGCGCTGTAAAAAAATCAGTTTGCTCGTTTAAGTACAGCCACAGCAAACGGTGTCTTTCCAACGAAAGCGTGCTTGGCGAAAGCACATTATTACGTTGTGTTTCGTACCCATAAGGCAGCATTGATTTGAAACTTTTCCCATCGATAGGGTCGGTGTATTTATCTCCTTTTAATGAAAAAGCGATGATTGGTCGTGCTACATAGCTCAGTCTAATTAATAAAGGACGAGGAATGGTATTGAGTATAAGTTTAAACACAGATTTCATTTGGTAAAAAAATTAAACACGAATTTCACGAATTTACACGAATGAATAATGTGTAAAAAAGAATTTCACGAATATTATGTTATGATTAAAGAATTATTCTTTTATATTTCAAACTATCTTCTCCGAAATTCACGAGTAATCCTAATTTATTTTGTGATGCGGCAAGATAGTTTAATGTTTGTTTTATTTCATTATTCGAAAGTTCTTGAATTGCTTTTATTTCTAAAATAATTTCGTCAAAAATTACAAAATCGGCAAAATAATAGGTTGGTAAAATGATGTCTTTATATTCGATGTTGAATTTTGATTCTCTGGAATACGAAACATTATTTTTTCTAAATTCATATTCTAAAGCATCTCCATAAACTTTTTCACTATGGCCTTTACCAAGAATTTTATGTACTTCCATACATAAACCAATAATTGTATAAGCTTCTTCTTTTAAATATAAATCGTGCATTTATAGTGTTTAGAAAGTTTATAATTCATTGTTTTAAATAACTTTCAAATAAAAGTTAGTGAATTTTCAAGTCTAGAATTCGTGCCAATTCGTGAAATTCGTGTTTAAACAACTAAAGGCACTTTTCTAAATTCATCTTCTTCATTGCTCACGATTCCCAATTCTTTGTATATATAATAGAAAGTCGATAAAATCTCAGGTTTTCCGTCTATGATGGCGACATCGTGTTCAAAGTGGGCAGATGGTTTTCCGTCGGCGGTGGTTATTGTCCAGCCGTCTTTGTGCTGTTTGATGTTTTTGGTTCCCATATTAATCATCGGCTCGATAGCGACCACCATTCCTTCGATTAAAAGTTTACCACGGCCTTTTTTACCATAATTAGGCATTTCTGGATCTTCGTGCATTTTTTGTCCAACACCGTGGCCAACTAATTCACGAACCACACCATAGCCATGCGATTCGGTATATTTTTGAATAGCATTCCCCACATCTTCTACACGATTTCCGGCACGTAATTCGCGAATTCCTACGTAAAGCGATTCTTTGGTTACCTGAAGTAATTTTTTGGTTTCGGGAGCCACTTCGCCAATTTCAAAAGAGTAGGCGTGATCTCCGTGATATCCATTTTTGAAAGCACCACAGTCAACTGAAATCACATCGCCACTTTCCAATGGTTTGTTGTTTGGAATTCCGTGTACTACTTGAGAATTTGGACTCATGCACAATGAATTCGGGAAACCGTAAAGGCCAAGAAAACTTGGTACAGCTCCATGATCTCTGATAAATTCTTCGGCTCTTTTGTCTAGATATAATGTGGTAACTCCTTCTTTTATTTCAGAAGCAATCATTCCTAATGTTTTTGATACGATTAAGGCACTTTCGCGCATTAATTCTATTTCCTCACGGGTTTTTTGAATAATCATGTTTTCGAATTTTCAGAGTGCAAAAATACACATTTAAAATTATTTAATTTGGATTCGCCATAATTTTAAAAAGTTCTGAATTGGATACGTAAAAACGATTAGCAAGATTGATTTGTGCCAGTTGTGCACTGACCAAATTGTTTTCGCGGGTGTTGATTAAAAACAATGAACTTTCCCCAAAAGAGAACAATCGCTCCTCCGATTGCAGCATCGTCTGGTTGTCTTTTGACAAGTCTTTAATTAATTTTAGTTGTTTAGCGAGTGAAGTGATTTCTGTTTTTTGAGCTTCAATTTTATTAGCGAGCTGTATTTTTTCTACATCTAAAATGTATTCGGTTTCCTGAATTTTAAATTTAGTCAATTTTAATTTGCCTCGTTCTTTTCTTAAGAATAATGGAAACGAAAAGTCTAAACCTATTTTATAATCATCCGTTTGAAATTCATTAAAATATTTTGGTTCCGATAAATAAGAATAGCCAATATCGATTTTCGGCAGCAGTTCATTGGCATTCAATTTTCGCTCTACATTCAGAATGTCAATCTTGCTTTGCAGCGCATTTATTTTAGGATGATTTTCAATTGAAAAACCGTCAGTGGCTAAATTGTTGGTTTTTAATGTCTCCTGAATCGTGTTTTCGAGCTCTGTTTCTGGAATTAAGTCATCTGAGATTTCCATTGGGACTGCATTCTCCAGCCATAAAAAATTGGATAATTCCAGTTTTGCTTTGATTAGTTTTAGTTTAGAATCCTCCAAACTCAAAATTCTGTTTTTTACAATGATTCCCGATTCTACACTATCAATAGCAGGTTTGTCTCCTTGCTGTATCAATGACTGAATTCCGGCATTTCGTTTCTTCGCATTTTTGGTATAGTTGTCATACAATTGCACTTCCTCATAGTTTTTTTTCCAGTTGAAGTAGGCCAGCGACGCATCATATAAAACGCCGATTGCTTCCAGTTTCACTTCAGCGGTGCTTAATTCTATCTGCATTTTTGCTTTGCGTAAATCTGCCATTCTTTTATTAATCCATAAACCTTGCCCTAACGGGACACTGATTCCTAGTGAGGTTAGACCTTGAGCAGGAGTTGTGTTTTGTGGATTCAGGTAATACCCTTCGTTGTCGTCAAAACCAGCTTTTATTTCGACTCCGTACCAAGTCGGAATTTTAAAACTGCTGTTTAAAATCGAATAATATTCTTTGCCTTTAAATTGTTTTTGGGCGTAATCCACTTCAATTTTTGGATCGAAGCTGCCACGCGCCATCATTAATTCGGCTTGTGCTTTATTGAGTTCAAGCTGCGCGTTTTTGACCAATGGATGGTATTTTTTTACATAACCCAAAAATTCATTGTAGCTCAATTCTTTTGAGGCGGTTTCCTGTCCTTGAGTAACAATTGAAAAAAATAATAATAGGTAGAAAAGTCGTTTCATTATTTCTTTTCTTTAGATGGTTTCGTATCTTTTTTATAATAATTAGGAGGAAATCCGTTTAAGGTTCTCCATATTTCAAACCAAATGGGTACAGTATCCAATAAGGCCAATGTTTGTGCTCCCGAACCGATGCTTACTTGTTTTGGCCATGCTTCTTCATCTTTGTCCGGAGCAATTAACACTCGGTATTTTCCATTATCGCTGATGAAGTTTTCGATAGCAACCACTTTACCGCCAAAGGTACCGTAAGACGCATTCGGCCATCCGGAAAAAACGATAGTAGGCCATCCGTCAAACCAGACTCTGACTTTTTCTCCTTTGCGGATTAACGGCAGGTCAATAGGATTCACATAGGTTTCTACAGCAATATCGTATGCAGAAGGCATTATAGTCGCAATGGCAGTTCCTTCTTTTATGGTTTCTCCAATTCCAGATTGTAAGGCTCTGTTGATGTAGCCGCTTTGTGCCGCTTTGATGTAATACATGTTGTTGCGGATGC
Organism: Flavobacterium marginilacus; assembly: GCF_026870155.1. Classification (NCBI taxonomy): domain Bacteria; kingdom Pseudomonadati; phylum Bacteroidota; class Flavobacteriia; order Flavobacteriales; family Flavobacteriaceae; genus Flavobacterium; species Flavobacterium marginilacus. The sequence continues at coordinate 4,488,797 of NZ_CP113975.1, read as the reverse complement.
TGTAATTGTTGTATTGATTTTCCAATTTGCTTACCTGTGCGGCAGCATCATATTGGCTGCTTTTGGCTGTAAACTGATCGCTTTCCGATTTGGCTGCTTTTTCAGAATATTCAGCTGTGATGCGGTTTATTTCGACTTTTGTATTGATATAATCGTTTTTGCTGCTTAATAATTTGTTCTCCTGATTGATGATTTTGGCTTCGGCATCCTGCAGTTTTAAGCGTTTTTCTTCTACATCAGTCAAAGGTTTTAAGCCTTCCTTGTTTAATTGCAAGGAACGGTTGAGCTGGGTAGTGGCAATTTTGAGCTGGGTGTTGGCGGCGATCAAATCAATACTGTCGCTTTTGATTTTCAAACGTGCCTGCTTGATTTTGTTTTGAGCCTGTTCGAGTTTGAGTCTTTTTTCAGATTCAATTGCCGCTAACTGACTGTTCAGGCTTTCTACTTTCGATTCATAGGATTGTACAGATTGTTTTTTGGCGTCCACTTGGTTTTTGGTATTCGCAACCAAATTGGGATCCATATAATCCTCTTTTATTTCTGAGATGTATAAAATAGTGTCGCCTTTTTGCACGAAGTCACCTTCCTGAACATACCATTTTTCGATTCGTCCCGAAATTACACTTTGTATCGATTGTGGCCTCTGATTGGGTTTAAGAGTAGTTACCGATCCTGAACCCGATATATTTTGAGTCCAAGGCAGAAAGAATATGCAAAAACCTAGTATCGAAACACTGATTATGATTTTATTTAAAATTTTATAATCCTTTTTGTTTTCAAGTGTCTGCATTGTTTTAAAGCCCTGCAGTGATTGGTTTATCTTATTGTTTTCAGAGATATTCAGCATCTTTCTTAGTTTTTAGAGTCTAATAAAATTTTACCGTCCTGCATCGTTATGATGCGATTGCTTTTGGTTCTCCAATACGGATTTTTGGACGAAACTATAATAGTCCACGTATGTTCTTTGGAAGTAATGAAATCGATAATTTCATTGGCTGTGCTTTCGTCCATGGTGTCTGTTGGATCTTCATAAAAAAGTATTTTTGGCTTATGGATGATACTTCGTGCCAATAATATTTTTTGGCTGTTGGAGGATGATAATTGCTTTCCTTCTGGAAAAACAATGGTGTCCAAGCCCTTTGGCAATGATTTTATATGATTGGTAAGCTGTACACCATGAATGGCCCATTTTAGATCTTCGGGTGTAATTGCTGCATCTTTAAAAGTGATGTTGTCCAGGATACTTCCTTCAAACAGCGTTTCGCCATAAATAATACTGCCAATTTGGGAGCGGTATTGTTTTAAGTTTATTTTTTTGAAAGTATCATCGTTAATATAAAAAGAACCTGTAGTAGGCTGCAGCAGTCCCGAAAGAATTCGGATTAAGGTTGTCTTTCCAGAGCCATTTTTACCATCAATAAATATGCGTTCGCCTTGTTCGATTTTCAGGCTGATTCGGCGTAAAGTGTTTTGCTCGGCTTCTGGGAATTTAAAAATTAGATTTTCAGTTTCAAGGCTGATATTGGTGTAGCAGTTATCATAGGATTCGTATGCTTCTTCTTCAAGATCCATGTCGGTTACCTGGCCAATTTTTTCAACAGAAGTTAAAACATCGTAAAATGTTTCCAAGCCAATGATAATTTTTTCAACAGAAGTGATAACCAGTAAAATAATGATTTCGGCAGCGACAAATTGCCCGATATTCATTTCCTGTGATAATACTAAATAACCGCCAATCGCTAGCAAACTTGCCGTTATTAAAACTTTGAAAAGTATTAATTGTATAAATTGATTCTTAATTATATTGAAATGTTTTTCTCTGTAATTGAGATAGTCATTAACCAATAAGTCATTTTTATGTAATGCATAATCATAATTTAACTGATTGCGGAAACTGAAATTATTGCGTGCAACTTCCTGCAGCCAGCCAGCAACTTTGTATTTAAATTTAGATTCCTTTAAACTTGTTTCTAAACCTGATTTATACGAGAATTTAAAAATGAAGTACAATAAAAAGAATAGCATTATACCAAAAACAATAAAAAACGGATGATACAATGAAAGCAGTATCAGTCCAAAAGCAATTTGTAATAAGGCCGCCGAAAAATCAATTAATAATTTGGAGGTTCCTTTTTGTATTGTTAAAGTGTCAAAAAAACGGTTGGCTAATTCGGGAGGATAAGTGCTGTACAGAGCGTCAAATTTTATTTTTGGTAAACGTGCTGCAAATTCAAAAGAAGAACGTACAAATATCTTCTGCTGTAAATTTTCTGTGATTCTAAGCTGCATAAGTGACAAAATTCCAACAAGTGCAACTCCAGCCACTACTATAATTGTCAAAACAATCCACGAAGCGCTCACTCGCCCCGATTGGATAAAATTGATGATGGCTTGAATTCCTAACGGCAGCGACAAGCTGATAAGTCCTGCAAAAATGGCGTAGAAAAAAATTTGCAGCACATCCTTTTTGTCTAGTTCAAGCAAATTATAAAATCTTTTTAAAGGTGTCATATCTAGGAGGTTTTGTAATTGTTTTATTTGGAAAGTATTCGGTTCACTAAATCTAAGTAAAATGAAGTTATAGTTTCGGGTGTATTGCAGTCCGTAATTGTTTTTAAATGTTCGGTTAAAAAGTGCTGATGTAAGCTTCCCTCCACAATACTTGATGCTAAACTTTTGGCATAACTGTAATCTGGGTTAACTTCCTGTATAATACTGATAAGCCGGTTTATTACTCTTTTATAAACCAAAAAATAACCCTCTTTGTTATCGTCATCCACTTCTTTTGTGTACAGTGTTTTGCTAAATTCTGAAATTATAATTTTATTCAAAATAGCTTCATTAATATGTTTTGTGCTGAGATCATCAATAATTTTTTCGGTGACAATCGTTATTGCTTTTTGCAGTTTTTCGGCCGGATTTGAAATATTGGTTGTGACAAAAACCAATTTATATTCCATCCATCCCCAATACCAAGATGATAAATAAACTACTAATTTGTGTTTGTTTTCAAAATACCTGTAAATGGAACTTTCATTGGAACCAATTTTTTCACCCAGTTTTTTGAAAGTAAAGTGTTCAATCCCGATTTCATCAATTAAAAGAATACTGTTTTCGATTATTTTTTTACCTAAATCAGAAGTTTCGGGATCCTTTACGTACAGCTTTTCGTTGACTTGAATTTTTATGTTTGATAGTATAGTGTTCATAAGTTGATAATTGTGCTTGCAAATATAATAGTATTACTTTTAATTTTGAAATTTTAACTTTTATTTAAGCGCTTTTTTGTGCTGCTATGCTATTTATGGAAGTTATTACATTACAGTTTTAATGTGCTTTAACATAACTATCAAAGAGGTGTTTCAAATTTTTGGTATGTGAAAATGTTTTAAATTAGCTAAAAATCAATTGTATTGCATTATGAACACAACGGTAGAACAGGAAAACAGTAAAAAAGAAAGGGAATTGATCCAAATGAAAAGAATTGCTTTAATTCTTTTGGGAGCAGCAGTAGTTCTTTTTGTAATTGCCAATGTGTATGGAATTAATTGGATGAAAGCTTTGAGCGAAGCAGCAATGGTGGGAGGCATCGCCGATTGGTTTGCAGTGGTAGCGCTGTTTAGGCATCCGTTGGGGATTCCAATTCCACATACGGCTTTGATTCCGGGTAATAAGGATAAAATAGGAGAGAACCTTGGGGATTTTGTTTCGAATGAATTTCTAACTAGAGAAAAATTGGAAGTAAAAATTGAACAGTTCAATGTTGCCATAAAAGCTTCGGACTGGCTGATGAATGAGAAGAATGCCAATTTAGTTGCCAATTTGATTGCCGAAAATGTGATTCCTAGCGTTCTGAAAACCATTGATGATGCCGAAGTTCAGAATTTTGTGCAGGCGCAATTTAGCGATAAGCTGCGTAAATTAAATTTTGCCGAATGGATTGCTCTTGGTTTGGAATCCTTGGCCAAAAGCGAAAAGCAGGAAGAACTGGTAACGAATGTTCTGAAAACACTTATCGTTGAATTGCAGAATAATAAACATCTGATTGAAGAAAAGGTAAAAAATTCTACGCCATTTCTCTCTTTTGGCTTGGCCGACAAAAAAATAACCGAAGGCGTTTTTAACGGTCTCTATGATTTTTTGGTGGAAGCAAGTCATAAAGACAGTGCAATTCGAAAAAGAATCAGCGAGTATCTGATGCAGTTTATAGAAGAGCTGAAGGAATCGCCCGAAATGCAGCAAAAAGTCAATGATTTGGTTTTTGGCTTTGCCAATAAAAAAGAAGTGCAGGATTACATCAGCGGAATCTGGAAGGAAATTAAAACGGCTGTCGCTAATGATCTGGCACAAAAAGAAGAATCAGTGATAAAAAAGAGCATTTCCAATATGATTCAGGGTTTTGGCAAAGGAATTCAAAATGACCAATTGTTGATGGACAAGATTAATAATTTTGTCAAAAATGATATGCTGTCAGTGCTTATCAACAACAAAAAAATGATTGGTGACCTGATAGCTTCCACAGTAAAAAGCTGGGACACTGATGAAGTTTCTGAAAAATTGGAATTGGAAATAGGGAAAGATCTTCAATACATTCGGATTAATGGTACGCTTGTGGGCGGTTTGGCAGGGCTTCTGATCTATGCCGTTGAGAATGTACTGCACAGTTTTATTTTGTAATCTGGATATGAGCGTTATCATATTTCAATTTTTCTAATTGCTTTATTTTTGTTCTAAATTTAAGATTTTATGGAAAAATATGTTACTGCAGAAGAAGCTGTAAAGACAGTAAAATCAGGTGACAGAGTATATCTGCAGGCAGCTGGGGCAACACCGACAATTCTGGCTAATGCATTGGCCGAAAGAGCTTCGGAATTGCGCAATGTAGAAATATGCCATCTGCATACTGAAGGCGAAGCACGATACGCCAATCCTGAGCTTGCAGAAAGTTTTCATGTCAATTCCTTTTTTATTGGCGGGAATGTCCGGCATACTTTAAAGGCGGGGAATGGCTCTTATACTCCTGTCTTTTTGAGTGAATTGCCACGTTTGTTTCGGAGAAATGTCCTGCCTTTAGATGTGGTTTTTATTCATGTTTCGCCTCCCGATAATCATGGGTATTGTTCTCTTGGAGTTTCGGTGGAAGCTTCGATTGCAGCGATTGAGAATGCAAAAATTGTGATCGCACAGGTAAATCCGCAGATGCCGAGAACTTTTGGCGACGGGATTCTTCATATTTCAGAGATAACGTATTTGGTAGCTGTGGATGTCCCGATTTATTCTCATGAAGAGGAGCCTTTTACTGCCGAAGAAGATAAAATAGGAGATTATATTGCCTCTTTGATTGAAGACAGAAGCACGCTCCAAATGGGGATCGGGTCTATTCCAAATGCCGCTTTGAGCAAATTAGGAAATCATAAAGATTTAGGCCTGCATACCGAAATGTTTTCAGACGGCGTGATTGATCTGATAGAAAGCAACGTGATAAATTGTAATTATAAAGGATCATTAAGAGGAAGAGTGCTGTCTACTTTTATACTAGGATCCAAACGCCTTTATGATTTTGTAGATAACAATCCATTTATTGAATTACGGGAATCATCTACGGTTAACGATACCGCCCGAATTCGGAAAAATCCAAAAATGATTGCTATCAATTCAGCAATAGAAGTCGATTTAACAGGGCAGGTCTGTGCCGATTCTATAGGTCCAAGAATGTATTCGGGTGTTGGAGGACAAATGGATTTTATACGCGGTGCATCTTTGAGTGATGGCGGAAAAGCGATTATTGCCCTGCCGTCTACCACCAAAAACGGTGTGAGCAGAATTGTTCCTTTCTTGAAGCATGGAGCAGGAGTGGTGACAACTAGAGGTCATATTCAGTATGTAATTACCGAAAACGGAATTGCCGATTTGTATGGTAAAACTTTAAAACAGCGAGCTGTAGAAATGGTTAAGATTGCTCATTCAGACCATCAGGAAAGTATTGAACGGGAATATTTTTATCTGCTGGAAAAAATGTAGCTCATCGAAAGCAAATCTGAAATAAAAAAAATATTATTCTGTGAATTTTAAATTTTTTCTTTTCTGACTGCCCATTGGTAGATTTTATACATGCCGTAACCAGTAATTAAACCGCACAAATAACCTGAAAGGATATCTAATGGATAATGAAGGCCTAGATAAATTCGGCTGTAAGCGAAGATTAACGGCCATAAAAACAGTAAACCAAAATATTTGAACTGTTTTTTGAAAATAAGATATAAAAAAGTCGCTACAGCCATTGTATTTGCTGCATGGCCTGAAAAAAAGCTAAAAGAATTACGTGACTGAACAATTCTTATAATAGTGTTTATTTCGGGATTATTACAAGGCCTTGCACGCTGAAAGGTATATTTAAACAAATTGGTGATCTGATCTGTTGCCAATACTAAAACGGCAACAAAAAGCAGTAAATATCCCGTTTTTTTTATTCCTAATTTAGTGTAAATAAGATAAAACAGCAACAGGAAAAAAGGAATCCAATTGGTTTGTTTGGTAATAATAAGCCATAGCTCATCATAGGTGTCGGATCCTAAACCATTAAGATAAATGAATAATTGAGTATCTAGCGCAAGTATTTTTTCTAGCATTACATTTGGCGTTTTACCGGTCCGGTTATATCGTCTAAAATTGAAGAACCGTCTGGATTTGTTGTTCCGCTTGCTATACTTTCTTTGGTTTTATTTACTTCGGAAGTGAATGTGTCTGTTATTCCATTAAATGTGTTTGAAGTATTGCCCAAAAGACTGTTTTTTGCTTTATTAATTTCAGAATTAATACCGCCTGTCAGTTCATTCAAGGTTTGCTGGTCAAAACCATTGGCTTCGGCTCCTTTTTGAATTTCACTTTTGATATCATTGGTTGCGTTTTTAAGCTGTGCCATAGCTTTACCCATAGTACGTGCCATTTCAGGTACTTTATCGGAACCAAAAAGCATCAATACGATAAACAAAATAAAAACTAATTCGCCTCCTCCTATTCCAAACATATTTTTTGTATTTAAACGACAAAGATATTAAAATTTAAAACTTTGTGTTTTAAAATTGTCTTAAAAAGCTAAAAAGACACTAAGTTTCTGAGGTACTAAGCTGCTAAGTTCCAAAGTCCTTATTTAGAATTAAAAATATTAACGAATTCTCATCTTACTCTTAAAAAAAATGCTAAGCCTCTAAGATGCTAAGCTTTATTCGCTCAAAAAAACCTTAGAAACTCAGCATCTCAGAAACTTAGTATCTTTTAACCTAATCAAACTTAGATTTTATCTCTGTTTTTGGCCATGAATTATTGGTTACATCAATATCAGCAGTTTCTAATTTTGGATCTATCTGAATTTGTTTTATTGCTTTTGAAACTGCATATACTTTCTTTGCTGTTTCATTATTTTGTCTCCAGATCTGAGCTGGGTATTTATAATTGTCAGCTGTTCCGTCTTCATAAGTAATCTGAACAATAATAGGCATTGGCATGCCTCCAGGCTTATTGAATTCTACCTCGTAGAAATATTTAGGATTCTTTAAACTTGTTTTTTCCTCTGGGGCAACATTTTGATCTACATAATCAGAAAGCAGTTTTACTTCCTCCAGTTTCATTGGTTTTTTTGATGAAGAATCTAATTCTGAATTATCACCTTCAACTAGATAAACAAACGGTCCTTTTTCAAAACCAAAACGCCCTTTTCTTACTTTAGCAGCTTTTAAGGCCGCAGTAGGAGTTTCGGTAACAAAATATTGCTTTACACTGTTAATTCCAATATCAACAAAGTCTGTCGAATAAAACCAGCCTCTAAAAAACCAGTCCAAATCCACTGCCGATGCATCTTCCATTGTTCTGAAAAAATCTTCTGGAGTTGGGTGTTTGAATTTCCATCTGTTAGCATACATTTTAAATGCATAATCAAACAGCTCATGACCCATAATAGTTTCTCTTAATATATTTAATCCAGTTGCTGGTTTCCCATAAGCATTATTACCAAACTGAATAATGTTTTCAGAATTTGACATAATAGGTTCTAAAAGTTTTTGATCTAAGCTCATATAAGGAACAATGTTTTTGGCAGGACCTCGTCGGGAAGGGTAATTTGTGCCTAATTCCTGTTCTGCCATATATTCCATAAATGAATTCAAACCTTCGTCCATCCAAGTCCACTGACGCTCATCTGAATTCACGATCATTGGGAAAAAGTTATGCCCCACTTCATGAACAATAACACCAATCATTCCATTTTTAATTTGTTCACTAGCCACTCCATTTTCGTCAGGGCGGCCATAATTCCAGCAAATCATAGGGTATTCCATACCTTGATCTTCTGCAGAAACGGATACTGCTTTTGGATAAGGGTAATCAAAAGTATGAGATGAATAACTCTTTAAAGTATGGGCGACAGTTTTTGTTGATGTTTCACCCCAAAGCGGGTTTGCCTCTTTTGGATAAACCGATTCGGCCATAACCACTCTGTTTCCCATCTGCACGGCCATAGCATCATAAATAAATTTTCTTGAAGCCGCAATTCCAAAATCCCTTACGTTTTTGGCGCTAAATTTCCATGTTTTCTTTTTGTCCGAAAATCCTTTTTCGGCAGCTTCGGCCTCGGCTTGTGTAACAATAACGACAGGTTTATCAAATGATTTTTGAGCCAGTTCATATCTTTTTACCTGTTCAGCAGTAAATACTTCGCTTCGGTTCATTAATTCTCCAGTCGCATCAATAACATGATCTGCCGGTACTGTAATATTCACATCAAAATTCCCAAATGGCAGAGCAAATTCACCAGCTCCCCAAAACTGCATATTCTGCCATCCCTCAACATCATTATATACAGCCATTCTAGGATAGAACTGAGCTATAACATATAATCTGTTTCCGTCTTTTTCAAAAAATTCATATCCGGAACGTCCATTGCTGGTTTCTTTCTGATAGTTATTGATGTTGTACCACCACTTTGTTGAAAAAGTAATTTTTTCACCGGGTTTCATAGGAACAGCCAGATTAATGCGCATCATAGTTTGATTGATGGTGTAGGACATTGGGCTTCCTTTTGCATCTTTTACATATTCTATATTAAAACCACGTTCTAATTCTTGTTTTAAATATTCATCAGTAAATTTAGCTGGAGTTAAAACGGGTTCTATTTTTTCATTTTTAACTAATGGTGACTGAGAGTTTTTCGCCGCTTGGTTTTGATCCAATTGCACCCACAGATATTCTAAAATGTCAGGAGAGTTGTTATAATAAGTAATAGTTTCTGATCCGCTTAGCCTTGCATTCTTGTCGTCCAGCTCTATGTTGATATCGTAATCGGCTCTTTGCTGATAATATGCAGGGCCGGGTGCGCCGGATGCAGTACGAAACATATTGGGCGTTGCCAATAAATCATACATCTGGCTGAACTTATTTGTATCGTATTTACCTGGCTGTTTAACGGCAGGAGTTGCTGTTTTTTCCTGTGCCAATAAGATTGTCGGAAGAATGAATAAAAGTGAAATTTTTCTCATAAACTAAAACTAGAGTGGTTTTAAAGTGGTGAAAATAATAATTTTTAACAAAATTGTTACTAACCATTAATATTTTAACACTTGTTTAGTGGATGTTTCTGAGAAAAGAAAGCTTTTTTTGATATTAAAGGCAGTTACATTCACAATATTCTGCTGTACTGCAAAGCAGTCAATCAATACGGAATTATAAATTTCAATCGTATTTATTTTCGAAATATCTTTAATGCTTATATAACAGACCAGTACATCGCCATCCATTTCTTTACTTAAGAAATTCATGGTTTTTGACTGTCCGTTAACTTTTAAAGAAAAATTCTCTGCTAGGTATTTTTTTAATAGTTCTATAGATTCAGGTGTTTCTTTGTTTGTTCCCAAAAAAAGTTTTTTACCGTATTTTTTCTCTAAAGCCTTATCAATATCGTCTACGAAAATCCGTGCAGTAATCTGAAGCATTTTCTTTTCGGGAGCATAATTAATCTGATAAATTGCCATGTAAAATTTATGCATGGCAAAACTGCTCATCGAAACGATAAAAACCAGCAAAAGAACTGAAACTACTCTTTTTTTCATTTTTCTACAGTAGCAATATGCTTGAAAGTATCATATTTATTAATTAAAAAATCCATTATCGCAAACTGCTGTTTGGGGTCAAGATAATTTTTTGATTTTGGGTCATTCTCACAGTATAAAAGAAAAAGCCCAATCTGATCATCCTTGATTTTCAATTTATTCGTAAAAAAAGAATAACTAACACTATGCATCGCAACGTTCGTGAAACTGACATCAGAAATGAAATCAGATTTTTCAGGATTATTTTTGAATAAATTTTTAAAGATTTTATTATACACACGGATAACATCCATTGCATTAGGATCTCCTGTGCCTGTAGGCATCATCAAAATGTTATTTGGAGAGGATAGATTGTCATCATAGTACTGGGTATCAACAATTTTTTGGGTGTTTCCTAATCCAAGCTGCGGAACATGTTTAGCATATACAACTACATTTAGTAATTCATTAGCAACTGCATGCAGTTTTATTCTGTAAAAGAAAGAATTAAAATCCGAGGCTTTAAGTACTACTTTTTCACTTTTAAAACCTAAACTTGTAATCACTAAAGTATCATTGATTTTGGCCAAAATATCGAACATTCCTTTACTGTCAATTAAATCGCCTGTCTGTGAATTTACATTAAAAACCAAACCGCTTTCAATCGCTGTAGAATCATTTACTATTTTTCCATGTAATGCTTTTCGGGTCAGCATTTGGCTAAAACAAAATTGACAGCTTAAAAACAAAACTGAAATTTTCAATATACTTTTCATTTATAATTACTTAGGTGATTAACTTGTTAGAAGATTCTTAAATCCAAAACTACGTTTTTTTACCTATTAAAATTACAACTTTATTTAAAACTTAAGTTTAAGATATATGATTATTTTTTATAAAATCCACATCTAAAACAAAAGTTCTAAATACCTTTTTTAGAATTATAAAGAAAGATTTTCTTTGTGTTACTCCGTTTTTTCGGTTCTGTTTTGATTGTAAACGAATGCTAAATTTGTCATCAGGAACATGCTCATTGTTTTGTTTTTAACATTTAATGATTTTACGAATTCCGAATCCTCGACACAGTAATATTGAAACCCTTTGATGAGTTCTTCTGGAATTTTCAGTGTTTTAGTATAGTATTTATCATTAAACATATATTCCAGCTTTTTTAAAAGCAGTTCTTTCTTTTCGATTTCAACATTCATTTTAAGGGTCTCTCTTTCGCCTGAAAGAAAACTGTATAGCCCTTGTATTCCTCCTGAATTGGAATACAGTCTTCTTTCCTGTGGTGTGAATTTAATCTGTCCGCGGGGTATTATTCCTAAATTTTCTGCAGTTATATTGGCATTTTTATTAACAATTACTTCATCCAGTTCAATACTGTTGAAAGTCATATATACTTCCATAATGCCTGAATTGAATTCATGTTTGTACACATATTTTTGCAAATATTTATAATCAATTCCTGAAAAATTCAGAATATCTCCCTGTTTGGCCTGAATAGAAAAACAGCCTTCTTTGTCGGTTACGGCCATCATTTTATTAGTGCAGTTAATCACGCTGATGCCTTCCAGCTTTACAGTATTGGAAAAAACCGTTCCCATTATGATTTTCTCACCGTTTGTCTGCGCTGTCAGCAGCTGGCATTGGCCTAAGAAAACAAATAATACAATTAAATTATTTTTCATATATAAAAAGTATGTTATCCTTTAATGTAAAGAATTTTGCTTATTTATTTTTTATCGATGTTTTGGTATTTCTTAAATTCTGATGCTAATCCAGTAATTAAGAACATACTCATTGTTTTGTTCTTTTCTTTTAATGACTTTACAAAACTTAAATCTTCAATACAGTAATATTGGAATCCTTTAATGAATTCTTCGGGGATTTTTAGGGTTTCTATGTAGTATTTATCATCGAACAAGTTCTCCATCTTTACCATCAGAAATTCTTTTTTTTCAACTGAAAGCTCTTTTTTCAGCATTTTGGTCCTTCCGCTGATAGCATTCAAAATTGGGTCGACCGCAAGCGAACCGCCTAATAGACCTAATAAATGTATTGGCTTGAAATCGCCGGCTGTCTGCAGTCTTCTTTCTGCCGTGGTTAGTTTTACTTGGTCTTTTGGTATTATTCCTAAATTTTCGGCACTTATATTAGGGTGTTTGTTGATAACTACTTCGTCGAGTTCAATACTTTTTGGAGTTAAATCGGCTGTTATGCTTCCAATAGTAAATTCTTTTTTATTTATAATTTTTCTTAAAGGTTCGTAATTAACTGCCGAGAAACTCAAGATGTCACCTTCTTTTGCCAGTATTGAATAGTGGCCGTATCCATCTGAAACCACCGTAATTCTAGTTGAAGAGTTTGTAATGTTCACGCCCTCCAACGGCAGAGCAGTATTAGTGGTAACCTGCCCGCTTATCCATTTGTCTGTACCTGTCTGGGCGATACCAGACTGTATGATAAAAAAAGAAATAAATAAAAGAGTAAAATTATTCTTCACGGGCAATCTGTTAGTTGATACATTTAAAAAAAAAACTTAATCCCAACTTCATCTGTAAAATGTAAAATTATCCCAAACCTGTCCAAATTAATTACTAATGCATTTGTAAAACTTTGTTAATTAAAATACTGTGCCAGTTTTTTGAAAAGTTTTCATTTTATACCTTTACGAAGAATATTTATACATGAAAAAAATGAAAAATTGCATTATTGCCAGTACTTCAACATTATATGATGGTGAATACTTAGATTATTTATTGCCCGAACTGCAATTGCATTTTAAAGATTGTAAAACGGTACTTTTTATACCATTTGCAAGGCCTGGAGGTATCACACATGAGGAATACACCTCAAAGGCTTCTGCAGCTTTTGCCAAAATAAATATTGAATTAAAAGGTGTTCATACATTTGAAAACCAAAAGGAAGCTGTTCAAAATGCTGAGGGTTTTTTTACGGGTGGAGGGAATACTTTTCTGCTGGTTACCCAACTGTACAAAAATGATCTCATGGATGTGCTTGCAGAAACTGTTAAAAAAGGAGTGCCTTATTTGGGAACAAGTGCAGGAAGTAATATTTGCGGGTTAACGATGCAGACAACTAACGATATGCCAATTATTTACCCTCCTAGTTTTCAAACCTTAGGGTTAATTCCTTTTAATCTGAATCCTCATTATTTAGATCCGAATACTCAGTCAAAACACATGGGCGAAACAAGGGAAACGAGAATAAAAGAATTTCATGCCTTTAATTCATTGCCTGTATTGGGTCTTCGTGAAGGAAGCTGGCTAGACGTAAAAGGAGAAAAAATTACGTTGAAAGGTGATTTGCAAGCAAGACTTTTTAGACAAAATCAATTTCCTGAAGAAATAGAAAGCGGTAGTGATTTGAGTTTTTTAAATTAAAACCCAGTTTAAAAATAAACCATTAAGAAATTAAATAGCATTAAGAAAGTTTTAAAACTTACATTATTCTTAATTTCTTAATGGTTTGAAAAAAATGAGCAAAAAAAAACCTCAAATAAAATTTGAGGTTTTGGAGCGAAAGACGAGGCTCGAACTCGCGACAACCAGCTTGGAAGGCTGGAGCTCTACCAACTGAGCTACTTTCGCATTAATCATTAAATTTACCTTATAAATCAAGAAATTGATTCTAGAGCGAAAGACGAGGCTCGAACTCGCGACAACCAGCTTGGAAGGCTGGAGCTCTACCAACTGAGCTACTTTCGCAGTATTGCGGTGCAAAGATAAATAATAAAAACAGTTATTTGCAAGTTTTTTTCAAAAAATAAATCGTTATTTTTTAATATTGCATATAACTATTTTAGAACTAAAATGTTATATTTTTATTTTATTTAATATTCATGTAAAAGTTAAATCAATAGTGGCTTCATACAGCTGCTCTTTACAATAAGTCGTTTTCAAAAAAATTAAATCCGATCAAAAGCCGTAAATTTGTAAATGGATAATCTATCTGAAACAAATCGTTTTGGGCAGCTTTCTAAAATTAATTTAACAGGAATTATGTAGATATTTTTAAATAATAAGCATCTTTGCATCTGGGAATTATTTCCAACTGCATGAAACGGCAAACATTATTTGTGTTAAAATATAAAAAATACAGGGAAATGAATAGATACTGCTTATTTGTTGTCTTACTAGCGCTTCTAAGCTGTAAAAAAGAATCTATACTTGATTTGGATACTTTTAAAATATCCAATTCTAATGATAAAGAAGGTGAAGTTATTGAAATTGACACGACATTAATCAGTGCGTTTAGAAATAAATCTATTTCTGATTTTTATAGTTCGAGAGATAATCAGACGGTATGGCAGTCTGAAAAAAACAGAAAAATAATCCTCGAAAGGATTAAAAACTGTGAATCTGAAGGATTGAACCCGTCAGATTATTCTATTTCCAAACTTTTGGAACTGGAGAAAAAATTCACAGAATTTGAGGAATCAGAACAAGTAAATTATGATTTACTGCTCACTTATAATTTTCAAAAATACCTTAATCATCTGCACAGCGGAAAACTTGACCCAAAAAAACTGTATACAAACTGGGATTTAAGTATTGAAAAATTAGATATCAAAACGGTTTTAAATGACGCTTTAGAAAAAGATTCTTTAGCGGGCGAAATTCAAAAATGCCAGCCAAAAGCATTGACTTACGGAAAACTAATAAAAGCATTATCTCTGATAAATGAATTTCCTGAAGACAAGACCAAGCCTGTTGTTACTTCCGATGAAAAAATAGAACCGAAAACGACCAATCCTGCTATTGTTGCTGTCAAGAAAAAACTTTTGTATTGGAAAGACTTAGAAAGCAATGACAGCATCACATCTTATTATGATTCTGAAACCGTTGAAGCACTTAAAAAATTCCAAACCCGTCACGGTTTAATTTCTGATGGGGTTATCGGTAAAAGCACTGTAACTGCATTAAACTTTACCAAAGATGAGCGAAAACATCAGATTATAGCCAATCTGGAACGCTGGAGATGGTACAGTAAGCCATTTGCTCCAAATTATGTCCTGATTAATATACCAAACTACAGTTTGACAGTTGTCGAAAACCAGAATACGACGATGAGCAAACGTATTGTAGTGGGGAAAAGCAAGAGAAAGACGCCTGTATTAACTTCTGTATTGCAAACAGTTGTTTTTAATCCTACGTGGACTGTACCGCCAACGATCTTAAAAGAGGACTTGATTCCGGAACTGATTCAAAACAGAAATGCTTTAAAAAACAAAGGAATTGGGATTTATGATTCAAAAAATAATGAAATTGATCCTGTAAAATGGGATTCCAGCAGACCAAGAGGGTATCGTTATGTGCAAAAACCGGGTTATTATAATGCGCTGGGTGTTGTCAAAATTAATTTTCCAAATAGATACAGTGTTTATCTTCACGACACAAATCACCGCAATTTGTTTGAACGCAATGACCGCTCTTTAAGCTCAGGATGTGTCCGTATTGAAAAACCTTTAGAATTTGCCCAGCTTTTACTGGATAATCCAAAAAAATATTCTGCAGAAAAAATAGATTCTATCGTTGCCACAAAAGAAACGCTTTTTCTGGGTATAAAAAAACGTTATGCAATATACCAATGGTACTGGACAGCGTGGTGTGAAGACGGCAAATTGATTTTTAGAAATGACATTTATAATTTAGATGCCGGCCTATATGCTCAATTACGAAATTAAATTGTTTTCTTTTGATTTAATATTTGAAGGATGATAAATATACAGGCAGGACTGACCTTTAATCATCGTAATAATTTCTGAAACATATTCTACCGGAACAGCAGGACATCCTTGGCTTCTGCCTAATCGTTTGTGGTTTTTTATAAAAGATTCCGAAACATAATCAGCGCCATGAAGAACAACAGCTCTGTCGCGGGCGTTATCGTTTAATCCTTTATCCAGTCCGTCTAATTTTAGAGAAATACCGTGTTTTCCTTTGTATACTTCTCCTGTTACATAAAAACCTAAACTGCTCTTGAAAGATTCTGGAGTGTTTGAAAAAGTATTTGCAAATTCTTCTCCAGTATTTCTTCCGTGTGCTACCAATGTTTGAAGCAGAATCAGATTGCTTGATAAATCAATAACCCAAAGGCGTTTTAAATTGGATGATAAACTAAAATCAACAAGGGTTAATATGTTGCTTTTTACAATTCCTTTTTCCTGCAAAGTATAAAAACCCTTTAGGGCTTCACAAAAACATGTTTGGTTTGGTAATTCAAATTGATTTGACTGTAAAGCATTGTAAACGTCTTCAACTTTGGCGTCGATATTAGATTTCAAAACTGAAACTATTTTCTTTTTAGGAGTGCTTTTAGCTGTATTTGTTAAGCTGCCTGTGAATGCAAATAAAGCAAAAACAATAGCCAAAGCAAGAATTGACTTATAAACTGCTGTGTATCTATTCATTACAAAAATTTAGGGGTTTCAAAAATACAAATAATAATTAGTTATCAAAATATAAAACGTATTTTGTCGATAAATTTTAACATTTCAACGATTTTTAAAATAAAAAGTTTTTAATTAAAATGAATTTTTATAAAAAAAATCACTACTTTTGATATAAACCGCTGTTTTTTATGACTATACCTCGTAATTTTTTTGTGTTTTTAATAATTCTATGCAGTAGCAGTTTCTATTGTCAAAAGAAAATTATTCACACGAATTCTATTACATCGAGGATTTCAATTGATGGAAAACTAAATGAAGAGGCTTGGGAATCAGCTGATGCTGCATCTAATTTTGTTATGTATCAGCCTGATAACGGCAAGGCTATAAGTGAAAATAAGAAAACCGAGGTAAAAGTCATATATGATAACGATGCCATTTATATATCGGCAGTCATGAACGATCCCCAGCCAGACAAAATAAAAAAAGAAATTACTAATAGAGACAGTTTTGGGGTTAGTGATTATTTTTCGGTCTTCATCAATGGATTTAATGACGGGCAGCAGGATTTTAGATTTTATGTTACGGCTGCAGGAGTCCAATTAGACTGTATTGCAACAGAAGATTATAAAGATTTTTCATGGGATGCAATTTGGGACAGTAAAGCAGTAATCACTGATACGGGCTGGATTGTAGAAATGAAAATTCCGTATGCCGCAATCCGATTTACTAATTCAGCAAAACAGATTTGGGGCATCAACTTTCTTAGAAACATAGAACGAGATGTTCAGGTTTATTCATGGAATCTGATTGATGCCAAGATAGGAGCCGAACTCACGCAAAATGGATTGCTGGAAGGTATCGAAAATATTAAAACACCTACCAGATTATTCTTTATTCCGTATGCATCTTTTTATAATCAAAAAGATGATAACCAGTCAGATAATACATTTAAAGGCGGGCTGGATATTAAATATGGAATCAATGATGCTTTTACGCTGGATGCTATTTTGGTTCCGGATTTTGGTCAGACCAAATTTGATAATGCAATTTTAAACTTAGAGCCATTTGAACAGAAACTGGATGAAAACCGGCCTTTTTTTACTGAAGGGACTGAATTGTTTTCTAAAGGGAATCTGTTTTATTCCAGAAGAATAGGAGGTTTTCCAAGTGCTGAACCTATTCTGAAAAAAAATGAACAAATTACAGATTATCCAAGTACTGTAGATTTACTCAACGCTGTTAAAATATCCGGCCGTACCAAAAAAGGATTAGGAATTGGTTTTTTGAATGCTATTACAGAAAAGACATACGCCACAATAAGAGATACTATAACTTCAATTACAAGGAAAGAAACTATTGAGCCGCTTGCAAATTATAATATAATAGTACTGGATCAGCGCTTTAATCAAAATTCATCAGTGACCTTTATCAATACAAATACAATCCGTAACGGCGGTTTTAGAGATGCAAATGTTTCTGGACTTTTATTTGACCTGAACACAAAAAAAAACAGCTATAGTTTAAATGGTGATTTTAAATACAGCAGTATAAACGCATACGAAGATTATAATGGCTATAAAACAGCATTGAATTTTGAAAAAACAAGCGGGAAAATCCGTTATGGAATTTCAGGAAAATATATTTCCGAAAATTATGACATCAACGACCTAGGGTTGATTTATTATACTAATTATCAAGCAGCTTATGCTAATATAAGTTATCGGATTCTAAATCCGACTACCGTTTTTAATACATTTAAAATAACTCAAGAAGCTAATTTAGAGATTCAGAACACGACAGGAAAAATTCAGGATGATTATCTGAAAAACACTATCGGGGCTTCTTCCTTAAAAAATACTTATTATGAGTTTTCTATGCAGTATACACCACAGGAAACTTATGATTTTTATGAACCCCGCGTTTATGGGCGTTATGTGCGTGTTCCTAAAAGACTGTCGTCATATTTTGGTTTTGAATGGAATAAAAACCATGCATTTACAATTGATGCAACTGTTCCATTTGTAAAATATGACGAAGAAAACAGGCAGACATATGGTGTTTATATCAATCCAAAATATCGGTTTAGTAATCAGTTTTCATTAGAATATGCTTTAGAATACACTAACAAAAAAAATGACAGAGGAAGGGTAGGATATGATAATAACGGTATCGTATTTGCAGAACGAAACAGAGAGATTCTTTCAAACATACTCACTGGCAAATTTGCTATGACTAACAGAATGGCATTAAATCTCGATGTCCGGTATTATTGGTCTTATGCCGATAATCATGAATTCTTTACTTTGCAGGATGATGGAAGCCTAACTCCAAATTCTAGCTACAATTTAAATAAAAACAGAAACTTCAATTCCTGGAATTTAGATCTTTCTTACTCTTGGTGGTTTGCGCCAGGCAGTCAGATGATTATACTTTACCGCAATTACGCTTTAGAAGAAACCGATCAGGTTGAAAAAAGCATCTCGAACAACTTTTCAAGTGTTTTTAATAGTAATGTGACGAATATCATCTCCATCAGTATGCGTTATTACATTGACTACAATGTTATAAAAAATAAATTTTAATCATTTTTATCCAAAACTGCAGTATTGATTTAGTAAGCGTGAAATATTTCATCGATTATAACGAGGTCAAAAGTATATTGTAGAAACATAGCCAGCCTCGTCTTTTATAAGATAAAATTATCCTTAAAAATGCAGTTCAAACGCTTGCTTTTTTGAAGATTTTTTTTGCAGTTTTTTTAGAAAAAACAGCTTTTTGCAACACAATTTTAAGTATTTGTTGCACTTCACTTTTTTATGTATAATAGTGGTTTTGACTAACTTCTATTTTTTGCGAAAGGCTTATCTTTGCAAAAAATTTCATACCATGAACAAGAAAGTAATTTTAATGATTTTAGACGGTTGGGGAAAGTCTCCTGACCCGAAAGTTTCTGCAATTGATAATGCAAATGTTCCGTTTATAAATAGTCTTTATACAAAATATCCAAGTGCACAGCTTCGAACTGACGGATTGAATGTTGGTTTACCTGAAGGGCAGATGGGAAACAGTGAAGTAGGGCATATGAACCTTGGAGCTGGAAGAATTGTGTATCAGGATTTAGCCAAAATTAATCTGGCAGTTGCCAATAAAACTCTAGCTAAGGAACAAGTGTTAATTGATGCATTCACTTATGCAAAAGAAAACAATAAAAAAGTACACTTTTTAGGATTAGTTTCAGATGGAGGTGTTCACTCACATACTTCACACTTACGCGGATTAATTGACGCTTCTCAAGAATACGGATTGGACAATGTTTTCATTCATGCATTTACTGACGGACGTGATGTTGATCCAAAATCTGGAAAAGACTACATTCAGGATTTACAAAATTATATCAAAAATACTCCTGTAAAAATAGCTTCTGTTATTGGCCGTTATTATGCAATGGACCGTGATAAACGCTGGGAGCGTGTGAAACTTGCTTACGATTTAGTTGTAAACGGAACTGGAGCCAAAGCTTTAGATCCAGTTGCAGCTATTAACGCAAGTTACCAAGCAGATGTAACTGATGAATTTATTGCGCCCGTGGCAATTGTAGATAACAATAACAGTCCGATTGCAGCTATTGAAAAAGATGATGTCGTTATTTTCTTCAACTTCAGAACTGATAGAGGACGTGAATTGACTGAAGCGCTTTCGCAAAAAGATTTTCATGAGCAAAACATGCACAAACTGCAGCTGTACTATGTGACGCTTACAAATTATGATGAAACTTATGAAAATGTAAAAGTGGTTTATAATAAAGATAATATCACTGAAACATTGGGTGAAGTTTTGGAAAAAGCCAGCAAAAAACAAATCCGTATTGCCGAAACAGAAAAATATCCTCACGTGACATTCTTTTTTTCCGGAGGTAGAGAAGTTCCGTTTGAAGGCGAAAGCAGAATTTTGAGAAACTCTCCAAAAGTTGCTACTTATGATTTACAGCCGGAAATGAGCGCTTATGAATTAAAAGATGCTTTGGTTCCTGAATTGAACAAAGGAGAGGTTGATTTTGTATGTTTAAACTTTGCCAATGGCGACATGGTAGGACATACAGGGATTATGAGTGCCGCTATCCAAGCTTGTGAAGCTGTTGATGCCTGTGTGAAAGAAGTTGTCGAAGCGGCTCTTGCCAATGATTATACAACGATCATAATTGCAGACCATGGAAACTGCGAAACGATGATTAATCCTGACGGTTCTCCAAATACGGCTCATACTACAAATCCAGTGCCGATTATTTTAGTAGATAAAGACATTAAAACTATCAATGATGGAGTTTTGGGTGATATTGCTCCAACTGTATTGGCTTTGATGGGTGTTGAACAGCCAGCAGCAATGACTCGTCATTCGTTACTTTAATCTATATTCGATTGTTATTTTTTGAAGCAGAAAAGAAGATTGATGTTTTCAGATGATAATTCAAGTTAAAAGCTTTGTCTGAAGCTTTTGATAATACAAAAAAGGGTGCGGAATTTATTTTTCGCACCCTTTTTTAAATTAAATATTCAGTTATTAAAGCACCCTGCTTACTGTCAGTCCATCACGGATGGGCAATAAGACAGTTTCTACTCTTGGGTCGTTTTTAAGTAATTGATTGTATTCAGTCAGTATTTTGGTACTGATGTCATTTGGATGTATTGGTTCCAAAACTTTACCGCTCCATAAAACATTGTCCGATAAAATAACACCTCCTTTGTTCATTTTTGGCAAAATCATTTCAAAATAATTGAGGTAATTTTCTTTGTCGGCATCGATAAATACCAGATCAAATTTTATTTCCAGTGTAGGTATAATATTAATGGCTTCGCCAAGATGCTGTGTAATTTGTTTTCCCCAAGGTGATTTGTCAAAATGCTTTCGCTGAAAATCGACTAATTCTTCCTTGATATCAATTGTATGTAATTGACCGTTTTGCTGCATGCCTTCGCACAGACATAATGCGGAATACCCTGTGTAAGTTCCAATTTCAAGAATATTCACAGGCCGGATTAATTTTGCCAGCATACTCAAAACCCTGCCTTGAAAATGACCGCTAAGCATTCGTGGCAATAATATTTTTTGATAAGTTTCTTTGTTTAAAGCAGCTAATAAAGCAGGCTCTTTTTCTGAATGCTGTTCAATGTAATCTTCTAAATCTTGGGAAATGAAATGCATTTTACACGTTATTAAAATTCGCTGCAAAGGTATTCATTTAAGATTTATAAAAGAGGAGGAGCATTTGATTTTGATGAAGAATTGGAATTAGAAACTTAAATACAATATCTGAGAAAATTTATATAGATGCTATAAATAAAAAAAAAACCAATTGGACTGATGCCTTTAGGATTCATAGCTGTTTAATCAAAAGAATTTATAATTTATATAAAACAAAATGAATTACAAATTCATTTTTTACTTTTATAATACCGCCCATTTTTGTCGGCGGTTCTAGCTGCAAATCTGTAAATTTTACAGCTACTGTTCCCTCAAGAGATTCTTTAGTATTTGTTAAGCTGAGGTTTTGATACGAAAGTGTTTTGTCCGTAATGCGAAAATTCATGCTGCATTTATAATTGCCACCGGATGGTTTTATATTACTAATGGTAACAGTGCTTTTTGGAAATTTAGTTACTTTGATTGTGGTCTTAAGATCTTTATTCATGATTCTGTTACCGCAGTCAAAATTATCCGTGGAGATTTCAGACCTCAAACTGTTTTTTGTAGCTGAATTTAAAAAAATAGTATCTCTGAAAGGATGCGGACAGCTGCATTGGTATTTACCTACCGTTGAGTTTCCTAGAATTTCTATTTTTATCTGGTCAATTATTATGACATTTGGGTCTGCATTAAATAAAGAAATAGGCTTAGCACCCCCTGATAAAAGGAAGATTGCTAAACCCATAATTGTTATTATTGTTTTTTTTATCATATTAAAAAGTGATAGCCGCTTCGAACATAACTCCTTTGAAATTACCGCCGTATAAGTCATTTAAACTGCTGCAGCTGTATTGGGAGAAGTCAGAATAGTTTTGATTTGTATAGGCTAATTTAGCAATAATATTTTTAGTCATAAACCATCCTAAACTGGGTTCGAATGACTCTTCGCCTAAATTAATAGAATTCAAAAAGAGAGATCTATTAATCAATTCGTAGATTTCGTAATTATAACAAAAAAACCCCAATAAAAACCATTGTTTTTAGGGATTTGAAAAGGGGTAAATGAAAGGGTGAATTATATTATGATTTGTAAAGACTGAAGTGAATTACAAAATCATCTTTTACTTTTATGATACCGCCCATTTTTGTTGGCGGTTCCAGAGCAATGTCTGAAAATTTTACTGCTATATTTCCTTCAAGAGATTCTTTGTTGTTTTTTAGAATCATGTTTTGATAAGAAAGAGTTTTGTCTGTTATGCGAAAATTCAAGCTGCATTTATAATTGGTGCCAAATGCTTTTATGTTGGTAATGGTAACAGTGCTTTTGGGATATTTGACTGCTTTTACTGTGGTCTTTACGTCTTTGTTCATAATTCTGTTACCGCATTCAAAGTCATTCATTGAAATTTCGGATTTCAGACTGTTTTTTGTGTTTGAGTTCAAATAAATGGTATCTCTGTACGAAAGCGAATTGGAGCAGTTGTATTGGCCAATTGTTGAATTTCCTGATATTTCTATTTCTAATCTGTCAATGATAATAATATTGGAATCAATTATTGAAGAAATGGGTTTAGCACTTCCTAATGAAATAAGAAGAACTAAACCCATAGCTATAATTGATATTCTGTTCATGTTTTAGAAAGAAATTGCTGCTTCAAATACCAGACCGCTGAATTTACCTCCATAAAAATTATTAACATTTCCAGTAGGTACATTTCCAATAAATTGTGTGTAATCTCTATAGTTTTGATTAACATAATCTAATTTTGCTACAATGTTTTTTGTCATGAACCAGCCAATGCTTGATTCAATTTTGTCTACAGTAACTTTTTTTGCATCAGCATTAGACAATTTTCCAGACACAGTATTGTATTTTCCAGCGATATAGAATTGTTCTGTTTTTCCAAATCTGTAGATAAGCTCTCCAGCATATTGGTTAGCAGTACGTTTTGTATCATCACCTGCTTTATCACCTCCTGAAGCTAATTCTATAGTTCCAAAGAATTCAAGACCCTGATATTTTACAAATGGGTTAATCATGTATGAAGTAGCCCAGTTTTTGAAGTTAGGGTTGAAAGTTGCCTCTGGTGTAGAAGTTGAATTATAACTAGTAGGAACAGCAATTGGATTAGCAACAGTATTAGGATTATTAGAATTGGTATAGGCATTATTGTTTAATACTCCCCAAAAACCAAATCCAGATCTAGAAGATGAGTATAAATTTGAGTTACCCAAATTTGAATTATGGTATAAAGAACCTGTAAGTCTCACTCTCAAATCTTTGTTTAATTTTTTGTCATAACCAAATTTTGCTAAGATTGTTGGGCTTACTGCTGTATTTGCATCTGGAGTTGCTGGAGAAAGAGCAGGATACATTACTTCTTGCGTACCTTGATTTAAATTTCCATTTGTAGCACCCAGCATGCTTACGAATCCGTTTCGGTTGTAATATACTTCAATACCCATCTCTGTAGTGAAAGGATTCATAATGTTATTTCCAACAAATGCATTTCTGAGTGTACTACCGTTGTCAGAACTTCTAAAGTGTGCATCACCAAAGTTATTCTCCATTTGTCCGATTTTAATTGTTGCATATTGCATTACATCAGCCAAGAAGTCTTTTTTGATGAAGTCCAGCTTGTCAATTTGTAAATAACCGCCTCTTGCATAAGTATCATTGTGGTGTCTTGAAGCTAAATAAATATCTAGATTTACTCTTACACCATCATATAATTGAGCGGCAATTGTCATATCAGCAGCGGGAAGAACAAAGTTGTTTTCAGTATTCATTAATCGGTAACCAATAATTTTTGCAGGGGCAGCAAAGGTTTCAGGCTGGTCATTGAAGGAATTTATTGCTTGGAAATCCATATTGAATGCACCTCCTAAATCGACACTTAGCCCTTTGAATTCTGCATCATTTTTTTGTACATCAAAAACGTTGATTCCATCTTTGCTTCTTGAAATTTGGTTTTGCATGTTCCCAAATGAAACTTGAGCGTTTGCAGCAGCCATAGTTAGTAGACCTGCTGCTAAGAGATAAATTTTTCTCATGATTATGGTATTTAATTAAAGTTTAAGTTGAATTTTATTGTTAAGTCTTCTCCTGTTTTTATTGCTCCAAACATGGCAGTTGGAGATTTCATGCCAAATTCGGTAAATGTTATTTTGTTAGATCCCTGGATGCTTACAACACCATTTGTAACTGTTGTTTTTACTTGTGTTTTTAGTACTTTGCTTACTCCGGCAATAGTGTAGGTTCCAGTAAGGTTCCAAGTGGTTTCATTTATTTTTTCAGCAGACTTTAAAACATATTTGATGTTTTTGAATTTGTCTGTTTTTAAAGTTTCGTAAGCTACTTTGTCCATACTTTTTTTCTCGCTTTTTACAGTTTCAGCAGGAAGTGTTATATCGATGCTGTTAATGTCTGTTAATTTAGAATCGGTTACCGTAAGATTCGCTGTTCCGGTTCTTGAAGCTGATTTCATTTCCCAATCATGAAGTGTTGATGTTCCAAGTACTGAAAAGTTTGTTTTTACGTCCAAAGTGTAGCTTTTTTGAGCATTTGCTGATAAGACTATTGCAAAAAATGCTGTTGTTGCAATAATCGTTTTAAGTGTTAATTTCATGGTCTTCTTTTTAAAATAATTGTAATAAAATTTCTGCTAATAAAAGAGATTCGTATTATAATCTCTTTTTGTCCTTTGTTGGTACAAATGTATAATGGAAACGAAAGTAGTAATATGACAAAAATCATGTTAATCAAACTATAAAAATTGTATTTTTCTTAACGAAAAGGGCGAAGGATTAATTATATCGTTTTCTTTAGTTTTTTTGTTTTTTTAATTTTATACTTTAATTGTCTAATGTGTTGTATATGTGGGAGTTTAAGGTATTTAAGTATTTTTAAAATAAAAGACAACTTTCTCTTTTATATGGTTTTATGTTTTTTTAAAAATATTAAAAAAATTTTTGTTTTTATTTAAAAATGTATTTCATTTCTGTCAAATATTTCTAAGTCAAAAAGCAATTGTGTTTTTTTAACATTTTTAATGAATAGAGTTGTTTTTTTGAGGAATTCATGAAAAAGATTAATCTGCTTGTACATACGGAAGAAATGTTTCAAATGAGCAGTATTTAAAATTTTGTTATCAAAACTGCAGTTCCACAAATTGTCATTAAATTTGCACCATGCAAATTGAGAAAAAAGACATACGGGCACTATCCAAAGATCAGCTGAGAGATTTTTTTACATCCAATGGAGACAAAGCATTCCGAGGTAATCAGGTATATGAATGGCTGTGGAGCAAAGGCGCGCATAGTTTTGAGGACATGAGCAATGTCTCCAAGCAGACACGTTCTATGCTGGAGAATAACTTTGTAATTAATCATATCAAAGTTGATACAATGCAGCGCAGCGAAGATGGTACTGTTAAAAATGCTGTTCGCCTCCATGATGGATTGGTTGTGGAAAGTGTATTGATTCCCACCCAAACCAGAACAACGGCTTGTGTTTCGAGTCAGGTGGGATGCAGTCTGGACTGTAATTTTTGTGCTACTGCAAGATTAAAACGCATGCGTAATTTAGAACCGGCTGAAATTTATGACCAAGTTATTGCGATAGATAAAGAAAGCAGACTGTATTATAATCATCCGTTGTCCAATATTGTTTTTATGGGTATGGGCGAACCGCTTATGAACTATAATAATGTTTTGAAGGCGATTGAAATGATTACTTCGCCAGAAGGATTAGGAATGTCGCCAAAGAGGATTATGGTATCCACATCTGGTATTCCTAAAATGATAAAAAAAATGGCAGATGATGAAGTGAAATTCAAACTGGCCGTTTCTCTTCATTCAGCCATTGATAGTATCCGATCCAGAATAATGCCTTTCAGCCAAAATTTTCCTTTAGCAGATCTGCGTGAAGCATTAGAATATTGGTACCGAAAAACAAAAAGCAAAATATCATATGAATATGTTGTCTGGAAGGGAATCAATGATGATAAAGCTTCAATTGATGCCTTGGTAAAGTTCTGCAAATATGTTCCCTGCAAAGTAAATCTGATTGAATACAATCCAATTGATGATGGGGAATTTCAGCAGGCTTCCGAAGAAACGATAAATGCTTATATAAAAGCGCTGGAATTTATTGGGGTAGTTGTAAAAGTAAGAAGGAGCAGAGGTAAAGATATTGATGCGGCCTGCGGACAATTAGCTAATAAAGAAGCTTAGAAAATACAATAAGGAAACATTAAAAAAAGGATTGAAAAGAATATAAGACTCTTTTTGGTCCTTTTTGGTTTTAATTTTTTTTAATGTTTTTATTTTAAAATAGTATATTTGGAATCTAAATGAATATTACCACACAAATAAAACAGCCTATAGTTAACGAAATGGAACTTTTTGAGAAAAAGTTCTACGAATCGATGACCTCCAAAGTGGCACTTTTAAATCGTATTACTTATTATATTGTCAATAGAAAAGGAAAACAAATGAGACCTATGTTTGTTTTCTTGATGGCAAAAATGGTTTCAAAAGGAACTGTAAACGAGAGAACTTACAGAGGAGCCTGTGTGATAGAGCTGATTCATACCGCAACATTAGTTCATGATGATGTGGTCGATGACAGTAACCGCCGCAGAGGTTTTTTCTCCATTAATGCACTTTGGAAAAATAAAATTGCTGTATTGGTTGGTGATTATCTGCTGTCCAAAGGGTTGTTGCTTTCGATAGATTATGGCGATTTCGATTTGTTGAAAATTATTTCGGTAGCTGTTCGGGAAATGAGTGAAGGCGAGCTGCTTCAGATTGAAAAAGCCCGAAGACTTGATATTACCGAAGATGTTTATTACGAAATAATCCGAAAAAAGACAGCAACTCTTATTGCTGCCTGCTGTGCTCTTGGCGCCCGTTCTGTTGTAGAAGATGAAGTTCAGGTGGAGAATATGAGGAAATTTGGCGAGCTTATTGGAATGGCATTTCAGATAAAAGACGACTTATTCGATTATTCAGAAGAAGCTATTGGGAAACCAACAGGGATAGATATCAAAGAACAGAAAATGACTTTACCTCTTATTCATGTTCTTAATAATTGTACTCCAAAAGAAAAGAGCTGGCTCATCAACTCTATAAAAAACCATAATAAGAATAAAAAAAGAGTCAAGGAAGTGATTGCTTTTGTAAAAGACAATCATGGTTTGGCTTATGCCGAAAACAAAATGGTTCAATTTCAGCAGGAAGCACTACAACTGCTGAACGATTACCCCGAATCCGACTATAAAGCGGCGCTTATTCTAATGGTTAACTACGTTATCGAAAGAAAGAAATAGTTTTCAATATCAATCTCAGTTTCAAAAATCAATGGCAATTTCAAAAGTGATTGCTGTTGAGTTTTGATATTGATATTGCCATTGATTTTTAAAATTACATTTTTTTTTTAAAACCCATGCAACCATTTTTTGCAGATTCTCGTCTATACTTATAGAAACACTTTTTTAAACGATTTTGAAAGTAATTAATTTACATCAGGAAGAAAACAAAGCAATTGCATTGGCTGTCAAAAATGACCGGCAGGCACAGCAATGGATCTATTCTAAGTATTCGCCAAAGATGTTAAGTGTCTGCCGGCAGTATATAAAAGACCTGCACTCAGCCGAAGATGTAATGATTACCGCTTTCATGAAAGTATTTGTCAGCTTAGAAAAATTTGAACATAAAGGAAGTTTCGAAGGCTGGATTAGAAGGACAATGATTAATGAGTGTATTTCATTTATTAGGGTTCAAAAAAAAGTAAGTTTTGTTGAAGATGAAATTTTTTCTGAAGAAAGTTTTAATAATATAGAAAGTCATTTTTCTATAGAAGATATTCAGAGTTTAATAGACAGTTTGCCCGATGGTTATAAAATGGTTTTCAATTTATATGTCATTGAGGGATACAAGCATCAGGAAATTGCAGGTTTGTTAGGGATAAATGAAGGGACATCAAAGTCACAGTTGTCACATGCGAGAAAGGTGCTGCAGGAACAAATTAATAAGTTAAAGAATTATTGTTATGGAACCGAATAAAATTGAAAAACAATTCAAGGAGCAATTAAATTCCCGGGAAATAAAACCTTCAGAAATGGCGTGGGACAAATTAGACGCTATGCTTTCTGTTGCTGATAAGAAACCAAAGAGAAATTTTAAATGGCTTTATGCTGCAGCAAGTATTTTAGGCTTTTTATTGGTTAGTACGGTTTATTTTAATCGTTTTGAAAGCGTAAAAACAAATAGGGATTTGCCAATTGTCTTTGAACAAAAAACAGATGTAAATCATTTAGAGGAACAGAAAATAATCAGCAAAAGCGTTTTGCGTGAGCAAATTCAAAAAAGAACAGCGAAAAGACAAACAGTTGTGGCTTCTAATAACGCTCCTAAAGAACAGCTAATTCAAATTAAAAATAAAGAAGAACTTCCAGCTATCAATAATTTAAAAGGAGATAGTGCTATAGTTAATTCTTCTGAAGACAAGAATTACCAGCCGACTGCCAAAAATAAATACATTTCAGCTGAAAAATTATTAGCAGAAGTCAGTAATACTAAATTTGAAGCAAAAGTTACTAACGAAACTATTGAAACCAGAAACGCTATTTCTATAAATCCAAATGATCTATTGCTGAATGCTGAAACTGAATTAAATCAATCTTACAGAGAATCAGCTTTGGACAGATTTAATAAAAAATTAAATTCAGTAAAAACTGTTTTAGTTAATAGGAATTACGAAAAATAAATCAAAATCAAAATCATCAATCAAAAAACGAAAATCATGCAAAAAATTATTTTATTTACCACAATATTATTGGTTGCTATAGTTACCCAATTAACTGCTCAGGAAAAGGATTCAGTACAATCCTTAAAGTGGAGTACTAGTCAATCTGAACCCAAAAGGTTTGAAATTGGTCCTGATAAAAGCCCTGAATTTAATAATCAAAATGTTTTCACCGTCAAATCAATTAAAAGTAAAATAGATGGTTTTGGTACCAGTATGAGAACTATTAATCCAGATTTGTTTTTAGGAAAAACAATTAAAATGTCTGGTTATGTAAAAAGTAAACAAGTAAAATCTTGGGCTGGACTTTGGATGCGGGTTGACTACTATCGTACTGCAGTTCTGGCTTTTGATAACATGCAAAATAGAAGTATAAAAGGAACAACGGATTGGAAGAAGTATGAAATTGTTTTATTTGTGCCAAAGGAAGCAACATCAATTTCTTATGGTGTTTTATTAGATGGAACTGGTCAGATTTGGTTTAAAGATGTAACTCTTGAAGTGGTCGATGATACTGTTCCAGAAACAGGTTCGAATAAAGGAAGATTACACAAAACAATTTCATTTGAAACAAGAGCAAAAGCAATTGGAGATCAAATTAAAAAAATATCAGATTATGAAAAAAATGCTTTAAAAACTGAAATTGATTCGATAGATAATGAAGTTGCAAAGGGAATGATTTCTAAAGAAAAAGGGGAAAATCTTAAATTGAAAAAAGCTGAAATTCACGCTGGTAATATCGAAAAGAATGTTTTTGTCGAAGAAAAAAAATTAAACCAATTAGTCCAAGATAGAGTTGATGGGAAAGTTGAAGCAGAAAAGGTAAACAAAAGTGAAGGTGCAAGGTTTACAATTGGTGATTATAACGATTGTACTGATGAGGATAAAACAATAGTTAATCTTACATCTATGAAAGTATATCATGGACAAAAGGATGTAGAAAATAGGCAGTCCAAAAGAACTACGACTCAATTTGTTTTTGCTTTTGGAGCAAATAATTTAGTAACCGATAAACAGGTTGCCAACTCCGATTTTAAATATTTCAAATCGCATTTTTATGAATGGGGGATAACAGGTAATACCAGAATTTTGAAAGAAGATAATCTCTTGCATTTTAAATACGGAATGTCACTGATGTATAACAATCTTCGAGCAACAGATGATCGTTATTTTGAAAAAAATGGTGCGCAGACTAATTTAGTAGCAAGTACGGTACATTTAGAAGAATCAAGATTTAGAAATGTCTATGTAATGGTGCCTTTACATTTAGAATTTGATTTCACTAAAAAAGAAGTTCGCGATGATGCCAGTTATTTTAGAACTCATAAAAGTGCGAGAATTGGTATAGGTGGTTATGCCGGATTTAGAGTGAAATCCAAACAGATTCTTTATTTTGATGATGCTGTCGGGAATGATGTAGAGCAAAAAACAAAAGGCAATTTTAATGTAAACGATTTCAATTATGGTTTGAGTACCTATGTAGGATATAAATCAACTAGTGTCTATCTAAAATACGATTTACAGCCTTTATTTGAAAACAACACTGTTGATCAAAATAATATTTCACTAGGACTTCGTTTCGATTTTAATTAAATTATATTAGTTAGTTTTTTTAAGAGCCTGTTTAAATTTTATTTTTGAGATTTATTATTAGAGGATTTTTGAGTGAAACAAGGCAAATTTTTATAAAATAGCAGAGCTATTGTATGAAAATTTAACGAAGTTGTAACCAAAAATCATCATAAGAGAGCCAATAAATAAAGCTTAAACAGGCTCTAAGAACCCTTTCAGAGTTTCAAACTTTGAAGGGGTTACTATTTTAAAAAACTTAGTAACTTAGCGACTTAGAAACTTAGCAACCTGAGAATAAATTGATACCACAAGCAACTATAGATACTGTTTTTGAAACCGCTCGGGTAGAGGAGGTTATCGGCGATTTTGTACAGTTAAAAAGAGCAGGAAGTAATTTTAAAGGACTCAGCCCGTTTTCGGATGAGCGTTCCCCATCGTTTATGGTGTCGCCGGCCAAAGGAATCTGGAAGGATTTTAGTTCTGGAAAAGGAGGGAATTCTGTTGCTTTCCTGATGGAACATTCGCATTTTACTTATCCGGAAGCCATTCGTTATTTGGCAAAAAAATACAATATCGAGATTGAGGAAACAGAACAGACTGAAGCAGAAAAAGCAAATACAGATGTTCGTGAAAGTATGTATCTCGTTTCTGAATTTGCAAAAGATTATTTTCATAATACACTGCTGCATTCCGAAGAAGGAAAGGCAATTGGTCTTTCGTATTTTAAAGAAAGAGGTTTTACAGCCGAAACTATAAAGAAATTTGCACTTGGATATTCTCCCGAAACTTGGGATGCATTTACTAAAGAAGCATTAGGAAAAGGATATAAATTAGAGTTTTTAGAAAGTACGGGATTAACTATTGCCCGTGAAGATCGCCCTTTTGACCGTTTCAAGAGCAGAGTGATGTTTCCTATCCAAAGTATGTCGGGAAGAGTACTTGGTTTTGGCGGCCGAATCTTGACGAATGATAAAAAAGCTGCCAAATATTTAAACTCGCCAGAGAGCGAGATTTACCATAAAAGTAAAGTGCTTTATGGTATTTTTCAGGCGAAACAATCAATTGCTAAGCTGAATAATTGTTTTTTGGTCGAAGGTTATACAGATGTTATTCAATTCAATCAAGCGGGTATCGAAAATGTTGTAGCTTCATCTGGAACGGCACTTACGCCAGATCAAATACGGTTAGTTAACAGACTGACAAGAAACATTACCGTTCTGTTTGACGGCGATGCCGCTGGACTTCGTGCTTCTATCCGAGGAATCGATTTGATTCTTGAAGAGGGAATGAATGTAAAAGTCTGTACTTTTCCAGACGGAGACGATCCTGATAGTTTTGCTAAAAAAACACCCCATGATGATTTGGTTGCTTACTTAGATGCTAATGCAAAGGATTTTATCCAGTTCAAGGCTTCGATTTTAATGGATGAAGCTAAGAATGATCCCGTTAAGAAAGCTGACCTGATTCGGGATATGGTGACGAGTATTTCAAAGATTCCGGATAGAATTCAGCGTGAAATTTACATTCAGGAATGTTCCAGAATAATGGATATTTCGGAACAGGTTCTGACAAGCACTTTGGCGCAGCTGGTGCAGAAAGATGTTGCCGAAGTTGGGAAAAAAGTAAAGCAGGAACAAAAAGCTTTTGAGGTTGTAAAAAATGAAAATCCTGTCCAGACTGCCAAAGTGGATGTGCTCTATCGTCTGGAGCGCAAAATAATTGAGATTCTTTTATTGTACGGGAATAAAACGGAGGAATTTGAAGATGTTTTTTTGAGAACAAATGAATCCGGTGAAATTGAAACTGTAACCGAGATGAAAGAATATAAGGTCTATCAAAGGATTTATCTGAGTCTGCAGGAAGATGAGGTGGAACTTGCCAATCCTTTATTCCGTGATATTTTTAATGATTTAATTCAATATTTTCTGCAGAATGAAAATCTGGAATTTGAAAAATATCTGATGCAGTTAAATTCTGATTTTGCTCAGGAAGTGACTGATATTTTAATGGAAGATGAAAGACTCGTGCTGCATAACTGGGTAGGACAGAATATTATTCCAAAAACTAAAAATGAAACCATTGGACAGTATGTGTCGGAAACTATTCTGACGATGCGCTGGTATCTGGTAGATAAAATTATAGATGAATTAAAAAACTCTGTATCAAATGAACCAGGTTCAGATAATACAGAGTCAATGTCAATGGCGATGGATTACTACAAGCTAATTAATTCGTTTTCAAAAAAATTAGGAAGAGTAATGTCGCGCTACAGTTAAACGATTTCTAAAGTTTTAGCTTTGTTTACTAAATCTACTAGATTCGTAACGTTTAATTTAGTCAGCAATCGTAGTTTGTAAGTACTGATTGTTTTTTCGTTAAGCGATAAGATTTCAGCGATTTCATGGTTTTTCTTTCCATCGCTCAAATAACGCAGTACTTCAACTTCACGATTGGAAAGTTTTCTGTACAAACGTTCGCTTTTGCTTTGTTTTGCAATTAGAGCAATGTTTTTCATGACTGCTTCATTCATGATGATTTTACCTTGGTTTACTTTGATGATCGACTGACCCAAAGTTTCCAGTTTTTCGGTTTTGTGGACAAATCCAGAAACCCCTGCTTTAATAGCATTTGGAGCGTAAATCTGTTCCGAAAGACCGCTGTAAAAAATAATTTTTGTTTTTGGAAAATTTTTCAAAACCGATTTGATTTCGAAAATACTTGAAAGGCCTTCAAGTTCCAGGTCCAACACTAGGACATCAATTTCTTTGCTAAGAAGGATGTCTTTTACCATAGCGAAATTTCCAACGTTTGCAACGATTGAAATTTCAGAATGGTCTTTGAAGTACGATTTTATTCCAAAATGTACTACAGGATAGTTATCTGCTAAACAAACTTTAATCATGGTATTTAGTTTTAGGATTGTTTTTGAAGATATAAAATTAAAAAAATATTTTACATAAGTCTAATTTTTCGGACAAATTATTTTTTTTTTAACAATTTATTATACAAACAGGTATTGGATTCATTTTATGCTGGTTATTTTTGTTAAGTTTTTTATAAATTTCGTAAACTGTTTTTTGACGTTCAGTGAAAGTTTCAGGGTCAGTTTCTGAATCATTTGCGTCCATTGCCCATTCCAATTCATCGTAACTTGCGCCCAATTGATCTTCATCTGTTCGGTCGTCGCCAAATAATCCGTCTGTAGGAGAAGCAGATAATATTGAGTCCGGAATTTTTAAATAAGCACCTAATTGATATACTTCGGATTTTACTAAATCGGCTATCGGACTCAAATCAACTCCGCCGTCCCCGTATTTAGTGTAAAAGCCCACGCCAAAATCTTCTACTTTGTTTCCTGTTCCAGCTACCAGTAATCCATGGATGCCGGCAAAATAGTACAAAGTGGTCATGCGTAAACGGGCACGTGTATTAGCAAGAGATAAATTTACAACAGCTTCATTACTAACAGTTGGAACCTCTTTTTTGAATGTTTCAAAAACTGAAGTTAAATCTGCAGCAGCGCTGGTCACATTTGGGAATCTGTTTTTTAATTGTGAAATATGTTCTCTGGCTCTTGAAACATGGCTTGGTGCCTGATGGATTGGCATTTCAACGCATAATACTTTCAGTCCGGTCTGAGCGCAGAGTGTTGAGGTTACAGCTGAATCTACACCACCGGAAATTCCTATAACAAATCCATTAACTTTTGAATTTTCAGCATAGCTTTTTAGCCATTCGACAATATGTGTATTTACTTTTTCGATCTGAAGGGTTCTTTTTTTAGTCATAATAGTTTAAGTTTTAAAAAGGAGGAATGTATATTTGCAAAAAAAAAAGCGTTACCATCTTTTTTTGACTTCCTTATGGTAACAAATTTAATAAAATAATAGAATTGAATAGAGGATGTTTGGTTTAGGTTGAAAAACCTCATGAAGATTTGTGAATTATTCTCTAAATACATCAGAAAACTGATAAATAAATAAAATAAGTATGAAATTATTTCTCTTAACGATAGTCTGTAGCCTGCTTTTGTTATCTTGTGATCAAAAAAGCAAAGTTGAAAAGGCCATCGAAGAAACATCTGTTGAAACTATTAAGGTTGAGCGTTTTGATAAAGAGTTTTTTGAAACCTCTCCAAAAGATTTGCCTAAATTAAAAAAGAAATATCCTTATTTTTTTTCGCCTCAGATTAATGATACTGTCTGGACCAATAAAATGACTGCTCCAATCTGGAAAGAAGTATATGCTGAAGTTGAAAAAAAATATCCAGCGTCTGAAGGGATTCAAAGCAGTATTGAAGCTTTGGTACAGCATATGAAATATTATTTTCCAAAGACTAAAACGCCAAAAGTAATTACTTTAATTTCGGATATGGATTATAATAATAAAGCCATTTATGCCGATTCATTAATCATAATTTCATTGGAACTATATTTAGGAAAAGAGCATAAATTCTACACTTTTCCAAAATATCTAAAGCAAAATTTTGAAGAAAGACAAATGATGCCGGACGTAGTGACTAGTTTTTCGCTTAGGAAAATAGTTCCTCCGACAGAGAAAAATCTGTTAGCACAGATGATTTATATTGGTAAGGAACTTTATCTGAAGGATATTCTGCTTCCGGAATATACAGATGCCGAAAAAATGGGATACACTCCAGAGCAGCTTGTCTGGTGTCAGGAAAATGAAAATTATATCTGGCGCTATTTTATTGAGAGGGAAATGCTTTACAGCGGTGACCAAAAGCTGATATCACGTTTTATTGACCCATCTCCATTTTCAAAATTTTATTTAGAGATTGATAATGATTCTCCCGGAAGAGTTGGTGCCTGGATAGGCTGGCAGATAGTTCGCTCGTATATGGAGAATAATAATGTTTCGGCAGACCAGTTGTTAAAAGCCAGTGCCAAAGAAATTTTTGAACAATCAAAATACAAACCCAAGAAATAATGTCAGATAAAAATACCTCAGAAATTAAATTTTTAGTCGAATTAGACGAAAACCGTGTTCCGGAAAAACTTTTTTGGACAGCAGAAGACGGCGGAGTAAATCTCTCGGAATCGAAAGCCATTATGCTGAATGTTTGGGACAGCAAAGCCAAAGAAAGCATGCGTATCGATTTGTGGACAAAAGACATGCCTGTTGATGAAATGAAAATTTTCTTTCACCAGACACTGATGTCTATGGCTGAAACTTTCAGAAGAGCCACAAATGATGAAAAAATGTCGGATACAATGCTTGACTTTTGTGATTATTTTGCAGAGAAATTAGAGTTGAAAAAATAAATTTTTACTAAATTCCAAATTCTAGCTTTTGAAAATTAGAATTTGGAATTTGATTTTTTTGTCTGCTCATTATTATATTTTTTAAGATACAATTTTGCTTTTTTCTTAAAACCTATAATTGATGCAGAATGAATCTTTATAGGTAAATTGATGATTTCTAACGCCATTTTTTTTGCCTTTGCCTTTTGATTGGTTTCCAAAAATAAGTCAAATAAATCCACTCGGGCTTCGTATCGATATGGTTCAACATTTTTATTGTAAGTGTATATAGTTTCTGCCAGAGTATATTGTTTCTGTTTTTTTAATCCATTAGCAAGGATTCTTCCAAAGCTTGGCTTTCCTGAACGTTCAAAACCAGTTTTAATATAGGCAGTGCTTTCTTTTTTATACCCATTTTTTATGAGAATTATACCTCCCATAAAAAGTTCTTCTCCTTTGTTGTCAATTTTTGACAAATAACCCTTTAATTGATTTTCTCCTTTTAGATAAAGCTTGTCTTTGTATAATTTATATAGCTTGTATTCTGCGTTTATGCGATTAATTTGTATGATTGCAAATGATAGGATAAGTCCAATTGTTATTAATTTATAAAAAGTTCTGTTTTTACATTCATAGATGACTTTCGGATTCGTTGTATTTATAATTATAACGGTACAAATGCAGGTTATTATTGGAAAAATAGGCAGAGTAAGAATGTTGTTTGTTAGCGAAAAAACTAATAAACAAATAAGTATTGTACGTGCTATTTGGATCTCAATAGTATTTTCTTTTTTCCTAAAAAGAAGTACAATGAAAACTAGAAAAGGGAGAATCCATAAAATACCCAGTTCGAAAGTTAATTCTAGGAAATCGTTATTTGCATTATAAATATAACCAGCATTTTTCATTTCTTCCCAATTAGAATTAGTGTCAAAATACTGCGCTTTTAATTTATTATATTCTGATGAAAATGAATTTACTCCGTAGCCCAATGGGTTTTTAGCGATTTGTTGTATGACTTGTTTAGTAGTAAAATATCGCCCAGAATTTGACTCTGCTTTGTTCTTGTTTACTGCTGTTACAAAATAAAGACTGCTAACAATCAGTATGCCAATTACTAAAGTTGTTTTCCAATTAACGGGGGATTTCATTTTTATTTTTGAATGATAAAAATAATATCCTATTGCAGTACATAAACTAATAAAAGCACCTCTTGATTCACTAATACAAACCCCTATTAAAATCAGTAACAAA
This sequence comes from Flavobacterium marginilacus, assembly GCF_026870155.1. Taxonomy (NCBI): domain Bacteria; kingdom Pseudomonadati; phylum Bacteroidota; class Flavobacteriia; order Flavobacteriales; family Flavobacteriaceae; genus Flavobacterium; species Flavobacterium marginilacus. Next base: position 4,451,219 of record NZ_CP113975.1, on the reverse strand, counting down.
CTCAATCCTAAACCAGTTTTTATTAAAGAATTTTTTGCTTTTTGGAATAAATACAGACTGCTAAGACAACCAATGCTTAAATAAATTCCTAATTGATTAGGTGAAAAAAACAGTCCTGTAGTTAAGAAAAATTCATTTGGAGATGAAACTAAATGTTTCCATTGTAAAAACATCCAAAAAATATTAAGGACTGCAGTGCTTGTGCAAAAATAGAGTAAGTAAATCAGTATTTTCTTGGTAACTTCTGTTGCTGTACTATAAGTTCTTAATAGTAGATAAATAACTAAATAACCGATGTAACACCAAATGGTAGTATTGTATATGGTTGCTTTTGAAAAGATGATAAAATGAATTGTTCCGATAATGGCTAGCAATATCAAGATGGTATCATGAATATTTATTTTTAATGTTTTGTTTGTTGGATTAAAAAATAGGGCAACAGGTGTAAGTATAAAAATCCAGTAAATATAATCTTCTTTTAGAAAGGGAAGATTTTCGCTAGAGCAATTTATAAGAGAGACAATAAGAATTAAAATATAAGAAATTAAGAAAAAAATAGCTTTCATGCTTGCTGTTTGTCTGATTTTACGTAGCAAATTTTAGTTATTAAGAATTAAGTTGTTAAAATAAAATATAATTTTAACTTATATTTAACACTAAATAAGTATTTTTTTACTTTTTTTGAAATAAAATGTAAGAAATAAATTATGTGTAAAAAAATATTGGGATGTTTTCTTGTTTTTACTTATGCTTTGTTTGCTCAGCCAAAAGACAGTACAGAATTTAAAAGAATAGAATTAAAAAATGTCTTGACTGCACATTATCCTAACGATATCCAAAAACAGCAGGCTGTCGCTTTCTTGATGGATAATATTTCTATTCAGAAGTCTCAAAATTACGCTTGGGTGGATGAGAGCGGTAAAAAAGTACTTTTTAACGAATTCGATTATGATAATAAGGAAATTGCAGTAAAGAAATTTAAAAAGCTAAAAGACAGCATCAAAATTAAGCCTCAAACCTATAAGGTGATGGATGTTAATGTAGTAACCCCTGAATTGATAATTAAAGACATCGATTTGGCTTTTGATTCATGGAGGAACAATCCTTGGTCTAAATCGTATGATTTTGCTGCTTTTTGTGAATATATTTTGCCTTATAGGAGTATGACAGAGCCTTTGGAAGATTGGCGTAGTGACTATCAATTTTTAGTTTCAAATGCCAGCAATACTGTTGAAAATAAAAAATCATCTGTTGAAGTAGCGACTAATGTTATTTTAGAACTTAAAAATTTCAGATTTTTAGAAAGCCGTCCAGATCCAATTCCCTTTTTGAGTCCAAAACAATTATTATTTAGAAGAGAAGGAGCTTGCAGTGACTTGGCCAATTTAACATTGTTGGCATGCCGATCCATGGGACTTGCTGTCACTTTTGATTTTACACCTTTTTATGGAGCTTCTTCTAAAAGGCATTTTTGGAACACAATAATTACTGAAAAAGGAGAACATATTCCTTTTAACGGCAACTGCTTTGGGAATTCCAAAGGATTGCCATATGCTTATAATGCAACCGAAAAACGCTTAGCTAAAGTGTTTCGTAAGACTTATTCGATTCAACAAACTGCATTGGCGTCCATTGTAGATGCTAAGACAATTCCTGATGGGTTTATGAAAGACAAAAACATTGTAGACGTTACGGCCGAATATGTGGCTGTCGGCAAAATCAGTTATCCAATTCCTGCAGCAAATCCAGCTGCTATTGGGTATCTCAATGTCTTTAATCTGGGAAAATGGAGTGCTACAGATTGGGGAAAGAGAATTTTAAACACTATTGAATTTAATAATTTAGGAATCAGTATAGTGTATTTGCCTAGCTTTTATCTGGCGGAAAATCAGACAATGCAATATGAACAGTATCCGATATTATTAGATGCTGAGAAGAATCAAATTGTCTTGAAGCCTAATTATGCTAAAACATTTTCATTCAGTATCACTAAAGATAAGGCTAATAAGGAGAAAACATTGGATTTTAATTCCTTTGAAGTTTTTGAAAATGAGATTTTCAGGCTGATGGTTTGGGACAACGGCTGGAAAAAAATTGAAGAGGCAATCTCAAAAGACAGCGCAATCCATTTTTCTAAAATTCCCGACAATGGTTTGTTTGCAGTGCTTTGTAAAAAGAGTAATGGTTATGAACGAATTTTTAGAATTAATACTTCTACTAAACAAATTGAATGGTACTAACATTTCAAATTCCAAAAAACGAATTTTAAACAATAAACTTAAAATAACAACAAATGAAAATACCAATTTACTTAACTCTAGCTGTCCTTTTGTTTGCAACAAGAGTCCAATCACAAAATTTTGATGAAGCCAAAAATGTAAATGTTCCCAGTGAGGAAACCAAAACGAACACAAAATCTGATGGAAAACAAATTCCCAATATAAGTGTTGTAACTGCATCAATGGAAAAGGTGTTTTATATTAATGCCAAGCGTGCAGGTCTTACTGAAGAAAATACTAAAGATTTGATAAAAATCATTGAAGAACGAAATCAGGTGTTGAAGGATTTGGATAACCGGAAAAAGCTGGCTAATGGTGCATTTAGTGTTGAAGATCCTGGAACTCTGTTTAATTTTAAAATAAAGGAAGCTCGGAATTTTTATGCCAAAAAAATAAGCCAGTTAATTACCTACAATCAATTCGGGAATTTTGTAGTGGATAATTATAGAGATGAAGCCACAGAAAAAGCCAAACCTGAGTTTATGCAATTGAGTAAAAACAATCCTGATTTAACCAAAGACCAAAAGCTAAAATTGTACAAGCTCATTTATAGCTATCATTTGAATCAGCTTTTGACTAATGCTTACTTAAGTTTTGATTCTAATTTACTAAAGCCTAAACTGGGAGTTTTAAGATTCAACTTCGAAAAAGAGTTTGCGAAAACCTGCAAAGAATTTAATGTAAAAACAGCAGAAGTTAAAGAAGCTGCTTCGAATGATTTTCAGTGGAACTAAAGAATCAAATTCTAAAAAGGAAATTCCAAATTCCAAAGAACAATAAAAAAATGAAATCCAGATTTAGCTTCGCTCCTCTGCTTCGATAGCTTGCTGTCGCACGTGTGGAGAGTGTTGAGGTGAGAAAATAGTTAACAACAAACAAATTAATATGAAAAAAAAATACACATTACTGCTCCTGTTTTTAACCTTGGGAGTCATGGCGCAAACCGATTGCCAAATTAAGCTGGAAAGCGCCAAAGAAATTATGGAAAGCGATGCGCTTTTCAAAGATTATGATAAAATTTTTCAAGAGCTCCTGCCTTGTGCGGAGTCGGGTGTTCCATTAGCCCAAAATTATATCGGACTAATGTATATAGAAGGACTTGGAGTTGTCAAAGATGAAGCCAAAGGATTTGGTTATATAGAGCAAGCTGCAATAGGTGATAATCCTGTGGCACAAAACAATCTGGGGAATTTATACCGTCAAGGGCAGGGTTGTGCTATCAATATGGGCAAAGCAGTGGAATGGTATCAAAAAGCTGCCGATAAAAAAAATTCCCGTGCGGCTTATTCTTTGGGCTACATGTATCTCAAAGGTTTTGGTGTGCCACAAGATTATGCTCAGGCAGTAGCTTGGTTTGAAAAAAGTAAATTTGATATGGCAAAACACTGGCTGGGAGTATGTTATTATCTGGGATACGGAGTGCAGCAAAACACAGAAAAAGCTTTGGAATATTTGTATGGAAATAAAACCTTAAATAGTAAGGCATTCCTAAAGAATATAAAAATAGACAAACGGGAGCAAGTACTAACTCAAGCCGATCAAGCCATTGAAAAAGCTAATGAAGGAGATAAAAAAATTGCTCCCGAAGTAATTACTGCTAGTCGTGAGCTGGCAACTGAAAGTGCAGGAGAGACTATATCACTAAAAGCGAAAGATATTCTAGGACAATGGACGGGGCGTTTTATTGAATACGACTGGTCAGGAACAATCCCTTTACGTGTTTTACCGATAGATATTACTTTCAGTAAAAATGAATTGGGCGACCTGCAAACCAAGATTATTTTTGAAGGCAAGACATTTGAAGATGTTGTTTTGTTTGAGAACAACAATCTTTTCCTGCAAGGATTCAATTTTAATCTTGATCAATTGTACAGTCATAGCTTCAAGGTCTATCCGTTGGATTATACCGTTTTGGGAATGGACATGACTCAGAGAAAATATAACAATACCCGTTACCTTTTAGCTGATGTGGATAGTTTTATAGGTGTCTGGAAAGAACCTGGCACACCTATATCACTGGTATTGCGACCTAAAAATGACAAAACGGTTACTGCAGAAGAAGATGCCGTATTACTAGCTTTGGCTTCGCAAAAAGCAGAGTTTATCAAGGTATATCCAGTGCCGTTTAAAGAACAGCTCTACATAGGTTTTGAACTCAACGACCCAGCCCAGGTGCAAATAACGTTAACGAGTGTAGCAACAGCACATACAGTACGGGTAGCTGTTACAAAGCTAGAGGCAGGAATGCAATCCTACACAGTGGATACTGCCAGTTTGCCCGAGGGCTATTATGTTGTTCGTGTACAGGAAAACGAAAAAGTTCATACTAGAGTCGTAATCAAACAATAAAAACCATGAAAAATATTTTGAAAAACCTAAATAGCAAATGGTTTTTGTTATTTTTGTGTACATTCTTTAGTATAACTGCACAGGCGCAGTGGAGTGAGGGTGAAGATGATCCTAATAGCTGGATGAATGATGCGGGTGATCCATTTGCTGCTGATCCAGATTTTAATGGCCCTGAATGGCAGGGTGGAGCAACTGTTTACAATGATTATCATGAACCAGTTATTGATTATGGAAATCTAATTAATCCATATAATTATGGCGAAAATTATAATACAGTTTATTATGATGATTATGATGATTATAATGATGTAACTCAAAATAGTTCCGATGATTCGTCACAGCAAGAAGGGCAAAATATAATAGATAAGCCAGTAATAACGCAGGCTGAATTAACCAAATTAATACAAGATCTTATAGGTCGTTATCATGTAACGAATAAAGATAATTTTGTTCTTGTAACAGCTGATGGAAAATCGCACACGGGTACTATAACGAGGCTTTATGATCCTTCCACTGGACATTCTTTCTATTACTTTACGCCTTATGAGAATAGTGGTGTATTGACTGTAGGTATGCAATATAGAATCCCAGAACCTACTAGTAATGGATCTAATGGCGGTGGTAGTAATATAAACCCTCCTATTTCAGGAAGTATAGATCAAAGTGGAATGCCTGTAGGGTATCACAATATAGGAAAAGATGATGGATTTATCAATGTATATATATATGAAAATAATGAACGTACAGAAGATTATTGTCAGAACTGCAACACAATTGAATATGTAAATAATCCTAAATATCAGCAACTTGCAAGACTGCTTCCAAAAATAAAATCTTTTGTATTAAATCAACCATTAATTATGAAAGAACTAGTGAATTTAAGTGGATTTTCAGAGGCTCAGATAATAAATTTGTTATCGACAGAAAAACTAACACAATTAGTCAGAGTGGCTAATATTAGCGATTTTGGGCTATATGAAAATATTGTAACGCCAAATATTATATTTATTCAGCGATACCTTGTTTCTTCTCTTGAAACTGGTGGGTATTTTCTACCTGGCACACCTGGCACACCTGCAGTTGGTACACCAGGTGTGCCAGGTATGCCGTATATACCAGCTACACCTGGTGAGCCGGATTTACACGTAAGTTTAGCAGCCACATCTTTTCATGCCATGATAACGATTTTACACGAATTAGTTCATTTCGGGAGAAATATGAATCATATGCCACAGATGGTTAATGTTGTTTATGAGGCTGGACAAGTTTTTGAAACGAATATTTTTGGAGAAAGATTAACAATGGCAGGAGTAACAAATTTAGCAGCACGATATGGATGGAATTTTTAAAAAATTAGTTTTTATTTTTTTGTTTTTAGCAGTTTTAGGCTGTAAAAAAGGAGAGTTGCAATTGCACGAAGATAAATTACGCGCAGACAAATTACGAGATGATAAATTAATTGCAGAAGCAAGAAATTTTATCAATGAGAATTGTAATATTCTTATAGATTCTGTGGAAGGATTTGATGTTATGTCTTTGAAGAATAAAATTAGAACCCCAACATTTACAATTGGTTTAATGGATTCTATTTCATATCGCGGTTTTTTGAATCCAAATAATTATTTAAGATTTAAATTGGAAGATACTGATTTAGTTGGTTTTAAGTCAGTATATAGGTTGAAATTAGTTAAGGCGAAAACTTATGATTCCGATGTTTTGTTTGTTGTATTTTCAGATTTTAAAATGGAGAAAGATTATGCTTATATTCGTGTAAAGAAAGTTATTGGTATCAGTATGCTTAATGAAACATATTATTTTAAAAAAGAAAATGGCAGGTGGGTCTTTAAAAATAAAAGACTGATAAATATGGGATAGAAAGAGTCTGTTTTTCTGAATTTAATATTTGCTACAAGACAAAAGTTTTAAAAAACAACACGTCACTTTTATTAATGAAGGTAGAGTATTTGCATAAATCGTACAAAATATCCCAAAACAGAAAAAAATTCAGTTTTGGGATATTTTGTATTTAAAAAGGAAGATTTAAAACCCTGAATTATTTTTAAAAACTTCTTGATTTACTTCGTCTATGTAATTTAGAAGTTCTTCTTTTCCGGTTGCTTCTGTTGATGAAGTTACGAAATAGGGTGGCATTTCTGCCCAGTTGTTAGCAAACATCTGTTTTTTGTAGGCGACAACATGAGAGTCGATTTTTGTTTTGCTGATTTTATCGGCTTTGGTAAAAATAATGCAGAACGGAATTTCGCTTTCGCCCATGTACGACATGAATTCAATATCGATTTTTTGTGCTTCGTGGCGAATGTCAATTAACACAAAAGCGCAGACTAATTGTTGTCTTGTCTCAAAATAATCGGTAATGAACTCCTGAAAAATTGATTTGGTTTTCTTGGAAACTTTGGCATAGCCGTAACCTGGTAAATCAACTAGAAACCAGCTGCTGTTAATCAAAAAATGATTGATAAGCTGTGTCTTGCCTGGTTTTCCTGAAGTTTTGGCCAAATTTTTGTTATTGGTCAGCATGTTGATCAATGAGGATTTTCCAACATTGGAACGGCCAATAAAAGCATATTCAGGTAAAAAATCCTTAGGACATTTACTTGCATCTGAGTTGCTTATTATGAATTCGGCAGTATTGATTTTCATTTTCGGAATATAAAATTCTGTTAGTGTTCGGCTAAATGGGTATGTGTAAGCCAATCTTCAAGATGTGCATTGAATTCCTCTGGCTGTTCCATCATTGCAGCGTGTCCGCATTTGTCAATCCAGTACAATGTTGAATTTGGTAATAATTTATGGAATTCTTCGGCTACATCCGGTGGCGTCACTTGGTCATTTTTCCCCCAGATAATACAAGTCTGCACATGCATTTTGGGTAAATCTTTAGCCATATTATGACGAATGGCACTTTTGGCAATAGTCAGGGTTTTAATCAGTTTTATACGGTCATTTACCGTAGCATATACTTCATCAATAAGTTCTGGAGTAGCTATTTTTGGATCATAAAATACATCTTCGGCTTTTTTCTTAATGTATTCATAGTCACCTCTTTTTGGGTAACTGTCACCCATTGCGCTTTCGTAAAGTCCGGAACTTCCTGTGATTACAAGTCCGGATACTTTTTCAGGAAACATTTTGGTATGGTATAAAGCAATATGCCCTCCAAGTGAATTTCCTAAAAGAATTACTCTGTCTAATTTTTTGTATGTAATAAAGTTTTTTACATAGACAGCAAAACTTTTTACGTTTGTTTTTAATATGTTCTGAGTGTATATAGGTAAATCGGGAATGATAATTCTGTATCCTTTGTTAGAAAAATAATTTGCAACAGCATCAAAATTACTAAGTCCTCCCATTAAACCATGTAAGATGACAATTGGAATTCCTTCGCCCGCTTCGTAATATCCGTATTTGCCTTCTTTTTTGTAATATTTTTCCATGTTTTAAAATAACAATTTCAATTTTTCACAAATATAGGGTTTAAAAAATTAAAAAGAATTTTGGAAGCTATTTTTTAACCTTTTATTCTTAGATGAGTAAGGGATGTCTTTTGAGTGTCTTTTTCTTGCTTTTTTAACGGATATGAAATGTTTTTTTTAAGCTTTTAAGAATATGCTTCTCTAATCAAAAACAAGAGATTTTTAATAATTAATAGGCTTTCTTACAAATTATCGTTAAATCAGCTAACGTTCTGATTGTCTATAAACTAAGTGTTTCTGGTCGAAAGTGGTTAAACTTATTAACAAAGTGGTATAATGTGGTAAATTGTGGTAAAATTTTATATATTTTTGCTTAATACAAATCAATACAATTCACTTGGACACAATTATAGGGACATATGAGTGTAAAGTTGATGCTAAAGGACGGGCTTTATTACCTGCTCCCCTAAAAAAGCAATTGGCTTCCTCGCTTCAAAACGGTTTTGTTTTGAAGCGTTCCGTTTTTCAGCCCTGTCTGGAATTGTATCCTATGGAAGAGTGGGATTTGATGATGAAAAAAATCAACAAACTTAATCGTTTTGTAAAAAAGAACAATGACTTTATACGCCGTTTTACAGCAGGAGTGAAGGTGGTGGAAATTGATGCGCTTGGCAGATTATTGGTTCCTAAAGACTTAGTAACTTTTGCCAGCATTGATAAAGATGTAGTTTTTTCTTCTGCAGTTAATATTGTGGAGATTTGGGATAAAGATTTGTATGAAAAATCAATCGATGGGGCAGATGTTGATTTTGCTGATTTGGCCGAAGAAGTAATGGGTAATTTAAATGACGATGACAATGGAATATCATAATCCAGTATTGCTTCATCCTACAGTGGATGGTTTGGGTATAAAACCTGACGGGATTTATGTAGATGTGACTTTTGGCGGCGGCGGTCATTCAAAAGAGATATTAAGAAGGCTGGGGCCTGATGGAAAATTGTTTGCTTTTGATCAGGATGAGGATGCTTTGGCAAATGCTTTGCCTGACGAAAGATTTACATTGATAAATGAGAATTTCAGATTTATAAAAAGGTTTTTGCGTTTTCATGGCGTGAAAGAAGTAGATGGAATTTTGGGAGATTTAGGCGTTTCTTCTCATCAGTTTGATGTGGCCGAAAGAGGTTTCTCAACACGATTTGATGCTGGACTGGATATGAGAATGAGCCAGAAAAATGATTTGAATGCGTATCGGGTGGTCAATGAATATGATGATGCCAATTTGCGAAGAGTATTCTTGGATTATGGTGAGTTGAAGAACGCACCAGCTTTGGCAAGAACAATTGTAGAGGCTAGAGAGCACCGTCCGATTAAAACAACTGAAGAATTGAAAGAGGTTTTGGCGAAATATCTGCCTGAAAGACTTAGAAATAAAATTTTGGCACAAATCTATCAGGCAATCCGGATTGAAGTAAATCAGGAAATGGATGTCTTGAAAGAATTTTTAGAACAGTCTCTAGAGATTTTGAAACCGGGAGGAAGATTAAGCGTGATTTCCTATCATTCATTAGAAGATAGATTAGTAAAAAGATTCATAAAAAATGGAATGTTCGAAGGAGAACCTGAACGTGATTTTTATGGTAATTTTTCTGTTCCATTTAATACGATAGGAAAATTGATAGTTCCGGATAACGAAGAAATAAAATTGAATAATAGAGCACGAAGCGCAAAACTGAGAATTGCAGAGAAAAAAGGGTGAGAAAGTTTAATTGTTTAAAATGATTTAAAAAGTTTAAAGAGGATGTGAATTCTAGAGTTTGTAACTCATAATTCATAACTCATAATTCATAATTTACTAATGAAGGGTGGAATTTATAACATATTAAAAGCACAATATCTAATTGATGATAACGCTGTCAAAAACTGGCGTTTTATTGTATTTGTGATTTTACTTGCTATAATAATGATTGCGAATACACAGCGTTATGAGCAAAAAGTGTTCAAGATTGTTGAATTGACAAATAGAGTGAAAGAACTGCGCTCTGAATTTGTAGACAGACGTTCGGAGCTGATGAAGCTTAAAATGGAATCTACGGTTTCGGCTAAAATGGAAGAAAGACAAATTTTTCCATCGACCGTGCCTCCTGTAAAAATTGAAGTTAAAGAACCTGAAGAGAAAAATTTCTTAGAGAAGTTATGGCAGTAGAAGATAAATATATATCCTATAGAACCTATCTGGTTGCCTTTTTCATCTTTTTGATGGCAATGGCTATTGCTGTTAAGCTGACTAATATTCAATGGGTGGATGGCGATCATTACAGGGAGCTGGCTAAAGAAAGAACAGTGAAGAATTTTGTTATTCCTGCCAATAAAGGGAATATTTATTCTGCCGATGGAAGTCTTTTGGCTACTTCAATTCCGAGTTATACAATTCGTTTTGATGCAGTTGCGCCAAAAACAGAAGCTTTTGAAAAAAATGTAAAATTGCTTTCGGATTCATTGGGAATGATGCTAAGAAAATCAAGCAGTACAATCCAAAATGAATTAAGGAAAGCCCGAGTTCATAAAAACAGATATTATTTGGTAGCCAAAGGGTTGAGTTTTACTCAATATATGAAGATAAAAGGATTTCCTCTTTTTAATTTGGGAGCTTATAAGGGAGGTGTCATAATTGAACAAAAAACAGTTCGCGAACATCCAATTGGACAAATAGCAGAACGTACCATTGGGTATGAAAGAAAATTAACCGGCTATTCAGATGGTAAAGGTATAGAGTGGGCTTATCGTGAATTCCTTAACGGTAAGGACGGCAAAATATTAAAACAGAAAATTGCAAAAGGGCAATGGAAACCAATTCGAGATGTAAATGAAGTAGAACCTCAGGACGGTTACGATGTTATCTCGACTATAGATGTTTACATTCAGGATATAGCGCATCATGCATTATTGAAACAACTGGAAGAATATGAAGCAGATCACGGCTGTGTTGTAGTTATGGAAACTAAAACGGGTCAGGTAAAAGCGATTTCAAATTTGGGTAGAGCAAATGACGGGAGTTATTACGAGACAACAAATTATGCTTATGCTGAGTCTCATGAGCCTGGTTCGACTTTTAAATTGGTTGATTTAATTGCAATATTAGAAGACAAAGTAGCAGATACCAGTACTGTTTATGATAGTCATCGAGGTATAATTATCTATTCTGGCCGCAAAGTGAGAGATTCTCATGAAGGAGGCTATGGTGAAGTATCATTGGCCAGAGGTTTTGAGCTTTCTTCAAATACAGTTATGGTTCAGGCAGTATATAATAATTACAAAAACAATCCGACAAGATTTGTGAATCACGTTAATTCATTTGGGCTGAATAAAAAATTAGGATTAGCTTTTAGAGGTGAAGGAGTTCCTTTTATACCGCAGCCAGGCGATAAAAACTGGTCTAATATTTCGCTTCCGTGGATGGCATTTGGATATGGCGTTTCGGTTACGCCATTGCAGACATTGACATTTTATAATGCGGTTGCAAATAATGGCGTGATGGTAAAACCAATGCTGGTAACAGAGATAAAAGCATGGGACAAAACCATAAAAAAATACAATACTGAAGTAATGAATCCGAAGATCTGTTCTGATGAAACATTAAAAAAAGTTCAGGCTGTTCTTGAAAATGTGGTAAAAAAAGGTACTGGATCTAAATTATATTCTAAGGATTTTTCGATGGCTGGTAAAACAGGAACAGCACAAATGAATTATGCTCAAAATGGAGGATTAGATAAGCATTATGCTTCGTCATTTGTGGGTTATTTTCCAGCGGATAATCCTAAATATTCTTGTATTGTAGTGGTTCATAAGCCTAATACATCAAACAATAATTATTATGGTGCCGATGTTGCCGGGCCTGTATTTAAAAGGATAGCTCAAAAAATATTTACTGATACGCCTTCAACGAATGTGATTAAAAAATTGGATCGTCCAAATCCTATACAGGAAAGCAGTTACAATGCTTACTATACAAAGGTGCAAAAAAAGCATAATGTAATTCCAAATGTAAAAGGAATGTCAGGTATGGATGCAGTTGCTTTATTGGAGAATTTAGGGTTAAAGGTAAAGGCTATTGGAGTTGGAAAAGTTAAAAAACAATCGCTCCAGGCTGGTCAGAATATTGTAAAAAATTCATCAATTCTATTGGAATTATCATGAGCATATTAAAAGACATATTATATAAAGTGGCGATAGAATCTGTAACGGGTTCTACAGAAATCGCTATTAATCAGCTGCATTTCGATTCAAGAAAAATTGAGGCAGATGATGTTTTTGTGGCGATTCGAGGTACTATTTCTGACGGGCATGATTTTATTGAAAAAGCAATCGGTCTTGGTGCAGTGGCAATTATCTGCGATACGCTTCCAGAAAATCTGATAAATGGAATAACCTATGTCTGCGTAAAAGATACGAATACAGCCTTGGCTTTTATGGCGGCTAATTTTTATGGTGACCCTTCGCAAAAGCTGCAGCTAATTGGTATTACAGGGACAAATGGTAAAACTACTATTGCTTCACTGCTGTATCAATTATTTAAAAAAGCAGGCTTTAAGGTAGGATTACTGTCTACAGTAAAGATTTTGGTTGATGAAACAGAGCACAAAGCCACGCATACAACGCCAGATTCTATTACGATCAATTATTTCCTTAATGAGATGATTGAGGCTGGTGTTGAGTATTGTTTTATGGAAGTAAGTTCGCATGGAATTCATCAAAAACGTACTGAAGGATTGCATTTTAGAGGAGGGATATTTACAAATCTGTCCCATGATCATCTGGATTATCATCCAACGTTTGCCGAATATAGAGATGTAAAGAAATCTTTTTTTGATCATTTGCCTAGTTCTGCTTTTGCATTGACTAATAGTGATGACAAAAATGGTCCGGTAATGCTTCAAAACACTACTGCCCGAAAATTAACATACGCTTTAAAAACATATGCTGATTACAAAGCACAAATTCTGGAGAATCAATTGTCTGGTCTGCTTTTGAAAATAAACGGCAACGAAGTCTGGGTAAAACTGATTGGAAATTTTAATGCATATAATCTTTTGGCAATTTACGGAACTGCTGTCGAGCTGGGCTTGGACAGTTTTGAAGTGCTTCGATTGATGTCAGAATTGGAAAGCGTTTCAGGAAGATTTCAATATATAGTTTCTAATGCAAATATTACGGCTATTGTCGATTATGCACACACGCCGGATGCTCTCGAAAATGTTTTGAACACTATTAACGATGTGCGTACAAATAATGAACAATTAATAACAGTTGTAGGCTGTGGCGGAAACAGAGATACTGCAAAACGCCCGGTTATGGCTAATATCGCGACAGAATTGAGTGATAAAGTAATCTTGACTTCAGATAATCCAAGAAATGAAGAACCGGAAACAATTATCCATGAAATGGAAAAAGGGGTTCAGGCTCAAAATTTCAAGAAAGTGCTGTCAATTACAGATAGGTTTCAAGCAATTAAAACGGCTTGTCAATTGGCACAGTCAAATGATATTATATTGATTGCTGGTAAAGGACACGAAACTTATCAGGAGATCAAAGGGGTACGTCATGATTTTGATGACATGAAAAATGTAAAAGAAATTTTAAATCAACTATTAAAATAAAAACAATATGCTATACTATTTATTTCAATATTTAGACAAAGTAATGGATGTTCCTGGAGCAGGGGTCTTTCAATACATCACTTTTAGATCTTCTTTAGCTTTATTGTTATCATTGTTGTTGTCTACTATTTATGGGAAGCGAATAATTAGTTTTTTAAGCAGACAGCAGGTTGGTGAAACAGTGCGTGAACTTGGATTGGCAGGTCAAAATGAAAAAGCGGGTACGCCTACCATGGGAGGTATCATTATCATTTTTGCAACTCTTGTTCCTGTTATGCTTTTTGCAAAACTGCATAATATCTATATTGTTTTATTAATAGTTACCACCTTGTGGATGGGAGTTATTGGTTTTATTGATGATTATATTAAAATATTCAAGAAAGATAAACAAGGTCTTAAAGGTATTTTTAAAGTCTTTGGTCAGGTAGGTTTAGGAATAATTGTTGGTTCTGTGCTTTATTTTAGCCCAGCAGTTACTGTCAGAACCGATGCAGGAAAAAGTGATGTTTTTAAAGCAATTACAACCGAAAATGTAATTAAGCAGGCTCCTGTTGAAGAGAAATCTACAGCTACAACTATCCCTTTCTTCAAAAATAATGAGTTTGATTATGCCGAGGTATTAGCATGGACAGGCGAGGGCTACGAAAAATGGGCTTGGTTAATCTTTATACCAGTAGTGGTTTTTATTATTACTGCAGTTTCAAATGGAGCTAATTTAACGGATGGAATTGACGGATTAGCCGCGGGAACTTCTGCAGTGTCCGTTTTTGCTCTTATGATTTTTACGTTTGTTTCGGGAAATATTATTTTCTCCAATTATCTTAATATAATGTATATACCAAACTCTGGAGAGATGACGGTATTTATAGCTTCCTTCCTTGGAGCATTAATTGGCTTTCTTTGGTACAATTCCTATCCTGCCTCAGTTTTTATGGGAGATACGGGAAGTCTAACCATTGGAGGTATTATTGCGGTACTGGCAATTGCTGTCCGCAAGGAAATGCTTATTCCTTTATTCTGCGGAATCTTTTTGGTCGAAAATTTTTCGGTTGTGCTGCAGGTGAGCTATTTCAAATACACCAAAAAACGTTTTGGTGAAGGACGCAGAATCTTTTTGATGGCACCTCTTCATCATCACTATCAAAAGAAAGGTTATCATGAAAGTAAGATAGTCACACGGTTTTGGGTAGTCGCAATTATGCTGGCCATTCTGTCTATTGTCACACTGAAACTGAGATAATATATGAGGCTGGTAATATTAGGAGGAGGAGAAAGCGGTGTAGGTACTGCTATCCTTGGTAAGAAACAGGGTTATGATGTTTTTGTTTCTGATTTTGGAAAAATAAAAGACAGTTATAAAGAAGTACTGGTTATTAATGAAATAGCCTGGGAAGAAGAAAAGCATACTGAGGAATTGATTCTGAATGCTGATGTTGTGATGAAGAGTCCGGGTATTCCAGATAAATCACCCATCGTTAAGCAATTAAAGAGTAAAGGTGTTTCTATAATTTCTGAGATTGAATTTGCGGCCGCTTTTACAAACGCAGTAACTATTGGAATTACTGGAAGCAACGGTAAAACTACAACTACAATGTTAACACATCATGTGTTAAAATCAGCAGGGCTGAATGTAGGATTAGCCGGAAATGTTGGTAAAAGTTTTGCCTGGCAGGTGGCAGATAATAATTATGATTACTATGTTATTGAGTTAAGCAGTTTTCAGCTGGACGGCATTGTGAATTTTAAACCGCATGTTGCAGTAATAACAAATATAAGTCCGGATCATTTGGATCGCTACGATTACAAATATCAAAATTATATTGATTCAAAGTTCAGAATTACAATGAATCAGACCGAGGAAGATTTCCTTATTTATGATGCAAATGATGAGGCCATTTTAGAATGGTTAAAGAATAATACAGTAAGAGCTAAATTAATTCCTTTTTCGTTAACCGATGAATATAGCGAAGGAGCGTTTATAAAAAATAACACAATGGAAGTTAAAATCAATACAGAAGAGTTTACAATGGATACAGAACATATTTCATTAGAAGGAAAACATAATTTGAAAAATGCCATGGCAGCAAGTTCAGTTGCCAATATTTTGAAAATTAGAAAAAGTACTATTCGTGAAAGCATGTCCGATTTCCAAGGTGTTGAGCATCGTTTAGAGAAAGTACTCAAAATTCAGAATGTTCAGTATATAAATGATTCTAAAGCTACCAATGTGAACTCTGTATTTTTTGCTTTGGAAAGCATGAATTCGCCGACTGTCTGGATTGTTGGGGGTGTTGATAAAGGGAATGACTATCATGAATTAATGTCACTTGTACGTGAGAAAGTTAAAGCTATTATTTGTTTAGGAATCGATAATAAAAAAATTATTGATGCGTTTGGCAGTGTGGTCGATATTATGGTAGAAGTAGACAATATGAATGAAGCTGTAAAAATGGCACAGCGTTTATCCGAAAAAGGCGATACTGTTTTATTGTCACCGGCATGCGCAAGTTTTGATTTGTTTGAAAGCTATGAAGATAGAGGAAGACAGTTTAAGCAGGCGGTTAAAAATTTATAAAATAGTTTAAGGTTTAAAGTTTAATGTCGCAAAATTTTAAACTTTAAACAATAAAAACATTAAACAAAAAAAATGAAAGAGCTAATTAGCAAGTTAAAAGGAGATAAAGGCATTTGGTCATTCGTGATCTTATTGGCTTTGTTTTCCTTTATGCCTGTTTTTAGTGCCAGCAGTAATTTGGCTTATTTAGGTCATGGTACTGGTAATACTTTGGGTTATCTGGTAAAGCATTTAGCTCACATCTGTTTTGGTATACTGATTATTTATTGGGTACATAACATTCCTTATCATTATTTTAGAGCAATTTCCAAGGCTGGACTGCCTATTGTCTGGCTTTTATTAGGATACACTCTTGTAAAAGGTACTGTAATTGCAGGCGCCAATGCGAGCCGATGGATTCAGATTCCGTTTGTTGGGTTGTCATTTCAGACATCAACACTTGCAGCTATTGTTTTATTTATCTTTGTTGCCCGTTATTTATCTAAGACCAGAGAAACTCCTATTACTTTCAAATCTTCGCTTTGGGAACTTTGGACTCCTGTTTTTATTACACTGGTATTTATTCTGCCTGCCAATTTTTCTACAACTGCCTTGATTTTTTCAATGGTGCTTATGCTTGTTTTTATTGGAAGATATCCTTTGAAATACATCTTTTTTATCATTGGTTCAGGAGCAGTGATGTTAACCTTTTTTGTATTGATATCAAAACAATTTCCAGAGTCAAGATTTTTTAGCAGGGTAGGAACATGGGAAAGCCGGATAGAAAATTTCACAAGCAATAAAGCTGATGAGGATGATTATCAAATTGAAAAGGCCAAAATTGCTATAGCTTCCGGTCAGATATATGGTTTAGGGCCTGGTAAAAGTGTTCAGAAAAACTTCCTGCCGCAGTCTTCTTCCGATTTTATTTATGCCATTATTGTTGAAGAATACGGATTAGTAGGCGGTTTAGGGGTTTTGGTTTTGTACCTGCTTTTGCTATTTAGATTTGTCGTTGCTTCTCATAAAGCGAACACTCTTTTTGGGAAATTAGTGGTAATTGGATTAGGTTTTCCAATGATTTTTCAGGCCATGATTAATATGGCAGTTGCCGTTGAATTATTGCCGGTTACGGGGCAGACCCTGCCTCTGATAAGCAGCGGAGGAAGTTCTATCTGGATGACTTGTTTTGGGCTTGGAATTATTTTAAGTGTGACCAAAAAAGAAGAAGAAATTGCTCAGGAAAAATTAGATAAAGAAAAAAGAGAAGAAATTCTTCAAAAGCTTATAGACAGAGAAATGGAAGCAGATCTCGCGGAAGCAGATTTAAAAAATGGTAATGACAATTTTGACACAGGTAATTATTCGATTACGGATAATTCAAATAATCCAATGAATGCAGTGCTGAAATAATTGGTTTATTAGTGTGTAATGTAATAATGCAGTCCGTTACAATTTAGTATTAAAAAGACGCAACTTAGAAATTTTCAAAATGACAAAGCATAAATTTATCTTAAGCGGAGGCGGTACCGGAGGTCATATTTATCCAGCCATTGCAATCGCAAATGAATTGAAATTCCGTTTCCCGGATGCTGATATTTTGTTTGTCGGTGCCAAAGACAAAATGGAGATGCAGAAAGTACCTCAGGCAGGCTATGAAATTAAAGGCCTTTGGATAGCCGGTCTGCAGAGGAAAATAACCTTTCAGAATGCAATGCTGCCTTTGAAATTTATTGACAGTTTATGGAAATCGAGAAAAATCATCAAGCAGTTCAAACCTGATGTGGTTATTGGAACAGGAGGTTTTGCCAGTGGGCCATTATTGAAAATGGCTAACAGTATGAATATTCCAACAGTTATTCAGGAACAAAATTCCTATCCTGGAATCACTAATAAGCTGCTGAGTAAAAAAGCAAACAGCATTTGTGTTGCATACGAGCATTTGGAAAGATTTTTTCCTCAGGATAAAATAACGTTAACAGGGAATCCCGTTCGTCAGGATTTATTGGATATAGAGTCTAAAAGAGAGGAAGCTATTGCGCATTTTAAATTAGACAGAAATAAAAAAACATTATTGATCCTGGGCGGAAGTCTTGGAGCCAGAAGAATCAACCAGTTAATCGAAAAGCAGCTGGATAAATTACTTTCGTTAAATGTTCAGGTAATCTGGCAGTGCGGAAAATTTTATTTTGAAGATTATAAAAAATACAATCAGTACAATGTTCAGGTAATGGCTTTTATTGAGAGAATGGATTTGGTTTATGCGGCTTCAGATGTTGTGATTTCCAGAGCTGGCGCATCTTCGGTTTCGGAGCTGTGCATAGTGGGGAAACCAGTAATTTTTATTCCGTCTCCTAATGTAGCCGAAGATCATCAGACTAAAAATGCTCAGGCAATTGTAGATAAAAAAGGAGCAATTTTACTCAAAGAATCACAATTGGATGACGACTTCAGTCTGGTTTTTGAATCTTTGATTAAAGACCCAGGAAAGCAGGAGCAGTTAAGCCAGAATATTAAGCTGCTGGCCAGACCAAATGCAACAGCTCAGATTGCTGATGAAATCGTGAAGCTGATTAAATAAACGGATCAGTATTTATAAAAACTGCTGAATGCAGAAGAAGGATGATAAAATATAAATAAAGCAAAATGAATTTAAATCAAATACATAACGTCTATTTCATAGGAATCGGAGGCATTGGGATGAGTGCTTTAGCCCGTTATTTTAAAGCTATTGGCAAGCACGTTTCAGGCTATGATAAAACACCTTCAATCCTTACCAGTGAATTGATTGAAAGCGGTATTGATATTCATTTTGAAGATGATATCAGTTTGATTCCAAGTAATTATTACGTTGAAAATACATTGGTTATAATTACGCCGGCGGTACCATTTACACATTCTGAGTGGAATTTTTTCATGGAGCGCGGGTATGAATTGAAAAAGAGAGCTGAAGTTTTAGGAATTATTACCAAAGATACTTTTTGCTTTGCGGTAGCGGGAACGCATGGCAAAACAACTACCTCAAGTATTTTGGGGCATATTTTATATGAAAGCGGTGCAGATGTTACAGCTTTTATAGGCGGAATAGTTGAGAATTATGATTCTAATTTAATTGGAAACGGTAAAACAGTCACGGTAGTCGAAGCTGATGAATTTGACCGTTCCTTCCTGCATCTGCATCCGAATATTGCTTGTGTGACTTCAATGGATGCGGATCATTTAGATATTTATGGAACAAGTGATGCAATCGAAGCTTCGTTTGTGGAATTTGCTGATAAAATTAAAGACAAGAAGAATCTTTTTATAACTAATGAACTGCCAATTGACGGTATTGTCTGCGCAGTTAATCAAGAGGCAGTTTTTCAGGCTCTGAATGTGAGGATAGAAAACAGCAGTTATGTTTTTGATGTGAAAACGCCAAACGGTCTGATTAAAGATCTGCGTTTCGGACTGCCGGGTAAACACAATTTAATGAATGCTTTAATGGCATTGGCCATGGCAGTAACCTACGGCACCCCGACTGACGCTGTTGCCAGGGCTTTGGATTCATTTAAAGGAATAAGAAGACGTTTTTCATGCCAGATTAAAAGCGATAATTTAGTTTATATTGATGATTATGCACATCATCCTACCGAAATAAATGCTGTTCATCAGGCTGTTAGGGAATTGTATCCGGGTAAAAAAGTACTGGCAGTTTTTCAGCCGCATTTATTTAGCAGAACAAGGGATTTTGCAGATAATTTTGCTAAAAGTCTGTCTGCTTTTGACGAAGTATTTCTGATGGAAATTTATCCTGCACGTGAACTGCCGATGGAAGGAATAACTTCACAATGGCTTATGGATAAAATGACAAATGAACATAAGAAAATAGTGAATAAAGAAGATCTCATTTCTGAAATTTTAGCTAATGATGCCGCTGTAATTGTAACAATCGGAGCGGGTGATTTAGGTGAGATGGTTCCGTCAATTAAAAAAGCATTATATGAAAGTTTTTAATTGGAATAATATAAGATTATTACTAATGTTTTCGTTGGTCATTTTTCTTTTTTCATTTACGTCAAAAAGAAATTCGAAGAGAAAATTGATTAAAACAGAAGTTGTTTTTGTAGGTGATAACGCTCTTTTTTTAAAAAGCGAAACGGTTAATAAATTGTTGATAGAAAATAATCCGGATGCTAAAACTATAAGAAAAGATAGGCTAGATTTGAACAAATTGGAGCAGGTATTAAATGCTCAGAAAATGATCGAGAAAGCAGATGTTTATGTAAGTATCGATGGTGTTCTAAAAGCAGTTGTAAAACAAAAGACCCCTATTGCTAGGGTCTTTAATGATGAGGGTTCCTTTTATATTGACAGTGAGGGGAATACCATGCCATTGTCGGCAAATTTTACAGCTCGGGTTCCACTTGTTTCTGGGGAGATAAACAAGAAAAACAACAAAGATTTATTTAAATTATTTAAGATAATTTATGATGATGCGTTTTTGAGAAAAAACATCATTGGGATACAAATTATGCCTAATGGTAGCTTATTAATGCTCAATAGAAATTATAATTATCAAATTGATTTTGGCGGTTTGATAAATGTAGAACGAAAATTTCAAAATTACAAAGCTTTTTTTCAAAAAGTAAGTTTGGACAGTTCTTTGTATAAATATAAAAAAATAGATCTCCGGTTTACGGAACAGGTAGTTTGCACAAAATAATAGAAAATGGAAAAAGAGAATATTGCAGTAGGTCTAGACATTGGGACAACAAAAATAGTTGCCATGATAGGCAAAAAGAACGAGTATGGAAAACTTGAAATTTTAGGTGTTGGTAAATCTAAAAGTTTAGGTGTTGCAAGAGGTGTTGTAAATAACATCACTCAGACAATCCAGTCGATTCAGCAAGCGATTCTTGAGGCTGAAAATAATTCAGGCTATAAAATAAAAGATGTTGTAGTAGGTATTGCGGGACAGCATATAAGAAGTATTCAGCATAGTGATTACATCAGCAGAAGTAATCCTGAAGAAGTAATAGGAGGAAATGATATTGATTTATTGATCAATCAGGTGCATAAACTCGCTATGCTGCCAGGAGAAGAAATTATTCATGTATTGCCACAGGAATTTAAAATTGACGGGCAGTCAGATATTAAAGAACCGATTGGAATGTATGGAGGAAGACTGGAAAGCAGTTTTCATGTTGTAGTAGGACAGGCATCTTCTATTAGAAATGTCGGCAGATGTATTCAGAGTTCAGGTATTGAATTGTCGGGGCTTACATTAGAGCCGTTAGCATCTTCGGATGCTGTTTTGAGTCAGGAAGAAAAAGAGGCTGGAGTTGCTCTTATTGACATTGGAGGTGGAACGACTGATCTGGCAATTTTCAAGGACGGAATTATTCGTCATACAGCAGTTATCCCTTTCGGAGGAAATGTGATTACAGATGATATCAAAGAAGGCTGTTCGATTATAGAAAAGCAAGCCGAGTTGTTGAAAGTGAAATTTGGTTCGGCCTGGCCTGGAGAAAATAAAGACAATGAAATTGTTTCTATTCCAGGATTAAGAGGAAGAGAGCCTAAAGAGATTTCGTTAAAGAATCTTTCGAAAATAATAAATGCAAGAGTTGTTGAGATAATTGAGCAGGTTTTTACCGAAGTAAGAGCTTATGGACATGAAGATCCGCGCAAAAAATTAATTGCCGGAATTGTCCTTACAGGAGGAGGAGCACAATTAAAACATATCAAGCAGTTGGTTGAGTACATTACCGGAATGGATACAAGAATTGGATATCCAAATGAGCATTTAGCTGGTAATTCAGATGAGGAAATTTCAAGTCCGTTATATGCAACTGCTGTTGGACTGGTAATGAATAGTATTGATAATAAAACACAGAGCGCAGTTAAAATGCAGGTAGCTGCAGCTCCTGAAAAAATAACCTATTATAGAGAGCCTATTGTTGAAGAAAAACCAGAAATAAAAGAAGAGGTGTATGTACAGCCTGAAAAAGTACTTCAAACAGAACCTGTAAGAGAGGAATCAACAGAAAATAAAATTAGAAGATCGTTTTTTGATAAATATGTGGATAAGATTAAAGAGTTTTTAGATAACGCAGAGTAAGTAAATTAAAGAATAAAAAGAATAGAATAAATAAAATTATCAGAATTCCTTTTTGCCCCAAGCCTAGAGTAGTTAGTGATAAAGTTAATAAAAAATTAAAACCTCATATGATCCCAAGCAATACAGAATTTGGAAGTATTTCATTTGATTTACCAAAAAATCAGTCAAATGTAATCAAAGTAATTGGAGTAGGTGGAGGCGGCAGTAATGCCATTAACCATATGTTTAGACAAGGTATTAAAGGCGTTGATTTTATCGTCTGCAATACAGACTCTCAGGCACTAGAGAATAGCGGTGTGCCAAATAAAATTCAGTTAGGAGCAAATTTAACAGAAGGTTTAGGAGCTGGTGCAAATCCAGATATAGGACATCAGTCGGCCATAGAAAGTATTTCTGATATTGAAAAAGTATTGGATGTAAATACTAAGATGGTGTTTATAACAGCTGGTATGGGAGGCGGAACAGGAACAGGAGCTGCTCCGGTTATTGCTCAGCTGGCCAAAGAAAGAGATATATTAACAGTAGGAATCGTGACACTGCCTTTCTTGTTTGAAGGGAAAGTACGTCAGGAGCAGGCGCTTATCGGTATCGAAAAATTGCGCAAGCAGGTTGATTCATTAATTGTTATCAATAATAATAAATTAAGAGAAGTATACGGGAATCTTGGTTTCAAAGCCGGGTTTTCAAAAGCTGATGAAGTTTTGGCGACAGCCTCAAGAGGGATTGCCGAAGTAATTACACATCACTATACTCAAAATATCGATTTACGTGATGCAAAAACCGTACTGTATAACAGCGGAACTGCCATCATGGGATCTTCTGTTTCATCTGGTGAAAACAGAGCTAAAGAAGGTATTATCGCTGCTTTAGATTCACCGCTTTTAAATGATAATAAAATTACCGGTGCCAAAAATGTATTGTTGCTTATCGTTTCTGGAACCAATGAAATTACTATCGATGAAATCGCTGAAATCAATGAGCATATTCAGTATGAAGCAGGTTCAAATGCTAATATCATCATGGGTGTTGGTGAGGACGAATCGCTTGGGGATGCAATTGCGGTAACTATTATAGCTACAGGTTTTAATGTTGAACAGCAAAACGATATTGTTAATGTTGAGCCTAAAAAAATAATTCATACGCTTGGAGAAGAACAAAGAGGTGTTTTTGATTTATCAGCTAAGACCGTAGCAGGATTTAGTTTAAATAATCAGACGATGGTTCCTCCAGTTGAAGAGAGAGTCGTTTTTGATTTGGAAGAAGAAGATGAAATTGCTGTTCCAGCACCTGTAATAGCTTCTGTCAATGAAGATGAATTAATTGGCATGACCGAATTTATTAGAAATCTGGATGTAACATTCGAGATAGTTTCTCCTATAAAAGAAATTGATTTTATTGTTACAAACCCAGTAATTGAATCTGTTAGAGAAGTAAAATCTGCTCCGGTTTATTTTGAGGAAAAACAGGATCAGGCTGCATTCACATTTGATCTGCCGCTTAGCAAATCGCAGCCGGTTCAGGAAGATTCTAATACTTTCTTATTTGAACTCACAAATGAAACACGCAATATTAAAGTTGTAGATCCGGTTCAGTTTGTCCCTGTAACAGAATTATCAGATAACGGTGTTATTAAATACTCGCTGGAAGAATTCATGGAAGCAGAGAATGATTTAATGGAATCAAAACCTGCTGCTAAAATTGTAGAGGAAACAATTCCTGCGGAAATGAATATTACAATTAAGAAAGTTGCAGAACCTATTGCTGAGACAGTGCCTGTTTTAGAAAAAAATTCTCCGGTTGATATGACAATCGAAGAAACGCTAAGGTTCAGAGCTGAAGAGAGAAGAAGAAAATTAAAAGATTTTAATTATAAATTTCATGATAATGTTTCAAGAGTTGATGAATTAGAAAGAGAGCCTGCTTATAAAAGATTTGGCATTGATCTTAATAGTTCACAGATAAATAATTCAACTTCAAGAATATCAGTAGGAACAGACAGTAATAATGATTTACAGCTGCGTTCCAATAACTCATATCTGCATGACAATGTAGATTAAAAATGCCATTTTTTCTGAAACAGCCCGAAAATTCATTTTCAATTTTCGGGCTGTTTTTTTTGATTGTAATCCATCAAACTAGTTGTTGTTATTGCCAGTAAAATTTTCTAAATTTGTCGAGCCTTATCCAGCTGTATAAGGTGATTTGAGATTGCAGATTTTGAGATTGCAGATTTTGTGATTGAAAATCCTTTTTCATTTCAAAAAAACAAATGATTTTTGATTTATAAAATCAAGAATCTAAAATCAAGAATCTAAAATTTAAAAACTATATGAGTTTATCAGTTCAAATCATGGACGAAATTAAAACCGCCATGAGAGCCAAAGATACTGTTGCATTAGAAGCATTAAGAGCTATAAAATCTGAACTTTTATTAGCGCAGACTGCTTCAGGGTCAAAAGAAGAAATCTCGGCAGATGATGAGATTAAATTACTTCAAAGATTAGTTAAAACACGCAAAGAAAGCGCTAGAATATTTACTGAGCAAAATCGTCCTGATTTAGCTGAGCCTGAATTAGCTCAAGTTGCTGTAATCGAAAAATTTCTTCCTGCTCAATTAAGCGAAGCTGAAGTTGAAGTGGTAATTGCAAAAATCATTGCTGAAACAGGAGCTTCTGGAATAGCTTCAATGGGAAAAGTAATGGGACTGGCTGTTGCTCAATTAGGCGGAACCGCTGAGGGAAAAACTATTTCTTCAATCGTAAAGAAATTATTGACTTAATAAAATGATTTCAGATTTTATAATTTAGAAACTGAAATACATACTGATCGCGTAGTTCAACTGGATAGAATATCAGATTTCGGCTCTGAGGGTTGGGGGTTCGAACCCCTCCGCGATCACTGGAAATACAAAAAGCCTGAGAATTTACATTCTCAGGCTTTTTGTTTGGTTTTGAATTCGGTTAAATATTTTCGTTTTCAAATAAAATTATAAATTTAAACAGGCTCTTAGCGAAATTGTCATGCAGCAGTTTTGCTGTTTATATTTTCATCCGCTTACATTAGTCTTAAGAAATTGTGCTGTAGATTCTGCTGTAAAACTGCTAGTAGCAATACCGATTATAGTTTTTAAGCAGTTGTGCATTTGGTGTAGTTATTAGATTAATTCCCGGAATTAAGAAAGGTGTTTAGGATTTAAAAAGCTCAATTACACTTGGCTTTTGTATCGAAGGCGGTATTCCCGTGGTGATATTTCCATTACCAGCCTGAACGATTTTGAAAAGTGAAATGGGTCGTAATAGCCCAATTGATAGGCTATTTCTTTTATTTTCAAATTGCTGAACTGCAATAGCGAACAGGATTTCTGAACTTTTAACTGATTGTAATAGTCCATAGGGGTAAATGATGTTTTTTCTAAAAACAATGCTCCAAAATAGGAACTTGAATAACCAACATATTGAGCGATATCATGAAGCGTTATTTTGTTGGTCAGGTTATTTTTCATGTAAATAATACTCATTGGTATTACATCTAAAACTTCTGTGTCGGCAGTTTTAATTTTTAAAAACTGATCCGTATACTTTATGCTGGCAATAAAATGCTGGAGGCAGATGCTGGAATATTCAAGGTTGTCAGGACTGAAACCCATTTCCAGATTCTGGTAAATTTCTTCGAATAAGTGTAATCTGTCTGCTGAACGGCTGTCGTTTAAGTTGAGGATTTTTCCAGAAACAGCAGCGTGTAATGAGTTTGAAGTTCCTTTAAAATGAAGCCAGTAAATGCTCCAGGGCTTAGATATTTCAGCTTCATAACTGTGAGCTTTATGTGCCGGAATAATAAAAGCCTGATCTTTTGTAAGCGAATATTTTTCGTTTTCAAAAGTTATAAACCCTTTTCCGCTTTCACAATAAATAAGAATATTTTCAAGCGCTCCTTTTGACCGTTTTCTAAAATGATATTTGGCATTGGGATAATAGCCAATGTGGGTAATAAAAGCTCTTTTTGTCAGTTCGTTTTCAGATTGAAAATGCCGTACGCTGTACGGGACAACGATTGCTCTTTCACCTTTAAATCCATCTGCTATCTGATCCATGATGCGGTTATTATTAATTTTAAAAAGAAAAATTTAAGGGTTATTAAAAATCAAATTTATGAAATAATACCATTTGATATAAAACCATGGTAATATACATATTTTGGTGTAAAGTTACTTGAAAATGACTAATTCGGTATTGCTGATTTTTTTTAGTCAGATATTTTATCTGTTGTTAACTGCGAATTCATTAAATTTTAACTCGAATAAATACAGCAGCAATAAAAAAAACGTTTTTTTGTTTTTAGAATAATAAATTTGATCTGAAAATCTATGTTTTATACATGTTTTACATAAATATTACATTTTAGAACTTGAGGCATGTAACGATATTTGCAATGTTAAATTATTTAAAAAATTAAAATATATGAGAAAGTATAATTCTTCCTATCTGCTTTTCATCGCTTTGGTTTCGGCTATGGGCGGACTGCTGTTTGGGTATGATTGGGTGGTGATTGGGGGCGCAAAGCCTTTTTATGAAGTCTTTTTTAATATTGCCAATTCTCCTTCTATGCAGGGATGGGTAATGGGCAGTGCTATTTTGGGCTGTCTGCTGGGTGTAATGATTTCGGGTAGTCTGTCTGATAAATACGGAAGAAAACCATTGATGATAGTCGCTTCAATATTCTTTACGCTCGCAGCTGCTGGCACCGGAATGATCGATACGATTGAATGGTTTATTATCTGGAGAGTTGTTGGCGGTATCGGTATCGGAATTGCTTCGAATCTTTCGCCCATGTATATAGCTGAAATCGCTCCGAGTGAATCCAGAGGGAAATTTGTTTCAATAAACCAATTGACTGTTGTGATAGGAATATTGGCAGCGCAGATTGTAAACTGGTTAATCGCTGATCCAATTATAGAAGGTCAGGATATTTTGAATTCCTGGAACGGTCAGTGGGGCTGGAGATACATGTTTTGGGCAGGAGCCATTCCATCAGTAGCCTTTTTTGCTTTGATACTAATCATACCCGAAAGCCCAAGATGGTTGGCGAGTCAGCGTAAATATGATAAAGCCGAATCCGTTTTCACAAAAATTGGCGGGTTAGCTTTTGCAAAAGAACAAATTGAACAATTGAAATCTGGATTTGATGATGTCAAAGAAGAAGCCAATTATAAAATGCTTTTTGAAGGCAAAATGCCAAAGATTCTGATGTTAGGAATCGTGATTGCAGTTTTTCAGCAATGGTGTGGTATTAACGTGATTTTCAATTATGCTCAGGAGGTGTTTTCAGCAGCCGGTTATGGTGTTTCGGATATTTTGTTCAATATCGTAATTACGGGTGTAACCAACGTAATTTTTACATTCGCAGGAATGTATTTTGTAGACAGATGGGGACGAAGAACTTTAATGCTTATTGGTTCAATCGGATTATTCTTTATCTATACAATGTTAGGCGCCTGTTATTATTTTGAAATAACCGGAATTGCCGTTTTAGCGCTTGTTATTGCAGCAATTTCATTCTACGCTATGACATTGGCACCGATTACCTGGGTCGTTTTGTCTGAAATATTCCCGACAAAAATCAGGGCAATGGCAATGGCAGTTTCGACTTTTGCTCTTTGGACAGCCTGTTTCGTACTTACTTATACTTTTCCGATACTAAACAGCAGTCTTGGATCTTACGGGACATTCTGGCTATACGGTGTAATCTGCCTGTTGGGATTTGTTTTCCTCCGCATTTCGCTGCCGGAAACCAAAGGAAAGTCTTTAGAGGAAATAGAAAATGAATTGACAAAATAATAGCATATAATAAAATGGAAAATACAATTGCAGACAATCTGCATGCAGAACAATCAATAAATGAAATGGTTCAGGACGAAAAAATAACAGCTTATCTGATTCAGTCTACTGTTAATGAAGATGGTGTGGTACGCGTTTGGGAAGAAAATATTCTACTCCCAACGTATCAGATTGGAGAAGAAGAAAAGAACCCGATTTTTCTTGAAAAACGTGTGTATCAGGGAAGTTCGGGAGCTGTTTATCCTTATCCTGTGGTCGAAAAATTATCTGATGAAAAGGTTGATAAGTCGTATAATGCGGTATTTTTAGAAAATAAATACATCAAAATAATGATTCTGCCAGAGTTGGGCGGGCGCGTTCACATGGCGTATGACAAAGTTAAACAGCGTCATTTTGTGTACTACAATCAGGTTATAAAGCCTGCTCTTGTGGGACTTACAGGACCTTGGATTTCGGGTGGAATTGAGTTCAACTGGCCACAGCACCATCGCCCCAGTACATTTTTGCCAACAGATTATAATATTGAGGAAAATGAAGATGGAAGCAAAACGATTTGGTGTAATGAAGTAGAAAGAATGTTCAGGACCAAAGGAATGCAGGGATTCACGCTGCATCCTGACAAAGCTTACATCGAAATTAAAGTAAAAATCTACAATCGTACTGCGTTTCCGCAGACATTCCTTTGGTGGGCAAATCCAGCTGTGGTGGTGAATGACGGTTATAAATCGGTTTTTCCACCTGATGTGAATGCAGTATTTGACCACGGAAAAAGAGACGTTTCCAAGTTTCCGATTGCAACTGGAGAATATTACAAGCAGGATTATTCCGCCGGAGTTGATATTTCAAAATATAAAAATATACCAGTTCCAACATCGTATATGGCGGTTCAGTCCAAATATAATTTTGTGGGCGGTTATGAAGATGATGTGCAGGCTGGATTACTGCATGTAGCGAATCATCATGTGTCTCCGGGGAAAAAGCAATGGACATGGGGGAACGGAGATTTTGGTTTGGCTTGGGACAGAAATTTAACTGATAAAGACGGTCCGTATATCGAATTAATGACAGGAGTTTTCACAGATAATCAGCCTGATTTTTCTTGGCTTCAGGCGTACGAAGAAAAGTCGTGGGTGCAGTATTTCATGCCGTATGCCGAAGTGGGTTATGTAAAAAATGCAACTAAAGATGCAATCATAAACATCGAAGTTGAAGGAAACGAAGCGGATCTGATTTTGTACACAACTGGTCTTTATGAAAACTTAAAAATTGAATTAAAAGACAAGAAAAACACGGTATTGTTTGAGGATGAAATTACGATTTCGCCTGTAAATCCGTATAAAAAACGAGTTTCGATTGGAGAAACAGCATCTGAGGATTTGATTTTTACGGTTTATACTTCGAATGGTAAAATTCTGGTTCAGTATCAGGAAGAAAAGGCTGAGATTAAACCAGTTCCTGACCCTGCAAAAGCGGCTTTAGATCCGAAAGATATTGCTTCAATGGAACAATTGTACCTGACAGGACTGCATTTGGAACAATACAGACACGCGACTTACAATCCGCTGGATTATTATTTTGAAGCTTTAAGCAGAGATTCAAGAGATGTGAGATGTAATAATGCTGTCGGTTTATTGATGCTAAGAAGAGGTCAGTTTGAAAAAGCCGAAACCTATTTCAGAACTGCGGTTGAAGTGTTGACACAACGCAATCCAAATCCGATTGATGGCGAACCTTTATACAATTTGGGTTATTGTTTAAAATTACAAGGAAAATTCGATGAGGCTTATAATTCCCTTTTCAAATCGACCTGGAATGCAGCGTGGCAGGACGCCAGTTTTTATGCATTGGCACAAATTGACAGTATAAAAGGTGAATGGTCTGAAGCATTGGAAAGAGTGGAGTCGTCATTGATCCGCAACTGGCACAATCACAAAGCACGTCAATTGAAAACTTCTATTTTGAGAAAA
This sequence comes from Flavobacterium marginilacus, assembly GCF_026870155.1. NCBI lineage: Bacteria > Pseudomonadati > Bacteroidota > Flavobacteriia > Flavobacteriales > Flavobacteriaceae > Flavobacterium > Flavobacterium marginilacus. The sequence continues at coordinate 4,421,044 of NZ_CP113975.1, read as the reverse complement.
TTAAATAGAAATCAGGAAGCTTTGGCATGGATTGAAGAATCTATCAAAATCGACCGTTTCAATATGGGATGCCGTTTTGAGAAATATCTTCTGACAAAAGACCAATCGGTATTGGTCGAAAGGAATATCATTATGCGTCAGTGGTCACACGGTTATATCGAATATGCATTGGATTTTGCCGGAGCAGGATTATATGACGAAGCTTCTAAATTATTGCAGGAATCGATTAATGATACCGAAGAAGTTTATCCAATGGTGTATTATGCTTTGGGTTATTTTTCTTCTATGAATGGAGATAAAGACGAAGCTATAGAGTGGTACAAAAAAGGAGCTTTACAGTCACCTGAAAAGTGTTTTCCTAACCGTATTGAAGAAGTAAATATTCTGCAGGACGCAATTCTGTTAAATCCTAAAGACGCAAAAGCGCCTTATTATTTAGGGAATTTCTGGTATGCGTTCCGTCAATATGAGGATGCTGTAAAATGCTGGGAACTGTCATACAGTATAGACGAAAAATTCCCTACCTTGTTAAGAAACCTTGCATTGGCTTATTTCAACAAAACAAATGATAAAGTGAAGGCTCAGGAAATGCTGGAAAAAGCATTTGCATTGGATACAGCCGATTCAAGAATTTTTATGGAATTAGATCAGCTGTACAAGAAGATTGGGAAAACTCCTGAATTCCGTTTAGAAGTTTTAAACCAATATCCAAATTTGGTTGAAGAACGTGATGATTTGTGCATCGAACGCATTACACTTTACAATCAGACAGGGAAATATGCTGTTGCAAAAGAATTGATTTCACAGCGAAAATTCCACCCTTGGGAAGGCGGTGAAGGAAAAGTTACTGGACAGTATACGTTATGCAGAGTGGAATTGGCAAAAATAGCAATTGCAGAAAACCGATTTGAAGATGCCTTACAATTATTGAAAGAAACTGAATTTTATCCGCATAATTTAGGAGAAGGTAAACTAAAAAATGCTGAAGAAAATGAGATTTTCTATTACAAAGGATTAGCATACAAAGGACTTGGTGATTTAGAAAATGCCACTGCGAATTTTGTAGAGGCGACACTCGGATCTCCAGAACCGGTTCAGGCCTTTTTCTATAACGATCAGCAGCCGGATAAGATTTTTTATCAAGGACTGGCTTGGCGCGAATTAAGTGATGAAGACAAAGCCAGAAGCCGTTTCAATAAACTGCTGGCACATGGCGAAAAATATCTGTTTGAAAAATCAAGAATCGATTATTTCGCAGTATCGCTTCCGGATCTTGCCATTTGGGATGATGATCTGAATGTTAGAAATCAGGTGCATTGCTATTATGTAATGGCTTTAGGTCACAGCGGATTAGGAAATGAAAATGAATCTGAGAAATATTATCAGAAAGTGAAACAATTAGATATCAATAAACAGACCTTTCGTAAATAGAAAGGTTTTGTTTCCGATATCACAATTATAAAATTTAATAAAATGAAAATCAAACATATCATAACAGCTCTTCTTTGTCTGCTGTTTCTCTCTTCATGGGATTCGAGAGAGAAAACAGTTATGGACATTTCTGGTGAATGGACAGTGCAGTTGGACAGCACTGGCAGCGGGTTGAAAAACGGCTGGCAGAACATGAGTTTTAAGCAATTGATGAAATTGCCGGGGACTACTGATGATGCGGGCCTTGGAGTTCCCAATAAACTAAAACCGAGTTTAGAGAAACTTCAAATGAGTCATCTAACCCGAAAAAACAGTTATCTGGGAGCGGCCTGGTACACGCGCGAAATCTCGGTGCCAAATAATTGGAAAGGCAAAGAATTTATTCTAAAACTGGAACGCGTTATATGGAAAACGAATCTCTGGATTGACGGACAAGAAGTAGCAGGAGAGCAAAACAGCTTGATTGCCCCTCATTATTTTGACCTCACAAAATATCTTACTGCCGGAAAAACGCATCGTATAACGATTCGTGTGGACAACCGAAAACAGTTTGATATCAGTGTTGATAATATGGCGCATTCTTATACCAATGAAACGCAGATTATCTGGAACGGAATCATTGGCAGAATGGAAATCGAAGCTTTTGATGCGGTCCGAATTGCTAATCTTCAGGTAAAACCGGAAATCAGTACAGGAATTGCTAAGGTGAAAGTGACGCTTAACAACAGCGCAAAAAACACAAAAGGAATTCTGAGTATTACTGCTGTAAATAAAAAGACTAATATTTCGGGTGCAGTACTTCAAAAGGAAATTCAGATAAAAACAGGAGAATCAGCTGTGGAGGCCGATTATAATATGGGTAAAGACATAAAGCTCTGGAGTGAATTTTCACCTGAGTTATATGAATTGAAAGCCGAATTAAAAGCAGGAAAAAATCAATCGAATTTTTCTGTTGATTTTGGAATGCGAAGTTTTTCGAGAAAAGGTTCAGTACTGTCGATTAATGAACAGCCGGTATTTTTGAGAGGAACATTAGAATGTGATATTTTTCCGCTTACAGGGCATCCGCCAATGGATAAAGAAGGCTGGAGAAAAGTTTTTGGCACTGCGAGAAACTGGGGATTGAATCACCTGCGTTTTCACTCTTGGTGTCCGCCGCAGGCAGCATTTGAGGTTGCTGACGAAATGGGTTTTTACCTTCAGGTCGAATTGCCGGTCTGGAGTCTTAAAATCGGTCAGGATCAAAAAGCCACCGATTTTCTATACGCCGAAGCACAGCGTATGATTGATGAATATGGAAATCATCCGTCATTCTGTATGTGGTCGATGGGTAATGAACTGCAGGGCGACATGACTGTTTTGACCAAATTGATGAACAGTTTAAAATCTAAAGACAGCAGACATCTTTATACCACAACTTCATTTACTTTCGAAAAAGGTCATGGCGACTGGCCAGAACCCGAAGATGATTTTTTTATTACACAATGGACAAAGAAAGGATGGGTTCGCGGGCAAGGTGTTTTTAACAGTGAATCCCCAACTTTCAACAAAGATTATGCTGCTTCTGTTGAAGGAATGACGGTGCCTTTGGTTACGCATGAAATCGGTCAGTATGCGGTTTATCCTAAAATTGATGAAATTTCTAAATACACAGGAGTTTTGGAACCCATCAATTTTAAATCGGTTAAAGAAGATTTAGAGCGCAAAGGTTTAATAAACAAAGCTGCTGATTATACAAAAGCCTCGGGTAAATTGGCGGTGATTCTGTACAAAGAAGAAATCGAAAGAGCCTTAAAAACAGCGGGAATCAGCGGTTTTCAATTATTGGATCTGCATGATTTTCCGGGGCAGGGAACGGCGTTGGTTGGGCTTTTGGATGCTTTTTGGGATAGCAAAGGATTAATTTCAGCAGAGGAATTCAGGCAGTTTTCAGCTCCTGTTGTACCGTTGCTGCGTTTTGCTAAAGCAGCGTATACAAACGATGAATCTTTTACTGCTTCTTTGGCTATCAGTAATTATTCGGATGCAGTTTTGAAAGATCAGGAAATTGAATGGAGCATTAACGACGGAAATACTTTGATGGCTTCAGGAAATACAAAATCTGCTGTTTCTATTGGTTACAACCATAATATATTGGATATAAATGAAAGCCTTCAGAAAATAACGAAAGCGGCCAAGCTAACAGTAACTGTAAATCTGAAAGGAACAAATTATAAAAACCAATGGAATATCTGGGTGTATCCACAAAAACAAACTATTGATTACGGAAAAGTAGCTTACACCAGAAATCTTGATGAAGCCTACAAACTTCTGAAAGCCGGTAAAAAAGTACTGCTAAATCCTGATTGGAAAAAGATCAAAGGAATCGAAGGAAAATTTGTCCCTGTATTCTGGAGTCCTGTTCATTTTCCGAAACAGGCAGGAACTATGGGCGTGCTTTGCGATCCTTCGCACAAAGCTTTGACCGATTTTCCAACAGACATGAATACCGACTGGCAATGGTGGGATTTGAATGTAAATTCGACAACGCTTATTATGGACACTGTTGTTGGAGGAAATCCTATTGTAGAAATGGTAGACAATTTTGCTAATAACCGCAAGTTGGCGTCACTTTTTGAAGGAAGTATAGGATCTGGAAGATTAGTAATTGCCTCTTTTGATCTGGCAGCCGATTTAGAGAAACGACCGGCTGCAAAACAGCTGCTGATTTCAATCTTAAAATACATGAACAGCGAATCCTTTAATCCGGAAGTAATAAAGAATCCTGAAATCTTAAAATCAGTTTTAACAGAGCAGAAGGAGAAAGGCAAGGAGGACGCGAAGAGTATTTATTAGAAATTTTAAAAGCAGGACTAACAAAAATATTTATTTTGTTAGTCCTGTTTTTATATTATTGCTTGTAATTAATTTATTTTATCTTGTTGCATCGTTTACAGGCTGACTGTCCACAAACTGCTCAAAACTAATAATTTTGCTTTCTTTTAATTTCCAAACGTGAGCTACTCTGGCCGTGAATGATTTGCCTGTGATTTTATAAGTTCCGGTGTAAGTTCCGTAAGCGACAACTTTATCATTGCTGGTAACATAATCTTCAGGGGTAAATTTGTAATCAATCCATTCGCTGCCTAACCGGCTGAAAACATTTTTGGTTATTTCTTCTAGTCCAATATAAGTTCCTCCATATGGAAAACCTTTGGCTTCTGTCCAAGAGATATTTTCAGCAGCATATTGAGCTAGATTTTTACCGTTTTCTTCTGAAGTTTTTCCTTCATAAGTGCTTTTTATGATTTCAAGATTTGTCATTGCTTTTTTATTTAAAGAACAGCCTGATAATACAAAAAGCAGCATCAGGCTGTAAATGATTAGTTTTACCATTTCATTTCTCCTGTGTTTACTTTTGCGCCAATCTGTAGGGCAGTTTCAAAAGTAAGAGCTGGATATTTTGCTTTCAAAGCTGTAATTAAAGCTTCTGATGTTTTATTGGTTTTCAAAGCTTCTTCATAGAATTGGATATAACTTTTGGTATGATTTACAGCAGTTATATCAAATGGAGAACTTGAATTGGCGTGAGCAGGAATTACAATTTCAGGATTCAAAGCTGTGATTTTGTCTAAAACAGAAATCCAGTTTTTACGCGCTTCTGGAGTTTGTGCATCGGCCATCCAAAGATGAAAAGTTGTTCCAAAAACATTAATTCCGCCAACAGCTGCTTTGATTGAAGGAATCCATATAAACGTTTTGTTCGGGAATTCTTCCAAACCAATTAGTTCTAATTTTTGACCTTCTAACTCAATAGTATTTCCTTTTAAAACTTGTGGTAAAACAACGTTTGACGTAATGTTTTTACCTAATCTTTCGCCCCATACTTCTAGTTTTTTTTGAGCAGTCGCTTTTATATGTTCAATTGTTGCAGGAGATGCATAAGCGGTAACTTCAGGGAAATATTTTTTGAATACTTCCAGTCCGAAATAAAAATCAGGATCGCCGTGAGAAACAAAAATTGTGGTTAGTTTTTTGCCGCTTGCTTTAATTTCCTGTGCTATTTTTTCGGCATCCGCCAAAGTAAATTGTGCATCGATCAAAACCGCATCTGTTTTTCCGGATACAATTATTGATGCTACGCCAAAACTGTTTTCTGATGCATTGTAAACTTGAAGTTTTAAATCTTTAGTTTCGATAGTTTTGAAACTTTGTGCTTGTGTTTCCATATTAAATAAAATTAAAATTGTTATAAATACTGTTGAGATAGTGTTTTTCATTTTTGCGCTGTTTTGAATTAACACTGCAAAGATGAGACGGTATGCTGTCTCAAAACATTAAACTAGTTTAAATAATTAAAAGGAATTCTTATTTTCTGACAGCAATTTTCTTTCGAATATTACTCAAAAAAACATTTGTAATACCCAAATAAGCAGCGATTTGAATATTGGAAAGACGCTGAATAAGCTGAGGATACTTTTCTGCAAATTCGATGTAACGGGATTCCGCTGTTTTACTTAGATTATCAATCATTCTGCGCTGCAGGGCAACATGGGTTTTTTGAGTCATTACCCGAAACAGCTTTTCTATTTTAGGCAGATTAGCATAAGCATATTCTTTATTTTCTTTAGAAATTAAAAGGACTTCACTATCTTCAATAGCTTCTATAAAAAGCTGTGATGGTTTTTCATTGGTAAAACTGTCAATATCAGTAATCCACCAATTTTCTATGGCAAAATAAAGTACTTGTTCAAAACCGTTTTTATCAATATGGTATACTCGAAAAAGCCCTTTGGTAACAAAACCTTCAAACCTGCAGACTTCGCCCTCCCGCAGCAAAAAACTTTTTTTCTTAATCGTTTTATGTTCAAACAAATTGGAGAATTCCTCCATTTCAGAAGCTGAAAGTGAAATATGCGCTGCCAAATTTTGTTTAAGAAGTTCTGTCATTTTATGAGATGATATTTTCATCTTTGCTGTGGTTACAGGATGCCTAATTTAGATATAAATGTACTGAATTATCAGTTAATTGTTTACAGCCTCTATGACTTTAAATACATTGAGCAGGCATGAGATATTTTAAAAATAATATCTGAAAAGAAAATAAGCAATGGAATTGTTAGCTGTTATATAGTTAAGTTTTTTGATTATTGGTTTTCTACTGTAAATTGATAAGTGCCGGATTGTAATGTAAATTCTAATCTGTCTCCTTTTTGACCAATGTAGGTTATGCCTTTTTGCTGTTTGATTTTTTTACCGCTCTCGGTTACTTTGTTTATGCTGGAAGCTTTTAAAAATAGTGCTGCAGTTGTATTTGCCGGGATTTCCATCGTATAAATTGTCTGTCCTTCGGTAATTTTCCATTCGCTTGTGATTTTTCCATACATAGAATCATAATGCCCTTTTGCAAAAGTTATTTTACCGGTTGGGTCAGGTGTAGGCTGCAGAATAAATTTTTTAAAACCCGGCTCATCACGTGCGATGCCTATAGAGTTGTTTATCATCCATGCACCAACCGAACCGAAGGAATAGTGGTTAAAGGAGTTCATATTGTTGTTCCCGCCAAAACCATTCTCTTTTGTATATGAATTCAGCCGTTCCCATATAGTTGTAGCTCCATTTTCTACGGAGTATAACCAAGAAGGGTAGGAGGTTTGCTGTAATAATTGGTAGGCTTCTTTATCCTTGCCGTTTTTTGAAAGAGCATCGCTAATAGCAGCTGTTCCAATAAAACCAGTCATTAGCGAATATTCAGGACGCATTATGCTTAACTCGTCCTTGTTTTTGCGTTCCAGCGCAGCTACAAGATTATTTGTGGCTTTATCTTGGGTGTTTTTGTCAAATAAATTAAAAGACAGCGGAATTGCATAAGAGGCTTGCGTGTCACTAAAATTCCCTTTTTTTGGAAGCTGATCTTCGGATACTTTATACCCCCAAGGAAAGCGGTGGCCAGAATGTGTTGTTTTGCCAGTTATAGCATCAATATGAGTTTTATTAAAATGATCTTTACGAGCCGAATATTCTTTCTCAAAAACTAGTGCATCATCAGTTTTTCCAAGCAGTTTGGCAGTTTTTTGCATGATTTCAAGGTCGTAGGCATAGTAAGCATCCCACAAAATAGTATCGTCATTTTTGTAGCCTTCAGGACTCAGCCAGTCGCCAAGGAGAGACTCAGATTGTATACCGGTTGCTGGGTTGACGTGTGTTTTTAGAAAATCTGTATAGCGCTTCATGGCATCATAATGTTCTGCAAGCAGTGAGACATCTCCATATTGCAGATACGACTCCCAAGCCACTATAATTCCGGCACTTCCCCATAGAATACCGCCAAAAGCATCTGTTACAGGAGCTGTGTCTGTAAATCTTCCGTCTTTTTCCTGTAAATCCCGCATGGCAAGCATATGTCTTTTTAAAAAAGGTCCTGCATTGGCAAGGTAGGTTGCCGTTTTAGAAAAAACGCTTATATCACCGCTCCATCCCATGCGTTCATTGCGCGCAGGAGTATCTGTGGGAATGTATAAAAAATTAGAGCGGGTAGACCATTCTATGTTTTTCCATAGTTTATTAACCAATGGATTTGATGTTTGATAATCAGCAGTAATTGAATCAATGGAACTTAGCACTAATCCTGTGATTTTATCTAACGGAAGTACCTTTTTTATGCCGGTAATTTCTAAAAACCGAAAGCCATGAAAAGTAAACCGTGGCTGAATGATGTCATTGCTGCCTTTGCAGTAATAAATGTCACGAACCATGGCAGCTCTCATGTTTTCGAGCATAATCATGTTTTTATTAGTACCGTATTCTTCGGTGTGAGGATATTTTACTTCGGCATAACGCATCATTATAGTGTCGCCTTTGGCGGTATTCTCCAATTCAACTTTAGGAAAACCTACCATATTCTGCCCCATGTCATATACAAATACGCCGGGACGTACTTCCTCTACGCTGACAGGTTTTAATACTTTTGTAATAGTGGCAGTTACACCCGGCATTCCTTTTAATTTTAATGCTGAAAAATCAAGATTTGGATTGGATGTTGTTTTCAATTCTATGATTTGTGTATTGGTCCATTTAGAATCATTAAAGTTAGCTTTAGACCAATCTGTAATCGCAGATTCTTTGCCGGCATCATACACTTCGCCCTGAAAAAAACTGCCGTATCGTACAGGACCATCACTGCAGTATTTCCACGTGTCTGGATTTGTTGTTATTATCTGCTCGCTTCCATCATTATAAGTAATAATTAATTTGGCTAAAAGCGATTGGCGGTCACCAAAAAAGTTCCAGTTTTCACCAGTAAAAGTAATATTACCGCTCCACCATCCTTCGCTTAAAATGGCTCCAAATGCATTGGCTCCATTCTCTAAAACCATAGCCGTTACATCATAAGTCTGGTAAAGCTGTGTTTTATTGTACTGTGTTAATCCCGGACTAAAATATTCTTTCCCAATCCGATCCCCGTTGAGGTATAGTTCGTATATACCCCGGGCAGCTGCATACAGTCTGGCTTTTTTAATTTTCTTGCCTTCTGTTTTAAATTCAGTCCGAAGTATTGGAGATGAGTTTTGGGTTGGATTTGCAATAATCAGCGCATCTTTTGAAGCAGCATCAATGACATATTCCCCGTTTACAACAGAAAAAGTTTTGTTATTTACCGATGAAAAAATTCCGTTATATAATTCTTCAGAAAGATTTTCATTAAACAGCGTATTCGAAGGTGCTCTGAAATTCATAATTTTAACGTTCGAAAAATTGGCCTTTTGTCCTTTTTTTAAAGAAAAACCAATATCACCTGCTGTTGGATAAGCAATATAATCGGCACCGCGTCCCATCGGATTTATGTTTACACTAGTATGACCATAACTGTCGGCAGTGATATTATGGGCAGCATCATTTCCATCTACGTAAAAATTAATTACTCCAAAAACGGATGTTGCAAAAATCTCATGTTTATTGTATTTATTGTTTTGATTAATGATGCTCAATGGTATTTCAAATGTTTTAAAAGGGACAGCAGCATGATCATTTTTTGTATAACCCACACGATAAACATTTAATTTTGCTCTGCCGTTTTGCTTGCTGTTGACATCTTTAATATTCAATTCTATTTTTATATAAGAAGAATCTTTTTTGTTTTCAACATCCAGTATGTTCATGTTTCTGTCCATAAGACGTTCGTCATTTGCTCCAAAAATAAAACTGGCACTGTCAGATTTTGACTTTTGATCGAGCAGAACATTATAACTAAATTGGAAAACAGTAAGATAATGAGAATACAGTACCATATCTTTATCAGTACCGCCAATCCACTTTGCTCCATCCCATGCGGATAATTTCGAATCAGGATTTGTCAGTCCAGTTTCAAACCAAGATGAGGCAGCCGATTCTTTGCCATCCTGATTCCAAACAGTCACAATCCAATTATAACGTGTTGCAGCTTTTAGATCTTCACCCTTGTAGAGAATTCCTGCTGAAATACTGCTTTCGGTTTTGTTCGAATTCCAAACTGTTTTACCGTTTTCGTCTGTGACTTTTATCTGGTAACTCTTTTGCGATAACGATCTCAGGTTTGAATCTGCTTTCATCTGCCAGCTGAAAACTGGTTTCTGTACATCAATTCCCAACGGTGTTAGCTGATATTCAGTCTGCAGTTTTGTAATGTTAAATTGTGCGTAAATTATTGAATTGACCATCAGGAAAATAGTTGCTAATAGAAGACGGCTAGGAATAAAATATTTTTGCATTGCAGTATGGTTAGTTAATAATGATAGGGCAGTGTTGAGGCGACAAAAAAGAAGGAGTATTAATGAATCATTTTCTCTGTCATTGATAGATTTAGGATTACTAAATATTGATTGCACTTGTTTTCAAATTTAAAAAATAAGTGTATTAATTACAATTGTTTTTTTCGTAATTCTAAATGAATTATTTCGTGATGAGGTTTTAAATAAAAAAAGGCATTAAGTTATTATTAGGATGTTAAGCTAATGAATAGTAATCTATCGAAAAAGTTTTGAATGACACCTGATAATCATCATATTTTTAGCCAATTTTCATTTTTAAATTTGTGTATAATTTAAAAAGAGAATGTTATGAGACAGCATGTTCCAGTGTCTACAATTATGACCAAAGATCTAATTAAGCTTACGATTAAGGATGATTTGACAAAGGCTGAATCTCTTTTTAAGCATTATAAAATTAGACATATTCCCGTGGTGAATGGTGTTACAATAATCGGAATATTGAGTTATACTGATTTGCTTCGTATTTCTTTTGCAGATGCAGTTGATGATGACGAAGAGATTGTAGATACTACCGTTTATAATATGTTTACGGTAGAACAGGTAATGGCCAAAAAACTAGTGACAATTACGCCAGAAACTACTATTAAAGAAGCTGCTGAGATATTGGCAAAAAAAGAATTTCATGCCCTGCCCGTATGTGAGGATCATATACTGGTCGGAATAATAACGACAACTGATTTGATAAAATATTTAATTAATCAGTATAATTAAAAATTAAGTGTTTACTAAAGAAGAAAGTCCCAATGAAGCTGTTGTTTGCTTATTGGGACTTTTGGTTTTATTAAACGGCTAGTAATCCTTTTAAATCCGCTACTGTCTGGATTGGATCTTCGGCTCCAAATACAAAACTTCCTGCAACAAGTACGTCAGCTCCAGCTTCGGTTAACTGCAGTGCATTTTTGTTGGTAACCCCACCGTCAATTTCTATAAGGGTTGATGCTCCTTTTCTTGTAATCAGGTCTTTTAGTTTTTTTACTTTCGTATAAGTGTTTTCAATGAATGACTGTCCTCCAAAACCTGGGTTTACACTCATGATGCAGACCATATCAATATCATTGATTATATCTTCTAATAAATCGACATTAGTATGCGGGTTTAGGGCTACACCAGCTTTCATTCCTTGGGCTTTGATGGCTTGAAGCGTTCTGTGTAAATGTGTACACGCTTCATAATGCACGGTTAAAATATCAGCACCTAAATCTTTAAATGTTTTAATATATTGATCTGGATTCACAATCATCAAATGCACATCTACCGTTTTTTTGGTGTGCCTTGTGATAGCTTCTAGAACAGGCATTCCAAAAGAAATATTTGGAACAAAAACGCCGTCCATGATGTCAATGTGAAACCAGTCGGCCTGACTGTTGTTAATCATTTCGATATCACGCTGTAAATTGGCAAAATCTGCTGCTAGTACTGAAGGGGCAATAATTGTGTTCTTCATTGTGTAGTTTTTACGTTGAGAAGCACTGCAGTGCTTCTTTATATTTGAGTTGTCTGTTTTTTTTGCAAAGGTAATATAAAAAATAAAACTCCGGTAATCAGCCGGAGTTTCAATCATCAATCAAAAAACGAACAGTTAATCAGACTGTTGTTCACGTTGTATTAAAAGATTTAAAAATTAGTCAGTTTAAAAATTTTAATTGGGGATATTTTAGATTAACCTAAATAGGTTTTCAGGATTTTACTTCTGGAAGTATGTTTCAATCTGCGGATTGCTTTTTCTTTAATCTGACGGACACGCTCACGAGTCAGGTCAAAAGTTTCTCCGATTTCTTCAAGAGTCATTGGGTGCTGATCACCAAGACCAAAGTATAAACGCACTACATCAGCTTCTCTTGGAGTTAATGTTTCTAGTGAACGCTCAATTTCAGTACGCAATGATTCGTGAATTAATTCTCTGTCAGGATTTGGAGATTCGCCGGAACGCAGTACATCATAAAGGTTTGAATCTTCTCCTTCTACTAGTGGCGCATCCATAGATAAGTGACGGCCAGAGTTTTTCATAGACTCTTTTACATCATTTACAGTCATGTCAAGTTCTTTTGCAATTTCTTCAGCAGATGGCGGACGCTCATTAGACTGCTCTAATAATGCGTACATTTTGTTGATTTTATTGATAGAACCAATTTTATTTAAAGGTAAACGAACGATACGGGATTGTTCTGCCAAAGCTTGAAGAATAGACTGACGAATCCACCATACAGCATAAGAAATGAATTTGAAACCACGAGTTTCATCAAAACGCTGTGCTGCTTTTATCAATCCTAAATTTCCTTCATTGATTAAATCGGGAAGTGTTAATCCTTGGTTTTGGTATTGTTTGGCTACAGAAACAACGAAACGTAAATTGGCTTTTGTTAATTTCTCAAGGGCTCTTTGATCCCCGGCTTTAATTCTTTGCGCTAATTCTACCTCTTCGTCTGCAGTAATAAGGTCAACTTTTCCAATTTCTTGTAAATATTTGTCTAATGAAGCGGTTTCACGATTGGTTACCTGCTTGGTGATTTTAAGTTGTCTCATGTTTTCGTCTCCTCAATTTTTTAAGTGTACAAGTTGTTATACGTACGGAGTTTCATAAAAGTTACAAAAAGTTTATTTTTTTTAATCAAATCGCTCTTTATATTTTTTAAATAGGCTGTTCATTACCAATAATACAATTCCGACCCCTACAAGTACGATAGCCCGAATTAAGAAATTTGAATTTGATAAGTCTAAGAACATCAGTCGGATAAGGCAAATTCCGACTAACGATAAGGAAACGTATCGGAAGTATTTTTCTTTTAGAATAATTCCTAAGATTAATAAACCTAATGCTTCCAAAATCCAGAAAAAAGTTAGGATTCCTTTATCAAAAGACAAATATAAAAAGCATCCAATGCTCAAAGTTGCCGGGTAAATCAGTAGACTATTTTTGAGTTTGAACGTTTCCATCCATTTGGAAGCTAAATAAATGTAAACTCCTAAAAGTACAAATATCAACAGATAAACTGCTAAAAATTTAGATTGATAAAAGTTGAAACTCAAAAAGCCTAAATGTAAATTGGCCATTAAATAGTAAACGATACTGATATTCTTTTCCTGACTTATTTTTTTATGATAGAAATAAAGATTTAAAATAGCTGCAGTACTCCAATATACCGGCAGCCATTTGTGTTCCAATTGAGTAAACATGATGATAGAAAGCCAAACATTTAGTACAATCTGATAATTGATTTTTGATTGGCTAATAGGTTCTTTTTTGTTTAAAAGTATTGCTAATGCCAATCCTAAAGTGACACTTGAAAGCTGTAAAAACCAATCTGTAAAATCGAAAGTGTTCAATTTATTAACACTATAGGATACTGAAACCAAAATAGAAAGCGATGCAATTAGCAGCACAAAATAAATATGGGTTTGAATTTTTTTACTGATAATCAGATAGAAATTAAGTAATGATAAGATCATGAACAGCACTGGTAAATAATCAATTTCTATTTGTATAAACAGTAATGTGATAATCCATAAATTTTGGATGTAAGGTAAAATGGAAATAAAACGTTTTCCTTCTTCACTTTTACTTTTTAACTGCAGATATGAATACACAATTGATAATAAAATGCTTGCCGTTTGTGTAGAATAAATGATAATTTTTTCTTTTATGTCAATGTTGTCAATTGCAGTAAAGAGTGTTAGCAGAATACTTCCAATTAATAAAAGAAAAGAATAATTGGAATAGCGTTTGAACTCTTTAAATTTTTGAAAAGCAAGGAATGACAGAATTGCAAAACCTATAAAGTAGATCGATACATATTCCAACTGAATGCATGAAAAACCAAATAAAACAATAGTGAAAAGCAGTAATTCTGAATTTAATAAATTATAATTAGCCCAGTCATAGTCGGTTTCTTTTGATTTGTTCCTGATTTTTTTCGCAAATAAAACATAGATTTCGATAAAAGCAATTCCAAGAGAAGTCAATCCAATTTCGACGTTTGTTAAATTGCCAGAACGATATAGAAGCATTAAACTTCCAATTACTGAAAACAAATAATAAAACAGGTATAAAACTCTTTGATTGTCTGATGTTAAACTGTTTTTTTTGAAATTTATCCATAAGAATTCGTGATTCAGCACTGCAATTCCAAACAGGCTGAAGATTTGAATTACAGAATGGCTTTGTAAATATTTGTAACTCAAAAGTAATAAAAGAGCATTGATGCCTGAAATTCCGAAGAATCTAATGATGAACTCATTTTTGTAAAAATATTTAACAAACCAGTTGAATAAAACTATGGATAAGAAACATAATGTAAAAGTCCAGTCGGTATATGATTTTTCTTGAGTATATATAATGAATAAACCGATAAACAATGCCAAAGCATAAAATGCAAATCGTCCAATATCGAAAGTAGGTGTTTCAAATTTTTTCTTTAGGAAAGTCCAGATTACTGCAATCCCAATTACGATATAATAGAATGAATTGTCTGCTAAAACAGTATTGGCTTTTAAAATTACAAATACTGAAAATACTATTGAAAGAATGCCGTTCAAACTCAAGCTGTTTTCTCCATAAAAAGGCTCAATTTCTGTGAATTCTTTTTTTACCGAAGATAGAATTGGGATTGAGAGCGCAATTAGCGATAACATAATTGTAGCCGTAAAAGCATTTGTGATTTTTGTAATATCCAAAGCTTCATTAATAAGCAGAATGCAAAAAATAATCAAACCCGCTCCAAACAAATGATTGATGGTTAGGAAAATTCTGTGAAGCAGGACCTCCTTTTCTTTATACACTACAAATAGGCAGACAAGTATTAGTGTATATAAAATGCAGGCAATGATGTCAATGCCAACTTTCCAATCGTTCAGCATAATAACGCTGAGTGTCAAAAGTACAAACGATACCATTCCGTCTAAATGATAAAGCCAATACACTTTCTTTTTGCGGGCACGCAATGCAATTATTAAGCATATTACAGCGCCGAAGAACAATATGAAAGTTTTGAATTTACTTCCTGTTGAATGTAGTATCAATCCAGCTGCAAACAACATCCAATTGATTAAATGAGTTATAAAAGCTGGTTTGTCAAAACGGCTGTTTTCATAAACGCTGCGGTATTGCATAAACATGCAGCTTCCGGCAACAGTAATGATTCCGAGTATAGCAAAAATATTTTCTGCAGCGGTTAATTTTGTGCCTTGTGCATTAAACCAAATATCAAAAATAATAAAGGCTGTAATCACAATAAGTAAGTGATATTCCCATTTTTCTTTGTACGAAAGTATAATTCCAATAGTACATGTTATAGAAGCTAAGATTAATGTTATTAAAAGTTTTTCGGGGATAACACATAATATTAGAATACTCAAAATTACATGAAGAGATAAAAAAGTCTGTTTTTTTATGATATAGCCAATGTATAAATTAACTGCAATTCCTAAAGCAATCAAGGAGTACCCTGTAGCTGTATTGGTAATAAACGTAAGCGGCGGTATTTGTGAAGCACCAAAAGTTCCAAATAAAAATAAACTGGCACCAGCGCTTCGAAGCCACAATCCAGTTTTTACCCATTTCTCTTTTTTATTCAAAATATAGTAAGAACCTGCCAATAAAGAAGCATACAGCCAGATAATTAATATGCGAAATAAAGGAGCGACTTTTAAAGCGGTATAAATGCTTAAATAGCCAATTCCCAAAACCATAATTGCGGTTCCCAAAATTCCAGTCCAATTGTCTGCAAATTGTTTTTCAGCATTTTTTAAGAATTTTGAAAACGCACTTTCTTCATGTATTTTTTCTTCTATTGGAGATTGGTTTTCTAATTTAGGAGTAGTCTTGCTTTCATAAGCGAAAAATGCTTTATCAATTTTTTCTTCAATTTCGTTTGATATAATAGGGATATTGGTGTTGAGACTTTCTTCTGTTGGCATATTAGTCTCAGTAACAGGAACAGGAGAAGTTATAGTCTCATTTTCTACTATTACTTCTTGTATTGATTCGGAAATAGATTCGATTTCCTGAAATTTTATTTCTTCTATTATCGATTGGCTATTCTCAGTAAGGAATGTTTTACCTTCAATAGTTTTTTTGATTTCAGCTATTTCTTTTCGAAGTCTGCCGTTGTCTTCTTGAAAGGATTCAAGTAAAGATTCTAGATAATCATTGCTTTTTTTTAGATTGAAAAAATTATTGAACAGAATAACAATGCAGATGAATAAAATAAAAATAAAAAAAGTCATAGGTTAGTTTTTATTTTTGAAATATAAGGATTTATTCGTGTTAAAAATAGTATTTGTGATAAAAAATCATATTCCAAGATTAAATGATATTAGGAGCCTTTATGTTTTTTAAAGCTCTTAAGGGTGAAGTGTTTTTTAAAAAAATGAATTCCCTGTCTCAATAAAATGAAACAGGGAATTGTTTGTAATTTTTTTTGTATAAATCGTACTATGCCAAAAAAATGACTAACTTGATGATTTAAATATTATTGAGAATTTCTTTTATACTTCAAACTCGAATGTGTTCATTTATAATGGATTATTCTGTCTGCCTAAACTTATCTTTTGCTTTTTCTTTTCTTTAAAGAAAACAGCTATTCAGTGAAGATCAGGAATCATGTGTCTAAAAAAGTCAAATGTTTTTGATTCAAAAAAAACTAATAAGGGTGTTAAATACTGAGGTGAATTTACTCCATTCCTTCTAAATTGACAATTCTGTCAAATATTTCTTTTAAGAATATAACAAAAAACAGCAGACCGAAAGCAAAGATAAAATGATCACCAGTTATAGTCAAAGGAGCATCAAGGATATTATACAAACTCGGTATTATGATACATAATGATACTAAAAATCCTATCCAGGGATTTATTTTATTTATGATAGTTTTTAATCGCATGTTTATGTGGGTATTTAGTTCGTGGCTCATGATTTTTATGTTTTAGTTAAGTAAATATAGGATTAATGATACTGTTTTACTGAGCTGATGTCATAAGGTTGGATTTTGATGTCATGAAATGTTTTTATGCATGCATAGATTTTTATTTCCATAGTTAACAGTTTTGCAGATAAAAAAATCTTCTCGTTTTGGGAGAAGATTTTTTGTCTTGTTTACTATTGTAACGGATGATGCAGGAGAAATATTATGACAGAATTTTTATTTTTTTGATAAAATCTTTATAGTTGTCGCTAAGATTGATTTTGCGGTTTCCTTTGAGAACAACAAGATTATCGGCAAGGACTATTTCTTCTATAGTATCGGAGTTTACGATGTAGTTTCTATGCGTTCTGATGAATTGGTTTTTATCAAGCAGTTCGCTTATTTTGGTTAACGAAATGAGTATAACAAATTTTTCTTTTTCAGTAATGATGTTGCAGTAGCGATCTTCGACTTCGATGTAAATAATGTCGTTTAGAGAAACTTTTTTAAGGGAATTTTTCTTTTTAATGAACAAATAATCACTGCTGATTACGGTGTCCTGGTCTTCACTCAGAAATACATTCGTCTGCTCATAAAATTTTTCGACAGCCATTTCCAGTGCGTAGAGAATTTCCAGTTCGTTGAAAGGTTTCATCAGGAAACTGAAAGGCTTGGTGAGCTTGGCTCTTTCAAAAATCTGGCGGTCTTGTGAACTGGTCAAAAAGACAAACGGTTTTGATGCATTTGGCACAATGTTGATGGTTTCGGCAAAAGTAATACCGTCAGGTTTTCCGTCAAGGAATACATCTATCACTATTATATCCACACTGTTTTGATAGAATAATGTCAATGCATCTGTGTAATTCTGGGCAACGCCCACAATGTTATACTTATTGGCCTGTAAAACTTTGCTTAGCGCTTCGCTTTGCTCAGGAGTGTCTTCTATGATAAGTACATTAATAGTATCCATTTTACACTGTTTTTGGGAACGTTAAAATCATTTTGGTTCCTTTACCAAGTTCGCTTTCTATAGCAAGCGTTCCTTCATTTTTCTTAATCATCTGTTTGCACAGCTGCATTCCTAGTCCAGTTCCTATAATCTCCGAATTGCTTTTCTTTGCCAGTAAATCATTGTCTTGAAGCAGCTCGTTTATAGTGTTTTGAGTCATTCCTAAACCATTATCTTCGATTATCAGCTGGCAGAAACCACTTTTTGTTTCAGCCGTATAAAAACTGATTTTACCATTTTCTGGAGAAAATTTAATAGCATTATCGAGCAAGTTACGCAAAATAATTTTTAATGAATCAAGATCCACGAAGATAAAATTATTTTTTGAAACTGTATTCTCAAAAATGATGCTTTTGTCAATGAGCAATGGTTTATAATTGTATTCTATCTGCTGCACAATAGAGTGAAGGTGAACCGAATCTTTATGGAAATACAGTTGCTTGGTCTGTAATAATGCCCAATGCAGCAGGTTGTCGAGCAGGCTGTAGGCACCGTTAGCTATTGCACTGTTTTGATGCAGGAGATGATCAAGTTCATTGTAGTTTTTGGTCTCCAATGATGCAGTCAGTTTGGTGTTGCTTGTTTTTAAGGCATTCACCGAAGAGCGCAAATCATGGCTTACAATAGAGAACAACTGATCTTTGGTAGCGTTGAGTTTGTCCAGTTTTTCTTTCTGGATGAGAATAATTTTAGCGTTTTTTACCTTTTGTGCATACATATATACACCGCCTACGAGAATCAACAATAAACCCAATGTTGAAATAAACATCGTTTTTCGCTGGGTTTCTTTTAGTTTGTTCTCTACTTTGAGTACTGAGATTTGTTTTTGTTTTTGCGCAACCGCATATTTTTTTTCGTAGTCTGCAACGGCCCATACTTTGTTTTGATCATTTAGAGAATCTTTCCATTTTTCTGATTCTTTCCTATAAATGAGAGCTTGTTTATAGTCGCCTCTGTTTTCCTCCACGGCAGACATGTTTTTAGCAGTTTTTCTTTTTAAGTCAAAATTGTTTGTTTTTTTTGCTAAATCATAAGATTTTTTAAAATAAGGAATAGCTTGATTGTCTTTATATTGAAGATAATATAGATTTGCAATATCCATATAAGAAGTTATAAGTAATGAATTGTTTTTTTTAGCCTGATACATTATAACACTTTTAAAGAGATATTTTTCGGCTTTATCAAACTTTTTTAGTTCCATAAAACAAATTCCTAAATCATGAATTAAAGAACTTCGATCATAATCAAAAGTATTGTTTTTTAAACTTCTTTCAATTTCTTGAAAACAGATAATTGCTTTAGAGAAATTTCTTTCTTCTAAAAAAATTGCACCTAAACCAATTTTAATTTTGTAAACAAAAGGAAATGAAATAGAAATATAACTATATTCTTTTTTAGCTTCTGAAAATATTTTTTTTCTTCTAAAGCTATTTGCTCTAAAAAAATGACAGTAATCATTTAGTTTGATATTTGGAGTAACTGTTAACTGCTTCATGGAATAGACAAGAGTAGAATCCCATTGTTTCTTTAAAAAAAATGATTGTGCCTTATAAAAGTTAATTTCTTTCGGATGCTCACTAACTATTTTTTTTATTTCTGATTCGAATATTAATTTACTAGAGACATTTTGAGAGAAAAGAAAAAAAGAAAAAAACAAGAATAAGAGAATAAAAATAAATTTAAATTTCTTACTCTTGTTTTTCATTTTAATATTGTATTTAATTTTTTATTTTGTCTTTGGAATTAAAATTCGATTAACTATTTACAGAAGTTTCTGTTCCTCTAGAAGTCTCAGGATCTAAATTTACCATATAGGACATAACAGTTGTTATTTCACCAACAGTAGGAGAGGTGTAATCAAGTTCTACATACCATACATCACAGGTTTCAGGAGTATCCATAGAAAAATTATAATCGTAATTAATGGTCAAAACGCCGTCTTTTTCTACTGGAGGCTCTACAAAAGGAGCATCAGGGATTTCGGAGTTCATGTACAGTGTAGCTCTCACTTTTAGTGTTAATGGTCCGTCTTTTGGTGTGTAGAATTTTGCTGATACCAATGGAGCTACAGGATAGTCAACTTGATCTGGCTGTAGGAAAGTGAATACTTCAGTGTTGATTTTGGTCGTTTGGACAGTTGGGTAAGGGGTAAACGAAAGCTCTTTTGTAGAATCGCACATAGTTTTTTTGTTTAGGGGTTAAATGTTAATAAACTTGGGTTAAAGATATTTTTTTTCTTTGAATTATGTGTAAATAATTTATTATTTTTTACGATGTTGTTGATTTATTCTGTTAAAAACTTAGGAAATATTTTTAATATTGTAAGAAAAAAGGTGTCTAATGATTAAATTTAGGATATTTCAGATAAAATTAGTTTTGCTTATTTATAATATATGGATATGTTAATTAGTTGAAAATGATAATGCTGTAAATAGGAGTGCTTTTAATCTGTGTTTTCAAAAATTATACTTAGAAGTTTTTAATTTGAGGGAATTAAAATACGGAGAAATACGGAAATTAATTAAACATGAAAAACCCCGTTTTGCAATTGCAAAACGGGGTTTTTTCTATAAATAAACCTTTAGTAAACTAAGATCGGATTACTCTTTTTTCTCCTCACGCGGAGGTCTTGGAACAAGTGCTTTTTTAGACACTTTTTCTTTTTTGGTTTTTGGATCTACTCCTAAGTATTTCACTTGGAATACATCTCCCATTTTTACAACGTCGGCAACGTTTTCAGTGCGTTCCCAAGCTAACTCAGATACGTGTAGTAAAACTTCGTTTCCTGGAGCTGCAGTATATTCTACAACGGCACCAAAATCCAGCATTTTGATTACTTTCACTTCGTATGCTTCACCCATTTGCGGTTTGAAAGTGATAGAAGCAATTTTTGCTAATACTGCTTCAATTCCAGCAGGGTCAGTTCCAAGGATTTCGATCACACCCTGTTCGTCTACTTCATTTATAACGATTGTAGTTCCAGTAGCTTTTTGTAATTCCTGAATTACTTTTCCGCCAGGTCCAATCAATGCACCAATAAAGTTTCCAGGAATAGTTCTTGTGATGATTTTTGGAGCATGTGCTTTTACGTCAGGTCTTGGTGCAGCAATTGTTTCAGTGATTTTTCCTAAAATATGCATACGGCCGTCACGTGCTTGTGCTAATGCCTGCTCCATAATGTCATAACGTAATCCATCAATTTTGATGTCCATTTGACAAGCGGTAATACCGTCAGCAGTTCCGGTTACTTTAAAGTCCATATCTCCTAAGTGATCTTCGTCACCTAAAATATCAGACAATACAGCAAACTTCTCGCCGTCAGTAATCAATCCCATAGCAATTCCAGAAACTGGTTTTACCATTTGAACGCCAGCATCTAAAAGTGCCATTGTTCCAGCACAAACTGTTGCCATAGAAGAAGAACCGTTAGATTCCAATACTTCAGAAACAACTCGGATGGTATAAGGACAATCAGCAGGAATCATGTTTTTCAAAGCTCTTTGGGCTAAGTTACCGTGACCTACTTCTCTTCTTGAAGTTCCTCTTAATGGTTTTGCTTCACCAGTAGAAAAAGGAGGGAAGTTATAGTGTAAGTAGAATTTCTCTTCACCTTGTTCAGATGGAGAATCGATTTGGTTTGCTTCTCTGGAAGTTCCCAAAGTTACTGTAGCCAAAGCTTGAGTTTCTCCACGTGTAAATAAAGAGGAACCGTGAACTCTTGGTAAATAATCCGTTTCACACCAGATTGGTCTGATATCGGTTGTTTTTCTTCCGTCTAAGCGAATACCTAATTCTAATACTACGTTACGAACCGCTTCTTTGTTGGTTTTGTAGAAATATTTAGAAACTAAATCTCCATCAGCAGCTAATTCTTCTTCAGTAAACAAAGCTTTAACTTCTTCTTTTACTTCAGCAAATGCTGCACTTCTTTCGTGTTTAGCCGATCCAACTTTTGCGATAGCATAAATTTTATCGTAAGCTGCTGCTTTTACTTTTTTGTAAATATCTTCGTTTTCTTTTTCACCTTCGTAAGTACGAGTTTCTTTTTTACCAAAAGCTTCTTGTAAACGATATTGAGCCTGAATTTGAACTTTGATAGCTTCGTGAGCAAATTTAATTGCTTCTACCATTTCAGCTTCTGAAATTTCTTTCATCTCGCCTTCAACCATAGCTACAGAATCCATAGAAGCTCCGATCATCATATCGATATCAGATTTTTCTAAATCTTCTCTGCTTGGATTGATAACTAATTTTCCGTCGATACGTGCAACACGAACTTCAGAAATCAGGTTGTAAAATGGAATGTCTGAAACTGCTAATGCTGCGGAAGCGGCTAAACCAGCTAATGCATCCGGCATTACTTCTTCGTCATGAGACATTAATTGAATCATAACCTGTGTTTCAGCATGGTAGTCGTCTGGGAAAAGCGGACGCAGTACGCGGTCTACTAATCTCATTGTTAATACTTCGCTGTCACTTGGGCGAGCTTCTCTTTTGAAGAAACCTCCAGGGAAACGGCCGGCTGCGGCGAATTTTTCGCGGTAATCTACCGTTAATGGTAAAAAATCAACGCCTGGGTTGCTGGTGCGGGCTGAAACTGCTGTTGCTAGTATCATCGTGTCGCCCATCCTTACTACTACAGAACCATCTGCTTGTTTTGCTAAACGTCCTGTCTCGATTGTGATGCTTCTGCCATCACCTAAATCGATTTTTTCTACAAATAATTGTG
Source organism: Flavobacterium marginilacus (assembly GCF_026870155.1). Classification (NCBI taxonomy): domain Bacteria; kingdom Pseudomonadati; phylum Bacteroidota; class Flavobacteriia; order Flavobacteriales; family Flavobacteriaceae; genus Flavobacterium; species Flavobacterium marginilacus. Next base: position 4,398,190 of record NZ_CP113975.1, on the reverse strand, counting down.
GAATCATAAATTTTTTCTTATTGATTATACAATGGGTTTTAGTTGTGTTGTTAGTTGTAGTTGTTGCGTAGTTAATGCCTAAAACCCAATGAAAAACCAAACTTTTTTAAAAGAAACTGCCAAAAGACAAAAGTCAGAAGGGATTAATCAGAAGTGTAAAACTTCTCGTATTTCGGCTATTGGCTTGAGCCAGCTGCCTTTTTTGTAAAAACAAAAAGAGGCACTTTCGCACCTCTTTATTATATTGATTATTTTCTAATACCCAATACTTTGATAATTTCACGATATCTGTTGATCTCTGTTTTCTTCAAGTAATCTAACAAAGCTCTTCTTTTACCTACTAATAGTACCAATGAGCGCTCAGTGTTAAAATCGTGACGATTTTTTTTCAAGTGCTCAGTAAGGTGAGTAATTCTGTAAGTGAATAACGCGATTTGACCTTCAGCAGATCCAGTGTTTTCTGCTTTTCCTCCGTGTTTAGCGAAGATTTCTTCTTTAACTTCTTTAGTTAAGTACATTTTAATATTATTTAAATGATTATTATGTATGTCATACAGCTATTGTAAGACGGGTGCAAAAGTAAGTAATAATTATGAATTGTGAATTATGAATTGAGAATTATTTTCTCATGCTTCTTTTTTAGTTAGTACCAGCCAGTGTAATAGGAATAGAATATAGTACTCTTACATATTGTCCTCTTTGTTTTCCCGGTACCCATTGTGGATAACTAGTAATCACTCTAATCGCTTCTTGGTCTAATGGTTCTAATAATGATTGTACGGTTTTTGGTTCAACTATTTTTCCGTCTTTTTCAACTATAAAAGTTGTAAATATTTTACCTCTTATACTTTGTAATTCATTTGGAATTCTAAAGTTCTTTCCAATATATTGATAAAAGTTTTGTATCCCTCCTTTTGGTTCGGGTCTACTTTCTAGTTCTTTGTACTTATATTTATTATTGTCCTCATCTGTACTTATGCCCGAAACTAATTCTCCTTTTTTATATTCTTCGATGTATGTGGATTTCTTATTGTATTCTCCTTTCCAAGTTCCTTCCTTGAATCCATTTTTTATATTCCCGGAGTTAAAATAACCATCACCTTTCTCTTCGTAATATCCATTCCCATCCTTTACTGTTTGTATGCCTTCTGGATTCCAATACTGGTACAGTTTATAGCTATTAAAGATGTTATTTTTTGATTCAAAATATTCAGCTTCTAATTTTTTAGTGCCACTTTCATACCATTCTTCATTTTTACCAATTACCTTGTTTTTAGTATAGTTAAGAATACTTTTTTTGTTCCCGTTTTCATAATAAAATACAAATTCTCCCTCTTTGCTGGAAACGTCTATTGTTTTGGAATGTCCTTCCATTTGTAAAACATCAGTTTTATAATAATCTTTGATTTTATATAATTGATTTGAGGAATCGTAAGATTCAATAATTCGATAATATTTGTGATTTCCTTCTGTTGTTTCTTTCCAAATGGAATCTAAGTATATTTTTTTTTGACTGTTGTTTTGAGAAAAGAGTAGTAAAGGCAGGAAAAATAGACTAAAGAAAATGGATTTCATAAATAATTAAGGATTGGTTAAAATGTAAATGTAATATTTTTAGTACAACTTTGCAATTTCCTGATTCACAAATTCCAAAAAGCGTTCATCTTCTTCTGTAAACGGATCGATTACATGGCTGTCAATATCAATTTGGCCAATGTTTTCGCCGTTCACAAAAAGAGGTACTACGATTTCTGACTTTACTGTAAAACTGCACGCAATATAATTGTCCTGTGCGCTTACATCTGGAACGACAAAATTATTATTGGAAACCGCAACTTGTCCGCATATGCCTTTTCCGAATGGAATAACAGTATGATCGGTTTCAGCTCCCACATACGGACCAAGGTGAAGTGTTTTGGTCTCATGATTAGCAAAATAAAAGCCTACCCAGTTGTAGTAAGAAATGGATTCGCTCAAAAGCCGGCATATAGACAAGAGTTTTTCGTCTCTGCTAAGAGTTGTATTTAATGTTATCTCGGTTACTTTTGGCTGTAGTTCTTGAAAAGTCATGTTTTATTATTTTTATACAAAAGTATTTAAAGCAGATTCTTTAATTGCATAAATTTGGCAAAAAATAATTTTGAAAAAATATTTCCAACAGTATAAACCTTTTTTAATTTTTTTAGCCGCTTTTTTTGGCTGCTATATTGTACTGACGTTTCTCTATCAGTCTTTTTTGAATAGCTTCGATACTAATGCTGTAGATGCAATAACTCAGGCAGTTGCCCAAAATTCAGAAAAAGCGGTTTCTTGGTTTTTCATGCGCATTCAGGCAGAAAGTGTTATTAATGAACCTTTTGTTAGAATATATTTTCAAAATCAATACATTGTCAGAATAGTGGAAGGCTGTAACGGTATAAGTGTAATTATTTTATTTATTTCTTTTATTGTCGCCTTCTCGGGAAGTCTAAAGAATACGATGCTTTTTATTTTCGGCGGAACTTTATTGATTTATATTCTCAATGTTTTACGTATTGCCCTGCTGATAGTTTTGATGTATTATTTTCCAGAAGAAAAGCATTTGTTACACAATGTTTTATTTCCGGCGATAATTTATGGAACGGTTTTTATTTTATGGATTATTTGGGTGAATAAATTCTCGAAATATGCTAAATAAAGTACTTCAAAATAAAAAACATATTTTTTTTACAGTTGTATTAGTGTCTTTGTTAATGCTTGTAAGAGCTTTTGAACAGCAGTTATTTTATGACCCTTTCTTGGTTTATTTTAATGGTGATTATTTAAAATTACCGCTGCCAGAGTTTAATTCTGGATTGCTTTTTTTGGGATTATTGCTTCGTTTTTCTTTAAACACTGTATTATCACTGGGTATTCTTTATTTGCTTTTCAAGGATAGAGAAATGATTTTATTTGCTGCTGTTTTGTATGCTTTGCTTTTCGTGATTCTAATAATCGCTTTTTTTTCCATTGTCTTTTTCTTTAAAAATGAAGAGAATTTAATACTCTTTTATGTCCGTCGTTTTTTGATTCAGCCTTTGTTTGTAATTGTTTTTATTCCAGCGTTTTATTTTCAGAAACTCAATAAATACTAGTTGTTATTTTGTATCTTTAGTATGAATTTGATAAACTTATTTTTTAAATTCAGGAAAGATGAAAATTGTAAAGCATTCGAAAGCTGTTGTTGATTTTAATCGTTTAAAATTGAAAGATTCTCTGCTGAAATCTGGAGCATCTCCTGATATAGTTGACGAAGTTTTGCAGATAATTGAAAGAGAAGTGTATGAAGGAATTTCGACTAAATACATTTATAAAATGGCTTTTAGTCTTCTTAAAAAAAAATCTAAATCACATGCCGCCCGATATAATTTGAGAGAATCTATCCGATCACTGGGTCCGGCAGGTTTCTTTTTTGAAAAATTTATCGCCCGTCTTTTTACTGCCGAAGGCTGCGAGACAAAAGTTGGTCTTATTTTGCAAGGCAAATGTGTTTCCCATGAAATTGATGTTCTGATTAAAAAGGATAATGTGATTTCTATGATTGAGTGCAAATTTCATGTTGGGCAGGATGCTGCTACTGATGTGAAAGTGCCGATGTATATTTTTTCCCGATTCAATGACTTAAAGGATAAAAAACACGAAATATTTTCTAAAAAAGACAGTATCTCTAAATGTTTTATCGTAACCAATAATCGATTTACTTCTGATGCTGTTAGTTTTGCGCAATGTTCGGGAATCAATTTACTGAGCTGGGATTATCCATTGGCCAATAATCTGAAGACAAAAATAGACAGCCATCATTTATACCCCATAACTTGTTTAACAGCTTTGACTCTTTTGGAAAAAGATAAACTATTGATTTTGGGTATTATTTTGGTCAAGGAAATTATTAATAATCGTGCAGATTTAGAAAAAATAGGTTTGAGTCCTAATAGAATAAGAAAAGTATTGAAAGAAGCTTCTGAGTTGTGCCGGCTATAAAGGGGCTATGATTTTTAGAAACTTAGCATTCTTAGTAACTTAAAGAATAATAACATGAAAATTACTTGTATTGGCGGAGTAGGAACAGTTACAGGGTCCAAAACTTTGGTAGAAAGTAATGGTGTTCGTATTTTGATAGACTGCGGGCAGTTTCAAGGATTAAAATCTTTGAGGGAGCTCAATTGGGAACCATTGCCAATTTTGCCCTCGACTATAGATTTTGTTTTGCTTACCCATGGTCATTTGGATCATTGCGGCTGGCTGCCACGATTGGTTAACCAAGGTTTTGATGGTAAAATATATTGTACAAGTCCTACGAAAGATATCACTAAACTGATACTTTTGGACAGTGCCAAAATTCAGGAAGAAGAAGCAAAGATGGCTAACGAGGGGAGATATTCGAAGCATGAAATTGCAGAGCCTTTGTATACAGTTGCCCAGGCAGAAAAAGTTTTTCCACATTTCAAGGTGATTAGTCCGAATGAAAGTGTTGCATTAGATGCTGAGATTGAAGCTGTTTTTACTAATGCTGGTCATATTCTTGGAGCATGCAGTATAGAGCTTAGACTCGAAAACAAAGCTGTTGTTTTTTCGGGCGATATTGGCAGGGATAATGATGTGCTTATGTTTTCACCAGTAAAACCTAAAAAAGGTGATTATGTTTTCCTTGAAAGCACTTATGGAAATCGTATTCATCCAGATACCGATCCAAAAACTGCGTTAGAGATGTACATTAACAATACAATTCAAAAGGGAGGGACAGTAATAGTGCCTAGTTTTGCAGTTGAACGCGCTCAAAGTGTGATGTATCTGCTATGGCAGCTGAAGGAAGAAAAAAGAATTCCTGATATTCCTTATATTTTGGATACACCGATGGGAATTGGCATGCTGGAGCTTTTTGCCAATAATAAAAAATGGCATCGTCTGCATCAGGAAGAGTTTACCTCGATGTGTAAAATGTTTAGCATGATTTCGGATTATAAAGAAACAATAGAAGTCATTTATAATAAACAGCCAAAAGTAGTAATCGCTGCAAGCGGTATGGTTACTGGAGGAAGAGTTCTGAGTTATTTAGAACGGTATGTTGGACTGGCTGAAACTACAGTAGTTATTATTGGATATCAGGGTGAAGGTACTCGGGGCAGACAAATGCTCGAAGGTGCAGCAGATATAAAAATACGCGGAAAATATTATGAGGTTAAAGCCAAAGTGGTAGAAATCGAAACCCTGTCGGCTCACGGTGATCAAAAGGATTTAATTAATTGGCTTTCAGATTTGGAACAGAAACCTAAAAAAGTTTTTTTGGTTCACGGAGAAAATGAACCGGCCGATGAACTTAGAAAGAAAATTCAGGAAAAATATGGTTTTGATTGTGTTATTCCTATGATGGGGCAGGAGTATGAATTGTAGATTTATTTTTCTTTAAAAAAATTAACAGAAATTTGATTTTTATAAGCCTTATTAATCCTAATTTTGCAGTATGAAATTTAAGAAGCACATAAGTATATTTTTGGCTGTTCTATTATTGGTTTCCAATGCAGGACTGGCTTTCAATGTGCATTATTGCGGAGGGAAAATCTCTGCTGTTTCTTTGAATTCACCTTTGCCGTCATTAAAAAGTGAAAAAGGCTGCTGTGGTGAAAAAATAGCAGACAAAAAAGACAAATGCTGTAAAGACAAAAAAATCGTCTTTCAGAAAAAAGCAGATAATGGAGTTGTAAAGTCATTTTCTTTCCAGTTTGATTATGCTTTTGTAATTCCTGAAACACATTCGTTTGTGTTTACCGCTGCAGACAATTTCAAAAACAATACTGCACTTACTTATTACTGCGATGCCAATGCACCGCCGCTTTTCAAGCTGTACAGCCAATACCTCCTTTACGATAAATTGTAATGTTTAATTGGAGCTGAATCCTTGTTTTTGGATTTAGCAGTATTAACATTATAATTTTAATCATGAAAACATACAGAATATTAATTTTTCTGCTCTTGATTACTGCTATTAATTCTTATTCGCAAGATACTTTGCGTGAAATTAAAGTGCAGTCCAAACGCAAGAGTCTGCAGAAATCATACACCTTAACTGGTAATACAGCATTAGTTACCAAAAAAGAACTCCTCAAAGCAGCCTGTTGTAATCTGGCCGAAAGCTTTGAAACCAATCCTTCCATTGATGTTAGCTTTTCGGACGCGCTGACAGGAACTAAACAAATCAAAATGCTGGGGCTGACAAGTCCTTACCTGATGATGACACAGGAAAATATTCCTTCTGTCCGAGGGGCTTCTCAGGTTTATGGTCTCTCGTTTACGCCAGGGCCGTGGATAGAAAGTATTCAAATTACAAAAGGCGCTGGAAGTGTAGTGAATGGATACGAAAGCATTTCGGGACAAATCAATACCGAATTGATAAAACCAATGTCGGAAGTGCCATTTTTACTGAATCTTTACGGTTCTACCGATTCTCGTTTTGAACTAAATGCCGATTTCAATCACAAACTTTCCGATAAATGGGCGACAAGTTTACTGCTTCACGGCAATATGCGAAATTCCAAAATGGATAACAACGATGACGGTTTTCTTGATAATCCGCTGCAGAAACAGTTTAATCTGCTCAATCGTTACCAATATTATAATCCTGAAACGGGCTGGGTGAGTTTCATTAATCTTCAGTATATGAACGATACGAAGCAAATGGGGCAAATCAGTTTCAATCCCGATACGGATAAAGGGACAACTAATTCCTGGGGTTCTGAAATCGATACTCAAAAGATTGATGTTTCTACCAAAATAGGCTATGTTTTTAAGGATATGCCTTTTCAGAGTTTTGGTTTTCAAAATGCTTTTTCCAGTTATGATCAAAATTCGTATTTTGGGCTGAGAAACTACAATATCAGGCAGAACAGCTTTTATTCAAATCTGATTTTTAATTCGATTATCAATAATGAAAAAAACAAGTTTGCTGCAGGCTTGAATTTTACTTACGACAGTTATAGTGAGTTTTACAATACTTCAGATTACGGCAGAATAGATAATACTGTCGGAGCTTTTTTTGAATATACTTATGATAATCAGGATAATTTTAGTTTCATTCTTGGAGGCCGTGCTGATTATGGAAACCGTCTGGGAGTTTTTGCAACACCAAGAGTACATGTCAAATACAATCCGTGGGAGAAAGGAGTCTTGAGAGTTTCGGCAGGGAGAGGAAAACGTTCGGCCAATATTTTTGCCGAAAATCAGACTTTGTTTGCCAGTTCCAGAACTTTTGATATCATAAATGCCGGTGGTAAATTATACGGTTTAGACCCGGAAATTGCCTGGAACTACGGATTGAGTTTTATGCAGGGTTTCAAATTATTTAACCGAAACGGTGATATTACTGCAGACTTTTACAGAACTAATTTTCAGAATCAGGTGGTGGCAGATGTTATGCAGAGTCCGCAGCAGGTGATTTTTCATAATCTGGATGGTGCTTCTTTTGCCAATAGTTTTCAGCTGGAATTCAACTATGAATTGGCAAAACGTCTGGAACTGCGTTCAGCTTACAAATATTATGACATCAAAACCGATTATCTGTCCGGAGAATATCAAAGACCTCTGCAGGCAGCTCATCGTTTCTTTGGGAATTTGGGATATGAAACAATCAGAAAGGATAAAGGACAGCAATGGAAATTTGATTTTACCTACAATTGGATTGGTGAACAGCAATTGCCTTATACAGCTTCAAATCCTGCGGCTTATCAGCTTCCGGAACATTCACCGGCTTATTCTCTGATGAATGCTCAAATTACCAGAGTTTTTTCTCCTAATTTTGAAGTATATGCAGGAGGAGAGAATATTGGTAATTACACTCAAAACCCTGCAATTGTAGATTCGCAGAATCCTTTTGGACCTTATTTTGATGCCAGCATTGTGCATGCGCCGGTATTTGGACAGATGTATTACGCGGGTTTACGATTTAAAATAAGATAAGTGTCAATGTCAATGTCAATGTCAATGGCAATGTCAAAAAGCAATGACAATTTCAATGACAATGTCAAAATTTAAATTTTAAAAAAAAATAAATAATTTTAGTCTTCAAGTCTTGACTCCTCGCCTTCAGGAAGGGCTGGAGTGGAGTTTTAACAATTTTTAATATTAAATAAAATGAAAGCAAATATTCAAAAAAACAGTAAAAACAATATGATAAAAAATGTGTTTTTAGTTTTACTAATGACTGTATTCGTATTTTCGGCTCAAGGCCAAGAAAAGAAAAACAAAAATGCCAAATACACAACCGAAGTAAATGGTAACTGCGAGCAATGCCAAAAAAGAATACAAAATGCTGCTTATTCGGTTCCGGGAGTAAAATCGGCTTCATGGGATGTGGGGACACATCAGCTGAACTTGATAATCAATGAAGAAAAATGTTCTTTGATGGATGTTAAAAAAGCAGTTGCCAAAGTAGGCCACGATACCGATTCGGTAAAATCTACTAAGGAAGATTATGATAACCTGCATTCCTGCTGTCAGTACGAAAGACTGAAATAAGGATTCAAGTTTTTTTGCTGTATAAAAGTTTTTTAAGTAACTCAATCTACAGCTTTCCGAAATATAAAAAGCACCAAAATAAGAGTCTTATTCTGGTGTTTTTTTTGTTTTTTATTCGTTAATAAAACTTTAAAATAAGGTATAGTATTGTGGTTCACCTAAATTATTATTACTTTCACCGCTTAAACAAAAACAAAAATTTATGAATAATTTTGAATGGACCCAATTAGTAAATCCTGAATTTTATATAACATTTACAATTGGTGGCATTCAACTGGGTTTGTACATTGTTTTATTCATTGTTTTTGCCGAAACTGGACTTTTTGCCGGTTTTTTTCTCCCTGGTGACAGTCTGCTTTTTCTTGCCGGAATCTATAGCCGTGATCTTGTTCAGAATGTGGTTTATATCGAAAGCGATTTTGTAAATCTTTTGATACTATCATCGCTGGTGGCGCTTTCGGGCATTTTTGGGAATATGGTGGGCTATTGGTTTGGTGCCAAGAGCGGGTATTATTTATACAACAGAGAAGACACGCTTTTGTTTAAGAAAAAATATTTACTTCAGGCCAAGGAGTTTTTCGAAAAGCACGGAGGGAAAGCTATTATATATGCACGTTTCCTGCCTATTGTAAGAACTTTTGCCCCAATCGTGGCGGGTATCGGTTCGATGGACAAAAAGAAGTTTATGTTTTTTAATGTATTGAGTTCGGTTTTATGGTCATTCGTTTTGATTTTTTCAGGACATTACCTTTATGGAATGTTTTTGGAGATGGGGATTGACTTAAAAGAGCACATTGAAAAAATAGTAATCGGAATTATATTGGTATCCACTTTGCCTGTTTTCTTAAAGATGATTAAGAAAAAAGTAGTTCATCATGAATAATCTTAAACTTTAAAAAATAAAATAGACCGTCTTGTTTTAACTAAGCAAGGCGGTTTTTTTGTGTATATTAGCGAGTAACAATTATTTGATAGTAATAATATAATTATAATCAATGTCAAGATAATATGAGACTATTAATAATGCTATTATTTACTTTATCCTTTAATGCGCAAATTCTTAATTATGAAATGATTAAGCGTGAAATCCTAAGTGATGTACTTCGGATAGAAACAATTAAAGATGGAAAAGTCTTTATTGTTTCTAAAATTGATTCATCAAAGGTAGAATATCTATTAAAGCCACTACTTGAAAAACCATACGTAAGTAATTTTAATAGTAATGGTGAAAGTTTTATGTTAACTAACAGTGATATAAAATATTTAGCTCAAAAAATGAGAGAACAATATGATGCTGAATGGAAAGAAGAAGATTTTAATAATCGAGAAATTATCAAACAATCGGAAATATTGCAATATCTAAAAAGAGATAATAAAAATCAGGTAGTGATTATATCCAATCCTATATTTATTAAAAATGATGATACCGTTTTTCTTTATTTTGCCAATTTATGTTGTGGTGAAATTAATTATCCAAACTTAGCTCTTTATAAAAAGATAAATGGAATATGGAAAAAATGGTTTCAAATTAATGATAATAGTAATTAAAAACATTGCTGTCAATAGTTGCAACAACGGATTTGGAAGTTTGCTTAATAAAAAGTTGATTTTGTATTTAAAATGATTTGGTAAATCTGAAAATAGGGTTTAATTGAGCTTCAAACCAGATGATAGTAGTGTGATGATATCAACAGAATAATTTTAGAGTCATGCCATAAAAAATCCGCCAAGAAAATTTCAAGGCGGATTTTATTTTTAAAACGGGAATTGATTACATCATTCCAGGCATACCTCCGCCCATGTGGCCTGCGCTGCCTGCGTTTTCTTCTTTAATATCAATTAATGCACATTCAGTAGTTAAAATCATTCCTGAAACCGAAGCAGCATTCTCTAATGCAATACGGGTTACTTTTTTAGGATCGATGATTCCAGCTTTTAGCATATCAACATATTCATCAGTTTTTGCGTTGTATCCAAAATCTCCTGAACCTTCAGTAACTTTAGCAACGACAACAGAGCCTTCTAAACCTGCGTTTTCAACAATTGTTCTTAGAGGAGATTCAACAGCTCTAGAGATAATTTTAATTCCTGTAGCTTCATCAGCATTGTCCGCTTTTAAAGCATCAAGAGCGCTTTTTGCTCTTAATAAAGCAACACCGCCGCCAGCAACAATTCCTTCTTCGACAGCTGCACGAGTTGCATGAAGTGCATCGTCAACTCTGTCTTTTTTCTCTTTCATTTCTACTTCTGATGCGGCTCCAACGTAAAGCACAGCAACACCTCCGGCTAATTTTGCCAAACGCTCTTGTAATTTTTCTTTGTCATAATCAGAAGTTGTAGTTTCCATCTGACCTTTAATCTGATTTACACGATTTTTAATCATATCGGCATCACCGGCTCCGCTTACAACTGTAGTATTGTCTTTGTCGATAGTTACTCTTTTTGCAGAACCCAGCATTTCGATAGTAGTGTTCTCTAGAGTATAGCCTCTTTCTTCAGAGATTACTGTCCCGCCGGTTAAGATAGCGATATCTTCCAGCATTGCTTTTCTTCTGTCGCCAAAACCTGGTGCTTTTACAGCAGCAATTTTTAATGCACCGCGTAATTTGTTTACTACCAATGTTGATAAAGCTTCTCCGTCAACATCTTCTGCTATAATCAATAATGGTTTTCCTGATTGAGCAACTGGTTCAAGAACTGGTAATAATTCTTTTAAAGAAGATACTTTTTTATCATACAAAAGAATGTATGGACTGTCTAATTCTGCTTCCATTTTTTCTGGATTGGTCACAAAATATGGAGAAAGATATCCTCTGTCAAACTGCATTCCTTCTACAACATCTACATAAGTATCCGTTCCTTTGGCTTCTTCTACAGTGATTACGCCTTCTTTTCCAACTTTTGCGAAAGCATTAGCGATTAATTCACCAATCACTTCGTCATTATTGGCAGAAATAGCTGCAATCTGTTTTATTTTTTCAGAATCGCTTCCTACTACTTTTGTTTGTTTTGCTAAATCAGCAACAATAGCTTCAACAGCTTTGTCGATACCGCGTTTCAAATCCATTGGGTTTGCTCCTGCAGCAACGTTTTTTAAACCTTCTTTTACGATAGCTTGTGCTAATACTGTAGCAGTTGTAGTTCCGTCTCCTGCTAAATCATTAGTTTTAGAGGCTACTTCTTTTACCATTTGAGCTCCCATGTTCTCTAATGGGTCTTTCAATTCGATTTCTTTTGCAACAGAAACTCCATCTTTAGTAACTGTAGGACCTCCAAAAGATTTTCCAATAATTACATTACGGCCTTTTGGACCAAGAGTTACTTTTACTGCATTTGCTAATGCATCAACACCGCGTTTTAATCCGTCACGTGCTTCAATATCAAATTTTATATCTTTTGCCATTTTTTATTTAACTTTTTTTTCTTAATACTTAATACTCGTTAGATTATTGCTAAAATATCGTCTTCACGCATTATGAGATAATCTTTTCCTTCTAGTTTTAATTCTGTTCCAGCGTATTTTCCATAAAGGACAGTATCTCCAATTTTTACAGTCATGGTATGGTCTTTAGTTCCGTTTCCGACTGCTACTACTGTTCCTTTTTGTGGTTTTTCTTTGGCTGTATCTGGAATAAAAATTCCTGACGCCGTTTTCGTTTCAGCTGCAACAGGTTCGATAAGAACTCTGTCTGAAAGAGGTTTAATGTTTAATGTCATGATTTTTATATTTATATTAAAATTTACTGTTTTTTTTCTTTTCAGAAATTATGCCATTGCGGGTAAACTGACATTTTTTCTTATAAAAAATGCCAGCTTTGACAGGCTGGCATTTTATGTGTTTATTTATACAAATTATTTTGCTGGTGCTGGAGCTGCAGGTGTGTTTGATGCAGGCGCATTCTGAATCGGAGCATTAGTTTTTGGTGCTGCAGTTTCAGTATTATCAATAATTTTTGAATCTGAATCGCTCAAAGTTCCTGTGAAACTCAAACCAGAAAGTAAGATTAATGCAATTAGTATAGTTGCCAATGTCCAAGTGCTTTTGTCTAAGAAGTCAGTAGTTTTTTGAACACCGCCTAACATTTGAGAACCGCTAATTGTAGAAGAAAGTCCGCCTCCTTTAGGGTTTTGAACCATGATTACTACGATCAATAGAAAACATACTATTGTAATTAAAACTAAAAAAATTGAAAACATACTATTTATTATTAATTGTTATTTTGTTGAATTATCCTGATATCTTTTATACGGTCTGCAAAGAAACTACTTTTTTCTGGATATTTCAAAATTAATATTTCATAAGCTTGTATAGCCTTTTGATATTTTTTTTGTTCCAAATATACTTTGGCCAAAGTCTCTGTCATCAGATAGGAATTGTCCTCTTTATTAAGGTCAATATTTGGAGTAAATACTGCTCCGGGTTTTATTGGCGGAATTTTTGGACTGGTTTCTATGAACTTATCTATTAATTCTGCTTTTTTCTTTTTGTTTTCATCAATGCCAGGTTCTGGTTCCTGTTCTGGTTCTGATACTTTTACAGTATTATTAGTTTCCTTTTTTGGGTTTTCTCTTATAATAGGCTGTATTCTGGAAATTTGAAGCCATTGATGAAATGAATGTGTTTCTGATTTTGAGAAATCTATTGGCTGGCTATAATCTGATTTTTCTTCTGTTTGAGCTGGTTCTTCTTCGATTTTAGCCGGCGCTGATTTTTCAATAGAATTAAGAATTGACTGTTCGGTATTTTTATCGATTTCTATTCTGTCAATAAAAAGAGAATTGCTGTGAGCCGCAGCAGCTTCTTTTATGGAAGTAAGAATAGAATGTTCCAATGGAGTTGTCCTGATTATTGGGGCAGCTTCTTTTTCGATAATCTGACTGTCAACTACAGTTATATTGAGTAATTCTTCAATTTTTTTCTCGTAGGTCTTTTTTTGAATTGCTGTAAACGATTCTGAAGTTATGAAATCAAACAAAACGCTGCGGTCAGTAGTATGAGCGGCAACTATTTTTAATGCGAAATTGTATTTATAACTATTTTGATTGTAAAGCCCCTTTAGGCGCAGCGCACGTGCACTCTGAAAATATGGAAATTCATCCAGTACTTTTTCTAAAGCCACGGTTTGAATCTCGTCGATTTCCTCAGGTTGGTTTAATAAATAATTATAACTACTAATGTTCATTTTATTCTTTATTCCTTGTTTTTATAATTCTTATATTTTAATACTAAGATAGTAACTCTTTTTAGATTTTATTTGCTGACTGTTAGTAGATTACCATTTAGCTAATGATTCATTAAAAATATCCTGAGTTATTCTTTCAAAAATTTCTTTAATAGCAGCATCTTTTGTTGCTCCTGTTAATTGCTGTGCAGCTGGATAATCGTAGTAAAACTCAAAAGATTTGTCGAAATCGTCTGCTTCTTTATTTTTATTGGAAAATCTAACCTGTACCCTGATTTTTAATCGGTTTTGTGCTGCTTTTTGATCGGCAGTTGCGGTCATTGGACTGATTCTGTAATCAGTAATTTCACCTTCATAGGTTAAATCTCCATTGTTTTTTACTAAATGCAGATTCGTTTGACTCTGAATCAGTTCTTGTAAGGTGAGTGTAAAAGTTCTGTCAATACCAGGTTCAATCAAATCGGAGTTGTTTGGGAAAAAGTTTACTTGATATGTTTTGGTATTTGAGTCAACTCTACCACCTGTAAAGTTGTAAACCGAACAGCTGTTTAGGATGAATGAACTAATTATTAATAAGAGATACTGTGTTTTTTTCATATAATGTGTAAATTGCTATGCCTGTTCGCTACCGCTCGAGTCCAAATTCTAAATTCGGTTTGAATTTCAAATGTACAAAAATCGAATTTGTGATTTGAAATTTAATTTTTTCTTACAAATCGAATTGCTTGATTTTTCGATATAAAGTACGCTCTGAAATCCCTAATTCATCTGCGGCAGCTTTTCTTTTTCCTTTGTTTTTTTCTAATGATTTTTTGATCATTTCGATTTCTTTTTGTTCTAGCCTTAGGATTTCTTCCTCTTCGATGGTTTCTGCCAAAAGATAATTGTTCGACTCCTGTTCTTCATAGTCCTGTTCGATGTTTGAATTGGATAAGAAAGAGTTTCTTGGTTCTTCTTCAAAATCTATTTCGCTGTCCTCATTTTCGGAACCGTATATTTTTTTGATGAGCGATTTATTAGTTTCCTGAACTTTGGAACTCCCGTTCTGCATTAATTCCAATGTCAGTTTTTTAAGATCGTGCAAATCACTTTTCATGTCAAAAAGGACTTTGTACAAAATCTCTCTTTCGGTATTGAAATCGCTGTCGTTTTTTTTGTCTTTAATAACAGATGGTAAATTACTGTCTTCGGTTGGCAGATATGCCTGCAGAGTCTGCGCTGTAATGTCCCTATTAGTTTCTAATACCGAAATCTGTTCTGCAACATTTCGCAATTGACGGATATTACCGCTCCAGCGGAACTTTTGCAGAATCAATACAGCTGTATCATCCAGTTTTAAAGGAGGCATTTTGTATTTGTTAGCAAAATCGGCTGCAAATTTTCGGAACAATAAATGAATATCGTCTTTTCGTTCGCGAAGAGGAGGCAGGTTGATGTCTACTGTGCTTAAACGATAATATAGATCCTCACGGAATTTCCCTTTTTCGATTGCTTTGAATAAATTGACATTGGTTGCCGCCACGATTCGCACATTTGTTTTTTGAACCTGTGAAGAACCTACTTTTATGAATTCTCCATTTTCCAAAACACGCAGTAAACGTACTTGCGTGGTCAAAGGTAATTCTCCAACTTCATCAAGGAAAATCGTTCCGCCATTGGCTACTTCAAAATAACCTTCACGAGTACTGGTAGCACCTGTAAAAGCTCCTTTTTCGTGGCCAAAAAGTTCACTGTCAATTGTTCCTTCAGGAATCGCACCGCAGTTTACAGCAATGTATTTTCCGTGTTTTCGGTGGGATAGGGAATGTATAATCTTTGGGATGTTTTCTTTTCCCACACCGCTTTCTCCAGCCACCAAAACCGAAATATCGGTAGGGGCCACCTGAATGGCTTTTTCTATGGCGCGGTTGAGCTTTGGGTCATTTCCAATAATCTCAAAGCGCTGTTTTATTGATTGTACTGTATCCATTTTTAAAGGTTTAAAGTTTAAAATAGTTTAAATGTTAAACTGCTTACTTTAATGATTTCTTTATGCTTAATGAATTAAAGAGCTGCTTTTAATTCGTTGTTTTAATCTTAATCAAAATTTTCTACTGTTTTGACTTTGTTAAAGTGTCTTTTTGAACAGCAGTTTTTTCAGTTTTATGTTTTGGAAAATAAGTTCTGATGATGTAGAACGTTGTTCCAAAAGCAATGATGAAAGTAATTAAAGCGATAAGTATATTTTTTTTAGACATATGATATTCTCGTTTTTTTATTTTTGCCACAGATTAAAAAGATTAACACAGATTTTTTAATCTTCTATAAAGCGTATCTTTTGTATTGTAAAGATTTTGTTTGAAAATTTACTAATAAGCCTATTTCCGATTCAGCTAACTTTAAATAATTTAGAGTTTGAGCAACATGCTCGTTCGTGAATTCTTTTACAGCTTTTACTTCTAGAATTATGTCTTCGTTTACAATGAAGTCAGCGTAAAATTTATGAGGCAGAATTTTACCTTTATATTCAATCACAAATTCTTTTTCTCTTTCAAATGGAATGTTGTTTTCTTTGAATTCTATTTCCAAAGCATCTTTGTAAATTATTTCAAGTAACCCAGGTCCGAGTGTTCTATGAACCTCCATGCAAATTCCAATAATTTTATAAGTCTCCTCTTCTCTGTAGCTACTCATATTTTGAATTTTTAACACTTATTAAAAAGACAATTTAATAAAATCTGTGTTAATCTTTTTAATCTGTGGCAAAAAAACTTAATTCATTTCAGAATATCCCACCGCTTCTCCTTTCAAAGTTCCTGATGTACAGGAAGTGATTTTTACATTCACAAAATCTCCTACTTTGTAATTTTCTTTCGGGAATACCACAACGATACTTTGTGAATTTCGTCCTGACCAATCATCTTGGGATCGTTTGGAAGCTTTTTCTATTAAAACTTCTACAGTCTGACCCAAAAATTCCTGTGTTCTTATCGCGCTGTGTTCTCTCTGTAAATCGACAATTTCCTGCAGTCTTCTTGCTTTTGTTTCTTCAGGAACATCATCTTCCATTTTTCTTCCTGCCAATGTTCCCGGGCGTTCCGAATAGCTGTACATATAGCCAAAACTATATTTTACATATTCCATCAGACTCAAAGTGTCTTGGTGATCTTGTTCTGTTTCGGTTGGAAAACCTGAAATCATATCTTGTGTAACAGAAACATTCGGGATAATGGCACGGATTTTATCAATCAGAGCCATATATTCTTCTCTGGTGTGCAGACGGTTCATCTCTTTAAGGATACGGTTGCTGCCTGACTGAACAGGTAAATGGATGTGTTTGCAGATATTTGGATATTTAGCAATAACGTGCAGAATGCTTTCGTGCATATCCTGCGGATTCGATGTTGAAAAGCGGATACGCATTTTTGGGAAACCAACTGCAACCATTTCCAATAACTGATCAAAATCTACTGCTGTTGCTTTTTGCATTTCACTGGCGTTGACAAAATCTTTCTTTAATCCCCCGCCATACCATAAGTAGCTATCCACGTTCTGGCCAAGAAGAGTAATTTCCTTAAAGCCTTTATTCCACAAATCCTGAATTTCGTTCATGATGCTTTGCGGTTCACGGCTTCGTTCACGTCCGCGGGTAAAAGGCACAACACAAAAAGTACACATATTGTCACAGCCTCTCGTGATAGAAACCAATGCTGTAATTCCGTTGCTCATTAATCGGACAGGTGAAATATCACCATAGGTTTCCTCTTTGGACAAAATTACATTAATCGCATCACGTCCTTCTTCAACTTCGCTTAATAAATTAGGTAAGTCTTTGTAGGCGTCTGGTCCCACAACGAGATCAACGATTTTTTCCTCGTCAAGAAATTTTTCTTTCAAACGCTCTGCCATACAGCCCAAAACTCCGACTTTCATCTTTGGGTTGGTGCGTTTCACGGCATTGTATTTTTCTAAGCGTTTGCGAATCGTCTGTTCTGCTTTGTCGCGAATCGAGCAGGTATTTACTAAAACCAGATCGGCTTCTTCCAAAACGGATGTAGTGTTATAACCGTCGTCAGACAATATGGAAGCAACAACTTCACTGTCCGAAAAATTCATTGCACAGCCGTAGCTTTCTATAAAGAGTTTTTTGGTATTCTCAGGTTTATGTTCCAGTACAAGGCTGTTCCCTTGTTTGCTTTCTTCAATTATCTTTTCCATTGGGTATTTTCAAAGCGCAAATATACGGCAAATACAGTGATTATGACAAGATGTCAGCCGAAGAATTAACAAATTTTAAACGATTTTAGATTGAAGAGTAACGATTGCAGATTTATGATGTAAAAATTGAATTGAAATTTTAAGAAGATAAATGTTATTCATCGATTTTCAGAAAGTCAAAAATCAAAAATCTTTGATCTAATATCTGAGATCATTTGGGGCTAATTCCTATTTTTTGTTGCAAGTATTCACAAAAAAAAAGTAAAGATTCAAAAAATATTATTTTAACCTAAACTCTTTCAATAAAAAACCATTCGCTACGGTTTTAAAATCCACCAGTTGATTTTGAACCCAAATTTCATCATGTTTTAATTCCTTTGCTAGCAAACGGGCAACTTTATCTGCGCAGGTAATTGCTGCTCTTGCGTCGAGAAATAGTAAACGCACACGTCTTGCTAGAACATCCTCTACAGTCGCAGCCATTTCTTTCCGAACAGCCCAGGCAACTTCGGCTAATGTATAATTGTAGTTTGGATGCAGCTTTTCTTTCAGTTCGGGTTCATTTTCTTGTAATTCAAGAATAGATTTACTGTCGGTTCCATAAACAAACAAGTGGTTTTCAAAATCTGCACTGCTGTTTTTTTTATTACCATGAATGGACAAATATTTGGTTTTACATTTAAGTTTGGGTAATTGATGTGTCTCGATTGTTTTGTCAATAAGATCTTCAGCAATTTTTCGGTATGTTGTCCATTTTCCGCCAGTGATGGTGATTAATCCGGTCTCAGAAACTATTATTTTATGACTTCTGGAAACTTCTTTGGTGATTTGTGCTTTATTTTCGGGTGCGGCTAACGGTCTTAAACCAGCAAAAACCGAAAGAACATCAGCTCGTGTTGGTTTTTTTGTCAAATATTTTTTAGCAGTTTCCAGCACAAATTCAATTTCTTCTTCCAAAGCTATTGGTTCAATATCCGATTTTTTCACTAAGGTATCGGTGGTTCCTATGACAATTTTATCATGCCAGGGAACGGCAAAAAGAACTCTTCCGTCATTCGTTTTTGGAATCATCAATGCGTGTTCTCCCGGTAAAAAAGATTTATCGAAAACCAAGTGAATACCTTGGCTCGGGACAATGTATTTTTTATAAACAGTATCGTTCATTTTCATGATGGCATTGGTAAATACGCCGGTAGCATTAATTACCGCTTTGCTTAATATACTGTGCTCTTCTTGTGTTTCCTGATCGACCGCAATTACTCCGGTAATTTTGTTTTGATTATCCTTAATTAATTGTGTTACTTTAAAATGATTAAGAACGCAGGCTCCATTGTCAGCAGCAGTTTGAGCTAAGTTAACTGCTAATCTGGAGTCGTCAAACTGTCCGTCGTGATAGAGAACGCCGCTTCGCAGTCCGGTGGGTTCAATGGAGGAAATTAATTCGATGGTTTTTTCTTTTGATAGATATTTAGAACTTCCAAGACTTAATCTGCCGGACAATAAATCGTATAATTTCAACCCGAAGGTGTAAAAATAACCGCCCCACCAATTGTAATTTGGAATGATAAATGATTCGTTTTTTACCAAATGTCCAGCATTCTTTTCCATTAATCCGCGTTCTTTCAACGCTTCGATGACTAATGGAATATTGCCCTGTTCTAAATACCGAACACCTCCATGTACCAATTTGGTGCTTCGGCTTGAGGTTCCCTTTGCAAAATCTACAGCTTCTAAGACTATGGTTTTAAAACCTCTGCTTGAAGCATCAACGGCAGCCCCAAGTCCATTGGCACCGCCTCCAATAATAATGATGTCCCAATTCTGGTTTTTCTTGAGTTTTTCTAATTGATTGTTTCGGTTCATTTTTTTGCAGGTTCAGCTGGGTCTTTTGTAGTAAATTTAACTAATTATTTAAGAGCTTTGTCTTTTTGGAAATTTAAATTCGGATTTCTTTTTTATACCTATTATATATAAGTCAAATGGAATTGTGTGTTTTACTGTTTTAAAGGTTTTTTCTTGTGTTGAATGAATTTGCTTTTTTAAAGTTAAATTTAGAATTGAATTGATATAAACAAATGATAATTAGGAAACTTTGTGTTGTTTAACGCTTCATTTGCCGATTTAATATGTTTTTAAAATCAATGAAAGGTTGAAATTTAAAAAAAAAAATTACTTTTGCCATTCAAACAATAGCAAAATGGCAAAGAATTTAGTGATAGTTGAGTCCCCTGCAAAGGCAAAAACAATCGAAAAATTTCTAGGAAGTGATTATCAGGTAGAATCAAGTTACGGGCATATCGCCGACCTGCCTTCCAAAGAAATAGGTGTTGATGTCGAAAATGGATTCATTCCCAAATATGAAGTTTCCTCGGATAAAAAAGCATTGGTTTCCAAATTAAAGACGTTAGCCAAAAATGCCGATATGGTATGGCTGGCGAGCGATGAGGACCGCGAGGGAGAGGCTATTTCTTGGCACTTGGCGGAAGAACTGAAACTTAAAAAAGAGAAAACAAAACGTATTGTTTTTCACGAAATTACAAAAACTGCTATTTTTAAAGCTATTGATAAACCGCGTGAAATTGATTATAATTTAGTTAATGCACAGCAGGCGCGAAGAGTTTTGGACCGTTTGGTTGGTTATGAGTTGTCTCCTGTGCTTTGGAGAAAAGTAAAAGGAGGTTTGTCAGCTGGACGTGTTCAGTCGGTTTCTGTGCGGCTGATTGTTGAAAGAGAACGCGAAATTCAAAATTTTACTGCTGTAGCATCTTATTCAGTTGTTGCTGAATTCACAAACGAAGCCGGAAAGTCTTTTAAGGCAAAACTTCCAAAAAATTTCAATACAAAAAAAGAAGCCGAAGATTTTTTAAATAAAAATATAGGCTCTGCATATAAGGTAGCAGATTTAGAAACGAAACCTACCAAAAAATCCCCAACAGCTCCTTTTACAACTTCGACTTTGCAGCAGGAAGCGGCAAGAAAATTGTATTTGCCTGTTGGAATCACCATGCAGCTGGCACAGCGATTGTATGAGGCTGGACTTATTACCTATATGAGAACGGATAGTGTGAATTTGTCCAAAGAGGCGATGGATGCTGCACAGGCAGAAATCATTAAGTCTTATGGTAAGGAATTCTCAAATCCAAGAACTTTTGCTAATAAAAGCAAAGGAGCACAAGAGGCTCACGAAGCGATCCGTCCAACGGATATGTCTCTTCATTCTGTTGATATTGACAGAGATCAAGCACGTTTGTATGACTTGATTTGGAAAAGAACATTGGCTTCACAAATGAGTGATGCAAAATTGGAGCGAACCAATGTGAAAATTGAAGCCAATAATCATGATGAAGTATTTACTGCTTCAGGTGAAGTTTTGCTTTTTGAAGGATTTTTGAGAGTATATCTTGAAGGTCACGATGATGACGAAGAAGAGCAGGAAGGAATGCTGCCAGCCTTGAAAGTAAATGAAAAACTGCAGAATAATTATATTACTGCAACAGAAAGATATTCAAGAGCGGCTGCAAGATACACTGAAGCTTCTTTAGTGAAAAAATTAGAAGAATTAGGAATTGGCCGTCCTTCTACTTATGCGCCGACTATTTCTACTATTATCAATAGAAACTATGTTGAGAAAGGAAATTTAGAAGGTCAGGAACGTAATTATACGCAGTTGACTCTGCAGTCTGGTAAATTGGCAGAGAAGCTGCTCAAAGAAAATACAGGTTCTGATAAAGGAAAATTAGTCCCTACTGATATAGGTACAATTGTAACTGATTTCTTAGTGAAGAACTTTGGGAATATTTTGGATTATAATTTCACTGCCAAAGTGGAACATGATTTTGATGAAATAGCCGAAGGAAATATCGAATGGGCAAAGATGATGCAGGAGTTCTATGATCAATTTCATCCAACGGTAAAAGACGTAGAGGCGAATGCCGACAGAGAAAGCGGCGAAAGAATATTAGGGATTGATCCAGCATCTGGTAAGCAGGTTTCAGTTCGTTTAGGTAAATTTGGTCCTATGGCTCAAATTGGAAATGCTGAGGACGATGATAAAAAATTTGCAAGTCTTCGTCATGAGCAGAATATTGGAAATATAACTTTGGAAGAAGCGTTGAATTTATTTCTGCTTCCAAAAAATTTAGGTATATATAAAGGTGAAGAAGTTGAAGTGAGTAATGGCCGTTATGGGCCGTATGTGCGTCATGGAAGTGTTTTTATTTCTTTGCCAAGAGGAGAAGATCCATTGGATGTATCGATGGTTAGAGCTCAGGAGCTAATTGATGAAAAAGCAATTGCTGATGCTCCAATTGCAGTTTATAAAGGAGAAGGCGTTCAAAAGGGAACTGGCCGTTTCGGACCGTTTATCAAATGGAATG
Source organism: Flavobacterium marginilacus (assembly GCF_026870155.1). Lineage (NCBI taxonomy): Bacteria > Pseudomonadati > Bacteroidota > Flavobacteriia > Flavobacteriales > Flavobacteriaceae > Flavobacterium > Flavobacterium marginilacus. Next base: position 4,375,908 of record NZ_CP113975.1, on the reverse strand, counting down.
GTATTTTTATAAACGTAAGTAAGAAATATAATTTCGATAATCTTTCTCAAGCCGATGTAGAGGCTTTGATCGAAGATAAACTGCAGAAGAATATTGATAAAGTGCTTCATAATTGGGAAGAGGAAGGTATATTGGTAGAAAAAGCGCGTTGGGGCCGTTCAGTAATAACAAAGGGTAAAATAAAAATTGAACTAAGTAAGGATGTTGATGCTGCAAAATTGACTTTGGCTGAAGTTCAGGAAATGATTGCCAAAAAGACACCTGCTAAGAAAGTGGCAGCAAAAAAGACGACGGCAGTAAAAAAACCGGCGGCCAAAAAAACTGTGGCTAAAAAGAAATAAAGAATTTGATTCCGTTGATCTTGATTTTGTTTCAGGAAGCTGCGGAAATTAAGATTATAAAGAAATAGATAAAGAAATGGAATTTGATTTTTTAGTGCCATTAGACAGTGAAATTTTAAAGCATATACAAGAGCTGTCTGCACAGCATTTTGGAAGCAAAGTTGTGTTGCATACTGCTGATTCAGTTCCAGATTTAGATAAAATTAATATTGCTATTATTGGTGTTCTTGATAATAGAGGTGATCAAAAGGCTAAAGCTGAAGTTGATTTAAATGCAATCCGAAAAGAATTGTACAGTATGTTTCCTGGTAACTGGAAGGCAAGTATAGCGGATTTAGGGGATGTTCTTGCTGGAAATTCAAAAGAAGATACTTATTTTGCAGTAAAAAAAATTACAGCAGGATTGATAAGAAGAAAAATCATTCCGATAGTTATTGGAGGTTCTCAGGATATAACTTATTCACTTTATAGAGCTTATGATGATTTGGAGCAAATGGTAAACCTAGTTGCAATAGATAGTAAGTTTGATTTTGGGAAGGAAAATGAAGCGATAAGCTGTGATTCTTTTTTAACAAAAATAATTATAGACGAGCCCAATAATTTATTTAATTTTTGTAATATTGGCTATCAGACATACTATAATTCTCAGGAGGAGATTGATTTGATAGAGAAATTATTTTTTGATGCTTATCGGCTAGGTGAAGTTTCAAATAATATATCAATTTCAGAACCGGTTTTTAGAGATGCAGATTTAGTAAGTATAGATTTGAACTCTGTAAAATCATCGGATTCGGGTAATTTTATAGATTTTAATCCGAATGGTTTTAATGGTAAGGAAATATGTTCTTTGGCTAGATATGCTGGAATAAGTGATAAGGTGACATCATTTGGTATTTTCAATCATAATAACTCTAGGCAGGAGGCTGTGATTATTTCTCAGATATGCTGGTATTTTATCGAAGGGTATCATTATAGGTCTAATGAGTATCCGTTTGGAAGCAGAGAGAGATATTTAAAGTATATTGTTCCGCTTGAAGATGAGGATTTAATTTTCTTTAAAAGTGATAAAACTGAAAGGTGGTGGATTGAGATTCCATATGTTTTAAGTTCAAACAATAAATTGAAGAAAAATACGTTATTACCATGTTCATATGAAGAATATTTGGCAGCTTGTAATCAAGAAATGCCGGAAAGATGGTGGAAAGCCCAGCGTAAAAACGTTGTGTGATTTTTTTTATTCTTTAAAATTATTGGTTTTTTAGCAAAAGCGTTAATTTTATATGAATATTTGAAATAATTGTGTAATGCTTACATTTTTTTCAAAAGTGTGTTTTTTATCGTTGTTATTTAACTCTTCGGCGATAAAATATTTTTTTTTAAGAATTTTTAACATACATTTGACCAATAAAATTTAAGGCTATAAAAAGAATTGTTTTTTTAAAAAAAAATAAATAGGTTTACAGTCTGATAATAATGAATAGATAACCCCAATTTTTATGAAGAATTTCATTGCATTTACGGCAATTTTAACAGTGTTGATTAGCTGTGGTAGATCAAGCGACAAAGGTGAGTTGGTTGGTGTAAAAGGAGCAAAATGGCATCCAGAAAAACCTTATGGAATGACGCTGGTACCTGGTGGGTCATATATCATGGGTAAATCTGATGATGATGTCGCTAATGTTGGTGATGCGCCAACTAAAACTGTTACTGTTAGATCATTTTATATGGACGAAACAGAAATTACAAATAACGAATATCGTCAGTTTGTGGAATGGGTTAAAGATTCTACAATTCGTCTCCGTTTAGCTATTTTGGCTGAAGACAGCGGTCAAGGCGGTGCAGCTGACGGAAAAGGTAAAGGAAAAGGAAAAAATTCCGGCAGTATAGCTGATTATTCATTTAATGATTCTAATCCAGAAAAAATGACTGCATATGATAAATATATGTATGATAACTATTATAGTATCGGTACAGATAAAGATCCAAATGCTTTCAAAAGATTAAATAAAAAGGCAAAGCTTATAAAAGATGTTAAAAAATACCCAGATGAATATTATGTTGAAGTGATGGATTCTATGTATTTACCGCTTGAGGCTTCATACAATGGTTTGAGAACCATGGATGTCAACAAGCTTAAATTCCGTTACAATTGGATGGATATTCAGGCTGCCGCAAAAGCAAAAGTTGGTAAGAGACAAGATTTTATAAGAACTGAAGAAGTTAAAGTGTATCCTGATACTACAGTTTGGATTAAAGATTTTAGTTACTCATATAATGAGCCAATGCATAATGATTATTTCTGGCATAAAGCTTATGGAGATTATCCAGTGGTAGGCGTAACTTGGAAACAAGCAAAAGCCTTCTGTGAATGGAGAACTTTAAACAAAAACATATGGCTGAAATCTAAGAAAGGTCATTATGATAATGTAAATTCATTCAGATTACCTACAGAAGCTGAATGGGAATATGCTGCAAGAGGAGGTTTGGAATCTGCTACTTTCCCTTGGGGTGGTCCATATACTAAAAGTGACAGAGGCTGTTTCTTGGCTAATTTTAAACCTAACAGAGGTGATTATGCTGCTGATCAGGCACTGTACACAGTAGAAGCTCAGTCTTATGAGCCTAATGGATATAATTTGTATAATATGGCTGGAAACGTTTCTGAATGGACTGATTCTGCTTATGATTCCAATTCATACGAATTCATGTCTACAATGAATCCTGCAATCATTGATAATTCAAATAAACGTAAAGTTGTAAGAGGCGGATCTTGGAAAGATGTGTCATACTTCTTACAGGTAAGCACACGTGCATTTGAATATTCGGATTCAGCAAGAAGTTATATCGGATTTAGAACAGTACAAGATTACATGGGTACTCAGACTACTAAAAACGGTAAAAAATAATAAAAGAATTTCCTAAATCACTTAAATAAAAATAACCTATAAATTAACTTTAAAATTTTTAAACGATGGCTATATTGAGCAAAAAAGCAATGAATTTTACCTATGGTATGGGAGCGGCAGTAGTAATTATTGGAGCGCTTTTTAAAATTCAACATTATCCTGGAGCAAGTGCATTATTAATTGTTGGTCTTTGTACTGAAGCTTTTATTTTTGCTCTTTCAGCATTTGAACCTGTTGATCACGAATTGGATTGGTCTTTAGTGTATCCTGAATTGGCACCAGGTGCTGAAAAAACTGAGAAGAAACCTATTGTAAAAGATGATGCTGACGGGATGTTATCTTCAAAATTAGATGCTTTATTGAAAGAAGCAAAAATTGATGGTGAATTAATGAACAGCCTTGGTAACAGTATCCGTAATTTCGAAGATGCTTCAAGAAATATTTCTCCGACAGTTGATTCAATTGCAGCAACAAAAAAATACAGTGAAGAATTGTCTATGGCAGCTGCTCAAATGGAATCTTTAAACAGTTTATATAAAATTCAATTAGAAAGCGCTTCTAGAAATACTGAAGCTAATAAAGAAATTGCTGAAAATGCTAGTAAATTAAAAGAGCAAATGCAGTCAATGACTGCAAATATTGCTTCTTTGAACAATGTTTACGGTGGTATGCTTTCTGCTATGAGTAATAAAGGATAATTAGTTTTTTAACTATATATTTTAATATTAAATAATTAAACTAATTAGAAAAAATGGCAGGAGGAAAATTAACCCCTAGACAGAAGATGATTAACCTGATGTACTTGGTTTTCATCGCGATGTTAGCATTAAATATGTCCAAAGAAGTATTGTCAGCATTTGGATTAATAAACGAGAGATTTGAAACTGCAAATGGTTTAGCGTTAACTTCTAATGAAGCTATTTTAGCAGATTTAGATCTTAAAGCTCAAGATAAGCCTGAGCAGTATAAAGTTCCTAATGATATTGGTAAAAAAGTAGCAAGTGCTACAACTACTTTTTACAAATATGTTGAATCACTTAAAGTTGATTTGACTAAAGATGTAAAGAGAGAAGAGAACGGTAAGTTGCCATATGAAAGCATGGATAATTCATCAAAATTAGATGAGTCGTGGTTTAGCGGTGATGGTTTATCTGCTAAAGGTAAAGAAGTTGTTGCTGCAGTTGAGACTTATAAATCTGCGATCAAATCTGCTTTAGGTAATGATCCTAAGTTTAAAGACATCTTAGCTGAGTTCAATACTAAATTTAATACAGCTGATGTAAAGGATAAAGAAGGTGTTACTAAAAATAATTTAGATTATAATTTCAAGCATTTTCCATTAATTGCTTCTGTTGCTAAATTAACAGCTATCCAAAATGATGTTAATACAATTGAAAACCAAATTTTGGGAACTTTGACTGGATCTACAGCTGTTGCTGCAGCATCAATGAAAAATTATACTGCTATTGTTATCCCTGAAAAATCTGCATTCTTTGCTGGTGAAGCTGTAAAAGGTAAAATTGTTTTAGGACGTTTTGATAAATCTACTGTTCCAACTAAAGTTGTAGTTAACGGAGGTAATTTAAATTTGGCGACTGCATTGCATGACGGTCAAGTTGATTTTAGTTTTGGTGCTGGAAATGTTGGTGAACACGACATTAATGGTAACTTTACTTTTATGGAAGATGGAAAACCAGTTGCGATTCCAATTTTAGGAAACTATGTTGTTGTTCCAAAACCAAATTCAGCAACTATTTCTGCAGATAAAATGAATGTAGTTTATAGAGGCGTTATTAACCCAATGACTATTTCTTTTGCTGGTGTTTCTGATGATAAAGTAACTGCTTCTGCACCAGGATTAAGCCGTGCAGGTAAAGCGGGCAACTATAATATGAGTCCTGGTCAAGGTTCTGAAGTTGTAATTAATGTAACAGGAACATTACCTGATGGTTCAAAAGTTTCTGATAAAAGATCTTTCAGAATTAAAGGTATTCCAGCTCCAGTTGGTGCTATTGGTGGAGAAATGGGAATTGTTAAAGGAGCTAAATCTCGTTTAGAAGTTTCTCAAGTATCTGCTAAATTACCTGATTTTGATTTTAATGTTAATTTGAATGTTGTTGGATTTACTTTAAAAGTTACTGGTCAGGCTGCAGTTATTGTTTCTGGTGATAGAGTTAATTCTCAATGTAAAGCAGCTTTGGCAAGAGCCACAAGAGGTGACCAAATCACGATTTCTGATATCAAAACTAAATTAGTTGGATCTGATATTATGCTTTCTAGAACGGCACCGGTAATTTATGAAATACAATAATATTTAAGTTGAAATTTAACGCTTAGATAACTTAATAATTGATAAAATGAAGACTAAAAATTTAGTAGTAGTTATTGCATTAGTTGCAGGAAGTTTTTCTTCATTTGCACAATCTAATTTGCTTAATGCTAAAACTCCTGAGCAAATAGGTGTAAAGACTAAATCTCAAATATCGCTTGATAATGATAAGCCCTTAGCTTATGGTTATGTTGATGATAGAGATATATTAATGGGAAAAACTACTTGGGAGATAATTGATTTGAGTGAAAGATTTAATTTTCCTCTTTATTTTCCAATCGATTCTACTAATATAGGGAAAGACAGAAGATCATTATTTGATGTTTTAATTAAAGGTATTAAAGCTAATAAAATAACTGAAGTGTATGCGGATGATTATTTTAATACCAAAAAATCATTTAAGGACATGAGCAGTTCGTTTACTTATATTGATACTACAAATGCTGGTAGAGAAGAAGTAAATGCCAATAGAGATTTGTATTATCCAAAAGCCAAACCGTCGATTACTTATAAAACTGTTAAAGGTAAAAAAGTAAAAGTTGTTGGTCCTGCTACTGTTCCCGTTGCTAAGGTTTTAGATCCTCAGTTTATTGATAAAAGAGAGCTTACTTCACAGGATATTACTGGTTATAAATTGAAAGGATACTGGTATTTTGATAAACGTCAGAGTGAATTAAAGTATCGCTTGTTAGGTATTTGTCCAATTGCTCCTGAGGCAAGAGAAGTTGGAACTGAAAATCCTGATTATATTGATTTATTCTGGATTTTTTATCCATCAATCCGTGATTATCTGCATCAGTATTTAGCATTCAATGAAAAGAATTCTTCTATGCCAATTTCTTTTGACAGAATTTTAGATTCTCGTCAATTTAGCGGTGTCATTTACAAAGAAGAAAATGTTTATGGTGACCGTTTGATTACTGAGTATGTTAATGAAAATGCTTTGAACCAATTATTGGAATCAGACAGAATTAAAGATAAAATTCGTGACTTCGAACACGATATGTGGAATTACTAATTTCATGAATATTTTTTTAAAAAACTCTTACTTTAATCAAGTAAGAGTTTTTTGTTTGTTTTAAATTTTATTATTTATGATTGATTATATAATTGTTGGTTGTGGTTTGGGTGGAATTTCATTCTGTGAGACTGCTATTCGGCATGGGAAAAGTTTTGTGGTTTTTAATAATGATTCTCAAAATTCATCCAAAATTGCTGGGGGGTTATATAACCCTGTTATTTTGAAGCGGTTTAGTGAAGTTTGGAATGCGCAGGAACAATTAGAGCTAATGACAGTTTTTTATTCTAATTTGAGCGATAGAATAGATGATAAGTTAAATTTTAAAACACCTATATTAAGAAAGTTTTTTTCTATTGAAGAGCAGAATAATTGGTTTGCAGCTTCTGACAAAAAAAGCTTGGCACCTTTTCTATCTACTTCTTTATGTTTTGATAAATATGACGGCATCGATTCTCCTTTTGGTTATGGTGAGGTTTTGCAGACCGGATATGTTGATACTGCATTATTGCTATCTAAGTACCAAAAGTATCTTACTTCATTAAATCTTTTAAGAGCAGAGTCTTTTGAATATAACGCATTAATTATTGAGGATGACAGATTGTTATATAAAGATCTGGAAGCAAAATATATAGTTTTTGCTGAAGGTTTTGGTCTGCATGCTAATCCTTTTTTTAATGACCTTCCTTTAGATGGTACCAAAGGTGAATTGTTTGTTATTAAGGCACCTGATTTGAAACTGGATGTGATAGTGAATACCAGTGTCTTTATTTTGCCATTAGGTAATGATTTGTTTAAAGTTGGTGCAACCTACAATTGGAAAGATAAAACGGATATGCCTACTGAGGAGGGAAGAATAGAATTAATTGACAGAATTAAAGAGATAATTTCCTGTGAGTTTGAAATAGTGAAACATTATGCAGGAGTCAGACCAACTGTAAAAGATAGAAGACCTTTAGTTGGAACTCATAAAGTTTATAAAAATTTACATGTACTGAACGGTTTGGGAACACGCGGGGTAATGCTCGGTCCAGCGATGGCTAAAGTATTATTTGATAAGATTGAATACAATATTCCGCTTGATAAGGAAATTGATATTGATAGATATTACAATAAAAAGAAAAAGAAAATTTAACTATTTTTTGTTTTTGGGTCATACTTGACAAACATATTGATGTAAATGTTTCTGGACAAACGCAAAACAATCGGAAATAATAAAATCAGGGTAATAATAATAGTAATGAAGGAGGTTTGGATATCTGCTCCCAAAAATAAATAGGATACTATAAAAGCTGATATTCCTACCGCAACATTTAATCCGTAACTCACGTACATTGCTCCATAAAAGAAAGAAGGTTCAATCTGATATTTTAGCTCGCAATGGCTGCATTTTTCATGCATTTTGAGGACTGAACCAATATGTAATAGATTTTGATCTGTGTACATGCTTTCATTCATGCATTTCGGGCAAGTTCCTGTTAAAATGCTATATAATTTGGATCCTTTTTTTAACATTTGCAAAATAAATAATTTGTTTCGTTTAATGATGAACAAATTTACTAATTCATAAAGGAATAAAATAATTAATACATGCTTAATATACATAATTTATCGGTTTCGTTTGGTGGTTCTTATTTGTTTGAAGAAGTAACTTTTCGATTAGGAGCTGGAGACCGAGTTGGTCTAGTGGGGAAGAATGGTGCTGGAAAATCTACTATGCTAAAAATGCTGGCAAGGGATTTTGCACCAGACTCAGGGGTTATTTCTCAGGAGAAGGATATTCGAATGGGTTTTTTACGTCAGGATATTGATTTTGAACGCGGACGTACAGTTTTGGAAGAAGCCTACGAAGCATTTACTGAAATTAAGATTGTTGAGAAGAAACTGGAAGAGATTAATCACCAGCTGGTTACCCGTACCGATTATGAAAGTGAAGAGTATGGTCAAATTATTGAAGACCTGTCTGACTATACACATCGTTTTGATTTGTTAGGCGGATATAATTATGTAGGTGATACCGAAAAAATATTATTAGGTTTAGGTTTCAAAAGAGAGGTTTTCAATAACCAGACTGAAACTTTTTCCGGAGGCTGGAGAATGCGTATTGAGCTGGCAAAATTGCTTCTGCAGAATAATGATGTCCTGTTACTGGATGAGCCAACGAACCACCTTGATATTGAAAGTATCATTTGGCTTGAAAGTTTTCTGCGTAATTATCCTGGCGTAGTGGTAATCGTTTCTCACGATAAAATGTTTCTGGATAATGTTACAAATAGAACCATAGAGATTTCTCTTGGAAAAGCTTATGATTTCAATAAGCCGTATTCTCAATATCTGGAACTGCGTCATGAAATTCGTGAAAAACAATTGGCAACTCAAAAGAATCAAGCCAAGAAAATTGAAGAAACTGAAAAGCTTATTGAAAAGTTTAGGGCAAAAGCTTCTAAGGCTTCTATGGCGCAGTCTTTAATTAAAAAGCTAGACAAAGTAGAACGTATAGAGGTTGATGAGGATGACAATTCAGTGATGAACATTTCTTTTCCAGTTTCTAAAGAACCAGGAAAAGTAGTTATTGAAGTCGAAAATGTTACAAAAGCGTATGGCGATAATGTAATTATAAAAAACATTGATTTATTAGTTGAGAGAGGAAGTAAAATTGCTTTTGTCGGTCAGAACGGGCAGGGGAAATCGACTTTTATTAAGGCTATCGTTAATGAGTTTGAATATGATGGAACTATCAAATTAGGACATAACGTTCAGTTAGGATATTTTGCCCAAAATCAGGCAGAGTATCTTGACGGCGAGATTACTTTACTGCAGACTATGGAAGATGCAGCAACCGATACTAATCGTATGAAAGTACGTGATATGCTTGGTTCTTTCTTGTTTCGCGGGGACGATGTTGAGAAGAAAGTGAAAGTGCTTTCCGGAGGTGAAAGAAATCGTTTGGCACTTTGTAAATTATTGCTGCAGCCTATCAATGTTTTATTAATGGATGAGCCGACGAATCACTTGGATATTAAATCTAAAAATGTTCTGAAAGCGGCTTTACAGAAATTTGGCGGTACTCTATTGCTGGTTTCTCACGATAGGGATTTCCTGCAGGGAATGTCTAATATCGTTTATGAATTTAAGGATCAGAAAATAAAAGAATATTTAGGAGATATTAATTATTTCTTGGAACAGCGCAATCTTGAAAATATGCGCGAAGTTGAGAAAAAAGATATTGCAAAAGCAACTACTTCCAAAGAAAGCAATAAATCTTCCTATGAAGACCAGAAAAAAGGAAAGGCTTTGCAGAACAGATTAAGCAAAGTTGAAAGCCAGATCAAGCAATTGGAAAAAGACATTCAGCATGATGATAAAATGCTGGCTTCGAATTATGATAAGCATATTGAAGACGCTTCTTTTTTCAGTGCTTACAATAAAAAGAAAGCGGAATTAGATAAACTGCTTTTGGATTGGGAAATTGTTCAGGAAGAAATTGATAATATGCAGTAAAAAGGTGAATATATAATTGGAGGCGGAATCTTGTCAGATTGACTAGGTTCCGCTTTTTTATACATTCTAATTTCTTATTCTTTAAACGGATTTCGTTCCTGCCAGACAACTTTTGGTTCAAGAGAATTAAATGCTTTTTCAAAAACAAGATCACCAACAGAACTGCTGTGCTTTGCAAAACCAAACATTTTCATTGGCTTTGCCCCAACAGAGCTCTTGATTTCCAGTGCAGTTCGAGCAAAAATAATTTCCTTAAAACCTTTGTTAATCGAATACGCAATCATGTCATACAGCATATTCAGATACAGCATCTTTTCTCTTTGAATGGTATCGTCATAGCCTAAAAAATAGGTGTCAATTGTATCGCCGTTTTTAATCAAAGTATTAAATCCAATTAATTTTCCATCAAGGAAATAACCATAGAACAGAAATTTATCCTGTAAAATTTCCTTGAAAACCCTAAAATGGTTTTTGGTTAGAAAGAAAGTGTTGAAAGGTGCATTTTTGGCAACATGATAGTACAAATTATAGATTGTTTCTTCGTGAGCGATAATATCTTCTAAATGTAATTTTCGTTTCTCAATTCCTTCGGCCTTTTTTCGGGCTCTTTTATACTGATCGCGGTATTTTTTGAGTAAGGAATCAATATAATCCTGTTCCGATTTCCATTCGAACGGAATGCTGAAAACCATATTAGGCTGTGTACTGTATTTGTAATTGTTTTTAAAAAGGTTTAAATCAATGGCAAATTTCTCAATATCCTGTTCCGTATAATCCTTAAAAGTTATGATATGCACCTTTTTGCCCATTGATTTAAGTTTATGTTTTAAATCAATAGATGCTTTTTTCAAAGCTTTTATACCTTCGGATTTTGAAATGTTATCCGAAAAAATAAATGAATTCTGGCCTGTAAGCATGTTATTGCCTATGATCAGAACATGTGACGCAAAATTTTTTAAAATGAATTTCCGTGCAGTAGTTTTTATGCATCGATCCCTTTCTCCAAAAGATTCCAGCTTATTTAAATCCAAGAATTGTGATATTGCAACGCCAACTAACTTCTGCTCTTCAAAAAGCCCAATATAATGACAAATCATGTTATCTGGAGCCGACTTATCGAGAATTTCAAAGTATTCTTTGGATAAAAAAATATTTTGACAGCCTAGTTCATTCCAATTTTTGGGAAGCTGTTGTTTAGTTTCGTAAATTTGATAAGAAATGGCAGTTTTCAATTCTGAAAGTATATGATTCAAAATTAACTAATAAAATTAAATTTTTACTGAATTGTTTTCTTTTAACTGTTTTGCTGGATAGTTACGGCGCAATAGTTTGAAAAATAAGCTTTTATTTATTTTTTAAGCAATAAAACCAGGTAATTTTGCTTTTTTAAAGAAAAAAAGCAAAGGAAATTGACCGATCAGGTCTAAAGGCTGACATTAGCCCTTTTGTTATTATTTGCAATTGCAGCCCAAATCACTTTAAATTCTACGATATGAAAACATTTACAGAAGAATCCGTAAGTCCTTTTTTGGATAATTTGAAAGATTGGCATTTTAAAGAAAATGCGGTCGAAAAAGATTTTAAATTCAAGAATTTCACACAAGCACTCGGTTTTATAGTACAAGTAGGAGTCTTAGCCGAAAAGATGAATCATCATCCAGAACTTTTTAATGTGTATAATAAAGTAAATATACGCTTGAATACTCACGATTCTGGTGGTGTTACGATGAAAGATATTGAATTGGCAAACCAGATTGAAAGCTTGTTCTAATAAAAAAAGCCTTATTTCTATCTTATGCAGAAATAAGGCTTTCAGGTTGTTTATTTAAATTTTAAAGCCAGCCGCAGATAATAGATCCTATAATAGTTAAACTAAGAATCCAAAATCCAGCGTGTATCCATATGTATTTCCATGATTTTCTTTCAAATAAACCGTTTATTGCAATTATTGGAAAGGCAAAAAATAAACCAGACATGAATCCATGTAAAGCTCCATGCTTGAAGGTTCTGTAAGCAGTTCCGTAATCGGCCATGAAGGCTTTAAAAGAAGGAAGTGCTTCAGCAATTTTCGGTGATCCGCCAACCATTCCTACCGCTCCGGACTGGTGAATTGTTAATGACATTTCAATCACAACAATAAATAATGAAAAAATATAGGTCAAACCAAAAATCTTCAGCATATTCCCTTTTTGAAGTTCTTCTTGGGTGAGATTGTTTTCCTTCATCCAGATGGTACCAAATATTTTTGGATTATACCAGATAAATCCAACCACCAATGTTGTTAATGCGCTTACAAAAACTGCAATCCAATTCATTTCCATAATTTAAGGTTTTAAGGTTATAGCCTCAAATTTAACTAAAATTTTGTTATATCACCATGTTTGATTATTTTATATAGTTTTTAGATTACAAAAATTAATAAAAAGTGTGTTTTATCGATTAAATTTGCGTTTTACTGAATATTGGAGTTATTTTGTTGTGTTAAAATAAAAAAATAGAGATCATGAAAAATATTGCTGCAGTATTTTTAACGGTTACTTTTTCTCTTTCCTTACTTGCTAATGTTTCAAATAGTGAAAAAGATATTTTAATTAAGTTATATCAGAAAACAAATGGCAGTCAATGGATTGTGAAGTGGGATCTGAATGCTCCTATTTCTACCTGGCATGGAATTAAAGTTGAAAATGAGAAAGTAGTAGCCATTAATCTTTCTAATAATAATTTGACAGGAACTCTTCCTTTAGAAATAACTAATTTGAAAAACTTAACAGAATTAGATTTATTTAAAAATCAGATTTCGGGAACAATACCCCAAAACATTGGTAAATTAAAATCACTGCGGGAGCTAAATCTATCGTTTAATAAATTGACCGGTTCCATTCCAAAATCTATTTGCGAAATCCAGCATTTAAAAACTTTAAAGCTTTTTATGAATAATCTTTCCGGCGAATTGCCAAGTCAGATTGGAAATTTAAAAGAATTGGAAGTGATTTCTTTATTTAACAACAAGTTATCGGGAGAACTGCCAGAATCATTATATCAGTTGAAACATTTAAGAGAACTATCGCTGAGCAGTAATGAATTTTCGGGACACATCAGCAGGAATATCGAAAACTTAGTTTCCTTAGAAAACTTGAGTTTATTTGATAACAAAATGAGCGGACAGATTCCTTTCAGCATTGTTAAGTTAGAAAATTTAGAAAAAGTAAATTTAGCTTATAATTCATTTTCTGGTTATGTACCTGCTCTTTTGGCTAAAAAAAATGATTTCAATTCTACAATGCGAAATGAATCGGGTGCAGCTTTTAAATTAGAAGTTGAAAATACTTCCAGAGGAACTTTAGCCGTAGGCGAATAAAGTCAACATAGCTTATCTTTATTTAAAGCACCATAATTTTAAAAAATTATGTTTTTTTTTGATACAATTCAGAAGTAATATTTTTAATTTATCAGTAAAATTCTTTTGTTAAATAAAAGAAATCTTAGATTCAAGTAATAAATGCAACGTGAAAAAAAACTCTAGTGTTATTCTTTTGACCTAGGTCAAAAGAATAACACTAGAGTTGGCGAAAAAATCATCATATCTTTGGGTTGCAACACTCAAAATAGATGGCACATTTAACGTTAGAACAAAGATACAAAATAGAAGTATATAGAAATGCCGGTATCAGTATTTCCGAAATTGCTGAATTGGTAGATAAAAACAAATCAGTTATTTCTCGAGAAATAAAACGTAATTCTGATCAAAGAAGTGGTGTTTATAAAGCTGTTTTGGCGGATAAAAAAGCTTTAAACAGGCATAAGGTTAAGATCAAAAAATGCACTTTAACCTCAGAAGTTGAAGCAAATATTTTGTTTTATTTAAAGCAAGATTACAGTCCTGAACAAATTGTTGGCAGAGCAAAAATTGACAAAAGAGCAATGGTTTCTAAAGAAAGAATCTATCAATATATTTGGGAAAATAAACGCAAAGGAGGACTCTTATATAAACATCTTAGGACCAAGGGTAAAAAGTATAAAAAAAGAGGACATTTAAAGGATAAAAGAGGACTTATTATTGGTAGGGTCGATATTAGCGAGCGTCCAAAGATAGTAGAAAAGAAAAGTAGATTGGGCGATTTAGAGATTGATTTGGTCATTGGTAAGAATCACAAAGGAGCGTTACTAACTATCAATGACAGAGCCTCTGGAATACTTTTTATGGGAAAAGTAGAAAGCAAAGAAGCTAGTGCAATACAGCAGAAAACAATTGAATTATTGAAAGATTGGAAACCAATAATCAAGACCATTACTTCGGATAATGGAAAGGAATTTGCCAATCATCGGGCCATTGCAGAAGATTTAGATATCGATTATTATTTTGCCAAACCCTACCATAGCTGGGAACGAGGAGCCAATGAAAATTTAAACGGATTAATAAGACAATATTTTCCTAAAAAATCTAACTTTGAAAACATCGAAGAACAACAAATAAAAACAGTAGTTAATACATTAAACAACAGACCCAGAAAAAGATTTGGCTATAAAACACCTAATGAAATTTTCGCCGAAAAAATCAATAAATTGAATACTGTTGCATTTATATGTTGAATCCACCAATTTTAAAAGTTTTTAATGTAAAAACTACTTTATGCTTTTTTGTTTTTAAAAAAGCATAAAGTATAGATTTGCCTGTAATTTACTGGTATATAGTGTTTTGTTGTTTATTTTCAATCTGTTGTAAGCGTTTGACTATAGCCAAATTAACAATTCTTTAGTGAATACTTTAATTTTTTTTGGCTGTTAATTATTTTTAATATACTTTTGTCTATAGAAATAGTAGAGTTTAAAAAAATAACTAACAAATACTGAAAATTGTGAAGACTATCAAAAACATTCTTTTTTTGATCATGCAGGAACTTGTATCATTCGGCACACTCCGTCGAATGTGTTGCTGCTGTTAGTGTTTTCCAATTATAGCATCCCGTCACTTTTATGTTCAGTCTTAAAATAATTTATTTCATCCAGTATAAATTATTTTAACTCTTTGATTTATTCTTTTAAAAAATAATACTCAAACTAAAATAGTACTAATCAATAAGCAATAAAATAAAATGAAAAAACTAATGTGTTGTAGATAAAAAAAAGCCATTTCTGCGGCAACAGAAATGGCAGGCTTAAAAAAAATGTATCGTTAAACGGAAAATGAAAATTGATAAATCAGTTTTCAGACTCCTTATTTATTAAACCAAAACAAAGTAATGAAAAAAATATTATATAATCTTTCCTGGCTGGGTATTTTTCTGTTTTCATTTGGAATCCAGGCACAAGATACGAAACCCCTTATTCAGTCTAAACTTGACGGAACTGTAGTTAATAAAGTTTCAAATTTACCAGTAGCAGGAGCTAGCGTAACTATTAAAGGAACCACCCACGGCGTGGTAACTGATGCAGAGGGAAAATTTTATTTCCAAACCGGACAAAAATTCCCATACACTTTAATCATAACCTACATTGGCTACAAAAAAGCTGAAGTGATTGTAGACGGAAGCCCGCTTATTGTCAACTTAGAGGAGGATCTTCAAGAGTTGAATGAGCTGGTGGTTGTGGGGTATGGAACGCAAAAGAAAAAAGATATCACGGGTGCAATTTCATCTATTCCAAAAGCAAATTTGGCGCAGGTTACTTCTTCAGCAGATAATTTATTGCGCGGTGCAATTCCAGGTGTTGTTGTAACCCAAAGTTCAGGCCGTCCAGGCGCAACTTCCAGTGTGCGTATTAGAGGAGGAAATTCAATTACAGCAGGTAATGAACCGCTGTATGTTGTAGATGGAGTACTAATTTATAATGACAACAGCAATGGTACGGCCGGAGTTACTTATGCAGGTGCTGGAGTAAATGTGCTGTCAACAATCAATCCTGCCGATATTGAGTCGATTGATGTATTGAAAGATGCATCTGCAACTGCGATTTATGGTTCCCGAGGAGCAAATGGCGTGGTGCTTATTACAACTAAAAAAGGAACCAAAGGGCAGGACAATATTTCTTATCAAGGCTATTTTGGAATTCAGAATGTTTCAAAAAAGATAGATTTATTAGATGCGGGCCAATGGGCAAGCCTGCGAAATGATGTTCAGGCAAGTATAGGGCAGGCACCTTCTTTTTCAGCGGCCCAGATTGAAGCTCTTAAAACTTCAGGAGGATATGACTGGCAGTCAGCAGCTTTTAATTCGGCGGCACCGGTTCAAAACCACCAGTTAACATTTTCAGGCGGAGATGACCGCTCCAGATATTCAGTGTCATCAGGTTATTTTGATCAGCAAGGAATTGTAATAGGATCAGATTTTAAACGAATTTCGCTTCGTGCCAATTATGAAAGAAATTATTCTCAGGCTTTTAAATTTGGAGTGAATGCCAATTATAGCAATTCAATATCGAATGGAGTAGGAACTAATGGCGGTACTGCAGCCGGCAGAAACCCCAATCCATTGGTTAGTATCCTGCTAACGGCACCCGTGGTTCCAATCAGAAATGATGACGGAAGCTATAATGTAACCAATAATCCTTATGCGACATCAGTTAACGGTTATGTGCCCAACCCAATTAATGATTTGGAAAACACTATAAATGAAACCAAAATCAACAGAATTTTGACCAGTTTGTTTGGTGAATATAAAATCAACAAAGAAATTACGGCCAAAGCTGCTGTCAGCGGTGACGTAATTAACACCAAACAAAACTATTATGCGCCATCGAATACTACTACTGGTGCTCCAACAAAAGGTCTTGCTTCTTCTGGCGACAGACTGGTAAGTTCAGTATTGAATGAAAATACTTTGAACTACAATACTCATTTTGGAGAAGATCATAAATTCTCTGCTTTGGCTGGATACACACTTCAATATACCCAGGGAGAAGTAGTGAATGCAGGAGCTAATACTTTTGTAAATGATGCAAATACTTACAATGCATTACAGGATGGTGTGGCTGTAAAGCCTTATACTGAATCATTCGAAAGCGTATTGAAATCATGGCTGGCAAGAGTAAATTATTCATATAAAGGGAGATATAACCTGACAGTATCTGCGCGTGCGGATGGGTCTTCAAGATTTGGTACTGAATCACTTTGGGGTTATTTCCCTTCAGCTGGATTTTCTTGGAACATAACCGAAGAGGATTTTGCCAAAAATATTAAAGGAGTAAGTGATGCAAAACTTAGGCTGAGTGCAGGAACTACAGGGAATCAGGAAATTGGTAATTATCTTTCCTTAGCTTCCATAGGGTCTGTTAATTATGCTTTTGGCGGGACACTGCAGACAGGATTGGCACCAACCCGTTTGGCCAACCCGGATCTGAGATGGGAAAAAACGGATCAGTATAATATAGGTTTAGATTTATCATTATTGGACAGAAAAATAAATTTTGTTTTTGATGCCTATTACAAAAAGACAAATGATCTGCTTATCAATGTTCCAGTTCCATTGACTTCTGGATTTGCTACAGTGCTGCAGAATATTGGTGGTGTAGAGAATAAAGGTATTGAAATTGGTCTGATTACCGAAAATATAAAAACAGAAACGTTTTCATGGAATTCTAACTTTGTTTTTTCTGCCAACAGAAATAAAGTTCTGGAAATTGGTAATGGAGTGGATCAATTTTTCCCGATAGTGCCAAATGGTTCTTTATTGCAGCAACAGCCCGTAACTGTTAAAGTGGGATTACCGCTGGGAACTTTTTGGGGATACAAAACCAACGGAATTTTCCAGACTCAGGAAGAAGTTAATACGCAGCCAAAAATTAACAGTCTTGCCAATACAAAAGTGGGTGATAGAAAATATGTAGATACCAACGGGGACGGAGTAATTACTGCGCTTGACAAAGGAGATCTTGGGACTTCACAGCCAAAATTTGTTGGAAGTTTCAGTAATACGCTTTCTTATAGCAACTTTGATTTGAATTTTTCGTTCCAAGGTTCTTATGGAGGTAAAATATTTAACGCTCTAAATCAGCAATTGGAAATTTCTACTCTTGGAACTAATGCGGCAGCCACTTTATTAGATCGCTGGACACCGGCTAATCCAAGTAATGAAATCCCAAGAGCTTCAAGTTCTCCGCTTGGAATTGTGTCGGAACGTTATGTAGAAGATGCTTCTTTCCTGAGATTAAAGCTAATCACTTTAGGATATACTTTCCCAAAAAGCATTTCTTCAAAAATTGGAACTAAGAGCATTAAGGTATACGTATCTGCCGAGAACTTATTTACATGGACTAAATACACAGGCTATGATCCAGAGGTAAGTTCCTATGAACAGAATAATTTATATCCCGGAATTGACTTTGGATCCTATCCAAATTCTAAAACATTTATTACGGGCTTAAATGTAACTTTTTAAGTAAAAAAATATAACAATGAAAAAGATAATAACAACATTCATATTAAGTGCCGTTATATTAGTATCGTGCACGGATCTGGAGGTGACACCAACCTCTTTTATAACCGAAGAAAATTTCTTTAAAACTCAGGATGATGCTGTTGCCAGTGTTACAGCAGTTTATGCTTCATTGAGCCTTGATCCGGGAGAGCAGAGTTTATTTGGAAGAAATCTTTATTTCCTTACCGATATGGCTTCGGATTATGCATCGGCGGGAGTTTCGGCAACGAATCCTCAGGTAAGAGCATTGAGCAGTTTAACCCATGATGCTACTTCAGACCGTGTTCAGGTGGCTTGGCGACAAATTTATGCAGGAATCAATAGAGCCAATATAGCCATTGATAATATTCCTAGAGCCGCTGGTTCAGATGTTATAAAAACTAGATTGATTAATGAAGCCAAATTCATCAGAGGTTTACTGTACTTTCAGGCTGTACGTCTTTGGGGAGGGGTTCCAATCGTTCTGCACGAACCGGCTTCTATTCAATTAGAGAGTTTAAAATCCAAGAGAGCCACTGTAGAAGAAGTGTATGCTCAGATTATTTTAGACTTAAAAGACGCTGAAAGCCTGCCAGCAGCTTATCCGGCCAATGATGCTGGAAGAGCTACATCGGGTGCTGCAAAAGCCATTTTGGCAAAAGTATATCTGACTAGGAAAGATTGGTCTAATACGATTCTAAAAGCCAAAGAAGTAATTAACGGCGGCTATGGATATGCGCTTTTTGAAAACTTTCAGGACATTTTTACCAAAACTAAAAAGAACGGAAAAGAACATATTTTTTCTGTTCAGTTCGAACCAAATCAAGCAGGAAACGGTTCCAGCGGAAGTACTTTCCAAGCGACTTCATTTACTGGATTTACCGCAACAGAACCGGCAGATATTATTTCGGATGTAGCTTTGTTTTATGACATTTATGCAGCAGGTGATACCCGAAGAGATGTGACTTATAAAAAACAATTATTGAATCCGGCTACTGGAACGCTGTATACTTTTCCAAAGCCAATTTTTGGCAAATATTTGGATTTAACCAATTTGGCAGCACCGTCAAATGTCGCGATCAATTTTCCAATAATCCGTTATGCTGATGTTTTATTATCTCTTGCAGAAGCTATCAACGAAAAAGACGGTGCAACTCTGGAAGCTCATGAGCTTGTGAATCAGGTGAGAAGAAGAGCTTTTGGAAAACCAATCTCGACACCGGATGCAGCAGTAGATTTAATTGGGCTTACTGAGCCACAACTTAGAGAAGCTATCCGCGAAGAGCGCAAAAAAGAATTTGTTCAGGAAGGACAAAGATGGTTTGACTTAGTGCGCTGGGGAACTTTGGTTACCGAAATTAAAAAGGTAACTGCCAAAAATTCTGTTTCCGAAAGAAATAATCTGTACCCGATTCCTCAGAGTGAGCGAAACATTGATCCAGTAGGACTGCCACAAAATCCAGGTTATTAATTAAAAGGCGTAAATGCGTAATAAAATGATTAAAAAACTGTTCATACTTGCGCTATTGGTTGTTGCACAAATGCAGCTGTCTGCACAGAAAAAGCAGCCTAACATCATTGTCATTTTGGCTGATGATCTAGGATTTTCAGATATTGGTGCTTTTGGCTCAGAAATTAAAACTCCAAATTTAAATAAGCTCGCTAAAAACGGGCTTATTTTAAATCAGTTTTACAATGCAGGACGATGCTGTCCTTCTCGGGCTTCATTACTCACAGGATTGTATTCACATCAGGCAGGTATTGGTGACATGGTACAGGATAAAGGATTTCCTGCGTATCAGGGATATTTAAACGAGCATTGTATTACGATTGGACAGGCGCTCCAACAGGCGGGATACACTACAATTGTTTCTGGAAAATGGCATGTAGGTTTGGTTCCATCAGCCTGGGCGGTGAATAGAGGGTTTGATGATTCTTTTACTTTACAAAACAATGGCAGCAGTTATTTCAACTCGGAACCTTTGTATAACGACGGAAGAAAAGTTACTTTTTTGAAAGGAGATAAAGAAATTATCCGCACGGATTCTTCTACTTATCTGACTCAGGAAATTACCAATTTTGCTATTAGTTCTTTAGAAAAACAGCGCAGGGAACAAAAACCTTTTTTTCTGTATGTAGCTTATAATGCACCACATTGGCCCATTCAGGCATTGCCGGAAGATATTGAAAAATACAAAGGAAAATACTTGGTAGGCTGGGATAAATTGAGAACAAAGCGTTTTAATAAATTAAAAGAACAAGGAATAATTGATAAAAACGCGGACTTATCCAATCGTTTTGAAAAAGTGCCGGATTGGGAAAAACTAAGTGCAGAAGAAAAAGACAAATGGGATACCCGCATGGCAATTTACGCTGCTATGGTCGACAGAATGGATGCCGGAATTGGAGAAATCCTGCAGAAAGTAAAGTCTTTGGGTGAAGAAGAAAATACGCTTGTTCTTTTTCTTTCTGATAATGGCGGAAGTGCCGATGATGTGAAAAACTGGAATTATGTTACACAAAAAAATGGTACTGCAGGTTCGGCAGCATCGATTGACAGCTATGAAAGTCCGTGGGGAAATGTGAGCAACACGCCTTTTCAATTATTCAAAAAGAACACTCACGAAGGCGGTATCGCTTCCCCCTTTATAGCGTATTATCCAAAGCATATTAAGGCTGGTATAGTAAGTAATAGAGTAAGCCATTTAATTGATGTTTTTCCAACTTGTCTAGAGTTTGCGGGTTTGCAATACCCAGATTCTTTTCAAGGGAAAAATCTCGTCTCTTTAGAAGGTATTAGTTTAAAAAAAGAATTTGAAGGACAGCAATCTGATGAACATGAAGCGTTGTTTTGGGAACATGAAGGCAGTAAAGCAGTAAGAAAAGGGCAGTGGAAAGCAGTAGCCGAAAACAATCAGCCTTGGGAATTGTACAATCTGGCAGCAGATAGAACAGAAACAAAAAATCTGGCAAAGTTAGAACCAAAACTGCTCCAGACGCTGATTGAATTACATCAGCAATGGTCAATAAAAGTAGGTGTTGAAGATTGGAATAAAATAAAATAGTATATACTGATTACCTATTATAATGAATATAAGTTAATCTAATAAAAAATATGAAAATGAAAAATTTAAAATATAACAGCATTATCAAAAGCCCGCAGAAAGGACTTTTGGTTACCGCTTTGCTGATTGCTCAATTTGGTTTTGCGCAAAACAAACCCAATACTGATTACAAAGGAGTAATCGGTAAAACATTAGCTGAATCCAAAGAATATTGGCCAGAACCGGTTTCAGCTCCAAAAGGTGCTCCAAATGTAGTCTGGATTGTTTTAGATGATGTAGGTTACGGCGCTTCAAGTGCTTTTGGGGGCTTGATACATACACCAGTTTTAGAGAGTCTTGCTAATAATGGACTGAGATATACCAATTTCCATACTACAGCTATCTGTGCTCCTACACGTTCTGCATTACTGACAGGAAGTAATTCTCATAAAGTCCATGTCGGCGGATTCTCACATACGATTATGTCTGCAGGCTTCCCGGGATGGGATGGAAGAATTCCTTCAAAGAATGGAACTGTTGCTGAGATTCTGCGTGACAAAGGATACAGCACTTTTGGTGTAGGCAAATATGGTGTAACGCCTGATGAAGATGCCACCGATGCAGGACCATTTGACAGATGGCCAACAGGCAAAGGTTTCGAACATTTCTTTGGATTCTTGGGTTCTGCAACCGATCAGTACAAACCAGATTTGATCGAAGATCAGGCACATGTTACTCCAGACGGAAGACATCTTAGCGAACAGATTACAGATAAGGCAATCAGTTATATTACCAGACAGCATAAAGCAGCGCCTGGAAAACCATTCTTTTTATATTATTCACCAGCAGCAGTTCATGCACCGCATCAGGTAGAAGCGAAGTGGAGCGATGCTTACAAAGGAAAATTTGATGATGGCTGGGATGCTTATCGCGAAAAAACATTGGCCAACCAAAAGAAACTGGGAGTTGTTCCAGCCAATGCAGAACTGCCTGAACGCAATTCACTCATTGCCGACTGGAAAAAATTAACGCCGGATCAAAAGAAAGTATATTCAAAGTTCATGGAAGTATATGCCGGATATTTAACGTATACCGATTACGAAATTGGAAGACTGGTAAGTTATTTGAAAGAAAGTAATCAGCTGGATAATACGGTTGTCTTTGTTTTGATAGGTGATAATGGAGCGAGTAAGGAAGGGACGCTGCAGGGAGCTGTAGAGAGACAGACTTATAAAGCCGGTGAAACTGAAGAGCAGGTTTTCCAAAATAATTTAAACAAGATTGGTGAAATTGGGACGCCTCAAACGTATGCTAATTACCCATTAGGCTGGGCTCAGGCGACTAACACTCCGTTCAAATCTTGGAAACAGGATGCCAACTCCGAAGGAGGAACGCACAATCCATTGATAGTGTATTATCCAAAAGGGATTCAGGAAAAAGGCGGAATCCGAAATCAATACAGCCACGTGATTGATATTCTGCCAACAACTCTTGATGTTATTGGAGTTAAAGCACCTGAAACGATTAGAGAGATTAGACAGGATACCATTCAGGGCTATTCGTTTTACAATTCTTTGAATGATGCCAAAGTGGTTTCTTCGCATAAAATCCAGCACTATTATATTTTTGGAGCGAGATCCATTTATAACGATGGCTGGAAAGCAGCAGCTGCGCATCACCCAAATTCAATTGAGGTAAAAGAGGCATTGGCAGATAAATCCAAAGCGAATCTTTTGAATGCAGATTTTGACAAAGATGTCTGGGAATTGTACAATATCAATGAAGATTTTAATGAAAGAAAAGATTTGGCTAAAAAATATCCTGAAAAACTGGCGGAACTGAAAAAATTATTTGATGAGCAGGCTAAGAAAAACAACCTGTATCCATTAATTGACTGGTCGGATGTGTACCAGAGAAAAATCCACCAGACGAAAGGAACCGAAGGACAGTCGGCTGCAGAGTTATTGTACAAAGCAAACAAATAAATTATTTCAGAGCTGTATAATTTTTGAATCAACAGCTCTGAAATTTAGAAGAAATAAAAAATTGTGAGCCAGATAAACTATGAAATCATAGAAAAATGAAATTAGTCTGGACAGTTATTTATCTGATACCCTTATCTATTTTAATGACTGTTTTTTCTGTAATTCGTTTTCTGAGAAGAATTATAGAAAAGCTGCTGAAGGGTAAAATGAATAACAGCTATTCATAGTTTTTGTTTTAATTATTCGGAAAGCTATAAAATAAAATCATACTAAATCTATAGAATTAAAATAATAATTAAAAAAAACAGGACCATGGAAAAGGTCTTATTAATAAACTATAAAATAATAAAACATGAAAAATTTTAAATTCAATGCAAAGTTGAAGTCTCCTCAAAAAGGATTGCTGCTTACAGCTTTACTAGTTGCCCAGCTGGGTATTTCCCAAAATAAGCCAGATGCAGATTATAAAGGCATTATTGGCAAAACATTGGCCGAGTCCAAAGAATATTGGCCGGAGCCGGTAAAAGCACCAGCCGGAGCACCAAACGTGGTTTGGATTCTGCTCGATGATGTGGGATTTGGAGCTTCCAGTGCATTTGGAGGTTTGATACAGACTCCGACATTTGATGCTTTGGCAAATAACGGACTTCGTTATACCAATTTCCATACGACTGCTATCTGCGCACCGACACGCGCGGCACTTTTAACAGGAAGAAATTCAGGAAGAGTACACGTTAGCGGTTTTTCGCATACTATCTTATCAGCTGGTTTTCCAGGCTGGGACGGAAGAATTCCATCAGACAAAGGAACAATTGCAGAGATTTTACGTGAAAACGGATACAATACTTTTGCAGTAGGTAAATATGGCGTGACACCAGATGAAGATGCCACCGATGCAGGACCATTTGACAGATGGCCTACAGGAAAAGGATTCGATCACTTTTTTGGATTCTTAGGATCACAGACCGATCAGTACAATCCTGATTTAGTAGAAGATCAGGCACACGTAAAATCAGATGGTCGTCATTTGAATGAACTCATTACAGATAAAGCTATCAGTTATATCAAAACACAGCAAAAAGCGGCGCCTGGAAAGCCATTCTTTTTATACTATGCACCGGGAGCAGCTCATGCACCCCATCAAGTGGAGGCTTCTTGGAGCGATGCTTACAAAGGCAAATTTGACGAAGGCTGGGATGTTTACCGCGAAAAAGTATTGGCAAACCAAAAGAAACTGGGTGTAATCTCTGCCAATGCTGTATTGCCGGAACGTAATGCTATTATTTCAGAATGGAAGAAATTATCTCCTGACCAAAAGAAAGTGTATGCCAGATTTATGGAAGTATATGCTGGTTATCTTACTTATACCGACCATGAAATTGGCAGAGTGGTAAATTATCTGAAAGAGACCAATCAATTGGATAACACTTTGATTTTTGTTGCAATTGGCGATAACGGAGCCAGTAAAGAAGGCAGTCAGGTAGGTACAATTAGCCAGAGTCTTTTTTCTCAAGGAGTTACAGACGAGCAGAATCTTCAGTCTAATTTGGCTAAAATTGGAGAGATTGGAACTGCAAAAGGTTTGAACACCAATTATCCGTTAGGCTGGGCACAGGCTACCAATGCTCCTTTCAAAAACTGGAAACAAGATGCACAGTCAGAAGGAGGAACCCGTAATCCTTTGATTATTCATTATCCAAAAGGAATCAAAGAAAAAGGAGGCATCAGAAACCAATACAGCCACGTAACAGACATTCTTCCTACGACATTGGAAATTGCTGGAATCAAAGCTCCTGAAAAAATCAAGGAAATTAAACAGGATATTATTCAGGGTTCGTCTTTATATGCTTCTTTGAATGACCCAAAAGCAGAATCGTTACATAAAGTGCAGTACTATTACATCTTTGGGAACAGAGCTATTTACAAAGACGGATGGAAAGCTGCTGCATCGCATGCAAATCCCTTTACGTCCCCAAATGCTGGGAGCAAAAATCAAGCACCGGCACAAAGTAATTTTGATGCTGATGTCTGGGAGTTGTACAATCTGAATGAAGATTTTAACGAGCGCAATAATTTGGCTAAAAAGTATCCTGAAAAATTGGAAGAGCTTAAAAAACTGTTCGATGAGCAGGCGAAGGAGAACAACGTTTATCCGTTAATTGACTGGCAGGATGTGTTAGGAAGAAAAATACACAATCCTTCAGGGGACAAAAATCAAAACCTTCAGGAACTGATTCATAAAGCAACTCAGGCTGGCAGCAGTAATTAATACAGATTTAGTCCTTAGTAATTAGTCCTTAGTTTTTTAGATTGTTCACTAAGGGCTAATTACTAGGGACTGATTAACTCTTCACCAATCATTAAAATAAAAAAAAATGAAACTAATAGATTTTCAAATAATAGGAAAGAAGATTATCGTAGGACTGATAGTCTTTTTTGTGCCGCTGCTTATTTTGGCTGGCGGTTTGTCACTAGTAAATTATATTTTAAAATAAAGAAATCATGGCATTAGATCAAAATTTAAAAAGAAAATTAACAAAAGACATAAGCATCAGTCTTTTTATTTATACTTTGCCGGTATTGGCAATTTACCTTTATTTCAAATTAAATAATGGTGCTGCATCAGAATCACATATTGCATTACCATCATTTTTAGAATTTGTAAAACCAGCGTTCGAAAACATTAGAACTTGGGGATTGATTGTTTTTATGCTCGTTTTGGGAGCAGTTGAATTTACAGCAGGTTTATACGACGATCAATGGACTGGAAGGGAACGAAAAATAGACATTATTAGTTTTCTTGCGCCAAAGTTGCTTTTGCCGCCAGTAACAGCATTTTTTAGTTTAACAGTGTTGCCGTATTTAATTCCGAATTTAGCAAATACGCTTTCTTGGGTTCCTTTTTGGGGAGGTTTTTTCCTGATTGCAATTGCTGATGATTTAACGCAGTACTGGTACCATCGTTTACATCATCAAGTGCCGTTTTTGTGGCGTTTTCATAGAACACACCATTCGGCTCCGTACATGGGAATGGCAATGGCATCAAGACAAAACTTTATTTATACGGTATTTTTCTCCCAGATTTACTTGACGGCCACTTTGACCTATTTAGGATTGGGACTGCCAGCTTTATTCGTTTTGGTGGTTAAAAGTTTTATCACTTTGGGAGCGCATTCCAGTATAGCATGGGACAAACCGTTTTATAAATATAAAGTACTTCATCCTATTGCATGGGTTTTGGAGCGTTTGATTTCAACTCCTGCTACACATCATGCACATCACGCAGACACTAGTGGAGATGGAGTGGGACATTTTAAAGGAAATTTTGGAAACATGTTTTTCATTTGGGATGTGATTTTCGGAACGGGTTTAATCACTCGTAAATTCCCTGAATCCTATGGAACCAAAACATACAAAAGCGAAGAATGGTATGCACAGTTCCTTTGGCCGATATTCAAATCTAAAATTGAAGGAAGCCCGCTTGCAGATGGAGTCCGTGCTTTGCCTATTTCCCAAAAGAAGAAGGAATCAGTTCCGGTAAGTCAAAATTACTTCGAACCAGTTGAACCATAAAGAAAATTGTTATGGAAAATAAAAAATTCAAAAAGAGGGTTACAGCTTTGGTTTTGCTTTTTGCAATTGTCGGTTTTGCTCAAAATCAAAATCCATTTACATTGCAGATAGATGCTTTTTATGCGAAAATTAAGGAGCAGAAGAAACCGCAGTTAATTGATGCCCGAAGTACCGAAGAGTTTGCTATTAATCACATTGACGGTGCAGTTAATTTTAATTTGCAAACAGAAAATTATGCTAAATATGCGGCTCAGTTAGATAAAACAAAACCTGTTTTTATATATTCAATCGGTGCAGGAAGAAGCGGTCAGCTGGCAAAAGAATTATTAAAAAATGGTTTCTTGGAAGTGCATGATCTTGAAGGCGGAATCGCCGCATGGATTGGATCTGGAAAACCTTTTTATACTAATTCAAAAAGTAAATTGACATTGGCAGAGTACAAAAAAATTATTGCAGAAAACAAGGCTGTTTTAGTAGATATTGGTTCAAGATATTGTGGCGCCTGCAAAAAAGTAAAACCAGTTTTGGAAGCTATCAGGGCAGAAAATGGGACTAATTTGAAAATTGTTGAAATTGATCTGGAAGACAACCCGAAGGTAATAGCCGATTTGAAAACAGTAAAGGTTTTTCCAACTTTGATTTTATACCAAAACGGTAAAACTGTTTTCAAGAAAGACGGCTTAGGTGACTTGAAAAAAGATGTTGATGCAGCTTTGGCTCATTAAAAAATATAGTATAACATTCAGAATAAATTTATGAATTGTTATGTAGTTAAAAACTTGTTTTTTAGTTTTTTATAAATTTATATTTTAATTTATACAAAAAATAATATGACTGTCCGCAAATAATACCATGTATTTTTTTCGCCACTGATTACACAGATTCTCACAGATTTCATTACTTTTTTTTAAAAAAATCTGTGGCTAATTTAATCTGTTTGGTATTAGTTGAAGGAAAGTCATAAAAAATAATTTAAAATTTGGAAGTTCCTATTTTTAATTTATATTTGTTCTATGGTATAAGTAGAATTTAAATTATGCTTATATCAAAAAAAATGGCAACTCAATACGTCTCTTTTGGAGAAAGGCAAGGTTTATTGGTACTTGGTATTCCTTGCCTATGTATTGTTTTTGATTAATTAAAATGGAATAGAATACTTTTCACATTATTTTGAGCTTACTTATCATGAATAAAAATATATATAGTGTAATTGCAGCAATTAGTTTTGCAGGTTTTTCAGCTTATGGACAAGAAAATAAAGCGTTAGCAGTTGTTTCAGCAGCTGATTGTAAGGCTATGTGCAAGGCAAATACATCCAAAAAAGCATTATTGCTGCAATCCATTAATAAAACTTCAGAAGAGCATACAGCAGCTTCGACCAGAGGAATGGTCTGGGTTGATGGAGGCGAATTCAGCATGGGAACCAATGATTATCCCGATGCAAAACCTGTTCACAAAGTAAGTGTTAAAGGCTATTGGATTGATGAGCATGAAGTAACTAATGCACAGTTTGCCGCTTTTGTGAAGGCCACTAATTATGTAACCATTGCCGAAAGACCATTGGATCCAAATGATTATCCAGGTGTTCCGCTCGAGAATTTAGTGCCAGGTTCGGCGGTATTTGTGCCTCCAGTAGGAAAGGTGGCTTTGGATAATATACAGCAATGGTGGCAGTACGTTCCGGGTGCCAGCTGGCAGCATCCTGCTGGGCCAGAAAGCAGTATTGCTGGGCTGGAAAATTATCCTGTAGTGCAGGTTAGTTATTTAGATGCTAAGGCTTATGCCGAATGGGCAGGAAAAAGGCTTCCAACCGAAGCCGAATGGGAGTTTGCAGCAAGAGCCGGAAGACCTTCTGCAAAATATTACTGGGGTACGGAACTCAAGCCAGACGGAAAATGGGCAGCGAATATTTTTCAGGGATCTTTTCCGGATAATAACACAGCCGAAGATGGTTTTACAGGAGCAGCTCCGGTAAAATCGTTTCCTAAAAATCCATATGGGATTTATGATCTGGAAGGAAATGTATGGGAATGGTGCAGTGATTTATACCGAGACGATTATTATAAAAGCAGTGCAGTTGATAATCCCACCGGGCCTTCGGCCAGTTATGACCCAGAAGAACCGGGTGTAGAAAAACATGTTCAAAGAGGCGGTTCTTATTTATGCAGCGATCAATACTGTATTCGTTATGTGGCGGGAAGCCGCGGTAAAGGAGAGACTACAAGTGCCTGCAATCACTTAGGTTTCCGCTGTGTGAAGGATAAATAATAAAAACGAAAGCTGAAAACAATAATTTGATATGGCATTAAAAACAAAACAATTTACTATTCATGAAGATTGGGCAGCAGTGCTTTTAGGTTTTTTGATAATTGGAATTTCTCTTTTTATTTACCTGCCTTCGGTTCCTGTATTCAAGTGGTCAAACGGGGCCGATCTGCAGAATAATGTATGCAGCGGTACGAATATAAAAGAACTTTTTCTGCAATTTATTTACCTTTTAGGGATTGGTATACTAGGCGTTTTTTTGGTTGGGAAATCGGTTAAGAAATTTTTATTGGGTTTTCCAATAGTGTTTGTATTGACAGTAGCGGCCTTGATTATAGCGGGTAATACTGTAATCAAGGGGCTCAATTTAGAGGCAGTTATTTTCAGCCTGATTATAGGATTGTCTATAGGTAATTTTTTCAAGCTTCCAGAATGGTTCCGCACCGCACTTTCAACCGAAATTTTTGTAAAAATCGGTTTGGTATTGTTAGGAACCGGTGTCATATTTTCGGATATACTAAAGGCAGGTTCTCTAGGGCTGATTCAAGCTTTAGTGGTAGTTTTGTCCGTTTGGTATTTTGCTTTTTGGGTGTGTAAGAAGCTTAAAGTTGATGAGGAATTAGCCTTAATGATTTCCAGTGCTGTTTCCATCTGCGGTGTTTCGGCTGCGATTGCAACATCCGGAGCCATCAAAGGCGATTCGAAGAAACTGTCTTATGTCATTTCAATGGTATTGGTAACGGCCATTCCAATGATGATTTTTATGCCAATGGTTGCCAAGCACTTCAATTTTGCAGAAGAAGTTACAGGAGCCTGGCTCGGTGGCAGTATCGATACTTCGGGAGCTGTTGTTGCTTCGGGAACATTAGTTGGAGAAACTGCTTTGAAGATTAGCACAATTGTTAAATTTTCGCAGAATGTATTACTGGGATTAGCAGCTTTTGCGATATCCGTTTATTGGTCGTATGCCCAGAATAAATCATCGGATGCTGTTACGGCGAAACCAACTTTAGGAGTTATCTGGGAACGTTTTCCAAAGTTTGTGATTGGGTTTATTGTCGCTTCTTTGGTTTTTTCTTTTCTGATTTCCCCCGAAACAAGAGATACGGTTAAAGACAGTCTGAAGAATCTCCAGGGGCTTTGGTTTGCGCTGGCTTTTACCAGTATTGGATTGGAAACTAATTTCAAAGATTTGTTTACTAATAATAGCAAAAAGCCATTGTACGCTTTTTTGACAGCTCAGATTTTCAATATTATAATCACGCTTCTGATTGCCTTTTTATTGTTTGGCAAATAAGGATTTTTTTTAGAATGGGATATCATTGTGCACGGCCAATCTTTAGAAGAATTGGGTATAAAAACTGCTGTCCGTCAGTAATTAGTGTTTTATGACACAGCTCTGGATGTGGATGTATCCATAGAAACAATTTGGAAGTTAAAAAATTATGACTATCCGCAAAGCATACTAAATCTTTTTTTTTGCCGCTGATTACACAGATTCTTACAGATTTTGCATGCATTTTTTAGAAATCTGTGTTAATCTGTGGCCAATTTTATCGATTTGGTATTAGTCACGGATAGTCATATAAAAAATAATAAAGCATAAAAGTTAAACACAAAAAAGTCTGTTCGCCTTGTCTTTTGATGAGATTAAGGCTGGTAAAAAGTATTTTTGGAGATTAAAATTTCCAAGACAGGAAGTGAAAACTTCCCGCTTAAAATCTGAACTTGGTTAGTTTGGTTAGTTAATTTTACTTGATTTTTTTTTTTGTAAGTGCAGTAATTCATTTTTTGAAAATACTGCACTTTTTTTTGTAGGATTTATTACTGTTAACATTTTTTTTGTGTTAATTAGTCGATTTTTTTTGTTTGTTGGCGAAGTTTTTAATTATTTTTGAAGCAACTAATTTTTAAACCGAGTAAATGAGTAATAAAATTACACTTCTAATTTTTACTGTATTCTTTTCATTCTCTTCTTTTGCAAATTTTTCAAAAGCAGAAAAAGAAGTCCTTATAAAATTAAATCAAGCTACCAATGGAGCTAAATGGATTAATAAATGGGATCTTTCTTTACCGATTGATAAATGGTATGGAGTAAAAGTCGTTGATGATAAAGTGGTTTCGATAAATTTGAAAAACAATAATTTAACAGGACGTATACCCGTTGAAATCACTACTTTACTGAATTTACAGGAATTAAATTTAGGTACCAATTTATTGAATGGCGAAATACCGCTCAACATTGGTAATATGAAAGCTTTAGAGGTATTAGATCTTTCTTTTAATAAGATGACTGGTTTTATCCCTGTTTCTATCTGTACGCTTCCAAATTTAAAAGTATTAATGCTTGACCGTAATATTTTTTCTGGTGAGCTGCCACAGCAGATAGGAAAACTGTCTGCGCTTGAGAGTTTATCTTTATATGAAAACTCTTTCCAAGGTTCGCTGCCGGTTTCTTTTTACGAGTTAAAATCTTTGCGAACACTTTCTTTATATACTAATAGATTCACTGGAAAATTAAGTCCTTCGATTGGGAATCTGGTATTGTTAGAAAATCTGAATCTTTTTGATAATGACTTTAAAGGGCAGGTGCCTGCAGAATTAGAAAAATTAACTCGTTTAAAAAAATTAAATATATCCTATAATCTGTTTTCAGGTCAGGTATCCAATAAATTATCGCTGTTAGATAAATTAAATATGACCATGAGAAACGAAATAGGAAATGTAATTTCTTTACCTATAAAAGGATAAAATCATCCCGCAAGAGTAAAGAGATTAAGAAGATTGTTTGTTTTAATTACACTTAGTTAGATTTACCCTGTAACTTCATACATTACAGGGTTTTTCGTTTTTACAGCTGAGGTAATGCCAATTAAGTTTAAATTTTACTCCTTAAATGAAAGTGAAGTTGTTTTAATAAAGCTTAATGTTATAAATTTGATAATTTACAGCTCAATATTATATCAGTTTCTTTTTTTTATCTAATTTTATTGAGAATTCAGCTGAAATAGAAGCTGAAAAGATTAATTTTAATTTATCCACATTTTAATTATAGAATTATGATAGTACAGTATCAAGGAGAGCAAAACGGAGTTCCATCAATATTTACTTTAAGAATCATTGGAAACAATCTGTCAAAAAGCAGTTCGAATTATCAGATAGATTTATTGAAAGGAGATAAGCCTCTGCCAATTTTTACAAGTTTTATACATCAGAGTTTATCAAATTGCCTGAAAGAGATTTATTTGTTCAGAAAACATAACAAAATTACATTCGATGCTGCTTCAGAAAAAGTAGCGCCCAAATTAGTTCCTTATGATTTGGTTTTATACAATGCCCACAAAGAGGGATTGTTTAAATCCTAAGTTATTTTTTAGATATTATAAAGAGAGACTGTTCAGATTGAACGGTCTTTTTTTTTGCCGTATGTTTTGTTCAACTGTCAGTATCACTTATTTTTTAAGAAAGATTCTGAAACCGCTTTCTCCAAGTAATTCTACTCTTTGTTTTTTAGAAGCATAATCCAGAAGCAGTATTGATTATGCTGATTTCCTGTTTCATTTTGGGCAGTCTGTCTATAGTTTTGAATGATACGTCCATTATTAAAAAATCAATAATTTATAATTTTATCCTTAAATAAAATGCCATAAAAGCGGGTATTAATAACAAATTGTTACTAAAGCTAATGTGGTTTTTGGTATTAGAAAAGTTTAGTAAATTCAATGATAGTTTTAAGTTTCTATAAATCTATATGGAGATGTATTTTTAAAATTATCAAAACAAATAAATATATAAGAAACTAAAATTGCAGTAAAATGACAAAAAGGACCTTGAGTATTAATAGATTTATGAAAAGCGCAGCTTCTTTTCTTGTTTTTCTTTTATTTGTAACTAACGGATACTGTAAAAACGATAAGGAAACCAAAACCGCATCGGCAGTACTGGAAAGACTTATTGGAAAACGGGCAAATGAATTTGACTTAATTATTGCTGAAAAAAAAGACTCCAATGAAACAGATTGGTTTGAAGTGGAAACAACAGCAGCAAACCGAGTTAGAATTACTGCCTCTTCGAATGTTGTGATTTGTTATGCTGCTTATAATTTTCTTAGAGATATTGGAGCAGTTTTAGTCAGCTGGGAGGGAAACAGAATCGATTTGCCTAAGAGCTGGCCAAAATATTCAAAAAAACAGTCTACACCTTTTAAATACAGGGAATATTTAAATGCCTGTACTTTTGGATACACTACTCCATGGTGGGACTGGAAACGCTGGGAACAGGAAATAGACTGGATGGCTTTTCATGGTATTAATCTGCCTACAGCATTGGAAGGGCAGGAAGCAGTATGGCAGCTGTTGTGGAAAGAATATGGGTTAACAGACAGTCAGTTACAGGCGCATTTTGCAGGACCTGCATTTTTGCCTTGGCAGCGAATGGGAAATATCAATGGTCTGGAAGGACCGCTGCCACAAGACTGGATAAATAAAAAAGAAATCGTTCAAAAACAGATACTGCAAAGAATGAAGGCATTAGGAATGCATCCTGTTGTACCTGCTTTTAGCGGCTACGTGCCAAAAGCATTTGCAGAAAAACACCCAAATTCAAAGATTAGTGAATTAAATTCCTGGTCAGGAGGAGGTTTTGAAAGTACTTATTTATTGGATTCTAAAGATCCTTTGTTTAAAGAAGTTGGTAAGCGTTTTATAGAAATTTACACAAAAGTTTATGGAGAGGCTGATTTCTACCTAGCCGATTCATTTAACGAAATAACACCGCCAGTTTCAAAAGAGCATAAAAACGAGGAACTGTCAGATTATGGAAAAACCATTTTTGAAACCATAAATGAAGCTGCTCCAAAAGCAACCTGGGTTATGCAGGGATGGCTTTTTGGGGACAATAAAGAATTTTGGACTAAAGAAGCTACTAAGGCTTTCTTAAGCAAAGTGCCAAACGATCGTTTAATGATTCAGGATTATGCAAATGACCGATATAAAGTATGGGAAAATCAAGAGGCTTTTTATGGAAAGCAATGGACCTATGGATATGTACATAATTATGGGGGATCCAATCCAGTTTACGGGGATTTAAATTTCTACAGAAACGAGCTGACAAGCTTATTGAACAATCCAAATAAAGGCAATGTTGCCGGCTACGGAGTAATGCCGGAAGGATTAAACAATAACTCAATAGTTTACGAATACATTTATGACCTTCCTTGGTCACAGGGTAAAGAATCTGTAAATGACTGGATGCATCAGTATCTAAAAGCCAGATACGGCAAAAAAACTTCTGCTCCTGTTTTTCAGGCTTGGCAATTGCTGTTAGAGTCCGTTTACAGCACTAAATACTGGGAAACGCGCTGGTGGAATGACTGGGCAGGAGCTTACCTGTTTTTTAAAAGACCTACATTAAAAATTACAGAATTTAAAGGAAATCCCGGAGATAAGAAAAAGCTTAAACAGGCTTTGGATATTCTGAAAAAAGAAGCTAAAAACTTCAGTAAAGAGAGCCTTTATAATTATGATCTGCTGGATGCATCCAGACATTATTATTCACTTATTATTGATGAACAGCTGATGGAGTGTGTCAAAGCTTATCAGTCAAAAGACATAAAAAAAGGCGATGAATTGTTTAAAAAAATCGAAAAGCATGCTTTGGATATTGATAATATGCTTTTGGGACAGCCTTTGAACAGCTTAAATAATTGGGTGAAATCGGCTTCTGATTACGGAAACACTCCTGATGAATCCAAATTGTATATAAAAAATGCAAAAACATTAATAACGCTTTGGGGCGGAGAAGGACATCTGAATGATTATGCATCAAGATCGTGGCGCGGTATGTATGCATCCTTTTATTGGCCAAGATGGAAAATGTTTTTACAGGATTTAAGAAAATCATCAGCCAATAACATTCCGTTTGATGAAACGAAAGAAAGAGAAGCCATAAAACAATGGGAAGTAAAGTGGACTGAAAACAATGAAATGCATTAGTATGTCATAATTAATATCTATCAATAAATAAAAATAAAAGCAATGTTAAAAAGTGAAATAGACAAAGCGACAAGTTTTGAAAAACGATTTGAAAATATTGGAACTGTAGTTTATGAAAATTCGGTAATAGGTTCCAAATCGGTGGCTAAAGAAATAGCTGATTTGATAAGAGAAAAGCAGTCCCAAAATCAATTATGCATATTGGGACTTGCTACAGGATCCAGTCCAAAAAGCTTATATGCGGAACTGGTGCGCCTTCATAAAGAAGAAGGTTTGAGTTTTAAAAATGTAGTATCATTCAATTTAGATGAATATTACCCTATGGAACCCGATTCAATAAACAGTTATGTGCGGTTTATGCATGAATTACTTTTTGATCAGGTAGACATTCTTCCGGAAAATGTGCATGTTCCAGACGGAACTTTATCGAAGGAAGCAATTGGGGATTACTGCAGTAATTATGAAAGTAAGATCGAAGCGCTGGGAGGTATTGATCTGCAGGTTTTGGGAATAGGCGGTAACGGGCATATTGGATTCAATGAGTCAGGTTCGCTTCAAAATTCAAAAACGCGTTTAGTTGCTTTAGATCATATTACTCGTGTGGCAGCAAGCAAAGACTTTTCGGGTTTAGATAATACACCAAGAACAGCAATTACTCTAGGTGTAAAAAAGATTATGGAGGCCAAAAGGGTTATACTGCTGGCTTGGGGCGAAGGAAAATCAAACATTATCAAAGACTCTGTTGAAGGACCAGTGACTAATCAGATTCCGGCAACTTTTCTGCAGGAGCATAATAATACCACTTTTGTTTTAGACAAATCTGCAGCTTCAAAACTGACACGTATTAATACGCCTTGGCTGGTTGAAAATGTAGTCTGGACAGATACTCTTATCCGAAAAGCGGTTTTGGGGCTGGCGCAGCATTTGAAAAAACCAATATTAATGCTGACCGATGCCGATTATATTGAAAACGGAATGAGTGATCTGCTTGCAGATTTAGGTCCTGCTTATGATATTAATATTGGAATTTTCAATAAACTTCAGAATACCATTACCGGGTGGCCGGGAGGTAAACCTAATGCAGATGACAGTAAGCGTCCTGAGCGGGCAGAACCAGCGCAGAAAAGAGTTCTTATTTTTAGTCCTCATCCGGATGATGATATTATAAGTATGGGCGGCACCTTTAAGCGTCTGCATGAACAAGGACACGAAGTGCATATAGGTTATCAGACATCTGGAAACATTGCAGTAGCCGATGATGAAGCACTGCGTTTTGCCAATTTTGTATGTGATTACAATATAAAATTTGGAATTGCTGGCAGTGAGGCGGATGATATTTACAAAAAATCAGTTCAGTTTATTCAGAATAAAAAAAACAGCGAAACCGATATTCCAGAGGTCAGAAACATAAAAGGCCTTATCCGAAAAGGAGAAGCACAGGCCACCTGTCATTTTGTAGGATTGCCGGATAATCAGATTCATTTTATGGAACTTCCGTTTTATGAAACAGGAACGATAGAGAAAAAACCATTAGGAGAAGAAGATATTCAAAAAACGATGGATTTGATTGAGAAAATAAAGCCCCATCAAATTTATGCTGCAGGAGATCTGGCAGATCCGCATGGAACTCATAAAGTATGTTTGGATGCAGTTTTTGAAGCAGTGAAAAGACTAAAAGAAAAAGAATACATGAAAGACTGCTGGGTTTGGCTGTACAGAGGCGCATGGCAGGAATGGGGAATAGATGAAATTGAAATGGCGGTTCCGATGGGGCCAGATCAGGTGCTCGAAAAAAGAAAAGCCATTTTTAAACATCAGTCACAAAAAGACGGAGTGGTTTTTCAAGGTTCAGACAGCAGGGAATTTTGGCAGCGTGCCGAAGACCGCAACAGAGAGACAGCTGCAATATACCATCAGCTTGGATTAGCACATTATGCAGCAATGGAAGCCTTCGTAAGATGGGTATATTAGTAAGGTTTTAAGCATATAATAAAATAAAAATTTGCTTCTCATCCCTTATTGTCATTGGGTTTATTAAAAACATCCATATTTATGAATAATCTGTCCATTATTCTGATAAATCATTAATATTAATTTTGACAAACAATTAACCAAATAACTAATTTAAATCTAATATGGAAAAACTTAAAATTTTATTATTCGCATTTTTTGTGACCTTGTCATTTAACAGCTGGGCACAAAAAACAGAAATTACAGGTTCGGTTTTGGACGATAAAGGTATGCCGCTTCCAGGAGCAAATGTACTTGAGAATGGTGGCACAAATAGTGCTATGACAGATTTTGACGGGACATTCAAAATATCTGTTTCAGATAAAAATGCTGTTTTGGTTGTTTCTTTTGTTGGTTTTGTAGAACAACGTGTCAAATTAGACGGAGCCAAATCAAAGTACACAATTAGATTAACTTCTACTTCAACTAACTTAGAGCAGGTTGTAGTAGTTGGGTATGGAAGAGGAACCCGTAAAAATTTAACGACAGCTGTTTCTTCTGTAAAAGCTGATCAGTTAAATAATGGTGTAATTGCAGACGTTGGTCAATTACTGCAGGGTAAAGTTGCTGGTTTGAATGTTTCGGTTAGCGGTGATCCTACAAAAACATCTTCAGTGGTTTTGCGCGGGGCTTCAACATTAAACAGTTCTCAAGGACCTTTTTATGTTGTAGATGGTATTCCTGGTGTTGATATTTCAATTATTTCGCCAGAGGATATTGTTACTGTTGATGTATTGAAAGATGCGGCTGCAACAGCTATTTATGGTAATCGTGCTGCCAATGGGGTTATTATGGTAACAACAAAAAGAGGAAGCAAAGATAAAACTCAGGTTAATTACAGCAATTATTTTGGTTTCGAAAAGGTTTCAAACCAGCTTGACATGATGAATGCAGATCAGTTAAGAGCATTTACGACTAAAAATAATTTAAGTTTTACCCCTGAAAATGATAAAGGAGCAAATACAGATTGGCAGAAAGAAATCCTTAGACCTGGATATGCTAATTCAATGAGCCATAACCTTTCATTAAGCGGCGGCGGTGAGCATGGTAACTATTTTGCAAGTGTAAGCTATATGGACAAAGAAGGAGTTCTTATTGGGAATAACTTTTCAAGAACAATTGCACACTTAGCGATAGAACAAAATGCTTTCGATGATCATGTTAAATTTGGTTTGAATGTAACCA
This sequence comes from Flavobacterium marginilacus, assembly GCF_026870155.1. Lineage (NCBI taxonomy): Bacteria > Pseudomonadati > Bacteroidota > Flavobacteriia > Flavobacteriales > Flavobacteriaceae > Flavobacterium > Flavobacterium marginilacus. Next base: position 4,337,368 of record NZ_CP113975.1, on the reverse strand, counting down.
ATTCGAATAGTGTTTACAATAACGTCCCTCAGCGTAACGTGGTACTTTTACAATCAATTAGCCACCTTCCAGTTTCACCGGTAAGAAATGCAGACGGAACTTATTTTGAAAACTTCATTCAAACAGGTTATTTCAATCCTGTTGCGATGATTAATCATGGTGTTGATGATACGAAAGCAAATAATTTTGTTGGTAGTTTCACTACTGAGGTAAAACTTCCTTTTGGATTTTCTTATAACTTAAATCTTTCTTATCAGCAGTTAAATTCACTGCATGGTGAGTTTTATGACAGCTATTATTCAAAATATAATAGTGCCAATTTTTACAATAACCCAGATCCACCGTATACACGTTCATTGGTGAATTTTGGAGTAAATGGAGCAGCTTTAAGAAATTCATACCAAACAAATAATACTATTATTGAAAGTTTCTTGAATTGGGATAAAACTTTTGGTAATCACAAAATCAAAGCAGTTGTGGGGTATTCATGGCAGGAAGATGTTTTGGGTGACGGATTTCAGGCAACAAACACAAATTTCCCTGTAGATGATGTTAGCTATAACAACCTTGCTTTAGGTAACTATGCTTCAGTTTCTGGTTACAGAGTTGATTTTGGAGATAGCAGAGCGTATCAGAAAAAACGTTTGATTTCTGAATTTGCACGTTTGAATTACAATTACAAAGATAAATACCTTTTACAAGGATCTATAAGAAGAGACGGCGGATCAGTATTTGGAATCAATAATCAATGGGGTTATTTCCCTTCTGTAGGTGGTGCATGGAGAATTGAAAAAGAAAATTTCATGCAGAATCAAAAGTTTTTTACTGATTTGAAACTTCGCGGAAGCTGGGGTGAAACAGGAAACTCTTCTGGATTCAACGCTTATACTGCTCAATTTATTTCAGGAAGTTTAGGAACATTCTATTATAACGGACAGCAATCTGGTGCTTATGGACCAAATCAGGCGGCTAATCCAGATTTGAATTGGGAAAAAACAGCTACTGCAAATATTGGTGTTGATTTTACAGTATTAAAAGGTATATTGTCAGGTTCTGTTGATTTGTATAGCAAGAAAACTACGGATATGATTTATAATTATTCTGTAAATCCAGTACTTGTTCCAGTAGGATCAATTGTTGCAAACGGCGGTAATATGACAAACAAAGGTGTTGAGGTTGCTTTGAGCAGTACTCCAATTAGAACTGAAAAATTTAGCTGGACAACAAGTTTGAATTATTCACGCAACAAAAATAAAATTACTAAATTGACAAATCCATATTTTATTGGAGGAGATTCAATACGAAGAGTACAGCCAGACGGTGGCGGACAAACAGGAAGTACTTTGCAGATTTTCAAAGAAGGAAAACCTCTTGGACAGTTCTTTACGCTTCAATATGCAGGAAAAAATGCAGCGGGTGTTTCTCAGTATGTTGCCAAAGACGGAACTTTAACAACAAACCCGCAGATTGGTGTAGATTACCATTATGCAGGAAGTGCACAGCCTAAATTTTTGATGGGATGGGATAATAATTTCACATACAAAAGATTTGATTTGAACATATTTTTCCGTGGGGTATTTGGTAATAAAATTTTCAACGCAACTCGTGCTGATTTATTCAGACCAAGTACTGCAATGACTAATAATATTCTAGTAGATGCTGCAGATGAATCACCAAATGACCTTAATGCTTATAAATATTCGACTCGTTTTATAGAAGACGGCAGTTACATCCGATTAGACAATATGACTCTTGGATATGATTTTGGTAAAGTTGGTAAATACATCAAAAAAATCCGCTTGTATGAAACAGTAAATAATCTGTTTGTTATTACTAAGTATTCTGGAATTGATCCTGAAGTAGAACAAGGAGGAACAGCTCCGGGTGTAGATTCAAATAACTTTTATCCAAAAACCAGAACCTTTTTGTTTGGTTTGAATGTGATATTCTAAAAACTAAATTGTAAAAACTATGAAAAATATATTAAAATATTTAGGACTTCCAATACTTATGGTTGGCTTATTAAGTTCTTGCGAAAATCTTGATGTGCCAATTACGACGCAGCTTACACCAGATGTATTCCCCCAGAATTCAGCACAATATATTCAAGCTTCTGGTGCAGTATATACTGCCTTTCGCGGAGATTTTGCATTTTCTTGGTGGTGGTCACAGTCTATAACTACCGATGAAGCCATTATGCCTGCACGCGGTGGGAACTGGTTTGATAATAGAGGTTATGCCTGCCAGCATTACCATGATTGGACTGCAGACAATGGAGTTGGTCCTTGGGGCTGGGCAGAAGCTGTTATCGGAACGAGCAATCAGACCATTTCAATTTTAGATAAAACAATGCCGGCCGGTTCAGAAAAATCAACAATGATTGCCGAATTAAAAACAATGCGTGCTATTTCTTATTTTATGCTGATGGACTCTTATGGCGGTGTACCGCTGGACACGGTATATGGGGAATTTAGCTCTAAAGCAAGATCCAGCCGAACTGAAGTTTTCAATTTCATAGAAAAAGAATTGAAAAAAGCAGTTCCTAATTTAAATCCTGCATCTGGTATTACAACATACGGCAGACCAAATAAACAGACTGCCAATGCTATGCTTGCCAAATTATACTTGAATGCTGAGGTTTATACAGGAACACAGCGTTACAATGATTGTATTGCTGCTTGTGATGCGGTAATTAATTCTGGATTGTATGCCGTTGAGCCTAGAAGCACTTATCTTCAGATGTTTTATCCGAATAATGGTCCTGCAATGAAAGAATTTATTTTTGCTGTACCTTTTGATCCTTCAGCTACAACAGTAGGTTTCAATGGACAAATGTATCATGCGCGTTATGATGTCCCTCGTTCTGAAAGAGCAAAGTTCGGTCTTCCTTTTACGCCAAGTGCACCTAGAAGTACTCTGCCTGAATTTTATGCCAATTTTGATGATGTAAATGATATTCGTAACAATCAATGGTTAACAGGGTTGCAATATAATAGTAATGGTACTCCTTTAACTGTTAGTACAACCAAAAAAGGGTACGATCAGTTTTATACAGGAGCAGATGGTTCTGCTGCTTATACTTATCAGGTAAACTTAACACCAGACATCGTTCTTCGTCAGAATCCTGCTTTGTTTGACTGCGGAAATGATGAAATTGCCTGGAACATGGGTTATAGAAATATTAAATTTTATCCAGACAATACATCAACCAGCCGTAACCAAAATAATGATGTGCCGTTTTTACGCTATTCAGATGTTCTCTTGATGAAAGCAGAAGCAATTCTTCGCGGAGGTAATCCAACATTAGGACAAACAGCTCTTACATTGGTAAATAATGTACGTACTAATCGTTCTACTTCTGCAGCATGGACAAGTGTAGCTTTAGAAGATCTTTACAAAGAAAGATGCCGTGAATTCGCTTGGGAAGCATGGCATAGAAACGATATGATCCGTTTTGGTAAGTATGAAGGTAAATGGGGATTCAAAACAAATGCGGACACTTATCGCCGTATTTTCCCGATTCCAACTTATGCTAAGGCTTTAAATCCTTCTTTAGACCAGAATCCAGGATATTAATTAATTTAAAAGCAGATTGCTGATAGATTTTATTTCATAAAAAGGAGAAGAAGATTATATTTCTTCTCCTTTTTTTATTAAAAGTTTGGTTTAGACTTTGTTCTAAAAAATGTTTTAGCTTTTGAATGAGAAGTTTCCAAAATATAGCATCTTTTAGAATTGTAATTGGTAAGTTAGAGCCATGAAGCATAAACAATATATGCCCAGTCAATACACATAGAATATATGAGACTAAAGAAAATTTTAAAAATCGGTAATATAGGAATAAGTTTAGCTCTCGTTTTGTTAGTATCATGTAAAACGGAAAAAACAGCTTCTCTTCCAAAGGATCAGTTAAAAGATCAGCTGGTGGATAAGGTGTATCCTTTGCTCGATACTGAGAACTCGCGGTGGTTTTTCTTTTCTTCTGCAAGCCGTCCGTTCGGTATGGTGAATTTAAGTCCCGATACGGAAATTAAAGGCGATTGGGGAGGCGGCTACAAATACACAAGTGACACCATAAAAGGCTTCAGTCATATTCATGAATGGCAGCTTTCTGGACTTTCGGTAATTCCGGTAACTATCATTGGCGAAAGCAAAAAAAATATTTTCAAAGATTTTTATTCAAAATTCAGCCATGATACCGAAAAAATAACGCCCGGATATCATTCTTTGGTACTTGACAGATATCAGATAACTTCGGAATTGACAAGCACCAAAAGAGTAGGTTTTCACAAATATACATTTCCCGAAAATGCTCAGAAAGCAATTCTTTTTAACCTAAATACAGTTTTAGGACCATGTGACAATACAGACGGAACATTAGAAAAGAACAATGATTATGAGCTTTCAGGATCATTAATAATGAGTACCAATTTTAGAAGGCCAAAACCAGTAACGGTTTTTTTTAAAATCATGTTCAAAACACCGATTGTTTCGGTAGAGAAAGATGGAGCTACAGGTAATTATTTGGTAAGTTTTGGTAAATCAGATAAAGTGGTATTAATGAAAGCGGGGATTTCTTATACCTCGCTTGAAAACGCGGCTATCAATATTCAAGAAGAATTGCCTCATTGGGATTTTGATAAAGCAGTTACAGAATCAAAAACCGAATGGAATAATCTGTTGGGCAGAATAAAAATTGAAGGCGGAACAGAAACTGATCAGCGAAGATTTTACACAGATCTTTGGCACGCGCTGCAGGGACGAAAAATGATCAGTGATGCCAATGGAGCATATCCAGATAATACAGGAGAAAAATTCAGAATCGGGCAATTGCCTCTCGATGCTGATGGAAAACCAAAATTTAATCAGTACAATTCTGATGCGTTCTGGGGTGCCCAATGGACAATAAATACCCTTTGGGGACTTGTTTATCCTGAAATAATGGACGAATTTGTTCATTCATTAATGCAGTATTACAAAGACGGCGGCATGATTCCCCGCGGTCCTTCTGGAGGAAATGATACTTATGTTATGACGGGAGCTTCGGCAACGCCTTTTATAGTTAGTGCTATTCAAAAAGGACTGGTAAAAGATGATTTGGAATCTATTTATCAGGCATTGAAAAAAAATCACATGTTAAATGGGATTATGGGAAAAGCAGGATATGAGCATAATACAAGCATTGGCGGCGGATTGAAATATTATATGGAAAAAGGTTTTGTACCTTACCCTCTCCCGGACGGTAATTTCGGGAGTCATCAGGACGGTGCCAGCCAGACATTAGAATATGCTTATCAGGATTGGACTTTGGCACAATTGGCTAAGAAATTAAATCACGATGAGGATTATAAATATTTTATGGACAGATCCAAAAACTACCAAAATGTTTTTGATAAAACAGCTGGATGGATGCGCCCAAAAAATGTGAATGGCGAATGGCTCGCAAATTATGATCCGTATAAATATGAAACCGGATTTATAGAATCGAATGGTGCACAGTCAACTTGGTTTGTACCTCACGATATAAGTGGTCTAGCAGATTTGATGGGCGGAAAAGAAAAAGCGGCTGACAAATTAAACACTCAATTTGAAGCTGCCCAAAAATTAAAGTTTACCTCCGGAACTTCGCATGATGCCGAACTGCATCCAGAGTTTAGCCGAATTCCAATCAATTTTGGAAATCAGCCGTCGATACAGACATCGTTTGTTTTTAATCTCCTTGGAAGACCTGATTTAACGCAGTATTGGACTAGAAATGTAGTAAAGGAAACTTTCAGTGGTTTATCGCCAAGCACTGGTTACAATGGGGACGAAGATCAAGGTTTGATGGGAAGTCTGAATGTGCTTCTAAAAATAGGTTTATTTCAGATGAACGGAGGGACAGATGCAAATCCTGAATACCAGATAGGAAGCCCAATCTTTAACAAAGTGACAATTCAATTGAACCCAAAATATTATTCTGGCAGAAATTTTGTTATTGAAGCCAAAAACAATAATCCAGGGAATATTTATATAAACAAAATAACTCGCAGCAATACAGCTGTAGAAAAGTTTAGTATTACTCATAGTGATATTACAAGCGGCGGAAAATTAATTTTAGAGATGTCGGATAAGCCAAAACAGTAAATGTTGTACTGAGTTAATTAGAAGATTGTCACTAAATTTTACTCATAGTATGTAATTTTTGTTAGATAAAAATGAAATTACATTTTGATACATAGATTTATAGCTAACGATTTAAAGAATGAATAGAAATACCACAGCTTTTTACATATTCATTATGTGAAATAAGATACTAATCAAATTCTTTTCAAATGCTATAATTCTATGTTTCTATATGTTTCTAAAAAAGGATAAGGAGTTAATAGATTAAAAAAACTGCAAAGAAAAAAATATGCAAGTAAAAATGTGTACCAAAGTTTTAATGTTAGGGATATCACTATTTTTTATTCAAAATAGTAATGCCCAAAACCAGCTTCACAATTATGTAGATCCTATGATTGGGTCAGAAGGAGTGGGCAGGGTTTTTGTTGGCCCTTCATATCCTTACGGGATGGTAAAACCAAGTCCGGACTGTACGGTAAATTCAAACAGCGGCTGGCTTGCATTGCCAAAAGAAGTAACGGGTTTCAGCCAGATTCATGTCAGCGGAACCGGCGGCGGTCCAAAATATGGCAATATCCAGATCATGCCTTTTTCCGGAGCTTTGGATAAGTTAGATCAAACATCGCATAGAGCCGAAGAAAATGTGAAATTGGGTTATTATGAAACAGTTTTCAAAGAAAATCAGATAAAAACGGAGATAACAACAGCTGAAAAAGCATCTTTTTACCGAATTACGTATCCAAGAAATGCTTCCAAAGAATTAAAAATCGATCCGGGTTTTTTCTTGGGAGAATCGCCTGAACCAGACGGAAGAGAAGCACAGCAGTTTGTTGGTTCTCAAATAGAAGTTGTTTCGGATCATGAAGTCAGAGGCTATAGCCGAATCCGTGGAGGCTGGAATAATGGGCGTGCTTATACGGTTTATTTCTGGGCCGCTTTTGATCAGCCAATTGCAAAATATGTGACTTGGAAAGACGGAAAATTTTATGCTGATCAGTCTTCTCAATTTGATTCAGGAAAAAAAACGGCAGCGTTGCTTTCTTTTGGAAAAGAAGGGAAGCAGGAATTAAATGTTAAGATCGGAATTTCTTTTTTAAGTGAATTAAAAGCAAAAAATAATATGGATATCGAAATTCCGCATTGGGATTTCAGCACTGTTTTAACTGGTTTAGAAAATAAATGGGAACAGTTATTAAACCGCATTACGCTTTCGCCGGATACTTCTATAGAACACAAAAAAATGTTTTACACCGGTTTGTACCATACCATGCTGGCACCCGTAAACAGAACGGGAGAAAATCCATTATGGACAAATAATGAACCTTATTACGATGATTTTTATTGTATTTGGGACACTTTCAGAAGTTCAAGTCCGCTTATTACTTTGATAGATCCTAAGCGTGAAGCCGAAATTGTAAACGCAATGCTGAACATTTACAAAAGAGACGGTTATATGCCCGAAGGCAGAAGCGGTAACGACAACGGCCGTACGCAGGGCGGTTCTAATGCTGAGGTTGTAGTTGCTGATGCATTTGTTAAAAACTTAAAAGGTATCGATTATGAATTGGCATTAAAAGCAATGCTGAAAGATGCGACTGTTCCTCCTGGCGGCAATGAAGAAAAAGAAGGAAGAGGCGGACTGACTGAATATCTGCGCTTGGGTTATGTGCCTTACAATGTTCCCCGTGCCGGAAATATGACAATTGATTTTTCATACAATGATTACAATATTGCTACCGTGGCCAAAGGACTGGGCTATACCGACCTGTATAATCAATACATGAAACAGGCAGACAGCTGGCAGAATTTATGGCGTTCCGATTATGAAAATAATGGAGCTAAAGGTTTTATCATGCCAAAAGATGCTGCAGGAAACTGGCTGGATGATATTGTTTTTGGAGAATCAAAAATCCAAAAACCTACTTTCAAATATACTCCGGTTATTATAGAATCTCCTTGGTATGTATGCCACTGGTGCGTTTTTTTCTATGAAGCAACTTCTTGGGAGTATTCATTCAGTATTCCTCATGATGTTCCGGAACTTGTGCGTAAGTCGGGCGGTAATTCAGCTTTCCAAAAAAGATTGGATACTTTCTTTGATGCAAAATTGTATAACGTTGCCAATGAACCTTCTTTCTTGACTCCTACTTTGTACCACTGGATAGGAAAACCTTATTTAAGCAGTGACAGAATTCATGAAATTATTACCAATAATTTCAATACTTCGCATGAAGGTTTACCGGGTAATGATGATTCGGGTGCAATGTCTTCCTGGCTTTCATTTCACATGATGGGACTGTATCCTAATGCAGGCCAGCCGTATTATTTATTGAACACGCCATTCATTAAAGAAACAACGGTGAAGTTAGAAAACGGTAACCAGTTTAAGATTACAGCGAAGAATTTAAATGATAAAAATAAATACATAAAAGCAGCTTTTTTAAACGGGAAACCATACAGCAAAGCATGGATTATGCACGATGATATTGTTAAAGGAGGCGAACTGATTTTTGAAATGGATTCAAAACCTTCGGCTTGGGGAACAACAATTTTACCGCCAACAAAATAAAAACAGGAAGCAGATGAAAAATATATTATTAGCCATCATTTTTTGTGGAATATATCAAATGGGAATGTCGCAAAACTACATTCCAGCGATTAAAAATAATACCAAATTAAATTATGTCTGTAAACTGCACGGGCAAACGAGGTCTTTAACGCTTGTTACCAAAATGGATAAGGACACACTGGTACTCAATCTGGAAACCAGAGGCGTAAAAAGCAGTATCGTAATTAGTCAGAAAGGATTAAAAAACGGCAATGCTTTAAGTTATAATCAAGGAGAATACGCTCCTGTTTTGGTACTGAAACCAAGTGAAACCTCTTTTATGATTTCGCAGTCAGCTTATCAGGATTTAGTTAAAAATAAGAAGTTTGTTTATAATAATACTACTTATGTGCTGGATGAAAAAACGGATAAAAACAGTGTTGTTCTAGATGGAAAATCAGTTGATGCTTTTCATGTCACAGCACAAATTGATAAGACCGAAATGTGGATTATAAAAAATCTGGATTTTCCTTTAATCTGTAAAATGACCGAAAACCCTTTGGGTATAAATTTTTTGCTTGTAAAAATTGAGGACAACTAATATAGCTGTCAAAAAGAACCAATTGACCAATGGTTTTTGCTTCAAATTGCCTGAGTATTAACTAACCAAAATCGAAGTGTATGAAACATCAGATGAGCCGCGGAGAATTTCTTAGACTTGGAAGTCTTTCATTGGCGGGTGCTTTAGTAAGTGATATCGCTTTTGCAAATGATTTTTTTTCGAACAGTAGTGGTGCAAAAGAAGATACTCTGTTAATGAAAAAGCTCATCTTGAATAATGATGCCAAAGTAAAGAGCCTATTGGATAAAGCTCCGATTGATTCCGCGATACGAACAAATAGTTTTCGTTCTATAGCTGGATCTATTTCTGTTATGGCAGCCTCGATATCCAATTCTGCTTCGGAATATTATAAGTCCAGACTTGTAGCAGACAAAATGGATCAGTCAATTGATGTTTTACTGAAAAAGCAATATCCAGATGGCACATTAGACGCAGGAGGAAACATGCAGTCCCCGCCCGATACAGCCTTTATTTTGGAATATATGTGTCCAGCGGCAACAGTTTTAAATCTGGAAAAGCAAAAAGATTTTGAGGCATTGAGAGCTAAATTGAAAAAGTTTATTCTGAATGCAGGTGAAGCCATGATTACGGGAGGTGTCCATACTCCCAATCACAGATGGGTTATTTGTGCTGCTTTGGCAAATATCAATTCCCTGTATCCGGATTCGAGATATATTCAAAGAATTAATGAATGGCTTGCAGAAGGAATCGATATCAACGAAGACGGTGATTATTCAGAAAGAAGCGGAGTGTACTCAGCGGTTATCGACAAGGCTTTAATCACGATGGCAAGGTTACTGCATAAACCGGAGTTATTAGAAATTGTCAGCAAAAACCTGACGGCCTGCTATTATCATACAGAAACCAACGGAGATTTGGTTACGGTAAATTCCAAAAGACAGGATCAGTTCATGAATCTGACGGTTATTAAGTTTTACCAGCAATACCGTTATATGGCAGTTCATACCAATAACCCAGTGTTTGCCCAAATGGTGAATCTTATCGAAAATCTTCCTGCTTTTACTGCTGAAGTCCTGTCGGATTCGCTCGTGTTTTTTATGGAAAATGAAGAGCTTCGGAAACCAATTTCGGTTGAAGGAAAGACCGCAAATGATTTTGAAAAGTTTTTTGCAGTTTCAAATCTGGCAAGAATCAGACGCGGAAAAACTTCTGTGACGCTGTTTGGAGGGAATGATAAACCGATTATGGTTGTTTCGGGAAGATCCTCAAATCCTAATTTTTTAATGTACAGAAAAGGAGATGCGATATTGAAATACATGCGTCTGTCTTCTTCGTTTTTTAGATTGGGATATTTTAGCAGTGACGGAATTGTAAAAGAAGGGAATAAATATATACTGAAAGAAACCAAAGAAGGAGATTATTACCAGCCTCTTGCCAAAGAATTCCTGAAAGCAGATGGTGATTACAAATTATCTGAATCACCCGATGACCGGTTTTGGAATAAAATGGATTTTGATTCACGAACAAAAAGCAATGTAAAAAAACAGGTTACCGTGATTGAAATTACCGAAAATAACGGTGCTCTAAATTTAGATTTTAAAGTAGACGGCCCTCCAAATGTCGAAGTGACGATAGAAATGTGTTTTAAAGAGGGAAGCAGTATTGCAGGAGCTGTAGCGGATGAAAAAAATAATTATTTCCTAAAATCCGAAATGGGATCGCTTTCCGCGGGAACAGATGCTATTCAATTTGGACCGGGAAAATGCGAACATTTAAACGTAGAAAATCTGGACAGCGAAGAGTATACCTATCATCAGGGCAGTTTGCGAACCAGCGGAGAGTATGTTTATATTACAGGATTTACGCCTTTTCATCACAAAATGACAATTTCTTGATAATATAAAGGAATTTTTCATGCATTTTTGAAAGGTTGTTTTAATTTTACGAAAATTAAAACTAATCCATAAAATAATTGAAATTATGAAATTATCATTTATTGTCGCTTTACTGTTCTGCTGTATTTGTTTTGGACAAAATAATACGGACACCAGTTTGTATATGAAGGCCGAAAAATCAGAAAAAATAACCTATCTGACAGATATCGGTTCAGAATCAGGGGATTTATACAAGACAATCGGGCATCATGGACCAGCTATTGAAAACGAATGGATGGCATTGAGAATTTATTTCAGCGATAAAGTGGCTATCGATGTTTATAATAAAGCAAAAGCAGGATTAGAGCTGAAAAAAGCTCAATGGTATCCAACCCCGGAACAGCAAAAAGAAGGATGGGGAGCTGATTATTATAAAGTTGCTAATACTGTAGGTCTGGGAGGCGTAAAACTTTGGGACGGAGAAAAGATAGTACCGCTGAATCCGGTTACCAACCGTTTGGCCAGAGTAGGTAAAACAGAAAATACTTCATGGATGGAAATGATTTCCAGAGGTGTGCCTTACAAAGGGAAAAAAGTAGATATTCTGATTCGTGTTACTGTATTTTCTGGAAAAAGAGAAGCCAAAGTGGAAGCAGTCAGCTTAACTGGAGAAAAAGTGCAGTTTGCTACCGGAGTAAATTATTTCAAAGGTTTTGAAACTAAAAAAGGAGCTGATTATATCGCTGTATGGGGAAAACACCCAGAAGACGTAGCTGCTGAGGTTATAGGAATTGGAGCTGCAATAAAGTACAATCCTAAAGATTATGTAAAAAATACAGATGACGGAACTCAGTATCTGATGATTTCTAAGCCAACGGTATCTTTAGAAACAAAAATTATATCTTCAAGCGAAAGAGAGCAGGAACTAAACACATTGGATAAATTAGAAGCCTATATAAAATAGACTGATTGTCCTTTAATTTAAGCCAATGAAAAACAGTTTTAGTTTAGTATGTTCTTGTTTGAATTGTAAAATAATAAAAGAATAATATGTTAAAAATTAAACTAAAACCGTTTTTTTTGGCTTTATTGATGGGTCTTTTTTCATTTGGTTTTATTTGCACAGCGCAAAAAAGCATTAAATCCCAAAAAGAATTTCTTATCACGGATTATGGTTCAAAACCAAATGGTAAAACGCTTAATACAATTGCTATCCAAAATGCAGTTGATGCGGCTTTTAAAAATAAAGGTGGCCGTGTAATTTTTCCCAAAGGGATCTTTTTGTCAGGGAGTATTATTTTAAAAAGCAATGTAACCTTATATTTTGAGGAAGGTTCGGTACTGCTGGGAAGTACAAATCCCAAAGATTATCCGAATATGGCTTTTGAAGGACGCCCTGATTCTCCAAAAAAAGATGACAACTCCCAGATGGCTTTAATTATAGCCCATAAAGCAAATAATATTGCGCTTAAAGGTAAAGGTACAATTGATGGTCAGGGACTAAAGCTGGCCTTGAATATTGACAGCCTTCATCATGCAGGGATTGCTGTTGACCTAAAATACAGCATTCGCAGAAACAGGCCAAATGAAACCATGAGGCCCAAATTATTTCGTTTTTCACAATGTGACAATGTTTTGGTCGAAGACCTGAAAGCAGGAGAGGCATCCTGCTGGGGATTGTCTTTTGAATTATGCAGCAATCTTACGCTCAATAATCTTACAATTGTGAACCGCTCGTATTGGAACAACGACGGAATAGATATCACAGATTGTAGAAATGTTAAAGTTGTCAATTGCGATATAAACGCCGCAGATGATGGTATTTGTTTAAAATCATACTATCCAGGATATTGTAATGATTCGGTATATATTGCCAATTGTACCATTAAATCCAGTGCCAGTGCTATAAAGTTTGGAACTGCTTCTTTTGGCGGATTTAAAAATGTGACCATTAAAGATATTAAGGTTTTCGATACTTTTCGTTCTGCCATTGCAATAGAATCTGTTGATGGTGCTTTTATTGAAAGCATTAATGTTTCAAACATAGAAGCAGTAAATACAGGTAATGCCATTTTTATACGTTTAGGACAGCGTACTGGCGAAAAACCGGGAAATATAAAAAATGTATTTCTAAAAAATATAAAAGTGCAAGTACCATTTGGTCGGCCCGATGACAATTATGATTTGAGAGGACCAGAGGTTGATTTTTTTCACAATCCTTTTCCTGCTTCAATAGTTGGTTTGGAAGGTTATGCAGTTGAAAATGTAACTTTAGAAAACATCGAAATAAATTATCCAGGAAGAGCAACAAAAGGAATGGCTTATATTCCGTTAAACCGATTAAATAAAGTGCCGGAAGCAGTAAAGGATTATCCTGAATTTTCGATGTTTGGTGAATTGCCTGCATATGGTTTTTATGTGAGACATGCCAATGGGATAACAATGAAAAACATCAAACTGACATTAGCGGATGCTGATTTCAGACCAGCATTTGTATTTGATGGTGTTCAAAACTTAAAAATGGAAGCCATAAATCTTCCGAAAGAAAAGCAGAAACAGCTTGTCTTTAAGAATGTAATTTCAGCAGTCTTAGAAGATCAGTTATTAGAACAAACAATAGAAATTAAGAACTAAATGAAAACAGTAAATATCCGAAAATATTATCCTGCTCTATTAATTTTAGGCATCTTCATCTGCGGTTTTTCAAATGATGGTGTCCGCCTTAATGACATTCAGGTTATCGGCAGTCATAACTCTTATAAAATCGCTATTGAAGAACCTTTGTTTAATTATTTGTTTAAACTGGATTCTTCACGGGCAAAATCGCTGCAGTACAGCCATATTCCTTTGGAAGAGCAGCTCGATTTAGGTTTGCGAAATTTAGAACTGGATGTTTTATATGACCCCAACGGTGGCTATTACTCGAATCCAAAAGGCCTGGAAATAGTGAAAAATTTAGGGCAGGAACCTATGGCTTTTGATAAAGAGCAAAAACTTAAAAAGCCAGGTTTAAAGATGTTCCATATTCAGGCTATTGATTTTAGAAGTCATTATCTATTGTTTAGGGAAGGCTTATTGGCGCTGAAAAAATGGTCTGATAAACACCCGAATCACACCCCGATTTTTATTTTGATGAACACAAAAGATGATGTTATTGAAAAATTGCGTAAACCGTTACCTTTTACCGCAAAAGCTTTGGACAGCATTGATATAGAAATAAAAAGTGTTTTTTCTAATAAACAGCTTATTACACCAGATTTGGTTAGAGGAAAATACAAAACTTTGGAAGAAGCAGTTCTAAAAAAAGGCTGGCCTGAATTGAAAGATGTAAAAGGACGTTTTCTTTTTGTATTAGACGAAAAAGAAGATAAAATCAATCGGTATTTAGAGAATCATCCGTCATTAAAAAACAGAGTTTTATTCGTTAATAGCAAAGAGGGGAATCCCGAAGCAGCGTTCCGGATTATAAATGACCCAATCAAGGATTTTGACTATATTAAGGAATTAGTTGCCAAAGGCTATATGGTTCGTACCAGAGCCGATTCGGATACCAGGCAGGCTAGAACTAATGATTATACTTCGTTTGAAAAAGCCAAAGCATCAGGAGCACAAGTTATTTCAACCGATTATTATCTGCCAAGTAAATTATTTAAATCGGATTTTAGAATTTCCTTTGAGAACAATACTTTTGAACGAATAAAATAATGTAATTAAAATTATGATTCTTATGGTATTTGTGTCAAATCAAAATAAGAAAAAGAATTTTAAAATCTTTGGACCATTAAGAGATTAGGAAAATTAAGGTATTGTCCGCTTCATAATGAGCCTTCATGTCTTAATGGTGGAAGAAAAATTAATATTGATAATATTTCCAGTAAAACTAAAATTATATGTTAAGAATATCAAGTTTGTTATTACTGCTGTTTTCTTTCTATGCCTGTAAATCACAGCAGCAGGAAAGAAAAGCATCTGTAAAGATTGCTTTTATAGCTGATGTTCATCTGCAGGATATTTTTGCAAAATTTGAAGATAATAATTACCAGGGAATTAAAAATCCGGTTACGGGCGAGTATGCGAATATCAGGACGATGGACTCCCAGCTGCATTCTACCCGAATTTTTAATGAAAACTATTTTGCCTTTTTGGATGCTCTGAATGATATTTCCAAAAGAGGAATTAAGCTCGTGGTACTTCCAGGTGATTTCAGCGATGACGGACAGCCTGTGCATATTAGAGGATTAAGAAAAATATTGGACGAATATTCTAAAAAATACGGCATGTCATTTTTTGTAACTACAGGAAATCATGATGCTCCTAAGCCTTTTGCACAAGAGGCTGCTAAAACTGATTTTTTAGGCAAAGACGGTAAAGAACAAATCATCAGCAGTTCTAAAAGTATTTTGAAGCCGAAAGAAAATCAATTGGAACCCATCATCACATCCGATATAAAAAATGGCGGCTACAAAGAGACTCTGAGTGAAATGGCGAATTTTGGTTTTTATCCAAAAAAAGAATTTCTGTATTGGGAGACACCTTTCTCAACTTATAGTTATGAAAGCTATAATTTTGATAAAGCTTTAAAAGAATCTATTTTAGAAAAACGAATTTATCCAGTAAAAAACACTAATTTATTCCTTCCGGATGCGAGTTATCTGGTTGAACCCATAAAAGGAATTTGGCTCTTGGCAATAGATGCTAATGCGTATGTCCCAAACGAAAAATTATCAGGTCTGCCGAATGATCCACATGATTTTTCGGGAGCAAGCATAGGCTATAACAATGTGCTTATTTATAAAAAACATTTAATACAATGGGTAAAGAAAGTTTCGGCAGAAGCAAAACGGAAAGGAAAAGTTCTTATTGCTTTCAGTCATTATCCGATGGTTGATTTCAACGATGATGCTTCAGCAGAAATGAAACTTCTTTTTGGTTCCGATAAAATGCAGCTGGCAAGAGTTCCAAATGAAGAAGTCGCACAGGCATTTGCGGATGCAGGTATTCAGATTCATTTTGGCGGCCATATGCACATTAATGATACAGGAGTGCGGACAACTGCCAAAGGCAATACTTTATTTAATATCCAGACACCGTCTCTGGCAGCTTATATGCCGGCTTATAAGATACTCACTATACATTCGGCTGCAGCAGTAGAAGTGGAAACGGTTGTTGTGGGTTCTGTTCCAAAATTTAATAGCTTATTCCCTTTTTATGAAGAAGAATATGCTTATCTGCAAAATATAAAAAAACCTGCGATTTGGAATAAAGACATTCTGAAAGCCAAGGATTATGAAGATTTCACAAAATGGCACCTGAAAGAATTAGTGCGTCTTCGGTTTTTGCCTGAAGATTTTCCGACAGATTTTTTAGCATCTGTCTTGAAACTTTCCGGGAAAGATTTATTGCAGATTAATAATAATGCCGCTGCTTTTGAAAAACAATTAGCTTCTAATAATTTAACTGTTAAAGATTTTGAATCATGGACTGGTTTTGATATGATTTTTGATTTTTACAGGTTAAAAAACGCAGATGAATTGGCCATTCCCGGAATTGGTGTCAAAAGATTAAAACAGTATCAATTAGTATGCGGGCAGTTAGAAAAAACAGATAATGCGAAGCTGGTTTTATGGGCAGAAATAATGCTGAAAACCATGAATGGAAAACCGTCCGATCATTTTAAAATTAATCTGAAAACCAATCAGATAGAAAAAATAAATCCTTAAAAAATAATGATTACTGGTTAAAAATCAGTATATTGTATTGATAATTCAATGTTATGAAGAAAAATCTGTTTATAGTATTCCTTTGTCTATTTACTTTTTATTATTCTTATTCTCAGAATATAAAGTTTACGCATTATAACGACAACAATGGTTTGTCTCATAATTCCGTTAGGCATATAGTTCAGGATAAAAAAGGTTTTTTATGGCTGGGTACTTTCTCTGGATTGAATCGTTTCGATGGTTATCAATTTAAAAATTACATGAGTTCTTCCGCTAGTGCAAATAAACTATACAATGATGATATCACGGCATTGGAACTCGATGAAGAATCAAACAATTTATGGATAGGTACTAGAAAAGGCTTGACTCTTTTCAAATTGGACACGCAGGTTTTTACCACTTTTTTCTCCAAAAAAGAAGATTCAAATAGTCTGCCCGAAGAAGAAATTCGTTCTGTATATGTAGATAAATTTAAAAGAGTTTGGGTAGGTACTAAAACCAAGGGTGTTTATCTGTTTTTTTTGAAGGAAAATAGATTTGAAAAGATTCCGATAAAGGGTTTTGAATATGTAAAAGAAATTTTTGAAGACAGAAGCGGGAATATCTGGATAGGCAGTTATGAAAAAGGATCTGTGGCCAAAATAACAATGGACACCAAAGGTGCAATCGTAAAAATTAATGATTATACGCTTACTGTTCCTCATTCGAATGAGAAGAATCCATACGTCAATTTTATTTATCAGGATGCCAAGTCGGATATTTTTGTTGGAACACGCCAAGGGCTTTATAAATTGGATAAAAATACTAATCAATTTGTAAACCTGTATATTGAAAACAAAGAGATTAGAGGAAGTTTAGGCCCGTATTTTTTGTCTGTTGCCCAAGCTCCCGATGGTAAATACTGGGTGGGAACTTTAGGAGGATTACTCGTTTGCAATCAATTGGAAGATATTCAGAAAGGCTATTATAAATGGTATTATTCTATATTGTCAGAAGAAACATCTATAGTTGATAATTTGGTTTCGGCATTATATTTTGATGCTTCAGGAGTACTTTGGATAGGAACCGAAGACGGACTGGATAAATACGATCCTTATGAAAATCAGTTTACAATCAACAAAGATATATCACATTACATAGGCAATCAGGCTCCCCGCATAAGAGGATTTGCCAAGACCTATGATAATAAGGTGATTGTTACAACCAGCCATAATGGACTTTTTATCTCGAATGGCAATGTTTTCAAGCCATTGTATAATAGTGATAAGGATATTGCCAGCATTTATTCGGAAGATGGGAAGATTTTTTACTGCGGTCTTTGGAATGGCAATCTGCTGGTTTATAATTATCTTACCAATTCTTCAAAAGAAATTAGTTTAGGTTTCGAATCGGCAGCATTATTTGCTTTTTGTAAAATAGGACCGCAAGCAATGATGGTCGGTTCTTTTGGCGAAGGAGCAGTTGTGATAAACACTAATACCTTGGAAGTTCAAGTCTCGAAAGGTAAATTACTGCCAGGTTTTCAAATCAATGCCATAGAAAAAGACAATCAGAACAATATTTGGTTTGCCACAGAAACCGGTGTAGTGAGGTACAACACTGTATCAAGCAAAATAGATACCTATAAGTCGCTTTCTAAAAGAGAAAACGGAATACCATACGACGATAATGTCAGCGATGTTTTAATAGATAAAAAAGGAAAGGTATGGGCTTCTACCCGCTATGGTCTGTGTATTTATGAGCCTTCAAAAAACAAATTCAAAGCAGTTACTCATCTCAAGGAACTAAATGGAAAGTGGATTACAGATATACTGCTGGATTCCAAAGGGGATTTATGGTTAAATATCAATAATAACAGTATTGCATGGGTAAAATACAATTTGAAAGATATTAATATTTATCATGTCAATAGCGGTAATAGATTAGATGTATTTAGTTCAAGCGGTTTTTTCAATTTTAATGATTCGAAAATCTATTTAGGAGGCAAAAACGGTATTATTTATTTTTCTCCTCATACGATGAAAAAAAATAACTGGTCGCCCAGCCCTATAGTTACCGAATTCAAAATTCAGAATGAAGAAGTACTTCCGGGAATGGAAATTAACGGACAGATTCCATTGGTTAATGATTTAAATTACGGCAGGGAGATTGAACTGGATTATAGAAACCGCAATTTTTCGCTCCAGTTTTCGGCTCCGTCATTTGCAAACGAAAAATTGAATAAGTTTCAGTATATGCTGGAAGGCTTTGATAAAAACTGGATTACTGCAAACAGCAACTCAAGAACCGTGCAGTATACCAACCTTTATCCGGGCAGTTATGTGTTTAAAATAATGTCCAGCAACAGTGACGGACATTGGAGCAAGGCTGCTTCTTATAAAATAGTAATACATCCTCCTTTCTGGCTGACACCAATAGCTTTGCTGTTATTTTTAGTGCTGTTATCTGTCGGTTTTTATTTCGTTAGAAAAGAAATCAGAAACCGTATCAGATTAAAACAGGAATTACTTACTGAAAAAATAAACAGGGAGCAGGATATTAAACTGAACAATGAAAAGCTTCGTTTTTTTACCAATATCTCTCATGAGTTAAGAACGCCTTTGACACTGATTTTGGGCCCCGCCAAACAATTGATGGAGGAAGGGAATGCAAGCGAATATCAAAAGAGCAGGTATAATCTGATTCATCAGAATGCCAGCAGAATGTTAAATCTGGTCAATCAGGTACTGGATTTTAGAAGAGCACAGGCAGGGGAATTAAAACTTAAAGCTTCGGAGACAGATATTGTTACCTATTCTAAAAATATCTTTGATTCTTTCAAAGAAATGGCTTTCAATAAAAATATTGTCTTGACTTTTAATACAGAAAATGACCATATAAGAGGCTGGGTGGATAATGATAAGTATGATAAAATTTTATACAATCTTTTGTCTAATGCATTGAAATTTACCAATAAATATGGAAACGTTGATTTGTTTATCCGATTAAAAGAAGAAAACAAATTAGTTATTGAAGTAAGTGACAATGGAATAGGAATTCCGTTAAAGAGCCAGGAGAAAATTTTCAAACGTTTTTATCAGGTTAGCAGCAGTAAAACTGATAATACGGGTTCAGGAATTGGTCTGTCATTGGTAAGATCATTGGTAACACTTCATAAAGGAACTATTAAAGTAGATAGTACTCCGGGAAGCGGCAGTGTATTTACAGTTGAAATTCCAATTGACCGCAGTTTTTATAATGACAAAGAAGTATTCGAATATATTCTGAAAAATGACAATCAGAGTATGTCTCTTCCCGAAAAGACCGTGAAGAAAATTCTGCAGAATACGGAGATGAAACAAAAAATATTAGTGGTTGAAGATAACACGGAACTAAGGAAATATTTGGTTGATTATCTGTCTGATTATTACAAAGTTTATGATGCAGAAAATGGAATGGAAGGACTGAAAATCTGCAGACAGGTAAAACCAATTCTGTGTGTTGCAGATGTCATGATGCCGGTTATGAACGGACTTGATTTTTGCGAAGAATTAAAAAAAGATGAGTTTATCAGTCACATTCCAGTGGTTTTACTAACAGCACTTTCTGAAAATGAAGATAAGGTAAAAGGATATGGCATTGGCGCAGATGGTTATCTTGTGAAACCATTTGAGCCTTCACTGCTTAAAACAGTTATCGAGAATATTATTAAGTCAAGATTAGAATTAAAGGAAAAATTCTCCGGCGAAGTAGAAAGCAAGGTGGGTTTATTGACACATTCTCCTATCGATGAAGAATTTATGACCAAAATTACTGCTCTGATAAATGACAATCTGGACGAAATTGATTTGTCTACAGAATTTCTGTGTGATAAACTTGGAGTAAGCTCTTCAAAGCTGTACCGAAAAATAAAAGAACTTACAGATTTGGCACCAAATGAGTTTATCAGAACGATTCGTCTGAAAAAAGCAGCACAGCTTCTCAAAACAAAAAGATATAATGTTTCTGAAGTAACAGAGTTAGTCGGCTTCAATGATCCTTTGTATTTTAGCCGGTGTTTTAAAAAACAGTTTGGATTTCCTCCAAGCAAACTAATTAACGGCTGATTTCTTAAAACTTTGAAAATCAGCTGTAGTAATTAGAATATATCCATGTTTTTGATGAATTAATCCATTTCGTTTTCTAAGTGATATTATATTTTTGTCTTGTAAATTTTAATTTAAACACGATGAAAAAGATAATAGATACAGATAAGCCGTTAAAGAATTTGGACGAATGGGAAGACGATTTATTAATACGTTATCCCGATCCGGCCGAAAATATAAAAGAAAAAGAAGAGTTTAGAAATTATGTCGATTCAGAAAGAGTAGAAACCGTTAAGGAGTTTTACAGAATGAACCATACATATCAAACCTATGATTTTGTATGCAGTAAAGAAGAAGAGTTTTTACAGTTTAATAAAAAGAGTTTGTCTATTTGGGAAGCAGTTGAATTCCTGAATACCCTTGTTGATGACAGCGACCCGGATATCGATTTAGACCAAACCCAGCACCTTTTGCAGACTTCGGAGGCGATTAGGGCTGACGGTCACGAAGACTGGTTTGTTCTTACAGGATTTTTGCATGACCTGGGAAAAGTATTATGTTTGTTTGGAGAGCCTCAATGGGCTGTAGTTGGAGATACTTTTCCTGTGGGCTGTGCTTATTCTGATAAGATTGTTTACCCTGAATTTTTCAAGGAAAATCCAGATTATACCGATGAGAGATTCAATACAAAGTTTGGAATTTATACCGAAAACTGCGGTCTAGACAAAGTAAAAATGAGCTGGGGACATGATGAATATCTGTACCAGATAATGAAAGATTACCTTCCGGATCCGGCATTATACATGATTAGATATCATTCTTTTTACTCTCAGCACAGAGAAAATGCCTATGCCCATTTAATGAATGAAAAAGATGTAGAAATGTTCGAATGGGTCAAAAAATTCAATCCCTACGATTTATATACAAAAGCCCCTGTTAAGCCGGATGTAAAAGCTTTGCTTCCTTATTACAAAAAATTAGTAGCTAAGTATTTACCAGAAAAACTTAATTTTTAAAGTACAAATCACTTTTTGTTTAGAGAATGTATTTCTTTCTGCAGGGTTTTCTAAATCCTGCAGGAGTCTTACTGATGCAGGTTAAATACTTGTAAATCGGAGACGGAATGATCTCGTGTTAATTAGTAGATAAATAGTAAATGAAGAAAATCAGAACTGGAATAGTATTATTTTGCCTGTCTGCGATTTATGGCACAGCTGTTTTTGGGCAAGAAAAAAACAGCAGGAACGATTGGGAAAACCCAGAGGTTTTTCAGATTAACAGAGAGCCTGCTCGTGCCACTTTCCTTCCTTATGCAGATGAGGCATCGGCATTAAACGATATTTACACTAGTTCACCTTGGTATTTTTCATTAAATGGGAATTGGAAATTTTCCTGGGCTCCGACACCGGATCAGCGCCCAAAGGATTTTTATAAAACCGATTTCAGCACGCTGGAATGGAAAGAAATTGCAGTGCCTTCCAATTGGGAGCTCAAAGGATACGGCATTCCAATTTATACCAATATTACGTATCCTTTTGAAAGAAATCCTCCTTTTATTAATCACTCGGATAATCCGGTCGGATCTTATAAAAGAGATTTTATTCTGCCCGAAGATTGGAAAAGCAGACACGTTTTTCTTCACTTTGAAGCAGGAACATCGGCTATGTATATTTGGGTTAATGGAGAAAAAGCAGGTTATACAGAAAATACAAAAAGCCCTGCTGAATTTGATATTTCAAAATATTTGAAAGCAGGAAAAAACAGTTTGGCTGTTGAGGTGTACAGATGGAGTGATGGTTCCTATCTGGAAGATCAGGATTTTTGGAGACTTTCGGGGATTGACCGAAATGTTTATCTGTACAGTACCAATGACATTCGTATTGCTGACTTTTTTGCAAAACCAGACTTAGATTCCAATTATAAAAACGGCAGTTTGAATGTTGATGTTAGTCTGAAAAACCTATCATCAGCTTCAATAAGCAATCAAAAATTGGAAGCTAAATTGGTCGATGCTTCGGGAGCGGCTGTTTTTATAAAAGATTTAAAAGTAAATTTTGATGCTAATAAAACGAATACAATCAATTTCTCTCAAAATGTATCAAATCCAAAATTGTGGAGTTCTGAAGCACCAAATTTATACACATTATTGCTTACGTTAAAAAATGAGAAAGGAAATATCATCGAATCCGTTTCGACTCAAATCGGTTTTAGAAAAGTAGAACTGAAAGACGGACAATTATTGGTAAACGGAGTCCGTATCATGTTTAAAGGTGTAAATATTCATGAACATAATCCTGTTACCGGACATTATCAGGATGAAGCCACGATGATGAAGGATATTAAATTGATGAAACAGCTTAATATCAATGCGGTGCGTCTCAGTCATTATCCCAACAATGTGGTATGGATGAAACTCTGTAATAAATACGGATTGTATCTGGTTGATGAAGCTAATATTGAAAGCCACGGAATGGGAGTAGAGGGACAGCCTCTTATTTGGATGAATCCAAAAACTAATCCGGGTCATCTTCCGGAATGGCATGCGGCTCACATGGACAGAATTTACAGTTTGGTCGAAAGGGATAAAAATCAGCCTGCGGTATTATTTTGGTCATTAGGAAATGAAAGTGCTAACGGGCCTGTATTTCATGATGCTTATAAATGGATAAAAAACCGAGATAAGACCAGATTGGTTCAATTTGAGCAGGCCAAAGAAAACGAAAATACAGATGTTGTCTGCCCAATGTATCCAAAAATTGAGTACATGAAAGAGTATGCGGAGCGCAAAGAAGTGAAACGTCCTTTCATCATGTGTGAGTATTCGCATGCGATGGGGAACAGTAACGGAAACTTTCAGGAATACTGGGATATTATCCGCGGAAGCAAAAATATGCAGGGCGGATTTATCTGGGACTGGGTAGATCAGGGATTTGAGGCGAAAGACGAAGCCGGCCGCAAATATTGGGCTTACGGTGGCGATTTAGGCAGCCAAAACTATACTAATGACGAAAATTTTTGCCATAACGGATTGGTTTGGCCAGACAGAGTTCCGCATCCGGGAGCATTTGAAGTCAAAAAAGTATATCAGGATATTTTGTTTAAGGGTACAGATATTAAAAATGGAATTATTCAGATTACAAATGATTTTGGATTTACCAATTTGAATAATTATAATTTCAGATATCAGATTTTAGAAAACGGAAAAAGTATAAAAGAAGGTACAATTGATGTTGATCTGAATCCGAAATCCAAAAAGGATTTTAAGATTGATCTGCCAAAATTAGCAGCGAAACCGGGAGTTGAGTATTTACTGAATGTTTTTGCTTACACTAAAACAGGTTCTGTATTAATGCCTCAGAATTTTGAAATCGCAAGAGAGCAGTTTGTTTTAGAAAGCGGCAGCTATTTTGCAAAAGCCGATCAGAATAATTCCTCTTCAAAAGCAAATGATGAGAAAAGCGAATATGTTTTGAGTGCCAATAATGTTATAGTTAAAATCAGTAAAACAACAGGATTAATTACACATTATAGTTTAAAAGGGGAAGAATATTTTAAACAATATCCGGAACCTAATTTTTGGAGAGCACCTACAGATAATGATTTTGGAAACAAAATGCCAATCAGGGCAAATGTTTGGAGAACAGCTGGTAATAATACCACTTTAGAATCTATTCAGCTGACGGAAGAAAATGGGAAAAATTATGTAGCTGTAAAATTAAAGCTCAACGATGTTGCTTCCGATTATTCAATCAAATATTCACTAAGCAGTGATGGAGCTTTGGAGATACAGCCTTCTTTCAAAAAAGGTACTAATCCAATACCGGAAATGCCGCGTTTCGGGATGATTTTTTCTCTAAAAAATGATTTTGAAAACCTTGATTACTATGGAAGAGGGCCGTGGGAAAATTATCCCGACAGATACGAATCTTCGATCAAAGGGATTTATCAAAGTAAGGTAGCAGACCAGTATGTTCCTTATACGCGTCCTCAGGAAAATGGCTATAAGACCGATGTCCGCTGGTTTACACTTTCGGATAATAAAGGAAAAGGTTTTGAAATTAAAGGACTGCAGCCTATATGTATGAGTACTTTGAATAATTATCCAAGTGATTTTGATCCGGGATTGACAAAGAAAAATCAGCACATAAGCGACATTACACCTAGAAAAGAAGTGGTGGTATGTGTGGATTTAACTCAGAGGGGACTAGGAGGAGACACCAGCTGGGGAGCATTGCCGCATGAACAGTATTTATTAAAAGGAAGTGAATACAACTACGGATTTGTTATAAAACCAATAGAATAAAAAATAAGTAGTAGCTTACTTCCCCCCTTGTAGATATGCTATTCCCCCAAGTCATACAATCGTTCCCCCAAGCGATTGTATGGCTTAACTTATCGACAAAAATATCATTAATAAGCAGGTACTCATAAAGAGAAACCAATATTTGAAATATGCTTTTAAATAAGTAAAATATGAGTAATACAAATACAAATGGAAGGTTAGTTTCCCTGGATGCTCTAAGAGGATTTGTTATGTTTTGGATTATGAGCGGAGAGCACATTGCACATGCTTTGGCGAAAGCCGCGCCAATTCCTGTTTTTGTATGGATGTCATCACAGCTGCATCATACAGACTGGAACGGTATTACGTTTTATGACATGATATTTCCAGTGTTTCTTTTTGTTGCAGGAGTTTCAATGCCTTTTTCTTTCGAAAAGAAAATGAGTGTTGCAGGAGTGAATACACCAATGGAACTGCCAGCAGAAGAAAAACGAAAAATATACCTCACCATGGTTAAAAGAACGTGTAAACTATTGCTATTAGGATTTATTGTCAATGGATTATTGAAGTTTGACGGATACAGTCAGACTCGTTTTGCAAGTGTATTGGGACGTATTGGACTTGCTTGGTTTTTTGCAGGAATTATCTATTTAAATTTTGATATAAAAAAACAAGTGCTTTGGTTAGTAGGCATTTTGGTTGGTTATTATGCAGTAATGAAGTTAGTACCAGTTCCAAATTTTGGAGCTGGTATTTTAACGCCGGAAGGATCATTTTCGAGCTATATAGATCAGCTGTTTCTGCCAGGGCGATTACACAGTAAAGTATATGATCCCGAAGGATTGTTTTCGACCATACCGGCTGTTGCTACTGCTTTGCTGGGCGTGTTTTTAGGAACTTTTCTGAAAAGCAGGGCAAATGAATTTTCGACAAATAAAACAGTATTGATAATGATTGCAGCAGCAGCTGCTCTGATTGCTTTAGGGCTTGTTTGGGATTATAGTTTTCCAATCAACAAACGTTTGTGGACAAGTTCTTTTGTATGTTTTGTCGGGGGATTCAGTATTTTGTTTTTTACTTTTTTCTACCTGATAATTGATGTATTGGGTTTTCGTAAATGGGCATTCCCTTTACTGTTAATTGGCTCCAATTCTATACTGATTTATATGGCATCCGAAGGCTTAGTAAATTTTGGACATACTGCAGATTTCGTATTTGGCGGACTGATTAAGTTCTCTCCGATTGTCTGGCAGCCAGTCTTTACAGCAATGTCGGTAACATTAATTCAATTCATTTTGCTTTATTTTCTATACAAAAGAAAATGGTTTTTTAAAGTCTAAGCTGCATGTTATAAAGAACTATTTAACACAAAGAGACATAGGTTTTAAACTTCGGATCTGAGTTTTTTTAGAAACAATAAATTTTCACATTGATGCTGTGAGATTGTTTATAAACAGAAACTTCTTTTTGGTTAAACTAAAACCATGTCTATGTGTTAAAAGATAAAATTAAATATTTAAGTCAAGTTACCTATTAACTAAAAATAAACCAACCTAATTATGAACGTATTACAAACCGCAGATTATATAGTCTTCTTTATTTATTTTGTTTTAGTTACAGCCTATGGAATGTATATTTATAGGAGTAAGAAAAACACATCGAGCAGTTCTCAGGAATATTTTCTGGCTGAAGGATCACTCACCTGGTGGGCTATTGGTGCTTCATTGATAGCGTCCAATATTTCGGCAGAACATTTTATAGGAATGAGCGGTTCTGGTTTTGCACTGGGACTGGCTATTGCATCTTACGAATGGATGGCAGCCGCTACATTAATTTTGGTAGCCATATTTATTTTACCGGTCTATCTTAAAAACAAGATATTTACGATGCCGCAGTTTTTGGCAAAAAGATACAATGGTTCCGTAAGTACTATAATGGCGGTCATTTGGTTATTGATATATGTGTTTGTAAATCTTACTTCCATTATCTATTTAGGGGCTTTGGCAATTTCGTCTATCGCACCAGTTAGTTTTGAATTTTGTATTATAGGATTGAGTCTGTTCTCGGTTATTGTTACTTTGGGCGGAATGAAGGTCATAGGGTACACCGATATTTTTCAGGTTGTAGTATTAATATTGGGAGGTCTGGTTACTACTTATTTGTCGCTGACTCTGCTTTCGGAGCAGTTTGGTTTTGGGAAAGACATTTTTAAAGCGCTGTCAGTTATAGCTGAAAAAGCACCAGATCACCTGCACATGATATTTGATAAATCCAGTCCTCATTATGTAGAACTTCCGGGAATGTCTGTACTTATAGGCGGAATGCTTATTAATAATCTGGCGTATTGGGGCTGTAATCAGTATATTGTTCAAAGAGCTTTGGGAGCCGATTTGAAAACGGCTCGTAAAGGTATTCTGTTTGCTGCTTTTTTAAAGTTATTAGTCCCAATTATTGCTGTACTGCCGGGTATCGCTATGTATGTAATGCATCAAAACGGAATGTTTCAGCAGGAAATGGTAGATGCTGCAGGTGTACTGAAACCTGACCACGCTTACCCAACTTTGATGAATTTACTGCCTGCCGGATTAAAAGGAATAGCCTTGGCAGCTCTGACAGCGGCAATTGTTGCTTCTTTGGCAGGTAAGGCAAACAGTATTTCGACAATTTTTTCTTTAGACATTTATAAAAAATATTTTAATACAAATGCTTCGGAAAGGAAATTGGTTCTTACTGGAAGATGGTGCGTAGTAATCTGTATGGCTATTGCGGCTGTAGTTGCTCCTGCATTAAAATCATTAGATCAGGCTTATCAGTTTATACAGGAATATGTTGGGTTTTTCTCGCCAGGGGTTCTTGCTATTTTTCTATTGGGAATGTTCTGGAAAAGGACTACTGCATCAGCAGGACTTGCCGGTGCTTTCCTTACGGTTCCTATCGCGGCAGTATTAAAATTCCTGCCGATGTGGACCAATGGTGCTTTTCCTGATTATCCGTTTTTGGACAGAATGACAATTGCTTTCTTCATCATAGTATTGTTAATGGTGGCAATAAGTCTTTTAAAACCTGAGCCAAAAGAACAGCACGAAGCACACAAAATTGAAGTTGATACTGCATTGTTTAAAGTGTCATCTGAGTTTGTTATTGGGTCATTCATCATCAGCGGTATATTAGTAGCTTTATATACTGTTTTTTGGTAAATTTTGGAACAGTTTCTTATCCGATTCTGATGTTTTAATGTGAAAGACAGTTTGATTTTTTAACCATTAAGGGATTAAGGAAAATTAAGGTTTTGTTTGTTTTTTAATGAACCTTAATGTCTTAATGGTAGAAAAAAATATGAATGTTCATAAAATTCCCAGTAGAACCAAATTATTAAATAAGAATAAAATGATTTTGAATACCAGCAGTAAAATTTTTAAGAGTTATATCATTTTGCTTTTTCTTTTTCAGCTCAGTTTCAATTCGGAAATGTTTGCCAATAAAAGAAAAGATTTTCCGGTTACGGCTTTTGGTGCAGTGGCTGATGGTAAAACGCTAAATACTCAAGCGATTCAGAAAGCAATTGATGCTGCCAATAAGAAAGGAGGCGGAAGAGTTGTTTTTTCGAAAGGAAATTTTTTATCTGGGAGCATTATATTAAAAAGCGGAGTTGAGCTTTTTTTTGAAGAAGGAAGTACGCTGTTAGGAAGCACAAATCCCGATGATTATCCAAAATACAATGATGCACGCGCACTGATAATTTCCCACGCTCAAAAAAATATTGCCATTACTGGAAAAGGAATTATCGATGGTCAGGGGCGTGAGCTGGCTTTGGCGGTTGACAGTCTGCATCATACGGGAGTGCGGATAGACCCAAGTTACAATTACAGGAGACTCCGCCCGAATGACGGCAGGGGAAAATTGATTTTTCTTTCAGAATGTGATTCTATTAAAGTGACAGATGTGCTGCTGAAAAACAGTCCGGGCTGGGTTTTTTCAATGCGGAAATCAAAAAATATAGTCGTCGATTATGTTAAAGTCAACAGCCGCGCTTATTGGAATAATGATGGTATTGATATGGATGGATGCAGTAATGTCCGCGTAACCAATTGCGATATCAATGCTGCCGATGACGGTATTTGCCTGAAGTCGGATTCTCCGGGACTGTATAACGACAATTATTATATAGCTAATTGTTCCATTCGTTCCAGTTCCTGTGCTGTCAAATTCGGGACTGGTTCCTATGGAAGTTTCAAAAATATAACGATAGAAAACATTAAGGTATTTGATACTTTTAGATCGGCTGTTGCCATTGAATCTGTGGATGGTGCCGAAATTGAAAACATCAAGGTTTCGGATATTACTGCCGTAAATACTGGAAATGCGGTTCTGATTCGATTGGGACATAGAAACGGAGAGAAGCCAGGCTATATCAAAAATGTATCGGTAAAAAATATAAAAGTGCAGGTTCCTTTTGGCCGTCCCGATATTGATTATGATTTAAGAGGTCCGGAAGTAGATTATTTCCACAATCCATTTCCTGCTTCCATTGCTGGAATTCCTGGACATTCCATCGAAAACGTAACTTTGGAAAATATTGAAATCCAGTATTCGGGAAAAGCTTCGAAGGGTATGGCATATCTGCCTTTATGGCGTTTAAAAGACGTATTGGAAAACATAAAAGGATATCCTGAGTTTACGATGTTTGGTGAACTGCCGTCCTGGGGATTTTACGTTCGTCATGTTGACGGAATCCAAATGAAGAATATAAAACTGACGCTTGAAAAGGAGGATTTTCGTCCGGCATTTGTTTTTGATGATGTAAAAGGACTTGTGATGGAAAAAATTGATGTTCCTTCGGATAAAAACAATCAGATTATTTTTAAAGATGTTCCTTCAAGTAACCTTGATGCAGAAGCTTCAAAAAGAAAAAGTGAACCGAAACAGAGTACGTTTGAATTGCCTGCGAGGTGATTTAGACTTTGAAATAGTAAATAAAGATTTGAAAATAATCTTTTAATAAATAAAAAATATGATGAAGAAACATGTAATTACTTTGATCGTTTTTTGCCTGTCACTGAGCGTTGCTGCGCAAAAAGTATATGACGTTAAAAAATATGGAGCCAAAGGTGACGGAAAAACGAATGATGCCATTGCGATTCAAAAAGCGATTGATGCCTGCAGTGTTACAGGCGGACAGGTGTTGATACCAGCTCCGTTTACTTTTTTGACAGGACCTTTCAATGTGAAATCAAATGTAGATCTGCATATCGAGGGAGGTGCTAAAATTTTGGCAAGCCCGGATGAAAAATTATACACCGAAAGTGCTTTTCGTGCCAACAAAGGTGAGGGAACAATTTGGATTGGTGGCAAAAACATCGAGAATTTTACCATTAGCGGCAGCGGAAAAATAGACGGAAACGGAATTTCCTTTATGGGTGCCGAAGAGGAAGATGCTTATGTACTGAAACCTTTCAATATCCTGGACCCGCGTCCTCATGTGCTTACAATTATTGGAGGAAAAAACATTCGAATAAGAGATGTCCATATTGGAAATTCGGCCTATTGGACCGTTCATCTTATTGGGTGCAATGATGTTGTCATTAGCGGAATAACGTTGTTGAACAGCCTGAAAGTCCGCAACAGTGATGGAATTGATATTGACCACAGCAAGAATGTCCGCATCAGCGATTGTTATATAGAAAGCGGTGATGACTGCATCTGCCTAAAAAACAGAAGAGAATTTGAAGAATTTGGTTCCTGTGAGAATATTGTTGTGACCAACTGTACCATGACCAGCAGCAGCTGTGCCATCAAGATTGGTTCAGAGAATATGGATGCCATCAGACAGGTGATTATTAATAACTGCATTATTAAAAACAGTAACCGCGGTGTAGGAATTCAAAATCGTGATGAAGGAACGGTGAGCGATGTGATTTTTTCGAATATGATTATTGAAGGAAAATTAAAGACCGATACCTGGTGGGGAAAAGCAGAACCTATTTATGTAACTGCTTACAGTCGTGCGAGCGGCAACCACAAAGATGCCAACTGGCGTTTTCCAAAAGGAGCAACTGAAGGAAAAGTGGGGACAGTAAGCAATATTTATTTTACCAATATCCAATGTACAGGTGAAAATGGTGTTTATGTGAGCGGCGAATCGAAGGATAAAATTAAGAATATAGTTTTTGAGGGAGTGAGTGTTTCTATTGATAAAACATCCAATTTCCCAGGCGGGGTTTATGACCGCCGTCCTTCAAAAGCGGATGGTTTTGTAAAAGGCAGTACATCGGGATTTTATTTTGATACCGCAGAAAGTATAAAAGTTCAGAATTGTTCAGTGAGCTGGGGAAATAACAAACAGGACTATTTCAAACATGCAGTCGAAAGCAAAAATGTAGATGTTTTGAAAGTGAATAATTTAGATGGAGAATCGGCCTTTCCGGATAAATATGAAGCGGTGAAAAAGTAATAATATTTTAAATAAAACATTAAGTTTTTCTTTAAAATCAAAATATAATGAAAAATATTTTAGCTTTCTTTTGCTGTTTTTTTTTAATAGTCGCTCAGGCGCAGGATAACGATCAGAGTATTTTAACGCCTAAACCGGGGAGATTTCCTAAAGTTAATGCCGTTCGCGTTTTTGGAGTGCGTCCAAACAGTGAATTCATTTATAAAATTCCTGCAACTGGAGAAGGTACTTTGGTTTACAGTGTTGATAATTTGCCTTCGGGCTTATCTGTTGATTCCAGAAATGGTGTGATTACTGGAGTTTTAAAAGAAAAGGGTGATTTTACAGTCGTTTTAAAAGCGACAAATAAATTAGGATCCGATAAACGTGAAATGAAAATTAAAGTTGGAGATAAAATTTGTTTAACTCCGCCAATGGGATGGAACAGCTGGTATTCTTGGTCAGAATCCGTAGCCGATGATAAAATTCGTAAAACAGCTGTAGCTTTTGAAAAATTAGGATTAATTAATTACGGGTGGAATTATATTAATATTGATGATTGCTGGCAAGGTAAAAGAGAAGGAAAAGATCTTGCACTGCAATCCAATGAACGATTCCCTGATATGAAAGGTCTTTGTAATTATGTTCATAGTTTCGGTATGAAAATTGGAATTTATACAACGCCTTGGGTTAGTTCTTATGCCGGATTTACAGGAGGAACCTGCG
Organism: Flavobacterium marginilacus; assembly: GCF_026870155.1. Classification (NCBI taxonomy): domain Bacteria; kingdom Pseudomonadati; phylum Bacteroidota; class Flavobacteriia; order Flavobacteriales; family Flavobacteriaceae; genus Flavobacterium; species Flavobacterium marginilacus. The sequence continues at coordinate 4,305,036 of NZ_CP113975.1, read as the reverse complement.
ACAATGCAGAAGGAAATTATGATGTATTTGCAATTTCGAAAGAAGACAGAAAACAAGTCAATCAAATATCAGGAAGTTATCCTGGGGTACACCGTAAAAATTTATCGCGAATTGGAGAATATTGGTTTTTAGACAAAGATGCAAAGCAATTTGCAGAATGGGGATTTGATTTTGTTAAGGTCGATTGGAAACCAAATGATATCAAGACTACAAAAAGATTTTCTGAAGATTTGTTAGGAAAAGGTCGTGATATCGTATTTTCGGTTTCTAATAATGCTCCAATTACAAATGCAGAAGGATTGTCTGCTTATTCCAATTTATGGAGAACTACTACAGATATTGAGGACAAATGGGAGAAAGTTCTAAGCATAGTTGATACACAATTCGAGTGGAGGCCTTATGTGGGACCAGGACATTGGAGTGATCCTGACATGCTGCAAATAGGGAATTTTGGAATTCCAAACAGCTTTGTCAAGAAAACAGTACCATCAAAATTAACAGCTGATGAGCAATATTCACAAGTTAGTTTTTGGGCTTTGCAGGCAGCTCCACTTATAATAAGCTGTAATTTAGATGAACTGGATGATTTTACATTATCTTTAATTACAAATAATGAAGTAATTGATATTGATCAGGATCCGTTAGGAATTTCAGCAGATAAATTTTGGTTAAAAAGTGATGAGATCAGAGTAATGTACAAAGCACTTTTTGACGGTAGTATCGCTGTTGGAATATTCAATACCACAGATTTAACAAAAGAATATACGCTGAAAATTGAAAGAATTTCATTTTTTGAAAAAATATAAAATCAGAGATGTTTGGCGTCAGAAAGATCTCGGAGAGTTCTCAGATGAAATAAAAGTTAGTGTAAATCCTCATGGAGTCATGCTTTTAAAATTATCGAAATAAGTTTTTTAAATATTTAAATATTGATACATTTGAACATGTTTCAACATAAAATCTACATAATGAAAAACAATATAATTACAAAAATTATCATTGGCGGTTTGCTTTTTAATGGTCTTTATGGATTTGCCCAAAAGACAAATTTAGAAGTAGACGTTACTAAAACAATTACCAAAATCCAGCCCACGATGTTTGGTCTGTTTTTTGAAGATATCAATTTTGCCGCCGACGGAGGACTGTATGCCGAAATGGTAAAAAACCGTTCCTTCGAATTTGATAAACCGTTAATGGGATGGGAGCAGCCTAATACAAAAAGGTCTTCTTTGAATATGCAGTCGGGTACTGCAGTTCCTATCAAAGTATCGGGAAATAAAACCAATACTAATTTTTGCAGAGTTCTTATAAATGATGACAAAGGATATACGATTATCAATGAAGGATTTAGAGGAATGGGTGTCAAAAAAGATGCGAAATACAATCTTTCTTTGAAGGCGGCTAATCATGACGGAGCCATAAAAAAAATAATCATTCAGTTTATTGATAAAGACAAGAAAGTTATTGGTGAAACCAGTATTGTGCCGGCATCAAATGAATGGAAATACTATACTGCACAATTTACAGCAACTCAGACTGAAGCAAAAGCAAAATTAAAAATAACTTTTGAAGGGACTGGAACTATTGATTTAGATATGATTTCACTGTTTCCGGAAGATACCTGGATGAATAGAAAAAATGGTCTGCGCAAAGATATTGTACAGCTTTTGTATGATATGAAACCAGGATTTTTACGTTTTCCAGGTGGCTGTATTGTAGAAGGAAGAACTTTGGCAGACCGTTATCAGTGGAAAAAATCAGTAGGAAATGTTGAGGATAGAAGAACGATGATGAACCGCTGGAATGTGGAGTTCAGCAATAAGCAGACTCCTGATTATTTTCAGAGTTTTGGTTTGGGATTCTATGAATATTTTCAGCTTTCAGAAGATATTGGGGCATCTCCATTACCTATTTTAAGCTGCGGAATGGCTTGTCAGTACAATACTGGTGAATTAGCTCCAGTAGAAGAATTAGATCCGTATATTCAAGATGCGCTGGATTTAATTGAATTTGCTAATGGAGCAGAGACGACAGCTTGGGGGAAACTCCGCACGGATATGGGACACCCAAAACCATTTAATCTTAAATTCATTGGAGTAGGAAATGAACAATGGGGACCGGATTATATAGAAAGGTATAAAGTTTTTGAAAAAGCAATTAAGGCAAAATATCCAAATATAACTATAGTGTCAGGAAGCGGACCATCTCCAGATGGCGAGCATTTTGATTTTGCTATGCAGGAACTTAAAAAGCTGGATGCCGAACTGATAGATGAACATTATTATAAAAGCCCGCAGTGGTTTAGAGAAAATGCTGCCCGTTATGACAAATACGACCGTAAAGGGCCAAAAATATTTGCCGGAGAATATGCAGCTCAAAGCCCTGCAGCTGATAAGTCAAGTAATAGAAACAATTGGGAATGTGCCTTTTCTGAAGCCGCTTTCATGACCGGACTGGAACGAAATGCCGAAGTGGTGAATTTGTGTTCTTATGCTCCGTTAATGGCTCATGAAGATGCCTGGCAATGGACACCGGATATGATCTGGTTCAACAATTTGGAAGCTTTTGGCTCTGCTAATTATTATGTTCAAAAATTGTTTTCTCTCAATAAAGGAACTGATTTATTATCTATTACTAAAGACGGACAGCCGCTGACAGGACAAAACAGTTTGTATGCTTCTGCGGTGAAAGATGTTAATTCTAAAGAAATAATTGTAAAACTGGTAAATACAGCTGCTACAGCACAAGAAGTTACTGTTGATTTAAAAGGAAGTAAATTATTGTCAAAAGGAAGTATAATTACGCTTACCAGCCCAAATCTACAGGATGAAAATACTTTTGCCTCTCCTAAAAAAATAAGTCCGACAGAAAGCGAATACAATTTGAAAGGGGAGAAAGCACAGCTTAATCTGCCTGCTTATTCGGTTATTGTATTGAAAATTAAGATGAAATAATAAATAATGATAGATACTAAAAAAGCTTCAGAGGAATCTGAAGCTTTTTTAGTTATTGGAAGTAAGTCTATTTTTTATCAGAAACAATCTCGACAGGCAGTGAGCCTTGTTCTAAACCTTCAGCATCTGCTTTAACGGTTATTGTGCCGTTATCTTTTACTGCTTTAATAATCGCGATTGCTTTTCCTTGATAAGCTCTTACAGCTGGGCCTTGGTAACCATCGTGGTTTATGATATTTCCATTGTCTACAGCAATGATTTTGCCTGAATCGGTAATTGTGAATTTTATCTGATTATCGGCATTAGCGCATCTGATTCCTTTTTCGTCAACAATGGTCGCGGTAATGAAGTTTACATCGTCCCAGTTGTTGGCAAGTACTGCATTGCTTTTGGTCAGGATAATTTTGGCTGGTTTTCCGGCAGAAGTGTGTTCTTCCTTGGCTGCAGCTTTTCCGTTGTTTTTTCCAATTGCTTTTATTGTTCCTTGTTCAAAAGTGACATTCCATTCTCTTGGTGAATCATCTGCCGGTTTTTTTAATGTTCCTAATGATTTGTCGTTCAGAAAAAGCTCTACTTCGTCACAATTACTGTAAACATTTATTTTGGCATTGTCATAAGTGTCAAAATCACTTGGAGTCCAATCAGAAATCCAGAATCCAGCCCCAGCATTATCTGATTTTCTCACAATATGCACCACAGGTTTTGATGACCACCAGCTTTCTCTTTGCAGTGCCTCCTGTTTCCAGTTTCCAGCTCTGTCAAACAGCCCTTGATTATTGGTGGTTTCTGGCCAGTCGGCTTCTCCCAGATAATCGTAGCCCGTCCATAAAAACTGCCCAGCCATATAAGGTTTGTCTCTCAAAGCCAGCCATTGGTTGATCACATGAGTGTTTTCGGTACCAATAACTTTCCAGGTTGGATGCTCTTCATGCGCGGCAATTAATTCGTTTTCACGGTAATTTTGCCCTACAACATTCATTTGTTCTGCAAAACCGCTAAGATATACTTTGGAATTTGCTGGTCTGAAAAGAGCCATGGTTACAGGCTTGGTGCTGTCGTATTTTTTTACAACATCTTCCTGCATTTTATAAGTTTTGTAGCCTTCAGGATAACTAAGGTCATCATGGATTTCATTCCCTATGCTGTAAATAACAATTGAAGGATGATTTCGGTCTCTCAAAATCATATCTCTCGTATCTTGTTCCCACCAGTCCTTGAAGTATAAATTATATCCTTTTTCGCCATTATGCTTGGCGGCTGTCCAGGTATCGAAAGTTTCGTCCATAACCACAAATCCCATTTGATCGCACAAATCAAGAAACTCTGGAGCTACAGGATTGTGTGAGGTACGGATTCCGTTCACACCCACTTCTTTTAATTTTTTCAACCGCTCTTTCCAAACGCCTAGTGGCACTGCAGCGCCAACAGCACCTCCGTCGTGATGAAGGCAGACTCCTTTTATTTTGTAATTTTTATTATTCAGCCAAAAACCGGTTTCGGCTCTAAATTCGGCATTTTTTATTCCAAATGTAATCGTTTGGCTGTCAATAAGTGTTTTGCCGGAATATAGTTTGGTTACCGCAGTATAGAGATTCGGGGCTTCAATATCCCATAATTTAGGATTTTGAATTTCAATATCTTTAGATAAATTGCTTGTTTTATCAATATTCTCTTGACTCTCGATTGATTTAACAGCCTTTCCTTTGCTGTCAATAATATCAATCTGTAATTTATAAGTTCCGGCAGCACCGCTGTTTTCTATCTCAGTTTTAATATTTACAATGGCTTTTTGAGTCGTCGCATTTGGAGTTGTAATCTGTGTCCCCCAATGTTTAAAATGTGTAGTATTTACAGCAGTTAATCGTACATGACGATAAATTCCGGCACCGGTATAATAACGGGAAGCAGGCTGAATTGAATTATCAGCTCGAACTGCAATTACATTGGTTTTGTCTTTTCCAAAATTTAAATAAGGAGTAAGATCATACGTGAAACTGATGTAGCCATAAGGGCGTCTGCCTAAATGGGTACCGTTAATCCATACATCGCTGTTTGCCATGACACCATCAAATTCTATGGAAAACATTTTATTAGCGTCGGTAGAATCTAATTGGAAGGTTTTGCGGTACCAACCAATTCCTGCTGGCAGATAACCGCCGCCACGGGCAGACGGGTTTTCTCGGTCATAAGGACCTTCGATACTCCAATCGTGCGGCACATCAAGTGTTTTCCATGTTTTGTCGTCAAATGTCGGTTTTTCGGCATTAGCGATTTCTCCTGTTTTAAACTGCCAGCTGGCATCAAAGGGGATTGTTTTTCGTCCTTGAGAAAAAACGGCTGTCGTTGTAAATACCAAAACAAATAAGAAGCAGCGTATAAATAGCTGCACCTTTGTTTTTTTTAAATCCTTCATTCTTTTGGGGTTTAAGTTTTTAAAATTCTTATTTTAAAATCAGATTAATCTTTTTTAATTCTTCTTCGCTGAAAGCGGTATTTTCTAAGGCTTTAATTGAATCTAAAATTTGCGCAGGTCTGCTGGAACCAATTAATACCGAAGTCACTCTAGGGTCACGTAAAATCCAGGCCAATGCCATTTGTGCTAATTTTTGACCTCTTTCTTCTGCAATAGTATTTAATGCTTTGATTTTATCCAGCCTTTCAGTGGTAATGTGACTTGCATTCAAAAATTGTCCGCTGGTAGCAACTCTTGAGTCAGCAGGAATTCCATTTATATATTTATCGGTTAGTAATCCCTGTGCTAATGGAGAAAAAGGGATACAGCCTACTTGTTCTTTTCCTAATAAATCCAAAAGTCCGTCTTCAATCCAGCGTTCGAACATCGAATATTTTGGCTGGTGAATTAAGCAGGGAGTTCCCATTTCTTTCAATATTTTAAAAGCCTTTGCAGCTTCGGCCGGGCGATAGTTAGAAATACCAGCATATAAAGCTTTTCCCTGCTGTACGATTAAGTTCAAAGCTGCCATTGTTTCTTCCAAAGGAGTTTCCGGATCTGGTCTGTGGTGGTAAAAAATATCCACATATTCTAAATCCATTCTTTTTAAGCTTTGGTCTAAACTGGAAACTAAATATTTCTTGGATCCCCAGTCACCATAAGGACCGTCCCACATAGTGTAGCCGGCTTTGGATGAAATAATCATTTCATCTCTATAATTTTTGAAATCAGTTTTTAAAATTTTCCCAAAACATTCTTCTGCCGATCCTGGAGGCGGGCCATAATTATTAGCAAGATCAAAATGGGTAATTCCACTATCGAAAGCTGTTTTTATTAAGTTTCGGCTGTTTTCAAAATCGCTGTTTTGTCCGAAGTTGTGCCAAAGGCCTAGTGAAAAGGCTGAAAGTTTAAGCCCTGAATTTCCGCATCTGCGGTATTCCATATCGGCATATCTGTTTGCGGCTGGCTGGTATGTCATTTTTTTTAGTTTACGTAATCGTTTACGGTGATTAATTAATTTTTTTTAGTTCTTATTTGATGATTGCCTTAGAATTAAAGCTGGTGTTAGTATTCGTCTTTGCAGGTTTATTTTTTCTCCTTTCTTTGAAATTAATTCATAGATGAGATTGAATGCTTCTTCGCCCATCTGGACAGTTTTTTGGTCTACAGTCGAAAGGGAAGGCGTAATATGTTCACTGAATAAATCATTGCAGAAACCCATTACTCCAAATTGATTAGGCACATTAATTTCTCGTTCTTTTAATTCCTTTAAAGCACCAAGCGCCGTAAAATCTTCTGTGGCAAAAACGGCATCTGGTTTTTTTTCTAATTCTAAAAAATACTGCACGCCTTTTCTCCCGGCTTCAATACTGATGTCTCCGCTGTAAATCAGATTTTGGTCAAAATTAATATTGTACTCATTTAAAGCTGCTTTATAGCCTCGGATTCTTTCTGTGAAAGCTTTAATTTGCTGTGGGCCCGAAATATGAGCAATTCTTTGATATCCTGATTTTATAAGGGATTCAGTTGCCATGAAGGCTCCCATATAATCATCAGTGCAGACGGACGAAATTTCTAGATCATCATTGGTACGGTCAAAAAAAGCAATTGGAATATTTTTCTTTTTGACCGATTCGAAGTGTGAAAAATCGGTTGTGTTTTTAGAAATTGAAACTAAAATCCCATCAACTCTTGCTCCAATAAATGTATCAATTCCTTTTTTTTCAAACTCTTCGTTTTCGTTGGACTGATAAATAAGAACATCATAACCGTGCTGGCTGGCTAAATTTGAAATGCCATGAATTACTGATCCGAAAAATAAATGTTCAGCAGTTGGAATTAGTACTCCAATAATTTTTGTTTTTCCCGAACGCAATGAAGAAGCAATTTTATTAGGTCTGTAGTCAAGGCGTTCTGCAGCAGCTTTAACTTTTTTCTTGGTGGATGCGCTTATTTCCGGATGATTGCTTAATGCACGAGAGACGGTCGCCGGAGCGATGCCTAATTCTTTTGCAATGTCGTTAATAGTAATTTTTGTTTTCATTTTTCCGTAATCGATTACGAAAATAGATTATTATTTTGAATTTACCAATTCGTTCTGCTTGAAAAAAACTGCTGATTTAGAAAGCAGTCTTTAAGTGCAGATTCCAATTGTCTTAATACTATTTATCTTATACTATTATTTGGGTTTCTTATAGATGAAAATTCGGTATTGATACCTTTTTTTTGATTTGAAATGTAGTGTCATCGTAAGTTTATAATAGAAAAGAAATCCTAACGCTGGATTGTTTTCAGGATACTGCTCCAAATTAATATGTCACAAGTTTTAAATTGACTTTTTATAGAGAGCTATGAAAGTGCTGCGATATATTAACTGGAAGCATAAAATAAAAGCTGACCTGTAAAATGCTTTTATAGAGGAAGAGGAGGTTTAGCCAGAAAATTTACGATCAAGGAACCAATAAAAAACATAAAAAAATGGAAAATTCAATCAGCTTAGAAAAACAAAAATGCCCTTATCTTGCTGAACAAGCATCAGCAACAGCGATAATTCCAGACATTACAACGCCGCTTGTATCAGCAACAAATCAGCCGCCAGTCATTGGTACTTCAAATCTGGGACTTTTAAATAATTTTATTGGTACTTGGAACAGCCCGACTGGAGCTGATGCTGCAGGTTACAATGTTATGCCTTTGCCTCAGACAGATGCTCCAAATGGCTACATCACTAAAAATTTTCCTTATTTTGAAGAAATTTCATTTTCGGCAATAGCCGGCGGAGCGCCAAACAGGGAAGGGCAGTTTACACAGTCCAGCGGTGTACTGTTTTATGAACAAAGAGTATACATAGCAGACAACGCCGATCCAAGCGGATCACAGCCAATTGAGAACACCTTGATTCATGCTGAAAATGGGACTTGGCTTTATCATGCTATACAAAATCAAATGGAAGGACCTTATGGACCAGGGACTGTTCCTGTCACAAATCCAATTCCAGTACAAAATCCAGCAACTCAATATAACAAACAAATTTCGGTGCCTCATGGTGTTTCCGTTTTGATGACGGGAGGACCGGTTGTATCTGGAACAGGAAATCCGGTTTTTCCAATAGCCGATAGAACTAAATTACCTTTTACGGATTCTTCTATAATTGATCCATCAACTTATTTGACACAGCAATTAAAAGGATTGAATAGTAAAGGTATTACTGTCGAGAGTTACTCAAGCATTACGGTTAGTACTACCAATGAAGGCGGTGCGGTAAGTAATATAAATTTTGAAAATTCCTTTGGGAAAGTGATTTCGATGGACACTACTTGGTATGTTGAAACTTTGAGTAATGGAAAAGTGCAGCTGCAGTACATTCAAAATATTGTTTTACAGTTTTTAATAAATGGTTTACCGACCCAATTTTTACATATTGATGCAAACACCTTACAGCTGGTAGAAACGTTTACTCAAGTGAATGCAAAACAGCCATGGCAGGAAACAGGAGTTACCGTACAGCCAGGAAGTCAGGTAACAGTAAGTTACAGTTCTGGTCAATGGACTGCAGATCCAGAAACAAATGGCGGCAATTTGTATGGAGCAGATGGATGCCCTGGTATTATCGTGACCCAGTCAGGTTATCCAATTCAAAATGTAAATATGGGATCTCTTATAGGACAAGTTGGGTCTAATGCTCCTTTCTATATTGGAAACGGTCCCGTTACAACTCCCGCAGGGGAAAGCGGAGCCTTAAAATTATGCATCAACGATGATTTAAATGGAGAATACGGAGCTGGATTGACTGACAATATTGGAAGTTTACAGGTGCGTATAAAAGTGTAAGAAGAACAAATGTGATGCTTAATTTAGAAAATCAAATAATGAAATCTACAAAAGAATTTACAGTTGCAGATTATCTGCTCACTCGGCTCAAGCAATTAAATGTTACCGAAATTTTTCAAATACCAGGTGATTATGTCAAGCACTTTACACAAGCCCTGGAAAATTTTGATGGAATCAAAACCATTGGAACTTCCAATGAATTAGACGCTTCTTATGCTGCAGATGCTTATGCACGTACCCGCGGGCTGGCTGCTGTATCCCTGCAGTATGGGGTAAGTACTTACAGCGCATTAAATGCTATTGCAGGAGCTTATGTAGAGCGCAGTCCTGTTGTGGTAATTAGTGCCACTCCCGGAGCAGATGCACGCCAGATCGGGAGTATGTACAATGTGCTTTATCATCATTCTACGGGTAATCTCAACGCGGATCAGGAAATTTACGAAAGAGTAACTGTTGCTGCCGAGACCTTGAGCAGTTCTGTAGATGCTCCAGAAAAAATCGATAAATTAATCATTACTGCACTTACGCACCAGCGTCCTGTATACATTGCATGTTATAAAGAGGTGTGGGGTGAGCCTTGCCCAAAGCCTTCAGATAAAAAATTAAAGCCTCAGATAATCAAAAGTGAAGCGGCGGCACTTGAGAATGCTGTTTCTCAAGCCTGGACTCAAATTACTGAGGCAAAATCGCCTTTGATTTTTGCAGGCGTAGAGATTTTGCGGCACAATTTGTCCAGTCAGCTGGAAGAATTTATCAAATATAGCGGTATACTGTACACTACTACTTCACTGGGAAAAACGGTTCTGGATGAGGAGGGAGATAAATTTATTGGAACCTATTCAGATCAGGCATCTATACCCGAAGTGATAAAACTGGTCGAAGCTTCTGATTGTATCCTGTCTTTAGGGACGATTATTACAGATGATTATTTGTGGCTGGTAGAAAATAAGTTTTCGGATATGATTCAGGCAACCACAGAAGAAATGCGTGTTGGTTATTTTACGTATAATGATGTAACCTTAAAAGATTTTATTGAAGCATTAATAAAACGTTTTAAAAAAGCGGCAGAATATCCTTTAAAATCGGTGGCACCACCTCAGCCAAAATTTCCAGAGCCTTGGAAATCTAATTCGGATCCTAAATATGATAACACCCCCGAAGTAATAACATTCAATCGCTTTTTTGAAAATACGGTTTCTTTCTTGGAAAAGAACAAAATGCTTGAAGACATTGTCATGACTTTTGGCGTAAGCTCATCTATGTATGTGGCTACCAATATTTACGGATTATCAAAAAATGCTTTTATTTCTTCGGCAGCGTGGCAGTGTATTGGTTTTGAAACTGGTGCAGCTTCGGGTGCTCAGCTTGGAAGCGGCAAGCAGGCTTGGACTGTAGCCGGAGATGGCGGTTTTATGATGATTGCACAGTCACTTTCGACTCTTGTAAGATACAATATCAACTCTGTGATATTTGTCATGAGTAACGGGGTATATGCTATTGAGCAGGTATATGTAGACATGGACTCGTTTAAGGCGGGACCAGAACATAAGTTTGATGAATTTGATATCCTTCCAAAATGGGATTATCAGGCACTTGCCAAAGCATTTGGCGCAAACAGTTACCGAGCCGAAACCGTAACAGAGTTAAACGAAGTACTTCTTGAACTCAAGAAAAAAACGAATCTTCCAAGTTTGGTAGAAATTGTAATTCCTCAAAAAGATCTGGCACAGCAAATGTCAAGATTGGGTAACGAATAAACAAAAAAACAAAAAAATATACAATCATGACTAATAAGAAAACATACTCTATTTTTGGAGCGGGTGCAGCTGGGCTCTATACTGCCTGGAGATTACTGGAAGGGAAATCCAAACATGATAAAAACGAAAAAATGCTTGTCAAAGGTGATGTGTTGGAACTCTACGACTGGGGGAAATATGATTTTTCCAAAAAAAATCCAGGTACGAGAGAGCCAGGCGCACGTGTCTGTACATGGCATTACAAGGACAATAAAGACAATTCGTATCTGGAATTGGGCGGTATGCGATATTCTTATTGGGACGGAAGTCCTGAAGGGGCTGGACATCGTGTAGTTACCAAAACTATAGAGAAACTTGATTTAAAGAAAGATTCCATTGAGTTTAATGAATCTGCGGATCCATTAATGTCTCTGCGTTCTAAAAATATGTATGTCTCAGACATTAATTCTAATCAGCCAGCGCCTTATTTTGCAAACAATTATGGTGAAGACGCTCCGCCGGATGATGGATTTACAACGATACAATCTGTAGCTATTACGCAAGAATCCGGGCCTGTAACCAGAAGAGAGTGGTGCCGGTTTTATGCAGAAGGAAGAATCAATATTGATATGCCGGAAAGTTCAATCTTTCAAAAAGGAGATTTACTAAAAGATATAGGGTATTGGAATCTCGCTTATGACAGACTTGGACAAGAAGGATTTGGCTATCTGGCGGATGGTAACGGCTATAGTTCAAACGTAGTAAACAGCCATAGTGCCCAGTCCTTTAATGTTAATGACGAATTTACTCCTGGAACTGAATATAAAACGCTGGTAAAAGGATACTCCAGTTTATTTGATGCTTTATTCGAAGAAGTTGAAAAACTGGCAAAACAAAAAGGAATTACACTGAATTATTTTCCAGATACCAGATTACGTTCAATTCTGCATACTAAGGCTGGGATTCGTTTTACCACCGCAAAACGCGCAGCTCCTGATAAACTTGCCGAAAGTAAAATATGCAATGCTGCATTTCTTGCAATGCCTCGTGCGGCTATTGAACTGGTAGCTGAGGCAACGCGTTATACAGATGATGAAGGTCAGGATGTCTTGAACCACGAAAAAGTACAGCTCTATCTGGAATCTGTAATTATGGAACCTTCGTACAAAATAGGAATGTTTTTTACTACTCCTTGGTGGAGAACAACCGAGGCTGGAAGTCCAACGTATCCTGCCAAACTAACCAGTTATTTCCTAACACAGGAAGGAATTGCCAAACTTAAAAAAGAAAAATTTCCTTCTAATTATTTGAAAGCAATAGAATCAGCAAAAAATCCGGTTATTATAGGTGCATCATTTAACGATAAGATCAGTTTTATAGCTGCTGTAGAAAATGCAATTCAGGAACGCCTGACTTTTAAAGAAGAAAAGCAGATTGCAGCTGTAGCCGAATTAGATACTATTGGTCCAAGCATTACCGATATGCCTATCCGGCAGGTGGTTTATTTTGGTGATAACGCCATAAATAAAAAGGGGGAAAAAGTGTATGGTATTCTGGCCAGTTATGATGATATTCAGTATACAACATTCTGGAAAGCTTTAGAGCTTGGGCCAAATGGAACACGTGAAATTCCGGAGTCCAGAGATTGCCAGCCGCTCGAAGGACCAAGAAAAGCCACGCCAGTAATGGTCAAAATGCTCCGTTCACAATTGGCAGCACTGCATTTTGGACCACAGGCTGATTATTCTTTTGTGCCTGAACCTTTGGAAACAAAATACATGGACTGGTCGCTGCCTCCTTTTAATGCAGGGTATCATGCTTATAAATCACACTATGATTTAGGTGACGTGCAAAGAAAAATTAGAAAACCGTCACAGCTCGTTCCAAAAACGGATTGCGATATTTTTATAGTTGGCGAAACGTATTCAAATGATCAGGCTTGGGTAGAAGGGGCATTTTGTACTGCCGAATCTGTTCTTAATGATTTTTTTGGTATCGAACCAATCATAGATGAAAAGTATTATCCTTTTATCTCTCCAGAATAATTCACTCTAACTAAATAAGGCAGATTAACATTTGTGTCACTTTGCTTATACAAATGTTATAATGCTTTCAAATTTCTAAAAACATGAAAACCAAAAAACTTTTTACATTTTCAAATGAGGTAACAAAAGATAATATCAAAGAGGTAATGCAGCAGGCAATTGCACTGGAGCTTGCTACTATTCCAACGTATCTGTCGACCTATTATTCAATAAACAGAGCGCAGGATCAAGATAAGCTATACGCTAAACTCCATGCGCAGCTATCGCAGTCTGGTGAACGTACTGAAGCAGAAATTGAAGCATTGGCGCAAGATCTGAAACTGGATGTATTGGTATATTCGAATAAATCAGCTGCTTTAATTATGAGTGTGGTTATCGAAGAAATGCTGCACCTGGCTCTTTCCTGTAATGTGAAACAAGCAGTTTGTCAAACAGAGCCGGATCTTATGGGAATCGGAAAAGTACTGTCATTTCCAACACAATTAGATGGACATATTCCTGAATTTCAAATTAACGCTGCAAAATTATCGCTGAATCAGCTGACTACTTTTTTGCAGATAGAAAGCCCTGAACCATTTGTAGATCCATATGCAGAAAAACAATTGTTAAACACGGTTGATTATCAAACTATTGGCCGTTTGTATGAGATGATTATTGAGTGCGTAAAAGAGAATTTCCCTGGTCCGTATAATTATAGACCACAATTGCTTCCACCTGATAATCCGGCACGTCCTAAGCCGTTTTATTCTCAAAACTCGATGAATACTGTGCATTATGACAGAGAGCACAATCCTAAATTTGCTAATGGCAATGATAGCGGCGAACTGGTTGGGGTGTATGATGCTCATTCGGCAGTTGAGGCTTTGGAACGAATTGTAGAACAAGGAGAAGGACGAAGCAAGGAGAAACAGCATACTCTGATTTGGGGAGAAAATAAAATGCCGGTACCAATGGAAGTCGTGGATGGAAAGGTTACGTTTTGGGAAGGCGATTATGATGATACCGGAAAAGAAGTGGCACATTTTGCCAAATTCCTCGAAGCGTATAGCCTTGGAGGTCATTATCAGGAAAAGTTTAGTAAAATTCAGGGCTTGGACGATTTTTTCAGCTATTTCGTGTACGACACTGATGCCAATCCGACAATAGCCGATTATAGAGCATCGGGTAATGAGGCTCTGGCACTTTGTTCAGAATTGGGTAATGCGGTTTTTGCTTATATTCTTTTAATGATTGAAACCTGTTATTATAAAGACGAAAGCACTCAATATGATTTGTTCCTGTATGGCATTCATAAATCGATGATCTGGCTGTTGAGCGGTGTAGGAAATCAGATAAATTATTATACTTATTCCAAAGGAAATAGCGCTTACAGAGGAGCTTTAACATTTGAACCTTATTCTTTTGTAAATAGTTTTTTAAGACCAAAAGAGCAGATTATGAATTTGGTCGATCAATTGGCTAAAGCTGATCCTGTTAATTGGGGCTGGGCAATTAAGAGTGAAAATTATTTTCCTTCACTGCCAGACGTAGGGCTGGATCACAGTATTATAGCCGATATGCCAAAGGTACCAAGCACACCATATAAACATAATCATTAATCAAAAAATAAAAAAGATGTCAGAATTAGTAAATAGAGAGCTTCATGTATGCATGGGGCTTAATTCATGTAAAAATGCGGGATATTCAGGCAATAATGATTGTGCTGGAAAAGGAGATTGTTCAACAGCAGTTGGTCATCCCTGTCATACCTTGAATGCCTGCAAGGGACAGGGAGGCTGTGGAATCTTTGGAACTACCGAGGAACTTTGTCATCCAGGCGAAAATGAATGCCGTTATCAGGGAAGCTGCGGAGTGCCTATTCTGTCTTCTCGTTTTTTGGCACAAGGGCCTAATAAAGGACTTAGTGTCTGGCAATTGGCAAGAGCGCGTTTTGAAGAAAAAAGAACAGAAAACGGTGAATCATTTGGCGCAGCGCCACAACAGTATGGTCCAAGCGATGAATATGTAAATATGGTTCGCGGGACTACAGGTAAAGATTATTCTTCCTGCGGACAAAGCGGTTCAAGGTCTTGTTCCTACATAAACAATCCTGTGGATAGAAAGGCGGCTGCCGACTTAAGGGTTTTGAAGATGAAGGAAGAAAGTGCAAAAAAACTGCCTGAGACTATTTCAAACTGCTGTTCGAAAAAATGATAACTAGACTTGGATTGCCTAATTTAGGATTAGGATTAGGTTTAAGAAGTCAGCATTTTGAGCATATACTTCAGAATAAACCCGGAGTAGATTGGTTTGAGGTAATTTCTGAAAATTTTATGGATTCGCATGGACGGCCTAGATATATTTTACATCAGATAGCAGAACAGTATCCCGTGGTAATGCACGGGGTATCGCTGTCTATAGGAAGTACCGATCCGCTGAACTTTGATTACCTAAAAGGTTTAAAACAGCTGGCAGCCGAAGTAAAACCGGCTTGGATTAGCGATCATCTGTGCTGGACAGGAGTTTTAACAACCAATTCGCATGATTTATTACCGCTTCCGCTAAATGACGAGTCATTAAAACATGTTTGTGATCGAATCAGGCAGGTTCAGGATTATCTGGAACGTCCATTGATTTTGGAAAACCCAAGTACGTATGCATCCTTTAATAATTCTACACTTCCAGAATGGGAGTTTTTGCGATTAATGACCGATGAAACAGGTTGCGGATTACTGCTGGATGTAAACAATGTGTATGTGTCTTCTTTTAATAATGATTTTGACCCAGTGGAATATATCAATGGAATTCCGCATGATAAAGTAGTGCAGATGCACTTGGCGGGTCATCAGAACTGCGGCAATTATATCATTGATACACATGATAGGGAAGTGACCAATCCAGTATGGAAATTGTTTCAGATGGCATATCAATTGGTAAGCGAAGCTTCCGTTTTATTGGAGTGGGATGGTAATATTCCAGCCTTTGATGTGTATCATTCCGAGTTGCTTAAATCAAAAAAATATATGGATAAAGCATTTGCTGGAACTGAAAATGAAATTCAATCTATTGATAATGAGCAAATTTCAAATCCATTGAATATTGTTGCGATAAATCAATTTATATAAGTGTTTAAGATGCACAAAACGCCTACCATACCATTGAAGGATTTTCAGCAATGGATGCAGCAGCTTTTACTGGATCCTTACCAGCAGACAGCTGTCAATCCTAATGATTTGCTTTCCAATGCATCAAATGCAGCATCAATTGAAGATGTGATTTGTCATTCTGAAAAATTGACCGCGCAAGAACATTTGGGTATTTACCAGCGGAGTTATATTGCGCGTTTGCGAAATTGTATGTCACAGCAATTTAGCGCATTAGAATATGCCTTGGGGGAGGCTATTTTTTGCGCTTTTGCTGATGATTATCTTGCTTCAAAACCATCGTATAATTACAACTTATCTTTTTTAGGGGCTCATTTTTCGGAGTATCTGCAAAATAATAGACCTGATGCCCAAGACGAACTGAAAGAAGATTGGATAGATTTTATGATTGAACTGGCTCAATTTGAATATGCTATTGGTGTTCTTTTTGAAATGAAAGCGGAAGAAAATTATCAATTAGCGGCGATTAATATTGCAGAAAAGGAACTAAAATTAGTACCTATATGCAGCTTATTCAAATTCCAGTTTCCAGTACAAAAATACTATTCCGAGTTTAAAAATGGAAAGGAACCCAATTTACCATTTGAAAGCGAAAGTTATTGTGTGGTTTTGCGCCATAAATTTAAATTGGCAATTTATGATCTGCACAAAGAACAGTATGATTTTTTAAGTATTTTAAAAGAGCAAGGTGATATTGCTGTTGCAAAAGAACGGTTTAAAACTCAGTACAAAGAAAATGATGAGGTATTTGAAGAAATATGGAGCAGTTGGAAAAAACGCTGGATTGAAGCTAATTTTTTTCGAGTTTAGTAAAATAAGTAACAAGCTGTTATATCTTTATAAAATCCTATTCTTGGCTTATAGGAATGATTGCGTCTACAAAGTGAATATCATTTAAGCTAAGGTTGTGTGCTAAAATATAATTCTTGCAAAGTTGTGAAGACGCAAAGTTCTGAACGTTTTTTTGTGTCTTCGCGACTTTTCGAGAATGAAATTAAAGCTTAACGTAACGGCATTGGCTTCTATCCTTGATAATTTTAGATTGAAAACGATATTGGATTAAAAATGTTTCAGTATTTTTTGTTTTATTTCGCACCAAAATGGTAGCATAATCCATATAAAAAAGTATCTACCACATTATCAGCACCAACAAGAACCCCAATATTTGGTGTAATTCTTACTTCTAATGCTCCTCCATAGGCAAGCTGAATTGTTGTGTTTTCAGTATTCATTTGTTTTAGGCTGGTACCTCCAATTTTCACTGTTACTGTAACCCTTTCAAACTCTCCTCCTAGTGAACCGTATATTGCATAAAATGATTTTTCATTATTCACTATGTCAAATTGAGTTCTTTCAAATGAAACGCCGTATGTTAGGATATCAGTATAGGAAACTCCTACTTCATAAGAGCTGGGTGATGCTAACAAACTGACTTGAGTACCTGGATAATAGTTGGCATTATCTTTCGCATACTGTTCTCTTTTTGATTGTGAGTTTGCAAGTGATGTCATTAAAACCATTAGTAATAGGAATTTTTTCATAACTATACATTTAAAAAGTTACTAAATCATCTTTTTTATTTTCCGATATGTTGTTTTTTGTTATTTTCTGTCACTAATAAAGTAGGTAGTGTCAGGGAAATAATCTAAAAATTTAAAGTAAGTTCTGGGGTGACTGTTGCTTTAAATTTCTCATTCAATTATTTCTATATGTAAAGTTAATGTATTAATAATCAATACGTATATAAAATAAATACAATTTTACTGCCTAAAATTATAAATGGTCAAAATAATTGAACAAGCGCAGTTTTTTTATTTGGTGAGAGGAAGAATATGATTGAAAATAAAGATTAGATGCAGAGAAAATTACGTTCTCTCTTTTCCTAAAATTTTATATTATATTCCTAGTTAAGGTTCTTTATTATAATCCGTTTATCTTATTTGTAAGCAATGAAAAGTATGACTTTATCAAAAGAAAGTTTTTAATAAATTTGTATTTGTAATCCTAATTTTAAATTAGTAATTTTACTTATCACTCACTAAACTTCGAGATATTCTGGTTTTAGTGGCAGCATAAAAAAATATCTAACAGACGGCAGAAACTAATACAACGCCGTCAGAAAACAAATAAGTTATGTCGAGAATTTTCATGGTAATAGGTTTGACGCTCACTTTTATAGTCTGGACTTTATATCGGCTTATAGTTAAAAAGGATTTAAAGAAAAACTTAAATAACATGTATCTTGGTCTTTTTTTTATAGGAACTTGGGCACTTCTTTATTTTTTTATTGTGGAGTGTTTTTAGATTTGAGAATGATTTAAATTTCTTTAGTCAGCCTGTCTAATTCTTTTAATAAAGTAGGAAATCTAAATTCTCCAGCCATACTTTCGATTTTTGCGAATGCCTCGTTTAAATCAATCCCGATTGAAGTGATAAAAAGAGGTTTTTTACTATCGCCTCTAAACAAGCTTTTTTTGTCTTTGTTTAATGATGCAAAATTAGTTTTGGCTACTCCAATTATTGGGATCTCCTGATTTAATTTTTCATACAAATGCCCACCTAAGCCATATTTTTTGTCATCATCCAGATAAATATATCCATCAACAATTATTGCATCAATGTTTTTTTTCAGCTCCATCTTTTTCAAAAGGCTTAAAATACAAGGCAATTCTCTTCTATAAAATTCTCCTGGAATATATTCTTCGACATTATCAACTATTTCTGAATATACTTTATAGTCTTTGCTATGATTCCATTGATTAAATTCAATACAGACGGTTTTGGCTTTTCCGTCAAAATAATATGTGTCAAATGCCAAAAGCACTAATTTTTTTGTCATGATTCTATTGGTTCCATTGTATCTCCTATACTTAATGTGTATGATAATATCGGGTAAATAAAATTTAAATTGTTGTTTTCCTGTCCTCTTAAAGTATAAAATTCCTTTTTTTGATTTTCATCAGCCAATGTTAACAATTCTCCATTGGAGAAATACGGTAAATTATCTTTGAAATGTATAAATGTTTTTGATTTTCTAAAAGTAATTCCAAGCCATTTATTATCAAATTCAAGTTTCTTTTTGCTTAAAGCAGATTCTAATATAATTTTATGAAGAAACTTTTTATTAGTTTCCAATGAAAATAGGATAATAGAATTATGTGTCAGCGGGATTTCGTATTCTTCATTACTGACTTTGTCTTTAATTTTTAGTTTACGTATGTTCTTTTCTATTAAATTGTCAGGATTTTCATAGCATGAAAATAAACCAATAAAAGAGCCAGTTTCCAAATCTAAAGATTGATCAGAATGATAATTCATTTTAGAATAATTACAGTCGTAGATTTCTATAAGTGCATTATTAAAATCTGCCGATTGTAAATTTTCAATAGGATTGTTTTGAATTTCAGTATTTAAAGACGCTATAATTTGATGATGTACAGGAGAAAAATCATGAGGCGGAATATTGTAAATACTGGTTGTTCTTGTGATTGGAATATTTTGATCAGATATATTAACTAAATTATTTCCGATTCTCCCTTTAGTGATATTTTCAAAAGTTATGGAATTTGATAATTCTTCGAATAAGTTTTCAAGAGGGAGTGTGATTTTATAAAAGCCTAAGTTGTTCATTACTTATTGTCAGATTAAAATATTGGTTTTTCGTAATCACCAGAATTCATGCTAAAATGAATTTTACCGTATTCTATTTTCTTTTCACTGATATTTTCTTCGTAATATGAATTTCTTAGGTCAATCATTGTATCTGAAGTCATTGGTTCAAGTTTAATAAACCTATTATTTTCCTTGATATAGGTTTGGTCATTTATGTAAACGGCTTCTAAATTTGAACAGCGGGCAACATAACCCATTCTAATTGGAATTTGATCTACATTTAGAACAGAAGGCTTAATTTCGTGAGTGTATAATCTATTTGTAGAAAGAGGTATTAAAAAAGCTGAATTTGGATACAAAGTAACATTGAATTCCTTTTCTAAAGCTGGATCAGTTACGGTATTCTTTAATTTAAAATGAAGTTTTGTCAGTCCGCTTGCTTTCTTATAAAACCAATCGTACCTATCCTCTTTTGATTGTGTCAGCTGGTCAAAATTGGATTTGTCATAGAAAGTGCAAAAAGCAATAATACCATCTTTAGACATATCTTTTGTTTTGTCAGAATGTGCTTTTATTTTAGATTTTACTTCTTTTGCGCTGTCATTGCTCTTTATTTTATTCTCATAAATTTGAGCTAGAACATGATTAACTTTTGTTTCTTTTTCAAAAGTATATTTGATAGCATTATTTAAAATGTTTAGGATAATTTGATCAGTTTTTCTAAAATTGTCTGTTGGTCCGGTAAAATTGCTTGAACATCTCAAAAGGCGAAAATGAAGCAATTCTGAATTATTTGTATTTTCTTTTACAATTTCAGTTAAATAAATGCCTTTTCTTAGAGCCTTAGATTCTTTGTTCGATTCTGTCAGTTCCTGAAATAAATGTTCAGATTTAATTGTATTAAAATAATCATTGTCGCCAAACATATTTCGGTAATAGATTCCAGCATTGCTGATAAGAAGCGGAACTTCTCCTAATGTTATAAAATGCAGATTATCACCTTTGTAATTTTCGTGATTTATTGACAGTTCTTCGATTACATATAAGTTATGTTTATTGTTTTTAAGTTGATTAATATCTCCGCAGACGTAAATCATTTTGTCAGCTAACGAAGTTTTAATTTTAGAAAAATCATTTACTACAATTCCACAGAATTTTTCTATCAGGTAGCTAAGCTCTAAAGTTGTGTTTGTGTTTTTACCTAAAACAATGAGAATATTTTTGTCTTTAGAAATTTTGTTTTCGCTGGGTAATGTCATCATCTTTTATGCGTTTTCTTCTTTAGTTTAAGTTGGATCTCAGTGTTTTTATTGCTAATGTATAACTAATTTTATTACAGAAATAAATAAATTTTTTAAATAGCAGTTTGGCTTTTTTATATTTGTAAATAGTAGAAAGATATATTTAAAAATAAGTTGATTTATAAATTTTTTTGTGTGCTGAATGAAAACTAAAGTTAGTTTTCTAAAATGTTCCAATGAAAAGCTGCTGCAGATGTTCTAAAGTTCAAAAGACATAATGTGTTTGTTCTTAAAATCTATTTAAGATCAGTATTTATATGAAATTTGTAACAGGGAAGTAGGCTGTCAGTAGATTTAACGTAGTTTCATAAGTCGTTTTTCGTCTCACTTTTGCAAGCAGCCAGGATAAGAAGCTCATGATAAAAATATCTTTTGGGCCGTTTTGTGCCGAAACTATAAAATCTTCTATTTCTATTTGGAATTTTTGTGTTTTTATAATTTCGGGTTTCAGTACATATTGCTCAATAAATAAAAGATAGTGTACAACACGTTCTTCATTTACCGTTAAAAGGTATTTTTTATAACGCCGTTTAAAACTTTTTATTCGGGATAAAGTCAGTTCGGTGTTCTCCTGCTGGACATGCAGAATGATTTCGACAAGACACTTTTTTATCGTCCAGTCCATTCCCATTTTTTTTTCGTACCAGCTGTCGGTATGGTTTAATTTTGCCATTTCTTTTACGGCATTGCGTCCTGTATTTTGCTGTATATAAAAAACGATCAGCATCAGACGGATGTCGTTACTGTCATTAGGATCTGTTTTTTTATTTGAAGAAAGCGCTTTTTCGGCAATTTCAATTGCTTTTTGCCAATGACCAAGATAATTTTCATTGAAAGCCAATAATAAAAAATACCGAAGGCAGAACCGCTGATAATATTTACCAGATTGTTTTTGAAGTTCGGCAGACATCAAATCAAGATAGTCCAAAGATTCTCTAAACTGACCATTCCGAAAATAGAAGTTGGCTACAAAATATAAAATGTAGATATGATAGTATAAATGTCTGTCTGTCAGATCCGTTTTTTTACTAATGAAACGGTAGCTTTTAACTACAAAAGGCTGAATAAGCGAGAAATTACTGTTTAGGGAAGCATATTCGTTGGCGATAAATAATATTTGATACAGCGATTTAAAAGTCAGTCCCTGTTTTAATGATATTCCATGTGTTTCAATGGTGTTTTTTATAAGAGACTGAAAATCTACAATCCGGCCTTCGTGATGAATAGCGGCAAGTTCACGGCGTAAAACAGCATAGCCTAAATTGAGCTGTTCTTCATATTCGAGTTGTTTTTTATTGGCTTTAAACTTCTCAATTATTTTTTCGATTGGTTCTGATAGGTTGAAATGTGCAAATTGTATCTGAGTCTGATAGATTTCATTGAGAAGACCAAAATGTTCAATGCTCAATGCAATATCTTCGGCCTTTGCAAGACATTTAAAGGCTGTTTTTATCAATTTGTGTTCAAAAAATAAACGGCTTACAACAATAAGACGAAGTACTGCATTTTCTTGTGAGGTGTCATTCTCAAAACTTCGATTGGCCATGAAATCAATCATGCTGTCATAAAGTCTTTTTCTGAGAGCATGATAGGCATCGGTACTTTTTTTGTTTTCTAAAGTATTTATTTTATAATTTATATCGTCAGTTTTTAAAGAATTAAATAATGCTGTATTGCTTGTGTCTTTACGTTTGTTCTTTTTTGAAAGATATTGTATGAATGCCTTTTTTTCGTTTTCATTCATCATATTTACTATTTCCTGAAGTGCATTCATACGGATGGTTTTTTTTAGTATAAAAATAATAAAATACATTTTTATATCGTCAGTTTTATTAATAAATTGATTTTTAGAATTCCTGTTTCATGCTGACATTTGCCTCATAATCATAAAACATAAAAAATTATGGAACCGCTAAAATCAAATGAATCAAACAGCAATTCAGAATCAAGAAATGCAAGATTAAACAATGAATCTCCTCTAAAGCCAAGTGTCGCTTTTGTGGGCGCATCGTGGATGACGTTAATTATAGGTATGACTTCCTATTGTATCGGACTTTATAACTCGGATATGGCTTACAACGAAAAAGGATATTATTTTACGATTCTCCTTTTTGGTCTTTTCTCTGTAATATCAGTGCAGAAAAGTGTACGAGACAGACTGGAAGGTATTCCCGTAACCGATTTATATTACGGTTTAAGTTGGTTTAGTACCATTACTGCTGTAGTATTGTTAATAATCGGTCTATGGAATGCCGATTTACTCCTGAGTGAAAAAGGATTCTTCGGAATGTCGTTCGTATTAGGACTGTTTTCTGCTCTTGCAGTGCAAAAAAATACCCGAGATCTCAAACAATTTGAATCGGCTAACATATAGTTTTTAGCGGGCCTCATTACTGTCACAACATTGTGCAGTTTTGAGGTTTTCTAAGTTTTAATTTGTATGGATATGAAATCGAATGTTGCTCTACAAAGTCTTTTGATGAATGCTGTGCGAATGTCTCTCGACTTCGCATCCCGCAAGTCAAGTATTATATAAACGAAAAAGCTTCAGAGAAATCTGAAGCTTTTCTAATAGCGGGTAATCTTGAAAAATCTAACAAGTTTATTGAGGATTATTGTGCTTTTTTTGAATTGCAATGATATTGTAAAAACAATGAAAATCATTTAACTTAAATTCAATCAATATACAATTTAAAGACAGTTTAAGTATTCTCGAAAGTGTAGATTTTGCCCATTTATGGAAAATTTCACCTGATTAGACCGATGTTAAATCAATAATCTGGTTAGATTTCCTGTTAGGGATTAAAGAAAAAATTATCAATTCAAATAATAAATTCTTCTAATCAGCCCATGGCTTCAAAACCACTTTCCCTATATTTTTACGGTTTTCCAACAGTTTATGAGCTTCTGAAGCTTTTGAAAGAGGGAGTACGTGGCCAACTTCCACTTTTACTTTGCCAGTCATGATATATCCGATAAGTTCTTGTATCGCAGCACCTATTAATTCCGGATCGCTTGCATAATTATTGATGTAAACACCGGTAATTGTATGACTTGACGCAGTAAGCCTCCAGGGATCTATTGCAGCTGACTGCCCGCTGCTTTGTCCCAGATAAATCATACGCCCAAAAATAGCAAGCGCATCCAGAGCCTGGTTCACAACATCACCGCCTGTAGTTTCCCAGACAACATCAACACCTTTACCATCTGTAAATTCTCGTACTTTTTGAGCCCAGTCAGGCTGAGTATAATCTACTGTAAAATCAGCACCATAATCGGCAGCCATTTTTCTCTTTTCTTCGGTACTGGCTGCAGCAATTACGACAGCTCCGTAAATTTTAGCGATTTGTACAGCAAACAGTCCCAATCCACCGGCAGCGCCTTCAATAAGAATAGTTTCGCCACTTTGTATTTTGGCCGCTTTTTGCAAAATAATTACTGCGGTTAAGCCATGAGCCAATATCGCTGCAGCAGTATCGAAATCAATAGTTTCAGGCAATGGAATTACTACAGCTGCAGGCACCGAGATATATTGTGCATAGCCGCCTGCGCCTGGTATAGCAAAAACACGGGTGCCTACGGCCAGATTATCAACTCCTTCTCCCAGTTCTTCAATAGTTCCGGCCACTTCAATTCCTAAAGTGAAGGGTACAGGCGATGGGTCTGGATAATCATCACCTCTTCTTCTGATTGTGTCGGCGTAATTTACGCCCACACTTTCAATTTTTATCAAAACTTCTCCTGCTTTTGGCTTAGGGGTTTCTATTTCTTCATATACCAAAACATCGGGATTGCCATTTTGGTGAAATCTGCTTGCTTTCATACTTAAATTATTTATTTGATTTTTAAAACTACTTTTCCTTTGGCCCTGCCGCTCTCCACATATTCCAAAGCTTGTTGTGCATGTTCAAATGGATAAACCTTATCTACAATTGGTTTGATAATGCCGGCTTCAATCAATTTGGTGATCTCTTCAAGCTGCGCACCATTGGCCTTCATAAAAAGAAAAGAATAATCAACATGCTGCTGCTTCGCTTTTTTGCGGACTTTACTGCTTATCATGCCAAATACAAACTTCATCACCCATGACAAACCTAGTTCTTTAGCAGACAGCGGTGTTGGAGGGCCGGAAATAGAAACCAGCTGTCCTCCTGATTTAAGAATGGTAATCGATTTCAGCAGTGTTTTTTTATCCTGGCTGTTCAGGACATAATCATAATCTTTCAGGATGTTTTCAAAATGCTGTGTTTTATAATCAATAATAACATCTGCCCCTAGAGATTGAACCAATTCATGATTTTTGCTGCTGGTAGTGGTAGCTACTTCCAATCCCAAGTGTTTTGCCAGCTGGATAGCGAACGTACCTACACCGCCGGATCCGGCCTGGATGAAAACTTTCTGACCTTTTTTTAAATGAGCTTTTTCAAAAAATGCCTGCCAGACTGTTAATCCAACCAGTGGAATAGAGGCTGCCTCTTCCATTGAAATGTTTTTGGGTTTTAAAGCTGCATCTGCCTGGTCAAATGCTATAAACTCTGCGAAAGTTCCAATCCTGAAATCTGCCGGACGGGCATAAACTTCGTCACCAGCTTTAAATTTGGTTACTTTTCTGCCTGTTTCAACAATCACACCAGCCAGATCATGACCTAAAACAAGAGGTGTTTTATAGGGCAGTAATAATTTAAATTCCCCGTTCTTTATTTTAGAATCGAGTAAATTAAGAGCGGTGGCATGTATTTCGACCAGTATTTCTGTATCTTTAATTGTTGGTTTTGCCGCATCAGAAAGCTGCATCTTTTCCTTTTTGCCGTATTTATTAATTACAAATGCTTTCATAGTCTATAATTTAAATGTTTTTTGACCTGCTATTGTTTAGTTTATGATAATAGAAATAAGAAATTACCAAAAACACAAATGGTATTAGCGGAAACAGGCTTTTGCTGAAACCATCAATCATAAAATGAGCATAAGTACCGGAAAGGAACGTAATTCCGAAACCGAAGTAGACCCACTCTTTAATCTTGGAAGGAACACTAGGAATCAGAATCGCAAAAGATCCCAGCACCTTGAGTACACCAAGTTCTATCCTGAAATGATCCGGAAAACCAAGATGGTGAAATGCTTCCAGCATCGTTGGATTAGTAAAATAAAAGTAACCGGAAGTGGCTCCTGTAAGCATTGCTAGTACAGTTGTTGTCCAGTAAATTATGTTGATTTTTTTCATAAAGTTACAAATTAAGTTAAAGCATCTATTTCAGCTGTTTGTAATGTTCTTTTTTGTTGACCATTTTATACGCAGTCTCAGGCATCAAACGATTCAGGAAGTAAAGTGCTTTTGTATCTCCCACACGAATGGTATAAGTATCGTTCCGCAGACCTTTAATCAACTCGTCGACTAATTTTTCAGGACTCATTTTCTTATCCGGGCGGTCTGCCACCATATCTGTATCTACCAAGGGCGGTAATAATTCAAAAACTTTTACCGAACTTTGGATAGCCTGCAAATGGGATCGCAATGATTTGGTGTAAAATGCCAAAGCCGCTTTTGTAGCCGAATAGGTTGCTTCTAATACGGAAGGGACAATACTCAATATAGAAGTGGTGTTTATGATAGCTGCTTCCCTGCGTGATTGAAGCATATCCATAAAAAGATTATTCAGGCGGATGACGCCAAAATAATTCACCTCCATTTCATATACTGCACCGGCTAAATGCTTGTCATTCGCAACACCAAGATTTATCGGAGGAACCCCTACACCGGCATTATTAAAAAGAATATCGATTCCTCCAAGTCCAGAAACCTTCTCAAAAAGTGCATTGGCATCTTCTGCTTTGGAGACATCGCTTTTAAGGGCGATAAGTTCCGGAAACTGCTGTTTGGCAGCATTCAATTTATCCTGATTTCTGCCGGTAATAATGACCTTCGCACCATTTTTCAAGAACTGTTTGGTGGCCTCGAATCCTATTCCTGATGCACCACCGGTGATTAGTACTGTTTTGCCTTGAATATCCATAACAATAGTTTTTATAGTAAAAGTGGATTTGCTGTTCAGAGCAAAATCCACTTTAAAAGTTAATTAGTGATTTGCCTGAGATGCAATTTTGGCCATCGCTTCGCCAACAGCTGCAGCGTAAATTTTTGTTTCTCCCACCGGAATATCAAACAGGTTATCTTTTAAACCAATAAGTAATTCGTCTGCAACTTCACTTGGAGGAATTCCATTTTCACCTCCGATGTAAGATGAAAATTCGGTATTGGTCAACGGAGGATATACTTCATAAATCTGAAGGTTTTTTTGTTCCTCATAAGTGTATCTCAAAGCTACAGTATAGCTGTGTAATGCCGCTTTTGTAGCACCGTAAGTCGGCAGGAATTTATGGCTTCCATAAACTGCAAGCGAAGAAATATTTACTACTGCCGCTTCTTGTTTTTGCAATAAATGAGGAATCATCAGTTCGTTAAAATGGATGATGGCAAAATAATTCACATTCATCTCAATCTGTGCTTTCTCAAGTGCATTGGTCTGTTCACTTAAAAGGTACCCAAAAGCAGCACCTGCATTGTTTATAATGATATTTACATCTGAATATTTATTTTTCAGTTCATCAGCAATCTTGATTCTGTCAGATTCATTTGCCAAATCCCCTACAATAGCTGCCGCACCGTCTAATTCGGAAAGTGCTTTTTGCAGACGCTCTTCATTTCTTCCGTTGATAATTATTTTATTGCCTTCGGCATGTAATTTTTTAGCGATTGCTAAACCTATTCCGGCACTTCCGCCACTAATAAATATTGTATTTCCTGTTGTTTTCATTTTATGTTATTTTAAAATTTATTTTGTTTTATATTGATTTCGTGCGTTTTTGTTAAAATATACTTTTTAGTATATTTTTGATTAAAAAAAATTACAAACTGTATTGTTCAAGTTCTTTTTTCAGGTCGTTTACCAATTCATACATTGGCTGAGCTGAATCTATAGTACGACAAATTACGATACCGCCTTCAATTGCGGCAACCATCTTAAATGCAAATTTTGCAGGATTAAGCTGGGATGAAAACTCACCGCTGTCAATGCCTTGCTGCATCACTTCACAAAGAGCTTCCTGTCCTGCTAAAAATCTTGCTGCAACCATTTGTTTGATTGCTGGAAAGTTGTCATCTGCCTCAACTGCCGTGTTAAACATTGGGCAGCCACCGTTTATATAGGTATTGATTGGATTTTTATAAAAATCCATGAACGCATTGATTTTTGCCTTAGCAGTGGTTTCCTTTAAGACAGCAGTCGTAATTTTTTCCGCCAGATTATTCAAAGAATACTCAATTACCTGTTCGGAAAGATCGTCTTTACTCTGAAAATGACCATAAATGCAGCCCTTTGTTAATTTGGTAGCTTCCAGTACATCATCAATACTCACACCGGAAATACCCTTCTCGTTGTAGAGTGGTGCTGCTGTTTCGAGAATAAATTGTTTTGTTCTTTCTGCTTTGGTTGTCATGATTATTGTAATTAAAAATGCAAATATACTAAAAAGTATATTTTAAAGCCAAATAAAATATACCAAAAGTTTTATTTTAATTCAAACTAGATACATTTGATGCAAATTCTGATGATATTAATTATCTTTTCCTATTTAAAGTGAACATCTGATTCCATTCAAAATGACTTCAGATCTATAAATCTTTTTATGACTATCCGTAATTCATACCAAGAGTCTAAATATTGAAATACCCTTTGACCTTTGCGTGAAATTGGGCTCGCAGAGGCGCAAAGAACATAAAGGCTAAAGTTTTTGAAAAAAAATCAAAACTAATTTATTGGTCTCAAATAGAGTTTAAAACTATACACTTTCAGCGCATCTTGCTTTAGCTTCTAAAAAAAAATTGCCACAGATTCACAGATTTTAAAATCATTTTTTATCTGTGAATCTGTGGTAAAATTTCATCAATTTTCGCAATCCAACCTTGCCGATTCTGTGCCTGACTAAATCTATGGACTTTCAGTCCATAATGGTTTAGTCTGTGAAATGGTACTAGTCACGGATAGTCATGAATCTTTTTATGAAAATTCATGCTGAAAAAGTAGTAGAAAAAATCAAAAACATCAGTGATTGCTGAATAAGAGGAGATGTTGAGGATAAGATAAGGATTCAAAAGTTAGTGTTTCCAGAGAGTTTGTCAATTAGGGCAGAAAATAGAGAATATCTAACCAAAAAAGTGAACCGTATTTTTGAGTTAATTCCAATTTTTACGGGAGGTGATGAACATGATAATCATAAAAAAACCCATCAAAATGCTGATGGGTTGGTCTCAGTAGCGGGAAGCATTCAAATATCTAACCGGCTTATGGAAGATTTCTAAAAAGAATTACTTAACCACACTTGGATATATTTAATATTTCTAAGGGCCAGATTAAAAACTGTTATATCTAAATTAGATAGCTAATAAAAGAACGTTTTTTTTTCTTTTAAGTGATATTTTTTAAGAAATTTAAAAGCTTTATTTCCTTTTGGATTATTCTTACCATAAATAGTCCAAAGATTAATAAAAAAATATATCCGCTTGATAGGATGTAAAGATAAAAGCCTCTTGAGAAATTGTTTTCAAAAACAGGTAAAAGTAACGTGAAGCCAACAATATAAGTCAAGTAAATGACAGGTGTAAGGATGTAATGTATTTTTTTTCTCCATTTGTAAAACTCATGCGCTAGTTTACTGTATTCAATTAAGTTAACATCGGTTTTTAAGTCCTCTAGTTTTTTTACACTGATCGATTCTAAGGCTGCACGGATAAGAAGCATTGCAATCATAATACATAATCCAAAACTAAACTGTGTATGTCTATAAGCACCTGCCCAAATATAATAAGTGATTAATATTAATGAGGTTAGACTTAAAATTACTCTGGTCCAAAAATGACTGCGTTTAATTTTTTTAGTATGCGCCTCTGCTTTTTTAATAATTTCGGAAGCAGTTGGCTGTGTATTAGATTCTGTCTGCTGATCCCAGATATTTTGTAATTCTTCAAATGTTTTCATTTTGTACACATTGAGTTAAACTTTTTTTGATTCTATGAATTCTAACGCGAAGTGTTTCTTCTGTTATCCCGATTACTTCTGATATTTCCTGGTATTCTAAACCGTCTAAAGTCATTAGGATTATCATTTTGTTTGTTTCTTCAAGTTTTTGTATGCATTGATACATTTGCTGCAGCTGTTCATCTTTTTCGCTCGAATAGGTTTCTGAAACTGTCTGAGGCATAATATCGGTCCTAATTTCTTTTCTTGAAGATGATTTTCTTAAATAAAGAAGGCATGTGTTTACTGCAATCCTGTAAATCCAGGTGCTGATACTCGAGTCATTTCGGAAGGTGTCTAGTTTCTCCCAGACTTTGATGAAGATTTCCTGAGCTGCATCAGAGGCCAATGCAGTATCTCCACAAAAATAACCTTTGCACAAACGAAACACCTTATTGTAATTCTTGTAATAGATCTCGTTGAATTGTTCTTTTTTAGCCACCTTATTTTAATTCAAGTTTTACTTTATCCATAAACCATTCAGGTTGATCATACATTACAAAATGAGCAGAGTTTGCTGCGTAATAAATTTTAACTGAAGGAAGGTTTTCATACTGGGCTTTATAAGTGTTTTGTACTGTATTAAGATCTGGATTTGTGGCAGCTAAAATGACTGCCGGAATTTTAATCTTAGAAATTTCTTTTCGCAGGTCTAAATTAAGCATGTCAATATAACCATAAACATAAGTTTTTCTATCGGCAATATTCATCCATTCATTGATTGTTTTCTGTTTTTCTTTGTTCATGCACATATAAGCAGTCGACTGCGAATTCATTCCGTTGAACGCTTTTTGATCCATTGCCAGCATCATTTTACTTTGTGGATTGTCGTACGGAATAATTTCCCCTTTGTAGTTAGGAATCATCAAAGCTGCACTTGCAGGTAAAGCATCAACGATAATTAACTTTTTAAACAAATTGGTTTCTTGAGAGGCTAACCACAAGCTTAAAGTACCTCCTAAACTATGGCCAATTAATGTAGCATTCTTTATTTTCTTTGTTTTTACATAAGAAATGACCTGATCTTTTATGGTAGAAAACCAAGGTTCTTCAATTGGAGGAACATTTCCGAATCCTGCAAAAGTAAAAACATGACATTCGTAATTTTTAGAAAGCTCTGCAACTGTTTCATTCCATACTTCTCCTGTACAGCCAAAACCAGGGAATAACAAGACAGGAGCTCCTTTTCCTTTTACCTCTACTTTGAAGGCAGTTTGTGAAAAAACAGATTTTGAGATAAGAAGAATAAATGTAATAATTAAAATAGATTTCGTTTTCATAAGATTTAATTTTTTAAAGTTTATCTTTTGATACAGTACTAGGTTAATTGTTACCTCAAAAAAACATTTTTTTTTAAAATATTTTTATCGCTTTCAGAATTTAGGTTTAAAATCCTGCAGTTTAGCTTAATAAAAAGCAAGTGATGATTTAAAAAGAGTGCAGAAAAAGTGGAAAATAAAAAAGAATAGAGAGAGAAAAATCCATTCTTTTGGATAGACAGAGGCGGAAACACTTTTATTAATTTCTTTTTTAGTTTTTTCAGAAAGCTTAGCAGTCTAGGAAAATAAAAGCGTTTAGATTTCAATTTAGAGGTGTTAGAAATATAGACTTCTTCTTATTCAGATTATCTAAAGGATCAAGAACAAAGTCTGGGGAGGAAATGTCGAAAAAAAATTAGAAATTTGTCACTCTAACAATTTGTAATGACTTTTATAGATCTTTTGAAATTTATGCTGTCTGATTTTTTAGTTGACCACTTTGAGGTGTTTTCTGCTAATGAAACTCAGGAGATATTGCACCTATACTTTGAAGAAAAAGCTAAAGCTCCTAAAGAGTTTGATACACTTGAATTAGCATCAAAGGGATTTGTGGATGAAATTACCATTCAGGATTTCCCTCTACGAGGTAAGTTTGTGTATTTACATATCAAAAGACGTCGTTGGACTAATAAAACTAATGGAGAAATCCTTAAAAGAGATTGGACTTTAGTTGCTAAAGGAACCCGCATGACTCAAGAGTTTGCGGCTTTTTTAAAAGAAATCAATAGATAACAGCGCCACCGACTGCCATACCATCGGAAGGTTTTTCGGGGTCAACGGAAAAAAACTTCAAAGACAGTATAAAAAACACCTGAGCTCCTTTAATACCTGGGCTCCACGAGAACATGCCCATCAGTGGATTCTTTACCCTGAAAACATAGGTACACACTTATCGATTGATGAAGTAGCTTTGTCTCAGGGAGAGCTTTACACCATTGTAACCAACAAGAAGTTCAAAGGCAAACAAGGTTGCTTAGTGGCTATTATTGCTGGAACAAAGGCAGATCAAGTCATAGAACACATCAGTAAGATTGATTATAAAAAAAGAAGTGGTGTTCAAGAGATAACACTGGACATGGCTAATTCTATGAAACTGATCTCCAAAAAATGCTTCCCAAAAGCAATACAGGTCACTGACAGATTCCATGTTCAAAAATTAGCATTGGAAGCCATGCAAGAAATCAGAATCAAACATCGCTGGGAAGCTATGGATCTTGAGAATCAATTGATAATGCAAGCCAAAAAAGAGAATAACACATTTATACAGGAGCTCTTGCCTAATGGAGATTCCTTAAAACAACTTATAGCCAGAAGCAGATATGTGCTTTATAAATCTCGCGAAAAATGGACTGAGCACCAAAATGAGAGAGCGCAATTGTTATTTGAGTTATATCCAGATATAAAGAAAGCTTACGGTTTGAGTCAACAACTTCGAGGCATTTACAATAATAACAACGACAAGCACGTTGCCATGACAAAACTAGCACATTGGTACAGGAATGTAGAAGAATCAGGATTTAAAAACTTTAATATATTACTCAATACGGTAACTCTTAATTATCAGTCAATTTTAAACTATTTTGATAACAGGAGCACTAATGCTTCTGCAGAATCCTTTAATGCCAAAATAAAAGCATTTAGAAGTCAATTTAGAGGAGTAAGAAAGATAGATTTCTTTATATTCAGATTATCTAATAATCCCCAACTTTTGCACCTGATCCAAAATAATTGAATTTTACAAAAGTTGTATAATAAAAAAGCTCCAGATTTCTCTGAAGCTTTTTTCGTTGTAGCGGGAACAGGACTCGAACCTGTGACCTTCGGGTTATGAGCCCGACGAGCTGCCTACTGCTCTATCCCGCGATGTGCGTTTTGTAATCTCAATAAGGCTACCTTAGTAGCGGGAACAGGACTCGAACCTGTGACCTTCGGGTTATGAGCCCGACGAGCTGCCTACTGCTCTATCCCGCGATGTTTCGGGTGCAAAGATACGCTGAATTTTGACAAATCCAATAGAAACTTTAAAAAATGTTTTATTTCGTGTATTGGCTTGATATGACTACCTTTGCACTATAAATTATAATAGAAATGTCACATAAAGCAGGTTTTGTAAACATCATAGGGAATCCAAACGTTGGAAAATCAACGCTAATGAATGCCTTTGTTGGTGAAAGATTGTCAATTATTACTTCGAAAGCGCAAACAACTCGCCACAGGATTCTTGGAATCGTAAATGGTGAAGATTTTCAGTTGATTTTGTCCGACACACCTGGTATCATCAAACCAGCCTACGAAATGCAGGAATCAATGATGAACTTTGTGAAATCTGCTTTTGAAGATGCTGATATATTGATTTATATGGTCGAAATAGGAGAACAGGATTTGAAAGATGAAGCTTTTTTTAATAAAATTATCCATTCGAAAATTCCGGTGTTGCTGTTGCTGAATAAAATTGATAATTCTAATCAAGAGCAGTTGGAAGCGCAAGTGGCTTTTTGGACAGAGAAAGTACCAAATGCAGAGATTTATCCAATATCGGCATTGCAGAATTTTAACGTGCCAGAAGTGTTTCAAAGAATCATTTCGTTATTGCCGGAATCACCTGCCTATTACCCAAAAGATCAATTAACGGACAAACCGGAACGTTTCTTCGTAAACGAAACCATCCGTGAAAAAATATTATTGAACTACAGTAAAGAGATTCCTTACGCAGTAGAAATCGTAACGGAGGAATTCTTCGAAGATGATAACATCATTCGTATTCGTTCTTTGATTATGGTAGAACGTGAGACTCAAAAAGGAATTGTAATCGGTCACAAAGGTGCTGCTTTGAAAAAAGTGGGAATGGATGCCCGTGTGGATCTGGAGAAATTCTTTGGCAAACAAATCCATATTGAATTGTATGTGAAAGTGAATAAAAACTGGAGAAGCAATGCGAATATGCTGAAGCGTTTTGGGTATAATTCGTAGGGACAGGTCGCGACTTGTCCGTACCCGTACGGGAGAAAATAATAATTTAAAATCAGTATTTGGGGGTTTTCCTAATGCTGATTTTTTTTAACCGCAAGGTTCGCAAAGGAATCGCTATGTACGCAAAGCTTAGCGAACTTTGCTTAATTCTTTGCGTGCTTAGCGGTTATTTTCAATAATTTCCAAAAACACTTTTTCAATATCATTCATTTGCTTTTCGCCGTTGCTTCGTATTTGTTTTGCTATGACGTAGAGCAGAAACCAAGCAAAAATCATCAGCGACATCACAACAAAATCACCCGAAGTGGATCTTTTAAGTACATAATCGGAGTAGGCGATACCGCAAAAAATGATAAATGTTCCCGCTATCATAAAATGCAGAAACATAAAAAAAGTCCACAAACCGGGATCGGGTCCAAATAAACCGCGGATGTTGGTCTGGTTTTCGCCTTTGGACTCCATTTCAATATGAAGATGAGGAGACCAATAGGCTTTTTTAGAGCCTTTTATATTGATCCAAATATGGTATTCTTTTATTTTCAGAATGAAATCTGGGGATTTTGTCGTGGTAAACTGAATGAATTTTTGACGCAGCGAATCGATGTCCTGATTGACTTCTTTGTAGAATCGCAGGCGCAGACGGATCTCATTATTGGTATCCATAAAATTAAAAATGAAGTGGTTAAGGAAATGTAATCTGGCGAATATACCAAAAAAATTGATATTCATGCTTTTATACACTACCTTTGCACGCCGAAACTGGAAAGCAGTGTTCGGAAAAATTAATATCTAATTTAGATTATGAGTAATATTGTTGCGATAGTAGGAAGACCTAATGTGGGGAAATCAACCCTTTTTAATAGGCTGATACAAAGAAGAGAAGCTATTGTAGATTCAGTGTCTGGGGTTACCCGCGATAGAAACTATGGTAAAAGCGAGTGGAACGGAAAAGAGTTTTCTGTGATTGATACCGGTGGATACGTGCGCGGATCGGATGATGTTTTTGAGGGAGAAATTCGTAAACAGGTAGAATTGGCCATCGATGAGGCTGATGTTATCATTTTTGTTGTAGATGTTGAAGAGGGAATTACCCCAATGGATGAAACGGTTGCCAAATTATTGCGAAAAGTGACCAAACCGGTTTTGCTTGCCGTCAATAAGGTGGACAATGCGATGCGTGAGAAAGATGCTGTGGAGTTTTACAACTTGGGATTGGGAGATTATTTTACTTTCGCCAGTATTTCAGGAAGCGGAACAGGTGATTTATTGGATGCTCTGATTGAAGCTTTTCCTGTAAAACCGGAGCCAGTAAAAGAAGAAGTTGTTTTGCCTCGTTTTGCAGTGGTAGGACGTCCAAATGCAGGAAAATCAAGTTTTATCAATGCGCTTATCGGTAAAGACCGTTTCATGGTTACCGATATTGCGGGAACTACACGTGATGCGATTGATACAAAATTTGACCGTTTTGGTTTCGAATTCAACTTGGTGGATACAGCGGGAATCCGCCGTAAAGCCAAAGTTAAAGAGGATTTGGAGTTTTACTCTGTAATGCGTTCAGTGCGTGCGATTGAGCATGCCGATATCTGTATATTAGTGATTGACGCAACCCGCGGATTTGAAGGACAGGATCAAAGTATTTTTTGGCTGGCCGAGAAAAACCGTAAAGGACTTGTAATCTTGGTCAACAAATGGGATCTGGTTGAAAAAGACACTATGTCAACCCGAGATTATGAAGAGAAAATCAAAAAAGAATTAATGCCATTTACAGATGTGCCTATTCTTTTTGTTTCGGCATTGACTAAACAGCGTCTGCTAAAAGCTTTGGAAGCAACTGTTAAGGTTTATGAAAACAGACAGCAGCGTATTGCTACTTCAAAATTCAATGAATACATGCTGAAAGCGATTGAAGCCTATCCGCCGCCTGCGACTAAAGGAAAATATGTAAAAATTAAATATTGTATGCAGCTGCCGACACCGACACCGCAGTTTGTGTTTTTTGCCAATATGCCTCAATATGTAAAAGAGCCTTATAGACGATATCTTGAAAATAAAATCAGAGAAAACTGGGACTTTGCAGGAGTGCCAATCGATATTTATATTAGAGAGAAATAGAAATTTAAAAATCCTGAGTAATCGGGATTTTTTTTTGCATTTTTTTTTGTGTATTTATGCTTTATTTACGGGTGTTTATAAATTCAAAAGGAAATTTCTTAAATAAATATTGAATGTAAAATTAA
Organism: Flavobacterium marginilacus; assembly: GCF_026870155.1. Taxonomy (NCBI): domain Bacteria; kingdom Pseudomonadati; phylum Bacteroidota; class Flavobacteriia; order Flavobacteriales; family Flavobacteriaceae; genus Flavobacterium; species Flavobacterium marginilacus. The sequence goes on along the minus strand of NZ_CP113975.1, from coordinate 4,268,362 downwards.
ACCTTTTGTAAAGTTCAATGTCTTAGTCATATTGTTTAATAAAATATTATATGTCTAAAATTTACGCCGCTTTACTGTTTGTGTTTTTATTTTTTGCAGCTAATGCTCAAAATAATATTACTATCAAAGGAACTGTCTATGATATAAATACTCAAAAACCATTGGAATCGGCTATGGTTTATTTCTCTAATGTCAAAGATTCAACAGTTGTTGAATATACGACTACTGATAAAAATGGGGAATTCAAAATAAATACCAAAAAATACGATAAGCCAGTTTTCTTGAAGATAAATTTTATGGGCTATCAGACATACACAGAAGAGCAGAATAAACTTTTGGAAAATAAAGATTTTGGAAAATTATATTTAGCCCAAAATGAAACTGCATTAAAAGAAGTAGTTGTAAAAAATGACGCACCTCCTATTAAAATAAAAAAAGATACTCTAGAGTTTAATGCAGCCTCATATAAAGTGCGTCCTGATGCCAATGTTGAGACTTTGCTGAAACAGCTGCCTGGAGTAGAGGTTGATACAGATGGAAAAGTTACGGCTAATGGAAAGGAAGTAACTCAGTTTTTGGTTAACGGGAAATCTTTCTTTGGTAAGGATGGTGCTATATTGCTGAAAAATATGCCAGCCGATATGATTAATAAAGTTCAGATTTCTGATTTTAAAACTAAAAAAGAAGAACTGTCTAAACAAGAAGCCAGTTCGGATGATTCCAGTATCAATTTTACTATTGATGAAAAGAAAAATAAAGGTCTTTTTGGTAAAATAATGGGCGGTTATGGAACTGACGACCGTTATGAAAATAGTTTTATTTTGAACTATTTTAATAATAAACAAAAAATAAGTTTACTGGGTTCTGCTAATAATATCAATTCGACCGGTTTTGCTATGGACGAAGTGTTTGATAATATGGGAGGCGGACGAAACAGCAGGCAGGCAACTAGAGCCACGGCATCTGGAAAAGGAATTACGACAACTAATCTGGTAAGTTTTAATTATTCGGATGAGTGGGCGAAAGTTTTTAATACAACGGCTGGCTATGATTTTAAGAATACAATTAATGAAAATCAATCGAAATCCAAGCAGACAGAATTTTTATCATCAACCAGCACTAATTTTACCGACTCAACTTCAAAAACCAGAAATGAAGGCACGGAAAATAAGGCTAATTTTGAGTTTGAATATAAAATAAATCCAACAACAAGACTGGTTGTTACACCAAATATCAGTAAATCCCGTACCAACAGCAACTCAGAATCTTCTAGTGCAGCTACAGATCAAAATGGTGTATCTTTAAATGAAAGTAACGGGACTTCATACAAAGAAAATGCATCTGCTAATTTTGGGAATACCATAAATTTTAATAAAGCTTTTGAAAGAAAAGCCCGTAACCTGAGTTTTGTTTTCAGTAATACTAATTCCAATAGCGATTCGGATGCAATAAATGAGTCGAAAACTGTTTTTAAACAAGGTAACAGACAGAATGATGAGCGTCATCAAAATGGAAAAAGTAATAATACTGCTGACTCATATTCGGCCGAAATTGAATTTACGGAACCAATAACTGATTCACTGCGAATTCGACTTGGAACAGAATTAGGGTGGGACAGTGAAGTAAATGATGCGAAAACCTATGATTATGATGATGCAGCTCAAACGTATTCAATTTTAAATAATCTTCAGACAAATTATATTACCTCAAGTCAAAATTCGATTACTCCAAAAGCGGGTCTTACTTTGGAAAAAAACAATTTTACTTTTACTTTGAATTCCAAAACTTCTATAGTTGATTACAATAATCATTCACTTTACCTGAACAATGCCACTGATTTGAATCAGCAATATGTGCTGCCTTATGGTAATGCACAAGTAAGGTATAAATTTGATAAGTCAAAGTTCATTACTTTTAGGTACAATTACTCAAGCAGTCTTCCTTCGGCAACACAATTAATGCCGGTAGCCAATTTGGCAAATCCATTGAATACTGTAATAGGGAATCCAGAATTGAATGTAAACAAAGTAAACAGCGTAAATATTAATTATAGAAATTTTGATATGCGTACCCGTTCTGGATATAACATATTTGCAAGTGGGGATTTTTATGATAGTGCAGTGGTTGCTTCTTCTATTTATGACACTGTTACCGGAAAAAGAATAACTAAGTATCAAAATGTAACAGGGACTTATAGAACTAGTGTCGGTGGAAACTGGGGACAGAGTATAAAAATGGATGCTCACGTTGTACGATATGGTCTGCGTTTAAACGGTAGTTATTCTTTGGATAAAAGGTTTACCAATGCTGTTTTATATAGTGCAAAATCATTGGCTGTTTCGCCAAATGTGTATGTTTCCTATGATTATGGCGAACTGCTTAGTGTTTCACCTTCTTACGGTCTGTCTTATAACGAATCAACGTATAGTAATTCGTCAATAAATGCCAGCTCAAATGTGGTACATAGAATAAACATACAGACTACTAATTATTGGCCAAAGAACTGGATTTTCGGAAACGATTTTGGTTATAATTACAATTCGAATATTTCAGGTGATTTCAAAAAAGATTTTTATTTATGGAACACCAGTTTGTCGTATGGTTTTTTCGAAAAGAAAATGACTTTGAAAGTAAAAGTTTATGATGTTTTAAATCAGAATCAAAGTGCATCCAGAACAATATCTGCAACGACGATTCGTGATGAAGAGAATACAGTATTGAAAAGATATGCAATGTTTTCTTTAACATATAAACTTGGAACTTTCGGCGGACCAAGAGATAGACGTCAGCCTCCTGGCGGCGGTTACGGCGGTTTCAGAAGAGAGGGTATGAATATGGATTAATTTCATGAATACTGCTGATTGTTTTTAAATTGTTTTTTTTTAATAAAATATTAAGGAATTATGGGTTAAACCATTTTAAAACAAAATAGTCTTATAGTTTTAATCTTAAATATAAATGAATATGAAAAAGTTAATTATTGCGGCTTTATTAGTTATTAGTGCTTCTTCTTTTGCCCAAGAGCAGACAAAGTCAGAAGATAAATCAAATAAGCCGAAAAGAGAAAAGCAGACTCCTGAACAAAGAGGTCAGGCACAGCTGGATAAACTGACTAAAGAGTTAAGTCTGAATCCTCAGCAGCAAGAACTGATAAAGCCAATTCTTGCAGAGCAAAATGCCAAGATGGAAGCTTTTAGAGCAGAACGAATGGGAAATAATTCAAAAGAATTGTCGGCTTCTGAAAGAGATGCTTTAAAAGCAAAAAGGCAAGAAGACAGAAAAGCTGCGGATGCTAAACTACAAGCCATTTTGACTCCGGAGCAGTTTAAAAAAATGAAAGACATTGAGAAAGCCAATATGGAAAGAATGAGAGAGGCGAGAGGTAATTGGGGAAACAGAGATAGAGATAATGGTAATGGAGATAACGGTGGCGGTTTTGGAGACAATAACGGCGGTAATAGAGAAGAAAACTAATTCTAATCATGTTTTTTTAGACAAGAAAAGTCCTAAACATAAATTTTATGTTTAGGACTTTTCTTGTCTAATGTGTTCTGAAATGTGTTTTGGCTGTTATGAAAAATATTTTTTAGAATTATTTTTCAATGCTCCATTTTTTTTGAGGTTTTGTGTTCCTCTTCATAAAAAGCAGAGAAAACCATACTGAGTGCCACACCCAAACCCAAAAGATACATTGACATTATGACTGGAAGAGACAGAAATAAATCAGCTTGATATATTGCTGTAAAAACCATGACATAGATTGTGGTAAACCACACCAATTTAATCACATAATTTTTCATAACTATATCTTTTACATAAAGTTACGTTATTGTATTGTGAATTTTGTTAATTCGAAAATAAATAATTCATAAAATAATAATGCTTATTTAATGATTTCTTTTCTTACTGATTAAAATAGCTTCAGTAAAATTCCTAAAATTGCTGCTATAACGATAATATGAGGTTCTTGTATTTTTTTTACATAAATCAAAACAAGTGCGGTTCCTGCAGCAATTAAGGCAGTTGGTATGTCTATAATTGTCCGGATGGCGATTACAATTACAGCGCCCACCAATGCGCCAATAACTCCTGCAGTTATTCCGTCGACAAATGCTTTGATGCTTTTGTTCTGGGAAATCTTTTTAAAATAAGGAGCAGGAATAACCGTAAATAAATAGCAGGGAAGAAAAACACCTAAAGCCGCAATGCAGGCACCGGTAAATCCAGCCACTAAATAACCAATGAAGCCTACAGTGATTACTACCGGACCTGGAGTAATCATGGCCACAGCCACAGCATCGACAAACTGATTTTCGGTGAGCCAATGGTGTTCAGCGACAATACCCGAGTGCAGGAAAGGAACAATGGCTAGTCCGCCGCCAAAAACAAAGGCACCAGCTTTGATAAAAAACCAGGCAAGGTCGCCTAGTTTTCCCAGATCAATAGTTGAGAGACCTACTGTAGAAAGTAAAAAGAAGGAAGCAGTTTTAGGACGTCTGATCCATTCCGGAGGTGCTTTTACAATCATATAGATGAGTCCCAAGGCGATAAATAGCAGCAGTTCTTCATTTTGAGTCACTGCAGTAAGCACGATAGCGGTAAAATAAAATATCCACAGTAACCAGCTGTTTTTGATAGCCGGAATTTCAAATTTACTGATAGATTTCACAGTGAGTTTATAAGAACTCACAGCAATAATTCCAATTACTGCAGCACTGATTCCGTAAAAAATTGCCTGCATCCAGGGCAGACCGCCATAAGCCTGATAAGCGATTCCTAATAAAACAACCATTATAAAAGAAGGAATGACAAATGCTAATCCGGAAAGTGTAGCTCCTAAAACGCCAAAGTGTACAAATCCAATATAAATTCCCAGTTGTGCAGCCAATGGGCCGGGAGCAAGCTGTGAGAGTGCTAATCCTTCCTTGAAGTCGGAATCGTTAATCCATTTTTTATTCTCAACCAAGTCGCGGTGCATGTAACCAACCAAAGCAACAGGCCCGCCAAAACCAGTAGTTCCTAACTTTAGAAAATATTTTATTAAATCCAGTAAGGTGTAATTTAATTTTTCAGTACTCATAATTGTTCTCTTAAATCTTGTTAGTTACCTTATTCATAAAAACTAACAATCAAAAAAACAATCAGTTTTGGGTTTAACTTTTTAAAAATCTTAATTGGTGAATGTCTTGTGTTTTTGGGTAAGTTTTATTTTATGATAAAAGGTAAACCTGATAATATCTCTGTCAAAATAATCAACACCGCTTGCCCGCTGCTGAAAACTGTTTAAATAACCTAATTCTAATGCAATATTTTTATTGATGCCGTACTGCATAGCGGCGTAAATCCGGTTTTGGTCAAAAGTGTTTTTTACGATGCTTTGCCCAGCATTAATCATCAGTTCATCATACACTATGGCTTTTAAATACTGCTTTTCCTTTTGCCAGAAAGAATATTCACCCTGCAGGCGGTACCTGAATCTCCAGGTAAAAGTTGTTCCCGGGAGTAAGCCTGTTTTGTCCGCATTGTGTATAAAACGTTCTTCCACTTGAAACCGCTGGTGGGTAGTGAAATTACCATAGTCGTGTTTCCACGAGATGTCCTGCTGTATGCGGTATTCTGGTGTTCTAAAATCATTAGTGCTTTCAGGGACTTGTGTTGCCACTGAAAAATAGGAAACTCCGGCTCCCAAATCTATATTTTTATTGATTTTGTACCGCCCGTGCATTCGAATCAAAAACAAATTGTCTTCGAAAGGATTTATGAATACCCGATTGTCAAATTCAGTATGTACAGACCATTTGTCGTTTATCGTCAGCTGGTTGAAATAGCGTGTCCAAAGCAGACTTTGGTGATCTACATTTTTTTCGGTCTGGGCATTAGCAATGATACATAGTAGTAAAAGGCCAAAGATATTGATGCTTTTCATGAAAGGAATCTCAATTTTTTCGGCAAATGTAATTAAACTCTATGTATTAAATAGGTTTTATTTTTTTTGCTAGACCAAAAAACCTTTTACATAATCCTGGGTCAGTTTTTCTTTTGGATTTAAAAGCACTTCTTCTGTTGGTCCAAATTCTATAATCTCTCCCATGTAAACAAAACCAATATAATCCGAAACACGTCTGGCCTGACGCAGAATATGAGTAACCAGAACGATAGTGTATTTGTCTTTTAATTGTAAAAATAATTCTTCAATAGCCTGGGTTGAGATGGGATCTAATGCTGAGGTCGGCTCGTCTCCCAGAATTATTTCGGGTTCAATGGCCAGTCCTCTCGCTAAACACAATCGCTGTTGCTGTCCTATGGATAATCTCGTTGCAGGCGATTTTAGTCTGTCTTTTACTTCATCCCAAAGGTTAACACCACGAAGGTATTTCTCTACAATTTCGTCAAGATCATTCCTGTTATTGTTACCATGAATCCGTTGTCCGTAAGCAATATTATCATAAATATTCATCGGTAATGGAAAAGGTCTTTGCGAAAGCAGTCCCATTTTTTTTCGGATGTGCGTTACTTCGGCTTTTGGATCGTAAATGTTTTCGCCATCTACCAGAACTTGGCCATCTACACGCACATCATCTTGGCGGTCCAATAATCGGTTCATCGTTTTTAGAAGAGTAGTTTTTCCACAACCTGATGGACCAATTAATGAGGTTACTTTCTTGTCTGGAATATCTAGATTGATATTCTTTAGGATATGGTTGTCACCAATGTGAACATTTAAATTCTGAATACTTATATGTGGCTGAATAATCATATTTTATTTTTTGAAAGATTTTTGCTTGCTGTTTTTGCTGCAATGTTGATGATTAAAACAATAATGGTTAAAATAACCGCTGCTGCATACGCTCGGTTTTGAACCTCCTGTATGGGACTGCTCAACTGGAAAAAAATAGACAGTGGCAATGTTGCTGCAGGCTGATCTAATGAAGTTGGGATACTATCTGTAAATCCAGCGGTAAAAAGTACGCAGGCAGCATCACCAATGGCTCTCCCAAAAGAAAGCAGTATGGCAGTTATAATTCCTGGGATGGATTGTCTCAAAATGATTTTAGCAGATTCATAGCGAGTGCCTCCAAGGGCAAAAACGGCATTAGACATATCTTCCGGAACTACACGAACCACTTCGTCAATAGCTCTGACTAATATTGGAATTATCATTAAAGTGACCGTAATAATTCCAGCCAGTAATGATGTTTTTAATCCCATATACACCATGATTGTAAATCCAAATGCACCATATACAATTGACGGAATACCAAATAGAATGTCTGAACTTAATCGGGTGATCGTTGCTAATCGGGCATTTTTTTTGGCATATACATTAATGTAGATTACAATTGGCAGACTGATTATAAGTCCTAAAAAAGTTGAACCTAATGTAATATAAATTGATCCGACTATTGCGTTTAGAATCCCGCCGCCTTTGCCAATGTAGAAACCGCCTTCTGGAATTTTCGAAATCATTTCCCAGCTTAACGATCCAGCTCCTTTCGAAAAAAGCGTGTACACTATCATAAATAAAGTACTGCTGACGATTATGGTACTTAAAATCATCAGAAATCGGAATATATTTTCTTCTATTTTTCTTGCTTCCATTCTGTTAGGTATTTCTTTTTTCGATTCGGTATAATATTACTCTCGAAAAGGTATTAAACAAAAAGATAATGACAAATAGGAGCAAGGCTGCAAACATAAGTGCCGAATCGTACATGGGAATAGACATCATTTCGCCATAATTATTAGCGATTAGAGCTGGTAATGGATACCCCGAGTCGAATAGATTTTGGGGGATTTGTGCCAGATTTCCGCAAACCATTAAAACGGCAATGGTTTCACCAAATGCTCTGGAAATGGCAAGGACAACAGCTGCGATTATTCCGTCGAAAGATTTTCGAAGTACGACTTTTTTAATAGTTTGCCATTGTGTTGCACCAAGAGATAAAGATGCATTTCGTAAATCCTGAGGAATATTGTCGAATACCTCAATTATGATGCTTATGATAAGCGGGAAAATCATAATTGCCAGAACGATTCCTCCTGCTAATACGGAATAACCTGTTGTAAATTCTACAAAATGAGGCGCTATTGTATCCTGAATTAAAGGAACAATTACCAAAACTCCCCACACTCCATAAAGAACAGGAGGAATACCCGATAGTAATTCGATCAATGGTAAAACTAATTTGCGTACTCTTTTATGCGCATATTCCGAAAGGTAAATGCCAGTAAGCAGTGATAATGGCAAGGCAATAATAATAGAAATTGCAGTTACCCAAAGTGTGCCTACTATAAATGAATAAAAACCAAAAGCTTCTTTGAAAGGTTTCCACTCGGATGAGAATAATAAATTGGAAAGCGAAGTACCGTTTAATAGCGGTATGGATTTGTAGAATAAACCTATGGCAATTAACACCACCATTGAGATAGACAGCAGGGTGAATGCCAGAAATGTTTTGCTGACAAATTTATCTTTGAGTAATCTTTTGTTTTTGATTGAATTATAGAAAGCCACCCTGCAAAATTTTTGAAAGCTCCTCATTACTTTCAAAACCTGCTTTCGGGTGGATTTTTTCTTTACAGACTTAAGTCTGATTATATCTGTTGATGTTGGCATAATAGTACTGATTTTTATCTTTAGCCCTGATAGAAGTAGAAAACCTTTTTGTTTTTGCTTTAAAAACAAAAGATTGGAACGTAGATCAGGACCCATATTGATGAAAAATGCCTGATGGTATTGCTCCTAAAAAAAGAGTTTAAAAGATATTTATTTTACCTTATCTAATTCTTTCTTTAATTTATTTTTTGAGAGTTTGATATAACCCGCTTCTGTAACATACTTTTGACCATCTGTAAGGATGAATTTAAGGAAAGCTTTTACAATTGGGTTATTTGGTTTTCCATTGGTAACAAAATACAAGTCTCTTGCAGGAGGAGATGGATATTTTCCAGCAGCAATAGCCGCAATCAATTGGTCGATATCATTGTAAAAGTTTTCGTCTGGGTCTAATTTTCCATTATTGTTTAGATCGATAGGAACTGGTACGAGCCCATTAGTAGGCTTGTTGGTTTTTGTATCGTAGACGTACACAATATTATTAAAACCCAATCCAGAAGGATCTCTTTTGACAGCTTCTGCCAATCCTGGATCTCCAAACACGGCAACACCTTGTAAGTCTTCTTGTTTTTTGCCAAAATAATGCGCCCAGGTTTCGGCAGCACCAGCAGCGTCAGAACGGGTGTAAACATGTATAGCAGCGGTATTTTTGAAACCTAAAGCATTCCATGTTTTGTATTTGCCTGTTATGAATATATTGTTTAAAGCTTCTTTCTTTATTCCTCTTTTGTACAAAACCGCTTTATAAGGACTGGCTGCACTTATGGTCGGAATTACGGCATCTTTAGTTACTGCAATGGCAAATGCTTTCTTTTGGAGTTCGGCTTTATTTAAATCTCGTGATACCAATCCAATATCAGTTACTTTCGATAAAACATCTGTTATTCCTTTTCCTGCACCGCCGGCCTGAATGTCAATTTTGACTTTTGGATGCGCTTTTTTGAATTCTTCTGCCCATTTTACCGTAATAGGATATAAGGCAAATGCTCCTGAAATACTTATGTTTCCTGATAAATCTTGTGCTGTGATTTTATTGGGAGTTATGTTCGTAATTATAAGTGCCGCTATGAAGACTAATGTTTTTTTGTATGTTTTCATCTTGTCTTTTTTTATTTAATTAAAATGTTTTTTTTGATAGCAAAAAGTTAGCACATAATGAATGTGTTAACTTTTAAATTCTGTTTTGCTGTATTAAAGAGCGTAACGAAGCGTAATTCCATATGTTCTTTGATCTCCTATTACACCGGCATATTGTCCTGAATTTCCTCCGGCTGGTAATAACTGCTCGTAATAATCTTTATCCAAAAGGTTGCGTCCCCAAAAGTGAACTGATAATCCTTCAGAAGCACGGAATCCGATACGGCCGTTAAAAATTGCATAACCAGGAACTACCAAATATTTTGAAGCTGATGGGCTTGATGAAAATTCTGAACGAGCATAACCATCAAGAGCTATGAAGAATTTTCCTGCGTTAGCAAAGAATTTTGCGCTTTTTGTATATTCTCCGCTTAAACTTCCTGCCCATTTTGATACTCCAGGTAAATTAGAACCTGATACATCTTTAAATGACACTGAAGATCCAGTTTCTTCTAGAGGCAGCGGTGCATTTGTAAATTTAACATACTTACCGTCGCTATAAGTTCCTGCTCCGTAAAAGTTGAAATGCTTATTTAAGATGAAACTGAAATCTAGTTCTACACCTTGTACACTCACTTCATCTGCATTTGCAAGATAACCGCGGTTTACTCCCAATTCAGCAGCCTGAACATTGGTTTGGAAATCTTTGATGTTGGTGTTAAAGTATGTCAAGTTTAATATTGAATTTGTAACTGGTGAAGTTTTTATTCCAAATTCATAATGAGTAACATCTTCTGGCTTAACTGTTGCAAGATCTCCTAAAGTTTGTCCCGCTGGCGGAGTAGGAAGTCCTGCCACATTCACTCCAATAGGTTTGTAGCTTTTTGCAAAAGTTCCATAAGCATTGATTTTATCTGATGCTTTGTATGATACAGTTATGTTTCCAGAGAAGTCGGTATCGTCATTATCTGATGAGAAATTTTGATCTGTATACACTTTCTTTTTCAGTGCAATTAATGCAGGATCAGTAGTTTGAAGTCCTCCGTATGTTTTACGGTCATAATCTGCATTTTTCTTGTCATAATTGTATCTTAAACCAGGTAATACATGCAGTTTATCTGTTACAGCCCAGTCTAATTGACCAAATACTGCCGCACTGGTTGAATGTATCTGAGCATTGGTTTTTATTCCATATCCTTCAAAAAGACCTGGAGTTTTCCATAATGCCGTATTTGCTGGGGTAAATGAGTCTTGTGAAAATCTCCATTGTGCGTTACCGGATTCTTCTGTACCTTTTGTTTTTGATGTCTGGTCAATATAAAACACACCGGCAACACCGCTTAATTTAGATGTAATATGACCTGCGTAACGTACCTCTTGAGTAAATTGAGTTTGTCTGGAAGGATTTTGCGATTTTGCAAGTACCTGTAATCCTGTAAAATCCCTGTCATTTGATGGGTCCCAAGTCCAGAATCTCCATGCAGTTGTTGAGGTAAGTGTTCCGTTTCCAATTTTTGTGTCCACATTAAGTGATCCTCCGCCCAAATCCTGTCCTGAACGCCATGGAGTGTCATGGTCAATTTTACGATCGAAAGCATTTAAGCTTGGCAATTGGTAGTTTAAATCAGCGATAATTGCATTAAATTGGCGTTGTGGAACTCTATTTGTTGGAGCAACACCTGCAACTACCTGAGCATATCCGTCATTATGCTGTGTTGTGATATCTCCTGCTAACGTAATATTTGTGTTTTCTGTTGGAGTAAAAAGCAATTGACCTCTAATACCTTGGTTGTTTAATGTATTTGTTGGTTTTCCTGTTTTAACATTATCGATTATACCATCACGCTGGGTACCTGAAAATGACAATCTGCCAGCAATTTTTTTACTCAATGCTCCAGTAACCGATGCCTTAGCTTGAAGATATGCATAGTTACCATAACTCACTTCGAAGTCTGCACCTGAGTTGAAGCTTGGCTTGCGCGAAGTGATGTTAAAAGCACCTGAAGTTGTGTTTTTACCAAACAATGTCCCTTGAGGCCCGCGTAATACTTCAATTCTTTCTACATCGATAAAATCTAGAGTAGTTGCAGCAGGGCGGGCATAGTACACACCGTCAACATAGAAACCAACACCTGGATCGATACCATCATTAGTTAGACCAAATGGTGATCCAAGACCGCGAATATTAATCCCGGTGTTTCTTGGGTTTGAAGAATAAAGCTGTACCGATGGAACCAATTCTTTGATACGGTTCACGTTAAAAGCGCCTGTTTGTACAGCTTGCTTGCCCGTAACAACAGACACTGCGATAGGAATATCTTGTGCTTTTTCTATTCGGCGTCTGGATGTTACAACTACCTCAGATAATACTTTTTCTTCACCAGTGCTAATAGTTATCTGTAAAGGTTTAGCAGCAGTTGGCAGTTCGTTTATTTTAATTTCTTTGGTTGTGTAACCTAAGTATTGCACAATGATTGTAAATGGAAGTGTTTTGGATTCAATACTGAAATTGCCATTAGCATCAGTAGTTGATGAATTAGTAGTTCCTTTTACAACGATATTAACGCCTTCTATAGGAGAGTCGTCATCGGTTTTTACAACTCCTTGTAAAAGGTTTTGACCATATGAATTCGAGAAAATTAGAAAAAAGAATAAGCCTGCAATTGTTTTTATAAATGTATTTTTCATTATTTTAATATATTATATGTAATTAGTAGAATTTAAATTTAAATTTTTTTTATTTTCTAGCATATACACATACACATCAAAATGGATGCTTTTTTTTCAAAATTTGAAAAAATTATTGTTTCAATGTTTTTCCTGACTTCACGTTTTTTACTGGTAATAGTCTGCATAAGTTAAAATTTGATTGTTAGTCTTGATTAATTTTGATGCAAATATATAATTAATTCTATAAAATTGGTAGAATTAATTATATATTTTTTTATTTTTTTATCAAAGAGGCGATAGTGATGCCCTGCATTGCTTTAAGAGTTTCTTCTCTTATGGCAATCAATCCGTGGCGCAGTGAGCATTCCGACTCACTTTTGCAGTCTGAACAGCGTTCGTAAAAATTTAATGAGGCACAAGGCAAAAGTGCGATTGCTCCGTCAAATAATCGATAAATATCGGCCAAAGTAATCGTTGCTTTGTCTTTCAAAAGATAATAACCGCCAAATTTTCCTTGTTTACTCCCTACAAAATGGCCTCTTTTTAAATCCAAAAGAATCTGTTCTAGAAATTTTTTAGGGATTGATGCTTCTTCAGCAATTTCGATGGTTCTTGAAATATGATTTTCATCTTGCTCTGCTAAGTAGAGTAATGCTTTAAGGGCGTATTTGGATTTGTGTGACAGCATTCTTGGATAAAAGTTTTAGTTGAATATGAATTCGGATGGCATTTCAAGATGTAATTATAAACCAAATATAGTTATTTTTTTAAATTATAAAAAACTTAATTTCAGAAACACTTTCTTAATTACTTAGACTAGCTGGAAGCATGTAATCTAAAATAATTAAAATTATACTATACATAGATCAAAAATATAAGACATTATTTCGTTCTCGCTGCTTGGCATAGTGTTGTAAATAATAAAAAGAGCTGTCATCAACTTAGAAAACAGCTTTTTTATCTTTAATGAATTTTTATCTTATTCTTTGATTCTCTTTTTTAATTCTATTTTTAATTGTTCATTGTAATGATCTCCTGAATCAAAATGTGAGAGCTGTAAGAACGATAACTCCGACAACAATTAGAGATGAGGAAAATACAGTATTAAAGCGTTACGTCATGTTCTCATTGACCTATAAGATTGAAAAATTTGCTGATAAAGAGAGAAAATCAAACGGAATGATGCGGTTCTAAAAACAGAAATGCCTTCAGATAATGAAGGTATTTCTGTTTATAATTTTGTACCAAAAGAAAGTATAAATTGTTTTACCAGCTTCCGCCTGAGCCTCCGCCCGAGAATCCGCCTCCGCCGAAACCACCGCCAAAGCCACCGCCTCCGCCACCAAAGCCACCACCTGATGATCCGCCGAAACCGCCTCCCCCGCCTCTTCCAAGACTGCTGAGAAGGATAACGTCCATTAGGCTAGGACCGCCGCCGCCACGGTTGCCGGAATTACCGCTTCCGCCGCCTTTGTTTTTCGATAGCAGTATCAAAACAATGATAACTATTATAATAATTGGAAAAACTGGAAAATCATTTCCTTTTGTCTGTTTTCGTTCCCCCTTGTATTTACCTTTGAAAACATCAATAATAGCATCGGTTCCTTTGTCCAGACCGCGGTAATAACTTCCTGCTTTAAATTCGGGAATAATGATGTTTCTTGTGATTTCTCCGCCAATCCCTGCGGTAAGCCGGTCTTCTAATCCATAACCTGGCGATATCCATATTTTTCTTTCGGCTTTTGCCAATAAAATAAGGACGCCGTTATCGTCTTTTTCAGTTCCGCCAATTCCCCAGGTCTGTCCCCATTTTGGAGTTAAAATTCCAATATCTTCGCCTTTCAGGCTTTCTATCGTTATAACCACAATTTGAGTTGTAGTGGAATCAGAATATTTGATGAGTTTTTCTTCGAGCTGTGATTTTTCATCAGGACTAAGAATATTTGCATAATCATAAACTGAAGTTTGAAAACTAGGTTTCTCAGGAATGGTAAATTGTGCAAATAAAAATCCACTGTTTAAGAAAAGGAAAACATAAAGAAATAATTTCCACCCAGCTTTCACTTTCTGATTTTCGACTTTCGACTTTCGACTTTCGACTTTGTGACTTATTCCCATTATCCTTTTGATATTTCGTTTGATAATTCGTTGGTGTCACCTTCCTGCCATGGGAAATGTTTTTTAAGTTCATCTCCGGCTTTCAATATGCCGTCTATTAATCCCTGTTTGAAATTTCCCAATTTGAAATGAGCAGCCATGACATCGCGTGTGCTGTCCCAAAAAGTATTGGTAACAATATCGTTGATGCCTTTGTCTCCGCAGATCACAAAAGTTTTATCTTCAACAGCCAAATAGATTAAAACACCATTTTGCAGCTCAGTTTCATCCATTCTCAATTCGTGAAAAACCTCCATCGCACGGTCATATGCATCCAGTGCGGTTGTTTTTTCGATGTGAACTCTAATTTCGCCAGAAGTATTTTTTTCGGCTATACGAATAGCTTCAACAATTTCTTGTTCGTCTTCTGTGCTTAAAAAATCTTCTACTTTTGACATGGGAATTATTTTTGAATGAAGATTAACGATTTTTGATTGTAGAAGTATTCATTCTACAATCAAAAATCGTTAATCAAAAATCTGAAATCTTTCTAGAATTTTACTTCAACAGGTTTTTCAGCACCAGCAACCGCCTCAAAGTATGCTTTTTTCTGGAATCCAAACATGCCGGCAAATATTGAGTTTGGAAAGGTTGCGATATGATTGTTATAAGGTTTGACAGCCTCATTAAATCTTGTTCTTGCTGTTAGAATCTGATTCTCCGTACTTGCCAATTCGTCTTGCAGTTTTAAGAAATTCTCATTAGCTTTTAAATCTGGATATTTTTCCACAGAAACAAGTAATTTTGACAAAGAACTGCTTACTCCGCTTTGCGCTGAATTAAAAGCGGCTAATTGTTCTGGAGAAATATTAGTTGGATCAACAGTTACTGATGTTGCTTTGGCACGAGCTTCGATTACCGCAGTTAAAGTGCTTTTTTCGAAATCGGCGGCACCTTTTACAGTGTTTACTAAATTCCCGATAAGGTCATTTCTTCTTTGATAAGCAGTCTGTACATTACCCCATGACTCCTCAATGTTCTGGTTTAAAGTAACTGCTGTATTGTTTATTCCTTTAACCCAGCTGTATATTCCAATAATTACAACTGCTCCGATAATCCAAGGCAAAAATCTTTTCATGTTTGTCTAATTTAAAGTTTAATATTTATGTGTTTAAAAGTATAAGTATTTGTTGTTTTTTGACATTGACATTGAAACTGTCAAAGTTCGTTTTTAATACTAATCAGCTGCGTCTTTATGGTTTCTAATTTACTGATAATTTCAAATTTATCCATAGTTTTCTTCTGACCTTCTTTAAGATGGGTTTTGGCACCTTCCAAAGTGAATCCTCTTTCTTTAACCAAATGATAAATAAGTTTTAAATTCTTGATGTCTTCGGGTGTGAACATTCTGTTTCCTTTAGCATTTTTCTTTGGTTTCAGAATATCAAATTCACCATCCCAAAAACGGATCAGGGAAGCGTTTACGTCAAATGCTTTGGCAACTTCGCCTATGCTGTAATATCTTTTGTCTTTTGGAAGTTCAATATGCATGCTTTAGTTTTTTAGTTGTTAGTCCTTAGTTGTTAGCTAATCACTAATCGCTAATCACTAATCGCTAATTATTTTTTGTCTATATTCTATTTTCTTTAATCTATAATTCTAATCCAACGATTGATTCTCCTGATTCGCTATTTTTGAAATGGCAACGTATTCCACTGCCGAAATATTGCCGTAATAAAAATTAAGAGGGTTGACCACTTTTCCGTTTTTGTGCACTTCATAATGTAAGTGCGGCGCTTCTGAACGTCCTGTACTGCCTACATATCCAATAATATCACCGCGTTTAACCGATTTTCCCGGTCTGCAGTTGTATTTGCTCAAATGAGCATAAAGAGTTTCGTAACCATAACCGTGTCTGATTACAATATGATTCCCAAATCCCGAAGCACTGTTGTCTGCCCTTGCTACGACTCCATCGCCTGTGGCATAAATTGGAGTACCCGATTTGGATGTGAAATCCATGCCTTCATGCATTTTTCTTGCTTTGGTAAAAGGGTCTGTTCTGTATCCAAAACCAGAGGCCATTCGTTTCAAATTTTCATTTTTTACAGGCTGTATTGCAGGAATTGCTGAAAGCAGTTTGCCTTTGGCTTTGGCTAATTTCACAATTTCGTCCAATGATTTGGACTGAATCGCGAGTTCTTTACTCAAAGCATCGACTCTTTCGGTAGTGCTGGTTACCAATCTTGAGTTGTCATATCCCTGCAGAGCCGCATAACGATTTATTTTAGAGTAACCCGCTTTTCGTTCTTCTTCCGGAATGGCCGCCGTGTTGAAATATACTCGGTATAAATTATTATCTCTGTCTTCAATATCTTCAATGACATCATCTATCTGATCCATTTTTTTGTTCAAAATGGCATAATTCAATTTTAAATTTTCAACTTGTCTTTCCAGTAAACGGTCTTTTGGAGTGTCAAAATAAGGAGTGTTCAATAGTATTATGAACGTCAAAAATCCAAACAATGCCGAGGACAATAAAAATAGTACAGCATAGCCGACTTTTCTTCTTTTTCTGATTTTTATTTTCCGATAGGCCAGATTTACTGAATCGTAATAATATTTTACTTTCGCCATATTTTAAAATACCCTATTTTTGCAAATTAGTATAAGGTAAGTCGAACAAATTTAATAAATGTTTCAGATGTTCGGTTATTTTTTCAGGAATAAATAATTAGCCAATTTTATAATTGAGATAATTAGGCAATTAGATAATTTTAAAATTATCTAGTTATCACATTATCTATTTATCTATTTTCTAATTATCAAATTTTCTAATTATCAAATTTTCTAATTTAAATATGAAATCACAAGACGTACGCAAACAATTTTTAGATTTTTTTGAAAGTAAAGGGCATTTAATTGTTCCATCGGCTCCGATTGTTCTTAAGGACGATCCGACATTGATGTTTAACAACTCCGGGATGGCGCAGTTTAAGGAATATTTTCTTGGTCTTGGAACTCCAAAAAGCAACAGAATTGCCGATACGCAAAAATGTCTTCGTGTTTCTGGAAAACATAATGATCTTGAGGAAGTAGGGATTGACACCTATCACCACACTATGTTTGAAATGCTGGGGAACTGGTCATTTGGTGATTATTTCAAAAAAGAGGCAATTCATTGGGCTTGGGAATTATTGACCGAGGTGTATAAAATCCCGAAAGACATATTATATGTTTCGGTTTTTGAAGGAAATCCTGCTGAGAATGTGCCTTTTGACCAGGAAGCTTGGGACATCTGGAAAACATTAATCGATGAAGACCGAATTATTCTAGGAAACAAGAAAGATAATTTCTGGGAAATGGGGGATCAAGGACCTTGTGGACCTTGTTCTGAAATTCATGTTGATATTCGTTCTGCTGAAGAAAAAGCTTTGGTTTCCGGTAAATCTTTAGTTAATGCCGATCACCCGCACGTGGTAGAAATTTGGAACAATGTATTTATGGAATTCAACCGTAAAGCAGATGGTTCATTGGAAAAATTGCCTGCGCAGCACGTAGATACAGGAATGGGATTTGAGCGTCTTTGTATGGTTTTGCAGGGAGTTCAGTCTAATTATGATACTGATGTTTTTACACCGCTAATCAGAGAAATTGAAACGATTACCGGAACTAAATATACTATCAAAGCAAATGACGAAGCCGAAGAAAAAATAAATATTGCGATTCGTGTAATTGCAGATCACGTTCGTGCAGTAGCTTTTGCTATTGCTGATGGTCAATTGCCATCAAACACCGGAGCTGGTTATGTAATCCGTAGAATTTTACGTCGTGCTATCCGTTACGGTTTTACTTTTCTGAATACTAAAGAACCTTTTATATACCGATTGGTTGAGACTTTGAGTGCACAAATGAGTGGTTCATTCCCGGAAATTCGTTCACAAAAAGCGTTATGCTCCAATGTAATCCGTGAGGAAGAAAGTTCTTTCCTAAGGACTTTGGATCAGGGATTGGTGCTGCTGGATGCTGTAATCAGTACGAACTCGGGCTCAGTAATCGATGGTAAAAAAGCATTTGAATTGTATGATACGTATGGTTTCCCAATTGATTTAACAGCTTTGATTCTTTCTGAAAAAGGATTGGAACTGGATGAAAAAGGATTCCAGGAGCAATTGCAATTGCAAAAAGAACGTTCCCGTGCGGCTTCAAAAGTAACGGCTGGAGACTGGAATGTTCTGGCTGAAGATGATGTTCAGGAATTTGTGGGTTACGACCGATTGAAACACAATGTGAAAATCACTAAATACCGCCGAGTTGACAGCGTGAAAGATGGTGAAATTTATCAGCTGGTTTTCAATGCTACACCATTTTATGGAGAAAGCGGAGGACAAACAGGTGACAAAGGATATCTTGAAGCGTCAAACGGAGATATCATCTATATTATTGATACCAAAAAAGAAAACAACCAAACGATACATCTTACACAATCGCTTCCGGATAATCTAACCGATAGTTTTGTGGCTGTTGTAGATGAAATCCAAAGAGCAAAAACATCTTCAAATCACTCGGCTACTCACTTGTTACATCAAGGACTGAGAAAAATATTGGGAACACATATTGAGCAAAAAGGATCAATGGTTCGAAATGCTTCTTTGCGTTTTGACTTCTCGCATTTTTCTAAAGTAACCGATGATGAATTGAAAGAAGTAGAGGATTTTGTGAATGCAAGAATCCGTGAGAGTCTGCCTTTGGTAGAAAAAAGAGGAATTCCAAAAGACCAGGCTTTGCAGGAAGGTGCAATTGCTTTGTTTGGTGAGAAATATGGAGATGTGGTTCGAATGATTAAATTCGGTGATTCAGTGGAATTATGCGGAGGTACTCATGTACCAAATACAAGTGATATCTGGCACTTCAAAATCACTTCGGAAGGTGCTGTTGCAGCAGGAATCAGACGTATTGAGGCGATTACAAGTGAAGCCGCAAAGGATTTCTTCGAATCGCAACTGATTACTTTTGCAGAAATAAAAGAAGTTTTGAAAAATGCGGTAGATCCTGTAAAAGCCATTCAGGCAATGCAGGATGAGAATGCTTCTTTGAAAAAACAATTGGAAGTTTTATTGAAAGATAAAGCTAAAAATATGAAAGGAGAATTGGCTCAGGAACTGCAGGAAATCAACGGAATTCATTTCCTTGCCAAACAAGTTGATTTGAGTCCAGAAGGAGCAAAAGATTTAGCTTATGAATTAGGAACTTTAGGAACCAATATATTTTTAGTATTAGCTACTGCCGATGCTGGAAAACCAATGTTGTCTTGTTATATTTCTAAAGAATTAGTTGCCGAAAGAAAACTGAACGCAGGCCAAGTAGTTCGTGAATTAGGTAAATACATCCAAGGCGGTGGAGGAGGTCAGCCTTTCTTTGCTACTGCTGGAGGTAAAAATGTGGATGGAATTGCAGAGGCTTTGGTGAAAGCTGTTGAGTTTGTGAAGTAGTTCTCGGTCTCTCGGTAAGTTTTTTAGAAAATAATGTCTCGCAAAGACGCGAAGACGCAAAAGTTTTGTGGATAAATATTTATTGACTATGCTTTGCGCCTTAGCGTCTTTGCGAGATTTGTATTATATTAGCGAGAAATAAAAATATGACTGAAAACGAAATTTCTAAAATTGTTGTTGATGTTTCTTATAAAATCCATACCAAACTAGGCCCTGGGTTGCTTGAATCCGTTTATGAAGCAATTCTTTATTATGAGTTATCTAAACGAGGTTTAAATGTTGAAAGGCAGAAACCACTGCCAGTAATTTGGGATGATATATTTTTAGATATAGGTTTCCGCACAGATTTAATAATTGAAAATAAGGTAATTATTGAAATAAAATCAGTCGAAGAGATTGCAAATGTTCATCCAAAACAACTTTTAACTTATCTTAAAGTAACAGGAATGAAATTAGGTTTGTTGATTAATTTTAATGAATCATTAATTAAAAACGGAATTACAAGAATAGTAAATAATCTGTAATTTTTACACTTTATAAGTTTAAATGTGATTTTATTAAATTTGTGTCTCGCAAAGGCGCAGAGACGCAAAGAAAACGGGTTTGCACTTTGCGTCTCTGCGCCTTTGCGAGAGAAAAAAATGCTTAATACTCCTCGGCTCATAAGGAAATAACTATGAACTTTAGAACTCAAATACCCATTCCTAAAAACCAAAATCCAATAGACTACAACTCCAAAATAGTCTCGTTAGGCTCTTGTTTTGCAGAAAATATGGGTGCTAAATTCGAATATTTTAAATTTCAAAACAAGACAAACCCATTTGGAATAATATTCAATCCAGTTTCTATCGAGAAGATTATTGATAGAGTGGTTTCTGAAAAACCATTTACTGAGGAAGATGTTTTTTTTCAAAATGAACAATGGCATTGTTTTGAAGTACATTCGGATGTTAGTGATTCAAGTAAAGAGAAATTATTACAAAATCTGAATCAAATTTTGGTGGAAACCAAAAAGCAATTGCAGGAAGCAACACACCTTATTATTACTTATGGAACTTCTTGGGTATATCGAAATATTGAAAGAAATACTATAGTTGCCAATTGTCATAAAGTGCCTCAAAAACAATTTGCTAAAGAATTATTATTAGTTGAAACTATCGAAAATTCAATTCAAAATACGATCGAATTAATCAAGAAAATAAATCCAGATTGCAGTTTTATTTTCACCATTTCCCCAGTACGTCACCTCAAAGATGGTTTTGTCGAAAATCAAGTAAGTAAAGCACATTTGTTTTCGGCTTTACATGGGACTTTTGACTTTCGACTTTCGACTTTTGTCTACTTTCCTTCCTATGAAATCATGATGGATGAACTTCGGGATTATCGTTTTTATGGCGAAGACATGTTGCATCCAAGCCAGACAGCAATTGATTACATCTGGGAACGTTTCAGCGAAAGCTGTATTGCCGAAAATAGTTTTCAGACAATGAAAGAAGTTGCAGAAATTCAAAAAGGATTGCATCACCGAAGTTTTAATCCTGACTCAGAACAGCATCTCAAATTCTTATCAAAACTAAATCAGAAGATTGCTGTTTTAGCAGAAAAATTTCCCCACATAAAGTTTTAAAGACTGCATTTTATTCCATAATAAAATTGGTTCAGTAAAATTTTAGAACATTTAAACGAAATTGTGTAACTTGTTGAAGTATATTATTTACATTTTTGTAGATTGGATAGTTTCAGCTTGATTACGAAGGCTTTTGTTTAACGTGTTTTCTGACTTATGAATCAAAAATACATTCATTTTTTTAAAAAAACACTGCGTGTATCGCTTTGGTGCGTCGCTTCGGTAGTTGCGCTTTTATTGCTTCTTACCATTTTAATTCAGGTTCCCGCTATTCAAAATTTTGCAAAAGACAAAGCGATTACTTATCTGCACGGCAAAATTAAAACCAAGGTTGCTTTAGACCGGATTGCTATAAATTTTCCTAAAGAAGTGGTTCTTGAAGGTTTTTATTTTGAAGATCAAAAGAAAAAAGTCTTACTTGCTGGAAAGCGCTTAGAAGTTGATGTTGATTTGTTTAAACTGATAAGCAGTGAACTCGAAATAAATTCGATTTCCCTGACGAATACAACTGCCAATATTTCGAGAAACAAAGATGGAGTTTTTAATTTCGATTACATTATCAAAGCTTTCGATTCGAATGAACCAAAAGATCCCAACAGCAAACCATTCAAGATATCAGTTGTAAAAGTAAATCTCGATGCTATCAATTTTAATTTTAAAGATGATTATTCCAAAAATGATTTTCGCGTAAAACTCACGCATTTTGATACAAAATTCAAAGAGTTTGATTTAGATAAAATGGATTTCAATATTCCGGATATTAATTTAAACGGATTGAAATTAACGTTGAATCAGGATGCTGTCGAAAAAATTGCCGAGGTTTCGGTAAAAACTGTTGATACCATTTCAAAAAGAAAAGACTTCAAATTACAATTGGACAAAATCAGTTTGTCAAAAATTGATATTGCATACGATAATAAAGATTCTAAACTGGATTCAGGAATACGTTTGGGAAATCTGGAATTGACTGTCAATGAAATTGATCTGAATAAACAGCTTTTGGATTTTGATTCTTTCGAGTTAAAAAATCTAAAAGGAAACCTAAGATTAGGCGTCAAATACAAACAAATCAATACTCCAGATTTAGATTCGACCGACATTAAACAAACGGGATGGAAAGTAAAACTCAACGATGTCAATTTAAAGAATATCGCTTTCAAATTTGATGATATGCAGTCTAAACCCAATCCCAAAGGTATTGATTACAGCCATCTTGATTTAAACAAATTCGATTTTGAAGCGGAAAAATTATATTACGGAAATGATACTATTTCGGGAAATATAAAAGCACTTGCCGTGAATGAAAAAAGCGGTTTGCAGATTCAGGCTTTAAAAACGGATTTCTTTTATGGACCTAAAAATGCGGAGCTGAACAATTTGTATTTGAGAACACCGCAGACACTTTTGCAGAATAAAATTAAAGTCACTTATTCATCGCTTGATGCTCTGAAAAAAGACATTGCAAATATTGCTGTGGATGCCAATTTAAATCAGTCTAAAATTGGTTTCAAAGACATTTTACTTTTTGCTCCCGATTTGCAAAAAACAAATCCGTTTAAAAGCAATCCAAATGCTGTTTTGTATCTGAATACCCGTTTGAACGGAAAGGTAAAAGATCTGAATATTCCTTTATTCGAAATGAGCGGAATTGGAAGTACGAGAGTTTCACTTTCGGGAAAAATAAAAGGTTTACCCGATGTTAAAAAAGCCTATTATGATTTGAATATCAAAAAATTGTCGAGCACTGCCAAAGATGTGTATTCATTTGTTCCAACGGGAACAATTCCAGCGACTATTCAGTTGCCTTCGCAGTTTAATCTACAGGGAAAATTCAAAGGTACGGTTCAGAATTTCAATACCAATCTGGCTTTAAACAGCAGTTTCGGAAGCGCAAAAGTGGATGCATTATTTGACCAAAGAATTAAAAAACAAGAGAAATATGATGCGAATGTTTCCTTAGTGGATTTTGATTTGGGTCGATTGATTAAAAATGATTCTATCGGAAAAATTACGCTTAAAGCGAAAGTAAAAGGCAAAGGTTTAGACCCAAAAACAGCTCAGGCAGAATTGGCTGGAATTGTCCAGAAAGCGGTATTCAACAGATATGCGTACAAAGATTTGAAGGTGAAAGGAAATATCAAAAACGGTTCTTTTGCTGTAAAATCGGGAATGAAAGACCCAAATCTTAATTTTGATCTGACTGCCAACGGGAGTACAAAAGACAAATATCCGACCATTCAATTAAAATTAAACCTTGATATTGCCGATTTGGAAAAGCTGAATCTTCACGCTGGCCCGATGAAATTGCGAGGAAATGTAGATGCCGATATTGCCAACAGCAATCCTGATTTTCTGAATGGAAAAGTATTTCTTTCGAACATTCAGATTTTGCAGAACGAATTGATTGTTCTGGATTCTGTGCGTGTAATTGCTTTTTCGGATAATGCCCGAAACAATATCAAAATATCATCTCAGTTTTTGAAAGCTGAAGTAGATGGTAAATACAAGCTAACCACATTAGCCTCGGCAGTAAAAAAATCTTTGTCAAAATATATGGATCTGCAAAATCCAAAAGTGAATGCGGAATCAGATGAACAAAGGCTGGCTTTTTCAATTACTGTGGATAATGTTCCTGTACTCTTTAAACTGCTTCCTAAACTTACAGGACTGGAGCCTTTTAAAATTACTGGTAAATACAATAATGTTGCCGATTCTTTGGAAATAAAAGGAACGATTCCGAGAATTGTTTATGCCAATAATACAATCGCTGACGGTAAAATAAATGTCGAAGCCAAAGAAAATGCTTTGGAATATCAAATTTCGGTGGCAACAATTGAAAGCGGTGAATTAAAAATTCCTTACACCAGTTTATCCGGAAAAGCCGAAAACAATATTCTTTCTTACGCCTTGCAGGTAAAAGACACCAAAGACAAAGAACAATA
Source organism: Flavobacterium marginilacus (assembly GCF_026870155.1). Classification (NCBI taxonomy): domain Bacteria; kingdom Pseudomonadati; phylum Bacteroidota; class Flavobacteriia; order Flavobacteriales; family Flavobacteriaceae; genus Flavobacterium; species Flavobacterium marginilacus. The sequence goes on along the minus strand of NZ_CP113975.1, from coordinate 4,243,840 downwards.
TGTTATCGCCGGTGAATTTCTGCGTCAGGATGCCAAAAATATCTTGAAAATCAACTCGGATAATTTCGTGCTTAATTATGATAAATGGAATATCAATCCTGAAAATGCAATTGAATTTGGCGATAAAAGATTGTACATTAATAAATTTTTCTTAGATAATTCGGGCAACGAACTAAAGATTCAATCACAAGGAACTCAAAACAACGCTCCAGTTCAGGTAGATTTTGTGAATTTCAAAATTGAAACTATTCTGAATATTGTCAAAAAAGACAAACTGCTGATGCAGGGTTTAATCAACGGGAATGCAGTTGTCGAAAACGCAATGACATCGCCGATTTTTACTTCAGATATCAAGGTGGATGATTTTGCTTTTAAGGCAGAACCTGTCGGCGATATTGAGATAAAAGTCGATAACAAAACGACCAATACGCTTGTTGCCAATGTAGTTTTGAGCGGTGAAGGCAATGATGTGAAAATCAATGGAAATTATAGAATTACTGATGGCAATTTAGATTTTAATGCCGATATCAATACATTAAATATCAAAAGTATTCAAGGATTTTCGATGGGGAATATTAGTGATGGAACAGGATTTTTATCTGGAAATTTCAAAATTACTGGAAATGCGACGACACCAAAAGTGGATGGTCAGTTAAACTTTAATGGTAGCAGTTTCAGAATTACAAAACTCAATTCTTATTTTAAAACAGAGAATGAAAAAATCACTTTCAGTAACGATATAATTGCGTTCGACACTTTTACATTTTATGATGAAAATGATAATGAATTGGCGCTAAGCGGTACCATACAATCTCCAGATTTCAGAAATTATAATTTCAATTTAAAAGTCGCTGCTAATGACTTCAGAGCGATACATTCTAAAGCTTCGGATAATGATCTTTTTTATGGAGATTTATTTTTTGATACTAAATTAGACATAAAAGGAACGCTCGAAAGTCCTATTGTAGGCGGCGATCTCAAAATAAATAAAGAAACCAAATTTACGGTTGTATTGCCTCAATCCGATCCATCGATTGCCGATAGAGAAGGAATCGTAGAGTTTGTAAATGAAGATAATATTTATTTGAAACAGACGGTAGCAATGCAGAAAAAACTGAATCAGTCGGACTTGATTGGGATGAATGTCAGCGTTGATATTTCATTGGACAAAGAAGCAGAACTCACATTGGTTATCGACAAAGGAAACGGAGATTACCTTAATTTGAAAGGTGAAGCCCAGCTTACTGGCGGAATTGACCCTTCGGGAAAATCGACTCTTACCGGTAAATATGAAGTTGCAGATGGAGCGTATGAAATGAATTTTAATGGCATCCGAAGAAAATTTAATATTCAGAAAGGAAGTTATATTATCTGGAACGGAGAGCCAACGATGGCAACTTTGAATATTACGGCAATTTATAAAGTGAAAGTAGCGCCGATTGACCTGTTGGGAAACCAATTGGGAGCAGTTAGCCCGACCGTAAAAAACACGTACAAGCAAAAAATTCCGTTTCAGACTTTATTGAAAATGAATGGCGAATTGCTAAAGCCTGAAATTACTTTTGACATTAAACTTCCCGATGGAAATTATGGCGTTTCATCAGATATTGTATCGGCTTCCCAGACAAAACTGGAACAATTGCGACAAGAACCAGCAGAATTAAATAAACAGGTTTTTGCCCTTTTACTGTTGAGTCGTTTTGTTGGCGAAAATCCTTTTGCAAGTGAAAGTGGCGGAACAAGTGCCGAATCATTGGCCAGACAAAGTGTGAGTAAGATACTTTCACAGCAATTAAATGATCTTTCGGCAGAATTAATAAGCGGTGTTCAATTGGAATTTGATTTAGAATCGACCGATGATTACACTTCCGGATCAATGGAAAACAGAACGGATCTGAATGTTGCTGTTTCTAAAAAATTGCTGGATGATCGATTGAAAGTTACTGTTGGAAGCAGTTTTGGTGTTGAAGGAAAAGAACGTGCCAATGAAGAAACTACCAATATTGCGGGAGACGTTTCTTTGGACTATCAGCTTACAAAAGACGGCCGATATATGGTTCGTGCTTATCGCAAAAATGAATATCAGGTGGCTGTTGAAGGTCAGGTTATTGAAACAGGTGTCGCTTTTGTGATCACGATGAGTTACAATAAATTCAGAGAGCTTTTTCACCGAAGCGATGAGGAAAAGCGCATAATTCAAGAGGAAAAAGAGCGTAAAGAGAAGAGAAAACGAATAGAAAAACAAGAAGAGAAACAAGAAGAGAAATTCGAAAAACAAATTGAAGGAAATGAGCAAAAAACATAGCAGTATGAAAATCAATTATATGAAATATTGTATAGTGCTGTCCTTACTTTTTGTTTATGGATGCAGTAATACCAAGTATCTGCCAGAGGGGGATCTGCTGTACAAAGGCGGTTCTGTGACGGTGAAAGATTCTGTTATGAAAAAGAAAGAAAGAAAAGAACTGGAGAAAGCACTGGAAGATCTGTTACGTCCTAAACCGAATAAGCAAATATTAGGTTTGCGTCCAAAACTATGGTTTTACAATATAGCGGGCGAGCCAACGAAAGACAAAGGAATCAGATACTGGTTACGAAATAAAGTAGGTGAAGAACCTGTGCTTTTCAGTAAAGTAGATTTAGATTACAATGCAAAGGTTTTAAGGAATTTTGCTGAAAACCGTGGTTATTTTAAAGCCAGAGTCAGCGCCGATTCTACGGTCAGAAATAAAAGAGCAACAGCAGAATATATTGTTCAGCCGAGACAGCAATATAAAATAAATGAAGTGAAATTTCCAGATGATTCTTCTGCTTTAGGGAAAGCAATTGCCAGAACCCAACGCAGATCATTGTTGAAAGAAGGAAATCCATACGATCTTGATGTTATAAAAACCGAACGTGAACGCATCGATGCCAGATTAAAGGAAAGAGGATTTTATTATTTTAACCCAGATTATATTTTGGCTCAGGTCGATAGTTCAAAGGGAGATCATTTGGTTAATATTAAATTAAAAATTAAAGAGGAAACTCCCGAGAAAGCCAGAGAAGCCTATAAAATTGATAAAATTATAGTGTATCCTAATTTTACGGTTTCAAAAGATACTATAAAATACAAAAAAGAAGACATTGTTCAGTACAATGATTTTACCATTATTGATACTGCCGATACTTTCAAACCCAGCGTTTTTGACAGAGCCATACTTTTTAAAAAAGGAGATTTATACAATCGGAAAGATCATAATCTTACGCTGAACCGTTTTGTGAATCTTGGGACTTTTAATTTTGTCAAGAATGAATTCAAAGAATCTGACAGTTTAAAAAACACTTTAGATTCCTATTACTATCTTACGCTTCTTCCGAAAAAATTCATTCGTTTTGAAGTTTTAGGGAAAACAAATTCGGCAAGTTATACAGGATCAGAAGTTAATGTAAACTGGAATAACCGAAACCTTTTTGGTGGTGCTGAACTGCTTACAGTCTCTGTATTTGGCGGTGCCGATTTTCAGCTTGGAGGTGAGAATAACTGTAAAAATATATTTAAACTTGGAACAGAAACCAGTCTGACCTGGCCAAGGTTTATCACGCCATTCCATATTCAGGGCAACAGTGAATTTGTTCCAAGAACGAAAGCAACTGTCCGCTATGAATTTCAAAACAGGATGCAATTGTATTCATTGAATTCTTTTAACGCTTCGTTTGGTTATTTGTGGAGAGAAAATATCCGAAAAGAGCATCAGTTAAATGTTATGGATATAACCTACGTAAGTCCAAATAATGTAACAGTAGAATATCAGCAAGACATTGATACTGATTCCGCTTTGGGGAAAGTAATCGAAAAACAGCTGATTTTTGGACCAACGTATTCGTACACTTATACCAATACGATGCAAAAGCGAAAAAAACATACCTTCTATTTTAATGGAGAATTGGATTTGGCCGGAAACATTACTGGTTTGATAACAGGAGCTAATATCAAGAAAAAAGACACGGTAAAAATATTAGATGTGCCATTGAGCCAATATGCAAAAGTGAAGACAGATTTCCGTCATTATTTAAAACTTAGTAAAGACACGCAATTGGCAAGCAGAATTATCGTCGGTGTAGGATTGCCGTATGGAAATTCGGTTGTAATGCCAACATCCAAACAATTTGTATCAGGAGGAACCAATAGTATTCGTGCCTTCAGAGCCAGAACACTCGGTCCCGGAAGTTATCTAAACCAACAGACTGATAACTCTTATTTGCCAGATCAATCGGGAGATATAAAATTAGAATTCAGTACCGAGTATAGAGCAAAATTATTTAGTATTGTAAATGGTGCTTTGTTCTTAGATGCTGGAAATATCTGGCTTTTGAATGAAGATCCCAACAAGGCAGGTGCCAAATTTTCGAAAGATTTTATGAAAGAAATCGCCGTTGGTGCTGGAGCTGGATTGCGATTCGATTTGTCCTTCCTTATTTTAAGAACAGATTTGGCAATTCCACTTAGAAAACCTTGGTTGCCCGAAAACGACCGATGGGTAATTGATGCTATTGATTTTGGAAGCAGTTCTTGGAGAAAAGACAACCTAATCTTGAATATTGCTATTGGTTATCCTTTTTAAAACAACAACTGGACAAAGGAGCTAAAATAATCATATGGAGAATGATTTTTATAAAAAAAGAAAGCTGTCAAATATGGCAGCTTTCCTTTTACGGTCAATTGAAATTATGATATTTCAATCATTCTTGGAGGTTTTGGTTTCACCTCTTCACGTTTTGGAATTGATAACAATAAAAGTCCATTTTCATAACGGGCTACTATTTTATCTTCATCCACAATGTTTTTTGGCAATTCGAAACTTCTCTGAAATGATTGATAGCTAAACTCTCGACGGCTATAATTTTCTTCTTTGGTTGTTTTTTCATTTTCTTTCACTGAAGAAATAATCAGCTGATTGCCATCGAGTGTGATTTTGAAATCATTTTTGTCCATCCCTGGAGCAGCAACTTCTACTTCGTAGTTATCTGCGGTTTCTTTGATATTTACTGATGGCAGCGTGGTACTTGTTGTTGAATAATTATTATTTTCCCAATTGAAAAAATCACGGCCAAAAATATCATCAAAAAACAAACGATTTAAAGGTGCTTGACCTGCATTTCTTTTAATAAGATTCATAACGGTTTACTTTTAAAATTGTTAAACAAATATTTATCTAATCTTGCGCAAGATATATACCCAGAAACAAAATATATGCCATTTCAAAAAAATGACATTTTTTCAGAATGAGGTTGAAAAAATGTCATAAAATCTCTTTTTTATTTTAATCGAAAAATCATTTTGTTTCTATTAATGTTAAACTTCCATCGGGTCAAAGGGAAACGTTTGGCTTTTTGCGTGCATTTTAAAAAAAAGAATTAATTTGGCTAAAATAAAAGAATGAAATGCAAAACTTAATTAAAAGAATAATAGCTGCAGCTGTAGTCGTAGTCATAATAATTTTGGCTTTCAAATTTTGTGAGTTCAAGAAAGGTGACAATTCATCATTAGATTACAATACCAATTTGATACAACAGCAAATTGTAAATGTTGGGAAATTGGTAGTAACAGAAGGACATTTCTCCGAAGTCGTTACCTATAAAAACCAGCAGAAATATATGATGGACATGCTTTCGTTCGAGAAAAAAGCATTGGTAATAGTCAATGCCGATGTTACTGTATCGTACGATCTGCATCAAATGAAATATGATATCGACGAAGCCAATAAAACCATCACTATTCTTAGCATCCCAAAAGAAGAAATAAAAATCAGCCCCGACATCAAGTTTTATGATGTAGAACAAAGTCAGATGAATCCGTTTACTGGCGATGATTATAATAAAATCAATAAATCTGTAAAGGCCAATCTCGCAAAGAAAATAGAAAAATCATCGTTGAAATCCAATGCACAGAACCGTCTGATAAGCGAACTCTCCAAAATCTTGATTCTAACGAATACCATGGGTTGGAAACTGCAGTACAACGGTAAAGAAATCTCTAATGAAAAAGAATTACAGCAGGATTTAAACACGAATTTAAAAAACAAATAAATACAGATTTTATAAGTTTTAGAGAGTGCTAATTTGTGAAATCTATGTTTAAATTTAGATATCTAGATTTATTTTGATAATACAAAAGGTAAGAATATTTTGTTATATTTGGCAAATTTTCAGTACACTATAATAAAATTAAAAGTAAAATTGCGTATCTACTTCATTTACAAATAAATAATTGCTTATATTTGTAAAAGAATTATTATATTTTTTTAGCTAAGTGATATAAAATTTTAAAAAACTACTTATGAAAAATATAAATCAAATTTGTGATTATGTCATACTTCGATTAAAGCAAGAAGAAGATATGCCTTTGAGCAATATTAAATTACAAAAACTTTTATACTATATTCAAGCATGGAGTTTGGCATTAAAAAATGAAAAATCTTTTGATGGAGATTTTCAAGCTTGGGTGCACGGTCCTGTTAATAGGCAAATTTATGATAGATTCAATCCAACTAAATATTTATTTTCCGAAATAAGTTTAAACGATATCCAAGATAAAGAAATCGCAACTAAATTAAATGAATCGGAAATATCTCATATAAATAAGGTTTTAGAAGTGTATGCTCCATATTCAGGTGTTGAATTGGAAGAAATGTCACATAAAGAAGAGCCTTGGATTAGTGCAAGAAAAGGTTATGCTCCAAATCAAAGATGTGAAGAAATTATTGATGAAAAATTATTAGGCGATTATTTTAGAGAAAGAACTACGAGAAAGAATAAAAAATAGTTTATGCCAGAAAATGAAATTATTGCAACCTCAATACATAGAACTTCTCAACCAGTTGCAACTAAATTAGATAAAAATAAAAAGTGGGCATTTTCTTTTCAATTTTTCAATCAAGTTAAATTTTTTGGATTAGATACTTCTGACGCAAAATGGTTTGTATCATTACTTGAGAGACTAAAAGATTTATCTCAGAAAGAAAGATCAGCAATTTTTAGTGATAAAAACACAAAAAGTTTCTACCGATACCATAAAATTGATTGGGCAAGTAAAAATATACCAATTAAAAAATCTGAAATAAACTGGATAAGTAAAGAATATATTGATAATGATGATGATTTTCCATTTCATCAATTCCAAATATCTAAAGCCAATGGTAGGGTTGTAGGTTTTTGGAACGAAGATCACACTATTTTTTACATAGTATTATTAGATCCTCTTCATAATATACAACCAGCTCAAAAATATCATTATATTGTTGATGATTGTTATCCGTTAAGTTGTGAATACTCATCTATAAAAAGTGATCTTCATAAAGTGATGGAAGAAAAGTCAAAATGTGATGATTGCAATATCAAAAATAAAATATCAAAAATTCCTACTAAATTAAATTCATCTACAGCAGTAGTAGGTTATTTAGATCCAGAATTTTTTAATGAATATGAAAAGATATCACATAAAGTAAGTTTTTCACAAATTTTACAACAAGGTATATACCATTATATGGGAGAAGAATAATCTTCGAACTTATTAATTTATAAAACTGTTCTTCTCAAAAGTTGTACACCCAAGTATATAGGTATCTAAATTTAGTAATTCGTGTCAATTAGTGAAATTCGTGTTCAGCTTTTTTAAACAGTTTCATTCTCAAAAATCAATTCCAGTCCATTCGAAATTAACTTTTCGATTTCGGGACGCTGTTTTTTTAGATTTTCCAAATGCAGAAGCACTTGCTCCATCAAGTTTGTTTCGTTTCGGCTGTACAGAAGTTCAGCCAATTCTACAGAAAGTAACCAGTCGTTCGGATGATCATTTTGGAGTTTTGTAAAAATAGGTTCCAATGAAGCACCTGTATCACTCGATTCGCGAATGCTTCTGACCGTTTGATATAAAATTTCCAGATCATCTCTCTCGGCAGTTTGTTTCGCTTTAATAGTCTTGCTCGAAGGAACGTGCGAAATCAAATCAAAACTATTCACATCTGCTGGACCCGAGAAAGCTGAAACCAGTTTTTTGCCCACCGCCATATCATAATTCCCCCATTCGGGTCTGAACAAGACAGTATCTCCGTGCGTCACCGTACAGTTTTTGAAACAGATTAAAATGATTTCCCCATGTAGATTTCGCTTTCCGGTAATGATTTCTCCAACTACTTTTATGTCTCCTTCAAATTCCAGCGTGGCAGTCTGTCCTTCATAAATATCGTATGCCTTTAAATCACGAGGACTCATATCTTCGATGGCGAGATTGATGCCTTTCAATTTGCCAATCGGGCTTCCAAAACCATCCGGATGCGTACTGGTTCCATGGCCGACCAATTCTTTTTCACGGTAGGCCAGAGCCGTTTTTCCTGTGGTTTGAAAATAAATCGGTTTGCCTTCGTGTTCAATAACATTCGTAAATACACCCGAAATCTGTAAACCCGTACTCAATTCAGCAGTTCCTAAAGCTTTAGAATGGATAAGTTTTTCCATTCCTGATAATCCGCCTGTGCGCAAAGCCATGGTATTGGCAAATTCTTCGAGAATAAGGCTTAAATAAGCAAAATCGGGAGTTACATAGAGCTGTGGCTGTAATTTGGTAATATCAAAGCTTTGATGGACAGCCGAAAAATCATAAGGGATTTTCTTCACGTTATCGGTCATGCACCAGGCACTTTCGCCAATGGATGATAATAATCCGGCACCATATATTTTTGGGTTTTCCAATGTGCCTATTAAGCCATATTCAACCGTCCACCAATGCAGGTTTCGGATTTGAGCCATTTCAGACAGTTCGCCCATGTTATTCTGCAGGTCTTCTACCGCTTTTTCGGCAGTTTCGATTTCGCTTTGCGGAGTGCCTTCAGCTTCTTTCAAAATAGAAAGCAACCGAATCGCTTCGTACATTTCGTAATCTTTGTGGGATGAGATAGCTTTACAGCCAATTTCTCCAAAACGGCGCAGGTATTCAGCATATTCCGGATTCGCAATAATAGGAGCATGGCCAGCACCTTCATGAATAATATCGGGAGCAGGAGTGTATTCGATATGTTCAAGCTGACGAATATCTGAAGCAATTACCAAGACATTATACGCCTGAAATTCCATAAAAGCATTGGGCGGAATAAATCCGTCCACAGCTACCGCAGCCCAGCCAATTTCACTGAGAATGCGGTTCATTCCGTACATACTTGGAATGTTATCTACCTCAATCCCCGTTTTTTTTAGACCTTCCAGATAGGAACTGTGAGCCACTTTTGAGAGATAATCCACATTTTTCCGCATTACATATCTCCATACAGACTGATTTACAGGAGTGTATTCACTGTAATCCTGAGGTTTGATAAATTGCTTCAAATGCTTTGGTAAACGATCCAATAACGGATTACTTTTGATTTTTGGGTTCATAACGAAAACGATATAGCTGTATATGCAAAAGTACAATTTTCAGAAGTTTTTTTGGAAATTATCTTTACTATTTTATTTTAGTAACAATCTGTTTTGAATTCAGTTTTTAGTTAACAGTTATTGTATGATAATTAAATTCAAAATAACGAAATGCTGTAAATAATGTTAAAATAATATTTCGTTTTTAATAATATCATACTTTTGATTTTTTGTAATCGATTACAAAATTTTTTCTTTGATAAAACCATATAGTAAAATGCCACAAATTATGAATAATAAAATTTTCAAAGTAATCATTTCAGCAGTATTCTTATTTGCTGTAACAATACGGTCATATTCTCAAAACCCAAATTTTTCAATTGCTGGTTTTGCTGCTGAAAACGGCGGCACTACTGGCGGGCAAGGAGGCGAAGAAGTAACAGTAACTACGTTTGCAGAGCTGAAAAAATATGCAGAAACTGAGAATACGAAGTATGTAATCAAAGTAGCGGGTACCATAACAGGAACAGGCAGTATTGCCGATAAAAATTATGCGGGTTCTATCAAAATTGCTTCCAATAAAAGTATTATTGGTATTGGCAATAAAGCTTTTCTGGACGGAGCAGGTTTTACGATTAAAGATGCCAAAAATATTATTGTCCAAAATGTTAGGTTTTCGCTGGTTTCCGTGGGGAAAGTAATTCCTGCTGGTTCTGAAGATATTCCAAAAATATACAGTAAACTGGGGGACGAAGGAAGACCTCAAATATTGGTGAATTCCGGGGATTTAATTTCTATATCTGGTGCCAGTACTAATATCTGGATTGACCATTGCGAGTTTTTTGAGGAAAACCCATACGAACAAAAAAATCAGGATTTGTACGATGGTTTGGTTGATGTAAAAGATAACAGCGGTTTCATAACGATTTCATGGTGTTATTTTCACGATCACCATAAATGCAGTTTAATTGGCAGTTCTGATAAAGATTTGTTTGCGGATCGAAAGATAACTTTTCATCACAATTACTACAAAACCATTCAGGAGCGAGTGCCTTTGTACAGAGGAGCAACGGCGCATTTCTTTAATAACTATTGTGAGGATATTTATGGAGGAATCGTCAATTCCCGTGTGAATGCCTGCATACGTGTTGAGAAAAATTATTTTGAAAACTCCAAAAATACTGTGTATTCTAAGAATAGTAAAATTTCAGGAAATGCAGAAATAATTGATAACAAGGAGGTCAATTGTAACAATAAAGAATCTTATCCTGCAGCTTGTACCGCAGTTATTCCATATGATTATTCCTCAGTACTGACCAATAAAACTTCAGATGTAGAAAAAATTGTTGAAAGGTATTCGGGCGTTGGAAAATTAAGTGCCAAGTAGTTTTTTAAAATTTAAACGGCATTAATCTCAAATTATTTTTTTTTGAAATTAATGCCGTTTATTTTATAAAAGCGGATGCTTTCCTTCATGCCTGAAATACTCAATTTTATAGTTGAACATTTCGGCCATATTTTTTGCTCTTAGTTTAGCTTCTTCGGCAAGCGGACCAGCAAAAAGAGTATCAACTGTTTCGGAGAAAATTTCCATCCATCGGGTAAAATGATGTTTTTCGACAGGAAGCTGTCGGTGAGGAGGAAAAGGGCTTCCGGAATAGGTGTGCTCTTCGAGCAGAATAGTCTGCCAAAAGCGGTACATTTTTTCCAGATGTTCCGGCCAGCGATCGCCGATTTTTTCGTTGAAAATGGCACCAATCAAATCGTCTTTTTGTACTTTGGAATAAAATGTATTGACTAATAATTGTATGTCTTCTATATTTGAAATGTCTTTGTTTGTCATGATGTTTTAATGTAAAAAATACTCTTTCAAAGATACGGTATAATTAAAAATGCTGCTGAAAAAGAGTTGTTAATTTATCCGATCAATTGAGTGAACAAGTCGTGTCTTTCATTAAGATAACGATATTCAAACCCTTTGGAATTCATATTGTTTTTGATGGCGTGAATATCATTTGGATTCTTCAATTCCAGTCCCACAACTACCGATCCTACTTCACGGCTGTTTTTTTTGGCAAACTGAAAATAAGTAATATCATCATCAGGACCCAAAATGTCGTTTACAAATTCCTTTAAAGCTCCGGGACGCTGCGGAAACTGAATCATAAAGTAGTGCATCAATCCTTCATACAGCAGGGAGCGTTCTTTTATTTCGGCGGTTCTTTCGATGTCATTGTTACTGCCGCTTACAATGCAGACTACCGTTTTCCCTTTTATTTCTTTCTTGTAAAAATCCAGTGCGGCTATAGTTAATGCTCCTGCGGGTTCGACTACCATGGCTTCTTCATTGTACAGGCGCAGTATTGTAGTGCATACTTTTCCTTCGGGAACCAAAATAATATCATCCAGTTTTTTTTGACAGATGTCAAAAGTCAGGTCGCCAACCTGCTTTACCGCTGCGCCATCGACAAATTTATCGATGGTGTCTAATGGAGTATTCTTGTGATTAGCAATTGAGGTTTTCATCGACGGAGCGCCTAGAGGTTCTACACCAATGATTTTTGTATTTGGGCTCAGCTGTTTGAATACGGTTGATAAGCCGGAAGCCAGTCCGCCGCCACCAATTGGAATGAAAACATAATCAATAGGTTTGTGATAATCGTCTAGTATTTCTAAACCAACTGTTCCTTGTCCTGCGATCACTTCTAAATCGTCAAAAGGGTGGATGAAAGCTTTGTTGTTTTGAGCGGCATCTTCTACAGATTTTGCGTAAGCATCATCAAAAGTGTCGCCTATCAAAACGATTTCTACGTAGTTTTTACCAAATAGCTGTACTTGTTTTACTTTTTGTTTGGGAGTGGTTTTGGGCATGTAAATTTTACCCATTATTTTTAAAAGATTACAGGAATAAGCAACTCCCTGAGCGTGATTTCCTGCGCTGGCACAGATGATTCCCTGTTCTTTTTCAGAATCGGTCAGGGTAGACATTTTATTGTAGGCGCCTCTTATTTTATAGGAACGGACTACCTGCAGGTCTTCACGTTTTAATAATGTTCTTGATGAAAACTCTTCGGATAAATTCAGGTTTTCTATCAGCGGGGTAGGAGAGATTACGCCCTGAAGCTGTTTTTGTGCTTGCTGTATTGCTGTAAATAAAGTCATTTTTGCTGTATTTCGGATTTTAAAATTTTTGAATTAAAAAGAATTTATCAGGTTTAATTGCTGGATTGTTTCGTTGTCTGTTTTACTGGTGTAAACGCAGTAATCATTTTCCTGAATAATCGGAACAGCATTGATAATTGATGTAATTTGCTTTGCTTTTTCATCAGAATTCAGAAACTTTAATAGTAGAATCTGGTGAGTAGAAAGTTCGGTTTCGGTCTGCAGATAACATTTAAAAACTTCAATTATTTTTTCCATTTGATATACGATGTTTTGAACTGCCTTCTCGGTTTCAATAAGCGTAATCGTAAAACGATATAAATTTACTGTTTTACAAAAAAATACTGAGAAGCTGTTTATGTTTATTTTTCTCCGAGTCAAAATAAAGGCTGTTTTATTGATTAAGCCTTCCTGTTTTTCACTGAAAAGTGTTATTGTAAATTCTTGTTTCATTATTGAATAGTTTGTTTTTTGAATAAAAAAAAGCCTTTCTTCATTTGAACGGAGAAAGGCTGTATTAGAAAATAGAATCCTGACTCGTCATGTGATACGAATAATGATAATTACGATACTAATAATTACTGCTGAATTTTTCATGTTTGCTTAAAATAAAAAACCTCCCGACGTGGGAGGTTTTATAAATTGTATATTGATTACTCTTTTATATAACACCCCGCCATAATTATCGAATGATAATTATAATAATGACAATGATGATGTTAATTAAGTTCTTCATTTTTTGAGCTTATACTGCAAATGTATTCATTTTTGAAGGGACTAAGAAAATAAACTGTTATTTTTTAGCTGCAACTGGTGGATATTGCGCTAAAATTTGACCAACGATATTGTTAACGATTTCATCTTTTCTATTCATATCTTTGCTAAGTGTTCCAGTTCCCTCACCCTGCCAGATCAATTCTTTCTTTTTGGCATCGATAAGGTCAATGTATAATGTTCCTTCGGTAGATGAGCTAACGGTCGTGTGGCCTCCATACATCATATACGGATTCCAGCCATAACCCCAGCCGTAACCCCAGCCAGCATTGAATTGGTTTACACTTACTTCTTCGCGGGATTTAGTGAAAATATTAACTAATAAATCAGGATTATCACTTTTGGTAAATCCTTTGGCTTGCAATTGCTGATCAATAGCATTGAGAATTCTTTTTTTGTCCAAATCGGAAATTTCGACTTTATCTATACCCGATTTCATAAAGGCGAAAGTCTTGTACTGCTTAAAATCGGCTGATTTATCATAATCAGAATATACTTGTACGGAGTCACAAGATGCAGCTATGAAAAGTAATAATAGGGGCAGGAATCTAAATGTTTTCATGATTTATGTGATTTATGTTCGAATAAACTGGCACAAAAACCGTACCAAGTTTACTGTCTTAAAGTTAGATGATTTATTTGTACTGTACAAAGTTTTTAACAAATTGTATTATTTTCAGAAATTGGCTAGTTTAATAACTCGTCGTCAACCAAATTTGGTAATGTAACTTTCAATAAAGGTTCTGCTTCCATAGCTCTTTTTATCGCAAAAACAGCTCCTTCATTTCGAGCCCAGCTGCGTCTTGAAATTCCGTTATTGACATCCCAAAACAACATTGAAGCCAAGCGTCGTGAAGCTTCGGGAGTACCGTCAAGGACCATTCCGAAACCGCCGTTGATTACTTCGCCCCAGCCTACACCGCCGCCATTGTGAATAGACACCCAGGTCGCACCACGAAAACTGTCGCCTATTACATTATGAATGGCCATATCAGCTGTGAATCGGGAACCGTCATAAATATTTGAAGTTTCTCGGTAAGGTGAATCCGTTCCCGAAACATCGTGATGATCTCGACCCAAGACAACTGTTTCAATTTCTCCTTTGGCAATCGCCTGATTGAAAGCTTCGGCAATTTTTACACGGCCTTCGGCATCAGCGTATAAGATTCGGGCTTGTGAACCTACAACCAGTTTATTTTCCTGAGCACCTTTTATCCACTGAATATTATCCTGCATTTGCTGCTGAATTTCTACAGGAGCAGTTTTTGCCATTTCTTCCAAAACCTGACAGGCAATTGCATCTGTTTTAGCTAAATCTTCCGGTTTTCCTGAAGTACAAACCCAGCGGAAAGGACCAAATCCGTAATCAAAACACATTGGTCCCATAATATCCTGAACATAACTCGGGTATCTGAAATCAATCCCCACCCCAGCCCTCCCCGAAGGACAGGGAGAAGAAAGGGTTTCTTTTTTTAGAATATCCGCTCCCGCACGGGAAGCTTCTAATAAAAAGGCATTTCCATAATCAAAGAAATACGTTCCTTTGGCTGTATGTTTGTTGATTGCATTGGTATGACGTCGCAAAGTTTCCTGCACTTTTTCTTTGAATAAAACTGGATTATTAGCCATCATTTCATTGGCTTCTTCAAATGAAATGCCAACTGGATAATACCCGCCCGCCCAAGGATTGTGAAGCGAAGTCTGGTCGGAACCCAAATCGATATACAGGTTCTCCTCGTCAAATCGTTCCCAAACATCGACCACATTTCCGAGGTAGGCGATAGAAACGGTTTCGTTATTGGCTTTCGCCAAAGTCACTCTTTGCACCAATTCGTCAAGATTCTCAACAACTTCATTAATCCAGCCCTGACTGTGACGAATGTGTGTGATTTTTGCATTTACTTCGGCACAAACCGTGATACAGCCCGCAATATTTCCTGCTTTTGGCTGTGCACCGCTCATGCCGCCAAGTCCGGAAGTCACGAATAATCCGCCTTTTGGAGAACGTTTTATTTTTCTGAAACCGTTCAGAACCGTGATGGTCGTTCCGTGCACAATTCCCTGCGGACCTATGTACATATAACTGCCTGCGGTCATTTGCCCGTATTGCGAAACCCCCAAAGCGTTCATTCTTTCCCAATCGTCAGGCTGAGAATAATTCGGAATCACCATTCCGTTAGTAACCACAACTCTTGGAGCTTCTTTATGTGAAGGAAACAATCCCATCGGGTGCCCGGAATACATCGTCAGTGTCTGCTCATCGGTCATCTCCGAAAGGTATTTCATCGTCAATAAATATTGCGCCCAGTTCGAAAAAACTGCTCCGTTTCCTCCATATGTAATCAATTCGTGCGGATGCTGTGCCACCGCATAATCCAGATTGTTCTGAATCATCAGCATAGTGGCTTTTGCCTGTTCGCTTTTTCCTGGATATTCCGAAATTGGGCGAGCATACATTTTATAATCAGGACGAAAACGGTACATATAAATACGTCCGTACATTTCCAGTTCGTATCGAAATTCAGGAATTAGCTCCACGTGATGCTGCGGTTCAAAATAGCGCAAAGCATTACGAAGTGCCAGTTTTTTCTCGGCGTCCGTCAAAATTTCTTTTCGCTTGGGAGCGTGGTTAATATTCGCCTCATACGGCTTTGGCTGTGGTAATATAGCAGGAATTCCTTGTTGTATCTGTTCTTGAAAAGTCATTTTTAAATAGATTTTTTAGATTTTCAGATTGCTGGATTATTAGAATTTTATCAATTCAATAAGCATATCTGTTAATCTGTTTTGGTTGTACTTTTTTAGATTTCTTCGAACAGTCGAATAATCTAAAATTCGAATACTCATTTTTAAATTAAAACAATAAACTAAGGATACCGTATATCCGACCTATGGTAGGACTTGTGAATTTTAATTTTATATTTTAAAGAAAGAATGTCCATTGTTACTATTGAACTATTTTAAAAATTATTTTCTGCGGTCTAAACTCAGCTATCTGTAATCTATTTTCTAATCTCCCCAGTCTTTTTATCAAATCCATATGGACAATGACGGCAGCCACTTTTACAGCAGTACCCACGTTTCAAATGATATTTTTCGGTAAAGCACTTGTATCCTTCGGGCGTATAATAAAAATCTTCGCCCTCAGTTAATTTATTTTCATTATTTTGTTCTGTCATTCTGTTTTTATGCTGAAATCTGCCGAAAGGCGATTGTGTTTTTCTTTGAATTTGGCTATATTGCTTCTACAAATCTATAAATTTTATAATCAATGTATATTATCGTTGCCAAATATTTAATTCCAAAAGGATATCGCGGTCTCACGGTCTTTCCGTTTGTGATTATAAAACACCGCTTCGATTCCGAAAACCAAACTTTGATTAACCATGAAAGAATCCACATTCGGCAACAGCTGGAACTGCTTGTTCTGCCTTTTTTTGTTTGGTATTTTGTCGAATATGCGGTACGTTTGCTGCAGTACAGGAATGCTAATTTAGCTTATAAAAATATCAGTTTTGAAAGGGAAGCATATGCTAATGAAAAGCATGTTGATTATTTGAAAAACCGAACTCTTTTTAGTTTTTTAAAGTATGTATAAAAGTTTTTTTAACCGCAAGGTTCGCAAAGCTTTGCGTAAAACTTAGCGAACCTTGCGGTTAATCTTCATCCCTTAAATCAAAAAAAATAAAATTTTGAATCAGATACTCCCACTTGAATTACCCAATGGAATTTCTCTTGAAATAAAAAGAGAAGATCTGCTCCATCCTTTTATTTCTGGAAATAAATTCAGGAAAATGAAGTACAACCTGATTCAGGCGAAAAGTGAGAATCAGGAAACGCTTCTCACTTTTGGCGGCGCTTATTCTAACCATATTGCTGCGGTGGCTTATGCGGGAAAAGAGCAGGGTTTTAAAACTATTGGTATAATCCGAGGTGATGAACTGGGAGATAAAATTACTGAAAATCCAACTTTAAAGTTCGCACAGGAATGTGGCATGGAATTCGAGTTTGTAACCAGAGAAGCTTATCGGCACAAAACCGAGTTTGATTTTATTGCTGGTTTGAAACAGAAATTTGGTTTATTTTATCTTGTTCCAGAGGGCGGAACTAACAAATATGCGATAAAAGGCTGTGAAGAAATTTTGACCGAAGAAGATGCTAATTTTGATTATGTCTGCTTGGCGGTGGGGACAGGCGGAACTATTTCGGGGATTATCAACAGCGTATTGCCACACCAAAAAGTTTTGGGATTTCCGGCGCTAAAAGGCGACTTTTTAAAAGATGAAATTCGTAAATTTGCCCGCAGCGAAAATTGGAATTTAGTAACTGATTATCATTTTGGCGGATATGGAAAGGTAAATGAAGAATTGATTCAGTTTATTAATCGGTTTTACAAAGAAACTCAAGTGCCTTTGGATCCCGTTTATACTGGAAAGATGGTTTTTGGCGTTATGGATTTGATTCATAAGAACTATTTCCCTGATAATGCTAAAATTCTGCTGATTCATACAGGAGGATTACAAGGGATTCAGGGAATGAATACGTTTTTGAAAAAGAAAAACAGCACATTAATTCAATTTCAATAACAATGGCAAAAATCAATGACAATATTGAAAATCCTAAATCATAAATTCAAAATATGTTTAAAAAAATAATTTTACTCTTTGTGATTATGTCCTTGATTGGATGTGGTTCTTCAAAATCAAAAATTCAGACTACCAAAAAACCAGTGGGCTGGAAATATTCCAAACCCATTCAAAACGGCGGTGGTAGTTCGGCTTCTAAACCAAAGTCAAACGCAGAAATAGTAAATGGGTATGTAGCCCAATACAACGGTGTTGCGATGAGCAATATGAAAACGTACGGCATTCCGGCCAGTATTATTTTGGCACAAGGAATTTTGGAATCTGGCGCAGGACAAAGTGATTTGGCAGTAAATGCTAATAATCATTTCGGAATTAAATGCCATGATTGGACAGGTGACAAAGTGTATAAAGATGATGATTCTGCCAACGAATGTTTCAGAAAATACAAACAGGCTTCGGAATCATACAAAGACCACGCCATGGTTTTAACAGGTAAAACTAGATATGCCAGTTTGTTTAAATTGCCGAAAGGCGATTACAAAGCTTGGGCAAAAGGCTTACGCGAAGCAGGTTACGCCACCGATCCGAAGTATCCTGAAAAATTAATAAACTATATTGAAACCTATAATCTGCATGAATATGATTCTAAGGTTTTGGGAAAAGAACCCAAAAATGAAGAGACGAAAGTATTAGTTCAGGATGATTTTGGTTCAGACCAAGTTAATCTTTACGAGATTCAAAAAGGAGATACCTTTTATTCGGTTTCCAAAAAATTCAATTTAACGGTTGAGGAATTAAAGCAAAAAAATAATTTAACGGATAATACGCTTTCGATAGGACAGAAGCTGATTGTGAAATAGAAACAGAAAGATAATAGACAAATAGATAATAGAAAAATAGATTGAAGAGTATGATAATTTATTGAACTTTTGAGTCTATCATCAATTAGTCTATTATCTATTATCTCAAAAAAATAAAAAAAATGATATACCAAAGAAGCAGTCAGCTTTTTGCTGAAGCAGAAAAAGTAATCCCAGGAGGAGTAAATTCGCCGGTTAGGGCTTTTAGAGCCGTGGGAGGAACACCAATATTTGTAAAAAGCGCCAAAGGTGCTTATTTGTATGACGAAGACGGAAACCGTTTAATCGATTATATCAATTCCTGGGGGCCAATGATTTTGGGTCATGCTTATGATCCAGTTGTGCAGGCCGTAACTGAAAAAGCAAAGCTGGGAACTTCTTTCGGGATGCCGACCGAACTGGAAACACAAATTGCATCATTGGCTGTTTCTATGGTTCCGAATATTGATAAAATCCGTTTTGTGAATTCGGGTACAGAGGCGTGTATGAGTGCAGTGCGTCTGGCGCGCGGATTTACCAAAAGAGACAAAATCATAAAATTTGCCGGCTGTTATCACGGTCATTCCGATTCCTTTTTGATTCAGGCAGGAAGCGGTGCGGTGACTTTTGGAACACCAAACAGCCCAGGCGTGACAGCAGGAACGGCCAAAGACACGCTGCTTGCCCAATATAATGATCTGGAAAACGTAAAGACATTAATCGAAGCCAATAAAAATGAAATTGCGGCTATAATTATCGAACCAGTTGCCGGAAATATGGGATGTATTCCGCCGGCGGAAGGTTTTCTGGAAGCTTTGCGTGAACTGTGTACGGCAAACGGAATTCTGCTGATTTTTGATGAGGTAATGACTGGTTTTAGATTGGCCAGAGGCGGTGCGCAGGAGCTGTTAAAAATCAATGCGGATATCGTTTGTTTTGGAAAAGTTATCGGTGGTGGTTTGCCAGTTGGAGCTTTTGCTGCTCGCGAAGAAATTATGAATTACCTAGCACCATTGGGGCCTGTTTATCAGGCTGGAACTTTGTCTGGAAATCCTTTGGCGATGGCTGCTGGATTGGCAATGTTACAGGCTTTGGACAATGATCGTGAAATTTTTAAAAGACTGGAAGAGAAAACCGCTTATTTGGGCGCAGGAATCGAGAGAGTCTTGAAAGCGAATAATGTTGTTTTCACAATTAATAGAGTGGGTTCGATGATTTCGGTTCATTTTGATGCGAATCCGGTGACTGATTTTAAATCGGCTGGTGCTGGAGATAATGAAACTTTTAAGAAATTCTTCCACGGACTAGTAGCTGAAGGTGTTTATATTGCGCCATCTGCTTATGAAACTTGGTTTATCACTGATGCACTGACGTATGAAGACTTGGATTTTACTATTAATGCGATAGATAAGGTTTCCAAAACGTTTTGAAAAAATTAGAACACAAATTACACTAATCAGCACGAATCAGTTTGTTTATAAAATATAGATCTCACAGAGTAGCACAATGTAAAAATTGGTGTTAAATCTGTGAGACCTATTTTTTAGAACATTTTAATTGATTCGTGTAAATTCGTGTTTAACTTTTTACATCCCTCTTTTTTCTCTCATTCGGTCTTTTATTTTATCTTTGTTTTCTTCTCTTATTGTAAGCCATTTTTGGTATTGATCGGCAGATAAAATAGCTTTCATTTTGGCTTCTGTATCTGCTTTTTCGGCCTGCATTTTATTTTTTAAAGCGGTTCTTTCTTCTGAAGTCATTTTTTCTCCGCTGTCTTTTCTGGTGTCTCTTTGAGCTTTGAGGTCTTGTGCTTTGGCACTTTTTTCTGCTAAAATTTTACCGACAGCTTCCTGCTGTTTGGCATCCAGATTTAATTCTTTGGTTAAGTAAGTCAAATGTTTCTGCTGACGCTGTTCCGGAGTTGTTTTTTCCCGGTAGGATTCACCAGACTGTGGTGTGCTTACCTGCGCAAATCCAGATACTCCAATTCCAAATACTAAGGCAATTATTAGTGTTTTCATATTCTGTTTGTTTTTAAGTTATATGGATAAGACAAATATAACGGTCAAAGGTTTAATGTATTAACTCTTATTTTGAAAAAAACACCAATGCTTGAAATATTTTTGTTTGAGGTTTTATAAAATTCTTCTAACAAAAGAAAGAGTAGCTGTTTATTAACTTTTAGATGCAATAGTATCATAAAATCATTTGCGAATCGTATTTTTGAAAACCAATATAATTCACAGCACATGATTTCTGTTCAGGAAGCTTTTTCGATATTACAAGATAATTTGCCCGTTTTGCCAAAAGCTGAGTATTCGCTTTTTGAAGCAAGAAAACATATTTTGGCCGAGTCACTTTTTTCACCAATCAATATGCCTCCTTTCCGCCAGTCGGCGATGGATGGTTTTGCTTTGTGCCTTCACAATGCTTTGGTTTATGAAATTATTGGTGAAGTAAAAGCGGGAGATTCCCATAAGGTTGAACTGCTGCCAGGGCAGGCCGTAAAGATTTTTACGGGTGCAGCTTTACCTGATTCGGCGCAAGCTGTTATTCAGATTGAAAAGGTTTCTGTCGACGGAACACAATTATTGCTGGATGAACTGGTTGAAGCCAAAACCAATGTTAGACCAATTGGAGAACAGATTTCGGCGGGAGATCTGGCACTCGAAAAAGGAAAGATTCTGAATGCGGCAGCGATAGGTTTTTTGGCAGGACTTGGTTTTACAAAAGTCAGTGTTTACCAGAAACCAAAGGTTGGAATTGTAGTTACAGGCAATGAGCTGTCCAAGCCCGGAACACCGCTTGAATACGGAAAAGTCTATGAAAGCAACGGACTTATGCTGCAGTCAGCGTTGATTGATGCGTATTATGGTGCAGTGACCTTGTATGAAGTTAATGACGATTTTGTAAATACCAAAAATAAACTGCAGGAAGCTCTAACTGCTAACGATGTGATATTAGTTTCTGGAGGAATATCGGTTGGGGATTATGATTTTGTGGCAAGAGCTTTAAAGGAATTGGAAGTAGAAACCTTATTTTATAAAGTGAATCAAAAGCCAGGAAAGCCTTTGTTTGCTGGAAAACTGAATGATAAAATGGTTTTTGCATTACCGGGAAATCCAGCGGCCTGCCTGACTTGTTTTTATGTATACGTTTTGCCTACACTGGCAATTTTATCTGGTGCGGAAGCGAATTATCAGCAGGCGGTTTTAATGTCTATTGCTCATGATTATGAAGTACGAAATACCCGCTCCCAATTTTTGAAAGCGAATATTGTTAACGGAGAAGCAGCAATATTGTCACATCAGGCTTCATCGATGCTCAATTCTTTTTCCGTTGCCAATGGATTGGTTTATGCTCCTCACGGAAATTATGAATTGAAAAAAGGAGACAAAGTGGAGGTGTATCTGCTGTAGTTTATTTTAGCTGTTTTTAGCGAGTGTTTTTTCAAATGCCTTTCTTTCGCCTCCTCTAAAATATACTTTGCCACAATACTTGTAACCCGATTTTTCAAAGATTTTAAGCATGGCGGTATTGTCAAAATTGGTATCTGCTTTGACGCTGTAAATATTGTTGCTTAGAGCAAAATCTTCAATGTACTCCAGTATTTTTTTTGCCAGACCTTTACCCAGATGATTTTCGGAAATTGCTACACGGTGAAATACAACAAAATCATCATTTGTTAACCATTCGCCTATAATTTTAGCATATTCAGGCTCATCGTTTATCAATACTGCGCTGTATCCTGCTATTGTTTCTCCTTCAGTTAAAACAAATCCCTGGCCTTTTTCTACGTCATTTTGAACCGATTGCAGATTGGGGTATCCATCCTGCCATTGTTCACTGCCGTCTTTTTTTCTGCGGACAATCGCCTGTTGTAAAATTTTCCATACCTCAGGAATTTCAGAAGCTGTTGCTTTTCTAAAGGAATAATTCATTTTTATTGTTTTTTATTTCAGAGACCATAATTGAGCAATATTCTGGGCTGCAAGGTTATAATCTGTCTTTTTTGCATTTTCATTTCTGTAATTGCAGAATACGGGATCTTCATTGAATAATGATTTGGCTAATTCTCTTCCTGCTATTGTGATGGCAGTTGTTTTTTGGAATCTGTTCTTTTGGAATTTTGCAAATGCTTCATAGTGTGTTTTTGCTTCTTCCAAAACGGATGCTAATTCCCATCCATCTTCTATTGCTTGGCATGCACCCTGTCCTGATGTTGGCAGTGCAGCGTGTGCCGAATCTCCGATTAGGCAGACGTTATTTTTGTGCCATTTTGAAATTGGATTGTGGTCGAATACCTCAATATACTTGATGTTTTCTTCTTTGCTTAGTTGTATGGTGTTTTCAATTTTTGGTGACCATGTAGCAAATAATTTTAATAATTCCTCTTTGTTATTTTTGGTTTTAAAAGGCGAATTAAGAGGTAACGATTTACCGCCCGCCCAATATCCTTTGAATTTGTTTATTGGAACGATTCCGAAACGCTCTCCATAACCCCAAAAATCCAAGACATTTTCAGCGTTTGAAAAAATAGGTTTGTCGCTTTCGACTATTCCTATCCAGTTTACAAAATTCTGATAAACAGGTTTGTTGTCTCCATTGACATATTGTCTCGCTGCCGAATTCATTCTTCCGTCTCCGCCAATAACAATATCTGCTTTTATTTCTCCGCCGTTGTCAAACAAAACTTGTGCTTTATTGTCACTAGAAGATAGTTGCATGGCTTTATGGTTATAGAAAACAGGAATTTTGAGATCGGTGGTTTTTTTTAATAAAATTTCCTGCAGTTCCTTTCTGCTCGCCGAATAACTGGTTGCGCCAATTACTGTGTCAATAGTAGAAACATTAATGGAACCTAAGAATTCCTCTTTGTCAGTCCAGCGTTCCATTTGTTTTATTTTGCCTCCAATTTTTTGTACTTCGGTCAATAAACCTAGCTTATTGAGAATTTTGCTTGCATTTGCCCATAGAACAATGCCTGCACCAATTGTTACTGATGTTTGTCTTTGCTCAAAAATGGTTATATTTTCAAATCCTTTTTGGCGCAAAGCTATTGCGGTGGTCAATCCGCCGACACCGGCACCCAAAATAACAATATTTGTTTTTCTATCCATTTCGTTACTTGTTTCTTCAAAAATTACACAGACGATCAGCTTTGGTGTATCAAATATAGTGAAAGAATTGTTTTGCAGTCAATGAAAATGGATTCATCAACGGCTGTAAAAATTAAATTTTGTTTCCGTATTTAGGCTTCAAGAAAATGCAAATGGTTGTATCTTTGCGGTCCCTTAAAACAACGAAACTATAATGAAACAGCAATGTGTAATTTTTGATATGGATGGTGTAATCTGTCACACCAATCCAGATCATGGCAAGGCTTTTGAAGCATTTTTTGATAAGTACCAAATTTCTCATTCCCAAAAGGAGTTTGAAGATCATATGTACGGAAAACACAATGGTTACATCATGTCGCATTTCTTCAAGCGTCCGATAACTGGCGATGAACTTAAACAATTGGAGGACGAAAAAGAATCGATGTTTCGTGAAATTTATAAAGACAAAGTAGAAACCATTCCGCATTATCTGATTTTTTTGGACGAACTTAAATCCCGTGGTTTCAAAACCGCCGTTGCGACATCGGCTCCGCGTGCCAATCTCGATTTGATTATAAATGCCCTGGAAATTGGAGACAAAATGGATTCGATGATGGCAAGCGAAGATGTAAGCAGTCACAAACCCAATCCCGAAGTGTATTTAAAATCGGCTGAGCGTGTAGGGGTTTCTCCGTCCGACTGTGTGGTTTTCGAGGATTCTTTTTCGGGGGTTACCGCAGGTCTGAATGCCGGAATGAAAGTGGTGGGCGTATTGAGCTCGCATACCAAAGAACAATTGCCTCCGTGTCATTTTTACATCAACGATTACAGCGAGGTAAATGCGGACAAGATTCTGGAATTATTGAATAGTTAAAGGAATTTGATGTTTTTTTAAGGAGCAGAAGTACTTATTATTTCATCAACAGTTGTCCCGCTTTTCGTTGCAATCTTTTATGCCGAACACCGGCATAAAAGGATTTCCACTGCAATCTGGGCTGGTTTACGGGTTTAGTTTTTCATAATAACTTTTTCCAGCTAGTACTAGTGGTGGAATCACTTAAATTTTTTGTTTGGATTTCTACTTGTATGAAAAATGGCAGAAATTAAAATTGTAGAATCAATTTTTGTTTAAATAATGACAAAAGGAAATTTTTTGACCACAGCTTGGCGGTAAACATCAAATTCTAATTTGTAAGTTTCAGTATTCAGTAAAATGGATTCAATGCAGGCATCGATTTGCTTTAGAAAGTTATCTCCAATTTTTGTTGAAATTAAATCATAGAACTGTAATGCGTATTCCAATTCATTTTCAGCTTGAATTGAAAGGGCTTCTTTTAATTTACCCATTTCGTTTCGAAAGTAATTTGGCTTTAACTTCTTTCCAAGATTTTCCTTTGTCTTTTCCGGATAAATAATTTTCGGTATTTTCCCTTGCAATGTTTTTTTGTTCTTCGCTTAGTTGATATTGCAAAGGTTCGTCATTTAGATAATCTTTTAAGAAATCCAATGTGTTTTGATCTTCGGTATGGAGAATTTTGTCAATTAAATCAAGTTTATCCTTTTGTAAATTAGTTGGTTGCATAATTTCTGATTTTAAAACCTATTTTACAAATATAACGCTAATCCAATTTTAAATTTTATAATTTGTCTGTAAATTTAAGATTCTTAATTTTTTGATAAGTAGATTCCCAGTTAGCGCGAGCGTCAGGCTCGTGCTCGCTTTTGGTAATAATTATTTGTCAATCTTTGTGTGTACGAGCGTGACGCTCACAATAGCGGGGGAACATTTTTTGTTGTCTTAAAGTTTTAGATCAGTTGTTTTATTTTTTGGATTCTTGAAAATCACAATTACAATAATAAAATTGAGGATCAGAAAAGGAGTGAAATATGTCAGACCGATTAGAAAATTATCATGAGAATGCATAATTGCCCCAATTAGCCAGATTATAAGTGAAAGAATACTTAAGACTTTTGCTGTTTTGATTTTAGATTTATAGGTAATTAGAAATATTGATAGCAGATTTAAGATTAGACAAACTGTCAAAAAGAATCGAATAAACATTGCGGTAATTCCTTGATAACATGATCCTCCTTCCGTTTCAAACTTGTTTGGAATATTGAAATAGGAATAGGTAACTGCAACAATTAACATTGTTAAAAGAAAAAATTTAGTCTTTTTATCCATTTTGTTATTCTATAAGGTTGTTTTTCAATCTTTGCGCGTATGAGCATGACGCTCACACTAGTGGGGAACATTTTTGTTGTTTTTATTTTTGCTCAAGAATAGTTTTTTAGCAGAAACTATAAAAAAGCTTATGATCGAGCTAACAATTATTACTTCTATATTTTTAAATCCTGAAAATAGTATTTCACTTTTAGTTGGAATTTTTTCATTTCCAATAAAAGAAATTTGAGTATATTCTGTTTGATTAAAATATGATGGATAGAATATTTCATAAACTTTGTAGATTCCCCATAATAAAATAAAAATAGAAGTTACAACGACGATTAAAATGAATGTACGTTTCGATATTTTTGGTTTATTTTTTAAAATCACTTTTGTAATAGCTTTTAATTTTCATATTCTAAATTTATAAAATTTGGAATTTTCTTGTCATTATTATTTTCCCAACTTTTAAATGTGAAATTTTCAATTTTAGTTTTTAAATCATTCTCTAACTCCAAATTTGTTTGTTCGCAAAAAGCTAAAATTGTCGCAAAACCAACAATTGTTGGGTTTGTGTCTGTAGCAATTCGACCTTCTACTTTTTTTATTATGACTTTCCATTTTTTATTACTTTTTGAGAAAGCAAATTCCAATCCGTTTTTTAAAGCTTTTTTCCAGAGTTCATAACCGTTCATAGGTATGCTTTCTATGCTTCCTTGACTTTTCCACCCTTCACCTTGATATTCTTCAACGATTTCGTTTCTAGTATCACTTCTGCTAACTCAAAATTTATTATTGCAAAAAAGGGTTTTCCATTCTTGACTTTTAAAAATCTAAAATCCATTTTTTCATTTATCATTGTTGATGTTTTCTGAAGGTTATTGCGAACTTAATATCTGTGAACCATAAAATCACATAAATACCTTTTGTTAGTTTTGTTGATATATAATATTTACAAATTATTAATTGGAAAACCTCACGTATGCAGTTTCCCGCGTGAGGGATGGGAGCAAGTTACCTTGTAACGCGTACAGCCCGACCGCGTTGAGGAAAGGGGCTGTATAACCGCATTGCAGAATAAGCCCCTTTTCTCAATGGGGGCACGCCCAAATGAGTTTTAGCAATAAATTGAAATCGTAAAATCCTATTCTTCAGTCTCAGTTTGTAATTCTTCGATTTGGGGTTCATCGTTTTCCATGTCTATCCATGAAAGGAAAAATTTATATCCTAAAGTCAGGATTACCGCTCCCAGGAATAAGCCAATGAAGCCGTTGTAAATGAAACCGCCTATCGCACCAAGGAATATCACAAGCATTGGTGCCGGAGGATTGCCTCTTCCCAGTAAAATAGGTTTCAGGATATTGTCGGAAATCAGCGTGATTCCGACCCAAATTGCCAGTATTGTTGCCGTTGTGGCATCGGTTACGGAATACATATAAATGACTACCGGAATGGCAACCGGGCCAATTCCTACTTGAATAATGGCAAGAAATAGACAGATAATGGTGAAAATTCCAGCAAAGGGAACGCCTGCCAAAAAGAACCCAATGCCTATCATTAGCGCCTGAATCAAGGCTACGCCCAAGAATCCTTTTACGACATTGCGAATGGTGATTACGGTGACTTCGGCGTAGTGTTCGCCATTGTTTCCGATAAGTTTGACGAAAATGTTTTTGGATACTTTGGTTAGCGATTCGGAATACAATAACAGTCCCATCGCAATAATAATCGATACAATAAATTGTAGGATGCCTTTACCTATTCCCGCCAAGGAAAGCAATAGCCATGAACCGACTGTTTTTAACTGTTCTGTATATTTAAGTGCCACTTTGGAAAGGTCTTCGGAGGCCGAAGCCCATATTTCAACTATTGGTTTTGTTATCGTTGGCCAATTTTTGGTGGTTTCTCCGGGTGGCGGAATCAAGTGTTCATTGGTTTGGTAATACTGGGCGAAATTATTGACCTCTTCGTATAAAGATTGTGTTATGAGTACGCTAGGCACAACTAAAATAGTAAGCAGAATTAACGTGACAAATATCGTGGCCAATATTTTTTTGCCTTTAAATAATTTGACTACTCTTTCATAAATTGGACTGAAGGCGACAGCAATGACAATGGCCCAAACTATGATTAAAACAAAGGGTTTCAGAATATCATAACACCAGCCAATCAGTAAAAACAATACACCGAGCCGTATAAGGATGTCGGCAATTTTTTCGAAATTGAAAATATTGAAAGTTGGGCTGTTTTGTTGCATACTATTTCGGTTTTGGATAATGAGTAATATTTGGATTATTGTGCTAATCTAGTTAAAATATGGTAATTATTAATGGTATATTCGGATGTCTTTTGCGGAAAGTTTATGTTTTTTTGTAGTCTTAACATAAAAATAGTTTTAAAATAATGTTTGGTTTGCGTACGAATTAAATTGCGGTTTCGTATTTTTACTAAATTGATATTTCGAGGCATTTCAATGTTTTATACGAAATACAAATGTAAATTAGTTCAATAGGTTTTCTCAATTTCATTAAGTTAAGGATTTCCTGCTAGAGTTTGTCTAAATATAATTCTCGCAAAGGCGCAAAGAAATCCGATCTAAACTTTGCGTTTCTGAAAGTGAAGTAAAGCTTAACTTATTGACATTGGAAGCTCCCCTCTCTTTTGGAGAGGGATTGGGGGTGAGGTTAAATAGTTTGTTTAATTTATATTTGTGTTTGCTGTTAATAAGGATGTGCTTTTGTATTGAATACCACGAATCATAAAATACTACATATGAAAATAGCGCTTTATACCAACGAATTTCCACCAAATATTTATGGAGGAGCAGGAGTACATATTGATTTTTTAAGCCAAGAATTGGCCAAGTTAGGACAGGTTGAGGTTCGGTGTTTTGGAGACCAAAAAGTAAACAACGATTCCATGCATGTGGAAGGGATAAATTCCTGCTTGTCTAAAATGGTGGATCCAGAAAATGAACATATCAAAATGTTTCATAACCTAAGCCGAAATGTCGAAATGGCACAGGCAACACCAAAGGCCGATATCGTGCATTGCCATACTTGGTACACACATTTGGCGGGTGTTTTTACGAGAGAATTGTTACAGGTGCCGTTGATATTGACCACCCACAGTTTGGAAACGCACCGTCCTTGGAAAGTGGAACAGTTGGGCAACGGTTATTTTATGTCCCGATGGATTGAGACCAACGCTTATAAATCGGCGGATGGCGTTATTGCCGTAAGCGAACAGATGAAAGTTGATGTGGTCGAAGCCTATGGAGTCGATCCTGAAAAAGTTACGGTAATCCATAACGGAATCGATCCTGAATTTTACAAACCTACTTTTGACAATACTTTATTAGCTGAATATGGAATCGACCCGAATATTCCGTTTGTGCTTTTTGTGGGGCGAATAACCCGCCAAAAGGGAATTTCGCAATTGATCGAAGCCTGTCAATATTTTAATAAAGATTGCCAAATTGTGCTTTGTGCGGGTGCTCCGGATACCGAAGAGATTGCCATCGAAACATCCAACCTTATCGATCAGCTGAAAGCAAAACGAAAAGGCGTAATTCTGATTTCAGAAATGTTACCACGCGAAAAAGTCAAAGTGTTCTACAGCCATGCACGTGTTTTTGCCTGTCCGTCATTGTACGAGCCTTTCGGAATCATCAACTTGGAAGCGATGTCTTGCGAAACACCGGTTGTAGGAAGTCACGTGGGCGGAATTCCAGAGATTATTGTCGAGGGCGAAACCGGATATTTGATTCCGCTTGAAAGTGTTTCGAGAACGAATTTCAATCCGCTGAATCCAACAGCTTTTCAAAAGGCCTTCGCAGTCAAAGTAAATACTTTGCTTGAAAACGAGGAATTGGCTACCAAAATGGGTAAAGCTGGACGTGTACGGGTTTTGGAGAAATTCAGTTGGGAGTCAATTGCCAAAACAACTTATAATTATTATCAGGAAGTCATCGCCCGATTTGAGAAAGAAACGGCTTAGATAATTTTAAAATTAGATAATTAACCGCAAGGTTCGCAAAGTTTTACGCTATGAACGCAACGCTTTGCGAACTTTGTGTTTTTTTCTTGTGTACTTTGTGGTTAAATCGACCATGGATTTAACGGATAAAACGGATTTTACACGGATAAAATCTGCGAGAATCTGCATAATCTGCGTGCAAATTTTACGAAAAAGCTTTGTAAACCTTGTATTTTTTCTTTATGTCTTTTGTGGTTAAATTGGCTGTACGGTACATTCAGGAGTTACAACAGTTTCAGTAACCGGATTGTATTCCACTTTACTCAATTCAATAATTTTTTGAGCCACGGTTCCTCTTTCAAATATTCGGATAAGTTTGAAAATACTGCTTACAAAGAAACCAGGATTCGAAACCAATCGCGCTATTTTGGTGACCTTGTGATCTCTTTCCTGTATCGAAGTTTTCCATTGATCTTCTGGAAGCAGGACAAATTCTGTTGCATATTTCCATGCCCCGTCTCTTGCGGTTTTCATGCTAAAATCAATAAAGAAATTGTCTATTTTGCCAGATAGTTTTAAGATGTATGTAAGTGTTGGCCAGATTTCCACCAGGCATTTTTCGACACCATTAACCAGATTGCTTAAAATTTCGTTGATTTTATTATAGTCAGAATGCAGGTCAAAAATACTTTCAGGCGTGCTCACCTGTGCGCAGGCAATTCCCAAATCCAGATTCACATGCGCATTAATTCCAAGCAGTAAATGCTGTACCACAATCGGCCAGTATTCCTCACCTTTTGTGAATGAAAACTCCCAGCATTCCGAACATTTTTCTTTTGCCTTAAATTGATAATACGCCTTCAGATAGCGATTCGCAAAAATAACATCCAGTTTTTCCATGCGTTCCGGATTTTCGAACAAGCCCGTTTCAATACCGTTTTTTATCTGCATTGTAACTTCTCTGTATAAAGTGGCAAATAAACCTATGGCACATTGCTCTATTTTTGATTTTTCAATAATCTCGTCCAGACACTGGATGACTTCTTTAATACTAGTGGCTTGTTTCGTGTTCATTTTTAGCTGGTTATCATTAAAATTGCTCAGCTAATATAATTATTTTTTGTTTTCAATGCGTTTTTTTGCAGTAATTATCTTGCTGTTTTGCAAAAGATTTCGAATATTATTTTTAGGAGCAGAAAAATTGTGCATTTGCAGAAAGATTTGTCCCGCTCTTCGTTGCAATCTCCCTGTCCGAACCCCGGGCAGGGAGGATTTTCACTGCGATCGGGGCTAAAAATCAGCATTTTATTTCATAATTAGTTTTTTATTCTTTGCGTGAATATGGGCTCGCAAAGGGCTAAGACGCAAAGAAATCCGTTTTGAACTTTGCGATCTTGCGTCTTTGCCGAGCAAGAATTAAAGTTTAACTTTATGTAATTGGGCTAAGGGTATATTGAGCCATTATCTAAAAAAGAAATCTGCGTAAATCTGCGTGCTAAATTTTTGGAGTATCTTTTTTTATAACAAAAAATATATCATAAAGCCGTTTTTATATTTTTTTGAAAAACAGATTTCGTTATATTTGTAAAAGTATAACGAAAAAGACTGACTTTGAAAATCAAGAGCAAAATCTGGATAGAAACCGATGAGGGAATTCTCATTAGCGAAGGGCGTATTCATTTGCTAAAACAGATTGAAGCCACGGGTTCGCTCAACAAAGCGGCGAAGGAAATGAATATTTCGTACCAAAAAGCGTGGAAATTAATCGACGCTTCTAACAAAGCTTCCAAAGAGCCCTTAATTGCAACCCAAGTGGGCGGAAATAAAGGCGGAGGTACTGTTATTACTCCTTATGGGAAATCGCTTATCGCGTCTTTTGAAAAAATCAATGTGGCCTGTTGGGAATTTTTGGATGCCGAACTCAAGAAACATTCGTTATAATTAGTTTATGGAAAACAAAATCACAGCAATACTTTTGGCCGGAGGGAAAAGCCAGCGAATGGGGACCGATAAAGGCTTATTGGACTGGAACGGAAAAACATTCATTCAGCACATTTGCGATACTCTACAGCCTATCGTAGCCTCGAATATCTTGATTGTTTCTGCCAACAAAGAATACGATAAATTAGGTTTTTTAAGAGTCGAAGACATTATTGAAAATAAAGGCCCAGTGGGCGGTCTTTATACAGGACTGAAAGAATCTAAGACCAAAGTAAATCTGGTTATAAGTGTTGATGTGCCACTCGTAACAACCGAATTACTGCAATGGCTTTTAGAAAACCACAACGAAACAGATATGGTTACACAAACTGCAATCGGAGACAAAACCAGTCCGCTGATTGCAGTCTACGACCGCTCGATGAAAATTGTTTTCGGTGAACAGATAGCAGGAAATAAATTGAAATTAAAGCAGGCAATTGAAGATGTAAAACACCGCACTATTGAAATTCCTGAAAAATGGAGCAGTCAAGTGCAGAATATAAATACAAAAGAAGAATATCAAAATTTAATCAAATGACCATTACGCTAAAATATTTTGGGTCACTCGCCGATATCACGCAATTGAAAGAGGAACAATTCACTTTTGATGAAGAGACTATTTCGGTTTCTGCATTAAAGTCAAGAATTGAAAGCACTTATCAAAATATGCAAAATACAGCTTACACCATTGCGGTCAACCAGACGATGAGTGATTTGCAAAACAAAATAAAAGATCAGGATGTGATTGCCTTTTTACCGCCTTTTGCGGGAGGATAAGGATTTAAGATTGCAGATTTTAGAATTTAGATTTCAGGTAGAAAAAACTTATATGACTTATATGTTTCCAAAAAAGTTTTAAAAATAAAATGATAAACGCCAAACGCTATAACAGACAAATAATCCTCCCTGAAATCGGAGAAACTGGTCAGCAAAAATTGCAAGACGCCCGCGTTTTGGTAATTGGTGCGGGAGGTTTGGGCTGTCCAGTGCTTCAAAACTTGGCAGGTGCAGGAGTTGGAACTATTGGAATTGTCGATGGGGATGTCGTGGATGAAACCAATCTGCACAGACAATTATTATATACTTTAAAAGACTGTGGAAAAAGCAAAGCAGAAACTGCCAAAAAAGCCATTTTAGAACTCAATTCAGAAGTGAAAGTAACTATATTTCCAGAATTTTTCAATACTCAGAATGCCTGCGAAATTGTTCAGAGTTACCAAATTATTGTGGATTGCACTGATACATTGGCTGTCCGTTATCTGATAAATGATTTGGCTGTTGCCAAAAAAATTCCGGTTGTTTATGCCTCTATTCATAAATTTGAAGGTCAGGTTTCGGTGTTTAATTATAAAAATGGGCCAAGTTACCGCTGTTTGTTTCCGGAGCAGGAAAGTCTGAAAGCGGTTCCTAATTGTGCAGAATCAGGAGTTTTGGGTGTTTTGCCAAATACATTGGGAACATTACAAGCCACCGAAGTACTCAAAATAATACTGGAAATTGGTACAGTATTATCGGGAAAATTACTGATTTACGATACCTTGCATTTTCAGACTCAAATTATTGATTTTGCCAGAAATCCAAAAGCAATTGAAAAAGGATTTATCAATGGAAGTCTGCTTTTGAATCGTAAAAAAGCAAATCAAAACTTAAGTCCTGATGCTTTTCTAGAAAAATGCAATCAGTTGGGAATGGTTATTATTGATGTCCGTGAATCAGATGAATTGCCCGAGTTGAAGAAAGATAATGTGATTCGGATTCCTTTGAGTGAATTGGAAGAGTATAGTAAGAAATTAAATAAAAATCAGGAAATTGTACTGTTCTGCCAAACAGGCCAGCGTAGCCAACAGGCGATGAATTATCTCCAAAACTCTGGGTTTATTGGAGTTTTTCATTTGGCAAGAGGAATTGAATCCCTTAAAAATCAAATAGAATAGCAATTTTAATAACAATATCAAAAAAATAAAAATAGGCTATAGACGTCACAGAAAAAAAAATAATCGGCGAAAATCCGTTCAATCGTTGTCATCTTTGGCCCAAAAGAAAAAATATGTCAGATAAACCAAAAAAAAGTTCCTTCATACAAGGACAAATAACCTCCGAGTTCATTGGGAATTCGATTGCCAAACACCAAAGTAAAACCACAATTGGAGCCCATAATATTTTTTTGGGTCAGGTTCGTGCCGATGTGATTGAAGGAAAAACAGTGACCGCAATTGAATACACTGCCTACGAAGAAATGGCAGAACAAACATTCTATGAAATTAGGGAAGCCGCTTTTGCAAAATATGAACTTTCATGTCTGCATATTTATCACAGTTTGGGATTGGTAAAAACAGGTGAAATCTGTCTGTTTGTCTTTGTTTCGGCACCAAGACGAAAAGTGGTGTATGAAGCATTGGAGTTTTTGGTGGAAGAAATAAAAGAGAAAACAGCGATTTTCGGAAAAGAAATTTTTGATGACGAAAGCTATACTTGGAAAAAGAACACATAAATAAAAAATAGGCCACTCCCGATAGTTATCGGGAGACACGGATAAAACTTATAAACACGGATAGAAAATGATTTTTAATAAATTTTAAAATATATAATCAGTAAAAAATCCGTTTAATCTGTGCCATCCGTGGCAAAAAAATATACGTGCAGTAGGTAAATCTAAAGTCTAAAAATCTGCAGTCTAAAATCTAAAATCATAATGGTAGATATCACCCATAAAATAATTACCCAGCGCATTGCAACAGCTCAGGCCATTGTAAAAGTAGGTTCGCCTGAAACGATGCAGGCAATTGTAAATAAAACAGTTCCAAAAGGCGATGTATTGGAAGTAGCACGAACTGCAGGGTTGTTTGCGGTAAAAAACACTTCAAATTCGATTCCGGATTGTCATCCAATGCCGATAGAATATACAGGAATCGAATACGAATTGCTCGAAGATTCAGTGTTGATAAAAGTAAGCGTTAAAGCGATTTACAGAACAGGAGTTGAAGTAGAAGCCATGCATGGTGCTTCGATAGTGGCTTTGACGATGTACGATATGCTAAAACCTATCGACAAACAAGTCGAAATTTCGACTATAAAACTACTTTATAAAAAAGGAGGAAAATCGGATTATGGAGTAAAAGAAAATTTGGATTTATCGGTGGCGGTGATCGTTTGTTCTGACAGTGTTGTCAGTGGAAAAAAAGAGGACAGAGCCGGAAAAGTGATTTCGGATAAAGTCAAAAAGATGGGAATGACCGTTTCGAATTATACGGTAATTCCGGATGAGGTTGCTGATATTCAGGAAACGATTACCAAATTATGTTCCGGCAATAAAGATTTGATTATTCTCACCGGCGGAACAGGTTTGTCCAATCGTGATGTAACCCCCGAAGCGATTATCCCAATGCTTGACCGTCGTATTCCGGGGATTGAGGAAGCGATTCGTTCTTATGGACAAGACAGAACGCCTTATGCGATGTTATCCCGAAGCGTTGTTGGATTCAAAGGAAACACGCTGATTATGGCTCTGCCGGGATCTACAGCGGGAGCAAGTGAATCGATGGATGCCGTTTTTCCTTCGGTGTTGCATTTATTTAAAATACTAAATGGTTTCAACCATGGAAAATAGCAAAAATCCAATGCAGGACGACCACGGAAGGGTACACAATTACCTTCGTATTTCGATTACAGAACATTGTAATTTGAGATGTACGTATTGTATGCCTGCCGAGGGGATTGCGCTTACACCAAGAGCGCATCTGATGACTGCAGCCGAAATTGTTACCATTGCAAAGACTTTCGTAAAACTTGGCGTCAACAAAATCCGATTGACAGGAGGTGAGCCTTTGGTACGGAAAGATGCCAAAAAAATTATTGAAGAATTAGGAAAACTAGGCGTAGTACTGACTTTAACAACCAACGGAATCCTAGTTCATGAATTTATAGATACTTTCAAAGAGGCCGGAATTACCACTTTGAACGTGAGTATCGACAGTTTGAAACAAGACAAATTTAATGAAATTACCCGTCGCAATTATTTTGAGAAAGTCATTGAAAATATTGATTTACTAGAAAGAAATGGCTTCAAAGTAAAACTGAATGTCGTTGTTATCAAAGGATTTAATGATAACGAAATTGTTGATTTTATTGAGTTGACCAAAGAACGAAACATTCAGATTCGGTTTATAGAATTTATGCCTTTTGACGGTAATCGATGGAATAAGGAAAAATTGGTAAGCTATGCCGAAATACTTTCACAAGTGAATGATTTTTATGGTAAATCTAATGTAAACCGTTTGCAGGACAGACCAAATGATACCTCCAAAAATCATAAAATTGAAGGTTACCAAGGGAGTTTTTCGGTAATCAGTTCGGTTACGAATCCGTTTTGCAGTACGTGTAATCGTATCCGTTTGACCGCCGATGGAAAATTGAAAAATTGTCTGTTTTCGAATACTGAAACTTCTTTGCTCGATACCTTGAGAGCAGGGGATTCAATTGAACCGCTTATCTTCCAAAATATAAAATCTAAATTTGCCATGCGGGGCGGAATGGATAATGATGCTAAATTCCAAGATCCGCTCCTTTTTTCGAAGAATAGAAGTATGATTAAGATTGGGGGGTAGTATTATTTCACAAAGATTCACAAAGTCTATTGAGTAAGGTTTTTAATGAATTTCTAAAAATCTGCGTGAATCTGCGAAATCTGAGTGAGAAATAGTGGCACGCAGATTTTCGCTGATTAACGCAGATAGAAAGGATTAATTTTATAGGCAAGGACTTTGCGCCTTAGCGTCTTTGCGAGAAATTGGGTTCGTAAGGAGTCGCTAAGACGCAAAGAAAAGCGGATTATGAAAATAAAATATTGATTTTTAGCCCCGATTGCAGTAGAAATCCTTGTGTGCCGGGGTTCGGCACGCAAGATTGTAACGGAGCGGGAGGAATTTCTCTGAAAATAACAAATCTTTCTGCTCCAAAATACCTGACAAAAATCATTTCGGTGTCATATAATCGTGGATACCTTTGCGAAATGAATGCAGAAAAAGAATCCGGAAAGAAAGGTTATAACAATTACGGGACACATCTCCGTGAGAAATACAATGGAAAGAAAGTTTTCAAGGTAATTGTCGATGGTAATTTTAGCTGTCCCAACCGTGACGGACTGAAAGGTTATGGAGGTTGTACCTATTGTAATGTTGATTCCTTTACACCCGATATTTCAAGAAAAGCACCCACGATAGAAGATCAATTGCTTCAGGGGATGGAGCGCGCCAAAAAGTCGTATAAGGCAGACCAATTCATAGTTTATTTTCAGCCGAATACCAATACTTATGCACATGTTGATTATCTAAAAAATATCTATGACCGTGCTTTGGCTTTCAATCCTGATGAGGTTGTTGGGTTTTCGGTAGGGACTCGTCCTGATTGCATAGATGCCGAAAAAGTGGTTTTACTCGAAAGTTATTGCGACCGTTTTGATGTTGATCTCGAAATGGGAATGGAATCGATGTATGACGAGACGTTATCGAAAATCAACCGAGGCTGTACCCATGCCGAATTCATTACTGCAGTGGAGCTGTTAAAAGACAGCCCAATTGATTTGTGCGTTCATACCGTTTTTGGATTTCCGTGGGAAACCCGCGACATGATGCTCAATTATATCGCCGAGATCAACCGTTTTCCGCAAATAAAATTTGTCAAATTCCATCACCTGCATATCGTCGAAGGCTCGATTATGGGCGTACATTACAAGCGAAATCCGTTCCCGCTCTTCACTTTGGAACAATACACCGATTTGCTTTGTGAGCTTATTCCGCTCCTGCGTCCTGATGTTGTTATTCAGCGCCTCTTCGGGATCTCCGATTGGGACTTGCTCATCGCCCCAAATTGGGGACTCAAAAAAACCGAAATCCAACATTATATCGATTCTACAATTGAAAAAAGAGGGATTGTTCAGGGGGCGCAGTACAAAGGGAATTAGAAAGAGTATTTTTTGCCGTTAACGGCAAAAAAGTAAAGTTTTAAAAGTATTTTTTGTTGTATATTTGCCGATAACGGCAGGTTTAAACAAAGCAATGAGGTATATTTCTGTAAATGAGTTTGCAAAAAAATGGATTTTATCCGAAAGGACTGTACGCCATTATTGTGCTTCCAGTAAAATCAAGGGTGCTTTCCTGACAGGTAAAACCTGGAATATTCCCGAAGATGCTGTTTTGCCTGAAAAGGAGAAAAAGAAAAAATTCAGTAACAATATTTTGCTGAATCACCTGAAAGAGCAAAAGGATATGAAACTTAAGGGAGGGATTTATCATCGTACGCAGATTGATCTCACTTACAATTCCAACCGCATTGAAGGGAGTAAACTTAGTCACGATCAAACCCGATATATTTTTGAAACGAATACCATTGGAGTTTCTAAAGAAGCTATTAATGTAGATGATATTATTGAGACCTCAAATCACTTCCGTTGCATTGACCTGATAATTGATAAAGCTAAAGCAAAATTGACAGAATCATTTATCAAGGAATTACATTTTTTATTGAAATCGGGTACTTCTGATAGTGGTAAAGATTGGTTTAATGTCGGTGAATATAAAAAGCTTCCCAATGAAGTTGGAGGAAATGAAACTTGTTTGCCTAAAGAGGTCGCTGTTAAAATGAAAGAACTGCTTTCTGAGTATTATAAAATTAAGAAGAAATCTCTAGAAGATATTATTGATTTTCATTATCAGTTTGAAATTATTCACCCCTTTCAGGATGGTAATGGCAGGGTGGGACGATTGATTATGTTTAAAGAATGTCTGGCAAACAATATTGTGCCATTTATCATTGATGAAGATTTAAAATTATTTTATTATAGAGGTTTGCAGGAATGGAATAATGTAAAAGAATACCTTTTGGATACTTGTCTAACCGCTCAAGATAATTACAAAGCCATTCTTAATTATTTTGAAATAGTTGGTAATAAAGATTAAGAGAAGTAGTGTCTATTTTCTATCTGTTCGAAGAAAATTTGTTTTTCTTTTTTGACAAACAACCAATATTTCGACAAGTTATTCAATAAGTTTTTTTGCCCTTTTGGTGAAAATTTAGTTTTGTAATATAATTCTATGTAATATTGATAAAAGATTTTTATTGCAATATCTTTTATATTTATGAGCTTGAAATATCGAAAATGAATATTATCCTAATCGATAACTAACTTATATCATGACCAAAAAAACATTATTACTACTTGGCTTCGTTTTATTCAAATTTGTTTTACAATATTCATTAATAAGCTCCGACTACGATTTACAACGAGATGAATATTTGCACTTAGATCAAGGCCATCATTTGGCCTGGGGATATCTATCGGTACCACCGTTTACTTCCTGGATTTCCTATATTATTTATCTTTTGGGGAATTCGATTTTTTGGGTGAAATTTTTTCCTGCTTTGTTTGGCGCAATGACTTTAGTTGTGGTTTGGAAAGCAATTGAGGAATTAAAAGGTAAGCTGCCTGCCTTAAT
The DNA here is from genome assembly GCF_026870155.1 of Flavobacterium marginilacus. Taxonomy (NCBI): domain Bacteria; kingdom Pseudomonadati; phylum Bacteroidota; class Flavobacteriia; order Flavobacteriales; family Flavobacteriaceae; genus Flavobacterium; species Flavobacterium marginilacus. The sequence goes on along the minus strand of NZ_CP113975.1, from coordinate 4,204,375 downwards.
ATTGGGAGCTGTTTGTGTGCTGCTTTCGTCTCTTTTGCGATTAAATACCTTATATCAGCCTAATTCTTTTGATGTTTTGTGCTGGACGACTTTGTATTTTGTCTTAATAAAATACATCAATTCTGATAATACCAAATGGCTTTTCATTGGAGCTGTCGTTTTTGCTTTAGGTTTTTTAAATAAGTATAATATTGGCTTTCTATTGATTGGTTTGATTCCCGGATTGTTAGTGACGAAACAGAGAAAAATCTTTGCTCAGCCCAAATTTTACTTGGCATTGATTTTAGGATTGTTACTTATTGCACCGAATATTTATTGGCAGATTCAAAACAGTTTACCTGTTATTCATCATTTAAAAGAATTGGCAGATACTCAGTTAGTTTATGTTGATCGGTTAGGATTTTTAAAATCACAATTGTTCTTTTTTATCGGCTCTTTTTTTGTTATTGTTTCGGGATTATTAGCCTTATTATTCTACAAACCATTTGAGAAATACAAATTTTTCTTTTGGTCGATAGTTTTTACACTAATGGTTTTTATGTATTTCAAAGCCAAAGATTATTATGCTATTGGGCTGTATCCTATTTATATTGCCTTTGGTGCTGTCTTTTTAGAAGAACAATTAAAAAATGGCTGGAAAAGGTATTTATTTTCAGTTTTAATTGTAATTCCTATGTTGATTTTTATTCCAATGTATAAAGTTGATTTTCCAAATAAAAGTCCGCAATACATTGTGAGTCATGCCAAAGAATTTCAAAAATACGGACTGCATCGCTGGGAAGATGGAACAGAGCATATACTCCAGCAGGATTTTGCCGATATGGTAGGATGGAAAGAATTGGCCGTGAAAGTAGATTCTGTTGCCGGAACATTGCCGGATTTGGAACATACCTTAATTCTCTGTGATAATTACGGACAGACCGGTGCTATCAATTATTATACTAAAAATAAAAAAGTTACTGCTCATTCCTTCAATGCCGATTATGTTAATTGGATTCCTTTGGATAAAGAAATTAAAGACGTTATTTTGGTAAAAGAAGATAATGATGATGATAAAGAAAGGAAAAGAGAAATTCCAATTTTTGACACCGTTTATTTGGCAGGCAAAAGGATTAATAAGTTTGCAAGAGAGCCAGAAATTTCGATTTATGTTTTGCGGGGTGCCAAAGTGGATATCAACAAAAGAATAAAAGAAGAAATGGAAAGAAAGAAAAATTATCAAGAATAATGCATTAGTATTCTCAGCGGATATTATCGTCGAGAAGAAAAGTTTATATGTTGGATTATAGTATTAGATAAACAGCAGAGCATTCCATTTTTAAATTAAACTAAAAACTCCTTCAGCTATTTTGTCGAGGGAGTTTGATAATTTATTTTTAATGCTAATTATTTAATGTCTTTAGATTCATATTTTACAAATCCGCCACAATTGCCGTTTCGGTCGATGGATTGCTGAACGATTAGGTTTCCAATATCGATCATATTATGTAATTCATATAAATCCTTGCAGACCAAATGATTTTTTATTTTGTCATCAATTTCGTTCTGCAGATTTTTAAGAACATTTTTTGCCAGTAATAAATCCGATTCAAATCGTACGATTCCCGCATTCTGACGCATTAATAATTGCAGTTTTGCTTTTGTTTGTGCGATATATTCGGGAGCAATTTTATCTTTAGACTGGTTAGGCCATTCAGAAATAATGCTGGCAGTTTTTGAAGTGATAAAAGGATTTTCTGCCAAGTAATGATATATTTTATCCGAGTAAACCAAAGCTTCTAAAAGTGAGTTTGAAGCCAGTCTGTTAGCGCCGTGTAATCCTGTTCGGGAACATTCGCCGCAGGCAAATAAATTCTCTATTGAGGTTTTTCCGTTGCTGTCTACCACAATGCCGCCACATAAATAATGCTGGGCAGGAACAACCGGAATCCATTCTTTTTCAAGATCAATTCCCACTTTTTTGCAGTGGTTGTAAATCATTGGGAAATGGTTTTTGAATCCTTCCATATCCAAATGTGTGCAGTCTAAATACACACATTCATCACCCGATTTTTTAAGTTCCAAATCAATGCTCTGCGAAACAATATCTCTTGATGCCAAATCGCCTCTTGAGTCATAATTCAGCATAAATAAATCGCCTTTTTTGGTTCTCAAATGAGCGCCAAAACCACGGACAGCTTCGGATATTAAAAATTTGGATCCTGGAGAATCATCGTATAAAGCTGTTGGATGAAACTGGATAAACTCCATATCCTGTATTCTCGCATTGGCACGATACGCCATTGCAATTCCATCTCCTGTTGCTATGACTGGGTTGGTGGTATGTCCGTATAGATGTCCGATACCGCCAGTGGCCAGTAAAGTAAAATCAGATTGATATGTGATTACTTCATTTGTTTTTTCATCCAAAGCATAAGCTCCTATACAGCGGTGATCTTGCGTAATCAATTCCAGAGCAAAATGATGATCGAGAACATTTATATTTTCTTTTTGCATTACCTGTTCCAAAATGGCACGCTGTATCTCATGGCCGGTCTGGTCTTTGTGATGCACAACTCTGTTTTCAGAATGACCTCCTTCTTTTCCTAAATCAAAAGTACCTTTGGCATTTCTATCAAATTGGGCTCCCCATTCGATAAGTTCTTTTAATCGTTTTGGGCCTTCAGTAACAACCATTTTAACTACGGCTTCGTCACACAATCCGTCTCCGCAAATCAGAGTGTCTTCGATATGTTTTTGATACGAATCTTCAGTCTTGTCGGTAACAATAGCGATACCGCCTTGAGCGTATTTAGTATTGGACTCGTCTGCGTTTGCTTTGGTGATAATGGTGATGGTTCTCTCAGGAAAACGGTTGGCCATTTTTAAGGCAAATGTCAGACCTGCAACTCCTGAACCTATAATTAAATAATTGGCTGTGATCATTATTAAGATAATTCGAGCATGCGTTCGATAGGGATTAATGCTTTTTCTCTAATGTCATCGGGAACATTAACTTCGGGAGTTTCATTCAATAAACAGTCGTATACTTTTTGTAATGTATTCATTTTCATGTATCCGCATTCACTGCAGGCGCAGGTGTTGTCTTCGTTTGAAGGTGCCGGAATCAATATCTTATTAGGGACTTCCTGTTTCATTTTGTGTAAAATACCCGCTTCAGTGGCTACAATAAATTTGCTGCTTGGATTGGTTTTTACATAATTAATCATTCCTGCGGTAGAACCGATGTAATTGGCAGTTTTCAATATATGTGTTTCCGATTCTGGATGCGCAATGATTTGAGCGTCTGGATTTTGTTTGTATAAAGCCACCAGTTTGTCAAGTGAAAAAGCTTCGTGAACTACGCAGGAACCATCCCAAAGCAGCATTTTTCTGCCTGTTTGTTCCATTACATATTTTCCTAAATTTTTATCCGGAGCAAAAATAATTGGTTTGTCTTTTGGAATAGATTCAACGATTTTGACCGCGTTGGATGAAGTTACTACAATGTCTGTCAGCGCTTTTACTTCGGCAGAGCAGTTTACATAAGTGATAACGATATGATCGGGATGTGCTTCGGTAAATTTTTTGAAATCTTCTGGGGGACATGATTCGGCTAGTGAACAGCCTGCTTTCAGATCCGGCAGAATTACTTTTTTGGCAGGGTTTAATATTTTGGCAGTTTCGGCCATAAAATGAACTCCTGCGAAAAGGATAATATCGGCATCTACTTTCATCGCTTCCTGAGATAATCCCAAGCTGTCCCCAACATAATCTGCCACATCCTGTATATCGGATTCTTGATAATAATGCGCTAGAATTACCGCATTTTTCTCTTTTTTTAATTCCAATATACGTTCTTTAAGACTTTTCATTTTTTAAAAACTTTAATGGTGTTTTTTTAATTGAGATTAATTCTATGCAAATATAAGGTAAAACTTTGAAGCTGCACGTTTCCGCAAGCTTTCTAAACCATTCAAAAAAAATGTTTTTGTTAAAAAAAACAGCTTTTCAGGTTTTTGCAACCAGCAAATTTAAAGGGATATGTTTCATTTGAACATGATATTTATCAGGTTTTAAGCGGATGAGTATTGTGATATTTGCACAAAGTTTTAAACCAAATATTTACATTTATGAACGCTAAAAAACAACTGCATAATTTCCATATTCCTGTGATGGGACTGGCCTATACGATTGATAGTCCAATTCGTGTTGCACAGTATGGAATTTCATCTGTAGTATCAATTATAGATGATGATTTGATTGAAAGAATGAACGCTTTTTACAGCGAAAAATTCAAAATGCCGTATCAGGAAATCACAGAAAAGATCCATGATTATCGTGCTGAACGTGTTACTTCCTACTTGAATCTGATGGATACTATCGTTAAAGATAAATTCGAAAAATTTAAAGTAGAACTGACAGAAAGCAAGCAAGCTTTGGAAAATTACATCGCGATGCTTCCTAATAAATCGGAGATCAAAAAAGGGCTGCAGAATTTTATTGATGAAGGAATTACTTTCAAGGATACCATCAAAAAATATATCGAAGAAAATCTTTCTCCAGGTGAAATTGATGTGAATATCATGACCAAAGTCGATAAAGATAATTTTATAAAAGACAAGCAGTTACCGGTTGAGTTTAATGATGCTCATGCTTCACTTCGCGGTTTTGCAAACAGTAATCTGTCTTCATCAGTGGTGCTTTCTGCGGGAATGAATCCGAGATTGTACGCTTATTTTGAAAATTTTCCGGTTTTTTATCCGAATACTGATAATAAACTGCAAAAGAAAATTATCCTTAAAGTGAGCGATTTTCGTTCGGCAATGATTCAGGGAAATTTTCTGGCCAAAAAAGGACTTTGGGTTTCAGAATATCGAATTGAATCAGGGTTAAACTGTGGTGGACACGCTTTTGCTACCGACGGATACTTGCTGGGACCAATTTTGGAAGAATTCAAACAAAAGAAAGAACAACTGATTCAATCGGCTCACGAGCTGATGGTGAAAGCTTTGGAAATAAAAGGACTGCATGTTCCAGAAACTCCATTAGAACTAAAAATCACAGTTCAGGGCGGTGTTGGTACCGCCGAAGAGCATGACTTTTTACTAGAACATTATCAAGTAGATTCTGTGGGCTGGGGTTCACCTTTTTTATTAGTTCCCGAAGCTACTTCTGTTGATGTTGAAACGAGAAGATTGTTAGAAAAAGCCAAAGAAGATGATTTTTATTTGAGTCATATTTCTCCTTTGGGAATTCCATTCAATGCCGTGAAAGGAACAACGAATGAGTTTTTTAAACAAAAGAGGATTCAGGAAGAAAAGGCGGGTAGCTCCTGCCCAAAGAAATTCTTGGCTTTGAGCAAGGAATACGGTCCAAAAGGAATGTGTCCAGCGTCCAAGTCGTATCAGGATTTAAAACTGGAAGAATTGAATGCTGAAAAAGATTCATTGACCCAAGAAGCTTTTGACAGAAGAAAAAACAGTATCACTGAGAAATCGTGTCTTTGCGTAGGGTTGGCAAATGCTTCTTATCTTGAAAACAATTTAAAAATAAAAGGACAGCAGCAGGGAGTTGTTATCTGTCCAGGCCCAAATTTGGCCTATTTTGACAAAGAAGTTTCGCTTTCGGATATGGTAAAACATATTTATGGAAATGCTTCTGTTCTTGGAAATAAGGAGCGTCCGAATGTTATTATCAACGAATTGAAAATGTACATGGATTATCTGAAAAATGAGATCAATGAATTTTCAGAACAAATCACAGCAGCACAGACAAAAAAACTGAAAGCTTTCAAAACTAATCTGAATGAAGGAATTGAATATTATCAGTCTTTAATCGCGTCTAATAATTGGTTTGAAAAAAGCAGACAAACTATAGAAAAGCAGTTAAAACAATATAAAGACGAACTGCTGGAGCTTTGCATTCCGGAGCAAATACCTGCAATAGCAGTTTAAACAGAAAGAGGCTTGATTCAGAATCGAGCCTCTTTTTTTTATAGTGTTTTTCAAGTTGTTTTTATTTTGAAAACAATTGTTGTCAGTTATGATCTTTAAAAAGGGTTTCACCTTTAACTAACCATGCAAAGCCGAAACTTTCAACCGCCAGTGTTTCCATCCAAAATGTTAGTGGATACTTTGAAAAATAGAAGGAAGGAATTATTTTTAGTAAGCCGGCAAACGGAACCAATATTGCCAAAAACATAAGTACAGCACAAATTCTGTAAATTCGGTTTCGGAGGATTTTTTTACTTCCTCTTTTACTAGGATCCTTATTTGATTTTGTAAATAAAAAAAAGCACATATACGATAGGCAAATAAAAAATAATGCTGCCATGGTATAATGAAAATACATTCTGAAATTGCTTACTGGTAATATAGTAACTGCATATTTTTTTGCAGGATCTCCGCATATATCCGTAATATTACTAGTAGGAAACAAAACGGCCAGTAAGGCAAAAATTCCTGCAGATAACGAAATATAAAAGTCAGCAGTCTCTTTGCCCTTGTAAACAATCAGAAAAAAGGCGAGGAGGCTCAAAACAATTACAAAAATACTGCCAGCACGGGTATAGTAATAATGGCTGATAGATTCTAAAGGATATTGTAAGCCATTGTCAAGATACAGGAATCCAAATAACAGTAAAGGCAAAGCCATTCCCATAATACCAATAATCTTTCGAAGGGTCAGACTATTGGTAAGCCAAATTTTATTATCATCTTCATAATCTATTTTTAGAAGAGAATTTAAGCCGGATTCCTTAGATTTAGTCATGATAATTAGAGGTTTTAAGATTGGCTGCTTAAAATTATCATGTAAATATAGGATTACTATTTTAATACCTCAAAAATGTATCACTAGATTTTATACCTAAAGCTAATTCTTCAAGATTGGTATTCTCGAGCATAAAAGCTAATTCGCTTCGAATTGATTTAAATTTTTCATGCATCGGGCAGGGATGACTATCGGAACAATGCGCGAGACCTAAACCACAGCCCGTAAAAACGCGGTCCCCTTCCAGGGCATTCACGATTTGTGCTAGTTTAATGTCCTTCATTATTTCTCTTGGAATCTCGAAACCGCCACCAACACCTTTTATGGAATTAATGATGTTGTCTTTTGATAGTATTTGAAGAATTTTGGCCGTAAAAGCTTCTGGGGAATCAATCTTTTTGGCAATGTCTTTGAGTCCAACTCTTTTGTTTTGATAAGACTCTGAAGCGATGAAAATCGTGGCTCGAATGCCGTATTCACAGGTTTTGGAAAACATAATCGGTTTTTTACAAATTTAAGAAATTAGTTCCAAACTCTCTAGAAATTACCCTAAAGGTTTGGCTGTTTTTTGAATAAAAATCATCATTTGGGCGTGTCCCTTCGTAAAAAACTCAGGGTCGGGTTTTTCGTTCCCGCTTCCCGATGAAAAATCGGGAGAGCTTCACTGCAACCCCTCACGCGGGTAACTGCAGGAGAAGAGAATTAGTTGTTCGTTCAAGATTAAAGTCCTCCAAAACGCACAAAAGAACCCAAAATAAGCATCACAACACCAATCAGCGTAACCGAAAGAATATGAAATGTCATTTCGGGCAGTTTACGGGAATCAGTTTTCAGTTTTGGCAGCACTCTGAATTGCGCGCTCAACGCAAAAAGAACTGTCAGAAAAAGTAAAAGCAGTTTGGTAGAAACCACTTTTTCTATCGGTGTGGCAAATTGAAACCAGTATTCGATGCTTACGCCATATTTGTAAGCCATCATAATTCCCGTGGTTACTAATAAAACCAGCGAAGTCATTCCCACCGGTTCGTACTTCCGTTCATAGTCGAGAATTATATTTTGGTTTTTTTCTTTCAGTGCTTTTGGCAAATGCCCAAAAACCAGTAACAAATGCCCTCCCACCCAAATGGAAGCACATATAAGATGAATGATTAACAGTAAATGATGGTTCATATCGTTTTTGGTTTAAGTTTTTAATAAAACATATAAGTCATGTATATTTTTTAGTTTAAACCATTAAGTTATTAAGGTTCATTAAGGGATAACCTTAATTTTCTTAATCTCTTAATGGTTCAAGATTTTGAAAATTTATTTTCTGTTTAAAAAACTTATATGACTTATATGTTTAAAAATTAATCGTTTGTTTTTTTAAATGAAATACCAATCGTAAGCATCAAAAGTCCCACTGGTAAAAAGATGCTCACTAAAAATAAATTTAGATAATAATCAGGAAACGAGCTTTTGTTCAGGAACAGCCAAATGCCTTGGAGAAACAGCAGTATTTCAGTTGCCACAAATCCGAGCAGAAATAGATTCATTCCCCATTTTTCAATAAATTTTTTCGGGTTTAAAAAACTATTCTGAAAAGCAAATCCAAACAGAAATCCAGTGATAATTCCCAGCATCGTCAAATGAATATAACCAATAACAAAATTCCGAATCTGATGAGAAACCTGCGCTAGTTCAGGAACCAAAACTACCAGCTGAATGATGATTTTTAAAGCTAATGAGAACAACGCAAATCCGTAAACGGTTTTTACTAATATCGAAAGATTGGAAAAAAACACCGTTAATTGTGGCTTGATGTGATGAATAAAAAGAACCGCCGAAACCATCTGCAGGACAACGCCAATTGCATTTATCCAGTGAAAAATAGGATTGGACAAATACCAGCTCACGGGCAAGGCCAAAGTCAATACTGTAGAACAGACGAATAAATTATAAATTAGACTGAATTTTTTCTCATCGAAAACGAGTTTTGCCTGCTTGAAAAATAAAGCCAAAACAGCAAACAGAAACCATCCATTAAACTGAAAATGGAGGAAAAACTGAATAGCAATTTGATAGAACGCACTTGCTTTTCCTAACAATCCTACCGCAGGACCCAGACACCAAACACCAGCGGTGGATAAGAGCATAAAAAACAAAGCGGTTCGCAGCATTTTCTTTTCGGGCAAAGCGGCGGGTTCGGCGTCTTTCCAAACTAAATAACAGAACCAGTAACTGCAAAAAATATGCAAAGTCGAAAAAAGGATAGAAGCAAAGGCATATCCCTGCGCAGGGAAGTCGATCATCATCCCGATGACTGCGATTTCTGTTACCCAAAACAATTTGTTGTAAATGGGTTTTTCTTGTGCTTTTTCAGGGATAAAAGAGTAAAATATCAGGCAATAAAGCATCATATACACCCAGCCCAGCATTGCAACATGCGAATGGCCGTGCATCAAAAACTGAAAATTGACTCCTTCAATTGGGGCAACATACATCCATCGGAGTAATAACCCCATCAGCGAAGCAATGAAAAAATTGATAAAACAAACAAGAATCCAGCTCTTTCTCATAATTAGCCTCTAAAATGCACTTTAATTTTTTCTGTTGAAAGATTTTCGTTTTCCAAATCCCTGAACGAATGCCCTAGTTTTTCAATCGTTGGGGTCTCATTCCTAAAATGCTGAAGATAATAATTTCCTATATAACCGATGTTTTCCAGATAGGAAATCATCTGCTGAATGTCGTTTTTCTTCAATAAATCGGAATGTACCGTTGTGCGCACTTCAAATGGAACTTCGCTCTCAAGCAATAAATGTAGTGACTTTTCAAACGGAATAAAAAGATCCGACTGTGTTATCTTTTCGAAGTTATCCGGCATGGCCTTAAAATCAAGTGCGACATAATTGACAAGTTTTTTGTTGATAAGTTCTTTGAGTATTTTGGGCTGTGAGCCGTTCGTGTCAATTTTGACCAAGAATCCCATATTCTTGACTTCTTCAATGAAGGAGACGCTTCTTTTGTGCAGTAAACATTCGCCACCGCTAAAGACGACAGCGTCCAGCAGTTTTTTTCTGTTTTTTAGAAACTGGATTGCATTTTCGAATGAAATAATGCCTTTCCCAAAAACAATTTCGGGATTGTAGCAATATAGACACCGCATATTACAGCCTGCAAACCAAAGAATGCAAGCTGATTTGTGCGGATAGTCTAATAAAGTGAAAGGTGTTAGGCTGTAAATGGGCCTAACAGCACTTTCCTTCTGTAAAATGAGTTCGTTGTCTGTGTTCACCTTTTTTTCCTATGTTAAAACTTTCTACGGGTCTGTGATAGCCCATTACTCGTGTGTACACTAAACACTTAGTGCGTAGTTCTTGATTTTCTTCTAGAATCTGCTTGGCTGTTATTTTCATATTTATTTGGGTTTTAAAAGGTTTAAAGTTGTTTAAAGGTTAAAATAGTTTAATGTTATTTTCGTTGTTTATCTCACAATATTGTCAATTCCGACGAAGGAGGAATCTCCACAAGTAACTCCGTAATCAAAGGCAATCATCTTTGTCGATTTTGCAGCGGAGATTACTTCGCCAATTTACTGTCGCTCGTGTCCTCCTACGTCAGGAATGACAAAATCGAGGAATGGCTTCCTGTTTGACACATTTTAAACTTTTCTTAATGTTCAATAAATTTCGCTTTTTCCTCAATGATGGTTTCATCACATTTTGGGCAATATTCGTGTTCGCCGTTCAGGTAACCGTGCACCGGACATACACTAAAAACAGGCGTTACGGTAATGTACGGTAATCTGAAATTGGTAATCACTTTTTTTACAAACTGCTTGCAGGCTTCGGGTGAGCTTATTTTTTCGCTCATGTACAGGTGTAAAACTGTTCCTCCGGTATATTTACACTGCAGTTGATCCTGCAGCATCAAGGCTTCAAACGGATCCTGAGTGAAATCTACTGGAATTTGAGAACTGTTCGTATAATAAATATTGTCCTGCTGTCCTGCCTGAATAATATCGTCATAACGTTTTTTGTCTTCTTTGGCAAAACGATACGTTGTTCCTTCGGCAGGTGTTGCCTCGAGATTGTACAGATTTCCGGTTTCTTCTTGGAATTCTTTCATTCGGTTGCGGATGTGATCCAAAATTTCTGAAGCAAACTCGATGCCTGTTTCAGAGGTTACATTGTCTTCGTCATTGCTGAAATTTTCAATCATTTCATTCATTCCATTCACGCCAATGGTCGAAAAGTGGTTTCTGAAATGTTCCAGATAACGTTTGGTGTACGGATACAATCCTCGGTCGTACATCTCTTGGATAAATACCCTTTTTTTCTCCAAAGTCGATTTGGCTATATATAAAAGATGGTCTAGTTCGGTGTATAATTTACCTTTATTTCCTTTGTTCAAATAACCCAGACGAGCCATATTGATGGTTACAACACCAATGCTTCCGGTCATTTCGGCACTTCCAAAAAGTCCGTTGCCGCGTTTCAATAATTCACGTAAATCCAGCTGCAGGCGACAGCACATACTGCGGACGGCATTGGGTTTGTAGGCATTTTCATTTTCAACCTGATTGCCATTTTCATCCAAAACATATTGACTGCCAATAAAATTCTGGAAATAAGAAGAACCAATTTTGGCCGTATTTTCAAAAAGCAGATCAGTGTTTTCTCCGTCCCAGTCAAATGCTTCGGTGATATTCACTGTAGGAATAGGGAAGGTAAACGGCTGTCCGTTGGCATCGCCTTCGGTCATTACGGTATAATACGCCTTGTTGATAAGGTTCATTTCTTTCTGGAAATGCTCATAACGCAAGTCGGTTACTTTAGACACTCCTCTTCTTTTTGCTCTGACTAATAAGTCAGAAGTAATGCAGTCTTCAAAGATATGATGGTCATTTTTGGTTGGAATCTGCGTTTTTAAATCATCTGGAACGATCCAGTCCAAAGTGATGTTGGTAAACGGCGATTGTCCCCAGCGCGCGGGAACATTCAGATTGTAAACAAAACCTCTGACCGCTTTTAAAACATCGTCAAAACCCAAATTATCTTTGAAAACATAAGGAGCGAGATACGTGTCAAACGAACTGAAAGCCTGAGCTCCCGCCCATTCGCTCTGCAGAATCCCAAGGAAATTTGCCATTTGTCCCAAAGCCTCCCTAAAATGGGACGGAGGCTTACTCTCTACACGCCCCCTCACGCCGTTAAAACCTTCGTTGAGCAGTACACGCAGACTCCAGCCAGCACAATAGCCGGTTAAACAATCCAAATCATGAATATGAATATCGCCATTGCGGTGGGCATAACCTTCTTCTTTGGTATAAACTTTATCTAACCAATAATTGGCAATAATTTTTCCTGCCACATTGTTGACCAATCCAGCATTGGAATACGAAGTATTGGCGTTGGCATTGATGCGCCAATCGGTTTGTTCAATATATTCTTCAATTGTCTGAGAACTGTCCACATAAGTTGTGTCATCATTCAAGCCCTGTATATGTTCGCGCTGTAATTTCCTCGTGTGACGGAAAAGCATAAAAGAACGCATGACGTCAAAGTATTTCTTTTCGTATAATTTCTTCTCAATCATGTCCTGTATTTCCTCGACGGCCCATACTTCTTCAGCTTCAAGCTGTATGATAATGCTTTCAAAAATACTTTCATCAACAACTGCAGAGACGCTTTTGAAACTTTTTTCAATGGCATCTTTAATTTTATAACTTTCAAATGGCTTGTACTTACCATTTCTCTTTATTACATAGTTCTCCATAGTTGTTGATTTTTAGTGTTTGACATAGTTTATGATTGTGCCGAAAATTCCTTTTCGAGTTTAGCTGCTTTTGGGAATAAAATGTTATTTTCCAAATGGATGTGTTTGTGCAGATCCTGTTCAAATTCCTGTAACATGGCAAATGTTACTTTATAAGTATTACATGCATCAGATGGCGGTGTGTAATCGTTGCTTAATGATGCTATTTTTCTAAAACGCTCTCCTTCAGTATCATGCTCGTGCATCATCATCGCAATTGGATTTTCTACAGTTCCAAAATGTGGCTGTTCAATTAATTCATCTGAAATAGTGGCACGAACCATTTTTTTGACAAAAGGAAACAGAATCAGTTCTTCTTTTTTCATGTGCTGTGCCAATTCTCCTGCGCATCCTTTAAAAAGTTCGTTTATTTCTAATAATTCAGGATGATTGGCTCCGTGTACTCTGCTCAGTTTATCTAAAAACTGAAGCAGCACTGGTGTTTTTTCCGATACATAACGGTGGTGTGTTTTCTCGATATAATCGGCTAATAAATCGATCGGCCAAGAATTGAAATCAATTCCCGAATCACTTTTTTGAGACAAAACAGCTTCAATTTCTTTCAATAATTCATCAGGATTAACTGATTTTTTCTCGCATGCTTCTTCAATACTTCTGTTGCCGTTACAGCAAAAATCGATGCCGTATTTTGAGAATAAAGCTGCAGTTCTAAAATCTTTTGCTACATATTGACCTATTGTAATTTTTTCTAAAGTTTCCATATTGATTTTTTTTATTTAAAATTTATAGGCACAAAAATAGATACTATTTTAATAAAAGACAAATTTATCCTTAATTAATTTTATTATTTAAAATTCTTTATAAATACTTGAAGGTTAAAATAATGAGATTGTAGGGGGTCTCTTTTTTTGACTTTGTAATTTTACGACTAATTGAAAATTAGGAACATGATTTTTATCATATTCCGGCTTCAACTTAAGAACATTTTTGTGTTGAAAACTCCTAAAATCTATATTCATAATCAGTTGCACGGAAATTTTTTTTTAAAGAGCAGTCAAATTATTTTTTTTGAAATAAATGATAAAAATCATAATAAAAGACAAAAATATCTTTTATATTTGCATTTAAATAAAAGACAACTTTATCCTTTATTTAAAAATAACATTTTACTAACTAAAAAAAACAGATTATTATGCTTTCAAAATCACAAGCACGGGCATTTTTTCTGGGAGGAACATTGGTCACCTTTTTAATCTTTATCGGATTGACCATTTATTCGTTTATGCCTAGAAATGATCAGACAAATTACAAGGCGATTGATAAACAGGTCGTGAGAGGAAAAGAAATTTGGGAACACAACAATTGTATGGGCTGTCATACTATTTTAGGAGAAGGAGGCTATTATGCACCGGAATTGACAAAAGTTATCGACCGCAGAGGCGAGGGTTACGTTAAGGCTGTACTGATGTCACCAGTGCCTTGGGCACCAAATGGACGAAAAATGGTGGTCTATAATATGAATGAAAAAGATGCCGATGCCGTTGTGGCCTATTTAAAATGGATCGGGAAAATTGATTTGAACGGATTTGACCGCATCGTTTCGCCTTTAGCTAAAGAAAATAATTAAAAGAAAATTACAATGAAATATAAATCACAAAAAGTAGCCTATTGGTTTTTTGCACTCTGTATGCTGTTGTTCTCACTGCAGATTGTCTATGGCTTTATTATGGGCTTTGATAGAATCGGAGTTCAAGGACTGCATGATATTATCCCTTTTAATGTTGCCCGTGCGGTGCATACTAATTTATTGGTAGTTTGGCTGTTAACTGGTTTCATGGGAGCGGCCTACTACATTATCCCTGAAGAAGCACAGCGCGAACTGATAAGCGTAAAATGGGCGTATGTACAACTGATTTCCCTTGCCGTTGTTGGTGTTGTGGCCATCGTTGGATTTCACTTAAACCACTGGGAAGGAAGAAAATTTCTAGAAATCCCGAGAGAATTGGATTTCTTGGTTGTTGTTAATGTATTGCTGTTCCTTGGATTGATTCTGGGAACGCTTTTCAAAGGAAAACGCAAAACGACAACTGCACTGGTATTGACAATGGGATTGTTATTCGCCGCTTTATTGTATCTGCCTGGAATGATTTGGTTCGACAGTCAGGTGATGGATTCCTTCTTCCGCTGGTGGGTAGTTCACTTGTGGGTTGAAGGTGTTTGGGAACTAATTATGGGAGGTATCCTTTCGTATTTATTGATCAAATTGACTGGCGTTGACCGCGAAGTTATCGAAAAATGGCTGTATGTAATCGTTGGTTTGACATTCCTTTCAGGAGTGTTGGGGACAGGACACCATTACTATTATATTGGAGTGAATAAAATTTGGTTAATCGTGGGCGGAATTTTCTCTGCATTGGAGCCATTGGCTTTCCTCGGAATGGCTTTGTTTGCTGTAAATATGTACCGCAAAGGTGAAAAAAGCCACCCAAACAAAATTGCTCTTTTCTGGACAATAGGTTCTTCAATCGTGTCATTTATCGGAGCTGGATTACTAGGTTTCGCACATACTTTACCGCAGACAAACCTTTATACCCACGGAACTTTGGTAACGGCCATGCACGGACACTACGCTTTCTGGGGCGCTTATGCGATGATTGTTTTGGCGATAATTAGTTATGCTTTACCGAATTTAACAGGTCGTAAAAGATACCAAAGCGCAACAGGAATGGCTGCTTTCTGGCTGTCAAATGTTGGAATGCTGGGAATGACTGTCGCTTTTGGAGTTGCCGGAGTGGTACAGGTATATTTGGAGCGAAAAATGAAAATGGAATTTATGGTCGTACAGAACGAAATCAGTATTCACTTCGTAGTATTATTGATCTGTGCAACAATGTTCGCCACCGGAATCTGTATGTTCATCTATGATTTTATAAAATACGGCCGACCAACGGATGAAGCTTTGGAAATAAAATAACTAACCTGCCTTTTTTTCCAACCGGAACGTTCATTCAAAAGTTTTAAACTTCCATTTCCTCAAAACAATTGTTTGACGTTTCGGTTTTTTCAAAAAAATAAAAAAATATGTTAGCAGATACTTTAACAATAACACCGTATTACCACGCTGTAGGTAAAGAAGTGGAAGTTTTTGAACACTCGTACAAAAACAAAATTCCCTTTTTGCTGAAAGGTCCAACAGGAACGGGTAAATCCCGATTTGTGGAATATATGGCACATCAATTGGACAAAAAACTGATTACGATCAGTTGTCACGAGGAAACCTCCTCCACCGATTTGATTGGCCGATTTATTATCAAGGGAGCCGAAACGGTTTGGCTTGACGGTCCTTTGACCACCGCCGTAAAAGAAGGTGCAATAATTTACCTTGATGAGGTTGCCGAAGCCCGACCTGATGTAATTGTGGCAATTCACTCCTTGACGGATCACCGGCGAGTGCTTTTCATAGACAAATTGGGTGAAACCATAAAGGCGCATGATGATTTTATGCTGGTGGCGTCTTTCAATCCAGGTTATCAAAGAGGTTTTAAGGAATTGAAACCTTCTACAAGACAACGTTTCATTGCCGTTTCATTTGATTATCCAGAACCGAAAATCGAAGCTGAAATTTTGGTAAACGAAACGAATATTGATCACGACACATCCAAGAAATTAGTAGCAATAGGTAACAAGATTAGAAATTTAACCGAATTAGGTTTGACCGAAACGGTTTCGACACGACTTCTAGTCGATGCTGGGAAAATCATCCACAGCGGATTGCCCAAACGATTGGCGGTTCACGTAGCCGTTGTCGAGCCATTGACAGACGATTTACAAACGTTGGAAGCATTGAAAGATTTGTGCAATTTGATGATATGATTCCGTAGGGACAGCTCGCGAGCTGTCCGTACACAAAAAAATAAAAAAATGGGTTTCGAGATAGATGAATATTTAGTCGGAAAGTTTTTTAAGCATTTAAAAAGCCGAAAAAAAATAAGCCCCGAAGTAGAAACCAGAACGGTTTCCCTTGCCAAGATACAGTCACGCCTGACGATAATGGCGCGCGCCTTGACGGGAAATCCAATCGAAATATTTCCTGCCGAAAGGGAAGGAGGTTACAAAAACAATAATTTTTTCCTTCCGGTTTCGTTTGCCGAATTTTCAGCAACAGAGGAGAATCTTGCTTTTTATCACTTCAGGATTTTATATTTAAGCATTCAACAGCGTTTGAATTACAATTGGACTCCCGAAGATGCGGAGCGGAGCCTGCTTCTTTCGCAACAAAAAGCATTGGAAACTTCTGAAGCCATTCTTTCGGTTTTGTTCGATGAATTTGCGTTTGACAGAGAGTTTTTGGCGAAAGCCAAAAAACATTTTATCGAAAAACAAGATGCTAAAAACGAACCTGATTTTTCTTTTCTTTTTGGCAAATGGATGAAAAATGAAGTGGTTGCCGAAACTGAAAATGAACTTCAAAATTTTACGGACAAGATTCAAAAACCGAACGAAATTCAGCCTTTAACGACATTGAAAGCGCAAGCTGTTGAGGAAGTAGTGACGGTTGAACTCGACAAAAAACAGCAGGAAGATTATGTGATGCTTCATAATTTTGAAAAAGTAGAAACGGCTGAGGAATTCAACGGAAATTGGCGAGATTTTGACGGCTCGGATGAACTCGAAGACCATCAGGATGCTTTGGAAGAACTGAATATGAAATTCACAGTCCGAGTTGACGACACGGCACATTCCGTATATCAGGCCGATTTTATTGAGAACACCACTATTTCTGAAAGTGCTTCGGTAGACGAAAAAGGTTTTCACCACAGTTACGATGAATGGGATTTTGCCAAAAAAAGTTATAAAACAAATTTTTGCAAGGTCTATCCAAAACTACAGTTAAAAACCGACAGCGATTACTACCAAAAAACAATAACAAAGAATGCCTCAACGCTGATGGGTCTGCGCAAAATGCTGACGAATGTCAACAATAAAATGCAACAGCAAAAAAGGCAGACTCAGGGCGATGAATTCGACATCGATGCAATAACCGACTTGTATGTCGATGTACATTCCCGTAGAACGCCATCGGACAAAATTTATGTTTCCAAACGAAAAAAAGAAAAGGATTTATCGATCTTGATTCTTTTGGATATTAGCCTTTCGAGTGATGGATATGCTTCTGGAAACCGTGTGATTGATGTAGAGAAAGAAGTTTCGATTTTGTTTGGGGAAATTCTGAACGAGTTCCAAATCGATTTTTCAATTGACAGCTTTTATTCCAAAACCCGAAATTACTCAACCTATCTGACCATCAAGGATTTTGATGAAAATTGGAATGTTGCCAAGCATAAAGTGGGTGCAGTAGAACCTAGTGGTTACACCCGGATTGGGTCGGCCTTGCGCCACGCAGGAGTTCGCCTCGACAAACGAAACACCAAAAATAAATGGGTTATCCTAATCTCTGACGGAAAACCCAATGATTACGATAAATACGAAGGTAAATATGGAATCAATGATGTAAAACAGGCACTTCGGGAACTGAATTCAAAAAACATCAATTCCTACGCATTAGCCATCGAGGCCGAAGCCAAATACTATCTGCCCCAAATGTTCGGGCAAAACCATTACCAGATTTTGACAACTCCCGTCGAGCTGTTGCAGTCGCTAGTAAAATTATATGAGAAGATAAAACACCAAAAATAATGCAAGACCATTTTTTTAAATGAACCATTAAGATATTAAGATTCATTAAGGTTAATGTGAAAATATAGATTGAAATTTAATTTTATTAAAGTCTTAAAGCTTAAAAAAGGAAACATAATCCAGCTTAATTTCCTTAATACTTTAATGGTAAAAAAAATAAAATGGTTCAAAATTTAATCAAAATGACAGATACAACAGATACCCCAGTATTGCCCGAAGGACATCCCGTTTGGATTTACTTTCAGGAAAAAGAATTAATAGTGTCTCTTTTGGAAGAGATTCAAAGTGTTGACCCAGCGATTGATTTGCCAAAGTATACCAACATATTCAATCAGCTGCTTACGATTGAGAAACGTTTTGCCCGCAAGGAAAATCAGCTTTTCCCTTTTTTGGAGAAAAAAGGCTGGGTTGGTCCGTCGCAGGGAATGTGGTCTTTCCACGATAATTTGAGAGAGCAAATCCGCTTGATTCAGTACTATGTAAAAATGAATAATCCTGAAAGAATAGCAACTAATACTCCCTTTTTGGTGGACGGAATCTATCGATTGTTGGGTGTGGAGGAAAACGTGCTGTTTCCAAACGCACTAGATATTCTTACCGAAAATGACTGGATCGAAATGCGCAAAGGCGAAGAGGAAATAGGCTGGATGCTTTCGCACACACCGCCGTCTTTCCCAAAAGTCGAATACATACACCCGAGCGAAGATTTCACCGTAAGGGAAATGCCTTTTTCGTTGGAAAACACTTCCCATTACGACGAGGGTTATATGACGGTCGAGCAGGTGAATCTGCTTTTGAGAACGATGCCATTGGATTTGACTTACGTTGACGAAAACGACAGGGTGATTTTCTACAACCGCGGAGAAGAACGCGTATTTCCAAGAAGTGCAGGAATCATCGGTCGTGAAGTGAAGTTTTGCCATCCGCCAAAAAGTGTGGGAACGGTACTGAAAATTCTCGAAGAATTCCGCAAAGGAACTCAAAATGAATCGTCGTTTTGGATTAACTACAAAGACAGATTGATTTATATCCGCTATTTTGCCGTTAGGGACGCTAATAAAAATTACAAAGGCGTAATCGAAATGTCACAGGATATCACCGACATTAAGAAAATAGAAGGTGAAAAAAGACTGTTGGATTGGGAATGAAAAGATTTCTGATTTTTGATTAACGATTTTTGATTTCTGATTTTAGTGCAGAAGGATTAGTTTTTTCCCGTTATGTACAAAAGAAAAAGCTGAAATAATCGACTTCGTTTTTCAACATCTAAAATCTTTTATCATTCCTCTATCGTTTACCCAAAATCATAAATCTAAAATCGTTAATCTTCAATCTAAAATCAAATGGAAAGTTTGAAAATAAATTACAAAAATATTTACTATCCGCCAGGAGGTATTCTGATGTGGATCATCATTTTTCTGGAACTCATCACTTTCGGGATGGCACTTCTGGCATTTGTATACTACGGAACTGAAAATGCCACGGTTTTTCATGAGTCGCGTATGGAATTGAATACGGTTTTCGGAACTTTAAACACTGTTTTTTTATTGACTAGCGGTTTTTTTATGGCCAATGCTGTTCATTCGTTTAAGGAAAATGAAGTTAAAAAATCATCTCTGTATTTTAAATTGGCAATGCTTGGCGGATTTTTATTTTTGGCATTAAAAAGTGTTGAATATTACCATAAAATCGAAAGCGGAATTTCATTGGACACCAATATGTTTTACACTTTTTATTGGCTGTTGACCGGATTTCATGTTATTCACGTGATTATGGGATTGGTCATTTTGGCGTGGACAAATTACGGAATGACGAAGAAAAATTCTGACACCACAGCTGAAGATATCGAAGCTTGCGGTGCTTTTTGGCATATGTGTGATTTGATTTGGCTGCTGTTATTTCCAATCCTTTATTTATTTTTTTAATTATGAGAAAATCATTAATTTTAATCTATATTTTACTGTTAATAATCACTTTTACAGTTGTTTGCGTGGCTGGCTGGCTTGGGGTTTCAAATATCGTTGCTCCTTTGATAATGTTTTTTGCGGTTATTAAATTTCTGTTAGTAGCTTTTCAGTTTATGGAATTGAAGAAAGCACATTCGTTTTGGAAAATCAGTTTGACGTTTACTTTGGTTTTGTTCACGGTATTGGTTATTTCGCTAAAACAAAAGTCATAAAAAAAAGTTAAGAAATATGATATTTATCATCCTTTTTATGGAACTCATATTTTAATTTTACCCTATAAAAGACATAATTATCCTTAATTGAAGTACTATTCTAAAACCAAAAATAAAATGAAAAAACCATTAAATTTTAGCAGACCTTTTAGCTTGAAGGCATTGGCATTAATTGCATTTATTTGTATTTTTTCCTGTGCAAAAAAAGAAGAGGAACATGATGCAGCTTATTACGAAAAAATAAAGGTCGAAGGACAAAAAGAGGCCGAACTGACTGTGCCGCCATTGGTTCCAAAACCAATTGGTGACCGACCGGCGATGAAATTGGTTGTCAATATGGAAATCAAGGAAGAGGAAGGCGAAATGGTTGATGGAACCAAATACGTTTATTGGACATTTGGTGGATCTGTTCCTGGAAATTTCATTCGAACCAGAGTAGGCGACGAAGTGGAATTTCACTTAAAAAACCATCCAGACAATAAATTGCCGCACAATATCGATCTGCATGCAGTAACCGGTCAAGGCGGAGGAGCAGCTTCATCAATTGTTGCGCCTGGACATGAAAAAGTATTCAATTTCAAAGTACTGAATCCGGGGTTGTATGTGTACCATTGCGCCACTGCGCCTGTGGGGATGCATATTGCGAACGGTATGTACGGTTTGATTTTGGTGGAGCCAGAAGGCGGATTACCACCAGTTGATAAAGAATACTACGTGATGCAGGGTGATTTTTATACCAAAGGAAGTTACGGAGAACAGGGAGTACAGCCTTTTGACATGAACAAAGCCTTGAAAGAAGAACCCGATTATGTGGTTTTCAATGGTAAAGTGGGAGCGATTGCCGGTGATAATGCCCTTACGGCAAAAGTAGGTGAAACAGTACGTATCTTTATGGGTAACGGTGGGCCAAACTTGGTTTCTTCATTCCACGTTATCGGTGAGATATTTGACAAAGTACACATCGAAGGCGGTGACTTAATCAATAAAAATGTGCAGACAACGATGATTCCTGCGGGAGGTTCTGCGATTGTGGAGTTCAAAGTTGATGTTCCTGGGACATTTATATTGGTGGATCACTCCATTTTCAGAGCGTTCAATAAAGGAGCCTTGGGAATGCTGAAAGTAACCGGTGAAGAAAATAAAAAAATCTATTCAGGAACGACTCAGGAAGGAATTTATTTGCCTGAAGGCGGAAATGTGCAAAATATGCCGGAAGGTAAAAAAGAGACTAAACCTGCAGTTGCCAAAACGCTGCCTGAACAAATTAAATCAGGAAAAGCAATCTTCGGGACAACTTGTTTTGCCTGTCACCAATCTGAAGGACAAGGGGTGCCGCATGCATTTCCTCCATTGGCAAAATCAGATTTCTTGAATGCCGATCCTAAGAGAGCTATCCAAGTTGTCATAAGAGGATTGAGCGGTGAGATTACAGTAAACGGTCAGAAAATAAATAGTGTGATGCCAAGTCAAAATCTTTCAGATGAAGAAATCGCAGATGTTTTAACCTATGTTTACAGCAGCTGGGGTAATAACAAAACGGTTATAACTCCTGCAATGGTAAAAGCGCAAAGAAAATAATAAACACAATTTTAAATATTTTATAAGTCATGAAAAAATACATTTTAGGAATAGCATTGATTGGATTAAGTCTGAAAGGGTTTAGTCAGGATGTAAACAAGGGTAAAGGTGTTTATACCAAAACTTGTATTGCCTGCCATCAGGCTACAGGAGCTGGAGTTCCTGGTGCTTTTCCTCCATTAGCTAAATCGGATTATCTGAATGCCGATGTAAACCGAGCCATTAAACAGGTAATCAAAGGGTCAACTGCACCAATAACCGTAAATGGAAAAAAATACACAACGGCTATGCCTCCGCAGGCTTTAAGCGACCAACAAATCGCTGATGTACTTACTTATGTTTACTCAAGCTGGGGCAATAGTAAAAAAGTGGTTACCGCAGCCATGGTGAAAGCTCAAAGAAAATAATTAATTTTAAAGCAAAAAGAGTTCCTATGTCTCCACTTAAAAAAATAATGATCTTCTTTTTATTGCTGATAAACAGTATTCTTTTTGCTCAAGAATCAAAAATGGTATTCATAGATAGGGGGACTTTTGTCCCCCTTTATGGTGCCACCACTAAAAAACCGGTTAAAGTGGAGTCTTTTAAATTAGATGTTTATCCGGTTACCAATGCACAATATCTTGCCTTTGTAAAAAAATATCCGGACTACAGCCGTTCGAAAATGAAAGGATTATATGCCGATAAAAGTTATCTGAATCAATGGGAAAGCGATTTCAGTATCGGAAAAAATAATTTGGCCGATGCTCCAATAACCAATGTCTCTTGGTTTGCTGCCAAGAAATATTGTGAGTGCCAAGGGAAAAGACTGCCGTCGATGGACGAATGGGAATATGTGGCTATGGCCGATGAAAAACGCTCCGATGCCCGTACCAAAGAGGAGTTCAATCGATATATTCTGTCTTGGTACGAAAAGCCAAAAACCTATTCGAATCCGATAGGGAAAACCTTCAAAAATTATTGGGGTGTCTATGATATGCACGGATTGGTTTGGGAATGGACTTCGGATTTCAACAGCATTTTTCTTTCGGGTGAATCCAGAAAGGACAAAGACACTGACAAGAATCTCTTTTGCGGAAGCGGATCTGTAAACGCCACAGATCTGATGAATTATGCCGCTTTTATGCGCTACGCTTTCAGGGGAAGCCTTAAAGCAAATTATACTACAAAAAACTTAGGTTTTAGATGTGCCAAAGATTAATTGGCACTTTCTGAAATCAGCCAAAACCAATCCAAAAATGAAACTTAATTTAACTCCAAACCGTAAAGGAATTTTTAAAACAGAATGGTATTTTTTACTTGTTTTGCCTATTTTTGCGCTGTTTTTAGCTTTTCAAGGCTGTAACAAAAAAGAGATTGCTGCCAAAGAGAGACCTATTTCTGATTTGTCGATTTACAATCTGCCATCTAAGTGGACTACACAAAACGGGCAGAATATTGAAATGAAGGATCTGAGAGGGAAAGTACTTGTAATGGTTATGATTTACACTTCCTGTAAAGCGGCCTGTCCGCGTCTGGTGGCAGATATGCGTAATATCGAATCGCGTCTGCCGAACGATATCAAGGAAAATGTAAAACTAGTATTAGTTAGTATTGACCCGGAAGTAGATACTCCAAAACGGCTGAAAGACTTTTCGATTGAAAATAAAATGGAAGGTGACCAATGGCTGTTTTTGCGTTCGACAGAAGAAAACACCAGAGAGTTTGCAGCGGTTTTGGCTGTTAATTATAAAAAAATATCTCCAATGGATTTTTCTCATTCCAATATCATAAGCGTTTTTAATACCGAAGGCGAATTGGTTTATCAGCAGGAAGGATTAGGTGTGAACTCGGATGCAACAGTTAAAAAAATTACCGAAGAATCTGCTAAAGTACAGTAAGCGTAACTATTCGGCTGGATAAAAGTTTGATACGAATGTCGCCGATTAGTACAAATTCAAGATGAAAATGAGGAGAATTTCACAAATACAGCTTCAATTCAATTTGTGCAAATTTGCGAGATTAGTGTTTCGTTTTATTTCGATTTTATGTTTTATTAATTTTTAGCTGAATAATTACAAGTAAACTAAATTAAAATTTCACTAATGAAAATGTTCAAAAAAATGGTACTGGCAGCTGTATTAATTGCCAGCGGGAATATTTTTGCCCAAGAGTTTGATGCCAACTTACAGATTAAGCCCCGTTACGAATTTAGGAACGGCTATAAAGCTCCGATTCCTTATGGAGAAACACCGGCGCAGTTTATAAATTCAAGAGCGCGTCTGAATCTGAATTTTAAACAGGATCAATTTGTTACCAAATTTACTATGCAGAATGTCCGTGTCTGGGGAGATGCTGCTCCAAATACCAAATCGGATGTGAATGGTATTCAGGTTTTTGAAGCGTGGGCGCAATATAATTTTAATGAAAAATGGAGTACCCGTTTAGGCCGTCAGGTGATTTCATATGACAATCAGCGTATCCTTGGTGAAGCTGATTGGGCACCGCAGGCACAAAGCCACGATGCTGTATTGGTAACCTATAAAAACAGTAAAAGCCATTTGGATTTAGGTTTTGCTTTAAATGCAAACGGAGAATCTGATATTGCCGTACAATATACTGTTGCCGCTTACAAAGCCATGCAGTACGCCTGGTATCATACAGAATTGGGTAAATTGAATATGAGTTTGTTGTTCTTAAACACTGGTTACGAAAATAAACTGACAGCTCCAATTCCAACACCAACCCCAGAATTGAAAGTGGATTATATGCAGACTTTCGGGACCTACATGAACACCAAAGGTAAATCCTGGGACGGAAATCTATGGTTTTATGGTCAGACTGGAAAAAATAGTACTTATAACGTGAGCGCTTTTGATGCTGCGCTTAATTTTAATTATGCTGTAACCGAAAAATTTAAAGCCGGTTTTGGTTATGAATTTTTATCTGGAAAAGGTCAAGACAATACAAGTACCGATATAAAATCATTCAGTCCTCTTTTTGGAACAAACCACGGATTGAACGGTTATATGGATTATTTCTATGTAGGGAATCATAAAAATTCGGTAGGACTGCAGGATGTATTTTTGAAGTTTGGTTATAACGTAAACAAATGGCAGTTTGCTTTACTGCCTCATGTCTTTAGTGCTGCCAATACTGTTTTAGCTGCTAATGGAAATGAAATGGACAACTATCTGGGAACGGAAATTGATTGTACAGCTGCCTACGCTGTTCATAAATTTATCAATATAACTGGCGGCTACTCTCAAATGTTTGGAACCGATACAATGCAAAGAATAAAAGGTGGCGATGTAGATCACACCAATAATTGGGCATGGGTTATGATTAATGTGAATCCTCAGATTTTTTCTTTTAAATAATTATTAATTTTTTGGAGCAGAAACATCAGGTATTTTTGGTCAGATGGTTCCTGCTCTTCGTTACAATCTTGTTCCCCGAACCACGGGCAACAAGGATTTTCACTCCGATCAGGGCTAAAAGGTGAGATAGTGTTTTTTTGTTATGATTAAAATTAGAATCGAATTTCGTTTTTAATTCATTGGATTAAAAAACATTTCAGCAAGAAACTCTTTATTGTTTAATCGATCGTTATTTGATGTTAATTTGTGTTTTAAAACGAAAGTTTAAAATTTAAATATATATTTTTGCACCGTGAAAAAAATGATATTCATAATAGTGCTAATGATGCTCATAAAACCGATATTTCCGGTTATTGAGTATGTGGTTAATTATGAGTATATTTCAAAAGTGCTTTGCGAAAATAAAGCAAAACCCATGATGCATTGTAATGGGAAATGTCATCTGATGAAAGAACTGGCCAAAGCATCTGATGCTGAAAACCCAAAATCATCAGACAAAAAAGGAACTGTTCAGCTTACCGAAGTGTTGTTTTTCGAAGAAATAAAATCATTCAAAATCAATACTTTAATTTCTTCAAATACTCAAAAAATAAATAAAAGCTATTCGGATTTATACTTCTATCTGAATGGTGATGCAGTTTTTCGTCCCCCTATTTTTATTTCTTAAAATTTAGATTTATTAAAAGTTTCTTCTGTCGTTTGCACAGATGGGATTAATTTTGCTTGCATTAAAATGAATTGTTTTGATGCAGACTGTTATGATATTTTAAAAAATAAAAAACTTAAAAATGAAATTTCAAATAAAAAAAATAATAGCTGTTGTGGCTATAGCATTTGCATTGGGTTCATGTTCAAATAATGATGATGAAGCGATTGGTGGAGAAGGAAAATTAGGAGTAGAATTTGATAATGTTTTTGGAAGCAGTAATTTGATTCTGAACACACAAAGTAATGTTACTTCTCAAGGTGAAACCTTAAAAATATCAGATGTAAAATACATTATTAGCAACATTGTTTTAACAAAAGAAGATGGAACTACGTTTACTTATCCAAAATCTAAAAGCTATTTTGTAGTGAGTGAAGCAGATACTGAGACTCAGGAAATTGAATTAGAAAATATTCCTGCTGGAGATTACACAAAAATTAAATTCGGAATAGGAGTAGACAAAGCCCAATTTGATTTGGGAGCAACAGGACAAGGAGACTTTTTAACAATAGCAGATGAGGCTGGAATGATGTGGTCTTGGAGTGCGGGGTATAAATTTGTTCTTTTCGAAGGTAAGTTTACTTCATCTACAGTAACTGCAGAAACTGCTTTTATGGTGCATACAGGACAAACTGGAACAGATTATAATTATACCGAAGTAACACTTAATCTGCCAACTAAAGCTTTGGTAAGAACTACTATTACACCAGATATTCACATTTTTGCAGATGTTGCCAAAATTATTGATGGAACTAATAAAATCAAACTTTCGGATAATAATATGGGAGGAATGGGAGCGATGATTATGGGAGGAACAAACCTGCCATTAATTACGGCTAATCTTTCTAATATGTTTACTGTAAATCACGTGCATAACGACTAAAAAAGGATAAAAGCGGTTGGTTACACTGACCGCTTTTTAAAACAAAAAATATGCAAGTAAAATATTTAGTATTGCTCATTTTGCCTTTTTTCTGGAGCTGTTCTGATAATGATGAGGTGTATCAAAATATTCCTTTAGCATTTGAAGTACCTTCTAACTTTCCGCCTTTGGTATATGATCTGGCTAATAATCCGCCAACTGAAAAAGGTTTCGAATTAGGTAAAAAGCTTTTTTATGACGGAAGATTATCCTCGGATGGATTGGTTTCCTGTGGATTTTGCCACATTCAGCAAGATGCATTCACACATCACGGACACACTGTAAGCCATGGTGTGAATAATGCTGTAGGAACCCGCAATACACCGTCTATTCAGAATTTAGCGTATCAGACAAGTTTTATGTATGATGGAGCGACAGCGCATTTGGATTTACAGCCCATAATTCCATTTACGAGTGCAGTGGAGATGAATGGTAATTTTAGTAGTGCCATTGCGATGATGAAAGCCGATCCTGAATATCAAAAATTATTCAAAATTGCTTTTACCGATGGAGAAATCAATTCAGAGAATATGCTCAAAGCCTTGGGACAATTTATGGTGATGGTAACATCGTCTAATTCTCGATTTGATAAATACCGCCGTAAGGAATCTGGCGGGACACTTACTCAGCAAGAGTTAGATGGCTACACTGTTTTTAATGCAAAATGTGCTTCTTGCCACGCTACTGATTTGTTTACTGATAATTCGTTTCGAAATAACGGTTTGCCTGTAAATCCTGCCGTGAATGATGTTGGGCGTTATCGAGTTACCGAATTGGCGACTGATTATTATAAATTTAAAGTGCCCAGTCTGCGCAACATTGAGAAAACAGCTCCTTACATGCACGATGGAAGATTATTTACTTTGGAAGCCGTTCTGGAACATTATAATTCGGGAGTTGTTGCATCAGAAACATTAGATCCAATTTTGAATAAAAAGAGCAAACTGGGAATTCCTTTAACTGAAACTGAAAAGTCACAAATAATTGCTTTTCTAAAAACCTTAACCGATAATCAATATCTAACTGATAAACGATTTTCAGAGTATTAAAGTTTCTAAGTTTCTAGGTGGCTAAGTTTCTCAGCAACTTAGCCACTTAGGAACTTAGAAACTATTTAAAAAAAATAAATATGAAAAAAATACTAATTCTTTTTCTTATTGCTTGTCAATGGGCAAATGCAGCCGAAAAAGATACACTGAACGCGATCAATCCGTTTGCCAAATTTCGCTATTTTTCGAAAGTGGAATCTGAATTCGAATTTGAAGATGAGGATTGTGATGCCTGTGGCTGTTCTGCCAGTGGCGGAAGCATGGGTTTTGCTTCTGTACTGAATGCCAATTTTGTAGGTATTCGTTATTTCAATCAGCAATATAAAACCAATGATGGGTTGTATAGCAATTCGCCTTGGTATGTGGAGAATTTCAATACAGTTCAGGCTTGGGCTAGAATTCCAGTTGGTAATAAGGTGCAGATTTCAGCTTTGATTCCATATCATTTTCACGAAAGAGAAACCGTCGCAGGAATGGAAGATATAAATGGAGTGGGTGATATTACGGTTTTGGGAATGTACACTTTGTATCAAACGCATAAAGACAGTACAATTGTGAGTCATACACTCCAATTGGGCGGAGGATTTAAAGCGCCAACAGGAAAGTTTAATGAAGCCAATTCTGAAGGTGTAAATCCTAGTTTCCAGGTTGGAACCGGAAGTTGGGATTATTTACTGGCTTCTGAATATACTATCAGAAGAAATAAATTTGGTTTGAACACTATGCTTAATTATGTTATTAAAACCGAAAACGAAAAGAAATACCAATTCGGAAATCAATTCAATTACTCAGGCACTTTTTATTATTTGTACGAAAAGAATAGTCTTTCGATAGCTCCTCAAGCCGGTTTGGCAGGTGAAGTGTATGAAAGCAATTATCAGCATGGACAAGAATTATCAAATACTTCGGGAGATATTCTGTTTGGTAAATTTGGTGTCGAAATTGGTAAAGACCGTTTGTCTATTGGTGTTAACTATTTAGCTCCGGTAAATCAGAATTTATCTGCCGGCAATGTAGTTGCCAATTATCGATGGAGTATTAATTTAAATTATAGTTTGTAAGAGAAAAAAAAGAGTTTCAATTTTGGAGCTCTTTTTTTTATGATTTTTTTAGAATTTTAAAAAGTTTTTTTGGATTTTGTCTGTTGTCCCAAAAAGCAACAACAATTAATTCTTTTTCAGTTGTTTTGTAGTAAATATTATAATTGCCTAAAGTTGAGGTTCTAATGTTTTTGTAATTAGTGTTAACGAAGTTTTCTGGATTTTTGAGTAGAAATTGTACTCTAGCCAAGATTTCATAAATTAGTTTTTCAGAATAGGCAGAAGATTTATTACGTTTTGTCCAATATTTCAATATTTTTCTTCTTTCACGAACGGCTGTATCAGTCCAGATTACTGTTTTGACAGCCATTCTAAATCTTCTTTGTCCAATTGTTCCTGAGAAATGACTCTGCCAAATTTTATATCTTCTTCTCCTTCTTTTACCATATTTAATTCATATTCGCTTAAATGGTAAATTTCTTTTTTGTCAATAGTCTTGAGTAAAACCATTATTTTTTTTAACAAGCTCTCATCCTCTACAGATTTTAGTTTGTCAAATATTTCTAGTTTTAATTCTAATGTATTCATAATTAAATGATTTGAATAATCAAAGTTAAGGAAAAAATTATTTATGGATTTTAGATTCTTCTTCTTTTATTTCCTTTCTCATTTGGATCTTTAGTTGATCAAATGTTAATTGATATTTTAAAGAAAAGGTTTTTATTTCATCATTATGTTTTTTCATTTCTTCCATAGTTAATGTAGTTAGTTTAGGAAGATAATCATCGTTAAACTTTTTAAATATTAAATTGTAATTGCTCTTTACATTCTCAATTAGTTCATATACTTCATCTGATGAATTTAAAATTGAAGGCTGAATTTCTATATTTAATAATTGATATAGATTATTATATTTTTTTGAAACTGAACTAAATTTTTCGCGATATTTTTCATAAAATAATTCAAGTTCATCGTCATTATCCGAATCAAGTTCATTTTTCTTAAAATTAAATTCAAAAACAACTAACAAGAAATCTTCAAAAATTAAATCATGTGTTTCAATAGAATATTTACTTATTGTTTTTAGTAAATTTTCATAACCATTATGTTTTTGATTGTAAATAAATTCGGCTCTTTTATATTCTAATTCTTTTCGTTTTATTCTATTTAAAAAAAGTAAATTAAAAATATTTGCCATTAAAGTTCCTCCTAAAAAAGAAAGAATAGGTGTGATAATCGTCCAATCAAATTCACACATTATATTTGTTTTTTGCATAACATAATGAAGCTATAACATCTTCTTTTTCTAATTCAGGATGGTCTTCTAAAATTTCTTTGATTTCCATACCAGAGCCTAGCATATCTAAAATTATTTCTACAGGCCATCTCATATTTCTAACCGTTGGCTTGCCGTGGCAAACATCAGGGTTTATTGTGATTCTTGAAATTAGATTTTCCATTGCATTTTAATTTTACTCAAATATAATGAGAATATTGATATAAAAAAAGAGGCTGTCCGAAAAGGACAGCTTTTTTTATGCTGCAAATTTCAGGAATCGATTTTGGGTTGGTTGATTAATGAAAAAATATTCTGTTACAGTATTTAAAAAGTGAATTTCGACTTTTATAGCTCTATTTAGAACTCTGAAGGAGATTTTTAGATGAGTTTTCGACGCATCATTGTTCTTTGCTATCATTTTTCTGAAATTATGCCCGATAGCCATCAATAGAAATTCCATTTCCACTTTTTCGATGCTTGTGAAAGTAAACCGGCTGAATTTATTGTTGTTTTTTAGCTGTCCGAATACTGCTTCAACTTCTATTGGGCGTTTGCTTCGGTGTTCGAGTCCTTTTTCGCTCATGAGCAGCTCTTTGGCCTGAGCCCTTAATTGGTTCAGGCGGTGGTTTACTTCTATTGTTCTGTTTCCTTTGGCTTTATGGCACAAACTTCTAAGTGGACATCCATCACATCTTTTTGCTTGATAATAAGATACTTGTGATTCGTATCCGTTGGCCGATGTCCGTTTTCCACTGCCAATGTTTTCCATTCTTTGTCCCATTGGACACACATAAAAATCCTGCTGTATATTGTAGAACAAATTCTGGACAAGAAACGGATTGTCCTTCATTTTTTTCTTCTGTTCTTTGTGAAAATAATTATACTTTACATAGGCCGTTATGTCTTTATTTTCAAGCATTTCGTAGTTTTCTTCGCTTCCATAACCAGCATCGGCTACAACTGTTTTGCTTTGTTTTTGATACATTTTTTCAAATTCCTCCAGATGGGATTTTAAAGTCGTAGTGTCGTTAGGTGTCTGATGAATGGTTACATTGGTAATGAATTGATTTTCAGTAGAAATCTGAGGATTGTATGCAGGTTTTAACTGTCCGTTTTTCATATGGTCTTCCTTCATTCTCATAAAGGTAGCGTCAGGATCTGTTTTGCTGTAGGAGTTTCTATTGCCTAAAATCACTAAATCTTTTTCGTATTTTTCAAGCTTTGGCAGGTGCTCTTCCTGAAGCTTTTCAAGCTCTTTGGTTATCTTCTTGTTGGGCTCTTTGAGTTTTTTATTGAGTTCTGATAATTTTTCTTTCAGCTCTTCCGAGTTTATTTTTTTGGTAATTCTTCCTTGTTGACTTCTTGATTATCTGATAAAATACTGTTTTCGATATCGGATAAGATGCTGTTGATTTTTACTTCGAGTTTTTCTTTGTATTTCTCTATAGAACCCCGCCAGACAAAGGTGTATTTGTTGGATTTGGCTTCAATTTTTGTTCCATCGATGTATTGGATATCCAGACTGACATAGCCCATTTCCACAAGCATTTTGACTACTTCTGCAAATAAATCTTTGATGTTTTCTTTTAGAACCTTTCCTCTAAAATCGTTGATGGTTCTAAAATCAGGGGTTGAGTTGCCTGAAATAAACATAAAATGAATGTTCTCGGTGAGTGCTTTTGCTATTTTTCGGCAGGAATAAGTGTTGCTCAAATAGCTGTAAAACAAAACTTTAAGCATCATTCTGGGATGATAAGCCGAGGTCCCTCCTCCTTTATATTTTTTAAGTATATGGCTTATATCCAATGAATTGACGACCTTGTCCACTAAGCGGACAGGGTGGTTTTCTGAAATTTTATCAAAAATATTTATCGGAAAAAGTTCCGGTGTATTGATCGATTGCGATTTAAATATTACTTTAGCCATTGCTCGTTTTTTGTGCAACTCTAAGATACTATTTTAGATTAAAAACAGCAAAAAAAAGGCTGTCCTTACTTTTTGGACAGCCTCTTTTCATATGATTTTCGGAATAAAACCTTACTCCACCAATTCCACAAACTTAAACTCACCTTCAACGGCAACTTTTGTCAAACCGTGTTTAGATAAATTTTTCATCGACGCATCCCATTTTTTACCGCTTAAATTCGCGGTAATTTTTAGCTGCTGCAGATCCATTTTATTTTCATTTCCTTTCAATAAATCAATGATAAATTTCTCTTCGTCTGATAATTCAACGGTCTGTTTTTTCTCCGGACGCATCTGCGGAAACAATAAAACCTCCTGAATTGAAGCATTATTGGTTAAATACATAATTAAACGATCCATTCCAATTCCCATTCCAGATGTTGGAGGCATACCATACTCAAGAGCTCTCAGGAAGTCTTCATCGATAATTCCGTTTGCTTCATCATCACCTTTTGCAGCTAAACGCATTTGGTCTTCAAAACGCTCTCTTTGATCAATCGGATCATTCAATTCAGAATAGGCATTTGCAATTTCTTTACCGCAGACCATCAATTCAAAACGTTCAGTCAAGTCTGGATTATCGCGGTGTTCTTTACAAAGCGGCGACATTTCTTTTGGATAATCTGTAATGAAAGTCGGCTGAATATAATTGCCTTCGCATTTTGCGCCAAAAATCTCATCAATCAGTTTTCCTTTCCCCATTGTTTCGTCAACTTCAATGCCCATACCTTTGGCAGCTTCGAACAGTTCAGCTTCTGTTTTTCCTGAGATATCAAAACCTGTAAAATGTTTGATAGAATCTGTCATGGTAACACGTGCATACGGTGCTTTGAAATTGATTTTATGCTCACCAAAAGTAACTTCGCTAGTTCCATTCACAGCAATAGCACAATGTTCAAGCAAGCCTTCAGCAAATTCCATCATCCAGTTGTAGTCTTTGTAGGCTACATATATTTCCATTGCGGTAAATTCAGGATTATGCGTTCTGTCCATTCCTTCATTACGGAAGTTTCTGGAGAACTCATAAACACCTTCAAAACCGCCAACAATCAATCTTTTTAAATACAATTCGTTTGCAATACGCATGTAAAGCGGAATGTCAAGCGAATTATGATGCGTGATAAAAGGTCTCGCTGAAGCACCACCAGGAATGGATTGCAAAACCGGAGTGTCTACTTCCAGATATCCAGCATCATTAAAATAACCGCGCATCGCAGTGAATAACTTTGTACGCTTGATAAAAGTTTCTTTAACTTGCGGATTAACAGTTAAATCCACATAACGCATTCTGTAACGCAATTCAGCGTCGTTGAAGGCATCGTGAACTTTTCCATCTTCATCCACTTTTGGCAATGGTAACGGACGCAAAGTTTTACTCAAAAATGTAAAACCGCTCACACGAATACATTTTGCACCAACCTGAGTCGTAAATAATTCACCTTCAATACCAATAAAATCTCCTAAATCGGTCAATTTTTTAAAAACCTGATTGTAAAGTGTTTTATCATCGCCTTCACACAAAACATCACGGTTCACGTACAATTGAATGCGTCCTTCGCTATCCTGCAGCTCAGCAAAACAAGCTTTTCCCTGATCTCTAACACTCATCAAACGACCAGCTGCAATCACCTTTTTACCTTCTTCAAAAGACTCTTTAATCTGCTTTGAAGTATGATTTACAGGAAAAAGATTGGCTGGATAAGGATTGATTCCTAAATTACGTAAGGATTGAAGTTTTTCTCTTCGGATGATTTCTTGTTCTGATAAGGCCATTATGTTCTGATTTTTAAGTCCGCAAAGATAACAAATTGATTGCAGATTTCAGAAAGCAGATTTTAGATTTTTTGGAGCACAAATTTTCTGTGTTTTCAGGAACATTTCTCCCGTCATTCGCTGCAATCTCTTGTGCCGAACCCCGGCACAAGAGGATTTTCACTCCTGCCGGGGCTATTTTACAAGTTTTGTTTTTCATAACCTCTCTGCCAAAGTAATAATTAGAGATTGAAAATGTTAATTATTTAAAAACAATAATGAAGGCTGCAGGAAAACTAATTAACTTCGATTTTCATGAACTCTAAATTTTAGAAAATTAACATATTGCAGTCAAATGAAAAAAGGTTTCTTATTACTCTTACCATTTCTAATCATAAGCTGTCAGGTAACAGAAACACTGCGCCTCAATAGTGATGGGAGCGGAACAATCGAAGTAACTAATTTGCGTGACGAAAACAGTTATATGCAGATTGCTAGAGATAATTACTCTAAGGAAAATATTTACAGAGACACAACTTATGTTTTTGGAGATTATATCAAAAAACACCAAGAAACGTTTTCCCGAACGCCAATTGCCGATCAAAGAGTGTTCTTGAAATATTCCGAAGTAAAAATTCATGTAAAAGCAAGTTCATACGATAAGGAATTCAGAACGGTCTATACACAGAATTTTCAAAAAGTGGCTGATATTGCTGATCTTACCAAAACAGACCATTATTTGGCTGACATTAAAAATAATTATGCATTAAGTGCCGAAGAGCATTATTATAACGTCTGCTACGATTACAACGGCAATCGTTTCCATCGAATCGTCACGGTTACAGATACACTGGAGCAAAAAAAGGAATTTGATAAGATTGAAAAAATGAAAGCTGAATACAAAGGCCGTAAACTAGTTCAGAATTATGTCCTGAATTACCATTTTCCTCGAAAAATTCAGTCGGTTTCCAATCCGCTTGCTAAAATTAGTGATGACCAAAAATCGCTGTCACTGCAGTTTCTTTTAGCGGATTGTCTGCAAAATCCGTTGAGCACAAATCTGGAAGTGATTTTAGAACCTGAAGCAGTAGATTAATGCCTTTTTGGTTTATGCTCTTTTAAGTCAGATTGCGATGAAATAGTTAAGTTTTTTTAAAATAAATCTGGAGTTAAAAGGTTTAAAATAGAGTTCGTATATTTGGAGAAAAATAATTCTGCAATGAAAATATATAAATTACTGTTTTTTACTTTTTTATTAACGGCGTTAACTAGCTGTACTTTCACTGAAAACATTTATATCAATGATAACGGAACCGGAAAATTTTTTATAGATGTAGACGGCTCTGCTTTTATGGGAATGGCTGGCGATCAGTTAGGAAGTCAAATGGGAGCTGGTGCCAAAAATGATATCGATTCTACTTTTACTTTCAAACAGCTGTTTTCTGAGAAAAAAGACAGCATTGCTAAATTATCGACAGAAGCTCAAAAAGAAATTAAAAAGCTGGAAAATTTTGTGGTAACGACAAAAATGAATGCAGAAAAAAAGCAGTTTTTAATGACTATTGCAACTGATTTTAAAAATGTGAATGAACTTCAGGATATTCTGCAGACAGCTGGGACACTGCAAAAACTTGAAGGAGGTTCAAGTATAAATCCTCTCGGCAGTGGTTTAGGAGATAATAACAGTAAATTAAGCTACACTTACGATGGGAAGAAGTTTTCTCGAAAAGCTGTAATTAATCAGCAAAAAGTGACTGAAAAGGTAAAAGATTCTGCAGCTGATATGTCAAAAATGATTTATTCATCGTCTAATTATATTATGAAATATCATTTTCCGAAAAAAATAAAGAAAATTTCTAATCCGAATGCTTTATTCAGCGATGACCGGAAATCAGTTACAATACAATACTCTTTCACGGATTATATGGAAAATCCAGATAAACTTAACTTTGATGTTGAGTTTGAAAAATAATTAAAATGAATAAAAAAATTCAGCTTCAAGATTTAGGAAATAAAGATTACAAAGAAACTTGGGCATACCAAGAAGAGCTTTTCAAAGGAATTGTCGATTTGAAAATTCAGAACAGAAGAGAAGAAACCACTCTTGAAACTCCCAATTATTTTCTGTTTGTTGAGCATCCTCACGTTTATACTTTAGGGAAAAGTGGTGATTTCAGCAATCTGCTTTTATCCGAAAAACAGCTGGAAGCCAAAGGTGCTGCTTTTTACAAAATCAACCGTGGCGGTGATATTACGTATCATGGTCCTGGACAGATTGTGGGATATCCTATTCTGGATCTGGAAAATTTTTTCTCGGACATTCATAAATACCTGCGTTTTCTGGAAGAAGCCATTATTCTTACTTTACAGGAATACGGAATAGAATGCGGACGAAGCGACGGCGAAACCGGAGTCTGGCTAGGAGCAGGTACACCATTCGCGAGAAAGATTTGTGCTATGGGTGTTCGTGCTTCCCGCTGGGTAACGATGCACGGTTTTGCTTTAAATGTTAATGCTGATTTGGGATATTTCGACAATATAATTCCATGCGGTATCCGAGGCAAAGCGGTTACTTCACTTAACGTTGAACTTGGAGTTGCAAAAGTGGATGAAGCCGAAGTGAAAGCGAAAATCTTAAAACATTTTACTCAATTATTCGAAGCAGAGTTTGTTGCTTTTAAACAGGTCTGAAAATAATAAGAGCCTGTTTAAATTTTATTTTTGAGATTTATTATTAGATGATTTTTGAGTGAAACTAGGCAAATTTTTATAAAATAGCAGAGCTATTGTATAAAAATTTAACGAAGTTGTAGCCAAAAAACGTCATAAGAGAGCTAATAAATAAAACTTAAACAGGCTCTAAGTATAAATTTTTTTAGTTTTCTTTTTAATTTGTTGAATATCTGCTCTATATTAATAAATTAGATTGATGCCAAATTTACAACTGCCGGCGGACGTTATTATACGCTTGTAGATTTTGAAGCTTCTAACGATGCAGGTTATGAAATCAAGGATGATGCCAATGCGTTTAGTAAACAATATGATTCATATTTAAGGCTGGATGTGAAATTTGGAATTAAATTCAACAGCAAAAAGAGAAAAAGATTCCATCTGTTTTATGTTGATTTAAAAAATGTAACCAATCATACCAATGTTTTTCAGTTAGAATATAACCGATTGACCAATAAAATAGATCAAAAAGACCAGATTGGTTTTTTACCCGATTTTGGATATAAATTTCAGTTTTAGATTTTAATAAATGGGCTTGTCGATTTTGGATAAGTCTTTTTTTATTGTTTAAAAAAGATTCAGTTCCAACTGTTCGGGCAATAATCTGAAACTCATTCGGTGGTATTTCGTCGGGCCATATTTTTTGATTGCTTCACGGTGTTCCTGCGTTGGGTAGCCTTTGTTTTTTTTCCAGTTATACATTGGGAATTCCTCGTGAATTTTATCCATATATTCATCGCGGTAGGTTTTTGCCAAAATAGAAGCTGCTGCAATACTTAAATATTTAGAATCCCCTTTGATGATACTTTGGTTGGGAATAGATTTCAATAATTCAATTTCCGAGTTAGAGAATTGTTTTCCAATTTTATTTTTCAGTCCCAATTTGGCATTCAATGCTCTGTTTCCGTCTACAATTATAAATTCCGGAATTTGGGATAATTTCAATATACTTTCCTGCATTCCTTTCATCGAGGCGTTTAGGATGTTTATTTCGTCAATTTCCTCTGGATGCAGATGAGTTACTGCAAAGGTAATGGCTTCCTGCTCGATAATTGGTCTGAGTTTCTCTCTTACTTTTTCGCTTAATTGCTTACTGTCGTTTAGAAAGGCATTTTTAAAATCGAATGGCAGAATTACAGCTGCAGCAGTAACCGGGCCTGCAAGACAACCGCGTCCCGCTTCATCGGTGCCGGTTTCGAAAACAAAAGAAGAGAAATTATTTTGAAGCATACGGATTGAAGTCTATTTTGTACTGCAAATATTGTGATTTTTTTTTGATTTTTGAAAAAGGCAGTAAGCAGTACATGGCATTCGCATTTTAAAAAAGATAAACACGAATTTCACCAATTAGCACTAATTCTTATCAAAATTGAAATCAAATTTTACAGTTTCGAATATTTTGTGTAATTAAATAGCAATCTTAATTCGTGCTAATTAGTGTAATTCGTGTCAGAAACTTTTAAAAGCTAATG
This sequence comes from Flavobacterium marginilacus, assembly GCF_026870155.1. Lineage (NCBI taxonomy): Bacteria > Pseudomonadati > Bacteroidota > Flavobacteriia > Flavobacteriales > Flavobacteriaceae > Flavobacterium > Flavobacterium marginilacus. Next base: position 4,166,134 of record NZ_CP113975.1, on the reverse strand, counting down.
CCGTGTAAGCAGTATTAAAAGATGAAAAGCTTATTGATTAATATGACTGTACGCAAATATTACTATGTGTTTTTTTTGCCACTGATTACATGGATTCTCACAGATTTCATTACTGTTTATTTAAAAATCTTTGTAGTCAGTGGCTAATTCGATCAGTTTGGTATTAGTTAAGGATAGTTATATTGATTAATGTTTAAAACTTTCTAAGTCACTGCTGAGACGCGAGAAGGATAGAAGCAATCCGCCACTGCGGAGCGTATAGCCTGACAGCATACCGGTAAAAGGGCGTATATCCGTACAGTGAAATAGCCCTTTTATTGGGATGGTGGCTCGCCCAGATTATTTGGAAATGAAAAGTTCTGGTTTGTAAAAAAAATATGTGTTAATGTTTACTTTATAAATTGGAGTGTTTTTTTATTTATACGTTTTTATCCTTTACCTTTGCTGGATATATCTGTAAAATAAATGCCTAATTATAACCGTTTCAAATGAGGATTTTCTTTTCTTTAATTTTTTTAGCTTTTCCGATTCTCCTTTTTTCACAGAAAAACAAACAGGTAAATAGTGCTAAAGAAATTGATTATAATAGTAAATACAATTCTTCGGACTCCATAAAGAAGAAGAAAGCGCCAGAGGCAACATATGATATGTACCAGTTTATTTCACTGAGCCGTGATACTACTTATATTGATACTACTCAGTCTATCAGAAAATCGTACAGTCATAATTATTTAAGAAAAGATAATTTTGGGCTTTTGTCATTTCCAAATATCGGACAGACATACAATACGCTGCAGTATGGAATGAATGGTTTTTCGCCTTATCCGGAATTTGGTTTTACGGCAAGACAGTTTAATTATCTAAAAGTTAATGATATAAAATATGCAAATGTTGCTACGCCGGTGACTGAACTGTATTTTAAATCTACGATTCAAAGAGGACAGTCAGCTGATTCTTATTTTTCATTGAATATTTCTCCAAGGCTAAATTTTTCGATTGCTTATAAAGGATTGCGGTCGAAGGGAAGGTATATCAATCAAGAGACCAAATCGGGGAATTTTAGATTCACAACAAGTTATAATTCCAAGGACGGGCGATTTATTGCAAATATGCATTATACTTCACAGAAGCTTCAAAATGAAGAAAATGGGGGAATCAGTAATGTAAGCGATTTTACCAATGGTGACTCTTCGTTTGATAATAGAGAGCGGTTAGGAGTATACCTCGAAGATGCGAATTCGGTATTGAAAGGAGGACGTTTTTTCTTTGATCAGGCCTTTAGAATAAATCCTAAAAAAGGAGATAACAATTTGTATTTTACCAATCAGTTTAATTACGAAGAAATATATTACAACTACAAACAGCAGACAATTGCATCAAATGTTGGCGGTACTCTTGTGAGCCGTTTTGGTGAATCGTTTGTGACTGGTGGAATTGATGATATTACGAATTATAATAAAATGTATAATAAAGTTGGAGTTGTATATGAGAATATGATGCTGGGCTCTTTTACTTTTTTTGTTGACGATCTGCATTCTAATTATTTTTACAATAATATTTTGTATTTAGATAATGGAAATACGGTTGGTAATCTGTTAAGTCAAAAAATTAACACGTTTGGCGGTCAATATAATTATCGTAAGGACAAATGGAATGGTAAATTTTTATATTCTAAATCGATAACAGATCAAAATTTATATAATATTGATGCTTCGGCTGTTTATGACTGGAATGATGAAAATCAGTTATCATTTCGTTACCAAAGCATGAATAAGCTGCCAAATAATAATTATAATTTATTTCAAAGCAGTTATAAAGAATACAACTGGTCTAATGATTTTGTCAACGAAAAAATAAATTCTATCAGCGCCAATGCGGATACCAAATGGGTTTCATTGTCAATGCAGCTGAATACCATAAATGATCATTTATATTTTGCCGATGTCACTACTGCCACACAAAGGGAAGACAGCATGCAGATTGTCGCTCCTAAGCAATATGGTAAAGCAATTAATTATGCTTCGCTAAAGGCAGCTAGAGAGTTTGTTTTTGGGAAGTGGGCATTGGATAATACTTTATTATTTCAAAAAGCAGATCAGCCGGATAATGTTTTGAATGTTCCTGAATTTGTTACCAGAAACACTTTGTATTATACTAATTATATGTTTAATAGGAAGTTATTTTTCCAGACAGGTATTGAATTGAATTATTTTACAAGCTATTACAGTAATGTTTATAATCCTGTAATTGGTGAGTTTTTTGTGCAGGACAGAGTTAAAATTGGTAATGCTCCTCTTCTTGATTATTTTGTAAATGTTAAGATACAGCGTACGAGGCTTTATTTGAAAGCAGAACATTTTAATTCGCTGTTTTCGAAAAATAATTATTTTTCAGATCCCAATAATCCATATCGTGACTTCTTAATTCGTTTTGGATTAGTTTGGAATTTCTTTAATTGATTTTTTGTAACAAAATCAATTTAAAAAGTTATTTCAAATAAAAAAATACACTAATTTTACTTCCATACGAACTATATAGAAATGCTATAGTTTAAGTTGTAACTGCTGAAAAATAACTAAATGGAATACTCAGAAAATATATTAGGGACTATTGGGAATACGCCGTTGGTGAAACTCAATAAAATAACTGCAGAAGTGAATGCTTTGGTTATTGCCAAGGTAGAGACATTCAATCCGGGAAATTCGGTAAAAGACCGTATGGCAGTAAAAATGATTGAGGATGCCGAAGCTGATGGCCGTTTACAGCCAGGCGGAACAATAATCGAGGGGACTTCCGGAAATACAGGAATGGGACTTGCGCTTGTAGCAATTATTAAAGGATACAAATTAATCTGCGTGATATCCGACAAACAATCCAAAGAAAAAATGGATATTCTTCGTGCAGTTGGAGCCAAAGTAGTGGTCTGCCCAACTGATGTAGAACCGACCGATCCTCGTTCTTATTATTCAGTTTCCAAAAGACTGGCTGAAGAAACGCCAAATTCCTGGTATGTAAATCAATATGATAATTTATCCAATACTTTGGCTCATTATGAGCAGACAGGTCCTGAAATCTGGAAACAGACTGATGGCAAAATTACTCATTTTGTAGTTGGGGTTGGAACTGGCGGAACTATTTCGGGCGTTGGTAAATTTTTGAAAGAAAAAAATCCTAACATCAAAATCTGGGGAATTGATACTTATGGCTCAGTTTTTAAGAAATATCATGAAACTGGAATTTTTGACGAAAATGAAATCTATTCTTATATAACTGAAGGTATTGGTGAAGATATTCTGCCGAAGAATGTTGACTTTTCATTGATTGATGGTTTTACCAAAGTAACTGATAAAGATGCTGCAGTTTATACCCGGAAAATCGCACTCGAGGAAGGAATTTTTGTTGGGAATTCTGCTGGTGCTGCGATAAAAGGTTTGTTACAGTTAAAAGAACATTTCAAGCCAGAGGATGTTGTGGTGGTGTTATTTCATGATTCGGGAAGCCGATATGTGGGCAAAATGTTCAATGATGACTGGATGCGTGAAAGAGGTTTCTTAGAGGAAGAGGTTACAACGGCAGAAGATGTAATCAAAGATCATATCAATCAGCAATTGATTCTGGTTCGAACCGAAGAATTGGTTTCGCATGCGATTGACCGTATGCGCAAGTATGATATTTCACAAATCCCCGTTGTTGATATCAATGGATTTGTGGGTTCTGTTGATGAAACGGATTTATTTCGAAGTTATGTAGCCGACAAAAATGTTGCGGATAAGCCAATCAAAGAAGTGATGGGAAAACCTTTTCCGGTGGTAAAATTGAACACTTCTATTGAAGAGGTTTCTAAATTATTCACCAAAGGAAATGATGCCGTATTAGTGGAGCTTAATAATGGAAATCATCAGATTATTACAAAGTCAGACATCATTAGATCAATGAAATAATTTTTTTTTTAAATTTTAAATTTCCATGACTTTTACGGCAATAGATTTTGAAACTGCAACTGCTTATCATCCATGTTCGGTTGGAATAGTAATGGTTGAAAACGGGGTGATTGTTGATGAATTTGTAACTTTGATTAAGCCCCCAAATAACGAGTATAATCCGTTTACAATTAAAGTTCATGGTATTTCACCTAGAGATACCGCAAATGCCAAAACCTTTATCGAAGTTTTTCCCGAAATTCAAAAAAGGATTCAAAACAGAGTTGTAGTAGCACACAATGAAAGCTTCGATCGGAATGTTTTGATTAAATCAATGCTCCTGTATGGCTTGAACTACGAAGATTTAAATATTGGTTCGCGTTGGGAATGTACGGTGAAGATATATAAATCTAAAGGATTAAAACCAACAAAGCTTAGTGATTGCTGTCGTGTAATGAATATTAAGCTAAACCATCACGAGGCATTATCGGATGCCAGAGCTTGTGCTGAATTGTATTTATTGAAATAAACTCTTTCAGATTATCTTCGAAGCTGTCTTTTTTTAATTTTGTAAGACAAGTTGTTGGTTTTTTTTATTACTTTAGTTTAAAAGTCTAACAAATCTGAATTATGAAAGAAGATTTTCTCCACTACCTTTGGAAATTTAAAAAGTTTGATACTTTAAATCTAAAAACCTGCTGTCAGGAGGAAATCACAATTAGTAATTCGGGTCAGTATCTCGAATTGGCAGGGCCTGATTTTTTTAATGCACAAATTACCATTGGAGATCAAAAATGGGCAGGAAATGTAGAAATTCATGTCAAATCATCTGATTGGTATATTCACCATCATGAAAGAGATTCAGGTTATGAAAATGTAATTTTGCATGTAGTCTGGGAACATGATTCTGAAATTTACAGAAGCAACAATTCCGAAATACCAGTTCTGGAACTTAAAAATTATGTTAGTTCAGAAACAGTAAATAGTTATCAAAAATTACTATCGCCAAAATCTTGGATTTTTTGCGAAAAGCAATTAAAGGAAATTCCTCAATTTACTTTAATTAATTGGCAGGAGCGTCTTTTTTTTGAGCGCTTGGAAAGAAAGTCAAAACCAATTTTGGAATTGCTGGAATTAACCAATAATGATTGGGAAGCGGTTTTGTTCTGTCTGTTGGCAAAGAATTTTGGTTTGAATACTAATGGTGAAATATTTCTCAAAATTGCTCAGTCAATTCCGTTTTCTGTAATCCGTAAAGAATGTTTTGAAGTAGAGAATCTCGAAGCATTATTGTTTGGTTCCGCAGGATTGATGGATAAAGAGAAAGAAGACGCCTATTTCAAAGATTTAAAATTCAGGTATTTTTATCTCCTTCATAAATATCAAATTGATAAAAACAGTATCGAGCCTGTACAGTTTTTTAAACATCGTCCTGATAATTTTCCCACGATCAGGCTTTCGCAATTAGCTGATTTATATCATAAACAGCAAAATTTGTTTTCTAAAATATGCGAATTGAATTCACTTGAAGCTATATATGAAATTTTTGGTGTTTCGGCTACGTCCTATTGGCAGACTCATTATCAGTTTGACAAAGAAAGTTCCAAGAAAAAGAAAGCTTTAACAAAATCTTTCATTGATTTAATTATCCTAAATACTATTATTCCGCTTCAATTTGCTTATGCCAAAAGTCAGGGAAAAGAAGATTCGGAAGATTTGATTACTATGCTGAATAAAGTTGAGGCTGAAAAGAATTCAATCATGGAAAAATTTAGTTCCTTTGGATTAAAACCAAAAAATGCGTTTGAAACCCAATCATTATTACAGCTCAAAAATGAATACTGCAGTAAGAATAAATGTTTAGATTGCGCTATTGGGTTAGAATTATTGAAAAAATACTGATTTGCCGATTCGGAAATTTTGTATTTTTGTAAAAATCATAACTTAAAAAAAATGCGGGCAGTAATACGGTTGAAATTCTTTTTAGAAAAATATGGCTTTCATGTGTCATCACGTTTGGCAGATAAATTAGGGATGCGTGTAACAAACGTCCGCTTGTTTTTTATTTATATTTCTTTTGTAACTGCTGGTTTAGGATTTGGAGTTTATCTTACTTTGGCTTTTTGGATTAGATTGAAAGACTTAGTCCGTGCTAAACGAACTTCTGTTTTCGATTTGTAGAAAATTAATTCTAGAACATATAAAAAGGGTCATAAAGTATTTGCTTCATGACCCTTTTGTGATTTTATTTTAAATTTTATATTTCTGGATTGTTCAATTTACTGTTTTTCTTACCATAAGAAAAATAGAAAATGACGCCTATAGCCATCCATGCAAAAAGTCTCAGCCAATTTGTCCAGCCTAGACCGTACATCATAGCACAGCATACGAATACTCCCAAAAGGGGTACGAAAGGTACTAGCGGAGTTTTAAACTCTCTGATCATGTTTGGTTCTTTTTTTCTTAAAATAATAACAGAAATACATACAAGAACAAAAGCAAATAAAGTCCCAATACTTGTCATGTCTCCAACAATATCTCCTGGAACAAATGCTGCAAACGCTCCAACAATTAATAGAATTACTAGATTCGCTTTATAAGGAGTTTTGTATTTTGAATGCAGATCACTAAAAGCTTTTGGTAATAATCCATCTTTACCCATAGAGTAAAAAACTCTTGACTGTCCTAATAACATTACTAAAATAACGGATGAAAAACCTGCTAATATGGCAATAGTTACAAATTGTGCAAGCCAGTTATAACTTTCTCCCATAGCATGAATAATCGCATTGGCTACTGAAGCTTCTTTACCGCTGGTTCTAAAAAACTCAACTGGTTCAAGCCCTGTTAATACATGACCAAAAAGAATATATAAAATGGTACACACTGCTAAAGATCCTAAAATACCAATTGGCATATTTTTTTTAGGGTTAATCGTTTCTTGTGCAGCAGTACTCACAGCATCAAATCCTATGAAGGCAAAGAAAACCGTACCAGCTGCTCCTAATATTCCCATTATGCCTCCATAGGCGTGTCCTACACCGTGTTCATCAGTGAAAACATCTGTAGGAGGGATATAAGGTGTGTGGTTCGCTGGATTTATGAAATGCCATCCAACAACTATAATTAATATAACAATTAAAACCTTTACAACAACAATGATAGCATTTACAACTGCTGATTCATGTATTCCTTTTATCAATAGTAAGCTTATTACGGCAACTATAAAAAGAGCAGGTAAATTTACTAAACCATGTTCTCCTGTTACTGATGTTTGGAATGGCGAATGAGAATAGGCGTAAGGTATTGGATCCATATGCAGTACGTTTGTGAGTAAATTGTTTAAATATTCACTCCAGGCGATTCCTACGGTTGCAGCTCCCACTGCATATTCAAGAATTAAATCCCAGCCGATAATCCAAGCTAAAAATTCCCCCATAGTTGCGTATGTGTATGTATAAGCACTTCCGGAAATGGGGATAGAAGAAGAAAGTTCTGCGTAACACAATCCTGCTAATGCACAGCCTATAGCGGCAACAACAAAGGCAATTGTTACAGATGGGCCAGCACTTTGTGCCGCTGCGGTAGCTGTTCTTACAAACAATCCAGCTCCAATTATAGCACCTATACCTAATGCAATTAAAGACCAAGCGGTTAGTGTTCTTTTTAATCCTTTTTCAGAATCAGCTGCTTCTGCTAATAGTTGAGCTAATGGTTTTCTTTTCCAAATAGACATGGTTTATGGTTTAAATGTTATTAAGTTCCAAATGTATCGTTTTTTGTAAAAAATAAAAACAATTATCGTCTTTTAAGTTATAAAAACTTTAAGATTTAAAAAATAAGAGGTTTTGTTTTTGTTTATGTATTGATATTTAGTGTGTTGTAAATTTATTAAAGATGTAATAAATTGATATTATGAAATGTGTGAATTTGATGTTTTTCTTAATAAAATGATTTTTTTTATTTTAATTTAGATTTTAATAAAGACAAGAACATTATTCTGAAATGAATTCTAAACAACAAATGCAATATTTTAAGTTTACTAAGCAACAGCAAAAAGGGATTTATTTGCTTTTTGGAATTATTATTGTTTTGCAATTGGTTTATTATTTTGTGGATTTCAGTCCTATTCAAGAAAAGGATTCAGGTAAACAGCAATGGCTTTCCTTGCAGCCTGTTGTAGATTCTTTAAAATTGCATAAATCTAATGATAAGCCTGCTGTTTATCCTTTTAATCCAAACTTTATTTCTGATTATAAAGGTTACAAATTAGGTATGTCTGTAGCGGAAATTGATAGGCTTTTAGCTTTTAGAAAACAAAATAAGTTTGTTAATTCTGCCAAAGAATTTCAAGACGTAACAAAAGTTTCAGATTCATTATTAAATACAATAGCACCGTTTTTTAAATTCCCGGATTGGGTAAATAATAAAAAGAATAAAGCTGATTTTAAGAAATATCCAAATTCAGCTTTCGCCCAGAAAGAGAAAATAGTTCCTATCGATATAAATACCGCCACTCAGGATGATTTAATTAAGATTAATGGTATTGGCGAAGCAATATCACTAAGAATTTTGACTCAGAAAGAAAAGTTAGGGGCATTTGTATCGATGGAGCAGATGAAAGAAGTTTGGGGTTTGTCTCCAGAGGTGATTCTCAATTTAAACAAGTATTTTGCCATTACAAAACTCCCTGATTTAAATAAAGTAGATATTAATAATGCTTCGTTAAAAGAATTGTCTGCGTTTTTTTATTTTAAAAATGATCTCGCAAGACAGATTGTAAAATACAGGAGTATGAATGGTGATTTTAGGACTATTGAGGATTTGATAAAGATTAACAATTTTCCTGTTGATAAGGCAAAATATATTGCCTTATATTTGAACTTTTAATATAAATGATATTTATTATGAATTTTGATTATAACGAAACTCAATCTTTGATAGCGCAATCTATAAAAGATTTTGCCGAAAAAAATATAAGGCCTTATATAATGGAATGGGATGAGGCTCAGATTTTTCCAGCGCATCTTTTTAAAAAATTGGGCGAAATGGGTTTTATGGGGGTGTTGGTTCCTGTAGAATTAGGAGGTTCAGGATTGGGGTATCATGAATATATTACAATTGTAGAGGAGATTTCCAAAGTCGATCCGTCGATCGGATTGTCAGTTGCTGCTCATAATTCATTATGTACTAATCATATTTTAACCTTTGGGAACGAAGAACAAAAGAAAAAATGGATTCCAAAACTAGCCACAGCCGAACATATTGGCGCTTGGGGCTTGACTGAGCACAATACTGGATCCGATGCCGGCGGAATGAATACTACAGCAGTTCGCGATGGTGATTTTTGGGTGGTAAACGGAGCAAAAAACTTTATTACTCATGCTATTTCAGGAGATATTGCAGTTGTGGTTGTGCGTACTGGGGAAAAAGGGGACTCAAAAGGGATGACAGCATTTGTTTTTGAAAAAGGAATGCAGGGTTTTGCATCTGGAAAAAAAGAGAATAAATTAGGCATGCGCGCCAGTGAAACTGCTGAATTGATTTTTGACAATTGCCGTATTCCGGATGCGAACAGATTGGGTGAAGTTGGGGAAGGATTTGTACAGGCAATGAAGGTTTTGGATGGAGGCCGTATCTCGATCGGTGCTTTGTCGCTAGGTATTGCTAAAGGCGCTTATCAAGCGGCTTTAAAATATTCTAAGGAAAGATATCAGTTTGGACAGCCTATATCTGACTTTCAGGCAATTTCATTCAAATTGGCTGATATGGCTACTGAAATTGAAGCTTCGGAATTGTTACTGCATAAAGCGGCTTTTTTAAAAGAACAGCACAGGCCGGTTACTACATCAGGAGCAATGGCAAAAATGTATTCGTCAGAGGTTTGTGTAAAAATTGCTAATGACGCTGTCCAGATACACGGTGGCTACGGTTATACTAAGGATTATCCGGTAGAAAAATTTTATAGAGATTCCAAGTTATGTACCATTGGAGAAGGAACTACTGAGATTCAAAAATTGGTAATTTCTAGAAATTTATTGAAATAGTTAATGGTTTTTTGGTTGTGTACTTCATAATTGTGTGTTGCTTTTATTCTTTGTGAATCTGGGTTTGTGATCAATTTTAAAATGAATTCAAAAAAAGTAAAATAAAATGCTTTAGTTCCAAAATAATGTTTAATTTTGCGCACTTAACGAAAGGGGGTGATAAAATTATGTTAATTATACCAATTAAAGACGGAGAAAATATCGATAGAGCACTTAAGCGCTACAAAAGAAAATTCGATAAAACTGGAACTGTAAGACAATTAAGAGCACGTACTGCTTTCATTAAGCCGTCAGTTACAAATAGAATGAAATTCCAAAAAGCAGCTTATATTCAAGGATTAAGAGATAGTATTGAGAATATTTAATACTTATTAACTGCATTTTAAAATAAATTACCGTTAGTAATTAAAGTTTCTTAACTTTGATGCTAACGGTTTTTTTTATGACTACAAATAATAAAGATGCATTTAGAGATTATCTGCAGCTGGAAAAAAAATACTCTCCGCATACGGTAAATGCTTACTTAAATGATCTCTCTTTTTTTGAGGTTTTTAATAGGGAGTGTTTCGGTCAGGATACTATTGATCAGGTGAATTATAACCAGATTAGAAGCTGGATTGTTTTGCTTGTTGATGATGGTGTTTCTAATGTTACTGTGAATAGAAAAATTGCCTCCCTTAAAGCGTTTTATAAATTTCTATTAAAAATTAAACAGATTCAGGTTAGTCCTTTGTTGAAGCATAAGGCTTTAAAAACAGAAAAAAAACTTCAGATTCCTTTTTCGGAAAAAGAATTGGTTGAGGCTTTGTCTTGTAATTCGGCTCCTGAAGGATTTCAGGAGGTGAGGGATAGGCTTATTGTAGAATTGTTTTATACTGCCGGAATCCGAAGGGCAGAGCTAATCCAATTAAAACTTTCGAATGTGAATTTCGTGGCCGGTACTATAAAGGTGTTAGGGAAGAGGGATAAAGAGCGGATTCTGCCTGTTTTGGGTGTGGTTATGGAACAGTTAGTGTTGTATGTAAAGGAACGTTCTGTGTTGGAAAATATTGAGGATGAGGATTATCTTTTTCTAACAAAAAAAGGGTTAAAATTGAATGATTCTTTTGTGTATCGATTAATAAATTCATACTTTAGTAGTGTCTCCGAAAAGGTAAAAAAAAGTCCTCATATATTACGTCATACATTTGCGACTCATTTATTAAATAACGGAGCTGATTTGAATTCAGTAAAAGAATTATTGGGGCATTCCAGTTTGGCTTCTACGCAGGTTTATACTCATAGTAGTTTGAATGAACTTAAAAAGGTGTATAAAGAAGCGCATCCTAGGAATAGAAAATAATTCAAAAAGTGTTTAACTATTAAAAAGATAGATTATGAAGGTAAATGTTCATGCGGTTAACTTTACTGTTGACAAAAAGCTGGTAGATTTCGTTCAGGAAAGAATGGATAAGTTGGAAAAATATTATGACAGAGTTGTTTCTTCTGATGTTTTTTTGAAAGTTGAAAAGACAAGTGAAAAGGAAAATAAAAATGTTGAGATAAAGATTAATGTCCCTGGGGATGATTTTTTGGTTGAAAAACAATGTAAATCCTTTGAAGAAGCAGTCGAACAGGCAGCGGAATCTTTAGAGCGATTGCTTGTAAAACGTAAAGAAAAGTTAAGAACACATATTTAATTTAATTTTTTTTAAAAAAATGTTTTGATTAAAGGATAAAATATCTACATTTGCAGTCCGTTAGAAATAGCGGACTTTTTTTATTGAAATCGCCAGCGTAGCTCAGTTGGCTAGAGCAGCTGATTTGTAATCAGCAGGTCGTGGGTTCGAGTCCCTCCGCCGGCTCTTTTTTTGTTTCAAATGCGATTTGAAACGGGTTCTTTAAGGTATTGGAATTTTAATAAAAAAAAAGGGGGAGATACTCAAGCGGCCAACGAGGGCAGACTGTAAATCTGCTGTGTGAACTTCGCAGGTTCGAATCCTGCTCTCCCCACAAAATGATTTGAGATTTAGAATTCTGAATTGAAAATTGTAAAATCCTTAACAGGGATTCTGCCGACTTAGCTCAGGGGTAGAGTGCTTCCTTGGTAAGGAAGAGGTCACGGGTTCAATTCCCGTAGTTGGCTCAAGTAAGTAGGAAATTGAAATAAATATATAAACTAGATTAAAAATTAAGTAAAATGGCAAAAGAAACCTTTAACCGTTCGAAACCGCACTTAAATATTGGTACGATCGGACACGTAGATCACGGTAAAACTACTTTAACAGCAGCAATCACAAAAGTGTTATCTGATGCTGGTTACTGTCAAGCAAAATCATTTGATCAAATTGATAATGCCCCTGAAGAAAAAGAAAGAGGTATTACTATTAATACATCACACGTTGAGTACGAAACTGCTAACCGTCACTACGCACACGTTGACTGTCCAGGTCACGCGGATTACGTAAAGAACATGGTTACTGGTGCTGCTCAAATGGATGGTGCTATTCTTGTTGTAGCTGCAACTGACGGACCAATGCCACAAACACGTGAGCACATCCTTTTAGGACGTCAGGTAGGTATTCCTAGAATTGTTGTTTTCATGAACAAAGTGGATATGGTTGATGATGCTGAGTTGTTAGAGCTTGTTGAAATGGAAATTAGAGATTTATTATCTTTCTATGAGTACGATGGAGACAACTGTCCAGTTATTCAAGGTTCTGCTTTAGGTGGTTTGAATAATGATGCTGCATGGGTTCCTAAAATTATTGAATTAATGGAAGCTGTTGATGCTTGGATCGAAGAGCCAGTTCGTGACGTTGCTAAACCATTCTTGATGCCGGTTGAAGACGTATTTACAATTACAGGTCGTGGAACTGTTGCTACAGGTCGTATCGAAACTGGAGTTGCTAATACTGGAGATCCAGTTGAAATCATTGGTATGGGAGCTGAGAAATTGACTTCTACTATCACTGGAGTTGAGATGTTCCGTAAAATCCTTGACAGAGGTGAAGCTGGAGATAACGTAGGTTTATTGTTGAGAGGTATTGATAAAGAATCTATCAAAAGAGGTATGGTTATCATTAAGCCAGGATCTGTTAAACCACACGCTACTTTTAAAGCTGAGGTGTATATCTTGAAAAAAGAAGAAGGTGGACGTCATACTCCATTCCATAATAACTACCGTCCGCAATTCTATGTACGTACAACTGACGTAACAGGAATCATTACTTTACCAGAAGGTGTAGAGATGGTAATGCCAGGTGATAACTTAACTATCAATGTTACTTTATTAAGTCCAATCGCTATGAGCGTAGGTTTACGTTTCGCTATCCGTGAAGGTGGTAGAACAGTAGGTGCAGGTCAGGTAACTGAAATTGTAGCTTAATACTATATAAATTACCAAGCCAGTGTCGTTTAGACGGCACTGGTTTATAACTACGGGCGTAGTTCAAGGGTAGAATAGCGGTCTCCAAAACCGTTGATGGGGGTTCGAATCCCTCCGCCCGTGCAAAATAAACTAATCACTATGACAAAAGTTGTTAATTACATATCGGAATCATTTGAGGAATTAAAATCAAATGTGACTTGGCCGGAATGGGCTGAGATACAGCGTCTTACTATTGTTGTAGCAGTGTTTTCCGTGGTATTTGCTTTGGCAACATGGGGAACTGATGAAGTGTGTGCAAAAACATTGGCTGTATTTTTTAACTGGATTAAAGCGTAATTTTTTGTAATGGCCGATAATAATATAAAAAAGTGGTATGTCGTTCGTGCGGTTAGCGGGCAAGAAAATAAAGTGAAAGCTTATATCGAAACAGAAATAGCTCGATTAGGAATGAGTGATTATGTCTCGCAGGTTCTTGTGCCTACTGAAAAAGTAGTTACTGTAAAAGAAGGTAAAAAATTATCAAAAGATAAAGTTTATTTTCCAGGTTATGTTATGTTGGAAGCCAATCTTGTTGGGGAAATTCCTCATATTATTAAGTCTATCACAAGTGTTATTGGCTTTTTGGGTGAAACCAAAGGCGGTGAGCCGGTTCCATTAAGAATGTCAGAAGTGAATAGAATGTTAGGTAAAGTTGATGAGTTAGCTGTAAACACAGATACTCGTTCAATTCCTTTCAGCTTGGGTGAAACTATTAAAGTGATCGATGGTCCTTTTAATGGCTTTAATGGTACAGTTGAAAAAATAAATGAAGAAAAGCGTAAACTTGAAGTAATGGTGAAAATTTTCGGAAGAAAAACACCTTTGGAATTGAGTTTCATGCAGGTTGAAAAAGTATAATTTTTGTTACATCTATAATAACCACTGCAATCGCTTCCTATGATTGTGGTGTTAAATTTTTTAAAAATGGCTAAAGAAATTAGTAAGGTAGTTAAACTACAAGTTAAGGGAGGTGCTGCGAACCCGTCGCCACCGGTTGGACCTGCTTTAGGAGCTGCTGGGGTAAACATCATGGAGTTTTGTAAGCAGTTTAATGCTAGAACTCAGGATAAACCTGGCAAAATTTGTCCAGTGCAAATCACTGTGTACAAAGACAAATCATTTGATTTTGTTGTTAAGACTCCTCCAGCTGCAGTACAGTTAATGGAAGCAGCAAAGCTAAAGTCCGGATCAGGTGAACCAAATCGTAAAAAAGTAGCTAGCGTTACTTGGGATGTTATCAAGGCAATTGCTGAAGATAAAATGGTAGATTTAAATGCATTCACAATCGAATCTGCTATGAGCATGATTGCTGGAACAGCTAGATCTATGGGTATAACTGTATCAGGAGATTCTCCTTTTTAATTAAGAGAAAGACATGGCAAAATTGACAAAAAAGCAAAAAGAGGCTGCTTCAAAAATTGAAAAGAACAAATTATACTCTTTAAAAGATGCCGCTGCATTACTTAAAGTTGTTGCTTCTGCAAAATTTGATGAGTCTGTTGATATCGCAGTTCGTTTGGGTGTTGATCCAAGAAAAGCGAATCAAATGGTGAGAGGTGTAGTAACATTGCCTCACGGAACAGGTAAAGATGTAAAAGTATTGGCATTGGTTACTCCAGATAAAGAAGCGGAAGCTAAAGAAGCAGGAGCAGATCATGTTGGTCTTGATGATTACCTGCAAAAAATTAAAGACGGTTGGACAGATGTTGATGTAATTATCACTATGCCTGCTGTTATGGGTAAATTAGGTCCATTAGGTCGTATTTTAGGTCCTAGAGGTTTAATGCCAAACCCTAAAACAGGTACTGTAACTATGGATGTTGCAAAAGCTGTTGCAGAGGTAAAAGCTGGTAAAATTGACTTTAAAGTTGATAAAACTGGTATCGTTCATGCAGGAATTGGTAAAGTTTCTTTTGGAGCTGAGCAAATTGTTGACAACGCACACGAAATTATTCAAACATTAATCAAACTTAAACCAACTGCTGCTAAAGGTACATACATTAAAGGTATTCACCTTACAAGCACAATGAGTCCTGCTATTGCATTGGATCCAAAAGCAGTATAATTGGTAGTTAATAATTTTTAGTATGACTAGAGAAGAAAAATCAATCGCGATTGAAGATTTAACTGCACAGTTAGCTGGTACAAACATCATTTATGTATCTGATATTTCTGGATTAGACGCAGAAACAACTTCAAACTTGAGAAGAGCTTGTTTTAAAGCAGGTGTTAAATTAGAGGTAGTAAAAAACACTTTGCTTGCAAAAGCAATGGAAGCTTCAGATAATGACTATGGAGATTTACCTTCTGTTTTGGCAGGTAACAGTGCTATATTCATTGCTGATGTTGCAAATGCACCTGGAAAAATTATCAAAGATTTTAGAAAAAAATCAGCAAAACCTGTATTGAAAGGGGCTTATATCAATTCTGAAATTTACCTTGGTGATGACCAATTAGATGCATTAGCTACTATTAAATCTAAAGAAGAGCTTATCGGTGAAATTATTGGATTATTACAATCACCAGCTCAAAGAGTTATTTCTGCTTTACAAAACCAATTTGCTGGCAGCGAAGAGGCTGAAGCTTAATACTCAAAATGAGGAAATTTATTTCCTTGTTGCTTAAAATAGCGCACAATAAATAAATTATATTTTTACAAATCATTTTAAAAAAAGATAGAAAAAATGGCAGATTTGAAACAATTCGCAGAGCAATTAGTTAACCTTACAGTTAAAGAAGTTAACGAATTAGCAACAATATTGAAAGATGAGTACGGTATCGAACCAGCTGCTGCAGCTGTAGTAGTTGCGGCTGGTGGTAGTGAAGGTGCTGCTGAAGAAGCTCAAACTGAATTTACAGTTGTATTGAAAGAGGCTGGAGCTTCTAAATTAGCTGTTGTAAAATTAGTTAAAGAACTTACAGGTTTAGGTTTGAAAGAAGCTAAAGATGTAGTTGACGGTGCTCCAAGCAACGTTAAAGAAGGTGTAACTAAAGAAGAGGCTGAAGGTCTTAAAAAATCTTTAGAAGAAGCTGGTGCAGTTGTTGAGTTAAAATAACAAAACCCCAGTTTAAAAGTAGGTTTAGACCTTGGACAGAAACGTCCAACGGTCTAAACCATTTTTCGTATAATAAAATTATATCAAGTTTTATTATAAAATAGTTTAGAATACGAAAAAGTTTTTGATCAATACGAAGAAAGAAAATTCACAATGTTTTTTATTTGTTGGTTTTTAAAGATGTATCGATTACAAAAAGAAAGTATAGATTGTTTTATAAATTGAACAGTGTTTTTACACACAAAAATTACTTTTTTTTAATCAAAATTTTGTCCATTGATGATAACAAATCAGACTGAAAGATTGAATTTTGCCTCAACCAAAAACATACCTCAATATCCAGATTTCTTAGATGTTCAGGTTAAATCGTTTAAAGATTTTTTTCAATTAGAAACTAAATCAGACGAAAGAGGCGACGAAGGGTTGTACAATACCTTCATGGAAAACTTTCCAATTACAGACACAAGAAACAACTTTGTATTAGAATTCCTTGATTACTTTGTAGATCCGCCACGTTACACCATTCAAGAATGTATAGAAAGAGGTCTTACGTATAGTGTGCCTTTAAAAGCTAGGTTAAAACTATATTGTACCGATCCTGAACACGAAGATTTTGAAACTATTGTACAAGATGTTTATCTTGGAACAATACCTTACATGACACCAAGTGGTACTTTTGTTATCAATGGAGCAGAGCGAGTTGTGGTTTCACAATTACACCGTTCTCCGGGTGTTTTCTTTGGGCAGTCATTCCATGCAAATGGAACAAAATTATATTCTGCGAGAGTTATTCCTTTTAAGGGATCTTGGATAGAATTTTCTACCGATATCAACAGCGTAATGTACGCGTATATCGATAGAAAGAAAAAATTACCTGTTACAACTTTATTCCGTGCTATTGGTTTCGAAAGAGATAAGGACATCCTTGAAATTTTTGACCTTGCTGAAGAAATTAAAGTGTCAAAAACTGGTCTTAAAAAATATATTGGTAGAAAACTTGCTGCACGTGTTTTGAACACATGGCATGAAGATTTCGTTGATGAGGATACTGGAGAGGTGGTTTCAATCGAGCGTAATGAGATTATTCTTGATCGTGATACTATTATCGACAAAGATAATGTCGAGGAAATCATTGATTCTAACGTTAAATCTATTTTGTTGCACAAAGAAGATAATAACGCTGTTGATTATTCTATCATCCATAATACATTACAAAAAGATCCAACAAACTCTGAAAAAGAAGCTGTTGAGCATATCTACAGACAATTGCGTAACGCTGAACCGCCTGATGAAGAGACTGCTCGTGGTATTATTGATAAATTATTCTTCTCGGACCAACGTTATAACTTAGGTGAAGTAGGTCGTTACAGAATTAATAAAAAACTTGGTCTTGATACTCCAATGGAAAAGCAAGTGCTTACCAAAGAAGATATCATTACTATTGTTAAATATTTGATCGAATTGATCAACTCAAAAGCTGAGATTGATGATATCGACCACTTATCAAACCGTCGTGTTAGAACAGTTGGAGAACAATTGTCTCAACAGTTTGGTGTTGGTTTGGCTCGTATGGCAAGAACCATTCGTGAGAGAATGAACGTTAGAGATAACGAGGTGTTTACACCAATTGATTTGATTAATGCTAAAACATTATCATCAGTTATCAACTCTTTCTTTGGAACAAACCAGTTGTCTCAATTTATGGATCAAACGAATCCATTGGCTGAGATTACACACAAAAGAAGATTATCTGCACTTGGACCAGGTGGACTTTCGAGAGAAAGAGCTGGATTTGAGGTTCGTGACGTTCACTATACGCACTACGGACGTTTATGTCCGATTGAAACTCCTGAGGGACCAAACATTGGTTTGATCTCTTCTCTTGGTGTTTATGCTAAAGTAAACGGAATGGGTTTCATTGAAACACCTTATCGTAAAGTAAATAATGGTGTTGTAGATTTAGAGTCTACGCCTATATATTTAAGTGCTGAAGAAGAAGAAGGAATGTTAATCGCTCAGGCGAACATTAAAATGGAAGATTCAGGTAAAATTACTGCCGAGAACGTAATTGCGCGTCAAGAAGGTGACTTTCCTGTAATTGATCCTTCTCAAGTGGATTATACAGACGTTGCGCCAAACCAGATTGCTTCGATTTCTGCATCTTTGATTCCTTTCTTGGAGCATGATGATGCGAACCGTGCATTGATGGGATCTAACATGATGCGTCAAGCCGTACCATTGATACGCCCTGAAGCTCCGATTGTTGGAACTGGTTTAGAGCGTCAAGTGGCTTCAGATTCTAGAGTATTGATTAATGCAGAAGGACATGGAGTTGTAGAATACGTTGATGCTAATATCATTACTATCAAATATGATCGTTCTGAGGAAGAAAGAATGGTAAGTTTTGATGCTGATGAAAAAACATACAACTTAATTAAATTTAGAAAAACCAATCAAGGAACAAGTATTAACCTTAAGCCTATCGTAAGAAAAGGTGACAGAGTAATTCCTGGGCAAGTATTGTCTGAAGGATATGCTACTCAAAATGGAGAATTAGCTTTAGGTAGAAACCTTAAAGTTGCGTTTATGCCATGGAAAGGGTACAACTTCGAGGATGCGATTGTGATTTCTGAAAAAGTAGTTCGTGACGATATCTTTACTTCAATTCACGTAGACGATTACTCATTAGAGGTAAGAGATACAAAATTAGGTAACGAAGAGTTGACGAATGATATACCAAACGTTTCTGAAGAAGCTACTAAAGATTTGGATGAAAATGGTATGATTAGAATTGGAGCCGAGGTTAAGCCTGGTGATATTCTTATCGGTAAAATCACTCCAAAAGGAGAATCAGATCCTACTCCGGAAGAGAAATTGCTTCGTGCAATCTTTGGTGATAAAGCAGGTGATGTAAAAGATGCTTCATTGAAAGCTTCTCCTTCTTTACATGGTGTAGTTTTAGATAAAAAATTATTTGCAAGAGCGGTAAAAGACAAACGTAAACGTACTCAGGACAAAGATGCTTTAGGAGCTCTTGAAATGGAGTTCGAAGTGAAGTTTGTTGAGCTTAAGGATAGATTGATTGAGAAACTTTTTAATATCGTAAACGGAAAAACTTCTCAAGGTGTAATGAATGATTTGGGTGAAGAAGTTTTACCAAAAGGTAAAAAATATACTCAAAAAATGCTTTACGCTGTTGAAGATTTTGCTCACTTAAGTAAAGGTCAATGGGTTGCTGATGATGCAACAAATACTATGGTTAATGATTTGATTCATAACTATAAAATTAAATTGAACGATTTACAAGGTGCTTTGCGTAGAGAGAAATTTACAATTACTGTTGGAGATGAATTGCCATCAGGAATCTTGAAATTGGCTAAAGTTTATATCGCTAAGAAACGTAAGTTGAAAGTAGGGGATAAAATGGCAGGTCGTCACGGTAACAAAGGTATTGTTGCTCGTATAGTACGTCATGAAGATATGCCTTTCTTGGAAGACGGAACACCAGTTGATATCGTGTTGAACCCGCTTGGGGTACCTTCGCGTATGAACATCGGGCAAATTTATGAGACAGTATTAGGATGGGCTGGTATGAATTTGGGTAGAAAATTTGCTACTCCAATTTTTGACGGTGCTTCTTTAGACGAGATTAATGCTTTGACTGATGAAGCTGGAGTACCACGTTTTGGACATACTCACCTTTATGATGGTGGTACAGGAGAACGTTTTCATCAAGCAGCAACTGTGGGAGTAATTTACATGCTTAAATTAGGACACATGGTTGACGATAAGATGCACGCACGTTCTATCGGTCCATACTCGTTGATTACTCAACAGCCACTTGGAGGTAAAGCTCAATTTGGAGGTCAGCGTTTTGGAGAGATGGAGGTTTGGGCACTTGAGGCTTATGGAGCATCAAGTACGCTGCGTGAAATCTTGACTGTTAAATCTGATGATGTTATTGGTAGAGCCAAAACTTACGAAGCAATCGTAAAAGGTGAAACTATGCCGGAACCAGGATTACCTGAATCATTCAATGTATTAATGCATGAATTGAAAGGTCTTGGTCTTGACCTTCGTTTGGAAGAATAAATTATTCAAAGTAGAGACGTAGCAATGCTACGTCTCTATTTAAATTTTATAAGAGTTTTTTAGGATTTAGCCCCGTAACCCGTTCCGATTTTTTATAAAATTTCAAAAGATTTTATAACTAGCACTTCAAATTTGAGTTTGAAGTTTAGAGAAGTAATTCGAGGTAGTTTTTAAGTCGAAAGTTTGAAGGTACAAAGTCTAAAGTCATTCGTGGCTTTAAAAACTTTATGATATTTGACTTTAAGACTAAAAACAAGAATCAATTTTTAATTGCAAATAAATCAATAGTAAAAACTATGATAAATAATAGAAATAATAAAGAGAAGAATACTGTAAAAAGATTCGATAAAATTTCGATAGGATTAGCTTCTCCAGAATCTATCTTGAAAGAATCAAGAGGTGAAGTGTTGAAGCCTGAGACTATCAACTATAGAACTCACAAACCTGAGCGTGACGGACTTTTCTGCGAAAGAATTTTTGGACCTGTAAAAGATTTCGAATGTGCTTGCGGAAAATATAAAAGAATACGTTACAAAGGTATCATCTGCGACCGTTGTGGTGTAGAAGTTACTGAGAAAAAAGTACGTCGTGATAGAGTTGGACATATCAACCTTGTTGTGCCAATTGCTCACATCTGGTACTTCCGTTCTCTTCCTAACAAAATTGGTTATATCCTTGGTCTTCCATCTAAGAAATTAGATATGATTATTTACTACGAAAGATACGTAGTAATCCAAGCTGGTATTGCTAAAAATGCAGATGGGGAATCAATACAAAGATTAGATTTCTTGACAGAAGAAGAATATTTGAATATATTAGATACTCTTCCAGCTGATAATCAATATTTAGATGATTTTGATCCAAATAAATTTGTTGCCAAAATGGGAGCAGAGTGTATTATGGATTTATTAGCGCGTATTGATCTTGACGAATTATCATACGATTTAAGACATAAAGCTAATAACGAAACATCTAAACAGCGTAAAACTGAGGCGTTAAAGAGACTACAAGTTGTAGAGTCTTTCCGTGAATCTACGTTGAACAGAGAGAATCGTCCTGAGTGGATGATCATGAAAGTGATTCCAGTTATTCCACCAGAATTGCGTCCTCTTGTGCCTCTTGATGGTGGTCGTTTTGCAACTTCGGATTTGAATGACTTATATCGTCGTGTAATCATCCGTAACAACCGTTTGAAAAGATTAATCGAGATTAAAGCTCCTGAAGTAATCCTTCGTAACGAAAAACGTATGCTGCAGGAATCTGTAGATTCACTTTTCGATAATACTCGCAAAGCTTCAGCAGTAAAAACGGAATCAAACAGACCATTAAAATCATTGTCTGATTCGTTAAAAGGTAAACAGGGACGTTTCCGTCAAAACTTACTTGGAAAACGTGTGGATTATTCTGCTCGTTCGGTAATTGTTGTTGGACCTGAGATGAAATTGTTTGAGTGCGGTCTGCCAAAAGATATGGCTGCTGAGTTATATAAACCTTTTGTTATCCGTAAATTGATAGAAAGAGGAATTGTAAAAACAGTAAAATCTGCTAAGAAAATAATTGATAAGAAAGAGCCTGTAGTTTGGGATATTCTTGAAAATGTAATCAAAGGACATCCAGTATTACTGAATCGTGCTCCTACTTTGCACAGATTAGGTATCCAGGCGTTCCAGCCAAAATTGATTGAAGGAAAAGCGATTCAATTGCACCCATTAGTGTGTACGGCGTTCAACGCGGATTTTGACGGGGATCAGATGGCGGTTCACCTGCCATTAGGACCAGAGGCTATTTTGGAAGCTCAATTGTTAATGCTGGCTTCTCACAATATCTTGAACCCTGCAAATGGTGCGCCAATTACTGTACCATCTCAGGACATGGTTTTGGGTCTTTATTATATGACCAAAGAGCGTTTGTCAACACCTGAGAAGACTATTTTGGGAGAAGGAATTACATTCTATTCTGCTGAAGAGGTGAATATTGCATTGAACGAAGGAAGATTAGAATTGAATGCTCGTGTAAAAATTAGAGCAAAAGATTTTAACGAGGCTGGAGAGTTAGTGTATCAAATTATCCAGACAACCGCTGGACGTGTATTATTTAATGAAGTAGTACCTGAAGCAGCTGGATATATCAATGACGTATTGACTAAGAAAAACTTAAGAGATATTATCGGGCACGTATTGAGTTCGACTAGTGTACCTGAAACAGCAGCTTTCTTGGATGATATGAAAAACATGGGTTATAAATTTGCATTCAAAGGAGGATTATCATTCTCGCTTGGTGATATTAGAATCCCAGAACAAAAACCAAAATTGATTGCAGATGCCAGAGAACAAGTTGAAGGTATTTCTGCTAACTATAATATGGGGCTTATTACCAATAACGAGCGTTACAACCAAGTTATTGACGTATGGACTTCAGCAAATGCCCAATTGACTGAGTTGGCAATGAAAAACATTAGAGAAGATCAGCAAGGTTTCAACTCTGTGTATATGATGCTTGACTCTGGGGCGAGGGGGTCTAAAGAACAGATTCGTCAGTTAACTGGTATGCGTGGTTTGATGGCTAAACCTAAAAAATCTACTGCTGGTGGTGGTGAAATTATTGAAAACCCGATTCTTTCTAACTTTAAAGAAGGTCTTTCGATTCTTGAGTACTTTATCTCTACTCACGGTGCTCGTAAAGGTCTTGCGGATACGGCTCTTAAAACGGCTGATGCCGGATACTTGACCAGAAGATTACATGACGTTTCTCAAGATGTTATTGTTAATCTTGAGGATTGCGGTACTCTTAGAGGTATTGAAGTTTCTGCATTGAAGAAAAATGAGGAGATCGTTGAATCATTAGGAGAAAGAATTTTAGGACGTGTTGCATTGCAGGACGTAATTAATCCATTAACAAGTGAGATTTTAGTACATGCTGGTGAGCAGATTACTGAAGCATTAGTGAAAGGTATTGAGGCTTCTCCAGTTGAGAAAGTTGAAGTACGTTCTCCATTGGTTTGTGAGGCTACTAAAGGTATCTGTGCTAAATGTTATGGTAGAAACTTGGCAACTGGTAAAATGACTCAAAGAGGAGAGGCTGTTGGTGTAATTGCTGCACAGTCAATTGGAGAGCCTGGTACACAGTTGACACTGCGTACTTTCCACGTTGGAGGGGTTGCAGGAGGTATTTCTGAAGAATCTAGTATTATCACTCGTTTTGCTGGTAAACTGGAAATTGAAGATTTAAAAACTGTAAAAGGTGAAGACGGAGAAGGTAATGCAGTTGATATTGTAGTTTCTCGTTCTACAGAGTTAAAATTAATTGACGAAAAAACAGGTATTTTATTAAGTACACATAATATTCCTTACGGTTCAAGTATTTTTGTTAATGATGGTGAATCAGTAGAAAAAGGAACTATAATCTGTAAGTGGGATCCATATAACGGAGTTATTGTTTCTGAGTTTACGGGTAAAATTGCTTACGAAGATTTAGAGCAGGGGCAATCGTTCATGGTTGAGATCGATGAGCAGACTGGTTTCCAGGAAAAAGTAATCTCTGAGGCTAGAAATAAAAAATTAATTCCTACTTTATTGGTTTACGGTAAAGAAGGTGAATTAATCCGTTCTTATAACTTACCGGTAGGTGCTCACTTGATGGTTGAAAACGGAGAGAAAATTAAAGCTGGTAAAGTTTTAGTTAAAATTCCTCGCCGTTCTTCTAAATCTGGGGATATTACAGGAGGTTTACCAAGAATTACGGAGTTGTTAGAGGCTCGTAATCCTTCAAACCCAGCTGTAGTTTCTGAGATTGATGGTGTTGTTTCTTTCGGAAAAATTAAAAGAGGTAACCGTGAAATCGTTATTGAGTCTAAATTTGGTGACGTTAGAAAATATTTGGTTAAATTATCAAGCCAGATTTTAGTTCAGGAAAATGACTTCGTAAGAGCAGGATCTCCATTGTCTGATGGTGCTATTACACCGGATGATATCTTGAGAATTCAAGGGCCATCTGCTGTTCAGCAGTATTTGGTAAATGAAATTCAGGAGGTATACCGTCTTCAAGGGGTAAAAATCAACGATAAGCACTTTGAAGTAGTAATACGTCAAATGATGCGTAAAGTTAGAGTTGAAGATCCAGGAGATACTTTGTTCTTAGAAGATCAATTAATTCATACTAAAGATTTTATCGTTGAAAATGATAAATTATATGGTATGAAAGTGGTTGAAGATGCTGGAGATTCAAGTGTTTTAAAACCAGGTCAGATTATAACACCGCGTCAGCTGCGTGATGAAAATTCATTATTGAAACGTACTGACAAAAATCTTGTTGCTGCACGTGACGTAATTACGGCTACTGCAACACCGGTTTTACAAGGTATTACTAGAGCTTCTCTTCAGACTAAATCATTTATTTCTGCTGCTTCTTTCCAAGAAACAACAAAAGTGTTAAACGAAGCTGCTGTTGCAGGTAAAGTGGATTTATTAGAAGGATTGAAAGAGAATGTAATTGTTGGACATAGAATCCCTGCCGGTACTGGTATGAGAGAATATGATAATGCAATTGTAGGATCTAGAGAAGACTATAATGATATGATGGCAAATAAAGAAGAGTATATTTATTAATTCTTTCATCAATGTTCTCTCTCTGTGAATGCAGGGAGAGAGTGTTGAAAAATTTAAATTTTATGAGCAATCCTAACCAACAGCAAGAACAGATTAATATTGAATTGGATGAAAAAATAGCTGAAGGAATTTATTCAAATTTGGCAATAATTAACCATTCTTCATCGGAATTTGTATTAGATTTTGTTTGTATAATGCCAGGAGTTCCTAAAGCTAAAGTTAAATCAAGAATTGTTTTAACACCACAGCATGCTAAAAGACTGCTTAAGGCAATTGGTGAAAATGTTCATCGTTTTGAATTAGCTCATGGTGAAATAAAAGAAGGCGAGCAGGCTCCAATTCCATTAAATTTTGGTCCGGCAGGACAAGCCTAATTATATAAAAATGAAGACTTCAGAAATGGAGTCTTTTTTTGTGTTTTACATAAATGTTATGGTTTTATTAAGGTTTCCGATATTTCATGTTATTAAACGACTATTTATGTACTTGAACGACTATTTTTTTTCCTAGATGACTATTTATTTAGTTTTGCACCCTGAATATGTATAACAAATCATATTAGGAAGGTATTTGAGATGGGTAAAATTTTTAATGTTTTTCAAAATAACAAAAATAGTAGTTCTTTATTTATTATTGTTTTGATATCTTTTCTTTCTACAGGTTCTGTTTTTGGGCAGAAAGAAAATTTAGAAATTCCTATTGTGGAAGTGCTGAATATTCATAATGATATTGTGATTGAAGACCCTGTGAAAGTGTCGTCTAATTCTCTCATGATGAACTCAAATGTAAATTTCATTTTGTGGTTCATGGGAACTAAGGAAGATGTGAGTAAACCTTTTTCGGATGATGGTATGTACTCTAAGAAAAGTTTTTTGACTTCGGGAAGACAGCCAAATCATTTATTGGTAAAAACGCTTTTGAAAAAAGCACTAAATATTAAATCTTGCTAGCGAGTATTTAAGGTTGAATTTAATTTGTATATATAAAAAACGCCAATTAAAAATTGGCGTTTTTTTTGTCTATTTTTTTATGATTTAATCAAATTCTGAAGTGAAAAATAGTTTTACACTTGGGTATTTGCTTTGTGTCATCTGAATGGTAAAATCAGAATCGGCAAGG
This sequence comes from Flavobacterium marginilacus, assembly GCF_026870155.1. Lineage (NCBI taxonomy): Bacteria > Pseudomonadati > Bacteroidota > Flavobacteriia > Flavobacteriales > Flavobacteriaceae > Flavobacterium > Flavobacterium marginilacus. The sequence goes on along the minus strand of NZ_CP113975.1, from coordinate 4,139,887 downwards.
AAAACCAATTGATTGTATTTGTCTTTTGCTAAAAATTTCTGTTTGATACGTTTGAATTCTTTAAATTCTTCGTTTTTAGCATCGTCTGGTTTTACCCAGCAGGCCTTGTGAACAGGAAAGTTTTCATAAGTACATTTTGCACCATATTCATGTTCTAGACGGTATTGAATAACTTCATATTGTAATGCACCAACTGTACCAATTACTTTTCGGTTATTCATTTCTAAAGTAAATAATTGGGCAACTCCTTCGTCCATTAATTGGTCAACTCCTTTATCCAGCTGTTTGGCTTTCATCGGGTCAGCATTGTTTATGTATCTAAAGTGTTCTGGAGAGAAACTTGGAATTCCTTTGAAACTCATTACTTCACCCTCGGTTAAAGTATCACCAATTTTAAAATTTCCAGTATCGTGTAATCCAACAATATCACCTGGATAGGAGATGTCTACGATTTCCTTTTTTTCAGCAAAAAAAGCATTTGGACTTGAGAATTTTAAATTCTTTTTTTGACGTACGTGATAATAAGGTTTGTTTCTTTCAAAAGTTCCAGAAACGATTTTTATAAAAGCTAATCGGTCTCTGTGTTTAGGATCCATATTCGCGTGGATTTTAAAAACAAATCCAGACATTTTTTCTTCTTTTGGATCTACCAATCTAGTCTCCGAATCTTTTGGTCTTGGCGACGGTGCAATGTTTACAAAGCAATCTAATAATTCTCTAACCCCAAAATTGTTTAAAGCGGATCCGAAAAAAACTGGCTGTAATTTTCCATCCAAATAATCCTGACGATCAAATTTTGGATATACTTCGTCAATTAATTCTAGTTCTTCACGCAAACGATCTGCAGGTTTAGGTCCGATTATTTTCTCTAATTCAGGACTTTGTACATCAGAGAACGCAATTGTTTCTTCAATATTTTTACGGCTGTCACCGCTAAATAAGTTAATATTCTGTTCCCAAAGATTGTAAATTCCCTGAAAATCATATCCCATGCCAATTGGAAAACTTAGGGGAGTAACTGTCAATCCAAGTTTTTGTTCCACCTCGTCCATTAAGTCAAAAGCGTCTTTTCCCTCACGGTCTAATTTATTAATGAAAACAATAATTGGAATTTTTCGCATTCTGCAGACAGCAACCAGTTTTTCGGTCTGCTCTTCAACCCCTTTTGCGACGTCAATAACAACAATTACACTGTCAACTGCTGTTAAGGTTCTAAAAGTATCTTCGGCAAAATCCTTGTGACCTGGAGTGTCGAGAATGTTTATTTTTTTCTCTTTATAGTTGAAGGCTAATACGGATGTAGATACAGAAATTCCTCTCTGACGCTCAATTTCCATGAAGTCACTCGTAGCTCCTTTTTTTATTTTATTGTTTTTTACTGCACCAGCTTCTTGAATTGCTCCTCCAAAAAGCAGCAATTTTTCTGTCAGTGTGGTTTTTCCGGCATCGGGATGTGAGATAATCCCAAATGTGCGTCTTCTTTCTATTTCTTTTAAAAAACTCATATTTATATATCAATTGTCTGCAAAAGTACTATTTATATATGCTATTTAAAAAAAATATATAGTTATATGAAATGGATTAAATTTCTGGATATAATATAGATCTGAATTCGATTGTAATTGTAAATGATGGTAAGAAAGAATTATGTTTCTCTTTAATCCTGATTGAAACAATATCCTTTTTTTTAAACAAAGTTAAAGTTTAGAGTAAGAACTATTTTTTTTTGAAATGCCAGTTGCTGATGCTTCTAAAAAATAGTAATTTGGATTAAAGTCTGCCATTGCTGTCAAATCTTTAGTTATGCTGTAGTAAGTTGTGCGTAGGTATTGGTTTGGGGAATTAAATTAGGGCTATAATTTTTTTGATTTTGCATAAATAATATAAGCAGGCTGTGGAACTTAATAATTTTTTGTTAATAGTACTGAGGAAACTTGTTTAATGCATTCGAATTGTTATTTTTGTTCGTTATATGTTGAGATAATTGTAAGTTTTTTGCCGAATTATTACGTTTTGATTTTTCGGACTTTAAAGTGAACAATTTCTTGTTTTTTAAAAGATTGTATTTAAGAGAAATGCATTTTTTAAAATAGATTTTTTTGAGATAATAATAATATAAAAAATAAAAAATGCCTTTAAAAATTGTACAAATGAAATCCATAACTACTAAAGTTATGCTGTCTTTTTTTCTTTTGTTTTTTTCTTTAACTTTTGTAAATGCTCAGGAGATTATAAAAGATACTGTTGTTCCTAAGACAGCAAAAGCACCTGTGGTTTCAACAAAAAAACTTAAAGTAGACGGAGTAGTTGCAACCGTTGGAGATTATATTATATTAGATTCTGATATTGACAAAGGTTTTTTGGAAATTAAAAGTCAAGGAGGATCTATCTCGGATGTAACGAGATGTCAGGTTTTGGGGACGTTATTGGAACAGAAATTGTATGCTCATCAAGCAGTTCAGGACAGTATTATAGTAAGTGATGCCGAAGTAAAAGGTATGATGGATGAAAGATTATCTTATATGCTTCAGCAGGTTGGAACAATGGATAAGCTGGTTCAGTATTATCAAAAGGATTCGGAAGAAGAATTTAGAACATATTTCTTTGATGTACTAAAAGAGCAGAAGCTTACTGGTGAAATGACGAAAAAGATAATCGATAAGGTTGAAATAACGCCTGAAGAAGTTCGTGAATTTTTTAAAAAAATACCTGTTGCTGATTTGCCGGTTTTTGGTGCGGAGTTAGAAGTAGCTCAAATTGTTGTAAAACCAAAGGTTACTGAAGAAGACAAGAAAAGAGTTATTGATAAACTGAATGGCTTTAGAAAAGAGTGTATGGAGGGAGCAAGTTTTGCTACCAAAGCTGTGCTGTATTCGGAAGACCCTGGTTCCAGTAAAAACGGAGGTTATTATAAAATGAACAGGAAAACTGCTTTTGTCAAGGAGTTTAAAGATGTTGCATTTAGTCTTGCTGAAGGTGAGATTTCAGAGCCTTTTGAGACTCAATACGGTTTCCATATTATTTATGTTGAAAAAATAAAGGGGCAGGAAATTGAATTGAGGCATATATTAATAGCTCCAACAGTTTCTCAGGAGTCTTTGAAAGAAGCTAAAGAGAAAATTACTTTAATTAGAAAGAAGATATTAGATAAGGAAATTCCTTTTGCGGAAGCAGCAAGAACGATGTCTGATGAAAAGGAAACAAGAGCGAATGGAGGAGCACTGGTAAATCCTAAGACTCAGGATACACATTTTGAGCTGACTAATATGGATCCTTCTATTTATAATCAGGTTTCCAATTTGAAGGATAATGAGATTTCTATGCCGTTTCTTGAAGATAAAGAAGGGAAAAAATATTATAAAATCATGATAGTGACCAATAGAATTGATTCGCACACTGCGGATTATGCTAAAGATTATATCAAAATTAAGGATTTGGCTTTGAAAGAAAAACAAATTAAAGCTATTGCAAAATGGTTTGATAACAAAATTAAGGATACTTATATAAAGATTGTGGATGAATATAAAGATTGTCCATTTACTAATAACTGGGTAAAAAAATAATTTTCATTAAATAAATAAAAAGAGTTAGTTTTATGTTTTCATAGTACTAACTCTTTTTTAATTAAAAAAAAATAATATAAAAATGTCGGATGTAACAGCGATACAAAATTTAGTTCAGAAGCGTAATGAATTAAAAAAAGAAATATCTAAAATTATTGTAGGCCAAGAAGCTGTTGTTGATCAGATTTTGCTATGTATTTTTTCAGGAGGACATGCCTTGTTAGTAGGAGTTCCTGGACTTGCTAAGACTTTGTTGGTGAATACTTTGGCGCAGGCTTTAGGTCTGGATTTTAAAAGAATTCAATTTACTCCTGATTTAATGCCTTCAGATATATTAGGGAGTGAAATATTGGATGAAAACAGGCAGTTTAAATTTATTAAAGGGCCTATATTTTCAAATATTATTCTGGCAGATGAAATCAATAGAACGCCTCCAAAGACGCAGGCGGCTTTATTAGAAGCAATGCAGGAACGTTCGGTTACTATTGCTGGCGCAAACCATAAACTGAGTCTGCCTTATTTTGTTTTGGCTACACAAAACCCAATAGAACAGGAGGGGACTTATCCATTGCCTGAAGCACAGTTAGACCGATTTATGTTTGCGATAAAACTTGAGTATCCATCTTTTGAAGAAGAAGTGCAAGTTGTGAAAAGAACTACTGCAGATGTCGATACAAAGGTGAATGCATTATTTACTGCTCAGGAAATTATTGATTTTCAGCATTTGATCCGCCGTATTCCAGTTGCAGATAATGTAGTGGAATATGCAGTTGGGTTAGTAAGTAAAACACGTCCTGATAATAAACTGTCTAATGAATTTGTGAAAAATTATCTGGATTGGGGTGCGGGTCCAAGAGCTTCGCAGAATTTGATTTTGGCAGCCAAAGCAAATGCGGCTTTTCATGGTAAATTTTCTCCGGATATAGAAGATGTAAAAGCTGTTGCAGTTGGTATCCTGCGACATAGAATTATTAAAAACTATAAAGCAGATGCCGAAGGAATTTCTGAGGAAATGATAATTGGAAAGCTTGTTTAAAAGTAAAAAATAATAGATTATTGAAAAGTGCTGCATTCTAATGGGAATGTGGTACTTTTTGTTTAACAATAGTTTTTCTTTTTGTTAAAATCCATTTCTGAATTATTGAATTTGTAAAATTGACAGACTAAACATGCTTATTTCTTATTTTAACGCAGTGAAATCATTTATTTTGCAATAATTTTTTTTGAAAAATGGACATCTATTAAATTTCTTTAAATTATCATCTTTAATTATTAAATTTGCAGGACAAAAAAATAAAAAACACTTAATTATTATGGCTTTAATATTGAAATACTCAATAAAAGAGCCATTAACCTGACTTTAATTATGAATATTTATAGCGACTACATCAAGGAGATCGAAGAACGTAAAGTTCAGGGACTCCACCCAAAGCCAATTGACGATGCTGCATTGGTAAGTGAAATCATTGCACAAATCAAAGATTTAGATAATGCTAATCGAGAAGACTCTCTTAAATTTTTTATTTATAACACTTTGCCTGGAACTACTAGCGCAGCTGGTGAGAAAGCTAAGTTTTTAAAAGAAATTATTCTTGGTGAATCTGTAGTAGCGGAAATCACGCCTGCTTTTGCATTTGAATTGTTGTCACATATGAAAGGCGGACCTTCAATTGAAGTACTTCTTGATTTGGCTTTAGGAAATGATGCTGCTATTGCAAAACAAGCTGCGGAAGTTCTTAAAACGCAGGTTTTCCTTTATGATGCAGATACAGATCGTTTAAAAGAGGCATTCAAAAACGGTAATACTATCGCTAAAGAAATTATAGAAAGTTACGCAAAAGCGGAATTCTTTACTAAACTTCCAGAAGTTGCTGAAGAAATTAAGGTGGTAACTTTTATCGCTGGTGAAGGTGATATTTCTACAGATTTACTTTCTCCAGGAAATCAGGCACACTCACGTTCAGATCGTGAATTACATGGTAAATGTATGATTACTCCTCAGGCACAGGAGGAAATTAAAGCACTTCAGGCACAGCACCCTGATAAATCGGTGATGCTGATTGCTGAAAAAGGTACAATGGGAGTTGGTTCTTCTCGTATGTCAGGAGTAAACAATGTGGCACTTTGGACAGGTAAACAAGCAAGCCCATACGTTCCATTTGTTAATTTTGCTCCGATTGTTGGAGGTACAAACGGTATTTCTCCAATTTTCTTAACAACAGTTGATGTTACCGGAGGTATCGGTCTTGATCTTAAAAACTGGGTTAAAAAAACAGATGCATCAGGGAATGTTGTTCGTAACGAAAGCGGAGAGCCGGTTTTAGAGCAGGCATATTCTGTAGCTACAGGAACTGTTTTAACAATCAATACAAAAACTAAAAAATTATACAATGGCGATAAAGAATTAATTGATATAGCTAAAGCTTTCACTCCTCAAAAAATGGAATTCATTAAAGCGGGCGGGTCTTATGCGATTGTATTTGGTAAAAAATTACAAACATTCGCAGCGAAAGTTTTAGGAATTGATATTCCATTAGTATTTGCTCCATCAAAAGAGATTTCTCACGAAGGACAAGGTCTTACTGCGGTTGAAAAAATCTTCAACAGAAACGCTGTAGGAACTACTCCGGGTAAAATATTACACGCTGGTTCTGATGTTCGTGTAGAAGTAAACATCGTAGGTTCTCAGGATACTACAGGTCTTATGACTTCTCAGGAATTAGAAGCTATGGCGGCTACTGTGATTTCGCCAATCCTTGATGGTGCTTACCAATCAGGTTGTCACACTGCATCTGTATGGGATAAAAAAGCGCAGGCAAATATTCCTAAATTGATGAAATTCATGAACAACTTTGGTTTAATTACTGCACGTGATCCAAAAGGTGTCTATCACTCAATGACGGACGTAATCCATAAAGTTCTTAATGATATTACAATTGATGACTGGGCTATCATTATTGGTGGTGACTCTCATACGAGAATGTCAAAAGGTGTTGCTTTTGGTGCTGACTCAGGAACTGTTGCTCTTGCACTTGCTACTGGTGAAGCTTCTATGCCAATTCCGGATTCTGTAAAGGTGACTTTCAAGGGAGAAATGAAAGAATACATGGATTTCCGTGATGTGGTTCATGCTACTCAGGCTCAGATGCTGAAACAATTTGGTGGTGAGAACGTTTTCCAAGGAAGAATTATCGAGGTTCACATTGGAACTCTTACTGCTGATCAGGCATTTACATTTACTGACTGGTCTGCGGAAATGAAAGCAAAAGCATCTATCTGTATTTCTGAAGATGATACTTTGATTGAATCATTGGAAATTGCGAAAAGCAGAATTCAAATTATGATTGACAAAGGAATGGATAATCACAATCAAGTTCTTCAGGGATTGATTAATAAAGCAGATAAGAGAATTGCTGAGATTAAATCTGGTGAAAAACCAGCTTTAACTCCAGATGCAAATGCTAAATATTATGCTGAAGTTGTTGTTGATCTTGATGTGATTGCAGAGCCAATGATTGCTGATCCAGACGTAAATAATGCTGATGTTTCTAAAAGATATACTCACGATACAATCAGACCTCTTTCTTTTTATGGAGGAGATAAAAAAGTAGATCTTGGATTTATTGGTTCTTGTATGGTTCACAAAGGTGATATGAAAATCCTTGCTCAGATGCTTAAAAATATTGAAGCTCAAAACGGTAAAGTAGAATTTAAAGCACCTCTTGTAGTAGCGCCTCCTACTTATAACATCGTTGATGAATTGAAAGCTGAAGGTGACTGGGAAGTTTTACAGAAATATTCAGGTTTCGAATTTGACGATAATGCACCGAAAGCTGCAGCACGTACTGAATACGAAAAAATGTTGTATTTAGAGCGTCCAGGCTGTAATCTTTGTATGGGTAACCAGGAAAAAGCAGCTAAAGGAGATACTGTAATGGCAACTTCAACGCGTCTTTTCCAAGGAAGAGTTGTGGAAGATACTGATGCTAAAAAAGGAGAGTCTTTATTATCATCTACTCCAGTTGTAGTACTGTCAACAGTACTTGGAAGAACTCCAACAATTGAAGAATATATTGCTGCTGTTGATGGTATCAACTTGACTAAGTTTGCGCCTTCTCACAAGCAGTTAGTGAATAGTTAATATAATTTTTCTATCATAATTTAGAAGCCCGAGTCATAAACTCGGGCTTTTTGTTTAATAACTGCTCTATTTTTTGTAAATTGTAGGGTTTAAAATAAATTAATAATTAACAATACTGTAAATCTTATGGCTTTTGATATTGAAATGATTAAAAAAGTGTACGCAGATATGCCTTTACGTGTAGATGCGGCACGTGAGATAGTTGGCCGTCCGCTTACTTTAACGGAGAAAATTTTATACAGTCACCTTTGGGACGAAACTGCTAAACAGGCATACGGAAGAGGTATTGATTATGTTGATTTTGCTCCGGACAGAGTTGCCTGCCAAGATGCAACTGCTCAGATGGCATTACTTCAGTTTATGCATGCCGGTAAATCTAAAGCGGCAGTTCCTACAACGGTCCATTGTGACCACCTGATTCAGGCCAAAGTCGGTGCTTCTGCAGATTTAGCTGTGGCGAATACACAGTCGAAAGAAGTTTTTGATTTTCTGTCATCTGTTTCAAATAAATATGGAATCGGATTCTGGAAACCAGGGTCAGGAATTATTCATCAGATTGTTTTGGAAAATTATGCTTTTCCAGGAGGAATGATGATTGGTACGGATTCGCATACGGTAAATGCCGGCGGATTAGGGATGCTGGCTATTGGAGTGGGAGGTGCTGATGCTGTAGATGTAATGTCCGGAATGTCTTGGGAGTTGAAATTTCCGAAATTAATCGGAGTAAAATTAACTGGAAAACTATCTGGCTGGACTGCTCCGAAAGATGTTATTTTAAAGGTAGCCGATATTCTTACTGTAAAAGGAGGGACAGGAGCTATTGTTGAATATTTTGGCGAAGGCGCTACTTCCATGTCATGTACAGGAAAAGGGACTATCTGTAATATGGGAGCCGAAATTGGTGCTACAACTTCTACATTTGGCTATGACGATTCCATGCGCAGGTATTTAGCTGCTACAGGCCGGCAGGATGTTGTTGATGCTGCAGATAAAGTTGCTTCTTATTTGACCGCAGATCCAGAAGTATATGCTAATCCATCACAGTATTTTGATCAGCTTATTGAAATTAATTTATCCGAATTGGAACCGCATATCAACGGGCCTTTCACACCAGACCGCGGAACACCAGTTTCTAAAATGAAAGCAGAAGCTGCAGCAAACGGCTGGCCAATAAAAGTAGAATGGGGATTAATTGGCTCCTGTACAAACTCCTCGTATGAAGATATGGCACGTGCGGCTTCAATTGTAAACCAAGCTGTTGAGCATGGAATCACTCCAAAAGCAGAGTTTGGTATCAATCCAGGGTCGGAACAGATTCGTTACACTATCGAAAGAGACGGTATCATCGCCACTTTCGAAAAATTGGGAACTAAAGTATTTACAAATGCCTGCGGACCTTGTATCGGGCAATGGGATAGAGCTGGTGCTGACAAAGGAGAGAAAAATACAATCGTACATTCATTCAACCGTAATTTCTCCAAAAGAGCTGACGGTAATCCAAATACACACGCTTTTGTAACATCGCCGGAAATGGTTGCTGCGTTGGCAATTTCAGGAAGATTGGATTTCAATCCGCTGACTGATACATTGATTAATGATAACGGTGATGAAGTGAAATTAATCGCTCCTTATGGTGACGAATTACCGAAAAGAGGTTTTGATGTTGAGGATGCTGGTTTTCAGGCACCGGCCGAAGACGGATCAAATGTTCAGGTAAATGTAAGTCCGACTTCAGACCGTCTGCAGTTATTGGCTCCATTCGAAGCCTGGGATGGTAAAAATATTGCTGGAGCAAAATTATTGATTAAAGCTTTTGGAAAATGTACTACCGACCACATTTCTATGGCAGGACCATGGCTGCGTTTCCGCGGGCATTTGGATAATATTTCTAACAATATGCTGATTGGAGCTGTCAATGCATTCAATCAGACTGCAAATTCAGTTAAAAACCAATTGACAGGTACTTATGAAGCTGTTCCTGCTGTGGCGCGTGCTTACAAAGCTGCTGGAATTCCTTCGGTTGTTGTGGGGGATCATAATTATGGAGAAGGTTCATCTCGTGAACATGCTGCAATGGAGCCTCGTTTCTTGGGTGTAAAAGCTGTTCTGGTTAAATCATTTGCCCGTATCCACGAAACCAATCTAAAAAAACAAGGATTATTGGGATTAACATTCGCAAACGAAGCCGATTATGACAAAATTCAGGAAGACGATACCATCAACTTTATTGATTTAGTTGATTTTGCTCCTGGAAAACCATTAAGCTTGGAATTGGTTCACGCTGACGGAAGCAAAGAAATAATCTTGGCAAACCATACTTATAATGCAAGTCAAATTGGCTGGTTCAAAGCTGGTTCAGCCTTAAACTTAATCGCTGCTGAGGCTAATGCGTAAGCGTTTAAAATTTTTATAGTAGAAACTCTCAAGGCAACTTGGGAGTTTTTTTATGAGAGGGTTTGAAAAATTTTGATCTGATTGCTCGATTATATAAAAAACTGTTGTGTACGATAGCGGATTTACAATCATAAGTGTTCGGAACAAGAATTTTAATTGCCTCCAGCTTTAGCTGGAGTTTACTAAATTCAGAGATAAATTGGCTTTAGCCAAAAAACATCTGCTTTGTTTGGCTAAAGCCTTTTATTGTTTCAAAATCACAATCCTCCAGCTGAAGCTGGAGGCAAGCCAATAATAAACTCAGGTTTCGAACACTTATGATTGTAAATTAGGGCTATCAGGTTTGCGGATGCTCTTTGCGGGCACAGAAAAAATTTATGCGCTATCGTTGCCGAGACATATCAAGGGCTTTCGGGCTATTCTACCAACTTTTCTAAAACAATTTCTTTTCTGTAAGCATTAAATGAGATTGAAAAAAACACATTAAACTTGGCTATAAGGTTTTGTCTGTTTGTTTCAGAGTATTGATTTGCTAAAATGTTATAACTATTTACAACTTCTCTGAGTACAGTACTTTTTTAAACATCTAATAAATCTTCGGTATTTTCATTCTCCTCTGCAATATCTTTCTTTACTTTTTCTAAACCATTTTTCAATTCTTTCATAAAGACTAATGACTTATCAATAATTCCACAATTTTTTAAATAAATAGACTTTTCAATTTGAGCTTTTTCACTTCCCTCATCAAATCGTATGTATTTTTCATTGTTTATTTCTATCATTTCTTGGAAAGATAGTTTTAATTGATTTACACACGAATTCAGTTCTTCGAAAGATGTAACAATACTTTTTAGTTGAAAAAAAGCTAAATAAGAATCGTAAATTAAGTTTTTTTCACTGTAACCACCTATTGTATTTGTTTCAGAGTTAATCATAAATTTTATACCAAATTCTTTCAATAAATTAAATGTCAGTTTATCTGGTTTAGTTGAATCAACTCTTTTTATAAAATCTTCAGTATTTGGAATTAAAAATAACTTCGAAAAGTAAATTTTATCATTTTCATAACATAATTTATAGAGGTTTAAATTACCTCCATTTGTATGTTTGCGTTGCTGAAGAAATTTTTCACCATAAACTTTAGATTTTTGCTCTTCATTTAGACTTTTAATTAAAATAGCAGTAAAATATTCTTGTAAAGATTTATGTGGAAAAGTATATTCAGTTCCGTCCTGAATCATTATTGCAATTGAAACCGTTAGATCGTAAATAAGATTCTCTATTTCTAAATTTAGTTTTAGTTTTTCAAGTATTTTTTTAAGTCTCTCCTTTAAGTATTCTTCATCAAAACTATATTTTCCTTTAAAAATAGTTACATAAGAAAACCATTTTAAAATATTTTCAAAGTCATCATTTTTTAAGCCTGATTTTCTTTCGTGTAACCAAAATCCTTTTTTCGTAAAGGCATCATGTTTAGTACACAGCGTATCAAAAACATTTGAATAAAATTTACTCTTATATTTGGGCAATTCTGGATAAGTATTAAATGTGAAAATAAACATCGATAATAAAAGAGGGTTTGAAAGATACTCTTTATAATCTTTATTTTCAGATTTTTTTACGATAGAGAGAATTGTCTCGACAGATTCTAAATCTTCATAATTTTTGAATTGTAATCTTATGAAACTTTCTATTTGTTTATTGTTTAAAGATTGTACATAAAAATTATCAAATCGTTGTAATGATTCTGCATTAGATCCTGGTCTTGATGTTACTACAAAAGTGTTTTTACTATATGTGTCGACAAATTCCTCAATATCTACAGTGATTCTATCCTTTGCTGAAGAATAAATTTCATCGTAACCATCAAGTAAAAAAATAAAATTTCCTTCTTTTAAAATTCTATCAACTAATTTTTCAGAATTAGCTAATTCATTTTTTGTCAAAATACTTGTTATGTAGTCATAAATTTTACCTTGATAATCTGTTAGATTTCGAAGTTCAATTATGATAGGAATTCTATATGATTGATTAACCGTTGAAAGAAATATATGTTTCATTAACATACTTTTTCCCGATCCTGCATTTCCAATCAAGGTGATAAAATTATATTTACTTAAAATTTTTTTTAGGTCAGAGTTAGTTTCAAAAATTTCGTTTTTATTTTTAATATTGACAGGAAAGAAGATATCATAAAAATCAATTTTTTCTTCTCGATAAATAAAAGTTTTAGTTTTTGAAAATTTATCATAAAAATTATCAATGTATTCTGGTAAACCATTATCGAAAATATGCAAAAATTCATCTTTGAAACCTTTACTTAATTTCATTAATGGGTCTTTAAATATTGAAAGAAGTGTTAATCCGATTGATGTTGCCATATGTTTTATGTTCGTTTTTTTTAGTATTGCACACAACTAGTTTATATACTCAATTTTTACTCATTTGTTGAGTTTAGCTATCTTTATTTGACTGGCTTTGCTCAATAGTCGTCAGTTTTGTTTTCCCAAATATAGTTGATTTAACTCAATTTAACTTAGGTTATTTTTTAATCATTTCCCGCAGGGTTTCCATCTGAATCTCCATTTTTTGTAGGAGCGCCTCTTTCTGGGCAAGTTCTTCTTTTAGGGCTTTTTCGCGAGTGGTTTCAAAACGATAGGGCAGGTATTCACCCAAGTGCGCAATAAAATTGTAGTTCATTGCCATACTGAGTTTCCATATAATGGCAAACTGCAAGGACTCTTTCTTGAAATATTCGTTCAATCCCGTAGGGAGTATGCCTAGTGCTCTGGCAACATCGGCTTTCTTGATTTTATTCTGGGTAATGTGATAATGGATAAAATTGCCAATCGCTGGGTAATGTTCCCCTTTTCCATTCTTGTATTTGTTGCTGGTCGATATCATCTTTTGTGTGTTTAAGGTTAGGAATACCTAGTGTTTTTCTAAAAAAGTAGTGCTAAACACTAATAGTGTTGGTTGGAACTACATGGTTTATTGGTTCAAACTACATATTCTGTTGGTTCGAACTACATATACTATTGGTTTAAACTATATGCTTTATTGGTTCTAATACCATATAGTATAGGTGCAAACTAGCTGTTCTATTGGTTCGACGAACCAATAAAGCAGGTTTAAACTACCTATATTGTTGGTTCGAACTACATACAATTGCTTTTGAATAACAAAAAAGAACGGCAAAAAAATCGCCTCTTTTATTTCAAAAGAGGCGATTGCGGTTATTTTTAAGCAAATTGTTTTGCTACACCGCTGGTAGTACGGGCGGTACCGTAACGGCATTTCCGCCGCTAGTGGCAAAACGTTTTTTGAGTTGATCGACGATGCTGTCTGCTCCCTGAACTCCGGCATCGGCTGCTGATCCAAAGGATTTGTACAGCGCCAGTGCTACACTGTAGGCCTCACTGCCTGCCAGCATTTTGGTGTCTTCAATGCGCTCACAAAGCTGGTTGGCCAAACCCGAGATTTCATCCAGTTGCGTAAAAAGTGTTAAATCATTTTGCATATTCGCCACCGAAAGATAAGACGGAACAAGCGTTGGGTTGTTTACTGCCGCATTAATGGCATCTTCGGTAAACGCTTTGTTGGCGACATCAACAGTGTTTAGTGATTTTCTCTCGTCGGCGGTTAACCCCACCAGAAACGGAAGATTGGTTAGAATAGTTTGGAAAGCGGCTTTGACTGCCGTTACCTGTGCTGCCGTAGCAGTGGCGTTTACGCGATTGTTAAGCAAATTTGACATAAAATAGTTTTTTAATGGTTATTGTACTAATAGTTTACAAAATCAAATCTAAACTATTCTTACTTTTTCAAATAGTTTTTTTCTGTCAATTTTTGTATATTTTGTTAAATGTGTAAGTAAAAAGTTATGTATATGAATAAATTGATGGAATTTTATGGAAATACTGTTGTAGTCTTGACAGAGGAGTAATCTGAGAACTAAATATTAAAGCTTAAGCTCACGGCATTCGCATTTAAAAAAAGATAAATACGAATTTCACCAATTAACACTAATTCTTATCAAAATTGAAATCAAATTTTACAACTTTTACAGTTTCGAATATTTTGTGTAATTAAACAGCAATCTTCATTCGTGCAGATTAGTGTAATTCGTGTCAGAAACTTTTAAAAGGGAATGCCGTGGCTTAAGCTTCGGTATGCTTGAAATTAAATGATGAAATCGTATCTTTATTGAAATTAAAAGTGTAAAAATAAATACGATGTCAACCAGAATCCAAACCCGCAAAGAAGAATTAGCAAACGGAATTTCACACATTCTGGGGATACTATTTTGTTTAACAGGAATGCCTTTGCTTATTGCAAAAGCATCTGAACACCACAATTTAATAACAGAATCGTCAGTTATAGTTTTCGGAATAGGAATGATGCTTGTGTATTTGTTTTCATCTTTGTATCATTTAGTACAAAAACAAAAATCGAAACAGTTGCTTAAAATAGCCGATCATATCAGTATTTACTATCTGATTGCAGGTACTTACTCGCCACTCATGGTTATTTATCTGAATAAGGAAACGGCGCTGCTATTTTTAGGAACAATGTGGTCGATAGTCTTGTTGGGGACATTTTTTAAGATTTTTTACATTGACCGTTTTAAGTTTATTTCTGTTGCATTGTATTTAATGATGGGCTGGATGATTGTTTTTGTTATAAAACCGTTATGGGGCGTAATTCCATTTTCGGTATTTATGTGGATTCTTGCAGGCGGATTGAGTTATACTGTGGGAGTATTTTTTTATATCAAAGGGGACAAAAATTATTTTCACACTATTTGGCATTTCTTCGTGCTCATGGGGACAATATTTCATTACGCAGCGATTTTAGAAAGTTTATGAAAAGGTTAAAGTGTTTAATTTTGTGTTAATATTAACGATAAAAGGCTGATATTTTTATTTTTTTTAAGAATTTTAGCCTGTTTTTAGTTTTTGTTTCTGTTTAATAAGTTATATTTGTAATTCTTCAAAAAAAAGTTGAAAACCAGACACACAAATAGTATAACCCCCTCAAAAAATGTGTGTATTGTTGAAAATGAGGAATAAATAAAGAACGATGAAGTACTTAAGATTAATTGTTACAGCCTTTTTTTTATGCAGTATAAGCGTTTTTTCACAAGATAATAACATTCAGCATTCTATAGTAAAAGGGGAAACAATTTCTAGTATTGCTCAAAAATACAATGTTTCGATTGCTTCAATTTATAAGTTAAATCCCAAAGCTAAAAAAACACTGCATCTCAATCAGGTATTACTGATTCCAAATTCTGAATCGAAAAAAGAGAATGATCAGACAGTTTCCGATGCTGAAAAAATAACTCAGATTACTCACCAGGTGCAGTCTAAAGAAACATTATACGGAATTACAAAACAATTTAAAACTACAACTGAGCTGCTCTACAAAGCAAATCCTAAATTAGAAACAGAAGGATTGAAAATAGGACAGACTATTAATATTCCATCAAATTTAACCAAGAAAGAAATAGCCGATTTGTCTAATTCAAAGGCAGAAGAAACTGCTGAAAATACGGAATCTTTAACGCATATAGTGAAACCAAAAGAATCTTTGTATGCAATCGCAAAGAAGTACGGTATAACCTTGAAAGAACTGCAGGATGCCAATCCTAAAATAGGGAAGAAGGGCTTAAGTCTAGGTCAGGTAATTGTGATTCCTAGTAATGGAAAATCGGCATCAAAAGAGTTAGCTGTAAAAGAAACTAAGTCTGAAACAGAAACTCTTCCGGTTGCAGCGGCTGAAAAAAAAGAAATTGTTCCAGCTGAAAATAAAAATAAGGAGAAGATTACAATTGAAGAATCTCAAGTTCCAACTTCTGAAATCATTCATGAAGTTTTGACTAAAGAAACTAAATATGGAATTGCAAAAAAATATGGCATAACCGTAGCAGCATTAGAAAAACAGAATCCTGCCATTAAGCAAAAATTAGAAGTTGGTGCAAAATTAAGTATTCAGGTTCCTAATAACGCTGTCGAGAATCAAATAAAAAAAGAAGATGGAACTGCTTTAGTTCAATCTGAAAAACAAGCTGACACTACAACTACAGGGCTGACTATTGCAAATGAAGACCTGATTGCTCAAATCATTCAGTCAGCATCAGATAAGATAGGAACCAGATATAGAAGCGGAGGGACTACAACTGCAGGATTCGATTGTTCAGGTTTCATGTATTCTACTTTTGGTGCATTTGATATAAAACTGCCAAGATCTTCCATTGAACAATCTGCAATTGGTGAAAAGATTGATGATGAAAATGCACAGAAAGGAGATCTGATTTTCTTTAAAACTAACGGAAGACGTCATATTAATCATGTGGGAATGGTTATAGAAGTTAATGAAGATGAAATAAAATTTATCCATTCTTCGACACATTCAGGAGTAATTATTTCTTCTACAAAAGAGCCGTATTATCACCGTAATTTTGCACAGGTGAACCGGATACTTAAATAGCTTTTAAAAATAAATTTATCAAAACTCTTAAGGAAACTTAAGGGTTTTTTGTTTTTAGGATTTAATCTTTTTCTGAGTATAGATACTAGTATTAGCCATTTTCAAAAAAAAGTATATCTTTAGCCAACCAAAAAAATAAACCAAAAAAATGGAAGAAAACAAACCAGGAGAATTTAAAAGAGAACTCGGATTATTAGACGGAACTATGCTTGTCGTAGGGTCGATGATAGGTTCTGGGATATTTATTGTGAGTGCAGATATCGCAAGACAAGTTGGATCTGCGGGCTGGTTAATACTGATATGGCTTATTTCGGGCTTAATTACGATGATCGCTGCTGTTAGTTACGGAGAATTGAGTGCTATGTTTCCTAATGCTGGAGGGCAGTATGTTTACCTAAAAGAAGCTTACAATAAGTTAATCGCTTTTCTGTACGGCTGGAGTTTCTTTGCTGTAATTCAAACTGGAACTATTGCTGCTGTAGGTGTAGGATTTTCTAAATTTTCGGCCTATTTATATCCGCCTTTAAGTGATGAAAATGTTTTGTATGAGCTGGGTGCTTTCAAACTGAATGCAGCACAAATCGTTTCGATAATAACCATTGTTTTGTTGACTTATGTAAATAGCCGCGGGGTGAAAAACAGCAAAATTCTTCAGACGGTTTTGACGATAATTAAAATTTTATCATTGTTTGGATTAATCATCTTCGGATTTATTTTGGCTGCCAAATCGGATATTTGGAATGCTAACTGGGCTGATACATGGGGTTCAAGAGCTTTTGATGCTGACAGTGAATCTTGGAGTTCTATTGGCGGAACAGCTTTGCTGACTGGAATTTCGGCAGCAATGGTTGGTTCTTTATTTTCCAGTGATGCTTGGGTGGGAGTAACTTTTATTGCAGGAGAAATTAAAAATCCAAAACGCAATGTTGGCTTAAGTTTGTTTTTAGGTACATTGATTGTAACTATTATTTATATATTAACGAATTTGATGTATCTGGCAGTTATTCCAATGCAGGAAATTGCCACAGCAAAATCTGACAGAGTTGCGGTCGTTGCTTCTCAATATACTTTTGGGGATATGGGGACAATTATAATTGCCCTGATGATTATGATTTCGACTTTTGCGTGTAATAACGGACTGATTATGGCAGGAGCCAGAGTGTATTACACAATGGCTAAAGATGGTTTGTTTTTAAAGAAAGCAGCCAATCTTAATGAGGCAAGCGTTCCAGCATGGGCTTTATGGGTGCAGTGTGTATGGGCATCGGTATTATGTTTGACTGGAAAATATGGTGATCTGCTTGATTTTGTAATTATCATCGTATTGATTTTTTACATACTTACAATTTACGGAATCTTTATTCTCAGAAAGAAAATGCCGGAGGCTGAAAGACCTTACAAAGCTTTTGGATATCCATTCTTGCCGCTTGTGTATATAATTGTAGCGATTGCAATTTGTATTGGATTACTGCTTACTAAATTTTCTACCTGCGGATGGGGAGTATTGATTATGCTGACAGGTATTCCAGTGTATTATTTGACTAAACCTAAGGAATAGTATTCAGATTTCAGAGAATAGATTGCTGTTTTTAAATATGATATAGGAATCCGTCTCTAGTGGCGGATTTTTTTGTTTTTGACTGTTTTTGCTGTTTCTTTTTACTATTTGTAAATTGCTGAATAAGTCTAATGTTTTCTGCTTCAAATTATAATCAGACTAAAAACAGAAAACCCGTTTTGTTCTTCAAAACGGGTTTTTCCTGCGTAGTAAGCACTTATTTAATATTAACAAACTGCGTTTTCTAATACTAACTCTTCATTAAAAGGAAGATTCCAAGCTTCGGCAACTCCTTTATAAAGGATTTTTCCGTTGGCAATGTTTAATCCTTTTTTTAGTTCTTCGTTTTCGGCACAGGCTTTCTGCCATCCTTTGTTTGCCAATTGTACTGCATAAGGCAAAGTAGCATTAGTAAGTGCAAGTGTCGAAGTATAAGGAACTGCGCCTGGCATATTTGCCACGCAGTAATGTACAATATCGTCAATAATGAAAGTTGGGTTTTCGTGAGTGGTAGGGGAGCAGGTTTCAATACATCCTCCTTGATCCACGGCTACATCAACAAGAACGGTTCCCGGACGCATAGATTTTAGCATGTCGCGTTTAATAAGATGTGGCGCTTTAGCACCAGGAATCAATACAGCTCCAATGATTAAATCAGTATCTGTAATTGCTTTTTTAATGTTATAACTGTTAGACATTATAGTCGTAACATTAGCAGGCATAATATCATCTAATTGACGTAAACGAGGTAAGCTTACATCCATAATAGTGACTTGAGCTCCTAAACCTGCGGCCATCTTTGCAGCTTGAGTTCCTACTATACCTCCGCCTAGTACTAATACTTTTGCCGGAGGAACACCTGGAACACCGCCAAGAAGAATTCCTCTTCCTTTTAATGGTTTTTCTAAATATTTCGCACCTTCCTGAATAGACATACGCCCTGCAACTTCAGACATTGGAACTAATAACGGCAAACTGCGGTCTGTTTTTTCAACAGTTTCATATGCCAGACAGATGGCCTGACGCTCAATCATTGCGTGAGTTAGCGGTTCTGATGATGCAAAGTGGAAGTATGTAAAAAGTAACTGGTCTTTTTTGATAAGAGGATATTCTGAAGCGATTGGCTCTTTTACTTTGATAATCATTTCAGCGATTGCATAAACCTCTTCAATCGTCGGTAAAATAACAGCGCCGGCAGCAGTATATTCTTCATCGGCAAAACCGCTTCCTTCGCCTGCGGCTGCCTGAACATAAACGCTATGTCCATTATTTATCATTTCAGCAGCACCTGCTGGAGTTAGGGCAACTCGATTTTCATTATTCTTAATTTCTTTAGGAACACCGATTATCATAACTTATGTTTTAAGTGGTTGATTTAATATTACATTACAAATTTAGGAGATAAAGAAAAATTTTGTTTAATGGATGTTAAAATAAGAAAATATTATTTTTATTTAGTATTTTAGCATGAAATAATTCTTTATTTGGCAGTTTTATGAATATTAAAAAGAAAATTTATCGGATTATTTTGTTATAAATTAATTTATAAAATTTGTTTTTGTTATGATTTTAGATGAAAATGACAGAAAAATACTTCGTCTCCTGCAGGAAGATGCACATTTGACATTAAAAGACATTTCGAATCAAATAAATCTTTCGCTCACTCCAGTTCATGACAGAGTTAAACGTCTTGAAAAAGAGGGTGTTATTGAACGTTATGTATCTATATTGAACAAGAAAAAACTAGGTAAAAACCTCACTGTTTATTGCCAGGTGACTTTGGTGAAACAGACGTTTGATATTTCGGATAGTTTTAATCGTGCAATATTAGATTTACCTGAGGTTGTTGAATGTAATTTTGTTTCGGGTAGTTTTGATTATATGCTCAAAATTGTGCTGCCAGACATGGAAAGTTATCATCATTTTCATCAGATGAAATTATCCATTTTGCCGGAAGTATCTTTGATAAACAGTTTTTTTATTATTTCAGAAGTGAAGAGTACAACGGTTTTGCCAATATGAAAAGTATCAATAGGAATGTCTTTTGGGATTTTAGAAAATCTTTTTGAGTTAGTTTTTTTATTTTAACCTTTCCAGATGTCCTTTACGTTTTATAATGTTTTTATAATCCCATTGAATTTCTCTTGATTTTTTCAGCCAGCGGGACAGATCATCTAAATTAACCTGGTCTGCGGAAGTATAGCGGATATCAGCAGCCTTAAATTTTCCTTCTTTTTGAAGTTTTTCTTCTTCAAAAGTATCACCGCTCCAAAATAAAAGCCGTAAGCTGTCTTTGAGTTTGCCGTAGCCTACAATTGGATTTCCGTCGATGAACCAAACTGGGATGGCATGCCAGATTTTATTTTCGGCTTCGGTTAGTTCGCTGTCAATAGCAGTGGCAATCAGGTCACAAATTGCTTTGTCAGTTTCAGTTTGTTTGTCGTTATATTCTTTAGTATCCTTATTCATTTTTAGAGTACAATTTATTTGGACATGCTATTTTTTCACTAGTTGGGAGAAATGGAAATTCTGACTGCATATTATTCTAATCTTTGTTTCGATTATTCAAATATAATAAAAAATGTTTTGGAATATTGAATTATATGTATTTGATAATGTGGTGTATGTATAAATTGTTTTGCGATAATTTTACTGGTTTATTGTGGGGTATTGTTTAACAGGAAGACTGTTTTTTGATTGCAGATGCAACTGAAATAAAAATAAACCTCGCTCTAAATATTTAAAGCGAGGTCATTTTGTGTAATTGTCTAAATGTTTATTTGATAACTATTTTAACATTCGTTCACGAATATATTTTACAGGAGAACTGCCAAAACTTAGGAATGTCTCATGAAAATCTTTTAAACTGTATTTATTGCCCATTTTCTTTTGATAATCATCTCTAAGCTGTTGAATGGCTGTAGAACCACTATAGTAAGAGCAAAGCTGCACCTGAGAAACCGTAGCACGATGATATTTTTCCTCAACCTGCTGCTCGGTTTGAAAACATTCTTTTGATAACAGTTTTACGATATCTTCTTTTGATTTGTTTAAACATTGAATATCATAATCGATGATAACGTTACCCAATTCTCGAAGTTTCCAGACTCCTAATGCTAATTCAATTTCTGGCTGATGATTACCCCAGCCTTCATCAATCATCATTGTTTCACAATATACTGCCCAACCTTCAATCATAGCACCATTTTGGAAAACAGAACGTAATACATCTGGAGATTTTTTGTTATTGTAAATTCCCTGTAAGCAATGTCCTGGAACCGCTTCATGTATGGATAATATCTGCGAAGAGTAGGAATTGGTTTCGCACAAAGCACTTTCGGCCTTTGCTGGAGTATATTGAGTCAGGTCGTCTATATTGTAATATGTTGTTCCTTTTTTTTGGTAAGGAGGAATAAATTCAGCATTAGCCAAAGCAAAACCTCTGGCATATTCTGGCATGTATCTCACCTTGATTGGAGGAGAAACAGTATCAAAGTCGAATAATTTTTTTTCAATGATAAACTTTTTCAATTGAGTTACTTGGTCTTTCAGTGATTTATAAAAATTAGCAGGAGTAGGATGGTTAAGCTGCATTTTGCTTAAAACCATCCTGATTACTTCTAAACTGTCTTTTGGTTTGGTTTGAGCTGGATAATATTTCGTCCATACCTTACTTGCAGTAACATACATTTTGTTATGATAGAATTTTTTGGCAGCAATCGCTTTTGCATAAATCTGTTCTGGAGTAAAATCAGTTGCTAAATCGTATTTGAATTTTTCAGCAAACAGTTTTTTACCGATGCGGTAATCTTTGAATTTAAAATTTTTATCAGCACCTATTTTTTCCAAACCGCTTACATAACCTTTCATTGCAGTGGTTGCTTTAATGATGTTTTTTTGCAAACTTTCTTTTTCGGTTACAGTCAAATGGGAAGCTGCAATAGAATCTGTGAGTGATTTGCCAAATACTCCTAATCCGCCTTTGTTTTGGCTGACAGCCATTTCCAAATGTTCTTTGGTTGGTTGTTTTAAATTCTCTAAGGCAGCTTTGTAGAAAGCATCAGAGTTTTCCAGATACTTGGTTAGTATTCTCAATCGTTCATCTAGTGATGCATACGGCTGGTTAATGATGTAATCACAAGAGCCGCTGATATTATAGACAGAAGCATCCCATTCCTGTTGTTTAAAAACGGTAGTGTACCAAATATCGCTTTCCAATTGATTCTTGATGATATTACTGCTGATTTTATTATTATCGCTCAGCTGATTATAGTCCAAAGAAGCTAAATCGGCTAACCATTTTTTTGAGAAAGAAACATTATCTGCAAAAGTGGCAGCATTAGGCACCACCAATTTGTCATAATATTTGCCATAACCTACACCTATAGAGCCTGAAGGATATTGTTTCCAATAAGCATCTAAAAAATCAGTTTCAAAAGCCGTAAAGTTCTTATCTGTCGTATTACCGTTATTTTCTTTTTTATTCGAATTGCAGCTGACTAGAGTACTGGCAATACCCAGCATAATAAGAATAAGTTTAGTGAATTTTATTTTCATAAATGTCGTTGTTTAATTAATGTTTTTTAGAATTCAATTACAGTTGATTGTATTTTCCTTTGAATTTTTTGTTTAAAGCACTTTGATGAGTCTCTAAACTGATTGCTCTCCCTTGAATGAATGCTTGCGTCAATTTATTGGTTCTCATATCCAAAGCATCACCTTCTGAAATAAATAAAGTAGCATCTTTACCCAATTCCAATGTTCCGCATAAAGTATCAATTCCTAAAATTTTTGCAGTATTGGATGTTATTAACTCTAAAGCTGTTTCCTTATCCAAACCGTAGGCGGCACAAGTACCAGCAAGAAAAGGTAAATTTCGGGTATTCATTCTTTCGTGATCACCACTATTTTCCAAACCAACTAAAATTCCTTTGTCTGTTAATATTTTTGCCAATTTATATGGCAGATCAATATCATTATCAGCTTTCTCAGGCATATCATGTACACGTCTTAAAAGAACACTAATATTGTTTTTTTGAAGTAAATCACTGGTTTTATAAGCTTCATAGCCGCCTACAATAACCATTTTGGGAATTCCATTGCTTTTTGCTAATTGAACTGCATCAATAATTTGTTTTTCTTCATCTGCATGGATATATAATGTCTGAGATCCATTAAATAAGCCCTTTGCAGCCTCTAAAATCTGATTTTTCTCTTTGGGTGTATCTAAAGAATATGCTTTTGAATTGGATAAAAACGAATTAATTTCTTCTATTTGATTTTTATAATCTTTGTTAGGTTCACTAACTCCAGGCTCAAACCAGCTGCCGCTTTTTTTGTAACTGGCTGGGAATTCAAGGTGTATTCCGTCATTTTCTTTTAGTATGGCATCTCTCCAGCTCCAGGCATCCAGCTGAACAATAGATGAAGTACCGGATATGCGTCCGCCTCTTGGGGTAATCTGAGCTAATAATATTCCATTTGGACGAACAGTCTCAATCACTTTTGATTCGGAATTATAAGCGATAATACTTCTCACATGTGGATTAAACTGGCCAATTTCATCCTCATCATCGGATGATTTCACGGCATCAATTTCTACTAGTCCCAGAGTGGAGTTTGGAGCAATAAATCCTGGATAAACGTGTTTTCCGCTGGCATCAATAGTAGTGTCATAAGCGTCTTTTGCTATGCGTATGGCAGCAGCATCAGCAACTAAAATAAGTTTTCCGTCTTTAAATCCAATTGCACTGTTTTCTATGACTTTTCCATTACCTAAATGGGCGGTGGCATTGAGTATTAATATGGATTTTGTTTGTTTTGGTGCTGGTATCTGTTGTGCTTTTGTAGTTATTGATAAAAGAAATACCAATAATACGGTCACTTTATAGGTGTGTTTTATTTTCATGTTTTTATTGTTCTAATGTATCACAATCGTATAATTTTTTGTCTGTCTTTTTCGGCTCTTGAGTGATCATTCCTTTGTTTTTTTCCAATAGCAGTTGTGCAATTAATTCATTTCTCTCATTGGAATTTGCGATACGTTGAGCCTCGTCTTTTTGCAGATCATAATAAACAGCACCTTCGATGATTGTTTTTTCTGCTTTGGCATAAATAGAAAGAGGATTGTTGTTCCATAATACAACATCGGCATCCTTGCCAACTTTGATACTTCCTATTTTGTCATCTAGATGCAATAATTTAGCTGGATTCAAAGTGACGAATTTCCAAGCTTCTTCTTCGGAAATATTACCATATTTAACGGCTTTGGCCGCTTCCTGATTCAATCGTCTTGACATTTCAGCATCATCTGAGTTATAGGCTACAACTATTCCCTGATTGTGAAGAATTGGTCCATTATAAGGAATAGCATCGTTTACTTCAAATTTATATGCCCACCAGTCTGCAAATGTGGAGGCTCCTACGCCGTGTTCTTTCATTTTATCGGCAACTTTATAGCCTTCCAGAATATGAGTGAACGTATTTATCCTAAAATCGAATTTCTCTGCTGTCTGCATCAGCATTAAAATCTCAGATTGAACATAGGAATGACAGGTAACAAAACGTTCCTTATTTAGGATTTCGACTAGGGTTTGCATTTCTAAGTCAACTCTAGGTGCTTTGTTTTTATCTTTTTTGGAACTTGCATTGTAATTTTTCCATGCAGCTTCATATTCTCTGGCTCTTTGAAAATAATCTGTAAAAACCTGTTCTACACCCATCCTGGATTGAGGAAATCTTGTTGGATTGTCTATTCCCCAATTTGATTGTTTTACATTTTCTCCCAAAGCAAATTTGATAAATTTAGGCTGGTCTTTGTACAGCATTTCATCTGCGGATAATCCCCATTTCCATTTTACAATAGCGGAACGGCCTCCAATAGGATTTGCTGAACCGTGCAATAATTGGGAAGTAGTAACGCCTCCGGCTAAATCTCTATAAATATTTATGTCTTCAGAGTTTACTACATCCTGAATGGTCACTTCGGCAGTAGAGTTCTGTCCTGCCTCATTTACACCCGAAGAAATGGCAATATGCGAGTGTTCATCAATAATACCTGAGGTTAAATGTTTGCCTTTTGAGTCAATCGTAGCTGCAGAAGCATCAGATAAATTCTTTCCTATAGCGGCTATTTTTCCATTCTTTATTAGAACATCAGTTTCTTCAAGAATTCCTTCTTTTTCATTGGTCCAAACAGTGGCGTTTTTGAATAATAATGTCTGTTGTGTTGGTTTTTGTACATTTCCAAAGACAGTGTTTGGATACGTTACCGGAATAATATGATTTGGTTTGTCCACTTTTGCAGAATCCTTTTTAATAACAAAAGGAGACGTTTTTACCGCAGACCAAGTACTTTCATTCCCGTCGGCCATGATTGCTTTTCCAGAAAGTGCAGCAGTATTCTCGATAAATCCGGTTAATCGGGTAAAATTTGGATTGACCGTATCTTTTGATTTTATTAAAGCTGTTATCCAGTTGTCTGCAACTGTGAATTTCGTACTAACTTTCTTAGCATCAGTAGTTGTGATTTCAGTTTTTGGATCAGCCAGTTCACCTTCAACTTTCATTTTGTATTTTTCATTGGCAATGGTCAGGTCATAATTGCCGCGGATGTCATTTGGAATAATTTCGGTCACTGTATATCTGGTGCCCTGTACCCAGTTTTCGTGAATAATAGTTTTCTCCTCAAATACTTCGCCTGAGGTGATAATGAAATTGGCCTGGCTTCCATTTTTTAAACTCCCTATCTCATCGCTTTTTCCTAATAGGGAAGCAGGAATAGTTGTTAAGGATTCTAATGCTTTGGTTTTGTCCAAACCATATTTTATTGCTTTTAGTAAGTTGGGTCTAAAATCGTCTGTTTTTTTTAATTTGTCTGTGGTTATGGCAAATACAATACCATTATCTGATAATGTTTTTAGGTTTGTAGGGGCCTGATTCCAAAAGCGGAAATCGTATAATTCCATCTGGCTGGCCAGATAAGGATTGGATACATCATAAGCTTCAGGGAAATTAATTGGAATAATGAATTTAGAACCTGTTTTTTTGATTTCGTCAATTCTTTCAAACTCATTTCCGGCTCCTTTTAAAATGTAATTGATGCCAAATTCTTTTCCGATTTTTGCTGCGCGAAGACTGTTTAATTTGTCACCGGCATCAAAAATCTGAACCAGTTTTTGATTTTCAATCATAGCTTCAAGCGATATATCTTTGGTGGCTGAATTGCCATTTTTATACCAATTCATATCCAGATACATCTGACGAAGCAATGCCATACTTCCCATTAATGAAGTTGGATAGGCCTGGTTTGTTAATGCACTTTTTGTAAAAGCAAGCTGGTTGCTTATTTTGCCGGACAGCACACGGTTAGTGCTTACAGTATTGTTCAAAGCGATTAA
The DNA here is from genome assembly GCF_026870155.1 of Flavobacterium marginilacus. Taxonomy (NCBI): domain Bacteria; kingdom Pseudomonadati; phylum Bacteroidota; class Flavobacteriia; order Flavobacteriales; family Flavobacteriaceae; genus Flavobacterium; species Flavobacterium marginilacus. Next base: position 4,113,340 of record NZ_CP113975.1, on the reverse strand, counting down.
AGCTCCAGATCCCTGGGCAATACCATCAGGGAAATGGGTGAGTACAACTCCAAAACCTGCTTTCAAAAATTCTTCAGCTTTTGATTGATCATATTTATATGTTTCATACGCATTTATTTCAGAACGGATACTTTCGTTCCAGTAGTACCCCACTCTTTTGGTATTGTACAAAGGACCATCGCTATTGTTAAAATTTCTTTTGGGTTTTTCGATACCAAAATTTGTGTAAATATCGATAAAGGAAGGGTAAATGAATTTTCCTTTAAGATCAATTATGGTACAGTTTTTTGGGATTGTAAGAGTATTTCCTGTTCCAGCAATCTTTCCGTTCTGAATCAGCAGGGTTCCTTTTTCAATGATTTGAGTAGGGGAGACATAAATTTTAGCATTTGTAAAAGCGGTGTAATTGTTGTTTTTATTTTGCACACTTTCACTGTTTGGGAAATAGTCTTGAGCATGAATTTTGGGTAAAAAAACACTCAAAAATAATAATAGCAGAGTTCTTCTCATTTTGATTTGGTTTATACCAACTAAATTAGAATATTTATTTGATTAATCTTGAAAAAAAGCAGAAGTATTACGTGTTTATTTGTGTTTTAACAGTTGTTTGCTGTATTGTAGTGATGATTTAATAATGAAATGGCGTTTTTATTTATTGTACAAAGTGTACTAAATACTGCAAAAGTTTAATACCATGTATTTTTTTTGCCACTGATTACACAGATTCTCACAGATTTCATTACTATTTTTTTTTAAAATCTGTGTAAATCTTTTTAATCAGTCACGGCATTCGCATTTAAAAAAAGATAAACACGCATTTCACCAATTAACACTAATTCTTATCAAAATTGAAATCAAATTTTACAGTTTCGAATATTTTGTGTAATTAAATAGCAATCTTAATTCGTGCAAATTAGTGTAATTCGTGTCAGAAACTTTTAAAAGCGAATGCCGTGTTAATCTGTGGCTAATTCAATCTGTTTGTTATTAATTAACGATAGTCATATTATTTTTTAATATTTCCATACTATCTGCCAGCTGTTATCATTGCCTCAGGCTTTATCTACGCTAATATAAAATCATTCCATAGTATTTGTATACATACTCCCGATACGGATTTGACAATATTTATTAGCTATTACTTCATCACTATTTTTTCATAAATCGCCAGCTGCACTTCCATTTTATTTATCAATTCATTTTTTTCGGCTAGCTGTGCTTTGAGCTTCTTTTCGGCTTGGGTTTCAAATGGAATCTGCAGGTATTCACTCATTTGAGCCAGAAAATTATGATTCACCGCTTTACTCAGTTTCCACAAAATGCCCAGTTGCAATGAATCCTGTTTAAAATATTTGTATAAGGTGGTTGGCAATATGTTCATGTCTTTGGCAACCTGCGTTTTGTTCAGTTTATTACTGCTGAGGTGATATTTGGTCATATTACCATTGATTGGATAATGCTCTTCGTTAATAGCTTGATATTTTGGTCTGTTTGATGTCATAAGTAAACAAATAGGGTTATTATTACTTTTTTTGTTGTTGTTAGTGGTATTAAGTACTATTATAACTTGCTATATGAACAAGTGTCACTGTTTCTAAAGGATGTTTTAACTTGTTTAATAAACAAGATATGCTGGTTTCAATGAATGGTGTAACTTGTTTTATGAACAAGTTACATTGTTTTTAAAAGCTAATATCACTGGTTTATAATGCAAGTTTTAATAGTTTTCAGGACTAGTTTAACTTGTTCTTTAAACAGGTTAAACTTGCTTCAAATCTTATTGTGGATGGAAATAAGAACTGTTTTTTCAATAAATGAGTACGATTGTAGTTATAAAAAAACTTCGTGAGGTTCACGAAGTTTTGTGATACTAAGTTTTCAGTTCTATGCTGCAGGTACTGGCTGGCTGGTTGGAGTGGCTCCTTTGTTTCCTTGATTAGCGAATCGCTGTTTCAGCTGATTTACAATAGTATCTGTACCTGCAACACCGGCCCCCGAAGCTGAGCCAAAAAGTTTATACAGCATAAGTGCCGAGGAATAGGCTTCGCTGCCCGCCAAAAGCTGGGTGTCTCCCAGTTTTTCCTGCAATTGATTAACAAGCCCAATGATTTCGTCCAATTGTCCAAACAGTGTTAAGTCGTTTACCATATTTGGCACCGAAATATACGATGGCAATAAGCTGTTATTGTTAACTCCTGCTGCAATGGCATCTTCGGTAAAAGCTTTGTTGTTTACATCTATAGTTGGTAACGCGATGCGTTCCTCGGTAGTTAATCCTACCAAAAAAGGTAAATTGGTATTGATTGTTTGAAGGGCTGTTTTTACAGCTGTAATCTGTGCCGCCGTTGCAGTAATGTTTAAGCGGTTGTTTGTTAAGTTTGACATATTATTTCTGTTAAAATTTAAATACTAATGTAGTAGTTATTTACAAAAAAATATGTTTATGCTAAAAAACTTACTTATATATTATTGAATTTGATTTTTATAAGCCAAAAGAGACTCGTAATAATTGCTAAAGAGAGGTTATTTGTTATAATGACCTGCGCTATTTTGAGGACACGAAATGCAATGCCGCCTATATGTAACGAGAAAATTAATTCATATCCGATCGATCGGATTGTGAACTGCTTTTAGAGGTTCGACTTTTTTTAATTTCCTCTTTTATTTTTTTCGTTAATTCTTTTTTCAATGTTATCCTCAACAATCATAATATCGTCAAATATTTTCCATCCCTTATTGGTTAGAATTGCCTCTATTTCTAGATAATATTTCTCATTATCATTTGAATCGATTAATTCTACTAATATTGCTGAATAACTATTGCCAGTATTATTTTCAGTTTCATAAATTATTTTATTAATTGCAGCAGTATTCCATTTAGGGTTTTTCTTGCCCCTACAATATTCGCCTGCCAAATCTTCATAACGGCCTTCAATGTTTTTTTGTTCCTCTATTTGTGATAATTTTGCCTCTTCATTGAGACTTTTTTTAAATTTAATTTTGCTATAACTTCTTTGTACTTTAATCGCATTTTCATATTCAGATATAGAAGGTACTAGATTGATTAAAGTATTTACGTCAGATTGTTGTAAGGACAATACAACTTTTTTTGCTAATTTATCTCTGTCAAGTTTTTGTCCGTATGAACAATTTATCGATGAAATGTATAGTGGTAATAATAAAAATATTAAAACTGAGTTTTTCATTTGTTTTATTAAGTTATTGAGCTTACGAGATTCTAACTAAGTTGACCGCTACGTCAGTCTGTGAATAAACTCAAAAAAAGGCTTTTAGAATTGTCTGTGTGCGAATTTTTTTTCCGACAGGTATCCGAATAGGTTCTCTTTTTGACTTAGTTTTTTCATAGCCTGACGTTTTTTTTGCTACAAGAGGTTTAGGATTAAAGAAGGGAGTTTTTTCCATTAGGCACAAATTTTCCAAGTACAAAACTATCTTTAAATTCAGCGTTTTACTCAAATCTCATGTAGGAACGGTTCTTAGGAACAGTTAGTTTATAACATTAGTTTTTCTTTTATGTCATTTTCAACTAAATTTTCATCTATTAAAGTTTGTGCAACTTTTCTAATAAATGATTTACTTTTTTTGATAAATATTGGATCAAAATTTTCTTCTCCAGTTCTATCTAAAGCTTCGAAAGCTCTAAAAATGAACTGTGCGCTGCTTCGATAAACTTCACCGATAAAAAGTGAAAAAATAAATGATTGATAACTAACATATTCGTATTGGATATGATTTCTTTTAAGGTATTCAATGGGAAGTACTTTTTGACTCTCATTGAATTTTGTAATAATGCTTTCTTTTATTTCTATGTTTATCATCGTTTGCGTTTTTTCTAATTCTAACTAACGTTTTATTAATGTTCAATAAATCAAATGTTTGCAAAACTTTTTTTCTTATTAATTCCTTTCATTTTTTCGCTTTTCCGCCGTTAGCTTACGGGGTTATGCATAACGTCAGTCTGTGAATAAATTCAAAAAGAGTCTCTGAGAATCGGCTGTGTGAATTTTTTTTCCGACAGGTATCCGAATAGTTTCTCTTTTTGACTTAGTTTTTTCACAGCATGAGGCCTCGCTGCTTCTCGTCAGTTGCGAGCTTCGGAACTGCTAATTTTCTGCTAAGATAAGTTTTCTTGCGAAAGATAAACGTGTACGGCTTGCACAAAATTAGCAATTGTGCGAAACCTATGTAGCTGTTGCACAACTAACTATTAGTTTAATTTAGATTACTTTTTACAAATATCAAATTCGCAATATATCATAAATCAATTAAGTATGGTTTATGCGTTTTGCGTTTCTTGACCAATATTACTTGTTTTTGAGTTGTACAATAGACACGTGTTACAGGTAGTGCTTATTTTGTGTAATTTAATGTAGAACAAAAAATAGTACTATTATTATAATCCAAATTGGAACACGTGGATCAACTTCATCGAAAAACTTCGGTTTTTTGGTGAAACAATATACTCCACCAGTCATTATAGTCACTGAAAATAAGATTATATATACGTTCTCTGAATCTTTATTTTCCTTATTGTTTCTGCATTCAATGTCTATATATTCTTTTTTATTTTTCACAAGCGAATGAATTTCACAAGTTGTTTCAGTGTCAATTTTTTTTATATCATCTTTTAAAATCTGAATTGAAATTGTATCACCAACATTTATTTCATTTATTACTTCATAATCGTTGACACATCTATAATCAAAATCAGCAATTTTGAAAGTAGATTTGTTTTCAATACATTTAAATTCGATCCATTTTCTACCGTGTTTCCCAGTAATTTCTTTAAATTTGGGTTTGTTGGAAGCTATTAAGTTCTCAATAGTTTTAAGGTCTGATGATTTAATTACGTAACTGCCACTGTGAACTCTAATGAATAAATACGCTCCAATAATGAAACAAATTATAGCTACTGATAAGTAACCTTTCCGTTTTTTATCCCAATCGTCTAGATTATTATCCATAAATTTTTGGTTGAAATATTTCGTTTATTTTCTTATGTCCTACGGATGCATTACCTGTAACGTCAGTCTGTGAATAAACTCAAAAAGAGGTTTTTAGAATTGTCTGTGTGAATTTTTTTTCCGACAGGTATCCGAATAGTTTCTCTTTTTGACTTAGTTTTTTCACAGCCTGATGCCTCGCAGCTTCTCGTCAGTTGCGAGCTTCGGAACTGCGTATTTTCTGCTAAGATAAGTTTTCTTGCGAAAGATAAACGTGTACGGCTTGCACAAAATTAGCAATAGCGCAAAGGCTGTTAGCAGTTCAGGCTTCTTTATGGGGTCTATTTTTCTAGTTTAATTTTCATTCGATTGTTTATACTTTGAAGTGTCTATACCTTTTATTAGCAGCCACAAACACAATGACAATTCGCCAATAAAAATTGGTATGGCAAGATATACAAACATTGGATTTTCAAATCCTTTGGAAAGAAACATTGTGAAACTATTAATTAAGTAACACAAACCAGCTATTGCATAAAGCACTCCCAATATTTTGGGCAGTAAATTTGATTTGAAAATTAAAAAACCGATTATTAAACAGTAAAAGCCAAAAAACACTAATCCAATTCCGTAACCTTGTGCTTGAATATTTAAAGATAACAAAGAAAGTGTGGCTAGCTGATTAGGATGGAACGTGTTAAGATAAGTTTCGTTACTTAAAATTAAAAGCGGAGAAATTTGATTGAGAAGATTAACAGCAATAATTGCAGTTTGGATAATTACAAAAGCCAATGCAATTTGTACCAATAATTTATTTACACGTTTGAAAAAATAATAAATGATTAATATGGTTGGTAAACCGACTGCAAAGTTGACAATGTCTGCTGCGAAACCCCAACGAAATAGCATTTCGTGAGTCTGAATGTTTTGAGCAGTAGCCAAAGCATCATTCGGAACTTTTAACGCTTGCCTTACAAACACTTCGGAGAATAATCCTGTTGCAATTACAATTAAATAGCATAAGCCTGCTATACGAGCTAAATTTTTATCTGATATCATTTTTATCTTAAAAATTGTGTTAGATTCATGAATTTTCCTGCTTCTGCTTAGCCTGACCGCTAACGTTCTGGTATTACAGCGTGTTTTGGGTTAAATTAAGCCTTATTTTCGGATTTGCCAAATCATTAGATACAAGACCATTTTGAAATTATGCCAATTGTTCAAATCTCTTGTAGCAAGTGTTAGGCGACGTAATTTTGTATGTAATGATATAACGTTGCAGTTTCTTTAAGCCCATTTTCAATTTGTCCAATTTTCATGGCACTACAAATTAAAATTGTTTTTCCATTTTTCATTTTTAAACTTACCCATGGATAATTGAATTTTTCAAGATATGGTTTTGGATATTTGTAAATTGATATTTCATCGATTTGATCTAATTTTAAATCAAAATTTAAATTGTCCTGTATATTTTTATAGTTTATATTTGATTTCGTTTCAAATATTTCCGCACTGTATTCTAATTTTTCTGGAATAACTTTAACTTGTCCTTTTGAAAAATATGCTACAGGAAAACTAAACCCAGAAGTTTTAATTTGGGGAAAGTTGGGATCAATTTTTTGAATACCGAAAATTTGTTTCCACCATTTATTTTCAGAATTTATTTTAGTCATTTTGTCTAGATGTTCAATTGATGAAATCCAAACTTCTGGTAATTGAAATGTATTCATTATTTTTAGTAGATTTTTGTTATTATGTTGCCTAACGTTCCCTTGCTACAAGAGGTTTGGGGTTAAATTAAGCCTTATTTTCGGATTTGCCAAAACTTCCAAATACAAGACCATTTTTAAATTAAGCCTAATTCCCGACTATTGCTTACTAGCGGTTAGCGGTTGTTTTTTTTTGATTTCGAATTCGTTTATTTCCATAACATTATTTTTGTAAAATTTTATTTGTATTTTACTTTTAATCCTACCTATAATTTTAGCGCTATCAATCTCGGCAATTTTGTATTCTGTATTATTTATTCTGATTCTTGAATTCCATCTTGAAATTTCTTTTTCAAGAATTTTTCCATTTTCATACAGACTTATTGCAGGCATAGTTTCTAAACTTATACTTTCTCTCAAACTATATTTTTCATTAAGTTTGATTTCATCACTTGTTCCAATTTTACCGCTTTTAAGTATATAAATTAGTGGCGAAATAAGTAATAATAATAAAATTATTGAATTGTATTTCTTTTTCAGTTTGGTAAAAATTATTGAAAGTGTCAACGAAATAAAATAAATATACCTTTCAGTTAAATAACCATTTAAGGATTTATCTGTTAAGAAAAAAACAACTAAGTCTATTAAAAATATTAGAAAAAGGCAAATATTAATGATTAGAAAAATCTGAGTAATTTTGTATTTCATTTTACTTAATTTAGTAAATATTCATTTCTGATTTTTTTCTAAAATAACCGCTAACGTTCCCTTGCTACAAGAGGTTTGGGGTTAAATTAAGCCTTATTTTCGGATTTGCCTAAACTTCCCAACTGCAAGACCATTATAAACATTAAGCCGATTGCCCAAATCCGTTGTAGTAGCTGTTATGCGTTCGGCTTTTATTTTGTCCCATTTATTCTGTCAATTTCGTTTTCACGTTTTTTTGTTTCATTTGTTTTGATTTCTACTTTTTCATTGTATTTGAACCCATAAAAATCACCATAAATTTCTTTGTTTTTGTTTACTGTCAAAGTGCTGTCCAAAGTTATTCCGTTTGGGCGTAATTCATAGTAAAGTATTGGGTTGTATGCTGTCAACGAGCCTTTGTCGCCCCAAGTTTCACCCCAATCCCAAAAACCAGCAAATTCCAAATTGTCGTCTTTGTCAAGATTTGATGCTTTTGAAATAAATGTCGGCAATTTTTCTGTGCTAATTATTTTGTCTCGATACACTTTAAAATATTTTAAGGAATTTTTATTTGGTCGTTCATTTACTTCTACTAATATTTCAAAGGTTTCTTTGTCAAGTTGTCTAATGATTGGATATAGCTTGTCCTCAAACTCATATTCCGTTAATGATGTGTCAAGAAAAAGTAGTTTGTTTTTATGTGTCAAGAAAAATAGTGTGTAGGTTTCAACCCCTTCAAAATTTTCTTTCTTCCCAACTTTAATTTCAAAATCATTACCAAGTTTTATTACCTTTTTAACTTGGTTGTCAATGTTTAAATTTGTTTGCAGACTGTCTGCATATTGAGCTATGGCACTAACAGTTTTTTGTCCGTTGCAGTTTGAGCTAGCTGTCAAAACAAATGCGATTAAAAAGGTCAAATACGATGATTCGTTAAATTTCATAGTTGTCGGTCTTTTAAGCTGACGCATAACGTTCCCTTGCAACAAGAGGTTTGGGGTTAAATTAAGCCTTATTTTCGGATTTGCCAAAACTTCCCAAATACAAGACCATTTTTAAATTAAGCCAAATGCCCAAATCTATTGTAGCAAGTGTGTGTGCCCTGCATGAGCAGGACACACGCTGTAAGCTTTGATAAAAATTGAAAAATACAAATTTCCAATTAGAAAACAAATCTTACAGCGTGTTATTTTTCCAGAGGGTGCAAGTCCCTTATGGGCGGATTGAAAACCCGAACCATTAGTACGTCGCAAGCTGGTTTACCGTGAGGTATGCAGTGAAGGAAGCGAAACGGCAAAATCCGGTACTGACGAACAGAAACGTCATAGGAGGCAAGTCAGCGAGGATAAGCGTCCACACCAACGCAACGTCCGAAGATTACCAAAATCGTTGATTTGTAGATGGCGCAGGAATTGGATGAAGGAAAAAGCTCTTACCAGGGGAGGTCTCTTAAATGTCGAGAACATTAGAAAGAGAAGTCAGCAGAGGTCATAGTACTTGGGGCAACGAGTTGCGAATAGATACCGCACAGGACTCACAAACAAGGAAGGACTGAACGCAAATCTCCAAGAAATTCGATTATGAAAGTTTACTTAGCCTAATCTTAAAGTAAATTATGGATAGCCCAAAAGGTGTAAAGAGCTTTTGGATGATGATTTGCGAACCGCCGAGTACGTGATCCGTACGCTCGGTGGTGTGAGAGGCGCACTCCGTTCCGTTTGGGGCGGAGCCGTCTACTCGATTGGCAGCTGGTGTTTTTATTTAGATAGAAATTTACTAACTATATCATTTGGCATTGTTGGAGATGAATCTTCTTTTAATAAGCCAGTTTCAACTCTGCTAAATAGTGATTGCAGAATTAGTTTTCTATCTTCATCTTTAACTTCTGTATCTCTCAATAATGCAAGATAGAAAAAGGTTAAAGTGTGTCTCTCTTCTGCATCTCGTGCTAAATGATATGAACTGAACATATATTTTGCTACAGCTTTAATAGTAAATGCAATTAATGTTAATAGTGTTATAAACACTAATGACCATCTTATAATTGCAGTTGAGTTTCCATTAAAGACGTGCATAAAAATCCAATCAGGTGAAATAATTAATATTAAGGCTAAAAAAACTGAAGCTGCAACAACTATTTTAATCAAAAGGTCTTTAGCCTTTTCGCCTTGACCATAATAAAGCGTTGATTTTTTTTGCCAATACTTTGCCGGTTTCTCAAGCTTTAATTTAGTTTCATAGGTTTCTTCTAATTTTTGAAGTTTCTCTAATTTTTCATCATACCATTTTTTCCATTCTTCATTTTTTGTGTTTTCAAACCATTCGTCAAATAACGTTTCCTTTTCTGTTTTTAATTCGTCAATTTGTGCGGCATACTCGTCATATTTATCATTAGTATTTTTTATATGCTCGATTACTTCTTTTCCAGATTCTGAAATATATTTTTGAAAATCACTTTTTAGTTTTGAGATTGACTTTTGTTCGGCATTTTTTCTATTAGCAATTCCTGTTCTGTCTTGTAATGTGAATTCATAAGCTAAAATTGCACCGTATAATAACTCTCTTGTATTAACATTGTAGTTTTTACCAACTAGGGTGTTGTATGCACCAAGAAAATAAGTTGGTGATTCTCGGTAAAGATTAATTAGAAATTCAGTCTGTGCGGAATTATAAGGCAAAGGTTTTCTATTTATTGCATTAACTTGTTCTCTTACTGAAGTCCAATAATGTTGCAAATTTGTGACTTCAGATTCGCTATAATTATTTACGAACTGAATTATTTGAGTTTGAATATTTATAAAATAATTTTTACTAGCAATAAATTCGTCAGGCAGAGGTTCACCAAATTTTTCCCAACCTTTTATTTGTTGATTTACGTACTGATAAATTGCACTAACACCTTTGATAGTTTGAACTATTTCTATAGGTGAAAAATTAAAAGTTTCTTCTACATTTTTGTGCCATTCGACATCAGTCGCCTTCGCGACTTTCTGATTTAGTTCTTTATTAGTCATAACGTTCAGTTATTATAGGGTCGAACACTTGCTGCCAACTTTTAAATATACGCTATACAGTTACATATAACTGCCCAAAAATAAGCAGCTTGACGCAACTACAATAGCGTATTATATTTTGTGAAAATAATAAAAATAGTTAAGCAATGAATAAAAGGTTTTTATTAATAAGTTACTTTTTATTTTAAAGTTCCTACCGTGTCACGCCCAAAGTAATTGTATACTGCAGATTTTAGAGTAAAGAATTCAGGTTTTAGAAAGTAAAAAAATCCGTCAAGTTACTGGAACGAGACGGATTTCGATAGCACACAGGCTGGGATGATTTTATTATCTAAAAAACTAAAATTAAAACTAAAAGAGCACTTTCCAGCCTGCAATTGGTTTGGCTAGTAATAAGTGAATCGTCTTACTTTGGCAATGTATTTAGCAAGCCGGATGACCTGATGGCTGTAGCCGTATTCGTTGTCATACCAAATATAAAGAACTATGTTTTTTCCGTCTTTGGAAACGATGGTGGCGCTGCTGTCGTAGATAGATGGTGCTGAGGTTCCCACTATATCCGAAGACACTAATTCGTTATTCAGCGAATATTTGATCTGCTCTACCAATTCGCCTTCTAGGGCGTATTTTTTCATGATGGCGTTGATGGCTTCTACCGAGGTTTCGGTGTTTACTTCCAGATTCAGCACCACCAAAGAACCGTTCGGAACCGGAACACGTATCGCGTTTGAGGTTAGTTTACCTTCCAATGATGGTAAGGCTTTGGCAACAGCGGAACCGGCACCTGTTTCGGTAATAACCATGTTTAGTGCGGCCGCTCTGCCACGGCGGTATTTGTTGTGCATGTTATCGACAAGATTCTGGTCGTTTGTGTAGGCGTGAATCGTTTCTAAGTGTCCTTTTGCAACGCCCAGAGTATCTTCAATTGCTTTTAGAATTGGAGTAATGGCATTGGTCGTGCAGGAAGCAGCAGAGAAAATGTCGATTTCATCTGGATTGTATTCGTTTTGATTGACACCGTGAACGATGTTTGGGATTCCTTTTCCAGGAGCAGTAAGCAATACTTTGGCAACTCCTTTGGAAGCCAGGTGACGGCTCAGAGCTTCTTTGGTTGTGAAAGCACCTGTGTTATCAATGACAAGGGCTTTGTCAATTCCGTAGTGGGTATAGTCAATTTCTTCGGGAGTGTTTGCGGTAATGACATGAACGGTTGTGCCGTTGATGATCAGGGCATTGTTGGCTGCATCGGCAATAACCGATCCTTGAAAATCGCCGTGAATGGAGTCGTAACGCAATAGCGAAGCTCTTTTCTCTAAACTGTTTGCATCGTTTTTGTCTCTGGTTACAATGGCTCTCAGGCGCAACTGCTGTCCTTTGCCAGTTCGGGACATGAGTTCCCGCGCTAATAATCGTCCGATACGGCCAAAACCATAAAGGACAACATCTTTTGGTTTTATTTCTTTGGATGATTTTGCCTTTTTTAATTTATGTAAAACAAAATGTCTGACATCTGGGTATTTTTCGTCTTCTAGCCGGTATTCGTAAGTCAGTTTACCAATGTCTAATTTGGACGGGGGTAAATCTAAAGTCAAAATTACATTAGCGATTTCTACAGAATCGGAAACTGAAATGGGTTTGCCTACAAATTTAGCTGCGTATTCATGCAGGTTGATAATCTCGCTTACATTTCGGTCTATTAACTCATTGCGGAACAAAACCAGTTCTATGGATTTTTCATACCATAAATCGCTGATGATTTTAATTAATTCTATTCCTGAACGTCTTCTGTCGGCTTGTAACAAAACCTCTTTTTCGTATAAATCCATGTTAGTCATATTGAAAAATTTGTATTTGCTGAATTGATTTTTAATAATAAAAACAATGATAATTGTTGTAAATTTTTAAAATTTGGTGCAAAAATACTTATTTCAATCGATTTCGTAACTTTTTTTATTGATTTTTTCAAATAAAAAAGCCAGCATGCAAATGCAGGCTGGCATATTGTTGTTTTGAGATTGATTCTGAAAAGTTTATTTGAGATAAAGTCCTATTATCATTAATGCAAGTGCGAAAAAGATTCCAACTACCCATTTTATAATGTCAACCTTTGTTTCAGCTAAATCTTTTTTTGATGCAATGTTTGAAATTTCACTTTCAATATTTTCTTTGATTGAAGTTTTTACGAACAATACAAGTTCTTCAGCTTCTTTTTCGCCAAGTTTGCTTTTCAAAGCGTTAAATAAATGAATTTCAGATATTGAAGAAGTTGCCATAGTTGTTGAATTTTATATCAAATATAATTCAATTAATGCCTATTTCAAAATAGATTTAGGATATTAATTATTTTTGATTAAAAAGCCGGCATGTAATTGCAGGCCGGCCTTTAGATTTAGTGTTTTAACTTTTTAGATGATGATTCTCATGATCTCACCATTTTTATTTATCATTTCAATGCGGATGCTTTGTTTTTCGTCCTTATTGTTCAAAATTTTAGAAACAGTTTCCACGTTGGTCGCTTTAACGTTGTTAATGCTCAAGATGATGTTTCCGACAAGTTCTTCGCTGTATTGTTCCAAATTTTCATTGGTGATGTCTTTAATTTTTACACCATAATTCAGTTTGAACCTTTTTTTGTCGTCAGCATTGATATTCTCGAGTTCGATTCCTTTAAATTCAGTATTGAAGTTTTCGTTTTTGCTCAAAACAACTGGTACAACCATATTTTTTCCGTTTCGGATAATAGTTACCTGCACTTTGTCATTTGGTCTTTTGGTGTTTACATAACCGGAAAGGTCTGCATAAGTAGCAATGTCCTGATTATCCAGTTTGATAATAATATCACCTTTTTGTAAATTAGCTTTCTCAGCTCCCGAATTTTTAGATACTCTGTTAATGTAAAAACCTTGTGTTTGCGTAACGCCTAATTCTTGAGAAACCGTTCCATTCAGTTCTCCGCCTTCTACACCAAGAATTCCCCTTTGTACATTTCCAAACTCCATAATATCTTCGATAATTTTTCGTGCATTATTAGAAGGAATGGCAAAAGAGTAACCTACATACGAACCCGTCATTGACGAAATCATCGTGTTGATTCCAATTAATTCCCCACGGGTATTTACCAATGCGCCACCGCTGTTTCCAGGGTTAACGGCAGCATCAGTCTGAATGAAAGACTGAATGCCTCTAGTGTCCAGATTTCTAGCCTTGGCCGAAACAATTCCAGCAGTAACAGTTGAGGTCAAGTTGTACGGATTACCAACAGCCAATACCCATTCGCCCACTTTAACCGAATCGGAATTAGCAAATGTGGAATACGGCAGTTTTTCATCGGCATCGATTTTTAACAGTGCAATGTCCATTTTAGAATCGGTTCCAATGAGTTTTGCTTTGTATGTTTTCTTGTTGTTCAGCGTGATTTCAATATCCGAAGCGTCTTTCACAACGTGATTGTTGGTTACGATATAGCCGTCCTCAGAAATAATAACTCCAGATCCGGTTCCAACCTGCTCCTGCTGCTGCTGTCCGCCGTAACCGTAAAAATATTCCATTATAGGATTGGAAACAGTTCTTACTGAAACATTTTTTACGTGTACTACGGTGTGAATGGCTTTATCAGCAGCAACTGTAAAATCTACATTTTCTGCACCTAAACTAGTCTGTCTTGCATAGAATTCAGGGGCAGTTGTCGTAATCCCGTTTTTGTTTGAAGAAAAATAACCATTGTTGTCAAATAATAATTTATAAGCGCCAAGGGTTGTTGCGCCACTCAACAAGGATACTAGGAATAAATTAGAAATTTGTTTCATTTTGCTTTATGTTTTATTAGTTATTTAATTACGAATTTATGGCAATTTTTTTTTCGCACAATATGGTTTAACGCTCTTTAACAATGATTAACAATTCATTAATAGTTTGTACTTTTGTGAGACTAAAATTGAAATAAAATGCAATTAGAATTCTATAAATATCAAGGTGCTGGAAACGATTTTGTTATGATTGACAATCGTTCCGGTTTTTTTCCAAAAGACAATACACAATTGGTAGCTCATCTGTGTGACAGACGATTTGGAATAGGAGGGGACGGACTTATTCTGCTTGAAAATGATTCCGAAACTGATTTTAAAATGGTGTATTACAATTCAGATGGGAATCAAAGTTCAATGTGCGGGAATGGCGGACGCTGTTTGGTCGCTTTCGCTAAAGATATGCACGTGATTGAAAACGAAACTACTTTTATTGCGACAGACGGCATGCATCATGCTTCATTTGAAGATAAACTGGTTTCGCTGCAGATGATTGATGTTCCTGCAATTGATATCAAAGCCGATTATTCGTTCCTGAACACCGGTTCTCCGCATCATGTGCAGATGGTTGAAGACTTGGAACATTATAATGTAAAAGATAATGGGGCAGCAATCCGTTATGGCGAATTGTACGGCAAAGCAGGCAGCAATATCAATTTTGTAAAAAAAATAGATGATACCACTTTCAGGCTGCGTACTTATGAAAGAGGCGTTGAAGACGAAACGTTAGCCTGCGGAACAGGTGCTACAGCTGTTGCCATTGCGATGAATGCCACAGGACAAACCAATGCTACTTCAATAAATGTAAATGTTGAAGGGGGAAAACTGGTTGTTTCATTTGATAAAAATCAAAATGGGTTTACCAATGTTTTCTTAAAAGGACCTGCAGAATTTGTGTTTAAAGGAAGTATAGATATAAGAATTTAGATATACGATATACGAGGTGGGATATACGGTTTCCAACTGAGAACTTTATTTCTGAAATTTTAATATCTATTTGGAAGTTTCGAAATTGTATTTATATGTAAATTTCATAACTTATAAATCCTATCTCGTAAATAGTATCTCTTAATTCGTAAATTCCATATCGTATATCCAACTTCGTAAATCGTATATAAATGAAAACATTAAAAGGCGACACTATTTACATCCGAGCACTTGAACCCAGTGATCTGGAGTTTATTTATGCGATAGAAAACGATCAGAGTATCTGGGAAGTGAGTAATACTCATACACCCTACAGCCGTTTTTTGGTAAAACAGTATCTGGAAAATGCACATCAGGATATTTATGAAGCCAAACAGTTAAGATTGGCAATATGTCAGGATGAAGATTTTCCAGCTTTGGGATTAATCGATCTATTTGATTTTGATCCAAAAAATAACAGAGCAGGTGTAGGGATTGTAATTCAGGACAATGCAAACCGAAATCAGAACATTGGCTCGGAAGCTTTGGATCTGCTTATTCATTACTCTTTTTATAATCTTAATCTGCATCAGTTATATGCAAATATTGGGTGCGAAAATGAAGCTAGTATTGCACTTTTTACTAAATTTGGTTTTCAAAAAATCGGTGTAAAGAAAGATTGGACTCTGGTAAATGGAGTTTACAAGGATGAAGCCATTTTTCAGCTAATCAATAATCAGGCGGGTGACAGCGAACTGTCTCAGTAATTTTTAATTTTTTAATTTTGAATCAAAAAAAGATAATATCACTAGCTGCAGTTGTAATAATTTCAGGCTTAATCGTTTATGGAGCCTTTTTAATGTATCAGGTATTTAGTGGCAACACAAAATTTGAAGAAAATGAGGTATATGTATATGTACCCACGGATTCGGATTATGAACAGGTAAAGAAAATTATCAGCCCTTATGTGAAAAATATTGACCGTTTTGAAATGGTAGCCAATAAGGCAAGTTATCCAGAGAATGTAAAACCAGGACGTTTTTTATTCAAAAAAGGAATGAGCAGCTACGATTTGGTCAAAGCGATGAGACATAACGATCCGGTAAATCTGGCTTTCAACAATCAGGAACGATTGGAAGATCTGGCAGGACGCGTAGGCTCTCAATTAGAACCAGACAGCCTGGAATTGCTGAATACGTTCAAAGACTCCATTTTTTTGAAAGAAAACGGTTTTAATGAAGAGAACGTTTTTGTCATGTTTATACCAAATACCTACGAATTTTATTGGAATACTCCGGCAGTGAAGTTTCGCGATAAAATGATTAAGGAATATAATAAGTTTTGGAACAAAGAACGTACCGCCAAAGCCGAAGCTCAAGGACTTACTCCAATTCAGGCAACAATATTGGCTTCGATAGTGCATAAGGAATCGGTAAAAAAAGATGAACGTCCTAGAATTGCAGGAGTTTATCTGAACCGATTGAAACTGGGAATGCCTTTGCAGGCTGATCCAACCGTGATTTTTGCAATGAAAAAGAGGTCAAATGATTTTAATCAAGTAATAAAAAGAGTTTTTTATAATGATTTAATTATGAAGCATCCTTACAACACATATGTGAATATCGGTCTGCCACCAGGGCCAATTGCTATGCCTGATATTACGGCACTTGAAGCAGTTTTAAACCCTGAAAAAAACAATTATATCTATTTCTGCGCCAGCGTTGACCGTTTTGGGTATCATGAATTTGCTGCGACTTTGGCGGAGCATAATAAAAATGCTGAAAAATATTCAAAATGGATTAATAGTCAGGGCGTACAGCGCTAGATTTATTATAACTTAAATTTTAAAAAAAGCTTTAAAATTGTTGAAAGACGATTTTGAAGTTTTTTTTTGTCTTCAAATTCTCTCTTTTGCGAAATTTATTTTATCAAAAAAGCAGTTGTGAATATGTAACTGATTGTATGAAAACTTCATTTTCTGATTTAGAAAAAAAGATCTTTTTCGTGCTGTAATTTTTGTTTATGTGGACAGCTTAGCCCTTTGCAGTCATGCTCTTGAATAGATTTATTGATTGAAAATTCTTTCTTTTTTAGCTAAAACGATATCGTAAAATGAGAATTTAGTACTATTTTGTGTCTAATTTTTCGTTTTCACGACGTTTTTACTTTTTATAAATAAGAATAAACTTATTTAATTTGACTGATTTTTTGTTGTTTTAATACTTTTTTTGAAATTTTGTTAACAGCAGAACGTCCGCAGACCTAGTTACTTACGGGGTTTTTGCAAGAGCAGTTGATAAGTTTAAAGGGTTGATTTTCAGCTTTATTTTTTTAAGTCGTATCTTTGGGCATAGAAATTTCAATAACGTGACAGGTTTTGAAGAAAACTACTTTATGATAAAAAAATGGTATTTTTACACAACTTTAATTGTTGTAGTGGCTTTTTTAAGCTTAGGTTTTAAACCATCCAAATTAGAATCTACCCCATGGTTTCTAATTAACGAATCAGATGATACATCCTACTTGCTACCATCATTAAATGTGACAGATTATACCAATTCTGAAATTCCCTATACTGGAACTTTCTTTATTGGCTATAAAGAAGCAATCGCCTTCAAAGAGTCGCAAGGTAAATACAAAAAAATTAATTCTCTAGGTTATTTAGGAAAATACCAATTTGGTATTGAAACTTTAAAAACTATCGGTATCCACGATAGCGCAGCTTTCATTAATAGCCCAAAAATGCAGGAAAAAGCTTTTATAGCATTGCTGTCCAAAAACAAATGGGAACTCAGAAATGTTATTGAAAGATATGAAGGAACCGTTTTGAATGGTACTCGTATTACTGAGTCAGGAATTTTGGCTGCAGCACATCTTGCCGGTGTCGGTTCTGTAAAAAAGTATTTCAGATACAAAGGAAAAAGATGTTTTAGAGATGCTTATGGAACTTCGTTAAGCAGTTATTTGCAGCGGTTTGGAGGTTATGATACTTCCTTTATTGTCGCAAAAAGTAATGCGAAGGTCTTGTCAAAAATTCATTAAATTTTAAATTATTAATAGGCGGTTTGAAATCAATTTCAGAACCGCCTATTAAATTTTAATCTGCATCTGCAATAATGTCACCATTAGGATGTACTTTTAATTTAAGAACTTCATTGTTTTTTTTGAGTTTTAAATTGTACTCTTTTTTTGTAATATCTCCGTTTTGCTGAGTGTAGAGATATTTGTCGTTTACAATCTGCCAGCCGGGATATGCTTTGTAAACGGAATAAATAACTGGAGGGGGAAGCATGGTGTTATTATATTTTTCAACAACACTAGTGAGTTTTCCTTTGCCATCATATGTGGCAGTCAAGATACCTTTTTTCACTTCCAGCATAACAAGATAGCTGTCAAAACCTTCGAAGTCTTTGCCTAAATTATAGGCAATAAATTCACTTTGAAGCTGTCTAATACTTGGGTCTGGATTTTTATCTGGGAGGTAATATGAAAAATCTTTTCCAGCACTTTTGATTACAACTTCGGGAAGATCTATAGTATTTATTGTTCCTTCATTGTTATCTTCAGTCGTTTTATTTTGTGAATAAGAGGGGAGGTGTATTCCAAAAATAAATGCAATAATGATGAGTGTTTTCATAATATTTTTTTTGAATTAAAATTATATCTGAAAATTTGGTTTCAAAACAAATAGTAAGGCTTCTTTAGTATTACTTCCCCTTTTTGTTTTTTAATTTGTTTCTAACGCTGACTTTAAAAGTAATTTAATTATAAAATACTGATTGTTAATCGATTGCTTTAAATTTGTTAATTTGTAAAGGCCTTTTATTCAGATTGATACTTCTAAATTTTAATGATAAAGCTATATATCCCAGTTTTTTGCATTATTTTATTAAAGTAAGATTATTTGGGATTAAAAAAGGGTACTGAAATTCGCGAGACAGATTTTGTTTGAATCTTTTTTTTGGATTTACTATCTAGTTTAAGTCTTTATTATATCCAGTAGTCCGATAGTATTTATTCAAGAGCAGATGTAAAAAGTAACGGCACAAAAGAAGCGGTAAGACTCAAAAGTTTAACTTTTAAATTTCACCGCTTCTTTTGTGCCGCTTTGGCAAAAAAATTAATCAATCAGAATTTCTAATATTTGTATGGCAGCTTCACTGATTTTGGTTCCAGGTCCAAAAACTGCAACAGCACCTGCGTCAAATAAAAACTGGTAATCCTGAGCTGGGATTACTCCGCCAACGATGACCATAATATCTTCTCTGCCGTATTTTTTTAATTCTTCGATTACCTGTGGTACTAATGTTTTATGTCCTGCCGCCAGTGAAGATACTCCAAGAATATGCACATCGTTTTCAACGGCTTGTTTGGCGGCTTCGGCAGGAGTTTGAAATAGTGGACCAATATCGACATCAAAACCTACATCGGCATAGCCAGTTGCAACTACTTTGGCACCTCGATCATGACCGTCCTGCCCCATTTTGGCAATCATTATTCTTGGGCGGCGGCCTTCCTGCTTGGCAAAGCTGTCTGCCAGCTGTTTTGCTTTTTCAAAGCTTTTATCGTCTTTCATTTCTTTGCTGTATACACCTCTAAAAGATTTAATCTGCGCTTTATATCTTCCGAAAACAGTTTCCAAAGCATCACTGATTTCTCCCAATGTACAGCGGTTTCTGGCAGCTTCAATTGCAATTTCCAATAAATTTCCCTGACCAGTTTGTGCACAGCTGGTTAATTTTTGTAGTGAAGCTTGAACTTTGCTAGAATCCCTGCATGCTTTTATTCTGCTTAATTGTTCTATTTGCTGCAGGCGTACCATTTGATTGTCTACATCTAGAATCTGTAATGGGTCTTCCTTTTCTAATCGGTATTTGTTAACACCTACAATTATATCCTGCCCGCTGTCTATTCGGGCCTGTTTACGGGCTGCTGCTGCTTCAATCCGGATTTTAGGGATTCCAGTTTCAATAGCTTTGGTCATTCCGCCTAATTCTTCCACTTCTTCAATGAGTTTCCAGGCTTTTTCTACAATTTCATTAGTTAAGCTTTCAATATAGTAGCTTCCTGCCCAAGGGTCTACTGTTTTGGTGATTTTAGTTTCTTCCTGCAGATAGATTTGGGTATTTCGGGCTATTCGGGCTGAGAAGTCTGTAGGTAAAGCTATTGCTTCGTCCAGAGCATTGGTATGTAAAGACTGTGTTCCTCCAAAAACTGCTGCCGTTGCTTCTATACAGGTACGGGCTACATTATTAAACGGATCTTGTTCTGTTAAACTCCAGCCGGATGTTTGGCAATGGGTTCTTAGTGCTAATGATTTTTCATCTTTTGGATTAAACTGTTTTAGAAGTTTTGCCCAAATCATCCTTCCTGCTCTCATCTTGGCAATTTCCATGAAATGGTTCATCCCGATCGCCCAGAAAAAGGACAAGCGTGGAGCAAAATCATCTATTTTCATTCCTGCTGCCAATCCTGTTCTAATGTATTCTAATCCATCGGCGAGTGTGTAAGCCAATTCAATATCAGCAGTAGCTCCAGCTTCCTGCATATGATACCCGGAGATGGAAATAGAATTGAATTTTGGCATTTTATCGCTTGCAAATTCAAATATATCAGCAATGATTTTCATTGAAGGTGCTGGCGGGTAGATGTAAGTATTACGTACCATAAATTCTTTCAGGATATCATTTTGAATAGTTCCCGAAAGCTGTTCTGGCTTTACTCCCTGTTCTTCTGCAGCAACAATATAAAAAGCCATAATTGGCAGTACAGCACCATTCATCGTCATAGAAACAGACATCTCATGAAGCGGAATCTGATCAAATAATATTTTCATGTCTTCAACAGAGTCAATAGCTACTCCGGCTTTTCCAACATCGCCCACTACACGCTCATGATCAGAATCATATCCTCTATGTGTCGGCAGATCAAAAGCGATGGAAAGTCCTTTTTGTCCTGCGGCAAGATTTCTTCTGTAAAATGCATTGCTTTCCTGTGCCGTAGAAAATCCTGCATACTGACGGATTGTCCAAGGTTTTCGAACATACATTGAAGTATAAGGACCGCGCAGATATGGTGCAAAGCCTGCAGCAAAATCAAGATGCTCGAGAGTTTCTATGTCTTTTTCAGAATAAGTCTTTTTAAGCTCAATTCCTTCGGCCGTAAGAAAGCTTTCAGCTGGCAGTTTGTTTTCTGCGGGCTGAAAATCGTTTTGGAGTGATATATGCTGTAAATCTTTTCTTTTCATTTGTCTGGTCATTAATCTTTTTAGTTAATACCAAATTGATTCTGTCGTTTACTAAAGACTGAGTTACTGCAGTCTGATTACTCTTCCGAAAGCCTTTCCTGTTCCATTTTTTCTGCCAATCGTTTTTCAATGATAGGTGTAATCAATGTTTTTCGGGGTTTGATTTTTACAAAAGGAAACAATTCTAAATCGTGTTTCATTTTGTCATTCTTGTTAGGATATTTATTGGTTCCCAATAATGTTTCTTTGCCGGAATCAAAGAGAGCTTGTTCTGCATCAGCACTTTCTTGTATTTTTCTTTTGATTACACCTTCGTTCAATAGCTTTAGGAAACCGCCTTTAGTTTCAATATCTTTAAATAATAATAATGCTTTTTCTGCTAATTGATTCGTTAAACTTTCGATATAATAACTGCCCTCCGCAGGATTATCTACTTTGTCAAAATAACTTTCATTTTTTAAAAGCAGCAGTTGATTTCTTGCAATTCTGCCGCCAAATTCATTGTCTTTGTGATATAATGAATCATACGGCAGATTGGCAACTGCATCGGCTCCGCCAAGAATTGCACTCATGCATTCCGTCGTTGTACGAAGCATATTGACATTATAATCGTAAATGGTTTTATTGCGCTTAGATGGAGTGACAAGAATATGACAGTTTAATTTGTGCTCATATTCTTGAGCTATTTTTTTAAACAGTATTCGGAATGCCCGAAGTTTTGCAATTTCAAAGAAATAATTGCTTCCTACTGAAATTTGAAAAACAATAGGTTTGTTAATGGTATCTATTCTGTTAAAATATTCATTAGCATGGGCAAGGCTGTATGCAATCTGCTGTACAATATTGGCTCCTGCATTCTGATACAAACCACTGTTGATGCTGATAAGTGAAAGAGATGCAGTTTCTTTGGCAATTATATTTAGTGTTTCAAAATTATTTTTTTCTTGCGTTGCGTACCAATTTCCGTCTTTGGCTAATTGGCCAATCGGGTCTAAAAGACAATAGACAGCTGCTTTTTTTTCTTTTACAAAAGCATCAATCCTTTTGACGAAATCGATTGAAATAAATCGGAAACGAAAGTAAACAGCAATTTTTTCTAAAGGAAGTCTTTCCAATAGTTTTATGATGTTTATGTTTGAATCTGGAATTGTAAAACGAAGGCTTTCAGCTCCGCGGCTGATGGAGTCCAAAGCTTTTTCAATTGATTTATCAAGATCAAAAACAAAGATATTTTGGCAGATTTTGAATTGAGAGGCTTTTGTTGAAACCGAATATTTTTTTGCAGTATCTTCTTTATCATAAAATGGCTTAACCTTGATGTCTTCAGTAGAATTCCAGATTAAGGTTTGATTATAATCGGCTCCGTTGAGTTCAAACTGAATTTTCTGTTTCCAAAGTTTTGCTGAAACCGGACTGAAATCATCGAATAAATTCTTTGCCATTTTTGCTTGTAATTAGATTTAATACGCGGTAGGGTTATTTTTTTTTAACAGTATCACTATCAAATTGAATGATATAAATGTCTTCACTATCTTTTTTCATATAGTATTTTTCACGGGCATATTTCTCTATCTGCAAAGGATTTTTTAACTGTTTGATTTTTTCTTCATCTTTCTTGATTTCTCCCTCATAATAAGTTGCATTATCTTCGAGTTCATCAATTTGTTTATTTAAAAATCGATGTTCAAAATAAGAGTAATTATCTAGAAAAACCATCCAGACTAAAAATGATAACGAGACCCAAACGTATTTGTTGCTTAAAATTTTAAACCAATAGCTGTTTTTAAAAGGGTTTTTCATCGGGTTGTTTGCCTAATTTTAATAGAAAATTGAGATTTTGTTTTGCATCGCTTTGTTTTACAGGAAAGCAAAGATCTGTTGCGTTTTATATGCCTATAAAATTACAATAAAATTATAAAATACGCTGATTAATTACTGCGCGGACTACGTCGATTGCTACAGTATTAAATCTGTCATTTGGAATAATTATGTCAGCAAAAGCTTTTGTCGGTTCTATGAATTGCTCATGCATTGGTTTTAAGGTATGCTGGTAGCGGTTTAGAACTTCATTCATGTCTCTTCCGCGCTCGGCAATATCTCTTTTTAAACGTCGGATTAAGCGTTCATCCGAATCGGCATGTACATATATCTTAATGTCAAAAAGCTTTCTCAATTCAGGGTTTGTCAGAATTAGAATTCCTTCTACAATCATTACTTTTCGTGGGTGAGTAATTACAACATCATCAGTTCTGTTGTGCTGTACAAAAGAATAGACCGGCTGGTTTATGATGTTTCCTGCTTTTAATTCTTTGAGATGGGCTACTAATAATTCAAAATCAATAGCTCTTGGGTGATCAAAATTGATGTTAGAACGATCCTCATAACTTAAATCATGTGTCTCTTTATAGTAGGAGTCCTGAGATATAATCCCCACTTCAGCTTCTGGCAGTTCATTCATGATTTGATGTACTACTGTTGTTTTTCCTGACCCCGTTCCTCCTGCGATTCCTATAATGAGCATATTAATTTTTGTTTGTTTAGAATGCAAAAATAGAAATAATTCTGTTGATAAAATATAATTTTAATGAAGCTGCACGGCATTCGCTTTTAAAAGTTTCTGACACGAATTACACTAATTTGCATGAATTAAGATTGCTGTTTAATTACACAAAATATTCGAAACTGTAAAAAGTTATAAAATTTGATTTCAATTTTGATAAGAATTAGTGTTAATTGGTGAAATTCGTGTTTATTTTTTTTTAAATGCGAATGCCGTGATGAAGCTGGATTTTGGTTTTATCAGTAGTTAATAAGTTGTGTCCTGTCGTCATTATTAAACAGCTTTTTGTTGGATTCAGAGGCTTATAAATTAAAGGATTTTTGATGTTGTAATTTATTTAATTCAACTGATAAATATCATATTTTAATGTTTTATTGTCTTTTAATTTTACATCAGCAAATAAAGGACTTATTTGTCTTATTTTTCGATAGATTAGTAATTACTGCTAAAGTTAAATTCTGAAATAAAAAATATAGTTATGAAAACGTGGTTAGACAAATGGGAACCAGAAAACGATGAATTCTGGAAAAATACAGGAAGCAAAATTGCATGGAAAACATTGACAATTACAACTTTGTCATTGATATTTTCTTTCGCCTCATGGTTTATGATGAGCGTAATAGCGGTGAAATTACCAGGGCTGGGTTTTCCTTTTTCTAAAGATCAGCTTTTTTGGCTGGTGGCTATACCAGGTTTGGCTGCAGGTTTCCTAAGGATTATCCACACATTTATCTTGCCAATTTATGGAACAAGACACGTTGTGACCGTAGCTACTTTATTGAAACTCATCCCGGTAGTCGGTATCGGATTTGCGGTGATGGATACCAATACTCCGTTTTGGGTATTTGTTCTTTTGGCTATTACCAGTGGTTTTGGCGGCGGTGATTTTTCATCCTTTATGCCTAGTACCAGTTTGTTTTTTCCAAAAAGATTAAAAGGGACGGCTTTGGGAATCCAAGCGGGAATTGGGAATTTTGGAGTTAGTTTAGCACAGTTTATTACACCGATTATTTTGAGTGTTAGTATTTACGGAACTACTTCGGTATTTACAAGCATCGATGTTAAGGAAACAAAGAATGTTTTAAAAGATTCAACAGTTGAAAAACAAAATGAAGTTTTTGCAGCCTTGGATGACAAATCACAAAATAAAATTCTGGCTGCTGTAAAGAAACCAGTATTAGATTCGGTTACTGCGGTAACGAAATCAAATGAAAATTTCAAGATTTTTTCTGCATTGCCACTCAATGAGAAATCTAAAGCGATTGCCAATGCAAACCCTAAATTGGCCGAAAAAATATTAAACAAAATTAGTCCCGAAAATGAGGCGGTTACGCATAAGGAAATCTACATTCAATCGGCTGCATTCTGGTACATTGGTTTTCTTTTGGTTTTGGGCGTAATCAGCTGGTTCTTTTTGAAAAGCATTCCAATGCAGGCTTCCATAAAAGAACAGATGGATATTTTCAAAAACAAACACACTTGGTTCTGCACCATAACTTATGTGATGACTTTTGGAACATTCGCTGGTCTGTCTGCAGCTTTTCCATTGATGATTAAATTCTTGTATGGTGATTTTCCAAATGCACCAGATCCTTTGGTATATGCTTTTTATGGTCCGCTGATTGGTTCTGCGAGCAGGGTTTGTTTTGGTTTTGTGGCCGATAAAGTAGGAGGGGCTATATTGACAACTATAACCGGAATCGGAATTTTGACTGGTGCAGTTATTTTGGTCACACAAGGATTGGTTTCTCCAACGAGTATGGATCAGTTTCCAATGTTTGTCGCAGTGATACTAGCTATGTTTTTCTTTACAGGAGTTGGAAATGCAGGTACTTTTAGACAGTTTCCTATCATATTTTCAGAGAATCAGCGTCAAGCTGCTGGAGTGATTGGATGGACTGCTGCAATTGCCGCTTTTGGACCTTTTATTTTTTCAAAACTAATTGGAAACAACATTACAGCAAACGGAACTGTAAATCAGTTCTTTATTGGTCTGATTCTTTTCACTATCTTAGCTACTTCTGTAAATTGGTGGTTTTATAACCGCAAAGGATGTGAGAAACCAAGCTAAGCTTTTAGGAATTTATTTTTAATGGTATAAATAAAAGTCAGCGTAATATTAATTAAAGAATACTGCGTTGACTTTAGATATTGTAACATATTTTAATTGATTTGTGTTTTCAAAACTACTTAAGTATTTTTACTTAGTAATTCTTTTGCTAATTTTACAACAAAAATAAAACGGTCTTTTTTAACTGATTTTACGAAGTTTAAAACCGTATTAAATTTTAGATTTATGAAAAACAAAACCTATAACACCAAAGCTTTACTGATTGCAACCGGGCTCTCGATCTTTATGATTGCCCTAGTGTTTTATGGGTCAAGAAAACTGCAGAATTTTGACGCAGCATTGGTAACTTATTTATTTGGGACGGTGTTTGCTTTCTTTGGGATTGTATATCGCTATACTGTTTGGCTACAACGGCCACCGACTTGGATTTACTTTAAAAGAGGAATTACATATTTGGTGACCGGAAAAGTGTTTTCGCATTTTTGGTTTGCCACCAAAGAATCGGTGGAGAATATTGCGTTTCAGAAGTTTATTTATCCAAGGGGAAAATACCGCTGGGTGGCGCATTTTATGATTGCTGTGGGCTGTACTTCGGCATTTTTGATTACGATACCGCTTACTTTTGGGTGGATTAATTTTGCGATGGCCCCGAATTCCATTTCGGTGTATGAAGCGTATTTTTTCGGGTTTAAGGTGATGGATTTCAATTTGGATTCGATTACCGCTTTTTTGACCTTTCATGCGTTGAACTGGTCTTCGTATTTGGTTATTTTTGGATCATTATATTATTTAAGAAGACGTTTGACAAACCCTGGATTGATTGCCACTCAGTCTTTTGAAGGAGATTTGTTACCGCTTATTTTATTGATAGCCATTTCGGTTACGGGATTGGGATTGACGTATTCGTATCAGTTCATGAAAGGTTTTGCTTTTGATTTCCTGGCGGTTTTGCATGCGGTTACGGTGATAATGTTCTTGATTTGGATTCCGTTCGGGAAGTTTTTCCATATCATTCAGCGTCCGGCTCAAATCGGGGCTCATATTTACAAGAAACAGGGAATGAAAATGGGTATGGCGGTTTGTCCGCATACGGGCGAGGAGTTTGCCACTAAACTGCACATTCAGGATTTGAAAACGGTTACGGAAGAATTGGGTTTTGATTTTACCCACGAAGACGGAACATCGCATTTGGATTTGAGCCCTGAAGGGAAAAGATCCCGACTGGCAATGGCGCATTTGAAAGCAAGACAGCAGGGGGGGAATTTGTTTGGATAATGTTTGAGGTTAGAAAAAAGAGGTTAGAGGATAGAAGTTAGAAAAAATAGAATAGATTTAAGTAGGCA
Source organism: Flavobacterium marginilacus (assembly GCF_026870155.1). Taxonomy (NCBI): domain Bacteria; kingdom Pseudomonadati; phylum Bacteroidota; class Flavobacteriia; order Flavobacteriales; family Flavobacteriaceae; genus Flavobacterium; species Flavobacterium marginilacus. The sequence continues at coordinate 4,086,036 of NZ_CP113975.1, read as the reverse complement.
GGTTGTGAGAGGGAGAATGTGTTAAAAGAACGAAATGTTTTTGATTGAAAACCTGATGTTGATTTGCGACCGCGTGAGGGATAGAAGCTGGCTACCGAAGTAGCGCGGATAGCCCGACCGCAATAGAAAAAGGGGCGAATAAAGACCCTGTTAAATCAGCCCCTTTTTCTATTGTGGTCACGCCCAAAGGATGATGATTTTAGATTGCAGATTGCTTCGCCTGTTCGCCTTTCAGGCTCGGGTAACTATTTTTGATTTAAGATTTTAGAAAAAGAGAACATACATTTATAAAAATATAAAATGGCAAAATTACCTGTAGCAGAGGAGAATATAGTAAAGCATTTTGGGCCGACCCTGAATTATGCGCCAAAGGACGGATATGTGGGAAGGGACGAGCCGGATGAGGCCGTGAAAACGCATTGTTGTTTTTGCGGGATGCAGTGCGGGATTCAATTGTTGGTGAAAGATAATACGGTGGTGGGGTTTGAGCCTTGGATGGAATTTCCTTTTAATGAGGGAAGGCTTTGTCCAAAAGGGGTTCAGCGTTATCTGCAGAATAACCACCCTGACCGATTGATGTCTCCTTTGAAAAACGTTCCGGGACAGGGATTTGCGCCTATTTCCTGGGATGATGCGATGGATAAAACGGTTTCGGAAATTAAAAGGATTCAGGAGAAATACGGGAATGATGCGTTCTCGATGTTGTCTGGGGTTTCATTGACGAATGAGAAAAGTTATTTGGTTGGGAAGTTTGCACGTGTGGCCTTGAAAACTAAAAACCTTGATTATAACGGACGTTTGTGCATGGTGAGTGCAGGTGCGGGAAACAAAAAAGCGTTTGGACTGGACAGGGGCTCAAATAATTATTCGGACTTGGAATATGCCGAAGTGATTATTGTGGCTGGAGCGAATATCAGCGAGACTTTTCCAACGTTGACGCACTGGATTTGGAAAGCCCGTGACCGCGGTGCCAAAATTATTGTGGTGGATCCAAGGATGATTCCGCTGGCGCGAACTGCCGATATTCATTTGGACGTACGTCCTGGGACTGATTCAGCTTTGTATGGCGCGATTTTGAAATACCTAGTGGATCACGATATGCTGGATCATGATTTTATAGATAATTATACTTCAGGATTTCAGGAAACGATTGATGCCGTTAAGGATTACACCTTGGAATGGGCAGAGGAAGTGACCGGAATTGACAAAAATAAAATACGCGAAACAGCCGAATTATGGGGCAGAGCCAAAACGAGTTTCTTGCTTCACGCCCGCGGAATTGAGCACCACTCAAAAGGAGTGGACAATGTTTTGGGTTGTATCAATTTGGTATTGGCAACCGGAAGAATAGGAAAGCCGTATTGCGGTTACGCAACGATTACCGGCCAGGGAAATGGTCAGGGCGGTAGGGAACACGGTCATAAATGTGATCAGTTACCCGGAAACAGGGATATTGAAAATCCTGAACACCGTAAGTATATTTCGGAAGTTTGGGGAATCAACGAGAAAGATTTGCCGGGGAAAGGGCTTTCGGCCTACGAAATAATCGAAGCTATTCACCGTGGGGAAATTAAGGGATTGATTTCTATTTGTTTCAATCCGTTAGTGTCTTTACCGAACAGTAATTATGTTCGTGAGGCTTTGGAAAAACTGGAATATTATGTATGTATAGACTTTTTCCTGAATGAAACCGCACGCCATGCCGATATTGTATTGGCTGGTTCTTTGCAGGAAGAAGAGGAAGGTACCACCACATCGGCAGAGGGTCGAGTGATTCGAATTCGTCAGGCGGTAACGCCTCCGGGAATGGCAAGAACCGATACTTCGATTATTTTGGAATTGGCCAAGCGTTTGGGTGTGAAGGATAAATTTACATATGAAAATAGTGAAGCTATTTTCAACGAATTGCGCGTGGCTTCTAAAGGCGGAACGGCAGATTACTACGGAATCACCTATAAGCGAATTGAGGATAATATGGGAATGTTTTGGCCATGTCCAAGTGAAGACCATCCGGGAACGCCAAGGTTATGGGAAGACAGAAAGTTTAAGACTCCTGACGGGAAAGCACATTTTAATCCTGCGCCTTACAAGCTTCCGGGCGAAGTGACCGATGCGGATTATCCCGTGATTTTGACAACGGGCCGTGTCGTATCACAATATTTGAGCGGTACACAAACACGAAGAATAGGCAAGCTGGTTGACCAATATCCTGAACCGTTATTGGAAATTCACCCTAAACTGGCACAGCAATACGGAATCAAACAAAGAGAATTAATAAAGGTTTCCACCCGAAGAGGAGAAGGGATTTTTCCCGCGAATATTGTGGAAACCATTCGGGAGGATACCGTTTTTATACCGTACCACTGGTCGGGTAAAAAATCGGCCAATCAGTTAACGCCGGGAACATTGGATCCTATTTCCAAAATACCGGAGTTTAAAGTATGTGCCTGTCACTTGGAACCGCTTAAGGAAATTGCGCCTCCGTCTAAAGAATCAACGGCGTATGCAAGTATTTAATCTATAAAAAGGAAAAATGAATTATACGAGTTTCAATAAAAACGAGGAATTTTTTGTAGATATGCAGCGCTGCATTGGCTGTAAAGCCTGTGAAATGGCTTGCGCCGAATGTGAGACTAACGGTCAGGAATCTTTAATCAGCGTCAATTATGTAGATAGGGCTTCAACGGTGCAGACGACCGTTCAGGTGTGTATGCACTGCGACGATCCCGTATGTGCGAATGTATGTCCCGCCGATGCGATTTCCAAAGACGAGCACGGAATCGTGCATACCGCAAATACTGAAAGATGTATTGGTTGTTCGAATTGTGTCTTGGCCTGTCCTTTTGGTGTGCCAAAAAAAGAAGAGTCCTATGATTTGATGATGAAGTGTACAATGTGTTACGACAGAACCAGCATTGGCAAAAAACCAATGTGTGCAACGGTTTGTCCAAGTGGTGCCTTGTTTTTTGGTACAAGAACCGAAATCGAGGAAATGCGTCCTAACAGTACACCGGTTAATACTTTTATTTTTGGAAAAGAAATTGTCAATACCAAAGTCAACATCATGATGCCGAAAGGAAGCAATGAGTTAATTATATACTAGGAATTAAGAATGTCAAACATTAAACTCTTAAACCTTTAAACTTTTCACACCATATAAAAATGTCAAAAGAAGATAATTTAAATAAAAACTGGAAGAAAGATTTTCCAGTACTCAAACAACAGGCGACTAATGTAAGCCGTCGTGATTTTGCCAAGTTCCTGACTCTGGTTTCGGGCGGACTGATGGTAGGCAGCGGACTCGTTGCCGCCAAAGCCTATCTGCTTCCGAAAGAAGAAGTCGAGGGCGAGCATTTTGTATGCAGGAAAGATGAAGTTCCAGTAGGCGGAACCCGCGGTTTTGTGATCGAGGGAAGCACTATTCCTTATATTCTGATTCATCTGGAAAATGGCGACTTCAAGGCCTATGAGCAAAAATGTACACACTTATCATGTTCCGTATTTTACAAACCAGGCACTGGAATTATTCATTGTCCTTGTCATGAAGGCTCATTTGATGCTAAAACAGGAGATGTTTTGGGCGGGCCGCCACCAAGAGCATTGCCAAGCCTGGAAGTTTTTTTTAAAGAAAATGATATTTATGTAAAAGCTTCCCATCAGGAAGAACACGAAGTTTAAAAATTATGAACCATTAAGAAATTAAGAATCATTAAGCTAAAACTTAACTTTGCTTAATTCTTTAATGGTAAAAAAATAAAATGTTTTGCCAAAACCCAATAGCCATGAGTACTTTTAGAACAAGTCAGAATCAAGCGAACCCAAATAAACTGAACAACATACTTTCAACTTTGATATTCATATTAATTTTGAATGTCACAATCCAGATTTGGCTGTTGTATGCCTCGCTGAACAATGCTTTGGAAAATAATAAAGAAATTTTAATTCCGGCATTTGTTGCTTCTTTGGTGCTGTTTTTAATAGGCTTCAGCTGGCTGTATTATCTGCCTTCAGGAAATAAGCCACAGCAAAAATAGAGGAGTTAAAAGCTTTTATTTTATAACAATCCCGGTTGAACAGCTGGGATTTTTTATTATTATTTGTCTTGTTTTTTTGGTAACTATCAGGTTTTAAATTTTTCCACAAAAAAAGCCGAACATTGCTGTTCGGCTTTTTGTCGGGGTGGCAGGATTCGAACCTGCGGCCTCCTGCTCCCAAAGCAGGCGCGATAACCGGGCTACGCTACACCCCGTATTGCGAGTGCAAATATAGTGTTTATTTCTGCTTTTCAAAGCAAAATAGTAAAATAAATTTAAAATTTATTTTTAATAAAAAAGCTGCGTATATAAAAATCTTCAATGTAGCTTTTAAGGAGTGATATTTCAATGATTTAATTATTTATTTGTAATTAAATAGTGTATGTATATACTATTTTGAATTGAAATAATAATTTTAATTCAAAAAATAGTATATTTGTATTCTATATTTAAAATGGAAGTATGATTTTTGACTTTTGTTATTAAAACAATTTACTCCTGTGTTTTAATTACAGCTAATGCCAAATAGGAGTTATTTTGCAATTTAATTACATTATTTTTTATGAATTATAATTTACTCAAGGATGTTGTAGGGCTGGTACAGGAGTTTGAAGAGGCAAGTATTTCCAGTAATCTATATACTGATGACCTAAAAGGGTTTAAGGATTGGATTTGTCGAAGATGCGAAAATGATATAAAGAACCAGGAACCATACTGGGAAGGAAAAGAAAACGGAAGAAGTCCGGAAAGTGTCATCAATACCTTGATTGTGCATATGAACAGGTATGCAAAATCATATTCCAAGTCAGCGATTTATGGTTCTGAATTTTCGACTCAAGAAGATTTCATTTATCTAATTAATCTAAAAGCTTTTGGTTCGATGTCGAAAATGGAATTGATTAAAAAGAATATTCAAGACAAACCCACAGGCATGAAAGTGATAGACCGATTGATTCAGAAAGACTGGGTTGATCAGGTTGATTCTGAATTTGATAAAAGAAGTAAAGTGATAACCATTACAGATAATGGCAGGATGGCTTTGGAAAAGCAAATGGATAAAATCAGGCAGGCTACTAATGTTGTAACTGGAGATCTGAGCAGTATTGAAAAGCTGCAGTTAATTAGTCTGCTCCAAAAATTGGATCATTTTCATAAGCCTTTGTATCATAATAATTCGGATTCCTCCCAGCTATTGAATATCGCATACGATGCCTATTTAAAAGCAATTTAGCGATAAAAAACAGGTTATTAAGAATTAGAAAAGAAACTATGGATAAATCAAATGCAAAAAAAACTATTGCAGTAATTGGTGCTGGTTTTTCGGGTCTTTCGGCAGCGGCATATCTTGCCAAAGCTGGTCATAATGTTCATATTTTCGAAAAACATGACCAACCTGGAGGCAGAGCCAGACAATTTACTACCGATAATGGTTTTACTTTTGATATGGGACCGAGCTGGTATTGGATGCCGGATATTATAGAAAGTTTTTTTAACGATTTTGATTGCAAGGCTTCTGATTTTTTTGAATTGGTAGCCCTGAATCCTCAATTCGAAATGATTTTTTCAGATATGAAAATGGCTGTTCCCGAATCTTTTCAGGAGATGAAAGCTTTGTTTGAAAGTTTAGAAAAAGGGGCTGGCGGAAAATTGGAACGTTTTATGAATGCCGCACAGTATAAATACGAGGTTGGCATGAAGGATTTTGTTCAAAAGCCCTGTCACAACTGGATGGAATTTATATCTCCTAAAATTGCTTCGAGTGCATTAAAATTGGATTTGCTCACTAATTTTAGGTCGTATGTAGCTAAGAATTTTAAAAATCAAAAGCTGAGAACATTAATGGAATTTCCCGTAATATTTCTTGGGGCTTCGCCAAAGGATATTCCAGCTTTGTACAGTTTGATGAATTATGGAGGCTATAAACTAGGGACATGGTATCCGATGGGAGGTTTTTACCAATTGGTTTTGGCAATGCAGAAAGTTGCTGAGTCACAAGGTGCTTTTATTCATTTTAATCGGACGGTAGATAAGATTATTACCGAGAAAGGTAAAGTCAGCTCGCTGCTTATCAATGGCAAAAATTATGAATTTGATGCGGTAGTGGCTTCATCAGATTACCATCACACCGAAACATTACTTGAGGAAGACGAACGAAATTATTCTGAATCGTATTGGAAGAAAAGAACTTTTGCTCCTTCATGCTTGATTTATTATTTAGGGTTCAAAGATAAAATACCGAATCTAAGACATCATACATTGTTTTTTGAAAATGATCTGGATATCCATATTGATGCTATTTATGGAGATAAAAGATGGCCTGAAAAACCATTGTTTTATGCCTGCTGTCCATCAAAAACTGATCCAGATGTGGCACCGGCGGAAGGAGAAAACCTTTTTTTACTGATGCCTTTGGCTATCGGAATAGATGACGCCGAATCCAAGAGAGAAGAATATTTGGCAGCAATGATTCAGCGTGTCGAAAGCCTTACAGGAACTCAAAATCTGCAGTCTAAAATAGTGTACAAAAAAAGCTATTGCGTGTCTGATTTTGCCAGTGATTATAATGCATATGGAGGCAATGCGTATGGATTAGCCAATACGCTTTCACAAACCGCAGTTTTGAAGCCAAAAATTAAGAACAAAAAAATACAGAATTTATTTTATACGGGACAATTAACGGTGCCAGGACCTGGTGTTCCACCTTCTATTATATCTGGAAAAATCGTAGCAACAGAAGTAAATCAATTAAAAAGGCATAAAGATGAAAAAGTTATTTGATGAATTGTCCTATGAGGTAAGCAAAAAGACAACTAAAAAGTACAGCACCAGTTTTTCTCTCGGGATTTTGGCACTGAAACCGTCAATCAGGCCTGCGATTTATGCCATTTATGGTTTTGTCAGATTGGCAGATGAGATAGTGGATAGTTTTCATGATTTTGATAAGAAAACACTTTTGATGAGGTTCAAGAAAGAAACTCAGGTTGCTTTATATGAAAAAATATCGCTCAACCCAATTCTGCAGTCATTCCAGGACACTGTGCATAAATATCAGATAGATTACAGCCTGATCAATCAATTTTTGCATAGTATGGAAATGGATTTGGAAAAGATGGATTACAATTCCGATTTGTATAAAGAATATATTTATGGTTCTGCAGAAGTAGTAGGTTTGATGTGTCTTCAGGTTTTTACCAATGGAAATAAAGAGAAATATGAAGAACTGAAGCCATCTGCAATGAAACTGGGTTCTGCTTTTCAAAAGGTGAATTTTTTACGTGATCTGAACGAAGATTATAGGACTTTGGGGCGAACCTATTTTCCTAATATTGACATGAATGTTTTTGATAATAAAGTAAAAAAAGCAATCGAAAGTGAAATTGAAATCGAGTTCAAAGAAGCTCTGACAGGTATTAAAATGCTGCCTGCTACTTCAAAATTTGGCGTTTATTTAGCCTATCGTTATTATTTGTCTTTGTTTAAAAAAATAAAAAGAACCGCTGCCGAGAATATTCTGCAGGAGCGCATCCGTATTCCAAATTTTCAAAAAATGAACGTAATGATGCGCAGTTATGTTCGTTATAAAATTGAGTTTTTAGGATGAAAACGATAATGCTGTATAGTGTTTTTTTAATTTTTGCCATCAATAGTTTTGCCTTTTCTATGGATTTGGATTACATTAGAAATCATTATGGGCAGGCGGCATCTGATAAAAAAATATGCAGAGAGATGATAACGGAGTTAGAGAAAACACCCCTTACTAGTGTACATTTAGCTTATTTGGGGGCATTACAGACAATTTGGGCAAATCATGTTGTCAATCCGTTTTCCAAATTGAGTACTTTCAGTAAAGGAAAAGCAGCAATTGTAGATGCAGTTAAAAAAGACAGCAATAATTTTGAAATCCGATTGGTCCGATTATCGGTACAAAAAAATTGTCCTGCTTTTTTAGGATACAATAAAAACATTCAGGAGGATGAAGAATTTTTGAAGAAAAATAAAGAGCAGATTAATTCAACAGCTGTTTTAAATCTGTTAGATTCTGTTTTAAAATAAATACAAATGATATATCAATTATATAGAGAACAACAGCTTTGCTGCGATTTGTCTGAAGCTTGGACTTTTTTTTCCAATCCGGACAATCTTTCGGAGATTACACCAAAGAATATGGGATTTGTTGTGCTTACCAAAAATGCTGGTGATATTATTTACGAAGGAATGGAAATTGATTATACGGTTTCGCCATTATTAGGAATTCCGATGAAATGGAAAACTCATATTCTGCAGGTAGATTTTCAAAAAAGCTTTACCGATTTTCAGGCAAAAGGACCTTACAAGCTTTGGAATCATCACCATGAATTTATTCTTAATGCTGATGGGGTCTTGATGAAAGATACTGTCGACTATGAATTGCCTTTTGGTATTTTGGGCCAGATTGCTCATTATTTATTTGTCAAAAAAAAGCTTAACGAAATCTTTGATTATCGGTTTCAATATTTAAATAAAAAATTTAATCAAAATCAGGTGAAATGATAAATTTTCTAATCGTACTAGCAGTATTTATTAGCATGGAAGGCGCAACTTGGCTTATCCATAAGTACGTTATGCATGGTTTTTTATGGATTTTGCACAAGGATCATCATGATCACAGCAGCGAAAGCGCATTCGAGAAAAACGATTATTTCTTTGTCATTTTTGCATTGCCGGCGATTGCATTAATGTATTTTGGTTCACTCGCAGATTTTAATTATTTGTTTTATATTGGTTTCTCAATAACTTTTTACGGGATGGCCTATTTTTTTGTGCATGATATTTTTATTCATCAAAGGATAAAAGTATTGCGAAATACTAAAAACATGTATTTTTTGGCACTTCGCAGGGCACACAAACAGCATCATAAACATTTAGGCAAAATGGATGGTGAGTGTTTTGGATTTTTATATGTTCCTAAAAAATATTTCAAAACAAAATAGCAATGAAGCCGTATACTTATTTACTAATTCTTTTTTTTACAGTTTTTGTATGTTTTATTGCTTCTTTTGATAAAAGATTAGGATTCAATAAACATTTTGGAGCATTTCTAAAATCAGCGGTTATAGTTGGGATCCCTTTTATTTTATGGGATGTTTGGTTTACGGCTCATGGTGTTTGGTGGTTCAATTTTGATTACACTTGCGGGATTGTCATTACAGGTTTACCTCTTGAAGAATGGTTGTTTTTTATCTGTATTCCGTTTTCGTGTCTATTTACTTATTTCTGCATAAACAAGTTTTTTAAATTGGATTGGTTGGTAGGTTTTAATAATATGATTGTCTTTGTAAGCATCATTGTTTGCAGTCTTATTGCTTTGTTGCATTCAGACAAAGCTTATACTTTTGTAACAGCTATTGTTACTGTTTTTACATTAGTTTATCTCCATTTTTTTGTTCGTGCTCCTTGGATTTCTCAAGCTTCTATGGTGTATTTGATTCTAATGCTCGGTTTTTTTCCTGTAAACGGAATATTGACAGGTACAGGATTGGAATCTCCAATTGTGAATTATAATCCTAATGAATTCTTAGGTATTCGAATGCTCACTATTCCCATTGAAGATGCGGTTTATGGCTATAGTCAGTTTTTATGGATTGTTTATTTCTTTAAATAATTATTTTCGGATTATTTTGTTTAAAACGGGTTGTAAATTCTTTAGTAGAATTATTTTAGTGAGATAAATAAACTATAATTTAGCATCAAATTAATGCTTTTAAAAGCTAAGTAAGTTTTTATATAAATTGGTATTGATTGAAAAATATAAAAACTAAAAAAAATCTAATGAAAAAAACCTTGTTTGTTTACTTAATAGTTTGGAGTATAAATGTTTCCGCACAAGAGATGACTTGTGAAGAAAAAGCAAATAAATTTTTAATTGAAAAGATTAAAGGATTTCAGTCGAATGATTTAATTCCTTATTATTCTAAAAAAGAAGGTAAATGGGGCTATTTTCATCGAGTGACTAAAAGGAAAATCACCGAACCTGTAATGAAGGATGCTTTCTTTTTTCATCCTTATATAAATCTATATTATAGTTTAGAAACTGATGGGAAAGAAAATGGTTGTAACGGTAAAATTTTGGGTAGTAAAGAGAACTATCGTGTTGAGAATTTAGAATCTAGCGGTTATCAGATATTTGAGAGTTCAGGTTCTTGGGATAAAGAAACTAAAAAATCATATAAAAGTATGATTAAAGATGATTTACCTGGTTTTGAGGTTGATGCTGGAGGAAATTTAACTTATTTTAATTCCAAATACTACAATAATAGTAAAGAGGAACCCAATATTCTTGATGTTATTACTTTAAAAAATAAATATTATGCTATTGTTGCGAACCGATCAGCAGATAACTCATCCTCTACATATAGTGTTATTGATCAAAATGGAAAACCTTTTTCCAACTTTGAAAACCTTCCAAAGTACCCACATAGAAAACAAATATATTCTAGCGACGAAGATGTGTGGTTTCTTATGGAGACTGGTAAAGACCAATATGTTTTTAAATCATTATTGAAAGGTGAATACATAGAAGAAACTTTTGTTAGTTCTTCAAACTGGGAAAATGACGCACAGTCAATTGGATATGCTATAATGGATTGTGAAGGAAAAAAATCTGGAGTTTTTGATTTGGTTACAATGAAGTGGAAAATAAAACCAGCTGTTAAAAATGATTTTCTGTATTTGAATTATTCATCTTTAGAGCCACTTTTGTACAATTATAATAAAGGTGAAAATTCATATAACCCAGCTATTGAAGTTCCAGTTGATATGATAAACAAAAACAGAGAAATTACGAATATTTATATTCAAACTTCAAAAGACACATTTTATGATTTGGATTTAAAGTTATATAAACTCGGGAAATGATATATTATGTTTTATTTATCTATTTTAAGATAATAAATAGTGATAATTCTTATCTAGTTTTCCAATAATAAAAACTTATTTTTGTGCTGTTTTAAAAAAAGAAATATACTATGTCAGATACAATCGAAAAAATAAAATGTCTTATTATAGGTTCTGGACCTGCAGGTTATACTGCAGCAATTTATGCCGCCAGAGCCAATATGAATCCAGTATTATACCAAGGAATGCAGCCAGGTGGTCAATTGACTACAACTAACGAAGTAGAAAATTTTCCAGGTTATGTAGATGGTGTCACCGGTCCGGAAATGATGGTGCAGCTACAGCAGCAGGCACAGCGTTTTGGTGCAGATATCCGTGATGGATGGGCTACTAAAGTTGAATTTAACGCTGGTGGAGTTCACAAAGTTTGGATCAATGATAAAATAGAATTGCATTGTGAAACAGTAATTATTTCTACAGGAGCATCAGCTAAATATTTAGGATTAGATTCGGAACAGCATTATTTGAAAATGGGCGGCGGTGTTTCTGCTTGCGCTGTCTGCGACGGATTCTTTTACAGAAACCAAGAAGTAGTTATTGTTGGAGCAGGAGATTCAGCTTGTGAAGAAGCACATTATTTATCTAAATTATGTTCGAAAGTGACAATGCTTGTTCGCAGCGATAAATTTAGAGCATCAAAAATTATGGAAGAGCGTGTCCGCAAAACTGAAAACATTTCTATTTTGATGAACCACGATACAGTTGAAATTTTAGGTGATGGAAATGTGGTAACTGGCGTGAAAGCAAAAAACAAAACAACGGGAGATATTTTTGATATTCCTGCGACAGGTTTCTTTGCAGCTATTGGTCATAAACCCAATACGGATATTTTTAAAGAGTATCTTACCCTTGATGAAACAGGATATATTATTAATACTCCAGGAACTTCAAAAACGAATGTTGAAGGAGTTTTTGTGGCTGGAGATGCTGCAGACCATGTATACCGTCAGGCGATTACTGCTGCAGGAACAGGCTGTATGGCAGCTTTGGATGCTGAAAGATATTTAGCTGCAAAACATTAAGAAAATGTTTGAAAATATAAAAGTCCCAATTTTTTAAACTGGGACTTTTTTTATGCGGATAGGTTGAGTTTATTTCGCTTTTTTAATTAATTGGGCTTCGCCTAAAAACTTGCGCACTTCAATTCTTGGTGTACCCAATAAATATATTCTGGATGAACCATTTGCATCAACTATAAGACTTGTATCTGCTCTTAAATTACTCACTGCCGAAGCTTCCGTAGTAATATCAGCGTTGTGAACTGTAAAATTAACTCCAGTAAATACGCTGTTATTGTCTTGACGCAAAATTGCATTGGTACTTTCTCCCTCAATTATGGCTGTCGTTTTTTGATACATATCTAATGCAAGATCAGTCGAGTTAATTAATGCTTTAAGCTGAGCCGTTTTGCTCAATTGAATCTTGGATTTTTCCGCCTTTAAATTCAGTTCGACTTTTGATTTATCGTCAGAAATCAAACCGAAGATTTTAGAATTTACATTTAAATATAATTTGGCAAAATCTAATGATTTAAAAGTAATATCATCAAGCTGAACTGCTTCAAGCGCATTTATAATAGAAACATTTTTAGCGGTCACCGATTTTAAATCATTGGTGTATTTAATTCTTAATGAAAGTTTTTTAAAAGTGCTGATTTCTTTGGTTGTATAAATGCGAAGTGTTTTTTCCTTGATGTCAAATGAAATGACATCTTGAAGATTGTCATCTGCTTCAATCTTTATTTCGTTTTTGGCTCCCTTTTCCAAGAAAACAGTAAGGTTGTCTTCAATTTCCAAAGCGGTAAATTCGCTAATTTCTTTTGGTTTTTCAATGACTGTTTTAGAACCTTTTATTTTTTCTTTATTTTGACCAATAGCCAGAGTTGTTGTCAATAGAAAAAAAACAACAAGATGTGAATATTTCATTTTATACGTTTTGGGTTAGATGCAAATATAAAAAAATCACCCATTTTTGATGGATGATTTTTTAATTTTAATGCTGGAATATTATTCCTCATGTACGCTTCCTCCTGAGTTTTCTTCTTTTTGAATCGATTTTGGAGTTCTCTTGTAAGCGATGCTTCCGCCGCTTGATGCTTCTGCTTTTAAATTTACAATTGGCGAAACTGTTATTGATGAACCGCTCGAAGCACTGGCACTCACTTCATTTGCCAGTAACTCACCAGCATTTAGAACTGAACCGCTGGAAGAAGATGTTTCCAGATGGATTGCTTTTCCATTAATGTTTTGATTGCTGGCACTGCTGCTTGTTAATTGAACAGTTTCATATTCTACAGTTGCACTAATGGATCCTGCACTCGATGAGGTCAGACTTAAACTGTTTCCTTTTAATGTGCTGTTGGCATTTATTGTTGAAGCTGATGAAGCTTCAAGTCCTTCTATAACTGGCATTTTTACAGTTATTCTTTTGGAAGAGACATTTACAAAGCTGCCAATTTTACAGGAAATGATTAATACTCCATTTTCTATTTTTGTCGTAATTTCTTTTTGTAGATTATCATCGGCTTCGACAGTTATTTCTGTTTTGTCCGATTGTTCAATAACTAGATCCAAAGCATTGCTTACTTCTACATTTTTGAAATCTCCTGTCACAGGTCTTTTTTCGGTGGTAACATGACCGCTTCCTTTTATAGACCGCAGTTCGCTTATCTGATTGCAAGATCCAAAAAATAATGCTATTAATGTAATAACAATAAATTTGGTAATTAATGTGATGATTTTTAGCATGACTATTCGGTTTTAAATTAAATTAGAATGCTTTTAGTAATCTTATTCAGTTTTGATGATAATGCCATCTTTATTAATTTTCAATTCCTTGAAATTCTTTTTGGTTTTAACAACAGTGTCACTTTCAACTGTAACTCCATTTTCATTAATGGTTATGTTGCTTTCGTGGCTGTTTTCATTATCTGAGTCATCGTCTTCATTATCACGGTTAGGACAAGTAAGGCATTTTATTTTGTTTTCCCCAACTCTGTATATTCCATTGTCTTCTGGATACCAGTAAAAGAAATCATCATCAGTTTTGTCATAATGAGCCATAGAATCGTCTGGTTTTATTAGCGTGCCCACAGGCAGGAACAAAGTTATTTCGATTTCTTGGTCACGGAATTTATTTTTAGCATCAGTGATCAGATAATTATCAAAAATCAATTGGCTGCCTACAATTTTATAACTGTATCTTATGGCATCTGCTCTTTTTTTAGCTTCAGATAATGATGTTCCTTTAGCTTCTTTTTCAATCTGGATATAACCATATTTTTCATCTGATTTTTCTATTCGGATCCGAACTTCATTAGAGTAAATAATGTCGTTGTTTAATGAATCTTTGGTAATCATGAATTCGTGGCGGTCGTTTACATCTTTAGCAAAATAATCATTATGCTTGAATTTAACAGATATTGTATCAGTTGGTTTAAAACTGATTTTTTCTTTAAGAACCGTTCTGCCGTTTACAGCAAATGCAGTAGCTTGTTTAATACCAATTGAGATAGCAATTGAAACAGCAATTAACCAAAGTGCCAGTAAAGTATATTTTACAATATTCCCAACTGATTTCATATTAGGTGCTAATAATTTAAAACCTAATAATGTCATGAAAAAGAACGGAATTCCTACTGCAAAGAACATCAGTAATCCAAAAGACCATACAGGATAATCGGTAAAGTTACCAGCTTCCACAAAACTCTGCCAAGGGAAATCCATTGAAACGCTGGTTCCCAAAGTAAATACTCCAATTAAAAGAAGCACTAACATTGTTAAGCCTGCCATGATTAAAATGACTCCTAAAAATTTAGCAAAAATTTTGAAAACTGTCATTATGAAATCGCTGAAAGAGTTTCCCAATTTCTCAGCTCCTGTTTTTATCTGGTTGCCATATTTGTCGTAATCACCATTTTTGAATTTACCAGAAACATTTTCAAATTCCTCACGAACTTTTTTTTCGATGTTTGAAATGGTAACAGGTTCTCCGGTCATTTCAAGTTTTTCTGAAGTTGTTATCGCTTCAGGCATTACAATCCAAAGAATGATATAAGCTAAAACTCCCGTCCCCCATGCTAAAACTAATACCAAAAGAAAGATACGAAGCCAAACTTTGTCTATTCCAAAATAGTGTCCAAGTCCTGCCAAAACTCCTCCAATCATTCCGTTGTCTTTATCACGGTATAGTTTTCTGGTACTGCTGGGTGCTGTATAATTATTGTAATTATTATTGCTGTTATTAGTAGAATCTTCTTCAATGATGTAATCTTCTGGCTGTCCCATTACAGCAATAACTTCGTCAACTTCTCTAAGGGTAACTACGTGTTTTTCAGTTTTTTGTTTCTCAGTCAGTAATTCCGAAACTCTCATTTCGATGTCCTTGATGATTTCTTCCTGGCCAGATGATTTTGAAAGAGATCTCTTTATGGCGTCAAAATAACGGGTTAACTTTTGGTATGCATCTTCATCTATATGGAAGAACATTCCTCCTAAATTTATATTTACAGTTTTGTTCATGACTATTATTTTTGGTTGGTTATCAAATTTACGGCATTAGACAGTTCCGTCCATGTGCCATCCAGTTCTTTTAGAAAAGTTTGTCCTATCTCGGTCAAACCATAATATTTTCGTGGTGGTCCTGATGTGGATTCTTCCCAGCGGTAGTTGAGTAATCCGTCGTTTTTTAATCTGGTTAATAACGGATAAATGGTTCCCTCTACGACCAATAATTTAGCGTCTTTTAAAGTGTCCAATATTTCTGAGGTATAAGCGTCTTTCTCTTTTAGCACGGATAAGATACAAAACTCAAGAACACCTTTACGCATCTGTGCTTTTGTGTTTTCAATGTTCATAATTTTTAAATTTGAGTTGATTTGACTGGTTGATTAATTTGTCCATTTTTTGATTGATGATTGATGATTGATTGATTTTGAATGGTATTATTTTAAAAAAGGTATCGTCAGAGGATAAGTATATCTTTCTCCATTGGAAGCTTTTACCGAAGCATAAATGACTAAAAAGAATTCGGCAACTTTTATACAGGCAATTGCAAAAAGAGCCAAAGCGCCTATTGTCAATAACCCGATGCTGTTTCCGTAATCAAAATTCTTAATGATAATGTCTTCGTTGTTTATTAAATCATTAAAAGAAATGTTTTTCAGTACAGTGAATAAAAATACCGGAATAGCGATCATTGCTAAAACTAAAGAGTAAATTAAAATACTCAGCTGAAAGTTCAGCACTTGTTTGCCGTTATGATCTACAAACTCTGATTCGTCCTTTTTAGAAGTCCAAATGATTATCGGAAAAATATAATTTCCAAACGGAATGATATACTGGCTAAATGTACTCAAGTGTGTAAGTGCAGCAATTTTTTTTTCGGTTGAAGTTTCCATGATTTGATTTTCGTTTTTTGATTGATGATTGATTTAGAAATCAGCAAGTTGATTTGCCTAGTAATTTCTTATGCAAATATATGTTCAAAAGCGAGTATCTTGTATCGCATAGTAGTGTATATTAACAAAATATTAACAAAAATAACGATATTTGTACGGTAAAACTTATGTTATTGATTATGTATTTTAAAATTCTAAAACATTTTATATGTACGCATAGTATTTTTTGTATTTTAGTCAAAAAAAATATACTTATGGAATTGACGGTATCAAAATTGAATCGCTTTGTATTTTTTAAACTGCCATCAGCATTTATTTGTGGAATACGTGTGAAATCTATAGATAAAGAAAAGTGTGTGGTAACTGTAAAACACCGATGGATCAATCAGAATCCTTTTAATTCTATGTATTTTGCTGTGCAGGCGATGGCTGCTGAGCTGACAACTGGTGCGATGGTAATCGATAAAATTCAGCAAAGCGGAAAAAAAATATCAATGCTTGTGGCCAATAATAAATCCAATTTTTCCAAAAAGGCTACAGGTCGCATCACTTTTGTGTGCAAGGATGGTCATTTGATTGAAGAAGCTGTTCAAAAGACGATTGCCAATGGCGAAGGCCAGACATTTTGGATGAAATCTATTGGAACCAATGAGGAAGGAGTTCAGGTATCTGAAATGGATTTTGAATGGAGTATCCGCTTAAAATAAAATCTGTTTTATGAAATAAAAAAAAGCTTCGTTGTATTAAAACGAAGCTTTTTTGATATAAGGCATGGTGAATTAATAATTATAAACAGAAGACAACCTTAGATTCGAATTTTGTGAGTTGTATTCTTGGGGCTAGAATAGTATTCAGTTCCAAATTTAAGTAAACTATATCGTAATAGTCTTAAAATTATATTAATTTTTTGAAACAAAATCCATAAACTTTTTTAAATAATTTTTTTAACATGACTATTCGCAAAGCATACTAAATCTTTTTTTGCCACAGATTACAAAGTTTCTCATAGATTTTACATGCATTTTTTAGAAATCTGTGTTAATCTTTATAATCTGTGTCCAATTTTATCGATTTGGTATTAGTCACGGATAGTCATATAATTTTTTTATTGTTTAAAAAGAGTGACAATTTGACATTTTATAAGTTTTGGCAGTACTTTTGCAATCAAAAAATAACGAATAAAACTATGTTTAAGAATTTTTTTAAAAATAAAAGTAATATGACTACAGAAAATACAGAATTCGATCAAGAAATAGATGACGTGACATTAGAAAATAATGCAAATGGTGAGCAAATTATTATTGAAGAATTAAGTGTTGAAGAGCAATTAGCGCAAGACTTAGCAAAAGAAAAAGATAAGTTTCTGAGATTATTTGCTGAATTTGAAAATTACAAAAGACGTACTACTAAAGAAAGAATTGAATTGTTTAAAACAGCTAATCAGGAAGTTTTGCTTTCTATGCTGCCAGTTTTAGATGATTTTGACAGAGCGATAATTGAAATCAGTAAATCTGAAGATGAATTGCTGGCTAAAGGAGTGGAACTTATTCATGAAAAATTGAAAAGCACTTTAGTTACTAAAGGATTAGAGCTTGTTGATGTAAAAGCCGGCGACTCATTTAATGCTGATTTCGCTGAAGCAATTACTCAAATACCAGCACCTTCAGATGATATGAAAGGAAAAATTGTTGATGTTCTTGAGAAAGGTTACAAACTAGGAGACAAAATTATTCGTTTTCCAAAAGTGGTAATTGGCAGTTAAATTCCGGTTTATATTAGGAGTTTAAAGGTTTTTAATTTGGAATTACTTTAATTATGAAAAAAGATTTTTACGAAATATTAGGCATTTCAAAAGGTGCAGATGCAGCTGAAATTAAAAAAGCATACCGAAAAAGCGCTTTGAAATACCACCCTGACAAGAATCCTGGCGACAAAGAGGCAGAAGAAAAGTTCAAACTGGCGGCAGAAGCTTATGAAGTATTGAGTGATCCTGCCAAAAAAGCAAAATATGACCAATATGGACATCAGGCATTTGACGGTTCTGGCGGATTTGGCGGCGGCGGTCACGGCGGTATGAACATGGATGATATATTCAGTCAGTTTGGTGATATTTTCGGTGGTGGCTTCGGCGGATTTGGCGGAGGCGGAGGCGGGGGTTCCCGTCGTGTCAAAGGAAGCAATTTACGTATCAAAGTAAAACTGACTATTGAAGAGATCGCTAATGGTGTTGAGAAAAAAGTAAAAGTTAAGCGTAAAGTTCAGGCACCAGGAGTAACCTATAAAACTTGTTCTACCTGTAATGGTCAAGGTCAGGTAATGCGTGTGACTAATACTATTTTGGGCAGAATGCAATCGGCTTCAACTTGTCCGACATGCGGTGGATCTGGTCAGATTTTGGATAAAAAACCAAATAATGCTGATGCTCAAGGAATGGTTGCTGAAGATGAAACTGTTTCTATCAAAATTCCAGCTGGTGTTGTAGATGGAATGCAGTTAAAAGTTTCTGGTAAAGGTAACGACGCTCCGGGTAATAGTGTTGCAGGAGATTTGATCGTTGTTATCGAAGAAATTGAACATGAATTCTTGAAACGTGAAGGCGAAAATCTTCATTACGATTTATACATCAGTTTTGCCGAAGCGGTTCTTGGAATTTCCAAAGATATTGATGCTGTAAACGGTAAAGTAAGAATCAAACTGGAAGAAGGAATTCAATCGGGTAAAATTCTAAGATTAAAAGGGAAAGGTATTCCAAGTATCAACGGTTACGGCAGCGGAGATTTACTGGTTCATGTAAATGTCTGGACTCCAAAAACGTTAAACAAAGAACAAAAACAATTCTTTGAAAAAGCGTTGACGGATGATAACTTTACTCCAAATCCTGAAAAATCAGACAAATCATTTTTTGAAAAAGTAAAAGATATGTTTTCTTAAACTATTTTTTAAAAGGTTTAAAATATAAAATCCCCATTCTACATTTGGTTTTAGAGTGGGGATTTTTTTTAATGCTTTATTTTTTTTAATCGAAGATTATATGATTCGTGTGTTAAAGTTCTTTTAGTCATAAACAAAGTGTCTTTAATTATTTCTATAGAAAATGATTTTGAATCGTTTTCGATAATTAATTTTGAACAATCCTCCTCTAAACTATATTTAGTCATTTTACCATCTATTGAAAGTGTCTTATCGTCATTAAAAATCCATGTCTCAGATTTGTTTCCAGGATCAATTCCAAAAGGCTGCTGTATATAATACGTTTTCCATTCTCCATAAATTTCCAGGCAGTCGGCGGTCTTTTCTTGTGAATAAATAGGTAAACTGCTTAAAATCAAAAATAATATAATGTTAAATTTAAAATTTTTCATAAAGTATTTTGACTTAGTTTTAATGTAGGAATAAGTTGTTGTCAATTGTGATTTTAATTTTTGATTGTCTATTCAAGTTCAATATCCATTCTTCGCAATAAATTGTCTTCTATAACATAAATGTGTTTTACCATTCCGTCGAACAACAGATTTCCTTGTAAATCCTTCACAATCTGGTGAACTGTGACTTCGAATGTTTCGTTTGGTCTTTCATTAAATCCGATTGGTTCAACATTGGGATTTATTTCAGTCCATTGTCTTGTCCAATATTCTCTTATGGCATCATGTCCGGTAACATAACCGCCTTCAAAAGCTTTTGGCCACTGCACATCCAAGTGAAATGTAGAGAGTGCTGTGTCAATATCCCTTGAATTAAAAGCAGAATATGCTTTTTTTATTAAGCTTTGAAACAAATTGGTTTTGTTATTCATGATTGTTATTTTTTATACAATTCTTCAATTTTTTGATAGTTTCCTTCTACAAAATATTGAAGGTATTTTAATGCATCTTCAATATTTAATGACCAATAATCATCAACAATCAATTTTTCCGATTCGCCAAATAAACCAAATAGTACTTTAACCTTTTTTGGTCGATTATACCATATTGAGAATGCCAGTTTTTTTTGGTCATCATATATTGCAGTCAAACAAAAACTCTGTCCGTTTTCAATACAATTAAAATCTAAAGATGGACTGTAATAAACTTCATTGATAGAATCGGAAAGATTTAATTGCTGAATCCAAGGATAGTTTTCGGCTATTTTCAATACATCTTTGTCTGAAATTGGATTATTTCTGTATTCTATATCTTTTTTATCAGGATGGCAAATGGAATATTTAAATTGCATAGTTAATTTGAGTGTATAGAAAGTTAAAGATAAGTTTTCTGTTAAATAAAGTAAAAGTTATAATTCTAGTAAACTTAAAATGTTTGAAAATTCCTAAGCGGTGTGCATGTTTTTTTTTAATTATAACCAATTTGAATCGACACTAGAATTACTGTTTTCATTAACTTTATCTAAAAATAAAATATAATTACTGTTTGATAATGAATCGTTTGTTTTGATTTTGAAAACTATTGAGCATTGAAATAATCACACAAAATAAGGTTAACTTCATAATTTTAGTAGTTTTGGTCGGGCATCTCACATAACGTTACGCTACTCCACGAAGTTAATGATCAGAGCGAACTGAGTTCTCTCTGCCGAAGATAATATTTCTTCGTGAAACCGCAACTTTCGGCTATCGGAAACCCGGAAATTTCTTGGAACGCCAGTTAGTGGCCGTTTTGATTTGGGAGCATTTTCAAAATTTCAATCTCTAAATTATTTAATTTTTCATAATTGATTTTCAAATCGTCCCATAACTTACAGTAATTATTTAGAGCGGCGACAATTACTTTTACCGAATTAAATAACTCATTTGTCAATCTTTGTTGTTTTGAGTCATGATAAACGATGTTGACTAAGGCAAAACTTAATTCCCCGTAATGTTCAAGTTTAGAAAAAGAGTTATAAAGAATGTAAGCTGCTGAAATTAATTTATGTGATCTTTCATCGTTAGATTTTTCTAACATCGATTTTACTAAATTTTGAACTGAAGTACGCAGTGGGATAATTTTGTCTGTGCCATCTTCATTGAAATATTTTTCAAAGCTATTTTTTAAATCTCGAATTTCTTTTTGATATTCTGATTCAGTTAATTTCCTTGCTTCTTTTTCGACTTTTAATGTTGATATAATATGTTTTAAATGATCAAAATTTATTTGGTTAATAAGTTTGATTCGTTCTTCATCATTTTCTGGTTGAACAATCACATACTCAGCAATCAAAATATCATTTAAAATCGCTCTAATGAGAATGTATAGTGAAATCTGGAAATCTCTTGAACTATCAAAATTTCTAATAAATATGTTTGCAGTCTCAAATGTGTTAAGCGTTTTTAATACGATTGTAAAAAAAAACTTTTCATCTTCTTTGTTGAATCTATCATCGGAATAAATATGACCTAAAACTTCTGACCGATAATTAGCAATGAATGTTAGAATTCTTGAAGAAAATTCTTTAAAGTATTTTTCGGGATTAGCAAATTCGTTGTTCATTAAAGCTATGTTTAAAAAATGGTCACTAACTTGTCAATATGTCTGATAAAAGTAAAATCAAATGGGCTGAATCGGTTTAAAAAAATACAATAAATACCAAACTTTCTTTAATGCTAATATATAAACAATTTTTTACAAATCGTCAAAGAACAATTTTAAGCTAAAAGTTCTTAAAATTCCTAATGTTCTACTTAGCCCAGATGGGAGTGGCATCCTGTGTGCCTGGGGTTCAGGCACACAGATATAACGGACAGCTGGATTTAGCTCCTGAAAAATCATTTTATAATTTAATCTTTTGAAAGGCTTGAAAAGGAATGCTCTTTTTTCAGAGGTTTTTATCCGCTATGGCTGGCAAAAGGCTCAAATCATTGGTTTTTGTGTAATAATCCTGCCATAATCAGCACGAATTAACTATTTTTGCAATTCTAAAAAATTAGATGTGAGCAGTATTCTTGAAGTAAATAAAGTCATAAAGCAATATGGTGATTATGTTGCGCTTAACGAGGTATCATTAAATGTGCCGAAAGGAAGCATATACGGACTTTTGGGTCCAAATGGAGCTGGGAAAACTTCGCTGATCCGAATCATCAATCAGATTACGATGCCAGACAGCGGTGAAATCATCCTTGACGGTGAAAAACTGCTGCCAAAACACATTCAGCATATTGGTTATCTTCCCGAAGAGAGAGGTTTATACAGCACTATGAAAGTCGGGGAGCAGTGCCTGTATTTGGCACAAATGAAAGGATTGTCTAAGGCTGAGGCCAAAAAACAGCTTGAATATTGGTTTGACCGTCTTGGAATTCAGGGATGGTGGAACAAGAAAATTCAAGAACTTTCAAAAGGAATGGCGCAGAAAATTCAGTTTGTGGTCTGCGTTCTGCACAAACCTAAATTGTTGATTTTTGATGAGCCTTTTTCTGGTTTTGATCCAGTAAATGCCAATGTGATTAAAGACGAGATTTTAGCATTGAAAGAAGATGGAGCAACGATTATTTTTTCGACCCACAGAATGGAAAGCGTAGAGGAACTGTGCGATCATATTGCACTGATTCATAAATCGAACAAGCTGATTGAAGGCAAGCTGATTGATGTAAAAAGACAATTCAAAACCAATAGTTTTGAAGTAGGTATATTGTCAGACAATGTGGAAGGTCTGATGTTTGATATTACTCAGAAATTTAAGGTTGGGTCGGCAAATTTTAAATCATTAAACGATGAAATAAAATTAGAAATTCAAATTGGAAATGCTTCACCAAATGAGCTGCTGCATGTCTTGACACAACGCGGACAAGTAACCCATTTTGTCGAAAAAATCCCTAGTGTGAATGATATTTTTATCCAGACAGTTAGTAAATAATATACGAGGTAAGATATTTGATATAGGATATGGAATTGAGGATGTTTGATTTTTGAAATAGTATTTTGTTTAATCAAATATTAGAAAAATTAAAATCACGAATCATACTTCGTATTTCCAACATCGTAAATCGTATATGAGAATATCGTAATTCGTATACCATAAATCGTAAATCAAAAATGAGTATTATATCATTAATTATAAAAAGAGAGTTTATAGCCAAGGTACGCAATAAGTCGTTTATTGTGATGACATTTTTAAGTCCTTTGCTGTTTGTTGCAATTACTGCTTTTATTACGTATTTAAGTTCCATGAAGCCAGATACTAAACTTATTGCGATTCATGACGAATCGGGTTTGTTTGTTAATGAGTTTATGGCATTAAATAATAAAAATGGTGATTATAAATACTTGGATTTATCTAAAATAGACATCCAGTTTTTGAAAGACAGTATTGTTAAAGAAAATTTTGAAGCCTTGCTGTATGTTCCTAAAACGGTTAATAGCAAAGAGCTGGAAACTAAAATTCAGCTGGTTTCTAATGAAAGCCCAAGTATTGGCTTTATCGAAAGTACACAAGGAATTATTGCAGACAAGTTAACCAAGAATAATCTGGAATTAGCACATTTGGATACTTTAGCAATTAGAAAAGCCAAAGCTCAAGTGGTTTTTAAATTATCAAAAGCCTCTGGCGAAGAAAGTCTTAGAGGACTTAATGAAATTAAAATTGGAATAGGAGGGGCTTTTGGTTATCTTATTATGATGTTTATTATTATTTATGGGAATATGGTGATGCGGAGCGTGATCGAAGAGAAAACCAACCGTATTGTTGAAATTATAATATCTTCGGTTAAACCTTTCCAATTGATGATGGGAAAAATAATAGGAACTTCATTGGCTGGATTACTGCAGTTTTTGATTTGGACTGTAATTGGTTTGTCATTAATGTTTGCAGCTTCGGCTTTTTTTGGAGTAAATATTGGTCCCACATCTAGGGTTTCTCCAGAAATCATGCACGCAGCACAACAGGAATTGACCGGTACTGCCCAAATGTATATTAAAGAAATATGGAATCTTCCTATTGCCGGCATCCTGATTGGTTTTGTTGTGTATTTTATTGGAGGTTATTTTTTGTATAGTTCTTTTTACGCAGCGATTGGTGCCGCAGTTGATAATCAGACAGATTCACAGCAGTTCCTTTTACCGATTATAATGCCGTTGATGCTGAGTGTTTATATTGGTTTTTTTACAGTAATAAATAATCCTCACGGGACAGTTGCCGTGGTTTTTTCAATGATTCCTCTGACATCTCCTATAGTGATGCTGATGCGTATTCCTTTTGGTGTGCCATGGTGGCAGATTGCAATTTCCGTATCTTTGTTATTCGGTACATTTTTTGGCGTGGTTTGGTTTGCTGCCAAGATTTACCGTGTTGGAATTTTGATGTATGGCAAAAAACCAAGCTGGAAAGAGTTATATAAATGGCTTAAATATTAGAAGCTGCTAAGTTACTAAGTAGCTGAGTTGCTAAGTTTTTTAGTTTTATAGATTAATGGAAAGCTTAGAATTTGAGTGTATTTTTAAAAAAAAGTGGCTAAGTTGATAAGTTGCTAAGTTTTTGGGAAAAGCTTAGAAACTTAGAAGCTTAGAAACTCAGAAACTTAAAAAATATGAGTAAAATACTGATTATTGAAGACGAAGAAGCAATCAGGAGAGTGTTAGCCAAAATACTCTGTGAAGAAAATGAGTCTTATGAAGTTGATGTCGCCGAAGATGGTGTTATAGGGTTTGGAAAAATAAAAGAAAACGACTATGATTTGGTTTTATGCGACATAAAAATGCCAAAAATGGACGGCGTAGAATTGCTGGAAGCGGTAAAAAAGATTGATACTGAAGTTCCTATCGTAATGATTTCAGGTCATGGAGATATGGAAACGGCGATTAATACGATGCGCCTTGGGGCATTTGACTATATCTCAAAACCGCCGGATTTAAACCGCCTGCTGAATACAGTCCGAAATGCTTTGGACAGGAAAAAACTGGCTGTCGAAAATAAAATTTTAAAAAAGAAAGTCAGTAAAAAATACGAAATAATTGGAGACTGCGAACCTATCAATCTAGTAAAAATAATGATTGATAAAGTCGCTCCCACCGATGCAAGAGTTTTGATTACCGGACCAAATGGAACAGGAAAGGAATTAGTCGCTCATCAGCTGCACGATAAAAGTGAACGTTCTGCTGCTCCTATGGTCGAAGTGAATTGTGCTGCGATACCTAGTGAATTGATTGAAAGCGAATTGTTCGGGCATGTAAAAGGTGCTTTTACATCGGCAGTGAAAGATCGTGCTGGGAAATTTGAAGCAGCAAACAAAGGAACTATTTTCTTAGATGAAATTGGTGATATGAGTCTGTCGGCTCAGGCCAAAGTTCTGAGGGCTTTGCAGGAAGGAATCATTACACGCGTGGGAGCTGACAGCGATATAAAAATTGATGTCCGTGTGATTGCTGCCACCAATAAAGATTTAAAAGTTGAAATAGCAGAAGGCCGATTTAGAGAAGATTTATATCATCGTTTGGCAGTTATTCTCATTAAAGTGCCTTCCTTAAATGACAGAAGGGCTGATATTCCGGCACTGATAGAGCATTTTGCTTCCAAAATTGCCGGTGAACAGGGAAATGCAGTTAAACACTTCTCTGCCGATGCAGTCCGTCAGCTGCAGGAATACGACTGGACAGGTAATATTCGTGAATTAAGAAACGTGATTGAACGCTTGATAATCCTTGGAGGAAACGAAATTTCTGAAAGTGATGTTAACGCTTTCGCAAGCAAATAAATAGAAAGCTATAAGCTTTAGGCGTTATGCTCTAAGCAAAAGCTGAAAAAATACGAATAATCAATTTGCTTACGGCTTAATGCCTAAAGCTTATAGCATAAAAAAAATGAAATTAAAAAAAATAAACCAAGTATTGCAGGAAGCCTTAATCGATAGCGGGCTCACAGAAGCAAACGATATGCAGAAAGAAACTTTTTCAACTATAAAAAGCGGTGCAGATGCAATTATTGTTTCTTCAAAGGGTTCAGGAAAATCAACAACTATTGTATTGAATGTTATCCAGCAGCTGGTTTGTGAAGGTGAAGAGTCGCCTCGTGCTTTAATTATTGTAGAAGATAAAGCTAAGGTTCTCGCAATGGAAGAGCTTTTTGAAAATCTTGGAAAATTCACTAATTTGAGAGTTTATGGTGTTCATGAAAAAGGAGATATGGATTATGATAAAAACTATATTTCAGCAGGGATTGATGTGCTTATAGGAACTCCTGCTAAATTAAGTGATATGTTTTCTACTGCCGGTTATAATGTAAACCGATTAAGAATGTTTATACTTGATGATGCCGATTCTATTTTGAAACTCCGCCATGAACCAAAAATAATGCGGATATCAAATAGCATTGCCAAAACGCAGCGTATCATTTTTACCGATCAGTTAACGGAAAGAATTGAAATTTTGGCCGAAAAAATGCTGGTTGAGCCTTATGTTTTTGATTTTGAAGAGGAAT
Source organism: Flavobacterium marginilacus (assembly GCF_026870155.1). Lineage (NCBI taxonomy): Bacteria > Pseudomonadati > Bacteroidota > Flavobacteriia > Flavobacteriales > Flavobacteriaceae > Flavobacterium > Flavobacterium marginilacus. The sequence goes on along the minus strand of NZ_CP113975.1, from coordinate 4,059,291 downwards.
ATGACGAAGATGAAGATGATTTCGATGAGGAGGAATCTGTATTTCATGATATTGATGATTTTGAAGAAGAAGATGAGGAAATTGATGATAATGAAGAAGAATAGAGATTATCATTCAAGTTTTATATGTAAATAGTAAGGTCATAAGCTATTTAGGGCGGTAACTAAAATGGTATATGGAGATATTGAAAACGATTAGATTTGTATTGATAGTAACTTTTAGCGTGATTGCGGTAATTTATATCTTTTTTGTCTCTTATATTTATTTTAATCAGGAAGAAATAATTTTTGCTGGTTCTAAATTACCTGAAAATTATAAGTTCCAATACCAACAAGAATTTGAAGAAATAAATGTAAAATCTTTTGATGGTAAAAAGTTAAATGGATTATTATTTAAAGCAAAAGAATCTAAGGGAATTGTTTTTTATTTGCATGGAAATTCGGGGTCATTAGATACTTGGGGAGATATAGCATCTATTTACACAGATTTAGGATATGATATTTTTATCTTGGATTATAGAGGTTTTGGGAAGAGCGAAGGAAAAATAGAAAATGAACAACAAGTTCTGAAAGATCTTTCTTTTGCCTATAAAAACATTCTGGAACGGTATGAAGAAAAGGACGTAGTTATAATTGGATATTCAATTGGTACAGGTTTTGCTGCTTGGTTAGCTTCAAAGAATAAGCCTAAAATGTTAATTTTACAATCTCCGTATTACAATTTTTTAGAATTTTCAAATACAAGAATTCCATATATTCCTGATTTATTCAAGAAGTTTAAAATTGAAACTAATCTTTTTTTGGCAAATGTAAAAGTTCCTGTTTTTATATTTCATGGAAAACAGGATTATTTAATACCAATTGAGAATTCGGTAAGATTGAGCAAATTGTTACATAAAGAGAGTCATTTTTATCCATTGGAAAACCAGGATCATTTACTGATGAATCAGAATGCAGATTACAAAGATAAGCTCAAAATTTTGATGCAAAAATAGATTTAGATAACAATAATTAAAAAATAGAACATCATGGGATTAATGAAAGTATTTTCGGGAAGTGAAATTTTAGCATTGGCTCTGCAGGAGAAAATAGAAGCTGCTGGTGTTGAAACCACGGTTAAAAATAATATTCAGTCGGCTAGAATGTCAGGATTTCCAAATTCAGATTCAGCTGTTGAAGTATTTATTCAGGAAACTGATTTTGCAAAAGCAAATCCGGTTATCGAGGAATTTAGGTTGAGTATCTAGTTAAATTAAATTGATTTAATTTTTTTTGAAAGACCTTGGGACGTATTAGTATCAGGGTCTTTTTATAATATAATAATTTTATAATGAAAGAAGTACAATACAAAATGATTGTTGTGGATATGGATGATACGCTTTTAAACGACGATCATATCATATCTGATGAGAATAAAGAAATGATTTTTAAAGCCCAGGAGATGGGAGTTTATGTGGTTTTAGCTTCGGGCAGACCAACATCGGCTATGACAGAATATGCCAAAGAACTGAAAATGGATTATTATAATTCCTATATGATTTCGTTTAATGGTTCGACGATTACTGATTTGAAAGAGGATAAAGTGCTTTTTGAGCACGCTTTGACCAAAGAACAAATACATTCTCTTTACGATTTCAGCCAGCAGAACAATACTCATATTATTACTTATTTGGGCGAACAGATTATTAGTGAAAGACATTCAGAATATATTGATATTGAAAGTACTATCACTGGTATGGAACTTGTGATTGTTCCTAGTTTTAAAGATGCTGTAACAACTTCGGCTGTAAAATGTTTATTGCTGGAAGAGCCAAGTTATCTTAAAAGCGTTGAACCAGTATTGAAAAATGCTATGCCGGATTTGAGTGTGTGTATGTCAAAACCCTTTTTTCTGGAAGCTGCACCAAATGGAATTGATAAAGGAGCTGCAATTCAGATTTTGGCCGAAAAACTCAATATTCATCAAAGTGAAATCATAGCCGTTGGAAATGCAGGAAACGATTTGACGATGGTGCAGTATGCTGGACTGGGTGTTTGGGTTGATAATGTTGATGCAGAATTAAGAGAGTTTGGCGATGTTATTGTGGCATCCAATAATAATCATGGTGTTGCCGAGGTAATTCAGCGTTACATTTTAAAGTAATGAAATCTTGCTTAGAAACAGAAAGACTGATTTTAAGAGAATTATTGCCTTCTGATGATAAAGGAATGTTCGAATTGGACTCAAATCCTGAAGTGCATCGATTTGTAGGGAAGAAGCCTGTAAAAGATATTGAGGAGAGCAGGCTGATGATTGAAAAAATCAGACAGCAGTATATAGATAATGGAATTGGACGCTGGGCTGTTATTCTTAAAGAAACCAACGAGTTTATTGGCTGGTCTGGGATAAAATTAATTAAGGAGACAATCAATAATCATCAGAATTTTTATGAAATAGGATATCGGTTTATAGAAAAACATTGGGGAAAAGGCTATGCTGCCGAAGCTGGATTGGCTTTTACTGCATTTGCTTTTAATGAAATGAAAATCGAGAATCTTTATGCTTACGCAGATGCCGGAAATAAGGGCTCAAGGAATATTCTGGAAAAACTGGGAATGCATTATGTTAATTTCTTTGAATATGAAGGAGAAGAACATGTTTGGTATAGTGCTGAAAATCCAAATTTGTAATTTTTTCGCAAAATAAAAATCCGTCTCATTTTTTTGAAATGAAACGGATTTTTTTGTTGTGGATAGACATGCACTGCAGTGTATCTTTGTAACTAAAGAATTTAGTTTTCGTTATTTTTTTGCAACCGAAATAAAATAATTATTTCCGTCACCCATTGTTAGCTTTACCCTTTCGTCACATACATCGATAACAAATTTGTCATTGTTGTAACAGGTACAGGTTGTTTTTTTGTCTTTTGACATTTCATTATCGCATTTTCCAGTTTTATAACCAGCCAATTGCGGCGTGTAAAAAGAAACCAAATCGGTTGATGCTGTTACCAATGAAATAATGCTGGCTGAATTGTCATTTGCAATTCTGTAAACGATTCTGTCAGTATAGTTTATATTGTCAACTGAAACTTTTCTGATGTAAGTGTAAGAAGTAGAAGCTGTTTCTGCTGATTTTTCTTCAAATTTAAAACCAAGGCTTCTAATGTCAAGGTTGAATTTTTCCTGTGAATTATAGCTCGCCCAAGCAGTCAAAGTGCTGATTGTAGGAAATGGGTTTTTGGTTGCTATAGCTGGTGCATTTTGAGCTTGTGAACAAAGTGCGATAAATAGTAGGGAGATTGTGAGGCAGAATGATTTCATTTTATGTTATTATTTAATTTAATATTTGCCTACTCTTTATGGTTTTCGGCGATCCCATATTATTGTTATTAAAATATTTTTTTCCAAAGTCAAATTTTTGACATTTAAGAATATTGTAAAAAAAGTTATATTAATTGTCTTTATACTTTCTAAAACACAAAAAGTTAAATAATATTATCCGCTCTGTTTTATTTTTGTAATAATTTAGATTTTTACATAGCGATATGTTCCTATTTAGTACAATTTAGAGCTTATACGTTAGCTTGTTTTTGGAGTCGTGAAATTAATATTTAAATGAATAGGAACAAAGCCTTGAACGAAAAAATAAAGATTTTGATATGTAAGTTCTATAAGTTTAATGAACGCAAAGATAAAATTACATTTAATGACTCAAAAGCAGTTAAATATAAATAAACATCAGCTTTATAGTGTAGATTTTTGTTTGTAAATTTGCACACTTAAATTTTTTGACAACGATTTCATTGATTTAAGGTAATTATGGAGAATAGAAAAAAAGTGGCTTTTTACACGCTTGGCTGTAAATTGAATTTTTCGGAGACATCTACAATCGCTCGAAATTTAGAAGATGAAGGTTTTGATCGGGTAGATTTTGAAGAAGTGGCCGATATGTATGTAATCAACACCTGTTCGGTTACAGAGAATGCCGATAAGCAGTTTAAACAAGTAGTGCGTAAGGCGATGAAGTTAAACGACAAAGCTTTTGTCGCTGCAGTTGGATGCTATGCACAGCTAAAGCCCGAAGAATTAGCCGATGTTGATGGTGTAGATCTAGTCCTTGGAGCTACAGAAAAATTCAAATTAGCAGATTATATCAATGATTTATCCAAAAATGATTTTGGCGAAGTACACTCCTGTGAGATTGCCGAAGCCGATTTTTATGTTGGCAGTTATTCGATAGGAGATAGAACCCGAGCTTTCCTAAAAGTGCAGGATGGCTGTGATTATAAATGCACATATTGTACAATTCCTTTGGCACGCGGCATTTCTCGAAGTGATGAACTGGAAAATGTCTTGAAAAACGCCTACGAAATTTCGAAACAAAATATCAAAGAAATTGTTCTGACAGGAGTTAATATCGGAGATTATGGAAAAGGGGAATTTGGGAATAAAAAACACGAGCATACATTTTTGGAACTAGTTCAGGCTTTGGACAAAGTGGAAGGAATCGAAAGACTGCGTATTTCCTCTATTGAACCCAATTTGCTGAAGAATGAAACTATAGAATTTGTTTCTAAAAGCAGAACATTTGTACCGCATTTTCATATTCCGCTGCAATCGGGAAGCAATGCTATTTTAAAATTAATGAAGCGCCGTTATTTACGTGAAGTATATACCGAAAGAGTTAATAAAATTCGGGAAGTTATGCCGCACGCTTGTATTGGCGTTGATGTGATTGTTGGTTTTCCGGGCGAAACCGATGAGCATTTTCTGGAAACGTATCATTTTCTGAATGAAATGGATATTTCCTATTTACATGTTTTTACATATTCGGAAAGAGATAATACCGAAGCTGCCGAAATGGAAGGTGTTGTTCCTGCGAATGTCCGCGCTAAACGCAGTAAAATGCTTCGTGGTTTATCCGTAAAAAAACGCCGCGCGTTTTACGAAAGTCAGTTAGGAACAAACAGAACGGTACTTTTTGAAAGCGAAAATAAGGAAGGTTACATACATGGTTTTACAGAAAACTATGTAAAAGTAAAAACACCTTGGAATCCAGAATTAGTAAATACGCTGCACGAAATCAATCTGACAAAAATTGACGAAGACGGAAGCGTGAGAATGGAATTTTTAAATGTTGAAGTTTAAAGACGCTAACACGAATTTCACAAATTTTCACAAATTTTAAATTTAAAAAATACGAATTTCACGAATCGTACTTGAAATTATAAATTAATTCGTGCTCATTCGTGAAATTCGTGTTTAATAATTCTTAAGGATTCGTTGACCAAATACTGCTGTTTTTGATAAAAACGCGTCGGTTTAATTTTAGCTGAGCGATGATTAATTCAGCCATATCTTCAGATTGCATTACTTTTTCTGGATTGCCATCTGTGAGTTTTAAATCTTTTGCCATATCAGTCGCAACCGTACTTGGAGTCAAAGCTGTAACACGAATGTTGTGTTTGCGTACTTCCTGCATCAAAGAATCTGTCAATCCCAAAACTGCAAATTTAGAAGCACTATAAGCACTGGTTAAAGCATTTCCGTTCAATCCCGCTGTGGATGAAATGTTGATAATATCACCAGTTTGTCTTTCGATCATATTGGGTAAAATAGCGCGGGTAACATAATACGTTCCCATTAAATTCACCTGAATGATACGTTCCCATTCGGCAGGTTCCAATTCCAGAAACTTGCCAAAAGCAGCAATTCCTGCATTATTAATTAAAATATCAATCGATCCGAATTCAGATAAAGCTTTCTCCACGGCAGTATTTACCGAGTTGATATCGGCAACATCAGCAGTTATTGCTAAAGATTTCACTCTTAAGGAACGTGCCTTTGCAGCTACATTGTCGATTTCCTCTTGTGTTCTTGCTACTAAAATCACATTCACTCCTTCTTTGGCTAAAGCTAATGCGATTGCTTTTCCAATTCCTTTTCCAGCACCTGTAATCAGTGCATTCTTATTTTTTAAGTCGTTCATTTTTGTTTTCTATTTGTTCAGAAATCAAAGTTAAGGTATTTGTTTAGGCAGAAGAACATTAAATACAAAAAAGACCTAACAGGTTTCAAAAACCTGTTAGGTCTAAAACTATTTAACAGTTTCTACCAAACGGATAAATTCTGCTTTATAACCGTCTTCATCATTTGATAATCCTTCTTTTGCCAGGTTTTTAATTTCTTCTGAGGATTTATTCGGAACCAGATTTGAATCTCTTAATTTCAGTCCAAACCAAGCGACTGCAGTGCTGAATTTAAAATCATCCGATGAGTTTTTCAACGGAATTGATTTGTTTTCAATCACTTTTACCATTTCGATGCTTTTGTCTCCATCTGGTTTTTTATAACGGAATTTGATAGTTGCCAGTTCATCAGAATAATCATTTTCAGTTGAAGTTGTTTTGGTGTATTTTAAATCTGGCTGATTGTTTAAGAACTCACTCTTTACACCTATCGGAATCACTTCATACAAAGCCGTAACGGTATGTCCGCTTCCTAATTCGCCCGCATCAATAGCATCGTTGGTAAAATCTTCTGGGCGTAATTTTCTGTTTTCATAACCAATCAAGCGATAGGCCTGTACCTGTTTTGGATTGAATTCGATTTGGATTTTAACATCTTTGGCGATAGCAAACATAGAACCTTTGAATTCTTTTCCTAAAAAGCGATTCGCCTCCTGAATGTTGTCGATATAAGCATAATTTCCATTGCCTTTATCGGATAACGTTTCCATTTTGCTGTCTTTGTAATTCCCCATTCCGTAACCCAGACAAGTTAGAAACACACCCGATTTTCTTTTTTGTTCAATCAATGTCTGCATATCAGTATTGGATGTCGCGCCTACGTTAAAATCGCCATCGGTAGCTAGAATCACACGATTATTTCCTCCTCTGATGAAATTTTCTTCGGCTAATTTGTAAGCCAATTCTATTCCTGCTCCGCCAGCCGTACTTCCTCCGGCATTAAGTTTTTCTAAAGCATCGATTATGGTTTGTTTTTCGTCTCCACTTGTCGGAGGCAAAACCATTCCTGCGGCACCTGCATAAACAACAATGGCAACTTTGTCTTTTTTGCGAAGTTCGTTTACCAAAATTTTCATTGATTGTTTTAGCAATGGTAATTTGTTAGCATCACTCATAGAACCTGATACATCAATCAGAAAAACCAAATTAGAAGCGGGCAGATTATCTGTTGGAATATTTTTTCCCTGTAAACCAATTTTTAATAATTGGTGCTTTGGATTCCAAGGGCAACTACTGTATTCGGTATTGATAGAAAAAGGATGCTGATTTTGTGGCTGAGGATATTTGTATTTAAAGAAATTCATCATTTCTTCGAGTCTCACAGCGTCTTTCGGAACCGTTTGACCGTTGTTTAGAAATCGTCTTACATTGGTGTAGGAAGCATTATCAACATCAATAGAAAAAGTAGATAGCGGTGCTGCTTTTGGACTTTCAAATTGATTTTCTACAAAATTATCATAATCTTCAGTAGAAACTTCAATGGATTGTGGAGCTGGTTTTTGAACTTCAGATTCTTTGTTTTTATTTAGTTTTTTCAGTTTTCTTTCCAATTGTTTTTTAGAAAGGTTTTGATAGGTACCATTTTTAGTTGTTATTAAAATTACTCCGTTTGAAGCACGACTTCCGTATATTGCTGTTGAAGTAGCATCTTTAAGAACATTCATATTCTTAATGTCATTTGGATTTATTTCTGAAATATCATTTACAGGAATTCCATCTACCACATATAATGGTTCTCCTGTTTGTGAAATTGATGCATTTCCTCGAATTCTAATTTGTTCTGATTCTTCTTTTTTTGATTTATTGAGTGCTAGATATGCATTTCCAGTAGCTATTTTTGTACCAGGAATCAATTTTGTTTTATTTGTTGAGTAATAATATTCTGGACTTACATATCCTGCATTGTTTGAGATTTGAACTCCAGCAACTCTTCCTTGCAAAGTTTGAATATTATTAGATGATTTGCTTTTTTGTAAATCATCAGCAGTAACAGTAGTAACAGAACCCGTTACACTTGATTTTTTTTGAGTTCCATAACCAATAACCACTACTTCATTTAAAGCATTAGGACTTTCTTCAACTAGTATAGCTTCATTTCCAACCGAACTCACTTTTGTTTCATAAATGGTATCTAAAACAGCTAATGGATTTTGTTTTGAAAGCTGCTTTTTCAATATAGTTTCGGCATCGGATTTAATAGCTTCTGAAGGTTCTTGAGTCGCTTTAGTATCTTTTTTTTCTTCAATAACCACATTGTTTTCTCGAATTCCTTTTGGAATGCTAATTTCTGAATCTGTTTTGAAAAACTGATATCCCAATGAAAAAAACAACAGGAGTGAAGCTGCAATTGCCAGCTTTTTCCAAAGAACAATTGCTTTTTTATCTTCTTTTTTGTCGAGTTTTTCTTCTACACGCATCCATACCTTTTCGAAGGCAGGAAAGTCTTTTTCTTCTGCTTTTTGAGAAGCATTTTTTATTTTATTGAATATTTTATCTTGATTGTCCATGACTATTTCGCTTTTTGGTAATACAAATTGTTTACTAACTCTTTGAGCTTGGTTTTCGAAGCATTCAATTGTGATTTAGAAGTGCCTTCGGAAATGTTAAGCATAGCCGCAATTTCTTTGTGACTGAAACCTTCGATAACGAAAAGATTAAAAATGGTTTTGCAGCCGTCTGGAATATGATTTAGCAAATTGAGTAAATCTTCTTCCTCAAGTTCTGTTACTTCGTCTGTAAATGGCTGAGAAATAGTTTTGACATCATCGAGATATAAATTGAAATTGGTCTTTTTCTTAATCGTCGCCAAACAATGATTGACTGCGATTTTTCGAGACCAGGCTTCAAAAGCGCCAAACTCTTTCAGTTGATCGAGTTTGGTAAAAATAGTATAAAAAGCATCGGCCAAGGCTTCTTCTATTTCTTCTTCTTTCTTTAGGTAACGCTTGCAGGTGCGATACAATTTGGGAGCCATAAGCTCATACACCTGACGCTGGGCATCGCGGTGCATTTTTTTGCAGTCAGAAATTAAGTTTTCGTTTATCACAATTGTTATCTTTCTACTAAAGAGGATGAAAAAGAGAAAAAGGTTGGGAAGGAGTGGAAAAATTTTTTAAAAGTGATTTTTTATTTATGTTTTGGAATGGATAATTTATAAATAGTGGTTTCTAAAACTTCGGTGTCTTTGTCTTCGCAAAGCAAAAACTCAATTGAATTGCCGCTGTTTTGATAAACGGTAATTCCTTCGAATTTTTGGGTGTCACTGATTTTTTTGGTAAAGTCGATTTTCATTGTTTTGGTATCAATACAGCCAATGAAGCTTCCCAGGATTTCGCCATCGTGGTAAGTTGACTTAGTATCTTCGGCAGTTGCAAGGAAATAAATTTTGCCATCGAGCAGAACAGCATCTGTAAAACTGCTTCGTACTCCTTTTATTTTGGGTAATTTATAACTGTTAGAAAGAATTTTGAATTCGTTTACTAAGTTTTTGCCTTGAACGGTGAAAACTGTATTTTTTGCCGATTCGCCATTGCCTCGGTTGAATAAATACCATTCTTCGCCAGTGTAAATGGCGCCTTCAATATTAAAATCTTCGGGTTTGATTTCGCCGAAACTTTGCATTACCCCGTATAAATCGGTAAGATCGTTTGTTCGGATTTCTTTTTGCAGGGTATTAATTTCTACCATCGCGTTTCTTTTTTGGGTAGATCCTGAACCAAAAACATAAAGCGTGTCTCCAAAATGAGTAATAGCCTCAAAATCGGGTTTCTCGCTTTTTATAATATTTGCGGTTGCGTTTTCTATGATTTTATGCTGCTGCAAGGTTTGTGAGGGAATGGCGTATTCGTATAAAAATCCGCTATTGTCGCCAATGATAAATAAGCTGTTATCTTTGTAGATGAGTCCGGAGGCAGAACCAATTCCGATGATGTGAAAAAGAATTTCAAGTGTGAATTTTTCCATTAAATGTTGTTTTGAAAATGAATGCCCTAGCCCAGATGGAAGTGGAAATTATTACTTCACTAACTTTTATTTTCATAGGAGTTCAGTGAATTGCATTTGCAGTGAACAGCTGGATTAAGCTCCTTCAAAAATACAGTATATAAACTGTAATTTAATTTTTGAGCAAAAAAAATGTGCCGAAAAACTGCACATTTTTTATAGAAGCTGGATGATTTTATAAATCAAAACCATAAGCAGCGCAAATACCTGCCTAGCTAACACCTTTACCTGGATTTCTATTATTATTCTATCTTGGAAAATTATTATGTATAGAGTTATTTTGAGTTTTTATATAATTCGGAGCTGATCTGCATTAAGTTTTTTATGAATAAAATAATTTTGACAGAATCAGTTTGTTCTAATTACCTTTGCCGACTAAATAAAATCAAAATGAATTTTTCTAAATACACCCAAGAATTTGCATATAATATTAAGTTGGCTTACCCGGTAATTTTAGGAATGCTTGGACATACTCTTATAGGTATTGTTGATAATTATATGGTTGGAAATCTAGGCTCTACCGAACTGGCGGCAGTTTCCTTGGGGAATAGTTTTATCTTTTTGGCTATGGCCATCGGAATAGGATTTTCTACAGCAATTACACCTTTGGTGGCAGAAGCAGATGCCGAAAAAAATGATAAAAAGATCCGAACTACGTTTCATCATGGCCTGCTGTTATGTACTGTTTTGGGAATCTCATTGTTCATTATAACTGTGCTGTCAAAGCAGTTAATGTATTATATGAATCAGCCAGAAGCAGTGGTTTTACTAGCCGCTCCTTATGTTGACTGGGTTGCTTTTTCCTTGATTCCGGTTGTGATGTATCAGGGATATAAGCAATTTGCTGACGGTTTGTCTTTGACGAAATATTCGATGTATTCGATTATTCTGACCAATGTGGTTCACGTTTTTTTTAATTATGTACTGATTTATGGATTTTGGTTTTTTCCAAAATTAGGCGTGACGGGAGCAGCATTGGGAACGGTTATTTCCAGAATAATGATGGTCGTTTTTATGCATTATCTGATGAAGCACAATGCTGTGATGCATAAATATTTTAAAAATTTCACTTTCAAAGAAATCAAAAAATCAATAATCAAAAAAATTATTAACCTTGGAATCCCTTCTGCAATGCAGATGCTGTTTGAGGTGACTTTGTTTACGGCTGCAATATGGCTTTCGGGATCGCTGGGAAAAAACAGTCAGGCGGCGAATCAGATTGCGCTTATATTAGCATCGTCAACATTTATGGTAGCAATGGGTTTGAGTGTTACCGCGATGATTCGTGTGGGGCATTCCAGAGGTGTGGCAGACTATAAAAATTTGATTATTGTAGCCCGATCTATCTTTTTATTAGCAATAATTACCGAAGCTTTCTTTGCATTAATCTTTGTAGTTTTTCATAATTATCTGCCGCATTTGTTTCTGAATATGCACGATCCAGCACAAACTTTAGATAATAAAGAAATCATTATGATTACTTCAAAATTATTATTGATAGCCGCTATTTTTCAAATTTCAGATGGAATTCAGGTTGTAGTTCTTGGAGCTTTGAGAGGTCTGCAGGATGTAAAAGTTCCTATGTACATTACGTTTGTTGCCTATTGGATAGTTGGTTTTCCTATTTCTTTTTATTTGGGGAAATATACTGATTTGAAAGCCGTGGGGGTCTGGATCGGACTTTTGGCGGGACTGACGGCGGCGGCTTTATTTTTATATATTCGATTTGTACGCCTGACAAAAAAACTGGTTACACAGCATACTGATAAAGAAGTTTAGAAAGATAATTTGTTTTTCCAACAGCATTTCACCTGCTGTCCGTATATTCCCGATTAACAAAAACTACGGCAAAAAAGCCTTGTTTTTCTAAATCGGGAGATGTCTATTCCATAATGGCTGGGCGAAAGCTTCATTTTTTTAAAGAATATTTTTAAAAAGAGAATCTCAATAAAAAACGTACTTTTACGCCCTTACATTAAAAAATAGAAACACATGGAATTACCAAAATTCTTATTAGGAGACAATACCGATTTTCCAGATGATATATTTATTATTCATCTGGATTACCCAAGATTCATCATTAACCTGAAAGATGATGAAGTAGAATTCATGGAAGAGGCCGAGGATCTTGATGAAGCTGAGCTAAATGCCGAAATGGAAGGGCTTATCGTTCTTGCTAATGAATTTTACGACAGAGAAATCACCCGTTACGAAGAATAATTATTTCTTTGTAACGATATAATATATTCTTGTCAATCGGTCGTTATGTTTCTTTGATTCTTTTGGAACGTGATTTAGATCTATATACGAAGTCTCCTTTATAGTGTAACTGCTGAATTCTTTTTTGGCAGTAATACTGTCTTTTTTAAAAGCCAGTAAACCAAATTTATTCTCAACAGGTAAGTTTAGTTTATTGGTTTTTTCATTTAATAAAATAGGGATGCTATATCCGTAATCCCAAATTATTTCGGGAGTAAATGCTTTCAATTCATAGCTTTTAATGCCCAGTTTTTTTTCATTGTCTCTAATTGCTTTTGCGCTGGCGTAATCTGGATTTTTTAGAATGAGTTTGGTAAACGGTATTCCAAAAACAATTACTGCCGCTTGTACAGCTATTACGCTATAAAATACTTTTTTGAAATTTTGTTTTTTAAGATTGGTAAGCAATAAATAACCTATTGTAAACAATGAAAGAGTCAAGCCGATCAGCCAAAATTCGAATCCAGCTAAATCATTTTTTACTTTGATAAAAATCACAACAGGAATAGCAAAACAAATAAGTACAATAAGTCCAAAAGCAAAATAAACGATTCCTTTTTCTTTTTTTTGACTGATGTTTTTGAAATTCTGAATTAAATATTCAATATAAAATCCGGTATTCAGTGCCATCGGAATTAAAACGGGCAGTAAGTATCTCGATTTTTTTTCAGGCACTATCGAAAGCAATACCACCGATGCCAATGTCCATAACAGCGTAAACTGATACGCTTTAAGGTTAGTAACTCTGCTTTTTAAATATGGGTAAAGCAATGCAATAAAAGCAGGAACTGTCCAGATTCCGCTTTGGGTAAAAAAGCTCCAGTAATAATAAAAAGGTTTGGTGTTATAATTTCCCCATCGGCTGCTTTCTATTTTGGTGACCTGCAGATAGGTCGCAGGGTCTGCCCATTTTACATATAAAGGCCATGACAGACCAATAATCAAGCCGATTACAAAAATGATTATAAGATATATTTTTTTGTCTTTTAATTGAAATTTATAGGTAAATCCGTAGGCAATTAAAAAAGGCAGTAATAAAGCATAAACTGAAATTGGTCCTTTGCTCAAAAAGGAGAAACCAAAAAATAATCCTGCCAATACAGCATTAAGAAGCGGTTTATTAGGGGTATTCAATAAATTCCATAAAAAAAATATGCAGATTATCATGAAACTGTGAGTGTACATGTCCCATTGATTGTCTCTTCCAGCGAAATAAATATAAAAAGAGGTAATTAAAATCAGTCCGTTGTGAAAACTCTGCTGTTTGGACAAACCAATTTTTTCTGAAAGTCTAAAAGTGCCAAAAACAAGCAGTAATGTTATTAAAACTACAGGCAGACGCATGCCGTAAATAGTGTTAAAACCAAAAACAATTCCAGAAATTGCTGTAAGCCAGGTTGGTAACGGCGGTTTTTCATAACGTGGCAAATCGTTTAGTGTTGTCAGTATCCAATGGTTGCTGGTAACCATTTCTCTGGCTGTAATGAAGTTACGCGATTCCATGATGTTGGTTTCAATAACATCTAAATGGGGGAAAAGCATGAGGCAGGCTACAGCAAACAGCCAAAAAGCGTAGTTATCCGTTAATTTTGACATCCTTTTTTATGATTATTATATTTCTGGTATAAATGACTAAACCAATCGCGTGACCTGCCAGTAATACAGGATCTTTTCGAATTATTGCATAAATAAATATGATAAGAGATCCGATCAGGCTGATAATCCAAAAGCCTAAGGGTAAAACTGAATCTTTTTTCTTTTCAGAATAAATCCATTGATACACAAAACGCAATGTAAATAGTACTTGACCTATTATTCCTGTCCAAAGCAGCCATTGCGGAATTTTTTCGTTTTTAAACAGGAAATCTACATCTATTACATTGTTATTGTATCCGTATCCAATTATAAAAAAGGGAAAAAGAACTACAAACCATCTCAAAAGAATATGCAGTTTTTTCCAGTCGTTCTGCAATTGAATGTTTCGAATGTAAATGTAATAGGTAATTGTCTGTCCCAGCATAATCGAAAAATCATGTCTGAAATAACCGTAAACAAATAGCAAAAAGGAAGCAAATAAGCTGATTTCCCAAAATAAAACTGGCGTAAGTACCTTTTTGTTTTTTTCAGAAATAATCCATTGAAGTATCATTCTGCTCGAAAACAAAATCTGGGCAATAAAACCTATCGAATAGACGATGATGCTGTTCATTATCCTTGTTTAGCTATGCTGTAATTGATGTATTTTTTTTTCATCCATAAATAAGCAAAGCAGTCTTGTAACGGACCCAATAAACGGTTCCATAGATTGAATTTGGAAACACCTGCTATTCTTTGGAAATGTCTCACTGGAGTCTGTTTGATTTTGCCGTTCTGCAGCAGAATCATGGCGGGTAAAAAACGGTGCAGTCCATTGAACATTGGGATTCTTTTTGCCATATCGGTTCGGATAATTTTCAAAGGACAGCCAGTATCGTCCATGCCGTCATCGGTAAAAGTTCTTCGGATACCGTTGGCAATTTTAGAAGACATGTTCTTTGTAAAAGAATCTTTTCGGTTTGATCTTACTCCTGTAACCAAATCAAATTCTCCTGCATATTCCATCAGTATATTAAAATCCTCAGGAGCAGTCTGCAGATCGGCATCAATATAGCCAACCCAAGGAGTATCTGTGTAATCAAAACCAGCTTTTATAGCAGCGCTTAAACCTGCATTTTTTTCAAAAGAAATAAAGGTAAAGTCTTCGCTGTCTTTGCAGATTTTTTCAATTAAAATTTGACTGCCGTCTTTGGAACCATCATTGACAAACAGAATTTTTGTCTTTTTTTTGGAAATGCTCAAAAACTGTTTCATTTCCTGATGTACACGATTTAGGTTATCTTCTTCGTTATATACGGGTATAATGATTGTTAATTCAAAATTCATATTGATGGGATTTATACAAAAGTATTTTATTTTAAGAAGAACTAGATTAAGTTTTCATTAAAATTCTGGTTGTTATTTAAAGATAATAATGTTTATTCTTATTTTTATATGTAAAATTTTTAGTTATGAAAATATTGGTTACCGGTGCAGCAGGATATATTGGTTCACATGTCGCTGAAAGGCTGAAATCACTTGGAAATGAGGTGGTAGGTTTGGATAATTTTTCAGATTATTACGATGTGTCTTTAAAAAAGCTCAATGCAAAAGCTTTAGAAGAAAAAGGTATTAGGATTGAGAAAATAGATTTGCGTTACAGTGAGGAACTTCAAAACTTACCAGCAGATTTTAATTATATTTTTCATTTTGCGGCACAGCCAGGTATTTCTGCAGCTTCTAGTTTTGAAGATTATTTAGGGAATAATGTAATCGGTACCAAAAATTTACTTGATTTTGCATTTAAAAATAAAAATTTAAATCTTTTTGTAAATATTGCAACTTCTTCTATTTATGGAATTCATGCAGCTTTTGATGAATCAGTTCCTCCCACACCTGTTTCTCATTATGGAGTGACAAAGCTGGCAGCTGAGCAATTGGTTTTGGAAAGCAGCAGGCTTGGTGATATAAAAGCGTGTTCTTTGCGGCTGTATTCTGTTTATGGACCAAGGGAAAGACCTGAAAAGTTGTATACTAAACTGATTGCAAATGCTTTTAAAAACATTCCCTTTCCATTATATAAAGGAAGTGAGAATCACTTGAGGAGTTTTACGTATGTCCAAGATATAGTAGACGGTGTGGTTAGTGTTATTGGTTTGGAAGATATAGTGAATAATGAAATCATCAATTTGGGGACTGAAGAAGAAAATACAACACAGCATGGTATTGAAATTGTTGAGCAAATATTAAATAAAAAAATTGATCTGCAGATTGTAGAGGCTAGGAGCGGCGATCAGCTGCGGACAAAAGCAGTGATTGATAAAGCAAGGAAATTATTAGATTATAATCCCAAAACCAGTTTGTATGAAGGACTGAAAGTGCAGGTAGAATGGTATCAGAATAATTTTTTATAATTTAAATTTTGAAAAAATGCAAAAGGACTAAGAACTTTTGCATTTTTTTTTATAAGAATTGAGAAAGTAAAATTACTGTCTAATGAAATAGCTGTAACTTTAATGTTTTAATATTCAGTTTTTTGAGAAACAATATTGGTTTTAAAAGTAAAGCAGGGTAACAAAAAATGAATTTTGTTTATCTAGTAATAAATCATTAAAACTACAGCGATATGAAAAATTTTAAGACTTCAGTTTTTACAATGGCATTAGCATTGTGTTATTTGGTAAATGTAAAGGGACAAGATATCGAAACAGTAAAAGAAAAAACGATAAAATCAAGTTCCAGTTTGGAAACCACTTTAGACGGATCTGCTCAAAAAAGTAATATAAACGGCATAAACAATAGCGGGATGCCAAACAGGATCTCGATGAATGTTACAGTTGCAAAGCAGACGCAGGGAGCATCTTTTGGCGAAAAAGTAAATTCGGGAAAAATAAATGTAACACTGATCGATGGCGGATGCATTGTTTTGTTTCCTTCCAATGAGGGTTACAGAGTCAATACAGCAAACAATAGCATTAAGGAATTGACCAGCACTGAATGTGCAGCCTTTGGCGAAAAAGTGAATCAAGGCTTACATGCAGCAGGCAGTGTTTTGTCGCAGGGAGCTTCTTTATTAGGAGGTGCTATGCCGGGCGGAGCGATTATTTCAGCAGCGGTTTCAAGTATAAGCAGTTTAGCCGGCGGCGGAAGCGGTGCTGCATCGGCTTCGTATGCTGCAACGGGAAGAACTGCAAAACCGGATTCTGAAAAAAATGTTTTGAAAATCAATGATTCTGAAAAAAATACTGTAATTGATTTAACTGACGGTGAATATCAATTAGTATTTATTATAATCGAAAAAGCAACATCCGGTTTAAAAGATACCTTAAAAACACAAGTCCGAATAGGTTTTTCTGTTGAGAAAGGTGTTCTGAAAACAAAACACGATACAGCTAAAAATTCAGTAAGTAATATTCGTTAGAGAAATATTGTTGTCTAATCGTATTCCGTAGTTCATTTGCGATGTTTACCCATTAATAAAAAATGGATTCAAAATTTAATGAATTGATGCAAAAAACTATAATGTCAATATTTCTTCACTTTGATTTAAAACTTGGTTAAATCCTTTCACATTAATAAAGGTTCTAAAATTCCACAGGGTAACCTGATCTGAATGTTTCGGGCTTTAGCGTATGTTTATTATCTTGATTTTTCTTCAAAAAGCTTCATTATATGCAAGTATAACTCTAATTCGTTATCAAATAAACTGATATTTCTGTAAAATGCTGCAATACGGCTTAAAACAGGATAATATAGTATTAGCATGTGGTAATATTAGCATTTTTGGTAAATAACATTTAACATAATTTTACAAGTGTACAAATAACACTAACCAAAATGTTAAATTATGAGACTAAATATGTATTGTTTTAAAAGTAAAGAAAATCTTTTCTTTAGAAAAAAGATTTTTCATACTGTTGTTTTTCTGTTTGTATTTTGTGCATCATTTTCACAGCAGAAAATTAAAGGTATAATAAAGGATAATAATGGTATACCTCTATCCGGAGTGACAATTACAGAAAAGAATATGTCCAATTCTGTATTGTCCGATTTTGATGGAAAATTTGAGATTGTACTAAAAAAGGAAAATTCTAATTTGCTTTTTACTTATATAGGATTTAAAGATAAGGAAGTAGTAACTGCAAATAAAAGCCAAATTGAAGTATTTCTAGCAAGTAGTACGCAAGAATTGACCGAAGTAGTTGTAGTAGGATACGGTACTCAAAAAAAATCAAGAGTTACCAGTGCCATTGCCAGTATAAAAGAAAAAGATTTTACAAAAGGAGCAATTAATGATGCTTCTGATCTTATTAAAGGCAAAGTCGCAGGTCTAACCATTAGCAATGGTTCTGGAGATCCAGGATCTGGACCAAATATTTCATTGCGTGGAATTTCTACTTTAAAAGGAAGCACTGGCCCTTTGGTCTTAATTAATGGTGTTCCAGGTGGTATAGATACCGTTGCTCCAAATGAAATCGCTTCGATAGATGTGTTGAAAGATGCTTCGGCCGCAGCAATTTATGGAACAAGAGGAGCCAATGGAGTAATTCTCATTACCACAAAGACCGTTAATAAAGAAACAGCTCCAACCATTACCTATTCGACATTTGCTACAATATCTAACTTTTATAATAAAGCTAAATTTTTAGATGCTGGTCAGCAGAGAGCTTTGCGTTCTCAAGGATTGACAATACCTTTTGCTGATGGTGGAGCTGATACAGATTGGTTAGACGAAATATCAGGAAGCGGATTTGCTCAAAATCATAATTTAGCTTTAAAAGGTGGAAGTGCAAAAACGAATTATGTAGTAAACCTTAATTATGTAAATCAGTCTGGAGTTTTTGTTAACACCTTTAATAAAGAGTACCGATTTTCATTTGATGTGAATCATTCCATGTTCAAAGATAAGTTAAGAATTAATTTAAGCTTATTAAATGGTACACAAAACATGGGGCTTTCAGAAGGAACAGCTGCCTATGCTTATAGACAAGCTATGATTAGAAATCCTACTGCTCCTGTATATAATCCAGATGGGACATATAATGAAGATCTTAATAAGCTTCAGTATTATAACCCTGTTGCCATTATGAATGAAACAACACAAGATAGAAATAATACTTGGCAACGATTTACGGCTAATTTAACACTTGATTTATTGCCAGGCTGGGATGTAGGAGCACAGTTGTCAAAAAATAAAAATACAGGTTTAAATGGATATTCTGAAAGTAAAAAGCATTATTCAAATACTATAAATAAACGAAATGGAGTAGCTTCAAGAGATACAGGAACTTCAGATAATGATTATGTAGAAATAACATCTAAATACCATAAGATTTTTGACAAACATGAGTTTACGGTTTTAGGGGGGTATAGTTACCAATATTCATTAAATCAAGGATTTTCTGCCAATAATTATGATTTCCCTACAGATGCTTTTTCTTATAATAATTTAGGCGCTGGAAATGCTATATCAGATGGATATCAATATGCAATGGGAAGTTATAAAGGTGATAGTAAATTAATTGGTTTCTTTGGTAGAGCTAACTATAATTTTGACAGTAAATATGATTTATTGTTCAGTATTAGGCGAGAAGGTTCCTCTAAGTTTGGAGACAATCATAAATGGGGTAGTTTTCCAGCTGTTTCTGCAGGATGGAGTATAAATAAAGAATCATTTTTGAAAGATGTATCTTATGTTAATGCTTTAAAGTTAAGAGCTGGATATGGAGAAACAGGAGTAATTCCAGGAGGTTCTTATTTGTCTAAAACATTGTATAGATATGATGGTTATTTTTTCAGTGACGGAAAATGGGTTAAAGGATTAGTTCCTGATCAAAATCCTAATCCCGACTTACGCTGGGAGAAAACGGCAGAGGTAAACATTGGTCTTGACTTTGGATTTTTGAATAATAGAATTAGTGGAAGCTTTGATGTCTATAGCAAAAAAACAAGCGACATGCTTTGGGATTATAATGTGCCAACTCCTCCTAATTTGATTGGTAATATTACTGCAAATGTTGGTAAAATGGAGAACAAGGGATTTGAAATTCTTTTGAACACAATTCCAGTTAAAACAGATAATTTTTCATGGAATTCTTCAATGACTTTTTCTCATAATGAAAATAAGTTGACTAGTCTTTCTAATGATTTTTACTCAATAGAGAACGAATTTGTCAATACAGGGAATACTGGAGATCCAATCTCATTTGCAACTCATAGGCTGGAAGTAGGGCAATCAATAGGTAATTTTTGGGGATTAAAATCAGTGGATATTACACAAGGTATGTCTAAACCTGAAGATAATGGAAAATGGATTATTGAATTACCAGACGGTACAAGAAAAACACTAACAACAGAAATGTATAATGATGATAATAAACAATATTTAGGGAATGGTATTCCTAAATATTTGGCAGGCTGGACGAATACTTTTACCTACAAAAAATTCGATTTAAGTGTGGTTTTAACAGGGGCTTTCGATTTTCAAATACTAAATACACAACGTATGTTTTATGAAAACCCAACGATTGCTTACAATATGTTAGATAGTGCATTCGATAAAGTGTATGGCAAATCGGTGTTAAATTATAACCAAACGTATGTTAGTTATTATCTTGAAAAAGGTGATTATGTGAAAGTAGACAACATTACTTTATCTTATAATTTCGATGTCACCCCATTTAAGATTATAAATGCAATGCGATTGTATGTGTCTGGAAATAATTTAGCCACATTTACCAAATACAAAGGTTTAGATCCAGAGATACAAAGAGGTGATCCTTTGTCACAGGGGATGGACAATAGAGATAAATATCCAAGTACTACTGGTATAACTTTAGGTTTAAATGTAACTTTCTAAATTGAATTAAAATGAAAAATAAAAATATAGTTTTTAAAATCCTTATTTCAGGCTTGTTCCTTTTAGGTACAGGATGTACAGATTTGGATGAAACAGTTTATGATAAAATATCTGCCGAGAGTACGGTATTGACCTCCGAAGATTTAACAAGTATTATGGCACCTGCATATACTTCGTTTAGAGATATCTTTTGGGGCTGGGATGCGGCTTTCTGTCTTTATGAAGAATCATCCGATTTGATAGTAACACCACAACGAAATGGAATTGGCTGGGGAGATTATTATATAACGATGCATCAACACACATGGGGAACAGCATTGCCTCATGCAGAGGGTAACTGGTATTATTTGTACTCAGGAGTTACCAATGTTAACAGGGCTATTTATCAAATAGAGCAAATACAAGGCATTGATAAAAAAGAAAATGTAATTCAGGAACTAAAAGCCTTAAGAGCCATTTATTATTATTTGTTGCTAGATAATTTCAGAAATGTGCCAATCGTAACCAAATTTGATGTTCCTAAAGGCTATTTGCCTACACAAAATACAGGAAAAGAAGTATATGATTTTGTAGAAAGTGAATTAAAAACAGCTTTGCCATATTTAAGTGATAAAAATGATCCAACATCTTATGGTAAAGTTACAACCTGGGCTGTTAAAATGACTTTGGCAAAATTGTATTTGAATGCTGGTGTATATACTGGGACACCTAAATGGAATGAGGCTTTAGCTCAAGTTAATGATATTATAGATAGTGGGAAGTTTAGTCTGACAGCTAATTATTTGGATAACTTCAAGATTAAAAATGAGGGATCTTCAGAAGAAATATTATCCATCCCATTTGACCAAAAAAAGACGGGGGGAAATTATTGGCCTTTTAAAACTTTGGCAGGACCAAGTCAAGCAACATTTGACATGAGTGGAGGTCCTTGGAATGGCTCTGGAGGTATTCCTCAATTTATTGATACCTATGATCCAGATGATCAACGATTAAAGGATTCTTGGCTGGGTGGCAAACAGTTTACAAGTAAAGGAGAGCCAATAATGGTTGACGGTAAACAATTTGAATATATTAACTTTTTAACCGATGTTAATGGCTGTGAGCCTAACGAAGGTTTTAGAATGGTTAAATATGAAATTGGGCTTGGTGAAATTGGACAAGGAAGTAATGATGTTCCTTTTTATAGATTAACAGATGCTATGATGATTAAAGCCGAATGTTTATTAAGAACAGGAGATGCTGATGCAGCAGCAGCTATTGTAACTCAAATTAGACAAAGAGATTTCAAAAACACCAATCCAGCTAAAGCAACAGTTACAGGAGCAAAACTTTTAGGAGGAAGCGTTTATAAATATGGAACCTACAAAGCTGGAGTGATTACAAATTATGAAGGAGGTGCTGATATTAAATATGGCGGTTTCTTAGATGAATTGGCTTGGGAGTTTGTTGGAGAAGCACATAGAAAACAAGACTTAATACGATTTGGAGTGTATTCTACAAAATCTTGGTTTTCAAAGGTAAAAAATCCTGGTGCAGCTTTTAGAGCTATTCTTCCAATACCACAGTCGGAAATGGATAAGAATAGTAATTTAAAACAAAACCCAGGATACTAATAAGCAGAAAAGCTTATTGATTATTTTTTTAAACTGTTATAAAACGGTTTAAATGAGTTTTAATCTTAAAAAGCATGAAAATTTTGCAAGCTGGTTACTTGTAAGTGTATGGACAGCCATTCCTATAGTATTGGGAATGGCTTTCTTTTTTAGAATTTTAAAAAATATTTTGAATGGTACTTACCTGCTTACTTCTTATTAGGGTCTGCAGGTAAGTTGTTTTAAAAAGAAAGAGTTATGATGAAAAAATTAGATTTTAAGTTTAGATTTTTTGCATGTCTGCTGGCATTTTTATTCTTAAGTGTGAGTAAAGCGGAATCATTTGCCAATAAATCAATCATAATGAATTATACCGTTTCGATGGAAGAGCCAGAGTTGCATTATCTGGATATTCGTTTGGAATGCGAAGGACTGACAGATAATCAAACCAGTTTTATGCTTCCGGTGTGGTCGCCGGGTTATTACATGATTTTGGACACTCCGAGACATATCGTGGATTTTGATGTAATGGATAGCAGCGGGAATAAATTGTTTTGGCATAAAAAATCCAAAAACAACTGGGTGGTCGAAAACGGTAAGCATAGAAAGATTGTAATTACGTATCGTTTTTTTGCCAATCGAAAATCGGTTGCAGAATCGTATGCTGATGGTGAAAAAGCTTTCATAATGCCTAACAATGTCTTCATGCACATCGAAAATCAGATTAATAATCCTGTGCAGGTAACTTTTAATCCGTATAAAAAATGGAATAAAATTTCAACCGGACTGAAAAGGGTAAAAGAAGGAACAAATACTTTTTTTGCCAATAATTTTGACATATTGTATGACAGCCCGGTTTATATTGGAAATCAATTGACAGTAGATTTTGAGTACGAAGGAAAATCATATTCCTTAGGAATTGCGTCTCCGCAAGGATTAGACAAAGAAAAATTTACCTCGGATCTCAAAAAAATTATGACAGCCACAACGGCTGTTATGAAAAAAGTGCCCTATGATTATTATAGTTTTATCATGATGGAAGCTGGCGGAGGAGGTCTGGAACATTGGAATTCCCAAGCTATATTTACCAATGGAACTTTTGATTTTAAATCCAAAGAGGAGTATACGGATTTTTTGAATTTTGTAACCCATGAATATTTTCATCTTTACAATGTAAAAGCAATCCGCCCGATAGAATTAGGACCATTTGATTATAACAAAGAAAATTACACGTCGATGTTATGGGTTTCTGAGGGTTTTACTGTTTATTATGAATACATTATCATGATGAGAGCCGGCCTGCTTGAAAGTAAAGATGCCTATAAATATTTCACTGAATCCATAAAGAGGTATGAAAATATTGAAGGCAGTAAACACATGTCCTTATCCCGCTCCAGTTTTGATATTTGGCTGAACTTTTTCAACAACGAAAGCAATGCCAAGCAGACAACAATATCATATTACAACAAAGGACCGGTAATTGCGCTTTTATTAGATTTAGAAATCAGAAATAATACCCGAAACCAAAAATCTTTGGACGATGTAATGCGTTTTTTGTATAACGAATTTTATGAAAAAAAGGGAAGGGGTTTTACCGAAGCTGAGTTTTGGCAGGTTTCTGAACAAATTGCTGGAAAATCTTTGGACGAAATAAAAACCTATGTAAATACCGTAAAGGCTGTTGATTATCAGAGATATTTAAAGTATGCAGGACTTCAGATAGATTTAAGTCCGATGAAATCTGCCGCTGGAAATGATACTTTGATTGAAAGAAGTTTTGAAATAAAAGAATTATCAGAAACTTCCCCATTGCAGATGGAAATCAGAAAGTCTATTTTTAAATAAAGACAATAAGTAATAGGCTGACAGGACAGTTATATTCTGAAACTTGTGCTGCAGCTTATTGCATTTGTAAAAAATTAAAACTGCCCGCGATACTGCGAAGGCGAAATCCCTTTTAATTCTTTGAATTTTCTGTTGAAATTAGCAATATCCTGAAATCCGCAGAGTTCAGATATGGAAGCAATCGAAAGATCCTTTTTGTTATGGAGAAGTTTGCACGCATTTTCAATTCTGATTTCAATCAAAAACTGAAAAAAAGTTTTGTTAGTACGTTTTTTAAAATATCTGCAGAAAGCGTTTTTACTCATATTGGCTTTTTCTGCTACTTCTTCCAAAGTAATGTTCTGATGATAAAACTCTATAGCATATTCAAAAACGGCACTCATTCGTCTTCCTTCATCATCAGTATATTTTTTTCTATAGATAAATGATGAAAGAGGCGCTTTTTCTGAGTTTATGATAATGTTTATGATTTTTAGAAATGAGGCAATGCGCTGAATTTTATTCTGTTTTTTTAATTTTTCAAAATGATGGATGATTTTATTGTGGTTTGACAAAACTTTGATTCCGTACTCCGAGTTCTTAAAAAAATCATCAACACTGCTCATGTCATTAAGACTGAAAAAATCTTTGCCGAATGATGTTTTTGTAAAAAACAAAGTGAACATTATTGATTCCGGACAGGTTTCTGCATCACTTTTAAAAACATGGGGCACGTTCTCGCCAATCACTAAAATATCATTTTCTTTATAATCGTTTATGGAATCTCCCACTATCAATGTGCCGCATCCTTTCACGATATAGCTTATCTGAATCTCTTCATGCTGGTGAAGATGATTGTAAAAAACGCGTTCAATATCCTCTTGATAAATAAGCGCTTCTCTTTCGGTTTTAGGTATTTTAAAAGGAAGGATTTTCAATGGTTTGTTTTTTAAGTATGTAAATATTATCAAAAAAATGATATTGTGCAATAGATGGGGTAATATAGTCTTGATATAAGCTAATAATAACAAAGAGGCCACCCTGTATAAGTTTTATTTTTGATAAAAAAATAGGTTATGGAATAATACGCATAACTGCAGATTAGTATTAGGTACTAATAATGATATGCGGATTACATATAACAGATTAAAAACAATAAATTGCTATATATGAAAATAAAATGGGAAGGCGTAATGCCGGCTGTAACTACCAAGTTTACAGAAGAAGGTCAATTAGATCTTGTAATGTTCGAAAAAAATATTAAAGCTCAAATCGAAGCTGGTGTCAATGGAATTATACTGGGAGGAACTCTTGGAGAGGCCAGTACATTGACTAAGGCAGAAAAAGAAGTTCTAATTAATGAAACTTTAAAATTAGCAGAAGGGAAAATTCCGGTTATCTTGAACATAGCCGAGCAGTCTACCAGTGAGGCTGTTGCTTTGGCAAAAAGGGCAGAGGAATTAGGCGTAAATGGTTTGATGCTGCTGCCTCCGATGAGGTATAAAGCTACCGATTATGAAACCGTTGTCTATTTTAAGGAAATAGCAAAAAGTACTTCATTACCCATCATGATTTATAACAATCCTGTCGATTATAAAATCGAAGTGACATTAGACATGTTTGAAGAACTTTTAAAACTGGATAATATTCAGGCGGTAAAAGAATCAACAAGGGATATCAGTAATGTAATTCGAATCAGAAATCGTTTTGGTAATCGATTAAAAGTGCTTTGCGGTGTTGATACTTTGGCACTTGAAAGTTTGGTAACAGGTGCTGACGGATGGGTTGCAGGTTTGGTAGTGGCCTATCCGGAAGAAACCGTAGCGATTTATAAACTCGTAAAAGCAGGAAGAATAGAGGAAGCTGTAGAAATTTATAAATGGTTTATGCCACTGCTGGAATTGGATATTTCTCCGCAGCTGGTGCAGAATATCAAATTGGCAGAAGTAGCCACAGGACTTGGAACAGAAAATGTAAGAGCTCCAAGACTTCCGCTGCAGGGAATAGAAAGAGAACGTGTTCTGGCAATCATTGATGCTGCAATGAAAAACAGACCGATTCTGCCTGCTTACCAAGAAATTTAATTTAAGCTTAAAAAGAAGTCATGATAACAGGGAAAAATTATATTGGAGATACGCTTTCCGCAAAAGGGGAAACGACATATAGAACAATAAATCCAGAATTAAATCTGGAGAATGAAACTGTTTTTTATGAAGCCACAGAAGACGAAATTTCTCAGGCAGCTGCATTGGCAGAAACCGCTTTTAAAATATACGGAACTATTGAAGATATAAAAAAAGCTGCTTTTTTAGAAGCCATTGCCGAAGAAATAGAAGCTTTGGGAGAAGATTTATTAGTGACGTATGTTCAGGAATCGGGTCTTCCTGCCGGAAGGGCCAATGGTGAACGTGCCAGAACAACCGGACAATTGAGAGCATTTGCAGCTATGCTGAGAGAAGGTTCATGGGTGGAAGCAATTATCAATAAAACAGAAGGCAAACCAGACATTAGGAGAATGCAGATTCCAATTGGTCCTGTTGTAGTTTTTGGAGCCAGTAATTTCCCGCTTGCTTTTTCCACCGCTGGTGGCGATACGGCAAGTGCTTTGGCAGCAGGCTGTCCTGTTATTGTAAAATCACATCCGCTTCATGCCGGAACGGGAGAATTAGTTGCTTCAGCCATTATTAAAGCAGCTAAAAGAACAGGAATGCCAAATGGAGTTTTTTCCAATATTAACAGCAGCGGTATTGCTGTTGGAAAAGCGCTGGTAGAGCATTCGTCAATTAAAGCTGTTGGTTTTACAGGAAGTATCAACGGAGGTACAGCACTTTGTAAAATTGCAGCCAACAGATCCGTTCCGATTCCGGTTTATGCAGAGATGGGAAGTATTAATCCAGTATTGGTTCTGCCTTCAGCTTTAAAAACAGACTGCGAAAAATGGGCCAAAAATTATGCTGCATCAATTACGGCTGGAACAGGCCAATTTTGTACAAATCCAGGACTTATTTTAGGGATAAACAGCAAGGAATTGGAGGATTTTATTACTATTTTAGCTTTAGAGACAGATAAATTAGAGCCATCCTGCATGTTACATCCTAATATTAAAAGACAATACGAAAACCTAAAATCAGAAGTTCTTGAACAAGAAGGATATAAACAGCAGACCAATTTGAATAAAGAGATAAAACCAAATTATGCACTGCAGAATATAATATCGGTTGATGGCGGTACTTTTTTAAAAAATAAAACATTCCATAAGGAAGTTTTCGGGCCTTTTTCGGTTGTTGTCAAATGTGATGATGTGGATCAGCTGAATGAAATTATTCATGATTTGGAAGGACAGCTGACAGGAACGATAATAAATTCTGATTTAAAAGAATTGGATGAGTTCAGGGAAGTAATCGAAAACCTCAAAAATAAAGTAGGAAGGTTAGTTTTTAATAATGTTCCTACGGGAGTTGAGGTTTGTTCCGGAATGACACACGGCGGACCATTTCCTGCGAGTTCAGACAGTAAATTTACGTCAGTGGGATTAACTTCAGTAAAAAGATGGGTGCGCCCGGTAACTTATCAGGATTGGCCGGATGCATTGCTGCCAGCAGCTCTGCAGGATAAAAATCTGCGGAATATCACTAGAACCATAAATGATATACTAACAAAGAATCCAATATAATTTATGCCAAGAAAAACATTTTTTTGTGTAGATGCGCATACTTGCGGTAATCCAGTAAGAGTAGTTGCCGGCGGAGGCCCAAATCTTGTTGGAAACAACATGAGTGAAAAGCGGCAGCATTTTTTAAAAGAATACGATTGGATCCGTAAAGGATTAATGTTTGAACCGAGAGGTCACGACATGATGAGCGGCAGTATCTTGTATCCGCCGAGTAATTCGGAGAATGATATTGGAATTTTATTCATCGAGACTTCAGGATGTCTGCCTATGTGCGGTCACGGAACCATTGGAACTATAACCATTGCCGTCGAAGAAGGATTGATTACACCCAAAATCCCTGGGAAAATAAAAATGGAAGCTCCTGCCGGTCTGGTTCAGATTGAATACCAGCAGACAGGAAAAAAGGTGGATTGGGTTCGTTTGACAAATGTAAAATCATATCTGGCAGCCGAAGGTCTTACTGTTGATTGTCCTGAATTGGGAGAGATTGTTTTTGATGTGGCTTATGGCGGAAATTATTATGCTATTGTGGATCCGCAAAAGAATTTTTCAGGTATTCAGGATTTTACGGCTGGAAAAATTGTGCAGTACAGTCAGGAAGTGAGAAAACGGATTAATGAAAAATATCCAAATCTTTTTATTCATCCTGAAAATGACACGATTCGTGATGTAAGTCATATGCTATGGACAGGAGAACCGATAGATCCTGCGTCATCCGGCAGAAATGCTGTTTTTTACGGAGATAAAGCCATAGACCGTTCTCCCTGCGGTACAGGAACTTCGGCTAGAATAGCACAGCTTCATGCCAAAGGAAAATTGAAAAAGGGAGAAGATTATGTTCATGAAAGTTTTATCGGAAGCAAATTCATCGGAAGGGTTGAAGAAGAAACATCCATAGGAGATATTAGTGCTATTGTACCAAGCATTCAGGGCTGGGCAAAAGTATATGGTTACAATACGATTATTATCGATGAAGATGATGATCCGTATGCTTTTGGTTTTCAGGTGATTTAAGTAAATAGTAATGAAAAATAATTGGTTTGCGGATAAGTATCACTGCCAATGTTTTTTTAATTTATGTGAATAATGAAAAAAGTAAGTATAATAGGCGGAGGAATAATAGGCTTGTGTTCAGCTTATTATTTAGCCAAAGAAGGCTATGAAGTAGCTGTTTTTGATAAATCAGATATGACAGACGGCTGTTCTTACGGGAATGCAGGAATGATTGTGCCGTCCCATATAATTCCGCTTGCACAGCCAGGCATGATTGCCCAAGGGATAAAATGGATGTTTGATAGTCACAGTCCTTTCTATGTGAAACCCAGATTAAATCTGGATTTGATGAAATGGGGATTACAGTTTTATAAGCATGCCAATTTACAGCATGTGGAGAAAGCAATGCCGGCACTTTGTCATCTATCGCTTTTGAGCAAAGAATTGTATCAGGATTTTGCCAAAGAGAACCATTCTTTTTTCTATGAGGAAAAAGGACTTTTAATGCTTTATAAAACTGATAAAACTGCTGAAGACATGCATCACGAAGGAAAATTGGCTGAAGCATTAGGGCTGGAAGTTGATTTTCTTTCGAAAGAGGAAGTTTCAAAATTAGAAAATGGAACAGTAACAAGTGTGATTGGAGGTGTTCATTATAAAAGTGATGCACATATTTATCCGCAAAAATTCATGCAGTTTATAAAAGAAGAATTATACAGGCTGAATGTAAAGATTCATCTTCAGACAGCTGTGAATGATTTTGTTTTAAAGCAAAATGAAATTACCGAAATCGTAACGGACAAAGGAACTTTTGCAACTGATGAGGTTATTTTGGCATCAGGTTCATGGAGCCCTGAAATTGCTAAAAAACTGAATGTTAATATTTCAATTCTGCCGGGGAAAGGGTATAGTTTTACTCTAAAAGATCAAAGTCACAAACCTTCAATTCCATCTATTTTATGTGAAGGAAAAGTTGCCGTAACACCTATGAATAATGATATTCGGTTTGGAGGAACAATGGAAATTACTCATACTAATGATATCAAAATTAACAAGAACAGAGTACAGGGAATCGTAAATTCAATCAATGATTTTTATCCTGATTTAAAAATTGAAATGCCCAAGGCGGAAGAAACTTGGTTTGGATTCAGGCCCTGCACGCCTTCAGGGATGCCGATAATTGCCAGGGACAAAAAACTTAAAAATCTGACATTGGTAACAGGACATGCTATGATGGGGCTAAGTCTGGCTCCTGGAACCGGAAAAATAGTCACGGAAATTATTTCCGGAAAACGAACGTCTGTTGATACCGAAATGTTTCAACTCTAAAAATTCAGCTTCATTTTTGATTTAAAAGTGAAGCTAATTTTTTTGTAACTAATCACAGAGCAGTTACATTTTTTTAAAATAATGCTGTGCAGTTTTAAATTATTTTATTCAAACTAAATTCTAAATGCTGACCATATTTGGAATCTGAAACAGATTTTTAAAGTTTAACTAAACAAACCAACTACATAATGACAAAAGACAATCAAAAAGAATTTAAGAAAGAACTAGGACTTCTCGACGGAACCATGCTTGTGGTAGGATCAATGATTGGTTCGGGAATATTTATTGTGAGTGCCGATATTGCCAGGCAGGTAGGTTCTACAGGCTGGCTGATTTTAATATGGCTGATTTCCGGATTAATTACCATGATCGCGGCGGTAAGCTACGGAGAATTGAGCGCAATGTTTCCCAATGCCGGCGGACAGTATGTTTACTTAAAAGAAGCCTATAATAAATTAATTGCCTTTTTGTATGGCTGGAGCTTTTTTGCAGTGATCCAAACCGGAACCATTGCAGCAGTGGGAGTCGCTTTTTCAAAATTTGCTGCCTATCTGATTCCGGCTGTAAGTGACGAGAACATTCTTTATCAATTGGGCAGTTTTAAGCTCAATGTCGCGCAGATTGTTTCTATTGTAACCATTATTTTTCTCACTTATCTGAATACCTGCGGGGTAAAAAAAAGTAAAATGCTGCAGACTATTCTAACTATTATAAAAATACTTTCGATTTCAGGATTAATTATTTTTGGATTTGCATTGGCTGCCAAAGCATCAATTTGGAATTCCAATTGGAGCGATGCCTGGACACCGCGTTCTTTTAATTCAGATTCAGGTTCTTGGTCTCCAATTGGAGGAACGGCTTTGATTTCGGGAATTTCAGCAGCTATGGTAGGGGCTTTGTTTTCCAGTGATTCCTGGACTGGAGTTACTTTTATTGCAGGCGAAATTAAAAATCCAAAGCGTAATGTTGGGTTAAGCATGCTTTTGGGAACAGTTATCGTTACCATAATTTATGTTCTGACGAATTTAATGTATGTTGCTGTTATTCCGTTAAATGAAATTGCGACAGCTAAATCCGATAGGGTAGCGGTTGTGGCTTCGCAGTATATTTTTGGAGACATCGGGACATTAATAATTGCGCTGATGATTATGATTTCGACATTTGCCTGCAACAACGGATTGATTATGGCTGGAGCCAGAGTGTATTATACAATGGCAAATGATGGATTGTTTTTTAAAAAAGCGGCAAAACTTAACAATGCCAGTGTTCCTGCATGGGCACTTTGGGCACAGTGTTTATGGGCTTCGGTGTTGTGCCTTACTGGTAAATACAGTGATTTACTGGACTTTGTTATTATAATTGTGCTTATTTTCTATATTCTTACAATTTTAGGCATAATTATTCTCCGCAAAAAAATGCCGGATACAGTACGTCCTTATAAAGCTTTTGGGTATCCTTATTTACCATTGCTGTATATAATAATTGCTTCAGGGATATGTATATCATTATTATTTACAAAAATGTCAACTTGTGGCTGGGGTGTTTTGATTATGCTGATAGGAATCCCGATTTATTATCTGATAAAAGAAAAAGAGACTGTTTAGCTATTATTATGCTTTTATAGCAGAAAATAAGCTACAGGAAGAGATGTATTAATATTCCGTTTTCTTATTGTATTTGCGGTTTTAGAGGTAATATAATCATAGTATCTGTTAATATTGACCAACAAGGTTCAGTGAATTAAAACTATTTTTATTAATAATTTAATTATGGGAAAAACTAGTAAAATAATAAGTGTGATTTTAACACTTTCGTGCTGTTTAACTGCGCACAGTCAAGGAACATTGAAAGAATATAAACGTGCAAATGCGGTAGATTCTTTATTCAAAAATAAGGTGTTTAATACTCCCAAAGAATTCCATTGGCTGGAAGATGGTTATTTATGGTACAGTAATAACAATGGAAAAGAAAAGGAGTTTCTTTTGGTTGATGCTAAGGGAGAAAAACAATTTACAGCTTTTAACCCTAATCAGCTGGCAGCATCGTTATCAAAAAATATGGGTAAAGAAATAAATTTTAATGACCTTCCCATAGATAATTTAGAATTTGGTAAAAACCATGAAACATTACTGTTTACTATTGATACTATTAAATTTTCGTGTGATTTAAAAAACTATCAATTAAGCAGAATAAAAGGAGGGTATAAAAAGCCAGCGAAAAAGGATGAATACTGGGGAGATAATTTTGATGAGTTAGGAAATAAACCTGTCGGTTCACCAGATTCACTGAACATTGCTTTTATAAAAAACTATAATTTATATATCAGAAACAAAAAAACAAAGGCAGAAATTCAGTTGAGTTATGACGGCTCAAAAGGATTTTATTATTCCTCATACATGCAATGGTCACCAGACAGCCGAAAAATAATGGCTTATAAAGTAAGACCTGGTGAAGAACATAAAATCTATTTTGTAGAATCGAGTCCAAAAGATCAGTTGCAGCCAAAACTGCAGACGCGTGATTATTTAAAACCGGGAGATCAATTGCCTTTTAAAAGTCCGCAGGTATTTGATGTGGCTGCCAAAAAACAAATTTCAGTTACTACAGATTTATTTCAGCAGCAGTATGATATTTCAGGGATAGAATGGAATGATAACAGCAGCGGTTTTACTTTTGAATACAATCAGCGGGGGCATCAGGTTTACCGTGTTCTGGAAGTAAACGCGACAACAGGAAAAGTAAAGGTTATTATTGAAGAAACGAGTCCGACTTTTGTAGAATACAGCGGAAAAAGATACCGATATAATATTAAAAAAAATAACGAAATAATTTGGGCTTCAGAGCGTGACGGATGGAATCATTTGTATTTGTATGATGCCGTTACCGGAAAGGTCAAAAATCAGATTACAAAAGGAAACTGGCCTGTTAGAGGAATAATTAAAATAGACGAGGAAAAAAGACAAGTCTATTTTACAGCAAGCGGACTGGACAGTAATCAGGATCCGTATCTGCTGCACTATTGCCAAATTGATTTCGAAGGAAAAAACTTTAAAAGACTGACAACAGGAAACGGAAACCATAAAGTAACTTTTTCGCCGGATTATAAGTATTATGTCGATCAATACTCCAGAGTTGATTTGCCGCCTGTGACTCTTTTGAAAAGAACCGATACACAAAAGACAGTTTTAGAAATGCAGCAGGCTGATATTTCGGCATTGAAGCAGACTGGGTGGATTACCCCGGAAGTTTTTACGGCCAAAGGAAGGGATGGTAAAACAGATATTTGGGGAGTTATTGTACGTCCTACGACTTTTGATCCGGATCGTAAATATCCAATTATCGAATATATCTATGCAGGCCCGCAGGATTCATTTGTTCCAAAAAATTTTCAGCCTTACTATTGGGCAATGTCATCTTTGGCAGAATTAGGATTTATTGTAGTTCAGATTGACGGAATGGGAACTTCAAACCGTTCCAAAGCTTTTCAGGATGTATGCTGGAAAAATTTAAAGGACGGCGGTTTTCCTGATAGAAAATTGTGGATGAAAGCAGCGGCAGCCAAATATCCTTATATGAATATTGACAAAGTCGGCATTCACGGAACATCGGCAGGCGGACAAAATGCAGGAGCAGCCCTAGTTTTTAATTCTGATTTTTATGATGTAGCTGTAGCATCCTGCGGCTGTCACGATAACCGAATGGACAAAATGTGGTGGAATGAGCAATGGATGGGATATCCGATAGGACCAGAATATGAAGCTTGTTCAAATACTGCTAATGCTGCACAGTTAAAAGGAAATCTAATGTTAATTCTGGGAGAATTGGATGATAATGTTGATCCGGCTTCGACGATGCAGTTTGCAAATGCATTGATAAAAGCCAATAAGAATTTTGAATTGGTTACAGTTCCGGGAATGGGGCATTCAGCCGGAGGAGATTTTGGAGAACGAAAACGAAGAGATTATTTTGTACAGCATTTATTGGGAGTTACACCGCCTTCCTGGGATGAAATTTATAAAAAGTAACTATTAAAAGGATAGGAGAAAAACGTTTTTTTAATCAAGAAGAAAAGGAATTATGAATAGATATAACTTGCTTATTTGTATAGTATTAAGTTTTTTTGGATTAAACACAACAAAAGTACAGGCTCAAAACGGAGATCAGATTTTAGACGGAATTGGTGAAACGGAACTAATTGCCCGGTATTTATTTGATGGCAGTGCAAAGGACTGGTCGAGAAATAATCTGCATGGTAAAATTGAGGAATCTAAAGTCAAATTTGTTAATGACGAACAGTTTGGCAGAGTACTTTATCTGCTTCCCGATAATCAGGCTTTTGTTTCGATTCCGGCTGATGCATTGGCGGGAGAAGAATCACTTAGCATAACTGGATGGATTTTTATGCGTTCCACTGAAAAAGACCAGTGTTTTTTTGATTTTGGAAAAGATGACAAGTCCCATTTTTTTGCTGCGCCGATGGGTACCAAAACGGATCAGGGATTTCATACCGAAATCAGTAACGGATTGAATAAATACAAAACAGATTCTCCCGCTCTTGAGGCAGGCAAGTGGAATCATTTGGCAGTGGTTATTAATATACCTTCAAAATTAATAAGTACTTACGTAAACGGAGTTCTTGTAAGCGAAGCCAAGAATGTAGAATTGGATTTGAACCAATTGTTTAATAAAACTGCAGGTTCAGAGAATAAACTCTATATAGGTAAAGCATTGGGTTCTGGAAATGTATTTCTTAACGCCAAACTACATGATTTCAGAATCTACAGAGTGTCTTTGAGCGACAAGCAGATTGGCAGAATTTACAAGAATTCTTTAACAGCAGATCAGGAAGAGGAAACGGCAGAAGATCAGGCTGCAGGATTACCTTTGTTTTCAAAAAACACTCCACAGCTGTACAATCAGTTTCTGAAAAGCGTCGCTGATATTAAAGTGGAAACTGAAGTAGGGAATCTGCCAAGGATTCCGGCTTATGTAAAAGGTATTTATCGTGATGGCATTCAAGGGCCGGAAGTGCGCGTAATCTGGCCTTCGCCAAAAGAAAACAGCCAAGTGCTTAAAACTGGGCAGTACACGGTAACTGGAATTGTTCCCGGAACAGATTTGAAGCCAAAAGCCGTTGTTACCATAAAAGAAGCAAAAAAAGCTATCACACCGGAACGTAAGCTGGAAGCCTTCCATTTGGATCAGGTTTCATTAAATAACAATCTTGACGGAAACCATACAAAACTCATTGAGAATCGGGATAAGTTCCTTACAGCACTTTCGCAGACAGATCCGGATTCTTTTCTTTACATGTTCCGAAATGCTTTTGGACAAGAACAGCCAAAAGGGGCCGAACCGCTTGGTGTGTGGGATACTCAGGAAACAAAACTGCGCGGTCATGTCACAGGACATTACCTGACAGCAATTGCCCAAGCTTATGCAAGTACGGGCTATGATAAAGTTTTGCAGGCCAATTTTACTGATAAAATGCAGTATATGGTTAATACACTTTATCAATTGTCGCAGCTTTCCGGAAATCCGAAAGAAGCTGGAGGAAAGTTCGTTTCAGACCCAGCAGCAGTGCCTTTTGGACCAGATAAAACAGCTTATGAATCAGAATTGAGCAATGAAGGCATGCGCACCGATTACTGGAATTGGGGCAAAGGTTTTATAAGTGCCTATCCTCCGGATCAGTTTATTATGCTGGAAAACGGCGCAACATACGGCGGACAGAAAACACAAATTTGGGCGCCCTATTATACACTGCATAAAATTCTTGCCGGTTTAATGGATGTTTATGAAGTAAGCGGTAACGAAAAAGCGCTCGAAACAGCCAAAGGAATGGGAGACTGGGTGTATGCCCGTTTGAAAAAACTGCCTACAGAGACACTCATCAGTATGTGGAACAGATATATTGCAGGCGAGTTTGGAGGAATGAATGAAGCAATGGCCAGACTTTACCGAATAACCAAAAATCCCCATTATTTAGAAGCAGCACAGCTGTTTGACAATATAAAAGTATTCTATGGCGACGCACAGCATTCTCACGGACTGGCTAAAAATGTAGATACTTTCCGGGGATTGCACGCGAACCAGCACATTCCGCAGATTATGGGAGCGCTTGAAATGTACCGCGATTCCAATACACCTGACTATTACCGTGTGGCAGATAATTTTTGGCATAAAACTGTAAATGATTATATGTACAGCATCGGGGGAGTTGCGGGAGCACGAAATCCTGCCAATGCAGAATGCTTTATCAGTCAGCCAGCAACAATTTATGAAAACGGTTTTTCATCCGGAGGTCAAAATGAGACTTGCGCCACTTATAATATGTTAAAATTAACGGGAGATTTGTTCCTTTATGAGCAGCGCGGCGAACTGATGGATTATTACGAGCGCGGACTTTACAATCACATACTGGCTTCGGTGGCAAAGGATAGTCCTGCAAATACGTATCATGTTCCGTTGCGGCCAGGTTCAGTAAAACAGTTTGGTAATCCGCACATGATGGGTTTCACCTGCTGTAACGGAACGGCTATTGAGAGTAACACGAAATTTCAGAATTCAATTTATTTTAAAAGTGCAGACAACGGCGCACTTTATGTAAATCTGTATGTGCCTTCAACATTAAAATGGACCGAAAAGAATATAACCATAGAACAAACAACAGATTTTCCTAATGAAGATTTTACCCGATTGACTATTAAAGGAAGCGGAAATTTTGACATCAATGTCCGTGTGCCTCATTGGGCAGCAAAAGGATTTTTTGTAAAAATAAATGGTAAAGAAGAAAAAGTGAAAGCCACACCGGGAAGCTATCTTACTTTGAGCCGCAAATGGAAAGACGGAGACACAATCGAGCTTCGCATGCCGTTTGAGTTTCATTTGGAACCAGTTATGGATCAGCAGAATATTGCCAGTTTGTTTTATGGTCCTGTATTATTAGCCGCGCAGGAAACGGAACCTCGGAAAGATTGGCGAAAAGTGACTTTGGACGCTAAAGATATCAGTAAATCGATTCAGGGTGACCCAAAGAAACTAGAGTTTACCATTGACGGAGTTCTCTATAAACCATTTTATGATACTTATGGTCGTCACTCTGTTTATATGGATGTTACGCTTAAATAATTTGCTTAAAAGTATTTAAAACAATCAAAAAGGCAATGAAAAAATCAATTATAAGTATTCTTTTATTCTTATTTATGACGACAACAGCGTTTTCAAGTGAACTTGTGGATGTAGTGAACACTTTTCAGTCAGATAAAACGGCACTGCAAAATTTTTATTCAAACAATGAATCGGAAGAATATTATGTGCGTTTTTCCAAGTTCTATGATGATTGGGGCAAAACGGTAAAAAATATTGATTTTAAAAGTTTATCCAAAGACGGAAAGGTCGATTATCTATTATTGAAAAACCTGATAGTCAAAGGTGATTATTTCTTGCAGCTGGAGTATAAAGCTTTTAAGGAAATCGCGGCTGTTTTAGATTTTTCAGACGAGATGAATCTTTTTATTAAAGAAAGAAGAAGAGGCAAAAAACCGGTTTCAAGTCAGCTGGCCAAATCGTTTGATGTGGCTGTAATCAGTATTGACAAAAAAATCGAGCAGTTAAAAGGCAAACCTTTCAAAGATTGGTTTGCTGCTGACAAAGCTTCAAAATCGGTAACTGCTTTTGAAAAATCACTTAAAGAAGCTTATGATTTCTATTATAGTTATGATCCTGATTTTACCTGGTGGATGGAAAAGCCATATAAAAAGCTGTCAGAAAAGCTTAAAACATATGAGGATTTTTTAAAAACAAATTATCCCCAAACCAGTATAAAAGATGACGGAAGCGGTATCATTGGTAAACCAATAGGCAGAGAAGCTGTAATTAAAAGTCTGGCTTTTGAATACATTCCCTATTCACCAGAAGAATTAATTGCTACTGCTCAAAATCAATTTGAGTGGTGCAAGAAAGAAATGATCAAAGCTTCGGCTGAATTGGGTTATGGGAACAATTGGAAAGCAGCACTGGAACACGTTAAAGACACTTATGTGCCTGCAGGCGAACAGCCTCAAGCGATTACGGATTTATATAATCAATCGGTAAAATTTATAGAAGACAGGGATTTAATTACTTTCCCGGATTTGGCAAAAGAAACCTGGCAGATGATTATGATGACGCCCGAACGGCAAAAGGTGAATCCCTTTTTTACCGGAGGATGGGAAATCAGTATTTCGTATCCTACCGAGGACATGGATCAGAAAGACAAACTGATGAGTATGCGGGGAAATAATCCAAATTTTTCCCGTGCTACTGTTCAGCATGAATTGCTGCCGGGTCACAATCTGCAGTTTTTTATGAACAGCCGTTACAAATCGTATCGAGCTCCTTTTGATACTCCTTTCTGGATGGAAGGCTGGGCTTTGTATTGGGAAATCAATCTTTGGAACAAACAGTTTCCGCAGACACCTGAGCAAAAATTAGGAATGTTATTCTGGAGAATTCACCGCTGTGCCCGAATCATTTTTTCGTTAAAATACCATTTGGGAGAAATGACACCGCAGCAATGTATTGATTTACTGGTGAATGAAGTCGGGCATGAAAGGGCAAATGCAGAAGCAGAAGTCAGACGTTCTTTTGCAAGCGGAGATGCACCTCTGTATCAGGTAGCGTACATGACGGGAGGATTACAGTTTTATGCTTTAAGAAACGAATTGCTGGCCAAAGGATGGACAGAGAAACAGTTTCATGACCGGGTTTTGAAGGAAAATATAATGCCGGTGGAAATGCTTAGGATTTTGCTTGAAGATTTACCGGTTTCAGAAGATTATAAAACAAACTGGAAGTTCTCAACAGATTTTAAATAATTAAAAAGCGCTTCTTTAAAGCGATGATTATAGACTGATAAAAAAAACAATAAATACCGAGATATGAAAAAAATAAAAACAATAGCCTTGTCAATTTGCTGTTTAGTGGCTTCAAATAATTTGCAGGCACAAGAGTATTGGGACAGAATTAAAGCAAAAAAATCAACGCTTGAAATAGATAAGGGATTTATTAATTTGAATACAAAATCTTTTGAATTGAAATTGGTAAAATCTTCCCAGACAGTAGCTGCCTTATCTCCGGTCAGTGATAAAAGTTTCGATTTTACACCGGGAGACAGGCTGGCTATTCGTGATAAAGACGGGCTGTATCAATTGGGCGATATTAATCTACGGGTAAAAGCAGCAGACGGAAGCTGGAAAAGTTATTCGACAGCGGCCAAACGGTCAGCAGTTACCGCTTTGAATGTTTCCGGAAATGTTTTAGCTGGAGCAGATTTGTCCAATACCCTGCCTCAGGAAATTCCTTTAACCATAAAACGTTTTTATGAAGAAAAGGACGGGAGTCTGGTAATGCGTTTTGAAATTACAAACAAATCCAATACAGCTCAGGAAATTGGAGCTTTAGGTGTTCCAATGATTTTTAATAACATACTTGAAGGAAAAACACTGGATGAAACGCATGTTCAAAACGTGTTTTTTGATCCTTACATCGGTAAAGATGCCGGTTATCTTGAAGTGAAACGGCTGAGCGGTCACGGGCCGGCATTACTGCTGCTTCCTGAAGCGAATATGCCATTTGAGGCTTACCGCCCTTTATCGGATGATGAAACACCACGTAGCATTGTTTTTGAAGGTTTTCACGAATGGATGCCGTTAAGCAAAGCCTATGCTGAAAACGAATGGAAAACCGCCGATCAATGGAATACACCAACTTCACTGATGCTTCAGCCGGGAGAGGTTAAAAATTTTTCGCTGAAGTTTGTATCGGTTGATGAAATAAAAAATATTCAATCGGCTTTAATTCAAAATGAGCGTCCTGTAGCCGTAGGAATTCCGGGTTATGTTTTGCCTCAGGATGTAGACGGACAGCTTTTTTTGAATTATAAAAAAGCAGTGAAATCCTTTAAAATTGAGCCGGAAGGAGCTTTGACAGTTGAGGAAAAATCGAAAAACAAAAATGGATATTTCCAGTATGCCGTGCATGGTAAAAAATGGGGAAGAGCCAGATTGACAGTGATTTATGAAGATGGACTGCAGCAGACAATTAATTACAAGGTGATTAAATCTGAAAAAGAAGTTGTCGCCGATTTTGGGCATTTTTTGACAACGGCACAATGGTTTGATCAAAAGAACGATCCTTTTCACAGAAATCCTTCGGTGATATCGTATGATTATGAAACCAAAAAGCAAGTAGTTCAGGACAGCCGTGCCTGGATTTGTGGCTTAAGTGATGAAGGAGGTGCAGGCGGATGGCTTGGCGCGATGATGAAGCAGCTGATAGAACCGAATAAAGAAGAAATAAAAAAGCTGGAGCAGTTTGTGGATAAAACGTTATGGGGCGGTATTCAATACAATACAGCTGATACTCTTAAGTATGGGGTTAAGAAAAGTGTTTTTTATTATGAACCTGCAAAGATGCCTGAAGGAACGTACTGCAAAGACATTAATTTCAAGACTTGGGCCGCTTGGGACAAAAAAGGAGCTGATGATCCGGGACGTTCCTATAATTATCCGCACGTTGCCGCCGCACATTGGACAATGTACCGTCTGGCCAGATATTACAAAGGTTTGGTTACCAACCATTCTTGGGATTGGTATCTGAAGAGTGCTTACGAAACAAGTATTGCAATGACAAAATTGGCACCTTATTATGCGCAGTTTGGGCAAATGGAAGGAACTGTCTTTTTATTGATTTTAAAAGATTTAAAAACAGAAGGATATACAGAAATGGCCAATAATCTGGAAGCCAAGATGAAAGAAAGAGCTGATCATTGGAGAACACTTAATTATCCTTTTGGAAGCGAAATGCCTTGGGATTCCACAGGTCAGGAAGAGGTGTATATGTGGTCGGATTATTTTGGATATAATGATAAAGCGAAGGTTACTCTTGATGCTATTTTGGCTTATATGCCTACTATGCCGCACTGGGCTTATAATGGAAATGCCCGCAGATACTGGGATTTTTTATACGGAGGGAAACTTTCCAGAGTAGAGCGTCAGATTCATCATTATGGTTCGGCTTTGAATGCGATACCGGTTTTGGAGCAGTTCAAAAAAACACCTGATGATTTTCATCTGCTGAAAGTAGGTTACGGCGGATTATTAGGAGGAATTTCAAATATTACCGAAGATGGTTTTGGACCTGCGGCTTTCCATTCCTATCCTGAAACCCTGAAAATTGATTATTTATCCGGAGATTACGGTTCCGGTTTCTTTGGCTACGCCGTAAATACTGCGACCTTTATTACAAATGAAAAGGATTACGGCTGGGTTGCTTTTGGAGGTAATTTAAAAGAAAACGGCGATGAAGCTGAAGTAGAAATTACAACGGCTGCAAAATCTAAAATATTTCTTGCGCCTAAAAAAATGTGGCTGACTCTGGATGCGGGAACATTTAAAAGTATCAGTTACAATACAAAAACCGGTGCAGTAAAAATTACTTTGGATGCTAAAACGGAGTTTACGCCCGATGCTTATTTACGAATAGACAAAGATGTGAATCTGTCTTATGAGAAAGTTAGAGGAGCCTACAAAATTGCTTTGAAAAGTAAAGCCATTCAAATTAATTTATAATATTCGATGCTGAAAAAGAAACTAGTATACAGCCTTATTGCATTTGCATTTGCGGGAATAATTTTCGCCCAAAAGGACATTGAAATAAATGCCCCTGGAGCAAAAAATCCGATTTTACCAGGCTGGTTTGCCGATCCTACCATTAAAAAGTTTGGTGATATTTATTATATCTATGCCACTACAGATAATGAAATGCTGGCATCGGGGGCTCCCACAGTCTGGTACAGCAAAGACTTTAAAAACTGGTATAATTATGTAATGGAGATTCCTTCTTTTTCGGCAAAAGCGATTACTAATTTTTGGGCTCCCGACATAATTGAAGGGGAGGACGGTAAATATTATCTGTATTTTGGAAACTGTGAAATAGGCTGTAATATTTATGGATATGTTTCAGATACGCCTGTAGGGCCTTGGAAAAAATTAAGTGAAAATGACACACCCGTGATTTCAAATGGATTTCCAAGAGAAGGTTTTCCTTCGCTGGACGCACAGTTTTTTAAAGACACTGACGGCAAAATATACGGATATTGGGGGACCTGGGTGCATTACAATGGCGGGTATGCTGTGGGTGAATTAAATAAAAAGACAATGGGTGAAATGATGCATTCAGTTAATATACCATTGGAACAGACGCCGGCTCCGTTTGAAGCGGCTTATATGATGAAGAAAGGGTCGAAGTACATTTTGATGTATTCCGGTGCGTCCTGTCATGACGAGACCTACAATGTGCGGTATTCTTATTCGGATTCACCTTATGGGCCTTTTACTCCCGGAAAAAACAACCCGATTCTTAGCACCAATGAGGATAAGACAGTTCATGGCCCGGGACATCATTCGGTTTTGAAGGAGAATGATGATTACTACATTGTGTATCATAAGCACGATTACCCAATGACCAGAGGCGGGCTTGCGAGACAGGTCTGCATTGATAAAATGATTTTTGAAAATGATTCGACTATAAAAAAAGTGGTACCATCGAGTAAGGGAATAGGTGATTTGTTGAAATCTGATGTCCCTGATGATATTGCTTTTATGGCAAAAACAACAGCTTCGTCATTTTATCATTTGAAATCGCTTCAGTATGATTATGAGTACAAGCCTTCGTTTGCCACTGATGATAACAATGCAACGATGTGGAAAGCGGCTGATAATACCACTCCTCAGCATCTGACCATCGATTTGGGTACAGCCCAAAAAATAAAAAGGATAATGACCCAATTTGAATTTGCCAGTTATTATTATCAATACAAACTGGAATACTCAGCGGATGGAAACAAATGGAATATGTATGCGGATAAATCGAATAACCATACAGCCGGAAGCCCAATGATTGATGATAATGACGTAACTGCCCGTTATATTAAATTAACGGTTTTGACTACAGAAAAAGCAGGACTTTATGCTGCGGTTTGGAACATTAAAGTATACAGTTCATTGTTTGAGATTCCGCTGCAGCTGAAAAACAGAAAATCAGACAAAGATCCTGCAATAAAAAGCACAAAGAAATTATTGGTCGATCTTGATGCCAATAGAATTCAAGGAAATTCAATCGTTACAGGCATCGAAAATAAAGGGTCAATCGGAGGGATTTTCACCAAAAGCGGAGAGGTTTCTTTGGAAAAAAAAGATGGAATTAAGGTTTTTAATTTTACAAACGGTGCTTTGACTCTGGATAAACCAGTGCCTAAAAGTCTGGCCTGGAACGGTTCTTATACAGTGGCGGTCTGGGTTAAAAATCCCGTAGTGTCAAATGAAGGGGAAATTTTGGCTTCTTGGTGTGACAGAACCGAATTTGGTTTGGCAAATTCATACAATGCTTTGGCATACAACAGCGGAAATTATGGAGCTGGAGTGCATCTGGATGGGCATTTCGATATGAGATATAATAAAGTGCCACTGGCTGATAAATGGCATCATATCGTTTTGACTTTTGATGGTGTTGTGGAGAACGTTTATGTGGATGGTATTTTGGACAATTCGCAAAACATGCTTTTGTCATCAGCTATTGATAAAGCAAAAATCATAATTGGGGCATCAGATATTGGTGAAAATTTCTCTGGCTTTATGGTTTCGCTGCGTATGTATGATTATGCGCTTAATCAGGGAGATGTAATGAACCTCATGAAGAAAACGAAGCCTCAGATGAAATAAATTATTGATGCATCCATGATTAATAACTTTTAATTTTTAAGAAAATGACAATAGGTGTAGGCGGTTCATCAGTGGGCATTGAATTGGAAAAAATAGAAAACAGAATTCACAATGTGAAGTCTATTCAGCTGAATGAATATTCGGAACGGATTCAAAAAGCGGTGCGGTTAATGAAAGAGCATTCTGTGAAGGTTCTTTATCTAAACGCTGGGACCAATCTGTATTATTTTACGGGAACTCTTTGGAGTGCTTCGGAAAGAATGGTGGGCGCACTGTTGTTTGATGATGGTTCTCTGGAATATATAGTTCCAAAATTTGAAGAAGGCACTTTCAAAAAATACATGAAAGTTCAATCGACAATTAATTGCTGGGAAGAGCATGAATCTCCTTATTTATTGATTAGTAAATTATTGGAGGATAAAAATATTAGTGACGGCTCAATTGCCATTGATGAGTCGTCACCTTATTTTTTGGCTGATGGAATTTCAAAAGCAAATAGATCATTTGATTTTATTAATGCCCAGCAGGTTACTGCAGGCTGCAGAATGCAAAAATCCAAAAATGAGATTGCGATAATTCAAAAAGCAAAAGACATTACGATCGAGGTTCAAAAAGCTGCTGCCAGGATATTAAGACCCGGTATTACTGTTGGAGAAGTTGTGGATTTTGTTAATAAAGCACACATTAAAGCGGGAATAGTTTCCGGTTCTTATTTCTGTATTGTTTTGTTTGGCGATGACACCCAATATCCTCATGGGGTTTCAGTTCCTCAGCCGTTAAAAGAAAATGAAGCTGTTATCATTGATACCGGCTGTAAACTGGAAGGATATCTTTCGGATATTACCAGATCATATGCTTATGGCGAAGCTTCTGATGTATACAGAACCTTTTGGAATTTGGAAAAGAAAACGCAGCAGTCCGCTTTTGAAGCAGCACAGATTGGTTCTTTCTGCGGATCGGTAGATGATGCTGCCCGAAAAACATTGGCAGAAGCAGGGTTAAGTTCTGATTATAATTTACCCGGATTGCCTCACAGGG
This sequence comes from Flavobacterium marginilacus, assembly GCF_026870155.1. Taxonomy (NCBI): domain Bacteria; kingdom Pseudomonadati; phylum Bacteroidota; class Flavobacteriia; order Flavobacteriales; family Flavobacteriaceae; genus Flavobacterium; species Flavobacterium marginilacus. The sequence goes on along the minus strand of NZ_CP113975.1, from coordinate 4,014,374 downwards.
TTGGTCACGGAACCGGACTCGATATTCATGAATATCCGTATTTAGTCAGAGGAAGTGAAATAAAACTGCTTGAAGGAATGGTGATAAGCAATGAACCAATGATATGTGTCCCAGGAAAATTTGGAATCCGGCATGAAGACCATTTTTACATGACCGAAAACGGACCGAAGTGGTTTACCACTCCCATGCAGAGTGTGGACAATCCTTTTGGGTATTAATTGGTTTCTAATTTTATAAAGAACATTAACTCACTTTAGTTAATAAAACTAGCGATTATGCAGCAAAATAAAACTCTGATAAAAAATTTAACTTGCTTACTTTGTTTTGCATTTTTCGTCGGTTTTTCTAAAGAATTGAAGGAGAAAGAATTATATCTTCCTAAAAAAGTCTGGATGATTCCTGATGATAATGATTATAAAAATCCAAATAGTGACTATAATTTTAATTATATGGTCACTTCAGAAAACATTGCAATCTTTTGGCATAAAGATTATGGGAAGAATCCAATGTCCAATCCCGAAGAATCAGAGCGTTTCAACCCTGATCGAATGTTGATTGAATGCGAAAGGATTTACGATATCTATGTCAATAAGCTAAAACTGGTGGAATCAGGTAATTCACTTGTAAATAAATACAAGATTTTGGTCTATGTATTCAAAGGTGAGGAAAAGACGGCTTTCGGTGGAGGAGAGGAAGATAAAGTTGGAATTTTTTGGACACCTGCGGTTCGTGTGCACAAAGAACCTTACGGAGTTTTGGCGCATGAATTGGGACACAGTTTTCAGTATTTAAGCCACGCCGATACAGGAAAAGGCACCGATGGAGTTATACAGGAAATGTCTGCACAGTATATGCTTTGGCAGGTATATCCTGACTGGATGACTTTTGAAAATTATCATTTGACGGATTATTTAAAAGGAACTTATTATGGTTTTCTGCATCCATATAATATGTATCATTCTCCTTATGTAATTGAATATTGGTCAGAGAAACGGGGAAAAGACTTTTTCGGAAAACTGATGCGGAATACTCAGGAAGGAGAAGATCCCGTAATGACATACAAACGCTTGAATGCACTCACACAAGAACAGTTTAATGATGAAATATTTGATGCCAGCCGAAAATTTATAACTTGGGATTTAAAAAGAATTGATTCTGTTGCCAAGCCTTATGCTAACAAGCATTACACCAAAGTTGATAAAATGCAAAATGGCTGGTATAAGATTGATTCAATCAATTGTCCTCAAAACTATGGCTACAATGGAATTAAGCTGACTGTTCCGAAATTTGGAACTAAAATAAAATTGAATTTTGAGGGAATTGCAGGAGCAGATGGATTTTCAAAAGTGAAAGCTGAAAAAGCGGGCTGGCGTTATGGTTTTGTGGCTCAATTAAAAAATGGAGACCGGGTGTATAGTGAAATTTTCAAAAAGAGTGCTGGTAAAGCTTCTTTTACAGTCCCAAAAAACACCGAACATTTATGGCTAGTTGTTTCCGGTGCTCCCACCCAACATTGGCCTCGGCCTAACAGATGGGGCGACAATCCAGACAAAACACCGGACGAGCAATGGCCTTATCAGTTTCAGTTATTTGGTACGGTTCCTGAGATTAATTAGCAGGAAAGACGTTTAGTGTTTATTGAAAAAATACAGATTTATTTTAAAAATATAAAAGATGAAGCAATTATTATTCTCATTCTTAACTCTGCTGTGTTCCTCAATTCAGGCGCAAGAAATGATTCGCATTGAAACGGAAAGTTCAGCTCTTGTTTTAAAAATAGGTAAGAACAAAAAGCTTTATCAGACTTATTTTGGAACTAAGCTCAATAACGGTTCAGAGTATGAATTCATTTCGAAAGAAAACACCAAAAAGTTTGTCATAAACGACGGCAATCCTTTAATCGATCTGCGTCATCTGGCTTACCCGACTTTTGGCACAGATAATTTATTTGAACCCGCCATCCGTATAAAGCACAACGACGGAAATCCTTCATTGGAATTGGAATATCAAAATCATAATTCTGCAAAAATAGATGCCAATACTACGGAAACTGTCATTCGCTTAAAAGATCCTCAATATCCTGTATTTGTTGATCTTCACTATAAAGTTTTTTACAAGGAAAATGTAATCGAATCGTGGACAGAAATTCAGCATCAGGAGAAAAAACCGGTGATGCTTTATAATTATGCTTCTTCAGCATTGCATTTGGATGCCGATAAATACTGGCTGACCCAATTTTACAGCGATGTTGTCGAAGAGATGCGAATGGAAGAAAGCCAGCTTACCAGAGGCAGTAAAGTTATCGACTCCAAACTGGGAGTGCGGACCAATATGTTTGCTTCACCCAATTTTTTTCTTTCGCTTAATTCAAAATCAGGTGAAAATACAGGCGAAGTTATTGCTGGTACCATAGCTTGGTCGGGTAACTTTAAGCATAAGTTTGAGATTGATAATAATAATGAACTGCGAATCGTTTCAGGTATCAATGAATTTGCTTCAGAATACAATTTGGAACCCAAAGAAATATTCAAAACACCAGCTTTTATTTATACGTTTTCCAATAACGGAAAAGGGCAGGCTAGCCGAAATCTGCACAGTTGGGCAAGAAAATACGGTCTGAAAGACGGTGAAAAATCACGTCTTACTTTGCTGAATAATTGGGAGACAACTTTTTTTGATTTTGATCAAAATAAATTGGCTAATATGTTTACCGATGCCAAAACATTGGGAGTTGATATGTTTTTACTCGATGACGGCTGGTTTGGGAATAAATATCCAAGAAGCGGTTCTACTTCAGGTTTGGGAGATTGGCAGGCGACTAAAGCAAAACTTCCCGATGGGATTGGTTTTCTATTGGAACAAGCCAAAAAAACAGATGTGAAATTCGGAATTTGGATTGAACCTGAAATGATTAATGAAAAAACCGAATTGTATGAGAAGCACCCTGACTGGGTATTGAGTCTTCCAAATAGAGAAAAGAGTTTTTATAGAACACAATTGGTTCTTGATTTATGTAATCCAAAAGTGCAGGATTTTGTGTTTAAGGTGGTCGATGATATTATGCAGACACAGTCGGGTGTGGCTTTCTTTAAATGGGACTGTAATCGAATGATGACCAGTGCGTATTCGACTTATTTAAAAAATCAGCAATCCCATTTGTTTATTGATTACACCAAGGGATTGTACAAAGTTTTGGACCGAATAAAGTCGAAATACCCGAATCTGCCAATGATGCTCTGCGCCGGAGGAGGAGGCAGGTCGGATTATGGAATGCTGAATTATTTCACCGAGTTTTGGGCGAGCGATAATACCGATCCTTTTGACCGTATTTTTATTCAGTGGGGATATTCTAATTTTTATCCGGCATTGGCGGTTTGCAATCACGTTACTTCTATGGGGAATCAATCCATAAAGTTTAGAACCGATGTGACCATGATGGGTAAACTGGGTTTTGATATTCATGTTGGAGGCCTTAAGGACGACGAATTGAAATATTGTCAGGAGGCAGTTGCCAATTACAAACGATTAAGTCCAGCAATCTGGCAGGGAGAATTGTACCGATTGGTTTCGCCTTATGAGGACAGCAGGGCAGTATTGATGTATGTCAATGAAAATAAAACGAAGTCGGTGCTTTTTTCATATACCCTGCATCCACTGACAGATCCTAATTATGGTTTGGTCAGATTAGAGGGGCTTGATGCCAAAAAAATGTATAAAGTAGAAGAAATCAATGTAATGCCAAAAGGGAAAAAGACTTTTGAAGAATCAGGAACTGTATATTCGGGTGATTTCCTCATGAAAATCGGATTGAAAGTTTCTTCTTCCCGTCAGGAAAACAGTGTAGTGCTCGAAATTACCGCTGTGGAATAGGTGTGTATTACAGTATTGAAATTTAGAATCCAGTATCTCGAATCATTCTTTGTTTTTAAAATAATTATCCAATAAGATCTGAGCTGCAGCAAAAGGTGAAATTTCATTATTATCAACTGCTTTCTTTGTGGAATTTAATAGTTCAGTGATTCTTGGCTGATTGTGAAAATTATTTTTTAATTGTTCATCAATGGTTTCCATCATCCAGGAGATATTCTGCTCTTTTCTTTTTTCTTCAAAATAATGATTTGACTTCACTAATTCGAAATAATTCAAAATTGTCTGCCAGACTGTATCAATTCCTTCTCTGGTCAAAGCACTGCAGGTTGAAACCGTAGGAATCCATCCTGATTTTTTTGGAGAAAATAAATGAAGGGCTCGGTTGAATTCTAGTTTTGCCGCTTGCGCTTTCTTGATATTATCTCCATCTGCTTTATTGATTATAACTGCATCGGCCATTTCCATAATACCGCGTTTGATGCCTTGAAGTTCATCGCCGGCGCCGGCAATTTTTAATAGTAAAAAGAAATCGACCATACTGTGAACCGCTGTTTCGCTTTGTCCTACGCCTACAGTTTCGATTAAGATAACATCAAATCCAAAGGCTTCGCAAAGCGTAATCGTTTCTCTTGTTTTGCGGGCAACACCGCCAAGAGTTTCTCCTGATGCCGATGGGCGGATAAAAGCATTTTCGTCTTTTACCAATTCTTCCATTCGGGTTTTATCGCCGAGAATGCTCCCGTGCGAAATGGTACTGCTGGGGTCAACGGCAAGAACTGCAGCTTTTTTTCCTAAACTTGTCAAATGTTTTCCAAAAGCTTCAATGAAAGTGCTTTTGCCAACGCCCGGAACACCTGTGATGCCTATACGCAGGGAGTTATTAGTATGGGGAAGACAGCCTTGGATAATTTCATTTGCTTTGGCTAAATGATCGTTATTAGTGCTTTCAATCAAGGTGATGGCACGGCTCAGAGCTGTTATATTTTTGGATAAAATTCCTTCGATTAATTCTGATGCTGAAGGCTGTTTTTTTCTTGACTCTTTGATTTGGCGTATAGCATTCAAGCTGATTGTTTCTTGATGGGAAACACCGGATTTTAGTTTTAAAGTGCTTGAATTTGTTTTTTGGACTGACAAAATTTTTGTTTTTTTTGAAAGAAGTAAAAGTAATCAAAACAAAAACAGTTTCAAAAGCGGAAAAATGCTTTTGAAACTGTTTTTTGTGAATTAATAAGTCTTGTAAATTAATAAGCTGCAGTAAAACGAACCTGATGATGTTTTGGGTTTTCTGCTTCGTCAGCAATAACCACTGCTAAATCTTCGACTGAAAGTATGCTTCGCTGTTCTTCGTTAAAAACCGGATTTTCTAGACCCAATCTATATTTTCCTGTTCGTCCTGTTGTGATTCCCTGATGCATTTCGATAGCAGGACTGAAAAAAGCCCAGTCTAATTCTTTTTCTTCTTTAATGATGTTTAAATATTCTCTTGCGGCCGAAGCAGCTTCGTAATATTCTTTTGGAAATTCTGCAGTATCAACTAGCTGTACATCTGGTGCAATGTATAAACTTCCGGCACCGCCAATGGTGATGAATCTTTTTATCCCTGATTTTTTTACAGCTTCCTGAATAGCTTTGGATCCTGCAATAAATTCATCGTGGATATTTGGGTTCGTCCAGCCTGGATTGTATGCATTAACAATAATATCGTTTCCTTTTAAGGTTTCTGCCAAAGAATCTGTATTAAAGATATCGGCTGCTACCCATTTAGCATCAGAAGTATCTTTTGGGGTTCTTGCAATAGCAGTAATTTCATGGTTTCTGCCTGCTAATTCATTTAAAATTGCGGATCCTACAAATCCTGTAGCTCCAATAATAGCGATTTTCATAGTGTTATATATTTAAAAGTAATAAAAAATGTTACAGTTTTAGTCAAAAAAATAGAACTAAAATTTATTGGAAAAATCTTCCAGTGTGATTTCGCTCAGCTGTGAGCCGATTGTCTGGTTGATATCTTCATATAAATTCTCTAAATTTTTATTGATTTGTCTGCCAATAGGGCAATCTGGATTTGGTTCGTTTTTAGAAAAACCTAATGTTACGGTATCAAAAGTCATTTTGAAAATGTCATCCAAAGTGATTTTTGATGTCGATTTCAACAGGCGCGTACCACCGTTTTTGCCTTCTTTGCTTTCTACAATATTGTTTTTTTTCAGGTTTGCAATTTCTTTTCTGACCAAAACCGGGTGAACATTCATACTGCCCGCAATAAAATCTGATGATAGATAATCATCTGGAAATTTAGAAAGCAAAGTCAGAATGTGAATTGTTATGGCAAATTTACCTGAAATCATACTGTAATAAAATTTATTGCAAATATAAAACTAAAATTGATATCGGCAAGACTGTTAGTGAAAAAAATGATGGTCTTAAAAATTTAAAGTGGTATTTTTGCAGTCAATTCTGCATTATGTATAATATCATTTTAATCTTCGTTTGTTTATTAGCCGGTATTTTTTTACAAAAAGTAAAGCGTTTACCGATCAATTTATATAAGAAGCTGAATTATATTGTTATTTATTTTTGCCTTCCCTCATTAGCCTTATTTTACATTCCAAAAATTGTGCTGGATACAAAATTACTGTACCCGATTGGCGTTACCTGGATAGGGTTTACAACAGCAATTTTGTTTTTTAGTCTGTTGGGGGCGCGGTTAAAATGGTCCAGAAAACTGACAGGCTGCATGATTATGACTGCGGGTTTTAGTAATACGTCTTTTTTAGGATTTCCAATTATTCAGGCTCTGTACGGGAATGAAGGATTGAAAATGGCTATTCTGGTCGATCAGCCGGGGACATTTGTCGTGCTTTCCACTTTGGGAGTTTTTATCGCCACTTTATATTCTACCGGAAGCCCAAACGGACTGGAGATTATCAAAAAAATACTTTTTTTTCCGCCGTTTATTGCATTTCTGCTGGCCTGTTTTATGAATGTTTTTCATTTTGATTTTCATGAATATATTCAGTTTGGCCTGCAGAAGGCGGGGAGTGTAATGACGCCTTTAGCAATGCTTTCGGTAGGACTGCAGCTGCAGTTTGACAGAAAGAGCAAGCATTTCAAATTTTTGGGATTAGGACTTGTCTATAAATTAATCATGACTCCGGCTTTAATTTATCTGCTGTATGTTGTGATTATGAAGCAGCATTCGCAGATGATTCAGGTATCGGTTATGGAAGCAGCGATGGCTCCGATGATTTCGTCTAGTATTATTGCTTCTTCTTATGGTTTAAAGCCTCGATTGTGCAGTATGATGATCGGTTTTGGAATTCCTATTTCTTTTTTCACATTAGTGTTTTGGTATTTTGTTGCCAATTTCATTTTATGACTATCCGTGACTAATACCCAATCGATAAAATTGGCCACAGATTATAAAGATTAACACAGATTTCTAAAAAATGCATGTAAAATCTGTGAGAATCTGTGTAATCAGTGGCAAAAAAACATTTAGTATGATTTGCGGATAGTCATATTTCATTTTATAAAATTACACTCAGATAATACAGAATTTAATCTTTTGTATTTCGTCTGCTTTTTTAGGATACCAAATTATGGATTTTAGCATACTGCAGTAACATAATAGTTTTTGCATCTTTTATTTCGCCAGATTCTATCATGACATACGCTTGGTCAAAAGGAATCTCGAGGACCTCAATTTCTTCGTGTTCGTTTGCCAGTCCTCCGCCTTCATTTACTTTCATGCTGATGTCATATTCGCCTATGAAGTAATGCAGAATTTCGGTTACCGCTCCAGGCGACATATAGGCTTCAAAAACTTTTTTAACTTTTTGGATGCGGTAGCCCGTTTCTTCTTCCGTTTCACGGATAATGCAGGCTTCTGGGTTGTCTTCGTCCAAAAGTCCAGCACAGACTTCTATCATTAAACCGCTTTTGTTACCGTTCATATAGCTGGGCAGTCTAAACTGCCGTGTCAGAATAACAGTTTCTTTGTGTTTGTTGTACAGTAAAATTGCAGCTCCATTGCCTCTGTCATACACTTCACGTACCTGAGTGTCCCATGTTCCGTCTTTTTTTTGATAATCAACAGTTACTTTGTTCAGGATGTACCAGTTGTCCGAAAGTAATTCGGTTTTCTGTATTTTGTACTTAGGATTGTCCATGTTTTCATGTTTTTAATGCTAAAAAAAACGCCCCGATAATTCGGGACGTTTACTTATTATTTTAAAATTGTCTGTTTTCTGTCTGGTCCAACAGAAACAATTTTTATTGGAACTTCAACTTCTTTTTCAATGAATTCGATGTATTCTTTCAGTTCAACAGGTAATTCTTCGTAAGTTGTCATGCCTGTTAAATCTTGGTGCCATCCTTTGAATTCTTTGAATACCGGGGTTACATTTTCCGGTTCGATGTTGTAAGGGAAATGTGAAATATTTTTTCCTTTATAGTTGTATTCAGTACATACTTTTAAAGTTTCAAAACCAGAAAGAACATCACCTTTCATCATCATTAACTGAGTTACACCGTTGATTTGAACAGCATATTTCAATGCTACTAAATCTAACCATCCGCAGCGTCTTTGTCTTCCAGTAACTGAACCAAATTCGTTTCCAACTTTGGCCATTGTAGCACCGTCTTCGTCAAAAAGTTCTGTTGGGAAAGGACCGCTTCCTACGCGTGTTACGTAAGCTTTGAAAATTCCGTATACTTCTTTAATTTTATTAGGAGCAATCCCTAAACCTGTACAGGCTCCGGCAGCAGTTGTATTTGAGGAGGTTACAAATGGATATGTTCCAAAATCAACATCAAGCAATGAACCTTGAGCACCTTCGCAAAGGATTGATTTTCCAGCTTTTTGAGCTTGCGCTAAATATTCTTCACTGTCAATAAAATCTAATGTTTTTAAAACTTCGATTGATTCGAAGAATTCTTTTTCCATTTCGGCCAGATTGTACTGAATGTTGACATCGTAGAATTTAATCATTTCTTCGTGTTTGTCAGCCAAAGCTCTGTAACGGTCTTCAAAATCTTCTAATTCAGTATCTCCGACACGCAGACCGTTTCTTCCGGTTTTGTCCATGTAAGTTGGTCCGATTCCTTTAAGTGTAGAACCAATTTTTGCTTTACCTTTTGAAGCTTCAGATGCTGCATCCAATAAACGGTGTGTTGGTAAAATTAAGTGTGCTTTTCTGGAAATGATTAATTTGGATTTGATATCCATATTAAATTTTTCAAGACCTTCAATCTCTTTTTGAAATACTACTGGGTCAATTACTACTCCGTTTCCAATAATGTTTACGGCCGTTTTATGAAAAATTCCAGATGGAATAGTTCTTAGAACGTGTTTAATTCCGTCAAATTCTAAAGTGTGTCCTGCATTTGGCCCACCTTGAAAACGAGCAATTATGTCATAATTTGATGTGAGAACGTCAACAATTTTTCCTTTTCCTTCATCTCCCCATTGTAATCCTAATAATAAATCTACAGTCATTCTATGTTTTATTTGCAGTTAATTTTCTAATGTATTTTCTTCTGTTTTTGCTTGTTTCTTGTTTCCGTATAAGTATAGGGAATGATTGGTGATTTCGATATCAAAAATTTCTTCGATTGTTTTTTTGATAGTCTGAATCCGCGGATCGCAAAACTCAATTACTTCACCAGTATCAGTCATAATGATATGATCGTGCTGTTTGTCAAAATATGATTTTTCGTAATGTGCCTGATTTTGCCCAAATTGATGTTTGCGGACCAGGGCGCAGTCTAATAATAGTTCGATTGTATTGTAAAGGGTGGCCCTGCTGACACGGTAGTTTTTGTTTTTCATTTTGAGGTATAGATTTTCTATATCAAAATGTTCTTCACTTTCGTATATTTCCTGAAGGATAGCATAACGTTCTGGTGTTTTGCGATGTCCTTTATTTTCAAGATACATTGTAAAAACATTTTTTACAATCTCTTGATTTTTGTTGTTATCTGTAGAAATGAGTGTCATATCCTGCAAAGATAAATTATTATTTTAAAAGTTTAAAAAAATAGGGTTTTAATTCTGTTTCCTGAGTTTTATTTATAGGTGTTTAAGACTTTATTATTGAGGTGTTTCTCGATGATAAATCAGGTTCTGGATTACCGCGTTAGGGATAGAAGCAATCCGCCGCTGCGTAGCGTATAGCCCGACAGCATTAGGGAAAGAGACGGTGTATGTCATATTGTTAGCAGGTCTCTTTTCCTAATGTCGGCACGCCCAAATGTTTTTTGGAATTATCTGCTGCTGTTTTCTGGTTTTGAATATCACAATTTTTATTGTTAAAGTTTATTTTGTGATGTTTTAATTTTTATACACCCTTGTTACTTTGTCAATTCCGTCAATCTTTTTGATGTTGTCCATTAGTTTTTTCAAAATAGTGATGTTGGGTACGATTACAGATATCTGTCCTTTGAAAATACCCGCTTCTCCATTGAGTGAAATACTTTGTATATTCACGTTCATATTGTTTGAAATCACTTTTGTCAGTTCGTTTGTAAGTCCTAAACTGTCCATTCCCATAATGTTGATGGTGGCTTTGAAGTCCTGCTGGGTAGAGTCGATCCACTTGGCCTGCATGATTCGGTAAGCATAATTGGACTGTAAGGCAATGGCATTCGGGCAGTCTTTTTTGTGTATTTTGATGCCTTCGTTTATGGTGACAAAACCAAATACTTCGTCACCCGGAATGGGGTTGCAGCAGCTGGATAATTTATAATCGAGTTTGTCCTGCGTTTTTCCAAAAACCAGCATGTCATAATTACTGCTGATAACCTGTTTGTGGATATCCTCGTTGGGAGCATTGTTATTGCGCTTGATTTTATTTTTGAAAAAGTTAATTAAAGAATTGCTTTTCTGGCTGGCATAATCTTTTAGCTGCTGGTTGTCAATTGATCCGACGCCAACTCTGTAAAACAGATCCAGACTTGTTTTTAGTTTAAAAAAGTTAACTAACTCGTTAGTTGTCTGTTCGTTTAGCGTTACTTTGAGATGTTTCAGTTTACGTGTAAGCAGTTCTTTTCCGTCTTCGGCGATTTTTTTCGTGTTCTCATTGAGAACGTTTCTTATTTTATTTTTTGCTCTCGAAGTGGTTACAAAATCAAGCCAGTTGACAGTTGGTTTTTGATGGGGCGAAGTGATGATTTCAACTTGATCACCGCTTTTTAATTCATAATTCAGCGGAACTAATTTTCCGTTGACTCTGGTTCCTCTTGTTTTTATTCCGATTTCAGAATGAATGCTGAATGCAAAATCCAGCGATGTTGCCCCTTTTGGAAGAGATTTGATTTCTCCTTTTGGGGTGAAAATATAAATCTCTTTGGAGTACAGGTTCATTTTGAAATCCTCGACAAAATCGACGGCACTCGTCTCCGAATTTTCAAGCGCTTCTTTGAGCAGATTTAACCAGACATCGAGACCGTTTTCTTCGGTCGCTCCGTTTTTGTATTTGTAATGGGCAGCATATCCTTTTTCGGCTATTTCATCCATGCGTTCGCTTCGCACCTGTACTTCTACCCAGCGTCCTTTTGGTCCCATAACGGTAATGTGCAAGGCTTCGTAGCCAGTTGATTTTGGCGAAGATATCCAGTCACGCAATCGGCTAGGGCTGGGTCTGTAATGATCTGTTACGATGGAATATATTTTCCAGGCCAGGAATTTCTCATCATGTGGATTTGACTTGTAAACAATACGCAGAGCAAACTTGTCATAGACTTCATCAAAACTTACATTTTGTGCCAGCATTTTTCTATTTATCGAATAAATGGATTTTGGACGGCCTTTGATGATATAGTCGATGTTTTCTTCGTCTAAAGCTTTTTTGAGTACTTCGGATATGTCTTTGATGTAAAGATCCTGTTCTTCCTTAGTTTCTCTTATTCTGCTGACAATGTTATTGTATCTCTCTGGTTCTGTATATTTTAATCCTAAGTCTTCGAGTTTGTTTTTTATTTTATAAAGCCCCAATCGATGTGCCAATGGTGCATAGATATATAACGTCTCTGAAGCTAGTTTGACCTGTTTGTAATCTTCCATAGAGTCCATAGTAAGCATATTATGGAGTCTGTCTGCTATTTTTATGAGGATTACCCTAACATCATCATTGAGTGTCAAAAGCATTTTGCGGAAATTCTCTGCCTGCATGGATACATTAAGGTCTTTTTGTACCAATGATATCTTTGTCAAGCCTTCGACCAATTGAGCAATTTTTGGTCCAAACATCTTTTCGATGTCTTTGACTGTAATGGGAGTATCTTCGACAACGTCGTGCATTAAGGCTGCAGCAATAGAAGTTGCGCCCAAACCAATGTCTGAAGCTACAATTTTGGCAACAGCAATCGGATGGAATATATAGGCCTCTCCAGATTTTCTGCGCTGGTCTTTATGAGCGTCTACAGCAACATCAAACGCCTTGCGTATCACTTTCTTATCCTCTGTGGTTAAGGTTTGATAACTAATGCGAAGAAGCTCTTTGTATTCGTGAGCAATTGCTTTGTTTTCTTTTTCTATATCGATTTCTATCATAACGGCATGGTTCAATTCTTAAAAATAAGAAATTTTCAGGAGATTTGCAAAGGTTTTGTGGAGCAGAATTTAGATATGGGAATTAAGAGGCTATTTTTTTTAGATTAAAAAATCTTTTAAAAAATCTAATTTTAAAAACCTCTTTGTCTTTTCGCTTCAAATATCAAAATAGCGGCTGCTACCGAAACATTCATACTGTCAATTTCACCCTGCATTGGGATAATAATATTTTGAGCTGCCATATCTCGCCATTCCTGTGTAAGGCCTGTGGCTTCAGTTCCAACAACCAATGCTGTTGGCGATGTATAATCCTGGGTATGATAGGAAGTAGAATTTTGCAGCGTGGCACAATAAAAATTAATGTTCCGCTCTTTCAAAAAAGCAATAATTTCGGAAGTAGTTCCTGTTGCAATCTGGTTGGTAAACAAACAGCCAACGCTTGAACGAACAACATTAGGATTGTACAAATCACTTTTTGGATTGGCAATAATCACGGCGTCAAGATTTGCTGCATCAGCTGTGCGCAATAATGCACCAATATTCCCTGGTTTTTCTGGAGCTTCCGCAATAAGAATCAGCGGATTTTCGGATAACTGCAAGTCGGATAACTGCATTGATTTGGCTTTGGCTACTGCCAAAATTCCTTCGGTGGTATCTCTGTATGCCAGTTTTTGATAGACTTCTCTGCTGATTTCAATTAACTCGGCATTATCGGATAATTTTCGGGTTTCGGTTTCCGGGCATACTTCGGGTAAAAACAAAACCGTTTCTATTACGTATCCGCCTTTCAAAGCCAGCGAAATTTCTCTTTTCCCTTCAATCAAAAATGTTCCTGATTGTTTACGGGCTTTTGCTTTTTCCTGTAATAAGACCAAAGATTTAATAAACGGATTTTGTATGGAGGCGATTTGTTTCAATGGAAAAGAGGCTTAGTTATGAGGTGCTAAGGTACTACCATTTTTTAAATTCTAAAAACCTTCTAATTCACGGCATTCGCATTTAAAAAAAGATAAACACGAATTTCACCAATTACACTAATTTTTATCAAAATTGAAACTAAATTTTACAAATTTTTACAGCTTAGAAGATTTTGTGTAATTAAATAGCAATCTTAATTCGTGCAAATTAGTGTAATTAGTGTCAAAAATTTTTAAAAACGAATGCCGTGCTTCTAATTGAATCGTTATTGACTAGAAATATGTCAGAACTATTGTTATGTAATTTGTGTTGAAAATTTTGTTCTGTGTAAGCAGTTTTATTTTATGAATACTGATCTATCTGTAATCTAAAATCTAAAATCTGCAGTCTGAAATTTTTACAAAATCCCCCTTGCTTTGATTTCTAAATATTTATTAATGGTGTCCAAAGTCAGATTTTGCGGTTGGGTAAGGACAGAATAAATACCGTATTTCTTAAGTTCGTTGACGATTAATCTTTTTTCGAATGAAAATTTTTCGGCGATTACCTTGTCGTATACTTCTTGAATATTTTCGGCTTTTTTGATGATGATTTCGTTGAGTTCTGTGTTTTGGAAGAAAACTACAACCAATAAATGATTTTTTGCTATTCCTTTCAAATAAGGAAGCTGCCGATGCAGAGCGTCCATCGTTTCAAAATTGGTGTACAAAATAATCAGACTCCTTTGATTGATGTTTTTTTTGATGTCCGTGTACAAACGGCTGAAATCACTTTCAAAAAAATCAGTTTTGATGTTATATAAGGTTTCCAGAATTTTGTGCATTTGCGAAGCGCGCCTTTCGGCAAAAACCCGGTTTTCTACTTTTTTCGAAAAGGCAAACATTCCTGCTTTATCCTGTTTTTTCAAGATAACATTCGATAAAACCAAGGTGGCATTGATGGCATAATCCAGCAGACTTAGTCCATTAAATGGCATTTTCATTACACGGCCTTTGTCAATAATCATATAAACTGACTGCGATTTTTCGTCCTGAAACTGATTGACCATTAGTGCATTTTTCTTGGCCGTTGCTTTCCAGTTCAGCGTTCTTATATCATCTCCCTGATTGTATTCTTTGATTTGTTCAAATTCCATCGTGTGGCCGATCCTGCGGATTTTCTTGATACCGTATTGAAACAAATTGTTAGAAAAAGCCATTAAACTGTATTTTCGTAGCTGAATGTAGGATGGATATGTCGGAACTATTCTTCCGTTATCGAATTGAAACCGTCTCGAAATTAAAAATAAAGGAGAAGAAACATAGATATTCAAATTCCCGAACGAATATTCGCCACGCTCTGTGGGGCGCAGATAATACTGGATTTCGTTTTGTGAAGCCGCTTTTACTTTTCGTTTGATTTCAAAATTGCGGACTTGGAACTGGAAAGGGATTTCGTCAATTATTTTTATTGAAATAGGGAAGGTATAAAAGTTTTTAATACTGATTTTTATTTCATTATCATCACCATTGGAAAGTTTTTCAGACATAATCCGTGTCCCTTCAATACCGTCTTTGGCAAAAAACAGAATTATGATATCCAGAACTAAAAAAGTCAATAGAACCAACAGCACATACCAAGCGACATTGTACAAGGCTGGGAAAATAAAGGCCAAAATGAACAATCCCATAACGCCCAAAAGCGCATAGAAAAAGAAATTGTTGATGTATAAACTTTTTATTGGTTTCATAGTATATGCTTTGTATAGTGATTGATTACGACGATAAGGTATTCAATCTATTATCGATTTTAAACAAATTCCAGCATTAGTATGGTGTATTTTACCCAATAAATAATTGATTTGAAAAAAGCGAATGTGGAGCTGAAACTAAGTTAATGTCGAATTTTAATGATGGCTCAATTCGAGAACTTGCGTTATGAATCCTAAAAGAAATTTGCCAGCCTTCATTTAGAGTTACTAAAAGGGTTGTTTGAGAATTTTCTTGATAAACAACTTCGATCAATCTATTAGGCAATTTTAACCTTTGAATTTTAGCTTTTGGTTTGATATTTTCAAAGGATAAATTCAATGTGCCGTGTAAGTTGTAGGCTTGTATTTCAACTTTGTTTTTTCCTTTAATGACTTTGTAAAAATCTTGATTACCAATTAAATATTCAACTAGTCTTTCTGCCACGCTTCCAGGATTTTCTTTGTCTAATCTCAATAATTCAGTTTTAAAAGCATTCAAAATAGGAACATAGACAGATGTGTGATAATCTCCTAAAGTATCCCATTTTTGTGTTCCTTTACTTGCGGTTCTTAATTTCATCAAATTACTGAAAACAGGTTTGATTTGTTCAAAATATTCAATAGAACAAGGAATTCTTAGCCATTTTTGACCAAAATCAATATCATTTGACAAGCGTGAATGTTTAACTGCTCTATGATTATTTTTTGCTGAAATTCCAATCTCCCATTTTTGCAACGACCTAATGGCTAAAACATCACGAACATCACCTGTTTGACCTGCTTTATCTGCAACAATTTCTAATTGTAAAATGTCATTTTCGTCAATTCCATTTGCTAAACGTGGTTCTATATCAAGTAAAAAATTAACAGCAAAACTTGCAACTAATTTATAATTACCTTGTTCTTTTTCATCAAAACTCACAAAACATTTAAGAGCAGTTTTAAATGGTTCATTTTCGATAACTGTAACAGAGGTTGTAACTTTTAAACGTTCTAAGAATTCATTTAACAAAGCGTATTCAAATGCTTTACCATTTATTGTTTGAGTTGATACTTTTGCCATTATGCTGATACACTTTTAATTATTTCGTTCATTTTTTCAAGTACAATATTTCCATTTACTTCAGTTAGAATACTTTCTTGATTAATATTTTGATTAACATTTAGCCCATCCAAATCAGAATATATTTTTTGAGCTAAAACCTTTCCCATTCTAACAGGAACAGCGTTTCCAATCATTTTGTAACCAGCTACAACACTATTATATTCAAAAGAAAAGGTATCAGGGAAAGTTTGGATTCTTGCACATTCACGAACGCTTAATCTTCGATACAGATGTTCTTTTCCTTTTACAAATTCTCTAATATTTTGTTCAATAAAATTCATCTTTGGTGCTTGTGGATGTATCGGAGCGTGTCTACCACCAGCTTGAATCGTGAAAGAAACTTCATTCCAAGAACGAACTCTATTTCTTGACATAAACATAGAAGAGAAACCTCCAATCATATATTCGTGATTCAATACTTTGCAATCATTTCCATTAGTGTAATTTCCTGATTTTGCAGGTAATGCAGTATCTTTTAAATCTCCAATCGCTTTTTCAAGTGTAACTTTACTTTCAGGAGTAGTTGGTTTTGGAAAAGTAAACTTTATTCCTAAATCCTTTCTATACCCAATAAAGAAAACACGTTTTCTATCTTGTGGAATACCGAAGTCCGAAACATTCAATAATTGGAATGTCAAATTATAACCAATATCTGTAAACATTTGTTTTATATTTGCTAAAGCATCTTTGTGTGCAGGTAATAACATTCCAGATACATTTTCAGCTAAAAAAAACTTTGGTTTTTTATCTGCCAAAATCCTTATAAATTCATAAAACAGTTGGCCTCGTTTATCGGCGATTCCTCTTTTTGAACCTGCTTCCGACCAACTTTGACAAGGTGGACCACCAATTATTCCGTCACAATCAGGAACTTCATTTGAAGGGATATCAGCAATACTTCTCCTGTCTAAAATTGTTTTTTTATGATTTTTTTCATACGTAGCCCAAATTTCTTTGTCGTATTCATTTGCCCATATTACATCAAAACCAGCCTTTTCAAAGCCTAAATCAAGCCCTCCAGCTCCTGCAAAAAATGATACTACTTTCATCGAATTGAAACATTAGAGTTTAAAATACAAACCTACAATTTTTATAATTTGAAACCTACCTCGGAATCTCCACGCTCTCCAATATTTGCTTGACAATTTCGATGCTCGTAATTCCTTCCATTTCACGTTCAGGAGTTACTATGACACGGTGCTGTAAAACAGGAATTGCAGCTTCCTTAATATCTTCGGGAGTCACGAAGTCGCGTCCTCGTATTGCAGCAAAACCTTTGGCGGCGTTTAAAATCGCAATCGAAGCACGAGGCGAAGCACCAAGATATAAAAAGGCGTTTTCACGAGTGTTAACCACAATTTTAGCAATGTATTCCAGCAGGTTTTGTTCTACAATTATTTGTTTGACCAATGTTTGGTACTGCTTAATTTCTTCCGATGAAAGCAGGGTTTTAATATTGTCCAGTTTGCCTTGGTTCTGTAGTAAATGTTCTCTTTGGATTATGGCAATTTCTTCGTCTATTTTTGGATATTCGATAGAAATTTTGAATAAAAAACGGTCTAATTGTGCTTCTGGCAAGCGGTAGGTTCCTTCCTGTTCAATTGGATTTTGGGTTGCAATAACCAAGAAAGGCGTGTCAAGAGCATAGGTCACGCCATCAATGGTAATTTGGCGTTCTTCCATAACTTCAAAAAGGGCTGCCTGAGTTTTTGCAGGAGCACGATTTATTTCATCAATCAAAATCAAGTTGGAGAAAATAGGTCCTTTTTTGAATTCGAATTCTGATTTTTTCAGGTCAAAAACGGAAGTTCCTAATATATCAGAAGGCATTAAATCAGGTGTAAACTGAATCCGGCTGAAGCCAATGTTTAAAGTTTTGGACAAAAGTTTTGCCGTAATCGTTTTGGCAACGCCCGGAACACCTTCAAGCAAAACATGACCATTGGACAGGATAGCGACCAACAGCTGATCAATCATTTTGTTCTGCCCCACGATAACAGTTTCGAGTTCTTGTTTAATAGCATTGATACTGTTTAAAAGCGGTTCCAAGTTGATTCGGGATTGAAAATTTACGCTTTCGGTCATATTTTCAGTTGTGGTTATATCTTCCATATATTTCTTTAATTATGTTGCTTTTTTGGCAGAGCGGTTAATGATTTTGCGGTTTTTAGATTTTTGGGCAGGTTAATTTAATTCAGTATTTTTTCTATTGCTGCGTTAATATGAATTAAATCGGATTCAACACTCAGGTAATTGCTTTTTCGGTATAAATTAATCAAATACACCGCATTTTGAATGCTGGCTAAGTCTTTCCCTGATTTATGGTGCAGTTTTTTGATAAAATCATCATCCAGCTTATTAGTGTCAATTAAGTATTCGTTTCGGATTTTTTCTAGAAAATAAATGATTTTTTTGTCGATAATATTGTTGTGATCTCCTTCCTGATAATACAGATTTCCGATGGTTTTTGTGAAATCAACCGTGGTATTGGCCAGCGGTTTGATAATAGGAACAACTCTTTGTTTTCGTTTGGCATTGAAAAAAATAAAGACAATCATCCCAATCAGGAAAATATACCAAGCCCATCTGAGTGCTGGCTGGCTTAGGATATACCGCATAGGAGAGTTTGAAATTACTTCTCCATTTTGGTCTTTGATGCTCCAAAACACGTTTCCTTTTGGAATATAGGACAAGACTTTTTCTGCATATTCGTGATGATTTCCTTTTAATAAATGAAAATTTGTAAACGCAACAGGCTGTGTGTGCAGGTAAAAATCACCGTTTTTATACTTTACTTTTATAAAATTTACTCTGGCACTATCCCCATTTTGATAGCCTAAAACAGTAGTGTTCAGCGTGTCGATTTTTGAAAAATAATTATTGTTAACGCCTTCAATGATTTTATACTTTTGAGTCCCTAATTTTTTATTGGCAACCCAGTTATAAATGCTGTCAGAATATTTATACTCACTGTCCATTACTAGATTCAGGCTGTCCAACAAGGAATTCGGAATGGTTTCCGAACTGATAAAAGCGCTGTTGCCCTGTCTTACAAAAGAACAAATTGTGTTTATTGACTGGTCGTCCAAATTTGAAATTTTGGAAATGCTGACGAAAGTTCCTTTTTTCTTGTTGCTGGATATCAGTGTGTCAAGATAAGGATCGCTGTCAAAATACTCATAAGGGGTATTGCTGAATTTTTCTATACTTTGATTTTTCAAAAGTGAGCCAATTTCATTGTCAAAAACATACATTCCATAAGGGATTTTATCCTTTATGGAATAGGTAGGAGTCCAATCTATAGGTTTGGGACGATTAATATCAATGACAACAATAGCCACTAGAAGCACAGCTAAAAGGAAGATATATATTTTTAGTGTTTTACCCATTGCTGACTTTTTTTATAGATTTCTCGAAAGCACTTCGGGTTTTTTCAAAAGTGCTGTCGTCCAGTTCGAATTCGCCATACCAAATGTTGTTATATAAATATGACAAATAGGCAAAATCCTCTTTTTGGGCTTGGTTCTTTATTTCATAAAGATAATCTGAGTTTGTTTTTTCTATATCCCATTCGATGATTTGTCTGTCGGACATTTTTTTAAGCAGCCAAAGATAATAGTATCTTGCTGTCAATCTTTTTTCACCTGATTCTAAACTGCTTTGAATGAGTTTTTCGAAATCTGCTAGATGCAGGTTTTTCTCTATTTCATCATAATTAATTATTTTTTTATCTGAGTTTTTACCAAAAACCCATTGTCCTTCATTATTCATTATCGCTTTTACAATCATATAAATCACTGTAATAACAACGGCAATTGCGATTACTCTTATAAGTATATCTACTAAAAGCGAGGAAGTTTTATTGTCACTTATGCTAAATAATTTTTTTAAAAAATTGGAGAGCCATTCCTTGAAACGGTCCCAGGCATTTTTTTCTGGAGTTTTGAATTCATATATAAAATCAGTATCAGTATACTTTTTTTTGAAATTTTCAGGAAATGATTTTGCTGTGACAGAAGCAGTATCTATTACAATATCTTTTTCTGTGAAAATAATTTTTTCTTTTTTGGCTGCAGCCAATGAATCTTTTGCTCCAGCATTGAAGTAAAAGAAAAAGAAAATTAATAGAAAAAATTTATTCAACGTCTGTGCCAATTAAATCAATTTGGTTATTAGTGGTGTAGTTTTGAGTGTCTTCATGTAGACTATAATAAATAAGTCCCTGATTAATCACAATGAAATTATTAAATATATAACTTAATACTACCGAAAGTACCATTATAACCGTCATAAGAATTCCTAAAGTAGAAAAATTTTCAGCTTGTGAACCTGCGTTTTGTGACGAAACGAACATTGAACCCATCATAAACATATAGGGAACAATAGTGATTATTCCCTGAATAATCTGAACCAGCATCATCATTAAAAAAGTAGTACCTATAATAGTCCAGAATTTTAGTTTCAGCAGATAATATCCATTTGACAATGCTTTGAAAAAACCTACGTCATTTAGAATATAATCATGATACGAAAGCATTATCCATGAAGAAAAACCAATAATGGCAATGAAAACCAATGGAATTCCGATGAGGATAAAACAAAGCAGTATTAAGACACCAAAAATAATGAAAGCTAGAGGCACTATGACAAAAGCGGTTCCGAATAAAAAGGCAATCATTTTTCCAATATTTTTCTTCAATTCATTAATGATTTCCTGCGTAGAAAAATTGGTGTGATGCTCTTTTTCAAATAATTTCAAATAAACAATTGGGAAAGTAATATTGAGCATCGATAAAATAGCGATCAGTATAATAGCTGTTATAAAGCCTCCCAGTACAAGAAAAATATTCTCACTTATGAAATTGGAAAGATAGTTCGGATTATTAGCAAAATTATTTGCATTGGAAAAAAGTACTTCCGTGTATATTTTGGAAATAAAATACATCAAAACCATCAGTATCATTAAGAAGATTCCGTTTATGATAAAAAAGTTTTTGAAAAAATGTTTTCCAAACGTTTTGAAAAAAGTAATTGTGTCGGAGAGATTGTCGCTTAAATTGCGTTCTTTGTAAAGTTCAAACATGAGGCTTATTGGTTTTTTTGTGAATTATAAATGGATAAATCAAATAGTAAAAGGAAATAATAGATAAAGTAAACAAAATAATAAAACTGCTTAGCCAGTTGGGCATATCGATAGAATAACGGGTGATGAAACCTTCCAGAAATCCTGCAGCTATGGTAAAAGGAACAGTGCTCAGCAGTATTTTGAAACTGTTCTTGAAGCCAATTTTAAATGAATTCATTCTGGAATACGTTTTTGGAAATAAGATCGAAGCTCCCAGAATGTAACCTGCTGCAGTTTCAATTACAATTCCAAAAATTTCCATGGAGCCATGAATCCAGATACCGCGGACACTTTTCCAGAAAACGCCCTGCTGAAAGAAAAAGTACTGAAATGAACCCAGCATAATGGCATTCTGCAGTGAAATATAAAAAGTGCCAATACCGCCAAAGATTCCAAAAATGTAACACATCATTCCAACGCGCAGGTTATTGACGGTGATACCAATAAAACTGCCCCAATTGCTTCCCGATTTATAAATAGCAACCGGATTTCCAGCTTTGATATTTTCCAGGGTTTCATTGACGTAGCCATCTCCAAGAATTAATCGGACAAAATCAGCATCGTATCTGGCAGAAACTGCTCCAATAAAGACAGTCACAAAAAAAAGTACAAAAGCATATACTAAATACCTGCGGTATTCATAAATAATGAGTGGTACTTCGGTTTTGAAAAAATAAACCAGCCTATTGCTTTCAGTGCGCTTGGTCTTGTATATCTTTTGATAAATGCTGGACGCTAGGTAGTTTAAATAAACAACCGTTTTGCTTTTGCTGTAATAAGTCTGGGCATATGACAAATCATTCATTAATTGAATGTATAAATTTGCCATTTCATCAGGATTTTTTTTAGCTTTACCAAAAATAGCCTGCTCAAATTCAAGCCATTTGTTTTTGTTCGCTTTTATAAATGCAATTTCTCTCATCAAGTGCTAAAATAGGAATTATGTCAGAATTATCTATAAACACAACACAAAATGTTATAATAAATTTTAAGGCAGCTTCTGTTGGCGAGAGAATGCTGGCTAGTCTGCTGGATTTTGTTGTTAAAGCGGCCTATGTTATTGTTGTCGCATATGTCTTTTTTAATTTGCTGGGTATCTCACGAATCATGGACAGAATGGATTTTTGGTCTGGTTTTGCAATATTGATATTGTTTTTTTTTCCTGTAATGATCTATTCCGTGACACTGGAAAGTATTTTTGAAGGACAGACCATCGGTAAGAAAATAGTAAAGATAAAAGTCGTTAAAATTGACGGCTATCAGGCCAGTTTTGGAGATTATCTTATCCGTTGGCTTTTTAGAATTGTAGAAAACAACATGCTTGGCGGATTAATTGGATTAGTATCAATATGCATCAGTAACAAAACCCAGCGAATGGGCGATATGGCAGCAGGAACAGCTATTATAACACTGAAAAACAATATATCAATCAATAGTACAATATTAGAGGAAATAGGTGAAACCTATGTGCCTGTCTATCCATTAGTTATTAAGCTGTCAGATAATGATATGCGGATTATAAAGGAAACTTTTCTAACTGCCGAAAAAAATAATGATATGGAAACCGTTTTAAAATTGTCTCAAAAAATTCAGTCGGTTACAGGTATTAAAATGCAGACGAATAATCAAATTGAGTTTATAAGAACCATTTTGAAAGATTACAATTTTTATACTCAAAACATGTAGTCTTTAAAGTTTTAAAATTCAACCTCCAAATATGTTTCACTTACTCGACATCATAGGAACAATGGCATTTGCAATGTCTGGAGCATTAGCTGCTATGAGTAAAAAGCTGGATCCGTTTGGCGTTTTTATCATCGCATTTGTAACTGCTGTCGGGGGCGGGACCCTGCGTGATGTCATGATCGGGAGAACTCCAGTAGGATGGATGCAGGATCCGACATATGTATACGTAATTGTCTGGGGATTTATTTTGGCAATTATATTTAGAAAAAAATTAGATAGACTTCGGACCTCACTCGCTTTATTTGACACCATCGGATTAGGAGTTTTTACTTTAATTGGAATCCAAAAAGGAATTGATTATCATCTTCATCCCGTTATCTGCATTGCGCTAGGGACTATGACCGCCTGTTTTGGCGGTGTTACCCGTGACATTTTATGCGTCGAAATTCCGGTAATTTTCCGTAGAGAAGTCTATGCAACGATTTGTATTTTTGGCGGAATCGTATTTTTTGCCCTTCGAAAAATGAATGTAGAAAATGACGTGCTGTATCTCGCCACATCATCCATAATTATCATAATCCGTCTGCTGGCCGTAAAATACAAATGGCATCTGGCTCCTTTGGAACATAAATAATAAATTCAGATATTTAGTCTGAAATCGATATTCTGTTTTTGTCAATTAAAAATTGTATTAGGTTTTTCTCCATTACTATTTCGAATATTGCCCTAATTGTGTACTTTTCCAGTCTTTAATATTCAAAGGTGAAAAATTATAGCGTAAGGCAATATCAGGAAAGTGATTATGACGGCTGGAATACTTTAGTAAGTCAAGCAAAGAATGCCGCTTTTTTGTTTCACCGCGATTTTATGGAGTATCATAAAGACCGTTTTGAGGACTACTCTTTGATGATTTACAAAAACGAAAAGCTTGTGGCAGTTTTGCCAGCCAATAAATCAAGAGAGTTTGTTTATTCACATCAGGGCTTGACTTACGGAGGTTTGGTTTACAGAGAGAATTTAAAGTTAGCTTCGGTAATACTCATTTTCAAAGCGGTTTTATTCTATTTGAATGAAAATAAAATTGCCAAAATCCAGATAAAAACTATTCCGCATATCTATCATAAAAAGCCAGCCGAAGAATTAAATTATGCATTGTTTTTGGCCGAAGCTCAATTAATCAGAAGAGATACATTGGCAGTAATCGATTTGTCCAAACCCTATCAGTTTTCAAAAATAAGAAAGCGCTGCATTCAAAAAGGAAAAAATAATGGTTTAATCATAAAAGAAGAGATTGATTTTGAACCGTTTTGGAATCAGGTTTTAATCCCTAACTTAGAAGCACGTCACCAGGCAGAACCTGTTCACACTCTTACTGAAATTAAATTGCTGAAAAGTTTATTTGATAAAAATATACGACAGTTTAATGTGTATTATAATAATGAAATTGTAGCAGGAAGTACTATTTTTGAATCAGATAATGTGGCGCACTGCCAATACATTTCAAAATATGAAAAGCAGGAAAATCTCGGAAGTTTAGATTTTCTGTATAATCATTTAATAAACAATGTATTTGCCCATAAGCGTTTTTTTGATTTTGGAATATCCAATGAAAATCATGGAAAAATGCTCAATAATGGATTATCGTATTGGAAAGAAAGTTTTGGAGCAAATATGATTATTCATGATTTTTATGAAGTAGAAACGGTTCATTTTTCTAAACTTGAAAACGTATTAAAATGATCAGATTTCTAGATTTAAAAAAAATAAACGAACCCTATGAAACCGCTTTTCAGGAAAAACTGAAATCGGTATTGGACTCGGGCTGGTATATTTTAGGAAAAGAAGTTCAGGAGTTTGAAGCTAATTTTGCAAGCTATTGTGGCGCAAAATATTGCATTGGAGTTGGAAATGGTCTGGATGCTTTGGTTCTGATTTTTAAAGGGTATATCCAATTAGGAAAATTGCAGAAAGGTGACGAAGTAATCGTACCTGCCAACACTTATATTGCCAGTATACTTGCTATTCTTCAGGCTGATTTGGTACCTGTTTTGGTCGAACCCAAATTAGAAACTTACAATATCGATCCTGATTTAATTCAGGAAAAAATAACATCAAAAACCAAAGCCATTTTAGCTGTCCATTTATATGGTCAATTAGCAGAAATGAATGTTATAAACGAAATCGCAGAACAAAATAATTTAATTGTTGTAGAAGATGCTGCACAATCTGCGGGAGCAATCTGCAATCAAAAATCTGCAATCAAAAATCTGCAATCAAGCGCAGCGTATAGTTTTTATCCGAGTAAAAATTTAGGTTGTTTAGGAGATGGTGGAGCTGTTATTACTAATGATACGGATTTAGCGAAAGTCATTAGAGCTATGCGGAATTATGGTTCGGAAACTAAATATCAAAATGATTTTATTGGTGTTAATTCAAGACTGGACGAACTGCAGGCCTCTTTTTTAAATTTGAAATTACCCAATTTAGATGCAGATAATGAACGACGAATAATAATCGCAAAACGCTATTTGTCTGAAATTAAAAATGAAAAAATTATTCTGTCAGCCTTGTTATTGGGAGAAATAAAGAAATCCCATGTTTTTCATCTTTTTGTCATTAGGACCAAAAATAGAGATGATCTGCAAAATTATTTAACAGCAAATAATATTGAAACAATAATTCATTATCCAATTCCGCCACATCAGCAGAAGGCTTTTGAATCTTGGAATGATTTATCTTTTCCTATAACTGAAAAGATTCATCAGGAAGTGCTGAGTCTGCCCATAAGTCCTGTCTTAACAGCTGATGAAGTGAGTTTTATCATCAGGATTTTAAATCAATATCAATAAGTAGTGTCTGATAGTAAAACTTCATATCAGCAGATTCTAAAAACAGCTTCTCTTTTTGGAGGAGTACAATTTTTCACAATTATTTTTTCGGTGATAAGAACCAAATTAATAGCCATATTTATCGGTCCTGCCGGGATGGGAATTATTTCATTGTTAAATTCGACGCTATCGGTAATCAGCAGTTTTACCAGTTTAGGAATTGAAACCAGTTCTGTAAAGCATGTTTCCGAAAATTATATAAAAGCTGATATAGATTCTGCAGCACCGATAGTTACGGCTATAAAAAAACTGGCAGTAATTACTGGAATTTTTGGAACTGTAATTACTCTTGTTTTGTCAAAATGGTTAAGTATATTGACTTTCGGAAATTCTGATCATACCTTTTCATTTGTTTTTCTTTCGGTGACTTTACTGTTGAAACAGCTGGCGTCCGGAGAACTTGTAG
Source organism: Flavobacterium marginilacus (assembly GCF_026870155.1). Classification (NCBI taxonomy): domain Bacteria; kingdom Pseudomonadati; phylum Bacteroidota; class Flavobacteriia; order Flavobacteriales; family Flavobacteriaceae; genus Flavobacterium; species Flavobacterium marginilacus. The sequence goes on along the minus strand of NZ_CP113975.1, from coordinate 3,988,090 downwards.
TCCTGCAGGGATTGCGGAGAATGAAACTTTTGGCGCAGGCTAATTTCTACGGAAATTTATTTGGATTATTATTCTCTGTTCCTTTTTATTATTTTTTAGGAATAGATGCCATTCTTCCAACTATTATTATAACATCGTTATCAGCTTTATTCTTCGCTTTTTTGTATTCTAAAAAAATAAAATTTAAAAAGATTATTATACCAAATAAAGAATGGAAAGCTGAAGGAAAAAGCATTGTCCGGCTTGGAATAATGATGACGGTGAGCAGTCTGTTTACTTTGTTAGCGGCTTATTTAATTCAGGTTTACATCGGGAAACAGGGAGGTTTGGAGCAGGTGGGATATTATAATGCAGGTTTTACACTGCTGAATTCTTATGTAGGAGTTATTTTTACGGTAATGAGCACGGATTATTTTCCAAAATTAGCAGCTGTAAATGATGATAATGTAAAAGTTAGAAACAGCGTTGCTGAGCAGTCATTTGTATCCATTCTTATTATCACTCCAATAATAATTTTATTTTTGACATTTATTCCGCTTATTGTGAAAATTATTTACACGCCAAAATTTAATGCAGTAATACCAATGGTGTGTTTTGGGATATTGGGTATGTTGTTTAGAGCCGTTTCATGGTCTATGGGGTTTGTGCTGCTGGCTAAGGGAGATTCGAAAATGTTTATTAGAACTGCTGTTGGATTTAGTATTTTGTCTTTTGCTTTGACTGTTTTCGGTTATTACTTTTGTGGTCTTGAAGGTGCAGGATTTAGTTTCTTTGTTTACTATATTATTCATTTCATTGCACTTAAAATAATTACCAAAAAGAGATATAATTTTTATTTCGACTCCGATTTTTATCTCGTTTATTTTATCTGCTTCGTGATGTGTGCGGTTACTTTTTTGTTAAGATATTTGGGCGATCCAATTTTAAAGTATAGTCTGATGTCACTTATGGTTTTGATGTCGCTGATTTTTGTGTTATTTCAGATTAATAAAAAAGTAGAATTGAGAAATTTTTTAAATTCAATACTAAAAAGAAAAAATGACTGACAGTTTGAAATTTTATTATCGAAAATTTAAAAAAGTCTTTAAGAAACTGAAGCTTTATTATTCAGTAAACTGGACAAAAACACTGTATTTTAATTTTAAAAAATTTCCTTTCAGCATTGCAAAAAAACTGCCAATCTTTTTTTACGGAAGTGTAAAGCTTACTTGTATTAAAGGGAATTTTGAAATCCAGGGAAATATTAAAAGAGGTATGATTGGCTTTGGCCAGCCTTATGAAATGAATACACGGCATAAAGGAATAGCCGAAATTAATATCGAGGGGAAAGCTGTTTTTAAAGGGCATGTACAGTTTGGCAAGGATTATTTTATCTTCATCGGAGGTGATGGATATTGCGAATTTGGTCATATGTCATCATTAGGCTCAAATGCAAAATTAGTCTGTTTGGAGAAAGTAATTTTGGGGAATTACGCTCGTTTTGGATCTGAATCTCAAATAATAGACACTAACTTTCATCCAATGTTTGATACCGAAACAAAGGAAAAATTCGATATGAATGGTCCAATTTTGATTGGGAATTACAATTATGTCGGGAGCAGGGTTTCTGTTATGAAAGATACAGTAACACCCAATTATTGTACCATTGCATCGAATAGTCTGTGTAATAAAGATTATACTTTGTTTGGAAGCAGCATTCTCATTGGAGGTATTCCGGCAGGTTTGATTAGAAAGAATATTTCAAGAGATTGGGAAGGCGAAAGAGAACTTTTAGATCAATCCTTGATTGTTTAATTTATTGGTTTCAGCTTAGCTTTCCCATGTTTTTAAATATTTCTCCGCAATTCTTATATAATCATGCTCTTTTTCTATAAAAGCTCTGGCTCTTTTGCCAATTTTTACAATCTCTGATGGATTTTCGATTAAAAAAGACAGCTCTTTCACCAGATAATCGACATCAGGAATAGCATTTACACATACTCTTTCGATAATATTGTAATGTTCTGTAAATTCACTTTCGGCACCAGTAAAAACTACTTTTCCTTTTGCCATGGCTTCGAGTGCATTGTAGCCTTGGTCACAGCAGTATAATTGATCCAGCAGAATATGTGCTTTGTTGTAGAGTTCAATATAAACAGGATAGGGAATGGTATTGACAGTGATGATTTCTACTTTATCTTTAAATTTTTTCTTGATTATTTCTAATGCTTTTTCAAAGAACACTATGCCTTTCTGATGATAACTCCATTTGTTAATACCAAGAAAAATAATGACTTTATCTTCGATAATTAATTCTTTGAAAACTAATTTTTTTGTGTTTACTGGACACGGAATAAAGCCGGAATAATTAGTATTGACTTTATTGGCTTCAACATAATCAAAATCGGAAGCAATAATTCCGTTAAATTTTTCTTTTATAAAATGATGTATTTTGATATGATTTTTATCAAAATAATCAAAAAAAGGTTTGAATTCTTTATCTTGTTTTGGATTTTGAAAATAAGGCTGCAGGATTGATTTTTTTGATTTATTTTCGATATAAAATTTTAATGTAGAATAGTCAATTCCGGTGGAAACCATATAAAGTTTTTTGTTGGTTTCGTATATTTTATTCATTAAAAAAAGTTCAAACTTTTTGGGAGTTTTTATGGAAGCTTCGTTGATAAACTGTACGACATCAAAATCCTTTAATTTTGGAAGGAAAAAATAAAAGCGAATACCTGTTTCGATGCTTGCAAAATCAAAATTGAAAATACGGTAAATTGCTTTCCTGGGAATATTAAGTAATTTGATAGTGAGCCATTTGGCCTCGTAGTTGTGATCTGTTGCGTATTCTTTGAAACCATCTCTATTGGCAGCCAGAATAACTTCATGACCAAGCTCTATCAATCCTTCTTTCAAAGAATTGTGTAAAAGACTGTATTCGCCAATAAGTAGAATCCGCATTAGTGTTATATTTGAAACGAAAATAATAAAATGAAAATGATATTACCCGAAAAAAAATATAAAATAGCTTTAGTCGGGTATCGGTTGAGTGGAGGCGGAGGCGATAAAGTGATGGCGAATCTGTCTCTTTTTTTTGAAAAATCGGGTGTTGAAGTTCATAATATAATCGTTTTAGATTCTGTAGGTTACTGCTATTCCGGCAGGCTTATTAATTTAGGCCAGCTTAAAAATGATTCGAATGGATTTGGCAATAAATTGAAGCGGCTTCTTTTTTTGCGACAATATTTAAATGAAAATAAATTTGATTTCATCATTGATTTTCGTCCTAGAAAAAAGGTTTTTCAGGAATTAATTATAGCCCGGTTTATTTATAAAGCTAAAACTATTTTTACGATTCATAGTTTTTTAATTGATTACTATATTCCTAAAAATGTCTGGCTGGCGAAATTAATTTATAAAAAAAGTTATGCAGCAGTAACGATTGTAAATCAAGTTCAGGATTTGATTGAGAGTCAGTATCATTTGAAAAATGTTATAACAATTCCCAATCCAATTAATTTAGATGAAGTAAATGAGCGCAGTAATGAAATCATTGCTGTTGATTTTGAGTATATAATAGCTGTTGGGCAGTATGAAAATGCTATAAAACAGTTTGATAAATTGATTCAGAGTTATGCCAATTCTGTTTTACCACAAAAAGAAATTCATCTTATCATTTTAGGAAATGGAAATAGAGAAGAACTTGAAAAAACTGCAAAAAACAATACTGTTTATGAGTATGTGCATCTTTTTGGCTTTCAGGATAATCCATATAAATATTTAAAAAAGGCGCATTTTTTGGTTTTGAGCAGTCTCAACGAAGGATTCCCCAATGTGATTCTTGAAGCATTGGCCTGCGAAATTCCAGTTGTGGCTTTTGATTGTGAAACCGGACCTAGTGAAATGATTATTCATGAAAAAAATGGTATTTTGGTAGAAAATCAAAATTTTGAAAAACTTTCAGAAGCAATGAATTTATTAATAGAAGATAAAGATTTGTATCTTTTTTGTAAAAAAAATGCATTAGAGAGTATTCAGCATTTTTCTTTAGATAAGATTGGAAAACAATGGCTGGATTTAATGCAGATTAAAAAAAATGAAGGAAATGAGTAAAGAAATACAGTTGCTTAAAATCCCCGTTATTGAAGATATTCGAGGAAATTTAGGTGTTATAGAAAGCGGTTTCCTGCCATTTGAATTCAAGCGGGTTTATTATCTTTTTGATGTGCCCAGTACAGCTTTTAGAGGCGGGCATTCGCATATCGAGCAAATGGAGCTTCTTGTTGCTTTGAGCGGGAGTTTTGAAGTAACCATTCATGACGGCAGCAGTAAAAAAAGCTATTTGTTGAACAAACCCAATATTGGTTTGTTGATTCCTAATGGTTTTTGGAGAGAGCTTGAAAATTTTTCTTCAGGAGCAGTTTGTCTTGTTTTGGCATCAGATGTTTTTGATGAAGAGGATTATATTAGGGATTTTGATGAATTTTTGGCATCAAAAAAATGAAAATTTTATACATAACACCTGATATTACAGACTCTGGCGGGATTTCCCGTGTTATTTCTTTGAAGACAGATTATTTAGTGTCCAATTTGGAATATGAAGTTTGTATTCTTTCCGTAAATGATTCTTATCCCGATTGTTTTTACGATTTTAATCCTGCAATAAAATGGTTTAATATTAAAAAATCTAAAAATCTATTCTTTTTACAAAGTTATATTCGTTCAATAAAAAAGATAATTTCCACAGAAAAACCAGATGTCATAGTAATTTGTGACGCTGTTTTATGGCTGTTTATTCCGTGGTTTGTAAAAACGGACATTCCAATGGTTTTTGAAACCCATTTTTCAGTTTCTTTTGAAAAAGTAAAAAACAAAAGTTTATACACTAAGTTTCGGGCTGAATTGGTTCATTTCATTAAGCAGAAAACAATGGAGAAATTCACTTGTTTTGTGGCGGTAACCAATGAAGAAAGTAAAGAGTGGAATGCAAAAAAAAATATTATTATCTCTAATCCCGTGAGTTTTTCGGTTGCAGAAAAAGCGGATTTAGTTAATAAAAAAGCAATGTCCGTTTGCATGAATCCATATATTAAAGGTCTTGACAGATTGCTGTTGGTCTGGAGTAAAATAGTTGAAAAACATTCTGATTGGATCCTGGATATTTATGGAAAATGGGAACTTAATTCTGAATATCAAAAAATGGCTGATACTTTAAATATTTCGGATAATGTGAATTTTCTTTTGCCAACCAAAGATATCCAAAACAGCTACAATCAATTTTCTATTTTTTTAATGACTTCCAGATCCGAAGCCTTTCCTATGGTATTGCTCGAAGCAATGATTTCGGGTGTTCCTTGCATTGCTTATGATTGTCCTTCCGGTCCACGAGCAATTATTAAAAATGGAGAGAATGGTTTTTTAATAGAAGACGGAAATGTAAATTTTTTTGCAGAAAAACTGGAATTGCTTATTGAAGATGAGAATCTGCGGTTTCAGATGGGGAAAAGAGCCAAAGAAAGTGTTGCTGTTTATGATTTGGAAATAATTATGAAAGAATGGAAGAATCTTTTTGAAAGCCTGCGCTAATTCTTTTATTGATCTCAAATAGAGTTTAAAACTATGCACTTTCAGTGCATCTCGCTTTAGCTTCAAAAAAAGTTTTTGCCACAGATTCACAGATTTTAAAATCATTTTTTATCTATGAATCTGTGGCAAAATTTCATCAATTTTCGCAATCCATAGGAGACTTTCATTCTGCCTAACCAAATCTATGGATTTTCAGTCCATAGTGGTTTAGTGTTTGGTTTGTAGTCTGCAGAAATGCCCCAGTTTATACAGGTCAAATAGCAATAAAGAAGGTTTGTCTGAAATTAATTGGGCAGTAATTTTATCTTCAAATAAATTAAAGAAATATGCAGTAAAGTGTATCAGTTTTAGTTTTTTCAGTAAAGAATACACAGTAATGATTTTGCTGTCTTTTAAATCTATTTTTTTGAAATTAACAATATAAACTAAGTTTTCAAGAGCAGTTTTTGTTTTATTCAAAAACAGATTCGAGGTCTCTAAATTTAAATGAAAAACAGGATTTTCTATATGGGTTACTTTAATATTGTTTGCTTCCAATGTTGTCATAAAGCATAAATCTTCGTAGCCGTATTGTGTGATATTTTCATCAAAAGGATATTGTGAAAAAAGCTTTTTTTTCAGCAGTAGATTAGAAGATAATGCCCTGCTGTTAGGTTTTTTTTTTCTTTTTTCTACAGAAAGTGATTCTCTTTTATGACCATAAATCCAACGCAATAGATGGTCTTTTTTAGGTTTGTTTTGCTCGTAAAGTATTCCGCCAAAAATAATTGGATTGTTGCTTTTCTGAACTTCTAAAAGATAATTTTTTATAAAATCGGTACTTTGGGGAAAAGTATCGCAGTCTAAAATAAGCTGCCAGCTATACTTTGATTTTCGTGACATCTTGTTGATGTTTTTTCCTCTTCCTAAATTTGTTTCATTAGAAGAGAAATAACAGTTATCTAAGGAATTTATTTCGCTGTTTTCAGCTAAAAAAACATTGGAAGCATCATCCTGACAGATTATTTCATATTCCAAATTACATTCTGAACACTGCTTATGTAATTCCAAAACTAATGGTAAAGCATTGTAATTGTAAACCGGAATAAGAATAGAAATCATTATACCGTTCTTTGAACTACTTCAAAAATAGTTGCGTCCTCACATTTTAAGGTTTTGTATGGGTATTTCATCAGCAAAGCATAATCGTGAGTTGCCATGATGACTGTTTTGCCTAAGGCATTGATTTGTCTTAAAACTTCAAGGACTTCGATGCTGGTTTGCGGGTCAAGGTTCCCTGTTGGTTCATCGGCAAGAATAAATTCCGGATCATTTAATAAAGCTCTTGCAATGGCAACACGCTGCTGCTCACCGCCAGATAATTGATGCGGCATTTTATTTGCAAAATCTTTCATATTTACTTTTGCTAATACTTCTTCGATTTTAGCGTCCATTTCTGCTTTGTCAGTCCAGCCTGTTGCTTTCAAAACAAAAAGCATATTGTCTTGTACAGTACGGTCTGGCAGTAATTTGAAATCCTGAAAAACAATTCCAAACTTTCTCCTCAAAAACGGAATATCTTCTTCTTTTAAAGTTGCCAAATCAAATTCTACAATCTTGCCTTCGCCTTCAGTTAATGGCAGATCAGCATATAGTGTTTTTAATAAACTGCTTTTTCCAGAACCTGTTTTCCCGATGATGTAGATAAATTCGCCGTGAGTAACTTCTAAATTGACATCAGATAAAATAGTTTTTCCTTCTTGATATATGTTTACGTTTTTTAAAGACAGTACCGATTGAGCCATGATAGAATTTGTTTATTGGGTAAAAGTAAAAAATCAAATTTCAAAAAACAAAAATCAAATGACAAAACTCAAAACTCAAAAAAACAAATTTCAAAGAAAGTAAATTCAGATTTGCGTTTAGCTCCTCTCCCCTTTGGAGAGGGGTCGGGGGTGAGGAAAAATAATTTATAATAAAAACGTCTCGGCTTCCGTTATAAAATCAGAATTAAATATCTTTGATTGACTAAATAAAACAACAATGCGTATACCTATCAGGCTTTTTTCATTCCTTTTTTTTGTTCCAATAACCTCTCTGTTTTCTCAGCAATCGACCGTTTATACATACTCATTAAAAGACTTCGACAAAGCGGTTTCATTGTATGAAGATCAGCAGTATGCGTCGGCACAAATTATTTTTAAACAGGTAAAAGAGAAAGCTACGACCGAAGGATTACAGTCTGATTGTGCTTACTATATTGCCAATTGTGCCATTCGTACCGATCAGGATAATGCCGAAGAACTTATTAATCGTTTTGTCGAAGAATACCCGTCAAGCCGAAAACAAAATCAGGCTTTTATCGATGTTGCCTATTACTATTTCGACCATAAAGAATATAAAGAAGCGATGCACTGGTTTGAAAGAGTGGATGAAAGTGTTTTGAAGGACAGTGAAAAAAACAAATTCAATTTCCAAAAAGGATATACTTATTTTGATGCCAAAAATCCAAAAAAAGCAAAAAGTTATTTCAGCAGAGTAACCGATTCTGATGAATATGGCACACAAAGCAAATATTATATGGGTTTCATGGCGTATGAATCTGATGATTATGCCGAAGCTAACAAACAATTCGATCAGGTTTCTGGAAATGAAAAATATGCTGAGAAATTATCCTATTACAAATCAGATATGAGTTTCAAGGCTGGAGAGTTTCAAAAAGCTATTGATTTAGGTATTAAAGCAATGTCAAAATCAACTCCCGAGGAAAAATCAGAATTGAATAAAATTATCGGCGAAAGCTATTTTAACTTAAAACAATATGATAAGGCAATTCCTTATTTGGTGGGTTATAAAGGTAAAAATGGAAAATGGAACAACACCGATTTCTATCAGTTGGGATATGCGTATTATGTGCAGAAAGATTATGAAAATGCCGTTTCGCAATTCAATAAAATTATTGATGGGAATGATTTCATAGCGCAGAATGCTTATTATCATTTGGGTGAAAGTTATTTGGAATCTGGAAAAAAACAGCAGGCTTTGAATGCTTTCAAGAATGCCTCGGAAATGAATTTTAATCTGAAACTGCAAGAAGATGCGAGTTTTAATTACGCCAAATTAAGTTATGAAATTGGTAATTCGTACCAGACTGTTCCCGAAGTTTTGCTGGCTTTTATGACTAAATACCCAACGAATCCTAATAATAATCTGATAGAAAAATTATTGATTGACTCTTATATTTCGTCCAAAAACTATAAGGAAGCATTGGTTTTATTAGAAAAAAATAAAACTTCCGAAAATAGAGCAGTTTACCAAAAAGTAGCTTTTTACAGAGGATTGGAATTGTATACTAATAGTGATTATTTTGGTTCTATTGCAATGTTCGAAAAAGGATTGAAAGAACAGAAAGATGCTGTAATTACTGCCCGCACCACTTTCTGGAAAGCCGAATCCGAATATAATTTGGAAAATTTCAAAGACGCTTTAGCAAGTTATCAGCAGTTTGTGGATTTGCCAAAAGCGAAAGAAACGGCTGAGTTCAAAAACATTAATTACAATATTGCCTACGCCAATTTCAAATTGAAAGAATATGATACCGCAGGTGATTTTTTCCAAAAACAAATAGAAAACAACAAGGCAGATAAATTTCGTCTGAATGATTCGTATCTGCGCTTGGCCGATTGCCGATTTGTAACGACTAAATATCAGGTGGCTTTGGATGCCTACATTAAGGTAATTGAATCTAAAAGTGTCGATGCCGATTATGCGTATTTTCAAAAAGCGCTTTGCTATGGTTTCCTTTTGAAAAACAGTAAAAAGATCGAAGAACTGAATGCTTTTTTGACATTATATCCAAAATCAGATTATCAGGACGATGTTTTATTTGAACTTGGAAATACGTATGTAGCCGAGAACAAACAAGACTTGGCGATTAAGGCTTATGATAAATTAATTACAGGTTTTAAAAGCAGTTCTTATACGTCAAAATCTATTTTGCGTCAGGGATTGATTTATTATAATTCGGATAAAGATGATCTGGCTATTGCCAAATTTAAAAAGGTAGCTTCTGAATTTCCAAAAACTCCCGAAGCCTATGAGGCCGTTGCTACAGCCCGCTTAATTTATGTAGATAATGGTAAAGTAGATGAATACGCTAGTTGGGTAAGAACATTGGATTTTGTCGCCGTTACCGATTTGGAATTGGATAACGATACTTTTGAGGCGTCCGAAAAACAGCTTGGGCTGGGGAATAACAAACAGGCGATTTCGGGATACAGTGGTTATATTTCCAAATTTCCAAATGGAGTCAATATACTGAAAGCTAATTTTCAATTGGCACAGCTGTATTTTACTGAAGGTTCAGAGAGCAAATCGATTCCTAATTATGAATATGTAATCAGTCAGCCACGATGCGAATACACCGAACAGTCTTTGGTGCGATTGGCGCAGATTTTTTTGAAAGCTAAAAATTGCGACAAAACTATTTCTGTTTTGACCCGTATTGAAAATGAAGCCGATTTTCCGCAGAATAAAACTTTTGCGCAGGCGAACTTGATGAAGTGTTATTACGAAACCAAGAATTATACAAATTCAGTGGTATATGCTGATAAAGTTCTGGCTAATCCAAAAGCGGAAGAAAATGTAAAAAGCGACGCTCAGATTATTGTGGCACGTTCAGCAATGCAGACAGGTGATGAAGCGAAAGCCAAAACCGCTTACGCAAAATTAATGACCGTAAGCAAAGGAGAATTATCTGCAGAAGCATTGTATTATGACGCTTATTTTAAAAACAAAGACGGGAAATTTGAACTTTCGAATACTGCGATTCAAAAATTAGCCAAAAATTATTCGAGTTACCGTTATTATGGAGCCAAAGGTTTGATCTTGATGGCAAAAAATTACTATGGCTTGAAAGATAGTTATCAGGCAACTTATGTTTTGGACAATGTAATCGAAAATTTCACTGATTATCCGGATGTGGTTGAAGAAGCAAAAACAGAATTGAATAAAATAAAAGCAGAGGAGTCCAAAACAAATTCATCAATAACAAAATAGAAAGCAGTATGAAATTACCCTTTTATATAGTAGATGTTTTTGCTGAGGGAAAATATGTTGGGAATCAACTGGCAGTTTTTTTGAATGCCGATGGTCTGGATGCCGAAACGATGCAGAAAATTGCCCGCGAAATAAACTTTGCCGAAAGCACTTTTATCACTGCCATTCAGCCCGAAATGAGCAGTGCATCGATCCGTATTTTCACTCCTGAAAATGAAATGCAGTTTGCAGGCCATCCGGTTATAGGTACTTCTTGGGTTTTGATGAACAAAATAATAAAAGACCAGCCCCGTAATCTGAAACTAAAAGTTCCTATCGGTGAGATTCCAGTCCAGCAGTCCGGAGAATTGGTTTGGCTTCAGGCAGCACAGCCTCAGTTTTGGGATGTTTTCCCTAAAGAAGGACTGCTGTCATTCTGTAATTTAAGCCTTGAAGATTTTAATGATACATTACAAGTTCAGGAAGTGACCACGGGAAGCGCGTTTGTAATTGTGCCTCTCAAGAGTAAAAAAGCATTGGAAAATTTAAATCTGGAATTAATTAAAATGAAAGAATGGCTCTTGGCAAACTGCAGGACAAATCATAGATCACTGTATTTCTATTGTTTTGACGAAGGAAAGATTTTTAGCAGGATGCTTTGTATAGAAAATAATCAGATTACGGAAGATGCAGCTACTGGAAGCGCCAGTACCTGTCTGCAGGCTTACCTTTTGAAATATCATTTGCCGAAAATCAAAATTGTCAATCATCAGGGAGATTTTATAAGCAGACCTTCGAGTATTTATTTTGACGGGGAATTGTCGGGAGATTATTTTGATATTAAAATTGGAGGTAAGACCCAATATATTGCAAAAGGAGAATGGGAAGTCTAGGGACGAAAGCAGAATTCAGAAGTTAGAAATTAGAAAATACAAAAGATGAAAATCAGAAACATAAAAACATTCATAAATAAATTATCAGCGTCCTTAACTCCCTCCCCTTCGGGGAGTGCTGGGGTTGGGCTTCTTTTTTTATTACTTACTCAATTTTCATTTGCTCAGGATAAAAAGGATAATATTGGCACAGAAGTCGTGAATGTAGTAAAACCATATACGCCTACAATTTCGGATGCTTTCAAGGTAAAAGAAGTTCCAGCGAGCATTAATACTGATGAAAATGCTAAAAAAGAAAATGTAAATTATTCGATTCTGCCTTTTCCGGTTGCTTCGACATTTGCTCCCGCCAAAGGAAATGCACAAGGCGTGGAAAAAGGAAAACAGGAACGTTTGTTTAAGAATTATGCAACGCTTGGTATTGGAAATTATGGGCGTTTGAATGCAGAATTATACGTAAATGAAGATCTTAATAACAATGAATATGTAAGCGGAATGTTTCGCCATAATTCATCTCAAGGAGATATTAAAGATGTGCTTCTTGACAATTTCTATTATGATACCAAAATTGATTTGATGTATGGTTCTGATGAACAGGATATGACATGGAATATAAAAGCAGGCTATCAAAATCAGATTTACAATTGGTATGGATTACCTGCTAATTTCGGAAGTACTTTGACACCGCCGGCAGATATGGCTCTGATTTATGGCATAAAACCGCAACAATCTTATAATACATTAACTGCAGGCGGTTCCATGGCTTTTGAAAATGGAATTCTAAATGATGTGACTATTGATTTTACACATTTTACAGATGATTTTAGTTCAGCCGAGAATCGTTTTTTGCTGGCTCCGACTTTTAAGTTTGACGTTATGGACGAAGCCATAAAAACAAAGATTTTTGTCGATTATATTGACGGAAGTTTCAAGAAGGATTATTCGGGAACTAATACTGCCGATATTAAATATGGCTTTACTAATTTAGGAATAGTACCGAGTTTCGTGATGAAAAGAGATGATTGGACGATTGATATTGGTGCAGGCTTAGTATATAGTGCGGGGAAAGATAACACCAGCAGTAAGTTTTATGTTTATCCGTCAGTTAAAGCTTCGTATAATGTAGTGAGTGATTTGATGATATTTTACGCGAATGCAATTGGTAATTTACAGCAGAACACCTATAAAGATTTTGTAGATGATAACCCTTATGTTTCGCCTACGTTGAATATTAAACCAACGAATGAGCTGTTTGATATTCAGGCGGGGTTAAAGGGAAAATTGGCGAGTACTGTGAGTTATGACGTAAAAGCATCCTATATACATGATGAAAATAAAGCATTGTTTAGAAGTAATAATTATACTGAAAAGGACACGAACGCTAATTATGGATTCGGAAACTCATTTAAAGTAGTGTATGATGATTTGACAACAATGCGTTTTTATGGCGAAATAAAAGCCGATTTAGCCAAAGGTGTAACCGTTGAAGCTGATGTAACAGTGAGCAGTTATACGAAAAAGTCAGAGCAGGAAGCATGGAATTTACCAGAACTTCAATTGAATGGTAAAGCAGATTTTATGATTACTGATAAATGGTTTGCAGGTGTGAATCTGTTTTATGTTGGCGAGCGTAAAGATTATCAGCTGAATACCGATATTGTTTATGTTACTGCTCCAAGCCCAATTACACTTGATGGTTATTTTGATTTGAATGCCAATGTGCGATACAAACATAATGACAGATTTACTGCCTTTTTGAAAGCCAATAATATTTTGAATAATGACTATCAAAAATGGCTAAATTATCAAGTTCAGGGCTTTCAGGTAATGGTTGGAGGAAATTATAAATTTGATTTTTAAACTTTTTAACCACTAAGTAATCACTAAGGTCACAGAAATTAATTTTAAAACTTTGTGAACCTTCTGCTTTCTTTGTGCATCTTTGTGTTTAACTTTTTTAAAGATTAAATAAAAATCTGCGGAAATCAGTTTAATCCGTGTTATCCGCGTGCCATCATTATGACTTTCAAACAAAAAATACACCAATATTACCTACAACTAGTTCAGGATCGAATCGATGCTTTTTGCGACATGATTGTCGAATTGACCGAAGATTCTAAGAATGATGCTAAAGGCTCAGCAGGCGATAAACACGAAACGGCTTTGTCGATGATGCACATTGAGCAGGAAAAAATCAATCACAAACTGAAAGAAGTTTTGGCTCAAAAAAAAGTTCTGGACAAAATTGATCCTGCTACAATTGCCAAAACCATTATCGTCGGAAGTTTGGTCAAAGCCAACGGAATTTATTTGTATCTGTCTTTGGCTTTGCCAAAAATCAATATTGAAGGAATTAATGTCATTGCACTTTCTCCGCAATCTCCGCTGGGAAATAAGTTAATGGGGAATACTGTTGGTTTTACTTTTGAAATTAACGGAACGAAGTATTTGATTGAGAGTGTTGAATAAAATCAGCTTTAAATCTCAGTTGTTTAAAATCATAATTTGCGACCCGAGCGATAGCTAATAGGCAAAGCAATTTGCGGTGAAAAAATAATAACCGCGAATTCGCAAATGTTTTTATATGTTTCTTTAATATTTTGGCATTTTGCTCGGAATATTTCACAACACCATCATATATTATAACAAAATTAAACATAATGTTAAATCGATGTGTTCTTTCGTAGAAAACCGTTCAATTCATTAAAAAATAGAAATCCCTAAAAAAACTTTTTGTAATTTCGCGAGCTTAAAAGTTTGACTTTAAAACTACGTAAAATTATGAGTAAAATAATGACAGTCGACATCTTGTCGAGTATTAAGGGAGCACAGCCTTCGGAGAGCGTGAACAAATTATTTGATGTGATTAAAAATGCAAATTCATCAAATGATAATTCCTTAAATAATGTCAATCGTAATTGTGTGTCAGTAAATAATTTAAGAGAAGATGTTGTGATAGAGAGTTCGGCTATTGAGAAACAGATTATTTTAGAAAATTTCCCGAACAAGAAAAATGGTTTTTTAGTGGTTGCAAAAGTTATAGAAGGATAAAATGGATTCTCAGATAAAAAAAATACACCAGCAATTGGTGTCAAAACAGATAAGCTGTACGGCTCTTGTACAGGAAAAATTAGACTTACTTAAGCAAAATACATACAACTCTGTAAACTCAGTTTTAGATACTTTGGCGCTGGAATTAGCTTCTAAAGTAGATGCTAAAATTGCAAACGGAGAAACAATTGGTCTGCTCGAAGGGATTCCTTTTGGTATTAAAGATGTATTTATGGTGCAGGGAACTTATACGACTGCAAGTTCTGATTTGCTAAAAAATTATAAATCACCATACACAGCTACAGCTATTCAAAAATTATTGGATGCGGGTGCTATTCCGTTGGTAAAAGAAAACTGCGACAGTTTTGGTCACGGATCATCTAGTGAAAATACTATTTTCGGTGCTGTAAAAAATGCAGTTGATCCGGCTTTAGTTGCCGGTGGTTCAAGTGGAGGTTCTGCGGTAAATGTTGCCAAAGAATATACTGTTTTCTCAATTGGCGGTGATACTGGAGGTTCTGTTCGTCAGCCTGCCGGTTACAATCATATTTATGGTTTGAAACCAACTTATGGAAGAATTTCAAGATATGGTTTGATGGCGTACGCTTCTTCTACAGATTGTGTTGGTCCATTGGCAAAATCAATTGAAGACATCCGAATCGTGCTGAATGTAATGAGCGGAAAAGATCCAAAAGATCAAACTTCTATTGCTTCAAACGAAATTAGTGAAGAAGCAATCGCAACTTCAACTGTGAAAAAGGTAGGTTATTTTAAAAACTTTATCGAAAGCGAAGCAATTAATCCTGAAATAAAAGCCGATTTCTTAGCAAGTATCGAAAAGATAAAAGCTAAAGGAATCGCCGTAAAGGAATTGGATTTCTTTAAATCAGATATTTTGGTTTCGACTTATTATACTTTGGCAATGGCCGAAACAGCTTCGAATTTATCCCGCCTTGACGGAACAAATTATGGTAACCGAATTGAAGCAGAAAACTTAATTGAAACCTATGCAGTAACGCGTTCTGAAAACTTTTCGGAAGAGACGAAACGCAGAATTGTTGGTGGAAACCAAGTATTGTCTCAAGGTTTTTCAGATGAAATCTATTTGAAAGGACTGGCTTTGAGAGATCAGATTTCGGAGAACTTCAGTAAAGATTTCGAAGAAGTAGATATTATTTTATCTCCGGTTACGCCAGCATCTCCTCCGAAAATTGGAGACAGTTTAAAAGATCCGCACGCAATGTATTTGTCGGATGCTTATACGGTTGGTTTTAGTTTAGGACAATTGCCAACTTTAACAGTGCCACAAGGGACAATTACAGGACTTCAGGTTACTGGAGCAAAAAATAATGACGAATTAGTGATGCAGTTTGCTAACTTCTTAAAAGATACAATATAATGGAATTGGAACAATTAACATCGGCTTTAAAAGCCCACGATTTAGAATTGGTAATCGGACTGGAAACTCACGTTCGATTGAATACCAAAACCAAGTTGTTTTGTTCTTGTCCAAATCAAGAAATTGAAACACCTAACCAAAATATATGTTCGGTTTGTACCGGACAAATGGGGGTTCTGCCTGCCGTAAATAAAGAAGCAATTACAAAAGCGATTTATTTTGGAAAAGCGGTTGATTCGTCATTCAGCAATGAAATTATCTCTTGGGACAGAAAGCACTACGAATATCCGGATAACCCGAAAAATATTCAGATTACGCAGTTTCACAACCCGATAATTCCTGACGGACACGTTTCCTGCTACCGAAATGACGGTACGCAGTTTACGGTAAATTTAACTCAGGTTCATATCGAGGAAGATGCAGCCAAATTGATGCACGAAAAAAAGATTTCGTTAGTCGATTTTAACAAAGCGGGAGTGCCGCTGATTGAAATTGTAACAGAACCTTGTATTCGTAATATTGAGGATGCGTCAACTTATGCGCAGTACATTCAGCGTATTGTTCAGAACTTGGGAATCTCAGAAGCTAATTTGGAGAAAGGGGAATTCAAATCGGATGTTTCTGTGTCTTTGCGCAAAAAACACAGTTATGATTTGAATCCAAGAACGGAAATCAAAAACTTGAACTCGTTTAAGTTTATGGTGGAAGCTTTAAAAGAAGAAGTGGAGAAGCAATTTAATTACTTTATAGAAAACAAAGAGTTTCGACCTGATCAAACGACGGTGCTTTGGGATGCTGATTTGAAGCAGACTAAAACAATGCGTAAAAAAGAATTTGAAGCGGATTACCGTTTTATTTCGGAACCAGATTTACCTTTTGTAAACATTAAAGCCGAAATTGAAGCGATTAAAGTAGATACAAGTGCTTTGCCTTTTGCAGTGGAATCCATTCTGATTAATGGAGGTGTATTGCCACAG
This sequence comes from Flavobacterium marginilacus, assembly GCF_026870155.1. NCBI lineage: Bacteria > Pseudomonadati > Bacteroidota > Flavobacteriia > Flavobacteriales > Flavobacteriaceae > Flavobacterium > Flavobacterium marginilacus. Next base: position 3,971,183 of record NZ_CP113975.1, on the reverse strand, counting down.
GATGCTAAATTTTTTACTGCAGATGCGATACGTTCCAAAACATTTGTAGAAATAAATAGCGAAATTAAAGACCCTTCGTTTGTTGCTAAAACTTTGGCTAATAATATAAAGGCTGAAGAGTATGCTGAAATTCATAGTGTTGCTCAGTTAACCGATATTTTTAAATTATTTAAAGCTGAAAAAATTACAGCGGTTTTAGTCCAAAATGCGATTACTGGTTATTTAAAAGATCGAACTTTTGATTACAACAAGTATTTTGAAGAAAACACGATTTCCGAAGATAAAATTCAGGAAGTTATTGCTAAAGTAATTGCAGAAAATGAGGCTGTTGCCAATGATATTGCTGCAGGAGATCAAGGAAAAGCAGGTATTTTGGTTGGTAAAGTTTTAGGGATTATTGGAAAAGGAGCTAACGGAAAAGTAATCCGCCAGATTATTTTAGATAAATTATCTGCAGGGACAAATCGCGATTTGTCCGTGGATACAGCAGGGACAAGTCGCGACTTGTCCGTACCATCATCCATATCAAATTCAGAATCGAAAGGAATTCAGGAAGAGGTTTTGCCTGAAATTCCGATTATTGTAAAAGATATTTACAGAACGCATAAAATCTCGCAATTATCAGAAGAGAGCATCAGTCAGGAAGTGATGTTGTCCGGATGGGTGGCGAGTGTTCGTGATCACGGTGAATTGATGTTCATTGATTTGCGTGATTCAAGTTATGAAATTTTTCAGGTTCGTATTAGTAGAGAATCGTTTCCCAATATTGACGAGCTGGTGAAATTAAAACCGGAATCGGTGATTTCTGTAACCGGTAAAGTGGTTGGACGTAATGAAGACGACTACAATGCAGGATTGCGTACAGGTAAAATTGAATTAGAAACTTCGGTATTGGAGATTTTAAACCTGTCTAAAACATTACCTTTTGAAATTAAAAGAGCGGCAAAAACAAATGAAACAGTTCGTTTTCAATACAAGTTTTTGGATCACAGAAATGATGAGGTAAGAAGAGCGATCGTGAATCGTCATAAAGTAATCAAGTTATTGCGAGACATTCTTGATGAAGAAGAATTCTTGGAAATCGAAACTCCAATTTTGAGCGCAGGAACCGATGAAGGTGCACGTGAATTTATTGTTCCGTCGCGTAAGCAGGCTGGAGCATTTTACACGCTGCCACAAGCGCCGCAGCAGTTCAAACAGATGCTGATGGTAAGCGGTTATGAGAAATATTTCCAAGTAGCACGCTGCTTCAGAGATGAAGATTCCCGTGGAGACCGTCAGCCGGAATTTACGCAATTGGATATTGAAATGGCCTACGCAAGTATGCAGCAGATTATCGATTTGAACACTAAAATGTTTAATGAAGTAGTTAAAAAGATATACGGAAATAAATGGGTTTTGAAACCATTTGAAGTGATTACCTATAAAGAAGCAATGGATTTCTACGGCTGTGACCGGCCAGATTTGCGTTACGGTTTAAAAATGCAGGATATTACCGATATTGTAAAAGATACTACTTTCCAAGTATTCAGCAAGCCAATTGAAGAAGGCGGAATCGTAAAATGTATTAAGGTTTCGGCCAAAGAGCAAGGCAATAAGCGTATGTCTAAGGGGCAGATCGAAAACCTTACCGCGATTGCACAACAGCACGGTTTGGGAGGGTTGGCTTATATTATTGTAAACGAAGATGAATTACAGTCGCCAATTATTAAATTCTTAGGTGAAGATATCGCTGCCGGAATAATAAAAGCGACCAATGCAGAAGTGGGAGATATTGTATTCTTCTCGGCAGCAGATTATGCAACAGCTAACAAAGCGTTGGATGCTGTTCGTCAGGAAATGGGTAAAATGTTACATTTGATTAATTCAAAGGAATTGCGTCCGGCTTGGGTGGTTGATTTCCCAATGTTTGAAAGAACTGACGAAGGAAGATGGACATTTACACACAATCCGTTCTCTATGCCGGCTGTTTATGATTTGGAAAAACATATGAAAGGTGATGACAGCGAAATAGGAACGATTATCGCACAGCAGTATGATTTAATTCTGAACGGCTACGAAATTGGTGGAGGGTCAGTTCGTGCACACAAATCGGAAATTCTGGAAGCAACTTATAGAAATATGGGGTACAACAAAGAAGAAATGATCAAAAGTGTTGGAACCATGTATAAAGCATTTCAGTACGGCGCACCGCCACACGGAGGAATCGCTTGGGGTATCGATCGTTTAATGATGATTTTGGAGAAAAAGACGTCTATTAGAGAAGTTATGGCTTTCCCGAAAACCGGAACCAGCGACGACTTATTATTTGGAGCGCCAACACTGCTTTCGGATAAAAAAGTGGAAGAAATGAATGTTAGAATTATTAGATAGTTTTTAATCTATATATTTTTTAAAAAGGGTTTGTATTGAAAAATACAAACCCTTTTTTTATGGCTTGAGACCTGACAGGTTTTTAAAACCTGTCAGGTCTGATTTAGACAGCTACATTTACTGGAAAAAAAGCAAAAATGTTGATTTTTAGCCCCGATAGAAACGAAAATCCTTGTGGACTGGGGTTTAGTCCACAAGATTGAAGTGAATAGCGGGAGGATTCTTGTAAGAAAGTACAATGTTCTGCTTCAAAAAAGAATAATCAGACTTAGGCTGTTGGGCAGAAATTGCATTTTGGGTTTGATTTTTGTAATTGAATCTGGTTTTTTTGTTGATACTGGAATTTAAACAGATATTTTCGTCTTTTTGTTAATAACTTAACAACTTAATATGTGATTTTAACCATTAAATCCTTTATGGTTTCTTATATTTGTTGTTAGACGAAAAACACATTTTTTAGATTAAATTATATGAGCGAAGAAATTAAGAAGGGCAATTATTCAGCAGACAGTATCCAAGCTTTAGAGGGAATGGAGCACGTGAGAATGCGTCCATCGATGTACATTGGAGATGTAGGTGTAAGAGGGTTACATCATTTAGTTTATGAAGTAGTAGATAACTCTATTGATGAGGCAATGGGAGGACATTGCGATTCAATCCGTGTTGATATCAATGAAGATGGTTCTATTACAGTTGAAGATAACGGCCGTGGTATTCCGGTAGATTTACATAAAAAAGAAGGGGTTTCTGCACTTGAGGTTGTAATGACTAAAATTGGTGCGGGAGGTAAATTTGATAAGGATTCTTATAAAGTTTCCGGAGGGCTTCACGGAGTTGGGGTTTCCTGCGTAAACGCGCTTTCGGTTCATATGAAATCGACTGTTTTTAGAGAAGGCAAGATCTATGAGCAGGAATACGAAAGAGGAAAGGCAATGTATCCGGTAAAACAAATCGGTGAAACTGATAAAAGAGGTACGCAGCAGACTTTTTACCCTGACCCGATTATTTTTACGCAGACAACAGAGTTTTCATACGATACGCTTTCGGCCCGTATGCGTGAGCTGGCTTTCCTGAATAAAGGAATCACTATTGTTTTTACGGATAAAAGAGAAAAAGATAAAGAGGGTAACTTCGTTTCTGAAACATTTCACTCTACAGAAGGTTTAAAAGAATACATCAGATATTTAGACGGAAACCGTGAGCCGATTATTGCTCATGTGATTTCTATGGATCACGAAAAGGGAGAGATTCCTGTTGAAGTGGCTTTGATTTATAATACCAGTTATGGAGAAAACATTTTCTCTTATGTAAATAACATCAATACGCACGAGGGAGGAACACACCTGCAGGGTTTTAGGACTGGTCTTACAAGATCATTGAAGAAATATGCGGATTCATCAGGGATGCTGGATAAATTAAAGTTCGATATTTCCGGAGATGATTTCCGTGAAGGTCTTACTGCGATTATTTCGGTAAAAGTTGCCGAGCCTCAATTTGAGGGGCAAACCAAAACGAAACTTGGAAACCGGGAAGTGGTTTCTCCGGTGAGTCAGGCGGTGAGTGAAATGATTGAAAATTATCTGGAAGAAAATCCAAATGATGCCCGAATTATTGTTCAAAAAGTAATTTTGGCTGCGCAGGCCCGTCATGCGGCTAAGAAAGCGCGTGAGATGGTACAGCGTAAAACTGTAATGGGCGGCGGTGGACTTCCAGGGAAATTATCAGATTGTTCTGAGCAGGATCCTGCAAAATGTGAGGTGTATCTTGTCGAGGGAGATTCGGCAGGCGGAACGGCTAAGCAAGGTCGTGACCGTGCTTTTCAGGCTATTCTGCCATTGCGTGGTAAGATTTTGAACGTTGAAAAAGCGATGCATCACAAAGTTTTTGAAAACGAAGAAATTCGAAATATTTTCACGGCACTTGGTGTAACTGTTGGGACAGAAGAAGATAGTAAAGCTTTGAATATTTCAAAATTACGTTACCATAAAGTGATTATCATGTGTGATGCCGATGTCGATGGCAGCCACATTTCAACTTTGATTTTGACATTCTTCTTCCGTTTTATGAAGGAATTGATTGAAGAAGGACACGTATATATTGCCGCTCCTCCTTTATATTTAGTTAAAAAAGGAACGAAGAAAGAATATGCCTGGACAGATGTACAGCGCGATCAGGCGAACGAAAGAATGGGCGGCAGTGCTGCTATACAAAGATATAAAGGTCTTGGAGAGATGAACGCGGAGCAATTGTGGGAAACTACAATGGATCCGAATTTCAGAACACTGAGACAGGTTACGATAGACAGTTTGGTTGAAGCAGACAGAGTTTTTTCTATGTTAATGGGTGATGAAGTGCCTCCAAGGAGAGAGTTTATCGAGAAAAATGCAGTTTACGCAAATATCGATGCGTAGTTTTTAGAATGAGCTGTATTTTTCGTTTTTTGATTTGAAATTAATAAAAAAACAAATAAAAATGAAAGTTACCATTGTAGGAGCAGGGAATGTGGGAGCATCCTGTGCAGATTCAATTTCTTATAGAGGAATTGCAAGTGAAGTAGTATTATTGGATATCAGAGAAGGTTTTGCCGAGGGTAAAGCTATGGATATCATGCAATGTGCTACAAACACTGGTTTTAATACCAATGTTTCTGGGGTTACCAATGATTATTCTAAAACAGCTAATAGTGATGTGGTTGTGATTACTTCGGGAATTCCAAGAAAACCTGGAATGACTAGAGAAGAATTAATCGGAATTAATGCAGGAATTGTTAAAACTGTTGCAGAGAATGTATTGGCTCATTCACCAAATTGTATTGTAGTTGTAGTTTCTAATCCGATGGATACAATGACATATTTGACATTGAAATCCACTGGTTTGCCAAAAAACAGAATTATCGGAATGGGCGGTGCTTTAGACAGCTCCCGTTTTAGATATTATTTATCTAAAGCATTGGACAAACCGTCTAATGATATTTCGGCAATGGTTATTGGCGGACACGGAGATACTACGATGATTCCTTTAACAAGATTGGCTGCTTATAATGGTATACCGGTATCTCAGTTTTTATCTCAGGAAGAATTAGATAAAGTTGCTGCGGCTACTATGGTTGGCGGAGCAACGCTTACGGGTTTATTAGGAACTTCGGCTTGGTATGCTCCAGGAGCTTCTGTTGCTTATTTGGTTGACAGTATTTTGAATGATCAAAAGAAAATGATTGCTTGTTCTGTTCTTGTAGAAGGAGAATATGGTCAAAATGATATTTGTATTGGAGTACCTTGTATTATAGGTAAAAACGGTGTAGAGCAAATTGTTGATATCGAATTGAATGATGCTGAGAAAGCAGCTTTTGCTAAAAGTGCTGAGGCAGTTAGAAACATGAATGCTGATTTGAAATCAGTTTTGGTATAATAATTTTCATAGGAAAAAAAGAAGACTGCAATTTTGCAGTCTTTTTTTTGATTTTAATTAATAAATTAATTGGTTAATCTTTCCGTTAATTATATATTTGCTCGGTTTAAAAAAAATGATATAAATCGTGAATCTCTTTTTTGTTTTTCAAAAATGACGTAATGGCTTATTTTATAGGGTTTAAAGCAAAAAATAATAAATAAAAATAATTAATTTTTAGTAGTAATGCAGAATAAAGGACTTATTAAATTTTTCGCAATTCTATTTGCATTGGTAAGTATTTACCAACTTTCTTTCACTTTTGTCTCGAGTAAAGTTAAAAGTGATGCAAAAACTTTTGCTGGCGGAAACCCGGAAAAAGAAGTAAAATATTTGGATTCAATTGGTAAAGAAAAAGTGTTTAGCTTAGGTTTTACTGATTTTACATTCAATGAGGTAAAAGATAAACAAATCAATAAAGGTCTTGACTTAGAAGGGGGAATCAACGTAACTCTTCAGATTTCTGTTAAAGACATTTTGAAAGGATTATCAAATAATTCGAAAAATCCAGTTTTTAATAAATCTTTGGCGGATGCTACTAAAAATCAACAAGGAAATCAGACCTATATAGATGCCTTCTTTGAAGCTTTTGAAGCGAATTCTAAAGGTTCTGTAAAATTAGCATCTCCAGAAATTTTTGCAAACAGAAGTCTGCAGGGTGACGGCGGTGTTACTTTTCAAATGTCAGATGCTCAGGTTCAAAAAGTAATCAAAAGAAAAGTTGATGAGTCTGTTGAAAGTGCTTTTAAAGTATTAAGAGAGCGTATAGACAAGTTTGGTGTTACACAGCCAAATATTCAAAAATTAGGTGAGTCAGGAAGAATTCTTGTAGAGCTTCCAGGTGCTAAAGATATTGACAGAATTAAAAAATTATTGCAGAGTACAGCTCAATTAGAGTTTTGGGAAACATATAAAATTGAAGAAATTGGTAATTTCATCATGGCAGCTAATGAGGCTTTGAAGAAAACTGAAGTTGCTAAAACTCAAACTAAAACTGTTGCAAAAGATTCATTAAGTGCTTTATTGACTGATGCAAAAGATTCTACCGCTACTAAAAAAGGAAATAATCCTATTATAGATAAAATTATTGCTCAAGGCGGAGGACCGGTTTTAGGTCTTTTCTCTCCAAAAGATACTGCTGTAATTAATTCTTATTTTAAAAGAGCTGATATCAGAATTTTGTTAGCCGGTGATCAGCGTTATGCAAAATTTGTTTGGGGAAAACCAACTACTATTAAAGATGCAAAAGAAAAAGAGGTTGAAGCTGTTGAATTATATGCTTTAAAAGGTAATAGGGATAACGTTGCCTCAATGGGTGGCGGAGTTGTAACAGATGCCAGCGATACATTTGACCAATTAGGAAAACCAGCGGTTTCTATGCAGATGAGCAACACTGGTGCAAAAGAATGGGAAGAATTAACAGGAAAAGCATATACTCAAAAAAGTAATATCGCTATCGTTCTTGATGATATTGTATATTCTGCTCCAGGTGTTTCCAGCGGACCAATTGCTGGGGGAAGATCTGAGATTTCTGGAAATTTTGATGTTACAGAAACTAAAGATTTAGCGAATGTATTAAGAGCTGGTAAATTACCGGCAGCAGCTGAAATTATCCAATCTGAAGTGGTAGGACCATCCTTGGGTCAGGAAGCTATTGATAATGGTACTAATTCTGCAGTTATTGGATTGCTTTTAGTATCTCTTTGGATGATTATCTATTATGGTAAAGCAGGCTGGTATGCAAATATTGCTTTGGCAGTCAACTTATTATTTATGTTTGGTATTTTATCAAGCTTGGGTGCTGTGCTTACATTGCCTGGTATTGCGGGTATCGTTTTAACAATGGGTACTGCGGTGGATGCGAATATCATTATATATGAAAGAGCAAAAGAAGAATTAAGGGCCGGGAAAACTTTAGACGAAGCAGTGAAAGCTTCTTACAGCTGGACTGGAGCTATGCGTTCTATCGTTGATGCAAACGTAACCCACATTTTGACTGGAGCCGTGTTATTCATCTTTGGGTCTGGACCAATCAAAGGATTTGCTACTACTTTATTAATTGGTATTATTACCTCTTTATTTACTTCTATTTTTATTGCCAGAATTTTTATTGATAAAAATATTGCAGGTAAAAACGATTTGTCTTTCGTGACTAATTTCTCGAAAAACTTCTTTACTAATTTCCACTTTGATTTCTTGGGAATCAAAAAATGGACTTATCTTTTCTCTATTATTGTTACTATTGTAAGTATTGTATCAATTGCTACACATGGTTTTGATCAAGGCGTGGATTTCGTAGGAGGAAGAACTTTCCAAGTTCGTTTTGCTAAATCTATGGAGCCTGAAGAGGTTAAAGCTGAGTTAACCGCTGTATTTGGCAGTGCCGAAGCTAAAATATTTGGTAAAGACGATCAGTTAAAAATTACGACCAAATATAAAATTCAGGAAACAGGAAGTGCAGTTGACGAAGAGGTGAACAAAATGTTGTACCAGACTTTGAAAAAACATTATGCTGCTGATATGACTTATGATAAATTTGTAAAGACTTTTGACGGTAAAAAATTAGGTATTGTACAAGCTTCAAAAGTTGGACCAACAGTTGCAGAAGATATTAAAACAAATGCTTACTGGGCCGTTTTAGGAGCAATGCTTATTGTAGGTTTATATTTAGTAATCAGTTTCAGAAAATGGCAATATAGTTTAGGAGCTATCGCTGCTGTTGCGCATGACGTTATCTTTGTATTAGGAGTTTATTCATTACTTTGGAAATACATGCCTTTCGGAATGGAAATTGATCAGCACTTTATCGCTGCTATCCTGACAGTTATTGGTTACTCGATGAATGATACTGTAATTGTATATGACAGGGTACGTGAATTCTTGGATGGTAAAACAAAAGGAACTTTTGGAGAAATCGTTAACAAATCGATAAACTCTACAATGTCTAGAACAATCAATACTTCATTAACAATGATTTTTGTATTGCTGATTATGTTTGTTTTTGGTGGAGAGTCTATCAGAGGATTTATCTTTGCAATGCTTATCGGTATTATCATTGGTACATATTCTTCATTATTTATTGCTACTCCTGTTTTGGTTGATACCATTTCTAAGGATGAGAAACATGATGTAGAAGTGAAACATCAGCAGGCATAATAAAACACTAAAGATTAATTATAAAAAAAAGATTCAGTGAAAACTGAATCTTTTTTTTGCTCATTACTGAAAAGTTTATATGTTGTCTTTTTGATAAAAAGCGCCTACATTATTTTTGTAAAAGTATCTTTTATCAATTGTATTTCATTTGTATAAATAGTTTTCTTTTTGCTGGCAAAGTAGAGTGTGTTTTTTAAAGGAGTTTTGCCTTCCCATAGAAGTTTTATTTTTCCGCTTTCTAATTCTGACTTACATAAGAAATCTGGAATTACTGCCAGTCCGGTGCTGTTGCTTAAACAGCGTACTATGGAGTTTAAATTTGGAACAATGTAATTTGGTCTGAAATCGGCATGTTTGTTGAAATTAAGCTGCCAAAAACGTCTTAAATGCTCCATGTCTCCTGTAGTACCATACCATCTTTGCTTTTTTAGCCATTCTTCGATTTTTATGGGATCATTTTGTTTTTTTAAAATATCAAAATCATTCGAATCAGTTTCACTGCCTGCAATTAGAATTATGGTTTCCGATGAGAAAGCCTGATACTCGATAGCATTTTTAGAAATCATCTGCGGCGTGATGATTAAGTCCAAAATACCTTTGTCGAGGTTTTCAATCATTTCCGGATATTCCCCAAATTGAATAATCACATTAAACGGAAAGGTTGCCAAATAGGGTTCTAACGTAATTTGAAAAGTTTCAAAACACATTCCGATGCTGATAGTCGGGGTGTTTTTTTCAGTACTTCGCTGGAAATTTTTTTCGGCTTCTTCCAGTTTGCAAAGTGCATCGGTTATAAAGTTGTAAAGTACTTTTCCTTTTTCGGTTGGAACCATTTTTCGGCTGGTTCTGTCAAATAGTTTATAACCGACATAGCTTTCAAGCGAACTCAAATGCAGACTGACTCCCGGCTGTGAAATAAATAATGCTTCTGCCGCGCCAGTTAAGGTTCCTGTTTTGTAAACATATTTGAAAGTTCGATACCATTCTAGATTTACCATTTCATGCAGTTATTATAATTATGATACAAAGGTATGAATTATGTTATTTTAATAATACTTATTAGTGCCGTAAATTTGTTTCATCGAATTAAATCTAATAAAAATGAAAAAGATATTTATAATAAACGGAGGTCAGAAATTTGGCCATTCAGGTGGAAAATTTAATCGGACAATTGCAAATGCAACTGCAGAATTTTTTCTAAATAATAAAGATTTTGAAGTAAGAAGCACAGATGTAAACGATGAATATGATCCTGCTCAAGAAGTAGAAAAATTTGTCTGGGCAGATGTTATCATTTATCATACGCCGATTTGGTGGTTTCAATTGCCACATGCTTTCAAGAAATATATAGATGTTGTTTTCACCGAAGGTCATGATAATGGTATTTACAAAAGTGATGGGCGTTCCTCTAAAAATCCTGCAGTCAATTACGGAACAGGAGGACTGCTGCACGGCAGAAAATACATGGTAACTTCATCTTGGAATGCGCCGAAGGAAGCTTTTACACTGCCAGGAGAATTCTTTGGAGAAACAAGCGTTGATGATGGAGTATTATTTGGTTTCCACAGAATGAATGCTTTTACAGGAATGGAGCCATTGGAAAGCTTACATTTCCATGATGTCATGAAAGGAGCTAATTTAAACAGCGATTTAGAGATGTATAGAAATCATTTAACGGAAGTTTTTTTGAACTAATTATGGAAATAAATTTGACGGTAATTATTAAAAGTAAATCTGAAAAGAGAGAAGAATTAAAAACAATCTTACTGAATTTGGTAGAGAATTCCAGAAAAGAGGCTGCCTGTCTACAATATGATCTGCATCAAAATATAGAAAATCCTAATGTTTTTATTTTTCATGAGATTTGGGAAAATAAAGAAGGATTGGATCTGCATATGAAACAATTATATTTCGTAAAATTTAGTGAGGTTTCTGATCTGTATTTAGATGGGGAAATGACAGTTTATAGCACTTCAAAATTAGGATAGCTATAAAAAATAAACAGCCACTGAATTTTCAGTGGCTGTTTATAAATTATTATTGAACGTGATTTATATTTCATTCGTCTTTTTTGCAGTAAATACAAAATACAATCCAACTAGTATAAACGGAATACTCAGCCATTGTCCTGTTGATAATACGTTTCCTAAATCGCTTTCAAAGCCTCCCTGGCTCTCTTTTACCGATTCGACTACAATACGTACCGTGAATAAAAGAACTAAAAATAATCCAAATAAAAATCCTGATTTTTTTCTTGCATCTGTTTTCCAATAAAGGAAAAATAATGCGGCAAATACAAAGATATAACAGAATGCCTCATATAACTGCGCCGGATGCTTTGCGGGAACCTGTTGAAGTAAATTTGCAAATTGAGGATTAGCAGCAATAGCGTCGTAGGCATCTTTTGGTGTTGGAAGCTGGGTTGCATTGACTGCCTCTCTTGGACTAAATTGGTCTCTAACAAAACGAACTCCAAATGCAGATGTAGTTTCTTTACCTACGATTTCAGAATTGAAAAAATTTCCTAATCTTACAAAAATAGCACCGCTGGCACAAGGGATAACCACTCTGTCTAATATCCATAAAACAGGTTTGTGGAGTACTTTTTTGCTGAAAAAATACATCGCCGCGATAATTGAAATGGTAGCTCCGTGACTTGCCAGTCCTTGATATCCCGTAAATTGAAATTTGGGAGTGAAACGGAAAGGTAATATTATTTCGGCTAAATTGTTGCGGTAATATTCCCAGTCGTAAAAGAAAACGTGTCCCAAACGCGCACCGACCAAAGTAGCTAACACTGTCCAAACAAATAAAGAATCTAATTTATCGATGGAAATATTCTCTCTTTCAAAAATATGTTTCATGATATACCAGCCCAATCCAAAAGCGATTACAAACATCAGACTGTAATAGCGAATAATGAAAAAACCTAAGTCAATACCTTCAGAAGGATTCCAGATAATGTTTAAAGCGTGTGTCATTTATTTTTTATTTTTTTTGTGAAAATATTACTTTCATTTAAATCGTTGTGTTAACAAAAAGGTAAGATTTTTATTTTTAATGATTATGCTTACATTCTTTGTTTTCTTTCTCCTTCTCCTTTGGAGAAGGCTGGGGAGAGGATGGCACCGGATCATAACCTTTTCCGCCCCAAGGATGACATCTCAATATTCTTCTTATACCCAAATAGCTTCCATAAAACAATCCGTGAATCTGCAGAGCCTGAATCATATAACTCGAACAAGTTGGCTCAAAGCGACAGGATGCAGGGGTAAAAGGCGAGATGGCTCCTTGATAAAACCGAACGAGTAAAATAAAAGGAGCTGTTAGAAATTTCATGATTTTTTGAAGTCAAAAATTGTTAATCAACAATCTAAAATCAATTTATACTAAAAGTTGTTCCTTCCTTTCCGTCTTTCAGCTGAATACCTAATGTTATTAATTGATCACGGATTTGGTCAGACATTGCAAAATCTTTATTGTCTCTTGCTTGTTTACGCATGCCGATAAGCATGTTCACGACACCTTCTAATTTATCAGTATTGCCATTTGATTTTTCTTCTTCCAATCCCAAAACATCAAATACAAAAGCCTGCATTGTTATGGTAAATAGTTTCAAATCTGCTGGATTTAAAGTTTCTTTTTCGTCTTTCAGTAAATTAATAAAACGAACGCCTTCAAATAACTGCGCAATAAGAATCGGCGTATTGAAATCATCATTCATCGCATCGTAGCACAATTGTTTCCAGCCAGAAATATCTAGTGAGCTGGTTTCTTTTGCCGAAATGGCTTTCAAAGTTTCCATCGCGTCCATCAGCCTTTTATATCCTTTTTCAGCAGCGATAATAGCTTCGTCAGAGAAATCAAGAATGCTTCTGTAATGTGCCTGTAACATAAAGAAACGCGCTACTGAAGCCGAAAAAGCTTTGCTTAAAAAAGCATTGTCGCCTGTTAAAATTTCTCCCGGCAGAATATTATTTCCAGTTGATTTTGCCATTTTTTTACCGTTCAAAGTCAGCATATTGGCATGCATCCAGTAATTTACGGGAGTATGACCTGTGCAGGCTTCGTTTTGTGCAATTTCGCACTCATGATGCGGGAATTTCAAATCCATTCCGCCACCGTGAATATCAAAATGGTTTCCAAGGTATTTGGTGCTCATTGCTGTACATTCCAAATGCCAGCCTGGAAAACCGTCGCTCCAAGGCGAAGGCCAGCGCATGATATGCTGTGGTTCGGCTTTTTTCCAAAGTGCAAAATCCTGCGGGTTTCTTTTGTCCGACTGTCCGTCAAGATCACGGGTATTGGCAAGCATGTCTTCGATGTTTCGACCGCTTAATACACCGTAATTGTTAGTTTCATTGAATTTAACCACATCAAAATAAACTGATCCATTGGCCACATAACCAATTCCTTTATCGATAATGGTTTTTATGATTTCGATTTGCTCGATAATATGTCCGGTTGCTGTTGGTTCGATACTTGGAGGTAAAAAGTTAAAAGCATTCAGGATATCATGAAAATCTACAGTATATCTCTGAACCACTTCCATCGGTTCCAATTGTTCCAAACGCGCTTTTTTGGCAATTTTGTCCTCGCCTTCATCTACATCGTCTACAATATGTCCAACATCAGTAATGTTTCGAACATAGCGTACTTTATAATCCAAATGCTGTAAGTATCTAAAGATTACGTCAAAAGACATAAAAGTTCTCACATTCCCAAGATGCACATTGCTGTAAACTGTAGGCCCGCATACATACATCCCCACATTTCCTTCGTTGATTGGCGTAAATGTTTCTTTTTCTCCCGAAAGAGAATTGTATATTTTTAAGGTTTGACTTTTATATAATGGCATTGTCTTATAATTAGGAAATGTGATAATTAGAAAATGTGATAATTAGAAAATTAAAGGCTTAAAAAGAATTAAGAATTTCAAGCCTTAATTTCCTTAATATCTTAATGGTTAAATTTTAAAATTAATTGTTTGAATTAATTAGAAACTAGTGTTCAATTTGATATAATCCAAAAACTCTCTTTTCGTTTGAGGATCTTTAAATTTTCCACCAAATTCAGAAGTTACCGTACTGCTTTCGATATCTTTGATTCCTCTAGAATTCACGCAAAGGTGCTTAGCGTCAATAACGCAGGCAACATCTTCCGTCCCTAAGGCCTGCTGAAGCTCCTGAACAATCTGCATTGTCAAACGTTCCTGAACTTGAGGTCTCTTAGCATAATGTTCTACAATTCGGTTCATTTTTGAAAGACCAATAACCCTTCCGCTCGAAATGTAAGCCACATGTGCTCTTCCGATAATTGGCAATAAATGATGTTCGCAGGTAGAGTAAAGCGTAATGTTTTTTTCAACCAGCATTTCGCCGTATTTGTAATTGTTTTCAAAAGTCGAAGCTTTTGGTTTTTTATCAGGATTCAATCCTCCAAAAATTTCTTTTACAAACATTTTGGCAACACGATTTGGAGTTCCTTTAAGGCTGTCGTCCGTTAAATCCATTCCCAGCGTCAAAAGGATATTTTCGACGTCTTTTTTTATTTTTTCAATCTTTTCGTCATCTGTAATCGCAAAAGCATCGTCTCTTACAGGGTTTTTAGCATTTGTACTAATATGATTGTTTCCTATTTCGTCCTGAAATTCTTCGTTGTTTATCATTAAAAGGTACTGTTATTATGATTGTCTATTTTTGAGGGGTAAAGATAATTAATAAAAAGGAAACATTTTCTATCAATTTCGGCTTTTAATTCTATCAATAAATAGGTATTTATTATTGTTTTTAGGAGCAGAACATTTGGCATTTTATAACAACATTTCTCCCGCTTTTCGTTACAATCTTGTATGCCGAACCCCGGCATACAAGTATTTTCACTGCAATCGGGGCTAAAGAACAACATTTTGTTTCATCAGAAATAAAAATCAAGAACTGAAATAACATTCTGTGATTCAGACCTAACAGGTTTTCAAAACCTGTTAGGTCTCTGCCGAAAAGCTAAACTTTATCCATTAATTACGTTTTACCATTCTAATATTCCACAATCTTGTCATTCCGTAGGAATCTCAGGTTGGTTACTCACGTCGCGTGAGATTGCTTCGCCAATTTGGTCTCGCTGGTGTCCTACGCAATGGCAATCTTGCGTAAATAATTTGCAAATTTGCGGTAAAACCTGTTTATCATAAAACAAAAAAAGCAATACCCTTAATTGATATTGCTTTTTGATATTTAAGATAAATGCTTTCTATTTCGAATTATAAACGCTAATTGCCTCTTTCAAAATTCGAACAGCATTAATCAAATCTTCTTTTTTCAAAACATAAGCGATACGAACCTGATTCAAACCAACACCCGGAGTCGAATAAAATCCTGCAGCAGGAGCAATCATTACCGTTTCACCATTCAGTTCGTATTTTTCCAAAAGCCATTGTGCAAAATCATCGGCATTATCAATAGGCAATTGGGCAATACAGTAAAAAGAAGCTTTCGGAGTCTTAACGATTACGCCGTCTATTTTGTTCAATTCGCTGATTAAAATATCTCTTCGTTCCTTGTATTCAACGATTACTTCGTCAAAATAACTTTGAGGCGTGTCAATAGCTGCTTCGCAGGCGATTTGTTCGATTGTAGGCGGACATAAACGAGCCTGTGCAAATTTCATAGCGGCAGCGATAACTTCTCTGTTCTTAGTAATCATACAGCCAATACGTGCGCCGCACATGCTGTATCTTTTGGAAACAGAATCAATCATGATCACATTCTGCTCGATTCCTTTCAGGTTCATTACCGAAAAGTGGTGATCTCTTTCATCATAGATAAATTCACGATACACTTCATCAGCAATCAAAAATAAATCGTGTTTTTTAACCAATTCTCCCAGCTGTTTAATTTCGGATTCCGAATATAAATAGCCTGTTGGGTTATTTGGGTTACAGATTAAGATCGCTTTTGATTTTGGCGTAATAGCTCTTTCAAATTCTTCAATCGTTGGCAGTGTGAAACCGCTTTCGATGTTAGAAATTACAGGAACCACTTTTGCGCTTGACTCTTCCGAGAAGGCACTGTAATTGGCATAAAAAGGCTCAGGAATGATAACTTCATCTCCTGGATCCATGATACTTCCAAGAGCAAATAAAAGTGCTTCAGAACCTCCTGTTGTTATCATTATATCTTCATAACCAACTTTTACATCCTGTTTAGTGTAAAATTTGGCCAGTTTTTTTCGGTAGCTTTCGTATCCGGCTGAAGGACCGTACTCGATGATAGCTAAATCTATATTTTTAATAGCATTTATTGCAACTTCCGGACTCTTTATATCGGGTTGTCCAATGTTTAAATGATAAACCTTATGACCCTTTTTTTTAGCTTGGTCAGCATAAGGAGCCAATTTTCGGATTGGCGATTCCGGCATTCTCCGGCCTCTGATTGAAATTTCAGGCATGATTATAAATTTGAGGTGCAAATTTGCAATTTATTTTCCATAATAACTGTAAACAATATGTCTATTTTGTTGTTTTTGATACATTATTATTGTATAATTGGGTAACAATATAGAAATATAACTAAATGAAGAAAAAAAGTGTATTTTTTCTTTTATTACTGACAATAATGCCTGTTTTTGCTCAGGAGGGTTTTGTATTTGATAAAGGAATTGAGAAAGTTACTGTTCCAATAGTTTTAATTAATAATTTAGTTTTTATACCTATAAAAGTAAATGGAGTAGAACTGAACTTTCTTTTGGATACAGGAGTTGAGGAAACTATTCTTTTTAGTCTGGAAGATAATCCGGAGGTTAGTTTTTTTAATTCCGAAAAAATAAGTCTGCGTGGTTTGGGAAGCGAAGAAGCTATTGAAGGATTGAAAACAACCAATAATATTTTGGAATTAGACGGGGTTAAAGCAACCCGACAGCTTATTTACGTAATTCTCGACCAGAGTTTCAATCTTTCTTCGCAAATAGGCGTTCCAGTAAATGGAATTATAGGATGTCAGTTTTTTAGAGAGAATTTGGTTCGTATTGATTATGCGAATAAAAAAGTTATCGTTTATAAAAATCTTGAAGCAAATCGGAAAAAAATAGAGAAAAGATTTGACAGGGTGCCAATCACAATTGAAAAATATAAACCTTATATAGTAGGAACAGTTGATATTGAGAACTCTAAAGTTCAGACTAAAATGTTATTGGATACCGGAAACAGCGATTCGGTATGGCTTTTTCAAAATTTATCGAGTGAAATTAAAGTCCCGTCTAAAAATTTTGATGATTTTTTAGGGAAAGGTTTTAGCGGTGAAATTGAAGGGAAAAGAGCCAGAGTTGCTAGTTATTCATTTGGTAATTATACTTTTAAGTCACCAATTGTAGCTTTTCCAGATTCTAGTTCTATAAAAAATGTTCGTATGGTTAAAGATCGGGCAGGATCGCTTGGGGGAGAAATATTGAAGCGTTTTTCGGTAGTTTTCGATTATAAAAACGAAAGCCTTTTCTTGAAGAAAAATTCAGGTTTTGGCGAACCTTTTAGTTATAATAAAAGCGGTATCGAAATAAAACACAATGGAATACAGTGGGTGAAAGAAACTGTCAAGCTGGAGACAGTGCCTTTGTCCGGCAGTGTCAGTTTTAATAGTGAGGGAAGAAATATCACGAATGATTTTAAATATAAATTTGAGCTCAAACCAATTTATGAAATAGCTAATGTTCGAAAAAATTCGCCAGCGGCAAAAAGCGGTCTTCAGACTGGAGATATAATTATTACGATTAATAAAGTGCCGGTTTATCATTATTCATTGCAAAAGCTAAATGAATTGTTTAAATCGGAAGAGGATAAAAAGTTTTATATGGAGGTTGAAAGAAATGGTAAGCCTTTTAAATTTTCATTTCATTTGACAGATGATTTGTAAAAAAAAACGCTTTTAAAAGCGTTTTTTTTGTAAATAGGTTGTCTAGTTTGTAAGGACTTCTCCTTTAATTTTGAGAGGAACACGGCCACCGTCATAATTTACGGCATTAGTTTCCAGTGTAATGGTTTTGCGTATCGGACCTGGCACCATATTGTATTTTATTTCAATTTTGTCTGATTTTCCAGGAGCAATAGGCTGATTAGGTTTGTACAGTATAGTGAAACTGGCAGTAGACTGGATTCCGGTTATGCTTAATGGTGCATCGCCGTTATTGGTAAATGTAAAGTTCCGGATTCCATTATCGGAAGACTTATTTACTTGTCCGTAATCAATAGTGTTGTTAGATTGCTGTATTTCAATCTTAGGACCATTTTGAGCAAATCCTATATAGCTTATAAAAAGCAGGACGATAAGTGCTGTAATTTTTTTCATTTTCTTTGGTTTTTTAGTAGGTATAGTAAATGTACTACCTTATTAATTAATGCACAATTTTTTATTTCGCTTTTTATACTGTGCTTAATTATTTACTTTTGCCGTTATATATAACATCAAAAATCAAACCAAAGCTTTTGCTGTTGATTTGTTTGACCGTTTAATCGTCAATTTGATTTGAAACACGATTAAACGAATCAACAATTCAACGAATCAACAATTCAACGAATCCATATAAAAATGACAATTCCTGCACAATTTGACGCTAAAACTATTGAAAATAAATGGTATGATTACTGGATGAAGAATAATTATTTTCATTCGGAGCCTGACCATAGAACACCTTATTCTATTGTAATTCCGCCACCCAATGTGACTGGAGTATTGCACATGGGACACATGCTTAATAATACTATTCAAGATGTTTTAATTAGAAGAGCACGTTTGAAAGGTTTTAATGCTTGCTGGGTACCTGGAACCGATCACGCTTCGATTGCAACAGAGGCAAAAGTAGTTGCCAAATTAAAATCGGAAGGAATCAATAAATCGGATTTGACCCGTGAGGAGTTTTTAAAACACGCTTACGATTGGACAGATAAATACGGAGGAACAATCTTAGAACAGTTGAAACAATTGGGCTGTTCCTGTGATTGGGAAAGAACCAAATTCACGATGGATCCAGATATGTCGGCATCTGTAATTAAATCTTTTGTGGATTTATACAACAAAGGATTGATTTACCGCGGTTACCGAATGGTAAACTGGGATCCAGAAGCCAAAACCACTTTGTCTGATGAAGAAGTTATTTATGAAGAACAACAAGGAAAATTATTTTTCCTAAAATATAAAATCGAAGGTTCAGAAGATTTCTTGACTGTCGCAACAACTCGTCCGGAAACTATTTTTGGAGATACTGCCATTTGCATTAATCCAAATGACGAGCGTTTCACTCATTTGAAAGGAAAGAAAGCGATTGTGCCAATTTGCGGTCGTGTTATTCCAATTATCGAAGATGAATATGTAGATGTAGAGTTTGGAACAGGCTGTTTGAAAGTAACGCCTGCTCATGATGTAAATGATAAAACATTAGGGGAGAAGCACAATCTGGAAATCATTGACATTTTCAATGAAGATGCTACTTTGAACAGTTTTGGATTGCATTACCAAGGGAAAGATCGTTTTGTGGTTCGTGCCGAAATTGCAAAAGAATTAGAAGAATCTGGAGCTTTGGTAAAAACCGAAATCCACTTAAATAAAGTAGGAACTTCTGAAAGAACAAAAGCGGTAATCGAACCACGTTTGTCCGATCAATGGTTTTTGAAAATGGATGATTTGGTAAAACCAGCTATTAAATCGGTTTTGGAAGACGGTGATATTAAACTGCATCCAAAACGTTTTGACAATACCTATGCACATTGGTTAAATAATATCCGTGATTGGAATATTTCCCGTCAATTGTGGTGGGGACAGCAGATTCCGGCTTATTATTATGGCGATGGAAAAGAGGATTTTGTAGTTGCTGAAACTATTGAAGAAGCTTTAGCTTTAGCTAAAGAAAGAACCAACAACCAGCAACTGACAACCGACAACCTTACTCAAGATGCCGATGCACTTGATACTTGGTTTTCTTCGTGGTTGTGGCCAATGTCTGTTTTTGGTGGAATTATGGATCCTGAAAACGAAGATTTCAAATATTATTATCCAACCAATGATTTAGTTACGGGTCCGGATATTTTGTTTTTCTGGGTGGCGAGAATGATTATTGCAGGTTATGAATATGCAGGAGAAAAACCATTCTCGAATGTGTATTTAACAGGTTTGGTTCGTGACAAACAAAGACGTAAAATGTCTAAATCGTTGGGTAATTCACCAGAACCTTTAGAATTAATTGAAAAATTTGGTGCTGATGGTGTTCGTGTAGGATTGCTTTTGAGCGCTTCTGCAGGGAATGATATTATGTTTGACGAAGAATTGTGCAATCAAGGAAAAGGTTTTACCAATAAAATCTGGAATGCCTTCAAATTGATCAAAGGCTGGGAAGTTTCAGATTCAATTACACAGCCGGAATCTTCAAAAGTGGCGATTGAATGGTACGAAGCCAAATTACAGCAGACACTTTTGGAAATCGAGGATAATTTCGAAAAATATAGAATTTCTGATGCCTTGATGGGAATTTACAAATTGGTTTGGGACGATTTCTGTTCTTGGTTTTTGGAAATGATAAAACCAGCGTACCAACAGCCGATTGACAGCGTTACTTTTGCGAAAGCAATAGAAATGCTGGAAAATAATTTGAAATTATTACATCCATTTATGCCATTTTTGACAGAAGAAATTTGGCAGCATATTGCAGAAAGAACTCCTGAAGAAGCTTTAATTGTTTCAACTTGGCCAGAATTGAAACCGTTCGATGCCAAATTAATTACTGATTTTGAAAATTCAATCGAGGTGATTTCTGGAATCAGAACCATTCGTAAAGACAAGAATATTCCATTTAAGGATGCGATTGAATTGAAAGTAGTAAACAATGACAAAGCTTCTGTTTATTTTGATTCGGTTGTAGCCAAATTAGGAAACATTACATCTTTAGAATATGTTTCGGATAAAGTGGACGGAGCGTTGTCTTTCCGTGTGAAATCAAATGAATATTTCATTCCGATTACCGGAAATATTGATGTTGAAGCCGAAATAACAAAGCTGACTGAAGAGTTAACTTATATTCAAGGATTCTTGAAATCGGTGCAGGTGAAGCTGTCAAACGAAAAGTTTGTAGCCAATGCAAAACCCGAAATTATCGAAAACGAACGCAAAAAAGAAGCCGATGCGCTTTCTAAAATTGCTACAATTGAGCAGAGTCTGGCTGGATTGAAATAAGTAAATTATCTTAAAAAATGAATCCCAATTCTGATACTGTTTCAGAATTGGGATTTTTTGTTTTCAGTCAAAAAAATGGTTTTATTTCTTGATTTAGTGTTTTGAAATTATATAATTTTAGTACGATTTTTACACTTTGATAAAATCCCTATTTCTATGAGAAAAATTGTTTTGTTTGCCTTTGTTTCTGTTTTGTTTTTGTCTTGTTCCAAAAAAGAAAATAAAGTAGAAAATGTTGAAAGAGCTTTTTATTACTGGAAAAGCAATACTTCTTTTGATGATGAATCCATTGAGAAAATTAACAAATTGCAGGTCAAAAAAGTCTATGTCAAATTTTTTGAAGTAGATTATAATGAAACGATGGGCAATTTTCCGTATGAAAAAAATAGGCCAAGAGAGTATGAATTTCGCAAGTTAGATTCGTTAACTATTGTACCTGCAGTTTTTATTAAAAACGAAATCTTTCAATACAATACTGAAAAATCGCTGGACAAATTAGCAGATAATATTGTTTTTCTGATTGACAGATATCATAAAGATTACAGTGATAAAAACATTTTTGAGTATTCGGAAATTCAGATTGACTGCGATTGGACTAAATCGACCAAAGAGAAGTATTTCTATTTGCTGAAAAAAATAAAAGAATTATCCAATAAGGAAATCAGCTGTACTCTTCGCCTTTATCCTTATAAATATCCAGATATTATGGGAGTTCCGCCTGTGGACAAAGCGATGCTGATGTGTTATAATCTTATAAAGCCTTTGTCCCAAAAAGATAAAAACTCTATTTTGGACATTGCCGAATTGGAATCCTATTTGGATGAAAGACGCAGTTATCCTATGCATTTAGATGTGGCACTACCTGTATTTTACTGGACCCAATGGTATGAAAACAATCGTTTTTCGGGATTGTTAAATATGAATTCGTCAGATATTGCCGGATTTACAAAACCAGTCAAGCCATTGTGGTACGAGGTGACAAAAGACAGCACTTATCAGTATGATACTTTTTTCAAAAAAGGAGACCAAATAAAATGCGAAGAAGTGAGTGCAGAAACAATCAGTAAGGCAATTTCGATAATAAAAAAGAATGTAGAATTAGATTCCAATGCAACTATTTCTTTATTCCATTTAGATGACAGCACTTTTAAAAAATACAGTAATGAAGAGATTTCTAGTTTTTATAGTTCTTTTAGTAAGTAGTTTTTACAAGGGAATCGCATGTGGTTATTCGCCTTATGGTGAGGATATTCGGTATTGTTTATTAAGACCCGAATATTTCAAATATTCACACTATATGGCATTTTACTATAATGCCAATTTATGGGGATTTGATTATGATCTAAATCCAAATAGTTACAAAACTAGTGTGGAAGCCAATATTTTGGATTGGTATAATTTTGCCAATAGAAAGGTTAGTATTGAATCTATTGAAGATTTTAATAACAATTTGACGCTGACTGATATTAACCCCAAATCCAATAATGATTTTATCCAATATCTTTATAAAAACAATAAACAAGATGCGATTGCCTATTTGAAAACAGCAAAGAACTGTGAAATCATTAATGGTTTTTTCGAACAGGATGTTTGGGAAAGAAATGAGGCTGTGAACACAAATAAGAGAGGTGATTTCCTGGATAAATTAGTTAGAATTACACAACAAGAACACAATCCCTATTTTAAACGCAAATATGCTTTTTTGGCAACTCGATTGGCTTATTATGCTGGAAAAACGGATGTTATAAAAACTGTTTTTGAGGATAATTTCAATGGAAACAAAAAAGATTATCTATATTATTGGAGTTTGTTTTTCTATAATTTTACAAAATCAGGTGGTGAATCTATGCTGAATACAGCTAACTTAATGGCTGACTGCCCTGAAAAAACATACGCTAGTTATTATTATTTTCACGATGGATTTAAAATTTCAGAAGCTTTAAAACATGCCAGAAGCAAAGAGGAAATTGCTAATGTTTATGCGTATGCTTCTGTTCAAAAAGTAGATAAAAATCTAGATTATCTAAAAGAAATTTATAAAAATAATCCAAAATCAGAGATTCTTGGTTTTTTGCTTTTGCGCGAGATAAATAAAATTGAAGATTGGGTTTATACACCTTATTATTCCAATTATTTGCCTTCAACGCAATTTGATTATTGGAGTGAAGATAATGATAAAATTACTACTGAAATATTAAGAGACCGTTCTGAAAAAGACCGATTCTATGCTCTGGAAGTTTTGGATTTTGTAGTATCAATTGATTTGAAAGCGATACAAAACCCTTTGGTTTGGGAAGCTTCTCAAATTAATCTGCTGTTTATGACCCGAAAATATGATGATTGTTTACAACAAATAGCTTCATTTGAAAAAAAGTTTAAAAACGATAAGTCTTTAGAAGAGATTGAAAAAATAAAAGCAATTTGTATTACGGCGAATCAAGAAAATGGGAAAGCAATTATCAAGCCTGAGATCCAAAATGTGATTTTGAAATACAAAAAAGACGTGCGTTTTATTTTTGCTTTGGGAAGAGAATTGGAATTTAAAGGAAATATTACTGATGGAATTGCTTTAATTTCTTTATTGGAATCAAATTTTGATAATGGTTATGATATTAGCGATGTTGAATGGCAAGGCAACCGCATTCAAACCTCGGGGAATTTGGAAGTGTTTTATACTTATTTCGACTATTTGGATTTTGTGTATTCGGCCAAGTATCTGCAGATTATTGTCAATAAACTGAAAGTAGGAAATTTAAGTCAATTCGAAAAAGCGATTTATGCCAAATTGCTAAAAGATAATGATTATTTGAAGGATTTATTGGGAACAAAATACATTCGGGAAAATCAATTGAGTAATGCTTTAATTACTTTTAAATCGATAGATGAAAGATACTGGGAAGACAATTATAATGCTTGGGAAAGAGGGAATTATGGCGACGATTATACTTTTGACCAGAATCCGTTTTATGATTTTAAACATACCGAAAACTTTATTGAACATAAAGAAAGGTTTTTGGTTACCAAACTTTCCATCACTGAACATTTGATAAAATACACCAATCTAGCCAATAATCCGAAAATCAAAAATAGAGATTATTACTATTTTCTTTTGGCAAACTGTTATTACAATATGTCAGATTATGGTAATTCATGGATGATGCGCCGTTATTCCAGCAGTACTTCTTATTTTGACCAAAACTATGAAAATGAGTCCTATATAGACGAAATAGAATACCGAAATAAACTCAAGGCAGTAGCCTATTACAAATTAGCTTTTCAAAATGCCAAAACAGCAAAATTCAAAGCGCTTTGTCTGAGGATGATGGATTATGCAGAAGAGAATGTATATAGTGATTCAAAAAGGGTTGCCACACAATTTCCGGAATATAGTGGTGATTTGTCGGGTTGTGAAAATCTAGCAGACTATTTTAAATCCAGAAGGTAAAAAAATCCCAATTCTGAAATTTTTCGGAATTGGGATTTTTTATTTGTAGGAGTAATGTCCCATTGCTGAAACTACATAAACTGTGACGATATCTTCATCAACTTTATAAACCAATCGGTCTTTTTGATTTATTCTTCTTGACCAATAACCACTAAATTGATGTTTTAGTTTTTCGGGTTTACCAATTCCTTGATAGGGTGTGTTCTCAAGTTCAAGTATTATTTTTCGAATAGTGTTTATGTTTGATTTATTGCCGGATTTAAAATGTTTAGCCAAATCTTTTTCGGCTTCTTGGGTTATTTCAATCCTAAACTTCCCCATACATCATTCGGATCAATAGTTTTGGTTTTTCCCTCTTTTATGTTTTTTTCGGCCTTCATTATTTTTTCAACAAATTCAGGGGCGTATGTGCTTTCCTCATTTATTTCCACACCTTTATTTGTAAGCGATAATAATTTTGCCAGTTCAAGCAATGCTTTGCCTGCCTTTGTACGCTCATTAATGGTTATGGTTGTCATGGTTTTATTTTTTGATAATTACAAAGATACAAAAAAAATTTGTCCAGATTTTGGACAAAACTTTTTCCACTTTAAAAGAAAATCCCAATTCTGATACTATTTCAGAATTGGGATTTTTTATGTTTTACAAATTCGCTTTAATTTTTTCGATTACCTCGGTATATTCGGCATCGGTTAAATACGTTTTCTGCGGGTTCATTTCGAATACCGTTCCAAAGCCGTAACCTTCTTTGTATTTTGGTACGATGTGAACGTGCAGGTGTGATAAAGTGTCGCTATAGGCGCCATAATTAACTTTGTCTGGATTAAAAGCTTTGGCAATTGCTCTTCCAACATTGGCAACATCTTCAAAGAATAAATTGCGCTGTTCGTCGCTTAACTCGTAAAGTTCTACACCATGATCTTTATAAACTACGTTACATCGTCCAGAATACGATTGTTCTTTGAAAAGGAAAAGCTGTGATACTTTTAAATCGCCTATTTTAATCATTAATTGGTTTAAAGTGTCATTGTTTTGGCAATACAGACATTCTGAAACTGGAGATGGCATATTTATTTTGGGGTTTGTTAGTTAAATTTAAAATGAATCCTGTAAAAGTAGTTCTTATTCTTAAAAACAAAAACTTTTTCTGTATTTCAAAATGATGAAAGGAACAGAAAAAGTTTTTGAAAAAAAATAAAAAGCTTAACTAACAGTATTTATAATTTGTATTTTAAACTTACCATTACTTGACGTGGAGCAATTGGGTTCACACTGTAGTTTTCGTGTACTGTATAATTCAATTCATCAGTAATATTAGATAATTTACAAAGGATGGAGAATTTTTTCCAATCATATCCTGCAGAAACATCCACTGTTGTATAACCCTCTAATGGAATATCACGATCTCTGATTGTTACAGTATAGTCATTTGGATTAGGAGTATTTGTGTTGAGTGCCCATTGATAGTCATCATTCCACCCACCCGTTCTGTCTCCAATATAGTTCCCGATAGCTCCAAAAGATAATCCTTTTAATACACCGCTAGGTAATTTATAGAAAAAACTTAAGTTCGCAGTGTGCTTTGGTGTTCTTGCAAGAACGTCTCCCACAACAAGGCTGCCACTTGTTCCTGAAGATTTTGATACTTTAGTTTCATTAAAGCTATATCCAGCATTAATATTTAAACCTTCAATGGGTCTGGCAGTAATGTCAATTTCAACTCCTTTTCCTTTTGTAGCACCTACTAATTCTTTTAAATTGGTGTTTACGTTTTCGGTAATTCCGTCAGCTTGGAATTGGGCGGTTTGAGCCAAGTTGTTGTTCTCAATTTGGTATACGGTTACATTTGTACTCAAAAGGCCTTTCCAGAAATCTGTTTTTATACCAGCTTCGTATTGGTCTATGATAGATGGATCTAAAGGCTGTAAATTAACATTAGTTCCTGTATTTGGAGAAAATGAGTTAGAGTAACTAGCAAATAATGATAAATCTTTGTTTGGCTGAATTACTAATCCTGCTTTTGGAGAAAATGCTTTATTTAATACTTTGTCAGCTGTTGTAGGGATTGCATCTTCTAAAGGAGTAGTTATAGTGTTAGATTTTTTATCTGCTGATGGTGTCAGTACCTCTTTGGTAGTTGTAACTTCTGCTTCTTGCCAAGACCAGCGTAGTCCTGCTAAGACTTTGATATATTTATTAATCGAAATTAAATCCTGAGCAAATGCTCCAAAACGTTGTGTATCTGTAGTAGCTAGCTGGGTTGCTCTGGTAGCGTATGGTGCATTTAAACTTTCTTTGCTGTAATCGTAATTGAAAAGATTTATGGCCTTAGTTTCGGTAGTCTGGGTGATATTTTTGTCGTCGTAAAATACAAAAGTATAACTTGGAGCAGAAGAATATTCATAATCAGCTCCTGTAAATATTTGATGTTTGATTTTTCCTGTATTGAAAGTTCCCTGCAGACTCAGTTGATTACCATATATTTTTTCGGCAGCATCTGCTTGTGTTAAACCACGCTTCCAATTCACTTCTTGAACGTTATCATTATCAATATCTGAATAAGCTAAATTAGATAATTGTGCTGTAGATTTTTGTGTTCTGCGGTAGGATTGATATGACGTGTTGAAACCTAATTTCCAGTTGTCATTAAAATCATGATTTACAAATACTGAAGCACTTGATGATTTTGTGTTTCCTGTTGACCAAAGTGCGCCATAATAAACATTTTTTGGAATATCTAATATCTGTTTATCTACAATTCCAGTTCCAAAATCAGGAGTCCAATCAGCACTTAAATAATCTCCCTGTGCTGTAATTTGAGTTTTATCTGAAATTTTGAACAATAAAGATGGGTTAAGATAAATACGATCGTTTTTTACAAAATCTCTAAAACTTTCTGAATTTTCGTAAGAGGCATTAAATCTATAAGCTATAGATTTGTTTATTGGTCCATAAAAATCAATAGATGGCTTATAAAAAGCATAGCTTCCCATTTGCATGCTTAATTGACCTCCTTCGGTAAATTTAGGCGTTTTGGTAACCAAGTTTAGTATTCCTCCAGGAGTAACATTTCCAAAAAGTAAGGCAGAACCACCTTTAAGAAATTCTACTCTTTCCAAAGAAGCTACATCTGGAATCGAACCTCCATTATAGCGGAACCCGTTTTTAAACATATTGTTAGCATCCATTGAGTATCCTCTGGACCATAATGATTCATTGGCACCGCCTCGGGCAGATCCTACATATACTCCATTTGCATTTTTGATAACATCACTCAAGCGGATAGCCTGCTGCTGTTCGATAATTTCAGCATCAATTATTTGTACACTTTGTGGTACATCCATTGGTTTTAATCCAGAACGTAAAGCGGTTACTGGTTTTGGCTGTTTATTTCCAGTTACTATAACTTCTTTTAATTGCTGGCCTTTTTTCTTTACTGTATCATTAACTGATTTTATACTGTCGGAAGCAAAATAGTAAAGGCTGTTATCTTTTGTGCTGTTTGAATTACTTGCAACGTCTTGGGCTTGACTGTTTAGGCAGAATGCTAAGAGCGTTAGGGGGAGGAAAATATATTTCATGTTGTTTATTTGGAATAATTAAAAATAACAATGCAAATATAAAACCTAAATTTAGATGTGACAACTTATTTAGACTAAATATTAATAATATTTTAATAAGTTTTTAACTATTTGTGAATCATTATTTTAGATTTTTTTATTGCTCTAAAAATTATGAATACAAGAAATATTTGCTAATAAATATTGTTCTAAGGCTGTAGGAATTGCTTCGTAACGTTGTTTGCTAATCTATTTCGTTTTGGAAAATTTAGAATGGAGCTTATAAAAAAGGATAGTTTTTTAAGAAAACTAAAGTTTAGATTTGATTTTTTTAATTTGGAAGTTTTTTGATTTCACTACTTTCCCTTCATCAGTAATCATCAGACAGCTGTAATCGGGGAATTTGTTGAGCAAAAGTAAACCTTCCTTTTGTCCTAAAATCATAAGGGAAGTACTCAATCCATTGGCGGTTTCGGCATTTGGACCTGCAACGGTAACACTGCAGAGACCGGTTACTGGATAACCAGTTGACGGATTTATGATGTGGGAATAGCGTTTGCCGTTAAAAACAACAAATTTTTCGTAGGATCCAGAAGTCGTAACCGCACCTTGTGTCAGCGGAATAGCACCTAATAAGTCATCCGGATGAAAAGGATTGGTAATGCCTATTTTCCAAGGTTTTCCGTTAGGCTGTTTTCCCCATGTGCTCATATCGCCGGTGCCGTTTACAATTCCTGCCTTGATTCCTTTGGCGAGCATCATTTCCTTGCATTTATTGGTGGCATAACCTTCACCGAGTGCTCCGAAACCAATTTTCATCCCTTTTAATTTTAGGAAAATGGTTGAGTTTATACTGTCCAGAATAATGTTTTTATAACCTACTTTTTCGACCGATTTTTTAATGACTTCCGCCGAAGGCATTTCGGTCATGGATCCGTCGAATTTCCAGATTCTGTCCATAGCAGCGAAGCTGATATCAAAACCGCCATTGGTTATTTCTGAGAAATGAATGGCTCTTTTCGTCAGTTCAAAAACTTCTTTATCGACTTTTACAGGCTGAATTCCGGCATTTCTGTTTACTTCGGATATTTGAGTGCTGGGTTTCCAGTCGGAGATTAGGTATTCGATCCTCGAAATTTCGGTGATAACTTCATCAATACTTTGCTCTGCTGTTAATGAATCTTTGGCAACAATTGTAATGTCAAAACGCCCGCCCATAAGCATTGTGGCTCTCTTGCGGAGGACTTGGCTGTTGACGGTCTGGATTAGAAAAAACAGTGATAATAGTGCTGTAAAGTATTTTCTTTTCATAATGATTTTGTATTCTGCTTTGATTCGATTGCTCTGTTTCAGTATTTCTTTCCTTAAACTTTGTCATTCATGACAATATTGTGTAAAAATGAGTCAAATAAAGTTTTCAATTCTTTCGAACCCCTAATTTTAGACCTAACAGGTTTTTAAAACCTGTTAGGTCTCGAATACTGAATAACAATTAATTCCAAAAAAGCAAAAATGCCTGTCTTTAGCCCCGATCGAAGTGGAAATCCTTGTGGGCTGGGGTTCAGCCCACAAGATTGAAACGAAGAGCGGGACCCATGTTTCTAAAAATGCCCTATCTTTCTGCTCCAAAAATTAATAACAATCTGTCAAAATCTGACCTTTGCTTATATAGCTGGAAAGAGTTGTGTTATTTTTTGACAGACAAATTGCGTCAAGTATATTTTCGACATCAAACTGCATTTTTAGTGCTCCGCAAATCATTATCGTGCCTTCGCTATTCAATAAATCAGCAAAAAATTCTTCGTCTCTCTTGATTAAATCCATTACATAATGATGATCCTGTTCACGGGAAAATGCCAAGTTGATGTTCTTTAATTGCTGTTTTTGAGTCATTTCGGAAGCAAATGTTTCGTAACTGGAAGTGATTTCGGTTTTTTGGCGGAAACCGCTATATAAGTAGATTTCGACTTTTTTCTTGTTCTGTTCAATCATTCCCAAGAAAGGAGCAATTCCAGTTCCATTTGAAATAAGAGCCACTTTTTTGGCTTTTTTAGGAAAATGAAAAGCATGGTTAGGAATTATTCTGGCTTTGATGATATCGCCGGCTTTTGCGTTGTATAAAAATCCGGAACCCAAACCGGAAGGGTGTAATTTTACCGCCAATTGGATGTTTCCGTTACTGTTTCCTATAGAGTAGAGACGTTCTCTATTGTCATTGGTGGGATAAATCGCCAATAAGTCTCCCGAGGTAAATCTGCTTCGCGTTCCAGCACGCAATGTCAGTAAAAAGGTTTGTTCATTTTCTGAAACTGTAGTTTTTTCTAACACCATTAATTTCTCTAAATCGTTCGGAATATGATTGTACAAAGATGGAGTAGTTGCCAATTGGAAACCAGTTTTGTGATTCCATTGTTTTACCCATTCGACAAATTCTTCGGCTGATTTGTCGTTTACTGTCTGCAGATCAATAAATCGGTGCGCCCATTCCTGATTTACAAGCAATAGGTCAATTTGTTTCGCGTAACCGCAAAAATCCGGATATGATTTGGAGCCAAAACCAATTACGGTATAGTTAATTTTTTGCTGTTGATTGTATTTATTCAAAAGTGATTCGAACTTGTCAGCATTTGACGGGGCATCGCCCAAGCCATAGGTTGATGTGAAAATTAATAAATGCTCGGCTTTTGGGTAAATAGTGTAATTATTAAGCTCTGCAATATGTGCTTTTTCTCCGCTATCAGTTAACTGCTTCAGGATTGCATTGGCAAATCGTAGGGAGCTTCCGTTTTCGGAACCGACGAGCAGAAT
The DNA here is from genome assembly GCF_026870155.1 of Flavobacterium marginilacus. Classification (NCBI taxonomy): domain Bacteria; kingdom Pseudomonadati; phylum Bacteroidota; class Flavobacteriia; order Flavobacteriales; family Flavobacteriaceae; genus Flavobacterium; species Flavobacterium marginilacus. The sequence continues at coordinate 3,940,185 of NZ_CP113975.1, read as the reverse complement.
GTATTTACTTTCTTCGGCTTTGAATTTGTTTTTGATTCGGCTTGCTCTTCTTTTGAAAGTCATTGCAAAACCGGAATAGATAAAAAACAATATGTTTAAACTGGCAAGTCCAAGGATGAAAGCCCAAATGGCATTGGTTCTGCCGGTATGCAGGTCAAGACTGAGATTTGACAAGAGAGTTGTTACAGGGAAAAGTTTTTCGCTTACAACGGCACCTGTAACTTGGTTGACTTCAATCTCTCGGTCTTTTAGGGTGATAATGTAATATTCTTCGGGATCGTCTGAAAAAGGGAATTCTATTTTTTCAACATCGGCTAAAAGTGTACTCTTAAATATCGAGGCTTTATCGGTAATTGGTGTAGGTTTTACGGTTTCCTGCTGTTCTTTCGAATCTGTTTTTGGAATGAAAAAATTGAATTTTTCCAATGTCAGATAAGTTCCGGTAACTGCTATTATCAGTATCGGAATCAGTGCCAATCGGCCTAAAACAACGTGATAATATTGAGCAAAATAGTCTTTTATGATTTTGGAAAAAAAGTTGCGGATACCTCTTTGTCTTTTAAGGATAAGAATAAAACCCGAAATTGAAATTAAAACTAAGATAAAAGAAATAAATCCTACGAAAAATCGCCCCGTTTCGTGAAGAAACAGTGAACGGTGAAGTCCTGTAATCCATTGAATAAATTCGCTTTTCTTGATGGGTTCTCCTAATATTTTTCCTGTCCGCGGATCGATGTAAGCGTTGACATCATTGTCTTTTTGATCTAGCCCTTCTAAAGTTACAAATTGGTTGTGGTCAACTGTTACTTCGGTTATTTCAGGATAGTTTTTTTTGAGTATCGGTAAGGTTTCGCCGAGCGTTATTGTATCAAAATTTTCGGCTCGGTAAGAAACTGTTTTTTCCTGAATGGCATCAACCGCGAGTATGGTTCCGGTTACGGATGCTAATAGTAAAAACAACGAAGAAAACACCGCCAAGGCCAAGTGGGAGTAACGCCAGAAAGAAAGAGTCATTGATGTAATTGTGTTATTGGGATTTTGTTTAAAAATCTGCAAAATCTGCGTAAAAAAAGAGCACGCAGATTTTGCAGATTTTCGCAGATAAAAATTATAATTTATTCAATCTTACATAGCGGATATATCCTTTGCCTTCGGTTTTATCAGCGATTCCTTCGGTAGTCAAAGGAACTTCAAGATCGGTTACATAATATTTTTGATCTTCGACCGCTGTTTCGAAACGAAGTTTGTATCCTTTATTGATTTTAGAATCTTCAATTTCCAGTGTTGTCATGCTGCGGTCGCCGCCTGTAACTGAAGCACCGGTTTTTGCACTAATATCAGTAGGTTTTTGTGAATAAAATTTATGCCATTCCTTTAGGGTTTTGTACCATTTTTTATCATCACCCATTACATAAAGCGTTTTGTCGTATTCACCTTTGGCATTGATAAGAGATACCACTATATAAGCCCCTTCACCTGTATAGTTAGACATTTGAAGCATGCATTTGTATTTGCTCGTCTGCGCTGTGGCTTGGAAAGATAAAAGGAAGATGAATGCTCCCGCAAGAGCTATTTTGAATATTGATTTCATATTTAATTATGAATTATGAATTATGAATTATGAATTATGAATTATGAATTATGAATTATGAATTATGAATTATGAATTATGAATTTAGCTTAAGACCTAAAGCTTACTGCTATTTTAAAAAAGTTAAATCTGTTTTGTTTTTTGTCAGTGTTTCATTTTCTTTTGCCAAGTCCAAAACACTTTCTTTAAAATCAGTTTTGATATCTTTTTTGGCACCAATAGAAAGCAGGTATTTCAAAATGGTATCGTCTTTGGCAATCATCGCGGCACGGTGTAAAGCCGTTAATCCGTCTTTGTTTTTAGCATTGATGTCGATGTTTAAATCGGCTAATTTTTTCAATAAAGCTAAATCATTTTTGGCTACTGCCAAATGATAAAGCGTATTTCCGTCATTTTGAGCTGCGGCCAAGTTTAAGCCTTTGTCCTGAAGCAGTTTTGCTTTAGCCGCAAAAGGATCTTGTTTTGGCGCGTTCCCGCCTTCCGGACGGCCACCCATTCCCTGCATTGGAGCTCTGTACGATTGAATTAGGTAATAACCCAGACCATTTCCTTGTTTGTCTAGTACTTTTACATCGGCACCTTTGTCTAAAAGCATAGTAACAGTTTCAGGAGTTCCTGATTTTATAGCCATTGTCAATGCAGATTCTCCATTTCCGTTCTGGAAATTTATTGTTTTTACAATCAGCAGTATTTGTTCCAATGCTGCAGAAGTTTCTCTTGCCGCAGCAGCTACCATCAAAGGAGTGTTACCTTCGTTATCGGCTTTGGCAATACTTACGCCTTTGCCCAAAAAGTAGTTAATGATATCTGCTTGTTTTGGTTTGCTGACAAGAAAATGAAATACATTTTCCCCAAATTTACTTGTCGCACTAGGATTGATTTTTAAATCTTCTACTAAATATTTGTAAACTTCGATTGTATTTGTTTCTCTTCTGGAACCTTGAGCAGCAAAAATCAGTGCATTGTCTGTAGGTTTTACTCCTTTTTCCAATAGTGTTTTTAAGAAAGGAATATTACCTGTTCTGGCTACATAATTGAAGGCGGTATTGCCGTTACTGTCTACATCTTTGAGTGACATTCCCTTGGTTGCGAAATAAGCTGAAAGTGCAAGGTCTTTGTCATAAGGAATTGCCAGCAGCAGCAGGTTTGCACCGTCCTGGTATTTTTTCATAGGTTCTACACCCGCTTTAAAAAAAGCTTCATAAACTGCAGTATTAGTTACACCGCTGCTTGCAGCTGCCGTGATAGGAAACGAACTGTGGCTGTCTTCCAGATTCACATCAGATTTCTTAGCAATCAAATATTCTATGATTTCAAGATTTCCTTTAGCTGCAGCCCAATGCAGATATATTCTGTTGTCGTGAGTTGTTTTTGTAACTTCATTTCCAGGCTGTTCCAGTAGGAATTTTATAGTAGCGTTTGGTGCATCATTATTTATAGCGAGAACTACTGGGTCGAAAGACCTTGAATTTAATTCAGATGGGCTGCTACCTTTTGCGATTTCAGCTTGAACTGTCGCTAAATCTGGTGATGTTTTCCAGAAAGACTGCTCTAAAAGCATATTTTTCTGCTGTGCACTAACGAATAATGCAGATACTAAGGCAAAAGCAATGAAAATATTTTTTTTCATAATTGTTTGTTGTTATAGGGTAGTTACGTTTGATTCTTTATTTCGTACTTAAATCGGGTATTATTTAGAATAAATAAAAATAGTGCAAATGTAAAAATAAATAGTGTAATACCAATTATTATACTCTTAAATATGGCTTAAAATGCACTTTTTTAGATTAAAAAAACAGTGAAAGGTTTAAACAAATTGTGTTAAAAATTTTATTTATTTTCAAATTTATGATTAAGCTGTTTTTTCTATTTGTTGCAAAAAAAAACAAAGATTCAGATGAGATTCCGAATCTTTGTTTTTTGTACAGTTTTTAGATTTATTAGTCTCAAATTTAGTTCAAAACTATGTTCTTTAGTGTATTTATCTTTCGGTTCCTAAAAATTTTGCCACAAATTGCACAAATTTTCACAAATTAATTAGTGCTAATTTGTGAAATTTGTGGCAAATAAATAGGGTTTAGCGTAGTATATTTTAAGTCTGACGCCATAGTGGTTTATTCAACTCTCAACGAGAGTACAGTTTTATTGACAGTATTATCAAATGCTTTATCCTTGAAAGTTCCTTTGGTGCTGTCGATCCATTCCAGATTGATGAGATAGAGCCCCTTTTTGTTTGGAACAAAAGATGCCTTACCTTTTTCATTTGTTTCTGTTGTTTTTACCCAGCCATCCGGATTGATAATTGTAATATTCAGATTGCCCTGCTGTTTTTTGTCTTTAAATGCAGTCAGCAAATAAGTGTCATTCTGTTTTTGTACAGTTAAATCTAATCGATGAACAGCATATTCTTTTGTTTCAGGAGTTTTTACTGTATAAACAGCTTTTAGATACGAGATGCTTCTTGCAAAACCTAGATGTTTTTTGGACATATCTCTAACTTCTCCTTGGTCATTTATTCCAATTATCTGATAGGTTCCAATGGTTTTTGCATCAAAAGAACCCTGCCAGTGCGTTTCTGTCTGTGTCATTGTAATTTCTGATTTTGTTCCGGAAGCATCAATCAGGAATATTTTGATGTCTTTTAAACGGTCTGGTTTCGCTCCTTTTTCTGGAGCTTCCTGACCGTATTCGCCAAAGTATAACTGCACCTGTACTTTATCATTGATTTTGCCCGATCCTTTTACTTCCAGCCAGATATTATGAGCATTTAGAGCCATTGGAACTAATAAAAGAACAAATCCCAGAGCTATTTTTGATAGTAATTTTTTCATTGTAATTGATTTTTAGTTGCTTTAAAATTGATTTTGACTTATATAAGAGCCTGTTTAAATTTTATTTAATAATAATTTTATAGTTGCAATTTTGACCATATTCTCGGATGTTTCAAAAAGTAGTTCATAATTTCTACATAATCTTCGGTCGTTGTCAAACCAAGAGAATGTTCTCTCTACAATCCATCTTTTATGTATAGGTTTAAACCCCATTTTTCTATCATCTGAACGCATTACCACTTGAATAATATAGCCAAATTTATTTTTTATGTTTTCAATCACTTCGCCTCTGTAACCACCATCGGCAAGGATTACTTTTATAGGACATAAAAAATAGTGAAGCGTCCTCATTAGTAAATCTGCCGCTTTACTATCATGGACATTGGCAACTGTTACCATTATTGCCAAAAGAAACCCATTTTTATCAACCACAATATGCCGTTTAATTCCTTTTACTTTTTTATTGCCATCAAAACTATTTAAGGAACGATTATTTCCCCATCGTACACTTTGACTATCCATTATTCCTAGACTTGGCATTGTATTTTGACCTCTATTAAACCTGACTTTTTCTCGCAATTTTGACAGTAATAAATCAAAACATTCCAAATTTGACCATTTCCAATAGTAATAATACACTAATTGCCATTTTGGAAAATCTTTAGGTAACATTCGCCACTGACAACCTGTTTTTACGAGATAATTAATCGCATTCTAAATGACTTTCAAATTATATTTCCGCTTTCTATCATCGAATCCTAAAATCTTTTTTATAAATTGCCACTGGGTTTCTGTCAAATCGGTTGGATACATCTTTTTATGGTTTGGTCACTACAAAAAGACAAATTTCAATCGGTTTCTTTAACCCATAACAATTATTTATTTTAAATTTTTAAACAGGCTCTAACTATCCGCAAATAATACCATGTAATTTTTTTGCCACTGATTACACAGAGTCTCACAGATTTCATTACTATTTTTTTAAATCTGTGTAAATCTTTTTAATCTGTGGATAATTCGATCTGTTTGGTATTAATTAGTTAAGGATAGGCATATAAATAAATCTTAGTAACTTTTAAATTGTTTCAGTAATGAGAAAACAGTTATTCATTATCAGTATTACATTATTACTAATTTCTCTCGGTTTTAATTATTTTCTAAAAACAGGATTTGTTTTTTCGGCTATAATGATAATCCTTATAATTGTTGGCTTTTATAATACCATTCAGCAAAAACATGCTATTTTAAGAAACTTCCCAATATTGGGATATTTTAGATATTTGTTTGAAATGATTGCTCCCGAAATTCAGCAGTACTTTATAGAACGCACCACCGACGGTAAGCCGTTTTCAAGAAACCAGCGTTCTTTAGTGTACCAAAGAGCTAAAAATATTGATGCAACTTCTCCTTTTGGGACGCAGTTAGTTTTAAACCAATCGAGTTACGAAGGAATAAAGCATTCGATGTTTCCAGCATCTGTCAATCATGAATTGCCGCGGGTTCTCGTTGGCGGTTCAGACTGTAAACAGCCGTATTCTGCTTCATTACTGAATATTTCGGCTATGAGTTTTGGTTCATTAAGCGAAAATGCTATTGTAGCACTAAACAAAGGTGCACAGAAAGGAAATTTTTATCACAATACGGGAGAAGGAGGATTGACCGAGTTCCATCAAAATGGAGGGGATATTACCTGGCAGATTGGTACTGGTTATTTTGGTTGCCGTAATTCCGAAGGAAATTTTGATGCTGATAAATTTGCAGAAAAAGCGAATCTTCCTGCTGTAAAAATGATTGAAATTAAATTATCACAAGGAGCAAAACCAGGTCACGGCGGTGTTCTTCCTGCGCAGAAAAACACAGCACAGATTGCAAAAATAAGAGGGGTTGAACCACACACGACTATTCTTTCTCCACCCAGCCATAATGCCTTTTCAGATGCAAAAGGTCTGATAGAATTCATTGCTCATTTACGTCAATTATCTAATGGAAAACCAATTGGTTTTAAATTGTGCATCGGTGAAACTTCTGAATTTGAAACGCTATGTCAGGAAATGATTCATCAAAACTGCTTTCCTGATTTTATTACTGTCGATGGTGCCGAAGGCGGTACTGGAGCCGCACCGCTCGAATTTGCAGACGGTGTTGGAATGCCTTTTGAACCAGCAATTATTTTTGTAAACAAAACATTGGTCCGTTTAGGAATAAGAGATAAGATAACAGTAATCTGCAGCGGTAAAATCATTTCGGGATATTCCATTTTGAGAGCTGTAGCTTTGGGGGCTGATATGTGTAATTCAGCCCGCGGTTTTATGTTTTCTTTGGGCTGTATTCAAGCTTTGCGCTGCAATAATAACGAATGCCCGACAGGAGTTGCCACTCAGAATAAAATGCTGATGAAAGGATTAGTCGTAACCGATAAATCTGAAAGAGTGTATCATTTTCATAAAAACACTCTTCACGCTGCTAACGAGCTTTTGGCAGCAGCCGGGAAAAACAGTTTTAGCGAAGTCGATATCAATATTTTTATGAGAGGTGATGAATTTACCAATTTATCAGATTCCTATTTTCCAGATAATTTAACGAATGTGACCAAATATTAAAAACACAGCTATTAATATTTCTATTACAGTTCTGTCTTTTTAGAAAATTATAAATTTCATCGATTATTTATTGTTTTCATTAATTTCAAAGTAAAGGCTAAATATCTAGTTTATTAATTTTTTTTGCAATCTGAACTGTTTCAGTTAGAACCGCAATTATTTTTTGGTATTGTGAAATGTCTTCAGGAGTAAGCTCGCATTCTTTTCGGTCTTGGAGCCACTTTTTTGCAGGCTGATAATCATCTATGCAAAAATTCCATACGGATTCGGGTATATTGTCAAAAAACTGATTTTCGCTGATGTACACGCGCCCTAAATTTCTGTCGGCACAATTTTCCTCTGATGGTGAAAAATGAGTTTCGGAAAATGTTTTAAATTTTGAATGTTTAACAATAGTATTGCCTTCATTTGTAAATTGTGCACTGGAGTTGACAGTATTATCATTTTTTAGCAAATGAATTTTACGTAATTCTCTGCCGAACTGCACTAGCTTCCAAAATTTAAGACTGTCAGTTTGTATTGGAATATTTTGGGAATCTGTTTTTAAATTTTTTTCCCTGTATTTTGATGAATGAATTACCGCGTAGATGTAATTGAATAAATCTTCAGAAGTAAATGTCTCTTTAAATTCAGGACGCACTTCATGACTGTCTGCCAGACAGACGCTGCCTTCCTGTTCTTTTTTACTGACAAATGTTAAACCTAAACCAGCAGCAGACTGCTTTATAATTTTTGGATTGATGTTAAACTGATTTTCAGCTGTATCAATAATTTTTTTCTGGGCAATCAGTTTTAGAATTGAAGAATAAAGGGAAAATGTTTTCATTGCCAGAAAGTATTGATTTGTCAGATGCATTATAGTACTTAAATCTGGATTTTTACTTCAAAAAAAAGGAGGGCTTTTTACGGCCCTCCAATTTTGTAGTTCTGATTTATCATTATCTAACTTATACGTTACTATAATTCGGTATAGCTGACTATTGAGATACTTTTTCTAATACTTAAATATTTGTGATATTATACCTCAAGTAATTAATCAAAACCACACTCAAATTTACAACTTTATTGTATTAAAAAGCTTAAAATAAGTATTTTAACTATGTTTTAACCTGTTTTTAACAGTCAGGACTTTATTAATAAAAATAGTAATATTAAAATTTGGGTTATACCAATACTTTTACAACTATTTTATCCAGATCATTTTCACTGATCATTGGCGCATGAACATCTTCAGGAAAAAATACAACAAACTGATTGGCCTTCAGTTCAAAATAAGTGTCTGGTTCATCGTTAAAAAAACGAACATCTTTTTCGGTGTTGTATTCTCCGTTTGGAGAAACGCATTTCGCTCTTGGTTTCCACAAAAAACCTTCGCTTCCGCTGATGCAGAACTGAATGTCAATATTTTTGTCATGGCATTCAAATGTTTCCAGACTTTTTGCTCTGCTTTTTCCTTCTCCTTTGTAAGCAAACATTTTTACACCTGCTTTTTCATCGATTAAACCATCCAAAGCGTCTTTGTCATCTTGCTTTAAATAATCAAAAGCAGTTTTAAATGACGGATGAACTGCTTCGTATCGGGCTGCATTTTCTATAAAATCTATAATCATAATTTCTCTTAGATTGAATTAATTGAATGGTAAAATTAATGCGAAAATTACAGAATTGAAAGGTATTTTTAATCTAAAATAAGTATTAAGATCAGCTTCGAAAATGATTTGCATTTCAGCAGATTTCTATGCAGTATATTTGATTATTTAAAAGCATGGCATTCGCATTTAAAAAAAGATAAACACGAATTTCACCAATTAACACTAATTCTTATCAAAATTGAAATCAAATTTTATAACTTTTTACAGTTTTGAATATTTTGTGTAATAAAATAGCAATCTTAATTCGTGCAAATTAGTGTAATTCGTGTTAGAAACTTTTAAAAGCGAATGCCGTGGTTTAAAAGGCAGTTTTCTTTATTGGTCAGTAAAAAAATGTATTTTTGGTTTCTCATTTTAAAAGTGCCATTATGAAAATCGTTTTTGCGACCAATAATAAAAATAAAATTAAAGAGATACAAAGTATGCTGCCACAAAGTATTGAAATTATCAGTCTGGAAAGTATCGGATGTAATGAAGATATTCCTGAAACTGCCGCTACTATTGAAGGGAATGCAGTCTTGAAAGCTGATTATGTGACCCAAAAATACGGTTATGACTGTTTCGCTGATGATACGGGACTGGAAGTTGATGCTTTGAACGGTGAGCCAGGTGTTTTTTCGGCACGATACGCCGGCGAACAAAAATCAGCTGCTGATAATATGGATAAACTGCTTTTGAATCTGGAAAATAAAACCAATAGAGATGCGCAATTCAAAACTGTTATTGCTTTAAATATAAAGGGAGAACAGTATCTTTTTACCGGAATTGCCCGCGGTACAATTACTTTAGAAAAATATGGCGACCAAGGTTTTGGTTACGATCCGATCTTTAAACCTGAAGGTTTTCAGGAAACTTTTGCACAGCTTTCATTAGAAACCAAAAATGCAATAAGCCATCGCGGTAAAGCTGTTAAGGAACTAATAGCTTTTTTAAACCAAGATTCTATTAATAATTTTTAACTATATTCATAAGTAATTTTTAACCGAATGATTGTTACGATAAAATATAGTACATTTGAAAAACGTTATCTATTTTCATTCAACTAATTCAGTATGTTCAATTTCAAAAAAGTTTTTTTAGTTTCCCTTTTTTTATTTCCAATAGCTCATTACGGTCAGCATACCGATGAGATTAATTCGAACAGGCCAGGCGAATCTATGTCGGCATTTGCTGTTGGAAAAACAGTTTTGCAGGTAGAAACAGGTGTGTTCGGTATTAAAGAAAATCATAGCCTGCTGCGGTATGATGCCTATGGTTTTGGAATGGATTTAGAAGTGCGCTACGGAGCATTTCTGGAAGAATTAGAGTTTATTGCTGATGCTCAGTATGTGCTTGAAACTTTCAATTATCCAATGAAAACTGTAGATAAATATGATTTTAAGCAAACTGTTTTTGGAGCAAAATATTTGCTGTATGATCCTAATAAGGGGTACAAAAAAGAACCTAATATTTACAGCTGGAAAGCCAATCATAAATTCAGCTGGCATCAGGTCATCCCTTCAGTAGCTGTTTTTGCTGGAGTCAATTTTGCAGGACATAACAATCCGTTTTATTTCTCTCCTAATTCTGAAATTTCTCCAAAAGTAGCTTTGATTCTGCAGAATCACTTAGGTGACGGTTCTTGGGTTTTTGTAGCAAATATTATTGGTAATTATATTACAACAGATTATCCAAGTTTGAGTTATATTTTGACGCTGACTAAAGGGATTAATAAAAACTGGTCTGCTTTTGTTGAAAATCAAGGAATTAAAAGCGATTTTTACAGTGATGCAATCGTACGAGGCGGCGCAGCTTATTTAATTAACAGAAACCTTCAGGTTGATGCTTCTATAAGCGGTAATTTTAAAGATACTCCTTCAGTGTTTTACGGAGGCGTAGGAGTTTCGTGGCGATATGACGCGCGTTATAAAGACGTATATCTTATGACCAAAGAAGAAAAGGCTGTTAAGGACATGGCTAAAAAGACAAATACCAAAGAATCACTTAAAAAATCGAAGAAATAAAATAATATTCCCCCACATAGACTGCAATGATTACCATACAAGAAGCTAAGACCAAAAACGAGTTAACAGAATTTATAAAATTTCCTTTTTCTTTATACAAGTGCAACGCATATTGGGTTCCTCCAATAATTTCAGATGAACTGGAAACATTTGATAAAACCAAAAATCCCGCTTTTGACAGTGCCGAAGCTGCGTTTTATCTGGCTCGTAAAAATAATGTTATCGTTGGCCGGATTGCAGTAATTATCAATTGGGATGAGGTGAATCAGCAGCAGAAAAAGAAAGTTCGTTTTGGCTGGTTTGATGTTATAGATGACATTGAAGTAACTAAAGCACTGCTTGAAAAAGTGTATGAAACCGGCCGAAAAAATAATCTGGAATATATGGAAGGTCCGATGGGATTTTCAAATCTTGACAAAGTAGGTGTTTTAACGGAAGGTTTTGATGAATTAGGAACAATGATTACTTGGTACAATCATCCTTATTATGCTGCACATTTTGAACAATTGGGATACGTTACCGAAAAGGAATATGTTGAAAATAAATTTCCGTTTGCAAATGCTAAACCGGAGTTTTTTGAAAAAATCAACGAATTAGTTAAAAAAAGATACCAGCTTAAACCGATTAATTTTAAATCAACAAAGGATGTAATGCCTTATGTAGATAAAATGTTTGATTTATTCAATGAATCGTATGCAAAGCTGTCTTCATTCGTCGCAATATCTGATATTCAGAAAGAATATTTTAAGAATAAATACATTAGTTTCATTAATCCAGAATACATAAAATATGTAGAGGATAAAGATGGTAAGCTTGTAGCATTTGCTATTGTGATGCCTAGTTTTTCAAGGGCACTTCAAAAAGCCAATGGAAAATTATTTCCTTTTGGTTTTTTACATTTATTAAAAGCAAAACGCAGCAGTAAAGATGTTATATTTTATCTTATTGGAGTGCATCCAGATTATCAGAATAAGGGAGTGACTGCAGTTATTTTTAATGAATATCACAAGACTTTTACTGAGAATGGCGTAGAAAACTGTTTTAGAACACCGGAGCTGGCTGATAATCTTGCTATACAGCTGATTTGGAAAAATTTTAATCCGGTAATTCACTGCCGAAGAAAAACCTTTAGAAAAGAATTGTAAGACAATTAATTTTCTATTTTAAATTTTCTCGCAGCTAAAACTGCCCTCGGAATTTATATTACTTCTAAATCAATGAAAAGACTAGTAAAAAGTATCGTTCTATCTGCATCTTTTATATGTAGCATAAGTAATGCGCAATCCAATTCAAAGAAGGAAAAATTTACCATTAACTGGCCGAAAGATGAGGGCTGGCATATAGTTGATCAGCAAGATGACGTTAGGGGCATGCTGACTGGGATACGATTTTTGAAAGGCAAAGAATTTATTGGAAATTCCAGCGAAATGGTGGCAACAGATATTTGCCGAGATTCTCTATATGTGCCATTAAGCAGGGTTGAAGCATTTTACCCGCCGTTAAAAAATATTCCAGCCACAAAAAGAACAATAATTGAGCGGGACGACAAGGCACAATATCCTTGGTTTATCCTTAAAATTGAGCATGTCTCTGAATCTCAGATCTGGTACGTTATACAAGGAAAAAATGAATTATTTTGTAATGTATGGTTAACTCAGCAAAAAGAGATAACGCCAGAATCTCAAGAAAAATGGGTCAAGGTCTTTAAATCTTCAAAAATAATGTTGGAGTAACAAGGTATCTGCCAGAAGCAAATTCAGTTAATTGACCCAAAAAAAAAAATTATAAATAAAAAAAGTCCAAAATCAATTCGATTTTGGACTTTTTTATTTTTTGTCTTTTAATTAAATATCGTCAAAATCGATATCAGTAAAACTAGAAGTGCTTCGTACACTTTCTTCATCTGTTTTGTCTGAAGCATATTCTTTTTTGAAATCTTTTTGGTGTCTTTCGGAGATTACTTCTTCACCTTTATGGTTTAAAACATAAGAAGTCATGTCTTCTAAAATTTCTGAAAATGCAGTAAAATCTTCTTTGTACAAATAGATTTTATGTTTTTTAAAATGAAAAGAACCGTCTTCTTCTGTGAATTTTTTACTTTCGGTAATTGTAATATAATAATCATCAGCTTTGGTAGCTCTAACATCAAAGAAATACGTTCTTCTTCCAGCTCTTAAAACTTTTGAGAATATTTCTTCTTTTTCTAACATATCATTTTCTCTCATAATCTTTTCGTCATTTTTTATTTAATAGCAATCAAAAATCATAAAAATATATGTATTATACAACAATTAAAGCAATTCTTTTTCTGAAAGCTGCTTTAAATAAAGAGAGGCATAATATCCTTCTAAGTTTATTAATTGATTATGAGTGCCTTGTTCGATTATCCTGCCTTCATCAAGAATTATGATTTTATCGGCATTTTTTGCAGAAGATACCCTATGGCTTATAATTATGGTAGTTTTATTCCTGCATATCTCAAAAAGGTTGTTCAGAATCGTTTCTTCGGTCTCTGTATCCACTGCTGACAAGCAATCGTCAAAAAGTAAAATGGGAGGATTTTTTATAATGGCTCTGGCGATAGATACACGCTGTTTCTGACCGCCGGAGAGCGTAATCCCTCTTTCGCCCAATATCGTATCATATCCATTCTTAAAACCTGTGATATTGTCATGAACAGCGGCGCTTTTTGCTGCCGATTCTACTTCATTATCAGAGGCATCTTCTTTTCCGAACTTTATGTTGTTTTTGATTGTATCCGAAAATAGAAAGGCATCTTGGGGAACAGCGCCAATATTATTTCTTAAATCAAATAAATTGACTTGGCTGATTTCATTATTGTCAATCAGAATCTGTCCGCTTGTGACATCATAGAGGCGAGAAAGCAACGCTAGAATTGTTGATTTTCCGGAACCGGTTTTCCCTAAAATCGCCAAAGTTTCTCCTTTGTTTACTGTGAAAGATACATTTTGAAGCGCTTTTATATTTGTATCTTCATAAGTAAAACTTACATTACTGAATGCAATATTTCCTTCTATTTTTGAACTGTTTGGGTTTTTGTTCTGTATTTCGGGGACTATTTTCAAGAACTCATTGAGTCTTTTTTGTGAAGCTTCTGCTTCCTGAACCATAGAGGAAACCCATCCTAATGAAGCAACCGGCCAAGTCAGCATGTTGACATACAAGATAAATTCTGCAATAGTTCCTATGCTTTTGATGGTGCCGTTTATGTACATTAAACCTCCAAAATAAATCACCACCAAGTTACTCACACCAATCAATGCAATCATTAGTGGGCCAAAAAGAGCCTGTACTTTGGCAAGACTCAAACTTTTGCTTTTGCTTTCATTAGCCAGATCGGCAATGTTGTCCTGATGCTGATTTTCTAATGAATATGCTTTTATAACTCTGATTCCTGAGAAAACTTCTTGGGTATAACTGGATACTTTTGATAAATACTGCTGGAAAGTGGTCGAACGTTTATTGATTTCAGAACTTAATTTAAAAATGCAGTACGACAATATTGGCAATGGCAGTATTGTGTAAAGAGTTAATCTTGGCGAAACATTATACATATAGCCAATCACAATCGCAAAGCGGATAAAGGTGTTTATTGAATACATAACAGCTGGTCCAACATACATTCTGACTTTGGAAACATCCTCACTGATTCTGTTCATTAAATCACCAGTTCTGTTCTGTTTATAGAAGTTTTGGGAAAGTCTTTCGTATTGATGAAAAACTTCATTTTTTAAGTCAAATTCAATATGGCGGGACATTACGATTAGTGTCTGTCTCATCAGAAAAGTTAAAAATCCTGCAACGATTGTAGTAGCAATAATTAATAAAATATTAGAAATCAGCTGCTGGCTGATAACGCTGGTATCGGAAGCATTGCTTTTGGCAAAAGCTTCAATTTCATTAAATGATTTACTAATGAGTTTTGGAGTAAATAAAGAAAATATTTGTGCGATTATGGTGATAATTATACCAAGTAAGAAGCTGAATTTATATTTGATAAAATATTTATTTAAATAGCGTAATTCTTTCATTTTATGAGGATTCAGTATGGAATTAATTTTGTTTTTTGTTTAATGTCTAAATTTTAACAATTATATTAAAATAAATATTTTCAATTATTATTAATAAATATTTATTTTTAAGTAAATTTATTGATGTATATTTATTTTTTACGTATGTTTGAAGTGTCTTTTTGATAAATTCGTATTTTTTAACTAATAAAAATAGTATTATGAATGCTACTGTTACAACTGGTAAAGATCTTCAAAAAATGGATCCTGTTTTTGGACAATTGTCTTTTAACGGTCATGAGCAAATTGTTTTCTGCAATGACAAAGATACAGGATTAAAAGCAATTATAGGTATTCATAATTCGGTTATGGGACCGGCTTTGGGAGGAACACGAATGTTTAATTATGCTAATGAATGGGAAGCTTTGAATGATGTGCTGCGTCTTTCGAGAGGTATGACTTATAAAGCTGCCATTACCGGATTAAATATTGGCGGCGGTAAAGCAGTAATTATTGGTGATGCCAAAACGCAGAAAACACCTGAATTGATGCGTAAATTTGGTGAGTTTGTACACTCGCTGAGCGGAAGATATATTACTGCAGAAGATGTTGGAATGGAAACTGCCGATATGGATATTGTAAGAGATGTGACTCCGTATGTCACCGGTATTTCCGAAGAAAGAGGCGGATCTGGAAATCCATCACCTGTTACCGCTTTTGGGGTGTACATGGGGATGAAAGCAGCCGCAAAACAGCAGTTTGATTCCGAAAAATTAGAAGGGAAAAAAATATTGGTTCAAGGAATTGGACACGTAGGAGAAACTTTGGTTGAATATTTGACAAAAGAAGGAGCGCAGGTTTTTATTACTGATATCAATGAAGAAAAATTATATCAGGTAGCTGCTAAATATAATGCTCAGATATTTACCGGAGAGGATTTGTACACTGCAGATGTTGATATTTATGCGCCTTGTGCAATGGGGGCAACTATCAACGAGAATACCGTAAATAAAATTAAAGCAAAAGTGATTGCCGGTGCGGCTAATAATCAATTGGCAAACGAAAATACTCACGGATTGATTCTGCAGGAAAGAGGTATTCTTTATGCTCCGGATTTCCTGATTAATGCAGGAGGTATTATCAATGTTTATGCTGAATTAGAACATTATGACAAAGCCGAAATTATGCGTAAAACTGAAAATATTTACAATACTACATTGGAAATCTTTGATTATGCCGTTGCAAATAGTATTACAACTCACCAGGCCGCTTTGACTATTGCTCAAAACCGCATTGATTTGAGAAAAATAGAAAACGCAAAATAATATTTTAAAACAAATTTTTGCCACTCATTCACTGATTTATTTTTAATCTGTGAATGAGTGGCATTTTTCTTTAAAGGTTTTAAAATCTAAAATAGCTGTACTGAAATTAAAAGACTATAAATTTTCATTTAAGACAAGAAAGTATTAATTTTGCAGACCTAATTTTAAAAGTTCTTACAAGGTGGTAAACAGAAGACACATCCGCGTTAAAGTCATGCAATCCATTTATGCAATGCATCAAAATGGTTCTGATAATTTAGAAAAAGAGGAAAAATTCCTTATGCATAGTATTGACGCCATTCAAGATTTATACCTTACCATGCTTTCTTCACTGATAGAGATCTGTAAAAAAGAAACTGTTTTTTTACATCTGTCAAGCCAGAAACATTTGGCTACCAAAGAAGAGCGCAATCCAAATGAAAAATTCATTAAGAACAGTATTTTTCAGATTCTTGCCGAAAATAATTCTCTTAGCATTGCTTTAGAAAACCGTTCAATAAACAATTGGACGCTGAATGACGATTATATCATTCTGCTTCTTAATGCTATCAAGGAGAGTGAATTGTATGCTAAATACATGACTAACAGGGTGAATACTTTTGAGGAAGATAAAGCTTTTATTGTAGATGTATTTTCGGATATTATTGTTCCAAATGAAAAATTATACGATTATCTGGAAGATGATAAGTTAACATGGATTGATGATATTCCATTGGTGAACACTTTTATCGTTAAGCAGTTAAAAGGAATAACACAAGGCGAAGATGATAATTTTAGAGTTCCAAAATTATACAAAGACAACGAAGATAAAGCTTATGTTAAAGATTTATTTAGAAAAACAGTTCTGAATGAATCTGAGCTGGCTAAAGAGTACATTGATAAAACGCCAAATTGGGACAGCGAACGTATCGCAGAAATTGATACCATTATTTTAAAAATGGCTATTTGCGAATTCCTGAAATTCCCTTCTATCCCTGTGAAAGTAACTTTGAATGAGTATTTGGAACTGGCCAAAGAATATTCAACTCCAAAGAGCAGTATTTTTATTAACGGAATTTTGGATAATTTGGTTAAAGAATTGGAAGGTAATAAAAGAATCGTAAAAATTGGAAGAGGTTTAATGTAGTTTTTTTGACACAGCTTCATTTCTATTAAATATAAAACAATTAACAAATATTAAATTTTTAAATTATGGGACAAATACAACAGTTTTTGCCGTTTTTATTGATGTTCGTAGTCATTTACTTTTTTATGATTCGTCCACAGCAGAAAAGAGCTAAAAGCGAAAAAGAATTTGAAAACGGCTTAAAAGTAGGTGATAAAATAATTACAAAAAGCGGTATTCACGGTAAAATAGCTGAGCTTGCAGATACAACAGTAATTATTGAAACAATGGCTGGAAAATTAAAAATGGAGCGTTCTTCAATTTCTTTGGAGTTAAGCGCTACTTTGAATAAAAAAGCTTAATCAGATACTGTTATTACAATAAAAAATCCCAAATTCCGATTTAGTAACTGGAATTTGGGATTTTCTTTTTATAAAAAGACTGTTATTTTTTCTTGCCTTTTTTGCTTTTTTTAGCTTTTGCTTTCGCTTTTTTCTCTTTGAGTTTGGCTTTCAGCTTTGCTTTTTTAGCTTTTTCTTTCTTGGCTTTTTTAGCCTTTTTTGCTTTCTTCTTCGCTTTTTCTTTGGCCTTAGCTTTTGCTTTTTTCTCTTTTTCTTTTTCTTTCATTTTTGATTTGTTTTTTTTCTTCTTTTTATCTTTTTTCTCTTCTTGAGAAACTACAGCAGTTTTTTCTGTTTTTATTTCTTCAGCAGCAGTTTCTGAAGTTAGTGGAGTGACACTAGCATTGATTGGTCTTGATGGTGTTTTTACAGCAGAAGGTCTTGAGACTGCTGGTTTTGCTGTAACTGGTTTTGTGGCTGCAGGTTTAACTGTTGCTGGTTTTGCAGCGACAGTTCTGACTGTTCTTGGTTTTGGTGCCGGTTTAGAAACAGCCGGCTTTGGAACTTCTTTGTTTTCATTTATTGGTGATTTTGGAAGTATCACTTTTTCCGGAGTGGGCTGATCTTCTTTTTTTTCTATCATAATTAGTTAATTTTAGGAATTATTTAATTTTATACTGATACTGAATTGGGAAGTTTTTCTGAAAATTACCTCAGTGTTACCAAATTGTTTTCGGTATATTAACAAATGTAATAAATATTTTAATGTTCCAATGTTAAGGTTTTACTGATTTAAAGGGTCTGTTTTGAATTGAAAGGCAAGAAAATTGATATTGTTTTTAATAAAAAAATCCCAAATTCCAATAGTGCTGGAATTTGGGATTTGTAATTTGGATTTTAATTTTTTATCTGTATTTATCATTTAGACCAATATTGTCTAAAATCATGGGCTTTATTTTTTCGATTCTCGATAGTTTGGTTTCTTCCCGTTTGGCAGTTTCAATAAATTCTATGAATTCCTTTTGTTTATAAGGGCTGAACTTTAGAAATGCATCCTTCAATTGGATATTGTCATTCAGTACCTTTTGCAGTAAATCAGGGATTATCGTTGGTTCTGTTACTTTTTTAGGTTTGATGATTTTACCTTCTTTTTCGTTTTGAATTGCTTCTAGAATATAGGTGATAATCTCCTCTTCATTGATTTCATCTTTGGATGTAAACCGCCATTGGCGCAATGATTTGGTAACTCCTTCATTTGCATTTACTAAATGTTTTTTTTCGTCTTTGAGATAAGCACCGTTAAAAAACCAAAGAGTGAAGAATTTTTTGAAACCTCCAACTCCAACAATATTTTTATTACCGAGTACATAGACACAGCCTCCCCATTTATTGGTTTCAACTAATGCTGTTTTGGCTATAATTGCTTTCAAAATGTCTAATTCATTAGCCCAATGGTTAATCATGTCCATATAGCAATGGTTTTAGTTTTACTTTTTCAAATAATCCCCGTTAGCAGTCAATTCAGCAATTCGAACAATTACTTCTACAGCTTTTTGCATGCTTTCAACAGGAACATACTCGTATTTGCCATGGAAATTATGACCGCCGGCAAAGATGTTTGGGCAAGGAAGTCCTTTGAACGATAGCTGAGATCCGTCAGTTCCTCCTCTGATGGGTTTGATGATTGGTTTAATGCCGAGTTCTTTCATTGCTTTTTCAGCAATGTTTACAATATGTTTTACAGGAACAACCTTTTCTTTCATATTGTAATACTGATCGTTTACTTCTGCAATAACAATATCTTCTCCAAACTGCTTAGCAAATTTTTTGTTGATTTTTTTTGTTATTTTATGAATCAGTTCTTTTCTTTTTTCAAATTTTTGTTTGTTATGATCACGGATAATTAGTTCCAAAACTGTTTCTTCAATACTTCCAGATAAATGATGTACGTGAAAAAAACCTTGATACCCTCTGGTTTCTTGAGGAGTTTCATCTTCAGGTAATTCATTGATGAAATCATTAGCAATAAGCATGGAATTGATCATTTTTCCTTTGGCATAACCAGGATGAACACTTTTTCCCTTGAAAGTGATTTTAGCTCCTGCGGCGTTGAAATTTTCAAATTCTAATTCTCCTACTTGACTTCCGTCCATTGTGTAAGCCCATTCTGCTCCAAATTTTTCAACGTCAAAATGATGAGCTCCCCGTCCAATTTCTTCATCAGGCGTGAATCCAATTCTGATTTTTCCGTGTTTAATGTCTGGATTTTGAACTAGGAATTCCATTGCAGTAACAATTTCTGTAATGCCTGCTTTGTCATCTGCTCCCAGTAAGGTTGTGCCGTCGGTAGTGATTAACGTTTGTCCTTTATATTGCAGTAAATCTTTAAAATAGGAAGGCGATAAAATGATGTTTTTTTCGGCATTTAAAACAATGTCTTTACCATTGTAATCGGTAATAATCTGTGGTTTTACATTGGCACCAGAAAAGTCGGGAGAAGTGTCAAAATGTGAAATAAATCCAATCGTAGGAACTTCATGATCAACATTGCTTGGCAGAGTAGCCATGATATACGCTTTGTCGTCTATGGTTACATCTTCCAGTCCGAGGTTTTTTAATTCGTCAGCTAATTTATTGGCTAAATCCCATTGTTTAGCTGTGCTGGGTGTTGTGTTTGAGTTAGGATCAGATTCGGTGTCTATCGTGACATAACTTATAAAACGGTCAATTATATGCTGCATGGTATTTATTTTTTGTAAAGATAGGTAATTTTAAAAAAGGCAGGTTAGGAGATTTGCTTTCAGGCTTTTAATTATATGGATTTTAAAACTAATAGAATTTGTACATAGCTTAAATAAAAAATCCGTTTTTCAACGGATTTTAGTTTAAAAATTGTTAATTAAGTAGGTTAGGTATTGTTTTATTATATGGGGCTAATTTGTTTTTACTGCTTTTTCAGCAGCTATTTTTGCTTCGGCAGCAGCGGCTTTTTCTGCTTCAGCACTTGCTTTGGCGATTTGCTCTTCTAGCATTTTTGATTTTTCTAAAGCTAATTTGGCTGACTCTACTAATTTTTGATCAGCTTCCTCTTTTTCCTTTTGCAGTTTCGCAACATCTTTTGCAAGTTTGTCCTGAGCTTCTTTTGCTGACGCAGCTTCTTTCTTAAAAGCGGCTATTTTTTCTTTGGAAATTTTTTCAGATTCTTCAGAGGCTTTTCTGTCCGCTTCTGCTTGTGCTTTTGCGGCAAGAGCCTCTTCTTTTGCAATTTTGTTAGCGGCGTCTTTTGCAGCTTCGGCAGCTTTTTTATCTGCATTGGCTTGGGCTTTGTCTGCAATGGCTTTCTCTTTAGCAGCTTTTTCCGCTGCATCCTTTGCTTCAGCTGCAGCTTTAGCTTCTGCAGTTTTTGCTTGAGCAGTTGCTTTTTCAGCTGATTTTTGAGCTTCTTCGCTTGCTTTTTTATCAGCTTCTGCTTTGATTTTGGCAGCTTTTTTATCGGCCTCCTGTTGGGCTAAATACGCTTTTTCCTGATCCTTTAAATCTTGTATTTGCTTTTTAAAATCAACAGGCGCTTTTGCTGTAGTGGTGATAGTTGTTTCAGTACTTGCTGTTTCATTTTTTGTTTCTTGGGCGAAAAAAAATTGCGAAAAAGCAATGAAAACAATGCTAAAAGGTAATTTTAGATTCATAGGTTAAGTGGTATTAGGTTGATTTAGGAAAAACAAATATAACTTTTTTTTTAAATTTTAAATTTTTTCCAAATGAAATATTTTAAATTTTTGTTAAAGTGGCGTTTAAATTTGTTTTATGAGTGAATTTAATTTAAATGTCTTACGTTTTACATAATGAAATTACTTATTTTTAATTGTAAAATATTGCTTGAGTGTTTATTAAGAAAAAAAATCTGCTGGTTTGCAGCAGATTTTTTGATAATGGATTGGAATTTATTCTCCCTTTTTTGAGATTCCTTTACTTTTATCGGTGTCCATGATTTCCATAAGCTTTAGTCCTAATAATCCGCTCATGGATCCATCGGTACCGCTGCTTCCGGAGATAAGAACATCTGGTATGACTTTGATTTTTCCTTTTCCGATTTCTTCAGTGATTTTATATTTCGTAAAGTTATCACCGCCCATTGCAGAAACCTGCAGCTGATAAGCCTCAGCAGTAGATTTACCAATAGCCATGATTTTTTCAGCTTCTGCAAGACCGGTTTTGGAGATTCTTTCGGCTTCGGCACTGGCGGTAAGTTTGGTTGCCTCGGCTTGTGCTCCTGCTCTTGCTTTTGTAGCTTCGGCTTCGGCATTGGCTCGCATTTTTGTAGCTTCGGCTTCGGCATTTACATTAAGTTTTAGACTTGTCGCATCTCCTTCGGCTTTTTTAACGGTTGCATCCGCAGTTCTCTGAGCAATTTCAACACTTTGCGAAGCTTTTACGATCTCTTTCTGCATATCGGCGATAGCTGTTTCTTTTTCCATTCCCTGACGCTGTTCCTGAGCCATTTTTTGGGTTTGGTAGGTTTTTTGTTCTTCTTCGGCAATTTTTCTGTCCGTTAATGTTTTCATCAGTGATTCAGGAGGAACAATGTCACCTATTAAAGTATCCACTGCATTCACATTGTATTCGTCCAAAACAACTTTGATGTGATTTTTGGCCGATTCCTGACGCTCTTTTCTGGTAGAAAGGAATGAAATCACATCGCTTTCCTGAGCTGAGTTTCTAAAGTAGTTACCAATGGTTGGTTCCAAAACCTGAGAAACTAAATTGTTCATGCTTCCAAAGCGGGCAATTACTTTTGGTGCTTCATTGGCAGGAACGTGAATGATTTGTGATACATCCAGATTGAAAGGGAAACCGTCTTTGGAACGAACCGTGATTGTAGAAAGGTTTTTATCCAAATTATGGGATTCGCTTCTGGCATCGGCCCAGTTCAATACTAAGTTCGTTGTAGGAACCGGTTCTAACTTGGTAGTGTATTTATTAAGAGCGTATTTTCCAGGTCCAAAAGGTTCCATCCAGACACCGCGCTGTCCTTTGGAGACAATATTTCCGTGTTTGAAATTGTCGCCGGTTACATCTTGACCGTCTTCTCCGATGTAGGAAATAACCACTCCTACATATCCAATAGGTACATCGGTCATGGGGGTTTGTTCAATTTGTACTGCCCATGAATTAATGTAATAGGAACCAGCAAGCATTACTTGCGGCTGTAATCCGCGGTTTCCTCCATTTTTTAAGAATTGATCAAAATCCTGAAAGTTATTGTGTCCTTCTACAAATTTACCGGCAATCTGCCCGATTGGGATCGGCTCACCGTCCATGGCGGTTACAATACCAACCATATTTTCAGAAATAACCACTTGAGGAGAAATTATTACTTCAAATAGATGTGTATTGATACGATAAGAACCAGTGGTAACAAAAGCAGATTGTCTTCCTTTCTGTCCTCCGTTATCAAGAAACATCGTTGCATCCTGAAAGTTGTCTGAGTTTACTTTTTGGGCGAGAATGCGTCCTGTTGGTATTTCAGCTCCGTCTTTACTTAATACCAAACCAATATTTCCTTCGGGAATAATGGTGAAAGAAGCCATGTCGATAGAAAACTGCCAAGGCCACATAGCCCAGTATAATCCGGGAGCCAAAGTTTTGGCCTGATATCCCGCCTCGCCTCTGGTGGCAATTATCCTGCCGTCTGGCAGTGATTTTTCAGAACCAAAAAGAACAAATTTCTTGGTAACCAATCCGATTTTGTTTTCAGGAACGATGACCATTCCAAAGAAAACACGCAAAACAAATTTGTAAAATAAGATGGATAAAACAATTAAGAATATCCACCAATAAGTAAAGATTAATTCCATAATGATAATGAGGGTTTAGATTGTAAACATCAACTCTTTAATGTAATTCTAACATATTCTGCTAGATTTCTATTGAATGTTTTGTCCTGATTAGTGTGTCGTTTTTATTTATTGTTACATTAGATTTATTAGTATTTTGCAGTCTATTTAATAAACAAAGTATGGCATTATTTCATCAATTTAATAGTAAAGCAAAAACACTGATAAATACTGGTTTCGGCAGTAGTGCATCCAATACAGGGGGACGATTTATTAATAAAGACGGATCGGTAAATGCTACCAAAAAAGGTATCGGAATTCTAGACAGGATTAGCTGGTATCACACTTTGTTAGATATGTCTTCTTGGCAGTTCCTTTCTGTTTTGCTGCTGTTTTATATCTCTATAAATTTTGTGTTTGCTATTCTTTATTTTGGTATCGGAATTGAACATCTTAACGGAATTGATACTGCTGATAATGAATGGGTGCAGTTTGGGCAGGCTTATTTCTTTAGTGCACAGACATTCACAACCGTTGGATATGGGCATGTCAGCCCGATAGGATTTTATACCAGCGCATTATCATCTGCTGAAGCATTAATAGGACTGTTGAGTTTTGCGATTGCTACTGGTTTGTTTTTTGGGAGGTTTAGCAAGCCTGCTATTTATTTAAAATTTTCTCATAATGCTATTATTGCACCTTTTAATAATGGAAAAGCATTGATGTTTAGGTTAGCTCCTTATAAAAACACAAATTACATAGATGCTGAAGTGAATGTAACTCTTGGAATGCGAATGGAAGAGAATGGGGTGATGGTTAACAAATTTTTTATATTGGATTTAGAATATCAAAAAATAAATTCACTTGCATTGGCATGGACATTAGTACATCCTATAACCAGTGAGAGTCCTTTGGATGGTTTTTTGGCGGCAGATTTTGAGTCAATTTCGGGTGAAATTATAGTGATTATAAAAACATTTGATGACATGTTTAGTACCACTGTTGCGACTAGAACCTCTTACACTTTTGAAGAAATTGTCTATGGAGCTAAATTTAAGCCAATGTATACCAAAAGTGAAGATAATCAAAGCACGGTTCTTGATATGGGATTATTAAATACTTTTTATCCTATTGCTGTAGATTAGCAAGAAGCTTTTCTTTTAAAATTTTGACTCCTTCTGACGCGATATTTGGAATTACGTTAAGCGGGTTTCTAAGATTTGGGATTTTTGCTGGTTTTGGGTCAATATAATAAATGGGCGTTGATTTTGGTGTAAAATTAATTAATCCTGCAGCGGGATAAACCTGCAGTGAAGTGCCAATGACTGCAAAATAATCGGCTTGTTCGGTTATTGTAATGGCATCTTTCAAAGCAGGAACCTGCTCACCAAACCAAACGATATGCGGACGAAGCTGATTTCCTTTAGGGTCTATATCTCCAAAATTCAAATCAGCATGCCAATCCAAAATGTAGCTTTCATTTTTGGAACTTCTCACTTTTAATAATTCGCCGTGTAAATGGGTGATGTTGGAGCTGCCGGCACGTTCATGTAAATCATCCACATTTTGGGTAATGATGTAAACGTCAAAATCATTCTCAAGTTCAGCTAAAATCTGATGGCCTAAATTAGGTAGTACTTCTTTTAACTGCTGACGTCTTTGATTGTAAAAATCCAAAACTAATGCAGGATTTTTGTGCCAGCCCTCGGGAGTGGCAACATCCATTACATTATGGCCTTCCCATAGACCGTCGCTGTCGCGAAATGTTTTGATACCGCTTTCGGCACTGATACCGGCTCCGGTAAGAACGACTAATTTCTTTTTCATGTTTTTTATGGATTACAATCTTAGATTATAAAACTACTCTTTTTTAGTATTTTTGCCAAAAACAATTTGTAATGATTGATACTGATTATCTGGAATTTTTAGAAAATATTTTAACTGATAACCGAAAAGAAAAATTTTTAAAGGTTTTGAAAGACAGAACCAAACATTTTACGATTGCTGTTGAAGATGTTTTTCAGATGCATAATGCCAGTGCAGTGATGCGCAGCTGTGAAGTTTTTGGGATTCAGGAACTGCATGTAATCGAGGAGCGTTACGGAAAAAGAATCGATAAGGAAATAGCAATGGGAGCACAAAAATGGGTTGACATTTCGACTTATCACAGTGTTACGAATTGTATTGATACTTTGAAAAATAAAGGCTATCAAATCATTGCGACTACACCTCATGAAAATGACTGCCTGCTGGAAGATTTTGATATTTCGAAACCTAGTGCGCTGTTTTTTGGAACAGAAAGAGACGGGTTGTCGGAAGAGATTCTTCAAAAAGCGGATGGTTTTCTTAAAATTCCGATGGTGGGTTTTACAGAGAGTCTTAATATTTCGGTTTCGGCGGCAATTATTATTCAGAACCTGACGAACCGATTGCGTAATTCGGATATTGATTGGAAATTGACAGATGATGAAATTTTGGAGAAACGATTGGATTGGGCGAAGAAGTCTATTAAGGATATTAAGCGCATTGAAGCGCGGTATTATGGTGATGAGAAGTAATTATACAGAATTCAGATAACAGATTTTCTGATTACATGCTAAATTTTCTCGTTTGTTCGAGTGAGGAATAGGATCATGCTGCCGAAGTAGCGCGGATAGCCCGACCGCGTTAAGGAAAGGGGCTTTGTAAGCGATACTAAAAGAAAGCCCCTTTTCTCAACGGGGGCACTTCCAAATAATATTGAAATAGGATTATATCTAAATTCTGTTACTAAATTTAAAAGCTATCAGCTATTTCTTTTTTAGGATTTTGTATTGCTCATAACAGCCGCTTATGGCATCCATAATCTGCAGATCATTAGCGGATTTAATAAAGGCTTCAGAATAACTGCAGCGGTTTAATATTTCGGAAATTTCAGATTGAGAAACGCCTAAAAGTAATGAGATGGTTTCTCGGTCATATTTTGTTTCCAATAATTTCCTAACAGTATCATCTTTTCGCATTTCACGGAGTTTTTTGAGCTGCTGCGGTCTTTTTCCAAAGAAATTATAGAGCATGTCTGCCGGATTGAAGATGGATCCTAATACTTTTCCGAAAGCTTCGGGAGCGTATTGTCCTGCTTCATAGCCTTGACCTAAACCAGAAATACTGTATCTATAGTCTTCTTTTATAGGTATTAATTTAGCGTCAATTTCAAGATAGCCTGTCAGGTAATATGGGCTGATAACTACTTCGTTTAATGGAATTGCTTTTTGGGTAAGCTGTATTGTAGTTGTTTTATTTTTAATCCAGTCATTAGTTACACGAACACGTAACGATTCGAAGCCAAGAAGGGTGATGTGTAATGTATCGCTTTGGGTTACTGCCAGTTCAAAATGACCTTTATTGTCTGTTGTTGTTCCTGTTACTTGATTGATATTTATGATGTTAACATCTGCCAAAGGAGTGCCTGTATTGTCACTGATAATAGTACCAGATATTTTTGTGGGTATTTCAGTGTTTTGGGCAGCTGAATTTAAAGAGGTAACAAAGAGTAAAAAAAGTATAAAATATTTCATAAACTGATTTAAAGCTTTAAAAGTAGTAAAACGGCATTAAATATTTTCTTGTTCGTTTATAATTATAAGAAAATTAACAATCTGTAATTTTTTATGCCTTGTTTATTGTGGAATTTGTTATTAAAAACATAAATTGTTAGACTAAGTATCTTTTAAATAGTTTAACGGCTTTTTGAAAAATAATATTTTGATAATACTAATGGCTTTTAAAAAAAAACTCCCGAATGTTCGGGAGTTTTATATAAGAACTGCTAATTAAATTAGTCTCTTCTTGGTCTTCTTGGTCTTGATGAATCACCAAAACTTTCAGAACGTCTTGGAGCTCTTTCTGAAGAACCTTCTCTTGAACTTCTGTCAGATGAAAAACCGCCTTCTCTTCTTGGAGATGAGCTTCTTTCAGATCTGAAACCGCCTTCTCTAGGAGCTCTGTCGCCTCTAAATCCGCCTGATCCTTCTCTTCTTGGAGCAAAATTCCCTTCTCTTCTCGGAGCTGAGCTTCTTCCGCCAAAACCACCGCCAGAATTTCTTCCGTTGTGATCACGTCTTCCGCCACCGTCATTTTTAGAGATTTCAACATTGATGCGGCGTCCTTCTAATTGTACGTTGTTCAATATTTCCATTACTTTGTCAGTGTGCTCAGGGTCTGTGTTAAAGAAAGAGAATCCTTCTTTTACATCTACTTTGAATACATCATCACGACCTAAGTCTAATGTTTCTTTCAAGTAGTCTTTTAATGACATCCAATCGAAATTGTCTCTTGAACCAATGTTTACAAAGTATCTTGTAGCACCGCCATTATTGTTTTCTCTTGATTCTCTGTCATCACCACGTTCACGTCTTTCAGAACCAGAAGATTGAGATGAGATATCTCTGTTTTTCTTGTAGTAAGCAATAAAACGGTTAAATTCTACTGATACCATTTTTTTGATTAGTTCCTCTTTAGATAAACCTTCCAATACATTATTGATAGCTGGCAAGTAGTTGTCAATTTCGTGATCAACTTCAGTATCTTTAATTTTAGTTGCTAAGTGCAATAATTGGATTTCGCAGATTTCAATTCCAGATGGTATTGTTTTTTCTTCGAATCTTTGTTTGATGATTCTTTCGATAGAAGAAATTTTGCGTAATTCACTTTTGGTTACAATTACGATAGAAGTTCCTAGTTTACCAGCACGTCCAGTACGTCCAGAACGGTGGTTGTAAGTTTCGATTTCGTCAGGCAATTGATAATTCACTACGTGAGTTACATTGTCAACGTCAATTCCACGAGCAGCAACGTCTGTTGCAACAAGCATTTGAATTTGTCTTCCTCTGAAAGATTTCATTACACCGTCGCGCTGTGCTTGAGATAAGTCTCCGTGCAATGCCGCTGCACTGTATCCGTCTTCGATTAATTTTTCGGCAACAGCCTGAGTGTCTCTTTTTGTACGGCAGAAAACCACAGAGAAAATATCTGGGTTAGCATCAGCCAGTCTTTTTAAAGCTTCGTAACGGTCACGTGCGTTAACTAAGTAAAATTCGTGAGAAACTGTTGCAGAACCTGAATTTTTAGTTCCTACAGTTATTTCTACCGGTTCGCTCATGAATTGTTTTGCAATTCTGGCAACTTCCTGCGGCATGGTTGCAGAGAACAGCCAAGTGCTTTTTTCGTCTGGAGTATCTGATAATATAGAACAGATATCTTCATAGAATCCCATGTTTAACATTTCGTCAGCCTCATCAAGAACACAGTAATCTATGTTTTTAATGTTTACCAAACCTCTGTTGATCATGTCCTGCATTCTTCCTGGAGTAGCTACAATGATTTGTGCACCTCTCTTTATTTCTCTGGCTTGCTCTGTAATACTAGCCCCGCCGTAAACTGCTACCACATTAATACCTTTTTCGTATTTTGAGTAGTTTTTAAGTTCGTTGGTAATCTGTAAACAAAGCTCCCTTGTAGGCGATAAAACTAATGCTTGTGTATTTCTGTTGTCGGCATCAATTTTTTGGATTAGCGGAAAACCGAAAGCTGCTGTTTTCCCTGTCCCTGTCTGAGCCAACGCAACCATATCTGTGTCTTTTTCCAATAATAGGGGAATCGCTTTCTCCTGTACTTCTGACGGATTCTCAAATCCTAGATCGATAATCGCCTTCAGTAACGACTCATTCAATCCTAATTGTTCAAATTTATTCATATGTATTTTTAAAATAGGGTGCAAAATTACTGTTTATAATCCATATAAACTAATGCAATTTTAAGAATTAGTTTTTTATTATGTTTTGAAAATCAAAATGTTATGAATTTGTTTTTCCTTTTTTAATTTTTAATTTAGTTTTTGATGTGAAATTATGTCGTGAATGTAGTGTTTTTGTTAAAAAAAAGAATATAAAAGTGTTTTTGAAGTATATCTGGCTTTTTGTCTTTTTAAAAATGTTTTTGGAACGGTTTAGAATTTGTATTTTATTCTTAATTTTGGAAGTTTATCGGCTTTTTTTATCATTTCTTTAAGAATGATATTTTTAAATTCCTCCAAAGTTTCAATATTGATTTATTAATTTTGCCTAAAAATTATTTGATTATGCAGACAGCCTCTTTTTCGGGTTTTATAGAAATGGTATTCTTTATGATTGCCTTCTATTATATTTTTAAATTTTTGGCTCGATTGTTTTTGCCTTTGGTAGTAAAAAAGGTGGTAGAAAAAGCGGGACAAAATTTTCAGCAGCGGCAACACAGATATCAGCAGCAGTCTTCTTGGCAGAGAACGTCTAATAATGATGAAATTATAATTGATACAGCCAATAGTAAAAATCCCCGCGAAACTAAAAAAGTTGGGGATTATGTTGATTATGAAGAGATTGATTAGTAATCTCTAAATATATGGTTTTTGATTTCTATAGACTTCTTAAAGTATTCAAAAATCAATTTCAAAATCAATTTCCAAAAGCTGAAAAATCAAAAACAGTTAATCCTTAAATCTAAAATCATTTTAATGAAGCAACTTCAAAAGTTCTTTCCGCACGCACTTGCCATTCTTGGTTTTGTTCTCGTATCTACTCTTTATTTTTTTCCAGTATTACAAGGAAAGCAGATTTTTCAATCGGATATTGCCCAGTATACGGGTATGGCCAAAGAACAAAATGATTTTAGAGCTGCCCATAATGAAGAACCGTATTGGACAAATTCAGCTTTTGGCGGTATGCCTACTTATCAGTTAGGAGCAAAGTATCCTCATGATTATGTTGGTGCTATTGATGATGTACTTCGTTTTTTACCACGTCCGGCTGATTATTTGTTTTTATACTTTTTGAGTTTCTACATTTTAATGCTGGTTTTAAAAGCCGATCCGCTAAAAGCTTTTTTTGGAGCAGTGGCTTTTGGTTTTTCTACCTATTTAATAATAATTCTTGGAGTCGGGCATAATGCCAAAGCGCATGCTATAGCTTACATGCCGATGGTTGTTGCCGGTTTTATAATGGCTTTTCAGCGAAAATATATTTGGGGTGGATTGCTTACTATGTTTGCTGTAGCATTGGAAGTAAATGCGAATCACTTTCAAATGACCTTTTATCTGTTGATATTACTCTTAATTCTTTCAGGTTATTTTATTTACGAAGGAATTAAATCAAAAGAGTATAAGCCTCTGCTGCTTTCTATCGGAACACTTATTGGTGCAGGGATTTTTGCGATTGGTTCTAATGCAGGTAATTTATTGGCAACTGCTGAGTATGCTTCTTTCAGTACTCGCGGGAAAAGTGATTTGAGCTTCAATCCTGATGGTACCAAAAAGGTAACTGATATGGCTATGACCTATGATTATATTACGGAATACAGTTATGGAATTGCCGAAAGTTTCAATTTGATAGCCCCTCGATTGTTTGGCGGTTCTAATAATGAGAGTTTAAGTGAGGATTCTAAAATAGTTGATTTTTTACAGCAGCAGCAAGTAGGGCAAGGACAATATATTACACAAGAGCAGGCTGTTGAGTATGCTAAGGGAGGAATGCCAACGTATTGGGGCGATCAGCCAATAGTTTCAGCTCCTGCATATATTGGTGCTGTAGTTTTCTTTTTAGGGATTTTGGCTTTATTTACAGATGAAAGAAAGATTAAATACGTTTTCTTAGGTGGAGCTGTATTAACTTTAATTCTTTCCTGGGGGAAAAACTTTCCTTTATTGACTAATTTTTGCATCGATCATATCCCTATGTATAATAAATTTAGGGCAGTATCATCTATTCAGGTTATTCTCGAATTGTGTTTTCCAATATTGGCCATTATGGGATTGCAGTCTTTCTTCAAATTAGAAAAAGAAAAACAGTTAAAGCCATTATTACAGTCAGGTGCCGTAGGTTTGGGATTGATTATATTTTTATTTTTATGTAAAAGTATGTTCAGTTTTGCGGGAGCAGGTGATAGCGGTTTAATGCAAAATTATGGGCCAAATTTTGTCGATGCGCTTAAAGAAGACAGAAGAACATTGTATAGTGCCGATTTACTGCGTTCTGGATTTTTTATCCTGATTTCGGCAGGCGCTTTGTGGCTGTTTGTCAAAAATAGAATTGCACAGAATACAGCAATTATTTTAGTTGGTTTATTTATGGTTACCGATTTGTTTTTTGTAGATAAAAACTATGTGTCCAATAAAGATTTTGTAAATGCCAGAGATGTAGAAGTTCCATTCCAAGAAACTCCTGCGGATGCTAAGATTCTTGAAGATCCTACTAATTACCGAGTATTTGACGTTCAAGGGCTGATGCAGGGAAGAACATCTTATTTCCATAAAGCGATAGGAGGATACAGTGCTGTAAAACCTCAAAGAATGCAGCAGCTTTTTGATTACCAAATTGCCAAAAACAATATGGAAATTCTTAATATGCTAAATGTTAAGTATGTAATACAAACGGATAAAGAAGGTAAGGAGCAGCCAATTATTAATACAGATGCCAATGGGAATGCCTGGTTTGTAAGCAAAATACAATTTGTAAAAAATGCTGACGGCGAGATGAAGGCATTGGATAAGTTTAATTCTAAAGAAACGGCAGTAATTAACGAAAATGAGTTTTCAGCTATTAAAGGTAAGGCTTTTGCCAAAGATAGTTCGGCGGTAATAACTTTAGATTCCTATCAGCCTAATGATTTAAAATATACTTCTGTTAATTCAAAAGAAGGTTTAGCTGTTTTTTCCGAAATGTATTATGAAAAAGGCTGGACAGCACTTATAGACGGTAAAGAAACTTTTATTATGAGAGCAGATTATACATTACGAGCCATAGTAGTTCCAGCTGGAAAACATAGTATTGAGTTTAAATTTGATCCTCAGGTAGTAAAAACAGGAGGTACAATTACATTAGTTAGCTGTATTGGAATGTTATTTCTTTTAGCAGGCGGATTGTATGTTGAGAGAAAGAAAGAAGTAATAAATAGTAAAGATATGTAGAAATATGAATTATGGAGTTATACAGCTGAATAACTCGATAATCCATATTTACATATAATAACAAATTAAAAAATTGAAACCAGAATTAAAAAAAATTCTTATCATAACTTATTACTGGCCTCCAGCTGGAGGTCCAGGTGTGCAGCGCTGGCTTAAGTTTGTCAAATATCTGCCTGATTTTGATATCGAGCCGATTGTTTATATTCCTGAAAATCCAACATATCCGATTATTGATGGCAATTTAGAAAAAGAAGTTGCCGATAATGTTATTATTTTAAAAAATAAGATTTTTGAACCCTATCAGTTAGCTTCGGTCTTTTCTAAAAATAAAACTAAAAAAATCAGTTCGGGTATTATTCCTAATAAGAAGAAGCAGACTTTTTTGGATAAAGCTTTATTATGGATACGCGGGAATCTTTTTATTCCGGATGCTCGTGTTTTTTGGGTTAAACCTTCTGTTGCTTATTTGGAAAAATACATTATTGAAAATAATATTGATACTATTATTACTTCGGGTCCGCCTCATAGTCTGCATTTAATCGGTTTGGTTTTAAAACAAAAAATTAAACTTACTTGGTTTGCCGATTTTCGTGACCCTTGGACGACAATTGGATATCACAAATCATTGTGTTTATCTGTGAGAGCAGAAAGAAAGCATAAAGCTCTTGAATATAGAGTGCTTAATACTGCAGACCGGGTTATAGTAACCAGTAAAACTACAAAAACGGAGTTCAAAGAAATAACTGGTAAACCAATTAGCGTTATTACCAATGGCTATGATAATGAACCAGGAACTGAAGTGGTTCTTGATTCTAAGTTTAGCCTTGCACATATCGGTTCATTTCTTTCTGAACGGAATCCTGTTGTTTTATGGGGAACTTTGGCTGAATTAATTCTTGAAATTCCTGAATTTAAATCACATTTAGAATTAAAATTAATTGGAGCTGTCAGTCAGGAAGTATTAGATACTATTTCTCAATATAATCTTGATTCCTATCTGAATAATATTGGATATGTTTCCCATTCAGAGGCTGTTGCTCATCAAAGAAATTCTCAGGTGCTGCTTCTTATCGAAATTAATTCTGAAGAAACTAAAAGCATTATTCCAGGCAAGTTATTTGAATATATGGTTTCGAATAGGCCTATAATTGCCATTGGACCAAAGGATTCAGATTTTGCAGAGATAATAACGGGAACAAATACAGGTGTCTTTTTTGAATATAACGAGAAAGAAAAATTAAAAAACACCATCATATCCTATTACAATCAGTTTTTAGAAGGGAAATTACAATCCTATGGTGTAGGTTTGCAAAAATATTCCAGAAAGAATTTGACCAAAGAACTGGCGCAATTAATTCATTCAAAAAGTTAAGGTATTTCAGCCTTAAACTTTTTAACATTAAACTTTAAACTCCAATTAATGGGTATAGTATTAAATCAGTCATTAAAAAACACTATAATAACATATATCGGTTTTGGAATTGGAGGAATAAGCACTCTTTTTTTATTTCCTCATATTTTAGGTAAAACATTTTATGGATTGTCTAATTATATTTTGTCTTGTGCCAATGTAATAATGCCTTTATTTGCTATTGGTATGCAAAATACATTGGTTAAGTTTTATTCCCAATGCAAAACGGAGAAAGAACGTAATGAGTTTTTATCATTTACTGTATTATTTCCTATTATATTAATTGTCCTGATCATTTTGATTGGTTTATTTTTTTATGATGAGATTTCTTTTTTTGTCACTAAGAAGAATTCAATAGTAAAAGATTTTATCTGGCTGATTCCTTTCATTGGAATTTGTATGGCTTATTTCGAAATTTTTTATGCTTGGGCAAGAGTTCATATGCATTCCGTATTTGGTAATTTCATTAAAGAAGTAGGACTGCGATTGTTTTCGTTAATAGCTCTTTTAGGGATTTATTTTAAATGGATTACAGTGGTCGATTTTATTTATTTGACTGCGGGTATTTACTTTGTGGCTTTTTTGGTAACGATGTTTTATGCATTCCGAATTAAAAAACCAGTTTTTCAGTTTACGATTCCTTATAACGTAAAAGAGATTTTAGAATATACATCGTACATTATTTTATCAGGCAGTGTTGCTAATCTGCTTTTGGATGGTGATAAAATTATGCTTAATCAGTATATGGCGATTGGAAATATTGCTTATTATTCGGTTGCTACATATATAGCTTTGGTGATTTCTGTGCCAAGCCGTGCCATGCATCAGATTGTATATCCAATTACTGCGAAATTAATGCATGAGAATAAGCATGATGAGCTGAATGATTTATATAAAAAAACTTCGATAAACCTTCAAATTGTTGGGGGATTTGTGATGCTTTGTATTTTTGTTAATATCAATCAGCTGTATGAGATTGTACCAAAAGATTATGCAGGCGGAATAGTTGTCGTGTTTATTATTGGGCTTTCAAAATATTTTGATCTGATTTTAGGGAATAACAATGCGATTATTTTTAACTCTAAGTATTATCGCGCAGTATTGTTTTTAGGAGTAGGACTGGTGGTTTTGACAGTTATTTTGAACATGATTTTTATTCCTTTATATGGGATTATAGGTTCTGCATTTGCAACTTTATTATCGATTACTTGTTATAGTGTTGCCAAATTGCTTTTTGTTGTGAAAAGGATGCATTTGTATCCATTTACAAAGCAGACACTTCATTCTATCTGGATAACCTTTATTGTTTTTTTATTGTTTTATTTTTGGAAGTTTCCAATTAGTCCTATTATAGCAATAGTTTTGAAATCTATTCTGGTGACTCTTGTCTATGTATACATTAATTATAAATTTGTAGTTTCTCCTGAAATAAATCAGGCTTTGGATAAAATTATTTTGAAAACCAGAAAAAAATAAATAAAATCCTGTTTCAAAATCAGATTTGTTTTTTATACTGTCGTTTTTGATGTACTCTTTAAAAATGGGTTATTAGAGAAAACTTGATAATACTTTGCTTTAACAGCTTTAAAATATTTTATTATTAAGTTGTGAATTAGTTTTTTATAGTAAATTCTCTTCTTTTGCCGCTTTTAGCGAATGTTTATTTTCCATATTAAAATTAAACTTCATATCAAATCTTGATTTATGCCATTCTTCTTCCTGATTTAAATTACTGGAAAACGAGAATTTAAACTGTTTGTAGAGAATATGTGTATTTCTTGCAATAATCATGTAGGTAAAGTATTGTTTATTTTTTATTGTAAGACATTATAACGATTATTTATGCTTTTCTTAATTTTATTAAAAATATAATTATATGAATATCAGTAACTTGTGTTGTTTTCTTTTTGAATATCACTAAAAGTAGGTATTGCGGAGTTTTAAAATGCATCTTATCTTTGGTGCTAGAAATATGACATAAATCCTTATTAATTTAAATAACAAAAAGAATGAAAAATCATTTTATTAAACCGGATAAATTCAATCTGTTTACAAAAGTTATTGCTGATAAGATTCAAAATGGTTTTGTAGTTATAGAAAAAAACGAAAAAACACCTTTCACGGTATTATATAAAGAAGGCAAAAAAATTAATCACAGTATGAATTTTTTGATTTGCTGTGCTACATTAGGAACATGGTCATTTGCTTGGTTATATATGTCACTTGTTACTGCGAAAGATAAAAAGGTTTTGATTGCGATAGACGAGGAGGGAATTGTTTTTGAGGAAAATTGCTACTTGGGCTAATTTTTTTATACCTGAATAGTTTTTTAAAGATTGATAAGTGTCAATTAAAAAAGTTAACAGCAAGGAATTTAGAATTTTTAGATTGATATAGACACTTTTAGTACAAATATAAAGGGAGTACAAAATAAAGCCATGACATAATAAAATGTTATGGCTTTTTAGCTGGATAAAAGATTGTTATGTTTTAAAGTTTTTCTTTTAGATACTCGGCAATAACAGATTTTTTGTCTTTTATAATTTCTTCCGGTGTTCCTTTAGCTAAGAGCAGTCCGCCGTTTTCTCCTCCTTCTGGACCAAGATCAATTATCCAGTCTGCACATTTGATTAAATCAAGATTATGCTCTATAACCAGTATTGAATGTCCTTTCTCAATTAAGGCATCAAACGAAGCCATTAGTTTTTTGATATCATGAAAATGCAATCCAGTTGTAGGCTCATCAAAAACGAAAAGAGCTTTTTCTTTTATAGTTCCTTTTACTAAAAATGAAGCAAGTTTGATTCGCTGTGCTTCACCGCCAGAAAGTGTAGATGAGGATTGTCCCAGCTGTACGTATCCCAAACCAACATCTTGTAAGGGCTGCAGTTTTTGAGTGATTTTTGTCTGTTTATTTTTTTCGAAGAAAGAAATAGAGTCATCAATTGTCATCGTTAGGATGTCATTGATGTTTTTGCCGTCAAAAAATATTTCTAAAACTTCTTTTTTGAAACGTTTTCCGCTGCAGGTTTCGCAAGGTAATTGGACATCGGCCATGAAAACCATTTCTACGTTTATTGAACCTTCACCTTTGCAGGTTTCGCATCTTCCGCCGTCAACGTTAAAAGAAAAATGTTTGGCTTGGTAGCCTCTTACCTTGGAAAGTTTTTCTTTGGCATATAATTCCCGAATATCATCATAAGCTTTAATATAAGTAACAGGATTAGATCTAGAACTTCTTCCGATAGGATTCTGATCTACATATTCAATATGTTTTATATGCGAAAAAGACCCAGATAATTCGCTAAACTGTCCCGCTTTTTCACCTGCATTATCCAGTTTTTTCTGCATGGCGGGAAAAAGAATTTTCTTGACAAGCGTACTTTTTCCGCTCCCCGAAACTCCTGTAATGACAGTTAAAACGTCGAGAGGGAAGGTAACATCTATATTTTGTAAATTGTTTTCTCTGGCTCCTTTTATTTCGATGAAATTTTTTGATGTTCGTCTTTTCTTTGGAACACTAATTTCGAGTTCACCATTCAAGTATTTTGAGGTTAACGAACTCGATGTAAGGATTTCATCATAAGTGCCCTGTGCAGCCAGATTTCCGCCCAGTGTTCCTGCTTCGGGACCTATGTCAATAATCATGTCAGCTGCTTTCATGATATCTTCATCATGTTCGACAACAATTACTGTATTGCCTAAATCACGCAGTGAAAGCAGTACTTTTATCAATCTTTCTGTGTCCTTTGGATGTAGGCCAATGCTTGGCTCATCTAATATATACATAGATCCTACAAGACTGCTGCCTAGTGAAGTGGCCAGATTGATACGCTGTGATTCGCCCCCGGAAAGTGTTGATGAATTTCGGTTTAATGTTAGATAATTCAATCCTACTTCGGATAAAAAGGATAATCGGTTGTTGATTTCGATTAATAATCTTTTTGCAATCTGCTTTTCATATTCGTCTAATGTAATGTCTTTGAAAAATGCAGCTAAATGCCTGATTGGTAAATCTACTAAATCAGAAACCGTTTTTCCATTTATTTTAACGTATGAAGCCTCTGGTCTCAAACGCTTTCCTTTGCAGACATGACATTTAGTTTTACCTCTGTAACGGGAAAGCATTACTCGGTTCTGGATCTTATAATTTTTCTCTTCGAGTTCTTTAAAAAAGTCATTCAGCCCCTGAAAATATTTATTTCCTGTCCAAATCAGTTCCTTTTGTTCTTCAGTCAGCTGGAAGTAAGGTTTATGAATAGGGAAATCAAATTTATAGGCATGGTTTACTAATTCGTCCCTAAACCAGCTCATGCTTTCACCTCTCCATGGAAATATGGCATTTTCAAAAATAGAAAGTGAAGTATTTGGAATAACTAATTCACTGTCGATTCCAATAATATTTCCGTAGCCTTCACAGGCAGGACAGGCACCGTAAGGATTATTGAAACTAAACAGATGTACGTTCGGTTCGAGAAAAGTAATACCGTCCAATTCAAAATTATTAGAAAACGAAAGTCTTTTATCCGTGTTTAATTCCTGTAAATAGCAGATACCTTTACCTTCAAAAAAAGCAGTCTGCACAGCATCCGATAATCGGTTGTAGAATTCTTCTTCATCTTTTACGATAATCCTGTCAATAACAAGTAATATATCTTTATGGTCTAATGAATGTTGATTTTCTGCTGTAAAATCATCCAAACGAATCATTTCATTGTTGATCAGAATCCTTGCAAATCCTTGCTGCAGTAATACTTTCAGTTTGTCTTCTAGCTGTCTTCCTTCTTCGAGATGAATAGGTGCGAGGAGGAGCCATCTGCTGTCTAATTCAAATTTTTTTACTTCACTGACAACATCGGTAACCGTATTTTTTTTGACCTCTTGCCCTGAAACAGGGGAATAAGTTCTTCCTATTCGGGCAAATAATAATTTTATGTAATCATATATTTCAGTCGAAGTTCCTACAGTAGAACGTGCATTAGTGGTATTTACTTTTTGCTCAATAGCAATAGCAGGAGCAATTCCTTTAATGTATTCTACTTTTGGTTTGTCCAAACGGCCCAAGAATTGTCTGGCGTAGGAAGACAGACTTTCTACATAACGGCGCTGTCCTTCGGCATACAAAGTATCGAATGCTAAACTGGATTTTCCCGAACCGGAAAGCCCTGTAATAACAACGAGTTTATTTCTGGGAATTGCTACATCTACATTTTTTAAATTATGTACTTGTGCTCCTTTTATTATGATGTTCTTCTTTGGATCGAGTTTGGAAATGTCAGCTGGCATACTAAAAATGAATTTTCACAAAAGTACTCAATTTTAGTATGACTGTCTCTAAAGAATTAGAATCAAAACTTACTTTTAAGTATGTATTTGTTCTGAAGTCTATATTTGATGCTTGTCAAATTAATGTCAAGCTGTTTTTTAAAACAGTTAAAAAAAGATAGATTTTTTTATGAGAAGCTATTAAATTTTTTTCGAAATAGAAATTGTTTTTTGCTTGTTGTATAATGTCTAAAAAAATTATGAAGCTTCTGTTTATCCAGCTTATTTTGATGTAAAACAATGTTTTGTCTTTTTTTATCAAGTGTAATTTGTTAAAAAAAGAAGTTTTAATTTTTAAAAATGATATTTATCATCTTTTTTCTTGCTTCTTTTAATAAAAAATTGTTAAATTTGACAAATGTTTAACTTTATTAAAACTTTGTAAGCCTATAGCATAGAACTACTTTTTAGAAAGACTACCCCCAAGAATTAACCTAAAAAGGAATAGCTATGGCAATTATACAAAAAACAGATGCTTTATTAGTAAAGGATTATATGGCTGGTGATGAAAATGCATTGGCTGTATTAATAAGAAGACATGAATCCAAAGTGTTTGGATTTATCTATTCTAAAGTTTCAGATAAAGATGTTTCCAATGACATTTTTCAAGATACTTTTATCAAAGTAATCAAAACCTTAAAGCTAAATTCGTATAACGAAGAAGGAAAATTTCTGCCTTGGGTGATGCGTATTGCCCACAACTTAATCATTGATCATTTTAGAAAATTAAAAAAGATGCCGCTGTACCGAGAGACAGAGGAATTTTCTATTTTTTCTATAATGTCTGATAATTCTCTTACTGTCGAAAATCAAATCATAGCAGATCAAGTCGAAGTTGATATCCGCAGACTTGTTGATGAGCTTCCTTTGGACCAAAAAGAGGTTTTAATCATGCGTATGTATCAGGATATGAGTTTTAAAGAAATTTCTGAAACCACAGGTGTTAGTATCAATACAGCTTTGGGAAGAATGCGGTATGCCATAATGAATTTGAGAAAAATTATCGACAAGCATCAAGTTATTTTGACTAACTGACAATAAATGACAGATTCCTCCGTTGTAATATAAAATAAAATTTATATTCATATGGAAAAGAATTACTCTAAAGAATTGAAAATTACTAAAAAAATGAAACCTGATAAAGAAGTTGTTTCTTTTTTATTAAACTACTCTAAAGCATTGAAAATGGTTAAAATAGAGAAGAAGGTTTTTGAAATTATAGCAAATTAATTCTTGCAAGTAAAAAGTGTTTCAATCTGTATGGGCTGAAACAAGTGCAAATTTCACTAGTTTATTTATGAAACTAGTGAAATTTGTTGTTTATAATTGCGATTATTTTTTTGCAAACTCATCCAAAACTGATTTTCTGCCAATTGTTTTGGTGATAATATCTTTCTCCAGACTCCAGCCTCTTGCCGGCGAATATTCGCGTCCGTACCAAATAATCTGAAGGTGAAGATCATTCCATAATTCTTCAGGGAAAATACGTTTGGCATCTTTTTCAGTCTGAACTACATTTTTGCCATTAGTCAGATTCCAGCGGTACATCAACCGATGAATATGGGTGTCAACTGGAAAAGCCGGTACTCCAAAAGCCTGTGACATCACCACACTCGCTGTTTTATGCCCCACTGCAGGCAATTCTTCGAGAGCCTCAAAACTTTGTGGTACCTGCCCATTGTGTTTTTCGATCAAAATTTGGGACAATCCATGGATTCCTTTCGATTTCATTGGAGACAGACCACAGGGACGAATAATTTCTTTGATTTCCTCAATAGACATTTTGATCATATCATACGGATTGTCGGCTTTGGCAAAAAGTAAAGGCGTGATTTGGTTCACGCGTACGTCTGTACATTGAGCCGAAAGCAAAACTGCAATTAATAAAGTATATGGGTCTTTGTGGTCTAGCGGAATCGGGATAGTTGGGTATAACTCGTTTAAGGTATTTATAACAAATGTTACGCGTTCTTGTTTGGTCATTTTTTCTCTAAGTTACTAAGATTCTAAGTGGCTAAGTTACTAAGTTTTTAAAATTAAACTAAAGAACATTCTTCATATTAACTCTAAATAATCTTAGTAACTTAGCAACTTAGTAACTTAGAATCTTAAAACGAATGACAACATTGCAAAAAGGAGATAAGGCACCTCAATTTTCAGGTGTTGACCAAGACGGAAAGTCACGTCAATTATCAGATTATAAAGGAAAAAAATTAGTTGTATTTTTTTATCCTAAAGCTTCTACACCAGGCTGTACTACAGAAGCTTGTGATTTAAGAGATAATTTTGAGCGTTTTCAGGCTAATAATTATGCTCTTTTGGGTGTAAGTGCCGATAGTGCAAAAGCGCAGGCTAAATTTAAGGATAAGTATGAATTTCCTTTTCCATTACTGGCTGATGAGGACAAATCGGTGATAAATGCTTTTGGTGTCTGGGGACCAAAAAAGTTTATGGGAAAAGAATACGACGGCATTCACAGAACTACTTTTGTGATAGACGAAAACGGAATCATTGAAGATGTTATCACCGCTGTGAAGACAAAAGAACATGCAGGGCAGATTTTGGGATAATTTTATTCAAAAGATGTCATTTTACAATTAAAAAAATCCAAGAAAGAAATTTTCTTGGATTTTTTTAAGCTATTAACCTCTATTTACTCGTTTCTAAAAGCGGATTGGACTGATAGCCAAAAAGACCTTTTTCTTTAATGATTTCTGGAACTCCTGGTGGCAGCATTGGTTCCCATCCTGGTTTTCCGGCACTAATCATTTTTAATACTTCACGGGAGAATACTTCCAGGATTTCTGGATTATAATCTTCGATATCAACTACTTTTCCATTAAATTTAAAGAATTTGTATAATTCTTTCATTCTTGGATGTACTTTTAGATTTTTGGAAGTAATGATTTCTCCTTCTTCCCCCAGCATTGGGTACAAAAAGACTTTCATGTCGCGGTAAAATAATTTACCAAAGGCTTCCAGTATTCCGCCGCTCAGATGACGGTAATATTTTTCGTCAAATATGTCTACTAAGTTGTTGACACCCATTGAAAGCCCCATTCTGGCTTTGGTATAATTGGAGAAATATTCGACTACTTTATAATATTCCTGAAAATTAGAGATCATTACCGTTTGTCCCAATGAACATAGCAGTTCGGCACGGTCCATGAAATCTCTTTCGTCAATTTCTCCGTCAGATCGGAGGTTAGATAATGTGATTTCGAAAATAACCAAGGTGTTTTCTTTCTCTACTTTGTTCTCTTCCAGAAACATTTTCAGGGATTCTTTGTACATGTCCATGTTTACCTTAGTAACCGGACGGAAACTTCCTCTAAAAGCAAGGATGTTTTTTTTGTAAAGAACTGCAGCCGGCAGGACATTTTTGCCTTTTGGATTGAACATTACGGCATCAGTCATTCCGTTTTTTACCAATTGTAAACTCATCAGACGATTGTCAACATCGGCAAAACGAGGACCTGAAAAGTTAATAGTATCAATTTCTAATTGGTCTTTGTCAAGGTGGTCATATAAATAACGGAGTAATTTTTTTGGATCATTGTATTTGTAGAAGGCACCATAAATAAGGTTAACTCCTAAAACTCCTAGTGTTTCCTGCTGTAATCGGGAATCAGTTTCTTTGAAACGGATATGGATGATAATTTCGTTATAGTCTTCGGCTGGATCCAGCTGGTATCGGATTCCAACCCAGCCATGGCCTTTAAATTGTTTTGCAAAATCTATGGTAGCAACTGTATTAGCGTAACTGAAAAACATTTTGTTAGGATGTTTTGTCCGGCTTAACCGTTCTTCGATTAATTCTCCTTCAAAAGTCAGCATTTTTTTTAATCTGCTTTCAGTTACATAGCGGCCGTCTTCCTCAGTTCCATAAACAGCATCGCTAAAATCTTTATCGTAAGCAGACATTGCTTTTGCAATTGTTCCAGAAGATCCGCCTGATCTAAAAAAATGTCTGACTGTTTCCTGACCAGCTCCAATTTCAGCAAAAGTTCCGTATATGTTTTCGTTAAGATTAATACGAAGTGCTTTATCTTTGAGGGAAGGAATCTGCTCGATAACCTTGTCTCCTTTTAGTTTTATCTGTTTGGCTTCCATTTTTTTTATTTAAATTCGGCAATTATGTTACAAAGTTAATTAATTAGGCTCTTAATGAAAGAGAAATTAATCCTATTTTTGTAAAAAAAACGAAGCAATTGAAGGTATATTTTTTAGGTACTGGTACGTCTCAGGGAATTCCAATTATTGGGATTGATCATGAAGTTTGCAAAAGCACTGATTTTAAGGATAAAAGACTACGGGTTTCCGTTTGGATTACATGGGAAGACCACTCTTATGTAATCGATTGCGGACCCGATTTTAGACAGCAGATGCTTTCGTCGAATTGCCGGAAATTAGACGGAATCCTGTTTACGCATGAACATGCTGACCACACAGCCGGTTTGGATGACATTCGTCCTTTTAATTTTAAGCAGGGAGCCATTCCGATATATGCTCATAAAAGAGTACTTACCGATATCGAAAAGCGCTTCAGTTATATATTCGAAACGGTGAATAGATATCCGGGAGCACCTTCAGTAAAAACTTTTGAGATTGAAAATAATATGCCTTTTTCAATAGGCAGCAAAACTGCTGTTCCAGTAAGTGTCTGGCATGGTGATCTGCAGGTCTTTGGTTTTAGAATCGATGATTTTGCTTATTTAACAGATGTAAAAACCATTGATAAAGAGGAAACAGCGAAGCTGAAGGGACTCAAGGTTTTAGTTGTTAATGCATTGCGGGA
The DNA here is from genome assembly GCF_026870155.1 of Flavobacterium marginilacus. Lineage (NCBI taxonomy): Bacteria > Pseudomonadati > Bacteroidota > Flavobacteriia > Flavobacteriales > Flavobacteriaceae > Flavobacterium > Flavobacterium marginilacus. Next base: position 3,896,361 of record NZ_CP113975.1, on the reverse strand, counting down.
ACAGCCTCATGATACACATTTTAATTTGCAGGAAGCCCTTGATTTTATAGCTTTGCTGAAACCTGAAAAAGCTTATCTTACACATATTAGCCACATGCTTGGTTTTCACGAGGAAGTTCAAAAAAAGCTGCCTGACAATGTTTTTCTGGCCTATGATAATTTAGAAATTACAATTTAATACAATGAAAAAATCACTACTCCTTTATGCTTTAATTTTGTCTTTAGTTTTTAATGTTTATACCTATATGTATTTGAGCAAAGAAGTAACTTTTGAGCAGGATAAATATAAAAAATCAACCACTAAATTAAAAGACAGTGTGCAGGCGGTTACCAATAAAATGGCTGATATAAATTATTTTTCTTTAGAGAAAAATGAAAATGCACAAAATTATTTTGAATCGGCTAAGTCTGATAAAATCAGAAATCATGAGACTTTAATTCCTTACGTTACCGAGCAGCTTCTGGATTTAAATGCCAATCCAAAAGGGAATCCTTATACTGGTCAAGTGCAGTTAGGAGCTAATAAATTTTCGATTAATAAAGTAAAAGTACTGAACCACCGATGGATAATTGCTGATTACAGTGATGGCGAATACTGGGGCGAAGTGCTGCTGAAATATTTCATCAATGATGATGAAAGCGTTTCTTTCGAAATAATCCAATCGGTTATTTATCAGAAATAAAAAAAAACACCGCAAATTCGCAGATTATTACAATTGAAAGTCATTTAAAAAATTTGCGAATTTGCGGGCAAGAAATAAATATTAATTTTCAGTTATCCAATTCTTGAAATCAAAAAAGTTTTGCGGTGCCACACCGTGGCCTACGGGATATTCTTTGTAAGTGATGGCTACCCCTAATTTTTCTAAAATTCCGGGCGTTTTTCTAGCCCATTCCACTGGAATTACCTGGTCGGCTGTTCCGTGGGAAGCAAATATTTTAAGTTTGCTTAAATTGTTTTTCAAGTAATCTTCCGCAACGATTTCCAAATTGAGGTAACCGCTCATAGCAACTACTTTGTTCACTTTTTCTGGATAGGAAAGTGCCACCGCATAACTCAAAATAGAACCCTGGCTAAAACCAATTAGAGTTACTTCATTGGTATCAATAGGGTAACTGGCTGTCAATTCATCAATAAATCCAGCAATAATATCTCTTGAAATCCGGGCTTGGTCGTTGTCCGAAAATTTGTTTTGGTCAGCATCAAAATTAATGGCATACCAGGCATAACTGCCGTATTGTAAATCATAAGGTGCTCGAGCAGATATGATGTAATATTCGTTCTGCAGTTCGCTGGCAAAGGAAAATAAATCCGATTCATTACTGCCATAGCCGTGAAGCAGAATCAATACAGGGTTTTTGTCAAGTATGACTTTGGGTTCACGTATTTTATATTCTAAAGATAGATTCATTTTTTTAGTAATCAGTGTTCAGTTTTGACTATTTGATTTTTTACGAGATGCTTTTAAGCCATTTTTGAAAATATTCACCAAGCAGCGGAACCGGTTTTGTTTCGCCTTTTATTGCGCTAAATATTCCATAAGTCCATAAAACAGAAATGAAAATCCACATAGGAGCAGAAATCATAAGGCTGTCAAAATTGCCTATGATTAATCCCAATGAAAAAAAAGTAATTGTGAGTCCTAATCCCTGGCGGATATGAAAAGAAGCAAATTCGTTTTTGTCTTCTCCGCTATTCATGGACATGGCAATAAATACGCCAATTCCTAAAATATAGCTGGTGATTGCGGTTGTTTTTCCAGCTTCGATTGTATTATTGTTCATTTTTGTATGAATTAGGCTTGACAGGTTTTAAAAACTTGTCAGGTCTTGTTTTTATCCTAAAATTAATTTCCCTTGGTTCAAAATCCCGTATGCTTTTCCTTTTAGAGCGGTGCCAAGGAATGCTGAGTTTTTGGATTTTGAAAGTATATTTTCATTTGTGAAAACACTATTGCCTTCGGGGTTGAATAAAGAAATATTGGCAGTTTCTCCTTCGCTGATGCTGTGGTTTGGAATACCGAAAACTGCTTTTCCAGCGGTGAATTTTTCAATTACCGTTTCTAGCGGAAGTACGGTCATCAAAGCTCCGAAAGCGCTTTCTAAACCAATAGTTCCGTTTTTAGCCAAATCAAATTCCATTTTTTTATGTTCAATATCGATTGGATTGTGGTCAGAAGTGATTAAATCGATGGTTCCGTCAAGGACTCCATTAATCAATTCCTGTCTGTCACTTTCTGTTTTTAGCGGCGGGGTTACTTTATATCTAGTATCAAATTCTTCCAGTTTTTCATCGGTTAAAACCAAATGATGTACGCTTACACTACACGTTACGTTCAATCCTTTTGCTTTAGCTTCTTTAATCATTTGGACTGATTTTGGAGAGGAAACAGTCGGAATGTGCATTTTGCCGCCGGTGTATTCCAATAAAAATAAGTTTCTGGCAATTTGAAGTTCTTCGGCCAAATCTGGGATTCCTTTCAGTCCCAATCTTGTGGAAACAATTCCCTCATTGGCAACGCCGTTACCTTTTATTTTTTCGTCCTGTGCAAAAGCAATAACCAGTCCGTCAAAATCCTGTACATATTGCAGGGCTATTTTCAGCAGATTGGCATTATCCAGACTTTTAGCATAATCACCAAAAGCCACCGCACCAGAGTTTTTCATATCATACAGTTCAGCCATATCTTTACTCTCGCTTCCTTTGGTTAAAGCTCCAATTGGGTAAAGTTCTGTGGCAGAACCATTAGCCTTGTTTTTTACAAAATTAACCTGCGCCTGATTGTCTATAATAGGGAAAGAGTTGGGCTGCAGTGCAATTCCCGTAAAACCGCTTTTTCCTGCAGTTTCTAGTCCGTTTGCGATGGTTTCTCTGTCTTCAAAACCAGGTTCTCCAAGGGAAACACTGCTGTCGAACCATCCTTGTGAAATATGAAGATTTTCTAATTTCAGTTCTTCAAGATTGTCTGTATTTGGAAGTGCCGTTCCTATTTTTTTAATAAAACCATCTGCAATTAAAAGATCTACAGTCTGATTATGAAAAGGACTTTTCGAATCAATAATTTTGGCACTTCGGATGATTATTTTCATATGTAGGGAATTTACTTTAATTGAAATAATAAAAAAATATGTTTATAACATTAGAACTTAATTTCTTAATGGTAAAAAATTATTTCATGAACTTGATAACTGCCATTTCCAATGCTAAAAATAACATCGCAAAGATAATAAACCATTTCCAAATCTGATTGTCTGTCCGGCTGGTTTGTAAGGTGTCAAAAATCGTTGCGATTGAATCGCTGGTTTTATATCCGGATAGGAGGTTATCGTTTATCTGATCGAGATTGCTCTCGGTTCTTGGGTAATTGAAGCTGATGTTTTCTATTGGATTTTTGGAATCGTAAATCGTGTAATTACCTGCTTTTTCAGGATAGTCATTAAAGAATAATTGTACTTTATTATTCAGTAACTGCTGTACTGGAATAAATTGTTCCTCCTGATTTTTTACAGTCAGAATTTCATCTTTGGACAATAAAACAGAAACAAGATAGGAACTGCTGTTGCCAATTATATTGGCGTTTATGCCGTTATTTAACTGGCTCAAAGCCATTTTGTAAAATACGGGAACAATCAAAGGTGACTGCTGAAAATTGGAATTTGAAATATTTATCGGTGCAGAAAATACATAAACTGAGGAAACGGCATTTCGGATTCCCGTTAAAAACGGAGATTGATCCTCAAAATTTAAAACCGCAGGACTTGTACCCGAAACAGTGAATTCTTTTTTCGTTTTTGGATATTGAAAATTATTGGTCTTACTTTCGAAAACACCTGCAAATAATGGATGGCTGAAATTGATTTTGGTAATCAGTTTTTCGTTTGTTTCTAATGATTGAAATTGTGTAGTGCCAAATTGGTTCAGCAGCGTATTTAAATTCGAAATTGAAGCCGTTTCAGATGGAATTACAATCAGATTTCCGCCTTTGTTTACAAATGATTTTAATGTAGTCTGCAGAGCCTGCGGAATTTCATCAAGCTCGTTCAAAATAATAGCGTCCTGTTTTTCTATGCTGTTATAATCCAAAGTGTTCAGCGCAAATGAATTATAATTAAATTCGTCATTAGTGTAAATTCTGGAGAGGAAATTGTTTTTTTCTGGAGTTCCAATGCTGATGATGTTCGTTTTTTTAATTTTTGAAATACTAAAAAACAACTTGTTGTCATAAGTCAAGTCATTGTCTTCTATCGAAACGTATCCATGAAAAGCCTGTTTTGGAATCGTGAAATTGATGGTTTCCTTTTTGTTTTTAAAATTGATAATTGTTTTAGCAGCCAATTTGTTTTGGTTGTACAAAGCCACAGAAATGGGTTTGAAATCATCACTGTAATTTGTTGTGTTGATACTTAATTCGTAAAAATCATCAAGTGTCTGGCGGATAAATACACTATCGATTGACACGTTATTTTTTTGTTCCGCTTTTGGAATAATAAAATACGGAATGTTATCGGTTCCAATGTTTTTTAACTGGTTTACCGTTAAGCCAACCGCATCGGTAATGATAACGATGTCTTTTTTGAAAGCTGATTTATGCGCTTTTACCTTTGCGAGAATATTATCCAATTGAAAAGGAACTGCGCTGTATTTTAGATTTTGCAGTTCGCTTCGAATGGTCTTTATATCGGTATTCCAATAGTTTTCATTATTGGTAAGCAAAGAAAAATCGGCACTTTCAGGTGTTTCTTCCAGCAGTTCCTGAACGGCACGTTTTAGCAGTTCGCCTTTTTTTCCTTTGGCCTGCATACTAAACGAATTATCGAGTATAATGTACATTTCGTTGCTGGCATTTTTACTGTCTTTGGATTCAAAAAAAGGCTGTGCAAACGCAAGAATAATAAACGCAAGTAAAAGCAGCCGGCACGCCAAAAGCAGCCATTTTTTAATTTTGGAGCTTTTTCGGGTCTGAATCGAAAGAGCTTTCAGAAAACGGACATTGGTGAAATATTCTTTTTTAAAACGCCTTAATTGAAATAAATGCACCAAAACTGGAACAATCAATAAGAACAAAAAATATAGAATTTCGGGGTGTTTAAAATGCATTCTGAGATTTTGTTTGCTTCACGGAGTTAATGAAAATGGGCTTCGCCGAATTTTGTGAGTCAAAAATACAAATTTGTTGACAGTTTCTTATGCAGTTGTTATTATTTTTCAAAATAGCCTGTAAATAGGGCAATTCTGAAAGAAAATAAGTATTTTAGCTTTTTACAAAAATATAAGCCAAATAAATTATTGTTTTTTAATGTGTTAAATGTGGAATTTCCTCTTTTATATTCAATTTAGAAAAATGAAAAAAGAAACAGCATTGTATTTTGAAAGTGGCACAGCAGGAGGTAATGTTGCTAGCCAAAAAACTTTTAGACAATAAATAATAACGACAAATAATAATGTCAATAACAAATACAATTATAAATTTAAATCAATATCATAAATAAATGAAACAAGCTTTTCTTTTTTTTCTTCTTGTTTTTTCTTTTTTTTCAATAAAAGCGCAAAAAAACAAAGTCAATCTTCTTGTTGGGACTTACACCAATTCGTGTTCGAGCAGAGGGATTTACGTATATGAATTTGACACCAATAATGCCCAGATACGATTAAAAAAATCATCAGACAGTATTGTTAATCCAAGTTATCTGTCGCTTTCCAAAGACGAAAAATTTGTGTATGCAGTAAATGAAAACGGCGGAGAAAGTACTGTGAGTTCTTTTTCGTTTGATCCGGTAAGCGGAAAACCACTTCTTATCAATAGTGTAAGTTCCAAAGGAGCCGATCCGTGCTATCTTATCAATGATGATAAAAATGTTATTACGGCTAATTATTCGGGTGGAAATATATCGGTTTTTGGAAAAAATGCTGACGGCAGTCTGACAGAAGCCAAGCAGGTTGTTCAGCATTATGGTAAAGGGCCGAATACTGTTAGACAGGAAAAACCACACGTGCATATGGTTTATTTTTCGCCTGATAAAAAATACGTTTTGAGCAATGATTTAGGAAACGACAAGGTATATGTTTATAGTTATAACCCAACTGCTACGAATGATGTTTTAGTTTTAAAAGACAGTGTTTCGGTAAAAGCAGGAAGCGGGCCAAGACATTTAATATTTAGTAAAAAAGGGAAATATGTTTATCTGTTACAGGAATTGGACGGATCGCTGACTACTTTTAGCTATAAAGAAGGAAAGCTGACTCAAATAGGCGAAACTACCATTTTAGCAAAGGATTACAGCGGCACTTTCAGTTCAGCTGATATTCACGTTTCGCCAAGCGGAAGATTTTTATACGCTTCAAACAGAGGTGATGCTAATAACATTTCTATATTTAAAATTTCAGGAAAGGGAAAGAAGTTAACACTGAAAGGGCAGGTAAGCACTTTAGGTAAAGGCCCAAGAAATTTTACGATTGACCCAACGGGCAAATTTCTTTTGGTTGCACATCAATACACCAATGACATTATTATTTTTAAGATTAACAAAAGTAAAGGAACGCTTACTGATACTAAGAAAAGATTTGATTTGTGTTCACCCGTCTGTTTGGTGTTTGCTAAATAAGTGTATAATTATGGAGACTGAATTATCACAGTTCTTATCCCAAAAATCAGTTTTAGGAGCTGATTCAGTTGAGATTTTATTAGAATTTTGGAAAAAGGGCAAAAGGCTTAAATCCAAAGAGTTATTGTTGAATTTTAATCAGCAGGATTCTAATTTATACTTTGTGAAAGAAGGCTGTGTGCGCTTGTTTGTAATTGATAAAAATGGAGAACAAATTAATTTGGGTTTTGGTTATGAAAATTCATTAATTACCTGTTTTCAGGCTTTTATAGAAGGGAAACCTTCGTTGATGAGTATTGAAGCCATTTTGGATACTGAATTGATTGCCATTGCCAAAGCTGATTTAATGCGGTTAATTCATGCGAATTCTGAAATTGCATTATGGTATCAGTCAATGTTAGAATATACTTTGACAGGACATATTCAGAGACAAGTGGAGCTGCTTACATTAAAACCCCACGAGCGATATTCGGTATTTATTAAAAGAAGCGGACATCTTATTAATAGAATACCTTTGAAATATATTGCTTCTTACCTTATGATGAAACCTGAAACCTTGAGTAGGATCCGAGCCAAGATTTCTTGATTTTAATCAAGAAGAATGGATTTTTAAAATTTCAAATTTGTGATTGTAAAATTTAAAAATCATTGATTATGAAATTAGTTTCAGGACAAAAAGCGCCTTTGTTTGTTGCCAAAGATATTTTTGGAAATACTGTAGATTTGGCTCAGATCCAAAATCAAAAAATTCTGTTGAGTTTTTTTCGTTACGCTGAATGTGCAATGTGCAATCTTCAAATTTCTAAAATTATGAAGCATAAGGAGGCAATTGATAAAAAGGGAATAAAATTGATAACTGTTTTCGAATCGCCTGCAGAAAGTCTAAAAGTAAGTATTGCAGATCGTCACAATTTTAACTTCACAATCATTGCTGATACTAATAGGGATTTGTACAATCTTTATAAAGTACGTCCATCTTGGTTAAAAACAATGCAAACAATGTCTGTTAAGGGATTTCAGCATTTGTCAGAAGCAATTCAATTAGGTTTTAAGGCAGGAGGAAAAGTGGAAGGAACGTTTCATCAAATTCCAGCTGATTTTTTAATTGGTAAAGACAAAGAGATTCAAATAGCACATTATGGGAATAGTGTAATTGACCATTTTCCGCTAGAGGAGTTACTTTTAAATATCTAAATTCCAAAGCCTAAAAATGTAACTCATTTTTAGGCTTTGGAATTTACTTTTTATGACTGTCCGCTAAGCGAACCAAAAAAAGTAATATATTTTTAACCATTAAGATATTAAGAAAATTAAGTTTTTAGGCTTAATGAACCTTAATTACTTAATGGTTTTAAGGGAAAAACTTTTGTTTTTTAATAAACCGACAAAATTTTGGGTTGGTATTATTAACGGATAGTCATATTACTTTTTATTCTTACGCTTCTTAGCTTGGTTTTTCAGCATGTTTCTATTGACAGAACCATGTGTTTTTTTCTTGGTAACGCCAGGGCCGCCTAAATTGACTTTTTGGTTCTTCTTGCTTTTTTCATGAAAAGCGCCGTCTCCTTCCAGTTTTTGTTTTTTGAATAGGAGTTTAATCGGCTGTCTGTCTTTTTCAGGGCCAATTAGTTTATCCGAAACTTCGACTTCTTCAGGGAAAGTTTCATAAACCACTTCCATATCCATTAAAATTTCGATCGCGATTTTTGATTCTTCCTCGCGGGGAGCGATGAAACTGATGGCAGTTCCTGTTGCATCGGCACGACCAGTTCTACCAATACGGTGCATGTACAATTCTGGTAATTCCGGCATTTCGAAGTTGATGACGTGCGTGATGTTTGAAATATCCAAACCTCTTGCCATAATATCAGTGGTGATTAATCCGCGAAGATTTCCTTCCTGAAATTCAGCCATCGTACTCAAACGGTAATTCTGCGATTTATTAGAGTGAATTACTCCAAACTGATTTGGAAAATCTTCCTCAATTTGGTCAAAAACCATATCCGAAATCTTTTTGTTATTCACAAAAACCAAAACACGGCTCATGTCTTCATTGTTTTGTAATAAGTGTTTTAAAAGATTTATTTTGGTATTGAAATTAGGAACCTGATAAGTAATTTGTGTAATATTTTCTAAAGGTGTTCCCGATGGTGAAAGAGTCACTTCTTCCGGATAATCAAAATAGTCATTCAAAACAGTATCTACTTCATCAGTCATGGTAGCCGAGAAGAGAATATTTTGGCGTTTTTTTGGCATCATAGCCAAGATCGCTGTCAGCTGTGTACGGAAACCTAAATTCAGCATTTCGTCAAACTCATCGATTACCAGTTTTTGCATTTCTTCAAAACGAATCACATTGTCTAATGTCAAATCCATAACCCGTCCAGGCGTTCCAACCAAAATATCACATCCTTGATAAACTGTAGTTTTTTGGGTATTAATATTAACTCCGCCAAAAATACCAATAGTACGAACCGACATATATTTAGTCAGTTTTTCGACTTCTTCCACAACCTGAACAACAAGTTCGCGGGTTGGTACCAAAATTACAATTTTTGGAGTATGTCCCGGAGTAAATTTGTATAATTTTAAAAGAGGCAATAAATAGGCAAATGTTTTACCAGTACCTGTTTGGGCAATTCCCATCATATCACGGCCTGACATTATTACAGAAAAAGTTTTTTCCTGAATAGGAGTTGGCGATGTAAAACCTAAATCGTCTATTGCTTTTTGTACAGATTTAGGGAGATTGAATTGTTCGAAAGTACTCATTTGTATTTAAATTTTGTGCAAAGATAGGTTTTTTGAAACTAAGGAGGCAAAACTCTTATTGATTAGCACAGCATTTGCATTTAAAAAAAGATAAACACGAATTTCACCAATTAACATTAATTCTTATCAAAATTGAAATCAAATTTTACAACTTTTACAGTTTCGAATATTTTGTGTAATTAAATAGCAATCTTAATTCGTGCAGATTAGTGTAATTCGTGTCAGAAACTTTTAAAAGAGAATGCCCTGATTGATTAGGAATGAGATATAATATGTTTTTGAAAGATGGCTGGCAGATTTTAGCAATTTACGATTACAGCTATCTATATAAAACATACGAGTCTTATGTCGTCTTTTTTGAACGAGACAAAACCCGCAATATTTTCTTTTTATTGAGACAAAAGGGATATTATTTATAAATATTTGGAAAAATCCTAAATCACATAAAACGAATAAACCTCTATAATCGTTTTTTTTTGATAAAAAGGCGAGAAAGGAAAGCTGGCCTGTGAGGGCAAGCCCAAATTAATTTTATTTGATTACCTGACTAAACCGCAAAATGCTTTGCAAAAATGTACCAATGTTATTACCTAAATCGGATTTCCCATGACAATGAAAGCGTCGAAATCCAGAAAAAATTGCCTTGGTCGAATGGAATTTCCTGATGAATAATTCCAAGCTGTGCTCCCCATGCATTTTGTTTATTGCTGGTAGAAAAGTAATACCCAACATTCAGTTTTTGGGATTTAAGATTCACAATTCGTTTATCATTTGCATAGAAATAATTCTGATTAAGTTCTGGTGAAATTCCAATTCCGGCATTGATTCCGAAATAATTATCAGCATCACTTCTGTATTTTCTGAACGAAAGTGTTCCTGAAGTGCTTAAACCGTTGTCCCCGGGAGTAAAATAAGGACGAAAGGACCAATAGTTATTCCCGTTGTACCAAGTTACAGAACCTGTATAAATCATAGTGGTCGTGTCGTATTGTAATGCTCTAAGTCCTATAGAAGCTTCAAAACTTTTGGGAAGCGATTTAAAAATTTCGGCGCCATATCTATAATCAGGAAATAAATCCGAACCTGATACACCAAAGTTTAAATAGGCGTACATTCCTTTTGCAATTTTTGGATATAAATCTACCTCGAACTGAGTCCCGTATTCACCAAGTCTTCTGTCGATATTTGCTCTGGCAATGATACTTCCGTACTTGGTTTGCCGTCCATATTTTATAGCATTGTAAATCATAGGATCATACACTTCCGAGTAAATATCGATTTCAGAAGAAACACCGATTGTATTATTTCGAACTGTCTTTTCTAAATTCGATTTAGTTTCCTTGGGTATAGAATCGTTTGGAATCTTACTTGATATCGTTTGTACTGCGCCAGCGGCAACAGTAGGAAGCATGGTGCTTTCTTGAGCACTTTTTTGCAGGTTCAGTATTTCTGTATCTTTTGGGAAATGTTTCAATGCTTTTTGGGATAACTTTAAAGCAAGAAAAGGATTGTCTGCCCACATTTCATTTTTAATGGCTGCTGCCCATGTGGTTTTTCTTTTTGAATCTTTTCCTAAAATTTTTTGAAATTCGGCCCTTGCTTTTTCATAATTTCCATCCCAAGCATAAGTAGAGGCTAAAAATTCACGTACATCATGATAATCGGGATATTTTGTCAGGATATGGAGCAGTGTGTCTTGTGCCTGCTTTCGATTTTTACTGAAAGCCAGATCACGAGCCGTTTTAAACGACACATCGGGGTCGCCTTTGAATGCTTTTTCTTGTCCAATCATTAAAAACGTGCCTGAAAATAACGTTACAATAAGAAAAATATAAATTTTCCGAAAATTTTTATATTCGCTTTTTATATGATTACTCATCTACTTTTGTTTTTTTGATTTGTTTATTATTTCTTGAGACCTTGCCATTTTTGTCTTGATATTAGGGTCTTTTATGCCTTTTGATAATGCAAGTTTACCTATTTCTATGGTTTTTTGGTTTTGATTGTCCCACCAATAGACATCCATCAAAGTTAAATAACCCTCGTCATAAAATGGCGCATTTTTGATTACAATAAGCAATTGTTCTTCTGCTTTTTTAAAGTTTCCTTCCCAGCCCAATGTTTTGGCTTTTAATATTTGTGCATCAGTATAATTAGGCAGTTCATTGAGTATAAAATCGCAAAGTAACCGAGCTGTTTTGTAGTCTTTTTTGCCAGCCAAATCTCTGGCGGTTATGAAAATTTGGTCACTATTCAGCCCTTTTGTCAATTTATTAATAGTGATCTGCTCTTCTTTTGAAAACTGATAATCTTGCTGCTTGTTTAAATCCAATGATTTTGGAATGATTTTATTTTTCTTTGTTAAGTAGGCATTCAGTTGTTTGAAAGCATTAAATTTTTCAGATATTGTGTTTAAAACAGCATCATCACTGATTTTTTCGGTATCAAAGTTCTCTTTTATTTTGTACAGTCCGCCTCCTGAATACATGTAATCTTTGTAAATGAAATCATCAATAGTTCCTTTGTTTCGAGTCAAAGGAATGTCTTGGGAATTTCTAAATTCTTTTGCAGTGTCAAGTCCTTTACCCATCCAGGCAGTTTGATCCAGTTTGTTGAATTTGTAATTATTAAATAAAAAAGAGATCAAACTTGGCGTAACGTCCCAGTGTGAAGAAACCGATTTAAAAGATTCAGCCTTCTTGAGCATTGGGCTGAAAATATATAAAGGCACGTGAAAACGGCATATTTTATCTTTTTGTTCAATCGGTATCAAACGGTGGTCGCCGGTAATTATAAAGATCGTATTTTTATAATCGGGTCTTTTGGCATAGGCTTCCATATATTCTTTGATTGAATTATCGGTATAATTCAAACAGGCAAAAATGTCTTTATAAGAATTGATATTTTCTTTTTGAGAGCTGAGATTTGGATGCGCAGCAATTATGCCGTCAATTTTTTTCAAATATTCATTTTTTGTCGGGAAATCAAAAGGTTCGTGATTGGTAAGTGTCTGTATAATATCCAGTCGGGGTGATTTTATTTTATCAGTTTCGATCAATGCTTTCTTGAAAATTTCGGCATCAGGATATCCCCAGGAGAAACCTTCAGAATTTGCTTTGGTTTGAGTATATCCAGTACCATACTTATTTTTATCGGTTATATTATCAATACCGTTTTTCTCTAAAAAAAGAATTTTTCTATCAAAACTGGAATCATCGCCAGAATAGAAAGAGGTGGTGTATTTATTGGCTTTCAGTATATTTATTACAGACAAATGTGAAGGCAGCGGATTTAGTTCCAAAAATCCTTTTTCGCCATAGGTTAGTGAACCCAATAATGATGAAAGGACAGCGTAAGTCCTTCCTCCGTTGCTTAAAAAATTTTCCCAATATAATGATTTTGAAATCATTGAATCCAAATAAGGGGTGAATCCTGCGTATTTATTTTTACCAATAAATTCATCTCCTAAACCTTCAACGATAATAAAAACAATGTTTGGTTTTTCATCGGTAATGTTAAAATAAGGAGCCAAAACATCTGGTGTCGATTTGAAAGGTTTCAGCATTGGATATTCCGATTTGAATTTGATTTTCTGTCCATTGCCGGCTAAGTTTTTATCTTTTTCAAGCCGAATAATATCCTTTGTTAGAAACGCTAATTTATTTTCATATCTGCTATCGGATAAATCAGGAAGAAATAATTTTAAACTGCCTGCAATAAGAAGTAATGTCAGCATAATAATTAAAACCGGACGTTTGCTGTCTAATTTTGTAAAAGCAAAATTGATTCCTAAATATAACAGCGGAATGATAATAAATGGCAAAAAGAATATAAAAGAGATTGATTCTGATGCTGTTACCGTGAGATACATGTCCGAAAATGAATAGCCTAATAAATCGGCACCCAAGTTGACAAGCGTAGTAGAACTGTATTTTATCAATGCAAATTGAATGAGTACAATTAGAGTAAAAAACACCTTCATAAATGGTATGGAAAATGTTTTTCGTATATATCCAATTAGCAGAAATAATGGCAAAAGAATTACACTTATAATTATGACAGACCAAAAATCATTAATTAGTTTGTAGCAGATATCCGTACCAATATTAGGAATTTCAATCCCATTTGATACTTTTGAATATATTTCAAACAAACTCGACAGCCAAAAGGCAGCTATTAGCGAAGTAGTAAGATATAAGTATTTTAAGTAGTGAGATTTCATTTTGATTTTAGTTATTGAGACTGGGTTCTTCTTTTCTATATTAAATTGTTTTTCAGGTTTTTTACTAAAGCCCTGTCGCTGCATATTTCCCCAGTTTTGTTCTTTTTGTTTTATAAAATGGTAATAACCTTTCAGGGAAGCATAGGTGTTTACGGGATGATAAAACAAGGGTTCGATAATGGACATTAAAATTAAAACGATTATTTCTTTAGTATTGGCGTAGTTTTTATAAATGACGTCATCCAGAAAAATCGAAACAATCGTGAGTATCAGATAGAATATGAAAACCAGAGATGTAATATAAAAAAAGAACAAAAAGTTGACCTCAAAAAATATGAAAAAGAGAATGGTAGCAAGGATTCCAACAACTTCCATAATTGGAATCATAAACTCAAAAATAATAAAATAAGGCATTATGAAGAAAGCCGTTTTTTTATATTTTGGGTTAAAAACCAAATTTCGATGCAGGTATAAAGTTTGAATCAATCCTCTGGCCCAGCGCATCCGCTGACGGATTAAGATGGTTTTGGTCGAAGGAACTTCGGTCCAGCAGAGTGATTCTGGGATGTATTTTATTAAAAACGGAAGTTTGTTATCGTACATATATTTCCGCATTCGGATCACGAGTTCCATATCTTCACCCAATGATTTGTGCCAATAACCGCCAGCCTTGATTACAATTTCTTTGTCAAACATTCCTAAACCTCCCGAAACCAATAGTAAACTGTTGATTTGGCTCAAAGCCATACGCCCAAACAGGAATGCTCTTACATATTCCAGTTCCTGAAAACGCGGATACCAGCCTTTTGGGAAATGAACTTTTACCAAAAAACCATCCTTTACTTCACAAGAATTGGAACTTCGGATGCCGGCTCCGGTTGCAATTACCCTTTTTTCGCTTTCAATAAAAGGTTTTGCTAGTTTTATTACGGCATCATTTTTTAAGATGCAGTCTACATCGGTGCATAATATCAGCGGGTATTTGGTTGAATTTATTCCTGTATTTGAGGCATCGGCTTTGCTTTTTCTATTTTCTTTATCAACCACCAAAAGTTTTGAATACAGTGGATTGGTCGATTTGTAATGCCCTCGAACTGGCCCGGTTGGGATTTTGGCTTCATAGTAGAAATCGACTTTGACTAACTCAAATTCGCGTATCAGTTTTTCTAGTGTATCATCGGAACTTCCATCATTAATCAAGACCACTTCATATTTTGGATAAGTAAGTGAGAGCAGTGATTTTACATTATAAACCACCGTTGCTCCCTCGTTGAATGCAGGCGCAATTACGGACACTCCAGGTATGTGATTCGATTTTATCAATACGTTGGACGGAATGAAATGCTGGGTGTTGAGGTATGTTTTTATGGCATAATAGGATAAAAAAGCAAATACTATATAGCACAAAATATATGTGATGGAAAAAAATCCAACAAATATTTCATACATATCTAATAGTGTTTTCATCATAATGTCTGTTTAAAAAGAGTGAATTTTGACTTGTAATTTTGCAATGCAGATGACACAGGTAAACGAAAAAGCGCCTATGAAATAAATGTATATGTTCAGGATATCATTCCGCATTATAAATAAGGGGTTTTTACGTGTTTTACCATTTGCAGTACATCTTCGTTATCCAAAAAGTGATTTTCAAAATAATTACTGTTTATTTTATTGAGACAATATACCGCTTCCAGTTTGATATTTTCGTCTGTTTTATTTTTTAATAACTGTGAAATGAAATTCTCAGAATCGGCGGCTCCAATAATGGAAAGAGCATTGAAAATTTCTAATTTGTTTTGGGTATCTTCGCTTTGAAACCGTTCAATCAAAACGTTTTCAGCTTCATAAATGTATAAAAAGTTAACAGCAGCAATAGCTTCAAAACGCACCGATTTATTTGGATGCTTTAATAATTGAATTATGGTTTTATTCTTATTCGTGTAATTGTAAAACATCATTAGTTTAAGTCCTAATTTTATGATGGTGTCATTATCCGAAATAATCCATTGATCCAAATTGGCTGGCATTTTTGTTTTTTTCTGATGTAAAATATCCATTATGTTTATCTCTTCGGCAATCGTGATCTGATGCGAAAAATTGATTAGAGTTTCCAGTTTATCCGGTTCCAATGATATTAGCGATAGAAAAGCACTTGATTTTACATCTCTGTTTTTATGGTTTAGAAAAGGTGTGACGTATGAAATTCCTTTTTTGTATTCCAAAGATTCCAGCTGGTACATTCCAGAACATTTTAAATAAAACCAATGGCTGTTCAAGAGTCTTTTGGTATATTCAAATAAATCAAACTGTTCATATAAAAAATGGAAAGTGTTGGTTACTTCACCTTTTAAATTCAGTTTCAAAAAAATAATTTCATTAAGGATTAATTTTCTGCACCATTTTTTTTCAAAAGGAATTGTTTTTTTGAACTGTTCAATTTCGGCTTTAAACTGTGCTTCGTCAAAAGGAGAAAAAATCATTTTGGTTAGAAAACTGCCTATGTCGCTTTTGACGGCATCAAATTTTGGTTTGAATAAATCGTATCGAAACCTATTGATGATTAATACAGATATTAATAGAATAAATCCACATATCAATACGGATAAAACGATTAGGACAAAATAATATATTAATACATCCATTAAATGAGTTTGTGTTTTGGTAAGATACAAAAACTAAGACATTACTGGTTTTTGGTATTTAATAAAAAAAAATCTACATAAAGATAATGATTATTCCAGATGTTTTTTAATAAAATAATATAAAAACACTTTGTTAGAGGATGTATGTTCGGATTCCTGTGAGTAGCACAATTCCTAATATTGGAAAGAACGACAAGTATTTCTTGAAGGTTAAAAGAAGGAGAGGGAATGGAATTTTTTTTTCAAAAAAAATGTAATTAAATTTTTATAAATAAATTTTTGTTTATTGAAAAAATAATTAAATCGGTGGCGTGAACACGGCATTCGCTTTTAAAATTTTTTGACACTAATTACACTAATTTGCACGAATTAAGATTGCTATTCATTTACAAAATCTTCTAAGCTGTAAAAATTTGTAAAATTTGGTTTCAATTTTGATAAGAATTAGTGTTAATTGGTGAAATTCGTGTTTATTTTTTTTTAAATGCGAATGCCGTGTGGTCTGAATTAATGTCTTATAGAATATGTTGGAGTACTGGTAATATGACAGATGAAATAGTGAATCAATATTTGGAACATTACAGAAAACCAAATGAGAATGATAACTTCATAATTGAAGACTATCTGCATGCAGGCTTTAAGTCCGATAGCCAAATCTATGTATTTTTAGTCCATAGATTTAGTTTGAAGAAAAAAAATTAAAATCCCTCAAACACGCCCAATCCAAATAAAGCAAAGTCATATTTAACTGGATCATTTGGATCTAGTTCCCGTAATTTTACATCCAATTCGGATAATGCTTTTCCATCGTTTTGTTTTCGGGTTAATAAGCCTAGTTTTCTAGCAACATTTCCGGAATGCACGTCGAGAGGACATGACAGGAGTGAGGGCGAAATGTTTTTCCAGATTCCTAAATCTACACCTTTATTGTCCTGACGGCACATCCACCGAAGGTACATGTTAATCCTCTTAGCCGCAGAACCGTTCATTGGGTCTGAGATGTGTTTTTGGGCTCGGTTTTGATGCTGGATTTCGAAGAATATTTTCTTGAATTCAGAAATGCTTTTTTGCATAGAATCGGTTTCCCTGTATTTTTCGAAAACGGATTCTAAACCGTCATGGTTTTTATAAATGTGCTGTAATCCTTTTATAAAACTAACAAAATCCTGCCCGTTGAAGGTTCTGTGTACAAATGATTCCAGCTGTTCCAGATCATTTTCGGTATGTGACATCACAAAATCATAAGGAGAATTCCCCATCAGTTCCATCATTCTATGGGAGTTTTTTATAATCATTTTGCGGTTGCCCCAAGCAATAGTTGCACTCAAAAAACCAGCAATTTCGATATCTTCTTTTAGAGAAAACAAATGCGGAATCTGGACAGGGTCGCTATCAATAAAATCAAGCGTATTGTATTGAATGACTTTTTCTTCAAGGAAGGATTTGAGTTCGGTTTTAGTCATTTTAGCTATGGATTGCTGATTTGACCATCAACCATAACTAATTTTCTATCAGCCATATTGGCCAATTCTTCATTGTGAGTTACTATGACAAATGTCTGTCCGAATTCATCCCGAAGCTGAAAAAATAATTGATGCAGATTTTCGGCAGAATGGGTGTCTAAATTTCCAGAAGGCTCATCGGCAAAGATAACATCGGGTTTATTGATTAATGCTCTTGCCACAGCTACGCGCTGCTGTTCTCCTCCCGAAAGTTCGTTTGGTTTGTGGTTTATTCTGTGAGCCAAACCTAAATATTCTAGAAGTTTTATGGCTTCTTTCTCGGTTTCGGTTTTGGATTTATTGGCAATAAAAGCAGGGATGCACACATTTTCTAATGCAGTAAATTCAGGCAGTAACTGGTGAAACTGAAAAATAAACCCCAAATTCAAATTTCTAAACCTGGACAATGATTTGTCGTTCATTTTTAGGATGTCTTCACCATTTATACTTAATGAAATGGCGTTTTTATCGATTTCAGTTCCTTCTTTTGGAGTTAACGGAATACTTGGTTTGTCAAGTGTTCCCAATATTTGCAATAGTGTCGTCTTTCCTGCACCTGAAGCTCCAACAATAGAAACAATTTCGCCTTTTTTAATATGTAAATCTACTCCTTTTAATACTTCAAGCTGATCGTAAAACTTATGTATATTTTTTGCGTGTATCATTGTTTGAAACTGTTTCCGCAAAGAAACAAAAGTTTCTGTCGATATTATAATGGCTTTGGCAATTTTTAACTTATGACTTCGGCCACGATTTTAGTATGATTAGAATATTTCTGCAGACAAAATATTTTTCTGGTGAATACTCCCGATAATAGAATTTTAGTCAATTTGTATAAGTATTAGTATTTTTTAGTAATTATTTATCTGTTTTAAATTCAGGTATTTATACGCTTTGTTGATATTATTTTTTTTCAGAAATTTCCTAAATTGAAAAATATTTCAAAATGTTTTAAGACAGCATAAGGTCAAAAAAAATTTGCTTTTAGAAACTAATCAATAAATAAATAGGATGGATTTTAAACAAAAACTAGAAAAAATAGGTCCAAAACCAGACCTGATTCTCATCATAACCGATGAGCAACGTGCAACCCAGCATTTTCCACTAGGATGGGAAGAGCAAAATCTCCAGACACTTACATTTCTTAAGAAAAATGGCTTTAGTTTTGACAGGGCTTTTTGCAACACCTGTATGTGTTCTCCCAGCCGTACAACTTTGTTTACAGGTATTTATCCTGCAAAACATGGTGTAAGCCAGACACTTACAGAAGGCGGTTTATTATCTCCTCAGGAACCCACACTTAGTACTTCTTTGCCTAATATAATGAATACGCTTTGGGCAGATGGCTATGATGTACAGTATCGGGGTAAATGGCACATGAGTAAAGGTGTAGCTCCAAACGGGACTAAAACGAATTATGAAGACCTTACAGCTGCCGATATTTCCTTGTACGGTGCTATGGGCTGGGTAGCTCCTGATGCGGGAGAAGATGTTAACCCTCTTAATTTTGGCGGTGGCTTTGCTAATCATGATGCTAAATATACTGCAGAAGCTATTGCATATTTGAAACAAGTAAAAGAGAAACGAAAAAATGGTCATCATCAGCCTTACCTCTTAGTATTGTCTCTTGTAAATCCGCATGATGTTCTTGCGTATCCTAAGACAGCCGGAACCTCTGGATATTATCCTGAAAGCTGGTTAAAAAGAGAGGTTGGATTGCCGGATACTGTTGATGAACATTTGCTTCTTAATAAAAAGCCAATGGTACAAGAACAGATTTTATTAAATATGGCAGTTAGTTTAGGCGAAATTAATTCTACAGAAGACAAACTAAATTACATCAATTTTTATGCATCCCTTTTGACCAAAGTAGATAAAGAGATCGGTCTTTTTATTGATGAATTATACAAAGAAGATTCAAATGGGCAAAGGTTGGCAGATACTGCTATTGTAACCTTTACATCAGATCATGGCGAAATGGGATTAGCACATGGTGGATTGCGTCAAAAAACTTTTGTAGCTTATGAAGAAGCCCTGCGTGTACCTTTAGTAATTTCAAATCCAATTTTGTTTGATAAGCCAGAAGAACAAAATTCGATGAACTTAGCCACACTTGCAGATATCATGCCCACTTTCTTAGAGTTGGCCAATGTTTCAAATCCGCCTGATGGACTTGCAGGAACCAGTTTGCTTCCGATTATTGAAGACGGAAAGCCAATACAAGACAGTATACTGTTTACTTATGATGATATAAAGGCAGGATCAAATAGTAATTGGAACATCGTAAAAGCGGCCAATCGTATTCGCTGTATCAGAACAGAAAACTGGAAATATGCCTATTATTTTGATGCCTTTAATGCTTATTTTCAGCAATATGAGCTATATGATTTAGTACATGATCCTTCAGAGTATACGAATCTTGCTTATGATCCTGACTACGATGAAGTTAAAAAGGAATTAGCGAAACAATTACATGATCTCGAAATTGAAAAATTAAGAGTAAACACTCCTTCATCCTAAACAATGAATAACAAATAAATAGTATAGCAGAATAAATATTCTTTTCTAAAACACAAACATTATGTCACATACAAAAAGTAATATAACAGTACAAGAGGTTAATTATATCCCTTTTAACTATCCCTCATTAGGTATAACATCAAGACACACTATAATTGAAGGCATCAGAGCCGTATCCGGATCACAGCATGAAGTCTATATTTCTGGTGGACTGGTTGGTATTGATTTGCCTCAGGAAGTTCAGACAGAAGTTAAAAACATCTGGCAGGGATTTATTTATAAAGGCAGACTGGAAGATGCAGACAAGCTTGAAAACTGGCATCTGCTGCAATACAAACTCGAAGAAGATGATGATGATATTGTTTTTAATACTTCCTGTTATGGACCCAACAATGGAGAAAATGGTACTGTAGAAATTGTGGGGGCTTATATTAAAAGTTCAAGTCCAAAAAATAATCTTGGTTTTTATTATAATGGTCCGATAGATGGCAGCGGTACATGGAGAACTGTGACACCTAATAATGGGAATAACAAAAATGTTTTTATGCACAGTGTTATGGGAAGGCTGGCTGTTGGTAATTATCAATCTGATGCAGCAGATGAAAATACAATTAATGTTAATGCTTTTATTTATGATGTCAAAACACAAGAATGTATCGACTTTATTGTTGATGATTTAAAGGCTCCTACATTGTATGGCATTTGGCATAATGGAGGTAATAGTTACACTATGGCGGGAGGTAATTCAGCCCGTAAAATTGGAGATACAGTATCACAAGCCTTTCTGGTTGATTATGATTACCTGACAAGAAAATTCAGTAATTTACAATTCTTCAGCTATCACAACGAAAGTACACCTACAGTAAATGTTCATTTTGAAGGTATTACTCTAAATAAAACTAATGATGGTTATAATATGCCTAGCGATTGGATGCAAGGCACTCAAGAAGGAGCCTCATTTGTTACAGTAAAGCGAAATAAAAATGGCTCTTTTGGTTTTGCAGAATGGAAAGATATTGCTTATCCAGAAGAGAATGTAAAAATAACAAGTGCCAATACTGTTTATTTGAATAAGGTACTTGGTATTTATGTTTCAAAAAACAGTGAGCAAAAAGAAACATTGATTTCTTCATATTGTGCTACAATTATAGATTAAAAATGTTAAAACAAAAAGTTTGATAAAAAATACTGTAATTTGAAGAATAAAAAACCTCGAAAGCATTTTGCTTTCGAGGTTTTATGTAACTGAGCTAATGCACTAAAGATGCTTTAATTAGTTTGGTGGTTAGCCGCAAACTCTGTTTTTGCATTTGGTTTTCTTCAAGCAATTAGTTTTTACAAGGGCTGATGATAATTCTGTTTTTCAATATTATGTATTTTATTAGCGTATATTGTTTTCTGCATGCATGGACAGAAGGAGACAATAATGTTTCTGTTTTTAACATATTTTTCTTTGTACTTGATTAAGCATTTAATCCAGAAATAGTTAAAAAATACAAATTTCAAGGTTTATGTAATACGAATTGGATTTTGTAATTTTATATCTGAATCAATTTTACGCAAATGAATAATTTAAAAACAGTAGCAGCTTTTGAAAAACAGAAAACAAACAAACTGTTATTGGGACTGCTTTTTGATGCTGTCGGAATGGTTTCATATGGAATTCCAGGGCTTGCTGAATACATTGATATAGTCTGGGCACCATTGGCGGGTTTTTTAATGACAAGAATGTATCAGGGCCGGGTAGGTAAAATGGCTGGTGTTTTAACTTTTCTGGAAGAAATAATTCCGTTTACCGATGTGATTCCATCCTTTACATTAACCTGGATATATGTGTATTGGATTAAAAGTGGCGGTGATAAAGCTTAAAGACTGATTTTTTATTACTTAAAAATAAATCCCAGCCCCATACTTCTGAGCATTTTTTTTTCAAAAGCCCAAAAGAATTTAAATTGTCCAAAAACAAAACCTATTGCAACTAATAAAACCTGATAAATAGGGAAAATCAGTAATAGCCGTAGAGGAGTGTACCAATGGCCTAAATCTTCTTTGGCAATTCCCAGCCATACACAAAAAGGTTTAGAAAGCCACGCAGATGCTGATCCTGTAATTGCAAAAACCACAAATATTATTGCCAATTGCCAATTGGATGTGAGCCCCCAGCGCTGTTTTAATCCTTTCATTATTAATTTAATTCCTTTTTACAAATATAGCAGGTTTTGGTATTTAAAACAGTATTACACGCGAAAAACAATATCATTTTTTGTGGCTAAAATAGGAATATCGCTGAAGTGATTTTAAAACTTCGGTAATTTAAACAAAACTGTTTTTTTATAATAAATTTTAGAACCGCTTACTCTATCTGGGAGGAACTCGTCCATAAAGTCTCTGGTTGTATTTGTTTTGGAAATAAATCATATAATTGTAAATAAGATAGTTTACTTCATATCCGTAATTGATTGTCGGATCATAATCAATGGTCATTTCATATAAATTAGGCGGATAGATTTGCGGCTGGCGCACGCGGCTGTTCCATTCCAAAATATAAAAATTGTTTTTGTTTTCCATATAGCCTTGAGAATAATAACCTCTGGGATATGCTGTTGACTGCAGCCAGAAATCAAAACCAGGTTCTATGATAATGACTTCATATTCTAATTCTTCATTAACTATTTTTATAGTGTCATTACTGCTTGCGGCTTTTGGTTTCTCTGCCGTGGAAACATTAGATTTGGAAGTACTGCACGCAATTATTATACTGAGTAAAAGTAATATGCAGATAGAATTTTTCATAACCTATTTTTTAAGTGTTATAAAAATGTGTTTAAGGTTTTACAGCTGTTTTTTATAATAAGTTTTAGGATAGCATAAACCTTATTTTCCAAATAACTTTCCTAAAAGTCCGCCAATACCGCCTTTACTTTGTGTTGCTGCAACAGCATCATTTAAATCCAGTTTTCCGTCGGCATTTTGGTCTAATCCAAATTGAGTTCCGTATTTTGAAATGGCATCCATTATTCCAGAGGTTTGCGCACCGCCTCCAGAAATAGCTCCGATTAAATCCGTCAGCTGAAAACTGTCATTAGGATCATTGGCCTTACCTACTAGTCCTCCAAGTATTTTTGGAATCATACTGCCGGCAACCCCTGCCGCATCACTGCTGCTTAAGCCAAATTTTTCTCCCAAGCTTCCTGTAAGCTGTTGGGTAATCTGCTGAACTGCTGGATTCGAAGAGTCCTGTGCATTATTTCCTTGGAGTAATCCGGCAAGTTTCTCGGCACCTCCTTCGGAAGCCATTTGTTGTAAACTCGAAAAGATAGAATTTCCGGCTTCTTCCATTACAGCTTCATTATGTTCATTAGGAACTGCACTGTTTTTAACAACTGCATCCTGGCCAAACTGCTGTACTAACTGAGTTAATTGTTCAAACATCATTTTTTGATTAAAGATTCATATCAAATATAATCAAAAAAGGAGCGGTAAATTATTAATTGAGAGTTAATAATTTACCGCTATGTGGTTTTAAATTAAATGTTTAGTTTAATAAATGAATAATCTGATGTGCCAGTTCAATGCCTATTCTGTCTTGAGCTTCTGCAGTTGCAGCACCAATATGCGGCGTCAATGAAATTTTTGGATTCATTAAAATTGTAATTTCTGGATTAGGTTCATTTTCATAAACATCCAGTCCTGCAAACAATACTTTATCGCTGTCCAAAGCTTCTATCAAAGCAACTTCGTCGATAGCACCGCCGCGGGCACAGTTAATAATTCCAACGCCGTCTTTCATCAATTTAAAATCTTTCTCACCAATCACATACCCGTCTTGAGCAGGAACGTGCAAAGTGATAAAATCAGACTCTTTAAATAACGATTCAAGAGATTGGGAGGTAAGTGATATGCTGATGGTCTGTCCGTCAAAAAAATGGATTTTTAAGTCCTTATGAGGAACATCCATATCGCTGTAGATAACTTTCATGCCAAAGCTTACAGCCATTCTTGCAACCGCTTTACCAATACGTCCCAAGCCAATTATCCCAAGGGTTTTACCTCTAAGCTCAATACCATTGGCATAGGCTTTTTTCAGCTGTTCAAATTGGGTGTCACCTTCAAGAGGCATGTTTCTGTTCGAATCATGCAGGAATCGTACGCCTGTAAATAAATGTGCAAAAACCAGTTCAGCTACAGATTCTGACGAAGATGCCGGAGTATTTATGACATGAATTCCTTTGCTTTTGGCATATTCAACATCAATATTGTCCATTCCGACACCGCCGCGTCCAATAATTTTCAAACTCGGACAGGCATCAATAATATCTTTCCGAACCTTAGTAGCACTGCGTACTAATAGGACTCCAATGTCATTTTTGTTTATAAAATTAGCAACTTGTTCTTGTGCCACTTTTGTAGTAATAACTTCAAATCCAGATTTTTCTAAAGCATCAATACCGCTTTTAGAAATTCCGTCGTTTGCTAATATCTTCATTTAGTGTTTATTTGGTCAACCGTTTAATCGTTTAGATGATGGTTAACATAAATTATTATTTTGAGAATTGAATTAAAATGTTTGATTATTTCGATTAAACAACTAAACGATTAACCGATTAAACTTTACTTTCCAAATCTTTCATTACATCAACAAGAACCTGTACACTTTCCAGGGGAAGCGCATTGTACATAGAAGCTCTATAGCCCCCAACAGAACGATGTCCTGGCAATCCATTTATTCCAGCAGCTTTGCACATTTCGTCAAATTTAGCAGCATGGGATTCATCATTCAATAAAAAGGTAGCATTCATATTAGAACGGTCTTCAACAGCAGCAGTTCCTCTAAATAATGGATTTCTATCAATTTCATTATAAAGTAAAGCGGCTTTAGCATCGTTTATTTTTTCGATAGCCTCAATACCGCCTATTTTTTTTAACCATTGTAAAGTTAGTAAAGACGCATAAACAGGAAAAACGGGAGGTGTATTGTACATGCTGTCTGCTTTGATATGTTTTGCATAATCCAACATACTTGGAATGGTACGGCCGGTTTTACCAAGAATTTCTTCTTTGATAACAACCAAAGTAGTTCCTGCAGGTCCCATATTTTTTTGTGCTCCTGCGTAAATAATATCAAATTTTGAAAAATCAATTTTTCTGGAAAAAATATCAGAACTCATATCACAAACAACTGGAATATCTGTTTCTGGAAATTCCTTCATTTGAGTTCCGAAAATGGTATTATTACTTGTACAGTGAAAATAATCTGCATCAGCAGGTATTGTATATCCTTTTGGAATATGATTGAAATTTTCTTCTTCTGATGAAGCAACAACAGTAGTTGTACCGAAAAATTTTGCCTCTTTTATTGCTCCAGAAGCCCAAGTACCAGTATTCAAATAAGCTGCTTTACCGTTTTCTTTCATTAAGTTGTAAGGAACCATCAGAAATTCTAAACTCGCTCCTCCTCCAAGAAAAATGGCTTGATATCCTTTGTCTTTTAAATCCAAAAGTTCTAAAACTAAAGCTCTCGCTTCTTCCATTACGGCGACAAAATCTTTACTACGGTGCGAAATTTCTAAAAGTGATAAACCAGAATCATTAAAATTTAAGATAGCCTGAGCTGATTTTTCAAAAACTTCTTGTGGTAAAATGCAAGGTCCTGCGCTGTAGTTGTGTTTTTTCATGGTGTTGTAACTTTTTTTAGTTGTTTTCAATTGATAACTATTGAAAATATGTCAAATTTCAATTAATTATTAAAATAAGACAAATTACTATAGTTTAAAGTGAATTTTAAGACTGCAAATTTCGGAAATAGGAGACGAATAATCATTAAATTTTTCGTAATAATATAATAAGATTGAATTATATTGTTAATAAGAAAGAAATGGTGTCAATGTTATCTGCATAATCCCATAAATTTGGTTTTTGTGTAGTTCCAAATTGGATGCTGTTTTTTACAAGATTATTGCTTACAATGCATTGAATCTGTTCGTTTTCATCGTCTAAACGCTTTTGTAAATCCTCCAGATTTTCATAATATTCATAAAATACACTCGAAATAGGGGAGCTGTAACTTGAATCTTCTTTGATGGTCAAAAATCCATTGTCGAGCAATTTGAAATTACTCATTAGGAAAACCGCTTTATTGTAATCATAATTATTAGCGTATTTTTCATAATGAATCACATCCTGATATTCAAAAACAGCTTCAAAAAAGGGTTCGAAAGAATAGCCCTTTGGAACAAATAATTTGGATACATTTCGGCATCCTAATCCAAAATATCTAAAAATGTCTTCTCCCAGTGCTATTAGATGTTCTTTGGTTTCTTCCCCATTTAATACTGCAGCAGAATTTCTGTTTTTTCGTATGATAGAAGGTTTGTCTTTGAAATAATATTCAAAATAACGGGCAGTGTTATTGCTACCGGTTGCAATTACGGCATCAAAATTTTCCAGTTTTCCTTCAATAAATGTGATTTTGTTTTTAAAATCTGGTTCAGCAGCGATTAAATAATTGGCCAAAAATGGCAATAAGTGCTGATCGTTTGATGATGTTTTAACCAAGACATTATGTCCAGACAGTAAAACACACAAGAAATCATGAAATCCTACCAGCGGAATATTTCCAGCTAATATCAAGGCTACATTCTTAGTTTTTACAGTGCTGAAATCATATTTAGAAAGCCATTTTGTTAGATTTTCTTCCGTTAATGCTTCTGCCCAAGAGGCAATTGCAAAATGAACTTGTTCTGGGGTATACCAGCCATTATGAGATTGAGAAAGCTGAATTAAATCGGTAAATTTGTCAAAAAATAAATCATTGCCAAATACAGTTTCATTCTTGCTGCAGTTTTCATCTTTAAATTGGCTTAAGAATTCTCCTAGTTTAACAAATGTACTTTTTTTTGTATCTAATGTCATAATGTTTGTTTATGAAAAGTTTTGATTGTAATTTTGCACAAAAATAAGTTTTTTTAGCATTAGGCACTAGGCTTTATGCAATAAGCTTTAGATTAAAAATTAGATATTAAAAAAATAGCTTAAAGCATAAAGCTTAAAGCATAAAGCTAAAGAAGATGGCAATTATAATAACTGACGAATGCATCAATTGCGGGGCTTGTGAACCAGAGTGCCCAAATACAGCAATATATGAAGGTGCTGATGACTGGAGATATAAAGATGGTACAAAATTAAGAGGGAAAGTAATTTTGCCAGATGGTACCGAAGTGGATTCAGATGAGGCACAAACGCCGATATCTGATGAAATCTATTACATTGTTCCAGGAAAATGTACAGAATGTAAAGGTTTTCATGATGAACCTCAATGTGCAGCTGTTTGTCCTGTTGACTGCTGTATTCCAGATGATAATCATGTTGAATCTGAAGAGACTTTGTTAAACAGACAGTCTTTTCTGCATAACGAATAGCAGCAGTCAGATTATACAAAATATATACCTGTGTTTTACGCAGGTATTTTTTTTTAGATAAAAAACTTACTTTTTGATTTCTTTTCTTCTGGAAATGTTAAGCTTATGATTTATTTTTTATATTTTTAGAATATCTTTCAGCAATTAGTTATTTATATTGAATAAATATGAGAAGAATACTTGTTTTGCTTCAGTTTGTAATAAGTTTTACTGTTTTTTCACAAATTAATGAAAAAAGAATAATACTATTGGATTTGGACACCAATCAGCCAATTGATGAGGCTGTTGTTTTGGTTTTAAAAACAAAACAGGTTTTAATGACTAACGCTGAAGGTACTGTGGTGTTTGAAATTAAGGGAGGTTCAAATTTAAAAGTTACTCATTCCTCTTATCTGCCAATTACAATAAAGTGGGCTTCATTAAATCAGCCGGAGAATATTTTTTATCTTAAAAGTAAACTAAATACACTGGATGATATTGTAATAACTAACAAAGATCCTCAGGAAATTATTAAAGATCTAGTTAATAATTCTACTAAAACACTGAATGTACCTGCAAGACTGAAAGTGTATTCCAGAGAGTTTTTTAAATTAAATGGAGATTATGCCTATTTTAATGACGGACTCATTAATTTTCAATTATATAAAGATCAAAAAAAGGTAAAATCAGTTTTATTATTAGAGCAAAACAGATCTTTTGGTTTGGTAGATGATGATATTTCTTCAGATCTGCTAGGATATAATTTAAATTCCATGATGGAAAAATATTATGTTTTTTCTGTTTTGAGACCATTATTAGATGATAAAATAAGAAAAAAGTACAATTTTATTGTAAAAGTAAATACTTTAAATCAAGACTATAACAATATAATAGCTACTCCAATTCCTGACGAAAAATCTAAAGAGCTGTTAGACGATTTTAAAATTGTTTATGATGTTAAAAGAAAACTCATAATAGAAGTGACGGCGGTTATATCACCAGAAGCTTTGGCGGCAGTTGAGGAAAACACAGCCAAAGGTGCCAAAAATATAATCAAGTCTAAGTTTAAAACAAATTACAGAGCAGATTTTGAAAACTATTATTTAGTCAGTTCCAATGAGGAGATTAATTACAGCGTTAACACAGGGAATGAAATAAAAAACATTGAGATATTGAATAACTTAGTTACGACTAATTTTAATATTCAGAATTTTACTTATAAAGATAGTCAGGTTTTTAAAGACAAAACACTCTTTAATGCAAAAAATTCTATTCTGACAGAATATTGGAATTTTTCAGGTTTGACTCCTACGGCTAAAGAATTAGAGATAATTAATAAAATTAGTAAATAATCAAGTTTTTTTTGAACATAATAACATAAGTGTTATAAGCATAAGTTTTTTTGTCAATGACTTTTAGGATTTTAAAATTTGAAAACAAAGGACTGCTTTTTCGACAGCCCTTTATTTTTTATTGCCTTAGAAAGTGAAACCTAGCCTCGTGTAGTAATAAGCTCCGTTGAATCCCATTTGTACAGCATCCCAGTATCCTCCAGCTTCGGTATTACCAGTTTCATCCTGTTTATCCGGATAAACATTGAAGAGGTTATTACTGCCGACTGTCAGTTTTAATTCTTTTGTTATTTGGTATCCAATTGTTAAATCAGTTATAGTTTTAGGGCTGTACACATCTTCTTCGCCTGAATAGTCAATTAAAATAACTTCGCTGAAATGGGTAAAAGCTAATCCAGCATCGAATTTATTTCGAGAATAATTAAGATTTAAACCAAATTTACTTTTTGGAGCAGAAGCTAATAAAAAGTGCTGTTCACGTGTACCGAAAAAAGTTTCTGCATCAAGATTCCCGTTATTAACTTTTGTAATTTCCATATGATTAATATTGCCTACAAGGGCAGCACTAAGGTTTGTGTCGCCAAATCTTTTTTTCCATGCAAGAACAGCGTCCAACCCAAGTGTTTTTGTATCAGCTGCATTTGCAAAAAATTGTGTCTGATCGACTCCTAATCCTAAACCCGATGCGTCAAAATAACTTGTCAATACAATTCGGTCCTTTATCTTAATGTAATAGCCGTCTATTGTAGCTGTGAAATTTCCAAAGGAACCTGTTGCTCCCAATGAACCATTTAAAGCAGTTTCTTCTTTTAGTTTTTGAATTCCAAAAGATTTTGTTATAGGACTGTTGTTTGGTGAAAGCAATATCTCTGTTGCTCCATTTGAATCTATGTTAGTAAAGTGAAGACCATAATACGATTGAGCCAATGAAGGAGCTCGAAAACCAGTACTGATGGATCCTCTTAAATTAATCTGATCCGTGATTTTAAGTCTCGAAGCTAACTTTCCATTGATAGTACTGCCAAAATCACTGTAATTTTCATAGCGGACGGCACCGCTCAGCATGAAACTGTTTGTAATATCCAATTCGGAATCAGCATATAATGAAAGATTGCTGCGGTTTTTATCGACTGCATTATAAGGGCTGTAACCTGGAAAACCCTGTGAACTTCCTGGTCTTGGATCACCGGAAACAGGATCCACAGGAGGAGACTGGGTAGCTGGGTTAGTAATAACCTGCCGATCGGTGTCGTAAGTTGAATAAGATGCTTCCTGACCTGCAAAAATGATAAAATTTTCCGTTCTGTATTCGGCTCCAAAGGCTAAATTCAGTCCCTTTAAAATTTTACTGTAATTTTTTGTTAAGTCAAAATTGGTTGTATTCTGAGCCAGACTATGTCCGCCTGCATCGAATTCTAAAGGTGATGCTTCTAATAAAGAAGGATTCATTGTTCCTTTAATTGTATAATGGAATTTATTTATTCCGTATGTGTTGCTGATATCAATTTTCCAGCCACTTTCAGTTTCTGTTCTAACCCCGGTTGTTATTGAATTGTCTAAGACTATAGAAGTGATTCTGGGAGTATATCCTCCAGGATAAACAGATTCTACCACATTGGCATTACCGCTGTTTCTTGTAAAAGCATAGGCATCAGTATCTCTGTAATTTCTTCCTGCAAAAGCATAAACACTGGTTTTGTCTGATACGGGAACAGATAAATTTCCGCTAAAGTTGAAACTGTCCATTGATGCTTCGCCAAAACCTTTTCGGAAATCATACCCAGGACGTAATACTTTGTCTTTACTGAAATACTCTGTGGTAAAATTAGCAAAACCACCATTTTTGCCAAGAGCAACACCATAATTTGCACCTAATTTTACCGCATTGCCATCAAAGGTTTTGTTTTTGCCATAAGTGTTGCCATTTCCATTTTCATCTAATCTAAAATCTTTCGTATTTGGAGTTCCTGGTAAAAAATCACCTTTTGCATTGGTATTAAATGCGCCATAAGTAATAGAGCCATTCAGTTGGTCAACATTATCATTTAAAACAATATTGATTACTCCGGCAATAGCATCCGAACCATATTGTGCTGCAGCGCCATCCCTTAAAATTTCAATTCTTTTGATAGCAGATGCTGGAATAGCATTCAGG
Source organism: Flavobacterium marginilacus (assembly GCF_026870155.1). NCBI lineage: Bacteria > Pseudomonadati > Bacteroidota > Flavobacteriia > Flavobacteriales > Flavobacteriaceae > Flavobacterium > Flavobacterium marginilacus. The sequence goes on along the minus strand of NZ_CP113975.1, from coordinate 3,865,193 downwards.
TCGGTTCCTGTATTTCCTCGGCCGCGAGTACCGTAAAGAGTAACAAGAGAGGATTGATGTCTTCTTTTTCCGTTAATTAAAACTAAGGTCTGGTCCGGCCCCATTCCTCTTAAAGATGCAGGATCCACGTGATCGGCTCCATCAGATCCAGATTGTTTATTAGCGTTAAAGGAAGGTGCGACGTATTGAAGCAGCTGGTTAACTTCTATCTTTCCGCTTTGAGTAGTAATCTCTTTCATGCTTATAACATCGATGGGTACAGCAGAATTTACAACGGTTCTTTTACTGTTTCTGGAACCCACGACCTGTACTTCTTTCAGCTCTTGTTCTCTTTCTTCAGATAAATCTGCGTCAATTATAGGCCCGGTGACCGGTTTAGTAATAGTTTTGTAGCCAATATAGCTAAATACCAAAGTTGCTCCTTCGCTTACGTTTAGTTTATATGTACCATTGAGATCAGTAGGTACACCATTCTTAGTTCCTTTTTCAAGAACGTTAACTCCTGGAAGCGGATTGCCTGTTTTGTCTTTTACGACTCCTGATACTTCCTTTTGTGCAAACATAAATGTGATGTTTAGCAAAAAGAATAATTGAATAATTTTTTTCATAATTGGTTGTATTGTTTGGTAATTGGTTGTTTATTGGTATAAATATAGTCATTTTTAACATAAATACTGTAAAATGTTAAAAATAATATTAAGAAATACATGACAGCTTTTAATTTCAAAAAATTGCTTTACTAGCATTTTTAAATATTATATTTGCACACTTTAAAAAAGAATTTCAAAAAAATAAGTAGCAGTTCGCTGTTATTTGTAAACAGACATACCATGAAAGCAGGAATTGTAGGGTTACCAAATGTTGGAAAATCAACATTGTTCAATTGTTTATCAAATGCAAAAGCGCAGAGTGCAAACTTTCCGTTTTGTACTATCGAACCAAATATTGGTGTTGTAAACGTTCCAGATCCAAGAATTAATAAATTAGAAGAATTAGTAAAACCAGAACGTGTTCAGATGGCAACTGTAGATATCGTTGATATTGCAGGTTTGGTAAAAGGAGCAAGTAAAGGGGAAGGTTTAGGAAATCAATTTCTTGGAAACATTAGAGAATGTAACGCTATTATTCACGTTTTGCGCTGTTTTGATAATGATAATATTGTTCACGTTGACGGAAATGTAAACCCTATCCGCGACAAAGAAACAATTGATATTGAATTACAGCTGAAAGACTTGGAAACTGTTGAAAAACGTTTAGAAAAAGTAAACCGCGCAGCTAAAACCGGAAACAAAGAAGCCCAGACTGAAAAAGCGCTTTTGGATAGAATCAGAGAAGCTTTATTGCAGGCAAAATCAGCGAGGGTTATTACTCCTCAAAGTAATGAGGAAGAGGTTTTGCTGGAGAGTTTTCAGCTGATTACTGCAAAACCCGTATTGTATGTTTGTAATGTTGATGAAAATTCGGCAGTTTCAGGAAACAAGTATGTAGATCAAGTTCGCGAATTAGTGAAAGATGAAGAAGCTGAAGTAATTATCCTTTCGGTAGGAGCAGAGGCTGATATTACTGAATTGGAAAGCTATGAAGAGCGTCAGGTTTTCTTGGAAGATATGGGATTGACTGAGCCAGGTGCATCGGTTTTAATCCGTGCAGCTTACAAGTTATTGAAACAGCAGACGTATTTCACTGCTGGTGTAAAAGAAGTTCGTGCCTGGACTATTAATATTGGAGCTACAGCACCACAGGCTGCTGGAGTTATCCATACTGATTTTGAAAAAGGTTTTATCCGCGCCGAAGTGATTTCATACGATGATTACGTTCAATATGGTTCTGAAGCTAAAGCTAAAGAAGCCGGTAAATTCAAAGTTGAAGGAAAAGAATATATTGTGAAAGATGGTGATGTAATGCACTTTAGATTTAACGTGTAGTTTTTTAGAGAATAGAACATAGAGAATAGAGAACCTGCAGGAGTAAAACCTGTAGGTTTTTTTATGGACTTAATTTCCTTTTTGATCTAAAATCACGGCATTCGCTTATAAAAGTTTCTGACACTAATTACACTAATTTGCACGAATTAAGATTACTGTTTAATTACACAAAATATTCGAAACTGTAAAATTTGATTTCAATTTTGATAAGAATTAGTGTTAATTGGTGAAATTCGTGTTTATCTTTTTTAAATGCGAATGTCGTGATCTAAAATTATTTGAATTGATTTTATGATTTTTATACGTACATTTCACCTTGAATTATTTGTCTATAAAATGAAAGTATGCTTTTTGTTTCTGGGATTTCTGTTTTTAGTGGCTTGTAAAAAAGCAGATGTCCCTGAGGAAGAAGGTTTTGCTATGCGTTTTGAAAACCCGCAGCCTATAAATGATTCAGAATTGTCTAAAATTCCAAATAAATTCAGAGGGCTTTTTATGGATTCGGATTCTGTTTATTTTAATATTACTGACAAAATGATTTTTCAGGAGTATTATAACAAATCCCGATTTCACAAAAAAGAATTAGATTCTATAAAAGTTTTTTTTTGATTTAAAAGGTGATCAATATATTTCAAAACTCAATAATGATGTTTATGATTACAGGTATATTGGTGATTCTATTGAGTTTTCAAATAAACAGATTGATACATTTTTTATTTTTTCGGATACTCAAAAAGCAAAACGAATCGATGGAGAGTTGGTGCTTAATTACAAAGATTCGATTTATTGGAAAATAAAAACCATCAATGTAGAAAAGAATATCCTTAAAATAAAATACATTTATTCTGAAGAAGATTTTAAAAGAATGGATTCACTAACAAAAATAAAATCAACTATGATTGACTCTACTTTATTTATTCTAAAGCCTTCAAGAAACGAATTTAAGCGGGTTTTGAATTTAAAAAACTTTGGAAAAATCAGAGAATATAAAAAAGTAAAAAATAATTAATTGATATAAAACATAATGCTATGAAAATCATCGCCTTTGCCGGAAGCCCCAGTAAAAAATCCATCAATAAAAAATTAGTTACTTATGCATCCAGTTTATTCGAAAATGCTCAAGTAGAAGTTTTGGATTTAAACGATTACGAAATGCCATTATTCAGTGTAGATAAAGAAGCTGTGATTGGGCAGCATTCTTTAGCGCAAGCGTTTTTAGAAAAGATAGCCTCTGCTGATCTTTTGGTAGTTTCCCTTGCCGAAAATAATGGTAATTATAGTGCTGCTTTCAAAAATACAATCGATTGGTGTTCGAGGATAAACGGAAAAATATTTCAGGAAAAACCAATGTTATTAATGGCTACTTCGCCTGGAGCAAGAGGCGGAGCAAGTGTTTTGGAAATTGCCAAAAATAATTTTCCTCGCTTTAATGCCGATATTAAGGCGGTTTTTTCTTTACCAAGTTTTAATGATAATTTTGATGTGGAAGCTAATGTTATTTCAAATACTGAATTGAATAATCAGCTGAAAGAAATTGTAACCAATTTTTAGATGAAAAAAAATATATTTCGACTGTTCTTTGTTTTCTTTTTTTTTAATTCAATATATTCTCAAGACTATCAGCGGGTTGATAAGGCTGTAGGGTATTACCCATCATCATTTAGTAGTCCTTTGGAATTAGCAAATAAAATAAAACAAGATTTTACCTCTGAAGGTGACAAAGCAAGAGCTGTTTTTACATGGATGGCTTTACATATAAATTATGATATTGAAACCTATTTGAATCCAAAACCTGCAAAATCATTTTCTTATGATAATGAATTAGAGAGGGATTTTAAATGGCATGAAATTAGAAATAAGGAAATCAACACTGTTTTTAGAAAACAGAAAGCTGTCTGCAGCGGATATTCTCTATTGTATTATCATTTAGCAACATTGGTTGGATTGCAGGGACAAATTATTGAAGGAGGTTCGAAAACTAAATTTGATGATATTGGCAGAAAAAAAATTGCAATCAATCATACTTGGAATGCAGTAATGATAGATGGAACTTGGCGATTGGTTGATGTTACTTGGGGAGCGGGCGAAATTATTAATGAAAATAATTTATGGGTTAAAAAATTTAATCCAATTTATTTTGATTCAAATCCGAAAATTTTCTTTGCGAAACACATGCCTGTTTCAAAGGTATGGGATAATAAAAGTCTTGATGAAGTCTTTTTTTTGAAAGGACCTCTTTTTTTTGATGAATATTTCAGTAAAGAGGTTGAAATTGTTGAGCCAATAAATGGAGTGATAGAAGTTCGAGGGAATCAAAAAATAAATTTTAAAATTAAAAACCGTTCAAAAAATCAAGAAATTAGATATGCAACGAAAGGAGATACGATAAGTGTTAATCCTAATAAAATAGATGATAATTTAGAACAATTTGAGGTGGATTATACAAAAAGAGACGGAAGATTTATAAAAATATATGCCTCAGGTTCTGTAATTGCTGTTTTTAAAATAATGCCAAAAAGGGAGCAATAAATTTTTAATGAGTTTATTATAAAATTCACACTCTTCTGTCAATATTATTCTTGATAACTTTGCGGGTTTCCTCTTTTAAATTTTCCCGAATTACACTACATTAGCACATTCGCGGTATTTGTAAATGGCAAATGCCGAACAGAAAGCAGTTAAATTCGCTAAAATCCCAAAATGTCAGATCAAAATCAATACACCGAAGATAATATTCGTTCTCTCGACTGGAAAGAACATATCCGTATGCGTCCCGGGATGTACATTGGAAAACTCGGAGATGGTTCTTCGCCGGATGATGGTATTTACATTCTTTTAAAAGAGGTTCTCGACAACTGTATCGACGAGTTTGTGATGGGCTCGGGGAAAACAATTGAGGTAACTATCAAGGACAAAACGGTTTCGGTTCGTGATTACGGCCGCGGTATTCCGCTGGGAAAAGTGGTCGATGTAGTTTCGAAAATGAATACAGGAGGAAAGTACGATTCCAAAGCTTTTCAGAAATCGGTTGGTTTGAATGGTGTGGGAACAAAAGCCGTGAATGCGCTTTCGAATTATTTTCGAGTAGAATCGGTACGCGAAGAGAAACAAAAAGCAGCTGAGTTTTCGGCTGGGAATTTAGTTTCCGAAGAAGATATTATCGAAACTACAAAGCGAAAAGGTACTAAAGTTACTTTTACGCCGGACGAAACGATTTTCAAAAATTACAAATTCCGTTTGGAATATGTCATCAAAATGGTCAAAAACTATTGTTACCTAAACAATGGTCTGACGATTATTTTCAATGGTGAAAAATATTATTCAGAGAATGGTCTTCGCGATTTATTGGAAGAAACCATTAATGCTGAGGATTTGGAATATCCAATTATTCACTTGAAAGATAATGATATTGAGATTGCTCTTACTCACAGTAAAACTCAGTATAGCGAGGAATACCACTCTTTTGTAAATGGTCAGAATACTACGCAGGGAGGAACGCACTTAGCCGCTTATCGTGAAGCAATTGTAAAAACCATTCGTGAGTTTTACAACAAGAGTTTTGAAGCTTCTGATGTTCGTAAATCGATTGTCAGTGCGATCAGTATTAAGGTAATGGAACCTGTTTTTGAATCACAGACCAAAACCAAATTGGGATCGATGGATATGGGTTCTGATGATGGAACACCGCCGGTTTCAGTTCGTACGTTTGTAAATGATTTTATTAAAACCAAATTAGATAATTACCTGCATAAAAATCCGCCGACTGCTGAAGCTTTATTGCGTAAAATTCTGCAGGCAGAACGAGAGCGAAAAGAATTATCAGGAATCAGAAAACTGGCTACAGACCGTGCCAAAAAAGCAAATCTTCACAATAAAAAATTAAGAGACTGCCGAGCGCATCTTCCGGATACCAAAAATCCGCGAAACCTTGAAAGTACGCTTTTTATTACCGAGGGGGATTCGGCTTCCGGGTCGATTACCAAATCCCGTGACGTGAATACACAGGCAGTTTTCAGTCTGCGCGGTAAGCCTTTGAATTCCTACGGAATGAGTAAAAAAATTGTGTATGAAAACGAAGAATTCAATTTACTGCAGGCTGCACTTGACATTGAAGACGGACTGGAAAAACTGCGTTACAACAACATTGTAATCGCAACCGATGCTGATGTCGACGGTATGCACATTCGTTTATTGCTGATTACTTTTTTTCTTCAGTTTTTCCCTGAATTAATAAAAGAAGGGCATTTGTATATTTTACAGACACCGCTTTTCAGGGTTCGAAACAAGAAAGAAACGATATACTGTTATTCTGAAGAAGAGCGTGTAGAGGCTATCGAAAAATTAAAGCCGAAACCGGAAATCACCCGATTTAAAGGTTTGGGGGAGATTTCGCCAGATGAGTTCAAGAATTTCATCGGAGACACGATCCGCCTAGATCCGGTCATGATGGACAAACATACTTCGATAGAACAGCTGTTGTCTTTCTATATGGGTAAAAACACACCGGACAGACAGGATTTTATTATCAAGAATCTGAAAGTGGAATTGGATGTGATTGAGGAAGCTTAAAAATTAGCAGCATATTATTGGCGAACGATCTACAAAATAAAGTCATATTTAAGCAAGTTGCCGAGTTATTGCAAAATGCCCGGCAACAGGTTTTGCGTACAGTAAATTCAACTATGGTTTATACCTATTTTGAAATAGGAAGAATCATTGTTGAAGAAGAACAAAACGGAAAAGACAGGGCTGAATATGGAAAACAGCTTTTAAAGGGACTTTCTGAACAGTTGACAAAGGAGTTTGGAAAAGGGTTTTCTTTAGTCAATATAGAGAACATGAGAAAGTTCTATTTGACTTACTCAATTTCCGAGACAGTGTCTAGGATTTTCCAAATTCAAAAAACCCAGTCACTGACTGGGGAATTTAAATTTGGAAAAGCGCAGTCACTGACTGGGGTTTTTGAAAACCAAAAAACGCAATCACTGATTTCGTTTTTCAAACTAACTTGGACGCACTATATTTTCTTAATGCGAATTGACGATGAAAAGGAAAGACGTTTTTACGAAATTGAGTCCGAGAAATACAATTGGAGTGTTCGCGAATTAAAACGCAATATGATTCGGCACTTTACCCACGATTGGCTTTAAGCCGAGACAAAGAGGGGGTTTTGAAACTCTCCGAAAAAGGACAGATCATTGAGAAACCTAAAGATATTATCAAAGATCCTTATATACTTGAGTTCTTGGGATTACCAGAATTACATCAGTATTCGGAATCACAATTAGAGGAAGAAATTATCAATAAGCTGGAGCATTTCTTATTGGAATTGGGTCACGGTTTTACTTTCGTTGGACGGCAACAAAGAATTACATTTGACGATAAACATTTCAGAATTGATTTGGTTTTTTATAACCGAATATTAAAATCTTTTGTTTTGATTGACTTGAAAATAGGAGAATTAAAGCATCAGGATTTGGGTCAGATGCAGATGTATGTCAATTATTATGACAGGGAGATACGCTTGGAGGATGAGAACAAAACGATCGGGATTGTACTTTGTCAAAATAAGAGTGAAGCTGTAGTAAAATATACTTTACCAGAAAATAACGAACAGATTTTTGCCAGTAAATACAAAACTGTTTTACCAAGTGTTGAAGTTTTAAAACAACTTCTTGAAAGTAAATAAATTTATTAAATGAAGAAAATTATACTTTTGATTACTGTCCTTGTTTTGGTTTCTTGTAAAAATGAAAAGGCAAAGAATATTATAGAAGATGAAGCAGTTCCTTTTGTTAAATCAGTCAGTAAAACAATAAACAAAAGAGATTTTCCCATAAAGAAATTTTCAAAAATTGAATTGGTCTCCTATTATAACAGAATTATTTGGGACACTGTAAAATATAAAGGAGAACGGGCTTCTTATAAAATGCTGGTAGATAATTATAAACTGACTTTTGATAGTACAATGATACAGGAAAGGGTCGTTTTAAATAAAAATCAAGAGAAAGAATTGCTTAATTTGATAGTTTGTGATACTTGTGTTCCAGAAGAAGTATCTTCAGCTTGTTATGATCCAAGGCACATGATTTTGTTTAGAGATAATAAAAACAGAATCATTGGGTATAATGAGTTTTGTATTAATTGCATCGGATCAAGAAATTCGGTTAATCTTGAGGGTTTTCAAAAATACTGTTATTCAGATATGGGAAAACTATTTAAGAAATTTGGAATTAAACTTTTTGTGGAAGATGGTGAGGATAGTAAAGAATATGAGTTTTTAAGAAAAAAAGGGTTTTAAATAATTGGATTTAATACAAACGCTATAAAATGTCTCTCGAAACCCTCAACGACCGCCAAATTGAAGCTGTAAAAGCAGAAGAAAAACGCATCTTGGTTTTGGCAGGCGCTGGTTCGGGAAAAACCAAAACTTTACTACAGAAAATAAAGTATTTAATTACTGAAAAAAAAGTACAGCCCTCCGAAATTTTGGCCATTACTTTTACCAAGAATGCGGCCAACGAAATGATAGACCGCTTGATTATTGAAGCGGATCAATCTGGAGAGTATGAGCGGATAATCTTTGATAAGAAATTGCAATTTGACGAGAAAAACCGTCAGCGGCTTATTTATATCAAAAAGTACAAATGGATTGAAAATCTAACCATTCGGACCTTTCATAGTTTGTGTTATAAAATTATGCAAAATTATGGGGTAAAGGAATTTGATAATAAATTCAAAATTATATCCGAAGACAAGAAAAAGGACGATGATCCAATGCTGGTTTTTTCCGCTCCAGAAACCAGTTTCGAAGTTTTTCATAAACTGCTCATCAGGCAATGTGAAAACACCAAATACCTTTTGAAACTCAAAAAATATCTGTTGGATTATGTGGTTGATAAAATCCATACCGAAAAGTTCCAAAACCTTAATTTGTACCCAGACGGAAAAATATATACGACGCTTCGAGGCGAAAAGGTGCGTTCAAAATCAGAGCAATATATAGCCGATTGGCTTTTTAGACATAGCATTGTTTATCAATACGAACCACAAATTAATATAAAAGATTTCGATTTTAAACCTGATTTTTATATTGAAGATGCCAATATTTATTTGGAACACATTTCCAATAAAAGCTTTCCGTTCAAAAACAAAGCCGAACAGTTTGCTAAAGGCAATATTCTATGTGTAAAAACTTATGAGAAGATGACGGAGGATTCGGCTCTTTTCAATCACGTTTTAGACAAAATTATAAAAGGACGTTTGTCCGAAAATTATAAGAGTGAATTGATTTTGTCTTATCAGGAAGAGTTTGGACGTTATCAGGAAGAGGTTAAAGATTTTGTTTTTCAAGCCATTCGCATTTGTGATATGCTCAAAGTTGAGGGCAGTAATTGGGACGATATCTATGCCAAATCACAAGCCGATCCTCACGAAAGGATCCGGATTTTTTATAGCATTGCCATGCCTTTGGTTAAAGAATTTTTGGGTTATTGCACTAATAAATCGTATCTGGATTTTAACGATTTAATCAGTCGAACGGTTTCGTTATTCAACAACAACAAGGATATACTTCAAAAATTTCAAACACAATATCAGTATTTGCTGGTCGATGAGTTTCAGGATGTCAATAATCTTCAGGTTGAAATTATAAAGCTGTTGCTGACAGAGAAAACGCAGCTTTTTTGTGTAGGCGATGACTGGCAGAGTATTTATGGATTTCGGGGGTCGAATGTAGATTGTATTTTGAACTTTGATCAAAATTTTGAAAGTGCTAAAACTATCAAATTAAATCTGAATTACCGCAGTACGCAAAGTATTGTTGGAGCAAGTAACGAAGTCATCAAACACAATAAATTTAAGATAGAAAAAGAAATTTTTGCTTCCAAGATTTCCAGTTTTAAAATAATGGAATACGAAGGGAATAATCAAGATGAAAATGTGGCTTTTTGTGTTGAAAAAGTACGTCAATTATTGAATGAAGGATTCAAAAATGATGATATTTTGTTTTTGTACCGCCGTAGCAAAATGTATCAGCCCTATTATTTCGCTTTACGAAACGAAGATTTAAAAGTGCAGGGAAAAACCATTCATGGGGCAAAAGGCTTGGAAGCAAAAGTGGTTTTTATAATCGGTTTGACGGACGGTTACGGAGGATTTCCTGATATTTGGCTGGAAGACCGTATTTTTCAAGTTATAAAACCCGCCAATCACGATAGCTTGATGGAAGAAGAGCGCAGGCTGTTTTACGTAGCGATAACCCGAGCCAAAGATCAACTGTATCTGATTACCGAAAAAGGAAATGCTTCCCGTTTTTTAAAAGAAATACCAGACGAGTTCAAAGAAACAGTTGCGGCAGAATCCTATGGAAATAAAGATACATTTAGCATTTGCAAAAAATGCCAAAAACAGGTAGAAAATATGTTTGTTTTTTGTCCTTTTTGCGGGAAGAAGAAAGTATAGAGAAACAAAAAAATAACTTAAATAAAAATAAAATGTCCAATACATATGGAAAAACTTGGTGGGGACTGCAATGGCTCAACACTTTATCGAATATAGATTATGATAATCGTTTGCCAAGAGGAAAAAGTTATGCCAATAAAGGCTCTGTAACCAAAATTACCATCAAAGGCAATAGAATAGAAGCCAAAGTTGCAGGTAGCAGGCCTAAACCGTATAATGTTGACATTACTTTGCCGCCTTTTTTCGACCCCGAATTAGGGAATTTTATTAGTCAGTTAGCCCAAAAACCAACTATAATTTCTAAATTGCTAAACCGAGAACTCGATCCCGAGGTATTAATTATTGCCGAGAATTTAGGTTTGAAAGTTTTTCCGAAACAGTGGACTGATTTCAAGATGCAATGTTCCTGTCCCGACTGGGCGGTGCCCTGCAAGCACTTGGCTGCCGTGGTCTATAAAGTGAGTGCCGAAATTGATAATAACCCATTTTTGGTATTTGAGCTGCACCAAGTGAATTTGATTGAAGAATTGAATAAGCTGGGGATTTTTGTAAATGCCCCCACTTCTGAAATTCCGAAGATTACCGATTTGTACTTTGATTCCAAAAAGAAAAAAACGTCAGATTACAATCCTGACAATGCGTACAAGAAATTATCTTTTTCCAAGTTATCGCCTATACATGAACCCTTAACCGCTTTATTGGCTGATTTTCCTGCTTTTTATCAAGGTGCTGGAAATTTTAAGGAAAAATACAGTTCCAAAATTGCCAGAACGGTAAAAGCAGCCCAGAAGGTGGTTCAGGGCAAAATAGCATTGGAGAATTTGTTTCTAAAGGCAAGTCTTCAGGAACAAAAAATAAATTCACACAGCCAGAATAAAATTACGATAGACGAAACTTATCAATCCAAGGTTTTTGTGAACGAAACCCAGTTTTCGTTTCTTCATTTTCTGCAGCAAATAGCCCAAATTCATTCTTCTAAAACCCTAGACTATCAGCCTTCGACGGCTTCCCTGCATACGATTTTACATTTTTCTGTGCATCTTTTGGCCAATGGTGCGGTGGTGCCTCAAATCGTACAATTGCAAAATAAGGAGTTTTCCATACGCTGGCTGCCTGCAATGCTGAGTAAGGATGTTCGGGATTTGGTTCAAAAATTAGAAGATATTTTACCACCGGACATTTTTCTTTGGGAAGAAAAAAAAGGAAAGAAAGTGATAAATAAGAATCAGGCATTCAATTTGCTTTCGTTGTTTTTGACTGAAGTTATACATATTCTGGAAGATGTTCCAAATCAGGATTTGTTTCTGAATCTGTTCTTCAGAAATGAAATTTACGGATTCAAAAAACCAGGGGAAGAAGCTTTGAGTGGCGGTATTTCAGCTTGGACACAAAAATATTTTATTGCCCAAGGCAATTATAAACCCCAGATTGTGGTTAGTGAACTATCAGATGATTTTTTGATTACACTAAACATAAAGGATAAGCAGCAACAACCTAATGAAGCACCTTATGGTTTATATGATATTTTAAATTTAAAAAAATTTGATAAAAACCGCTACGAAATTCTACAAAGTCTGACTCAATTAAGCTCCTTTATTATTGGTTTAGATGGATATATAAACAGTAAGGGTGCTGAAAAAATGGTTATGAGCAATGCAGTTTTTACGCCTTTTTTGATGGAAATGATTCCTGCCATTCAGCTTTTGGATATTGATATTTTGCTTCCAAAATCATTGCAGGATATTTTAAAACCCAAAGCGAGTCTTAAAATCAAACGAAAACCCGAAGGTAAATCCTTTATTACACTCGGAAAATTATTCGATTTTGACTGGCAAGTGGCTATTGGCGATACTTTGATGAGCGAAGAAGAATTTCATAAATTACTCAAAAAATCAGATGGATTACTCAAATACAAATCCAAGTATATTTATGTCAATCAAAATGAATTAGAAAAGCTGCACAAGCATTTTTCGTCCACCAAAGAATTTTCGGCTTTCGAAATGTTGCGAGCCGCTTTGAGCGGAGAATATCAAGGTGCAACAGTTGGTTTGACGGATGACGTTCGGGATTTGATTGCTGAACTTACAAATTTCTCCGAAATTGAATTGCCAAAAGGCATCAACGCCCAGTTGCGACCTTACCAGCATCGTGGTTATTCATGGATGTACCGTAATGCTAAAATTGGTTTTGGTTCTGTTCTTGCCGATGATATGGGATTAGGGAAAACCCTGCAGGTGATTACCACCTTACTGAAATACAAGGAAGATGGATTACTTGAAAAAGAAAAAGCCTTGGTCGTTGCACCAACAGGACTTTTGACCAATTGGGAAACCGAAATAGCCAAATTTGCCCCAAGTCTAAAAACCAAAATCTACCATGGTGCCACTAGAAAATTTGATAAAAAGGATGATTTTGATGTTTTGATTTCTTCTTACGGAATCGTGCGCAGTGATGCCAAGGAATTAAAAAAGAAAAAATGGCATTCGCTGGTAATAGATGAAGCACAAAATATAAAAAACACCAATACCGAGCAAACAAAAGCGATTAAAACCATTGGTGCCAACCATTTTATAGCAATGAGCGGAACACCGGTCGAGAACCGTTTGAGTGAGTTGTGGAGTATTATGGATTATAGCAATCGAGGTTTTTTGGGCAATATCAAAGAGTTTAACGAAACCTACGGAAACCCGATTCAGCAGTTTAATGACGTGGCTGTTGCCGAAAACTTGAAGAAAGTGACCGCTCCTTTTATGATGCGTCGGTTAAAATCGGATAAATCAATTATTTCTGATTTGCCTGACAAAATCGAAATGGATTGTTATTCGACTCTAGCCAATGAACAAGCCAGTTTGTATGAAAAGACATTGCAAAAAGCTATGGAGGATATAGATAGTCTCGATCTTAGTGATGACAAGGCTCTTTTTGTCCGACAAGGATTGGTGCTCCAGATGATTTTGGCACTCAAACAAATATGCAACCATCCCACACAATATTTAAAAAACAATATTCTCGATGCTTCGTTAAGCGGCAAAATGGAATTGTTGTTTAACAAACTTGACAGTATTGTTGAAAGTGGCGAAAAAGTATTGATTTTTACTCAATTCACCGAAATGGGTAATTTGATAAAACATTTTATAACCGAAAGATACCAAGAAGAACCATTGTTTTATCATGGTGGCTGTAACCTGAAACAGCGTACAGCAATGGTAGACGGTTTTCAAAACAATCGCGCCGACAAAGTATTTATTCTGTCATTGAAAGCGGCAGGAACAGGTTTAAATCTTACTGCCGCCAATCACGTCATTCATTTTGACCTATGGTGGAATCCTGCGGTAGAAGCCCAAGCCACAGACCGTGCTTACAGAATTGGACAAAAAAGCAACGTGATGGTGCATCGTTTTATTACCAAAAATACTTTCGAAGAAAAAATAAACGATATGATTCAAGCCAAAAAAGCACTTGCCGAAATGACGGTTTCTACTGGTGAAAACTGGATTGGTAATTTGAGTAATAAAGAATTAAAGGAGTTGTTTACGGTTTCTTAAACTATACAAATATTGTTATTTGAATAACAGTTTATAATAGTTAAGTTTGTAACAGAATAAAAATAAAACAAAAATGATAAATAAAATATCGTTTAAAAATTATAAGCTTTTTAAAGAAAAGCAAACACTAGAATTAAGACCGATTACTATTTTAATTGGTAAAAATAATAGTGGGAAGAGTGCTGTTGCAAAATTACCAACTTTAATTGCAGGAAGTTTAAGTGGTAAATTTTCTCAACCATTTGAAACTAAATTTGAGGAAGTTAGAATAGGTTTAAATCCAGAGGATATATTTTATAATAGAGAGATTACAAATGATTCGTTAGATTTTGAAATTTCAGAAGACAATAGATTAATTGCAAAATGTTCAATTATCGGAGATATTCACAACAATATTAGATTAAGGAGTTTAAATTATAATAGTATTGAGATAGATTTAAAGACTACTAAAGCTAAAGGTTTTGTTCCTGAAATTACAAAACCAGTAGAGACAATTAATTTTGATTATGTTGAAGCTTTTAGAATTAAACCGGAACCTAATTTTCAAAAGAACGCATCAGAAATTACTAAAGTTGGAATAAATGGCGAAAATTCATATTCTTTATATGCAAAATACTACGATGAACAAAATCCCATATATAAATCTTTAAGTAATTGGTATTATGAAAATTTTGAAAATTGGAGATTAGAAGTTGGTCAAATATCAGGATCAGTTATATCTTATGAAATTACATTAAAAAATGAAACAAATAAGCCAATCAATATTGTGAATACAGGCTCGGGAATAAGTCAGTCTTTTCCTTTAATTTTGAGATCTTTTATGGAGGTTGAAAAACCAACACTTATAATTATAGAAGAGCCAGAAACTCATTTGCATCCTGCGGCTCATGGTAATTTGGCTGAAAGATTTGTTGATTCGTATATAGAAGACAATAATAGAAATTATTTAATAGAGACACATTCTGAAAACTTTATTTTGAGGTTGCAAAGTATAATTGCTGATCCAGAAATAGCTTTTACATCTAATGATATTAAAATTTATTATGTTGATTTTGTGAAAGAAGAGCAATGCAGTAAGTTAGTTTCTTTAGAAATTTCTGAAGATGGTGAAATTGAAGATTGGCCGGATAATGTTTTTAACGAAAATTTGGATGAAGTTTATAAATTGAGAAGAAATCAAAAAAAGCGCCAATATAATGCAAATTAAAGTTAAAGAAGATTGTTTTTATAAATCAGATAAATATATCGATTTGGATGCAATTTTTTCTTTAATAAAAGAAAGACAACATGCCTGGATTGATATTGATTTAGAAGAGTTGTCAAAAACTCTATGGTATCAAGAATTAGGAAAACGTGACAAAGATGATTTAAAAAGGTTTACTATAGCAAGTACTAGGAAAATTAAAAATAAATTGACTATAAATATTTCTGAGGATAATGTCAGTCCAAATACTTTCAATATAATAGAAGCTAAGATTTATTTAAAACAACCTTTGTCAATTTTAGTAGAGAATAGTCAATATGAAACTCCTTTCATAAATTCAATTATACGAAATTTTGATTTTGAAAGTGAAATAAATTATGCTAAAGAGGAAGGGTGGTTAGTTTATGAAAATTTAGGAGGTGGAAATAATAATGCTATAGAAGGGAAAATTAATGAATCATTCAATCATCCTTTTTTAACTAAAGATAAATCTGAATATTTAAGGACTTTCGTCATTAAAGATAGTGATCGAGAATATTGTTCCATTAGTGAAGATGGGAGTACTGTATCACAACAACAATTACCTCCTCATAAAATTAGCTATTTTAAAGAAAGGAACATTCCTTATCATATTTGGTATAAAAGGGAAAAGGAAAATTACATTCCTAATTCAGTTTATATAAATTATGAAACTGATAATGTAAAGAAAGAATATGTTAAAGCATATCTTCGTTTAAATAACCATCAAATGGATTTTTTAGATATTGAGAAAGGTTTTTCTTATTTCGATAAAGAAAGTAACATTGTTAAGGTTAAAGATAGAAATGAATTAAAGCCAGAAATCAAAAAATTATATTGTAATATTTCTGAAGATGATTACAAAATTTTAGGACTTGGATTTTCAGTA
The DNA here is from genome assembly GCF_026870155.1 of Flavobacterium marginilacus. NCBI lineage: Bacteria > Pseudomonadati > Bacteroidota > Flavobacteriia > Flavobacteriales > Flavobacteriaceae > Flavobacterium > Flavobacterium marginilacus. The sequence continues at coordinate 3,849,149 of NZ_CP113975.1, read as the reverse complement.
AAATATCAAAACTTTAAGGTCAATTTTTCGAATGAATTTGCTACAGTTTCAAGGGATGATATGTTAAGCAGGATTAATCATCAAACAAGAATAAATTCAATCCATGATGAAGTTGAACGCAATGAATTTGATCATATAATTCATGAAATAAAAAGGCTTTTATGAGCAAACTAGAAATAAGTACCAAAGTAAGGCGTTTGTCAAATTATTTAAGTGAATTTGAAGCGGGCATGATTCAGATACCTCCTTTTCAAAGAGATTTTGTTTGGAGTAATGATAAAAAAAAGGATTTATTAGATAGTTTAAAAAATGGATTTCCTATTGGTTCTGTTCTTTTTTGGAAACCTGATTCATCTGTTAAAAATGATTTAATAGATGAAGAAATTCAGATGATTGGTGGTTACTATTTAGTAAATACAAATTCAGAATTTCAATATATTCTTGACGGATTTCAACGTTTGTCAACTTTGTTTGGTTGTTTTATAGATTCAAAAAAAACTCATCTCAAAAGAGATGAACAAATTTGGAAAACAAATTTTGATATTTATTATGATTTAAAGGAAGATAAATTTGAGTATAATCGAAAATCAAAAAATGATTTGGCTTTTTATCAAATTCCATTGTATTATTTTATTGATGGTGAGAATTTTTTTGACTTTTCAAGCTCTCTTGTTTCATTAGGTTATTCAGACGAAGAAAAAAAACTTTTTATTAATAGATATAAAAATTTCGGAGCTAAAATTTCAAGTTATGACATTCCCGCAATTGAACTAATTGGAGGTACAATTAAAGAAGCTGTAAATATTTTTTCAAGATTAAATTCAAGAGGTGAAATTGTTTCAGATGATTGGAAAGTATCAGCATTGAGTTATAATAAGCAACGTAATTTTAGATTTGGGAGTGAAATAGATAAGCTTTTTGAAAATTTAACTAAATATAATTTTTATACTTCAAAAAATGATAAAAAGAAAAAAAGAAATTTGGTTTTACAAAGTGTTTTGAGTGCTTTTGATGAAGAAAAAGCTTATTTTGATATTGCTAAAACTACTGAAGAATTAGAGAAATTGGCTAGTGAGGAAAATTTTATAGACGTTTCTTTAAATGCATTGTCAAATTTTGAGAAAACTGTAGAATTTCTTTTTAATAATTTATTAGTATTGAATAGTAAATTTATTTCATCACAATATCAATTAATATTTATTATTAATTTTTTTAATAAAGTAAAATTACCTACTGAAACGCAAATAAATGAATTGAAGAAATGGTTTTGGATAACTTCTTATTCTAATTATTTTACGATTTATAATCTGGCAGATATAAGATTAGCATATAAAAAATTTAATGGTTTTATTCAAAATGAAAATACGACTCCTATATACATTGCTCCATCTATAGAGTTTAAAACAAAGGGATTTCCTAAGTTAATAGATTTTGGAAGCGCTAGAGGAACTTCTTTGGCTCTTTTTATGGTAAATTATTCAATAAATCAGGATGAAATTTTAAATGGAGAATCAATAAACTCGAAAAATATAAAAGGAGTTGTTGAGTATAAATTATTTAAAAATGAAAAGGCTACTGAGAATTTAGTTTATATTGTAAAAAGAGATAATGAATTAAATGATTTAATTAAAAACAGTAAAGATTTATCTTTTCTTTTAAACATTCAATATAAAGGACAATTTAAAGAATTATTCATAACAGATGATATGCGTGAAGCTTATAATGATTTGGATGATGAAAGAGTATTAGAATTGAGACTTAAATGTATTGTTGAAGCTGAGGAGAAATTTGTTAGAGAAGAATTAAGAATAGAATATATAAAATAATAATCGATTTCAATCAATGAAAGACGAAGAAGACGATAACATAATTCCAAATGACGACGAGGATAATTTCACCGAAAACCCGATTGATGACAATCAGGACGGAGATCAAAGTATTGAAGTAGAAGCCAGACATTTTGAAGGCGCACATTTTTACGAAAATCAGGAAGAAGAAGGCGAGGACGTGATTACGAAAGTGACCGGAATGTACAAAGACTGGTTCCTTGATTATGCTTCGTACGTAATTCTGGAGCGTGCCGTTCCTGCTATCGAAGACGGATTCAAACCAGTTCAGCGCCGTATTATGCACTCTTTGAAAGAGCTGGATGACGGCCGTTACAATAAAGTTGCCAACGTTGTTGGTCACACCATGCAGTATCATCCGCACGGAGATGCGAGTATTGGTGATGCGATGGTGCAGATTGGACAGAAGGAATTATTGATTGACTGCCAAGGAAACTGGGGAAATATTTTAACAGGTGACGGCGCTGCAGCTTCTCGTTATATCGAAGCACGTTTATCAAAATTTGCTTTGGAGGTTTTGTATTCGCCAAAAATCACTGATTGGGGTGTTTCTTATGATGGACGCCGTGCTGAACCGAACAATCTTCCAGTAAAGTTTCCACTGCTTTTGGCACAGGGAGCCGAAGGTATTGCGGTTGGTCTTTCGACTAAAGTACTGCCTCATAATTTTAATGAGCTGATAGATGCTTCAATCAAGATATTGAAAGGAAAACCATTTACGCTTTATCCGGATTTCCTGACTCAGGGTATCGCAGATGTGTCGAATTACAATGACGGAATGCGCGGAGGACGTGTTCGTGTTCGTGCTAAAATTGGCCAGCTTGACAAAAATACTTTGGTGATTACCCAAATTCCGTTTTCGACAAATACGACAACTTTGATTGACAGTATTTTGAAAGCCAATGAAAAAGGCAAAATCAAAATCAAGAAAATTGAAGATAATACAGCGGCTGAAGTAGAGATTTTGATTCATCTTTTTCCGGGCGTTTCTCCGGACAAAACTATCGATGCCTTATTTGCTTTTACGGCCTGTGAAACTTCGGTAGCTCCTTTGGGATGCGTAATCGAAGATAACAAACCGTTATTTATCGGAGTTTCGGAAATGCTGAAAATTTCAACGCATAGAACGGTTGATCTGCTTCGTCAGGAATTGGAAATCCAATTGGAGGAATTAAAAAACAAATGGCATTTCTCGACTTTGGAAAAAATCTTCATCCGTGAAGAAATGTATATTGACTTCAAATTGTATGGAGACAGAGAGTCTTTATATAAATATTTATACGACCGATTTGAGCCGTTCAAGAAATCATTTGTCAGAGAAATTAATGATGAAGATTTACAGCGTTTGACTCAGATTCCGATGATTCGTATTACTCGTTTCGACTCTGATAAAGCTGATGATTTTATAGCGAAGCTGGAAGACGAAATGAAAGAGGTTGAATATAATCTGGAACACCTTACTGACTTTGCTATTACATATTTCACCAAATTAAAGGAGAAATACGGAAAAGGAAAAGAACGTCAAACGGAGCTGCGCAGTTTTGATAATATCGAAGCGACAAAAGTGGTTTTGAGAAACACCAAATTGTACGTAAACAGAGAAGAAGGTTTCGTAGGGACCAGTCTAAAAAAAGACGAGTATGTTGCTGATTGTTCGGATATTGATGATGTGATTTTGTTTATGCGCGACGGAAAAATGATGATTACAAAAGTCGATGCCAAAACCTTTGTCGGGAAAGACATTATTCACGTTGCGATTTTTGACAAAAGTGACAAACGCACCATTTATAACATGATTTACCGTGACGGAAAATCAGGGCCATCATATATTAAACGATTCAATGTTTCCGGCGTGACCAGAGATAAATTGTACGATTTGACCAATGAAACTAAAGGATCACAAACCTTATATTTTTCATGTAATCCAAATGGTGAAGCGGAGGTAATTACCATTTTACTGCGCCAAGTTGGAAGTATTAAGAAACTGAAATTTGATATTGATTTTGCGTCTTTGGCAATTAAAGGACGCGCTTCTAAAGGGAATCTGGTTACGAAATATCCAATCAAGAAAATTGAGTTGAAGGAGAAAGGTATTTCGACTTTACTGCCAAGAAAAATCTGGTTTGACGATACTGTGCAGCGATTGAATGTTGATGCAAGGGGTGAACTGCTGGGGGAATTCAGGCCGAGTGATAAGATTTTGATTATTTCGCAAGGCGGAAAATTGAAAGTTGTAACGCCTGAATTGTCAACTCACTTTGATGAAGACATGATTGTTTTGGAAAAATGGATTCCGAAGAAACCAATTTCGGCAATTTATTATGACGGTGAAAAAGAGCGTTACTTTCTGAAACGTTTCTTGGTTGAAACCGAAAATAAAGAAGAATGTTTCATCACGGAACATGCTAATTCCAGACTGGAAATTGTAGCGACAGATTACCGCCCAGTAGCAGAATTAGTATTTACCAAAGTCAAAGGAGTGCAGAAAGAAAATATGACTGTGGATATCGAAGCTTTTATTGCTGTAAAAGGATTTAAGGCACTCGGAAACCAGCTGACGACAGATAAACTCAAACAGGTAAATTTATTAGAACCTTTGCCTTATGAAGAACCTGAAGAAGTTGTTCCTGAAGTAATTGAAACGGAAGGTATTGATGATTCGGAAGTGCAATTGGATGACGATGGACAGGTTACCTTATTTTAATAAAAAAACAGTTTAGAAATTTCTAAACTGTTTTTTTTGATCTTATTGTCAATACTAACATAGAAGAACTATATCTCTCTTTAGCCCTGATCGAAGTGATATCCTTTGTGGTTTTTCTTTAAAACCACAAAGATAAAACGGAGAGCAGAACCAATATTTCCAAAAAGGCCAAATCTTTCTGCTTCAAAAAAAGAGTTGCTATTTGTTAGTATTTACTCAATGAAGCTTTATAGATGCATTCTTCTATTTTTTCGACCATTTTGATGCTTCCGCAAAAGAAAGCAGTTCGTTCATGCAGTTCTGTTGGTTCTATTTCCATTACCCGGTTTACTCCGTCAGAAGCTTTTCCTCCGGCCTGCTCAACGATAAATGCCATTGGGTTGCATTCGTATAGAAGCCTTAGTTTTCCTTTGATGGCCTTGGAACTTGTTGGGTATAAATAAACGCCTCCTTTGATTATATTTCTATGAATATCGGAGGCTAAACTGCCAATGTATCTGGAGGAATAGGGACGATCCTCTTCTTCTTGCTGACAGTATTTTATATAGTCTTTTACGCCTTGCGGGAAATGAATGTAGTTGCCTTCGTTTACAGAATAAATAGAACCATCTATTGGACATTGCATTTTTGGATGAGACAAGTAAAAAGTGCCTATCGCAGGATTTAAGGTGAAACCATTTACGCCTTGGCCAGTGGTGTAAACCAGCATGGTTGAGGTTCCGTAAATCACATAACCAGCGGCAACCTGTGCGGTTCCAGGCTGTAAAAAATCCTCTAGTTTAACTGGAGTTCCTACTGGAGTTATTCTTCGATAAACCGAAAAAATTGTTCCAACGGATACATTTACATCAATATTGGAAGAACCGTCCAGAGGATCCATCAAAAGGACATATTTGTTGTTATGGCTATTGTCGCTTCCTTGAACGGTTATGAATTCATCATTCTCTTCGGAGGCGATACCGCATACTATTTCTCTGTTGATCAGGGTTTGGATAAAAATTTCATTAGCATAAACATCGAGTTTCTGCTGGTCTTCTCCTTGGATGTTTTTTTCGCCGATACCTCCAATGATATCTACCAATCCGGCTTTATTTACTTTATAGCTGACTACTTTTGATGCTAATTTTATAGAATTAAAAATCCGGGATAATTCTCCTGATGAATAGGGGAAATCTTTTTGATTCTCAATAATAAATTCTCCTAGAGTCTTATTTTTTTCTTCCATGTTATCTTTGTTTGATGTCGTCGTTTTATTAGTCTAAATAATGTTAAAGCTATGAAATTTAATGCATTATGTTTTGGGTGCTAATGCATTTACCTCAAGAATTCTCAAATTCTCAAATTTTAGAATATTATAATTCTAAAAATTTATTAATAAGTGTTTAAAATATATAATCAGTTTTACTGATTTGAGTTTTTTTATTATAGTATTGACAGAAAACTATATTTATATGGCTATCCTTAACGAATACCAAACAGATCGAATTAGCTACAGATTAAAAAAACAGTAATGAAATTTATGAGAATCTGTGTAATCAGTGGCGAAAAAAAGTACATGGTATTATTTGCGGACAGTCATATTTATTTAATATATTTTTTGAGATCCAGGTTTGTTTTTTTTAATTCTTCTGCTGCAATTTTGGCCATTTCAGTAGCACCTTTTACAGAAAAGTGAGTGTCATCTGCTTTATCTTCTTTGTAATAAGGGATTTCTCCAGCCTTGAAATGCAGGTGCAGCTGTTTTGATTTTTCCGGTCCATAGGACTGCTCAGCTAATTCAGATAAATATTCCATGTCTATAAAGGGAACATTATATTCCTGAGCAACCAAGCGGGTTTCCAGAGTATATTCGCCATGTGTACTGATCAAAACTCCTTTTTCATTAAAATTTCTTCGGGTTACTGATGAGAATAGGATTGGAGTTGCACCTTTTTCTCTGGTTTCGGTTACAAAACGGATTAAATTATGACGGTATGCAGTATGCGGGTTGGTGTAACGCAAAGAATCTTTTTCTTTTTCATCATTATGACCAAATTGGATAAAAACATAATCGCCTTTTTTAAGTTTTTGGAAAACAGCATCCCAAAGTTTTTCGTTGATGAAACTTCGAGTGCTTCGGCCATTTACAGCTCTATTGTCAAATGTTATTTTGTCTGTTAAAAATTGCGGAAACAGCTGGCCCCATCCTCTTTCCGGGTTTTCTTCGGGTTTTACCTTATTGGCCATTGTAGAATCACCAATGCCGTAGATTGTTGGTTTTTGCGCTAAACAGTTTAGAGTTACCAGCATAAAAAATAAGGAAATCCATTTCATAATTATTCGTCTTTAGTTTTACAGTTTATTTTACGACAGTAGGAATCGTTGCTTTTTGCCCTACAACAACTTCATTTATGGTTACATTTTCGGAGTTGGTAACTGTCATACCGTTTTTTGCGGATTGTATATTGATATTGTCTAGTTTGATGTCTGTTACTTTTTTATCGGGAAACCCTTCAATTACAATTCCAGTATTTGTGGCTTCAATACAGCTTATATTGGAAAAAGAAATATCAGAAACTTTAGAAGGGTTTAATCCGCTGCCTTCTCCGTGATAATTTGCGGTGATATAAAGGCAGTCTTCTACTTTTCCAAATGCGAGATTATTAAAATAAATGTCTTTGATGTAACCGCCTCGGTCAGAATTTGTTTTTATAAAAATGCCTCTTTTCAGATAGCCTCTGAACTTGCTGTTTTCTACAAAAACATTTCGTACTCCAGCTGACATTTCGCTTCCAATTACAATTGCGTGAAGGCCTTTGAATTCACAATTTCGGATAACAATATTTTCCGAAGGCGTATCAGAATTGCTTCTGCCTTCATCATCTCTTCCGGCTTTTATGGCAACATTGTCATCGGCATTGTCAAACAATACATTTTCAATCAGGATATCACTGGAATATTCTGGATCTACACCGTCATTATTATTGTTGTGAGCACTGTATTTTAGTCCTCGGACAGTTATGCTCTTGCTTTTTAGCAGATGAATGCACCAAAACGGAGAATCTTCGATTTGAACATTCTCGATAAGAATGTTTTTTGAATTGATAAATTGAATAAGCTGCGGTCTTAAATAATGGCCTTCACCAAAAATACGCTCCTTAATCGGCGTGTTTTTATGATTCATATCTCTGCTTAACAGCTGGTCTTTTTTTTCAAGCGGTTTCCATTTTATCCAGGTATTTTTGGCTTCACCATCGATGATTCCGTTTCCGGTTATTGCAATGTTTTCTACGTTATTGCCATAAATCAGCGGACAGTAGTTATAAAGCAGAGTGCCTTCCCAGCTTGTTAAAACTAGCGGATAATCCTTTGGATTGGAACCGAAACGAATTTTTGCACCGTCTTCTAAATGTAATTTTACATTGCTCACAAATTGAATAGGACCATTTAAGGTGTAAATTCCTTTTGGAACTATAATTGTGCCTCCGTTATTTTTTTTGCAGAGCGCCATTGCTTTATCAAAAGCAGGTTTAGCGTTGCTGACCGAATCGCCTTTTGCCCCCAGTTTTGTTACTTCTATTTTATACAAAGGAATAATCGGCAGCTGAATGCGTTTAACGATTGCATTCACTTTGTCTGCAGGGAAAGTATTTTCTTGAGAAAAACCATGCAGTGAAAAAAGCACTATAAGAATGAATTTATATTTCATATCTCTAAAATTTAGTTTACTCTTAAATACCATTGTTTGTCAATATTAGGAGTATCTGGTGCCAATATTTTTTTGATAGTGTACGTTTTAGCTTCAGTATCTTTTAACTGATATGACCAGGTTACTCTGTTTTTTGGCTGAAATCCTTCACCAGAGCATTTGTATTCCGCATAAAAAGTATTGGTTTCCGGTTCTGGTTTTGACCAATAATGCCAGCCTTCCGGCAAAATATGTTTACCCATTTCGCAGTTAATAAAAACGGTTTTAGCATACGGTCTCCAAGGCCTGCCAAGATAGGCTTGTGTCACTTTTTGAGCAGCTGTGAGTTTACAGTTCTTAAAAACAAATCCGTAAGCGACTCCTTTTGGTGTTGAAGCAGCTGTGGCGTAAGAGTCACTTTTGCTATGAACAGTACAATTTTCGAACAAGGCTGTGGCTTCTCCAAATATAAAATCGGTGGTGCCTTCGATATAACAGTCCTTAAAATAGTTTTTGTTTTCTTCGCCAGATATAAAAAGAGTGTCCTGATTTCCTAAAAAAGAGCAGCTGCTAAATAAAGCTCTATTGGCATTTACATTCAGAGCCACGGCTTGTCCCACTGGTCCTGATGTGTTTTGAATGGTTAAGTTTTTTGCAGAAAAATCATTTCCTTCGACCAAAACGGTATAAGTATAGAAAGTGCTGTTTCGGCCTAAATTTATTTTGGCAAAATAATCGTCATACGTTATAATTGTTTTGTCACGGCTTTCGCCAATCAATGAAATATTTGTATTCCAGGCATGAATTTTTACTTTTTCATAGTAAGTTCCATTTTTTACATAAATTGTGATTCTTTGGCTTGGATATGCTTTAGCTGCGTTTATGGCTCCTTGTATTGTTGTAAAATCTCCGGTTCCTTTTTGATCCACAATAATATTAAACTCATCTTTTAGAACGGTTTCACTTTTTTTTTGAGGTTTTAAATTCTCTACTTCAATTTTTTTTTTCCAGCTGGCGTATTTTTTCAGCACTTCTTTTGGTTCATTGGTGTACCAAGAATAGCCCACTCTTCGTTCTTGTCCTATTTCAGCAAGAGTTGCTTTCTTTATTCCGTCGCGGTCACAAAAGAAAGGAGTGTTATCGTTTAAATCCATAAAACGAGCCCAAAGGGGAGAGGCATTAGGACCTTTGACCATTACTTTTTCCATTATTTTGCTGTTAGGAACAGGAACTCGGTCTTCTCTGAGATCTGTGATTTTTGTTTTTTCGAACCAAGCAACGGTACTGTTTACAGCAGTTACAACTTCAGGAGAGGGTTTTTCTATTGACATTAAAAGCAATACAATTTTGGATGATTCTTTTCCGCTTAAAGAAGCCAATTCGAAAGCACGGGCATTTGCAGGAAGAAGCGTTACTTCGTCATGCTGGGCACACCAGGCAGTAAGGACTCCGTTTTGCTTGTATTGTGTTTTCAGGATGCAGTCAATTCCTTTGTCGAAAGCTTTTTTAGCTTTTTCAACGGCAGCATCTGGAGCTTTTATGCTGTAATAATCTGTTTTTTCAGCAATCTCTTTCAGAATGATAAGGATATTGGACATCGAATCATCATTATAGGTGATATGAGTGTAATATCCTTTTTTTAGCGGATAAAACTGAGGCCACCCTCCATTTTCATATTGCGCTTTCAATAAATAATCCAAACCAGCCAAAAATGCATTTTTGTATCTTTCATCTGGTACTTGAGCGTACATTTTTGATAAAAAAAGCATTTCCTGGCATGTTGCTCCATTATCTGTTGTTACTTCTTTTGTATCGGGTTTGAGAGCTGTTAACTTTTGTTTTTCGCTTGCTGTCAGAGGATTCTGCATCTGAATGTTTTTTGGCCAGCCGCCAATATTCCGCTGGTACAGCAATACATTTTCGGCGACTTCTTTAGCTTCCGGTGTGGCAAACCAAGCACTTTCCTTATCACGTATCAGTGATCCCCATTTTTGTTCCTTTTGTGCATGAATGCTTATGTTGAACAGTAACAGTATTAGTATTGCGATATTTATCTTAATATTTTTCATTTTTAAAAGCATTATTTTGTTATTCTGAACCAATCGATTTCAACATTCCCTGCATCATTTATAACACCCTGTCTTAGTGCTGTAAAACCAATTTTTGCACCAATCCATCTGCCTTCTCTTGCTTTAAAAGCTTCGCCGACAGGAGTGAAGTCCTGTCCGTTTTCACTATAATAAAAAGTACAGATGCCTCCCGGTTTTATTTTGGCCTGCATATAGATACTTTGAGTATTTACAGCAATAGGAGTACTTTCGGTTTCGATTCCTTTTTTATCGATGTTTTTGGCTGTTTTTTGTGAAAGATACATTTTGCCTCCTTCCTGTTTGAAGCAAAGGTAGCTGTAATCCAGTCCCATTATGACAAGTCCCATACTTTCGCCGTCAAAACGAGCATTGAATTTTATTTTTGCTGTAGCTGTAAATTCATTTGAGGGGAATTTTTGCAAAAGGAGATTAGGTACTTGATAAAGAGTTGTGGCTTCTTTTGGAACAGGAATGCAGTTCAGGCTGTAATATCCCATACTCGTTGGAAATCCCCAAACTATCTGAGGATTAGCGTGCCATTGCCATTGAAGACCTAATTTCGTGCTGTTAAATTCGTCACTGTCAGGCGGTGTTTCAATTGGAAATGTTTTTTTTCCGACATTTGGTTTTTTGTGCGACATAACAGGTTCGCCAATACCATTTTTATCATCATCATTCCCTATAACCGGCCAATCGTTTTCCCATTTCATCGGCTGGAGATGTACCACTCGGCCATAAGCAAACTGATCCTGAAAATGGATAAACCAGTCTTCGCCTGTCTGGGTTTGTACCCAAGCTCCCTGGTGAGGACCGTTTATAGCAGTTTTCCCCTGATCCATTACTTTCTTTTTCTCATAAGGGCCGAATACATTTTTTGAACGCATAACAGTCTGCCATCCTGTTGCTACACCGCCTGCTGGTGCAAAAATGTAGTAATAGCCGTTTCGTTTATAGAATTTTGGACCTTCGATAGTAGCTTCATCGGGATGCCCGTTAATAATCATAACATCATCATTATTATTGGCAGCTGATCCTTCAGTGTTCATTGTGCATATCGCCAAAATACTTTTTATGCCTGCTCTGCTTCCCGCAAAGGCATAAGCGAGATATGTTTTTCCGTTATCATCCCATAATGGAGAAGGATCAATTAAACCTTTTCCTTCCTTTACCATAACCGGTTCTGACCAAGGTCCTGCAGGATTTTTTGCCTTAACAACGTATATTCCGAAATCTGGATCGGGGTAATAAATGTAAAATTCGCTGTTATGGAACCGAATGCAGGGAGCCCAAACGCCATTTCCGTGCTGTGCTTTGTCATAGACTTCGATAGGTTTCTGCTTTGCAAGAGCATAACCAATTATTTTCCAGTTAACAAGGTCATTAGAGTGGAGTATAGGCAGACCAGGGATGCAGTTGAAGGATGAAGCGGTCATATAATAATTATCTCCCACACGGATTGCATCTGGATCAGAATAATCAGCATAGAGAATTGGGTTTTTATAAGTGCCGTCACCATTATCGGCTGTCCAAACTTTTGAATACTGTTTTTCGCTTTTTTCTTGTCCTATTACTGTCTGAAAAGCAATACAGCATAAAAAAACAGTTGTGATTTTTGTAAGCTTCATTTCAATTGCGGAATATAATTTTTTATCTGTTTAATTCTAAAGCTGCTAATATGAATGGGCCTGTGGCTTTAGGATCATTATCTTTTTTTCTTTCGTTAATATAATATTCATAAGAGCCGTCTCTATACGGAGTGCCTCCTAAACCAGCTACCTGACAGGCTTGAGTCAGTGTAATTCCGCCGTCAGCATCAGTTTTTATTAACTGCTTAGTTAATCCGTCAAACGCTTTATTGGCAAGGTTTTTATATTTTGCCGGCAGGTAGCCTTTGTTTGCTCCTTTTGCAAATGCATAAGCAAACATTGATGACCCTGAGGCTTCAAGATAGTTGCCTTTTTCACCGGCTTTATCTGTAACCTGATACCATAAACCGGATTTTTCATCTTGATATTTGGCTAAAGCAGCAGAAACGTTATTTAAATAACCCACTAATTCTTTTTGTTTTGGATGATCTTTAGGGAAATAATCCAAGGCATCAACAAGCGCCATCGCATACCAGCCTAAAGCTCTTGACCAGTAATTTGGTGAATTTCCAGTTTCTTTATCAGCCCAAGGCATTTTTTTGCTTTCATCCCAGGCATGGTATAATAATCCCGTTTTTGGATTAGTTGCGTGCAGCTGAATCTGCTCAAATTGTTTGGCTATATCGTTCAGGCTTTTTCCGTTTTCAAAAACTGCAGTATATTGTGCATAGAAAGGCTCTCCCATGTAAAGACCGTCTAACCACATTTGATTAGGATATATTTTTTTATGCCAAAATCCGCCGCTTTGGGTTCTTGGCTGTTCCTCTAGCTGTTTACGAAGCAGCTGCATTGCTTTTAAATATTTTTCTTCTTTTGCTGCAGCGTATATATTAAAAAGTAACCGCCCGGCAACAATCATATCAATATTGTATTTCTCTAATTCATAGGTTTTAATTGTGCCGTCATTTTGGACAAAATTATCTACATAGCTTTTTATGTAAGCAGTATATCTGGAATCAGGATTTTTTTTATTTAATTCTTGGAAGGAATATAAAACCAATCCGTGTACATAGTCCCATTTTGGAGCTTTTGAATCGTCAATCATATAGCTTTCCGGATGACGTTTCATTAGTGTTAAAGCCATTTTTTCTGACCATTTTGAATCTTTTGAAATTGTAATCTCACTCTGTCCTGCATTACTTTGTGCAGATTCCTGAGCGATAGTCTTACAGCTGAAAAACGCTAATGAAATAAAAAGACCTGCTGCTTTGAAAGCATTTTTTTTTCCGTTTACCATGATTATTTATTTAATATTTACTGATTTTTATTTATCTAATTCGATTGCCGCTAGAAGAAAAGCACCTAATCCATGTGAATTGTCTGTTATTATTTTTTCATTGATGTAATAGTTAAATGAACCGTCTCTATAAGGGTTTCCGCCTAAACCGGCACTTGCACAGACTTGTGTAATGTGGATTTCTCCATTTTTGTCTACTTTTATTAATTGGCTGATTAAACCATTGAAACCATTATTAGCCGCGGTTTCAAATTTAGCCGGTAAATAACCTTTATGTAATCCTTTTGCTAAAAAATAAACTAACATTGAAGAACCGGATGCTTCCAGATAGTTTCCTTTTTTCGATCCTAAATCCGGAATTTGATACCATAATCCTGATTTATCTTGGTATTTACTTACTGCTGCAGCCAATTCGTTTAAATAGCGTACCAGTTCTTTATGTTTGGGATGATCTTTTGGGAAATAATCTAAGACATCTACTAATGCCATTCCATACCACCCTAAAGCTCTTAGCCAAATATGCGGAGCTGTTCCGGTTTTTGAATCTGCCCAAGGCATTTTTTTGCTTTCATCCCAAGCATGAAAATATAATCCTGTTTTTTTATCGAATGTATGATTGTGAAGCAGCTCGAACTGAAGAGCAACATCGTTTAGTTTTTCTCCTCCTTCAAATGCTGTAGTGTAACGGGCGTAAAATGGTTCTCCCATATATAAACCATCCAGCCACATTTGATTTGGATATATTTTTTTGTGCCAAAAACCTCCAGAAAGAGTTCTAGGGTGATCTTCAAATTGTCTTCTTAGTGTTTGTAACGCGGTAAGATATTTTTGTTCTTTGGTGGTGTCATAAAGATTAAAAAGAATTTTTCCAGCATTGATGAAATCGATATTATGATCTTTTGGATCAAAATTTTGGAAAGTCCCATTCTTATTAATCAGTTTATCAGTGTAATCTTTGATGTAATCAAAATATTTTTGATTTTTTGTCTTATGGTATAACTTTTCGTATGCTGTTAAAATCATTCCAATTTTGTAGTCCCATTTTGGAGCAGGATGATTATCAATCTGCCAAGCTTCAGGATAGGCTCTCATTATAGAGAATGCCATTCTTTCAGACCATTTTAATTGATCTGAAAGGATGATTTCCTTTTGAGATTCCATAGTTTGTGCTTTTAGATCGATGGAAGTAAAAAATAATAATATTAATAATCCTTTCATGATTTACAGTAGTTATACTTTTTATAATTTAAAATAAGGAGTTTGACTTTTTTCAAACTCCTTATTTTGTTTAATTGTAAGTTTCAATAAAAAGAGAGGTCTGCAAAATTTGCAAACCTCTTTTATTTAATAATTCTATTTATCTCCAACGAGGATCTCCAACTTTATTATCTATTAAAGTTTGATTTTTAAGTTTAAAATTACCATTTGCGGCATCCGTATATTGAGGATCTAATGTTGTAAATGTTGTTGATTTGTCAAGAGTTGTCGTTGTTAGTGCTGGTACAGCAGGTGTAAATAATGGATTAGCATTAAAATAATTGTTACCTGCAAACGTAGGAGGAGTTGTAGGTGTTGCCGTACCGTTCTGATTCGAATATAATGCAGTTGGTGTATCTGTAATCAATGTGTTTTTTACAGTAGATGTATTTGAAGCAAAACGAAGATACAAAATTCTTTTTGCAGCTACAGTAGTACATACTTTGTATAAAGTACAGCTATTAATTAATACATCGGATGTTAAACCTGTACCAGATAAACCAGCAGATTGATCTAAACGAATAAATTCGCGTGAATCTGAACAAGTGTCAAATGTACTGTTTTGAAGAACAATACTCTTGATGTATGAACTTCTTACATCAATGAATTCAGCACCAGCATTAGTATTTACATTTTTAACAATAGTGTTGTCTACTATTAATGAATTTATTTTAGAGGCACCGGCAGTGTTAGCAAATAAGGAACGGGTATAGTCATGTACATAACAGCCTCTGATTAAAATATCATTAAAGGTTCCAGCTGAGGAAATTGTTATTACACTCGAATTTGTCATACCTGCTCCGGTTAAATCTAAATCGATTAAGCTAAGATTACCAACTCCGCTATTAAGTAAGAAATTAATTTTTAGTTTTGGTTTATTCCAACTTGTAAGAGCTCTCAACGTTAATGTTTGACTTAAAGTTACAAGTCCAGTTTGTGAAGTATAGTCACCAGGTTGTAAAAGCAGAACTTTGCCTGAAGAAGCTGCAGTAGCAATTGAAGCCATTAAATCATCTGCAGGAGAGATTACAATAGCATTTGTAGGATCAACTTCTGTTGTAAAGCTTATTTGTCCTCTGTTTTTTGAGCCATTTTGTAAAATAGCATTGTAAGTTGTTTCACCTGCTAACCCAGTTATTGTTGCAATACCAGCTGTTTTTTCGGCGGCTGTAATTGCATGTGTGATATTACCTGGAGTCAGAACAATTTGAGTTACATTACTATTGGCACCCCATCTAAGAGTCGCTTGCTTTCCAGCTATATCTCCAGGAATTATCGGTAAGAAAATTTGTTCAGACAATGTTGCTGCTGTAATGATTGACCATTTCGAATCATCTAAACCAGGAGTTACTGCTTTTACTCTGATTGAATAAACAGTTTCACCTTCTAATTTAATCTGTATTGGTAATTGTGAAGCCGTAACCTGAACAGTTTTAAAAATAGTACTAAACGTTGGATCATCTGCACTGAATTCTACAACAAAATTATTTTCTCCTTCTTTTACAGTCCAGTTCAATTCAACTGTTGTCTGGTTTCTTAGTTTTGCTGTAAGATTTAATGGAGAAAATTCTCTAGTGTTCCCAATTCCATCTAATAGTGGCTCATTGTAATTTTCGCAGTTAGTAAAAACTAATACAATTAACAATGAGGTTATTAATCCTTTTAATATATATTTTATATTCATAAACATAAAAAATTATAATTTATTAATTAATTTTTTTCGCAAGATCTTTAATAATTATAGTCATTTTTTAATAGACCATTACTTGAATCTAGGAACACTTGCCATATTGGCCAAAATTGTCTGTTATCTGGATTTACTCCGGTTTTGTAAAGTGAAGCTATTTTAGCATCGTCAAGAGCAACCCATGTCCAGGCAGTATAATCTGCTCCAGGGCTTGTAGTTTCACCACGATTTAATCCATAAATAATAAGAGTAGTAAGCGGGTTACCTTTTGCGTCTGGAGTTGGATCATATTTGTAAAATAAAGTACTTGGTACATTAGCATAATCTCCAGTACGGGTTTGTAATGCTTTCATTTTAGTTTTTGCAAGATCTAAGTTTTTTGCAAGTAAATTCCAGCGAATAAGTGCTTGTTTACGTTCCATTTCACCTGTAAATTCATACTCGTTTTCTTTTACAAGGGCGTTAAACATATCATCTTTAGAGTTTATAGCAGCCAGATATGCATCAACATTTAAAGGGCGGTCAGCTGCTGCGAACGCTCTGTTTCGTATTTCTTTTAAGTATGGCTTAGCAGCAGCAACACCTTCTAATTCATTCGCAGCTTCAGCAGCAAGTAAAAGAACTTCAGCATAACGCATATAAACTTTATTTACTCCATCATCATTATCGGAAACAACTTTACGAGTCATCCATTCATAACGGTATTTTCCAAAATACCATGTATTTAATGAACCTAACTCCTGTTTTGCTACACCATTAACTGCTGTGCCATATTTATAGGGAACACAAGTAACGTCTCTACGGGTATCTTTTTGGTTATAATCATAAAATACAAAAGGCAGCGGTCCTGCACTTCCACCTCTAGGTTGAGCAGTAAATTGATCAGAACTAGTATGTTTTACCGCAAAAGAATATAACATTCTTCCTCTACCATCAGCAAAAGGAAGTTCCCAAAGTGATTCACCACCAGCTGTAATAACTTCTTTATTGTAATTTCTCCAAAATGTTTCAAATGATGGTTCTAAGTGAGCTTTTCCGCTTGCTATAACTTCACGACACTCAGTTAATGCTAAACTATACATATTGGCAGTTGAAAGAGCAGGGTCATTACTTTTACGGATACCATCAGGATATTGCTGAAAACCACCAGCTGCCATTGCTATACGGGCACGAAGAGCTTTTACAAATGCTTTATTAATCCTTTCTACACTGTTGGTAGCAGTAGTTTCATTCGGCCATGGTACCAATGTAGCGGCTTCTGCTAAATCAGTAAGCAGTTGTTTATAAATTATGTCACGACTTACTTTTGCCTGATATATAGTAGCATTCGTAACTGGCTCAAAACGATATGGTACGTCACCCCAGGCTTTTACTAAATCGGCATAATAAATGGCACGTAATGTAATTGCCTCTCCTAATAAATATCCTAAATCAGTTCCTGGTTTTGGATTGCCATATAAACGAAGTCCGCGAATACAAATGTTGGCGCGTTCAATCCCAGCATACATTTGCTGCCAGGCATTGTTGGTGGTATTCATTATTGTATTTGTTGGAATGACACCATAATTCTGTAGTTCAGCTGTGTCACCGGCAGATGTAGAAGCATTGTTCCATTCAAGATCGGAGTTTAAACCATAATAAGGTAAAAACCGACCTCTGTATGAATTCGTTTCAGCAAATGGTATTTTAATCCCATCTATAGCTCCTGAGGCTAGTGTTACAGAAGAAAAAATTACTGATTCGTCCAGTGATGATTGTGCTGGAGTATCCAGATAATCTTCTTGACAAGATGTAAAAAGACTAGCTAAAACTATTCCTGCTATAATTATTGTATGTTTCATCTTTTGATAGTTTTTTAATTAAAAATTAAGGTTTAAACCAAAAATAAATTGTCTGCTGCGCGGATAGGCTGAATAATCAACTCCAGGTGTATATGGAGTAGCTCTTCTTGTAGAAGACTCCGGATCAGGACCTGTGTAATTAGTCCAAACAAAAACGTTAGAGGCTGTACAGTAAAATCTTAATTTACTGATTCCCATTTTAGAATTAAAGAAAGCTGGAGCAGTATAACCCAATGTTAATGTGTTTAGCCTTAAGAAAGAAGCATCTTCAACTGCCCAGTCACTAAAAACATAACTTTTCATATATGGAGACCACATAGTAGTGTTAGCATTTAATGCTGTTAATGCTGCAGGATCAGTAACTAATGTACCTGTTGCAGGATCTAAATTTGTCCATCTTTGACCATCAGCCATTTGAGAAGACATGTTTCTATATTGGCTATTAGGGTTAGAAGTAGTAGATTCAACTTTATTAGCGTTATAAATATCATTCCCGTAACTCCAGTTGAAGGCAGCCGAAAGATCAAACCCATAAGCATAAGCATTAATTATGAAACCTCCGGTATTTTTTGGATTAGAATTCCCTATAATTGTCTGGTCAGCAGCTGTTATTTTATTATCTCCATCACGATCTACTAATTTCATATAACCTGGTTGTACTTCACCAACGATATCTGAATCGTTTGGAATTCCTGCTTTTAGAGTGTATTTTCCTGTGCTTGGAGCATAATCAAAATCTGAAACTTCATAACGGCCAGCACTTTGATATCCATACATTAAACCTAATGGAGATCCAACATTTACTGCATAATCGTTACCAATTTGTGTAGAGGCCCATCCACTTGGAGAACCAAAATTATTCATGACTCCAAGTGTGTTGATGTTGTTTTTATTGACACTAATGTTTAAAGAAAAATTCAAACCATAGTTTTCTTTTTGTATTGCCGCAACATTCAAAGTTGCTTCATAACCTGAATTTTGAGTTTCTCCCATATTACGGAATTGGTTATCATAACCTACTCCAGAGACAGGGAATAATAATAACAGATCTTTAGTTTTATTTATGTATGTTTCTACAGATCCGTTGATACGGCCTTTGAAAAAATCAAAATCCAAACCTAAGTTTTGTGTTACTGTAGTTTCCCATTTTAAGTCTGGATTAGCTAAAGTTTTAGAAGGTGTCCATTGGCTTGAGCTATTATTTATCCAAGTATTATTTCCTGATTGAAAACTTTGTATAGTCTGTCCGGTTGGAATATTATTATTTCCAGCCTCTCCATAACTTGCTCTGATTTTAAGCGAGTTTATCCAGCTTACATTTTTAAGGAAACTTTCTTCAGAAATTTTCCATCCTATTGCTGCTGCTGGGAAATAACCCCATTTGTTACCTGTTGTAAATTTACTGGAACCATCCGCTCTGAAAGTACCAGTTAATAAATATTTATTTTTATAGTCGTAATTGGCACGTCCAAAAAATGAAAGTAATTTATCATCTGGGCTGTAAAAATTATCTATCGATTGCGCAATACCTTGTGTAGTAAGTTTTTTTGCACGGTCAAAATCAAAATCATTAGGGAATTTATGGATTGTAGATGTCACTGTGTTTAATGTAGTGTTAATCATCTCTTGTCCTGCAAGAACATTAAAATGGTGGTCATCGCCTAATAATTTTTTAAAATCATAATTTAATGTGTTTGCATTTCTAAAAGTAGCTGTTTTTTGATCAGCAATAACAAGTGCCGGGCTTCCTTGATTTAAAGCTGAAGGGACATTTTTCACATAAAAGGTTGATCGTCCATAAAAACGGTAATCTTGGCTATTACGGTTGTCTAAACCAAACTCTGATTTAAAAACAAGATTGTCAATTAACTTCCAGGAAAAACTGCCAAGCATATTGAAGTTTTTTCTTAATTGTTGACGATCTGTGTCTGCTATAAGCAGAATCGGATCCACAAGGTATCCTGTAAGAGCCTCGTCTGTATTGTCTGTGGTTAAGCCTGGTAATGGAATTGGAGAATATCCAATTGCATGACGCAAAACTGAATCGTTAGTTGATGTTGCATTTTGATTATTAGCGCCACCTCCATTAATTTCTGTATCAGAATAACGCATAGTAAACGAAAGGTCTATTTTATCTGATGCCTTACTGTTTAAAGATAAGGAAATGTTATTTCTGTCAAAATCTGAACCAAGCATAATTGCTTTTTCATCATAATGAGCATAATTAAAATTATAATTGATTTTATCAGATCCTCCTCGGATACTTAAATCGCGGCTTTGTACTTCACCAGTACGTCCGAAAATTTGTTTTTGCCAATTATCACCTTTTATTCCATTGTATAAATCATGATCCTGCCAAGCTCCGAAATATTTTTCATAACTGCTAACGTCTTTTTTTAGTAAAGCATACTCATATTGCCACTTTACATAATCTTCTGGTGAAAGTACATCAATGGAATTTGCCATTTCTTTCATACCATAAAACATATTGAAATTCACAGCCATTTTACCACTTTTCCCTTTTTTAGTAGTATAAATAATAACCCCATTCGCTCCTCTTGAACCATAAATAGCTGTCGATGCTGCATCTTTTAAGACGGTTTGAGTCTCGATGTCAGAAGGAGAAATATCGTTTATACTGTTTACAGGAAACCCATCAACAATTATTAATGGTGATGCGTCCTGACTTAAAGAACCTCCTCCACGGATTCTGATTTTTATTTCAGAATCTGGTGATCCTTCTGAGGATGTTACTGAAACCCCTGCAATACGGCCTGTTAGAGCTTCTCCAATATTAGCTACCGGATTTTTTCTTAGCTCAGTACCTGAAAGTGTTGAAACAGCACCCGTTAAATCTGATTTTTTTACTGTTCCGTATCCAACGACTACGACTTCGTTTAGTGTGTTTGATTCTTCAGATAAAGAAACATCAAGCCTTGTTTTTCCAGCAGCTGAAACTTCTTTGCTCTTAAATCCTACAAATGAAAAATTTAAAACAGCTCCTTGTTTTGTAAGTTTGATGGTATACTTACCGTCAAAATCTGTTGTAGTGCTGTTTTGTGTTCCTTTTTCTAAAATGTTTACGCCTGGCATTGTTAAGCCGGCGGCATCTTTAACAGTACCTTCCAGTGTTACGTTCTGCGCAATTGTTTTATTGCCTATGAGTAACATCAGAAAAAGAGTAAAAGCAAAAAAGCTTTTTGTTCCTTTTTTTATTAAACAGTTATTGGTCATAAATTTTTTTTTAATGATTAATTGATTGGTTTTTTGGTTTGATTTTTTTTGGTTTTTAGTGTTTCATTAATTTTCCATTGATATAAGTGTTTATAAATTTGAGATTATTCACGTTTTCGATTAAGTATGGTTCTTTTACATTTTCGATTGTCACATTTTCAAGGGTTATGTTTTTTATAGGTGATTCTTTGTAACCTTTTGCTAAAATGCTGTACTTTCCTCCATTTTTTACTTTTACATTTTCTAAATAAATGTTTTCTATTCTAGGGATAAATGTTCCCAGCTGATTGCCGTGTACATTATAAAACATATCAGCTTTTAAAACTGCTTCTTTAACTTGTCCTATTTGTATGTTTCTGACATAAAAGTTTTCTATTAACCCGCCTCTTTTTGAATTGGTTTTTAAACGGATGGCAATATCTAAATTGGGGCTGTCCATTTTACAATCTTCTACAAATACATTACTCACACCGCCGGAAATTTCGCTTCCGATTGTAACTCCTCCATGGCCGTCAAACATATTGCAGTTTTGTACAATTATATTTTCACTTTTCATGGCAACTCTTCTTCCGTCTCCATCGCGCCCTGATTTTATTGCTATGCAGTCGTCTCCGGTATTGAATGTGCAGTTTTTGATAATTACATTTTTAGAATACTCAGGGTCACAGCCGTCATTATTTGGTCCATGACTATTGATATTGACACCATCCACGATTAAATTCTCTGATTTGATAGGGTGAATAACCCAAAAAGGAGCATTTATAATAGTGATATTTTGTATAAGGACATTTTTGCATTCAAAAAATTCTACAAAATTGGGTCTCAAATAATGTCCTTCTCCAAATTGCCGTTCGGAAACTGGGATGTTGTTTTCTGCCATTTCGACTAAGCGCAATCGATTGAGAGGATCGGCCTGAGAAGGAGTTCCTTTTTTCCATCCATATAATTCACTGCTGCACCAAGGCCACCAGTTATCGCTGCCTGCCTGCCCATTTAAGATTCCTTCTCCTGTTATTGCGACATTCTTTTTTTGAAATGCATATACTAAAGGGGAGTAGTTCATAAGTTCAGTTCCTTCAAAAGAAGTCTGCACTAATGGATAGTAGTCTTTTGGATTTGTACTGAAAAGAATTTCGGCATCTTTGTCCAGATGAAAATTTACATTACTTTCTAAATGAATAGCTCGGGAATGGTATTTTCCTTTTGGGACCAATACTGTACCGCCTCCGTTTTTACTGCATTCCTTAATGGTTTTCGTTATTGCTTCAGTGTTATCAAAGTCAGTATTGGCCTGTGCGCCATACTGAAGGATACTGTACGTTTTATTTGGGAAGCTAGGGTATTTAACTGACTTAACGATCGAAAGCATTTTTTTCCACTGCTCTTTCGATTGGTTTTTCTCTTGTGAATGAAGTGAAAATACCCCTAATAAGACACAAGCAAAAGAAATGACAGTTGTTTTACTGGTTATATTTTTCAAAATTGTATACGTTTTGAATAATTTCATTATGTTAAGTTTTGAATGTGTAACTGTAATTATGTAATCGATTACACAAACCTACATATAATTTTTAGATAAACAAAAAAAAGTCAGAAAAAAAAGTATAAATAAAATTAAAACAAAATATTTTTGCGATATTGATACTTTATGATTTGCTTTTGTGATTTTTTTAAGGTTTCAGGGTGCCTTTGAAATCAAAAAATGTGGAATAAATTAATTTTTATGCAATCGATAACATTAATCGCTTTTTATTGAATTTTTTATTTATTTTTACCGATATTATTGTATATATTAAATGCCAGAATGGATCAAAAAACAACAATTTATGACATTGCAAAAGCACTTGACATAACAGCAGCCACTGTTTCAAGGGCTTTAAACAACAATCCGAAAATCAGCGAAGTAACCAGGAAATTGGTGCTGGAAACTGCTGCTAAGATGAATTACAAGCAGAATAGATTAGCACAGTCTCTTCGCTCTGGCAAAAGCAATAATGTGGGTGTTATTGTACCTCGTATTGATAGTAACTTTTTTGCTTCTGTAATTCGAGGAATTGAAGAAGAGTTACATCCAGAGGGGTATCATGTTATCATTTGTCAGACTAATGAAGAAGAATCGAGACAAAGTGAAAAAATTACTACTTTATTGAATGCTCAGGTTGACGGAATTATAATGTCTATATCTAATGTATCGGCAGAAAATGATCATGTAATAGAAACTGTAGTTGCTAAAAATGTGCCTTTAATCTTTTTTGACAGAAAGAAAGATATGCAGGGGGTAAGTTCTGTAACAATTAATGACTTTGAGGGCGGTTATCTGGCTACTAAGAATCTTATTGAGCAGGGATGTAAACGTATTGCTCATTTAACTGGTGATCAGTCACTGGAAATATTTGAGAATAGAAATAAAGGATATAAAAAGGCTTTATTGGACAGCGGTTTAGAATGCAGCGAAGAGTATGTTTTTCAAACCAGGAGTAATGTTGACGCTGGAAGACAAGCTGTCGCAAAGTTATTGAGTTTAACCCCGCCGCCTGATGGAATTTTCTCTTCGAGTGATTTTGCAGCTTTAGGAGCCATTCAGGAACTGAAAGAAAGAGGGATAAGAATCCCTGAGGATTTTTGCGTGTTTGGCTTCGGAAATGAACCTTTTACCCGTTTTATGGAGCTGTCTATTTCTTCGGTTGATCAATCACCGTTAGAAATGGGAAAAATGGCTGCCAAAGTTTTTTTAGAACAGATTAATAACACAGAGAACGTAAAAATCGAAAAGAAAGTGGTGCTTAATCCTACACTGCATATCCGTAAATCATCTACAAGAACAAAATAATTGCTAAAAAAATACTTTATAGTGTCCAAAGTAATGCTTTAGGGGAAATCAAAAAGCTGTTAGAAAATGAATCCTAACAGCTTTTTTTGAACAAAATAATCTAAAAACTCTCTTTGATATTATAATGATACCCCTCTTTTCCAAGGAATAAAATCGTTTTGATTTAAAATCGCTGCTTTGGTTTTTGTGGTACCGCTGGCAACATCTATAATGAATTCAAGCATTTCATCGGCAGTTTCTTCTATTGATTTTTCACCTGTGATAATGCCCCCAGTGTTAAAATCGATAATATCAGACATTTTTTGAGCCAATTGAGTGTTTGAAGATACTTTTACAACCGGTGCAATTGGGTTTCCTGTCGGCGTACCTAAACCTGTTGTAAATAATACCATATTTGCTCCGGAACCTACCATTGCTGTTGTACATTCTACATCATTTCCAGGAGTACATAACAAAGTAAAACCAGGTTCATTGATGTATTCTCCATAATCGTAAACACCTACAATTGGAGAAGTTCCTCCTTTTTTGGCAGCTCCGGCAGATTTCATTGCGTCTGTAATCAATCCGTCTTTGATGTTACCTGGAGATGGATTCATGTCAAATCCTGAACCTGCATCTACAACTGTTTTTTCATACCACTGCATTAATTCTAAGAAACGTTTTCCGTCTTTATCGTCAATACAACGGTTTACTAATTCCTGCTCTACACCGCATAATTCTGGGAATTCAGAAAGAATTGTCGTTCCTCCTAAAGCAACCAATTTATCAGATAGAACACCTAATGTCGGATTTGCAGAAATTCCAGAGAAACCGTCAGACCCGCCGCATTCCAATCCAATTCTTAATTTTGATAATGGAGCAGGGGTTCTCTTAATTTTATTAGCTTCTTTGATAGCAGCGAAAGAGTCTTTCACTACTGTACTAAGCATTTCTTCAATTGTTCCAATCTGCTGTTGGTCGTAGATCAAAACTGGCTTGCTGTAGTTTGGATTTATTGCTTTCATCGCATCTTCGAAAATAGAGATTTGAAGATTTTGACAGCCTAAACTCAATACTGTAGCGCCAGCAACGTTTGGATTGTTAACATAACCAGCCAACAATTTAGCCAATGAGTGTGAATCCTGACGAATTCCGCCACAGCCGCCTTGATGCTGAATAAATTTTACTTCAATATTTTCAAATAAATCTACTTCAGTTGATTTTGCTACAGCATCATCAGCTCCTTTTTCAGAATTTACCAAAGAACGAAGCAGCAATTGGTAGTCATTTTCTTTTGGTTTTTTCAATTCTTTTTCGAAAATACCTTTTAAGATTTCGATATTTCTGTTTTCACAAAATACCAATGGGAAAAATAACCAGACATTCTCAGTTCCTACTTGTCCGTCTTCTCTTTGGTAGCCCATGAAAGTTCTGTCTTTCCATTTGTCAACATTTGGGATTTCCCATCCGATAGACTCTGTTTTAGCTGTAACTTTTGCACTTTCGTGTTTTACATTTTCTGTAGAAAGTAATCCTCCTTTTGCAATAGGAGCACTTGCTTTTCCTACCAAAACACCATACATAATAATGCGTTCGCCCGTTTCAAAAGGATACATAGCAATTTTATGCTTCATTTTCACATCTGTTTCGATGGTAATGTCTTCACCTTCAAAATTGATAACTTCTCCAGCAGTTAGATTAACTAATGCTACAGCAACATTATCAGATGGATTTACTTTTATTAATTTCTTTTGCATGATCTTGTTTTTTTTGAAAATTCTAAATTAGAATTGAGAACTGAAATTGTTGAATCCTTTTTCAATTCCGTTGGTCTCTATTTCATTCAAAGCTACCACTATAGCTTCTGATAAACCGTTAATTTTTGTTAAATCTTCACCCCAAAACTCTTTGTTCGCTAAGACTGTATTTACAACCAAATCTGCAGCTCCTAACTGCCAGGCATTTTTAAATGCTTCAACCAATTCAGGTGTATCTTTTACAGGCAGTGCTTCATTATTCCAAGTTCCTTTGTAGAATTGGATTAAACAAGCTAATGAGAAAGTTAAATTAGCAGGAATTGTTTTATTAGCATTATAATGTCCTAACAAACTTGGTAAAACTCTTACTTTGAATTTTGATATAGAATTTAAAGCAATATCAGCAAGTGCATGTTTGATAAATGGATTTTTGAATCGATCCATTACTTCTTCAGTGTAAGCAAGGATTTCATTTTTGTCCATATCAAGTGTACCGCTGATTTCATTGATAACGCCGTTTACAAATGCTCCAGTAAAATCTCCGTTAACGGTTTCCATTACCAATTTGTTTCCGTATAGAAGTGAAATTGGAACCATTGCTGTATGTGCTCCATTCAGAATACGGACTTTAATCATTTTGTAAGGACGTATATCGTCAACAATCTTCACATTCAAATCCGTTTTGTGGAAAGGTAATTTTTGTTTTAAATCCTCACCGCCTTCAATAGCCCAAAGGAAAAATGGTTCTGCAGCAACAATTAAATTGTCTTGATAATCTAATTTGCTGTTGTATTCTTCAATCTCAGCTCTTGGATATCCAGGAACAATTCTGTCAACCAAAGTACTGTGGTACGTACACGCATCTGATGCCCAAGTTTTGAATGCATCTTCTAATTTCCATAAATCACAATATTGCAGGATATATTTTTTTAAAGTCTCAGAGTTATAATCAATCAATTCACAAGGGATAATAGTCAGTCCTTTAGAAGCATCTCCATTGAAATGTTTGAATCTTTCATATAACAAAACAGTCAATTTTGCTGGAAATGCTGCTGGCGGCTGCATGTCTGGAGTGTCACTTTCAATGAATTCAATTCCAGCCTCTGTAGTATTTGAAACAATAAATTGAAGTTCTTCTTCTCTTGCTAAAGCTAAATAATCTGCAAAATCAGTATATGGATTTATAGATTTTACAATATTTGAAATTAACTCGATGTCCTGAATCTTTTCGCCTTTTTTGATTCCGTTCATAAACAGAGTGTAAAGACCATCCTGTTCGTTGATCATGTCAATCATACCATTTTTCAATGGCTGAACTATCGCAATTCCAGCATTTAAATCAGCTTCTTTATTAAGTCTTTGAAAAGCGTAATCAACGAATGCTCTTAGGAAATTCCCCTCTCCAAATTGAATTACTTTAATAGGCTGTAATTTTTCTAATCCTAAATTTTTTCTATTTAAATTTTTCATTTTTTCCTTTACTGTTTGTTTACCGGCTTTTTTAAGCCCAATTTTATTTTATAATAATAAGCGACTAACGTCCTAGACTATCAGTTTTTAATCCTTTAATGAGGATTGGGGATTAAATTCTTCCCTCTAGTATTCAATCGCTTATTTAACTATTATCTTAATTTTAATATTTTTGAAAGCTGTTGAAATCAATAGATTGCATTATTCAATGCATTGAACAGCAGATTGCTGTATGTGATTATAATAGTCTTGTTAACGCTTATTTTTTTCTGATTTCTTTTATTGTTGCTAATGTGTTTCTAACTTGAGTTTCCAATAGACCTAAATCTTGGTTTTTCAATATTTCGTTAGTAATTAGCTGAGATCCCATACCTACACATACCGCACCTGCATCAAACCAGCTTGTCAGATTGTCTTTTGCGGTTGTAACACCTCCCGTAGGCATGATACTTGTCCAAGGGCAAGGTCCTTTTATACCTTTTATGAATTGAGGTCCGTAGATTTCACCAGGGAATAATTTTACAATTTCGCAGCCCAATTCTTCTGCTCTTGCAATTTCAGTAAGTGATGCACAGCCTGGTGACCATAATACTTTTCTGCGGTTGCAGGCAATAGCGATATCTTCTCTAAAAACCGGAGTAACGATAAAATTTGCTCCTAGCTGCATATAAAGAGACGCAGCTGCTGCATCAGTAATTGATCCTACTCCCAGAATCATTCCTGGTAATTCCGCGATAGCATATTTGTTAAGTTCTCCAAAAATTTCGAAAGCAAAATCTCCTCTGCTGGTAAATTCCATCAAGCGGGCGCCACCGTCATAACATGCTTTAAGTACTTTTTTTGCTAATGTTACATCTGTATGAAAAAACAATGGAACTAATCCTGTTTCCTTCATTACTGCTGCAACTTCAATTCTTGTATATTGTGCCATTTTTGTTTTTTTTAGTTTCTGAGTTTCTAAGTTTCTGAGTTTTTTTAACGGAGCTAAATCTTAGCAAATCAGTGACTTAGGAACTTTTTTATTTTTACTTTATCTAGATACTAAACCAGCAGAATCACCTTCTGCCATATTTTCTACTTCTTTTAAGCTTGCCAGATTATAATCTCCTGCAATGGTATGTTTTAAGCAGCAGGCTGCAACTGCAAAGTTTAATGCTTTTTGGCTGTTATTTGGATATTCCAATAAACCGTAAATTAATCCTCCCATGAAGGCATCACCGCTTCCGACACGGTCAATAACTGGTGTGACTTCTTTTACAGCTCCTTGGTAGATTGCTTTTCCGTCAAATAATATACCGCCGATTCTTTGATGAGAAGCACTTACTGAATAGCGCAATGTTGTGGCCACAGTTTTCAGATTAGGAAGTAAATCAAATAAGGCTGTATATAAAACAGGAAGTGATTTTTCGTCTTGATAATCTGGATTTACTTTAGCTTTTCCTAACATAAAATAAGCAGTATCAATATCTCCTAAAATTACATTACAGTATTGCAGTAACTCAGGCATTACCTCACTTGGAGTTTTTCCATACTGCCATAACTTGGATCTGTAATTTAAGTCGCATGATATAGTTAAACCTAATTTATGTGCTGTTTTAACAGCTTCCAAGCAAGCTTCGGCTGCACTTTGAGAGATAGCTGCTGTAATACCGCTCCAGTGAAACCAGGCAGCATCTTTTAGTACATTTTCCCAGTCTATAGTTCCTTTTTCAATAGTTGCCATAGAACTGTGTGCTCGGTCATACACTACATTACTTCCTCGTGTTCCGGCTCCTGTTTCAAGAAAATAAATTCCTAAACGTTCTCCTCCAAAAACAATGTTTTTGGATTCTACGTTCATTTTTCTCATTTCTCTTAAGGCACAGGTACCAATTTCATTTTCTGGTAATCTTGTTACAAACTCAGCGTTTACACCATAATTTACTAAAGAAACAGCAACGTTAAATTCGCCTCCGCCATAAGTTGCTCCAAATGATGTGGCTTGGCCAAAACGTAAATTCCCTTCTGGTGAAAGGCGTAACATTATTTCTCCGAATGAAACTACTTTACTCATATTGTTTTATTTTTTTTACCAATAAAAATTTTCTTTTACATTAAGAGATTAAGGAAATAAAGATTTAAGCCTAATGAACCTTAAATGTCTTAATGGTTTATTTTTTATTTAGCCACAGATTAAAAGATTATAATGATTCTTGTTTTCTTAAAATAAATCAGCCTATTATGCTTGCTTTTTTTTTAAAACTTAATGAGCCTTAATGTCTTAATGGTTCAAAAATAAATTAGAATTTGAAATATTCTTTAGCATTATTATAACTGATATCTGAAACCATTTTACCTATCCATTCCATATCATTAGGAAGTTCCCCTCTTTTAATTTCATCACCTAAAAGATTACAAAGAATACGTCTGAAATATTCATGTCTTGGAAAAGATAAAAAGCTTCTTGAATCTGTCAGCATTCCAATAAAGCAGCTGATAAGCCCCATGTTTGAAAGTGCATTCAGCTGTTTGGTCATTCCGTCTTTTTGGTCTAAAAACCACCAGCCTGAACCAAATTGAACTTTTCCTCTAACGCTTCCGTCATTAAAGTTACCAATCATGGTAGCCATAACTTCATTGTCTGCAGGATTCAGATTATAAATAATTGTTTTTGCTAATTTATCTTTGCTGTCCAAAGCGTTTAAGAAACCAGACAGTTTTTGAGCCTGCGGATAATCTCCAATAGAATCCCATCCTGTGTCAGGTCCAAGGATACGGTGCATACGGGCATTGTTGTTTCTCAATGCTCCTAAGTGAAGCTGCTGTACCCATCCAAATTCGTGGTAGGTTTCAAAGAGGAAGAACAATACTGCGCTTTGAAATTTCAATGCTTCTTCGCTGCTTAGTGCTGTATTTTCTCTTTTCTTTTTGAAGATAGCATTTATTTCGGTTTCAGTGTAGTTTTCAAAGTAAACCTGATCCAAACCATGATCACATAATTTACATCCGTTTTTGTCAAAATACTCAATTCTATTTCTTAAAGCCGAACATAAATCGGAATAGGTATTGATAGTCACGCCGGCCACTTGACCCAATGTGTCAATGTAATCATTGTAACCGTCATTTGAAATAAGGATTGCCTTATCAGGTCTAAAAGCTGTGCTTACTTTTGTAGTGAAATCACTTTTAGCTAATTGCTGATGGTATTCTAAGTTGTCAATAGGATCTTCAGTAGTACATACAAATTCGGCATTTACTTTTTTAAGTAAGTTTCTTGTGCTGTATTCTGGAGAATTTATTTTTGCAGAAGCTTGTTCGTAAATTGATTCTGCAGATTTTTCGTTTAATAACTCAGTAATATCAAAATAACGGGCCAATTCTAAGTGCGTCCAATGATACAAAGGATTACGCATTGTATAAGGTACAGTTTTTCCCCAGTTTAGGAATTTGTCTTTATCCGAACCATTTCCAGTAATAAACTGCTCATTGATTCCTAAAGTACGCATGGCACGCCACTTGTAGTGATCTCCATTTATCCAAACATTGGTGATATTGTCAAAAATTTTATCTTCGGCAATAAACTGCGGATTTAAGTGATTGTGATAATCAATTATAGGCTGATTTTTTGAATAATTGTGATACAATTCTTCAGCAAATTTATTTTCTAATAAAAAATTATCGTGTATGAAACTTGTGCTCATTATAAACGTCTTAAAAGATTATTATTCGTTTGATGGTTTTCCAATAGTAGCTAGAATTCCGCCATCTACATAAAGGATGTGTCCGTTAACGAAATCACTTGCTTTTGAAGACAAGAATACGGCTGCACCTTGTAAATCTTCTGGATCTCCCCAACGGTTTGCTGGAGTTCTGCTGATGATAAATTCATTAAATGGGTGCCCATCTACTCTAATTGGAGCAGTTTGGGTTGTAGCAAAGTATCCAGGACCGATTCCATTTGTCTGGATATTGAATTTTGCCCATTCTGTAGCCATGCTTTTAGTAAGCATTTTTAAACCTCCTTTTGCAGAAGCGTAAGCACTTACTGTATCTCTTCCCAGTTCGCTCATCATAGAACAGATGTTGATGATTTTTCCTCCGGTTCCGCGAGCAATCATACCTTTAGCAACTGCTTTAGACATGATAAAAGGGCTGATTAAATCTACATTGATTACTTCAGCAAAATCAGTAACTTCCATATCAACGATAGGAGTTCTTTTAATGATTCCAGCGTTATTGATCAGGATATCGATCGGGCCGACTTCAGCCTCGATTTTTTTAATATTTTCAATTACAGCAGCTTCATCAGTTACATCAAATATATATCCGTAAGCATCAATTCCTACTGATTTGTATTCAGCAACAGCATTGTCTACTGTTTCTCGTGAAGAACGATCGTTTATTACAATTTTTGCTCCAGCATGACCAAGTCCTTTTGCCATTGCCATTCCAAGTCCGTGAACTGCACCAGTTACTAATGCTGTTTTTCCAGTTAAATCAAAAAGGTTGATTGACATAATTTTTATTTAATTGTTATTAATTATCTTAAATCTGTTATTTTACAAACATCCATATCTCCATAATCAAGGTTTTCTCCAGCCATTCCCCAAATAAAAGTATAGTTGCTTGTTCCTGAACCTGAATGGATTGACCATGGCGGTGAAATAACAGCCTGGTGATTGTTCATCCAGATATGTCTTGTTTCCTGAGGCTGTCCCATAAAGTGACAAACGGCTTGATTTTCTGGAATATCCAAATAGAAATAAACTTCCATTCTGCGGTCATGAACGTGAGCAGGCATAGTGTTCCAAACACTTCCCGGTCTTAATTCGGTCATTCCCATCTGCAATTGGCAGGTAGTAACAACACCGCCAATAATCATCTGATTTACGGTACGGTGATTTGCTGTTTCCATAGTTCCTAATTCCAGTTTTTTAGCTTCAGCTAAACTTACTTTTTTAGTTGGATAGTTTGTATGAGCAGGAGCAGAGTTGATATAAAATTTAGCAGGATTTTTTGAATCTGCACTTTTAAAAATTACTTCTTTGTTTCCACTTCCAATATATAAAGCATCTTTAAAACCTAATTCATATACTGTTCCTTCAACTACTACAGAACCATTTCCTCCAACATTTATAATTCCCAGTTCTCTGCGTTCCAGGAAATAGCCTGCTTTTAATGGATCTATTGTTTCCAATGTTAAATCGTTAACAGGAACAGCTCCTCCCGCAATATATCGGTCATAATGAGAATAGGTCAATGTAATCTCGTTTTCCTGCATTAAATCATCAATTAAGAATTCATCTCTCAATTGTTTAGTGTCATAATGTTTTACTGCTTCGGGGCTGGAAGCGTATCTGGAACTGTATTTAGTCATGGTATAAAATTTAATGTAATCGATTGCACAAAATTAGTTTTTTATATTAACAAAACATAATTCAAATCAAAATTTATTTTTACTTGAATTTTATAGCTCTACTTTTTTCATTCTTGGAACTAAAATATGCATGATAAGCCAGGCTAATAAATAAGCTGCTCCGCAAATGCAGAACATGATGAAGTAACCCGTTTCAATCTTGCCGATTTTTGTATAATAAACAAACATGTTTTTCTGTACTACTAAAGTTAATAGAATTCCTCCAAGTGCACCGAACATTCCTCCGAGTCCTGTTACAGAAGCAGTTGCGTTTTTGGGAAACATATCTGATACAGTTGTGAATATATTTGCACTCCATGCCTGATGCGCAGAGACAGCAAGACCAATAACCAAAATTGCACACCACATATTAATTGAGCCTAAATACTGTGAAAATAAAACAGGTAAAACTGCAATTGCATAAATGAGCATACTTGTTTTACGGGCTTTATATGCTGGCCAGTTTTTGTTTATCAGCATTAAAGGAAGCCATCCTCCGCCAATACTTCCTATGCTTCCAATGACATAAACTAATGCACAAGGCCAGATAATTTCAGTAGTCGTAAGTTTGTATTGTTTCATTAAGAAATCCGGTAACCAGAATAAATAAAACCACCAGATAGGATCGGTTAATAATTTACCAATTGCAAATGCCCAAGTCTGACGGAAAGAAAGCAGTTTTAACCAAGATACTTTTTCAGCCTTTTCTTCTTCATTCACTTCCGTTTTGTCTGAAGTAATATATTCAAGTTCGGCCTGAGACAGACGTTTTTGTTTTTGAGGCACTTCATAATAGATGAACCATAAAAGCAGCCATATAAAGCCAATAATTCCTGTTGCAATAAATGCCCATTGCCAGCCGTAATTTTCAGCAATAAACGGAACTGTTAAAGGAACGATTATTGCTCCAATGTTGCTTCCGGAGTTAAAAATACCGGTAGCTAATGCCCGCTCTTTCTGAGGAAACCATTCGGCAGTAGCTTTTATTGCTGCGGGGAAGTTCCCGGCTTCAGTAACTCCTAAAAAGATACGTGCAATTATAAAACCTCCGGTTCCTGTTGCAAAAGCATGAGCGATGGCGGCTAAACTCCATAAACCTGTTGCTATCGCATAACCTAATTTTGTTCCTAATTTATCAATGAATCCTCCCGCCATCAGCATTCCAAAAGCGTAGGCAATTTTAAAAGCTATTTCAATATTTGCATAGTCTATTACTTCCTGTTCAGGCGACCAATGAAAAGCTTCTGCTAAAAAAGGCCTTAAATAACTTATTACATTCCTGTCTAAATAATTCACTGTCGTAGCAAAAAAGACTAAGCTGCATATTGTCCAGCGATATTTTCCAATCGCCGCATTGGCTTCATTCATAATTACAAATTTGGTTAGGTTAGTTAATATTTAGTTTTTTATTCTTAAAGATCTGTTATCGGACTGTATTTTGGCACTAATGATTTCATTACTGTCCAGCCTATTAAATAACAGACAGCACAAATGGAGAATATGATGAAATATCCAGCTTCAATTCCTTTGAATCCCATGAAAACCATTTCGCTTTCTTTGGCATAGTCAAATAATACTCCAGAACCTTTATTGATTATTGTTGACCCAATTCCTCCTGCTAATCCGCCAATTCCAGTGATGGTTGCAATTGCTTTTTTAGGGAACATATCTCCAACAGTTGTAAATATATTTGCAGACCAGGCCTGGTGTGCAGCACCTGCAATACCAATTATTATTACAGGCAGCCAATATGAAATGTATCCTAATGGCTGTGCTACTAATGCCAGCAAAGGAAAAAATGCAAAAATCAGCATGGATTTCATACGACCTTCATAAGGATTCATTCCTTTTTTCTCAACAAAGTAAGTTGGAAGCCATCCGCCGATTATTGAAAGTAAAGTGATCATGTATAAAACAAATAATGGGAAAGCAGCTTCTGTAGAATCCATTTCGTAAACTGAGCTTAAATAAGCAGGAGTCCAGAATAAAAAGAACCACCAGACACCATCAGTCATAAATTTTCCAAAAGCAAATGCCCATGTTTGTTTGTATTTAAAGCAGTCTGCAAGAGAAACTTTAGTATCAGTTTCTGGCACATATCCCTCAATTTTGCTATCTGCCGTGACATCCTGCTGAATATAGGCTAATTCAGCGGCATTAACTTTTGGATGTTTTTCAGGTTTTGCATAGATGAAAATCCAAAAACCCATCCATATAAAACCTAAAGCTCCAATTATGATAAATGACATTTCCCAGCCAAAGGATTTAGCGATAAAAGGAATTGTTATCGGTGCGGCCAAAGCACCAACAGTTGCTCCGGCATTGAATATACTTGTTGCAAATGCTCTGTCTTTTTTAGGGAAGTATTCGGCTGTGGTTTTAATAGCAGCAGGAAAGTTTCCGGCTTCACCTATGGCTAATATAAATCGGGCAAAAATAAACAGAGAAACACTCACAGAGATAATCATTGCAGTATCGTTTACTTTGCTTATGGCTTCTTTTGCTCCTTCAAAGCCTACAAACCAGTTTCCAGTTATAATTCCTGATGTTGCAATCCCGCAGAAGGCGTGTAAACAGGCACCTAGTGACCAGATTCCAATTGCCCAGAGGAATCCTTTTTTTGTATCCATCCAATCAACAAATTTGCCTGCAAATAATAATGAAACAGCATAAAATATAGAAAATAAAGCAGTTATGTTTCCGTAGTCATTGTTTGTCCAGTGAAATTCGGGTGAAATAAAATCGCTCCATGTTAAAGAAAGTACTTGTCTGTCAAGGTAATTAATGGTTGTTGCAAAAAAAAGCATTGCACAAATGGTCCATCTAAATTTACCTGGGTTCTGATTATTCATATTTTTTTTGTTAAATTTTGAGGGCTTGATTTTAATGTGATTATCGATGTAATCGATTACACAAAAATAGGTTTTATTTTTATATATACAATTTATTAACTAGTTTTTTTTCAATATAATAATTAAGAATACGTTTTTTTATAGTAAAAGTATATTGGTTATTCTGATAATAGTTTGTAAGTAATGCGGAATGTGATTTATTACACAAAAAAAGTAGATTTTGTGTTTTTTTTTACAGTTCAGTTTGAAGTGAAATGCTGGCTGGTACTAAGAAGTTTTAATGTTTATTTTATATAATGCAAG
This sequence comes from Flavobacterium marginilacus, assembly GCF_026870155.1. NCBI lineage: Bacteria > Pseudomonadati > Bacteroidota > Flavobacteriia > Flavobacteriales > Flavobacteriaceae > Flavobacterium > Flavobacterium marginilacus. Next base: position 3,813,353 of record NZ_CP113975.1, on the reverse strand, counting down.
TTTTATCTTTCCTGATCAAAACTATTCACTTAGTGCATTCGGTTTTAGCTTCTAAAAAAAATCATTTGCCACAGATTCACAAATTAAAATGATTTTAAAAGCTCTTAATTTGTGGCAATTTCATAATTTTTTGTAATTCAGCCTTGCAGATTCAGTCTGCTAAGCCAAGATTGTAGACTTTAGTTTGTAGTTATTTATTTACAAAAATACCAAATACTGCCTTTTAGCCCTGATCGAAGCGACATCTCTCGATTTAGAAAAACAAGGCTTTTTTGCCGTAGTTTTTGTTAATCGGGAATATAGCGGAGAGCAGGACCTATAATTACCAAGGATACCTAATTTTTCTGCTCCTAAAAACAATACTATTCGGATGCAGATTAATAATAAAACAAATCTTTAAGAAGAAATTCGCCTTTTCTTTTTTTCTCTTTTAATTTTTTTACAATTTTCAGGAAGGCAATAGCAGTGATAAAGGCATCGCCCATTGCGGTGTGGCGGTCTTTTTTGGAAATATCAAATTTATCGGCAAGATCGTCCAATGCATAATGATCTTTATATTCCAATAAATTAGATCTGATTAATGTTTTTTTATAAAGAAATGCTGTGTCTAATGTTTTGTTCGTTAACAGCGGAAGACCATTTCGTTCCAAAGCACGATTGATCATCGTGATGTCAAATATGGTATGATGGGCAATGATAATCGAATCTCCCAGGAAAGTCAAAAACTGCTGCAGCACTTCTAATTCACTGGGTTTGGTCATAACCAGATCTTTGAGAATACCATGGATCTGAACACTGTTTTTGTCATAATGTTCTTGGTGTATGTACATTTCAAATGATTCTGAAATTGCAATAACACTGTTTTGCAGCGTAACGGCACCTATGCAGAGCATTCGGTCGTTGTCATAATCAAAACCAGTGGTTTCGGTATCCAATACTACAAAACGGGCGCTTTCAACACTGTGTAAAAGCGTTTCATCAATTGGCTTTTTAGTTATTTTTAAAAAATCAAATAGTATGGTTTTCCATTTCTCAAAAATGTTCTTCATTACAGTATATTTGATGGATTAAAACGGATGGAGATAATTTCCTGAAGTTCTTTAATGGTTTTAAAAGTACTTTTTAATTTGATTTTTTCTAATTTAGTAAGGTGTTCCAGTGCAATATACTGCCCGGAATCATGATGCAGCAGTCCTTGTTTGGTTCTGAATTTTAAAAGCGCTTTATACGAATAGGCGCAGGACAGGTATAATTCTTTGTTCTGCGGTTCCAGTTCGGCTAATTTTTCAAAACGCTCAGGAGTATTACTGATTGATTTTACGGCATGGGATAAAATTAATACCCTTGCTGCATCACTCAATGGCATTAATGCTCTTCTTTTTATGTCAAAAAAATCTTTGTTGGCACCATCCTGCTCCAATAAAAATTGTCTGAAAAATCCAGTAGGGGACGGGCTTTGCAAAGCACCGCTTAATAAATGAATGTAAAATACAGGATTTGCTTTAATGTCTTCCAGAATAAAATCGGAAAGTTTGTTTACAAGTTCGCTGTCTCCATAAGACAAGCTGTAATCAAAAAATATAAAGGACAGGAGCACCTCGTCTTTTCCGGTATTTGTGATCCAGTGATGTACTAAATTTTTCCATTCATCGAGACTCAGACACCATTTTGGGTTGGACGCCATCATTTCGGCAGGGCAGTATTCATATCCTATTTCAAATAGTCCTTTGTTGACATGTGCAGCGAGTTCTAGGAAGTATTTCTTGGTTTTTTCTTTTAATTCTTCGGGAACATCTTCATAAACCAGCGCATTATCCTGATCGGTCTGCAGTAATTGTTCACTTCGCCCTTGGCTTCCCATAGCCAGCCAGCCGAATTTTACCGGCGGAGGCGTATCCATTTTTTTCAAAGCAATAGTAATAACCTGCTGAATACAGACATCATTTAATTCGGTGATGATTTTTGATGTTAATGTTATTGGGATGTTCTGGTCAAGATAGCCTTGCAATAACTGCATGATGCTGGCTCGTATTGGTTTTATTTCCTTGTATTTTTTGGCTCTTTTTACAGCTTTAATCAAAACAGCAGGATTATTTCCTAATGAAACCATCACATCGTGCTTTGAAAGGATTCCAATAGCTTTAGTATTTGGAGTGCCGTCTTTGGTAAGGCAGATATGGCTGATGTTGCTTTTCATCATGGCCATCTGCGCTTGTGTAGTGGTCAGCTTTTTAGGATATGTGATAACAGGGCTTGTCATGATGACTGATGCAGCAGATGTGATTGGATATTCGCCGGTGACAATTTTATTCCTCAGATCCTTATCTGTAATGATACCTATGGGAAGTTTATCTTCAACTACAAGTATTGCTCCCACATTTTTTTTTGTCATTATCTGTGCAATTTCTTTCACCGGAGTTGCAGAGGAACAGGTTACTATTTTTTTTGAATATTTTACAGGATGAATATCTAATATCTGAGGTTTATTATCCAAAAGATCTCCAGCCAAAGTTTCGCCATAGAGTTTTCCCCTGTAACTTTCGGAATACGGATTTTGTGTATTGGAAGCAAAACTCTGAATTAAAAAATCCCCGACATTTTTATTCATTAATGCATACGGCTTAAAAACTGCGATAGGAATAGCATACAGAATGGTTTCTTCATAGGCTCTAGACTCCATCTGGTAATTTTCATTAGCTATCAGAGGTCTTAATCCAAAAATATCGCCTTCATCACACATATCAATAGTGTCATTTTTTATTCCTTTTCTAAGAGCAACAGCGCCTTTATGAACAACATAAAAAGAGTCGTGAGTTTCATCATTTTCGGCAAAAATTACACTGTCTTTTTCTTTGTAAATAATTGAAATCTGTTCGGAGAGTATCTCAATATCATTTTGGCTTAAAAAAGTAAAAGGAGGGAAGTTCTTAAGGAAATCGGCAACTCTATGCGAAATAGTATTTTTCATTTTATGAGAATAATGTTTTTGGAAACTAAAATAAAATTATAAAAAAAAACACAGCTACTTTTCGGTAACTGTGTTTCTTGTATTTGATTTTTCAAATGATTTTGATGCTAATGTAGAAGAATATAAAGAAACACAAAACGGAGTGATGTACGTTAATACAATTCTTAAAACATTTCTAAAAGTAAAATTGCTTTCCCAAATCACACCATAACTATTGATCGTGTTCAATATTGTTCCTACTACAACAGCAATAATCAAGGCGTTTTTTATGTTTTTGGAAAGCATATTATTTCTTTTTAGTCACTTTCATATTTATTATTTCTACAAATAAAGAGAACGAAATGGCAAAGTATAGATATCCTTTTGGAACAGGAGTTACATGACTTCCAAAAATAAGGGCATTAGACAAATGTGCGCTTTCTGTCAATAACATGAATCCAATTAGAATCAAAAAGGACAATCCCAATATTTGAATGGAAGGATGCTTGTTTACAAAATTCCCAACAGGAACGGCAAACTGCATCATAATTAATACCGAAATAATTACAGCGGTAATCATAATAACCAAAGCACCTTCAACGCCGTTAGTCATCCCGACTGCAGTCAAAATACTGTCAAAAGAGAAAACCAGGTCAATCATTATAATCTGCAGAATTACACTCTGGAAAGATTTTGCGGCCACTTTACCCAATTCTTTTTCTTCGTGTCCTTTTTCGTCTACTTTTTCGCGGATTTCATTGGTGCTTTTATATATCAGAAACAATCCTCCAAATAACAAAATGAGACTTTGCCCCGTAACGCCCGCATGAAGCCAGCTCCAGTCAATCGTGAACCAGGGTTTCTTCATTTGGGTAAGGAAATTAATTCCAAACAACAATGCAATACGCATAAACATTGCTAAAAACATACCTACTTTGGTTGCTTTCTTACGGTCTTCTATAGCTAATTTTCCAGTAGCAATTGAGATAAAAATAATGTTATCGATTCCTAAAACAATTTCCAAAAAAGTCAATGTTAATAGGGCAATCCATGCATCTGGATTCAAAAATACTTCCATGCGTTGTTAGTTTGTTTATGATTTATAGTTTATTGTTTGTGATTTGCTGCTTGTGATTTATCCAATTGTTTATCTGCTTTCTGAATTCTGTTATTCTAGATTCTCTAATCTGCAATCTTAACAACAGTTCCTTTTTGTTTCGAATTGGATCCTACCATTCCAAATTCAAAGGTATAGGAATTTTTTGAGGTAGTCAAAATTTTCATGCTGATCGCTTTCTCTTCAGCCTTGTTTTTCGGGTGTTTCTTCTGTAAAATGTATTCGCAGTCATTCACCCAGCGAACGGTAGAAGTATCTGTTTTACCTTCAAAAGTCTCAATTTCAATACTATCATTGCGCTCAAACATCGTTGTTTTTTTTACGCCGTCAATTTCGTATTCAAATTTAAATTTTCCATTCTTGAAATCTTTACAGTTGCGCTCCACATCATAACAGGACAATAGTGAGAGCAAGGGAAAGAGTAAGATTAATTTTTTCATTTAGTTAGTTTTGATATTTTAATTAGCTTTAAGCAATAAGCCATAGGCTTTAGGCAGTGACAATGCCTATGGCTTATTGCATAAAGCTTTTATATTATTTCATTCGTCTAAATTCTTCTTCAGTAAAATTTTTGATTGATTTTTCCTGAGCAAATTTATCAGCATTGTAATTAGCTGATTTGTTTTTAGGAATCGAAAGACTGTTCCATTCGTCTTTTTTAAGCTGTTTGGCATAAAAAACAATCTGCCCGATATGATACGGATAATGCGCCAGCTGTCTATTGATGGCTTCAATAACAGTATGTCCTTCATTTCGGATATAGATAATTTCCGAAAGCTGTTCGGGCTGTAAACTGTCCAATGCTCCTAAAAAGCAGTCCCATCCAGTATTCCACTCAGTCAGTACTTGCTCTTTTGTCTGTAAATCATTTTCAAATTCGCCATCACGATTTCTGGTTTCCTTTTCGCCATCAGTGGTTAGGAAATCTGTCCAGCGCGACAGCATGTTTCCAGCAAGGTGCTTTACTATCACGGCAATGCTGTTCGTGTCTTCGTTTACGGACACAAATAATTGTTCCGGTTCCAATTGTTCCATCGCTTTTTCTCCGAGCATTTTATAGTAGAGAAACTGCTTTTTTACGCTTTCAAGATAGGATGTGGTTGTGCTCATAATGGTTGATTATTATGTTTGTCTTTTACTATTTAATTTTTAAACCACTTTAGTGATCTATTTCTCGTACTAATGGCGCGAGTTTTGTTAAATCATTATAAGTTTTGCAAACTGCTTCATTTTCCTTATGTTTTCAGGAGAGAAGCCAGATTTACTCAATTTTTATATCATATTTGTCCAAAAGCCCCGCAATTCCCTGACTGGAAAATTTAGCTTTTTTCATTGGGTTGTATTCGGGATCAATTTTATAGTTATAAGCGGTGATAAAATCGGCACCTGCTAAAATGGTGTCATTAAAAACGGCATTGTCCAAATTACAGTTTCCAAAAACCGATTGGGTTAAATTAGTTCCGATAAAAGTAACTTCTTTCAGCGAGCAGGAATTGAATTTGGTTTTCGGCATTTTTTTATTTGCAAAAGAACTATAATCCAAAATACAATCCTGAAACTGCACATTAAATAAAAAATCCTGACAATCCTGAAACTGAATCCCCATTAGTTTACAGTTTCTGAAGTTAACAGTCTTCAGGCTGGAACCTCCCAATTGGGTCATCGATAAGTTGCATTCTATGAATTCGCAGTCCATAAAACTATTGTTAGAGAAATCACTATTAGAGAAATCACAATTCTTGAAAACGCAGTCTTCAAATTCACGATTGTTAATTCTCTTACCTATATAAGTTATTTTTTCAAATGTTTTTTGAATGTGTATCAGGTCTTCCATGGGAGTTTTTTAGTTTTGCGTGCATTATGTCTGACACGGAGAATTTGAATAGAGTTCTCAGTAATTCGGTAAGAGATACTATAATCATAAATATAGTAAACTCTGAAGCTGCCGTCATTATTAATTTTTTGTGCATCGAGTTTGAAAATTTCAGGCTGAGTTTTTAATATTTCAGTACTTTCAAAAATGGTGTCGACAACTTTGTCTGCAATATGAATCGATTTACTTTCGAAAAAAATGTAAAAGTGAATATCTTCCAGTTGTGTTAAAGCATCATTTGACCAGATTATTTTCTTCCCCATTTTTTTGAAATAGCCTTAGCTTCATCTTCGGTATAAAAATTACCTTTTTTGATATTATCCAGCGCATTTTCAATATCAGCGTTGTATTCTGTAGCTGTTGTCTCAGCAGGAGTGTTTATCGATTGCAAAAGATGTTTCATTTTTTCTATGAAGCTAGGGTCTTTTACTTTATCAATTTCTTGATGAATCCAATTTATTTCGGCTTGAATATCCATAATTGTAATTTTTGTAAAGATACAAATTAGTCGTTAAATATGCCTTTCATTATTATTTTCAACCCTGTAAACATTAAATATATTGATGCGATACAGGCAATGATTCCAATGCCCAAAACCAAATAATGCCAATTGGTATGCTGATTCATAAATGCATTGTAAATTACGGATGGTCCAATGAACATAAGAGGTAAAGCTCCTGTTAAGTATTTTACTCCCTTTGCCAAAAGTTCTTTATTTGCCATTTTTTGCTATCTGTTATATGAAATCAGTTTACTGTCCATTATAAAAATCTACTGCTTTTCTCACGCTTCCGTATTTTGCAAGCAGTTCAGAACCTTCTTCGTAGGTTACCGGAATTTCTTCCATAATCATTTTTACACCGCGGTCTACAAGTTTGTTATTGCTCAATTGCATATCGACCATTTTGTTTCCTTTCACTTTTCCGAGCTGAATCATCGTAGCTGTCGAGATCATATTCAGAACCAATTTTTGTGCAGTTCCTGCTTTCATTCGGGAGCTTCCTGTTACAAATTCAGGACCGACAATAACTTCGATAGGGAATTTTGCCGTTTGCGAAAGCGGGCTCCCAGCGTTGCAGGAAATGCTTCCAGTGCTGATGTTTTTTTCGTTGCAGGCTTGTAATCCTCCAATAACATAGGGAGTTGTTCCCGACGCGGCGATGCCAATAACCACATCATTTTCATTAATATTGAATTCCTGTAAGTCAATCCAGGCTTGGGTTGCGTTATCCTCAGCGTTTTCTACGGCTCTGCGGATGGCTTTGTCACCACCAGCTATGATGCCGACAACCAGATCGAACGGTACTCCAAAAGTAGGAGGACATTCAGAAGCATCAACAACACCCAAACGTCCTGAAGTTCCTGCTCCAATGTAAAATAAGCGTCCGCCCAGTTTCATTTTGGCAACAATTTCGGTTACGAGTGTTTCTATCTGCGGTAAAGCTTTTTCGACGGCAATAGGTACGGTTTGGTCTTCTTTGTTGATATTGGTTATTAATTCTCGAACGGACATTTTTTCTAAATGTTCGTATTTTGAGGATTGCTCGGTGGTTTTGGTGAAAGTCATTGTTTTTAAGGTTCAAAAGTGTAAAACAAACACAGTTTATTTAGTATTACAAACTTAAATAAATTAATAGCAGAAAACGTCTTATAAGATAAATTTTAGAAGATGATTTTAATTGTTTTCATCCTCTGTTTTATGGCTCATAAGTCCAGACATCATTACTAATGCACTCAGAATTATGACTTGTATTACCAATGAATTATTGACTAAATCAATCACTTGATTGTCAGGAATTGAAAGGAAAAGTAAAATGGTAATCAGACCTCTTGGAGCAATAAATAAAGAAGGTTTGATGTTGATTTTAAATGCTTTAAGAGTGATGTAACGCAAAGCGAATATTCCGGAACAAATTCCAATTGCCCAGACGATGGTTGCTGTGTTTAATAATTCTTTCGTTTCTATTAAGTAGCCAAACAGCAGAAAAAATAAAGCTCTTACTAAAAAAGCAATTTCTGTGGTAAGTTCGTGGAATTTATGAACTTCTTTATTCAAAAGGTCTGGCTGTAGTTTTTGAATAAATTTATTGCTTTTAATCTCGTCAAGATTACCCAGAAAAATACCAAAAAGAAGTATGAAAATCAGCCCTGGTAAATGGTAAATTTTAGTAACAGCATATATGAGTACGATACTTAATATGATGGGAATAAATTTTACCGGATGTTTTATTTTGCTTAATAAAAACGCAAGTCCCAGCGTTGCCACAAATGATATGATAAGAATCACAAGTATTTCAAAAACAAAACCACCTACTGACGAAGCCCCAATATCGTCATTGAGTGTAATAAAATTAAAAAGGATTACTCCAAAAATATCCGATAAACTGCTTTCATAAGTGATGAACTCTTTATTTTTTGAGATAAGATTCTGTGCACTCGGAATAGCAATCGCACTGCTGATTACGGCAAGCGGAATAGCATTAGCCAATCCGATTTTGAAAGAAATATTACCAAAATAATAAAAAGCAAATGCAAGTCCAAAGCTAAAAAGGAGCATTGGTATTATAGCAACAAGTGCTGTTTTGCCAATAAATGGAAGTTTTGATTTGTTTAATTCCAATTCTAAAGAGCCCTCCAGAACAATTAAAATAAGTCCAACAGTTCCTAGAACGGGTAATATTGAGGTTAAATTTGGCACCCGAATTTCAAAAAAATCAGTTCCCTGTTTTACTGCCCAGCCCACGATTAGTAGTAATATAACCGAAGGGATTTTTGTTTTTGATGAAGTGATATCGAATATATAGGCAAGAATCAATAACAGACATATTGATATAATGATAGATGTTGTCATTTGTTGATTTTATGTTCAGTTCTATAAATATAGAGAAGAATTCTATTTTCGTTGTTTTGTAAATATAACGGATTTGTTGCAGGAAGCTACAACGAAAATGGAATTATTTGCTTCAGAAGTTTTCGATAACAGCAGAATTGGTACAAGCTGGAAAGTGAACAATTTTAAAATTACACGAATTTGCGATAAAACAAAGTTCGTTTGCTTTGGAATGCAATTCTAACGCTTCGGCAATTTTTTCTTTTTGCTGAATTACAACTTTTGGATACAATCGTACTTCTATAAAACGCCCCGAGCCATTTTCTGAAACTTCGAGAGTGGCTTCGGCATCGTCCTGATAGGAAAGGACATCAATTCCGTTTTGGGAGGAGATATACAAATAAGACATCATGTGACAGGAAACCACAGCGCTCAATAATAAATCTTCGGGATTGTATAAATTAGGATCTCCTTTGAATGCTTTGGCGGCCGAGAGGTTTAAAATTTCTTTTCCTTCAATGGTAATCTGATGGTTTTTAAGGTGTTTTTTTGAAGTCGAAATTGTTTCTTTTGGAACTGAAATCCAATTCAATTTTACTTTAAATAAATGTTTAAATCCCATGTTCTTTTGTGATTTATTATCAAACTTGTTTATAGCACTTTCGTGGCACGCCCAAATTTATAAAAAGCAAGCCAATACAATCCCAATTACAATCATCGAAACTTTGGCGATATTGAATTTGTGTCCTTCACTGCTTTCAAAAATGATAGTGGATGAAATGTGGAATAAAATCCCAATGACTACGGCGGTTATTTCTGTGTAATAATCATTCAATTGCGGAATGAAATCAGAAGCAACGGTGCCTAGCGGCGTCATGACAGCAAAGGTGATCATGAAGAAAAAGATTGCATTTCGGCTGAGTGATGCATTGATGAAAAAGGTCGTCAGAATAATGGCAATAGGGAAGTGATGAATGGCTATCCCTAATGCTAAATCTTGATGATGACTTACTGGAAATCCTTCCAAAAAAGCGTGAATACAAAGACTGATGAACAACAACCACGGAATTTGGTACATTTTGTCGTGGCCATGGACATGACCGTGTTCAGCACCTTTGGAGAAAAATTCCAGTATGATCTGGAACAAAATCCCCAGCATTATAAATACGCCAATATTGTGATTGTGGCTTTCGTAAACTTCCGGTAGTAAATGCATCACTGTAAGCGATAACAGGAACGAACCGCTAAAAGCAAGCAGAAGCTTTAGATTGGTTTTACTTTTTGGCTTTAAAAACAAGGCAATAAAGTAACCAAGAAGCACGGAAAGTAAAGGTAAAAGGTAGTTCATTTTTTGTTGTTGATTTGTTGAACTGTTTATTTGTTTTATCGTTTAATTGTGGTATTTGTTTAACCGATTAAAGAGTTAAACAATTGCTCGATTAAACAATTACTTAAAAATCATAATCAATCTTTCGCTTTCGGTTTTGTGGAATTTTTTCAGCTTATAATCACCAAAAATATCCAGTAAAAATATGTCGGCTTCGTTCATCATTTCTTCAAAGTCCTTTAGCGTAAGCGCTTTTACTTTTTCAGTGAAATGATATTTTTGATCTTTGTCTTCAAAATCAATTTCCTTGTAAATATGTCCGTCTTTCAGATAGCGTTTGATGTGAAAATCGATTCCGTCTACGTGTTTTACTTCTTCGGGAACCAAGTTATTGAGTACATTGGTAACATTCATAAAATCGATTACTGCAAAACCATATTCGGATAAGCTTTCCTTGATAGCTTTTAGAGTGGTGAGGTTATCCTCATCGTTTTCAAAATAACCAAAACTGGTAAATAAATTGAAAATAGCATCAAACTTATCTTCAAAAACCTCACGCATATCGTGTACCTGAAAATGCAGAGTTGCGTTGCTGTTTATTTGGGCTTCTTTTATGCTGTTTTCGGATAAATCGGCACCGATAACGTCGAAGCCTAATTGGTTTAAATAGATAGAATGCCGCCCTTTTCCACAGGCTAAATCCAGCACTTTGGCTTTCTCAGGAAGATTTAGGTAATGGGTGAGATTGTCCATAAACAGCTGGGCTTCTCTATAATTTCTTTCTTTGTAAAGTATGTGGTAATAAGGACTGTCGAACCAAGAGGCAAACCAATTTTCGGGATTGGCAGGGTTAATTTGTGCTTTGTTATTTACAGAATCGGACATTTATTCTTTTTCAATTAATTTAAGTCCCGCAAATTTAGTGTATTTTTGCAGAAAATATACTATTTCGGGCCGTTTGGGACTTGAAATTTAATTATTGGAATTTATACAGAGAGATGGAGAATTTTAAGATGATTGCCAAAACCTTTTTTGGTTTTGAAGAAATACTGGCAAAAGAACTGCAAATGCTGGGAGCTCAGGACGTGGAGCAGGGGGTGAGAATGGTGAGTTTTAAGGGTGACAAAGGATTTATGTACAAAGCCAATTTGTCTTTGCGTACGGCGTTGAAGATTTTGAAACCAATTTATTTTTTTAAGGCAAAAAACGAACAAGATTTATATAAAGGAATTCGCGGGACGAATTGGTCAAAATATATCAATGCAAACCAGACTTTTGTGATTGATACTACGGTGCATTCGGAGTATTTTAATCACTCGGAATATGTGTCACAAAAATGTAAAGATGCGATTGTAGATCAGTTTAGAGAAAGAACGGGTCAGCGTCCAAGCATTGATAAAGCTTTTCCAGATTTAAGAATTAATATTCATATTGATAAAGATCAGGTTTCGGTTTCATTAGATACCTCTGGAAATTCATTACATCAGCGAGGCTATAGAACCGCTACTAATATTGCTCCTATAAACGAAGTTTTAGCTGCTGGAATTTTACTGCTTTCAGGTTGGGATGGTCAGACAGATTTCTTGGATCCGATGTGCGGTTCCGGGACTTTCCTGGTTGAAGCTGCAATGATTGCCTGCAATATTCCTGCGAATATTAATCGTAAAGAATTTGCTTTTGAAAAATGGAACGATTGGGACAATGGTTTGTTTGATAATATTCAGGATAGTTTATTGAAGCGCGTTCGTGAGTTTCATTATACTATAAAAGGTTATGACAAAGCGCCATCTGCAGTTCAGAAAGCAAAAGACAATGTGAGAAATGCTAATTTGTCTGAGTATGTTTCTATACAGGAAAATAACTTCTTTGATACAGAGAAGAATTCGCAGGGAAAATTACAAATGGTTTTCAATCCGCCGTATGATGAACGTTTGGACATACACATGGAAGAATTCTATAAAAACATTGGCGATACTCTAAAGAAAAATTATCCTGGAACAAATGCCTGGTTCATCACAGGAAACCTGGAAGCCTTGAAATTTGTTGGATTGAAACCTTCCCGAAAAATAAAACTTTTCAATGCCAGTATTGAAGCCAGATTGGTGAAATATGAAATGTATGAAGGAAGCAAGAGAACGAAGTTTCAGATTGCTTCTGAATAATTTTTATAACTATAAAAAAGTCCCGATAATTACTATTTAGAATGGTGTTTATCGGGATTGACTTATTCTTAGAGAGCTGATTATGAATTATATTAATTTGACGCCCATACCTCAATTTGTCCCTTAGGCACAATTTTTTGGTATTTTGAAGTAATAGAAGGAACAATTTTATATTTATTATCCAATATTTTATTTGCTTCTATTGCGATTCCTTCATCTTCAGGATGAAAATATTTAATAATATTATTATAATTTCCCTTTACTTTATCGATTCTTGGAGCTGCCCATTGATTGTTTTTAAAGTTCTGTTGCAGATTTTCTGCATTTTTTGTTTCAAACGTAGGAGCATATTGAATATAAACTATCTTTTTTAGAATCGAACTGATAAGCGAAGATTTTAAACTATCATCTACTTGAGAAACTGGTTGCTGTAATTTAATGGTTGAGTTGTAGGTGATTTTTGGATACACTGAATTTGTTTTTTCTACACCATACAAACTGACAATTTTGTTCCATTTAAGAGTGTCATACTTAAATAAAAAGTCGCGAGGTATTTTGTATGATATTTCCTCGGTGTTTATAGCGACTTTTTTATTGCTATTTAATATAAGCGATTCAGCAAAACCAACTAACATTTCTTTATCCTGAATGGTTAATTCTCCATTTTCCGCATTATTACGTAAGTACCTTTCTAGTGTTAATAAAGTGAAATCAGAGTTTATTGTTGTCTTCATGGTGTCAGAAGATAATTTTTGTATCAATTCTCCAATCATTTTGTTTTCTTCAATCTTTTTCTCGAAAGTTTCTACCTTATTCGTTAGCCTAGAGGTTTGGTAAGTTACAACTGTACTAAAAATAGCGATGAGTGTAGTTGATAAAAATGTACCAATGACCCCCAATTTATCCCAAAAATCTTTATTTTCCATGATGTTTTTTATTTAATGGTTCTGTTGTTTTTAAATTCACTACTATCAGCTATATTCTACCAAAATTGTAGGTGATATTGAGAAAGCCAAGGAAATTTGATCTTTCTGTGTCGTATTTAACAGTAATTGGAATCCATAGATCTTTAGCTAATCGTATTCTAAATTCTAAATTGGCAGTAATGGTTTCATCATCTTCATCTGGCAATACGTTTTTATAGATTTTAGTATATTCTCCTAATGCTTTAATTTCAAAACAACTAGTTTTTTCAGGTTGGTTTCTCATTACTATAAAGTTTAAACCTGCCTTTCCATTAAATGAAATCCTTGGCATGCTAACTAAAGTAGTATCAGCATAAGTAAAAGTTCCCCTTATATCTATTTCTTGAGTCGATTTAGCAATTCCTTTTAAAAAAACCGAACTTGCTGAACATTTATTGAATTTTCCATCTGTATTTGTTGAACCATCTGCTGCAATAGTCCAAAGAGGTTTGCTTGCAATTTTATCAATTTCGGATTTTCGGATTTTCGGATTTTATTCAATGCCGCTACATATTCATTAATTTCTTCAGGTTTTGCGGCTTTATCGTCAAGTTCAGAAAGTGATTTAGATATTTTTTTGAACTCCGTTTGAATTTTAGTGTAATAAGGATTACCAGTTGTATCATTTACAACAGTAGCATTTATAATATCTTCACTAGCTTTGTTTAGTAAGTCAAGTTTCTTTTCATCTCGCAAACCAATTGCTAAATCAGATTGTATTTTTTGGAAAGTTCTGATGAATTCTTCCCTATGCTTGCCATATAAAGTTCTAGCCAAATTGATTGTTAAACTATCTCTATCATTGACAATTGCAAAAGTAAAACCTCCTGAAAAGCCTGTATATTTATAATTTTCATCAAAATTAGCTTTAGTATTAATTTGAAAGTTCCTTAAAAAATAAGATTTTTCGATAGTCAAATCTGATAATTTTGATATATCAGCATTATACATAATTTTAAAAAGTGTACTATTCAATTCTAAAGTTTTCTCTTTTTCAGAAAGATTTTTTGTTGACAATTGAATTATGTTGTAGAGAGCATCCTTGAAGTTACCTGTCTTAGCGTTCTCAATTTGCTTAAATAGATCTTGAGAAAACATGTTTGAGTAACTGAATATCAGTAAGAAAATATAATATTTTTTCATAAGCATATGTAATTAAATAAATACTTTAAAAATTTTAGAATAAATTGGGTTCGTGATATTATAATTTTTGTTGTTTTTTTGTCCGTAATTGTCGGTATAATCAACTTCAACATCAGTTTGCCCATTAATTGGATTTTCACCAGAAACTATTACATTGTATTCACCTTCTCCAATCATAAAGGTTTCATCAAAAGAACCATCTCTTTTTATACTTGTGTCATGATTACTATTGACTTTATCAATAAAAACCAAAATAGGAACAGGGACAGTTCCACCTTTAACATCTACTTTAATTCTAACACTTCCCATAATTGCTTAAGTTTAAATTAATCTTCTATTTTTTTTCGTTTTATAAAGTTTTTTTTTGAAGTTATTAACTTCAAAAAAGATTATCAATAATTTCAAAACTACAATCCATATTTATACGGTTTTTTATTGCAAAAAAAATAATAACCATTTAAGGTTGAGTTTTTTGTAAATTTTATAAAAAGTTAAGATTTCCTAAAAAAATATTCAATAAAATCTGATATTTCCTTTCCACAGGAATAATTTACACATCGTTAAAGTTTTAAGAGTAACTTCGGTGTCTCTCTCATGCCCGCAAGGACTTTATATACACACCAAGAAATAAATTCAGCACAGTCCCATGGATCTGTATAATTAAGATTGGTGTATGGAACTTTTGAACCCAAAATATATTTTTTACCAATATCTATTAAATATTTACTTGTATTCATGATTTTAAGAATTAAATAATTAGGTTTATTTTTAAGGAGAGATAGTTATTCTATAGCTTTTGACACTTTATTAAAAGCATAAGGCACGACCCCAAGTCCTAAACTCAATAAAACATTTGTAATACTTGAAAGGTCTGCTGTTTTACCCGTTAGAAAATAATTGTATGCCCAAAAACTGCAAAACGTAGATGCAAGTCCTACTGATATCATACCCGAGATAAAAGCCAAAAGTCGGCTTGCACTTTTAGGTTGTATTGTTTCTGTATTTGCGGTATTAGCTGGGTCAGGATCAGGATTCGGAGACGTAACAGTAATGGTTTCATTTTCTTTTAGAGCATCACCAATCTTATAATCTTCTTTTTTTAATTTTAAAAAAATAATTGAGGTTGTTATTACAAATAGTGCTATTGGAGCAAGTGAGATAATGATTTGATAAATATCTAATGAGTAAACTTTTGGATCTGCGTTTTCGGTAATGGCAAATGTGTCAAAGGTGGTCAGAAGCACACAAAGTGTTAAAAATGTTTTTTTACTACTTTTTTTAAGAGTTGTTTTCATAATTTCAAATTTAATTATACCTACTCTATTTCCTCTTTTCGGCTTGCGAGGGTTTATTATTTAAATTCCCCACTTTTAGCATCATATTTCATAGAAAACTTCCCTAGATCTGTTAACTTTTTTATTGTACCTCGTACAGTATTAATTCTCGTTTGATAATTTGTATTGCCTATTTGGCATAAGTTCGAAAAGGCTTTATCATAATTGCCATTGGAATTCAAGGCAAGTGCAATGCGGTCGCTTTTCGCTCTTCCCTGATGCCGAATGTCACAAATCATTTGACAAACATTTGCAGGAGCATTGTTTAATCCGTATCGGCTGTGATAGGATTTCATGTTTTCTTTATACATTTCTATTGCAGTTCCGACTTGGATTTCTCTATGCTTAGAATCATTAGTAGCCCAGTGAACAAGACGTGCTGCGCATATTAGTTCCTGATTTTCGATATCATTTAGTGTTGGGTTGAGATAATCCATTAATGGCTGAGTAGTAGAATCATTTTCTAAGGCAGAAAGAGTTCCATTAGATTTATAAAAAATCCTATTGTTGGATAATACTAATTTTGGAAAATAGTCAGTGGCATTTGGTAACTGCAGCAGTTTTCTGAAGAATTTTACAAAATCACCATTTGGAACATGAGCTCCATACTGCATAAAGCTAAAAGTAAATTGTGCTCTGTCGTAGGTATTTAAACATTTAAAAGAACCTGAACTTTCGGCCATTGCCGTTGGATAAATAAAATAGGCCCAAAATCCATATTTGGCAGCATAATCTGCTGGGTTATAAACTTGTCCTGCAGAAACCGAAGTGTTGAACAATCCAAAATTCCCTTCATATTGAGTTTTATTGCCAAAGTTGAATTTCGGTTCAGTTGAATTAATGCGCTGTGCATTGTAAGCTGTTCTTCCGTTAGAAGCAACAGTGCTTGTGATAGAAAAGTCAATTGCCATGATAGTATGTTTTAAAAATTGTTAGAAATTATCTTATCACTAATTTAAATTTTCAATAGAAGAAATTTAAATACAATTGTAATTTTGGGGCAAATTTTAAAAACATAGTCATTTGTTATTCAGTGACTTGTGTGTTTTAGTTTTGGTAGGTGCGTAAAGTTAATATATAAATTAATACAAAATTTAAAGGGGTTAATTATTGTTAAATTTATATTAATTGTATGTTTTTTTTGCTGTATAATTATGACTTAAAATAAAAAGAAGCAATTTCTGAGAAATAACTAGATTTTCTATTAATTTTGAGAAACATAATTAAATACAATAAAATGACAAAGTTACAAGTAAGAGCATTTCTATATAATCTAGGCTGTTTTGCTATATTGTTTATAACATTTCGATATTTGGTAGAGCAATACACCAATTTATCTGGTTTTTGGATTCCAATGACCGCTTTTCTTGTGGGGACATTTCTGTCTCCAAAATTTCAGGCTGCTAAAACCAAAGACGGTGAAAAACTATTCATGTCCTGGCTGTTTGTAAAAGGGATTAAGGAAATAGGATAGTTTAGTTAGACAAAAACAAAAAGAGCAAGATTGAAAATATACAGATTCAATTTTGCTCCTTTTTATGGATTCAATTTTAGGATTATTTCTTTTTAGGTGCAGGTTTTTTTGCGGTTACTACTTTTTTCTTATAAATTGGAATGAAATAAGAAACGGTATAATTAAAGCCAGCCCCAAAATTACCATCATATGTTCTGTTGAATCCAGGAATATAAAGACTTTCAAATCCGCTTGGCTGGGAATTCGTAATTAATGTTTTTAATTGAAATCCAAAACCAACATATACATTATTGAAAACTTTTACATTGATTCCAGCAGCTACTTCTATCCAGCTTGCTGTTAAACCGTCATAAGTTTTACCAAATTCAATACTTGAATCCTGTCCAAAATAAGGATTCGGATTATAAATGGAATAGCTGTTTAAACGCTCATTAAATGCACTGAAACCGCCACGGACTCCAAATGTGATAAGGTTTTCCATGTCCAGCCAATTGATATAGGCATTGTAGTTAAAACCTGCTTTGAGATAGGCTCCGGTAGTAGTAGTGTTTAATAAAGGGTCTTCAACAGTAACATCTTCACTTCCTACTTCACCATACGCATAATATTTTTTTGTCAGACGATAGTCAGCAACAAATGCTATTCCTTTATAATTTGAATCATAAAAGGACCGCGCAATTTTAAAAACATCGGCACCAAGAATCAAACCATAGCGGTCTGTTTTTGGTTTAATACTATCAATTGGCTGCTTGGGTTTGTTATCAGGATTCTTTTCAGTTACTGTTTTACCGTTGGCTCCTTTGACAATTATTTCTGCAGGTGGTGATGCGGTGGTTTTTTTTTCTTGCGCCTGAACAAAAAACAATGACAACAAAAAGAAAAAACTAAAAGAAAATTTTAATGATTGTTTCATTTTCGTATGTTATGTTGTTTTGCACTACTATCATGTATTTAATCCACATTTGATCCGCAGCTGCAGAATCGGTTAATGTAAAAGGATTGTCTGCGTCCAAATTAAATATTGTTTTAAATCCGCAGGCTCTTGAAACGTAAAAATTTTCACGTGAGTATTTGAACTGTAAATTATCTTCGTTTACAAGTAACGGATTTCGGTTGCCGTAATTGCTGATAAACCTGTATTTTACAAGATCAGTTTCTATATTTAATGGAAGCAGTATATTATTACCGCTTGTTATATATTTTGAATCACCTGATACTGATGGTGACAAAACCACACCTTCAGTCATACCTTCGCCAATTACTTTTAGATTATTAACATTTTT
This sequence comes from Flavobacterium marginilacus, assembly GCF_026870155.1. Lineage (NCBI taxonomy): Bacteria > Pseudomonadati > Bacteroidota > Flavobacteriia > Flavobacteriales > Flavobacteriaceae > Flavobacterium > Flavobacterium marginilacus. The sequence goes on along the minus strand of NZ_CP113975.1, from coordinate 3,794,898 downwards.
CAACACAGTAGGATTGTTATAATCATAAAACTGAATCAGCATTCTTGGTGTAGTGGGAGTAGTTGGGTCACAAATATCATCGGGCTCGCAGCTGGAAGAAGCGAAACCAAGAATCATTAAAAAAGCAAGTATTTTTTTCATTTATGCAGCGGCTTATCGTCTTTCCAAAAGTACAACATTTTCAACGTGATGTGTCTGCGGAAACATATCAACTGGGCGAACTCTTGTTACCTTGTATTTTTCATCCATCAAAGCTAAATCTCTGGCTTGTGTTGCCGAGTTACAGCTCACATAAACTACTTTTTGAGGGCCAATTTTCATAATCTGTTCTACAACATCCTTGTGCATTCCGTCACGCGGCGGATCAGTGATAATGACATCCGGGTGTCCGTGCTGTGCAATAAAAGTGTCGTTAAAAACAACTTTCATATCCCCGACAAAAAACTCGCAGTTGTCAATGCTATTGCGTTCGGCATTGGCTTTTGCATCTTTAATAGCGTCTGGTACACTTTCGACACCAATCACTTTTTTTGCTTTTTTAGATACAAACTGAGCAATAGTTCCAGTTCCGGTATATAAATCATAAACAGTTTCATTTCCGGTTAAACCCGCAAAATCTCTGGTTATTTTGTATAATTCGTATGCTTGATCCGAATTGGTCTGGTAGAAAGATTTAGCATTAATACTAAATTTTAATCCTTCCATTTCCTCAAGGATGTAATCTCTTCCTTTGTATAATTTAATATCAGTATCGTATAAAGTGTCATTTGCTTTATTGTTAACTACATATTGAAGGGAAGTAATCTGCGGGAATTTTTCGTAAAGGTGATCCAGAATCAATTCACGGTTCTTTTTATCGTTTTCAAAAAACTGAATCAAAACCATGATTTCTCCAGTCGAAGCTGTTCTTAGCATCAGCGTTCTCAATAAACCTTCGTGTGCTCTGGGATTAAAGAAAGTCAAACCGTTTGCATTTGCAAAAGTGCGGACTTCATTTCGGATGGCATTCGATGGATCTTCCTGTAAGTGACATTTGTTGATGTCCAGAATTTTGTCCCACATTTTTGGAATATGGAAACCAAGTGCATTTCTATTTCCTAAATCTTCTTCGCTTCCAATTTCAGCTTCGGTTAGCCAGCGGCTGTTTGAAAACGAAAATTCCATTTTATTTCTGTAAAAAAACTTTTTTTCAGAACCCAGAATGGATTCAAATTCAGGAAGTTCAATTTTGCCAATGCGCTGCAGATGATTTTTCACCTCATTTTGTTTAAAGAAAAGCTGCTGGCCGTAATTCATATTCTGCCATTTGCATCCGCCGCAGACACCAAAGTGTTCGCAGATTGGATCTACTCGATGTTCTGAAAACTCATGAAAATGAACTGCTTTTCCCTCATAATACGCTTTGCGTTTCTTGAAAGTCTGAACATCAACAACATCGCCGGGAACTACATTTGGAATAAAAACAACTTTACCATCGGGAGCTTTTGCAACCGAAACGCCTTTTGCACCAGCATCAAGGACTTTTATTTGATGAAAGACAACCTTGTCTGTATTTTTCTTTGCCATGGCGCAAAAATAAGGCTTTGGATTTATTTTTAGATTTTAATTTTAATTTTTTTTGCTAAAAATAAAAGCAAGAGGAGTCTTTATTGAAAATCATCATTCCAGTCTTTGGTGGTAACTGCCGAAATTTTATTTTCTGAGTTCATCGTCACTCTAAGCTCTTTATTTGCTTTAGCATAATCAAAAAGGGCTTTGAATCTATAAATGTTAGTATTGTCGGTCTTGTTTGGAACCATTTCTATAAAATCAAGATCTTTAAAATTACCATATTTCAGGCTGTATTTTGCACCAATTTCTTTGACTTTTTTTTCAGTTGAGTTGGCAATTACTTTATCTGTAGCTTCACTTTTTGAGAAAGGTTTAAATTTTGAAGTATTACAGGTCATTAAGACTCTTTTACCTAGTTCGTATGCTTTGTTTTTTTGAATCGCTTCTTCAGAAGTCATTTCATTAACAGAAACACTTTTGCCAATTAATTTACCATCTGCTTTTTTGGTTTTACAGCTGTAAAGTGCTAAAATGCAAATTAGTATAAATATTTTTTTCATGATTCAAGTTTTTTATTGAAACGAAATATTTATAATTAAAGTATAAAAATAATTGTACAGTTAGGACCTTATCCCGTTTTCCGCTGCACACGAGCGAAGCGAACTGACGAAGTAATCGGGCGCAGAGGATTTGTAAATGGATTTGAAGATGAGACTAATTCATAAAAGAGATTAGTGTTTTTTTTCCATTCTTTTGAATAAAAATTCTCTTGACTGGATCAATCTCAATCTTTTTATTTGAGTTTTCTTCATGTATCAAGATGTCATTGTAATACAGTTTTTCTATATAAGCATAAAATTTATCGGCACCAGAACCTTCTCCTTTTGTAAATTTAAAATTAACATCCAGAGTATCGGTATCAGTTTCTGTAATCCGTACAAAAATGGTATTTTTCTTAATGCCTTTTTTACCAGTAATACCAGTACTCCAGTAGTATTTATCAATAGCAGCGTCATATTCAATTGTTCCTCCCTGATAGACATATTTTTTTGAATTGTTCTTTGGCGGAAGAGTTGAAGGATTATATTTTCCTTCGTAGGCAATTGGCACAATGATGTTGTTATTTAGGTTAAGTAAATCGGTATTTGCTGGACTGCTAAAATAAAACTGCAATTGATTTTCTCTTACAAAAGGTTCTGCAGTTTCCGGATCCTGTTCTTCATTGTCAGAAGAACTACAGCTTATTATAGTAAGACAAAAGAAAGCTATAAAAATATTTAGCGTTTTCATTGGAGGATGTTTGATAAGCTATTAGAAATTGCTGTTTACAGAATAAATTGCTTTTTTTGTAAACAACTGCTTTACAAGTTACAATTTTTTAAATTAGCATTGTTAAATCTTTTTCAATAAGTATTATTTTTTAGTTAAATAAATTTATTTCTTACATTTTTTGTTAGTAAAAAACTTAATTTTGATTATTATCAATAAAAACAACAATTATGAAAAGAAATGCGACCGCAGTCTGGACTGGTTCCCTGAAAGAAGGAGCTGGAAAATTAACAACACAAAGTACGACCTTAAATAATACGCAATATTCATTCAAATCCCGATTTGAAGAAGGAGTAGGAACCAATCCCGAAGAACTTGCAGCAGCTGCACATGCAGGTTGTTTTACTATGCAGCTGACTGCTTTTATAGGAGAAACAAGCGCAGTTATTGAAAGCATAGAAACCAAATGCGATATTAGTTTAGTAGAAGGAACAATTAACAGTTCGCATTTAACAGTTAATGCTAAAATTGAAGGAATCTCAAATGAAACGTTTCAGGAATTAGTTACAAAAGCTGAGAAAAACTGCCCGATTTCAAAATTATTCAATACTGAAATCAGTACAACAGCAACTTTGCTTTAAAAGTAAACCAAGATTCTATCAAGAAATTAACCGCAAAGCAGAGCTTCATGAAAACTTTGCGGTTGATTTTTTTAATCAATTATGATTTTCTCTTTATGAATTCATAGTTAATGATGGTTAAAGAATAAAAAATACAATCTGCTGTAATTTTTCCTAAAATAGTTCCAGTAAAATAATTCCCTGTGATTGTAGGCGTCCAATACATACAGAAAGGCCGGATAAAAAAGAAATCCAAAATTGCAGGATAACCAAATTCCAGAAACAGATTCCAGATCAGAATCAGTATTTCCATGAAAGTAATCTTCTTGTTTTTTGCTTTATTTTCGGTAATTTTGGTTTTATACAATCTGTAAATCATTACACTATAAAACGCAGAATATTCGGCAAACGTAATTAAATAAGCAGTTGTTACCGCATTAAATATTTTACTAAACAGAGAAGCAGTCAATGCTGTGCTTGTCGCTGCAAGTTCAGAATATTTGTACCGATCAAACCATTCTTTGAAATTTGATTTTTTGGACATTTACATTTTCTTTTACCAAAGCTGATGTACCTGCGGTTTGATGTACTGCTCATAAATGGCGTTCATCGCACTGATTTTTTCAGGAGTCAGTTCGGGCATGTCGTATACAGAAAGATTAGATAAAACATGACTTTCCTTTGATGCGCCCGGAATAATACAGCTGATTTCGTTAAAACTTAAAATCCATTGCAGGGCAATAGGTGCTAAATTAGACGTCCCTGGGAAAAGAGCTTTTAGAGCATCAACAGCCTGTAAACCCAATTCATAATTAATACCTGAAAATGTTTCTCCTTTGTCAAAAGCAGCTCCGTCACGGTTAAAATTCCTGTGATCCTGTTCTCCAAATGAAGTTTTAGAATCATATAATCCCGTTAATAAACCACTCGCAAGCGGTACTCTTGCAATAATTCCGATGTCTTTTCTTTTGGCTTCTTTAAAAAATAATTCCGATGGACGCTGACGGAAAAGATTGAAGATAATCTGAACAGTAGTTACGTTAGAAAATTCGATAGCTTTTAAGGCTTCTTCTACTTTTTCTACACTGACACCCAGATTTTGAATTTTTCCCTGCTCTTTCAGACGGTCAAACATTTCAAAGATTTCAGGGCGGTAAAACACCTGTGTCGGCGGACAGTGCAGCTGAATAAGATCGATTGTTTCCAATCCCATTCTTTTCAAGCTGTCTTCCACATATTGCTGCAGTACTTTTGGCTGATAGCCTTCATTTACATGCGGATTGATATGACGCCCGCATTTTGTAGCCACATAAATGCGTTCAGAGCGGGAGCGAACGACTCTGCCCACTGCAGTTTCACTCAGGCCGTTTTCGTAAACATCGGCAGTATCAATAAAATTTACGCCTTTGTCAATTGCGGTATTGATTAATTCATCGGCGGTTTTGTCATTAAATGGCGAACCCCATTTTCCGCCCACCTGCCAAGTACCCAATGCTATTTCTGAAATATTAAAATTGGTTTTTCCTAGTTTGCGATAATTCATATTTTATAAGTTTCTAAGTTGCTGAGATACTAAGTTTCTGAGTTTTTAAATGTTGTTTTTTTAGCTTTTGTCTTAGTAACTCAGTAACTTAGAAGCTTAGAGACTTTTTTTAGTCAAATAAATCAGAAGATAAATAGCGGTCGCCACGATCACAGATAATGGCAACTACAACTCCAGATTCTAATTGATTGGCAATTTTTACGGCCACAGCAACAGAACCACCGCTGCTCATTCCTGCAAAAACACCTTCTTCTCTGGCTAATCTTTTGGTCATTATTCGGGCTTCTTCTTCGCTGATATCAATAGTTATATCCACTTTTGACCCATCATAAATTTTTGGCAGATATTCCTGTGGCCACTTTCTAATACCTGGAATTTGTGATCCATCGCTGGGCTGTGCGCCAATGATCTGGATATTTGGGTTTTTCTCTTTCAGATAAGTTGAGGTTCCTATAATTGTTCCGGTAGTTCCCATTGCAGATACAAAATGTGTTACAGTTCCATCTGTATCATTCCATATTTCGGGTCCGGTAGTTTTGTAGTGTGCTTTCCAGTTGTCGTCATTGGCAAACTGATTCAGCATGACATAGCCTCCTTCGGCAACTTTTTTGTCGGCATAATCTCTTGAACCAATGATTCCTTCGCTAGCCGGAGTCTGAATAACTGTTGCGCCATAGGCCTGCATGGTTTGTGTGCGTTCGATAGTAGAATCTTCGGGCAATACCAACTCGATTTCGATATTAAATAATTGGGCTATCATAGCTAAAGCAATTCCAGTATTTCCGCTGGTTGCTTCAATTAATTTGTCGCCTTTTTTGATCTCGCCTCTTTCGATGGCAGAAGCAATCATGTTGTAGGCAGCGCGGTCTTTTACGCTCCCTCCAGGATTGTTCCCTTCCAATTTTAATAACAGTTTTACGTTTTTATTTGCTACCAGATTGACGGTTTCAACTAATGGAGTATTACCGATTAATTCTGTTAATTTATAAGTATTCATTTTACTTTTTTTCTTTTATTTTGACTTCAGTTGTGGTGGTGTTCAATACGATTGAATCATGCGGAATTGATTTGGTTACCCATGAATTTCCACCAACGATACTATTTTTGCCTATAACGGTATTGCCTCCCAAAATAGTTGCATTGGCATAAATGCATACATTTTTTTCTACAGTAGGATGTCTTTTGGAATTTTTCATTTCCTTGCTCACGCTTAATGCTCCCAAAGTAACTCCCTGATATATTTTTACATTTTTCTCGATAACGGCAGTTTCACCAATTACAATTCCGGTGGCATGATCGATGAAGAAAGGTGAAGCGATGTCGGCACCTGCATGGATATCTGTTCCAGTAATTCGATGGGCATATTCGCTCATCAATCTTGAAAAAAGCATCAAGTCAAGCAAGTACAGCTCATGGCTCAATCTATAAATAGCAATCGCATAAAATCCTGGATAGGCAAGGTAAATTTCTTCAATTCCATTGGAAGCTGGGTCATTTTCTAAGATGTAAGAGGCGTCTTTATTTAGGTTTTCTAATACAACTGGAAGTTTATCTAAAAAGCTAACCCATGCATTGTCGCAGCAGTCTTGGGGCTTTTTGCAGGCCAAAGAAGCTATTTCTTTGAATTGTTTTTCTAATTCATCAATGCTTTCATTTAATGGCGCATTCGAATCAAATAAGGTGTAAAATAATTTTTCGGTAAACGCTTCAGTCTTCGTCTTTATGCTGTAATTTATAGTAAAATTACTTTTTAAAGCACTAATATTTTGAACAATCAGATCTTTGGTCATGATTATGAAATTGTATTGTTATTTATGAAGGCATAAAAGTAAGGTGTTTTTTAGAGAAAATAACAACGATTACTCAAAGAATTGGTTGAAGCATCACCGTTTTGCGAGATATAACAGAATCGTTTCTTTTTGGAAATTATATCACATTAAAATTTTAGATTCCAATATAGATTTCATAATAAAATATCCTTTTTTGTTTGGATGAACACCATCTTCGGAATAAATCGATTGCAATCCCTTTTGATCGTTCACCATGATCGAATAATAATCTACGTACAGAATATCATTTATTGCAGTATAATGCTGAATCATAGAGTTTAGTTTTACAATTTTTTTAGCGGGCTGTATTCCTTTTCGCCAAGGATAATCCAAAGCGGGCAGGAGGGAGCATAAAACGGGTTTAATGTTATTTACTTTGGCTAACTCACACATCGATATAAGATTCCCTAAAATAATTTCAAGAGTTGTCAGCCCAGTATTTCCTGCAATATCATTGGTGCCAGCCAAAATAATGACTTTTTCAGGTTTCAGTTCGATTACATCGGGTCTGAAACGCAATAACATTTGTGGCGTTGTCTGACCATTTATGCCTCTATTAATATAATTTTTGTTGATAAAGAATTCTTGATCATGGATTTCCCAGCCTGCTGTAATAGAATCACCAAAAAATACTATTCTTTTTTCTTTGACACACGAAGCTATAATCTGGGCATTTTCATCTTTGAATCTGTTTAAATATCCCCAATCTGGATTTTTGATTTTTTTCTCCATTATAATCTTGAAAGCAGAAAGCATTTTTTTTTTCAAAGTTAAAAACTAATCTTTAAAAATAAATGTTAGAAATTAAAATGATTTCAAGGACTTAATAACCTGAACTCGATTAATAATTTAGGGTAAAAACATTGAACAAAAAGGCAAAATCTAGTATATTTAAATTTCTGACAATTAAATATTTAACTAAACTCTACCTTATGATTTGTTTCTATAAAATTGCAGATATTAATTACAAGTATTCGAAATAATATGAAAAATAGTTTGATGGAAATGAGTGATAAAATTTTACTCCGTAAACGCTCAATAATAGAAACGGTTAACGATGAACTTAAAAATATTTGCCAAGTTGAACACTCTAGACATCGCTCATTTACCAACTTTTTGTCAAATCTTATCGCTGGAATAATTGCTTATAATTTTCTGCCTAAAAAACCTTCTTTGAAATACGAAACGGTTAAAACTAACCAATTGGCTGTATTTTATTAATCGAGTTCAGGTTATTAAGAAAAATAACTAATTCAATTAGTCCGGATTGATAAACATTGAACTCTTTAATTTGATTTGCTTCTTGTCCAACTGCAATAAAATGAGATCGGGAACCAATATCAATTCCTGCCGCATTTGTATTGAAAACTTGCATTTATTTAAAATTTTTCATAAATCTGTTTTTTTAAAAATGCGAGGAAATGTAATATCTTTGCAAAACTATTCTATACGAGATAACAATATATTTCATCATTAATTGTCTCAAAGGGTCTCCTGCCAGAGTTCTTTTTACATTTCTGCCAAAAATCTGTGAGGGGATAAATACACCATTTTAAACATAGGATTCACACCCCTCACAAATTAGCAACTCTTTGTCAAAGTAACACCTCTTTCTTGAAATCTGTAGCTAATTCGATCTGTTTGGTATTAGTTACGGATAGTCATATTGACTTAAATTTTTTGTTTTATATCCCAATACTCTTAGAACATATATCCAAGATTAAACATAAAGTTTCTAGGCGCACCAGGTCCAACCATATTGGCATTGGCTTGTGATACCACATACTCTTTGTTTTGGAGATTGTTCAGATTTAAGGAAAATTTCAGCTGCTTTATTTGATAATACAATGCTGCATCTATCAGTGAATAACCCGGCAGAATAAAATAAGCCAGTCGGGTGCTTTGTTTTGATGCAAAATTCGAACCTAAACCAACTCCGAATCCTTTGATACTTCCTTTTAGAATGGTGTATTTTGCCCAAAAACCTCCTTGATGATGCGGTGCCGCTTCTTTCCATCTGTCTACATCGGCGGGAACAGCAGTTTTGGTGATTCGTGCATCATTGTAAGCATAATTTGCATTTATGGATAGATTAGGCAAAATATTTCCAGTGATATCAACTTCAATACCTTTGGATGTTTCCTGACCTCTTTGTTCTAATAATTGTGTGTTTGTCGGATCATTGGCATTGACCAAAATATTGTTTTGATTGATCTTGTAAACAGCGATACTCGCTCCTAATTTTTTGTCAAACCAATCGCTTTTTGCTCCAAATTCGAACATTTTACTGGTAAGCGGGTCAAATGGGCCACCGTAAATTTCAGGTGCACCAATAGTTCCTGCGCTTTGTGGCTGAAACCCTTCTACATAGGTTCCGTAAATATTGATCTGCGGAATTACACTATACACTAATCCAGCTCTAGGAATCAAAGCATCCTGTTTCACTTTGGCTTCATTGCTTTTGGTGTAATTAGTAAAATCCGTATAAAATTCTTGTCTTAAACCTAACAAAAGCTGCAGTTTGTTCCACTTCATCTGATCTTGAATGTAGATACTCTGTGAAAAGTATTTTGTAGGAGCCGTTGTGGTTCTGGTTGTGAAATAATTATCAGTATTGGCAGCTGAATAATCTGGATTTGCTAAATTATAAAAAGGAACATTCGGAACTGGGTTTCCATTAGCGTCCAGCAGATACAAATTCTTTTTGGCAGGATTGTAAGTTGCTATTGAGCCGTTATTGGCAGCGTTTCTATAGCCTGATGCTACACCGTTTGTACCGCCAACGGGTACTAAACTTTGAATATAATCAGCTCCTAAAACTAATTTGTGTTCTATTTTTCCAGTACTGATATCATAATTTAGGTAAGCGGTAAGATTATCGTCATAACGGTTACGCATGCGTTCGGTTGTACTTTGCAATAAGAGCGAAGGAATTTCTTTTCCTGCACCATCAACTGCATAAGCGTTACCGCCTCTGTGTTCAACCATGTCTTCAAAGAATTTATACTTTAAATAAGACACATTCAATGAAAGCTTGCTGCTGAATTTATGGTTCATAATTGCCGATAAATAAAAGGTCTTTTCTTTTAAATAATCGCTCGCTCTGGACATACTCTGCGAAATAGGAGTGGTGAATAAACGGCTCGCTCCATCTGTTGAAGGGCCGTATAAAGGCTGTCCTCTTTCGGTTCTTCCTTTTATGATGCTGTAAACAAAATCGACATCAATTCTGGTCTTTTCGCTTGGGACAAAAGCGATGGTCGGTGCGATTGAAACATCTTCTCTTTCCTGTAAATCCCTGAAGGTTGCCGTGTTTTGATACGCTACATTCATACGGTACAGTATACTTTTGGATTCGTTCAAAGGTCCGGTTAAATCGGTTGTTGCCCGTATGGTCTGAAAACTTCCGACACTAACATTGGCTGCATTTCGATTTACGGACAGTGCTTTTTTGGTTACATTATTTATAGATCCGCCGGGTTCAGTATTTCCGTATAAAGCAGATGCGGGACCTTTCATGACTTCAACTCTTTCTAAATTGTTTAAGTTTAATGAATTAAAAGATCTTCCGCTTACTCTTAATCCATTAATGAACTGATAGCTGTTGCCCGAAATTCCTCTGATTGAAAAGCGGTTTTCAAAGTTATTAAGACTCACACCGCTGATATTTTTAAGCACATCATTGACACGAAAAGCCTGTCTGTCTATAATTAGTTCTTTGGTAACATAACTTACCGATTGAGGCAGGTCTTTTAGTGCAATACTGGATTTAGATGAAGCTACAGACATTTCGTTTCTATAGGTACGTTCGCGAAAGCCAGAAACAACAATTTCATCCAGCTGTCCGATATTTTCTTCTACTTCAAAATCAAAAGTATAATTTCTTTGACCGGCTGTTATTTCGATATCTTGTGTTTTCTTTTTTAGGCCAATTCCGGAGATGGTTATAGTATAGTTTCCTGGTTTAATGTTTTCGATTTTGTATTCACCGCTTTCGTCAGTTACTGCGCCTTTGCTGGTTCCTTTTAATTCTACATTTGCAAATTCAGCTGCTTTTCCCTGACTGTTTTTTACAGTTCCTTTTATTGCTGCGGTTTTTTGCTGTGCATTTACTATTACTGCTGATAGTAAAAAGAAACTCATTAGATATAAGAATCGTGGCATTCTTAATTTTAAATAATTCATGATTAAAGTAGATATAGGTTGTTTATTTTTATTTAGAATAAATAAAATTATTTTGTAGCAAATATAAAAATTAATAATTCTTTAACAAATGTTATTTAGATTAATTATGAATAATTTTGTTGAATAAAATTATCGCTGTTAATGTTTACTGGTATAGATATAATTGGCAGCAGGAGGGAGAATTAAGATCTAATTGCTGCTGCAATTTTTATTCGCCAGTTTCAGCAGGATCTTTTTTCTTTTTCTTATTGCGTCCCCACCAAATTAAAAAACCGGTAATTGGTAAGCCAGCCGAAACGAAACTTGCAAAAAACGCAAGCACTTTACCCGGAAGCCCTAATATACTGCCAACATGTAAATCGTAATTGATAGATCGAAATTTTTCCCCTGTGTTTTTGTTATCAAATGAATTTGTTTTAAGAATTTTTCCAGAATATTGATCGTATTCGATTGATGCATTGTTAAAGCAGTTTTCATATTTAATGAATGTATTAAATGCTGCAGCCGAATCTTTAGGTATAAAAAGAATATAATTGTCAGCTTTTGGGTGCAGCTGTTTAGTGGTATTATAAATTTTATCAAAGCTGTTTTTCGAATTAACCTGAGTAGTATCAGATACTGATTTTTCGCTTTTTTCAATTGTTTGGCCTCCGTTGAGAGCCCATTGCAGACCAGAATCATACCATTCAAAAGCCCAGATCAAACCAGTAAGCGCAATTATTAAAGCGAAAATCATCATATAATAGCCCAATATATTATGCAGGTCATAATTTTTGCGTTTCCATTTGGTAGTATCTTTCCATCGAAACCAAAAACGCTGTTTAGCTGCGCTTTTGTTTTTTGGCCACCAGAGAATAAGGCCTGTTATAAGTGAAATTACAAACAGAATTGTTGCTGTGCCTACGATAGGATCGCCAATGTCATGTTTTAAAAAAAGAGTCTGATGCAGCATTCTAACCACGAAAAAAAACTCAAAATTATAGTCTTCTAGCTTTTCAACCTTTCCTGTGTACGGGTCTATGTAGATGTACAGTCTGTCGTAATCGTCCCAGTACCAAATGCTGTTATTTTCTAATTTATTAAAACTCCAAAAAGCAACGGTGCGGTCTTTATTGTTATAAATTTTGCATCCGGAAATTGGATTTTCAGATTGGGTTTCTGCTATTGCTAACAGTTTACTGAAGGGCAGTGGTGTTTTTTTTACTTCATCTACATGATAATGTTTGTGAACAAGAGGCCGTAATTCTTCTTCAAAAACATACAAACAGCCTGTGATTCCCAAAATAATTACGATAAGACCTGAAGCCAGACCCAGCCATAAATGTATTTTTCCTATGGTTTTTTTAATTTTCATTGCTTATATGAATAGCTTTTTTATTTTAAAAGTAAAAACACCTCATAGCTTAATAGATTGAGGTGTTTTATAAAATTTAATCGGTTTAAAACTTGAATGTTAAGTTTGCTAAAAAGTTCGTAGGAGCCTGCGGTGCTCCCCAAGTACTCCAGTATTTTTCATTCGTTAGATTATTCAGTTTAATTCCGATTCTCCACGCAGGCTGTTCATAAAAAACGGTACCGTTGAAAATGGTATATGACGGAATGTAAAAGGTATTGCTGGTTGCCATGAAACTTTCATCCACATAATTGGCGCCAAAACCAATACCTAAACCTTTTAAAATACTCTGCGATTTATAAGAAGCCCAAAAGTTTACCATATTTTCAGGAGCATCGGCTGCTTTATTGCCTTGAAAAGTGGTGGATTTTACAATGCGGTTGTCATTATATCCATAGCCTGCTATAATGTCTAAACCAGGAATTGGGTTTGCAATCAGTTCAAATTCATATCCTTTGCTTACCTGCTTTCCGCCTTGTTCGTATGTCAAATCAGTATATCTCATTACAGCATTGTCATTTGTAATATTATAATAACTAACAGTGGTGCTTAGTTTTCTATTGAAAAGTTCTGCTTTTATACCTCCTTCGTATTGATTTGCATAAAGAGGATCTAATATTAACTGCTCACCGTTTGGCTGATTTACTGGTGCTAAGTTTTGGAAACCGTTCATATAATTTCCGAATATTGAGAGCTGATTTTTAATAACCTGATAAACTACGCCTAATTTTGGAGATAATGAATTTTGATTGTACGCTGGTGTGGTACCGCTTTCTTTACGGTCAAAATTATCTAAACGAAGGCTCAGCATTACCGAGATTCTGTCAGCATAACTTATTACATCCGAAACATAACCGCTGGCAGTATATTCGTTTCTTCCAGCTCTTATTGCTGGAATTCCTAGCAAGGCATCGATTTCTTTTTTTCTGATTGGAGCAAAATTTGTAGTTACATCAATCGTTCTGATTACTGCCGAAGTTGGCGTTGACGAAAAAGTATCGCTATAGTATCTGTAATTGAAACCAGCTAAAAATTTATGTTTAAGGATTCCGGTTTCGAACTCACCATTTATATTTTCCTGAATATTGGTATAATTACTTGATATTGGTCCAAAAACGGTTGCACGTGCAGTAACAACTGTCGGCGAAGTCCATGTTGGCAGAACCTGATAACTGTATTCTACGTTTTCGCTTACATAAGAAAATAAAGTTGTCGATTTCCAATGGTCAGCTATCTGATATTCTGCCTGAACAAATGCTTTTGAAGCAGATGATTTGGCATCAGCATCTTCATGAACCAGTGATTTTTTGTAATCCAATTTTACATCCTCAGGATTTGTTATGCCAGATGCAGCTACTGCACTTGGGTATAAAGGCTTAGTACTTTTAACATTGTATAATTCGGCATCAACATTAAAAGTAAGTTTTTCTGTTGCTTTAAAAGTAAGGCTGGGAGTGAAGGACAGGCTGTTATTAAACCCATAATCCAAAAAGCTTTTTTCTTTATTAACCCCGACATTTAGTCTAAAAAGTACATTTTTTTCTTTTGTAAGCGGTGTATTTATGTCGGCTGTAAGCTGATTTAGACCAAAACTTCCTCCAGTGTATGCTATTTCTGTTGACGCAGTTTCAAAAGGTTTTTTGGTAACCAAATTGACTACACCTCCAAAAGATGATGCCGAAGACCCGAATAAAGTTCCAGAAGGGCCTTTTAGAACTTCAATGCGTTCAACATTGGCAATGCCTACAGAAGAGCGTCCTGATAATGTTTCCATACCATTTCGCGAGTTAATACCAACAGTAAAGCCTCTCATTATAAGCGCAAATCCGCCGGAAGGATAATTAAGCGGTACTACACCAGGCGCATTCCTCATGGCACCGGCAATATCAACAGCAATTTGTTCTTGGAAAAGTTCTTTGGGTATCAGATTATAAACCTGTGGATTTTCCAGATTTTTCAGAGGCATTCTGGCAACGTAATCTGTTTTTTTAGAAACTCTGCTTTTTCTGCTGTTGATGGTAACTTCCTGCAATTCTTTGTTGGAAACTTTCAGCTGTAAATTAAGTGCAGCTGTTTCATGTTCTGTAATGGTTACTTCTTTTTCAATGGATTCGTAACCCGTTAACGAAACCTGCAGTGTATAAGTATCTGTTTTTACTCTGTTAAATTCGAAATTACCCGTTTCATTGGTAATCGTAAAGTATTTTGAATCTTTTAGAACCACATTTACATCGCTGGCTGGCTGTCCGTCTGAGGTAGTTATGATTCCTTTTATTTTTCCGTGATTCTGCTGAGCGAAAAGACTAACAGCCGAAAAGAGAAGTAAGCAGATTACAAGAATTAAATGTTTTATTCGAAGTTTTGAATTGTTCATTATAATTTAGATTTTATTTAATTTTTATTTAGCTGAAAAAATTTAATTCAAAAAATAAGTTTTGAATTGGTCTAATTCTGTATGTGACTGAGAATAATCGATAAACCATTTTTCTAATTTCTGAATATCTGACGGTGTCAAAGTATGGATTGCCTTTTGTAATTCCTTTGAAAAGAGCAGCGTATCAAAACTCACTTTCTCTAATATTAATATGGTATAATCAAACATGATGTATAGAATTAAAAGTTATTTATCATAAGTCTGTGTTTTATTAATTTCAAGCAAATTATTTTTATTTAGAATTAATAAAAATAATTTAATTTGTCCTAAAAAAATCCAGTCTGTAATAACTGGATTGTTCAAGTCTCAACTGCGTTTTTTGATGCTGAGATGTATTTCAGAAAGTTTTAATTACTATTCAATTACAGGATTTGTTTCTTTTTTCTTTTTCTTTCGTCCCCACCAAATCAAAAATCCAGTTATAGGAAGTGAAGCGCAGATTAAACTAAGAATAAATGCTAAAATTTTTCCAGGAAATCCAAAAATTGCTCCAACATGAATGTCATAATTTGCTGCTACTGCTTTCTCTCCTAAATTTTTATCTTTATGCGAATGAACATGAAGTAGTTCGCCCGAGTTTTCATCGAATATCAGACTGTGGTTAACATGATACGAATAAGACAATTGTTTGACAAAAACGGAATAATTTGGATGTTCGTGATCATCAATGTGCTCGTGGCCAAAATCCAAACTGTACGCAAAAGCATCTGGATATAATTCTTCGACTTTTTTGCCGATTTTGTCTAGAGTGTAGTCATTTCTTGCTTCTAAAGGAGCTTTGGTTTTAATATGTGAAAAATCAGGATAGGCTAAACTTCCGCCGGAAAATGTAATATATAGAATGGCTTGGATAAAAAAGAAAGAATAAAATAATCCTGTAAATGCTATCACAAAAGCTAATGAAGAAGCATAAAATCCTAAAATGTTGTGCAGATCATAATTCTTTCTTTTCCAGTTTTTTACTTTACTCCATTGAAAAGAAAAACGCTGTTTTCGGGCATTCTTGTTTTTTGGCCACCAAAGAATTATGCCTGAAATGAGCATAAAAACGAATATCAATGTCGGTATGCCTGTAACATAGGTTCCCCATTCGGATTTTAGCAAAAAGCTGTAATGTAACGATTTAATAATGCTGAAAAAATCCGCAGTTTCATCGTAAACACCCAGAATTTTACCTGTAAAAGGATTTACATAAACGGATTTGTAAACTACATATTCATCAAAGAAATTCCATGCTTCGGTATTGTGTTCGTAGTAGTAAAAAATATAACTTCTGCTTTTATCCATTGGAATATTTGCCCAATGCACAGGATATTTTTCCTTGGTAAATGCGTTTACTTTATCTTCCAGAATTTTTAATGGAAGTATTTTTTTGGAAGCTATATTTTGTTCTTTATGAAAAATAGCATCTTTTCGAAGATAATTTGTGATTTCTTCCTGAAACACATACAGACAGCCGGTGATAGCAATGATAAATACCAAGAGACCCGTTGATAGTCCGAGCCATAAATGCAGTTTTCCGATCGTTTTTTTGAACTTACTTTTCATTCGCAATACGTTAAAAAACTCCCCATCGAAATGAGGAGTCTGATTAAAAATCAATGCTAATTTCTAATACTAGAATTTATAAGTTAAACCAGCATATACACTTCTTAAACGTTGAGGCGTTATTGTTGACCAGCCTGAATAATATTTTTCATTTAAAAGATTATTGGCTTTTAAAGAGATACCGAATTTACTGGTGTTGTATGAAAGTACAGAGTTTAGTATAGTGTAACTTGGTAATTCGAATGTCCCAATATTTGACCTATTTAGAGTTGCATATTCACTAGCATAGTTCCCTCCAAATCCAAGAGCAAATCCTTTTAAACTGCCTTCAGGAAATGCATAATTTGCCCAAAAATTTATCAATGTTTCTGGACCTGCTTCTTCTGGTCTCATGTCTAAGTATCCTGAGCCTTCAAACACTTCATTTGTCATCTCACTTTTGTTGTTGCTAAAACCTGCAATTAAGTTTAAACCTTTGGTTGGGTTAGCAGTAAGACTAACTTCAAAACCTCTGCTATATACGGCTCCGCCTTGTATAAAGTTAGTAAAGGTGACAGGATCAGTTATTACTTTGTCTTTTACATCAATATCATAATAACTTATTGTTGCAGAAATGATGTCTTTGTATAAATTCGTTTTTAATCCAAATTCAAATTGATTGGCATGTTCAGGATCAAATGATCTCACACTTGTTTCACTGCCAATTGTAATCTGTTTTGGCAATACATTAGTAAAACCATTCATATAGTTTCCAAATAATGAAACCTTATCTTCAATTACTTGATACACTATTCCAAGTTTAGGAGACAATGCTGTTTGATCATTTGATTCGTCTCCTGTAATAGATTTAAAATTATCAATTCTTAAACTTACCATTGCAGAAAGACGATCTGTTACATTAAGAACATCTGAAGCATAAGCACTTAAAACTTGTGTTTCGGCCGTTGAATTTCCTTGAAAAGATCCTTTTAGTATTCCGTCAATACCGCCTTGAGTTAAATCTCCGGTATCAGTTTGGTCTTTAAGTGATACTACTCCATTGGCTAACCAGCCAGAACCTCCACTTTGGATTTTTGAACCAAAATAATCCAGTCCAACTACTATTCGATTTCTTAGAGAACCGATTTTGAAATCACCAATAAAGTTCTGCTGAATGTCAGTAGTATTGGTTTGGCTGTTTGCTTCATTAACGAATCTGCCAAAATGATCTCCATCTCCACCATCCCAAAGATAAGAACCATAACCTTCAGATTTAGTTGTACTTCTTGATAAAGCTGTTTGCGAAGTCCATTGGTCAGATATTTTATAAAACATCTGAGTCTGCATATTAAATGAAGGGTTGCTAATCGTTAAATCATTTGAAGTATATGATTTTTTATAATTTTGTTCGAATAAATCCATAGAATGGAATGATAGAGGAACATATCTATTTAAGAAAACCATTGGAGCATTTGCTGAGTTTCTGCTTGAAAATTCAGTATTTACTAAGAATGATAATTTGTCATTTACTTTATAACTCAAAGAAGGAGCAAAGAAAAAAGATTTACTGAATCCTGCATCCTGGAATGAATTCTCATTTTGATAAGCGGCATTAAGGCGAACAGAAAATCCTTGGCCTAAGGGAGCATTTATATCTGTCGTAACTCTGTCAAGCCCATAAGTTCCCGAAGTGTAACTTATTTCACCTCCAAAAAAATCATATGGTTTTTTTGTTACAATATTAATCAGCCCGCCGTAAGAGATTAAGCTGCTTCCGTATAAAGTTCCAGACGGTCCTTTCATTACTTCAATATTATCAACATTTATAGGATCTACTGTTGCATTTGTTACAGCTGGCAATCCATTTGTCATTGTAGGCTGTACTGCAAAACCTCTCATGCTAAAATACTCAGCGCCATCAGTACCACGGCCTGTAGATTCCCAGAGACGGGTAATACCTGTTGCATTTTTAAGAGCATCGTTAAGGTTTGTAACCACTTGTTCTTTCAATAATTCACTTGTAACGGTGTTGTAAACTTGTGGGTTTTCAATATCCTTTAGAGGCATTTTGGAAACGGTAGTGCTTTTTTCTCTTTTGTATTTGTACTTGTTGGTGATGTGTACTTCATTTAACTTACTTATGCTGTCTTTAGCAGTTTGCTGGGAATAACCAGCTATTGAAAAAAGCATAATGGTGGAGATTAAAATTACATTCTTCATTTTTATTTAGATTAATTTAAAATAACAGCGCAAATGTAAAAATTATACTTAATTTAACAATGTTTATTTAGATTAATTACAAATAAAAAAGATAAGTATGTGATTTACGTGTGTTTATAAAACAAAAAAACCTTACTTTTTGAGGTAAGGTTTCTTTTTTTGTAAAATTAAGACTGTTATTTTTCTGACTCAGCCTTTTTCATTCCGAATTTTTCTGCGCTTGGTTTGCCTAATTGGACTCCCGAAATGGAAGCAACAAGACTGTCTTTGCTTATTTGTGTATAAATGATTTTTTGAGGATAATCGTGTTTTGGATTTTCAAAAACCAATTGTTTTTCAGTTTTGGACGTTAGTC
Organism: Flavobacterium marginilacus; assembly: GCF_026870155.1. Taxonomy (NCBI): domain Bacteria; kingdom Pseudomonadati; phylum Bacteroidota; class Flavobacteriia; order Flavobacteriales; family Flavobacteriaceae; genus Flavobacterium; species Flavobacterium marginilacus. The sequence continues at coordinate 3,775,972 of NZ_CP113975.1, read as the reverse complement.
TAAAAGGAACTGCTTTGTTTTCGTTCTGTCCCTTTACAGTGGCGTTATAAAATAATTCTTCTCCTTTTTGCTGCAGTGTTATGGACTCAAAATGCAAGGTGTCTTTTCCTTTAATGAAAAATGATTCTCCTTGAAAAGTACTGTCATTGACTTGTTTCCAGTTTTCTGAAAGATCGCCGTCATCGATTTTGGATTCCCATTTCCCTAATAACCAATTGGCAGATTTTATTTGGTCTTTCTCTGCAGTTTCAGAGTTCTTGCAGGAAACAATGGCTAATAAAAGAAGTGTTAGAGTTGCTTTTTGAAACATATTGTGAGTGTTTAGGTGTTATTTTGGATATGCTAATTTATGAAAAATAGTTTGCGTTCTAAACCGCAAAGGGTACAAAGAATTATGCTAAGTTCGCAAAGCTTTGCGTTCCTTGCGCTTCCTTTGCGTTCCTTGCGGTTAAATAAATCTAAACACTTTTCGTTAAAATGTCGTAAACCAATTCTTTCGTTGGTTTTTGATCTTTTAGTTTTGCTCTGACTTCGTCAAAAGTTACTTTAAAATCACAGCCGGATTTGTACTCACCACAGCCATAAGCGGTTTTTCCTTTCAGAATAGTTCCTTTTTTACATTTTGGGCAGGTCAATGAATCTGAATCGGATGCTGTTTTAGCTTTTGGTTCCGTTTTCTTTGGTTCTAATTTAAGTTTATAATTTTCTTCAAAACGGATTAAGCCTTCAACGGTTTCAGAATCTAATTTGAAGCCTTTTATATTTACAGTTGATCCTTTTTGGACCAACCGTAAATATTGGTTTTCGGAAATTTTTTTACCTTCAAAGACATACGGCATCACAAAATCACAGCCCGATTTGTATTCACTGCATCCGTAGGCCGATTTCCCTTTTAGGATATTTCCTTTCTGGCATTTTGGGCAGGCTTCCGCCAAAATTCCATCGGCTTTCTTTTTTTCGGCTTTTACAGCTGGTTTATGAACCGCTGCAGCATGTGAAATATTGGCGCGTCTGGTCTCGCTCCGCACTTCATAGATCAGAGCTTCGACCATGTTTTTCATGTTTTTGATAAATGCACCAGCAGTAAATTCGCCTTTTTCAATATCTTTCAGCTGCTTTTCCCAAGAACCGGTAAGTTCTGCCGATTTTATTAATTCATTCTGAATGGTTTCAATCAGCTGAATTCCGGTTGGGGTAGGTAGTACCTGTTTTTTGTTCCGGACAATATACTGGCGTTTAAAAAGCGTTTCAATAATGTTTGCCCGAGTTGACGGACGGCCAATTCCGTTTTCTTTCATCAGTTCTCGCAGGTCTTCATCATCTACCTGTTTGCCCGCTGTTTCCATGGCGCGCAGTAAAGTAGCTTCGGTAAACTGATTGGGCGGTTTGGTCTCTTTCTGCAGAAAGGATGGCTGGTGCGGACCTTTTTCCCCCACAGTAAAACTTGGTAATATATCGGCTTCTTTTTCTTTGGCATTCGGATCTTCGAAAACTACGCGAAACCCTTTTTTCAAGATTTCTTTTCCGGTGGCTTTAAAAGTAACATCGGCCGCTTTCCCAATTACAGTCGTATTGGCAACCAAGCAATCGTCATAAAACACAGCGATAAAACGCTTCACAATAATATCATAAACCTGCTGCTGGTTGTACGGCAGATTGTTTTGCACTCCCGTTGGAATAATTGCATGGTGGTCTGTTACTTTTTTGTCGTTGAAAACCTTCGGAGATTTTTTTATTTTTTTTTCTAAAACCGACTGAGTTAATTGACTGTAATTCGTCAGATTTTTTAGAATTCCTGGTACTTTTGGGTAAATGTCATTTGGCAGAAAAGTCGTGTCAACTCTTGGATACGTAATTACTTTTTGTTCGTATAAAGTCTGCGCAATCTTGAGTGTTTCTTCTGCCGAAAAACCAAACTTCTGGTTGCAGTATACCTGCAAACCCGTTAAATCAAAAAGCTTTGGAGCATATTCGTTACCATTCTTTTTTTCGACAGAAACAATTTCGAAATCACTTTCCTTAACTTTTTCGGCCAGAATTTCTCCATCTTCCTTTTTTAGAAAACGGCCCTCTTCATAACTGAAAAGTGTTTCTCGGTATAAGGTCTGCAGTTCCCAGTAGGGCTGTGGCTTAAAGTTTTCGATTTCTTTAAAACGGTCCACAACCATTGCCAGCGTAGGTGTTTGTACGCGTCCGATAGATAACACTTGTTTGTAACCGCCGTGTTTTACAGTGTACAAACGAGTGGCATTCATACCCAATAACCAGTCACCAATGGCTCTGGAAAATCCAGCATAGTATAAATTGTCGTAATTGGCGGATGGTTTCAGGTTTTCGAAACCCTCTTTTATGGCTTCTGTGGTTAGGGACGAAATCCAAAGGCGCTGTATCTCGCCTTTGTATTGCGCTTCGTTCATCACCCAGCGCTGAATGAGTTCTCCTTCCTGTCCGGCATCCCCGCAGTTGATGACCACTTCGGCTTTGTCAAACAGACTTTTTATGATTTTGAACTGTTTTTGGATTCCCGAATTCTGCACCACCTTGGTTTCGAATTTTTCAGGAAGCATCGGCAGATTGTTTAGATCCCAGCTTTTCCAGTTGGGTTTGTAATCATGCGGTTCTTTTAAGGTGCATAAATGCCCGAAAGTGTAGGTCACCGCATAACCATTGCCTTCGTAATAGCCATCGTGCTTGGTATTGGCACCCAAAACGGATGCAATTTCGCGTGCTACACTTGGTTTCTCGGCAATACAGACCTTCATTTTTCTCTTCTTAATTTGAAGGCGAAATTAGGAATTTAGAATTTGGTATTGAAATGAATTTTTTATTGAGTTGTGTAAGTTATTTGCGAGGAACGAAGCAATCGCATTTAGTATATCCGTTTCAATGATTTGCTGTTTATAACTATTTTTTATTTCTCAGTTCGGTTTTTGCGGCTTTTGATCAGAGCGTAAATTGAGAATACAAAAATTATTAAGTATAGTGCGTCTAACAGCGGTTTTTGAAAACTCATATCTTCAAAATTAAAATGCTTGAACAATGCCGATCCTAAAATAATTGCTACTATGGCAAATGCAAATGACGGTATTTTTTTATTTTCCATGGTTTTAATGTTTTGTTAGTAAGTCAATTGATATTCCTATTGCTAATGTAAGAATAAAGAATGTTATCATTCCCAATAAATAACTGATTAATGCTTTGGAATAATTAGTTATCTTATTTTCTTCGAAGAAATTGCCTGTTGCCCATACTAAATAAATCATGCCAATCATTCCTGCGAGGCTCAATAATTTAAAATGAAAAACGCCTTCTATAATGGCAAAAAAAGCAAAAATCAGCATAGAAATTCCCATTGTAAAACATAACATTATGAGTAGTTCAAAAAAGTTATAACCATACTTTTTGAAGAACACTTTTAGCCAAATTGCAATGAATGTGCCAGTCAAAATATTCATATATCCATAATTTGCCTGAAGCCAGCCTAAAATTTTGACAAATGCAGATTTATCTAAACCTTCGTATTTAATATATTCATCTTCAATGTGAAAAAAATGGCTTATGAGCGTATAAATTAAGGATGTTAAAATTATGAAGATAACCGGTTTAACCAGACGGCTTCGGTTTTCGGAAATATAGTTTCTGATATTTTGTCCTGGATTTAAAAAAAGTTCTTTGATGGTGAATAAAATACCGCGGTCAAAATGTAAAACGTGCTCAATTTCGTGGCTAATATAATGTGCATCAATTCTTTTTAGTTTTGACGGCTGTCCGCAGTTTGGACAAAAGTTGTGATTTATCTCGCTATTGCAGTTTTTACAGGTCATTTTGTTTTTAATTATCAGGTAATTATTTTAAATCGGATTCGGATGAAGATTTTCTTTATCCAAAAAAGTGAAAGTTCCAAGCAAAAAAAGCGAATCGTTTTTAATTTCATTTTACACTTTTGTGTAGTTTTTACTACTTTTATAAAATGGAAAATGAAAAACACTCATTGCTCAACAGAAACAAAATAAAAGCAGTCACTGATGAAGACAAACTTCAGCTGAGCAATTATTTGGAAGTGGTAAAATCTTTTGCAAAAATAACGTATCAAAGTGTTTATGTGATCGATTATGAGAAAATGAAATTCGAATATGTTTCAGATACTCCTTTGTTTTTATGCGGTTATTCATCCGAAGAAGTACTTGAAATGGGGTATGAATTTTATTTTAAAAATGTTTACAAAGAGGATTTAGCGTTATTGAACACAATCAACAATGCTGGATTTGATTTTTATGATAAACTGCCAAATAATGAGGAGCGAAAATTATACAGTATTTCGTATGACTTTCATTTAAAAGGGAAATACAATAAACCAATTCTCATTAACCATAAATTGACACCGCTTTTTCTTGATCAAAAAGGGGCAGTTTGGAAATCATTGTGTTTAGTGTCGGTTTCTCATAATAAAAATGCTGGGAATGTTATTATAAACAAAGAAGGCTCGGCAGTTTTTTGGGAATTGGATTTATCAAACGAAGTCTGGATTGTAAAAGACAAATCGAAACTTAAAGACAAAGAACTGGAAGTACTTCGTTTGTATGCCCAAGGATTAACGATAAACCAGATTGCCGAAAAAATGTTTGTTTCACCCGATACGATAAAATATTACCGAAGAAAGATTTTTGAAATTTTTGATGTTAAAAATTTTACCGAAGCACTTTCTTTTGCGATAGATAATAAGATTATCTGAATTTTGAATCCAATCTTGGCTGTTTTTTATTTGATCAATTCTAAAATTAGTGTCAGTATTCCAATTATCAGACATAAAGGAGAAAAATATTTTGTGTCATTTTTGCCAAATTTGGCCAGCTTGATTTTTTTGAAAAAACCAACATAATTAAAATCTCCAATTGCCCGCAATGTAAAAATTCCTGCAATAATCCAGAGCCCGAATTTATAAAGCCATTGTGGTATGTCATGCCTATGTATTTAGCCGAACGAGAAAAGGGGGCTGGGCAATTGTACAGAGTCCGATTTTGAGTACCACCATCACTTTGAAACGCCTCAAACACCGTGGCTATCAATCCTTAACCGATGTTTACATCGAACTCAACCCATCTCTTTGCGAACCGCCGAGTACGTGACGCTCGGTGGTGTGAGAGGCGCACACCGTTCCTTTAGGGGCGGATCCGTCTACTCGATTAGCAGTAGTAATTTTACGCTATTTTTTCAAATAATTCATAAGAAATATTGAATCTTTTTTAAATATTATATTTGAAAATTCTTCTTGTTTTGTGCATATTTTTCCAATTTGATTTAAATTTAGACGTGTTGCTTTTAAAGAATCATTTTGGATTTGTTTTAACAAAGATTGAAATAGAAAAAATTGTTTGTTTTCATTGTTTGCAGATGGATACGCAAAAGTTATTGTTTTTCTATTTTCATATGTTATTCTTATATTTTTCGATAATCCACAATATAGTATTTGCTTTGAATTCTTAAAGATAAAATCTTCATCATTTTTATTTTTGCAAATTGCAATTATTGAATCTAATAAACTTTTGCGTATTCTCATTTGACAATTATCAATTTTTTTAGATGTTTCTGATTTGAATAAAGTTTCTGCAAATCCATTTTTGTTAATGCTCGAATAAGTTTGAAAATCTCTTGCATTATCAAAATAAGTTAATATTTCAATTTCTTTTATTTGAGTTGAATTTTCACAACTAATCAAAAAAAGAGAAGATAATAATATACAAAACATTCTACTTAAGACTGAATTTTCTCTCATTTCGTATGTTATTCTAACTAACGTTTTTGTAAATATCTAAAAACTAAATTGTTACAAAGTTAAAATCATCGACTTTGAATTGATGTTTTTCCATTTGTTTTTGTATTCTTCTTTGTACCGCTAGTTTTCTTTTTTCGTCTAAATATAAGTAATTTTCCGGATTATAGTAGGAGGTGTTTTTTACAATCATATTCCAAATGATTATACCTAATTTTCTTGCTGTTGCGCTTATGGCAGATACTCTTCCTTTTCGAAAATTAATTCGATGAAAAAAGTCTCTCAGAGGTGTTGATTCTTTTAAATTTCCGATGGCATTGGCAGCATTCCTCAGGGCTATTTTCAAGCGGTTACTCCCTTTTGGCACGCGAGAACTGAGTACTTTTCCGCCACTTATTTTATTGTTCGGAGTAAGTCTGAGCCAGCTTGCAAATTGTTTGGCTGTACCGAATTTTTTAATCCCTTCTAACCCCACTTCGCTCATTAATGTAAGTAAGGTTTGATGGCTGAATCCTTCTATCTTTAATAAATCTACTCCTTCGAAGTATTGATAGCCAATGAGGTTTAAATCAATATTTTTAGGTGTATTTTTATTAACTCTTTTATGAACTTTCGGATCCGTGTAATGTTGCTTTTTATTGTTGCTGCTGTCAATCTGGTCTTGAAGTAATTTTTTTATTTCTATATCGCAGTCTTTGATCTGATTTTGCAGATTTTGATACATCTGGTATTCCTGCTTTAGGGCAAATAGATAATCTTTACGGCCGTTGCTTTGGAGTGCTTTTTGCATTTCTGCTTCACTTTTTTTACAGTTTCCGTTTCTCAGGGAGGCTAATTTCTGAGAATCAGTTTCGCCATTACAAATGGCTTCTATCATCTTAAGTCCTGTCAAACCACAAATATCTTTAACAATTATATCCAGACGAAGGTTGAGTAAACGAAGGTATTTTTGCATTTTCTTGCTTGTGTCAGCAGCAACATCAATTAAACCGGCTCTGTGTCGGCAATAAGTTCGGAGTTGTTCAGTTTGTAAATCTGGCAAAAAACTTCCAGATAATAGGCCTATGGAATGTAATTTTTGTATCCATTGGCAGTCTTGTACATCGGTTTTCTTTCCTTTGATGTTTTTGGTAAATTTTCCATTGCACAATATCACTTGAAAACCATCGTTTATCAAAACAGCATATAATGCTTGCCAATAAGTGCCTGTACTTTCCATTGCTACAGTTTGGATGCCATTTCCTTTGAGCCAATCTGATATTGCTTTGAGGTCTTCATTATAAACACCAAACTCTCTTACGTGTTCTTCTTTTTGACCAATAGCTACAAAATGACTCCTGCTTCCGATGTCTATTCCTGCTGCTTGAGGATTGACAATCTCCATCAAAATTTGATTTTGTTCTTTCATTCTGATTCTGAACATTTAAATTAAAAAAATACTCAAAGAGGAAGTTCTTTCGGATAAATAAAATATTCTAATCGGGGTTACAAAAAAAATGTACCACCACTGGAGGTATCACACACTTCCCAACCAGGATTACACTCGTGCTATTACGCAACAGTTTACAAATCGGCCTTGCAATGAGCGTAGCTAATTTATGTTTTTTTGATTTTTTATGCAATGGCCGTTAGCTTCGGGAGGTAAGGCAGGCGGACTATGAGGGATTACCACCAACGTGATCGGGCTAGGCGAAGTGCCTTCTTTAGCCCGCTTCACTAATAATTGCTAAAATAGCCAAATTTTTTAATTTGTACTATTTTATCCATAGAAGCGGAAGGCATTTTGCTTAGCCCGTGTTATGCGTAGTTACTGATCTATTTACAATCTATATTTTTACTCAGTAACGGAGTTGGATAGACTATCTTATCTTTTCTAACCGCAATCAAAATCAATGAAACCAAATTATTTATTGTGCTTAGCAAACCTGCTAGGCGAAGTTAATAATGGGCTTTTAGGGCTCTATTTTTTTGTGATTTTAAGTTAGTGAAACTAAATGATTTATCCTATGTATTGACTTTGTCATTTATTTTTAATAACTTAGCCAAGTCTTGTACGTTGTCAAACGTATTGAAAGTGAACTTTCTACGATTCCCAATCGAAAGACTTGAAGCCTAAATGCTTTATTCTTTAAAATCACAAAAAAAATATCCCGAAAATTCATTGTGCAAGAAACTCCGTAGTCTACTGCCAATTACGCATAACGTTCCCTTGCTACAAGAGGTTTGTGATTAAATTAAGCCTTATTTTCGGATTTGCCAAATTTTCCAAGTACAAAACCATCTTTAAATTCAGCCTAATGCCCAAATCTCGTGTAACGGCTGTTGTGCGATGTTTTTTAATTCTCAGTCCACCAATTTTCAGCTTCACTCCAATTTTCAATCACTTCAGATGCCCTAAAGTTAAAAATATCTTCAGTAATTTCGGTGTTTTCATAATTATACCAATAATCATTTTTATTCTTTTCACTACCTAATCGGTGTCCATTAAAAAATGATATGTTTTTATTGTCAATATTAGATTTTGCTATTTCAACTGCAAATTGGGCACCAAACTGACTAAAAAGAAACCTTAGTAAATGAACATCATTGTTATTATTTCTTTTAAAATTCGGGAATGAACCTTTAAATCCTTTGGCTCTTAAAAAAGGAATTGTAATTTCTTTTAATGCTTTAGTTATTTTTTCTCTTTTTTCTTTTCTAGCTTTATTGTACAAGTTAAAGTGATGCTGATTTTTTGCGTTTATCAACAAGATAGATATGTTTTTTAGCTTTTCAGTATTTAAATGCTTTGTAAACGATTCATTTTCAATCACAATTAATTTTTCTTGTAAATTAATTGGATTATCAATTGATTCAATAATAGAGAAAGTTATAATAGAAATTAGCTTTTTATAGTCTTCAATTTCATTTTTAGGTTGAAATATATTTAATTGCGTTTCTAATATTTCCTCTACGGACTTTGAAATTGCATTTATGAATTCATTTATATCTAACATTTTTTATGATTTACGGCGGTTCAAAATATCGCACAACGTTCCCTTGCTACAAGAGGTTTGGGGTTAAATTAAGCCTTATTTTCGGATTTGCCAAATCTTCCAAATACAAGACCATTTTCAAATTAAGCCAAATGCCCAAATCTATTGTAGCAAGTGTTACCTGCTGTATCTTTTTAGCGGAATACTAATCACAGAATCTTTAGCATAGTAATTTTCAGTTTCTGCGTTGTATTCTTTCAGTAACATTTTTATAGTTAGTTTTTTGTCGTTATATTTTATTTTGCTCTTTTCGAATTGTAGGTTTTCCTCAAATCTAAATTCTCCAATTTTTTTCTCAAAAAGCAAGAATTCATTTTGAGTAATTTCATATTGACAGCAACCTGCTAGCAATCCACTATGAACTTTATAAATTTTAATATTTTCATCTTGAAATCTAACGTCGGGCGGTGAGATGAAAAACACAAAAAATGAAATTAAGATTCCGCCAAAAATTCCGTCAATTAGTATTGAAAAGAAAAGTAAAAGGGGAGAAATAAGATAAAACAAAAAATAAAACGCAATTTTTTTAAATGGTTTAAGATTAAAGAAAAACAAAACTATTCCGGATAAATAAAATAATATTTTGACAAATAATGTAATTCTATAATTTAAACTTATATCAAAAGAATTTCCACATAAAAAATTTACAATTAAGAACGAAACTGAAATTATATGAAATTTTAGAAATGTTTTTCTCATTTTGGTTATGTGATATAGCAGGTAACGTTCCCTTGCTACAAGAGGTTTGGGGTTAAATTAAGCCTTATTTTCGGATTTGCCTAAACTTCCCAAATACAAGACTATTTTTAAATTAAGCCAAATGCCCAAATCTCTTGTAGCAAGTGTTATAGGGCGGTTGTTTTTGTCGAAATTACGGTTTTTCACCTAAAACTTTCACGCTTCTGTTGGCAAAATCCAATTTTTGCGTTTCTGCTTTTCGGTTTATTATTTTCAATTATTTACTTTTCAAGTTTCTGTAGACAAGTTCCAACTTTCACGCTTCTGCTTTTCAAGCTTTCACATTTCCATTCCAACTTTCAAGTTTCCGCATTTCCATTCCAATTTTCACGCTTCTGCTTTGTAAACTTCCTGCGGAAACAAATGCTTATTTTCAAATTGTTTTTATCTGCGTAATTTCGGCACAACTGCCCTATAACGTTCTGGCGCTACACGAGGTTTGGGATTAAGAATGCGTAATCTTTCGGATTTGCCAAATTTTCCAAGTACAAAACCATTTTTAAATTCAGTCAAATACCCAAATCTCTTGTAACGGCTGTTAGGCGTTCGCTTTTTTTCGTGTAATTAATTTCTACTTATAAAATTCATCTTGTAGTTTCGTAAACTCTTTTTTTGAAAATTTAAATTCTGAATTCGAAAATGGACTTAATTGATTTAACATAAAGCTTTTAACTTGTTCGCTTCTAAGTACGTCGTAATAATGTCCTTTAACTAAATCATTGTCATTTTTATGTTTATTCAATATTTTTCTAATATTTATGTAATCTCTTTCGACTAAAGTTTTAAAAGCAATACAGCGTAACAAAGGAATTTCACATTCTGTGATTTGTATTAATTCTTCTTCAGTTAATTCGTTACGAAATACTTCATATTTTTTGTTTTGTTTTCCACTTCGATTAATTTCAATATTAGTGAGTCTAAAATCCCAAATTATATTTTTAACTCTTTCATTTTTAATTATTTCTTTTAGAAGTATAGTTGGTTCAAAGCTTTTCTCTTTTTCCACTTTCTTTGCGCAGTTAAGAAACAATAAAATCATTAAAATCAATAATATTCTTTTCATTTTTCAATTTGTTATATTGAAATTACAAAATGTATTTTCACGATTTCCGCTAAAGTGACGCCTAACGTTCCCTTGCTACAAGAGGTTTGGGATTAAATTAAGCCTTATTTTCGGATTTGCCAAAACTTCCCAAGTACAAGACCATTTTTAAAATTAAGCCAAATGCCCAAATCTCTTGTAGCAAGTGTTAGTGGTTGTGCTTATTGCCATTTCTGATTTATATTTTTATTCCACAATCTTTTTGCGTAATCTCTGTAATAATTTGGGGCTTCATTAAATGCTTTGTCAAAAGTGTAATTTCCACCATAATATTCTTTATCCGAAACTTTTACACGATTTTGACCTCGCATTGCTAATTTTAATTTTTCTTGGTACATTATAATTTTCATTTCGCAAGGACTTACATCACCGGTGCATGCGGTTTTGTACATTATCCAAATTTCGCCAATTCCGTCATTGTTTAAGTCTGTAATAGTCAATGTGTTTTTCAAGAAACTAGCTTCAATATCGACAGGACAATCCTTTACGAAATCGTATATTTTCCAATTCTGTTTAATACCGCTTTTAGAACGAATGTAATGATATGCGTAAATTTCAGAATCACGACCGTCATTTTCTGAGTTTTTGGTTTTAAATTCTCCTGTTTCACAAGTCAAGACAAAGTTTTCGCCTAATTTGTCATTCCAAGTTATTACGTTTTTAACTTTACCGTTATATTTAACTTCTTTTGGAATTTTGTTTATATCAATTTTAGTAACCGCAATTTTATTCTGTCCGATAATTTTTAAAGAACAGAAAACTAAAAAGAAGATAAGTTTTGTTTTATTCGGTATTTTCATAAAGTTCTTCATTTTCTAGCATAACCACTAACGTTCCCTTGCTACAAGAGGTTTGGGATTAAATTAAGTCTTATTTTCGGATTTGCCTAAACTTCCCAAATACAAGACCATTTTTAAATTAAGCCAAATGCCCAAATCTCTTGTAGCAAGTGTTGGTGGCAGTAATATTAATTATTCTCTTAGTTCTGGGTATATATCTAGCATAAAGAATCGCGTCATCAATCTTTCTTTAATTGCATCATTTTGATCCACAATTATACTTCTGGCAAAGTCTTTAATCTTCTTGGATGACCAATCCTGATATTCTCTAGTTTTTCGGAATTCTTCTTCTACTTGCATAAGTCTTTCTTCAATGCGTTCAGGAGTTAAATGATTTTGTTCATAGTTGTTGTAGACTTTTCTGAAGGCAAATTCAGTATTTTGGAATCTAAATTTTGAAGCATTTGGTGCATTTTGTCTATGTAGAGCAGTTTCAGCGACATTTAGGTCTAATGTATTAAGAAACTCAAAATAGAAGTTTGTAAAGTCTGCTAAAACTTCATCTTCATCAACCTTATCGAAAGGTCCAACAAATCCCCAAAAAGGAGCTTGAAGTTTTGGAGATATTGCGTTGTATATGTAGCCACCAAAACATGTAGCCATTGTTAAGAATAAATTATTCTTGCATAGAACATTTAGTTCAATCAATATTGGTTGCAATTCTTCCCAAGTTATTCTTTCGTAACTAGTGAGTTGTAATCCAGTTTTCGAGCCGTGCATTTCAAGATGGATTATCGGAGAAATATTCTCTGATATTACTTTGGTTCTTATACTTGAAATTGCATTAAAAAAATCCTGCTTGGAAACAACGGTAATATGGTCACAGTTAGCTTCCAAATTCTTGTTGGCCATTCCAGGATATATCGCTCGATTAAACAATCTGGTTCCTGTAAGCTCATCTTCTGGACGCAAACTTTCGATAACAAATATGTGTGAGAATTCTAATGGTTTCATTTTAGTGATATTTGTGAATTATTGCCACCAACGTGATCGGGCTAGGCGAAGTGCCTTCTTTAGCCCGCTTCACTAATAATTGCTAAAATAGCCAAATTTTTTAATTTGTACTATTTTATCCATAGAAGCGGAAGGCATTTTGCTTAGCCCGTGTTATGCGTAGTTACTGATCTATTTACAATCTATATTTTTACTCAGTAACGGAGTTGGATAGACTATCTTATCTTTTCTAACCGCAATCAAAATCAATGAAACCAAATTATTTATTGTGCTTAGCAAACCTGCTAGGCGAAGTTAATAATGGGCTTTTAGGGCTCTATTTTTTTGTGATTTTAAGTTAGTGAAACTAAATGATTTATCCTATGTATTGACTTTGTCATTTATTTTTAATAACTTAGCCAAGTCTTGTACGTTGTCAAACGTATTGAAAGTGAACTTTCTACGATTCCCAATCGAAAGACTTGAAGCCTAAATGCTTTATTCTTTAAAATCACAAAAAAAATATCCCGAAAATTCATTGTGCAAGAAACTCCGTAGTCTACTGCCAATTACGCATAACGTTCTGGCGCTTGTAGCGGTTGGGGAATAAAGATGCGAGGTTTTTCCATTAAACACAAACTTTTCAAGTACAAAACCATCTTTAAATTCAGCCTAAAACCCCAATCGCTACAAACGGCTGTTATGTGCTGGTTTTATTTACAGCCATTTGATTCCGCAATTAATTTGCCTTTTGTTAGACTATCTGTGACGAAATAAATGAATGACCTTGAATCTTCATCTTCTGTTTTTAATTTTGGATTTTTGACCATAATTTCAAATGCTATTTCCCTTTTCGATAGTATTTTTTCAATATCTATTCCTTTAATATTATAGTTATTATTTAAGTTTCGAAAATCTATGAGATTATTCAACAATTTACCTTTTTGTTTAATTTCAACATAATTTGAATCTATAAATTCAACATATCCCTCTTTTGGAATATATTCAGTTATTTTAATAGATTCAAAGTAATATCCTTCAGATAATACTTTGATGATTTTAGTATTATTATCAAATTCTAAATTATGTCTTTCGGGACAAATCCAACAACTTTGAAATAAAATGATTAACAATAGTAGCAAAATTTTTTTCATAATTCTTTTTCGTTGCGTTCTGTCAAACTAGCACATAACGTTCCCTTGCTACAAGAGGTTTGGGGTTAAATTAAGCCTTATTTTCGGATTTGCCTAAACTTCCAAGTACAAGACCATTTTTAAATTATGCCAAATGCCCAAATCTCTTGTAGCAAGTGTTACTGGAGGCTTGTTTTTGACCGAAATTATGAATTTAACCGCTGACTTTTCACGTTTCTGTTGGCAGATTCCAACCTTCACGTTTCTGCTTTTCGGTTCGTAATTTTCGGCTTATTATTTTGCTCTTCTATTTTTATTTTCGATTCCAATTTTCACATTTCCGCTTTTTAAGTTTCTGTCAGCAAATCCAACTTTCACGCTTCTGCTTTTCACATTCCAATTTTGACGTTTCTGCTTTTCGGTTTGCAATTTTCGGCGCAACGTTTTTCGGTTTTCTGCTTTTTCAAATTCCAATTTTCACGCTTCTGCTTTTTAAATTTTCTTGCGGAATCAAAACGCCTATTTTCTAATTGTTTTCTTCTGCGTAATTTCGGCACAAGTCTCCAGTAACGTCCCGCCGCTACACGAGGTTTGGGATTAAATTAAGCCTATTTTTCGGATTTGCCAAATCTTCCAAATACAAGACCATTTTCAAATTCAGCCAAATGCCCAAATCTCGTGTAACGGCTGTTAGTGGCTGTTTTTTTTAGTTTTCGTAGCTCGTTATTACTTCTGTTTTATATTTTAAATTTCGTTTTTTTTCTAGTTCTAGTACATCTGATAAACGAATTATATTCTTAAAATTCAATTTCGCATCATCTTCCCATTTTGCCAACTTAGTGTTGTTATTGAACTCTTTTAGGTTAATTGAATCATTTGCACCAAATTTTTCAAAAGAAGCATCAAGTCGAATTATATCTATTTTTCTATCAGGTCGGAAAACCATATACGCATCCATTGAAGAATTAAATCCACTAAATGAAGATTTAATAAATGTTGAATTTAAAGTGTCTGAAATATTTTGGTGTTTCCCTAATAAAAAATAGTCCTTTGGATAATCTGTAAATCGAGTAACTACTAATCCGTCATATTCGTAATAGATTTTACTTTCTTTTGAACAAGAAACAAGTGTTAGTATGAATGTCAAGAAGATTATTTTTTTCATTAGTATTTTTTTTGTTTGCAAAATAGCCACTAACGTTCCGGCGCTTGGCCTTTACTTTGTAAAAGCATAAATTTTGTAAATTTCTCAAAGGAAAGCAGAAGTGAACTACGCGCTTGGCCAGACTCATGATCCATACCTCGCATTAGTCTTCTGCTCCTCCTTGAGTTTTGTTGAATGGCTTCAAATAGAATGATAGACGACGGGTCTAATAAAGGCTTTAAAGCAAATTCAACTTTTTATTTCACTTAAAATCAAATGTATGAAAAACTATTTATTTTTTGTAGGGATTGATGTTTCTAAGTTAAAATTAGATGTTACTTTTCTTGAAAAACCATTAGGAAAGAAAACATTTCACTTTTTAGTAAGCAATGACGTCAAAGGGATTAAAGAGATTGTAAAGCAATTAAACAGCCGGAAAATTGCTTTGGAAAACGTATTGGTTAGTTTTGAAGACACTGGTGTTTATTCACTTCCTTTGGGATGTTATTTGACTCAGTACAAGATCGATTATTGGATGATTCCAGCCATTGAAATCAAACGCAGTAAAGGAATCTCCAGAGGGAAAACTGATAAAAATGACTCTAAGGATATTGCGTTTTATGCCTTAACACATTTGCACAAGCTACGATTAACACAGCTTCCAGAGTTATCATTAATGGAACTTAAATTACTTTTTACAGAGCGTGAAAAACTACTTAAAACCCTGCGTATCATAGGAAGTACCAGTGAAGGAATCGGCTACATCCCCAAAGAAGCTATGGATGATGTTTTAAAAATTAACAAAGTAGTTGTTAAACAGCTTCAAAAAGCAATCGAAAAAGTTGAACAGAAAATGAAAGAAATCATTCAATCCAATGAGCAGCTCAAATTGCAGAATGAACTCATCCAAAGTATCCCAGGAGTTGGACCACAAACTGCCTTGTATATTATCTTAGTTACCAAATCGTTTCAGTCCTTCGAAAACTGGCGACAAGTGGCTTGTTATGCAGGAGTGGCTCCATTTGAATACAGTTCGGGCAGTTCTATTAAAGGAAGGACAAAGGTCAATCATCTGGCAGATAAAAAACTAAAATCGTTACTGAATATGTGCGCTTTAAACAGCAAAAAACACGACACAGAACTTAAACAATATTACGAACGAAAAGTAGCCGAAGGAAAATCAAAAATGTTGGTTTTAAATAATATAAGATGCAAACTATTAGGACGAATTTTTGCAACCATTAACCGCGGAACACCTTATGTCAACATTAAAAAATTTGCAGCGTAATTTAGCATTTTTTACTTGGATTTTGCCATAGAATGCGAGGTTGCGAGCTTCGGAACCGTTTATTTTCGGTTAAATTAAAAATTTCTTGCGAAACGTAAACTTGAATTTACCACATAATTCGCAATCTCGCCAAACGCCTGTTAGCCGTTCGGTTTTTTCACTTGAAACCTGAACTCGATTAATAAAATACAGCCAATTGGTTAGTTTTAATCGTTTCGTATTTCAAAGAAGGTTTTTTAGGCAGAAAATTATAAGCAATTATTCCAGCGATAAGATTTGACAAAAAGTTGGTAAATGAACGATGTCTAGAATGTTCAACTTGGCAAATATTTTTAAGTTCATCGTTAACCGTTTCTATTATTGAACGTTTACGGAGTAAAATTTTATCACTCATTTCCATCAAACTATTTTTCATATTATTTCGAATACTTGTAATTAATTGGATTCCATCAACAAATAATAATTGAGAGAGTTTCTCGCTTATATATCCTTTATCACCAAATAGTTTTCCGAAAATAGCATTCAAAAAGCCCTCATTTTTCAGTGGCTCTCTATCATCTACGTTGGCTTGAGTTACAGCAAAACTTAACAATTCTCCTTTGTCATTAATGATGATGTGGAGTTTAAACCCATGAAACCAGCCCATTGTAGATTTCCCTGTAGTGGCAATACCTTTAAAAACTTTGTTTCTACTGATTCGTTTGTTTTTACAAACTCTAATTGGTGTTGAGTCTACAAACGAAATGCCTGTGCAATTGCCTAAGCAACAGGTTTTGGCAAAAATTGTCATTGGCAAAAGAACACTTTGCATTAGTTCTAAAAAGCGATTATAAGAAACTGTATTAGGAAATTCATTTTGCATATGCTTTTGGACATAAAAAATGTAATAATGCTTGAAACAGCGAAAACCACTCAAATGAAAAAGTAAATAAATTGTAATTACTTCTGATTTTGACATAATCGAAGGACGTTTGGAAGGTTTTCCTAGCAGAAAAGACTGTGTGGTTTTATCAAAATCTTTGCAAAATTCATCAACAATAGAAAAAATATCTGTAATTTTATCAAAACAAATCATAAGGTAGAGTTTAGTTAAATATTTAATTGTCAGAAATTTAAATATACTAAATTTTACCTTTTTCTACAAAATTTTCAACCAAAATTATTAATCGAGTTCAGGTTTGAAATAAGTTTTGTATTCATTTTCCGAATCTGTCATATCGATTTTTTTCGGCTTCAATTTTGGGTCAAACAAATATATTTGCCATAATTCGTCTTGTCCGTTTAATTCTAAAATTGCATTATTTCCGTTCTCCATTTCAAACTTGATTGTTTTACCATTTTTAATGTTTAAAACATTCAGTTTGTTTTTACGAAAAGTTTCAGTTGACTCATTCAAGTACCACATATAATCGTCAGCTCCAATATAAAAATCTTCCTCACCAACTTCTTTTTTACGTTTTTCAATTTGCTTGTCCGTTGGTTCGATAATAATTGCAGTTTGATTTTTTACTACAATTGTATCGATTCTATTTTTAGAAATTTCAGCATTATCATTTTTTTTAATTTCAACTTTTTTTTCCGAAATTGTTGTTACGCTATCCAGATTGTCTTCTTTGTGATTTACTATTTGGTTACAAGAAATTAATGTAAAAAATGCTAAGAAAACTGATTTATAATTCTTCATTATTTGTTGTTATATCTGCGTTCTACTAAACTGACGGCTAACGTCTTGGCGCTACACGAGGTTTGGGATTAAAGATGCGAGTTTTTTCGGATATGCACAAATTTCCAAAGTACAAAACCATCTTTAAATTCAGCCTAATGCCCAAATCTCGTGTAACGGCTGTTAGGAGGTGTTGTGACACGAACGATAAGCACGGCAGAAACTCTATTCCAATTATCTATTCCAATTGCGCAAAGTTTTTCCGCCTTCCAATATTCCGTTTCAATTTATTTCTGTATTTCCACTTCAAAAATCTTCAATTAAACCTCAAAAAAAATCGACAAAAATTTTCCGCTTTGCATGTCCATAAAGTGATTAACATTTGCTTGTCCGCAACTATTAAACATCAAGTTGCGCTTCAATTTTTCGCCAGCTCGGTTTCTGCGTCAGTTCAATATTTTCGTTCCTAAAATCCTAATTAAAACCGTCTGCGTCTCGTTCACGGAGCAATGCCTCCTAACGTCCCCTTGCTACAAGAGGTTTGGGATAAATTAAGCCTTATTTTCGGATTTGCCTAAACTTCCCAAATACAAGATCATTTTTAAATTAAGCCAAATGCCCAAATCTCTTGTAGCAAGTGTTGTAGGCAGTGTTTCTATATATTCTCTATACTCCAAATTTCTTTAATTAAGTTATTTATTGCTATAGTTCTGTTGTCAATTCCTTCTTTAAAGTTTGTTAATGAAGAAAAACCTTTTTGAATTAAATAATCTTGATTATCTAGATTATTGTAATAATTATTAGTTAAACAATTTGATAACTTTAATTCTTTTTTGAGTTTACTGACTTTAGTTAATTTGTTATCAGGCATAAATTCAATTGAGGTTGGATTTGGAATGAGTAAAAAATTTCCTAATTTTTTTTCAGTTGCATAATAAGTTTCTTCATTTTCAAAATGATTATTATACTTGTTGAATTCCCAAATAATTGGTGTTAAAACAAATCTATTATATTTTCTTGTTGCCATTAAATCATACATTTCAATGTCGTTGTTAGAATAGATATTATTTTCAACAAAAAGGGTACAACGTGCTAAAAGGTAATGAATAAACTTTCTATTACCATTGTTGTAGAAAAATTTATCTACTTCATTAATACTTTCTTTACTTGATGCTAATCTCTCTTTCAAAATCGTTTTTAATTCACTTACACTTGTATTACGTATGTCTTTAACTAAAGTATAAATTATGTATCTTAAAAATGATTGAGAACTACCTTTATAATTGATTGCTCTTGTTACTATAAGAATATCGATAAATGTTGAAACCGCTTTAAGTTTTTGCAAAATTGTTTCTTCATTATCAAGTTTATTTATTGATGACATCAATAAAGGATAGCTTAATGAAGATGCAATACCCCAATATGAAGTTAGATAAAGTCTTTCAATTCCATTTGTATATGAACTTTCATATATTTTTATTTTCTCATATAATGTTGAATAAAATTCAAAATCCCCTTTTATGAAGTAATAGAATTCATCAGAACTAGAAAGTCCAATCTTTTTGTGGTTATCTTTTACCCAAGTATGAAATCTTGTTCCTATTTTTTCAAAATCTTCATTTTCAGCACCACGAGCACCACTTCGAATTGTGTCTGCATATTGACTTCTTAACCAAGCTCTAATAAATTCTAAATCTTCTTGAGTTGAGTATTTATGCAAGTTTGAAATTTTTTCTTTCCAAATTACATTTAGTTCATCTATTTTAATTGGGTCTTTTAGATGTGTTAACAAGTAACCTTTTAACATTTCAGTTGGAGTTAGATTTAATCCTCTATCGTTCATTGTTTCAAAAATAGTATAAGCATTTTCATCACTATATGCTAGAATTTCTACAAAAACAACTTTTTCTTTTAGCCACTCAATAAATAAAGGTAGTTTGTCATTTTTTAACTCTTCCGAAAATATATTAGAAATATCAGTATATCTTTCAAACATATTTTTAATGGATTCGTCAGTTTCACTACTTATATCATAGTCTTCACTATTAAAAAGAGCTTCTAAAATTCTAGTTCTGTCTGGAACTTCAATATTATAAGTTTTTCTACCTCCTTTTTTCGAATATATTAATGGAATAATGTCTTCTGGATCATTACTATCTTTTTGAAGATTATGAAGATAAATAAGTAACAATGTAATAGAAGTTAGTCTTTGTTGACCATCAACAATCGAGCGAATGCTACCTTTTTCACAGATTACTACAGGACCAAGATAATAGGAATTATATTTGCTATTTATATCTTGAATTGTATTGCCTATTTCATAATTAGATAAAAAAGACGCTTCTAAATCCACTAATAATTGTTCAATATGTTTGTATTCCCATTTGTATTCTCTTTGGAAATAATCGACAATATATTTGTTTTGAAGTAATTCAAATAATTTTCTAGCGTTTGCTTGTATGTTGTTGCTTAAGCTCATAATATTTTAATCTAAAGATTTGATTAATAGTTTTAGCATATAATATGCTGGCTCATATATTTTTAAGTTGTCTTTATTGGGTTGAATTTCTCCGTGAAATAAAATACATCGTAAATTATATATTATTTCTATTATAGCTTGTGATAATAAATCTGTGTCATTTTTAAAAAATACACTTACAATATTTTGCATTGAATCCTTCTTTTTTTCTACAATTAAGGATTCTTTTATTTTAGGATTTATTTGTTTGAACCCATCTTTTAAGATTTCTTTATTTTTTTCACTCAACGCTAAAAAAGATGCGTCATTTATAAAATGCTCAAAATCATATTTTGTATGTTGATAGGTATAAATTGTTGCTCTTCTATTTTTTAAAACATCTACACGAATTTTTATGTTATGTGGTTGAATAGGAACTAATAATTCAATTTTAAAATTAAACTTGTTATAATCTTTTGTAAAAATTGGGTTAGGATTAGTTCTGAAATTTATTGATTTGAAACTTATAGAATTAGCTATATTGGGAACTTTACATCTTTCTAATTGCTTATGGAGTATTATTAGCTGATTTCTAAAAAAGATAGAATCCTCGTCGTCGTTTTCGAGTAAAGAAATTAATCTTGTTCTAAAAAGATTATCATCAGTTTTCACTTCTCTTAAGATTGCGCTATCTTGATTTTTAAATTGAGGATAGTTGTTACAATACCAAGCATTAAAAGGTAACCAACACTTAATAAATAATATAGAATATTCAAAATCACCGTTTGCAATTTGAAGCCATCTGTCTTTTTGGTCTATAAAATTATTAGCCATTTATATATTTATAAGTTATTTTTTACTACGATTTTTTTTAACATTGCCTACAACGTTCTCGCGCTACAAGCGGTTTGGGACTAAATTAGCGTTATTTTTCGGTTTAGCCAAATTCTTGCAAATACAAAACCATATTTCAATTAAGCCAATTGCCCAAATCGCTTGTAGCGTGTGTTATGGTGTGTAGCTTGACGATTGCTGAGCACGAACGATTTGACATTTCAATTATCGATTCCTATTTCGGTAGCTTTTCTGCCTTCCGATTTTCCGTTCCAAATAGTTTCACGCTTTTAAGTTTCAATTTCGGTTAATTCTCAAAAAAAAGCGACAAAAAAAATCCGCTTTCGGTTTTCCACAAAGCGGTTTAACGTTTGTTTGTCCGCAACAATTAAGCGTCGAATTTCGGTTCAGATTTTCGTCGGCTCGGTTTCTGTTTCGGTTTGTATTTTTCGGATTAAAACTCCTGATAAAAATTGTCTGTTGATCGTCGGAGCTATACACCATAACGTTCCCTTGCTACAAGAGGTTTGGGATTAAAAATACGTAATCTTTCGGATTTGCCTAAACTTCCCAAATACAAGACCATTTTTAAATTAAGCAAAATGCCCAAATCTCTTGTAGCAAGTGTTGGCGGTTCGGCTTTATTTCCGTCTAATATACTTTCCACTATTGGGATATGTTAGTTCCGTAAGATAATTTTCTTCTGTTAACCATTGATACCAGTGTTTATATTTTTTGTCTCTGAAATCAAAGATATTTGCAATTAAATATGGTTCATTCAACAAACCAGAATTAATTTCGATGTCAAAGTTAGCAATCTCTTGGTTGTCTTTTTTGTATGTGTAATAATCAAAATGAAGATAAATTTTTTTAAAGGTGCCTGAATTAATTTCAGATAACACTTCTTCATTTAAAACTAAGTCGCCAGGATAATAATTTATATAATATTTTTTATCATCTTTTTCTTTTCCTGTAGTTAAGTATAAATTAGCGATTTCGCCATAATTTAAAAGTCTATCATTCACTTCAATAATGAAATTCACGTTTTGAGAAAAACAAAAATTTGATATTATAAATAAAATAGATGTATAAATAATAGTTCTCATAATTGATTTCGGTTTTTCAAGCTGACCGCCAACGTTCCCTTGCTACAAGAGGTTTGGGATTAAATTAAGCCTTATTTTCGGATTTGCCTGAACTTCCCAAATACAAGACCATTTTTAAATTAAGCCAATTGCCTAAATCTCTTGTAGCAAGTGTTGGCAGATAGCCCATTTTTATTTTTCTGTTCCATCATAATTATATTCTTCAAGAGTCCATTCAATCATTACTTCGTTAATCCATTCAGCAAAATCTATATTACAAGTTTCAACTTCAGTGATATTTTCGTAATTGCAATCGTGTTGCCAAAATACAATAGGACATATTTCATTTTCAATTCTCAATAAATCTAAGCAATAATGATTTCCATAACCGTCAGGTGAAAATGGAAGAAAATATTTTGGCATCGGATTTCCTACTTCGTTATGTTCAAAATCATATATTTTGTCAAGGGAATTTTCTCCAAACTCTTTTCCAATTCCATAAATTTCAGTTGCGCTTAAAGAAAATCCATTATGTTTTTTAAGTAAGTATTTAAAATCTTTCGGTAGTTTATATCCGAGATTATTTTCGAAATCTTCAATTCGATTGTCTGTTATCGAAGTTTCTAAATTCAAAAGTGAATTAGAGAATTTTATCAACTCATTATAAATATTTAGAATTCTATTTTCCATTCAGAATTTTTCTTATGGGTTTCTGCCAACGTTCCCTTGCTACAAGAGGTTTGGGGTTAAATTAAGCCTTATTTTCGGATTTGCCTAAACTTCCCAAATACAAGACTATTTTTAAATTAAGCCAAATGCCCAAATCTCTTGTAGCAAGTGTTATAGGGCGGTTGTTTTTGTCGAAATTACGGTTTTTCACCTAAAACTTTCACGCTTCTGTTGGCAAAATCCAATTTTTGCGTTTCTGCTTTTCGGTTTATTATTTTCAATTATTTACTTTTCAAGTTTCTGTAGACAAGTTCCAACTTTCACGCTTCTGCTTTTCAAGCTTTCACATTTCCATTCCAACTTTCAAGTTTCCGCATTTCCATTCCAATTTTCACGCTTCTGCTTTGTAAACTTCCTGCGGAAACAAATGCTTATTTTCAAATTGTTTTTATCTGCGTAATTTCGGCACAACTGCCCTATAACGTCCCCTTGCTACAAGAGGTTTGGGGTTAAATTAAGCCTTATTTTCGGATTTGCCTAAACATCCCAAATACAAGACCATTTTCAAATTAAGCCAAATGCCCAAATCTATTGTAGCAAGTGTTAGCAGTAGCCATTTTATTCAGTTTGTTCTTCTTTAAACCATTTTTCCCCGTTATCCATTCTCATCAGAAAGTCAGTGAATGAATTTCCAATTTCAATATGATGCTCTTTGTCTAGGTCAATATAAGGAGTTAGCATTATTCTGATTTTACCGTCAACAAGTTTTTCAAGTCCGATAAATTCTCCACCACCATTATCTCCGATTCCTATAGTCATTTTAAGGTTGGCAATTATTTCATAACCCATATTATATTCCAGTAATTTACTGAAGTCCCAAAGTTTGAATGATTCTTCGCCAATTTGAGTTTCGTAAAAGGAATAATTTAAAAGGAATTCTTTATAATCGTTCGGCAATTCAAATCCTATTTGATTTTCAATTTCTTTAAAATCTAAGTTTTTAACTATTTCATTTTTTGGCCAAAAATACTTTTTAAGAATTTTATCAATTTCACTCATTCTTTTAATGTTTTGTGATTTTTGGATGGTTCTAACTAACGTTTTTGTAAATATCTAAAAACTAAATTGTTACAAAGTTAAAATCATCGACTTTGAATTGATGTTTTTCCATTTGTTTTTGTATTCTTCTTTGTACCGCTAGTTTTCTTTTTTCGTCTAAATATAAGTAATTTTCCGGATTATAGTAGGAGGTGTTTTTTACAATCATATTCCAAATGATTATACCTAATTTTCTTGCTGTTGCGCTTATGGCAGATACTCTTCCTTTTCGAAAATTAATTCGATGAAAAAAGTCTCTCAGAGGTGTTGATTCTTTTAAATTTCCGATGGCATTGGCAGCATTCCTCAGGGCTATTTTCAAGCGGTTACTCCCTTTTGGCACGCGAGAACTGAGTACTTTTCCGCCACTTATTTTATTGTTCGGAGTAAGTCTGAGCCAGCTTGCAAATTGTTTGGCTGTACCGAATTTTTTAATCCCTTCTAACCCCACTTCGCTCATTAATGTAAGTAAGGTTTGATGGCTGAATCCTTCTATCTTTAATAAATCTACTCCTTCGAAGTATTGATAGCCAATGAGGTTTAAATCAATATTTTTAGGTGTATTTTTATTAACTCTTTTATGAACTTTCGGATCCGCGTAATGTTGCTTTTTATTGTTGCTGCTGTCAATCTGGTCTTGAAGTAATTTTTTTATTTCTATATCGCAGTCTTTGATCTGATTTTGCAGATTTTGATACATCTGGTATTCCTGCTTTAGGGCAAATAGATAATCTTTACGGCCGTTGCTTTGGAGTGCTTTTTGCATTTCTGCTTCACTTTTTTTACAGTTTCCGTTTCTCAGGGAGGCTAATTTCTGAGAATCAGTTTCGCCATTACAAATGGCTTCTATCATCTTAAGTCCTGTCAAACCACAAATATCTTTAACAATTATATCCAGACGAAGGTTGAGTAAACGAAGGTATTTTTGCATTTTCTTGCTTGTGTCAGCAGCAACATCAATTAAACCGGCTCTGTGTCGGCAATAAGTTCGGAGTTGTTCAGTTTGTAAATCTGGCAAAAAACTTCCAGATAATAGGCCTATGGAATGTAATTTTTGTATCCATTGGCAGTCTTGTACATCGGTTTTCTTTCCTTTGATGTTTTTGGTAAATTTTCCATTGCACAATATCACTTGAAAACCATCGTTTATCAAAACAGCATATAATGCTTGCCAATAAGTGCCTGTACTTTCCATTGCTACAGTTTGGATGCCATTTCCTTTGAGCCAATCTGATATTGCTTTGAGGTCTTCATTATAAACACCAAACTCTCTTACGTGTTCTTCTTTTTGACCAATAGCTACAAAATGACTCCTGCTTCCGATGTCTATTCCTGCTGCTTGAGGATTGACAATCTCCATCAAAATTTGATTTTGTTCTTTCATTCTGATTCTGAACATTTAAATTAAAAAAATACTCAAAGAGGAAGTTCTTTCGGATAAATAAAATATTCTAATCGGGGTTACAAAAAAAATGTACCACCACTGGAGGTATCACACACTTCCCAACCAGGATTACACTCGTGCTATTACGCAACAGTTTACAAATCGGCCTTGCAATGAGCGTAGCTAATTTATGTTTTTTTGATTTTTTATGCAATGGCCGTTAGCTTCGGGAGGTAAGGCAGGCGGACTATGAGGGATTACTGCTAACGTCCCCTTGCTACAAGAGGTTTGGGATTAAATTAAGCCTTATTTTCGGATTTGCCTAAACTTCCCAAATACAAGACCATTTTTAAATTAAGCCAAATACCCAAATCTCTTGTAGCAAGTGTTACCAGTAGTTTTTTTGTTTTGCTTTGTTAATATTGATAATTTAGGGTTGTTAGAGTTCCTGTATATGTTCCTGTAATAGTATTTTGTGCATTTGAAAAAGAAAAATTGATTGTATAAATTCCATTATTATATGAAATGCTTGTTTGTCCACTTGTCATATCATCAGAACTTAGAGAAGTCCTCGAAACTAATGCTCCATTTTTAATCACAACATTTGTATTTATGCCGGTATGGTCAATAAATGGATCATTAAAATTCACATTAGTATGGGAATTTTTGACATTGTATGTTGTGTATTGAACGCTTCCAGGATTTAGACTTGAACAATACATATTAAAATCTATTAGCTGGGTTATTTTGTCTGAATAAATGAAATTATTATTTTGAATTGTTACCTCGTCATTTGTCAAAATAAGATAAAAGCTTCTCTTGTCATAAGTCACGTCAGTACCAGTATAATTTGGTTTTATAAATCCTTTTGTTAGATTTTTTTCTATACCGTTTACAATTAGTTTTCCACTATTTGTTGGAATGTTATTTATTGGATTATCATCACTTTTTGAGCAAGATGAAAATAGAATAATTGAAGTTAATAATTTAAAAATTAATTTTTGTTTTCTCATCGTATTATTTCTTATTTTTAGTAAAATTGCTGGTAACGTTCTGGCGCTTGTAGCAGTTGGGGATTAAAGATGCGAGATTTTTCCATTATGCACAATTTTCCAAGTACAAAACCATCTTTAAATTCAGCCTAAAACCCCAATTGCTACAAACGGCTGTTAGCGGTAGTCCTTTCTATTTATTCTGATTATTTACTCTTCAAAATCATCTGAATGTGAATTTGCTTTTATAAGCTTTTCTCCATTTTTAAATGATAATTGTAATCCGTGTTCAATTTCCCATTCGCATTCACAAGAAACACATAAATATATTGTTCCATTTTCACTCCAATGCAAAACTATTTCTCCAACTGTAACGAAATTCCATATTTCACTTTTAGTTTTCAAGTTTAGGTTTTTCGTATAACCCGCTTTTAGAATTTCTGCATAATATTCATATACTTTTTCTGAATCTTTATTTTTATCAGTTTCCGTTAATTTCAAAAAATTTTCAAAGGCTATTTCTGCATTTTGAATATATTCAGAATCTTTTTCTACTAATGTAATTTTTATTTTTTCATTACTAAAATATGGAATTTCTAAAGGAGAAGCTTCCAACCAATCGGAATCATATTCAGTTTCTTTTAAATCTCCGAAAATTTTTGATTTCATCGTAATTTCGTTTTTTGTAGGATTACCGCTAACGTTCCCTTGCTACAAGAGGTTTGGGATTAAATTAAGCCTTATTTTCGGATTTGCCTAAACATCCCAAATACAAGACCATTTTTAAATTAAGCCAAATGCCCAAATCTCTTGTAGCAAGTGTTAGGCGGCGTTATTTGTTGTTTATCAATTTTCTCGTTTCTGAATTAAAAATTTCTTTTGCTTCATACCAAGTTCTAGGCATTATACATTCTCCAATACTTACATAAATGATTTTATTGTCATCTTCAAGATTTTTGTTTTTTTCCTCAGTTTCTAAAAAACTATCCATTCCTGATGTTAAAATTATTGGCGTTTTATCTAAATAAAAAAGGTTCGAAATTTCACGTAATCTACTAATAACTGATTTATGTAATTCCTCATCAAAAGACTTATTTTTAGTATTAATTTGAAGTAAAACTAAATTGTCAAGTATAGTACAAGTGTGATTTTTCCAATTTGGTAAACTATCTAATTCTTTAAAAGGTTTCAAATTTTCAAAACAATGTGTTTGAATTTTATCGCTAATAGTTTCTGCAGAAACATTTCCATCAGAATTTTGGCTAAAAAGCAAGTTGTGGAAAACAATAATTATCAAAAACAGTTTTTTCATTTGTATGTTTTCTTTTTCAATTTTTAAGTTAGATTCTTTGATTTCGTGAGTTAATGTCGCCTAACGTTCCCTTGCTACAAGAGGTTTGAGATTAAATTAAGCCTTATTTTCGGATTTGCCTAAACATCCCAAATACAAGACCATTTTCAAATTAAGCCAAATGCCCAAATCTCTTGTAGCAAGTGTTAGCGGTTCGGCTCTTTATTCATAATGCTTTACAAGTACTTTTTCGCAACTTCTGATATTCTAATTAAATAATCATTTTTGATATTCATACTTAATTGTCTTGTGTTGATTAATACTCGATTTTCATTTTTGAATATTTTTAATTTTTCACTTGGATTTGATAAATCAGATTCAAATTTCACGTCAAAAAAATCTTCTATTTGATTATCTGTTAAATAGTCGGCACAAGCACATATTATTACATTAAACGATTTGTAATAATCATTTTTCAGTAATTCGATTCTATTAGAATTGTTGAAAGCTTTGATTTTACTTAATTTCGATGGTTCAAAATTAATTTCACTTAAAAAAGCATAGTCTAAAAACTCATTTTCATTTTTCTCAATTTGAGGATAAATGTTTTTCAATAATGTGTAATATTTAGTCCAAGTGTGTCCACCTTTCATTTTTGCTAAATATGGACGGAATACATTTATATAATGTTCTGAATCGTAAAATTTGGTTCTATTAGATATAATTCCATTTTCAATATAGTTTTTCCATTCATTTGGGTTTTCAATACTTTCATATTGTAATTGTTTCAGATTGCTTTCATCAAAACCTTTTTCTTTTCCTAATATCAAAATTTTGGAGTTTGGATTGCCAAAACCGACAAAATAGGGGTTAGGTTTGTTTAAATTATTTTCATCTTTATAGAATTGAGTACTTTTATCGAAGGCTAAATTCACTAAATTTTTAAAACTTTCATTATACATTTTAAAAGAGCTTTGATTACTGAATAATTTTTTTTTTGATTTATTCTTCGGATTTTCCTGATTCCAATGGAGCTGACCGCTAACGTTCCCTTGCTACAAGAGGTTTGGGGTTAAAAATGCATAATCTTTCGGATTTGCCTAAACTTCCCAAATACAAGACCATTTTCAAATTAAGCCAAATGCTCAAATCTCTTGTAGCAAGTGTTATATGAGGGCTATTTTAAACGGACTTTAATTTTCACCGTGAACTTTACACACTTCTATTTTTAGATTCCAACTTTTTTAGTTGTTACCAATTTTATGTTCATTTTTTTGCATTTCTTTTTCACAAAAAATAAAATTTAAACATATTCCGTAAGCTAATAGGAAAAAAATAAATAAAAATAGAAGAGTTATATAATCCCAAATTTGACTTTGTTTAATAATATCATTATAAAAATTATATTTTCCTAAATAATTTGATAACAGCAAAGCAGATACTACAGTAATTGTCAAATGCAAAATGAATATAATTTTTGAAAAAGATTCGGACTTTATATATTCTAAATATCTGTAAAAAGAATAATATTTGTTAATTATTTTAATCATAAAACAAATGCCAATTATAAGCATAAGCAATACGAATAAACCTAATCTAACTTCAGAATCTTGTTCGTTAAATCTCATAAATTATTAATTTTCAGTATTTGTGGTTTGTTTTCCGCTAATTTTAAGTTTCTGTTTTTTCAAGTTTCCGCATTTAGTTTTACAGTTAAATTTCAATTTAAAACGTCTGATTTATAATTTTTCTGCGGATTTTCGGATTTTAGCTCTCATATAACGTTTTGCTACTAGGCGATGTAGCGGGTTAATATTCACTATTTTATCTGTTTTGCGCCAAATTCAACAGATACAAAATTATTTTTAAATTAAGCCTAAAACCGCTATATTGCTTAGTAGCTGTTACCTGCTGTTTTTATTTTTACGTTGCAATTTAGTAATCTTTTTTTGTATGTTTGGTTTCTAAATATTTAATTATGAAAACAATTACAATTACTCTTTCCGATAATTTTGAATACGTTATATTTTCTAAACACGTTGTTTGGTTATCTTCTAACAAACAAGATGGTGGAACTTTTATTATGTTAAGTACAGGAATTAGAGTTCATACAATGATTGAAATCAAAACTCTTACTAAAATGCTCAAAGGAGAGGATTAGTTTAAAGTCAAGTAAATTTCTACATTCGCTTTTACACGTTCTAGTATTCCAATAATAGTTGCGTAATTTTTACCTTTTAGTTTTTCGACAATTTCACTTACTATTTCGTCGTTTGATTTTTCGTTAATTTTATTTTCCATTTTATGTTTTTTAGTTATAAACAGCACAGAGTTTTAAAAGTTCTTCTTAAAAACTATAATGATAAAAGTCATACAACTTCAAATGTAACAGAAGCTGGTAAATCACTAAGTGCTGAAGAATTACACAGAAGAACTTCGTATTCTTTGGATGATATTAATTTAATTTTAGCCTCTCTTTTAGAAGCTGAACTTATTGAACCTTATAATTTACACGGCAAAGTCGGAATTACTTTCTATTGTATTACCAATAAAGGTAAAAAGGCTTTTGCAAGTAAGGACTTTGTTTGGATTTATAAAGCTGACAATATTATTAAAGTAATTACTCTTATAATTGCAGTTTTAGGTCTGCTTAATTCTATTTTTGACTTTATAAAAAAATAGAGGCAATTAAAACAGAAACAGACAATATTAGATTTACAATATCAAACCAATCTATTTTTGATTTTTCCACGTTATTTTCAGTTTTTAATAACGTTACTTTTTCTGCGGATTTTCTGTTAAAATAGCAGGTAACGTGATCGGGCTAGGCGAAGTGCCTTCTTTAGCCCGCTTCACTAATAATTGCTAAAATAGCCAAATTTTTTAATTTGTACTATTTTATCCATAGAAGCGGAAGGCATTTTGCTTAGCCCGTGTTATGCGTAGTTACTGATCTATTTACAATCTATATTTTTACTCAGTAACGGAGTTGGATAGACTATCTTATCTTTTCTAACCGCAATCAAAATCAATGAAACCAAATTATTTATTGTGCTTAGCAAACCTGCTAGGCGAAGTTAATAATGGGCTTTTAGGGCTCTATTTTTTTGTGATTTTAAGTTAGTGAAACTAAATGATTTATCCTATGTATTGACTTTGTCATTTATTTTTAATAACTTAGCCAAGTCTTGTACGTTGTCAAACGTATTGAAAGTGAACTTTCTACGATTCCCAATCGAAAGACTTGAAGCCTAAATGCTTTATTCTTTAAAATCACAAAAAAAATATCCCGAAAATTCATTGTGCAAGAAACTCCGTAGTCTACTGCCAATTACGCATAACGTCCCCTTGCTACAAGAGGTTTGGGATTAAATTAAGCCTTATTTTCGGATTTGCCTAAACTTCCCAAATACAAGACCATTTTTAAATTAAGCCAAATACCCAAATCTCTTGTAGCAAGTGTTACCAGTAGTTTTTTTGTTTTGCTTTGTTAATATTGATAATTTAGGGTTGTTAGAGTTCCTGTATATGTTCCTGTAATAGTATTTTGTGCATTTGAAAAAGAAAAATTGATTGTATAAATTCCATTATTATATGAAATGCTTGTTTGTCCACTTGTCATATCATCAGAACTTAGAGAAGTCCTCGAAACTAATGCTCCATTTTTAATCACAACATTTGTATTTATGCCGGTATGGTCAATAAATGGATCATTAAAATTCACATTAGTATGGGAATTTTTGACATTGTATGTTGTGTATTGAACGCTTCCAGGATTTAGACTTGAACAATACATATTAAAATCTATTAGCTGGGTTATTTTGTCTGAATAAATGAAATTATTATTTTGAATTGTTACCTCGTCATTTGTCAAAATAAGATAAAAGCTTCTCTTGTCATAAGTCACGTCAGTACCAGTATAATTTGGTTTTATAAATCCTTTTGTTAGATTTTTTTCTATACCGTTTACAATTAGTTTTCCACTATTTGTTGGAATGTTATTTATTGGATTATCATCACTTTTTGAGCAAGATGAAAATAGAATAATTGAAGTTAATAATTTAAAAATTAATTTTTGTTTTCTCATCGTATTATTTCTTATTTTTAGTAAAATTGCTGGTAACGTTTGGCTAGTAGGCGATGGTCGGGGTTAAATATGCGTAATATTTCGGTTAATCACTATTTTTCCAAGTACAAAACTATCTTTAAATTAAGCCTAATTCCCGACTATCGCTTACTAGCGGTTATAGGCTGTACTTTTTTAGGTCATCCAAATTCCATATACAGCGATTACTGTCCAACTTCCGTAAACTTTTTTAAGAAAATAACTATGTCCACTCGCGCTGTGTGTAAATGTCGAGTAAATAACTGAAACAATGCAATTTTCGTAATTATTGTCAAAAATAGGCTCACTTATAGAGATTATTTTTTGTCTTTTCTTTGTTTTTATAAAAATTTCTTCAGCTTCTTTTTTAGTCAAACATTTTATGCTTTTTATAAGATCAGAGCTGTAATTCAATTCTTTTATTAATTCTGAATTCCAAATTCCATTATTGCTTTTTGCGACGTTTGCTTCAATTTCATTTAGTATTTTTTCAGGAACATCAAGACCAACTTCTTCTTTAAACTCTTTTAGGTCAAAAAAAGTTTTATATTTTTCACATTGAACATATATTCCTAATGTACCCTTTCCAATTTGTTCATCAATGATTTTTTTAAAAACGTCAGATTCTGAATTGTTTTGTGAAAAACTCAAAGTTGAAATAGTTAAGAAAAGCAAATAGTAAATTTTCATATTTTTCTTCTTACGATTTTTGGTAGTATAGCCTATAACGTTCCCTTGCTACAAGAGGTTTGGGGTTTAATTAAAGCCTTATTTTCGGATTTGCCAAAACATCCCAAATACAAGACCATTTTCAAATTAAGCCAAATGCCCAAATCTCTTGTAGCAAGTGTTAGTGGCTGGCAATTTATTCGGCTTCGTTTTCAAGTTCATAAATTCCTGTATCTGTTACTATAAAAGTTCCAATTTCAGTTTTTCCATATTGCCAAATTTTCTCTTCAAATGTTGCTGTTAAATTTATCTCTTTAGTTTTTAAGTCTAATTTAAAGAGTTTTTTGTTACCCATATTTGGAATGTATAAATTATTTTCGTCTACAAAAACACTTTCTGGATAACTAAGAGGTTCATAATTGTCTTCCCAACTGTATTCGCCAATTTTAAAAACTTCTTGTTTGTCAGTTAGACTTACTTGAGTTACTGTTTGTCCTGTCGGAAAAGCAAGCCATAAAAAATCAGGTTCTTGGAATTTTATATCATAAATTGGATGTCCTTCTCCAACTTCTATATCCCAATTTAAAATTGAATTTCCAAAGTTGTCAAAACCATAAATTATTCCTTCTTGGAACGTACAGAAATAAATTTCTCCATTATTACTTTTGGTTATTCTATAATTATGAACTTTTTCAGGTAATATTTCTTCAATTTTTTTATAGTTTTCTCCAACAACTGCTTTCGCAAAATATTCTTCATCTACTTTTCTTATAATCTTTGAAATGTCAAACGCATAGAAGTCGGGATTTACGCCGTTATTCCAGCTACAAATTAAAATTTCCCCTTGTCCAATGTCAAAGTTTCCTGTTTTTCCTTTATCTGTAATTTTTTTGAGTTTCACGTTTTCTTTTTTGCTTGCCACTAACGTTTGGTCGCTTGGCGATGTGGCGGACTAAGGAAGCCTAATCTTTCGGTTAATGACTAATTTTCCAAGTACAAAACCATCTTCAAATTAAGCCTAATCCCGCCATATTGCCAAACGACGGTTGGTGGTAGCCGTTCTTGTCGTCAGTTAGTTAAAAGTCCGAAAACCATTCATAGCTTTCAATTTTTTGATACTCCTTTGGAACTGTTTTTAAAACAACGCCCTCCTTTTCTGTCGGTCTATATGTTCCTTTTTTTGTTTTGATAAATTGTCCTTTATTGTTTGCATCTGGATAAATGAATTCAATTGTATCGACTTGAAGTCCATTCCATTTATACTTATAAAGTCCTACTTCTCCGGGGTGTCCATATTCTACGCCACGAATTATTTTCTCTTTCGCTGAAAATGTCGGATTGATAAATTCATAGTCATTAGTAAAATTTCCTTTGTCGGGTTGGTTTAAATAAACATTGTAAACGTCACGTCTACAACAACCTGAAGAAGGATACCAATGAACAAGAAAGTCTTTATGTCCGTCTCCATTTGCATCAAATATTGTGTCTCGGATATAAGTCATTCCGTCTTGTTCTCTGTTAATAAGTTGTTCAGCTTTGTCGTCTTGTACTTTGTATAAGTCAAGGTAAGTTGCCCAAGGAATGTGTCTGCGTAATAGAAAATACTTTTGATTGTCTTTGAAAAGTCTGCCGATTAAAATTTCTATTTTGATTGTGTAGGAACTGTCATCAGGTTGAATTTCGTATTCTTTTTTGAAATTATCAGTTTTGAATTCTGTTTGTGCAATTTTGAAAGCGTCTTTTAATGCTATGTTAAGACGTAAGCTATCAATTCTATTATCTTCTTCAATTTGTTTTTGTCTTTCTTCTTTCGTTAGCTCGTTTTTAGAGGTTGTTTTTGGAATACTGTCATTTTTAGTAATAGAATTTCCGTCTTGGTTTGCGGTCTGTCCACAACCCAAAATTATCGTCAAAATTACTAATGTTAATATGTTCGTTGTCTTCTTCATACGGTTACCACCAACGTTCCCTTGCTACAAGAGGTTTGGGGTTAAATTAAGCCTTATTTTCGGATTTGCCTAAACTTCCCAAATACAAGACTATTTTTAAATTAAGCCAAATGCCCAAATCTCTTGTAGCAAGTGTTATAGGGCGGTTGTTTTTGTCGAAATTACGGTTTTTCACCTAAAACTTTCACGCTTCTGTTGGCAAAATCCAATTTTTGCGTTTCTGCTTTTCGGTTTATTATTTTCAATTATTTACTTTTCAAGTTTCTGTAGACAAGTTCCAACTTTCACGCTTCTGCTTTTCAAGCTTTCACATTTCCATTCCAACTTTCAAGTTTCCGCATTTCCATTCCAATTTTCACGCTTCTGCTTTGTAAACTTCCTGCGGAAACAAATGCTTATTTTCAAATTGTTTTTATCTGCGTAATTTCGGCACAACTGCCCTATAACGTGATCGGGCTAGGCGAAGTGCCTTCTTTAGCCCGCTTCACTAATAATTGCTAAAATAGCCAAATTTTTTAATTTGTACTATTTTATCCATAGAAGCGGAAGGCATTTTGCTTAGCCCGTGTTATGCGTAGTTACTGATCTATTTACAATCTATATTTTTACTCAGTAACGGAGTTGGATAGACTATCTTATCTTTTCTAACCGCAATCAAAATCAATGAAACCAAATTATTTATTGTGCTTAGCAAACCTGCTAGGCGAAGTTAATAATGGGCTTTTAGGGCTCTATTTTTTTGTGATTTTAAGTTAGTGAAACTAAATGATTTATCCTATGTATTGACTTTGTCATTTATTTTTAATAACTTAGCCAAGTCTTGTACGTTGTCAAACGTATTGAAAGTGAACTTTCTACGATTCCCAATCGAAAGACTTGAAGCCTAAATGCTTTATTCTTTAAAATCACAAAAAAAATATCCCGAAAATTCATTGTGCAAGAAACTCCGTAGTCTACTGCCAATTACGCATAACGTTCTGGCGCTTGGCGAGGTTGGGGATTAAAGATGCGAGATTTTTCGGTTAAACACAAATTTCTCAAATACAAAACCAACTTTCCATTAAGCCTAAAACCCCAATCTCGCCAAACGGCTGTTAGTGGCTGGCGTTTTTTTTCTGTCTTTCATCAAACTCTTTTTCATAGCTTTCTGAGTTTTCAATTCTTTCAAAGCTTTCGAGTAGAGCAAAAAATTTGAAACCGTTTTGACTTGGTTGAATTGTAAACGCATTTATATTTCCTTCTGTATTATTGTCAATAGAAGGTACTCTTTCTAAAAGTCCGTAACTTATTAACCTTGGACCTAATCTATAATATAAAAATCCAGATTCGTCGTTAGTATTATCCCAATCCATTCCAGAACTGTAAAGAGGAATTGTTATTTTAAATAGAGTTAATAAATCTAACTCTTTTGAACCCATTTCTTTTTGCAAAACAGGTGGTATTTCTTCATATGATGTCAATAGGATATTATTCAAATTAGCAAATTTATAATCGCCAACTATTTGAGATAAAAATGATTTATAACCGTCATCTTTCTTTTTCAAAAATTTTAAATATAAGTAATATCCAATGAATATAATTCCTGCAGTGAGCAATAATACATATAGTTTAACTTCAAAATTGAAAAAATACTTGATAAACTCTTCTGCTGTTGAAACATTAATTAATTGACCAATAATTATGGCTAACAATGTAAATAAAAGTAAAATTCCATTAGCTATTACTTTACTAAAAACAGAATCTTTCCAAATATTTGAAAACTGGTTTTTTGACTTTTGATTTTGAGTTTCTTCTTGTGTAATCGTGTATTTTTTTTCTTTCTCCATTTTTTAAGTTGGATTTCTATGTTGAACGTTCTTCAACGCTTGCCACTAACGTGATCGGGCTAGGCGAAGTGCCTTCTTTAGCCCGCTTCACTAATAATTGCTAAAATAGCCAAATTTTTTAATTTGTACTATTTTATCCATAGAAGCGGAAGGCATTTTGCTTAGCCCGTGTTATGCGTAGTTACTGATCTATTTACAATCTATATTTTTACTCAGTAACGGAGTTGGATAGACTATCTTATCTTTTCTAACCGCAATCAAAATCAATGAAACCAAATTATTTATTGTGCTTAGCAAACCTGCTAGGCGAAGTTAATAATGGGCTTTTAGGGCTCTATTTTTTTGTGATTTTAAGTTAGTGAAACTAAATGATTTATCCTATGTATTGACTTTGTCATTTATTTTTAATAACTTAGCCAAGTCTTGTACGTTGTCAAACGTATTGAAAGTGAACTTTCTACGATTCCCAATCGAAAGACTTGAAGCCTAAATGCTTTATTCTTTAAAATCACAAAAAAAATATCCCGAAAATTCATTGTGCAAGAAACTCCGTAGTCTACTGCCAATTACGCATAACGTTCTGGCGCTTGTAGCAGTTGGGGATTAAAGATGCGAGATTTTTCCATTATGCACAATTTTCCAAGTACAAAACCATCTTTAAATTCAGCCTAAAACCCCAATTGCTACAAACGGCTGTTAGCGGTAGTCCTTTCTATTTATTCTGATTATTTACTCTTCAAAATCATCTGAATGTGAATTTGCTTTTATAAGCTTTTCTCCATTTTTAAATGATAATTGTAATCCGTGTTCAATTTCCCATTCGCATTCACAAGAAACACATAAATATATTGTTCCATTTTCACTCCAATGCAAAACTATTTCTCCAACTGTAACGAAATTCCATATTTCACTTTTAGTTTTCAAGTTTAGGTTTTTCGTATAACCCGCTTTTAGAATTTCTGCATAATATTCATATACTTTTTCTGAATCTTTATTTTTATCAGTTTCCGTTAATTTCAAAAAATTTTCAAAGGCTATTTCTGCATTTTGAATATATTCAGAATCTTTTTCTACTAATGTAATTTTTATTTTTTCATTACTAAAATATGGAATTTCTAAAGGAGAAGCTTCCAACCAATCGGAATCATATTCAGTTTCTTTTAAATCTCCGAAAATTTTTGATTTCATCGTAATTTCGTTTTTTGTAGGATTACCGCTAACGTGATCGGGCTAGGCGAAGTGCCTTCTTTAGCCCGCTTCACTAATAATTGCTAAAATAGCCAAATTTTTTAATTTGTACTATTTTATCCATAGAAGCGGAAGGCATTTTGCTTAGCCCGTGTTATGCGTAGTTACTGATCTATTTACAATCTATATTTTTACTCAGTAACGGAGTTGGATAGACTATCTTATCTTTTCTAACCGCAATCAAAATCAATGAAACCAAATTATTTATTGTGCTTAGCAAACCTGCTAGGCGAAGTTAATAATGGGCTTTTAGGGCTCTATTTTTTTGTGATTTTAAGTTAGTGAAACTAAATGATTTATCCTATGTATTGACTTTGTCATTTATTTTTAATAACTTAGCCAAGTCTTGTACGTTGTCAAACGTATTGAAAGTGAACTTTCTACGATTCCCAATCGAAAGACTTGAAGCCTAAATGCTTTATTCTTTAAAATCACAAAAAAAATATCCCGAAAATTCATTGTGCAAGAAACTCCGTAGTCTACTGCCAATTACGCATAACGTCTTGGCACTACAGCGGGTTTGGGGTTAAATTAAGCCCTGTTTTCGGATTTGCAAAATCTTTCAAATACAAAACCATTTTTCCATTAAGCCAATTGCCCAAATCCGTTGTAGTGGCTGTTATGCCTTCGGTTCTTTATTTATTCCAATTTTCGGTTTAGTTTCTGCACCATTTTAAAGTCAGAAACACAATTTAAACTTTAATATTATGATCTCTTTTGAAAACTTATTTAATTTTAACAGGCTTTTAAAACGCCAAAAAACTTTAAAATCTCTATCAGATAATATACACCTGCAACCAAAGTCCCAAGCCCTATTATCCAAGTCAAGCGATGAATCCACTTTTGCTGAAAAGATTGTACAATTGCAATATCGTTCAGTTTTTTATCCTGTGATTGGTTTCTTTCCTTTCGTGAAACATAACCGCCCTCGGCAATAAATGAAAGCCCTTCAAATGATATATTATATAAGTTACCACTTAATGTGCCCATTTTTTGAAAATCTTCATAAACATAATCATCTTTAACTAATTTCAATAAAGCGGAATAAAGTGTTTTGTCATCAATTTCTTTTAAAAATGCAGATTTATTTTTGACATCACTTTTTATGTGTTGGAATGTATTATGGTTAGTGTCTTTGAGATATTTTAAAAGAGCGTCTAATATTTCGAGTTCCATAAAATTATACTTTATTATTCCTTGTAATTTGGAGTATTCATAAAAACAACACTTTGGTTACCTAAAGTCATACCCATCATTTTACGTCCATTATGAAAAAACACGTTCACTTGTTTATTATTGTCAGAAGGAGAGGTGTATATATAGCTATCCATCCCTTTTATCATACCTAAACTTACTGGATTAATAAGATTAATTTCAGCACTTTGTCCATCAGGCTTATCAATAATTATTTGTAATTCGTCTTTTTTGCCATCAACAAAGAGTACATTAACTTCTGCTTTTGTAACATTCCCATTAGAGTATATATAATGATATACTTCAAATTGTTCATCGGTCGTTGGTTCTGCTTTTTTTACGACTGTGTTTTCATACTGTGATAAAGTATCTGAAGCTTTTGAATATTGTTCAGAATTTGGGTCGTACTCGTATTTTGGTTCTGGTGTTACGGTACTTGCTTCTTGTTTACCGCAAGAATAAAAACATAAGAGTAACATTAATGATGCTGTTGCCTTTTTAATCATCTTTTAAATTTAAGTATTATGAAAAACGTTCTTTTTTCTGCGTCAGTTCTGTTGAACTGAGGCATAACTATCTTATACACGAATAAAGCCAACTCTTTTTATTCTCAATTGGTATGTTATGCGCATGTTTTTAGTTTAACTTATGCATTTTATTTTTATTCGCTTTGCACAAATTTAAAATTATTTCTTACATATCGAAAGGGTTTATGATTTTTTTCAGCGATGTACTGCTTACGTGGGTATATATCATTGTTGTCTTGGGACTATTGTGTCCTAATAAATCTTGAATGTAGCGTAAATCGGTTCCGCTTTCTAATAAATGGGTGGCAAAACTATGGCGAAGGGTATGCAGACTAATCGGTTTTGTAATTCCAGCCTTTTTTGCAGATTGCTGTAATATTGATTGAGCACTTCTGCTACTGTATTGACCGCCATGCTGTCCTTCAAATAAAAAGGTTTTAGGTTTATAAATAGTGTAATATTCACGCAGTAATCCTAAAACTCTGTTAGATAATAAGGTGTACCGGTCTTTTTTGCCTTTTGCATTTTTAATATGAATCAGCATTCTTTGACTGTCAACATCAATGATTTTCATGTTTATAGCTTCACTGATGCGGAGTCCGGAAGAGTAAATTAAAGCCAATAAGGTTTTATGTTTTATATTAGCCGTCAGATCAATAAGCCTAAAGGTTTCTTCTTTACTCAAAACATTAGGCAGTCTTTTTGCATTTTTGGGACGGTAAATTTTATCAATCTCAATTTTGGTTTCCCGAATAGTTTGAAAAAATAATTTAACAGCATTGATAATTTGGTTTTGATAAGAAGCTGACAAATCATTTTTTAAAATATATTCGTTATTGAAGATCGTTATATCTTCATTGGTGATTTCAGCAATTGGTTTTTCCCGATAGAAAATCAAAAACGATTTCAAGGCTTCGCTGTAAGTAATAAGTGTATTTTCGCTATAACGTTTGGAGCGAAGCCATTGTTTGAATTTTTCTATGTTTTCAATCCCTTCAGCAGAAGGAATAGTCGGGAATAGGGTAGGGATTTTGAACCTGATCCGGTTTTCTTCAGTATCCGGTAAATGCCAGACACCTAAAGTCTGACTCCATCGGGCTCCATCTAATTGTTTGATTCTAGTTATTAAATCGGCATTTTTTTCAAAATAAACGGCTATCCGTTTTTCTTTTTTGTGCGTAATGGCTTGTGCTTTCCAGTTCATAAGGCGTATAGTTGATGGTTTTAAAGGTATTGATTTTTAGTGAAATAGTTTTGATTTGTGTTATTTTTCTGAAACGCAAAAACCTATCCTTGATGGGAGCGGCATCCTGTGGTCCTGTGGTTCAGGACCACAGATATAGGGGACAGCAGGAATCAGCTTCCAAAAAAAGACACTATAATTAAGCTGAAATTTAGTGACTAGCGGCACTATAAAATCTGTGAGTTTTAAACTTGAATCTTTACAAAAAAATATTGTAATTTTGCAGTCCATTAAAAGGAAAAAGAAAAATGTTAGATAGACTTCAATATGTAAAACAGCGTTTTGATGAGATTTCGGATTTGATTATTCAGCCGGATGTTATCGCTGATCAAAAACGCTATGTGCTGCTTAACCAGGAATATAAAAGTATCAAAGCCTTGGTTGAAAAGCGTGAAGAATATATTTTGGTTTTGGCCAATATAGAGGAAGCCAATGAAATTATTGCTGATGGAAGTGATGCTGATATGGTGGAAATGGCCAAAATGCAATTGGACGAAGCTAAGGAAAGACTGCCTCAGCTTGAAGAAGAGATTAAGTTCATGCTGATTCCGAAAGATCCTGAAGATGCCAAAAACGTGATGGTGGAGATTCGTGCAGGTACGGGTGGAGATGAAGCCAGTATTTTTGCCGGAGATTTATTCAGAATGTACACAAAATATTGCGAAAGCCAAGGCTGGAGAACTTCGGTTGTGGATATGAACGAAGGGACTTCGGGCGGTTTCAAAGAGGTGATTTTTGAAGTTTCCGGAGAAGATGTTTACGGAACACTGAAGTTTGAAGCGGGTGTACACCGTGTACAGCGTGTACCGCAGACGGAAACTCAGGGACGCGTGCATACATCTGCCGCGACAGTTATGGTACTTCCGGAAGCAGAGGAATTTGATGTACAGATTGATATGAACGATGTTCGTGTGGATTTCTTCTGTTCATCAGGACCAGGAGGACAATCGGTAAATACTACTAAATCGGCTGTGCGTTTGACACACATTCCAACGGGATTGGTAGCGCAGTGTCAGGATCAGAAATCACAGCACAAAAATAAGGACAAAGCTTTGACGGTTTTACGTTCCCGTCTGTACGAAATGGAATTGGCCAAAAAACAGGAAGAAGATGCTACAAAGCGTACTTCTCAGGTAAGTTCAGGTGACCGTTCGGCTAAGATTCGTACATACAACTATGCACAAGGCCGTGTGACTGACCACCGTGTTGGTTTGACTTTGTATGATTTAGGTAATATAATGAATGGTGATATTCAGAAAATTGTTGCCGAACTGCAGCTGGTGAACAATATGGAGAAATTGAAAGAAGCCAGCGAAGTTTTCTAATATAGATTACTTAAAAATAATAAACACTTAATTGGATTAAGATCGATTAAGTGTTTTTTTATGTTATTTTCGTACTGAATTTTAAAATTAACATTTATATAACCTTTATTAATTCTAATCTAAAAGCCAATTTAATGAAAAAATATTTATTTTTTGTTATTGTACTGTTTTCAGCGATTAAGGCCACGGCCCAATCTTATACTGGATATTTTCAGGATAATTATGCCGGTGTGCAGGGAGTATTGTTCAATCCTGCTTCGATTGCAGATTCTCGTTTTAAATCAGATATCAATCTTTTTTCTGCCAGTGGTACTTTAACTAATGATTTTTATGGTATAAGTCTGTTTGATTTATCGAAAGATTCTTATGATGTAGAAAAAGACGGGGTTAGGACTCCTAAAAAAAATAACGGAGGAATTGTTTTTGCTGATGTAATGGGGCCTTCGTTCATGTTTAATATTGCTCCAAAACATTCGATTGCCATTTTTACCAGAGCAAGAGCAATTGTAAATGCTACTGAAGTAAACGGTGAGCTTTATGACGAGCTAAAAGACGGTATCGATGATGCTAATAGTTTCAATATTCCTGTTGGCCACCCAAATTTAGTAGGACATACTTGGGGAGAAGTTGGTGCTTCTTACGCAGCGGTGTTATGGCAGAGCAAACAGCATTTTCTAAAAGGAGGTTTGACAGCTAAATATTTAGTAGGAGGGGTTAACAGTTATGCTAAAGGGTCGAATGTAACTGCAAGATTTACCAGAACAAATAATCCTTTAACCAGCAGACTTACTACAACAGGAGAATTAACACTTGGAAGCAGTCAGGATTTTATTACTGGTGATGATGATGTGAAATTCGACCCGGATTCAAAAGGATATGGTGCCGATTTTGGTTTGATTTACGAATGGAGACCAGATTACGAGTCTTATGATTTGAGTAAAGCCAAAGCAGTTGATAATAACTTTAAAGATCTGAATAAATACAAATTGCGTTTTGGGGTGTCTATTACCGACATTGGATCAATTAAATATAAACATGTAAAAGAAGAAG
This sequence comes from Flavobacterium marginilacus, assembly GCF_026870155.1. Taxonomy (NCBI): domain Bacteria; kingdom Pseudomonadati; phylum Bacteroidota; class Flavobacteriia; order Flavobacteriales; family Flavobacteriaceae; genus Flavobacterium; species Flavobacterium marginilacus. The sequence goes on along the minus strand of NZ_CP113975.1, from coordinate 3,733,380 downwards.
TTTATAATTTTAATAATACGCTTTCTCAGGCTCAGGTTGAATCGGCTGAAGATATTAAAGAGTTTTTAGCATTTTATACTAATTCGGTTATAACTTATAAAGATATAAATGTTGCGATGCCGACAGCTTTGCATTTGGATGCCGACTGGAACATTCATAATAAATTCTATTTGAATCTTAACGGAAACCTCAGCTTAGTTGATAAAGCAGGTTTGAACCAGACAAGCACAGCAAATGTATGGGCTTTGACTCCTCGTTATGAAACAAAATGGTTTACATTTTCAGTTCCTGTAAATTACATGGAATACAGCGGAACACAAGTAGGTGCTGGATTGCGTTTTGGACCTTTGTTTGTGGGATCTAGTTCAGTGATTACTAATTTGGTTTCAAAAGAGTCAAAAGCGGCTGATGTATATTTTGGTATTAAAATCCCGGTTTATCAGCACAAATTTAAAGATACAGACGAAGACGGAATCTTTGATAATGATGATAAATGTCCAAAACTTGCCGGACCTATCGAAAATAAAGGATGTCCATGGCCTGACAGCGACGGAGATTCTGTATTGGATCAGGATGATGCCTGTCCAAAAGAAGCAGGACCAGCCGAAAATAAAGGATGTCCTTGGGGAGATACCGATAAAGATACTGTTTTGGATAACGTTGATAATTGTCCTTCTGTTGCTGGATCGATTGAAAACAAAGGATGCCCTTGGGTAGATACTGATGGCGATTCAGTGTTAGATAAAGATGATAAATGTCCTGATGAAAAAGGATTGGCAGCAAATAACGGCTGTCCGGAGAGAGATGCTGACAAAGATGGAGTTCTTGATAAAAACGATGAATGTCCTACTGTTCCTGGACCAGAAAGCAATAAAGGCTGTCCTGAAGTAACTCAAGAAGCTTTGAAAGAACTTAAAGTTCAGGCAAGAGCAGTATTCTTTGTTACAGGAAAAGCAGTTTTACAGACAGCTGATAAAGGTCAGACAGACGGAAGACTTGATGCCATTAAGGAAATCATCAAAAATTATCCAAATGCAAAATTCTCTATCGAAGGACATACTGATAATGTAGGAAATGCAGCAGCTAATCAAAAACTTTCTGAAGCGAGAGCAAAAGCAGTTATGGATGCATTAATTGCTAAAGGTGTTAATCCTGAAAATTTATCATATAAAGGATTTGGAGCATCAAAACCTGTTGCCAGCAATAAAACTGCTGCAGGAAGAGCTCAAAACAGAAGAACTGAAGTAATCCACGTAGGGACTATTTATGAAGGGAAATTATAATTAAACTTTTGTTTTTTATATATAAAAAATGAGGTCTGCAAAGACCTCATTTTTTTTGTAAAATACTTTTTTTTCATAAATGGTATTATTAATCCTGCACTATAAACAAAGAGTTCAGAGTCTGCGATATTAGAAAGACTGCAGTTTGTACAATGAATGAAATGATTCCTGTTTCTTAGCTATTATACGAAATGAAAATATAAAATAATCTAATCTTTACTTCCTCTCCTTTGGAGAGGATTGGGGGGAGGAAAAATAATCAAACTATTTTATATTTCATTTGGTATTAGTTATTATTCATTTTGTAAGACAGATACAGACTTATGCTGCTGTTTTTTCCATCAGGTATGGTATAAGCAGTGCCTGCAAATTCTCTTTCTTTGCCTATTGCTGAAAATCCGTAATTGTAACGGGCACCAATTCCTATTGAATCAAAATCAAAACCGATTCCTCCTGAAATACCAATATCAGTTTTGCTGAAATCATCATTTTTATAAGTGTCTTTAAGGTCTATTAGATTTCCGTCTGCATTATTACTGACTTTGGCATCAATCAGATATGAAAAGTAAGGGCCTGAGTGAACAGTTAGGTTTTTGGTTATATTTATTTTTAGTAAAATAGGAACTTCGATATAGTTTAGCTGAAATTGTGTTTTTCCTGAGAAAACTGGATTGTTATAGGTTAGTTCTCCGCCTTTTTGTGTGTATAAAGCCTCTGGCTGTACAGAAATAATACCTGTTACAGGGAATGATAGATAAAAACCAGCATTAAAACTTGTCAATGCATTATTTTGGTTTACTTCTGTGTCATAAATTTTAGAAAAATTTACTCCTCCTTTTATTGAAAATTGGAATTCGCTTAGATCCGTCTGTGCATGAATATTGGTCAATGATAATCCCGTAAAAAGTAGTCCAGTTAAAAATTCGATTTGATTTTTCATAGTTTTGGTTTTTCATAGTTACATCAGAATCCTCATTCTTATGTTATATTATATTGGAGTTTTATATAGTTGTCATTCAGTGAGATATAGGCTATGTAAAAATATAAAACTTTTTTATATTAAGAAAATTTTTACTATTAAGTAGAGGTTATAATATTTTGGTTTTGTGAGCTTTGAGTTTTGGTGATTTTTAACTTTTTAGCTGCTTTCTGGATTTTTTTTTCTTTATTTCAGTTAATAATTGAGATAAGCATCTGTCTGAGTTAAGAACTGCCTATATAAAATTAATAATCCCTAAAAATTAAAAATTGGACGGATTTATTACAAATCGGCAATCCATTTTGTAATTTCATCTTTTGATTTACCAATTCTTTTTTGGATTTCCCCATACATTTCGTCTTCTTACCTTCTTCATACAATAAATCATCATCCGTAAGGTCAGCATATTTCTGTTTTAGTTTTCCCTTTATTTCATTCCAGTTTTCGCTTTAGCTTCTAAAAAAGTTTTTGCTACAGATTACAGATTTTAAAATCATTTTTTATCTATGAATCTGTGGCAAAATTTCATCAATTTTTGCAATCCAACCTTGCACTTTCAGTCTGCCTAACCTAATGAGGCTGTCCGAAAAGGACAGCTTTTTTTATGCTGCAAATTTCAAGAATCGATTTTGGGTTGGTTGATTAATGAAAAAATATTCTGTTACAGTATTTAAAAGGTAAATATGGTCTTTTAGGGCTCTATTTAGAACTCTGAAGGAAATTTTTAGATGAGTTTTCGACGCATCATTGTTCTTTGCTATCATTTTTCTAAAATTATGCCCGATAGCCATCAATAGAAATTCCATTTCCACTTTTTCGATGCTTGTGAAAGTAAACCGGTTGAATTTATTGTTGTTTTTTAGCTGTCCGAATACTGCTTCAACTTCTATTGGGCGTTTGCTTCGGTGTTCGAGTCCTTTTTCGCTTGTGAGCAGCTCTTTGGCTTTAGCCCTTAATTGGTTCAGGCGGTGGTTTATCTCTATTGTCCTGTTTCCTTTGGCTTGGTGACATAGACCTCTTAGCGGACATCCATGACATCTTTTTACTTGATAATAAGATACTTGTGATTCGTATCCGTTGGCCGATGTCCGTTTTCCACTGCCAATGTTTTCCATTCTTTGTCCCATTGGACACACATAAAAATCCTGCTGTATATTGTAGAACAAATTCTGGACAAGAAACGGATTGTCCTTCATTTTTTTCTTCTGTTCTTTGTGAAAATAATTATACTTTACATAGGCCGTTATATCTTTATTTTCAAGCATTTCGTAGTTTTCTTCGCTTCCATAACCAGCATCGGCTACAACTGTTTTGCTTTGTTTTTGATACATTTTTTCAAATTCCTCCAAATGGGATTTTAAAGTCGTAGTGTCGTTAGGTGTCTGATGAATGGTTACGTTGGTAATGAATTGATTTTCAGTAGAAATCTGAGGATTGTATGCAGGTTTTAACTGTCCGTTTTTCATATGGTCTTCCTTCATTCTCATAAAGGTAGCGTCAGGATCTGTCTTACTGTAGGAGTTTCTATTGCCTAAAATCACTAAATCTTTTTCGTATTTTTCAAGCTTTGGCAGGTGCTCTTCCTGAAGCTTTTGAAGCTCTTTGGTTATCTTCTTGTTGGGCTCTTTGAGTTTTTTATTGAGTTCTGATAATTTTTCTTTCAGCTCTTCCGAGTTTATTTTTTTTGGTAATTCTTCCTTGTTGACTTCTTGATTATCTGATAAAATACTGTTTTCAATGTCGGATAAGATACTGTTGATTTTTACTTCGAGCTTTTCTTTGTATTTCTCAATAGAACCCCGCCAGACAAAGGTGTATTTATTGGATTTGGCTTCTATTTTTGTTCCATCAATGTATTGGATATCCAGACTGACATAGCCCATTTCCACAAGCATTTTGACCACCTCTGCAAATAAATCTTTGATGTTTTCTTTTAAAATCTTTCCTCTAAAATCGTTAATGGTTCTAAAATCAGGAGTTGAGTTGCCTGAAATAAACATAAAATGAATGTTCTCAGTAAGTGCCTTTGCTATTTTTCGGCAGGAATAAGCGTTGCTTAAATAACTGTAAAACAAAACCTTAAGCATCATTCTGGGATGATAGGCCGAGGTGCCTCCTCCTTTATATATTTTAAGTATATGACTTATATCCAATGAATTGACAATCTTATCCACTAAGCGGACAGGATGGTTTTCTGAAATTTTATCAAAAATATTTATCGGAAAAAGTTCCGGTGTATTGATCGATTGCGATTTAAATATTACTTTAGCCATTGCTCGTTTTTTGTGCAACTCTAAGATACTATTTTAGATTAAAAACAGCAAAAAAAAGGCTGTCCTTACTTTTTGGACAGCCTCTGGTTTAGTTTTGTAGTGTTCATAATATTTCTTTAAAAATTAATAATTGATATATTCGTTTATTGAATCATTTTTCTTTTATGATATTTACAACTTTATCACAGCTTAGGCTCAAAACTCTTATACAATTGCTCAGTAATGTTGCAAAATTTCAAGTTTTTTAGATTCAACTTTGTAAATTTGCATCCCAGAACTAAACTTGATATGACAACACAACAGCTTTGCGAACAGATCAAAATCAAAAAATCATTTCTATGCGTAGGCTTAGATGTAGATTTGAATAAAATTCCGCAGCATTTATTAGAAACAGAAGATCCAATTTTCGAATTTAATAAGGCTATTATCGATGCAACTCATGATTTGGCAGTGGCATATAAGCCTAATACTGCATTCTTTGAGGCTTATGGAATAAAAGGATGGATTTCACTGCAGAAAACAATTGAGTATATCAATGAAAAACACCCAGAAATTTTCACTATCGCAGATGCCAAAAGAGGAGATATTGGGAACACGTCTTCGATGTATGCCAAAGCTTTTTTTGAGGATTTAAAATTTGACAGTGTGACTGTCGCTCCATATATGGGAAAAGATTCTGTTGAGCCTTTTCTTGCTTTCGAAAATAAACATACCATAATGCTGGCACTGACTTCTAATGATGGTGCTTTTGATTTTCAGACTTTGGAGGTGAATGGAAAGGAATTGTACAAACAGGTATTGGAAACTTCTAAAACATGGAAAAATTCTGAAAACTTAATGTATGTGATTGGTGCTACCAAAGCCGAGTATTTTACAGAAGTCCGTAAAATTGTTCCTGACAGTTTCCTGCTCGTGCCTGGTGTAGGCGCACAAGGAGGAAGTCTTTCAGAAGTTTGTAAATACGGAATGAATGATAATGTAGGTTTATTGATTAATTCTTCCCGAGCGATTCTTTATGCTTCAAACGGAACAGATTTTGCCGATGCAGCCAGAGCCGAAGCTTTGAAAATGCAGCAGGAAATGGAGGCTATTATTGGTTTAAAAGCTTAAATTGTTTAAGGTTTAAAGCAGTTCTCGCTTGAGAATAATTTAAACACAAAGTTCACAAAGACTTTCGCAGGGTTCGCAAAGTTTTTTGTGAACTTTGTTTTTTTCTTAGTGTTAAAAAAAAGTAATCCAAAAGTAAAAAATGAAACAATTAAAAGATCAGATCGGCTTTTCTCATTCTTTTGAAACGACTCCCAAACGCATTGTTTCTCTCGTGCCTTCCCAAACCGAACTGCTTTATGATTTGGGTTTGGAAGAAAATATTGCTGGAATCACTAAGTTTTGTGTGCATCCCTATCATCTCAAATCCACCAAGAAAATAGTTGGCGGTACCAAGAAAGTGAATTACGATAAAATCCGTTTATTGAATCCCGATATTATTATTTGTAATAAAGAAGAGAATACTCAGGGAATAGTCGAAGAATTAAAAAAAATCTGTACAGTGTGGGTGACTGATATTTTTACTTTAGAAGACAATTTTCAAATGATAACCGATTTTGGACAGCTCTTTGATAAGAGAACCGAAGCCAGAAAATGGAACGATAAATTGGCTTTTGCCTTGAGCGATTTTAAAAATTTTATCCAAGATTTTCCAATCAGGAACGTGGCTTATTTTATTTGGAAAAATCCATATATGACAGCTGGTTCAGGTACTTTTATAGATGAATTGTTAAAGCTGAATCATTTTCAGAATCAGTATGCTTCGCAGGAAAGATATCCCGAAATTGATCTTGAAAAAATGGATGCTGATGGAAGTTTGGATCTAGTGCTGCTTTCTTCAGAACCGTTTCCTTTTAAAGCGGAGGACGGTTATGATATAGTGAAATCTACAGATAATGCCCAAGCTGTTTTAGTGGACGGTGAAATGTTTTCATGGTACGGCACCCGATTGCTAAAGGCTTTTGATTACTTTAAATACTTACATAATAGCATTTAAAAAGTTTAGAAATCTAACAAATCAAAAGCGGAATGAACTAATAATCTGAAAAACCTGCAATTCAGAAGCCTAAAAAAGAACTATATTTGTCCAGCAAAAAAAACATAAGTGATTAATTATACATTATATAAGAACGAAAACAGCGATCAATGGGTCACGTTTGTGCATGGCGCAGGAGGAAGTTCGTCGATTTGGTTCAAGCAGATTAGAGATTTTAAAAAAAGCTACAATATTCTGTTATTGGATTTAAGAGGTCATGGAGAGTCCAAAACCACTTTAAAAACGGCATTCAAACAAAAATATACTTTTTCAGCCTTAGCTCATGATATTCTTGAAGTTTTGGATCATCTGAAAATTGAAAAATCACATTTTGTCGGAATATCATTAGGAACTATTCTAATTAGACAGCTGGCCGAAATGTACCCGGACAGAGTACAGAGCATGATTCTGGGCGGCGCTATCTTAAAAATGAATTTTCGTTCTCAGATTTTAATGCGTTTGGGGAATACTTTTAAATATGTACTGCCTTATTTGGTTTTGTATAAGTTTTTCGCATTTGTGATTATGCCTAAAAAAAATCATAAGCAGTCCCGATCACTTTTTATTACCGAAGCCAAAAAGCTGTACCAGAAAGAATTTATAAAATGGTTTAAACTCACAGCCGAGATAAATCCTGTGTTAAAGTGGTTTCGTCAGGTAGAATTGAATATTCCTACGCTTTATGTTATGGGAGAAGAAGATTATATGTTTCTGCCGGCTGTCCGTAAAGTAGTGGAAAGTCATTATAGATCATCCCAGTTATTTGTAATCGAAAATTGCGGACATGTAGTAAATGTTGAGCAGCCGAATGCTTTTAATACTGCAGTTTTATCTTTTATAAATAAACCAAAAATGGTCAGAGCGTAAATAAAAAATGCCTGCACCATTCTTGATGCAGGCAATTTTATGACTAACCAAAACCAAAATAATAAATAACCAGTTTATTACATTGCAAAGATCAGTATAATGTTTATGTTTTGCTGTTAAGGAATTGTTATTAGTTATTCTTAAAAAGTTAAGGTTTGAGATTTGTTTTTAACATATTAAAATTCTTATTTTTTTTTAATAAGCTGTTCTCTAGATTTGTATTGATTTTAATTTTTGTCCTGCAGTGCAAACACTTTTTTAAGAACATTTGATGTTCTGGCATTGATGTCGGTTCTGATGTTTTTTTCTTCAACAGCAATCATTTTAAATACTCCTTCAAGTGCTTTCTGTGTAATATAATCCGTAAGATCTGGATTTACTTTGGTAACAAATGGAATAGTATTGTACTGTTTTATGATTTTGGTCCAGATTACATCGGCGCCAACTTTACCAATTGACTGCTGCACCACGGGATTGAATTTTCCATAAAGCGGTGTCTGTGTCGATGACTGCAGATAAACAGTTGCAGCATTTTCATTTCCAAGCAGAATACTTTTTGCATCGGTTATGGTTATGTTTTTAATTGCTGTAACAAATATTGGAGTAGCTTCTTTTACAGCATCTTCAGCTGCTCTGTTCATGGCCAGTATGCCTTCATCTGCCAATTTTGACATGCCCATTTTTCGAAGTGTTTTGTCTAGTTTGGCTAATTCTTCGGGCATTAGGATTTTTACAGCTTCGTTTTTGTAAAAACCATCAAGAGCGGTCAGTTTCGAAACCTGTACCGATACGCCCTTGTTGAGAGCTTCTTTTAATCCGGCAGCAATATCTAAGCTGCTGTTGGAACTTGCTGCAGTGCTTATTTTATCTGTCGCTTTTTTTAAAATGTCTTTGAATTGTGCATTGCTGATTGCTGGCAGGATTAAGAACAGGAGTAGGGCTTTTTTCATTTTTGTTTTTAGTTAGCTGTGATTGATTGTTTTATAAGCCAGCTTTAGTTTTTAAGTATTATTTGTTTAGATTTTGTTTTTCTAATCGAAAATTGTATCAAGAATCTTTTTTGATAGTTATTGTACTGATTATTAAAGTTTTTTTTTAAAATCTGTGTAAATCTTTTTAATCTGTGGCTGACTCTATGCGTATTAGTGATATTAAGAAAACACAACCGTTTTGTTATTGTACACCATCGTTTTTCTTTCGGCATGTAATTTTATGGCTCTAGCTAGTACGATACGTTCCAGATCACGTCCTTTCATGATAAAATCTTCAATAGAATGGCTGTGGGAAACTCTTGAGATATCTTGTTCAATAATTGGTCCTTCGTCCAGTTCCTCTGTAACATAATGGCTAGTTGCACCAATAATTTTTACCCCGCGCTTAAAAGCGGAGTGATACGGTTTTGCACCCGGGAAAGCAGGAAGGAAAGAGTGGTGGATGTTAATAATTCTGTTTTTGTAAAGGGATATTAAATTTGGAGTGATAATCTGCATGTAGCGGGCCAGAACTATAAAATCAATATTAAATTCTTTTAATAGTTCAATCTGTGCTTTTTCGCCTTCTTCTTTGCTGTCTTTCGTAAAAGGAATATGATGAAACGGAATGCCAAAACGTTCGGCAGCGGGTTTTAAATCTTCGTGATTGCTTATGATTAAAGGGATTTCAAGAGGGAGTTCTCCAGCACAGTAGCGTCCTAAAATATCATACAGGCAATGATCATATTTTGATATAAATAAAGCCATTCTGGATTTTTGGTCTTGAGGATACATTGCCCAATTCATATTAAACGGAGAAGCAAGATTCTCCTGAAAATGGCTTTTTATAGATTCAATATTCCAATTAAGCTTACTGAATTCACATTCCAGCCGCATAAAAAATACGTTTTCATCTGCGTCAACATGCTGGTCAAGGTAAATAATATTTCCATCAATTGAAGCGATATAATTCGTTACCGAGGCAACAATCGCTTTTTTATCTTCACAATGGATAAGTATGGTAATTCTCTGCATTTGTTTAAATTTTCTAAAATAATTAGGAGCAATTCCTATGGATTTTTGAATGATGATGAACGATTTCTGATTTTAGATTTTTATACTGCTGAACGCAAAGATTATTGTTTTTTATAAGTTTTATAACTTCAAAAATCGAATATAGTTAATCAAAAATCTTAAATCATTTTTATTGGGTTAGGCATCGAAAATACCAATTTTTTGTGAAAACAGCCCTGTTTTCTTAGGAAAAAACAACGTTATCATATTTTGTGTTTTATATTGTTTTTGTTGATTTTTATTTTAAAATTTATGTAAATTGCGCTTTTAAATTATCATATTCATAAAATGGAATTAGTTAAACCCTACGTGCCCTTAAATAAAGTCCGAATCGTAACTGCCGCATCACTCTTTGACGGTCACGATGCTGCAATAAACATAATGAGAAGGATTATTCAGTCCACAGGAGTTGAAGTAATTCATCTTGGTCATGACCGAAGTGTAGAAGAAGTGGTGAACACCGCGATTCAGGAAGATGCTAATGCCATTGCGATGACTTCTTATCAAGGAGGACACAACGAATATTTTAAATACATGTATGATCTGCTTCAGGAAAAGGGTGCGGGGCATATCAAGATTTTTGGCGGTGGCGGAGGTGTTATTCTGCCATCTGAAATAGAAGAATTGCAGGCTTACGGAATTACCAGAATATACGCTCCCGATGATGGACGTGCGATGGGACTTCAGGGAATGATTAACGATTTAGTTGAACGTTCTGATTTTTCTATCGGAGATAAATTAACAAATGAATTGGATTTAATCGAAAATAAAACCCCTACTGCAATTGCACGTTTAATTTCGGCAGCTGAGAATTTTCCTGAAATAGCAAAGCCTTTTTTTGATACAATTCACGAAAAAAATAAAACATCAAAGATTCCTGTTCTTGGAATTACAGGAACCGGCGGCGCAGGAAAATCATCATTGGTAGACGAATTAGTGCGCCGATTTTTAATCGATTTTCCAGAAAAAACAATCGGATTAATTTCTGTTGATCCTTCAAAGCGTAAAACTGGCGGTGCATTATTGGGAGACAGAATCCGTATGAATGCGATAAACAATCCTCGTGTATATATGCGTTCGTTGGCTACGCGCCAATCCAATCTGGCATTGTCAAAATATGTAGCCGAAGCTATTGAGGTTTTAAAAGCGGCCAAATATGATATTATAATTCTGGAAACTTCTGGTATTGGTCAATCGGATACGGAAATTATGGATCATTCGGATGTTTCTTTATATGTAATGACACCCGAATTTGGTGCTGCTACTCAATTGGAAAAAATTGATATGCTTGATTTTGCCGATCTGGTAGCTCTTAATAAATTCGACAAACGCGGTGCTTTGGATGCTATCCGTGACGTGAAAAAACAATACCAGCGCAATCATAATCTTTGGGATGTAAACCCGGATCAAATGCCGGTTTATGGAACGATTGCTTCGCAGTTCAACGATCCAGGGATGAATACTTTGTATAAATCTATCATGGACAAAATCGTTGAAAAAACGGATGCTGATTTGAAATCGACTTTTGAAATTACCCGTGAAATGAGCGAGAAAATCTTTGTGATTCCTCCTCATAGAACCCGTTATTTGTCTGAAATTGCTGAAAATAACAGGAAATACGATACTATAGCTTTGAGTCAGGAGCAAGTGGCTCAAAAATTATATGGAATTTTCAAAACGCTCGAAAGTGTATCTGGAAAAGTTCCCGTGATTAACAAAGCTGGAATTGACGATAGTTCAGTTCTTCCAAGTGCATTGGCAGAACATGATGATAACAGAATTTTTATCAATCTTCTGCTGCATCAATTTGATAAAGTAAAAATGGATCTGGATCCTTATAATTGGGAAATGATTCTCAATTGGGACGAAAAAGTAAGTAAATATAAAAATCCAGTATATACTTTTCAGGTTCGTGACAAGGAAATAAAAATGGCAACACATACGGAGTCGCTGTCCCATTCTCAAATTCCAAAAGTCGCGATGCCAAAGTACAAAGCTTGGGGCGATATTCTGCGCTGGTGTCTGCAGGAGAATGTTCCTGGAGAATTTCCTTTTGCTTCTGGTTTGTACCCGTTTAAACGTGACGGAGAAGATCCTTCTAGAATGTTTGCCGGCGAAGGCGGACCTGAAAGAACTAACAAACGGTTTCATTATGTAAGTGCAGGACTGCCGGCAAAAAGACTTTCGACTGCTTTTGACAGTGTTACTTTGTATGGAAATGATCCGCATCTGCGTCCTGATATTTATGGGAAAATTGGAAATGCCGGAGTTTCAATCTGCTGTCTGGATGATGCTAAAAAATTATACTCGGGATTTGATTTGGTTCACGCAATGACATCTGTGAGTATGACGATTAATGGTCCGGCACCAATGCTGCTCGGTTTTTTTATGAATGCTGCTATTGATCAGCAGTGTGAGCATTATATCCATGAAAACAATCTGGAAGATGAGGTTTTAGATAAAATCAATAAAATTTATGCAGCAAAAGGAGTAGAGCGCCCGCACTATCAAGGCGATTTGCCTGAAGGGAATAACGGATTAGGTCTGTTTCTTCTGGGAGTAACGGGAGATCAGGTTTTACCTCTGGAGGTTTATGAAAAGATAAAAGCTAAAACGCTCAAAAAAGTCAGAGGAACGGTTCAGGCTGATATTTTAAAAGAAGATCAGGCACAGAATACCTGTATTTTTTCAACCGAATTTGCATTGCGATTGATGGGTGATGTTCAGGAATATTTTATTGCCCAAAATGTCAGAAACTTTTATTCGGTTTCAATTTCGGGTTATCATATTGCCGAGGCTGGTGCGAATCCAATTACGCAGCTGGCTTTCACACTTTCAAACGGTTTTACTTATGTAGAATATTATTTGAGCCGTGGAATGGATATCAACGATTTCGGACCTAATCTGTCGTTCTTTTTTTCCAATGGTGTCGATCCGGAATATGCTGTAATTGGTCGTGTTGCTCGTAAAATTTGGGCGAAAGCCATGAAAAATAAATACGGTGCCAATGAAAGAGCCCAGATGCTGAAATATCACATTCAGACTTCGGGACGTTCACTGCATGCGCAGGAAATCGATTTCAATGATATTCGTACGACTTTACAGGCGCTGTATGCAATATATGATAACTGCAATTCACTGCACACTAATGCTTATGACGAAGCAATTACAACGCCAACTGAGGAATCGGTGCGAAGAGCAATGGCAATCCAGCTGATTATTAATAAAGAATTAGGTCTGGCCAAAAACGAGAATCCTATTCAGGGCTCATTTATAATCGAAGAGCTGACCGATTTAGTTGAAGAGGCAGTTTTACAGGAATTTGACAGAATTACAGAGCGAGGCGGAGTGCTTGGAGCCATGGAAACGATGTACCAGCGTTCTAAGATTCAAGAGGAGAGTCTGTATTATGAAACCTTGAAACATACGGGAGAATTCCCGATTGTGGGGGTAAATACATTCCTGAGTTCGAAAGGTTCTCCAACGGTTATTCCAGCAGAAGTAATTCGTGCTGCCGAAGAGGAAAAACAATATCAGATTACTATGCTGAAAAATCTGCATCAGTGCCATGCCGATTTGGTAAAGGAACATTTAGCGACGCTGCAGGAAGCTGCAGTAAAAGGAGATAATTTATTTGAACATCTGATGGAAGCAACAAAGGTTTGTTCATTAGGGCAGATTACCGAAGCTTTATTTGAAGTAGGAGGACAGTATAGACGAAATATGTAATTATTAATTCTTCTGTAATAATTTAAAAAACAAAGAGGCTGTCCAAAAAGTAAGGACAGCCTTTTTTTTGCTGTTTTTAATCTAAAATAGTATCTTAGAGTTGCACAAAAAACGAGCAATGGCTAAAGTAATATTTAAATCGCAATCGATCAATACACCGGAACTTTTTCCGATAAATATTTTTGATAAAATTTCAGAAAACCATCCTGTCCGCTTAGTGGATAAGATTGTCAATTCATTGGATATAAGTCATATACTTAAAATATATAAAGGAGGAGGCACCTCGGCCTATCATCCCAGAATGATGCTTAAGGTTTTGTTTTACAGTTATTTAAGCAACACTTATTCCTGCCGAAAAATAGCAAAGGCACTTACTGAGAACATTCATTTTATGTTTATTTCAGGCAACTCAACTCCTGATTTTAGAACCATTAACGATTTTAGAGGAAAGATTTTAAAAGAAAACATCAAAGATTTATTTGCAGAGGTGGTCAAAATGCTTGTGGAAATGGGCTATGTCAGTCTGGATATCCAATACATTGATGGAACAAAAATAGAAGCCAAATCCAATAAATACACCTTTGTCTGGCGGGGTTCTATAGAGAAATACAAAGAAAAGCTCGAAGTAAAAATCAACAGTATCTTATCCGACATTGAAAACAGTATTTTATCAGATAATCAAGAAGTCAACAAGGAAGAATTACCAAAAAAAATAAACTCGGAAGAGCTGAAAGAAAAATTATCAGAACTCAATAAAAAACTCAAAGAGCCCAACAAGAAGATAACCAAAGAGCTTGAAAAGCTTCAGGAAGAGCACCTGCCAAAGCTTGAAAAATACGAAAAAGATTTAGTGATTTTAGGCAATAGAAACTCCTACAGTAAGACAGATCCTGACGCTACCTTTATGAGAATGAAGGAAGACCATATGAAAAACGGACAGTTAAAACCTGCATACAATCCTCAGATTTCTACTGAAAATCAATTCATTACCAACGTAACCATTCATCAGACACCTAACGACACTACGACTTTAAAATCCCATTTGGAGGAATTTGAAAAAATGTATCAAAAACAAAGCAAAACAGTTGTAGCCGATGCTGGTTATGGAAGCGAAGAAAACTACGAAATGCTTGAAAATAAAGACATAACGACCTATGTAAAGTATAATTATTTTCACAAAGAACAGAAGAAAAAAATGAAGGACAATCCGTTTCTTGTCCAGAATTTGTTCTACAATATACAGCAGGATTTTTATGTGTGTCCAATGGGACAAAGAATGGAAAACATTGGCAGTGGAAAACGGACATCGGCCAACGGATACGAATCACAAGTATCTTATTATCAAGCAAAAAGATGTGATGGATGTCCACTTAGAAGTTTGTGCCATAAAGCCAAAGGAAACAGAACAATAGAAGTAAACCACCGCCTGAACCAATTAAGGGCTCAGGCCAAAGAGCTGCTCATGAGCGAAAAAGGACTCGAACACCGAAGCAAACGCCCAATAGAAGTTGAAGCAGTATTCGGACAGCTAAAAAACAACAATAAATTCAACCGGTTTACTTTCACAAGCATCGAAAAAGTGGAAATGGAATTTCTATTGATGGCTATCGGGCATAATTTTAGAAAAATGATAGCAAAGAACAATGATGCGTCGAAAACTCATCTAAAAATTTCCTTCAGAGTTCTAAATAGAGCCCTAAAAGACCATATTTACCTTTTAAATACTGTAACAGAATATTTTTTCATTAATCAACCAACCCAAAATCGATTCCTGAAATTTGCAGCATAAAAAAAGCTGTCCTTTTCGGACAGCCTCTTTGTGAATTAGTAAGACCTAAAAGGACAAGCTTAGTTAGTAGCTATATTTTGGTCTTGAATAGATTTTTTTGATAAAGTTGATCCTTCTCTTGTAACAACAATTTCGTGAGTTACTTTTTTAGAGTTGATTACTACTTCTAAAAAGTAAGTTCCTTCTGGGAATTCTTCTAAGCTGTAAGTTTTCAAAATACCTTCTTTCCCAGTAACTGTTTCAGTATAGATAATGTTATGAAATCTGTCAGTAATAGCTACATTCGCTTTTTGAATTTGATTTACAGCAAAACTAATTTCTTTGCCATTACCGCTCAATACTCTTAGTGAGAAATCACCATTGATTGCATAAGTGCTGATTGTTGTCATTGTAACTAATACAGCTAAACTAAGTTTTAAAATCGTTTTCATATGTTCTGTTTTTAAATTTATTGGTTTAAATTTCTTTTACAAATGTACTAGGATAATCGATTGCACAACACAACAGGATTTTCCAATTTATATGTTATTTTAACCTTACGAAAACGTTGTATGTTAAAAATAGATAATATAGGACTGTTTTTTGGTAAATTTGAATAGTTTTTTAAATAAACGCTCATGAAAAAAATTAGCCCGGCATTAGAAGTTATTACCCCGACTTTTGGCAGTTCGTTTACTTTTGCAAAATATGTTGAAAATGAGAACTGTAAAGCGGATCTCTGGCACTATCATCCCGAAATGGAACTTGTTTTTGTAAACGGAGGTTCTGGAAAGAGACAGATAGGAAGCCATATTTCGTATTATTCAGATGGAGATTTGGTATTAATAGGCAGTAATCTGCCTCATTGCGGATTTACAAACGAACAAACGGGGAATAAAAATGAAATTGTTATTCAATTGCCTGCTGATTTTCTAGGAAGCGATTTTTTGAAAGTTCCAGAACTAAAAAACATTCAGCAGCTTTTTAAGAGAGCAAAAGCAGGAATTGCATTTGGTAAAGAAACCATAAAAAGGATTGCACCTATTATTGATGAGATGGGAAACCGTTCTTATTTTGATCGATTATTACGGATGATTCGGATTTTGAATGACTTAGGGATGAGTGATGAATACACCATTTTGAATGCAGATGGTTTTACGTTAGAAATGCAGGTTCAGGATAGCGATAGGATCAATGTGGTTTTTAATTATGTAAAAGACCATTTTCAGGAACCTATTCAGCTGGAAACTGTTTCAAACATGGTCAGTATGACAACTCCCTCTTTCTGCAGATATTTTAAAAAAATAACCAACAAGACCTTTACCAATTTTGTAAACGATTATCGTCTGGTTCACGCTTCAAAGCTTTTGTCGGAGAATACTAAAAGTATTACTGAGATATGTTTTGAAAGCGGGTTTAATAATTTTAGCCATTTTAACAAATCTTTTAAAGCATTTACTGGAAAAAGTGCTTCACAATACAGGAATGAATTAAAGTCTATGATTGAGTAATTTATCTGCTAAACCATTATGGACTGAAAGTCCATGGATTTGGTTAGGCAGACTGAAATCTGCGTGGTTGGATTGCGAAAATTGATCAAATTTTGCTACAGATTCATAGATAAAAAATGATTTTAAAATCTGTGAATCTGTGGCAAAAACTTTTTTAGAAGCTAAAGCGAGATGCACTGAAAGTGCATAGTTTTAAACTCTATTTAATGCCAATAAAGTAAGTTTTGTTTTAGGAAATTGTATATTTACAGTTCACCATTATAAAAGAAGAATATGAGAAAGTTACTTATAATAGGTATTGTGTTTTTATTTGGCAATACCGTTTTGTCTTTTGCATCAACAGTTGATACTCTGCAGATTCCTAGTGCTGCTATGGGTAAAACGTATAAAGCTGCAGTAGTATTACCAAATTCGTATGCCAAAGGAAAAGCAGTTTATCCTGTTCTTTATCTTTTGCATGGAGCTTACGGGCATTTTGCCGATTGGTTATCGAACACTCCCAATAAAAATACTGTTAAAGATTTAGCCGACCAGTATAATATTATAATTGTAATGCCGGAAGGCGAAACGTTTAGTTTTTATCTTGACAGTCCTGTAAATAAAAGCAGTCAGTTTGAAACCTACATCACTTCCGAAGTGATTCAGAAAATTGATAAAACATACCGAACTGTTAATGACAAAAAAGGCCGTGTTATCGCGGGACTGTCTATGGGAGGGCACGGTGCTTTATCGCTTTCGGCTAAACATCCCGAATTGTTCTGCGCAGCTGGAAGCATGAGCGGAGCAGTAGATATGGGAATAATGTTAGGAAGGGAACCGAATGATCAAGTTATAAAATTAATGCAGCCTATTTTTGGTGATCAAAGCAGTAAGCCGGACTTATATGTGCAAAATGCTGTAATGGGTATGGTTGATAAAATTAAAGCCAATAAACTAGCTTTAATTATAGATTGCGGTGTTGATGATTTTCTTATTGAATCCAATAGAGAACTGCATAGAAGGCTGGTTTATGGTAAAGTTTCCCATGATTATACCGAAAGACCAGGCGCACATACATGGGAATACTGGGAAAATGCATTGCCGTATCAGGTACTTTTTTTTAGTAAAGTTTTAAAAAGCAATGGTGTCTTGATTAATTAGAATTTATCAATTTTAGTTTTACTGTACTAATAGATAATTTTGAAGCTTTTTTTGAGTTATAACAATAGGTATATAGGTTTTTTTAATCGATAACGATTGAGTTTTTGTGAATGAATTTTTAATAAATAATTTTTTTGGCTTGATTTTTGAAATACCTTTATCGAACTTTAAATATAAATAAGATGAAAAAAATAATTACACTTTTGGCGGTTATAGGAATGTTTGGTTTTCAAGGCTGTGAAGGGCCAGAAGGACCTCCGGGAGAGCCAGGACCAGATAGTGAGGTTTTTGAGGTTTCAAAAATTAATTTCAGCTCAACAAATGGCTATGCACCGATGATTTTGCTTTCTCCTGCAATCAAAAAATCGCAAATGGTTTTGGTTTATAGATTATCGGGTTCAACTGATGGAGGAGAAGATATTTGGAAATCACTCCCTGAAACATATTATCTTAATGATGGAAGACGAGATTTTGGATTCAAATTTGATTTTAGTATTAATGATGTTAGTATCTTTATGGAAGGAAATGATTTAGGAAGTGTTCTTCCAAGTTTTAGACTAAATCAAATATTTAGAATTGTAATTATTCCGGGGTATTTAACATATCCAACATCAAAAACGACTAACAAAAAAGTTGATTATTCAGATTATAATGCTGTTATTAAAGCTTATGGTATTGATGATAGAAATGTTAAAAAATTGAATTAGATTATTTGAAACAATAACAAAAAAAAGGAAATCTCTTGATTTCCTTTTTTTTATGCCTAACGAAATATTAATTTTTCACAAATGTTTTTTGAGCAATATTGATGCCGTTATATTCAATTTTGATAATGTAAGTTCCTGTTATTAAATTTGAAACATTAATGCTTATTAAATTTGGATTTATAATGGAAAAATTATTTGAACTTACCACCATGCCCATAATATTAATAATACTTATTTTAGTTTGTGAAATATCTAAGGTGCTATTCTCAATATTGAGGATTGAAGTTGTTGGATTTGGATAAATTTTCGTGCTTTCTGGATCTGAGCTTCCAGTTAGTGAAACTTCATTACTGTAACTAGATAGTGATCCATTAATCCATTTATTATCAAAAACTGTATAGTTGATTTTAGTAATTCTTCTATAATTATAATTTGATTCAAGAGAGAAGCTAGCTTGACCTCCTCGTCCCCCATTATTCGCAACTACTTTTATAGAATTAGGTAAGTAATCTTTAGATATGGCTCCAGAAATATCTAACCAAGATCCTGTACTTCGACCAATTAACTGACTTTGCCATTGATAGGAAATAGATGTTATTTGGAGATTTGTTCCTGTAATATTAGAATCTTGAATGATTGGAGTAGAGCCAATAATTGTTTGAGGACTGTCAAATTCTGTGAGGGATGTTATTTTTAAGTTTTGATCGCAACAAATAGTATTGTTGTTTCCCATTCCTCTTGACATTATTTTTACTTCATTACTCACCCTTGATATGTTTTTGTAGCTGACGATTCTTCTTATGATGTAGTAATTGTCTTCGGATTTTGAATCCAATAGACTAGGATTAAAATCATTTAAACTGCCTAGATTCTCATTTGAGATTGCAATCCAAAGTTTTTTACCATTGGGATTATTTTTGTCAATTTTTGTATATTCCCATTTATAATTTTCTACTTGAGAGATTTCATCACCTCTTACATATATGTGAGATGGATCGTTTAAAATATTTAAATCTACAAATGATGTTTGCCCCATTATACTGATTGATTTTAAACTAGAGAATTCACAATAGCCTTCTGAATTTTCAGGGATATTACTTATAGAAATTTTATTGGACAGTATTGGTGAAGGAACCACAGTAATTGTTACAGTATTGCTTTTATTAGGTAAGTTAGTACTAGAGTTGTATCCTAAGCTTCTTGTAATTGTAATATTTTTAAGCTCAGTTGTATAATCGAAATTTAAGGTTTTATTAATTTTATCTATTTCAAAAGGTAGGCTACTGTTGATGCTGAATGAGCTGTTTATACCATAACCATAATTTTCATATGGATTTGCATATTGTGAACCAACTATTGGGGCTGGTTTGTCACCAAGTCTTACTGTCTGGTTACAGCATAAAGTATTTGATATGTTTGCTGGGTTTGGCGCATCGGCAGGTATTCCACTTCCTCCAGTACTGCTTGATTGTCTTATAACAGAAATGGGGTCGCTTTTATATATTGTACCAGAATAAGTTTTATACTCTGCATAAATAATACCACCACTAGGATCGAAATTTGAAAATTCTAATGAAATGTTAAAACTTCTTTCTGCTGTTGTGCTTCCTAAGAAAAGCATTTCTCCACCGTTGCCTCCTGTAGGGGCAAAAGCAGGAGATGAAGCACTTTTTTGTTGATAAATATTAATGGTGCCAGGACTGCTGTCATTTGGGGCGATTTTTAATGCTACTTTAACAGATAGTGTAACGGTTGAGCTATTAACAGAGCCTAAATTGATTGGTCCGGTACTTATATTTGCACCATTTACCGTTATCGGCGTTAGTGTAACTTTTTGTCCTACTGCTAATAAATTGGTAAGTAACAAAAGAACTAAATAAAGATAATTTTTTTTCATAATGTTTGCTTTTTTTGATGAATTAATCAATGGTGTAAAAATATTACAATTTTTATATTTTGTACTAAAAATTACCTGATTTAACATAAGATTTTTATGTTAAATTAAAAGTGTAATATAATAAAAAAGGGAAATCATTTCGATTTCCCTTTTTTATTATATTAATTGAGTAACTTATTTTTTCTCTTTTTCGCTAATCTGCAAAGAAACAATAACGCCGATTGCAAGTGCCAAAGCGATAAACCCAAGCGAAGCCCATTCTGGAATTTCTATATAATCATGCAGTAGCATCTTTAGTCCAACAAAACTTAAAATAGCGATCAGGCTGTATTCCAAATGGCTGAATTTTTCCAGCATATTGGCAAGGAAAAAGTATAGCGAACGCAATCCGAGTATGGCAAAAATGTTGGAACTAAAAACAAGAAAAGGATCAGCTGTAATGGCTAATATGGCAGGAACACTGTCTACTGCAAAAACAACATCCATTACTTCTATAATTATCAGTGCTACAAAAAGAGGGGTAGCAGCGTTTCCTTTTTTGGTTTTTATAAAAAAATGTTCTTTGTCCGTGTGAGTTGAAATCGGGATTATTTTTCCTAAAACTTTATAGATTATAGATTTTTTTGGGTCGAATTCTTCATTGTCATCTGAGCTGAAAAGCATTTTCATGGCTGTAAATAAAAGAAAAGCTCCAAAAACATAAGAGGTCCAGCTGAATTTTTGGATTAATAAAACTCCGAAAAAAATCATTATTCCCCTAAAAATAATTGCTCCTAATATACCCCAGAATAAAACACGGTGCTGGAGTTTTTTTTGGATTTTGAAGGAGGCAAAAATCAGTGCAATTACAAATATATTGTCTATGCTTAATGATAATTCAATCAGGTAGCCTGTTATGAATTTCATTGCTGCTACAGAAGGTTTTAAATGACTTTGGTTGACTACATAATCAGTTGAGTAAAGCCAATAGACAACTCCAGAAAAGAGCATTGATAAGGTAAACCAGATTGCTGTCCATTTGCTCGCTTCTTTTGTGCTTATTATATGCGGTGTTTTATTAAATACTCCTAAATCAAGGCCTAGAAATATAAAAATTAGAATGAGAAATAATATCCAAACGATCATAACGGCTTCTTTTAAATGTGTTCAGGTAAATTTGAACTTTATTGGTTTCTAAAGATACTGTAATTTGTTTAAATAAAAAAAGTGCCTTCGGTTAGAAAGGCACTTTTGTGATTAATTTGGTTATGATTACAACGCTGATTTTACAGTTTTGATAATTCTAGCCGCAATTTTGTATGGATCACCATTAGATGCTGGTCTTCTGTCTTCCAGCCATCCTTTCCATCCTTTTTGAACGGTCATTAAAGGAATACGGATAGAACATCCTCTGTCAGATACTCCATAAGAGAAATCGTGAATAGAAGCAGTTTCGTGTTTACCAGTCAAACGCTGATCGTTGTAAGCTCCGTATACAGCAATATGCTCAGCAGTTACAGGACGGAAAGCTTCACAGATTTTCTCGTAAGTAGCTTGATCTCCACATGTTCTCAATACTTCGTTAGAGAAGTTAGCGTGCATTCCAGAACCATTCCAGTCTGTATCACCTAGTGGTTTTGGGTGGTACTCAATATAGTAACCATATTTCTCAGTCAAACGGTCAAGTAAGTATCTAGCAACCCAGATTTCATCACCTGCTTTTTTAGCTCCTTTAGCAAACAATTGGAATTCCCATTGTCCACAAGCAACTTCTTGATTGATACCTTCAAAGTTGATTCCAGCAGCGATACATAAATCTGCATGCTCTTCAACTAATTTTCTTCCGTGTGTGTTTTTTCCGCCTACTGAACAGTAGTACATACCTTGTGGAGCTGGATAACCTCCTACAGGGAAACCTAAAGGTAATAAAGTTTTAGTGTCCATGATAAAGTATTCTTGTTCGAATCCAAACCAGAAATCATCATTGTCATCATCAATAGTAGCTCTACCGTTTGAAGGGTGAGGAGTACCGTCAGCATACATAACTTCAGACATTACTAAGTATCCATTGATACGTGTTGGATCTGGGTAGATTGCAACTGGTACTAACAAACAGTCAGATGAACCACCTTCAGCTTGTTTTGTAGAAGAACCGTCAAAAGACCAGTTTCCTAGTTCAGCAAGTGTTCCTTGGAAATTTTCGTGCTCTTCAACTTTAGTTTTACTTCTTAAATTTTGTGTTGGTTCGTATCCGTCTAACCAGATGTACTCTAATTTTATTTTAGCCATAATAATATAATTTATTTTTTTTGTTTTTTCAGATGCAAATATAAAATAATTTACTTATGTCATAAAATTGGGGGGTGCTTTTTATTTAGGTGTTTTAAATTTTTGATATTACTGCATTTTAGGAGGGGTATAATTGAAAAAATATAATTTTAGAGGGGTATAATGATTAAATTCGTAATGTGTATTTTTTGAATATTAAATTTTAATTAAGAATTTTATTACTCTCATTGAAAATTTGAGAAGTTCAGGTATTTTTTTTTGAATTATATCTAATCAAATTTATGTTCACATTTATTCGTGAATGCTTTGATTATTTGTTGAACATAAATAATTTATATTTGTATATGTTTATTCAAAGGATATTAATTTTTAAGATATAAGATATGTCATCAATTCGTTTTCAGGCTTTAAAAGAAGCTTCTAATAGAAAGCTGATTGATTTTCAGGAAACTGGAAGGAAATCAGAACTTTTTGGGTCTAATGTGTTTAATGATAAGGCAATGAAGCAGTTTTTGACTTCGGATGCTTTCAAAGCAGTGCAGGGAGCTGTTCAGTATGGGAATAAAATAGACAGAAAACTGGCTGACTATATTGCTATGGGAATGAAAGAATGGGCATTAGCCAAAGGAGTTACCCATTATACGCATTGGTTTCAGCCTCTTACAGGAACTACAGCAGAAAAGCATGATGCTTTTTTTGAAACTTCGTATGACGGAAGCGATCCATTAGAGAAATTTGGAGGTGCTCAGCTGGTACAGCAGGAACCAGATGCATCGAGTTTCCCGAACGGCGGTATCAGAAACACATTCGAGGCACGAGGTTATACTGCATGGGATCCAACTTCACCAGCTTTTATATTCGGTACAACTCTGTGTATTCCAACTATTTTTATTTCTTATACGGGCGAAGCTTTAGATAATAAAATCCCATTGTTAAGAGCTTTGTCAGTAATGGATGAGGCAGCAACTGAAGTGTGTAAATATTTCGACAAGAATGTTAAGAAAGTAACAGCTACACTAGGATGGGAGCAGGAATATTTTTTAATTGACAAATCATTAGCGAATTCACGTCCTGATCTTATTATGACTGGAAGGACTTTATTAGGTCATACTTCTGCCAAAGGACAGCAGCTTGATGATCATTATTTTGGATCTATTCCAACTCGTGCCCTAACATACATGAGAGATTTGGAACAAGAATGCATTTTATTGGGAATACCTGTCAAAACACGTCATAACGAAGTGGCACCAAACCAATTTGAATTTGCTCCTATTTTTGAAGAAGCAAATCTAGCGGTAGATCACAACTGTTTGTTGATGGATGTTATGCATAAAGTAGCAGAACGTCATGATTTTAAAGTGTTATTCCACGAAAAACCATTTAAAGGCGTTAACGGATCTGGAAAGCACAATAACTGGTCCTTATCAACTGATACTGGGGTTAACTTATTGAGTCCAAGTAAAACGCCAATGACTAATTTACAGTTTTTGACTTTCTTTATCAATACTATCAAAGCGGTAAATGATTATGAAGCTTTGTTAAGAGGTTCGATTGCCACTGCGAGCAACGATCATAGATTAGGAGCCAATGAAGCACCGCCGGCTATTATTTCCGTTTTTATTGGAGAGCAATTGACTAAAGTTTTAGCCGAATTAGAAGGAGTTTCAACTGGAAAATTATCTCCGGAAGAAAAAACAGATTTAAAGCTGAATGTTGTGGGTAAAATTCCAGATGTTCTTTTGGACAATACCGATAGAAACAGAACTTCACCATTTGCATTTACAGGTAATAAATTTGAGTTCAGAGCTGTAGGGTCATCTGCAAACTGTTCTAATGCAATGACAACACTAAATACGATTGTTGCTAAACAGCTTAAAGATTTTAAAAATGAAGTAGATGTTTTGATTGAGTCGAAAGACATGAAAAAAGATGACGCTATTTTTAATGTGCTTAGAGAATATATCAAACAGTCTAAAAAAATACTTTTTGAAGGAGACGGTTATAGTGATGCTTGGCAAAAAGAGGCTGCAAAAAGAGGACTGAGCAATTTTAAAACTACTCCGGAGGCCCTAAAAGCAAGAGCTTCTAAACAAGCTGTTAGCTTATTTGGAGAAATGGGTATTATGAATCATGTAGAATTAGAAGCCCGTTATGAAATTGAATTGGAAGAATACACCAAAAAAATTCAGATTGAAGGCAGGGTTTTAGGCGATATTTCTAAAAACCATGTAATTCCGACTGCTATCAAGTATCAGAATACTTTGATTGAAAATGTAAAAGGGCTGAAAGATATTTTTGGTTCTGAATTTGAGTCAATCGCAAAAGAACAGATTATTTTAATCAAAGAGATTTCTGGACATATCGAGGGAATTAATTCTAAAGTAGAAGAGATGACCGAAGAAAGAAAGAAAGCTAATAATCTGACTGATGCACAGGCAATGGCTGAAGCGTACTGTAACAATGTAAAACCTTATTTTGAAATTATCAGAAGCCACTGTGATAAATTAGAATTATTGGTTGACAATGAATTATGGACTTTGACTAAATACAGAGAATTACTTTTGACTAAGTAGTTTTTTTGCTGTTTATAAATTTAAAAAGGCTTTCGGAAGAAAGTCTTTTTTGTTTTCGGTTATTATCCAGCACCGAAATAAATGATACAAAAAAAGCATCCGTTTGCGGCGGATGCTTCTTGGTTAAAATTGGTTAATTATTATCTGGAAGAAATTACTTTTTGAGTACTGCTTCCTCTATTGGTGGTTAATTTTATGATATAAACTTCTTCCTGACCAGTGTATGGAATGTTTAATAAAACGGATTTATTCAAATAGCCATTAGTATCGTAGCTGGATGCAACTACAACTCCCATGGTATTGAATACTTCAATTTTTACATCGGTAACAAAATCAAAATTATAGCTTACAGTAAGCTGGTCTCTGAAAGGAACCGGAGCTGCTGTGAAAGAAGAAGTGTCACTTACTTTTGCAGTATCTGTTGAAAAAGTATTGATAAGACTTTCAACAGGAGCTGCACATTCAAGTGGTTCAACACCGTAGCCTACAAATATTCTGCATTCATCGAAAGCATTATTGATTAAATCAACAGCTGCGGTGATTTCGGACAATGTCAAGCCATTTGTGCTTCCGCCTCCCAATGCTTGATTTGCTAAGGCAAATAATCCTTGAACTGTTTTTGGAGAAATAGCATTAATGACTTTTGTCGGGATAGAATAATATTTGAACTCGTTGATTACTGGTGTGTATCCTCCAGGGGAACATTGTCTGGTTTTTGGAGCATCAGATCCACAGCCCCCTTCGGGTTCAGCAACAGCAAAAGTTCCTGTTTTTAATTCGAAATTACCAAGGTTTCCATTTATACCTATGTTAAGGCCTAAAGCAATAGTTTGTGCCAACAAAGAATTATTGATTTTGCCATTTTTTAAGTAATTAGGAGTTAATGAACTTATCTGAATATCACCAGTGAACAATACTTTGGCAGGGCCTCCTCCAGGCATAACTCTAATGATATCGTCTATATCATCAGGAGCAGTCATCCAAACAGAATGTCCGGCAGAACCAATGGTCATTGTTCCTCCATAGGAAGCTAAAGCTTTGGCAATTAAATTATAAGTACTGTATGGTTTTCCTTCGGCACATGACATGCCTCCTGGGTTACCATAGTATCCTTGTGTATAGGTGCATAATGCAGCACTGCAGGATTTAACATCGATATTGAACTGCTGTATTCTAGAACATCCTGATGCTAGAAGTACTTCTTTTATATAAATAGTGTAAGTACCAGGACCAGCGGTGAAATTTGTAATGTCACTGCCAGTTATCTGATCATTCATTGCTTGAGCATCTCTCCAGAAAGTTACGCTTTCTACAGAAGGATCTGGCAATGCTTCCTGAATTGCTGAAAGAAGACTTACAGGTAATGGAGAACAAATTTCTAGATTGTGTAATGTAAATGGTGTTGGTGTTAGAGTATTCAAAGTAACAGTTACATCATCTGTATCACTACAGCCAGAAGCAGTATGTGTTTTGGTAACAGTATAAGTAGTGGTTACACTTGGATTCACGCTTGGATTTGCATCAGTTGAAGTAAATCCTGCAGGAGAAGAAGTCCATGAATAAGTATATCCCTGCTGTGTAGCTTCACCGATTGAACCTCCGGAAGTATTAAACAGACAATTTTTGGTGAAATCAGATCCTGCATTGGCAGTAACATCCGGTTTGTTTACTGTAACAGTTACATCGTCAGTATCACTACAGCCAGAAGCGGTATGCGTTTTTGTAACGGTGTAAGTGGTAGTAACACTCGGATTCACGCTTGGATTTGCATCACTTGAAGTAAATCCTATAGGAGAAGAAGTCCATGAATAAGTATATCCCTGCTGAGCAGCTTCGCCAATAGTGCCCCCATTTGCATTCATGCTGCAGTTTTTGGTAAAGTCGGCTCCGGCTGCTGCTGTTACTTCTGGTTTATTCACGGTTACAACTACATCATCTGTATCACTACAGCCAGAAGCGGTATGTGTTTTGGTAACAGTATAAGTAGTGGTAACGCTTGGATTCACACTTGGATTTGCATCATTTGAAGTAAAACCAATTGGAGAAGAAGTCCATGAATAAGTGTATCCCTGCTGTGCAGCTTCACCGATTGAACCTCCTGATGTATTAACGAGACAGTTTATAGTGAAATCAGATCCTGCATTGGCAGTAACATCCGGTTTGTTTACAGTAACAATTACATCGTCAGTATCACTGCAGCCAGAAACGGTGTGAGTTTTTGTAACAGTGTAAGTGGTAGTAACACTCGGATTTACACTTGGATTCGCAGCATTTGAAGTAAAACCAGCTGGAGAGGAAGTCCAGGAATAGGTATAACCCTGCTGAGCAGCTTCGCCAATAGTGCCCCCATTTGAATTCACGTTACAGTTTTTTGTAAAGTCGGCTCCGGCTGCTGCTGTTACTTCTGGTTTATTTACGGTTACAACTACATCGTCAGTATCACTGCATCCTGAAGCAGTATGTGTTTTGGTAACAGTATAAGTAGTGGTTACACTTGGATTCACGCTTGGATTTGCATCAGTTGAAGTAAATCCTGCAGGAGAAGAAGTCCATGAATAAGTATATCCCTGCTGTGCAGCTTCACCGATTGAACCTCCGGAAGTATTAACCAGACAATTTTTGGTGAAATCAGATCCTGCATTGGCAGTAACATCCGGTTTGTTTACTGTAACAGTTACATCGTCAGTATCACTACAGCCAGAAGCGGTATGAGTTTTTGTAACGGTGTAAGTGGTAGTAACACTCGGATTTACAATTGGATTTGCAGCATTTGAAGTAAAACCAGCTGGAGAGGAAGTCCAGGAATAGGTATATCCCTGCTGAGCAGCTTCGCCAATTGAACCGCCTGATGTATTAATCAGACAATTTTTGGTAAAATCAGATCCGGCTGCTGCTGTTACTTCTGGTTTATTCACGGTTACAACTACATCATCTGTATCACTGCATCCTGAAGCGGTATGTGTTTTGGTAACAGTATAAGTAGTAGTTACACTTGGATTCACACTTGGATTTGCATCACTTGAAGTAAATCCTATAGGAGAAGAAGTCCATGAATAGGTATATCCCTGCTGAGCAGCTTCGCCAATTGAACCGCCTGATGTATTAACCAGACAATTTTTGGTAAAATCAGATCCTGCATTGGCAGTAACATCCGGTTTGTTTACAGTAACAGTTACATCGTCAGTATCACTACAGCCCGAAGCGGTGTGAGTTTTTGTAACGGTGTAAGTGGTAGTAACACTCGGATTTACACTTGGATTCGCCGCATTTGAAGTAAATCCTATAGGAGAAGAAGTCCAGGAATAGGTATATCCCTGCTGAGCAGCTTCGCCAATAGTGCCGCCATTTGCATTCATGTTACAGTTTTTGGTAAAGTCGGCTCCGGCTGCTGCTGTTACTTCTGGTTTATTCACGGTTACAATAACCGAATCAGTAGCACTGCATTCAGTACCCACTTTAGTTTTTGTAACAGTATAGGTTGTAGTTGCAGAAGGATTCGCAATTGGATTTGCAATATTTGGATCGCTTAGACCTGCTGTTGGTGACCAAGAATAGGTAAAACCAGCTTGGGGAGTTTCTCCAATTTGTTTACCGTCAGGATTTGTAATACAAGTTTTTGTAAAATCATCTCCTGCCACAGCTATTGGAATCAAATTCAAGTTTAACTGAATAGGAGCTCCAGGGAAATCTTTTAACTCAGACTGCGCAGAGTTTCCTGAAGATCTTGTTCTGATGAAGAGTGTGCTGATATTAAAACACGGATCGTTTGAATTTGTGTTTTTAAATACTTCTGTTAAATTGATAGCACCTTCAGCCCATTGATTAGGAGCATAACTTCCAGGATTTGTTCCGTAAGTATCAAAAGGGACTGTAGTTGTTACGTTGTTATTGGTGCAGAAGACGTTACCTGGAAATGTATTGTTAGGGACTACTACATATTCAAATCCGCCTCCAGCTTTTGCTTTCCAGACTCTAATTACAACAGTAGCATCGCCACCGCCCTGAGTAAACTCTATGGTGATTAATATGTCCCCCACAGTACGGCCGCCATCAAGACCCTGAGTAGTAAATCCGCCGCTGCCGCCAGTAATTGGCATAACACCTTTGGTAGGATCAAAATCTCCGAATGTGGCACCTGTAATGTTTAACGGTTTTTGCAGAAATTCGAAATCAATATAACTGCTTCCGTTTGTAACCTGACGGTCACCTGCAAAAATACACCACAAATCGGTAGCTTTACCAGCTCTGCTTGTACCGCTGACAAATGAGGTGCCATTAGTACTCTCTCCTCCAATTATTGCAGGATTACCAAAACTAAAATGAGCACCACAATTTTGAATCTCATTTTTATTAGGAGAGGTTCCTGCCCCCCAGGTATAGGTATTTGGATTGTCATTTATTTTGTTGGATGAAGTAAATATAGTTAAATCGTTAACATATCTATCTTGCAGAAAAAATGTCTGGGTTGGGTAAAGAAGGCTTCCGTCAAGTAAATTAAGAACTCCATGATTTGCTGGATCTGGAATAGGCGGAGGATTCGGTATGCCGTAATAAACTCTGTCAAACAAGTCTCCTACGTTTTCATAAATAGTACCGGTGGGTTCATGTGCCCATCCATCCCCATCGATAGCCTCACCAGATAAAGGAGTTGCTACTGGTACTACACCTTTAATGTTTTGTGCGTTAACCGTTGTATATCCGGTCAAGAGGATTCCCATAAAAGCCGCTGGTAAAGCTAGATTTTGAAGCCAGCTGGCAAATTGGGGTTTTTTATCTCGAATTAAAAAGCCCGTTGAGGTTAAATTCGAGAAGCCTGTTTTGAGTGAACAGGAAAAAGCGTACCAATATTCTTGAACACTTTTTATCTTAAAAGAGAAAATTTTTTTCATATTGATATAGTTTTTAAACCATAGTATCAATAGGAAAGATCAGCAGATGTTGGGTTTTCGGGAAACCAATGAATGTTGTTTCATATTGAAATAGTTATTAAATGAATTAAATAGACAGACATTTATAGATTACTGCTTTAAACAAGCAGTGATCCATACAGTCTTCATCAATAAATCTGAAATGCACGCAGGCATTAAAAAAGAAATTTTACTGCAGAACAATAATTAAATTCTTTTTCAGGCAAAATGTATAAAGCTGAAAAATCCGAACCCCAAAAGGCTCTAAAAAATTAATTGAAAAAATAGATTAAAAAACCAAAAGCCCATCTTTAGGGATAATGCAGCATTTGGCAAATGAGTAACTTCAAAAATACAGAAGTTCACAAAACGTATTCTTATAATAATTTTTTCGGGAATCCGTATAACTAGTGTGGATAACTCCTCAATCATCAAAAGATCTATTATTAAAGAACAGCAGCCAATTTGTTATTGTCCTTTTAACTATTATTCTGAATAGCTGAAAGCACCTTAAAAGTGACGATGTAAAATTAATTAAATTAAAAAAAGGATGATTGAAAAAGTTTTTTAAACCCGATGAAATCCTGATAATTACGATGAAATACTAGCTGTATAGGAATTGGAATACAGGGGACATAGTTCATGTTTGTTAAAAATAAAAAACACAAATTACTAATAATCAATTAAATACATGTTAATTATTTTGTGTTTTTAAAATAAAAAACACTTAAAATTATAAAGACTGCAGTGTTATGAAGTATTTTGAAAAAAAACCTCAGTCTTTTTAGTTAAAAACAGCTTTTTTGAGGGTAAATAAAAGGAGACGATTGGTATGGAAAAGTTTGTTAGAAATATCTTGTTTAAGTTTTTTTAAGATTAAAATTTGATTGGGATCAGACTTTAATTTTTGCCAAAGAATTATTTATTAAAGAAAAAAAACTTAACTTTATTGTACTTTTATTATGAAGACTCTGGATTTATATATTTGACCCCCAAATACTTAAATACTAATCGCCTTTAGCATCTCTTACTCTGTATCCTTAATCAGAATCAGTCTTCAATTAAATTATATTCAGATGAAAATTATACTGACAGGCGCGACAGGCGTATTGGGTTCTCAGGTTATGTATGAAATCCTCGAGTTGTTTATCAAAGAATCAATTGAGGGTAAACTTATCTTGATTTCCAGAGGAAAAAAAAGGAAAACTGCATTAGAGCGAATTAATGAATTGCTTTCCAGTGATTTTGCACCTAAAATTTTGAAAGATGCAGGTCTTGAAAAATTGGACACTTTTATTGAAATAGCAGATACTGATCTGGATGCTGTCGGAGAAAATTTTGGTGAGAGAATTAAAGGAGCTTACTTTATTCATTCAGCCGGGTATGTCAATTTATCAACAGATGAAGAACATCGTCAAAAGATTTTTGATGAAAATACAAAAATCACTAAATTTATTTTGAATAATTTCCATGATTCCATAAAAAAAATCATTTACATAGGGACTGCTTTTTCTTCAGGAGAGCGTTCTGGACTTGTTGAAAACGATTTTCATAATTTGGGTTTTATTCCCAAACACCGTAATGCATATGAAAATGCAAAATTTCATTCGGAAAATTTTGTAGCACAGCACTGTAAAGCATTGGGACTTCCTTTTCAAATTTTGCGTCCAAGTGTTATCTGCGGAAAAATGCTTGGTGACGAACATCGGTATTTCATCAGCAAATACATGGTTTTCTATCTCCTTGCCAAGTTCTTTTATTTTGCAGCACAAAGAAATTCTGAACAGGAAAATGTGCGTTTTATAATGAATAGAAATACAGGACTAAATATTATAGCAGTTGATTATGTCGCCAAAGTAATAGTATCTGTTTTTAGGAGAGATGATATCCAGCAGCTTAATATTGTAAATCATAAAAGTCTAAATTTAGTGAAAGGATTAGAACTGATTATGGCTGAAGTAGGTTATTCTAATTACACAATAGTTGAAAATACTCCCCACTTTGAATATCAGAACAATACCGAAAGATTATATTACGAGAGCATAGGAAAACATCTTAAACCTTATCTTGTTGCAAGTGCCAAAGAATACAATACAGTTTTATTAAATTCTATTCTTGAAATTCCAATTTTGGATGATGAAACATTTACCCAAATGATTCGATATGCTAAATTAAATGGTTTTAAAGATATTCATGTCTGACTTCTTACTAATAAATTTGAACAGCAGGATAAACCAATAAGTTTTATTGTAAATTTGAGGAATAAAATCCAAATTATGAAATTTCTTACTGCATTGTTATTCTGTCTTACAGCTTCTTGTGTTTTTGCCCAGGAACAGGTTTCCTTTTTTTTTGACAGTAATAAATTTGTATTAAAAAATACCGAATTATCAAAGTTAAATCAGTGGCTGTCTTCGAATAAAGAAGTTAAAATCGTGGGAGTTTATGGTTTTTGCGACGAAGAAGGAACTATTGGTTATAATGATACTCTGGCCAAAAAAAGAATCGATTATGTATTCAATACAATTAAAGGAAAAGTAAAAATCAGAGAGGATTTCAAAACAAGAAGTTTTGGAAAATTACATACTTTATCTCCCATTAAAGCAGAAAACAGAAAAGTTACCTTGTTTTATATATTGCCCAAAGATTTTGTAAATGAAGAAAAAATAATAGAGGAAAAGAAGGAAGGCATTGCAGAGAAGAAAAAACCAAGTATTAAATTCCCTGATACTTATGCTTATGAAAATCCTAACGGCACGGTTGTTACTATAAAAATCGATACTGTTTTTATGAAAAAAGTGAGTACTGCTAATGTAGGTGAAAAACTCAAGTTAGAAAACATGAACTTTTTTACAGACACTTTTGCAATAATGCCGCAATCGAGATCCGTAATGTATGAACTGCTGACGGTGATGAAAAATGTACCCGATTTGAAAATACAGATTCAAGGCCACATCTGCTGTGTTCAGAAAGATTTTAGAGATCTGAGCACTCAAAGGGCTAAAGCTATCTACAAGTTTCTTGAATTTAACGGAATTGAAAAAAGCAGAATGACTTTTGTAGGTTTCGCCAGCACAAAACCATTGTATCCCTTACCCGAAAAAAACGAAGCTGAGAGAGAAGCAAACCGCCGTGTCGAAATTGAAATCATCGCTAATTAGAGGGAAGGATCAAGATTAAAGACTGCTGCATTGATATTGCTGATTTTATAAAATTGATATTACTATTGATTTTTATTGCTATTGATTTTTATTGCTATTTAAATTGAATTTTGCCATTGATATTGTCATTGATATTGCTATTGTATAATTGTCACATTAAAATTATCTTTGCCCCTCATACACACAACTAGAAAATGAGTTCAGATACTTCAAAAAGATATGCGCAGCGCGGTGTTTCGGCATCCAAAGAAGATGTGCATAACGCGATTAAAAATATTGACAAAGGTTTATTCCCACAGGCATTTTGTAAAATCGTCCCAGATTATTTAACTCAGGATGAGGATTATTGTCTAATTATGCATGCTGATGGTGCGGGTACAAAATCCTCATTGGCCTATATGTACTGGAAAGAAACCGGAGATATTTCGGTTTGGAAAGGTATCGCTCAGGACGCATTAATCATGAATATTGACGATTTATTGTGTGTAGGTGCTACTGATAATATTCTGCTTTCTTCCACTATTGGCAGAAATAAAAATGTTATTCCTGCTGAAGTTTTATCAGCTATCATCAACGGAACCGAAGAATTAATAAAAGAACTGGATTCTTTTGGTGTAACCATCCATTCAACCGGCGGAGAAACTGCAGATGTTGGAGATTTAGTAAGAACCATTATCGTTGATTCTACTGTAACAGCAAGAATGAAACGTTCCAAAGTTATTGATAATGCTAATATAAAAGCGGGTGATGTTATTGTTGGACTGGCTTCTTTTGGTCAGGCAGCTTATGAGAAAAGCTATAATGGCGGAATGGGAAGTAACGGTTTGACTTCTGCACGCCATGATGTTTTTGGAAAGTATCTAGCAGCCAAATATCCGGAAAGCTACGATTCTGCAGTTCCAAGCGAACTTATTTATTCGGGTCAGGTTCGATTGACAGATGCTGTCGAAAATTCACCAATCGATGCTGGACAATTGGTACTTTCTCCAACTAGAACGTATGCACCAATTATCAAGAAAATTTTAGACAAATATACTTCAAAGGATGTTCACGGAATGGTGCACTGCAGCGGAGGAGCTCAGACAAAAATTTTACATTTTGTACAGAATCTGCATATCATAAAAGACAATTTATTTCCGGTTCCGCCTTTGTTTCAATTGATACAGGAACAGTCAAAAACCGATTGGAAAGAAATGTATCAAGTGTTCAACTGCGGTCACCGTATGGAAATTTATGTTCCCGAAGCTATTGCACAGGACATTATAGATATTTCAAAATCATTCAGTGTTGATGCTCAGATTGTCGGCAGAGTAGAAGCTTCTGATACTAAGAAATTAACAATTACAAGTGAATACGGGACTTTCGAATACTAAAGGGTTGTTTAATCGTTTATTCGTTTAAACGTTTAGCCAATCAGCGATTAAACAAATAAACAATTAAACGATTAAACTTTTTCTCAATATGTACGAACTACTTTTTTGGCAATATCAGGACGGAATCTATCTCAACCATCATTTGGTTTATGAAGCTTTGGCAGAACAGCAGGAAGTAGAAGGTCTTGAAATACTTCCGGTTCAGGTAATTCTGAATCGTATTAATTCGGTGTTTTCGAGCTGGGAAAAAGTAGATGAAAACAGCTGGAAAAATACCAAAGGCAAAGGTGCTTTTCAAGTTAAAACCACTCCGCAGAGCATACAGATTGATTGTTATGGAACCGAAGGCAAAACAATGAATCTACTGGCAGATACTTTGGAAGAATTCAAATGTCCGCTGTACGATCCGCAGGTTCCAGTGCGTTATGATGAAATGAATGAATAGTTTTTTCTAAAAAGAAGAAAATGTTAATATTATTATCAATATTGCTATTGTTTGTTCCTACAGTTTTTCAGTACAAAATTGGAAATAAATCATTACGTGAATCTATTGATATGAGTTTTTTGAGTATTTGTGTAATTAGCTTAATTATACAGTTTGTAATAACAATTGTAAGTTTTCTATTGTCTATATATTCAATAACCAGTGCCGGAAATAAGTGTGCAACAGGAGCAGTAGCTATTCCATTTTTTAGTTTTTTTATCACAATATTTATGTTGCTTGTAATGCTGTTGCAGTATTCAAGAAGAAAAAGATATAATAAAGAGCAGATTGAACAGAACGAATAGGATGTTTTTGTTTTGGAATTAATTCCAATTAAATTTAAATAAAAATCTGTCTAAATCGGTTTTATTCGTTTCATCTGTGTTGTGTCATTCAATATAATTTTAGGTATGTCAATAATTTCTATTTTCCCTCAAAATACAATTCTAGAAGACGATTTCGTTTTACTTAGGCCTTTAGAATTAACAGATGTTGATAATTTTTTGGATATTTCCCTCAATGAACCCGAAACATGGAAGTATTCATTAGTTCCTGCTAACGGAAAAGAAAACCTGATAAACTATATTCAAATAGCAATAAAAGCTAGAGAAAATAAAACCGAATTTCCTTTTACAGTTTTCGATAAGAAATCGGGTAAATATGCAGGAAGTACACGTTTTTATGATATTAATTTTCCTTTCAAAACAGTACAATTGGGTTATACCTGGTATGGAAAAGATTTTAGAGGAACAGGCCTTAACAAGCACTGCAAATTTCTTTTGCTGCAGTTTGCTTTTGAAACTCTTGGTATGGAACGTGTAGAATTTCGTGCCGACAACAATAATCAGCGAAGTATTGAAGCGATGAAAAGCATTGGGTGTAAAGTAGAAGGTGTACTGCGCAGTAATATGCCAACATATGAAAACGAAGTACGGCGTGACAGTATTATATTGAGTATTTTGAAAGATGAATGGTTTGGTGAGGTTAAAGAGAATCTGATTAAAAAGCTTTAGAATTTAATTTTATTGGTCTCAAATAGAGTTTAAAATTATACACTTTCAGTGCATCTCGCTTTAGCTTTTAAAAAAGTTTTTGCCACAGATTCACAGATTTTAATTCACATAATCTGTGAATTCTATCTAACTCTTT
This sequence comes from Flavobacterium marginilacus, assembly GCF_026870155.1. Classification (NCBI taxonomy): domain Bacteria; kingdom Pseudomonadati; phylum Bacteroidota; class Flavobacteriia; order Flavobacteriales; family Flavobacteriaceae; genus Flavobacterium; species Flavobacterium marginilacus. The sequence goes on along the minus strand of NZ_CP113975.1, from coordinate 3,697,183 downwards.
TTTTAAATCACTGATAAATAATTAGTTTCTATTTTGTATTTTTTTATCATTTTATTTATTTGTAAAATCTTTTTAGTCTTCATTTCTTGAATATATTCTTCTGTATTAACAGGACTATAATGCGTTCTTTTCACAATCATATTCCACATTATGATGGCAATTTTTCGAGCTGTTGCCGTGATTGCAGCCCCTCTTCCTTTTTTGTATGCAACTCTTTTAAAAAACAACATCAAATACCCCTCTTTTTTCCTGTCAATTGAATTGGCTGCATTTCTTAAGGTCAATGCAAATTTATTTTTGCCTTTAGGAGTTTTACTGCTCAATATTTTCCCTCCGCTAATTTTATTATTAGGAGCTAATCGAAGCCAGCTTACAAATTGTTTTGCTGTTTGAAATTTGTAAATATCAGTTCCTACTTCTGCCAAAAAACTTGCAACTGTTCCTTCGCTAATGCATTCGATAGCAAATAAATCTACACCAAATAATTTGCAGCAATGAGATTGAACATCCAGTTGTATTTCTTTTTTTCGACTTCTGTTCTTTTTTACCATTTCGATATTCTCAGGTAAGACAATTTCTTGTGTCTGCTGTTGTAAAACTTCATTTATCTTTAGGCTGTTTTTCTTTATTTTTTCTTGTATAAAAAGATAAATATCAAAACAATCCGATAATTCATGTAATAATTCAGGATTGATTTTTCCTTGTAAAGCATCCGCTATTTCCTCCTTGCTTTTCTTTACTGGTTTGTCGCAATTCTCAGCCAATTTTTCACCAGATGTTTCTCCAGACAAAATAGATTTGATGATTCGAATGCCTGAAACTCCTACAATATCGCTTATAGCAACATCTAATCGAAAATTCATTAAGCGTAATGCTTTTTGCATTTTGTTTACATATTTAACACTTTCTTCCACCAAACTTTCGCCATGTCGATGTAACGTTCGAATTTGCAAAGTACTTTCGCAAGGAAGGAAAGATCCTCTCAATAATCCTAATGAATGCAATTTCTGTATCCATTGAGCATCTTTTACATCGGTTTTTGCTTTCAAGTTTTTTGTTTGGGTTCCTTGAACCAAAATAACTTCAAATCCTTCACTTTGTAATAGCATGAATAAAGATTGCCAATAACTCCCAGTGGATTCCATGGCAATGGTTTTGATTTGATTCGTTTTAAGAAAAACAACTAATTCAGTTAGTCCCGATCGATAAACATTGAACTCTTTAATTTGATTGTCTTCTTGTCCAACTGCAACAAAATGAGATCGGGAACCAACATCAATTCCTGCCGCATTTGTATTTAAAACTTGCATTTTTTAAAATTTTCCATAAATCTGTTTTTTAAAAATGCGAGGAAATGTAATATCTTTGCTAAAATTATTCTATACGAGATAACAAAATGTTTCATCATTAATTGTCTCAAAGGGCCTCCTACCAGAGGCCTTTTTACATTTCTACCAAAATCTGTGAGGGGATAGATTCACCATTTTACAAATAGGCTTCACACGCTTACACAAGTTAGCAACTCTTTGTCAAAGTCACACCACTTTCTTGAAATCTGTGGCAAAATTTTACCATTTTTTGCAATCCAACCTTGCAGATTTCAGTCTGCCTAACTAAACCACTATGGTCTTTCAGTCTATAGTGGTTTAGATGATTTTGATTATAAATGATGGAAGAAAGGCACTTATATTTTTCTTTAGCCCTGATCGAAGCGGAAATCCTTTTATCTCGATTTTTTTCGAGATAAAAGATTGCAGTGCAGAGCAGGAACCATGTTGCCAAAAATGCCAAATGTTTCTGCTCCTAAAATTTTGAGTTGAGGTTTATGAATACTGCTTTTTCGGGAAACTGAAATGAAATGCACTTCCTTTTCCTTCCTCGCTTTCGACCCAGATCCGGCCTTTGTGTTTTTCGATAAACTCTTTGCATAAAATCAGTCCTAAACCAGTGCTTGGTTCGTTTTCGGTTCCAATTCGATTATTTTTGGTGTCAATTTTAAATAAGTCATCTATTAAATCTTGGTTCATTCCAATTCCCGTATCTTTAACTGTTATGGTAATATCTGCAGGGGTTTCTATGGCATGAATATCGATTGTGCCTTTTTTTGGCGTAAATTTTATTGCGTTCAAAACCGTATTCCGAATTATTGCCTGAAACATATTTTTATCTGCTAATACAGAGAGAGTATTTGGAATTTGGGTTTTGATGCTTATTTCTTTTTTTTCCGCAATGTCGTGTAATGTGAGAATACTGTCTAAAATTGTAGATTCTAATGGATATTCTTTTGGTTCAAATGGGACTAAGTTTTGTTCCATGCGGGTCCATTCCAGTAAATTTTCCAAGAGATTAAAAAGATTTTTTGCAGAGCTTCTCATATTTGTGGCTGCAAATTTTATTTCTTCATTGCTCATTTCATCGATATCTTCGGCCATTAATTCGGTTAAACCCAGAAAGCCATTGAAGGGGCCTCTTAAATCGTGTGCCACAATAGAGTAAAATTTATCTTTCTGTAAATTGATATTTGAAATTAAAGTGTTTTTTTCTTTCAGCAATTCGTTGTTGCTTCTTTTTGAAATATATAAGAATAAAAACAGTCCCAATAATGTAGCCACAGCGGCAGCTACTGCAATTAAAAAATATACTTTTCGGGAGTCACTGTATATTCTAAGTGTCTGGATTTCTATCTGTTTGTCTTTTAAATCAATTTCCCTTTGAAAGTCAAGATTAGCCATTTTTTTTTCGCTTTCTTCAGAAAATATGGAGTCTTTGATTTTGGCGTATTGCTCAAAAAAGTTTGATGATTTTTTAAAATTTCCCTTGTCTTTATTTCCTTCGGCCAAATAATAATAGGTGTCTTGAATATCTTTTAAAGAGTTGTATTTTATGAATTTTTTTAAAACATCCTCAAGCAGGCTAATGGATTTGTTAAGATAAATCTTTTTGTCGTTTGAGTACTTATTATCTTTGGACATTAAATAATAAGCACGGCCAAGCTCGTAATGATTATAGGTATTATACAAATTTGAATTGTCATTATAAGCACTTATAGACTTATTAAGCATTTCAATTCCTTTTTCATAATTTTTGATGTTGATGTAGCAAATGCCAATATTGGTGAGATTTATTCCAATTCCAGTGACCGCTTCGTTTTTTTTGTTAATTATTAATGCTTTATAAAAGTATATTAATGCTTTTTTGTATTCGTTTTTTTGCAGATATACATCCCCTATATTATTTAAAAGCAGCGAAATATTTCTTTCTTTTTTTGTCTGATAGCTTAATTTTAAAGCTTTGTTGTAAAAAATAAGACCTTGTTTGTAATTCTTAAGATCTATATAAATTAACCCTATATTGTTGTATAAAGCAGTGATTGTTTTAAGATCATTAGTCTTTTCGCTGATTTGAAGAGCATTATAGAAACTTTCTAAAGCATGAGGATAGTCCGATTTTATTTCATAAGAAATGCCTAAATTGGTGTAAGCCAAAACAATCTGTTCGTTATTGTTTGTTTTTTTTGCATAAAACAGCCCCAGTTTTGCATATCGGATTGCATTATCAGTCCCAATATATTCTGAGTATGAGGACATTTTTATTAATAAAACTGTCTTTTGAGAATCTTTTTTTGCCTTTTTTAATTCTGTTTTTAATGAATCAATAATTTTATTGTCATCATTACGTGCGTGAATACGGTTGCTGCAAAAAGTTAAAAAAAGTAATAAAAAAAAGATGCTCTTTTGAAACATTAATAAATGATTTTTTTTCAAAAATACATTAAATTATCTAATACGCTGTGGAAAAGAAAAATAAAAAGAATAACCTTTTATACAGCCTGCAGTCCGCACAAATTATGGTTTTATTTTTTTATGAATTTTCTGTCTTTGCCATGATTTTAAATATGTTTTTTGTTTTGGGTTAAAATACTATTGACATAAAAATAGATACCTTTGCAGAGAAAGTAATAAAAGTATAAACATGAAAATAAATCTTAAAAACGGAATTGATAAGCTCATTTTTGGAATGAAACAAAATGATGTTACTGCCATTTACGGCAAGCCTGATAAAAATTATAAGGATGAAGATGATAACGTTATTTTTGTTTACAATGATCTGAAAATCCGAATGACTTTTTATAAAGATGAGGAGATGAAACTGGGATATTTAGTAGCTTCCAGTTCAAATTTAGAATTATTTGGAAATAAAATAATTAATCGAAAAATTACTGATGTAAAAAAAGATCTGGCTCAAAAAGGAATTACCAAATTTACTCAGGAAGAGTTTGATACTTTTGAAAATTATTTTAATGAAGAGAACTGGATAATTTTTCAAACCGAATTTGAAGAGGTAGTTAAATTCGAGATTGGAGCGATCATCAATGCTAAAGATGAATTTGAGTGGAAGTTTAAAAAGTAATATTTAGATTGCTTTAAAAAAATAAAAGCCACGATAGTTATATGTTATCGTGGCTTTTTTATGTTTTAAAATTGGATTATTGCTGTTTTTCAAACATTTCCAATTCGAAAATTAAATTAGCATTTGGCGGAATTACCCCGCCGGCACCTCTTTCGCCATAAGCTAAGTTAGACGGTATAAATACAATTATTTTTTCGCCATAAGACATAGTTCCAATTCCTTCTAAAAATCCTGGGATTAAGCCGTCTTTTTTTCCAGCTTCAAAAGGAAATGATCTGTAGCCGTTTTGAGCGGCTCTGTTAGCATCAAATTTTCCATACTCTTTACTTACCTCTTCGTAGCTGCTGTCAAAAAGTGTTCCGTCTTCAAAATAACCAGCATAGTGGAAGTAAAAAGTAGAACCATCAGCAGGTTTAATACCGTTTCCTTTTTTTATTACGCTGTAAGCTAATCCAGATGGAGTAGTAGTCGCTTTGGCTTTTTCAGCAGTAAAATAAGCTAGTTTTGCTTTGATAACTGGGGCATATTTTTCTAAGTAAGCTCTTTTTGCCACTGCTTCTAGTTCAGCTTGCTTTTTTCTGTTCTCAGCATCTATTGCGGCTTGCTTTTTTTGATCTTCAGCTTTGTTGTTAAAGTAATCAGAGAATACTTTTACAGCATCAAATTTTTTGGCATCTTCACCTTTTCGGGTAATAGTAACTTTTGTAATAACATCATTTTGCACAATAGAATTGACTATAGGCATTCCTTGTGTTACCTGTCCATAAATAGTATGTTTTCCTGTTAGCCAAGGTGTGTCTTTATGAGTAATGAAAAATTGGCTTCCATTCGTTGCAGGGCCAGAATTTGCCATTGCCAATATTCCGGCTTTATCAAATTTTGAATCATTGAATTCATCTTTGAAATTATATCCAGGACCTCCGGAACCATTACCTTCTGGATCTCCACCCTGAATCATGAAATCGTTTATTACCCTATGAAATTTTAAACCGTCAAAGAAAGGTTTACCTTTTAATTTTTCAATAGTTACAAATGGATTTTTTCCTTCGGCAAGGCTTATAAAGTTTGCTACAGTAACAGGTGTTTTTTTGTACAACAATTGAACTGTGATATTTCCTTTGTTGGTGGCTATAGTTGCAAAAATACCATCAGCTGCAGCAGGTTTAGTAACATCCACAGATTTTGAAGCAGTGTTTAGAGGTTTTTTTGATGCAGTTTTTTTTGGAGTATTTTGTGCGTTTAGATTGATTATCACTAAAAAGAGTAATAATGTCAATGCGGTTTTAGATTTCATTTTTAAAAATTTTATAAGGTTCATTTAATTGTTGATCTTCGTAAAAAGTAGTTAGTTAGGCATTTTATCCATTAATTCTAGTTCAAAAATGATATTGGTGTTAGGCGGAATTACATCTCCAGCTCCAGCTTCACCGTAGCCAAGATGAGACGGAATAAAAATAACTGCTTTATCTCCAATCGCCATTTTTTCGATTCCTTCTATGAAACCAGGAATTAAACCGTCTTTTCTTCCAATTTGAAATGGAATTGGAATATATTGTTTTGCAGCAGCTCTTGCTGGATCAAATTTTCCAAAAGTTTTGGAAACATCTTCAAGGCTGGAATCAAACAAAGTACCGTTTTCTAAAAATCCGGCATAATGGATATAAACGATAGATCCTTTGGCTGGCTTTTTACCATTGCCTTTTTTAGTAATTACATATTGAAGACCGGTAGCGGTTTTAGATGACTTACTTTTTAAAGCTGTGAATTGAGCCGATTTTTGATCACAAACGGTTTTATATTTGATTTCGTATTCTTTTTTTGCTACTGCTTCAGCCGCTACTTTTTGTTTTTGGATTTCAGATTCTACTTTGAAATAATCGTAAAAAGTTTTTTTGGCATCAAACTTTTTGGCATCTTCACCATTTCTGATAATTGTTACACTTTTTATAAAGTCATCTTGTTCTATTTTGTTCACCACTTCGAGATTATAACCTACAACATGTCCAAAAATAGTATGTTTTCCGTCCAGCCAAGGAGTTTCTAAATGAGTAATGAAAAACTGGCTGCTGTTTGTGCCAGGACCATTATTTGCCATTGCCAAAATTCCTCCTTTATCAAACCTCATATCCGAAAATTCATCTTTGAATTTATAACCTGTATCTCCAGATCCCGTTCCCAGCGGATCTCCGGTCTGAATCATAAAATCTTTAATAACTCTATGGAATTTTAATCCATTAAAAAAAGGTTTTCCTTTTAGGGTGTCATTTATAATAAATTCATTTTCTCCCTCGGCTAATGTTATAAAATTTGCAACAGTTACAGGTGCTTTTTTATAATCTAATTCAAGTAAGATGTTCCCTTTGTTAGTTTCAATTTCGGCGTATAAGCCATCAGGCAGATTATTGTGCTCTTTGTTACAGGAAATTAAAGCTGTGATAAGAAGCAGTACAAATAAAATATTTTTTTTCATTCTGAATTCTTTTAATTGGTTAAGCTGTCTTTTGTGTTAGATTTTACTGGGGCATTTACTTTTGAAGCAGTTACAGTGGTCTGCATTTGTTTATTATACTCGGATTCTGGCATAAAATCATTAAGTGTCACAGTACATAATAAAGGCTGGTTAGTCCCTATTTTGTTATTGTCTCCATGATAACCGTATCCCATGTGTGAGGTGAAAAGGAAGTGTACTTTTTCTTTTTTTCGCATTAATTTGATTCCGTCTCTCAATCCCATCATGATTTCCTGTTTATCTACTTTATAGATTTGAGGTTCTAATTCTTCCTGCGAATAAATAATCTTTCCGTCTAAGTCTTTTATTTCATAGTCAAAAAGCGCAATATCACCTTTTTTCGGATTAAGACTGTCGTTAAGGTTTCTGGTTTCATAATAATACCAGTATCCTTTTTTGGAAGCAATATATTGTTTAGTCGGATCTTTTTTAATTACAGCTTCAATCTGATCCTCTTCGTTTGCTATCATTTTTTTATTTCGGGCAATAGACTGCTTCATGAAACTTCCTGATGAATGCGAAATAGGTCTTCTTGCTTCCTGAGGCTGTTTGCAGCTCGATACCAAAATGGCAGAGAAAAAAACAATCAGTAATACTTTAAAATAATTCATGGGGCTATATTTTTAAATTTTGTATTAATTTTTCAAATCTGCTTATGGTTTCTTCCATTGAAACTTCTGATTTCCCTCCAGCAGCATTACTGTGTCCGCCTCCATGAAAATGATCTCTGGCAAATTGGTTCACATCAAAATCACCTTGAGAACGGAAAGATATTTTGATAATTCCTTCCTCTTTATTTTCTATAAAAATGGCTGTAAATACAATGCCTTTTATGCTTAAACCATAATTTACAATACCTTCAGTATCTCCTTTTATGTAATCAAAACTGTTTAATTCCTCTTGAGTCAGCGTAGTGTATGATGTTTTATGTTCCATCATGACTTTCATATTCTGAAGAGCACGTCCCAGCAGCTGCAGGCGGTTATAAGAGCTGTTGTCAAATAATAAAGCAGGAATGAGTGTGTTTTCTACCCCTAGGTCAATTAATTCGGCTACGATTCGATGCGTTGTTCCTGTTGTTTTTGGAAAGCGGAATGAACCAGAGTCTGTCAATATTCCTGTGTAAATGCAGGTTGCAATTGTTTTATCTAAGTCTTGTTTTTTATCCAGAAAAGAAATGAAATTATAAATCATTTCGCAGGTAGATCCAAAAGCTACATCCGAATAAGTATATGCTGCATAATTATCAGGTTTTTGATGATGATCAATCATGATAAAGGGAGCAGTCAGTTTTTCTAAAACCACTTCCATTTCACCAGTTCTGTGGAGTGCATTAAAATCTAAAGTAAAAATTATTTCAGTTTCTTCAAGTATTTTAGTGCAGTTCTCTTTGTCTTTCTCGTATATTTTTACCGTTTCAGAACCTGGCATCCAGCCTAGAAAATCGGGAAAATCATTTGGGGAAATAACTGTTGGAAAGTGATTGTTTTTTAGCAGAAAATGGTATAATGCCAATGTAGAACCCATAGCGTCTCCATCGGGACCTCTATGAGGAATTATAGCAATCTTTTTAGGAGCTGATAATAAAAGCTGTATCGCTTGTATGTCTTGTTTATTCATAGTCTGCGAAATTACATTTTTTAACCAAAAGTTGAAAACATTTAAGAAATTATAAAGAAATATTAGGTTACAGGTATTTCAGCCCTTTTTTTCTAATGTTTTGATACAAAATAGATTTAGGTCCTTTCACGATTTGGGATTTGTAAATTCCGACAGATCCCGAAAAAAAGTAAGCAGTAATGCAGGCAATTCCAATGTAAACACCGCAGTTAATTCCAAAAAGCTCCATTCCCATGACAGTACATGCAATAGGAGTGTGCGTTGCCCCCGAGAATACAGCTACAAATCCCATTCCGGCTAATAAAGCAATTGGCAAAGGAATCATAACTGATAATGCGCTTCCCAGTGCTGCACCAACAAAAAAAAGCGGGGTAACTTCGCCTCCTTTAAAACCAGCGCCTAGTGTAAAACCTGTAAAAAGTATTTTTAGAAGAAAATCATAAGGGGCATTCTGAATTGAAAACGTGTCCACAATCATGGGAACTCCCAGTCCAATATACTTTGTGGTTCCAATAAAATAAATTACAATAGCTAAAACAGTACCGCCGATAAAAGGCCTTAATGGCGGATATTTTATGTTTTTGGAAAATAATTTTCCCCAAAAATGTGTGCTTCTGGAAAAAAGTAAGGCAGCGAATCCAAATAAAATACTGGCAGTAACTACCCAAAATAAAGCTGTAAAATTAATATCAGGGATCACAGGAATACTGTAATGAGTATGTTTTATTTCCCAAAATTCAACAGTAAAATAAGCAATATAGGCGGTCAGAAAAGAAAGAATAATGCTTTTGAAATTAATCTTACTGAAAAAAACAATTTCTAAGGCAAATACCGCTCCCGCTAACGGTGTCCCAAAAACAGATGCAAAACCCGCACTGATTCCCAGAATGATTAAAGTTCTCCTTTCAGTATGATTCAGTTTGAAGATGGAGGTGCATACATCTGCAATTGCTCCTCCCATCTGTACTGCAGTGCCTTCTCTTCCTGCTGATCCTCCAAATAAATGAGTGATCAAAGTACCTAAAAGAACTAATGGCGCCATCAAAAAGGGTATCTGTTTTTCAGGCTTATTGTATTCTTCCAGAAGGAGATTGTTTCCTTTTGAAATTTTAGAATCTGATATGTAGTAGAGATACCCGATAAGTAAGCCTCCAAGAGGCAAGAGCCAAATAATCCAAGTATTTTCGATTCTGATTTGAGTAACAAATTCTAATGAGACTAAAAATAAAGCTGATGCTGTTCCAGAAAAAATGCCTATCAAACCACAAATGAAAATCCATTTGAGCATGATAAGCATTATTTGTTTTATTTTTTGAAAATTCATTAACTGCAATACTTTTTTGAAATAAATTTTTATGCTAAAGTATTACAAATTATAATGTTTTTCGAATTATTCTGATACAACAGCAGTAAATTCAATTTCAACCAAATATTCTGGAGCAACCAATTGGTTAATACCGTAAAATCCTGTAGTTGGTTTGATGTCTTTGAAGAAAGCAGCATGCGCAGTTGCAACGGCTTCAAAAGTAGAAACATCGGTTGTGAAAATTCGTGTACGGATCACATCTTTCATTCCTACATTAAGGTCTTCTAATACTTTTTCCACTCTTTCCAAGATGTTCAGAGTTTGTGCATGAGCGTCATCTGCTTTTACTTTTTCACCATCTACGATTGCAACAGTTCCTGATACTTCAATTATGTTTCCGATACGAACTGCTCGGCAATATCCCATTTTGTCTTCCCAAGGCGATCCAGTTAAGATGTTTTCTCTTTTCATTGTTAAGTTTTTTAAATTTGTTAATTGCTGTTTAATTCGGCTTTCAAATTAGCATTGAAATTCGATTAAAGTGCGAATTTATAAAAATTAGAATTAATATAGGAGCCACTTTTTGGAGAGCGGTCTTATTGTGATTGAATTGGACTTTTTATCACAAAATCGTTGAGATATTTTAATTTCTTCGGATTATATGATTTTAAAAACCTAAGCTGATATAATGTTCATTTATGCTTAATGAATCTTAATCTCTTATGTTTTAAAAAAAAAACTAAAACTGTGTAATTTAGCACGGCATTCCCTTTTAAAAGTTTCTGACACGAATTATACTAATTTGCACGAATTAAGATTGCTGTTTAATTACACAAAATATTCGAAACTGTAAAAGTTGTAAAATTTGATTTCAATTTTGATAAGAATTAGTGTTAATTGGTGAAATTCGTGTTTATCTTTTTTTAAATGCGAATGCCGTGGTAATTTAGATTTGTAATTCAGTTATTTAGAATTTCTTAACAAGCTTGTGAAAATAAATTATGTTAGTTTTGTGATTCTATAAATATTGTTTTTTTATTTTTGAAATATGTTTTAAGGCAAAAAACCTACTTTTTTAATACGATGAAGAAACTTTTTTTATTTATTTTTTTAATTGGTTTTATAACTTGTTCACAGGCTCAGATTGAGTTTAATAATAAGTTTAAAGGGATTCCTCCTGCAAATATGAAACCAAAAATTGAGAAAAAAGATATACCGCCTGTTGACCCAAACGTACCAGTGATAATTCCGCCTAATGTTTATAAAAGCCCAAATGCAATACAGTCACCTCCAAATCCTGTTGATGATTATAAAGTAAAAACTAAAACTGAAATGTCAATGATTCAAAAGGATGAGTTTATTAATCCTGGTGATGAAGTGAGAGACAGACTGAATAAAAAAACCGACCGCCAAGAGGGGTTGGTTTACAGACGTAATCAAAATTTGGGTACTTTTAAATCCACTGCTGATGCTGCCACAGTTATGTACAGGGATGCTCAATATGTTGATGGTGATTTAATCCGAGTGTGGCTGAATGGAGTAATCATACAGTCTCAGGTATATTTGGACAGCAATTTTAAGGGTTTTGAAATAACACTTAAAAAAGGATTCAATAAGATAGATTTTGAGGCATTAAATCAAGGGGATTCCGGACCCAATACAGCCGAATTCAAAGTTTATGATGATAAAAAACAGCTGATTTCGGCTAGTGAATGGAATTTAGGAACCGGTTTTAAAGCGACTATTATTATTGTAAAAGAATAGATTGAGGACTTTTAGTTAAAAAGGATTAGCTGTTACTTTAAAACTCAAATTAGCTTTTACATCTATATCCTGACCAAAAGAGTCTCTAGTTGTAATGTTGTTTCTTATTTTATAGCTGGAACCTTTGATGTATTTGTCTAGTTTTAGATTTTAACTGCTTTTTTTGAATTTATTTTATTCTTTGTTCCAAAACAAAGGAAAGTTTTGCTGGAAAAATAAATTGAAAAATTTTTCAAAATACAATTTTTCAATTTCGAATATATAAAGTATTTTTGCGCATGCAACACAACGTACTTATTTGTTTTTGTTATGTATTTGTAAATCAGTTATTTGATTTTTTAGTATTCTTATTTTTTGAAATATTTTGATAAAAAATTTTCCCACTTCTTTCCCACTTCTTATATTTGTTTATTATAAAAACTAGTATTGTATGAAGTCAAGTATTGTATTTTCAGAAAAAAAGAAGGGAGATGAAAAAGGATATCTTTTTATAACCTATGTCGAGAGGAGAGGAGAAATTGTAGAAAAAAAGAAAATTAGTTTAAATTATAGTTTAACTAGAGATCATTTTGAAGAATACTTTAATAAGAGTTTCAACCAATTTAGACCAAATAAGAAAATTGACTTTGAAGATATTAATATCAAGATCAAGATTAAATTGGAAGAAAATCCATTTGTAAAAAAGAAGGATAAAATATATAGCCAGTTTCTAGCTTATATGGAAACTAGAAAGAATCTTAAAAATAATTATTCTACTCAAAATACTTATGAAAGTAGTTCGAATATGTTTAAGAAATTTTTATTTTATAAGTATAAAGTAATAGATCTTGATTTTAAGGAGATAGATGATGACTTTATTCTAGAGATGGAGAACTATTTTAGTAACGAAGGATTGCAGTCTTCTACAATTAGATTTTATTTTAATAACTACTCTACGGTTTTTAATAATGCAATGAAAAACAATGTCTATGTTGGTAAGAATCCTTTTAATGAACACAAAGTTAAAGTTAGTGTAAAACCAAAAAAGATTTTAGATGATTTTGATATAATCAAGTTATTAGAAATAAAAAAAGGAGATCTGTACTTTATAGAAAGTAGAATGTTTTTATTTTCATTGTTTGCTAATGGGTTAAGATGTTCGGATATGATGCTAATGAAACACGAAAACATTAAGAAGGATTATATCGAATATTTTCAGATTAAAACTAAAATTCCAATGAAAGTGAATTATAGTGATAAAGTAATATTTATTTTAATGGATTTGTTTGATTTGTTAGGTGAACATAAAAGGATTGAAGCAGAATCGAAAATTCATAAACCGCGAATAATGCCTTATAGAATTGCAAGAAAAAGATTATTGACACAAGTAGGGAATAATAGAGTAGATGAAGATTATCAGTCTTATTACGGCTATGATATAAAACCAAACGATACAGAATCTAAAATCATAATTGATGAGTTAGTGAGAGTAGAAAAAAATATCAATTTACATTGTAAGGTTATTATTAATCGGCATATTAAAAAATTAGACCCAAAAGAATTATTGTTTAAGGATTATGTTAAGGCTGAATGTTTTAACGATTATAATAAAACTATATCAATGAATAAGTTGCAGTTTGATACCTACAAGAGTAAGTTTACCTCTTATAATGCAAAGTTAAAAAGAATGGCAAAACTTTATAAATTATCTATTGAAGATATAACTACACACGTTTCTCGTTTTACATTTACAAATGTTTTATTAGAAATTAGTGGAATTAATCTAAATGATATTAGAATTGCATTGGGACATACAAATTTAGCTACTACACAAAAATATATACAAACAGGATTTGATTTTAAAAAATCTGATCTAGTAAATAGTGAGATTAACTATAAGTTTAGGAGGAAGTAATTTGATGACTTTTTATATCATAGAAATATAAAATATTTGTGGAATTGAATGTTTAGGAGTGTATGAAATGAGAATTTAACTTTCTGTCAAATGAAAGGAAGTTATAATTTTTGTAATTCTTTTAATTTAAGAATTTTAGAACCTCATCAATTTTTTCAGAAACAAATCCAAGTTCTCCAACATATCCCCAGTTCGTTGTGTCCTGATTAAAATCTTTTTGGTGTTTTTTAAATTTTTCATTCAATAGAATTAAGTCGGTTTCTAACTTAATTATAAGTTCGTTGTATCTTTTTGAAGCTTTCATTTTATTTCTAATGTTTTTCTAATCTTAACAATTGTATTATTTGATAAATTGGTAATTGATGCCAGTTTTCTAATTGAATAGTTTTCGTCTTTTATTAGTTCTAAATGTGATTGATTGTATTTGGATAAAAATTGTTCAGTTGTTTCATTAGTATTCATTTGACGGCCTTTGTAAGTTCCTTTCGCTTTCGCTATTAAAATCCCTTCTCGTTGTCTTTCCAATAAAGAACTTCTTTCCATTTCAGCCACATTACTTAAAACATCGGTAATCATTTTGAATATAGAATTAGGTTTATTTTCAATCATAGAATATAAACCAATGTTTTCTACATATACATTAATGTTGAGATTGTTTAACGTGTTTAAGGTGGTTTGAATGTCATAAGCATTACGCCCTAATCTATCAATAGAATGAACGTGTAAAGTTTCCACTTTTTTGGATGATATATCGTTCAATAATTTAATTGCGCTTGGACGCTCGTTAAATGGAATAGAACCAGAACATTTATCAATATAAGTTTTGTGTGTAGTGTTTTCTTGTCTTAAAGTTGATTGCTCGGTTGTGCTAGTTCTAATATATTTTGCGATTTTCATTATTCTTTGCTTTTTGATTGAAACAAAGATAAGGAACCTCTTTAGTTGTACCTAATTTAGGTCAGTCATTTTTGATACGATATAAAGTCAATAAAATCGAATAAAGTTTCGTGTTAATGGTAACCTGATATAAGTATAGCTTAATTTTGATACAATTCTCGACTTTTGCTTTACTTTAGATTATAATGGGAATTTGAGCAAAATATGATACAAATAGACTTTTTTATTTTCTCTTAAATGTGATGATTTAAAAATTCGACTATTTGTGTGTTTTTTTAAAACTTCTTCACTATTTTCGATTTTAGCATATTTATAAACTAAATCGACATCAATAAACTTTTTATATTTTTCAGAGAAATCATAGAATTTTTCTTCTCCAACATTGAAATAGACTAAAACAAATTTTATAGACAAGCCTTTATAGTCATAATTAAATTCTAATTTATTGATATGTTTTGTTAGGTTCTTGGTATCAATGCAAATTAAATTAATGGCTTCTATGTAATATTCATTTAAATCTTTGTCGGTAATTATTCCGTCAACTGAACCTGGTTTTTTTCCTGTTGATGATGTTCCTTTTTGAGATTGATCGGAGACTGTATATTTTATTTTCAAAAGATCTAAAACTTGTTTTGTTCGTTTATTTTCATCTTTATCTTCTATATAAGTTTTATTTTCTTGCATACTATAACAAGCCAAAAGAACATCTTCTAAAATCATATCTTCTCGAACTTTATTAATCTCGTTTGGGATATTATTTATAATTTGAGGAAAAATTAATCTGAATTTATTTTTAGTTTCAGATAATAATAAGTTGTTGAAATATATCATATAACCACAAATATATTTTTGAATATTATTTGTGTCATTTTGAACTTTGAAATTTTCTAAAAAATTATTTGAATCTATGATTAGTCTTAAAACATCTTGCAAAGCAATTTTTGCTTTGATTTTATTACTATTGGATATTAATTTTTCAATTGAAATTTGACATTCTAAACAAAATTGTAAAATAACATTCTCAAAAAACGAATCAAACGCTTGAAAATCAAAATCATTCAAGAAATCTACATAATTAATTGTTGTGCAATAGTGAAACTCGCTTGAATAAAGTTCCTCCTCATTTTTATAGACTTCTTCTGTTAAGTATTCAACTTCATATTCGTCGATAGTATAATGAATGCCATTATTATCCTCAAAAAATCTATATTCTGATTTATTTTTATTTAATTCATATTCTGATTTTGTAACTTCTCTTGTGCCTAAATACTCTACACGACTAAAAGTTCTACTAATTTGTGTTTTTTCTAAATTTATAATACCACTTATATGCTCTTCAATTTCATCTCCAGTTTTCCCATATTTTCTTACGATTTCATCTAAATCAAATTTATTATTTACAATAAACTCTTTATGCTTTATTTTTTTAAGTGTTCTCATTAGTTTTTACATTGCTTCAATTTTAAATAGATGATTTTGCTTATTATTTAGAACAATTTAATAATTGATTACTTTGATAGTTTTCTAAAATTTCAGTTACATCATTTTCATCAATGTGCTTTAAAAAAAGGTTTCTGATTCTTATAAATGGATAGCGGTTTACTAAACCATCATTATCTTTTATATAGTTTACATACTTAGTTAATAAACTTAAATCAAATTCTTCAATTGATTTATTCCGTCCAATAGAATTCCAATCCCATTTATCTTCATATTTTTTTACTAGTTCAATAGACCATTTAATATTTCTGTTTAAGCTTAAAAGATTCCAATTTATGAATTCTTGATATTTTTCAATTTCAATTAATGACCAAGTGTAATGTTTACTAAAAAGTTCCCAATCAAGAATATCTTTTATGTGAAAAATTAAACTTGGATCATATTTTTCTTTTACTATAGCTTTAGAGTAGTGATAATCTACAAAATAATCACTCAGAGAAGATGAGATAGGAAGCCTTTCTTTTTGATTAAATTTTTTTGAAAAAAATAAAAAATCTTCCTTAAATTTATGCTTATATTTCTTATAAAAATCAATTGTCCACGGTAAAAAAGTATTCATTCCTAATATTTTCCAATCCCAATAATCATAATACAATTCAATAAATTCTTCTGACCACGGTAAATTGGGATTTAAGCTAAAAAACTCCCAATCAATTTTATTTTTATATTTTTCAATTAATTTAGATGTCCATTCTATAGAATTATTATAAGTTAGTAATCTTCCATCCCATCTGTTTTCGTATTTTTCTATCAATGAATGGCTATTTTTAAAATCTACATCTCTACTTAGATGAGACCAAACAAATTCATTATTTATTGAATTTAATAATTCTTCGTCAATTACAGTGTCAACATTATACAAAATATTAGTATAAGTTGCATCAGAATATTGTGTTTCGAATATTCTAATAAATGTTGAAATGCCATTTTTTCTTTCAATTTTAATGATTTCATCCCATGTCCACCTATGCTTGAAACTTATAATTAACTCGTCTGTTAATGTCAGATTTTTACTTTTACTGAAATCTTCCCAATTTATCTTTTCTTGAAAAAGTTCCAAATTTTCTTTTGTTAATGCTATGTTTTCCCAATGTACAACATTAATATTATCTTTAATTAATTCTGCAGGTAGTTCAAAATCAAAATATTCTAAGTTTTCAATATCAATTTTATGTTTAAATTTTTCATATAAATCAAATGTCAATTTTAAACGGGGTGAATCATTAAAGAATACATAATTAAAATTTAGATAGTCAATATACTTAACTAATAGTTCTTCATTCCATTCAATATTTGAATTTTCACTGATAGATTCCCAATCAATAAATTCAAAATATTTATCAATTGCTTTTTCATTCCAAACTACTTGATTATTTCCACATAACCTTCCCCAATTTAACCTGTCTTTAAATCTTGCTATTAGCTCTTCTGTTAATGGGAAATAACTACTAATAATTTTAACAACACCATAATTATTGTCAATAATTTCTATTAAAAATTTTTTAATCCTTTCTCTTTCAAAATAGCTTAATTTCCCACCTAAAAGTTTTTCCCCAATAGCAATTTGTTTTTCAATTTTAGCTAATGAATTATTTATTGATATTAAAGATTTGTTATTTTCTTCCATATTCTAAACAGTCGTTTCGTTTTTTAGTTCTTCAAGAATTTTATTAAATTCTTCTTTTGTATCCTGAAAATAATTATTCCAATTTTTAATATTACTAATCTTGTTGAATGCATCGGTATTTTTGATTGATAATAACATTTCTTCTAATTCATTACGTTTGCGAATTAAATTTTTTAGAATTATTTTAAGTTTATCTTTTTCGTTTATTGTTTCTCCTTGAGATTTGAAAATTCCCTTTTCTAAATCTTTTAAAATTTGATTTACTTTTTCGAGATCATTTTTATCGTAAGCATTTTTTAAATCAGTAAAAATTTTTGTTGCCAATTCTTTTTGTTCTTCCATTACTTTGTCAGGATGGCAAAGTTTAGTTGCTTTACGATAATTTTTCTTTAATTCATTTTGTTTTTCTTCGTCTAAAACTAAAGGTTTTGGTTCGTTTAACTTATCGTTATATGCCTTTGAAAAATCTTCATAGTCAAATTTAGCTTCTTCGTAGTTTTGTTGTTTTTGTTTGTCATCTTTAGATTCTTTAGCAATTCTATCTGCTACAATTTTTTTGTAATGAAGAATTTTGGTAATCAATCCTCCTAATTCTTCATTGTATTTTAATTCGAAACTTCTAATCTCTTTTTCTATATCTATTTTTTCATCAGACAAAGTAGAAATTTGATATTCAAGACTTCTAATTTCAAGCTGTAAAGCAGGGATTTCAGGATCATTGTAAATACTTATTTTTTTGAATTCCCTGGTGAAATTTTGAATCAAAACCACAGCTTGACTGAATTCTTTTTTTGAACAATGATTTAATATAGTGGCTAATGAATCAAGCTTTTTATCAGAATGGTTTTTAGGAATCAAGCTCTTTGTTTTATCGATTTGATAATTAATATCTTCTAAATCTTCAAGTTTAATAACATTTAATAAAGTTTCTAAACGAATAACAATTTTAATCCACTCTATCTCAGCATTTGGATTGTAATATTTATCTTTTATTTTATCAAATTCCTGATTGAAGTCTAAAATGAGGTTGTAATCTTCTTCAATTACTGTAATACTTTCGTGGTTTGTCTTTGCTTTTTGCGTCCAGTTATATGAGCCAAAAATTAAAATAGTATTGTCAATGATACAAAACTTATTATGCATTAATGGAGCATAAGCAGTGTCTTTTCCTATCCAAAATAGTTGTCCTCCATTATTGATTAATTCCCGATAATTTATATTACTGTCAAGATTAATTTCGTGATTTGCCATAAGCAATTCAACCCGAATCCCTTCTTTAGCTTTTTGGCAAAGAATATCAAATAATTTAGTGTCAGTAAACCAAGCAACAGCAATTCTAATACTTTTTTGGGATTCTTGTAAACGAATTTCAATTTGTTTATGGATTTTTTCGAAGTAGGCTTGTGATTTCATTCGGTTCTTTTGTTCTTTTCAAATATAGAAATTATTTATCTCCTAAATTGTGAATAGAGTTTTTTGATTTACGTTTTATTTTTTTTTATATAAGTAAAAAACAACAGTTTTATTTGGATTCAATGATCTTTATTAATTTTTTCCCAAAAGCTATCTATGATACTGATATAAACTTCATATCAATATATTGTTTCTCACTTTTGAAAAAGATTTAATATTAAAAAAGATTAAAACAAAATATCCATTTCACATATAATGATTGAACTAATAAATTATTATATGAAAGTTATCATACCTCAACAAGTTACTGATTGTATCTCCAAAATAGGAAATAGAACAGCACAAAAAAATGGATATAAAATTTATGCCGCTCTTACCATAATGTCAAAAAGACAAAATAAATACGGATATTTCCCTGTCCCATCTACTTACTTGGAAAAAGTAAATAAACGCTACAAACGAGCCCTAAATGCTTTAGAAGAAGCCTCCATAATAAAACCATTCACTAGAATTGAGCAACACCCTAAATTAATTTTTGAATCAGTAGAAAAGAGATATTATAATGTTTCAAAAGGAATCTGTATGAAGTATAAATTCCTAATTGATATTACGCAAGGAATTATTGAAGATGTAGATTTTAATAATAAAAGAAAATTTAGATGGTATTCAATAATAGAACACTCAATGAATGAATTGGGTTATGTTGGTAAAATATCAAGAGATACTTTTGGAAGAAGAGTCCATCATCCAGTAATCCCAATCTATAAAGAAGATTTAAAGAATAAAGGATTTGCTATGATTGACGCCAAATGTTCTCAGCCGAAGCTCCTTTTAAATATTATAAAAGAACAAGACATCGTAGATAAAAATTATGAAGATGCATTTGAAGTAGATTTTTACAATTATTTAGTTCAAAAATTAAATCTAAATAATAGACAGCAAGCAAAGGATTTGTTTATGTATTTCTTAAATTCAAGTGGTTATGTTCCAAATTATAAAATTCATATTTTATTTCCAATAGTATCAAAATTCATTAAAAGACTTAAAACAAAGAATTATAAAGATGCCGCCTCATATCTGCAAAGAGAAGAAGCTAAGATTTGGATTGATGATTTATTGGAAAATATTCCAACAGATTTTGCCCTTCCTATTCACGATTGTTTAATAGTTAGAGATATAGAAGTTTATAATATTCTTGCGTATTGTAAAATTAAATATCAGAATATTGATTTTGAGGTAAGTTTTTTATAACTTCCTCTCAAATTAAAAAGTAATTACTTGTCTTTTTTGCCTGTTGTTATTTTATTTACGAAAATGTTTTTAAATATTTATTTTTATGGTAGAAAAATTTAAAGAATGGGTAGAATATGGGTTTGTAGATTTTGATAGTTCACAAGATGAATTCAAAATTAAAATTGATATGAAAGCAAATGATGTAGTATTAGAAACTGATAAATTAAATCTATATCAGAAATTGTCAGAAGATTATAAAAGTTTACTAAAAAGAAATTCACTTTCAATTATATTTAAGCATATCCATTCAGAGTATAAGTTGGGTACTACTAGTCGCAAAAATTTTTATAAAGGATATGAAATTGGAATTAAAATATCAGGCTTTGGTAATAAATACAAAAATCATAATCAAGAATTTATAGAATCGGTTGATTATGCAATATTAAAAGTAAAAAAGTTCATTGAAAGTGATAAACCTTTTGAGAAATATACTTTTAGAATAGCAAAACTATACGATATTAAATATAAAGATTTCATAACTATTTATATATTTAACACTCAAGATGAATATGAATTTTTGCCGGTACAATCAAGATTAAAAATCTAAAGCTAAAATTTATTTTTCCTTTTTTTTAATTTCACTTACTACCTCGTTTAGTACAACTAAACTTAAATCATAATTATCTTTATTTAATTCGTACCCAACATACTTTCTTCCCAATAGTAATGCCGTTTTACCCGTTGTTGCTGATCCCGAAAATGGGTCTAAAACAATATCTCCAATATTAGAAGTAGTCAATATTGGAAGCAAAGGCAGGTACTCTGGCATCAATGCAGGATGATCTTTAGTTGGGTCGATTCTTTGTAATTCAACTTGACGATTAGCGGCATTTGGCCCCGTAATAACATCTCCTATTTGATGTTCTTCAATAAAATCTTTAAACTTTTGGACACCTCTAGCGAGAGTATATCCTGATTCAGTTCTTTCAGTTGAAGTTGTATTTCTTCCTGCTGGAGATTTAACGACTTTAATTTCTTCATCAGTTTTAATTGAAAACTCATGATATGTATAATTCTCAATATCTTTTACTAAATGAAAGATTTTCTCATAAGTCGGCTGTAATCTTTTGCTGTTTGGTAGAGGCATCGGATTGGTTTTTCTCCAAATAATTTCGTTTACAATATACCAACCTTCTTTATCACACATTTCTAAAAGTAATCGTGTTGGAATTAGGAGATTTTCACCTTTACTATATGTTTCACCAATATTTAAAAAGAATGAACCTTCTTTTTTCAAAACTCTTTTAACATCCTTAAAATGTTTGGCTAGATTTAAAACAAACTTTTGTGGTGTTGTTTCGTGCCCTAGCTCATTTTTATCCTCAGTACTATTTCCATAATTTCTTAAATTAAAATAAGGGGGGCTGGTGAATACAACTTGAACAGAATTACTTTTCACCTCATCCATTTTTTCAGATGATTTATTGTAAATAGCATAATCATCATTTGCAATAGGCTTTAAAGAACGTTTTTGTAATGTCTTTTGAACTTTTCTTTCATCTATGATAGATTTCATCATAGTATGAGCACGATTAGCTGTAATGTCTCCTTTTACAACTCTTTCGATAAGTCCAATGTTTTTATTTTCCTCTGTTTCTTTTTCAAATGCAACAACATCCATAATACGGCGCAAACTTGACGCAGATATGTCACCAATAACTTTGGCAGCTATTTCAAATCTATCCTTACCAACAGTTCCATAACTATTTGGAGTATCTCCAATTAAATCTTTTCTCTTTCCTTGATTTACCCCAAGAGTTCCTAAAATAGATTCTGCTTCTCTTATTATTTCACCGGTAGTTTTTTTTCTTTGTTGATTATGAAAAACAATTTTATCACCTTCATTTTTGGTTGTATCTGTTCGTATTACTTTTATATACTTTTTGCCAAGAAATAGTAATGCCCTATATCTTCTGTTTCCTGAAATGATAAAATTTTCTTGATTTATGACAATAGGTTCTAACTGCCCTACTGCTTCAATAGTTTTAGCTAGGACTTTTATATCTTTACTATTCTTTTTATAATCATAAATCAATAATGATGTCGGATGGGGTCTTATCTCTGAAAGTGCAATTTCAAAAACTTCTATTGTTTCCTCTTGCTCTTCTTCTTCAAAAAATTGGTTTTGCATTTAGTTTTGATTTAGTTATCAATAGATTAACTTTCTGTCAGATGAAAGGAAGTTAAACTCATAGAAATTCAAATTTAATTATAAGTAAGAGTTAGGCTCGAAGCTTTTAACTATTTATTTTCGAAGTCAAACATAAAAGACATTTCAACACCCAATCCTACAGACAAAGATTTTATAGTACAAATGGTAGGGTTAATAACACCTCTTTCAATTCGAGTAATTTGTGGCAATGAGACTTCTGCCATATTTGCTAACTGCTCTTGGGACATATTTCTCTCCTCCCTCATCTTTTTTAGATGTTGACCAAATTTAGTTAAATACTCTTTATCCTTAGTGTAAATCAATTGTAACGGATTATTAATACGTAAAATTCCTCTAATCATTTATGATTTTACTAATCATGTATGATTAGTTTGTGATTTTTGTATATTTTTACCGTAATAAAATCTGTATAAATTATTAATTCGATGGAGTCCAGAAACCATAAAAACGGAGCGTGTCCGAAAAGCTTAAGAGTAGGAAAAATTAATTAACTAAATGAAATGAAAAAAATCAATTTAATGCTAATCATGATTACAGGGGTATTACTAATTTCTTGTGGAGGAAAAAATTCGAATAGCGAATCAAAAGAAAAAACAGAGGAATTATCAACAAGTGTAATCAATGCTGATTGTCAATGTGCGGATTTAAATCTAGTAACCAAAAATGCAGATGGTACTAATAATTACAATTTAAAGGATATACGGAAAAACGGATCTAATGAATTATATACTGGAACTTGTATTGAAAAAGACCAGCATGATTCTATTGTTAAAAAGATTGAGATTAAAAACGGCTGGGTAAATAAAGAAATTATTAGAGAAAAATATGGTAATAATTACATTACTACAAGTGATTATACATACGAAAATTTAGAAAAATCTAATGGTTGGGAAATTACTCTTAGCGGTCTAACAGAAGAAGACAATAGTGTTAGTCTTACTTATATGACTAAATTTAAAGAAATTAAAAATAAAATTACATACAGTGAATGGAGTTTGGAATTGGATAATAAAGAAATTGTTGACAAACCAAATGGTGAAATGGGATATGGATATGGAGTTTATAATATTGTATTTTGTCCTAAAACTATAAATGGAGTATTTAAAGAAAACTGGAAGCCTAATTGTATGTCAAATGCTGATTATTCCGCTATCGATCCTAGATATAGTTCATGGGAAATGAAAAAACTATCTTTTGAACAATTTTCAAAAATAATGGATGGATTAAAAAAAGAAGTTCCTCATTTTAATTATTGGAAATAATTTATTAGAAACAATTAAATAGAGTCTAAAAACTTTCAAAACGAATAATTTTAAAAAAAATGAAAAATATATTTATAACAATTTTACTTTTAGTTTTTAATTGTGGTTTCTCTCAAATAAATGGTACTTATAAGAGCAAAGATGGCTTGTATAAACTTAAAATTACAAATTACTCAAAACATAATCAATCATTTAATTTTGTGTGGGAAGGGGTAAATCCTGATGATATGTGCAGTTGTGGTGGGAGCGGAGTTGGTAGAGAAGACAACGAAGAACCGAAAAAAGGAGAATTTTTTCTAACCGAAGAAGATCCACAAGGGGGATTTAACTATATTCTAAAGTTTAATTTTACACCTGATAATACAATAAAAGTAAAAGTCATGGGTAATATTGATATGTTATGGGGGTGTGGTAACGGTTGTCGTATAGGAAATGAAATTTTCAATAAAGTAGTTCCTAAAAAAACAATTCCTAAAAAGAAATAATGAAATAGTGTTACATTTGTAACAGAACAAAAAAATCTTGTCATTACGGCAAGATTTTTTGTTTTATTTATATTGTTTGATGGTATTTTTTTGAAGACAATATCAATTCAGTTTTTCAATTTTCACCTTTAATTCCTCAATTTGAATTTTCAATCGTAACTTTTCTCTTTTTTTTAAATCCTTTTCAATTAGTAATTTTTCTTTCTCGACTTTAATATTGGCCTGGCATTTTTTAATTTTATTCCAGTCTATCATTTGACTTATTTAATTTTTCAATAAGAATGATTTCCATTAATTTAAACAATGTTGTTTCGGGATATAAATACAAATTTTTATATTTAATAATTTCGGTTTGTTGTCTTTTTAATTCCCTTTGAACTTTGGAACGTGGAACTCTCAGGATTTGTTTGATAGTTTCTATGTCGTATAGTATTTTATCGTCTTTTATAAACTTTATCATTCTTCAATCTCCAATAATTTTTTTCCAATTTTTGATATTCTTTTAAAAGGTCATCAACGTTTTCGTCTTCATCTTGTTTGTCCTCGTCTTGCTCCTCAACTTCATCATTATAGTTTAAAATGTCGTCAATGTTGTCAGTTACTTTTTTATTTGATTTGTTTGTTGCTTGTGTTTCTTCTTCCGGTAGTTCTTGATTTTCTTTATTGTATTTTTCAACAATAAACTTAACAAAGTTGGTGTGTAGGTGTGTTTTCTTTTTCATATTATAATTTCTTTTTTCTTAGAATTAAAACAAATCGATTCAATCCATATATTATATATACAAGAATTGGAAAGTGTTTTTTTAAATATGGATTTTTTAAAGGGGTAGTTCGATAGATCTGCCTTAATGTATTAGCATGTATATACATTACTTAGGTGTTGATTCAATATTTTAAAACGATTGACTTTAACTAGTCTTCTGTTCTTTTTTACTACCTTTGCAACGTTAAAAATAAAAAAAGTCGATAATAAAGTTTCCCACTTTTTGTCCCACTTTTGAACAATATGATTTTAAGTATCTAAAAATTAATAAATTACAAATAACTATACTTTTGCGCATGCAACACAACGTACTTATTTTAGATTTCGGATCGCAATACACTCAGCTTATTGCGCGTAGAGTTCGCGAATTAAATATATTCTGCGAAATTTTTCCTTACAATCATTTTCCGAGTGATTTATCAAGTTATAAAGCCGTAATTCTTGGAGGAAGCCCTTTTTCTGTTAGAGGAGAAGATGCACCGCATCCAGATTTATCACAAATCAGAGGTAAACTTCCTATGCTTGCCGTTTGTTACGGAGCGCAATATCTAGCCCATTTCAGCGGCGGAGAAGTTGCAGCATCCAACACAAGAGAATACGGAAGAGCGAATTTATCCTATATTAAAGAAAATGAAACTTTCTTTGACGGCGTTTCTGAAAACAGCCAGGTTTGGATGAGCCACAGTGATAGTATTAAAGCCCTGCCGGTAAATGGAGTAAAATTAGCAAGTACACATGATGTGGAATATGCTGCTTACAAAATAGAAGGAGAAACTACTTATGCGATTCAATACCATCCTGAAGTTTTTCACTCTAGAGATGGTTCAAAGATGTTAGAGAATTTCTTGGTAAAAATTGCTGAGGTTCCTCAAAATTTCACTCCAAATGCTTTCGTTGAAGAAATCGTTGCGGAGATGAAAGAGAAAATCGGAAACGACAAAGTTGTTTTAGGTCTTTCAGGAGGAGTAGATTCAACAGTAGCTGCTGTTTTATTGAATAAAGCAATTGGCAAAAACCTGTATTGTATATTCGTAAATAACGGACTGCTTCGTAAAAATGAATTCCAAAGTGTTTTGAATCAATACGAAGGAATGGGATTGAACGTAAAAGGAGTAGATGCTTCACAGCGTTTTTATGATGCTTTAGCAGGAGTTACAGATCCTGAATTAAAAAGAAAAGCAATTGGTAATGCATTTATTGAAGTATTCGATGATGAGTCACACAAAATTGAAGATGTAACTTGGTTAGCCCAAGGAACAATATATCCTGATGTTATCGAATCTGTTTCGGTAAAAGGACCATCGGCAACAATCAAATCGCATCATAATGTGGGCGGTCTGCCGGATTATATGAAACTGAAAATTGTTGAACCTTTGCGTATGCTTTTTAAAGACGAAGTGCGCAGAGTGGGAGCAACTTTAGGAATTGATCCAGAATTATTAGGAAGACATCCTTTCCCGGGACCAGGATTGTCTATTCGTATTTTAGGAGATATCACATTAGAAAAAGTACAGATTTTACAAGATGTAGATAAAGTGTTTATCGACGGATTAAAATCTTGGGGACTGTATGATAAAGTTTGGCAGGCAGGAGCGATTTTGCTTCCTGTAAACAGTGTTGGAGTAATGGGCGATGAACGTACTTACGAAAAAGTGGTAGCACTTCGCGCAGTAGAATCTACAGACGGAATGACTGCAGACTGGGTACATTTACCTTATGAATTCTTAATGAAAGTGTCAAATGACATTATAAATAAAGTAAAAGGTGTGAATCGTGTCGTTTATGATATTAGTTCAAAACCGCCTGCAACAATTGAGTGGGAATAGTAATTTTTTTAACATTAAGTCGTTACATTTGTAACGACTTAATTGTTTAAACCTACTTATTTATGAAAGAATTTTCAAGATTTTTATTGTTTGTTGCTTTTGTATCAAATATATCTTTTGGACAGCAATACGCAACTAAGCACACAGTACAAAAAGGCGAAACAATCCCCCAGATCGCTCAAAACTACAAAACCACACCTTCTGAAATTTACAGATTAAACCCAGAAGCCCAGAACGGAATTTCAGAAAATCAAATACTGAATATTCCGGAATCATCCTCTAAAATTCCAAATTCTGTTATTCATGTTGTAGCTCCAAAAGAAACATTGTTTGGGTTAGCCGCTAAGTATAATGTGAAAGTGGAAGCAATTCAAAACGCAAATGTGGCTGCATTGGCTAATGGACTGCAGGTAGGCCAGGAATTAGTTATACCGCAGGATTCAAAAACTGAGACTGTATCATCCAAAAATACTCATTTAGTACAGCCAAAAGAATCATTGTTCAGCATTGCCAGACTTTATAATGTATCGGTTGAAGATTTAGATAAGGCGAATACCGTTCTTTTAAAAAACGGATTACAGATCGGGCAGGAAATTACTATTCCAAATAAAAAGAAAACACTTGACGGAAGAGTAAGAGTTATCAATGCCGAAACCGTTTTTTATGTGGTGAAAGCAAAAGAAACTAAATATTCGATTGCTAAACAATTTGGGATAACCGTACAGCAATTGGAATCTCAAAATCCAGAAATTGTTAATGGTTTGACAGAAGGAAATAGACTGGCAATCAATCTTAAGGAAGTTAAACCTGCTAATGAAAATGAAGAATTGATGCTCGCTTTGGCAGAAAAGCAAGTTGTGGTAGAGAAATCTAAAGCAAATGAAAAAGAAATCAGCAGTCTAAAAAACAAACTGGAACTACAGCAGGAAATCAATCAAAGAGTAGTTAAGGTTAATGGTCTTTTGGTAGATTTGAAAGAAATTGATAATACAAAGGAAAGTTCTGCTGAAAAATTGAAATTGGTTTTAGAAGCAAATAAAAATATTCAGGAAATTCTTTTAGTGAAACTGGATTCTTTGGTTAATACGATGAGTAAAGATTTGTCGGTGTTAAAAAAGACAGAATTGGTAGATCTTGATGAGTCAGTTCGTCTGCAAAAAATTTCAAATGAAAATATTCAGAAGACGAATGAATTATCACAGCAGTTAAAAAAACAGCTGGCTGATAATAGAAAGGTATATACGAACCTGATGGATAAAGCGGAGCGTATTGCTGTAGAAGAAAATCAGACTTATAAAAAAAGCATCAGAGAGAACAGTAAATCTCAGCCTGCTGAAGCAAAAGCTTCCAAATTGACTCCTGCTGAATTAAAAACGATGGAAATGCAGCAGCGGGTGCGTGATTTGAATAATATTAAACTGATTACAAAATTGGACTCGCTTAATAATGAAAGTAAAGCCGAATTGAGACTGCACATTAGTAAAGCCGATTTTTACAGTAAACAAGCCAGAACGTTTGATGATAATTTGGCCAAATTAAAAAATCAAAGCTACCAGAATAAAGCATCAGAAGCGCAGGCAAAAACTAAAACTGCTGCTGCAAAACCGCTTACATTAGAGCAGATGAAAAAAGAATTGGCTAAACAGCCGGCAAAAGTTAAATCAATAAAAATTGAGAAAGTAGAAGGTGTTAAGGATTTGAAAGCTGGTTATTATGTCATTTTAGGAAACTTTAAGGATGCCAGGGAAAGAGATGCTTTTATCAAGAAGCTGTCTGATTCCGGTTCTTTGGAAAGTAATTTCTTTTATAATATAAATGTAATTTCATATTATGTATATTCAAAAGTAAAAGCAACTAAAGAAGAGGCGCAGTATGAGTGTATTCAAAAACTAGGGAAACCGCTTTTTGAAAAAATGTTTATTGCAAATGTAGTTTCTGAGTAATTCAATAAAAGAATAAATTAACAGTCTTTAGAGAAAATATCTGTTATAAAGACAGTATTTTTACTAAAATATAAATGACCCGATCTAACTATGAATTATTTTTTTGTAACAATTTGCACGATATTTTTTTCACTGACTTCAATCGCTGCTCAGGAAAAAATAGATAAGTACATCGTCGGTAAAGGGGAAACAGTAAATCAGATTGCTCAAAAATTTAATGTTACTCCTTACGATATTTATAAGCTAAATCCTGATGCACAAAAAGGAGTGAAACCTAATAGTGTTCTGCTGATCTCAAAAGGTAAAGGGAAAACTGCTGAACAGCCTGCAAAATCAGCGGTTAAGCAGCTGCCGAAAACTCATGAGGTACTTCCAAAGGAAACATTATTTGGTATTGAAAAAAAATACGATGTAACTGATGCCGATTTAAAGAAAGTAAATCCCGATCTTGAAAAATTAGGTTTGCAGGTGGGTCAGGTTTTAAATATTCCATCCAAGAACAGCCCAAAAACAAATATTGTGGCTAAAAGCACAGTAATTTATCATACGGTACTGCCAAAAGAAACCAAATTTTCGATAGCAAAGAAATATGATATTACTATTGAAGAATTGGAACGAAAAAATCCTGAGATTATACCTAATCTAACGATCGGATATGAGTTATTAATAAAAGGAACCAGACCGAAAGCAGCATCAAAAACCGTTGTTTCAGAAACCAAAGAGGTGCCGGTAAAATCATTGCCCGCTCCTAAGTCTGAACCTATAAGTTATATTGATTATACTGTAAAAGCCAAAGAAACTTTTTATAGTTTGTCTAAGCAGTATGGACTGACACAGCAGCAGTTAGTGGATTTGAATCCTGGTTTATCGGCTGGTGTTCAGGAAGGAATGGTTTTAAAGGTACCGTCAAAATCAAATCAGATTGCATTTAGTTCAGCTAAACAAAAAGTTGTTTTGACTAAGAAAAACAGTAATGACAAGAAAACTTTAGTATTGTTATTGCCTTTCAATATTGCCAAGAATGGAGGAGATACTATCAGTTCTAATGTTAATCGTCTGAACAATGATAAATTCCTGAATATGACTTTAGATTTTTATGCCGGTGCTTTAGTTGCGATTGATTCGGCAAAACAGGCTGGAGTTACTATGGATATTAAGATTTTTGATTCGAATGAAGCAAAAACAACTTCAAATGTTGGAACTATTTTTAGTGCTGATGATTTGGCAAATGCCGATGCCGTTGTTGGTCCTTTTTATCAGACAAATGTAGAAAAAATGGCAAACCTTCTTGGTCAGAGTAATGTGCCGGTTATTTCACCGCTGTCAAAAGATGCAGGAAATCCAACACCAAATTTATATCAGTCAATTGTTCCGGCTGCGGTTTTAAAAACGGCTATGTTTGATTTTTTAAATACAAAACAAGGCAATATAATTGCGGTTATTGATAAGAAAAGAGAAACAATTAGGAAATACATTTCTGAGAGTCAAAAACAAGTGAAAATTGCGCCTTTGACTCCGACAGGGGGTTTGAATGTTGAAGGTTTCAAAAGTCAGCTGGTTAAGGATAAAATGAATTATATCATTCTAGAAACCGCCAATACAGGAATGATTAAATATACCATAAATGCAATGGTCAGCGTAATGGCTGCTTATCAGGTGCAATTGGTTATTTTGGAGCCAAATGAAACTTTAGATACTGATGAAATTAGTTTTGAAAATTTGACAAAACTGCATTTGATGTATCCTTCGGCAACCCGAGAGAATAATTCTCCTGAAGCTCAAATATTCATGCAGAGTTACCGAAAAAAGAATAAAGTCAATCCAAGTACTTTCGCAATTCGTGGTTTTGATATAACTTTCGATACGATGATGCGTCTGTCTCAGGGCAAAACGTATCAGGAAACTGCCGAAACGATGATAACAGAACAAGTTGAAAACAAGTTTGAATATCATAAAAAAGAAGAAGGTGGTTATGTCAATAAAGGTGTTTACATCCTGTATTACGACACCGATTTGACAGTAAAAGAAGCAAAGTAGAAACGTAGTTTTAAGTATTCTGATAACTGACAACTAAAAACCATCAACCAACAACTAAAAAAATGACTTCAAAAGTAACTTATTTAGGGGATTTAAGGACTTCCTCTGTACATATACAATCAGGAACAGAAGTGCTTTCTGATGCTCCAGTAGATAATAACGGAAAAGGAGAAGCTTTCTCTCCAACTGATTCAGTTGCCAATGCTTTGGCTACCTGCATGATGACGATTATGGGGATCAAAGCAAGGGATCTGAATATTGATTTTAAAGGTTCTACAGCAGCCGTTACCAAAATCATGAATGCCGAACCAAGACGCATCGGTGCTATCGAAATTGTTTTTGAAATGGAGGGAGTTACCGAAGAAAAAGATAAAACAATTCTGGAAAGAGCAGCAATGACATGTCCCGTTTTCCTGAGTCTGAATACTGAAATTAAAAAAGATATTAGTTTCATCTGGAAATAAAAATTAAATTGTTAATAATTTCAATGAAAAGAAGCTCTTTGTTTGGGCTTCTTTTTACTTTTAAAAATGGACGAAAACCAAAAACAGCTCATAAAACTTGCTCACACCAAAATGCCTTTCGGGAAATACGAAGGCTGGTTTCTTATTGATATTCCTGAATATTACATTGTCTGGTACAGCAATAAAGGTTTTCCAAAAGGAGAACTGGGCGAACAATTGAAATTAGTTCATGAGTTAAAACTCAACGGACTCGAAGAACTGATTCGGAATATAAAAAAGAAATATCCGAAACCTTAAAATAATTAGATAATAGGAGAATTAGAAAATTGCATAATCTTTAGATAGATAATTATAAAATATTGGTTAGAAATGAATTTAATTCATTGTTTTTTAATTATCATTTATCTATTTCTTAAATTATCAGATTGACTCATGGATTAATTTTTGATTTGGCACATTTTCTAATTTTCTAATTAGCAAATTGTCTAATTAAATTTGTACTTTTGCCACGTTTTTTACACAACTACAATACAAACAGCAACAGAATGAATCAAACGAAATATATTTTTGTTACAGGAGGTGTGACTTCTTCTTTAGGAAAAGGAATTATAGCGGCTTCCTTGGCGAAATTGTTACAGGCAAGAGGTTATAGGACAACAATTCAAAAATTTGATCCTTATATCAATGTTGATCCAGGAACTTTAAATCCTTATGAACATGGAGAATGCTATGTGACTGATGATGGTGCAGAAACGGACTTGGACTTAGGTCATTACGAACGTTTTTTAACTGTTCCGACTTCTCAGGCTAACAATGTAACCACAGGCAGAATTTATCTTTCGGTTATCGAAAAAGAGCGCAGAGGTGAATTTTTGGGTAAAACGGTTCAGGTTGTTCCTCATATCACCAATGAAATTAAGGAAAGAATGCAATTGCTGGGTAAATCTGGTGATTATGATATTGTTATTACCGAAATTGGCGGTACAGTAGGTGATATTGAATCATTGCCTTATATCGAATCTGTGCGTCAGCTGATTTGGGATTTAGGTGAAAATAATGCTATCGTTATTCATTTGACTTTAGTGCCTTATTTGGCTGCTGCCGGAGAATTAAAAACAAAACCGACACAGCATTCTGTGAAAACTCTGATGGAAAGCGGAATTAAAGCCGATATTTTGGTCTGCAGAACAGAAAATGAAATTTCAGACGAAATCCGTAATAAATTAGCTCTTTTCTGTAATGTAAAAAGAGAAGCGGTTATTCAGTCTATCGATGCTTCTACTATATATGAAGTGCCAAATTTAATGCTGGAAGAAGGATTGGATGTTGTTGCTTTGAAAAAATTAGATTTACCAAAAAAAGCAGCTCCGGATTTAAAAAACTGGAACACCTTTCTAAAGAGACTGAAATTCCCAAAACATACAGTAAACATTGGTCTGATTGGCAAATATGTAGAAATGCAGGATTGTTATAAATCTATTTTGGAAGCGTTTATTCATGCAGGCGCTGCTAATGAAACTAAAGTAAATGTAGTTTCTATTCATTCTGAGTTTATTGATTCAGAGAATATTACTGAAAAATTAGGAAATTTAGATGCAATTCTTGTAGCTCCTGGTTTTGGAGAGAGAGGGATTGAAGGTAAAATCGAAGCTATTCGATTTGCGCGTGAAAATAAAGTGCCGTTTTTTGGAATCTGTCTGGGGATGCAGATGGCAATTATTGAGTATTCCAGAAATATATTAGGACTGGCAGATGCCAATTCTACTGAGATGAACGACAAAACTTCTAATCCTGTAGTAAATTTGATGGAAGATCAAAAAAATGTTACAGACAAAGGAGGAACAATGCGTCTTGGAGCATGGAAATGTGACATTACTCCAGATTCATTAGCATATAAAATTTATGGTAAGACTTCAATATCAGAGCGTCACCGCCACCGTTATGAATACAACAGCCAGTATGTTGATCAATTGCAGAAAGCAGGTTTGATTTCTTCGGGTGTAAATCCTGATACAGGTTTAGTAGAGATTGTTGAATTAGAAGATCATCCTTTCTTCATTGGTGTACAATACCATCCGGAATATAAGAGTACGGTAGCAAATCCGCACCCGCTTTTTGTGAGTTTTGTGGCAGCGGCGGTTAAAGGGAAAAAGAAGTAATAAATTAGTTTTTTAGAAAAGATTATCGTCAGAATGTAACATTGAATGAGTATTGATGACTAACAGAATCAGTCTCTAAATTTGGTTTAAATTAGGAAGACGAAAAACAACAATAAAAAAATGGAAGAAAAAAAATTAGACCTTAACTCGATTATAGGTATGTTATTAATCGTTGGTATATTCTTTTGGATGATGTACCAAAACAAACCTTCAGAGGCACAGCTTGCTGCAGAAAAGGCTAAAAAAGAATTGGTCGCAAAAGAAGCTCAGGCAAAGGCTGTGGCTGCTAAACAAGCTGTGGCTCCAGCAGCAGTTATTATGCCTGGAGATTCTACCCAATTGGCACAATTGCAAAAAACATTAGGCGGGTTTGCTTATTCTGCAACGTTGCCTTCTGCAAAAAATGATGTTACAACAATCGAAAATGATTATGTATTATTGAAAATTGCAAATAAAGGAGGGTACATTGTTGAAGCTACTTTGAAGAATTTTGAAAAATTCAAGAAAAATTCTGGACAGCTGGTTTCTTTAATCAAAGACAACAATGCCGATTTGAACATTCAGCTGCAGACAAGCGACAATCGCATTTTAAATACTAAAGACCTTTATTTTGAGCCTGCATTGACTAAATCTGGTGCTGACCAAATCCTTTCTATGAAATTGAAAGCGGGTGCCAATGAATATTTAGAATACAAATATATTTTGAAACCAAAGGATTATATGGTTGGTTTTGATATTCGTTCTCAAGGTTTGAATAAAGTACTTAATACGGGCAAACCATTGGATTTACAGTGGAATATGAAAACGTACAGAAGTGAGAAAAGCATCGCTTATGAAAATCGTTATACCGAAGTCCGTTATCAATACGAAGACAATAAGCATAACTATGTTAATGACGGAAAAGATAAAGAAGAAACACCGGACAAAGTATCTTATATTGCTTTCAAACAGCATTTTTTCGCGTCTATTCTGATAACAGATACTCCTTTTGAAAAAGCACAGTTAAAATCGAATAAATTGGCTTTGGATGAAACAAAAGATACTGTTTTTATAAAGGATCTAAAAGCGGCAGTACCTTTGGCTTTCCATAATGGTGAACTGGATTATAAAATGAGCTGGTATTTTGGACCAACTGATTATGCTACTTTGAAAGCTTATGATAAAAACATTGAAAAAATAGTTCCGCTTGGCTGGGGGATTTTTGGGTGGATTAATAAATTTATTTTCATTCCGTTATTTGGATTTTTAACAGGAGGAATTTCTTACGGAATTGCGATTATTATTTTTACGATTCTTATAAAATTAGCGATGTCGCCTATTACTTATAAGTCATTCCTGTCGCAGGCGAAGATGAAAGTGTTGCGTCCGGACATTACTGAGCTGGGTGAAAAATATAAAAAAGACCCGATGAAAAAACAGCAGGAAACGATGAAACTGTATTCAAAAGCTGGTGTCAATCCTATGGCGGGCTGTATTCCGGCTTTGATTCAGATTCCGTTTATGTATGCTTCGTTTCAGTTTTTTCCGTCTGCTTTTGAGTTAAGACAAAAAGGATTCCTTTGGGCAGATGATTTATCTTCATTTGACTCTGTTTATAAATTGCCTTTCCATATTCCATTGTACGGTGATCATATCAGTTTGTTTCCAATTTTGGCAGCAATTGCGATTTTCTTCTACATGAAAATGACTTCTGGTGATCAGCAGATGGCAGCTCCTCAGCAGGAAGGTATGCCGGATATGGCCAAAATGATGAAAATGATGATTTATGTTTCGCCAATTATGATGTTGATTTTCTTCAACAGTTATGGTGCAGGATTGAGTTTGTATAACTTTATATCGAACTTAATCACTATCGGGATTATGTTTGTGATCAAGAATTACATTGTAGATTCGGATAAAATTCATGCTCAGATTCAGGAAAACAAACTGAAAGAGCCTAAAAAACCAGGTAAATTCCAACAGCGATTACAAGAAGCTATGGAACAGGCCGAGGCTCAAAAAGCAAAAAAGAAATAATATTTTGATAAATATTGCTGAAGCTCCTAGTAAAATAGGAGCTTTTTGTTTTTTATAAAGAGAATTAATTTTAATAGTACTTGGTTTTGTACTTTTATGAAATAAATAAAAGATCATACTATTAGCCGTTTTTTGATGTTATAGTATTGATTTTTGAATAATTTAAATTAGAATTATATGTTAGCTGTTTTTAGAGTTTTTGTCCTTTTTTTATGCTGTCAGGCAGTTTTTTCGCAGACTGATGCCAATCCTGTAGATGCCAATGGTAAAAAACACGGTATTTGGAAAGGTTTTTATGCCGAATCGGGGAGACAGCGTTACGAAGGTACTTTTGACCACGGAAAAGAAGTTGGTGTTTTTAATTTTTATGATGATACAAAAGCCAAATCTATCATTGCCACAAGGACTTTCAATGCTGCAGATAACTCCTGCTACACTGTTTTTTATGACCAGAACAAGAATATTGTGAGTGAAGGAAAGGAAGTAAACAAACTGCGTGAAGGGCAATGGAAATATTATCATAAGGCCTCCAAATCGTTGATGACTTTGGAGAATTACAAGAATGGAAAACTCGACGGTGTGCGGACAGTTTATTATCCAAGCGGGAAAGCTGTGGATGAAACGATTTATAAAAACGGATTAAAAGAAGGTGTCTATAAAAAATATTCTGAGAAAGGAATTGTTTTGGAACTAAGTTTTTTTAAAAATAATGAGTACGAAGGTGAAGCTGTTTACAAAGACCCGAATAATCTTGTGATTGCCAAAGGAAAATTCAAAAATGGCAAGAAAATAGGAAAGTGGCAGTTTTTTATCAATGGCAAACTGGACAGTGAGGAAAATATGGATAAGCCAAAAAAGCCTCAGCTTAAAAGAGATAATATTAAAACTGATAAATAGGGTGAATTTAAAAAAAAATAACTTTGTGATTGTATGGATGTAATCGAACTGTTATGCCGTTTTCTGTTACTCACTTTTTCGGTGCTTTTTTTATATTTTTTCTCAAACAGAAAGAATAAAGAAGCTATTAATCCATTGATAATTGTCGTTGGCTTTTGCACATTTTCGCTGTGTTACTTATTTACCAAAGTGGAAATTGGCGTGGGGATTGGTTTCGGGCTTTTTGCTATTTTTTCAATTTTGCGTTTCAGGGGACAGACATTTTCGCTCAATGCAATAATATTTCTTTTTGCAACTATTACGCTCTCGATTTTGGATATCATGTATCCGCTTGAAAAATATGGCGTCTTGATTTTTTTCCAGATCAGTATTATTTTTTTCTATACGCTAGGCTCCCTGATGCTGGTTCACGTTTCTCCTGATAATAGAAAAAGCTGTAAATTGATTTTCACTTACGATGAATTTTTTAGCATTGACGCTTCAAATCAAAAGACAAAAATAGAAGAGATTGTTCCGTTTCCCGTTTTCGATTTCGAAATTTTAACTATTAACAGGGCGTCAAATCAAGTTGAAATTCTGATTTTTTATTAGGGTTTAATAATCAAAAATTGTCGTCAATGATTGTCTTTTAAACATCAATCATTGAAAATGCGAACCTGTTTGATGTAGAGATTTCTTTTTTCGCCTACTATTTTAAATTCAATGTCCACTGGTTTTCGGTTGAATTTATTCCAATACCGATTCATTTTGCTTTCAATCTTTTTACAGGTTTTGAATAGATTATTGATCTCAGCAATGCTTAACAATGGCTTGCTGTCGTTAAGGGAAGAATTCGAAATATAATCTACATCGACATTATCGCTTTTTTCTCCAAATATATTCAAATCATAAGCTGTAAACTGTTCGCAGATTTCTCCTTTATTAGGTTTTACAACCGAGTTTTCGCCTTTTTGAACATTCACTGTTATACCTTCAAAATCTTTTCGAAATAAATTGGTGGTGATCACAACGCCGTTTGCCAGTTCATCCGGAAAAGATCGGTGTACCAAAACTCCCATTGCAATGTTATTTTGGTCAATTCCGAAAATTTCCCTTTCCCAGTACGAACTCTCATTCCAAACACTCGCCCATACTTGCTTGATGGCTTTTTCAAAAGATTTTATCGAATCGCCTACAATTCCAGTTTTTGATTCATAAAGTCCTGCTCCGTTGAAGCCATCAATATCCTCTGCATTTGTTGAAGAACGGAATCTGAAATTTTTGAACTTTTTTTGATTACCCAGCTTTTCGTTTAATGCTGTAATTAGATCGGTATTAATAGGTTCTTTTTTGATGGCTTTCCTGATTTTTTCCAGCTGTATATTTATCCACTGAACATCTTTATTGGGATTGTTTATAAGTTCATTAATTAACGGAAAAATGTCTTTACTGTGAATGTGTCTGTTGTAGTAATAAAATGGAATTGCATATGCATTTTCGGGAACTTTGAATGTAGAATCTTTTGCAATGGCGATTAAATACGATAGATTTTGAGCTTTGGAACCTATGGATTCAACTCCTTTTTTGTTTATTTTGGATAAGTCGACAAGTCCAGTCACGGTGGTGTCCATTACGAGTTTACGTTTTTTAATGCTGCGGGCAGATTTTATTTTCTTGTCGGTTTCTTTGATGTAAAAGGTGTCAATGGCTATCTGCAGTTCTACTTTTTTGTTCAAAAGAGATTTTATTCTACTGTCGGTCAAAGCCGGGGTGTAGCCCATAATTGGAATTTTTCTGTTTTTGCCCAAAATCACTAAATGGCTCAAAGGTGTCTGCAGTTCATTAACGATGATTCCTTTTACGTTTGGCAGAACTTCTGGTGTTCCGTCCAGAACCACGATTTCATTTTCCTTTGGTTTGATGGAATTCAAATCTTTGATTTTATATTCTTTTAAAATCCCAATGCAGTTTCCCGACGAAACTTCCTGATATTTTAATTCGCTGAAAATAAATTTAGAATCCACGCAGGGAATTTTGAATCTGCCTTGCCGGTAGAGCTCTGTTTTTTCTGGGTCATTTAAATAGAACTGCAATGATTTGCCCATAAAAGCTGTTTCCTGAACAAGCTTGAAAAATTTTTCAATTACAGTAACAGGCATTTTGTCAGAAACAGCCAATTCAAAAATCCATTTATCTGTCCCTTTGATGTGATTTAAATTCCCCAGTAGATAATCACGTCCTGTTTCTTTGCTGCTGTAATTTTCTGTATTGAAAACAGCCAGTTCTTGGCTGTATCCCAAATATTCCGTTACAAATTGATAATGATGTGAGATGATGCCGCTATTGAAATAATAGAGTTTTTTCCATTTTAAATCATACACAATTTTCACCGATTCGATATTTGAGAATTTATCCGACAGCGGTTTTCCCTTCAGCGATTTATAAACTTCGTATGTAGGTATGTCTGCCACGAAGTTTTGTCCTTTGCCGGCTATAGTGAAAAATAATAAAAATAACAGAATCGATTTTTTCATTTTCATTTTTTTGTTCAGTATTAAAGGTAAGTAAAAAAGCAGATAATCTATAAAAGCTGCTAAGATTCCACTGCATTCGCATTTAAAAAAAAGATAAACACGAATTTCACCAATTAACGCTAATTCTTATCAAAATTGAAAGCAAATTTTACAAATTTGTACAGTTTCGAATATTTTGTGTAATTATATAGCAATCTTAATTCTTGTAAATTAGTGTAATTCGTGTCAGAAATTTTTAAATGCAGATACCATGCTGCGATTCTAAAAATGAATATTCGATAATGACATTAGTTCCATTTATTGCAGTATTGTTTTCATCAATTTCAAATAATGGCGGCTAACTATATTATTTGTACTTTTGCAAAAGATTAAATTATAATGTAATGAGCATTGTCTTTATCTGGCATTGGATACCAATATTGATAAGAGAATTGCATTTGATAAAAAAAAGTATCAGTAAATGAAACGAGTTGTTGTAGGTCTTTCCGGAGGTGTGGATTCAAGTGTTGCGGCATATTTACTGCAGCAGCAGGGATATGAGGTAATAGGTCTTTTTATGAAAAATTGGCACGATGATTCGGTGACCATTTCCAATGAATGTCCTTGGCTGGAAGATAGCAATGATGCTCTTTTAGTAGCTGAAAAATTAGGGATTCCTTTTCAGACAGTTGATTTGAGTGAACAGTATCAGGAGAAAATTGTTGATTATATGTTCAGCGAATACGAGAAAGGAAGAACTCCAAATCCTGATGTGCTTTGTAACCGTGAAATAAAGTTTGACGTTTTTATGAAAATCGCTTTGAGTCTTGGTGCCGATTATGTGGCAACCGGGCATTACTGCCGTAAAGGTGAAATCGAAGTGAATGGCGTTAAAACATATCAGCTTCTTGCTGGTGTTGATAATAATAAAGATCAGTCTTATTTTTTATGCCAGTTATCACAGGGGCAATTAGCCAAAGCCTTGTTTCCAATCGGAGAACTGACCAAGCCAGAAGTGCGTGAAATTGCTGCAGAAATGGAGCTGGTGACAGCAGAGAAGAAAGATTCTCAAGGTTTATGTTTTATCGGTAAGGTGCGTCTGCCTGAATTTTTGCAGCAAAAATTACAGCCGAAAGAAGGCACAATTATTCAGATTGATAAAAATGACCCTGTATATTCTAATGAAATTCAGAACGAATTGTCATTAGAGGAAGAATTGCTTTTTGCTTCCAGAAAATTACCATATACTCCAAAAATGGGAAAGGTTATGGGGAAACATCAGGGAGCCCATTATTTTACCGTAGGACAGCGAAAAGGGCTGAATGTGGGAGGAACAACCGATCCGCTATTTGTTATTGCTACCGATGTGGACACCAATACAATTTACACTGGTTTATCCAGCAGTCATCCGGGACTTTTTAAAAGCGCTCTGTTTATTGATAAATCCGAAGTGCATTGGATACGAGAAGATCTGACTTTGGTTAATGGAGAAACGATGGATGTGATGGCGCGTATTCGTTATAGACAGCCTCTGCAGAAAGCGGTTTTGCACCAATTTGAGAACGGTATGTATATTTCATTTGAAGAACCGCAGTCAGCCATTACCGAAGGGCAGTTCGCTGCTTGGTATCACAATGATGAGTTAATTGGTTCTGGAGTTATCTCTTAAGTCAAAATCTTAATTTTATGCAGGATATGAAGAAAACGTTTTTTGTTATTTTGTTTTTTTCCTGTTTTGCAGGGTATTCCCAAGAGGATGCCTGGGTGTATTTTAGTGTCAAAAATAATTCCCAAAGTTTTTACGACAATCCTTTGAATATGCTTTCCCAAAGAGCTTTGGATCGGAGAACGGTGCAGAATATTCCTTTGGATTCTAAGGATATTCCAATTGATCTTAGTTTTATTTCCCAAATTAAAGCCGTTGCGGGTATTACTGTTAAAGCCAAATCCAAATGGCTGAATGCTTTGCATATTAGAGGTACACAAACCGTTATCAATTCTTTGAAGAGTTTTTCGTTTGTTGAAAAAGTTGATTTTGCTAATAAATCACTTAACAGTACAGGAAGAAAAGCTGCTGAAGCAAAAACAAAGACAGTAAATAAAGTCATGGAAACCCAAGTGAATTTTGCTTACGGTAATTCGGCTAATCAGATTCAAATGCTTCATGGTGATGTGCTTCATCAGCAGAATTATACGGGATCAGGCAAAATAATAGCTGTTTTGGATGCTGGTTTTCCTGGAGTTAATACTGCGCAGCCATTTCAGAGACTTAGAGATAACAGCCGAATTTTGGGCGGTTATGATTTTGTAAATAGAAGCACTAATTTTTATACTGGAGACTCACACGGAACGATGGTTCTTTCGTGTATGGGCGGCTATAAGGAAAATGCTCTTGTAGGCACTGCGCCTGATGCTTCTTATTACCTGTTCAAAACGGAGGATTCTTCTTCAGAAAATCCTGTTGAAGAATCTTATTGGGTAGAGGCGGCCGAGAAAGCGGATAGTCTGGGCGTAGATGTGATTAATACTTCCTTAGGTTATTTTGAGTATGATAATGCTAATTATAGCCATACTTATAATGAAATGGATGGTAAGACGGCTTTTATAACCCGTGGTGCAGAAATTGCTTTTTCCCGCGGTATGATGGTGGTAGTTTCGGCTGGTAATGAAGGGGAGACTATGAATCCGCATATTGGAGCTCCTGGAGATGGTATTTCGGTGCTTACTGTGGGGGCGGTAGATGCTGCCAAAGCCGTAACTGCTTTTAGTTCTGTCGGTCCGTCTTTTGACGGAAGAATAAAACCTGATGTAATGGCACAAGGACAATCTGTGGTTTTATCTGATTCGTCTGGGAATATTGTAACTGCGGACGGGACTTCCTTTTCGAGTCCTATTACTGCAGGAATGGCTGCTTGTTTGTGGCAGGCTTTCCCAAATAAAACCAATAAGGAAATTAGAGCTTTAATTGTAAAGTCTGCCGATAAGTATACAAGTCCAGACAACCGATACGGCTATGGAATTCCCGATTTCAGTCTGACTTTGTCCAGCGGTTTGAATGTTACTGATTTTACGGTAAAAGATGTTTTTCTGTATCCCAACCCAGCAAGCGATTCGAGTACTTTTTCTTTTTCAGGAAATTTTGATTCTGGAATAGTGAGAGTCTATTCTGTTCTTGGTCAAAAATTGCTCGAACAGACAATTAGCAAAGAACAGCCTTCAATTTTGTTAAAAGCATTACAGACCGGTATGTACATTTATACCATAAATTGGGAAGATAAAATGTTTTCCGGTAAACTAATAAAGCAATAAACTAATTTTTTATGAACAAAATTACAAGCCTTTTCAATATTAAGTATCCGATAGTTCAAGGCGGAATGATCTGGAACAGCGGTTATAAATTGGCCAGTGCTGTGAGTAACGCAGGAGGATTGGGATTGATAGGAGCGGGGTCGATGTATCCGGAAGTGTTACGGGAACATATTCAGAAATGTCAAAAAGCAACCGACAAACCTTTTGGTGTCAACGTTCCGATGCTGTATCCTAATATTGAGGAAATAATGAAGATTATTGTTGATGAGGGCGTGAAAATTGTTTTTACATCGGCTGGAAATCCTAAAACCTGGACGTCTTTTTTGAAAGAAAACGGTATAACGGTAGTTCATGTTGTGAGCAGTTCTGTTTTTGCTTTAAAAGCGCAGGATGCAGGTGTGGACGCAGTGGTAGCTGAAGGTTTTGAAGCTGGAGGACATAATGGGAGGGAGGAAACAACAACTTTG
This sequence comes from Flavobacterium marginilacus, assembly GCF_026870155.1. NCBI lineage: Bacteria > Pseudomonadati > Bacteroidota > Flavobacteriia > Flavobacteriales > Flavobacteriaceae > Flavobacterium > Flavobacterium marginilacus. Next base: position 3,654,657 of record NZ_CP113975.1, on the reverse strand, counting down.
ACTTTGATTCCGATGGTGAAAGAGAAAATTTCGATTCCGTTAATTGCCGCGGGCGGAATTGCAACCGGCCGGGGAATGCTTGCCGCGATGGTTCTTGGTGCAGACGGCGTACAGGCTGGAAGCAGATTTGCAGCTTCATTAGAATCTTCCTCGCATGAAAATTTTAAGCAGACAATTGTTGAACTTCAGGAAGGAGGAACTCAATTAACATTGAAAGAATTAGCGCCTGTCCGTTTGATTAAAAATAAATTTTACCAAGATGTACAGCAGCTGTATGGACAATGTCCCAGCAAAGAGGAATTAGCTGCTTTGCTGGGAAGAGCAAGAGCTAAGAGAGGTATGTTTGAAGGTGATTTGGAAGAAGGCGAATTGGAAATTGGACAGATTGCCGGATTGATAAAAGAAGTTCTGCCGGTAAAAGTTATAATCGATAATATGATGGCCGAATTTGAGCAGGCCAAACAGCAAGTGGTTTCATTTGATTTTTAAAATTCTTACCTTTGTTTTTTCTACAAATTTTTTAAATAATGAATATATTCAGAATAAAACTTCTCCTGCTTTTTGTTTTTTTGGGTTTGAACCAAGGATTTAGCCAGACGTATAAATTTAAGACGACAGGATTAAGTGTTTCCGTAAAAGGAGCAAACGGCAAATTTGGCGATTGGAGTCCGATTAAACCAGTGAGCATAATTGTCAATCTTGATACCAAAAAAAATAGAATTGCTATTTATTCGGAGGTGATTCAATTGTTTGAGATTGTAGAATATTCCCCAACTGAAGAAAGTAAAACAGATTTAATTTACGGTTTTGTCTGCAAAGATAACAGCGGTGAAGACTGTATGCTTTCGTTTATTACCCGAAAAAACCAGAACAACATACAGCAGCTGTATGTTAAATATGCCGACAGAGTGCTGGTTTACAATATTGTCAATTTCAAATAGAGAGGTTTTTACCCGGTTCAGTTTGATAATTTGGTCTGGAAAACTCTATTTTTTAGTTATTCATTTAATTATTTCGGAAATAGTACTCTTCTTTGATTTGAAGACAGGCAGTTGTTTGGCTGTTATTTTTTTAATAATGAAAAGATGAACTGCAGTAATTTTCATTAAACTTCTTATCAGCAGTGACCGTGAGGGATAGAAATAAGCTGCCGAAGCGGCATGGATAGCCCGACAGCATTGAGGAAAGGGGCTGTATAAGCAGTACTGCATGTGAGCCCCTTTTCTCAATGGTGGCACGCCCATATTATTTTTGATGATTTAATAATTTATGGTTAAGAATTGATTATTTTATTCTTTGTATTTTTTGTTTTTTGCTGTTTTTACAAGATAAAGTGTATTTTTGTTTTTTATATAAATTGTATCTATGAGAAAATTTGTTTTGTTTTTAGTATGTGTTTTTTCTTTACAAAGTCAAGCACAGCAGCGTCCAAAATTGGTTGTTGGTATAGTTGTCGATCAGATGAAAATGGAGTATTTATACCGGTTTTCAGATGATTATTCCGCTAAAGGTTTTAAAAGAATGATGAACAGCGGGTTTACTTTTTATAATATGAATTATAATTATGTACCCACATTTACTGCTCCAGGACACGCTTCTATTTATACGGGGACAACTCCTGCTGTGCATGGAATTATTGGGAATGACTGGTATGTTCGCTCTACAGGAAAAAATATGTACTGCACTGACGATGCCAGTGTGAAAACGCTGGTTGAAGGTACTGAAAAAGAAGGGGCAATGTCGCCAAAAAATCTTTTGAGTACTACGATTACAGATGAATTTCGTATGGCAACCAACTTCAAAGGGAAAGTAATTGGTATGAGTATTAAGGACCGCGGCGCTATTTTGCCTGCGGGTCATTTTGCTAATTGGGCCTTTTGGTGTACTAAATCTGGAGCTTTTATTTCTAGTACTTTTTATGGAGATAAAATGCCGGATTGGGTGACTCAATTTAATGAGGAAAAGAATTTTATGAAATATATCGAAAAAGGATGGAGTCTGCTGAAGCCGATTGATACTTACAACGAAAGTCTTCCTGATAATAATCCATATGAGGGAAGACTGGATAAAAGTATGCCTCCTGTTTTTCCTTATGACTTGAATAAAATTTATAAAGAATCTGGAATGGAAGTCTTGAAGACTACTCCGTTTGGAAATGATTATTTGGCTGAATTAGCGGTTAGAGCTATTGAGAAAGAAGAGTTAGGAAAAGACAATATTACTGATTTCCTGACTGTAAGTTTCTCTTCAACTGATTATGTTGGGCATACTTTTGGTCCAAGATCTATGGAAATCCAGGATACTTATCTGCGTTTGGACCTTACGATTGCTTCATTTTTGGAGAATTTAGATAAAACAGTAGGTAAGGGTAATTACTTGGTTTTCCTGACTGCAGACCATGCTGTTGCCGAAAATCCGATTTATCTGAAAGATCGTAAGTATGAGGTAACTAATATTTCTTCAAAAGATATTCTTGCTTCGATGAATAAATTTTCAACAGATACTTTTGGGACTAATTTAGTTTTGAGCTACTCTAATTTTAATGTTTTTTTAAACAGAGATCTGATTAAGGAAAAAGGATTGGAATTGGCTAAAGTGAAGCAGAGTTTCAAAGAATTTTTGATGTCACAGTTTTTTGTAAAAAGAGTATACACTCAGGAAGATATTTTAACAGGTTCTGCACAGGATTATTATTTGAGTTTTATTTTCAAAGGTTATGATGTTAAACAAAGCGGTGATCTTGTAATTCTTGAAGGAGCTGGATTTTTGGAGAGTATAGAAACTGGGACAACTCATGGAACGCCTAATAGTTATGATACTAATGTTCCATTGCTTTTTTATGGCTGGAATGTTCCAAAAGGCGAATCTTATAAAAAAGAATATATAACGGAAATAGCTCCAACGCTTTCTAAAATGCTAAAAATTACTTTTCCTAATGGTACTGAATCAGAAGTTCTGGAGGAATTGTTAGTTAAAAAATAGACTGTCTTTACAGTTACAGAAATGTCCCCATTCATGCATTTGAATGGGGATTTTTTTATATCTTTTTGTTTGTTAATAGTGTGATATTTTAAGTAAAACTGTTAAATTTGAATATTTTATTTAGTAAAACATTAATTATGAAGAAAATTATAAAAAGATTTTTGCTGTTGTTTGTTATTGCTGTGGCTGCAGTTTTATTCTACGTTAAATTGGCTCTGCCAAATGTTGGCGAAATGGAATATCTCAGTATTAAGCCAACAGCTAGCCGATTAGAAAGAGGAAAGTATCTGGCAACTCACGTCTGCGTCTGCGTAGATTGCCATTCTACAAGGAACTGGAATGAGTTTTCGGGGCCATTGGCTGAAGGGACTCTTGGAAAAGGCGGTGAAGTTTTTGATCAAAGATTTGGTTTTCCGGGAAGTTTTTATTCTAAAAATATTACCCCTTCCGGTATTGGTGACTGGACAGATGCCGAAGTATTGAGAGCAATTGCCAGCGGTGTTTCAAAAGATGGCAAAGCGCTGTTTCCAATCATGCCGCACCCGCATTTTGGGCAAATGGATAAAGAGGATTTGGAATCTATTATTGTTTATTTAAGAAGCTTAAAACCGATCGAAAATATAGTTCCCGAATCTGAAGCAGACTTTCCAATGAATTTTATAATTAATACTATTCCTGAGAAACCTCATTTTTCTAATAAGCCAAGTGAAAGTGATGCTGTTGCTTACGGCGGTTATTTGTTTAACGCAGCTTCCTGTGCAGAATGTCATTCCAAACAAGAAAAAGGTAAACCGATTGCAGGAATGGAATTGGCCGGCGGTTTTGAATTCCCGATGGTTACTGGAGGTACTGCATTTTCGTCCAATATTACTCAGGATGAAGCTACTGGGATTGGAAAATGGTCTGAAGATGATTTTGTGAAACGTTTTAAATCTTATACTGATAGTTCGTATGTTTCTGTTAAAGTAAGCAAAGGTAATTTTAATACTGTTATGCCATGGACAATGTACGGCGGTATGAAAGAGCAGGATTTAAAAGCAATTTATGCCTATCTGAAAACGATTAGACCTATTAAGAATAGCGTAATCAAATTTGTGAATTAGCAAGCTGATTATTATAAAAAAAAATCCCGAAACATCAGTCTCGGGATTTTTTAGTTTTATACTGCTGCTACAGCTATTTCAGCAGGCAGCGGAATCTGATTTTGAAGCAGGTCTTCGAATTTTTCATGAGCACGGATTAAATATCCTTGTCCATTCATCCATAAAACTTCTGCTGGTTTGTATCTTGAATTGTAATTAGAAGACATTGAGAAGCAGTAAGCTCCTGCATTGCGGAAAGATAGAATATCTCCTTCTTTAATTTCAGCAATTCTTCTGTTAGTTGCAAAAGTATCCGTTTCACAAATGTATCCTACAACTGAGTAAAAACGCTCTTTTCCTTTTGGATTCGATATATTTTCGATAAAATGCTGTGATCCGTAAAACATTGGTCGGATCAGGTGGTTGAAACCACTGTCAATTCCAGCAAAAACTGTTGAAGTAGTTTGTTTTACTACGTTTACTTTTGCTAAAAAGAATCCAGCCTCACTTACTAAAAATTTTCCAGGCTCAAATATCAAAGTCAGATCTTTACCATATTCTGCACAGAAAGCGTTGAATCTTTTTGATAACTTTTTACCTAATTCATCAATATCTGTTGCGATATCATCTTTTTTGTAAGGAACTTTAAATCCGCTTCCGAAATCTAAAAACTCTAAGTTTTTGAAGTTTTTAGCAGCGTCAAATAAAATTTCGGCAGCGTATAAAAACACTTCAATATCCAGAATGTCTGATCCTGTATGCATGTGAATACCTGCGATATTCATATTAGTGTTTTCCACAATACGAACCAGATGAGGTAACTGATGCACAGAAATACCAAATTTACTGTCAATGTGGCCTACAGAAATATTAGCATTACCACCTGCCATTACGTGCGGATTGATACGTATACAAACAGGTACATGCGGGTGTTTTGCACCAAATTGTTCCAATATGGATAAGTTGTCGATATTAACCTGTACGCCTAATGCGTGTACTTCTTCGATTTCCTCCAAAGAAACGCCGTTTGGAGTATAAAATATTTTTTCTGGTGCATAACCAGCATGTAAGCCTAACAAAACTTCTTGAATAGAAACGGTATCTAGTCCAGATCCCATATCTCTCAATAACTGTAATATGGCAACATTAGATAATGCTTTCATTGCATAGTTGATGCGTAAATTAGGTACTTTTGAAAAAGCCTTCGTTAATCGATTATACTGGGATTGTATTTTTTCGGCATCATACACATAAAGTGGACTTCCAAATTGTTCTGCTAAGTGTAGTAAATCGTTTGCTTGCATCTTTAATTATTATTTTTTACAAATTTATTATTCTTTAATATTACGACCAAATTAATTGATACTATTTAACAAAATGTAACAAATTGTTTTTATTGTAACAAATAGTTCTTATTTGTTTGTTTTTTTAACTTTTTAGGTTTTCTTCAAATTTGTATTAAATGTCAAAAGAAAGGGAATTTAAAAGACTTAAATGAATAAGCTGTTAACATTTTTTTTGTCAAATAATTAAATTTTTAACGAATTGAAATTTTGTTTTTGCCTAAAAAAGAAATCCCTTGATAAAAGTGCTATCAAGGGATTTTTAAATTTATTGTTTCAAATATTATAAAGCTGGTAAATCGCCATTACCTTTTGTTGGTAAATTGCTATAACCCATCAAGTACAAATCAACTTCTCTAGCAGCTTCACGTCCTTCAGAGATAGCCCATACAATTAAAGACTGACCTCTTCTCATATCACCAGCGGTGAAAATATGAGGAACATTAGTCTGATAATTGGTTGCTTTATAATTAGTTCTAAAATCAGTTTCCAGACCTAACTGCTCTGCTAATGTTTTTTCTGGACCTGTAAAACCTAAAGCTAATAAAGCTAAATCGCAAGGCCAGATTTTCTCAGAACCTTCTTTTTCGATTAATTCAGGTCTTTGTCCTGGAGTTATTTTCCATTGAACTTCAACAGTTTTTAATCCAACTAGTTCTCCTTTTTCATTAGCAAGGAATTCTTTAGTATTAATTAGCCAGTTTCTGTCACATCCTTCTTCGTGAGATGAAGATGTTTTTAACTGTAAAGGCCAAAATGGCCAAGGAGTAGTCTCGCTTCTTCCGATTGGCGGTTTAGGCATGATCTCAAAATTAGTAACTGATTTCGCTCCGTGTCTGTTTGATGTTCCAACACAGTCAGATCCTGTATCTCCGCCGCCAATAACGATAACATCTTTGCCAGTTGCCAATACTTGGTTTTCAATTTTTTCTCCGTACAATACTTTAGTCTGCTGTGTAAGGAAATCCATTGCCTGAACTACACCTTTGCTGTCAGCACCTTTGGTAGGTAATCCTCTTCTTTCAGTTGCTCCGCCGCATAAAACGATAGAATCAAAAGAGTTCAATTCTTCCACACTAAAGTTAACACCTACGTTAACGTTAGTTTTGAAAGTGATTCCTTCAGCTTCCAAGATTTTTACGCGTCTGTCGATTATTCCTTTTTCCAATTTGAAATTTGGAATTCCGTAACGTAATAAGCCTCCAATTGCATTGTCTCTTTCAAAAACAGTAACGGTATGTCCGGCACGGTTTAATTGCTGTGCTGCTGCTAATCCGGCAGGACCTGATCCAATTACAGCAACAGTTTTTCCAGTTCTTACTTCTGGAGTCTGAGGTTTGATCCATCCTTCAGCAAAACCTCTTTCGATTATGCTTTTTTCAATATTTTCAATAGAAACCGGCTCTTGGATAATTCCCAATACGCATGATTTTTCACATGGTGCAGGACATAAACGGCCTGTGAATTCTGGGAAGTTGTTTGTAGACTGTAAAATCTGCAGTGCGCTTTCCCATTCTTCATGGTGTACCATGTCGTTGAAATCTGGAATTAAATTTCCTAACGGACAGCCACTGTGGCAAAAAGGAATCCCGCAATCCATGCATCGGGAACCTTGTTGTTTTAGTTTTTCTTTTTCTACCGGTATTGTAAACTCATTATAATTTTGTACTCTTTCAGAAACAGCAACGTTAGTTTCGTCGGTTCTGCTATATTCTTTAAATCCACCTATTTTACCCATGACTATTGTGCTATTAATTCTTGAACTTGCTTTTCTTCTGCCAATCTTTGCAATGCTTTTTTGTAATCAGTTGGCATAACTTTTGTGAAATTTTTGCTTTCGTTTTCCCAATCTGCCAATAGGCGTTTCGCCAATGGGCTATTGGTATACATCGAATGGTTTTTGATTAAGCGTTTCAATTTGGCTAAATCTTCTTCTTCCAATGTTTCTAGGGCAACCATTTCCATATTGCACAATCCATTTTCAAATTTCTTTTTGGCGTCATATACATAAGCAATACCGCCGCTCATACCAGCTGCGAAGTTTCTTCCTGTTTTGCCAAGTACAACTACTGTTCCTCCGGTCATGTATTCACATCCGTGGTCTCCAATTCCTTCAACAACAGCTGTAGCTCCAGAGTTTCTAACTGCAAAACGCTCACCAGCCATACCGTTGATGTAAGCTTCACCAGTAATTGCTCCATAAAGGGCAACGTTACCAATGATAATGTTATCTTCTGGACTGAAAGTTGCAGTCGGTGGTACTTTAATGATTAATTTTCCTCCGGAAAGTCCTTTTCCTAAGTAGTCATTACAGTTTCCGTGTATTTTGAATGATAAACCGTTGGTTGCAAATGCTCCGAAACTTTGTCCGGCAGAACCAGTAAAGTCAACAAGAATTGTATCTTCTGGTAATCCTTGAGCGCCGTATATTTTTGATATCTCATTACTTAAGATAGCTCCGACGGAACGGTCCGTATTTTTAATGTTAAAAGTAACTCTTGTTCTTTCTTTTCTGTAAATAGAAGGAATAGCTGCTTTAATAATATCAAAGTCAAGAACATTTTCTAATGCGTGATCTTGAGTAGTTGTATTATGATTTGGAACTGTTTTCGCTTTCTCTGGTTTGTAAAGAATGGTAGATAAGTCTAATCCATTTGCTTTATAATGTTTAATCGCTTTATTAACATTTAATTTCTGCGATTGTCCAACCATTTCTTTCAATGTTCTGAATCCAAGCTGTGCCATGATTTCTCTTAACTCTTCTGCAATAAAGTACATAAAGTTAATAACGTGTTCTGGCGTTCCTTTGAAGTTTTTTCTCAATTCTGGATCCTGTGTTGCAATACCTACTGGGCAGGTATTCAAGTGACAGGCTCTCATCATGATACATCCTGAAGCAACAAGCGGTGCAGTTGCAAAACCAAATTCTTCAGCTCCAAGCAATGCTGCGATAGCAACGTCACGTCCTGTTTTCAATTGACCGTCACACTCTAAAACTACACGGCTTCTTAAGTCGTTTAATATTAAAGTCTGCTGTGCTTCGGCAAGACCAAGTTCCCATGGAATACCTGTATGTTGCAAAGAAGTCAATGGTGCAGCACCAGTTCCTCCGTCATATCCTGAAATCAATATAACATCGGCTTTTGCTTTGGCAACACCGGCAGCAATGGTTCCAACACCTACTTCGGCAACTAACTTAACGTTAACTCTTGCTTCACGGTTGGCATTTTTTAAGTCAAATATCAATTGAGATAAATCTTCAATAGAATAAATATCATGGTGTGGCGGAGGAGAAATAAGACCTACATAAGGTGTAGAGTTTCTTGTTTCTGCAATCCAAGGCACTACTTTTTCACCAGGTAATTGCCCGCCTTCTCCAGGTTTTGCACCTTGAGCCATTTTAATCTGAATCTCCTGAGCGTTTGTCAGATAGTTGATAGAAACTCCAAATCGTCCAGAAGCTACTTGTTTAATAGCACTGTTTTTTGAATCTCCATTCATTTCTTTCTGGAAACGTTTTGGGTTTTCTCCACCTTCACCAGAGTTAGATTTACCTCCGATTCTGTTCATGGCAATCGCTAGATTTTCGTGAGCTTCCTGACTGATAGATCCGTATGACATCGCACCAGTTTTGAATTTTTTCACGATTTCAGTCCATGGCTCTACTTCGTCAATAGAAATAGGGTCAAGGTTGTTGAATTCGAATAAACCTCTGATAGTCATTAAGTTTTCACTTTGTTCGTTGACCATTTTAGAGTATTCTTTATAGCTTTCAGGGCTGTTCAAACGAACGGCTTGCTGTAGTTTAGAAATTGTTGTCGGATTGAACATGTGTTTCTCACCGTTTCTTCTCCATCTGTAAACACCGCCTATTTCTAAAGGCAATAGATTTGCAATTTTAGATTTAGGGAATGCATTCTGGTGTCTTTTCTTAACTTCTCTTTCAATTTCCATTAGACCGATACCTTCAATTCTTGATGGAGTGTATGGGAAATATTTTGAAGAGAATGTTTTGTTAAGACCTAAAATTTCAAAAATCTGGGCAGCTCTGTATGAATGTAAAGTAGAGATACCAATTTTGTTCATGATTTTTACAATTCCTTTTGCAATCGCTTTGTTGAAGTTTGCAATCGCATAATCAGCTTTAACGCCAGTTATGTGTCCTTCATTTACTTGGTTGTGAATAATTTCGTTTACCATGTAAGGGTTGATTGCGCTTGCTCCATATCCGAACAATAAAGCGAAATGGTGTGGTTCACGAGGTTCCGCAGATTCGATTATGATTCCGAAATTTGAACGAACCTTAAGAATGTTCAAAGTGTGGTGTATGTAAGAAGTAGCCAATAACATAGGTATTGGAGCTAATTCTTCTGTTACGCCTCTGTCTGAGAGTACAACGATGTTGCATCCTTCTGAAACTGCTTTGAAAGTTGCCTGAACACATTTTTCCAAAGCACGCTCCATACCATTAACTCCTTTTTGTATTTTGTATAAAGTAGAAATAGTAACTGTTTTGAAATCAGCGTGGTCAAGGTTTTTTATTTTATCTAAATCCTCATTGGATATTACAGGATTCTGAATTTTGATTTTTTTACAGTGAACATCAGTGATGTCAAAGATGTTGTAATCACCTCCAATTGCTAAACTTGTATCAGTAATTATTTCTTCACGAATACCATCCAAAGGCGGATTTGTTACCTGAGCAAATAATTCTTTAAAATAGTTATACAATAATTGCGGCTGATCTGATAATACCGCAAGAGGCGTGTCATTACCCATAGAACTCAATGCTTCATTACCTTGAGCTCCCATTGGGTTAATCATTGTTTTTAAATCCTCATGAGTGTATCCGAACAAGCGAAGTCTGGTTTCGAAATCAATTTGTTCAGTTGGAATTTCATTATTTGTATAAGGAATGTTGGCCAATTGCAATAAATTGTTGTTTAGCCATTCTCTGTAAGGGCGTTTTGAAACTACTGAATGTTTCACCTCTTCGTCTTCGATGATACGGCCTTCATTCATGTCCACAAGGAACATTTTCCCTGGCTCCAGTCTTCCGTGCTGTACTACATCTTCCGGTTTGATGTCAAGAACACCAATTTCTGATGACATGATTACAAATCCGCTTTTTGTCAATGTATAACGAGATGGACGCAATCCGTTTCTGTCCAATAATGCACCAATTACATTACCGTCAGTAAAAGGTATAGAAGCAGGACCGTCCCATGGTTCCATGATACAGGCATTGTATTCGTAGAATGCTTTTTTCTCATCCGACATGGTTTTGTGTTTTTCCCATGCTTCAGGAACAACCATCATCATTACTTCAGGTAAAGAGCGTCCAGTCATTAATAATAACTCGACAACCATGTCCATAGAAGCTGAATCTGATTTTCCTTCTAAGATGATTGGGAATAATTTTTTCAAATCTTCTCCAAAAACATCACTTTTCATCAATTCTTCGCGGGCACGCATTCTGCTCACGTTTCCTCTTAATGTATTGATTTCACCATTGTGACACATGTATCTAAATGGCTGTGCCAAATCCCAGGAAGGGAAAGTGTTTGTAGAGAAACGCTGATGAACCAAAGCTAAACGGGTTACCAAGTCACTGTCTAATAAATCAGTATAGTATCTGCTGATGTCTTCCGGCATCAATAGTCCTTTATATATTATAGTAGTTGTAGAACAGCTTGAAAAGTAAAACATATGACTTTCAGAAGTTCTTGAATTGCGGATTTTATGTTCAGCAATTTTTCTAGCCATAAATAATTTGGCATTGAACTGCTGCTCAGTAATATCTAAACCATTTTTACCAACAAATACCTGTTTAACGGTTGGTTCTTTTTCTGCTGCAATCTGTCCTAAATTAGAAACATCCACAGGAACATCTCTCCATCCTAAAATTGATAGGTTTTGATCTTTTATGGCAGATTCAAAAGTTTCTTTACAAAAAGCAACCTGGTTAGGGCTTTTTGGCATAAATGTCATACCTACAGCATATTCTCTAACTTCCGGGATTTCAAAATCACAGACTTTTTTGAAGAAATCATGTGGGATATCAAATAAGATTCCAGCTCCGTCTCCAGTTCTTCCATCCGAGCTTACCGCTCCACGATGTTCCAGCTTGATTAGGATGTCCAGAGCCTTATGAATAATGTCATTAGACTTAATTCCGTTCAAATTACATATAAATCCTGCGCCACAGTTGTCGTGCTCAAATTCGGGTAAATAAAGCCCTTGTTCTTTAACTCTCATGCTTGATATTTTTTTTTACAAAATTAAATATTTCTTAACATATAACGAATGAATCTATTGCATAAGGCTTGATTTTTGTTATAAAATTAAAAAAGTAATGTATAATTGACAATAATGCTGATTTTTTACTTTTGAATTGACATATCAGCAATAAATATTTTTTTTATTTTTTAAAAGAGTCTTTTTTTGTAATAAATATAGGGTTATACTTCATCTGAGTGATTATTTTAACAAAATATATGATTATTTTTAAATTTAGTTTATCTGATTGAGTATTGGTCACATTTTTAAAAGTAAGCAGGATATATGCTTAAAAAAAATTTCAATTAAATTAAATTTTGCTATTTTTGTGCCACTTTCGATCTGAAATAAATTCAGGATCCAGTCAAAACATAAATTATGAACATACACGAATATCAAGGAAAAGAGATTTTAGCTAGCTACGGAGTCCGCATTCAGCGCGGTATTGTAGCTAATAGTTCAGTAGAAGCTGTAGCTGCTGCAAAACAATTAACTACTGAAACTGGTACAAGCTGGTATGTGGTTAAAGCACAAATTCACGCAGGCGGCCGTGGAAAAGGCGGTGGAGTTAAACTTGCTAAAGGAATTGACAAAGTAGAAGGAATTGCAGAAGAAATCATCGGAATGCAGTTAATTACGCCACAGACTTCTGCTGAAGGAAAAAAAGTTCACAAAGTTTTAATTGCTGAGGATGTATATTATCCAGGTGAAAGCGAAACTTCTGAGTTTTATGTTTCTGTTCTTTTAAACAGAGCTACAGGACGCAACATGATTATGTATTCTACTGAAGGAGGTATGGATATCGAAGAAGTTGCAGAGCACACACCGCACTTAATTTTTACAGAAGAAATTGATCCAGCTGTTGGTTTGCAAGGTTTCCAAGCAAGAAGAATTGCTTTCAACTTAGGTCTTTCTGGAAATGCTTTCAAAGAAATGGTTAAATTCATTGATTCATTATACAATGCTTACATTGGTTCTGATGCTTCTATGTTTGAAATCAATCCAGTTTTAAAAACTTCTGATGATAAAATTTTAGCTGTTGATGCTAAAGTAAATATTGATGATAACGCTTTATTCAGACAAAAGAAATATGCTGATATGCGTGATATCCGTGAGGAAAATCCAATCGAGGTTGAAGCTAAAGAGGTAGGATTGAACTACGTAGATCTTGACGGAACAGTGGGATGTATGGTAAACGGTGCCGGTCTTGCAATGGCAACTATGGATTTGATTAAATATGCAGGTTTTGAACCAGCAAACTTCCTTGACGTCGGAGGAACTGCAGATGCAAAACGTGTTGAAACAGCTTTCCGTATTATCTTGAAAGATCAAAACGTAAAAGCAATTTTAATTAACATTTTTGGAGGAATCGTTCGTTGTGACCGTGTTGCTCAAGGTGTTGTTGATGCTTATAAAAACATGGGAGACGCTATTAAAGTGCCAATCATTGTTCGTCTGCAAGGTACAAATGCTGAAATAGCAAAAGAATTAATTGATAATTCTGGAATGCCGATTTTATCTGCTGTACAGTTTCAAGAAGCTGCTGATCAAGTTCAGGCTGCTCTATCTTAATTCAATAAGACAATTTATTATACTAAAAATCCTGAGTTTATGCTCAGGATTTTTTTTATGGAGTTAATGAATCTGCAGATTTTATGGTTTTAAAAAAAAATAGCGTCTTTAATTTTTTTGGTGATGCTTTTTAAGTAGTCTTTTGGGTATGTTCTTTCTCCCATAAACAAATCAGTCAGTGCTTCGGCTGCATATTGTCCGTATTTCATTAAAATAATATTTCTGAAGCTTTTTTTGCTGTAGAAATGGTAGGAGAGCACTTTGGCCTTTTCGATTTCAGGCAGAATGCCGGTTTTTAATTTTTCAGTATATAAAACTGCAGCTTTTTCGGGATCTAATTGACTTTCGATGATTGCTTCGGCTGCCTGTATGCCGCTTAAAATAGAATTTGAAATACCTTCTGCAACTAATGGATCGGCGAGACCCGCAGAATCTCCAGTTAAAAAAACATTTTTTTGAACAAAAAAATCTGTTCTAGGTGCTACGGGAATAACAAAACCATGTCCTTCTTCTTTAAGAATTTCGGTAATACCTAATCTTTTTAAATAGGCAGCATAATATTCTTTAAGGTTGATTTTTTTATTGGTTTTTATGACAACAGCAACGCCAATCGAAAGATGATTTTTTTTAGGAAAACACCATCCGTACCCATAAGGAATTGCATCAATATCAAAACGTGCATCATTTGACAATCGTTCAAAATCGGCTGCTGGAACTTCAACTTCATATTCTAATGCCGGAATTATTGTTCTTGTTTCTTTCCAACCCGCTATTTTTGCTATTGGGCTTAATGCGCCGTCTGCAGCGATAATAAATTTTGCAGTAACATCTCCTTCAGTTGTATGGATTGTCTGGGTTTCTCCAAATGTAATGTCTACTACTTTATGATTCTGTAATAAAGTGACTCCATTGTTTCTGGCTTTTTCAACAATTAAATTATCAAAAGCATCACGCATTACCATGCTGACGATTGGTTCTTTTCTTCTGGTTGTTATGCAGGGATGTTTTTGGGAAAAATAAGTGTCAATTGCATAGAATTCTTTCTCAACTACAGAAGATATGTCAAATGGCATCATTTTCAGCCCTCTAAAAACAAGACCTCCGCCACAAGTTTTATACCTTGGTAAGGTTTCTTTTTCTATAATTACTGTTGAAATTCCTGATTTGGATAATTCAAAAGCTGCCGATGCTCCTGAAGGACCACTGCCAATAATAGCTACATCAAATGATTTCATGAGTTTTTTAGCAAAACTAAATTAATATTTCGGAATCTTCAAAATTATCTGTTGTCTGCATTTTATAAATATCGTTTTACTTTCACTTCATAAGTATATCGAAGACGCATATAAAATAAAGTTATTGCAGGGTTTCAATTATGTCTCAGATATGGAATAACTTTACATAATATTAATTCAGCAAGAAATGAAACTTCATATCCAAAATACTTTTACAGCCGAACTGCCTGCCGATTCTAATGAAACCAATATTCCAAGACAGGTAGAAAAAGCCTGTTTTTCCTATGTACTGCCAAAACAGCCTTCAGATCCTTCTTTGATTCATGTATCAGAAGACGTGGCTGATTTGTTGGGAATGTCTCATGAAGATGTTTTATCAGAGGATTTTTTGAATGTTTTTTCAGGAAATAGTCTTTATCCGGAAACCCGACCATATGCTTTAGCTTATGCGGGGCATCAGTTTGGGAGTTGGGCTGGACAATTAGGTGACGGCCGCGCGATTAATCTAACCGAAGTGGTTTATAATGATAAATCATATACATTGCAGTTAAAAGGAGCAGGGCCAACGCCTTATTCCCGCACAGCAGATGGTTTTGCTGTACTGCGTTCTTCAATAAGGGAATATTTGTGTGCCGAAGCGATGTATTATCTAGGTGTGCCTACTACGCGTTCGCTTTCGCTGATGCTTTCAGGTGATCAGGTTTTACGTGATATTCTCTATAACGGAAATCCTGCTTACGAGAAAGGAGCTATTGTCTGCAGGGTTGCGCCTTCGTTTATTCGTTTTGGCAGTTTTGAATTATTTTATTCCCGAAATGATCGTGTTAATCTCAAATTACTGGCTGATTATACTATCAAACATCATTTTCCAGATATAAAAAGTGAAGGTGCGGAAAAGTATCTGGAATTTTTTAAAACGGTATCCAAAACTACGCGAGAGATGATTGTGCATTGGCAGAGAGTTGGTTTTGTTCACGGTGTAATGAATACTGATAATATGTCGATTCACGGATTAACTATAGATTATGGTCCTTATGGCTGGCTGGAAGATTACGACCCAAATTGGACTCCAAATACAACCGACAGACAGAATAAAAGATACCGCTTCGGTAATCAGCCTAATGTTGCTTTATGGAATTTATATCAATTGGCAAATGCTTTGTTTCCTTTGATAAACGATGCTAAACCGCTTGAGGAAATTTTAAAAGCTTTTAGCAGTGATTATGAAACAGAGTACTTGAATATGATGCGCAATAAACTCGGTTTTAGAATAATTAAGGATCAAGATGCTGTTCTAATTGAAAGTTTGACTGAACTGCTTCAATTGACAGAAACTGATATGACTATTTTCTTTAGAAATTTGGGTATTATTCTAAAAGAAGATTCAGATGTAATTGCTTTTGATAAAATAGCCGAAGCTTTTTACAATAAACAAAATCTTGAAGAATCTGTTTTGGATAACTGGAAAATCTGGCTTGGGCATTATAGCAGCAGAATAAATGAAGAAACGCTTACAGATGCTGAAAGAAAAGAGCAGATGAATTCAGTGAATCCTAAATATGTTTTGCGAAATTATATGGCTCAATTATGTATTGATGATGCCGATAAAGGTGATTATTCTTTACTGAATGAATTGTTTGAATTGCTAAAAAAGCCTTATGAAGAACAGCCGGAGAACCAAAAATGGTTTGCCAAAAGACCTGACTGGGCTAGGGATAAAGTAGGCTGTTCGATGTTGAGCTGCAGTTCTTAATTAGCTCTTGAGTGATATTACTGTAAACAAAAAATCCTAAGAAAACTTAGGATTTTTTGTTTTTGCCGAAATTGTATTTCACTTTTTCTACAACTGACGGTTTACCGTTACCTTTTGGGAATTGTTTTTTTGCTGGTTTTTTAACTGCAGAATTTAATTTTCCTGGAGCTTGATCAGCTCTTTCTTTTTCTGGGTCTTTGGTTTTTGGCTTAAACTCAGGTCTTTTGGAATCATTATTTTTTACAGGGATTTGCGCTTTGTGTTTGGCAATAACGTCATTCGGATTTTTTGGATTTTCTTTTGTTCCTCTCAAATGAATTACCAATCCGTTTAGGAAATTACGGAGTACCTGATCACCGCATTCCATATAGTTTTCATGTTTTTCATCACGGAAAAAAGCTCCCAATTCAGATTTTGAAATTCGGAAATCTACCAATTCTAAAATTTCCACTATTTGGTCATCACGGAGCATTAATGCTACCCGAAGCTTTTTGAATATATCGTTATTTGTCATTTTTGTATGTTTAAAGTGCAAAGATAAGCATTTGCTAATTACGATTTATGAATTAAGAATTACGATTCTCTGTTACTTAAAATAAATAATATTGTTAGTCTTGAAAATAAATTTTAATTCGATTATTTTTGACGGATAAAATGATATTGTCTTTAAAGATTATTTTGAACTATGAAGAAAATTGCACTAAGTTTTGTTCTCTTTTTTTGTTTATTGTCTGTACAAGCTCAGACTGGTCATGAGATTAAAATTAATTTGAAGAACTGTAAAGATACAGTAGCCTATCTGGCCTATTACCAATTTGATAAATTATATATTTCCGATACTTGCAAAAAAGTGATCAATGGAAATATTGTGTTTAAGGGAAAGAAAAATTTAGACAAAGGAGTCTACTTTTTACTCAGTCAGGAGAAAGGGAATTATTTTGATTTTATTATTGATGAGCAATCACAAAAACTGCAAATCACTTCTGATAAATCCAATTTACTCGAAAATCTGAAAGCCATTAATTCGAAACAAAATGAAAATTTCTTTAATTATATTCGTTTTGTATCTGCCAAAAATAAAGAATTCGACAGTTTTAAAAAATCAATAAAAGAGCAGAAAAAATCAGATTCTTCTGCAATTATAACTAAGGAATTCAAAGTCTTGAATGAGGCTATTGTAGAAACTGATTTGAATGTAATTACGCAAAACAAAGGAAATTATCTTTCTGAAATGATCAATTTAAAATCGGAGAAAACTGCAAAGGATATCCCGAAAGCTTCCAATGGCAGACCCGATAGTATTTATTCTTATAACTATTACAAAAAGCATTTTTGGCATGGAGTTAATTTTGAAGATGATGCGATGCTGAACAATCCTTTTTTTGCAAATAAAATAAAACAATATTTTAATAATGTTGTTGTTCAGAATCCCGATTCAATTTGTGTTGAGATTGATCGAATGATGCTCAAAACTAAGCAAGGCACTAAAATGAATATGTTTTTATTAGCTTATTTTACTTCGACTTATGAGATTCCAAAAATAATGGGAATGGACAAAGTGTTTGTTTACATGGTGGACAATTATTTTAAAACAGGCAAAGCCAAAGGTGTTTATGATGATAGTGTTATCAAAATTATTATAAACAGGGGTAATGTTCTAACACCGCTGCAGCTTGGGAAAACAGCTCCAGAGCTCTATATGATAGATATTCCTGGTCATGATAAAATTGCGAAAATGGGTTTTGATACAGCGAAAACCGGCGAAGAGATTACCAAAATTTATTATGCAAATAAAGAGGAAATCGAAAAAAACTATATGAGGTTATCCAGCGTAAAAGCAGATTATCTGATTCTTCTTTTTTGGGATGTAGACTGTAGTCACTGCCAAAAAGAAGTCCCTATAATATTGGAACTTTATCATGAATTATTGAAAGAAAAGAAAGATGTTAAGGTTTTTGGGGTTTATACGCAGAATGAATTTGATAAATATAAAAAATACATCATAGATAATAAAATCGACTGGATTAATGTGTATGACGGAGTTCATATTAATAACCTTAAAGATAAATATGATGTGGTGACAACGCCGGTGATTTATATTCTGGACAAAAATAAAGTTATAAAGGCCAAAGGAATTGGCGCTGAATCCATAAGAGGTATCATTAATCAAATGGAAAAAGAATATTCGAAAAAATAAGCTTTTTATTTAGAAGCCTGAAGAATTAATATCCAAGCCAAAGAACAGCATCGTCAAAATTATCACGCCATAATTTCTCGTTGTGATGGCCTCCTTTTACAATTACTTTTTTGTTGAGATGCAGACAGTAACAGCGGTTGGTGTTCAGTGATTTTTCGATGTAATTGAGGTCGGTTACCATACTGTCATCATCGCCTTCTGAATCACCGCAGAGCAAATAAATTTTAGCCTTAAGTTTTTTACTGTTTGTCATATAATTATTTATGTCTTTTCTGTTAATCCAAAAAGCGGGAGAAAAGACACCTGCTTTCCTGAAAACATCAGGATGTTTTATAACGGCATAAAATGAAACCAAACCACCCAAAGAGCTCCCCATAATTGTTGTGTTTTTAGCGTTAGGTTTCGTTCTGTATTTTTTGTCTATTTCAGGTTTTAGTGTGTTTACGATAAATTCAAGATATTTATCGGCATTTCCTCCGCCGTATTTTTCATTTTTGTAAGGAGTCAGTTCTTCGAGACGTTTTTCACCGCCGTTTTCGATTCCTACAACAATTACCTTGGCATTCAGACTGTCAAGTTTTTCGTCAACATTCCATTCTCCTGCAAATGAAGTTTTGGCGTCAAATAAATTTTGGGCATCATGCATGTAAATTACAGGATATTTTTTAGTTGAAGTTTCGTAGTTTTTTGGTAAATAAAGCCAAATCTTTCGGCTCGTTTTTAATTGGGGAGCTTCGATGGTAAAAGTAGAAATCTGCTTGGAAGCGGTACTTTCTTGAGCATCTGTTTTTCCTATAAATAAAAGAAACGGAATTAAGATAAATATTTTCAAGGCAAATATATTTTAGATTTAGAAAAAATGAATATTTTAGCTAAAAATACTAATTCGATGAATACTCAGGAAGAAAAAATGAAATTATTAGCAGATATGATTGCATTCTCGGTTGTTGACGGCAGACTGCATGAGAGAGAATATCAATTCGTCTGGATAGTAGCTCAGGAATTAGGAATTGAGAAAAATGAATTCAATGATCTGTTTCATCAAGAATTGCCTACAGGTGTTATTAAATCTGAATTTGAAAGGATTCAGCAATTTTACCGTCTGGCATTGCTGATGCATTGTGACGGAATTCTTCACCCAAAAGAGGAAGAAGCCATCCGTCAGATTGCAATTAATATGGGATTAAATCCAAGTGCTACAAACCGTATTTTGAAATTAATGAAAAATTCTCCTAACACTATGATTCCTGCTGAAGTACTGCTGGAACTCTTTCAGGAACAGCTTAATTGATTTTTGGCTTTAAGTAAAATATAAATGAAATCTTTAATGTGCTTTAAGGAACAATAATCCTCACGTTTTCATTTGTAACCACAACAAAATTATTTTCTAATTTATCAGCATAATTTGCTAATAATTTTGTCAGAACAATTATTTTTTGTTTGAAATTATTAGGCTGACATCTTATTAAGATGATTCCTTTGTGCTTTTTTTGGCTTTTAAAAATCATTTCTCCAAAATCTTTGTCAGAAGTAATTAAAATATAATTTTCTAAGATACTTTTTTGTAATAATTCCTCATCGGTAGCCCCTCTCCATTCATCGAATACGGAAAAAACTATGTGATTGTTGGATTTTAAATATTCTGAGACTGATGTTCCTACACATTCATCAATTAAAAAGCGCACTAGGAAGCAATTTTGTCTAAATCAAGAGTAGCAGTTTTTTCTAAAATGTTTTCAGCATATTGGAGACAGGCTAAAATTTGTTGTTTTTCTAATCCTTTGTATTCTTCTAAAATTTCAGGAATGCTGACATCTTGGGAAAGTAAAGAAATAATGTGCTCAACAGTAATTCTTGTTCCTTTTATGACAGGTTTTCCAAGCATTATTTTAGGGTTAATTTCAATAAGTTCCATGATTTTAGTGGTTTAAGAGAAACAAATTTACAATATTTAAAATGAAAAATCTAATTTCTGGGTTTGCTTTGATTTTTTAAATTTTATCTTGTAAAGCCTTAATCTCATCACGCAGTTTTGCTGCCTGCATAAAATCCAGATCTTTTGCTGCTTTTTCCATTGCTTTTCGCTTTTCGCGGATGAGTTTTTCTAAATCAGGTTTGGACATATAGGCGGTTTCCGGTTCGGCAGCAATATTCATAGTGTGTCCTAATTCGTATTCAGCCAATTTGTTGTTAGTGAAGGCATTTTCAATTTTTTTGTTCAATGCCTGCGGGACAATATTATTTTCTGTATTGAAATTGATTTGTTTGGTTCTTCTGTAACTAGTTTCGTCAATGGTTTTCTGCATGCTGGCAGTAATTTTATCCGCATACATAATTGCTTTTCCATTCAGGTTTCTCGCTGCACGGCCAATGGTCTGTGTTAACGAACGATGGCTTCTCAAAAATCCTTCTTTATCTGCATCGAGAATCGCAACTAGAGAAACTTCGGGCAAATCCAAACCTTCTCTTAATAAGTTGACACCAATCAAAACATCAAATATTCCTTTTCGTAAATCCTGCATGATTTCAATGCGTTCCAGCGTGTCAACATCCGAATGGATGTAACGGCAGCGAATACTAACTTTTGTTAAGTACTTGGCTAATTCTTCTGCCATTCTTTTGGTCAAAGTCGTTACTAGAACACGCTCGTCCAATTCACACCGCTGCTGAATTTCCTCAATCAGATCATCGATTTGATTCAAGCTCGGACGAATTTCAATAATTGGATCTAATAATCCAGTTGGGCGGATTACTTGCTCTACATACACGCCATCTGATTTTTGCAGTTCATAATCGGCTGGTGTTGCAGAAACATAAATAACCTGATTCTGCATGGCTTCGAACTCTTCAAATTTCAGCGGACGGTTGTCCATAGCTGCAGGCAGTCGAAAACCATATTCAACCAAATTTTCCTTACGGCTTCGGTCGCCTCCATACATAGCGTGCACTTGTGAAACCGTTACATGGCTTTCGTCAACAACCATGAGATAGTCATTAGGGAAATAATCTAATAAGCAAAAAGGACGGGTTCCTGCTTCTCTTCCGTCAAGGTAACGGGAATAATTCTCAATTCCTGAGCAATAACCTAATTCCCTAATCATTTCTAAGTCAAAATTAGTCCGTTCTTCTAATCGTTTGGCTTCAAGGTGCTTGCCTATTTCTTTGAAATAATCAACTTGTTTAACCAAATCCTGCTGGATTTCCCAAATAGCATTCTGCAGTACATCAGGCGAAGTGACAAACATATTGGCTGGGTAAATTGTCAGTTTTTCGTATCTTTCAATAACTTTGGATGTCTTTACATCAAAGCTTTCTATTTCTTCTATTTCATCTCCAAAAAAATGAATCCGGAATCCATCATCAGCATAACTTGGATAGACTTCGACCGTGTCACCTTTAATGCGGAAATTACCGGGCGTAAAATCGGCTTCGGTTCTGGAGTATAAACTTTGCACTAAACTATGCAGTAATTTGGTTCTCGAAATAACCTGATCGCGCTCAATCGCAATTACATTTTTTTGAAATTCAACAGGATTTCCAATACCATACAGACAGGAAACTGATGCGACAACTAAAATATCGCGTCGGCCTGAAAGCAGAGAAGAAGTGGTGCTCAAACGCATTTTTTCAAGCTCTTCATTAATGGATAAATCTTTTTCGATGAAAACACCCGTAACAGGCATAAAAGCCTCTGGCTGGTAATAATCGTAATAAGAAACGAAATATTCTACCGCATTATTGGGGAAAAATTGTTTGAATTCGGAATACAGCTGTGCCGCCAAGGTTTTATTGTGTGCCAAAACCAAAGTAGGACGCTGCACTTCCTGAATTACATTAGCGACAGTGAACGTTTTTCCTGAACCTGTAACTCCAAGTAAAGTTTGGAATTGTTCGCCTGCCTCAATACCTTGAGTTAATTTCTCAATGGCTTGCGGCTGGTCGCCTTTTGGCTTATAATCGGATATGACTTGAAAATTCATGTTTTAGAGTCTATGATACTGAACCGTAAAGATACAAAGTAAATAGGCTGCTGAAATCCTAAAATTTCCAGGCTTTTTGCTGTGCTTCATTCATAAAGGTCCAAGCAACGAAACGGCTTGTTTTTTGCCCTTGCGCCATTTCTATGGTTTTATGAATAGCTCCTACATGATTTAAAGTTTTGTATATTGTATTCAGATTGGACTGCTTGGAGACTAAAGTTGTAAACCAAAGACACTGCATCGGATATTTGACACTTTCAAAAATCATTTGTTTGACAAAACCCAATTCACCGCCTTCGCACCACAATTCAGCATTATGTCCGCCAAAGTTGAGAACTGGTTTAACTTCGTTCCGTTCGGCTCTGCCTCTGGTCATTGTTTTGGAAGCATTTGATGCCAGATTATTTACTTTACGGAGATTATTTTTTGCAGCTTCTTCCGATGAGGAATGGAAAGGCGGATTGCAGATAGTAAACGTAAAACGGTCTTCGGGAGTTATTATATTTTTGAAAATAAAACGGGAATTTACCTGTAACTGCAGACTGACAGCTTCGGTTAATTTTGGATTTTGACCAATGATTTTTTTGCAGTTTTGAAGTGCATTTTCATCAATGTCTGTTCCTACGAATGACCAGCCGTAAATAGAGTTCCCGAGAATCGGATAAATACAGTTGGCACCAATACCAACATCGAGTCCCATAACGTTTTCTCCTTCCGGAATGTCACCATTGTTTGCCGTTGCCAATAAATCGGCGAGAAAATGAATATAATCAGCTCTTCCAGGAATGGGAGGACAAAGGAAATTTGCTGGAATATCCCAGTTTTGTATGTCGTAATTGGTAATAAGTAAAGCATTGTTAAGTGCTTTTACTGCATCAGGATTACTGAAATCAATTGTTTGCTTCGTCTGTTCACTATCGCTCGAGCCGGTGCTGTGTTCGTTGACGAAAACAAATTCGCTTAATTCGGGGTAATTTAGCGTCAATAGTTTAAAGTCGTATCCAAATCGGTGGAGATTTCTTGGGTGCAGTGTTGTCTTTTCGGTATTCTTTGTAGGTTTCATTATTCTAAATTTCGCTGCAAAGATAGTCATTACTTTTTTTAAATTGCTATTACGCTTATTTATAGTGGTTTATTTGAGGAGTTAAAGAGAATACTAACTTTATTTACTCTTTCTTCAATTTTTCCCGGTTCTTTTTATATTATGAGTATTACTTATAGTAGTTGGCAGTAGGCTTTTCTCAGCTTTCCATTGTCATATAGTCTAATTGCCCATGCTCGTCAGTTTTTATTACAACTAAATAGTCGGTCAATTTGCGTCCAATTGTGTAATCAAATATTGCAAAATTATCTTCATCGTGAGGATAAAGTCCAACTCTTACTAACTTCAATTTTGTTAAAAGCTGCAGTTCGGGTTCAGTTGATACGTCGTCAAAGTTTATAACCTGAACTCGATTAATAAAATACAGCCAATTGGTTAGTTTTAATCGTTTCGTATTTCAAAGAAGGTTTTTTAGGCAGAAAATTATAAGCAATTATTCCAGCGATAAGATTTGACAAAAAGTTGGTAAATGAACGATGTCTAGAATGTTCAACTTGGCAAATATTTTTAAGTTCATCGTTAACCGTTTCTATTATTGAACGTTTACGGAGTAAAATTTTATCACTCATTTCCATCAAACTATTTTTCATATTATTTCGAATACTTGTAATTAATTGGATTCCATCAACAAATAATAATTGAGAGAGTTTCTCGCTTATATATCCTTTATCACCAAATAGTTTTCCGAAAATAGCATTCAAAAAGCCCTCATTTTTCAGTGGCTCTCTATCATCTACGTTGGCTTGAGTTACAGCAAAACTTAACAATTCTCCTTTGTCATTAATGATGATGTGGAGTTTAAACCCATGAAACCAGCCCATTGTAGATTTCCCTGTAGTGGCAATACCTTTAAAAACTTTGTTTCTACTGATTCGTTTGTTTTTACAAACTCTAATTGGTGTTGAGTCTACAAACGAAATGCCTGTGCAATTGCCTAAGCAACAGGTTTTGGCAAAAATTGTCATTGGCAAAAGAACACTTTGCATTAGTTCTAAAAAGCGATTATAAGAAACTGTATTAGGAAATTCATTTTGCATATGCTTTTGGACATAAAAAATGTAATAATGCTTGAAACAGCGAAAACCACTCAAATGAAAAAGTAAATAAATTGTAATTACTTCTGATTTTGACATAATCGAAGGACGTTTGGAAGGTTTTCCTAGCAGAAAAGACTGTGTGGTTTTATCAAAATCTTTGCAAAATTCATCAACAATAGAAAAAATATCTGTAATTTTATCAAAACAAATCATAAGGTAGAGTTTAGTTAAATATTTAATTGTCAGAAATTTAAATATACTAAATTTTACCTTTTTCTACAAAATTTTCAACCAAAATTATTAATCGAGTTCAGGTTTATAAGTATTGAAATATCATCTTTACTAATTTCTTCAAGATGATGTTCTAAATAAAATTTTATCGTGTCACCATCTTCGTCATTGTAGTCATTACGAATGTATATTTTATTTAGCTTGTCAAATTTATCAATATCACCAATAAAGTTTTTTACTTTATTCATTGTTGATGAATCAATAGTTTTGTCTTCAAAATTTAGGTCTATCTGAATTTTGTTTCCGTTGAATTCAATGTCAACATCATAATATTCTTTTAATTTTTCTGTTAGTAATTTTCCAAAATATGGTAATGTATATTCTGCCATTTTGTTAATGTTCTTTTTATTAGATGCCATCTGTTGAAACTTACTGTAATCTTTTACATTTTCACTGCTTTTTAGGTGATACCTAACAAATATATAAAAAAACACTACTTTTATTACAAATTATGAAATGATTCTAATCAAAACATTCCATCAATAGTAAATCGCCATCAGTGTGGCTGATGGTAACAATTCCGTCATTGGCAACGGCATTACTGCTTCCGGTTCTGTATCCCATGGTCAGAGTGTCATTTTCCAATTGATAAACCAGGTTTTCAGAATATATTCCGTTTGCAGTTCCAATAGGAATTAACGAAATTGGCGTTCCGGCGGTGTACCATTTTTCGAATTTGCTGGGTAGCAAAAATATTTTGGAATGGTCGTCGAGTATGACAATTTTAATCAGATTGCGATAACGGACAATATTGGTAAGATTGGTAATAGTGTGATCGGCTCTTCTGCCAGTGGCCCAAATAATGTTTACAGCTGGAATTTTTCTTTCGATTAAATAATCCAGCGCTTTTTCTAAATCGGTTTTGGTTTGATCTGGAGTGTAGACAATTTCCAGCGGAAACTGCTTTTCTTTATAGTACTCGGGGTCAAATCCCCTGTCAAAATCACCCAACAACACATCTACTTTTATGCCCAGTTCCATAACGCGCTCAATAGCAGAGTCGAGTACAATTACCAGTGGAGACCATTCAAGCAGCTGTCCCAGTAACTCGGGATGGCAGGCGGCTCCGTTGGCAATTATCAAAGCGGGTTCTTGGTCGTCGCGGACGATATGGTGTGAGGACATTTGATTTTAGATTTTAGAATGCAGATTTTTGATTTCAGAATATAGAATATAGATTTTTTGAATTCTACCTAGATTTTCTGTAAAGTTATGAAATATCTAAAATCTAAAATTGTTAATCTTCAGTCTTAAATGGATAGCTGGATCAGCTACTGAATTGTATAAGTGTCTGAATCTATTTCGCCGAGATGGAAGAAGCCTAACGGATAATCATCGGGATTGGTTTTGTTTACGATATTTCCTCTCAGGGTTGCCGGTGCAGTGGCAAATGGACTGCCGGTATCACTGCCCGCAATGCTGAGTAGTTTACTCATGTAATTGCTGTATTTTTCGGTGATTCCCTGCAGGCTGAACTGAATTTCGTCACCTTTTTTGAGTTTATCGTCTCTGTAGAATGCAAACATTTGATTGCCTTGATAAAATTCGTCGTTAATAACACCGTATTCAGGATAAGCAATATTTTTGTTTTTTGCACCTATCAGGTAAAAATTCTCTTCGGATCCATTGTCCTGAAAATAGAATTTGATTTCATATACGTCTTTACCTTCGATTCCTGGTTTTAAAGCCTGCTCAGTTTCTGTAATGACAGGACTGGCCATAAAAGTAGAGCTTGAAGTAAATGTCTGTCCTTTGTAGGTTATGTTAAGGGCATACTCATTTCCGATAACCGGCTTGAAATTATTGCAAGTGTATTCTCCGGTCTGTCCGTCTTCGATGAATTGGAAAACGGCAGGTGTACTCATTGTAGTGTTGGTTACTGTGACTACAGCTCCTGTGGCAGCTGGGATTGTTGTAGAATAATAATCGGTTGTGGTTGTTAATTTGATTTTCTGGACATTTCCCGTTGTTTCTTTTTCCCATTTGATAGAAGCATCTATAACTAATTTTGGCGCGGCAGTTTCTAAATCTACATTGACTACATCTTCGCAGCTGATTATTGATAATGAAGCTATTAAAAGGGTTATGTATAGTTTAATGTTTTTCATCGTGTTAAAATTTAAAGTTATAAGAAACTGAAGGAACAGCTCCAAAAATAGATAGTTTTACAGCTTCGTTTGCACCAGTATCTGCGTTTTCTCTAAAGCTGATTGAAGCGGCATTTTTTCGGTTGTAAATATTATAGATGCTAAAAACCCATTCGCCCTGCCAGCCTTTATTTTTGTATGGTTTTGGAATGTAAGTCGCCGAAATATCTAAGTGATGATAGATAGGAAGGCTGTTTCTGTTTCGCTCTCCATAGCTTGGTATCGTAATGCCTTGGTAAACATATTGTCCGTTTGGAAAGTTTGTAGGCTGTCCAGACTGTAAGGTAAAATTACCGCCAAAATTCCATTTTTGATTTAAAGTGTAATTTGCCGTTGCAGCTATGTTGTGAAGTTTGTCATAAGCTGAACGGTACCATTGGCCATTGTTGATTCCAATTTCGTCCGAGGTTCTTCCTGGAGTTCTCTGCTGTGATTTGGAAATTGTGTAGGCAATCCAGCCATTTAACTTTCCTGAATTTTTTCGCAGTAATACTTCTAAACCATAGGAGCGCATTTCTCCGTTAAGGATTACCTGTTCGATGGCTTCATTGGCAACTAAATCGGCTCCGTCAATATAATCCATTCTGTTTTTAATTTTTTTATAGAAACTTTCTAATTCTAAGGTGTATAAATTATCTTTAAAATTATTGAAATAGCCAATAGCTACTTGGTCGGCAATCTGAGGTTTGATGTAATTATCACTTGGTGTCCAGACATCGAGCGGGGTTGGGGAAGCAGTGTTAGAAACCAACTGCAGGTACTGTACCATGCGGTTATAACTTGCTTTTACCGATTGGTTTTTGTTTAATTCGTATGCTGCCGAAAGGCGTGGTTCGAAATAATTGTAAGTAGCTATAGATTGATTCTTTTTGTATGAAGTAGTTCCGATAGGTGTTGCTTTTTCATAAATTTTTAAATCTGAATCGTAAGCTACCGGCTGGTTATTCTCGTATTGATTGACAGTGGAATTTCCGAGTCTGTTAAAAATACTGAAACGGGCACCATAATTGATGGCAAGTTTATCAGTTAGAATCTGTTCCGCTTCTGCGTAAATTCCATTTTCAAAAGCGTATTTTTTTTCTAACTGCTTAAAGTTGATGGTAGAATCGGGACTGCTAGGATCTATTGTTCCCGGATTGAAGTTGTAGTAGGTGGAGTTGAATCCGTAGTTTAGTTTTATATTATTGGATATATAATGTTTGAAATCGTATTTCAGATTGTAATTTTTGATTCCGGAATCCCAATTAAATCCAAGAAAATCAAGTGTTAATCCATAATAGTAATTGCTGTAGATAAACGATAAGTTAGAAAATAATTTTTCGCTGAAAAGATGATTCCATCTTAGGTTTAATGTTGCATTACCATATGTATTGGCAAAAGTTTCGTTTAAAGAAAAT
Organism: Flavobacterium marginilacus; assembly: GCF_026870155.1. Lineage (NCBI taxonomy): Bacteria > Pseudomonadati > Bacteroidota > Flavobacteriia > Flavobacteriales > Flavobacteriaceae > Flavobacterium > Flavobacterium marginilacus. Next base: position 3,626,260 of record NZ_CP113975.1, on the reverse strand, counting down.
ACATCCCGGCCAAAATACCCAGAAAGATATAAACTGTTGTTTGGGTCGAATTTATAGTTAAGCTTAGTATTTAAATCATAAAAATAAGCTGAGTTGTCATTATTGGCTAATTTTAGAAAGAGATGCGCGTAAGAAGCACGGCCTCCAACCAGAAATGATCCTTTGTCTTTTACGATTGGACCTTCAGCAAGAATTCGGCTGGTAATTAATCCAATTCCTCCATTCATGTGGAAATCATTACTGTTTCCATCTTTTTGATAAATGTCCAAAACCGATGATGCTCTTCCTCCATATTTAGAAGGAATTCCGCCTTTGTATAATTTTAAATCCTTGATAGCGTCAGGATTGAAAACAGAGAAAAAACCAAAAACGTGAGAGGAATTAAAAATAGTGGCTTCGTCTAAGAGAATTAAATTTTGATCGGCACCACCGCCACGAACATTAAATCCAGACTGGCCTTCACCTGCATTAGTAACACCCGGCAGAAACAAAATAGATTTGATAACATCTACTTCTCCCATAACAACAGGCATTTTTTTAATTGCCGAAATAGACAGTTTGTTAACGCTCATTTCTGGTTTTCTAATGTTGGCAGTATTTTTTTCGGTACTAATTACTACTTCTTTCAGCTCCTGCCCAGATTCACTAAGAGAATAACTTTTTTTTGTGTTTTTAACTAATGAGATTTTTTCTGATATACTTTCAAAACCAACATAACTAATGCTGATTTCATATTCTCCTTTTGGCAGGGTGATTGAATAAAACCCATATTCATTGGTGGTAGTGGCTATTTTTAATTCAGGGACAGCTACGTTTACTCCAATTAGAGTTTCGTTGCTTTTGGTATCCGAAATGGTTCCGCTAATTGTGAATTTTTGTTTGTTAGAGTCGCTATTGTTCTTTTCTTGCGAAAAAACAGTAAAAGAAATCAATAGGAGCAGGGGAATGGAAATAAATTTCTTAAAAATCATCGTTTTGGTTTTGATTTTGCAAATGTCAATAAATTGAGGTTCAATTCGTACATTTAATATGTTAATCTATCGTTAATAACGTTTTCTTGCATATTTTATAAATAGTAAAAGCCATTTGAAGAAACTTTTGGTTTCAATCAAATGGCTGATAAATAGTACTGCTGTTATTTGGGGTTATTGGTCTCAAATAAAGTTTAAAACTATGCACTTTAGCTTCTGAAAAATATTCTTTTGCCACAGATTCACAGATTTTAAAATCATTTTACTTTGTGAATCTGTGGCAATCTCATAAATTTTTCGGAACCCAGCCTTGTAGACTTTTAGTCAGCCAACCAAAACTATGAACTTTCTGTCCATAGTGGTTTATTTACAATTAGCAATTCTTGGGTTGTTAGCGTTATTGCATGGAAATAGATACTTACTTTGAGGGTAAAGAGCAGTTGGATTATCAGTTACTTCTAGAGGTGATAATGCCTGTCCATTGTAGCTTGGCATTGTAATCTGCTCTGCAGAACCATTTCCTAATGCTGTTTTTTTACCAGCAGCACTTCCGTTAAAACTATAATCGATCAAAGCATCCAATAGTCTGTAAATGCCATAGTAATCATATGCATCATAAGCAGATTGTGTGTTGGGTAAGTTATGTTCGGCTGTATATGTATAGGATGAGAGAACACTTTTTTTGATTAAAATAAAATCTTTTTCTGAATCCGGAATAGCAATGTTTTTGAAAATATCAATTGCCAGCCTGTGGTCATTGGTTACGTCGTCGTCATAGACTTGGGTGATAAGTTTAGTGTTGGCAGGGAAATTCTGCAGATCTTCCTGAGTGATTTGATGGGCATACCATTGTGCCATTGTAAAAATAAAACGTCCGTTTTGTCCCCAGCCTTCGTTAATAAATGCTTTGTGAGCCAATGCGAAAGAAGCGCCGCCACCAAAGGAATGTCCCATGAACCCCACTTTGGAAGTATCGATAATATTTGGGTAATTGGTTACTGCTTTTTTAAAACTTTCCCACAAAGTGCTGTATCTTTCATCTACAGTGACACCGGTTGTCGGGTAGGGTGCAAAAACAACAACATAACCTTTTTTGGCAATGAATTCATATAGACCAATGTTGTAGCTGCTTTCTTCACCACCAAAAGGATGGGAATAAAAGATAGTTGGTCTTGGAGCGGTAATACCCTTCGGATAAAATATTTCTACATTTTTTCCGCTATATAGTGGACTTGGGAATGATATTTTGGCAACAGTATAAGTTCCATCGGATCCATAACCGCTTTGGGGTCTCGAAATTGGTCCAGCCAAATCATCATCAATATTAGCAGGTGTTGTTGGTGTATCATCATTTTTAGAACAAGACAATGTGATAAGCACGGTAAAAATTAAAATTAGGGGTGAATTAATTTTCATACATTAGGTTTTATTTGGTTTGCAGTTGGATATATATTTTGATAAATGGTTTAATCAGTAAAATAATTTTATTGCAATTATATTTCGCTAACAGTAAAAAAATCTTCCGTCTTTTCTTTTGCTCTTTTTTTACCAAGTTTATCAACCCTGTACATCAATATTATGGATATAACCGAAATGCAGACAATTATAATTCCTAAAGTGTCATAATGTTCCAGCGGACTCCATTTGTCTTTTTGTACAACAATTGTGCCTGCAAAGGCTGCTGCAATACCGCCGGCTATCTGCTGTAATGATGAATTAATACTCATAAATGCTCCTCTATCCTGCATTTCAGGTATTGCAGTTACCAAAGCTGTGGAAGGTACCATACGCCCCATAATTCCCATCATCATCAGTACATTCATAACAGCGACAATTGCAAATGGAGTAACTCCAAGATTTGTATAAATGGTAATCATTACAATGGTCCAAATGGAGCCAAACGCAAATATTTTGTATTTGTCTATTCGGTCGCTTATTTTTCCAATTAACGGCATTACTACCAGTGTTGCTATGCCTGCAATCATAAAAATCATAGGTAATTGATTTTCTGTGATGTGTAAATTGTTTATTGCAAAAGCACTGCCAAAAGGCATCATCATAAAACCTCCGATTGAAAGTAATGCTGTGGCAGTAAATCCAACCCGATAGTCTTTTTTGCTAATGGTATGCAGTAAGTGTTTAAAAGCGGACTTATCTGATTGTATTTCTAAGTGTTTTATAATTGGTTTTAATTTTACAGCTATTATTAAAGCTACAATTCCTGCCATTCCAGCAACCCAGAGAAATGGTGCATGCCAGCCCCAGGCATTAGCAATATATAATCCGATTGGTATTCCTAAAATCTGGCTGGCGCCAAATCCCATCTGTATAAAACCCATCACGCGACCGCGCTGCTGCAGTGTAAATAAATCGGCAACTATCGCCATAGAAATTGAACCTATAACGCCTCCAAAAAGTCCTGTAATTATTCGTGCTGCTACTAATAAAGGATAAGTTGTAACTATACCGCATAAAATAGTTCCTGCGATAAAACCAGCATAGAAGAATAATAGTAATTTTTTTCGGTCGAATTTATCTGCAAAGCCAGCTGTAAGCAACCCTGAAATACCGGCACTAAAAGCATAAGCAGAAACGACCAAACCAAAATGAGCAGGTTTTAGGCTTAACGATTTCATTAGTATATCTCCCATTGGAGACATAACCATAAAATCTAGGATTACTGTAAATTGTGTAATAGCCAGTAAAAAAACGGCTAATTTCTGATAGGACGTAAACGGTATGGTCTGAGTATTTTTTTGTTTCATTTTATTTTAATCTAATGGTGTGCAATTGAAATTGTATTGGTCTAAAATTTTGATTATCTGCCCTTCAGATAGTGTTTCGGTTACAATCCGCAAGACGCAGTCAATATCTTCCTGATCAATATTCCATTGCTGTATTTCAGAGTTATTATTCAGTATACTGCTTATTTTTTGTTTATCACTTTCGGTTTTAATATTGGTTGCAAATACCAATATATTTTCTATTTGGTTTTCCATAGTTAAACTTTTTGTGGTGTCAATGCTTTTATTACTAATTCAAATGCTTCTTCGGTAGCTTCCTTCGTTAGTTTGAAAGGTGTGCCTGCCATATTTTTGCCCTCATTATGAAAACGGAGTAAAGTGTATAACGGACCGTAGGCAATGCTCCAAAATACCTCTTTGGACATACAGGTTAATTCTTTTTTGTCAATAGCATTTTTTAAAAAATCACCCATTATAGTCTTAAAATTGAGTACGCTTTTTTCCAAAATGCAGTCTCTGTAGCTGGAATGACTCAAAAGTTCCCAACAGGCAACATCAAGCGGATGTTTTATGGTGTGGCGTGCCCTGTTTTCCCATTGTTTTCGCAAGCCTTCCTTGAATGGCATATCAGGAGAAAAATCTTTAATCATTTCGTTAAAGAAATTCTGGCCAATTCCTACACCAATTTTCTTTATCAGATCATCTTTGTCTGTATAATAGATATACAAAGTAGCCACTGATACACTGCATTCTTTGGCCAAACGATTCATTCCAAAACCTTCAATACCCATTTTTACAAGCATTTCTATAGCTTTTTGTCTGACCAGCTCTTCTTTATTTGTGTCTCTTGTCCGCATTTTTTTATTATTGGAAAACAAATGTATTAATTATAAATGAATGTTCGCTTATTTATGAAAATATTTTTTTTGTTTCGATCCTAAGTCAATTAGTGATGTGATTTTAATTTTTTGTTGATATCTAAATGTTTTTAGTGTTTTATGAAAAGAGAATTTTTTTAATGAAAAACAAAAATTCATTTCTGGGGTTATTGTATGATTCTAAAAAATAGTAGAATTGAAATTTTAAGCAGAAATATTTTCGCCTTAATCGATTCTAAAAAAGGATGGTTTTCTTAAATTTATCGTTTTAGATAAGTGAATAAATTAAAAAAGTATAAATGGGAGCAGTTCAGAAGTTTTATAAAAATCGAAGTCTTGGAATACTATTGTATCTGTTTTCTGCAGTTTCCTTTCAAAGTTTACATGCTCAATATTTAAAAGGACTGACTAATGTAAGAGATACTTCTTATACAACTGCCAGTGCTTTCAAAAAAACATTGAAAGACTTTCCTAATTGTACCATCGTTCCCGTAATACATTTTGATTTTGTAAAACAAAAAAAGGATATTGTTTACTGCAGTTATGGAAAACGGAAAATGAAGCTGGATGTTTTTTTTGATATAAATGAAAAGAGAAAGCAAACCGCAGTTATCATTATTCATGGTGGCGGCTGGCGTTCTGGAAACAGACAGCAGCACCATCCAATGGCACAAAAACTGGCAAGTTTAGGGTATGTGTGTTTTACTCCAGAATACCGTCTTTCTACCGAAGCGCTTTTTCCGGCTGCTATTTATGATTTAAAAACAGTTATTCGCTGGGTTCGTGAAAATGCTGATCAATATAATATCGATCCAAATCAAATAGCTGTATTGGGATTTTCAGCAGGGGGCGAGCTTGCTTCTTTTTTGGGGACAACTGGAAATATGCCGCTTTTTGAAGGTATGGTGACAAACTCTAATTCGTTATCGCAGGTAAATGCTGTTGTCGATATAGACGGTACTTTGTCTTTTGTTCATCCAGAATCGAGTGAAGGTGATGACAGCAAAAAAATGTCGGCCGGAACATATTGGTTTGGATATTCAAAAAAAGAAAATCCGAAACTTTGGGAAGCAGCTTCGCCATTGAGTTATGTCGGTGCAGCTACGCCACCAACATTGTTTATTAATAGTTCGGTAGCGAGAATGCATGCTGGCCGTGATGATTATAGAAAGGTTTTGAACGAAAATGGTATTTATTCTGAGGTTCATGAATTTGAGAATTCACCGCATTCTTTCTGTCTTTTTAATCCTTGGTTTGACCCGACAATTCAATATATAGATGGTTTTTTGAAGCAAGTTTTTACTAAATAGAAATTTAAAAGCGGCTAAGGAAAATGGTCTGAATTGTAATTTGTTATGAGGTCAAAAAAACAAGTGTAAAAAAAAGACAGCCCTTTCGAGCTGTCTCTTGAAATATATAAACCAGAATAAATTAAGCAGTTTTCAATGCTGTAATTTTATCTAAAATGGTGTTGAATGTTTCGCTTGGACGCATTGCTTTACTAACCAACTCAGGTGTTGGCTGGTAGTAACCTCCAATAGTCTGCGGTTTTCCCTGTGCACCAATTAATTCGCTGTTGATTTTTGCCTCGTTAGCTTCAAATTCAGCAGCAATAGGAGTGAAGAGAGCTTTTAATTCTGCATCTTTAGTTTGTGCAGCTAAAGCCTGAGCCCAGTAGAATGATAAATAAAAGTGAGAACCTCTATTGTCAATCTGTCCTACTTTACGAGCAGGTGATTTATCAGTAGCTAGAAATTTATCATTTGCTTCATCTAAAGTTTCTGATAAAACAATTGCTTTTGAATTATTTAATGTTTGTCCTAAATGCTCTAATGAAGCTCCTAAAGCTAAGAACTCACCTAGTGAATCCCAACGTAAATAGCCTTCTTCGATAAATTGCTCTACGTGCTTTGGAGCAGATCCGCCAGCACCAGTTTCGAACAAACCGCCGCCGTTCATTAATGGAACGATTGATAACATTTTTGCAGAAGTTCCTACTTCAAGAATAGGGAACAAATCAGTTAAGTAATCACGCAGTACGTTTCCAGTTACTGAAATAGTATCTAAACCTTTGATGATTCTTTCTAAAGTAAATTCAGTTGCTGCAATAGGATTAAGAATACGAATATCTAAAGCTGATGTATCGTAATCTTTTAAATATTTCTGAACTTTAACGATTAATTCTCTGTCATGAGCTCTGTTTTCGTCTAACCAAAAAACAGCTGGAGTGTTAGACAAACGTGCTCTGTTTACAGCTAGTTTTACCCAGTCCTGAATTGGAGCATCTTTTGCCTGACACATTCTGAAAATGTCATTAGCTTCAACAGTCTGTTCCATTAATACGTTTCCGTTTGTATCTACAACACGAACAACACCATCAGCTTTCATTTGGAAAGTTTTGTCATGAGATCCGTATTCTTCTGCTTTTTGAGCCATCAAACCTACGTTTGGAACACTTCCCATTGTAGTTGGGTCAAAAGCACCGTGTTTTTTACAAAAATCGATAGTAGCTGTATAAACGCCAGCATAACATCTGTCTGGAATAACAGCGAAAGTATCTTGCTGTTTTCCGTCTTTATCCCACATTTGTCCAGATGTACGAATCATTGCCGGCATAGAAGCATCAACAATTACGTCAGAAGGAACATGCAGGTTGGTAATTCCTTTTTCAGAATTTACCATGGCCAATGCGGGACCATTTGCAATAGCGTTATCGATAGCAGCTTCAACCTCTGCTTGTTCTGGTTTCCCAGCTATTTTAGCATATACATCACCTAAACCATTTTTGGTATCAATACCTAAATCAGTAAATAATGCAGCATATTTTTCGAAAACAGCTGCGAAATAAACTTCTACAATAGCGCCAAAAATGATTGGATCAGAAACTTTCATCATTGTTGCTTTCAAGTGTACTGAAAGTAAAACGCCTTCTTTTTTAGCATCAGCAATAGTTTCAGCAACGAAAGATTTTAAAGCTGCAATATTCAATACTGAACTATCAATGATTTCACCTGCTTTTAATGGAGTGCTTGCTTTTAAAACAGTAGTAGAACCGTCTTTTGCTGTGAATTCAATTTTCACATCATTTGCTTCAGCAACAGTAACTGATTTTTCACTTCCGTAAAAGTCACCTTTTGACATAGATGCTACTTTTGTTTTAGAAGCTGAAGACCAAGCCCCCATAGAATGAGGATTTGCTTTCGCAAAATTCTTTACAGCTCTTGGAGCTCTACGGTCAGAGTTTCCTTCACGTAAAACTGGGTTTACGGCAGAACCTAAAACTTTAGAATATTTTGTCTTAATTTCTTTTTCAGAATCGTTTTGCGGGTCTTCTGGGAAATTTGGCACTGCATAACCATGTGACTGTAATTCAGCGATAGCAGCTTTTAATTGCGGTACCGATGCAGAAACGTTTGGCAGTTTTATAATATTAGCTTCAGGTAAAGTAGCTAATTTTCCAAGTTCAGATAAAGCATCAGCTGTTTTTTGATCTTCTTTTAAAAATTCAGGAAAGTTGGATAAGATTCTGCCGGCTAGAGAAATGTCTCTTGTTTCTATTTCGATATTAGAAGCAGCAGTAAATGCCTGAACAATTGGCAGAAAAGAGTAGGTTGCCAATAAAGGAGCCTCATCAGTTAATGTGTAAAAAATTTTAGCTTTTGATGTCATTTTTTTTATTTTTTTGATCTAAATCATAAGTTTATAACGAGCCTTATTAGCAAATATAACGATTGAGATAAGGCGGGCAAAGATATGAAATGAAGTTGTAATAGTGTTTTAAAATTTATATAAAAAAATAATATTAAACGCCTATTCTGTGATATTCTTAATTTGATATTTTTAGTACTGTTTGATTTTCAAATTGTGATTTTTGACCCCTAAAAATTATCAAAAAAAAAGCCCAAATTCGACTTATATCGAACTGGGACTTTTTTGTTAGTAAAGAAGTGTAGTAAACTATCTTCTTTTATCTCTAATTTTAGCTTTTTTACCAGTAAGTTCTCTGAAGTAGAAAATTCTAGCTCTACGTACAGCACCTTTCTTGTTGATTTCAATTTTTTGCAAAGCTGGTAAGTTAACTGGGAAGATACGCTCAACTCCAATTGCTCCTGACATTTTACGGATTGTAAAAGTTTCAGTGTTTCCAGATCCTCTTCTTTGAATAACAACACCTTTAAAAAACTGTGTTCTTGTTTTTTCACCCTCTTTAATTTCGTAGAAAACTGTGATTGTGTCTCCAGCTCCGAATACAGGGAAATCTTTTCTTGTTACGAATTCGTCTTGAACGAATTTCAATAAATCTGCCATTTTATTTTTATTTTATGGTTTAAAAAGAGCAACATTCACGGTTTTCGCCAGAGGTTGGTCTAATGAGGGTGCAAATGTAGAAAATATTTATGAATTGTGAAATATGAAATTACAAATTATTTTGAAGCGATAGTTTATTTAATGGGGCTAAAAAAAAGAACTCTTATTTCTGTAAGCTCTTTGTGTAATCCGTTGTTAAAAAAGAATTTAAGGAGTCATTTTTGCTTGTTTTACTTTTTTTATAGTTTCTGCAGTTTTTCCGTCTGTTCTTGCTTTAATATCGCTGTATTTGTTAATGCCTAACGACGAAGTCAGTGTTTTGTCTCTTTTGTCAAATAATTTGTCAATTTCTTTATCGCGGTTTTCTTTTGATAGATTCTTTCCGTCAAGACCAAATAATTCCAAGACTAAGGCATTGTTTGCATTTTCATAATAGGTTTTTTCGTCTGCGCTTAGTGCAACCCCGTATGTTTTGTTGAGTTCATTCAGCAGGGATTTTTTATTTATTCCTTGAGCGAACGAAGCAGATGAAATGAAAAAAGCAGTAATTAAAATAACTTTTAAGATTATTTTTTTCATGATTTATACTTTTAAAGGTTAAAAGGCAGTGAACTAACTTTTAGTTTAAGTATAAAGGTATGAAAATTAATCATTTAATAAATCGGGTCTTCTGTTCTTAGTGTGTTCGTAGGCAGTGTCCTCTCTCCATTTGTCAATTTTTGCAAAATGACCGCTCAATAGAACATCCGGAACTTTCCAGCCTTTGTAATCAGCTGGACGGGTGTAAATTGGTCCAGAAAGGAGGCCGTCCTGAAAACTGTCTGTCAATGCTGAGGTTTCATCGCTTAATACACCAGGTATTAATCGGATTAAGGCATCAGACAGAACGAGAGCACCTAATTCGCCGCCCGATAAAACATAATCACCTATTGAGATTTCTTTGGTAATAAAATGATCACGCACGCGCTGATCCACTCCTTTATAATGCCCGCATAAAATGATAATGTTTTCATACATCGACATAGTATTGGCCATTTTTTGGTTTAGCGTTTCACCATCGGGAGACATATAGATGATTTCGTCGTAAGTTCTTTCACTTTTCAAATGAGTGATACAGGCATCTATCGGCTGAATAGTCATAACCATCCCTGCACCGCCGCCAAAAGGATAATCGTCTACACTTTTTTGCTTATTAGTTGTATAATCTCTTAAATTGTGAAAATGAACGGTTACCAATCCTTTATCTATGGCACGTTTCATAATCGAAGCTTCGAAGGGACTTCTTAATAATTCAGGTAATACGGTTATAATATCAATTCTCATGTTAAAAAAAATCTAGGTAGCAAAGTTACCATTATTAATTGGTAATTCTTATACGTACTCAAACTCAGAAAACAAAGATGATAAAATATTTTAGTTGATGTAAATGCTGAATTGGAGTATATCTGTTGCGAATTTTTTAATAAACTATTTTAACAGTATTGATTTATTAAATTATTCTTTTTTTAATTACTTTTAGCAATAAATTCAAAATCATTCAAACTATGCGATTATCTTTTAATGGTGTTCGGGAATGTACAGGCCTAATTTTACTGGCAGTACTTTCGATCCATATCACTTCTGCACAAAATAAAGAGACAATGAATAATCCCTTATTACAAAAAAGCACATTGCAATATCAAGCTCCTGCTTTTGATTTATTTAAAAATGAACATTTTAAGCCAGCATTTGAGTTCGGTTTAAAAAAACAAGAGGAGGAATTGTTAAAAATCACTAACAATCCAGCAAAACCAACTTTTCAAAATACTGTTTTGGCTTTAGAATTAAGTGGAGCTGATCTGACTCGTGCAAGCTCAGTTTTTTATAATTTGACAGGTTCTAATACTAATCCTGATCTTCAAAAATTAGAACAGGAATATGCACCAATCTTTGCAGTAAATAGAGATAAAATTTTTTTAAATAGTAAGTTGTATCAACGTTTTAAAGCAATCAGTTTATCAAGTTTAAAAGGAGAAGATAAAAAATTAACTGAAGATTATTTGTTGAAATTTGAATTGGCGGGAGCAAATTTATCCGAAGCTGACAAAGAAAAAATGAAAGCGATTAATAGTGAATTGGCAATTTTAGGAACGACCTTCGGAAATAAATTATTAACGGCAAGAAAGAATGGAGCTGTTTTGTTTGATTCTCCTGCAGATTTAGATGGATTAAGTATTCAAGAAATTGAAGCGGCCAAAGCTCAGGCGACGGCAGCTGGCAAGGATGGTAAATATTTGATTAGTTTGCAAAACACTACGCAACAGCCTGTTTTGCAAAATTTAACAAATAGAGCTTCTCGAGAAAAAATATATAAAGCTTCTTGGACAAGGTCGGAGAAAAATGATGAAGGAGATACGAGAACTACTCTAGAAAAGATCGCACGTCTGCGTTTACAAAAAGCGCAATTAATGGGGAAAAAGAGTTTCGCTGAATGGAAAATTCAAGACCAAATGGCAAAAACACCAGATAACGCAATGAAGATTTTGTCCGAAATTGCTGCCCCGGCAGTGATTAAAGCAAAACAAGAAGCGATTGAAATCCAGGCAATTATTGATGCTCAAAATGGTGGTTTTAAATTAGCGCCTTGGGATTGGGATTTTTATGCTGAACAAGTGCGTAAAGCTAAATATGATTTAGATGACAGCCAGATAAAACCGTATTTCGAAATAAAGACAGTCCTCGAAAAAGGTGTGTTTTATGCTGCTAATCAAATGTATGGTATCACTTTTAAAGAGCGTAAAGATTTACCAGTCTATCATCCAGATGTAGTAGTTTATGAAGTTTTTGATAATGACGGAAAATCAATGGCTATTTATTACTTAGATTTTTATACACGAGATAATAAAAGAGGAGGTGCGTGGATGAATAGTTTTGTAAAACAGTCTCATTATTTAAAGCAGAAACCAGTAATTGTAAATGTTTATAATTTTGAGAAACCCGTAAACGGAAATCCATCTTTGATTAGTTTTAGTAATGTGAATACTATGTTTCACGAGTTCGGACATACCTTACACGGACTTTTTGCAAATCAGCAGTATGCCTCACTTTCAGGTACAAGTGTGCCAAGAGATTTTGTAGAGTTTCCTTCACAAATTAATGAACACGCGGCGTTAGATCCAAATATTCTTAAAAATTATGCTTTACATTATGAAACTAAAAAAGTAATTCCACAAGAATTAATTGATAAAATCAAAAAATCTGAAACCTTTAACTCGGGTTATAGTGTTACTGAATTGATGGCGGCATCTACTCTTGACATGGCTTGGCATAGCGTAACTAATGAAGCAGATTTTAAATCAGCTTTAGAATTTGAAACGGAAGCATTAAAAAAATATGGTCTTTTGGTTGATGAAGTTCCAACACGTTATCATAGTCCTTATTTTGCACACATTTTTAGTGGAGGTTATTCGGCGGGTTATTATGCTTATACTTGGTCGAAAACTTTAGATTATAATGTTTATGACTGGATTAAAGCACATGGAGGAATGACTCGTGAAAATGGAGAACGTTTCCGTAAATATATTTTATCTGTTGGTAATAGTGTAGATTTGAATAAAGCTTTCAAAGATTTTGTTGGTCATGATATGGAAGTAAAACCTTATCTTGAAAATGAGGGTTTGTAATACAAATTTAAAATATGTAAAGAGGCTGTCCAAAAAGTAAGGACAGCCTTTTTTTTGCTGTTTTTAATCTAAAATAGTATCTTAGAGTTGCACAAAAAACGAGCAATGGCTAAAGTAATATTTAAATCGCAATCGATCAATACACCGGAACTTTTTCCGATAAATATTTTTGATAAAATTTCAGAAAACCATCCTGTCCGCTTAGTGGATAAGATTGTCAATTCATTGGATATAAGTCATATACTTAAAATATATAAAGGAGGAGGCACCTCGGCCTATCATCCCAGAATGATGCTTAAGGTTTTGTTTTACAGTTATTTAAGCAACACTTATTCCTGCCGAAAAATAGCAAAGGCACTTACTGAGAACATTCATTTTATGTTTATTTCAGGCAACTCAACTCCTGATTTTAGAACCATTAACGATTTTAGAGGAAAGATTTTAAAAGAAAACATCAAAGATTTATTTGCAGAAGTAGTCAAAATGCTTGTGGAAATGGGCTATGTCAGTCTGGATATCCAATACATCGATGGAACAAAAATTGAAGCCAAATCCAACAAATACACCTTTGTCTGGCGGGGTTCTATAGAGAAATACAAAGAAAAACTCGAAGTAAAAATCAACAGCATCTTATCCGATATCGAAAACAGTATTTTATCAGATAATCAAGAAGTCAACAAGGAAGAATTACCAAAAAAAATAAACTCGGAAGAGCTGAAAGAAAAATTATCAGAACTCAATAAAAAACTCAAAGAGCCCAACAAGAAGATAACCAAAGAGCTTCAAAAGCTTCAGGAAGAGCACCTGCCAAAGCTTGAAAAATACGAAAAAGATTTAGTGATTTTAGGCAATAGAAACTCCTACAGCAAAACAGATCCTGACGCTACCTTTATGAGAATGAAGGAAGACCATATGAAAAACGGACAGTTAAAACCTGCATACAATCCTCAGATTTCTACTGAAAATCAATTCATTACCAATGTAACCATTCATCAGACACCTAACGACACTACGACTTTAAAATCCCATCTGGAGGAATTTGAAAAAATGTATCAAAAACAAAGCAAAACAGTTGTAGCCGATGCTGGTTATGGAAGCGAAGAAAACTACGAAATGCTTGAAAATAAAGATATAACGGCCTATGTAAAGTATAATTATTTTCACAAAGAACAGAAGAAAAAAATGAAGGACAATCCGTTTCTTGTCCAGAATTTGTTCTACAATATACAGCAGGATTTTTATGTGTGTCCAATGGGACAAAGAATGGAAAACATTGGCAGTGGAAAACGGACATCGGCCAACGGATACGAATCACAAGTATCTTATTATCAAGTAAAAAGATGTCATGGATGTCCGCTAAGAGGTCTATGTCACCAAGCCAAAGGAAACAGGACAATAGAGATAAACCACCGCCTGAACCAATTAAGGGCTAAAGCCAAAGAGCTGCTCACAAGCGAAAAAGGACTCGAACACCGAAGCAAACGCCCAATAGAAGTTGAAGCAGTATTCGGACAGCTAAAAAACAACAATAAATTCAGCCGGTTTACTTTCACAAGCATCGAAAAAGTGGAAATGGAATTTCTATTGATGGCTATCGGGCATAATTTTAGAAAAATGATAGCAAAGAACAATGATGCGTCGAAAACTCATCTAAAAATTTCCTTCAGAGTTCTAAATAGAGCTATAAAAGTCGAAATTCACTTTTTAAATACTGTAACAGAATATTTTTTCATTAATCAACCAACCCAAAATCGATTCCTGAAATTTGCAGCATAAAAAAAGCTGTCCTTTTCGGACAGCCTCTTTTTAAATTGCAACTCTTAGTGTATCTTTTTTATGATTATTATAATTTTTTGAGAAATGGACTTAACTAAAACTCCATTCCTTATAGCTTAGCTCCTTTTCTATTTTTTCTTCTATTTTTTCAGATAGTTTTTGGTTGAAATCAATACCGGTTATTTGTTCAATCTCATCAATAGTTTTAGCAAATTTATAGAGCGGTAAATCGGATTTTTCATTTGGTACTAAAAACGAAATCATGTTCAGGCTGTTATTTTCAACCCGAACCGCAATTTTGAAAAAATAATGAGGAACCGAAACTTCTTCATCGCCGATAGTTAATAGATTGTCGTGTAAAATACTTCCAGTTACAATAAATAGAGCTGTGTATTTATCAGCCCAGTATCTCACTTTTTGTTCTAGTCTGTTCCATATACCGGCATTAAAGTCCCTGTTTTGGGGCGAGACATTCGAAGTGTAAAAAGTTTCTGTGTAAGCTTCTTTAGAAAATTTCATATCAGCCGCAGGTACAAGATGTCCTTTGTCATAACCGGTGTCTTTGTAATTTCTCCAATGTGCCGATTCAGTATCTATAAGAGGATCCTGCTTAAAATAAGGACGCTCATAATGGTGTTCATACTGAGATTTTCCAGTCAGATAATAAGCGGTCCATTCTGCTTGTTCATGTTCTTCAGAGTAGGATAAGAAATAATGCTTATGTCTAATTATACTCATAAATGAGTTTTCTTTTATGGGGTTAGAGACTAAACGCCAAATTGTGTCAAGTGGTGATCAATGTGTTTCCACATCAACTTGTTCCAATCTTTGTAAGTCATTTTTCCCCAAAAAGGATGATCCATAATTGTAATAGGTACAGGTTTTTCTGTAAAACGGCTAAAGTTTTTTATTAATTCGCTCTTTGCCTGTTCAAAATCATATTTTCCTGTAAAAATAAACTCTTTGGCAGTTGGACTGTTTTTGTTAAATCCAAAGTTAAAAGTACTCTTTTTAGACATTTTGCCCAAAAGTCTAATGAAAAAATTTACTTTTATATTCCTTTCGCCAAATGCTACTATAATAACTTCATTTGTGTGTTTAAGCATTTGATCAACGGACATTTTTCCCCATAATGGAGCAGTCTCTGGATTAAGAGTGTTGATTCTATCTATAATAGATTGATTGTCAATTTTGTCAAATATTGAATTCATATTATTTTGTAAACTTAAATATCACAAATATAATTTTTTTTTGTATGAATTGTATTAAAAAATTAACATTTTAAATACTATTTGTGATTAATGAAACGGAAATAGTTTTTTTTGTTATATTCGTATTTTAATGTAGAAAAAATATTAATTATGCAGATTCGCTATAGGTTGTTCTTTATCAGTTCGTTGTGTTTTGTTTTTTCACTTCAGGCTCAAAATAATGATATCAAAATGAAAAATCCTTTGTTGCAAAAAAGTACTTTACAATATCAGGCACCTGATTTTAGTAAAATAAAAGATGAAGATTTTAAACCCGCTTTTGACTATGGTTTGAAAATTAATGTTCAGGAGATTGAAACTATTGCAAATAATCCTGCAAAACCTACTTTTCAAAATACCGTTTTGGCATTAGAAACCAGTGGTGAAGTTTTGAACAGAGCAACAGGAATTTTTTATAATCTGACTGGTTCCAATACCAATTCGGCATTACAGGCAATTGAAGCTGAATATGCGCCAGTTTTCTCAGCACACACTGATAAAATTTATTTGAACAGTAAATTGTATAATCGTTTCAAAGCAATTGATTTGAATAAATTGAAAGGTGAGGATAAAAGACTGACTGAATATTACTTGCAACAATTTGAATTAAACGGAGCTAATTTATCTGACGCGAATAAAGAAAAGCTGAAGAAAATAAATGAAGAATTAGCGACTTTAAGCACTCTTTTCAGTAATAAATTACTACTGGCCCGAAAAAATGGAGCTGTTTTATTTGACAATGAAGCTGATTTAGACGGGCTAAGTGCCGCCGAAATTGAAGCTGCCAAGCAGAAAGCTAAAGAAGCAGGATACGAAAATAAATATTTAATAGGATTATTGAACACAACGCAGCAGCCTTTGCTGGTTAGTTTGAAAAACCGAGCAGCCAGAGAAAGAATATACAAATCATCCTGGTACCGTGCCGAAAAAAATGATGAAGGAGATACGCGTGAGGTACTCGAAAAAATAGCTAGACTGCGTTTGCAAAAAGCCAATTTGATGGGTAAAAAAAGTTTTGCTGAGTGGAAGTTACAAGATCAAATGGCAAAAACACCAGAACCAGCTATGGAACTGCTGGCCAAAATTGCAGCGCCGGCTGTAGCCAAAGCTAAAATAGAAGCACAGGAAATACAAGGTTTAATTGATGCTCAAAACGGCGGATTTAAACTGGAAGCCTGGGATTGGAACTTTTATGCTGAACAAGTTCGTAAAGCCAAATATGATTTGGACGAAAGTCAGATTAAACCATATTTTGAGCTGACAAGCGTATTAGAAAAAGGAGTGTTCTATGCGGCTAAACAAATGTATGGTATCAGTTTTAAGGAACGAAATGATTTGCCTGTATATAATCCAGATGTAAAAGTTTATGAAGTTTTTGATGACAAAGGAACTTCAATTGCCATATACTATTTAGATTTTTATACCCGTGACAATAAAAATGGAGGAGCTTGGATGAATAATCTGGTGAGTCAGTCGCATTATTTAAAACAAAAGCCAGTAATTGTAAACGTTTACAATTTCTCGAAACCAGTTGGCGGAAATCCATCTTTAATTAGTTTTGACGATGTGACTACTATGTTTCATGAATTTGGGCACACATTACACGGATTATTTGCTAATCAGGAATATGTTTCATTGTCAGGGACTTCGGTGCCGAGAGATTACGTAGAATTCCCATCTCAAATCAATGAGCATGCAGCGTTAGATCCAGCAGTTCTAAAAAACTATGCTGTTCATTACCAGACGAAACAGCCAATACCACAAGAATTAATTGATAAAATCAAGAAAGCAGAAACTTTTAATAAAGGCTATGATGTAACCGAAATTTTAGCGGCATCAACACTTGACATGGCTTGGCACAGTGTCGAAAAAGAATCTGATTTTAAACCAGCATTGGTTTTTGAGAAAGAAGCGTTAGAAAAATACGGTTTATTGGTTAATGAAGTGCCTACGCGCTATCATACTCCTTATTTTGCGCACATTTGGGGAGGCGGTTATTCCGCGGGTTATTATGCTTACACTTGGTCAAAAACTTTAGATTATAATGCATTCGACTGGATGCAGGCCAATGGAGGTATGACAAGAGAAAACTGCGAGCGCTTCAAAAAATACATTTTATCTGTTGGTAACAGTGTGGATTTAAATAAGGCGTTCAAAGATTTTATCGGTCATGATATGAAAACCGAACCCTATTTAAAAAATGCGGGACTATCAGCAGAGTAATTTATAAAACTCAATATATAAAAATGGCATTCGAAAGGATGTCATTTTTTTTGGAGTTATACCGAACAAAAATATAATATCGACCAATTTTTATAATTGGTTTTTTTATATTAAATTTGGATTATATTGTAAAAGTGACACTATGGCACATTCAAAAATTTTGACTATCAAGGAAACGGAAAAAGAAATTAAAAATTTGCTCAAACATTCTACTCCATTTATTGGTCAGCGTTTGAGAGTTTTGTTGATTTTAAAACAAAACGAAAAAACAGGAATTTCCAAACGTGAGGCTGCTAAATTAGCTATGGTCGATCCAAACAGCGTTCATAAATGGAGAACATTGTATATTAATGAAGGAATTGAGGGTTTGATGAAACATCAAAGAAAAGGTTTCAAGCCCTCTGTTTTCAATTCTGCTGAACACGATATGCTGGAAACAAAACTCAACGATCCCCAAAACGGGCTCCAAGGCTATGTTGAATTGAAAGATTGGATTGAAAAAGAAACGGGGAAAACCTTCAATTATAATACCTTACTTTATTACTGCATTAGAAATTTTAAATCAAGCGTAAAAATAGCCCGAAAAAGCCACGTTAAAAAAGATGAAAACCAAGGAATCTCTTTTAAAAAGACTTCGGAAGAATCTGCCAGGAAATAGCACTGAATGCTGTGGGGGATTTTAAATCTGTAAATCTATATTTTCAAGATGAATCCCGTTATGGATTATTCACTAGCAATGGCAAATCAGTTACTGCTATTGGTGTGAAACCAATTTGTACTTTTCAGCAAGTATTCAGATCAACTTGGCTTTCCGGAGCATTTTCTCCAATAACAGGAGATCATTTTCAATTAATACTTCCACACTGCAATGCGGATAATTTTCAAGTATTTCTAAACAACTTCTCAAAAGAAAATCCCAAAGAACTTAAAATAATGGTCTTGGATAATGGAAGATTTCATAAAGCTAAAAAATTAATTATTCCTGAAAACATTGTTCTTGTTTTTTTACCACCATATAGCCCAGAACTTAATCCCGCTGAAAAAATGTGGGCAAAATACAAACGACAGTTCTCTAATAAATTTTACAAGTCATTAGAGGACGTCGAAAATTTTATTACTGATGCAGTGAAAAATACAACTAAAAATGAGGTAATGAGTATCTGCGGGTATGGCTATGTGTTTTTAGATCAAATTTGGACTATATAATATGTGTGATTGGTATTAGTTGTTTTTCGTCAGTTTGCTTCGTTCAGATAATTGCTTACATAAAGAGTATCTGCAGATTTTTCTGTAAATGCAAACAGTAATTTCCATAACTTCGTTTTTTGCTGGCAGAAAATTAAATAGCGTATGTTTTTATTAATCAATTAAATAATAGTTTAAAATGAACAATGAAATAAGATTGGCATTAGTTAGGACGTTACCGTTTTTGATCGTTATTTGTGCTGTGATGATATTAATTAAACGCGGGAAATTCAAATCTGAAGAATTAGATCTTAGAAAACCTCAGTCGATCAAATACTTTCTAATTTGGACAATTGGGTTTCTGCTGTATTCATTGCTGGTGGAATTTTTGCTTTATTCATCATCAATTTTGGAAATAGATAAATGGAATCATTCACTGTCTTCATCACTTATCTTGATTCCAGGTGCTGTTATTCTTGCTCCTATAGCCGAAGAACTGCTGTTTAGAGGCTTTATCTTAAATTTATTGAACAAGAAAAAAATAAACAATCATCTTGCAGTTTTAATTCAGGCCTGCTTCTTTGTTCTTCTCCATAATTTCACGTATCAAAATACTCTGTCTTCGAATATCGGAATAGTGCAAAGTTTAGTTGATGCCATGTTATTTGGATATGCACGACAATATACAAAATCACTTTATACACCAATAACAATGCATATGACAGGCAATGCTATTGCGGTTATTGAGAGGTTTATATTTTAAAAAGAGTATCGAAATTCTTCTTTTAAAAGCTGTATAAAGTAAAATTTAATACATTAGCTAACTTGAAATTTGTGAAAAAATTGCACAGAGCTATTAGTTGGCGGTCAGTTGAAACCGAACTTACGAAGAAAAAAACGAAAGAAAATTATGAAACAGAAATTAACAAAAGGCGAAATAGAAGCTTCCGAGAGAACTCGTTTTTACAGAATATACAAAGATGAAGAGATAGAAAATATAATTAAGAAACTATATACTACAAGTGAAAGCGCATTGACTGATGATGAAAATTTGATGAATAAAATATTAATGACTCGAGATGAAAATTTTGTAAATTATAGTAGAATAAATCTTATTATGATGGAAAATTTGCTGAGTGGATTTATTTCACAAAATCCGATAAGCAAAACTAAATTATTAGTTTATCTTGAATCAATCAAAAATGCAATTCATAAAAAAGGATAAATGAAAAACCTTTTTCTCTTGTAGAAAATTGTAATACAATAAATAGATTTTAATTTTAGAAACTTGGAATATGAAAAACTAAATTATAAAAGTTTGAGTATGCTAACGGCAATTTGAAAAACAGAAACGTAAAAAATATAGGTTTGTAATAGTAATTTCGATTAAAAAACAACCGAACCGCCAACACTTGCTACAAGCGATTTGGGCATTTGGCTTAATTTAAAAATGGTCTTGTATTTGGGAAGTTTTGGCAAATCCGAAAATAAGGCTTAATTTAACCCCAAACCTCTTGTAGCAAGGGAACGTTAGTGGCAATGGTATCGAAGAATTGACAAGACTAAAAACCTATGAAAAAAGATCGCACTAATTTTTTTGAAAACGGCTGGAAACCAATAATTTTATGGATTATTTCCATTGGACTTTTGGTTTCCTCTGAAATATTAAAAAACCATTTATTTGGAAGTATTTGTTTTGCTTTATTTGGATTTAGTCTTTTAGTTCTATTGATTTCTGCAATATATCAGTTATTTCAAAAAAAATGGCTTAAAAGCTTTATAGCTTTTGTATTGTTTAGCGTAACAATATTTGCAGTTATAGTTTATACAGTTGCTATGTTTTGGATAGAGCAAGAAACGCCAGATACATGGGCGCACAACCTAAAAATACCAACAAATATAAAAATTGATAATCCTGCTGATATTAGTATTGATGAAAATAAACCAGATAGCTTAACAAATAGAATTGTAAAACAAACAGAGTTTCAATTATATAATTCATTTCAGCCAGGACTTTATGAATACGACTTTTGGATTGGAAAAATTGAAAGCGGAATTATATATTTAAAAGCATTTGAGATTACCCAGAATCTAGAGCTTTCTAGTGAAAGATTACGTGAAAGCAGTTCAATTAATGTTTATAATCCAACAGACAAAATAATGAAGTTTGGTACAAGTTCTCATTTTACAATTTATGAAGGCGACTGGGGCGACCCTTATGCCGGAAGATTTGAAGTTTGGTTTAAGCCTGACAATGGTGCGAAAGAACGAAAACTATATTCAAAGAATTATAAAATAGAAGGATGGATGAGATAACGAAAAACGAGCTACAGCCACCAACAGCTCCCACAACGGATTTGTAAAATCTGCTTAATAGAAAGTTGGTTTTGTATTTAGGAGATTTGGCAAATCCGAATAAAGGGTCTAATTTCGTCCCAAACCACTAGAGCAGGCGGGATATTATAATTTCCAAAACCCTTAATACATTTTTAATAAAATAAATGAAATTTACATTTTATATATTCACATTTTTATTGTTCAATCAATTGTATTCGCAGAAAATTATTGTGCAGACAATGTATAAAAGCATTCCGCCACAAGAGTTTTCGCTGGAGAATAACGAATTTGTTTTTGATTTAAAAGAAGGAACTCTGAATAAAAAAAACACTAAGGACAATATAGAAAACAAGTATTATATTGAGTTTAGAAAAGAATTTTACGATGAAAACAATAATTTTTATTTTGTAGAATATAAAACTGATTTTAAAAAGAATACTCACAATTCAGTTGATAAATCTGAAGTCGGCATTTTTACTATTATGTATGATAAAAAAGACGGAATCGTTTTGACTGTAATTTTAAACTTTATAAATGCAGACGGCGCCGCTTTATACTTGACCGAAAAAGGGGAAGAATCTCCAAAAGTCAAATCCCTTTTTGAATGATTTTAAGCATTTTCAACATTATTTTTCAAACGCAAAAAATAATCCCATCTGCTTTATTTAACGGACTTGCCTGTTTAAATCTTAAATAAAAGTTATTTTTATAATAGAGGATTTTTCTGTAGTAAAAATCAATTATATTTACTTTATAGTTTCTATATAATCAGTCAGTTAGATTTTATGGCCTGCTGGCACTAACGCTAAATATTTATAAGATGAAAAAAACAGTAATGTTGCTTTTTTTGGTGTGTTTTAATATGGGATTTTCGCAAATCGGGAAACTGTATTTGAAAAATTCAAAACTAATAATTGGAAAAGAAAACACTTATGTTTACGAACCGCCCAAAGGAACAGAAATTCCAGATGGAGCCAAAGTTAGAGTTATTTATAATGACAATTTTGATTTTACAGGCGACGGTGCTTTGTTAATTAAAAAAGCTGTTGGTTACGAATTTGCTCTTCAGGTTCCAGACTCAATTAAATATTTTGTAGCAGCAATCGTTGATGGGAAAAAAGTAGTTGAAAACAATAAAAATACTGGATATGATGTGTTTTTAAATTCGTCTCAAGCCGATATGGGAAAATGCTGGGCAGCAAAAATTGAGATTTTAAACTATGCAAGTAATTCATTGGCATCAAAACTGAATTTGAAACTCGAATCCAGTCCTGCAGGCATATTGTCAGAGTACAATAAAATGTTTGTAAAGTATCCCAAGATGAAAGAGGGTAAAAGTTATGAGAATTATTTATACATAAAAGAGGCTTCTAATAAAGAACAAACGAAAAATGAAATGCTGGCATTTGCCAAAAAATGCGAAAAAAAGAATTCTGAAGACTATTTGCTGGTTGCTGCGCGACTTTATTCGCGTCTTAAAATGACTGACGAAAACAAACTGCTGGAAGATAAAATAAAAGCAAAATATCCAAAAGGCAGTTTTGAATCCAGCAATTTCTTTTTTGATTTTGCGAACCATCCGGATAAAACAGAAACTTATATTTTGGAACGCTTGAATCTTTATACAAGTACATTTAGTAATATTCCTGTAATGTATAAAGATTATTTTTATACCAGTTTAATGAAAATATATTTAGACAATAAAGATTTTGAAAAACTGGATCAGTATGAAAAATTATTATCCAATAAAAATAAGGCGGCGGGACTTTATAATAATTATGCATGGGGATTATCCGGACAAGATTTTGTAACTCCTGCTAAAGATATTGAATCAGCCGAAAAAGCATCAAAAAGGTCACTGGACATAATAGCAGATCTTCAAAAAAAAGCTCCTTTTCCTGAAGATCTGCAGGGAACTCACGATATGTACGCAGATACTTATGCCCTAATATTATATAAGTTAAATAGGTTTGAAGAAGCTTTTCAATATCAGGATAAGATTTATCAAATGGGGGATTTTGGTCCAGATGGAAAAGAGCGTTATGCAGTTTACATGGAAAAAGTAAAAGGCTTAGAAGTTACTAAAAAATATATTGAGGACGAGCTTTCAAAAGGAACAAATTCAAGAGTGCTTCTTGCTCAATTGGAAGCTATATATGGAAAATTAAATCTGTCTTTGGATTCTTTTAAAGTTATTAAAGCAAAATCCATTGAAGCTGCAAATGCAAGTGCAAAAGCTGCTATTGTTAAGAAATACGGCAGTACTGACGCTATCAATTTCAGTTTGAAAAATCTGGAAGGAAAAGTAATTAATCTGTCCGATTTAAAAGGAAAAGTAGTAGTTCTGGATTTTTGGGCGACTTGGTGTGGTCCCTGTAAGGCTTCATTCCCTGCAATGCAGGAATTAGTGACCAAATACAAAGACAAGAACGTAGAATTTTTATTTGTGAATACATGGGAAAAAGGGAAGGAAAATGAAACTACTGAGAAAGTTACCAATTTTATTAATGATAAAAAATACAGTTTTAATGTAGTCTTTGATTATGACGATGCTATTACTGCAAAATATAAAATTGAGGGTATTCCAACTAAAATTTTAATTGACAAAAATGGAAGCGTAGTTACATTTGGTTCTTCTGAGGAAGATTTAATACATCTGATTGATGAGCAGTTAAGCATGTAGTTTTAATAACTACTGGCTAGCTCACAAAATTTCTATAAATAACTCAAAGGATGCAATAAAATGATCTTACGATTGTATGAATTGCAGTCTTTGAGTTATTTTTGCATAGAACGATAGCCAGACATAATGTTTAAGGCACATTTTAAACGATAAAATAAAAAGCAATGCAGAGTTTTGGAGCAAGCAAAGAATTTATAAAAGATGATGAATTCGATTGGGAAGTTGTTGGAGAAGGCATAAAACGCAAAATAATGGGATATGATGATTCTATTATGATGGTCAATGTTCTTTTTGAAAAAGGAGCTGTTGGAACACTGCATGAGCATTACCATTCGCAGGTTACTAATGTTGCCAAAGGTGCATTTGAAGTAACCATTAACGGTAGTACAAAAGTGATGAAAGAAGGGGATTGTTTTTATATTCCGCCTCATGTGATTCACGGCGTACTCTGCCTTGAAGATGGTCTGCTGATTGATGTTTTCAGTCCTATCAGAGAAGATTTTATGCAGAAAAAAGCATATTAATAGAGAATTCTGAAAATTTACAAATCGTCAGCTCTAATTATTTTTGTAAATTTGCACCTCAATAAAAAATAAACACAATGGAAAACGGAATATACGCTAAATTCAATACCGCAAAAGGAACGATTTTAGTAAAATTAACACACGATTTGACACCAGGAACTGTAGGTAATTTTGTTGCTCTTGCTGAAGGGAACATGGAAAACAAAGTAAAACCGCAAGGGCAGAAATTCTATGATGGTTTAAATTTCCATAGAGTGATTCCTGATTTTATGATTCAGGGAGGATGTCCAAAAGGAACTGGAACAGGTGATCCAGGTTATAAATTTGATGATGAGTTTCATCCTTCTTTGAAACACGATAAACCAGGAGTGCTTTCTATGGCTAATTCTGGTCCAGGATCTAATGGTTCTCAATTTTTCATCACACATGTGCCAACTTCTTGGTTAGATAATAAACACACTGTTTTTGGGCATGTGGTAGAAGGACAAGATGTAGTTGATGCTGTTGCTCAAGGTGATTCATTGGACACATTAGAAATTATCAGAGTTGGAGAAGAAGCTGAAAAATGGAACGCAATTGAAGCTTTTATTGGTTTAAAAGGGGCCCGCATGAAAAGAGAAGCTGCTGCAAAAGCAGAATCTGAAGCGAAAATGGAAGCATTGGCTGCAGGTTTTGAAAAAACAGAGAGCGGTCTGCGTTACCAATTTATCCAAAGAGGTTCTGGTAAAAAAGCAGAAAATGGTAAAACGGTTTCTGTACATTATACAGGACAATTACCAGATGGAAAAGTTTTCGATTCTTCTTACCCAAGAAAAAAACCAATCGAATTCCCATTAGGAAGAGGAAACGTTATCGAAGGATGGGACGAAGGTATTGCTTTACTGCAAGTGGGTGACAAAGCCCGTTTCGTAATCCCTTCTGACTTAGGCTACGGACCAGCAGGAGCAGGCGGTGTTATTCCTCCAAATGCTATCCTGATTTTCGATGTAGAATTGATGGACGTTAAATAATTATTAGTTATTAATTGTTAATGATTATTTTAGAATAAATAGAGAATCCCAAAATAATTACAGTTTTGGGATTTTTCTTTTAATGTGGTTAAGACTCTAAGTTTCTAAGTCAGAAAAAGAAAAAACTTAGTATCTTAGAATCCATAAACTTTAAGGAAAATGGATTTATCTTGGTCAGAATTTGAAAGAGTAGAAATGCGGGTAGGAACAATACTCGAAGTCAATGATTTTCCTGAAGCCCGAAAACCTGCTTTTCAGCTCACAATTGATTTTGGAACCGTTATTGGAATACGAAAAACATCGGCGCAAATAACTAAACGATATTCCAAAGAAGTTTTAGCAGGAAGACAGATTGTGGCTGTAATCAATTTTCCTAAAAAACAGATTGGAAAGTTCATGAGCGAGTGTTTAGTGCTTGGTGCCGTAGGTGAGGAGGGAGATGTGATTCTGCTGGCTCCTGATTTCAAAATTGAAAACGGACTGCGGATCGGTTAGTTTATTCCAGTTTTTTTATTAATTCGATATTACCGTTTATCCTTACTTCTTCGCCAATTAAAACACCGCCGGTTTCCAGAGCTGTATTCCATGATAAACCATAATCTTTACGATTTATAATTCCTTTAAATTTAAGCCCTGCTTTTGTGTTTCCCCAAGGATCTATATTGCTGCCTCCGTAGTCTAAATGTAAAATTGTTGGTTTTGTAATTTCTTTGATGGTCAGTCTGCCGATTATTTCAAATGACGCTTCACCGATTCTTTTAAATTTAGTAGAATAGAAAGAGATTTTTGGAAATTTTTCGGCATCAAAGAAGTCTGCACTTTTTAAATGAGCATCTCTGTTTTTGCTATTGGTATTGATGGAATTTATAGCAGCAGAAAAAGAAAATACAGCATTTTCAAAATCTTCTTCCGCTTCGGCAGTTCCTTTAATTTCATCAAAACGACCGGTTATGGAAGCGATTTCAAGGTGTTTTATTTTGAACATAACCTCCGAATGTGAAGGATCTATTTCCCATTTCATATTTTCTATGGTATTGTTTTTTGAACTTTGGTAATCTTTAAGGGTGTCAATTTGAGGTATCATCGTATTGTAATTTAGAGTTGTTTTTATCTGTTGATTATCCGTTATTCTTTTCATAACGGCTCATTACAAGCCCATTCGAAAAGACATTTGTCTGAATGTGTTTAAAAGTAATATCATGGTTTAGCCAGCCAAATAGCGGAATGCCTTCACCTATAAGAACGGGTACTCTGCTAATTATAAGTTCATCGAGTAAATTTTCTTTCAGAAAGCTTTGTATTACTTTCCCGCCGTCTATATAAATGTTAGCATATCCTTTTTGCGAAAGATAGAGCAGTAACTCTTTTGGTGGCATCAAAAGAACGGTGGCTTTTTCTTTTAGACTTTCAGGTATGTGTTTAATCTGGGAGCTCAATACAAAAACTTTTTGCTGATAGAACCAATCGGGAAAAGTGAGTATTTTTTCGAAAGTGCCTCTGCCAATTACAATAGCGTCAATTTTACTGATGAATTCGGTATAGCTTTGGCTGGTTTCTGGACTGTCGAATTGAATTAACCAATCGATTTCTCCCTCTTTTCGCGCAATAAAACCATCAAGGCTGGTTCCTATGTATGCGTGCGTTTTCATGTGAGGACTAAAAAATGCTGTTGCAGTTCAATTTTTTCCAGTCCTTCTCGATGGTGCTAAATGGCAAAAGGGAAATTATAAATATTCTTACCAAGATGATGGATGCATATTTTTTCATGATTTTTTCTTTAATAGTGAGAATAAAAATGATACATAAAGGTAATAATTTTAAACTCATTTTAAAGTGATTTTTATCATGTAATTAATTGTTATGTAGTGTATTATGTTTTTTTAAGAAAATATGATTCCGCGTCTTATGACTGAAGAAAACAGGATCGTTTTTCTGGCGGGATAATTTTAAATATGTAAAACAGATTAAAAAAGGCAGTTCTATTTAAAATAAAACCGCCTTTTATATGAAATTTATTCTTTGTTCTTTATTTCTCGATAGGAAGATCACTGATGCCCCATTCAGTCCAGGAACCATCGTAAACGGCTTTTGGATTGTCCGAAATCAATTCGCAGGCTAGCAAAACAATGCAGGCGGTAATTCCGGAACCGCAGGTAAAATATAATGGCTGGCTGTCCAGTTTTAGGATTTCCTTCAATTCTTCATTTGATTTGAATTTTCCGTTTTGCTGCAGTTCGGTGAACGGAACGCTGATGGAACCGGGAATATGTCCGCTTCTCAATCCGGCTCTCGGTTCTTCGTGAGTGGCGTGAAATCGGTCAGCTGATCTTGCGTCCATGAGAACGGCTTCTTTAGTGGAGATGTTTTCCAGTATCTGTTCTTTGTTTTTGATTAATTCTGGCTGGAATTTGGCGGTAAAATTCCCTTTCGGATAATTTATCTGATTTTGTTTTTCGGTTGGAAACCCTTCTTTAATCCATTCTGGAAGTCCGCCATCCAAAACAAAAACTTTTGAATGTCCCATCGCTTTGAACATCCACCAGGCTCTGGGACTGGAATAAATTCCTAAAGTGTCATAAACTACAATTGTGCTGTCGGAGCTGATGCCTAATTTTTGGCTTTCAGCAGTGAATTGCTCTTCCGAAGGGAAAGTATTTGGCAGGGGATTACTGGTGTTGCTGAAATTATTTTTGATATCAAATAAACGAGCGCCCTTTATCTGTAGATTGGGATTTTGGTTTTCTAAATTTGATTGATTCTGTTCTAATCTTGCTTCAAGTATAATTAGATCAGTATCGTTTAAATGTTCTTGAAGCCAAGCTGCGGAAACTATAGGGTTAGTCATTTTAAAAGTTTTTTGTGCTTATGTTATAGAATAAACGGTATTAATTTTTAAACATATAAGTCATGTAAGTTAAAAGCAGGTAGTTTGTCAAAAGAGTGATTAATACCATTTATGAATATAAAACAGTCTTTTTGTTTTTTCCTCACCCTAGCCCTCTCCCAAGGAGAGGGGATAAAAATTAGATTATTTTATATTCATAAATGGTATAAAAGGGAATATAAGCTAAAAAAAATCTATGCAGGTTTAAGCGGCTTTGCTTAAATGAACTTTTGATTTTACTTGATTTTTTTAAATTAAAAACTTATATGACTTATATGTTTCAAAAATGTATTTGACGAAATAATGTTATTTGTAGAATTAAGTGATTTTTTTGATTAACTGCTGTAAATAATTCTGGCCTTCTTCCCAATATTCGAGATTGGAATCGGAGTTGATGTGTCCCAGCTGACCGATATTTATGAAATCACTTCCCCAATGAGCTGCTAATTCTTTGGTTCTTTCTAGTGACATGTAAGTATCGTTTTCGGTTCCAATAACCAGCGTAGGAAAAGACACGGTCTGCGTTGGAATAGGAGAGAAGTGTCTCAGAAAATCTGGTGTGTGTGCAGGAGAATCCACGTCGGCGGGGGCAACGAGCATAGCACCTATGATATTTGGACTGCTGTTTTGGGCTGCCCAATGCATTATTAAGGAAACGGCAAGGCTGTGTGCAACTAAAATTGTTGGTTCATTTATTTTTTTAATAGTTTCGTTAAGTCTTGCGAGCCATTCGCTGAGCTGCGGTTCGTCCCAATTGTCCTGAATGACTTTGGTTGAATTGTTGAATTTTTGTAACCAATAACTCTGCCAGTGTTTTTCGTCCGAATCACCGAGTCCTGGAATGATTAATAAGTGTGGGGTCATTTTATTTCTTTTTTAATGCTGTAATTCTTTTGATTTCCTGTACAACTAATGGGAAAGCCGGTTCCGTCATATTGTGGCCGTAGCCTTGTAACTCGTATAAAGCGGTTTGCGTATGTCCGGCAATTTTCATCATTCGTGCCATATAGGCGTTTTCTTCGTAGCGGCCCAGCATTTCCTTATCTCTGTCACCTGTGATTAGTAATAAAGGCGGAGCATCGGCACGAACGTGATATAAGGGAGCGAATTCATCGATTATGGGCTGTGTTTCAGGAATGCCTCTTTCTTTTCGAATTTCAAAATGACTGATAGTCTGAGCACTCAGCGGAATCAATCCTGCTATGGAATTGGCGTCTATGTCATAAGTCTTCAGCCATTTTTTGTCCAGCCCCACCATCAACGTCAAAAAGGCACCGGCCGAGTGTCCTGAAACCAGAATTAAGGAACTGTCACCGCCATAAGACGCTATGTTTTTGAATGTCCAGGCTATGGCAGCTGCGGTATCCTCAATACATTTTTGTGTTTTTACTTTTGGCGATAATCGATAGTTTACAGAAACTACACAAAATCCTTTGTCTTTTAATCCTTCCGGAAGTTCTTTACTGCCTGAAGTTAAACCGCCGCCATGAAACCAAATCACGGTGGTAAATCCTTTGACATTTTTTGGGTAATAGATATCGAGTACACAGCGCTCTTTTATATATGAATCTGTTTTGGAAACAGCTTCACTGTAATAGGGAATACTGGTAACAGTAGTGTATTCTGTTTTTTGGGCGGTGATTATTGTTATTGTGAATAACAGTAATGCTGAAAGAATAAATCTTTTCATTTTCTTTTTTGGTTTAGTGCTATAAAAGTACAGAATTTTTATGCGCTGTCTGTGCTGGTTCTTATGAAAATATAAACTTTCAGAATAGCCCCGATTACAGCCTACCGTGTGGACACATCTAAAAACAATTGCCATCCCTCCATTATTGAAGCAAATTTCTGTATTCCGATAGAGAAAGTGGTTATTCCTGGTTTTCTCCCACTTGCATATCCTTTCCATCCACCAAGCCTTGCAATAACCCAAACATATCTTTTTAAATCCTTTTGGATATGAGGATTTTTTAATTTTTCTGTTTTTCCTTCTAATTTTATCATTTGATATTCTAAACATTCAAGTTCTTGATCTGAAAAACAACTTCTCGCTTCTATTTCTTCCTCTGGAATACTATATGCTATTTGCATTAAAAATAGTTTGACAATTGTCTCCATCATCATTAAAGACAATTTTCGAATAGATTTTGCAGAACCTAATTCGCTTGCTTCTATATTAAATCCTTCCTTTTTTAGAATTCTAAAAACCTCTTCTATAATCCATCTACAAGTATACCATTCGATACATTTTAAGGCTGTGTCTAGGTCTAAGACTTTAATGGTTGTTAGTAATCTCCAGCATATTGGATTATCAATGTTATCGCCAATTTCTTTTGCTTCGATGATATATAAATCAAGGCTTTTGGGTGCATTCTTTGAAACTAAATCATTTTTTTGGATAGTTACTTCAGAAAATCTAACTTCTAAGGTAGCTTCCCGTTTGTTTATATTTCTTCTTTTATCACCTTCTAATTCTATCGTATATTTCCCTTTAAGAGGTTCATTGGCTATAAAACTAAACAATTTAACCTTGTTTAGTAGCGTTCTGTTTGCTCTTGCTCTTACCAATAATTCCGTCTTTTGATCTGGAATCATTGCAAATTGCTCATAAATATCACCTTCTCGATCCTGAATGATGATGACTTTTTTTGATTTCTCTAAAACTTCCTTGGATTTTTGGGAAGATTCTATCCATTTATAAGATTCCTTTTCTTCAATTGGAAGCAAATTATAATTCCTTTCCTTTTTTGTAAGTTTCTCTAAAGGCCTGTTCCATATTTTTACATCTGAAAAGCCATACGGAACAAAACTATAAGCATCTATAACGAAACTAGGATGCAGTAAAAATCCAATTCCTCCTTTTGCTGCAGCATTAGTCAATCCTATAAATTCGTCTTTTTTAACTCTGTTTTTATGATTATATAAATTGATCTCACTTGTGTCCTGTATACATAAAACTGTTTTGTCTTGAGCTGAAAAACAGCAGTTTGCTGACATGTTTTTAATTAATTTCGATTCTGAAACTCTTTTGTTCTGCAAGAAACGATAAACTGCTTTACATTCTGAATCGCTTTGTGTAAGCTGACGTACCGAATGAACACAATTATGAAATAAACTATCTAATATTAAATTACTCCTTTTTAATAGTCGAGAATCATCAATGTCTGTAAAATATCTTCGCATATTATATCTTTATTTAGTGATAAAAATAACGAAATTGTATTTGTGTCCACACGGTAGGATTACAGCGGCATCCTGTGGTCCTGGGGTTCAGGACCACAGATATAGCGAAAAGCGGGACTGAACCTGATCAAATATACTGATGTTCTGCTCCCCAAAAAAAAATCCATCAGCCTTTTGACCGATGGATTTTTTATATGTAAGGTTGCTTATTGTTAAGCTTCCATATCAACAGTAGTTTTGCTTGCGATTTCTTTGTAAGTACCGTTTGTTAATTTCTCACGGATAGCTTCGAAAGCAGACAAAGTCTCGTCAATGTCTTGTAGAGTGTGAGAAGCTGTCGGAATCATACGCAATAAAATGATTCCTTTTGGGATTACTGGATACACCACGATCGATAGGAAAATACCGTAGTTCTCTCTCAAATCGTTTACCATAACCATTGCTTCCGGGATACTTCCTTCCAAGTAAACAGGAGTGATGCAGGTGTTGGTGTCACCAATGTTGAATCCTCTTTGTTTCAAACCGTTTTGCAGTGCGTTTACGTTTACCCAAAGTTTGTCTTTGATTTCCGAAGACTGGCGCAGTAATTCCAAACGTTTCAACGAACCGATAGTCTGGATCATTGGTAACGCTTTGGCAAACATCTGTGAACGCAGGTTGTATTTTAAATAATCGATAACGTCTTTGTCAGCAGAAACGAAAGCTCCGATATTCGCCATAGATTTGGCAAAAGTCGAGAAATAAACATCGATTCCGTCCTGACATCCTTGCTCTTCACCTGCTCCGGCACCTGTTTTTCCAAGTGTTCCAAAACCGTGTGCATCGTCAACTAGTAAACGGAAATTGTATTTTTCTTTCATTGCTACAATTTCTTTCAGTTTTCCCTGCTGTCCGCGCATTCCAAAAACACCTTCGGTAATGAATAAAATCCCTCCGCCTGTTGTTTCGGCAAGTTTTGTAGCACGTGCCAGGTTTTTTTCCATGCTTTCGACATCGTTGTGCTTGTAGGTAAAACGTTTTCCGCTGTGTAAACGAACACCGTCGATAATACAGGCGTGAGCGTCAACATCATATACAATCACGTCGTTTCTGGTAACCAAAGCATCGATGATAGAAACCATTCCCTGGTAACCGAAATTCAATAAATAAGCTGACTCTTTCATTGTAAAAGCAGCCAATTCCTGTTCTAACTGCTCATGATATTTAGTGTGACCGCTCATCATACGCGCTCCCATTGGAGCTGCTGCTCCAAATGCAATTGCTGCATCAGTATCAGCCTGACGCACTTCTGGGTGATTCGCAAGACCCAAATAGTCGTTTAAACTCCAGTTCAAAATATCTTTCCCCTGAAACTTCATTCTTGGTCCTAATTCTCCTTCTAATTTAGGGAAAACAAAATAACCTTCAGCCTGTGAAGCCCATTTTCCCAGCGGACCTTTGTTGTTTTGAATTCTTTCAAATAAATCTTTTACCATAATATATATTCTGTAGTACTATTAATTTTAAGTCCCGTTACAAAGTTCCGGAATCGGGAGCAAAAATAATTATTTATAATGTATTAGCATCTTGAAAGTAAATTTATTTTTAGAAGCTGGCTGCTTTGATAATCTGCTTCGCTTGGATTCTATTGTTTGCTGTTTCTGATGTAGCTGCTGTAGTTGTTTTTGGATACGGCTGCACAGGAAATAATAGGTTTATTGTTATTATGTGCAGCTAATAAATTGGATATTCATAGATAATGCTTTTTAGAAATATAAAGTGCTTTTTACCTCACCCCTCCGGTCTTCTCCAATCGAGAGGGGGTAATTGGATTGTTTACTGCTTCTAAATGATGGAATATATGTTTTTGTGTGGTCTTTAGTTGTTGAATATTTGTTGTGTTAGTGTAATTATTGATTATTAACTATTTAATTAAGTTATTTTTTTTACAATGTGTTTTTTTATTGGTAAAAAATTATGAATTTCTAATTTAACCCTCTTTATTTTCCAATTTGTCCCTGCTGATCGGTTTATGTAATACTTTACTTTGTAATTGAAGTTTTAGTTGTGTGACTACAGCTTATACTATTACTATTTATTAACGAAACCAATTAAAAGACCATGAACCGACCTTATGATTAATTACTGCAGTGCACTGTTATAAAGATTTTTTTTGCTGATTTCAAGAAAAGAAATTTCAAATAAAAAGAGTCTGGATACTTAATGCATTATTTAAACTATTATTCAAATACCGTAAAAAAAGATTGGTACTGATATAGTGGTTTGAACTGAATACTAGAAAATTAATTTAACAATTTAAACATTTTATGTAAATGAAAAAAAAGTATGTACTTATGCTGGGCATTATTTTATGTGCCTGTTCAAAAGATGAGGTTGCGGAAGTTAATCAGACAAGCGCAACAGCTGCTCCTGCAACTGAAAATACGGTGATAAAAAGCAGTTCTTTGACTGCTAAAGTTGGAGCCGCATCCATTGCCGGATTAAACTGGGCTGACGGAAGAGATAATTTTGTAGACGGCTGGGTGATTATTTCGGGGCTTGAAGCAGGAGACAGTTATGCAACAGTTGTCGCTAAAACCGATGCTGTTTTGAATGGTTTTACAAGTAAAATAAGCGGTGTTAATACAATCCGCATCCCGATTAATCCTCCTTCGGTTGCTGAGAGCTGGTGGGCTAGTTATCAAGGGGTAATCGATAAAGCGACAAGCAAAGGCTGGAAAGTTATTATTGCCTGCTGGGAATCATCTTCGTCTAAAGACGGTATTATTGATAATACGACAGCCTTTTGGAGCATGTGGAATACGGTAATAACTAAATATCAAAGTAATAGTAATGTATATTTTGAGCCTTTTAATGAGCCTCATGGGTATACTTTGGCTCAATTAACTGGTATTTATGCCCAATTTCTTTCCAATTATCCAAATGTTCCAAAAGCAAGAATAGTTCTGGATGGTATAGGATATTCTGAGAATGTTACTGGAGTGGGGGCTGACAGCCGTTTCAACGGCTGTTTACTTGGATTACACAATTATGCCTTTTGGGCTACAAGATCTGTTACTCAATGGAGGGCTGACTGGCGTAGCCGGATAGGGAGTTATGGCAGCCGCACGGTTATTACTGAATTTGGTGCTACAATGAACTCTGGTAAAGATTACCAAAATGGAAATCAGACCGATAATGAAATTGCCTATATAGTTGCAACCAGTGATGTATGCAGGACTGATAAGATTGCCAGCGTTTACTGGCCAGGTCTAAGAGATGGTGACTCTTATAGTGTATTTAACAGAGGAGGCAGCGGTACGAATATTTCTATTAACACTGTTAATAGTTCCGGTGTATTCCGTATACGATACGGCTGGGGGGAGAATTGATGCTAAGTTTGAGTATAAACTTCACCCTGGGATCCTTTCCAGAGGAGAAATTTAATGTTTAGAGTGATTATTTGAATGGAGGAAGGCCTGATACGGCCTTCTTTTTTTTATGTTAAAAAGCTTTGCTTAGCGTATAAAAGTAAGTAAATACTCTTTTTTTATCGGAATAATTTATATTTTACTTTCAGTAATAGTGTACGGTTTTTAGTTTTTCCTTTATCAATAGGTTTTACATTAGTAAATTTTTCTTAGCATTTTAGCTTCCGTATAGGAATAGATTTTGGTTTTATCAAAACGAAAAATTATTTGGAAAATAGTATTTTCAAATAAAGAAGGTATATTTTGATTCATCTGTCAATTTGAAATGATATTGTCTTTATAAATTAGACAGCTTCTTTAAGAAATAACCGCAATCTGTCTTTCTCTCCTCTTATTTATAAAACATAAGCTTAGTCTTGTAAAACTCATTAATGCGGGACAGTTTTCTGCAGTTTGTTACATTTTATTTTCATATGTAACGTAGTGTAAAGTATCTGTAACAAACGAATAGTCTGCCTCTGTTTTTAATAAATACTTTTGAATCATCTAATTTTTTATTGATTATAAAAAAAAAACAGGTTTTATTTTTAATATCAATAATTATGTTCTTAAAACCTGAAATTGTTCGTATCACATGATTTGGTGTTTCTGTTTCTTTTCAAAATTTATTAAAGCAATATTTTTTAAATGAGAAACAGCATTGGTCTCCAAGACAGAAATAGGCAGCAGTTTTAAATATTTGATTTTTGATAAAAACATTAGTAAACAAATTGCATTTAATGAAAAAAACAACCAAACAAACAACCAAGAATTTATTAACCATTATGACCAAAATTTTATTTTTTCGAAAAACTTTTTTAAGGTCTGCTTTTTTTTGCCAGCCTTTAATCCTCAAACCTTATGAGGAATGTAAAAACAGTAAAACACAAAAACGATTCAAAAAATTTTTGAGTAGCAGCTTGAGTCTGGATGCAGAGAGCTTTGTCAAGACCATTTATAATCCACAAATCCAAATGATCTCGCTTAAGCATTGATAATTTGAATATGGGATTATAAATAACAGCCTGAATTAAAATAAGAATATTATCAATTTCCGGCTAAAAATATAAAATTAATTTAATCAAGTCTGTATCTGTTTATCAGCAGTATTGATAACAGTATAAAGTATGGATCAAGTTCAAAAATATTTAAATAACATGAAAATAAAATTATCTAAAATTCTAAACGGAGCTATGTATCTGCCTTTAGGAGTTTTGTTTCAGTTTTTGTTTATCACCCAATTATCAGCTGCAGAGAAGGACTTCTCTGGTTCAAGATATGTTGTAAACAGTAACATTAAGCAGCAAATTACAGTTACAGGAAAGGTAACGTCGTCAGAAGACGGCAAAGGTGTTCCAGGGACTACAGTTTCAGTAAAAGGCGAAAAAAATTTGAGTGTTTCCACAGATTTCGATGGAAGATATACCATTAATGTGCCGTCTGATGCTGTTTTGGTATTCAGTTTTGTAGGATTTAAAACGGTTGAAAGATCAGTTGAGAATAATAAAGAAATCAATGTGGTACTGACACCTGAGAAAACTTCCTTAGATGAGGTTATTGTAGTAGGGTATGGAAAACAGAAAAAAGCAAGTTTAGTAGCAGCAATTACCCAAGTTTCCGGAAAAGTTCTGGAACGTGCCGGCGGTGTTCAAAGTATTGGTGCTGCATTGACAGGTAATGTGCCGGGTTTGATAACATCAGCCAGTTCAGGTATGCCAGGAGAGGAAGATCCTCAGCTTTTTATACGTGGTGCAAGTACCTGGAATAATGCACAGCCTCTTATTCTTGTTGACGGTGTAGAACGTCCAATTAATAGTGTTGAGATTACTTCGGTAGAATCTGTTTCGGTATTAAAAGATGCATCAGCGACTGCGGTTTATGGGGTTAGAGGTGCAAATGGAGTAATACTTATTACTACCAAGAGAGGCCAGTCTGGTAAAGCATTAATAAGAACTACTTTTAATACGACCGTGAAAACTCTTTCTAAATTACCTGCTAAGCTGGATTCTTATGACGGGTTAATGGTTAAAAACAGTGTCATCGAAAACGAGCTGGCATTGAGTCCATCAAGCTGGGCTGATTACGTTCCTCAGGCTATTATTAATAAGTATAGATATCCAGCAAATGTAGCAGAATCTGAGCGCTATCCTAATGTAGACTGGCAGGATGCTTTATTTAAGGACTATGCGATGTCTTATAATGCAAGTTTAAATGTAAGCGGCGGTACTAAATCTGTTAAATATTTCGCATCAGCAGATTTTTTAAGAGAAGGCGATATGTTTAAAAAATATAATAATAATAGGGGGTATGATCCCGGATATGGTTATAACCGTCTGAATGTTAGAAGTAATTTAGATTTTCAAATTACTTCTAGTACAGTGTTTAAAGTTGGTCTTGCTGGTTCCCGCGGTATCAAGAAAAGTCCTTGGGGTGCATCAGGAGGCGAATATACCATGTGGGATGCTGCATATTCAACAGCTCCAGATGTTTTCCTGCCATATTATGAGGATGGTTCTTGGGGGTATTATGCTCCAAATCAAGGAAAAGCATCAAATTCTGTAGCGAATCTAGCGAGAAGCGGTGTTCAATATGTGACTACAACAAGATTAAACACAGATTTTACACTCGAACAAAGTTTTGACAAATGGGTAAAAGGGTTAAGTTTTAAAGGAATGGTCGCCCTAGATAATTCATTTGTAGAAGGAGACAGAGGAATAAGTGATTTGTATAATGATGCACAGGAAAAGTATATAGATCCAGTTACCGGCGTAGTACTTTTCAAAAAAGCTTATGATTCTAATAACAGGTTTGATTTTCAAGAAGGCGTTAAATGGAGTACCACTGGAGGTTCAGTGAGAGATTGGAATACTTATCGTAAACTTTTTTATCAATTACAGTTAAATTATCAGGCAAAGATTGCTGATAATCATCATATAACCGCTTTGGGGCTTTTTAGCAGGGATCAGTATGCGTCGGGAAGCGAGATTCCTCATTATAGAGAGGACTGGGTATTCCGTACTACTTATAATTATGCCGATAAATATTTTATTGAATATAATGGAGCTTACAATGGATCTGAAAAGTTCAACGAGAATAATCGTTTTGCATTTTTCTCTTCTGGCGGTCTAAGCTGGATTATTTCGAAAGAAAATTTTATGAAGAGTACTGATTCGTTTCTTGATCTATTAAAGATTAGAGCCACTTATGGAGAGATCGGTGATGATAATATTAATGGCAGATGGCTTTATCAATCCCAATGGGCATATGGCGGTAATTCTGTTTTAGGAACAACCGGTGAGTCAGCAGAGGCAAGTCCTTATACTTGGTATAAGCAGGCAACTGTTGGTAATGAAGATGTGCACTGGGAAAAAGCAAAGAAAAGTGATATAGGTGCTGATTTTTCTTTCTTTAAAGGATTTGTTACTGGTACGTTTGATTATTATAAAGAAGACCGAACTGATATTTTATTAGCAGGAGGCAGCAGGGCAATCCCTTCTTATTATGGAGCTGTCGCACCGGTTGCAAATTTAGGTCGAGTTCAAAATAAAGGTTATGAATTAGAATTAAAGTTCAATCGTACTTTTGGGAATGGTTTGAATTTATGGTGGACCACTAATTTCACTCACACAAAAAATAAAATAATAAGTGCAGATAATCCTGGATTACTGCCTAATTACCAAAAAAGCGAAGGATATTCTATTGGTCAGGCTCATTCGTATGTAAGCCAAGGTTACTACAATACTTGGGATGAGTTATATGCTAGTACAATTCACAGTACAAATGATGCGGCAAAACTTCCAGGGAATTTTAATATCCTAGATTATAATGGAGACGGTGTTATTGATTCTAAAGATAATATTCCTTTCGGCTATACAGGAACACCGCAAAATACTTATAACAATACAGTTGGTGTTAACTGGAAAGGTTTCAGTGCCTTTGTGCAGTTTTATGGTGTAAATAATGTTACCAGACAAGTTGTTCTTACCAGTTTATCAGGCCAAAATCATGTTGTGTACGATCAAGGATCCTACTGGTCAAAAGATAACACAGATGCAGTTCAGCCTGTTCCGCGCTGGCTGGCTACCGCTAGTGAGTATAACAACGGGAGCAGATACATGTATGACGGATCTTACCTTCGTTTGAAAAATGCTGAAATCGCTTACACTTTCGACGGAAAAACAAATTGGATTAAATCGTCTGGACTTCAAAGCATACGATTTTATTTAAATGGAAATAATTTGTTTTTATGGTCTAATATGCCCGATGACAGAGAAGCAAATTATGCAGGAACCGGCTGGGCATCACAAGGTGCTTATCCAACTGTAAAAAGGTTCAATTTAGGAGCTAACATTATATTCTAAAATTACAACTATGAAGAATTATATTAAAATACTATCAAAGTACAGCTTAATTATAAGTTTGCTTTTACTTTCAGGATCCTGTAATGAGTATCTTGAAAAATCTCCTGATTCAGATATATCTCCTGAAGAGGCTTTCAAAAATTTTGAAAATTTTCAAGGATTTACTGAAGAATTGTACCAAAGCATTCCTGATTTTACCAATGGATATTGGACAAATTCATGGAATTGGGGAGAAGATGAAATTCAGTCTACAGCCCGTGATTTCCACTTTATATGTAAAATCGATAAAGGAGATTTTTGGGGCTGGCAAAGAGAATATGACGGATGGCAGGCTGGCTGGATAAACAGAAATACTGTCAGCACAGATAATGACCGTATGCATAAGGATTTGTGGACATTAGGCTGGGCAGGCATCCGTAAAGCCAATATTGGTCTTGCCAATATTGATAAAATGACTGAATATACCCAAGAAGAAAAGGATTTAATCAAAGGACAGTTACTGTTTTTTAGAGGATGGTTTCATTTCGAGTTTATGCAGTATTTTGGAGGTCTTCCTTATATTGACGAAGTACTTCCTAGTGATCAGCCGCTTAAACTGCCAAGACTTAGCTACCAAGCGTGTGCTGACAAAGCTGCTGCCGATTTCAGAGCTGCTGCTGACTTGCTTCCTGTTAATTGGGATAATACAGTTATTGGAAAAAGAACATTAGGAAAGAATGAGCTTCGTATCAATAAAATAATGGCTCTTGGCTATTTAGGTAAAAATTATTTATGGGCGGGAAGTCCGTTGATGAATAAAGTATCTACAGGGAATGCTGCTTATAATGCAGAATATTGTAAAAAGGCGGCTGCAGCTTTTGCAGAATTATTAACTATTACTGAAAGCGGTACTTCACAATATAAATTAATGCCGTTTGCAAAATACAGCGATAATTTTTATACAACCGGAAGTAACTGGAAAATGCCAGGCGGTACTGAAGCTATTTTTAGAGGTCCGTACTGGGGAGCAAACGGATCTAACTGGGGTACTTCTAAGCAGTATCAGCCAGCACCTCAGATATGTGACGGGGATGTAAAATTCCTTCCTACAGCTAATTATGTTGATAATTATGGAATGGCGAATGGAAAACCTATTAAAGATATAACTAAAGCTGATGCAGATTCAGGATATGATCCAAGATATCCTTGGAAAGGCCGTGATCCGCGTTTTTACAATGACATTGTATATGATGGTGTAAAATGCGTTACAGGTTCTATTCCAGCTGCTGAAGAAAGCAACCGTTATGCAAACCTTTATACAAACGGCAGCTACCGAAATATAAGCACAGGAAGCAGAACTGGTTATCTGCTGTATAAGTTTATTCCCAGAAGTGCAAATAAGTTTGATGATGGATTTGGATACGGTAATAACTTAAATATCCACCTTCCCTGGATGCGTCTGTCTGATATCTACATTATGTATGCTGAAGCTGCAGCGCAGGGTTATGGCTCAGTTACAGGAAAAGATCCAAAATATACAGGAACTGCTGTAGATGCTATAAATGTAATTCGTGACAGAGCGGGCGTTGGACACGTTGCAGCAGATTACCTAGGTTCATTAGATTTATTTATGAACGAGGTTAGACGTGAACGTGCTGTGGAGCTGAGTTTTGAAGGACACCGCTTTAATGATCTGCGCCGCTGGTTATTATTGATTCAGAGTCCTTATACAATTAAAAAATCTATTGAATTTGACCGTGCTGCTCCATTTGATGCAGCAAAGCCAAGCGAAAATAGAGTTATAAATATTCGTGAGGAAGTGATTTTGGTGAGAAACTTTAGCGAAAAGCATTATTGGCTTCCGTTAAAAAATGCAGATGTAAATATGTATTTAGAATTTTCACAAAATCCTGGATGGTAATTAAAATGATTATTTTAAAAAATTTAAAAATAAAATTATAGAATAATGAGATATATACAACTTAAAATAGTGTTATGTTTTGTGCTATTTGCTTTCTTACCTGCCAAGATTTTCGCTCAAATTGACCAAAAAATAAATTTAGCTGGAATTGTTATCGGAGCAGGAGGAAAACCACTTGTGAATGCAGCTGTTGTCAGTAAAAAAGATAATGTTAAAGCAGCTACCGATAAGAACGGGAGCTACTCAATAACCGTAACAGCTGATACAGATATTGAGTTTAGCGCTGCTGGCTATACTGCACTTGTACTAAAAGCAACAACTGCTGTAAGTGACATAAATTTAAACAAAGAGAATTCAAATTTAGTTCAGGTTGCTTTTAAGAAAGAAGAAAGCAAGGATTTAATGGGAGGTGTTTCTTTTGTAAATCTGCCTGAAATTTTAGAAAAAAACTATACAACTTATAGTTTAGATGGAGTCCAGGCTTTAATTGGAGGACTTAATGGTAATCTCTGGGGAATGAACGGCATTCTGGTGTTAGTAGATGGAGTTCCCCGTGATATTAATACAGTATTGTCTACAGAAGTTGAGCAAATCACTTTTCTAAAAGGGGTTTCAGCGGCCGCACTTTATGGAAGCCGCGCTGCAAAAGGGGCGATTTATATTACAACGAAAAAAGGGAAAGTACAAAAACAGCAGATTACAACCAGATTTGATAACGGAGTATTTGTACCAAAGAGCCTACCAAAATATTTAGGTTCTGCCGAATATATGCATTATTATAACCAAGCCCGTGTTAATGATGGTTTGGATCCAACATATACTGATGAAACCATTTATAATTATGCATCTGGTAAAAATCCATATAGATATGCTGATGTTAATTACTATTCACCAAAATACGTTAAGGAGTTTTATTTTAATTATGATGCAAATATTGAGATAACAGGAGGAAATAAATCAGCACGATACTATACTGTTGCTAATTTTTCGTCTCAGCAGGATCCTTTACAAAGTTTTGGAGAGGCTGCAAATAATAACAATAATAGATTCAATGTAAGAGGAAATGTAGATATTCAAATTAATAACCGCATTTCAGCAACAATCGGGGCAAATGCGATATACAGCAATTCCAGAGGAGTAAATACAAACTACTGGAGCAGTGCAGCTACTCTGAGACCTTATTTATTTAGTCCATTAGTACCAATCAGCATGATTGAATCAAGTGATGATGCATCAATGACTCTTGTAAAAAACAGTAACTATATAGTTGATGGACAGTATTTATTAGGCGGTACGCAGCTTAATCCTACTAACCCTTTTGCAGCTATTTATGCTGGAGGCCACACTACCTTTACAAGCCGTCAGTTTCAGTTCAATACAGGGGTTAATGTTGAGTTAGGTGATGTTATCAATGGGCTGACATTTCATACTGATTTTGCAGTAGATTATTCTAATTCGTACAGCCAGTCCTATAATAACACATATGCGACTTATGAAGCATCTTGGAATAACTATGCAGGTATAGATCAGATTACTTCCTTAACAAAGTACGGGAAGGATTCAAAAACTGGTATTGAAAACATCAGCGGGAGCTCTCTTTCTCAAACAGTTGCTTTTTCCGGGCAGTTTAATTATTTGAAAAAAATTAATGAGCAGCATAATTTATCAGCAATGCTTATTGGTTCAGGATATCAGCAGAGTCTTTCTGCTGTTTATCATAAAACAAGCAATGCTAATTTAGGTTTGAATTTATCGTACAATTTCGATCAGAAATATTATGCAGAATTTAATGGGGCATATGTTCATTCAGCCAAATTTGCTGAAGGTAATCGTGAAGGATTTTCTCCTACGATGTCTTTAGGATGGAAATTATCTGAAGAAGATTTTATGAAGGACGTGACTGCTGTTAATAATTTAAAATTGAATGTTTCAGGAGGTATTTTAAATACAGATTTAGATGTTTCAAATTATTACTTATATGAAAGTATATATAGCCAGACAGACGGACAGTGGTTCAGCTGGAGAGACGGTGCTCTTAACAGAAGTACTGATGTTAGAAGAGGTGAAAATTTAGATTTAGGTTTTGCAAAGAGAAATGAGCTGAGTGCTGGATTAGAAGGAGCCTTCTTTAAGAACTTTATAACCTTAAATACTAACTTTTTTGTTAATGAAATTAATGGAAATGTTATTCAGGCTTCAAGTTTATATCCAAATTATTTTGTTACGAACTTCCCTAACACTTCATTCCTGCCTTATATTAATTATAATGATGATAAGCGTATTGGGTTTGATTTTGATGTAAGATTCAATAAAAAAGTGGGGAATGTTGATTTAGCACTTGGATTAACAGGTACTTATGTAGATACAGAAGCTACTAAGAGAGCAGAATTATACGATGACAGTTATCAAAACAGACAGGGCAGACCTTTAGATGCACTTTGGGGCCTTAAAAGCGATGGTTTTTTTACGGATGCACTTGATATTACTAATTCACCATCACAGACTTTTGGACAAGTTAAACCAGGAGATATTAAATACATAGATCAGAATGGCGATGGTATTATTGACAATAAAGACGAAGTCTATTTAGGTAAAGCAGGCTGGTATGGAGCTCCATTTACATTTGGTATTAATTTTACGGCTAAATGGAATAATTTCACATTTTTCACAATTTTCACAGGACAAACAGGTGCTTATGCGATGAAAAACAACACCTATTTTCAAATGGATGGTGAAGACAAATATTCTATTAACGTAAGAGACAGCTGGACAGAAGAAACTAAAGAAACTGCAGTCTATCCAAGGTTATCTTCATTGAGCAGTGATAATAATTTCCGCTCTTCAGATTTCTGGATGTATAGTACCAACAGGGTAAATCTTTCTAAAGTACAGCTTACTTATGACTTTCCAAAAAAGGCACTTCAAAAAACTTTTTTTAATGAGCTTAGTGTTTATGCACTTGGATCTAATCTGTTAACTATATCTCAAAACAGAGATATTATGGAATTAAGCATCGGAGGAGCACCACAAACCAGATATTATAATCTGGGTGTTAAAGCATTATTTTAAATTTAAACACACACTTAATTTAATTATTATGAAAATAAGAATATTAATTTTTATATCCGTTCTGTTTGTTTTTTGCAGCTGTGATGATTTGATTGATCCGGCAATAGAAAACAATAGAGGGCTTGAAGATATGTATGCAGAAGCTGAATATGCGCAAGGAATTCTACTAAATGCTTATACAAGACTTCCTGGAAACAGCTGGTCATTTAATGATGTGGCAACAGATGATGCTGTATCAAATGATATAGCAAACAATTACCATAAGGTAGCGACAGGTCAATGGACTTCAAACTTTAACCCATTAGATCAATGGACCAATTCGAGAGCTGCCATTCAGTATCTGAATATTTTTCTTTCTGAAGCTGGTAAAGTACAATGGGCAAAAGATGAAAAAGTAAGTCTTTTGTTTAGAGA
This sequence comes from Flavobacterium marginilacus, assembly GCF_026870155.1. NCBI lineage: Bacteria > Pseudomonadati > Bacteroidota > Flavobacteriia > Flavobacteriales > Flavobacteriaceae > Flavobacterium > Flavobacterium marginilacus. Next base: position 3,581,449 of record NZ_CP113975.1, on the reverse strand, counting down.
CCGTCTGATGGGAGAAGCTTATGGATTAAGAGCTTTATACATGTATTATTTACTGCAGGCTCATGCTGGTACAGCAACTAATGATCAGCTATTGGGAGTTCCGGTGCTGTTGGCACCTGAAACTGCAAGTTCCAACTTCAATGTGGCACGTTCTTCTTTTGAAGACTGTATGAAACAATTGTATAGTGATGTAAAAAAAGCTACTGAATTACTGCCGTTAGATTTTGAAGATGCAAGTACACTGCCTCCAGGTTACGATAATTTAAGTGACTACAACCGTGTTTTTGGACAATATGCGAGACAAAGAATGTCTTCAAGAATTGCACAAGTGGTAAGAGCTCAAGCTGCTTTATTGGCTGCTAGTCCAGCTTTCAGCGCAAGAAATACAACCACTTGGGATGATGCGGCTAAATATGCCGGTGCATTATTAAACCTGAACGGCGGAGTTGCCGGAATAGCTTCTAATGGATTGAATTGGTTCAGTGATGCTGATGAGTTAAAAGCTATGGGAGCTGGAGTTAATCCGCCAGAAATTCTTTGGAGAGGTGATATTGGTGATAGTAATAATTTAGAAAGCGATAATTTTCCTCCAACTCTTTTTGGAAAAGGACGTGTCAATCCAACACAGAATTTAGTTGATGCTTTCCCAATGGCAAACGGTTATCCTATTTCTGCTGCCGGCAGTAATTATGATGCTACAAAGCCTTATGACAATCGTGATCCCCGTTTGAAAAAATTCATTTTAGTAAACCAGTCAACTGCGGGTGTGAGTAATTCTGTAATTACTACAGCTAGTGACGGTACTACAAATGATGCATTAAACAAGGTTGGTACATCTACCCGTACAGGTTATTATATGAGAAAATTATTGAGACAAGATGTGAATTTAAATCCAACTTCAATCAATAATCAGAGACATTATAAACCACGTATGAGATATACTGAACTGTATCTTATTTATGCAGAAGCTGCAAATGAAGCATGGGGACCAACCGCAACGGGAACTATAGGATTCTCTGCCTATGATGTTGTTAAAGCGTTAAGAAAAAGAGCTGGAATTGTTCAGCCTGATCCTTACTTGGAATCGATTAAAGCTGATAAAACGGAAATGCGCAGCTTAATCAGAAATGAGAGACGTTTGGAATTATGTTTTGAAGGATTCAGATTTTGGGATTTGCGCAGATGGAATTCAAATTTAAATATTTCTGCAGATGGTGATAAAATCCAAGGAGGAGTCCATCAAAAAATTACTGTTGAAAGCAGACTTTATAAAGACTATATGAAATTTGGGCCAATTCCATATTCAGAAGCTCTTAAGTTTAATGCTTTACTGCAAAACAAGGGATGGTAGAACATTAAGATTCTACTTAATGTATTAGGAAATTTAATAATTAAAGAAAAATGAAAAACAAAATATTTTTAATGCTAGCAGCTGTACTTGTCACTATGGTTTCATGTACTAATCAAGATGCAGAGTTTGATAATTTTGACCATCAGTCGGTTTATTTTGCTTATCAGTACCCTGTCAGAACGATAACATTAGGAGAAGACATATTTGATACCACTTTAGATAATCAGCACAAGTGCAAAATAATGGGAACTTTAGGCGGAGTTTACAGTAATGATAAAGATGTAACCATTGATATTGCTGTTGCAAATTCGTTACCAGCCGGTTTCTTGTTTAATGCTGGCGATAGTGAAATTATTGCTATGCCAAGCAATTACTATACACTTGCGAGTAATCAGATTGTTATCCCAAAAGGCCAGATTACCGGAGGTGTTGAGGTACAATTGTCTGATGCTTTTTTTGCAGATCCTTTATCTGTAAAAAAGACCTATGTTATTCCTCTTGAAATGAAAAAAGTAGTGAATGCTGATACTATTCTTTCAGGAAAGGCTTTAGTGTCTAATCCATCAAAAGTATTAAGTACAGACTGGAGCAGTCAGCCCAAGGACTTTATTTTATATGCTGTAAAGTATGTAAATCCTTGGGACGGCAATTATTTGAGAAGAGGTAAAGACGTTATTCTTGGAAATAATGGAAATACGGCTCTTAATAAAACAGTTGTCAGACATACTGCCTACGTAGAAACTGATCAAGTTTCTAAAATTAATACCAAATCATTAAGTACAATTGATTTTCCAGTTACTGTCAAAGATGCATCTGGAGTTAATATCAACTTTAATCTGACACTTACATTTGATAACGAAAATAAATGTACAGTCTCCGGAAGCAGTGCATTATTTACAGCAAGCGGTACAGGCAAGTTTGTGAAAAAAGGAGAGAAAAACAGTTGGGGAAGTAAAGACAGAGATGCTCTTTATCTTGATTATAAAGTTAATTTCCAGGATTTTAATGTAACTACAAAAGATACATTGGTACTGCGTGATAGAGGAGTAACTGCAGCTGTCTATAGTCCAGTTAAGAAATAAAGCCATTTAGAAGGAATATAAAATAATCCGATCCTATTTCCCTCTTCTACTATGGAGAGGGGGTGGAGGAGGTTAATAAAAAACTATTTTATATTTCTAAATGGTATAATTGAAAATTTTATTAAAAATTAAAAATTTAAAGAAGATGAATAAATTATACAAAGTACTGCTATTGTCTTCAGTTTTGATGACGGCTGCATCCTGTACAAACGATAATGTTTTAAAGTACGATTATGAAAAACCTACGAGCATTGCCAATCAGGAAGCGATTGATGTCTATTCTGATTTAAAAAGCTACGTAAATAGAACGGCTAATCCTAATTTTAAATTAGGTGCTGGTATTTCATTGAATGATTACACAAGTAAAAGCTTGATGTATAGATTAGTTAACACGAATTTTGATGAGATTACTTTGGGCTATGAAATGAAACATGGCGCAATAGTGCAGGCAGATGGGAGTCTTGCTCTTGACAATGTCAATAAATTGCTAAAAACAGCCAAAGAGGCTAATGTTACAGTTTTTGGTCATACACTCTGCTGGCATGCGAATCAAAATGCGGCATATCTCAAAAGCCTGATTGCTCCAGATATTCTATCATCAACAGGGCCAGGCTGGAACCTGATCACTGCAAATGATTTTGAGACTGCTGATGCATCCAATTATCAGGTCAATAATAATGTAATAACATCGTTTACAGCTGCAGGTCAAGGCGCTAATGGAACAGGCAGAGCACTTAAATTAACAAATGCCAGCGTGCGTGCTAATGAATGGGATGCACAGTTTTACGTTAAGTTTTCTCCAGGGGTACAAATAGGCGAAAAATACAGACTTACTATGGATATTCGCGCTGATGCTCCAGCATCATCTCCTACACAGGCACAATTAAATGTAGGGGGTTATAAGCATTGGGATTTCTTTGGTAATCTTTCATATACTGCCACATGGACAACTTATATTAAAGAGATTACGGTTACTAAGGAGATGGAAACTTGTAATACAATTGCTTTTAATCTTGGAAAAACGGCCACTAGTTTTTATTATGATAATCTTAAAATAGAAAAGTATAGCGCAACTGGAAGTGTTCAGACAAAAGATAAAACTCCAGAGCAGAAGAAAGCTATTATTGGTGATGCACTGGATAAATGGATAACAGGGATGGTTAAAAATTGTGCTTCGTATGTAACCGCATGGGATGTTGTTAATGAGCCAATGGATGATGGAAAACCGTATGAATTAAAAACTGGTGCAGGTAAAGCAAATATGGCTGCTGATGAATTCTACTGGCAGGATTATCTAGGGAAAGATTATGCAGTTGAAGCGTTTAGACTTGCTAGAAAAAGCGGTAATGCAACGGATAAATTATTCGTCAATGACTACAACCTTGAGTATAGTACTGATAAATGTAAAGGTCTTATCCAATATGTTAGTTATATTGAAAGTAAAGGACAAAAGGTTGATGGTATAGGTACTCAGATGCATATTACAATCAATTCTGATAAAGCCAAAATTGAAACAATGTTCCAATTGCTGGCAGCTACGGGTAAACTTATAAAGGTTTCAGAACTAGATGTTGCTGCAGGCCTTAATCCAACAGAATTTGACCTTAGAAAACAAGCTGATATGTATAAATACGTGGTGGATATGTATGCAAAATATATTCCGGTAAGCCAGAGATACGGAATTACTGTTTGGGGATTAATAGACAGTAAATCTGATTCTTCATGGCTGCCAGACCAGCATCAAGGTTTGTGGGATCTTAAGTACACACGTAAATTTTCTTATGCAGGTTTTGCTGAGGGACTTAAAGGAGCAAAGTAATAAATTATGAAATTCAATTTATTATTTACAGGAATAATTTTGCTTGTATTTTTAAGTTGCGGAAAGGATGATGTTCCTGTAAAGGATACATCTTCAATTGAGGCTGCGGTATCGTGGCCTCAAAAAACTCCGCAGCTTAAGGTAGATGGCAGGTTTTTGAAAGATCCATGCGGTAATAAAGTTTCACTGCATGGAGTTGCCATTACTCCAAGTCCTTGGTTTAATGGATGTGCCGCTGGACAGTGCAGATGGGATAACTATAATGTAACGGGCTGTTTAAATTACAATAATGGTGTAATTGACAAGCTTTCAAATAGTAAGAATGAAGATTGGTATTTAAATTATATCAGGCTGCATATTGACCCGTATTGGTCTAATAATCCAGGTGCCGCCACAAAAGGAGAAGATGATATCTCTCAATTTAATTTTGAGCGATTTAAATTGGCTGTTGATCAAGTTATTATTCCGCTTATTCAGCATGCTAAGTCAAGAGGAATGTATGTAATACTCCGTCCTCCTGGTGTTTGTCCTCAGAAAATTGATGTTGGTGACGATTATTATAATTATTTATTTAAGATCTGGGATTACTTGTCCAATCATTCCAGTTTGAAAAATGCAGAAAATGTCATGTTCGAATTAGCCAATGAACCCATTACGATTAAAAGTACAAATGGGGATTTTGGCAGTAATACTCAGCCACATTTTGATGCTTTGAAACTGTTTTTTCAGCCAATGGTTAATAAGATACGGTCAAATGGAGCGAACAATATTATTTGGATTCCTGGTTCCGGATATCAGTCGCAGTATAAAGGATATGCCGTAAACCGAATTGAAGGGACAAATATTGGATATGCTGTACATATCTATCCAGGATACTGGGGCAGAGATAATAATGATCCTATGGTTTTTAGGGCAAATTGGAATGAAAATATTAAACCGGTTGCTGATTTTGCCCCGATAGCTGTTACAGAAATTGATTGGGCTCCTGCAGGATATGATGTCTGGGGAAAAGGCGGAGTAACCGGAACAGCAGGACAAAGAGGGTTTGGAGCTAATTTTAAAACTTTGGCCGATGAGTCTGGAAATGTTATATGGAACCTGCTGTCTCCTGAAAATCTTATTGATAAAGGATCTTTGGATGGAGGAATTGCATATAACAGTGATCCTGAGGCTTGTGCTTTTCCTGTTCATAAATGGTTTAAAGAATATGCAAAGAAATCAGTCATATGCAGTTCGGTAAAATAAACTGGTTGTTTTTTATTGTGGTTTTAACTAACGATTAGTTGTTAAGTAGGTGTGGTTTGAATATCCCATAGGTCTTAATTAGTAAAGCAAAATAAAATTTGCTTAATAGTAAGGCCTTAAGGGGTATTCTATTTAAATTTTTTGTTATTGTTTCTTTTATTGGTCAAACCAAGCTGATTTGGCTGAAAATCCGAATAGGAGCTATTGTAATATATTGTGACAGACCGCAAACTCTTTCAAATGCCCACTTACTGGAGCAATGTGCTCCAAAATAGTAAAAAATGGTTTTGCACCCCTTAAAACCAGAATTAAAAATACCTCCCTGTATTGAGAATCAGACAGGAAAAACCGATTAGACTGCTGGCAAATGATGTTCAGACTTAATTAAGTAACATCAAATAATTTATTTCAGATTATATAAAAGACTTTTTGTTTACAATAAAATAGTAAGAATATGGAAATTACATTAAATGGAGAGAATGTTTTAGACTTTGTAAAAATATTTCCAGACGACGATAGCTGCCGGGAATTTATTGCCAATGAAAAATGGAAAGACGGCTATAAATGTAAGCGCTGTGAGAATACAAAGTATGTTTATTTTGAAAAACATAATAAAAGAGAATGTACTAAATGCAGGTATAATGAGAGTCCGACAGCAGGTACTCTTTTTCATAGAGTGAAATTTGGAATTCAAAAAGCATTCTGTATAGTCTTTGAAATGGCTTATACCAACCAAGCAGTGTCGTCAATCCATATTGCAAAACGATATGAAATAACTCAAAAGACTGCATGGTTATTCATTCAAAAAGTAAAACTTGCTATAAAGGCTTCTAAAAAAGATCCTATGAATGACAAACTGCAGATTAATAATTTTGGGATTGGAAGAACAGAAATAAGTGGAAAGAGTTTTGGACAAAAGTCCGATGCCGTCTGCGATATTACCCTAACAGAGGAAGGGGAAATAAATGAGGCTATAAAGATGTTGTTAATGATTATTCTGCAAAGCCGATAAATCAGCGTTTTATTGGTCTCAATTAGAGTTTAAAACTATACACTTTCAGCGCATCTTGCTTTAGCTTCTAAAAAAATTTTGCCACAGATTCACAGATTTTAAAATCATTTTTTATCTGTGAATCTGTGGCAAAATTTCATCAATTTTCGCAATCCAATCTTGCAGTTTCAGTCAGCCTAACAATCGAACTCAGGTTATTAGTCTTAAAAAAAGTTAAAACTATGTACTTTGCGACATTTTGCTTTAGCTTCTGAAAATTATTTGCAGCCTTTGAGACTGCTAAATTAACTCATTAACATTCAGGGTAATATAGAGGTGGTTTGATTCATTTTCTCATTAATATTTTCTGTAAATTCAGTGCTTAACGGCACATTTGTGCTTTAAATATTTGAAACTTTATCAGTCTGTCCATTTTTTTTAAGTTTTTCTTCCATGTACTCTTTTGGCGCTGTTCCATAGAACTGTTTGAAACTTGTTGAGAATTTAGAAACATTTGAAAAGCCTACAAGGTAAGCCACTTCCGAAATATTCATCTGTTTGGAAGCCAATAGTTCACCCGCCTGTTTCAGCCTGATGTTGCGTATGAGATCTCTTGATGACTGATTCGTTAATTCTTTTAATTTCCTGTGCAGATGTACTCTGCTTATTCCAATTTCAGACGCGATCATTTCTACATTTAAATTTGGATCACTGAGATTTTTATTGACAAAATTCATTATTTTCTGAATTAGTTTTTCGTCAGAAGATTCCATTGTGATTTTTTTGATTTTATCCTCCTGTGCCTGATTGCCGCTGTAATTATTTTTTAATAATTCTCTTGTTCGGATAAGATTTAGTACCGTCTTTTTTAATATCTCCATGTTAAACGGCTTGGTAATATATGCATCTGCACCAATGTTGAGTCCTTCTAACTGATCATGATCGTGTGAATTTGCAGTTAACAGAATCACAGGAATATGATTAATGTTAATGTTTTTCTTTACTTTACGGCAAAATGTAACACCGTCCATTACAGGCATTTTAACATCGCTTATAATAAGATCCAAAGAATCTTTTAAAACTATTTCCAGAGCCTCTTTACCATTAATACTGGTAACAACTTTGTAATGCGCTGCTAGTTCTTTAAATAAATACTCTCTGATTTCGTCATTGTCATCGACAACTAAAATTCTTTTTTTACTAGTTGTACTAATAAAAGACTGATCAACAGGTTCTAATGAAGGTATCTGTAAAGCAGACAAGACCAAATTGTTAATTCGCTCATGAGTATTATCCTCATCCTCTTTTTCTACTTCCATATCCTCTGTTCTCATTGGAAGCTGTATAATAAAACGGCATCCTGGAGTTCCAATATTATTTTCAGCAGTTATGCTTCCATTGTGGAGTTCAACAATTGATCTTGTTAAGTGCAGACCAATACCAGTACCTTCAGTATGATTCAATCTGCTGTTACTGGATTGATAAAAGCGGTCAAATATTTTGGCCAGCTCGTTTTCATTTATTCCTATTCCATTGTCAGCAATAGTTATCGTAAAACAGGAAATCTCTTTATTGTCTTGATATAATTTTGAATCTCCCTCAATAAAAATTTCAATCTTTCCTTCATTAGGCACAAATTTAACTGCATTAGATAGCACATTCTGAATTATCCTGTCAAAATATTTTGGATCTATCCATGCATATAGCTCAGGCTTTTTGTAATGGAGTTCCAATTCTATATTTTTTGTCTGAATCTGCTCTTCAAACAGTAGACAGCTTTCCTGTAAGGAGTTTATGATTTCAGTCCGCTTAAGGTTCAGGGATATTTGTCCCTGATCTATTTTACGAACATCCATTACCTGATTGACCAGCTGTAGTATTTTTTCAGAATTGCGGTGCATTACCATATACGATTTCTGCCTTGTAATATCATGATCTGTACTCATTAATTTGAGCAGAGGGTTGATAACTAATGAAATAGGAGATTTTATATCATGCGAAATGTTTGTTAAAAACTGAAGTTTAGCTTCGTTTACCTGCTTGTTCTGTAAATGTTCCTGTAATTTTATTTTAGTTAATTTTCTTTGATTAATCTGCTGTACAGTAACATATGCTGCGCCAAAAAAGAATGCCCAATAAAACAATTTAGCCCATATCGAAAAATACCATGCAGGATGTACAGTTATTGTCAATTGGCGAATCCCCGAATATTTGCCATAGACTTCTGCTTTTACCTTAAAATTATAAGTTCCAGGTTCAAGATTGTTAAATGTGATATTGTTTATGCCTTGCTGCAGTTTATTCCATTTGTTGTTTTCTAAAGAGTAGAAGTAAGTTATATGCCGCTGATTGTTAAAATCCATAGTAGAAAATTCAATACTGAATGAATTGTCATCATGCCCCAAATCGACTGTTTTGGCATCAATAAGCGCACTGTTCACTATATCAAACTGATCAGATTTCATGCCTTTCTTTACCGATTTATTTTGAATATAAAATCCTGTTATATAGACATTTGTGCTTTTTTCGTTGTATTTTATCATTTCAGGGTCAAAATACGTTACGCCTTTCATTCCCCCAAAAATGATCTGGCCTCTGATGTCTTGAAAAGAGGCATTTTTGCTGAACTCATTTCCCTGAATGCCGTCATTAAAATTGAAATTGAAGAATTTTTTGCTTCGCGGACTGAAACGTGATATCCCGCTGTTAGTGCTGATCCATAGATTGCCGCTTTTATCTGATTGTATAGCAGAAATTATATTGCTGGGCAAATTATTATCGGTTGTATAAATAATTGGCTTCTCTTTTATAGGCAGGTAAATAAGTCCCTCAGATGAACCAATCCATAAATTTCCAAGTTTATCCTCATGTAAGTCGTAAATTATTTTTTTTGGAAATGTATGGTTTAGCGAGCCTTTTTTAATGAAGGTCTTAGTTTTCAGATCCATGCAGTACAGTCCGTCGTAAGTTCCAATATAAAGTTTATTGTTTTTAGCAGGCAAAAGACAGTTCACACACCAATTTCCTAAGGTATTTTTACTGTCTTTTGAATTATAGTCAGTAACTTTATGTGTAGTGAGATCCATGCAGTACAGCCCAGATCCAAGAGTACCTATCCATAATTGTTTTTTCTGATCTTCGACCAGACTGTAAATGTTTTCTACAGGTTTATTTTCTTTACTTAATATAGTATTTATAAAATCAAATTGGTTCGTGCTACGGTTAAGTTTGGCCAGCCCATGCAGGTAAGTTCCAATCCATAAATCATCATTTGAGTCTTCAAAAATGCACATAATCGCCAGCCGGCTGAAACCATTTTTTTCAAAAGTGTAATGGTATTTTTTTTTATTCTTATCTGTAATGCCATAAAGACCGCCACCGTCAGTTCCTACCCATAAAATACCTTTTCTATCTCGGAACACTGACATCACGCAGCTTGAACCAATAATGTTGTTGTTTACGGATTGGTATCCTATATAGTTAAAATTATTTTCTTTTGGAGGAATCTGCAGTACTCCCTTTTGATATAGTCCCATCCAAAGATTTCCTGCCCGGTCTTTAAGTATAGAGTGCACTTTGGACATTGAAAAATCAAAATTGGCAACATTAAAGTTAGCTACTGAAAGCTTCTTTTTTTCAGAATCATAATTATACAATCCCATTCCGTCTGTTCCCACAAGGATTTGATCATTTTTAATCAGAAATAATTTTTTGATAGGGAGCGATTTTGAATCTAAAAAGGATTCAAATTTCTGTTCAGATCTGTTGTAAATAAAAAGACCATTGTTAAGCGTACCTAAAAATAAGTTTCCTTTTTTATCTTCGCAAATACTGGTAATGTTGGTCAGATGATCTTTTAAAAGGATAAATTGTTTTAAGTTATTATTGCTGTCAATTCTCCAAAGTCCTCTGTCCTGAGTTAAAATCCATAAATTTTGATTCTTGTCTTCATAAAGATCGTGGATCATCGTTGTAGAAATCTGGATATCGAGATGTTTTGCGGCCAGGTTCTTTTTTTTAGAATCAATTTTAAAAATACCATAGCCTGAAGATCCTACTAAAATGTCACCATTTTTTCGCTGTATCATACAGCTGACATGAGGACTAAATTTTGTATCAGTATTACCAGTCATCGGAACATCCGTAAAAGAGTCCGTTGCATGATTGTAGATCTGCAACCCATCAATAAAACCAAAAAATAAATTCTTGTTTCTGTCTTCAAAAATTGATTTTATGTAGTTATTATGAACAGTTCCGGCAGTATTTTTTCTGCGTTTGTAGATAACAAACTTTGCTCCATCATAACGATTTAAACCATCTTCGGTAGCAATCCAGATATATCCCTTACTGTCTTGATACATAGAGTTTATAAGACTGCTTGATAACTGCGAATCTGAAGTATATAATATTCCTGATTGAGACTGTACTCGGCAGGAAATAAACAGTGCTATAATTATTACTATTTTAAAGATTTTCATGAAAATAATAGGTTAGAAAATTTTAATCTAAAAACGAGAGTCTTCTTAAAAACTGCTTGCAGAAGACAAGTTATAAAATGGTGAATATAGAAATCTGTAAACGTACTAAAGCATAAAAACGAACAACCCGATGTACTATCCCATATAAATTAAATTTAAAAATAGTCCATTTTGATTGCTTTATAATAGGCGGGCATCTTTAAAAAAAATAAGGCTGAGCCTATTCGGAATAGCTTACTTTCCTTTTAAGAAAAAGTAATGAACTTTTATATAGTCCGGTTACAGAGCGTAAAAAATTATTTAATGAGAATGATACTTAAAAATTGTTTTTTACATAATAGTCTAATTGACTACAATTTTAAGGGATATATTTTATATCAGCAAATTTTTCTTAAATAAGCGTTTGTTTTTTCTTGTATTTGACTCAAAATTTTAGTATTATAATTCTATTTTATTTAATGAAATCATAAAAATAATTAATAATATTTAATTTCTGTTTACAAATGTATAAAATACATTTAATTTATATGATAACTTTGTTTTTTATTGATAATTGTGTAATTTTTATCTAAATATTTTTTTAGGTGTAATTTCTGTTTAAAACTAGATTGCTGTTGATGTTCTATTTTGGTTTTTGTCAAAAGGCGGTATTGGTCAGCTTTGTAAATAACAATATGTTTTGCTTTTAGAATTCGAAACTGAATCCCTTTTTTGTTAGTTTTTCGTAAATTTCAGTATCAAATTCATACAGCTGCGCAGCTCTGTATTTAGTGTTCTGCTGTTTCTCGGGGAGGGTTTTAAGTAGTTTCATATTCAGGAATTTACGTCTAAAGTTGGGTTTGTCCATTTCGTATCCTAAAATTTCTTCATACAAATGCATAAGTTCAAGTAAGGTGAATTTGTTCGGAAGTAATGAAAAACCGATAGGTGCTTTTTTGACTTTTTTTCTAAGTTTTTTAAGGGCATACTCTAGTATTTGACTGTGATCGAAGGCTAGTTCGGGTATTTCTTTAATGTTGTACCATTTTGCGTCAGAGATGTTTCCTCCTGCAGTGATGCTGTAATCTGTGCTTTTGATTACTGCATAGTAGCCGATAGTGATTACACGCGCCGCAGGATAACGGTCTGGTGCGCCAAAAGCTTTTAGCTGTTTGAGGTAAATTTTGTCAAGACCTGTGATTTTTTTGAGCAGTCTGTGTGCGGCGCCTTTTATATGTTCTTTTTCAGTAATCCACCCGCCGGGAAGGCCCCATTGGCCTATTGATACTCCTTCACCGTGCTGTACAAGAAGTATTTTGAGGCTTCCGCTGTCATAGCCAAATACTGCACAGTCAATGGTGATGTCTCTCATTACCCATGTAGTTTCATTTCTGTCAATTTTTTTCTTTTTTTTCTTTTCTTCCACTATAAAAGTCTTTTTTTTCTAAAATAAAATCTGCGGTAGTGTGATTTATAAAGCAAAAATATTAAAAACTTACTATATATTGTCAATGTGACTATATTAAAATTCGAATTAGTCCTTTTTTTTTGCTGAAAATGTAATAATGGTACAAAGAACACTTAATTTCTTTTACATTAAAAAAAATGATATATTTTTACACAATCGTTTGTGTTTGCTATTTTTTTAAACATTATTCATTTTTATGTATATAATTTTATTAATTCATTTGATAAATAGCTGTTTTTTTAAATGCAATTTTTTGTAAAAAGTACTTGAGTTTGATAATCATTTATAATTTTTAGAAGACCGTCATAATAAATTATTATCAGAAATAAGTAGCAAAAAATTGACTTGAACAGATAAGCAGTTATGATCCAAACAATATAAATGCATCCAGATGATGGATATATTCTGAAATCAGATTAATTAATTATTTGTAATGAAAACTTTTTTTTTAACATTCCTGCTTTTTGGATTTTCTGTGTACTCACAGGAAGACAGAAATCTTAAACTTTGGTACAATCAGCCTTCGGGAGAAACATGGGAAAATGCGCTGCCGATAGGTAATGGTTTTCTTGGTGCTATGGTATATGGTAATGCTGAACATGAAATTATTCAGTTGAATGAGAATACGGTATGGAGTGGCGGTCCCAATAGAAATGACAATCCAAATGCTTTGGCAGCTTTGCCGGAAATTCAAAAAATGATTTTTGAAGGAAAATATAAAGAAGCTGAAGAATTAAGTAACAAAGCATTTATTTCAAAGAAGTCTCAGGGACAGATGTTTCAGCCAGTTGGAAATCTTAATTTATACTTTAAAGGCCATGAAAAATATTCTGATTACAGGAGGGAACTCGATATAGAAAAGGCAGTTTCGAAAACCAGTTATGAGGCTGATGGTGTGAAATATACGCGAGAGGCTTTTGTGTCATTTGCAGACAGAGTAATAGTAATGAGAATTACAGCTAATAAAAAAGGGAGCATTTCATTTGCAGCAAGCTATACTTCGCCTCATAAAATAAAGAATTTTGCAGTAAACAATTCAAAAGATCTCGAAATTACCGGAACTGCAAGTGACCACGAAGGTGTAGCGGGGCTGATTAAATTTAAAGGTATAACCCGTATTAAATTAGACAGCGGAAAATTATCTGAATCAGACGGAATGCTTACCGTTAAAGAGGCAAATGCTGTTACAATCGTTATTTCTATAGCAACTAATTTTAATAATTATCATGATGTAAGCGCTAATGAAGGACAACGTGCTGCCGATTATTTGAATAAAGCTGTTGGCAAATCTTATGAGATACTAAAAAAAGCACATATTGCTGCTTACCAAAAATATTTTAATCGTGTTAAACTTGATTTAGGAACAACTCCTGCCGCAGATCTGCCTACAGATGAACGATTGAAGAATTTTAGAAATGTAAATGATCCGCAATTTGCAGCATTATATTATCAGTATGGGCGCTACTTGCTTATATCATCTTCACAGCCTGGAGGACAGCCGGCTAATCTGCAGGGCATTTGGAATGGAAGTCTTCATCCTGCTTGGGATAGTAAATATACCATTAATATAAATGCAGAAATGAATTACTGGCCTGCTGAAAAAACAAATCTTTCAGAGCTGCATGCCCCTTTTTTACAGATGGTAAAAGATTTATCAGTAACGGGACAGGAAACTGCTAAAACGATGTATGGAACAAGAGGATGGATGGCACATCACAATACTGATATTTGGCGGGCTACTGGTGCTGTGGATGGTGCTTTCTGGGGGCTTTGGACTGCAGGAGGAGGATGGGCCAGCCAGCATTTGTGGGAGCATTATCTTTACACTGGTGATAAAACATTTTTAGCAGCTGTTTACCCGGTAATAAAAGGTGCTGCTTTGTTTTATGCCGATTTTCTGATTGAACATCCAAAATACAAATGGCTGGTAGTAAATCCAGGGAATTCACCAGAAAATGCACCAAAAGCACATAACGGCTCATCACTTGATGCAGGGACAACTATGGATAATCAAATTGTTTATGATGTTTTTACTGCAACAATTCAGGCAGCACAAACTTTAAAAGAGGATAATGCTTTAATAGACACTTTGAAACAGCTTCGCAATCGACTGGCTCCAATGCATATAGGGAAACACAACCAGCTGCAGGAATGGTTAGACGATATTGATGATCCTAAAGATAATCACCGGCATGTGTCGCACTTATATGGATTATTTCCTTCTAATCAGATTTCAGCCTATAGAACACCTGAATTATTCGCAGCTGCAAAAAACACCTTACTGCAGCGCGGAGACGTATCAACAGGCTGGAGTATGGGCTGGAAAATAAACTGGTGGGCAAAACTGCAGGATGGAAACCATGCTTATTCTCTTATAAAAAATCAATTGACCCCATTAGGTGTAAATGCTGGCGGGGGCGGAACGTATAATAATCTTTTTGATGCGCATCCTCCATTTCAGATTGACGGGAATTTTGGGTGTACTTCGGGAATTACAGAAATGCTGGTTCAAAGTTCAGATGGAGCGGTTCATCTGCTTCCCGCATTGCCTGATGCCTGGCCTGATGGCAGTGTTGAAGGAATACGTGCTCGGGGCGGTTTTGAAATTGCTGAGATGAAATGGAAAGATTCTAAAATTACAAAATTAGTTATCAAATCAGCACTTGGCGGGAACTTAAGATTACGCCTGCCAAATGCTATGAAACAAAAGTCAGGAGAGGAATTAGCAGCTGCAAATGGAGAAAATCCTAACCCGTTTTATTTTACAGATGAAACGGCATCACCTATTATATCTGAAAATTCTAATATAAAACCACTGGAGCTTAAACCTACAGTTTTGGTTGACTTTTTAACAAAAAAAAACGGTGTTTATACATTCGTCAGCAAATAAAAAAATACACAGTCCAAATTGAACTGAGAAGAGAGATATGAAAAATAAATTATTAAAAATCATAAACTTAAAAGGCATTATAGTCTTGTTTGCTGTGTTCAGCTTTTTTAATGTCTGGCCACAGTATGTACTATTGCAATCACAAGTAATTGTAGTAAATAAAAATTCAACAGTAGAGGTAAAATTACTTCGCAGGGGCGGTTTTGTTGTTTCATTAAATCCAATACAAAATTAAGCAGTTAAAAAAATGCAAAGATTCATATACATTCTAATTTTAAGTTTCTCCTTTTCAATTAGTGCGCAGCAGTATAAAAAGCACATTTTGACTACGGATAGGCTTTCAATTGAATTATCTGAAGGCATACTTAATATAATTCCTGTTACTGAAAAATCAATCCGGGTGCAATATCAAATTGGAAATTCAAAAGAAGCCCAAGAGTTTGTTTTGATTAATAAGCCTAAAGTTCCAGGTTTTACATTAAAAGAAACCGCAGCGAGTTTGAAGTTGAGCACAAAAGCAATAACAGCATCATTTGATAAAAAAACAACTGTTATTCAGTATAGCGATAAATCTGGTAAAGTGTTTCTTTCCGAGAAAGCAAATTCGAGGTTAATGAAACCCAGTTCCATTATGGGAGAAACTTGTTTTGTGGCCGAACAGGGATTTGAATCTCCTCAAGACGAGTATTTGTTTGGATTAGGACAATTTCAAGATGGCTTTTATAATTTAAAAAATACTGCCCGAAAGTTAATTCAGGTAAATTCACAGATTGCCATTCCGTTTTTGGTATCTAATAAAGGATATGGACTTTTATGGCACCAATATGGTCTGACCTATTTTAATCCAACGAACCAAAATATTCCCTTGGTTAAAAATGGTATAAACCAAAGTGAAAATCGAGAAGCCGAAGTAACAACCACAGCAGGAACACAGCGGGTTTCACAACAGCAGTCTGTTTATTCGGGCAGTTTTTCGGTGGCTAAAGACGGCGAATATTCTCTAATGCTTGACCTTGGTGATATGGATAGTAATCATTTGGTTATTATTGATAATATAGATGTAATCAATCAATCCAATTTATGGTTGCCGCCGGCAGTGAGCAGATTAGTTCAGTTAAAAGCAGGAGAACATACTGTAAAAGTTGTCTGCAAATCGAGCAACACACCGTCGCTTAGTTTAAAACTTTCTAATAACGAAACGGTTTTCAATTCGCCAAATGCGAAGTCACTTGATTATATCGTTTTTTCGGGAAAAGACACAGACGAAATTATTGCTGGTTACCGTAATTTAACCGGGAATGTTCCTATGCTGCCAAAATGGGCTTTTGGTTTCTGGCAATGCCGAGAAAGATATACTTCTGGCGAGCATTTGGTTGCTGCAATTAAAGAATTCAGGAAACGCAGTCTGCCTGTAGATGTAATTGTACAGGACTGGCAGTATTGGGGGAAATATGGCTGGGGAGTTCCTAAATTTGACGAAACACATTATCCTGAACCAGAAAAATTCATAAAGGAAATTCATGATTTGAATGCTCATTTTTCGGTTTCTGTCTGGGAAAATCTGAATAAAGAATCAGAAATTGGTAAGGAATATTTAGCTAAAAATTTATTCATTCCCAATAGTCCGTGGATAGACATTTTTAATCCCGAAACTCAAAAAACACATTGGAATGCACTCAATAAAAATTTATTTGCACTTGGTGTAGATTCTTGGTGGATGGATGCTACTGAACCAGAAAATGATGCGCTGAGAGGCAAACAAACTTATTTTGGCCTGGGAGATTTTTACCGCTTAACTTATCCATTATTTGTCAGCAAGGCGATTTATGAAGGACAAAGAAATACAAATCCAGAAAAAAGAGTTGCCATTCTCACCCGTTCAGCTTTTCTTGGACAGCAGCGTTACGGAACTATCAATTGGTCAGGTGATATAGGCTGGAGCTGGGACACTTATAAACGTCAGATAGAGGCAGGGTTAAATTACAATCTTACAGGCATGCCTTATTGGACAACTGATATTGGCGGTTTTTTCCGCCCGGGTCCGAGACAATATACTGACGAAAAGTATCATGAAATACTCACCCGCTGGTTTCAATGGGGTGCTTTCAATCCGATATTCCGTATTCATGGATACCAAACAGAAACGGAACCTTGGAAATATGGCGAAAAAGCAGAGAATAATATGCGTTCTATGATGAACCTCAGGTATCAGCTGCTGCCATATATTTATTCAGAAGCGTGGCAGATATCCAAGAATAATTCAACATTAATGCGGCCGCTAATTATGGATTTCAATGATGATCCAATTGCTGTCAGCCAAGCTTATGAATACATGTTTGGTAAAGCATTTTTGATAGCGCCGGTCACAGCTCCAGATGTTATCAATTGGGATGTTTATTTACCAAAGAATACTGCCTGGTATGACTTCTGGACTGGTAAACGATTTGAAGGCGGACAAACAGTAACAGTTCCGGCTCCATTGGATAAAATTCCGGTTTTTGTAAAGGAAGGTTCAATTGTGCCAATGGGGAATGTTGTTCAAAATACCCAGACAAAGCAGGATATTCTAGAAGTACGTGTCTATACAGGCAAAGATGCTGCGTTTACATTTTATAATGACGAAGGGAATAATTACAATTATGAAAAAGGAAAGTATATCGAAATTCCAATGATTTGGAATGAAAAGAATCAAAGTTTGACTATAGGTAAACAAATTGGTAATTACCAAGACCAGACAAAGGTGTATACCATGAATATTGTATGGATGTCTGGAAAACAGAATGATGCAGCTGTTAAAACAATAAAATATACAGGTAGGCAAGCAGTGGTAAAAAAGTGATTTCAGATTAAAACTGAAATCAGAATAGATAATTAGAAACTAAAAATGGATAATATGAAATTTAAGATTAAAATTCTATTGGTGTTCTGTGGTTTGTCAATGATTAGAATGACAGCACAAAATCCTATTATAAAAAATATTTTTACTGCAGATCCTTCGCCGCTTGTACATAAAGGCACATTGTATTTGTATACAGGGCATGATGTAGCAACAGAACAAGATACGAATTATAAAATGTCCGATTGGCACGTATTTTCTACAACAGACATGGCAGCCTGGAAAGATCACGGAGCACTGCTTTCGCCAAGTACATTTTCTTGGGCTACTGGGGATGCTTATGCTGCGCAGTGTGTGGAGAGAAAAGGAAAGTTTTACTGGTTTGTTTCTACGTTTCACAAAAAAGATGATGTAAGCGGGGGCGGTGCCGCAATTGGCGTAGCTGTTTCTGACAGTCCTACAGGTCCTTTTAAAGATGCTATTGGTAAGGCTCTTGTAATAAACGAAATGACTACAGACATGAAATTTGCCTGGGATGATATTGACCCTACCGTATTTGTTGATGATGACGGACAAGCTTATTTATTTTGGGGTAATGGAAGCTGTAAATGGGTAAAACTTAAAGACAATATGATCGAAATGGACGGGCCTATCACCACTTTTAAACCTAAAAATTACATTGAAGGACCATGGGTATATAAGAGAAAAAATCTGTATTATCTAGTTTATCCAAGCGTTGGTACAAAACCAGAAATGATAGAATACTGCACAGCTCCAAAACCAGAGGGACCATGGACATATCAAGGTATCATCCAAGATAATGTGACAAACAGTTTTACTACACATCCAGGGATTATTGACTATAAAGGGAAATCATACTTTTTTTACCATAATGGGAGTCTGCCTACTGGCGGTAGTTATAGACGTTCTGTCTGCGTAGACTATATGTATTATAATGAAGACGGAACGATTCAAAAAATTGTGCAGACAACTGAAGGCGTAGCCAAAGTAAAATAAAATATACACCTTAGATTCAAATTTATACAATGAAAAATAAAATTAGTATCATTTTTACCTGTCTGATTTTAATTATGCAGACGGCAGTATTTTCTCAAAAAACGACAGCCAAAAATCCCGTGATTTATGCAGATGTGCCTGATTTATCTATCATTAGAGTTGGGAATACATACTACATGAGCAGTACCACAATGCACATGAATCCGGGTGTTCCAATCATGAAATCCAATGATTTAGTGAACTGGAAACTTATTAATTATGCTTATGAAACATTAGAGGATAATGATGATAAACTGAATTTAGATAATGGTAAAAATGATTATGGCAGAGGTTCATGGGCCAGCAGTCTGCGCTATCATAATGGCACTTATTATGTCAGTACTTTTTCTGGGACAACTGGTAAAACGTATATTTTTTCCACAAAAAATTTAGAAAAAGGTCCTTGGAAAAAAAATGTATTAAATGCTTCTTACCATGACCATTCGATTTTTTTTGATGATGACGGCAGGATTTATATGGTTTATGGTAACGGAAAACTTTTTGTAAAAGAATTAAATGCTGATTTATCGGGAATTAAAGAAGGAGGATTGGATCAGGTATTAATTGAAAACGCCAGCGCTCCAGCCGGAAGCAATATTATGCTTAATTCGGAGGGTTCTCAGCTTTTTAAGGTGAAAGGAAAATACTATCTGTTTAATATCGCCTGGCCAAAAGGAGGAATGCGAACTGTAGTTATACATCGGGCGGACAATATTAACGGCCTTTGGGAAGGAAAAATCGGTTTGCAGGATTTAGGTGTTGCACAAGGCGGAATTATTGATACTCCTGACGGAAAATGGTTTTCTTATTTATTTAGAGATGCAGGAGGCGTAGGCCGTATTCCCTATCTGGTTCCTGTTAAATGGGAAAACGGCTGGCCAATATTAGGAGAAAATGGTAAAGTGCCGGAAACTTTAGATTTACCGGCTAATAAAAGCCTTATTCCGGGTATTGTAAATTCTGATGATTTTACCCGAAAAAATGGAGAAACTGATTTACCATTAGTGTGGCAGTGGAATCACAATCCAGACAACAAACTTTGGTCTGTTACAGAAAGAAAAGGCTATTTAAGATTAAAAACAGAACGAATCGACAACAGTTTTCTGCAAGCTAAAAATACTTTAACTCAAAGAACTTTTGGCCCTGAAAGTTCAGGTGAAATAATGATTGAAGTTTCTAAAATGAAAGACGGCGATTTTGCAGGACTTTCATTATTGCAGAAAGATTTCGGACTAATAGCTGTAAAAGCTGAAAACGGTTCTAAAAAAATCGTAATGATTGATATTTCCAAAGAAATTGAAAGTGTTCCTTTAAATCAGGACAAAGTATACTTTAAAGCCGAATGTAATTTCAAAGATAAAGCTGATACAGGAAGATTTTTCTACAGTCTGGATGGAAAAAAATGGATTAGTATCGGAAATGCTATAAAACTGCCATACACACTTCCGCATTTTATGGGATACCGTTTTGGACTTTTCAATTATGCAACCAAAAATACGGGCGGTTTTGCGGATTTTGATTATTTCCATATCAGTGATAAAATTTCGAAAACGAATTAGTTTTTCTTTTTATAACAAGCTTAGCTATTAAATTATAATATAAAAAAGCATGAAAATTAATTGTCTCATCATCATAAGTTTATTTTCAATATGCAGCATAAATGCGCAGAAATATCCTTACCAGAATTCTTCACTCAGTTCAGAAGAAAGAGCCAAGGATTTAATTTCAAGACTGACACTTGAAGAAAAAGCCGCATTAATGTGCGACCAGTCTGATGCTGTGCCAAGGCTTGGAATTAAAAAATTCAACTGGTGGAGTGAAGCTTTGCATGGCTATGCAAATAATGATAATGTAACTGTTTTTCCAGAACCTATCGGTATGGCAGCTTCATTTGACGATCAGTTTGTTTATCGTGTTTTTGATGCCGTATCTGATGAAGCCAGAGCAAAATACAATCAGTGGATTAAAAACGGAAATGAAAATAAACGGTTTTTAAGTCTCTCAGTATGGACTCCAAACGTAAATATTTTTAGAGACCCGCGCTGGGGACGAGGTCAGGAAACTTATGGAGAGGATCCTTATCTTACTTCACGAATGGGTATTTCTGTTGTGAAGGGACTGCAGGGACCAGCAGATTCTAAATACCGTAAGCTCTTGGCCTGCGCAAAGCATTTTGCTGTTCATTCCGGCCCGGAATGGAGCAGACACGAATTAAATCTTAATAGTGTAGATCCTAGAGAATTGTATGAAACCTACCTGCCGGCATTTAAAGCACTAGTGAAGGATGCAGATGTAAGGGAAGTTATGTGTGCCTATCAGCGTCTGGATGATGAACCTTGCTGCAGTAATACCCGTCTTTTGCAGCGTATTCTTCGTGATGAATGGGGATATAAATACATGGTAGTTTCAGATTGCGGAGCAGTAACTGATTTTTATACTACTCATAAAGTCTCATCAGATGCGGTACATGCTGCTTCCAAAGCTGTACTTGCAGGAACTGACGTAGAATGTGTTTGGGAGAAGTACCCTTTTAAAAACCTGCCCGAAGCTGTTGCAAAAGATTTAATTAAAGAATCTGATATTAACAAAAGTCTGCTTCGTGTTTTAGTGGGGCGTTTTGATTTAGGTGAAATGGACGATGATGCTATTGTGCCTTGGACAAAGATTCCTGCTTCGGTTCTTAATAATAAAGAACATCAGCAGTTAGCACTTGAAATGGCTCATAAAACAATGACGCTTCTGCAGAATAAAAACAATGTTCTTCCTTTAAATAAAACAGCTGGTAAGATTGCAGTTATTGGTCCAAACGCTGATAATGAACCTGTGTTATGGGGAAATTATAATGGTACACCCGTTAGAACCATTACGATAAAAGATGGAATTGAATCCAAAATAGGAGCAAACAAAATCGTTTATGATAAAGCCTGTGATTTAGTAGAAGATAAAGTAACTCAGACTTATTTTGACCAAATTTCATTTGAAGGGAAAAAAGGAATGAAAGCTACTTATTGGAACAATCCAAACAGAGAGGGCGCTAGTGTAATTTCTCAGCAGATTGTTAATCCTATAAAAATGACTACTGCGGGTCAGCATGAGTTTGCTTCAGGAGTTAAGCTGGAAGGATTTTCTGCAAAGTATGAAACAGAATATACAGCGAAACAAAACGATACACTTGTTTTTAAAACTGGGATTACCGGTGTTTTTGAATTGTTAGTGAACGGGAAATCAATTTCAAAAGCCAATAATTGGCGGACAGTTCCTTCTAATATTCCATTTGTTGTAGAGGCAGGGAAAAAATATAAAATTGAAATTCTTTATGCTCAGTCAAACAATTGGCAGGCCAATCTAGAATTCGATTTTGGAAAAGGATTTGATATCGATTTCAGCAAATTGGTTCAAAAATTAAAAGGTATCGATACGGTAGTTTTTGTAGGCGGACTTTCGACTTTGCTTGAAGGCGAAGAAATGCCTGTTTCTTATCCGGGTTTTAAAGACGGTGACCGTACAAATATTGAGCTTCCATCTGTTCAGAGAAAATGTTTGAAAGAACTCAAAGATGCCGGCAAAAAAGTAGTTTTTGTAAACTGTTCCGGTTCTGCCATTGCTTTAGCTCCTGAAACCTCGAGCTGTGATGCTATTTTACAGGCGTGGTATCCAGGAGAATCGGGCGGTCAAGCTGTTGCCGATGTACTTTTTGGAGATTATAATCCTGCTGGAAAACTGCCGGTTTCATTTTATAAAAATTCAGAGATACTAGGTGATTTTGAAAATTATTCAATGAAGAACCGTACTTACAGATATACAACAGATGTTTTATTTCCTTTTGGTTTTGGCTTAAGTTACTCTGAATTTAATATTGGCTCAGGCACATTAAGCAAGACAAATATAAAACCGACTGAAAACACGCAGTTAAGTTTTCCAATACAAAATATCAGTAAACGTGATGGAACCGAAATTGTTCAGGTGTATGTCCGAAAATTAAATGATTCCAACGGTCCTTTAAAAACATTAAAAGCTTTTAAAAGAATCAATTTAAAGGCAGGCGAAAAACAAAATGTTACGATCGATTTACCGGCTTCTTCATTTGAGTTTTATGATACTAAAATTAATAAAATGAATGTGGCATCAGGTGAATATGAAGTTTATTATGGCAATAGTTCGGATGCCAAAGATTTAAAAATGACTACCGTTTATATTAAATAAAACAGTTAAAAAAAATGAGCTTTAAAAAGAAATGCCTTTTAGTATTTTGTAGTATTCCCATGCTGGGGTTTGCTCAGAAGCCTATTATTCAAACCAAATATACTGCCGATCCTGCTCCGATGGTACATAATGATACAGTGTTTTTATATACATCCCATGATGAAGATGATGCCACTGGATTCAAAATGAAGGATTGGCTGCTTTATACTTCAACAGATATGGTAAACTGGACCGATCATGGTATTGTTGCTTCACTGAACGATTTCAGCTGGGTAAAGCATGACAATGGTGCCTGGGCGATTCAATGTATAGAGAGAAATGGTAAATTTTATATTTACGCTCCCATGCACGGGCAGGGAATAGGTGTATTAGTATCCGATAGTCCTTATGGACCGTTTAAAGATCCACTGGGAAAACGATTGATTGAGGACAATCATATTTGGAATGATATTGACCCAACACCACTTATTGATGATGACGGACAAGCTTATCTATATTGGGGAAATCCGGATGTATATTATGTGAAATTAAATGAAGACATGATTTCGACCTCTGGAGAAGTTGTCAAAGAACCTACTAAACCAAGGAACTATCAGGAAGGGCCTTGGGTTTATAAACGCAAAGGACATTATTATATGTCTTACGCCTCAACTTGCTGTCCGGAAGGGATTGGATACGCGATGAGTAATTCCCCAGCAGGACCTTGGGAATATAAAGGAATGGTCGTTCAAGCCAGTGAGAAAACAAGAGGTAATCACCCTGGGATAATTGATTATAAAGGTAAATCTTATGTTTTTGGTCATAGTTATGATTTAATAAAAAGAGAAACTGCTACGTTTTATGAAAGACGTTCTGTGGATATGGACGAAATCATTTATAATCCCGACGGAACAATACAAGCCTTATCATACTGGTCTGTTGATGGACCAAAACCAGTTGGAACAATTAATCCTTTTAAACGTGTTGAAGCTGAAACCATGGCATGGAGTGAAGGAGTGAAGTCGGATGCAATTAATGAAAAAGGTGTATTTGTGACTAAAATAGACAACGACGATTATATTGATATTCAGTCTGTTAATTTTGATAAAGAACCAAAAAGTTTCCAAGTTAGTGCCTCTTCCATTTTGGGAGGAAAAATAGAAATCCATTTAGATACTAAAGAAGGCGAACTTCTGGGTGTTTGTGTTATAAAAAGTACCGGGGATTTAAATACTTGGAAAGAATTTAATGCTAAAGTTAAAAAGGTAAAAGGCTTGCATAATCTGTTTTTTGTGTTCAAAGGGAATGAGAAATCTATGTTTAATTTAGATTGGTGGCTATTTGAATAATCCCATTTAATTTAAAAACAATCTAAAAAAGTTAATAAATAAAAAATGTACTTAAAAAAAATTAAGCTTTTGGTATATATAATTCCTATGATTGGATTTTCTCAAAATCCTATTGTACAGACAAGCTATACCGCCGATCCCGCACCGATGGTGTATAATGGCAAAGTGTATTTGTATACTTCCCATGACGAAGATGAATCGACTTGGTTTACGATGAATGACTGGAAGTTATACACTACCGAAGACATGGTAAACTGGACAGATCATGGCGCGGTGCTGTCATACAAAGATTTTAGCTGGGCAAAGATGAATGCTTGGGCAATTCAGTGTATAGAAAGAGAAGGCAAGTTTTATATATATGCGCCAATAACCGATCGTCAGGGGAAAAATGGTATTGGAGTCGCAGTGTCAAATAGCCCTTATGGACCTTTCACAGATCCTTTAGGAAAACCACTAATTCAAAACAGCAATGCCGATATTGATCCAACGGTTTTTGTTGATGATGATGGACAGGCTTATCTATTATGGGGAAATCCTGTATGCCATTATGTGAAATTGAACGAAGACATGATCTCTTATAATGACGAAATAAAAACATTCCCAAACACTATTGAAGCATTTGGAAAACGCATAGGAAAAGAAGATTCCCGCAGGCCTACAACTTATGAAGAAGGA
Source organism: Flavobacterium marginilacus (assembly GCF_026870155.1). Taxonomy (NCBI): domain Bacteria; kingdom Pseudomonadati; phylum Bacteroidota; class Flavobacteriia; order Flavobacteriales; family Flavobacteriaceae; genus Flavobacterium; species Flavobacterium marginilacus. Next base: position 3,556,048 of record NZ_CP113975.1, on the reverse strand, counting down.
CCCTAGCTTTATAAAAGAAACAAATTGTATTATTTGTTTTTTGCGGGAGGTCCAATTTCAGAACATATAAGTTATTCGACCAGCAAAAGTCCGATTGGTCCTTGGAAATATCAGGGGGTTGTAATGCCTACTCAGAGCGGAAGCTTTACAAACCATCCCGGTGTTATTGATTTTAAAGGCAAGTCTTATTTTTTCTATCATAATGGCGCATTACCTGGAGGTGGAGGTTTTACCCGATCAGTATGTGTAGAAGAAGCTGTTTTCAATCCGGATGGCACCATTAAACAGATGAATATGACCGAAGGAATTAAAAAAAGCTTGGCCACTGTCAATCCTTACGTTAAGTCAGAAGCAGAAACTATGGCTTGGTCAAAAGATGTAAAAGCGATGCAGAATAATGAGGTTGGTGTTTTTATAACTGCCATGAAAAATGATGCTTTTACAAAAGTTAAAGATGTCGATTTCCGAAAAGATGGGGCTTCAAAATTTACCGCAAGGCTGGGTACAACTCACAACAGTGATGTATCTATGGAAGTAAGGTTAGACGGTGTGGATGGTGAATTAATTGGAACTATAAAAGTTCCAATGACAGGAGGAAACGATAGATGGGCATTAGTGACTACAGACATTCAGAAAGTCACAGGAATACATGATGTTTATTTTGTGTTTAAAGGAAAAGCTTCCAGCAAAATCATGTTTTTTGATTATTGGATGTTTTCTAAATAATAAAAAAGGATTCAGATAATTATGTATTTAAGAAGCAATTTAAAGTATCAGTTTCCTTAAAAAATGTAATGGAGGGATATTTAGTCAATTAATGTAAAATAAAATGAAGAATTTAACCTGTATTTTTAAAATTGAAATGGTGTTAGTATTTATAATTAACACAGTTTCTTTTGCTCAAAATCCGCTTATCCGAGATCAGTTTACGGCCGATCCTTCTGCGAGAGTGTTTGGAGATAAAGTTTATATATTTCCGTCTCATGATATTCTTGCGGCTGAAGGGAAAGGACGCAAAGACTGGTTTTGTATGGAAGATTATCATGTGTTTTCTTCGGCTGACTTAACCCATTGGACAGATCACGGAATGATAGTACAGCAAAATTCAGTTTCCTGGGTTAAACCCAATAGTTATAGCATGTGGGCACCAGATTGTATTGAAAGAAAGGGTAAGTATTATTTCTATTTTCCGAGTATACCAAAAGATACCATTAATTATAAAAAAGGATTTACCGTAGGCGTGGCCATTGCCAGTAAGCCTGAAGGACCTTATGTGCCGGAACCAAATCCGATAAAAGGAATCAGTGGGATTGATCCTAATGTTTTTATTGACAAAGACGGACAGGCTTATTTATACTGGTCTGGAGGAAATATTTATGGAGCCAAATTAAAGGAAAACATGACCGAATTAGATTCGGAGGTGAAAACACTAGAAAATTTGCCTGCGATAGGATTAAAAGAAGGACCGTATGTATTTGAGAGAAACGGAATCTATTACCTGACTTATCCTCATGTCGAAAACAAAATTGAGCGTTTAGAATATGCAACTGCTTATAATCCGTTAGGTCCATTCAAAGTTGCAGGCGTTATTATGGATGAATCGCCTGCCGGATGCTGGACTAATCATCATTCGATTATAGAATTTAAAAAGCAATGGTATTTGTTTTATCACCACAACGATTTATCGCCTCAATTTGATAAAGCCAGATCAATCAGAGCTGATTATTTGAATTTCAATCCAGACGGAACTATTCAGAAAGTGATTCCGACTTTAAGAGGCGTTGGAATCACCAAAGCAACGGATCAAATTCAAATTGACCGATATTTTGAAATAAGCGATAAAGGAGTTTCAATTTCATTTTTAGAGAGTCAAAATTCCTTTAAAGGATGGAAAACTTCCTTCAATCAGTCAGGAGGATGGATACAGTACAATAATGTTGATTTTGGTCAGAAAAAATTAAAATCGGTGACTGTAAAAGTTTCTTCAGAAAAAGGCGGGGTTCTGCAGATAGCTTCGAAAGAAAAAAAACAAACGATTATCGCTGAAGTAACTGTTTCCAAAGGCAGTAATTGGGCAGAAATAAAATCGCCAGTATTGACAATGGAATCCGGTATTCAAAATTTGATTGTTTTGTCGAAAGGTGATAATCAAATTGAAATTGATTGGATCAAATTTGAATAGCAGTACAAACTAAAGTTAGAAAAGAATAAAATTAATAAATAATAAATAAATAGTTAGAAATGAAAAAGATACAAATCGTTTTATTTTCATCATTAATGATGGGCTTGTTTTCCTTCACAAATATTGGTGATAAAGACAAGCTCAAAGGTAAAACAGCAAAAAATCCACCAGTGTTTTCCAAAGTGGTTTATCAGGGTGACGATCAGTTATATAAAAAAAATCCATTAAAAGCAGGGGAGTTTTATACCCCGGTGCTGCAGGGGTGTTATCCGGATCCGGCAATTACCAGAAAAGGGGATGATTATTATATGGTTTGTTCATCATTTGCAATGTTTCCCGGCGTACCTATTTTTCATTCTAAAGATTTAGTAAACTGGACTGATTTGGGCGGGGTTTTGAATAATGTAAACGAATTTAATCCGCACGATACGGGTATCAGTGCAGGAGTCTACGCTCCGGGGATAACTTACAATCCGCATAATGATACTTTTTATATGATTGTTACGGCTTTTACAGGGAATATGGGAAATATAATAGTAAAAACCAAAGACCCGATGAAAGGCTGGGGAAGCCCAATTAAACTAGATTTTGGAGGAATTGATCCATGTATTTTTTTTGATGATAATGGAAAAGGTTATATCGTTCACAATGATGCTCCGGATAAAGGCAAAGAACTTTATATTGGTCACCGCGTAATTAAAGTATGGGAATATGATACTGCAGCTGACAAAGTAATTCCAGGTACTGATAAAATTATTGTTGACGGAGGAGTAGATCTTTCTAAAAAACCTATTTGGATTGAAGCGCCGCATTTGTATAAAAAAGACGGACGTTATTATTTAATGTGTGCCGAAGGTGGTACAGGAGGGAATCATAGTGAGGTGATTTTCATCAGTGACAGTCCAAAAGGTCCTTTTAAACCATCATCAAACAATCCCATCCTAACACAAAGATATTTTCCAAAAGACAGAGCCAATAAAGTGGATTGGGCAGGACATGCTGATTTAGTATTAGGACCGGATAATAAATATTACGGAGTGTTTTTAGGAATACGCCCTAATGAAAAAGACAGAGTAAATGCAGGACGTGAAACGTTTATGCTTCCTGTAGACTGGTCTGGAACGTTTCCTGTTTTTGAAAACGGATTAGTTCCAATGGAACCAAAATTAAAAACGCCAAACGGAGCTGAAAATAAAACCGGAAAGGATGGATTTTTTCCTAATGGAAATTTTACTTTCGAAGAAAATTTTACTTCCAATAAATTAGATTACAGATGGATAGGATTAAGAGGGCCGCGCGAAAATTTTATTTCAGTAACTAAAAAAGGACTGCAGATTAATCCATTTGAAGTAAACATTAAAGAAGTGAAACCTACTTCGACGCTTTTTTACAGACAGCAGCACAATAGTTTCACTTTTGCCACAACAATTGATTACAAACCAGCTTCCGAAAAAGATTTGGCAGGTATTACATGTCTGCAAAATGAGAAGTTTAATTATGTTTTTGGTATCACCAAAAAAGGAAATGATACTTATATATTGTTAGAAAGAACAGAAAAAGGGGAGTCTAAAATTATTGCAAGTACAAAAATTGACATCAAAAAACCAATCCGTCTGCAGGTAAAAGCAACAGGAGACAGTTATGAATTTAGCTATTCAACTGATGGTATTGATTTTAAAAACTTAGGGGGAGCAGTTTCAGGAGATATTCTGTCAACTAATGCTGCAGGAGGTTTTACAGGCGCATTGGTAGGATTATATGCAACTGCTGCTAATGATGCTCAGCCTCAGTAAAGAGAAGATGCAGTTTTTAAGTTACAGACCCCGAAGGGATTTTGATTTTGGGGTCTTTGATACTGTAATTTTTAATTTAAAGTCTCGCTTATAGGCTGTCTCAAATCTATTTATAATCAATTATGATTCAATTCAAAATGAAATTTTATACGTTATCAGCAGTATTGTTTTTAATGGCAAATACATTTGGTCAGTCAATTAAAAAAAGTGTCCAGCAAACACCTCCACAATATGTTTTGCATCAAATGGAAACACATGCTTTTACAATTGCGGCTAATGGTAAATCAGCTTCTATTTATGTTGATCCAAGTGATTGGAAAGGAGTTGTCCGCGCTGCGAAAGATTTAGGAGATGATGTCCGAAAAGTAACAGGGGAATCTTCTCAGGTTTTTGAAAGCATACAATCTGAAAAGAATTCTATTGTGGTAGGAACTATCGGTAAAAGCCAGATTATTGATAAATTAATAGCTGCTAAAAAAATTGATGTTTCTGGTATAAAAGGACAGTGGGAATCATTTTTAATTCAGACAGTAGACGGTCAGTTAGTAGTAGCAGGCAGTGATAAACGGGGGACTATTTATGGAATTTATGATATCTCGGAAAAAATTGGCGTCTCTCCATGGTATTTTTGGGCTGATGTTCCAATTAAAAAAGTAAAAGAACTTTACATTAAGCATGGAACATACATTCAAAATTCGCCAAAAGTAAAATACCGCGGCATATTTATCAACGATGAGGAACCTTCATTTGCACAATGGGCAAGAGGAAATTACGGAGGAATAAATTCCAAAATGTATGCCACTATGTTTGAATTACTTTTGCGTTTGAAAGCCAATTATTTATGGCCAGCAATGTGGGGAAAATCATTTAATGAAGACGATCCGCTGAATCCCGTAGTTGCTGATGAATATGGCATTGTGATGGGAACTTCACATCATGAACCGATGATGCGTTCGCAAAAAGAATATACAGATAGAAAAAAAGAAATTGGGGAATGGAACTTTGAAACCAATGAAAAGAATATTAGTCAATTTTTTTACGATGGATTAGAACGCAATAAAAATTTTGATAACTTAATCACCATTGGAATGCGTGGCGAAGGTGATGTGGCAATGGGAGAAGGTGACGATTTAAAGAACATTAACACTTTGCAGAATGTTATAAAAAAGCAAAGAGGAATTATTCAAAAAGTATATAATGATCCTCCTGAAAATCACCCTCAAGTTTGGGCTATATTTACAGAAGTGCAGCGTTATTACGATGCAGGCATGACAGTTCCAGATGATGTTATTCTTTTATTCTGTGACAATAACTGGGGACAAATACGACGTACTTATCCAGAAAAGGAAAAGAATAGAATAGGAGGGGGTGGATTGTACTATCATATTGATATGAACGGAGGTCCTTGGAATGATCGTTGGCTTAACACTACTACAATTCCTAAACTGCAAGAACAATTTAATTTGGCTTATCAATCAGGTCTTGATAAATTATGGATAGTTAATGTTGGTGACTTAAAGCCTAAAGAACTTCCTATTGATTTTATTATGCGTTTTGCCTGGAATCCAGATGGAATCCCAGCGGATAAAACTTGGAATTATACAGTTGATTGGGCTAAGAGAATTTTTGGAAACGAACATGCTGAAGAGATTGCAGATATAGTTTCAAAGTATACCAAATATAATCTTTGGCGTAAACCTGAAGTACAGGTTGCTAATATTTTTAGCGTTGTCAATAACCATGAATCGGATAGAGTATTAAAACTATGGAGGGAAGTAACTGATAAAGCAGAAAAATTAAAATCAGAAATTCCTTCAGATGCTCAAGATGCTTATTATCAATTAGTATTGTATCCAGCGAAAGCTTCGGCCGGCGTTGCTGAAATCTTTCTGGCAGCCGATAAAAACAGGCTTTTTGCAAAACAAGGCAGAGTAAGTGCAAATGATTTTTACAAACGTGCTCAGGATCTTTTTGAAGAAGATAAAAAAATGAGTGATTACTACAATGATACAATGTCCAAAGGGAAGTGGAAGAATATGATGAGTGACGTTCACATGGGGTATACAATGTGGTCTATGCCTAAAGCTAATCAACTTCCTGAGATGAAAGAAATAACTCCATTAGCTGAGCCAACGATGGGTGTCGCTATAGAAGGATCTGAATTATCATGGCCGAATGCTACTGATAAAGCAGTATTGCCTGTATTTGACGGATTGGCTAAATCCAGTTATTATATTGACGTATTTAACCGTGGTCTTGGAAAATTTGAATTTGTTGCTAAAGCAAATAAACCTTGGATTAAATTAAGTCAGTCTAAAGGGGTTGTTGAAAAAGAAACACGTATTCAGGTAGATATAGACTGGAATATTTTAGCCGATGGAACTTTTGATGGTGTGATTGAAGTTAGTCAAGGAAATAATATAGTATCTGTTCAGCTTGACGCTGTAAAAGCAGATCAGCCAAAAATTAACGAACCTTATTTTGGGAGTTTAACGGGAGAATTTTCTATTCCTTCAAATAAATACAATGCTAATATACCAGGAAAGAATGCAAAATGGATTGCTTTATCAGATTTAGGAAGATCAGAAGCGAGTATGGGAATTTATCCAACAAATGCACCAAGTGCAACTGTAGAAACAGCTCCTCGATTAGAATATAAAGTCTTACTTTCTGAAAAAGGAAAAGCAAAAGTTTTTTTAGGTATTCTTCCTGTGCAGGATGTTAATCCAACTCGTGGATTGAGAATTGCAGTTGCTTTAGATAATCAAACACCCCAAATTATTGATGCTCGAAAAGGTATGGTTGATGAGTTCAAAGAATATACCCCAAGTAATTTAGCGAACTCAAAAGTGTTAAAACCACTTCCTCCTTTAAACAGAGATTGTTATTTGAACGGCAGTGGTAAGGAACGGCGAAGCGATATTTTTGACAATATGAGGTGGCTTGATACAGCATTAGAAGTAAGCGAACCGGGTATTCATACCTTGAAAATCTTTATGATTGATCCAGAAGTAGTGATTGACAACATTGTTATCAACCCAAATAATAGGTATCCCAGTTATTTTGGACCAGTTTCAAATCAGTATAATGCAAAATAATTTTTAGATTCAATATGAAAAAGCAACATATCAAATGGGTTTTGTTTTTTAGTCTCCTCATTATTTTGGAGGGATGTAAATCCAGTCAAACAGCCGTAAATGGAATTGAAAAATCCAATACTCAAAATTGGGTAGGAACTTGGGCTACGGCACAAATGCTTGTTGAACCCAATAATATGCCGCCTGCTCCAGGTTTGGCTGAAAATACATTGAGGCAGATTATCAGGGTTTCAATTGGAGGGAAAAAGCTGAGGTTACACTTTTCAAATATATATAGTGATCAGCCAACTGTTTTAAAATCGGTAAGTATTGCAAATGTTGCTGATGCTCCGGCTATTGATGCAGCTACGCAAAAGACACTCAGCTTCAAAGGAAATCCGGGAGTAACAATGAACCCTCAGGAAGAAGTGTTTTCAGATGCTTTTGATTTTGTGCTGCAGCCAGGCCAGCTTTTAGCGATAACTATTCATTATGGGACTGCTTCGCAAAAAACATCCGGGCATCCAGGTTCCCGAACAACCTCTTATATTTTGGAGGCAGATAATCTGAACAATGCTGCTTTTTCGGGTGCGGTGAAGACAGACCATTGGTATTCAATTATGGGAGTGGATGTTATTGCACCTAAAAAATCGGCAAATATTGTCTGCTTAGGGAATTCTATTACTGATGGACGAGGTTCAGGAACTAATAAACAGAACAGATGGACTGATATTTTTTCTGGACGTTTATTAGAAAATAAAGGAACAGAACATATTGGAGTTTTGAACTTAGGAATTGGAGGAAACTGTGTTGTCAGAGGCGGATTAGGTCCAACAGCATTGAATCGATTTGACAGAGATGTACTTTCTCAGGCTGGAACAAAATGGTTAGTAATTCTTGAAGGTATAAATGATATTGGAGGGATTAAAACTGCTGAAGAATCTCCAGTAAGAGCACAGGAATTGATTGCTGCCTATAAAGTGATGATCGACAAAGCACACGCTAAGGGAATCAAAGTGTATGGCTGTACTATTCTACCGTTTGAAAAATCATTTTATGATGCGCCTTATCGACAAGAAGCCAGAGATATTGTAAATGCATGGATTCGAGGAAATAATGGTTTTGATGCTGTAATTGATTTTGATGCAGCAATGGCTTCAGAGCCTGGCTCAAAAACTATTTTACCCAATATGCATGATAAGGATTTTTTGCATCCAAATGAATTGGGTTACAAAAGAATGGGCGAAGCCATAGATTTAGGTTTGTTTAAATAAAGTTATGAGTTAGCTTTTGTAAAAAACATCAATGAAAGACTTGAATTCTAGAATAGTTTTAAATGGAAAATAGTATAAAATCAAAAGAAAATTACTTATGAAAAATATATTTATAGCTGTAGTATTAACCTCTTTGACTTTTTCGAGTACAATTGCCCAATCGCTAACAACACAAGTTCAAGTGAAGCAAGGTCAGTTGCTTGGAACTGCTGAAGATGGATTACTGGTTTTCAAAGGAATTCCATTTGCAAAACCGCCGGTTGGAGATCTTAGATGGCGTGCTCCTCAGCCAGTAAAAAAGTGGGATGGTGTGCTGCAGGTAAATAAATTTGCGCCGGGTCCAATCCAGGGAGGAAATCCACCTTCTGGAAAGAGCGAGGATTGTCTTTACCTGAATGTATGGACACCAGCTAAATCTGCAAAAGAAAAAGTTCCGGTACTGGTTTGGATTTATGGAGGCGGATTTGGAGCAGGAGCAACTTCTGAAGCCTCCTACAATGGTAAAAATTTGGCCAAAAAAGGTGTTGTATTGGTAAGTATTGCCTACCGTGTGGGACAGTTAGGTTTTATGGCACACCCGGAACTGAGCGCTGAAAATCCAAAAAATGTTTCAGGAAATTACGGTTTACTGGATATGATTGCAGGTCTGCAGTGGGTAAAAGAGAACATTGCTGCTTTTGGAGGCGATCCAAATAAAGTAACCATTTTTGGAGAATCAGCAGGAGGTATTGCAGTAAGTATGTTATGTGCTTCGCCTTTAGCAAAAGGGCTTTTTAATGGTGCTATATCACAAAGCGGCGGTTCATTCGGTCCTTCAAGACTTACAACGTATCCAGGTGAAAACATGAAAACACTTAAGACAGCTGAAAAGGAAGGAGTGGATTATATGAAAAATGCCGGAGTGGCTTCAATTGAAAAATTACGGTCGATTGAGGCTGATAAACTCCCTGCAGGGCGAGGTTGGCCCATTACTGACGGGTGGGTAATTCCAGACGATCAATACAGATTATATGAAGCGGGCAGATATAATGATATTCCCGTTCTTATTGGTTACAATTCAGATGAAGGGGCAAGTTTTACACGAACCAAAGACCCAAAGGAATTTATCAGGAGTGTAGAAACGCGCTATGGTAAATTCGCAGAAAATCTTTTAAGAGCTTATCCTGTGGGCGATTCTTCAGTTCCTAAAACGGCTCGTGATTTATCCCGCGATGCTGCTTTTGGCTGGCAGACATGGTCTTGGGCGAGACTTCAGGCAAAAACGGGAAAGTCAAAAGTGTTTTTTTACTATTTTGATCAGCATCCAGATCATCCTAAAGATTCACAATACTATGGTTTTGGTTCTTACCATGGTCAGGAGGTAGCGTATGTTTTTGAGAATTTAGATAAATCAAACCCACAAACGAGCAAGTCAGATTTAGCAGTTTCAGATCTAATGGGAACTTATTGGACAAACTTTGCAAAATATGGTGACCCTAACGGCAAAGATATTCCTAACTGGCCGGCTTTTAACAATTCGGATCCCAAGTTAATGTATTTCAATAATAGTGCCTACACTGGTCCAGTTCCAAGTTTAAAATCACTAGAGGTTTTAGATTCCTATTTTTCGTGGAGGCGTACACCAGAAGGCGAAGCTTGGGCAAAATAAATTCTATTTCAAATTATACTAAATTATAAATGCAACTGCTTAAATGACCATTAAACTATGAAGAATAATATCAGCCTAATGATGTTTGTTATCTTATTATTTTCAGCAAACACTATGTTTTCACAAAATCCTAATTTCCATATCTATCTGAGTTTTGGCCAGTCTAATATGGAAGGGAATGCTAAAATTGAACCTCAGGATACCGTTGAGGTTGATGGGCGTTTTCAGGTTTTGGAAACGGTAAATTGTCCAGAACTTAAACGTGAAAAAGGAAAATGGTACACAGCTGTTCCTCCATTATGCCGTTGTAAAACTGGTTTGACGCTAACCGATTATTTTGGAAGGACAATGGTCGCAAATCTTCCTAAAAATGTAAAGGTGGGAATTATCAATGTCGCAGTTGGGGGCTGTAAAATAGAGCTTTTTGACAAAGATAAATATGAATCATACGTGACAACCGCTCCTGATTGGCTGAAAGGAATGGTCAAAGAGTATGATGGAAATCCTTATGCAAGATTGGTCGAAATGGCAAAAATCGCTCAGAAAGACGGTGTGATTAAAGGAATTTTAATGCATCAGGGCGAATCAAATACTGGCGATACGCTTTGGACAAAAAAGGTCAAAATTGTGTATGACAACTTGATGAAAGATCTTAAGCTGAATCCTAAAAATGTTCCGCTGCTTGCTGGAGAAACTGTTAATGCAGATCAAGGCGGGATTTGTGCGAGCATGAATACAATTATTGCCACTCTTCCAAAAACAATTCCTAATTCCTATGTGATTTCGTCTAAAGGATGTACAGTTGCTAAAGATAATTTGCATTTTGATGCTGCCGGCTATAGAGAATTAGGAAAAAGATATGCTGAGAAGATGCTTTCGCTAACAGAAAATAAAGCGTCAAAATAATATAGAATTTCAGTAATGATTTTTACAGCTAATCAGCCAGATATTTACCAAATGATAAAAGCAAATTTATTCAAAAACATACATAAAACAGGATTATTTCTACTGTCTGTTATTGTTTCTTCTAATATGCTTTTTGCCCAAGAAAAAAAGAAATCAAAAGGAGCATTTGAAAATATAAAATACAGAAATATTTTTTTAGAAGCAGGGTATAAAAAAGCAGCTATTAGAGAGAAACTTTCTAAGGCTTATTACGATGTTTTTGAAGGTCCCAATCGTGTTTATTTTACTGTTGGAGATACAATGGCCTACGTATCGGATGTGAAAAATAAGGATGCAAGAACTGAAGGAATGTCATACGGAATGATGGTGGCAGTGCAGCTGAATAAAAAAGATATTTTTGATAAAATATGGCGATTTTCTAAAGCCTATCTGCAGCATCAAAGCGGTCCTCGTGAGGGTTATTTTGCATGGAGTCTTAACCCTGTTACTATGAAGCAGAATTCTCCTGGATCTGCATCTGATGGGGAACTGTATTACATAACCAGTCTTTTGTTTGCTTCAAACAGATGGGGTAATAATACCGGCATTAATTATTACAAGGAAGCCAGACGAATACTGGATGCTATGTGGAAAAAAGACGGAACAGGCAATATTTATAATCTGATTAATACTGAGCATAAGCAAATAAGTTTTGTACCTGAAGGAAGAAATTATAAATGGACAGATCCGTCTTATCATTTACCCGCTTTTTATGAAATATGGGCTGAATATGCAAAAGATGGACATGAGCAATTTTATAGAGATTGCGCAGATACCTCTAGAGTGTTTTTTAAGAAAGCGACACATCCGGTAACGGGTCTGAATTCTGATTATACAGAATTTGATGGTAAGCCCCATGTAACTCCATGGATGCCAGCAGGATTTCGTTATGATTCCTGGCGTGTTCCAATGAATATTGCAATGGATTATGCTTGGTTTGGTAAAGACAAAAAATGGCAGAAAGAATATGCTGTGAAGTTTCAAAAGTTTTTAAGGTCTAAAGGGATGGATACGTATCAGGATCAGTTTAATCTTGACGGTTCAGCTCCAGAATTTATTCTGCAGGCGGGTACTGTGAAAAAATTGAGGCACTCGATTGGGTTAGTTGCCACAGCTGCTGCAACAGCAATGATAAATGATGAAAAGGGAAGTTTAGATTTTGTGCATGCAGTCTGGAACGCTAAGCTTGAACCGTATGAGGATGGCTATTTTGACCCTTATTATGATGGTCTAATGTATCTTTTTAGTCTGATGCATTTGAGCGGTAATTATCAGATAATTACTCCTCAGACTAAATAGATTAAGTATTATCTGCGATTAGATTGAGTAATTAAAAATTAGAATTCCCATAGTTTACAATTTATCGGAGTTATTATTTAGCTAATGAATTATCAGTAAAGCTTGTTGTTTTTATATAAGATAAATTAATAGAATTAGTTAAACCTTAAATTGTTTTTATAAATAATGGCAAAAGAGCACAAGTGTTTCTCTTTAGCCCCGATCGCAGTGGAAATCCTTGTGGGCTGGGGTTCAGCCCACAAGATTGCAGCGAAGAGCGGGACCAATCTTGCTTAAAATACCCAATGTTTCTGCTCCAAAAAATACTAATTGGGTTCAGGTTAAAAATTAATTGAGCATATAAAGTGGATGAAATATGCTTGCCATAATTCCTGTTTGAACGGAACAGGAGTATCAGAATAAGTTTTAAACATATTGCCAATATTATTTTATTAATCAAAAAACCAACAAAATTATGAAACAGTATTCTATTGTTTTGTTGCTGTCATTGACTTTAATTAGTTCGTTAATGACCGCACAGACAGCTTCGTCAAAAATTATTGAAGATTTTAAGCCTTCAGTATTAAATCAGCCAGGGAAAGAGTTTCCTCAGGTAAATTCTCAAGGTTATGCCCGTTTTCGTATTGAGGCACCAGCAGCAGACAGTATAATAGTAAGCCTTGGATTAGGAGGTAAAAAAGGAGGAACAAAACTTTCTAAAGGAGCAGATGGTGTTTGGACAGGTACTACAGCAGGTCCTATGGATGAAGGTTTTCATTATTATCACGTTAATGTGGATGGAGGAACATTTAACGATCCGGGGGCACTAAATTTTTATGGCTCAGTACGTTGGGAAAGCGGTATTGAAATTCCTGCTCATGATCAGGATTTTTATGCGTTAAAAGCAGCAGCTCACGGAAATGTACAGCAAATACTTTTTCCATCGAAAAGCACTAATACATCCCGCCGTGCCTTTGTTTATACACCTCCAGGATATGAAAAAGAGCAGTCCAAACGCTATCCTGTATTATACTTACAGCATGGCTGGGGCGAAGATGAAACGGCATGGAGCAATCAGGGTCATGCCAATTTGATTATGGACAATCTTATTGCTGAAGGAAAAATTAAGCCATTTATTATTGTGATGACTTATGGAATGACAAACGAAATTAAGTTTGGCGGATTAAAAAACTTCGATATTACTCCTTTCCAGACTGTGATGGTTGACGAATTAATCCCTTATGTCGATGCAAATTTCCGTACAGTTGCTAAGCAGTCTCACCGTGCCATGGCAGGTCTCTCGATGGGAGGGATGGAGACACGCATGATTACACTGAACAAAACAGACGTTTTTTCTCATTATGCACTTCTTAGCGGAGGGCTTTACAACCCGGAAGATATTAAAGATAAATCTAAAGTAAAATTGATCTTTTTGAGCTGTGGAAGTAAAGAAAATCCCGATGGTGTAAAAAAATCAGCAACAGCTCTTAAGAATGCTGGGTTTAATGCTGTTTCATATGTTTCTGAGGGTACCGCACATGAATTTCAAACCTGGCGCCGTAGTTTGAAAGAACTGGCTCCGTTATTATTTAAAGAGTAGTTAACGGGTTGTATAACTTATAAAAGATAAATCATGGACAAACTTAAGAAAGCGATAATGCTTCTTTGTTTATGCAGTATTTCCAACATTGCAATTGCCCAAAAATTAGTGCTGAATGAAAAGGAATATTTTGAAACTCAGGGCTTAAATGTTCTGGTTTTTAATAATGAATACAATGGGATGTTTTTTGATGAGAAAACGGCTGGGATAGAATTTATACATCATGGTGTCAGGACTGTGACCGGCGGTGCCGTTAGGCTTCATAATACACCGGAACAATGGGATTTAATTCCCAAAATGATCAGCCGAAAAGTTGACAAGTCAAACAGCACTATTGAAGTAGCACTGCGATATGAAGAATTTAATTTTGATTCGAAAGTAGTAGTAACTGCAAAAGACAAGGGGTTTACAATTTCTGTTTTTCTGGAAAAACCATTACCAAAACAATTAGAAGGAAAGGCAGGCTTTAACATGGAATTCATACCCACTTCTTACTTCGAAAGCAACTATCTAGTTGATGGAAGGGCAGGAACATTTCCAAGATATCCTGCCAGCAATACTGAAATTCGGTCTTCAGCTCAAAAGATTCCGCAGTTTGGCGGGCATAATACGTTTGACGATCGTGGAAAAAATGAATATATAGTGACGCTCCCATTAGATTCTGGCAAGAGTTTAACCTTTGCACCTGAAAACCCAGAGCGTACTGTAAAAATTCAGTCCGAGGATCAGGATGTGATGCTTTTTGACGGGAGAAATCTTGGGCAGAATGGATGGTTTGTTGCCCGCAGTATTTTTCCAGCAAATAAAACAGGCAAAGTGCTTACCTGGTATGTAGAACCAAATGCGATTCCAAACTGGATAAGAAAACCAGTAATTGGATTTTCTCAAGTAGGTTATATGCCAAACCAAAAGAAAGCTGCAGTTATTGAACTTGACAAAAATGATAAACCGCTGGCTGCGGCATCTATTTTTAAGCTTAATGAAAATGGAGAATTTGTTGAAAAATTAAAGGCAGATGTAAAGGTTTGGGGGAATTATTTAAGATATAATTATGCGCAGTTGGATTTTAGTTCAGTTAAAGAAAAAGGTCTTTATTATATCCAATATGGAGATCAAAAAACGAACACTTTCCAGATAGAGGATGATATTTATTCAAAAGTATGGCATCCTACTATGGACGTATGGTTTCCTGTTCAAATGGATCACATGGAAGTCAATGAGGCATATAGAATTTGGCATGGAAAGCCATTTTTAGATGATTGTCTCCAGGCACCGTTAAATCACGAACACTTTGACGGATATAAACAAGGGCCTGCTACAGAAACCAAGTATAAACCTTTGGAACGTATTCCGGGGATGGCAGTGGGAGGCTGGTTTGATGCTGGTGATTTTGATATACAGACTTTTTCACATGTTAGTGTAATCAATAGTTTTGTTGAATCTTGGGAAGCATTCAAAGTAAAGAGAGACGAAACTTATATAGATCAAAAAACGCAATATGTAGATATTCACCGTCCTGATGGTAAACCAGATTTGCTGCAGCAGATTGAGCATGGAGTTTTGAACCTAGTTGCACAAGTTGAAAATATTGGTCATCCTGTACGAGGTATAATTGTACCAAATCTGCATCAGTATCATCACTTGGGGGACGCGTCTACAGAAACTGATAATCTGCCGTATAATTCATCGCTTAAACCATATGAGTCCAATGGAGTTTCGAGCGGTACACTTGATGACCGATGGGCTTTTATAAATAGAACTTCATTTTTGGATTATAGGACAGCCGCAGCATTAGCCGCAGCAAGCAGAGCTTTGAAAGGGTATAATGATGAGCTTTCAGCTAAATGTTTGTCTAGTGCTATAAAGCTTTTCAATGAAGCAAATGAAATTGCAAAAAATGCTAAGCCTGATGACAGCCCAATGTCCAAATGGGGAAAAGGAAGTGATATGATTGCAATGATGCAGTTATATCTTAGCACAAAAGAGAATCAATACAAAACTGGTTTCTTGAGTAAAATCTGGAATCAATTGGATGAAAATTTGGAATTTAATATTAATTCGGCACTCTTGGCTGTGCCATACATGGATGACAGCTACAAAGCAAAAGTGCGTGATTATGCAATTAAATATAAGATTGCTATTGACAAAGAAACTTCGGATAATCCGTATGCTGTTCCTATAGTGAAAAGAGGCTGGGGAGGCAGTTCTCAGGTTATAAATTGGGCAAGTACTAATTATTATATCCATAAATTTTATCCGGACATTATTGATAAAGAATATGTTTATCAAGGATTGAATTATGTTTTTGGATGTCATCCGTATTCTAATCTGTCATTTGTGAATGCGGTAGGCAACAAATCCAAAAAAGTGGCCTATGGCGGTAATCGGGCTGACTTTACAACTATTGCGGGCGGAGTAGTTCCAGGTCTTATTTTTCTTAAACCCGACTTTTTAGAAAACAAAGATGACTGGCCTTTCTTTTGGGGTGAAAATGAGTGTATTATTGATGGCGGTGCCTGGTATGTTTTTTTAGCAAACGCTGCAAATGAATTGGCACAAAGCCAGCAAAAAAAATAATATTACTGTCCGCAAATAATACCATGTATTTTTTTGCCGCTGATTACACATATTCTCACAGATTTCAGTACTGTTTTTAAAAAAAATCTGTGTAAATCTTTTTAATCTGTGGCTGATTCGATCTGTTTGGGATTAGTTAAGAATAGTCATAAAAAATAATATTAAAACTTTAAAAAACTAAATATGAAAAGATTTTTAAGTGCAGTCATTTTAATTTCTGTTTTGCATTACCATACAAGCTGGAGTCAGGAAGCACAAGGCGTAACTCAGGATTTTAAGGCTTCATCAGTAAACCAGCCCGGAAAAGAATTTCCGCAGGTTAACTCTCAAGGGCGTGTACGTGCGAGTATTGCTGCTCCTAATGCAAATAAAGTGCAGCTGGATCTTGGAGGAGTGAAATATGATATGATAAAAAATGCTGCCGGAGTCTGGACAGGAGAATCTGCTCCGCAGGACGAAGGATTTCATTATTATCAGTTGAATATTGACGGAGCTTCTGTTCCAGATCCGGGAACATTATATTTTTATGGTGCAGGACGATCAGGCAGCGGAATTGAGATTCCAGCTTCGGATCAAGATTTTTATGCTCTGAAAGATGTTCCCCATGGTCTTGTTAGTGAAAATATTTATTTCTCAAAATTGACCAATTCGTTCAGACGCTGTTTTGTGTATACTCCAGCGGGTTACAATGAGAACACAAAAAACCGCTATCCGGTTCTTTATCTGCAGCATGGAAGTTTTGAGGATGAAACGGGCTGGTCAGTTCAGGGTAAAGCCAATTTGATTCTGGATAATTTAATTGCTTCCAATCAAGCGGTTCCTATGATTGTTGTTATGGATAATGGATATGCTTATAAAAAAGAAGAAGGAAATACAGCAAATATGCCTGCTCAGCCTGTGTCGGTTTTTGAAGAAGTGGTGATGACTGAGGTTATTCCAATGATTGATTCAAAGTTCCGAACTATTTCAGATCGCGGGCATAGGGCTATTGCGGGACTTTCGATGGGAGCCAATCAAACCATGAGAATTGCAATGAATAACTTGGATAAGTTTGCTTATTATGGCGGATTTAGCGGTACTTCAAATTATCCAAGTGCTGATGAAATTGATCCGGCAGTATTTTTAGGCGGAAAATTCAATGACGCAAAAGCAGTAAATAAACAGCTTAAAGTTTTATGGCTTGGACTTGGAACAAAGGAACCAAATCCTTTTCCCGGTTCAATAGGAGCTTTCAGGAAAATGCTTGATAAACAAGGTATTCGATATGTGTTTTATGAGTCTCAAGATACAGCTCATGAGTGGTTAACCTGGAGAAGATCTTTATATCAGTATGCCGGCTTATTGTTCAAGTAATAAGTATTCGATTAATTAAAAACATATTTAAAATGAAAAAAAATCTTTTGTCAATTCTTGCTTTAGTCATCATGACGAGCAGTTTATTGGCACAAAAAATTGAAAAAGAAGGGCCAAAAGGCTTTGATCAGGTTCGAACAGGAATTCCTAACGGGAAAGTGGAGAGTTTAGAATACAGCTCTAAAACTGTGGGAACAAACAGAAAAGTGACTGTATATACTCCTCCCGGTTTTAGCAAAAGTAAAAAATACCCAGTTTTGTATTTACTTCACGGTATAGGCGGTGACGAAAAAGAATGGTTAAACGGAGGCAGTCCGCAAGTGATATTAGACAATCTTTATTCCGAAGGCAAGATTGAGCCGATGATTGTTGTTATGCCAAACGGCCGTGCAATGAAAGAGGACAGCGCCGCTGGTAATATAATGGCTCCGGATAAAGTACAGGCTTTTGCCACTTTTGAGAAAGATTTACTAAATGATCTTATTCCTTTTATCGAAAAAAAATACCCAGCTCTCAAAGACAGAGAACACCGTGCAATTGCAGGTTTATCTATGGGCGGAGGGCAGTCTTTAAATTTTGGATTAGGAAATTTGGATAAATTTGCCTGGGTAGGAGGATTTTCATCTGCTCCAAATACTAAGATGCCGCAAGAGCTGGTTCCTAATCCTGAAGATGCAAAAAAGAAATTAAAGCTGCTTTGGATTTCCTGCGGAGATAATGACGGGCTTATTTATAATAGCAAGCGCACTCACGATTATTTGTTTAAAAATGATGTGCCTCATATTTATTATATTGAGCCGGGTGTTCATGATTTTAAGGTGTGGAAGAATGGATTATATATGTTTTCACAGTTTTTGTTTAAACCGGTAGATTCTTCAGCTTTTGCAAAATACACTATTTTGGGAACTCCGGCAGAAACGAATATCCGAAATGCCAAATATCCTCAGATACTGCCTGATAACCGAGTTATTTTTAAAGTGAAAGCACCTGAAGCGGTAAAGGTTCAAATTGATTTAGGAAAAAAGTATGACATGGTTAAAGACAGTGAGGGAATCTGGAACGTTACTACGGATGTTGTTAATAAAGGGTTTAATTATTACTCATTGCTTATTGACGGTGTAGCTGTTGCCGATCCGGCAAGTGAAACTTTTTATGGCATGGGCCGTATGGCCAGCGGCATTGAAATTCCAAACAAAGAAGGAGATTTTTATGCTTTAAATAATGTGCCGCATGGTGAAATCAGCATAAAAAAATATTTTTCAAAAGCCACTAATTCCTGGCGCGAAATGTATGTTTACACACCGCCAGGCTATGATAAAGCCACCGAAAAGTATCCGGTATTGTATCTGTTGCATGGAGGAGGCGAAGACCAGAGAGGTTGGGCAGCACAAGGTAAAGCTAATTTAATTTTAGATAATTTAATAGCTGAAAATAAAGCCAGACCAATGGTAATTGCAATGCTTGACGGTAATATGGGAAATACCGGAGGGATTGCAGGATTTAATGAAAATGCATTGAAAGCTTTTGAAAATGAATTAAAAAATGGAGCAATACCATTTGTAGAAAGCAATTTTAAAGTTGCGGCAGATGCTAAAAACAGAGCCTTAGCCGGTTTATCGATGGGAGGTTTACAGACGCTTTATGCCGGAGTAAAAAATTCGGATATGTTTTCCAGTATTGGTGTATTCAGCTCAGGATGGTGGGCAAATAGTCAGGAATTGTCAGGGCCTCAGTATGAGTTTATGAAAAATAATACAGCTGCTATTAATTCAAATCTTAAAGAATTCTGGATTTCAATGGGTGGCAAAGAAGATATTGCTTATGAAAATTGTAAAATAATGATGAGCAGGTTTGATGAGATGGGGATTAAATACAAATACAGTGAATATTCCGGAGGGCATAGCTGGCCAGTTTGGAGACATGATTTATTTATGTACACGCCGTTATTGTTTAAGTGAAATTTATTTATTTCAGAAGTGAGGTTTAATAAATAGTCTGAACCGCAGCAAAAATCAAAAGCCTGTAAATTTTATTAATATTTACAGGTTTTTTGTTTTATTCAAGACTGTATTTCTAGTCTTGCTGGCTTTCCATTTACATCAGGGTCTAAGGTGAAAATTTACAGCTTTTCTTTAATAAAAAATGTATATTTGAATCAGGTTAGCAGAGATGAAATAACTGTTTCAAAGACAGTTTAAAAATCCGATAATCAAACTATCCAATAACTTAAGATTAAGGTATGCCTCAAAACACCAAAGAATTAAAACTCGCCGTACTTATTGATGCCGACAATGTTCCTTACAGCAACGTAAAAGGAATGATGGAAGAGATTGCTAATTTTGGAACACCAACCACTAAACGTATTTATGCCGACTGGACCAAACCAAATGCCAACGGCTGGAAATCAGTTTTGCTAGAACACGCCATCACGCCTATACAGCAGTACAGCTATACGACTGGGAAGAATTCCTCCGATTCTGCTTTGATTATTGACGCTATGGATTTATTGTATTCGGGCAAATTGGATGGTTTTTGCATTGTATCAAGCGACAGCGATTTTACACGCCTTGCCATTCGCTTGCGGGAATCGGGCATGAAAGTAATTGGCATTGGAGAAAAGAAAACACCAAGTGCCTTTATTGCGGCTTGTGACCGGTTTGTTTTTATTGAAGTACTGGACGGTGCTATCAAAAAGACCAGAAAAACTACCAATGCCCAAAGCAAAGCACCAAAACCCACTGCTACAGTTCCTGCAGAATCTAAAAAGGCTGCAGAAAAAGAAATCTCCGTCAAAATTGACAATAAAACCATAGAACTTATCGAAGATTCGCTTGATGCTATCGGTGACGAAGACGGCTGGGCATTTCTAGGCGATGTGGGCAATCTCATTGTAAAAAAGAAACCAGAATTTGATCCTAGAAATTATGGTTTTTCAAAACTGACACCAATGCTCAAATCAATGACAGATATCCTTGAAATTGATGAAAGAGAATCAGACAAAAAAGGCATCAAACACGTTTTTGTGAGATTGCGTTATACGTAGTTATTTCAGAATAAAAATATATTTACACCTCTATAAATTTTTAAACAGGCTCTAAATGTTATTACTCTTGCAAAATACTTACTATCATCGTAATTCGTAATTTTTAATTCGTAATTACTGCTTAGAAACCAAATTCTACTAATTCCTCAGGATTTTCAATACAGTTTTCTATATCAGTGATAAAAAGGTCAATTTGTTCTTTGGTTACATTAGGCATGCAGATAACATGCGAGATATCGCCTTCTGTAGCCAATTGCCATTTGGATTTAACTTCTTCTGCTATTTTTGGAAAAACAACGGTTATTGAATTTGGATTCCTCCAGGCTTCGATTCCAATGCTTTTTAATCTTTGCTCACAATATTCGGCTGTTTCGAGGCTGTGCAGATAGCGTTTTTTTAGACCTTCAACTCCCATTTTTTTTAAAGTGTACCATAAAAACAAAGGACAATGGCCGTTTCTTGAACCTGTAATGGTTGTATCCAGAGATCCGATGTATGAAATTCCTTTTGAGATGCGGTCTCGGTTGGAACGCTTTGTGATAATTACGCCTGTTGGAATAGGGGAACCAATAAATTTATGTCCGCTGATGGAAATGCTGTCGGCTCCATCGGTAAAATCGAAAGATAATCTTGGTTCCATAAAAGCGCCGTAACTGCCCGATAAAGCAGCATCACAGTGAATATAGCTGTCTTGTATGGCCAGTCCTTTTAGTATATTCCTGATTTTTGAAACGTCGTCCTTGGCTTCTTTCATCGTTGTTCCAAAAGTGGTAAGTACGATGGCCGGCTTATGGCGGTTCATTTTTACGGTATTTTCAAAATCGATATAATCAATTTCGCCGTTTTCTTGTGAGCGGATGACGATGCTCGGAATGTTGAGCAGATGAATGTTTTTGCGGACACTGTAATGCGTAGATTCGGAATAGTAAACCATCGCTTTTGGATACAATTCACGGGCGAGATACAATCCATACAAGTTGCTTTCGGAACCGCCGTTGGTTACGTAGCCCCAATAATCTTTTGGGTTGGCGCGGAATAATTTGGCAAAAAATCCAACGACTTCTCTTTCGAGTTCGTGGGTCTGCACTTTGTAGGTGCAGTCTTCAAAGGGATCGCCAAGATTATTGATAGGATATTTTAAAAAATGACTGATTTCTGAATAATCAAAATCTTTGGAAACCGGATAGCCCAAGAAATTATCACGGGCATTTTCGATATATTGTGTTAGTTCGAACAAACGCTGATTGTCCTGCTCGGAAAGTGATTCTGAAATGGCTGCCATGATATTTTTTTCTGTAAATGTAGTTTTAAAGACTTAATATTCTGTATTTGTTCTGTAATTCAAAATATAATTCTAATTTTGAATAGTAATTCAGTTTTTTAATATTGAACTCAATCTTTCTTTTTTCTGAAACCATATAATTATTCTGTGATGGATGCGATAGACAAAAAAATATTGATGCTTTTGCAGCAGGATGCCAAGCAAAATACAAAAGAAATAGCTGAGAAAGTTGGATTATCTGTTTCTCCAACTTTTGAAAGAATCAAAAAACTGGAACAGAAACAGTATATCAAGAATTATGTGGCTTTGCTGGATGCTGATAAAATTGGGAAATCAATCAGTGTATACTGTCAGGTGACTCTGGCGGTGCATTCGAGAGAACTGATAGATGATTTTAAACAGCATGTACTTGTCCTTCCTGAAGTTTCGGGATGCTTTCATGTATCGGGAAATTATGACTTTTTGCTGAAAGTTGCTGTTAATGACATGAATGAATACCAAAAGTTTGTGATTGATAAACTATCAGTAATCAAAGGGATTTCGAATGTGCAGAGTTCTTTTGTCATGGAGGAAATTAAAAATGACTTTGCTTATAATCTTTAAAAAAAAACCGACTTGTTTTCACAAATCGGTTGTGTATTGAGTATTAATTTTTTATTCAAATAAACCTTCGATGCTTAAATAACGTTCTCCAGTGTCGTAGCAAAAAGTTAGTACTTTGGATCCTGCCGGGATTTCTTTAAGTTTTTTAGCAACAGCAGCCAATGATGCTCCTGAGGAAATTCCTAGAAGAATACCTTCCTCTTTAGCTGCTCTTTGTGCGAATTCAAAAGCTTCATCTTTGCTTACTTGTATAGTTCCGTCGAGAGCTTCAGTATGCAGGTTAGTTGGAATAAATCCTGCTCCAATACCTTGAATTGGGTGAGGTGAATGTGTTCCGCCGCTTATAACTGGAGATAATTCTGGTTCTACAGCGAATACTTTCAGGTTTGGAAAATGCAATTTCAGTGCTTCGGCACAGCCAGTAATATGTCCGCCAGTTCCAACACCAGTAATCAGATAATCCAATCCATTAGGAAAAGCTTTTATGATTTCCTGTGCTGTGGTGTTTTTGTGGATTTCAATATTTGCGGGGTTATCAAACTGATAAGGGATCCATGAATTTGGAATGCCACTTGCTATTTCTTCAGCTTTTTCAAGAGAGCCTTTCATTCCTTTTTCACGCGGAGTAAGCACAAATTCAGCTCCATAGATACTCATCAAACGGCGTCTTTCTACAGACATCGAGTCAGGCATTACCAAAATTAGTTTATATCCTTTTACGGCAGCGACCATCGCAAGTCCGATACCTGTATTTCCTGAAGTTGCCTCGATGATGGTACTTCCTTTTTGCAGTAATCCTTTTTGTTCAGCGTCTTCTACCATAGAAAGAGCAATTCTGTCCTTGATGCTGGCTCCTGGGTTTGTTTTTTCAAGTTTTACCCAAACATTGGCATCTGGTCCGTATAATTTATTGATTTTTACGTGCGGCGTATTGCCAATGGTTTCTAATATGTTATTGTGTGTCATTTTTTCTGTTTTTTTAGATGCTAGTAAATATACTCCATATTTAAGGATTTACAAAACGTAATTGTGGATTATTAACGATTGAAATCATTCGATTATTTGACCATGCCTTATAATCTATTTGAATTAAATATGTGTTAAATCGAAAATTTTGAGTTATTTATTTGAAACACATTATTATATTTGTGTTTATATAAACACAACTAATTAATTGTTTGATACCAAATTTTCAATCTAACGGAGTTTTGCCTTCAGGTATCCATTGGGCTACTATGGAAGAAATTAAAGAAAAACTGTGCTTTTCTGACAAAAGAATTGAATTAGTTTTTGGTCTTGAACAGGCAATTATAAGTTTAAAAAGTGCTGGTTGTGTAACTATATATTTAGATGGTAGTTTTTCAACTTCAAAAGAAAATCCTGGAGACATTGATGTTTGTTGGGAATTAGGAAAAGTAGATTTGGATATTCTACTTGCTATTGAACCTGTACTTTTTGATTTCAATTTTAAAAGGAAAGCTCAGAAGGATAAATTTGGATGTGAGTTTTTTGTAATGGATTTTATTGCAGCTCCTCCAGATATAACATTTATAGAATTTTTCCAGCAAGATAGGGATGGTAATCCAAAAGGTATAATTGGACTAAAAATTTGAGTTATGATAAAAAACGAAAAACAATACGGTGTCACAAAAAACAATTTGAAAAAATTTCAAGATGCAATAAGAGTGATTTCTGAATCTAGTAGTTCTAAGAATCCATTATTATTAAAACTTCAAATTGATTCTATTCAAAGTCAAATTGATGTTTTTGAGGAAGAAATAGAAATGTATGAAGGATTAAAAAAAGGAGAAATTACAAATGTTTCCAGAGGTTTTGAAGATTTAAGTTGTGGTATTATAGAAAGTAGAATTGCTAAAGGTTATAATCAAAAGCAATTTGCAGAATTACTGAAAACAAGTGAACAACAAGTTCAGAAGTATGAATCTGAAAATTATTCCAATATTAGCTTAAAGCGTTTACAAGAAATTGTGGCAGTTCTTGATGTAGATTTTGATGCAACATTTAATTTTAATAAAAAAAGACGTTTTACAACATCAGACTTTTTAGCGCCTCAAGGAGTTAATACCATAGAAATTCGAAATAGAATAAGAAGCAGAGGCACAACTGTATCAATGTGTAGGTAAGAAATGAAAACAATAACTTTTTATTCATATAAAGGCGGAGTTGGAAGA
Source organism: Flavobacterium marginilacus (assembly GCF_026870155.1). Classification (NCBI taxonomy): domain Bacteria; kingdom Pseudomonadati; phylum Bacteroidota; class Flavobacteriia; order Flavobacteriales; family Flavobacteriaceae; genus Flavobacterium; species Flavobacterium marginilacus. The sequence continues at coordinate 3,531,201 of NZ_CP113975.1, read as the reverse complement.
TCGCTAACACTGTCAAACATTGCAATGCGATTAGCTGATTTAGGGAAAAAAGTATGTATTATTGATTTTGATTTAGAAGCTCCAGGTTTGCATCTTAAATTCAATAAGCACATCAATCGATCAGAAATAAATAAAGGAATTGTAGAGTATATTTCTGATTTTCAGAATAAAGACTATGTCCCAAAATCTATCAATGAATATGTGACTGATGTGAATTATTTAGGAACTCTGAATGGTTCTATAAAATTGATACCTGCAGGGGATATTTATAGTAACGAGTATTGGAAAAATTTATCTTCGATTAATTGGAAAGATTTATTTTATTCTGAAGAAAATAATGGTGTTAACTTATTATTGCATCTTAAAGAATTAATAAAAATTGATTTAAATCCAGATTTTATTCTGATAGATTCAAGAACAGGAATTACTGATATTTCAGGTATAGCTATGACTTTGTTAGCTGATAGTGTAGTTACTTTGGCAGCTAATAATGATGAAAATATTTCTGGTACTGCTAGAATAATTAAAAGTTTGATGAATAATGAAAACAATTTGTTAGGTAGATTGCCTAAAATTTATTTTGTTTTAACAAGAATTCCATATTATCCAAATCCTGATGAAAAGCATAAAGAAATCAGAATAAGTCGAAAAGCTTTGCTTCAAATAAATAAAGGTGAAAAATTAATAGATAAAGTATTTGTTATTCATTCAGACAGGGATTTAGAAGAGGAAGAAAGATTTAAGATTAATAATATTTCAGAGAAAACTACTTCAAATCAAGTTGTACCAATCGAAGAAGATTATTTGACTTTATTTGAAGAGTTAACAAAGGATGATTTAACAGATGAAGAATTGTGTAGGTTTAATGATTTAAGAGAATCAGAATTATTAATTGAAGAAGCTAGAAATATAGTAGATAATGCTGTAAAAATTAATAAACTTAAAAAAGCAATTGAGTTGAATTCAAATTCTCATGAAGCAATTGATTTGCTTGGTCTTGCTTTTATTGATTTGAAGAATTATGAAGAGGCACTTTTCTATGCAAGAAAGGCATCTGAAATTGATGATAAAGATTGGGGCTATAAATATCATATTGCTTATTGTCTTGATGAATTAAATCAGACTGATGAGGCGAAAATTATACTTGAAAATATTTTAAAAGGAGATGAAAGAAATTCCGAGACACTATCATTTTTGGGTAATATTCATTGTAACAAGTTAGAATACGGAATAGCTTTAAATTATCAATTAAAAGTAGTTGAGTATTTTCCTGATTACGATAACGGATATAATAGTGTTGGAAATACATATAGATTATTGAAAAACTATGAAAAGGCTTTTGAATATGTTTATAAATGTTTGGAGTTAAGTCCTAAGAATTTTTATGCTTCGTGCACTTTAGCTGAAATATATGCTGAATTGGGTAATGAAAATGAATTTTATAAAAATCTTCAATTATCTTTTATTTTTGGAATGAATTCTGAAACTTTTGATAGAATTGTTAATGAAGATGAACTTTATAAAAAGTATTTTAAAGAAGAGAGGTTTTTGAATTTATTGAAAACTTATAGAATAAAAGTAAATCTTCAAGAATAAATAAAAGAAAACCCCGATTTGAATAATTTCAAATCGGGGTTTTGTGAATATGTTTCTAAAACTATTACAAGTGAATCACTTCACCATAAGCATCAGCAACAGCTTCCATTACTGCTTCACTCATTGTTGGGTGAGGGTGGATCGCTTTAAGGATTTCATGTCCTGTAGTTTCCAGTTTACGAGCTACAACTGCTTCAGCAATCATATCGGTAACTCCGGCTCCAATCATGTGGCATCCTAACCATTCTCCGTATTTAGCATCAAAAATTACTTTTACAAAACCGTCTGGAGTTCCAGCAGCTTTTGCTTTTCCTGAAGCTGAGAACGGGAATTTACCAATTTTCAATTCGTATCCTTTTTCTTTGGCTTGTTTTTCGGTCAAACCTACAGACGCGATTTCAGGTGTAGCATACGTACATCCAGGAACGTTTCCGTAGTCGATTGGTTCAACGTGCAAACCTGCAATTTTTTCAACGCAGTTAATACCTTCAGCAGAAGCTACGTGAGCCAATGCTTGTCCAGGAGTTACGTCACCAATTGCATAGTAACCAGGAATATTAGTTGCGTTGTAAGCGTTTACCAAGATTTTGTCTCTGTCAACAGCAATACCTACTTCTTCCAATCCGATGTTTTCGATGTTAGTTTTGATTCCAACAGCAGACAATAAAATATCAGCTTCAAGAACTTCTTCTCCTTTTGCAGTTTTAACGAAAGCTTTAACTCCGGCTCCAGAAGTGTCAATACGCTCTACTGAAGAGTTTGTCATGATTTTGATACCCGCTTTTTTCAAAGAACGCTCAAATTGTTTAGAGATATCTTCGTCTTCAACAGGAACTACGTTTGGCATAAATTCTACGATAGTTACATCAGTTCCCATAGAGTTGTAGAAATGTGCAAATTCAACTCCAATTGCTCCAGAACCTACTACAATCATAGATTTTGGCTGTGTTGGTAAAGTCATTGCCTGACGGTATCCAATTACTTTTACACCATCTTGTGGCAAGTTTGGCAGCTCACGAGAACGAGCTCCAGTAGCGATAATAATGTGGTCCGCACTGTATTCAGTAACTTTTCCGTCTTTATCAGTAACGTCCAATTTTTTACCTGGTTTCAATTTTCCAAAACCATCAATAACGTCAATTTTATTTTTTTTCATCAGGAATTGAACTCCTTTGCTCATTCCTTCTGCAACACTACGGCTACGTTGTACAACAGCCGAAAAATCTTTATCAAATTCATTTACAGTTAGTCCGTAATCTGAAGCATGTTTCAAATAATCAAAAACCTGAGCTGATTTTAGTAACGCTTTTGTTGGAATACAACCCCAATTTAAACAGATACCGCCAAGGTTTTCTTTTTCAACTACAGCTACTTTAAATCCTAATTGAGAGGCTCTAATTGCTGTAACATATCCTCCAGGGCCACTTCCTAAAACTATAATATCGTATTTCATTTCTTTTCGTATTTTCTAAATTAATTTAAGTTTCCAAAATTAAGGATTTATTCTGTCTTGAGAAAGTTTCCATCAAATTTTTCTATTATGAACGGTTATCAATTGCTCTACTTGACAGTCATATACGGGCATCCTTGTAAAACCGAAATTAAGGATGTACCTTTGCAATGTGATTTTTTTCTCTTCCATTAGAGAGTCAGAGGATATTAATCTTTGGTTGATTTAATTTTTTTAGGATGAACATTGTTATTATTGAGGATGAGGATTTGGCGGCTGAGTCTTTAGAGAAATTATTATTGAAAAGCAGTCGGAATGTTGTAGTTATAAAACGTCTGGAAAGTGTATCTGAAGCTTTAGAATGGTTTAAGGACAATAGCTGTGATTTGATTTTTAGTGATATACATCTTGGTGATGGAGAAAGTTTTGAGATTTTCGAAACTTTAGATATAAAGATTCCTATTGTTTTTACTACTGCTTTTGATAAGTATGCCATACAATCTTTTCAGTTTTTTGCAATCGACTATTTGTTAAAACCCTATGATGAGGATAAACTTAATAGCGCCATAGAAAAATATTTTAGCATTAATGTTTCTGCTCCTGTTGAATTTAATAAGATTGAGAGTTTTTTGCAGCAATTAAAGTCTAATGAAAAAAACACAAATATTCAAGAACGTTTTTTGGTTTCCAGAGGCGAGCAATTGATTTCAATAAATAGCAATGAGATTGCTTATTTTATGGCTCAGGATAAGTATCTTTTTTTATTTACGAATACCGGCGATAGCTTTTTGTACGAAGACACTATTTCTAACATAGAGTTTAAATTGTCCAGTAAAGATTTTTTTAAAATTAATAGAAAGTTTATTGTAAGTCATCATGCTATAAAACAGATATTTAAGTACAGTCAAAATAGGTTGAAGCTAGAATTACAGCCAGTGCCTAATTTTTCGGAGTTGATTTTGGTTAGTTCAAAAAGCACCAAGGATTTTAAAAATTGGCTCAATAATTAATAGCAGCTGTTATTGCAAATGAAATTTCTAATTCGAGCAAAAAAACATCAGAGATACTTATATTTGAGTATCTTTATTATTGTCTTATTCTTTGCAGGGAGTTCACTAATAACTCCTAAAATCACCACAGTTACTGAGAATTTAATTGAACATATAGTACAAGACAATTTAAAATCCAAAGAGAATATTATTGCTTTTGAATTTAATCAACTGAATCAATTTTTAGAAGATTCTGAAAAAATGATTAACAGTTCATCAGCTGTTTTGATACCAAAATTGAAGTCTAAATTATTGTTTAATAGTGATTTATCTGTAAGTAACCCCAATGTGTCTAATAGTTTTGTTTGTTTCTTGGATAAAAAAATGAACAAGGATATTTGTTTTTCTAAAAAAAATAATACTGTCTATAGGCATGAAATTATCAGTTGGATAAATACTTTAAAAAAAAACACTAAGGAAGTTTTTTTAGACAGTGTTGTTAAAAGTGAAGGAGGCGTTTTTAATAGAAAGATAGTTGCTAAAAAATTAGCCAATGGTACTATAGTAATTATTGGTTATGATATCGATTTATTGCATTTTTGGAAATATTACTCAGAAGTGTATAAAGGCGAGGGTGGTTATACAGTGGTTACAAATGCAAAGGGGATATGTGTTCTGCATCCCGATACTAGATATATTGGTAATCCGCTGCCTGATTTTTTTAAAACTTTTTCTATAACAAAAGTGCTTAAAAATTCGGAAAATATAAATAGTTATTATCAACCCCATGATAAAAATATACTCAAAGAAAAAGCGATTTCAGCTTTTTTAGGTATAGAAGTATTACGGTATTATGATGCTGTAAAAATAGGAAGAAACTCTTTGGTTGTTATTGTAAGTTTTCCTGTAGATATTTATCTTAGAGAGTCTGTTGTTTCCATTAAAAAGTATTTTTCATGGATGACTGTTTTTGCTTTTTGTGCATTTATGCTTTTGTTAGCTGTTTCTAGAACTCAATTAAAAAAAGAATTTGCCGAGAATCTGATAATAGTAAATGAAAAGGAAGATTTAATGCGGGTTAATGAAAAATTCCAGCGTGAAAATGCCGTTTTACAGCTGAGTCAATTGAAGAAAAAGATGAATCCTCATTTTTTATTCAATAGTTTAAACTCTTTACATGTTTTAATTGGATCGAAACCAGAAGTATCCCAGCAGTTTGTTTTAAAATTAGCCGATGTATATCGCTATCTTTTAGAAGAGAGAGAGCAGCATTTGGTTACAGTTAAAAAGGAGTTAGATTTTTTAAAGCAATATATTTTCTTGCAGGAAATTAGGTTTAGCAATAGTTTGAACGTTTCTATATCCTGCGAATGTGAAGCTAAAATTCTGCTAAAAAAAATTCCTTTTTTATCTCTGGAAACATTGGTTGAGAATGCAATAAAACATAATGAAATTACCAAGCAGAAACCGTTGTATATAAGTATAGTAATTCACGAGACTGAAATTATTGTGAGTAATAATTATGCACCAAGAAAAAATAAAGATCAAAGCAGTCATCATATTGGTTTGGATTATCTGAGAAACAATTATGAGTATTATCAGGTAGATACTTTTCGTACTGTAATTGATGACGGAGCATTCAAATGTTACTTGCCTTTGTTGTCTTAAAAATACAATTTCACTCCCTTTTTTAACGAGTTCACTCTGTTTTGTTTTTTCAGAGATGATGTCTTTTGCATCTTTACTCATAAATTCTTGAATTATTAGATTTTACGAATGCTTTCTGGCTTGAATAGTTTTTTTTGTTAAAATAGGTTAATTCGTCACATTATCTGTATTGATAGATGGTTTTATCAAATAAAAAAGCAGGTGGCTTTGTAAAGTAGATTAGAGAAAGAATTTAGAATTTTAGGTTAGAGCCTAACATATTGATTATATAATTTAAATATTTGAATAAAAGATGATTAAAAAAATACTTTATTTCTTAATCCTTATACCCGCAGCTCTATTGGCTCAAAATAAGAAGGTTATTAGCGGAAGGGTTATTGAAGCAAAAACTCAAATGCCTATTGTCGGAGCATCAGTCTATGTTTCTTCTGCAATTATTGGGAACCAAACCAAGATTGCCGGTGTGCTTCAAGGAGCAATGATTGGAACGACTACTAATAATGATGGGAAGTTTACATTGTCAGTTTCTGAAGACATAAAAAATCTTTTGGTATCCTATATGGGGTTTGAAACCGAAGTAGTAAGTGTATCAAAATCGAGTTCTAACTTGAAAATTCAATTGAGAGAGAGTTCGGAAGTCTTGAAAGAAGTCATTTTAATGGGTTATCAGAGTCTTGAGAAACGAAAACTTACTTCTTCTTATACAGTAATTAATGCATCTGAAATTAAGCAGTCTGCAGTAGCAAATGTCGACCAAATGTTAATGGGGCAAGTTGCTGGAGTTGTTATTCAGCCTACTAACGGAGCACCAGGAGCTCCTTCAAAAATTTCGATTCGTGGGACATCTACTTTAAATGGTACATCTGATCCTTTATGGGTTTTGGATGGAATTCCTTTGGAAGGCAATAATGTACCTTCAGATTTTAAAGACAAAGACAATATTGATAATTTAAAATCCTATGCTATTGGGGGATTAAACCCTGATGATATTGAAAATATAACCATTTTAAAAGATGCTTCGGCTACTTCTATTTATGGTGCAAGAGCTGCCAATGGAGTTATTGTTATTACAACTAAGAAAGGTAAAAAAGGCGCGATGCGTATCAATTTTAATGCGAACAGTTTTGTGACTCAAAAACCTGACTTTGGTAAATTAAATTTGATGAATTCTGCTCAAAAAGTAGATTTTGAGTTGTTTTTAGCGAGCCGTTCCGATTTGAATTACCATGAAGATAGAGGTGCGGTAGCTAGAATTTTAAATGCGAACAACGAGTATGCTGCTTTTAGAGACAATGGATTTGCAAGTCTTTCTAAAGCCACTCAAAATTCCATAAATGATTTAAAAAAGACAAATACCGACTGGGGTAACGAGATTTATCAAATGGCGGTAAACCAACAGTATAGTTTGAGTCTTTCGGGTGGAAATGACACAAATGATTACTATTTTTCTACAGGAATTTATGATGAAAAAGGAACTACGAAAGGGACAGGTTTAAGACGGTACACTATTACGCTGAAAGATAATTTTTCAGTAAATGATAAATTAAAATTTGGTGTGTCTTTATTTGGAAGCCAGAATAAAACGGGTTCTTATATTACAGATGCAGATGGTTATACCAGTCCGTCTTATTATTCCAGAACAGCTAATCCTTATTTGAAAGTATATGATGCCAATGGCAATTATGCTTATGACCCTGATTTGGTAGAAAGATCTGATTTGAATTTAAATTATAATCCTGTAGAAGAAAGAAAAAATACACAATATGATTTAACAGCCAATTCTCTTAAATCAATCTTTGACGCAAATTATAAATGGAACAAGAATTTTAGTCTTGCTTCGCAGCTAGGTTTGCAATTGGATTTTGATAAAACAGAGAAATATTCGGCAGAGAATAGTTATTATACACGAAAATACAATCAAAATTCACAGTATCTTACACCAACTGGTGATGTTGCTTATTATATGCCAAAAGGAGGAATTATTCAGAATTGGAATGCTGATTCTTTTCAATACAATTGGAAAACAACAGCCAATTTTAATAAAACCTTCAATTCACTGCATGAAGTAGATGTTATGGCAGGAACTGAGTTTAGAAGAAATAAAAGGACCGAAGTGCATACTAAAGGATTTGGTTTTAATCCTAATACATTAACCACTACTGCTATCACAAACGAATTATCCTTAACGAATTCACTTTTTAAACCTTATAGAAAAACGTTTAATGAAAATGCTTTTGCATCATTCTTTGGTACAGCTTCTTATACTTTTGATAAAAAATATACCGTTTTTGGCAGTTTGCGCTATGATGGTTCTAACTTGTTTGGTGTTGATGTTAAATACAGATATCTGCCATTGTGGTCTGTAGCTGGTTCATGGAATGTTTTTAGAGAAAACTTTATGGATGGAATCGATCTAATAAGCGATTTGAAATTGAGAGCTTCTTATGGAATACAAGGAAACATTGATAAAACTACCTCTCCTTACGTAGTTGGGGTATATGACAGCGAAACTATTCTGCCAGGAATGCCAGAAGATGTTATTCGTGCTTTGAGCGCTCCTAACGGAAAATTAAGATGGGAAAAAACCGTATCCTCAAACTTTGGTTTTGATTTAGGCATTTTAAATAATAGAGTTAACCTAACGGCAGATTATTATAATAGAAAGAGTACAGACTTGATTGGATTGAGAGCTGTACCACTGGAAAGCGGTTATAATTTTATCAATACAAACTGGGGATCGGTAACCAACAGCGGTTATGAGCTGTCTGTTACTTCCAAAAATATTTCGACTTCAAATTTTGGATGGTCTACGGGACTTAATATTTCCCATAATAAGGATGTAGTTAACGAAATTCAGATAAGAGATGAAGATTTTAAACCTTCGCTAAAAGGCTATAGCTCTAGTGCTATTTTTGCAATAAAAACAGCTGGAATAGACAGTAATGGATTGCCTTTGTTCTGGAAAGACGGAAAGAAAGTAACGGCAGTAGATTTTTATAAATTAGAAAATGGTACTAACGGAAGCCAATTGACTAGAGAAGAACATAGAAAATTGTATTCTTATGTAGGAGACGCAATGCCAAAAATTAGTGGTGGTTTTAGAAATAGTTTCCGATACAAACAATATGAACTAAGAATTTTATCTAATTTCAATATCAAACAAACCGTTAAAACTGCGCCAACGTATTATCCAACAATGGCTGACCCTAGCAAAAATTATAGTACCGATATCTTAAAAGCTGGAACAGGAAAATATCCTGCTTTAATCGGGTTAAACTCACCAGGTTTTGATACTGATTTGGTTTACACTTGGTACACCTCCTCCGATGAAGGAAAAACATACAACGATTTGGATATTTGGGTTAAAGATATTTCATATATACGTATCAGCAGTATTAGACTTGGATATGATTTACCAAAAAAATATTTGGACGAGCTAAATTTGTCCAGCTTTAATTTCAACATCGAAGGACGTAATTTATTCGTTTTTGGAACCAGTTATAATGGGTATTTCGATCCAGAAACTTACGGAAGTATCTATGCACAACCTATTCCTAAAATAGTTTCTTTAGGATTTAATCTTTCTTTTTAAAAACAGGAAAACATGAAAAAAATTAATTATATATTTTTATTTCTTGCTCTAAATTTAGTCTCTTGTAACGATTATTTAGACATAGAGCCTGTAGGGCAGGTAATACCAAAATCAGTAGAGGAATATAGAAGTTTCCTAACTGCTGCTTATGCTGTTTCAAAAGAATATAAAGTATTTACAGCTTATCGTGCTGACGAATTGTCATTGAAAGCAAATGCTGTTGGTATAGAGTACTATCAAGATATTTTTATTTGGAATGATTTAAATCCTAGTCCTTCAACAAGTGCTTTTCCTTATGCAGGTTTGTATAACACTATATTTTATGCCAACCACGTCATTAACAATGCGGCAACTATGGAAGGTGAGATTGCAGCCAAAAATCAGTTAGTGAGCGAGGCTTATGCGTTGCGTGCAATGACTTATTTTGAGTTAGTCAATCTTTACGCAAAACCATATAATAAAACTACCGCCAGTACTGATCCTGGAGTGCCAATTACTACCGAATATGATTCGGATAAAGCATACCCGGTAAAAACAGTTCAAGAAGTTTATAACTTAATATTGAGCGATATTAGCCAAGCGGAAACTCTGGAAAATGTTAAACAGCAGACATTAGGCTACAATTATAGATTTTCTACGATTGCTGTGAAAGCTTTGAAAACAAGAGTGTATTTGTATCAAAAGGAATGGCAGAAAGCGATTGATGCAGCTAAAGAAGCTTTAGCTATAAAAAGTGCAATTCAGGACTTGAATAACAATGTAACAATTATGCCTTCTGAATATAATTCGGCAGAGTCAATTTTGGCATTAGAAACTGTTGCAACTTTTGACATAGTAAATAATGCCTCCATTTCGGATGATTTGATTTCGGCTTATGATAAAACCAATGATTTGCGTTTTGATTTATATTTTAGTAAAAATACAGATGGATCTTATCGCTCTAAGAAAAGTAAAGACACCAAATTCAAGGCATCATACAGAACTGCTGAATTGTTTTTGACGACTGCAGAATGTTTGGTTGAGTTGAATGACATTGCAGCGGCTAAGCAAAAATTAATTGATTTTACTAAAAATCGATATACTCCTGGTGGCTGGGCAGCTTATAAAACTAAAATAAGTACTTTAAATGCAACTGATTTATTGACCGAAATACTTGAAGAACGCCGAAGAGAGTTTGCAATTGAGGGCTACAGATGGAATGATTTGAGAAGAACAACGCAGCAAGCTTTGACCAAAAACTTTAATGGAAAAAATTATACACTGGCTAAAAATGATAGCCGATACGTAATTCCATTTCCAAAAGAGGCAACTATAAATAACCCTAACTTATAGAATAAAACCGTTTTAAACTGTTGTTATCTTGTGGTTTAAGATGCTGAATAAAGAAGATAAATAAAACCCATTTTAACCTATTTTTAATTATGAAAAGAATTTTTTCGACTCTGTGTTTGTTTATAGCAGTAGCTATATCAACGGTTTCTTGTTCAAGCGATAGCGAATCAGCTTCAAGCTTAGCTAGTATTAATGATTTTAAAATTGCAATAGCTAATGTTGATGCTGCATCAATTACTTATAATTTAGGTACTGCTATTACAGTGAGTGTGCCTTATGGAGCAAGTTTAGAGGCTGTTATACCAACTATCACAGTTTCTGATAAAGCTACAATTTCGCCGGCATCTGGCACAAAAGTTAGCTTTGTTAATGGAGAATCTAAACCATTTACTGTTACTGCCGAGGATGGAACAACAAAAGTATATACGGTTACTATTAAAGTTCGTCCAGAAGTGGGCAGTGGTTCTAAATTAAAAACATATAAATTGGAAGATTTATTTGGTGAAAACTCTACTACAACTTTTGCAAAATATAATACAGCCAATTTTGTAACTGAGTTTACCAAAAATGTGGATGATTTTGGGGATATTACTTCTACTACTTATACATTAGTGTACAATGATAAAAATGAAGTGATAGAGAAAAAGTCTGAAACAGCTAAAGAAAGCACTGTTTACACATACAATAGTGCAGGTCAAATTACGACTGCCGTTTATAAAAAGAATTCAGTCTTGACTTATACCTACGCATATACGTATGACACAGCTGGAAATTTAGCTTCTGAAAAAAGAACAGCTCATGCTGAAAAAGATGCAGTTTCTGAAGTGAAATATACTATTGTTAATGGAAACGTTACCAAAGAGAATAGATTTGGAGAGGATTATATTGCCACTTACGATTCAAAAAACAATCCTTTCAAAGGGATTTATCCATCTGCTTATGCTGCAATTAATGCAGGAATTCAATCCGTAAATGTTAACAATCCTATTAAAGGTACTTTTGCTGATCCTGCAGGAGTGAAATACATATACAATACAGATAACTATCCTGTAAGTGCTGAATATACTTATTTTGATGGTTTAGCTACGGTATCAAAAACATTTACTTACTACGCTAATTAAGTAATTTTTTTTTAAAGAATTGAAACAAACACTCTTTTTTAAGGGTGTTTGTTTTTTATAAACAGTTATGAAAAATGAATAAATACTTATTTATATTGCTCTTTGCCTGTTTATGCAGCTGCAATGGGTGCTCTTCGGATAGTGAGGATAAAAATGCAGAAATAGTTTTAAGCAATGAGGATTTGCTCATAAAGCGGTACAATGAATCAGTTGTTCCAATGTTTAAAAGCTATAATGGTATTGAAATTCCTAGTGAGTTTCATGTTGATGCCAAAGACAAAACGATTAATGCTGGAGCTTCTTTTGGCTATGTAGAAGTAAGTCAAGGATTGATTGAGGTTAAAAAACAATCACTGCAAATTTTTGTTTTATCACATGAAGTTTCCCATATTGTTACTATTTCGCAGGCAAAATTATTTGGTTTAAAAGGAGAGATTCCAAGAGGAGCAATAACCAACGACTATAAAAAAGCTGAATACTTGGCTGATTTAATTGCGGTACATTTAATGCAGACCAAATTGCCTAAAGAGTTTGAATCCTTGTATGCAGATTTTGATTATTTACAGCAATTGTTTGGGGCAGCAACTTTTACACATCCTTCTGGTTTGGATAGGATTAATTCTCTAAAAGAATATCTCCATAATAGTAAAGAAGAAAACGAACCAACAGCTTTCAAGAAGCAGTTTCTTAGCATTTGGAATAGGGATTAGCAGAATTTTAAAGTTCCAGAGAGAGTCGAAAATGCAGTAGTCTGAAAGTCAATAAAGCTCTAAAACAGGCTATATTGTTTTAAGATCTTTTGTGTTTTACATATTTAAAAAAATAGGCGGCCCAATTATGCCGCCTATTTTTTTATTCTAAATCTAAATGCTTTTTATAATGATGAGTTTAATGCTCTTTCGATTCGTTGAATCAAATCAAAATAATGATTTTTAGTTTCTTGATTGCCTGTGTTTTGTTTGATTTTTATTAATTTCAAGATCTTGTTTAACTCTCCTCTTTTCTCTGAAGTAACTTCAGAAACTCTTTTCATAGCCGATTGATTGATGTTGCGCACCATTTTAGAATCGTCAATGTAGGTGCATATTTCGGGAATATTCAAGTTGTTTTCAATTTGAATCAGTTTTTTAGACTCTGTTTTTTCGAATAGTTTATTGATTGAAACAATTAGTACATCTACATAATTTTTTTGAGTCATACGCTCTAAGATACTCAAGGATTTATTTTGTATTGTAGGAGCAAAAATATGATTATTAACGGTTTGAAATAACTGGGTTACTGTAAATAATTTCTCTTTGCTTTTATTACGCTGATACAATTCGTTTTCAATCATCCGAAGCAAGCGTTCGTCATTGAACATATTGTATAAAGTGTTATACTGAAGATCTCTTGCCAGGGTATAAGGTGTGTATTCATAAGGCCCAACTGGAGAATCTTTGAGTGGATTTGTCTTGTCCAGTATAGGATTAAAAAACAGCCATTCTGGCAAAGTGATACTATTTTTCAATAGATATGCTGTCGCTCTTTTTTGAATAGCAGCAGGAACAGCTGTATAACTAGCCTTGTTATCTCCATGTACTGTTGTGTTGAGATAAATACCGCCGAGGTTATTCAATACATGTCTGTTATACAATTGCCATTGTCCTATGGCACCAATGTACAATTTTCCAGTTTCATAGTATGATTCATCCTTATCATATGTCCAGGCCAGGATGTTATTCACAACAACTTTTAGGTTTTTCAGGCCATATTCGCCGGCTTTCATAGCATCATTTCCTAAATCTTCTGATTGCGAACGGGGATCTATAGTACTGTCTCCATCTTGCTGTTCTCCATAGAAATAGATAGGGTCATTTTGATGTTTGGCAATCAGTCCGTTTAAAGCCGTATGTTCTTCTTTTTCGTTGGCATACCAGCGGTAGCCCCATTCTATAGCATATTTGTCATATTCACCAATTTTTGGAGTGATTGCTTCTACATGATCTTCGGGTTGGGCGATATAATTGTAACGTGCATAATCCATGATCGATGGAGCTGTTCCTCCCATTTTTGCTGTAAAATCTTTAGAGCGAAGCGATTCAACATCATAAGCAAAAGAAGCACCCATATTGTGTTTTAAACCAAAAGTATGCCCCACTTCATGAGAAGAAACAAAACGAATAGCTTCGCCCATGTGTTCATCACTAAAATGATTATTTCTAGCCTTTGGGTCAATAGCACCAGTTTGAATGCGCATCCAGCTTTGCAGGGAAGTCATTACATTGTGCCACCAAATAATATCGGATTCAATTATTTCTCCGCTTCTGGGATCCACAACTGCTGGTCCCATCGCATTTGCTTTTTGTGAAGCTACATAGGTTATTACCGAGTAGCGTACATCGTCAATGTCAAAATCAATATCATCTGCAGCAGGTTCTTTAGCGATAACAGCATTTTTAAATCCTGCTTTTTCAAATGCAGTCTGCCAATCGAGAACTCCCGCAATGATATAGGAACGCCATTGTTTTGGGGTAGCCGGGTCAATATAGTAAACAATTGGTTTCTTAGGCTCTACTAATTCTCCTTTCTGGTATTTTTCAATATCTTCTGGTTTAGGTTCTAAACGCCAGCGTGTAATCAATTCTTTTTCATTCATAGCATGCTGTGCATCACTGAAATACCAATGCTTTTCGGTAAAGTAACCAATTCTGTTATCAGAAAATCGTGCTTTCATAGGTGTTTTGTCCAGTAATATAATGTTGCTGGTCACACCAATAGTTACTGATAAAGCGGGGCCTCCTTCGGCAACCGAAGTGGTGAGCTGTGATTTTATAATAATATTTTTGGGAAAGCTTTTTACTGTTTCTATATAAGATAAGTCAGATTTTACCGAACCTCCAAAACCGATATTGCTCAATACATCATTAAAACTTTTTTGTTTTCCGTCAAATACTTTATTCACTTTAATAACTACTGATGTAGAGTCGTTATTTTTAGTTTCAATATCAAAAACTTCAATGATAGATTCCGAAAAATTATTATTTACTGAAGCTGTTATTGCATCACCTATAGGAGAAGAAATTTTTGGAACGGATGATTTTACCCAGACTTTTTTTGCAATAAGATCTTTATGGAAAGTAATGATTTTGTTTTCATAATTCATTCCCTTATTTAATCCAGCATCATTTACCGGCATTGGAACATTAGAAATTTTGTTTACCACTAAAAACTCTCTTTGAAAAAGCGAGTCGTTAATCTCAAAATAAAGATCACTTTTAACCTGAATAATATTAAATAATCCTTTTTTGACAGTCCCTTGTTTTATAAGGACATCATATTTTTTCCCTTTTTTGTTAGCAGTACTATCTTGGATAATTTCTTTTTTGTCTGTTTTGTCTTTTTTATTCTTCTTTTGAGCAATTATAGCATTACAGCTCATAACTAATATAAATAATAGCAAACTGTTTTTTAGAGCTGTTTGATATGCCTTTCCCTTCATCGTGAAATAAGTTTAGGTTAAAATTTTTCCTAAAAATATCTGATTCAATAATCTTAAAAAAACAAAAAGGAGTGAGTAGTATTATTCTGGGAGTGAATACTCGTTTTTGTCCATTAAAGTTAAAAGGGTGGTTGCTTATTGATTTTTTTGATGATTAAAAGGCTTGTAAAGTTTGTAAGTATCCGGTATTTTGTATTTATGAGTACAGACAAAGTGATTAGTTAGCAGTTGAAAACTGCGAATCATACAGATTTTTATAATATCCCTTGTCTTGGTTTATTAATTCCTGATGTGTTCCCTGTTCTACAATAAGACCTTTATCCATGACAACAATTTTATCAGCATTGACAATAGTTGCCAATCGATGCGCAATAACAATTGATGTTCTTCCTTTGGTAATCGTTTCAGTAGCACGCTGAATCAATTCCTCGGAATAAGTGTCAATCGAAGAGGTTGCTTCGTCCAGAATAAGAATACTTGGATTGCTTACATAAGATCTTAAAAACGCGATGAGCTGTCTTTGTCCTGAAGAAAGCATTACGCCTCGTTCTTTTACATCAAAATCATAATTATCCGGCAGGCTCATTATAAAATCATGAACCCCGATTTTTTTGGCAGCATCCAATACCTGATCTCTTGTGATTTCAGGATTGTTAAGTGTTATATTGTTGTAAATGGTATCGGCAAAAAGGAAAACATCCTGCAGAACCACAGCAATCTGTTTACGCAGCGAACTCAAAGTATAATTTTCAATATTATGATTGTCTATAAAGATGGAACCGCTGTTAATTTCATAAAAACG
The DNA here is from genome assembly GCF_026870155.1 of Flavobacterium marginilacus. Classification (NCBI taxonomy): domain Bacteria; kingdom Pseudomonadati; phylum Bacteroidota; class Flavobacteriia; order Flavobacteriales; family Flavobacteriaceae; genus Flavobacterium; species Flavobacterium marginilacus. The sequence continues at coordinate 3,515,173 of NZ_CP113975.1, read as the reverse complement.
GTTCAGTAAATTAATAATCGTTGATTTTCCTGCTCCGGTAGAACCTACAATGGCAATGGTCTGACTCGCTTTTACTTCAAGATTGATTCCTTTTATCACCTCCTCGTTTGGAATATAGCCAAAACGAACATCTTCAAAACGGATATCTCCGTTAAACAAAGGTGCTTCAATTGTTCCAGTATCTTGAATTTGGTCCTGTGTGTCCAAAATATCAAAAACACGATTGGCGGCAATCATTCCCAGCTGCATCTCGTTGAATTTATCAGCAATCTGACGCAGCGGATTAAACAGCATACTGATGAACATCGTGTATGAAAACAAGTCACCAAAGGTTGTTGAAGTATCGCCCTGCAGAATATGGAAACCTCCGTATAAAACAATGCAACCTAAAGTCAATGACGAAATAATATCAGCTATAGGAAAAAAAATGGAGTTGTATAAAATAGTCTTTATCCAGGCTTTATTATGTTTGTCATTAATTGCCCTGAATTTTTCGGCTTCAATATCTTCGCGATGAAACAGCTGAACAATTTTCATGCCCGTAACTCTTTCCTGTACAAATGAGTTCATATTGGCGATTTGAGTTCGCACTTCTTCAAAAGCAACCTGCATCTTTTTTTGAAAAATACGGGTGATATAAACTAAGATAGGCATCGCAACAATAACAATCCACGTCAGTTTCCAGTTCATATAAAACATAAAAATAAGAACTACTAGCATTTTCATCAAATCACTTATAATCATAAATAATCCTTGGCTGAAAATACGGGCAATCGCTTCAATATCCGAAACTGATCGCGTTACGAGCTGTCCCACTGGAACCAGATCGAAATATTTCATTCTGAAACTCAGAATATGTTTAAAAAGTTTTAAACGGATGTCTTTTACAATATCCTGTCCCAGCCAGTTGGCCCAATACACAAAGAAAAATTGTGCTAAAACTTCAAGCATCAGTACAATTCCCATCAGGCTTATGTAAATCAATAAACCGGTCTGATCTTTTGGCTGAATATAGCTGTCGACCGTCTGTTTCAGTAAATAGGGGCGAAGGGCCGCAAAAACAGATAGTGAAACAGCAAATGCAATCACGCCGTTAAAACGCCATTGGTAGGGTTTTGTGTAAGTTAAAATTCTCTTGAATAATCGGGTATCAAATGCTTTTGCTTTCAAAATTGACTTTATAAGTTAATTGTTTGTTTTTTATTATTAATGGTTTATTCAAAAAAATATCTAATTGTTCAATTGTCTAATTTTTTCAAAATCGTATTCAATTTTAGTTAAATATAAACCATGTGCAGGAACCGAAAAGCCTGCTTTTTCTCTGCTTTTACTTTTTATGATCAGTTCAAAATCATCTAAAGTAATTTTATGTAACCCAATATTAATTAGTGTGCCTACTATAGAGCGAACCATATTTCTTAAAAAACGATTGGCCGATATAGTAAAAATTATTTTCTCACTTTCCTGCATCCAATGAGCTTCAAATATTTCGCAGTTAAAAGTATTGACATCGGTATTTACTTTAGAAAAACATTGGAAATCGGTGTGATTTAGTAATGTTTTCGCGGCTTCGTTCATTAAATCTAAATCTAATTTTTGATGAAAATACCAGCTTTGCTCCTGAAGGAATGCATCTTTAAAAGTATTTATGTGATACTCATATGTTCTTTTGGCAGCATCAAAACGGGTATGTGCTTCATCAGCAACGGGGAAAATATCATATATCACAATGTCTTTTGGTAAAAAAGAATTCAGCTTGTGCATGGTGTTTGGAATATCAAATGGTTTTCCCAAATCGAAATGGGCGTACATCTCTCGAGCATGAACTCCAGTGTCTGTTCTTCCTGCCCCCATAAGACTAATTTCAGAGTTAAGAATCACTGAAAAAGCCTTGTTCATTGTTTCCTGAACTGAGGGAGCATTTGGCTGAATTTGCCAGCCGTGATAATTTGTTCCATTGTAAGCTAGTTTTATAAAATACCTCAAGGCGCTGATTTTAGATTGCGGATTTTATAATTACAGATTTTTGATAATAATCTGCAATTGAAAACCGCTGTTTTTTTAATGCAAATTTACAAAGAATGTATCTTCATCACGGCATTCGCTTATAAAAGTTTCTGACACGAATTACACTAATCTGCACGAATTAAGATTGCTGTTTAATTACACAAAATATTCGAAACTGTAAAAAGTTGTAAAATTTGATTTCAATTTTGATAAGAATTAGTGTTAATTGGTGAAATTCGTGTTTATCTTTTTTTAAAAGCGAATGCCGTGTATCTTCATTGGTAGTTTTTTATTTAAAAGCAGAATGTCTATTTTTGCTGGCATCTCCTAGCCCTGATAATAGTGAAAATCCTTTTGTGCCGGTGTTCGGCACAAAAGATTGAAACGGATAGCGGGATCAGCTCCAAAAAAATATGAAAAAAATTCTTCTCCTTTCAGATACACACAGTCATATTGATGATACGATTTTGAAATATGTAAATCAGGCTGATGAGGTTTGGCATGCTGGTGATATTGGCGATTTGGCTGTTACAGATACTATAAAAAAGTTAAAACCGCTGCGCTGTGTTTACGGTAATATTGACGATGCAGAGGCACGTTTGGAATTTCCTTTGCACAACCGTTTTTTTTGTGAAGGTGTTGATGTTTGGATTACGCATATTGGGGGTTATCCGGGGAAATATAATCCTGCTTTGAAAGAAGAGATGGCGTCAAATCCTCCGAAATTATTCATCTGCGGGCATTCGCATATTTTAAAAGTAATGTTTGATAAAAAAAATAACCTGCTGCATATGAATCCTGGTGCTGCAGGTAAAAGCGGTTTTCATCAGGTGAGAACGATGCTTCGTTTCGTGATTGACGGTGAAAAAATTAAGGACTTGGAAATTGTTGAACTAGGTAAAAAATGATAGTTTTCTTATTTGATAACAGGGACTTTTAGGTAAATTGCAGTGCCTTTATTGGGGGCTGAATTGACAATAAATTCTCCTTTCATATTGTTTATTCGGGCACGGATTTGATTAATTCCAAATCCTTCGTAAGTCTCAAACTGGTAGTTTTTAAAACCTGTTCCGTCATCTGTCACATGAATGATTAAGGAAGAGTCAGTTTCTTCAATATTAATTGAGGAATGGCTTGCATTACTGTGTTTTATAATATTATTGATTAATTCGGCAATTATAAAGTACAGTTTCATTTCAAAATCTTCATTGTATCTTTTTTTAATTTTGATAAGCGAATTAAAAGCAATTGTAATTCTGGAATTGGATGTTTTTTCACATAAATCTTCCAATGCATATAAAAGTCCAAATCGAACTAATAAAGCCGGCATTAATTCATGTGATAAGTTTCGGATCTGTTTGTGTGCTTCTTCAAGAATCCCTTTTGTTTTGTTAATTTCCTCTGGATGTGTTTTTTGGAGTGAGGTAAAAACATTCAGATGTAAACCGGCTGAGGAAAGTAAAGCACTGATATTGTCATGCAAAAAGGTTGAAATCTTTTTTCGTTCCAATTCCTGGCCATCAATAGAGGCATTGATAATTCTCTCTTGAATTTTACTTTGAACATCGATTAGTTTGTTTTTGTGTTTCAAATGAATGTTCTGGAAGAAAAAATAGAAAGATATTATAGTGCAGATTAAAATAAAGAAAACAATAATTACGATTTTTTTATTTTTGGACTGTTCTTCAATTAATAAATTTTGCTTGTTTTTGTAAGTGGTTTCAATTTTGTCGATTTCTCTTTTGTAATGGTCAATTTCGAGATTCAGGCCTACAATATTTGCTTTGTTTAGTTTTTCCTCAATATGGAGTTCTTCTGTGATTTTATTGAATAAGCAAAGGTTTTCATAGGCTTTTTGAGGTTCGTGAATTTTGTTTAAAAATTTTGAATACTCTAAATGCGAGAAAGACAGATCTGATTTTTCATTTCCTTTATTGCCAAATTCTATTGCTTTTTGAAAATATAAATCGGCTTTTTCATTTTCGTTTGTAAAATTGTAGTACATGCCATTAAGCATGTTTAAAATAACTACGGTAGATTCGCTGCCAAAAATTGACTGGTATTTATTGATGTATTTTAAATAAGGAAGCCCTTCCTGATACTTTCCGATATCAAAATAGGCCCAGGTAATATTGAGTTTTGTGAAGAATATTTGTTTTTTATCTAAAACTTTCTGGCTTTGCTGCAGTGATTTTTGATAGTAATAAATTCCTTTGTCATATTGCTTTTTATCGAAGCAATAGATGTTGCCCAGATTATTGTAGAATTGATTTTTTAGGGTGGGATTATTAGTTTTGTTAACATAAAAAAGCCCTAGATTGTAATAATGCAGTGCTTTTAAGGGTTCTGTAAGTTCATCAAAATTGGAAGCTATTATCAGGTAAGAGTTAGCTGTTAAAACATTGTTCTTTATTTTGATTGATTGTTCTAGTGCTACTCTTGATTTCAATAATGATTCTTCGTAATTACCATTTATTCGATCCTGTTTTGCATCTTTTAATAAAGAAGTTATTTCTGTTTTGGAAAGTGCCTTGTTTTGAGCAGGTAAGGTTAGACTAAAATTGATTAGAAATAAAAATGGAATTAAGATTCGAAATCTAATTTTAAACATATTTTATTGTATCAATAGAAAGCCTGCAATGCTTGAATAGTTAAATTAAGATATAACCAAATGATTGTTCATAGCATATTTTACTATACCGATAGTGTTTTTGGCTTTTAGTTTTTTCATTATATTTTTGCGATGAGTTTCTACAGTATTTGTACTGATGAAAAGCTGTTCGCTTATTTCCTTGCCGCTATATTCAAGAGCAATTAAAATAACAATTTCAATTTCACGCTCTGTTAATAATGGATTTATATTTGGCTTGTAAGTTTTGAGTTTCGGATTGTTTTTAGTAGCATGACTGAATATTTTTTCACGGATTGTTTCACAAAAATATTCTTCACCGTTAGCTACTGCCTGTACTGCTTCGATGATGCTGTCTCCTGCACATTGTTTAGTTAAATAGCCTGTGACACCCATGTCCATGATTTCTTTAATTAATTTTAAGTCGTCATAGCTGGAAAGTATTATAACTCTGCACGGAAATCCTTTCTGTCTGAATTCTTTAACAACTTCAATTCCGTCTTTTTCCGGCATGCTAATATCAAGAACAAGTACATCAGCCTGATTTTTAGTAACATCCTCAAAAACTGTTGTTCCATTGAGAGAAAAGCCAACAACTTGAAAATTTGGGACAGTATTGAGTAGGGTTTGAATTCCGTGGATAATTATTTGGTGATCATCTGCAAGATGGATTCTGATATTCTTTGTCATAGGTACTAATAACTGTATCCAAATTTATAAAAAAAGATTATTAATAGTGCATTTGTAAGTACAAATTTAACAGAGCTTGATAAAAAAACCCGAACTGTTACATTCGGGATTTCTTCGCACATTAATAAATTAAATTTTATAGGTTTATCTCAATCTATCCACAGATTTTACAAGATCTTCATCCTTCTTAATCGCTTTATTAGCTAAAACTAAAAAAACGACAGCTAAGATAGGAACAAACATCCCAATACCTTTCTCAGAAACAGTAACTGCTTCTCCAGATAAATTTAGTGAATGATATACAAACAATCCTAATAAAATCAAATTTAATACGATATTCAATCTGTTGGCAACAAATTGAGTTTGTCTTTTTTTAAATGAAATTATGCTGTAAACTGTTATTGCAGTACTTAGTCCAAGTAATATTGAGTAAATTTGATTCTGCATGACAAAATAATCTTTACCATCGCTCCATTTCCAAAGCGGAAAAATAAACGGCAGAATACCTACTGCTAAAAAAGCGATTAGTAAATAAATGGTCTGAATTCGTTGTATCATGTCTTATTATTGTTCTACAAAAATATATTTTCTTTTTAATAAATACTATTGTATGATAAATTTTATTTGTATTATTGCATAACATTACCGTAAGCACTTCATACTGCGGGTCATTAAAAATAAGATACTACCTAAAAATCTTTTGTATTATTTTCCAAATTAATTAAACACATAGAACTTTCATGTTTGATATTTCTGTATTAAAAGATTTGAAGCTTACTGAGCTTCAAGAAATAGCTAAAAAGGCTAAAACTATTAAATTTACTGGTGTAAAAAAAGATACTTTAATTAGTCTTATTTTAGAACATCAAGCTTCTGCTGTTGAATCTGTTCAAGAGAATACTGCTGATGAGCAGAAGCCAAAAAGAACCCGTATTGCTGCTGAAAAAAAAGCAGCAAATCCAAAAAATGATGTTCCGGTTTTGTTTGAAAATGAAGAGGAAAAGGAAAGTGCTGAAATACAGATTACTTCAGAGAAAAAAGTTAAAGCTGTAGCAAAAAATGCAGATCAAACAAATGCAGATGCGGGTAAAGAAGCAGTTGTCTCTGATAATGATGTAAAAGAAGTAAAAGCTGTAAAATTCAGTAAGTCAGCATACGAGAAGAAGATCGCTTTGCAGAAAGAAAAAGAAGCTTTAAAAGAAGTTGCGAATGTAGAAGAAGCAGTATCAGATTCTAATTCGGAAGCAGTGGCTGAAAAAACAGAGAATACTGTTCCTGAAAAAAAAATAAATCCACACGAGCGCAAGCGGACTGACGAAGCAAATCAGTTAAATAAAAAAGGTCAGAATCCAAATAAAATAGGTCCAAATCCAAACGGAAATTCCAATCCAAATGGAAATCCAAATCAGAATCAAAACGGGAACCAAAACCAAAACCAAAATCCCAGCCAAAATCCAAATTTTAAAAACAAAAAAAGCAATTTTAAAGATGCCGATTTTGAATTTGACGGAATTATAGAAAGTGAAGGTGTTCTTGAAATGATGCCTGATGGTTACGGCTTTCTGCGTTCTTCTGATTATAATTATTTAGCTTCTCCTGATGATATCTATTTATCTACATCTCAGGTTCGCTTATTTGGTTTAAAAACTGGTGATACTGTAAAAGGTGTGGTTCGTCCTCCAAAAGAAGGTGAGAAATTTTTTCCTCTTGTTCGTGTTTTAAAAATTAACGGACATGATCCGCAAGTCGTTCGCGACAGAGTTTCTTTTGAGCATCTAACTCCGGTTTTTCCTTCTGAAAAATTTAAATTAGCCGAAAAACAAAGTACTATTTCAACCAGAATTATAGATTTGTTTTCTCCAATAGGAAAGGGACAGCGAGGGATGATTGTAGCACAGCCTAAAACAGGTAAAACAATGCTGCTGAAAGAAATTGCTAATGCAATTGCAGCAAACCATCCAGAAATTTATTTGATCGTTTTACTGATAGATGAGCGTCCAGAAGAAGTTACAGATATGCAGCGTAGTGTTCGTGGTGAAGTAATTGCTTCTACATTTGACAGAGAGCCGCAAGAACACGTAAAAATTGCCAATATCGTCCTTGAAAAAGCAAAACGTTTGGTAGAATGCGGTCATGATGTTGTTATTTTGTTAGACTCAATAACGAGATTGGCTAGAGCTTACAATACAGTACAGCCTGCTTCTGGAAAGGTTTTAAGCGGTGGTGTTGATGCTAATGCGCTGCAAAAACCAAAACGTTTCTTTGGAGCCGCCCGTAATGTAGAAAATGGCGGATCTTTAAGTATTATTGCTACAGCTCTGACTGAAACAGGTTCTAAAATGGATGAGGTGATCTTTGAAGAATTTAAAGGAACTGGAAACATGGAATTGCAGTTAGACCGTAAGATTGCTAACAAACGTATATTCCCTGCCATTGATTTAACATCGTCTAGTACAAGACGTGATGATTTATTATTGGATCAGAAAACATTACAGAGAATGTGGATTATGCGAAAAATGCTTTCAGATATGAATCCGGTTGAAGCGATGACTCTTATAAATGACCGTTTCAAAGAAACCAAAAATAATGATGAGTTTTTAATCTCGATGAATGATTAAGAGAAAATCAATTTCAAAGTTTAATTTTGAAAATTAAAAATAAAAAACTCCAATTTCAAATTTGAAATTGGAGTTTTTTTATGCTTTGTAATTGCTATTGATTTTTGTAATTGTTATTAAAAAAATTACTCTTTGCGTTCTAATAAAGCCATATAAAAGCCGTCAAAACCTGATTCTGAGGCCAGTATTTTTTTGTCTTCTATGAAATTGAATTGTTTTCCAATTTCGGTTGTTAGAAATTTTTGGACCTGTTCCTGATTTTCTGATGGTAAAATAGAACAGGTTGCATATACTAATTTCCCTCCCGGTTTTACAATTTTAGAATAACTTTCTAATACTTCAGATTGAACTTTTCGGATGTTATCGATGAATTCCGGCTGTAGTTTCCATTTAGAATCCGGATTTCTTTTAAGAACTCCTAATCCGCTGCATGGGGCGTCAATTAATACTCTGTCTGCTCTCTCGTGAAGTTTTTTAATCACTTTTGTAGAATCAATAATACGGTATTCAATATTAAAAGCGCCGTCTCTTTTTGCTCTAAGTTTCAGCTGTTTTAATTTACTTTCGTACAAATCCATTGCAATCAATTGTCCTTTGTTTTCCATCAAAGAAGCGATATGCAGTGTCTTTCCTCCAGCACCCGCACAGGTATCAACTACGCGCATACCTGGCTTTACATCCAGAAAATGCGCAACTAATTGTGAATTGGCATCCTGAACTTCAAAAAAACCTTGTTTGAAAGCATCAGTTAGGAAAACGTTAGCTCTCTCTTTTAGGACTAAAGCGTCTGGCTGATCTTTTAAGAATTCCGTTTCGATGTTTAAATCCATCAAAATCGCTCTTAAGTTCTCTTTGGTAGTTTTAAGTGTGTTTACTCTCAAAATTACTTTGGCAGGCTGGTTTTGGGCAGCAATTTCGGTAGCCCAAACTTTTTCTCCTAATTCTTTTACGCCTAATTCGTCCATCCAGTCCGGAATAGATTCTTTTAGAGCTCTTGTTTTTGAAAGTTCATCAAAGCGGCCTTTTATTTTTCTTTCAGGAGTTCCTTCTAATTGTCTCCAGTCTGGAATTGGATAACCTCTTAAAACTGCCCAGACAGAGAACATTCTCCATAGATTGTCTCTGTCGTAAGGCTCTTTTACTTCGGCAATTTCAGCATATAATCTTTTCCAGCGTACGATTTCGTAGATAGTTTCTGCAACAAATTTTCTATCGGAACTTCCCCAGCGTTTGTCTTTTTTAAGGGATCTTGCTACTACTTTATCTGCATATTCTCCTTCGTTGAAAATAGCGTTGAGTGCATCGATAGTGGTATAAACTAAATTTCTGTGTAATCTCATTTTGAATAATTGAAATGCAAAGGTACTATTTATTGGTCAAAACCAAATTTTAAATTTTAAACAAAAAAAACACTGTTTAGAGAACAGTGTTTTGAAGTTTTTAGTTTTTAACGAAGATTCTGGTTAGTCCAATATTTTCCGGCGGATGAAGGACCATTGGGAATTTTTCTATTTTTACAGAACTGCTGTCTAAACCAAAAGCGCTTTCTTCTGACAAGCTTAGTTTTTTAATTAAGAAATAAGAGTTCATGATTAATTTTTCATGCCATAATAAATCACTGTCTGGTGATAAAAATTTCTCGGATAGTACAAATTTAAAATCGCCAATAATGTTGTTTTTGTTTAGAGATTCATATCTGCTGGTAATGTCTACTTCACCATTTTTTACCATGTCTTTGATTACTTCTCTGAACATCAGGTTGATTTTGGTAGGTTCTCTAAATCCTAGATTGAAATCAACTCTGTATAAATCGTCTTTAAGAATTTCTCTTACTTTGTATTCGGTTTTATAAGGTTCTGATACGATATTTACGTGAACAAACCAATATATATCGGCTCTTTTGGGTCTTTTCTGCAGGATAGAAAACATTACTTTTTCCTCTATTTCATCACTGCGGTTAGCATTAGTCATGTAAACCAAATGTGTAGCATATTTTGGAATTGATAAGTCAGAACTCAATTCGCTGAGGACTTTTTTGTAGTCATCGATTTTTACAAATTTGGTGTAGTTTTTATTAATTTGTTTAGCTCTGTACCAAATTGTCATTACACCAATAAGAATCATGGCAATCAAAAGAGTTACGTAACCGCCTTCACTGAATTTAGTAACATTTGCTGCTAGGAAACTCAATTCGATAGATAGGTAAATGGTAATCAACGGTACAAAAAAGTACCATTTTACACGTTTCATTATTAAGTAAAAGTTCAATAATATAGTGGTCATTATCATGCATAAGATAATAGCCAGGCCATAAGCATGTTCCATATTGCTGGATTCTTCAAAATGAAGTACAATTCCGATACAGCCAATAAGCAATAACCAGTTTATTGAAGGGATGTATAGCTGTCCTTTAAGTTCTGTAGGATATTTGATTCTGACTTTTGGCCAAAAACTTAATCGCATTGCCTCATTGATTAAAGTGAAAGAGCCAGAGATAAGGGCTTGAGATGCAATTACTGCAGCCATTGTTGCAATAACAATTCCAAAGGGCTTGAACCATAATGGCATTATCAAGTAGAATGGATTAGCAAAATCACCTCCTAAAGATTGTAATGTTACTCCCTCGTGGTGTATTAAATAGGCTGCCTGTCCGAAATAATTTAAAACCAGAGCTGATTTCACAAAAATCCAGCTTATTCTAATGTTTTTTCTTCCGCAATGCCCCATGTCTGAATATAAAGCTTCAGCCCCAGTTGTACATAGAAATACAAAACCTAATGCAAAAAAACCTTCTGGATGTATGCTTAATAAATGGTAAGCATAATATGGATTAATGGCTTTGAAAACTTCCGGATGTAAGGAGATTTGATTAACACCTACAATGGCGAGCATTAAAAACCAGATAAGCATCATTGGTGCAAAAAATTTACCAACTAGTTTAGTTCCAAATTGCTGAATAGTAAATAGAATCACCAAAATGCCAATAACAATAGGCACGGTGTTTATGTGCGGAAAATAACTTCTCATTCCTTCTACTGCTGACGATACGGAGATAGGGGGAGTAATGATTCCGTCAGCGAGTAAGGCACTTCCTCCAATAATTGCGGGGACTATCAGCCATTTAATTTTTGTTTTTTTAACCAAGGCATATAAAGCAAAAATTCCGCCTTCTCCATGGTTATCAGCACTTAATGTTATGAGTACGTATTTAATTGTTGTCTGCAGTGTTAGTGTCCAAAACACACAGGATACACCTCCTAAAACAATATCAGCATTAATGACATATTCGCCAAGTATGGCTTTCATTACGTATAATGGAGAAGTACCAATGTCTCCATAAATAATTCCCAAAGAAATTAATAAACCTCCCAAAGTCAATTTGCTATGGAGGTCTTTGTGCGTTGCGCTCATCTAATGATTTTATAAAAACGGCTCAAATTTACTACTTTTCAATAAAAAAAAAGGACTTATGTGTTAAAATAATAAAAGAGGCCTAATATGTTAATATTAAGCCTCTTTGCTGTTTCTATATTTGTTTTTAAATTCTTCTATTGCTGCCTCTTGAGGTGTAATCGTTATTTCTTTGTGATTCAGATCTTTGAGAGCTGTTGTTTTCTCTCTGCATATTATTTTCTCTAGGAGCACTGTTTCTGTTTTGAGAATAGTCTCTTTGCGGCTCTGCTCTCTGAGAATTGTTTTCTCTTGACGAGTTATTCATGTTTTGAATTCTATTTTCTCTTTGAACATTGTTATTGTTTTGAGAATAGTCACTTTGAACATTGTTTTCTCTTGATGTACCAGCCATATTTTGATTATAATCTCTTTGAGAATAATTTTCTCTAGAAGTGTTTCCTCTGTTTTGACTGTAATCTCTTTGAGGTTCAGATCTTTGAGTTGTTACTGTTCTTGGAGAGTCTGTTCTGTTTTGAGAATAATCTCTTTGATATTCAATAATTGGTCTATTTGCTGCTCTCGAATAACTTGTTCTGTTTTGAGAATAATCTCTTTGATAATTATTGTAATTAGTACTGCTTCTTGAATAAGCAGTTTCATTTCTGGTACTATTGCTGTATCTTCTTTGATTTAAATCATAATGATTGGAATAACTGCTGTTTCTTCTTGAAAAGGCATAGTTAGGATATCTTCTTTCGTAACTGTTACAGCTGTATGAAGTGTAAATTGCTGGTGCACGATAGCATCTTCTGTAATTTACATAATTATAAGTGTTGTGATAATTTACACATCCATAAACATTTTGTCTGTATCTGTAAACTGAATATGGGTTCCATGCAATATAGAAACTTGGATAAAAATTCCATGTCCAAGCTGAATAGTAAGGACGGTAATAACTAGCCCAAAATGATGCATAAATCTGCGGAGTTAAGCAATATTGAGGCTCGTAAATATAGTTTTGACCATAAATGTATGCGTTTCCAACAATTTGAATAGAAATTTTATTGCTTCTGTCTTTTTCAACTTCTATTGTTGCTATATCTTGGTATAAATCACGGCCAAGTATTGATTGGATGATAATTATGTGAGTATTGTTTTCTACAGATTCGATTACTCTTAAATAGTCTACCTGATTGTCATTATTTAAGTCTAAATTTGAAATTTGAAGTTTAGGATCATTTAAGCGTCTTTCAAAATCACTTAAGTTTTGAGATTCACCAAAAATAGAAGATACAGCTGTTAAATCAAGATTATCACTAATATCTGAATTCATCGCATTTATTGTAGTTCTATTTTGTGCGCTCATTTGAAAGGCAAAAAAAGCAGCGATAATTGTGGCTAATTGTATTTTGGTTTTCATGGCTTTTTAATTTAAATTGTTCGTATTATTATCTTAACAACAACTGTGCCAGAAATAGTGATTACTAGTGGCGGATCTTAAAATAAAATTATAAGTATGATTAAAAATATTGAGTTATGATGAATAAAGTATTTTTTAGTTTATTGTTTTTTAGCGGATTGCATTTTGCTCAGGCTCAAGATTTAAATAAAAATAAAATCAATCAAAAAGGTTTTAGTACAGTCAAAATTGATACTCTTTTCCAGGATAAAATAAGTATAAGGGCAATTGTGATGGATGGCGGTAAAGTTTGGTATGCCGCTGATAAAAACCGCTATGGATATTATGATTTAAAATTGAATAAAAAAATTGAAAATAAGATTGTCGAGGATACTCTAAAAATGGAGTTTCGGAGTATTGCCAAAACAGACAATTTTATATACATACTTAGTGTGGCAAACCCTGCTTTATTGTACCAAATTAAGAAAGATGCAAAAAGTATCAAATTAGTTTACCAAGAAAGAAATGAAAAAGTTTTTTACGACAGTATGCAGTTTTGGAATAATAAAGAAGGAATTGCGATAGGAGATCCTTTGACTAATCATCTTTGCTTATTGAAAACAATTGACGGTGGTTTTACTTGGAATAAAATACCAGAAAGTAAACTTCCTGAAGTTTTTGACGGAGAGGCACATTTTGCAGCCAGCAATACAAATGTTATTATTAAAGGAAAAAACACCTGGGTTGTCTCGGGAGGAAAGAAATCCAGAGTTTTTTATTCCTCTGATAAAGGAGATTCTTGGAGCAGTTATCAGACTCCTATTGCTGAAGGTAAACAAATGACCGGAATTTTCACGGCAGATTTTTATGATGAGAAAAATGGTTTTGTTTCAGGTGGTAACTATGAAATCCTGAATCAGAATTTTAATAATAAAGCGATAACAGATGACTGCGGAAAAACCTGGAAGCTAATCTCTGATAATGAGGGTTTTGGATATGCTTACTGCGTACAGTATGTTCCTAAAAGCAGTGGAAAGGGAATAGTAACTGTCGGAGCATCCGGACTTTATTATTCATCAGACGGCGGAGCCAGCTGGATTCAATTTAGTAAAGATCCAAGTTTGTATACAATCAGGTTTATTAATGAAAGTACGGCAATCGCTGCCGGCCAGAATAAAATGATCCGTATTCGTTTTAAATAAAAATTCCCGTTTTATAAATCTATTATAAAACGGGAATTTCTGAATTAACAACTAATTTATTTATTGGAACCTTTGTCTTTATATTGCTGCAACAGTTTTCTGTTGAAATCTTCTTCTGCTTTTTTCAATTTTAATATTTTAATCGAAGGTAGTACGTCTTTTAAATTTGTCATGAATTTTTTTCGTAAGTTGTATAAATCTTCTTCATTGTCCTGAATCTGATCTAAAATGGCACTGGCTTCTTTCTCTGATAATTTATCAAGATTGTCGCCCTGCATTCTTTTGAAATAATTTTTCATTTTTTGATGTCTTAATTCAAATTGTCTGTCATCAAAAGTGTTGTAAATTGGCCAGAATTTTTCAGCTTCGCTTGATGTAAGATCAAGTTCGGTAGTAAAAAATGCGACTTTCATTGCTCTGATCTGCTCTTTTTTATCTTTAAAATTTTCATTTTGAGCATAAAAATTAAAAGATAAAAACAGAAAAAGTATAGGGAGTATTTTTTTTAAGTCCATGGTTTCTGTGTTTTGAGTGTATTTATTTTGAAGAGTATTAAGTTTAATTTTCAATTACAAGATTTTCAATGTTAGGGTTTGATGCCAGCATATCTTCTAATGTTTGAGTTTCGATTTCTTTTGTATCAAGGATAATATTGCTTTCAGGTTCAATTTCGCTTATTATTTCGTCCTGATTTATATGTCCTTCTTCAGTTAAATAGTTTTCAATAGTTGCAGCGTCAAGATCTTTGCTTTTTGAGTACGATTGGTATGCTATTGGAATCATTAAGGCAATTGCAAAAACTGCTGCAACCGCAAAAAGAACTGTTTTTCTTCTCCTAAAAATAGATATAACTTTTGTTTCCTGAGCAATTGGTTCATTAGCTAATTTCTCAATTAACACTGCTTGGAAATTTTCAAAGTAGTTATCAGGGGTTTTAAAACCTGATTCTATTTTTGCTGAGTTATCTAATTTAAATGGTGTCATGTTGTAATATTTTTAATGAAATTTATGGATAAGTGATAACATTTTTTGTGTTTTGGGGCTATCAAATATTTATTTTTGTCATTTCATAATGGGTATTGGACTTGTTTTTTTAACAAAGGTTTAATTGGTTGTTACAAAAGTTTCTATTTTTTTTACGGCATGATGATAGGATGCTTTTAATGCGCCTACCGATGTTCCTAATATTTCTGATATTTCTTCATATTTTAAATCTTCAAAATATTTCATTTTAAAAACTAACTGCTGTTTTTCCGGTAATTCGGCAATTGCTTTCTGCAATTTTATCTGGATTTCATTTCCGTCAAAATAAATATCAGCTTTCAAATTGTCAATTGCTTTATTTTGTAATTCAGCAGATGATATCCCGCTTTTTTTTGCTTTTTGACTCAAAAAAGTCAAAGCTTCATTGGTAGCAATGCGGTACATCCAGGTAAAAAGCTTGCTTTCGCCTTTAAAGTTTTTTAAATTCTGAAATACTTTTACAAAAGTGTTCTGCAGAACATCATCAGCATCATCATGATTTAAAACAATGTTTCGGACATGATTATACAATGGTTTTTGATAATCCTGCATGAGTTTTTGAAACGCTAGATTCTGCGTCTGCGGATTCAATAGACTAAAAATAAATTCCTTTTCGTCCTGCAATTTGTTTTGTTTTAAACTTTGATGCGAATAAACAGAAAAGGTTTAATCTGAATTTAAATTTATTTTAAAAATCAAATTCGCTGTCCTGTTTTTTTGTTTTATGCTGAGGAACCAGACTGTCGTTCACTGCTTTTTTGTATACTACAGGCGGTGCTGTATTTTTTGGCGTTATTGGAAAATAAATTTCTGTCAGCCATTTTGATGGGCTTAAGTTTTCATTTTTGCCTTTAGTGAAAATTTCTAAATGTGAAAAAGTACTGCCAATTTGGATTTGTTTTGCTGTAGTATATGCTGTCGTCTCGGCTAATGCTTTGTTTTTATAAGTGTAATTTCCCGTTAGACTAGTTTTTAATGCTTCAAAAGCAACTAATTTCCCAGAAAGTATATCACTTCCGTCACTAGTGAAAATTTGTTCTTTAATCGGAATACAAAATGAAACTTTAGCCAAATCTTTGATAGTATCGTAAGTTTTGTAAATGATAAAAGGTTTTCCGTTTTGGTCAATGTTATTTTGTGTGCAGAAAGCAATGATTTTTGGAAAAACAGCATTGGCGTTTTTAGTGATATCAGAAATTTTACTGGTGAATGACTGTCTTAAGTAGTATGTTTCTAGTTTTTTTACAATTCCGTTTATTTTTATGCTAAATGCAGAATTTTCAAAATCAAGGGTTTTGTCAAGATTTGCTAAACTTTTATTATAGACTTTGGATAAAGTGTTTTTTGTGCCAAGGTTAAAAAAGGAACTCACTTTCAGCATAAAATCCATTTTTCCTACTGATTTCCAAGTTACTTTTGTGCCGCCTACAGTGTCTTTGAAACTCCAATATACATCTGAAGAAGTTTCGTCAAACTCCATTTTCTGAACAATGCTGTCATTGCCTTTGGTGTATAAAGTTTCGATGTTACCTGTATTATTAGATCTTTCCCAAGTAAATGTACTTCCTCTGCCAATTGTGGTTGGAGAAAAAGACGGTTTGATTGATGGATCTTCGGAAATCCAAGAACTAAATTTAGGCCAGTTTTTATAATCATTAACATAGTTAAAAACGCTGGCCTTTGGAGAATTGATTACTTTACTGCTTTCTACTGTAAAATTTCCTTTTTGCGTTGCAATATATATTGTAAGCGCAACAAGGCTTAATAGAAATAAAAGAAAAAGATATTTGATAATTCTCATAATAGGTTTAGTGTTTTTGCTGCTGTAAAGTTAGAAATTAAATTAATTATACTACAACATCAATTCATAAAATGTTAACGTGATTAAGAGGTCATTATCGTTTATTGTGTAGAAAATACCATTATAATTATTTAAAACGTCAAATAGTTTTGTGATAGTATGCGTGGAGAAATATTCGGATCGTTAGAAGTTGAGAAATGTGTAAATTAATAATTATTAAGTGCTTTGTTTTTATTGTTTGTTTAAAGAATATGTATATTTGTTATGTATTTATTTGTTTAACATCTAAAAAAAATAAAAATGAAATTAGTTAAAACTATAGGTCTTTTCATGGCTTTTACGGTTTCAGTTATCGGCACTGCGCAAAATGATAAAAAAGCACCAGCAAAATCAGATGAAAATGTGCCTTTCGACTTTTTCGTAGAACAGTTCTCTGATATAAAAGTTTTGAGATATCAAATTCCTGGTTGGGAAAACCTTAGCTTGAAAGAACAGGAGTTAGTTTATTATCTAACGCAGGCAGGAAATTCAGGACGGGATATAATGTGGGATCAGCATTATAAATACAATTTGAAAATACGAAAAGCATTAGAAAATATTTACCAAAATTACAAAGGAGACAAAAGTACTGCTGATTGGAAGAATTTTGAAATTTATCTGAAAAGAGTCTGGTTCTCTAACGGGATTCATCATCATTATTCCAATGATAAAATTAAACCGGATTTTTCTATAAATTATTTTAATACTTTGTTAGCAGCTACAAAAACGGAATTATCTCCTGAAATCACTGCCATTTTATTCAATGATGCTGATTCCAAAAAAGTAAATCTTGATGCTTCAAAAGGATTGCTTGAAGGTTCTGCAATTAATTTCTATGATAAAGGAATTACTCAGAAAGAAGTTGAAGCATTTTATGCTAATAAAAAGAGTCCAGATCCTAAAAAGCCGTATTCTTTTGGTTTGAATTCTAAATTGGTCCGCAATTATAATGGTCAATTGGAAGAAAAAGTCTGGAAAAGCGGCGGTATGTATGGAGCAGCGATTGATAAAATTATTTATTGGCTTGAAAAAGCACAAAAAGCAGCCGAGAATAAAAAACAGGGCGATGCCATTGGTCTTTTGATTAAATATTATAAAACTGGAGATCTCAAAACTTGGGATGATTACAATATTGCTTGGTTAAGTGCTACAGAAGGTAATATTGATTACATCAACAGTTTTATAGAAGTGTATAATGATCCTTTAGGGTACAGAGGTTCTTATGAGGGCATAGTTCAGATTAAGGATTTTGACATGTCCAAAAAAATGGAAGTAGTGTCAAGCAATGCCCAGTGGTTTGAGGATAATTCTCCATTGGCACCAGAACATAAAAAGAAAAAGGTAGTAGGTGTTTCGTATAAAACGGTTATTGTTGCTGGAGAATCAGGAGATTCATCACCAAGCACTCCAATTGGGGTGAATTTACCAAATGCAGATTGGATTCGTGCAGAACATGGTTCTAAATCGGTTTCACTTGGAAATATTATTGACGCTTATTCTAAAGCAGGAGGAAAGGGAAGATTGCAAGAGTTTGCTAATGATGCTGAAGAAATTAGACTGGCTGAAAAATATGGTGAATTGGGAAGTAAACTGCATACTTCTCTGCATGAAGTAGTAGGTCATGCATCAGGACAAATCAATCCGGGTGTTGGAACTCCAAAAGAAACCTTAAAAAATTATTCTTCGACACTAGAAGAAGGAAGGGCTGATTTAGTGGGATTATATTATTTATACAGTCCAAAAATTCAGGAAATTGGATTGACAGACAATTGGAAAGAATTAGGTATGCAGTGTTATGACAGCTATATCCGTAATGGATTAATGACACAGTTAGTTCGTTTGGAATTAGGTGCTAATATTGAGGAAGCTCACATGAGGAACCGTCAGTGGGTAAGTGCCTGGGTTTTTGAAAAAGGCAAAAATGATAATGTTATCGAAAAAATTACCCGAGATGGTAAAACCTATTTCAATATTACCGATTACGAAAAATTACACGATTTATTTGGGCAGTTGTTGAAAGAAGTACAGCGAATTAAATCTGAAGGTGATTTTGAAGCTGGAAAAGCATTGGTAGAAACATACGGAGTAAAAGTGGATCAAAAACTGCATGCCGAAATTTTAGAACGCAATAAACAGTTCCCGGATGCTCCTTACAGCGGTTTTGTGAATCCTGTTTTGGTTCCAAAATTAAATGCTAAAGGACAAATCATCTCGATAGGAATAGAACAGCCAAAAACATTTGCAGAACAAATGCTGCAGTATTCTAAAAAATATGGTTTTCTGCCGTTAGAAAACTAGTATTTAAGTTTCTAAGATTCTGAGTTTGCTGCTGCTTTAAGTCTTCAATGTTTGAAAAAACTTAGAAGCTTAGTGTCTTAGCAAACTTAGAATCTTTTTTTAATGCTTAAAGTAAATTTTGATAACAAATAGGAGTCCGATAAATGCCAGGAAACCAATTAGGATTTTATAATTTCCTTTGTAAAAAACTTTATGTAAGCTGGCGTCTTTTCGATAAGCAAATACCATTGTTATAACAAATGCGATAAAAAAACAGAGTGCAAATAGTAATTGACCTTTACTGAACATGTTGAAAATTTTCTGCAAATTTAGTCAATAGTTTAGAAATAGTTGTTAATTTTCCATTTCAAATCAATAACAAGTCAAAGGATGCAAAAACAAATCAACGCTGTAAAGGAATTTCACACAGCATTTAGAATTGGACACAGCGAAACGCCGATTGCCAGTCTGGGCGAGGTTAAAAATATACTCCGCTATAATTTAATGAAAGAGGAAAACGAAGAATATCTGGAGGCAGTTCAAAATAATGACTTGGTAGAAATTGCCGATGCTCTCGGGGACATGATGTATATCCTTTGCGGAACTATTATCGAACACGGGCTGCAACATAAAATTGAAGAAGTATTTGATGAAATTCAGCGTTCTAATATGAGTAAATTAGGTGAAGATGGAAATCCTATTTACCGTGAAGACGGAAAAGTAATGAAAGGCCCTAATTATTTTAAACCAGATTTTTCTAAATTACTTTTATAAAGTTTCTGAGCTTCTAAGTTTCTTAGGATCTAAGTTTTAAAATTTTAAAAAAAATAAGGTTTAAAGTTGCTGTTTAGTGCAACTTTAAACCTTAAACTAAAAAAAACTTTAAACTTAGCAACTAGTTACTCAGTAGCTTTTCTATACTTTAACAGTCCAGCCAAAAGTATCTTCAGTTAATTTGTTTTGAAGGCTTGTTAATTTTTCTTTTAATAGACCAGCAAAAGAGTTTTCGATTTTAGGCAGTTCATAATAAACTTCTTTATATGAATAGCCTGCAATTGGGTTTACTACTGCAGCAGTACCAGCTCCAAAAATTTCTTTTAAAGTTCCTTTTTGAGAAGCTTCAACCAGTTCAGAAACTAATACAGGACGAACCTCTACATTAATTCCTTCTTTTTTGGCCATATCAATAAGACTTTTTCTAGTGATACCATCCAAGATTCTTTCACTTACAGGAGCAGTCAGTAAAGTGTCATTTATTCTAAAGAACACATTCATTGTGCCTGCTTCTTCTAGTTTAGTATGAGTCGCGTCGTCAGTCCATATTACCTGCTGGAATCCTTCTTTGTTTGCTAAACTAGTTGGGTAGAATTGACCGGCATAATTACCGGCAGCTTTTGCAGCACCAATACCTCCGTTTGCAGCCCTGCTGAAATGCTCAGCGATTAATACTTTTACTTCTCCGGAATAATATGCTTTTGCAGGAGATAATAATATCATGAATTTATAATCTTCAGACGGGTTAGCGACAACTCCGGCTCCAGTAGCAATCATAAATGGTCTGATGTACATAGTGCTTCCGTTTCCGTTTTTTACCCAAGCTTCATCTAATTTTAATAATTGTTTTAAACCTTCAATGAAGACAAATTCAGGTACTTCCGGCATAGCCATACGTACTGCAGAAGAATTAAAACGTTTGTAATTTTCATCTGGTCTAAAAAGCCAGATATCATTGTTGTCATCTTTGTAAGCTTTCATACCTTCAAAAATGGCTTGGCCATAATGAAACACTTTTGCAGACGGATCAAGTAAAAGCGGTGCATAAGGCTTAATGACAGGCTGCTGCCATTCTCCATTAATGTAATCGCATTCTAATAAATGATCTGTAAATACAGCTCCAAAGCTTAAATGATCAAAATCAACATCATTTATTTTTGTAGTAGCAGCTTTTATTGTTTCAATTTTGTTAGTTTGAGTGGTACTCATAATTATTGCTTATATATTAAAAAAAGGATTGTTTAGCTAATAAATGGTCTGCAGTAGAGAAAGTTTTCTGCATCCTTTTATTGGTGATTGCAAAATTAAATAAAAATCAGATAAATAGTTGTCAAAAAAGCATTAATTATGGTCTTTAACTGTGATTTATTTATTGTATAATTTTATTTAAAAAAAGGTGTTAAATTCTGCTGAATATATAAAAAATACCGTTTTTAGATAACGATAAGAAATTCTTTTATTTAATTTTGAAAGCAATATAGCGGTCTGAAATGCTATGCTAACTCAAAAACAATACTTTGGAAAGAGAAATTATCCGTACCTCCGATGGTTCTACAACAATTCATATAAAAGATTGGGATGAATGTTATCATTCTAAGCATGGAGCAATACAGGAAGCTAAACATGTATTTATCAAAAATGGACTGGCTTTGTTTCCAGATCAGAAAGTCACCATTTTGGAAATTGGTTTTGGAACCGGACTGAATGCCTTCATTACTTTTTTGGAAGCTCAAAAATTAGGGCAGACAATTGATTATACAGGAGCAGAGGCATATCCTATTTCTGATGATGAGTTAAAATCTATGAATTATCCAAAGGAATTGAAAGCTTTGGATAATAAAGAGATTTTTGATAAAATGCATGCAGTAAACTGGGAAGAAAAAAATGATTTGTCTGAAAAATTTTCTTTAACCAAAAGAAAGCAGTTTTTTGAAGACATTAATGATGTTGAAAAATTTGATTTGATTTATTTTGATGCTTTCGGTTATCGTGTGCAGCCCGAATTGTGGAGTGCTGATGTATTTAATAGAATGTTTAAGGCATTAAAAAAAGATTCTGTACTAGTAACTTACGCCGCAAGAGGCGTTATTAAAAGAAATATGATTGAAGCTGGGTTTACTGTCGAAAAGCTTGCCGGCCCTCCAGGGAAAAGAGAAATGTTCAGAGCTAGAAAATGATTTTTTCTGTAGGTCTTATGATTGCTGGGTTCTGTCGCGAAATCGATGTAATTTTATTATTTCTGTGTTAAAATAAGTATTTGTATTTAAAAAAAAATGTATTTTTACATCACGTTAAAATCAAGATATAACCCCAAAATCTTAATTTATTATGTCTAAAATAATGTTTGAATACACAAAGTCTGTGTTAGAAAGAGTAAGTTTTGACCCAGTACTTTTCTGTAAAGAATTAGAAAAAGCGATTCGAACACTGCTCCCTTTTGAGTTGGATCAATTAAGAGAGTGGCTGTTTGACTTCACTGTCGAAAAACCAGAATTAAAACAATGTTTGCTTATTGTAAATTCATAAAAAAAAGAGGAATCATTTAATGGTTCCTTTTTTTGTGGATTTCTCTTTTTTTGTATAATCCCTAACGAAAAGAACAAATAACTTACAATGAAATTGTAAATAATGTTATTTGTCGATTTATTTTGTTTTTTATGGATTATTTTTATTTGAGAGAAAGATTTTTTTCAATAATTTTGTACCTGTTTACTAATTCAATTGTTTAAATCTTTTTGTTAAATCTCAAATTAATTAAGATTATACAAAATGGTTCTCGAAAGAGTGAGCTTTAATCCTAATACTTTTTAAAAGAGTTGAAAAAAGCAATAAAAACATTTATTGCCTTATATAATTTACTGTATTTAAGGCAGGACATTAAAAAAGGAACCAATTCGGTTCCTTTTTTTCGTTTTATCTTATTTTTTAAGTAATGGACTCACAATTTGGACATTTTGAAAAACGATTGCTCCTTTTACAACTCCAGAAATGGTACTTCTTAAAGCGTCAATAATTTGTATTTTTAATTCACTTTTGGGATAAATTAAACTTACTTCACGGGCAGGTTTCGGTTCTTTAAACTGTCTAAGTTTTGATTTGTCTGATTCTTTTAAATCTAATGTATGCAAATAAGGAAGCAATGTTGTTCCTAATCCTTCATCGGCTAGTTTTATTAATGTTTCAAAACTGCCGCTTTCGATTTGGAAAGATTTAAGTCCTGTTTCATTTCTGTTTTTGCATAAGTTCAAAATACCGTCTCTAAAACAGTGACCGTCCTGCAGCAGTAAAATTTCATTGATATTGAGATCGTCTATTTCGATTTCCTCTTTTTTGAATATAGCATTGTTTTCAGGTATATAAGCGACAAATGGTTCAAAGTAAAGAACAATTTCTTTTATTTTTTCATCCTCCAGCGGTGTTGCTGCAATCGCAGCATCCAGATTTCCGTTTTTTAATTTTGTGATAATTTCTTCAGTATTCAGCTCCTCAATAATTAATTTTACCTTTGGATACTTTTTAATGAAATTATTCAAAAACATTGGCAATAGAGTAGGCATAATAGTTGGAATAATTCCTAGCCTGAATTCACCTCCAATGAATCCTTTTTGCTGCTCTACAATATCTTGTATTCTATCGGCTTCATTAACAATGTTTTTAGCTTGGGATACAATTTTTTGGCCAATATCTGTAAGCTGAATTGGTTTTTTTGTTCTGTCAAAAATCTGAATATTCAATTCATCTTCAATTTTTTGAATCTGCATGCTCAATGTCGGCTGTGTTACAAAACATTTTTCGGCAGCTAAAGTGAAATTTTTGTGTTCGGCTACAGCCAACACATATTTAAGTTGTGTGATAGTCATGAAATAGTATATTTTTATGCAAATATAAAAACAATCAATTTAATTTATAGTTGTTTTTTTGATTTATTGCATAATTTTGAATAGATAAACTTAAAATAATGTTTTCAAATATTTTAAGTGAACTGTAATAAATATAAATTATGAAAATAAATGTTTTAGGATTACCTGTAGAGGAATCAGAAGTTATAATTGTAGAATTGAATGTACTCTTGGCAAATTATCAAGTCTATTATCAAAGTTTGAGAGGTTTGCACTGGAATATCAGAGGAAAGCGTTTTTTTGACCTGCATTTGAAATTTGAGGAATTGTACAATGATTCTCAATTAAAAATTGATTTGATAGCCGAAAGAGTTTTAACTTTAGGAGGAAGACCATTACACACTTTTGAAGATTATATAAAATTCAATCAATTGCCGGTTGGGAAGAATATTTCAAATGACGAATCCAGTATACAGCTGATTGTAAATTCACTTTCTTTGTTATTAAAATTAGAAAGAGAGATTTTAAACAAGGCTTCTGATATTAATGATGAAGGAACAAATTCGATGATGAGTGACTTTATTGTTGAGCAGGAAAAAACGATCTGGATGATGAAGGCATGGTTAGAAGAGGGGTTGTAGTCTAAAAAGTTAAAATAGAAGGTCTAAATGTTTTTTTATAACAAATAGACCTTTTATTTAGTGTTAAAATTAGATTAATTTTGTGAAACTAATTTTTTTGTTCAAGTTCGATCAGCTATTTTTGCCCACATGAAATTTTTCGCAAGTATAGTATTATTGTTATTTGTTTTTTTTCTGGCAGCACCTACAATCGTGGTTTGTCTGGAAAATGACAAGGAGAATACTAGCCTTTGCGGAAATTCTAGTAATTCTTCTTTTGAGGAATTAAAACATGATATAAAGTATTATACATTCAATACTTTTTTAGAAGTTCCTTTTTTAACCTTAAAGAAAGGTTCTGCTCTTATCATTTTTGAAAATTTATCGAAGCATGATTTGAACTATGCTTCTATATTTATTCCGCCTCCAAACTTCGTGTAGTTTCCCCTCATTTCAATCATCCTTTTCTCAGTTGCTATTGTGATTTGCAGATTTTAATTTGTAAATAAGTAGTATCTTAGCATGTATATTATTTTCCAATTTTTTGATTGGGATCTAATGATTGTATGCTGATAGGATAAGTATTTAGGTTATGCTAGTCTGCAGATCTGATTAATAGGCTTGTATTATGAGTTATTGATGTAATGAAATGAATATGTCCCCTTTTTTTAGATTCCTTATTTTTTTTTTATAGGATAAGGATCTTCCATTGCAGAATTTGTCTGCAGTGAAATCTATTAATCAATCTTATAATTTTTATTATGTCAAAAAATACAAATCTTTTTACTCATTTTAAATCAGATTTTGCCTCTGGTTTAGTAGTCTTTTTGGTAGCTTTACCCCTTTGTCTGGGAATTGCAATGGCCTCTGGCGCTCCTTTATTTTCAGGAATTATTACAGGAATAGTTGGAGGAATAGTTGTTGGATATTTGAGTCAGTCTCAAATAAGTGTTTCAGGGCGCAGGTTTAACCGCTATAATACTTACAGCAATTACCGATTTGGGTGGTTTTGATATTTTTTTAACAGCAGTTTTTATTGCAGGAATTATTCAATTGGCTTTAGGTTTGCTAAAGGCGGGCAGTATTTCAAATTATTTTCCGACCAATGTTATTGAAGGAATGCTGGCAGGTATTGGGGTTATTATTATTATGAAGCAGTTGCCTCATGCTTTTGGATACGATGCAGATTTTGAAGGAGACCAGTCTTTTGTTCAAACTACAGATAATAATACATTTAGTGCGCTATTTGATCTTTTAAATCACTTGCAGTTAGGAGCTATTTTGATTGCATCAGTTTCAATTGCTATTTTGATAGTGTGGGATAAAGTTCCAGCTTTGAAGAAATTGAAAATTGTGCCGGGAGCATTAGTTGCCGTGGTTATTGGAATATTGCTGAATGAATTTTTTATTTCATCCGGAAGTTCATTGGCTATTGAGAAAGAACATTTAGTTTCACTGCCTGTGCCAACATCGCTGGATGAGTTTAAAGCAATTATTGTAACACCAAGTCTGGCTGGATTTTTAAATCCTAAAGTTTGGGTTGTTGGTCTGACTATAGCTATTGTAGCATCAATCGAGACACTTTTGTGTATTGAAGCAGCAGATAGAATGGATGTTCATAAACGATTTACCAATACTAATGTTGAATTGAGAGCTCAAGGAATTGGGAATATTATTTGTTCACTGATAGGTGGATTGCCATTAACATCAGTTGTTGTTCGTACTTCTGCTAACAATGCAGCGGGAGCCAAATCAAAATTATCTGCCATAATTCATGGTGTTCTATTGTTAGTCTGTGCATTGACAATTCCTTTTATTTTGAATAAAATACCTTTAGCAACGCTTGCTGCGGTTTTGATTCTGGTTGGATATAAATTAGCAAAACCTGCAACATTCAAACACTTTTGGAGCTACGGTAAATATCAGTTTTTACCTTTTATAGCAACTTTTTTAGGAGTTGTATTTATGGATTTGTTAAAAGGTGTTGTTTTGGGAATCGTAATTTGTGTTGTCTTTATATTGAGAGGGAATCTTAAAAGAGCATATAGTTTTAGAAAAAATGAGTATGTTGACGGGGATGTCATTCATATTGATTTAGCCCAAGAAGTTTCTTTTTTGAATAAAGCAGCTATCAAGATGACTTTGGCCAAAATACCGGAAAATAGTGTTGTAGTTATTGATGCTACAGATACAGTTTATATTGCGCATGATATTTTGGATTTAATTCATGAATTTAAAACGACAAGAGCTATAGATGAAAATATTAATGTGAAATTAATTGGATTCAAAAAGGAGTATGCTTTGGAGAATAGCAAAGAATCTCAGAATCATGTGTCCATTGAGCATCATTATGATTTTGTAAAAAGGGAAGTAGTTGAAAAAAAGATTGTCAGTGACAGTTTTCAGCAATAATTTTTGACTTTAATAAATAACGTGAATACATAATTTTTATACATTTTAAACCAAATAAAACTTTTAAAAGAAAAACAAAATGAGTGATTTTTATAAAAAAATATTAGACAATAATAAAAAATGGGTTGAAGAGCAATTAGATTTAGATCCAGATTTTTTTAAAGATTTAGCCAAGGGACAGCAGCCGCCATTATTATGGATAGGATGTTCAGACAGCCGTGTGCCGGCAAATGAAATTATCGGAGCTAAACCAGGTGAAGTTTTTGTTCATAGAAATATCGCCAATATGGTTGTTCATACAGACATGAATATGTTAAGCGTTTTGGATTATTCTGTAAATGTATTAAAAGTCAAACATGTTATTGTCTGCGGACATTACGGATGCGGTGGTGTAAAAGCCGCTATGGGTAATGATTCCATAGGAATTATAGATAACTGGATTCGTCATATAAAAGATGTTTATCGTTTACATGATAAATATTTGGATTCTATTTCGGATGAGACGGAGCGTTTTAATGCTTTTGTAGAAATCAATGTAAAAGAACAAGTGTTTGATTTAGCTAAAACATCGATAGTGCAGGCTGCTTGGAAAAACGGGCAGGATTTATCGCTTCACGGATGGGTTTACGGTTTGAATTCAGGATTTGTAACTGATTTAGGAGTTAACTTTAGTTCAAATGAAGATCTTGATGAGGTTTATCAGCTAAACATCACAAAATAGGCTGCGTTTAAAAACTTTATAAATGCCAAAAAGGCTGTCAAAATTTTGGCAGCCTTTATTATTAATCATCATTCTCTAAATTTTCATTAAATGCCGAAGGCAATAGTGTTGGAATAAACTTAATCAGGAGAGGCAGTAATAAACTTCCTCCTGGAAGTAAAAATATAGTTAGAGAAGGTACTGTTTTGCATATATCCAACAGTTGTTTTTTTACTTTCTTCTTCTCTTTTTCGTCTAAATCTCTGTGGGTCGAATGAGCCAGAAGCAGCATTAATTCCTTGCTTTGAACAATTTCCTTAACCAATCTTGATTTGTTGCGTGAAATCAGTGTAATGACACTTTTTGTAGTCTGATCATAAAAATGTTTTACCGGATTTGAATAATTAAAATAAGGAATTTCTTTTTTGTGTCTGCTTATAAAACTATTGGTTTTGCTAATGCTCAGTGTTACAAAATCATCTTCGATAGATAATGATTGTGCCAATGTATGAAGAAAATAAGACTCATTATTTTCGATAACGCCATCGCTCCATAACGCCATTCCTGCGATGTCGATTAAATATTTTTTTTCCAGTTCGGCAGTAAAATAAGACAAATCCAGTGTTTCTAAAGTGATATGCTCTTTTTTGGAAAATTTGCTGTATCGTATTGAAGCTTCAAATAATTTGATCAATAAATCATCATATTGCGATTTGTTATTCTTTATTTTTAAAGCCAGAATAGCAATGTTTACAATCGTTTCTTCAATTTTTTTGAGGTACTTCTCAGGGATTTGGCCTTTTATCAAATATTGGCGAAAAGCCAAAACATCTATAAATAATAATGCATTGGTTACTAAATGCGAAAAATTTTTATTAATTATATTGTCATTTGTCTGTACACGCTCATCAATTACTTTTTCTAAAGTTAAGGAAGGTGAATTCTTTGGGACAATTTTTTTGAATAAACTAAATCCTTCTGGATGCATTTCTTTGTAAAAAAGATTGGCTTGTTCAATAAAATCGGAAGGTTCTTTCTCTTTATTTGTTAATGAAAAAATACCATACAAAGCATTCAGTAAAGCTACTTTGGAAATTTCTTCTTTAAACCAGTCTTTAGTTTGTATTTCAAAAGAAGTATCAAGCGAAATGATATGACCGTAGATAAAACCTGTATTTCTTAAATTTTTATAAAAGCCGGCCTCAGTTTCAGAGACGTTGTGTTCTGATAACTTTAGTTTTATAAAAAATTTATCTATCCAACCTGATGCCGAAGGGTTAATCATTGTTTTGTTTTGATTATGCAAAACTATGTTTTTTTATGAATCAATACCTAATTCAGAGGGTTATAAAATTGTTTATCTGGTGTTTTTTGTGAAATTGGATATTTGAACCAGACAACAATGTGAATTTAATTTTTCAATGCCTTTTTTGATTTCTTAGATTCAAGTAATAAATGCAACGTGAAAAAAAACTCTAGTGTTATTCTTTTGACCTAGGTCAAAAGAATAACACTAGAGTTGGCGAAAAAATCATCATATCTTTGGGTTGCAACACTCAAAATAGATGGCACATTTAACGTTAGAACAAAGATACAAAATAGAAGTATATAGAAATGCCGGTATCAGTATTTCCGAAATTGCTGAATTGGTAGATAAAAACAAATCAGTTATTTCTCGAGAAATAAAACGTAATTCTGATCAAAGAAGTGGTGTTTATAAAGCTGTTTTGGCGGATAAAAAAGCTTTAAACAGGCATAAGGTTAAGATCAAAAAATGCACTTTAACCTCAGAAGTTGAAGCAAATATTTTGTTTTATTTAAAGCAAGATTACAGTCCTGAACAAATTGTTGGCAGAGCAAAAATTGACAAAAGAGCAATGGTTTCTAAAGAAAGAATCTATCAATATATTTGGGAAAATAAACGCAAAGGAGGACTCTTATATAAACATCTTAGGACCAAGGGTAAAAAGTATAAAAAAAGAGGACATTTAAAGGATAAAAGAGGACTTATTATTGGTAGGGTCGATATTAGCGAGCGTCCAAAGATTGTAGAAAAGAAAAGTAGATTGGGCGATTTAGAGATTGATTTGGTCATTGGTAAGAATCACAAAGGAGCGTTACTAACTATCAATGACAGAGCCTCTGGAATACTTTTTATGGGAAAAGTAGAAAGCAAAGAAGCTAGTGCAATACAGCAGAAAACAATTGAATTATTGAAAGATTGGAAACCAATAATCAAGACCATTACTTCGGATAATGGAAAGGAATTTGCCAATCATCGGGCCATTGCAGAAGATTTAGATATCGATTATTATTTTGCCAAACCCTACCATAGCTGGGAACGAGGAGCCAATGAAAATTTAAACGGATTAATAAGACAATATTTTCCTAAAAAATCTAACTTTGAAAACATCGAAGAACAACAAATAAAAACAGTAGTTAATACATTAAACAACAGACCCAGAAAAAGATTTGGCTATAAAACACCTAATGAAATTTTCGCCGAAAAAATCAATAAATTGAATACTGTTGCATTTATATGTTGAATCCACCTTTGGAATTTTAACTCAAATATTTTTTTGCTCAGTGAATGTTATAATGAATTAATCCCTTGATTTTTTATTTTGATGGCAAAGGTCTATTATTGAGGTAATTCTGTTGTTTCGGGTTTCTTCTCTTTTGGCTTGATTGAGCCAATGTAGATAACTTTTTCGATAAGATGGGCTGAACTTTTGGTAGTTTTCGTATGCTGTTTTGTTTTGTTCGAAAGCTAATTTTAAATCTTCAGGTATTATTAAATCTTCGGTTGCATCTGAGGATGTCCAAGAGCCATTCTGTTTGGCAGTCTCAATTTTAGATAATCCGCTTTCATGCATCAGATTGGCAGCAATGAGTTTCTCAATATAGCTTTTGTTGAGTTTGCTCCAAATACTTTTATCTTTTCTTGGAGTGAATAATTGTCTTCGGCGGTGTTCGTCAATTTTTTTTACTGTAGAATCAATCCATCCGTAGCAGATTGCTACCTGTACCGCTTCTTCCCAGCGCATGCTTTCAAAAGGACTGCTTACTTTATAAAAAATCAAATACACACCAGATGACGAATTATGATTATCATGCAACCATTCCCGCCATTCTGATGTGTTTTTAAAATAATGCTGTTCTTTCTCTATCAAGGAAAATCAGTTTTTTTATTTAATAATTGCTGAACAAGCTACTCTTGCTCCGGCATTTCCTGCAGGCTGACTTACATAGTCATCGGCTCCTTGGTGAACAATAAGTCCTTTTCCAAGAATGTTTTTTGTTGCATCTTCACCGCCAATAGACCATTCGTCTGTTGTGAAAGTGATGGTGCCATTTCCTTTTTCATCTGCAGTAAAATTACCGATATCACCTTTATGATGTTCTGCATCGCCCCATTTTCCGTGTTTTTTGAAAGTAGGATTCCAGTGTCCTCCCGCCGAACTTCCGTCAGCCGCAGAGCAGTCAGATTTTTCGTGAATATGAATGGCGTGAATTCCTGGTTTTAGCCCAGAAATTTTTGCTGTAAAAGTCACTTTGCCATTTTTTTCAGTAAATGTGGCAGTTCCTGTTACATTGCTGTTACTCTTTGATTCAAAAGTAAGGTTTAGGCTTTTAGAGCCGCTGGATTTGCTATTGGTTTTACAGCCAATGACTAACGCGATAATTACGGCAGCAGAAAAGATTATTTTTTTCATGATTTGAAATATTACAATTTGGATTATAAAATTACGTATAAAAAAGGTTACAGAGTCTCTAGGATGTTAAGTTTCTAAGTTTTTTAATTTTCATAGTGTCTTAGTAACTTAGAAACTCAGAATCTTAGTAATATTACTTTGACTTTTCTCCGACAAAATGATTGGTTGGCGATTTAAATAATATATTGAAGGAAGTCAAACTGCCATAAATACGGGTAATGTACTGCTGCAGTTCAATTTTTTCAATTTCTTCTATTTTGCTGCTGTTTATTTTTTGCTCCATTACGCGCAAACGGTCACGAACCATTATAATTTTATGAAAAAAGGTATCAATTGGAATTTCTTTTGACGCTAATCCAGCCTGACCCGGTTCCAAAATAAGTTTACCTCCTTTCCATTTGTCTCCGATAGGTACAATTTCGGAAACATCAGACCATTTTTTCAAAAGATCTCTGAGGCTTTGTTCTACTTCCGAGAAACTTATTGTATCTACTTCGTCTACAGTTGCTTCTATAACTTTAAATTCATCGTTTAATGGGATTGTTTCAAGTCCGTTTTCTATAAATGTTACCCAATACTCTTTGGATGAAACATTCGTAATAACTCCTTTTCCAAATTCTGGATGCTCAATGCGGGAACCTATTCCTAGTAGTGTCATGATTTTTCTTTTTTACGAAAATAATTATACCATTTTTAAAAAGCAAATTCGAAATCAAAAGGCACGGCATTCGCTTTTAAAAGTTTCTGACACGAATTACACTAATCTGCACGAATTAAGATTGTTATTTAATTACACAAAATATTCGAAACTGTAAAAGTTGTAAAATATGATTTCAATTTTGATAAGAATTAGTGTTAATTGGTGAAATTCGTGTTTGTCTTTTTTTAAATGCGAATGCCCTGCTAATCTCTTAGATTTTATAAGAATGTTTTGTTATCTTCGAAAAGTAATAATACGCTATTGAATGGCGCCAATTAATCCAATTTGGGTGTATAAGGGGCAATTTATTGCGTGTATATACAAGTTACCAGTAACCTTAAAAAGACGACACCAAAAAATAATGGCAACAGACGGAATCAAAATTATTGACGGAGATTTAGCTAAGGATACTTATGACCGAATAATGGACTTGTATGATAGTGACGCAAGTATTGAAACAATAAGAAAAGAAATTCCTTTCGTAAAAGGTGACTATGGAGTAGATTCAGACTTTTATCACGAAATATTTGTTACTTCTTATGCCCTTGCCTTTTGGGAAATCGGTGAATTAACAGAAGATATTCTTGAAGAAGTAAAACAAGTTATAGAAGCAAAAGCAGGCTTAAAAGTTTGGACAGAAGAATGCGACGAAAATGAAGGCAAAAAAAGGCAAAAAGAACTTGACAAATTTTTAAAGAAAATTTCACTAGTAAATCAAAAAATCCGAAAGCGCAAAAAATATAGAATTATTAAGAATTTGTATTTTCAACCAGACGATTTATTAACCTTTAAACTTTCAGACAAAAATTACTACGCTGTAATTTGTGCAAACGTAACACAACAACGTGGACAATGTACTTATGACCTTGTAGCTACAACATATAAAGGAAAAGAAAAACCAACAATAGATGATTTAAGATCCTGTTTTATAGCTGGGCGAAAAATTGGTTCAGGTTATGATTTAGAAACTACATTATTGCGTCAGCCAAACGTTGACGAAATTTGGGAATATGTAAATCAAGACAATTTTATATTTGGGCTCCCTTATCATTTAGTAACACATAGAGATATTATTTCATTCAAAGACAATTTTGAAGTTGTCGGCAAACTGAAAATCAAAGAAAGTTTCAAACATTCTGGTGGTTATGGCTATGAATCATCTTTTGACAGATTTGAAGATATATTTATAGACCTTGATAATCACATGAAGGTGTTTAGTGAGCAAAAATATCCAGTTACCTTGCTTTGTGAACTCTAAATGTATAAAAAAAGGCTACTGGTAACACTTGCTACAAGAGATTTGGGCATTTGGCTTAATTTGAAAATGGTCTTGTGATTGGGAAGTTTGGGCAAACCGAAAATAAGGCTTAATTTAATCCCAAACCTCTTGTAGCAAGGGAACGTTAGTTAGAATTAACAAAAAAACCGTACAAAAAATAAATATAATTAAACATGACTACAAATTTAGACGCATTGATTCCTAGAGAAGATTTTGAAATTAAAGACGGTAATCAAAATCCTTCACAAAATTTGCCTGCAATTCAGGTAAGAGATTTAGAAGCTGGTTCTTTTTTGTATCAAACTTTAAGAAAACCTGATTTCCAAAGAGAAACTTCTGAATGGACACCTGAAAAAGTATGTGATTTAATACAAAGTTTTTTAGAAGGCGATTTAATTCCAGCAGTTATTTTTTGGAATTCTAGTGGATATAATTTTGTGATCGATGGAGCGCATAGATTAAGTGCTATTATTGCTTGGGTAACTGACGATTATGGAGACGGTATTATTTCGCAATCATTTTTTGAATATAGTATTTCTTCCGAACAATCTGATATTGCAGACAAAACAAGAAAACTAATTAAAAAGAAATTTGGTACTTATAATGATCATAAATTCGCAATAACAAATCAAGACAAAGTAACTCCTGAAATGTTAGAGCGAGCAAAAAAATTAGCAACTTTAACTATTCAACTTCAATGGGTCAGAGGTGATTCAAGTAAAGCTGAATCATCATTTTTTAAAATTAACGAACAAGCTTCGCCAATTAATGACACTGAAAAAAAATTGTTGAAATCTAGAAAAAAGCCTAACTCAATTTCTGCTAGAGCAATTATTCGTTCGGGGACTGGTCATAAGTATTGGTCAAAATTTGAAAATGAAAATCAAATCGAAATTGAAACTTTAGCAAAAGATATTAATGATTTACTTTTTACTCCTAAATTAGAAACTCCAATAAAAACATTAGATGTTCCATTGGCAGGAAAAGGATATTCTACTCAAACCCTTTCATTAATTCTTGACCTAATAAATATTACAAATGATATAAAAAATGATTTAGAATTGGTCGATGATATTAATGGCTTAGAAACAATTAAATTTTTAAAAAAAACTAAAAAGCGATTAAGTAGAATTACTGGAACTCATGCATCATCATTAGGATTACATCCAGCAGTTTATTTTTATAGTACCACTGGAAGATATCAGGTTACCGCATTTTATACTATTTTAAATTTAGTACAAGAATTAGAGTCTAAACCAAATTCTTTAAATAATTTCACTAATATTCGAAGTAAATTTGAAGATTTTCTCATTTCATATAAAAGTATAGTTAATCAAACTAACACGAAATTTGGTAGCGGTCTAAAAAGTTATAAAAAGTTAACCAACCTATTTGTGCACATAATCAATGAATTTCAAAACGATAAAAATGAGCAAGAAATTTTAGACAGCATTGCTAAATTAGCAGAATTTGAATATATAAAACCTGAAAAAATTGATTATGAAGAGTTTATGAGAAAAGACTTTTCAACAGAATCTAAATCAGGTGTTTTTATTTTGAGCGCACTTAAAAATCCAACAAAGTGTAAAATTTGCAATTCACTAATTCATAAAAATTCATTAACTATAGATCACGTAAAAAGAAAAGAAGATGGCGGTTTAGGCATTATTGATAATGGACAACTCGCTCATCCATATTGCAATACAACCTATAAAAATTAACTACTGCCAACACTTGCTACAAGAGATTTGGGCATTTGGTTTAATTTAAAAATGGTCTTGTATTTGGGAAGTTTTGCTTCGCCTGTTCGCTATCGCTCGGGTGGCAAATCCGAAATAAGGCTTAATTAACCCCAAACCTCTTGTAGCAAGGGAACGTTGTGTATGATGCTAAAAACCGAACAAGAATGAAAAAAAACAAATACTTAATTCTATTTACACTTTTTACAATAAATCTTTTGATTGGACAAAATCAACCAAACACAAATGTGAAAATATTTAGTCCAAAAAATAATTCCTATAGTATTTATTACCCAGAAAATTATATCACTGAAGAGGATAAAGAAGGCATAGTTACCATTTTTAACAAAAGCCAAGACAGTAACGAAAAAGAAGAGAATAATATCACTATAAGTAATTATATAGTTGACAAAAAATTTTCGAAAGAAGAAACTATTACTTTGATGAAAAATTATTTTAATGATTATTTCTCGATTAAATTAGAAGATAAAGATTTTAACTCATATAAGTCAAAGTATGACAATCTTTTAGAATGTGATATAAAAGAAAGTGATAATTATTGGAAGTGGTGTACAATAACTTTAAAAAACAAAATATTTATCATTTCCCTTAATAAAAAAACAAATATTACCGCCGAAAATGCTACATTATTACGACAAATGATTGACAATTTGACTATTAATTAGCTTCAAGCACTATACTTGGCAATATGGCGGGATTTGGCTTAATTTAAAGTTGGTTTTGTACTTGGAAAATTAGTCATTAATCGAAAGATTAGGCTTCCTTAACCCCGAACGTTCTTGATATGTCTCGACAACGATAGCGCATTCTATGCAATCCGTGCTCGCAACGATAAGCTATTACACAAAACAAAAAAGCTACAAGAAAATATTTTTTGTAGCTTTTTATATTTATAAAGAGAAAATAACAATCTTTGTGAGGACAGTTAGAGATTTGTTTTCAAACATAAAAAATTACTTTACAAGAAGCCCTATTATGAACAATAACCAAAACCTAAAAGAAATCGCAAAGCTGTTTTTGAGGTTAGGTGTTACTGCTTTTGGCGGGCCTGCGGCACACATTGCGATGATGCAGGATGAAGTGGTTGTAAAAAGAAAATGGCTTAGCGAACAGCATTTTTTGGATTTAATAGGTGCAACAAACCTGATTCCCGGTCCCAACAGCACCGAAATGGCGATTCATATCGGACACGAAAAAGGTGGTTGGAAAGGTTTAATCATAGCAGGGCTTTGTTTCATCCTTCCGGCTGTTTTCATTACAGGTATTTTTGCATGGCTGTATAAAGAATACGGGCAGTTTCCCGAAGTACAGCCTTTCATTTACGGAATAAAACCGGCCATTATTGCTGTTATTCTTGGTGCTGTTTTTCCTTTGGCAAAAAAATCCCTGAAATCAATCGAACTTGTCATTATCGGATTGATAGTCTTGATTGGTTCATTGGCGGGCTTCAACGAAATTTACCTGATGTTTGGAGCAGGATTTTCAGCATTGTTTTTGGCTTATTGGCGAAATAAGAAATTGAACAATCTAAACAGTTTTTTGCCATTGATGCTTTTGCAAAGCGATAATTCCGCTATATTTTCGGCGAGCAGTGCAAAGCTGTTTTTGATTTTTCTTAAAATCGGTGCGATACTTTATGGAAGCGGTTATGTGCTGTTTGCATTTCTTGATTCCGAATTGGTTTCAACTGGAATTTTGACACGGCAGCAATTGATAGATGCTATAGCAGTCGGGCAATTCACGCCTGGTCCTGTTTTTTCTTCGGTGACATTTATCGGTTATCAAATCAATGGTTTGACAGGAGCGATCGTTTCGACAGTTGCGATATTTCTGCCGTCATTTGTATTTGTAGCATTGCTTAATCCACTTGTAAAGAAAATGCGGGATTCAGAATTATTTTCGGCCTTTTTGGATGCCGTTAATGTGGCTTCGGTTGCAATTATTACGGCTGTTTGTTTTGATATGGGAAAAGATACAATTACTGATTGGCGTACAATTTTGATTGCCGTTTTGAGTATTTCTATAACATTTGGTTATAAGAAAATGAATAGTGTTTTTGTAGTTTTGGGCGGTTCAATCATTGGTTATCTGCTGGCTTTAATTTAAAAATGCATGACTATCCGTGACTAGTACCATTTTACAGACTAAACCATTATGGACTGAAAGTCCATAGATTTAGTTAGGCACAGAATCTGCAAGGTTGGATTGCGAAAATTGATGAAATTTTGCCACAGATTCATAGATAAAAAATGATTTTAAATCTGTGAATCTGTGGCAAAAACTTTTTTAGAAGCTAAAGCGAGATGCACTGAAAGTGCATCGTTTTAAACTCTATTTGAGACCAATAAATTAGTTTTGAATGTTTTTCAAAAACTTTATCCCTTATGTTCTTTGTGCCTCTGCGGCTTTGCGAGCCCAATTTCACGCAAAGGTCAAAGGGTATTTCAATATTTAGACTCTTGGTATGAGTTACGGATAGTTATAATTAATTAAATGAACTGCTTTTAAATGCTCAAAAAATGAACAATCCTCTTCGATACACTATTAATAAACCAGATTCGTCACTTTCTGACTTTGTATACTGCTATTCATCGCTGCAGAATCTCTCAAATTTTACTGGAGGAGTAATTGTTCCCAACGGAAAAATTGATCTGCTGTTTTGTAAAACTGCTGATAATCATTTTCAGATTATGCTTATGGGCTTGGAGACAAAGCCAAAACCAATGCCAAAATTAAATATAGAAACTTTTTTTGCTGTCAGTTTTAATCCGCTTGCTTTAGAATATGTTTTTCATGAATCCATTGCCGAATTTGTAGACAGCGGTAAAGAAATGCCAAATGATTTTTGGGGTTTTGGTATTCATGATCTGGATGATTTCGATGCTTTCTGTAAAAAAGCTTCGCAAAAAATTAAATCGTTATTGTCCAATATAATTGACTCAAAAAAACTTCAATTGTTTGAATTAATTTTTGCTGCTGATGGGGAAGTGAATATTAAAGATTTATCCAAAAAAGTTTCTTGGGGCGAACGTCAGATTAATAGGTATTTCAATCAGCAGCTGGGGATTTCATTGAAAACGTATTGCAGTATTTTACGCTTTCAGGCTTCGCTGCATCATATCAAAGATGGTAAACTTTCCCCGCAGCTCAATTTTACTGATCAGTCCCATTTTATAAAAGAAATCAAAAAACTTTCGGGAGTTTCTCCCAAAGAATTGTTTAAAAATCAAAATGACCGATTTTTACAATTTTTGGTTTATCACGCGAAGTAATTTTGCTGCATAAAATTTAAAAATTATGCTGTTACAAAATAAAAAAATCGCAATTATTGGCGGTGGCCCAGGAGGATTGACACTTGCAAAACTCCTTCAGTTAAAAGAAGTAAATGTAAATGTATATGAAAGGGACATCAATAAAGATGCCCGCGTTCAGGGTTCACCGCTTGATCTGCATGAAGAATCCGGATTAGCAGCTATCACCGAAGCTGGTCTGCTGAATGAATTCAAAAAGAATTACATGCCCGGTGCAGACCGTCTGCAGATTATGAATGAACAGGCTGCGGTTTTTTTCAGCGATCATGAAGCTAAACCTGAAGAGAATTTTGGGCAGGAACATTTTCGTCCGGAAATAAGCAGGGGAGCATTACGAAGAATATTACTTGAATCGCTGGAACCAGAAACAGTTATCTGGGACAGTCATTTTGTTTCAATGGAAACTCAAAACGACGGTTGGTTACTGCATTTCAAAAATAATAAATCGGTTTATGCCGATGTTGTCGTTGCTGCTGATGGAGCTAATTCTAAAATCAGACCTTATATTACAGACATAAAAGCTTTTTATTCGGGAGTTACCATGCTGGAAGGTAATATTTATAATGCGGGAGTTACTGCTCCAAAAATAAATGCGCTGCTGAATGGCGGAAAAATTATGGCTTTTGGAAAAGGGAAGGATTTATTGATGGGACAAAAAGACAATGGCGAAATTGGTTTCTACGCAAGTTTCAAAACCGATGAAAAATGGGCTGTAAATAATGGTTTGAACTATTCGGATAAATCACAGATGCTGGATTGGTTTAAAAAAGAATATTCAGAGTGGAGCGATGTTTGGCATGAATTATTTGAAAGTGCTGTAACTCCGTTTGTTCCCCGTCTAATTTATTGCATGCCATTGGATCAAACCTGGGAAAGCATGCCGAACATGACAATGCTTGGAGATGCTGCGCATGTGATGCCTCCGTTTGCAGGTGAGGGAGTGAATGCGGCGATGCGTGATGCTTTGGAAATGAGCAAACGTTTAACTTCAAATGAATACGATTCTCTGCAGGAAGCAATTACTGTTTATGAAACGGATATGAGAGAAAGAGCTTCTGCAAAAGCTCAGGAATCTCTTGAAAATGGTGAGAGAATGCACTCAGAAAATGCGTTGGAAATAATGCTTGATTTTTTTGGAAATCATCAAAAATAGACACGGCATTCGCTTTTAAAAGTTTCTGACACGAATTACACTAATTTGCACGAATTAAGATTGCTGTTTAATTACACAAAATATTCGAAACTGTAAAAGTTGTAAAATTTGATAAGAATTAGTGTTAATTGGTGAAATTCGTGTTTATCTTTTTTAAATGCGAATGCCGTGAAAAATAGAAAGCTTAGTGTATAGTCATAAAAAATAATTTGTATAAAAAAGCCGCTTTGTCATTCAGGGACAAATGCGGCTTTTTACAAATAAAAAACTAAAAGAGAGTTTAAATATTAGAAAGAGTAAGCATTATCAGCAACTAGTTTTGAGGTGATTGTTTCCCTCAAACCAACAACATTCGGCATGTTGGTGTATTTTGTGTAACGGCGTAATCCCATTAACATCATGCGCTGTTCATCGCCTTCGGCAAAAGAAATAATGCTTTCTTTTCCTTTTTGAGTAACGATGTCAACGGCTTGGTACAAGTACAACTGCGCCATAGCGATTTGTTCTTTTATTTTGTCGGCACCATTTGATTTGGCTAGTTTTTCGGTTCTCAAAATAGCACTTTCGGCCATGTAGATTTCGATTAAAATATCCGAAGCTGCCATCAGTAATTGCTGGTGTCCTTCTAAATCCGGACCATATTTTTGAACAGCGCCGCCGGCAACCATCAGGAATGCTTTTTTCAGTTTACCGATCATTTCTTTTTCCTCAGCAAATAGTTCAGAATAATCAGGTGTGTCAAATGACGGAATGCCCATTAATTCTTCCTGTACTTTGGAAGCTGGTCCAAGTAAATCAACGTGGCCTTTCATAGCTTTTTTGATTAACATACCAACAGATAGCATTCTGTTGATTTCATTTGTTCCTTCGTAGATACGGGCAATACGCGCGTCTCTCCAGGCACTTTCCATTGGCGTGTCTTCTGAGAATCCCATTCCGCCGAAGATTTGGATTCCTTCGTCAGCACAATTTTGAACATCTTCGGAAACGGCCACTTTCAGGATAGAACATTCGATAGCATATTCTTCAACCCCTTTCAATTCTGACTCTTGGTGCGAAACACCATCAGTCTCGCGGGCAATGATTCTGTCTTCAATGTCTTTTGCTGCACGATAGGTCGCACTTTCTCCTGCATAGCAGGAAGCTGCCATTTCGGCTAATTTAGAACGGATAGCTCCGAATTGTGAAATAGCAGTATTAAACTGGATTCTTTCATTAGAATAATGAACAGCTCCTGTGATTACTCTTCGCTGTGCGTCCAGACAGGCAGCAGCCAATTTGATACGGCCAACGTTTAAAGCATTCATTGCTATTTTAAAACCGTTTCCTCTTTCAGAAAGCATGTTTTCAACTGGAACTTTTGTTTCATTGAAAAACACCTGACGGGTAGAGGAGGCACGGATACCTAATTTATGCTCTTCTTCGCCAAATGAAATTCCGTTATCGGCTGTGTTTTCCAAAATGAATCCTGTGATGTTTTTATCGTCTTCAATACGTGCAAAAACGATGAAAAGAGAACAGAACCCGGCATTAGAGATCCACATTTTTTGTCCTGTGATTTTATAATGTGTTCCGTCTTCAGACAGAACCGCTTTGGTTTTACCTGAATTAGCATCTGATCCGGCTCCTGGTTCAGTAAGGCAATAAGCACCAAACCATTCGCCTGTGGCTAATTTCGGTACGTATTTTTGTTTTTGTTCTTCGGTTCCGTACAGCGTAATTGGCATTGTTCCAATTCCGGTGTGAGCCCCAAAAGCAGTAGAGAATGAACCCGTTGCTCCCGAAATATAGTCACAAACCAAAACGGTATTGACAAATCCCATTCCCATTCCGCCATAAGCTTCAGGCACAGCTACGCTCAAGAAACCAAGATCTCCGGCTTTGCGCATGGATTCTTCGGTAAAAGCATAATCTTTATTTTCAAAACGGTTTTTGTTCGGCCAAATTTCTTTGTCCACAAATTCTTTTACAGAGTCACGCATCATCAGCTGCTCTTCGTTGAAATCCTCTGGGGTGAAGATGTCTTCACATTTTGTTTCTTTTACGATGAATTGACCACCTCTTGTTTTGTCGCTCATGACTTTTATTTTTTTGTTAAGACGAAAGAAAATAGAATATAGAAAATAGACTTTATTTTAGTCCATTTTGAAATCCCATCGTCATCCTTTGGAATTCTTCTATTTTAATTTCTAATTGGTTAAAATGTATTTCGTTTATATATTTTCTGTGTTTTGCAATTAATAACTGCGTAATAAGTTCGAATGAAGATCCAAGAGAAATATCTAAAAAGTGACTGAAAGATTTATCAGTTCTTGAAGAGCCTTCAGCAATATTACTGGGAATTGAAACTGAACATCTGCTTATTTGGGAACTTAAATCGTATCTTTCATGTTTTGGGAATTCTAATAATAAATCTGAAATCTCATTTGCGATTGTTATTCCAAGTTGCCAAATCTTCAAGTTCTTATAATTATGTCTCATTCTTTTTATCTTAAGGCTTATAACTATATTTTATTCTCTGTATTCTATTTTCAATTTAAAGGCATATATCTATATTCTATTCTCTATGTTCTATTTTCTTAATTAAAGAACTTCAAAAATCCCCGCACTTCCCTGTCCAGTTCCCACACACATACTCACGATACCGTATTTGTTACCTCTGCGTTTCATTTCGTCGAATAATTGAACAGAAAGTTTAGCTCCGGTACAGCCCAGGGGGTGACCTAGGGCAATCGCTCCTCCATTTACATTAATAATATCTGGGTTCAGATTCAGTTCACGGGTAACGGCCAAAGCCTGTGATGCAAAAGCTTCGTTCAATTCGATTAATTCGATATCATTTAGAGTCAGTCCGGCCTGTTTCAATGCTTTCGGAATCGCTTTTACAGGGCCGATTCCCATAATTCTTGGTTCAACACCGGCAGATGCAAAGTTTACTAATCGGGCGATAGGCTGAAGGTTTAATTCTTTTACCATTTCTTCGCTCATCACCAGTACAAAAGCGGCACCGTCACTCATTTGTGAAGAGTTACCTGCAGTTACACTTCCGTCAGCGGCAAAAACAGCTCTGAGGCCTGCTAATGCTTCCAATGAAGTTCCTGCTCTTGGTCCTTCGTCTTTGTTTACAACGTATGATTTGGTTTCTTTTTTGCCATTTTCATTAATGAAAGTCTGCTCAACAGTGATAGGTACAATCTGTTTGTCAAATTTACCTTCAGCCTGTGCTTTCAATGCTTTGTTATGCGATTGAAAAGCAAATTCATCCTGATCTGCACGTGAAATGTTGAACTGTTTAGCGACAGCTTCGGATGTGAGACCCATTCCCCAGTAGTAATCTTCGTGTCCCGCTTTTGCGACAGCGTAATCTGGAGTAGGTTTGTAACCTCCCATCGGAATATAACTCATACTTTCGGCACCGCCGGCAATGATAC
The DNA here is from genome assembly GCF_026870155.1 of Flavobacterium marginilacus. Lineage (NCBI taxonomy): Bacteria > Pseudomonadati > Bacteroidota > Flavobacteriia > Flavobacteriales > Flavobacteriaceae > Flavobacterium > Flavobacterium marginilacus. Next base: position 3,472,400 of record NZ_CP113975.1, on the reverse strand, counting down.
AGTGCGCCATTCCCGACTGGATTTTGGCAGTTGCCATTCCGATGGTTTCCAGACCCGATGCACAATAACGGTTCACAGTAACACCAGGTACATCATTTACTTTTAATCCCATCAGAGAGATTAAACGTCCTACATTTAAACCTTGTTCTGCTTCCGGCATGGCGTTTCCAACCATAACGTCGTCAATACGCGTTTTGTCAAAATCAGGCAGTTCATTCATCATGTACTGAATGGTTTCAGCAGCTAATTCATCAGGTCTTTTGAATCTAAAAAGTCCTTTTGGTGCTTTTCCAACTGCCGTTCTATATGCTTTAACTATGTATGCTGTTTTCATATTTTTTATTTTTAAGATGATAGACGGATAGATAATAGATTGATAGACTTTTAGGAGTACGGATTTTGTCTATCATCTTTCCGTCTTTTATCTATTATCTAATTCCTAAGCGGTTTCCCTTTAGTTAACATATACTGAATTCTTTCCAATGTTTTTCTTTCGGTACAAAGAGAAAGGAAAGCTTCTCTTTCGATATCCAGTAAATACTGCTCAGATACCAAAGTAGATTCGGATAAATCACCTCCAGCCATAACGTAAGCCAGTTTGTTTGCGATTTTTTTGTCATGCTCAGAAATGTATTTTCCGGCTTCCATCTGGTCAGTTCCTACTAAGAACATTCCTAATGCCTGTTTACCTAAAACCTTCACATCGGTTCTGCGGATAGGCTGTGTGTAACCCGCTTCGGCCATTAATAAAGCATGTTTTTTGGCTTCGGCAATCTGACGGTCTTTGTTTACTACGATAATATCTTTACCATGCTGTAAAAGTCCAGTGTCAAAAGCTTCGTAACCGGAAGTCGATACTTTTGCCATTGCGATTGTTAAGAAATATTCCTGCAGTACATTCAGTTCTACATCATTTTTGCGGAATAAATCAGAAGCTCTCAAAGCCATTTCTTTGGAACCGCCGCCACCTGGAATAACCCCAACGCCAAATTCAACCAATCCCATATAGGTTTCCGCTGCAGCAACTACTTTGTCAGCGTGCAGACTCATTTCGCATCCGCCTCCAAAAGTCATTCCGTGAGGCGCAACAATAACTGGAATTGAAGAATAACGAACGCGCATCATCGTGTCTTGGAACATTTTGATCGCCATATTTAACTCGTCATATTCCTGTTCAACAGCCATCATGAAAATCATTCCGATATTGGCTCCAACAGAGAAATTAGCTGCCTGGTTTCCAATAACCAGACCTTGGTATTCTTTTTCAGATAAATCTATCGCTTTATTAATTGCTTGAAGTACATCACCGCCAATAGTATTCATTTTGGATTGGAATTCTAAGTTTAGAATTCCGTCTCCCAAATCCTGAATAATTGCACCGCTGTTGCTCCATACTTTTTTGCTTTCGCGAATGTTGTTCAGAATGATAAAAGAATCTTGTCCTGGAATTTTTGTCTGTGATTTTGTCGGAATATTGTAGAAATAAGTAGCTCCGTCTTTTACAGTATAAAAACTAGTACTTCCAGAAGTAATCATTTCATTAACCCAAACTGCAGGCTCAAGACCTTCGGCTTTCATGATTTCGATTCCATTGGCAACACCAATAGCATCCCAAATTTCGAATGGACCATTTTCCCATCCGAAACCGGCTTTCATAGCGTCATCTATTTTATATAATTCATCTGAGATTTCAGGAATACGGTTGGAAACATAAGCAAACATTCCAGCGAAACTCTTTCTGTAGAATTCGCCTGCTTTGTCTTTTCCTTTAACCAAAACCTTGAATCTATTGATGGGTTTGTCTATTGTTTTTGTTAATTCCAAAGTGGCAAAAGAAGCTTTTTTGGCAGTTCGGTATTCCAAAGTATCTAAGTCCAAAGAAAGAATGTCTTTGTCTGCTTTTTTGTAGAAACCTTGACCTGTTTTGCTTCCGTACCATTTGTTTTCCATCATTTTGCTGACAAAATCCGGAAGTTTGAACAATTCGTGCTGCTCGTCTGCAGGGCAGTTTTCGTAGATTCCATTAGCAACATGTACCAAAGTATCCAGTCCAACCACATCGACAGTTCTGAAAGTAGCTGATTTTGGACGGCCAATAACTGGTCCAGTCAATTTGTCAACTTCTTCAATGGTTAATCCCAATTCTTTCACCAAGTGGAACAAACTCTGGATTCCATAAATACCAATACGGTTTCCGATAAATGCCGGAGTGTCTTTGGCAACAACCGAAGTTTTGCCTAAGAATTTTTCTCCGTATGTGGTTAAGAAATCCAAAACTTCAGCAGAAGTCTGTGGTCCCGGAATAATTTCGAATAATTTTAAGTAACGCGCTGGGTTAAAAAAGTGTGTACCGCAGAAATGTTTTTGGAAATCTTCGCTTCGTCCTTCGCTCATAAAATGAATTGGAATACCCGAAGTATTAGATGTTACCAATGTTCCCGGTTTTCTGAATTGGTCGATTTGCTCAAAAACTATTTTTTTGATGTCTAAACGCTCCACAACCACTTCGATAATCCAATCTACATTGGCAATCTTAGCCATATCGTCTGTTGTGTTTCCAGTTGTGATTCGGCTGGCGAATTTTTGGCTGTAAATAGGAGAGGGCTTCGATTTTAATGAATTAGCCAAGTGGTCGTTTACTACACGGTTGCGGACAATTTTGCTTTCAAGCGTCAGTCCTTTTTTGGTTTCAGCATCAGTAAGCGCGTTTGGAATTATGTCCAAAAGCAAAACTTCAACCCCAATGTTGGCAAAATGACAGGCAATCCCTGAACCCATGATTCCGGATCCGATTACTGCTACTTTTTTAATGCTGCGTTTCATATAATGTTACTATTTAAATTTTGTAAATATGTTATCGCCATTCTCCATTAATTTTTAAGGCTTGGTGATTTCATCATTACTGTTTTCTGTTTGGTTGAATATGTCTTTATTCTGAATCAGTTCGTTGATAATTTCCGCTACTTCTATGAAATTGTTTATTTTTTCTTCTGAGACATGCTGTCTTACAGAGTCATTAAATTTCAAAACAGTATTCTTTGAAAGCTCTCTTTTTTCTTTCCCAAAATCGGTCAGGTAAATCAAAACACCTCTGCCGTCTTCCGGGTTTTTCTTTCGGATAATCAATCCTTTTTCCTCCATCGATTTTAAGGTTCTGGTCAGGCTTGTTGCTTCCATCCCCATTCTTGGTCCCAATGCTGTCGAAGGTGTTCCTTCTTCTCTGTCGATGCTTAATAAAGCAAATCCGGTTGCCATTGTTGCATCATATTTATTGGCCTCTTCGTTGTACATTCTGGATACGGCCTGCCAAGTTGCTCTTAGGATATAATCTATTGTTTTGTTTTTCATAGTACTACTATATCGATTTCAAATGTAATAAAAAAAATACTATGCACGCATAATATTTTATCTCTTTTTTTTATTTTTTATAAATATAGATAAAAAAGTCCTTTAAAATAAGGTGCTGAGTAAATATTATGCATGCCTTGTATTTTTTGTAAAAAGCAAAAAACACTGCTAATTGAGCTTTAAATAAAAAGTTCGAAAATATTCATTTGGGATAATTGAAAAATCCTTATTAATCTGGATCACTTTCGTAACGCAGCAATCCTTTTTGGAGAATTGATTTCATGCGGTTGCGCAAATGTTCGGGGCTAAGCACTTCCAGGCTGTCGCCAAAACCTAATAAAATGCGTTCCAATTCATAATTTTGTATTACAAAAAGATGGACAATAATACTGCCGTCTTCATTTTCCTTAATCAATCGCTGGGAAGAATGTAAAGGTTTTGTAATAACATAAGGAGCATTATTGGCATCAATCCAGAGTTCGATGCGTCTTGGCTGTAAACCTGTGTTTACAGTAACGCCGACCACGTTTTTATAATAGAGTTCAGGATTGAATTTTTGTTCCAAGTATGGCAGATTCAAATTGTAATCAATCGAAATGATTCGGTCGAGCGCGAGATTTGTAATCGGCTGGTTTTCCTTTCTTTTTCCGATCAAAAACCAGCGGTTATTAAACTCTTTCAAAATAAAGGGATGAAAGTCGAAAACCTTTTCTTCAGCCGATTTAAATGATTTATAAGTAATCACCAAAACCACTTTTTTTACAATCGCCTGATAGATTTCTTCCAGAAAATGCAGCCCTTTCAAATGCTCGTTTTTATCCAAATGAATCACAGGCTGTGTATGCGATTTTTCGGCGTAGATTTTATCTTCCAAACGCTGTAAAATATCCGAAACATCATTAAACAAAGAGAAATCCTTAAACTGTTTCAGCATCGAAACCGTTTCGGTCAAAACATTCATGTCTGTTTCCGTCAGCGGAATATCTGTTATCGAAAAATCTTCGTCTTCATATTTATAAAACTTTTTATCATAAACAACAATTGGCGCATTATAACCTAGTTTTTCGCTCCGCATCAGCTGAATATCCATCTGAATGGTTCGTTTGCTGATTGGGTTGTCGCGTCCTTCGTATTCAAATAGCGCTTCCGAACAGCATTCGATTAAATCCTCCAAAGTCCATTGCCTGTATTTATTCTGCAGGCATTTGTCAATCGTTTTATATCGGATTAAGGCGTTTTTATTTTGTGACATGCTTTGTGTAGTTTTCGCTCGGAAAGTTGTGAAGGCGCAAAGTTTTATTTTTTTTGCCACAGATTAAAGGATTAAAAAGATTAAAAGAAATCTGCTTAAATCTGTGTAATCTGATTGAAACAAAACTTTGTGTCTTAGTGTCTTAGCGAGATTATTATTTGCATTCTAAAATGCTTATCTCTTTTTCAATATTAGCTCTGGCTTTATCTTCATATAAACCTCTTAATTCATCCGTTTGAAAAATAAATTCATTTTCCAAAAAATGTTTCAAAGCTTTTGCACGACCAGGTTTGTAGAGAAAATCAGGATAAATGCGGTATTCTTTTCTAATCTGTTCAAAATAGATTTTATAGTCGTTCCAATCCTTCGCCAAAATTTTCAAATCAAAATCGATTAACCAATTAACATCATCAGCCGAATTGTGCGCATGTAGCTGTGTCGCACAGATGGCATCAAAAACAAGCTGTTTATCAAGTTTTGCATTTTCAGGCAAAATAGACAAAGCAAATTCGGCGCTTTTTAGTTCATTATCCTTTTTTGAACTGGAATAAATAAAATCATGATAGAAAATTGAAAATAATATCTCGTTTCGATTTTGAAGCCTTTCAGAATAGGTTTCGAAACATTCAATCATCTCTTCTAAATGCGTTAGATTGTGGTAATGCCTTGATTTTTTGGAATATGACTTTTCTAAATCGGACCAGTTTTGCTGATTTTCCTTTTCGTTAAAACCAATATTTAGAAGTAAATCGCTGTAAATTTTCTTCAAATTCATCTTGTTTTTTCCTCAAATATAAAATTCTTTTTTTACTGCGCAAAATAATTGCGCAGTAGGTTTGAAATCTTTGCTCAAGAAATAAAACAATAACCAATTGTCTAATTTTTAAAAACCAGAAATTATGAAATTCAATTTTTTATCAAAAGAAAAAACTACTATAGTTAATCACGAAAATGCCAAAGCTTTTCCATTAACAGCAGAATATGAATTGTATGCAGCAGTTGTGACAACTAGTTTGAATGCTTCGTTTTATGAAAATGATACTACACGTTTGGAGCGAATAAAAACTTTGATCCAAAAATGCAATCCGGTATTTGTTGCCAAGCTTGCGGTTTATGCACGTAACGAAATGCACATGCGTTCGGTTCCGTTAGTTTTAATTGTCGAATTGGCCAAAATATATTCGGGTGATTCGTTAATCAGCAAAATGATCACATACGTAATTCAGCGTGCCGATGAAATAACTGAACTTTTGGCTTATTACCAAATGGCGAATGACCGAAATGGTGTTAAGAAATTGAACCGTCTGTCGAAACAAATACAGAAAGGTTTGGCAGTTTCTTTCAATAAATTTGATGAATATCAGTTTGCAAAATACAACCGTGACGGTGCTGTTAAATTAAAAGATGCTTTGTTTTTGGTTCATCCAAAAGCAAAAGACGATGCACAGCAGGAATTGTTTAATAAAATAGTAAACGATACTTTGGAAACACCCTATACTTGGGAAACCGAGCTGTCACAATTGGGTCAGTTTAAATATTCGAATGAAGCCGAAAAACAAAATGCATTCACTCAAAAGTGGGAAGAATTGATCGACAGCAATAAAATAGGTTATATGGCTTTGATGCGTAATCTGCGAAATATATTGGAAGCCAATGTTTCAGGTTTTCACGTAATGAAAGTTTGTGAGTATCTTTCGAATGAAAAAGCAGTTTTGAATTCAAAACAATTGCCTTTCCGATTTTTGGCAGCTTACCGTGAAGTGAAAGAATTGAACTTCAAGTATGCTACTATAGTTTTAGATGCTTTGGAAGATGCCGTAATGATAAGCGCCCGAAACATAAAAGGTTTTGATATCAACACTTCAGTTGTGATTGCCTGCGACGTTTCTGGTTCAATGCAAAAAGCGATTTCACCAAAAAGCAAAGTAATGCTTTACGATATCGGTTTGATGCTGGGTATGCTGATGCAAAACCGCTGTCAGAATGTGGTGAGCGGTATGTTTGGTGATACCTGGAAAATAATCAATATGTCAAAACGAAATGTATTGTCAAATGTAAATGAATACTACAAACGCGAAGGCGAAGTAGGTTATTCTACCAACGGTTACTTGGTTTTGGAAGATTTGATTAAACGAAAACTAATTACAGATAAAGTAATGCTGTTTACCGATGTTCAAATGTGGAACAGCAACCAGACTAATCATACTTTTAGCAAGTCTTGGGAGAATTACAAAAAAATAGCTCCGAATGCTAAATTGTATCTGTTTGATTTGGCTGGTTATGGTCAAGTGCCAATAAATATTCAGAAAAATGATGTTTATTTAATAGCCGGCTGGTCAGATAAAGTGTTTGATGTACTGCATGCTTTAGAAGATAAAGGCAGTGCTTTGAATTACATAAACCGAATAGAATTGTAAATTAAAATCTGCTGCGCAGAATAATTGCGCAGCAGTATTTAAATCTTTGCAATAGAAAGTTCATAGAAATAAAAAAACAAGTGTCGTAGATAAGTGTTGCTTCGATCCAAATATCTCGGTCGGGAGTTCGAATCTCTCCATTTTTTATAATAAAAAATGTAGCTCAGTGGTTAGAGCAAGATAAAAAGTTACTTATTGGCTGTAGCCTTGTTTTATAAATAAAAAAGAATGTCGTAAATAAGAGTTACTTCGTCTCAAATTTGGGGAGGAATAGCGAAGCTGTAAAAGCAGCAAGGTTATCCAGTTCGACTCTGGCAAGACAAGCCCCGTTTCTCTTATTGCTTTTTACTTCTTTTTAAAACTGAAAAATGTCGTGTGCAAGGGTTACTTCGTTTAGGGAATCAAATTGCTCTTGCCAATTGTTACTTTTTCAAATTTATAAGATGCCGTTTATAAAGTGCTACTTCGCGGCATGATAATATTAGGTTCGAATCCTAAAAGTCACTTATAAGCTATTGCTCTTAAAAAAAGAGTGTCGTCAGGAAATGGTTCCTTCGATCCAAATGAAATTTAAACCATTCCTAAATGTTACCTCTTTTATAAATATTAATTTTTAAAAAAAATAATATTTATCTTAATGATGACAATCAAAGAAATTAAATATAAAGCTGAAAAAAAGTTTAAAAAAATACAACTTTATAATAATATTTATGGTTTTCAAATACAGCCAAATACTAAATTTCTGAAAGGAATTAGCAGAAAACAAATTGATGAATTACAAATTTTTTTTGGATTTGATTTTCCTTGGGATTACAGGGAAATGCTTTTAAATATTGGTGGATTAGATACTGAAGAAATTTCAATTGATCCAGACAGAGAAGATGAAACAAGATTTGACAATTTTTTCTATCAGTATCCAAGAGATATTGAAAAATCAAAATCGTTGGTTGAAGAAATAAATGCATTCAAAATTTATGTAGAATCGGCTTTAATCGAAGCTGGTTTTGATGTATCTGAAATTGTTGGTTATATCCCAATTTACAGTCATAGGGCACTTGTTGTCTTTAAAGATAAATATCTGTCTCCCGTTATTTCTGCTTGTGGTGCTGATATAATTGTTTATAGTAATAATTTGAAAGAATATTTAAAGAATGATTTTTTATAGAAGTTATAATTGCTAAATTATGAAAACCACATTTCCATATCCATATTACCTCTATGGTTCTAATGACTCTACAGATCAGGATGTAATTATTGTTATTTCAAAAGAAGAAATGCCTGAAAAGCAGGAAGACAGAAAAAATAAAGTATTGGCACTTTTGAAAGAATATGATCTGAATTGGAATGCAACTTTGGCGGTAATAGAAAACGGGAAAATATCAGATACTATCTTTACCAAATCGTGGATTGATTCGCTTAACAACGCACTGTTTGAAACATACTTTCTGCATGAACAGAAGCATGAATTATTAGTAAAAGAAAAACATATCAGAAATAGAACGCTAGCTATTTATAAAGCAGTTCGTACGGTTTTAACAATGTTGACTAGAACCAAATACAGAACTCAGATTCGCCCAATTTTAAAAGGAATACACGATTTTAATCTAAAGTTGGAAGTTCTTGGTAAAATAGATTTTATCTCAGTATCAGAGTTCAATCAAAAGAATACAAATGATATTGATATTTGGAAAATCATTGCTTTTTATGTGGGACAGAATATTGCTTTAATTGAAAGCGATATTGAAATATATACTAAGAAAAAATTGGTGCACCATTTCAATGATTTAGAGTCATTTATTTATCGAAAAGAAATTTTAGCGGATGATAAACTGGTGTTGCAGCAATATATTAATGATTGGATACAGCTGATTCGTGATTTTGGAGAATTTAAATCGGCTGATGGATTTCTGACATGTAAAGATGAATGTATTGATATGTTAAATGAAAAATTTTGAAAAAAAACGACTACGCAAAATAATCGCGTAGTAACTTTTGAATATTTGTTCAAATATTAGAACTAATGAATATAACACTTTTAAAAGAGATGATTTCCCAAAATTATATCAGGGTAAACAAACATCCTGAACATGATTTGTACATTTATAATTATACTCAAAATGCCCAATTTGAGAGGGTGTGGAATGAAATTACCATAAGCTGTCGTGGTTTGATTTTAGATGCAAATGGAAATGTTGCAGCAAGACCTTTTCCTAAGTTTTTTAATTTGGGCGAAATGGAAAGTCAAATTCTTCCAAATACAGCTTTTGAAGTGTTTGATAAAGTGGATGGTTCGTTAGGAATTTTATATTGGATTGATGAGGTACCATTTATGGCCAGCCGAGGGTCTTTTGCCAGTGATCAGTCCGATAAAGCGAATAAAATGCTTCATGGAAAATATAAAGCTTCGTGGCCATTATTGGACAAAACCAAAACGTATTTGTTTGAAATTATCTATCCTGAAAACCGAATTGTTTTAGATTACGGAGCCTCTGAAGAATTGATTTTGCTTGCGGTTGTTGATACACATTCGGGCAAAGAATTTCCGCTTGAGGATATTGGTTTTCCAATAGTTCAGAAGTTTGACGGAATAAAAGATATTCGCACTTTATCAGCATTGAATCTGGACAATAAAGAAGGTTTTGTGATTAAATACGCAGATAATTTTCGGGTAAAAATTAAATTCGAAGAGTATCTTCGTTTACACCGCATCGTTACTCAGGTTTCTAATTTGAATATCTGGGAATTCTTAAAAACGAATAAGTCATTTGAAGAAATTTTAGAGCGCGTTCCTGATGAATTTTTTACATGGGTAAAGCAAACTAAAACAAATTTAGAAAATGATTATAAAGCAATCGAAGAGCAATGTAAAACAGATTTTAAAGAGTTAGAATCGCGAAAGGAAACCGCTTTATATTTTCAAACATGTAAATACCCAAGTGTATTGTTTTGGATGCTGGACGGGAAAGATTATTCAGAAATAATATGGAAAATGATTCGGCCAGAATTTGAAAAGCCGTTTAATAGAGAAGAAGAATGAATTTTAATTTAAACTGCGCAAAATAACTGCGCAGTAACAAAACTATATTTGTCAAACAAAAATAAGAACGATGATTATAAAACTTAAATCAGAGAATAAATACTTTTTAGACATTCTTTACAAGAACCCAAGCACCGATCAGGGACTTTACTTGAAAGAATTAAAAAACGGAATCTTAATTGGAAATGTAATTGCTGAAAACGAATATCACTGTGTTTTTCTTGATGGTAAAAACAGTTATCTGCCCGAAGAAGGAAATCAAATTGACTTTCAAAGTTACTGCAGTCCATTATTGGCTTTAAACATTGCTACTGAATTTTTTAATCATTTGTACAAAGAGAATGAAGTATTAAACGATACCGTAATTTCCTGGTTAGAAAAAAACTATAATGAAGTTGATACGGAGAAATGTACGATTGAAGTTCCAACTTTTTTTATTGATACAAATTGGTATAAAAACGGGAAATATCTTTTGTCAAAATACATTGATGGAATTTCGTTAAAACATAAAATCGGGAATAATTTCGAATTAAAGATAGAAGGAGCAACAGTAAGAGAAGCGGTTCAGAAATTTTCGCTTGTGGCATTGTTTACACATTTTACCAATAAATATGCGGTTTACACCTTCATAGACGACTATTTTATCCAGAAGCATATTACGATGTTTACCAATCTTACTGGGATTCCGTATTTCGTGTTTTACCTTTTTATCAAGAGAATTATGCGTTCACCGGTGCAGTTTGAGAAATTTAAACCACAATTAGAAGCGTATTTTGATAACCAGGTTCAGTTTGTTTTTACCGATACACATCAATCCAGAAAAGAATTTATTTGCAGTAAAATCAATTTTGATGAAGCTGTTTTAGACTTTGGATGCGGTGAATTGCAATACTTTAAGTTATTGAACAAAAAAGGATTTGAGCAGGAATATTATGCTTATGATGAGGTTGATTTTAAACACGTTGCAGAAAAAATTCAGGTAATTGAAAAAGCTGACAATTTAATTTGGGTTGAAAAGTTGGAAGAGCTTAAAGATTTCGAAGGGCAGATTATCTTAAGCGAAGTCATTGAGCATAATTCCTTTGAAGAAGCAAAGTCATTGTTGATTTGGATCCGTGATAACACCAAATTCACAAGATTGTTTGTCACAACACCGAACAAAAACTTTAATGTAAATTATGAAATGACAGATGAATTTAGGCACGATGATCATGATTTTGAGTTATCAAATGCGGAGTTTGTAGCTCTTATCGACGAGATTTTTACTAATCCCAAATCATTTTATGGAGTGGGAGATTGTGTAAAAGGAGTTTATCCAACAAGTGCTGTAATCATTAAAAAAGAGTAAAAGATGTTAGATTATAAAGTAAGAAACAGAATTGAGTGTTTTTGCAAAAATAAGATCAATGATTTTTCGCCAACCATTTCACCGGCTCCAAAAAGCAAGGCAAAAAACGAAATAGAAAGCATAGAAGAAGCTGTCAATTATTACTTGAAAAAAGGGGTGACAGAATTTGTGGTTCAAAAAAAATATATGGGTTCCTACTGCACCATTTATTTGAAAAGAAATATTGGAGAAACCTATTTTGTTTCGAGAAATGGATTTAAAATGGAGCATATCGATTTGGAACAGGCAATAAATAGTCTGAAATATTTGCATGCCAAAATGCTGAATGCTTTTCCTGATTTTGAAATTCTTTTGATAGCCTCGGAATTATTGCCTTGGAAAGTTTTAGGAGGAGGATTAATAGAAAAAGAATTTACAGGTTATCATGATGCTTTGTTGACACATAACTCGTATTTGAAGACTTCAGGATTATTTGAAAAATTGAATAGTGTAAAAAATAGTAAACTGTTCACGGAATACATTTCGGATAAAAAACAGCTGAACAGAAAAGAATTCGGGAGCAAATATAAGACACATATTGTTCGTCAATATGAAGCTTTGGGAGCTGTAAAAATACTTGATTTAGATAAGCAACAGGAATCTTTGAGTGTATTCAAAAATCAAATCGATACATTTGGCAATGAGGGCGAAATATATTTTAAACCATTTGCAATTTTAAAAACGGTAATGGTCTCAGGTAAGGAAACAGTGCCAAACAGTAATTTAACTTATCAACTGATAAATGAGGATCCGTTTTTACATTTAGAAATTACAGCTTCTAATAAAGAGGAAAAACTAAAAGAAATTTATTCTTTTTTTGAAAAACTAACAGAAGAAAATGAAGAAGGTATCATGATCAAACCGGTTCAGAATTACATCAAAAATTTGCCTCCATGTTTTAAAGTCAGAAATAATAATTATCTGACGATGATTTATGGTGTGAACTTCCATCAGAATTTTGATCATTATTTTGAAAAAAGAAATGTAAAGAGGAAATTGGAACAATCAATAAGCGGTTGGGAAATCAATCAAAAGATGCTCCAGATTCCGTATAATGATTTAGAAGAAGAAAACTATTTAATGCGTTTGCTTCTTTTGAAAAGAATCAATAATGAAGAAATAGAAAAAACATTAGATCCACGATTATAAAAATGAAAAAGACACCAACATTGACAATTTTAGTAGGCTGTCCTGCATCGGGAAAAAGTACGTACGCCGAATGGATCGTTCGAACCGAACATAAAACAATGCGAATAAGCCGCGATGAGATTAGGTTTTCACAATTTCAGGAAGTTATGGATGCTGGATCAGAAAGTATGATTTCGAAAATTATTAACAGACAGATAAAAACACTGCTTTCTAATGGATGGAATGTGCTTTTGGATACCTGCAATGTAAAAATGGAATACATCAAACAGCCTATAGCCGATTTCTCTGAAATGGCAAATATTGAATTCAAAGTGTTTGATTTATCGCTTGAAGAACTTTTGACTCGAAATGAAAAAAGGGATCGAAAAGTGCCAAAGAAAGTGATTGAAAATATGTATCATCAATTGCAAAAAACCAAAGAAAAATTTGATTTTAAATCAATTAAAAAAATCAATAAAAAAATAGAATACCGTGTTCAAAATCCGGAACTCCCAAAAGCAATTATCTGCGATCTTGACGGAACTTTGGCATTGATGAATGGACGAAACCCTTTTGATGCTAGTAAGTGCGATGAAGATGAAATAAATAACCCCGTAGCAAATGTGTTGAGAAATTACAAGAAATTGGGATATCAGATACTTTTGGTTTCTGGGAGAGAAGATCGTTACAAAGAACCTACTTTACGATTCCTTGAAAAGCACGAAATCGAACACGATAATCTGATTATGCGTAAGGCACAAGACAGCCGAAAAGATTCTATTATTAAAACCGAAATCTACAATGAATTTATCAAAGAAAAATACTTTGTAGAGTTTGTCCTTGATGACAGAAATCAGGTGGTTGATACGTGGAGAAATGACTTGAAATTACCTTGTTTTCAGGTGTATTACGGTGATTTTTAGCTTTGTATTTAATAGTGATGTTCTGTAATTTACGCAAAGTTTGTATAGATCCCTCCTCGTTTTGTATGATTTATCCTAACATATAAATAACAAACTTTATGCAAAAAAACTTTGCGACTCCTCGCCTTTGCAAGATTAGAAAATAACGCCTTATTGGCAAAAAATAAAAAATAATTTAAGATAACGGGGAGGGAAAACTTAGAATCTCAGCCTCTCAGAACCTTAGCAACTTAAAAAAAAACATGAATACATATATAGATATCGGAATTAATTTAACGAATAAACAATTCCAAAACGACATAGACGATGTCGTACAAAACGCTTTAGATGCTGATGTATCGCAGATGATACAGACAGGCACAAGTGTACGAAACAGTGAAGAATCAGCTAAAATTGCGAGGCAGTATCCAGGTGTGTTATATGCTACAGCAGGAATCCACCCGCATGATGCGAAAAGTTTTGATGCGCAGAGCATTTCAAAACTGCGGAATTTATTACAGCAGAAACACGTAATTTCAGTAGGCGAGTGCGGACTCGATTTTGATCGTGATTTTTCGCCCAGAAATATTCAGGAAATGTGTTACAAAGCCCAATTAGAATTGGCCATCGAAGTTCAGAAACCTTTGTTTTTGCACGAAAGAGCTGCTTTTACACGATTCATGAGTATTACAAATGAATATTTACCGCAATTACCCAAAGCTGTTGTGCATTGTTTTACAGGAAGTCTGCAGGAAGCCAAGACGTATCTCGATAATGGCTTGTATCTTGGTTTTACTGGAGCGATTTCAGACAGTAAACGTTTTGATCATTTGAAAGAAGTGATTCAATACGTTCCTCTTGACCGAATAATGATAGAAACCGATGCGCCTTTCATGCTCCCGAAAAACACACCGACTAATCTCTTAAAAAAATACCATGAACGCCGATGTGAACCTGCTTTTCTGCCTTTTGTAGCAGGAACTGTTGCGCAGTTTAAAGGGATTGCTTTGGATAAAGTGGCAGAGGAAACGACTAGGAATGCTAGGGAGTTTTTTGGACTTTAGTGTTTTTCAATTGGGTTCGCAGGATTGAAAGAAATTATAAAAAGTGTCCATTTATTTATAGCAGTATAGAGCAGGAGGTGTATATTTTTCTTACTTTGCTAAAAAAACAAATCCATGAAGTTTATATCCAACAGAACTATAATCCTAAAGTCATTTATTGCCGCATTAGCCATATTGGGAATCAAAAATTTTATTTTCAAGCATCTTTCGCTTTGCGGGCAGGATTTTCATGACTTAATCGAACTTTCGGATATTACGATTATTTTCACGGGTGCGTTTTTTGTGTTCGGGTTATTATTGGCTGCAACGATGACCGATTTTAAAGAAAGTGAAAAAATTCCGGGAGAAGTAGCTTCAAATCTGGAAGCGATCAAAGACTGGATTTACCTTGCTTTCAGAGCGCCAAGAACAGGAACTACCGATTTGTGCAAAGAAGAATTAAACAGCACTTTTCTGCGTCAGGAAATGCTTGCGATTACCGATGGTATTATTTCATGGATTTATTCCAGCGGCAAAGATTCTACAGTGATTTTTCCGCTGATTCGTAAGTCTAATGAAATTGCCTATTATTTTGCCGAAAGAGGTGTCGATAAAGAAGCCATAAAAGGCATTCAGGAAAATACCAATGCCATGCGGAAACAGCTCACACGCGCCTACTCGATTTCGAGAAACAACTTCATAAAGCCAGCTTACACCTTGCTTCAGAGTATTTTGTTTATAGTGATGTCGCTTTTGCTGATTACCAAATTCAAAAGCCCGTCTGCCGATTATCTAGTGACCTCGGCCATTACGTTTATATTTTGTTATCTGTATTTACTGATCAGAGGTTTGGATGATCCATTTGATATTTTCAATGGCGATACCAATGTCGATTTGAAACCAATTGACCGATTCAAACAGCGTTTGGTTTCAGATTTTTTGGTTTGAAAATGAAGTAAGAATAGAATTTGTTTTCCTAATAGGTTTTGAAAATCGGTTAGGTCTTATCTGGATTAATTTGAGAAGAATATGGAAAAGAAAATACTCGATAAATTAAAAGAAATAGAAATACAAAAAGATGTAGAAATACTTTTTGCTTGCGAATCGGGCAGTCGTGCGTGGGGATTTGCTTCTCCGGACAGCGACTATGATATCCGTTTTATATACAAGAACAAGCCGGAGTATTATTTGTCACTTTGGGAAAAGCCCGACGTAATCGAGTTCATGACGGAGGACGATCTTGACGGTTCCGGCTGGGATTTACGGAAAGCCGTAAAATTATTGGCAAAATCCAATGCACCTTTGCTCGAGTGGCTGTATTCACCTGTTGTATATTTTGAGAATGAAGTTTTTGCAAAGCAAATGCGGGAGCTAGCCACAGCATGTTTTTCTCCAATAGCGATTTTGCACCATTATTTGGGAACGACAAAGAATTTCATGGAAGTCTGCGAAATGGAAGAAGTAAAACTAAAAAGTTATTTCTACGCCTTGCGCACCGCATTGGCCGGAAAATGGATTTTAGAAAACAATACTTTTCCGCCCGTTGCATTTGCAGAAGTTTTACCAATTGCGCCGAAAAACATACAGGAAAAAATACTAGAATTACAACAAATAAAAGCCAGCCAAAACGAAACCTATCTGCACCCAAAAGAAACTTTGATAACTGATTTTTTATTGGAAACAGTACAATTTAATCAGGAAAATGCAAGTAAGTTGGGAAGTGGGAAGAAGTTGAATGAGGAGTTGGATTTGTTTTTTATGAATATGATTAATAACTAATAAAACTATAAAATATGGAACCAATTACAATGGCAATTATTACACCTTTTTTAATAGAATTAGGCAAAAAAGGGATTGATAAATTTAGTGAAAAAGGATTTGAAAGTGTTTCAGAAGGAGCAATTAATTGGATTAAATCATTATTTTTTAAAGATGATAAACCTAAAAAAGCATTAATTGAACTTCAAGAAAATCCTGAAAATAAAGAAAAGCAAAATATTGCAAAAGCACTTATTGAAAATTCTATCGAAGATAATCCTGAATTTGAAATTCATTTGAAGGAAATTTTAGAAAAACTTCCAAAAATTGAAAATACAATTACAAATAGTAAAAATGTAAATACAGGTAATGTAAACACAGGAGGAGGAGATTTTAGATTAGGAGATAATTATGGAGCTTAATAATGTAAATTTAGGAAGTATTAATAGTGATGGTGGAGGAGTTCATATCGGAAACAATATTACGAATGTTTTTGAAGGATTATCTCATTTGCTCATTGAGTATAAACAGCAATTAGAAGAGATTAATAATCTTATTTTATCTTTTAAGCCTAAAACGGCACTTGATTTACTTAATGCTTTAGATGATAGAATTAAAAATGGACAAGCAGAAAACGATAACAAAATAAATAGTAAGCTACTTTATTTAAAAGCTCTTTGTAAAAGTGATTTAACGGAATACTCTAAGGAAGATTCAGCGAAGGATTTTGTACAAGCATATTTGTTGAATAACCAAGATGAAACTCTTAAAGAAAGAGCCTGTGTTGAGTATATAAATTTAAAAGATAATTCAAAAGCAATAAAATTATCTGAAGAAATAATTCAAATTGACGAATATAACATAAGTGCTTGGTTTGTAAAAGTTTTAATTTCTGATGATATTAAGAATTATCTCAAGTCTGTACCTAAAATTGTATTTGATAATTATGGTTTTCAACATAGTGTCATTTATCAAATTATTCGAATTGAAAAGTTAGATTTTTTTGAAAATTTAAAAGATTATGGCTTTGAGCTGAAAATTGATTACGAAAAATACAAAGAAGTTACATTTGATAATAAAATATCTTGGTTGATAGTTATAGATTTGGCTCTTACAATAATATTCAACAAATACCAAACAAAATATATTGCTGGAGATAGATTCCTCTTGGAAGAAATACCTGAGATATCTTCTACTGTTAATTTAACTGAAATTTTTGTTAATACATTAGATAAAACAGAGATTTCAAATACTATTTCTCATCAAAAATTTTATTATCATTATTTAAGTTATATAAAAACATATAGCGATAATGATTATGAAAACATTGAAAAAGTATTTGTAAAGCTTGAAAAGCCTTTTTGGTTTTATACATACTTTATGTGCCAAATACACAATCATCAAAAGCAATATGAAAAAACAGTTTCATTACTCAATGAGTATGAAAATTTAAACGGAGAATTAAATAGCGAATTTTTTCTCTTTAAGTCTGTTGTATTTTATCTGTTAGAAAAAGATGAGGAAATTGAAAAATTGTTTGATGAATATTTAAAATCAATAGATATTTTAAATGAAAAACATTTTATAAATATTGATAAAGCTTTCTTTAATATTCCAGGCAATAATTATGATAAAGAACTCTATGAGATGAGGTTGGCAAAAGTTTTAAAAAAGGATTTTAGTTTTGATGAATTAAAAATATTTTTTGAAATTTTAATAAAGGTGAGGTATATTAGAGTATACAATAAAGAAGAAATTTATGAACAAATAATTAAAATAAAAGACTGCGGTTTCTTTGATTTGATTTGTAAAACTCAAATAGCTAATTGCATGAATTTAATTGGAAAGATTAAAGAAGCTATTAATTATATGGAATCTTTTACAGACAAATCTATTATATCAGAAACTTTAAGACTCTATATAATTCTTCTTCATAAACAATTACACGATAAAGATGATGATGAAAGAGGAAGATACAAAGAGTTACTAGAATTATTAAAATTTTGGAGAGAAAACAATTCAGACATAGATGAGCTTTTACTTGGATTTGAGCATAATTTTTATATCGAGATAGACGATTTAAATAGTCTTGAACAAATTGATGAACTTTTGCATAAAGAGTTTCCTGATAATGAACAGTACCTTTTTTTTTATTTAGCTACTCTTGAAAGAAAAAAGTCATTTGATAAAATTAATGAAGTATGTACAGATGTTAAAACTGTTTTTGATGATGAAGCTATAGGAGTAAATGTTAGTTTTATAATGATTCGTAACAATATCAATATTTCAAAAGGATTTGATATCTTATATAATTTAGCACTTGATATTAATAATACTTATGCGAGAAAAAATTATTTTACAGCTTCATTATTAATCACACCTTTTTTTGAGCAGTATGAAGAAGTGGAACTGGATTACTGGGTAGCTTATACTGTAAATGGAAAAAATGAAAAGAAAAAAATTACAAACTTAGGAGGACTAAACAAGGAATTTATAGGTAAAAGAAAAGGAGAATCTTTTTCAAGTAAATCATCAATGTCTAGTAATATTAATACAATAGTAATCGTTGAGATTTATAATGATGCTATGAAATTGTTTCGAGATATTTCCGAAGAAGCAAATAATCCAATTAATGAGTTAGGGTTTGAATCGCTTCAAATGCCCCAAGATGCTGAAGGAATGAAAAACTTCCTAATTGAGCAATTTGGAGTTTCTGGCACTCAAGAAAAGGAAAGAGTAGATAATCTTCTGAATGAATATTATGATTATAAAGTAGGTTTTACAGAAATAGTAAGAGGGGTTTTTAGAGAAAATTATCTAAATGCCTATTTGCATTTGACAAACTTTAAGGGATGTAAATATACTACAATACCGAACGCTTTTTCTCATAAAATTACGTCTAAGGATGAGGTTGGATTTATTTTAGATTTCAGTACTTTGTTGTTATTCTTTTTTTTAGAAAGAGAGTTGGATTTTAAGTTCAAACATAAATTTAAAATATCTAATTTAATTAAGAAAGAAATTGAGGAGGAATTAGTAGAACTAAAAAATTTACCAGAATCTTCAATGAGTATTCAAATCACGATGGAAGGGATAACGAGATATGATACTCCTGAAAATTATAAAGAAAAAAGAATAGAATTTATTAATTCGATACTTGTCTGGACTAATGAAAATTGTGAAATTGACCTTGTTGAAGAAAAATTAGATCTGATTCCAAAACTGAGGCAAAATGAAATAGGATTTGATTCTAATATTATGAAAATGTTAGTTGATTACATGCATTTATCAATAAGGGAGAATCAGAAATTAATAAGTAGTGATAGCACTTTATTTTTATTTAAAAGAAATCAAAACTTGTATAGTAATTTAATTAATCCTGAAAAATATCTTATAACCTTTTATCCTGAGAAATGTAACACAGATTTTTATAGATATTTATTAAAAAATAATTATTTAGGAATTGATATTAATCTAGAAACTTTAAAAAATGAATTTTTTGATTTTATAACTGGTAGGGAAAATTATTATCTTTTAGTGTTGGAAAACTTGCAATTTTATATAAATCGTAATCCTGATATAATTATTTTATGTGTTAATTTTATAAAATATCTATATCTAAGTAACACCATAAGTGTAAAAGATAAAAATAGATATTCTTCCGAATTATTTAGAAATACTTTTTATGGAATGCCTATAAGTTTGATTAATCAATATGAAAGCATTTTAAAAAAAGAGTTTAAGCTATTAGGAGATTATTATGACGAAGTTTTAAGCGAGTTTTATGCAGTAAAAAATCTTTACATAATTTAAAAGCATAGAGTAAATGACCATCCAAGACCTACGCACCCAAAACCTAATCCTTTTCGAAGTAATTTCGGGAAGCAAATCTTTTGGGTTAAATACACCAACATCGGATACTGATATCAAAGGCGTTTATTACCTGCCAAAAGAGAAATTCTTTGGGTTGGATTATATCCCGCAAATCAGTAATGAAACCAATGATGAGGTGTATTACGAGATTGGCCGTTTTGTGGAATTACTGCTCAAAAATAATCCTAATATATTGGAGATTCTGGCTTCGCCGGAAGATTGTATTTTGTACAAACATCCGTTAATGGAAAACCTTAGAATGGAAGATTTTCTATCCAAATTGTGCAAAGATTCTTTTGCCGGTTATGCCGTTACACAGATCAAAAAGGCGAGAGGTTTAAACAGGAAAATAGTAAATCCGATGCCAAAGGAAAAGAAAAGCCTTTTGGATTTTTGTTATGTATTGCCCGTAGGGACAAGTCGCGACTTGTCCGTACACATGTCCGTACACGAAGCAATTCCTGTTCAAAATTGGCTGATGTCGAATTCCTTTGATAAATCCCATATTGGATTAGCAAAAATGCCACACATGAAGGATATGTTTGCGATGTTTTATGATGAAAATAAAACCTTAGGTTACAAAGGAATCATCCAAAAAGAAAGCTCCAATGAAGTTTCGCTTTCTTCGATTCCAAAAAACGAAAAACTCGTTGGTTATTTGTCCTGCAATCAGGACGGCTATTCGAAATATTGCAAAGAATACAAAGAGTATTGGGAATGGATCGAAAAACGCAATGAAGACCGTTACAGAGATTCTGTAAAGACGTTGCATGCAACGTCTCAACCACAAAATTACGACAGCAAAAACATGATGCACACCATCCGTCTTTTGCAGACCGCTGAGCAGATTCTTTCCACCGGAAAATTAAACATCAGGGTTTCCAATCGGGAAGAATTATTGGACATAAAAGCAGGAAACAAGGAATACGATGATTTACTTAAAATGGCGGATAATTTAATCGCTTCCATCGAAAAGCAGTATCAAACTTCGACTTTGCCGGAAAAACCGGATGAGGAAAAAGCAATTCAGACTTTAATTAAAATCAGAGAAGAGTTATATTCATAAAAGCAGAATCTCCCCAAAAGGGCGATTTTTTTGTTATTGCCCAATTCAGTTTCAAGGAAATCTTAATTTTATTCAGGCGAAAACCAAAATGAGATGAATTATTTTTAGGATTTATACTGCAAAAACAGGTGTTTGTACGCAGTCTTATCATTTTTTATAGCTCTAAATTTGAATTTCAATAGCAACAAGGATATTGAACAATAATTCAGGTTTAGAAATGAAAAATCGCAATAAAATCATATGGGTCTGTTCTTTTTTACTCTTTAGGGCTTTGTTGTTTTCCCAAAACGAAAGATTAATCATCGGAAGAACAACAGGAAAACTGGAACTGGATAATACCGTTATCCGGGCTTTTGGTTTTGCCGATTCGCTTTCGGGACAAATTACTTTTCCAGGATCTTATATCGATATAAAAGAAGGCGATAGTATCCTTATTGATTTTTGGAATATCTCGCAGGGAAATCCTGTTTCATTATACTGTAAGGAAATTGAGTTTGTGCAGCATAATAAGGAAAACGAGGTCATGAAAGTAAAAGAAGCCGTTCATCATATGGAACACGGATTTTATTCCTTTCAGGCTAAAAAATCAGGAACCTATTTGTATTACAGTCCCGAAAATTATCCTTTCAATCTTCAGGCTGGGATGTTTGGTGTAATTGTTATCCGGCCTAAAGAAAATGAATATTCGTCTGTTAAACCTTCAAAAGAAGTAATGTGGTGCAGTAACGAACTAGATTCACAATGGCACACTGATACCATTATGGGAACCGAATATGATCCTTCAAACAAAGCTGTCATTCTTCCAAAATACAAGCCTGATTATTTTCTGATTAACGGAGAAACGTTCTCAAAAAATAAAGGTTTACAGTCATTGGCGCACAAAAAAGATACGCTTTTGCTCCGGTTAGTAAATGCAGGTTTGTATGAACACGAAATTGTGTTTCCGTCCCGGACCAAACTTCATTTACTGTATGGAAAAGATTTCAATATCAAAGCAGTATCAAAAGGATATCAGTTAAAACTGCATCCAGGCGAATGTTTCGAACTGCTGGCTTATTTAGGCGATACAGGAGAAACAGAAAAAATCAAATATCGTTTTATAAATCCCGCTTCAAAGAAAACAAGTTACAAAGCGGCAATTCCTGTCTTTTATTAATAATTTAAACTCATTTCTCATGAAAAAAAGACTACTTTACCTTATTCTTCTTCTTTCATTTTCTTTCGCTTTTGCACAAACCAAACCTACTTTTTCTGTTATAGGAAACGCAACAAACAAAGAAAGTGTGCAAAAAAACAAACGACTGGATATTTCTAAAATCAAAGTCGAAAATATTTCCAATCAGCCTATTTATCTGGTTTGGGAAACGGTATCGAATACTTTTCCTAAAGAATGGGATTGCTCGATGTGCCAGCACGGTGCCTGTCAGATCGGAATTCCCCAAGGTTCTGCTTTTAGAAAACTCAATGCAGATCAGCAGGGATTTATTGCTATTCATGTTATTCCATCCAATAAAACTGGAAACGGTACTGTAAAGTTTAAGATCTACGATAAAGCGAACCCTGATTATGCTCAAATTCTAACCTTTCAGGTAGAAGCTCTTTAATATCAATAAACAAATCATTATTAACCCAAAAACATACAAAATGGAAAAAAAAGTTACTTTATTCTTTATTATTTTGATTGCAGGTTTTTGCTTTGGTCAAAATAAAAACAATGTACAATATGTACGAAAAAATGCCAATACACCTGAAGCACAGGCAGATCTTGAAGCTATGAATGTTGCTTTCAAGAAAATGCGTGAAATGGGCTGCGAAAAAGGCCTGAGCTGGTACTATCAGGGAGCGATTCATAATATACCGGACGTTATTCAGGGACAGAACCAGCTTTGTTCAGCATACCAAACTTCTAAAGATAAATTGTGGGCGTGGGGAGATTGCACTCATAAAAAAACAGAAAGTGCTTCTTTGAATTTTTTGTTATGGCACAGAATGTACATTTGGTATCTGGAAAAAATTGTTCGCGATTTATCCGGTAAAAAAGATTTTGCTCTTCCATACTGGAATTATGGAAGTGTTGCAAACAAAGACAATATTATGCCTGAAAAAATAAGAGAAAAATCAGGTTCATTGTACATCGCATCGAGATACAGTATTTTGAATGATGGAAAAGAGATTCTTCCAGATCAGTTAAAACAAATTCAGTTGTCTCTGGAAGAATTAAAAACGAATCCTTCCTTTTCAGGATCTGCGGGATTCAGCAAAAATTTAGAAATCGCGCCTCACGGTTTTATGCATGATTTAATTGGCGGCGAATATGCAGATCCAGGTGAAACATTCTACAATGAAATTTACCAAAAGCAGAATTTCTCAGGTTTAATGGCCAATGTGCCTTCTGCTGGGTTTGATCCTGTTTTCTGGCTTCACCACAGTATGATTGATCGTATTTGGGAATCGTGGGATGTTTCGGCTTACGGACAGCGTCCGACTTTAGAACAGCTGAAAGCAAATCCATGGCCTTATGAGTTTATTGCGCCAAACGGAGATCATGTAACTTATACAATGGAAGAAATATATAATATTGTCTTCAATTTAGATTACAAATACGACAATTTGCTTTATGAATCAAAAGAACCTGTTTTAGCTGCGAAAAATGCAAAAACGAAAAAAGTAATTGCGTTTCAGGACTCAAAAGAAAAGATTATCTGGGAACAAAAAATTGGTAAACCGCTTGAGAGTACTAGCTTTACTCACAAAGTAACTTCAAACTTTGCTAAAAACACTAATAAAATTTTGAAAGCTGAAGTTAATTCAAAAATCGTATTGAATCTGGATGTAGTGGTTTACAAAGAACCAAAAGATTTTTACAGCGTTTATATTCGTTATCCTGGAAAAGCAGACCAATACGTGGGCACAATGACTTTCTTTGGCGTTGCCCATGATCACGGATTAGAAGGTACTCATGAAATAAGCGAAACTGGCGTAAAATTGAATTTCTCTTATTTTATTTCAGATGACTTATCGAATTCTGCTTCTGATTTTGAAATTATCATTAAAAAGACCGGAAGCGGAGATGCTAAAGTTACACTGGAAAAAATCAGCGTTGCCAAAGTAAATTAAACCCGTTTTTCTACCAATAAAAAGCCAAACCCTGCAAATCACCAATATTTGCGGGGTTTGGTTTTTTAATTTAATTTAAAATATTTATTGGTTCTGCCATTGATTCGCCGAACAGAGGACGTTTGTTCCCCCCAGATGATGATCCGAAATCAGCAGAGGTTATGTTTAAAGTTTTATTATTTGCTAAAGATGATGATATTCAGGACCCAATTATTTTAAGTCAGAATGATAAAACATATGCTTAAAAAAGGGATGGACAGAAAAAAAGAAATTTTAATTTCATAAAAATCTGTTAATTTAAGATATAAAGGACTACATTTGCGTCGAATTAAAATAAAAGAAATACATATGAGACTTTCAATAGAACAAAATTTTGACCATTTAGCAGGATATCTTCCGGCTAGGGATTCAGGATGTAATAGTATTTTTATGGAATTGAAGTGTAAAGTATAGTTTTAAACTCAACATAAATATAGAAGCGTCCTCAAAATGGGACGCTTTTTTTGTTTTACGACATTTAAATTTCGATAAATAGAATCAAAAAGCACTTAGATTTTGCTTTCTATGACACAAAAAAGGATAAAAATAAACGCTTAACTAAAAATAAACCAAAAAATAAATGATTAAATGTTTAATGCATAAACTAAATAACGAAATATAATCTTGAAAAGTAATCTAATGAGAGACAGTCATTTGATACAATTAAGGAATCTGCATCAGTATGCGGACAGGAATTTCTATTGATTTAATTAGAGTGTAAATAATTGATAATCAATAAAATAATTTAAAAAATAATTTGGATAATTGATTTTTTCGACTTTATCTTTGCCGAAGAAAATCAGAAGAAAGATTTTCAGATAAAAATGATTTTAGAATATAATACAGCATATAAAATGAACTTCAATTTAAAAATATATAACACACAACTGCTAAACCCGAGAATGGATCTTGGATGTTTAACAATACAGGTGCATAGATACAG
This sequence comes from Flavobacterium marginilacus, assembly GCF_026870155.1. NCBI lineage: Bacteria > Pseudomonadati > Bacteroidota > Flavobacteriia > Flavobacteriales > Flavobacteriaceae > Flavobacterium > Flavobacterium marginilacus. The sequence goes on along the minus strand of NZ_CP113975.1, from coordinate 3,447,090 downwards.
GCAATAGGATAGTTATGTCATATTGAATTTATAAAGCACCTTTAACCGGGTGCTTTTTTTATGCCCAAAAAATAATGATTTTGTAGCTCAGCTGGATAGAGCGTCTGCCTTCTAAGCAGATGGCCGAAGGTTCGAATCCTTCCAAAATCACTTGTTCTCTAGAAGGAACTGGCTCATTGGGGTTACTGGCTAACCTTCCCGACTGTCTCTCGGGAGAAACGGGTTCGACTCCCGTATGAGCCGCTTTGTGCAAAGCTTCAAAGTATAAAAAACTTAGTGACTTAGAATATTAGCCGCTTCAAAAGAAGTTTAATTGAAAAAGATAAAAATTTAGAAATCATGGTGTTATATGATAAAATTATAGTGATTGATATTGAAGCAACTTGTTGGGAAACTAAGGAGGAAACACTTTCAAATCAGAGAGAAATTATCGAAATAGGAGTATGTAAGTTAATCTTATCGTCGGGAAAAATTGAAAATAAACAAAGTTTTTATATCAAACCGGAAGTTTCTCAAGTTTCTTCTTTTTGTAGCCAATTAACAGGAATTACAAATGAAAAACTACGGATAGAAGGAACTTCTCTTGAGAAAGCATTAAAGAAAATTAATTCCAAGTATTCGGCAAAGTATAGAACATTTGCAGGTTATGGCGATTTTGATCAAGAAATATTAGAACAAGAATGTAAAGCAAAAGCAATTGAAAACCCATTTAGAAATGACTATTTGAATATAAAGACACTTTTTAATTTAGTTTACCTTCAGGAGAAACCTCAAGGATTATTGAAAGAACTAGAGCTAATAGGAGAATCTTTTGAAGGAAAGAATCATAATGGAGCCGATGATGCTTATAATGCAGCCAAATTACTGTATAAAGTTTTACAGAGATAACAATTAAAAAAATAAACAATGAAAAAGATAAGTACATTATTTGCTAAAAACCCTGCTGATTTAGGAAGGGTAATTAATAAAATCAATATAGAAAACAATTGGGTTTTTGATGGACAAGCCATTGCGACCAGAAAATTTGACGGTACATCTGCAGCCATTATTGGCAGAGAAATATTTAAAAGATTCGATGCTAAAAAAGGAAGGACGATTCCGGCAGGAGCGATTCCGTGTCAGGAAGCAGATCCAATTTCAGGGCATCACCCGCACTGGTTAAAATGTGACCGTTCAAAATCGGAAGACAAACATTTCTTTGAAGCTTTCGATCGTTTAGAAAATAAAACAGACGGAACCTACGAATTGTGCGGCCCCAAAGTACAGGGAAATCCTGAAAAGTTTGACAAACATACTTTGGTAAAACACGGCAGTGAAATCCTTGATTTTGTAAGTCTTGAATTTGATGATTTGGAAACATTTTTATCAGAAAATGATATTGAAGGAATTGTTTTCCACCACGTTTCAGATGGAAGGATGTGTAAATTGAGAAAAACAGATTTTGGAATTAAACGCCTGAAACTTGAAGCAGTATAAAAAATAAATACAAGTAACATTTAAAATTTAATAACGATGAAACAAAAATACAACCGTATAGCCCTTGTAGGAATTGAACAGGAAGAATATGATAGCATAAAAGCGCAATATTCCGGTCATATTATCTGGCACCAGTCAATACCAAAAATTGTGGTTAAAGATGCCGTTTTGTACATGGAAAAATCGAATGGAATTGGAATGCTGCCTGTAGATAAAGTGGTTTACTACGGAATTTACGATAATGATTTTGATTTTATTTCAGGTCTTGCCATTTGGAATGGAGATTGTTATCCTAAAGCTTCTGCTATGCTGGACTGCCGATTTAAGATTCCTTGTCTGGTAAAAGCTTTATCTCTGTCAAGGTTTAGCGCACCGAGAGGTTTTGTAAGTGCCGGGGCTTCTGTAAGTACTGCGAATGATACAGTTGCAAAATGGGGCAACTGGCATTGCGGTGAAAATAAACATCGTTTTACAGGAGAGTGGGAAAGTGAGTTTACCGCTACCATTGAACCGTATTATGAAGGCGAAGCCGTTCGGATTATGATGATAGGAGATATCTACTGGCAGATTAAGTTAGAAGGAGACGATTGGCTGAAATCGATTCATCCTGATAATGCAGGTTTTATGCCTGTAGATGATGATCTGCTTACTGATACACTTCATATTAAAGAAGCTTTGAAAATGGATATGATTGGAAATGATTACATCGTGGCAAAAGACGGCTCTAAATATTTATTAGAAGTGAATCATATTCCGAACATAACAAGGTTTGAAGAAGTCAGACAAGCTTATTTGTCGGCTGTAATTGAATGGATCAATTAATTTTTTACACTGCGCAAAATAATTGCGCAGTGTAATTTGAATATTTGATTATGAATTTAAAGAAAAGAATAAGAGAAATCATTTGTGTAAAGAATGGTTTCAGTTTAAAAAATTAAAAAATGAATCAAAATATATTTTTTACGTCTGATCATCATTTTGGTCATACGAATATAATCAGGTTTAGTGAACGGCCGTTTGCTTCGGTAGAAGAAATGGATGCGGAACTCATTAAACGATGGAATGAAAAGGTGAGTCCGCGGGATATTGTCTATCACTTAGGGGATATTTCGCTGGCGAGACCAGAACGGACAAAAGAAATTTTGGACCAGTTAAATGGTTCAATTTTCCTGGTGAAAGGCAATCACGATAAATCAGCACTGAGTTATGCGAAACGATTTGAATGGATTAAGGATTACTACGAATTAAGTGTTACCGATGAAGACGCTTCAAACGGAAGACAAAAAATAATCCTATTTCACTACGCAATGAAAGCCTGGAGAAGTTCTTTTAGAGGTACTTGGCATTTATACGGCCACTCTCACGGCCATTTGTTTAATGACGAAACTTCCCGCTCTTTTGATGTTGGGGTTGACTGTCATAATTATGGACCGCTTTCTTATAATGAAGTGAAAGAACTCATTTTGAAGAAAGACTGGAAAGCTCCTTTTGGAGACAGAGAATTGTAAATTTTTTAAAAATTAGAAAAAATGAAAACTACAGATAAAATTATTATTATCGATTTAGAAGCCACATGCTGGCAGGGCACAGTTCCGCAGGGCCAGCAAAACGAAATTATTGAAATTGGCTTGGCCGTTCTGGATACAGAAACCGGCGCAATTTCTAAGAATAAAGGAATATTGATAAAACCGCAGCGTTCAGCGGTGAGTTCCTTTTGTACCGAACTGACCACAATTACCCAGGATTTACTGGATAAAAACGGAGTTAGTTTCGAAGATGCCGTCAATCAGCTGATTGATGAGTACAATCCGGATTTGTACACTTGGGCTAGTTACGGCCAGTACGATTTGAATATGCTTACAAAACAGTGTAAATTGTTTGGAGTTCCTTATCCGATGGGAGCAGAGCATATTAATGTAAAAGAGCTTTTTAAAGAAAAGTTTGGGTTAGTAAAACCAACTGGAATGAACGGTGCTCTGCATTTGCTTACTATTCCGTTAGAAGGGACTCATCATAGAGGCATTGACGATGCAAAAAACATCGCTAAAATTTTGCATTGGTGTCTGAAAAACTAGAATTTTTTAAAAGAAAATAGCTGCTGCCGATTAAGAGAGCTATAGAAGGAAACTGCAGTTATTTGGTATCTGCAGTTTCTATTTTCATTAGAGAATACAGCTTTTTTAATTATATAATTTTCAGCAAATGCCAGATTTAATGATATATTTGCTATTAAGCAGTTTAGCAGGAATATGTTTATTAAAGGGTTTTCTCTAATAAATAAATTTTTAATAGAAAGAAGCATAATTTAGAATTATGAATGAAACGAAAATACCTTTTTTAGATACCATTTATCATCTTAGAACTATCGAACAGGTTATTTTGTATGATAAATTAATTACTATTTCAAAAAAAGAAGAAACAGAAACTATTTTGTTTTTAGAAACGGAATATGACAGGGAAATTTTAGAATACCCTGGAATCGTACCGGCTTTTAATCAAGAGGCTGCTTTGTGGGCTGCCAAAACGGTATATTTAGCTGCCCAGCTATTATTGAACAGAGCACATAAAATAAGTGATTTGGAACTGCTTTTGCCAGAATGGAAAGGACAGCAGGATGCTTCGGCAATTATTTCCGCTGATCTATGTCTGCGTTTTTTGCCACAGATTACTGCTGAAATGAAAAGAATAGACCCAGAGGATTTAGTGATTCCTATTTTAGAAAAACATTTAATTCAGTTTCATTATTCCGCTATTGGATTTGATATTGATACTGAAAGTATAAACTACGATATTGTTTCGGTAAATGAATGTCTGCGGCAGCTTTATATTGATCGTATTGTACATAGAAAAGCTGTGAAATCTGCTCAATCTGATTTCATCAAAAAGCAATTAGAAATAGGATTTGGAGATTATAAAAAAATATTCTGGTCCCAGCTGTAAATTAATTAAACGAATAAAAATTAGAAGTAAATAAATGAATGCTACCGATAAATTAAATGCTGTTTTAAAGCATATAAAAGAAACTTTTGTTGGAAAAAATGAAATTATTGATCTGTTGGGGATTGGCTTATTGGCAAGAGAAAATGCTTTTTTGCTTGGGCCTCCGGGAACCGCAAAAAGTGCGATTATCAGATCATTGTCCAAAGGAATTGAAGGAGATAAGAACTTCGAATATCTTTTAACCCGTTTTACAGAACCAAATGAAATTTTTGGACCTTTTGATATTCGCAAACTTAAAGAAGGCGAACTAATAACAAATACAGAAGGTATGATGCCAGAAGCTTCAATGGTTTTCCTTGATGAGATTTTCAATGCTAACTCGGCAATTTTGAACAGTTTGCTGATGGCACTTAACGAAAAAATATTTCGTCGCGGTAAAGAAACTAAAAAATTGCCAGCACTTATGTTTGTTGGTGCAAGTAACGTTTTGCCGGAAGATGAAGCATTGAACGCATTATTAGACCGTTTCTTAATTCGTATAAAATGTGACTATGTAGAACCAGATTTACTTCATCAGGTATTATTAGCAGGATGGAAATTAGAAAGTGCGGATTCAAAAGAAACACCGACAATTTCGGCTGATGAGGTTCGTGATCTGCAGCAGCTTTGCCGTAAAATTGATTTGACTGCTGTACGAAATGAATATGTAGATATAATTCACAGTCTTAGAAATACAGGAATAAAAGTATCGGACAGACGTGCCGTAAAACTTCAGAATCTTATCGCTGCCAGTGCATTAATGTGCGGCAGAAATGAAGCGATTGTATCTGATTTTTGGGTGCTGAAATATATCTGGGACAATGAGGAACAAATTGAGATATTAGAAGGAATAATTAATAAAATTATTGAGAAAGATAATTCTGAATCAGCACATCCGCAGGCCTTGTACAATAAAACGCCTGACTCAGAAAGTGTGATGAAAGAAGTCTATTTTTTAACCGAAAAATGGCAGGATGAGAATCTTTCTTTTGAGGAACAAAATGTGATTAAAGACAAACTGAGATATATTCAAACGCGCTGTGATTGGATTAAAGACGCAGAAAAGAAAAAATACATTCAGGATCATATAGAGTCTTTGTGGCAGAGAATTCTACAAACTATTTAATATGTATTTTTTAGAAATCAATAAAGAACACAAAGAGTTTTTAGGCACAATACGTCATTGGGAAAACCTTAAAACAGCTTATGAAACTAATACAATCTGGGTTAAAGATTTTTCTTCCGAACAAATTAATTCGGCCGAAATACTGCAGATTCCGTATGCAAAAATATTTGTGTTAAAGGAGAATTTACTTTTTGAAAAAGATAAACTTTTACCAGTAAAAAAACTTCCTTCTGGATTATTGTGGACACCCATTTTGAGAGCTTTGCCTGTTTCTCTTCCAAAGTTTAATCATAACTTTTTTGGTATTGATCAAAAAATAAAAATGGTTTTAAAGCCTTCAGAAAATGTAAAAGAAGCTTATGCTTTATTGACAGATTATGAGGAAGCGAAGTCATATATTTTAACAGCACCAAAATATAGGCTGGAGCCATTGCGCTGGGTTGTAATCGATAAAAAAGTATTGATTATCGGAACTCCTTTACTGCCCTTAAAAGGTGATTCGTATTGGTTTGATAACAATTTTTTAATTCCTTCCGGATATGATTTTGAATGGAATGTTTTGACAAAAATACTTCAGAAACAATTAAATCCTTTTGAAGAGAATATCATATTCTGGAACAAGGACAGTAGCTATTCTTCCATACTTAAAAATAATATTAAAGAACTGTCAATTAGTTCATTTCGCTTAACTTTTTCATAAAATAAAATGGAATTTCAAAGATATTTTCAATCATTTGCCGACTATTTCTGGGAATGGGACAATCAAATATTTTCTTCGGACAGCGTATTTGAGACGATTACAATTCCGAATGGACCGACTATTGCTTATGAAAAATTTGTCTTTGAAATTTTAGAGCATCTTTCTCAAAATAGTATTCCGCCGTTTGGAACCTTATTGCTGGCGATAATTGCGACCAATCATGACAGTGATCAGGCTATTGCTATGATCGATACATGGGCAAAAAGCAGAGAAATAAGCAAAACTTTTCCCGTTGAACATTCCTTTAGATTAGGAGCTGCGATTGGGTTTATGAAACAGCTTTCGGCTTTGCCTGATGACTATAAAAGCGGAGAAAAAAGATTAAAACTGTTTCAGACGATTTTTGAGGAATGTCATAACCGAATTTCTTCTGATAGAGCTGAGAAAATTCTGGATGAATATAAAAATCACAGGCATCATCTGGTAAGAGCATCAGTTAAAGAAGAATTTAATGAAGCTAATTTCATAAAGGACTTCAGAACGCTGGCTATGCTGAAAGTAAGGTTTCCAAAAGTACAGTCAATTTTAAATGCGATGGAAGGTGTGCCGTATGAGGACTTGAAAGATAAACTGGAAGAGGAAATTTTAGAAGAAAAGAATCTGTCAGATTCTGCTGATTTTGTCGAAGAACTTATTCAGGATGACCGTACGTTTCAGGTTGGAAGTCTTATTAGGAGATTATGGTCGGGATTGCATATTCCGCTGCATCATAATCATCCCAGTGAACAGCCAATGGGAGGGATTTCGGATTTAACCAATAAAGGAGATTTTGATAAATTGGTTATTTCTGAATTTGCTTATGATGATGATGTGTTTATGTCCCGAATTGCAAATAATGAAGCATTGTATATTCAAAGAGAAGTTCCGCCGGAAGCAGATAAGTTTGAGCGGATTTTGTTAATCGATGTATCTCTTAAGAATTGGGGAAACCCTAAGATTTTATCTTATGCTTCGGCCATTGCTATTGCAAGACATCCTAAAACAGATATAAAATGCAGAATTTTTGTGGTTGGACAGGATTTTAAACAAGTCTCTTTAGAAAAAGTTCAGGAGGTAATTAATGCGTTGGGCGAACTTAGTATTAAACTGGATTGCTCAATAGGAATTAATTCTTTCTTTCAGCAAAATGAAATTAGCAGTAAAAATCAGGAAGTTTTTCTTTTTTCTTCAGAAGAAAGTTTAAAACTGGCTCCTATGCAAAAGGTTTTGAGTGAATATTTTTCTGAAATTAAGTACGTTTTCGAGATGGAGATGGAAAGTATCAAGATTTATAAAAATCAGAATAAAGGCAGGAAAATGCTCCAGCAGATTATAATGCCTTTGGATGAATTGTGGTACAAAGAAAAGAAGGATTTACCTCGAAAAACTCGAGATACATCAATAGATAAAATTCCGCTGCTATATCCGGTTGAAAGAAATTATAAAAATATTTTTCATGATGGTAAGGATTACTATATGTATATAAATAGAAGTTTATTTCTATTTACTGATACTGATTTTAACAAAGGATTAAAAAAAATAGCATCAAATCTTCCTTTTGGAGATGGTGTGTTGGCAATAAAAATAAATAGCAATGGACAAAAACTATTTTTATGTTTTTACCATGATCGTGAGCAGAATGTTAGTATAATGAATCTTGATACGCAAGAGTTAAAGAATGGTGTACTTTCTTATAGTGAACTGAGCGGTACAAAAATTACCGCATTTGAATTTAGCGGGGAGTTCTATTTAACTGATGATGTGTCATATTTGAAAATCCATGATGATTTAAAAACAGAGTATGCGGACAGGGATGTTGTAAAAGAAGCTTTTTTAAATTATACTCGAAAACGAACTTCCTTTATTGATAATTTTATGAAAAGTAAATTTAAATACAGTGTAATTAAAAGGATAAAAGGTTTTTCAATTGTAAACAATCGCATAGAAGTTAACGGATTCGATTTCGTTCATTTAGAATTTTCAAAGAAACATTACTATTATGCTGGCGAGTCTGGAGATGTCTCCATACGTTTTGATGAAAAGGTTAATCTTATTCTAAAAAACAGAGGAGAATCATTTTTGGATCTTGTTAAAGTAATAAAAGAAAATACGGGTCAGTCTTTGGTTAAAAGTAAAGAAATTGTTGAAGATGAACTTGGAGTTGTTTTAAATAATGTAACAAGGGAAAACGCTGAAGAACTAAAAAAAATTATAGAAAGCAAGGGAGCGGTTTGTTATATAGAAACATTGTTTTTTGAGTCTAAAGATGGAAGTAAAGTAACCAATAAAGACGGAATTCTGATTTTTGAAAGCAGCAATGACGAAATACCTAAATTTTATATTCCTTTTATAATTGACGGAAGAACCGTTATGGCGACAGAAATTGAGTATTCGGGGAATGATTATTTTATTTCTGATTCTGTTATGGAAAGCATAAAAGAAAAAGAGTTCATGGAAAAATATATAGAGCCATTTATACATAATATAAAACAGCATGGAACTTAAACTTAGAATAAATTCTAAAAATACATATCCGAAGGGAGGCATTTTAATTAAAAGTGCCTCAGCGGAAGTATGGCTTCGTGAAGTTCAAAATTTAGGGTTAACTCTTGACGCAGTAAAAATTTTCCCCGTTCCGGCTATTCGTGCTAATGAGTTATTTGGCTGTTTGATAGTATTTAATCAGGAGAAAAGTAAAATTGATGAGATTGGTAAAAATAATTTTTGTCAATTGATTGAAAATAAATTATTTATCCCTGAAAATGCAATCGTGACACCGCAATTGACAAAAACTGAATGGCATAACCTGTTTTCAGAAAACTATCATTTTTTGCATCCTGAAATTGGTTTGATTGAATTAAAAGAGGAAGTTTCGTGGATAGATATACTAGAAACACCAGTTGTAAGGAATACTGAAATACAGCAGCCATCAAAAACAATTGCCATACCTCAGTATATTTCGTCATTGCGTTATGAAGTAGATCCCGAAAAGGTTTTAGAGGTTATTGAACAGCCGTTTTCAGAAGAAGAAGCCATGAATGAGCTGCCTTTTGATCTGCGGGAGATTATGAAAGGAAACCAAGATGAGATGGATAAGTTCTTAAAATTTTTTGATGAAAATCCAGAATTAGCTTTAAAAATGGCAATTCCGCTCGATATATTAGGTTCAGCAAGAGGAGGTTATAATGGACAGTTTTCTTTTGAAGGAAATAATTCCGGCGGAGGCTCTTTTGCAGGAGGCAAAGAGAATATATTTAATAGATCAGGAAGCGAATCTTATGTAATTGTTTTTAGGATAATTTTTGTACTATTCATTCTATTTAATATCAGAGGATGTGATTTTAACAGTGTACATTTAGGTGCTAACCCAGTTGTAGTAATATTTATCGTCATTTTACTGCTCGCTTTAATTGTTGTAATGGCAATAAATAGCAGCTACTCTTCCAGTCCTTCTATAGACTATTCCCAATCTAAAAAATATTCGGGAGGAAGTTCTGCTTTAATTGATTCTGAAAGGTTTGCGACTATTCAAAGCCGGTATGAAAAACTGGCAGAGAAGTTTATTGAAAAGAAAGATTACATAAAAGCAGCACATATTTATATGAAACTGCTTAAAAATCATTCTAAGGCGGCGGAGGTACTTGAAAAAGGAGAATTGTATAGTGAAGCTGCTGCTATTTATTTAAAATACTTGAATAATAAACACAAATCTGCCGAATGTTATGAAAAAGGACATGTTTACAAACAGGCAATCGAACTATATATTGAACTTAACCAGCATGAAAAAGTAGGTGATTTGTATAGTATTTTGAAAAACAAAGAAGAGGCTGACAAGCATTATAGTATAGTTATAGAAAATTATAAAAGGAATAACCAATACGTGAAAGCTTCCTTTATTTACAAAGATAAAATCAATGATATAAACGAAGCACAGGAGATACTTTTGACAGGCTGGAAAAACAACAAAGATGCGGCCAATTGTTTAAACAACTATTTTGTAAACATCAAATCGACTGAAAAATTATCAGAATCCATAATATCAATTTACAATGCAGAGGTGTCGCCGGAGAATTCTGAAATGTTTCTGCAGGTAATGAAACATGAGTTTAAAAGGAATCAGAATTTAGAAGGAATAACTAAAAACATTGCCTATGAAATTGTAGCTGATAGAGTTAACAAAAGACCTGAAATTGTTTCTGAGTTAATTTATTTTAACAAAAAGAATAAATCTATCATCAAAGATGTAATGTATTATAAACTTAAAGTAAAAAGAAAATAAAAAAGTATTTGTTCCAAAAGTAAAAGGCTGCCTTTTTACTTTTGGTTAAATTATTTCGATTAATAAAAGTCAGACAGAAGCTGTATTCTGATCAGTTTCCGGTCTTTTTACAAGTCTGGAATAAATCAGGTATTCAATAAAGGGAAGTGATAGAAAAAACACGAAAAATAGTAATTCATGTTTCAGGATTTCTTTAAAAACAAAATCAAGGACAGACTGCAGTTTATGTCCCATTTCAGATTGTAATGAAAGTTCAATTTTTTGAGGTTCTGCCTGATCTAATTTTTTTAAAAGAGATTTGAATTGAGCGTAATCAATGTTTTTTACGTTTTTCATATCTGCCTTATCATCCGCCACTTTCATGAAACCGTATACACAGGCGCTATAAACATCTGATTCGTATTTTTTGAGCAGATAGGAGGTCGAGGAATTCTTAAGTTTATCTACAGATGCAAAGCCACTGTTATTTTGTTTGATATAAACAGCCAGAGCTTGTGCCATGGATCTGCTGACACCTTCTGAAGAATTGGATATGTTTTGGAGGGAATGCAAAAAATCTTTTTTTTCTTTCTCTGATGAAAAAGCAGTCCCAATTGTATTCGAATAAATATGTGCTGCTATATTTTTATTTTCTTTTTCCATAATGGAATGCCCTCCGTACAGCAGACCAATCATACTGAAGAAATACAGAAAAACAATTATCAAATAAGGAATCCATAGTTTTACAATCCAGTTGTAATATTTTTTGTCACGGTCAAAAAAGTTTTTTCTGTACAAAACAATATTCAAAACGATGCTCAAAATTAGTCCGAGCATAACAAACAGTACTGTCCAAAATAGAAACAACCCGATATTTGGCAAAATAAATTGTTTGGAAAATTCCCAAACTTCCATCCAGTCAATGATTTCTGTGTATTGTTTCATAGTTTTTTGTAAATAGTAATAACAAGAAGTTTATTTATCTGCGTTCTTTCAAAAATAGAATTATTTAAAGAATTTCTGTTATTTCGAATTAAAAGTTTTGTTAAAAAAAAATCCCGACAGAAAACCGTCAGGACTTTATTTTTTAGTATGTCAAACTATTTACAGTGTATGCCCGTAAATTTTTTGATAAAGATCTTTGTAAATTTCTTTGATGATTTTACGCTTTAATTTTAGAGTAGGAGTGAGATGTCCGCCGTTTATTGACCAGACATCAGCAGTTAATTCAAAACGTTTGACCTGTTCCCAGTTTCCGAATTTTTCGTTTAGAGTATCAACTTCCTGCTGGATTCTTTCTATCACTTTTGGGTTGGAAATAATCTCCTGATTGGTTGTGCCTAATTGAACCGAATGTAATTTAGCCCATTCTTTGACAAATTCAAAACTCGGCTGTATGAATGCGCCAGGCATTTTTTCACCGTCACCAATTACCATAATCTGTTCGATAAAACGAGACTGTTTCATCGTGTTTTCAATAAGCTGAGGAGCAATATATTTTCCTCCAGAGGTTTTAAACATTTCTTTTTTGCGGTCAGTAATCGATAAAAATCCGTCTTTATCAACATTTCCGATATCTCCAGTATGAAAATAACCGTCAATTATGGCTTCGGCTGTTTTTTCAGGGTCTTTGTAATAGCCCATCATTACATTTGGACCTTTGCAGAGGATTTCGCCGTCTTCGGCAATTTTTACTTCTACATTATTTATGATTTTACCGGCAGTGCCAATTTTAAAGCCTTTGTTTCTAAAATCATTTACAGATATTACAGGAGAAGTTTCAGATAATCCGTAGCCTTCCATAATGTATATTTCTGCAGCGGCAAAAACTCTTGCTAATCTTGGCTGTAATGCAGCACTTCCGTTTACTATTAAATCTAATTTTCCGCCAAGTCCTTCTTTCCATTTGCTGAAAATCAGTTTTCGGGCTAGTTTTAACTGTAGCTCATACCAGAATCCGTTTACGCCATAAGGCTCATATTTCAAACCCACTTCAACAGCCCAAAAGAAAAGTTTCTTTTTGATTCCGGTCAGGTCAGCACCTTTGGCAATAATCTTTTCGTAAACTTTCTCAATAAGTCTTGGTACGCCAGTCATTACTGATGGTCTTACTTCTTTTATATTATCGGATATTTTTTCTATGGATTCGCCAAAATAAATAGAACAGCCATAAAACTGATAAATATAAGTTACCATTCGCTCATAAATATGGCAGATAGGAAGGAAACTCAAAGCACGGCTTACTCCTGGATCAAAAGGGATTCTGTCTGCACTGTCCAAAACATTGGAAACAATATTTTTATGAGAAAGCATTACGCCTTTAGGTCTTCCGGTTGTTCCCGAAGTATAAATGATTGTGGCTAAATCTTCTGGATTTACATTGTTTTTTATATTTTCTAAAATATTCTGATTGCTTTTGTCTTCACCTGATTTCAGCAATTCATTCCAATTTTTGCATCCATCAATTTCATTAAAAGAATAAATCTCTTTTAGCGAAGGAACATTGGCTCTTATATTGTTGACTTTATTGAAAACTTCTATATCCGAAACGAATACATACACGGCCTCCGAATGATTCAGGATATATTCATAATCTTCTTCGGTAATGGTTGGATATATAGGGACATTTTGAGCGCCTGTCTGTAAAACACCAACATCCATAATATGCCATTCTGTTCTGTTATTGCTGGAAATGACTGCAATCTTATCATTTTTCTGTACGCCCATTCTTAGCAGTGCTCTCGAAACAGCATTTGCTTTATCTATATATTCCTGGGTTGAGGTTTTCTCCCAAACTCCGTTTTGCTTTGTCACCAAAGCATCTGATTTGTTGTAATTTTCTAGCTGATAGTAAGGAAAATCAAAGAGTCTGGTGATCTTTATCATTATGGCGATTATTAAATTGTATCGCAAATTAAATAAAAATTAATAATATTTTTTATTTTATGCGGATTAATTACAGCGGATATAATTACAATATTGGTAATCAGCGAAATCGTTTTCTTAAAATTACCTCAAAAAACTGTTTCTCCCTCGTTTTTAATACGTTTCCTCTCGATTTGGAGAATAATTGCTTATTAGATTCGATTTGTAAAGAGAGTTTTTAATTGAGCTGGCCACTTTTTTCCATATTATTTTATTGAGTATTGCAAAAGAACCAACTTTTAGCAGGAAAAGAGTTGCCGAACTTAGTTTTACAATATTTAATATAATTTTTTCGGCTCTGTTTTTTACTGGTTTTTCATATCCGTTGATGAAATTTTCAGAGACTTTTGGCCAATTTCCTCCACAGGAAAAAGTAGGTATCGGGAATGTATCTGGTGCTGCTTCGGGCTTGAAAATGGGGATAATCGGATAGCTTCTTTTTCCATCGGCACCTACAACTGCATATTTGCTTTTATCGACTCCGCTGTATCCTTCTGAAAATATTGGGTTTGCCAGCAGTGCATCTTCTGGAATTGTAAAATACTTTCTCAAAAACATTTCGCAATTGTATTTTCCTAAAAAGTAGTCATGAATTCTAAATTCTTTATTCAAAAAACCGCCAAATCCGCCCATTGTCCCACAAGCGATTGCTTTTTCTCCAAAAAAATCTTTGAACGTACCATCGATATCTTCTCTTTTTCGAGAAGGAGAAATTATAAATTGACTGGCATCCTCCTGTTCCATTGCGCTGCGGTAATTTATTGGTTTTGCACGCATTTGGGCTGTCATTGCCGAAAAAGTTTCGGATATAATATTCGTTAGGTTTTGACTGTAATTAAAGTCTTCTGTTTTATCCAGACTAGGGAAAGGATCAATCATTAAAACCGTATTTTCAAAATTTTTGTAAAGTGAGTTAATCTCATTAAGGAATTCTTGTTTTTCATCCTTATTCAGGGTTTTATATTCGGAATCTCTTTGCTCTATTGTAATTTCATCCAGCAGATATCTCACTTTTTCAAAAGGTTCATTGTTTATCATTCCTCCATCAACATTTAGTGTTTTTAGCGGATTTTCGGTAACTGGACTATTCTGGAAAATGTCTTTTAGCCACGGAATAGCATTTACATATGATGAGTCTCTTTCCAGAATTCTTGATTTTAGACCGACAGGAAATGCTCCAGTAGCCATTGCCGCATCTCGTGCAGTTTTTATAAAATCTCCGGTTTTGAAATTCAACGGCATCCAGCCCAATGTTTGAGGAGTTTGTGTATTTTCGTCAAAAAGTTCAAAACAAGCATAGTCATTATGGACTGCCATATTGTATTTTTCTTTTCGGATGCCTCCGTTAAAATCGGTATTGTAATTAAATCCGTTTAAGTTAGAAAGTGTAGTGAATATTTTCACAGGCATTTCAAAAAAGGGTGGTGCTGCTTTCCATTTTTTTATATCCGATTGTATCATTTTTACAGCGATATCATCTATGAAATTGGAGTTGAGAAGCGATACCACATTACCTGATGAAATGTCTGAGGGATCGAGCATTTTCAGAAACATATCTTTTTCTGTTAAGTCAACCCAGCTATGATAGAGTTTGTTTTCGGGATGTTCGTCCAGAAGATTTGATTTGTTTGGTAAAGGAACTGGTTTGATTTCATTGTTTATTGTACTGGCTGTTAATAAAGATGTCATTCCGCCAGCCGAAGCTCCTCCCATTATTGGTATGACTACTTTATGGCTGGGTACATTTGGCTGTCCTTTTCTTTTTTCCCATTCGCTCAAAGCTTCCATTATATAATCCATTACGCCTGCAGTATAGGCACCTGCAGAGACTGCTCCTGCCATACATATTCCGATTCTAAAGGTTTTATTTGTCATACTTTTTGAGTTTTAAGTGTGTTTTAAAAATAAAGGCCGTTGTAAATGTAGTAATAATGCTTCAATAAAAAAATGAATTTTAATTTTAATGTATTGATTATTAATTAGTTATTTGTAATAAGCAAAAAAGCGTTCATTTTTAGATGAACGCTTTTTTAGTACTTATTTTAACAGCTTTTATCGATCCAGATTTTATCTCAAAATGATTATTTTTTCATTTTTCAGAATAATTGATTGAGTTAAAGAATAATTATTCAATATATTCTTTTACGCGTTCGCCTGAGATGAACATTTTCTTTTTGTCATAATGAATGGAAAACTGCTGCAGTATCCATTCGTTTTTATCATTTGACTTAGAATGTGCTGAAGTGTTTTTTTTGTACCAAAAAGAATATGTAGCACTATTGAATCCTTCCTTGAAAATAGGAATTCCTGCTTCGGAACATTCAATTCCCCAAATGATATTTTCTTTGGTTAAGTCTTCGTTTTGCATAATTCCAGTTCCGTCTTCGTTAAGAATTGTTGTAGGCGCAATTTGATTCACATAGGTGTAAATGCCGGTAATCGGGTAACCAATAACATTTGCCAGATAATGATCTTTTCCTTTGTCTTTGATTTTTGTAATTTTAATTTGGGCAAAAGAATTTGAGGCACTCAGTAGAAGCGCTGTAAGCAGTAATGTAAAATTTTTCATGGCTGTAGGTTAAATTATAGAAGAATTAAAGAGTAAAGGGCATCACTTTTTAATTTTTTGTTAAGTATTTATTCTTGAGTTTTGGCTAAGATACAAAGCAGGTTTTAGATAAAAAACTATAAATAGGTGTAATTATAAAGATATAAATAGCCTTCATTAAACTTCTTGCTTCCCTGCGGTGTATAAATGTAGCTTTTTACTTTTTTCTCAACTGCATTTCCGTTGGAATCAAGTTTGTAAGAGAAAACTGTTTCTTCATTTGGGTATTTTGTTGCATTGTCCGAATTAATGGTTACTATATTGGTAAGTCTGCTGTTGCGGTCGTATTTGTAAATATTTTTAGAAAATGGCATTCCAGATTTTGTAGTCAGAGATTCATTAATTAATCCATTGCTGTCGTAGCTGTATTTGGTAACTAAATCATTAGTCTGGTAATCTACTTGGAAAATTTGGTTGTCATCATTAAAATGGTAGAAGTATTCCTTTCGGGCAGTTACTTTTTTTGGCATTCCTTCTATATAATCTTCGCCTTTAAATAAAATATTTTTCTTTTGAACGTACTTATAATCTACTGCAGAAAAAACAGGATCTTTTTCAGCTGTATTGATGGTATCGGTATTGGTTGTGTCTTTTTGGTGTAATATAAGTGTTGTCTCAATATCGATATGAGAGACAAAACCTTTGTTAGTGTAACTGAAGAAGCTCTTTTTTGATTGCTGATTTCTCAGTGTTTCTTCAATTTCTTTTGTTAAACCATTTGTGTCAAACTTATATATATTACTTACTGATGCAGAATCGTTTGCCGTATGACCTTGGACATCTGTTGCAAATTTATGTTCCTGCATTTCTTTTACGTTTCCTTTTAATTTTAACAGCTGGGTGTTTACACCTAATTCAAGCAAAGGATTTATTCTCATTAATACATCAGCAGATTGTGCAGATACAGAATTGATAACGAGCAGTAAGCTTAAAACTAAAAATGGTTTTTTTAAAAAATTCATTGGGGGCTTTTTAAAAATTATTTTGTGATTTAGAACTAAAATTATTCATAAAAAAAACGTCTCTGATATTGCAGGAGACAGGCTGTAAGGCAAATAAAATTTTAATTGCTAAAG
This sequence comes from Flavobacterium marginilacus, assembly GCF_026870155.1. Classification (NCBI taxonomy): domain Bacteria; kingdom Pseudomonadati; phylum Bacteroidota; class Flavobacteriia; order Flavobacteriales; family Flavobacteriaceae; genus Flavobacterium; species Flavobacterium marginilacus. The sequence continues at coordinate 3,429,903 of NZ_CP113975.1, read as the reverse complement.
TCTTATTTGATTGTAATGCCTTTTCTTTTTTTGGCGAATATAGTTCAAAATTTAATAGAAAAACAGAATAGAAATTATATCGCCAGACTTTTTTTGAACATTTTTTTATTCAGAATAATAAAATGAATTTTGAAGATATTGTTGTAGATTTTTTTGAGAATTTACTAAAAAGACTTATAAAAAAATACTTGGTATTAGTTAAGCATAGGCATATAAAAATAGTTAGGCAAAAAAAAACCGTCTCTAAAAAAAATAAGAGACGGTTACTGGAAAATAAGATCTTAAATATTAAGAGAATTATTTGTTTGTATTGTCAATCCATTTTTTAGCATTGACAAAAGCTTCGTGCCAAGGCGTAACCTCGTCATTTCTGTCTTTTGGATAATTGGCCCAGTTCCATTGGAAAGTCGAACGCTCGATGTGAGGCATCATCACCAAGTGACGTCCTGTTATATCACACATCATTGCAGTGTTGAAAGCTGAACCATTTGGGTTAGCAGGATATCCTTCATACCCGTATTTACCAACGATATTGTATTGGTCTTCTGCGTAAGGCAAATTGAATTTTCCTTCACCATGCGAAACCCAGACTCCAAGTGTGCTTCCTGCCAAAGTCGATAACATTACCGATTTGTTTTCCTGGATTTTTACCGAAGTAAAGATACTTTCGTGTTTATGGCTTTCATTATGAAGCATTTTTCCGTGAATTTCGTGTTCAGGATTGATTACTTCCAATTCCATGAACAATTGGCATCCATTACAGATTCCGACAGATAAAGTATCTTCTCTTTTGAAGAAGTTTTTTAATGCTGTATTTGCTTTTTCGTTGTATTTGAAAGCTCCTGCCCATCCTTTGGCAGAACCCAAAACATCCGAATTGGAGAAACCTCCAACCGCTCCGATGAACTGAATATCTTCCAGAGTTTCACGTCCCGAAATCAAATCGGTCATGTGAACGTCTTTTACATCAAATCCTGCCAAGTACATTGCATTTGCCATTTCACGCTCGGAATTACTTCCTTTTTCTCGGATAATCGCTGCTTTCGGTCTTGGTTTTGAAGCATCAATTACAGGTTTTTTTCCTGTAAAATGAGCTGGGAAAGTATAATTTAAAACTTGATTTTTATAATTGTCGAAACGTGCTTGCGCAGTTCCGTTTTTGGCTTGTTTTTGATCTAATAGGAATGAAGTTTTAAACCAGATATCTCTGTATTTTTCAATGTCTAATTTACAAGGACCAAAATCTAAAGCAGCTTCAGAAGTTGCATTTCCTAATTTGAAGAAAGAAACATTATTCGCTTTCAATTTAGCTTCAACTGCTTCATCTGAATTGGCTTGGAAAACCACAGCAATGTTTTCTGAGAAAAGATATTTGATGATGTCTTTTTCTTCAAAAACTGAGAAGTCAATTTTTGCTCCCAAGTTCACATCAGCAAAACACATTTCTAATAAAGTCGTAATCAAACCGCCGCTTCCAATATCGTGTCCAGCTAAAATTTGATTGTCTAAAATCAATTCCTGAAGTGTATTGAAGGCGTTTTTGAAAAATGCTGTATCTTTAATTGTTGGAACTTCATTTCCAATAGCGTTTAATGTCTGTGCAAAAGAAGAACCTCCTAATTTAAATTCGTCCTGAGACAAATTGATATAATAAATAGAACCGCCGTCTTTTTGTAAAACTGGTTCAACAACTTTTCTAATATCGGTACAATTTCCTCCAGCCGAAATAATAACCGTTCCTGGTGCGATTACTTCGTCGTTTGGATATTTTTGTTTCATCGAAAGTGAATCTTTTCCAGTTGGAATATTGATTCCTAGGTCAATTGCAAATTCTGAACAAGCTTCGACAGCTGCGTACAAACGGGCATCTTCACCTTCGTTTTTACAAGCCCACATCCAGTTCGCAGAAAGGGAAACACCTTTCAATCCGTCTTTTATTGGAGCCCAAACGATGTTAGATAAAGATTCAGCAATTGCAGTTCTTGTTCCTGCAACAGGATCAATCAAAGACGCGATAGGAGAGTGCCCAATAGAAGTCGCAACTCCTTCTTTTCCTTGGAAATCCAATGCCATTACACCAACATTGTTCAATGGCAATTGTAATGGTCCTGCGCATTGCTGTTTGGCTACTCTTCCGCCAACGCAGCGGTCCACTTTGTTAGTCAGCCAGTCTTTAGAAGCAACCGCTTCTAGTTGTAAAACCTGCTCTAAGTATGTTGCTATGTTTTTTACATCATAGTTTAAACCGCTGTAGTTGTAATCAATAGTTTTGTCAGTCATTACGGTTTTTGGCGAACTTCCAAAGAAATCTTCCAAAGCATAATCCATTGGTTTTAGACCAGAAGTTTTAGATTCAAATGTAAAACGGTGGTCGCCAGTAACGTCACCAACCTGATACATTGGAGAACGCTCTCTGTCAGCAATTCTTTGTAACGTATCAATATCTTTCTGGCCAATAACCAATCCCATTCTTTCCTGAGATTCGTTACCAATGATTTCTTTTGCGGAAAGGGTAGGGTCACCAACAGGCAGTTTGTCCAAATCGATTAATCCCCCTGTTTCTTCTACTAATTCAGAAAGGCAGTTCAAGTGTCCGCCCGCACCGTGATCGTGAATAGAAACGATTGGGTTGCTGTCGCTTTCTACCAAACCACGAATAGCATTCGCAGCACGTTTTTGCATTTCCGGGTTCGAACGCTGGATTGCATTCAATTCAATTCCCGAACCAAAAGCTCCTGTATCTGCAGAGGAAACTGCAGCACCGCCCATTCCAATTCTGTAGTTTTCTCCGCCAAGAATAACGATTTTGTCACCTTCCTGTGGTTTGTGTTTGATAGCTTGATCCAATTTTCCGTAACCAATTCCTCCCGCTTGCATGATTACTTTATCGTAACCAATTTTACGGTTATTTTCTTCGTGTTCGAAAGTCAAAACCGAACCGGTAATCAATGGCTGTCCAAATTTATTTCCAAAATCAGAAGCTCCGTTTGAAGCTTTGATTAAAATATCCATAGGAGTTTGGTACAGCCATTTTCTTTCGGCTACAGCATCTTCCCAAGGTCTGTTTTCTTCTAATCTTGAATATGAAGTCATATAAACTGCAGTTCCCGCCATTGGCAATGAACCTTGTCCTCCAGCCAAACGGTCACGAATTTCTCCTCCCGAACCTGTTGCAGCACCGTTGAAAGGCTCTACAGTTGTTGGAAAATTGTGCGTTTCTGCTTTTAAGGAGATAACCGAATCAAATTCTTTTATTTCGTAAAAATCAGGTTTGTCGGCAGTTTTTGGAGCAAATTGCTGTACTCTTGGGCCTTTTACAAAAGCCACGTTGTCTTTGTAAGCCGAAACAATATCGTTAGGATTTACCTGAGATGTTTTTTTGATTAATTTGAATAAAGAAGTTTCTTTTTCGATTCCGTCAATAACAAAAGTTCCGTTGAAAATTTTGTGACGGCAGTGTTCTGAATTAGCCTGTGAGAAAGCGAAAATTTCTGAATCGGTTAATTTTCGGCCTAATTTGGCAGCCAGATTATCCAAATATTCTACTTCTTCCTGGCTTAAAGCCAAACCTTCTGCTTTGTTATATGTGGCTATATCATCGATTTCCAGAATAGGTTCCGGCTGTATGTGAATCGTGAAAATATCCTGATCTAATTGATTGAATTTTTGAGAAAGCATTGGGTCAAAATCTGTGAAATCTGCTGTGGCTGGATGAAATTCCTCAATTCTGATAATACCGGAAATTCCCATGTTTTGAGTAATTTCAACCGCATTGGTGCTCCAAGGCGTAACCATAGTGGCACGAGGTCCAACAAAAAAATCCGTCAATGCGGATTTCTCTATTTTATTTGCGTCGGCAAAAAGCCAGTTAAGTTTTGAAATGTCTTGAGCCGAAATTTCGTTTTGCGTTTGTACTGCAAAAACAGTTTTGCTTTGGTTTTCAAAGAAATGGATCATTGTTGTGTAGTTTGTTGTATTTAACGGTGCAAATTTAGTTTAAATAAATAGTAAGAGCAAATGCGAAAAGCAAATAAAATTCAAACACTAATTACACGAATTTGCACTAATTTAATGATATTTGAATTACAGTAAAGGGCACGAATTTTTGGGCTTTTGTATGATTGTTGTAGTTTTTCTTTTTTTGGATATTGGCAAAAAGACAAATTTTTTCCTTTAGCCCCGATTACAGTGAAATCCTCCCTGACTGGGGTTCAGTCAGGGAGATTGAAACGAAAAGCGGGACCAATCTATCCTAAAAAGGCCTAATTTTTCTGCTCCAAAAAAAGAATAACGAGATACAAGATGAGAAGTTTATGTGATTTTTTAGACAAAGGAATTCGTGTAAATTCGTGTAATTAGTGTTTGAATTCTATTTTGGGAACGGTTTATTTTGATAAGCTCCCAAATCTGGAGGAAGTGTTCTGGTGATACCCAAAATATCAAGCGGAATTAAATAAGCAGAATTCCCTTTTGCGAAAGCGGAAGAGGTATTGTCAATATTGAAATTATTGATGTTCGGGTTAAAGAATTTTGGGTCTTTATTGAGGATAATGGCATTATAATGTACTGGATCTGTTTCAAACTGGTAATCAGAATTATTGTTTTTATTTGATTTAATCACACAATTGTTGAATTGATAATTAAAAAGTGCTTCTGGTTTTTTATCCAAAAGCATTTCATTCGAATAGGAACCGTAAATAATACAGTTGTTGAATGCTGCTTGAGTAAGATTTTTTGCTTCTGGGACAGCACCAGAAATGTAATTGCTGATGTAAACCGCTAACTGTCCCGGACTTGACCAGTTGTTGTTGAAAGTACAGTGCGTAAACTTGTAATTTCCTCCGTAAGTACAGGCAAGACTGGCTTGTCCTGTGTAGTTGATAACGATGTTTTCTCCCTCAATTATAGCATTTTTGCCTTGAATGCCGTAATGTGTACAGTTGTAAATCTGTGTGTTTTTTATAGATGCAGCCGTTCCGTTATTGCCTTCGGCCAATAGTCCGACTGTTGCATTTTTGACTGTCAGGTTTTGAATTTTATTGTTGGCACTTCCATTCTGCAGCCAGATTGTGCCCCATTGTCCCGGAATATATGCGAAATCAGGCTGCTGGCGGTCACTGCTGAAAATGACTTCATTTTCCAGTTTGTCAGTCGTGGATTTTGTTCCATTGACTTGAATAGAGGAATTTTTAGAAACAATAAGCCCTGAATTGGCATGAAAATAAACTCTTGCGCCGGGGTCAAATGTTACGGTTTCTCCTTCGGGAACTGCTGCGTATCCGTAAATAACATAGGCTTTTCTGTTGGTAAAATGAAGTTCATTACCATGAATGGGATCGTTTTTGTCTAAATAAAAGCCGTAAATTTTTTCGTTTCCGATAGGGAGTGTTTCAGTAGTTCCGTCAGTATTGCGTTTCGGGTATAACAAAACAGCGTCCTGTACCAAAGTCACTAATTCTACTTTTTGAAGATTAGCGCCACTGTCAAATTCAATTTGGTCGGTATTTAGAAATTCTTTTGGGGTCGAGGAGTCACTTTCTACAGTTGTTTCTATGAAGATATACAGGCTGTCTTTGGCTAGAAGCGTCACATTTTCGAATATTTTGCCTTGATTTCCCTGCGCACCGTCTACACTCATCCGGTATTTTGAGTTTAAGCCTTTGGCAAATTTTATCTGAGGAATATTGATGTCTTTTTTGGAATGGTTATAGACTTTTAGGGCAAAAGTGCTTGAACTCAAATTAGTGAAAACCGTATCCAGATATACCGTATCTTTTGAAAAAGTCAAATCACCTGTACTGGCAGTGGTTTCAAAATCACTCCGGCAGGAGCAGAATGAAAGCAGGATTCCGGTTAAAAGTAATAAGGTGATGCGAGGCATTTGGTTTTATTTTTTGTAAAAATAGGAATAAATTAGTTTTTTTGATTTGTTTATTGGTTTTATACTCAAAATATTTAGGGTCTGTTTAAACTTTATTTAATGTTCTCAAATAAAGTTTAAACTATGTATTTTAGTGCATTCTCTTTTAGCTTCTGAAAAAATATTCATTTTACACAGATTCACAGATTAAAATGATTTTGAAATATGTAAATCTGTGACAATTTCATGAATTTTTTGGAATCCAGCCTTGCATGCATTTAGCCTGTCACGCAAATACTATGGACTTTCAATGCAGAGTGGTTTGTTTGATTTGTATTCAATTTGTTTTTTGAATTATCAAATTAGCGTATTTTTACAATCTTTAAAATTAAGATATGACTTTTGATAAAGATAAAACCCTCGAATTTTGCAATACCTTTTCTAAAAACACTTTGATGGAAACTCTGAATATCGAGTATATTGATGCCGGGCCTGATTTTTTAACAGCAAAAATGCCTGTGAATTCTTCAGTACATCAGCCGATGGGACTGCTGCATGGCGGTGCTTCGGTGGCATTGGCAGAAAGCGTAGGAAGTGCGGCGTCGCATTTTTTTATTGATGCAAAAAGCCAGGAGGTGAGAGGAATTGAGATTTCGGCCAATCATTTAAAAAGTATCCGAGAAGGATTTGTCTTTGGAACAGCACGTATTATTCATAAAGGAAAGAGCCTGCATCTTTGGGAAATTAAAATCACGGACGAAGCTGGGAATTTGATTTCGCTATGCAAATTGACAAATATGGTTTTGACGAAAGAGAATAAATAATATGAGTGATTTTTTTGAAAGAGTACAGCAGCAGCAGGAGAAAAACCTGCCGTATGTTTTGTACTGCAAGCCCAATTCAGATACAATAATCGGGATGTTTCAGCAGAATGATACGTTGTTTAATGTAACTGATTTTACCGAGAAAGGATTTGTTTTTGCTTCATTTGACGGAAACAGGATTCATTTAATTCCTGAAAATGAATCGGAAATAATAGGTGCTGTTAGAGAAAAAACAGCTGCTGATGTCGCAGGAAGTATACAGGGAATTCTTGATGAGTCGGATAAAAATGATTTTGAAAGCATTGTTGCTAAAGGAATTCGGGCGATAAATAAACAGGAGTTTAAGAAAGTTGTTCTTTCCCGAAAAGAAATAATAAAACTGGAAGAATTTGATTTAACTGCAGTTTTCGAAAACTTGGTACAATTGTATCCGACTACTTTTGTATATTGTTTTTTTCATCCGCAAGTTGGACTTTGGATGGGAGCGACACCAGAACAATTGGTAAAAGCCAATGTAAATGTGTTTGAAACAATGGCTTTGGCAGGAACACAGAAAGATTACGGCTCGGATGAAATTGTTTGGGAAAAGAAAGAAAGAGAAGAACAGCAGTATGTGACAGATTATATTGTAGACCAGCTGCAGGAAGCTGTACTGGAAGTTTCGGTAACAGAACCATATAATCTTAAAGCCGGCAGTATCTGGCATCTGAAAACGGATATTTGGGGAGTATTGAATACAGGTTATAATTTAAAGCAGGTCGTTAATTTACTGCATCCAACCCCAGCTGTCTGCGGACTGCCAAAAGAAGCTTCGAAAGCTTTTATTCTGGAAAATGAAAATTACGATCGGACTTTCTATACTGGTTTTTTGGGAGAATTGAATACGAGTTTTGCTGTAGACTCGGTTAGTTCAAATCTGTTTGTCAATTTAAGATGCATGGAAATTGAAATGTATTCCGGGACAAAAAATGTAAAAGTAAATTTGTTTATGGGCTGCGGTATCACGAAAGACAGCGTTCCTGAAAAAGAGTGGGAGGAAAGCGTCAACAAATCAATGACAATGAAAAGAGTTTTAAACGGTTAAAAAAGTTGATAGTTTGTTTTTTAAGAACTTAACAATAAACTACAAACCAAAAATAATAAACAAAAAAAGATATGAAATTAGATATATTGGCTTTTGGGGCACATCCCGATGATGTAGAATTAGGATGTTCCGGAACAATCCTAAAAGAGATTTCTCTAGGTAAAACGGTCGGAATTATTGATTTGACCCGTGGAGAATTAGGTACACGCGGTTCTGCTGAAATTCGGGATGAAGAGGCAGCAGCAGCAGCGAAAATACTGGGGGTTTCTGTTCGGGAGAATTTGAATATGAGAGACGGTTTTTTTGTCAATGATGAAAAGCATCAGCTGGAAATTATAAAAATGATCCGTAAGTATCAGCCGGAAATCGTATTGTGTAATGCAATAGATGACAGGCATATAGATCATGGAAAAGGCAGTAAATTGGTTTCGGATGCCTGTTTTTTGTCAGGTCTGATGAAGATTGAAACAATTTTGGACGGTGAAATCCAAAAAGCATGGAGACCCAAATTAGTATATCATTATATTCAATGGAAAAATATAGAGCCGGATTTTGTTGTGGATATTACAGGCTTCACAGATAAAAAAATTGAAGCAATTCTGGCTTACAGCTCCCAGTTTTATGATCCGGATTCGAAAGAACCGGAATCTCCTATATCGAGTAAAAACTTCTTGGAAAGCCTGAATTACCGTTCCAGAGATCTTGGGAGGCTTACTGGTGTGGAACATGCCGAAGGATTTACTGCTGAAAGGTATTTGGCAGTCAATAGCTTAGGAGATTTGAAGTAAAAATGTCAATTTTTTTTTGATTTTTTGTTTGCAGAAGCAAACATTTGTTCTATATTTGCAACCGCTAAGCGCAAATGGTGGTTGTAGCTCAGCTGGTTAGAGTAGCGGTTTGTGGTGCCGCGGGTCGCCGGTTCGAACCCGGTCAGCCACCCAGAATGAAAAGCCTTGAAGAAATTCAAGGCTTTTTTTGTGGAATAAACTTTCGGCTGAAAAATGTTATTTAAGTTGTTCTAGTTTTTGAATTCAGATTTAAGTTTTGTATTTTAGAAGGCGATATAATAATTTCAGATTTTAACTATTTATAAATTAATAACACTTAAACTTCTATGGGAACATTTTTGATTACTAAAAGAAAAAATGACGAATTTCAGTTTGTTTTGAAAGCAGGTAATGGTCAGGTTATTTTGGCTAGCGAAGGTTATACAACAAAAGCTTCTTGTGATAACGGAATTGAATCTGTTAAGAAAAATTCACAGGATGATGCTCGATTTGAGAGATTGGAAGCCAAAAACGGAAAGCCTTATTTCAATCTAAAAGCTTCTAATGGCCAGATTATTGGTACTAGCGAAATGTATGAATCAGCTGCAGCAAGAGATAATGGAATTGAGTCTGTTAAGAAAAATGCCCCAGATGCAGTTATAAAAGAAGAATTATAAGTTATAGAAAAAAATTGAAAACAAAAGGCTCCAAAGAAATTGGGGCTTTTTTGTTGCGTACATTCGTTTGCGTAATTATGAGAAAACCGGTTCTTTTTTAAAAGAAATAATAAAGGTTGTTCCTTCGTTGATCTTGCTTTCTACATCAATTTTACCGCCTAGGCTTGTGACGTGGTTGTTTACTAAATAAAGCCCGATTCCTTTGCTGTCTATGTGGTTGTTGAACTTTTGGTGTAAACCAAATATTTTATCTTTTACGAGCTCCATATCGAAGCCAATACCATTGTCAGAAAAAATCAACTGATCAACTTCATCCGTTTTTCTGGAATGGATGGTAATAATTGGTGAACAGCCCGGGATAGCATATTTAATTGAATTAGTCAATAAATTTAGAAAAATGCTTTCAAGATAGGATTTGTTAAAATTAATCTTTTCGAGCAGCGAAAAGTCAATATTGATAACAGCATTTGACTTTTGTATTAAAGAATTTATAGAAAGAATGACAGTATTAAGAATTGTACCTAGGTCTATTTCTTCAATTTGTGCAATAGACTTATCCTCTAGGATTAAAATATCTACATAATTATTTAAAGTTTTCTTTAATGTTTCGGTAGCAGACTGAAGCATCTCAAGAAACTGCAGGGTTTCAGAATCTTCAATTTTGGTAACATCCAAGAGGCTGAAAATTGAAAGCAGATTGTTTACAGGAGACCGCAGATCATGTGAGCTCGTGTAACTTATTTTTTTGAGGTCGTTATTGGTTTTTGTAAATTTAGTAAGCAGTAAATTCCGTTCCTCTTCCAGTTTTTTGTTGTGTGTGATGTTTTTTGCAATTGCATAAACTAATTTTTCGTCAGCTGCAGGCATTGATGTCCAGGAGAGCCATACAATTTCACCGCTTTTTGTAACGTATCTGTTTTCGAAATTTAAGAGTGGTTTATTTTTGTATAATTCATTCCTTGCTTTTGAAGTGTATATCTGGTCATCAATATGGATAAAATCGTTTATTGGTTTTGAAAACAATTCCTCATTTGTGTAGCCTAATAATTGAGAAACCGCTGGATTAATTCTTTTGAAAAAACCATCGAACCCAGTGATACAGAGTAAATCAGCGGATAGTTCAAAAAAATGCTCAAATAAGTATTTGCTGTCTGAATTTGGATTTACTGTCATTGTTGAATATTACAATTGTTATACTTCAATTCTTTTGATGCGATAAATAGGGAAGGGATAGTATGATCTCTTTCGTTTCTTCTTAATCTGCAAAAAAAGATATAATGCATCTCGTAAGCAATCTGAATATCTTTTAACTGAATTCCAAATATATTGATATTGTTTTGATTTCCTGTATGGTTTTTTGAAATATGCGTTAAAAAAAAAGAGCTTCAAATTTCTTCGAAGCTCTTTTCTGCTAAATATTATTTTGCTTGTTTGTCAACTATAATTCTGTCAGGCCTGTTAGCTAAATCCCAGGCAATTGCAAATGCTAGCTGGGCTCTTTTTGCTAAAGCATCGAATTCAATTTTCTCTACTTCATCAGTCTTTTGGTGGTAATCGGCGTGTACACCATTAAAAAGAAATACGGCAGGAATACCAAATTTAGCAAAGTTATAATGGTCAGAACGCTCATAGAAATGATTTGGATCTTTTGGGTCATTGAATTTGAAATCCAAATCCAGTTTGGTGTATTTTTCGTTCTGTGCAACGGTAATGTTGTGTAAATCGCTGGATAACCTGTCTGCACCAATCACATATACATAATTATTAGTGTCAGGATGATCAAAATCACGGCGGCCAATCATATCGATATTAATATCTGCAATAGTATTTGCTATTGGAAATAATGGGTGTTCAGAGTAAAAACGTGAGCCGTGTAAACCGTGTTCTTCACCAGTTACATGCAGAAATAATATAGAACGTTTTGGACCATGTCCCTCTTTTTTCGCTTTTTGGAAAGCTTCGGCAATCTGCAGAATGGCTACTGTGCCGGAACCATCATCATCAGCACCGTTATAAACATCTCCGTTTTTTACCCCTACGTGGTCGTAATGTGCAGAAACGACTAAAACTTCGTCTGGTTTTTCAGACCCTTCAATGTATGCCCAAATATTCTCTGAATCAGGCAGGTTTTGATTGTACTTGGCATTTAAGTAGGAAGCAGGAATAGGCTGATAATAGCTCGCAGCTCCTTTTGGGTAGGATATTTTACTTTTTTTGTATTGCTCGATAAGGTATTTTCCAGCTTTTTTTTGTCCTTTGGATCCAGTATCGCGGCCTTCCATTTCATCGGAAGCAACAATGGTAAGTTTTGTTTTTAATTTTTCGGCGGTTATGGTATTCATAAACTTCGTCGGATCATCATTGTTAACCGCTTTCTTTTGTGCGAAACAATGAAACGCTGTTATAAATACAAATAGTGTTAGTACTTTTTTCATTTAAAATCTAGGGTGTTTATTTAATTTATTATTTTTTTAATACTTCGTTCAGGAACAGCTTGAAATGTTCGAAAGATCTTTTGGCGGCCACTTCATTGTATGCAGCTCCTTTAGAATTATCTGTTCCTGACTCAGGATTGGTAAAGGAATGTACAGCATTGGCATAATAAATCATTTGCCAGTCGGCTTTTGAGTCACGCATTTCCTGCTGAAAAGCGGTTATTTCTTCTTTTGATTCATAGGGATCATCTGCGCCATGACAAACTAATACTTTCGCCTTTATCGATTCTGTAGGTCTTGCAGCATCTTTGCCTAAACCGCCATGAAAGGAAACAATTCCTTTAACATTGAGGTGCCCCCGGGCTGCTTCAATGGCACCAGTTCCTCCAAAACAATAACCAATAATTACGATATTATCAGGATTTGCTCCAGCGTCAATAAGCTGCTGCAAGGCTAGTGAAATCCGTTTTTGATAAGCCAAAAAATCATTTTTGTAAAATCCTGCAATTTTTCCGGCTTCGGCATTGTCTTTAGGATAGTTTCCTTCTCCGTATATATCTGCTATGAAAGCATAATAACCCAATTTTGAAAGACTTTCCGCAGTATCTTTAGATAATTTGTCAATTCCTTTCCAGGCAGGTAAAATTAATATGCCGGGGTTTTGATTGCTTTTCTTCGTAGGATTGATTTTGAAACCATTCAAGACCTGATCCCCGTCTTTGTATTGTACTGGTTTTAATTGACCAAAAGCTTGGCATGTAATTAAAATCATTGCGAAAAATATAATTTTTAAGTTTTTCATGGTGCTATTTTTTGCAAATATCTAATAAATTATTGATATAAAAAAAACCTTGAAAAATGCTTCTTTCAAGGTTATTAGATCGTTAAGTTAGAATTTTATGTTTTTTTCTTAACTATTTACAAACTGATGTTCCGTTTAAAGGCACAGCCTAATTCAATTAGGGATTCTGTCTTTGAAATGCCGGGAATAGAGTCGATTTTTTCATAAAGCAGCCTTCTCATGTGTTCATGATCTTTGGCTATCATTCTTATGTAAAGCGTAAAAGTGCCCGTGATGTAATAACATTCGGTTATTTCTGGAATCAGTTTTAGGGCTTCTATAACTTTTTCAGAATCCTGATCTTTCTTCAAAGTGATTCCGGTAAAAGTTCCCCAGTCGTATCCTATCTTTTTTTCGTTTAAAACGGGTCTGATCCCAGATATGATTCCCTGTTCTATTAATCGGTTGATGCGCTGGTGCACCATAGTATTTGAAATCTTGAGATTAGTCGCTATTGCAGAAAAAGCCATTCTTCCGTCTTTTTCCAATTCTTTTATGATATTGATGTCAAATTCATCTAAAATGTCCATATTTTCCTTTTTTAAAGTTAAAATCACTTTTATTTGGGATAAAAGTAATTGTTTTTTTATTTGTTTTTCCGCCGCGGGTATCTGGATGCGTTAAAATAACAACATGACTTATTTTTGTTATAAATAAATGTTTATTTTTTAAAAATGATGTTATAAAAGTCAAATTTAGCTTTTTATTTGGTTGATAAAAAACATTTGTTACTTTTGTATGAATATTTTATAAAATTTTAGATGATGGAACATACAGCACAATCACTTTCTTTAAAAGCGGAAGTTTTAATTGAAAAAGAGAATAAATACGGCGCACATAATTATCATCCGTTACCGGTTGTTCTGGAAAAAGGGGAGGGTGTTTTTGTATGGGATGTTGACGGAAAAAAATATTTTGATTTCTTATCTGCTTATTCTGCAGTAAATCAAGGCCACTGCCATCCAAAAATAGTTGGAGCAATGGTTGAACAGGCGCAAAAACTGACATTAACTTCGCGTGCCTTTTATAATGACCAATTGGGTGTTTATGAAGAGTATGTAACCAGATATTTTGGTTTTGATAAAGTGCTTCCAATGAACACTGGAGCCGAGGCTGTAGAAACTGCTTTGAAATTGTGCAGAAAATGGTCTTATGAAGTAAAAGGAATTCCTGAAAATCAGGCTCAGGTTATTGTATGCGAAGGAAATTTTCACGGAAGAACTACTACTATTATTTCTTTTTCAAATGATGAAAGCGCAAGAAAATCTTTCGGACCTTTTACCGAAGGTTTTATAAAAATACCGTATGATGACATTGAGGCTTTAGAAAAAGCATTGAAATCTTCAGCTAATATTGCTGGTTTTTTGGTAGAGCCTATTCAGGGCGAGGCTGGAGTTTATGTTCCAAGCGAAGGTTATTTGGCGAAAGCCAAAGCACTTTGCGAAGCGCATAATGTATTGTTTATTGCAGATGAAGTTCAGACAGGAATTGCCAGAACAGGTAAATTACTGGCAGTGCATCATGAAAATGTACAGCCAGATATTTTGATTTTAGGCAAAGCTATTTCTGGCGGTGTTTATCCAGTATCGGCGGTTTTGGCCAATAATGCGATAATGGATGTAATCAAGCCGGGACAGCATGGATCTACTTTTGGAGGAAATCCAATCGCAGCTGCCGTTGCCGTTGCTGCTCTTGAAGTGGTTCGTGAAGAAAATTTATCTGAAAACGCACAAAAATTAGGTTTGATTTTAAGAAAAGGATTGAATGAAATCGCGGAGCGTAATCCATTAATAGAATTGGTTCGAGGCAAAGGACTTCTTAATGCAATTGTGATTAACAGCAGTGAGGATTCTGATCTGGCTTGGGATATTTGTCTTCGTTTCAGAGATTATGGGTTATTGGCAAAACCAACTCACGGTAATAAAATACGTTTTGCACCGCCATTAGTAATTACAGAAGATCAAATTCACGAATGTCTTGCTATCATAGAGAAAGCACTGAACGATTTTAGATAATAATCTTATTAAAAATACAAAGAGAGGCAACCGAAAATTTTGGATAGCCTCTCTTTGTATTCTACAGTATAATGAATTTTATAAATATGTAATACTTTGAAATGATTATTGTCTTTTTTGCGGGTCATTTTTTGTCAAATAGTTAAAAGTAAATGCTTTTCGGAAAATAGAGAACATATTTTGTTTAAGCGTTATTTTTAATACTTATATTTGTGTACGTATTTTTACGTAGTTAATCAGAAGTTGAACTTTATACTTTGAATCATGAAAACGGCAGATAAACCAAAATTAACAATAGTAGGAGCAGGGCCTGGAGATGTAGAACTGATTACGCTAAAGGCAGTTAAAGCATTAGAAAGTGCCGATGTTGTTTTGTATGATGCATTGGTTAATGAAGAACTGCTGCAGTATGCTCCGCAGGCTGAAATTATATTTGTTGGAAAACGTTTTGGATGCCACGCTTATAGTCAGGACCAGATTAACGATTTAATTGTGTCGATGGCAAAAAGTAAAGGGCATGTTGTTCGTTTAAAAGGCGGTGATCCTTTTGTTTTTGGAAGAGGAAGCGAGGAAATTGATTTTGCCAGTCAATTTGGAATTGATACGGCAATTGTTCCCGGAATTTCATCAGCAATGGGAGTGCCTGCTTCCAATGGAATCAGCCTGACGCAAAGAAAAGTTGCTGAAAGTTTCTGGGTAATTACCGGAACAACTTCTGAACATAAATTGTCAAAAGATGTTGCTCTGGCTTCACAATCTTCGGCTACGGTTGTCATTTTGATGGGAATGAATAAATTGGACGAGATTGTCGCTTTATACCAAAACAACAGAACCGATGATCTGCCTATTGCAATTATACAAAACGGTACCAAAACAACTCAAAAGAAAGTAGTTGGAACTATCAGTACAATTACAGCATTAGTAAAAGAGAACGAAATCGCTTCTCCGGCGATTATCGTAATTGGTGAAGTGGTTAAAAATACTTCAAAATTAACTTCGTATATCGAAGAGGAAATGGTTTTTGATTCTTTTTTGGAAGAGGAATTTATATTGCAGAATCTTGATGAAATGAAATGATTAGGATAAAGTATTTTGGTGCTCTTGCTGCGCGGACAAGACGCCGTGGTGAAAAAATTGATTTTTCGGATTTACCGTTAAGCAGATTATTGGCTGAGCTGGAAAAAAAATACCAACTCAAGCAGTTTCCTTTCAGTGTAGCAGTTAATCAAAAAATAATTCATAAATTTTCGAATCAGATCTTAAAAAACAACGATACCGTTGCTCTCCTTCCTCCTTTTATAGGAGTGTAATTCAGTTTTTTGAAGTATTCTTAAAGATTATGATTATTTAGTGTTTTTTCTATTTAAAAATTCGTATTTGAAGTATTGTTTTACAAATAAATAGCATACTTTTGGTTTAGTTAAGTTGTTATTTATAAAAGTAAAATATGAAAAAAAGTATTGCAGGTATATTTGTTTTAGGTCTGTGTTTTGGTGTTCATGGACAATCTATTGATAAGGTTATTACTTCCAATGAAGTTTCCCGTATTGAAAAAGTCTTATCTGCAGATGATATGCATGGAAGGAGAACTTTTACTCCCGGAATTGATAAAGCATCAGCCTTTATAGAATCAGAATTCAAAAAAGCAGGACTGAAACCTTTTATGGGAGTGGCTAATTTTAGACAGGAATTTTCTATGACTGAGTCTAAAGCTGTTTCTTCCAAGATAATTATCGACGGAAAAGAAATTGACAACAACCAAGTAGTTGCTTTCTCTTATCAGTCACAGGTTTCTTTGACCGAGAAAAGCGATATCACAGTTGTCAAAATCAGTAAAGGAGATAATCTAGGAAAGAAATTCAATGAATATTACAAGAGTTCCAAGAGTTATCTGGTATTAGTTGATGCTTCTTTTAATAATGTGCTGCCAAATATTCAGCATATTGACAGAATCACTTCTGAACCTGGAACCAATACAGTTTTGTTTGTTTTTGGAGTTAATGAAGCTGCTGCTTTTTCAGTTGAATTATCCAATACTATTTCCAAGAAAACATTGAATAATGTAGTTGGTATATTGCCAGGCAAAAGCAAGCCGGACGAATATGTTATTTTTTCCGGACATTATGATCATCTTGGAGTGGGCTCGCCGGAAGAAGGTGTTCCGCACCCTGCTAATGATTCTATTTATAATGGTGCCAATGATGATGCAGCGGGAAGTACAGCAGTGATTATGCTGGCTAATTATTTTAAAAAACTGAATAATAACGAACGTACTATCATTTTTAGCACATTTGTTGCCGAAGAATTAGGCGGTTTTGGGGCCAAATATTTTTCAAAACAGCTTCCTGCGGAAAAAGTAATTGCCATGTTCAATTTAGAAATGATTGGTACAGAATCTAAATGGGGAAAAAATTCAGCGTACATAACTGGATTCGAAAAATCAGATTTTGGAAAAATTCTGCAGAAAAATTTAGAAAAAACGACTTTTAAGTTTTATCCGGATCCATATCCTGAGCAGCAGTTGTTTTATCGTTCCGATAATGCTACTTTGGCGAAACTAGGAGTGCCTGCTCATACTATTTCGACTTCAAAAATGGATAATGAGCCCTTTTATCACACTGCCGATGATGAATTTGAGACATTGGACATCGCCAATATGACCGAAATTATTAAATCTATAGCTTTAAGTTCTTCGTCCATTATCAGCGGGAAAGACACGCCGTCAAGAGTTGATACTACTCAGTTAAGATAGAATTCAGAGATATACAATATTTAAAAAGCAGCTCTATTTTGGAGCTGCTTTTTGTTTATTCTATTAAAATTAATTTACTCATTCAGGAATGTAAAAGTGTAATCATTAATTTCTTTTCTCTGTTCTTTATTGGCACGATCATCCATATCATTATGAATGGTATTTGGGAGCTTAATGATTTTTATTCCAAATTTTTTCTGTTCTTCTGCAGTTGGTAAAACGCCTTCATCTGCTGTTAGGTCACTTGAGCGTAAGGAATACACTTTTGGATGATTTGTTCTTGGTAAAGCCATTCTTCGGTTATCCATAGCGATAATTTTATCAACTATATTTGGATATTTTTGAGGAAATAAAGCCGTCATATCTGCTCCATTTGAGTGTCCAATTAGTGTAATATGTTTAAAATCTAAATTTGGATTGGACTTTTTCAATTCATTTATAACAAACATTATATTATCTGCTCCACTTTTCCAAAATGGCATTCTAACAATTTGTGGAATTCCAGTTTTAGGAATTAAACTATCCGTTGGTAACTCGTGCTGAATACTGGCAACAAAATATCCCTTTGAGGCAATAAAATTTGTTAAATAGGAATATTTTGTATTCGAATTCCCTTTGTTTTGATAGTAACCGTGGCTAAAAATTATAATTTTTTGTTTCTCAATTTTCGGGTCTGATTTTGGTTTGTAAATCATTACTGGAACTTTCCTGTCTCTGGAGGTATCAAACAAATCTATACTATCCAATACAACTTCAAATGTTTTGTTTTGAGTTGTAGCTGCTGAAGATTTTTTATTAGTAAGACAGCTTGTCAGAAGCCAACAGATTAGAATTTGGATGTAAATATTGTTGTTCATTTTCTGCTAATATTTTCTGATTTTGACACAGGAAACATTTTTCATTTTTAGTTCTCTGCCTACTTTTTTAAGTAATCCAGTTTTGGCATTTCGTTTAAAGACAAATACATTTCCGCTTATAGTATTCGTTACAATCAGAAATTTTCCGGTTTCATCAATAGCAAATACTCTGGGATGATTTCCCAAAGTAGATTGGTATCCGATCAATGTGAGTTTGCCATCATTTCCGATTGAATATATGGCGATATTATTTTTTTCGCCCCGGTTGGAAGCGTATAAAAAATGCCCGTCCGGAGAAATATGAATATCAGAACTTTCAAAATTGCCTTTGTAATCTTCGGGATGTGCTGCTATTCTTTGAATGCTGTCCAATTTTCCGTTTTCATAACGGTAAGCACTTATGTGACCTGCTATTTCTTCGATACAATAGGCAAATTTACCATTTGGATGAAAGGTAAAATGTCTAGGTCCGCTTCCTAAAGCGGTTTGGGTAAATGGATTTTCAGCAGTTACTAAAGGTTCTGTTTTATCTTCTTCAAATTTGTAGCATCTGATTTTATCTGCACCTAAATCAGGTAAAAAGAGATAATCACAGCTGGGTGAAAAAACGGTGGAATGAACGTGCGAACGCTTTTGTCTTTCAGGGTCGACGCTTCCCTCAGAATATTGAAAGTTTTGAGCAATTGGATTTATCATTCCGTTATCAGCAATTGGATAAACAGAAACACTTCCTTCAGTGTAATTACCGTTTATCAGCCATTTTCCATTTTTATGAACTGTCATGTAAACTGGGTTTTCTCCGCCGCTGCTTTGGCTGTTTATAAAAGTCAGTGTTTTATTTTCGGGGCTAAACTCAAAACTGCTCACTTTTCCTCCGTTTGGAGTTTTACTTTCGGTACAGGCAAAAACAAACTTCCCATTTGGCGACAAAGTAAGATAAGACGGGCTTACAATATCTTTTACTGCTGTGATTTTTGATAATTTTCCGCTGATAGTATCTAGCTGATATACATAAATGGCATCGGTAGTTTTATCTCTGTTAAAGGAACCGAAAAAGACATAGGTATTTTGCGAATACAGATTCATGCAGGCAAAAAATAGAATCAGAAATTGTGTTGTTTTTTTCAATGTGAAGATGTGTTTTGAGTGTGCTGAAGCAGATCGTTTTAATAAAGACGAATATAGGAAATAAAATGATTTTATGGCTTACAGCAACAACAGCCATGAAGAATTTAGGAGCAGTTCTGAATGATTATTTAGGATGTTTTTCTTTTTTCCTGTTCTTTTATGATGGTGTTCAGATAAGGCATAATGATTTCTTTAATTTCAGTTTCTGGAATAGCTAAAGCTTTTGGATTTTTAATGAGCTGCAGTCAAGGTTTTATCAAAATTATAACTCCTAAAAATAACAGCCGGAGTCCCCTTGTATTTTATATTTTCATCATCGGCCAAAACCCATTGGTATAAAAATTCAGCATCTTTTTCCTGTAACCGCATGCAGGAATGTGATGCTGGATAATCGGGTAATTCGTATTGATGAAATCCAATGCCTTTTTTGTTTTCGATATTGAAATTCCATTTTAGTTCCCATTCGTCATTGAATGTGCTGGTGGTTTCTTCTGCTTTCCAATTTGTAAAGAATAATCCTGTAGGCGTTGGATCCTTTTTTTTGCCCATATTGGCTGGGTCGGCGCAGATTAAAATTCCATTTTCGTAAGTGGCAAAAGTTTGAGCAGGATAAGAGAAAAAAATAATTTTATCGACTTCCCGCAACGAAGTTACCTGTAGGGGAAAAGGCAAATAAAATACTATGTCGCCACTAAGATCGGTTGGAATAATAACAGAATCCATTTTAGTAAAATTAGCTTTGTCTGTTCGGTTTACAGCGAGAGTAATTTCTAGGTTTTCTTCACTTGTGTTTTTTTTCAGCCATTCTTTTGTGTTTCTAAAGTATAGGAAACATTTTTTGGTTCTTTTCGAACGGGCATTTTTTTAGCAAGAGCTTTATTTTCATCACCATATTTTACAGGATAAGAATGCAAGTGCAATAATTCCGAATAGTATAATTGATTTTTTCATGATGCCTTATTTAATTTTCTGTAAAAATGAATTAAATAAGGCGATATGCTGTTATATAATTATTCGGAATTATTGTGTGTTTTACACTTAGCTGACTTAATCTTATAATAATCAGTTTTTTACTTATTTGTGTAAAAAAAAACTTAAAAATGGCTTTTAAATTATATTTTTAGACTGTTGAATAAATCAATAAGTTTAGTGTCAGATGGTCTAGGGGCATGGGCGCTGATGATATTACCTTCAGGGTTAATAAGAATAAATGTTGGGACTCCATTGACTCCATAATCTTTCAAAAATTGTGATTCCCATTCTTTATCTGCCAATAATTGAATTCCACCTAATTTTTGTTCTATAACAAATTTGCTCCATTTTTCCTGATCCTCTATTGCATCTATTGAAATACTTACAAATTCAATGTTTTTTTCTCTATATTGTTCTTCCACTTTCTGAAGGAATGGGATTTCCTGGCGGCAGGGTGCGCACCATGTAGCCCAAAGATCTATGTAAATGTATTTACCTTTTAGATTTTCCAAAGAAGTTTTTCCCCCTTTTTGATTTTTATAATCAAATTTTGGAGAGGGATTTCCAGGTTTTAATACATTTGTTGCATTATAATTTTGGGTAAGTTTTTCTTTTAGTTTTAAATCAGTTACAATTGATAAAAATTCATTGTATGTTTTTTCGTAATTTGGATTTTCAATACTAATATCATTTATCGAGTTTTCAATTAAACGATTTTTTATACTTTGACTTTTAAGAGCTTTAATTTCTGGAATTGCATTTCTTGCCGAAATGAAAAAACTATAATCATCCCCTTTAATGTTTTCATAAAATTTAGTCATAACAATTTCTTTATATTCATCTGAAAATAAAAAATCATTATTATTATCCAAGTCAATTGTTTCATCAATTTGCGGGAATGTTTCTGAAACTTTAAAGTCTTTTAATTTTGCATAGTTATAATGATATTTTTTATAAGTCAATAAATATTTCTGTTCTAAATAATGAATACTTCTATCTTCTTTTTCTTTGAAATAGGTATCAGTAAACTTTGTGTTACCATATAAAATAGTTACAGAATTTTTGATTTTTTGGAGTTTATTTAAGAATACTTTTTCGTCTAGTTTATAAAGCTCTTCGGGAGCGGTTACAGTAGTTATGAGTTGTTTTTTAGCAAGATATTGATTTTCGATACTCCCTTTTCCTGTGTATTTTAATGTAGAATTGAAGTTTTTGTCGTCAGCATTTATTGCTAATTTTGATTGTTTTGATAAATAGATAGGGAAATTGTTTTTAGCTGTTCCAATCATGTACAGCCCATCATATTCTATAGATAAATTTTCTAGAAAACTGCCATCTGGTTTTAGTTTAATTTCTTTATCAAATGATTCTCCTTTAATTCTAATTTTTCCATCTTCGGTATTTGTTATTTTTCCTGAAACTGTTATTGTTTCTTTTGAAGTTGTAAAAGATGCGAAAACTAAAATTAGCAATAGACAAATAATTTTTTTCATTTTGTTATTTTTTAAAGTTATTTCAACGTTAAATCTTCATAAAAATAGTATTTAATAGTGATTAAAATATAGTTTTTTTGAGTTTTTACTTTGAACTAAACTTATTTTCTTATTGCAAATAGAATTGATAAAATATTTTGACTTTATAAAATAGGCAAAATTATTGTTTAGATCTGAGCGATCAGATTTAAACAACAATGGGGTAGAATGCAATTCATTATCGTTGCTCAGGGACATCTGTGCGGGTGAAAAAAGACTTTTATTTTTTATAGATCATAGTAGGAGCCGATTGTGCTTTAGCATATATTGTTACATCGGCAATTGTTACACGATCTGGAGCATTGACAGCATAAGCAATAAAATCGGCTATATCTTCGGCTAATAACGGGTCGTAGCCTTCATATACTTTTTGGGCTCTTTCTGTGTCACCTTTGAATCGGACTTCTGAAAACTCAGTTGCAACGGCTCCTGGTGCAATATTTGTAATTTTAATCCCGTGCTGGGTTAAGTCAAGACGCATTCCTTCGCTGATGGCTTCAACCGCTTTTTTTGAGGCGCAGTACACGGCACCGTTCGCATAGGTTTGTTTTCCTGCAACTGAACTCAAATTGATAATATGGCCCTTTTTTCTTTCTACCATCTGCGGAATTATGGCTTTGGAAACATACAATAATCCTTTTACGTTTCCGTCAATCATTACGTCCCAGTCTTCGATATCGCCATTGTCGATAGTAGAAAGTCCATGAGCATTACCAGCACTGTTTACTAGAACGTCAATATTTTTCCATTCATTTGGCAGTGAATTAAGCTGTAGTTCAACTTCTTTTCTGTCTCTGACATCAAAGATTAAACTATGAACTTTTATGTTTTCGGCCAATGTACTTTTTAATTCTTCGAGTTTTTCAGCACGGCGTCCGCAGATGATTAAATCATATCCGTTTTCGGCCAATTTGATTGCTGTGGCTTTTCCTATTCCTGAAGTTGCGCCTGTTATTAAAGCTATTTTTGTCATTTTTTTAGATGCTGTTTTATGTAAAATGTTTTTCAAATGTCAGTCACTTTCGAAACCTTTAATTTTTGCACTAAGATAATAAAAGTGTGTGAACGAGTAGCTCAATTTAACAAACAGGCAGTTGCTTTATGCTTTTTTAGGCTGTGAAATTATATCAAGCAGGCTTGTTTTTTAATTTCATTTGTTATCATTTGTAAAGACGATTATTGAAGCGAATGTTGAGCAATTTCAATTTTATTAAACTGCATCCAGCACTCAATGTTTCCTGTAAATCACTTTAAATGGTCTTGATTCAAAAAGATTTACACAGATATTTTAAAAAAAACAATAATGAAATCTATGAGAATCTTTGTAATCAGTGGCAAAAAAAAATACATGGTATTATTTGCGGACAGTCATAAAATATTAAGTGTTTTTGTTAGTTTCTCTAAGTAGTTTGTAAGTAAGTGCTTTGTAGCTATTTAATGTGCTTAAATGAGTGGACGTATGTAGTCTAAGTATGTATTTACGTATGATTCGAGCAATAGTTATTAAAAATGATTCTATTTTAGAAAAAAAATCTAAAAATAAGTATATAAATTAAGTATTTATACGTATGTTTGCGTAGTAATACTTAATTAACAGATTATGATTAATGTGATAGTAGTCGGAAACGGCATGGTAGGTTATAAATTTTGCGAGAAATTCATTTCGAAATCTGGGCAAGAGAATTATCAAATTACAGTATTTGGAGAAGAACCAAGACGCGCTTATGACAGGGTTCACCTAAGTGAATACTTTGCAGGGAAAAGCGCTGAAGACCTGTCTCTTTCAACGGGATCATGGTATAAGGAGAATAACATCATATTAAACACTTCGGAGTTAATTACAGATATCAATAGAGAACAAAAAACGATACACACACACTTAGAAAAAACATATCAGTATGATTACTTAGTTTTGGCTACTGGGTCAGCTGCATTTGTACCGCCAATTGACGGTGTGGAAAAAGAAGGGGTTTTTGTTTACAGAACCATTGAAGATCTTGATGCTATTATGGCTTACGCCAAAAAAATAAAAGCCAATGGGTCTACTGAAGCAGCGGTTCTTGGAGGAGGTTTATTAGGGCTTGAGGCAGCAAAAGCTGTTCGCGATTTAGGATTAAATCCTCATGTAGTAGAATTTGCTCCGCGATTGATGCCAAGACAATTGGATCAAGGCGCAAGTGATATGCTTCAATCTAAAATAGAAGAATTAAATATAGGTATTCATCTAAATAAAGCAACTCAATATATAGATGGAGAAGAGAGTATAAAAGGAATGATGTTTGCCAATGACGATTTGTTAAAAGTTGATATGTTGGTTATATCAGCCGGAATTAAACCCCGCGACGAACTGGGAAGAGTTTCCGGACTCGAAGTAGGCGTTAGAGGCGGTATTGTGGTAAACAATAAAATGCAGACATCAGATCCTAATATCTATGCTATAGGTGAGGCTGCTTTATACAATCAAATGATATATGGTCTTGTGGCTCCTGGCTACGAAATGGCTGATGTTGCTGCCGAACAAATCCTTAATGGGAATAAAACGATGAGAGAAACCATCGATATGTCAACTCAATTGAAACTAATTGGAGTTGAAGTTGCGAGCTTTGGTGATCCTTTTATTGAAAACGAAGATGTTACTGCAATTGTTTATGAAAACAAATTCAGCGGTATTTACAAAAGAATCAATGTTACCAAAGACGGAAAAACATTATTGGGCGGAATCCTTGTAGGAGATTCATCAGATTACAACGGTCTGTTCCAAATTTATGCCAATGCAATGGCCTTGCCTGCAAACCCGGAAGATTTAATTCTTGGTTCGCGCGGTGGAGAAGGATCTACACTTGGCAGTGCATCTGACCTGCCTGATACAGCGGTTATCTGCTCTTGCGAAAACGTGACCAAAGGTGCTATCTGCTGTTCAATAACTGACGGAACTTGTGAAACTTTTTCAGATGTTGTTAAGCTTACCAAAGCTACTTCAGGTTGCGGAGGCTGTAAACCAATGGTAGCTGACTTAGTAAAAGCAGCTCAAAAATCAATAGGAAGAGAAGTAAAAGAAAGTATCTGTGAGCACTTTAGTTATACAAGACAAGAATTATTTGACCTTGTAAAAATCAATAAATACACTAATTATTATGAAGTAATTGATCATCATGGAAAAGGTGACGGATGCGAAATCTGTAAACCGGTTGTAGCTTCAATTTTCTCCAGTATTTATAATGACACTGCTAATAAGCACGTAACTACACAGGATACCAACGATAGGTATTTAGCAAACATTCAAAGAAACGGAACTTATTCTGTTGTGCCAAGAATTGCTGGTGGTGAAATCACTCCTGAAAAATTAATAGTGATCGGTGAAGTTGCTAAACAATTTGATTTATACACTAAAATAACCGGAGCACAGCGTGTCGATTTATTCGGAGCCCACTTGGATGATCTGCCAAAAATCTGGAAAGTATTAATCGATAATGGTTTTGAAAGCGGACATGCTTATGGAAAATCATTAAGAGCCGTAAAAAGCTGTGTGGGTAATACGTGGTGCCGTTATGGAATGGATGACAGTACAACTTTTGCCATCGAATTAGAAAATCGTTACAGAGGAATTCGTTCTCCTCATAAATTAAAAGGAGGAGTTTCTGCCTGTATCAGAGAATGTGCCGAGGCGAGAGGAAAAGATTTTGGAGTAATTGCTGTTGAAGGCGGCTGGAATCTTTACATCTGTGGTAATGGCGGGGCCAATCCAAAACACGCTGTTTTATTGGCTGAACAAATAAATAAAGAAACTGTTTTCAAATATATGGATCGTTTCCTTATGTATTATATCCGTACTGCAGGACCATTAGTCAGAACATCTACTTGGTTAGAAAAACTGGAAGGCGGTTTGGATTACCTAAAAGAAGTTATTATTCATGACCGTTTAGGTATTTGCGAAACATTGGAAACTGAGATGGAATCACTAGTTGGAACTTTCGAATGTGAGTGGAAACAAGTACTTGAAAAACCAAGATTGATGAAACGTTTCAGTCACTTTGTGAATACGGATGAGAAAGATGACAACATTGAATACGTGCCGTTAAGAGATCAAAAAATGCCAAGACCTTGGTAGGTACTAATTGTTCGATAATACAAATTTAAATATAATTATTTCACAAAGATTCACAAAGAATACAAAGAGATTCGCGAAAATTTAAAATAAAAAAACAACAGCAAAGACAACTACAAACAGAAAATTATCTTCTCGTGTCTTTGGGTTCATATTGTGAATCTTTGCGAAATAGCAACTTAATAACAATACTTTTCCGCTCTCGGTTCTGCTAATCCTCATGGCGGGGCCGGGATCTGAAAACAAAAAACTAAATCCCATGGAAGATCTATTAAGCCAATACAAAACGGTAAACACAAGCGAAGTGAAAATTTGGTTCAAAGCTGGAAACATTAAAGATTTTCCAAGTAACAGAGGCGGATGCATCAAGTATAAAAACAAACAGATTGCCATTTTTAATTTCGAAAGAAGAAACGCTTGGTACGCCTGTCAAAATGCCTGTCCTCACAAAATGGAAATGGTTTTATCCAGAGGAATGACCGGTTCTGCTGATGATGTTCCAAAAATTGCATGTCCAATGCATAAAAAAACATTCTCATTGGTTGATGGTTCTAATTTAAATGGTGAAGACTATTCAATCGCAACTTATCCTGTGAAAGTAGAAGGTGATGAAGTATTCGTTGGGTTTTTAGAATAATGTATGTATCTTTGAATATATACACTATTCCAAAATGAAAACTATTCCCTTCTTAAACGCCAGTGCGTGGATTGATGCAGAAAACGAAGCCGATCCAAATAATGAAATATACCAAGAAATAACCTATCCGAAAGAATTATTGTATTCGGACAGAATGTATGAAAGGCTGATGGATTTTCAGCCCAATGCTTCAGAAGCAGTTCAGATAGCAGCTAAGGCACAGCACATCTGCCGCTGGAAAATGCCAAGAGAATCGTATCCGATGGACCGTGTCGGCTATTTGAAATGGAGAGAAGATTTAAAAAAATTCCATGCCAAAACGACTGCTGAAATATTGAAAAAAGCAGGATATGAAGATACTTTTATCGATCGTGTATCTTTCCTGATTGAAAAAAAACTGCTTAAAAAAGACGAAGAAACACAACTTCTTGAGGATGTTATCTGTTTAGTGTTTTTAGAATTTTATCTGGATCCTTTTGTCCAAAAACACGATACTGAAAAACTGAAAAACATCATTCTGAAAACCTGGAATAAAATGTCTGATAAAGGACATCAGGAAGCTTTGAAAATTAGTTACACACCAGAAAATCTTCAGTTAATAAAAGATTCTTTAGGATTGTAATTGGATTGTTGTTTAAAAGAATAAGGCTGTAGATTAAAAAGATTTTCATAGATTAGTTTATTAAAAACTATAAAAATCTTTTTAATCTTTGGCAGAAAAAAAGGTACGGTCTTCATGAAAAAAAAATCCAAAGTATCATACGACAAAATGACTTTCAAAAAATTAAGGCGAATGTATATATTCGCCTTAATTACCATTGCCGTCACTGTACTTTTGAGTCAATTGCTTATCCAATATAATCTTTACAGTCAGCTCAGCGATTCCAAAATAATAAACATTTCGGGGAAGCAGAGAATGCTGAGCCAGAAACTGACTAAAGAAATCCTGATCCTTAATTTTATAACTGATTCTTTACAGGAAAAGAAACAGATAAATACCATTTCAAATACTATTTCTCAGTGGAAATTTAATCATTATTCTCTCGTAAACGGAAATAATAAGTTAGGTTTTCCAAGGGAAAAAAATCCTATTCTCAATAAGGATTTCGAGAATCTGAAACCAAATTTTGATATCATAATTAAAGCCGGCAGTACTTTTTTGGAAAACAAAAAAGAAAACAAAAATCAGCAGGAAAATCAAAAACTGGTACAAACCATACTCGAAAACGAATCGGTTTTTCTTTCGAAAATGAACCAGATTGTAACTGAATACGATAGAGAGGCTCTTGAAAAAGTAACCCTGCAGCGCAAAACTGAATATGGTATTCTAGCTTTTACATTATTGGTTTTACTGCTGGAATTTATATTTATTTTCAAACCTACTAATAAAAGTGTAGAACTGCTTATTTCTACTTTACTGTCATCGGAAAAAAAGGCGTTAAAACTGGCGCAGAACTCCGAAATCATCAGCGAAGCCAAAGAAAACTCAGTAAAAGAACTAAAATCTCTCAATTATGCGATGGAGAATACACTGCTTTACTGCAGAATTGCGACCGACGGCACTATTATTCATATTGGAGAGAAATTTTCTAAACTACTTCAGTATAATCCTTTTCTTTCAGACAAAAAATTTGGGCAGGTACTTACTCCAATTGAAAAGGAACAGCTTTTTATAGACCGCATTATACTGGAAAACCACCGCAGAGGCTGGCAGGGAGAATTAAATATCACTACCAGAAACGAACAATCGCTTTGGCTGGATTTATCGATGGTGCCTGTTACGATAAGAAAAGACGAATCGGAGCTTTTAATTATCTGTTTTGATATTACCGAACGTAAAAAAGCGGTTCAGGAAGTTGAGCGTTTGAATACGGCAAATATTGAAAATAAGCTGAATCAGCAAAAAATAATTTCAAGTAAAATTGTCGAAAATCAAGAGAATGAGCAAAATAGAATTGCTCGGGAAATTCATGATGGAATAGGACAGATGCTTACAGGATTAAAATTCAGTCTCGAAAGTATAAATCTAGAAGATAAAGAAAAAGCGGCTGTAAAAATAGACTATCTGAAAAAACTGTCTCTTGACATCATAAAAGGAGTCCGTACGGCTACTTTCAATTTAATGCCTCCTGAATTAAGTGACCACGGAATTAATCCAGCGCTTTCAAAACTTACGGCAGAACTTTCAAAACTAACAGGAAAGAATATTTTATTTTACAACAAAACCGATTTCAACGCTCGATTGGATTCTTTAATCGAGATAAA
The DNA here is from genome assembly GCF_026870155.1 of Flavobacterium marginilacus. Taxonomy (NCBI): domain Bacteria; kingdom Pseudomonadati; phylum Bacteroidota; class Flavobacteriia; order Flavobacteriales; family Flavobacteriaceae; genus Flavobacterium; species Flavobacterium marginilacus. The sequence goes on along the minus strand of NZ_CP113975.1, from coordinate 3,401,152 downwards.
TATTTATCGATTAACCCAAGAAGCTATTAATAACGCTATAAAATACGCCGATTCAACTCATATTATCGTGCAGCTTTCACATAGTGCCACACTTTTAAGTATTACTGTTGATGATAACGGAAAAGGATTTGATATTAATGCTGTGGAGAAAAAGAGAAACAGCGAATCTGGAATGGGTATGCTTTTCATGAAAGAACGCATTCAATACATCAATGGCCGTGTTTTCTTCAATTCAATACCAAACGAAGGAACGAGGATTACTTTTAATATTCCTATTTAAATTTCAATAGCTATTTGAATTTCAATGCGATTGGTATTGCTGTTCAAATTCGATATTGCAATTGTAATTGATTTTTTTAATTAAAAACTCAAAAAATACGTATCTTAGCATGCAAATTAGATGAATCTACGTAAAAACGTAAGATGAGTAATAAGTATAGTATGAGTGATAAAATTCAAGTAGTCCTTGCAGATGATCATGTTTTTGTAAGAGACGGCATAAAATCTTTATTAGAAAACGAAGCCAATATTACTGTTATAGGCGAAGCGACAGATGGTCTCGAAGCACTGACAGCAATAGATGAACTAAAACCAGACTTGTTGATTCTTGACATCAGAATGCCTAATCTTACAGGGATAGAAGTTGTCGAACAATTAAGAAGCAAAAATAATTTTGTAAAAATCATAATGCTTTCGATGCATGAGTCCGAAGAATACGTATTAAAATCTATTCAAGCGGGAGCAGATGGTTACTTACTTAAAGGTTCAAGTAAAGAAGAATTTTTAAAAGCAGTTCATACTGTTTCCAACGGCGGAAAATATTTTAGCGGTGATATCTCTTCTATATTAATTGGGCAGCTTACCAATCCGTCACTTATTGCAGAGCCAAAACAATCATTGGGAGAAGATCAGGTAATTACCAAAAGAGAAAAAGAAATTTTAAAACTTTTGCTCAGCGGAAAAGGTAATAAGGAAATAGCCGAAGCATTAGATATCAGCAAAAGAACTGCCGAGGTACACCGTTTTAACCTAATGAAAAAATTAAAAGTAAAAAACCTGATGGAGCTTTCTAACAAAGCAACCGAATATTCGTTATTATAACGAAAAACTTAATTGTAAGGATTTCTAATCCTACTGCTTAACATCCATTTTAGGGTAACATCCAAAACCAGATTGTTAATAGAAAAGAATTAATTGCTAAAGGAATTACCCGAATCCAGTTTGATGCTAATATGTGGGGGTGTATCTTTTTTTGATAATACTCATCGGTATTATATGGGAAATAGGCACTGCAGCGAACACATTCCAGAATATTTCCCAGCTCAGATAGGCATTGTATGCGGAATGGTAGGCTATTTAGGACTTGGAGGTTTTTTTGGTTCCATCATCTTTAGTTATTTATTGACAACAACAGGAATATGGTCTAGTTCATGGCTTTTTATTCTTATATTTTAAGCATCTGCTTAATTCGGATGCATTACACCATCAGCAGAATCATGAATGAAAAACAGCCGGTTTTATATAAAACATTAGACCGCAAAAATTAAAATAATAGAAAAACCAATGTTTTAAAATCTTATAAAGCTGTTAGAATCATTTCTGACAGCTTTTTTTTGCCTGATGCATAATACTTAGCTGTTTATTATTATAAAAAATTATCCCCAGAATTCCTGATAAATAAATGAACTGCTTAATTTTTTTTGTAAAAATAAGTATAAATACTTAATTATTTTTATAAAACTGCGTTTTGGCAGGTTTCAAACTCAGTATACTACTTAGATTTGTGTAAGAAATATGTAGTATGTCAATAACAAATTCACTTTCACTTTCACACCGAATTTTATTTTTAAATGCATTAGCTTTTAGGGTGTGTTTTGCCTGCTGGATACTAAATGGAGTAATGATTACTTATTTAGTGACAGCCTGTTTAATCTGGATGCACTTGACAATGACCAAAATGATGAATGAAAAGCAGCCAGTTTTTCCAAAGAAATGGACCGAAAAAATAATGCCTATTTAGTTACTTGTGTATAGCTGCCCTGCAAAACTCTTATCTGGAGAGCAGTTTTTATTTTAAAAACCAACCAGTCTTACGAATACAAATACTGATAAAATTTTTATCTAACTCAACTATTAACTGCCAAAATCAAAAGACCATGAGAAAATCTGCCTCAAAATTAATTGCCCTTTTGGTAATAGTGTTTACTGTTACCGCTTTTAAAAGTCCAAGTTCGATCAATCCTATTTTAAAAAAGAAAACTGTACATGGACGCAAGAGTGCTGATGACGAAAATCCTCCAAAAACAAAAAAGCTGCCTGTAGAAAAAGCCATTTTAAATATTGGTTTTATTAAACTTACGGATATGGCACCTTTAGCAATTGCAAAATTCTTAGGATATTTTGAAGATGAAGGACTTACTGTAAATTTAGAAGCGCAAGCAAATTGGAAGGAAATTCTAGATAAAGTAATTGAAAATCAGCTTGACGGAGCTCAGATGCTTGCCGGACAGCCTATAGCGGCGGCAGTAGGATGCGGAAGACAGGCACAGCTGGTTACTTCTTATTCTATGGATTTAAACGGAAATGCTATTACGGTATCAAACGAGGCTTGGGCAAAAATAAAAGACAGTATCCCACAGGAATATGGAAAACCTGTTCATCCTATTCCATCGTATGCATTAAAACCAGTTTTAAATTTTTATAAAAAAACAAATAAACCTTTTACATTTGGTATTGTAGGTGCCTATTCAACACACAATTATCAGCTGCGCTACTGGCTGGCTGCAGGCGGAATAAATCCTGGATTTTATTCCAATAATAACATTCAGGGGAGTAAAGGAAACAGCGGTGCTGATGTGCAATTGAATATTACTGCGCCTCCGCAAATGCCCGAAACACTAAAAGCAGGAATCATCAACGGCTATTGTGTTGGTGAACCATGGAATCAGCAGGCAGTTGAAGAAAGTATTGGTGTTCCAATTGTTACAAGTAAGGAAATCTGGAAGAATCATCCCGAAAAAGTGTTTGTAATGACAAAAGAGTTTGTTACCAAATATCCAAATACGGCTACTGCGATTACTAAAGCATTGATTAAAGCTGGAAAATGGCTGGATAATCCTGAAAACAGAAAAGAAGCTACCCGCATTTTATCCAAATCGGCTTATGTGGACGGAAGTAAACGAGTGATTGATAATTCGATGTTAGGAACTTTTGAATTCGAAAAAGGAGACGTGCGTTTAGTGCCTGATTTTAATATTTTCTTCAAATACAATGCGACTTATCCTTATTATTCAGACGGAATTTGGTTTATGACACAAATGAAACGATGGGGACAAATAGCTGAACCTAAAACAAACGACTGGTATATCAGCAAAATCAAAGAAGTTTATAAACCTGAAATTTGGTTTCAGGCTGCAAAATTATTACTGGAAGAAGGTTTTATTATCGAATCTGATATTCCGGTTACCGATGGATTCAAGCCGGAAACAAACGAATTCATTGATGATAAGAATTACGACGGACGAAAACCTGTAGAATATATCAACAGTTTTAAAATTGGTTTAAAAAACTAGTTTAGATTTTAGAAACAAAGAGAAAATACCGCCAAAAACAGATTTCAATCCTTAAAAAACTGATGCTTCTCATTTGATGCATCAGTTTTTTTTTAGAACTAATTTATGAAAATTGATGTTCTTTAAATATTTAATGAAATGGTTATGGTTTGCGTGAATGATGGCAGTGGAGCTCTTTTTTTATTTTAATTGCCATGGTTTTAAACCTGTGGCAATTGAAATGAAAAAAAGCGGGAACGAACAGCATGACCCGAAGTTTTTCACGAAGGGGCACGCCCAAAGGAAGATTTTGGATTAAAATTTATTATTTAGGGCTGAAGATTCTGGTTGTCAATTTACTGCTTTCTGTTGCTGTTATCTGCTTTCTCTTTTTTGTCAAACTTGCAAAACATCAATTATTATTCTTCAGGAGTGGTCAATTCTTCTAATAATTCAAAATATTGAACCTATTTTTAGCATTCTAATTATATTGATTGCAAAGAGTGAAATAAAACTAGTTTAATACGTATTAATACGTAATTATTACTTATTTTTGTCTCTGTACAGTGTACAAATGATCCTAAGATGATTACTTTATAAATCAAAGATATACATAATGCAAAATACAGAAATCAAAACTACGTGTTCCTATTGTGGAGTAGGATGCGGAATTATTGTAAAAAATGATTCTAAAAATGGAGTGACGGTTACAGGCGATAAAGATCATCCGGTAAACAGAGGAATGCTTTGTTCAAAAGGGATGAACTTACATTATGTTGTCAATGATACTTCGGACAGGATTTTGTATCCCGAAATGAGATGGAGTAAATCACATCCAAAAGAAAGAGTAAGCTGGGACGCAGCTCTTGACCGTGCAGCAGCTGTTTTTTCTTCTATCATAAAAAAACACGGACCGGACAGTGTTGGTTTTTATATCTCCGGACAATGCTTGACCGAAGAATATTATCTGGTTAACAAATTAGTAAAAGGCTTTCTAAAAACTAATAATATTGACACAAACTCCAGACTCTGTATGAGTTCGGCAGTTGCTGGCTACAAAAAAACATTTGGTGAAGACTCAGTTCCAATCGCTTATGCAGATATTGAACTGGCTGATACTTTCATGATAACGGGGGCAAATCCAGCTTTTTGCCATCCAATTCTTTTTAGAAGACTGGAACAGCATAAAGAAAAAAATCCTAAAGTAAAAATAATCGTTGTCGATCCAAGAAAAACGGATTCGGCGCTGACTGCCGATTTACATTTGCAGATTCTTCCTGGTACTGATATTGTTTTATACCATGCCATTGGAAAACGATTAATCGAGAAAGGATATGTCGATTCGGATTTTGTGAAAAATCATACCGAAAACTTTCAGCTGTACAAAGACCTTGTAAATAGCAGTTCTTATGAAAATGCATCCAAAATTTGCGGCGTTACCGTAAATGATATTCACTTAGCTGCAGAAATGATTGGCAAAGCCAGAGGATTTATTTCTATGTGGGCTATGGGGCTTAATCAAAGTGCTATTGGTGTTGATAAAAATACCGCTTTATTAAACCTGTCATTACTTACTGGTCAGATAGGAAAACCGGGATCGGGGCCATTCTCATTAACAGGACAACCCAATGCAATGGGAGGGCGAGAAGTGGGAGGGATGGCTAATTTATTGGCAGTTCATAAAGAATTAGGAAACCCTGATCACCGTAAAGAAGTTGCTGATTTTTGGGGTGTAGAATCTATTTCAGAAAAACCTGGATTGACAGCAACTGAAATGTTTGATGCTTTAGAATCTGGAAAAATGAAAGCGGTTTGGATTATCTGCACCAATCCGATGGTAAGTTTGCCTGATTCCCGCAGAGTTGAAAAAGCACTGCAAAATGCTAAATTTGTTGTCGTTCAGGATATTTCTCATAGTGCAGACACGGCAAAATTTGCCGATTTATTACTGCCTGCAGCTGGCTGGCTTGAAAAAGAAGGTACGATGACCAACTCCGAGCGCCGTATATCGTATCTGCCAAAAGGAATTAACCCTCCCGGTGAAGCATTATCTGATGTTGAAATCTTGTTGAATTTTGCCAAAAAAATGAAATTCTCAGGTTTTAATTTTGAAAATACCGAAGCTGTTTACAAAGAATACTGTCTGATGACAAAAGGCACCAACATAGATGTTTCGTATTTAAATTATTCAAGGCTGAAAAACGAAGGGACTTTTCAATGGCCGGTTCCAGATTATGGACATTCGGGAACACCGCGTTTATTTTCGGATAAAAAATTCTTTACGCCTACAAAAAAAGCGATCTTCAATATTCCGGCCAGCATTAAGAATACTTCAGAAGAACCATCAGAACAATATCCGTTTATATTAACCACAGGCCGAATTCGTGATCAATGGCACACTATGACCAAAACTGGAAAAGTGTCCCGATTAATGACACATACCCCAAGTCCTGTGCTTGAAATAAATCCTATTGATGCTTACAAGTCAAGAATCAAAAACGGGGATATTGTTGTGGTTTCCAGCAAGAATGGTGAAGTACGCGTTAAAGCTAAAATAACTGATACTATAAAAGAAGGTGTTCTGTTTTTGCCAATGCACTGGGGAAAACAATTGGATAATGATTTGAACAGAACTAACAATCTGACTAATACGCTCGTTGATCCAATCTCCAAAGAACCCGATTTTAAATTCACCACGGTATGCGTAACAAAATACGTTAAGCCTTTCCAAAAGATTGCTGTAATTGGTGCTGGTGCTGCTGCTTTCCGTTTCATTCAGAATTATCGGGAAATTAATAATACCGATGAAATTATTGTTTTCTCAAACGAGGAAAACCCATTTTATAACCGCGTTTTATTACCGGAATATGTTACTGCAGAATTGTCTTGGGAAAGTCTTTTGAAAATAAAAGATGATGCTTTAGGACAATTAAACATTACAATGAAATCGGGCGTTGCTATTGAAAACGTAAACGCAGCGGATAAAATAATAACAGACAGTCAAGGCATAAAACATCAGTTTGATACCTTGATTATGGCAACGGGAAGCCGTCCTTTTATTCCCGAAAATGCACAGCTGCATCTGCCAGGCCGTTTTACCATTAGAAAGAAAAATGATGCCGACCGATTAAAAGACTACTTAGACGGAACCAGACTTCCAGCCGAAGAACAGCATGTAGTCATTGTAGGCGGCGGTCTGTTAGGGCTGGAATTAGCAGCGGCGCTTAAACATAAAAAAGTCAAAATAACAATTATACAAAGAGCTTCCAGATTAATGGAACGTCAGTTGGATCGTATTTCCAGTAAACTATTGGCTGAAGAAGTACAGTTAAGAGATATTCAGATTTATTTTGATAATGAGGTAAGCACCGTATTCGAAACCGAAAATGCGAACGAAATAGAAATCGCTCTAAAAAGCGGACGAATTCTAACCGCAAATGCTATTGTTTATACTATTGGAACTATTCCAAATATTGAATTGGCCAAAGAAACAGGTCTCGCATGCGGCCGTGGTGTAAAAGTAAATCAGTATTTACAAACTTCCAATCCTGATGTGTTTGCGATAGGCGAAATTGCCGAATTCAACAATCAATTATTCGGAATCACTTCTGCTGCCGAAGAACAAGCCGACATTTTAGCTAACTTTATTGGAGGCGACATCAGCAGTTTTTACAAAGGATCAGTACTGATGAATATTCTGAAACTAGAAGACATTAATCTGTGTTCTATTGGTGAAATTGAAGTGCCGGAAAATGATGATTCCTATGAAGAAATTGTTTTTGCCGATTTAGGAAAACGCTATTATAAAAAATGCATCGTAAAGAATGATTTACTCGTAGGTGCTATCCTGATGGGTGATAAAAACGAATTTGCCGAATTCAAAACAATGATTGAAAGCAAAATCGAATTGGCCGACAAGCGCAACACTTTATTAAGAGGAAGCGGATCAGAAGCTAAACCTGTTATAGGGAAATTAGTTTGTTCCTGCAGTCAGGTTGGACATGGTAACATTGAAGAAACCATTAAAAGCGGTGTAACCAATTTTACAGAATTATGCAAAACCACTGGTGCAGGATTAGGCTGTGGCAGCTGTAAAACTGAAGTAAAAGAGATATTAGCGAAGTGTAAATAAGTTTATTGTTTGTTGTTAATAGTTTGTTGTTGAGCAGCTATAAACAAAAAACTATAAACCATAAACAAAAAAAAATGGAATTAACGAGACTCATTGTAAAAGGCGGAGTAATATCTCCGGGGGAATTACGAGAAATTGTAAATATGGGGCTGGAGCAAGGACTTGACGCCATCTCTTTTGGATCAAGACAGGACATCATATTCCCAAAAGGATTCCAAAGTAATACTGCCGAAAAAATTGGAAAACATCATTTTGTATATCCCAATGAAAAAAGCGGTAACAATATCGTTTCGTCTTACGTAGCGACCGATATTTTGAGTAATACACCTTGGCTTACAGGAAATAAATTCCTTTATATCCTTGAGCAGTTCAAGGAAAATCCAAAACTTAAGGTCAATATAACCGATCCCAAGCAGCAAATCGTTCCGCTGTTTACAGGGCACATCAACTTTATAGCCTCACATCACGAAGACTATTGGTTTTTGTACATACGTCTCCCAAAATGGGACAAAATGGAACTTTTTCCAGTATTGATCTACAGCTGGGACATTGGAAAAGTCTACTACGAAATAGAAAAAATTCTTCAGGAAGAACCGGATACAATTGATATGATTTTCCAGCTCGTTAGTGAATTGGACACCAATAACAGAACAATTGATCAGCCGTTGAACATTTCGTTTTATCCTTTCCCGTATTACGAAGGCATGAACAGACTCGGAATCGATCAGTACTGGCTTGGACTTTACTGGCGCAACAACCTGTATGATCTGCAGTTCCTAAAAGAAATGTGTGATTTATGTTTTGACTGCAAGATTGGAAAAATATGTATTACCCCTTGGAAATCCTTTATCGTAAAAGGAATCCCAAAAGAGCGAAAACTTGACTGGGAAAAGTTCTTAGGCAAAAAAGGAATCAATGTGCGCCACTCCCTTCTTGAGCTTAACTGGCATTTGCCTGTAGCGATGGAATGGGCATTGAATCTAAAAACGTTCCTAGTACGCACACTGGATCAGTTTGACATCAGTACCTATGGTCTTACCTTCGGATTGTCTGATTATAACCGTGATGGGCATTATTTTACCTCAATAGTAATTGAAAAAAACGATCCGCCAAAAGATCTCGAATCGATTAAAATACGAGACACCTTTAATGTGCTTCATGCCAAAAATTTCGATCCTAACACCCGCGAATACGTCGTACATGCACAAGACGTCGATAAATTGGAATTACCCAATATTCTTATCGAATTGAGTAAAAAATATTTTGAAGAATTAGGCACCAGTGTATTAGAATTTCAAAATGCCAAAGCTAAAAAAGAAACCAAAGCACTAGATATTCATCAATGTCAGGAGTGTTTAACCATATATAATTCCGAATATGGCGATGTCATTCAAGGCATCGAAAAAGGAATTCTTTTCAAAGATTTACCAGAGGACTATTGCTGTTCTTTGTGTGAAGCACCAAAAAACAGTTTCATCCCTTTGATAGAAGCCAAAGTATAGCCAAAATAGTCTGCTGCATTTTATTTGGGCGTGCCATCATAAAGCAAAAGGGCCAAATCATCATTGCGCTGATTCGGCCCTTTTGCTTTATGCTGTCGGGCTGTCCGCGTTACTTCGGTAACTTGCTCCCATTCCTCACGCGTTACTGCTCAAAAGAAAGTTGAGCGGTTAAATAATCCAGAGTACTTAAATTTATCGTATCAGTTTTAAATTTGCCTCAAAATGAAGACAGAATAAATAAAGTTTTTGATCATTGGATAAGAAGATGGAGGAACTTTACAGGTACGGTTGTAAAACAAAGTGATTTAAGACAATTGTCAAAGACTGAATTGTTTTTGAAAGGGAATAATAAAATCAATATTTACAAAACAAATTCTCCTTTTAATACCGTTACCGCTTCAACCGAAATAAAAACCTTGTCATCAATTATTTCGGTACTCATTATTTTTTCATTAGTAAATGAATCAACAATATAGGTTTTTATTTTAAGTTTTTATAAGGGTTAGGTGAAAAAAAATATAGAGTTACGGAGTATTATGATTTCTCCACCAAGTGTCTATTATTGAGTGGTTAGAATCAAATAATTCACCTATTTTTGGTAAACAATAATTAAGATTTTTAGAAACTGCTTCTTGAACAAAACGCTCCGCAGGTTCAGTCCATGTATGCTGTGCCAAAGCAAAACCAGCCCAATGCACCGGCATCATGTTTTTTACATTAGCATCTATGGAGGCTTGTATGCTTTCTTCGGGATACATGTGAATCTGGTGCCAGTTTTCATTGTATTGGCCACATTCCATAAAAGCAAAATCAAATGGTCCCAAGCGAGTGCCTATTTCTTTGAAATGTCTGCCGTAACCGCTGTCACCACTGAACCAAATATTTTCTTTTTCCGTTTTTAATGCCCAGCCACCCCAAAGAGATTTTGCTCTATCAGTCAGTCCTCTTCCTGAAAAATGACGGGTCGGGGTAAAAGTTATTTGGATTTCATCAAATGAATTTTCATCCCACCAATCGAATTCAGTGATTGTATTTTCGGGTATTCCCCAGGAAACTAAATGTCTTTTGACTCCCAGAGCCGCGTAAAACTGTTTGGTTTTGCTTCTGAGTTTTTGAATGCTGTCATAATCCAAGTGGTCGTAATGGTCATGGGATAGGAGTACTAAATCTATTTCTGGAAATTCCTCTATGAGATCCAATGTGTTTTGGCTGAATCTTTGAACAGCAAAAGGAGCAATAGGTGCCGCATTGGAACCAAACATTGGGTCAATAAGAATTGTTTTGCCGGCTAACCGCATCAATACTGCCGAATGTCCATACCAAATGCTTCGCATCGACGGATGAGGTTCAAGAAACAGTTCTTTATTAAATGGGACAATGGGTAGAGCATTCTGAGGTTCTCTGCTTTCTTTTTTACAAAATTGTTTGTATAATAATTTGGGCAGCGTCTGAATGCTGATATTCATTTTGGTAATTTCTAAATTTTCGAAGATTTTTCCATTCCAGTACTTTGACTCAGCATATTTTTCAATATCAGATTTTTTAGGTTTTGCACCAAATTGTTTTCTCATCGCATTTCAATTTTGTCTTTTTTAGTATTTATAAAGGTAATTTTCTATTCATTAAACTCGCCAATATGCCAAAGAATACCAGACGGATCATGAATCAAACATTCTCTGCCCCAAGGCATTTCTCGAATGGGCACTAATTTTACATTTTCATATTTGACAGTTAAATTCAGTTCCAAAAGCTTAATCCAAAATTGTTTGACATCATCGACTTCTAAAAAAAGCATTGTATTGTCAATCCAGTCTTTGACATAGGCATCCTGCAGATAGAATCCAATTCCCTTGGTTTCAAAATAAGAAAAATTAGGTGCCAATATAATTTCATTAAAACCTAAGTCCTGATAAAAACTTCGTGAAATTTCAAAGTTTTTGGAACCTATAAACGGTCGGATTGATTTGGCATTGTGCATTTTTTTAGTTTCTAAGTTTCTGAGATGCTAAGATACTAAGTAATTGTCAGTTCCAGGAGATTTTTAGAAAATGGGAAAAGTTTTTTTGAAAATTATATTAAGAACTGACGTTAAGTAAAATAGTTTTAAAAAATCTTAGAAACTTAGCATCTCAGTAACTTAGAGTCTTTTCTCAATATCTTAGAAATTTAGCTCTTCAGCAACTTAGAATCTTTTCGAGCTTCATTCTCTTTCACCCTAAAAATAACAATTTGTTCAATCAGCCAGTAAGGAATGGGATGGTCAACAGGAAACTGAACGGAACCTTTTCCTTGTTTGTAATTAGAAAGCTCATTAGAAAATTCTTTGTGTCCCGTTGGCGTGGCATAAAATCCGATGTGGTTTTTATAGCCTGCAAAATAGACCAAGGGCTTTCCATAAATTTTATAGGCAGGCATTCCATAGGAAATGCTTTCAGCGGCTTCCGGCGCATTTTTTGTAATGGCGTTGCGAACATTTTCCAGAAGAACCTGAATGTCTTTTGGGAATGTCTGAATGTATTCGTCAACGGATTTAAAATTAATTTTCATGGTTAATTTTATTTTTAATCAATGAATATAACGCTTAACGAAGTTACAAATAAAAAAGCAGATCTGCTGAATTCAGAATTATTCTAAACTAAGATTTTGAAGTGTAACTATAATTTTTATCTATAGAAAAAATAATTAGGATAAAAATAATTTTGGTAAATTAGTCTAAGTTTTTAAAAATCATTACATTATGGAAAATAATACAAATCATGAATCCTCAAGTGTCAATCCGGTCAGCGGTGAAGGCAAATGTCCATTTTCGGGAGCAGGCACACAGCAAAATGCCACTCCAAAACCAAGAAATCATAACTGGTGGCCTGATCAGTTAAATTTAAATGTTCTGCGTCAGCACTCTTCGCATTCCAATCCGATGGGTGAAGATTTCAATTATGCTGAAGAGTTTAAAAGCCTTGATCTGGCTGCTGTAAAAAAAGATCTTTTTGCATTAATGACTGATTCGCAGGACTGGTGGCCGGCTGATTATGGTCATTATGGACCTTTCTTTATCCGTATGGCGTGGCACAGTGCGGGTACGTACCGTATTGCTGACGGACGTGGCGGAGGCGGAGCAGGAACACAGCGTTTTGCTCCGCTCAACAGCTGGCCGGATAATGTCAATCTGGATAAAGCGCGCCTGCTGTTGTGGCCGATTAAACAGAAGTATGGCAAAAAAGTTTCTTGGGCAGACCTGATGATTCTTGCCGGAAATTGTGCACTGGAATCAATGGGTTTAAAAACTTTCGGTTTTGGCGGGGGGCGTGCCGATGTTTGGGAACCAAATATTGATATTTACTGGGGTTCCGAAGGAGAGTGGCTTGGAGATAAACGTTACAGTGGTGAGCGTGAACTGGAAAATCCATTGGCCGCTGTACAAATGGGATTAATTTATGTAAATCCAGAAGGACCAAATGGAAATCCTGATCCTGTTGCGGCTGCAAAAGATATTCGGGAAACCTTCGCCCGTATGGCAATGAATGATGAGGAAACCGTGGCACTTATTGCTGGAGGACATACTTTTGGTAAAACGCATGGTGCGGCAGACCCAAATGAATATGTAGGACCGGAACCGGCGGGAGCAATCATTGAAGAGCAGGGGCTTGGATGGAAAAACAGTTTTGGATCGGGACATGGTGAGCATACGATAAGCAGCGGACTGGAAGGTGCCTGGACAACAACACCTACTAAATGGAGTAATAACTTTTTTTGGAATCTATTTGGCTACGAATGGGAATTATCCAAAAGTCCAGCCGGAGCGCACCAATGGAAGCCTAAACACGGAATGGGAGCAGACTCTGTTCCTGATGCGCATAACCCAGCATTACGCCACGCGCCAACAATGCTTACGACCGATCTTGCCTTGAGATTTGATCCTATTTACGAGCCTATTGCTAGACGTTTTCATGAAAACCCAGATGTGTTTGCGGATGCGTTTGCCCGTGCATGGTTTAAATTAACCCACCGTGATATGGGACCAATTGCCCGTTATCTAGGCCCTGAAGTGCCTGCGGAAGTACTTATTTGGCAAGACCCAATACCAACTCGTAACTACCAATTAATTGACGAAAATGACGTCACATTGTTAAAAACGAAAATAGCGGACTTAGGATTGTCTGTGTCACAACTGGTTTCCACAGCCTGGGCTTCGGCTTCAACGTTTCGAGGTTCTGACAAAAGGGGAGGAGCCAATGGTGCCCGTATTCGTCTCGCTCCGCAAAAGGATTGGAAAGTAAACAATCCTGAGCAGTTAGCAAAAGTTTTGGAAAAACTTGAAGGTCTTAAAAATGAATTCAATACTGCCCAATCTGACGGAAGACAGGTTTCGATAGCTGATTTAATCGTTCTGGCAGGTAATGTCGGAATTGAGAAAGCAATTCAAAAAGCCGGACAAAGCGTGACCGTGCCTTTTATACCAGGAAGAACAGATGCTTCACAAGATCAGACAGACGTAGAATCATTTGCGGTTTTAGAACCGGAAGCAGATGGATTCCGTAACTATTTGAAAACGCAGTATACGTTTTTGGCAGAGGAACTTTTAATTGACAAAGCACAGCTGCTGACACTAACCCCGCCTGAATTGACAGTACTTTTGGGAGGTCTTCGTGTTCTTGATATTAACTTTGATCAATCCAAAAATGGAGTATTTACAACCCGTCCGGAAACATTGACCAATGATTTCTTCGTTAACTTACTTGATTTGGGCAATATTTGGAAGAAATCTGCTGATGCAGCAGATGTATTCGAAGGTTTTGACCGCAAGTCGGGAGCTTTGAAATGGACAGGAACGCGTGCCGATCTAATATTTGGTTCCAATTCTGAGCTTCGCGCGCTTGCTGAGGTTTACGGCAGCGGGGATTCTCAGGAAAAGTTTATACAGGATTTTGTGAGTGCCTGGACCAAAGTAATGAATTTGGACCGCTTCGACTTAGTCTAATGGCTAAATTTATAAATGCTGAAAAAGGTGACCTGAAAACTGGTCACCTTTTTGTTTTTTAAAGCATTGAGATTTTTTTAAGTTCCGTCATTCGTGTACCAGCAAGCTAAACGGGTATTTTTTCAATTATAATTTCAGAGCCTGATTTATCAAAATAAGTGCAGGTCATTTCGATTATGTCCACTCTCCATTTTGCAATACCGCATTGTCCCGCGTGACTGCAAAACGTTAAATAATCGGTCTGTCCGTCTTGGTGCATCGCTAAAAATTCGATGAAACGTTCTTTATTGGCTGAGGAAGCAACTTCTATTTCATCATATTTTTCATCCGAAGTAACGTTGTAATTATTAACGCCAAAATATTGCACGTGTCCGTCATTTACATAAGTATCATATCCTTTTACCCCCAAAATAATTAAATCCTGTATGTAATTTGGGAAATCAGCACCGCTTTTTACTTTAGAATGAGCTTCTTTTATTTGTTCAATTGTAAACATATTTCGTTGGTTTTAAAATTAATCATAAACTCAAAATTTGATTGTTGTTTTTTTGGAGCAGAAGGATTTGTTATTTTTAGAAACATCGTCCCGCTATCCTTTACACACAAGCGATAGCGAACTGACGAAGTAATCTTATAAGTCAAACCCCGGCTTATAAGGATTGCTACTTTTATAGGGGCTAAAAAACAGCTTTTTTTGCTTTTTTTGCAATTATCCTAAAACCAAAAATACAAGAATTTACCTTATAAATTTACAAAATCTGCAGTTTTAGGAAAAACGCCCATAGCTTCGACAACAATCTGCGGCGTCGGACTGGCCAGTTTTCTGAGTTTTGTGTCCATCCAGGCGCCTTCTACAGTAATGACTGCACATAAAACATCCTCTCTATACAATTCGTGCACAATAGACCAGCGCGAAGCATCGGCTTTCAATTTTGCCATTTTGGTCTGCATAATAATCTCATCCGAAATATTTATTTCTTTTCGGAACACACATTCTTCTCTGAATAAGATTGGTCCAATGTGTTCCTTTTGCATCACTTTTAATGTCAGTCCCAACTGATTCAGGATTTCAACACGATGCTGTGCCCCAAAATCATAATAAGCACTGTGGCGCAGGTGAAAATTGGGATCTAAATCAGACCAGCGAAAGGAAAGCTGTTTGCTAAATGTAGCCATGTATAAGTAAATTTATGTTTTTTTATGGGCTAAGATAGTAAGGATTTTTAATGTGCAGGTATAACTTTTTCCCAAAATTATTAATAAAAATAGGCGGGTTTAGTTTTAAATTTTGGTAATTTGTATTTATAATTAGTACCTTCATTATTGTATTGAAGAACCATTAAAAGAACCAATTTTGAATCTGCAGCTCAAACATAACTCTGAGGATTATGACCAATTTATTTTTTGCCTTGAAGGTGTACCAGATGTTGAGGTAATGACTATTACTGACGCAGTCAAAAATCTTGAACAGCTGGCGCTCGAACAGGGTATTGCAAGTATCTATAAGACTTGTGATACTATTGAAGGACTGGAAGAAAGCTTAGGTACGCTGCTTTATGATGATCACAATTTCAAGGATTATGTAATTATTTATTTGGTCATGGAAGGCAGAAGAAATACGATCTGCCTCAATAATTATTACTACAGTTTTGAAGAAATTGCCGAAATTTTTGAAGGTAAAATGAAAGGTAAAATTCTGCATTTTGCCAATACCAAAATACTTGACCTGAAAGAAGAAGAAGCACAATATTTTCTGGATATTACTGGCGCGCTCGCTGTTTCGGGTTATGGTGTGGCTGATAAAAGTATGAACAGTAATTTATTAGACAAGGCATTCTTTAGTTTATGCCAGGAACTGGATGATGTTGTTGAAATAGTAGAAGAACTGCATCAAAAGCATTATGCGATGTGTAAATTACTTGATTTTAGATTGTATTATTAAATGGGATGAAATTAAAATGGGCAGTTTTACAGTCTTGCTTTTTGCGATACAACTGCTAAATTATTTATTATTTTCCATTCATTATCAGTGTCCAGGACTAAGGTATTGTATGAAATAAAATGATTTTCTGCACTTTCTAAACGAAGTTTAACCGAAGCAATTGTTTCGCTCACATCAATGTTTTCAATTGTCATTATTCTAGGCAGTCCGCCAAAAACTCCGTCTCTGACATTTGCCAGATATTTTTCTCTTTCTATTATAGTCACGCCTGGAGTTCCCATAAAATGATTACTGGTTACACGAAAATCTTTATGCAGGACTTTGTCCAACAGTTTTGTGTCGCTGTTATCGCCTCCTTTTACAAAATCGGTGATGGCTTGTTTTATTTTGTCAGTCATTGCTGTTTTTGTTTGTTTTGTAAAATGACTTATATGTTGAAGAATATTAAATTTTGAATTCAGCCAGTTTCTGAACGATTTTCTCTCTTTGGTACCAGTCATTGTAGACTAACTCTAATGTACTGATTTTTGAAGTTCGAAAATCATGATTTCTGTATTTTTCTATGCAGTTTATAAACTGGCTGGTATCGTTTATTTTTTGTCTGAATCTAAGTACCGTTATATGTGCGGTAGTTAGTGGATATCTTTTATCAATGCTTTTTTGTAAGCTCGATTTTCTAAAATTGTTTCTTAGATTTTCCCGAATTTTATTTAAGGTTTCTGTTTTTGGATACCCCTGAATCATAACAGCAGCGTCGGAAGCGGTTATTCCTTTGAATTCAATTTCAAATTCACTTAATGCCTCTAAACTTTCTGCTATGATTTCAGAATACTCATTAACATTGATAGCGGCTAAATTAAATCCCTCGTAACAAGAGATAATTGACAGCGCGGTTATATGTAAATCTGGGTTTGAATAGTAATATTGTTCTGGTTCGGTTTTCTTTAATTCGTTCAGGAAATCCTGAATCTTATTTTTGGTTTCAATTTCTGGTCTGATGACCAAAGTTATTCCGAATCTCTTGTCTGCAGGATTATCAATATTTAAATCGACGGCATAATCATCATTTAAAATTTTTTGGCAGGACTGATTGTATAAATCATCGTAGAGTTTATGTAAGTTCTTGTTATGCATGTTGAGTTTAACGGAAAATGGGTCGAAAATATGATGCTCTCAGCAGTCTGTGGAAAGGCTAAGGTTCTATTTTCAAATATAGGACGTTTTTTTGCAGATGACCAAAAGACTTCTCAATTTTATGATGCTGTTTATTTTTGAAATCAATGAGCCCAGGATGGAAGCGGTATCCTTTTTATCCCGATTTTTTTTGGGATAAAAAGATACAAGCGTACAGCTGGATAAAGCTCCTAAAAAATAAGCTGTCAGGAATCAGTGCATTTTTAATTTTTAATGTTCTCCGCATTGATTTCGCTGGTTTCATCTGTAATATTTCGTTTTGTTCAATTAGGAAAGTATTTGTTTTTATTTTTTTAAATACGCCTTTCAAGATGTATATTTGTTTCCGAAAATGTAATTTTGCAGACAAAAATTAGCGACAAAATTGAATGTAATGAGTGATAAATTTACTGTTGGCAGTTTATATGCTGGTATTGGCGGAATATGTCTTGGTTTTAAAAAATCAGGATTTGATATAAAATGGGCCAATGAATTTGATAAAAACGCCTGTATCACTTACAGAAATAATTTTCCGCACCAGCTCATTGAAGGCGATATTCTGCAGTTAGATATTGATGCTATTCCAAAAATAGATATACTCACTGCTGGTTTTCCCTGCCAGCCATTTTCTGTAGCAGGCTATAGAAAAGGCTTTGATGATAATAGAGGAAACCACTTTTTCCGAATACTGGATTTTGTGGATACCATGAGGCCTAAAGTGGTGTTTTTGGAAAATGTCAAAAACCTTTATACTCATGATCACGGCAAAACTATGAAAGTCATCGAGCAGTCCTTAAGAGACAGAAATTATTCTTTTCAGGCCAAGGTTTTGAATACTAAAGATTATGGAAATATTCCTCACAACAGAGAGCGGATATTTATGGTTGCATTTGATAAAGATGAATATCCTGATGCCGAAAATATTTTTGCATTTCCAGAGAAAGAAGAACTGACAAAGACCATAAAAGATGTTATCAGTAAAGAAAAAGTTGACGACAATTTCTATTATGGCTCAGATAAATATATGTTTAATATGCTCAAAGATACCATGAAGTCCGAAGATACTGTTTATCAGTTCAGACGCCAGTATGTGAGGGAAAACAAATCGAATGTCTGTCCGACTTTGACAGCAAATATGGGAACCGGAGGGCATAACGTACCGCTTATTAAAACAGAATTCGGTTTCAGAAAACTAACTCCACGAGAATGCCTGCGCTTTCAAGGCTTTCCGGATACGTTTAAAATACCGGAAAAAATTGCCAATTCAAGTGTTTATAAACAAGCAGGGAATTCTGTAAGCGTGCCCGTTATTCAGGCAGTTTCAAAAAATATACTGAAGGTTTTAAAAGGGACTAAATAGTTTTCAATTCCTGAACGAAATTTTTAATGGGTTTCATGTCACCGCTTTGTATGTAATAATTGCCGGCATCCATTTTGGTGTATTGGTTCAGTATTGCGTTTTGAGGTAAAACATGCTCATTTTTTATTGCTGCAATTACATCGGAATTGGTGCTGTAACCTGCAATATCAAAATACCAGGTGTTTGCAGAAAGTATATTGTCAATAGTTTTTCGGTCTATTTCATTGTTTAAAAACAATCGTTCCGTTTTAAAAAGTTTTTTGATGTCAGGCTGAATTCTGACTAAAACAAAATAATCATACGAAACTGATGCGCCATTATTGAGCAGAATATTAGGGATATACTGTGCCTGCAGATTCCAGTCTTTTGTTTCCAGCAGCAGTAAATTAGACTGAGAAGCAGCCGATTTCACATTGATTTTTTTACCCTGAATCTCTAAATCCGAATCATCCCAAATGCCTTTTGGGTAGATGCCAAAATCGGGCTCTTTTAGTTCCAGACCTTCCAATTTTAAATAATTATAAAGCTCAGCTTCTGCTAATTTTCCTTGGAATGTATTGCAGAATTTTTCGCCTCCTTTTCGGTCATACTGCCCGCCGGTTCTGCAGTCCCGATGATGTCCTGTTCCAAAACACATTTCATAGGCAAAGGCTGTAATCTTTTCTATAGTTTCTCTGGAAATTAGAGTTCCTGCAAATGCTCTTTTATTATTGATATTATAATTGTTTGAACCCGCTGGGCTGTCTAATTTTATCATCAGTTTTCTTATTGTTCTTAGTGTTAGGATTTTACTATTTATAAATGTAAGTTTAATTTTCAGATTTAAATAGGTTTTCACTATAAATCTGGTGACAATTATGTTTAATTTCTTTCTTATTTAAAATATTCAATGACAAATGAGTAAACTTCTGCTTATATTTAAAAGCGCTGGCAGTACGTTTTAAACGCGGATAACACGATTCCTCAAATAACAAATACTTTTAGATTCAAATATTAATCCTTACTTTTGAACCTCATAAAAAAAATAAATTATATGGCAACTATAACATTAGGAGGAAATCCAATACACACTTCAGGTGAATTACCAAAAGTTGGTTCGAAACTGGCTGATTTTAAATTGGTTAAAAACGATTTGTCAATAGCTGATTTAAGCTCTTTTGCAGGGAAGAAATTAGTTTTGAATATTTTTCCAAGTATTGATACTGGAACTTGTGCGACATCTGTTAGAAAATTTAATGAAAGTGCCGGCAGTTTAGCAAATACTGCTGTTTTGTGTATTTCAAGAGATCTTCCATTTGCACAAAAACGTTTTTGCGGTGCAGAAGGTCTTGAAAATGTTGTAAACTTATCTGATTTTCAGGAAGGTACTTTTGGAAAAAACAATGGTTTAGATATTGTTGACGGACCATTAGCTGGTTTACATTCCCGCGTAATCATCGTTACTGATGAAAACGGAGTGGTAACACACACAGAGCAAGTTGCCGAAATTGCAAACGAACCTAATTATGAAGCTGCTTTAGCAGTACTTTAAAAGTTTATATGGAATTTCAAAAAGACAATACCTTACTTACGGGCCGATTGAAAAGCGTGAAATACGCTTTTCTTGGTGCCGTAAAATTAATAACTACCGAGCACAGCATCATGGTTCAGTTTTCTATTGGAATCCTTATGACCATTGCAGGTTTTTATTATCATATTTCTACAACTGAGTGGCTTTTTCAGACTATGGCTGTCGGTTTAGTAATGAGTATAGAAGGATTGAATACCGCAGTTGAAAAAATTGCCGATTTTATTCATCCTAATTATCATGAAAGAATTGGTTTTATTAAAGATATTGCAGCTGGAGCCGTATTTTTTGCAGCATTAACAGCAATTGCAGTTGGTCTTATTATTTATATCCCAAAATTTTTATAGGCTCAATTAAATTCAAGAATGGCAAAATCTACAAAAAAAGAAGCTTTAGATAAAAAGAGTGAATCAGAATCTAAGGGAATAAAGTCATGGAAATTAACCAAACAGCATCGTATTGTTTTTGGGGCTCTTCTGGTTTTATTTTCAGCAGCATTATTGGCTGCGTTTGTTTCCTTTTTCATTTATGGGCAGATAGATCAAAGTGCTGTTTCTGAATTGACAGACCGTAAAGAAGAAGTTCAGAACTGGCTCGGAAAATTCGGAGCCTATCTTGCGGATTTAATTATTTACCGCGGTTTTGGTATTGCTTCTTTTCTGTTTGTACGCTTATTTTTCCTTACCGGAATGTATTTGGTTTTGGAACTTTCTGTCAAAAAACTGAAGGGAACCTGGTTTTGGGATTTATTTGCCATAATAATTATATCTGTTTTATTTGGATTTTTTGCAACCTCAGTGCCTGTATTGGGCGGAACTATCGGATATGAACTGAATTTGTTTATTCAGGATTATATTGGAAAAACGGGGACATTATTAGCTCTTATTTTCGGTCTGATTATTTATTTGATTTTTAAAATACAGGTGTCTCCCGAAAAGGTGCAGTCGTTTTTTGAAAGTACTAAGAAAGAAATCAGCGAAGACAGGGCTGAAAGTGCCATGGCAGTTACAGCCAATGAGCCTAGTTATAATCTGGAGGAATTTGCTGTAGAAGAACCTGTAGAAGAAGATGAGGAGGAACTGCTGGATAACATTCATTTAAAAACAGTTAATTCCCAGTTTGAAATTAATAAAGAAGCTTTGAAGCCTACAATTTCAAGTGCTTCTGAAATTAATCTGGAGCCGACGCTCAAACCGCTTCCAATGGATATTCTGCCTCCAAAAGAAGAATCTGTGAAAGATGAAGCTTTTGTAATAGAAAAAGCGGTTGAAGAAGATATTATCGAAGATAATCTGGCATCTCGACTCGTTTCAGATTTTGGGCTGTTTGATCCTACTTTGGATCTGTCCAATTACAAATACCCGACTATTGATTTATTAAAAGAGTATTCATCGGGCGGTATTACTATCAATCAGGAGGAATTAGAGGAAAATAAAAATAGAATTGTAGAAACGCTCCGCAATTACAAAATCGAAATTGCGCAAATCAAAGCAACCGTTGGTCCATCGGTGACTTTATATGAAATTGTTCCTGAAGCCGGTATCCGTATTTCAAAAATCAAGAGTCTGGAAGACGATATTGCCCTGTCACTTTCGGCATTGGGAATCCGCATTATCGCTCCGATTCCTGGAAAAGGAACTATTGGTATTGAGGTTCCAAACAAGAATCCGACAATGGTTTCTATGAAAAGTGTGATTGGCTCTGCCAAATTTCAGGAAGCTGAAATGGAACTGCCTATTGCTTTGGGTAAAACCATTTCGAATGAAACTTTTGTAGTTGATCTGGCGAAAATGCCTCACTTATTGATGGCGGGTGCTACAGGACAGGGAAAATCGGTTGGACTGAATGCAGTAATTACTTCGCTGCTTTATAAAAAACATCCTGCCGAGATTAAATTTGTTATGGTTGACCCTAAGAAAGTCGAGCTGACACTTTTTAATAAAATCGAAAGACATTATCTGGCCAAACTTCCGGATACTGATGATGCAATTATCACTGATAATGCAAAAGTGGTCAATACTTTGAATTCGCTTTGTGTGGAAATGGATAACCGTTACAATCTGCTGAAAGATGCGATGGTTCGAAACATAAAAGAATACAATGAAAAATTCAAGTCCCGAAAATTAAATCCTGAAAACGGACATCGCTTTCTGCCTTATATCGTTTTGGTAGTCGATGAGTTTGCCGATTTGATTATGACCGCAGGAAAAGAAGTCGAAATGCCTATTGCGAGATTGGCGCAGTTAGCCAGAGCAATTGGTATTCATTTAATTATTGCTACACAAAGACCATCTGTGAATGTAATTACAGGTCTGATAAAAGCCAACTTTCCGGCGAGAATTGCGTTTAGGGTTTCTTCTAAAATTGATTCACGGACTATTCTCGACACACAGGGAGCCGATCAGTTAATAGGACGCGGAGATTTATTGTATTCAAACGGGAATGATGTAGTAAGGGTGCAGTGTGCCTTTGTTGATACTCCGGAAGTTGAAAAAATAGTAGATTTTGTTGGTTCTCAAAAAGCGTATGCAACCGCTTATTTACTTCCTGAATTTGTTGGAGAAGACGGCGGTGTTAATCTGGAAATGGATATATCAGAAAGAGATACTCTGTTTAGAGAAGCAGCTGAAGTGATTGTAAATGCACAGCAGGGATCGGCTTCATTATTACAGCGAAAACTGAAATTAGGCTACAATAGGGCCGGCAGGTTAATTGATCAATTGGAAGCTGCAGGTATTGTAGGTCCTTTTGAAGGCAGTAAAGCCAGAAGCGTGAACATACAGGATATGGCTAGTCTGGATCAGTTTTTTAATAATGAGAATTAGATTTTTAGATTCTTGGGTTTTTGAAGTTTGGACTTTGAAATAGATCTGATAGTAGAAATTTATCTTTTTTTTAATGCTTTTAACTTTATTGCTTTTTATTTTTGCACCAAATTTCTCGTTACTTGGATCTGCGTGAGGGATAGAGAAGTCAAAGTTATTAAGTTAAGATTTCTTGATGGAGTTTCTTAAGCATAATTCTCGCAAAGGCACTAAGACGCAAAGTAATGATCTGATTTCTTTGCGTCTTAGCGCCTTTGCGATAGTGAATAAAGCTTAAAACTTAATGACATTGGGATAAGTAAGCAGCATGCTTGCAGGAGCAATAGCGGACTGACGAAGTAAATAATTAGAAAATACTAAGCACAACAAAATACATAACAATGACACTACAGAATAAAATAGGAATGAAAACAATTTTGGGACTTTTGACGTTTTTTTTGATGGGATTTTCAGCTCAGGCTCAGGATGCTAAAGCAAAAGCTTTGCTGGATAAAGTTACTGCCAAAGTAAAAAGTTATGACAATATTACGATTGATTTTAAATATTCCCTGAATAATGCCAAAGAGAATATCAATCAGGACAGTAAGGGAACGGTGGTAATGAAGGGAAATCAATATGTTCTGAATTTTATGGGAATTACCAAACTTTTTGATGGTAAAAAGATTTATACAATTGTTCCTGAAGATGAGGAAATTACGGTTTCGGGTCTTAATGACAAAGATGAATCAGCTGTTACCCCTTCAAAAATGCTGACTTTTTTTAATAAAGGCTATAAATTTTCAATGGACATTGTTCAGAATGCAGGCGGTAAAAAAATTCAGTACATCAAATTGGTTCCGACTAATGCTAAAGATCAGAGAAAAGAAATCTTGGTAGGAGTGGACTCTAAAACGAATAATGTCTACAACATAATCGAAATTGACAGAAAAGGTACAAAAACGACGTTGACTGTGAATTCTTTTAAAACAAATCAAGCATTGCCAAAAAATCAATTTACCTTTGCCGCAAGTAAATATCCCAATTATTACATCAATAAATTAGACTAATTATTTAGGTGAAGATTTTAGACAGATACTTATTAAAAACATTTCTCGGTACATTTGCTACGGTATTTGTTATCCTTTTTTTTGTATTCATACTGCAGACGGTCTGGCTTTTTATAGCGGAATTGGCGGGTAAAGATTTAGATTTAATAATGGTTATTAAGTTTTTAGCTTTTTCGATGCCTCGGATTGTGCCTCTGGTATTACCGCTTTCCATACTGCTGGCTTCGATAATGTCTTTTGGAAGTTTATCCGAGCATTATGAGTTTGCGGCAATGAAATCTTCCGGAATTTCACTGCAGAGAGCAATGAGGAGCTTGGTAATTGCTATTGCCGTATTGAGTTTTATCGCTTTTTTATTTGCAAATAATGTGATTCCGTATGCCGAATTTAAGTTTATCAATTTCCGAAAGAATATTGCACAGGCGAAACCGGCGCTGGCTATTACCGAAGGGCAGTTTAGCAATATTGGAAAATACAATATTAAGGTAAATAAAAAATCAGGACAGAACGGCAATCATCTGACAGGGATTACTATTCATGAAAAATCTCAAAACGGAGACGGCAGTAAAACGGTAATCCGTGCTACAGACGGTGAATTAGTAAGTAACGAAAAAACTAATCTTCTCCAGCTGGTTTTGAACAACGGGAACTATTATCAGGATATAGTGCCTAAAAAATTTGAGGACAGAGATAAACTGCCTTTTGCTAAAAGCTCGTTTAAAAAATACCGTATTAATATAGATTTATCCAAACTGAATAAGGTGGATACCAAAGATGAGTCGGTGTCCAATACAAACAATATGCTTAATGTTAGTGATCTGAAGTATACTTTGGATTCTTTGAATAAAAACAGAGATGCAGAGATTATTAATTTTGCAGAAAACAGTAATACTAGGGTAGCTTCGTTAAACAGTAATAATGCTCCGGTGGTGACTAAAAAGAAGCCTTTGGAGAAAAATCTGTTATCTCTTTTTGACAATAAGAAAAAAGGAGAGATTTTAGCATCAGCCAATAGTAATGTTCAGAGCATGATGTATAATATTGATGCTGCTAAAACTGAACTTGATCTTAAAAAGAAAAAAATAAACAGTCATATTTTGTCATTATACGACAAGTTTGTGATTGTATACGCCTGTTTCCTAATGTTTTTTATAGGAGCTCCGCTGGGTGCCATTATCAGAAAAGGCGGTGTTGGTTTACCAATCGTATTTGCGGTATTAATTTTCATATCTTTTCACTTTATCAATACTTTTGGTAAAAGAATTTCGCAGGAAGATGGCTTAGCTCCTTTCTTTGGTTCATGGATGTCTTCTATGATCTTGACACCATTGGCTGTTTTATTGACCTACCGAGCAACAAATGATATTGGCTTAATCAATTTAGATGTCATATTTACGCCAATTCAAAAAGTTTTTCAAAAAGTTTTTCAAAAAATAATTCCATCTCAAAATAAAGAATAAATGTCTGCTACAAAAATACAGCTCAACACTATAGAAGAAGCCATCGAAGACATTCGTCAGGGTAAAGTAATTATTGTTGTTGATGATGAAGACCGCGAAAATGAGGGTGATTTTCTAGCCGCTGCTGATAAAGTAACTCCTGAAATGATCAACTTTATGGCTACACACGGCCGTGGTTTGATATGTGCTCCATTAACAGAAAGCCGCTGCAAGGAATTAGGACTTAATGTTATGGTAAGTAATAATACCGATCCTATGGAAACTGCTTTTACCGTTTCGGTAGATTTGAGAGGTAAAGGAGTGACAACCGGTATATCAGCTGCCGATAGGGCCAAAACGGTGCTTTCATTAGTTGATCCAGTTACTAAACCGCATGATCTGGCACGTCCTGGGCATATTTTTCCATTGATTGCTAAGCAGGGCGGTGTTTTGAGAAGAACAGGCCATACAGAAGCTGCAATTGATTTTGCACGATTGGCAGGATTTAAGCCGGCCGGAGTGATTGTCGAAATAATGAATGAAGACGGTTCTATGGCCCGTCTGCCTCAATTAGCTGAAGTGGCGAAAAAGTTCAATCTAAAATTAGTTTCTATAGAAGCATTAGTTGCTTATAGAATGCAGCACGACAGCCTGATTATTAAAAAAGAAGATTTTGATATCAATACCCGTTTTGGAACTTTCCGCCTGAGAGCCTACGAGCAGATTACAAACAAGCAGATTCATATTGCATTGACTAAAGGGACATGGAATCTTGGCGAGGCTATATTGACCAGAATACATTCATCGCAGGTTAATAACGACTTATTAGGGACACTGACCAATAATGTTGATCAGCAGCTGGATGATATGTTTAAAATTATTAATGACAATGGTAAAGGCGCTGTAGTATTTATCAATCAGGATATGTCGGCTGTAAATTTACTGAACCGCATTACTGAATTGAAAGCACTTCAGGCTGACGGTACTATGAAAGCTCCGAAAGTTGTTATTGATACGAAAGATTATGGTATTGGAGCTCAGATACTGCATGATATTGATATTTCTAAAATCCGTTTGGTGTCCAATACAGAGCAGGGAAAACGCGTCGGTATGATAGGGTATGGGCTGGAAATTACAGAATATGTAAAGTATTAATAGTCTAAAAAAAATAGAATAAACCAATTAACTGTCACAAAATAAATCACTTAAAATAGTCAAAACAAAAACATCAGTTTTTTTCATAAAAATGTTTTGTCATCCAGAAAAACTCCCTATATTTGCACTCGCAATCAGGAAATGAAAGCAACATACTGGAGAAATGGCAGAGCGGTCGAATGCGGCAGTCTTGAAAACTGTTGACTGTAACAGGTCCGGGGGTTCGAATCCCTCTTTCTCCGCCAGCTGAAAAGCAAATGGTTACAAAACCCACTAAATTCAACGATTTAGTGGGTTTTTCTTTTGGGCGATATTAAATATTCATTAAATCTCAAAGTTTAGGTGTCTTTCGAGGGTCACTAAAAATTATAATTCTAAGATAAGCTAATTTTTAAATATTATAAATAGTTCTATCCAAAATTTTGAGCGTGCAAATATAGATAATTATTACTTTTTATTTGAAAGAGATTTTCAGACAAAATTCTTATTACAATTCAGATAAAAAAACTATAAAGACCATGTCCGAAAAACAAAATTTTCATAATAAAATATTTTGGAGATTTTTTGAGAAAAGATTTGAGCAGTGGTTTTTAATATTTAGGTAACTTATCCATTTTTTTTTTAAAATATTGCTTTTGAAGTTGTATATATTAACTTTGCTGCCCTTAAATAGTGTTACTTTATTACATTCTTTAAAAATACTCAATGCATCCTTATATATCTATACTTACTATTTTTTTGACAATTTTGATGACCTGTCATAATTGGAACATTAACCGTAATTCCATTTTTTTATCGGGATTCATTTACGTATTATGCTCTTATTCTTTAATGCATTATGTGTTATTTTTTGAAAAAAGTGTTTTTTTGCTCGCTATTTTTTACAATAATACCGCTCCGATTGGTTTTATGATTGGTCCCCTATTATATTTTTATGTGAGAGGTACTCTATTCGATAATAGTAAGTTTGCTAAAACTGATTATTTCCATTTCGTTCCTGCTTTTATCAATTTGGTTAGTATAACACCATATTTACTAACACCTTTTTCTTATAAATTAGCTTTAGCACAGCGAATAGTAAAGGATACTATGGTAGCAAAAACATTTACTGTAGGACTTTACCCTAATGTTGTAAATATTATCGCAAGACCTACTTTATTGTGTATTTATCTAGTATTGGTACTTGTTATGTTGTTTCGCTTTTGGACTAAAATAGGTACTAATAAACGGATTCCTAAAGTCCAGACTCGTAAGGTATTGGTATGGCTTATTAGTTTTATATTTATAATTCTATTAGTAATTGTATGTTTTGCGTTACTGTCTTATTCTTTTTTAAAAGAACCGAATCCAGACTTGACCCAATTTAAAACTAGTTTGCCAATGGATATTATTAGTTTTTGCCTGCTAGCTATCCCTGTTAGTTTGTTAGTTTTTCCTGAATTGCTTTATGGAATTCCTCAAAGAAAGAAAAAAAACAATAAAAATCATTTTTTAGAATCTGAAAAACAGATAAAACCAGATGAAACAGTACTTCTAAAAAGCAATACTGTAAATGTTTTACAAAATGAGGAGCACAATGTGATACAAGAAGATCTTCAGGACAAAGATATAGAGCCAAGATTTATTGAATTATCTCAATCCATTTTAGATTATATTAAAGAGAGTGAGATTTTTCTAAATGCTAATTTTTCAATGGAAGAACTTTCCCGATCTATGAACGTACCCAAGCATCATCTTTATTATTGCTTTAATAGTATATTGAAAGTTAAATTAACAAAAATACGTGCTGAACTCAGGGTAGAATATGCAAAAAAGTTAATAGAAGATGGACTTTTAGATTCATTAACACTTGATGCAATAGGTAATAAAGCTGGGTTTTCATCACGTTCTTCTTTTCAGAGTACTTTTAAAGATGAAGTTGGTTGTACTCCAGGAGAATATCTAAAAATAAAATCTACCCTTTAGAATAAACTAAATTGCATTTTTTGAAATTGAAATAATTACATTTCATAAAATACAGGTCTAAATAGACCTAAAACTTCTTTGATTTAAATAGCAATTTATAAAATAAACGAACTTCATTTTTGAATAGACACGCTTCTTCAGTTTTGTGCCTGTATAGATTTACCTATAGACTTGTCGTGCTTTTTTTGAATGTATTTAACAAAAAAATGCTAGTTGAAAATCATAACAAACTGAAATTTTTTTTAAAAAAGTATTTTTTTTCTTATGTTTTTAAACTTAATAGCCTTGATGATTTCAATGATAAAAGAATATTTAGAAATAAGCACAGTTCTATCTATTAAAGTCAAGTGCTTGAATTACTGAGCTAAACAAAAAATGATGTTGTTCAGAAATGTTTTTGTTTGCCAAAATCTTCGTTTTTGGACAAGGTTTGAGAGAGCAGGTAAATTACAGATTATTTCATTTTGTTTTTTTGCACGCTACAAATGGAATAATTTTTTATGAAAAAAACTCGACTCTTTAATTTTTGGGAAGTCTTTCAAAAACTTAAAATGGTATCATTACTCTTTGTAATTTTCCTTAAGCCTTTTTGGTTAAAAGTACATAGGAATGGACACATAATTTTTAGTGTGAAAATGTTATTGATTAATGAAAAAAGGAGGCTGAATCTAAATCTGTTTTTTTTCTTTTTATTATTTAGCCTGAATGGTTTTTCTCAAACCAATATTTCAGGGATAGTAAATAGCTATTTTTCGGTTACAGCTATCAATCAGCCCGTTTGTGCACCTTGTGATTTAGCATGTGTTAATACTATTACAGTTAGTAGTTCAGCCGGACTTTCGGTTGGAGATAAGGCTTTGATTATTCAGATGAAAGGTGCTACTATCGATGTCACTAATACTAGTGCAGGTGGAAATATATCGGCTATCAACAATACCGGTAATTATGAATTTTTCGAAATTAAAAGTATCGTTGGTAACGTTATAACACCAGTATATCCATTAATTAAAAGTTATACAATTAGTGGTTTGGTTCAGGTAGTACGGGTTCCAAAATACACCGGAGCAGTAAATATTAATGGCACTTTGACTGCAAAAGACTGGATTAATGCAGATAAAACAGGAGGAGTATTAGCTATTCAGGCAGATAAAGTGACTTTTAATGCCAATATAAATGTTGCAGGTAAAGGATACCAAGGAATTCAAATGTTGACAAATGGACCTAATAATGATTGTAGCATTAACCCTAATACCCAATATGTACAAAGTAGTACCTATACCGCATCTTTTACAAAAGGAGACGGGATTGTTTTAGATAATACAGGTAGCAATAGAGGACGATCACCACGAGCGAATGGAGGAGGTTCTGGAGTTTCTGGAGATTCTGGAGGCGGAGGCGGATCTAATTATGGCGCCGGAGGAGAAGGAGGAAAACGCTGGTGCGATGTTAATGGAGCCAATGCCGGCGGTATAGGCGGTGTTAGTTTAACCACTTTTTTTGCTCAGGATAAAGTTTTTCTTGGTGGTGCCGGAGGATCTGGATATGTAACAACAAGTAATCCTTCTTCGGCTGCAGATGGCGGGGGAATTGTTATCATTTTCGCTAATGAAATTATAGGAAATGGTTATTCAATTATAGCTGATGGTTTTGCACCGTTAGCGGTTAATCCTACAGGCGCACCAGATGGTGGTGGTGGTGGTGGTGCCGGAGGAACAGTTGTTTTAAAGACTCCTGTCTTTACAGGTAACCTGACAGTATCGACAAAAGGTGGTGACGGTCAGGATTTGAATACAAATACTTATCATGGTCCCGGTGGCGGTGGCGGTGGCGGTGCTTTGCTTTATTCCTTAGCAAGTCTTCCTGCGAACGTAACATTGATTTCAGCAGGAGGTATTGGAGGACAACATTTGGACGGAGAAAGAAATGGTTCACAAAATGGAGCAATTGGAGGAAGCGTTTCATTGTACATTCCTGTCGAGAATCCTAATTATGAAGGGAATCAGGATAATGACGGTCTTAATGTAGAATGTGATTTAGATGATGACAACGATGGTATTTTAGATACAGTCGAAATAGGAAGTTTGCCTGATCCTTTTGGAGATGCAGATGGAGATAGAAAATTAAATTATGCAGATAAAGATGCTGCAGGTTTTGTTGATACAAATTCTGATGGTATTGATGATAGATATGACCAAGATTTAGACGGGTTAATAAATCAGCTTGATTTAGATTCAGATAATGATGGATGTCCAGATTCTGTAGAAGCATATGGTACTTCAACAGCTGATCCAGATTCAAATGGATATTATGGAACAGGAAACCCTCCTGTAACAAATGCAGCAGATGGCAAAGTAACAGCAGCTTCTTATGCTGCTCCTGTAAATACTAACGGAACTTCTAAGGCGAATTATTTAGTTTCAAATGTTGTTGCAATTACTACTAGTCCAGCAAATATTAGCGTAAATGGAGGAGCTAATGCTACCTTTAGTGCAGTAGTTACAGGAACTCATTTAGTATATACCTGGAAGCAAAGTACTAATAACGGTTCAACTTGGACAACTGTTACTAATGGAGGAACAAATCCAGTTTTTTCGAATGCAGGAACAAATGCTCTGACTTTAACAAATATTCCAAATTCATATCATAATTACAGGTATCGATTGGATGTTACAAGTACTTCAAATGTTTGTGCGCAACCAAATTCAAACACTGCAGTTCTAAGTGTTACCAATAGAAACCCTAATGCGGTAAATGACAGTTATACTGTTGCAGAAGATAATACGATCACTTTGACCCCATTAAATTTAGATACTGATGCTGATGGGGATGCTCTGACAATCACTTCAATTAATGGGACTGCTCTAACTGGTGCAGCACAGACTATTACTGTTTCCAACGGAACAGTTAATATTTCAGCTTTGGGTGTTATTAGCTTTACTCCTACTGCTAATTTTAATTCAGCAACAGCAATCAGTTTTCCTTATATCATCAGTGATGGTTATGGAGGTACATCAACTGCCAACCAGTTGATCACCATTAGCCCGGTAAATGATGCTCCGGCGGCTAACCCTGACAGCTACTCAGCAGCCGAAGGCGGCACGCTTACTGTTCCAGCTTTAACAGGCGTACTGGTAAACGATACCGATGCCGAAGGAGATACGCTGACAGCGATTTTAGTTTCTGCTCCAGCCAATGGAACGTTGACTTTAAACGCTAACGGAACTTTCACCTACGTACATAACGGAAGCGAAACGACAGCAGACAGTTTTACCTATAAAGTAAACGACGGAACAGCAGACGGCAATACCACCACAGCCAGCATCATTATTACCCCAGTAAATGATGCGCCAGTGGCTAACCCTGACAGCTACTCAGCAGCCGAAGGCGGCACACTTACTGTTCCAGCTTTAACAGGCGTACTGGTAAACGATACCGATGCCGAAGGAGATACCTTGACAGCGATTTTAGTTTCTGCTCCAACAAACGGAACGTTGACTTTAAACGCTAACGGAACTTTCACCTACGTACATAACGGAAGCGAAACGACAGCAGACAGTTTTACCTATAAAGTAAATGACGGAACAGCAGACGGCAATACCACCACAGCAAGCATCACCATTACCCCGGTAAATGATGCGCCGGTGGCTAACCCTGACAGCTACTCAGCAGCCGAAGGCGGCACGCTTACTGTTCCTGCAGCCACAAGCGTACTGGTAAACGATACCGATGCCGAAGGAGATACCTTGACAGCGATTTTAGTTTCTGCTCCAACAAACGGAACGTTGACTTTAAACGCTAACGGAACTTTCAGCTACACACATAACGGAAGCGAAACGACAGCAGACAGTTTTACCTATAAAGTAAACGACGGAACAGCAGACGGCAATACCACCACGGCAAGCATCACCATTACCCCGGTAAATGATGCGCCGGTGGCTAACCCTGACAGCTACTCAGCAGCCGAAGGCGGCACACTTACTGTTCCAGCTTTAACAGGCGTACTGGTAAACGATACCGATGCCGAAGGAGATACGCTGACAGCGATTTTAGTTTCTGCTCCAGCCAATGGAACGTTGACTTTAAACGCTAACGGAACTTTCACCTACGTACATAACGGAAGCGAAACGACAGCAGACAGTTTTACCTATAAAGTAAACGACGGAACAGCAGACGGCAATACCACCACGGCAAGCATCATTATTACCCCAGTAAATGATGCGCCAGTGGCTAACCCTGACAGCTACTCAGCAGCCGAAGGCGGCACGCTTACTGTTCCAGCTTTAACAGGCGTACTGGTAAACGATACCGATGCCGAAGGAGATACCCTGACAGCGATTTTAGTTTCAGGACCAGCCAATGGAACGTTGACTTTAAACGCTAACGGAACTTTCACCTACGTACATAACGGAAGCGAAACGACAGCAGACAGTTTTACCTATAAAGTAAACGACGGAACAGCAGACGGCAATACCACCACAGCCAGCATCATTATTACCCCAGTAAATGATGCGCCAGTGGCTAACCCTGACAGCTACTCAGCAGCCGAAGGCGGCACACTTACTGTTCCTGCAGCCACAAGCGTACTGGTAAACGATACCGATGCCGAAGGAAATACCTTGACAGCGATTTTAGTTTCAGGACCAGCCAATGGAACGTTGACTTTAAACGCTAACGGAACTTTCACCTACGTACATAACGGAAGCGAAACGACAGCAGACAGTTTTACCTATAAAGTAAACGACGGAACAGCAGACGGCAATACCACCACGGCCAGCATCACCATTACCCCAGTAAATGATGCGCCGGTGGCTAACCCTGACAGCTACTCAGCAGCCGAAGGCGGCACACTTACTGTTCCGGCAGCCACAAGCGTACTGGTAAACGATACCGATGCCGAAGGAGATACGCTGACAGCGATTTTAGTTTCAGGACCAGCCAATGGAACGTTGACTTTAAACGCTAACGGAACTTTCACCTACGTACATAACGGAAGCGAAACGACAGCAGACAGTTTTACCTATAAAGTAAACGACGGAACAGCAGACGGCAATACCACCACGGCAAGCATCACCATTAGCCCGGTAAATGATGCGCCAGTGGCTAACCCTGACAGCTACTCAGTAGCCGAAGGCGGCACGCTTACTGTTCCAGCTTTAACAGGCGTACTGGTAAACGATACCGATGCCGAAGGAGATACCCTGACAGCGATTTTAGTTTCAGGACCAGCGAACGGAACATTGACTTTAAACGCCAACGGAACTTTCAGCTACACACATAACGGAAGCGAAACGACAGCAGACAGTTTTACTTATAAAGTAAATGACGGAACAGCAGACGGCAATACCACCACGGCCAGCATCACCATTACCCCGGTAAATGATGCGCCGGTGGCTAACCCTGACAGCTACTCAGTAGCCGAAGGCGGCACGCTTACTGTTCCAGCTTTAACAAGCGTACTGGTAAACGATACCGATGCCGAAGGAGATACCTTGACAGCGATTTTAGTTTCAGGACCAGCAAACGGAACATTGACTTTAAACGCTAACGGAACTTTCAGCTACACACATAACGGAAGCGAAACGACAGCAGACAGTTTTACCTATAAAGTAAACGACGGAACAGCAGACGGCAATACCACCACGGCAAGCATCACCATTAGCCCGGTAAATGATGCGCCAGTGGCTAACCCTGACAGCTACTCAGTAGCCGAAGGCGGCACGCTTACTGTTCCAGCTTTAACAAGCGTACTGGTAAACGATACCGATGCCGAAGGAGATACCTTGACAGCGATTTTAGTTTCAGGACCAGCAAACGGAACATTGACTTTAAACGCTAACGGAACTTTCACCTACACGCATAACGCAAGCGAAACGACAGCAGACAGTTTTACCTATAAAGTAAACGACGGAACAGCAGACGGCAATACCACAACAGCAAGCATCACCATTACCCCGGTAAATGATGCGCCGGTGGCTAACCCTGACAGCTACTCAGCAGCCGAAGGCGGCACACTTACTGTTCCAGCTTTAACAGGCGTACTGGTAAACGATACCGATGCCGAAGGAGATACGCTGACAGCGATTTTAGTTTCAGGACCAGCGAACGGAACATTGACTTTAAACGCTAACGGAACTTTCAGCTACACACATAACGGAAGCGAAACGACAGCAGACAGTTTTACCTATAAAGTAAATGACGGAACAGCAGACGGCAATACCACCACGGCAAGCATCACCATTAGCCCGGTAAATGATGCGCCAGTGGCTAACCCTGACAGCTACTCAGCAGCCGAAGGCGGCACACTTACTGTTCCTGCTTTGACAGGCGTACTGGTAAACGATACCGATGCCGAAGGAAATACCCTGACAGCGATTTTAGTTTCAGGACCAGCGAACGGAACATTGACTTTAAACGCTAACGGAACTTTCAGCTACACACATAACGGAAGCGAAACGACAGCAGACAGTTTTACTTATAAAGTAAATGACGGAACAGCAGACGGCAATACCACCACGGCCAGCATCACCATTACCCCGGTAAATGATGCGCCGGTGGCTAACCCTGACAGCTACTCAGCAGCCGAAGGCGGCACGCTTACTGTTCCTGCAGCCACAAGCGTACTGGTAAACGATACCGATGCTGAAGGAAATACGCTGACAGCGATTTTAGTTTCAGGACCAGCGAACGGAACATTGACTTTAAACGCCAACGGAACTTTTACCTACACGCATAACGGAAGCGAAACGACAGCAGACAGTTTTACCTATAAAGTAAACGACGGAACAGCAGACGGCAATACCACAACAGCAAGCATCACCATTAGCCCGGTAAATGATGCGCCGGCTGCTAACCCTGACAGCTACTCAGCAGCCGAAGGCGGCACGCTTACTGTTCCAGCAGCCACAGGTGTACTGGTAAACGATACCGATGCCGAAGGAGATACGCTGACAGCGATTTTAGTTTCAGGACCAGCAAACGGAACATTGACTTTAAACGCCAATGGAACTTTCAGCTACACACATAACGGAAGCGAAACGACAGCAGACAGTTTTACCTATAAAGTAAACGACGGAACAGCAGACGGCAATACCACCACGGCCAGCATCATTATTACCCCAGTAAATGATGCGCCAGTGGCTAACCCTGACAGCTACTCAGCAGCCGAAGGCGGCACACTTACTGTTCCTGCAGCCACAAGCGTACTGGTAAACGATACCGATGCCGAAGGAGATACGCTGACAGCGATTTTAGTTTCAGGACCAGCGAACGGAACATTGACTTTAAACGCTAACGGAACTTTCAGCTACACGCATAACGGAAGCGAAACGACAGCAGACAGTTTTACTTATAAAGTAAATGACGGAACAGCAGACGGCAATACCACCACGGCCAGCATCACCATTAGCCCGGTAAATGATGCGCC
Organism: Flavobacterium marginilacus; assembly: GCF_026870155.1. NCBI lineage: Bacteria > Pseudomonadati > Bacteroidota > Flavobacteriia > Flavobacteriales > Flavobacteriaceae > Flavobacterium > Flavobacterium marginilacus. The sequence goes on along the minus strand of NZ_CP113975.1, from coordinate 3,365,094 downwards.
AGTGGCTAACCCTGACAGCTACTCAGCAGCCGAAGGCGGCACGCTTACTGTTCCTGCAGCCACAAGCGTACTGGTAAACGATACCGATGCCGAAGGAGATACCTTGACAGCGATTTTAGTTTCTGCTCCAACAAACGGAACGTTGACTTTAAACGCTAACGGAACTTTCAGCTACACACATAACGGAAGCGAAACGACAGCAGACAGTTTTACCTATAAAGTAAACGACGGAACAGCAGACGGCAATACCACCACGGCAAGCATCACCATTACCCCGGTAAATGATGCGCCGGTGGCTAACCCTGACAGCTACTCAGCAGCCGAAGGCGGCACACTTACTGTTCCAGCTTTAACAGGCGTACTGGTAAACGATACCGATGCCGAAGGAGATACGCTGACAGCGATTTTAGTTTCAGGACCAGCCAATGGAACATTGACTTTAAACGCCAATGGAACTTTCAGCTACACACATAACGGAAGCGAAACGACAGCAGACAGTTTTACCTATAAAGTAAACGACGGAACAGCAGACGGCAATACCACCACGGCAAGCATCACCATTAGCCCGGTAAATGATGCGCCAGTGGCTAACCCTGACAGCTACTCAGTAGCCGAAGGCGGCACACTTACTGTTCCTGCTTTGACAGGCGTACTGGTAAACGATACCGATGCCGAAGGAAATACCTTGACAGCGATTTTAGTTTCAGGACCAGCGAACGGAACGTTGACTTTAAACGCTAACGGAACTTTCACCTACGTACATAACGGAAGCGAAACGACAGCAGACAGTTTTACCTATAAAGTAAACGACGGAACAGCAGACGGCAATACCACCACGGCCAGCATCACCATTACCCCGGTAAATGATGCGCCGGTGGCTAACCCTGACAGCTACTCAGCAGCCGAAGGCGGCACGCTTACTGTTCCAGCTTTAACAGGCGTACTGGTAAACGATACCGATGCTGAAGGAAATACGCTGACAGCGATTTTAGTTTCAGGACCAGCCAATGGAACATTGACTTTAAACGCTAACGGAACTTTCAGCTACACGCATAACGGAAGCGAAACGACAGCAGACAGTTTTACCTATAAAGTAAACGACGGAACAGCAGACGGCAATACCACCACGGCCAGCATCACCATTACCCCAGTAAATGATGCGCCGGTGGCTAACCCTGACAGCTACTCAGCAGCCGAAGGCGGCACACTTACTGTTCCGGCAGCCACAAGCGTACTGGTAAACGATACCGATGCTGAAGGAAATACGCTGACAGCGATTTTAGTTTCAGGACCAGCGAACGGAACATTGACTTTAAACGCCAACGGAACTTTTACCTACACGCATAACGGAAGCGAAACGACAGCAGACAGTTTTACCTATAAAGTAAACGACGGAACAGCAGACGGCAATACCACAACAGCAAGCATCACCATTAGCCCGGTAAATGATGCGCCGGCTGCTAACCCTGACAGCTACTCAGCAGCCGAAGGCGGCACGCTTACTGTTCCAGCAGCCACAGGTGTACTGGTAAACGATACCGATGCCGAAGGAGATACGCTGACAGCGATTTTAGTTTCAGGACCAGCAAACGGAACATTGACTTTAAACGCCAATGGAACTTTCAGCTACACACATAACGGAAGCGAAACGACAGCAGACAGTTTTACCTATAAAGTAAACGACGGAACAGCAGACGGCAATACCACCACGGCCAGCATCACCATTAGCCCGGTAAATGATGCGCCAGTGGCTAACCCTGACAGCTACTCAGCAGCCGAAGGCGGCACACTTACTGTTCCTGCAGCCACAAGCGTACTGGTAAACGATACCGATGCCGAAGGAGATACGCTGACAGCGATTTTAGTTTCAGGACCAGCGAACGGAACATTGACTTTAAACGCTAACGGAACTTTCAGCTACACGCATAACGGAAGCGAAACGACAGCAGACAGTTTTACCTATAAAGTAAACGACGGAACAGCAGACGGCAATACCACCACGGCCAGCATCACCATTAGCCCGGTAAATGATGCGCCAGTGGCTAACCCTGACAGCTACTCAGCAGCCGAAGGCGGCACACTTACTGTTCCTGCAGCCACAAGCGTACTGGTAAACGATACCGATGCCGAAGGAGATACGCTGACAGCGATTTTAGTTTCAGGACCAGCAAACGGAACATTGACTTTAAACGCCAATGGAACTTTCAGCTACACGCATAACGGAAGCGAAACGACAGCAGACAGTTTTACCTATAAAGTAAACGACGGAACAGCAGACGGCAATACCACAACAGCAAGCATCACCATTAGCCCGGTAAATGATGCGCCGGCTGCTAACCCTGACAGCTACTCAGCAGCCGAAGGCGGCACGCTTACTGTTCCAGCAGCCACAGGTGTACTGGTAAACGATACTGATGCCGAAGGAGATACGCTGACAGCGATTTTAGTTTCAGGACCAGCAAACGGAACATTGACTTTAAACGCCAATGGAACTTTCAGCTACACGCATAACGGAAGCGAAACGACAGCAGACAGTTTTACCTATAAAGTAAACGACGGAACAGCAGACGGCAATACCACAACAGCAAGCATCACCATTAGCCCGGTAAATGATGCGCCGGCTGCTAACCCTGACAGCTACTCAGCAGCCGAAGGCGGCACGCTTACTGTTCCAGCAGCCACAGGTGTACTGGTAAACGATACTGATGCCGAAGGAGATACGCTGACAGCGATTTTAGTTTCAGGACCAGCGAACGGAACATTGACTTTAAACGCTAACGGAACTTTCAGCTACACGCATAACGGAAGCGAAACGACAGCAGACAGTTTTACCTATAAAGTAAACGACGGAACAGCAGACGGCAATACCACCACGGCCAGCATCACCATTAGCCCGGTAAATGATGCGCCGGCTGCTAACCCTGACAGCTACTCAGCAGCCGAAGGCGGCACGCTTACTGTTCCAGCAGCCACAAGCGTACTGGTAAACGATACTGATGCCGAAGGAGATACGCTGACAGCGATTTTAGTTTCAGGACCAGCGAACGGAACATTGACTTTAAACGCTAACGGAACTTTCAGCTACACACATAACGGAAGCGAAACGACAGCAGACAGTTTTACTTATAAAGTAAATGACGGAACAGCAGACGGCAATACCACCACGGCCAGCATCACCATTACCCCAGTAAATGATGCGCCGGTGGCTAACCCTGACAGCTACTCAGTAGCCGAAGGCGGCACGCTTACTGTTCCTGCTTTGACAGGCGTACTGGTAAACGATACCGATGCCGAAGGAAATACCTTGACAGCGATTTTAGTTTCAGGACCAGCCAATGGAACATTGACTTTAAACGCCAATGGAACTTTCAGCTACACACATAACGGAAGCGAAACGACAGCAGACAGTTTTACCTATAAAGTAAACGACGGAACAGCAGATGGCAATACCACAACAGCCAGCATCACCATTAGCCCGGTAAATGATGCGCCGGCGGCTAACCCTGACAGCTACTCAGCAGCCGAAGGCGGCACGCTTACTGTTCCTGCAGCCACAAGCGTACTGGTAAACGATACCGATGCCGAAGGAGATACCCTGACAGCGATTTTAGTTTCAGGACCAGCCAATGGAACGTTGACTTTAAACGCTAACGGAACTTTCACCTACGTACATAACGGAAGCGAAACGACAGCAGACAGTTTTACCTATAAAGTAAACGACGGAACAGCAGACGGCAATACCACAACAGCCAGCATCACCATTACCCCAGTAAATGATGCGCCGGTGGCTAACCCTGACAGCTACTCAGTAGCCGAAGGCGGCACGCTTACTGTTCCAGCTTTAACAAGCGTACTGGTAAACGATACCGATGCCGAAGGAGATACGCTGACAGCGATTTTAGTTTCAGGACCAGCAAACGGAACATTGACTTTAAACGCCAATGGAACTTTCAGCTACGTACATAACGGAAGCGAAACGACAGCAGACAGTTTTACCTATAAAGTAAACGACGGAACAGCAGACGGCAATACCACCACGGCAAGCATCATTATTACCCCAGTAAATGATGCGCCAGTGGCTAACCCTGACAGCTACTCAGCAGCCGAAGGCGGCACACTTACTGTTCCAGCAGCCACAAGCGTACTGGTAAACGATACCGATGCTGAAGGAAATACGCTGACAGCGATTTTAGTTTCAGGACCAGCGAACGGAACATTGACTTTAAACGCCAACGGAACTTTTACCTACACACATAACGGAAGCGAAACGACAGCAGACAGTTTTACTTATAAAGTAAATGACGGAACATCAGACGGCAATACCACCACGGCCAGCATCACCATTACCCCAGTAAATGATGCGCCAGTGGCTAACCCTGACAGCTACTCAGCAGCCGAAGGCGGCACGCTTACTGTTCCTGCAGCCACAAGCGTACTGGTAAACGATACCGATGCCGAAGGAGATACCTTGACAGCGATTTTAGTTTCTGCTCCAACAAACGGAACGTTGACTTTAAACGCTAACGGAACTTTCAGCTACACACATAACGGAAGCGAAACGACAGCAGACAGTTTTACCTATAAAGTAAACGACGGAACAGCAGACGGCAATACCACCACGGCAAGCATCACCATTAGCCCGGTAAATGATGCGCCGGTGGCTAACCCTGACAGCTACTCAGCAGCCGAAGGCGGCACACTTACTGTTCCAGCAGCCACAAGCGTACTGGTAAACGATACCGATGCTGAAGGAAATACGCTGACAGCGATTTTAGTTTCAGGACCAGCCAATGGAACATTGACTTTAAACGCCAATGGAACTTTCAGCTACACGCATAACGGAAGCGAAACGACAGCAGACAGTTTTACCTATAAAGTAAACGACGGAACAGCAGACGGCAATACCACCACAGCCAGCATCATTATTACCCCAGTAAATGATGCGCCAGTGGCTAACCCTGACAGCTACTCAGCAGCCGAAGGCGGCACACTTACTGTTCCAGCTTTAACAGGCGTACTGGTAAACGATACCGATGCCGAAGGAGATACGCTGACAGCGATTTTAGTTTCTGCTCCAGCCAATGGAACGTTGACTTTAAACGCTAACGGAACTTTCACCTACACACATAACGGAAGCGAAACGACAGCAGACAGTTTTACCTATAAAGTAAACGACGGAACATCAGACGGCAATACCACCACGGCAAGCATCACCATTAGCCCGGTAAATGATGCGCCGGTGGCTAACCCTGACAGCTACTCAGTAGCCGAAGGCGGCACGCTTACTGTTCCAGCTTTAACAGGCGTACTGGTAAACGATACCGATGCTGAAGGAAATACGCTGACAGCGATTTTAGTTTCAGGACCAGCCAATGGAACATTGACTTTAAACGCCAATGGAACTTTCAGCTACACACATAACGGAAGCGAAACGACAGCAGACAGTTTTACCTATAAAGTAAACGACGGAACAGCAGATGGCAATACCACCACGGCAAGCATCACCATTAGCCCGGTAAATGATGCGCCAGTGGCTAACCCTGACAGCTACTCAGCAGCCGAAGGCGGCACGCTTACTGTTCCAGCAGCCACAAGCGTACTGGTAAACGATACTGATGCCGAAGGAGATACGCTGACAGCGATTTTAGTTTCAGGACCAGCCAATGGAACATTGACTTTAAACGCCAACGGAACTTTTACGTATGTTCATAACGCAAGCGAAACGACAGCAGACAGTTTTACCTATAAAGTAAACGACGGAACAGCAGACGGCAATACCACAACAGCAAGCATCACCATTACCCCGGTAAATGATGCGCCGGCTGCTAACCCTGACAGCTACTCAGCAGCCGAAGGCGGCACGCTTACTGTTCCAGCAGCCACAGGTGTACTGGTAAACGATACTGATGCCGAAGGAGATACGCTGACAGCGATTTTAGTTTCAGGACCAGCAAACGGAACATTGACTTTAAACGCCAATGGAACTTTCAGCTACACGCATAACGGAAGCGAAACGACAGCAGACAGTTTTACCTATAAAGTAAACGACGGAACAGCAGACGGCAATACCACAACAGCAAGCATCACCATTAGCCCGGTAAATGATGCGCCGGCTGCTAACCCTGACAGCTACTCAGCAGCCGAAGGCGGCACGCTTACTGTTCCTGCAGCCACAAGCGTACTGGTAAACGATACCGATGCCGAAGGAGATACCTTGACAGCGATTTTAGTTTCAGGACCAGCCAATGGAACGTTGACTTTAAATGCTAACGGAACTTTCAGCTACACGCATAACGGAAGCGAAACGACAGCAGACAGTTTTACCTATAAAGTAAACGACGGAACAGCAGACGGCAATACCACAACAGCAAGCATCACCATTAGCCCGGTAAATGATGCGCCGGCTGCTAACCCTGACAGCTACTCAGCAGCCGAAGGCGGCACGCTTACTGTTCCAGCAGCCACAAGCGTACTGGTAAACGATACCGATGCCGAAGGAGATACGCTGACAGCGATTTTAGTTTCAGGACCAGCCAATGGAACATTGACTTTAAACGCTAACGGAACTTTCAGCTACACGCATAACGGAAGCGAAACGACAGCAGACAGTTTTACCTATAAAGTAAACGACGGAACAGCAGACGGCAATACCACCACGGCCAGCATCACCATTACCCCGGTAAATGATGCGCCGGCTGCTAACCCTGACAGCTACTCAGCAGCCGAAGGCGGCACGCTTACTGTTCCGGCAGCCACAAGCGTACTGGTAAACGATACCGATGCCGAAGGAGATACGCTGACAGCGATTTTAGTTTCTGCTCCAGCCAATGGAACGTTGACTTTAAACGCTAACGGAACTTTCACCTACGTACATAACGGAAGCGAAACGACAGCAGACAGTTTTACCTATAAAGTAAACGACGGAACAGCAGACGGCAATACCACCACGGCCAGCATCACCATTACCCCAGTAAATGATGCGCCGGTGGCTAACCCTGACAGCTACTCAGTAGCCGAAGGCGGCACGCTTACTGTTCCTGCTTTGACAGGCGTACTGGTAAACGATACCGATGCCGAAGGAAATACCTTGACAGCGATTTTAGTTTCAGGACCAGCCAATGGAACATTGACTTTAAACGCCAATGGAACTTTCAGCTACACACATAACGGAAGCGAAACGACAGCAGACAGTTTTACCTATAAAGTAAACGACGGAACAGCAGATGGCAATACCACAACAGCCAGCATCACCATTAGCCCGGTAAATGATGCGCCGGCGGCTAACCCTGACAGCTACTCAGCAGCCGAAGGCGGCACGCTTACTGTTCCTGCAGCCACAAGCGTACTGGTAAACGATACCGATGCCGAAGGAGATACCCTGACAGCGATTTTAGTTTCAGGACCAGCCAATGGAACGTTGACTTTAAACGCTAACGGAACTTTCACCTACGTACATAACGGAAGCGAAACGACAGCAGACAGTTTTACCTATAAAGTAAACGACGGAACAGCAGACGGCAATACCACAACAGCCAGCATCACCATTACCCCAGTAAATGATGCGCCGGTGGCTAACCCTGACAGCTACTCAGTAGCCGAAGGCGGCACGCTTACTGTTCCAGCTTTAACAGGCGTACTGGTAAACGATACCGATGCCGAAGGAGATACGCTGACAGCGATTTTAGTTTCAGGACCAGCAAACGGAACATTGACTTTAAACGCCAATGGAACTTTCAGCTACGTACATAACGGAAGCGAAACGACAGCAGACAGTTTTACCTATAAAGTAAACGACGGAACAGCAGACGGCAATACCACCACGGCAAGCATCATTATTACCCCAGTAAATGATGCGCCAGTGGCTAACCCTGACAGCTACTCAGCAGCCGAAGGCGGCACACTTACTGTTCCAGCAGCCACAAGCGTACTGGTAAACGATACCGATGCTGAAGGAAATACGCTGACAGCGATTTTAGTTTCAGGACCAGCGAACGGAACATTGACTTTAAACGCCAACGGAACTTTCACCTACGTACATAACGGAAGCGAAACGACAGCAGACAGTTTTACCTATAAAGTAAACGACGGAACAGCAGACGGCAATACCACAACAGCCAGCATCACCATTACCCCAGTAAATGATGCGCCGGTGGCTAACCCTGACAGCTACTCAGTAGCCGAAGGCGGCACGCTTACTGTTCCTGCAGCCACAAGCGTACTGGTAAACGATACCGATGCCGAAGGAGATACCTTGACAGCGATTTTAGTTTCTGCTCCAACAAACGGAACGTTGACTTTAAACGCTAACGGAACTTTCAGCTACACACATAACGGAAGCGAAACGACAGCAGACAGTTTTACCTATAAAGTAAACGACGGAACAGCAGACGGCAATACCACCACGGCAAGCATCACCATTAGCCCGGTAAATGATGCGCCGGTGGCTAACCCTGACAGCTACTCAGCAGCCGAAGGCGGCACACTTACTGTTCCAGCAGCCACAAGCGTACTGGTAAACGATACCGATGCTGAAGGAAATACGCTGACAGCGATTTTAGTTTCAGGACCAGCCAATGGAACATTGACTTTAAACGCCAATGGAACTTTCAGCTACACGCATAACGGAAGCGAAACGACAGCAGACAGTTTTACCTATAAAGTAAACGACGGAACAGCAGACGGCAATACCACCACAGCAAGCATCACCATTAGCCCGGTAAATGATGCGCCAGTGGCTAACCCTGACAGCTACTCAGCAGCCGAAGGCGGCACACTTACTGTTCCAGCTTTAACAGGCGTACTGGTAAACGATACCGATGCCGAAGGAGATACGCTGACAGCGATTTTAGTTTCTGCTCCAGCCAATGGAACATTGACTTTAAACGCCAACGGAACTTTCACCTACACACATAACGGAAGCGAAACGACAGCAGACAGTTTTACCTATAAAGTAAACGACGGAACATCAGACGGCAATACCACCACGGCAAGCATCACCATTACCCCGGTAAATGATGCGCCGGTGGCTAACCCTGACAGCTACTCAGTAGCCGAAGGCGGCACGCTTACTGTTCCTGCTTTGACAGGCGTACTGGTAAACGATACCGATGCTGAAGGAAATACGCTGACAGCGATTTTAGTTTCAGGACCAGCCAATGGAACATTGACTTTAAACGCCAATGGAACTTTCAGCTACACACATAACGGAAGCGAAACGACAGCAGACAGTTTTACCTATAAAGTAAACGACGGAACAGCAGATGGCAATACCACCACGGCAAGCATCACCATTAGCCCGGTAAATGATGCGCCAGTGGCTAACCCTGACAGCTACTCAGTAGCCGAAGGCGGCACGCTTACTGTTCCAGCAGCCACAAGCGTACTGGTAAACGATACTGATGCCGAAGGAGATACGCTGACAGCGATTTTAGTTTCAGGACCAGCCAATGGAACATTGACTTTAAACGCCAACGGAACTTTTACGTATGTTCATAACGCAAGCGAAACGACAGCAGACAGTTTTACCTATAAAGTAAACGACGGAACAGCAGACGGCAATACCACAACAGCAAGCATCACCATTACCCCGGTAAATGATGCGCCGGCTGCTAACCCTGACAGCTACTCAGCAGCCGAAGGCGGCACGCTTACTGTTCCAGCAGCCACAGGTGTACTGGTAAACGATACTGATGCCGAAGGAGATACGCTGACAGCGATTTTAGTTTCTGCTCCAGCCAATGGAACGTTGACTTTAAACGCCAACGGAACTTTCAGCTACACGCATAACGGAAGCGAAACGACAGCAGACAGTTTTACCTATAAAGTAAATGACGGAACAGCAGACGGCAATACCACCACGGCCAGCATCACCATTACCCCGGTAAATGATGGGCCGGCGGCTAACCCTGACAGCTACTCAGTAGCCGAAGGCGGCACGCTTACTGTTCCTGCAGCCACAAGCGTACTGGTAAACGATACCGATGCCGAAGGAGATACCTTGACAGCGATTTTAGTTTCAGGACCAGCAAACGGAACATTGACTTTAAACGCCAATGGAACTTTCAGCTACACGCATAACGGAAGCGAAACGACAGCAGACAGTTTTACCTATAAAGTAAACGACGGAACAGCAGACGGCAATACCACAACAGCAAGCATCACCATTAGCCCGGTAAATGATGCGCCGGCTGCTAACCCTGACAGCTACTCAGCAGCCGAAGGCGGCACACTTACTGTTCCAGCAGCCACAAGCGTACTGGTAAACGATACCGATGCCGAAGGAGATACGCTGACAGCGATTTTAGTTTCAGGACCAGCCAATGGAACATTGACTTTAAACGCTAACGGAACTTTCAGCTACACGCATAACGGAAGCGAAACGACAGCAGACAGTTTTACCTATAAAGTAAACGACGGAACAGCAGACGGCAATACCACAACAGCAAGCATCACCATTACCCCGGTAAATGATGCGCCGGTGGCTAACCCTGACAGCTACTCAGCAGCCGAAGGCGGCACACTTACTGTTCCGGCAGCCACAAGCGTACTGGTAAACGATACCGATGCCGAAGGAGATACGCTGACAGCGATTTTAGTTTCTGCTCCAGCCAATGGAACGTTGACTTTAAACGCTAACGGAACTTTCAGCTACACACATAACGGAAGCGAAACGACAGCAGACAGTTTTACTTATAAAGTAAATGACGGAACAGCAGACGGCAATACCACCACGGCCAGCATCACCATTACCCCAGTAAATGATGCGCCGGTGGCTAACCCTGACAGCTACTCAGTAGCCGAAGGCGGCACGCTTACTGTTCCTGCTTTGACAGGCGTACTGGTAAACGATACCGATGCCGAAGGAAATACCTTGACAGCGATTTTAGTTTCAGGACCAGCCAATGGAACATTGACTTTAAACGCCAATGGAACTTTCAGCTACACACATAACGGAAGCGAAACGACAGCAGACAGTTTTACCTATAAAGTAAACGACGGAACAGCAGATGGCAATACCACAACAGCCAGCATCACCATTAGCCCGGTAAATGATGCGCCGGCGGCTAACCCTGACAGCTACTCAGCAGCCGAAGGCGGCACGCTTACTGTTCCTGCAGCCACAAGCGTACTGGTAAACGATACCGATGCCGAAGGAGATACCCTGACAGCGATTTTAGTTTCAGGACCAGCCAATGGAACGTTGACTTTAAACGCTAACGGAACTTTCACCTACGTACATAACGGAAGCGAAACGACAGCAGACAGTTTTACCTATAAAGTAAACGACGGAACAGCAGACGGCAATACCACAACAGCCAGCATCACCATTACCCCAGTAAATGATGCGCCGGTGGCTAACCCTGACAGCTACTCAGCAGCCGAAGGCGGCACGCTTACTGTTCCAGCTTTAACAGGCGTACTGGTAAACGATACCGATGCCGAAGGAGATACGCTGACAGCGATTTTAGTTTCAGGACCAGCAAACGGAACATTGACTTTAAACGCCAATGGAACTTTCAGCTACGTACATAACGGAAGCGAAACGACAGCAGACAGTTTTACCTATAAAGTAAACGACGGAACAGCAGACGGCAATACCACCACGGCAAGCATCATTATTACCCCAGTAAATGATGCGCCAGTGGCTAACCCTGACAGCTACTCAGCAGCCGAAGGCGGCACACTTACTGTTCCAGCAGCCACAAGCGTACTGGTAAACGATACCGATGCTGAAGGAAATACGCTGACAGCGATTTTAGTTTCAGGACCAGCGAACGGAACATTGACTTTAAACGCCAACGGAACTTTTACCTACACACATAACGGAAGCGAAACGACAGCAGACAGTTTTACTTATAAAGTAAATGACGGAACATCAGACGGCAATACCACCACGGCCAGCATCACCATTACCCCAGTAAATGATGCGCCGGTGGCTAACCCTGACAGCTACTCAGTAGCCGAAGGCGGCACGCTTACTGTTCCAGCTTTAACAGGCGTACTGGTAAACGATACCGATGCCGAAGGAGATACGCTGACAGCGATTTTAGTTTCAGGACCAGCAAACGGAACATTGACTTTAAACGCCAATGGAACTTTCAGCTACGTACATAACGGAAGCGAAACGACAGCAGACAGTTTTACCTATAAAGTAAACGACGGAACAGCAGACGGCAATACCACCACGGCAAGCATCATTATTACCCCAGTAAATGATGCGCCAGTGGCTAACCCTGACAGCTACTCAGCAGCCGAAGGCGGCACACTTACTGTTCCAGCAGCCACAAGCGTACTGGTAAACGATACCGATGCTGAAGGAAATACGCTGACAGCGATTTTAGTTTCAGGACCAGCGAACGGAACATTGACTTTAAACGCCAACGGAACTTTTACCTACACGCATAACGGAAGCGAAACGACAGCAGACAGTTTTACCTATAAAGTAAACGACGGAACAGCAGACGGCAATACCACAACAGCAAGCATCACCATTAGCCCGGTAAATGATGCGCCAGTGGCTAACCCTGACAGCTACTCAGCAGCCGAAGGCGGCACACTTACTGTTCCAGCTTTAACAGGCGTACTGGTAAACGATACCGATGCCGAAGGAGATACGCTGACAGCGATTTTAGTTTCTGCTCCAGCCAATGGAACATTGACTTTAAACGCCAACGGAACTTTCAGCTACACACATAACGGAAGCGAAACGACAGCAGACAGTTTTACCTATAAAGTAAACGACGGAACAGCAGACGGCAATACCACCACGGCAAGCATCACCATTACCCCGGTAAATGATGCGCCGGTGGCTAACCCTGACAGCTACTCAGTAGCCGAAGGCGGCACGCTTACTGTTCCTGCTTTGACAGGCGTACTGGTAAACGATACCGATGCCGAAGGAAATACCTTGACAGCGATTTTAGTTTCAGGACCAGCCAATGGAACATTGACTTTAAACGCCAACGGAACTTTTACGTATGTTCATAACGCAAGCGAAACGACAGCAGACAGTTTTACCTATAAAGTAAACGACGGAACAGCAGACGGCAATACCACAACAGCAAGCATCACCATTAGCCCGGTAAATGATGCGCCGGTGGCTAACCCTGACAGCTACTCAGTAGCCGAAGGCGGCACACTTACTGTTCCGGCAGCCACAAGCGTACTGGTAAACGATACCGATGCCGAAGGAGATACGCTGACAGCGATTTTAGTTTCTGCTCCAGCCAATGGAACGTTGACTTTAAACGCCAACGGAACTTTCAGCTACACACATAACGGAAGCGAAACGACAGCAGACAGTTTTACCTATAAAGTAAACGACGGAACAGCAGACGGCAATACCACAACAGCAAGCATCACCATTAGCCCGGTAAATGATGCGCCAGTGGCTAACCCTGACAGCTACTCAGTAGCCGAAGGCGGCACACTTACTGTTCCGGCAGCCACAAGCGTACTGGTAAACGATACCGATGCCGAAGGAGATACGCTGACAGCGATTTTAGTTTCTGCTCCAGCCAATGGAACGTTGACTTTAAACGCCAACGGAACTTTCAGCTACACACATAACGGAAGCGAAACGACAGCAGACAGTTTTACCTATAAAGTAAACGACGGAACAGCAGACGGCAATACCACAACAGCAAGCATCACCATTAGCCCGGTAAATGATGCGCCAGTGGCTAACCCTGACAGCTACTCAGTAGCCGAAGGCGGCACACTTACTGTTCCAGCTTTAACAGGCGTACTGGTAAACGATACCGATGCCGAAGGAGATACGCTGACAGCGATTTTAGTTTCAGGACCAGCCAATGGAACATTGACTTTAAACGCCAACGGAACTTTCAGCTACACACATAACGGAAGCGAAACGACAGCAGACAGTTTTACCTATAAAGTAAACGACGGAACATCAGACGGCAATACCACCACGGCAAGCATCACCATTACCCCGGTAAATGATGCGCCGGTGGCTAACCCTGACAGCTACTCAGTAGCCGAAGGCGGCACGCTTACTGTTCCTGCTTTGACAGGCGTACTGGTAAACGATACCGATGCCGAAGGAAATACCTTGACAGCGATTTTAGTTTCAGGACCAGCCAATGGAACATTGACTTTAAACGCCAACGGAACTTTTACGTATGTTCATAACGCAAGCGAAACGACAGCAGACAGTTTTACCTATAAAGTAAACGACGGAACAGCAGACGGCAATACCACCACGGCCAGCATCACCATTACCCCAGTAAATGATGCGCCGGCGGCTAACCCTGACAGCTACTCAGTAGCCGAAGGCGGCACACTTACTGTTCCGGCAGCCACAGGCGTACTGGTAAACGATACCGATGCCGAAGGAGATACGCTGACAGCGATTTTAGTTTCTGCTCCAGCCAATGGAACGTTGACTTTAAACGCTAACGGAACTTTCACCTACGTACATAACGGAAGCGAAACGACAGCAGACAGTTTTACCTATAAAGTAAACGACGGAACAGCAGACGGCAATACCACCACAGCAAGCATCACCATTACCCCGGTAAATGATGCGCCGGTGGCTAACCCTGACAGCTACTCAGTAGCCGAAGGCGGCACGCTTACTGTTCCTGCTTTGACAGGCGTACTGGTAAACGATACCGATGCCGAAGGAAATACCTTGACAGCGATTTTAGTTTCAGGACCAGCCAATGGAACGTTGACTTTAAACGCCAACGGAACTTTCAGCTACACACATAACGGAAGCGAAACGACAGCAGACAGTTTTACCTATAAAGTAAACGACGGAACAGCAGACGGCAATACCACAACAGCAAGCATCACCATTAGCCCGGTAAATGATGCGCCAGTGGCTAACCCTGACAGCTACTCAGTAGCCGAAGGCGGCACACTTACTGTTCCAGCTTTAACAGGCGTACTGGTAAACGATACCGATGCCGAAGGAGATACGCTGACAGCGATTTTAGTTTCAGGACCAGCAAACGGAACATTGACTTTAAACGCCAACGGAACTTTCAGCTACACGCATAACGGAAGCGAAACGACAGCAGACAGTTTTACCTATAAAGTAAACGACGGAACAGCAGACGGCAATACCACAACAGCAAGCATCACCATTAGCCCGGTAAATGATGCGCCAGTGGCTAACCCTGACAGCTACTCAGCAGCCGAAGGCGGCACGCTTACTGTTCCAGCAGCCACAGGTGTACTGGTAAACGATACTGATGCCGAAGGAGATACGCTGACAGCGATTTTAGTTTCAGGACCAGCCAATGGAACATTGACTTTAAACGCTAACGGAACTTTCAGCTACACGCATAACGGAAGCGAAACGACAGCAGACAGTTTTACTTATAAAGTAAACGACGGAACAGCAGACGGCAATACCACCACGGCCAGCATCACCATTAGCCCGGTAAATGATGCGCCAGTGGCTAACCCTGACAGCTACTCAGCAGCCGAAGGCGGCACGCTTACTGTTCCAGCAGCCACAGGTGTACTGGTAAACGATACTGATGCCGAAGGAGATACGCTGACAGCGATTTTAGTTTCAGGACCAGCCAATGGAACGTTGACTTTAAATGCTAACGGAACTTTTACCTACACACATAATGGAAGCGAAACGACAGCAGACAGTTTTACCTATAAAGTAAATGACGGAACAGCAGACGGCAATACCACAACAGCCAGCATCACCATTACCCCGGTAAATGATGCGCCGGTTGCCAACAACGATACAAATAGAAGTATTCCATCAATTGCTAATGCGACATCAATTAACCCGCTTTCTGCAACAGATGTTGATGGAACAATCACTAGCTATACTATTGTAACGCTTCCATCAAACGGAATTCTGGCTTTAAACGGAACATCAATACTAGTTGGGCAAGTATTAACAACATCAGAAAGTGCACGCCTTACTTATGATCCAAGCGGATTATTTACAGGAAATGATGCGTTTACTTTTACTGCAACGGATAATTCTGGAGCAAATTCTGCACCAGCTATAATTACAATTCCTGTTGGAAATAATCTGCCAATAGCAAATGATCATACTAATAATGGGATTCCTTCAAGTGCGGGTGCAACAGCAATTAATGCTTTAACAGCAACAGATACAGATGGAACGATAGTAAATTATATTGTATTGACATTACCATCTAATGGAGTGTTAGCATTAAACGGAGTTCCATTAACAGCTAATCAAATAGTAACACCTGCAGAAGCATTGTTGTTGACTTATGATCCAAGCGGAGTATTTTCAGGAGATGATTCGTTCAGTTTTACAGTAACGGATAATAATGGAGCTGTAGATGCGACACCAGCAACTGTAAAAATTCCAGTTATAAAAAGAAATCTTGTTGTAACAAAAGATGAAATCGGTCCAGTTGTAGGTATCAATAAGGTTGTCCAGGTAGTAAATGTTTTAAACAATGATACTTTAGATAATAGTCCATTATTGATTACTAATGTTAATATAAATGTATTAACTCCAGATCCAGATAATAAATTAACGCTAAGATCAGATGGCATAGTTGAATTAGCTCCAAATACTCCTGCAGGAACTTACACTTTAACTTATGAAGTCTGTGAAAAAGCGAATTCAGGAAATTGTAAATCAGCTTTGGTAGTAGTTAAAGTTACAGCTCCAACAATGACTATAAACGCAGAGAGTTATTGTGCAAAAAATGCTCCGTATGTTTCATATAATGTAACTGCTGATAATTTTACACCAACAGAATTGCTGACAATAAACTGGATAGACAGCGCTAATAATATTGTAGCCACACAAACTAATATGCCCTTAAGCGGTAATGTATTGTGGCCTGGTGCTGTAGTGGACACGAACAATAATCCGATTGACTGGCCAGGATGGATTTTAGTAAACGGGCAATGGTTAGAAGGTACTGACGGATTTGAGTTGACAAGACCAGGGGTAACGATGCAGTTCACCTTAAATCCTACGCAATCAGTAACAGTAAATTATCCATCAGCAACATCGGGTTGTAATGCAAAACCTCAATTCGGAATAGAAGCCAGAAATGATGATGATATTGCAAGAGCAGACGGAATAAACGGTTCATTAAAGATTATTAATGTTTTAGACAATGATAATTTAAATGGTGTTCCAGTTAATCCTGCGAATGTTATTTTAAAAGGTGAAAATTTCCCATCAGGAATTACCTTAAATGCTGATGGAACTATTGACGTGGCTCCCGGTACAGCGAGCGGAAGCCATACTTTGACTTATCAAATTTGTGAAAAAATCAACGGCAACAATTGCAGTAGTGCAACAGTTAAGATTTTTGTTGAAGTACCGGCAATCGCACTTGTCATGAAAGTAACATCAAGTGACAATAATAACAATGGTAATAATGAAGCAGGAGAAACTCTGACGTATACTTTTACGGTAACTAACACAGGTAATGTCCCTCTTCAAAACATTCAGATTTCTGATCTTTTACCAGGAGTTATAATTACCGGAGGACCAATAAGTTTGGCGGTTGGAGAAAGTAATGACATTTCATTCACTGGAACTTATACCTTGACACAGACAGATATCAATTCAGGAGAGGTAAGTAACCAGGCAACTGTTTCAGGGATTACTCTAAGCGGAATCAGTGTTTCTGATAAATCTGATGTTGAGAATACCCAAGACGGTAATCCAACTGTTATAGAACTAAATGGCTGTAACATCAAAGTTTTCAATGCCATTTCTTTGAATGGAGATGAGAAAAATGAGAGATTTTACATTCGAGGTATCGAGTGTTATCCGGATAATACCGTTCAGATTTATAATCGTTGGGGAGTTTTAGTTTTCGAAAGAGATCATTACAATAATACTGATGTAGTATTTAAAGGTTTTTCAGAAGGAAGAACAACCGTAAAAGAATCAAACGGATTACCAGAAGGAACATATTATTACATACTGAGATATACTAAGCAATCGAAGCCTCAACAGGAATCAGGATACTTATATCTTACTAGATAATATTTCATACTAATAAAAATGGCTTAGCCATAGGTTAAGCCATTATTTTAAAAATATATAAATGAAAAAATTAGCTTTAGTTTTATTGTTTTGTTCTGTTGCTGGTTTTGCACAGCAGGATGCACAGTTTACACAGTATATGCACAATACCATCAATGTAAATCCTGCCTACGCTGGTTCCAGAGAAGTGATGAGTATTTTTGGGTTATACCGTACACAATGGGTAGGACTTGACGGAGCTCCCGAAACCAGTACAATCTCATTAAACACACCATTAAATAATAATGTAGGATTGGGATTCTCATTAATAAATGATAAAATTGGCCCTACTACCGAGAATAATATCTCGGTAGATTTCTCTTATACTATTCAGACATCAGCGACAGCTAAATTAGCATTTGGTATAAAAGGATCTGGAAATATTTTTAATCTTGATCCAAACAAACTGGAGCCTGAACATCAGGGAGATTCCCAGTTTTCAGATTTCAGAAACAAATTTTCGCCAAATGTTGGGGCTGGAGTTTATTGGCATTCAGACAATGGTTACGTAGGTCTGTCTGTTCCTAATTTTATCCAGACCAATCGTTATGATGATAATGACACCGCTATTTTTAAAGAGTTGATCAATTATTATTTCATTGCTGGTTATGTCTTTAACTTAGACCGTTATGAAATGATTAAATTCAAACCAGCTGTTTTAGCTAAAATGGTTGAAGGCTCTCCACTTCAGTTAGATGTTTCTGCAAATTTTATGTTTAATGATAAATTTACAGCAGGTGTTTCATATAGATGGAGTGCTGCTTTAAGCGCAATGGCAGGATTTCAGGTTAGTAAAAGTATGTACATTGGTTATGCTTATGATAGAGAAACAACCAAGCTGAATAATTACAATTCAGGTTCACATGAAATCTTTCTGCGTTTTGAGTTTATGAATAATTATAGCCGAATTACATCACCAAGATTTTTCTAATTATGAAATTAAAAAAAATAGTATGCACCGTATTTTTGTCTCTTTTCTTTTTTAATGCAATTGGACAAAAAGCTTTATTGCAAAAAGCAGAAAAAGAATACAATGATTTTGCTTATGCAGATGCAATAGCGATTTACGAAAAACTTGCAATAAAAGGTTATGAAGATGAAACAATGTTTCAGCGACTTGGAAATGCCTATTACTTTAATGCTGAACTGCCAAAAGCAGTAATATGGTATGATAGACTTTTTATAATTAATTCCAATCAGGAAGCGGAATATTATTATAGATATTCACAAGCACTTAAGTCAATTGGTAATTATGAAAAAGCAGATGAAATACTGAATGAATTTAGTAAAATAACTGCTGCTGACAGCAGGGGCGTTTTATTTGAAAATAATAAAAATTATCTGGAACAAATTAAATTAAATTCAGGAAGATTTGAAGTTTCTATTGTAAATGTTAATTCAGTAAGTTCAGATTTTGGAAGTGCATTCCTGAATAGTAATTTAGTGTTTAGTTCTGCTAGAAAAATTGGGAAAACGGAAGGAAAAATATTCAAATGGACAAACAAGTCATTTACCAATTTATATATAGCGGCCATTAAACCAGATGGAAAAGTTCATAATCCTGTTCTTTTAAACAAAGAAATCAATTCGAAGTTTAATGAATCGACTCCTGTATTTACAAAAGATGGTAAAACAATGTACTTCACCAGAAATAACTTTTTGGATGGAAAACGTGGAAAAGATGATAAAAATATCACATTGTTAAAACTCTACACAGCCAGTTTGATAGATGGAAAATGGGATAACATTATCGAACTGCCTTTTAACAGTGATGCATACAGTACTGCACATCCTGCGTTAAGTTTAGACGAAAAGAAGTTATATTTCGCTTCAGATATGCCGGGTACTTTAGGGCAGTCAGATTTATTTAGTGTTACAATCAATGCCGATGGAACATTTGGAAAACCTGAAAATCTTGGAGCAGGAATTAATACTGAAGGAAGAGAAACATTTCCTTTTATTTCGGGAGATAATGAATTGTACTTTGCCACTGATGGGCGACCGGGACTTGGCGGACTTGATATATTTGTTTCTAAAATCCTGGAAGATGCAACTTTTGATCAGGTGCAGAATATTGGAGAACCAATCAATACCAAATTTGATGATTTTGCTTTTATAATTAATAGCAGTACCCGTAAAGGTTATTTCTCTTCAAACAAAAAAGGTGGTATCGGAAATGATGATATCTACAAATTTACAGAAACAAAAAAACTGATTTGTGAAAGAACACTTACTGGAACCATTTTAGATAGCAAAACGAATGAAGCCATAGAAGGGGCGAAAGTAACACTATTAGACGAAAATAATCAAGTCATTCAGGAAATTGTTACCGGAAAAGACGGAACCTACAATGTAAAAGTAAATTGCAACAAAAAGTATTCGGTTAAAGTGGAAAGAAAAGGCTATCCAGTCAAAGAAAGCCAGATTACAATTTCAACAAATATTGAAAATAAATTAGATTTTACTTTAGAAAAAGAGAAAATTACTACGATAGAAATTCCAGAAATAAAAGGAATCAAAGCAGGAACAGATTTAGCTAAAATACTAAATATTTCGATGATTTATTTTGATTTAGCAAAATGGAATATAACAGATAAAGCAGCAATTGAGCTAGAGAAAATTCTAGCCGTAATGCAGGAATATCCACAGATGAAAATCGAAATCCGTTCACATACCGATAGCAGATCATCGACAAAATCAAATCTTGTTTTATCTGATAAAAGAGCCAAATCGATTATGGCATGGCTGGTTCAAAAAGGAATCACTGCTGATAGATTAAAAGGTAAAGGATTTGGCGAAAGTAAATTAATAAATAAATGTAAAGACGGTGTTAAATGTTCTGAAGAAGAACATTTGAAGAACAGAAGAAGTGAGTTTTTAATTTTACAGAACTAACTTGTAATTGTTATATTATCCTGGAGAAATGAAAAAAAATAAATGGAGCAGTGGATATACAAACAAAAACTATACCTCTAGTTAAGTTACATTTTGTATTTAATTTGTCTGTTTTTTAATAAATTAGAAAGCTTTGAGAAGTAAAATTTTCTAGAAAAGGAGTTAAATCATTGCTAAAAATAATCTTTGGATTTTTGATTTCTTTTAATATCCTGTCGTAGTTTTCTAAAATATATTTTGGCTTCATATATTAAGGGTGGATTCAACATATAAATGCAACAGTATTCAATTTATTGATTTTTTCGGCGAAAATTTCATTAGGTGTTTTATAGCCAAATCTTTTTCTGGGTCTGTTGTTTAATGTATTAACTACTGTTTTTATTTGTTGTTCTTCGATGTTTTCAAAGTTAGATTTTTTAGGAAAATATTGTCTTATTAATCCGTTTAAATTTTCATTGGCTCCTCGTTCCCAGCTATGGTAGGGTTTGGCAAAATAATAATCGATATCTAAATCTTCTGCAATGGCCCGATGATTGGCAAATTCCTTTCCATTATCCGAAGTAATGGTCTTGATTATTGGTTTCCAATCTTTCAATAATTCAATTGTTTTCTGCTGTATTGCACTAGCTTCTTTGCTTTCTACTTTTCCCATAAAAAGTATTCCAGAGGCTCTGTCATTGATAGTTAGTAACGCTCCTTTGTGATTCTTACCAATGACCAAATCAATCTCTAAATCGCCCAATCTACTTTTCTTTTCTACAATCTTTGGACGCTCGCTAATATCGACCCTACCAATAATAAGTCCTCTTTTATCCTTTAAATGTCCTCTTTTTTTATACTTTTTACCCTTGGTCCTAAGATGTTTATATAAGAGTCCTCCTTTGCGTTTATTTTCCCAAATATATTGATAGATTCTTTCTTTAGAAACCATTGCTCTTTTGTCAATTTTTGCTCTGCCAACAATTTGTTCAGGACTGTAATCTTGCTTTAAATAAAACAAAATATTTGCTTCAACTTCTGAGGTTAAAGTGCATTTTTTGATCTTAACCTTATGCCTGTTTAAAGCTTTTTTATCCGCCAAAACAGCTTTATAAACACCACTTCTTTGATCAGAATTACGTTTTATTTCTCGAGAAATAACTGATTTGTTTTTATCTACCAATTCAGCAATTTCGGAAATACTGATACCGGCATTTCTATATACTTCTATTTTGTATCTTTGTTCTAACGTTAAATGTGCCATCTATTTTGAGTGTTGCAACCCAAAGATATGATGATTTTTTCGCCAACTCTAGTGTTATTCTTTTGACCTAGGTCAAAAGAATAACACTAGAGTTTTTTTTCACGTTGCATTTATTACTTGAATCTAAGAAGGATAGAAATTTAGGTTTAAAAAAAAGACAACCAATAATTAAATAATATTAAAGTTATTACATAAAGAAGCCCTGCGTGTGTCAGCATCAACAGGGCTTCATACTAACCAATTTAAAATAAATCCGGATCACTTTTTAACGAATATATTTCTGTAAATGGCAGTGTTTTTTAGAATACCCTGTTTAAAAAATATTTATCCAGGGTATTCAGACCAATTCTATGGAAATGAAACTTAGAGCCTGTTTAAATTTTATTCAATAATAATTTTATAGTTGAAATTTTGACCATATTCTCGGATGTTTCAAAAAGTAGTTCATAATTTCTACATAATCTTCGGTCGTTGTCAAACCAAGAGAATGTTCTCTCTACAATCCATCTTTTATGTATAGGTTTAAACCCTATTTTTCTATCATCTGAACGCATTACCACTTGAATAATATAGCCAAATTTATTTTTTATGTTTTCAATCACTTCGCCTCTGTAACCACCATCGGCAAGGATTACTTTTATAGGACATAAAAAATAGTGAAGCGTCCTCATTAGTAAATCTGCCGCTTTACTATCATGGACATTGGCAACTGTTACCATTATTGCCAAAAGAAACCCATTTTTATCAACCACAATATGCCGTTTAATTCCTTTTACTTTTTTATTGCCATCAAAACTATTTAAGTAACGATTGTTTCCCCATCGTACACTTTGACTATCCATTATTCCTAGACTTGGCATTGTATTTTGACCTCTATTAAACCTGACTTTTTCTCGCAATTTTGGCAGTAATAAATCAAAACATTCCAAATTTGACCATTTCCAATAGTAATAATACACTAATTGCCATTTTGGAAAATCTTTAGGTAACATTCGCTACTGACAACCTGTTTTTACGAGATAATTAATCGCATTCCAAATGACTTTCAAATTATATTTCCGATTTCTATTATCGATTTCTAAAGTCTTTTTTATAAATTGCCACTGGGTTTCTGTCAAATCGGTTGGATACATCTTTTTATGGTTTGGTCACTACAAAAAGACAAATTTCAATCGGTTTCTTTAACCCATAACAATTATTTATTTTAAATTTTTAAACAGGCTCTAAATATGTAAAGTTTTGGTTATTAGTTCTTTGTTTTTTTTTATGTAAATATAATTAACACTTAGTCTTTAAATATTTTTTTATTTAGAAAAAGACACTATATTTGCACTCGCAATCAGGAATTGATGGCAACATACTGGAGAAATGGCAGAGCGGTCGAATGCGGCAGTCTTGAAAACTGTTGACTGTAACAGGTCCGGGGGTTCGAATCCCTCTTTCTCCGCGAGCTGAAAAGCAAATGGTTACAAGACCCACTAAATTCAACGATTTAGTGGGTTTTTTCTTTTTGGGTTATATCAAATTATTCATTAAATCTCAAAGTTTAGGTGTCTAAAAACCATTAAGCATAGGATAGGAGAGTTTATAAGCGATCCTAAAAAAAATATAACCCCTGAAAATCAAATGAGTTGCAGGGGTCTGTTTTAATTATAAAAATGTTTGTCTATTTTTTTGCATCACTGGCGTTGGTCTCCTCAGGTTTTGTTTCCTCGCTTTTTACTTCAGTAGTCTTATCTTTTTCTGGAGTTACTTCTGGTGCAGGCTGCGTTTTCTTTGAAAGACTGAAGGGTATATTATAAGAAATACCAATAGCGGGTCGGACACTAAATTTTGAAACATATTTAATGGTGGTTTCCGTTGAAGGGATAAGGCCATAGTCAGATCCAGGCAAACCATTATTGTCATCTTTTCTATATACATTGCTTATCTGATCAACATTTCCGGCTGCAATTCCCAGATTGATAGCTATTCTGCCGCTCTCCCGCCCAAATAACAAACTTAAACCTGTAAAATAACGCGGTCGTACCTGATTATTTAAACTTAGTCCGACACCAATATGACCTCCCAAGCTAAACGATGGCATGTATTTTCTATAAAAGTGAAGATAGCTACTAAATCCGAATTCACCTGAATTGGTCCTGTCTTTAATAATCTTTTTATACTTGAGAGTATCATTTACAGTACCATTAGTTACAATAGAAGTGGTATCACGAAGATTGTAAACATCATCTTTCAACCAAGCATAATATAAGCCGGTGCTTACATCAACTTTAAAATTACCTGTAATATAAACTTGTATTGTTTCATCTTTTGCTTTGTCCATGAACGGAGTATTTTCTCGTGCGAGAATACTGTATTTAAAATCAATCCTGTCTTTATCATATTTAGCTCTGGTTAGATACTCCATATGGTATGGAGATGCCGGCAATAAATTATAAAGGTCTTTTGCTATTTTATAAAGTGTAGAATCTGATTTTTTAATTTCCAGTTCCGACTGCATAAACTTATCAAAAGATATACCTACAGGCTTATGTACCTCAGTTTCTAAAAAATTATCAATATTTAGCTTCGCTGTTGTTTTACTTTCAATAAGCTTGAAATGTAAGTTATCACAGCTACTGGATAATTTCTGCTGAAGTTCCATTAACCTTGCAACAATAAGAATTACTGCTGCACGAACCTCGTCTATGCGTTTAGCCGTTTTAGCTTCTGGCTGCTCTGCGCCGTCTGCAGTAGGAATGCCTGTATTAGTAAAGTTCAAATACTTTAATAACATCTCATTGGCGTCCTGCCATATGGATACCGATGTTTGATCAATAGACAGTTTGTAAGATGAGGGATTAACATTTATTATTTCAAACGCAATATTGTTGCCGGCTTTAACCTCAAAATATTTACGTTTCTTTTGGGAAAGCACAGAGGTTATGCCTTCAAAATCAAACCAATAGATATCATTTGCTTTAGCATCATATATTAAACGATTTTTGATTTTTGTGCCCTCATCCTTTAATTTCAAGATTTCTGTCTGTCTGGTGGTAATTAAACCTTTAAGATTATCAACATCTTCTGGTAGTTGGTCTTTGCTGAGGCTAGTAACTTTAGTTTTGTTTATTTTATTAATTTTGCCTTGGTATCTAACTATTAACGGATCAGAAATAATTTTTATATATTCAGCAACACTGCTATTCAGACAAGGGTAGGTATCCTCCTCACAGCAGGAACTCGCAGTAGGAAAAAGACCGCTCAAATCGAGACTGTATTTCAGCGTTTCAATCAGAGCTACATAATCAATTTTTGCTTCAGTACCATCTTTTGACCCTTCCTCTACAAGATCACTCTCATCATCTGGACTTAGCTCAAAGCTATATACACATTCCAGTTCTTTAGGCTTTTTTTTATTTTTTATATATAAAATCTTATAGCTGATTTTTTTAGTATTAGATTCAACTCCTGAAAACGGATCTCCAGTATCTAATATCAAATTCTTATCAGACAGGTCAAATTTATTTGGTAAAGGCTTACCATCTCTTTCTAATGAGTATCTGTCGAGAACTTCTTTTGCTTTCGCTGCTGTTGGGAATTGTATATAAATCTGATGTGTCTCGCCCTTTTTAAGTTTAAGCGGATTTTTTTGCGGTGATTTACTGCAATTTTCCGGCTTTAGTTCTTCAAATTCTATAGATGTCATTTTTTGCGCACAGAGAAGCAGTGGGCAAAACATTACAAGGGCAACCATAGAACAAGTTTTTAGTAATTTATTCATAGCTTAAGGATTTAATTAATCAATAGTGAATGGAAATCTATTAAAAATACTGCGCATCGGGATTGCCCAAGCATATCCGTTACCGGAAGCAAATATCATGGCTAAAAGCTTATTGTCTTCAGTTAATACAACTGAACCGCTGTCACCTTTGTCACATTTTATCTCCAATTGAATAACATCAGTAAAATTGAAATTAGTTGTGCCAAAATAATTAACGGTTTGAGTACAATAAATAGAAAAAACTTTTCCCCCTTCTACCTTTCCTGAAGTTCGTCCGCAAAATTTTACTGTAAGTTCTTTTTCATCTGATTTTTTCAGATCGTGAATCATTGTAGCATGAGGAAAATTATAAATGGTACTACCAATATCCTCGTCAGTTGTTCTAAAAAATGCGCAATCCATTTTCCGATCAAAAACACCATGACTTACTTTACCTAAAAAACTAAATTTTTTATTTACTTCGCCGCCGTCAATGGAAGCGGGAGAAATAATATTACTTTCGTCAATAATTTTCTGAGTTTCGTCCTGTATTATTTCGTGCGTACCTTTTAATAATTCTTCCGGAAATATCACATGATAACAACTAAGGCCATATAGCTTTCCATCAGATAATCTAACTCGCATCCCTAACGTTCCGGCGCTATTAATATTTTGTCTTCCTATGCTGACACCGGGAGGTTTGGGAAGTTGAAGATCTTTACCTGAAAAAATACTGCTTTTTGCAATCCCGGTTTCAATTACATCGGTTGGAATCTTGTAACCACGTGAGTAAATGAATGGTGGTATCGCATGAATGTGTTGATTTGTAAAATCAGATTCTTTTACAGATACATTAAATTGCAGGCAGTACGTTCCAGGATTTATAACAGTTTGGTCGATACCCTGTACTTTCTTGGCAATTGATACGCCGGTAAAACCTTTAATATTTTGTCTCCATGCATCTCCGTTTTCATATATAACGGCTTTTAGCAATTCGAATTGATCCTCTTCATTGAGTCTGGGAAAGGAATTTTCTCTTGACTCTGCATTTGCAGAAGTAACTTTACTTCGTTCCTTTTGCTCTTCAATATCGGCCTTGAGAGCTTCACTATGGGATTTAATCGATGCTGCTAATTCAGCTAGGTTTTCCTGAAATTCTTTCGCCCATGTTTCAGTTTCCTTTCTGATCGCATTATTGAAACTTTCTTGGAATTTTAGTTGCGCATCAATCATTATGGCAAAACCTTCAGGTGCTAACGGGAAATTATTAAGATAGAGAACTTGCCAGTTTACAATAAAAGAGTTTGTCATATTCTCCAAATCCATCTTTATTAGTGTAAATCTGATCCAGCTATTAGAAAAACCATAATATTTATCAAATAAAAGAATCCCCCCCGCCAGAGCAGCTAAAAAATAACCTATGTACAGGTTTTCTGGGTCATTAGAATGTAAAGAAATGTAAGGTACGAGTGAACTGCACATTAAGAGTAAGATTGCAAAAAAACGAATCCATTTAGATACTCTGCCTTTCCATACACGTTGTTTTTCGTACCACTTAATTTTACTTTTAGCCAATAAAATTGCTTGTGTATAAATCTCATTTACTTTTTTTTTGGCCTCCTGATTATCCCAGTCACTGAGTGGAATAAACTTGATAAAACTACTCATGATGTCATTTTTTTAAAATATTTTAATTATATATTTTTCTCTAAAAATCATTAGAGACTAGTGAGTTTAAAATTTTATAGATTTTAAAATTATCTATAACATAAACTTCAAAAAATAGGAGGAAAGGTTTTAAAAGAAACTAAATGATTATACCTCTCAACATATACATTATATTTTGATGATCTATTGTTAGATTGCAATAATCATCAACATTTTTATCCTTTATATATAAGCGGTATCAATAAAGTATAGAGGATCAATACCAAGGAAATAATTAAATCAGAGCTATAACCATCAATTACATTTGTAATAGTAATTGGTGCTGCTGTGGCAAAGGCCCAAATTAAAAATCCAATTGTTGAAAATATAATTTGGCCTATCTTGGAAATTTGCAAGATTTTCATCTGATAAACGGGGGTAAGGATTACTAAGATCAGGATGACAATAAGCAATAAATGATTGAGCTCATCAAGCTTACCGTTCGAAGAACTTTTTATTATACCCGCTATTGTGATGTATGCGGTTATAATTTCTACCGGAATCAGTTTTAATAATCGGTCTTTAAAATCATTTGGGGCAGCAGCTGGCAATTGCTGATTTGCTGATTTAATTTCTCTGGACATGATTTCTAATATTTAATTCTGCCTACTCTATATTACCCTTTTCGGCAACCTGGCATGATTCTTTGAATGTGTATCCCAAAACTACTTTGATCGGCAAATGGATTACTTAGGGAAATACCTAAAAGAGTTAAGGTTTTTACCTAAAAATTTGATTTTTAGTTAAATAAGTATTTTTTTGAAGAAAAATCGCTATTTTAGCCAGTAAATTGATTAGTAGGGAAAAAATCTGATGAATTAGGGTTTTACCCTAAAAGATAGAATTGGGAAATTGTAAAATTTGAAAAATAAATTATTAACCCATAAATAACTTTAATCATGAAAAAATGTATCGTATTATTATTGGTTCTTTTTGCTATAGCAGCATGTAAAAAAGGAGAAGTGAACACAGTTGAAGTTCAAACCGATGCCGTTAAGGCAGCTTCCTTGACTGATTCTTTAACTTTAGAAGATTATGACACAATAAAGGATATTGCAAAAAAAGCAGACTGGCTACGAGAGAAAGGCGATCGTGTTAAGCGTAAAATATTAGAAGCGGCCGTATTAAGAGATCATAAATTGAAAAGTAATATTATTCGTCTGGATGAGACTTATACTATTTCATGGAAAAAACTTAAAGGCACAATAGGGTCTTACGGATACGATAAATATCTTATTGTGGAACATAGAGGAAAAAAAATTGATACATTAAAAATGGTAGATAGATTTATTCCTAATAATAAGGCAGAATCTCAATATCGTTTTTCCACAACTTTAATAAGAACTCTGGCAAAAGTAGATGGTAAAAATGATGATAAGGCAGAGTTTAAATTCAGTTTTGCTCTCATAGAGGACGAAACTAAAAAATCACAACAGACTGCAGTTGTCATTCAAGTCAATGGAAACCCATATTATGATTATTCAACCGATCCTAAAAAAGTAGGTGAGGTTCCTACTCTTACTATGCCATTATAATAAATACGATTGAACATACTAGATATTATAAATCCAATAAAAGCGTGCGTTTTAATAACGCTGCTTTTGGGTTTATGGAATCTTCGATGGGAAATTAAAATGCATCGCTATTTGTTGTACATCCTGTTGGTAGTTTTTATTACCGAACTGGTAAATTCTATTTTAGTATATAATAATAAACCTATCCGAATACCATTTAACATCAGTATTATTTTTCATGATATTTTATGGATGGCCGCGTTTAGAGAAAATATAAACAGAAAAAAGACACCTAATGTTGTGCTATCCATTTTTGTGCTTTTTTCTGTTATTAATTTCATTGTTATTGAAATAATTGATATTTATAACTATTATACTTTTGTCTTTGGCGCCCTTCTGTATGTCATACTTTTTATTTATGAAAGTTACAGGCAGCTGAGAGAAGAGAATTTAATGTATTTCCTCTCCAATAATTATTTACTACTGTTTGCACCGGTATATTTCTTTTTTGGCATGGGTTTACTGATAGGATTTAAACCACTGAATGTTACTGGAGAAATTTTATTTGGCCAGGTTACATTATATGTTTTCATTGTCAATATAGTCTGTATCGCCTACTATACTTTAATTAATATTTACATCTACAGAGAAAAAAATAACCACAAATGAACCAAATCGTACTAGGAATAATAATTGCCTTTATATTTATTGGTTTAATACTTTTTTTTTGTGTTATACTGATTCGTCTTTATTTTAATAAAATAAAAAAATATACCAAGTTATTACATCAAAAAGATCTCGATTTTCAAAAAACAATCACCCAAACTGTAATTGAAACCCAGGAGCAGGTATTAAATAATATTTCTCAGGATCTTCATGATGATGCTGGTCAGCAGTTGACTTACATCAATTTTCAAATTGAAAATATGAAACTGGATTCCCTGGAACTGGAAAAAAAATTAGACCCTGTATCACAATCACTAGGCCATTTATCCAAATCCATACGAAGTATCAGTCATGCCCTGAACAGTCAATTGTTATTACAGCAGGATGTCATAAAAGCTATAGAAACAGAAATAATACGACTGCAAAAAAACAATAAAGTTGACATTAAATACTCTTTTGAAGAAATCGTGTTTAAGAAATTTGATGATAATGAAAAAATAATCATTTACCGTATTTTTCAAGAATGTATTAGTAATATTTTTAAACATGCTAAAGCTTCGACAATGAGTATTTTGATAACGACTAACCCTGATTTTAAAATGATTATTGCGGATAATGGTAAAGGATTTGATTCTTCCGATAAAAAAAACAAATTATCTTTAGGATTACTAAACATGATCAACAGGGCCAATAGTATAGACTATATTTTAGAGGTAGAAAGTCAAATAGGATCTGGTACTAAAATTATCCTTTCCGAAAATAAAAGAATTTAAAGTATGGAACAGACTACTATTTGTATAATCGATGATCATGCTATTGTAAGACAAGGCTTGAAAGAGTTACTACATAAAATAGGCAACTTCAAAGTAATTAATGAGTTTGATGATGGTGATGATTTCCTGCAGGCATTGCCGATAAATCCTACCCCAGATATTTACATTTTGGATTATTCCATGCCCAATATGAATGGTATTGAAGTATTAAAAACACTTGAAGAAAAGCAAGAAGAGTTCAAGGTGCTACTTTTGACACAGCATCTTGACGAGCAAATAATCGATGCTGCTTATCATCATGGCGCCAGAGGTTTTTTACACAAAAACTGTACAGCTCACGATTTGAAATTTGCTATTGATAACATTATTAAAATAGGGTATAATAATGTTTCCGAAATTCTTAAACGCGTACGTAATTATGATAACAACAGTGAGAAAAAAGAGAATATTATTTTAACGCAGCGGGAATTCGATTTCCTTAGACTGGTTTGCGATGAAAGGGAATTAACCTATGAACAGATGGCCGAAATTATGAATTTGTCTATAAAATCTATTGAAGTTTACAGAGCCGCTTTATTTGAAAAATACAATATAAGATCAAAAGTTGGACTTGTTTTATTTTCTTTTAAACACAGGCTAACTGAACCGTTCTTATAATTCAGGCAGCTATTTAGTAGAGAATTGCTTCTATTTCATATGCATATTTATTTTGGAGCGATCTCCAACAGTGCCAAAAAACTTTAATAAACTTCTTAAAGCTTTTACCAAGTTAAGTTTTGTGGCAGAATCGTGGCACATTATAAATTCTAGATTAAAAACCGATAAAAACAGCATCTTAGAATTAGGGTTCGAATCGGAGTGAGACCGATATGTTTGCTGATTTGGGTGCAGCAGATTCGTATCTTGTAATTTGTTCACTTTTTTAATAGTTCAAGTTTCGTGAACAATACGAAAAAATGAACATGATTTAACTTCATATAAGTTAGCTAAAAATAAATGCACTTTCCAGTTGTGATGTTATATCTTAAAAACACTCTAATTTTGAAAGGTGGGTAGAAAAGTAGGCAGATAACCTTATCAACAATTGAATTACAATCCTTGGGAAAGTTCAAATCCTGGTCTTCTATTAAAGACAAAAGTAGATAAGGTGGGCAGAACATGGGTAGAAAAAACTAGATTTCGATGTCACTTACATTGATCACCATTAAAACCTTCAATGAGCGTTAGTTGTAAAATATCTTCCAGTAAAATAGCATTTTCATATCCTATTAAGAATTAAAGTAATAAATTGTATCCGTCGAAATAGCTTTACACCATGAAATTCAGAAAATTAAAACTTTGTCACTGCAAAACCTGTCATTTTCACCTCGTTGGATATATCCAAGCTGGTTTGTTACTATATTTGTATTTCCAATTTTAAAATCCTTATTATTATAATGACTGTGTCCATAAATCCAGTAAATTGGCTGGAACTGTTTAATAAGCTCTGAAAGTTCTACAGCAAAAGCTTCGTTCAAGGGACTATTTTAATACATTTTTGGATATTCTTTGAAAGTCGGAACATGATGAGTTGTGACAACAGTTTTTTTAGACTCTGGAGTCTGTAGAATCTTCGTGATAAACTCTAGATTCTCAAAATATAACTTATTATAATCAATTGCTGAAAAGCTTGCCCCATTATATTTAATAACATGAAAATCACTGAGCCCTCTTTCAATATTTAATCTGGAAATCGGACTAATATGGGACCATAGAGTCGAGAAAACCAGTTTTAAATTATCATATTCTACAACATAATTATTTAGAAGGATTACATTATTTCTAATCTTTTCATAAAAAGTTCCTATTTTCAGAAGAGCATCAAAATAGTAATACTCATGATTTCCAGGAATCCAATATGTCATTTGGAAATTATCGGACAAGAAATCAAAAAAATCGTGATGTTTATCCATGAGCGAAAAAGGTACAATATCCCCAGCCAGAATTAAGATATCTCCGTTTGGAATTAAGGGATTATCTCTCAGGAATTCTTTGTTTTTAATAAACTCCAGATGCAGATCTGAAGCATATTGAATTCTGTTTATCTCCATATTATTATTATTTTTAAGAACCAAGACTCGCAAAAAGAAAGAAAGTTGCTCTTTATATTGTTATAAAAAAAAGATTCATTCAGATACAATTCTTACGAAGAGTTTCCTCAATCTTCACACTATCGTATAGAAATATATCTCCTAGTTTAGTATGTGGAAGAATCCCAGTCTGCCTGTATTTTATAATAGTATTATTAGACAGTCCAAATATTTTTTTTAAATCCTCATTTCTGTAATAAGCAGGTCTCAAGGTTTTTCCTTTACTGATTTTTGAATCGATCGCTTCCAGTTTTAACATTAAAGGATCAATAATATTTTTAATCTCCATTATAAAAGCTTGCCTCTTTTCTTTCTTTGTCATAATTGAATTGTTTGTTGATATTATATTTTTTTTTCCAGCTTACCAGTTCTCAAGTTTTCTTTTCCGCTCCGTCAATATCCCAATCAAGTCATCTAAAAATATCATCTGTTTCTCTTTATAAGTATAACCTTTACACTCGGAAAACTGTCTGCTTATCCTAGTTATTTTTTTCTGAACTCCTTCATTATCTCTATATGTGAAATTGCTACTTATGAATTCCTGAATACTGATTCGATTTTTTTTCACATCAGATGGATCAAAAAAGAACAGACCTTCATCCATCAGAATATAGAACAGAATTGCAAGCTCACTTTTACTATAAGAGCTTTTGCACCTTTCGTATGATAATAGATTAATCTGCGATTCGTTTAAGAGCAACAAATTTTCTATCTTATTTAATCTCTGATCAAGTTTAAAAAATTTATTGATAATCTTGTATCTCTTAGCTTTTTTCATTTAAGTAAGTTAGAATTCTAATTGTTTACTTGATTGAAGTTTTTATTCTAATATCAACAAAAACCTTAGTGGTTAGCCTTATAAAATTAATTTGATTTTTTAAAGACTGCTAAAATAGTTTTCGAATTGGAAATTATATGTATCTTTTGTCACAGTCTACTTTTTTATTTCTCTAACTTTTAAGTTTTTACTCTTCATTTATATAGATTCAAAAAAGAATAATTCCAACTGAGATGATCATGTTGATGAGATTTGGTATCTCCAACAACAACAACAAGAACAAGAACAAGAACAACAAGAACAACAAGAACAAGAAGAAGAATAGAAAGAAAACAAACAAATTGATTGTTATTTCAAACAAATTGATTAATTTTGTATGAAATAACAATCAACAGTAACATTAGTAATACATTGCAAAGATGAACAGGAAGAAACAAATCATTTATCCTAAATATAAGGAGGTGATGGAACAAATGGGAGAGAATATTAAACTAGCGAGAAAAAGACGTAAACTTACCACTAATCAAGTAGCTGAACGTGCAGATATCGCAAGATCTACATTGTATCTAATAGAACAAGGAAATGAAGGTGTAGCTATGGGTGCTTATTTTAATGTACTTCGGGTCTTAGGTCTTCATGAGGATTTTCTTAAACTTGCAGCGGATGATACCTTTGGACGAAAATTACAAGACCTAGAGTTATTATAATTAGAAGAGATGGCACAGAACAAATTCGACATATATGTTTATGCACACTGGATAGGTATGCAGGAACCTGAGTTAACAGGCATACTGTCGGCACATTTTGCCAAAGGCAAAAAATCATTCAGCTTTGAATACGACAGAACATGGATTAAATCAAAAGATCAGATGCTTTTTGATCCGGATATTCAGTTTTATTCAGGTCCACAATTCCCAAGTGATAAAGAAAACTTTGGAATTTTCCTTGATAGTATGCCAGATACATGGGGGCGAACACTAATGAAAAGACGAGTCAGCCAGCAGGCAAAAGAGAATGGAGAAAAACCACGGACACTTTACGATATAGATTATCTTCTTGGTGTTTACGATGAAAGCCGCATGGGAGCGTTGCGTTTTAAGACTGAGCCCGACGGACCATTTTTAGACAATAATAATACAAGCCCTACTCCACCATGGTCTTCCATCCGTGAACTTCAGAACGCCGCAAAAATGCTGGAGAATGACGATGATAACAAGGAGACCCAAAAATGGCTCTCTGTTCTCATGGCTCCAGGCTCTTCTCTTGGAGGAGCCAGGCCAAAAGCTAATATTCTTGATGAGAATAAGGAGCTCTGGATAGCAAAATTCCCTTCAAAAAATGATACGATTGATAAGGGAGCATGGGAAATGCTTGCCTATGAACTAGCACTTAAAGCGGGCATAAATATGACGCCAAGCAAAATAGATAAGATTGCCGGAAAGTACAACACTTTTTTCACAAAGCGTTTCGATCGGGAAAAAGAACAAAGAATACATTTTGCGTCGGCAATGACGATGACTTCTAATAGTGAAGATACAATTCGCAATAATACACCAAGTTATCTTGACATTGCTGATTTTATTCAAAACTATGGAGTGAATATTAATGAAAACTTACAGCAGCTATGGCGCAGGATTATTTTTAATATTGCTGTTTCTAACACTGATGACCACCTTAGAAATCATGGATTCATATTAACTAACGAAGGTTGGACACTATCTCCAGCCTATGATATTAATCCCTCAATAGATAAGGATGGCCTTGCCTTGAATATTGATACTCACAACAACGAGCTTGATTTTAATCTTGCAATAAGTGTTGGAGAATATTTTAGGCTAGATAACAGCCAAATGGATAAAATCATAAATGAAGTTATTGAGGCCGTAAGCAGTTGGAAAGTCATTGCGCAAAAAATTGGAATCTCTAGAGCAGAACAAGAATTAATGGCCGCCGCATTCAAAGTATCTTAATGCTATTATTAAAGTAAATTTCATTATATGCAAAAGCATATATTTTTAAAATTATATGTTTTTTTATATTCAAAAGCATATAATTAGGTGAACAGTAAAATATCGGAAGTAGCTATAATAATCTATTCTCATTAAACACAAATGCAAATAAGTGCGTCAGAAATTGATTACATTATAAAAAAATGTATTTTTGCCATATTAAAAAAATAGAATTATAACATGTTAAAAAAACAAGGTTTTACATGCAAAATTAACACGTTTTAAAGTTTGTGGCAGAATCGTGGCGCAGCAGGTAAAAAAATATTAGAAATGCAGTATAAGAGCGGGATGCTGAATTTAGGTTCTGATCCCTCTTTCTCCGCCAGTAGAAATACAAATTGAATTAAAACCCTTTAAATCATAGGATTTAAAGGTTTTTTTCTTTTACCCTATCGTCAAAATATTCATTAATGCGTGAACTGAAAGGGATAAATTCGGATCAGGTGCAAAAGTTGGGGATTAGGCAAAAATATTAGATAATCTGAATAGAAAGAAATCTATCTTTCTTACACCTCTAAACTGACTTCTAAATGCTTTTATTTTGGCATTAAAAGATTCTGCAGAAGCATTGGTACTCCTGTTATCAAAGTAGTTTAAAATTGTCTGATAGTTAATAGTTACCGTATTGAGTAATATATTAAAGTTTTTAAACCCTGATTCTTCTACATTCCTGTACCAATGTGCTAGTTTTGTCATCGCAACGTGCTTGTCGTTGTTGTTATTGTAAATACCTCGAAGTTGTTGACTCAAACCGTAAGCTTTCTTTATATCTGGATATAATTCAAATAACAATTGCGCTCTCTCATTTTGGTGCTCAGTCCATTTTTCGCGAGATTTATAAAGTACATATCTGCTTCTTGCCAAAAGCTGTTTTAAGGAATCTCCATTAGGCAAGAGCTCCTGTATAAATGTTTTATTCTCTTTTTTGGCTTGCATTATCAATTGATTCTCAAGATCCATAGCTTCCCAGCGATGTTTGATTCTGATTTCTTGCATGGCTTCCAATGCTAATTTTTGAACATGGAATCTGTCAGTGACCTGTATTGCTTTTGGGAAGCATTTTTTGGAGATCAGTTTCATAGAATTAGCCATGTCCAGTGTTATCTCTTGAACACCACTTCTTTTTTTATAATCAATCTTACTGATGTGTTCTATGACTTGATCTGCCTTTGTTCCAGCAATAATAGCCACTAAGCAACCTTGTTTGCCTTTGAACTTCTTGTTGGTTACAATGGTGTAAAGCTCTCCCTGAGACAAAGCTACTTCATCAATCGATAAGTGTGTACCTATGTTTTCAGGGTAAAGAATCCACTGATGGGCATGTTCTCGTGGAGCCCAGGTATTAAAGGAGCTCAGGTGTTTTTTATACTGTCTTTGAAGTTTTTTTCCGTTGACCCCGAAAAACCTTCCGATGGTATGGCAGTCGGTGGCGCTGTTATCTATTGATTTCTTTTAAAAAAGCCGCAAACTCTTGAGTCATGCGGGTTCCTTTAGCAACTAAGGTCCAATCTCTTTTAAGGATTTCTCCATTGGTTTTATTAGTCCAACGACGTCTTTTGATATGTAAATACACAAACTTACCTCGTAGAGGGAAATCCTGAATGGTAATTTCATCCACAAATCCCTTTGATACTAATTCAAGTGTATCAAACTCTTTAGGGGCTTTGGCTTTTTCCTCAAAGTATAGGTGTAATATCTCCTGAGTTTCATTAGCAGAAACTACCTCAAAGTGGTCAACTAAAAAATCAGGCAGCATAAATTTCAAAAGGTCTATAGAAGTCATTACAAATTGTTAGAGCGACAAATTTCTAATTTTTTTTCGACATTTCCTCCCCAGACTTTGTTCTTGATCCATAAATTCGGTTACCCTAAACTATCCAAAATTAGGGTAACCGATTTTTGTCTCAGACTAGCATTTACAAGGTATTGCAACCAGTTCAATGACCTGTTTAAAAACTGTACATCTTGTGTGCTAGCCTTATTAAAATTAAATTTAGTAATAACGAAAAGGTTACCACGATGAAAACAAAAGTATCTATTCTCTTTTACGCAAAGAAAGCAAAAGCCAATGTAAATGGTTTAATTCCTATTTACACTCGAATTACTATTGATGGCAAAAGAATTGAATTAAGTTCTAACAGATTTGTAGAAATATCTAAATGGTCCACAGAAGCCGGCAAAATGAAAGGCAACTCAGAAGAAGCTCGTTCAATAAACAATCATCTCAATATGTTGAGAATTCAAATTATTGATATGCAAATGGAATTAGTTCACAAGAAAATTCCAGTAACTGCCGAAACTCTCAAAAGTAAAATACTGGGAGTAGATGAACGAGTAAGGATACTGGTTCCAATCTTTCAAGACCATAACAATAATATCAAAGAACTCGTTGGTAAAGAATACGCTCCAGGAACATTAGAACGCTATAAAACATCTTTAAGTCACACCGTAGAGTTTTTACAGTGGAAATATAAAGTTTCCGATATTGATATTAATAAAATAGATCACGCCTTTGTAACCGATTATGAATTTTGGTTGCGAAGTGTCCGAAACTGTGCTAATAATACAGCTGTCAAGTATCTCAAAAACTTCAATAAAATAATTAAGATTTGTTTGGACAATGACTGGTTAGATAAAAATCCATTTGCAAATTACAAATCGAAAGTTAAAGAAGTGGAAAGAGTTTATTTATCTGAAGAAGAAATTCAAAACATTATCAACAAGGATTTAAAAACAGAGAGATTAGAATTAGTTCGTGACATTTTTCTTTTTAGCTGCTTTACTGGTTTGGCTTATATAGATGTCAAAAACTTAACAAAGTCCCAATAAGTCTTGGAATCTACGGTGAGAAATGGATATTCACACATCGCCAGAAAACCGAGAGCGCTTCAAAAATCCCAATCCTTCCAATTACACAAATGATAATCGATAAATACGAAAATCATCCACAATGTAATAATGAAGATAGACTACTGCCAATCTTATCAAATCAAAAAATGAATGCCTATCTAAAAGAAATAGCTGGTGTTTGCGAGATTGAAAAAGAACTAACCTTTCATATTGCCCGACATACTTTTGCAACGACTGTAACACTCACAAATGGCGTTCCTATCGAAAGTGTGAGTAAAATGCTAGGTCATAAAAACTTGCGAACTACGCAGCACTATGCAAAGGTATTGGATAGAAAAGTGAGTGAGGATATGAAAATATTGAAAGATAAATTTGCATTTAAAAATTCAACTGCTAAAGCAGCTAAGTCCATTTAATTTAGCGAGATAGCTATCTCTTCAAAGCAAAATGGCCTTTGAAACTTCTGCCGTCTTCCAGTTGAATCGTGTACCAATAATCAGT
The DNA here is from genome assembly GCF_026870155.1 of Flavobacterium marginilacus. Taxonomy (NCBI): domain Bacteria; kingdom Pseudomonadati; phylum Bacteroidota; class Flavobacteriia; order Flavobacteriales; family Flavobacteriaceae; genus Flavobacterium; species Flavobacterium marginilacus. The sequence continues at coordinate 3,326,259 of NZ_CP113975.1, read as the reverse complement.
AGCTGGCATTTGCTGGCCTATATAAGTTCCGTCCCAGCCTTCTCCCATGGGATTGATTTCTTTTATCAATTTTCCGTAACGATCAAAAATCCGCACTGTTGTTCTTGCATTGAAAACAGTATTAACTCCTTTTAGATTCCAAGTATCATTATATCCATCTTGATTAGGTGTGAAATAATTTGGAATCCCTAAAATGGCAACTTCTTTAGGGACAATTCCACAACCATTTACGTCTTTTACATACACTATATGAATGCCTGCAGAAACATTGGCAAAAATATTACTGCTTTGATAGTCTGTAAATTCATTATCCAAAGAATAGATATAATTACCAGCACCGGCTGCCAAAACAGTTATGCTGTTTTCCGAAGATAAATCAACAATATTGACTTGCACTGTTGCTTTATCTGATGCATTTACAGTGATGATTCTTGTTGCAGAACAGCCTTGACTATTGGTTGTTTTTACCGTGTAGATTCCTTTTTTATTGACAGTTAAATCATAATTGGTTTGATCAGCAATTGGGTTTTCGTCTAATGCCCAATTATAACTAAAATTGCCTTTTTGGATTTCGTTCAATAATCCAGCATTGATAATTTTGGTAAAAGTTGGTAAGTCACTGCATACTAATTCATCTCCTGTTAATTGAATTTTTGGCACTGGGTTAACCACAAACGGAATAATTGCAGTTGCTATACAAGAAGGATTTAAGGGGTTTACAACTTCTACTTTTACATTTTGTGTGCCAGTTATAAAAGGATTCGGCAACGGACTGGAAAGTGAATTATTATTCCCGTCAAAATAGTTTACGATCATTCCAGTTTGCCCTTTCAAAATTGAAGTTTGAAAACTGGAAGTGTCAAAAGCATACTTTCCGTCCTGCAAAACAGGATCAGCTTCATCATCGCAAACAGTTGTTAATGATGGAGCAATTGGGAAAGCTTCGGGCAAATCATCCACAATAAACTGTAAAGTAGTCTCAAATGAACAAGCTGCTGGAGTATTGTTTTTTACAGCTGCTTTTAGCGTCTGTGAACCTGTTAAAAACGGATTTGGTAATGGACTCGGCAATGGATTATTATTTTGGTCAAAATAAGAAACCGTTACATTGGTCAATCCATTCAATAGCTTGGCTTGAATAGTCGAAGTGTCAAAAGCATACAGCCCATCCTGATTGTCATCACAGTGATTTTGTTTCATAGATTGTACAATAGGAATAGGTTCTACAGTAAGTGTAATATGGCTTCCTAATCCCAAACAATCATTATTTAGTTTGCTATCAACACGGATATAGATATTTTGTGTTTTTGGAGAGCTTGTATTTCTGTAATTCGAAATATCAGCAATTGCATTTTTTTCAGCTAAAGCATCGGCTACATTTTGATAATAGGTAATATTTAATTGCTGTCCAACAGGAAATATGCTCTGGATTTGATTCGCAACGCTGCTAAAATCAAAAGAAGTAATACCATCAGTATTCGTGCCAAAATCAATATCGTCACACTGTATAAAATCTCTCTTAAAAGTCAACGGAATTTGAGTGGTAGAAACAATAAGATTCAGTTGCGCCACTCTGAAACAGCCGTTGCTATTGGTTACTCTTGCAAAAACCTTGTCAATGCTGACGGTTTGATTGGTATAGTTTGTTTGATTTAGAATAGGGTTGGTGTTGTTTTGGGCATCTAAAGCCGTTTCAAAAAAAGCAATTGTTTCAGTTGCTGCATTAGCCGTTATTTTATTGATGGCTTCTTCCAGATTAAAAACACTAAATCCATCAATATCATCGTCACATTGTTTTAAATCCTCAACTGAAGTTACCATGGGTAAGGCAAATACCTCAATTTTGAATGAAGTAGTCGCTGTACAATTCGGATTATCTTTGTTAGCCACTTTTATATGAATAGTTTCTATTGGAATGGTATTTTGATAAGCTGTTGGATTCAATATGGGTTGTGTCAACCCAGCATCTTTGTAATATGAAATCAAAAATTGGCCAGCAGATTGACCATTTAGAATACTAGTGCCTTTTTGAGTCAAATCAAAGATGACTTTACCGTCATGATCCGTCCCGAAACTGATATTGTCGCAACTCGTCAGACTGGAAATAATTGTATTCGGTTTTGGTGTATCAAAAACATCAATGTTAAATGTGGTGTTGCTTTTGCATTCACCATTTGCTTTGTTGGAAACTTCGGCTGTTATGGTTTCTTGGTGATACGCAGCTGTATTAATATAAGAAGTTGGCGAAGGAATGGCTGTATTATTAGCAAAATAATTTACCGAGTATAAATTAGGGTCTTGTCCGTTTAAAATAGCGGTATTTTGTGTGGTTAAATCAAAAAGATGCAAACCATCATTATTGTCATCGCAAACCAATATATCTTGTGGTTTTGTTGAACTTGGCATTTGATAGATAATTACGTTCTTAGTTTTGGTACTAGTTCCAGTTGTATTAGTTGCTGTGACAGAAACGTTATATGTACCAGCCACGGAATAGATATGGGTTGGATTTAGATCTGTTGATGTAGTCCCATCACCGAAATTCCAATTGGCAGTGTTTATGGTTTGGGATCCACTTAATGTAAATTCGGTAGCGGCACCCAGACATACATTTTTGATTGAAAAAGAAGGGTTGAAGTAGGATTGAGAAAAAGCAGGCAAACCTAGCAGCGACCTTTTTCCTCCCAAATCTACGGCACTTGTTTGTACATCACAACCTAATCCTAGAACATTCGGATTATTAATTACTCCAAGGCTAGAGGTTTTATAATTTGCTATATAAATTTTATTGTTAACCTGAACTCGATTAATAAAATACAGCCAATTGGTTAGTTTTAATCGTTTCGTATTTCAAAGAAGGTTTTTTAGGCAGAAAATTATAAGCAATTATTCCAGCGATAAGATTTGACAAAAAGTTGGTAAATGAACGATGTCTAGAATGTTCAACTTGGCAAATATTTTTAAGTTCATCGTTAACCGTTTCTATTATTGAACGTTTACGGAGTAAAATTTTATCACTCATTTCCATCAAACTATTTTTCATATTATTTCGAATACTTGTAATTAATTGGATTCCATCAACAAATAATAATTGAGAGAGTTTCTCGCTTATATATCCTTTATCACCAAATAGTTTTCCGAAAATAGCATTCAAAAAGCCCTCATTTTTCAGTGGCTCTCTATCATCTACGTTGGCTTGAGTTACAGCAAAACTTAACAATTCTCCTTTGTCATTAATGATGATGTGGAGTTTAAACCCATGAAACCAGCCCATTGTAGATTTCCCTGTAGTGGCAATACCTTTAAAAACTTTGTTTCTACTGATTCGTTTGTTTTTACAAACTCTAATTGGTGTTGAGTCTACAAACGAAATGCCTGTGCAATTGCCTAAGCAACAGGTTTTGGCAAAAATTGTCATTGGCAAAAGAACACTTTGCATTAGTTCTAAAAAGCGATTATAAGAAACTGTATTAGGAAATTCATTTTGCATATGCTTTTGGACATAAAAAATGTAATAATGCTTGAAACAGCGAAAACCACTCAAATGAAAAAGTAAATAAATTGTAATTACTTCTGATTTTGACATAATCGAAGGACGTTTGGAAGGTTTTCCTAGCAGAAAAGACTGTGTGGTTTTATCAAAATCTTTGCAAAATTCATCAACAATAGAAAAAATATCTGTAATTTTATCAAAACAAATCATAAGGTAGAGTTTAGTTAAATATTTAATTGTCAGAAATTTAAATATACTAAATTTTACCTTTTTCTACAAAATTTTCAACCAAAATTATTAATCGAGTTCAGGTTGTTAGATCCCAGTTGTAAAGCTCCTAAGAAATATGGAGACTGAACAATCAAATTTTGGCTTAAAGCTATATTTGCTGCATTCAAATCATATTGATAAACTTCACGGGTTATTCGAAGAGTTACATACAGCACTTCACTGTTTGGTGAAAATTCAGCCCCATAAGGTTGGTTTCCATTATTTATATTGACTGGGTTTGATACAATTCCAGTTGAAGCATCAAAATCAAACAGTTGTGTAAGGCTTAAAAATTGATGACAAGCTACTATTTTTTTTCCATTTGGGGATACTTTCATATATCCCATTACATTATCCGTTGATGAATTATTAACTACAGTACCTGAATTTGAAATTACGGGAGCTATACTTACACCTGATGAGGACACTAAGTGAGAATAAAACGAATTGTTATTCCAGCCATGAGTTATAACCCAATAATCAATTCCATTTGCATGTTTTACTATCGAAAGTTTTTCACATATAGGAGTGTAAAGCGGGACATTTTTATTAGTAGTTACAGCTCCTAATCCACCATCTAGGTTTATATCAACTTCGCTGTATTCTACCCCATCGATTAAAGCATTTACTGTTGTTGTAAATATATAAAATAAATTAGAAGACCCTGGCTTTTGAATGATTGTAGCCGATTGCGAACTGGAATTATGCCCCTTTAAACCCGTGCCGTTTAGCATAATTTGATGATTTTTATTGTAAACGGTTACACCGTCTGTGTAAAACATTAAATCGCCATTACTGTCCGACAATGCAGCACAGCCTTCTAATGTATTCAATTGCCCATCAAAAAGCGGAATAACAGAATCATCTGTTTGGAATTTAATTCCTGCATTTTCTCCAAAATACCATACACTAGCTTCTTGCTGTGCAAAAGAAACTAGTGTGAAAAAAAAGCATATAAAGAGTAATTTTATTTTCAACTATTGTATTTTAAATTTTTAAATTTGTTATTTTTAATATGGTTGCAAAAACACCTATTCATTTTCTAATTTTACATTAGAACCCTATCGTTCGGATATGTACTGCCTATCGTTGGCTACATATCCGAACGGTCGGGTTCTCCAGTTTATTTCAGGCTAATTAGCATCATAAATTATCTCCCAATTCATTTTTTCTAACTCACTTTGCGTAAATTGATAGCGTTTCAATACTATATTATATTTTACTATGCTATCCCAAGGGGTTTTCTCTATAACATCGGAATCAAAGATAAAAATCTGGGCAGTTGCGTTAAAACTGAGTATACTCGTTGAAAAAGCTTCTGTTTTTCCTGGATAAATTTTATAAGCTGTATTTTTACTCGGCACATTTTCTATGTTTTTTAGGCTTGTATCTGGGTAGGAGTAAGACATTCCCCAGTATATTAACTTCCCGGTGTTGTTTTTAAAGTTAAAATAAAAGGGAACATTTCTTTCGCTAGAACAAGCAATTAGACTTAGGCCTATTGCTAGAAAGATGATTTTTTTTAATGTATTTTTCATAATTATTTATTGTTTAATTTTTAAACACGAAGTGCTAGGAGAAATACTAATTTTCATCAAGAACTATCTATATTTTTTGTAATTCAAGTCAAACGGATTATTAAAACCACTGTCAAAAATAGGATGATTTATATAATCCCATCCATAATTTTTAAAATAATCTCTTCCTCGTATGTTAGCATCTTGCTCAGCCCAGAAAGCCTCGTGTTGATAGTGACCGTCCTTATTATCAGGAACATTATTAGCATTTATTGCGCTTGGAATTGCGTAATCATAGATGTAATTCCACCCAACTTCTTGGCTTTGCAAATAATGCCCATATTCGTGTTGAAATAAGGAGTTGCTTGGGTCAGCTTCTATTTTATTATTCCCATTATAAAACTACCTAATGTAACACCGTTAACACCAGAGTTCCAAGGTACACGGTTTCCAAAAGTTTTTATAACCGTTGCTCCTCCATAATATTGAACATTATCTACTTTTCCTGCAACATTCGCTACTTGACCATATAGATAACCTAAAAATGGCTTGCGGTTGTTCAAAAGTAAACCTACTTGCAATTTGCCCTATGTTTCCTTGAAACCAACCTGAGTCAATTCGCCAAGCATTTCTAGTTTTATCCCAGTCATAGTTGTTTACGTTTACTCCGTGAGTAACAACATTGGCTACTGTTTCAAATAAACCTACGATGAAAGAGAAAAACTCTCCATTCTTGTCTGTGTACTTGAGTGGGGTGTTTATACAATACCCATACCTATTATAGTTCTGTGGCTTACCCTGTTTATTTCTAGCTAATTCCCAGTATAAACAATCTCGTAATTAATAGCTTTTAACTGTTCTAATGTGAAATCATACCGCTTGTCATACAAACCTTGGTCTTTGATTTCCTACCAAGTATGAGTGTCTAATATGGATTGTTTATAAACTAAAATCCAAAGTTTATTCCCATCTTTAAAAGAAATATTGGATATCGGCTGATTATATTTTTTTCCTACCGAAATAACATCAGTTGGTGAAGCAGGGAAGTAATCAACCCCAACTGTATTATTTGAAATTTTAGAATGAATAAAAATATCTTCATTCGAAGAATTAGTTAATATAAAATAGCTATCTGGTTGTTCATCTTTCTCCATGGTGATACAACAATTTAATGTAATCAGAGAGATGACTAATAAAAGAAATTTTAGAGTTTTCATATTTTACTATTTACAGATGAGGAATTAAACTTAAGGCTAATGGAGTTAAAAGTGGGAGGTTTTTTGTTTAAATTCTACTATTTTAAGCTAATTCCCAGTATAAACAATCTCGTAATTAATCGCCTTTAACTGCTCTAACGTGAAATCATACCGCTTGTCATACAAACCTTGGTCTTTGATCTCTTGCCAAGTATGCGAGTCTAACGTGGATTGCTTGTAAACTAATATCCAAAGTTTATTCCCATCTTTAAAAGAAATATTGGATATCGGCTGATTATATTTTTTCCCTACCGAAACAATATCAGTTGGTGAAGCAGGGAAGTAATCAAGCCCAACTGTATTATTTGAAATTTTAGAATGAATAAATATATCTTCATTCGAAGAATTAGTTAATACAAAATAGCTATCTGGTTGTTCATCTTTCTCCATGGTAATACAACAATTTAATGTAATCAGAGAGATGACTAATAAAAGAAATTTTAGAGTTTTCATATTTTACTATTTACAGATGAGGAATTAAACTTAAGGCTAATGGAGTTAAAAGTGGGACACCAACATCCCACCAGCTAAATCGCCCTCCTGAAGTTGGATGAGGAAATTGATATTTAGGAGATAAATTAGGGTAATAAGTATTTCTAGGATTGGCATAAGGCGAAAGACCTCCATTTGAAAACGACTCATAATCAAAATAATCAGCAGAACCTTTAGTATATCCATCAACACCACTACCATACCGTTTATCAAAATATTTTGCACCCATATGACTGGCTTGTACTTCAAACCATCGTGTTTTGTGGTCATCGCCTCCAATACCAAATGTACTTGCCAAACTTGAAGTAGCAACTATGGGCATATATAGCGGACCAAAGTAAGATTGTTGTATGGTATGCCCATATTCGTGTACAAAAAGGTGGTCGTGCCAATCGGCTTTAAAACCTTTTGGGCCATTTATGTAGGAACCAATAGTAAAAGCTTCGGTACTGCTTCGTTTGGTTTCTATGGCAGTTGCTCCTGCCAAATAGGTAACACCTTCTACTTGTCCGGCAAGGTTGTATCCGTGAGCAAGTAAATTGCCTATGTCGTTATTTACAGACCCCCAAGTAAATCGATTTACCATTTGACCAAAGTTACCTTTAAACTGACCTATGTCTATTTTCCAAGCGTTGTTTAATTCTTTCCAATTATATTGATCCGTATTTACTCCGTGCTTGATTACATTTTGTACTCCGTTAGTAATGGCAGTTATTATTGTTCCTAAAAAGAACTCTCCATTCTTGTCTGTATACTTGAGAGGGTTGTTAATACAATACCCATACCTGTTATAGTTCTGTGTATTAAAAGGCTCTTGTACAAAATTATCCGGCTGTAAAAAACGATGCAGTTTAGGATCGTAAAGCCTTGCGTTCATGTTGATTAATCCCACACTCTGCAAATGTTCATGCCCCGTATATCCACGATCCAGAACTGTTAACCCAGATAGCGCATTCCCTGTGCCGTCTTGTATTTTTATAATAGCTCCCCAAGGATCAAAAAGACGTTTTTCTACAATTGCGCCGCCATCATTGCTAATCGCTGCTATTGAACCTTGATAATCTCTATGTAAATATAAATAATTTTGTGTAGTTCCATCACTTTTTACAATCATTGGTGCAGTGTAGCCATCTCCTCCAATATAAGTTATAATTTCTACCGCATTATTATTGAACAGATCCTGTTTTATCTCCATTGTTCCATCTGAAGAATAGTATTTGCGATAACGTCTGGATTCTTTAGGTCCTAAACCACCATAAAACATTGTACTGCGTTCGTTGGTGTCATTATAAGTAAAGTTTATGATGTCAACTCCCTGTTCTGTTATGCTGACAGGTGATTTAAAAGTATTGTAGGTTATGGTTTGTAATGGTTTTGTTTGATAATAGGTTGCCGTTGCCGGAGTAGGATTTATCGAACTGTTTTGATAAGGTTTCCCCGCAACATTGTATGCATAAGTTCCTAATTCATTTTGAGTTATTTTACCAGCAGCATCATATTGTTGTGTCTTTACATTATATTTTTGTACAATGAGATTATTAATTAAAAAAGTTGGAGTTCCAGCATAAACTGAAGCATCAGTCTTTATTATCTTGATTACAAGCTCAGAGTATGTTTTAACCTTATAATCTTGATCAATTGGTCCAGATACTAAGGATAATACTGTGTCAATAAAGTTTGTTCCGGATGCATCTTGCTCTCTTAAAATTACAGAAATTTTATCTCCGGAAGTCATTAAAAGCTGGATTCTAAATGTATCGCCAATAGAAGCTCCACTCACAATTTTTTTACTAATCCCTAAATTTGCAGTTGTTACTTTAACACCTAACATTCCTGAATTAGAAAAATTTGGCATAGGAGTAACACCAGAGTCGGCAGTAAAACCATCAGCAGAGGTGTCAAAAGTATTGTTTAAAATGAGTTCTGGTGAATCAGTCCATTTTGTCAAGCGGTCTTGCTCATCATACTCAAAGCTTTGATTCGTTCCGAAAAAACTATTGGTACGACTGGTTAAATTTCCTTTTTGAGCATCAAACACAGTGTTAAGAGTCATCATGTTTGTGCTTGTCGTGCTGTTGTCATGCTTGGTTTGACTTAATAAACCATAAGTGTCATAGGTGTTTGTTACATTTATGTAGCCCGCATTATTATAGATAAAGCCATTAAGCAGCTGGCCTCTTGCATTTACTGTATTGGTTTGTAATTTTGGGCGATGAGAAGTGTCATCTATAAGCATATAAAGTTGTCCATAGCTATAGGTATTCATCATTGTTTTTGAGCTTGATTTACCACCTATTTTTGCTTCGGCTTTAGAAGTCTCCTTATCTACTCTGCCAAATGCATCATAGGTTACCGTCTTTGTAAAAATAGCAAAGGGTGTAGTTTCCGTAGACTTAATTATTCTTTTGGATGAGTCATATTCATATGCATTTACGATAGTACTTGTCCCTTCATTTAAATCTTCAAAAGTACTAGTAGTAAGGAGTTTTGATGAAGGGTCATATAAATAGGTTGTTCTAGAATTGACTGCATCTCCTACTATTGTTTTTTGTGTTAGCTTGCCAACATCGTTAAGGGTGTAAGTAGTGACTCCTTTCGGATTTGGTGCAGTTTCTGTTAGGAGTTCGCCAAAACCATTATAGCTGTACTGATATAAACCTGCCGACGGATCGGAAAGAGTTAATTTTCTCCCCCAGCCGTCTTGTGTAATTGTAGTAGTTGTATTATTGAAAGTAGAAGATTTTAGATTTCCATTGGCAAAATAGGTATAAGTAATAGTGCCTCCAGGATTATCTGTTATTGAGATTACGTTGCCAATAGCATTCTTAATAGATGATTTGGATTTTGTACCTTCATCAGCTACTGTTGTCAAACCTGTATATGTTATATTTACTGTTTTTCCAGTATAAGAAATGTTTTGTATGGGTCTGCCATATATGTCGTATTTGGTTTCATTCCACTGACTAGGGCTCGAATTCCCCAAATAGGGTTCGCTTGTGTTATAATTCCTATCGTAGAGGTCATACAAATAAGTTTTATATGAAAAAACACCTTGTACATTTTTTGCTCCTGACTTAATTTTTCTGCCTAGATCATCAAAAGTTTCTTCACTGCTGCTGCCGTCATCTCCTGCAGTAGAAACAAGTGTATATACACTATTGGTACGGGAATATACATAGGTGTTACTCTTCCCCAAATAATCAGTCGTTTTTGTCTTCTTGAACCAAGAATCATATAAATATGCCGTTGTCAAACCATACGGATTAGTTTCGGAATTTAAAACTCCACTGCTTGTATTATAAGCAAATGTTGTTGCTAGTCCTTCAATATCGGTGCTTTTAGTCAAAAATCGCCCAGATATGTCATATTCATAATTGGTTACCCTTGGTGCTGGAGCCGGATTGGGAGCTATAGTGGGAACGGTTATCGTTTTTTTGGTGATATTTCCAAAAGCATCGTATATGTTATCTTCTGTAATAAAATCATTTGGATCATTGCCTCTTTTCTTAATTTGTGAAAGTAAATGATCGGTGTAAACATATTTTTCTTCACTGGTCATAACATCACCTGTTACAGTTACGCTTTGCGTCTTATTGGTAGGCCTTCCTATATAATAAGTTCCAGTTGTTTGGTTTTCGTATACAATATCGCTAATACTTGTTTGTTCTACTGTAGATCCATTTTTGACTACTGTGGTGGATTGTGTAGGATTATTGTAGGCATCATAAACGGTTGTTGTTTCAGAACTGGTATTATCCAGGCCATTAAACTGTTTTGATGAAGTATTTTTTATATTGAAAACTTTATTGTTTCCAAGTGAACTGGTATAGCTTAATACTGATTTTGTAATAAAATTACTTGGAGAAGTAGATCCAGAAGCCATCATAGTCCCTAGGACGGAATAATTTTCAGTATTTGCACCCCGCAAACTGATATCATATTTTGAAATATTCGATATGCTATTTGACGATATGTCAAACCAGTTTGTCCGTCCAAGTGACCTGAACCCGAGAAAACCAAGCCCTTCTACATTAGTTACCGGACCATAATATGAAAATAATTGTGTTTTAAAAGTTGTATTGCTGGTTTTCTCGAGTTTAGTAACAACCTGAATACTTGGTAATTCTGTTAAATCCATATTTGGATAATTTTCAGTAAAACGACTATCAGAATATATAGAAGAATAACCTTCCTTAGATTTTGAACTTAGAGGCTGATAAGTAATAGATTCTGTCACTCCGTTTCCAGTTTTAATTGTTTTTAGCAGTTGTTCTTTACTAAAATCTTTTACGGAATTAAATTTAAAAACTGTATTGTTATTGACAAAGCAAAGTTCTAATTTTCGATTTGGTTCATTTGACGTAAGAAATACAGGAAGAGCATTGGGATAAATGTCTGCATGGTTTGAAATAGTTCCGGTATAATAATTTCCAGCCGCATTTGAGAATACGCCATTTTTGTTAGCATAGCAGGTTACACTAAGGCTTCCCACCGAATAGCTGGTTCCACGGCTGGCAGAGGTTAATATTAAATCGGTTTTTCCATCATTGTTGTAGTCACTTGGAATTAATGTATAGGTGTACTCAGAATTATTTGGTGGATAATTGATATTATTGGATAACGTTTCATTATAAAAACCAATACCCGTAGAAGAATATTTGTATAAATCAGAGTATCCAGCTCCTTTAGGAATAATAAAATCAGTTTTCCCATCGCTATTATAATCTCCCATCAAAATAGGTTTGTCAAGTGCAATATTAGCATCAGCAGTGATTGTTTCGTATAGTAAAACAAACCTTTGATTATCATCGAGACCATATATTTTGACTTTTCCTGTGTCAAAAACATAAATATCCGACTTACCGTCTCCATTAAAATCATTTACTTTAACTATACTGCTGTCTGCTGTTGCTAAATTACCAGCAATGTTTGCAAAATTACTTGTTACTCTTGTGTCTAAATTAATTAAAAATGTTCTGCCTCCTGAATATGTCGATGTATAAGTCACACATCCACTTTGGTAGGGATAAGTAAAAGACTTTTCAATAGCTACGATATCTGTTAAGCCATCTCCATTGTAATCACCGCTATAAAAAGTTCTAGGTATATCCCTCTCGTAGTGAATGGGAGTTGGACCCGGATCAACTATTTTTTGAGTCGTTGCAATTTGGAATTCTTGTGCTTGAATACCACCACATTCATACTCATAATCTAATACAAAGCGAGGAAATGTATATATTTTTTGGTCTTGTTGTACTATTCCAGTTCCAGCAAGCGCATAGGTTGTAAAAGTACCATTTTGTATTACAGTAAAACCTTGTAAAGGCATCAATTTATTCTGATAATTGATATAACTAACGGGAAAAATATCATCAAAAATACCTGCATAGGGATATGAAAAATCAATTGTAGAGCCAGAATTTACGCCTGCATAAACCCAGAATTTCTTTTTTGCATCTGTGCCTATTGTTGGATAAATAATAAAATCCATACTGCCATCTCCATTAAAATCGCCAGAAACAGTTGCCGCATTTGAAAAGCCTATATTACTTAAATCCAATTTTGTCGTACTTGCAGCACCTGCTATTGAATCTGCTGTAGTATCATAAGTAAAAACTGTTGGGTTATAACTTTTAGTACCATCTCCGGATATTTCGGTAATACTCGTCAAGCGTTGATAACCAAGTGATGTATCTCCGTACACCATAGAATAACTTCTAAATCCAATACCATTTCCTGTAACAGCAATATTATCTAAAATAGTATTGTTAGTAATACTAAGTCCTCCAATATAAGTTTGTTCAGGGTGTTTTGCTGCAACATAATTAAATTGAACTGTGTTGATTGGGTTGATTGCGCCTAATGTACCGTATTTAATTGTAGCTATATTTAAATTATTGTTTGAATTATTATAAGCATAATTTATTCTAACGCCTTGAGGATTTTCCCAGTATGTAATAGACCAATTCGTTATTGTACGTGAATCAGTTGAATTTCCGTAATATGCCTTTGAACCGTCGGGATATTCAACTATAAAATAGGCAGGACCATAGTTAGCCCCACTGGAATGAATACCATATGAAGTTATTTTTACATTCGAAAAATTTTCTGTTTCATAAATCGTACCATCCGCTCCATAAGTTCCTGATTTAATCATTAATCGCTGTCCATTAAAGGCAAAACGGTCTAAGGCATCAAAATCAACTTCATCTATAGTTCCGTCATGGAATTTGGTAGAGGGAATTCTCGTAATAGCAGAAATGCCCGATATATTCCAGCCATAACCGGCTAATCCGTTACCTCCCTGGCTATTATATACCAGACCGACTTGAGGAACCACCCCGTTTATTCCTGGAGGTACAGCTATTGGAATGGAATAAGTGGCTGACCCTGTTAATGAGACTGACAACTGTCCTTCTGTTATTCCAACCTCGGTTGAACCTCCTGTAGGTGTTTGTGCAGAAATAAATAAACTATTAACTAATAATATAAGTGTAAAGTAAAAATGCTTCATATATTATTGCTTTATAATTTTAATAGATTTTTGTTCATTGTTGCTATAAAATAATACTACAGCGTAAATGCCTGTTGGATAGGATTGAAAAGGAATATTTTCAGCATTTTCTTTTTCAAGGTTGGAATATGATTTCACTAATTGACCGTTTAGGTTATAGACCTGTATTGAAGTTACGGTATTGCTGTTTATAAGTTCCCATTTGAGATATAATTCTTCTTTTACGGGATTAGGATAATAAGAAATAACATCTTCAGGGAAGAATTTTTGCATATCTTCAGGAACTAAAGCTTCTATTTCCTTGGGTTTAGTATCGGATTTTTTAGCTGTGCATCCACTTATACAAAGTTTACGGATTATTTGATTCCCTGCTGTATCGTAGCTAAATGTAATTAATTGAGCATGACATAGAATACCAGTTAAGAGTAATAATAATGTAAAGTATTTATTCATAAGTAGTTTTTTAGATACATTAATTTGTATTAATTTTTCTTTTAAAATTTTCATAAAAAGAATTCTACAACATTATTATATTTTAGTTGAAGATACAATACCTGCTTTTAGTGATTTTGACCATAAGTTCTTTTGTTATGAAACTCTTTAACATGAAGCATTTATACAACAAAAAAGATTCATAGCACCATCCTACATTTGTTTATTTTCTTCCAATTCTCATTATAACCACTATCCCTCAATCGTTCATAAAATTTTCATCTAAGAAAATCCTTTCTACTTCCTAATTAGGAAATAATGAGTTTGGAATAGAATTGAAATTACAGTTGAGAAAAGTATACTGCTCAAAAGATAGAGTTCAAACATTAGTTGATTTCTAATAACATTTTAAAATTTGTAGTGCATTTATTATACTCACAGAATTGTTAAAAGAAAATTTAAAACGATATGATGTCAAGAACTATCCAAACACTAAAATTCTTATTAATAGAATATCGTTTTTATTACTTAAGCATTGCATTGCTATTGGTTTAAAAACATGCAGCAATCAATATCAAAAAAGCAAAAGAGGCGATTTAGGGTACTATATTTCAATTATCAAGATGATGGCTCCTGAAAACATTTTAAAAAAGGATATGCAATTGTTAAGGTCAATAATAAAATAACGAGCAATCCCCGCGACATAAAAAATGTAAGAGATATTGGTATTATACTTTCCGATACAATTATTAAAACAACCGTTAAACAAAAAACATTCTACGATGGAAAAGATAAAACTAACTTATGAAGAGGCTTATAAAGAGCTGGCTCTAATTGCTTCTGAGATCGAAAACGAAACAATTTCTGTAGATATATTTACCATTAAGGTAAAAAGAGCATCGGATTTAATCACTTTTTGCCAAACTAAGCTCAAATCGACAGAAGCTGAAGGAAACAAAATTATTGCTCAAATGGAAATTCAAATCAGTAATAATCTTAGAAATAAAAATAAGGCTATTTCTTAATCACTTAATAAGATTGCTCTGGATCATTAAAAAAACTGGGAAAATGACAATAATTTCAAAATTAAATCACATCATTTCTTTCTCATCGTTTAATTCTAATCCTTCAGATTTTTTTAAAAAAAAAGTTAAATTTTTAGTCTTAATTATTTATTATTCAGTCAATTATGCTTATATTTTAATGCTTTGAGTTTAAGATAATTGTATCCTAATAGAGAGGTGTCAGTCGAGGTGTCACTTAAAATAAAATGCTTTTCGAAGTATTGATTTTATTGATGTCTTTTATAGTAGACAAATCCCTCTTTAAAACTCTATCACTATTTTTTGACAGCTTTCAATAAATAGATGTTAGCTGTTTCAAATGAAGTTTTTTTTTCGAAAAATTATTCCAAAACCCTCCGTAAATAGCTGTTGGTCGAAATAGTATGAATGGGTATGTTAATTAAGTTTAAATTTATTGTTTTAATTAGCTAACTAATAAAATATTAATTAGAACCTTGATGAAAAACATTTTTCTATTGCTGAGTTTTTTTAGCGTTGTACAATCAATCTATTGTCAGGAATTGGCAAAAGCTCCAGCACCTTGTTATCCTGTACCCACGCAAAAACAAATGGATTGGCAGGAAATGGAATTCTATGCTTTTGTCCATTTCTCATTAAATACATTTACGAATAAAGAGTGGGGCTATGGCGACGAATCTCCCGAATTGTTTAATCCTACAGCTTTGGATGCACGCCAATGGGCGCGTATAGCTAAGGAATCAGGGATGAAAGGAATTATATTAGTTGCCAAACATCACGATGGTTTTTGTTTATGGCCATCTGCTTACACTGAACGTTCTGTGAAAAATTCTCCTTGGAAGAATGGTAAAGGCGATGTGGTAAAGGAACTAGCCGAAGCCTGCCGGGAATACAATCTGAAATTAGGATTGTACCTTTCGCCTTGGGACAGAAATAATCCGGATTATGGTAATCCAAAATATATTACTTATTTCCGAAATCAGTTAACGGAGTTACTGACCAATTATGGAGATGTTTTCGAAATGTGGTTTGATGGTGCAAATGGCGGTGATGGTTATTATGGCGGTGCAGACGAAACTAGAAAAATAAATACACTTGAATATTATAATTGGGACGAAACCTATAAGCTGATTTATAGACTTGCACCAAAAACACTTGTCTGGGGAGTTGGTCCATCAGAAGCGCGGTGGATAGGAAATGAAGAAGGACGGGCGAATACTACCAATTGGTCACTTTTGCGCCAAAAAGATGAATTGGCAGGAAAAGTACATTATACCGAGTTTATGTCTGGACATGAAGACGGCGAAAAATGGGTGCCAGGCGAGGCCGATGTTTCAATCAGACCCGGCTGGTTTTACCATGCTGTTGAGGATGATAAAGTACGTTCTTTGGATGAATTGGTAGATATTTATTATGAATCAGTTGGCCGTAATGCGACACTTTTGCTTAATCTGCCTGTTGACAGGAGAGGTTTGGTGAACGAAAATGATGAGGAAAGATTGAAAGAATTGGTTGCTGTTATAAAAACTGATTTTAATAAAGAACTTTTAGCAGGTTCTAAAGTTAGTGCTGATAATGTTAGAGGAAATGATAATAAATTTGGTCCTAAAAATACAATTGATAATGATAAAAATACGTATTGGGCTGCAGATGATAATGTGAAAGAAGCTTCTATA
Organism: Flavobacterium marginilacus; assembly: GCF_026870155.1. Lineage (NCBI taxonomy): Bacteria > Pseudomonadati > Bacteroidota > Flavobacteriia > Flavobacteriales > Flavobacteriaceae > Flavobacterium > Flavobacterium marginilacus. Next base: position 3,309,566 of record NZ_CP113975.1, on the reverse strand, counting down.
GAATTTGAATTTGAAAAACCTACAGCAATTAACCGCATCCTGATTCAGGAATATATAAAGCTGGGACAACGGGTTAAAGCATTTAATGTTGAGGTCAAAACTAACGGAAAATGGGAGACAATCGCCAATGAAACAACTATTGGCTATAAAAGAATTTTAAGAACAAAAAGAGTTCTTGCAGATGCACTTAAAATTAACATTACAGCGGCAAAGGCAAGTGTAGTTATTTCCAATATTCAAGCTTATAATGCACCAACTTTCGTTCGCATTCCAACGATACAAAGAGATAAAAAGGGTGAAGTTACTATAAAAGCTGAAGAGGGAAATAGTATTTATTATACTGTTGATGGGAGTGTACCATCCGAAAAAAGTATTTTATACAAAGGAGCTTTTGCCTATAATAAAGCTTTTACACTCAAGGCAATTGCCAGAAACACTAAAGAAAATATAAGCAGTGCTGTAAAAACCGCAAAGTATGGAGTATCCAAAGAAAAATGGAAAATCATTGCGGTTTCCAGCGGCGATTTAAAAACAGCAGACCGGATTATTGATGGTAATCCAGATACAGATTGGAGTTTTGGCGGAGACGCAAATAAGCTTCCGCAGCAGCTAAGTATCGATATGGGAGCTGTTCGTAAAATAACTGGTTTTACTTATGTGCCTCAGCAAGTGGGTAATAATCTTAATTTGATATCTAATTATGAATTTTATACCAGTACAGATAATGTGAAATGGATAAAACAATCACAAGGTGAATTTTCAAACATTAAAAATAATCCAATAGAACAAGTGAAAACGTTTAGTAAAGTTACTGCCCGATATCTGCGTTTTGTCGCTTTGGCAGCAGTAGGAAAAGGGCAGGTGGTTTCCATTGGAGAAATAAATGTTATTGAAGAGTAAATAAACAATTATCCATTAAGGATTACTAATAACTCTGAAAATAAGTGCTTTGCTAAATAAAAACGGATCGTTAAATTAATTAATTACGAAACGGGTAAAAGCAAAAAATAATTTTAAGTTTCTAATAATGTCTTTTGCCGAAGTTCACGGGTTATTAGTCGAATATTTATTTTTTTTGAATAATAGATACATAATTTTATCTTAATAAATTAAATGAATAACCAGAAATGATTAGAGAAGGTATAAATTTTAAAGAGGCTGGAAAGTTTGAAGAAACACGTTTTGAGAAAATTCACAATGTAATTTTCGATTCATCGCAAGAAGCTTCATTATTAGTGGCACAAGAAATTGCAAATTTAATTCAGAGAAAAGAAGAGTTAAATGAACCATGTGTTTTGGGATTAGCAACAGGATCTTCGCCAGTAAAAGTGTATGAAGAACTTGTTAGAATGCATAAAGAGGAAGGTTTAAGTTTTAAAAATGTAGTAACCTTCAACTTAGATGAATATTATCCTATGGATAGTACTAACATTCAGAGTTATTATTATTTTATGCATGAGCATCTTTTTAATCATGTAAATATACTTCCTGAAAATGTAAATATTCCAAACGGAAAAGTCAGTAATGAGGAGCTGCAGCAATATTGCATTGATTATGAAATGAAGATTAAGTCTTATGGCGGATTAGATTTTCAGCTTTTAGGAATCGGAAGGACAGGTCATATCGGTTTTAATGAGCCAGGATCTCACATAAATTCAGGAACTCGCAGTATTACATTAGACCACTTGACGCGTATGGATGCTGCATCTTCTTTTTTAGGTATCGATAATGTACCTAGAAAAGCAATCACGATGGGTATTGATACTGTTCGAAATGCTAAAAGGATTGTTCTTCTTGGCTGGGGCGTCAGTAAGGCATCAATTATAAAAAAAACCATAGAGGGCGAAATTACTTCTCAAGTGCCGGCAAGTTATCTGCAGGAACATAAAAACACAACTTTTGTCCTGGATAGTGAAGCGTCTTCGGAACTGACAAGAGTAAAAACGCCATGGCTGGTTAAGTTATGTGTATGGACTGAGGAATTAAAACTCAAAGCCGTTGTATGGCTGAGCGAGTTAACAAATAAGCCTTTTCTTAAATTAACGGACAAAGATTATAACGATCACGGTATGTCGAGCCTTTTGACAGAAGAAGGGACTGCTTATGATTTGAATATTAAAATGTTTAATAAAATGCAGCAGACTATTACGGGCTGGCCAGGAGGAAAACCAAATGCTGATGATACTTACAGACCAGAACGTTCTGCTCCGGCAAGAAAAAGAGTCATCATTTTTAGTCCACATCCGGATGATGATGTTATTTCGATGGGAGGAACTTTTGACAGGCTTGTAGAGCAGGGACATGATGTGCATGTTGCTTATCAGACATCAGGTAATATTGCAGTTTCTAACGAAGAAGCTTTAAAATTTGCTGAAATTTCAAGAGCACTAAATGTAAATGCAGCAGAATCAGAAAATATTATAAACCTGATAAAGAACGGTCCTAGTAATAATATTGATGCATTAGAGGTTAGAAAATTAAAAGGATTAATAAGAAGGAGCGAGTCTCTTGCAGCTACAAGATATTTAGGTCTTGCTGATTCGAATGTTCATTTTTTGAACCTTCCTTTTTATGAAACGGGAACAGTTAAGAAAAATAATCTTACAGATGCAGATATCGATATTATGTGTACTCTTATTGATACTATAAAACCGCATCAAATATATGCCGCAGGAGATTTGGCTGATCCCCACGGTACTCATAAAGTTTGTCTGGATAGTTTGTTTGAAGCATTAAAGAGATTAAAATCGAATAGTTATATGGATGACTGCTGGGTTTGGCTGTACCGTGGTGCTTGGCACGAATGGGAATCGTATCAAATTGAGATGGCCGTCCCGATGAGCCCGGATCAGGTACTTAAAAAACGTCATGCCATTTTTTATCACCAGACTCAAAAAGACGGTGTTATGTTTCAAGGGGATGATAATAGAGAATTTTGGGTACGTGTTGAAGACAGAAACCGCTTAACAGCAAAGAAATACCATGATTTAGGATTAGCAGATTACTCAGCAATTGAGGCATTTAAAAGATATTATTTTTAGTTTGTTAGTTAGCTAATAATAATTTTGGTTAGTTACGTTTTTTTTTTCTTTGAAAATGCAGTCTTGATCCGGCTGCATTTTCTATTTTATGATTCTTTATTTTTTTAAAGATTATATGACTATCCTTAACTAAATACCAAACAGATCGAATTAGCTACAGATTAAAAAGATTTACACAGATTTTTTTAAAAAAAAGTAATGAAATCTGTGAGAATCTGTGTAATCAGTGGCGAAAAAAATACATGGTATTATTTGCGGACAGTCATAAAAAATTATATCGAAGTATTTAAGATTATTTGTTTTACTTCATCAATATAAGATCTTCCAATAACGTATCTGATGCCTTCTATTTCGATACTGTTTCCTTCCACAGCATCAATTTTATCAATGGCTATCGTGTAAGATCGATGGATTCGTATAAAATCTTTTTCGGGTAATAAGCTGGTGAAGTCTGATAGGGTACTGTGTATGATGTATTTACCTGTTAAGGTGTTTATTTTTAAATAGTCTTTTAAGCTTTCGATAACTAAAATTTCATTTAACAGTATTTTCTTCATTCTCTTCTTGTCAATTTTAACAAAAATAAAAGGGTTTTCTTTACTGTTTTCCGAAGCAATTTTTGGGATATTGCTGAGTCTTTTGTTAATCTTATTTACAGTTTTCATCAGCCTAGGGAATTCGATGGGTTTTACTAAATAGTCTAACACATCTAATTCATAAGTTTCTATAGCAAATTGGCTATAGGCACTGGTAATAACTAGTAAAGGATGATTTTCTAAACTTTTAATAAAATTAATACCATCCAGAACAGGCATATTTATATCTAAAAAAATTACATCTACTGAATTTTCTTTTAAGTAATTTAATCCTTCGATTGAGTTCCTAAAAGTGTTTATTACTTCAAAATTTTCAATATGTTCCAAATGGTTTTTAATAATATTAATAGCCAATGGCTCATCGTCAATAATTACACAAGTTGTTTTCATTTCTTTTATTATTAATTTCCTGGTAGATTATTAGAGGGGGAATTCAGGAAAAAGGCGTTTATTATGAATTATACCACCTTAATTACAAGCTTCACAGCAAAAATATCCTTTTTATTTTTAAATGAAAGCGTATAATCGCTTTTATTATACCCCAATTCAAGTCTTTTTTTGACATTTTCGATTCCTATCCCACTTGACTTGTTAAAATTATCTGCATGCATGGTAACTTCGGGTTTTGGGTTTGAAATTGAAAAATAAAGATGTTCTTCTTTGACCTTGAAACTAATATCAATTTTTACTTTTCCGGTGTTTTTGTTGACTCCATGCTTGAATGCATTCTCAATAAAAGTCAATAATATGACGGGAGCAATTTTCTTGTTGTGTATGTCTCCAGAAATAGACATGTTTATCTCCAGACGCTCGTCATTTCTAATCCGCTCCAGATCCAGATAGTTTTGAATGCAGAGTATTTCGTTTGCTAACGTTTGTCTCTTCGTTTTAGTTTCATACAGCATATAACGCATTAATTCCGCAAGTTTAAGAACAATTTTTGGAGTTTTATTCGACTTTTCAACGGATAAAGAATAAATATTGTTAAGGGTATTGAAAAAAAAGTGCGGTGAAATTTGAGATTTTAAGAAAAGTAATTCAGTTTCTAATTGCGTTTTTTGAAGATCAGTGGCTCTTTTTTGTTCTTTTAATAAATCAAAAGTAATCTTAATAGCTGTAACAAAGGTGATTACATATAATTCCCCCATCATCATGTCAATAGTATAATTGAGCGTTAGTTTATCTATTGTTTCAGGTCCTTCGGGCCAGACTTCATGGGTTATAAAAAGATAGGTCATATTAAATTTTACAATTACCATAATAAATATGGCAGATAAAATAGAAATAACATACAAAGCATATTTTTTCTGATAAACCAAATATGGCATAAGTATCAAAATATTCAGATAACATAATGTCATGTGAATGGGGAAGCCTAATAAATTTGTTTTTAAAGAATAAACATAATCATTGAAATAACTTCCCCAGCGAAAGGTGTTAAAGATGAAATAAGTTAACCAAAATATAATATGGTAGCGCAATGGTATTCTATATAATTTGCCTGTATTTAAAATCATGATACATATAGTGTTTTGTGACTTTTTTTGATGTTTATCTAAGTTTATGTGTTGTCCGTCTAAATTTGTTTTAATAAAAAGTAAATTTATTTAAATTTAAAATTAAATTAAGAATATTTATATGAGGAATTTTACTTTGTTTGTTTTATGTATAATTTTTGCTACAAGTTGCAAGATAAAATTAGAAAAAAATAACCGTAATGAAGCTTTTCTTGTCGATAATGTAAATCCTTTTATTGGTACTGGTGGTCACGGACATACCTACCCAGGGGCAACAGTTCCTTTTGGGATGCTTCAGGTAAGTCCAGATAACGGAGTGTCAAACTGGGATTGGTGTTCAGGATATCATTATTCAGATTCTATTATTTCAGGGTTCAGCCATTTGCATTTAAGCGGCACTGGAATTGGTGATTTGGCAGATATACTAATTATGCCAATTAATAAAAAAGTAGATCTAACAACAAAAGCAGCTACCAGAGATTTACTTCCTTATAAATCAGCTTACAGCCATCTTAACGAAAAATCAAAACCTGGCTATTATCAGGTTTATTTGAAAGATCCTAAAATTAACGTGGAGTTAACTGCCTCGCTGCGCACCGCTTTTCATAAATATACTTACGCTGAAAGTGACAGGCAATCAGTAGTAATTGATCTTGGTTTTGCAATTAACTGGGACAAAGCCTTAAAAACTGCTATTACAATTGAAGATAAATACACGGTAAGCGGTTATCGATATAGTACAGGCTGGGCAAAAAACCAGAAAGTGTTTTTTGTGGCTAAATTTTCAAAAGCAATTTCAGAATCAACGGTAACTGCTGATAAAAAAATAGTTTCAGGCAATAAAGCAGAAGGAGAAAATACGGCGGTACAATTGTTTTTTGATACAGAAAAAAGTGATGAACTTTACGTAAAAGTAGCATTATCATCTGTAAGTGCAGAAAATGCAAAAGATAATCTGGATTCGGAAAGTTCTGATTTTGAAACAGCAAAATCTAAATCGGCTGCTGTTTGGAACGATGCTTTGAGTAAAATAACTGTCGAAACTCCCGTTGATTCTCTTAAAACAATATTTTATACTGCTTTGTATCATGCTCAATTAGCACCTGTTACGTACAATGATAAAAACGGACAGTTTCGAAAAGAGAATGACGAAATCAGTACTGCAAAAAACTACACTGCGTATTCCACTTTATCACTTTGGGATACTTTTAGAGCCGAAAATCCTTTATTGACATTATTGGCTCCAGACAAAACTTCGGATATGGTAAACTCCATGTTAGCGTATTATGATGCAAAAAAAATATTGCCAGTCTGGACACTATATGCCAACGAAACTAATACCATGACAGGTTATCATTCGATTCCTGTAATTGCAGATGCGTATCTAAAAGGCATTAAAGGTTTTGATGCTGAGAAGGCATACCAAGCTATGAAAACCACGATGATGCAGGATGAACGCGGCTTGAATCTTTACAAGCAATTTGGCTACATTCCCTATAATTTATTGGATGAATCAGTTACTATTACTCTTGAGTATGCTTATGATGACTGGTGTGTGGCACAAATGGCAAAAGCATTAGGAAAAAATGAGGATTATCAATTTTTTATAAAACGTTCTAAAGCATATCAGTATCTATTTGATCCAGCAACCGGATTTATGAGAGGAAAATCGGAAGACGGGAAATCTTGGAATGAACCATTCGATCCTAAACATTCCAACCACAGAGAACATACTGATTATACTGAAGGAAATGCTTGGCAGCACAGCTGGTTTGTACCGCAAAATGTTGAAGATTTTATTTCGCTTCACGGTAGTAATGAAATTTTCACCAAACGTTTAGAGCAGTTATTTACGGAAAGTTCTGAGATTACAGGAAGCAATGTTTCTGCCGATATTTCGGGATTGATTGGCCAATATGCACATGGAAACGAGCCAAGTCATCATATTGCTTACATGTTCAATAGAGCCCATGAGCCTTGGAGAACGCAATATTGGGTACATCATATTTTAGATACACAATACAATACAACACCAAACGGATTGAGCGGGAATGAAGATTGTGGCCAGATGTCAGCTTGGTATGTTTTCAGCTCATTAGGGTTTTATCCGATGAATCCAGCTTCGGGCGAATATGAGATAGGAAGCCCAATATTCGAAAAAGCAGCACTTCATCTTCAAGGCGGAAAAAGTTTTATAATCGAAGCAGAAAATGTTTCCAATAAAAATTTTTACATCCAATCGGCAACCTTGAACGGTATTTCCTTCAATAAAACCTTTATCACACATCAGCAAATTTTACAAGGAGGTATTCTGCATTTTGTAATGGGAGCTGCCCCTAATAAAAACTGGGGATCAAAAGGGAAGAAGTAAGCAGTTTACAGTGGGCAGAAAGCAGTTTTCACTAAGCAGTAACAACTAGGGACTGAGGACTAATAACTAAGGACTAAACAAAAACTAACTAATAAAAACTAAAATTAATGGATATTATTGACGTATCAATCATCGTGATTTATATTCTGCTTTCGGTAGGAATAGGAATCTGGATTTCAAGAAAAGCATCAAAAGGGTTAGATGATTATTTCCTTGGCGGGAAAACAATCAAATGGTATTTCTTAGGTCTAAGCAACGGATCAGGAATGTTTGATGTTTCGGGAACTTCCTGGATGATTGGAGTACTGTTTTTGTATGGTGTAAAAAGTTTCATGTTTATGTGGCTCTGGCCCATTTGGAATCAGATTTTTGTGATGATGTTTCTGGCTGTCTGGATTAGAAGATCCAAAGTAATGACAGGCTCTGAATGGATTTTAACTCGTTTTGGGAGTGACCGAGCAGGAAAAGCATCCCATATTATAGTAGCAATTTTTGCTATCATTTCGACCATTGGTTTTATCGCTTACTTTTTTGAAGGAATCGGAAAATTTATAACCATAATTCTTCCTTGGGATTTATCGCTTCATTATGGTGATTTGCTGCTATTGACATCAGAACGTTCTTATGCTTTGATAATTATATTTTTAACTACAATTTATACGGTTAAAGGGGGAATGTTTTCAGTCGTTGCAACAGAAGTTGTGCAATATTTAATCATGATTATTGCAGGGGTTCTTATTGCAGGTTACGCTTTTATTAACTATTCGCAGCTTGAGATTAATTCGGTTATTACTGAGGAATGGAAAAATGTCTTTTTCGGATGGCAGTTCGAAACCCAGTGGAGTGAAAAATTTCAAACCTTCAATCATTTAATTGATTCTGAAGGTTACAAAATGTTTGGTGCTTTTATCGGGATGACTTTATTCAAAGGATTTTTTGCCAGTGTTGCGGGACCTACGCCAAGTTATGATTTACAGAGAATTCTTTCTACTAAATCGGTAAAAGAAGCGGCATATATGAGCGGGTTTACTAATTTAATATTGTTTATTCCCAGATATTTATTGATCACAGGAATTGTGGTAATTGCCTTGATGAATTTAGCGCCAGAATTGAATGCCAATTCAGGTTTAACCGGCGCTGACTTAGAACTATTAATGCCAAAAGTTGTTAATTTATATATCCCAGTCGGAATCAAAGGAATTTTATTAGCAGGTTTATTAGCTGCATTTATGTCTGGATTCTCTGCTTTTGTAAATGCAGGACCAGCCTATATTGTAAATGATATTTATAAAAAATACTTTAAACCTGTTGCAACAAATGCACATTATATCAAAGTAAGTCAGATCTCTTCTTTTATTGTTGTTGGTCTGGGTGTTTTTATGGGCTTCTTTGCAGATTCTATTAACTCTTTAACGCTTTGGATTACCAGTGCATTATACGGAGGTTATGTGGCTGCCAATTTCTTAAAATGGATTTGGTGGCGTTTTAACGGATGGGGGTATTTTTGGGGAATGTTCGCCGGATTGATTGTGGCTTCCTTACAATTTGCTTTAGGCCAGGCCAAAGGAAGTTTATCCGAAGAATCTTTTTTATACGAATTAGCGCAAGTGCAGGCAATTTATTTGTTTCCAATAATATTTGGTTTCTCTATTTTAGGTTGTCTTTTAGGAACTTTCTTTAGCAAACCAACAGATATTGAAGTCTTAAAATCTTTTTACACTAACGTGAGACCTTGGGGCTGGTGGAGTCCAGTATATAAAACATTAAAATTAGAAGATAATTCTTTTCAAAAAAATAATGATTTTTATAAAGATATGCTCAATTGTGTCATTGGAATTGTATGGCAGTCGAGTATGATCCTGCTTCCGATTTTCTTCATTATTAAAGATTATCCAAAAGCAATTGCTGCATTAATCGTGTTTTTGGCTACGACCGTTACTTTAAAATTTACTTGGTTAGACAGAGTTCGTAAAATAGAAGATTAAAAAATAAAAACATAAATTTAAAATAAAGTAAAATGAGTACTATTCCTTGGCAAGACAGACCCGAAAACAGTAATGATGTAATGTGGAGATATTCTGAAAATCCTATTATTGACAGATACGCAATTCCTTCATCAAACAGTATTTTTAATAGTGCTGTAGTACCTTTTGGAGATGGATTTGCAGGCGTTTTCAGATGTGATAACAAAGCAGTACAAATGAATATTTTTGCTGGTTTTAGTAAAAATGGTATCGATTGGGACATTAATCATGAACCCATTGTAATGCAGTCTGGGAATACCGAAATGATTGAATCGGCATATAAATATGATCCTCGTGTAGTTTTTATAGAAGATCGTTATTGGATCACCTGGTGTAATGGGTACAACGGACCAACAATTGGTATTGGTTATACTTTTGACTTTAAAGAATTTTTTCAATGTGAAAATGCTTTTTTACCTTTCAACAGAAATGGAGTTTTATTTCCACAAAAAATAAACGGAAAATATGCCATGTTAAGCCGTCCTAGTGATAATGGACATACGCCTTTTGGAGATATCTGGATTAGTTACAGCCCGGACATGAAATATTGGGGAGAACACAGATTGGTAATGAAACCAAGCCCATTTGAGCAAAGTGCCTGGCAGTGTACCAAAGTGGGGGCAGGACCAATTCCTATTTTAACTGAAGAAGGCTGGTTAATGATCTACCATGGTGTTATTAATACCTGCAACGGTTTCCGTTATGCAATGGGAGCAGCTTTATTAGAAACAGACGCACCAGATCAGGTAAAATACAGAACTCAGCCTTACTTATTAGGACCTGCAGAGACTTATGAAATGGTTGGGGATGTACCTAATGTAGTATTTCCTTGTGCTGCCTTGCACGATACAAAAGAAGATAAATTAGCCGTATATTATGGTGCCGCAGATACCGTCGTTGCAATGGCATTTGGTAAACTAAGCGAAGTAATACAATTTACAAAAGATAACAGTTTATAAAAAGAGCATGCATTTAAAAATTCAATGGTTAGCAATTGCTTTAGGGCTTATTTCGATAATTGGTTATTCACAATCAAAGAACCGAATTACTCCTAAAACGTATACAGCATCTAAAACGGAGAATTCAATTGTAATTGATGGAGACGAGTCTGATGCGGCTTGGAACAAAGCGGCTTGGACAGCTCTTTTTACAGATATCGAGGGTGTTGAGAAACCCAAATATGGAACAAAAGTGAAAATGCTCTGGGATGATACCAATTTTTATATACTAGCGAAACTTGATGAGCCTGATGTATGGGCAAATTTGAAACAACGTGATACGATTATCTTTTACAACAATGATTTTGAGGTTTTTATTGATCCGGACAGCGATACTTTTAACTATTATGAATTAGAAATAAATGCATTAAATACAGCTTGGGATCTTTTTTTATCAAAACCTTACCGTGAAAATGATAATGTTGTTTTGAATGACTGGAATATTCCAGGTCTAAAATCGGCAGTAAAAATCAATGGAACGCTTAATAACCCAAACGACAGAGATGAAGGCTGGGTATTAGAAATGGCGATTCCCTGGGCATCCTATAAAACTTCTTATTTTGACAAAAATGTACCTGTAGATAAGTTTTGGAGAGTAAATTTTTCGAGAGTAAACTGGCAGCACACGGTAATAGACAAAGGTTACGAACGTAAGAAAGGTACTGATGGAAAATTTTTGCCAGAGTACAACTGGGTCTGGTCACCAATGGGAGTCATCAATATGCATGAACCCGAAAAATGGGGGTATGTTTATTTCTCTTCGAAAGAAGCTGATAATAGTTTTGTAATTCCAAAGGATGAAAAAGTAAAATGGGAATTATACGCACTTTACAGATTGCAAAAAGAATATTATCAAAAGCATAAAACATGGGCTAAGTCTATTGCAGATCTCACTAAAGAAGGGATTAGTATTGATAATAGAGTTTTAAAACCAATACTCGAAAATCATGCAGCAGGATATAATATTTCAGTAAAAAGTCCTTTTAGTAATACAAAGTACATTATTAAAGAAGATGGTAAAATTATAACGAATTAAAAACAAGCAAAAATGAAACTAACTAAACTATTCCTTTTTTTAGTAGCACTGAGTATTTTTTCATGTGCAGAAAAAGAGGAAAAAACCACTTTCAAATTTGGTGTATGGATTACAGCTGATGCGAAAAGAACGAATGAAGATTACGCAAAAGAATTTAAAAAATATAAAGATGGCGGTATTGATGAAGTTTTGATTAATACCAATACTGATCCAAAACTTTTAGAAAGATTAGTGCCAATTGCAAAAGAAAAAGGGTTAAAAGTACACGCCTGGATTATGGCTATGAACAGACCTGGAGATTCAGTAGCCTTACAGCATTCAGATTGGTATCAGGTAAGTAAAGAGGGAAAATCATGTTTTGATAATCGTCCATACGTAGATTATTATCAATGGCTGTGTCCTACAAAAAAAGAATCAAGAGATCACGTTTTAGGTTTGGTTGAAGGTCTGGCAAAAGTAGAAGGAATCGAAAGCGTACATTTGGATTACATCCGTTTCCCAGACATCTTTTTGCCAATCAGTTTATTGCCAAAATACAATTTGGTTCAGGACGTAGAATTGCCACAATTCGATTTTTGTTACTGCGATGCGTGTGTAAGCAAGTTTGAAAAATTGCATCATAAAAATCCAAAGACAAGCCACAATACATCAATCGATATGGAGTGGAAAAACTTCCGGTTAAATGCGATAAAAGCAGTTGTTGATGATGCATATAAAATTGCTCATAAATACAATAAAAAACTAACAGCAGCCGTATTCCCTTATCCAGAAATGGCAGATCACATGGTGCGTCAGCGCTGGGACAAATGGAATATTGATGAAGTATATCCGATGATTTACCACAGTTTTTATGATGAGGAAATTGACTGGGTTGGTTATGCGACCAAACAAGGTGTAACTGATTTAGAAGGAAAACAAACAAAAATTAATACCGGAATTTACATTCCGGGATTAAAATCGGATGCAGAATTGAAAGAAGCTATTTTAGAAGCAAAACAGAATGGTGCAAAAGGTGTTTCTTTCTTTGATGGCAATGCTTTAACAGAGAGTAATTTAAAAACGATAAAAGAAACCAAGGCAAGCTTAAAATAAAATAATGAAAAAACAATATCTGATATATGTATTATTTGTATTGGTTTTGTCTAATTGCGGACTGCATAAAAGCTATGCTCAATTAACTAAGTATGTAAATCCATTCATTGGTACAGCTGGTCCTGGGAATACCTATCCCGGAGCAGCTGTACCTTTTGGGATGGTACAATTAAGTCCTGATATTGGCATTCCGGGATGGGATAGAATATCAGGCTATTTTTATAAAGATTCTATTATTTCTGGATTTTCACATACACATTTATCAGGAACTGGTGCGGGCGATTTATACGATATTTTGGTGATGCCCACCAACAGCAGATTTTCAAAACGGATTAAAGACAATAATTTCATGCCGTTTTCCAGATTTTTACATGATAAAGAAACGGCAGTTCCAGGGTATTATGCAGTAGATTTATTAGATTTTGGAATAAAAGCCGAACTTACAGCCACAGCTAGAACAGGTATTCATAAATATACATTTCCTAAAGATAATGCATCACAAATTCACATTGATTTAGGCTATGCATTAAATTGGGATGCACCTACAGATACCTATATTAATGTTGTGGATAAAACGACTATTGAAGGGTATAGGAAATCTACCGGCTGGGCCAAAGTGCAGCGCGTATATTTTGTAATAAAACTTTCAAAACCGTTTAAATCCTATCAGATTTTCAAAAATGATTCGCTTACAACCAATCCTTCAAAAGGAATTAAAACCAAAATTACTTTAAATTATGATACTGCTGTTGCTGAAGTAATAGTTTTAAAAACAGGTCTTTCTACAGCCGCTATTGAAGGAGCTTACAAATCCTTAGCAGTGGAAGCTCCCGATTTTAATTTTGAAGGGTATAAAACGAAAGCTTCGGCTCTTTGGGAAAAAGAACTGAATAAAATTCAAATTGAAACGCCAGACGATACCAAAAAGAAAATTTTCTATACAATGATGTATCAATCGATGCTGGCACCTACATTGTTAAGTGATTGTAATGGGAACTATAAAGGGGCAAATGATAGTATTATAAATGCTAAAGACTTTGATCGATACGATACGTTTTCGTTATGGGATACCTATCGTGCGGCTCATCCTTTGTACACTATTTTACATCCAAAACGAGTGTCGGATATGATTAATTCATTATTGGCACATTATAAAGAAACGGGTTTGCTGCCTGTATGGTCATTACAGGGAAATGAAACCAATATGATGATTGGTAATCATGCCATCCCCGTTATTGTTGATGCTTATTTTAAAGGAATAAAAAACTTTGATACTGATTTAGCTTATCGAGCATGTAAAGAAAGCTCAATGGTTAATTCAAGACAGTTAGATACTTATAAAACTTTAGGATATGTTCCTGCAGATGATTCCAATGAAAATTGGTCAGTTTCAAAAACACTGGAGTATGCTTATGATGATTGGTGTCTGGCGCAGTTTGCAAAAGCATTACATAAATTAAGCGATTACGAATATTTCTTGAATCGTTCTGAAAACTGGAGAAATCTGTATGACGCCAAAAGTAAATTCATGCGTCCTAAATTAGAAAACGGCAATTTTATCAATAATTTTATACCAAAAGAATATATGCCCTATTTCTGCGAAAGCAATGCATGGCAGTATTTTTGGTCTGTTCCTCAAAATATTGAAGGATTGATTAATGTGCTTGGAGGCAATGATGCATTTGAAAAAAAATTAGATACCATGTTTTCTTTAAAGCCAGTTAAAGGAGATAAACTGCCCATATTCAGTACAGGAATGATAGGACAATATGCGCATGGAAATGAACCCAGTCATCATGTAGCTTACTTATATAATTATATTGGTAAACCATGGAAAACACAAAAATTAGTCAGGGATATTTTAACGGCTCAGTATAAAAATGCTCCCGATGGACACTGTGGAAACGAAGATTGCGGACAAATGTCTTCATGGTACGTACTTAGTTCTTTAGGCTTTTATCCGGTAAATCCTGCGCAGGGCGTGTATAGTTTTGGGTCACCTTTATTTAATAATGCAACAATTAATTTAGAGAACGGTAAAAAATTTGTTATCAAAGCAATCAATAACAGCAATAAAAATAGCTGCATACAATCTATTGAGTTGAATGGACAAAAAATAGAGAGAAACTATATAACACAAAAAGAAATTAACGAAGGCGGCATTTTAGTATTTAATATGGGATTATTACCAAATAAAAACACTAAAAATAATATGGCATTATCTTCTAAAATATTTAACTAAAAACTAAAACTTATGTCAAACAGAAGAGATTTTATAAAAAAAACTACTTTAGGCACGTTGGCCGTAAGTTCATTTTTTGGTCATAGCGGATTTGCTGCTACAGAGAATAAAACGGAAGGCATCGGAAAAAAGCAAAAAAAACCTGTTGTTATTTCAACATGGAATCATGGTTTACCTGCTAATGAAGAAACATGGAAACAATTAAAAGCAGGAAAACCAGCCTTAGACGCACTTGAAGCCGGAATGAAAATCCCAGAAGCAGATCCAAAGATCCGAAGCGTTGGCTATGGCGGCTATCCAGACCGCGATGGAAAAGTAACTTTAGATGCCTGCATTATGGATCACAATAGCAATTGTGGTTCGGTTTGTTTTCTGCAAGGTATTATGCATCCTATTTCGGTAGCCAAAAGAGTATTGCAAAACACACCGCACGTGATGCTGGCGGGTCAGGGAGCACTTCAATTTGCACTTTCTGAGGGGTTCAAAGAAGAAAACCTGTTAACGCCAGAATCTGAAAAAGACTGGAAAAAATGGCTCGAAGATTCTAAATATAAGCCAGTAATCAATATAGAAAATCATGATACCATAAGCATGCTAATGTTAGATCAAGATGGAAATCTTACCGGTGGCTGTACTACTAGCGGCGCCGCCTGGAAAATGCACGGTCGCGTCGGTGATTCCCCCATAATCGGCGCGGGTCTTTTCCTGGATAACGAAGTTGGTGCTGCAGCAGCAACTGGTTTAGGTGAAGCCGTGATTAGAACAGCAGGAAGTGCCATGGTGGTTGAATTAATGCGTCAGGGGAAATCCCCTTTTGATGCCTGTAAAGAAATTACAGAACGCATTTACAACAAGCATAAAAACCATAAAGACATGGAATATCTGCAAGTTGGGTTTATTGCTTTGAATAAAAACGGAGAATATGCAGGTTACAGTCTAAGGTCAGGTTTTAATTATGCTGTCTCTGATGATGAAAAAGGACATAGAATGGAAGATGCAAAGTTTAAAATGCCTTGGAAATAATTATAAAATTAATTTGATGAAAATCAGTCTCTCAGCAACATTATTATTTTTAACAGTCTCTTTATCTTGTTTAGCGCAGGAAACTACTCCTTTTTGGCAGAACGAAAAAATAAACGAAGAGAATAGAGAGCCAATGCATGCTGCCTATTATGTTTTTAAAAATGAAGCATTAGTCACCAAAAACGATTGGAAGGAATCTAAAAATTATCTGGATTTAAACGGGCCATGGAAATTTAAATACGTAGAAAACCCGAATGATTTGCCGACCGGATATGAAAACAGCAATTTTGATGATCATGATTGGGATAACTTCAAAATTCCTGCCAGCTGGGATGTAAACGGCTACGGGTATCCAATTTATACTAATACCACTTATGATTTTGCTAAATACATTGCAATAAAACCACCTTTTGTTCCAGTAAGTCATAACCCGACAGGAGTTTACAGAAGAGAAATTACGGTTGATAAAAGCTGGGAGGGAAAAGATATTTTTCTGCATGTCGGCGCTGCAAAATCTAATCTTACAGTTTGGATAAATGGCATTTATGTTGGCTATGGTGAAGATGGTAAATTACCGTCTGAATTCAATTTAAATAAATTTTTAAAAACTGGTAGAAACAATATCGTTTTAAAAGTAATGAAATGGAGTGACGGTTCCTATTTAGAATGTCAGGATTTCTGGAGAATGAGTGGTATTACAAGAGATACGTATCTGTTTGCCAGAAACAAAGTCCACTTAAAAGATTATGAGATTATTCCAGATCTGGATGCTTCTTATGTAAATGGGAGTATGAAAATTTCAACTGAATTTTCAGATTTAAATAAAACAGGCAGCTACACATTAGAAGTAAAACTAAAAGACGGCGAAACGATTATTGCTTCAAAAAATATCACAGTATCTGAATTTACAAAAAAACAAACATTTGAATTTGCTGTAAATAATCCAAAAAAATGGAGTGCAGAAATTCCAAATTTATATCAGGTAGATTTTATTTTAAAAGATAAAAAAGGAAAAGTTGTAGAAGTTATCCATCAAAAAGTCGGCTTTAGAAAAGTAGAAATAAAAAAAGGACAGCTGTTAGTAAATGGAAAACCAGTTTACATAAAAGGAGTAAACCGTCATGAAACGGATCCCGTTACTGGACAAACCGTTTCCCGAGAACGAATGGAAGAAGATATTAAATTGATGAAGGAATTTAACATCAATGCGGTGAGAACATCACATTATCCAAATGATGAATATTTTTATGACTTATGTGATAAATACGGAATTTATGTAGTGGATGAAGCCAATTTAGAATCCCACGGTATGGGTTATGATATTATCAAAACACTAGGAAATAAACCAGATTGGGAATTGGCACATCTACAGCGGATGCAACGTATGGTGGAAAGAGACAAAAACCATGCGTCTGTAATTATCTGGAGTATGGGCAATGAAGCAGGTAACGGCTACAACTTTTACAGAGGATATTTGTGGATAAAAAATCGTGATAAATCAAGACCAATTCAGTACGAGAGAGCAACTGCGGGAGCTTGGGACGGAAAAGATTTAAAATACGATTGGGACTCTGATATTATTGACCCAATGTACAGTTCTCCTAATAAAATGGAAGAATATATTATGGCAAATCCACATCCGGATCGTCCGTATATTCAATGTGAATATGCGCATGCTATGGGAAATTCGATGGGGAATTTTAAAGATTATTGGGATGTTATTAGAGCGCATCCTAATTTTCAGGGAGGATTTATCTGGGATATGATCGATCAATCGGTTTATAAAACACAGCCAGACGGAACAGTTGTTTTTGCTTACGGCGGTGATTTTGGTCCTAAAGATGTGCCAAGCGATAATAATTTTCTAAACAATGGTGTTTTCAGCCCGGATAGAAAACCAAATCCGCATGCTTTTGAAATGCGAAATGTATATCAGGACATTCATACTTCTTGGGTTAATCCAGCCACAGCAACGATTAAAGTTTACAATGAATTCTTCTTTAAAAATTTAAGCAATGTAAGTTTACAATGGAGATTAGTTTTAGATGGTAAAGAAGATACAGGCGGTGTTATCGATAATTTAGACATTAACGCTCATGAAACTAAATCGTATGCTTTACCAGTTAATCTGGAAGGAAAACAGTTTAGCGAAGCTTTTATAAATGTTACGTATCATATCAAACAAGATGAACCATTGTTACCGAAAGGTTTTGAAATTGCAACAGAACAATTAGCCTATAAAGGAAGCTGGAAAAACGATATAAAAATTGAAGGAGCTGGAAAAATTGCTGTAGAGAAAAAAGAGAACAGTACCTTATTTAAAAGTGATAAAGCTGAAATAGTTTTTGATAAAAAATCAGGATTTATAAATGCTTATTCATTCAACAATCAGCCCATTTTAAAAGAGGGTTATCAATTGCGTCCTAATTTTTGGAGAGCACCAAACGATAATGATTTTGGAGCTAATTTTCAAAGGAATCTTGTGGCTTGGAAAGAAGCTTCAGAAAATCCAATGCTTGTAAATTGGAGTTATACAATTACAAAAGACAATAAAGTGCAGGTAAAAGTAGCGTATAGTCTTCCTCAGGTTTCTTCACAATTAGAACTTACTTATGAAATAAACAGCAAAGGTGAATTAAATGTAAAAGAGCAGCTGTATATTGATAAAACGAAAGAAGTGCCAATGCTGCCAAGATTTGGAATGGAAATTATTCTTCCGAAGGATTTTAGCACTATGAGTTACTACGGAAGAGGCCCTCATGAAAATTATATCGACAGAAATTACAGTTCTCAAGTCGGAATTTACAACCAAACCGTTTCAGAACAATTTTATCCGTATATCCGTCCGCAGGAAACAGGAAATAAAACAGACGTAAGATGGCTGGAATTATCAAATGCTGATTTAAAAATAAAGGTTACTTCGGATGAACTTTTGAGTGTTACGGCTTTACACTTTTTAAATGAAGATCTTGACGATGGATTAGAAAAAAATCAAAGACATTCTGAGGAACTTAAAGAAAGAGATTTGACGAGTTTAAAGATAGATTACAAACAAATGGGAGTAGGAGGAATCGACAGCTGGCAGGCTTGGCCAATGGAAAAATACCTGCTGAGAGACAAAATGTATCAGTATCAATTTAAAATAACACCATCATTAAATAAATAACATGAAGAAGTTATCCTCTATCATACTTGTGATTACAGCATTTGTATGTAATTTTTGTTTTGCACAAAAAGTATTTACAGAAAATGACATTCAGATCATTCCGAAACCTGCCTCGTTAAAAATTTCTGAAGGTGTATTTGAATTTTCAGGAAATACAAAATTGGTAATTACTGATAAATCTCAAAAGGAAAGTGTTACTGCATTTGTCAGTAAATTCGGGAAAGCAGTAGGATTGAAATTACAAATTACAGCTAAAGCTCCAAAAAGCAATTATGTGCAATTTGTTGTCAATACTAGTTTTGAGAACGAAGCCTACGAATTAAAAGCATCCAAAAACAATGTAATTATTACGGCAAAAAGCAGTGCTGGTTTTATGTACGCGCTGGAAACGTTGCGTCAATTACTTCCTGTGGCTATAGAAAGCAAAACAGTTATTGCTAATACAGCATGGATAATTCCTGCGATAGAAATAAAAGACAAGCCCCGCTTTGAACAAAGAGGTTTAATGCTGGATTTATCCCGTCATTTTTTTGGAAAGGAGTACATCCTAAAGACAATAGACCGTTTAGCAATGCACAAAATGAATGTTTTGCGTTTGCACATGGTCGATGATCAAGGCTGGAGAATGGAAATTAAAAAATACCCTAAGCTGACTGAAGTTGGTGCATGGAGAGTCGATCAGGAAGATAAAGCATGGAACGCAAGAGCCGTTAATGATCCGAACCAAAAAGGAACATATGGAGGCTTCCTGACACAGAAAGAACTGAAAGAAATTGTGGCTTATGCAGCAATTAAAAATGTTGAGATCATTCCCGAAATCGAAATGCCGGCACACGTAAGTGCCGCAATTGCAGCTTATCCTTTTTTATCTTGTGTAGAAAAACCAATCGCAGTTCCTTCTGGCGGTGTTTGGCCAATTACCGATATTTTCTGTGCAGGAAAGGAAAGTACTTTTGAATTTTTAGAAAATGTTATAGACGAAGTTATTGCTGTTTTTCCATCAAAATACATTCATATTGGCGGAGATGAAGCAACCAAAGATCATTGGAAAACGTGTCCTTATTGTCAAAAAAGGATTCAGGCTGAAGGCTTAAAAGATGTAAATGAACTGCAAAGCTATTTTGTAAAAAGAATAGAAAAATACATCAATTCGAAAGGTAAAAAAATGATTGGCTGGGATGAAATCCTGGAAGGAGGTCTGGCTCCGGAAGCAACTGTAATGAGCTGGAGAGGAACAAAAGGCGGAATAGAAGCTGCGGAACAAAAACACGATGTTATAATGACGCCGGAATCTCACTGCTATTTTAATTTTTACCAAGGACCACAAAATGATGAACCTACAGCTTTCAATGCATTTTTGCCACTGCATACCGTATATGAATTCGACCCAATTGCCGATGCGATGAGTCCAGAAGTTGCAAAACACATATTAGGAGGCCACGCTAATTTATGGGCAGAATTTATTAATACGGATGCACTTTCAGAATACATGCTTTTTCCAAGATTAGCCGCTTTTTCAGAAACGTTATGGAGTACAAAAGAGTCTCGTAACTGGGATGATTTTTCATCTAGGCTTGGTGCTTTGTTCCAGCGTTATGATTATTTAGGAATCAATTATGCGAAAAGTGCCTACTTAATAGTGGCTTCAAGCAAAGTAGATATTGCAAGCAAAAAAGTATCAATAAGCTTGCAGAATGAATTCCCTAAACCAGATATTCGATATGTGTTGGGAGATCAGGAAATTACTCAAAATGCAGTAAAATACCAAGATGCTATTCAAATAGACAAAACTACGGTTATAAAAGCCTCATTGTTCAAAGACAATCAGCCGATAGGTAAAACTTTTACAGATACTATTACGTTTCATAAAGCATCAGGAAGTGCAATACAATTTAAAACTCCATTTAATGAAAATTATAAAGGAGATGGTGATTTAAGTCTCGTTAATATCATCAGAGGAACAAAAAACTTTCATGACGGACAATGGCAGGCTTGGCTTAATAGCGATATGGAAGCAGTGATAGATTTAGGAATTAAGCAGGACATACAACACGTTATCTTGGGCAGTTTAGAGAGTCAGGGTTCGGGTATTTATTTCCCGACAGCTGTTACAGTGTATGTTTCTGATGATGGAATTAATTATAAAGAAACTGCAAAAACGGAACGAGCATTCGCTCCAAATATAAATACAGAACTGAAAGATTTTAAAGTGAATTTTGACACAAAAAAGACAAGGTTTGTAAAAGTAATTGCTTCAAATTTAGGAAAAGCGCCAAGCGGCGGCGGTACTTGGTTATTTGTAGATGAAATTGTAGTGAATTAACAATTACACTAATGAAAAAATTTAAAATAGCAGTGGTCTTATTTTTTTTGGCAGTAATTCAAACTATTGGGCAAGAAAAAAAGGGGACAAATGAAGACCGGATGGAATGGTTTAAAGATGCTAAATTAGGTGTTTTTATTCACTGGGGTATTTATTCCGTAAACGGTATCGATGAATCATGGTCTTTTTATAATAAATACATTTCCTATACTGATTATATGAAACAGTTAGATGGATTTACAGCTAAAAATTATGACCCTGAGCAATGGGCGCAGCTTATTAAAGAAAGTGGTGCTAAATATACTGTAATTACGACAAAACATCATGATGGTGTTGCTCTTTGGGACACCAGACAAAGCGATTTAAATGTGGTAAAAAAAACGAAAGCAAAGAAAGATTTAATTAGCCCGTTTGTAAATGCAGCCCGTAAACAAAATTTAAAGATTGGACTTTATTATTCATTACTCGATTGGTCAAATCCAGATTATCCTAATTTTTTGAGAGACCAAAAACGCTATACTAATGATGATACCAAGTGGGATGCATTTACTAAATTCAATTTTGGACAATTAGAAGAACTAACAAAATTCAATCCAGATTTATATTGGTTTGATGGTGATTGGGAACAATCTGCTGAGAAGTGGAAAGCTAAAGAAATTAGAGAATTATTATTGCAAAAAACACCTAATACCATAATCAATTCAAGATTACAGGGTTATGGTGATTATGCCACTCCCGAGCAAGGTGTTCCCATCATTAAACCAGATAATAATTATTGGGAATTATGTATGACAATGAACAATTCGTGGGGATACCAGCCCAATGATAAAAATTACAAAAGTGTTAATCAGCTTATTCGAATTTTTGTTGATTGTATTAGTATGGGAGGCAATTTACTTCTGGATATTGGACCTAAACCAGATGGTACTATTCCAGAGGAGCAAGTGGCTATTTTAAAAGGAATTGGCAGGTGGACAAATAAGCATGCAGAAGCTATATATGGCACTAGAGCAGGAATCCCTTTTGGACATTTTAATGGTTATACCGCATTATCTAAAGACAAAACTATATTGTATTTATACGTTGATAATAATCCTAACGGACCTCTTTTAATAAAAGGTTTGAAAAATAAAGTCAACAGAGCGTGGGTGGTTGGTAATGGCACAAAATTAACGACAAATGTAGTAGGAAAACAATATTGGAGCGACGTGCCAGGCTTATTGTATATTGATTTGCCTGAGGAAGTTCAAGATACAGAGGTTACCGTAATCGCATTACAGCTAGAGGGCGAAGTGGCGCTTTATGGAGATAAAGGACAAGTAATAGAGAACAATTAAAAAATCATCATGATGAAAACAATTAAATTTCTTCTTTTTTTTCTTATGCTAGGATTTGTTTCATTCAGTCAAATTAAGCAAAAAAGTAAGAATGAAAATAGTTTAGAAACTAATAATCTAGCTGATTTAGTCAATCCTTTAATGGGAACTGATTCTGATTTTTCTTTATCTAATGGGAATACGTATCCTGTTATTGCAACTCCTTGGGGCATGAATTTTTGGACACCAATGACTTCAAAAATGGGCGATGGCTGGACGTATAACTATAATGCTAAAAAAATTAGAGGAATCAAACAGACACATCAGCCAAGTCCTTGGATTAATGATTATGCAGCGTTTTCATTAATGGCTGTAACGGGGAAATTAAAGTTTAAGGAAGAGGAGCGTGAATCTTGGTTTTCGCATAAGGCAGAAACTGTACATCCGTATTATTATGCTGTTTATTTAGCAGATTATGATGTTACAGTCGAAGTGGCTCCTACAGAGCGAGCGGCACAATTTAAGTTTACATTTCCAGAATCTGAAACTTCATATATAATGCTTGATGCTTTTTTTAAAGGTTCAATGGTGAAAATTATACCCGGAGAACGCAAAATTATTGGATATTGCAGAAATAATAGTGGTGGTGTTCCAGATAATTTTCATAATTATTTTGTTGCCGAATTTGATAAAGATTTTGAAATAAATCACACTTGGAATGACGGTTGGCAGTTAATAAAAAATTCAATTTCAGCCGAAGGAAAACATGTTGGAGCTATAATAGGTTTTAAAACCAAAAAAGGAGAAACAGTTCATGTAAAAGTAGCTTCTTCCTTTATAAGCCCTGAACAGGCGACATTAAATTTAGCAGCGGAAATTGGCACAGACACTTTTGAGCAGACTAAAGAAAAAGCCAGACAGACTTGGGAAAAAGAATTAAGCAAAATAGAAATAGAAGATGATAATATAGACAATATCAGAACATTTTATTCTTGCTTATACCGGGTTTTACTTTTTCCAAGAAAATTTTATGAGGTTGATAAACATAATGAGGTTGTACATTATAGTCCTTACAATGGGAAGACTCTTTCGGGTTATATGTTTACCGATAATGGTTTTTGGGATACTTTTAGAGCCGTTTATCCATTTTTTAATATGATGTATCCCGAATTGAATAGTCATATTATGGAAGGTCTTGCCAATACGTATAAAGAATCCGGCTGGCTGCCAGAATGGGCTAGTCCGGGACATAGAGATTGTATGGTCGGCTCCAATTCGGCTCCAATTATTGCAGATGCTTTTTTAAAAGCCGGAGAAAATAAAGATACAAAAGTGTTATTTGAAGCTGTTCTAAAAAATGCAACTGTTCAAGAAGGCAGGCCTGTAAGCTCTGTTGGCCGTGAAGGGCTTAATTATTATAATAGTTTAGGTTATGTTCCTTATAATGTTGATGTTAATGAAAATGTGGCAAGAACATTAGAATATGCTTACGCCGATTTTACAATAGCCAAAATGGCCGAGAAGTTAGGTGATAAAGAAATCGCTGCAACGTATTTTAAAAAAGCAATGAATTATAAAAATGTATTTGATCCCTCAACCCGCTTTATGAGAGGAAAAAATAAGGAAGGTGATTTTCAAACGCCTTTTAATCCTTTAAAATGGGGTGATGCATTTACCGAAGGTAATAGTTTGCACTACACTTGGTCTGTATTTCATGATGTTCAAGGGCTAATTGATTTGATGGGAGGAAAAGAAAAATTTGCTTCAAAATTGGATGAAGTATTCCTAATGCCACCAAATTTTGATGATTCGTATTATGGTCAGACTATTCATGAAATTAGAGAAATGCAGGTAGCAGACATGGGGAATTATGCCCATGGAAATCAACCCATACAACACATGATTTATTTGTATAATTATGCCAATAAGTCTTATAAAGCACAAGAGAAAATAAGGGAAGTGTTAACAAAATTGTATAAGCCAACGCCAGATGGTTATTGTGGCGATGAAGATAATGGACAAACTTCCGCTTGGTATGTTTTTAGTGCTTTAGGGTTTTATCCTGTTACTCCGGGTGTTAATCAATATGTTATTGGAAGCCCTTTATTTAAGAAAGCAACAATACATTTAGAAAACGGAAATGTGTTTGAAATAAATTCGAAGGACAATTCAAAAAGCAATTTCTACATACAGTCGGCAAGCCTTAATAAAAAAGCATATTCTAACAGTTTTATCAATTTTGAAACCATTCAAAATGGAGGAAAATTAGAATTTCAATTGGGAGACAAACCAAATAGAGACTGGGCTGGTAAGCCAGAAAATGTTCCTTATTCTTTGAGTAATGAAATAAACAAAAATAAGTAAAGAATTTAAATATAAAGGAGAGAGAACAATGAAAAAAAGAATAGCAATTTTAGCCCTGTTATTTTCGGTGCAGTTATTTTCACAAGCGATTTATGAAGACGAAAGATATGTACCGGAAACAGATCCGTTAGTATTAAAAAATTTGGATGTATGGCAAGGCGAAAAATTTGGTCTGCTGATGCACTGGGGAACTTACAGCCAATGGGGAATTGTTGAATCCTGGTCTATCTGCCCGGAAGATTATGGATGGTGCGAACGAAAAAAAGGAAGCAATCCAGCTAATTATAATCAGTATGTAAAGGATTATGAAGGATTGATAAAATCATTCAATCCAGTAAAATTCGATCCTAAAAAATGGGCAAAAGCGGCGAAATATGCAGGAATGAAATACATGGTTTTTACCACAAAACACCATGATGGATTCAATATGTTTGATACCAAGTATTCGGATTATAAAGTAACCAATAAAGACGTTCCTTTTAGTACTAATCCAAAAGCGAATATTGCCAAGGAAGTTTTTAATGCTTTTAGAAATGAAAATTTATCTGTTGGAGCTTATTTCTCAAAACCAGACTGGCATAACGAAAACTACTGGGATCCTTATTTTCCTCCATTCGATAGAAATGTAAATTACGATCCAGCATTATATCCAGAAAAATGGCAGAAATATGTTGATTTTACACACAACCAAATTTTAGAATTATTATCTGATTACGGTAAAATTGATATTTTATGGCTAGATGGAGGATGGGTTAGAAAAAGAGACCAGCTGAACATCAAAGAAAACTATGATGAAAAGTTTGCCGAAAACGAAGCGAAAAATGGTTTTATCAAACACAGAGTTGTAAATCAAGATCCAAAAATGGATGAACTGGTTGTAAAAGCCCGTCAGAAACAGCCAGGATTAATTGTTGTTGACAGAGCAGTTCATGGTAAAAACCAAAACTACCTAACACCAGAAAACAGAGTTCCAGAAAAAACGCTTCCTTACCCTTGGGAATCTTGTATTACTTCTGGCGGAGGATGGTCTTATACTCCAGATGCGGCCTATTTAACTGGAAGACAAGGAATACACATGCTTATTGATGTTGTGGCTAAAGGCGGAAATTTATTGTTGAATGTAGCTCCAAGTCCAGAAGGAGATTGGCAGCAAGGTGCGTACGATTTGTTAAACGCTTATGGCGATTGGATGAAAGTAAACAGTACGGCAATTTATAACACAGCACCCATTGCACCGTACAAAGAAAATAATATTTGCATGACCCAGAATAAAGCAGGGAATGTATTCTTGTTTTATATGGCGAAAGATGGAGAAGATAAAATTCCGGCAACACTTACGGTAAAATCTATCAGTCCTAAAAAAGGAACTAAGATTACGATGTTAGGTTCTAAAATAACTTTAAAATGGACAAAAGAAGCTGAAGGATTTAAAATTATAATTCCAGAAAGCTTAAGAAATAACTTGCCGGCAAAAGAAGCTTGGACATTAAAAATTGAAGCTGTTAACAGATAAAATTAAAAGTATGGTTTTGAATAAAAGGAGTATAATACAAACAGCATGTTTACTCATGCTGTTTTTTAGTAACGCAGTTATTTATGCGCAGCAGCCTGCAGATTACGTAAACCCATTTATTGGAACTTCAAATTATGGTGCCGCTTTTCCTGGTCCAATTGCGCCAAGAGGAATGGCGAGTATTAGTCCGTTTAATGTAGCTGGGCCTAAAAATTTACCATTAGAGAAAGACAGCCGCTGGCTCTCCAACCCGTATGTAAATGAGAATACCTTTTTAACTGGTTTTTCTCAGGTAAATTTAAGCGGGGTAGGCTGTCCAGAATTAGGTGTTATATTATTAATGCCTACAACCGGTAATGTTGAAACGGATCATTTAAAATATGGTTCGGCTTATTCTGAGGAAGTGGCAAAAACGGCTTATTACAGTTCAAAAATTGATAAATACAATGTTAAAGCTGAATTTACCGCTTCGAAAAGAGTGGGTGTAAGCAGATTTACGTTTCCAAAAGGGCAGTCTAATATTTTATTAAATCTTGGTTTGGGTTTAACAAATGAAGAAGGCGCGATGGTACAAATAGTTTCATCAACTGAAATTGAAGGAATGCGCAGTGTGGGTTCTTTCTGTTACAACAGCCCGGAAGCTGCTTATCCGGTATATTTTGCTGCCAAGTTTTCTAAACCCGCAGCAAAGTTTGGAGTATGGAAAAAACCGTCAAAATACAATGGAGTCGAAGCACAATGGATGACTTATAATGGAAAAACCAGATTGATGGAAAATAATACCAAAATGGTCGTTGGCGACAGCATTGGGACTTATTTTACGTATCATTTTGATAAAGAAGAAACTGTCGAAGTTAAAATTGGCGTTTCGTATGTAAGTATCGAAAATGCCAGAGAAAATTTAGAAAAAGAGACTGGAAATAAATCATTTGATGCCGTTTATAAAGATACCTATAACGAATGGAATCAGGAACTTTCGAAGATTTTAGTCGAAGGAGGTTCAAAAGAAGAAAAGACAGTTTTTTATACGGCATTGTATCATACCTTAATCCATCCAAATACTTTAAACGATTTTAATGGCCAATATCCTGAAATAAAAACAGGTAAAATTGGTCAAACAGCAGGAACCCGCTACACTGTTTTTTCACTTTGGGATACCTATAGAAATTTACATCAGCTCATGTCTTTGGTGTATCCAAAACAGCAGTCAGATATGGTAAAAAGCATGCTTCAGATGTATGATGAAAATGGCTGGTTACCCAAGTGGGAATTAAATTCGACAGAAACATTTACGATGGTCGGCGACCCTGCAAGTATTGTTATTGCGGATACTTATCTAAAAGGGATTCGGGATTTTGATGTGCAAAAAGCCTACAAAGCCATGCTGAAAGGAGCTGACCAGATTGAGAATAATCCTTTGCGTCCCGGACTTCAGGACTATATTCAAAAAGGGTTTGTGACGACCAAAGACAGAGGTTCTGTTTCTACGACTCAGGAATATAACGCTTCCGATTATTCGATTTCACTTTTGGCGGATGCCTTGGGTAAAAAAGAAGATTATATCCGTTTCAAAAATCGTTCCTTATCCTATAAAAAATTATATGATAAAGAATTGAAAATGCTCCATCCAAGAACAGAAAATGGCAGTTTTTATGAGCCGTTTGATCCTTTGTCGGGAGCTAATTTCGAAGAAAATATTGGTTTTATCGAAGGCAATGCGTGGCAATATTCTTTTATGATGCCCCACGATATCAAAGGACTCATAAAATTGATGGGAGGAGAAAAAAACTTCACGAATCAATTGCAACAGCTTTTTGATGTAAAACAATTTGATATGGCAAACGAGCCTGATATTGCCTATCCTTATTTGTTTAATTATGTAAAAGGCGAGGAATGGAGAAGTCAGGAATTGGTCAAGAAATTAGTGAAGGAATATTTTCAGAATAAACCAAATGGATTACCTGGAAATGACGATACCGGAACAATGTCTGCATGGCTGGTATACTCAATGATGGGAATTTATCCAATTGCTCCCGGTAATCCAATATACACGATTACAACACCAATGTTTGATAAAATAACGATTCAATTAGATTCAAAATATTATAAAAATAAAAGTATCGTAATTGAACGTGAAATCAATAATGACGGGAAAATTAAAAAAATCCAATTAGACGGAAAAGACCATAACAGCTTTTTTATCACTCACGATGATTTTGTAAATGGAACGGCACTAAAAGTGATTCAAAATTAAAAAAAACAAATTATGTTACGATCAATACTAAAAAAGAAAGCGATTGTTTTAGTTGCTTTTCTAGGCTTTTTTAACCCGATTTCGGCACAGAATAAATATCCGTATCAAAATGCTGCTTTGCCAGTTGAAGAGCGCTTAAATGATTTATTAAGCCGAATGAGTCTTGAGGAAAAAGTACGCCAGATGGATATGTATAAAGGCGAATTTTTTAAGGAAGGCGAAGACTTTTCAAAAGCCAAAACCAAAAACAAAGCTGGTAATCTAGGAATAGGAGCCATTCACGATATTTATCCAAGATCGGCTAAAATGATTAATGATCTTCAAAAAGAGATAATCAAAAGTAACAAATGGGGAATTCCAGCCCTTATTATGTGCGAGATGCTTCACGGTTATTTAGATGACGGAAGTACGGCTTTTCCAATGAACATTGGTCTTGGAGCAACCTGGGATACGGATGTTATTGGTAAAGTAGGAAAGGTTATTGCTACAGAAGCCAGGGCACACGGAGTACATTTTGGTTTAGGTCCAAATTTAGATTTAGGACGCGAACCACGCTGGGGAAGAGTTGCTGAAACTTTTGGGGAAGATGCGTATTTAAACAGTGAAATTGGTTTGGCATTTATAAAAGGGATGCAGGGCGATGATTTAAAATCAGATCGTTCTATAATTGCAGAACCGAAACACTTTGCAGTTCACGGTATTCCACAGGCAGGAGGAAATTCTTCGCCAATTTTGGTCGGAGAACGTTCGGCTCGTGAAGATCATCTTCCGTCATTTCAAAAAGCATTTACAAAAGGCGGTGCTTTAGGAACAATGTGTGCGTATTCAGAATTAGATGGAATTCCTTGTGCAGCAAATCATTGGTTATTAACTGATGTTTTAAGAAAAGAATGGGGGTTTAAAGGGATTGTAGTCTCCGATTTAGGGGCAATTAAATACCTTCAAACCACGCATCATGTAACAGATTCTCCAAAAGAAAGTATCAGACAAGCCGTTTTGGCTGGTGTCGATATGCAGTTTTATGATTTTACAAATGAGTTTTGGCAGCAAAGCCTTATTGAATTGGTGAACGAAAAAAAACTCACTATAGAGCAGATTGACCGTGCAGCTGGTGGTGTGCTGCGTCTTAAATTTTTATTGGGACTATTCGAAAACCCGTATACGGCAGACCATTTAATCAAAGAGCGTTTTCATACCAAAGAAAATCAGGATATTGCTTTGGAAGCTGGTCTTAAATCTATTGTTTTATTAAAAAACGACAATAGTATTTTACCTTTAAAAAAAGACATTCAAACAATTGCCGTTATCGGACCCAATGCTGATGCGTCAAGATTGGGAGGATATTCAGTTCATAACAAAGTGGGGAAAACCGTTCTAGAAGGAATTAAAGAAGTGGTTGGCGTTAATACAAATGTGCTTTATGAAGAAGGAGTCCCCTTAATTGTAAAAGGACAAATTATTCCGTCGAAATTTTTATTTACACCAGACGAATCACAAAATGGTTTAAAGGGAGAATACTTTAACAATAGAAATTTAGAAGGAAAGCCGGCATTAACCCGCACAGATAAACAATTGGAATTTGACTGGCCTTGGTCTCCGGGTGATGGCGTTACCGATGATGATTTTTCTATTCGCTGGACAGGTTACATAAAATCGGAAAAGTCTTTTGACGGCTGGTTAGGACTAAGTTCTGATGACGGAATCAGAATGTGGATCGATGATCAGCTTGTTATTGATAATTGGACAAAGGGAGCAACTAGTATAGTTACGACTCCAAAGAATATCGAAGCAGGAAAAAAATACAAAGTCCGTATCGAAATGTGGGAAGGTGGCTGGGGAGCCAGAGCTCACTTGCGCTGGAATTTAGAAAAAGTAAACTTTCAGCCGGCGATAGATATTGCTAAAAAAGCGGATGTTGCTATTGTGGTGTTAGGAGAATCTAACGAATTGGTAGAAGAAAACAGAGATGTTGCATCTTTAGACTTACACGGAATGCAGCAAGAACTTATTGAAGCAATTCAGAAAACAGGAACTCCTGTAGTTTGTGTACTGTTAAATGGCCGTCCGCTTTCGGTAAACTGGATCAACGACAATATTCCTGCAATTGTTGAAGGCTGGTTTTCTGGTGAAGCAGGAGGAAAGGCAGTAGCTGATGTTTTATTTGGAAATTACAATCCAGGAGGAAGACTGCCAATTACCTTTCCTAAATCTGTCGGACAGCTTCCTATTTATTACAATCAGAAACGATCTGCTATTCATAGATATGTCAGCGAAAGTGAAAATCCTTTATATACTTTTGGATATGGTTTGAGTTATACAAAGTTCGAATATTCGAATTTAGCTATCAGTTCGGCTGAAATAAAGACAAACGGAGAATTGAAGGTAAGTATTGATGTGAAAAACGTCGGAAATTTTGATGGTGATGAGGTTGTTCAGTTGTATATTAATGATGTTTACAGTAGTGTAACAACTCCAGAAAAAACATTAAAAGGTTTCAAAAGATTATTTATAAAGAAAGGTGAAACTAAACGTGTCGATTTTACTATTACTCCCAATGAGCTGTCTCTTTGGAACCGCGAAATGAAAGAGGTTGTCGAACCTGGAAACTTTGTTGTAATGGTAGGAGGAAATTCGACAGATTTACAAAAGTTAAGCTTCAGTGTCTTAAATAATTGATTTAGTTTGAATACTATTGATAATATTTAAATTAAATGTTAACAGTAAAACTAATCCTTGTGAATGAATATTTGATATCAATATTTCGATAGGATTTATAAAAATAAAAAGAGAGGCTGTATCACATAACCGGTGATAGAGCCTCTCTTTTTATTTGTTAATTTATATTTAACTCAAATAAAGACAAATTTTATTCTTTTAACATTTTGCTAAGTATAGTTTTTTTACTTAATCAGCGGTTATTATTGTGATTTATATGTCTTAAGAACAATTTGACTGATAATTATAGTTGAAATGAGTTTTTTTAGTGAAAAATTATAGCAAAATTAACGAACAGCGTGGTTGGTTAGTCATTGGTCGAAAATTTAGTTTTTCATTGGTTTAATGTTGTTAAATTTAACTAAATATTAACCAACAGTTAGTGTTGGCAGTTAACTTTTTTAACCCAAAAACTAAATTTATGATTCAAAAAGTATTAAAACTACTGTTTGTTTTTTGCATGCTCAGTTTCTATAGCGGTAATGCTCAAACAACAGTTACAGGTAAAATTACAGATGGTGCTGGTATGCCTTTGCCAGGAACCACTATCGTTGTTAAAGGATCTTCAACGGGTGCTTCTGCAGATTTTGATGGAGCCTATAGTCTTAAGGTGCCAAATTTGTCTGCGGTATTAGTAGTTTCTTACGTAGGATATGTAACAAAGGAAGTTACACTTACAGGTTCTGCTGTTCTTAATGTAAAATTGATATCATCTTCTCAAAATCTTAATGAGGTTGTTGTAACAGCACTTGGACAATCTAAAGAGAAAAAAGCTATAGGATATGCTACTAGTGTAATTAAATCTGAGGCAATCGTTAAGACAGGTTCACCTACCGTTGCTAACGCTATCTATGGAAAAGCTCCTGGGGTTCGTATTACTTCTACTCCGGGTGGTGCTGGAAATATCAATATCCAGATTCGTGGGATTAATTCTGTCACGGGTAAAAACCAGCCGCTTATCGTTCTGGATGGTGTGCCAATCCGTGATGGTGATGTGAAAAATAATGATTATTGGAATGATAATCGTATTAGAAGCAATGGTTTGGCAGATATTAATCCAGAGGATATTGAGAATATCTCCATTCTTAAAGGAGCTTCGGCTGCTGCATTATATGGTTCTGAAGCCGTAAACGGGGTGGTATTAATTACTTCTAAATCAGGTAAAGGAAAAAAAGGGTTAGGTGTAGACTTTAGTACCAGTTACTCAAATAACCAAATAGCATACTTGCCAAGATTCCAGTATGAAAGAGGTCCAGGCTGGACAAATGCAAACTATTCTTCAGGATACTTAGCACCTGATGGATTTGCTCATTATGATACAAATGGTGATGGTGTTGCTGATACTAGAGGTGTTTCAAATAGCACTAATAATTTTGGACCTTGGTTCGATGGACAGCCGGTTATGTCATGGGATGGAGTTGTTCGTCCATATTCTGCTCAAAAAGACGGATACAAAAATATGTTCCAAAATTCATGGGATGCAGTAACAAACATTGCACTATCTAATAATACAGATAATAGCAATATCCGTTTTTCTTATACTCATAATGAATCACGAGGTTTGAGTATGGGTAATATGAACAAAAAAAATACACTTAATTTGAATACATCATTCAAAACAGGTGAAAATTTGAAAACAGATGTGATTGTGAGTTATATGAATCAAAATGTTCATAACCGTGCTGTTGCTATGGATCGATTGATAAATAACTTTACCGGTATGATAAGTCCATTCGATAATGGTGATTGGTACAAAGCCAAATATCAAACCAGCCTAGGATACAAATATGTTACCGGTACAAATCAAAGTCTGACTCCAGATGAAAATATCATCCGTAATGGCTTCAAAGCAGATGTTGCTGATTATTTCTGGAATACAAATGCAAATCAGCAAGATGAAATTACAAACCGATTGATTGCAAGTGTTACTGAAACCTATACTATTTATAAAGATTTGAAATTACGCGGACGTGCTTCTACGGATTTAACTTCAGTAAACGTTGAAACTAAAAATCCTGTTGAAAAACCTTTGATTTACAAAAGTGGGACTGGTGCTTTTTTAATGGATTCTAAAGACTATAATATTCTTTATGGGGATGTGATGCTGACTTACAACAAAAAAATAAATGATGATTTTAGTATTGCTGCTATAGCTGGTTATACAGCAACAAAGGAAACAAGCTTTCTTTTAAATAGATCAACCAGAGATGGTTTGAGTGTTGAAGGCTGGTATGATATGAATTCTTCATATAATACTCCAAGTAGTACTTCATCAAGATATAAAGTTCTAAAAGACGCCATATTTGGAACTGTAAGCGGCAGCTACAAAAATTATCTTTTCCTTGAAGGAACAATAAGAAAGGATCGTACTTCTACTATGAATCCAAATAATAATGCCTTTACATATCCGTCTGTGAACTCCTCTTTTGTATTATCTGATGCAGTTACATTACCTGACGTAATCAGTTATGCAAAACTTCGTGCCTCTTGGGGTATTGTGGGTAATTATCCAGAAATGTATCGAGCAAACGTAGCATACAATCAAAATACATTGGGAACTCAGGATACAAAATCATCAATTTTATATACAGAATCGATGAACAATTATGGTAACGACCTTATCAAACCTGAAATGAAAAACGAGTACGAGTTTGGTTTTGAAACTAAATTCTTTGACAGAAGATTGGGATTAGATCTTTCGTACTATAATGCGCATGTTTATGATCAAATTTTAGATTTGACATTGGCACCTACAACGGGAGCATCGTCAATTTTAGCTAATGTTGGAGAATTGAGTAACCAAGGGGTTGAAATTGCTTTGACCGGCACTCCAATAAAAACAGCATCTTTCTCTTGGGATGTTACTTTGAACTGGGCCAAAAATGTGAATAAAGTTGTAAAATTGGCAAACGGTGCATCTGAATTATTACATGCTGACTATGATGGATCTGCAGCTCAATTAAAATCAGTAGTTGGAGACCCAATGGGAGGTATTTATGCACACCCTGTTAAGACAGATGCTAGCGGTAATAAAATGGTTGATTCTGATGGATTTTACATGATTGATGGAGACAAATGGGAAAAATATGGTAATGCTATGCCTCAAGGTGTGGGAGGTTTGCTGAATACTTTCGCTTATAAAAATTTCACTTTAGATATGAATATCGATTATTCTTATGGAGGTTATTTGA
Organism: Flavobacterium marginilacus; assembly: GCF_026870155.1. Taxonomy (NCBI): domain Bacteria; kingdom Pseudomonadati; phylum Bacteroidota; class Flavobacteriia; order Flavobacteriales; family Flavobacteriaceae; genus Flavobacterium; species Flavobacterium marginilacus. The sequence continues at coordinate 3,274,784 of NZ_CP113975.1, read as the reverse complement.
TGCCAACAGGGGTTAATTGGATGACTTCAAGAGGTTTGACTGAAGAAAGTTTGAGCTACAGTACAAATGAGCGTGGAGGTTTAACTTATTATATGGATGCGAATGGTAAAGGTGTTCAAGTTCCTAATAGCACTACTGCCGGACCAGGCGGGCAAACATTATACCGTGATGGTATGCTGATGAATGGTGTTACAGCTGATGGCGCAGTAAATACTAATGTAATTTCTCAGGCAGGTTATTATAATATGACGTATAACTGGGGAGGTCCTCAATACAGCAGCTCACGTTACGAATTATATATTCAGGAAAATAACTATGTAAAAATGAGAGAGATATCTTTAACTTATAATTTACCATTTGCCTGGGCTAACAAGATTGGTGCTACTAAATTTAGTTTTTCTGCTTACGGGCGTAATTTGTTCTTTATCTACAGATCAATTAAGGATATGGATCCTGAGGCAACTACTGCAGGTTCTAAATGGTCTCAAAACATAAGCAATGCAGGAACTAATCCAGCTACTCGCAGTATTGGATTTATGTTGAGAGCCTCTTTTTAATTAGATATTTCATAATTTAAAAAAAATATAACATGAGAAAATTATTATATATATCATTAACAACTGCAGCTGTTTTTTTTAGCTCTTGTTCGAAAGACGATTTTGCAGAAGCTTATCCTGATCCGTCTAAAGTTCCAACGACCATCGTACCTAGACAGTTTACTGGGTTCATGAGGATTAACTTTGAAGATGTAATTCCGTCCTATTGGAATTATTATACGGTGCTGCAATCTACTTCTTTAACTTATACTCAGGGTCATGGATTTACAAATTCATCTGGTCGTTATGTTCCAGGTGCGGCGTCATTTGATAGATGGGGAAGGTATTATAAATTTGTTACACAATATAGGGAGTTGGAAACAGTGATGGCTTCTTTGTCTTCGGCAGAACAGGCTAGAAATAGAATCTATATGATTGCTTCAACTATTTATTTATATGATCATACACAAAAAATGATTGATAACTTTGGAGATATTCCTTTCTCCGAAGCTGGTAAAATTAGCTTAACTGGCGGTAATTATGCTGCTGCCTCAGCAAAATATGATAATCAAACGGAATTATATACCTTGATGCTGGATAAATTGAAAGCGTTTTCAGCCGAATTGAATTCAATTACTGTACCACAAGATATTGCTACTGATTTCAAAACTCAGGACTTGATCAATAAAGGTGACATGACGAGTTGGAAAAACTATTGCAATTCTTTGCGTTTAAAAATGTTGAACAGGGTTTCGGCTGTTCCAGCTTTCGCAGCAAGAGCAAATACTGAAATAGCTGCGATCATTGCTGATGGAAAAATTGTAGATGAAAATACTGAAAATATTGCCTTCAGAGTGTACACTCAGGAGGGTGATTTAGATACTTCAGGGTTTCATGATGCTATGGAAGACGGAAACAACATTGCTCCAAAACCAATGATTGATCACATGAATGCAAATAATGATCCTCGCAAACCTTGGCTGTTTGAAGCGGCTGTTAGAACTCCAGGTGTTTATACAGGACTTGATCCAATGCTGGCATCTGGAGCTCAGGTGCAGTTAATAACTGACGGTAAAATTTCGACTTACAATCGTTCTGTAATTAGTAGAAATGATTGGCTGCCTGGCACATTGATTAATGCTGCCGAGGTAAACTTGATTCTTGCGGAGTACTACGTGAGAACGGGTAATGCTGGTACAGCAAAAAATCATTTCGAGAAAGCGATCAGACAATCGGTTGAATATTATGTAAGATTAGGTGATAAAGCTGATGATTTAACTTGGAAACCAGCTACAGAACCAACAACAGCTGAAATTAATACTTATATTGCCACTATCAACTTTGCTGGAGCTACGACACCTGCAGCTCAATTAGAGTTAATTGCTTTCCAAAAGTATATTCACTACAATATGATGCAAGTAGACGAATCCTGGGCTGAACAAAGAAGATTAAAACTTCCGGCTTTAACATTTCGTGAGGATGAAACAAGCAGTATCAGAAAAACACCTCCAACACGCTGGACATATCCAATTTCTGAAAGTATTTATAATACTGCAAATTACAATGTTGTGAAAGCAAATGATAATTTAAGTACCAAAATATTCTGGGATATTAAGTAAAAATCAATAATTAAGAAAGTGCAGTAAAGTGCATATTTCTATTAGTTAAAACAGAGGTAAGATGTAATTCTTACCTTTGTTTTTTTAAATTTTTTCCAATTTAGTTTTTGTTTTAAAAAAAATATTTATAAACAAATGATGAAATTTTTTAATGCCATATTGTTGTTTTTTTCTGTAATACTAGCTGCTCAAACCAAATCTGAGGTGTATAAAATTAAGTATGATAAATTTGAAAACGGAAAAAAAACAGGCGGAAACACCGAAATCTATGTGTATAACCAAATGGTTTTTTTATCAAAACCAACTGATAATATACAGCAATACATTGATTTAAAAAACAATTACAACGTCAGCACCATTAAGGATGGAAATACTGTTTTCAAGAAAATAATTCCATTTGACAGTCTGCCAAAACCTAAATTTGATAATGATACCCAAATAATACTGGGTTATAAATGTAAACACGCTAGATTTTCGTATTTTTCTAATACTATAGATGTTTGGTTTACTGAGCAGACTACTGTAAAAGGAACTCCAAACAGCAGTTATTTACCAAACAAGAATGCTCTTGTGCTGCAACTGGTTTTTAACGGAAATTATGCCCTTACTGCAAGTGCCGTCAATAAAGAAAATAAATATATTCCGCAGCTTAATTATGATGATAAAACGCAAGAGGTTAATGCATCAGAATTTGAAGAAATTGCAATAAATTCAAGGTATAAAGTCGTAAAAATTTTCGATAACGAAATTTTAAATTTTGATCCCAATCGTATTATTCCTAAGGAATCAGAGCTTGAAACTGGTAAAGTCTATCATTTTTCGAAAGGAAGTGTGGTGTTGAAAAAAATTAAAATGACTCCCGAATTAAAAAACAGTGCTGCTGTATTTGTAAAATTAAGATGCATGTCTAATGGCGATGCTTATGACAGAACAGGTTCTGTTTTTATTATTCCTTCAAAGAAGCCGGGAGAAACAACTTCCTTGTTAGATGCTTATTTATACGGTATTGAAAAACTTCCAGTGTATAGAGATAAAAAAAACAGCCAATATCAAGGAATTGTAAAGGAAAATGAATATAGTCCACCAATTGAAATACTTAGTTTTTTTACGCCATTTGGAGTTAATTATTTTAATGATAAACGAAAAATAAATAATTATAACTGGGCAAAAGATGTAGTTTATAAAGAAGAAGTCAGTTCTCTTATTCCTACTGATGAAGATGAAATCTGGATTGGTGTTTTTATTGGTAATTATGATAGTGGAGGTCACAAAATAAGTCTGGAACTCGATTGTTATCCAGAGATGTCTAAAAACGATATTGTTTCAAAAAATAACTATATAGCACCTTTGTTTTCTACAGTCAATACTTTAGAAATGTCGGGACAAAACTACGGCAGCCTTTTTGCCAATGATACGCTAAAGGTTAATTTTGAAATTACTGCTGATGTCAGCAATTTACAGCTTTTATATACCACAACAGGTCATGGAGGCTGGGATGGCGGTGATGAATTTGTACCTCGAATGAATAAAATACTGATTGATGGAAAAGAAATGTTTAAAATTATTCCTTGGAGGACCGATTGTGCTACCTATCGATTATCAAATCCAGCATCGGGTAATTTTCCTGATGGTTTGTCATCGAGTGATTTAAGCCGTTCTAACTGGTGTCCAGGAACATTAACTCCACCCTACATTATTCCGCTTCCAACATTGTCAAAAGGGAAACATCTTTTAGAAGTTGTTATAGAACAAGGACCAGACTATGGTTCAAGCTCAAACCATTGGAATATTTCAGGAGTTCTTGTGGGACAGTCCAAGAGTAAATAATTTGTAAGCTTAACTAGTAGTTTTTATTTCAAATATTGATTCGTATTAGGAATGAAAACCTATTGTTTTAAAAAATAAATTTCAATAATAGTAATGAAAACAAGTATAGTAAGAAATTCTTTTTTAATGATTACACTAGCTTTTAGTGTTGTTGTAAACTCTCAAAATACGATTAACAGCAGCACATTTTATAAGCATGATAAATTTTTGTCATCGGATAAATTGGAAGGCCGTTTTCCAGGAACCAAAGGAAACAATGCAGCAGCAGCTTATATTCAAAAATATTTTAAGAAATATGGTCTTAAAAAATTCGGTGACATTTACTTTCAATCTTTTAAATTATTTGTGAAAGAAGGCATAAATAAGATAAAATCGGATAGTGTTACGACACAGAATGTAGTTGGTTATCTAGAGGGAACTGACAAAGAACTGAAAAATGAATTTATAGTAATAGGAGCGCATTATGATCATTGGGGATGGGGAGGAAAAGGATCAGGCAGTAAAAAGAAAGACACCATCGCAATTCATAATGGTGCAGATGACAATGCTTCGGGAGTTGCAGCTTTACTTTGTATTTTAGAAGAATTGTCTAAGTCAAATAACAAGCCCAAGAGGAGTATCATTTTTATTTCTTTTAGCGGAGAAGAGGAAGGACTATTTGGATCGAGATATTTTGTTAATCATTTGCCTGTTGATAAAAAAGACGTAAAAGTAATGCTGAATATGGATATGGTAGGAAGACTAAATAGTGAAAAACAACTCTATATGGGTGGTGCAGGAACTTTTCCAGAAGGGGTTGATTTAATGAAGAGTTTAGGTGTAAACAGCGGACTAAATCCTATTGTTCACGCTGGAGATGTAGGAGGGTCAGATCATGTTTCTTTTTACAAATCTTCAATATCTGCTGTGGGATTTCATACAGGAGGACACCCGCAATATCATACACCCGAAGACGATATAGAATTAATTAATAGTAAGGGAGGAGAATTGGCAGTTAAATATATTTATAATGCTTTGACAGCTATAGCTAATTATAGCCAGCCACTTTATTTTATTAGCCAAGATTAATATTTTGATATTCCTTAATTGTAATCTGTAAAGGAAGATATAAAATACGATCCTCATTTTTTAAGCAAACAGCAAAAGCATTAACCTTAAAATAAAGATTAATGCTTTTTGTTTAAAGGATATTCCAAATCGTTATGGAATAATTGCTATTTATATTTTTCATTAGTACTAATTTGTTAAATAGAATTTTTTTGGTTTGAAAAAATAGTGAAAACAAACTAACACCTTTTTAAATTTGTTATTGGTCGAAATTATAAAACGATAACAAATTATAGTTTTAAGTTTAACAAACAAAATGCTGTTATAGATGGAATCATAAAAGAGGAGTAACTCAATCAGGCAGAACTATACTTTACTTAATACAAATAAATAAGTTGTATTAAGTAAAGATAAAGAGATTCCTTGCTTGTAAATTCATAAAAACAAGATCTTCTTTTTGTTTTTTATGGATATTTTTTGTCACAAATAAAGCAGAATTTTAATTAGTACTGGTTGTGCAGATTTTTCAAATCATAATCTATCTTAAATATATAGTTTAACAATTAAATCACTAAATATGACTATCCTTAACTAATACCAAACAGATCGAATCAGCCACAGATTAAAAACATTTACACAGATTTTTTTAAAAAAAGTAATGAAATCTGTGAGAATTTGTGTAATCAGTGGCGAAAAAAATACATGGTATTATTTACGGAGTCATATCACTAAATATTAATTTTGCGATAAATGAGGGTTCCAAAATCAAACTTTTCGATAGTTTTATTAGTTCTGGTATGTGTATCTTGTGCATCGATAAAGAAGATGCCAAATGCAGATAATATTAGCAGCGAATTTATAACAGATCAGCCAGTTACCAACAATAGCCACGCGGCAACATTGGCAGAGATTAAACCTAATGTACTTATGGCCGCATGGTTTGGAGGAAAACATGAAGGAGCTGCAGATGTAGGTATTTATTATTCGACTTATAAAGAAAAAAAATGGTCTCCGCCTCAAAATATTATTAAACCGTCCATAATTCAAGGGGATACGTTACCATGCTGGAATCCTGTATTATTCAAAAGTAAAAGCGAATGTCTATACTTGTTCTATAAAATTGGAAAAAATCCGAGAGAATGGTTTGGAGCCATGATATTATCTCATGATAATGGAGTTACTTGGAGCGATCCTAAATATTTGCCGGATAATTTTCTAGGACCTATTAGAAATAAACCTATTGAGATAACTCCTGGAGTAATTCTGTGTGGCAGTAGTACAGAAAGTACTGAAAACAATAAGTGGAGAGCACATATAGAAAAATATACTGAATCAACGGGCAGGTGGTCTAAAATTGAGATTGAGAATAACAAGAATTTCGAGATTATTCAGCCAGCATTTTTAGTCCATTCTAATAAAAGTATTCAGGTTTTATTTAGAAGCAGGCATAATAAACTGATTACAAGCTGGTCTAAAGATAAAGGTGAAAAATGGATTCATACTGACAGTCTGGATGTTGTAAATTCAAATTCAGGCATTGATGCTTTGACAGTGTCTAAAAAAGGTTTTTTATTGGTAAATAATCCATTAAAGCAGGGAAAAGACTGGTTTAATGGGCGAAATGTATTAGATGTCGAATATTCAACAGATGGGATGCATTGGAGAAAATTATTTGATCTAGAAAACCAAAAAGAAGGAGAATTCAGTTATCCAGCAATTATCCAGACCGCTGACAGAAATATTCATATTTTATATACTTACAATCGAAAGTATATTAAACATGTCGTATTTGAATTAAATTAAATTGTAATCAAAAAGAAGTTGTTTCGAATCATAAAAAAACCTCCAAAATTAAAAGACTTTGGAGATTTGTATTTTGTAGATTACCAGTTTTACAATCGAAAACTTTTACCTGTTGTGGTATCTTTGATAAATTAAATCAAGTTAACTTAAATCTGAATCCCTTATACATGGTGAATACAAATATTGTCTGCTATTTTCAGACAATTATGTTTAATTCCATAGTTCAGGATTGTTTATGATTAGTTCTGCCTTTTTTTACTTTTAAAGAAAATCTGTTAAATAAGTTGCGATTCTTTTTCCGTATTAATTTTGCATCTTATGCAAAAAAAACATGGTTTCGTTCCTTTTTTTTAGCTCCAAATAAGTTGCCATACTAATTTTATTAAACTTATTAAAAATGGTTTATAAACTAAAAAAAACAATAGTATGGCAACATTAAAAGTAATTTTTAAGAACAACAGCGGTTTATCCGATAAACTTGTATCAATAGGTTTTGTTTCCGGAAGTGATACGGCTCCATTTTGTATTAGCTATCCGGCTCCAAATCAATTACAGCCTTTAGAATTGGAAATACAGCCTTTAAATCAAGAAGTAGGAAAAGGGAATTGGTATTCTTTAAACGATTTGAGCAAAGGAGTGTCTATTCAGAATTTTAGCGGTAGAATTTATATATCTTATGGTCAGACATGGTCTGTTTTGAATGCAGGTTATGAACCCGCTCAAAATATTACTGATCCTAATTTTTTTCTTCGTTATGACAAAATGGAAGTAACGTTTAATGGAAATCCGACTGATGTAGCCGATTTGACCAGTATTGACTATTGGAGTATTCCCATGCAGCTGGAGACATTTTTGAATAATTCAATTGTACAAACAGACAATGGCATCAAAACAGGCAAAACTTCTCAAATGATTTATACACAATTAAGTGCTATTACAGCTATACCACAGTCTGGCTTAAGCAATGCTTTGCCTGCTCTAGTTCCAGGAAGTTTTGATCAGCTGCCAACACAGCCCGGTACCGGTTTTGCACGTATTATAGGGCCTTCTTCTTATCCGCCAATTGGAGGTGTTCCAGTTACGCCTTATGACCTTTTTGAAGACTATCTTAACTCACTGATTCAAAATTTTGGACCAAATACTACTGTTGGAAAAGTGATTCCCGGATTAGGAAATGGAATTATAGCCATAATTGCAGGTCAGTTTAATGGTGTTGGGCCAAATGTACCAACTACCGGACCTCAAAGTGCCCAAGCTTATAATTTAACTGCTACAATTGATAATACGGGTGACGTTACTTTAACTGGCACTATAGGCAGTGTAATAGGGACAACAACTATCGTTTATAAAAAAAATGATTTAATCAATCCAAGTGGTATTTATGGTGCCAATGCCTCTTTTTCAATTAATGGAGGAGCTTCGCAAAATCCTGCTAACGATGTTTATGGGTGGATAACGGGTGATTTATTGGCAGGGTTTAATATTGGAGCAATTGGTTCGGAAACAGCCATTTGTAAAACAAAAGTGGGCGCAATGTCTAGTTCTGATTGGTTTTCCATACCCAGTACTTCCCTGTTTAGTGCTTTGCAAAATAGCCCATCATACTATAACCAATATGCAGCTGTTTTACAAAAACTTTCTGATGCTTATAATTTTGCTTATTCAGATCGTTTTTCACCTGTATTGGTTTCCGTGAGCCCTGCTATTGCAGATACATTGCAAATTTCCTTGCTTAATGTTGCAGAAGACAACTAATTAATAAATACACTTTCTTTAATCCAATGGGCTCAACAATTGTTGAGCCTATTTTGTATATTATAATTGACAGGCGAAACCTATTTTGTTTTGTAAAATGCTGACAAAAAAACCTTATTCCAGGGTTTCGCCTTCTTATGGTTGAAAAGCTCATACTTATGGTTATTTTGAATTTTAAACTATTATACCACAATACTTTTACTAAAGAAATTAAAAACTAGCTAGGTTTATTTCAACAATCAATACATAAAAGTGGAGTTCAGAAACCACTATAAAAGCGAGGCAAAATCCGAAAAGCCTTATGAGTAGGAACAAATGAATAAATTTTAGAAATCATGGGAAGTACAAAAGAAACAATTTTAGAAAAAGGAGATGCAATTACAGCAACTGACAATTCTCGCAGTTGGGGAACAGTTTCATGCATCGGAACAGCATATGGCAAAGTTGTTGTGAATTTCAATCCGTCCAATAATAGCCAATATCAAACAGTTATTGTTCCTGAAAATCTTCAAGAGTTTGCATTAATTGCGTTAAGAGAAAAATTAAGTGTATTAGCCACATTTAGCGGACCATTAGCTCCGTATGTATCCGTAACCGATCTTTTAATTTACAATTGATTACCAAAACAAATATTACTAGGACTACTTAACTCTTATTTTAATAGTCTTAGTCATTTTATATCACTTATGATTGTAAATAAGTCTTATTGCACGGCATTCGCATTTAAAAAAAGATAAATACGAATTTCACCAATTAATACTAATTCTTATCAAAATTGAAATCAAATTTTACAACTTTTACAGTTTCGAATATTTTGTGTAATTAAACAGCAATTTTAATTCGTGCAGATTAGTGTAATTCGTGTCAGAAACTTTTAAAAGCGAATGCCGTGGTCTTATTGTCAGTTCAAGCGCAGTCGAGAACACTTGAGACATTTTCGACTGCACTCGTTGTGGTAAAAACAAACGGACTATTATATATTCATAAATAGTATTAGTTATTTTATGAGAAAAGAAAAAGTGAATTCGATTTCTCACAAGAGTATATGGAACGATTAAAGCATATACCTATTCCAATAGATACAACTTTAAGACTATAAAATTTTAATTTAATTAATAAAAAATGACAACAAACAAAGTATTTCAATTATCTGCTCTAAGTCAAAACGATGCAGGGGCAGCAGACGGGAGTCAACTATTCTGTAAAGTAACCAAAATTACTAATGGAAATTTAAGAGCTGGCTCTTTTTCAATTAACGAAATGATAGCCTTACCAATTCCTCCTGGGCAAAATGGCTCTGCGCCTACGCCTACTTGGTTTTTAGTTCCAGATGATAACATTTTAGACACTTCTTTCAATCTGGAAATATCATGTCCGTCCGATTCGAACTACCCTATAACTACTATTACAGTTAAAGCTTCTGACGTTCAAAAATGGGCAACTATACCTTATAATGAAAGAGACAACCAAATCTATCAGCAAGGTCAATATGGTATTTTTGGTTTTGCACAAGATGGACCTAATGGGTTGATTTATACGGTTACTGCCGGGGTCTTAAATCCACAACTGCAAGGGTAATAAATAGTTTAGTTATGCGATTATTATCAGTTGTGTAATCTTATTTCAAAAAAAGCCGTCTCAAAACTAGATTTGAAGCGGCTTTTTTGTACCTTATAACAACGCTGTTTTTTTTGAATTCCAATTATATCTGTTATCTAATTCAAAAAGATTATTGGAACATTACTTTAGATAAAAATATCAAAAACTATTTTAATTATATGCTTTTGAATATAATAAAGAGTATTAATACAGAAAATAAAAGTATAACTCAATAAATGATAATCTGTCGATGAAATTTTAGCTAAAAATAATTTAAATCGAGAAGATTTTAAAACTTGGACAGGTTTTGATTTTTTGGTAGACTTTTACCGTTTAAGAAGCGCCGATGAATTGGCAATTACGGATGTAGATTTCTAATTCTGAATCTGGGTTTAATAGATTTCTACAGGAAGTTCCTGCAGATCATTTTAGTTACGACTTAAAATCAGGAGAAATTAAAAACCTTAAGTAAATTTTCAGCCGCAATTTAAACTGCGGCTGAAAACTAAATTTTACTTCTTCACGCCATTTACAGGATTTGGTCTGACATAAGTATTGTCATCATACTTAATCTGGTAAGGTGAATTAAAAAGAGTACTTGGCAGATAATAATCAGTTGTAATAATTTGTGCTCCTGATTTTTTGGCAGCTTCAAAATGCGAATAATCATTAGCTCTCGCTTCTTTCGTGTCAGAATCGGCTCTCGTACGAATGATATATCCTTTTGTTACTAACGACGGTATTTCTGGATCTTCAGAGTTATTTCGGAATAAAGCTGCAGCTTCTGGTTTTCCTGGTTCAGCATTTATAAAAACAGCGCGTCCTTTTAACGATGGATGATTTAAAGCATACATATCTCTTTTTGCTCCATTATTATCCAAAAGAAATAAAAATCTTCCCTTTGCTTTTTTTAGTGTTGGCCAGTTTTGATGTAAAACAGCTTCTTCGAGCGTACTATATTTTCCACGCACCATATCTGGTGTGATTAATTTATCGTTTCCTAATTCTTTGCGGATAATTTTATCTAATGCATCGAATAATTCAGGAGTAAAATCTTCTGGTTTGGTTCCGAAAAAATTTGCGTCACCATCTTTAGGTTCCAAAGTAATAAAAACAGGAATGTGGTCTGGATTCGCTTCAGACCATTTTTTTAATTCTTGAAGACAGATTTCAAAAGTATAACAAGAAGTTCTAAAATCGATATCGGGCATATGAAAAACCTTAAAACCAGGTTTGTTCATTAATCCTTTTGGATCATAATCTTGCTCAGATTTTGCAATATCTAAGCCTTTTGGATGTGCATATTTACCGCCTTTAGTGTCGGCATAAATATCGATTTCCAGGTTTCGCAGCCCTTTATTTAATTGTTCTTTAATTTCGATATGTGTGTATTGTAAGCCTTTTAGAGAACGTGATGTATCTTTTGCTTGGATAGTATTGTATAAATCAGTTTCAATATTTTGTCTGTAACTGTTGTGGGAGCCAATTACTTGAATTTGATTTATTTTAAGATTTTCGTCTTGTGCTTTTACACTGAATGGTATAGTGCCGGCAAGAAATAATGTAAACAGAATTTGTTTCATAATTTGAAGTTGAAATTAATAATTAGAAGATAAGAGGAAGAAGAGCTGAGAATACTGCCGCTTTTTGAGATTACTAAATTAAAATCAAGCTTTGATTTAAGTGTTATTAAAATAAAAAGAAAACGGAAAGGGATTGTCATTTCTGCTTAAAAATAGTAGTAATAGTAAAATAAACGCTTTCAATATTTAATTAAAAGTTAACCTTCATGCAGAAAATAATGGGTTTTCGTTTCATTATTTTGTACCTAATAATACCACACATGTTACTTATGAAGAATCCTCAAATCTTTAATCAAATGTATACTTCTTATTGGAAAAAGCTTAATGCCTTTTCGTATACAATGACACAGGATAAAGAGTTGGCACAGAATATTGTTCAGGATGTTTTTGTTGATTTATGGGAGCGAAAAGAGGAGCTGCATATAAATGCAATTGAACCGTATTTATTTCGTGCAGTAAAAAATCAGGTCTTTAAACATTATCAAAATAATAGATTTGATAAGACGGTTTTAGAAGATAAATTCGAAGACTACATTATAGATAATTTTTCGGCTATAGATCCTGAATTAATGGATTTACTTTATAGTTTATTAGAAAAACTTCCAGAGAAACGTAAAGAGGTTTTATTGATGTATAAATTTCAAGATATGTCTATCGATCAAATTGCAGACGAACTTGGAATATCCAGACAAACAGTAAAAAATCAAATTTCATCTGCTTTAAAACAGCTGCGCGAAGGCCTAAAAGACTTGACTTGGATGTTGCCGCTTGCAATTTTTTATAGAAACTTTTAAGATAACTTTCTGTTGATGTTTTCATAATATTTCCAGATAGTACGATTTTGCTTTTCTTGTACTTATAGGTAACAATAAGTATTATGGTAAAAAGAATTAAGCATAGTTTAGAATATCTTATAGATAAAAGTTTACAGAAAAAAACTTCTGAGGCGGAAGAAAATTTATTGAATGATTTTGTATCAAACGAATATAAAAACTCCAATTGGGATGAAACCGCTATGGGAAGTTCTGATGAAGCTTCCATAAATATATTTGAAAATATTCAATTTCGAATAGAAAAGAAAAAAACATTCAATCCATTTTTAAAATATATGGCAGCTGCCAGTATTCTTTTTCTTATCGGCTTAGGGGTTCTCTTTAAACCCAGTATTTCTACAGCAAAGCAATTAACATTTAAAACGTTAGATATCCCCAAATCAATCCAATTAAGTGACGGTTCGAAAATTTATCTGGCAGCAAACTCATTATTCAAATATCCTGAAAAATTTGATGCTGATGAAAGAAAAGTATCGCTTTTAAAAGGTAACGCTTTTTTTGAAGTAGCCAAGGATAGAAAACATCCATTTATTATTCAGTCAGGTGATCTGAAAACAAGAGTTGTCGGGACATCATTTCATATTCAATTGTCAAAATCTAAATGCGAAGTGATTGTTGTAACTGGAAAAGTAAATGTTGCAGCAAAAGGACAAAACGTGGATTTGGTTCCAAATGAAGAAGCGTTGTTTACAGAAAATAAACTGACCAAACAAATGGCTGAGAAGGCGTATCTGGTAAATTGGTACAATACCGATATTACATTAAATCAAACTACTCTTAAGCAGGTTATTGCCATTCTGCAATATAAATATGGTATTTCATTCGAGTATAAAAATGATAAAGTTTTGGATATGCGATTAACGGTATTCATTAAAAAAGAGGCATCACTAGAAAGTGTTTTAGAACAAATAAATTATATAACAAACCTAAAATTTAAAGTTTATGACGAAATAGTAAAAGAGAATTAAAAAACAAAAAAGCAGTTGCTGAGAACAACTGCCATCAATAATTAAGTATCGTAAAAAAACCAATAACTTAAATCATGTATTTTAAACTTTCCTATTTAAATCTAAAGAGAATTATCTTTTTAGTACTCACATTACTGTCATTTCATAATGGACACAGTAATACTAATTTTCTTGAAAATTCAAATTTAAAAAATAAAACAGAAAAAGCGACTCTTGTTTCCATTTTTTCAAAACTTAGTCAGCAAACGGACTATAAATTTAGTTACGGACAGGCTGTTATTGCTGATAACACTATTTATACAGTAGATTATAGCAACGAATCTGTTGCAGTAATTTTGAATGAACTTTCTAAAAAAGCTGATTTCAATTACAATATCAATGGTAAATTAGTTTTGATTCAAAAAACTAAAAAAAGAGTTCTTAAAACGGTCCAAACTATTGATAAACTAAAAGGAAAGATTTTGGATGAAAATGGAGTGCCAATTCCTGGAGCAACGATTTTAGAAGCGGCTACCAAAAATGCAGTAGTAACAGACTTTGATGGAGGCTTTGAAATTACAGTAGAGGAGGGCAGGACTCTTGAGATTTCATATTTAGGATATAAAACTAAAACGGTAATTGCCCAAAAAAGTTTTATGACAATTCAATTAGAACCTAATGCTTCTGTGCTGAATGAGGTTTTAGTTGTTGGATATGGTAAGCAATCAAAAAAAGATGTTACGGGGGCAGTAACACAGCTTACAGCAGAAAATTTTAAACAAGGTGTAAGCATTTCGCCAGACAATTTAATACAAGGAAAAGTGGCTGGAGTTCGTGTTGTAAGCACAAGCGGTGAGCCGGGAGCTGGTGTAAATGTTACTATTAGAGGTGTTGGGTCTATTCGTAGCGGAAGCACACCTTTGTTTGTTGTTGATGGTGTACCATTGTCTAATGATGATGTTAGTCCATCTGGTACCAATGTAGGTTTTGGCGCTTCTGCAGCTAAAAATCCATTAAATTTTTTAAATAATAACGATATTGAGTCGATTACAGTTTTAAAAGATGCTTCTGCTGCGGCAATTTATGGTGCAAGAGGATCTAATGGAGTTGTTTTGGTAACTACAAAAAAAGGAGCAAAGGGAGAGGGTACAATGACTTTTGACACATCTCTAGGGATTTCTGCTGTAGCAAATAAATTAGATGTTTTAAATGCGGATCAATACAAATCGGCTATTAAAGATCCTGCTTTTAATCATGGTGGAAATACAGATTGGCAAGATGTCATTTTTAGAGAGGCAATTACGACTAGTAATGCTTTATCTTTCGCTAAACAAACAGAATCAGGGAATTATTATGCTTCTATATCGCAGTTGGATCAGGAAGGGATCATTCATAATAGTAGTTTCAACCGCATGACTGGCAGAATTAACGCTGCTGAATCATTTTTAGATAATAAACGTTTGAAATTAAAAATGAATCTTACTGCGAGCGAAACAAAAGATAACGGTGTGCCTACAAGTGATGATGGTGGTTCTAACGGACAGTTATTAGTACATACTTTGATGGCAAATCCAACACGTTCTGTTTATGATGCCGACGGAAAATATACAAACTTCAATATGAATGCGCATTATAATCCAGCATATTTATTAAGTATTTATGAAGACCAAACACGTACTCTGAGAGTTTTAGGGAACTTTGAAGCTTCATTGAGAATAGTTAACGGATTAGAATATAAAATTAATTTTGGAATTGATCGTTCTATGGCGGAAAGAAATACAACAATTTTTCCAAACTTGACAGATTTAAATCCAAAGGGAAAATACGTTCAGAATAATCTCGATTCTAAAAATACTTTAACTGACAATTACCTGACTTATAATGGTTTATTTGGCAAACATAAAATCGAAGTTTTGGGTGGATTCTCCTATCAAAAGTTTGAAAGATCCGGAACTAGTTTCAGTGTAGACGGAGTTGCAGCCGAAGGAACCGGTGTTAAACCGTCAATTAATCCTGGTTTTACAGGAACACAGTCAGGAACTACTGGTTATGCTCAGGAAAACGAATTGCAATCTTACTTTGGAAGATTAAATTACACTTTTAATGAGAAGTATCTTTTGACAGCTTCTATGAGAGCAGACGGTTCTACTCGTTTTGGAGAAAATAATAAATATGGATACTTCCCTTCTTTTGCAATAGGATGGAATATTAATAAAGAAAGTTTTTTAAAAAATGTTGAGGCACTTAGTAATTTAAAAGTAAGAGGAAGCTGGGGACAAACTGGAAATCAGGAAGTAGAAAATAAAATTACAAAAGCAAGTTATTCTTTAGCTGGTGCTGATGGTTATTATTTATATGATGATTTGAATTTAGTAAATGGTGTTTCTGTAAACAGAACTCCAAATCCTGATTTAAAATGGGAAGTAGTAACACAATACAATGTAGGTTTAGATTTTAGTTTTTGGAATGATAAATTCTACGGAACACTTGATTATTTTAATAAAACGACTACAGATGCAATTTTAAAAATTCCTTCACAGGCTTTGAGTCCAACACCAACAGTTTGGACCAATGTTCATGGAGAAATTATAAACAAAGGGTTAGAGTTTATGATTGGTTCAAAATTAATCGATACAAAAGATTTCAGTTGGAATATCGATATGAACGGAGCTACTTTAAATAACAAAATTGAGAATTTACCAGTTTCCGAAATCTTAACAGGTACTATTTCGGGCCCAGGGCAGTCAGGTGTAAATGCCAATATTTACAGAAGCGGCTATGCAGCAGGGTCTTTCTATTTATTAGATCATATTGGTTTTGATGCTAATGGTGCTAACATTTTTAGAGATACTAATGGAGATGGTAAAATTGATAACAGCGACAGAGTTATTATCGAAGGAGCTTTGCCAACTTTCTATTATGGATTTAATAGTGATATGAATTATAAAAACTTTAGTTTTTCCTTCTCTATCATCGGTCAAACAGGAGGTTATCTGTTGAATAATACAGGATTGAATGCATTAAACATAAACAATTTGGCTTCGGACCGAAATGTTGCTACAGGGTATTATGAGTCGGGTGCAAATCCGGCAAATTCACCAATTTTATCCACTTTATTCTTAGAGAAATCTGATTTTATTAGATTAAATACAGCCCGTATTGGATATAATTTTAATCTAAAAGGAGTGAATTGGTTAAACGGATTAACACTTTTTGTTACAGGTCAAAATTTGCTTACGATTACGAATTATACAGGATATGATCCTTTAATTAACAGTCCTAAATCAAACGAAGGAAACCAATCTATTGGTATTGATTATGCTAGTTACCCAACTTCTAGAACTTTTAGTTTAGGAGCAACTTTAAAATTATAAATTTATTATGAACACAAAGACAATTTTTAGTACAAAGACATTAATTCTATTCTCTTTTGCAGTGCTTTTTAGTAACTGTACTAATCTGGATGAAGTTGTTTTAGACGAGGTTTCAAGTGGTAATACTTCTAATCCTGCTGGCGCACTTGCTGCAGCTTATGATAGATTAGGAGACGGAACTTTTACAGATCATGGAGCTGTTTTTTCTATGCAGGAATATAGTACAGATGAAGCTATTTTGCCAACACGGGGAAGTGATTGGGGCGATGGCGGAAAATGGAGAGCAATGCATGAGTTTACTTGGGCTTCTGATAATGCAGTTGTTGGAAACAACTGGAATTTATTGACAAATGGAATCACACGTTCTCTTACTGCAATTCAATCTGCTGAAGAAAGTACCATTCCTGAAAAGAAATTATTTTTGGCCGAGGCAAAAGGTTTGTTAGCGTATTATTTATACACAACATTAGATTTATTTGGGCAGGCTCCCTATAGAGATCCAATGAATCCAAATGCACCTTTACAGATTTTAAAAGCAGATACACAAATTGATAAATTAATTACTGATGTTGAAGCATTACTTCCTGATTTAGCCGATATGGGTTCTCAACAGACACATCACGGCAGATTTACAAAACAAGCAGCTTATGGTTTTTTGAGTACCATGTATTTGAACCGTGCAGTATTCAAAGATCGTTACAATGCGTCTTCTAGTTTTAATTTTAATGAAGCAGCAGTAAGCGGAAGCGGAACAGATATGGATCGAGTGATTTATTATACATCATTACTTATTGATTCGGGAAAATACAGTTTAGAAAGTAATTATTTTAAAAATTTTGCAATAGACAATACAAAAGGGACTGAGCTTATTTTCGCTATTTCCCAGAAAATAGATTATATCAGAAATGGTTCCAACAGTTTCGCTTACGTATCTATGGAGCGTAACCAAAGGACTTCTGCTGCAAACAGAGGTACAAATGCAGCTTGTATAACTCCAGAATTTTATGCAACATGGGATAATAATCATGAGGATCCTAGATTCAACCAAGCCTACCAATATTCTGACGGGACATGGTTTACAAATGATGGTACAACTCCAAGTGTTCCTGCAACAGATATTGTTCCTAAGAGTGCTGGTTTACCATGGTTTCACTTTACAAGAGGTATTATAGCCGGCCCTCAATATGGACCAATATTGTTGTCATCAGGTTCTTTAGAAATGGTAGGGAATCGTATAAAAGTTTCTCCATTGTATATGGAAAAAAGTTCGACTACCAGAATGGATTTTACACCATCATTAACTTTCAAAAATCCTACTCAAGCTGTTTTTGCTCAAAATGAAATCAACCAAGGAGCACGCGTTTTTAAGTATGAATTTGATCCTGAAGAAGGAAATGGTTCAAGTAATGTTGATATTCCTTTGTATCGTCTTGGAGGTATTTATACCATGAGAGCAGAAGCTTATTTTAGAAAAGGAAATACAGCAGCTACGCTTCAGGATTTAAATAAATTACGCACTAGCAGAAAAAGGGAATCATTGTATGCCAGTGCTCCAGGAAAAGAACTTACTGCTGTGGATGCGACAGTACTATATAATGAAATAGGTTTTGAATTATACTGGGAATTATACAGAAGACCACAGATGATACGTTTTGGAAAATTTGATTTAGCAGGAACTGCAAAACCTGTATCACAGCCATTCAGAAGAATATTCCCAATACCCCAGTCAACAATTGATGTGACTAAACAATTTAAACAAAATCAAGGTTACAAGTAAGTTTGTGTTAGTTAATTTTTTTTTCTTCAAAAGTCTATTTTAAAAAATAGGCTTTTGTTTTTTTTTAAGATATTTTAATGAAAACTATCTTGAAAACAATCATTTATAATTTATTTTCGACATCTGTTTTTCAATATGAATACGAATAAAAATTTAAAAAAAAACAGCTATTACACAATTTATATAATTGCCTCAAACTTGTAAATTTTAGATTGTTTTATATGATTGTCAGCAAATAGTACCTTGTATTTTTTTTCGCCGCTAATTAAAAAGATTCTCACAGATTTCATTACTTTTTTTTTAAAATCTGTGTAAATCTTTTTAATCAGTGGCTAATTCGATCTGTTTGGTAGTAGTTAAGGATAGTCATATTGTTTTAAGGTATTTTACTCAAAAGAAATTTAGCGAATAACAGACAAAAGTTATTTTCGTTTCAATAGTTTTCTAGTTTTACAAAACTGATAATTTATCTAAATTTGTTTTAGATGTTTTAAAATCGGGATTTTGTTTATGCAGGAAAACAAGTGTATATTACTTTCTTTATTAATTGTGTATTTTCAAGCATAGGGAATAGAAAAAAACGGATTGGTTACTAAATTAAACAAAGGAACTGAATTCTAATTTTATAAAATAATTATTTGTCATATGAAGAAGATTACCATTTTAAAATATATTTTTTTATGTCTGATGGTTTCCCACTCATTATTGTCGCAAAGCACAAAATCAAAAAAATATAAATATAATTTTATTGTAGCACAAGACGGAAGCGGTGATTATAAAACGGTACAGGAAGCATTTAATGCTGTTTCAAAATTAAATCCTGAACGCACTGTTATTTTTGTGAAAAAAGGGACATATAAAGAGGTTATAACTTTGGAAGCAGATAAAAATAATGTGGTATTGATAGGGGAAGAGGCAGACAAAGTTATTCTGATCTACGATAATTATTCCAGTAAAATAAATCCGGTGACAGGCAAAGGTTACGGGACAAGCAATTCTTCCAGCTGTTTTATTATTGGGACAGGTTTTTATGCAAAGAATATAACATTCGAAAATTCTTCTGGGCCGGTAGGGCAGGCGTTGGCAATTAATATTCAGGGTGATAAAGCGGTTTTCGTTAATTGTAAATTTTTAGGTTTTCAGGATACATTGTATGGAGCAGACTGCAGGCAGTATTTCAAGGACTGCTATATAGAAGGCTCTACAGATTTTATATTTGGCAGTTCTACAGCATTTTTTGATCATTGTACCTTACATACCAAGGGAGGCAGCGCTATTACCGCAGCTTCTACCAAGCAGCATGTAAATTTTGGCTATGTATTCAATAATTGTAAAATTACAGGCACAGGAGCACATATAACCACTTTGGGCAGACCTTGGAGACCTTATGCTGCTGTTGCTTTTATAAATACAGAAATGTCAGATGCAGTAAAACCTTCAGGATGGAATAACTGGGGCAAAACAGAAAATGAATCTACAGCGCGATACAGCGAATACAAATCTTCGGGCTGGGATGCATATACTGATGAAAGAGTAAAATGGATGAGAATTTTAACCCCAGATCAGGTAAAGCTCTATTCTATGGAAAATGTTTTAAAAACAATTAATGCAAATCCTCCAGTGGCTGATAATTGGAATCCGAATGTGGTCATTGAGACATATAAATGATTGTTTTAAAAGGAAACTTCTCCAAAAATAACGGGATATAGCTGCCTCAAAAGAAATTCTTCATTCTTGAGAGCAGTCATGGCTGATTAGTTAATTAAAATTATTAAAAGAAACTTATTGGAAATTTAACATCTGATTTTAGAATTATTTTTTATATGTTTGTAAAAACAATCGGTTGCGTAACTTTGTTTTCGCTGATTGTTCAAAGATTTTAAATCGTTTAGAAACCGCCGATACCGTTATTAAAAAAATTAACACCATAAATTATGAACCAAAAAATTGACAATTTAGCTGCCGACAACATAAGAGCGCTGGCTATCTCTATGGTAGAAAAAGCAAATTCAGGACACCCAGGAGGTGCCATGGGAGGTGCTGATTTTATGCATATTTTATACACGGAATATTTAAATTATGATCCATCACAAATGGACTGGCCTTTCAGAGACCGTTTCTTTATGGATGCGGGACATTTATCCGCTTTGATGTATGCACAGTATTATTTATTAGGAAATTATAAAAAAGAAGATGTACAGCAGTTCAGACAATGGGGATCGGTAACACCGGGCCACCCTGAAGTGGATGTTTTAAGAGGAATCGAAAACACCTCAGGACCTCTTGGACAAGGCCACGCAATGGGGGTTGGAGCAGCAATTGCGGCCAAATTCCTTGGAGCAAGATTCAAAGACCTTTTTGACCACAAAATATACGGATTCATTACCGATGGGGGCGTTCAGGAGGAGATTTCGCAGGGAGCCGGAAGAATCGCAGGACATTTGGGACTGAACAATTTCATTATGTTTTATGATTCAAATGATGTGCAGCTTTCCTCGATTACCGATGAAGTAACATCCGAAGATACTGCCATGAAATACCAGGCCTGGGGATGGAATGTAATTACAATTGACGGACACGACCATTCGCAGATCCGTAAAGCACTCGATTCTGCCAATCAGGAAACAGAAAGACCGACCTTGATTATCGGAAAAACAATCATGGGCAAAGGCTGTGTTACTGCTGATGGTTCTATGTATGAAGGTGAATGCGAACTGCACGGAAAACCTATCGGCGATACCAAAGCGGATTACACAAAAACCTTAATAAACTTAGGAGCCAACCCAGAAGATCCTTTTACAATTTATCAGGAAGTAGCTTCGCATTATGCATCTATTCTGTCCCAAAAAACAGAAAAAGCGTCTGCCAAAAAACAGCAGATTGCACAGTGGGAGAATGAAAATCCGGCATTGGCACAAAAAATGGAACTGTTTTTATCGGGAAAATTGCCTGAACTGGATTTGAGTAAAGTGGTTCAGAAACCAAATGCGGCAACCAGAGATGCTTCGTCTGCAGTGCTGGCTTATCTGGCTGAAAATGTTGAAAATATCATTGTTTCTTCTGCCGATTTATCCAACAGTGATAAAACTGACGGCTTTTTGAAAAAATCATCTGTACTGCAGAAAAATAATTTCAGCGGTGCCTTTTTACAGGCAGGAGTTGCCGAACTGACGATGACTTCCATTGCAAACGGTATTGCGCTGCATGGCGGTGTGATTCCGGTAGTGGCAACATTTTTTGTGTTTTCAGATTATATGAAACCAGCCATCCGACTGGCGGCCATTCAGGAACTTCCTGTGAAATATGTGCTTACGCACGACTCTTTCCGCGTGGGAGAAGACGGCCCGACACATCAGCCAATCGAGCAGGAAGCACAAATGCGTTTATTAGAAAAAGTAAAAAATCATAAGGGTCACCAAAGCCTTCTGGCTCTGCGTCCTGCTGATGCTGTTGAAACTTCAGTGGCATGGGATATGGCTTTGAAAAATACTAATACACCAACGGCTTTAATCCTTTCCAGACAGGGAATTAAAGATATTCCGGCTGTCCAAAATTCAAGATATGATGAAGCTCTTGGAGCCCAAAAAGGAGGCTATCTGGTAAAACAGACTGCAGATCCTGACATTACTTTAATCGCAAACGGATCGGAAGTTTCTACGCTTATCGGAGCTGCAGTGATTTTAGAAGAAGAACATAATCTGAAGGTAAATATCGCTTCAATCATATCCGAAGGATTGTTTAAATCACAGTCCAAATCGTATCAGGAGAGCGTTATTCCAAAAGGGAAATTAGTTTTTGGACTTACGGCAGGATTACCAGTTAACCTTGAAGGATTAATAGGCGACAGCGGAAAAATTGCAGGACTGGATCATTTTGGATATTCAGCTCCGGCGGGTGTTCTGGACGAAAAATTCGGATTTAACAGCCTAAGCGTTGCTGCAGAAATACTGAAATATATTGAGGAGAGTAAAATAGCTGCTGAGAAACTAAGTTTCTAAACGGTTTTAAATTTGTTAGTTAGAAGCTGGGAGTTAAATCTCTTGGCTTTTTTTAGCTTTATGTACTAAAAAAAGGTTAAACAAGATAAAAAACCGTATAAATTTTTCGCCGGCATTAATTTTTTAATACTTTTACACAACCGATTGTTTTTTTAAATTAAAGAGTAAAAAATAATCCATTGCTTGCCATTAACCCCACAAATACCCCTCACAAATAATGAGTACTATTTCTCAAAAATTATCCGTAAAGGAAAAAATCGGATACAGCCTAGGCGACTTAGCAGCCAATTTAGTTTTTCAGACCCTGATGACGTATCTGGCTTATTTCTATACCGATATCTACGGATTATCTCCCACACATTCATCAATAATTATGCTGACAGTGGGCTTGATTGCCGCTTTTGGTTTTAATCCTATTATAGGTGTTCTGGCAGACAGAACCAGTACCAGATGGGGCAAGTTCCGTCCCTGGATCCTGATCACGGCATTACCGCTGGGCTGTGTTGCTCTGGCGGCTTTTACCACCCCCGATTTTTCATACAGCGGCAAAGTAGTTTATGCCGTTGCCACTTATACATTATTACTGCTTTTTTACGCAGGGAACAACCTGCCGTATTCAGCCCTGAGCGGGGTGATTACAGGAGATATGTCCGACAGGAACAGCCTGTCTTCGTACCGTTTTGTTGCAGTGATGTTTGCACAGTTTTTTGTTCAGGTTTTCATGCTTGGGATCATCAAGAGTGCCGGAGGAGGGGACAAGGCAGTAGGAATTGAAAAAGTGATGACAGTACTGGCCGTCATCGGCACCATTATGCTTTTTATCACCTTTCTGACCACCAAGGAACGTATCATTCCAAAACCGGAGCAGAAGTCAAGTGTGAAGGAAGATCTAGCCGATCTGGTAAAAAACAGACCGTGGGTAATCATGCTGACACTGACAACATTAGTGTTTATCACTCTGGCTCTAAAAGGCGGTTCGTATGTTTATTATTTTGAAAATTATGTAGATAAACAGCAGCTGGCACTTTTTATCCAGCCGATATTGGATACGCTGACCAGTGCCGGATTAAACTATTTTGGTAATGACCCTGTTGCAGCAGGATTCGGACTGTTTAATGCGGGCGGGATTATTTTTATGATAATAGGAATCACTTTATCAAAAGGCTTGGCTGATAAATACGGAAAGAGAAATATCTTCGGAATATTTCTGTTTATTTCGACAGTCTTCGTTCTGGCTTTTTATTTCTTTTCAGCCGACAGTATTTCCCTTATTTTCCTTTCGCAGATTCTGCACGGGTTTTTCTACGGAATCACCATTCCGATTCTCTGGGCAATGATCGCCGATGTAGCCGATTACTCAGAATGGCTCAATAACCGCCGTGCTACAGCCATTATATTTTCAGCAATGATGGTCGGACTGAAAGCCGGACTAAGCATAGGAGGATCTTTAACGACTTTATTTTTAGGATATTTTCAGTATATACCTAATTCACCGGCACAGTCTGAGGTAACGATAAACGGCATTAAATTATTAGTGAGTGTTTTTCCGGCAGTTCCGTTTTTGATAGGATGCGGTCTGCTGTTTTTCTATAAGATAGATAAAAAAATGGAGACTCAGATAGAGAGCGACCTAAAAGAAAGAAGAAATTAATTATAAAAAACGAAAAAAAGAGTATGCCAGAAGATAGTATTGAACAAATTAATTTTGAGCAGATTAACAAAACAGCCATTTCACAGCCTTTGGTGTCACATATGTATACCGCTGATCCTTCGGCGCATGTATTTAACGGAAAAATTTATATTTATCCATCGCATGATATTGATGCGGGAATTCCGTTTAATGACAACGGGGATCATTTTGGGATGGAGGATTACCATGTTTTTTCGATGGAAAGCATAACGTCCGACACGGTAGATAACGGAGTTGCCCTGCATGTGGATGATGTTGCCTGGGCCGAAAAACAGATGTGGGCTCCAGATGCAGCGCACAAAAACGGAAAGTATTATCTGTATTTCCCGGCCAAGCGCGCCAATGGTATTTTTCAGATTGGAGTTGCTGTGAGTGATTCACCCGCAGGGCCTTTTACAGCCGAAAAAGAACCCATTAAAGGAAGCTACAGCATTGACCCGGCAGTTTTTGAAGATCAAGACGGTGCACATTATATCTATTTTGGAGGTATCTGGGGCGGTCAGCTTCAGAAATACCGAAACAATCAATATGCAGAAAACAACGAAGAACCGACAGAAAAAGAACAGGCATTAGGGCCTATAGTGGCAAGACTCAGAGACGATATGCTTGAGTTTGCAGAGGAGCCGAGAGAAATCGTGATTCTGGACGAGAACCGAGAGCTTCTGCTGGCCGGTGACAATGACCGCCGTTTCTTTGAAGCTTCATGGGTTCATAAATACAATGGGAAATATTATTTTTCCTATTCCACAGGCGATACGCATTTTATCTGTTATGCGATAGGAGACAGCCCATACGGACCGTTTGTGTATCAGGGACGCATCCTGAATCCGGTTGTGGGCTGGACCACGCACCATTCAATATGCAGGGTTGAGAATGACTGGTATCTGTTTTACCATGATTCGAGTCTTTCCAAGGGTGTTACTCATTTGCGGAGCATGAAAGTGGCTAAAATCGAGTATAATGATGACGGGTCAATTGTGACTATTGATCCCTATGGCAGAGAGATTTAAAACAGGAAGAGATTCTTTTTTTAATGTAAAAAATAGAGCAGTTAGTGCATAATTTTTCGGCGAAAAATAAATATTCATATACTAGTCTGCTGAGGCTGTAGATGAGAATTTGTCTTTCGTCGGAAAAACATAAAAGTTTTCAAATAATAAATGTTGAGAAGACAAAAAAATAGGAGCAAATATTTTTTTTATTAGATAAAAGTGACTAGTTTAGCAGACCAGAACAGAACGGAACGGAATGACAAACGAAGAAGAAGATAAATTTGTATTTGTAATAAATCATGACAGTGATATTCCAAAATACCAGCAGCTGGTAAATGGGATTACAAATGCAATAGCTGAGAATATATTACAGAAAGGAGAACTGCTTCCTTCGGTTAACAGCATATGTAAAAATAATCAGCTGTCAAGAGATACTGTTTTTAAAGCGTATTCAATATTAAAAGAGCAAAAAGTTATTGAATCGGTTCCTAATAAGGGCTATTATGTTTCGGGTGAAACGAGAAAAGTGCTTTTGGTGCTGGATACTTTCAAAGCTTATAAAGAAGTTTTATATCATTCTTTTGTAAATAATCTGGCTGATAATGTAATTACTGATGTTCAGTTTCATCATTATAATATAGATGTTTTTAAAACGATAATTAATAATAGTGTTGGAAAATATTATAAATACGTGGTCATGAATTTTGATCATGAAGAAATAATCCCAACACTGTCGTCAATTTCTAATGATAAGCTGCTCTTGATTGATTGGAATGTACATTCAAAAAAAGAGAACAATTATATTTTTCAGGATTTTGGAAAAGCATTTTATGATTCTTTGACACAGGCGGCTGATTTATTCAGGAAATATAAAAACATACAATTTGTATATCCTGAATATACTAATCATCCAAAAGAAACAATTCAATATTTTGAGAAATTTTGTGCTGATTATGATTTTGATTATAAAATTATCACGGACTCAAAAGAGTTTATCATAGAAAAAAACATTGCTTATATAAGTGTGAGTGACAGAATTTTAGGTCATTTTTTAGAGCAATGCAAGGAGAAGGATTTTGAGCCTGGTACAGATGTTGGTTTTTTGTCATACAATGAAACACCAATGAAGAAATTTATATACAAAGGAATTTCAGTAGTATCGACTGATTTTGCCGCATTAGGAACAAAAGCAGCAGTATTTATCACGCATGACGAAATAGTTCAGTGTTACGTGCCGACAAATTTAATATTAAGAGAATCATTATAAGTTATAGTTATGTATTATATAGGATATGACATTGGAAGTTCTTCGGTTAAGGCAGCCTTAGTTGAAGCAGCAACAGGAAAAAAAATAATTGTTTTGAATGAGCCTCAAAACGAAATGGAAATTGTTTCGCTTCAGTCTGATTGGGCAGAACAAGATCCTGAAGTTTGGTGGGAACACATTTGCACAGCAACTAAAAGAGCTATTCGTGAGGCTAATATTGATGCTTCAAAAATTCAGGGTGTTGGTATTTCGTATCAGATGCATGGTTTGGTCGTTGTTGGTGAAGATGGCAGCTCTTTACGCAACTCCATTATTTGGTGTGATAGTAGAGCAGTTGAAATTGGAAACAAGGCTTTTGCAGAATTAGGCGAAGATAAATGTATGACACATTTGTTGAATTCTCCGGGAAATTTTACTGCTTCAAAATTAAAATGGGTAAAAGAGAATGAACCTGAGATTTACAAAAAAGTATATAAATACATGCTTCCGGGAGATTATATCTCTTATAAACTGACAGGCGATATTACTACAACCAAAAATGGTCTGTCAGAAGGAATGCTTTGGGACTATAAAGAAAATAAAGTAGCAGATTGGTTATTGGAGTATTACGGAATTGAAACTTCTATGACACCTGCTATTGTTGAGAATTTTAGCAATCAAGGGGTTACAAATGAAAAAGGTTCTCAGGAATCAGGGCTTCCCGTTGGAATTCCGATTGTGTATAGAGCAGGAGATCAGCCTAATAATGCTTTGTCATTAAATGTATTAAATCCTGGTGAAGTAGCTGCTACGGGAGGAACTTCAGGAGTTTTTTATGCCGTAACCGATGCTACAATTGGAAATAGTACACGTGTGAATAATTTTGTGCATGTTAATTTTGAAGAAAAAAATCCTCGAATCGGAAAGTTATTAAATATCAACGGAGCTGGAATTCAGTACCGATGGCTGCGTAATAATATGGGAGACGAAACCTATGAATCTATGAACCACAAAGCTGCCAAAATTGCAATTGGTTCAGAAGGGTTGGTAGTAATTCCTTTTGGAAATGGTGCTGAGCGTATGTTTAACAACAAAAACATTGGAACGCATTTCCTAAATCTTAATTTAAACATTCACAGTAATTCTCATTTATTTAGAGCGGCTTTAGAAGGAATTGCCTTTTCATTTGTTTACGGAATGGAATGTCTGAAAGATGACAATGCTGCCATTGGAGTAATTCGTGCAGGGAATGATAATTTATTTCGTTCGGAAATATTTTCGAATACTGTTGCGTCTTTAATTGGTCACGAAATTGAAATTTATAATACAACAGGAGCAGTGGGAGCAGCAAGAGCAGTCGGATTAACCGATGGTGATTTTGAAAAATTTGGTTCAAATATTTCAAAAAATGATCACGTTATGACATTTTTGCCTTTGCAGAATAGCGAACCATATCAAGCAGCTTATCAAAAATGGAAAAAAGAATTAGAATTAATATTAACAAATAAATAGTAGAGAAATGATAGTTTTAGGAAACAAAGAGTACTATAAAGGTATCGGACAGATTAAATTTGAAGGAAAAGAATCTGACAATCCTTTAGCATTTAAATATTACAATCCAGACCAAGTTGTTGCTGGAAAAACAATGCGTGAGCATTTTAAATTTGCCATTGCATATTGGCATACTTTCTGCGGACAAGGGAGCGATCCTTTTGGACCAGGTACACAGCATTTTGCCTGGGATCAGCCTGCTGATGCAATTGAAGCAGCAAAAGAAAAAGCGGATGCAGCATTCGAATTCATTACTAAAATGGGTTTTGGTCATTACTGTTTTCACGATTATGACTTAGTTAGAGAAGGTGCAACTTTTGCAGAATCAGAAAGCAGATTAGCTACGATAACTGATTATTTGAAAGAAAAACAAGCCGCTTCTGGAGTAAAATTGCTTTGGGGAACTGCAAACTGTTTTTCTAACCCGCGTTATATGAACGGAGCGGCAACCAATCCTGATTTTAATGTTGTTGCTAGAGCAGGAGGGCAGGTAAAACTGGCTTTGGATGCTACTATTGCATTAGGAGGAGAAAACTATGTATTCTGGGGAGGACGTGAAGGATATATGACTTTGCTTAACACTGATATGGGAAGAGAATTGGATCACATGGGACAATTTTTGGTACAAGCCAGAGATTATGCAAGAGCACAGGGATTCAAAGGAAATTTCTTTATTGAGCCAAAACCTATGGAGCCTTCAAAACATCAGTATGATTTTGACTGTGCTACTGCTATTGGATTTTTACGTCAATACGGTTTAGATAAAGATTTCAAAATGAACATTGAGGTAAACCACGCTACATTGGCACAGCACACTTTTCAGCATGAAATTGAAGTGGCCGCCAAAGCTGGAATGTTAGGAAGTTTAGATGCGAACAGAGGTGATTACCAAAACGGATGGGATACGGACCAATTCCCAAATAACATTCAGGAGACTACCGAAGCTATGCTTGTGTTCTTGAAAGCTGGCGGTTTACAAGGAGGAGGAATCAATTTTGATGCTAAAATCAGAAGAAATTCTACAGATATGGAAGATGTTTTCTTAGCGCACATTGGCGGAGCAGATACTTTTGCAAGAGCATTATTGACTGCTGATAAAATCATCACTTCTTCTCCTTACGAAAAATTAAGAACAGAAAGATATAGTTCTTTTGATTCTGGAAACGGAAAAGCTTTCGAAGAAGGAAAATTAGATTTACAGGCTTTGTATAAAATTGCCCAGGAAAATGGAGAATTAAATTTACAGAGCGGTAAACAAGAATTGTTCGAAAATATAATTAATCAGTATATTTAATAGTAAAAATTGAATACTGCAGAAATGTGTGTTCCGATTGCTGCCAGCTTGATTGTCATTTAAGATTTTTGAAAAAAGATTTAAAGGTTTAGTTACTTTTTTATGAATTTTATTTGAGATGTAAAGTCAGCTTTAGTAATGTTTTTAGGTTATTTGTTATCAAATGTTTTAAAGACTAACGCAATTGGAGTGCACATTTTTTTTGCTTTATAACGAAGCAGTTTATTTCTAAAGAAATTTATTTAACTGTTTTTGAGATAATTGAATTTTATTAGAAATCATTAATTTAAAAAATAGATAAGTCAGGAAATCAGAGGGAATCTGATTATTGTTTAAAGTTAAAAAACTAGAATATGAAATTTTTTATAGATACAGCCAATTTAGGAGATATTAAAGAAGCTCAGTCATTGGGAGTTTTAGATGGGGTTACAACCAATCCGTCATTGATGGCAAAAGAAGGAATTACTGGAAAAGCAAATATTTTGCAGCATTACCTTGATATTTGCAATATTGTTGACGGAGATGTTTCAGCCGAAGTTATTTCTACAGATTATGAAGGAATGGTAAGAGAAGGTGAGGAACTTGCTGCTTTACATCCGCAGATCGTAGTGAAACTGCCTATGATTGCTGATGGTGTAAAAGCTTGTAAATATTTTTCGTCAAAAGGTATCAGAACGAATGTTACTCTGGTATTCTCAGCAGGTCAGGCACTTTTGGCGGCTAAAGCCGGAGCAACTTATGTTTCTCCTTTCTTAGGCAGATTGGATGATATTTCTACAGACGGAATACATTTGATTTCTGAAATCAGAGAAATATATGATAACTATGATTATCAAACACAAATTCTTTCTGCTTCAATCAGGCATACTATGCATATTGTCGATTGTGCAAAAGTTGGATCTGATGTAATGACCGGTCCGCTTTCTGCAATTAAAGGATTGTTGAAGCATCCTTTGACAGATATTGGTTTAGCACAGTTTGTTGAAGATGCTAAAAAGATGAATTTGTAAAATATTCTAATTTCTTCTTTATAATTTATGGAACTCTCTTCAAAATAATATTTGGAGAGAGTTTTTTTATGCAACCGCTTGTTTTACTCTTCGCTTTTGAATATCTCTCTTTTTTTTAAAATAGCACCTATATTATACTGAATATTTATGTAATCTTTTTTTTAATTAGACTTAGTTATTTGAAAGAATATAATTCTAAAGTTTTATAAATTTTGTTTTTTTTTAGAAAAATATTTTTTTTTTAACTTTTTATATTTTTTTTAATTTTTCAGTCTAAATGACTTTTTATTTACAGTAAAGATACTTAAATAATAATTTTATTTAGTGAAAATTTAAAAGTTAGTTATTAAAAATATGCATATTGTTTTTTTATTGCACTTTTTTTTCATTTTATTAAAAAATAATCAACACAACCGATTGTGTTGTGTTGATTATTTTATATATTTGAATCAATTACATCAAAAACAATTTGATGTAAATATGACTAACCCTAATTTTAATTAATTAAATCAATTTTTATGACTAACTATTTTGTTACAAGCAAATCAAAGCATTGTAAATGCCTTGGTTTTTTGATTTTAATGTTTGTTCTTTCGCTCAGTGCGGGTGCGCAAACGGCGGTTACAGGAATAATATCAGACAAAAATGGTCCTGTTCCTGGAGCGAATGTAAACCTGAAAGGAACAAGCAGCGGAACCAGCTCTGATTTTGACGGTAAATATTCGATTAAAGATGTTCCTTCAAATGGAGTACTTGTTTTTAGTTTTTTAGGATATAAAACAAAAGAAGTAATAGTAAGCGGACGTACTACTATAAATGTTACTCTTGAAGAAGAATCCAATATGCTGAAAGAAATTGTAGTAATTGGATACGGTGCCGTTCGTAAGGAGGCAGTTACGGGATCTGTTTCTACAATTGCAGGAAAAGAATTGGGGGAGTTTGCATCAGGAAATGTAACTCAGGCACTGCAGGCAAGACTTCCTGGTGTTGAATTAACTCAAACCTCTACCAAACCAGGTGCTTCAATGCAGATCCGTATTCGCGGTACTAGATCGTTAACAGCTAGTAATGATCCTTTGATTGTACTTGACGGCGTTCCATTTGCAGGGTCAATTGGTGATATCAACCCAGTTGATATAAAATCTCTTGATATTTTGAAGGATGCTTCAGCGACTGCTATTTATGGTTCTCGCGGTGCTAATGGAGTTGTGCTGATTACAACAAATAAAGGACGAAAAGGTCAAAAAGCTAAATTTACTTATAATGGATTTGGCGGTATAAAGAATGTGTTTGGTGAATACGATATGATGAATGGCAATAAGTTTGCTGCACTTCGTGATGTTACTAAATTATACTCAGATGGTAGAGATGAAGTAAGAGGAACTAACACTGACTGGCAGGGTCTATTGTATGATTCTGGGCAAATAATAAGTCATGATGTTAGCGTTGCAGGAGGAAGTGAAGGCGGTTCTTATACAGGCGGTTTAGGATATTATAAAGAAGAATCTGTTTTGCCTGGACAGTCTTATGAGCGTTTTAGTCTTAGAGCATCATTAGATCAGGAAATTGGAACTGCATTTCGCATAGGATTTACAACTAATAATAACTATGCAGTTACTAATGGTGACAATATTGGACCTGGAACTGCTTTAGGTTTGTCTCCTTTAGTTAATCCGTATGATGCTAATGGCAAATTGAAAAGAACAGTAAATATAGGATTAATAGATGATAAATGGGTTTATACAAGAGAATCTATTAATGCTTTAGGTGATAAATATATTAATCTAAACAGAGCATTTAGTTCTTATAATAATGTTTTTGCAGAACTAAAAATTCCAGGCGTAGACGGATTGAAATACAGATTGAATTCTGGATTAAATTTCCGTGCAACCAATAATGGATATTATGAAGGGCAGGGTGTTTTTGATGTAAATGCAGCTACTTTATCTAATGCTTCAATTAGTAATTTCATGTCAACACAATGGCTGCTTGAGAATTTAATTACTTATGATAAGACTTTTGCCCAAAAACATACTATTAATTTTGTTGGACTATATTCTAATGAAAGTTATACAGGAAATAATTCGAGAATTGCAAGAAACGGAATTACTTCTGATGCATTTCAATTTTATAATATGGGGCAAAGTGAGGAACCGATCACTATAACACCTTCTGAACAGGATTATACAAAATGGGGATTACGTTCTTACATGGCAAGGTTAATGTATTCTTATGATAATCGTTATTTTATTTCTGGGACATTGCGTTCTGATGGTTCTTCAAGATTAGCAGAAGGTCACAAATGGGTTACTTATCCAGCGGTTTCTGCAGGCTGGACTATTTCAAATGAATCTTTTATGAAAAATATTTCTTGGCTTAGTTCGTTAAAATTGCGTGCAGGTTATGGTGAAACTTCAAATCAGTCAGTTGATCCATACGCTACTTTAGGAACTTTGAGTACAAGACCTTATAATTTTGGAACTACCAATTCTACAGGAGTTTATGTTACTGAATTGCCTAACCCTGCTTTAGGTTGGGAGTATTCTAAGACTATGAATTATGGTTTAGATTTTGGATTTTTCAACAGCCGTTTAACAGGTACAGTAGAATATTATAATACACAAACGGAAAATTTATTACAAAGAGTAGCACTGCCAACAACATCTGGTGTTAGCGGTTATACAGCAAATGTTGGTGCTACAGAGAATAAAGGGTATGAGATTTCATTAAATGGGGTAATATTGGATAACCCAAATGGTTTAACATGGACAGTTGGTTTAAACTTGTATGCCAATAAAAATCAAATTACTTCTCTTGCTTCTGGAAAAGACAGAGATGAAGGCAACTTATGGTTTGTAGGGCATAATATAGCTTCTATTTATGATTATGAAAAAATTGGTCTTTGGCAGGAGGGCGACGCTTTTATGGATAAATATGAAGCAGGACCAACAGGTGTTAATCAAGCAGGAACTGTTGTAGGGTCTATTAAAGTAAAATATACGGGAGGTTTCAATCCTGATGGTTCTCCTACACGCAGAATTGATGCTACAGATAGACAAATCATTGATACCGATCCTGATTTTCAAGGTGGTTTCAATACTAACTTAACATATAAAGGTTTTGATTTTAGCGCTGTTGGAGCATTTAAAAGCGGCGGAATTTTAGTAAGTACACTTTATGGAAGTGCGAGTTATCTGAACTTGCTTAATGGACGAAGCAGTAATGTGGATGTAGATTATTGGACACCAACAAATACAGGTGCAGATTTCCCTAATCCAAACGGTGTTAGAAGTGGTGATAATCCAAAATATATGTCAACAATGGGATATTTTGATGCGTCTTATTTAAAAATCAGGTCGATAACTCTTGGTTATACGTTACAGCAGGATTTCATGAAAACAGTTGGTATTGATAAATTAAGAGTATATGCATCTGTTCAGAATCCATTTGTTTTCTTTTCTCCTTACCATGATATGTCTGGTATGGATCCCGAAACAAATTCTGTTGGTGACCAAAACCAGGCGGTAAACTCTTACCCTAGCAGAATTTTAGTTATTGGTACCAATACACCATCAACTCGTAACTTTTTAATGGGGCTTAACTTAACATTTTAATAAAAAATAATATGAAACGATATATATTTAAAAATATAATTGTAGGATCAGTAGCTTTGTTTAGCTTAGCGGGTTGTTCTGACCTATTGGAGGAAAAACCGCATGATTTTTATGAGCCTGGCTACTTTAAAACAGAGCAGGGTGTAGTTCAGGGGTTAACATCTCATTATGCCCGTTTGCGATGGCTGTACGGAAATGCATATTTTTATAATTCATTAGAAACCGGAACAGATGAGTCTACCTATGCACAAAGTGCAGATGGTAACTTTAAAGACCATGATTTATCAGGTGTTGGATCAATTACTCCAAGTTCTAGCCGTTCGGATGTGTTGTGGAATAATTCATTTTCGGATATTAATACAGCTAATGGAATTATTGAAAATGGAGCAGCGGTTGGTGTTGCCCCAAGTTTGGTTGCTGAATCTAAATTTTTCAGAGGATTTGATTATTTCTTGTTAGTTCAGACTTTTGGAGGAGTGCCTTTGGATTTGGGAGCAGGGGAATTAAAATTCAATAGTAAACCTACAAGATTTTCAGTACGTAACAATGTGGCTGAAGTTTATACTAAAGGGATTTTTCCTGATTTAAAAGCTGCGGTAGCTGAGCTTCCTGATGCACCTAGACTGACTGGTACTGCAACCAAAACATTGGCTCGTTTATATTTGGCAAAAGCTTATTTGACGTATGCTTGGTGGCTGCAAAACCCAAATAATATTCCAACCTATCCAGATACTCCAAGAACAGACCCTGACGGTCATAATGCACAATGGTATTTCCAGGAAGCATATAATGTTGCTTTAGACGGTATTAATAATGCAGGAAGTAATTTTGCTCTGCAGGCAAGTTTCTACGATGTTAATTTGGGTTCTAACGACCGTAATAAAGAAATGCTGCTTTATGCTGATCATACAGAGGCTAATGAGTATTATAACGGATCCAGCCTTACTTATGCTAATGGCGGCGGTGCAGATAATTTTGCCGGATGGATGGCAACTTGGAATTATACAGCCATCAAAAGTAAAAATGCAGCTGGCGCTTTAGTATCTCCTGTTCAGCGTGAAGCAGCTCAGGCTTTGGGACGTCCTTGGACCCGTATGGCGCCTCCTATTGATGTTTTTACAAACACATTTGCTGATAAAACAAATGATTCACGTTATGATGGTACTTTTACAACAGTATATCGCGGGAACTGGAATTTAAAAGGAACTGGTTTAACAGATGTTACAACATTGTATAATGCAAATTCATTGCCTATAACATCAAAAGATGCTGTATTATCATTCTTAGATGCTGAGCCTGCTACTCCTATAGCATATCCTTCTGGAGGCGGTGACAGTGGTATTGGTGCCGGAGTTTTACCAGGAAGAGCTGATTATGTAATCTCACCATTAGGGATTAGCAGAATTGTGTATCCAGGATTCTGGAAATTAGGGCCATACCGTACAGACAATGCAGGTACTTTAGGACAGCCTAATGCTGCAAGTACAAGACCATTTCCAATTGCTAAATTTTCGGAACTTTATTTTGTAGCTGCTGAAGCTGCTGTTAAAGGTGCTACAGGATCCATGACAGCTAGAAACCTAATTAATGTTATCCGTGCACGTGCTGGTAAATGGCGCTGGGATAATAATGGTAATGTAGCAAAAGCTGCAGATAATAGTGCAGCACTTACTGCAGCAACTCCAGCTGTTATTGATATTAACTATGTTTTAGCTGAGCGTTCACGTGAATACTTTGGCGAAGGATACCGCTGGTATGATTTAGTCCGTACTCAAAAATGGAATGAGTTAGCAGGAACCTACCGAATTGGAGGAGCTAGTTATGGTAATCATACTCCAGCAACAGTAACAAGAACTATCCAGCCATATCATTATTTAAGACCAATTCCAACTGGCCAGCTTGATGGAATGGAAATGACAGATGCTGAAAAGAAAGCATATCAGAATCCTGGTTATTAAGTTTTATACCTAATGAAGAACAACTTTAAATGATGCATTTTGGTTAATAATTATAAGCGTAGTTTTTACAGGATACCTTCATAATTAGTTAGTTATTAAGTTTGTTTTAGTTAGGCAGCCGGGAGTGGTGATTCACTCTCGGCTTTTTAAATTAAAATTCAAAATATAGTTTACTGTCTGTCAGTTGTAATTACTAAAAAAAAAAGTAATATTAGCTGTTTTACAGAAATAGGAAAACGGATAAGTATTAGTCATAAAAATTAAGAGTTTTAATCATTAAGTCTAATTGTATCCGAAGGGTTAATTTTATATATAATTTTAAAAGAAATATAATGAAAGCTTTGTCGAAATTTATTGTAACACTTGCTGCAGTCTGTATTTTTAGTCCATTAAAAGCAGCAGAACCTTTTATCACGGCCGAAAAAAGTGCCGATGCTGTTGTTCTTAAAGAAAAATCATTACGGCTTTCATTGTTTGTAAATAATGGAACAGATAAAGGCATTCTGCGTGCAGTGAACAATCTTCAGTCTGATTTTGAAAAAGTAACAGGGGATAAGCCTGCAATTCTCAATCAGATAGTAAGCACTTCATCTCCGCTGATAATAATTGGAACAATCGGTACCAATTCTGCAATTGATGATTTAATAAAACTTAAGAAAATTGATGGTAAAGAACTGAAAGGTAAGAATGAAAAATTTATCATTCAAAGTATTAAAAATCCTTTCAAGGGAGTAGAGGAGGCTGTTATAATCGCTGGAAGCGACAAACGGGGAACCATTTATGGAATTTATGAATTATCTCGTCAGATAGGCGTTTCTCCTTGGTATTACTGGGCTGATGTACCGGTAGAGCATAAAGAAAACCTGTATTTCAAAAAAGGAATGTATACTGATGGCGAACCTGCTGTGAAATACAGAGGTATTTTCCTGAATGATGAGGCCCCAGCTTTAAGCGGCTGGAGTAAAGCATCGTTTGGAGGATTTAATAGTCAGTTTTACGAAAAAGTTTTTGAACTGCTTCTTCGTCTCAAGGCCAATTATATGTGGCCGGCTATGTGGGGAAATGCTTTTTATGATGATGATGTTAAAAATGGTCCGCTGGCGAATGAAATGGGAATTGTAATGGGGACATCACATCATGAACCAATGGCTTTGGCACAGCAGGACTGGAAACGATATATTCAAAAAAATAAGCTGCAGAATGTTTGGGATTATTCCAAAAATAAGCCGGTTTTAGATGAATTTTGGAAGACTGGAATCGAACGCAGTATGAATTGGGAAAAATTAGTCACTGTTGGAATGCGCGGAGATGGAGATGAAGCAATGACAGAAGGAACCAATATTAGTCTGCTGGAGAATATTGTAAAAAATCAGCGTCAGATAATAGAAAAGATTACGAAACAAAAAGCTGAAAAAACACCGCAGGTTTGGGCCTTGTACAAAGAGGTGCAGGAATATTTTGATCAGGGAATGAAAGTTCCTGATGATGTGATTCTGCTTTTCTGTGATGATAATTGGGGAAATGTACGCAAGCTTCCAGATCCAGTAAAACCGATGCACAAAGGAGGTTACGGAATATATTATCATTTTGACTATGTTGGCGCTCCAAGAAATTCAAAATGGATTAATATCAGTCCTATACAAAGAGTTTGGGAGCAGATGAGTCTTAGTTACGAACACGGCGTTGATAAAGTCTGGATTGTAAATGTAGGAGATCTTAAACCAATGGAATTTCCTATTAGTTTCTTTCTGGACATGGCTTGGAATCCAAAGCAGTTCAATTCTAAGAATCTTTTTGAATTTACAGAGAATTGGGCAGCACAGCAGTTTGGAAAAAAACAGGCCAAAGAAATTGCAGATCTGTTAAATACTTACCCAAGGTATAACCGACGTATTACTCCTGAAATGCTGAACAGTAAAACTTTTAGCCTTGATAATTATAATGAATTTGAAACTGTTGTCAATGATTATAAAAATTTGGCATTAGATGCTTATCGTCTTTATGATGAAATTCCTGTACAATATAAAGACGCTTATTTTCAGCTGGTGCTTTATCCGATAGACGCCTGCAGTAATCTTTATGAAATGTATTTTGCACAGGCAAAAAACAGAAAACTTGCGGATGGAAAAAATATTTTGGCCAATGATTATGCTGATAAAGTAAAAACTTATTTTGCCCGTGATTCTATTCTTCAGGATAAATATAACAATAAAATTGCTGGAGGCAAGTGGACTCATATGATGGATCAAATGAGAATTGGCTACAAAAGCTGGCACGATTCGCCTAAAAATATATTGCCAGACGTTACTTATATTTCTGAAAAAGATGCGCATACCAGTAAAACTTTCAAAGAAAGGAACGGTTATGTTTCTATAGAAGCGGAACATTTTTCCAAAGCAAATAATTCAGATAAAATTCATTGGGAAGTGATTCCGGATTTTGGAAAGACAAAATCAGGTATTACCACTTTTCCGCAAAATGTCTATCCGAACGAAACTGAAAATGTTTTTGTAGAATATGAAATCGACTTTGCCTCCAGCGGCGAGTTTAGTGTTGAGCTGCTTTTGGCACCTACTTTAAATTTTAACAGTAATAAGGGATTGCGCTATGAGATCTCTTTTGATGGAGAAAAACCACAGCTTGTAAACTTCAATGGTCATTACCGCGGTGAATTAGGAAAATGGCAGGCAGAACAGATTATACGGTCTTCAGTAAAACTTTCTATTCAGAAACAAGGAAAACATACACTGCGTTTTCGTGTTTTAGAACCCGGTATTGTTCTGCAAAAGATTCTGATAGATACCGGAGGATTACTGCCATCTTTTCTAGGCCCTCCTGAAAGTGAAATTATTGATTGAAAATTCTTTAAAAAATAAGTTTATTTTATTGACAAATAACAGCTCCCTTCAATTTTTTTGGAGGGAGCTGTTTTGTTTTAGAAACAACCGATTGCTTTTTTGCTGTTAACTCCTAAATAGCACTATTACCGCTGAATAAAAATAATACTTAAATAATAAGTAAAAATTGTTTTTTATGTATTATTTAAGTATTTATTTAAAAAGATTTGTTTTCTACAGCGTTTTCGTGTTACAATAGATACTTATTGATAAAAACGCAAAGTTTTACGAATATAAATAGTTTTAATGTTTTATTTACGTTCTATTTTTTTGTTATTTATAAAAAAAATAAACACAACCGATTGCGTATTATTGTTTTTTATGTATATATTTGTTTCAAGAACGTCTAATTATAGGTTTGATTTTTTAACTAATAATAATACAGTAAACAAAAAACAACAACTAAACCAATTCTATTAACTTATTAAAACAATTATTTATGACTAACTTTTTACTTACCAAAAGCAAATCAAAATACTTTAAAAACTTGGGATACCTGTTCCTGATGTTAGTATTTTCTGTTGCGGTAAATGCTCAAACAACTGTTACAGGAACAGTTTCTGACAGCAGCGGACCAATTCCTGGAGTAAATATTATTGTAAAGGGAACTAAGAATAGTGCAGTTACCGATTTTGACGGCGGCTATTCTTTAAAAGGAGTTCCAGCTAACGGAGTTTTGGTTTTCAGCTTTGTAGGCTTCAAAACCAAAGAAATTGCAGTGAGTGACAGAACTAAAATTGATGTTGTCCTGCAGGAAAATGCAAACGACCTGAAAGAAGTCGTAGTAGTAGGGTATGGAACTATGAAAAGAGGTGACTTAACAGGTTCTGTTTCTTCAGTTTCAAGTAAATCTATTGCACAAACGGTTACTACATCGATTGAACAGGTGCTGCAGGGACGCGCTGCCGGGGTTCAGGTATCACAAAACAGCGGGGCACCTGGTGCAGCTTCTTCAATCCGCATTCGCGGTATAAGTTCTATTAATGCATCAAACGAGCCAATTTATGTTATTGACGGGGTTATTATTGATGGACAAAGCAGTAATACAAATTTTAATCCTATATCATCTATAAATCCTTCGGATATCGTTTCTATTGATATTTTGAAAGATGCTTCTGCTACCGCTATATATGGTTCTAGAGCTTCGGGCGGTGTTATTATGGTGACTACTAAAAGAGGAAAAAAAGGTGAATTGGCACTATCATTAGACAGTTATATAGGATGGCAGGAAATTCCAAAACATTTAGATGTCCTTAACCTTAAAGAATACGGAGAGCATAAAAATACACGTTCTGATTTAGGTATTGTAGAGAGAGATCCTTACTTTATTCGTACCGATTTATTGGGCGAAGGTACAGACTGGCAAGATGAATTATTTACAAAGGCTTTGGTTCAAAGTTATAACTTATCAGCTTCTGGCGGTTCAGAAAAAAGTACTTATTACATGGGAATAGGGTATCTGAATCAGGATGGTATAGCAGTTGGATCTGGATTTGACCGTTTTAACTTGAGCAGTAATCTGGATTCACAAGTAAAGGATTATTTTAAAGTAGGTTTGAATTTTGCATTAAATAATTCAAAACAAACAACTACCGTTTCTGATCAGTCTTTGATTCTTACAGCACTTAAACAGACTCCAAATGTGGCTGTCCGTAATGCAGATGGCTCTTTTGATGGTCCGGATACCGATCAATTTGTACAAAACAATCCAATTGGTTTGGCTAACATTAATGATAATCACAATGAAAATGTTGGAATTAGAGCAAGTACTTTTGGAGAAATTACTTTTACAAAAGGATTGACTTTTAAAACACAATATTCTTTGAATTACGGTTTTACAAATGATTATACTTTTAATCCTTCCTATACTTTTGGACAGATTAAAAATGAAACACGTACGGGTTCACGTACCAAAGGTTTTAGTAAATTTTGGAGCTGGAATAATGTTTTAAACTACAACCGTACATTTGGAAAGCACACGATAAATGCAATGTTAGGGCAGGAAGCGCAAGAGTCGTATTGGGAAAATTTATATGGATCTATTTCTGGTTATTTGACAAATACGTCAACGGATCTGTCTATGGGAGATCCTAAAACTGCTATAGTATCAAATAATAGTAATGGCAGTTCTTTAAATTCTTATTTTGGCAGAGCTTTTTATTCGTTTGATGATAAATATTTATTAACTGCAACTATGCGCCGTGACGGTTCATCCAAGTTTGCAGAAGGCAATCGCTGGGGCTGGTTCCCTTCAGCCGCTTTTGCCTGGAAGGTTTCTAATGAAAATTTCTTAAAAGATAATAAGACTATCAGTAATTTGAAATTAAGACTAGGATGGGGAGCAGTTGGTAATCAAAATGTACCGAACTACGCCTATACTTCTACTTATAGATCAAGTGCTACAGCTAACTGGGGAACAGGATTACTGGCCTCAAATACAGCTAATAAAGATTTGAAATGGGAAACAACTTATTCAAGTAATATTGGTATAGATTTAGGTTTGTTTGATAACAGAATTGAGCTTGTCGCAGATGTTTATTACAAAAAGACAGATGACTTATTAAACCAATTGGCATTGCCGGCTTATGTTGGAACATCAGGTCAAGGATCAACTTCTCCGCCTTGGTACAATATTGGATCTCTTGAAAATAAAGGAATTGAAATCGCTTTGAATACAATTAATTTTCAGAGAGATGAATTCAAATGGACTTCTAATTTTGTTTTTTCAATGAACAAAAATAAAGTATTGTCATTAAACAGTGATTCTGGACATTATGATGAGAAAATTCAGCAGGGATCGGATGTTACTGTAGTAACCCGTACAGCAGTAGGTAATCCTATCAGCCAGTTTTATGGTTACAAAGTAATTGGCCGTTTTGAAAAAGCAACTGATTTTTATTATAAAGACGCAGCAGGAAACGTAGTGCCGACTGCTTTGCCAAAAGACATGAAAATTAGTGAAAATGGTGCATGGATTGGTGACTATATCTTTGAAGACAGTAATAAAGACGGAGTTATTGATGATAAAGATCTTCAGTACATTGGTAATCCATTACCGCAATTCACTTTTGGTATTGGTAACACTTTTACATACAAAGGGTTTGATATAAATATATTTCTAGATGGATCTTATGGAAATGATGTGGTAAATTACCAAAGACGTTTTCTAGAAAATCCTCGTGAGAACACGAATTTATTCTCAAAAGCTTTGGGTTATGCACAGTTAGAATTAATTGACCCAACTGGACCAAATGATTACCGTAATGTGCAAATCGTAGGAGGTGATCCTTACATGCCTCGTATTGCTGCTTCATCAGCTTCATCAGCTTCGAACTTCCGTTTTAGTAATCGTTTTGTAGAAGACGGGTCTTTTGTACGAATCAAAAATATTTCGATAGGATATAATCTGCCAAGCTCTTTTGTTTCAAAAATTGGAGTTGCAGGAATCAAATTATATACAAATATGCAGAATATAATCACATTTACTAAATATTCTGGTTATGATCCAGAAGTAGGATCGTTAAATCAAAATGCTCTGATAACGGGTGTAGACAATGGCCGTTATCCTACGCCGCGTTTTACAACCTTTGGTGTAAATGTTAAATTTTAAACGTAAAATAATATGAAAAAGATACATATAAAACGCATTTTTCTTTTTGCAGCATTGTCTTTTTTGGTAACAGGCTGTAGTGAAGACTTTCTTGATAAAGCTCCTAATGATTTAATTACCAAAGAGAATTTTTATAAAACAGAAGATGATTTTAAAGCTGCTACAGCTCCTTTATATAACAGAGTGTGGTTTGATTTTAATGATAAATTTTATTACGGATTAGGAGACGGCCGTTCATACAATTTATACGCACCTTATTCGGATTATATTTATCCATTTGCCGATTTGACCGAAACAGGATTAACAGGACCTTTAGTATCTGCTTGGGGATCTTTATACAATGTAGTACAGCAGTCTAATAACGTTATTATCGGAATTGAAGCCAGCAATGTTGATGCAGCTGTTAAAAATAAATATATCGCTGAAGCTCGTTTTATGAGAGGTACTGCCTATTGGTATTTGGCTTCATTGTGGGGAAATGTAATTATTTCTACAGATCCGGGAGTTTTGGTAAAAAATCCTGTGGTTAACACGAATCCAACAAAAGATGTTTATGAATTTGCTATTCGTGATTTAGAATTTGCTGCCAAGTTTTTACCGGAAACTGCACCACAAACTGGACGTTTAACGAGATATAGTGCTTTCGGAATGCTGTCTCGTCTGTATTTATCCGTTGCAGGTTTAAGTGATAATCCTAATTCTGGTACAAGAAGCCAATCTTATCTTGATTTAGCTAAAAAGGCAGCAGAAAAAGCAATTACAGACGGACCTTATCGTATGTTAGTTAATTATGCTGATTTATTTGAAGTAGACAATAACAACAACCTTGAATCTATGTTTGCTTTGCAGTGGGTACCATTTGGAGGTTATGGTGTTAATAATACGCAGCAGGCTTATTTTGCTTTAAGTTCAGATATTACTGGCGATGATGCTGCCTGGGGATATTGGACAAGAGCATCAAATAATGTTTTATATGAATATGAACCAAAAGATAAAAGACGTCAAGCTACTTGGATGGCCGATGATGATCATTATTCCACTATTAATGCCGCCAATGGGGGGTATACTGTAGATCATGCAAATACTTTTGTAAATGTCAAAAAAGGAGTTGTAGGTTCCACCAAAGATAACAGCAAAATCACAAGACAAAATTCATCTTTGAATACTTATATGTTGCGTTTGGGAGAAGTGCTTCTTAATTATGCAGAAGCAACTTTAGGAAATAATGCCAATACTACAGATGCTAATGCTTTGACTTTTGTAAATCTTTTGAGAAAAAGAGCAGGATTGGATCCAAAAACATCTTTAACATATGAAGATATTAGACATGAACGCAGAGTAGAGCTGTGCATGGAAGGGCAGTATTGGTATGATTTAGTAAGAAGGTCTTACTATAAACAGCAGGAAGTTATTAATTATGTTACTGGTCAATCAAGAGGAATTATTGTGCCGATTACTTATGCCGCAGCAACAAATACTGTTTCGGTAGATGCCACAAGAGATAATTCTACAAGACCGGTTGGGGCTATAGATGCTTCAATATTTTTGATGCCTTACCCAGAATCAGAAGTAATTCAGAATCCATTATTAAGCCAAGCACCAGTTCCTTATGATTTCAAGGAAGCTAAAATAACTGATTTATTTAATTAAAACTGAAAACACAAAATATGAAAAATTATATTTTAAATAAAAAGTATTGGGCGTCTATTACAATCATAGTCATGATGTTTGTATCCATGTTATTCAATGCTTGTGATAACAATGACAGCAGTGACGGTGGACCAATAACGATAAGTAAAGTTTTTTTGGAGGATGTTAATTCATCTGTACCGGACAGAGAAGTTTCTTTTGCCCGTTTAGGACAGTTAATCCGTGTGGAAGGAACAGGTTTTACAGGTTTAAAGAAAGTGTATATCAATGGTTTTGAAACCTATTTTAATGTCGTATTTGTTTCT
Organism: Flavobacterium marginilacus; assembly: GCF_026870155.1. NCBI lineage: Bacteria > Pseudomonadati > Bacteroidota > Flavobacteriia > Flavobacteriales > Flavobacteriaceae > Flavobacterium > Flavobacterium marginilacus. The sequence goes on along the minus strand of NZ_CP113975.1, from coordinate 3,230,269 downwards.
GATACTTCAATGTTAATCAGCATTTCTAAAAATACGCCGACTATTGATGCAGATCCTGCGGTTCGTAACACGATTCGTTTTGTAAATGACTCGAACGAAGCTGTTTTTGCTTTTAATATCCGTTCAGCAGCACCTAAAATTATTTCTATTTCTAATACAATGCCAAAAGCTGGTGAAGTGATTACAGTTTCGGGTACTGGTTTAACAGAAGTTAAAAAAGTAGTTTTCCCTGGTAATATAGAAGTAACAAACGGAATTACATCTGATGTTAAAGGAGAATTTTTTACGGTAACCATGCCGGCAGGAGTTTCAGCAGAAGGAGGTTCTTTATTAGTAGAAAGTGCTAATGGAGGTGTGTATTCACCGGCTTATTTTAATTTCAAAAAAGGAGTGATTCTTGATTTTGACGGATTAGGTTCTCATGGCTACTGGGGTTCTGGAACAAGTATGATTCAGCCTGCTGATTTGTTATCGACAGCAGCTGGTACAGGAAATGTTTCTCAAGGAAAATATGTACCGCATCGTCCAGCACGTATCGCTTCATTTGCGGCAGCTACAAACCGATGTTCCGAAACTTGGACAGCAGGGAATGGTGTTGATAATTGGAGAGCACAATTGACACCATACATTCCAGCTTCAACTCCATTGGATCAGGTTGCTTTACAATTTGATATTTATGTTCCAACAGCCTGGACCAATACAGGTTTTTTAAAAATATGTCTGATAAATAACTTTAACGGGGGAGAATGGACAGGTGCCACTTACAATTATGTACCTTGGATAACAAGTGAAGGGAAAGTGGTTCCATTTCAAACAACAGGATGGCAGACAGTAACTATTCCATTGAATAAGCTGTACAGTTTTTCAAAAGCAGCTTTTACATTTGATGATGTTCTTAAAGCCAGAGAAGCAGCAACGTATCAAAATTTCGGTTTCTTTTTTGAAAATTCTGATGTAAAATTAACTAACGTTACGGGACAGGCTAGTGAAGCTGTATTTGCATCATCAGCTACTTCTGTAAGCGTGTCTACAGATAATTGGAGGATTGTATCATTGAAAACACCAACTTACAGCGATTTTCCTAATTAAATAACAACTTTGATATTGTTTAGAATTTAAATAACAATAGCACATTAGTTTCACCTTAAAAAATAATTAAATGAAATATAATAAAATACTGCCAGCAATTGCTTTGTCTTGTATCTTGTTTGCATCTTGTGATGATAATTTGATGGAATGGGGAAAAGATCCTTCTCACGGAGATATAGCTTCTTCGGAACTTCCTTTGGAATTAGCCGAAAAAATCAGCAGATATGAACCGCTTAAAACGTATACTGATTTCAAACTTGGAGCAGGTATAGGTTTGGACGAGTATATGAATGATGCCGCATATCGTACTCTTGTAAATGAAAATTTTGACGAGGTAACAGTAGGATACGCAATGAAACATGCTCCAATGGTAAGTTCAACAGGCGCAATTAATTTCACCAAAGTTGATGCTTTTATTGCCAAAACAAAAGAGGCAGGATTATCTGTTTTTGGGCATACTTTGGTTTGGCACTCAAATCAAAATGCGAGTTATTTGAACAGTTTAATTGCTCCAACTATTATTCCGGGTTCAAGCGGCCCAAATACACTTAATATCGCTGGTTTAAAAGATGGTACTTTTAGCAGCTGGGCAAAAAACAACCCGGGTGCAGGTATAACAGCAGTAGATGGAGCTGGATTATCCAGTACTTCCAAAGCTATTAAGTTAGTTTCGAGTGCAACATCTTCACAGGCTTATAATTTGCAATTAACTTCACCTAGTATACCTGCGGTGAGCGGACATAGATATGAAATTTCATTTTTCATCAAATCCGATCAAGCGGGTAAAGGGCGTATTTCTTTTGACAGTAATGTAACTAATCAATATCCGTATCAGGATTGGTATGCTGCAGGAGCCACTTATACAGAAGCTTTTGTAACAACATCATTATGGAAGCAGGTTAAATTCGTTATTAAAGACATTAAAGCAGCATCTACAGCATTTAAGTTTAATTTTGATTTAGGTTATTTGCCGAATGTTACTTATTATATCGATGCAAGTACTGTTGCGGTAGTTGATTTAGATGCAGCTCCAACAGTTACAAATTTGGTTGCTAATGGTAATTTCAATACTGATATATCAGGCTGGTCAAAATGGAATGGAGATGCAAACGCATTAAATCTGGGCACTGCAGCTGAGGCTTATGAAGGAAATGGAGTAATGAAGGTAATTAATTCGACCAGTAATCCTGGAAGCCAGTATAAAACTCAAATTCATTCTAATTTCACAAGTAAATTAAAGGCAGGGACAGCATATACTGTTTCTTATTATATTAAATCAGATGCAGCAGGTTCTGTACGCTGTTCTACCACAGGAAATGCGATGTATCAAGGAGATCAGAATACTTCAACAGCTTGGAAATATGTGGAATGGAAGATTACAGGAACAGGTGCAGAGGATGGTTTCAACTTCGATTTGGGAGCCGTGGCAGGAACTTATTACATTGATAAAGTAGTAGTAACTGATGGAGTTGCTAGTGGCGGTGGAGCTGGAACGCCTTCTGTCACTATTGAAAAAACTGATGCTGAAAAAGCTACCCTTATTGGTAACGCTATGACAGATTGGATTTCAAAAATGGTGAGCCATTATAAGAATGATGTTAAAGCTTGGGATGTTGTAAACGAGCCAATGAAAGAAGGCGGAAGCCTGCGCGACGGAGTTGTAACAGACTTAGCTTCTGATGAGTTTTATTGGGTAAAATATTTAGGTAAAGATTATGCAGTTACAGCATTCAAATTAGCACGCCAATATGGAAATGCAACGGATAAACTGTTTATCAATGATTATAATTTAGAGGCTAACTTACCAAAATGTGACGGATTGATTGACTACGTAAAATACATCGAAAGCCAAGGCGCAGCTGTTGATGGTATTGGTACGCAAATGCACATTTCATTGACTACTGATAAAGCTAAAATTGTTGAAATGTTCAAAAAAATGGCTGCTAGCGGCAAATTGATAAAAATTTCTGAATTGGATGTGAGATTAGGAACAGCTTCACCAACTTTAGAACAATTAGCAAGTCAGTCTGCAATGTATCAGTATGTTATAGATTCTTACAGACAGTATATTCCTAAAGCACAGCAATACGGAATTACTATTTGGGGTATTTCAGATAGAAAAGAGGAGCACGTAAACTGGCTGCCAAATGAATCTCCAAACCTATGGGATGCCAGCTACAAACGCAAGCATGCATACAAAGGAGTTGCTGATGGTTTAGCAGGAAAAGATGTAAGTGCTGGATTCTCTGGCGATTTAGTAAAAAAATAGTTTTTTTGTTAGTTAACAATCCATAGTGCAAATCTGTCAAAGGGTTTACGCTATGGATTGTTTTTTTTTCTATTTTTCGGTTCTGTTTTTTTAATTCTTAATATTAAAATAAAAAGGATGTTTAATTTTATAAACTGCAGATTTCTTTTACCCGCATTATTGTGTATACAGCTGGGATTCTGTCAAAATTCAATACCAAGTCTTCAGAAAAAAGGCAATAAAACACAATTAATAGTCAACGGAAAGCCTTTCATTATAAGAGGCGGCGAGTTAGGAAATTCCTCCGCTACTAGTATGGAGAGTATGGAACCAATCTGGCCAAAACTTACTGATATGAATCTTAATACTGTTCTGATGCCTATTTATTGGGAACTTATTGAAGAGGAGGAAGGGAAGTTTGATTTTTCCTTAGTCGATGATCTGATTCTAAAAGCCAGAAAAGAGAATCTAAAACTGGTTTTTCTTTGGTTCGGATCATGGAAAAACAGTATGTCGAGCCATGCTCCGGCTTGGATAAAGTTAAATCAGAAAAAATATCCGAGAATCAAAGATGACAAAAATAAAAGCCATGAAATCTTAACGCCGTTTAGTGAAAATAATTTGAAAGCAGATTTGAATGCTTTTCAAAAATTAATGGCTCACATAAAAGATTTTGATCAGAAAGATCATACTGTCATAATGATTCAGGTGGAGAATGAAATCGGAATGCTGCCAACAGCAAGAGATTATCATCCATTGGCAAACGAAGCTTTCAAAAAAGAAGTACCCAAAGAATTGTTGCAGTACATGCAAAAGAACAAAGAAAAACTGGTGCCTGAGTTTTTTGAATTATGGAAAAAAAATGGTTTTAAAACCTCTGGAAACTGGGAAGATGTTTTTGGAAAAGGACTGCAGACAGATGAAATTTTTATGGCTTGGTTTTTTGCAAAATTCACTAATGCTGTAGCCAAAGCAGGAAAAGACAGTTACGGAATTCCAATGTATGTAAATGCTGCCCTGAATGCTCCTGGAAAAAAACCGGGCGAATATCCAAGTGCCGGTCCGCTCCCGCATGTAATGGATGTTTGGAAAGCAGCAGGAAATGCAATTGATCTTTTGGCTCCAGATTTTTACAATCCTTCTTTCAAACAGTGGAATGATTTATTTACCCGTCAGGGAGATCCTTTATTTATACCAGAGCATAAGTTTGATACAACTGCACCATTTAAAGGATTGTATGCAATAGGTCATTATGAAGCTATTGGTTTTTCTCCGTTTTCTATTGAATCAGTTGAAGATGGTAAAAAAGAACCTTTGAGCAAAATATATGATCTGGTGAAACAATTGACTCCAGTTATTGAGCAATATAAAGGATTGGGCAAGATTGACGGTGTACTTTTGGACAAAGAAAATGCTTCACAGATTATTACACTAGGAAATTATGAGTTTACTTTTAAACACGATTATACTTTAAATTGGTCTGATGGTGCCAAAGAAAATGTTTGGCCAATGTCCAGTGCGATTATCATTGAAACTGCACCAGACGAATTTTATATAGCCGGTTCCGGGATTGTGGTGACTTTTAAACCGTTAAAAAATAGTGATTTAAATGCTGGAATTTTAAAAGTTGACCAAGGCCGATTTGATGAGAACGTTTGGAGAACAATCCGTCATTTTAATGGTGACCAGACGCATCAGGGAAGGCATCTTAGGATTTCTGTTGGTGATTATGAAATTCAAAAATTAAAATTATATACTTACGAATAGTTGAATTTCGGTAGAAGACAATAATATAAAGCCTGATGCGATTGATTTTATTATAAATAATTTATAATCAATATATTAATTATTTATATTATAATCGAACTCAGGTTATAAGAAAAAATATTCTGTAATAAGCGAAAGATCTTTCTGCCCAGGATAGCAGCGGAAAGCCCGCAAGGGAAGAGCCCTTAAAAAAACAAAACCCAAAAGAGCGACCAGCGGAAGCTCCTTTTGGGTTTATGTTTTTTTGGGCGATGACCGCGGACTTGAAGCGGATAGCCTGAATTGGCAGCCTGATGATTATTTAATAGTTACTGCACTTTTAATTAGTCCGCTGCTTGATAGGTTATGTTCGTCAGGCTGATGACCGCCTACAGCAATTTCGACTTTGCCGTTAAGCTGCTGTAGTTTGCCTTCAGCAGTAACATACGATAAATCCTGCGGAGTTAAAGTAAAAGTTATTGTTTTGCTTTGTCCCGGATTAAGAGAAACTCTTTCAAAACCTTTCAGGGCTTTAATAGCGGTTTTTATTTTTTTGCCTTGCTCAAGGACATATAATTGTGCTACTTCTTCACCTGAAAATTTGCCAGTATTTGTAATAGTTACCGATACTGATACATTTTTGTTTTTTTCAGCTTGAACAGGTATTTCTAATTTGCTGTATTTAAAGGAGGTGTAGCTCAGTCCGAATCCAAAACCATATTGCGGCACACCTTTGAAATATCTATAGGTTCGGTTTTCCATATTATAGTCATTGAAAGATGCCAAGTCGCTGTCTCCTTTGTAAAATGTGATAGGCAGACGGCCGGATGGATTATAATCGCCAAATAAAATATCTGCAACTGCGGTTCCAGCTGACTGACCTCCATACCACGCATTTAAAATTGCAGGAATGTTTTCGGACTCCCATGGTGCAGCGATCGCACTGCCAGTCATCATGACAAATATTACAGGCTTGCCAGTTGATTTTAGGGCTTTCATCAGTTCCGTCTGTACAGTTGGCAGCTGTATTGAGGTACGGTCTCCGCCGTCAAATCCTGGGTCGCTTACTTTCATTTCTTCGCCTTCAAGCTGTGGAGAAATTCCTCCTGTAAAAATAAATGCATCAGCATCTTTAAAGCGGTCAGCAAGCTGATTATAATCCGTTTTAACATAACTGCCCGCATTCATTTTAATATACGCGCTTCCTTCGCCCTGCCAGTATTCTACAGCTAAGGTATAATGGGAGTCTTTTTTTACTGCAAGTTCATAGGTTTTTGCTCCCCAGCGGTTTTTTTTCCATGAATCAATAACAACTGTCCCGTTTACAATAAATCGGAAGCCTTCATCACCTTGGAGTTCAAAAGTTATATTACCGTCTTTTTCAGCTTTAAAATCGGCAGTATATCTGGCTGAGAAATTATTGGCTCTTATTGTGCCGGTTACCGCTTGGCCTTCCTGCCAGATATTGTCTACTTTGGTTTCTCTGGCTACTATCGGAGTGCCTTCAAGGTCTTTGTTATTGTAATATTCGGCTTTAAATCCCTGTTTCCCTTCATAAGAATACTGCTGGGATAAATCCTGATATTGCAAAAGATTGTTATTGGTGAAGCTGACTGCTTTTTCATAAACAACTTCGGTAGATGTGCCAACTTTGTCTTTTATGCCCTGCAGAACTGTTTTCAGCGTAGAAGGCGTACCGTTGTAATTGCCCAAAATGGCTATATCATTATCCGCATTTGGCCCAAGAACAACAATTTTTTTCAGTTTTTTACTGAGAGGAAGGGTTTGTTTTTCATTCTTTAGCAGTACCATTGACTGCTGTGCCATTTTTAAAGCATGTGCAGCGTGTTCTTTGCTTTCGAGAACATTATCAGAGGTTTGTGCGTATTTAACCATTGAAATTGGATCAAACATTCCTAGACGGAAACGCACCATGAATAAACGTTTAACCGAAACGTCTATCTGAGCTTCAGTAATTTTACCTTGTTTTACGGCCTGTACTAGTGCTTTGTATGCATCGGTACCACAATCGATATCTGTTCCGTGAAATACAGCATCTGCCGATGCTGATGTAGCGTCAGGATGTGTTTTATGATTCTTAAAAAAGTCGTCGATTGCCCAGCAGTCGGAGGTTACGTAACCGTCAAATTTCCACTGGTTTCTTAATATATCGGTCATCAATATATCGCTGGCACAGCAGGGCTGCGTTCTGAAAGCATTGTAAGCACACATAACGCCGACAACATGAGATTCGGTTATTAATTTTTGAAAAGCTGGAAGATAGGTATCCCACAGATCGTAGGCACTTACATTTACATCAAAGACATGTCTTAGGGGTTCAGGACCGCTATGTACAGCATAATGTTTGGCACAGGCTGCCGCCTTAATATATTTTGGATCATCACCCTGCAGTCCTCGTACAAATGCATCGCCCAGCATGGCAGTAAGATATGGATCTTCTCCATAAGTTTCCTGTCCGCGTCCCCAGCGCGGGTCACGAAAAATATTAATGTTTGGTGTCCAGTAGGTGAGTCCCAAGTACCGCTCATTTGTAAGGCCGGAAGCAACCGCTTTGTTGTAAATGGCCCGGCCCTCGGCTGCAGAATAGTCGGCCATGGTAAACAATGAATTTTTATCAAATGTTGCTGCCATGGCGATGGCCTGCGGATAGACAGTCACTTTAAAAGGAGTTCGGGCTACTCCATGCAGTGTTTCGTTCCACCAGTCATAAGCCGGTATTCCCAAACGTTCTATAGCAGGGGAGGCGTTAAGCATTTGTGATACTTTTTCTTCAAGAGTGAGATGAGAGACTAAATCATTTACCCGTTCTTCAAAGGTTAAATTATAATCTTGAAAGCGATATTGATTCTGCGCATTACAATTGAACGTACCGTAGACGGTAATACTAACAAATAGTATTTTAAAAAGAATGTTTATTTTCATCGTAAAGTTTTTTAAACTGAAAGGAGTATAATCTAATGTTAAAACATCATAAATGGAATACTATTTCTTTAACCCAATTCATGATGTTTCGGCTAAGATATAAAAAAACAACCGATTGTTTTAAAAATAAAAAAAAGATAGTATTGGATATTACTTCAATACTATCTTTTTTATAAAACGAAAAAATACTTTATGAAATACTGTTCTTTACTTTATGTCCAAATACACCAAAATAAAGAATAATGACAAAACAAACCAGCGGAATAATGTAACCCGCCTGAATATCGTCATGTTTCATATCGATTAAAGTTCCCATAGAGTAAGGAAGTATTGCCCCGCCGACAATGGACATTACTAACCAAGATGAACCAGTTTCGGTATTGGATTTCAAGCCAACTAATCCCAGCGAGAAAATTGTCGGGAACATAATTGACATGAAAAAACCTAATCCGCCTAAAGCATAAATTACTTCAATACCGCTTGCGTAAATAGCTACAATGCATAAAATAATGCTGATAACACAGTAGATAGATAACAAAATATAATCTTTTACATAACGCAAAAAGAAAGTTCCAATGAAGCGTCCTGCCATAAATAAGAAACCATAAATACCTAGGTAATAACCCGCTGTTTTTTCATCCAATCCTGCACTTTGTTCAGCAATTCGAACAAAAAAACTGGTAACGCATACTTGAGCACCTACATAGAAGAATTGTGCTGCTACTGCCCAACTCAAATGCGAAAATTTTAAAACAGAGAAAAATCCAGGTTTGATTTCAACTTCGGTATGGGTAGGTTTCATCGAAGGCAAGTGCATGAAGTAAAATAATATAGCCATAAGTACCAATATACTTCCTAGAATCATATAAGGCATTTTTACGGTTGAAGCTTCTTCAAGTAAATATGCTGCTTTAGCTGTATCAGGCATTGCATTCATTTGTACAGGTGTAAAGCTTTTTCCTGACAATATAAACATTGAACCTAATACAGGTCCAAGCATAGCAGCCAATCCGTTAAAAGAGGCAGCCAAATTTAATCTTTTTGAAGAAGATTCAGCAGGTCCTAAAATAGCAGCGTACGGATTTGCACTAGTTTCTAAAATCGTCAATCCACAGCCAATCACAAATAAAGCGAACAAAAATAATTCATACGTTCTAGAATTAGCAGCAGGAATAAATAGAAAAGCGCCAGCAGCAAATACTAATAATCCAGTGATAATACTGTTTTTATATCCAAAACGTTTAATCAGCATTCCAGCAGGAATTGCCATAATAAAATATGCAAGAAACACAGCAGTGTCTATTAAAGTAGATTGTCGGTTGTTTAACTCACAGGCTTTTCTCAAATGCGGAATTAAAATTCCATCAAAACCGTGTGCCATTCCCCAAAGGAAAAATAAGCTGGTAATTAAAATAAAAGGTAAAAGATATTTTTTTCCAGATCCTTCTTCTACTCCTTGTTCTGTTGGCACTTCGTGCTGGTCGCCAATTTGGTTGGTTATTTGCATAATTTATAGTTATAGGTTAGTTAATTATTTCTTTTTTACTAATAATAGATGGTCGCATACAAGCACGACTTCACCTCGCTGGTTGATGATTTCAACATGCTCGGTAACAGTTCCCATTTCAGGCTTTTTGGCTTCTCCTTTTTCTGAAATTGTGATTTCCGAATGAATGGTATCGCCAATATGAACTGGCTTTACAAACCGCATACGTTCATATCCTTTAGAAAAAGCTTCAGGATTTATTTCTGATGCTGTAAGTCCGATTCCAATGCTGAAAACCATTGTTCCGTGGGCAATCCGCTGTCCAAAAGGCTGTGTTTTACACCATTCCTCATCCATATGATGCGGAAAAAAGTCACCTGTGTGACCCGCATGAACCACAAAATCAGTTTCAGTAATTGTTCTGCCTAATGTAACTCTTTTATCATTAAGCTGATAATCTTCAAAAAATGTTGATTTGAAATACATATTTTTTTAGTTTTTTTACCATGTAAGTCATATAAGTTTATTTGATTTTAAAGCCTATATCTTTTTTGAACTTATTTATAAGTTAAAAAAGAGGTTCATTTAATTTCTTGGTTCTTATATGACTTATATGTTTAAAATTTTTAAATTGTTTTTATAATTTATCTAGTGAGACCGCTCCTCTTTCATTACTGATGTAACAGGCCTCTACCACTTTCATAGTGCCTAAAACATCCTGCACGCTGGTGTGCAGAACAGCATCAGAACCTTCTTTAAAACGCATCAGATTTGACATCGTGCCAATGAAAGCCTCTGGAAACCACGAACCTTCCAGTTCCTTTTTTTGCCATTCATAGGAACCTTTTTCAGTCTGCAGTGCATACTCGAATTCATCAGGCATACCATCAGGATAATTCATTAATAAACCCATCTTAGCCTTAATGGCACCTTTGGTTCCTTCCCATTTGATGTAGCTTTCTTCATGTTTTGGTCCAAAATGATGATCGTGATTGGTATTAATCACCACACGCATCGAATCGCCGTAATCCAAAATAATCGAAGAACGGCAGGAGGATAATTTCTTCAAAGGATGATTCGCTGTTTTGGCATAAACGCCCTTTGGATTTCCCATAAAAGAGCGAATGCAATCGATATAGTGAACACTGTGAAAAAGAATTTCCAATCTTGGATGCTCCTTAATCAGCGGAAACAATTCCCATGGCGTATTCACCGTTACTTTTACTTCAAGATCATACAGATCTCCAATAATTCCCTGATTGATCATGTATCGGGCAGCACTGATATAAGAAGCAAACCGCAGCTGAAAATTAATAGCAGCTACTAATTTTTTTCTTTCGCATACTGCCACAATTTCTTTGGCCTGCGCCAAATCATTTCCCATAGGTTTTTGAATCAGCACGGCGGCACCATCTGGCAATTGTTCTAATATTTCGATGTATTGATCAGGAAGGACAGTAATGTCATAAACAGCGTTTGATGGAGCATTTTTTACAGCTTCGGCTACATTTTCAAAAACATGCGGAATATTGAATTCTTCAGCCATTGTATGTGCTTTTGCTATTGTCCGGTTGGTAATTCCGAAAACCGAAAAGCCGGCCATTTTATAAGCGGGAAGATGGGCATCTTTTACAATACCGCTTGCACCAATAATGATTATGGGCTGTACTGTTTCTGGCAATGAGGGTTTATAAGGTATATCCATGATTAGTATAATTTTTGGATTGATTTTTGAGTGTCTTTTAAAAGTTGTTCTGATGAAACACTGCTGTCAATAGCCTTGAGTACCATTTGGTCAATCAATTCGGCTACTTTGGGCCAAATCGGTGTCTGCGGTAACGTTAAAGCATTTTCGTGAAGCATTTCTAATTTATGATAAAACGGAATTGTGGTATTGATTTCAGAATCATTCCAGGTTGATTTTCGGCATCCGATTCCGCCTTCATTGGTCAGTAATTTATCACTTTCGGGGCTAGTAGCAAACCGCAGAAAATCGTACGCCAGTTTTTGGTGTCTGCTTCCTGAACCAATTGTATACAGCCAATATACATTCAAAGAAGCTGTTTTGTGATTTGAATTGTGTGGTAATTCGGTAATATCTACTTTCCCTTTCACGTTTGATTCTTCAATTACTTCGCACATTGAGGCAAATCCAAACCAATTAATAGACATTGCTGCTTCTCCTTTGGCGAAAGCCAAACCAGCTTCTACCGAACCAAATTTTTTTGTTTTTGGATGAACGGCTTTGGGGTTATTGATTATTTTTCTGTAAAAATCCAAAGCTTCGATGGCTTCAGGACGTTGGATGTCGATTTGGTTTTGTGCATTCAGTAAAGAACCTCCGCGTGTCCATAACTGCAGGCAGAAATCGAATACCATATTATGCCCATCAGGAAAATTGGCAAACACACTTCCGTATAAATTCTGCTCAGGACGGTTGAAAAACTCGGCAATCTGGCTGAATTGTTCCCAAGTGCAGGGAGGGTTTAACTCGTAACCGTACTGTTTTTTGAATTTTTCTTTTTCGATTGTATTTTCAAATAAATCTTTTCTAAAAATCAGACATTCCGGACCGTCATGAAAAGGAAGTCCATAAGTTCTGTCATTGATCTGCTGTAAATGTAACAGCGACTGATGCCAGCCTTCTGGATAATTCTGCGGTGCATTTTGGGCAATTAATGGATTTAAATCCAGAACTGCTTTTTCATTGACAGCATCAAAAATCCAGTCTGTGTTAAGATGAGCAATATCCCAAGTTCCTTTTTTTAGTCCCTTTTTGCTGATTGTTTCGGTATATAAATCATGTAATTCTAACGGAATCATTTCAGCTTCCATTTCAATATTATTTTCGATACAGAACAAATCCCACAGTTTTTGCAATGTACTTTCAAAAGGATCAAATTTCCTGACAGCGATTCTTAACTTTTCCATTATTAAGCTATAAATTCTTTAATAATCCGTTCGTTATCCTGTCCTAATTTTGGGGAACCTTTAACTGATGTGAAAATTTCTCCATCAATTTTAATTGGGCATCGGGTTGTTTTATAAGTATAGCTGTCTGTCATTTCGACTTTCTGCGTGAAATTTAAAACGCGGAATCCTTCTTCAGCAAAAAGCTGTTTGTAGTTCAGTACTTTGGCACACCAAATATCTGCTGGTTCTAAAATATCCAGCCAAAACTGAGTTTCCTGTGTTTGTAAATGCGTGGCGAGTATGTTTTTGATTTCGTCACGTAATCCAAATTTGTTTTCAGAGAACTGTAACAAGTCATCACATTTTAAAAGAGAGGCCAAAACTGGGATTGATCCCATTGCCAAAGCTAAATAACCATTTTGTGTTTTGTAAATTCCGTAGGGCGCACCCAGATATGCGTGTGCATTGTTGGATTTTGTACGAACAGGCAGTTCACCGCCGTCGTTAAAATATGTCGTAATGGTTTCAAACTGAAAATCAAAAGCAGATTCCAGCATGCTTACCTGAACTTTTGCTCCGATACCGTGAGTTGCTTTTCTATATAAAGAGGCCAAAATTCCTTGTGCCAAATGCGCTCCTGCAAGCATATCCACTATTGACAATCCCATTGGTACCGGGCCGTCTTCCTGATTACCGCTCAGCCAGGTTAATGCAGTCAATGATTGCAGTAATAAATCCTGTCCCGGTAAATCTTTTAAATCCGATTTAGTACCATAGCCCGAAATTTCGGCATAGATAATATTGGGATTGATTGCTGTAACATCGTCATAACTCAAGCCAACACGTTCCATCACGCCGGGTCTGAAATTGTGCATAACAACATCAGCTTTGGCTAGCAGTTTTTTTAATTTTTCAAGTTCATTCGGCTCTTTGAAATCAATGGCAAATGATTCTTTGTTTCTGTTGATGGTATGAAAAACGGAAGATTCCCCATTCATAATCAAGTCAGAAGTATATAAGGTTCTGCAGATGTCTCCAGTTCCCGGTTTTTCAATTTTTATCACACGAGCACCCAGATCGGCCAATCGTAAACTCGCTGAAGGCCCGGAAAGAAACTGGCTGAAATCTACTATTAAATAATCTTCTAATGGTTTCATTTTTTGTTTAATCGTTTTTGATTGTTTAACTGTTTAATCGTTTATTTGTTTAACTGTTTGTGATAAAACGATTAAACAAATAAACGGTTCAACGAATAAACTCTTCATGTATCACAGTATTGTCTTCACCCACTTTTGGTGCTGCTTTCGGGCTGGCCAAAATTTCTCCATCCAATTGAATAGGGCTTCTGGTAGTAATCAAGGTTTCTCCAGCAGCATTTTTAACCGTTTGTTTTAATTGTAATTCTTTCACAAAAGGCTGGCTGTCCAACTCTTCGTAATTGAGAACTTTGCCACACCAGATTCCTTCTTTTTGAAGTAAATTCAGCCAATAATCAGCTGTTTGAGTCAGCAGTTTTTCAGTTATTATTTCTCTGATTTCATCTCTTTGTGAGAACCATAAATGTTTATCGGAATATTTATTTAAATCGATTCCTAACGTATTTCCAATGAAAAGTAAATCACCCATGGCCAATGAAATGTATCCTTCCTGAGTGGGATAAACTCCATAAGGCGCACTTAGAAAGGCGTGGGCACTTCCTTTAACATCGCCTCTTTGCGGCTGCTGTCCTCCGTCATTTAAGTAGGAAGTAATGGCTTCAAACTGAACATCTAAAATCGATTCCAGCAGGCTGACTTCTACTAAAACTCCTTTTCCGGTTTTGGCTCTTTTGAGTAATGCGGCCAAAATACCCTGAACAAAATGATTGCCGCACATTAAATCGGCGACAGCGAGACCAAATGGAACAGGCCCTTGGCTTTTTCGGCCGCTTAACCAGCTCAGTCCGGAAAGTGACTGCAGCAGTAAATCCTGTCCCGGTTTATTTGCCCATGGACCTTTGTCTCCGTAACCTGTTATTGTTCCATAAATTATTTTTGGATTAATGGTTAACGCTTCCGCAAAAGTTAAACCTATTTTATCCATAACACCCGGCCTGAAATTATGGGTCATAATATCGGCTTTGGCGATTAGTTTTTTTACTAAAATTAAATCTTCAGGGTTTTTAAGGTCGGCTGCAAATGATTCTTTGTTTCTATTGATGGTATGAAAAAGCAGACTGCTGTCATCCACAAAAAGGTCTTTAATGCTCAGCTGACGGCAAGCTTCGCCTTTTACCGGACGCTCGATTTTAATAATTCTCGCGCCTAAATCAGCCAATTTTAAGCCCGCAGAAGGCCCTGCCAAAAACTGGCAGAATTCCAATACAACTAATCCTTCTAATGGTCTCATGCTGTTATAAGTTTAATGACTTGATGTAAAGCGCATCCATTGCTGCTAAAACGGCTTCTTCATCACCGCCGTTAATCAGATAATCACGAACCACATCGCCCGCATGATCCTGAAAATACATGTGTCCCGAATATCTAGGTCTTAAAAAAGCTCTTTCCAAAGCAGGCAGTGTATTTTTGAAATAATCGTGAGTTATCCCATTGATTCGGTCATTTTTCCAAGCCTGAAGATGTCCCGGCTGTCCGCCATTGTCTGCAAAAATATTCTGCTGTACGTGTGATGATCCTGTGAATTCTGCATATTTTACCGCTTCAGGAATGTGTTTGCTGAAAGAAGAAACTGCGAGTCCTGTTCCGCCTAAAGAGCTAATCATTGGCTGGTCATTCAATTTTACTAAATCATAAAAATGAAGTAAGTTTTTGCTGTAACCAATTCTTGAATAATTAGAATAGCCGTAAGCAAAAGGGCAGTAGGCAATTTCATCGGAGTTGACCATTGCTTCATACACCTGAATCGGGTTTCGGTTAAAGTTTGCCGGATCCATTAACTGTGCCAGTTCGCGATGCATCTGCAGGGCTTTTTTTCCTGTTTCAATCGAAATTACTTTTTCCTGCGACTGAAAAGGGGCTTCACCCAGACTGCAGCAAAAAGAATAGAACGTCATTAACGAATCTACCGGAATTCCTGCAAAAGCAATCAGTCCTTTTTTGGCCAGAGCCAATAACTCATCATATGTCTGCGGTACATTTAAACCGTTTTTTTCTAAAATATCCAATCGTGCTGCAGCTACCGGAGTGGCAGCGTCAATTGGCAGTGCCCATAATTTATTGCTAAAAATGTAACTTCCGTAAGAACGTCCTACAGTATTGATTTCCTGGTCTTTTATATATTCTGGAGAAAGATAGTCGGACAAAGGAAGAATCGCATTGGTATGTGCTCCAAAACCTGTCCAGGGATGGTCGATAACTAACAAATCAAATCTTTTTGCTAAATCTTCAATAGAAGCATCTGCAAATTCCTGTAAGCTTCTTTTTTCCCAGCTGATTTCAATATCAGGATTAAGTTCTGTAAAACGCTGCGCTGTGGCAACCATAGGTAAAAGTCCTCTTGTATGATTCCAAGTTATGCCTTTAAGTTTTGTCATTTTTTATGATAAATTGTTTGTTTTTTGGCTAAAAAATAATAAATGTAAAAATTACAATTACAAATGTATAAATTATGTTTGGAATATTGATATTTAAAATTACATTTGTGTAATCGATTACAATTTATTTGTTTTTTGTGTAAAAAAAATCAGCAAAAACTAAAGAATTCATAATAATCTTATTTGTAACAAAGATGAATAATTCATTAAAAATCATTTTTTTTGTAAGGACAAGTGTGATGCTTGCTTTGTTAGTGTTCAGCGGCCACATTATGGCTCAAAAAACCGAAACCGAAGCAGTTTCAGGAAAACAGAAAAATGAAATTTCGGATAAACTGAAATGGTCTGAAAGAATGGCTTTGACACTGATGAACCGCCATCCGCAGTCCTATATGATAGACGATGCAAAAAATCCGCATTGGGATTACGTACACGGATTGGTTTTGTATGCTTTTGAAGAATTGAATAAGCAGAAAAAGGAACCAAAATATGCTGCCTATATAAAAGGTTATGCAGATGATTTAATTGATGGAGAAGGAAATATCAAAACGTATGAGCCGGATACTTATAATATTGATAATATAACTGCAGGAAGATTACTGTTTGATTTGTATAAGAAGACAAACGATAAGCGATATTTAACCGCAATGCAGACTTTACGCAGGCAGTTAGAAAATCAGCCAAGAACAGCAAGCGGGGGATTTTGGCATAAAAAAATATATCCAAACCAAATGTGGCTGGATGGATTATATATGGGAGAACCATTTTATGCTCAGTATACAGCAGTTTTTGAAAATGGAAAATTCTTTGACGACATAGCCAAACAATTTGAATTAATCCAAATGCATGCCACTGATAAAAAAACAGGATTGCTTTACCATGCCTGGGACGAAAGCAAAGCCATGCCATGGGCGAATAAAGAGACTGGTGTTTCACCAAATTTTTGGTCGAGATCTATTGGCTGGTATGTGATGGCTTTGGTTGATGTATTGGATTATTTTCCCAAAGAACATCCGAAAAGAAAAGAATTAATTGCTTATTTAAATGCTGTTTCAAATGCATTGATTAAATTTCAGGACAAAAAATCGGGTATGTGGTATCAGGTAACTGACATGGGAAGCAGAAAAGGTAATTATTTAGAATCTTCGGGTACTGCTATGTTTGCTTATGCTTTTGCAAAAGGAGTGAACAAAGGCTACCTGCCTAAAAAATTCAAAAACTTTGCCAATAAAGCATTTGACGGATTGACTTCACAATCGATAGTAATTGACTCTAAAGGCGAAGTAGAATTGACTAATGCCTGTGCTGTAGCAGGTTTGGGCGGTAATCCTTATCGCGATGGTTCGTACGAATATTATATTAACGAAAGAAAGAAAAATAATGACCCGAAAGCGACAGGGCCTTTTATTTTGGCAGCTTTAGAATTGAATAGATAAAATTAAAATTAGAATATATGTTTTCATTACAAAATAAAAAAGCAGTAGTAACAGGAGGAGGCAGCGGTATTGGGAGAGCCATAGCTGCGCTGTTTGCTAAACAGGGAGCCGAGGTTCATATTATCGATTTAACAATCGAAAGTGCTCAGGAGGCTGTTGATGATATTAAACAATTGGGCGGAAAAGTATTTTCTTATGCCTGTAATGTAGCTAATCAAAAAGAAGTTACCGATACATTTGAAAAAATAGGAAACTTCAATATTTTGGTTAATAATGCCGGAATTGCGCACGTTGGAAAAGTTGATACGACACCAGAAGCCGATTTCGACCGAGTGATGAATGTAAATGTAAAAGGAGTTTATAATTGTCTGTACGCAGCAATTCCGCAATTTAGACTGTCAGGCGGCGGTGTAATTTTGAATATGGCTTCAATTGCAGCATGGGTTGGTATACCTGACCGTTTTGCATACTCAACTGCAAAAGGAGCTGTAATGGCTATGACTCTGTCGGTTGCGAGAGATTATATCAATGAAGGCATCCGCTGTAATTCGATTTCTCCTGCGAGAGTTCACACGCCTTTTGTTGATGGTTTTATCAATAAAAATTATCCGGGAAAAGAAGCTGAAATTTTCGAAAAATTATCAAAATCCCAGCCAATCGGAAGAATGGGCAAACCAGATGAAGTTGCGGCTTTAGCACTGTATTTGTGCAGTGATGAAGCAGGTTTTATTACTGGTTCAGATTACCCTATTGACGGAGGATTTATCAAATTAAATAATTAAAAGATGCTGCTAAGCTTCTAAGATACTAAGTTCCTAAGATTAAAGATACTTAGCATTTGAGGAAATCAGGAACTTAAAAAATACAACTTACTAAATTTGCCGAGATGAAAAACTTAGCAGCTTAGTAACTTAACAACTCAGTAACTTAAAAAAAAAAGAAAATGAAATTAATACGTTTTGGAGCTGTAGGAAAAGAAAAGCCAGGAGTTATTATTGGAGAGAAACGATATGATGTATCTTCAATTGTTTCAGATTTTAATGAAGCTTTTTTTGATGAAAACGGTTTAGAAAAATTAAAAAAAGCATTGGAAAGCAATCCGGTTTTGCCAGAAGTGAGTGCCGATGTCCGTTTGGGTTCTCCAGTAGCGAGACCTTCAAAAATAATCTGTATTGGATTGAATTATGTAGATCACTGTCATGAAACAGGTGCGCCGATTCCAGCAGAACCAATTATCTTTTTCAAATCAACGACTTCTTTATGCGGTCCAAATGATGATTTGATTATCCCAAAAAACAGTGAAAAAACAGACTGGGAAATCGAATTGGCATTTGTTGTAGGCAAAAAAGCAAGTTATGTAGAAGAAGCAGAAGCTTTGGATTATGTAGCAGGTTATGCTTTATTAAACGATTACAGCGAAAGAGCTTTTCAGATAGAAATGGGCGGACAATGGGCAAAAGGAAAAGGATGCGATACGTTTGCGCCTCTTGGGCCATTCCTTGCTACTCAGGATGAAATTGCCGATGTAAATAATATTCCGATGTGGTTAACTGTAAATGGTAAAAAATTCCAGGATAGCAATACATTGAACTTAGTTTTCAAAATTCCATTTTTAGTACATTATCTAAGCCAGTTTATGACTTTAATGCCTGGTGATATTATTAGTACAGGAACGCCTCCGGGAGTTGGATTAGGAATCAAGCCAGATCCAATTTATATCAAGCCCGGTGATGTTATTGAGTTAGGCATGGAAGGTTTAGGATCCAGCAGACAGGTAGCAAAAGCATATAGTAAATAATATAAACTTAGGAGTTGTTTATCCAATTTCTAAAAAAATAATTCTAATAAAATGAAATATATTGTTTGCGAAAAACCGAAAGAGTTTCTGCTGAAAGAGAAACCAATGCCGGAACCAAAAGAAGGCGAAGTTCTTTTGAAAATTAAAAGAATAGGGGTCTGCGGAACCGATATACATGCTTTTGGAGGAACACAGCCTTATTTTGAATATCCAAGAATTCTGGGGCATGAACTTGCTGCAGAATATATAAAAGGAAATGCAAAAGGTTTTGAACCGGGAGACAAAGTAACTTTTATTCCTTATTTCAGCTGCGGAAAATGCGTTGCCTGCAGAAACGGTTTGACAAACTGCTGTGCAAATATCAAAGTTTTTGGTGTGCATATAGATGGCGGAATGGCAGAATATGTGACTGTTCCTGAACAGTATCTCCTTCACGGACAAGGTTTGGATTATGATGAACTGGCTTTGATAGAACCGCTTGCCATTGCAGCACACGGTGTTCGCAGGGCAGCTGTAAAAGCAACCGATACTGTTTTAGTAATGGGAGCAGGACCAATCGGATTAGGATTGATCCAGTTTGCAAAAATTGCCGGGGCTAAAGTGATTGTTATGGATATCAATGAATACCGCCTTAATTTTTGTAAAGAAGCGCTTCAGGCAGATGAAACTATAAACCCGCTGCACGATGATGTTGCTGCAAAATTAGCAGAACTGACCAATGGTGATATGGCCAATGTGGTGATTGATGCGACCGGAAATCAAAAAGTGATGAACAGTGCTTTCAATTACATTTCTCATGGCGGTCGATTTGTTTTGGTGGGACTTCAAAAAGGAGAACTGAGTTTCAGTCATCCTGATTTCCATAAAAGAGAATCTACTTTGATGAGCAGCCGAAATGCGACCATCGAAGATTTTGAATATGTAATGCAATGCCTGAAAGAAGGTAAAATCGACCCTAAAAAATACATCACTCACCGTGCTGATTTTACAGACATGATTGGTGAATTTGAAAAATGGATTGATCCAAAAAACAATACTATTAAAGCAATCATAGAATTGAATTAATTCTAAAAAATATAAAATATGGATTTACATTTAAAAGGAAAAATCATAGTAGTATCAGGTTCCGCCGGAAAAGAAGGCAGTATTGGTGAAACCATCATCAACCGCCTTGCTGATGAAGGTGCTATTCCGGTTCTTGTAGACAGAAACAGCAGAGGTTTTGGTTATGCCGAAGCTTTGCAACAAAAAGGAATTGATTCTTTATTTGTGCAGACGGATGTTACCAATCCTGAGGCGATGGAAAATGCAGTAAAAAAGATTGCCGAAAAATACGGCAGAATTGATGCTGTTATCAATAATGTAGGAGTTAACGACGGAGCAGGATTAGATGCTACTTATGAAGAATTTATGGATTCTTTAAAATTGAATGTAGTGAGTTACTTCCTGCTGGTAAAATTTGCGCTTCCTTATTTGAAAGAATCAAAAGGAAATATTCTGAATATTGGTTCAAAAGTAGCTTTGACAGGACAGGGCGGTACTTCCGGTTATGCTGCCGCAAAAGGAGGGGTACTTGGATTAACCAGAGAATGGGCTGTAGATTTGATTCAGTTTGGTATTCGTTCCAATGCGATAATTATAGCTGAATGTTACACACCAGCATACGAAGACTGGATCAAAACGGTACCAGATGGTGAAGCAGTTTTGAAAAAAATCAATAAAAGTATACCATTTGAGGGAAGAATGACTAAAACTGAAGAAATCGCCGATGCAGTTTTGTTTACTATTTCCGACCGTTCTTCTCACACTACAGGGCAGTTTGTTTTTGTTGAAGGCGGTTATGTGCATTTGGATCGTGCTTTAATTAGCGATGTAAATTAATAAGGATGAACAAACGAATTGATTCTCATCAGCATTTTTGGAAATTCGATCCCATTAGAGACAGCTGGATTGATGATTCGATGCAGAAAATTCAAAGGGATTTTCTGCCGGAAGATTTACTGCCTTTGCTGACCGAAAATAAATTTCAGGGCTGTGTAGCTGTTGAAGCACATCAATCGGAAGAACAGACTAATTTTTTAGCGGATCTGGCTTCTAAAAATGATTTTATTAAAGGTATTGTCGGCTGGGTAGATTTACGCAGTGAAAATATAAGTGAAAGACTGAATCATTTTTCAAATAATAAAATCATCAAAGGTTTCCGTCACGTAGTACAGGCCGAAGCTGATGATTTTATGCTGCGAAATGATTTCAGAAATGGAATCGCTACATTAAAGGAATTTAATTTTACTTATGATATTCTAATTTTTCATCGGCAGTTACCGGCCGCAATCGATTTGGTAACACGTTTTCCGGAACAAAAATTTGTCATCGATCATATTGCAAAACCGAATATCAAATCGGGCGAAATTGCTTCTTGGGAAAAAGATATCAAAGAGATTGCAAAATTTGATAATGTAAGCTGTAAAGTTTCTGGAATGGTTACAGAAGCCGATTGGAACAATTGGAAATCACAGGATTTAAAACCTTATCTAGATGTGATTTTTGAAAATTTTTCGACAGATAAATTGATGTTCGGTTCTGATTGGCCGGTTTGTAATGTGGCAGCGGATTATGCAGCAGTTGTAAATACTTTAGAAAATTATATCGCTCAATTTTCCATTCAGGAGCAGAATAAGATTTGGTTTGAAAACGCAGAGGCATTTTATAAATTGGAAATCTAAATAAAAATATTGGTGATAAATTGAATAATCAGATGATTGATGTCTTATAAATTATTTAAAATCAGCAGTCAAAATATAAGTCATATTAGTAAGATTCATAAACTTATATGACTTATATGTTTTAAAAAAAGTATCAGTTATGATTTAATTGTCTTTAATTTCTTGATTTCTATAACGGCCTGGAGTGGTTCCCGTTCTTTGCAAAAAAGAAGAAGTAAAATGCTGTAACGATGAAAAACCGCAGGAATAAGCAATATCCGACATCGATTTATTTTTAGGATTTAAGATTAGTTCAATAGCTTTTTCGATTTTTAGATTAATGATGTAGCTGTTTGGAGGGTATCCGGTTAGTCTTTTTACTTCATAGGTAAATTTTGTTTTTCCCATTCCAAATTTATGCGCCAGATCGTCAATATTCCATTTTTTGCTGATGTCATCAGAGACGGTTTTAGTGAATTTTTCTATAAAATTGGTTTCTTCATCAGTTTTCAGGACCATGCTCGAAAGCTGTCTGTATAAATCGATTAGTAAATTCTCTAAAATATTACCGACCATAATTTCAAAACCTTCTTCCTGATTGGCCAGCTCCCTGCGAATTTCAGTGAAATATTTTTCAAAGGTTTTGGCTTTTTCTACAACCACATTTCTGTTGTCAGCAATCAAATCACCTAGCTTTTCCTGAATGCTTTTGGATAATTTTGACCAGTTTCCTAAGTTTAATTTCTTTTTTTGATTGTATTCCAAAGGTTTTAATATAATCCAGTCGATATATCCAATATCCATTTTGCCGCTTGGGCTTCCGTTCCAATGCCAAGGTGCCGTAACAGATAAATTGCCAGGCAGTAATTCAATTTGATTACCTTCAACAACCCAATCGTATTTTCCGCTGGTTACAAAATGAATTTCAATTCCGTCATTCAGGTGTGGCCGCATATTTTCGTCCATCTGCACTTTGGTAAAGCGCATACTGCCGAATTGTTTGATGAAAGGTATATTTATTAATGGCCCAGGATTTTTTTCATGCCACCAGACTCCAGAATTTCCAGCGCTATTTTTTTGGATGCTGTTTGAATTTAAATTATCCATAATTTTTAGTTAAGTCAATTAGTTATTTTTCAATGGCTAAATTAGAAAATTTTTATAGAATTGTTCGTTGTTTAAAAATAACACGGAATAATTATATAAATATTACTTTTAACATTTCAATGATTATTTATAATATAAAATTTAATATTCATAAAAATAGATTCCTATTTAAATAGGATTAATAAATAAAAAGGCGAATATCTTACATTTTTAAGATTTAAGATAGTCACCAAATTAAAATTAAAAGGTAAAATGATTTTAAAGCAAAAAAATAGACTTTTTTTGGTTTTTTTCCTGATTGGAATGATGTTTACTGCCAATGCTGCCGAAATTTGGGTGTCAGTTTCAGGTAAGGATAGTAACATTGGAACCAAAGATAGTCCGCTGGCAACTGTACATATGGCCGTAAGAAAAGCCAGAGAATTACGCCGATTAAAAGATGCTTCCATAAAAGATGGTATTCATATTATAATTATGGATGGAACCTATAATTTAAATGAACCTTTATTTATAAGACCCGAGGATTCAGGAACTGCCGAAAGTCCAACTACAATTGAAGCGGCTGCCAATGCAAAACCTATTTTTAGCGGTGGATTGGAAATCAAAAACTGGAAAAAATCTGCAATCGCTATAAACGGCTTAAAAGCAGAAACAGTTTGGGTAGCTGATGCGCCTAAGCAGGCAGGAGAAATATTGAATTACAGACAGCTTTGGGTAAATGATATAAAAGCTGTTAGAGCCAAAAGCACTGCTGGAAACAAAATGGACCGCATTCTCTCTTGGGATGCTGCATCAGAAACCTGCTGGATTCCTTTCAAAGACAAATCGGTTAAGTTCGAGCCCGGTATGGAAATGTTTATTGTGCAATGGTGGGCTATCGCCAATCTGAGAATCAAAAATATCGAAATACGAAAAGACAGCGCCAGACTTTCATTTGAAAAACCTGAAAGCCGTATTCAGAGTGAGCACCCTTGGCCAGCACCTTGGATTTCTAAAAATAACGGTAACTCTGCATTCTATTTAAACAACGGAATGTCAATGTTGAACGAAGCTGGAGAATGGTATTTGGATAGAAAAAATGCTAAGATTTATTACATTCCAAGAACAGGCGAGAATATGGTTTCTGCAAAAGTTACGGTGCCAGTTTTAGAAAATTTGGTGGAGGTAAAAGGAACTATAGATTCGCCGGTAAGTTATTTTAAATTTAAAAGAATTTCATTTCAATACAGCAATTGGCTGCGTCCGTCACAACAAGGGCATGTTCCTTTGCAGGCTGGAATGTATTTGCTGGATGCCTATAAATTGAAAATACCTGGAACGCCAAATCAGGCAAATTTAGAAAATCAGGCTTGGGTTGGGAGACCAAGAGCGGCAGTTGAGGCGAATTACACTAATAACATAGTGTTTGAAGGCTGTAGTTTTGAGCATTTGTCTTCTACAGGTTTGGATTTTAATAAGGGAACGAATCACAATAGAATACAGGGAAATCTTTTCAAGGACATTGGTGGAAACGGAATGAGCTTGGGTGTTTTTTCTGAAGAGTCTTTTGAAGCGCATTTACCATTAAATGTAAAAGATGAAAGAGAAGTTTGTTCAGATGAACTGATTGCGGATAATTTGATTACCAATGTAGCCAATGAAGATTGGGGATGTTTAGGAATTGCTGCCGGTTTTGTCAAAAATCTGACTATCGAACACAATGAGATTTCGGATGTTGCCTACAGCGGCATTTCGATGGGCTGGGGTTGGACACACACAGCAAATGTGATGCGAAACAATAAAATTATTGGCAATAAAATTCATCATTATGCCAAACATTTGCACGATGTAGCTGGTATTTATACACTTTCTTCTCAGGCAGATAGTAGAATTGAAGAGAATTATATAGACAAAGTATATTTTAGTCCTTATGCTCACGATCCGTTTTTGTGGTTATACATGTACACGGACGAAGGTTCACAACATTTTACAATACAAAACAACTGGATTCCAATTCAAAAAATATTAAAAAACAACAATGGTCCTGAAGGGAATATTTGGAAAGACAATTATGCATTTGTAAATCCAAAAATTAAGGAAAATGCAGGAATCAGAAAGCCTTATGCTGATTTAACGAAGCAAGTTGTTGTTGATGAAGCTTGGGGCTTGCAGGAAATGCCAAAAGCTGTGGTGGTTGAAATAGTTGGAACCGATTTGGATATAGAAAAAATAAAATCAACCATAAAAGGTTTCCGAATTGTAGGTGAAGAATTGTACCAATGGCAAAATCATTTGGTGATTTACGGACTAATGAATCAGCCGGAAAGAGTGAAAAAGAAACTGGCTTTGGCTTTTCCAAAATTAGAAATAAAGGTATACGAAAATCCTGTTTATGATTTCCAGAAATTCGAAAGATGCAAGGATTCAAATCCTGTATCAGAATGGGAAAATATAATTTTGACAGCTAATTTGGTTGATGATCCCAAAATGCAAAAAGAATATGTTGATTATCATGCCACTCAATTTGAAAAGTGGCCTGAAATTGCAAAAGGTTTTTGTAATGCCGATTTTCAGCAGTTACAGGTTTTCAAAAATGGAAGACAATTAATGCTGATTATCAGTATTCCGAAAGGAGAAAGCTTGGATAAACTGAATCCAAAAACAACCGAAAATAATCCCCGTGTCAACGATTGGAATAATTTGATGAAAAAATATCAAACAGGAATTGAAGGTACAAAACCTGATGAAACGTGGATTTTTTTGAATAAAATAAAATAAAAATCAAGCCACGAATTAACGAATTAAAACAAATGTTTTCTGGATATAATTTCACAAATAGAATTAGTGAGATTTTTGATGATAAAGATTAAGAAAGATTATTCGTGAATTCAAGGCATTAAACTAAAAGCAATGTTAAAAATAGCCATTTTAGGACTTGGAGAAGGCCGCAGTACAATGTCGGCCGTTTTAGAAAGTTCAAAACTAGAGCTTGTCAAAATATGTGACAAAAGTGAGGAGTTATGTAAGAAGAGATCAAAAGAGTTTGATTTTCATTCTTTTACAACAAACTATGATGATTTATTGCAAGATAGCGCAATCGATATAATTGCAATATATACACCGGATCATCTGCATGCACAGCATGTTAAGCAGGCATTATTACATGGAAAACATGTAGTGTGCACAAAACCGTTTATTGATGATTTATCAGATGCCAAAGAATTATTAGAATTAAGTGAAAAGACAGGCAAAAAGGTCTTTATCGGACAGAGTTCTCGTTTTTTTGAACCGGCAAAAAGACAAAGAAAAGATTATAAAACAGGAGTAATAGGGGATTTAATTACAATTGAATCCCATTACCATGCGGATCATCGTTGGTTTTTGGAAAAAGAATGGTCCTTATTGCAATCATTTAAATGGCTGTATGGCGGTTTGAGCCATCCTGTAGATTTCATTCGTTGGTATTTGCCAAATATTGAAGAGGTAATGGGGTACGGAATGATTAGCAGCAACGGAGTAACAGCGGGTTTGAAAAATGAAGATACAATGCACTTTATTTTTAAGGCAACCGATGGCAGAATTGCTAGAGTGAGCGGTGTTTATACTTCGCCAACACAGCCAACCAAAAGAGACAGCGGTATGAGTGTTATTTTGAGAGGTACTGAAGGGGCAAGCCAAGCTGATTATCACGAATTACGTTATTCAGTTACTGACAAAAAGGGAGAAGAAAAAATAATTCATTGGGGTGATTCGACTATTAAATATTATTTCCGTTTTGAGGGGCAGAGCCACCATGGCGGTGAATACCAAAATTACCTGGAATATTTTGCAGATAGTATTGAGCAGGATTTTACGGCTTATCCAGACATGAACGAAGGAATAAGAACCGTAGCCTTATTGCAGGCAATGGATAAATCATTACAAACAGGAATGCCAGTAAAAATTACTGATGTTCTTAATGAATATGGCCTATGAACAGCATTTATGACAAATTAACGATCCTCGATTTTATAATAGTTGCTGTTTATTTAGTGACTTTATTGGTCATTGGTTATGTGGTCAGTGTCAAGCAGAGCAAAAAGAACGAAACGCTTTTTATGGCGGGAAATTCGCTGAATTGGTACAATATCGGATTCAATATGTGGGGAACCAATGTGGGACCTTCTTCCTTATTGGCTTTTGCCAGTATTGGTTATGCCACAGGAATTGTGGCAGGAAATTTTGAATGGTACGCTTTTGTTTTCTTATTGCTTTTGGCAATGGTTTTTGCGCCTCGTTATATTGCGAGTAAAGTAAGTACGATGCCCGAATATATGGGAAAACGGTATGGCGACAGTACTCAGACTATCTTGGCTTGGTACGCCATGGTCAAAATTTTGGTAAGCTGGTTGTCTCTGGGACTGTTTAGCGGAGGTATTTTGGTACGTCAGATTTTAGGAATCCCGATGTGGCAGAGCGTTACAGTTTTAGTCATTTTCTCTGGGATTTTTACGTTTGCCGGAGGATTGAAAGCCATTGCTAAAGTGAATGTTTTCCAGATGATTTTATTAATTGCTGTATCGCTTACGTTATCTTATTTAGGATTGCAGAAAGTAGGAGGAATCGAAGCTTTGATTGCCAAAACACCTTCGAATTTCTGGAATTTAGTACAGCCTGCAAACGATGCGCATTATCCATGGACAGCTATTTTATTAGGATATCCTGTTGCCGCAGTGGCTTTCTTTTGTACGGATCAATCTATGGTGCAAAGTGTTTTGGGAGCAAAGAATTTAGAACAGGGACAATTGGGGGTTAATTTCATTGGCTGGCTAAAAGTTATGGCATTGCCATTATTTATTCTGCCTGGAATCCTTTGTTATGTTTTATATCCTGAATTGGGTAAAAATTCTGATTTGGCGTATATGACAATGGTTACTAATTTATTTCCAAGCGGCATGAATGGACTGGTGATTTGCGTAATGATTGCTGTTTTAGTGGGAACAATTGGTTCGTCTCTTAATGCGTTGAGTACGGTTTTTACAAATGATATTTATGTAAAGAAAATCAATCCGGACGCAACCATTAAGGAACAAATTAAAATAGGACGTATTACAATTGCTGCGGGGTGTTTATTTGCCATTCTCATCGCTGTGGCAATTGATAATATAAAAGGGCAAAATTTATTCAATATTTTCCAAGCCGTTTTAGGTTTCTTGGCTCCGTCTTTATCAGTGGTGTTTTTGTTGAGTATTTTCTGGAAACGCACTACCAAAAAAGCAGTAAATGCAACTCTTTCATGGGGTTCGGCTTTTAGTTTGTTTGTGGGAGTTTTATATCTGTGGGTTTTCCCGGCAGACAAGTATCCTGTTTGGCCCCACTTTTTATTGATATCATTTTACATTTTTGCGGTTTTAATGATTGGGGCAATTATCATTTCATTATTGGATAAAAATCCGGAAACTAATTTTGTTAGTGAAACCGATGTTCCTAAAACCAGTAAACGAGTGAAGATCTTGTTCGCTTTATTGGGACTAACCATTTTGAGTTTATACCTCATTTTTAATTTCAATTAATATGATCACATTTACTTCTTTAGGTCAACGTTTTAAAACGGCTGTTAGTGTTATCGCATTATTGTTTTTATCCGAAATGTCTTCGGCTCAAACATGGATTTATTATCCTGGAGATTTTGAAGTTTGGTTAAGTAATAAAATGCAGGTAAGACGTACAGAACGCGAAGCCGTATTTCCACCGCTTTGGCAATATTACAGTCCGTATGCTTTGGTGACTTTTCAAACTGAAGTGGATATTCCGCAATCAGACGAGGTAAAAATTTATTCGGAAGGAACTTTTCAGTTGATTTTAGACGGTGTTCAAATTTATGGACAACCAAAATCATTAAAAATTCCTGCCGGAAAACACAAAATTTCCTTTAAAGTATATAATCAGGAAGTGTTGCCGGCTATTTATATTGCTGGTAAATACGTTAAATCAGACGCTTCTTGGAAGGTGACTAATGAAGACAAACTTTGGATTGATGAAAATGGAAAAGCACAGCAATCCGGCACGCCTTGGGTGCCTGTTGGATCCTGGAATTTTGACTCGCCAGAGCATAAACCTTCCGAATTTAAACTCACAACCAAACCTTTGAGTGCCAAAAAAACAGAAAAAATAGGAACTGGTCAATTGGTCGATTTTGGTAAAGAAACTTTTGGTTATATCAAAATTCACGGTTTAAAAGGAAAAGGGAAAGTGGCTCTTTATTATGGTGAATCTCGTGAGGAAGCGCTGGATACGGCCAAATGTGAAACATTAGACCATTTATCTTTTGATGGAAATCAGTCCGAAACCTACACACATACAGGTTCCAAAGCATTCCGCTATGTTCAGGTACAGGCAGATGCAGGAGTAAAATATGATTCTATTTCGATGTTGTATGAATATTTGCCATTGGACTATCGTGGTGCATTCAAATCTTCGGATCAATTATTGAATAAAATTTGGGATGTGTCGGCTTACACGATGCATTTAACATCCCGCGAATTTTTTATAGACGGAATTAAACGCGACCGCTGGGTTTGGTCTGGCGATGCATATCAAAGTTACTTGATGAATTATTATTTATTCTTTGATTCGGCTTCGGTAGAACGAACGCTGTTGGCGCTTCGTGGCAAAGAACCCGTGACAGCTCATGTAAATATCATAATGGATTATTCGCTCTATTGGTTTGTGGGTGTTTACGATTACTATTTACACACTGGCGATACGAAATTTATCAAGACTTTTTATCCGCGAATGAAATCATTGATGGAGTTCTGTTTAAAAAGAAGAAATACAAACGGATTCCTCGAACCCTTGGAAGGTGATTGGGTTTTTATTGACTGGGCAAACGGATTACCAAAAACCGGTGAGGTTAGTTTTGAACAAATGCTTTTGGCAAGAAGTTTAGAGGCTATGGCTGTCAGTGCTAAAATTGCAGGTGAAAATGAAGACCAAAAACAGTATCAAAAATTAGCTTCTGATTTAAAAACAAAACTATTTGATGTGTTTTGGGATAAAAAAGAAAACGTGATGATGCATCAGCGTATCGACGGTAAAATGCAGGATATTGTAACTAGATACGCTAATATGTTCGGTATTTTCTTTAATTATTTTAATGAAGAACAAAAACAAAGCATCAAAAATAAGGTGTTGCTTAATGATAAAATTCTTAAAATCACGACACCTTATATGCGTTTTTACGAGTTGGAAGCCTTGTGCGCTATGGGCGAACAGAATTATGTGTTGAAAGAAATGAAAGACTATTGGGGCGGAATGTTAAATGAGGGAGCAACTTCTTTCTGGGAAGAATACAACCCTAGTAAAAAAGGTACAGAACATTTAGCGATGTATGGACGCCCTTATGGGAAAAGCCTTTGCCACGCCTGGGGTTCAAGTCCAATCTATTTGCTGGGTAAATATTATTTAGGAGTAAAACCAACCGCTCCCGGTTATGCTGAATACGAAATCAAACCTAATTTAGGTGGTTTACAATGGATGGAAGGAAAAGTACCAACACCAAAAGGAGAAGTTAACGTTTATTGCAGTACCACAGAAATTAAGGTTAAAGCAGCTGAAGGAGAAGGTAAATTGATTTTTGAAAGTCAAAATAAACCAAAAACCAATTCAGGAACGATTACAGAATTAGCAAAAAATAAATATCAGTTGATCGTAAAGCCGAATGTGGAGTATAAAGTGATTTATAAGGCGATTTAAGTGTCATTGCGAGTAACGAAGCAATCTCACTAACAATTAGACAAAGCTTGATTTTGCAAATGTGATTGCTTCGTTCCTTGCAATGACAAGACTGTGGAAATTAAAAATAAAAAAAATGTTTTCGAAAAACACAACATACAATTTTAAATTAAAAACCGCTTTTCTTGCGCTTTTTTCAATCTGCATTCAATTTGCAGAAGCACAAAACACAGCTTGGAAACCTGCAGCTTTTGAAATAATAAAATCCAATTACAAAACATTCAAAACAACACAATACGCCCATGTTTTTTCAGGAAGCAAACACAATATTGTAGGTTTAGCTCCAGAATTACAGGGATTAACAGGAATTGAATTGCCTTTGGATGCCTATAAAAAAGGTACAAATGCTCCGTTACAGCTAAAGTTCAAAGAGCCGGTTCAGCTTTTGGTTGGTGTTTTTCAGGAAACAAATAACAAAGAATATCTTCAGCCGAATGCAATTGAAAACGGAAAATTGATTCTTGAAAATGGAGTTACGATTACTGGATTAGCTCCCGTAAATATTTATGCCATCGCTTACGCAAAAGGAGCACACACGATTCTGCCAAACGCAAAAGGATTGTTTGCCGTTTTGGGAGTAATAAAAAGCAGTCAGCAATTGGCAACAAGAAATGCTCAGTTATTAGACGGAAAACTTTGGAATCCAACCTACATCATTGAAGGGTTCTCAGATGAAAAACCGCTTTTTGAAATTATAGGAGGAGAAAATAAACCCGTTATCGACGATGGAATGCCCGGAACAGAAGGAATTCAAGGTGGTTTTGAAGGCGGACGTGTTGTAAAAGTCGGTGATACCTATCATATGTTTCCAACGGAAAGAGCAGGAGAGAAAGGAGTGGAAATGTATTATGATCGTGTAAAAACTAAAATCGGTCACTGGACGAGTAAAGATGCAATTCACTGGAAAAGAGAATCCACCATTTACCAAGCCAGTGGAACTTATGCCGTAACCGAAGATGACAATCCAATGAATGACCGTCGAGGTGCAATTTGGTCGTATATGCCTGTTTTTAGTGAAAAAACAAACAAATGGTACGGTTATTATTTGGCGTATACCGTTCACAAAGAAATTCAGCCCAACCATTCTTTTGGAAGAATCTGGAGATGCGAATCGACTGTAGAAGGCATCAACGGAATCGGCGGGCCATACAAAGATATGGGTATCATTATGGAGCCGGGATTGGATTCACAGCCTTGGGAAGGTCGTCAGGGCGTAGCTTCGTTTTTTCCGTATAAAGTAGGAGATAAGTATTTTGGTTTTTACAGTGGTGCCTATCCATTTGAATCCTGGGCAGATTATCCAAAGAAATCCGGAAAAGGCTGGTTCGTTGCTTTGGCAGAATCGAATAGTTTAGAAGGTCCATGGAGCCGAATGAATAAAGGTTTAGAACCGATAAAAACGATACATCCTCAATTTGTTGAAAACCCGATTGTGAGTCAGTTACCAAACGGTTTGTACATCGCTGTTTTTGACGGAGGCCCGGAAGGCTGGGGACATCATTTGCCGAATATGATTGGATATACACTTTCAAAAGACGGAATCAATTGGTCGGAAGCACATTATCTGCCAATCGAAACCAAAGTAGATAAAAGCTGGGATATTATGAGAACACCATTGTGTTTAATTCCAGAGGGAAATGATGTTTACACAATTGTATACAACGCTATTGATCTGAAAAAACGATTTCACCCAACCGGAATGGTAAAAGTAAAACTGAATAAAGAAGTAATGGAATCGAGATTGAAGGAATTGAAATAGAGCCAAGAAGAAAGGATATAGACAAAAGAGGATAAAAAACTTTGCGACTTAGCGTCTTTGCGAGAACTATCAAGAATAAACCAAGAATGAAAAACTCAATTAAATACATCGTAATTGCAATCACAGTTTTGTCAATTGAAAGCTGTGCGACAAAATACAAAAAACGTGAAATCACTGAAACGGTAATGCAGGAGATTTATAACGAAATCAAAACGCCTTATAAATACGGTTTGGTGATGGTGCCAACAGACAACTCCTATAAAATGGACTGTCCTTCTGTATTTAGAAAAGATGGCAAGTGGTATATGACGTATTTAATTTATGACGGAAGAGGTTATGAAACTTGGCTTGCTGAAAGTGATAATTTACTGGACTGGAAATATTTAGGAAAAGTAATGTCGTTTTCTGAAAACGAAAAACACTGGGATGTCAACCAGAAAGCAGGATATATTTCACTGCAGGACATGACTTGGGGCGGAAGCTACGAATGGGAAAAATACGATGATAAATACTGGATGAGTTATTTTGGTGGAGACAGCAAAGGCTACGAAGCAGGAGTTTTATCAATCGGAATGGCATATACGAAAGAAGCGCCGACAAAACCGCACGAATTTCAGAGATTGGAAAATCCGGTTTTAACGCCAAAAGATAAAGACGTTAGATGGTGGGACAATAGTACGATGTACAAAAACAGCGTGATTCGTGATAAAGATAAACTGACAGGACACAATTTTATCATGTATTACAATGCCCGTGGCGATAGTATAAATCCTGCGAAAGGAGCAGAGCGTATTGCTATGGCAGTATCGAACGATATGAAACACTGGGAGCGTTATGGCAACAAACCTTTGATTAATCATCATAAAGGAATCTCAGGCGATGCCTATATTCAGCGTATTAATGATACTTGGGTGATGTTCTATTTCGGCGCTTTCTGGACGGGCTGGAATCAAGGTGCATTTAACCGTTTTGCAGTTTCAAATGATTTGGTTAACTGGACCGATTGGAAAGGCGAAGATTTGATTAAATCGTCTGAACCTTATGACAATATGTTTGCGCACAAATCATTTGTGGTAAAACATGATGGTGTAGTGTATCATTTTTATTGTGCCGTAAACAAAGCAGAGCAAAGAGGAATCGCAGTAGCAACTTCGAAGGATTTAGGAAAAAGTGAAATGAATTTTGTAGCACCTCCTGAAAAGGTTAAGAAGAATTAAGTATAAAGTATTAAAAATTAAGACAAAGTTTGTCAATTCCGACGAAGGACAAATCTCCGCGACGTGAGCAGCCAAAGAAGATTCCTCCTTCGTCGGAATTGACAAAAAAACTAAAAATAAAATAATGTTTCAGCCAATTCAAAATAATCACTTTTCTAGGTTTCGATTTTCGATAGTATTCTGCTTGTTTGGTATTTGGATAAGCTACGCCCAATCCGTTACAGGAGAACCAGCCGGAATTCCTGAACTGCACAAAAAATACGAATTTGCACCGTGGGAAGATCCAACCGTAACCAGTATCAACAGACAGCCGTCTAGAGCAACGGCCTATTCTTATACAACTGTTGAAGATGCTTTAAAAGGTGACAGAACCAAAAGTCGAATCCAGATGCTGAACGGCGACTGGGATTTTAAATACGCCGTAAACTTAAAAGAAGCTTCAAAAGATTTCTATAAAAATACTGTTTCAGGCTGGGATAAAATCGAAGTGCCATCCAACTGGGAAATGAAAGGGTATGATAATCCTATTTACAAAAGTGCCGTTTATCCGTTCAGACCGATAAATCCGCCTTATATTCCTAAAGATTATAATGGAGTTGGTTCGTACCAACGTAGTTTTACCGTTCCCGAAAACTGGAAAGATATGACGGTTACTTTACATTTCGGAGCTGTAAGTTCAGGTTTTGAAGTATGGTTGAACGGAGAATTTTTAGGATACGGAGAAGACAGTTTCCTGCCATCTGAGTTTGATGTAACGCCATATTTGAAAGCTGGCGAAAATGTAGTTTCTGTGCGGGTGATTCGCTGGGCGGATGGTTCCTATTTGGAAGATCAGGATCACTGGCGTGTGAGCGGAATCCAGCGTGAAGTTTTTATTATGGCAGAGCCAAAGTTACGCATTCAGGATTTCTTTGTTCAGACCAAATTAGACAAAAAATACGAAGATGCGATTTTCAAACTACGACCGAAAGTAGAGAATCTGACGGGACAAAAAATCAAAGATTATATGATGAATGTTCAGTTGTATGATGCCAACAATACGGCAATGTTCAAAGAACCGCTTCAAAGGCCGGTGATTGATTTAATCAACGAAAGCTACCCGCGTCTGGACAATGTGCGTTTCGGATTCTTTCAGGAAAACATCAAAAATCCAAAAAAATGGAGTTCCGAAGAGCCGAATTTATATACGATGGTCATTTCGATAAAAGATAAAAATGGAAATATCACCGAAGCCAAAAGCTGTAAAGTAGGTTTCCGTTCGATTGAATTTTCGAAAGAAAACGGAAAAATGCTCATCAACGGAAAAGAAACGTATGTATATGGTGTAAACCGTCACGATCATAACCCTGTACGTGGAAAAGCATTAACCAGAGAGGACATCAAGCAGGATATTACCACGATTAAAAAGTTCAATTTCAATTTTATACGTACCAGTCATTATCCAAACGATCCTTATTTCTATGAATTGTGTGATCAGTACGGAATTATGGTAATGGACGAAGCCAATCAGGAAACACACGGAATTGGAGGAAAACTGAGTAACGATCCAAAATGGACCAACGCCTATTTGGAGCGTATGACCCGAATGGTTGAAAGAGATAAAAATCACCCGTCAGTAGTGATGTGGAGTTTAGGCAATGAAGGCGGAAAAGGGCCAAATCATTCCGCAATGTCGGGCTGGGTTCACGATTTTGATATTACTCGTCCGGTACATTATGAACCTGCTCAGGGAAATGCAAAGTTAGACGGTTACATTGACCCGCTTGATCCAGGATATCCAAAAACAATTGATCACGCTTACCGATTCGAAAACCCGCAGGACGATTCATATGTCGATATGGTCAGCCGTTTTTATCCGGGCGTTTTCACACCTAAATTTTTGGTAGATCAAAAGAAAGATACAAGGCCAATTATTTTTGTTGAATACTCACACGCTATGGGGAATTCAGTTGGAAATTTAAAAGAATTATGGGATGAATTCCGTTCGCTTCCAAGAGTTATCGGAGGCTGTATCTGGGAATTCAAAGATCAGGGACTGGTGAAATTCGATTCGAGATCAGGTCAGAACTATTTTGCCCACGGAGGAGATTTTGGCGAAAAATACCATGATGGAAACTTCAATACAAAAGGAATTGTAGATTCTAACGGAAAACCCAAAGGCTCTATTTATGAATGTAAATGGGTGTTTCAACCGGTGACTTCAACCTTAAAAGACGGCAATCAATTAGAAATAAAGAACCGCAGTGCTGAAAAATCTTTAGCGGGTTATATTCCGGTTTTGAAGATTTTAGAAAACGGTAATGTAATCAAAACACAGATTTTAAAACCTTTCACTTTAGAAGCAGGACAATTCACAACATTAAATGTGAGTCAGTATCTTCCAAAAATGAAAGCCGATGCAGAGTACATTTTAAATATCGAATTCCAGCTTTCGAAAGATGAGTTGTGGGCTTCAAAAGGCTACGCTGTTGCAGAAGATCAGTTTCTGCTGAAAAAGAAGGAAGTTACTTTAGAATCTAAAAAAGGAAATCTAAGCGTTTCCGAATCAGATGCTGATTTTAATATCAAAGGAAAAACTTTTGATATCAAAATCAACAAAGTAAACGGAGCATTGAGCTCGTATGTTTTCAATGGAGAAGAACAGGTTTTTGCGCCATTGCTTCCAAATTTCGTAAGACCACTTACAGACAATGACAAAAGAGGATGGAAATCCCAAAAGCTTTTGAAACAATGGTACAAAGCGAAACCTAAATTGATAAACATTAAAATAGATAAATCAGCTTCAGATATTAAAATCATCAGCGATTACGAAATTATAAAAGACAGTGCTAGTGTAAATGTAGTGTACAATATCAGTCCAGACGGCGTGATAAAAGTTGATTATAGTTTAAAAGCTTCAGACAAACTGCCAAACATTCCAAAAATCGGAATGCAGATGGGTGTTCAGAGAAAATTCGACCAGATTTCGTGGTACGGAAAAGGCGAACTAGAAAATTACAACGACAGAAGTTTTGGCTCGTTTGTTGGTAAATATTCACTGCCAATAAATGATTTTATCGAACATTATCCAAAACCGCAGGAAAACGGAAACCGATGTGATGTACGATGGATGGCATTAAGCACTCCACAGAAAAGCAATGGATTTTTGGTGGTGAATGATTCCAAAGTTTTAAGCATGAGTGCGTGGCCTTACACACAAGAAAACCTGAGTTCAGCAGGTCATACGTACGATCTAAAAGATCCGGGATTTTTGACGGTAAATATCGACTTAATGCAGATGGGAGTGGGAGGGAACGATAGCTGGACATTAGTTGCACAGCCTTTGGAACAATATCAAATTAAATCAGGAGATTATCAATATAGTTTTTATTTAACGCCTTTCAGTGGTTCAAAAAACCAGCTGGAAAGCAGTTTGAAGAAGTTTAAGTATTAATGAAGTCATTGCGAGGAACGAAGCAATCATGTTTAGTTGCTCTCGGTATGAGATTTCTCCTTACGTCGGAATTGACAAACAAAACGGTTAAAAACAATTAAAATGTTTCAAAAAGCACACCTCTTTTTTATCCTCCTTTTCGCATGCTTCGTCTCTGCGCAGGAAGTCTATAAAAAAGAATCATTTCAGCCAACGATAGAATCCTCAAAACCTTGGGTGTATTGGTATTGGATGAAATCTGCTTATTCTAAACGCGGCATCACAGCCGATTTGGAAGCCATGAAACAAGCCGGAATTGCAGGCGCGTATTTAATGACCATCAAAGGGCCGGCAAATCCGCCATTGATGGATCCGCCGGTTTTACAGCTGAGTCCTGAATTTTGGGATATGATTCACTGGGCATTTAAAGAAGCAGATCGTTTAGGTTTGAAACTGGCTTTTCACGGTGCAGATGGTTTTGCCGTTGCAGGAGGTCCATGGATTACACCCGAAATGTCGATGCAAAAAGTAGTCTGGTCAACAACTGAAATTTTGGGAGGAAAAAAAGTAGCTTCAAAACTGCCAGTTCCCGAACATTACAAAGAGTATTATAAAGACATTGTGGTTTTTGCCCTTCCGATAAAAGAATATCAGACGACTTCGCAGATTCAGTTACCAAAAGTAACGACATCAAATAATACAGATGCTTCATTTTTAGCTGATCCTAAAAAGGATGAAAACTTCAAGTTTGCTGATGCAGGCTGGATTCAGTACGAATTTGCACAGCCTTTTACCTGTAAATCGATTGTTATTGAAACCAAAGGGAGAGATTATCAGGCACAGCGTTTAATTGTCGAAGTGAGCGATGACGGAGTTCATTTTAGATTCCACGAAAGACTGATTGCCCCGCGTCACGGCTGGCAGGATATGGATTTTCCAAATACGCATATCATTGCGCCTGTTACGGCAAAATATTTCAGATTTGTGTATGATCCTGTTGGAACAGAACCAGGAGCTGAAGATTTGGATTTTGCCAAATGGAAACAAAACCTGAAAGTGAGTAAAATCACACTTTCGAATCAGGCATTGATTAATAACTACGAAGGAAAATCCGGAGCAATCTGGCGTTTGACTCCACAGACAACCGAGAAACAAATTCCGAATTCTGAATCATTTAAAAAATCAGAAATCATCAATATTTCGAAATTTGTTGACGTCAACGGAAACCTGAACTGGAAAGCCCCAAAAGGAAAATGGAAAATTATCCGAATGGGACATACTTCTACAGGTCATGAAAATGCAACTGGAGGAGCAGGAAAAGGCTTGGAAGTAGATAAATTCAATCCTGAATTAATCCGTTTTCAATTGGATCACTGGTTTGGAGAAGCCGTTCGTTCTGCTGGTCCGGAAGTGGCTTCAAGAGTTTTGGAAATCCTGCATTTTGACAGCTGGGAATGCGGAAGCCAAAACTGGTCTTCGGTTTTTAGGGACGAATTTAAAAAGAGACGCGGTTATGATCTGGTAGATTATCTGCCGGTTATGGCTGGAATTCCAATCGAAAGTGCGGATTTCTCTGAGAAAGTTTTATACGATGTCCGAAAAACAATTGCCGATTTAGTTGCCGATAATTTCTACGGAACTGTTGCTCAGATTGCCAAAGAATATAACGTCAAATTAAGTTCAGAAAATGTTGCGCCAACCATGATGAGTGATGCTTTGCTGCATTACAAATATGTTGATTATCCGGGAGGTGAATTTTGGCTGAAAAGCCCAACTCACGACAAACCTTTTGATATGGTTGATGCCATTTCTGGCGGACATATTTATGGAAAAGATATTATTCAGGCAGAATCGTTCACGGCTTTAAGAATGGACTGGGACGAACATCCCGGAAATCTAAAAACTACGGCAGACCGAAATTATGCATTAGGAATCAACCGTTTGTTCTACCATGTTTTTGTTCATAATCCGTGGACAGATAGAAAACCGGGAATGACCTTAGACGATATCGGAACATTCTTCCAAAGAGACCAGACCTGGTGGAAACCCGGAAAAGCTTGGTTTGATTATTGTCAAAGAGTGCAGTTTCAATTACAAAAAGGAAAACCTGTAATTGATTTGGCGGTTTTTATTGGAGAAGATTTTCCTTCACGTTCTTTTGTTCCAGATCGTTTGGTGCCTCTTATTCCGAATGTATTTGGAAAAGAAAGACTCGAAAGCGAGAAAATCCGTTTGGAAAATGAAGGTCAGCCGACAGCCAAAATGCCCAAAGAAGTTACGTATTCAAAAAATATAACGGATTTATCACAATGGATTAATCCGCTAAACGGTTATCAATACGATTCTTTTAATGCAGATGTTTTGATAAACAGAGCAAAAGTGGTGAACGGAAAAGTAACTTTTGAAGGCGGAATCGAATACGGAGCTTTACTGTTTCCGGGAAGTCATAAAATGGCGCCGAATAAAATGTTGTCTTTGGCTTCCGCCGAAAAAATCCTGCAGTTGCTAAAA
Organism: Flavobacterium marginilacus; assembly: GCF_026870155.1. NCBI lineage: Bacteria > Pseudomonadati > Bacteroidota > Flavobacteriia > Flavobacteriales > Flavobacteriaceae > Flavobacterium > Flavobacterium marginilacus. The sequence goes on along the minus strand of NZ_CP113975.1, from coordinate 3,190,618 downwards.
GATGGCGCAACGATTTTTGTAGATGAAAAACCAACGATTCAGTCCGGAATTCAATCAGATGCAGATCAAAAGAAATGGCAGAATGTAATTGATGAAATTTGGAATAATGCCAATTCGACTTCATGGAAAATCGGAAAAGGAATGGTTGTTAAACTACCTTATTTAGGAAACGATTTTGCTTCTATCGGAATTACACAGGACGTTTATTTTCCAAATCTAAACAGAGCGGATTCTGAAACGATTGCCTGGACACACCGAAAAGCAGAAAACGAAGAAGTATATTTTCTTTCGAATCAAAAAGGAGAAAAAAGAACATTTGATGCTTCTTTTAGAATTTCAGGAAAAATTCCGCAATGGTACAATCCGGTTACTGATAAAACAAGATCAGTAGAAAAGTGGATGATTTTAGACGATAGAACAATTGTTTCATTGACTTTGGATGCCAACGAATCCGGTTTTGTGATTTTTAAAGATGAAATGAAAGAGGTAATTAATGAAAATTACAAAAAAAGTTATGAATTTGAAAAAGTCCAGGTCTTAGATGAAAACTGGGAATTGCAATTTGATCCGGAATTCAAAGGTCCGAAAGAAGTCGTAAAAACAAATAAACTTTTTGATTGGAGCACTTCAGAAAATGATCAGATTAAGTATTATGCTGGAACTGTAATTTACAAAAAAGAGTTTGTTTGGAAAGGAAAAGATACAAGCAAAACTTGGCTTGATTTAGGTGAAATTGCCAATATTGCCGAAGTTTCTATCAACGGAAAAGATTGCGGAACGCTTTGGACTTTTCCTTTCAAAACCGATATTTCGCAGGCATTACAAAAAGGAAAAAATACAATCGTAATAAAAGTGACAAATACGTGGGCAAACCGTTTAATCGGCGATCAAAAATTGCCAAATGAAGAAAGATTAACGTGGACAACAGCACCATTTAGATTGGAAGGAAATCCGTTGTTGAAGGCAGGATTGTTGGGGCCGGTTTCAATTTTAAAAGAGAAATAATAGATATGTCGCTCCTCTGGAGCTTTTGTATGATGGTGATGCTTGTTCTATAAATATTTCGTCCCTCTGGGACTTTCTCAGTAAGATTGGGATATTTATGAAAGACAGTTTTAATAAGACGAAAAAAAAGCTCTGGAAGAGCGAAATATTTATAGAAAATAATAGTATAAGAGTTGTTTAGCTCCAGCAGAGTGACACATCTTTTCAGAATTTAAGAATAAAAACAAATGAAAAATTTTAAACACATTTTTTTAATTGTAATTGCATTTCTATCAAGTCTGCAAATCAATGCGAAAATCAAAATGCCAGCATTGTTTTCCGACAATATGATGTTGCAGCAAAAATCAAATGCGCCAATTTGGGGCTGGGCAGAAAAGAGTACAAATGTTACAATCAAAACATCTTGGGATTCTAAAATTTACAAAACTAAAGCCGACAGTCAGGGAAAATGGCGAGTTGAATTGCAAACGCCAACCGCAGGCGGACCATTTACAATTGAAGTAAATGAAGGAGCTGAAGAAGTAAAGATTAAAAACATTTTAATTGGCGAAGTTTGGCTTTGTTCTGGGCAATCCAATATGGAAATGCCATTGAAAGGATTTCAGGGACAGCCCGTTAAAAACGGAAACGAAATCATCGTAAGATCAACCAATAAAAACATTCGTTTAATTACGATTCCGCGTGCGACGGTTTTAGAACCAAAAGATGATTTTGAAGGAAAATGGGAAGTTGCTTCTCCAAAATCGACTTCAAATTTCAGTGCGACGGCATGGTATTTTGGATCGCTTTTGCAAGAAGTTTTAAATGTCCCAGTTGGGTTGATTCACGTTTCGTACGGAGGTTCAAGTATGGAAGCTTGGATGAATCAGGAAATGCTGAAAGATTTCGCTAGTGCTAAAATTCCGACCACAAAAGAGGAGTTGGCAAAAGATCCAAACCGTATCCCAACAACTTTGTTTAACGGAATGCTTTCGCCGGTTATAGGTTACGGAATCAAAGGCTGTATTTGGTATCAGGGAGAATCAAATTACGAACGAGCAAATGAATATACGGCTTTGATGAAGAAAATGGTAAGCAGCTGGAGAACAATGTGGAATGAAGGGGATTTTCCTTTTTACTTCGCTCAAATTGCACCCTTTAATTACGCTTCTTTTCATCCGAAAGATTATGTAGAAAAATACAATTCGGCTTATTTGAGAGAGGCGCAGTTTAAAGCTTCGAAGGAAATTCCGAATTCGGCAATGGCAGTTTTAATGGATATTGGTGAAGAAAATAACATTCACCCAATGGACAAGGAAAAAGGAGGAAACCGTTTGGCGTTTCAGGCTTTGGCAAGAACATACGGAATTGAAGGTTTCGAATTCGAAAGTCCTAAATACAAATCAATGGAAATAAAAGAGGGTTCAGTAACGGTTTCTTTTGATGATGCCGCCAATGGAATTACATCTTACGACAAAGAAGTTACAGGCTTTGAAATTGCAGGTGAAGACAAAGTTTTTTATCCGGCTAAAACCGTAGTACGAAGAAAATCAGTGGTCTTGACTTCGGATAAAGTAACGAAACCAGTTGCTGTCAGATATTTGTGGAAAGATTTCGCGAAAGCGGAATTATTCAGCGGAGGAGGTTTGCCGGTTTCTTCGTTTAGAACGGATGAGTGGTAATTAGTTATGAGTTATGAGTTGACCTCAGAATGACAAGCAAGACTTTAAAAACATTAAAATTGAAAAATTTAATATTCATATTTTCTTTTTTCTTCACGCTTTGCATCAAAGCGCAAATCCCTGTGCTTGATACTTACAACCAGGTCTGGAAAACGCAAAGCAACAATTCATCAGAATCTATGCCTTTGGGAGGCAGTGATATTGGTATGAATGTCTGGGTCGAGAAAGGCGATCTGTATTTCTATTTTTCGCGAAGCGGAACTTTTGATGAACATAATACATTATTGAAATTAGGTCGAGTGAAAATTACTTTAACTCCGAATCCGTTTAAGGATAATGAAGGTTTTCATCAGGAATTGAAACTCAAAGACGGTTATATTTTAGTTGGACAAAATGAGACTAAAATCAAACTTTGGGTTGATGTTTTTAAACCGATTATTCATGTTGATTTAGAAAATAAAAATCCGCTGAAAATGACGGCTTCTTATGAAAGCTGGCGTTATCAGAATCGTATTTCAAAAGGAAAAGAAAATAATGCCAATTCTTATAAATGGGCACCTCAGGGAGATCTTGTCAATTTTAAAGATTCGATTGCTTTTGAAAATAATGGACTTAAATTCTATCACAGAAACCGCGAGCAGACTGTTTTTGATGTTGCCGTAAAACAGCAGAAAATGGAATCGGTTAAAGACCAGATGATGAATCCGATTGCCAATCTGACTTTCGGCGGATTCATTAAAGGTGATAACCTAAAACCAGACGGAACTTATTTAGGAAAATATCAGGATACCGATTTCAAAGGGTTTAGTTTAACGAGCGTTAAACCTTCAAAAAAACAGTCGCTGGAAATTTATTTAAACACCAGCCAGTCTGATTTTTCGACTTGGAATAATGGCTTGCAAAGTTTGATTGTTTCAAATGAAAACACTGCCAAACAAGCAGAGAAAAACACCATAAAGTGGTGGAATAATTTCTGGAACCGCAGTTTTATTTTTACCCAAAAAAATCAATCGACTGAAAAAGATTCGGTGTATCAAATCGGGCAGAATTATCAATTGTTCCGTTACATGCTCGGATGTAATGCTTACGGAAAGTATCCCACCAAATTTAACGGCGGACTTTTTACAGTTGATCCCGTTTATACCAACAAAGACCTGAGTTTCACTCCTGATTTTAGAAACTGGGGAGGAGGAACGATGACAGCTCAAAACCAGCGATTGGTTTATCATCCGATGGTAAAAAGCGGTGATTTCGATATGATGAAATCGCAGCTGGATTATTATTTAAGTATTCTAAAAAATGCCGAATTACGCAGTAAAGTCTATTGGAAACACAATGGAGCATCTTTCACAGAGCAATTGGAAAACTTTGGACTTCCAAATCCAGCGGAATATGAATGGAAACGGCCCGCAGATTACGATCCGGGAATGGAATACAACGCTTGGCTGGAGTACGAATGGGACACTGTTTTAGAATTCTGTCAAATGATGTTGCAGCAGAAAGAATATGCTGGAGAGGATATTCAGAAATACAATTCGTTCATCATTAGCTGTCTTCGTTTTTTTGATGAACATTATCAGTATTTAGCCAAACAAAGAGGCAGAAAAGTTTTGGATGGAAACGGACATTTGATTCTTTTTCCGGGTTCAGGCGCGGAAACGTATAAAATGGCGAATAATTCAAACAGTACTATTTCGGCATTGAAAGTTATTACCGAACAGTTTTTAAATCTTTCCGAAAAAGAATTGTCGGAAGAAGATATTGAATATTTAAGAGGCTTTCAAAAACGTATTCCTCCTTTAAATTTTGGCATCATTGAAAATCATAAAGTTTTGGTTCCGGCAAAATCGTGGGAACGCATTAATAATTCTGAGATTCCGCAACTATATCCAGTTTATCCTTGGGGAATTTATGGAGTGGGAAAACCCGATTTAGAAACCGCTTTGAACACATGGAAGTATGATACGGATGCTATTAAATTCAGAAGTCATATTGGATGGAAACAGGATAATATTTTTTCGGCTCGATTAGGTTTAACAGAAGAAGCAAAAAAATACAATCTTTTGAAAATGTCCAATTCAGAAAGAAGGTTTCCTGCATTTTGGGGTCCGGGTTATGATTGGGTTCCTGATCATAATTGGGGAGGAGCAGGGATGATTGGCATGCAGGAAATGCTTTTGCAGGAAGTTAACGGAAAAATATATCTTTTTCCAGCTTGGCCAAAAGACTGGAATGTGCATTTCAAATTGCACGCTTCCCAAAACACAACAGTGGAAGCTGAACTGGTAAGTGGTGAATTAAAAGTTTTGAAAGTAATTCCGGAAGAAAGAAAAAAAGACATTATAAACCTGCTCGGAAAATCTGAAGCAGAAAAAATGAAATTAAATTAAAAGAAAATGATAAAGAAGTTAGTGAGTTCTTTTGCTTTGGCAATGATTTTAGGAACTAATGGACAGGCGCAGAACAACGACAAGCAAATTGTAAAAGTTGATTTTGACTTTTTTCAGAGAAGATTGGAGGAAGTGCACGATCCAAGTTATGATTCGTGGGTGGTGAATGAAATGAAGGAAGACCAAAAGATATTTAATGGAATAACTTTTAAGCTGAAAGGGAATTTTACTTCCAAATGGAACAAGGTGGGAATTAGCGCTCCTTTTTACAACAAATTAGCGAGCGACGGCTTGGTTACTGCCGAAAATTTGGAACTGAAAATCAGTGGATTGAAAGAAGGAAAACATACGCTTCTGACTTTTCATAATGCTTTTGATGTTATAACCGGAAAAACTTTTTCTCCGATAAAAATCTTTGTAAACGGAAAATTAGCAGAAACTGTAAATGCTAGTCAGAGAGCCAATGCCAAAATTGACGCGACAATGGCGTATTTGACTTTTAATGCCGTAAAAGCTCAGGATGTAATCATTCGTTTTGAAATCGATCCGATATCAAACCCTGATGTCGTAAAGCAGATTGTAATTAATGGATTTGAGTTGGACACACCAAATTTAATGAATCAAGCGCGTACTCCGGAACCAAAAAATGGAGACGAACACGTTGAGGCAGCTAAAAATGTTATTTTAAAATGGGATGCCTCAAAGAATGCTGTAGCCCACAAATTGTATTTTGGAGAAGATAAAAATGCTGTTGCAAATGCCAATGAATCTTCAAAGGAATTCAGAACAAAATCAATAGAGACAATATTTCCGGTTTCGGATTTATACAGCGGTACCACGTATTACTGGCGTGTGGATGAAATTGATAGCAATGGTGATATAACCCTAGGAAATGTTTGGTCATTCAAACCGGCTCAGCTGGCTTTTCCAGGAGCGGAAGGTTATGGCCGTTTTGCTGTTGGAGGCCGTGGCGGAAAAGTGGTTGAAGTAACCAACCTAAACGATGACGGACCAGGAAGTTTGCGCGATGCAGTCAATCAGCAAATTGGTCCAAGAACGATTGTATTTAACGTTTCTGGAGATATCAAACTGGATTCAAGATTGGTGGTGAACCAGCCTTATATTACGATTGCCGGACAGACAGCTCCGGGTGAAGGAATCACAATTACAAGAGCGCCAATCGGGTTGACCGGTGATGATGGTGTTATCCGATTTTTGAAAGTCCGAATTGGTAGCGGAAAAACCTATGACGGAATGGGGCTTACAGGTGCCAACTTCAGTATCATAGACCACTGTTCTATCAGCTGGACAATTGATGAATCATTTAGTTCCCGTGGAGCACACCACATTACATTGCAGAGAACTTTAATTTCTGAAGCATTAAATGTAGCAGGTCACGATAAATACGAAGCTGGAAAAATGCATGGATACGCTGCTACAATTGGAGGAGATATTGGCAGTTTTCACCACAATTTATTGGCCCATAATGAAGGACGTAACTGGAGTATTGGCGGTGGTTTAAGCGGTGATGGATTCTACACGGGAAGAGTAGATATCAGAAACAATGTGGTTTACAACTGGGGACAAAGAGCAACAGACGGAGGAGCAAATGAGGTTAATTTTGTGGGTAATTACTATAAGCCGGGCGCTTCAACCAAAATTTTTGTGGCACTGAATGCACAGCACGAAGGGGTTGGAAAAGGAATGCAGCGTTATTATTTTGACGGAAACGTTATGCCTGGATATTTTGATGAAAAAACGCAGGATAAAGGAAGAAAAATGACAATAACTCATAATGAAATTGTCAACTATCTGACGTTTGTCGATAAACCGTTTTTTGAATCTTTTGTGAACACACAATCTGCGAATGGAGCATATAAAAATGTGCTTTCTGATGTTGGGGCTACTCAGCCGTTTTTTGACAAACACGATAACCGAATCATTGATGAAACCCTAAAAGGAACCTTTACTTACAAAGGAAGCAAAAGCGGTTTGGGAGGTATGATTGATAACGAAGCCGATCAGGGAGGATGGCCAAATTTTGCCTCCGAAACCCGTCCTGCGGATTGGGACACCGATCACGACGGACTGCCAAATTGGTGGGAAAAAGCTTTTGGTCTAAACGAAAATTCGAAAGCTGGTGATTTTTCAGAAGCTAATTCAGATGCTGATAAAGACGGATTTACACAATTGGACAATTATTTAGACTGGATGGCACAGCCTCATTTTTTTGTGAATTTGGGAGAAAAAACAGTTTTGAGCGCTTCTGATTATTTTAAAGGATATGAGAATAAACCAGTTTATACTTTCTCTAATCTTAACAACGGGAAAGTAGATTTAAAAGGAAAAGAAATTCAGTTTTCAACTGTAGAGAAAGGATTAGCTTCTTTTGTGATCACAGTAAAAGATGCCGATGGCGATTCTATGAGCCGAACTATAAATTTCTTTGTAAAGTAAGAGGAATAAAATATCTGCTCAATCTGCAAAATGTATGCTAGTTATTTTTCAAGTAGATTTTGCAGATTAAGAAGGTTTTAAAATTTAATCAAAATGAAAAAAAATAGCATCATATTATCAGCCATACTTTTTTCAACTGCGTTATTGGCGCAGAACAAAGGTCTGGTTGCTAATTCCGAAAGTCCTTATTCTAAATTACAGAGTGTAGGATTGCAGGATGTAAAGTGGACGAATGGTTTTTGGAAAGAACAATTTGATGTTGAAACCAAAAACACGCTTCCGTATATGTGGGATTTGTATCATAACGATTCGATTTCGCATGCTTATAAAAACTTCGAAATTGCAGCAGGAGAAAGCAAAGGAACTTTCAAAGGGCCTTCTTTTCATGATGGTGATTTTTACAAGATTTTTGAAGGGATGGCCGCGGCTTATGCCGTTACTAACGATAAAAAACTCGATGCCGAAATGGATAAAGCCATTGCTCTTTTTGCAAAAGTACAGCGTAAAGACGGTTACATCCACACACCGGTTTTGATAGACCAGCGCTGGGGAACTTTGGGGACTGAGGAAGTAAAAAAACAATTGGGTTTTGAGAAATACAACATGGGGCATTTGATGACTGCAGCCTGTATTCATTATCGTGCTACCGGGAAAACCAATTTCTTGGAAATAGCAAAAGGTGTTGCTGATTTCTTATATGATTTCTACAAAAAAGCTTCGCCTGAATTAGCCCGAAACGCCATTTGTCCTTCTCATTATATGGGGATTGTTGAAATGTACCGTACCACGAAAAATCCGAAATATCTGGAATTGGCCAATAATCTAATCGATATCAGAGGAACTACTAATGATGGAACGGATGACAATCAGGACAGAATTCCGTTTAGACAGCAGACAACTGCCATGGGTCACGCCGTAAGAGCGAATTACCTGTATGCCGGTGTAGCCGATTTGTATGCTGAAACGGGAGAGAAAAAATTATTGGATAATCTGGAATCGATTTGGGATGATGTAGCCTACAGAAAAATGTATATTACTGGAGCCTGCGGTTCATTGTACGATGGTGTTTCGCCAGACGGAACTTCGTACAATCCTGCCGATGTTCAGAAAATTCATCAGGCGTATGGAAGGCCCTTTCAATTACCAAATGCTACTGCACATACAGAAACCTGTGCCAATATTGGAAACGTTTTGTGGAACTGGAGAATGCTTCAGATTACAGGTGATGCCAAATATGCAGACATAGTTGAATTGGCATTGTATAACAGTGTGCTGTCCGGAATTAGTCTGGATGGAAAAGAATTTTTTTATAACAATCCGCTGAATGTTTCTAATGACCTGCCTTTCAAACAAAGATGGAGCAAAGAACGCGAAGGTTATATCGCTTTGTCGAACTGCTGTGCACCGAACGTAACCAGAACGATTGCCGAAGTAAGTAATTATGCTTACAGCTTTTCGAAAGAAGGGTTGTATGTGAATTTATACGGAAGTAATAATTTGAATTCCACTACGCTTTCGGGAGAAAAAATTGAAATCGAACAGCAGACGAATTATCCATGGGATGGAAAAGTTACTTTGAAAGTTATAAAAGCTCCGAAAGACATTTACGCTTTTTTATTGAGAATTCCGGGCTGGAGTGCGGGAGCTGCTATTTCGGTTAATGGTAAAAATAGGAATGAAACTATAGTTTCTGGTGCATATCAAAAAATAGAGCAAAAATGGAAAAAAGGAGATGTTATTGAATTGAATATTCCAATGCCTGTTGAATTGATGCAGGCGAATCCATTGGTAGAAGAAGTAAAAAATCAGGTAGCTGTAAAACGCGGTCCCTTGGTATATTGTTTGGAATCGAATGAACTTCCGGCCAATGTTAGTGTGAACAATATTGTTTTAAATGTGAATTCTAAATTCACGACAGATTTTATAAAAATTAACAATAGAGAATTATTGAGTATAACGGCCAGCTCGTCAATATTATCAGATAATTCTTGGAATAAAAAATTATATCAACCCATTTCTACTAACGAAGGAGTGAAGGTTTCTATAAAATTTATTCCTTATTATGCGTGGGGAAACCACGGGAAAGGAGAGATGGCTGTGTGGCTTTCGCACTAATTTCTAGTGTTATTATTATTTAAATTTTTGGATGTAATACTCTTTCAATTTTTTTGTGAGAAAAATAATTATTTTAGAATTTATTATAGCATAAATGATTAAAATGCGCTATTTTAAATATTGAATATTTTATAATATTGTGCGATTTTTTTTTGATTTATTTTTAATATGTGTAAAAAAATCAATTTTGTATTGCAATAAATATTTTTATTATCCTTTTATTTTAATAATTGATCAAATACAGCATAGTACAGGATGCATGCGGATATGTATCATTATAAATTTGAACAAAAATGATAAATGTTGTTTTTACATTTAAACATCGAAAACGATATAGATAATTATTAAACATTTATTTATTTTTTTTAACCTAACCAAGAAAATTAACAATTAACTAAAAACAAATTTTATGAAACAAACACTAGTAGTGAGAAGATGCAGTGTTATTTTATTTGTACTGATGAGTATGTTTACTTATGCTCAAACTGCAGTCAGTCAAATTAATGTCACAGGTACTGTTACTGATAATGCAGGAATACCTTTATCAGGTGTTAACGTAACCGAAAAATCATCGAAGAATACTGTTACTACAGATTTCACAGGTCATTATAAGATTACTGTAAAGAGTGATGCAACTTTGGTTTTCTCTTTTATAGGAATGAGAAAAATAGAAATTCCAATAGCAGGACGTACTGTTTTAAATACAAAACTGCAAGATGACACTAATCAGTTAGATAATGTTGTAGTTGTTGGATACGGTTCTCAGAAAAAGAAAGATCTTACAAGTGCTATTGCTACAATAAAACCACAAGAGCTGATGGATTTGCCTGCGACTAACCTATCTGACGCATTAAGAGGTTTGGTTCCAGGGCTTAATGTTTCAAGTTCGTCTGGACGTCCTGGAGATTCTGGGGCTATCTCGATTCGTCAAACTTTTGGTTTTTCAAAAGATGGGAATTCAACTATACCGTTAGTCATAATAGATGATATGATTCAGGTGGATCCAGCTACTGGTAGAGCTACATTAGATACTTTTAACAGATTGGACCCTTCTGAAATTGAAAGTATGTCTATTCTAAAGGATGCATCTGCCGCTATTTATGGTTCTCGTGCAGCACAGGGTGCTATTATAATAAAGACGAAGAGAGGAAAATCGGGTAAAGCTAAATTTAGTTATAATAGCCAGTTAACAATTAACGATGCTGTAAGTCATACAAAAACCATGGATTCTTATCAGTATGGTGTATTTGCTAACAGATATTATACCGGAGGATTACTTCCAACTGCTGTAGTTGACCCTGCTAAGATGTTTTCTGCAAAAGAATTGGAAGAAATGAAAAGTTTGAATTACAATTGGCTAGATGAGGCTTGGAATACTGCCATCCAGCAAAAACATTCATTGAATGTAAATGGAGGTAATGATGGTGTTACCTATTTTGCAGGAGCAACTTATCTTACGCAAGATTCGAATATGGGTTATCAAAAATATGACAAGTGGAATTATCGTACAGGAATTAATGCAAAAATTGCAAATAATTTAGATTTCTCCGCATCTATTTCTGGAAATACTGGTTTTGTTGATAAATCGTTCACTAAAGCGTCATCAAGTATTACCGACGGTAGTTATGGAAGTACTGCTTCTGGTGAACAGGCAGATTATGGATATTTGGTGCATATGCCGAAATACATTCCAATTCAGACTACGGTAGGAGGTATAGATTATTATACGTCCCCATTTAATCGCCCTGACAAAACTATGGGAACGGCAAATAATAGATCATCAATTGCTGGGTGGAATTATTTTGCGAATTTAAATAATGGTTCGCATCAAACAAATGATGACTCTTCGTTTAATGTGAATGCTTCGTTAAATTATAAATTAGCTGCTGTTAAAGGTTTGTCCTTTAAGGCTAATTTTGCTAAAACAAAAAGTTCTATTTATACCGAACAAGTTCAATTACCATATGACTTAGCAAGAATTAGAAATTATGAAACACAGGACAATAAGCTTGCAAGCGAAGCAAATCCTAGTGTCTATAACGTAAATACTAATCCTGCAGGGGATTATTTGATAGAAACCAATGTACAGTCAACAAGAGTTGCCTATAACTCTAATTTTGCTGCAAGCACGCAATTAAACTTTTTTACCAATTATGAAAGAACTTTTGGTAATCATCAAATTAGTGCGATGGCTGGAGTTGAAAAGTCAGAGTATGACAATCAAAAGGTTAGTTTACTTTATATAAATACTCCTAAAGATTATCTTGGGACTTATGCTACTGCAGGAACAGTAGATACTGGAAATTCTCAAACAGCTAGAACAGAGGGTGGTACACTTTCATATTTTGGGACTGTTAACTATAATTATAAATCAAAATATTTGGCACAATTTGTTTTGCGTTCTGATGCTTCTACAAAATTTGCACCAGAAAATTACTGGGGTACTTTTCCTACTTTAGGATTGGGTTGGGTAGTGTCTAAGGAAGATTGGTTTGAAAAGAATGTACCAGCAGTGAATTTCTTTAAATTACGCTATACAATTGGTAAAACTGGAAAAGACAATCTTCAGGCTTGGAAATGGTATCAATTTTATCAAGTTATTGTCAATAAAGGTGCCACATTTGGACCTGGTGGAGGACAGTTGGGGGCAGGTTTGACTCCCGAAGTGAATCCAAACAGAGATGCAGCATGGGATAATATCATAAAGAATAATATTGGTATTGATTTGGCTTTTTTAGATAATAGGTTACAATTTAATGCGGATTTCTATTATGACATAGCAAAAAATGTCTTGACAGATATGGGTAGCGCTGTTGGTGTACCAATTTCTATTGGTGGAGCTTTTGCTGAACAGAATTATGCAGGTTATGATGCTTGGGGATCAGAGCTTAGTTTAAATTGGAGTGATAAAATAAAAGGTGATTTTAGCTATAATATAGGTGTGAATTTTGGTTATGGAGATAATAAAGTAACAAAATACCCTGATCAAGGAAACCTTTTCCCATCTAATAATGCCAGAAGAGAAGGATATTCAGAAGGATTTAATCCAGTTTGGGGATTCCGTACCTGGAAAGAAACCTCTACAGGTGATGGTATTTTGCGTACTGATGCAGATATTACTAATTACTGGAATTATTTGAAGCAGCATGCTGATGCTGTGGGCGGTACTCCAAATTATTTTAATATAGTGGATCCTGCTAAAATTCTGAAAGGTTCGTTAGCTTATGAAGATGTAGGAGGACAACTTAAATCTGATGGAACTGTAGGTCCGGCCGATGGTCAAATTGCAAAAGAAAATGATTATGTGAAATTGGCAAATAGTGCAAGAATATATACAGTTAATACCAATTTGGGTTTCAAATACAAAAATCTTTCTTTTAAAACCCAAATCGCAACTTCTTGGGGAGGTGCTACATTTGTTGATTTAATAGGAATGGGGAATAGTGCTGCGAGTATTTGGTCACGTGAAACTTTTTGGAGTGATATGTATGGTGCAGACAATCTAAATGGAAAATATCCTAATATTGCAGGGACAGAAGTATTGAATAAATCTGATTTTTGGCAATTGGATACCTTTCGTTGTTATATTCAAAATTTAACAGTTGCGTATGAAATTCCTAAGCAGGCTCTTGCTAACACAAAAATTCAGAATATATCTTTTGGTCTAACAGGTAATAATCTTTGGGATTTTTACAATCCTTATCCAGAACATTATCGTAATATGTATGATAGCTCTTCTACACCGTATCCTACACTTAGATCTTGGACAGTTAATTTGAACGTATCATTCTAATTTAAATATTTGATAGTAATTATGAAAACAAAACTTAATATATATATAACGCTAGGGCTTGTGCTTGTATTGGGCGCTTCCTGCAGCGATAACTTTCTGGAAGATATGAAGCCTTATGGAAAGTACGATGATTCATTCTGGAAAGTCCAAGAGCGTGTAGGGAATTATGTTGATAATCAGTATAATGAATTTTATGCAGCTTATAAATCACCTACAGCAACTGTAATGGGTTTATATACAGATACCTATAGTAAGATGACCGAAGAATTAGGTGGGGTTCAGCCTTTAATTAATCCAAACAATAATTATATTAATTCAATTGATGCCTCTGGTTATTATGGTCTGAAAATTGGAGCTGGATTAAATCAAGGGAGTAATCCTTATGGAAGAATTAGAGAATGTACTATCTTATTGCAGGATATTGATGTAAAAGGAGCTAATTTGGATAAAACATTTCGCGATCAGGCAAAAGGGCAGATGTATTATATGCGTGCTATGCAGTATTTTGACTTGATGCGTGTTTATGGAGGTGTACCTGTTGTTACAACTGTTGAAGATGCAGCTGTCGACAATCCAGCTATTCAGCTTCCGAGAGCAAAAGTTTCTGAGGTAGTAGCACAAATAGTAAAAGATTTAGATATGGCTGCTAGTCTGCTTCCTGCAAATTGGAACGCAGCCAATTACGGGCGTTTTACAAGAGGGGCCGCTTTGGCACAAAAATCTCGTGTCCTTTTAACGTTTGCAAGTCCTTTGTTTAATAAAAATTGGGATAGTTCTAATGAGCGTTGGCAAGCAGCTTTAGATGCTGGACTGGCTGCAGAAACTCAATTAACACAAGATGGATACGGCTTATACGGAAGTTCTGCAAAAGACTGGGAATCTATGTTTTATATAAAAGATAATGCTCCTATTTCTGAGGCAATTGCGATTAACCTTTGTGGGATTGCAAGTTCAGATTTAACCTTAAACATTAATAATAGCTGGGAAAAAGCGATTCGAGTGGCTGGTCAAGGTGGATCTCCTGGCAGTGGAGGTGTTGCTGCTCCTAAAGAAATGATAGATTTGTTTCCAATGGGTGATGGTAAAAGACCTACCGCAGCTGGTAGTAATTATAATGATTTTACATTTTTTGTTAACCGTGATCCTAGATTTTACAGAACATTTGCTTTCTCTGGGGTTAGATGGCCATATAAGGAAAATACTACTTCTGTTATTTGGACTTACCGTTGGTTAGATGCTGCAAATAAACCATATTTTTCTGATGGCAATACTGGAGCATCAAGCCCCGCCATTGTTCGTAAAATGACAAACCCTACAGTTACTAATGGAGGAACTTTAACTTATGGACAATCAGGTACCGACATTATGGAATACCGTTATGCTGAATTGTTGTTAAATATTGCAGAATGTTATGCTGCATTAGGGCAAACCAGTAATACGCTGGCTTATTTAGGGAAAATTAGAGCCCGTGTAGGTATCCCTTCTGCAAACAATTATGGAATTGGTACATTGGCAGATAAATATGCGGCTATTGAAGCTTGTCTGTACGAAAGAAGAGTAGAGTTGGCTTATGAAGGAAAACGTTACTGGGATATTCAGCGCTGGATGCTTTATGACAATGCTTCACTTTCTGGTATTGCAGGCGGTACAGTTAGTAAATTAGGTTTAAAAGCTATCAATGGTACACAGCGAACAGGGAATTATTTGGAAAGCAAAGTAAAAGGTACAGCTACTGCTGATCCTTTAGCAACACTTCGTGCAAGCCAGGGAGCTGACCCAGATTCTGCTAATTTTCAAACACAGTTAACGGCTTTGGCAACATTTTATAATGCTAATTTTATTCGTACAAATTTGATTACCCCTATGGATAATGTTAGTGGTACTCCAGCTGTGATTAAATTTAATCCAAATTATTACATTAGTGGTCTTAATACAACTGCCTTCACATCAAACCCTTGGTTAGTGCAGACTTTAGGATGGAATAATAATGTTGGTACAGCTGGAACTTTTAATTATCAAGAATAGTAATAATATAAAGTATTTGAAAAACAATAAAACCAATCACCTGTATTCATAAGATACAGGTGATTTGTTTAAAAAGATTATCATAATCAAAAATTAACATGAAAAATTTCACTTTATCGGCTATTTCTCTATTGTTCTTGGGAAGTATCCAATGTTTTGCACAGTACCCAAAAATAAGTCCTGAAATGGCGGCGCAATCCAAAGCTTTTATAGATGAAGCTGATAAACGTTCGGACGAAGCTTGGGAAAAAGCATTAGTTATTATTGAAGAAGAAGCTAAACACGGAAAGCCTTATATCCCTTGGGCATCAAGACCAAACGATTTACCACAGGCGTCTATACCTGCTTTTCCAGGAGCTGAAGGAGGAGGTATGTACACTTATGGCGGACGTGGCGGAAATGTTTACACCGTTACAAGCCTTGAAGACAAAGGTCCGGGAACTTTACGTGAAGCCTGCGAACAGGGCGGAGCCAGAATCATTGTTTTTAATGTATCAGGAATTATCAGAATTAAAACGCCGTTAATTATTCGTGCGCCTTATATTACGATTGCAGGACAAACCGCTCCAGGCGATGGTATCTGTGTAGCGGGAGAATCTATTTGGATCAATACTCACGATGTAGTTATTCGTCATATGCGTTTTCGTCGAGGCGAAACTTTCGTCGGACGCAGAGATGATTCAATTGGAGGAAATCCTGTTGGGAATATCATGATTGATCACGTTTCTGCTACTTGGGGATTAGATGAAAATATGTCCATGTACAGACACATGTACAGTCCGGGTGCAGGTTATCCAGATGTAAAATTGGGTACGGTAAACATTACCATTCAAAACAGTCTGTTCGGAGAAGCTTTGGATACCTATAACCATGCTTTTGGAAGTACCTTAGGCGGTGAAAACTGTTCTTTCATGAGAAATATGTGGGCAAATAATGCAGGCAGAAATCCATCTATCGGCTGGAACGGGATTTTCAATTTTGTAAATAACGTAGTTTTCAACTGGTATAACAGATCAACAGATGGCGGCGATTATACAGCCAACTATAATATCATTAATAACTTTTACAAACCAGGACCAGTTACTGATTTGACTCAGCCAATCAGCTACAGAATTTTAAAACCGGAATCAGGAAGAAGCAAATTGCCTTATATGGTTTTTGGAAGAGCTTATGTAAACGGAAATATCGTTAATAATAATGATAAAATAACCAAAGACAACTGGGACGGCGGTATTCAGATCGAAAATAAAAAAGGAGAATTAATGGGGTATGATGAAGCCAAAACTTATTTCGATAAAATGAAAAGTGACAAACCTTTCCCAATGCCATGGTTCCGTCCTTTCATGAAAGCAGATGAAGCTTATGAATTCGTTCTTAAAAATGTAGGAGCAACTTTGCCAATCAGGGATAAGGTTGATGAAAGAATCGTAAGAACCGTGAAAACTGGTGTTCCTGAATATGCAAAAGGATTGGAGAAAAAAGAATTTTATCAATTTGAACACCGCCGTTTACCGATGGATTCATACAAGCAGGGAATCATCACGGATATTTCACAAGTAGGAGGATATCCAGAATACAAAGGGAAGCCTTATGTTGACACAGATAAAGACGGTATGCCGGATGCATGGGAGAAAAAATATGGTTTGAATCCGAAAGATCCATCTGATGCAAAAGGAGATTTAAACGGTGATGGATATTCTAATATCGAAGACTATATTAACGGAGTAAACCCGGCTATCAAAGTGGATTGGACAGATTTAGCCAATAACAAAGAAACATTAGTTAGACCTTTGTTAGATTTAAACTAAAAATGATTTTTGACAATAATCTTGTTTCAGGATTACCGAATTATGAAACAAGATTGTTATCAAAAACTAAATAAAATAAGATGAAGTCAATAAAAAAAATAAGTTTGATGTTTTTGCTTTTTGCTTTTTGCAAACTAAGCGCACAGCAATATGCGGACCCCGAGTATATCAAGGTTACCAATGAAAGAGCAGCTAAAATTGTCGAAAAATTAGCCTTGAATAACAAACAAAAAGAAACTGCTGTAACCGATATCATTGCACAGCAGTTCCGTGATTTGAGTAAAATCCAGGATGCTAGAGATGCTGAAATTAAAAAAATAAAAGAAGACAGCAGTTTAGTCAAAGAAAAACAAAATGAGAAAATTGATAAGCTGAAAGCAGATGCTGATAAATCAATTGACAGACTGCACAAGTCCTATTTGAAAAAATTAGGTACTCAGTTAAACGAAGCTAAAATCATTGAAGTAAAAGACGGAATGACTTATGGAGTGCTTCCTATTACTGTTGCAGGCTATAACGATATGCTGCCAAATTTGACAGAAGCACAAAAAAAATACATTTACGATGCCTTGGTTGAAGCAAGAGAGCATGCTATGGACGGAGGTTCATCTAAGGAAAAACATGGCTGGTTTGGTAAATACAAAGGTAGAATCAACAACTATTTATCAAAAGAAGGTTACGATCTTAACAAAGAAAGTGCTGACTGGCACAAGCGTATTGAAGAAAGAGAAAAAGCTAAATCAGGTAAATAAGCGATTAATTTCGTAAATTCAATTCTTAATAAAAATTCAAATGCTGCATATTTTCCAAAAAAAAAGTTTCCAAAAAACGATGATGGCGGTTATTTTAGGCTTTTCATTTTCATCAGCTTTTGCCCAATATCCTATAATTCCTCCTGCATTACAGGCAAAAACAGATTCCATTCTTGCAAAAGAGGAAGTTCGATTGGCTGAGATTTGGAAAAACAACGAAAACATACTTAAAGAAGAAGCCAAACACGGCAAACCATACTTGCCTTGGGCATCCTATCCAAAAGATTTTGTTCAGGCTGATATTCCGGCATTTCCTGGAGCCGAAGGAGGAGGAGCTTATACTCAAGGAGGCCGTTGCGGAAAAATATTTGTCGTGACCAGTCTGGAAGACAGCGGAAAAGGCACTTTCCGTGAAGCCTGTGAAGCCGTTGGAGCAAGAACTATTGTCTTCAATGTTTCAGGAATTATTCAGTTGAAGAAAAGAATCAGCATGC
Organism: Flavobacterium marginilacus; assembly: GCF_026870155.1. NCBI lineage: Bacteria > Pseudomonadati > Bacteroidota > Flavobacteriia > Flavobacteriales > Flavobacteriaceae > Flavobacterium > Flavobacterium marginilacus. The sequence continues at coordinate 3,172,118 of NZ_CP113975.1, read as the reverse complement.
GTGCGCCTTACGTAACCATCGCTGGACAAACTGCTCCAGGTGACGGAATCTGCATTGCTGGCGAAACCTTGGAAATTGATACACATGACGTAATTATCCGTCACATGCGTTTTCGCAGAGGTGCAACAGAGGTAACCCGAAGAGACGACGCGTTGGGAGGAAATCCAATGGGAAATATTATTGTTGACCACTGTTCGATGAGCTGGGGACTGGACGAAAATATCTCTTTATACAGACACCAATTTCAGGCTAACGATAAATCAAAGCTAGAGAAACTGCCGGCTTGTAACATTACCATTCAAAATACAATTTCATCCGAAGGGTTAGATGCTTATAATCATGCATTTGGAAGTACTATCGGAGGATTAAACAGTACCTTTATGCGTAATTTATGGGCAGATAATATTTCAAGAAACGCTTCTATCGGAATGTACGGCGATTTTAATTTTGTGAATAACGTGATCTTCAACTGGTGGAATCGTACACTGGACGGAGGAGATTATCGCTCGATGTTTAATATCATTAATAATTATTTTAAACCGGGACCAATAACTCCCACAGATCAGCCGATTCGTTACAGAATTCTGAAACCGGAATCAGGTTACATGAAACCTAAAACTTACGGAAGAGCTTTTGTTTCCGGAAATTTCATCGTAGGTTCTCCAGAAGTTACAGCTGATAACTGGAATGGCGGTGTACAACTCGAAGACCAATCGGCAGAAGAAACAAAAGATTTCTTAGAATTGATCAAACAGCCGAAAGCTTTTTCAATGCCTAAGTTTTCAATAATGAAAGCAGAAGAAGCCTATGAATTTGTTCTGAATAATGCAGGAGCAACTTTGCCAAAACGTGATGCAGTTGATGAGAGAATTGTTAAACAGGTTCGCACCGGAAAAATAGAAGTGAAAGACGGTTTGGAAAATACAATCGGAAAAGAATATGTCAAAAGAAGATTGCCTGCCGACTCTTATAAAAAAGGAATTATCACACATCCTGACCAAGTAGGCGGTTATCCGGAATACAAAGGAAAAGCGTATAAAGATTCTGATAATGACGGAATCCCGGATGTCTGGGAAAAGAAATTTGGTCTGAATCCAAACGATGCATCTGATGCAAATAAAGATTCAAATGGTGATGGTTATACCAATATTGAAAAATATTTTAACGGTATAGATCCAAAAGGAAAAACAGATTGGACAAAAACAGAAAATAATAAGGATACTTTATCGAAAGTTTTACTGCAGTAAGATTAATAAAGAATAGAAGAAAAATTATAGAAAATAGAATATAGAGAATAGAAAAAAGAGAGAACTCATCATGAGAAAATCTATATTTTTTGTTCTGTTTTCTATGTTCTAAAGAAATCTAAAATTAAAATGAATTTTATTCAACTCAAAAATATAATGACAAAACAGGATTTACTCGTTCTATCCTGTTTTGTTATTTTCTTTAGTGCCAATATCAGTACGGCACAAAACACATTTCCTGATATTACAAAATCTAAAGAAGGAAAACTGGAACAGACCACTGACGCAAAAGGAAACCAGATTCCTGATTTTTCTTTTGCCGGATATAAAGCTTCTTCGGTTGCCATTCCTGATGTTGCGGTTAAAGTTTTTGTCCCCCATATTGATGGTGATGCTACAAAAACTATTCAGACAGCGATAGATTACGCAGCCAAATTGAAAGCCGATAAAAACGGTTTTAAGGGAACAGTACTTTTAGACAAAGGAATCTTTAAAGTTTCAGGCGAAATTAATATCAAGGATAGCGGAATTGTATTAAGAGGAAGCGGTTCTGATACTAACGGAACAATGCTGTTAGGAACTTCCATTAGCCGAAAAGCAATTGTCAATATTAGCGGAATCAACAATCAAGTTTTAAAAGATAAGTTTGAATTAGCCGATAATTTCACACCATTAGGAGCAACAGTTTTAAATGTAAAAACCGGCACTTCCTTAAAAAAAGGAGATCATATTACAATCAATACACCCATCACCAAAAATTGGATTGACCTTTTATCAATGAATGACTTTGGCGGAGAAAGTGGCTGGATTGGATGGAAAGCCGATGATTTCGTTATTCGTGCCGACAGGGAAATTACAAATGTTCAGGGAAATAAAATCACGATTGATGCGCCTTTGACTAATACTTTAGACGAAGAATTATCAAAATCAACTGTTGTAAATTATATCTGGGCGGGTAGAATCAATAATTCAGGCGTTGAAAACCTGACCTTAAAATCAGATTATGATACTACAAATCCAAAAGACGAACAACACAGATGGCACGGAATTTCTATAGCCAATGCGGAAGATATTTGGGTAAAGCAAGTCAATTTTGAACAGTTTGCAGGCGGTGCAGTTTCTATTTTGAAAACAGCCAAAAGAATTACTGTTGAAGATTGTCTGGCACTGAACCCAATTTCTGAAATTGCCTCTTTTAGAAGAAATACTTTTTATACCGAAGGACAGCAGACTTTGTTTCAGCGTTGTTATTCGGAATTTGGATATAATGATTTTGTAGTCGGAGGTTACGCTACGGCCGGTCCAAATGTGTTTTTGCAATGCGAATCGCATCAGCCTTTTAGTTTCAGCGGATCGGTTGGAAGCTGGGCAACCGGAATCCTTTTTGATGTTTCGCTGATTGACGGAAACGCCATCAGTTTCAAAAACAAAGAACAGGACGGAAGAGGTTTAGGCTGGAACGTTGCCAATAGCGTCATCTGGGAAACTTCTGCATCCAAAATAGAAAATTATAGTCCGCCAACGGCAAACAACTGGGCATTTGGAGTTTGGGCGCAGTGGGCAGGAAACGGACATTGGAAAGACGTGAACAATCACATCAGTCCGAGAAGTTTATTTTATGCTTTGCTAGAACAGCGTTTGGGTAAATTACCTATGAATGCTCAGATTATGGATTTGGGTACAGAACCTTCTTCAAGCCCGACATTGGAACAGGCAAAAGAATTAACAGCCGAAGCTTATAAATTAAACGAAACTTTAAAAGAGTTTATCGTTAAAGCATCTGCCCGAAATCCAATTTCGATTGATTATGGCAAAGCCAAAAGAATTGACGAAGTAAAAACTGATGCAATTGCAAATACAAGTGCCAATAAAATTGCCCTGACTAACGGATTATTAACTGCTGAAAATGGTGTTATTACCGGAGAAGTGGTTGATGTGCCTTGGTGGAGAGGCAGTTTGCGCGAATCGGAAGTTTCGAAATCCAGACCGCATATTACCCGATTTGTGCCTGGACATTATGGATTGGGTTACACCGATAATCTGGAAGAAACCGTAAATTATTTAGTCGAAAATAATAAATCGGCGATTGACCATAATTACGGACTTTGGTACGAACAAAGAATGGCCGATCACGAACGCATCCGCAGAATAGATCCTGATGTGTGGGCACCTTTTTACGAACAGCCTTTTGACAGAAGCGGACAGGGAATTGCGTGGGATCATTTGAGCAAATACGATTTGACGCGATACAACGCCTGGTACTGGAACCGATTGAAAACCTTTGCAGAATTAGCAGGACAAAAAAATAAGATTCTCTTAAACGAAAATTATTTTCAGCATAATATTCTAGAAGCCGGAGCACACTGGGCAAGTTCTCCTTGGCGTCCAGCCAATAATATTAACACAACTGGATTGCCGGAACCACCGCCTTATGCAGGTGATAAAAGGATTTTTCTTGCCGAACAATTTTATGATATAAAAAATGCCGATATACGTAAATTGCACGCAGCATTCATTGAAAAAAATCTCGAAAATTTCAAAGACAACGCCAACGTTCTGCAACTCACAAGTGCCGAATATACAGGTCCTTTAAGCTTTATGCAATTTTGGATTGATGTCATAGCCAATTACGAAAAGTCGCATCAAAATCAATCGAAAATAGCTTTGAGTGCTACTAAAGATGTTCAGGATGCTATTTTGAATGATGTTGAAAGAGCTAAAACTGTTGATGTAATTGATATCAGATATTGGTATTACAGAGAAGACGGAACGGCATATGCTCCAGAAGGTGGCGTAAATTTAGCACCACGTCAGCACGCCCGTAAAATCAAAACCGGTAAAGAAACCGATGAACAAGTTTATAGAGCCGTTCGCGAGTACCGTGAAAAATATCCGGAAAAAGCTGTGCTGTATTCCACGATGGGAGCACCACGATTTGGATGGCCGGCTTTAATGGCTGGAGCTTCTTTGGCAAATGTTCCAAAAATTGAACTTTCGACCTTTCATTCTGCCCTTATTGGTATGAAATTTGCAGAAGGAACTACTTTTTCAGATAACCTTTGGACGCTGGAAAATAAAGGTAATGCCTATTTGTTTTATCTGAAAAAAGATCAGGATGTTTCAATAGATTTATCAAATCACAAAGGAACTTTTGAAGTATATGCAATAAATGCTTCAAATGGAAGTGTTACGAAAAAAACAACTATCAGCGGCGGAAAACAAGTCGAAATTCAGCAGGCTGAAATCAAGGAAAAAGTTCTATTCGTAGTGAAGAAAAATTAACGACTGATTAAAGAATAAGCAAAATAAATCTGCGCAAATCTGGAAGATCTGCGTGCAAAAAAATAAAACCGGTGTAAAATCCGTTTAATCCGTGCCATCCGTGGCTCAAAAAACAAATAAAATGAACCTGAAAATGAAATACCTATTTGCTCTGAGCATAAGCTTTCTGTTGACAGCACAAAGTGGATTTTCTCAATCTGAAAAGTCAAAAGCTTTACCTAGAATCAAAGTTTCCGAAAACAAACATTATTTTGTTACCGAAGACGGTAAGCCATTTTTCTGGTTAGGCGATACAGGCTGGCTGACATTTAGCAAACTGGACAGAGCAGGTGTTGAAAAATACCTTCAGGACAGGAAAGCAAAAGGATTCAATGTCGTTCAGGTAATGGTATTGCATAATCTGAATGCTGTAAATGCGTATGGCGATCAGGCCCTGATGAATGATAATCTGGCTGATCAGATTACTTCGCCTGGCAATGATCCAGACAATGCTCCCGAATATGATTATTGGGATCACATAGATTACACTTTGGAAGTAGCTCAAAAAAACGGAATCTATCTTGCAATGGTTCCGGTTTGGGGAACCAATGTTTCAAAAGGGAATAAAGTGAGCAAGGAACAGGCAGTTAAATACGCGAAGTTTTTAGCCGACCGATATAAAAACAAAACCAATGTAATTTGGCTTAACGGAGGAGACACCCACGGAAACGAATTTCAGGACATCTGGAACGCCATCGGAAGCACTTTAAAAACGAGTAACCCAAATCAGCTGGTGACTTTCCATCCTTTCGGAAGAACCGATTCTTCTGATGATTATCACAACGCATCTTGGTTAGATTTCAATATGTTCCAGTCCGGTCACAGAAGATACGATCAGGATTCGTCGAAAACCGCTTTTAAAGAAGATAATTACAAATTTGTTCATAGAGACTGGGATTTAAAACCAACAAAACCAACTTTGGACGGAGAGCCATCGTACGAAGGAATTCCACACGGTCTGCACGACACTTTACAGCCAAAATGGACTGCTAATGACGTTCGTCGTTATGGCTACTGGTCAGTTTTTGCAGGCGGAGCAGGTTACACTTATGGACATAACGCCGTAATGCAGATGTTCAGAAAAGGCGATAAACCAGCCTACGGAAACAAAGAATTATGGTATGACGCCATCAATGCGCCAGGAGCCGGACAAATGGTATACATTAAAAATCTGATGCTGGAATTTCCTTATTTAGAAAGAGTTCCGGATCAGTCACTAGTTGCCAGCCAAGGTCAAAAATACGATTATCAGGTAGCCACCAGAGGAAATGATTACGCATTAATCTATACCTATAACGGAAGAAAAATTACCGTAAATATGGGTAAAATCGCAGGGGATAAAGTAACCGCAGCATGGTATGACCCAAAAAACGGACAAAAAACGAAGATTGGAGTTTTTGATAATAAAGGAACCAAAGAATTTCAGCCTTCCGGCAAAAAAGAAGACGGAAATGACTGGGTATTGATTCTAACTTCAAACAAATAATACTATTCGTGGAGACCTAACAGGTTTTTAAAACCTGTTAGGTCTAATCAGAATAATAAAATGAGAAAAAATCTGCGAAAATCTGCGGAATCTGCGTGCAAAAAACAGCATCATGAAAATCAAAAACATTATAATATTACTCTTCTTCATCACCGGATTGAATACCGCTTTCGCAAATGACGGCTGGTACAACATCCTAAATGAAGGAGGAAACAACAAAGGCATAAAATGCACCGAAGCCATTCAGAATGCCATTGAAAAAGCATCGAAAAACGGTGGCGGAACCATCTTTTTTCCTGCCGGAGAATATTTGACAGGAGCATTAAAACTAAGAAGCAACATCACCATTTATTTAGATTCAGGTGCGCTTCTGAAATTTTCAGAGAATTTTGATGATTACCTGCCTTATGTGGAAATGCGTTATGAAGGAATCGTTATGCAGACATTTTCTCCATTATTTTATGCAAAAGATGCCGAAAATATTACCATCAAAGGAAGAGGTGTAATCGACGGTCAGGGAAAAGCGTGGTGGAATGAAGTCTATCGAATAGAAACTGCCAAAGGCCCGATTCCGGAAACCAAATACCAAACGATGTGGGTAGAACAAAACAAAGGAATTGTTTATGAATCTTACTACAAAAGAACGATTGACAAACACTTTTTCAGACCTTCTTTCTTTCAAACGTATAATTGCAAAAACATTTTGATCGAAGGTGTGACCTTCCAAAATTCGCCTTTTTGGACAATAAATCCCGAATTCTGTGACAATGTTACCGTTACGGGAATCACGATTTTCAATCCGTATTCACCCAATACAGACGGAATCAATCCTTCTTCCTGCAAGAATGTGCACATCTCGGACTGTCATATCAGCGTTGGTGACGATTGTATTACCATCAAATCGGGTCGTGACGCAGACGGTCGCAAATACGGAAAAGCTTGTGAGAACGTAACAATTACCAATTGCACAATGTTAAGTGGTCACGGCGGGGTCGTTATCGGAAGCGAAATGTCTGGCGGAATCAAAAAAGTCACTATTTCCAACTGCGTTTTTGACGGCACCGATAGAGGAATCCGCATCAAATCGGCTCGTGGACGCGGAGGTGTTGTCGAAGATATTCGCGTTGATAATATCGTGATGAAAAACATCAAGGAAGAAGCTTTTGTTTTGGATTTGTTTTACGATAAAGACAATGCAGTGGAACCGGTTACTGAGCGAACTCCGATTTTCAGAAACATTCATATGAGTAATATTACCGGTGGAAACGTAAATAAAGCGGGAGTTATTCGAGGAATTTCCGAAATGCCAATTCAGAATATCTCTTTTTCAGACATCAACATTGATGGAAAAGAAGGTTTCTCAGTAATCACGGCATCTGATGTTGAATTTCACGATGTAAAAGTGAATGCGACAGTGGGATCCTCTTTCAAAATCAGCGATTCTAAAAATCTGATTCTTGACAATTCAGGTTCGTCAACTCCTATAAAAGGAACTCCGGTTATCAAATTGGACAATGTTTCGAATGTAATGATTAACAATAATTTCCCTTTCAATGCAACCGATATTTTCATCGAAGCAGACGGAAAAGAAACGAAAAATATTTTTGTAAAAAATAATGTTTTCAACAACGTTTCGACGGTAGTTAAAAAAGGTGCGAGTTTAGATAAAAAAGCAATTGTAGAATAATCCCCACCCCAACCCTCCCCAAAGGGGAGGGAGCCAAAACAAAATTGTTGGTGGCAAAAAAGACAGAAACAAGATTTGTAATACTATTCCAATTTTGGAAATAATATAAAATATAATGTTCACAATAAAAAAACATTCCAATAATCACATCTCGGCTCCCTCTCCTTTGGGGAGGGTTGGGGTGGGGATTTTATTATTTTTCACTTTATTAAGTTATTCCCAAAAAAAGAAAGAAATCTATTTGTTCACGTCTTTCAGGGAACCTGCTACTGAAGGTTTGTATCTCGCCTACAGCGAAGACGGCTATAATTGGAAAGGCCTTGAAGGATCGTTTCTAAAACCCGAAATTGGCGGAAGCGAAACCAAAATTATGCGTGATCCATCAATCACAAAAGGCGCAGACGGAACCTATCATTTGGTTTGGACAACCGATTGGAAAGGCGGAAACGGTTTTGGATATGCTAGTTCAAAAGATTTGATTCATTGGTCAGAACAACAATATATTCCCGTGATGAAACACGAACCCGAAGTGGTAAACGTGTGGGCTCCCGAAATTTTCTATGACGATGTCAAGAAAGAATACATCATTATTTGGGCATCAACCATTCCATTCCGATTTGCAAAAGGAGTGGAAGACGAAAAAAACAACCACCGAATGTATTTCGTAACCACTAAGGATTTCAAAACCTTTTCGGATACCAAATTATATTATGATCCCGGTTTCAGTGTGATTGACTGCGTGATTGTCAAAAAAGGCAAGAACGATTATGTTTTGGTTTTAAAAGATAATACAAGACCAATGCGAAACATTAAAGTGGCTTTCGGGAAATCGCCTTTGGGGCCTTTCGGAAAAAGTTCGGAGCCATTGACGGCCTATCTTTCAGAAGGGCCAACAGTGGTAAAAGTCGGTAAAAAATGGCTGTTGTATTATGACAATTACGGATCCAAAAACTATAAAGCCCTAAGTACTTCCGATTTTGTAAAATTCGAAGATGTTTCCTCAAAAATAAGCCTTCCCGAAGGACACAAACACGGAACGATTACAACTATTTCCGAAGAAGTTTTAAAAGGATTAATTGAAAAGAAGTAAAATATAATGCCACAGATTTCACAGATTAAAAAAGAAAATACAAATAAAAAATCTGCGTAAATCTGAGACCCGAGCGATAGCGAACAGGCGAAGCAAATCTGCGTGAAAAAATAAGTAAGCAAATTCAGGAATAAATTCCGTGGCAAAAAAGAAAAACAATGACTGCATTTAAAAACATAAAAACCAATATCGTAACAGCATCAGCAATCCTATTGACTTGCGGAGCTGTAACTTCTGCATTGGCACAAAATGATACCATACGATATACAGGAAAAACACTTTCGAATGTTGATTACCACCACGGGCAATTAGCTCCCGCAGTTGGAGTTCACGCCACACAGATAATGCGCGCGAGCAGGGAACATCCCGAAAAAGCCGATGGTTTGGGATGGACCTACAATCATCAACCGATGATGGCGTATTGGAACAACACCTTTTATTTGAATTATTTGAGCGATCCAACAGGAGAACATATTCCGCCAAGTCAAACTTTTTTAATGACTTCAAAAGATGGTGTAACTTGGACAAAACCTACAGTACTTTTCCCAATTTACAAAGTTCCCGATGGTTTTAAAAAAGAAGGAATGGAAGGCGTTGCCAAAAATATGGATGCGATTATGCACCAACGCATTGGCTTTTATGTTACTTCCGACAAAAAATTGATTGCTATGGGTTATTATGGCGTAGCATTGGATAAAAAAGACGACCCAAATGACGGAAAAGGAATTGGCCGTGTCGTTCGCGAAATCTACAAAGACGGGACTTTTGGCCCGATTTATTTTATCCGATATAATAAAACCGGAAATCCGTTGCCAACAACCTTTCCGTTTTACACCAAAAGCAAGGACAAGAAATTTATCAAAGCTTGTGACGAATTATTGTCTAAACCTTTGTTGATGCAACAATGGGTGGAAGAAGCCGATCGTGATGATGAATTGATTCCGTTAAAAAAACAATACAAAGCTTTTAATTATTACCATTTGCCAAACGGAAATGTAGTCGGTTTATGGAAATTTGCTTTGACATCCATCAGTAAAGACGAAGGAAAAACTTGGGAATACATCCCAACAAGAGCGCCTGGTTTTGTCAACAGCAATGCCAAGATTTGGGGACAAAAAACTTCGGATAACCGTTATGCAACTGTTTATAATCCGTCAGAATACCGTTGGCCATTGGCTATTTCAACTTCTGATGACGGATTGAACTACAAAGATTTATTGTTGGTTCACGGCGAAGTGAGTCCGATGCGTTACGGCGGAAACTACAAATCGGCAGGCCCACAATACGTTCGAGGCATTTCCGAAACTGACGGAACTCCGCCTGACGGAAAACTGTGGGTAAGCTACAGTATGAACAAAGAAGATATTTGGGTGGCTTCGATTCCGGTTCCGGTGACTAGCGAAGTGAAAGAAAATGTCAATGATGTTTTCAATGATTTACCAAATGGCGAAGAATTAAAATTATGGAATACCTATGATTTGGCTTGGGCTTCCGCCAAAGTGGAAAAGAAAACTGACGGCAAAAAAAGCCTAACTTTAAGAGATCAAGATGCTTTTGATTATTCCCGTGCCGAGCGCGTGATTCCGTTTGCAAAAAAAATGGAAGCCACTTTTACCGTTAAGCCCGAACAAAACAATCACGGTTTACTGCAGGTCGAATTTCAAAATGCGCAAGGACTTCCTGCGATTCGTTTAGAATTCGATTCGGATGGGGAATTGAAAGCAAAAAATGGCGCCCGTTTTGGGGGAATTATGAAATATGAAGCCGGAAAGGAATATACTGTTACGGTTAAACTGAATGTGGCTAGCCGTTCTTATACCGTAAAAGTGAATGACGGCAAGGAAACCAACAAGATATTTTATGCTCCGGTTGACGGAATTTCACGCATTATGTTCCGCACGGGAGAGCAACGTTATACACCAAATGCAGACACAGAACCCGATACACCGGATTTTACAGATTTGCCGGATACAGGAAAATTAATCCCCGAGGCGGTGTTTAATATTGAATCGTTGGTTACTAAAAAGGAACAATAATTTTTTTACCATTAAGATATTAAGAAAATTAAGTTGAATGCTTAATGAGTTTATTTTGAGAGAATAAAGACGCTAACACTTAATTTTCTTAATATCTTAATGGTTCAATTAAAAATTTACAAAGTGAATATTTCAAAATCCATATTAACCTTTATTTTTCTTTTTTTCTTTTTTATTTCTAACGGCCAAATTTCTGCTGAACATTTGACCTGTGAAATGACCCAAAATCCATTGGCTGTAAATACAAATAATCCAAGGTTAAGTTGGCAATTGGTTTCAAAAGAATTAAATGTAACACAATCAGCTTATCAAATTTTAGTCGCGTCTTCGGAAGAAAAACTAAAAAAAGATCAAGGCAATGTTTGGGACAGCGGAAAAGTAAACTCGGATAAAAATCTTCAAATAAATTATGGAGGTACTTCTTTAAAAAATGAAGCCAAATACTTTTGGAAAGTAAAAGTTTGGAATCAAAACGGAAAATCTTCGGTTTGGAGTAAAATTAATTCTTTCCGAATTGCACCTTCAGAATCGGCTTTGAATCCGACTTGGATCGGGGCAATTACAAAGGCTGACAGTCATTTGCCGGAAGGCAGAAATTACCACACCGCTACTTTCAACAAAGAGAAAAAAGCGTCTTTAATCAACGCTTCCGATTCTTTGTCCCGCAGAAGTATTATGCTTCGCAAACCTTTTGAAGTAAAAAAAGAAATCAAGGAAGCTGTAGTTTACATTTCAGGTTTAGGACATTACGAACTGACGATTAACGGAAAAAAAATTGGCAATAGCGAATTTGCGCCTTTGTGGTCGGACTACGACAAAACGGTCAATTTCAACACTTATGAATTGAGTCCGAAAGAACTGCAAAATGGTGAAAACGTGATCGGTGTGTTGTTAGGAAACGGAATGTACAATACGCTTGCCGAACGCTATTCGAAATTTTACGTGAGTTTTGGTCCGCCGACTTTATTTTTCAAAATGAAAGTGGTTTACAAAGACGGTTCAGAAGACATCATAAAATCAGACGGAAGCTGGAAATACAGCAAGAGCCCGATTACCTACAACAGCATTTTTGGGGGAGAAGATTATAATGCCAATTTGGAACAAAAAGGTTGGAACACCAAAGGATTTAACGATTCGAATTGGAAGAAAGTAGTCGTTCAGGAAGCGCCAAAAGGAATTTTGAGAGCACAAACGACATCACCAATTATCGTTCAAAAACAATATGAAGTTAAGGAGGCCAAAGAGCTGAAACCTAATTTCTATATTTTTAATATGGGGCAAAATCTTTCCGGTTTTCCGACTATTAAAGTGAAAGGGAAAAAAGGACAAACGGTTCGCGTTTGGGTGGGCGAAAGCTTGAATGAAGACGGAACGGTTGGACAAGGAAAGACTGGAAAACCGTATTATTATGACTATACTTTGAAAGGGGAAGGCATCGAAGAATGGCGACCTAATTTCAGTTATTACGGTTATCAATATGTTCAGATGGAGAACATCAATTACAAAGAAGACAAGGACAAAAATCTTCCGACATTGGTTGATTTGAAATCAAATTTCATATACAATTCGGCGGGAGAAGCGGGAACTTTTGAATGTTCCAATGACATCTTCAATAAAGCACATTGGCTGATTAATAATGCCATAAAAAGTAACTTTCAAAGCGTTTTCACCGATTGTCCGCAACGCGAAAAATTGGGTTGGATAGAAGAAATTCATTTAAATGGTCCTGGATTGCTTTTCAATTATAATTTGGAAAGTTTTATTCCTGCCACGATGCAAAACATTTCCGATTCGCAACGTGACAATGGTTTGATTCCAACGATTGTTCCCGAATATGTTGTCTTTGGAGGCGACTTTACGGATTCTCCGGAATGGGGGGTAACCGGCGTGATTTTGCCGTGGATGTATTACGAATATTACGGTGATGCTTCGTTAATCGAAAAATACTATCCCGTAATGAAAAAGTATGTCGATTATTTAGGTACAAAAGCAACAGACCACATTGTTTCGCACGGATTGGGCGATTGGTACGATTACGGGACACACGCGGCCGGATATTCCAAAAACAGCCCGATTGCACTTTCGGCAACAAGTCATTATTTTTATGGAGCGAGTTTGGTTGCAAAAGCGGCGAAACTGTTGAACAAAACGGAAGATATTGCGAAATATGAAGCTTTGACTTCGGACATTAAAGAGGCATTTAACGACAAATTTTTTAATGCCGAAACCAAACAATACGGTACAAATAGTCAGTTTAGTAACGCTGTTCCTGTTTTTATGGACATAGTGGAACCGCAGTACAAAGAGGCCGTGATGCAGAATTTATTGGCCGATATCAAAGCCAAAGGTGACCGATTGACGACAGGCGATGTGGGAAACCGTTATTTATTTCAAGCTTTGGCACAAAATGGCGAAAACGAAACGATGTACAAAATGAACAACCATTATGATGCGCCGGGTTATGGTTTTCAGATAAAATTTGGTTTGACCACTCTGACCGAACAATGGGATCCCCGAAAAGGAAATTCGTGGAATCACTTTATGATGGGACAAATCGAAGAATGGTTTTACCAAAGCCTTGCCGGAATTGTGCCTGATTCCAACAATCCGGGATTCAAGCATTTCTTCATTCAGCCGGAAGTGGTAGGCGATATGACTTTCGCGAAAGCGGAATACCAATCGATTTATGGAAAAATTGCTTCGGCTTGGGAAAAGAAAGACGGAAAATTAATCCTGAAAGTAGAAATTCCTGCCAATACATCGGCGACCATAAAATTGCCGGTTTCGAATGATTCAGAAATTAAAATGAATAAAAAATCGGTTAGTACAGTTTTTGATGAAAAAACAAAAAAATCAACTTTAGAATTAGGTTCAGGAATTTATACAATTGAATGTAAAATATAGTTTTCGGGAGACCTAACAGGTTTTTAAAGCCTGTTAGGTCTGATTTGAAGTTAACAATAAATAAAAATGAAAAATTTAAAAAACATAACCTTTACGTTACTAATCTCAATTTTTACATTGACTTTAGCAAACGCGCAATGCACTTCGGATACCAATTTCAGGAGACCGGTTTCGGAAACGCTTCAAAAAATTGCAACCATTTTTAAGGTTACCATCAATGACGATCGCGGTTTGCTAAAAGGAAAGGAACTCGATTATGCCGATTGGAGAATTGAACCGGGAAATTTGCCAATTTCACTAACGAATATTTTGGCTCCGTTTGAGTTGATGTACTTCAAACAGCCGGATGGGAGTTACATCATCCGTAAATATGAAAACCATAAAGTTTCGGTCGATAAAGGCAGAGAGCGTTTAAACTATCTGACGACTTTGTACTCGAATGCAGCAGAATGGGAAGCGCGCAAAAAAGAAATAAAAGCCTGTATGATTACGTCATTTGGTTTGGACAAGGCTCCGCCAATGCCGAAATCAAAACCAATTTTAACTCCAAAAAGAATTTACAAAGATTACAGTATTGAGAACATCGCACTTGAAATTCTTCCGGGCGTTTATACTACAGGATCGATCTATAAACCGTATCCACTAAACAAAAAAGTGGCAGTTATCTTAACGCCCGATGGACATTTTGGTGACGGAAGATATAGAAAAGACGAGCAGTACCGTTGTGCCATAATGGCCAAAATGGGAGCAATCGTAGTGAGTTATGATTTATTTGCCTGGGGCGAATCGTTGCTTCAATTTCCCGAAGAAATACACCGAAACAGCATTGCATCGACCGTTCAGGTTTTGAGCGGAATACGTTTATTGGATTATTTATCGACTCAGAAAAACGTCGATATGACCCGTGTTGGCGTTACCGGTGGTTCTGGCGGAGGCTCGCATACGATGTTTTTGGCGGCTTTGGATGACCGAATTAAAGTTTCGGCACCCGTGGTGATGGTTTCGTCACATTTTTCTGGAGGATGTCCCTGCGAAAGCGGTCGGGGAATTCACCTTTGCGGTAACGGAACCAATAATGCTGAAATCTCGGCAATGATGGCACCAAAACCACAATTGATTGTTTCCGACGGAAAAGACTGGACACTGGCCGTTCCCGAATTGGAATTCCCTTTTATTCAAAGAACTTATGATTTTTACGGCAAGAAAGATTTGGTTGAAAATGCCCATTTTGCCAATGAAGGACACGATTTTGGGGTTTCAAAACGTATGGCGTTGTATCCCTTTATGGCAAAATATTTAGGTCTGGATTTAAAGAAATTACAAAATGAAAAAGGCGAAATCGACGAATCAACCTGCGTGATTGAACCTTACGATAAATTATATGTTTTTGGCAATAAAGCCGAAAATCTGCCGAAAAACGCATTGAAAGACATTAACAAATTATATGAAATGTTCGGGGAAAAAAATCTGAAGGTTTACGAGGTTAAGAAGTAAATGTTTAGCCACAGATTTCAAGAAAGTGGTGTGACTTTGACAAAGAGTTGCTAACTTGTGTAAGCGTGTGAAGCCTATTTGTAAAATGGTGAATCTATCCCCTCACAGATTTTGGTAGAAATGTAAAAAGGCCTCTGGTAGGAGGCCCTTTGAGACAATTAATGATGAAACATTTTGTTATCTCGTATAGAATAATTTTAGCAAAGATATTACATTTCCTCGCATTTTTAAAAAACAGATTTATGGAAAATTTTAAAAAAATGCAAGTTTTAAATACAAATGCGGCAGGAATTGATGTTGGTTCCCGATCTCATTTTGTTGCAGTTGGACAAGAAGACAATCAAATTAAAGAGTTCAATGTTTATCAATCGGGACTAACTGAATTAGTTGTTTTTCTTAAAACGAATCAAATCAAAACCATTGCCATGGAATCCACTGGGAGTTATTGGCAATCTTTATTCATGTTATTACAAAGTGAAGGATTTGAAGTTATTTTGGTTCAAGGAACCCAAACAAAAAACTTGAAAGCAAAAACCGATGTAAAAGATGCTCAATGGATACAGAAATTGCATTCATTAGGATTATTGAGAGGATCTTTCCTTCCTTGCGAAAGTACTTTGCAAATTCGAACGTTACATCGACATGGCGAAAGTTTGGTGGAAGAAAGTGTCAAATATGTAAACAAAATGCAAAAAGCATTACGTTTAATGAATTTTCGATTAGATGTTGCTATAAGCGATATTGTAGGAGTTTCAGGCATTCGAATCATCAAATCTATTTTGTCTGGAGAAACATCTGGTGAAAAATTGGCTGAGAATTGCGACAAACCAGTAAAGAAAAGCAAGGAGGAAATAGCGGATGCTTTACAAGGAAAAATCAATCCTGAATTATTACATGAATTATCGGATTGTTTTGATATTTATCTTTTTATACAAGAAAAAATAAAGAAAAACAGCCTAAAGATAAATGAAGTTTTACAACAGCAGACACAAGAAATTGTCTTACCTGAGAATATCGAAATGGTAAAAAAGAACAGAAGTCGAAAAAAAGAAATACAACTGGATGTTCAATCTCATTGCTGCAAATTATTTGGTGTAGATTTATTTGCTATCGAATGCATTAGCGAAGGAACAGTTGCAAGTTTTTTGGCAGAAGTAGGAACTGATATTTACAAATTTCAAACAGCAAAACAATTTGTAAGCTGGCTTCGATTAGCTCCTAATAATAAAATTAGCGGAGGGAAAATATTGAGCAGTAAAACTCCTAAAGGCAAAAATAAATTTGCATTGACCTTAAGAAATGCAGCCAATTCAATTGACAGGAAAAAAGAGGGGTATTTGATGTTGTTTTTTAAAAGAGTTGCATACAAAAAAGGAAGAGGGGCTGCAATCACGGCAACAGCTCGAAAAATTGCCATCATAATGTGGAATATGATTGTGAAAAGAACGCATTATAGTCCTGTTAATACAGAAGAATATATTCAAGAAATGAAGACTAAAAAGATTTTACAAATAAATAAAATGATAAAAAAATACAAAATAGAAACTAATTATTTATCAGTGATTTAAAAAAAGAGTTAGATAGAATTCACAGATTATGTGAATTAAAATCTGTGAATCAGTGGCTAAAATATAAAATGAAAAATATGAAGTTAAGAAGTAAAATTACTGCTATTTGTTTTGGGATTTTTTCCTTTGCAACAGCGCAAAACAGCGAACTAAAACTTTGGTATGATAAACCTGCATCCATTTGGAACGAAGCCTTGCCTTTGGGTAATGGGCGTTTGGGCGCAATGGTTTTTGGTGATCCCGCTGTGGAGCGTTTGCAATTGAATGAAGAAACCATTTGGGCAGGTTCACCAAACAGCAATGCACACAATAAGTCAATTGATGCTTTACCAAAAGTAAGGCAACTTATTTTTGACGGGAAATTTGATGAGGCACAGGATTTGGCGACGCAGGATATTATGTCGCAGACCAATGACGGGATGCCTTACCAGACTTTCGGAAGCGTTTATATTTCGTTTCCTGGACATCAAAAATATTCGAATTATTATAGAGATTTGAATATTGGGGATGCTACTGCACAAGTAAAATACACAGTAAACGGCGTAGAATTTACCCGCGAAATCATCACCGCATTTTCAGATCAGGTGATTGCGGTAAAATTGTCGGCAAGCAAACCGGGACAAATTACCTGTAATGTTTTTATGAACAGCCCGATTGACAAAACCGTTCCGTCAACTGAAGGAAACCAAATTATCCTTTCGGGAACAGGAACCAATTTTGAAAATGTAAAAGGGAAAGTAAAATTTCAGGGCAGACTGGAAGCTAAAAATAAAGGCGGAGAAGTTTCGGCAAGCAACGGAATCCTAAGTATCAACCAAGCCGATGAAGTGACGCTTTACATTTCGATAGCGACTAATTTCAAAAACTATCAGGATATCACGGGTGATGAAATTGCAAAAAGCAAATCGTATTTGGAACAGGCATTGCCAAAAAGTTTTGACGATATCAAAAAAGCACACGTTGCCTATTATCAAAAATTCTTCAACAGAGTTTCATTGGATTTAGGAACTAATGAAAATGCCAAGAAACCAACCAACGAAAGAATCAGGGATTTCAAGAAAGAATTTGACCCGCAATTGGCAAGTTTGTATTTTCAGTTTGGACGTTGTTTACTGATTTCAAGTTCACAGCCAGGCGGACAGCCAGCAAACCTTCAGGGGATTTGGAACGATATGGTAACACCGCCCTGGGACAGTAAATACACGACGAACATTAATGCCGAAATGAATTACTGGCCTGCAGAAGTAACCAATCTTTCGGAAATGCACGAGCCTTTTATCCAGATGGCAAAAGAGTTGAGCGTTTCAGGAGCAGAAACAGCAAAAATGATGTACAACGCCAGCGGTTGGGTTCTGCATCACAACACCGATATTTGGCGTGTAACGGCTCCGGTTGATTCGGCTGCATCTGGAATGTGGATGACTGGTGGTGCTTGGGTTTGTCAGGATTTATGGGAAAGATATTTGTACACAGGCGATAAAAAATATTTAGCAGAGATTTATCCGATTATGAAAGGGGCGTCCGATTTCTTTTTGGATTTTATGATAACCGATCCAAATACGGGTTATTTGGTAGTAGTACCGTCAAGTTCTCCTGAAAATACACACGCAGGCGGAACAGGAAAATCTACTATTGCATCAGGAACGACGATGGACAATCAATTGGTTTTTGATTTGTTTACACACGTAATCGAAGCTTCGAAACTGGTTTCACCTGATGCTGATTTTACGAAAAGAATTCAGGATGCATTAAATAAAATGGCTCCGATGAAAGTCGGAAAACACAGTCAGTTGCAGGAATGGCAGGACGATTGGGACAATCCAAAAGACAATCACAGACACGTTTCACATTTGTATGGCTTGTTTCCGAGTAATCAGATTTCGCCAATTAAGACACCTGAATTATTTGAAGGAGCAAAACAATCTTTAATTTACAGAACAGATGAATCCACAGGCTGGTCAATGGGCTGGAAAGTGAATTTATGGGCACGATTATTAGACGGCAATCACGCCTACAAACTTATTCAGGATCAATTGCATTTGGTAACCGCAGACCAAAGAAAAGGTGGCGGAACGTATCCAAATATGCTCGATGCACACCAACCGTTCCAAATTGACGGTAACTTCGGATGCACTGCTGGAATTGCCGAAATGCTGATGCAAAGCCAGGAAGATGCGATTCATTTACTGCCTGCTTTGCCAACAGTCTGGAAAGATGGAAGCATAAAAGGTTTGGTAACCCGAGGCGGATTTGTAATTGATATGACCTGGAAAAACAATAAAGTTTCGACTTTGAAAATATATTCCAAACTAGGAGGAAACTGCCGATTGAAACTGGAAAACACTTTGAAAGCTGACAAAGGAATTACGCTTAAAAAAGCAAAAGGCAAAAACCCGAATCCGCTGTTTTATGATGTTGAGGTGAAAAAGCCGATTATTTCTAAAGAAGCGAAACTGCCTAAAGTGCAGTTACCGAAGTACAATGTGTATGATGTGGAGATGAAAGCTGGGGAGACTTATAGTTTTTCTGCAAATTAAATATAAATAGCAAGTCTTGTTTGTCATTTCGACGGAGGAGAAATCACACAAGTTGAGGACTTATTGTTGAGGAATATCGGATGTGATTTCTCCTTACGTCGAAATGACAAAACTGTGAGAAAAGAGGTTTCAAAACATTAATAGTATGAATAATAAGTTTAGTTTGTCATTCCGAGGAACGAGGAATCTCCGTTGCAAGATCGACAAAGATTGAAGATTTAGATTGTAGAGTTACTTGCGGAGATCCTTCCTTCGTCAGGATGACAAAAAAGAAGTGGAAAACCGAGAACGTCTTCCGCGTGAGTGATGGCAGTGGAGCTCTTTTTTTGAGAGGCTTTTTCAGCCGAACAAAAAAAAGCGGGAACGTACAGCACGACCCGGAGTTTTTCACGGAGGGGCACGCCCAAATAAATAAAATAATCATTTTGAATATGTTATATCATTTTAAATATAAAATAATCGCTTTTACAATTTTGATTGCTTCATTAAGCAGTTGTAAATCGGGTGCGGGACATTCGCAGAAAGGGAAAGCAGTGGTTTTAAAGCAAAAGGACTTTAAGCATTATGTGGATTATTTCAACACGATGGAAGATGAGAATCTGAAATTTGCGATTCCGAATGACAGTGCGTGGGCGTGGATGGAAAAGAATATTCCGTTGTTTGAATGTCCTCAGCAGAATTTTGAGGAAATCTATTATTTTAGATGGTGGAGCGCGCGCAAGCACATTAAGAAAACACCACTTGGTTTCGGAATTACAGAGTTTTTGGTAGATCGTTCGTATGCCGATAAATATAATTTGATTGCTTGTGCTGTTGGGCATCATATCAATGAATTTCGCTGGGTTCACGATCCAAAATACATTGAGCAGGATGTGAAAATCTGGTACCGTGGCAATGATGGAAAACCAATGAATAAGTTGTATAAATTCAGCAGCTGGACTGCCGATGCTTTGTACAATCGGTATTTGGTGAATAAGGATGCCAAATTCTTACTGGATATGTACCCGGATATGGTTACGGATTATGCGGTTTGGGAAAAAGACCGTCAGCGCAAGGATGGTTTGTTTTGGCAACACGATGTAAAGGACGGAATGGAAGAATCGCTGAGTGGCGGACGTAAAGTTCAGAATGCACGCCCGACGATTAACAGTTATATGTATGGCAATGCGATGGCGATTTCAAAAATGGCCGGGATGAAAGGCGATAAGGAAGCGGAAGCAAAATTCAAAGACAAAGCCGATGTTTTGCAACAATTGGTAGAAACCAAATTATGGAATCCGAAAAGTGAATTTTTTGAAACTTTTACAGAAAAAGATACGCTGGCGCAGGTGAGAGAAGCGATTGGATTTATTCCGTGGTATTTTAACCTGCCACAAAAAAACAAAGGTTTTGAAAAAGCCTGGGAGCAGATTAAGGATGAAAAAGGATTTTCGGCACCGTTTGGATTGACGACTGCCGAGCGCAGAAGTCCGCGTTTCAGGACTCACGGAACCGGAACCTGCGAATGGGACGGTGCAATCTGGCCTTTTGCCACTTCACAGACGTTGACGGCTTTGGCAAATGTATTGAATGATTACAATCAGAATTTTGTTGCCAAAACCGATTATTTCAAACAGATGGAATTGTATGTACAGTCACAATATTACCGTGGAAAACCGTATTTAGGGGAATATCTGGACGAAATCACGGGCTATTGGCTAATGGGCGACAGGGAAAGAAGCCGTTATTACAACCATTCGACTTTTAATGATTTGATGATTACAGGATTAGTTGGTTTACGCCCAAGAGCGGATGAAAAAATTGAAGTAAATCCGTTGATTCCACAAGAAAAATGGGATTGGTTTTGTTTGGATAATGTGTTGTATCACGGGAATATCATTACGATTCTTTGGGATAAAACCGGAGAGAAATACGGTAAAGGAAAAGGGTTTAGGATTTTTAAGAATGGGAAGGAAATTGCAGTTTCGGAAAAATTAGAGAAATTAGTGGCGGAATAGAATTATCTATGTCTTGATAATAAAAAATCGTATAAAATGAAAGAACTTTTAGACTACCGAAATCAGAATTTATGGGATGAAATTCAAAAGAACTTTAATGTAACTTTTGAAAACTCCTTAACAAATGAATATGGTTGCTTTTCACAGAATAAAAATATTATTTTTTATATAGATAAAAATAATTTGTGTAAAAGTTCATTTACTCACGAAATGCTTCACGTATATTTAAGACTAAAGGATTGTTATATAAGTGGTGGTTTAAATAATACTATTTTACAAAATAGAATTCTGTTATCTTTTTTTTCATCGAACTTATTAGACCATTTTGGAAATTGCCTTGACCATATTAAAATGTTGCCAATTTATTTGGATTTAGGATTTGAAAGGGAAAAGTTTATTTTAGATTATTATGAATATAAATTTAATAAATCTGATCTTGAATTATTAAAGCTTAACTACAAAATAAATAACAATATAAATCCTAATGCGGTAGATTTTTTTATTGGGAAACAGATAGCAATTTTGGCTGATCCAAATGATGATTTTGATTATTCAAAAGAATTAAAAGAACTTAAAAGCATTGACTCAATTTTATATGAAGCAAATGAGCAAATGATTTCTCATTGGAAAAAAATTAAAGTCGAAAACCGAGAATTATATGAGGATGATTATCACTCTGTATTATTTGAATATTATCAAAATTTAGAAAATTGGATTAAAGCAAATAATTTAAATTAATTAGATTCAATAAAAGCAGAATTTAAAATTTGTGAAAATCTTTTAAATCTGTGGCAAAATTAAAATTATGAAAAAAACATTTCTACATACCTTCATCCTCATTGCATCACTCTGTTTTTCTTTGGCGCAAGCCCAAAATAAAATCAGTGTCACGAATCTGCAATGCGAAATGCTGAACAATCCGGAAGGAATCGATGTGGTTCAGCCACGTTTGAGCTGGCAGATACAATCGGATGTGAATGATGTTAAACAAACGGCGTATCAAATTATGGTTGCTTCGACTTTGGAAAATCTGAATGCAAATAAAGCCGATTTATGGGATAGCGGAAAAGTAACAAGCTATGAATCTGTCAATATTATTTACAACGGAAAAAAGCTAAAAGACAGAGATAATGCATTTTGGAAAGTAATCGTTTTTACGAATAAAGGCGAAATAAAATCTACAGAAAACGCCCATTTCAGTATCGGAATTCTAACTTATGCCGACTGGAAATCGACACGCTGGATTGGATATGAAAAATTGTCGAAAGACGATAGCGTTTCCCAATATTCGAGATTGTCGGCACGTTATCTACGAAAAGAAATTGACGTTAAAAAACAAGTCAAAAGTGCCAAAGTGTACCTTATGGGAATGGGTTTGTACGAGCTCTACATTAACGGAAATAAAATTGGCGATCAGGTTTTGGCACCCGTTCCGACGGATTATACCAAAAACGTAAAATACAATGTTTTTGATGTGACTTCGCAGTTGAAAGAAGGCAAAAATATGCTCGGAACGATTTTAGGAAACGGACGTTTTTTTGCAATGCGCCAGGACTACAAGCCATATAAAATCAAATCTTTTGGTTTCCCGAAAATGGCTTTGCAGTTGTTTGTAGAATATACCGACGGAACCAAAGACATCATCCGAACAGACGACACCTGGAAGTTAACCACCGACGGACCAATTTTGTCGAACAACGAATACGACGGAGAAGAATACGATGCCCGAAAGGAAATGAAAGGCTGGGCAACGACCAATTTTGACGATAAAAACTGGGTAAATGCGAGATATGTTCAGGAGCCGGGCGGTTTTTATGAAGCGCAGATGACGCCTAATATGAAAATAAAAGGCGAAGTAAAACCAATTTCGATCAAAGCGACTGCCAAAGGAACTTATATTTTAGATATGGGTCAGAATATGGTGGGTTGGCTACAATTGAAAGTCAAAGGAAAATCTGGCGATCAGGTTACAATGAAATTTGCCGAGTCATTACAGGCTGATGGTTCGTTGTACATTGCCAATTTGCGTGATGCGAAAACTACCGATGTTTATACGTTGAAAGGTGAAGGTGAAGAAATCTGGGAACCACGTTTTATATTCCACGGATTTCGATTTGTGGAGATTTCAGGTTTTCCGAGCAAACCAACTTTAGATAATTTCGTTGGAAAAGTGGTTTATGATGATATCAAAACCACAGGAACTTTCGAATCTTCGGATGCGACGATGAACCAGATTTTCAAAAATGCACAGTGGGGAATCAGCGGGAATTACAAAGGAATGCCAATCGACTGTCCACAGCGAAACGAGCGTCAGCCTTGGCTGGGAGATCGTACGACAGGTGCTTATGGCGAAAGTTTTTTATTCAACAATCAGACGTTGTATGCCAAATGGCTCGATGATATCAAATATTCGCAAACACAAGACGGAGGATTGCCAGATGTGGCGCCGGCATTTTGGCGTTATTATGGTGATAATGTGACCTGGCCGGGAACCTATATCACGGTTGCTGATATGCTATACCAGCAATTTGCGGATGCAGAAGTGATTAAAAAGCAATACCCATCTATGAAAAAATGGATGCTGTATATGGAAGAAAATTATCTGCAAAATGATTTAATGGACAAGGATAAATACGGTGATTGGTGTGTTCCGCCGGAATCATTGGAATTGATCCGTTCGAAAGATCCTGCTCGTATGACGGACGGACAATTGTTGTCAAGTGCTTTCTATTATCAGCTTTTGAACACAATGAAAAAGTTCGCTAAAATCTCAAATGCCGATTCCGCAGATATTACGTATTATGATGATTTGGCAACAAGAATCAAAAAAGCTTTTAATGCAAAATTTTTAAATACCGAAAAAAATTACTACGCTAATAATACCGTAACTGCAAATGTTCTGCCTTTGGCTTTCGGGATGGTTTCTGAAAATTTAAAAGAGAAAGTATTTCAGACTATGGCGCACGAAGTTGAGGTGACCAAACAAGGGCATATCAGTACAGGTGTCATTGGAACGCAATTTTTGATGCGAACGCTGACGAATTTTGGAAGAGGTGATTTGTCTTTCAAATTAGCTTCCAACAAAACCTACCCAAGCTGGGGATTTATGGTTGAAAACGGAGCCACCACTATTTGGGAATTATGGAACGGTAACACTGCCGACCCATCAATGAACTCTCAAAACCACGTGATGCTTTTGGGCGATTTAATGATCTGGTATTACGAAAATATGGCAGGAATCAAAAGCAATCCTGAGATGCCGGGATTCAAACAAATCATTATGAAGCCTGATTTCAACGCCGGACTGACTTTTGTAAACGCATCTTACGAATCGATTTATGGATTAATTAAAAGTGACTGGAAGAAAAACAAAAATAGCCTGCAGTGGAAAATTACCATTCCGGCCAATTCATCGGCAGTAGTGTATCTCCCAACAGCGAATGCTTCATCGGTAACGGTAAACAATCAGAAACTGGAGAAATCTTCCGCTTCTTATAAAACAGAAAACAGTAACATAGTCCTGACTTTAGAATCGGGTTCTTATGTTTTGAATGTTAAATAAAAACACATTTTCCTTAATTCAGGACTGTACAGGTTGCAAAATCATTTATTTAGTGTTATTTTTACACTTAATAAATTTTGCAGCCTGATATTTGTGTAAAATGCTGAAAATAAATCTAATACTATTTTAAAGAATACATAATGAAATTGAAATACATAACAATTGCTTTTTTTGGATTATTGCTTTTGGGAAGCTGTAAATCGGCTTTAGAAAAAAAGACCTGGAAAGAAGGGATTTTGGTAGATGAATTTATCTTCGAAAAAGCGCCTTATCCTTCCTGCCACGCTGTAACTATTGCGGAAGCAGCGAACGGAGATTTAGTGTCAGCTTGGTTTGGAGGCTCGCACGAAAGACATCCTGATGTTTGTATTTATGTAGCCATCAAACCAAAAGGTACTGACAAATGGGGAGAAGCAGTTAAAGTAGCGGATGGCGTGATGCCTGACGGAACAAGATTTCCAACATGGAATCCAGTTTTGTACCAAATTCCAAATGGCGATTTGATGCTGTTTTATAAAATAGGACCAAAACCATCTGAATGGTGGGGTGTTTACAGAACTTCTTCTGATGGCGGAAAAACCTGGTCTGATAAGATTGATATGCCAAGTAAAGATTTTCTGGGACCAATCAAAAACAAACCGGTTTTGTTGAGCAACGGAACATTACTGCTTCCTTCAAGTACCGAAGGAAATGGCTGGCATCTGCGTATGGAATCAACTCCGGACTTTGGGAAAACCTGGGTGATGGGCGATACCATTTCAAGAGGTAAACAAAAAATCAATGCTATTCAGCCAAGTATTCTGTTTCATAAAGACGGAAGCATTCAGGCAATCGGAAGAACCAAGAACAGAGCTATTTTCAGCACATTCTCAAAAGACAACGGAAAAACCTGGACGCCTTTAGAATTAATCGGATTGCCAAATAATAATTCAGGTACCGATGCAGTAACCCTTAAAAATGGAAAACATTTATTAGTCTACAACCACGTTCTTCCTCCGGGAACTGAATCTAAAGGGCCAAGAACGCCATTGAACCTTTCGATTTCTGACGACGGAATCAACTGGAATGCGGTTTTAGTTTTGGAAGACTCAAAAATCAGCCAGTATTCCTATCCATCGATTATTCAAAGTTCAGACGGAATGGTGCATATCGTGTACACCTGGAGAAGACAAAAACTGAAATACGTAAAAATTGATCCAAACAAACTGGTTGCTATTCCAATCAAAAACGGAATCTGGCCTGGCGATGAAGGCAAGGAAGTGAAAGCCGTTAAAGCAGAAGAGGAATAAAATTTAAAATTAACCACTAAGATATTAAGGTTCATTAAGTAAAACACTTAATTTTCTTAATATCTTAATGGTAAAAAATAAAAATAGGATGTCAAATTTTCAAAAAAGCTTGATTGTTGCATTGGTTGTTCTATCAGGAACATTCAATAGTGCAGTTTTTGCTCAATCCAATAAAAAGCAAAAATACAAAGTAGCCGTTTGCGACTGGATGATTTTAAAAAGACAAAAACTTGGTGCTTTTGGTCTGGCAAGCGAAATAAAAGCAGACGGAATCGAACTTGATATGGGCGGTTTGGGAAAAAGACCAACCTTCGACAGCAAATTAGGCGACCCGATTGAAAGGCAAAAGTTTCTGGATAAATCCAAAGAAACAGGAGTCGGAATCAGTTCCATTGCGATGTCCGGTTTTTACGCTCAGTCCTTTGCCAAAAGAGATTCCATCAATTTGATGATAAACGATTGTGTGGCAACAATGAAAAATATGAAGGTAAAAGTCGCTTATCTGCCTTTGGGAACAGAAAGTGATTTGACTAAAAATCCGGAACTGCGTCCAATTATTATCGAAAGATTAAAATGGGCCGGAAAGCAAGTCGGTAAAATAGGAGGCGTAATCGCTATTGAAACCTCATTAAACGCTACTGACGAAAAAAAGTTATTGGAAGAAATTGGCTGTAAACACATCAAAAGCTCTTTCAATTTTGCCAATGCCGTAGACAACGGAAGAGACATTGCAACCGAATTAAAGATTTTAGGCAAAAAACATCTGGCACAGATTCACGCATCCGTAACAGATAATGTTTGGCTGGAAAACGATAAAAATGTCGATATGCCAAAAATCAAACAAACGCTGGACGAAATGAAATGGAGTGGATGGCTGATTGTAGAGCGCTCTCGTGACGTAACGCAAGTGCATAACGTAAAAGCCAATTACGGAGCCAATGTAGCGTATTTGAAGAAAATTTTTCAGAATTAAAAAGAAACACAAATTCCACAAATTTTCACGAATTAGAATTTTTCTATCCATCTGTGAAAATCCGTTAAATCCGTGTAATCTGTGGCAAAATATCACGATTATAATTTGTGCTAATTTGTGCAATTTGTGGTCAAAAAATAAAAATACAATGAGATATCTAAGCTTACTTTTTTTAGGATTATGTACCACTTTCGCAACAGCGCAAAACATCAACATTGTTCGTGATGCCAATGCCCCAAGAGCAAAATATGGAGCAGAAAAACTAGCAGAAACCTTATCAGCAAAAGGGCTAAAAGTCACTTCTTCAGACAAACTAAAAAAATCAAAAGACAAAATAATCGTTATTGGCGAAAAAGGAACTGATTTTTGGAAACAAAATGCCAAAAACGCCAAAATCGATGATTCGAAATTAACAAAGAAAGAGGGCTTTCAAATCCGCACTCAAAAAAATATTATTTACATAGAAGGGACTGATGCTACCGGAGCTTTATACGGCGCAATGGAATTGGCTGACCGAATCAAAACTTCAGGCGAAATTCCGTCAGAAATCAATATCGAAGACAGCCCTGAAATGGTCTTGAGAGGCGCATGTATCGGAGTCCAGAAACCGTTTTATCTTCCGGGTCGTGATGTTTACGAATATCCTTATACACCGGCAACTTTTCCTTGGTTTTATGACAAAAAGTTATGGACAAAGTATCTGGATATGATGGTCGAAAACCGAATGAATTCCCTGTATTTATGGAATGGACATCCATTTGCTTCTTTGGTTAAACTAAAAGATTATCCGTTTGCACTCGAAGTAAGCGAAGAAGATTTCAAAAAGAACGAAGAAATTTATAACTACCTTACCGTAGAAGCTAACAAGAGAGGAATCTGGGTAATTCAGATGTTCTACAACATCATTGTTTCCAAACCATTTGCAGAGCATTACAACATTAAAACACAGGATCGTTCACGTCCAATAACTCCCGAAATCGCTGATTATACTAAAAAATCAATCACAGCATTTATCGAAAAATATCCTAATGTGGGACTTTTGGTTTGTTTGGGAGAAGCTATCAATACAATCGATGATGATGTGGAATGGTTCAATAAAACCATTATTCCGGGCGTTCAGGACGGTATGAAAGCGTTAGGAAAGACCGAAGAACCGCCAATTATTGTTCGTGCTCACGATACTGATGCGCCTTTGGTTATGGAAAAAGCACTTCCGTTGTATAAAAATTTATACACGATGCACAAATATAATGGGGAATCATTGACGACTTATACACCAGGAGGACCTTGGGGAGAAATTCATAAAAAACTAAGTTCTCTAAAATCTGTCCATATAGAAAACGTACATATTCTGGCTAATCTGGAACCTTTCCGTTACGGATCGCCTGATTTTATCCAGAAAACGGTTAAGGCAATGCATACAGCTCACGGGGCAAATGCACTGCACCTTTACCCACAGGCATCCTATTGGGACTGGCCTTACACGGCAGACAAAACCAAAACAGGCGAACGATTATTAGAAATGGATCGTGACTGGATTTGGTATAAAGCTTGGGCAAGATATGCCTGGGATAGTAAGAGAGACAGAAACGAAGAAATTAAATTTTGGGATAATGATTTGGCAGCAAAATTTGGAACCGATTTAGAAGCAGCAAATAATATCCAAAAAGCATATGATGAATCTGGAGAAATTGCTCCAAAAACATTGAGACGTTTCGGAATCACAGAAGGAAACCGCCAGACTTTACTGTTGGGAATGTTCGAAAGCCAGTTGGTAAACCCGGCTAAATGGAGAGTATATCCGGGATTCCACGAATCTTGCGGACCTGTCGGCGAATTGCTTTTGGAATATGCCAAGAAAGAGTGGAACAAAGAACCTCACGTTGGAGAAACGCCAACACAAATCATTGCTGAAATTACCCAACACGGAAAATTAGCTGTTGAGGCCATCGATAAAGCAGAACCAAAAGTTACGAAAGACAAAGAAGAATTTTTGCGTCTTAAAAACGATATGCACGCTTACAAAGCCTTCGCTGATTTCTTTTCGGAGAAAGTAAAAGCCGCGATGTTGGTTTTACGATACAGTTATTCCAACGATATTTCCGATTTAGACAAAGCGCTTCCGCATCTCGAAGAAAGTATAAAGCATTACGAATTATTGGTCAGTTTAACAAAAGACAGTTATCTGTACGCCAACAGCATGCAGACCGCACAACGCCGAATCCCGATTGGAGGAGACGACGGAAATAACAAAACCTGGGCAGAGTTATTACCGCATTACGAACGCGAATTAGCCAATTTCAAACGTAATTTAGAATTGCTGAAATCATCCAAAGATGGTAAAATCGCAACCAAAGAAGGTAAGCCGTGGCTGCCTGCTGAGGTAACTTTGTTAAGCGAAACCAAAGGAACTTACGCAGTCAAAAACGGAACAAAAGTGTACGGAACGCCAATTTCGGAACTGACAAAAATAGCTCCTGAACTGCAAAACCTGAAAGGAATCGCTTTCGAGGAAACGGCACAAAATGAAAACGGAACACACCTGAAATTCAAAAATACCAAAGCTGTAAAACTGGTGGTAGGTTATTTCAACAGTGATCAGAAAAGATTTTTATTTCCGCCAAGTTTAGAGACAGACGCAGCAGGAAATGCACACGGTCAGGCCGAGGTAATTCTGGCAAGTGCAATGAATTTAAAAGAATTGCCAAGAATAAACATTCACACCTACACCTTCCAGCCGGGCGAAAATAAACTCGATTTGGGCAAAGGCCGGGTATTGATTTTAGGATTCATAGACGCCAATCAAACCGTTACGCCACGTGATGTTGGTTATATCGACGCAGGTGAAAAAGGAGCGATAGACTGGTTGTTTTATTAAGAATTTGGGCGTGACCCACCGTGAAAAACTCCGGGTCGGGCTTTCGGCTTTATCTTTTATTCCGCTATCGCTTCATAAAAGGATACCGCCTCTATCCCTCACGCAAAGAACACCATACCTAACAGGTTTTCAAAACTTGTTAGGTCTTTGGAATAATAAACTTAAATGACCTTCAATAACTTATATGGTTTAAAAAGGTTTAAAAATATGAAGAGAGTTTTTTTTATTTATTGTTTTTTTTCAAGTTTTTGCTTGGTATGGAGCCAAAGCAACAAGGAATCGGCGAAGTTTCGGAAAGAAGTTTCGCTGAACTCCTCTTGGGAAACCATTGTTTTGGATAATCTTTCGGAAAGGGAAGAAGCTTTTGTACAAAACCCAAAAGTAGATTCGCAATGGCAAAAAGTAAACGTACCTCACAACTGGGACCAATATTATGGATTTCGAAGGACCAAACACGGTAATTTACACGGAACCGCCTGGTACCACAAAAGTCTGGTTTTAGATAAAAAAGACCAGGGAAAACAATTATTCCTGTTTTTTGAAGGTGTAAGTTCCTATGCCACCGTTTGGATAAATGGCAAAAAAGTAGGCGAACACAAAGGCGGAAGAACCACTTTTACAATTGATATTACCAAAGCCGTTTCTTTCGAAAAAGAAAATAACGTAATCGTAAAAGCATCGCATCCATCTTTCATTGCCGACTTGCCTTGGGTTTGCGGTGGATGTTCCGGAGAGTGGGGATTTTCAGAAGGCTCTCAGCCAATGGGGATTTTCAGACCGGTTACTTTGGTCGTTACTGATGAAGTCCGAATTGAGCCTTTCGGGATTCACGTTTGGAATGACAAAACAACTTCCAAAGAAAAAGCGATTTTGAACGTTACTACCGAAATCAAAAACTACGGAAATTCCAATCTAAATTTAACGATAGTAAATACCCTTTTTGACAAAGAAGGAAAGAAAGTCACTTCTTCTCAAACGGAATTAAATAGCGTTACAGGCGAAACAAAAATAATAGCGCAAACACTTCCCGAAATTGCAAATCCAAAATTATGGTCACCTTCAAATCCTTATTTGTATCAATTGGTCACTACAATTTCTGAAAACGGAAAAAAAATAGACGAAATAAAAACTCCTTATGGAATTCGTTGGGTAAGTTGGCCGGTGAGTCGTGACGGAAAAGACAACCGTTTTTACATCAACGATGAACCGTTATTCATCAACGGAACCTGCGAATACGAACACTTGATAGGGAACAGCCATTCGTTTTCAAACGAGCAGATTCATTCGAGAATCGAACAAATAAAAGCGGGTGGTTTTAATGCCTTTCGTGAAGCGCACCAACCGCATAATTTGGAATACCAAAAAGAATTAGACGAAAACGGAATCCTGTTTTGGAGTCAGTTTTCGGCACATATTTGGTACGACACACCCGAATTCAAAGAGAATTTCAAAACCTTATTGAGAGAATGGATTAAGGAACGCCGAAATAATCCATCAGTCGTATTGTGGGGACTGCAAAACGAAAGCACCATTCCGAAGGAATTTGCGGAAGAATGCACCCAAATCATCCGAGAAATGGATCCGATGTCGGCTTCACAACGTATCGTCACAACCTGTAACGGCGGTGAAGGAACCGATTGGAATGTCGTTCAAAACTGGTCGGGAACTTATGGTGGCGATCCGTTCAATTACGATGTTGAAATGAGCACCCAATTATTAAACGGTGAATACGGTGCCTGGCGTTCGCACGACCTCCACACTGAAGGTGAATTTGACCAAAAAGGAACTTTGAGTGAGAACCGTTTTTCACAATTAATGGAAATAAAAGTCCGCGAAGCCGAATCGGTAAAAAATAAAATCGCAGGGCAATTCAATTGGATTTTTGCCTCACACGAAAATCCGGGTCGTGTTCAAAACGGCGAGGGATTCAGAGATATCGACAAGGTCGGCCCCGTGAATTACAAAGGGCTTTTCAGTATTTGGGGAGAACCTTTGGATGCCTACTATATGTACCGTGCTAATTATGTTTCGAGCAAAACCAACCCGATGGTCTATATCGTTTCGCACACTTGGCCGAGCCGTTGGGAATCTGCAGGGATAAAAAACGGTATTGATGTGTATTCCAATTGTGATGAGGTGGAGTTGTTCAATGATGTCAATAAATCGTCATTGGGCAAATTGAAAAATCCGGGCTTGGGACAGCATTTTCAGTTTAATAACGTTAATATTCAGTACAATGTTTTGTATGCCGTGGGTTATGTAAACGGAAAAGCGGTTGCCAAAGATTATATCGTTTTGAACAGTCTGCCAAAAGCGCCCAATTTCAGTGCATTGGAAACTCAAAAAGAAACTTTGTTGCAACCTCAAAAAGGTTACAATTATATTTACCGAGTGAATAGTGGTGGAAGCGAAATCAAGGATGCTAACGGAAATATTTGGAATGCAGATGTTCATAAAAGTGGAGAGAACACCTGGGGTTCTTTGTCGTGGACGGATAATTTCAAACAATTGCCTGATTTTTACGCGAGTCAACGCAGCACTTTCGACCCAATTGCAGGAACCAAAGATTGGAATTTGTTCCAAAGTTTTAGATACGGAATGGACAAATTGCGTTACGAATTTCCTGCTCCCGATGGAGAATATTTGGTTGAATTGTATTTCACTGAGCCTTGGTACGGAACCGGTGGCGGAATGGATTGCAAAGGCTGGCGTTTGTTTGACGTAGCTATCAATGACAATGTGGTGCTGAAAGATTTGGATATTTGGAGTGAGGTTGGTCACGATGTTGCTTTGAAGAAAACATTTGTTGTAAAAAGCAAAAACGGAAAAATCAATATTTCATTCCCGAACGTAAAAGCAGGTCAGGCAATTATTTCGGCAATTGCGATTGCAACCAAAGACAAAACGGTTAAAGGAGCTTCGGCTTCGCCTAAAAAGATTCAATATGTTGTGGCGAATTCACAAACTAAAGTCGGTTCTTGGTTGGACATCAATTCGAAACAATATTTAGATTCTGAAGTTATTTTTACCCAATTGCCATCGGAATTATTTGGTGCCGATTATCTGCAAATTCCATCCAATGGTAAAGTTTCAGGTTCTTTTGTAGCCAAGGAAGATTCAGAAATATATCTGTTTAACACGTCAAAAGATTCTGTTTCGGGTTATAAAAAAATGACGGGAACGGCTAGAAATTCAAACAAAGTCGAGTTCTCAGTTTTCCATAAAAAAGTTAAAAAAGGAGAGATAGTAGGTTTCGAAAATAATACAATGGCGGTCGTTCCAACTTACGATATGGGAGAAAAAAATGATTCGAGACCCGTTGTACTTATCGAAGCTGAAAAAGCAACAACAACCGGAACCGGAATCGAAAAAGGAAATTTTAAAAAAGCCGATTATATTGAATTCACTTCCAAAACAAACAACAGCATTCAGTTTGAGGTAAAACCGGGCGTTGCGGGAATTTACCTGATGCGTTTCAAATTTATGAACAGAAATGCAACACCAATCAAAGTGAAGTTTAAAATGGAAGACGCTTACGGAATTATGATGCGAAATGATACGATTGAATTTCCTTCGGCATCCGAAAAATGGAAAGTCCTGAATACAACTTCCGGCGGTTACATCAATGCGGGAACCTATAAAATTACGTTGGAATCAGACGATATGAAAGGATTGTTGTTGGATTCCTTTGAGTTTCAATAAGAAGAGAATAGAGGAAAGAATAAAGAAAATAGACGTCATAGTAAAAAAGAAATCTGCATAAATCTGCGTGCCAAAAACTTTTAAAACTTAAATGACTTATTATGGTTTAAAAATAATTACAATGATAAAAAGAATAGGAATTGTATTGGTATTATTGATTTCAACGGCCTGTTTCGCACAAGCCAAGAAAGCAAGAATCGTCGAAGACTTCAACAAAAACTGGAATTTCAAATTAGGTGATTATCCACAGGCTATTAACGCCAATTTCAGTACTGCCGATTGGAGAACCTTGCAACTGCCACACGATTGGAGCATTGAAGGAGCTTTCGATAAAGACAGTAAAACCAAACAGGCACAGGGTTTTTTGCCTGCTGGAATAGGCTGGTATCGCAAAGTATTTACCGTTCCTGCCAATTGGAAAAACAAAACCGTTTCGGTTGAATTTGACGGTGTTTTCAAAAATAGTGAAGTATTCATCAACGGACATTCGTTGGGAGTGCGCCCTAGTGGGTACATTTCCTTTGCTTATGAATTGTCGCAATATTTGAATTTTGGCAAAGCAAATATCATCGCTGTAAAAGTCGATAACGATGCACAGCCCAATTCAAGATGGTACACAGGTTCCGGAATTTATAGAAATGTGCGATTGGTTGCTTCGGAAAAATTGCACGTTGCAAAATGGGGAACTTATGTAACCACGCCTGAAGTTTCTGCAGAAAAAGCGACTGTTCATTTCGAAGTAAGTATCGACAATGATAACGCTTCCGCAAAAGAAATCAAGCTGGTTAGTTCGATTGTAAATGCAAATAACGTTGAAGTTGCAAATGCCACTTCTATAGAAAAAATCGGAGCCAAAACATCGGAGAAAAAGATTCACGATTTAACAATAAATCAGCCAAGATTATGGAGTCCTGAAAGTCCGTATATGTATAAAGTCTTGACCAAAATTTATGAAAATTCGAAATTGGTGGACAATTACGAAACGCCTCTTGGCTTCCGATATTTCAATTTTGATGCCGAAAAAGGATTTTCTTTAAACGGAAAACCAACCAAAATATACGGAGTCTGCCTGCATCACGACAACGGTGCTTTGGGGTCGGTAGAAAACATTCACGCCGTCCGCAGAAAACTGACTTTGCTAAAAGAAATGGGCGCGAATGCCATCAGAATGTCACATAATCCGCATTCATTGGAAATGATGCAATTGTGTGATGAAATGGGTTTCATTGTTCAGGACGAAGCATTTGATGTTTGGAAAAAAGCAAAAGTAAAAAATGATGCTCACAAAGAATGGGATGCGTGGCACAAACAGGATTTGGAAGATTTCATTAAAAGAGACCGCAACCATCCTTCGGTGATGATGTGGAGCATTGGAAATGAAATCCGTGAACAATTTGACAGTACCGGAATTGCGATTACCAAAGAATTGGCGCAAATCGTAAAAAATTTCGATACCACTCGTCCCGTAACTTCTGCCTTGACTGAAAATGTTCCGGAGAAGAATTTCATTTATCAGTCAGGTGCTTTGGATTTGTTAGGCTTCAATTACAAACACGAAGATTACACAACATTTCCAGCCCGTTTCAAGGGACAAAAAATAATTGCTTCCGAGACTGTTTCGGCTCTCGAAACCCGTGGACATTATGACCAGCCTTCAGACGTGGTTAAAGCTTGGCCCGTTAAATACGGAGAGAAATTTGATGGCAATGCAGACTGGACGGTTTCGGCTTATGATAATGTAAAATCATTTTGGGGTTCGACCCACGAAGAAAGCTGGAAAGCCATAAAAAACTCTGATTACATTGCTGGTACTTTTGTGTGGACCGGCTTTGATTATATAGGCGAACCCGACCCATATCCATTTCCGGCGCGCAGTTCGTATTTCGGAATCATCGATTTGGCGGGACTTCCAAAAGATGTCTATTATATGTATCAAAGCGAATGGACAAAGAAACCCGTACTGCACATTTTTCCGCATTGGAACTGGCAAAAAGATCAGGAAGTCGACGTTTGGGCGTACTACAACAATGCCGATGAAGTGGAATTATTCCTGAACGGAAAATCATTAGGCAAAAAATCCAAACAAAACGATGATTTGCATATTTTTTGGCGTGTAAAATTCGAACCGGGAACGCTAAAAGCTATATCCAGAAAAGACGGAAAAGTAGTTTTGGAAAAAGAAATTTATACTGCGGGAACAGCTTCTAAAATCGATTTGAAAGCCAACAAAACCACCGTCAAAAATGACACTTATGATTTGGTTTACGTGACCGTTTCGATACAGGACAAAGATGGAAATCTTTTGCCAAATGCCAATGACCTAATCCATTTTGAAGTGACAGGAGGCGGAAAATTAGTGGGCGTTGACAACGGTTATCAGGCAGGTTTGGATTCGTTCAAGGCGAGTTCCTGCAAAGTCTATAACGGAAAATGCATCGCTATCATCCAATCGAATGGAAAGAAGGAAAAGATTCAGTTAAAAGCTTCTACAGGAAATGGAATTGCGCCGGCAACGATTGATGTGAAAGTGGAATAAGGCTTTAAGAAAATAAATTTTGTTTAGAACTCCATTGCGATAATGGAGTTTTTTTGTTGATTATTTGGGCATATCCCTACGGGTCGGGCTGTCCATTATATCTTTTCTTTTCCTAAAGAAGGAAAAGAAAAGGATGCCATTTCCATCCCTTATGCGGGAATTAGCTTCAGGACATTTTTTGATCACTACGCTATACATCGATGTGAATATTTTTTTTATTACTTTAGCAAGAAAAAGAAAATGAATTTCTCTGAAAGTTTCTATGTAGTTACTAATGACCTTAAATTTGCTGGGGTTTTGCATGATATTAAAAAATCGCAACGAGCTCTCCAGCCAATTTTTGAAGCCTTTACAAATTCAATTGAAGCTATAAAAATTAGAGCTAAAGAGGATTTGAAATACGATGGAAAAATAAATATAACAATAAAAATTAAATCAAATCTTGGTAATTATTCTGAATTTGAAAGTATTACTATAAAAGATAATGGTATAGGATTTAATGATATTGAATTTAAAAGATTTAACACTTATAAAGATTTTACTAAAGGTTATAAAAATCTTGGTTCAGGGAGAATTCAGTATGCGCATTATTTTGATAGTTCTGAAGTGAAAAGCATTTTTAAAGAAGGTGAATCGTTATTTGAACGTAATTTTATAATTTCCAAGAACAAAACTTTTTTAGATAATAATGCAATTGTTTTTCATAAAAATAAAATTGTTTCACAATCAAATGAATCAGGAACTGAAATCACTTTTAAAGATATATTAGAAAAGAGTAATATTTATAATTCACTCACTGATAAAACTTTAAAAGAGGCGCTTTTAGAACGTTATGTTCACTATTTCTGTTATAATGCAAACTCACTTCCTGCAATTAAGATAAAGTGTTATTTAGACGGATCGCTGACTGGTGAATCAGAAATAGTTAAAAGTGATATTCCAATAATTGATAAAACGGATTATCTTAAATTGCAATTTTCTAAGGTTGCCGATAATGGTAAGGGATTTCAAAAAATTGATAAATTCGAAGATTTTACTATTGATGCTTTTAAAATTAGAAAAGAAATTTTAAAATCAAATGATTTGAAACTTACTTCCAAGGGAGAAATCATCGAAGAATCGAATGTAAGTTTAGAAAGTCTAGCTGAAAATGATAATGTTAAGGGATTCAAATATCTTTTTCTTATTTCCAGTAATTATATTGATAATAGAGATACAAATATTCGTGGAATTTTAAATATTCCAACAAGTGAAACATTTGGTAAAGGTGATATTTTTGAAACAGAAGAAATTCTCCTTGAAGATATTCAGCAAGGTGTAAATGAAAAAATTGACACAATGTATCCAGAAATTGAGGAAGTGAAACAAAATCATGATCTTCAACTTGAAAAATTAAAAGAAATGTTTTTGTTAGATGATGAAACAGCTAAAGATTTAAATATTTCTATAAATGATAACGAAAGTAAAATCCTTGAAAAATTTTATGAAGCTGAAGCTAAAAAGACTGCAAATATCGATGCTAAAATAAAAGAATCAATAGATAAACTAGAAGATTTAGACACCACAGCAGATGATTATCCAGAAAAATTGGAATCTGAAATTAAAAAATTAGTAAAAGTAATTCCGCTTCAAAACAAAACTTCTCTAACGCATTATGTTGCAAGAAGAAAATTAGTTTTGGATCTGTTTGATAAAATTCTAGCAAAAAAATTAGCAATTCAATCTACAAAAAAGGGTACTTCATTTAGTGAATCATTAATACATAATTTGTTGTTTCAACAACAATCTACTGATTCAGAAAATAGTGACTTATGGATTTTAAATGAAGATTTTATTTATTTTAAAGGTTCTTCTGAAAAACAATTAAGCAAGGTCGAAATTAATGGCGAGTTACTTTTTAAAGAGATATTTACTGTTGAAGAAGAAAAATATCTTACTTCATTAGGTGAAAATAGAAAAATTAAACGTCCAGATGTATTATTGTTTCCCGAAGAAGGCAAATGTCTAATACTTGAGTTTAAGTCAACAGAGGTAAATGTTTCGGAACATCTTACCCAAATTGATATGTATGCAAGTCTAATTAGAAATTATACACAAGATAAGTTTCAGATAACAACATTTTATGGTTACCTTTTAGGAGAAGCCATTGAGCCAAAAGATGTTTTAGGTCGTGTAAGTAGTTATGAACATTCATATCAGTTTGATTATTTGTTCAGACCTTCTCAAA
Organism: Flavobacterium marginilacus; assembly: GCF_026870155.1. NCBI lineage: Bacteria > Pseudomonadati > Bacteroidota > Flavobacteriia > Flavobacteriales > Flavobacteriaceae > Flavobacterium > Flavobacterium marginilacus. The sequence continues at coordinate 3,133,584 of NZ_CP113975.1, read as the reverse complement.
AAGTTGTAGGATTTGAAAGGAGTCATGGGTCAATTTATAGCGAAGTACTAAAATATTCAACGCTATTAGAAAGGGCAAAAAAACGAAATGAAATTTTTATAGATAAAATTCATAATAAAAACAATCAATAATAATTTCAATAAACATTGTTCTAATCAGCAACTAGAAAACCCGATTTTGATACCAAATTAAAAAACCTTATATTTGAACTATGGCAATTAAAAGAATAAATACAACTAATAATGGAATTGTAATCCGCAAATTGCGTGATCAAAAACTCCATGCAGGGCTTCCATTTATGATAAATGTAAAGGAGCTTGATTCTGATAAATGTTATTTAGAATATCCTAATGGAAGTATAAAATTAGTGTCTGTTGTTCCATCCACAAGGAATATTAATGTTATTAGCGAACTATCCTCAATAGAAGCAAATAAATTAAGACGCCGGTTAAAATTTTCAATTAAATAATTCTTGCCTGTTTTAATAATAATTACAGGATCAAATGGTGCCGGTAAATCCTCTGTCGGACCAGATTATGTACCTAAAAAATTAAGAAATTCAGTTTTTGATGGTGATAAATTATTCATGCAGAAAAAAAGTGATTTTTGGGCTCAGGGAATTAGACCCCATAAAGAATGCCGGAAACTTGCAGGAGATTTTGTAGCAGAAACATTTGATGCATTGGTAGCTGAATCTTTAGATAAAAATGCTGATTTTGCATATGAGGGACATTTTACAAATGATGCAACTTGGGATATTCCTAAAAAATTTAAAGAAGCAGGTTATAAAACTCATTTGTTTTTCTTCGGACTTACCAATATATCTTCGTCTTATTTACGTGTAGTTGCACGATCAGAGGAAGGCGGGCATTATGTTGATCCAATTACAGTTGAAGAAAATTTTTATGGTAATTTGGTAAAATTGGATAAATATTTTCCAATTTTTGATTCTGTAAAAATTCTTGATACTTCTGGTACTGAACATATTGAACTTGTTAATTTGAAAAATGGAATGCCTTCTTCTGCAATTCCCAGTAATGAATTGCCTGAATGGTTTGTGCAAAATCTTCAGGTTATAACCAATTTAATAGTTGAAGCAGAATCAGACTTATAAAATTCGATTACACTTCTTAATTAAAATAAATCTTTAATACAGCACACCGCAGGACACTTACTTTTTATAAATTCATTTAATTTAGAATCTTAAAAATAAATTTAATGGAAAGAGTTTTTGCGGAGTATCTTATTGAAACCCCTTACGAGGTAGAACAGGCTGCGGCGGTTTTGGCGGGTGAGCAGTCATCGGGGACTTTTGTGTCCGTTCCGGGCGAAACCGAAGAGTTGAAAAAACGTTTTGCAGCCCGTGTGGAGGATATTCAATTATTGGGTTTGGCAGATGAACCATCCATTCCGGGAGGAAGTATTCCGGGGAAGAAATACCAGAAAGCAAGAGTAAAAGTAAGCTGGTCGATTGAGAACTTCGGTTATAATCTGCCGGTTCTGATCAGTACTCTACAAGGAAATCTATACGAAATCACGCAGTTTACCGGATTGAAATTAATGGATTTTGAAGTGCCGGATTCTTTCGCAACTCATTTCACAGGGCCAAAATTCGGAATCAAAGGCTCTAAATCATCCTGTGGAGTGACTAACAGACCTATGATTGGAACCATCATAAAACCAAGTATAGGAATGAGCGTTGATGAAACCGCTGCTTTGGTAAAAACCTTAATCGAAGCCGGAATCGATTTCATCAAAGACGATGAATTGATGGGATCGGCGGCGAATTCTTTTTTTGATGACCGCGTAAAAGGCATTATGAAAGTCATTCGTGACAATGAGCAAAAAACAGGCAAAAAAGTGATGTATGCCTTCAATATCAGTGATGAAATTGATGAAATGCAGCGTAAATACGATTTGATTCAGCAGGAAAAAGGAAGCTGTGCAATGGTCAGCATCAACAGCGTGGGCTTGGCAGGAACAAAAAAAATCTGCGATCGAGGCGAACTCGTTATTCATGGTCACAGAAACGGCTGGGGAATGCTGAACCGACATCCATTGCTGGGAATTGAATTTCCTGCTTATCAAAAAATACAGCGTCTGGCAGGAGTGGATCAGCTGCATGTTAACGGAATCCAGAATAAATTTTGGGAATCCGATGATTCAGTGGTGACTTCGATACAATCCTGTTTAAAACCTTTTTTGGGCGGAAACGAAATTTTGCCGGTAGTATCTTCCGGACAATGGGGCGGACAAGCGGTAGAAACTTATCGAAGAACCCAAACTACCGATTTACTGTACATGGCTGGCGGTGGAATTTTGGCACATCCAATGGGACCCAAAGCCGGAGTAAACGCTTTACAGCAGGCCTGGACAGGAGCTGTTGACGGTTTGTCAGTAGAAGAAACAGCATTGAAATATCCGGAATTTGCCGAATCGGTTAAAAAATTCTCGAAGTAATGAGTTCAAAGGATAAACTGCTATTGGCTTATTACGGCGACGATTTCACAGGCTCAACTGATGCTCTAGAATTTCTTACTTTGGCTGGAGTGAAAACCGTTTTATTTCTTCAAAAACCGAATCAAAAAGATTTAGACCGCTTTCCGGGAATTCAGGCCATTGGTCTGGCGGGAAAAAGCAGGTCGATGTCACTATCGGAAATGGAAACAGAACTTTATACTGCTTTTGAAAATCTGAAAAGTTTTGCCCCAAATCATTTTCATTATAAAGTCTGTTCCACTTTCGATTCCGCGCCACACGTTGGCAATATCGGAAAGGCAATTGAAATCGGAAGTGAAGTTTTTAACCAAAAAACAGTTTTGGTTTCGCCATCCGCACCACATTTGGGACGATTTTGCGTTTTTGGAAACCTTTTTGCCCGAATGGGAACTATCGGTAACGGCGAAATTTACCGCATTGATCGTCATCCATCCATGAGTAAGCATCCTGTCACGCCAATGCTGGAGGGTGATTTGACGATTCATCTGGCAAAACAAACAGACAAATCAATAAGTCTTATCAATTTAACAACAATCGAAAAAGGGACTTCGGAAGTTTTAGAAGTAGTTATGAATAACCAAGCCGAAATCCTCTTTTTTGATGGATTTAATCTGGAGCACCTCAAAACAATTGGAACAGCTTTTAATCGATTAGCTGTTGAAAAAACATTGTTCTCTGTAGGTTCTTCGGGAATCGAAATGGCATTGGGATTGGCTTGGGAAGAAGAAAAAATCATTAGAAACAAAACCACATTCGAATTCCCGGGAGAAGTTTCTCCTTTGCTGGTTTTGTCGGGAAGCTGTTCTCCAGTAACATCCAAACAAATTGAGTATGCTTTGCAGAATGGATTTCAGGAAATTGCCTTAGAAAGCAAAGCTGTTGACAGCGACTATCAGACAGAAATTATAAAGAATACCGTTGCTCAAATCATAATTAATTTCAATCAGGGTAAAAGTACCGTTCTGCATACGAGTACTGGTTCGAATGATCTGCGTATTGCCGAAACCGAAACCTATTTTAAAGCCAAAGGTTTTTCGGAAACCGAAATTCAGAAACAATGCAGCAGTATTTACGGAAGTGTTTTGGGAGAGATAACCAATGAAGTATTAAAGGCAGTTCCGTTAAAAAGAATCCTTTTTGCAGGCGGTGATACATCGAGTTATGCGGCTTCCGAACTGGATATTCTTGCATTGGAAATGATTGCGCCAATCGCACCCGGAGCACCGCTTTGCAGGGCGGTTTCGGACAGGGAATGGGTAAACGGAATAGAAATGAATTTTAAAGGTGGTCAGGTAGGTACCGCCGATTATTTTATAAAAGTATTAAAAGGAGAAAAATTATGAGCGCAAAAGTTTTAGGTTTTGTACATACATCGGCAACATTGGTTCCGTTATTTCAGCAGTTAAGCAGCGAATTTTTAAAAGGTGCAGAAACCTTCAATATTGTCGATGACAGTCTGATAAAAGACGTCATTAAAAAAGGAAAATTAATGCCCAACACAGCTGCAAGGGTCGTGAGCCACGTTCAGGCTGCCGAAGCTGCAGGTGCCGATGTGATTCTGGTAACCTGTTCGTCCATTGGTAGGGCCATCGAAACGGCAGCAACTTTGAGTACTGTTCCCGTGATTCGCGTAGATCAGGCTATGGCAGATGAAGCGGTACAGATCAGCAGTAAAATTGGTGTGATCGCAACCTTGCCAACGACATTGGAACCGACCAGCGATTTAGTGCAGCGAAGAGCCGAAGCGGCGGGCAAAAAGGTAACGATTTCATCTAAATTATGCGAAGGTGCTTTTGAGGCTTTAATGAACGGCGATGCTCCCAAACATGACGAAATGGTAGCCAAAGCCCTGAAAGAATTAATGAAAGAAGTGGATGTAATTGTGCTGGCACAGGCTTCGATGGCTCGTGTAGTTGATGGTTTGAGTGCCGAAGAAAAACTGGTTCCGATTTTGGCAAGTCCTGCTATTGCTATGAAAAAATTAGCAGAGCTTTATTTTTAAATAAAGTTAGACCTAACAGGTTTTAAAAACCTGTTAGGTCTGTGTTGAAAACTATAAAAAATACATTAAAACAAAATTATATGCGTAAATATTTTCTTTGGCTTGCTCCGATATTTTTTATTTTGGCTATGTTTGGCTGGTTACAGCAAATAGACATCCTTTGGAAAATCGGATTAATCTTTGGATTTTCGAGTATTGCCATTGGAGCAGGAAATCTGAAAATATTGAGTGGTTACCAATACACTTTTTGGATTATTACCGCTGTCTGCGCAGGATTGATTTATCCCGACTTTTTCCTGCATGTAGGCAGTTTCGATATGCGCAACAAATGGCTCATTCTGATTATCATTCAAATGGTAATGTTCGGAATGGGAACGCAGATGAGTATCGAGGATTTTACAGGTATCCGAAAATCGGGCAAAGGCGTTTTGATTGGTCTGCTGGGGCATTTTACCATCATGCCGGTTATGGGTTTTTTAATCGCCAAAACGTTTGGTTTTGAACCCGAAATCGCTGCAGGAATTATCCTGATAGGTTCGTGCAGCAGCGGACTGGCGTCGAATGTGATGACCTATATTGCCAAAGGAAATCTGGTTTTGTCTGTAACCGTAACGGCTATGTCCACTTTAGCGGCACCGATTATGACTCCGTTTCTGATGAAAATATTTGCAGGAACTATGGTCGAAGTACAGTTCTTCAATATGATGATGGAAATTATAAAAATTGTTCTTGTGCCTTTGATGGCAGCGATGATTCATGATATTCTTAAAAATTATGGAACAACAGCCAGAAAACGAATTTATATTCTGACTACTCTGTCAGCAATCTGGCTGGTTGTTGTATTGTTTGGAAATTTTTTCACAATTGCAGATGACAGTACGGCAGCTCACGTTTTAGAAATCGTAAATTTCAGCTGTGGCGCTTTTGTCGTTGGGACATTGTATCACCTGCTGTATAAGGCTTATTCAAAAATTGATCTCATCATGCCGTATTTTTCCATGTTTGGTATCATTTACTTTACCTTGGTGACCACTGCTGCAGGAAGAGACAATCTGATTCAGATTGGTTTTTTGCTTTTTTTGGCTTCAATTCTGCACAATGGAGCAGGTTACTTTTTTGGTTACTGGCTCAGCCGAATCAGCGGTCTCGACAAAAAGAGCAGTCAGACGATTGCTTTCGAAGTCGGTCTTCAAAATGGGGGTATGGCTTCTGGATTGGCAGGTGCTATGGGGAAACTTGCAACGGTTGGATTGGCTTCTGCGGTATTCAGTCCATGGATGAATGTTTCAGGTTCTTTACTGGCTAATTACTGGCGAAAGAAGGGTAATGAGGAAGAGACAGAAATTACTGCAGTTATAAATTAAAACCACCATGTAACTGCTGTTTAGCGAATGCTCTTATTTTGCTTGATAAAATGCAATGTTATTTTTTGCTGACTGTTATTGTTGTTATGTTTTTCATAGCAGGATGCTACAGGATAACAATTGCATGTCATTATTTTATTTTTATGCCGATTATGTATTCAATATAAAAATATAAAATGATAAAAAAATACACTTATTTCAGCCTGTTATTTGTGGCTTTGTTTTTCTTAAGCAGTTTCAAAAAGGAAGAAATTAAGCTTGACGGTACTTGGCGTTTTGAAATTGACCGAAATGATGAGGGCGTAGCTGGAAAATGGTACAATAAAAATCTTTCAGATGTGATAAAGCTTCCAGGCTCTATGGCACAATTCTTAAAAGGGGATGAGATAACGTTGAAAACAAAATGGACTGGTTCTATTTATGACAGTTCCTATTATTACATGCCGCGATTAGCAAAGTATCGTCAGCCAGGAAATATACATATTCCTTTTTGGCTGACTCCCGCAAAGCATTATGTTGGCGCAGCGTGGTACCAAAAAGAGGTAAACATTCCTGTAAATTGGACAGGTAAACGGGTTTTGCTCCATTTGGAAAGAACGCATATAGAAACCAGAGTATGGATAAACGATAAAGAAGTGGGGCTGCGAAATTCATTGGTTGCACCTCATGTTTATGATTTAAGTCCATATCTCGCAGCGGGTAAACAGCGAATTTCTATTCGAATTGATAATCGTATTAAAGAAATTAATGTAGGTCCTGATTCTCATAGTATAACTGATCATACACAAGGAAACTGGAATGGTATCATTGGAAAAATCGCATTAGAGTCCGGTTCACTGGTTTATATTGATGATATTCAAATTTATCCGGATGTAAAAAATAGAAAAGCCCGCGTAAAAATCACCATTAATAACAGTACTCAAAATCAATTTAGCGGCAAAATTTCTATAGCTGCTAAAAGTTTTAATTCTAAAGAATCTGATGAAACGCAAGAGATCACTAGCAGTCTTTCTGTGTCAAAACAGGAAGAAAAGTCAATTGAACTTGAACTGCCTTTTGGAAACAGGATGCTGACTTGGAATGAATTTAATCCTGCTTTGTATCATTTGGAAGCAAAACTTTTTTCGAAAGAAACAAGCGATGCAAAAATCGTTCAGTTTGGAATGCGTGAATTTAAAATTAAAGAAAACCAATTCTTAATAAATGATGTGCCTGTATTTCTCAGGGGGACGGTTCACAATTGTGAATTTCCGCTAACAGGTTATCCCGCTGCAACAGTAGAAGCCTGGACTAAAATTTTTAAAATTATCAAGAAGCACGGGTTAAATCACGTGCGTTTTCACTCATGGTGTCCGCCCGAAGCCGCTTTTATTGCTGCTGATAAAATTGGTCTTTATCTGCAGCCCGAAGGTCCAAGCTGGCCTAATCATGGTCCTAAGATAGGATTGGGACAGCCTGTGGATCAATATTTATATGACGAAACCATGAGAATGGCAAAAGAGTATGGGAATTATGCATCATTTGTGATGTTATCTGCCGGAAATGAGCCTGCTGGAAAGCAAGTGGAATACCTAAATCAATTTGTGGATTTTTGGAAAGCAAAAGACAGCAGAAGGGTTTATACTGGTATGACTGTAGGCGGAAGCTGGCCTGTGGTTCCAAATGCAGAATATCAAGCCAGAGGAGGCGTTAGAGGATTAAAATGGGACAAAATGCCTGAAACAGAATCGGATTTTAGTACTGGGATTGCTCCTTTTAAAGTTCCTTTTGTAGCCCACGAAATAGGGCAGTACTGTGTTTTCCCAAATTTTGAAGAAATTAAAAAATACAAAGGTGTTTACAGAGCCAAAAATTTTGAAATGTTCCGTCAGGATCTTGAAGACCATAAGATGGGCAATCAGGCAAAAGATTTTTTAAATGCTTCTGGTAAATTACAGGTTTTGTGTTATAAAAATGAAATTGAGAAAATATTGAGAACACCTGGTTATGCTGGTTTTCAAATGCTGGGGCTGCAGGATTTTCCTGGGCAGGGAACTGCGTTAGTGGGAGTTCTTGATGCTTTTTTTCAGGAAAAAGGATATGTGTCTGCCCAAGAATATGCCCGATTTTGTAACGAAACTGTTCCTTTGGCAAAAATTTCAAAGTTTGTTTATACTAATGCAGAAACTTTTAATGCAGCAATTGTTCTTTCCCATTCGGGTAAAGAACCTTTAAAAGATGCCGTAATTAATTGGACAATCAAAAATGAAAAGGGTACTATTCTTTCCTCCGGAAGTTTTGAGCCTAAAACATTCGAAAACGGGAATGGTCTTTTCGCAGGAAATATAGATTTTTCGCTAAGCGGAATTACCGCTGCATCCAAATTAAATCTTGAAGTAAAAATCAAAGATACAGTCTTTGCCAACGATTGGAATTTTTGGGTATATCCAGAGAAAAATATAGAAATTCCTTCTTCAGTTTATTACACAACAGAGTTAGATGATAAGGCAAAAGAGGTGCTGCAAAATGGCGGAAAAGTATTTTTGAATGCCTCAGGCAAAGTGATAAAAGGAAAAGAAGTTGAAATGCATTTTCTTCCTGTTTTTTGGAATACTTCCTGGTTCAAAATGCGTCCGCCGCATGTTACTGGAATGCTGATTCAGGATAAAAGTCCTGCGTTTAAAGACTTTCCGACTAGTTTTCATAGTGATCTGCAGTGGTGGGAAATCCAAAATCGTTCACAGGTCATGAATCTGGAAGATTTCCCGGCAGATTTCCGTCCATTGGTACAGCCAATAGATACTTGGTTTATGAACCGCAGACTGGCTTTAGTATTTGAAGCTCAGGCAGGAAAGGGAAAAATTATTGTAAGCAGTGCCAATATTGGTCCTGATATGGTAAATAAACCTGCAGCAAAGCAATTGTTTTTCTCGCTTATAAAATATATGGATTCGGATAAATTCAATCCGAAAAGCATACTGGATTTTGAGGTAATAAAAGATGTTTTTGTAAGTCCGTCCCACGAAGTGTTTAATACCTATACGAAAGACAGTCCGGATGAATTGAAACCTAATTCGAACCAAAATAAAGTGAAGTAGCACCTGAATATTCAAGTCTTCATTAATATTAAAAGACTTAAAAAGTCCCGAGCTGTGTTTTATCCGGCTTGGGACTTTTTTAATTTATAATTATTTCAGAAGCAACTGCTTTATAATATCATTTAGAAGCATAAAATAATCCGATTCAATCTTCTTTGAAGAGGGTTGGGGTGAGCTGAAAATATTTTATGTTTCTAAAAAACTTTCTTTAGAAAAATTTTTAGATAAAAAAAGAGATCCAACTGAGATCTCTTTTTTTTGTTATTATTTAAGGCATAAATATTACGGTTCCTCCATTTGGAGAAAGCTCCAGACTGAATGTGCCGCTATCTGATTTCTTAGTGCCGAATTTTGACTCTGCGCCTTCGCCATCAGAGATAATAGAAACCTCTTTGCCTTTAAGCATGGATAAATTTACACTGATTTTTTTTGCTTCGTTTTCGCCGTTGATCGCTGCTACATACCATTTTGTATTTTTTCGGCGGGCAATAACACAGTATTTACCAGGATAGCCATCTATAAAACGGGTTTCGTCCCATACTGTTGGTATCTTTTTTAAATAATCAAATAGATAGGCTGGCTTTTCGTTTAAGTTTTCCGGTGTTAATCCCCAGTGCTGCACGGCAGAAAAAAAGACAACCGCAGTAGCCATTTCGAATGCATCTGTAGTTTTACGTATTGTGCCTTTGTCAGGATTACGGTTTAATCGTTTGTTAAGAAAAACTGGTCCAAAATCCATTGAACTTACTGCGTTTCTGGTAAAAGGGTAAATAGTTGCGGTTGTAGGATATCTGTCGCTGAAGGTCTGCTGAAAAACTAGATTTTCAGACGCAAGCACAGCTTCGCTCGTCATATAATTTGGATACATTCTTTCCCATCCGCGCGGAAGGGTAGTACCATGAAAATTGATGCCTAATCCAAATTCTGCTGCATCGGTAAGTATGTCATGATACATTTTCATCGTGACTTGTTTATCACCGCCAAAAAAATCAACCTTTAATCCTTTTACGCCAATCTGCTGTAACCACTGCATTTCTGCCAGCCGCGCTTCATGCGTATTCATTCTGTCTTTTGGAGTTTGCGGTGCGGTATTCCAATTGCCATTAGAATTGTACCAAAGTATAACGCCGACATTTTTGGATTTGGCATAATTTACCAGTTCGGTCATTTTTTCTTTTCCAATATTGACATCCCAAAGCGCATCAATCAATATGAATTCACATTTCATATTGGCTGCAAGATCAATAAAAGTTTTTTGGTCATCATAGTTACAGCTTGCATCCTGCCATACAATCCAGCTCCAGCTTGCACGGCCTGTTTCGAATATTTTAGAAGTTTTTATAAGCGGTTTTACAACATCTGTTGAAGCGGTTGATTCAACAATTGGTTTTAATGTTTTTCCAAGCGTGATTGTTTTCCATGAAGTCTGCATCGGTAATGCAGCAACAGCAGTAGCGGTACCTTGATTATTGTTTTCGCCTTCCTGAGGAAAAGCAACAGTATAGATTCCATCGGCATTGGCATCACTCAATCGGGTTCCTGGATAATTACCGCTGATACCGGTTTCAGAAATTAACAGCCATCCTTTATTTCCCAGATGAAAAAGTGCCGGAAAAGTATAACCTAGTCCGTATTGTGATTTTGTTCCCACCGGCTCTTCTCTTGTATATTCCTCTTCATATGACGGTTTGGTTTTCTCCCAGCCGCTTGATGGCGGTGCCTGAGGAGTGATAAAAGTGGTCGTTCCCACTGGAAGTTTAAAACCTGTTATTTCTTTTTCAATAGTGCAGTCGCCAGCGTTCTTTTTACTTTTTGGAAGAAGATAACTAAAGGCGGCATCTGTATTTGTAATTCTGAAAATTACATTTAGAGTATCATTCGCTGTATTTGTGAAAATGCATTTTATTTCATTGGCTTTATAATTGACCTGGCTGACTTTAGAACGGTTAAGTTTATAAGAATCCTGTATTTTACCGGAAGTGCTTCCAGCGAGTTTAAGACCTTTTGTAAAGTCACCTACTGAACTTACAAGACCTAAAGGCGACTTGTTTAGGAATTCTTCGTTTTGATAAAACAGATTGTAATAAGCACTGCCATTTATTACTGAAACTTCAAGTTTTATATTTTTATCAGGACTTAAAGCTGACACTGACTGCGCTTGTAATGAATTTGAAAGAGAAATAAAAAAAAGACTAATTAGAAGAAATCTCATTGTTACAGTATTTTTGGTTGGTTAGTAAAAACAGTGTTTTAAAAAAGCAAATATAAGTGTAAAAATAACACTTTTACTTAAAAAAATGATATAGAAAAAAATTAATGTGTTATGCTAATTTATTTTTAGAGTGTAATGTGTTGATATTATTTGTGTTGTGTGTTGTTTTTCAGTGTGTTAAAGTCCGTTGAAGCAGAAGTTCTGTAAAGAGGGTTTAAATGAAAGTAAATTTAATTCAAATGACTAATCTGATTTCGGTATTCTCCGGGAGTAAGGCTTACGATCAGTTTGAATATTTTTGAAAAATGAGGCAAATTAGAAAAACCGGTATCCAAAGCAATTTCTAAAAAGGTTTTATTAGTGGTGGCAATTAGATATTGTGCTCTTTCTATTTTTTTTTCATGTATATAATTTAAAGGTCTTTGTCCCGTATGAATCAGAAATTGTTTTGAAAAATAATCCTGATTCTGATTTACTCTTTTTGATAACTCCGCCACTGTGAGGTTTTTGTCCAAATTAAGCTGTACATAACTCATTGTGTCAAGTATTTTAGAAGGTGTAACCTGCGGCTGTTGTGTCTTGAAGTTATTGGTGTTCAGAAATCGGGAAAGAAGCTGCAGAATAATTCCTTGATTTTCAAACTTTAGATGTGTTTTCATTGCATCATTCAGAGCACTGTATTCTTTATAATAAGCTTCTCTTTCATAAACTTTTGGATTGTCCGAGCGGTTAATTCCTCTTCCGGGATTGCTCTGCAGCATTTTTTTGACAAGACAGATGTCAATATCTGATGCAGGCAGTTTCATTACGCTTCGGTTGTTGTTGAATAAAGAAATTCCGTCCGCTGATTCTTCGAAGAATTGAATAAAATACTGACTCAAATAGTCATCACAGTTGAGGTTGCATATTGTAAAACTAGGAATAAGATATAAGTAACCCGGCTCTAATCTAAACTGGCCATAACTGTCAGAAATAAATCCAGTTCCTTCATCTATATAATACAAGCGGTAGTAGGGACTGATAACATTGTAATAATTCCAATGATGATTGAGTTTCACGTAATCAATATGCAGTAATGAAAAAGAATATTTAAAAGTATTTTTAGACATAATAATTTATAAAAATCGTTTTTGAGTAATAAAAAATCGTTTTTGGATAAAAGAAAATCGTTTTCGTGGATTAAATTTGTTTTTTTATTCTAAAATATATTGGTTTAAAAAAACTGATAATCAAATTTATTAATTAAATAACTGCTGTAATAGAAGTTTTAATTTTTTTTGCTGTTAAAATGAAAATTTGGCATAGAATTAATAAAGTCGGAAATATATAAATTATTTTAAAATCATATAAAGATGAACAGAAGAAATGCTCTAAAACTTGGTGCGTCAGCTTTAGCTGGACTTTACTTATCTCCTTTATTGGGACAATCCCATATATTAAATGCGGTAGCTGCTCAAGGTCCTTTTGAACCAACTTGGGATTCTCTCAGTAAATATATAGTTCCCGATTGGTTCCGTGATGCTAAGTTTGGAATGTGGGCACATTGGGGCCCTCAATGTGAGCCGGAAGCTGGAGATTGGTATGCGAGAGGAATGTATGAGGAAGGATCAAGACAGTATAAATTTCATGTTGAAAAATATGGACATCCTTCAAAGTTTGGTTTTAAAGATGTTATCAATGTTTGGAAAGCCGATAACTGGAACCCAGAAGAACTGGTTAATTTATATAAAGATGCCGGAGCTAAATATTTTATGGCAATGGCAAACCATCATGATAATTTAGATTTGTATGACAGTAAACATCAGCCCAATTGGAATTCAACAAAAATGGGACCTAAAAAAGATATTATTGCTGGGTGGGAAAAAGCAGCGCGCAAAGCTAATCTCCATTTTGCAGTAAGTGTCCATGCCGCACATGCTTGGAATTGGTTTGATACTTCAAAGGGAGCTGACAAAGAAGGGCCATTAGCAGGAGTTTCCTATGATGGAACTTTGACTAAGGCAGATGGAGCAGGAACTTGGTGGGATGGTTTAGATCCTCAGGATTTATATGCACAGAACCATCCGGTAAGTGCGAAACCTTCGGAAAAGTCATCTGTTCACAGCCAATGGGATTGGGGTGATGGAGCTTCAGTGCCTTCTTCAGCTTATTCAGAAAAATTTCATGACAGAACCATCGATTTAATAGATAAGTACAATCCTGATTTAATTTATTTTGATGATACAGCTTTGCCATTATGGCCTGTAAGTGATGCAGGTTTGCGTATAGCGGCACATTTGTATAACAAAAGTTTAAAGAAAAATAAAACGGTACAGACTGTTGTTACTGGTAAAATACTAACGGAACAGCAACGAAAAACCATGGTTTGGGATATCGAAAAAGGACAAAGTAATTCAATTGAGCCTTTGCCTTGGCAGACAGATACTTGTATCGGTAACTGGCATTATGACCGTGGTGTGTATAATAATAAACGATACAAATCGGCTAAAACTGTTATTCATACACTGATAGATGTAGTGAGCAAAAACGGAAATTTAATGCTGAATATTCCTGTGCGCGGTGATGGAAGTATTGACGAATTAGAACGTGCAATTGTAGCAGAAATAGGTGTCTGGATGAAAGCAAACAGCGAGAGTATTTACGGTACGCGTCCATGGAAAATATTTGGCGAAGGTCCGCAGCAGGAAAGCGCAGGAGCTTTGACCGCTCAGGGTTTTAACGAAGGCAAAGGAAAACCTTATACAGCCGAAGATATTCGGTTTGTGCAAAAAGGTAAAACCCTTTTTGCTACGGTAATGGCATGGCCAGAAAATGGTGCTGTTTTGATTAAAAGTTTAGGAAAAAATGCGGGTTATTATACAAAAAACATAAAACAGGTTAAGTTAGTAAGCACAGGACAGAAGCTTGAATTTACACAGAACGACAATGGACTAGAAGTTCGTTTTCCTAATCAAAAACCAGAGGCTTCTTTTGCGAATGCATTGGAGATTGTTTCATAAGGTGAGCGAATTTCAAATTTATTAAAGCATTAAAAAAAACTATGAAATACATTTGTTTAATATTCTGTCTCTTTATTTCGGGTCTGTTTTCAATAAATGCTCAGGAAATTTTGTCTCCAAATCAAAAAGTTAAGGTAATTATTACTTCAAAAAAAGAATCAGATGATAAATTGTCTGGTCAGGTATATTTTAAAGTTTTGTATAAAAATAAATTAGAATATATTGAAGTCCTGCCCAATTCACCAATGGGTATTGTCAGAGATGATCAGCAGTTTACCGATAACCTTAAATTTGTAAGTGTATCTCCGTCTAAAGAGGTAAACCAGAAATATGAGATGATTACCGGAAAGCGAAAAGTGTGTACTAATTTGGGTATTGAAAAAGTTTTTAAATATCTAAATTCAAATAGTAAGCCGATAAATATTGTTTTTAGAGTTTATAACGATGGTGTAGCATTTCGCTATGAATTTCCTGATAAATCAGATTCTCCGGTTGCTATTGTTGATGAGGCCACGACTTATGTTTTTGCTTCAGCGGCTAAACGCTGGATGCAGGAATATACGGAGTCTTATGAGGATTTTTTTCTTTTTTCGGAAAACGGCCAGGCAAATAAGCAGGAATGGGGTTTTCCAGCTTTATTGAAATCAAATGATTATAATGTATGGATGCTGATTTCTGAAGCAGGTATTTCTGAAAATAACTGTGCAGCAAAATTGAACAATTCTAAAAACTCAAATGAGTACAAAGTAACGTATGCTTCTCCAAGAGATAATTTCAAGCAGACAGGAGTTAAAACGATGCTGCCTTGGAATTCACAATGGCATACGCTAATAATTGGCCAGCTGTCTGATATTGTTGAGTCGACTTTAATTACAGATGTTAGTAAACCTAATGAATTGAAGGAAACGAATTGGATAAAACCAGGTGCAGTTTCCTGGAATTATTGGGCTAATAATCATGGATCAAAAGATTATAAAAAAGTGGCTGAATATATAGATTTGGCCGCAGAAATGAAATGGCCTTACACTTTAATTGATTGGGAATGGGATGCTATGAGTAATGGAGGAAATATAGCTGATGCTGCAAATTATGCCAAAAGTAAAGGAATCAAGCCACTGATGTGGTATAATTCAGGAACATCATGGCTTGAACCAACTCCAGTTGACCATATGTTAACAGCTGAAAAGCGGGCTGAAGAATTTAAGTGGCTTAATAAAATTGGAGTTTATGGCATTAAAGTTGATTTTTTTGCAGGAGACCAGCAGGACATGATGAAATATTACATTGATATTTTAAAAGATGCTGCAAAATATCATTTAATGGTAAATTTTCATGGAGCAACTGTTCCAAGAGGCTGGGCCCGGACTTATCCAAATTTAATGACTACCGAAGCAGTCTATGGAGCCGAATGGTATAATAATAAATCAACACTTACGGCCAAGGCGGCTCAGCATAATTCAACGCTTCCTTTTACACGAAATGTTGTGGGATCTATGGATTATACTCCGGTAACTTTCTCAAATACACAGCATCCTCATATTACCACTTATGCTCATGAGCTTGCATTGGCGGTTGTTTTCGAATC
Organism: Flavobacterium marginilacus; assembly: GCF_026870155.1. Taxonomy (NCBI): domain Bacteria; kingdom Pseudomonadati; phylum Bacteroidota; class Flavobacteriia; order Flavobacteriales; family Flavobacteriaceae; genus Flavobacterium; species Flavobacterium marginilacus. Next base: position 3,117,846 of record NZ_CP113975.1, on the reverse strand, counting down.
AGGGTTTCAGCATTTTGCAGATACACCCGAAGCTTATAATAGTCTGCCTTTGGAGCCAAAAGAATTTTTAAAAAATGTTCCTGTAAGCTGGGATGATATAAAACTTGTTGATGGTTATCCAGGAGAGCGAATTATAACTGCCAGAAAAAAAGGAAATATATGGTATCTAGGAGGGCTTAATGGCAAGGATGAATTACAAACATTAAAAATAAATTTTGATTTCCTTGGTACAGGTAATTTTAAATTAAAGCTTATTAAGGACGGAGAAAATGATAAGTCATTTGCTGTCGAAACAAAAACAGTAAAAAAAGGAGATGTTTTGAATGTGGAATGTCTTCCGAGAGGAGGATTTACCGCTGTTCTGGAAAAAAAATAAATGTGTAGTAAAATTTAATTTATGAGTACAAAAAGATTATGTTACGCCTGTGATTTAAAAGATGACGCTGCTCTTATTGAGGAGTATAAAAAGTATCATCAGGAAGTCTGGCCTGAAATTAAAGCAAGTATTTCTGAATCTGGGATTATAGATATGGAGATTTACATCCTTTCCAGCCGATTGTTTATGATTATGGAAGTGGACGAAACCTATACTCCGGAACGAAAACAGATGATGGATGCCGGCAATCCAAAAGTGCAGGAGTGGGAGGAATTAATGTGGAAATTTCAGCAGGCACCTCCGGGAGCGAAAGACGGTGAAAAATGGCTGCCAATGGAACAGATTTTTAAATTATGATGGGATTATTTAGTCAATTTATCGGATGCAGTATTGGTGTCTAATTAATTGTTTGAATATTATTTAATTTTTTCCCATTCATGTTTTTTCTCCTGAGTAAAAATAAGTTTTGCACACTGCCGTTTTCAAGTAAAAATTCACATGTAGGGCGTATTATTTTTGCATCAGGTAAATAAAACTTGTCTCTGATAATGGCTGCAGTAACATGTGTCTGCCTGATCCGTTCGAAAGAGCCATGTATAATTTTTTGTTCTTTTATAAATGGTAAGCATTTCGGTAATGTTATTGAAAGTTATCGAATAGGTGCCTAAATAGTTATCACTGACTGAATGATTTAAGACAATGTCTTTGTCTAACTGCTTTCCGATTGCCAATTAAAATCTTATCAAATAAACGGAATCTTTTATCGGTGAAGTCGGTAGTGTCTTCGCCGGATAACTGATTGGTTAAAATAGCGATATAAGTTTCATTATTCGGATAATATTCTTCCAGTGCAGTAAAACCGCTTACCTGGTCTTCATGGTGAATCCGTTTTGTTTTTAATTCATTGTCAATGAGTTATTCAATAGCTGCACTTCTAAAAGCTTTTTTATAAATAATTACCATTTTTATTGGCAATTAAAATCGAGATGCCCGGTTCATTCGGTATAAACGGGCAGGTAAGTAAACTGTCTGCAGATTTTGTCAGCTGATTGGATTAACTGTCTGTGCATGCATCTTTGCATTTGACAGTAAAAAAAAGAAATATAAATGCAGTAATGATTTTTTTCATAAATAAATCAATTTAGAATCTGAACAGTAAAATAACAGATGTAAATATCTGATCGCCTGCTTTTGTAAAAAGCATTTTTTATACAAGAAATGAAAAATTCTGCTATCTAGTATAATGGCAGTAAATTTTTTATTTGGGAGTCATTATTTAAAGTTAAAGAAAGTGTTTTGTAAACTGAGACGTTTTTTTCAAAAAAGGGGGACAAATACCAATATGTCCCTTATAGTATGTCGGAATGCCCCTCTTGACTTTTACTTGATTATCTAAATTTGTGATTCAGGATTTGTCATTCCTTTGAGACTTTGTTTTTATGTTTTAGTCAAATATTTAGGAAGGTTTTTGTATATAATCATGTATAAGGTCGATTTGGAGTGACATTTTTTTATGATGTCTCAGAATTAAAATTTAAATAATCAAGATAAGTTAAATGAAGAAAATTTTTTTAGCAGCTGTTCTGTTTTTAGGCATGCAAAGTAATTTTGCCCAGAATAATGAATGGGAAAATCCTCAAATATTAGACAGAGGAAAAGAAGCGGGCAGAAGTTCCTTTCTTTTATTCGGTAATGAAGCTGAATTAAAAGATAATAATCCACAAAAATCAGAATTGTATCAGAGTCTGAACGGACTTTGGAAATTCAATATTGTTAAAAATCCATCACAGCGAACAGCAGATTTTTATTCGCCTGGGCTGAACGACAGCAGCTGGAAAAATATCCAAGTACCTTCAAACTGGGAACTGCAGGGGTATGATATTCCTATTTATACTAATATTACTTATCCGTTCCCAAAGAATCCTCCTTTTATTAATGGTGATTATAATCCTGTAGCAGCTTACAGACGTACTTTTACCATCGCAGATTCTTGGAGTGACAAAGAAATTATACTTCATTTTGGTTCTATCTCCGGTTATGCCAGAGTATATATAAACGGAAAAGAAGCAGGGATGACCAAAGCTTCTAAAACACCGGCCGAGTTTAATATTACTTCTCTTTTGAAGAAAGGTGAAAACGTACTTGCAGTTGAGGTTATCCGCTGGCATGACGGAAGTTATCTGGAAGATCAGGATTTCTGGAGATTAAGCGGTATTGAGCGTGATGTTTATCTGCAGGCAATGCCAAGAACTACTGTTTGGGATTATTTTGTAAAAAGTGATTTGGATAATCAGTATAAAAACGGGATTTTCAATCTGGATGTTACTCTAAAGTCTTTTGTAAATAATAAAATAAAGAATACTTCAGTCAAAGTAGAACTGTTTGATAAAGAAGGAACAACAGTTTATTCTGAAAGTAAAAAAGTAAACGAAAAAGAGCCGAAAATCAGCTTCTCAAAAACTATTGAAAATGTAAAACAATGGAATGCTGAAACACCAAATCTGTACCGATACATCATTACATTATTGGACAGTAAAGGAAAAACTCTTGAAATCGTTTCTAAAAGAACCGGTTTTAGAAAAGTAGAAATCAAAGAAGCTCAATTACTGGTAAATGGAAAAGCCGTTATGGTAAAAGGAGTGAATATCCATGAGCATGATGAAGTAAACGGGCACGTACCAAACAAAGAACTAATGCTGAAAGACCTTCAGTTAATGAAGCAGTTCAACATCAATGCAATTCGTATGTGTCATTATCCGCATGATACTCAATTTTATGATTTGTGTGACGAATACGGTTTTTATGTGGTTGATGAGGCTAATATTGAATCACATGGAATGGGAGCCGAATGGCAAAACTGGTTCGATCAGAAAAAGCATCCGGCATATTTACCAGAATGGGCTCCTGCGCATTTGGACCGTATAAAAAGAATGTTTGCATTTGATAAAAATCATCCTTCGATTATAATTTGGTCAATGGGAAATGAATGTGGTAATGGTCCTGTTTTTTATGATGCCTACGATTGGTTGAAACAAGTCGATTCAACTCGTCCGGTTCAATTTGAGCAGGCAGGCGAAAATAGAGATACTGATATTGTCTGTCCGATGTATCCTGGTATTAAAAGTATGAAGGATTATGCAAATGCTGATAAAAAACGTCCATACATTATGTGTGAGTATGCGCATGCCATGGGGAATAGCAGCGGAAATTTTCAAGAGTATTGGGACATTATCAATAGCAGTAAACACATGCAGGGCGGGTTCATCTGGGATTGGGTGGATCAGGGAATAAAAACTAAAAATGAAAAAGGAGTTGAATTTTGGGCATACGGAGGAGATTTAGGCGGTGCTAAATTACATAATGATGAAAATTTCTGTGCTAATGGTTTGGTGTCTGCCAATAGAATTCCGCATCCGGGATTGTTGGAGGTTAAGAAAGTATATCAGAACATTCAGTTTCAGTTCAATAATCAGTCTGAATTGACAGTAACAAATCATTATAATTTCACCAATCTTTCTGATTATGATTTTAAATGGGAATTGATTAAAAACGGGTCAAAAGTGAAGTCTGGAGATTTTAGTCTGGATGCAGCACCTGAGGAAAGCAAAAAAGCTGCTTTAGATCTGGGTTCGATTGATGATAATTCAGAATATTTTGTGAATGTTTATGCTGTTTCAAAAAATGATGCACCTCTGGTTGCCAAAGGACATGAATTTGCAAGAGAACAGTTTGCAGTTGGAAAAGGTTCCTATTTTAAAAATAATATTGCTGCCAAGAGTGCTTCAAAACTGAAATATACAGTTAAAAACAATGTGCTTTCTTTTGAAGCTGAAAGTATCGCTGGAGAATTTGATCTTCAAAAAGGAGAGATTTTAAAATATAATCTGAAAAATGCAGATAAAGCCATTTTTACTAATTTTCCAGCACCTTATTTCTGGCGTGCTCCAACAGATAATGATTTTGGAAGCGGGATGCAAAATAAATTGACGGTTTGGAAAGAAGCTTCAAAAGATCCAAAAGTTATAAGCGTTAATTTGGATAAAAAATCGTCAGAAGGTTTGCTTGTAAAAGTTGCTTATCAATTAGCTAAAGCAGATGTTCCTTATACAGTTGATTATCTTATTCAAAATGATGGTTCGATAAAAGTTACTGCAGCTATTGATGTGGCAGGAAAAGAACTTCCGGAAATCCCTCGTTTTGGAATGCGCGCCAAGTTAAATGGAGCATTTGATAATTTGAGTTATTACGGAAGAGGACCTTGGGAGAATTATTCAGATAGAAATTCGGCTTCTTTTATTGGCGAATATTCGGATAATGTGATCAATCAGTACACCAGAAATTATATCCGTCCGCAGGAAGGCGGTTATAAAACAGATGTACGATGGATTACTTTAAAAAACAGTACGGGGCAAGGTTTGAAAGTCGAAGGACAGCAGGCACTTGGTTTCAGTGCACTGAATATTTCAGCAGAAGATTTGGATCCGGGAAAAACAAAGGCGCAGCGCCACCCTTCTGATTTGGATTTAGATTCTAAAGAAGCGGTTTATCTGCATATAGATTACAAGCAGAGAGGAGTGGGAGGTGATGACAGCTGGGGACGCCTGCCTCATGATGCCTATAGATTATTGGATAAACAATACATTTATTCCTATACAATATCATTAATAAATTAATTTAATGTTTTTCTTTATGTTTGTACTGAGGAACCTATGATTTATTCATAGGTTTTTCTAATTTTTGAAGATTTTTAAGAACCTCCGTAACCATAAACATAGTATATTTTGAAAAGAAGCATTCTATTATTTTTAATGTTTTTTGTCCATTTTGCTGTTAAGCCGCAGATGGCAGGATCGTCCAGTGCAAAATTTGGACAAAAAAAATATGATATTGGGTATATTGGAATCAAAAACGGTCTTGCCAATAACGCAGTTACTTCTGTATATAAAGACAAGCGGGGTCTGATGTGGTTTGGTACTTATGACGGGATAAGCAGATATGACGGATATAATTTTTTGAGTTTTAGAAACGAACCAAATGATTCTAATTCGTTAATTAATAATAGAATTAATAGTATTTGCGGGACCCAAAACGAGATTTGGATTGGGACAAAAGGAGGGATAAGCGTTTATGATTATCTGAGCGGTCAGTTTACAACAAAAAAATATGTAAATGCTAAGACTTCTAAAAGTGAACCAATAAATTTTGTTGTCAATCAGATTAAGGATTATAAGTCAAAAATGTATATCGCAACTGCTGGTAACGGTTTATTGTATTATGCAGAGAAACATAAAAAAATAATCCAGATTCCGCTATATTTAAACGGAAAACTGCAGTGGGATTATCATGTTCAGGGAATGGATTTTGATTCTTCCGGTAAGTTGTGGTGTTCTGTTCCGGGAGTTGGGCTGGCGATTATGGATGCATCGGCAAAAAAACTTTCTGTAGTTTTTTCTGCTGTTACAACAGCAGGCTGTGTTACGTATGATAAGCTTTCAAATATCTGGGTCGGAATTGATGAAGGCCTGCTGAAATACAATACCATAAGTAAAGCATACCACGTTTATACTAATCAGGAAATTCAGTATCCTGTTTCAGACTTGATGTATAAGCCGGACCGAAAAGAGCTGTGGATTGCTACAAATGGTAACGGGGTAGTAAAATACAATTATGCTTCGGATTCTTTTTCTCTGTTAAATGCAGGGCTGGATGAAGAAAAGCTAAACAGTAATGCTATTTCATCTTTATACCAGGATAATGAAAACCGTGTTTGGATCGGAACTTTACGCGGAGGCGTTAATATTATTGAAGAACGGAAAAGTCCTTTTACAACGATCTCAAAAAATGAAAAAACTAAAAACAGCTTACCGAGTGATTTTATTCTTTCGCTATCAGAACAGGACAGCGGTCATCTTTGGATAGGAACAGACGGAGCTGGTGCCAGTTTATGGGACAGGAAGAATAATACATTTACCAATTATTCGTATGATGCAGGCAATCCAAATTCGCTAACGAATAATTTCGTAACAGCAATTGTAAAAGACAATAAAGGGACATGGTTTGGAACTTATGGCGGAGGCGTGTGTCTATTTAATGCTCAGACCAGAAGTTTTAAAAAATACAAGCTTTTTAATCCTAAAATACAAGCAGTTCAAAAAAATATCTGGGTGCTGTTTCGCAGTAAAGACAATGTTTTATGGGCCGCTTCGCCAGATGAAGAAGGATTGTACCGTTATAATGAATCAACGGATCAGTTCGATTTTGCAGATGCAAAAATCAGAGGAATCATTTCGATGACACAAGACGTGAATGGTAATCTCTGGATAGGAAACTTTTCAGAATTATTTCAGCTGAATCCTAAAACAATGCAGCGGAAAGAAATTGAAATAAAATATCCGGTACGCTCTATTGTATCGTATTCCAATAGAAAAATGATTGTGGGTACTGAGGGAGGAGGTCTGATGATTTTTGATCCTAAAACTTTTAAAGGAAAGTTCCTGACTCAGAGAAACGGCCTGCCGAATAATTCCATTTTAAATGTTGTTCAGGATAAGCCGGGTACATATTGGTGCAGTACTTATAATGGAATATTTGTATATAATGCACAGAACGGTAAAATCACCAGTTATCATGATGCTGACGGACTGCAGAGCAACCAGTTTAATTACAATGCCGGTCTGAAACTCTCTACTGGAGAAATAGTATTTGGAGGAATTAAAGGCTTTAATGTTATTGATACCAAAATAAACAGTCAGGTTCATGGTTTTCCAAAACTGATAATAACATCGATAAAAGTAAATAATAAGGCTTTTGATCAGGCAGGTTTAGGAGTATTTGGGATTGATAAATTAAAACTGCCTTACGATGAATCAATGCTGAGTATCGAATTTGCTGCATTAGAGTACAGTCTGCCCGAAAAAATATCGTATGCTTATTTTTTAGAAGGATGGGATTCGCAATGGCATTATGTTGATAATATCCGAAATGCAAATTATTCCCGACTGACTGAAGGGGATTATGTACTGAAAATAAAATCTACAAATGTTGCGGGAGTATGGAATTCTAAATCAATTTCACTGCCTATCACAATATTACCGCCTTGGTACAGAAGCGGTTTTGCATATTTGGTATATTTTATTCTTATCGGTTTTATAATTTATGTAGTAGATAAATACCAGCGTCAGCAGTCACAGCTCAAATATGAAGTAAGGCTGTCTCAGGATCTGGCAAAGCAGGAAAAGGAACTGAATGAGAAAAAGTTGACCTTTTTTACAAATATTTCACATGAGTTCAGATCGCCTTTAACAATGATTATCAATCCTTTGAAAGAAATAATCTACAGCACCGATCAGCAGATAGATCCAGGTGCTATCGAAATGGTGTACAGCAATTCGAGAAGATTACTGAGTTTAGTTGACCAGCTGCTCCTTTTTAGAAAAACGGAAACCGAAACTGGAAAACTTAAAATAGGACAGATCGATATTGTTGAATTATGTAAAGAGGTTTTCAGCTGTTTTGTGCTTCATGCCAAAACAAAGAAAATAGATTATAGTTTCAGTATTTCCGAAGAAAAGCTGCTTGTTTATGTAGACAGGGAAAAGATCGAAACTGCTTTATTTAATCTGATTTCAAATGCTTTAAAATTCACCGAAAAGGAAAACGGAAAGGTTACCGTTAATCTGCGCTCTACTGATGGTGAAGTCATTATTCAGGTAATCGATAATGGACAAGGAGTACAGGATGCTGATAAAGACAAAATATTTAATCTGTTTTATCAGTCAAATAACAATGTAAAAAACAATCGAAAAGGTTTTGGTATTGGTCTTTATTTGGTTAAACAGTTTGTTAGCCAGCATTTTGGAAAAGTATCGTGCCGTGACAATGAAAATGGAGGAGCAGTTTTTGAAGTTAAACTGCTGCTGGGAAAAGAACATTTTGGCGATATAGAAATCAGGGAAGATTTAAGTGACAGAACATTGTTTTTGGAAGATGCTCTGGAAGATACCATGGTATTGGAAAATGTATTGCAGACAATCGAAGAACCGGAAAATGTAAGCGATTTAATAAAAACTGCAAAAAGTATTCTGGTTGTCGATGATAATCCTCAGATAAGAAATTATCTAAAGAAAATCTTAGCGTCTAAATATAGTGTTACTGTTGCCGAAAGTGCAGAAAAAGCATTGGAAATAATTCGAAATGTGCAGCCCGATTTAATTATTTCTGATGTGGTAATGGGCGAAATGAACGGTGTTGCTTTTTGCAAACATATAAAAACAGATGAAGAGCTGAAGCATATTCCGGTAATACTGCTTACAGGAGGAACTTCTGAAGAGGTGAAGCTTAAAGGAGCCGAAGCTGGCGCTGACGATTATATTACAAAACCATTTGATAATGACTATTTGTTAGCAAGAATAAATGGAATTCTTACCCGGCGCGACAGTGAACAGAATTTCATGCTCAACTCAGTCACCAAAAAAGGAGCAAGTCCAAAACTCTCTGATGAAGATAAAAAACTGCTGGACAAAATTGTAGAGCTTATCGATTTAAATTTAGATGTAGAAAATTTTAATATTAGGGATTTGGCAAGTGAATTGGGAATGAGTCATTCTTTGGTTTACAAAAAAATTAAAAAAATTACCGGTAAGTCGGTGAATGAATTTACGCGTAATGTGCGGTTAAGAAAAGTAGCGACTTTATTGATCACTACCGATTTTCAGATAAGCCAGGCAGCATCGATGGCTGGTTTTGGGGATATCAAATATTTTAGAAAACAATTTCAGCAGTTCTATAATATGAATCCTTCGGAGTTTAAAAAGAAATATCAGAATGTAAAGGACAATAAATACATATTGAATGAAAGTTTCTGGAAGTCAACCTAATTATAGTTTTTGACTCAAAAAAAATAAAAATCAAACTAAAAATAATTATGAATTTTAAAAACTCATTTTTTATACTAATAGCTGTTGTTTCTTTATCAGCCATTAGCTGTAAAAGCGGTGCAGTAAAGCAGGGAACTGCAATAAAACAATCAAAAAAAGAAGTAATTGCTATTATTGATAAAGTAAATAACCGCTGGCAGGATACACATTCTGAACAGGGAAATGCTTTCTGGAATGTTGCGGTTTATCATACTGGAAATATGGAAGCGTATAAAGTAACCCAAAATAAAAAATACCTGGATTATTCGATGTCTTGGGCCGAAAAAAATCAGTGGATGGGAGCCAAATCGAATAACAAATCAGAATGGAAGTACAACTATGGGGAAAATGATAAGCATGTCTTGTTTGGCGATTGGCAGATCTGTTTTCAGACTTATATTGATTTGTACAATTTTACAGGAAAGAATGATTCTCAAAAAATTGCCCGTGCCCGTGAAGTTATGGAGTATGAAATGAGTACTGAGGCTAATGATTACTGGTGGTGGGTAGACGGTTTGTATATGGTAATGCCGGTAATGACCAAATTGTACAAAGTAACCGGCAATGAAATGTATTTAGAAAAACTGCATGTTTATTTAGCGCATGCCAATAGTATTATGTACGATGATGAGGCAAAATTATATTTTCGTGATGCAAAATACGTATATCCAAAACACAAAAGCGCCAATGGCAAAAAAGATTTTTGGGCTAGGGGAGACGGATGGATTTTTGCCGGTTATGCTAAAATTATTCAGGATTTACCAAAGGATGCTAAACACAGACAAGAATATATCAGCCGTTTCAAAGACATGGCAAAAGCATTGGCAGATGCTCAGCAAAAAGAAGGTTATTGGACTAGAAGTATCTTAGACCCAGAACATGCTCCCGGGCCGGAAACCAGCGGAACGGCATTTTTTACCTATGGTTTTTTATGGGGAATCAATAATGGTATATTAGATAAAAAAACATATCTGCCGGTAGTAGAAAAATCATGGAATTACTTAACGAATTTTGCACTTCAGGCAGATGGTACAGTTGGATATATTCAGCCAATTGGAGAAAAAGCAATTCCCGGACAGGTAGTTGATAAAAACTCAACTGCTGATTTTGGTGTTGGTGCATTTTTATTGGCAGCATCAGAAATGAGCCGTTTTGTGAAATGACGTGATTAATTTATAGTAGGCCTCAAGCGGCTGTGTTTTATTGGTCTCAAATAGAGTTTAAAACTATGCACTTTCAGTGCACCTCGCTTTAACTTCAAAAAAAGTTTTTGCCACAGATTCTCAGATTTTAAAATCATTTTTTATCTGTGAATCTGTGGCAAAATTTTATCAATTTTCGAAATCCAACCTTCCAGATTTCAGTCTGCCTATCCAAATCTATGGACTTTTAGTCCACAGCACGGCATTCGCTTTTAAAAGTTTCTGACACGAATTACACTAATCTGCACGAATTAAGATTGCTGTTTAATTACACAAAATATTCGAAACTGTAAAAGTTGTAAAAGTTGATTTCAATTTTGATAAGAATTAGTGTTAATTGGTAAAATTCGTGTTTATCTTTTTTTAAATGCGAATGCCGTGAGTCCATAGTTAAAGTACAGCCGCTTTTTTATTAACTTATATTTAATGTTTCGAATAAGTTTAAAAGACTAATATCTGTTTAACTCCTTTTTTTAACTATTTTTTTTAGTATTTATCTGCTGATAAAATTTTTGTTTGTATAATTTTTTGGCATTATTTTTTTTGATAATGTAAATAATCGCATCTTTTGGTTGATAATGTGCTGTTTGCCCCTCTTTTTATATTAAAAATACCCCCTTTCACCTATAGTGCTTACGTTAGATTTGTAATGTGAAATTTATGTTAATACTTCATATTTAAGCAGCGAAAACGTTTGATTTTTTTTTAAAACTATACTGTCTCTTTTAAATTGATTTATTAAGCAAGAGATAAATAGTTAGAAATTCTACGTCTTTTTTTGCAAGTGTGTTAAAAACACTTATTTCTGTTGTTTTCAAAAGCATTGAATATGAATGTGTTTGGTGTCTATTTCACAAACTAAACTTTTTATTAACTCCAATTTTAATTATGAGCATATGAAATAGAACACTAACTCTCAAAAAAACATCTACAAATACTATTGCAGTAGATGAGAACTATTAATTAACCAAAAAAAACCACATGAAAAACTTTATTAAATTAAAGAAAAGGACTCATAGTGTTTTAGAATTTGATATAAAAATGAAAATTACCATAATGTTAATTTTGGTTTCGCTGTCACAAATTCAAGCACATGAATCGAACGTTACGAGTGTAACGAAAGAAAGAATATATCAAAAACAAAAGACTGTTACAGGGCAGGTAATAGATGAGGCTGGATTACCGCTTCCTCTCGCAAGTGTTTTGGTAAAGGGAACTACAAATTCTGTATTGACAGATTTAGACGGAAAATTTACTTTGAATATCGATGAGAATGACAAAGTATTAGTGATTTCTTTTATGGGGTACGAAACCCAGGAAGTCTTGATTCAAAACAAATCAGTTTTTGAAATAAAATTAAAACCAACTTCAGAAGGATTAAAAGAAGTGGTTGTTGTTGGTTATGGGACTCAGAAAAAAACCAGTATGGTGAGTGCTATTACATCAATTCCTGTGGGGGAAATTAAAGGTCCTTCAAGCAATTTAACAACCATGATGGCGGGAAGAGTATCAGGGATGATTGCGTATCAGCGAAGCGGGGAGCCAGGCTCCGATAATTCTGATTTTTTTGTTCGTGGATTAGGTTCCTTTGGAGCAGGAAAAGTGAATCCTCTAATTTTAATTGATGGGATTGAATCAAGTTCTACAGATATGGCACGTTTGCAGCCGGATGATATAGAGTCTTTTTCGGTTTTGAAAGATGCTTCTGCAGCCTCTATTTATGGTGCACGAGGGGCTAATGGGGTAGTGCTGATTACTACAAAATCTGGTAAGGACGGAAAGCTTAAAGTGAAATTCAGAATGGAGGGCAAGGTCTCAACCAATACTCAGAATTTTAATTTTGCCGACAATATTACGTATATGAAATTGGCTAATGAAGCTGTCCTGACAAGAAATTCAATAGGTGTTCTGCCTTATTCGCAGACAAAAATTGATAGAACGGGACAGCCAGGTTCTAATCCATATATGTATCCAAATAATAATTGGATTGATCAGCTGATAAAAGATTACACTTTCAATCAAGGGTATAATATTAGTGCCAGCGGAGGCAGTGAGAAAGCTCAATATTATGTTGCAAGTACTTATAATATTGATAATGGAGTATTGCGCGTGGACAATCTGAATAATTTTAACAGCAATATTAAATTAAGAAATTATTCCTTTAGGTCTAATGTCAATATGAAGCTGACACCTACAACCGAAGCTATTGTTAGATTGTATGGACAGTTTGATGATTATACCGGACCGTTAGGAGGGAATGATGCTAATGGGAATTGGGTTTCTGGAGGAGGAAATATTTTTAATAAAGCAGTTTGGTCTAATCCGGTAGCTTTTCCTGCGGCCTATCCAAGAGAATTACTTCCTTATATTGAACACCCATTATTTGGAGGAGCTGTAACAGGGAATGGAAGTACTACTCTGTTAACGAATCCTTATGCCGAGATGGTCAAAGGATATGAAGAGTACAAGGCTTCGACAGTTCAGACTCAGGTGGAATTAAAACAAGATCTTAAAGATGTTATTCCTGGTTTAAAAGCGAGAGCAATGGGATATGTAAAAAGCTATTCTTACTACAGAGTGTCAAGACAATATAATCCTTTTTATTACAGCGCAACAATTAATCCGGATACTCAGGAAATTAGCTTGGGTTTACTGAATAGCGGTGGCGAGGGTTCTATTGGAATTCCGGGTACAGAATATTTAAACTATAGTGAGGGTGACAAAAAAGTGAACTCGAACCTGTATTTAGAGACAGCAATTAATTATAATGCAGTTTTTGACAAAAAACATGATGTTTCAGGAATGCTGATTGGTATTCTGCAGTCTAATCAGTCTGGTAATGCCGGAAATCTTCAGGCTTCACTGCCAAGCAGAAACTTGGGGCTTTCAGGCCGTTTTACCTATGCTTACGATAATAGATATTTAACCGAAATAAATTTTGGTTATAATGGTTCTGAAAGATTTGCTGAAAATAATAGGTTTGGATTCTTTCCTTCTTTCGCTGTGGGATATTTAATATCCAATGAAAAGTTTTTTGAACCCTTACGCGATGTGGTAAATTCTTTGAAATTAAGGGCTAGTTTTGGATGGGTTGGTAATGACCAGATTGGAAGTTCTACAGACCGATTTTTCTATTTATCCAATGTTAATCTGAATGATGTTAATTACGGATCAAGCTTTGGGGAATTAAATGGTTACTACCGTCCCGGAGCTTCTATCTCAAGATATGCCAATGAAAAAATTAGCTGGGAACGTTCCGAGCAAATCAATTTTGGTGTGGATTTAAGAGTGTTTAATTCGGTTAATATTGTTGTAGATGCTTTTAAGCAAACCAGAAGCAATATTCTGCAGGCGCGTTCTAATATTGGTTCTACTTTGGGACTTTCAGTAATCCCTTCAACGAATTTTGGTAAGGCAGAAAGCAAAGGTCTGGATATGTCTATTGCCTACAATAAAAAATTTGGAAATTATTGGTTTACAAATTTGAGGGGAAACTGTACATATTCAACCAGTAAAATATTGAAATATGATGAGAATTACTATCCGGAAGAGCTGGAATATTTATATAAAAAAGGAAATTCAATTACTCAAAATTATGGATATATAGCTGAAAGATTATTTGTTGATGATCAAGAAGCGGCTAACTCTCCAAAACAATTTGGAACTTATGGAGGCGGAGATATCAAATATAGAGATGTAAACGGTGATGGAGTAATTACCTCTTTAGATCAAGTGCCTATTGGATACCCTACTACTCCTGAAATTATTTACGGTTTTGGAGGTACACTGGGGTATAGAGATTTTGATTTTAGTGTGTTTTTCCAAGGTTCTGCCCGTTCTTCTATTTTCATTAATCCTAAAAATATTTCTCCTTTTGTCACCAATGGCGGTGCACAAAACGGATTGTTAAAAGTTGTTGCCGAAGATCACTGGTCTGAGGACAATAGAAATTTATATGCCTTCTGGCCAAGGTTAAGTGATAATTTTATTGAAAACAATAATCAATCATCAACATGGTGGATGAGAAACGGTGCTTTTTTGCGCCTTAAAAGTATCGAATTGGGATATAATTTACCTGAAAAGCATGCCAAAAAGATGCATATCGCAGGTTTGAGACTGTATGCTAACACAACGAATCCTTTTGTGTTTAGCGAATTTAAATTGTGGGATCCAGAAATGGGCGGAAATGGTTTAGGATATCCAATTCAGGCAACATATAATTTTGGAATATTACTTGATTTATAAGGTAGTATCGTAAAATTTAGCTTTAACAAAAAAGAATAATTATGAAATATAATAATAAAATAACAAGCAGATTAAGAAAGTCTATTTTGCCGATAACAGCTTCCTTTATGGCGTTATTGGTCATGGAGTCTTGCTCGAAAGATTTTCTGGATGTAGTTCCGGATAATGTTGCTACTATTGATAATGCGTTTAAATTGAAAAACGAAGCCGAGAAATATTTATTCACCTGTTATTCTTATCTTCCTAAAGACGGAAGCGTGTATCACAATATAGGATTTCTTGCGGGAGATGAAATATGGATTCCGTATAAAACTTCGATTACAAGTGATGCCTTTGAAATAGCAAGAGGGAATCAGCGAATTTCAAATCCATTTGTAAATGTATGGGATGGAAATTATACAGGCGGCGGTCCCAGCGACCGATATAAAATATTTATAGGAATACGTCATTGTAATATTTTCTTAGAAAATCTTAAGGATCTTACGAAAGTACCTGATATTACTAATGCCGAAAGACAGCGCTGGATAGGCGAGGTTGAGTTTTTAAAGGCTTATTTTCATTTTTATCTGCTAAGAATGTACGGGCCAATTCCGTTGGCTGATAAAAATATTCCTATTGATGCGCCAGAGGATGAGATAAATGTAAGAAGACAGCCCGTAGATACCTGCGTAAAGTTTATTGTAGACCTATTGGATACCGCTGTCGAAAAATTGCCAAACGATAATGAAATTATTCCGACTACCGAAGCAGGAAGAATTACAAAAACTATTGCTTTAAGTGTAAAAGCAAAAGTTTTACTGATGGCTGCAAGTCCTTTGTTTAACGGAAATTCTGATTTTGCAGGTTTGGTTAACAAAGACGGGACAAAATTGTTTAATCCTGCATATGATGCTAATAAGTGGAAATTAGCTTCTGATGCAGCATTGGCAGCGATTGAGTCTGCTGAAGCAAATGCAAAAAAATTATATGTTTTTCCTCAATCTCCATTTGTACTTACTGCTGGAACGATGACCCAGATGAGTATTCGCCAGGCTGTATGTGAAAGATGGAATTCTGAAATTATTTGGGCCAATCCTAACAGTAAAACCGCTGAATTACAGCAGTTGTGCATGGCTCCATTAGATGTGAATCATAATCATAATGATGCTAGAAAAATTCTATCACCACCGCTAAAAATAGCAAAAATGTTTTATTCTAAAAATGGAGTGCCTATTAATGAGGATAAAACACTTGATTTTACTGATGAAAAAGCAATGCGAACTGCTACAAATGCAGAACGGTTTAATATTAAAGAAGGGTTTCAGACGGCAAGAATCAATTTTGATAGAGAGCCTCGTTTTTATGCTGACTTATGTTTTGACGGCGGAGTTTGGTACAAGTACGATAGTCCTTCTAAAACTGATGATGGAACAGTTTGGGGGTTAAAAGGTAAGTTTGGAGATCCAGCTGGTGCAACCCATTCATTTCATACAAATGAAACAGGATATTTTATAAAAAAATTGGTTGACTGGAATCAGGTTACTTACACAACGGGCGGTTCATCCTATAAAGACTATGCGTGGCCGGAAATACGTTTGGCCGAATTGTATTTAATGTATGCCGAAGCCTTAAACGAAGTCAATGGACCATCTGCGGCTGTTTACATGTATTTAGATCGTATTAGAACGAGAGCAGGATTAGCAGGAGTGGTTCAATCTTGGGCAGATTATTCTACAAATCCATCTAAACCAAGTACTCAATTGGGACTTCGTGATATTATTCACCAAGAGCGAGGAATTGAATTGGCTTTTGAAGGACAGCGTTTTTGGGATTTGCGCAGATGGAAAAAAGCAGCCGAGGATTTGAATGTGCCAATTACGGGTTGGAATGTTAAAGGTGTAGATGCTTTGTCCTACTATCAGGTAAGAACCGTATACCAGCAGACATTTGTAGCGCCTAGAGATTATTTTTGGCCAATACCTGAGAGTGCAATGATTCAAAATCCAAATTTAGTTCAAAATTTAGGATGGTAATTTTTTAAAAAAATTAGATATGAAATGGAAAATAATGTTTAAAAGTATTTTTACAATCGCAATAGCTTTGTTAGTTATTAGTTGTGATAAAAATAGTCTGGATCCGCTGGAGAATAATTTAACTCCTCCAGGTCAGGTTCAAAATGTGAAGGTAGAGAATTTACCAGGTAAGTCAAAAATCACTTATACATTGCCTACAGATCAGGATTTATTATATGTAAAAGCAGAGTACACTCTTGCCAATGGCAAAGAAATGGTCGTGAAATCATCTTATTACAAGAATTCTCTTGAGGTAGAAGGATTTGCGAATGATGCTGAATATGATATTAAACTATATGCTGTGAATAGAAGCGAAACAGTATCTAGTCCGGTTATTGTAAAAATCCATCCTTTAAAATCCTCTATTTGGGATGTTTTTAAAAGTCTTGATGTTAAGCCTGCTTTTGGAGGCATTCGTGTGAATGCATCTAATTTGGATCGTCAGGATATCTCTATTTTAGTTATGGAAAAAAACAATCTTGGAGATTGGGTTGTTAATCCAAAGAGTATTTACACCTCAACTGATTTAGTTTCTAGAACAATTAGAGGATTTACTGTAGCTGAACATAATTATGCAATTACTGTAAGAGACAGATGGCAGAATACTACTGATACTTTATTCACGACTATCACACCGCTTTTGGAGCTGGTTATTCCAAAATCTGGATACAAGCATTTTCCGCTGACGGGTGATACTAAAACACATGCTACAGCAGTTCCTGCGGGAATGTGGGATGGAGAATTACTAAACTGGCCAAAGGTTTTCTTGACAGACGGTTCTGTGGTGGGACAGCATATTGTAACAATTGATACAGGTGTTTTGGCCAAAATGAGCCGAATAGTTATTTGGGATTATCCAGAATATTATTTGGGAAGATCTTACTATTACATAGGAAATCTAAAAGAGTTTGAAATCTATGGTTCCGCAAGTCCTAATCCTGACGGAAGCCTAGATGCGAGCTGGGTTAAATTGGGAACTTATAATGCAACTAAACCTTCAGGTCTTCCTTACGGTCAGCAATCTGATGAAGATTATCAAACAGCGTTTGCAGGTTTTAGCTGGGACTTTGATGTGGCAGCTCCAAAGGTTCGTTATTTGAGAATTAAATCACTTAAAAATTGGGCAGGAATTGGAACTATGGCAATTGCAGAAATCCAGGTGTATGGTAATCCTAATTAGTAATGTCTAACAATATAAAAAAGTATTATGAAATGAGCATGAATGCAAATTGGTCGCAGCACCAATGATGATATGCGAATTACATATGACCGATAAAAACAATAAATAGCAACATATGAATACAATAAAAAAATATTTTGTACATGCATTTGCTTTTCTGCTTGCGGCGGTAACAATCAGCTCTTGTACTTCCATGGACGATGGTTATAAAGATTTCATTAAGGATGGTGAAATATCATATACTGGAAAAATAGATTCTCTGCATGTGTACTCAGGAAAAAACAGAGTTCAGGTTAAAGGACTTTTTATTTCAGACCCAAAAATAACCGAATGCAGAATATACTGGGATAATAGAAAAGATTCTGTTGTGGTTCCAGTTACCAGAACACAAGGAATTGATGTGCTGGATGTCATTATTAATGGTTTAGTAGAAAATGTGCATAACTTTGAAGTGCGTACTTTTGATAAATTAGGAAATACATCAATTCCAGTTTATAAGATAGGAACGGTTTATGGAGATCGCTATATAACGTCTTTGTATAACAGGCCTATAGCAAGTAAGTATTTTTCTCCAAAATTAACTACGATAAATTTTGCTTCAATGGATTTGTCTTCAGGTGCTTATGCAGTTGAACTAACTTATACAAATACTAGTGATGCAGCTACTAAAGTACAGCTTCCTATAGCACAGTCAAGTTTAAACATAAATGACTTTAAAATGGGATCGTCATTTACATATAAAACATTGTTCAGGCCAAATGCTGCCAGTATAGATACTTTTGAATCGGTTACTACAACTGTTACAGGAAATGAGATCCAGTATTTGAATAATAATTATTATCCATTTACAAGACTGGCTTACGATAATGCAAGATGGGGAGTGCCTGCTGAATGGGTGGTTAGTGCCTCTGCAAAAAGCCATACCGTATCAGGTGTAACATATGGAGGATTGGATGCATTGTATTTTAGTTTAGAGAGTGGCTGGGGACAGCCTGCAATTACTAACGGTAAGGTTTATCAAACAATGACGCTGCCCGCAGGAACTTATATTTACAGTATAAGTATTAATGCTACAAGCTATGCCGCTGATGCAAATGATCAGGGCTATTTTTTAATAGCTAAAGGAAATACGCTGCCTGATGTTACTGCTGTTGAAGCATCTGCAAATACTTTGAAGTGGGAAAGAGTCAAAAACGTAACGCCGCTTATAAGAACGTTAAGTTTTACATTAGCGGCAGATACCCAGGTTTCAGTGGGAGTTGTTAGCAGTTCTTCTGCAATGACATCATCTACAGGCAGGCATTTAAAAATAAATTATTTTAAACTTGTTAAACAGTAAAAGTAATGCAGTACAATGACCCAGTTGCTGTACTGCTTTTTTTAGGATCTTTTTTTTTAAAGTATGGCAAAAAAAGCAATACTTTCACGGCATTCGCTTATAAAAGTTTCTGACACGAATTACACTAATCTGCACGAATTAAGATTGCTGTTTAATTACACAAAATA
The DNA here is from genome assembly GCF_026870155.1 of Flavobacterium marginilacus. Classification (NCBI taxonomy): domain Bacteria; kingdom Pseudomonadati; phylum Bacteroidota; class Flavobacteriia; order Flavobacteriales; family Flavobacteriaceae; genus Flavobacterium; species Flavobacterium marginilacus. Next base: position 3,098,371 of record NZ_CP113975.1, on the reverse strand, counting down.
TTCGAAACTGTAAAAAGTTGTAAAATTTGATTTCAATTTTGATAAGAATTAGAGTTAATTGGTGAAATTCGTGTTTATCTTTTTTTAAATGCGAATGCCGTGGTGAAATAAGAGTATTTAGACTTATATAAAAATACTTACAATGAATCTTTAAAACCACGAAGGATACAAAACTTTGTGGTTTTTTTAGGTTTAAAATTGATTATCAGAAAATTATTAATAATTAAATAGTTGAAAAAAGTGAAGATAAAATTTATTGTTGTAATTACTATCTGCCTTTGTTTTAGCAGCCAGATTTTTTCTCAGGAAAAACAAACGGTTACAGATACTGAAAAGTACAAGCAATTTGGTTTGGTATGGGGATTAATGAAATACCATCATTCTGAAATAAGTAAAGGAAAATTCAATTGGGACGAAGTATTTGTTGAAAATGTTGAAAAACTTAACAGCGTTGACACTCAAAAAAATCTTGATATGTTTTTACAGGATTTTATTTCGTCAATTAAAGCCGGTAAAATAAAAAACGCTAATGATACCGATGATGTATTCAAAAAAAATCAGGATTATGAATGGATAGAAAAGTATTCGGGTAACGATAAATTATATACTTATTTAAAGCAATTAAAAGATAATATCGTTATTAGTGATTACTATGTTTCTAATAATTCACTTTCCAGAATTCCCACATTCGAAAATGAGAAAGGATTTAAATCATTTGATTATAAAATAAAAAGCCACAGGCTGTTAGAGCTGTTCAGCTTTTGGAATGCTGTCCAATATCATTATGTAAATAAATATCTGATGGATAAAAACTGGTTTAGCCAGTTAGATTCTTTTGTTGAAAATTTCTCAAATACCCGCACCCAGCTTGAGTATGAACTGGCAAAAACTAAATTAATTGCTCACCTGAATGATTCACATGCTGAATTTAAATCTCGGCTTATAAATGATTCCATATGTAAACGCATACCTCCATTTAATGTAGTGCTCGTTAATGATACTTTAGTTATTAGTAAAATTTATAATAAAAAATTAGGAGAGAAAGATGATTTAAAATTAGGAGACCTGATTTTTGAAGTTAGGGATAAAAAAATTAAATCGATACTAAAGGAAGAGATTGCTCCAATATTGTCTTTCTCAAATGATTCTTTCCTGAAAAGATTTGCATCATGGATAGTCTGTAATAAAGAAGACAGTATTAAAGTTAAAGTAAGAAGAAAAGATTCTATTATAAGTAAGTATATCCATCTTTATAAGACTTTTGATATTAAGGATAATTCTTCGCTTCCATTTTTTCGTATAGAAAAAAAATGGCAGCTTATAGACGATAATGTAGGCTATATCAATTTAAAAACTATTTCTAAAGAAGAAATAAAAGCTGCTTTCGAAGAGTTTACCAATACTGATGGAATTATAATTGATTTAAGAAATATTCCTAAAAACATTTCTGAAAATGATATCACTAAGTACATTTATCCTGACAGGAAAAAATTTATCAAAGTTCTTTTTCCAATGGTGAACAGGCCTTCGCTGGCAAACTTTGATGAGCCATTGATCAGTTCTGTTATTGACCCTTTTAAAAGCGGCAGAAAAAACTCAAAATATTATAATAAAAAAATCATTTTATTGGTAAATGGTTTCACTCAAAGCTGGATGGAGTTTATGGGGATGGCTATTCAGGCTTCTCCTAATTGTATAACTGCAGGCGAAAACACTTCGGGTGCTGTTATGAATGTTGCTGTTTTCAAAATGCCTGACGGGACAGAAACCAATTTTACTAGTGTTGGAGCATTTTATCCAGACGGAACCGGTGCTCAAAGAAAAGGTCTTAAAATAGATTACTTGGTTAAAGAAAACACATCGAATTTTAATCAGGATCAATATATGATTAAAGGGATTGAATTGATTAAATCTGCAAAAAAATAACGACAATTAAATTTATTGCAAACATTTTATTTCTAGTATCAGAAAATGAGTTTTAATAAAATGTTATGATTATACTTATAATTTTTAAAAGTGGCTGGGCATTTATTAAGGCACAGCCATTTTTTTATTGCAAAAAAAGACAATATCTCAGTCATAGGTATTTTGTTTTTAGGTCGTAATTTTTAAGCATTGTGTATTTTTATTGTTGTTTTTTTATCATTGGTATAAAAATATATTCTTTTGTGTAGAATAATACTGATTTACCCCTTTTTTAATCTTGAAATTACCCCCCTTAAAATTAAGTGTATACGGTACATTTGTAAATGTAAATTATATGTTAATATTAGGTGTGTTAATCTTAAAGACGACTTAAAATTCCTTTAAGATAACTTAATTATATCTGATGAAGCTATAATCTGCAAACTAACAAATTATTAATTAACCAAAAAATGGAAACCAAAAATGACAAATTTTATTAGGATTAAAAAAGGTCCTGATTGCGTATCTGGATTTAATTTAAAAAAGAAACTTATCATGTTTTGTGCATTAGTTTCTTTGTCTCAAGTTCACGCCTACGCTATTAGTAACACGAGTGTAAAAGGGCTGCAAAGTATACAGCAGGAAAAAAGTATAAATGGGCAGGTTAATGATGAAAAAGGAATTCCGTTAGCTGGAGCGACTGTTAAGGTAAAAGGAACTAAAGTCGCTACAACAACAGATTTTGACGGAAAATTCACTTTAAAAGCAGATGAGAATTCTGTGTTAATAGTTTCCTTTACGGGTTTTACAACTAAGGAGGTAGCATTAAGAGGCAGCACTACAATTACAGTGAGATTATTAAGTGAAATAGCTTCATTAAATGAAGTTGTGGTGGTTGGTTATGGTAAAATGAAGAAAAAGGATTTAACAGGTTCAATTGTTCAGGTTAAAGCAGAAGCTCTGGCAAGCCAAAATCCACAGACGGTTCAGGATATATTAAGAGGTGTTCCGGGATTGAAAGTTGGTTATTCTGCCGATGCAAAAGGAGGAGGCTCTTTGCAGATCCGCGGGCAGACTTCTGTTTACAATGAAAATGGTTCGAATCATAATTCACCGCTTATTATTTTAGACGGGATGCAGTTTTATGGTGAGCTTTCAGAAATCAATCCTGATGATATTGGCCAGGTAGATATTTTAAAAGACGCATCGGCAACAGCTGTATACGGGTCTAAAGCTGCGGCGGGTGTTATTGTTATTTCAACAAAAAAAGGTAAGAATGGTAAGCCTGTCATTAATGTTACTACAAACACTACGATTGTTAACAAAAGTGCTTATCGTGATGTGTATTCTCCAGAGGGGTATATAAAATATCGTCAAGATTGGGAGACCGCTAAGACCTATGGTACAAATACAGCTACTGGAAATTATGAGGCATGGATAGGAGGTACGGCTGCGGGTAAACCGGGGTACTATACAAATCCTAACGAACTAGATCAGTATGGATTGACTCAAGCGCAATGGTTAGCTTATCAGCCGGTTGGGCAGACACAAGGAAAGAGTCTTAATGAAGTTTGGGGACTCCGTTTGGGTATTGTTGATGTTGCTGGTGCTCCTGATACACTTTTAAAGAATTTTGTAGCAGGAAAAACACACGACTGGTATGACAGTACTTTTAGAACAGGAATAAATCATGACAATAATTTAAGTGTTTCCGGAGCGGGTGATAAAGTAAATTATTATATGTCTTTGGGATATCTAACAGCTGAGGGTGCTATTCAGGGTAATGATTATGCAGCAGTTCGTTCAAATATGAAAGTGGATGCTAAAATTACTGACTGGCTTGAATTTGGGGCAAATGTTAATTTTCAAGACCGTACAGACGGAGATATAGCTGTGGGTACAGGTACTAATTACTGGGATGCCAATATGTTAAGAAACAGTCCATTCTCTAACTTTACAGAGGCAGACGGTTCTTATGCCAGACAGCCAATGGGAACAGCTATCGGAGGGTATAATTATTACTATGACCGACAATTTATGGAGCTTGAAAAAGGGTATACTATTCTAAATACCATTTTCAATACAAAGGTAACTCTGCCTGCAGGTATCACTTATTCATTTAATGTTGCGCCACGCTATGAATTCTTTTATAATCGTTATTTTCAATCATCAGGACACAAAGGCTGGAGCGCTGCAAATATAGGAGTGGATAGAGGTAATGGTAAAAAGTTTACTTGGAACCTGAATAATACATTAGCGTGGGATCATACATTTGCTGAGAAACACCATATCATAGCAACGTTTGTGCAGGAAGCTGAAGATCTTAAATCTTGGTCAGATATTACTTATGCCCGTAATATTCAGCCTTCAGATGCGCTGGGATTTCACAATACTCAAAATGCAACAATGATAAGCAGTTCATTTTCTACCACTGACATACATCAGACAGCCGATGCTTTAATGGGAAGACTTTTCTATTCGTATGACAATCGTTATATGCTGACAGGGACAATACGTCGTGATGGATATTCCGCATTTGGAGCATCTTATCCTTATGCAACTTTTCCTTCTGTAGCATTAGGATGGAACTTCAATAAAGAAAACTGGTTTAAATGGGAACCTATGAGTACAGGTAAATTGCGCTTGTCATGGGGGAAAAACGGAAACCGATCATTGGCAGATCCTTATTTAGCTTTAGCAAACTTAAATTCAGGTAGTGGAGCAACAATGGGATACATAGATGGTTCAGGAAATATTGTTGACATGAAATATTTAGGACTTGACAGAATGAAAAACCCAAATCTTCAATGGGAAAAAACAACAGCAACAAATATTGGTCTTGACCTTGGATTCTTAAATGACCGAATCACGAGTACAATAGATGTTTACCGAATGATTACCAATGATATGATTATGAGTCAGCGTTTACCTGGGTTTACTGGTTTTTCATCAATTGCAACCAATCTTGGAGAGGTTGAAAACAGAGGGATTGAAATAAGCCTTACTACTTTGAATATGAAAAAGCCAAACTTTGAATGGACTACTACCGCTGCATTTTCATATAATAAAAATACCATAAATGCACTTTACGGTAATATGGAAGATATTAAGGATGCCAATGGTAATGTTATTGGAAAAAAAGAGTTAGATGATAAAACTAACGGATGGTTTATTGGCAGACCAATCTCTCAAATCTGGGATTATAAAGTGATTGGAATCTGGCAAAAAGACGAAGCTGCAGAAGCTGCTAAATATAGTCAGCGTCCTGGTGATCCAAAAGTTGAAAACAGTTACACTGCCGATGATGTGAATGGGAAACCAGTTTATAACGAAAAAGACAAACAGTTTTTAGGTGAAACAGCACCACCAATCAACTGGTCGCTTCGTAATGAATTTAAGATTTATAAAAATTGGGACTTGGCAATTAATATGTATTCCTACATGGGGCACAAGTCACTTGACGGCCGTTATATGAATACTTACAACGATGGCAGTTTGTATACAAACAACTATAACCCGTTTGTAAATCCATATTGGACAATTGATAATCCAACAAATGACTGGGCACGCCTTGACGCCAGAGGACCTGCAGGAGCAGGAACGCAAAAATTATATGACCGCAGTTTTATTCGTTTAGACAATATTTCGCTGGCTTATTCGATTCCTAAAGATCTTTTAGACCGTCTGCATGTTCGAAACTTCAAAATTTTTGCTTCGGTTCAGAATGCAGCAACATGGTCAGCTTTCAGCGAATGGAAATACTATGGAGACCCGGAAACAGGAGGATTGGCAACACGAATGTTTAATTTAGGTTTTAACGTTTCACTTTAATAATTACAACGATGAAAAGATATATAAAAAATAAAATCTCAACACTTGTGCCTTTAGTAGCAGCAACTGCTCTTTTGGTTTCTTGTTCTAAGGATTTTCTGGAGCCGGATCCACTTTCGCTTTACGAACCGGAAACTACATTCACTACAGAAGCTGGGTTAAAAGCAGTTTTAGCAAATGCTGATAAAGGGCTGCGTAATAATTACATCCATTTTAACAGTGCCGGTAATAGTGTGCCTATTGGTACAGAATATGTTTTCTCTGATATGGCAAAATATGGAAAAACGGATAATACCAGTACTATTTCTGATTTTGCCAATACCATGGTGCCCACCATGAGTTTTAAAAGGGATACCAATGATGATTTTTATTTTGGGTTTTACTGGGATGAAGGTTATACCGGCATTAAACATGCTAATACTATATTGCGATACATTGATTATGTACCAAATTTATCACAAGAAGATAAAAATAAATATATTGGTCAGGCTTATTTTCACAGAGCATACCGCTATCTTAATTTAGTGTATCAATTTGGAGATATTCCGTTGATTACAAAAATTCTGGAAGTTCCAAAACAGAGTTACTATTCTACTAAAAAGGAAGCTATTATTGAAATGATTACAGCAGATATGGAAAAAGCTGTAGAATGGGTACCGGATCAGTCAAAATTACCTTATCTAGGTTTAGTAAACAAAGGTGCATGCCGTCAGTTATTGATTAAGTGTTATTTAGCATCAGGCAGATTTGCAGAAGCTGAAGCACAGGCTAATATTCTTATCAACCAATCAGGTTATTCTTTAATGCAGAGTACTTTTGGAACTTTTGATCCAGGAGGAAATCCAACTACATGGACAATTAACAGAAATGTAATCTGGGATTTGCACCGACCTGAAAACAAGATTATTGGTGGTAATAAAGAAGCAATATTGGTAATGCCAAATGGCGGAGTACAGTCATTTTTAGGATTTGCTTCGATGAGAATTTTTGGACCTAACTGGAATTCCGGTACACTTACCACACCTGATGGTAAGCAGGCTGCAGGCCGTTTTGCCTCTAACAATGCAAATTATCAGGCTAAATATGATTATGCAAGAGCATTGGGACGCGGTATCGCTACTATTAGTGCGTCTTATTATTCACAGCATCCTATGTGGGTTGTAAATGGTGTAGAGGATAAGCAGGATCTTAGACACAACAGCACTGTTGGTAACTGGGTAAATATGACTGATCTTAAATATAGTGATAAAACTTCTGCTTACTATCAGCAGAATTTTAGAATGAAATTTAATAACGTTCTGTTATCGAAGGACACTTTGCGTGAATGGTTTGATTTTCCTTTGTATAAAATTTATCTGCATGATGTTGTAAATGAAACTAATCCAAATGCGACTGATTTTCAAGGTGCCAGCACAGGAGGTAAAGCACATTGGTATCTGTACCGTTTAGCCGAAACTTATCTGTTAAGAGCCGAAGCACGTTTCTATCAGGGTAATACTGCTGGAGCAGCTCAGGATGTAAATGTTATCAGAGCGAGAGCAGGAGCTTCTCAAATGTATACTAATGTAACTATTGGAGATATTTGTGCAGAAAGAGGAAGGGAACTTTATCTTGAAGAATGGAGAAATGTCGAGTTAAAACGTATCTCGCACTGTCTTGCACTCAGCGGAAAACCAGATGAATGGGGCCAGACTTACAGTAAAACCAATTGGGATAAGCAGTCTGGAGTAGATGCAGCAGGAGGAAGTTATTGGTATCAGCGTATTGTACATTATACTCTTTATAACAAATATCCAGCTGGTATTGTGGTTCCAAATGGTACTAAATTTTATACCATGGACAAACGCAATAACTACTGGCCTATTCCTAACAGCGCTATAACGGCTAATATTAAAGGTAAACTAAGTCAGAACTTCGGTTATGACGGTTACGATGCTAACGTTAAGGTTTGGGACAAATGGCAGGATGCTGTTGCAAATGAATCGCAGCTTTAATTTAATAAAGTATCGTCATCTGCAGTAATTTGAATTGTTTTCTTTTACTGCGGATGATGATACATCTTTATGGATTTAAAATATCCAGCTTTTCTACTACTTATTTTTAAATATTGACTGTTAAAGCATTATTCCCGGAAGTAAGGGATAATGCTGGCAGTCATTATATAATCTGCATGAATAAATATTGTGACCGTAAGATTCAAAAGAATAATTACGGATTCAGCAATATAAATAATGACAATAATTTCAATACAATTTTACCTGTTAATAAAAGCGAAAGAAATTTTATCTGTTTTGAATTTAAAATCAGAGGTTAGACAATTTCTTAAGCAAATAATTTTGTTGGTTACTAATGAAAGAATTAAACAAAAATTTTACAATAATTTTTAAAACGAATATTTCATATGAAAAAACTATACACATTTTTATTATTCTGGTTATCGGTTTTTGTATTCAATATACATGCACAAGCTCCTAATCTGCCTGTTAAAGCAGGTTTGGCAACAACTTTAAATGGTTCTAAGACTTTTACAAACGCTGTGAGTTCAGATATTATATCTTTTCCATTATCCAATCAAACCGAATTTACTTTAGAAGTAAAAGCCAAAGTTAACTCGGCAGCCGGAAGAGGATTGGATGTTGAGGTTAAAAATACCAGCGGACTCGGATTTAGAACCTCTTTAGATAAAACAACTTTTAATAATACAACAATTTTATCGTTAACTGATAATTTAAGTACTTCAGTAGATAATGCTCAGGAACAAACTTATCGGTATGCAATAAAAGACGGAGTTGCTAATATTTATCAGGATGGACATTATTTAACTTCTAAAGCGCTTAATTTTTTAAATGATAATTCGGGAGCCGCTGTAGCATACGGTGCTGATAATTTACTAGGAAGATGGGCTGGAGTTACAGGGAATAATTCTGGAAAACCTAATGATTATGGCTGGGCTAATACGGCTGCAGGTCTGCCTTGGAATACTGCTAATTCAACCAGTGGTGTTAGATATCTGGATGTAACTTCGGGACATACTTATGAATCCGATAATACAGTTTTCAGCGGAAGAATAATGTACATTCGCTGGGACAATGCCAGTTATTCAGCATCAGTATATAGTTATCCTGTTAAACTGGAACAAGGCCTGAGATATGAATTTTCATGGCTTTATGAATATATTTCCAATGCTGCTCCGGGAGCTAAATTGAATGTAGCAATATCGTCAGGGGCTGATGGATCGGGTGTTTTGACTTCGAAATCATTTACAACTGGTAATGCCAATAAATTAAGAAAAGGAGATTTATCTTTTGTTTCGAATGCTGACGGTCTTTATTATTTGACAATTACAGGTGATTACGCACTTATGGCGATTGCCGATTTAAAATTGAAATCTTCAAATTTAATTAATAACTGGGACGGTTATTTCAATGATAATGCAGGAACGCCGGCTGCTTATGGATGGACTAATGCTGCTTCTCCAACGATTTTTAATACAGCAAACAGTACGAGCGGAACACGATTTATGGATGTAACTTCGGGGCATACTTTTGAATCCGATAATTCCGTTTACAGCGGAAGATTACTGTATATCAGATGGGATAGCACAGCACTTGAAAATTCAGTTTATTCTTTCCCGGTGCAGTTGGAAGCTTCAAAAGACTATCAATTTTCATGGATTTATGAATATATTTCTAATTTAAGTCCCGGATCTCAAATGACTGTATCCGTTTCTACAGCTACAAATGGCGGAGGAACAGTTCTGGCATCAAAAAGTTTTGTAACCGGAGCCGTTAATAAATTAAGAAAAGGAGATTTGTCATTTCAATCTCAAACAGCTGCAGGAACATATTACATTAACGTAACTGGGGCCAAAGCACTTTTTGGAATAGGTGATTTAAAAGTTCAGAGCCAGCAGACAGCCAATATTGTTATTGGAAAAAATTATGCGGCTGGTGCTGTTGATATGGCAGTTACTTCTGTGACTTTTGAAAATACAGCTTATGCACCGGTAAAAGTTATTAGTCCTTCACTGCAGACTGCAAATATTTCAGCCAATACGAGTGCTGCAGCTTATACAAAATCAAATGTTGTGTTAAGCGACACAGCTTCTTTATATCTTAAAAACGGATACAATCCTTTAATTAATTCGACAGTAAACTTAAGTTCGGCAGATAACCGTCTGTATTTTGAAAACATTAAACCAAGTGACGTAATCAGTTCGCAGTTACAATATGTTTCAATAAACGGTGTTGCGGCAGTCAATGGCACCAATGTAAATGTTACAAATTACGGGTCAGGTACGGCAGTCTCGCCTTATACTGCAAGTTATCAGCCATTGCAGGTTTTTACCGAAGAAAATTATGCAGGAACATCGCAGCAGTATGTTACGGTGACTCCATTTGATAATTTAGGATCATTTGATAATGCCATCAAATCATTTAAATTAAAAAAAGGGTATATGGCCACTTTTGCCACAAGTGCAGACGGATCAGGATACAGCAGGGTTTATATAGCTGAAAATGAAGATCTGGAAGTTCCTGTTTTACCTGTTAATTTAAAAGGAACAATTTCATTTATCAGAACTATGAAATGGCACCAGGTCACCAAAAAAGGACTAGCCGGGGGAAGTACAGAAGCTATAAATGCAGAAAATATTACATGGTATTACAATTGGAATACAGGAATGGATACCACGCCAAATGTAGAATATGTCCCGATTAGACAAACTCAGTATTGGCCTGGATTTGCGCCTGCATATACTAAAGATGGTTATACACATTTCCTTGGTTTCAATGAACCAGACCGTCCTGATCAGTCGAATATGACAGTGGAGGCAGCGATTAGTTCTTGGCCAGGACTTTTAAAATCTGGTTTGAGAGTGGGTTCTCCAGCAACATCAGATCCTTTTAATCCGTGGATGGCTAATTTTATGACTCAGGCAGAGGCCAATAATTACAGGGTTGATTATGTTGCACTTCACTGTTACTGGTATAAAACTGCGGCACAATGGAAAAGTGATTTACAGTACATATATGATAAGTACCACCGACCAATCTGGATTACAGAATGGAATATTGGAGCTAACTGGACTGCTAATAATTTTCCGGATGATGTTAATACGCTTACTGATGCCAATGCGGCTAAACACAAAAATGATTTAGCAGCTATATTAACCGTTTTAGAAAGTGCTGATTATGTAGAACGCTATTCTATTTACAATTGGGTACAGGATGCCAGAGCAATGTATGTTACTATAAATGATGCTTTTAAAACCAGAAACCCAAACTGGCAGAGTTATGTATGGCTTCAGACAGCACCAGTAATTTCCAGTACAGCAGCTGATTATACGGTTTTAACTCCGGCAGGACAGTATTATGCTAAAAATGCATCAGCAAAAGCTTATAATTCAGCTAAGGAATACATTCCTGTGTGGAAAACAAAAGTAGAAACGCTGAGTTATACCCTTTCATTTGATTATAAGAATATTACAGTAAAATGGACAGGGACTAATAAGGATTTAGTTAATAAATATGTTCTTGAAAGAAAACTAAGCGGCGAAAGTGCATTTTCAGTTTTCTATGAATCAACAAACTATAGTGTTCTTGAAAAAATAGATCTGGTTCGTACACATGCCGAATACAGAATTAAAGTTATAGGTAAAGATAATGTTGAATCTGCATACTCAGCCATATTGGTTTATGATCAGCCGGTTATTCCTGCAATTCCTGCTGGCTTTCAGGGTGAGGCGATCTCGACATCAGCAATTAATTTAAAATGGTCGCCAGTATCAGGAGCTGAATCTTATAAAATTAAAAGAGCAGCAACAATAAATGGTACTTATGAAATGTTAGCTGCTTATGTAAAAGACACCATTTTTGGCGATACAAATCTAGCAGCAAATACAGATTACTTCTATAAAATCGCATCAGAAAATGCAGGAGGAGAAAGTCAGTATTCTGCAGCTTTGCAGGTTAAAACATTGTCACAGTCACAAAGAGGAACAGCTGTTAAAACTGCAGTTTCTTTGGATGTGAATACATTGCCGGAAGAATCTGCTGATAAAATCTGCGTGTTTCCAAACTCTACGACAGGTCTATTTGATGTTATTTTACCAGTGAATGAGGATGTTGTCTCAATTGCAATTTTTACTTTGGATGGTAAATTAATTTCAGCATCGAATCATTTAAATACAAACGGTAAAGTGCAGCTGAATATTGAAAATCAGCCTCCGGGAATTTATCTGGTAAAGATTCAATCACATCCAGATAAAACACTCCGAATTATTAAAAAATAACGAATTGCTGATGTAAAAAAAGTATTGGGTTTTTAATTTAGTAATAATGAGGGATCTTTTGGGATCCCTCATTTTAATAGAGCAGTTTTTGATTGCTCATAATTAATTTTTGATTTGAAATATGTTTAAAATGAGATTTGCTGGTAAGCTTTTGGTATTGGGAATTGTCCTGATTTTGATTTATGGTTTTGTAACAGATAAGGAAAAACTGCCAAAGTATAAAGGGTATCATTTGATTTGGAATGATGAATTTACTATTGATGGAACTCCGGATAAAAAGAATTGGAACTATGAAGAGGGTTTTGTCAGAAACAATGAAAATCAATGGTATCAAAAAGAGAATGCCTATTGCCAAACCGGATTTCTTATAATCGAAGCCAAAAAGGAAAGCAGAAAAAATCCCGATTTTGTTTCGTATAATCACAAAGACTGGCGCAAAAAAAAAGATTCTATAAAAATCACTTCCTCCTGTTTAATTACGCAGGGAAAACATTCCTGGAAATATGGAAGGTTTGAAATGCGGGCCAAAATTCCGGTATCAAAAGGAATGTGGCCGGCCTTTTGGACTCTTGGCATTGAAGGAAACTGGCCTGCTAACGGAGAGATTGACATTATGGAATACTACACGGGCAAAATACTGGCCAATGCGGCATGGAAATCAGATAAGCAAGATACGGCATGGGACAGTAAAACGGTTCCGCTGAGTGATTTTAAAGACAGTTCCTGGGCTGATGAATTTCATATATGGAGAATGGACTGGGATGCACAATCGATTAAGTTATATGTTGATAATCAGCTTTTAAATGAGATCGATGTGAAGGGAACTGTCCAAAACGCTGCCCAAAAGATACTTCCGTTTCAGCAGCCTCATTATTTATTAGTAAATCTGGCAGTAGGCGGAGATAATGGCGGCCAGTATACGGCAGAAAATTTTCCGTCAAAATACATAATAGATTATATAAGGGTTTATCAAAAAAATAAGTAAAATGAAATTAAAATATTCGATAGTTCTGTGTTTCCTATGCTCTTTTGTTTTTTCGCAAAACAATTATTTCTTTTCTGGAAAAAAATGGAAGGATACAGATGGCGTACATATTAATGCTCATGGCGGCGGTATTATTTTTGCCGGCGGAACGTATTATTGGTATGGAGAATTTAAGACCGAAGGCAAAGGAGGAAACACCGCTTTAAAGGGTGTCAGCTGCTATACGTCTAAAGATTTATATAACTGGAAAAACGAAGGTATTGTTCTAAAGGCTGAACAGAATCCTAATTCGGAAATAACAAAAGGCTGTATAATTGAACGTCCGAAAGTGGTTTTTAATAAAAAGACAGGAAAGTATGTGATGTGGTTTCATTTGGAATTGAAAGGGCAGGGGTACGATGCAGCAAGAGCAGCGACAGCTATTAGTGATTCGCCTAAAGGACCGTTTAAATTTAAGAAATCATACCGTCCGAATAAAGGAGTATGGCCAGTCGATTTTAAAGATGAATTTAAATCGGCCACGGCCAATGAAAGCAGTTTAAAATCCTGGAGCCCAGAATGGCTGACAGCAATTCAGAACGGTCTGCTGGTACGAAGGGATTTTGACAAAGGACAGATGTCAAGAGACATGACTGTATATGTCGATGACAATGAAAAGGCTTATCTGATTCACTCATCTGAGGATAATCTGACGCTTCATATTTCGGAACTTACAGATGACTATTTGGATTTTACCAAAAAATGGACACGAATGGCTCCAGCTGGTCATAATGAAGCGCCCGCAGTTTTCAAAAAAGGCGGAATGTATTATATGATAACCTCAGGATGCACAGGCTGGGATCCTAATGAAGCACGTTCGTTTAGCTCTAAATCTATTTTGGGACCGTGGAAAGCTTTGGGTAATCCGTGTACGGGTCCGGATGCGGATGCGGGATTAACATTCCATTCGCAAAGCACTTATATTTTTCCGGTTCAGGGCAAAAAAAATCAGTTTATTTTTATGGCAGACAGATGGAAACCAGACAATCCCATCGACGGAAGTTATATTTGGCTGCCAATAAAAACAGCAGATGAGAAACCAATTTTAGTATGGTCTGATAAATGGAATCTATCAGATTTTAAAGAAAATTAATAAAATTAAATATGACTATACTTAACTAATACCAAACAGATCTAATTAGCTGCAGATTAAAAGATTTAGACAGATTTTTAAAAAAAATAGTACTGAAATCTGCGAGAATCTGTTTAATCAGCGGCGATAAAAATACATAGTATTATTTGTGTACAGTCATAAAATTAAAAATAGAATTTAATATCAGTGAATTAATAAATTTATAGGCAGACGAAACCGAAATTAAAACATTTGAGGTCAAATGGCTTATGTCTGTTCACAGCCATCGAAAAGTTGGTGATAAAACGGTTAAAATTCCGAAATTATTTGAGGTCGATTTATCAGGTGATAAATTATTGATATTAAAAGCTTATGCGCCATAGAGTAAGATTTTTAATAGGTTTAAACAATAGAAATTAATATTCTTAGGAGGGCAGAATTTTAAATTAAAGAAGTTTTCAGGCCAAGAAATTAAACGTAATTTTTATATATTTGAAAAGTGTTGTTTTTACACTTATATATTATAATTTATATATAGTTAATGTGTAAAACATTTTTTAAATAATCAAAAGTAACCAAGCAGTAATGACTAAAAAGAAAAGATTTATACAGAGAATAATTTTAATTAATCTATTGCTGATCGGCAGTGTAATAATGGGCTATGCACAAAATACTGCTGGAGAAAGAAAACAGCTTTTTAATTCGGATTGGAAATTCTCATTGACTGATTCACCGGAGTATGGCAATTCAGGATTTAATGACAGCAATTGGCGTAAATTAACTCTGCCTCATGATTGGAGTATTGAAGGAAAATCAGAAAAAAATAATCCAAGTGAAGGTGACGGCGGTTTTTATCTAATGGGGAAAGCCTGGTACAGAAAAAAAATTACAGTTCCTAACGAATGGTTCGGGAATAAGGTTTCCATTTATTTTGAAGGAGTTTACATGAATTCTGAAGTATTTATTAATGGAAAATCAGTTGGAGTACAGCCTTATGGTTATACTTCTTTTGAATATGATCTTTCACCTTATTTAAAATACGGAGAGCAGAATACAATTGCCGTTAAGGTTGATAATTCGCAGCAGAAAAACTGCAGATGGTACAGCGGTTCCGGTATTTACCGCAATGTCTGGTTAACGGTTAAAAATCTGGTTCATGTTAAAACTTGGGGTGTTGCAGTTACTACTTTGGAAATTAAAAATAATAAAGCAAAGGTTCAGGTAAAAACGATTGTAAAAAATGAAACGGCTGTTGAGCAGAATGTTTTGCTTTCAACCGCCATTAATGATGCTAAAGGAAAAAATGCGGTTAATGCCACGGCTAAAATAGAATTACAGCCAGGTGAAGAAAAAGAAACAGTACAGATTATGACAGTTGAAAATCCTAAGCTATGGTCGGTGGAAGCACCTAATAGGTATAAGGCAAAATCAACACTTAATGTTAATTCAAAGAATGTGGATGCTTCAATAATGGATTTCGGAATCAGAACTATTGATTTTAGTGCGCAAAACGGATTTTTATTAAATGGAGAAAAAATAAAATTAAACGGAGGCTGTGTGCATCATGATAATGGTGCTCTGGGAGCTGCCGCTTATGTCCGTGCCGAAGAAAGAAAAATTGAACTGCTGAAAGCTGCGGGATTTAACGCGGTAAGAACGTCGCACAACCCGCCTTCTGAAGCTTTTTTAGACGCTTGTGACCGATTAGGGATGCTGGTAATTGATGAAGCTTTTGACGGATGGAGAGAAAAGAAAAATACGTATGATTATGCCACTATTTTTGATAAATGGTGGAAGCATGATGTAGAATCCATGGTGTTGAGAGACCGCAATCATCCTTCAATAATCATGTGGAGCATTGGTAACGAAATTATAGAAAGAACCAAACCTGAAGCAGTTGAAACGGCAAAAATGCTGGCAGATGCCATCCATAAAATCGATTCATCCCGTCCGGTAACATCAGCAATGACTACCTGGAACCAAGGCTGGGATATTTTTGATCCATTGATGGCAGCTCACGATGTTGCAGGATACAATTATCAGCTTCATGAAGCAGAATCGGATCATAAAAGAGTGCCTTCCCGAATTATTGTACAGACCGAATCGTATCCAAAAGATGCGTTTACTAACTGGGATTTAGTTCAAAAAAATAATTATATTCTGGGCGATTTTGTCTGGACGGCAATGGATTATCTGGGTGAATCGGGTATTGGGCGCTTTGTGTATCCAGGTGAAACGGAGGGAGAGCATTGGACAGCAAATCTGTATCCATGGCATGGCGCTTATTGCGGGGATGTAGATTTAACTGGATGGCGAAAACCAATTTCTCATTACAGAAGTATGCTGTATAATAACAACGAAAAATTATACATGGCTGTCAAAGAGCCAAATCCTGAAAACGGAACAATAAAATTGACATCCTGGTCTGTCTGGCCAACATGGGAAAGCTGGACTTGGCCGGGTTACGATGGTAAAAATATTGAAGTAGAAGTATATTCGAAATACCCAAAAGTAAGACTGTACCTGA
Source organism: Flavobacterium marginilacus (assembly GCF_026870155.1). Taxonomy (NCBI): domain Bacteria; kingdom Pseudomonadati; phylum Bacteroidota; class Flavobacteriia; order Flavobacteriales; family Flavobacteriaceae; genus Flavobacterium; species Flavobacterium marginilacus. Next base: position 3,081,720 of record NZ_CP113975.1, on the reverse strand, counting down.
ACGGGAAAAATATTGGTGAGAAAGAAACGGGAAAAGCGCAGGCGTTTAAAGCGACGTTTGTAATTCCTTACACTAGCGGTGAATTGAAAGCAGTTGGTTTGGAAAATGGTAAAGAAACGGAATCGGTTTTATTAAAAACTGCCGGTCAGTCTGCTAAAATTAAATTAACTGCTGACCGCAAAACAATAAAAGCTGATGGTCAGGATCTGGTGTATGTAAGTGTTGAAATCACTGATGATAAAGGTGTTTTAAATCCAAATGCTGCCAATCAGCTTACATTCAATATTTCGGGTGCTGGAACAATTGCTGGAGCAGACAATGCCGATTTAAAAGATACCGATTTGTATACTGCCAATACTCGTAAAGCATGGCATGGACGTGCTTTGGTAATTATTAAAAGTAACGGCGAATCTGGAGTAATTAATCTTGAAGTTTCTTCTCCTGATTTAAATAAAAAAGTGATTAATATACAAGCAGTCGAAAATAAATAAATTGTAAACATCAATTATTTCAAAAATGAATAAATTTAAAAAAATGCTGTTTTTAGCCAGTATTTTCAGTGTTTCTGTTTTTTCACAGCAAAAAGAAAATAACTCGGGTGTTTTTCATGTAAAAAATCCTGATTACAGTCTTAGTCCTTATACAGGAATGACAAAAAAGCATTGGAAAGATGCTGCACTTTATTTATTGGAAGGAGCTTTCAGCTACGTTCATACTCTTGATGATCCGATGAAGTTTCCAAAACAGCCGGGAAAAAGTTACCCTCAGGATGAAGGCAGAGTGCCTACAGAGAAATTAGAAGGTTTGAGCAGGACTTTATTTATAGCCTCTCCGCTTCTAAAGGAAAATCCTGATTTAGTGATTAATAATATCAAAGTGGCTGAATATTACAGACATCAGTTTAGTAAATTAATTGATCCTAACAGCCCCTCTTATATAGTTCCCCGTGCTAAAAACGGAGGGCCGAGCCAGAATTTGGTTGAATATGGAGCAATAACAATATCACTGATGACCAATCCTGAGGTGCTTTGGAAACCACTGCCTCAAGATCAGAAAGATGCATTGGCAAAATCAATGCTGAGTTATGGTGACGGTCCTACAGTGCCATCCAACTGGAAGTTTTTCAACATTTTTGTATTGAGTTTTTTCAAAGATCAGGGATATGCCGTAAATGAGAAACTGCTGGAGGAATATCTGCAGAAATCGTTAAACGATTATAGAGGAGAAGGCTGGTACAATGATAACCCAGCTTATGATTATTACAGCATGTGGGGCTATCAATTGTATGGAGCTTTATGGTCCGAGTATTTTGGAAATAAATATTATCCGGAATATGCCGCAAAATTTCGAAGCAATTTCAAAGATATGAATTCCAATTACCCGTTAATGTTCAGCCGTAACGGGGAGATGATTATGTTCGGGCGCAGTATCAGTTATAGAATTGCCACAATTGCCGCTTTGCCTTTTATGGGATTAGAAAAGGATCCTGCGGTAAATAATGGCTGGCTCCGAAGAATTTCATCCGGAGTTTTAAAACAATTTCTGGAGCATCCTGACTTCATGAAAGATAATGTGCCGACACTTGGTTTTTACGGAGCATTTGAGCCTGCCGTACAAGTGTATAGCTGCAGAGGAAGCGTGTACTGGATGGGAAAAGCTTTTCTGGGGCTTTTACTGCCGGATGACAATCCTTTTTGGACTGCAAAAGAAAATGAAGGAGACTGGGAAACTAAATTCAAAAAAGATCAGGTTTATAATAATTTTCAAAAAGGTTCAGGAATCTTAATTACAGATTATCCTGATATTGGAGCTTCAGAAGTGAGAGCCTGGTGCCATGAAAAGAAAAAAGACGACTGGCAGGGTTTCCGATCAACTGAAAATTACAATCGTCTGTCGTATAACAGCGCTTTTCTATGGCAGGCAGATGGTGTAAACGGTGAAGTTGCCATGAACTATGTTTTTAAAAATGCAAAACAGGAGTGGGAACCTTTACGTTTATATACTTTCAAAAGATTTGAAGACGGCATTTATTACCGAGATGCAGTTTTGGAAACCAATGATAAAATTAAAATGAGTCTGGCTGATATTCCTTTGCCAAACGGAATTTTAAGAATCGACAAAAATAACAGTACCGAGGCAGTTTCCATGCGATTAGGACATTATGCACTGCCAAAATTCGATAAAGAAATTACAACAGTAACTAAAAAAGTGAATGGAAAAGTTGTGACTATTATTGATAATGGAAAGTACCAATTAGCCATGATACCGCTTTCAGGCTGGAGCACAGCAGAAACAGTTACAGCCAAAGGCCTGCATCCTGAAAGTGAGATCAGCAAGGTAATTGATGTGGCCGCTAATTTTAATCCAGAGAATAAGGAATCCATTTATTCCACAGTAATGCTTTGGAAAAAATCTGGAGAAAAATGGAATAAAAATGAGCTGGCTCCTGTAAAAAGCCTTGAGCAGAAAGAGGGCAGGGTTATAATTGAATTTAGCAATGGCTTAAAGAAATCTGTGGATTTTGATAAAAAATAGTTATTATGATCTGTTGGGGACAATTAGATTTAGTAACTAAAAAAAAAGAATTTTTATAGTTAAAGTTATCGGATTTGTAATTTAGCTAACGAATTATTCGCAAAGTTTGTCATCTCGACGCAGGAGAGATCACATAACGTAAATAACTAATGTGATTTCTCGTACCTCTAAATGACAAAAAAGTAACTATTAGCTCTTTTTTTATAATTGCACCCAACGGGTTACTTTATCCTATTTGTTTTAAAAGTTTGTGTAATTAAAACAGATTATAATTCGTGAAAATTCGTGTAATTAGTGTTTGATTTTTTAAAGTAAATGCCTTGAACAATAATAATTAGTATGAAATTAAATTTAAAAAACAGTATCTTTTTTATTGGAATCCTTGGTTTGTTCTCGGGTTTTGGAAGCACTGCTGAATTCAGCAGAAAGATTATCATCGAAAATACACTTCCTTTTGACCGCACGGCAGAAATTATTTCGATAGACCTGCATAAAAACAAAGTTTTTGCTTTGGTTAAGAATTATGAGGACTTACTGGTAAAAGATGAAAAAGGAAATCTGCTTGTAACACAATTAATTGACTTAAATCTTGACGGCAGGCCGGATGAACTGCTGTTTCAGGCTACAGTTGTAGCTTTGTCCAAAACAGTTTATACCGTTTTTACCGATGCTGATGCTGCTAAAAACAGACCGGCTCCGGCACTTACCACTTATGCACGTTTTGTACCAGAGCGGATAGATGATTTTGCCTGGGAAAATGACAAAGTCGCTTTTAGAACTTACGGTCCCGAAGCACAGCGTCTGGTTGATGAGAAAAAAGCCGGCGGAACACTTTCAAGCGGTATAGATATCTGGCTTAAAAAAGTAAATTATCCAATTATCGATTCCTGGTATGCCAAAAATAGTACTGCTTCGGGTTATTATCACATCGATCACGGTGAAGGATATGATCCATACCATGTAGGTTACAGCAGAGGAAACGGCGGAACAGGAATCTGGGAAAAAGACAGTTTGTACACTTCCAAAAATTTCCAGAAATATAAAGTAATTGCCAAAGGTCCGCTGCGCGCAGTTTTTGAATTGGAATACCCTGAATGGAGCAGGTATGGCGTTACAGAGACAAAAAGAATATCGCTTGATCTTGGTTCTAATTTTTCAAAATTTGAAAACAGCATCAGTGCTGCGGTAAAGATTCCAAATTATACCTTAGGAATTACACTGCATCAGGAGAAAGGAACAGTCCTGATTGATGCTAAAAAAGGAATTTTTCGTCATTGGGAACCAATTGATGATTCATTTGTAGGAGAAGGAATTCTGATCGATCCAAAAGCGGTGACAAAAGCTTTTGATTACCGTACTAAAGCTGCTGATCAGAGCCAGATTTTAATCGTTACAAACCCTGTAAATAATATATTGATTTATTATGCAGGTTTTGCATGGCTTAAAAGCGGTCAGGTGAAATCGGCAGAAGAGTGGGACGCCTTGTTAGAAAAACAGTCAAAAATAATCCAAAATCCATTAAAAGTAAAACTGTAGTTTTTTATAAGTCAAAAAACAAACACTATCTGAAAAACTGTTTTTTGTAGTTATAAATCATTTTCAGTGGTTTTAATAAACAGAAAACAGTTTTTATATTGTAGGAATTGATTTGATTAAATGTTTTGCTTGATGTTTCATACGGAGTTGTATTATAATTACGTAATTACCCAGAGCTGACTCATATTAAACAGCCTATTAAGCACTGAGAATTATTGTAAGACTTTCTTTTGATTTTACACTGTGTCTTGTTTTGTTGCATAAACGTTTTATTCTCACCAATAATTCATTTGGATTAAAAGGTTTAGAAACAAAATCATCAGCACCTAAATTAAATGCTTTAATTACTGTGCTTTCTTCTTCGCCTAATGATGACACTACAATAACTGGAATGTTTTTAAAATTTTCTTTTGAATGGTTAATTATTTCCAGTCCAGAACGATATGGCATCACAATGTCAGTAATGATTAAGTCAGGTACGAAAATAGGAATCATTTTGATAGCAGTTAAGCCATCTTTGCAGGAAGCCACTTCATAGCCTTCTTTTCTAAGTATAAACTCAAGAATTTTTACCATTAATGCATCATCTTCAGCGATCAATATTTTTATATTAGAATTGTTCATTTTGTTTTATTTTTATAATTCTTCTTTTGAATCTGTATTTATTTAAAAAGAGAAAGAAATATTTTTTAAAAGCAATATTTCGGTTATTGTCTGCAGCTAAGTCAAATAGATTTTACAGCTAAAAGGGGCGTTTATTGCGGATAATAATTGGTTCAGGTTTATAATAAAACGGTATCCATGAATTGAAAATCTCCATTTGAATTTCAACTATTAGTGATAGAAAAAAAGATGCACTGAATCTTTTTGTGTGCGGCTGTTTATGAGACCAAGGACAAACATTAATCTCGTAAATTCCGTCAGTTTTTGTGATTTGGAAAGCCATAACATTTATGTTTTAGAGTTAATTAATTTGTTATTTCTAATGCAAATATGCGACAGATAACAATGGAGGATCACTTGTATTCGACCAATGGAACCTTGCTTTCGGTGAAATATCAGTACCTGCTCTTAATTTATTCTTATTTGTAATCACACTATCGACGAATGGAATCATTCAAAGGATTATCTGTTTTCCTTGTAGTTAATTCCTAAAGACGGGTGAAGGCTTATGGCTGGTCTGACAAAGACAAAGTTTTTTTCTGCAGCCATTTTAAAAGAAGTATTTAAATTATTTGAAACCGTTAGCCAGTAATATGCTAAAAATTCAGGTATTGGATTGTAAGCAATAAATGCCATCGCAGATTAATTAGAAGATACTGTCTATTTGAAGTATAAAGGGAATAATAAAAAGATGTTTGTTTTTGTTTTGCCAAAAGAGTAAAGCTATAAGAACTGGCTTTGATTCGTTTGCTGCTATTCATTAGAAAAATAGCACTTCACAATAATTACACCGCCTTTACTGATTTTTAATTTGGATAAAGCTAAAAGCCTTTGGGACAAAAAAGGAAGTCATGTTTTTGGGACTTAGCAAGTCTTTTTTGAAGATGTAGGTAACTTCAAAATTGATTTTAGATGGGCAAAGTCCAATAATAAACGGCGATGTAATTCTGGAAGTAAATTAGAATTGTGTTTTTTAGAGTAATTGCTGTTTTCATTTTTCTGTGGTATTTAGATGAAACTTTATTTAAGTGCTTACTAATTAAGTATCATGTAATGAAACAGCAATTACAGCTAAATTGGTTAGATTGTTTTTGGAGATTATTATGGGATTAATTTTTATTTGTTTCTTATTTCTGAAGCAAATCTATGGCGGTAAAAAGGTTTTTTTGTTTCTTTTCGACGAATAGAAGTTTACTGTCGATGAATATTTAAACTTTATGGCTGACTTGTAATTGATTACAAATCATCTATCGACGAATGAATATTAAAATGGAAACAGTTCCATTTTCTGAATCTTGTTTTGATCTTCACTTTGTTTATTGTCATTGTTTTATTCGTTTCAAGATATTTTTATGAATGAGATGCCGTTATACCATTCGTCGACACTTTTTTTCCAGTTGTCCATACTTTATTAGGATCTGACGAAAAACAGCTCTTACTTTTAAGACAATGAAATACATTTGAAGTTGAATAAATGTTTATAAAAAAAATTAATAAAATGGCAAAATCATTAAATATATTACTAATCGAAGATGATGCAATTGAAGTCATGAAATTCAATAGAGTACTAAAAAGTTTAGAACTCAATCATCGTATCATTGAAGCTAATAATGGTGAGGAAGCAGTTGATGTATTAAAAAGAAAAGAAATAATTCCTGATGTTATTATTTTGGATCTTAATATGCCTAAGTTGAACGGGATAGAGTTTTTGACTATTTTAAAATCAGATGATGTATTGAAATACATACCAGCAATTATATTAACTACTTCCAATAATCATAGGGATGTTATGGAATGCTATAAAATTGGTATCGCAGGCTATATTTTAAAGCCTTTGAAATATGATGATTATGTAGACAGGCTGCGAAAAATACTAGATTATTGGAGTACGAATGAATTGATTTCGCAGTAATACAATAGATGGCGTTATCTGAATACAGCTCCGATAAAAAATATAGTTTTTAACTGTTTTTCCAGTTGTAAAAAGATAAAATAGATATTAAAAAGAAAACGAAATACCACTTTAGTTTTAAAAAAATTTGCTGTTTGAGAAAAAAGCAGTAATTTAAGGTAAAAATTCGAAAGTATTGAACTGTATTTTATTATGGTTCAGTGGCTTCTAGTATAAAAAGCATTCGAAATAACAGCTCATTATTTGTGTTTTTTTTAAAAAAATTAAGGAGGGTAAAGCATGGAAAATTCTCAATTTCATTTTGACAGTGAAACATTCAATAGGATCTTTCCCTTTTATGTTTTGCTTGACGGCAGTTTACTTATCAAAGACAAAGGCAAAAGCCTGATCAAAGTTATTCCTGATTTAAAAAACAATGAATATTTCCTTCATTCATTTGCTATTACCACACCGCATATTGAAGAGTTAAATAGTGACAATTTTTATAAAGTTACAAATCAATTAGTCATAATCGAATCACTCCAGGAGAAAATTTCACTTCGGGGGCAATTTGAAAACTATGCTGACGGCTATATATTTTTAGGCAGTCTCTGGCTTACTTCGGTGAACAATTTTAAAGAAAAAAAAATATCTCTTTTTGATTTTGCTCACCATGATTTAGCATTAGATTTACTTGATTTAAAACCACAAAAGTCTCTAACTGCAATACATCAGCAGGAGAATCAATTAAAGAATGCCGGTAAGGAAATTCACGATATATCATTATTTCCTAATCAAAATCCAGATCCATTAATTCTTATTGATTTTGAGGGGCGTTTATTAAATATGAATCTTGCGGCCCAGAATTTAAAAAAACTTACATCTCACGGGATTGATTATGAAATTCAGGATTTTTTTAAATTCATCATGCATCAGATCGATAAAACAAAAGAAAGCTGGATGTTTGAGGCTGAAAGTAATGGTAAGTACTATTCTTTTGTGTGCAAAAGTTTTCAGGAAGATGGTTATGTTAATGTTTATGGACATGATATTACTGAGCAGAAGATCAATAAGGAAGAGTTAAATAAGCTCTCTCTGGTAGCAAAAACCAATAAAAACGGAATTGTATTTACACATCCTGACGGAAAGATATTTTGGTGTAATGATGCTTATTCCAAACTGACAGGATATAGTAATGATGAAATTATCGGCAGAACGCCTGTTGAATTGGGGTCAAATCCTTTGTCTAATAAAGAGGAAATCCATAGAATGATTGATGCTTTTTATGAAGGGGATACTTTTGAGGTAGAAATTCTGCATGCTAAAAAAAACGGGGATACTTTTTGGTCTAAAACAGTTGGACAGCCGATTTTGAATTCCTCCAAAAAAGTAATTCAATATTTTGCAATGATTGAGGATATTACAGAAGACAAGCAAAATGAAGAACAGCTTTTATTACTTTCCTCGATAGCAGATAAAAATATCAGTTCAGTAATTATCAGTGACAAAGAAGGTAAAATAGAGTGGGTCAACAGCAGTTTTACCAAAATGACCGGATATTCCAAAGAAGAGCTGATTGGTCACAGACCCGGTCATTTATTGCAAGGTGAAGAAACCAATCCAGAGACAATAAATTATTTAAAGAATCAAATAAAACAAGGCCTTCCTTTTGCCTGCGAAATATTAAATTATACAAAATTTAAAGAAAAGTATTGGGTTAGAGTGCAAGGACAGGCACTGCATAACAAACAGGGTGAAGTGATTAAGTTTTTTGCAATTGAAGAAAATATAAGCCAGGAAAAAGCATTCAATCAGCAGCTTATTGATTCTGAAAACCGTCTGACTTCTTTAATAACCAATCTTCAATTGGGTATTTTGTTAGAAGACGAGGATAGAAAGGTGCTGATAGCGAATAAACGATTTTGCGATTTATTTGATTTTAAAGGCGAACCAGAACAAATGATAGGGTTTGATTTTAAGATGGGTACTGAAGAAAATAAACACTTTTTTAAAAATCCAGATGCGTTTATTGATAGGGTAGAAGAAATTTTGAGAAACAAAGAAAACGTCTTTTCTGAAGAGATTGAACTGGCTGACGGGCGCGTGTATGAAAGAAGCTTTATCCCAATAGCCAAAGACAGTAAAAAGGATTATCATTTGTGGAGTTTTGAAGATATTACCCTCAAGAAAAAATACAAAGAAAGCCTAGAAGCAGAAAAAGAAAAATACAGGAATATTATCGCCAATATGAATATGGGCTTACTGGAGGTGGATAAGGATGATATAATACAATTGGCTAACCAGTCATTTTGTGATATGACCGGTTTTTCTCTGATTGATCTGCTGGGCAACAAAGCATCTGAAATTTTGATTCATCCTGAAGATAAAAAATTAGTTACTCATAAAAGTAAAGAAAGGGTTAAGGGTAAGTCCGATTCTTATGAAGTAACTTCAATTAATAAAAAAGGAGAAACGAGATACTGGCTAATCAGCGGTGCTCCCAATTACAATGTCAATGGCGAAATAATTGGTTCAATAGGAATACATTTAGACATAACCCAGCAAAAGAGCCTTGAACTGCAAAAAGAGGAATTACTTAAAAAATTAGAAAAACAGAACGAACAACTCAATGATTACGCTCAGATTGTATCCCATGATTTAAAATCGCCATTGCAAAGCATACACTCACTGGTTACATGGATTAAAGAGGACAATGAGAAAGAATTTAGTGAGCAGACGCTCCAATATCTTACTATGATAGAAGATAAAGTTGAGAAAATGGATCATTTAATCCAAGGAATTCTAAACTATTCCAGAGTAGATGCTATTGATATGATTACTGAAAATATTAATCTGAATACTGAAATCAGCAAAATAATCGATATTATCCATATACCCAAGCACATTCAAGTTGTAATAAAAAATGAACTGCCAACCATTAAAGCAGAACGATTTAGAATGCAGCAATTATTTCTGAATATCATCAGCAATGCGGTAAATTATATTGATAAGCCTCAAGGATATATTGAAATAAGCTGTGAAGAGGAAAAAAAGCATTATGTTTTTGTCGTTAAAGATAACGGCCCCGGTATTGCTCAGGAGAATCAGGAAAAAATATTCAAAATATTCCAATCTTTTACTTCTAATAAGAAATCAACAGGCATTGGATTGTCTATTGTGAAAAAAATAGTAGAAAATTACAACGGAAAAATCTGGATTGAAAGCGAACTTACAAAGGGTACTGCCTTTTTTATTAAACTACCAAAATAGAAACTTATGAAATTAATTCAAGCTTATAAAAAAAAGAATGAAAATTGGGATTACCTGACAAAAGAGGAAGAATTAAAAAATCCGCTGGTACTTGTTTTCGGAAATAGAATGCAATTAGAGCGCCCAGAAGTCATTGATGATATCAGAAAGGAATTCCCTTATGAACATCTGGTGTTTGGTTCTACATCAGGTGAAATTATCGATTCAAATGTTTTTGATGATTCTATAGTAGTTACTGCTGTAGAATTTGAAAAAAGCACATTCGAAATTAGAACCGACAATATTTTTAATCATGGAAAAGATGCGAATGCATTAGGAGAATCTCTTTACCAGCAAATACCCAAAGAAAATTTGAAGCATTTATTTGTACTCTCAGAAGGAAGTTTCGTAAACGGAAGCTCACTTATTGAAGGTCTTGAAAAAGGCATTCAAAATAAAGTGCCTGTCTCGGGAGGTATGTGCGGGGACGATTCAAAGTTTGAAAAAACATTAGCTTCCTATAAAGAAAACCCTAAGGAAGGCGAAGTCGTTTTGATTGGATTTTATGGCAAAACTCTAGAAATCTCGTTTTCCAGTTTTGGCGGATGGAGCTCATTTGGTCCCGAAAGAATCATTACCAGATCAGAAGCTAATGTATTGTATGAAATTGACGGACAGCCTGCTTTGGATTTATATAAAAAATACTTGGGAGACAAAGCCAGTCAGCTGCCGCAAGCTTCTTTGCTATATCCTTTAAATGTTACGCCCGAAGGCAGATCTCAAGCTGTGGTTCGAACCATTTTAAATATCAATAACGAAGATCAGTCGATGATTTTAGCTGGAGATGTACCCGAAAATGCAAAAGTACAGCTGATGATGGCCTCAGTTGATGCTATCGCCGAGGGGGCTTCGCAGGCTGCCATGTTAGCAATGAAAAACAGAAAAAATCACCCACAGCTTGCTTTATTAGTGAGCTGTGTAGGAAGGAAATTAGTTATGAATCAAAGGGTTGAAGAGGAAATAGAGCGTGTTCAGGAAATAATAGGAAATGAAGTAGCGATTACTGGGTTTTACTCTTATGGCGAAATGGCTCCGTTTAGCGGTAATACGTTTTGTGAACTGCACAATCAAACGATGACTTTAACCCTAATCAGCGAATAATGAATGCTTTACTAAAAAGACAGATTGTCAAATTTATAAACCCTGAACAGTTAAAAGATTTAAAGCATTTTTTGCAGGCAGTCAATGATTCTTATAATAATCATGAAGATCAGATGAGTATGTTACAGCGCGCTATGAAAATTAGTTCTGATGAACTTTTCGAGGCCAATATAAAACTGCGTAACGAAGCCAATAGTTTAAAAGAGATAAATTTAAATTTGACGGAGATATTCAATTCAATGAATCTGGATGCTGAAAAATTGGGTAATGAAAAGGATTTTAATCAGTCTGATTTCTTAAAAAAGCAATCTGCAGAAATTTTGTCAATGAATAAACAAAGGGAAGAACTGCTAAAAAGTTTAGAAAATCAAAACCGGGAGCTTAACGAATATGCTCATGTGGTTTCTCATGATTTGAAAGCACCGCTTAGAAATATAGATACCCTGATTAATTGGGTTCTTGAGGATAATAAAGATAAAATGGGCGAAAGCTGTTTAGATTCCCTTAATAAAGTATTGTTTAATGTCGAAAAAATGGATCTGCTCATCAAAGGGATTCTGGCTTATTCCACAGTTGATAAATTAGAATCCGAGGAAAGATTAATTGATTTTAACCAAGTAATTGACGAAATAAAGAGAGAGATTCATATCCCGAAAAATATTGAAATTCTGATAATTAATAATCTGCCAAAAATAAAAGGGAATACCTGGCGATTCAAACAATTAATGCAGAATTTAATTCAGAACAGTATTAATTATAATGATAAAGCCCAAGGCAGAATTGAAATTGGCTGTACAGAAAAGGAGCAGGATTTTGAATTTTATATTAAAGACAACGGTATCGGAATCGCTGAAAAATACCATGATATGATTTTTAAAATATTCACCAAATTAGAAAGCAATAATCAAAATTCAGGAGTGGGGCTTTCTATCGTTAATAAAATTATCGAGTATTATAAAGGTTCTATCTGGCTTGAAAGTAAAGAAAACATCGGGACAACATTTTTTTTCACCTTACCTAAAAACCATGGAGCAGCCTAATTTAGATTATATAGATAAACTCTGCGGAGATGATAATGTATTTAAGAAAAAAATGGTTGCTATCATTAAAAAAGAACTTCCGCTTGAAATAGATGTATATCATAAAAGTATGGAAGTCCGGGATTTCAGGCTTGCTTCAGAACATGTTCATAAATTAAAACATAAAATTTCCATATTGGGTCTTGAAAGCGGCTACTATATAGCTCGTGAACATGAAAATAATTTATTAAACAGTATAATTAATTCTGAAGAAGAATTTGAAACCGTTTTAAGATCAATGCAGTGTTTTGTAGATACTATTTAGCAGGTTTTTGTTTGTAAATTACTAAATGACAGTTTGTTTATTTGAAAGCTATAATAGATTCAAGCGCTTCATTAAATCCGGCCGATTGGCACGGCTTACAGGAATGACTTCCTTGCCAATTAATACACTGTTGTCTTCAATATCAATAATTTTTTTTATGTTGATGATAAACGAACGGTGTACTTTCAAGAATAAATTTTCAGGTAATTTGTCTTCAATCTTTTTAAGGGTGGAGTGAACTACATAATTTTTGTTATCCGTCTTGATATGGATATAATCTCCTTTGGCTTCTACAATATTTACCAGAGCAAATTCAATTTTGATTAAACGGCGGTCAATATTAATATAAAATTCGTTTGCATTATCTTCACCAGCAGTTTTATTTATAGCTGTTGCTGTTGGAGGTAACGGGCTGGCATTGACTTTTTGAACAGCTTTCTGAAAACGGTCTTCGGTAATAGGTTTAACTAAATAATCAGCAATACATTCGTATTCAAAAGCTTCAATAGCAAAATTCTTGTCAGAAGTTATTAGTATAATTTTGGGAGGGTTTTTAATGGTCTGAATAAAATCAAAACCTGTAAAATCGGGCATGTGAATGTCCAGAAAAATTAAATCGACCTCATTTTGATTCAAGAATTTTATAGCGCTAATAGCATTTGAGAACTCCTGTAACAAATTTAATTGAGGGGTATTCTCAATCATTTTTTCTATGATGGCTCTTGCCATTTCTTCGTCATCAATAATAATGCAATTCATAGTTAAGCAGATTTATAATTCAGGTAAAGCTACTGATGGATTTTAAAATAACTTCAAATTCATTTTTGTAAAGCCGTACTATTGTTTTTTTTTTAATCCTTTTCCTATTCTTAAGCAAGATAATAACTTTTTTTAAGACCTAATATGAATATTTGTATTTTAATTTATTGATATTTCCAAATATTTTAAAAAAAATAATTTTTATAAATGGGTATAAAACAAAAGTTAATAACTAAAACCATTAGTTTTTTACTACTTTTTTAATTTCTTGTCAAGATTTTTTGTAATTATTTATTTTCTAAGAGCCTGTTTAAATTTTATTGGTCTCAAATAGAGTTTAAAACTATGCACTTTCAGTGTATCTCGCTTTAGCTTCTAAAAAAGTTTTTGCCACAGATTTCAAGAAAGTGGTGTGACTTTGACAAAGAGTTGCTAACTTGTGTAAGCGTGTGAAGCCTATTTGTAAAATGGTGAATCTATCCCTTCACAGATTTTGGTAGAAATGTAAAAAGGCCTCTGGTAGGAGGCCCTTTGAGACAATTAATGATGAAACATTTTGTTATCTCGTATAGAATAATTTTAGCAAAGATATTACATTTCCTCGCATTTTTAAAAAACAGATTTATGGAAAATTTTAAAAAATGCAAGTTTTAAATACAAATGCGGCAGGAATTGATGTTGGTTCCCGATCTCATTTTGTTGCAGTTGGACAAGAAGACAATCAAATTAAAGAGTTCAATGTTTATCGATCGGGACTAACTGAATTAGTTGTTTTTCTTAAAACGAATCAAATCAAAACCATTGCCATGGAATCCACTGGGAGTTATTGGCAATCTTTATTCATGCTATTACAAAGTGAAGGATTTGAAGTTATTTTGGTTCAAGGAACCCAAACAAAAAACTTGAAAGCAAAAACCGATGTAAAAGATGCTCAATGGATACAGAAATTGCATTCATTAGGATTATTGAGAGGATCTTTCCTTCCTTGCGAAAGTACTTTGCAAATTCGAACGTTACATCGACATGGCGAAAGTTTGGTGGAAGAAAGTGTTAAATATGTAAACAAAATGCAAAAAGCATTACGCTTAATGAATTTTCGATTAGATGTTGCTATAAGCGATATTGTAGGAGTTTCAGGCATTCGAATCATCAAATCTATTTTGTCTGGAGAAACATCTGGTGAAAAATTGGCTGAGAATTGCGACAAACCAGTAAAGAAAAGCAAGGAGGAAATAGCGGATGCTTTACAAGGAAAAATCAATCCTGAATTATTACATGAATTATCGGATTGTTTTGATATTTATCTTTTTATACAAGAAAAAATAAAGAAAAACAGCCTAAAGATAAATGAAGTTTTACAACAGCAGACACAAGAAATTGTCTTACCTGAGAATATCGAAATGGTAAAAAAGAACAGAAGTCGAAAAAAAGAAATACAACTGGATGTTCAATCTCATTGCTGCAAATTATTTGGTGTAGATTTATTTGCTATCGAATGCATTAGCGAAGGAACAGTTGCAAGTTTTTTGGCAGAAGTAGGAACTGATATTTACAAATTTCAAACAGCAAAACAATTTGTAAGCTGGCTTCGATTAGCTCCTAATAATAAAATTAGCGGAGGGAAAATATTGAGCAGTAAAACTCCTAAAGGCAAAAATAAATTTGCATTGACCTTAAGAAATGCAGCCAATTCAATTGACAGGAAAAAAGAGGGGTATTTGATGTTGTTTTTTAAAAGAATTGCATACAAAAAAGGAAGAGGGGCTGCAATCACGGCAACAGCTCGAAAAATTGCCATCATAATGTGGAATATGATTGTGAAAAGAACGCATTATAGTCCTGTTAATACAGAAGAATATATTCAAGAAATGAAGACTAAAAAGATTTTACAAATAAATAAAATGATAAAAAAATACAAAATAGAAACTAATTATTTATCAGTGATTTAAAAAAAGAGTTAGATAGAATTCACAGATTTTAAAATCATTTTTTATCTGTGAATCAGTGACAAAATTTCATCAATTTTCGCAATTCAACCTTATAGACTTTCAGTCTGCCTAATCAAATCTATGGACTTTCAGTCCATAGTGGGTTAGTTTTGAGATTTATTATTAGATGATTTTTGAGTGAAACTAGGCAATTTTTTATAAAATAGCAGAGCTATTGTATAAAAATTAACGAAGTTGTTGCCAAAAATCGTCATAAGAGAGCCAATAAATAAAACTTAAACAGGCTCTAAGTGTTGTTAATTTTTCAGGATTAGTTTTCAGGGAAAAGGTAGTCTGCGTAATTTTAAACCTATTTTCTATTTTTTTTAAAATAATATCTATCGGAAGATTTGCAATCGAAAATATTTTAAACTTTGAGAGGTAGATATCATTACCAATTAAATTCCTTCTATAATGATATATTTCTCTATTTCAATCGAATAATTTTGGTTTCTGAATTAAAAAATACTTGAATAGAATCTTTGTATTTCTTTTTAATGATCAGCCCATTAATAGGCTCGTTAAGTTTTAATTTGCATAATTTTGAATCTATTTTTAGTAAAATCAGTTCTTCATTTTTTTCTTTTGATCCAATATATCCGTAATATACCAGCGTTGGCCAATTAATATTTGACATGATTTTGGGAATTTTGGGAACTATGACTTTTTTTACAGATGAATAAGTTGAAATTGGCTTTTTAATGAGAACAATATCACTTTGATATTGTTTATTGAGAAATGGATCTCTACTTATTTTTTCTAATTCAAATGTGTCTTTGTTAATCTGATTAATAGTAACATTGATTTTTTGATTCGGTTTTCCAAATCCGGCTTCGTTCTTAAAAAAAAGGCGATTCAGGGCTCTATAGCCTATGGTTCCCCATAGTCCCAAAACAATTAGAATTAGAATTACATTTATCTTCTTTTTGACCATGTTTAATTTAAAGTAAACTTAAATCCTGTACTATTTGTACCAATGTTACCAGCTCCATCAATAGCTCTCACCCTCCAATAATAAACGCCGGCTGTTGAAAATGGTTGCTGTAGTGTTGTTGAATTACTGTTTTGGGTTTGGATAATTGAATTGAAATCAGCATCAGCTGCAAATTCTATCAGATAGGAAATGGGAGATTTTACAGTACCAGCATCATTTGCTATACTCCAAGTATAAGTAATACTTGAATTGGCAGATTGAGTTGAATTATCAGCAGGTGATATGTTTTTTGGCTGATTAGGTTTAGAGGTATCTAAACTGAATTTCCTCGCGGCATATTGTTTGGTTTCACTGTCAGCGTTTTTAGCTTTTACTCGCCATTCATAATTCCCATCTGTCAAATTGGCCACATCGAGTGTTACTGATGTCTCTGTTAAATTGGATTTATAAAATATTTCCTGACCTGTTGCTGTATTGATTACCCTTGCACTATAGCTTGTGGCATTTTCAAGTGTTAGCCAGTTAAGTGTAATATTAATAAAATTTAAAAATTTTTCATTTTCCGGACTTGATAAAACTACTTGCTGATTTGTTAAATCGCTTGGAATAGTTGTTGAGAAATTTAATGGGAAAGAATAAATTGATTCATAGGCATAATTTTCACCTCTTACACGCCAAATGTAATTTCCTGCTTTTAATGGCAAAGTAATATTTGTTTTGGTTGTTAAAGAATCAAGTACTAAAATTTGATTGGATTCAAATACTTGAATACGATAATTATCTGCACCATTAAGAGTATTCCATTTAAAATTAACCACATTACTTTCTATAACGGCATCTTTTATTGGCGAAATGACTTGAATAGTATCATTGCTAATATCCTCTTCAAGGATATCTTCACATGAATATGTTAGGATTGTCAGTACAATTAGTATCAGTTTATTTATTGTTTTCATAATTTTGGAAAATCATTTTTAAATGTAAAATTTCAGATTTATTATTCTTTTTTGCGGTATAGAAATTCATGCTTACTATTCTTGAAAGATTAAAGCTTTTTTCAAAATCATAAGTTAATTTTAAGAGTTGATTGCTATTCCCTGTAACGTCCAGTTGGTTTGTAATAATATGATAATCATCTTCCAAGAAATCATGAATGGGTTTTAAGTCATTTATTGAAATTTCTCTGGAATTTTCAGAAGCAAAACTTATGATACCTTGCTGTACCATTTCTTTTGATACTCCTTCTTTTCCCATTATTTTGTCTAAATAGGAAATATCTTTATTTAAGCCACTAGTGTTTTTTGCTTTTTTATTAATATCGTCTACTGTTTTTGATAATGTTCTGTATTCGCTGATAACTTCATAAAGAGTGCAAAACGATCTTTTATATGCTGTAATTGACACCATGAAAAAAATTACAATCAAGGCATGAAATTTTTGTTTATATGAGTAGTTTTCAAACATTTTTAAGTGTAATTTTTATTTCAAATACTGATTTGTTTTTTTTGTCTTTTTTGAGACTTATAATTTCAAAATGCTGCAACCAATTCATTTTTTTTAAATCTTCCAGCCAGAAATTAAAAGAAGATTCCTGAAAAGTTTCACCTTTAATAATAATTGTTTTGTTATCAAAAAAAGCTTTTTTATTTTCTTTATATTCTTCTTTTAAAGGAATGATATTTAATTCATTTAGAGAAATGTTTACCGGAACCATTTTGATAATTTCATAACTATAAAAGGTAAGGAATTTAGAAGATAAAACTCCAGATTCTTTTAATATAGAAAGTTTTTTCTCCTTTTGGGATTCTAAATTTAGTATTAATTGATAAGATTGGTTTGAATAAACCGACTGAAGATTCAGTTCCGCATTTTTTGTTCCATAATATTGTATTATAAAATAGCTTACTAATAATGAGGTGAAAAAGAATATAAGCATAAATATTCCTAAAATATTAAAAGCTTTTTTATATATTAATTCTTCATTATTTAAAACAGGATTTATAGTTTTTTTGACACCTTTTGGGTTCACAAAAAAACAAATTGCTGCTCCATATAGGGGTAAATAAACGCTCGAAACTATGTCGTTTCCAATTTTGTACTTTTCAGATTTTTCAGTTTCGTCCTGTTTTGAAAAGCGTACTAGCTTTTCATGTTCAAAATCCAAACGTAAACTATTTGCATACAGTATTTCTTTTTTTATAACGCTGTTTAATAATGTGGCTAGAAAAGATCCAATATAAATATCAATAACCTGAAAACCATTTTTTTGAAATTTTAATATAGTTTCTTCAACGATGTTTTTTCTGCAAAAACTAATGAAATTAGACTGCAAACCATTTAAATCTGTATAATAAATAGCTGAATAATCTACGTTTTTCTGCCAGTTGACATCGGTTTCATTTTCAGAGTTAATTTCCTTGTTTAGAACCCCTTTTCCTTCTAGTACTATTAAAATTGGTGTTTTTTCTCCTATTTTTCTTGTTAATTCATCAATTGTTTCAAAAGTTTGTTGAGAAACAATAGAAATTTTGTCTGCTTTCTTTTTTATAGTAAGCACATTATAAATTTCGCAATCTTCTTTTTTGATTACTCCAACTACATTTAAGTCGTTTATTTTTATAAATTTAGATAGGACAGCTACCATTAATAAATTACTGTTGGTTTAATAAAAATATGAAGTTTAGAATCACTTTTAGCTTTTTTTCTACTGCTAAAAAACCATTTTATTATTGGAATTCTTGATATTAGCGGTGTTCCTGTGCCTGAGTTTTCTTTTTTTAGTTCGTCTAAGCCGCCCAATAAAATCATTTCTCCATTTTTAACTCTTACTAAAGATTCAAATTTTTGAGTGGCTTTTCCAGGAGGAGCATCTTCACCGGCTCTTGCCAAGAAAGAACTTTTTTCTACAGCGATGGTTAGTGTTACGTTTTCATCTGTTGATACATATGGTTTTATAGATACCGTTAAATTTGCATCAGTAGATTTCCAAGTGCCTGAATTTAAAATGTCATTCCCAATATTATTATTTATTAATCTGTTGTTTTGTTCAAAATAATAACTGGTTTCACCAATAGACAGCTTTGCTTCGTGTCCGCTTATAGTAGCAATTTTTGGTGTTGATTCTATTTTTAAAGCCGAATTGCTTTCTAGTAATTTGAGATTAAGGTAAAAAGATGAGGTTACTTTCCCCAGTTTGAAAAGACCAAAACCATTAAAAGCATCTATTAAATCATTTATAGAAGAGCCGTTTAAAGTAAGGTCTTGATTAGGGTATGTGACACCTGTTGTCTGGATTTTATTTAGTTTATCTAGTCCTGCTTTCATGCCAGTTTGTATATCATACGATTTATTATATTGGACAATAATGACTTCGATCTGCACCATTGGTACTACTTTGTCAATTTGTTTTATATATATTTTTAACTCGTTAAGTATGGTTTTGGATCCCGAAACGATCAATCCATTCAATTCTGTAAATTCTTTTATTTCTAATTTTTCTGAGAATACTTTTGGTAATGAACCGATTATTGATTCAATAGACCTGTTTTCTAATGGTATCATTTCGGTAACTCTAAGCCCTTCAGTAGCTTCTTCTCCAATTAAATATAAATTTGCTTGTTTTTTATAAGTGTATTTCTTTCCCTTAAAAATATTTTCTAACAATTCATCAAATGTGATATTATCAGCTGAAAGTGTTGTTTTTTCATTTTCAGGCTTATTATATAGAAAATAATTGATGTGCAGTTTTTCAGCAGCTTCAGTTAATATATCATAGATGTCTGCTATATAGGCATTTACATGTAAAAAACCATTTTTATTTGTGTCGATTTCATAGAAACCTGGAACACCAACACTTGCTTTTGGCTGTTTTGCTTTTTGATTGGGACTAAGAGCGTTTATATTAGTACTATTATTTTTTTGTAAAAAATAAATACCATTTTCATCTTTAGATGCTGATAAATCATTTGATTTGGCCATCATTTCAATCGCCTGATCAAATGGCCTGTTTAAAATATAAGAAGAAATTCTGATGCTTTTTATATCTTGAGCCAATATCAGATTTTTACCTGATTTATCAATAATTGCTTTTGCAACTGAAGATAAAGTGTCATTTTCTGCTTTTATCGATAAAAAATCATTTTGAGAATTATAGTTTATTTCGATAACTTTAGGGAGTTTTTTTTCAATAACAGCTATAACTTTTCTTTTCTTGAAAATGATGATATTTTTCATAAAAGAAACATCTAAATCATATTTCTGAACGAGATGTATCAATAGATCTTTTACAGTAACATCAAAAAAGTTACTCTCTATAGGCTGATTTAATTCTGGGTCTACATCAATATTCAACAGATGCTCTTCGGCTATAGATGAAATAAAATCGTGTAAAGTAAGCCCTGAAATATTCATTTTGATGCTTTCATTCAATCCCTTTTTTTGTAATGACCATTCATCAAATTTTCTGCTTAATTCATTAATATCTTGCTGAGCTATAATACTATGTGAAAAAAATAACGCAGCTAGTACGTAAAGTAACTTTTTAAGCATTTTTATTTATATGTTTATTAAAGTTGAATATATTTCTTCTAGTGAAGTTTCTCCTTGTGCTAAAATTTCAAAAGCTTTTTCAGGCAGTGATTTATAATTTTTGTCATTAGCATATAATTTTGTGATTGTATTATTTTTTATTGTTTCTGCAATTTGCTGGTTTATATTTAAAACTTCATAGATTGCAGTTCGGCCTTTATATCCGGTGTGAAAACATTGATTGCATCCAGCTGGTTTGAAATAAGATAAAACTTCATATGGAAATTTAAAATTCAATGGAAAGTCTTTAGGATTACATGCAGTTTCTTTTTTGCAATTATTACAAAGCTTGCGAACTAACCGCTGTGCTACGGATACATTCAAAGTTTCAGCAATTAAATAGGAGGGAACTCCCATATCAATTAATCTCGAAATTGTTCCAATAGCCGAATTGGTATGTATTGTGGATAAAACCAAATGTCCTGTCAATGAGGCTCTAATTGCCATTAGAGCCGTCTCGGAATCTCGAATCTCCCCTAACATAATGATATCAGGGTCTTGACGCAAAAAAGATTTTAAAGCCGATGAAAAAGTAAGCCCAATATCTTCCTTTAGCTGTACTTGATTTATTCCTTTTAAAGTATATTCAATTGGATCTTCAACCGTTACAATATTTCTCCGATTATCATTTAGCAGTCTTAAAGTTGCGTATAGTGTTGTAGTTTTTCCAGAACCAGTAGGTCCGCTAATGAGAATGATACCGTTAGGTTTTTTTACCGCTTCCAAGTAACTATCCAATTCTTCTTTTTGAAGCCCTAAAGTACTCAAATCAATATTGGATGCATCTTGGCCTAATAAACGCATTACAATTTTTTCACCAAATAAAGTTGGCAGAACTGAAACTCTTATGTCAAAAGATTCGTTTGTTATTCTTCCATCCTGTGGCAGCCTTTTTTCAGTTATATTTAATTTTGCTTTGATTTTTACTTTATTGACTAATTCAAGATAATTATCCTGCTCTATTTTATATCGCTCAATCAATTGACCATCAATTCTAAATCGGATTCGAGAAGAGTTTTCATAAATTTCAAAATGAATGTCGCTGCATTTTAATGATTTTGCTTCATTTAATAGATTCTCAAGAAAATCATTTTTTTCTACATTTAATGATTTATTTGTGTTTGCAGTTCTTTCTTTTCGGTAATAAATAGATAATGCTTTATCCATCTCTATATTATCTATCGGATAAAAAACAATATTTTTCCCCAGAAATAGTTCTAATTCGTCTTTCGAATCTTCGTTGCTGCCAGAATTATCAATATATAACTCTAGGGTATTTTCAAATAGCTGCTTGGGCAATATTCTATATTGATTAGCTAAATCATTAGAAATTGTGTGCTGAAGTTCGGAAGGAATTAAAATATCTTGAGCCATTATAATAAAGTCATTTTTTGAAAGACCAAAAAGCTGTCTTTCATTAGTATAATGAATAAAAATAAGGCTGCAAATCCAGCTAAGGGAACAGTCTGTTCCTTTATGAATTTTTTTAACCCAAATTGCATACTAATTGCGAAAAGTAGTGATAGAATAAAAAATAAAACATAGTTGCGAAGTAAAAATAACGGCGTAATTGCAATGTAAAAAAGAAAATCACCTAATCCAAAATAATGCAGGAACGGATTTAGATTTTTTTTTGATTTTAAGCTCATGTAAATTGTCAAGATAGATAGTGTGACTAAAAAGAACAAGACATTAAAAAGCACTATTTCTAATAAGCTGTATTTTTTCACAGCAATCATCAAATAGGATGTAATGAAAATTATTAAAGGAAGGATTATGTGTATTTTTCTGTATTTCCAGTCCTGAATAAAAATAATTACTAAAGTGATTAATAAAATTGCTGATGCTATTCTCAATTTATTCTTTTGTTACCTCGGTTAGTAATTTTTTGCTGTCAATTTCCCAAGTATTAAAACTTCCGTCACTATCTAAATCAGAGACTGCAGTGGCTCTGGCAGAAAAGGAATCATTTGAAGCCTCAAGGATTTCAATTTTATAAACAGCCTGCCCGCCTTCATCAACAGTTTTTTCTTGTTCAAAACCAATTTCTTCTAAATTGCCGGAGTATTTAGAATGTCTATAAAAATAGCTCTTTTCTAAGCCATAAACTTGATTAAGCATTGCTTGTGCTTCAATTGCTTTAGCTTGACCAATTACCGAAGTTTGGTTTGGCAAGACCATAAGTAGGAGTATTCCTATAATACAAAGAACTATTAAAATTTCAGTCAATGAATAGGCCTTTACTGTTAGGTTTCTAAAATTTTTATAACTTTTTCTGACGTTATTAAACATGCATGTGTTGTTTTTTTTGTTAAAAAATATTAATTAACTGCGCAAAAATACAAATTGAATCCAATAAATTACTATTTATTTATTATTTTACTTAAGTCAAACATTGGGGCATACATAGAAACCATAATTACACCTACAATTGCTCCAATTACAATAATAATCATGGGCTCTAAAATGACTCCAATCATCTTGGTTTGATGGCTTATTTCTTCATTATATTGTTCCGTTAATCTTTCAAACATAATTTCCAATTGGTTTACTTGTTCAGCTACTTCAACCATTGAAACCATTTTGTTTTCAAATACAGCGTGTTTTTTTAAACTTTCATTTAAGGACGCTCCCCTTGTAATGTCTTCTTTTATTTGATAAATAGCAGCTTCAATAGGATAAAAACTTATCATTTTTGCAGTTAAAGACAATGAATTGATAAGTGTTGTTCTTGAAGTTATTAATAAATTCATGGCTTGGCAAAAACGGGAAATGTAAATTTTACGAATCAGATTTCCGAAATAGGGTATTTTTAAAACCATTTGTGAAGTGAATGCACGATAACTTTCCTTTTCTTTTAACAGTATATGAAGCACTGCAAGACCAATTATAATTCCAGTTACAATAGAAAACAGCATTCCCGAATGATTTGATATTTTTAAAATAATCTGAGTGCTTTTTGGCAGTTCACTCCCAAATTGTTTAAAGACCGAGCTAAACATCGGCACCACTTTATTCAGCATAAAATAAAGTACCAATATCGTAACCAGCATAACGATAGCAGGGTAGGTCATTACTGAAATAATCTGCCTTTTCATCTGTATTTTTCGATTGAAATATTTTTGCAGTTCTCCCAATACATCTTCTAGTTTCCTCGTTTCTTCACCAATTTGGATACTGTAATATTCATAAGCTGAGAATTGATTGCTTTCCCGCATTGATTCATAAATACTTCTTCCCTCAATTACTTTTTCTTTGATTTGAATAATAATTTCCTTTTCAAATTTATTAGCTGATTGGTTGCTGAGAATTTCCAATGCTTTTTTAAAATCGACACCGGATTTTAAAAGCATGCCTAATTCTCTATAAAAAATCTCCTTTTTTTTGTCAGAAAGTTTTTTAGTGAATTGAAAAAGGTCAGTTTCAATTTTAAAATCTTTTTTCTCAGACTTTGGTGTTTTGTATGTACTTAAATCAAGACTCATTATTTTTGTATGCTTTTTAATAATTCATTAGGATACAATCTTTTGTAAAATCTTAGATCCAATTTTTTTTCATTCGATTCTATATTTAATTTAATTTTTTGGAAAACAAACTGCCCCGATTTATTTTTTACAGTATCCATATCCATTTTGTTCAACCTGATTCGGAAAGTGTCTACAAAAGTCTCGCTGTTTCTTAAAATATAATCGTCTGAAAACTGGTAATGAATTTTTTCTCCCGCGTACCCATTAAAATAAATTTCATTTGGTAAAACGATCATTTTTTCTTTTTCAAAGATATCTTTGTTTAAGCTATAGGTTAATCGATTTAAATCATTAACTAATTGATTTTGATTTTTAAAATCTAACATTCTTCCCGTAATTATCGAAAAAATGACAAATAGTATCCCCATAATAATAGCTGTTATAGCCATTCCTACAACAGCTTCTGTGATAGAAAATGCAGGAACTGATACGCTGTTATTGTGCATTTTTTTGAACATAGAAACTTTTTTTAAACTTAAATTGTAAGCTGTCTTTATAATCAATTGAAATTTTTTTCAGGTCATCATTAATGTCTTCTTCTTCAATTAAAAGATTCTGATCTTCATTTTCGTTAGCTAATGAATCACTTTGTAATTCTTTTAAATAAAAAAACTCATTTACCCGATTCTGTGTGCTGTAAAATTTAGCTGTGGTTTTTGGAGTGTATACTGAAGCAAAAATAAGTACAGCAAAATACAGGCATATTGAAATAATTGTTAAAGCAATAACCGATTCTAATATAGAATTGGCGGGCAACTTATAATACCTTTTTGATAACACCATAAGCTGTTTTTTGAGTGTTAAACAATGGAATCGAAATAAAATAATCTGGACGTTTATTTGTATTTATTTCAATATCACTAATCATATTGTCATAAGAAGAAGAAGTTGTTTTTAGAAAAAAACGATTAGTATAAACAGAACCGTACACATTACTTTTTAGCATCAGTTTTCCAGTACAATACAAATCTCCAATGACTAAACTATCTTCATCTATTTCAATACTGTTTTTGTCAATCATTTCTATTGAACTTCCAAATAGAATGACAGCTCCAGTTATTTGAGATTCTTTCTTTATTTTTATTTTGCTTACTTCGGGTGTTTCATTATATAGACAAATAACGGAAGGGTAGTTTAGCGTTACTTTTTGTTCTATTTCTATTTCTTTTGTTGCAAATGCCTGTACGGTTCCTTTAAAACCTTCTTCAAAAGTTATTTTTGGTGCTATTAAAATAACATCTTCAAGGACTGTGTTTTTTTTAACCCGAATTGAATCTTCTGATCGTAAGATAAAATTGCCTTTGAAAATAATATTGGCCAAATTCGATTTTACCTGTATTTCTTTGGTGGGATTAAAAAAAGAATTGTAATACAAAGAATCCATCGGTCTTTCTACATCAGATAATTTGATTTTCTCTGATGATATTCCTTTGAATATTTTTTGAAAATTAGGATTGATTATGGGCAATTGTGGTTCCGAAAGACTTCTTTTTCCTTCTGCAACAAGTTGATTTAGGCTGTTGTTGATATATGATGTTTCAATAAAGGTACTTGGTAACTGATTATTGCCTATCAGTTTTACTTTTCCCGAATAAAAAAGAGATTTGGATAAATTAGAAAGATAAATTGCAGTATTGTCGGTAGTATGTGTACCAACAAAATGTACAGAAGCTACCGTATCGTTTCCAATATAGGATTTCGCTAAAATCAGCGCTAAAAGCCCATGATTTTTTGTTTCATAACTGCCTTCAATACCTGAATTTTCATCTTTTTCTATTTCAGATGGCACCGTTTTATTTCCTAAAGCGAAATTGACAACGGATTGATTCTGGATATAAAGTTCCTCTTGTAAGTTGTAATAAAGGTTGAGCTGATTGTATAGATTAGAAAAATATAACAGTGCTCCGCAAATGATGGATACAATTAGACAAATATAAATGGCATACAGTAAACTGTGAGCTTTTACCATTATTTAGCAGTTTTATTTTTTCTCTTAAAAAGTTTTTTAAAGAAAGCTTCTATTTTTGAATCTTTTTTAGGCTCATTTTTGGATTTTTTCTTTACTTCTTTCTGTTTTTCTCTTTCGGCTTTTCTTACTAAAGCTTCAGCTTCTTTGTCCTTTTTGGCTTTTTCTTTAGCTTTTTCCTTTTCTTCTTTAGCTTTTGATTTATAAGCTGCAAGTTTAACAGCATCAGAAGCTATTTCTAATTCTTTTTGGTCTATTTCGTTTTTTTCTAATTTAATGCTTTCTTGTTTCAGTAAGTATTTCTCAGATTTTGTATAATTTGGTCTTTTCTTTATAATTATGCCTTTTTTATAGGTAATGATCTGTTTAGTTTCGGCATTAGTCCATTTTCCGGTTTTGAGATCCGAACTGTATTTGCCGTTTTCAACCATGACACCATTTTCATTATAACTGAAATATTTTCCTGAACGCAAACCACTTTTCCAGGTTTGAGTTGAAGACAGTACACCATTAGGGTGCCAGGTTTTCCATTCGCCCACCCGAAGGCCATTTTTAAATTCACCTTGTTCTGCTAATTGATTGCTATGATACATTTTTGTAAATTTATCATGAAGCAGTTCACCGGCCATTCCTGCTTGAGAACTGTGAATTAATCCTCCTTTGAACCAATAATAGGTTTTATTTTCGTTAGGATTTATTTTTTTATTGGTAGTATAAAATTCATATCTGAAATCTTTGTCTGAAATTCTTTTTATGGTATAAGGGTCTGTAAAAGAAACTAGAATAAAGGTAGAAAAGAATATAATTAAGCGAGGAAAAATAGTTGTTTTCAAGGAAATTTGTTTTGTTTTATAAACACTCGCAAGGTAGTTTTTTTTTATTATCTTACAAAATATTTTGTACGTTTGGTAGGACTAATTATTTATTAAAATAACGGTTTGCTATCAAAAAACTTAAACGTATTAGTTGACAGTTGTTATACTGACCAGTGGAGTATGAAACGGAAGAAGGAACGACTGATTGGAATAGCCTAATGGATTGAAGACAGCATTATTTTTGCAATTATAGCAGGCGTCATCGTCATAATTTTAAACAACAAAAGCAACATAGTTATGAGTTGCTTTTTTGTTTTATACGCTTTGTCTGCTGAACTTTGTGGGTACAGAATGCAATTCTGTTATCAGTAAAAGGACATTTATTGCATATCTGAGCGATCGGGATATGTACAACGAGTAGCTGATAGCGCAGAATTGCATTCTGTGCCCGCTCCAATTGGCAACTAAAACAAATCTAACAAAACAATTTCTCTTTAAAACAAAAAAGCTACACCTTTTCAAGTATGTAGCTTTTTAACTTGTTTTGTTTGCTCAACTGTGTGGGCACGGAATGCAATTCAGCGCTATCCGTACCGAGAAATTTATTACATATCCGAGCGATTGCGTTTTCTGCCTTTACTTTGTATTTGATATATCCGATCCATAGGGGCTTTCTACGTTAGCCGTAAAAAGATATTTATTGCATATCTAGAACGTCGGGAAAGTATTCCAATCTTCAATATTTAAAGAATTATAGCCCACACCATCTAAAGAGTTTTTTATAAACTTTATCATAACTCCTATTTCTCTTTTAAAATCATAATTATTTATTAATATTTCGTTATTCTCATTTAATAAATTTTTTAATTGACCTAAAACATTATTCCAATTTGATTTGATATTAATATTATTTGATTCTTTAGATAGAATCCAGATGCTTGCAAACGTATTAGAAGACCAATGAATTTCAAGATAATTAGAATTTTTATCATTTAAAAAAATGTATATTTTTATAAAATCGTTAATCATTAATGAAATATCATATTTATAAGACAATGGTATATAGATGTAATTCCACTCTATAAATGCATACTCTGTTTCAAGTGGAAATATTGCTTCAATTGCATCTTCAATGCTTAAAACGTCAACATCTAAAATATTTAATACTTCTGGATTACTTATTTGTATTTTGAATGACATAATTTATTCTTTTATTAATGGATAACCATGAAAAGTTCCTGTTCCGTTATTTCTTACCCAAATATCTGTAGCTTTTTTTACGCTACCATCGGGCATATTAACTGTTGATGTACTTCCAGATGGCAATTCGAAATAGCCTCCTTCGCCACTTTTAAGAGTAGCAGCTTTTTTTCCTGCAAAATCTAAATCAGACTTACTCCATTGACCTTGTGGTAAATTTGTTTTTTTAGCAGTAGCTAATCCTTCTTTCCAACTAACACCATGTTTTTTACTGCCATTGTATTTTGCTTCTGGTTTAAGAGGAGCAGGTTCTTTGGAATCAGAAGAATTACTATTGGAATTACCCTCACTACTTCCTTTATCATTCAAATCATTTGACATACTAAGGAATCTTGCTCCTCGTTTAAGTAAATCTAATTCTGCTGTTATACCTACTCCTGCACCATGCAACGCAACTGCTCCTCCAGCTATAGCTCCTGCACCAAACGTTTCTCCTCCTGTGGTTAATGCCAGTCCTCCACCAAAATTGACTTGATTTCCTCCTTGTAACATTGCTGCTACATCACCAGTTATTCTACCAGCAGTATATATCCTTTGATCTCTTATACTTGCAAATTTATGAATAGTTTCAGTACTTGTAAATCCCTTATATGCATCAAAAGCTCCAATTGAATTTGCATTCATTATAGACTCTCCATATCCTATTGTAAAAATCAATAAATCCCTTCCTGTTGACATTCCTAATCTTGCTGCTTTTGATATTACTTGAGTCATTTGCGCAGCAGTAGGAGATTTTTCTAGACCTTCTAAATCAACAAAATTAATAGGATCATTTTCAGTGAATGAATAAGGTGAATTCCATGGATAATCTTTAGCTAAAGGATCCACCGCAAAGAATCTACCAATCCTCGGGTCGTGCATTCTAAATTCATAATTCAAAGAATTCCCTTCACCTTTAATTTCGTTGTCCATTTCCTGACCTTGGAAGCCGTAACGGTAGGCTGGCGTTGACCCGTGGCGGTTTGGCACGAGCATCCCAAAAGGATAATAATCAGAATAACTAAGAACGTCTGCTGTAAAATGATCTTGAGAGAAAAGACTGCGATCTGAAATTACCGAAAGAACGTTACCTAAGTGGTTCGATAATTCATATTGTTTGTCTCCTACAAAACGATAAAATGCACTTGGCTCTGCAGCAACAGCTTCAGTTCCTTTTCCTTGAGCCAAGCCTTCGCAAAGATCTCCAATACCATTGTTGTTGGTATCTTCCTGGCCTGGATTGTAAATGGTTCTGCAATTGTCACAAACATCTCCAATACCATCCGGTTTTGATGCGCCGTTTTCGTCAACATCATTGTCAGCTTGGTCAAAGTTAGCATTATTTTTGCAATTATCACAAGCATCACCTATGCCATCTCCATCAGAGTCCAACTGATTGCCAACACCTGGTATGGATTCTTGTAATTTGCCATTGGCAATTAAACTGCAATTATCACATACGTTTCCAACGCCATCACCATCGTCATCTTCCTGTCCTGGGTTAAAGGTATTCGGGCAGTTATCAAGAATATCTTTTACACCATCTCCGTCTTTATCCCCCTCTTTAGAACCGCAATACGTTTCTGCAAATTGAAGACCAGTACTTAATGTCATACTATGTCCGGTAGAAGAGCTAGCTTGACTTGCACCAATTCCTTCATCTAAGCTAAAATTATTGGTTAGAATTTCTTCTTTTTGCTGACCATTATTAATGGTGTATCCAAAATCACACATTTCATTGATTAGTCCAGGGTATTTTTTGGTACTGTCTTTTTCGTTATCTGGACGATAATTGATTTCGGTATAACCTAGACTATTATTAGGCAGATGAATGTTAAGTTCATCTGCTCCTTTTTCCATGCCCTTGTTTTCAGCGCCATTAAATTCAGGTATAGTAGTACCCGCAACTGTTGTATAAACGTTTCCGTTTACAGTAATAATTACATTGTAATCTGCATTAGAATTGTTACTTTGTGTAATCTCGGTTTTTATATCCCATTCATTTTCAGGAATAGGAGGTGAGACAATTTTATATTCTGTAGTGTATTTATTACTTCTGAATGAATAACGATCTCTCTTTTTCAATTTTTTCCAAATATAATAATGGTTGTGATCTCTTCGGTATTTAATTAACGAAACCACAGGTGTATATCCACCAGTGCCAGTGTTATCTTTTTGGACAGATAATAAAACTGAACTTAAAAAAGCAACAGAATGATCGCCAGGCCACGAGTCACCTTCTTTCGAGGTTCCATGTAAGGCTGCAATTAGATTGACACCAGTATTGGCTGGATCAATTTTAAGATGTCCGGTTAATACTATTGATTTAGTTTTTTGTGTTAAATTGTCAAATAAATTGATTGTGTTTTCTGGTTTCTCTACCCAATTTGCACTATTTGATGTACTTATAAAATTCAAACCTGATTGAGTAGTAACAGCCGTTGCTGCAGTTAATGCAGTAGGTTCCTCATTTACTAAAAGTTTACTTGATGAAGCACTCATCCTGAGCTGCTGTGCTTGTGCTACAGTTGCACTGATTTGTGTTCTGCGTTTTTCAACTCCAAGACGGCTGCTGCCATAAATGTCCTGTTCTACAAGATAGTAAGTAGTTTGGTTACCTTGTTTGATCATTTCGTAGGTGCTCAAAACATTCCCTTGAGCATCGCGCTCGTAGTAAGTTGTGGTTGTTTTTGTACCGGCAGTTACAGTTTTTGCAATTCGGTTTCCTAGACCATCATATTCAAAACTAATAACTGTTCCGTTATCTTTAGTAACCGATTTTACTTTGCCATCTACACGCCAGTCAACAAGTATTCCTTCTTGTTTATCATGTGTGAGCTGACCTATAGAGTCGTATTCGTAGTTTTCTTCGTCAGTCTGGTTGTCAATATCCAATGAGGTATCATTTGGATCACCATTTGTAAATGTATTAGCTGCAATAGCATCGTTTACCTGTCTTAATTGGTTGCTGCCTGTATTATAATGATAGGTTAGCTTATCCATAGGAGTGATCACTCCTTTTAAAGGAGCTGCAGCATTAAGACTGTACAGATTTCCGTTTCGGTCGTAGCTGTAATTAGACCAGTATCCATCCGAAATATTGCCAGAAGAAGAAATAGACTTTGATGTCATATCCTTGATTCTATTCAGCTGATCGTATTTGTAATAATTGAATTGTGTTGGAATATTATTCTGATTATTATCTGTCAATGAAGTTACCATTTCTTTGATATTTCCATTGTACAGATTGTTATCCTTCTCTAAAGTCTGTCCTTTGCTAAAGCTAAAAATAGCATTGTCTCTACCTACACCAGAACGGGATTCATAATCACCTTTATAATAATTTAAAGCAAAACCAAAAGCATCTTGAGCCACACTCAGTCCGTCCTTGCCTGCATCATTGGCTGCATCCAGTTTTTCGGAGTTAACACCTTTTAACCAGCCTTGCAGCGTATAGATATAATCAAGCCCCTGAACCTTCTTATCTCCAATTTCTAGACGTGCCAACGGACCGTGATCATAGTATAGATAATTAGCTTCTTTCTCCCAGATTACATTGTCTTTACTGGTATAAACCTGTAGAATTCTGTTATCAGCATCATATTCGTATCGGTGTATGAATTGCTCTTTTGGGTTATTAGGCTGGTAGGTTACTCTGTTTACATTACCACTGATTAAGTCATAATCATATACCACTTTTTTGGTGGCCATCCCCATATCTTTTAATGACTTATTATTGTTGATGTTATGTACGAGCTCTTTTACATTGCCATGAACATCATAATCATAAAATATACCATTTGCATAGGATGTGACAGGAGTTTGGCTATTGAGAGTATCAAAATATAAAACGGCTGTAACCCGTTTATGGGTATTGTCTGAACCATAAGCGGTAAACCAGCTTTGAGTATCCTTTACAGGTATGTCATAAATAGTTTTGGTTGCCTGTTCAGATTCGTCTGCAATATTGTAAGGGTAATTAATGGTTTTATCCACTGCATCAACAGGAACAAGAGTTCCGCTGGCAAATTCGAGTCTTCCTTCGTCGTTTATATGCAATACTACATCCGTTTTCTTTGTAAACTGCCCAGCTTCGGTAATTCTGCCAAGACCATCGTAACGGGTGTAACTAAATTGTGAATCTTTTTTCTGATTACCATTTTGGCTCGCAACAATTCGTCCCAAGGGATCGTATGCAAAGAATGTTTCTCCGCCATCCGGTGTTTTTTGCCATACCAATTGATTTAATGAATTGTAGCGGTATTGCGTCTGCATTTGATGACTAGGTGCTACTTTTAGAGCACTAACCGTATTGAGTTCATTTTCGGTCTGCTCTTTTCGAAGAGTATTAATAAAATCATTATCTGAATCAGTTAACTTTAATCGGTCAATACCTTGTGGAGGAATGGTTTGAGATAAATTTCCTGCCTGATCATAGTAATACAGCGTGTATTGGTATTCTTTATCTACAGCTCTTTGTGTTAATGTTTCATTTATGCCTTCAAGTGCTGCTTTAAGATAGTTTTGCTTAAAAGCTTCTTTTTTATCGGTATAAAAAGACTCCGATATTTGTTGAATATTGGTGTCAATTATAGCTTTTTTATAAATTTCGCAAGGAGTTTTAGTTCCATCTTCTATTTCTGTTTTAAGGCTAAATGTTGGCGCCATAGATGCTGGAGCACAAATTTGGTTGCTTACTACATAAGCATCGGCAAAAGTGTTCCAATTTTGGGTTTCTGCTTCAGTATTCGTTTTTTGCTGATCGATATAAGCATAATAGGCATCAATAACATTTGGAGTTTCGTCGTTACCATATTTTAGTTTGGTGCTGCCGAATTCTGCAATGGTCAGAAATAATGGATTTTGAGCTGTTGTAATATTAAATTTTGCTAAATAAGCAAGATAGTGTGTACTGATGTATCCATAATTGGCTTCACAAAAGAACTTTCCATCATCCTTCAATTTAGCAGGAATTTCATAGTCAGGTACTTTTGCCTTTAAACCTGTTTTAAACTCATTCCATTTATCGCCGCATATTACTGGTGCTACTGTTGGCGGTACACAGGTTGAATTACAATTTGGAGTTCCTACTTGGAGGGTTGTTACGGAATTTGAGAGTGATCGAGCGGTTAATAATCTTGAAGTAGAAGCGTTATTATGTCTAGTAATAACGCCATTTGAATCCATAGTGATATCATACAAATTGCTAGTACTTTTTGAAGCAATTTTTGTTGTTTTTGATTGCTCTAATGGTTCGCCTAGTGTGAAAAAATTACATAAATTAAGTGCTACTCCACTCGAAGATGGCCCTCCTCCTCCAACATACCAAACAAGAAAATCGAGTCTCCCATCTCTTGAAATTACTGTGTTACCCGCAGAGTCGATATAATTAATTTCAATAAGAGAATAATATTCAGTAGATGGTTTGACATCAATTGAATTAATGTGCTTCATGTTGATAAAATTGCCAAAAACTCGAATAGAACCATTATAAAAATCCTGATTTGAGCCCCAATAAGGAAAGTCTGAAAAATCAATTCCTAATAAATTTTGTCCTTGATACACACGATAAGCATCAAATATGATTGGAGCTACTAAATTTACATTACTATGCCCCACGATATTAATCCAACGCTGTTTAATTTTAGATTTTTCTAAAAAATCAGCCATTATAGAATTAGCAGATGGATTTCTATAGCCTATCTCATTATCAACTCCAATTGTTACTTTATTTCCTGAAAACATATCAATTTCATGATTTCCAGGAAGTAAAAGATCATTTAATAGATCTTTCAAACCATTTTCAAACAGTAATTCATCAGTAGCATACAAATCATCGCAAGATATAACATGAATGGGTTCTGTAGGAATTATAGGGTAATCATTGCTCAAGAATTGACAAAAGCTTGATGGGGCAGCATAACGGGCAGGTGTTTGTGATACTTTATTTACTATATAGATATTATTCACAGTAATTAAGCTGTCATTTTTATCCAGATAAGTCACTATCGCAGTAGAAAGATTTGCATTAATTATGTCAACTGATTTTATTTCTTTAATTTGTAAAGCGTTTGGTATATTCAAATTTATTTGTGCATCTAGATAATGTTGTTGGTTATCCCCAAATTGCATTGATATTAAGTTTTCTTCTATTAAATGCTGAAAACTTCCCATTTGAATTGGTGAATTAAAGTCATCTCCATTAGGATTATTTGCAATAAGATTATAGCTTCTTAATGCTTGAAAATGTTGAATTAATTTTGAATTATCCCTAAAATATTTAGTTTGTGGAAATTCTGAAATATTTCTATTATTTTGATTTGGGTCATTTATGATCTCATTTAAAGCATTCTTTAAATTCTCTTCATAATCAGCTTCATCCTGAGCATTAAGCTGGCAAACTGGTGTTCCAGGTGTAGAAGCATTAGGGTCTCCGCAAAGATCTCCATATCCATCACCATCAAAATCATTTTCGCCGCAAGGTGCACAGCAGGCAAAATATAAGGCATTGTTTTTTCCTGCTGTTATCGTACAGGATCTTGTATCTAGCCTGTATCTTAAACCATTAAATTTTTTAGTAACTAATCGTACAATGTTGCTTTTTCCGTTAGCTTTTAGAACATCAATAAACAGGTCTTTGATGTTTTGAATACTCAAACTGGCGTCACCCGCATTTAATTTCATTCTAGCGACTTCATTGACAGTTATAGTAAAAAGTCTTTCGTTAGAAACTACTTCATAATTCCATTTTACAACATCGCCTGAGTTAATTCCAAAATAGGTACTTAAATTACCTGTTCTAAAAAAATCATTATTGGTGATATCTTGTGTCGTAGTTAATGTATTTTTCTCCTGCAGATCGAGTACCAAATCTTTTAATGCCGTACTAAAAAGTTCTTTTTTATTGCATTGTGTATCATCAGAGGCTATGGTTTCGCCTACGCCATTACCGCCTGTAAAGTGACATTCACCAACAGCTGCTTTGGTATACCCTTCAACGATTACTTCTTCGGGAGTTGCGCAGGTATTGGTTGCATTTTTACGAAGTATTGTGGCTAAAATACTAAATTTGTACGTTTTAGTAGACGCTTCGTATGATATATAATGAAAGTTTTTGAAACCTGATACATCAGCCCATTGCGGTGTAGTGCCACAAGGATTAGTATAACTATTTGAAGCAGGGTTAAAACTTACAAATTTTAATGTAATGGGTGTTGCAATACTGCTTGCAGACGATGCTGTAGTTGTATTATAAAAACCTATAGTGAGATCATATCCTTCCGTTTTTCCAATTATCATAGGCGAAGATGATGCCGTGCTTATATCATATCCTGGGTTTATTTGTGCATTGAATATGCCAGCTGTTAAATACGGCATACTTGAAGCCTTAGTATTTAATAATAATCCGTTTGACTGTATAGCAGGATCAGTTAAGCCTTTTAAAAAGGTTTCCATGTCTAATGCCAAAGGACACTTTCCTGTTTCAAGCAATAAATTACCATCAGCTTTAGCTTTAGCACTAGCTAAAATTTCTTGATCACTTAATCCTGCGTCATAGCTATAATCTGCTGGTACAAAACGTTTTTCTTTGGCTAGATAAAATGGAGCCGTTTCATCAGAACATACAGGCTCAAGACCATCTGATCCTGAAGGTATAGCAGGCGGCGCAGCTATAGCAGCATTTATTAAATTTGTGACCGCTGTAAAATTGCCAGTATATTTTTTAAATAAACTTGTGTAAGAGTCAGTACTTTTTGCATTACCAATACAATCGTTAATCCCTTGTTTTTTAAGAGCATAAATATGCCCGAAAACAGTGCGAGTTTTTTCTTTTAGAGCTATATAATAACTCTTAAAATTAGACCAGATTCTTTGTTTTAAATAAAGATCTGAAGAGCTGTTAATATAGTTTAATAAATCAGTGTTGCTTTTACTTAAAATGGTTTGATAATCATTTGCGATCATGATACCATTAGAAAAAGCTGCAAAATAATACGCCGTCTGGAGCATATTCATACTGACTAGCTGACCTTGTGAATTGGTAAATTTCATACCATCAAAGTTAGATTCTAAGCCTTCTTTCATGATGTTTTTTCGCAAGGCAAACTCTTCCGAAATATCGATGCTATTTGGAGAAGTATAGAAAGGATCTTCTGTATTCTGAATATTCAGTAATTTAGCAAGTTTTCCATTGGCTGAAAAAATACTATTGTCTGCAACAGGCTTCGTCACCGCATCATAATAATCGAGTTCCCTTAAGGTTTCATCAAAGCCATCTGAGTTAGTACCATTAGTATCTGTTTTATCACAAATAGCTTTATTGTATATATAATACTGGTATTCTGGATGATAAGCCAATAGTGAATTTGCCCAGCTTGGTCTCCACTCTGCTAAAAAATCAGAAACATTATTCAGATATTTCGGTTCAACCAAAAACACATTAGGATCATCACTGGCTGGGTCATCTTCAATTTTAAAATCAGCTTCATTGGTTTCTTTGGTTCTCAAAGCAGGAGAATATAAACCTTCTTCATTTTTTACAACTCTAACAGTTGACGAAATACCATTCTCTTCTTTATAAGAACCATCAGAGGGATTTCGCCAATTATATCTTGAAGATTTTAATGAAATATTGGCATTGGTATTATCGGGGTCAATATCAGTAGTATTTTTGTAACCTCCGTACAATAATTGATTGCTGTCATTAAAAACACTTAAAGGATCTACATCAGTTGCGGCAGCAGAGTCTGTTTCTAAACCTGCAACTGAACCGTATTGTCCGTTTGGACTCATATCTGCCAGTAAAGTTTCCAGGTTAATATTGCAAAGGTTTACAGGCTGCTGACATAGTTCCCGGCAACTGGCAAGAAGTGCTTTGAATTCAGTTATATAATGCTGTGTGTAAATATTTTTTTCTTCGGAAGACAGTTCTCCTAAATTTGGAAGGCTGGCAAGATTATCATTAACATATTTTGTTTGTGCAATAATAATATAAGGTTCTCTTTCGGATTTATTCCCCAGACTATTTACATCAGCAGGAAGTTTAGATATATAAGCATCTTTATCAGATTGATTTGTTAAGTTTGAGGTTACCAAAGCTTCTTCACAGCTCCTGCAGGTAACATTACAATCCGTTTCCTGAATTACACTTTGAAACTGTGCAATCACTGGCTTGCAGGCTGTACCTTGTTTCAGCTGTTTAATATAATCATCTGCGTAGTCGTTTAATGCCTTTGTATCTACTTGCAGGGTTTTATTAAAATTATATTTACCTTCATTCAAAAAATCGAATGTATTATCATTTTTAGACTGCTTTCCTTCAAATTTTTTACTTTCAATATCTAAGATGGTTGGTGTGTAAGAACTGAGGCTAAATGTACCAATCTTAGAAGATAGTTCGGCTCCCTTTAAACTGTGTAATAATTCATTTGCACAATCATCAGTCATACTAATTGACCAATCATATACAAAAGGATAATATTTGTTAGTTAAACAATTGTCATTATAACTTCCGATAGTTTTATTTAATTTATAATTAAATGTGATACTGTCTTTTTTTACAACAGTGACAGAAGTATTTAGACGAATACCATCCTCGATTATATTATTATTTCCAGAAACATATTTATCATTGTTAACTAATAGATTAGTGGTTTTTCTCAAATGTAAACCAGCATCTGATTCATCTTCCAAAGAGATTAAATTTCCTTTCCTGTCTCCTGCAAGTGCAGTAGCAATAGTTCGGCCTTGTGGATCTAAATAGCTGACACTCGTTTGACCATTTGGATCTATGACTATGTTTTTTTTATAATGGGAAGCGTCTCCTACTTTATATCCAAAAAGTCTGTTTAGTTCTGATTGTGAAGGTGTACTATAAAAGTATTTCATTTCATGGCCTGATCCGATTTGATGATCTTTACCCACACCGCCTTTACTTTTGATACGTCCTGTATTATCGGGTGTGTATTCTATTTGTGAGAATGGAAGTAAATTCGCTTTAGGGACTAAATCCTGATAATTCTTCTGTTCATCGTTATTGCCAGAATAATATTTACTGGCTCCGCTTGTGTCTGACATATTATTGATAGGAGTTGGAGCACAGTCTTTGTCAGTGGATTTATCCCAATCAAAGTCATTGTGGGTATAGATTGAGGTTCCCTGACTATTTTTATTTAAATTAGGATAAAAATGCACACCTGAAGATTCTAAAGGGACAGGTAATACTTCTACTGCAGCCCGGCCTTGATTATCATAAATGACTTCGCCAACAACTGCCTTATTGTTCGAATTTATTCTAGTAACAGTTTGACGGTTTCGTAACGAACCATCAAAGTAACTCACTACTTCTTTTTTCTTTCCGTCTTCCGCAAATGAAGATTGATATTGCCAGTTTTTATTTCCTTTTTCATGATTTTCGTCAATTTCTAAATAATGTGACCAGTCACTAACTTTTGTATGCGTTTCTGCAAAACCAGAGGTCCAGGTTCCATAATAATTTTTAGAAATATCATCTAAAAATCGCCCAACAGGTCTTACTCTATAAACAAGATATCCTGTTGAATATACAATAGGAATCCTATACATTAAGCCTTTAGTTTGTATTCTGGTATTGTTTATTTTAAAATCCTGATCAGTTAGCGGAATATCTTTTGCTTCTAGTTTAGTGCGATCTTTACCAAAATTATCTATCCATGTCCACTCAAGTTCATATTCTACCGCTGGTGCATCATTGTCTTTATGCCAGGTTATGATAATTTCTTCTGCACCAGCACTTACACTGCTTACAGTAACTTCTTCTTTTTTTTCATTGTATTTTATTAGTTTATGCTCTAAAGGCAGAACAGAACTGAATTTGCTATTGCTTAATTGCAGGTTATAATAACGATCTGTGGTGAATTTTAATTCAAGATATGCTGATGAATTATTGACACTTGTAACCGAACCGTCTTCATTAAAATACTTAATAGATTCAATTATTACATCTGCTTTATGAATCCCCGGAAGTTCATACACTGCATAATCATCTAATTGTAACCCGCTAGTTACATTGTCATGTTTAATCTTTAAAGTGATTAAATTGGGGTAAGGAAAATTAATATTAGCAGCTTGACTTACATTTTTATATGAAGTTACTATACCTGAATTATCATATGCAGTAACTTTTAATTCTACTTCACATGAATAAATTTTTGAATATTCTGCTGCATCATTTTTATCGTCATTAAATCCAAAATGAATAGATACATTTGGATTTATTGAGGTAAAGATATTTTGTTTCTTTATATCGTTAAACTTTCCATCTTCAACTGATAAAGTAGTTTGATTTTTTAACTGATTCCCAGTTATTTTTTCACTTTTATAGGTTTCCTGCTGAGCAAATGCCAACAATGAAAGAAAGAAAAATGCAAATGCTATTAAGTATTTGTTAATATACATATATCTGGTTTTATTTATTGGAACTATTTCTTTGGTCAATAACTTCATAATACTTTAATCGATCTGCTGGTATGAGTTTATTTTTACCTATTGTTGTAAAATATGAGTTGTTTAAAAAAAGCGATGAATTAGCTGGTTTCCTGCTAAAACCGGAATTACTGACTTCTAATCTTGGTAAATACGATTTTGGTGCGCGATAATCTTTAGAAAAATTCACAGCTGTACTGTAATAAAAAATGGATTTCTGTAAAAAATATTTTTTTGAAATCTGTACAATTATTTTAGAATAGGGTAAATTCGAATAATTTTTTGCAATCAAAATTATTTCCCAATAAGTTTTAAAATCTTTAAAGGATTCAATTTTGCATAAATCCAATAAAGGTTTAATATCAAAATTTCCATTATAATTTTTTATTGGATCCGATATTTGAATCGCTTTTTCTAGATGACTGATTTTTAGATTTATACTTTTAGAATTCAGGATTTCAGTTTGGTCAATTTTCATGTATATCTCATTTTGAGAATTTTTACAAAAAAGTCCTTTATAAGCCTGCTCAGCTTTTTTTGAGTCTGCCGTTTTATATAAAATATAACTTGAATTATATTGAAGAGACTCAGCAGCACTATATATCTTTCCCATTCGCTGTAAAACTTCATTAACAGTTTGGGAGTATCCTATTGTACTGATTGTAAAAAAACTGATAAACAGTAGAGATTTATAAAACATAAATTAGTTTGTAGTATTAATAAAATTACCTGAACGGGTCTCCTGAATGGTTTTTACTCCTTTGGCAGTTTCCTTTTTTACACGAATCAAGCCCCCTTCATTATCATACTCATAAAAAGTTGAATAATTATTTTCATCCAATTCTGACATGAGTTTAAAGGTTTCCGAATCATAAACAAATGTTTTTATACTTCCATCAAGAGGATGTATTCGTATATCATCATAGTATACTGGAATTCCGTTGCTATTATTTTGAAGTTCAACACTGATTGTTCGGGTATCTTTTGGTATCATAAACTTACTGTTGATTCTTTGCCATCCATCAATAATATCTCCTGTTGCAATAAATTTCAGTGTAGCAATCCTGTGTAGTTCACTAGCATCAACATCATTGTAAAAAATTACATTTATGATTGCATTCTCGTATGTTTTTACTTGTATGAAAGATTCCTCTTTCACCCAAGCACTTAGCATGTATTCATTTCCAGGAATGGGCTGAAAAGAAAGACAGTCAGAACAATAATTTTTGTCCGTTGGTTTCCCGCAAGAAAAACCGCTAAGTTTTAGGTTGTCAGAGAGAAATGCTTCGTTTTCCAAAGTGCCAAGTGAATCGAAGTTTTCGTAACCGTAATAATCAAAATCACGCAAATTTTCCATATTTGCCTGTGGAAACTGAGTTTCTGGATAACTTAGTAAATATTTTAAAGATGTTCTTAGATTAGGGACAACTCTAGATTCACTATTTACTACGGCCAGTGGTTGTATATAATTAGGATCTTCATTACGAGCTAATAAACCTCCGTTAACACCTCCATCAACATAAAAACCATTTTCAATACCTAGTACATATAAATGGGGTTTGTCTATACTAGTATCAGTAGTACTTTTTGAATTATCAAAGTGAGACATTGTTTCTCTTAATGCACCTACATCTGAAGTTTCACAACCATCTGTAATCATAATAACAATACTAGGTTTCATTACAGAATTTAATGCAACATCTAAACCACTTTTCCAATAGTCTGAAGATTCACTAACACGACGTTTACCATTAACTGTACCGTAATTATCAATCCAGTTATTAAATTTCTTTAGTACGGCTGGATCATTAGTTACTTTAATTTGCTGTACATGATCTGTTCTTGTTTTTGTAATATCTTCGCTATCAGACATTCCTATTAAAGAAACATAGACTTCTGATTTTAACTTATCGTTGTCGTCGGCTTGTTGCTGAACGTATTTTTTAAGCTGCTTTTTTATTTTGCTTGCTTCATTTTGATCTATCGATCCAGACTCATCTATAACAAAAGCGATATGGGAAGTACAATATAAAGCAGAACAAAAGTCAATGTGGTTTACAAAACTTTCAAAAGAATCATTAGAATCTGTTCTCAATTCTGTTACAATTGTATTCGACTCATAATTATCTAAATTAAAATCGGCAATAACATTCCCATTCGTAGCAATTTTGACATCCAATTCTGGATGATCTGTAAACGAAAAGGATATAAAGCCTTCTTGTGTATTGTGAATAAAATTATAGATGCCTGGATTTTCGTCTTTGATATAAAAAGCTAAAGCTGTCAACTCATCACAAGTATAGCCGTCTGTGATAGTTTCTGCAGGAAGGCTAATTAATTTATTTAATAAAGTGGTAAAAATACCTTTGACAACAGGAGAATTTTTATTGTTTTTTGTACAGGAAACAAAAGGTTCACAAGTTTCGACTACAACTGTTTTAGTAAATTCAAATTCACACTCGTTATTTCGATATGCATTAAGATATATAGTGTAAGTTCCAGCTGTAGTAGGGGTAAAAGTATACAAACCAGTAGTGTTTGTAATAGGATTAAGGCGCTGGTTACTGCCTTCTTTTAGAGTATACCAATTGCAATTTATATTTGTAGAAGCTGTTTCAAAAGCAGTGTTGATTGGCTGGTTGATACAAGTAGTTTCAGGATTACAAGCAACAACTTCAATTAATTTTGTAAAAGTGGTTGTACACCCCATAACATCAACAGCATCTGCTTTAATGATATATGAACCAGACTTCCTAAAGTAATATTTATAGTTCCCCGAACTGTCCCCAATAACTGTATTGATTGCGACATTGTCAGAGGTCATTGCTGACCAATTATAAGTTAAATTGGCAGTAGTGGTTGTAAATGAAAATGTACTTTCGCTGTTGGTACAAAATTCGGCTTCAGGGGAATTTATCATTCCTATAGTTGGTGTACAGTTGATTACATTTAATTGAATTGAGTTTCTTATTAAAGTTAAATCAGTAATTTTTGGATTATTCGAAATACAATAATAGCTCCCCGCATCAGCAATAGTTAAATTAGATATCGTAAATTGTCTGTTCGTTGCTCCAACTATAACTTGACCATTTTTGTACCATTGATATGTATCATCCGGTGTAAATCGATTGTCTTCATACATACTCAAGGTTATAGTACTTCCAGATCCTTTCGTAATTGTTTTTTCATTATCTGTTTTGGATTGTGAGTTGTATCTAAAAGCTGAAATTTTGCTCTTGTAAACATCATATTGCGTGGCAAAATCTACAAATCGGAGTTTATTATCTGCAAAATCTAAATTATATAGTGATACAGAATTTGTGAAATCGGGAACTTTACCTTCTAATTGATTATTTGACAATCTAACTGCTTGAAGTTTTGTTAACTGTTCAATTTCATTAGGAATAGAACCACTTAGCTTATTGTAGAATAAAAAAAGAGAAACCAGCTTAGTTAATTGTCCTATTGTAGCTGGTATTGCTCCGCTTAATTGATTAAAAGTTATGTAAACATCCTGCAATTCAGTTAACTGTCCAATTGTAGCAGGTAATGTACCGCTCAATTGATTGCCATATAAAATAATTTGTTGCAATTTAGCCAATTGTCCTATTTCTGCAGGTATAGTTCCACTTAATTGATTATACCATATATTGATAGATTTTAGATTTGTCAACTGTCCAATTGTAGCAGGTATAATACCACTTAATCGATTACTACCAAAATCAAATGAATTCAATTGCGTTAATTGTCCTATTTCAGCAGGTATTGCCCCACTTAATTGATTTCTTGATAAAATAAGATTTATAAGTTGCGTTAATTCCCCAATTTCAGGTGGTATTACTCCAGTTAATTGATTATTATGTAATTCAAGTATCTGAAGTTGTCTCAACTGCCCAATTTCAGGAGGTATTGTTCCTGTTATGGAATTCCCAACTAAAGTAAGCCGCTTCAGTTCTGTTAGCTTTCCAATTTCAGGAGGTATTGTTCCACTTAATTGATTATTATTTAAAAAGATCCGCACAACATGTCCATCACTAACAGTAATTCCATACCAAGCTGCTGTTACAGGTGTATTAAAGTCCCAACCTGTTTTATTTGTCCAATTATTTCCATTAGTACTATTGTAAAGTGCTAATAATGCGTCTTTTTCTATTTGTGGAACATCTGTTTCAATTATTAAAGGATTGCTTGTTTTACTAGTTATCTTATTTTGAGTTATTGGTTTATTGGTTATGGTTTCTAAAGAATATTTAGACTCAATTTCCTCTAAAATTTTGGCTTGCTCTTTTTTCATCAAAATATACATAGAAATATAGTCTTGTCGCATCAATTCTATTTCACGATTTAAATCTTGCTTTGCAACACCGTGCGCTATTAATGATGCAGTAGTTCTGGTGGCATCAAAACCAGTACTTTCATCACTATAATCTTGTGCGAATGAAGCCAACGAAAAAAGCACCATACAGAACGTAAATATTGTATTTTTTTTAATTTTAATTTTTTTTTCCATATTTTTTCCATATTTTTTTAAAACTTTATAAATCTTTAAGATTTATTCTGTTAATAGTTTTTTTTAAAAAAAC
Organism: Flavobacterium marginilacus; assembly: GCF_026870155.1. Taxonomy (NCBI): domain Bacteria; kingdom Pseudomonadati; phylum Bacteroidota; class Flavobacteriia; order Flavobacteriales; family Flavobacteriaceae; genus Flavobacterium; species Flavobacterium marginilacus. The sequence goes on along the minus strand of NZ_CP113975.1, from coordinate 3,037,480 downwards.
TTAATTTTAATTTAGCTATAATATAAAGTCAGTTTCAATTACAAGAAAAGTCTAATAAACCATTTAGAAGTGGGTATCTGCTTTTACTCATGTTCATCAAGCAAAGTTCCTTCTGAGTCTTTTAGAGTTAAGGTATAATAAAAAATTAGCTTATTCCTATCTCCATTATGTCAATAATCTAAATAATAAACATCAGAAGTATTACTTAAACTTAAAAATTGATTTGTACTTGACCTCAAAGTAATTAGAAATTAGTGCCTTTAACACGGACTCCACCTGAGGGCATTATAAATTGAACATCATGAACTTGCATACTTCCACCCATATTTTCTTCGGTATGTGTGCCTATCTCGTTTCCATTATGGTCTAAAACTGAAATTTTAAAATAGTTATGTGTGAAACCTGAATTATTCCAATTTGGCACACCATTTGCGTATCCGGTAATATTAACAGCAACACCAGGTTCAACAGATATAGTACCGTTTCTTTCTCCTCCTTCTAAACCGATATTACTATAAACTACTTTTTCACCATTGATTATAATTGCAAAAACAGATTCATCTGTATAAGGAGAAGGTTCTCCGCTATTGTTTTGCCCCAACGAAACCATATGATCCCATTCTAAAATGAATACAGGAACTGTAGGCTTTACAGTAATGACAACAACAATAGGTGTTCCAGAACAATTATTAAGTGTAGGAGTTATGGTATAGGTGGCAGTTCCAGTTGTTGCACCCAAATTTGTTAATATTTGATTGATGAAATTTCCATTACCAGCCGTGGCTCCAATTACACCAGATTGAATTACGGTCCAGCTAAATGTTGTACCCGGAGTTGTACTTGACAATGTAATAGCAGTTCCTTCTAAAGAGGCGATAGTTTTCGAATACTGACTCGCTGTAACATTTGCTGTGCAAGGGGATTCTATACAGGAAAAAGCTGCAGCAATTTTTCCAGTATTATCGATTTGATATGAAATTCCATTTGTATTTAATTGATACCATAAATTATCACCTACAACATTAGTTGTCAAATTAATATCACTATATATTTGATCTCCGATATTTAAAGAGCTAGATTGCGAATAAAGTGTCAAAGGAAAAGTTACTTGTGAACAAGCTAATGCAGCAGTTGTATCCGAGTATGAAAACTGGAAGGCATTGCTACTGCTAACAGGTGGTGTACTGCAGGAATAAGTTTCGGTAATTCTCCCAACATAATCAATCCTGTATGAAACCCCATCAATTCCTAATTGATACCATAAATCTCCACTCACAACAGGAGTTGTCAAGTCGGCATTTAAATACATTTGGGTACCAATGCCTAGTATTGAAGTTGCTGCATAGAATTTATTTGTAAAACTGGTTTGTGAACAAGCTAAAGATGTAGATGTTCTGCCTGGGTTTGAAAATTGAAATTCATAACTTCTTGGAATAATAGGACAACAGTCATGATTATCATTCCAAACGATATCTTGGCTTATTGTTAATCCATCAATTGTTACGGATTCGGGACTAATGCAAGTGTCGATTGAAAATGTAAATATTTGCTCACCTCCATGTTCAGCGTGTGTAATTGCTTTGTTTACTTCTGTACCATCAGGCAAGAAATAATTAAGGGTAATGGTTCCAGATTGTCCAACAACTGTAACATGGTCTAGAAATCTTTTATCACAACTTGTAGATGGTACACCACAGGAATAAGTTTCTATAATTTCCCCAGTGTTATCCACTTTATAAGCTATAGAATTAGTTTTGTTTTGATACCACAATTTTTGACCATTAACTGGTGTGGTAAGCTCCTCATTAGAGTATAGCTTACTGTTTACATTTAAAGTACTTGTAGCAGCATAAAATTTTAAAGGAAAAGCTGCTTCCTGGCAAGCTAATGCCGATGCTGTTTTTCCTGGACTTGAAAAATTATAAAGAGTACTTGTTAATGTAATAATTTTGATGTCACCTATAATGGGTTCACATAATGCATTTATTTTTCCAGTTATTGAAGTATCACAGTTCCCACTGAGCAAAATCGAATAGATAAATTCTCCAGATGTTGTTGGTGAGCCAGTAATTGTGATAATATTATTTGTGAAATTTCCAATGATTCCAGGAGGTAATCCAGAAAAAGTTGCTTTAACAGCTCCAGAAGTTATGTAAGAAATAGGAGTTATTGGCTCGTTGATTGTTTTTGTCTGATTATCTGTTCCTAAAGCTGAATTTATTTGTATAGTTGGATTCTCTAACACAGTTATCGTTCCTGTAGTTACTTGCGAATTATTTGCTCCAATTAAAGTTATGGCATAAGGAAAATTACCTGCTGATGTGGGTACTCCAGTTATTGTGAATGTTTGAGAAACCCAATTTCCTGTAACGCCTGGAGGCAGTCCTGTTACTGTTGCTCCTGTAGCACCGCTGGTAGAATAAGTGATGTTTGTAATATTTTTGTTTTTACAAATTGTTTGGTTAGCCGTAGCAATTTCTGAAGTTAAAATAATAGTATTGTTAATTGTAATTATAATAGGTAAAATAGCTGAACTGGGACAGCCATTATTAACAGTATAAACTATTGTGGATGAACCTAATGAAACTCCAGTTACAATTCCTGAACCATCAATTGTGGCGGTACCAGTTCCATTAATAATAGACCAAGTACCTCCAGAGATTGCATTGGTAAAAGCAGGTGTCGATACTCCAATGCCTATAGGATCAGTTCCTCCCAATATTGGACTAATTTCCCCATTACCAATTTTTGTAAATGATTTTACATCAGAGTCAATACTTATGCCACAATAATTTTTAGATCTAATTCGGCAATAATAAGTCTGACCTTGGCTCATACCTAATATCTCATGTGAAATAGCATTGCCTAATGCTTTATTTTCATATCCAGGAAGAAATGTGCTGAAATTTGCATCAGTAGCAACATCTAAAAAATATTCATCAACACTATCATTATTCCATTGTATAATATAATTAGTGCAGGTTGCATAAATGTTGGTAATATTAGGTTTGTTTGCAACACTTATCATTTTTGAAACATTGGAAATGTTATTGGAAGACAACCTGGTTAAGACACCTGTAGCCAATGATCTTATAGAAATAATTTTAATTGTAGTGCTTAAATTTGTGTTAACAATAGAAAGGTCTGCAGTAAAGCTTCCTGTGCCAGCAGTTAAAACTGTCATAGGTGCAGTTGGCAAAGTGGAATTTCCATTGTAAGACAGACTGTATGTTACTAGATAATCGCCCGTAGGTAATCCATCTGCTGATGAATTTAAAGTTACATTTGAAGTATTGTCTCTTTTACATGCATCAGTAGCAGTTGTGCTGTTAATAAAAAATGAGGGGTTTTCGGTGATAATAATAGATTTAGTCACCGATGTATAACAACCATTATTAACAGTATAAACTATTGTGGATGATCCTAATGAAACACCGGTAACAATTCCATTACTATCAATTGTGGCGGTACCAGTTCCATCAAGAATAGACCAGGTTCCTCCAGAAGTAGCATTGGAAAAAGCGGCAGATGCTCCAATGGTTATAGAATCAGTTCCTCCCTGTATAGGATTAATCCATCCATAACCAACTTTTGTAAATGATTTTATATCAGAGTCAATACTGATGCCGCAATAATTTTTGGATCTAATTCGGCAATAATAAGTCTGGCCTTGGCTCATACCTAATATTTCATGTGAAATGGCGTTGCCTAATGCTTTATTTTGATATCCAGGAAGAAATGTGCTGAAATTTGCATCAGTAGCGACATCTAAAAAGTATTCGTCTACACTGTCATTATTCCATTGTATAATATAATTAGTGCAGGTTGCATAAATGTTGGTAATATTAGGTTTGTTCGTAACACTTAGCATTTTTGAAACATTGGAAATGTTATTAGACGATAAATTGGAAACAACTGCGGTAGCTAAAGATTTAATCGAATTAATTTTAATTGTAGTGCTGGAATTTGTGTTAACAATAGAAACGTCAGCGACAAAGCTTCCAGTGCCGGCATTTAATACAGTCATAGGAGCGGTCAGTGAAGTTGAATTTCCATTGTATGACAGACTGTATGTGACTAGATAATCACCTGTAGGTAATCCTTCTGCAGAAGAGTTTAAAGTTACATTTGAAGTATTGTCTCTTTTACATGCATCAGTAGCAGTTGTGCTGTTAATAAAAAAAGAGGGGTTTTCGGTGATAATAATAGATTTAGTCACGGATGTATAACAACCATTATTAACAGTATAAACTATTGTGGATGATCCTAATGAAACACCGGTAACAATTCCATTACTATCAATTGTGGCGGTACCAGTTCCATTAATAATAGACCAGGTTCCTCCAGAAGTAGCATTAGAAAAAGCAGCAGATGCTCCAATGGCTATAGAATCAGTTCCTCCCTGTATAGGATTAATCCATCCATAACCAATTTTTGTAAATGATTTTATATCTACATCATTGTCAATACTGGTGCCACAATAATTTTTGGATCTTATTCTGCAATAATACGTTTGTCCTTGAATCATCCCTAATATCTCATGTGAAAAGACGTTTCCCATTGCTTTATTTTGATATCCAGGAAGGAATGTGTTAAAATTTGTATCAGTGGCAACATCTAAAAAGTATTCATCTGCACCATCATTATTCCACTGTATAATATAATTAGCACAAGTTGCATAAATGTTGGTAATATTAGGGCTATTTGTAACACCTAATACCATTTTTGAAACGTTGGAAATATTATTGGAAGTCAAATTGGATACGACATCAGTAGCTAAAGATTTAAGAGAGTTAATTTTAATTGTAGTACTTGAATTGGTGTTAACAATAGAAAGGTCTGCAGTAAAGCTTCCTGTGCCAGCAGTTGAAACTGTCATAGGTGCGGTTAGTGAAGTTGAATTCCCATTATAAGACAGACTGTATGTGACTAGGTAATCGCCTGTAGGTAACCCTTCAGCAGATGAATTTAAAGTTACGTTTGAGGTATTGTCTCTTTTACATGCATCAGTAGCAGTTGTACTGTTAATAAAAACAGAAGGTGTTGTTTGGGTTTTATTGGTAATAATAATGGATTTAGTAACAGATGTATTACAGCCATTATTAACCGTATATACCACTGTAGCTGTACCTGGAGTAGTTCCTATAACTACAGCAAGGTTGTTGCTGGAACCTCTAGGTTCAATTCTAGCAGTACCTGTTCCATTAATAATAGACCAAGTTCCTCCAGAAGTTGCGTTGGAAAAATCAAATGCAGCTACGCCAATAACTATAGGATCAGTGCCTCCCTGTATAGGATTAATCCATCCATAACCATTTTTTGTAAATGACTTTATATCAGAGTTAATACTTATTCCACAATAATTTTTGGTTCTTATTCTGCAATAATACGTTTGTCCTTGGATCATACCTAATATCTCATGTGAAAAGACGTTGCCTAATGCTTTATTTTGATACCCTGAAAGAAATGTGCTGAAATTTGCATCAGTAGCAACATCTAAAAAGTATTCATCTACACTGTCATTATTCCATTGTATAATATAATTAGCACAGGTTGCATAAATGTTGGTAATATTAGGTTTGTTCGTAACACTTAGCATTTTTGAAACATTGGAAATGTTATTAGACGATAAATTGGAAACAACTGCGGTAGCTAAAGATTTAATCGAATTAATTTTAATTGTAGTGCTGGAATTTGTGTTAACAATAGAAACGTCAGCGACAAAGCTTCCAGTGCCGGCATTTAATACAGTCATAGGAGCGGTCAGTGAAGTTGAATTTCCATTGTATGACAGACTGTATGTGACTAGATAATCACCTGTAGGTAATCCTTCTGCAGAAGAGTTTAAAGTTACATTTGAAGTATTGTCTCTTTTACATGCATTAGTAGCTGTTACACTGTTTAAAAAATAGTCAACACAATTAGCATCTGATACTACATAATTATTTACATTCGTTTTACTATAAAAATCATGGGCAATTGAGTTAATAGTATATAAGATTACACAAAAAGTAATCAAATATTTTTTTATTTTAATATTTTTTAACATGTTTTTATTTCTACTTCAGGTTAATTTTTAATGAATAATCAAATTCTTTATTAGCACTTTTTTAAAATGACTTTAAAGATTAATTATTATTTTAAGCAAGGAATTACTTGTTTTTTTACTACTGCCTTTTTATTTGGAGCAACCTTCAGACTTTTTCTGCCAGTATGAGATTCTGTTGAAGATATACTGATATCATTTTGTTTCAATTGAGCTTTATAATCAAAATGGGAGGCTTTTGAGCATTTTTCAGGATTACTGTCATAATCTTCAAATCCATCAGAAGCTAATTCATTATATTTTGTATTAGAAGCTACTGCTACTGGAAAACGATTATTGTAACCGTATATAGCAGATGAATAGCGGTTTAATGCATCCTTGTTTTCTACTTCTTGACCATACGGATTGTATTGTGTTACTTCTGATGCGTAGGTCCATTTTTTGTAATTTTGATCGTTTCTTATTATCCAATTTGTACCATTGAAAATATAGAATGAAGCAAAATCAGTAAAGAAACCAGTTTTACGAGGTGTTGGATCAACAGTATAATTTCGACCTGTTAAATAAGCAAAAGATTTATTCGCTCTCCAGTTCCCTAAAATATTATAAAGATAGGGGTTGTAAAAATTATCAGATTCAGCATTGTCATCAGAATTTATAGTTTTTTCATATTCATATTCGAGATTTCCATTTACAAAGATCATTTTTGGTAAATTACATTCACATTGCGAAGGCCAGACATCATTGTATTCTACTGCAGAGGCATTAACAATTCTGTCATTGGCTGTTGAGAAAAGAAATGGATCATTTCCAATACTATTTTTTATTGTTGTTATTTTATTACTAGTATTATAATTATATAATGGATTTCTCATAGATGTTATACTTGCCATAGAAGCTGTCTGCATGTTGCGATGTCCAGATCGGATTACTTTTATTTTTCCGAAATTTTCAATATCTCTTATTAATTTGCCTTTAATATCAAGAAGTTTAAAATTGGAATCTTCAAGTGTAACGATCCATGCTCTTTGGTCTTTATTTTCTCCATTGCTGTTTTTTCCTGATACCCAAACTTCATCTCCATTTATTAAATAATCAGAAGCTTTTGCATTGTTTTTAAATTTATAACCATCGCTTGATTTTTCAATTTCAGATACTAATTCTGCGTTTTTAGCAGCCTGATTCATTCCGTCATAACTCCAATAGGCAGGAAAATTGAAACTAAAGTAGTTGTCATTATATTCATTAGTAGTTTGGGTTAGCAAAACTTCTCCAGTATCGGCATCCCAGGCTAAATTTTTGGTAGATACTTTAGATCCTGAATCATATGCTACTTTTTCTTCTAAGATTCCTGAACTATGAATTACTTTTGTTGTCGTTGCTGTCCTAATTTGATCTTCCTGTTTAGAATAATTAGGAATAGGAGTAGGAACAACAATTACAAATATCGTAATTGGCAATGTGGCTAAATTAATATTAACTCCAACAGTTGTAGTGGTAGTGGTACTTTCTCTAAAATCATTTATAACATCATAATCGACTCCAACAAGATTTTTACTAATGATGCCTTTTGAGTTAATGGTTTGTATGGTATTATTCAATTTTCCTTCGTCAGAACTTAATATATCAATCGTCTTGCTATAATTATAGTCAACTCCGGATATTGGTTCGATTTGTCCTTCACCATATACTTTTTGATTTTTCATTTTGCCATCCATATCATTTGTATGTATTGAAAAACCTTGGGCCAAAGTAATATGATTTTTTACGTTTAAACTTAAGATACTAGCCAGAGCGGATGAAGTATCAAAGTTGGATGATAAAGTAGTTCGGTCAACAATGGTAGGAAAATCTTTTGAGGTATAAAATTCAGTAACAACAGATCCTGTTGCGTGTTTTTTAACAATCATAGTTTGATTGTTTTCTGTTTTCTTTCGGGGAATATTTGCTACTGTAACTCTGCTGTAAGTAACTTTAGGTGAAGGGAAGAAGGATTCTCCTAATGGCTCTTCAACATAATTATCTGTATCAGGACCTAGTAAAAGATCTCTTTTGCTTTGATCATAAAAAGGTTTTACAAATGGATTTTCTTTACAGCCTAAAGGCTCATAAGTTGCAACACCAGAGGAGTTTCCGTCTTTATCAGTATAGGCATATTTTTGACCGTATGATTGTTGGTAAAGTGTATTATCAGTGTTTCCAGTCATTACATTCCATTGGTCATTAAGTTCAATGTTTTTAACCCTGCTGCCTCCCCCAATTTTATGCATATTGCTATTCATAAGTCTAATCCAGGATTTACCTGTGATAAATTGGCTTGCAATTCCTGTTTGCTGTAATTTGGCATTTGGACTTGTAAAAATGTCTGAAAGTGCTGGAATCCATCCGATTAATTGCATGATAACACCTTTTACATTGTTAGTATCTTCTTGATTATCCATGCTATAAACAAGGCGGTTTAAGTTTTGTCTTCCAAAATTCCAACCTGCTTTCTTAATTGGATTTACCTCCGAATTCGAATTAAAACCGTCTCCTTTTCCAACATATTCCATTGGAATGGCTGCATATTTTTTACCTGCATCTGTAAAAAGACGGCACGTTACATCAGTATCTTTTTTTAAATAACCTGTAACATAATCGTATTTATCTGTATTTCCGATACCGGGTAGGGGATTTGGATTAACCATATTAAGCAAAAATCTAAAATACAAGGGATTATCTTTTGTCCCTATAGATTTAAGATAGTTATCTTCAAAGTTTTTAGCAGCATCACCGCTGTTAATATCAAAATCTTTATCAATTTCTATAAAAATGTATTTTCCTAGAAATGCTTTTTTAATTGTATTATCAATACTAGTAGGGATTTTATCTCCGCTTCCTACTACTTTGAACATTTGCATGGCTTGTTTGTTTTGAACAAATGCATAATCATCTGCTTCAAAATTAACTTCGATTTGACCACCTGAGGGGAGCCGTATTGTTTTTAATAACCAAACAGAAGCATTTTGATCTGCTATTGCCCGATCACTCTGATCTACAAATGGATACTCGGCATTAGGGAGATTTCCTAATGTTTTGCCGTCTATATCAGGATTAGATGGTTTGTAACTCCCCCAAACATCATAAGCTTTCATGTCGTAAGAAGGATTGTTATTTGTATCGTTTGTTAGTTTATATCCGTCGCTTTCAGCTAAACTTTTAGGGGCATAATTAAATACGTATGGAGTAAATTTTCCCATATTCGAATTTTTATATGTAAAATATACTTTACTTAAGGTAAGTTTACCCTTTTGCCCATCAAATTCAGGAGTAGTTTTGTTCGCATTTATATTATTGTCAATACCCTGACACAGATTATAATTATATTCAAAATGTGCTACTTTTATTGGGATTGCCTTTTCTCCTTTAGCATTGTATTCTGGTTTTGAGTACAATGAGATTGAATCGAGTTTGTACATTTTAGAATCGGCACCTAAATCGCCATTTTCATCTTTTACTCCATATCCATCATTTCTTTCGGAAAGGTTAAAAATGGCAATATGCGTTTTAGTAACTATCTTTTTAACATATAACAGCTCCTTTTCTCCATATATGTAATTTCCTTTATTATCTTTTTTACTTGAACGTAAACCTTCATCATAGTTCGCAGCATTTTTTTTAAAAGGAATTCGCCATTTATAAGTATGAGTTTTATCAGCATTTTTATTTTCGTATTCAAATTTAGTATAGGTTCCTAAATCATCATCAGTCGGACCGTCATCTTTTAAATCTTGATAATCGGATGACAAAACAGAAGTTAATAAATAGGAATGCGCATATGCAGGTGTAGTGACACGATTAAAATATTGATCTCCTTCACGTTTATTACCAACTGAGTTGTCTCCATCTTGATAAGTAACCAAACCATCTTTGTAATTTACATTTGGTGTTGACCCCACATCAAAAGTGGTTTCTTTTTTTACTACATTGTAAGCGGCCCTTCCATAAATGTAGCGTTCACCACCTTCTTTTGTTACTTTTATTTCTGAGGTATGATGATCTTGTTTACCTTTTAATGAAAATGGGCTGATATTATTATAATTTTTACTAGAACCATAGCTTAAAGCTTCAGTACGCGTTAGTTTTTGAATGGATTGATTTCTGGATAAACGCTTTGTACGTATAATTGAACTATTGCCAGCAACGGGTATATTATTAATATCTGTATAATAATTCTGACTGGTTTTCCTTGAAAATTTTCCTCCTTCAATATTTAGCCTTATAGGACTGTAACCGCCTAAATTGGTATTCAAAAGATTTAATTCCTGGTCAACATGATTTCCTCCAATGTTTTTAAAAAAAACTTTTTCATAATCAGGTCTGTTTCCACTCTTTTTTTCTTTAAATCTGCCCAAAACAGGATTAGACTGTTCCCAAATTAATGAACTGCTTTTTCCTAGCGTAACTGTTGCATCTACACCAAAATGAACACCACCGCCTGCTCCAAATTCCAGACCTAAGCTTCCTCCGGAACTTGCATCGGTAGTTTCATTGTCATATACGTATCCAACTTGAGATTTGTATGGACGATACATTCCAGATATTCCCTGACCCTGAATGCTATACAGATCATAAGTATTGTTTGTAATAGGTAATGAAGTCGTATTTTTATTAAACGTTCTGTCTTTTTCCCTATTAAAATCTAAAATATCAGATTTTCCTGCGTTATAAGTGTTTTCAAAACCATATGCTTTTTCAGTTTTGTTTTTTTCAGAATCTTTAATGCCTTGGCTTGTCACATATCCAGAGAATTTTGCTCCTCCTTCAAGTCCCCAAAGCTCTCCCTCTACATTAACACTAAACATGTAATTACTTGAAGACATTCCAACTCTTTTAGTTGGTGTGAAAGAAGTATTTATAAAGGAGACTGTACTAGAGCTTAGTTGATTTGTACCCTCAGTTGTATATTTTCCTTTTGAATTTGCATACCCATTTACTTCAGATAAAGATGACGACATTGTCATACTTTCAACTCCTTTTCTACTATTATAATTTACTCCCAGATTTAATCCTAAATAAGTATCTGTGCAATTATTCCTCTTTATTTTATCTGAAAAACTTACAGTAGGTGATACAGACACTCCTTCAGAAGCAGAAGATGTAATGTTCATACCAACACTAAGACTATTACCAATATCGTAACTAAGACCAAAACTTGGAGTAACTCCAATACCATCATAATTATTATATTTAATCCCTAATCCGATACTAGGTTTTACATTTAATGTTTTAGGTGTGCCACCTTCTTTAATAGCGAAAGCTGTTGCAAATAGATTGACATTCGCTCCAATAGTAACATTAGGTTTCAAGTTGTTTTCATAAAGCATTTCATCTCCATTAAAATCATCTGGAAGACCTCGTACTTGTCTGTTTATCTGTCCTACATCTAAGTTCCAGCCAAGACCTACCCATGATGCTTCCTGATCCATTGTGACGCCAGAGTTATATGCTAAATTTATAGGATAGCCGCCAACATCCATTATTGGAATATTGTAATTAAAATCGCCGCTTGCCAGATCTACCATGTCTGAGGTGCCAATAGGAGTGAAAGCTTCAAACTCAGGTTGAGATGGTCCTCCTGTTAATGCATAGATCTGCATTGGCTGAAAGGTTTCCAATAAAATCATCATGGCTAAATAAATAGCGGTTATTTTTTTAAACTTACTTATTTTTCGAGGCTTGATCATAAGGCTATTTGAATATAGGGATCTTTAAATTTAAATTTCAGAGTACCTTTTCTAAAAAGGAAATCATTATATACTAGTTGTATTTTTTCATTCGGGTCTATTCCTGAGAAAAATAATAATACTTTTTGATAAGGAGCAATTTTATAACTGCGTTCAAAAGTAACCCCTGAACACGCGATGGTATCTTTCTTTGAAGTGACAATATAAAAGTCTTTATCAAGGCCAAAAGACATATATTTTACCGTTGCCGTGTAATCCATTCCTGTGAAATCTTTGGCAAGTAAATCTTTCTCTTCATCTTGCTGAAAAACAAATTCTATTATACGTTCTCTTTTGTTTTCTTCATAAAGAGAATCTACCATTTTTAAGTCTTGAGTACCTAAATCTTTCAATAAATAATACTGAATAGGAACTTCAGTTGCGGTAAAGCCAATGTCTTCAATTTTTTGGGTATACATTCGGGATTTCCAACCTGTTTTTTCTAGGTTGAAATAGCGATCACGAATTTCAGAATCGTCTGAACTTGATGTTGGATTGTCGTTTTTGCAAGAATAAAAAGCGAGAAATAAGGTGATGAAAATAAATCTACTTAAGCCCTTCATACTTTTTATTTATATAGGTAAGTAAATCTGTAGTTACATCAATTTCTTCATCAGCAAATAAAATATTAGTTTTGTTTTCTGACCCGATGATAAGGTTATATCCGTTTTCTTTGGCGAATTCTGAAGAATAACTTTTAATTCTGATCCAAATTTTTGAAGATTCTTCGTAAGCAAATTTTTTATTGAATTTTTCTAATTCATCTTTTGCCTGAATTAATTGTTGCATTGTTAATTCTTTGTCATCATTTGAAATTAAAGGGGATTGAACTTTAGAGAACAAAGAATCTATGCGTAATTTTTGAATGTTAAATTCTTTGTCTCCAATTTTTTTCATTTCTATTGTCATATTGAATTTTTCAAATATTTTAAGGTTATCAACATAGACAATTTTTTTGTTTTGTTCAAAGAACTTTAAAGCAGAGAACGTATTAAAAATAATTGTTAATACTATAAAGATTGTGAGAAGTAGGTTTGTTTTTGTTTTTACCACAAAAAAGATTGTTAAATTTTTTGTAAAAATAATATATTTTTCTTGTAAAAAAAATAAAGCGATTATTTTTTTGTAAGAATAATTATTATTGTTGTTTGTTTTTGAAAATCAGTGAATTATGTTTTTTTGGATAACATTATATTTTGGTTCACTTTTGACTATTTTATACAAAAGTATCAGGGCATTCGTTTTTAAAAATTTTAATAAGCTATTAAAAAGTCTTATGTATGTTTTCTATAACTGCTTGTGTAACCCAAATTAATCCAAAAACATTGGTTTCAAACTGCATACGGATTTCCTGTTCTTCCAATTCTTCTATGGCACCAAAATGTCCATAACCAGCATTGTTGATTAATACATAGATTACTCCAAAATGGCTTTTTGCTTTTGCAACAGCATCAAAAGAGGCTTTTTTATCCGTAAAATCTAATTGTAAAGCCAATAGATTTTTAGGAAATTCAGCGGCCAATTCCTTTAATGATTCTGTATTTCTTACCGCTGCCACCACATTGTCGCCACGTTTTAAAAATGTTTCAGTCCAAATTCTGCCTAATCCACGGGATGCTCCTGTTATAAAAATTGTTTTTTTCATTTTAATAATTTTATTGTTTTACTATTATGACAAATCTCCGTCAATTCGGGATAACCTTTATGATACAAAAGTGGGCAATAATGAAACGTTTTAACGAAACATAATTTGGTTTGATTTATTGTTCAAAAATTCAATACGCTTTTTACAAATTCATCATAATTTTGAAATATGGAACCGTGGCCTGCATCCTTATAAACAATTAGCTCCGAATTTATCATATGATTTTTTAATTCGTATGTGTTACTTATAGAAACCATTTTGTCATCATCATCTTCGTTTACAATTAAATAAAACAGGGTGTAATTACTTATTTCATTCCTGGACTTATTTGCCCCATTATTTTAACGGCCAATGCACGGCTAAGAAACTTGAAGTTGAATAACATTAAGCGGTTTTTCCAGCCTGATATTACTCTTGGTTTACTTCTTCTTTCCAAGCTGGTAATTAAATCTTGTGCTACGTCATATGCTGTGGACAATACAAATTCGGGATACGAATTAGTTTCCTTACCAGCATTTGAATGAAAATCTGATTTAGTTGCCCCAGGATTAAACCCCATTACATAAATACCTTTATTTTTAAATTCAAACCACAAGGATTCGGAAAAATTAGCAGCAAAGCTTTTAGTTCCTGCATAAACAGCTGCTCCCGGAAAAGAAGAATGTCCTAAAAGTGAAGCCACATTTACCAGACTGTCTCCCTTTTTTGCGTTTTGCAGGAAAGCGTAAGACAGTGTTACCAATGCATCCATATTAAGGTGCATACCATTTATTTGTTCCTGAAGCGGCATATTGATAAATTCCCCGTACATTCCAGCACCTGCATTATTAATTAGGACATCATAACGTTCAGATTTAATGTGTTCAGACAGCTTATCCAAATCCTTTGAGTTGTTTAAATCCGCTGCTAGTACTGTGTGGTTATTTCCGTGAAGTATCGCTTTGGCTTCATTTAATTTATTCTCGCTTCTTGCTACAAGTGTTACTGTATAATTTTTTGCAGCCATCAATTTGGCTACTTCTAATCCGATGCCTCCACTGGCACCTGTAATTAATACTTTTTTATCTTTTAATTCCATGTTTTTAGTTTTATTATGTTGCTCAATATAATTTAAGAAAGAGACTCATTATAAGTCTAACTCTTGGTTTAGTTAATGCTCTCGTTAGATTTTTCCAAAGATGGAGGAATCAGTTTATACATTACCGGGGTTACAATTCTTGCCAGAATGGTAGAGCTTATTAAACCGCCAATCAATACAATCGCCAACGGAGATATTTGAGGATTGGGATTCACCGCCAGCGGAATCAATCCGCAGATTGCCGTAATAGATGTTAGTACTACCGGAAGAAAACGGGTTTCACCAGCAATGGCAATCGCCTCGTCAATGGACTTTCCTTCTTGTCGCAATTGATTGGTGAAATCGACCAAAAGGAGTGAATTTTTCACCTGAATTCCGGACAGTCCAATGAAACCGATAATGGATACTAACGACATTGGGTTGCCTGTCACCAGCAAAAACAACACACCACCAAGAACGCCTAATGGAATAATAGACAGTACGATAATAATTCCCTTGAACGTTTTAAATTGCAGTAATAAAACGGCTATGAATAAAAAAGCACTCAATATGATTACCGAAAGAAAATTGCCTCCCAACGCATCGCCTTCTGATTCTTTTTCTCCCGAAAGTTTGTAATAATAGCCATTTGGCATTTTTAGTTTATCCAATTTTGGAACAATATCTACCAACAGGTCATTCGCTAGATAACCTTCTTTTGTCATAGCGCTGACTTTTGAAAAAGGTGATTTGTTAAAGTGGTTGATGGCTGTGGGTGCGGTTTCAAAAGTGATGCTCGCAATTTGATTCAATGCAATAGGGGTTCCTTGAATGTTATTTACATATAAATTTTTTAATGCGCCCAATTTGGAAAACTTGTCTCTTGGGAGTGTAATGGTCACGTTCCTAGCATCGCCACGGTCATCAATGTAATCACCAACGGTTAGTCCCGCTACCGCAAGCCGGATTACTTTATCGACCTCGCTTGTCAGTACGCCCAATGTTCTTGCTTTTTCTTTATTGATTTTTACTTTAACATCGGTTTTATAAGTATTCAACTCATTGTTGATGTACACCGTGCCTCTTTGATTTCGTAAAATACTTTCTGCCTGAGCCGATAATTTGCGCAAAACGGCTTGGTCTTCGCCAAATATTCGTACTACGATATTAGCTTCCAACGGCGTTCCTTGCTCAAAATCTTTTACTTCTACTTTGGCATAAGGCATCGTTTTGAACTTGTCGCGCAATTTTTTAATTAAAGCCGTCTTTTCGGTAGGTGTAGCTTCATCTTCCAACTGAACAAATACTTGGGCAAAATCGGATTTTCTGTCCTGTGGATGCACATTGTAATAAATCTGCGGATTTCCTTTTCCCACATTTGAAGTGTAATACACAATTTCTTTGTGGTTTTTCAATTCTTTTTCTACGATTTTTGTCACTCGGTCACTTTCCGAAATATTAGCCTGAAGCGGCATTTTAATATTGATAAGAAACATTGGTTTTTCTGAATTCGGGAACAATTTGAATCCGGTTACCGAAAACAATCCAAAAGCAATCACACTTAAAAACAGGGAAACAGCAATCGTAATTTTTGGGAATTTCAATGCTTTTGGCATAATATCCCTGTAGGCTCTTGTTAGAAACTTTTGCAAATACTGAAGAAAAATGTTTCCTTCACCGTGCTCGTGTGTTTTTAAAAATCGGCTTCCCAAAAACGGAACCAATGTCAAAGCCACAATCATTGAAGCCAAAACACTTGTAATAACCGCCATTGGTAAACTGCGGATGAATTCGCCTGCCATATCGGGAAGAAAGACCAACGGCAAAAAGGCAATAACCAAAGTTACCGTACATCCTACTACTGCAATTCCTATTTGTTTGGTTCCCATTAGAACGGCATCCATTTTTGAATGGCCTTCACGCAGCCAACGCTCAATATTTTCGACAACCACAATACTGTCATCGACCAATAATCCTAAAGCGACAACCAACCCAACAATGCTCAATTGGTTTAAGGAATACCCTAAAGCATTCATTGCAATTAATCCTAAAGCCAATGATAAAGGAATGGATATCATAACAATAAGTGATGCTCTTGAACCTAAAGGCACCAACGTAATGACAACTAAAAGAATGGCCAATGCAAAATCAAAACCTAAATGCCCCAAACGTTTTGATACCATATCGGCTTGGTCAAAGTTTTTGATTAGTTTAATGTTAGGAGGCAAATCTTTGGAGAATTCTTCTACAATTGGTAAATATTGCTTTTGCACATCGCTAATGTTTACATTGTCCTTCATTCCGGCGGTGACCAAAACGCATCGGTGTCCGTTAATTCTTGTAATGTGATTTACCACTTCAGATTTGTAGCTCACTTCGGCTACGTCTTTCATATAGATGATTTTTCCGTTGGCATTATAAATGACAGTATTGGCAACATCATCCGCATTTTTAAATTTACCGCTTGTTTTTACGTTGAATACTTTGGTGTCCAAATCGATACTTCCGCCGGGAATATCAGCAGCTTCACTTTGTAAACTTCCCATTACTATGTTCAATGGAATTTTTAATTGTGCCAATTTTTCCAAGTTCAAATCCACACGGATTTCCTGTTCCGGAATGCCGCTGTATTTTACGTCCTTGAGATTGGTTATTTTTTCAATCTTTGTCTTTAGTTCATCGGCTTCATCGCGCAGTTTTTTGTCGGATGCATTTTCTGAAACCAAAGCAGCCTGAAGAATTTTTACATCCGAAGACGAAATTTTCTCCGTCTTAATCATATAAATATCTTTAGGCAATTCACTGTTTTTAAGGGCATTCATTTCGGTGGAGATTTCCTGATATTTATTGTCAACATCCACTCCGTATTTGAATTTTACCTGAAAAGCGGCTACACCATCTTCAACGGTTGTGAGTATTTTTTCGATATTTTCCAATCCGTAAATTTTGTTTTCGATAGGTTTTACGACTTGTTCCTCCATATCTTTCGGACTCGTTCCGGGATAAATAACCGTAATCAAATATTGTGGAGGATGCGTTCCGGGGTCTTCTGATCTTGGCATCGTGAATAGGGTAAGAATCCCTACAACAGCGACCAAAAGAAAGATAATCAGTGCAAACTGATAATTCTTAACTGAAAAGTTTGTGATTTTCATTACTATTCTCGGTTATTTAATGATTTTGATAGTTGATTCTTCGTTGAGATAAGCACTGTTTGAAATAACAATCTGATCCGTTTGGTGAAGTCCCTCCTTGATAAATACCTTGTTATTTTCAAATTTAGCAATTGTAACAGGCTGACGTTTTACTTTGTTATTCTCTACGACAAACACAAAGGCTTTATTTCCGTCGGCTTCAATAAGTGAATTATAGGGAATGATGATGCGGTCTTCTACTTTTTCGGCCTTGATTTCTGCTTTTCCAAACATACCCACGGCCGGTTTGCTGTTTTTCATATCCAATTTCAGCTCTACCTGAAACGAACCTAATGCAGCATCGGCAGCTTGTGATTTCCTGAAGACAAAAGCGTCAAAGTGTTTATCGGGATAACCATCTAGCGTGACAACCGCTTTTTGGCCAATTTTCACGGCAGCCCATTCGGTATCTGTCAAGCCCGCTTTTAACAGGTAATTGTTGTTTTTACTTGTTTCGTTTATGGCCAAAATTGGAGATCCGGCACCAACTACTTCACCTGTATTGGCAATTTTTGCAGTAACAAAACCATCGGCCGTGGCATAAATTTTTGCATAACGGGCATTAAAAGCGACAGCATCTTTTTGTTTTCGGGCAAT
The DNA here is from genome assembly GCF_026870155.1 of Flavobacterium marginilacus. Lineage (NCBI taxonomy): Bacteria > Pseudomonadati > Bacteroidota > Flavobacteriia > Flavobacteriales > Flavobacteriaceae > Flavobacterium > Flavobacterium marginilacus. Next base: position 3,019,176 of record NZ_CP113975.1, on the reverse strand, counting down.
GTCCAAACCTGTTTTGGTGTTTTGAAGCTGTTCCAAAGTATAAACACTGTCTTTGTAAAGATTTAAGGCACGCGTATAATCACGCTCGTATTTTTTAACATTCAAATCCGATTGATTCAAGCCCGAACCGATTTCGGTTTCATCTAATGTTGCTAGAAGTTGTCCCTTCTTGAAAAACTGTCCTTCTTCGACATAAATTTTACTGACAACACCACCAATTTTAAAGCCATAATTGGCTTGATTTTCCGTTGTCACCAAGCCGGATGCGTTGATGTTACTTGCAAGTGCCAATGATTGAGCCGTTGCTGTTTTAATCGAAATAACATCGGCATTTTCAAAAGGTTTTTGTTCTTTTTTTTCTTCTTTACAAGCATAAAAAAGCGGTAGTACGAATAGGATAATTATTAATTTCTTCATTGTTCTAATTTTTAGTTTTTTAAAGTAAAAGTGGCATTGGCTCTTTCTAATTCCGCAAAAGCGATCCAAGAATTATAGAGGGCAATATTGGTGTTGAGTTGGGCATTTACCCATTGGTTTTGTGCATCCAGAAGCTCAATGTAAATAGCTTGTCCTTCTTTATACAATTTGGTGATGTCGTCATTGTATTTTTTGGCGGATTCTTTTTGGTTTTTATTGGCGTAGAATTGTTCCAATGCCGATTTCAGATTATTTTGTGATACCTGAAACTGAAGCAATAATTGCTGTTTTACATTATCAGTTTGGGAACTTATTTTTTTAGTATCTTCTTCAACCTGTTTGAGTTTGTATTTATTCTTGTTTCCGGAAAAAATATTCCATTGCAAACCTAATCCTGCGAAATAATAGCGTGAATCTTTGTTGACATCAAAATCAAAGTCCTGAAAACCGAAATCGGCAAATCCGCTTACTGTAGGAAACCAATGCGATTGCGTCAGTTTACCAACCGTTTCATTTAATTCCTTAACCTGAGTCAGTTTTAGCAATTCCTCCCTGTTTTGGATGTTTTCTGTAACGGCATCAATGGGTAAAGCCTCATTGTCATCTGTTTCAATATTGGAATCCAATTTTTCGTTGAGCAAAAAATTGAAGTACGATTTGGCGTTATTACTGATTTGTTTTGCCGTTTCAAGATTTGCCTGAATCCGTATTACCTCGTTATCACTTCGCAAAACTGCGGTACGGTTGATTTTGTCATTTTTGAATAAAGATTGGTTTACCCTTTGATTCTCTTTGACCAATGCCAACGCATCTTGATAAATTTTAATTCCTTCAATGGACTGAAGGTATTTGTAGTAGGCAATTTTTATTTCCTTGACCAACTCCCTCTTATAAATTTCCAATTCAATCTGTTGCAGTGATGCCTGCTGACTCTTAATCCTTTCATTATAAATAATTTCGAAATTCAGCAAGGGCATTGTCGTATGAATCTTCGCGTCATAGAAATTATCGGGATTGATTAAAACCGACTGATTTTCAAGGGTTGGGAACGCTTTGGAATTCGTCATCTGATTCAGCGTGTTATACACCGGATTGAGCATATCGCCTACGGGAATATCAATCGTTCTTCCTCCTTCAGCCCTTGTATAGCTCCCGTTTAAGGAAACTGTGGGGTAAAACAAAGAGCGTGCTTCCTTAAGAGCATACACACTTTTGTTGATGTCAAAATAGTGTTGCTTTATTACTTCATTGTTTTTTAGTCCGGTTTCTATGTAGCCGTCTAGCTTACTTTGTGAATATCCTTGATATCCGAGTAAGATTACCGTTAGAATTACTGCATTTTTTATCATAATATACATTGTTTTTTAATTGAACATTGTTCATTTTTTTGAACAAAAAAATTTATAGCCGATCTATTATTTTCAAATACTCATTATAGCCATCAAGCAAGATTGTTTCGGGATTTGTGAATTTTACGCCTTTGGTTCTTTGACGAATTTCAAGACAGCACATACCGTGAACCAAACTCCAAACCATAAACGAAAGCGGTTCTATATTATGTCCCTTAAAATGCCCATTATTAATACATTCCTCAATTGTTTTTTTTACACGGCCAAAAGTTACCGCACCTTCATCCCAATCTTTATTTTCGGAGCTTTCCAAAAATTCCATAGGTGCCTTAAGATTAAACATCAAATCATACATTTCTTGATTTTCCAAGGCAAATTTTATGTAGGTAAAACCCATTTTTCGCAATCGTTCCATTGGATCTTCTATGCTGAACAATTCTTCAAAATACCCTCCCAATTCCTGAAATCCTATGGAGTGCAGGTCGTGCAGAATGGCATTCTTATCTTTAAAATAAACATATACCGTACCTACACTATAGTCAATTTCGTCAGCAATATTTCGAATGGTAGTTTGCTCAATACCCTTTTCTATAAAAAGTTTTTTTGCACCTTTTAAAATCAATGCTTTCAGTGCTTCTTTTTCCCTTGCTTTTCTGTCAACTATACTCATACCTCGAAATTATTCTACAAAGATATGTTTTATTTTTGAACAACGTTCATTTTTTTATAAAAATATTAGCTACTTTACTTCTAGGTTTACTGAGATACAAAAGCTATTGATGATTCAAGCGTTGCCTTTGTGAGCAACGGTTGAATCATTTAAAATAAAACTACTTGGTCTTAACAAGAGCTTTTATTTAGGAATTAGAACTAACCATGGATGTGGCGTATCTTGCAATTTGCCATACTCCAGATAGCGACTTACGTAGCAAAAATAGCTCGTTATAAGCTGTATGAGTTACCGTGCCCGTTTGCTTGTTGGTCTCCTTGCCTTCGGTAGAACTACGGACAAAGCCCCAGTCTGCACTAATTTGTTCAACTTCTCTAATCATATAGTTCATATTAAAATCGACCGCTTCGAGAACAAGCGGATAAATCTTTGCAAGTTCTGTCTTGCCTACTGCTGCTGGCAAATTTGGTGCTATTAGTACGCCATCATCAGCGAATGCTGACAATACAACTGCAACATCGCCTCGTGTAAATGCTGTTAAATATGTAACAGCCGTCGCTTCTATGGCAACAAGTTCTTGATTTAATGCTTTATTCATATTTTTGTTTTTTTTATTAATGTTATGTAAAGATAGTAGTTTGCTCAATTCCTTTTTCTATAAAAAGTTTTTTGGCTCCTTTTAATATCAATGCTCTTAAGGTTTCTTTTTCTCGAGCTTTTCTGTCTGCTACGCTCATAACTGTTATTTTCTTTTATAAAGATATGTTTTATTTTTGAACAATGTTCATTTTTTTATAAAAAAATAAACACAGTAACAAAATCTCTTGTTTTTACTGTGTTTTTGAAGACCAATTTTTAATTACTGTTAGGATTCTTAAGAAATCCAACTGATATAATCAGACTAAATTCTCTAAACCGAATTCAGCCAATTTATCTGCAATTGGCAAAGTTTTTAACCCCAATTCAGTTAAAGTATACTCAACTTTTGGTGGAATTTCGGGATAGGCTTTTTTGCTGACTAGTTTATTTTCAACAAGCATATTCAATTCTTGTATCAGCATTTTTTCGCTAATACCGGGTATAGCCCTTTTTAGTTCGCCATATCGCATCACTTTTTTGTTGATTTGAAACAATATCAACAAAGTCCATTTGCCGCTAAGAAGTGTTAAAGAGGCTCTCACAGGACACTTTTCATCACAAGGTAAAATTATTTTAGATTTTTTTTCCATTGATATTCAATTATTCTAACTGTATAGTAGGTACTTTACTTTTAGGTAATTACTTGTACAAAAGTAAGTAACACAATACTTTTGTGCAAGTAATTTTAAAAAACAATTAGAAACAAGCAAATAGATTAGGATGTAATGACTAATCAAAAACAATTTAATAACATAAAAACGTAAAAAAATGAAAATCTTAGTATTTGGAGCTTCAGGCTCACAACAATTCAATGTAATATCTGAAGGGATCAAAAAAGGAGCAGAAGTATTTGCAGCAACAAGTTCTGCTGCAAGTTTTGAAAAATTAAGTCAAGCAGGTGCAAAACCTATTTTGGCTAATATGAGTGATGCCAATAAAATGTTGGAAATTACCAAAAGCATAGATGCGATAGCTTTTATGATTCCTGTTTCTTTGCCCAATCCATTTGATGGCTTGGAATATGCCAAAAATGTGATTGATGCAGCTAAGATAAATAGTGTAAAGAAAATCGTTTGGAACACAAGTGGTTGGTTAGCTCCGCAAAAAATAGGAATCCCTGGCGAAGATGTAAAGTTGGACATAAAAGAGTATCTAAAAAATAGCGGATTGGAGTATGTGATAATTGAACCTACTATTTATATGGAAAATATGATGGGACCTTTTTGTGCACCTTTTATAAAAAACGAAATGAAGCTCGCTTATCCTACTCCAGAGATTATGCCTATTGGTTGGATAGCTTCCAGAGATGTAAGTGCTTTTGTTGTCGAAGCAATTTACAATGACAAACTAAAAGCGGATACATTCCAAATAAGTGGTTTAGAAAATTTAAAAGGGAATGATTTGGCTGAACAATTTTCTAAAGGTTTGGGTAAAAACGTTGTTTATTATACGCAACCTGCCAAAGAATTTGGTGATATATTAAAACCATTTGTTGGTGAAGCAGGTGCAGCAGGAGTAACTTCGTACTATGAAAGCCTTCAAAACGCAACAGAGTTTCCTCCAAAATTCAATCCAAAGATGAATGAGGTTTTAGAAAAACTACCTGTGCAAATGACACCTTTGGCGCAATGGGCAAATGAGAATAAAGCGTATTTTTCCTGAAAAAAGGTATTAACTTTTATTGAGGTAACAATTAAAGTTAATGCAAATTTTAACTTGATAGCAAAGGTGATTTTGATTTTTTCAATTCTATTGGATTGTAAAATCAAGACCACCTTTTTAATTGTAGGGGTGGATATTTATTCTTGATCACTTTATGCCTGAAATAAATGTAAGCAACTTGTTTCGAAATCCTGGAACAAGGTAAAGTCAGCCTTTTTACATAGCATTGTAATTTGTATAGGTCTTATTCTGCCAGCTAATTAATTTAAAGTTTTTGAGCCGTGCATAATATTTTGGGTGTTAGCGTTAACATTACAAACTTCGCGACCAAAATCATCATCCTACAAAACCTCCGTAAAAACGTATCACACCTTCCCACTTTTGTATAACTAGCCAGAATAACTTCGATAGTAGTTTTGCAACAATAAATAATCATAAAAAATAAAATAATGAGCAAGACAATTTTCGAACCATACAATTTAAATGGGTTACAATTAAGAAATCGTATCGTAATGGCACCTATGACCCGCTCTAGAGCTGATAATGAAGGTAACGCTGCCACAGAACTCATCGCAGAATATTACAGACAGCGAGCATCGGCAGGATTAATCATTACAGAAGGAACTTTCATCAGTCCTGAAGCTGTTGGTTATATTAATGTACCTGCCATTTATTCAAAAGAGCAAATAGAAGGTTGGAAATTAACAACCCAAGCCGTACACCAAGAAGGAGGAAGTATTTTTGCCCAATTATGGCATACAGGAGCTATTTCCCATCCCGATTTGCAAAACGGGAACAAACCACTTGGACCATCGGCTGTTAATCCCAACCAACAGGTATTTACTTTTGAGGGGTTTAAGGATACGGTAGAAGCACAGGCAATGACCATTGCCGATATAAAAAGAACCATAAATGATTTCAAACAAGCAGCAATCAATGCTTTTGAGGCAGGATTTGATGGTGTTGAAATACACAGTGCCAATGGTTTTTTGTTACAGCAATTTTTACATAAAAACTCAAATCACAGGACAGATGAATATGGAGGTTCTATAGAAAACAGAACTCGTATAATTTTTGAAATACTAGACGAATTAAAAACCGTAATTGATCTATCAAAAGCAGGAATACGTTTTAACCCTTCAGTTCACGGAATTATGGGCATTGAAGCTGATGATGAGACTATTGCTTTGTATACCTATATTGCAAACCGATTAAATGACTATAATTTAGCATACATCCATCTTACAGAGCCTTTTACAGATGTATCTAGTGTGAGTTTAGCTATTCAAAACGTAGCAAAACATTTCCGTGGATTTTACAAAGGTACTATCATCACAAATGTTCGCTATACAAAAGAAACTGCCAATAAAGTTATAGCATCTGGCGATGCAGATTTAGCAGCGTTTGGAGTTCCCTTTATTGCGAATCCTGATTTAGTTGAACGTTTTAAGGCCGATGCTGTACTTAATGCACCTGACTCAAACACTTTTTATACTTCCGGAGAAAAGGGGTATACTGATTATCCGAAAATGACTGAAGTTTCTAACTCCATCTAAATTTTAAAAAATTAAATAATGATTAAGAAAATAACAGTAATTGGAGCAACAGGAATGATAGGTACTCCTGTAACCAAAGAATTGATAAAAGCAGGCTTTGAAGTAACAGCTTTTGTGAGAAACATTGAAAAAGAAAAACATATTTTTCCATCGGGTGTACATTTTGTGCAAGGCGACCTAAAAAACGTATCGAACATTTCCAAAGCAATAAAAGATGCAGATGCAGTTTACATCAGTATATCTTCAGGCCCTAACGATACCGAAAACGGATTTAATCCTGAAGCAGGTGGCGTGGATAATATCATTGAAGCCTTAAAATCATCGAATGTAAAACGAGTTGGATTTTTATCCTCGTTTTTGGCAAGAAACTACAAAGGCGATTGGTGGGTGATGAATGCCAAAAAACAAGCGGTTCAAAAAATTAAAAATGCGGGTATTCCATTTACCATATTTTATCCTGCAAATTTTATGCAAAATTTTAATGGCGGAATGAGAGATGGAAATAAGGTAAACATCATCGGAAAATCAAATGAAAAATCGTGGTGGATTGATGCCGAAGACTTTGGTAAACAAGTAGCAAATGCTTTTAAAACTGAAAAATCATTGAATAGAGAATATGCTGTACAAGGCTTGGAACCTTTAACTACAACAGAAGCAGCCAAAATTTTTGTAGAAAACCATACCAAAGAAAAATTAACGATTGCAAAATTACCAATCGGGATGGCTAAATTTTTATCTTTGTTTATAAAGCCTTTACGGTATGTTGTGCCATTAATATCGGTAATGAACAGCAACAAAGAAATTTTTGAAGCTCAAAAAACTTGGGACGAATTGGGCAAGCCAACAATAACGGTAGCGAAATTTGCAAAAAAATAATAAAATCTATGACACATTATAAAACCATAAGTGAATTATTTAAAGCTAACGGATTCTCGCCTCCAGAAAATCCGTTATTGGGGGTATTAACTTTTGAACAAGCCGAAGATTGCCCCTTTGTAGAAAAAGAGTTTACAATGGCATTTTATGGCATTTCATATAATAAATTTGAAACAGGTACACTTTCTTATGGCAAAACTAAATATGACCACGACAATGGCTCAATGGCATTTGTAAAGCCTCATCAGAAAATAAAAATGGCTAATTTAAAGAATGCTGAAAAAGGATTTTTGCTATATATTCACGAGGATTTTTTATTCAATTCTAATCTTTATTCCGAAATAAAAAAATACGGATATTTTGATTACGAAGTAAACGAAGCCCTGCATTTATCACCAAAAGAGGAGGAAATTATTTGGGACTTGTTCAATAAAATAAAATCGGAATATTACAATAATCAGGATGATTTTAGTAGAGATATAATGATTACCCACATTGATTCTATTTTGAAATATTCGCAGCGGTTTTATAAACGTCAGTTTTTAAATAGGATAATACTTTCAGGTACGACAATTTCAAAATTCACGGATATTTTGACTACTTATTTTGAAAATGTAAGTTTTCAAGAAAATGGTTTGCCAACTGTAAAATATATTGCGGAACAATTAAACTTATCCCCTAGATATTTAAGTGACTTGCTAAAACAAGAAACAGGCAAAACAGCTTTAGAACACATTCATATGGCCTTAATAATGGAAGCTAAAAATTTACTAATGAGTACCAACAACACAGTTGCAGAAACAGCCTATCAATTGGGTTTTGAAAATGCACCTTATTTTTCGAGGTTGTTTAAAAAAGAAGTAGGACAAACTCCCACCCAATATAGAGAGCAGTTTTTGAATTAAAAAAGTTGAGCTGTCATCAGCAACAATCTGAAGTTATAAATTTAAAAAAGACAAAATGAAAACAAGTGAGAACACACTTTGGAAGTATAGTGACGAACAACAACAACTCGCCAAACAAATTATCGATTTAGAAATGACTGCTCTTGACAAATGGTTCAATGGAGACAGCTCTGGCTACAGAGATCTTTGGTCGAAGACAAATTTCTCCTATTTCGATGGCGTCTTTGATCACCGTATAGATACGCACGAAGAGATTTCAAAATTTGTTACGTCAGTAGTAGATGGAAAACTTTACGCAAAGAGCTACGACTTCACCAATCCGCGAGTTCAATTCGGACAGGACATCGCAATATTGACATTTCAATTGCATGCAGATACATCACTTATTGACATGCACTATAATTGCATTGAAATATATCAAAAAGAAGGAGATAGTTGGAGTGTTATACATTCTACCTGGTCATTTATTCGCCCAATGGATATGGATTTTAATGCTATCAAAGAAGTGGTATAATTCTAAAAGCAATAAGATATGAATGTTGAGGATTTTAGAAAATATTGTCTATCTCTAAATGATGTGACTGAAAAAATGCCATTTGGAAAAGCAACAAGTCAATACGATCGTAATTTACTTGTCTTTTCTATTGGTGATAAATGGTTTTGCCTTGTAAATATTGAGGTTTTTGACTTCTGCGTTCTAAAATCAGAACCCGATTTAATTGAAGAATTACGCATTCAATACGACAGCATCCGCCCCGGCTATCATATGAATCACAAACATTGGATTTCAGTATATTTTAACAAAGATGTTCCGTATGCGAAAATTAAAGAGTTGGTACAAAAATCACATAACCTTATAATTGATGGTCTATCAAAAAAGCAAAAAGAAAGCTTAAATTAGATTTTAGATTAATGTAGTAAAAGCCAAATAATAATAATGGATATAGAAACATTTAGAGCATACTGTTTATCCTTTCCTGATACGCACGACGGAATGCCTTTTCAAGGTTTTTTTAAGAATTCACGAGCTATCTTAGTGTTTTATGCAGGAAAGAAAATGTTTTGTTTTTTTGACATTGATAGATTCGATTATTGCACTATAAAATGTAATCCTGAAACTATTGAAGAACTCAGAGAACAGGAAGGTTTTGAAAAACCATTCAATTTAAGTTGGAAACACTGGATTAATGTTAGTCTTGAAGGCAATGTTCCTGACGAAATTATAAAGGATTTAGTTGAAAAATCGTATCAATTAGTTGCAAAAGGCGGGGCAAAGGGAAATAAATAAAATTAGAGAATAATAAATTATGTCGGTTATCTGGAATTTATGGCACGGATGCATTAAAATCACTGAAGGATGTAAAAATTGCTACGTTTTTCGGAGAGATGCCTTATACGGTATCGACAGTAAAAATGTGTACAAGACCCGAAATTTTGATTTACCTTTAAAAAGAAAAAGGGACAAAAGCTACAAAATACCTTCTGGCGAACACGTGTGGACTTGCTTTACTTCTGATTTTTTTATAGAAGAAGCAGACGATTGGCGTGATGAAGCTTGGAAAATGATAAAACTTCGCCAAGACCTCACTTTTTCAATGGCAACAAAACGGATAGACCGAGTACAACAATGCCTTCCAAATGATTGGGGTTCTGGTTATGACAACGTAAAGCTTTATTGTTCTGTTGAAAACCAAAAACAGGCAGAACTACGGCTCCCAACATTTAAAAAATTACCCTTCGCAAAAAAGGGAATCATTTGTGAACCTCTTTTAGGAACTATCGATCTCTCACAGCATTTAAAAGGCGATTGGATAGAACAAGTTGTTGTGGGGGGCGAATCTGGGGATAATGCTCGTGTTTGCAATTATAATTGGATAATCGAAATTAGAAATGCCTGTGTGGAAAATAATGTTTCTTTCATTTTTAAACAAACAGGTACCTTGTTTGTAAAAGAAAGTAAAAGCTATAAAATACCAAGAAAACTTCAATCTTCTCAAGCTCGAAAAGCAAAATTAAACTTCAATTCAGAATCCAATTTAAGTGTTTAATCATTGAGATTGGCAGACAAATTAAACTGATTTTAACTGATTATCGCAGATTGCTATTTAAAAACTCCGTAGGGCTTTTACCGAATTGTTTTTTGAAAGCAAATGAGAAATGGGATAAGTTTTCAAAACCCACTTCATAAAAAACATCAATAGGTTTTCTCTTTTTTTCAGTTATTTGAAAACGGGCTAGTTCCAGTCGCTTTTGGGTAATCCACTTTTGTGGTGTTGTATTGAAAGCCTTTTTAAAGTCACGTTTAAAAGTGGTCAAACTTCGCCCAGTCAGGTAACCAAATTTTTCTATTGGCATATTGAACATATAATTACGTTCCATAAATTCGACAAGGTTGATTTTATGAGGTTCTGAAAAGTCAGATAAAATGTTGTCGATATCTTTGTTTATGGAGCGCAAAACGGTAATCGCTTCCTGAATTTTCAATTGGGAAAGCTCTTGCGGCAATTTGTAGTTTAGGTCGAAATACGGCAAGATCGAAGCAAAAAAACTGTCAAGCAAAGGACTTTGGGACAACGGAATGATGTAATCGGTTTTAGAAACCAGAGTGGCTTGCAATTTTTTTTGTTCGTAAAATGCCCTTAAAACATCCTGTGTCAGTTTTACCACAATGGCTCTGTAAGGCAGGCCGTCTTTATCGGATTTTATTAATGTAGATAGTTGATTTCTTGGGAAAAGAAGCGTTTCGCCCAACCCAAAAACATAGGTTTTATTTAACTGAATAACTTTTAATTCGCCCGACAGCACCCGAACAACGCAATGTTCCTCCGCAATCATTTCGGTATTGTTTCGAGTAGATCCGCTGCAGCTGAAAACAATTTCAGCGTTTTTATTGATTTGTTTTGTTGCCATAATACAAAGGTAAAAAAATAAGGCTCAACGACGTGAACCTTATTTTTTTCAATTAATTAAATGTCAAATTTTATCTGCGTTAATTCTTCACTCAGTGTCCAAAGTTTTTGAGCTGATTCTGCATCCAATGCAAACGGTGCTGTACCAGGAAATCCCGCAGGATTTTTATAGGCTGCTGCAATGCTGTCATAATTAGTCGCATCATATTGGGCAATTTCAACATCTTCCAAATACACTCCTCCGATGTTTTGAAGCTGAGGACTCGTTGCAGCCCAAACCGCTGTTGCAGCTCCCTGTTCTTTAGTCTTTTTTATTTTATCCATTGATGCTTCTGCCTCTTTGTTCGGAGTACCATCAGGATGTAATATACCTAAAGTAACAAAATCTTCAAATGTCATATGCTTACCCAAATTAGTTTCCAAGCTCAAACCAGGATTCAGAGCATAAGCCCGAACGCCAAATTGCTGTCCTCTTTTGTCTAATTCTACGGCAAAAAGAATATTTGCAGTTTTAGATTGTCCATAAGCCACAAATTTATCGTACTCTCTTTGGTTAAAGTTTATGTCATCAAAAAGAATTGGTGAGAAATGATGTGATGATGACGAAACATTAACCACTCTTGCTCCATTTGCTTTTTTTAATGCATCCCAAAGTTTGGCCGTTAGTTGAAAATGACCTAAATGATTGGTAGAAAACTGTCCTTCGTTACCTTTGGAATCACGATGTAGTGGCGTCCACATAATGCCCGCATTGTTAATAAGCAAATGCAATGATCTGCCAGAGGCTAAAAATTTCTCTGCAAAAGCCTTGATAGAAGCAGAGTCTGCCAAGTCTAATGCTTCTACTTCTACATTGGCAATTCCATTTACAATTTCTTTTGATTTTTCTACATTTCTAGACGGAATGATAACCGTAGCTCCAGCCGATGTTAACGCTTTGGTGATTTCTAAACCATAACCTCCATCACCACCTGTAATGATAGCGGTTTTTCCTGTAAGGTCAATTCCCTTGATAACATCTTTTGTTGTTGATGTTGCGTTGAAGCCAGAGCCTATCGGTTTTTGCAAGACTCCGCTGTGATTTTTTTGTCCCATTTTTTAAATTCATTTTAAATTTTTATTGAGACAAAGATAGAATGCGTATCGCCAGTGCGTTTTGTTCAAAAGTCCGAATTACTTTGTTTAAAAGGTCATTTTTTTTATTGATTTTGTTTGTTCTGATTATTTGATTTTAATGACAACTTTACCTTTGGCACGTCCTGATTCTACATAAGTCATAGCATCGTTGGTTTGCTCAAATGGGAACGTCCTATCTATAACTGGTTTTATAATACCTGATTCTATTAATTGGGTAATTTGTTGTAATTGGCTTCCTTCAGCTCTCATAAACAAAAAGTTAAAATTAACACCTAACTTTTTTGCTTTTCCTCTTACCGATCTACTCAATAGTCCCATCAGTATTCTAAAAGGCCAGGCTAACCCAATTTCTTTTGCAAATTCCGGAGTAGGCGGACCAGTCAAAGAAACAAGTGTACCTCCTGGTTTTAAAATTTTTAACGAATTTTCAAGAATTTTTGCTTCTCTATTGCTATGCAATACCACATCGTAATCTTTTAAGATAGTTGCGAAATCTTGTGTTTTGTAGTCAATAACCAAATCGGCACCTAGGCTTTTTACCAAAGCTGTATTTGCCGAACTGGTTGTTGTGGCTACAAATGCCCCCAAATGTTTGGCTAACTGAATGGCAAAAGTACCCACGCCTCCGGAACCCGCTTGAATGAACACCTTTTGCCCTTTTTTCAAATTGGCAATTTCAACTAGAGCTTGCCAAACTGTCAATCCAACCAATGGAATAGAAGCTGCTTCTTCCATTGAAATATTTTTGGGTTTTAATGCCAAATCGCCTTCGTTTACGGCAATCTGTTCTGCAAATGTCCCTATTCTGTGGTCGCCAACTCTGGAATATACTTCGTCGCCGACTTTAAATTTTGAAACTTTTGCTCCTACTTTGGTGATAACGCCCGCCATATCGTGTCCGTTTATAAAAGGAGCTTTGTAAGGCAAAAATAGTTTGAAATCGCCATTTCTAATAAGTGAATCCAATAAATTTACACCGGCACTATGAATTTGAACTAATACTTGATTTTCGGTTATATTGGGGTCAGCCACTTGAGTCAGTTGCAATTTTTCTTTTTTGCTGTATTTTTTTACTATGAATGCTTTCATTTTGTTGTTTTTAAATTGTTATTGGAAATTTATTTATTTAAAAAGGTTAATGCACTTTTTACAAATTCTTCGTAATACTGAAATATACCTCCGTGACCTGCATCTTTATAAACAATCAATTCAGAATTCGAAATACGTTTTGCTAAGTCATACGTATTGCTGCTTGGTACCATTTTGTCATTATCACCGTTAGCAATTAATACTGGCTGCTTTATTACTGATAAATCTTGTGGCTTTTGTTCTCCCCAAGCCTTTATGGCTGTAAGCTGATTACCAAACGAACCCAATCTGATTTTTTTATCACGGTTTTCTGTACGCTCTTTTATGCGGTTCAAAAAGGCTTTAGCTGCTACTTTTCCATTTGGATTTTGATTAAAAAACAAATAAAATTTAGGGTCTCTAAAGGTTAAATAGCCTTTTAGCATATCCTTATAAGTAATTGGTTTAATTTTATCAATTCCAATCCCGCCTGCAGGGCCTGTACCGGTCATAATCATTTTGCGAACCAGTTGAGGCTGTTGAAGAACAATTTCCTGAGCCACAAATGCACCCATTGAAAAGCCCATCAGATCCACTTTTTCATATCCTAAAGCTTTTATGAAGCTAACAGCATCTTTTGCCATTTCGGCAATAGTTTTCGGAGTTGTACCTTTGGTGGCACCAATACCTCGATTATCAAATGGAATTATTTGATATTTTGTGGCTATACCGTCCATAATTCTTGGATCGCAGTTATCTAAAGTAGCACCTAAGTGATTTAAGAATATGATTGGAATTCCATCAGTACTCGTGCCAAGTTTTCTATAATAAAATAGAGTTCCATCTACGTTTACAGATTCTGTTTTTACGTTTTGAAAAGTCATACTATCGTTTTTGATTACTGGAATATTTTGAGCTATTAAGGTACCGAAAAATCCTATTATGAGGGCAATGCTTGTTAAATATTTATGCATAAAGCTTTTATTTAATACTTTCTAAATAACTTTTTCTTAATTCATCCGTTCCGCTAATAACATTTCCAAAAAAAGTAGTTTCGGTTTGAATGCCACAAAATTCAAAAACACCTTGCTCAATAACTCTTAATTGGGCTTTGTGCATCAGGGTTTCGGCATAATATTCACTCGGATGATTGGTATTCATATACACCTGTGCGGTTTTTCCTTTCAATAAACCAACAGGCCCATTTTCAGTAATTTGAAACGCAAATCCATGCGAAAATACCCTGTCAATAAATCCTTTTAACATAGCAGGCATTTGCGCCCACCACATTGGGTACACAATGGTCAAATGGTCTGCCCAAGTTATCATTTCTTGATAATGGGCTACATCATTGGGAATTTCTTTGCCCATAAACATAAATTCAATATCGGGCATCTCTAAAACAGGATTAAACTTGTCGCTATATAAGTCGATAATTCTTACTTCTTCGCCTTGGGCTGTGGCTTTTTGTGCCACTACATCTACAATGGCTTTGGTAAAACTGGCAGGGTTGAGGTGCGAATAAATGATAAGGTGTTTCATGATATTTTTAATTGTTTAATAGATTATTTATTTAATTGTTTTAGTACGTTTTTTTCTAAAATACCATAGGCAAAATGCTGTAAATTAATGAGTACAGAAGTGCCTTTGCCTACAATATTTCTAAATTTTGGCTTATCAGTTTGCACTACTTTCAGTACTTTTTCTGCTACAATTTTGGGGTCTTCTGCACTTTTTACAAGTTCATTGGTGAATTTTTCAATTTTTAGTCTTAATGAATTGTAATCGGCTATTTTATTTATAGGAGAAGATGAGTTATCCATAATACTTGTTTTGAATGCAGCAGGCTCAATCATTGCTACGTCAATATTGAATTCGTTCAATTCATATCGTAATGCTTTAAAATATCCTTCTAATGCGTGTTTGGATGCTGCATAATAGGCCACATTTGGAAATGCCACAAGTCCAACAATAGACCCAACGGTAATAATTTTACCAAATTTTTGTTTTCTAAATTGAGGCAATATGGTATTGGTTACTTTAATAGTTCCCCAAAAGTTAGTTTCCAATTGCTGTCTGCCTAATTCAATAGGAATTTCTTCAGCAATACCTGCTACTAAAAAGCCTGCATTGTTAATCAAAATATCCAATTTTGGTATTTCTTTAAATAGTCTTTCTGAAAAAGAACTAATTGACTGCTCCGAATCCAAATCTAAAGCTATCATTTTGAATGGTACTGTTGCTCCGTACTTTTCAGGATTTCTGCTGGTACCAATTACATTGTAGCCATTTTGACTCAGCTTGTTTGCGATTAACAAACCAAAACCTGATGAGGCTCCTGTTACTAAAATATTTTGTTTCATTTTAATCGTATTTAAAAATTAATTCATATTTTTGCTTGCATATTGCAAGTGCAAATATATAAATTACTTTCAATATGCAAGTGTTTTTTAAAAATAATTTTATGAAAGAAGTAAAAAAAAGATCGGATTGTCCTATTAGCTGTACGTTAGATGTCTTTGGAGACAAGTGGTCGCTGCTGATTATTAGAGATATGATGTTTCGTCAAAAATCAACTTATGGCGAGTTTTTGAAATCGGAAGAAAAAATTGCTACAAATATTTTAGCATCAAGACTTCAAAATTTAGAAGAAAATAAACTTATCGAAAAATTAGAACACCCAGAAAGTAAGGCAAAAGTTTTATATAAACTCACCCAAAAAGCAATCGATTTATTGCCCATTATTGTAGAAATGCATTTGTGGGCTGATAAATATTTTGAGATTCCAGCTGATATTAAAGTACTGATAAATGAAGCCAAAAAAGGGAAAGAAGAATTTATAAAAGCAACCGCAAATCTATTAAAGAAGCAAATAAGCGCCTAAAAAAGGAAAGGATATTCGGGTGTGAAAAAACCGTTGGCAATTGTCAGCGGTTTCGATTTTTAGTCTAAAAAGGGATGTTTACCTGAGGGCTTGTTTTTTTATTTGGCTCAAGGTTTCTTTAGTAATTCCAAAATATGAAGTAATAAGATGCTGTGAAAAACGTTGGATAAATTGAGGGTGATTTTCCGTAAACTCTTCATAGCGAAAGTAACGGCAGCTAATGCTTATATTTCACTATTGCCCTCTTTGGAGAGGTGAGGAGTGAGGATATTCTAAGTGACTATTTTATATTTGCGTTTGATATAAAGTACTATTTTAGTGATCTTGTCTTTTTTTAGTCTCTTTTTATCGCTTTTTAAGTGTTGATTCACGGGGAATTACATCAGTATTCAATTCAATTATTTTAGGTTCGAAAGACTTTCCTTCTTTTCGGCATGACATTTCTTCTAATAACAAATTAAAAGCAGCAACACCCATTTCATAGCTAGGCTGATCAACTGTACTTAATTTTGGTGTAATTACCTGTGAGACTAACCAGTTGCTAAAACCAATTACAGCAATTTGATCAGGTACCTGAATTCCTTTTTCATTAAAATGGGCCAAAACCCCAACAGCAACTAAATCCGTGATGGCAAAAATTCCATCAATCCCTTTGTCCTCCTCCAAAATTTGTTTTGCGAATTCGACTCCCTGCTCAAAAGTGATCGTTTTACAAGAATAAACCAATGAAGAATCAAACGGAATTCCATTTTTTTCCAATGCTTTTTTATACCCCAAAAAACGATCAATGGCATTTTGCGGATTTTCAAGACCACGAATATGAGCGATTTTTTTGCATCCCATATCAATTAGATGCTGGACAGCTTCCATTGCTGCTTTCTGGTCATTAATAATAACCTTTGAACTCGGAATCAATTTGGAAATTTTATCAAATTGCACAAACGGAATCTCTTTTCTAAGAATTTCTTTCAGGTGAATGTCATCATTCGAATCGTTGGACAGCGACATTATAATTCCATCAACTCTTTTATTTATTAAAAGGGCTACTTGTTTTTTCTCTAATTCCAAAGATTCATTAGACTGAAGAATAATAACTAAATAGCCATGCCGTTCTGCTTCAGCGATAATGCCATTAACAACTCCGGAAAAAAAATGGTGCACCACTTCCGGAATTATCAAACCAATGGTTTTAGATTCTTTAGTTCTCAGATTTACGGCAAAACTGTTAGGTGTATAGCTTAATTCTTCGGCTAGAGCAATTACTGCTTTCCTTGTTTTTTCGCTAACATCAGGATAGTTTTTTAACGCCTTTGAAACAGTGGTGATGGATATGCCTAAGGCTGTGGCTATTTCTTTTAATGTCGTCTCTCTCATAAAAACAAATATCGAAAAAAAAAATTACAAAACCGAAAACGTTTTCGGTGTTTTCGAAAACGTTTTCGGTTAAAAACACTAACTTGCTTTGTGAAATTAAAAATAGATTTGATAAAAAATAACCAAACAAATTATTAATCAAATAATTTTAACCCATGAAAACAACAAATTCGTTATTAAAAAAAATGGGATTAGTTACGGCATTATTGCTTTTTAACTTCTCTTTTTCACAAAACTCAAACTTATCGGGGACAGTATCTGATGCTTCGGGGAATCCACTTCAAGGAGTAAATATTACGATAAAAAACAGTAATAAAGCAACCGCAACTGATTCAGACGGAAAATATTCATTTTCAGATCTAAAAAATGAAACGATAAACATTATTGCTGCTTATATCGGATTTAAATCAGTCGAATTAAAAGTATCTATAGATGGCAACACCATACAAAACATATCCTTAGTAGAAAATGCAAATGTTTTAGATGATGTGGTGATCACTGGAGTTGTAAATCCGAAAGCAAAAATAAAATCTAGTGTTTCGATAACTTCATTGGGGACAGAACAGATAACACAATCCGCACCTAGATCGACAGCTGAAATTTTCCGTACCATTCCCGGTATTCGTTCAGAATCTTCAGGAGGTGAAGGAAACTCAAATATTTCTGTTCGTGGAGTTCCAATTTCATCTGGCGGATCCAAATATTTACAACTTCAGGAAGATGGATTACCGGTATTATTATTTGGTGATATTGCATTTGCAACTGCAGATATTTTTACAAGATTTGATGGAAATATTGCTAGAATAGAAGCTATTCGTGGAGGTTCGGCTTCTACTTTGTCAACGAATTCTCCGGGAGGGATAATCAACTTTATCAGCAAAACAGGAAAAACAGAAGGTGGTAATTTGAGCACTGCTTTTGGTTTAGATTATGGCAATTTTAGAACCGATTTGGATTATGGCGGAAAAATTGGAGAAGGTTTGTACTTTCACGCTGGTGGTTTTTACAGAACTGGTGAAGGAATTAGAAATACAGGATTTAATAGCAATAATGGTGGACAATTTAAATTTAATATTACTAAAGAATTTGAAAATGGTTCTATTACGGTTTACGCTAAATTCTTAAATGACAGGGCGGTCGCTTATATGCCAATGCCAGTAGCTGTTTCTGGAACAAATGCCAACCCAAATTGGAAAAGTGTTGACGGTTATGATGCCACAACTGGTGCTTTACAATCTATCTACTTAACTCATAATCTTGGACTTGGTCCTGACGGAAATGTTCGCAGAGAAGCAGTTGCTAATGGAATGCATCCAATTTCAAAATCGATAGGAGCCAATGCTTCATTTGACTTAGGCGACGGCTGGAAAATTAATGACAACATCCGATTAACATTAAATACTGGTGGTTTTATTTCTCCATTCCCTGCTGAATTAGCCACAGCTTCAACAATTGCCAATTCGTTTGGAGCTGGATCAACTTTAAGCTATGCTGATAATGGAGCCGCTTTTAATACTCCAAATGGTTTAGTTGCCAGAATTCACATGTTCGACACTCAATTAAACAACATGGGGAATTTTATGAATGATTTGAGGTTGACGAAAAAATTGGACAAAATAGGAATAACAGCCGGATTTTTTAAATCCATGCAAAATGTATCTATGTCATGGCTGTGGAATTCATATTTACAAGAAGTTTCAGATGCGAATCCTCGTTTGATAAACGTTAAAAATGCAGCCGGTACATTATTGTCAGAAAATGGTCTTTATGCTTATGGAACTCCGGCTTGGGGAAATTTAGCCCGAAATTATGATACACAATACAATGTTTCGGCACCATATATCAATATTACGGTAGATGCAACTGAAAAATTATCATTTGAAGGAGGTTTACGTTATGACAAAGGAAAAGTAACGGGTTCATTTGCCGGAGGCGTTTCAACAACCTATGACATCAACAATGACGGAAAAATATCAGTACCGGAACAAAATGTTTATGCGATTGATAATGCCAATGCTACGCCGGTAAATTATGATTACGATTATTATTCTTATACTTTAGGAGCCAATTTCTTAATTAATAACAGACAGTCTGTTTTCGCACGTATCAGTAAAGGTGCTTCAGCTAAAGCGGACAGAATTCTATTTAGTGGTTTGAATTATTTGGATGGAAATAAAATCAACGCTTTAGATTTTTTACAACAATCTGAAATTGGATACAAACAAAAATTTAATAGAGGATATTTCTACGCTACAGCCTTCCATTCTAAAACAGATGAGCAGGGCGGTTACGAAGCTACTTCAAACAGCATTATCAAAAACAACTATAAATCTCTGGGTCTGGAATTGGAGTCTGCCTATAATGTAACCGATAATTTAAACCTTAGAAGTTCATTAACATACACAAAAGCTGAAATTACTTCTGGTGACAACAATGGAAATCAGCCTAGAAGACAGCCAAAATTAATGTACAGTTTTATCCCTACTTATAAATTCATGAATAAAAACACACTTGGCTTAAGTTTTGTTGGTCAGTCAAAAGCTTTTGCTCAAGATTCCAATCAATTAGTGATGGATGGATTTGTAATTGTAAATGGATTTGTAGAAGTAGGTATTGCAAAAGGATTGTCTTTAAATATTTCAGGAAACAACTTGTTCAACACACTTGCTATCACTGAAGCAGAAGAAGGCAGCATCACTGAAAACAAAGTAAACTATGTGAGAGCAAGATCAATGACCGGAAGATCCCTTTCTATGGCATTATCCTATAAGTTTTAATTAAATAGATATTGCATAAATGTTGGTTGGTTTTCAATTCCTGTATTTTTATAGTACAGGAATTGATTTTAAAATCATAAAAAACACATAATTATGGTACTCTCTAAACCTAAAGTTAGTTTTTGGCAAATAATCAATATGAATGTCGGCTTTTTTGGCATCCAATACAGTTTTGGTTTGCAGCAAAGTGCTGTAAATCCTATCTATGATTTTCTTCACGCCAGTCCGGATCAAATTCCAATATTAAATTTAGCCGGACCTCTAACCGGATTATTGATTCAGCCCATAATTGGGGCAATGAGCGATAAAACCTGGCATCCGAGGTGGGGAAGAAGAAAACCTTACTTTTTTATTGGAGCTGTGATTTGTAGTATTGCCTTATTTCTTTTCCCATTTAGTAGTTCACTATGGATGGCTGCAGGTCTGCTTTGGATTTTAGATGTGGGTAATAATACCGCCATGGAACCGTATCGGGCTTTTATTGCCGACACTCTTAACGAAGATCAGCAGCCGACAGGTTTTCAAGCACAAAGTTTTTTTACCGGATTTGGTCAATTCTTATCCTATATTTCATTATTCCTGTTTCCCATCGTTTTTACAGGTTACAATGGGGAATTGCCTAACTGGATTTATGCCTCTTTCTTTCTAGGAGCAGTACTTTCAATAACGTCGATTTGGTGGAGCATGAAAAAAACAGCAGAAATACCACCTGCAAAAGAAGAAATCGAAAAAATAAAATCAGAACCCTTAAACCTCCTTTCTCCTTTTGTTGATATCTATCATGCTGTATTGGAAATGCCAAAAGTAATGTGGCAGCTTTTTTTAGTGTATTTATTTCAATGGTATGCTTTAATGTGTTTTTGGCAAAACAATTCCAAAAGCATTGCTTTGTCAGTATGGAATGTTACTCCTTCTAACAAAGAAATTTATGAAAAAGCGGTAGAATGGATGGGATTGATTGGTGCATTCGGATTTATTATAACCTTTTCAGTAGCTTTTTATCTGGCAAAATTAGCCAAGAGACACAGTCCCAAAATGGTGCATTTTGTTTGTCTTTTGTTTGGGGCAATTTCCTTTTTCTTTTTCCCAATAATACAAAATCAGTATTTATTCCTTCCGGTAATCATTGGCTATGGGGTCGCATGGGCAAGCATGATGGGAATTCCTTACCTGATGGTTGTTACCAATATCCCTAAAGAACGATACGGAGTTTATATGGGAATAATCAATATGATGATTGTGATACCAATGATTTTACAAAATTTATCCTTTGGTTTTATCTTAAAACATTTTTTAAATAATGATGCTCGGTTAGCCGTCACTTTTGCGGGAGTACTTTTAATATTAAGCGCAATAGCCACACTTTTTATTAAAAGTAAAAAACCGCAGACGATGTGAAAATTGGTCCGATAAACCATTAAAAAACAACAATTATGAATAACATAGATATCCTTTGTGTTGGTGAAGTTCTTGTAGACTTTATCGGACATCAATCAGGAGTTTTTATTGACAACACTAGAGATTATCATCGCTATTTAGGAGGTTCACCTACTAATGTTGCTATGAACTCTTCAAGATTAGGATTAAATACCATTATGGTAGCAACGGTAGGAAATGACGGTTTTGGAACTTATATTTTAGACAGGCTGTCCAGTGTTGGCTTAAATACAGATCATATCAAGTGTCTGGATAATAAATCTACCAGCGTTATTTTTGTTTCAAGATCTGAGAGTACACCGGACTTCATTCCATACCGTGAAGCCGATTATTGTATTTATGAGGAACAAATATCAAAAGAAACATTATCCAAAACTGAAATATTTCACACTACTTGTTTTGCTTTAAGCAAAAAACCGGCGCAGGACACCATTTTAAAAAAAGCTGAAGAAGCATATAACCTAGGCTGTCGATTAAGTATCGATGTCAATTATGCCAAAAAACTTTGGAACAGTCAAGAAGAAGCGATTCAAGTAATCAAAACGTATTGCAAGTTCAATCCGTTGATAAAAATTAGTGAAGATGACATGTTACGCCTTTTTGAAAAAGAACTTCCTCATGAAGAAATATTTAATTTTTTCCATAACGAAGGCGTTGATATCGTTTGTCTTACATTGGGCAGCAAAGGAGTGAAATTATCTCAAAAAGGAAACGACCTTATACAACTGCCTGCTGTTAAAATAGATAAAGTTGTTGATACCACAGGTGCTGGCGATGCTTTTTGGTCTGGGTTTTTATTTGCTTATATCAAGAAAAAAGCAATTCATGAATGTCTGGATATTGCTTTAAAATTAGCGGCTTTAAAACTGCAAAATGTAGGTCGTTTGCCGGACAATATCAATATCTTATCTCAACTATTATAAAATTATCATGGAGCAAAATAACAAAACAATCACTAATGGTGTTATGCTTAACGCCTATCCCGACAGTATTGGAACAAAGCTGTGTGAGACTATAAGTATGCTTAAAAAGCCAGAATTTAAGGATGTTTTTTCTTTATTCTATGTGCTGCCTACATTTTTTAATAGCGACTTAGACAGAGGTTTTTCTATTATTGATTATAATATTAATAACGATTTAGTTACTACAGCAGATTTAGACGCTTTGAATGAGCTCAATATTAAACTAAAATTTGATATTGTATTAAATCATCTCTCCGTTGCATCACCACAATTTAAAGATTTGCTAAAAAAAGGAAATCAATCAAAATACAAAGATTTTTTTATCAATTGGAATGAATTCTGGAAGGGCAATGGCCAAAAAAATGAAGAAGGAATCATTATTCCTAAAGAAGAATTTCTCAACAAACTTTTCATGAGAAAATCTGGTTTGCCCATATTAAAAGTGCATTTCCCAGATGGCACTGAACAACCCTATTGGAACACCTTTTATCAGCAAATAACGTATAAAAAAATTGCTGCTGCCGATTTACAAAGTATAAAACAATTAACAGCAGAGCAGCGTATCATTGTATGTGAAAAAATCAACGATGCAATAGAACAAAATCAAGATTTTAGCAGTATACAATTTGAAGATTTTGCTCCTTTCAAAACAGAAATTCTACAGATCGCTGAACAAAATCGTTCCTATTTAGGGCAAATGGATGTCAATGCAGCATCTCCATTAGTGTGGGATTTTTATGAAGAAACCCTAAAAAAACTAAATGGTTATGGCTGCAATATTCTTCGTTTGGATGCTTTTGCTTATTTGCATAAGCAAATTGGCGAATCAAACTTTTTCAACAAACCCGGCACTTGGGAATATTTAGAGCGTATCAAGCAAATTGCAGACAAAAACAGTTTAATGCTCTTGCCTGAAATTCATGCAGAATATGGACTTCATTTACATGACGAAGTAGCAAACGAAGGTTATACTATTTATGATTTTTTCTTACCTGGTTTGACTATCCACACTATCGAAAACAAATCGAGTAAAGCACTACTAAACTGGGCAAAGGAAATTCTTGATAAAGGATACAAAACAGTAAACATGCTGGGTTGTCACGACGGTATTCCAGTTTTAGATTTAAAAGGAAAAGAAATTAATGGTGTTTACAACAAAGGCTTGTTAGAAGATGATGAAATAGAAACCATCATGAGTACAATCATCGAGCGTGGTGGTCGTGTAAAAAATCTTTATGATCCATCAGGGAAAAAGATTTCTTATTACCAAGTAAATGCCACTTTCTTTAGTGCATTAGGTGAAGACGAACAAAAATTACTTTTGGCCAGAGCGATCCAAATGTTTATGCCAGGAATACCTCAGGTTTGGTATCTGGATGTTTTTGCAGGAAAGAATAATTATGAAGCAGCAGATCATAGCGGCAGTGCAGGGCACAAAGAAATTAACCGCACCACATTAAGTTTGCAAGACATAGAGCGTGGATTAAAAACTGATGTTGTAAAGAAACAGTTGGAGATTATTCGTTTAAGAAACACCTCCAATGCTTTTTTGGGCAAAGTTGAAATAAATCCATCGACTGATGATTCAATAGCTATCAAATGGACCAACAATAATACTATAGCATATTTAGAAGCCGACCTTAAAACCAATATGTTCACAATACATCATACCGAAAATCAAATTACTAAAAAAATGATTTTTTAAAAGATTATGTTAAGCGGTAAATGGAAGCAATGCTGAGGTTTTTTGGGAAAAGGCAGTAATTTATTTAAAATATTGCTTGTAAAAGCATGATTATCAATATTTTACTGATGCTTATATCGAGCTTAACCTATCTCTTTGCGAACCGCCGAGTACGTGACCTGTACGCTCGGTGGTGTGAGAGGCGCACTCCGTCCCTTTAGGAGCGGAGCCGTCTACTCGATTGGCTGTAGTGTTTCTGTGTAGATTGTTAGTTTATATAATTGAAAATCTTTAGTTTTATTTATTAATTATTTTTATCCGTAATGATAAAATTAGTGAATAGCAATGTGTTTAAATTAGCAAACCTACATCATGAAGAATTTTTTATATAAGCATACTATAGTTTCGTATTGAAAATTCATTTCTGTTTCTTCTAAATACTATTGTTTTACATGTTTTCTGAAAGACCGGGACAATTCAATATTTCTACAGCTATTGTTTCAAATTTTCTTAAACAAGTATTATTGTTAAGGTTTGTTGTTCGTGTTTTTTAAATTGAATACCGAAACGTGAATTTTAAAGGCTGAAGATGTTAAGAAAAAAGGAAATTCAGCTGTTTTTAAGAGCAATTATCAATTTTCAAGAATCTTGCTGTGTTTTTGGCAGAACAAAACAAAAACACACGCCTTTTTGATTGTTTTCTCTATTCTGCAGGAAAATAGTACCTCCCATTCGGTCTACTATTGCTTTGATTGTTGCCAGACCAATGCCAGAGTTTTTACTAGAATTTGAATTTAGAGTTTCAAACAGTCCAAAGACTTTTTCCCGGTATTCCTGTGGTATACCAGGTCCATCGTCTTCATATATAAAAGAAAAGCTGGTTTCATTTTCTTTGAAAGTAAGCCAGACATTGCATTCTTTTTTATCGGTATGTTTTATTGTATTGGATAATAGATTTTGAATAATCTGGACAAAACCTATTTTAGAATGGTTTATAATGACATCACAATCAATGTAGTTTACATGGATAGGAGTATGCAATACACCATTGTTCAGTATATATTGAACTACAATTTCTACGTTAAAATCTTCAAAATAAACGTCATCATTGGCAACCTTCGTATATTCTAAAATGCCATTGATTAAGAAATCCATGTACTCATTGCGTGAATAGATTAAATCAATCCATTCTTCGAGTTCAGTATTTTTGATGAGTGTTTTGTAATCTTCTTTTATGAAAGTTAACAGGGAGTTTACCCCGCTGATTGGAACTTTTAAATCATGAGTGAGGCGATGGGCAAATTGATTGAGCTGTATGTTTTTTTTAATAATTTCATTGTTTAACTCTTCCAGTAATCTGTTTTTTTTTCGGAGTTCAAGCTGCGATATTACTTGATTTCCCAGTGCTCTTAGGGATTCTTTTTGCCCTTCTGTAAGACCTTCTCTAGGTTTTGTATCAATGACACAGAGGGTTCCTAAAGCATAACCGTCCTTAGTATTTAAAGGAGCACCAGCATAAAATACTACATGAGGCCCGTCAGTTGTTAATGGGTTATCAAAAAACCTTTCATCTTTAGTAGCATCCGGAATAATAAATAATTCATCAGGTGTATTGATCGCATGGGCACAAAAAGAAAAATCCCTGGGTGTTTGGGTTGCATCTAAGCCATGGTGCGATTTAAACCATTGCCGGTTGCCATCTACTAAACTTACTAGTGCGATAGGAGTGCCACAGATTTCAGCAGCTATTTTCGTCAGGGCGTCATACTCTGCTTCTTCCAGTGTATCCAGTATTTTATATTCCTGCAAGGATTTTGAACGGAAGTGTTCATTATCGGGAGTTTCGGGTTTATGCATACAAGGTTATTAGCTTTATCTGTTGAAAGTCAGTTGGATGTATTAGCGAAATGTTATTTCAAAATATGAAATTACTAAATTTTTGATTTATATTTTAAAAAAAATTATAATTTAATTATTACAGTACTGGTAACAATTTGAATCGGTTTTTTGCTATAGATCTGCCGTTGGGATAAATGCCGGCTATGCAATATTTACTTGTTTTGATTAAAATGAAACGTTTTATTCTTAACTATACTTTAGTTTATAAAATAATCAGCTCCTAAATTAAAAACCATTGAAACCCTGCCTGAAGAAGAAAGCAGGCTAAACTTGAAAAAGCGTAAAATCGAAAGAGGAATCTGTTAAAAGGTATTTTAGGCTGCGCATCGAATTACACTTTCCTTAAGCTCGACATTTATGAATCTGCCAGACAGGGCTTTTCAGTGACTGAATGCTTTATATGTTTTATAAATCAGGTATTTATACGTGCTTTTTTTACTATTTAAATTGTAATTTTAAAAGAGATTTTAAATTTAATGATTTCATAGTTGTTTTAAATGCATCTTTTTCATTTTAAAACAGTAATACTTTAAATACAAATTTGATAGTAATAAACTTCATATGTCAGATAAGTAGTATTTTATCTGCATTAATAATGATCCTTTAAAAAGTGAAATTTATGAAAAATGTCAGTTTCTCCTTTGAAAATGCTTGTAAGATCAGTAATTCATTAATAATAATATTTACCGCAATTTTTTCGCTAAATTCTTGCAGTAAAGATCCTTCCGAAGTTCCTGTAGATCCAGGGCAGGTTACTATTGATAATTTAAAAGCTTCCTCAGCATTTAGCTGGAAGAATACAAAAGAGGCTAAAGTAACCATTCGAACAAAAGATAATCAAGGAAATGCTGTTCCAGATGTTAAAGTAAGTGTCTGGACCAATTTTCAGGAAGAAAATGGTAAAGAAATTATTAATGGTATAACCAATCAGCAGGGAGAATTTGTAGTAGACTATACTTTTGAAGATGATATGGCAGATGTTGTTTTAAAAACCAATTTTGTCGGTTTTGTCCCAGAAACAAAAGTACCTATAGAAAATGGCGCGGTAAATTTTACTTTTGGGGGTACAAAAAATACACAAAAAAGCCAAAAATTTAGCGAGAACTCCTTTTATTCAAAACTAGAAAAAGGCCTTTACAGCAAACGGAATGCTAATGTCAAAATTAATTATATAGGTACATATAATAATAATGGGGTGCCAACTAATTTATTGGCTAAATCAGATATAATAAGCAAAGATTTTCTAACAGATGTAAACAATGCATTACCAGAAAACATGCCTGTTCCTACATTTCATCCGGAATATCTTTTAGGAAATAACCAGCATAATCTAGTTATTTTAGATAAAGCCGAGGTATGGATTACTTTTGTTTCTGAAGGGGCTGGATATAAAAATGTATTGGCATACTATACTTATGACCGAGATTTTCCGCCTAAAACACCAGCCGATGTCAAAGAATGTTTTGTGATTTTTCCAAATGCATCATTTGCGGGTTCAGGAGGAGGATTGTATTCGGGGGATAAAGTTTCTTTAGGCGTTTTCGAAAAAAATACCGTAATAGGTTGGATGTTAATGCGTAATGGCTGGGATGATAAAACGAGACAGTCAACAGAAGGATTGGGCTTGCTGTATTCTAACTTGGAGTTAAATCCAGAGCCGGATATCAAAAACCGCCAGCATACTGTTATGCTTTATGATGACAAAAGAAGTGTGTTCTTAATTAGCTTTGAAGATCTAATTCGCCCAGCTGGAGACAATGACTTTAATGATGCTGTTTTTTATGCTACAGCAAATCCAATAAAAAATGTTGAAATACTGGATGTTCAAAAAATAAACCCTGAACGTATAGATACTGATAAAGACGGCATAATTGATAGTTCAGATGACTATCCAAATGATCCGAAATTAGCTTTTAATAACTTTTACCCTAGCAGCAGTATATTTGGAACACTTGCTTTCGAAGATTTATGGCCATCAAAAGGAGATTACGATTTTAATGATTTGGTTATTGATTATAATTTTAATAGAATTACAAATGCGCAAAATAAGGTAGTCAGCTTGAAAGGAAAATTCACGGTAAGAGCTATTGGAGCTAGTTTTCAAAATGGTTTTGGTTTTTCAATTCCTGGAGTAACTCCATCACAGATTTTATCTGTAACAGGTACAAAATATACTGAAGGATACATAAAAACAAGCGGTAACGGAACAGAAGCTGGTCAAAAAAATGCTACCATAATTGTTTTTGACAATGCATGGAAACATGGCTCTGGTAACACTAACCCTAACGAGCCATTTGTTCCCTCAGAGACAATAGAAGTCAATATAGATTTGGTTAACCCTATTGATGCAGCTGTCTTCGGAATGGCACCTTTCAACCCATTTATTATAGTAAATAAAGAAAGAGGAAAAGAGGTTCATCTGCCAAATTACGCACCAACTGATTTAGCGGACAAATCCTATTTTGGAACTTCTGCTGATAACTCTCAGTCTGCAGTAGGAAAATATTACAAAACAAAAGATAACTTACCTTGGGCTCTTAATTTTCCAAGCCGTTTTGAATATCCAATTGAAAAAGCAAAAATCGATGTATCCCACTTAAAATTTATAAATTGGGTTTTAAGCAATGGCGTAGACTATAAAAATTGGTATAAAAACGAATCTGGATATAGAAACAGTTCCAATATTTATAATAAATAATATGGTTAGATGCATAATAGTAATGTTTTGCATCTTACAAAATACTCCTGTAGCCTGGAACTAGGCAATAATTGTTTAGAATATTAATTTGTTCCCCGACTAATAAATTATGGAAGAACCGAATTTTACTTATATTTCACAACTTTCCGGAGGAGATAAAGTTTTTGAAGAAAAAATATTTAAGGTCTTAAAAATGGAATTTCCGGGCGAGAGGGAGACATATTTGAATAATATTATCAATAATAACTTTGATTTGGCGGCACATAACGTACATAAAATTAAACATAAAATCAGTCTTTTAGGGCTTGTCCAAAGTTATGAATTGGCATCTGAGCATGAAATAAATTTAGGAGAAGGGAATGCTGGACTACATGATAATTTTAATGAGGTATTAAATATCTTGACACATTTTTTTGACAAAATATAAAGAATGAAAGAAGTCTATTAAAATTACTCTATGTGCTGCTTACTGTAATAATTTTTGACACTATTCCAAAAAGTGTGCAAGTTTAAAATATGGGGTTTGGACTTTTTAATTAAAGCTGAGCCCTTTTTTCAATTAAGCCAAGAGCTGTTTTGAGCTAAGTGTTAATATTACAGTAGCTTATATAATAAAAATTACATTCCAATCCTTTATACAAGGTATTAATTATATTTTTTTTTATATGACTGTCCGTAAATAATGCCATGTAATTTTTTTCGTCACTGATTACAAAGATTCTCACAGATTTCATTACTGTTTTTTTTAAAAAATACTTGCCATATTTTTTTTTGTTAATTAAAAATTTCAATGATATAATATAAATGTTGTTTTTTATTATAAAATCTGATTTTGAAAAATAGACTTCAGAATAAAAATAGATATAGATCGTTGATTTTTAGTTGCTAAATTTATTAATGTAATATTTTTTTTATTATATTTGAGTTAATATAAATAAAAAAAATGTTATAATTTGCTTGTCTGAATGTAGCCAAAATTTTAATTTTTGTAATCCAGCATTCATCATTTAATTGGTTTTAATTTTAAATAAACTATAAAAATCTAAATATTATGAAAATTGTAATTGTTGGAAGTGGTTATGTTGGGCTTGTAACGGGTGCTTGTTTTTCAGAGGTAGGTATTACTGTTACATGTGTTGACATAGACCAAAATAAAATAGATAACCTTAATAAAGGCATTATACCTATTTATGAACCTGGTCTAGAAGATATGATTGCCAGAAACATGAAAAAGGGACGATTGAATTTTACAACTAATATTGCAGAAGCTCTCCAAGATGCAGAAGTTTTATTTATTTCTGTTGGAACTCCTCCAGATGAGGATGGCAGTGCAGATTTGAAATATGTTCTAGCAGTTGCCAGAGAATGCGGTAAGCATATTAATGATTACTTATTAGTGGTTACAAAAAGTACCGTACCCGTAGGAACTTCTAAAAAAGTTAAACAAGCTTTACAAGAGGAATTGGATAAAAGAAATAGTGATGTAGAATTTGATGTAGCTTCAAATCCAGAATTTCTAAAAGAGGGAGCGGCAATTGATGACTTTTTAAAACCCGATAGAATTGTGGTTGGAGTAGATAGCGAAAGAGCCGAAGATTTATTGAAGAGTTTATACAAGCCATTTACCCTTAATGGTCACCCAGTAATTTTTATGGATATCGTTTCTGCCGAAATGACAAAATATGCTGCAAATTCAATGCTTGCAACAAAAATTAGTTTTATTAATGAAATAGCAAACCTCTGCGAAATTGTTGGTGCTGATATAAATAAGGTAAGAAAAGGCATTGGGTCAGATTCGCGTATAGGACAAAAGTTTTTATACGCAGGAATTGGATATGGAGGTTCTTGTTTCCCAAAAGATGTTCAGGCATTGATAAAAACGGCAAATGGATATAATTATGATCTGCGGGTACTCAAAGCTGTTGAAGAGGTTAATAAAGATCAAAAACTAGTACTTTTTAATAAAATAATGAATTATTTTAAAGGAGAAATTAAAGGTAAAACTATTGCATTATGGGGACTTTCTTTTAAGCCGCAAACTGATGATATGCGTGAGGCACCTTCATTAAGTATAGTAAAAAATCTTTTGGAAGCGGGTGCAGTAGTAAAAGCATATGACCCAATTGCGATTAATGAAGCTAAGCATCACTTTGGGGATACAATATTATATTATGAAGATCAATACGAAACACTAATTGATGCCGATGCTTTAGCCATACTTACAGAATGGCCGGAATTTAAATTTCCTAATTTTAAAATTGTTCAAAAATTGCTTAATACACCAGTAATTTTTGATGGACGTAATATATATGACAGAGAAGAAATGAAAGAAAGCGGTTTCGATTATTTCTGTATTGGCGTAGATACAGCCAAAGATAATATAAAATCGTAAGGCTATGTCTGGAAAAAAAATTCTTATAACCGGCGGTGCTGGTTTTGTTGGTTCGCACTTATGTGATCGTCTATTAAACGAGGGTAATGAAGTGTATTGTTTGGATAATTTTTTTACTGGACAAAAGCAAAATGTAGTACACTTATTAGATAATCCTTATTTTGAATTAATTCGTCATGACGTTACAGCACCTTTCTTTATAGAAACTGATGAGATTTATAATCTGGCGTGTCCTGCTTCTCCAATACACTATCAGTATAATGCCATTAAAACAATGAAAACATCAGTAATGGGAGCTATTAACATGCTGGGGCTTGCCAAACGGGTTAATGCAAAAATACTACAGGCATCAACCAGCGAAGTGTATGGGGATCCATTAGTTCATCCGCAGCCTGAATCCTATTGGGGCCATGTAAACCCGATAGGAGAGCGAGCCTGTTATGATGAAGGGAAACGTTCTGCAGAAACCTTGTTTTTAAATTATCACAAGCAGAATAATGTCAAAATTAAAATCATTAGAATATTCAATACATACGGTCCAAGAATGCATCCAAACGATGGACGCGTAGTTTCGAATTTTATTGTTCAGGCGCTGCAGAATCAAGATATAACGGTATACGGACAAGGAAATCAGACGCGAAGTTTTCAATATGTTGATGACTTAGTAGAAGGTATGATAAGGCTTATGGATTCTAAAGATAGTTTTATAGGTCCCGTAAATGTTGGAAATCCAAATGAATTTACGATTCTGGAATTAGCAAAAAAAGTAATAGAACTAACAGATTCTAAATCAAAAATTATTTATAAGCCTTTGCCTTCAGATGATCCTATGCAGAGACAGCCAGATATTTCTTTAGCTAAAAAAGAACTCGACTGGTCACCAAAGATAAATCTAGATGAAGGATTAATAAAGACTATAGATTATTTTAAATCAATCATTTGAACTGAATTAAATAAATAATAATAATTTTAAAGCAATAAAATTATGAAGAAGAAAATTTTAGTAGTAGATGATGAAGTTAGTATTTGTCTTTTGTTAGAAAACTTCCTTTCCAAAAATTATGACATAATTACAATTAATAATGGTTTAGATGCTCTAATATGGCTGGATACCAGTATTCCGGACTTAATTATCAGCGATATTCAAATGTCAAATATGGATGGCTATGAATTTTTAACAAAACTTCGTCAGCGTGGATTTACAAAGCATACGCCCTGCATAATGCTTTCAGGAAAATCAGAAAGCAAGGAACGTATTAAATGTTACAAACTAGGTGCTCAAGATTATCTCACAAAGCCTTTTAACCCAGAAGAGCTAGATGAATTAGTTAAAAAAAATCTATATCCAATTCATTATGCCATTGAGTGGTAAGGACTTCGATAACTAAGATTAAAATTTAATTTAAAGACCTAATCAATATGAATCCAAATTTTAATATTTTATACATTGGAAATGTTTCTGGATATTTTGATACCATAGAACAAAAACATAAATGGTCTATAATTACTTTAGAAAATAGTGCTAAGGCTACTAATTACCTGAACACTCAAAAGCATCCTGATGCAATTATTTGTGACTATAATTTAGCAGGAAACAATGGAATATTTCTTTTTGATTGGATCCGAAAAAATAAAGAATTTAACAGTATTCCATTTATCCTTTTATCCAAGGAATTTAATGTTGATATTTATAAGTCGGCATTTAAAAAACAAATTGACGATTTTTATGTAACTTCTGTAACTTCTCCAAAAGATATTTTAGAAAGAATAGAATTCCTTTGCTTCAATAAAAATCCTTTACGAGTACAAACAATACAAAAAGCCATTGAAGAGACTTATATAATGCCTTTGTCAAAACGTATTTTTGATGTTTTTGTAGCCTCTGCAGTACTTTTATTCGCCTCGCCATTTTTGCTTCTTATTATGCTTGCTATACGATTAGAATCAAAAGGAAAAGTATATTATATATCAAAAAGAGTGGGCCGCAAGACATTTGACTTTTACAAACTAAGATCAATGCGTACTGGTTCAGACGAACTTTTGAAAAAATTAGCTCAAGAAAAAAACCAGTACAAAAAAGAAGCTGCAATAACAGATAGTCCGTTAGACACACCTTGTCCTAAATGCAGTGAACTGCCAGAAGGAGAATCATGTTCGCCTTTGATGTATATTGAAACTCACGTGATTTGTGATTATTGGTTTAATGTTCAAAAACGAGAAGCTGCAAAAAATAATTCAACTTTTGTCAAAATTGTTGATGATCCCCGTGTTACTAAAGTTGGTAAATTCATTAGAAATACCAGTATAGACGAGTTGCCACAGTTAATTAATGTATTAAAAGGGGATATGTCTATCGTTGGTAACAGGCCTTTGCCAGTATATGAAGCAGAATTGTTAACCGCTGATGATATATCAAAAAGATTTTTGGCTCCTCCAGGCATTACAGGTTTATGGCAGGTAGAACTTAGAGGTAAGGGCGGACAAATGTCTGAAGAAGAGAGAATGCGTCTTGATAATGAATACGCTGATCTTTTTAAAGGTGATAAGTATTCTTTTTGGTATGATCTAAAACTCATTTTGCGAACAATTCCTGCACTGCTTCAAAAAGGTTCAGTTTAAAAAAAAAATATGGTTTGCCTCCAAATTTTAATTATGAAAAAAGTATTAAAAATAAATATTCTTTTTGCTTTACTGATGTTTTCAATCAATACTGCAGAGGCACAAACACTTCAATATAATGATGTATCAATAAATGGCAGTGAGTTTGAGTTTCCTCCTCTTAAAACCGTCATCGATTCTGTACTAAAGCGAAACTCAATGCTAAAATTCAGAAAAGATCATATTGGTGTTAAGGAATCTGCATTAGCATCTGAGCGTATCTACTGGACAAGAAATATGGGACTTCAGGCTGATGGCAGATATGGTACGCTGAACAATTTTTCCAGCAGTGAAAATGGAGTTTCTAACACCGCTTATTCTACACTTTCAACACAATATAATTATAGCGTAGGGGTGTATGTGAAGTTTCCAGTTTTTGATGCGCTGAACAGAAAAAATCAGATTAAATTGGCAAAATTTGAGGTTGATGAAGCCAAAAATATGGCTGATTTTCAAGAAGATGAAATCAGGCAGACGGTCATAAAACTGTACCAGGAGTTAATTTTAAAACAAAAGTTACTTCTAATCAGATCCAAAAGCCTGAGTGATGGTAAAATTAATATGCAAATGGTTGAAAAAGAATTTCGAAATGGAATAGTTCCTGTTTCGGAATATGTCAGGATAACTGGTATTACGTCAAATTTAGAGGCAGATTACGAATCTGCTAAATCTGAATTTATTATTACTAAACAATTACTTGAAGATATGGCAGGGTTTGTATTTAATCTAACAAAATCAAAATAGAGAAATGAAAATAATTGATTTTATAAGATTGATATTAAGGCATTTGGTGCTTTTGATTGTGATTCCATTATTCTTGGCTTTGTTAGTATTAATTCTTACTAGTAAGCCACATTTAGAGTATACATCGCAAACGATTTTATATACTGGACTTGCTACTGGTTCCTCTATTGAAATGGATAAAGCATTCAATTATTTTGCGACTAATACAGCTTTTGATAATTTAATCAATATTATTAACTCAAGAGAAACTCAAGAGGAGGTAGCTGTACGATTATTAGCCACACACCTTATGCTGCCTGAGGCCAATCCAAAGTACATTTCAAAAAAATTATTTGATGAACTAAAAGTAAAAGTACCAAAAGACATTTATAATTACATTGAAAAGGGTAATAATAGGAGTTTAAAAACGGATAGTTTAACGGTTAATAGTCCGCTTCCTCCAGAAATTAATCGAAAAAACTATGAGATAACGGTTAACCGATTATTAAAATTAATGAGAAGCAGCAGCGATAATTATATTTATGAGCTGCTGAATTATGAAAATGATAAGCACTATTCTATTAAAGCTTTGTCGAGTATACAAGCCATTCGCATCAATAGCAGTGATTTAATAAAAATGACTTATACAGTAGATGACCCGGGTATCTGCCAGCAGACACTTGAAATTTACAACGCAGTTTGCATAAAAAATTATAAAAACATAAAAGAGAATAGATCAGACGCTGTTGTTAAATACTTTGAACAGCAACTTGCTATGGCTAATAATGATTTAAAATTAGCTGAAGATAAACTTCTTGAATTCAATAAGGCAAACAAAATCATAAATTATTATGAGCAGAGTAAGGCAGTTGCAGTTGTAAAAGAAGACATGGAGGTTGATTATAATAACAAAAAAGCACAGCTTGCCGGTACACAGGCATCAACCAAAAGAATTGAAGAAAAACTAAATGTTCAGGATTACATTCAGAATGAAACTAACAAGATTCTTGAAAAAAAGAAATTATTAGGGTACATTAATTATCAAATTGCATTTAACGAAGCCAATTTAGAATCTGATCCCAGCGAAAATATTTCATCTAAGATCAATACTTTAAAAAAAGAAAGAGAATCTTTAAATAATGAAATCAAAAAAAGTGTCGATGAAATATACAGTTATAATAACACTGTTGATGGTGTTCCATTGACTAAAACACTTCCAGATTGGATGAATACTGTTGTTGAGTCTGAAAACCTTAAGGCCAAAATAAAGGTAATGGACAAGCAAAACAAAGATTTTCAAGAACAATATGCTACTTATGCACCAGCAGGTGCTACTATAAAAAGATTAGAACGTGAAATTTCAGTTTCAGAACAAGGCTATTTAGAATTGCTTCACGGATTAAATTTAGCCAAACTAAAATTGCAGGACAATGAAATGTCCTCTAACATAAAATCCATTGATCCGCCTTTTTATCCATTATCAGCTAATCCAACTAAAAGAGGATTGCTTATTGTTGCAGCAGCTTTTCTGGGTGGTCTTTTAACTCTGGGAATTATTTTGATGATGGAGTATTTTGATGATACAATAAAAAATGCTAGCAGAGCCAGTAAGCAGTTAGGACTAAAAACATTAGGAATGATGCCTAAAATGATATTGGACTCAGGAAATATCAAGCTGGCTTTTATACAAAAAAGATTAATCGAGATAATTACTCAAAATATACTGCAGTATTTCGGTACACACGACTCTGAAAAAACAGTAAAAACTATAGTGGTGTTCAGCACTCATAAAATGGAAGGGAAAACTGTTTTAGCAGGCAATATTGCCAAGACATTGAAACAAGAAGGAAAGAAAATAGTATTTTTAAATTATGACAGTAAACAAGAGCCTATTACTCAGCAAAGAAAATTCCCAATTCTTAATAAAATTTTAGGTTATCCAGATCCGCGCATTGATGTTGATAATCCTTTTTTGGCTGCTGTGTCTAGTTACCTTGATGAATCAGAATACTATTCTTATGCGATGAATAGTTCGTTTTATAATGCTAAAAATTTTACAGACATTTTAGAGCAGAATAATATTACTTTGAATTATACTCCAGACTTTGTAATTATAGAATTACCATCTCTGATCAATTACAATTATCCAGCGGAATTAATTTTGAATGCTGACTTAGATATTCTCGTATGCCGTTCCAATCGAGTATGGTCTGATGCAGATCAATCTGCTGTAAATAATTTATTAGCTGCAGCTGCTTCAAAAATTAATGTAATAGTTAACGGTGTAGAGATAAATGAAATTGAATCGGTTTTAGGAGATCTGCCCAAAACTAGAAGTATGTTCAGAAAAAAAATAAAATCGATGTTCAAATTTCAGTTTTTTTCTAAAAACCATATTTAATTAGCTAACTTTCAAATGAAAACACTCAAAAAAATAGTAAGCGAAGATAATTTTCTGTCTTTATCAGGAAATGTTGTGATTGCTATTTTAGGCATTGGTGGTTTTGCCTTGCTTGCCAGAAGTTTATCTTTAGAAGTATTTGGTGAATGGGTTTTGTTTATGGCCGCAGGATCATTTGTAGAAATGTTTAGATTTGGTATAACCAATACCGGTTTGATACGCTATCTTTCCGGAGCTGATGATTCATCGAGAGTTAAACTGATTGGTTCTAACGCGCTAATAAGCTTAGGTGCCACAATTTTTGTTGCCTTAATTTTGGTTGCTTGTAAATTATTATTTCCGGAGGCAATTCAAAATTCTGGATATACTATTTTTTTTACATGGTATCCTTTGCTTGCATTTTTAAATCTTCCGTGGAATATTGCTTTAGTTGTATTGCAGGCTGATAGAAAATATAAGCAGATTCTTGCCCTCAAAGCAATAAATAGCGGCTGTTTTTTTTTAATAATCCTGATGCATTTTTCACTATTAAATTTAAGCCTGAATCAATTAGTCATAGGCTTAATTATTGTGAATGCAGGTACATCAATTGTAAGTTTTATTTTGGGATGGGACGGAATTCTACTCATTAATAAAGCAAGTGCAGAAACCAATAAGACTTTATTGCATTTTGGCAAATACACAACCTTTACCCTTATAGGAACTAATTTATTACGAAGCGTAGATACTTTAATTATCAGTTTAAGTCCGTTAGGCAGTGCAGCAGTTGCTCTTTACAGTATTCCTTTGAAGCTGACAGAATTACAGCAGATTCCATTGCGCAGTTTTGTCGCTACGGCCTTTCCAAAGATGTCTAAAGCTAGTTTACACAATCAAATTAATGAAGTTAAAAGTTTGTTTTATACTTATTCTGGAGCTTTGACCTATCTCTTCGTTGCAATAAGTTTATTCACATTTGTATTTGCTGAATTCTTTGTTATGCTTATAAGCGGAAAACAATTCTTGAAAACAGATCCTATAACAGGGTTTAATGTTGTTGACATCGTTCGCGTATTTTCCATATATGGATTATTATTACCTATTGATAGAATGACAGGAGTTGGTCTGGATAGTATCAATAAGCCAAGAATTAATGCCATCAAAGTATTTGTTATGGTAATTGCCAATGTTATAGGGGATTTAGTGGCTATTTTTATATTTAAATCTTTAATTTTTGTAGCTATTGCTTCTATTATATTTACCATTATTGGCATTTGGATGGGGATGTATTTTATCAATCAGGAGTTATCCCTTTCATTCAAAGAAATTTTTAGGAGCGGTTTAAAGTTTTATATCTCAGTTTTTAATAAGCTGACACATAATCGTTATGATAGTTGTGTGAAAATTGAAAATAATTTTAGATCATGAGTGAATATAATAACATAAATCCATTTGAAAGTTATTCAGGATCCTTGAATATTTCTAAACCAGGGAATTTGATTATGCTCTTTAGTATAATGTCAGTTTCTGCTCTGATTATAGTAAAATTAGGTGTTATTGGAATTGGGTTGCTATTGGCTGTTATTTTCGGATCTGTCTTTTTATATTATTTATTTTGCTATCCTGTTATAGGGTATTATACTGCAATTGCATTAAATTTTGTCATCATCGGCATGGGCAGATATGTAAAAGGGCTGCCATTAGGGTTTGCAATTGATGGTATACTTGTTCTGACTTATTTAGCCTTGTTTATGAATCAGTTCAGAACCCGTATTGATTGGACTCCAGCTAAAAGAGATATTACATTTTTATCCATATTATGGCTGGGTTATTCTGTTTTTGAGTTGGTTAATCCAGAAGCCAGAAGTGTTCAGGCTTGGATTTCTGGAAGAGGAATTGCTTTTTACCCGTTTTTATTCATACCGTTAACATTTATGTTTATCAGGAATGAAAAGAGACTCAGCTATTTTTTTTACATATGGGCCGCCTTTTCGTTACTGGCAACATTAAAAGGAATTATGCAGATGACTCTTGGTGTAGATGGTGCAGAACAAGAATGGCTAAATGAAGGAAGTTACAAAACACATATTCTATTTGGTAAACTCAGAGTTTTTTCATTTTATAGTGATGCTGGACAATTTGGTGCAAATCAAGGATATACAGGAGTTGTTTTTTTGATTTACGCCATGTCACAGCAAAAGAAATTAAAAAAAATATTTTTCATTTTTGTAGGCCTTTTAGGGATTTATGGAATGGTCATTTCGGGTACAAGAGGTGCTTTGAGTGTACCTATAGTCGGTTTTATGACTTATTTTGTCTTAAGTAAAAATGTAAAAGTTATTATTATTGGTGTCACATTTTTAGCTATCGTTTTTATATTCTTCAAATACACGACTATTGCACAGGGAAATGCACAGGTACGAAGGATGCGAACAGCCTTTGATCCAAATGATGCTTCTTTGCAGGTAAGGCTTGATAATCAAAAAATACTCAAAAATTATTTAGCTTCTAGACCATTTGGCGGCGGTATTGGCCACGGAGGCACTAAAGCTCAAAAATACCTGCCAAATGCTTTTCTATCCAATGTTGCCACCGACAGCTGGTATGTTTTAATCTGGGTCGAACAAGGGATTGTTGGCTTAATACTGCATTTAGTAATTCTTTTTTATGTAATGATAAAAGCCTCATTAAAAGTGATGTTTAAAATTCGGGATCCAATATTGAAGTTTAAAATGGCTTCCTTAATTGCAGGAATGGCGGGAATTATGGTAGCTTCTTATGGAAATGCTGTCTTAGGGCAAATGCCAACTGCTTTATTAATCTATGCAACAATGGCAATTATTTTAAATTCCGATGTTTATGAAAAGGAGATTGAAGAAAACCAAGCTGAATTGCTTAAGCAATAAACAGTTAAGCATTCAAAAACAATTTAGAAAAACAGAATACAACCAGTAATCCTTAAACTTAGCACTATGTATTACAGAAATGTAAAAGATTTGAATAATATTATACTTAAAAGATTAAGTATAATACCGCGTGATTTAGATTTGATAGTTGGTGTTCCTAGGAGTGGTATGCTTCCTGCAAATTTATTAGCATTATATCTCAATAAGCCCTATACCGATATTCATTCGTTTTTGAATGGACATATTTATAAAGCAGGTGCCAGAAGCCAGTTTTTTGATATCTCAGAATTTAAAAATATCCTTGTGGTTGACGACAGTATTGCTTCGGGAGCTGCGATGGTCGAGGTTAAAGAAAGTTTAAAACATCTTGATGATAAATTCAATATAAAATATTGTGCAGTTTATGTAATTCCGGGTAAAGAAAAAATGGTGGATTATTTTTTTGAAATTGTACCCTTGCCAAGGTATTTTCAATGGAATATTCTCAATCATACAACTTTAGAAAAAGCGTGTTTTGACATTGATGGTGTTTTATGTGCTGACCCTTTGCCAGAGCAAAATGATGATGGAGAAAAATATACCGATTTTATTTTAAATGCTCCGCCATTGTTCATTCCAGGGAGCAAAATTGGAACAATTGTAACATCTCGTTTAGAAAAATACCGCAAAGAAACAGAAACCTGGTTAGCAGCTAACAATATCAAATATAATGAACTGGTTATGCTCGATTTACCCAATATGGAGGCAAGACAGCGCGCTAATAATCATGGCGATCACAAGGCTAAAGCTTATCTGTCCAAGCCTTATGTGCTGTTTATAGAAAGTGAATACCATCAGGCAGTAGAGATAAACAGATTAACAAAAAAACCGGTTTTATGTACAGAGAATTTCGAAATGATATTTGAATCGGAATCTTTTATGTATAACCTTAAAAGTGGCAAGCATCTGCCTTTCCTTAGAAAATACGCTTTAAAACTTAGGGATAAACTGAGAAAGTTTAAATAAGATGAGCTATTTAATCTTGAGTCCTAACGGTTTTAATTATAAAATTTATTATGCTAGTATTTAACATCATACAAATTGTTTTATTAAGCTTTCTGGGTTTAGCAACTTTATATATTTTAATATTTGCCGCAGCAAGTTTATTTTATAAACA
Source organism: Flavobacterium marginilacus (assembly GCF_026870155.1). Lineage (NCBI taxonomy): Bacteria > Pseudomonadati > Bacteroidota > Flavobacteriia > Flavobacteriales > Flavobacteriaceae > Flavobacterium > Flavobacterium marginilacus. The sequence continues at coordinate 2,978,058 of NZ_CP113975.1, read as the reverse complement.
GAAAAAATATTCAGATAACGGAAATATAAAAAAAATAGCGGTTCTTATTCCGGGGTATAAAGAAGATGAGGTAATTATTGAAGTTGCAGATGCGGCATTGCTGCAAGATTATCCACAAGAACTTTATGATATCGTAATTATTGCCGATTCTTTTCAAAAGGAAACAATAGCAGCATTAAAGACCTTACCCATTATAGTTATTGAAGTAAGTTTTGAAAAGAGTACAAAATCTAAGGCTTTAAATAAAGCGATGGATGCCTTAGAAAATAATTATGATATTGCAGTTGTTCTTGATGCGGATAATGTGATGAATAATGATTTTCTAAAAAAAATAAATGCTGCTTTTGAATATGGTTTTACTGCGGTTCAAGGTCATCGTACAGCAAAAAACACGAATAACTCCTGGGCTGTTCTTGATGCCATTAGCGAAGAAATAAACAATAACATTTTTCGGAAAGGACACAGGGTTTTGGGGCTTTCATCTGCCATAATAGGTTCCGGAATGGCTTTTAAGTACAATTATTTTAAAACACTTATGGCAACAGTTACTGCTGTTGGCGGATTTGATAAGGAAATAGAACTCAAAATGCTTAAAGAAGGTCACAAAATTGTTTATCTCAATGATGCTGTAGTTTTTGACGAAAAAATACAAAAAGCTGAAGTATTTGGCAATCAGCGACGTCGCTGGCTTTCTGCACAATTACATTACTTCAGGAAAGATATTCTAAGTGCCTGCAAACATTTACTATTGAATGGTAATATTGATTATTTTGATAAGGCAATTCAATTTATTCAGCCACCCAGAATATTACTGTTAGGAGCTGTGATGCTGTGTACTATTGGCTTTTTAGTAATCAATTATTTTTTAGATAACCAAAATCCTTACTCTAATTATTGGATTATCTTAGTAACAGCCTGCATAATGTCTTTTGTTTTTTCAGTTCCAAAATATTTCTATACTATTAATACTTTGAATGCTTTGGCTAGTCTGCCAAAAGGTATGTTTATGATGCTGCTGTCTCTGTTAAAAATTAAAGGAGCCAATAAAACATTCATACATACAAAGCATACTTCAAGTTCAAATAAACAAACTTGAAATTATACTGGAAAACACACTAATTAAGAGATGGGAAAATAAAATCATAATAATTACTTCTGATTTTTATCAAGATGCAGAAGCAATTAATCTAAAAAAGAGCATCATGAAAATAGGTATAGAAGGACAGCGGCTTTTTCGTAAAAAAAAACATGGTATGGACATGGTAGCTTTAGAACTAATAAAGAATCTCCAGGATCTAGACCACGAAAATGAATATTTTATATTTGTAAAACCAGATCAAGACAGTTCCGTTCTTAAAGAAACTTCAAACTTTAAGATTATTGAATTAAATGGGGGACCATACCCAGCATGGGAACAAATAGCATTGCCAAAAGCAGCCAAAAAATATGGCTGCGATATATTACACTGCACCAGCAATACCGCACCTTTTTTTACTTCTATTCCTTTAATAACAATTCTTCATGACATTATTTACATGGAAAGCGGTTATTTAAAAATACTCAAAAGCAGTGCAAGTACCTACCAAAAATTTGGAAATATATATAGAAAACTCGTAGTACCGTGTGTTGTAAAAAGGAGTAAAAAAGTGATTACAGTATCCCATTTTGAAAAAAACAGAATCGGTGAATTCTTTGGAATTAAAGGTGATAAAAAACTCGAGGCTATTTATAATGGTGTAAGTGAACATTTTAAACCCGTTACCAATAAAGAAGAACTGAAACGTGTTAAAGAAAAATACAATTTACCTGATAAGTATTTCTTTTTCCTTGGTAATACAGACCCCAAAAAAAACACAAAAGGAACCCTTAAAGCTTTTTCTGATTTTTTAAAACTGACAAAGACTGATTATAAACTGGTTATGCTCGATTATGATAAAACCGAACTCAATATCCTCTTGGTCGAAATTGATGACACCAATCTTATCAATCATATTGTTTTGACAGGTTATGTAATTAATACCGATTTACCTGCTATTTATTCCCAATGCGACATTTTTTTATATCCGTCACTTCGCGAAAGTTTCGGGATTCCGATGCTGGAAGCCATGTCTTGTAACGTGCCTGTTATTACATCAAATACATCATCGATGCCTGAAATTGCAGAAGATGCGGCCCATATTATAAATCCATTTAATCCCGAAGAAATTACTCAGGGAATTATTGAAATAGTAAATAACGAAGTGTACAGAAAATCTCTTTGCGATAAAGGTTTGGAGCGTAGTAAACAATTTTCTTGGAGAAATATGGCAAAAGAGTATTTAAAGCTTTATAAATTAATTTATTTAGAATATTCAAAAAAACAATAGATTATGATTGAAGGCAAAAATATTATCTGCATTTCTCAAACTACCTGGCATGGTGAATTTACTAAATCTACGGTGCAATTGTTATCACTTTTAGCAGAAAAAAACACCATAGTTTTTGTTGAATATCCATTTACTGTCAAAGATGTTATAATGTCTTTATTGGGAAAACAAAGAGCACAAGTATCCAGAATGCTGGGTTTTAAAAGAAGAATCATAGAAGAAAAAACAGATAGTAATGCAGTTGTTAAGCATTTGGTTATGCCTCCGGTTTTGCCGGTAGATTTTATTAAAAACGAATCAATTTTTCAAAAGTTTTTTAGCATCAATGCATTTATTTATAAAACACAGCTTCGAAAAACCATAAAGAAATTAAAGTTAGATAATCCAATTATAATCACAGCATACAACCCAATGTATGGCCTGCCCATGATTGGCAAATTACACGAATATCTAAATGTGTATTACTGTTATGACGGGATGGATACACAAAGGCATAAATCAAGAATTTATACTATTGAGCAGCAATTTTGCAGGCAGGTTGATGGCATTATAACAACATCGGATTATTTAAATTCTGAAAAGCAGCAATTAAATCCGCAAAGCTATGTGGTTAAAAATGGTGTTGACTTTAAGTTATTTGAGCCTCACGCCAAAAAATCTGTTTCAAGCCCTTCTTCTCAAAAAAAAGCTGGCTACATAGGAACCTTGGATTTTAGGTTTGATATCGATAGTATGGAATTTGCAATTCAGGAATTACCTCAGGTTCTATTTGAATTTACAGGCTATTTGCTCAACCATAATATAAAAGAAAGGTTATCAAAATATGATAATGTTGCTTTTTTTAAATCGGTAAAAGCACACGAAGTTCCTCAATTATTATCGAAATATGATTTAGGAATCATACCCTATAAAATGGACGAGGTTAATAAAAATATATATCCATTAAAAATTAATGAATATTTGGCCGTTGGTGTTCCTGTGGTTATGACAGCTTTCGCCAATTTAACCGATTTTAAATCCATGGTTAAATCCGCAGAAAACAAGAAACTTTTCAAATCATATATTGAATATGAGTTAGAAAATGATAATTACGTATTAATTAAAGAGAGAATTGATTTTGCCAGACTTAATTCCTGGGAAGGCAGAGTGGGGGAATTTGGAGATGTTCTCGAAAAAATTATTAAACATAAATATCCATCTTAAATTAAAAGCTATGTCAGCACTAAAAATTATATTCTGGTTTCTATTGTTCATTATTGTTTATACCTATGTTGGATATGGGATTTTATTATTCATAATTATAAAAATAAGGCGTTTTTTTAAACTTGGAAATAAGGTAAATAGTAATCCCAATTATGAACCCGAAGTTACATTGTTCATAGCTGCTTATAATGAAAATGATTATGTGGATGCAAAAATGAAAAACACCTTAGAACTTGAATACCCGAAAGAAAAATTAAACATTATTTGGGTTACAGATGGTTCTGATGACGGAACCCCAGACTTATTGACTGGGTACGCTAATACAACGGTTTATCATTTAGACGAAAGAAATGGAAAAATCGGGGCAATGAACCGCGGTATGGAATTTGTAAAAACACCAATTGTAATATTTAGTGATGCCAATACCAATCTGGGCAAAGAATCAATCAGACGCATTGTTAATCTATTCAGTAATCCTGCTGTTGGCTGTGTTTCGGGAGAAAAACGAATTGTTGATAAAGAAAGTGATGTGGCTTCGGGAGCAGGGGAGGGAATCTACTGGAAATATGAATCGGCATTAAAAAAATGGGATGCGGAATTATATTCTGTTGTTGGAGCTGCCGGAGAACTTTTCGCTATTAGAACAGAACTGTATCGGCATGTTGAAAAAGATACGCTGCTTGACGACTTTATTATATCATTAAGAGTCGCTCAAGAAGGATATACCATTCAATATGATCCAGAAGCGTATGCTGTTGAAACAGCTTCAGCGAGTGTAAAAGAAGAATTTAAACGTAAAATCAGAATCTCTGCCGGCGGTATTCAGTCTATTGTAAGATTACGTTCCTTATTGAATATTTTTAAATATGGAACACTTTCATTTCAGTACATTTCTCATCGCGTTTTGCGTTGGAGTCTTACCCCTTTATGTCTTATTTTATTAATTCCCGTTTTATCTATTCTAGCGTTTAATGAAGGAATTATGTTCTTTGGATTTTATTCTATATTATTTTGGATGCAACTTTTTTTCTATGCAGCTGCGCTGTTAGGCTGGTTTTTAGAAAATAGAGAGACAAGGATTAAAATTCTGTTTGTTCCTTATTATTTTTTCATTATGAATTTATGTGTAATCTTAGGATTTTTCAGGTATATAAAAAAATCACAATCCGTAAATTGGGAAAGGGCTAAACGAGCCAGTTAATATTAAAAGAAACCCGAAGAATTAAAAGTAGTCATTTTAGATAATGGTGCTTTTCACAAAGGAAAAGCGTTAATCATTCCAGAAAACATAATACTTATTTTTCTTCCACCATATTCTCCAGAACTCAATCCAGCAGAACTTGTTTGGCTTAATATGAAAAGGAAAACTACTAACAAAATCTACAAAATAATGGAAGAATTTAAAATTCAATTAGATTAGATAGTCAAAGAATTGATAACTGAAAAGTTTGTTAAAAATCTATGCAGTTTTGACTATTTCTTTATTTAAATCAGACTGTTTAATATGTCTAAATGGTCTGATTTTACGGGTAATGGAAGTTATGCTCAAAAGTGACGGAAAACAAGAAAAAAAACCAAGCGAAACCATCCCCAAAAAAAGAGGCGCATTGACCTCTTAAAAAATTACAAATCTCTTTTACGATAACTCCATAGTTGCGGAATCACAGCGGTTCCGTTCAACACAAGTTTCATTGTTCGTGCTACGCACGCAACGAAACTCTAGCTGTTAGTGGCTACCGTTTTTTAATTCAATTCTTGTATTATAAAATCGATAGTGTCAAACGGAATTTCTGTTGTACTATAATTTGCTAATTCTTCTTTTTCATTTTCAATGAAATTACTAGCAACGAAAATTTTCCCATTGTCATTTCTCAAATGTTGTGTCAGTGATAAAATATAATTTGCAGCTTTAGTTAATTCATTTTTATGTATTAATTCTATATTCCTTTCAATATCCGTAATATTTTGTGTCATCTCAAATATTAATGGTGAAACATCAAATTTACTATCTAACATTTCTAAATCATTTTTTACAGTTGACCATTTTTGATAACTTGATAATAATTTGTCTCTATCAAATCTTACTTTCAAATTTCCATGAATAGTATTTTTCTCTCTATCATATTCGGTGCTAAACTGTAAATTATCAATTGGTAAGCCAACATGTTGTGCATAATTTCTTAATCGATAGAAAAATCTATAAGAAAAACTATTATCATAAAAGAAGGAAAGAATTTTTTTAAACTCCAGAAATTGATTAGAATTTTCACCAAATTTTCTATTTAAAAATGTTTCTGAATGATCTAGAAAAGTTCTAATTGCACTTAAATAATTTAAAAATAAGCGATTAATATTTAAAAAAACATTATCACAATCTTCACGTTTTACACCTGTCCAAATAATTGATTTATTTGTTAAATCATGTAATGACGAATTTAGAAAGTCAATTAATTCAGCGTCATTTATAACTACAAATTTTAAAAGTCGTCTAACACTATGAAGTTCTTCGATTTCTTGTATTGAAGATTTTATCAATTCAAATTCCTTGACAGAAATTGTATCTAAAAATTCAATTTTGACTTGCTCAGTAGAGTTATCATATAGTTTAGCAATTCTAATTTCTTCCATTAATTGGTTTGTAACGATTTTTTTACGGTTGCCACTAACGTTTCGCGGCTACAAGAAGTGGCGAACTTCTGAACTGCGCATTTTCCGTTAAGATATAATTTCTTGCGAAAGAAAAATGTGAATTTACCACATTTTTCGCCATTTCTTGAAACCGCTGTTAGCAGTAGTTCCTATTTCTCCAATGTTGAATATTTACTGTACATCCATTGCCATTTTTTATCACCTTCATCGATGTGTACAGTAATCTCTGTATATATCCAGCCCATATTCATTGTTCTTAATTTAAGTTGTTGCATTGGCCGAACTACTTTCACCACTTTGTAACCTTCCAAATGCGAATCCACCAATTAATGATGAACAATTGATTCCTTGTTTTTCTAGTTTTTGACATTCTTCTATTGAATAATATTGGCGACCATTGTCAAAATGCCATTCAATTGCTCCTTTTCTATGAGGATTATTCATTAATATTGAATGCTCATATTCCGGCTCTGTTATCAATTTTCCTAAATATGTTATTACATCTACTTGATAAATATTAATTGTATTTTTTGATGTGTTTTTTAATTTAAGTTCTAGAAAAGCATAAAAGTCAATCCAATTCTTTGGAGCAGTATTTAATTTAATTATTGAATCACTAACTTTAGAAGAAATAGTTTTTTGGTTCAAAAATCCTAGTTCTGCTGTTTTTAAATTGTTTTCTAACTCTGATTGTTTGTTAAGTAGTTTGACTTTTTCTATTTCAAAACTTGCTGTGGACTTTTGGATATTGTAATTAAGTTTTAATAATTCAGCATTGGTTTTTTTGGTAGAAACATCTGCTTCACTAGTAAGTTTTGCTTGTTTGTACAATAATTCTTGTTGCTTCAAATTAAGTTCATTTGTTCTTTCTTCGTAAGATTTATACATGAAAATAGTCCAAGTAGCAGCCCCAACTATTGAAAGAATCTCGAAGAGTTTAACATATTCGCTTAATTTAGAATTTTCATTCATCTTGTATATGGTTGTAAGGTATTACTGCTGACGTTTGGTCGCTTGGTTGCGAAGTTTGGAATCGATTGTTTTCTGTTAAAGATAAAATTTCTTGCGGAACGCAAACGTGAATTTACCACAAAATTCGCAATCTTGCCAAACGGCTGTTAGGCACTGTTGTTTTTATTTCCAATTTAGTATTGTTGAAGTAATTTTTTTAAATTCAGTATTAAATATTACTTTTTCAGATTTCGGAAACTCTTTAATTAAATAATCTAAAGCCTCTAAATATTTATCATTAACAATATTTTTTCTAACCATTACGAGTAATTCAATTCCTTGACTTCTCCCAATTTGTCTGCTAAGTTTTTGTTGAATTTCTAATCTTGTTAATTCAATTAATAATTGCGGAAAAAATATTCATTAGCATAGCTATAAAACTCAAAAAGAATAAAAGCGATTAAAATCATCCAAGTAATATTTTTAAAAGTGACTTTTTTCATAATGCTTTTTAGGTAATTATTCTCCTCTGCGTATTTTTGGCATAACTAGCCAGTAACGGTTTGGGGCTTGGCGAAGGTGGGGTTTAGAAGCACAAATGTTCAATTTAGCACGAATGCCCCACTTTCGCCAAACCCTTGTGTGTGCCCTGCATGAGCAGGACACACGCTGTAAGCTTTGATAAAAATTGAAAAATACAAATTTCCAATTAGAAAACAAATTTACAGCGTGTTATTTTTCCAGAGGGTGCAAGTCCCTTATGGGCGGATTGAAACCCCGAACCATTAGTACGTCGCAAGCTGGTTTACCGTGAGGTATGCAGTGAAGGAAGCGAAACGGCAAAATCCGGTACTGACGAACAGAAACGTCATAGGAGGCAAGTCAGCGAGGATAAGCGTCCACACCAACGCAACGTCCGAAGATTACCAAAATCGTTGATTTGTAGATGGCGCAGGAATTGGATGAAGGAAAAGGCTCTTACCAGGGGAGATCTCTTAAATGTCGGGAACATTAGAAAGAGAAGTCAGCAGAGGTCATAGTACTTGGGGCAACGAGTTGCGAATAGATACCGCACAGGACTCACAAACAAGGAAGGACTGAACGCAAATCTCCAAGAAATTCGATTAGGAAAGTTTACTTAGCCTAATCTTAAAGTAAATTATGGATAGCCCAAAAGGTGTAAAGAGCTTTTGGATGATGATTTGCGAACCGCCGAGTACGTGATCCGTACGCTCGGTGGTGTGAGAGGCGCACTCCGTTCCGTTTGGGGCGGAGCCGTCTACTCGATTATGCACAGTTTATTTTATTCGTTCTTTTAAAAAATTTAGTTTACTTAAATCTGAATTAGATGCTAAAAATAATTTTAAAGAACTTTTTGGAAATAATGCTTTACTACCACTATTTATACAATGGTTAATTCTAAATTGCAACATTGGTAAAGTATAGTTTTTAGCAGAGACTATTTTTAAAAAAGTATCGCTATTATATTTCCATTTTAAATTCAATTCTTTAAATTCAATTTCGTATAATTCATTCGCATCAGAATTTGAATAATGTGAATTTTCTAAATGTTCTATTATTGAGTTTTTTATTTCTATCGAATAGTCTTTAATTTTTTGTTTGTCTAATATGGTTTGTTTATTGCTAGATGTTAAAAAATCTTTTGCTTTTTTAAGTTTGGGACCTCCACCATACTTTCGTAAAATAGCGAAATTTATAAATAATTCTATAAGAACAGTTGTATTATAGCCAAGCCATTTATTGAAGTTTAGTTTGTTTTTCTGTTGTTCTTTACTTTCTACACCATTAGAAAAATATAAAAAATCTATTATACCTTGTTCATTAATTAAATAATTTTCAATGCAATAAGAATCTAAAACAATTAAATTTTTTTCGTTTTTCCTATTACTGTCATTTATCAATTCTAAATCACCATCTACAATAAAGTATTTTCTCCTTCCATCTGTCTTGTTTTGATTATCAAAAGCATTAAGTACATTAACTTTACAGCCTAATGGTGTAACATCATTAATTATTAATTCATCCCCAAATAGGTTATTAAATAAAGTTTTGTAAAATTCTTTATCAGCATCTTTATCTTCTGTGTAAATATCAATGTCATTTCTATAAGAGAAAAACTTCGATAATGATGTTAATGTTTTGAATCCGTATTTAATCATAATTATAAATTCATTTTAGCTAAATCATTACAAATTTCTTCTGAATGTTCATTTATTATTGCAGGGGAATGTGTTGCAATTATAAATTGAGTATTAGGACTCGCATCCATTATTGATTTTACAAAGATTTCTTGCCACGCAAGATGTAAAGAAACTTCGGGTTCATCAATAATAAAAATACCTGGTTCATCTTTTGATTTTTCAACAAAATATATTAGATGTCCAAGCATTGTTATGATTTGTTTTTCACCTGAAGATAGTTCGTATAGATTTACAGTATCATTATTTTTTAATTTTATTTTTAATTCTCCTTTTGTATTAATTAATAATTCTTTTCTACTCTCATTTAAAAACTCATTAATTATAGTTCTCGTTTTTTCAATTGGCTCGTATAATTTTTGAATTTCATCTTGATATGTTTTATTAAAACTTATTAAATTATCGATTTTTTTTAATTGCGGTTGGTTATTAAACCACTTTTGAATTACATCGATATCTTGTGGCTTTAAATCATTATTATTTGCTTTTCTTCTTTTTTGAACTTCATTGAATTCTCTTAAGGTGTCATTAAGTTGGTCAAAGAATTTATTTAAACTTTCTGAAATACCATCAACTTTTAAATTCTTAAATGTCTCAAATGCATTTTCTCTTTTTTCGGCAAGTTCTCTAGTATCTTTTAATATATTAAACTCTCTCGATTCAATAAATTCAAAAGATTGTAGTAATACATTATTCTTAAATTCTTCATTAATTCTAGGTTGTTCGGATGCAATTAATCTGAAATAATCATATATAACTTCTTGTATTTCAATTAAACTTCTGTTTAAATGATCATTTAACGGAAATTTACCATATCTACTCCTAGTGTAATAACTTGATCTTATTTTGTCGATTTGTTGGCCTTCATAAATTCTTCTATCTAAACCAAGAAAAAAAGGAGTAGAGAGGTCTTTAATTTTTTTTATTACTTCAAGAGTTTCGAAATTTTGAAGATGTAGACTATTTAACTTGTGATAATCTTCACTATCCATATCGTCAGTTTTCTCAGTTCTATGAATTATATCATTTATTTCTTCTTCATTGTCAAATTGCAAAGATATTTGAAGTTTACTTTCATCTATTTTAGATGATTTTATAGTTAATAGCTTTCCATTTAATTCACAATCAATTTTCGCAAAAGTATGTTCAATGGAATTTAAATAATTGTAAGAAGGAGATACTAAGCCAAGAATAAGTTTTAAAACGGAAGTTTTTCCTGAGCCATTTATACCGATTAAAAAAGTTAATCTTTCATTTAAAAGGAAATCATAATTTAGATATTTATGAACTCCATTTGCTTCAAATTTTAATAATTTCATATTTAGTTTCGTTTTTTTTTAAATTGTGCATAACGTTTCGCCACTTCTCGTCAGTTGCGAGCATCGTAACTGCGTATTTTCTAATAAAGTAGAAAATTCTTGCGAAACGTGAACGTGAACTTACCACAAAATTCGCAATTTCGAGAAACGGCTGTTGTGCGATCGAGCCTCATTACTTATCAAGATTTTTAGCTATCTTGATTTCAAAAAATGAAAGTATATGAGTAAAAATTGTAGCTATTCCAAATGCAATTAATGATTCGATTATTGCCCAAATTGTATTTATACTTGGTCTGTTTAGTATTGAGGAATATATTCCAATTAATAAAACAGCAAAAAGACTTAAATAAAGGATTGATGACAATTTTATGTTTTCTTTTTTTACCACCGTTAATATTGTTCCAACTATTGAACCTAATACAACAGAAATAAGGATTTCCTTTTCATAATCAGAAGGTAAGAAAGAAGTTAAAAACTTTGAAGTCGCAATATATGTGACCATTGTATTTATTAAACCTAGAATAAATTGATTCTTCATAATTTTTTAATTTGCAACATAGCATTTAGTTGTAAAGCCAATATATTCCTCTGAATTTGATATCATTGCTATAAATGGAATATTTTTGATTTTAAAATTATTTCCATTAAATGAAAAATTTAAATTTGATATTGATTTATTGGTGTTCTTTATATAGACTAAATCATTTTCATTTGGACTATTTAAATATTTATGTAATTTATTAAATAAGTTTTTATCTTTTTTAATTTCTAAATTTTCTAATTTTGTTTGTTTCCAATCAGTTTTACCAATATTTAGGTTTTCAGCATCAATTCGATTCATAATAAATCCTACATTTTCAGACATTTCTATTTCTAATGTTGATTTATTAAATTTTGTATATAGTTGTGAAGTAAGATTGATTTCTAATTTTTTTTCATCATCATTTAAGAATAAAATATTTGTATTTAGCTTATCTGTCAAAGAAATAAGTTTTTGATCAGTTGCTTCATCTATGTAACACTCTGCTTGTGCTTGTCTACTATAACTAGCATCATAAAATATGGGAGTATTTGGATGTCTGTATGGAGAAAAAATTCTTCTTGTTTTTTTGAGAATTTCTGTTCCAAGCGGGTTTTTGTTTCCATATATCATTTTTGCTGCATCCCATTTAATAGAAAGTTCTTCTTTCGATTTATTAATCAGCGTATTAGTAACTTCATAAATTCCATTTTTTTTATGAATTTCTGATTGATAAATGAAGTTTACATGGTTATCTTTAACTTCATTTCTAATTACTGGAAAATCTTTATTTAAACTCGAAAATAATAATAATATTAATAATAAGCTTCTCATATATATATATAATTTAGTTAATACTTTTTTATGTCTGTTGTTCTTTTGGTATGTCGCACAACGTTCCCTTGCTACAAGAGGTTTGGGATTAAATTAAGCCTTATTTTCGGATTTGCCTAAACTTCCCAAATACAAAACCATTTTCAAATTAAGCCAATTGCCCAAATCTATTGTAGCAAGTGTTGGTGGCTGGACTTTTTATCGCCTTCGCATTGAAATATTTTCGTGAACCCATTTTGCTTCTTCTTCTGCGCTTATTTTTTCAAATTTGCTGTCAACTCGACTAAATGTTGAGTGTGCAAAATCATAAGGTTTACTATCGTCAAAATATGGTCCAACAACTCCTAAACACCATCCGTCTTTTGAAGCCCAATGTGGTTCATTTACATTGTACTTAAATACTTCATAATGGACTAAATTATTTTCTCCATCAAAATCAAAAGTAACTCTTTTAATATGTTCAATTTCATCAGGACAAGCATCAAGTTCGGTTGGAAATTCTAACCAATTTGCCAAACTACTTTCAGCTCCTTTTATGAGTGTTAAATATTCTTCAGGAAATAGATTTACTTTATTATGCTCTTCTAAAAGTTTAAATGTAGTTTCTCTCGTAAGTAAGTTTTCAGCGTAGGGTTTAACAGTTTGTTTTGATATTTCTTCTCCACTTTCAAGTTTTTCATAAAGCACTTTAATCCTTTCAAAGCGTTCTTTATTTAGTTTACTGTTTTGACGTTTTACTGTTATGAATCTATAAAGTGCAAAAACTGCAATTGCCAAAAGTAATACGCAGATTATGATAGATATTATTTTCATTTAATTTTGGTTAGGTTTTATTATTTGGTTAGGTTTCCGATTCTGCGGTAGTCTTGCCACCAACGTTCCCGCGCTACACGCGGTTTGGGACTAAATTAGCGTTATTTTTCTGATTAGCCAAAACTTCCAAATATAAAACCATTTTCAAATCAAGCCCATTGCCCAAATCGCTTGTAGCGTGTGTTGGTGGCTGGTTGTTCTGTCGAAATTACCATTAAACCGCAAATTTTTTACGTTTCAATTGAGCGATTCCAGCTTTCACAGTTTTTCATTTTTTACGTTAGAGTAGGAGAGTTCCAATTTTAGGTTTGTTTCGCTTGTTCGTAGTCGCTTGAGTTTGCTTTTTAAGTTTCTGTTGGCAAATTCCATTTTTCACGCTTCTGCTTTTCAGGTTTCTGTTGGCAAAACCCAATTTTAAAACTTTTGCTTTTCAAGTTTCAACATTCCAAGTTTCAACTTTTCATGTTTTTGTTGGTGAATCCAATTTTCACGCTTCTGCTTTGTAAACTTTCGGCGGAAACAAATGTTTGTTTTCAAATCGGAATTATCTGCGTAATTTCGGCACAACTTGCCACCAACGTTCCCGCGCTACACGCGGTTTGGGACTAAATTAGCGTTATTTTTCTGATTAGCCAAAACTTCCAAATATAAAACCATTTTCAAATCAAGCCCATTGCCCAAATCGCTTGTAGCGTGTGTTGGTGGCTGGTTGTTCTGTCGAAATTACCATTAAACCGCAAATTTTTTACGTTTCAATTGAGCGATTCCAGCTTTCACAGTTTTTCATTTTTTACGTTAGAGTAGGAGAGTTCCAATTTTAGGTTTGTTTCGCTTGTTCGTAGTCGCTTGAGTTTGCTTTTTAAGTTTCTGTTGGCAAATTCCATTTTTCACGCTTCTGCTTTTCAGGTTTCTGTTGGCAAAACCCAATTTTAAAACTTTTGCTTTTCAAGTTTCAACATTCCAAGTTTCAACTTTTCATGTTTTTGTTGGTGAATCCAATTTTCACGCTTCTGCTTTGTAAACTTTCGGCGGAAACAAATGTTTGTTTTCAAATCGGAATTATCTGCGTAATTTCGGCACAACTTGCCACCAACGTCCTGGCGCTACACGAGGTTTGGGATTAAAGATGCGAGTTTTTTCGGATATGCACAAATTTCCCAAGTACAAAACCATCATTAAATTCAGCCAAATGCCCAAATCTCGTGTAACGGCTGTTACAGGATGTCGCAATACACGCAATGTTTTCCGCTTCCACATATTTCTGCACTTCTACTTATACACAAAACTTTTAGATTCAGTTTAGCTTAATTTTCAGTTTTCGTCAAATCCTTTTGGCCATTCTCCATATCTACTTTTGAACTCAAATGCATTTTGAGGTTCTCCCATATTTCCATAAAATTTTTCATCTTCTTTTTGTTTTACTAACTTTTTCCATTCTTCATCTTCCATTGCTTTTTTATTAAATGATGGTAATTTTTCTGATTCGGAATATTTTTTGGCATCAATTTTTTTATTGATTCTTATTTTCTGTTCAGAAGTTAGTTTACTAGCAATTTGTTTCCATAAATCTGATATTGGATTTTTAATAACTAGTTGGGATAATATTTCAATTTCCTCTTCATTTAAGTTTCTAGGAAATTCATCTGGATTAAATTCTTTCATAAAAATTATTTCATTTTCAATTTTCAGTTCCAATTATATTCCTTAATAATTAAAAATCTAACTTTTAGAAGTTAAATATTTTCTGTTGAATTTTGATTTTCAAAGCGATATCCTGTAACTAATTTATAGACGCATAATAAAAACTAGTTTTATATTAAAATGGTATGTTATGCGCATATTTTGTTTTGTCGTATTGTTTTCAAATGTAGTAAAAAAAAACTTACAAATTATAAAAAGAGGTTTTGATGATTTGTTAGCTTTTTGTGGTTGTCAATTTATTTTTTATTCTAAAGCATAAAACCTTTTTCACTTGATTTCTATAAAACATAAAAATTTTAAATATTAAAATTTGGAATTATTTTTTCATTTTCCTGCAAGGCTTTTTTCAATTGAAAAACAAGCAAATTTTGTCTGTTTTTGGGGTCGCCAGATGCTTGTAATTTCCGCCATTATAGATAGCGCTATTTCTTCCGGAGTTTGGCTTCCAATAGCCAAGCCGGCAGGTCCGTGAATTTTGTCAAATACCGTATCATCAATTAGTATATCCGTATCAAGAATGGCGTTCAGTAATTTTTCTCTGCGGTGTGCGGGACCAAGAAGACCAATGTACCGAACTTTTGAAGAAATTATGTTAAGTAAAAAGCGTAAATCTTTCGAGAAATTATGGCTCATCACCACAACTGCGGTGTTTTCACAGAATAGATTTGGATCGAGATCTTCCGGTTTTATCGTAAAGACCGATTTTGCATATGGAAAATCACTGCCATTTACAGCACTGTATTCAGAACCTATCACGATGACTTCCCAGCCTAAGAACGATGCCATTTGGCTTAATTTTTCGGCATCGTGTTCTATTCCAAAAATACACAATCGGTTTAGGGGCTGAATTTGCTGTTTGAAAACCAGATTATTGGAATCTTTCTCGTAATTGGAATGATAAATCGTTATGTCTTTAAACTCAAAAGAAGTTCCAAAATTGGGCTGGCTTATTTCTTCAGCCAGAAAAGAGCAGGATAACGAAAAAGACTGTCTTTGCTCGATAGCCTGTTCAATTAGACTTAATAGTTCATTGTCAGGCTGGAACATTTCTATTAAAATATAAATGCTTCCTTCACAGCCCAATCGAAAACGTCCGTCGTATTTAAAAACTTTCGGGCAATTTGAAGAGAACACGCTGATGGACTGCCGAATAACTTCCTGTTCGACACAGCCTCCGCTTAATGCTCCTGTTATGTTTTTATATTCATCAATCAGCATCTGGGTGCCTTCTTTTCGATAAGAGGAACCTTCTGTATGAACAATCGTAGCCAGAACTGTTCGTATATTCTTTTGGCTGGCTTTTTTGTAAGACTCTATTATTTTCAAAAACTCGTGCGTCATGAGCTGTGATTTAAACTTTTCGGGAATTATTAATTATTCCCGAAAAGAGCTTTATAGTTTAACTGAATATATTCCAAAATCTCACTAGATGAAGGCTTTGGATTACCGGTCATATCTTCCAGAATACCTGCTATCAAATGGTGCAGATCGTTTACATGTAATTGCCCGGCTTTTAAATCCCACTTTAATGGTTTTACTGCAGGTATATCATCCTTGCGGGCATTTTCTAATTCCAGCAGACACGAAAAATCCGGTGCTGCTTTGTCTCTTTCGGTAAGTGAGCCTTCAAGGTTAAAACAATTTTGGACAGTTTTGATAATAGACGAATGATCAAAAGGTGTATACCCATCCGGTCTTGCAATCAGTCCTTTTTTGATGTAAGGATTAACAACTACACAGGGCACACGTACACCAAAGCGGTTGAAAAGAAATCCATCCTGACCAGCTCGTCCATCTTCATAAGGATTTTTGGCTCCGGTAGGAGGAGGGACGTGATCATAAGTACCGCCATGCTCATCATACGTAATAATAAATAGTGTGCTGTCAAAAACAGGCGACGATTTTATCATATTGTATAAATCGGCAATCAATTTTTCACCTGCCCGAATATCAGTTGGCGGATGCTGATCGTTTTGTCCTTCTCCGCCGTAGTTTGGTTCCAGGAAAGAATAACTCGGCAGATTACCTTCTTTACATTTTGCTTCAAAATCTGCCAGTGTTCCAAAATTGTTATTGAATTTTGAATCATGCAATTGCGTCATGATAAGCCTTGTAAGCGAAAAATGATTGTCTCCAAATTCACCGTCTGCATCTTTAGAGTTAGCAAAATCATTGTTGCCAAAAATTCCCCAGCTAAGATCTTGTCTGCCTCCATCAATAGCGTCCTGAATCTGATTAAAAATCGTTTTGGCATCACATTGAGCAGTCGGATTGTTATTGACATGTCCTGTTGATGTTGCAGCATGTACAAAACTACGATTAGGAATTGTCTGGCTTGGAACAGAGCAATGATAATGATCGCAGACTGCAAAGCTTTTTGCCAGCTGGCTCAATACTGGAGTCTGTTCGGGCGTATAACATTTCATTATATCGCGGGGATTAGTCGGATCATCACCAAAACTGAAAGCCCCATACAGCATGGCATTTTGATAATTTTGGACAAAACCCATATTAATAGCCGGCGGTGCATACTGCTGGGCTACATCATATTTTAAAAACAATTGATGATTGGTATCTTTAAAACCTTCTCCCGGATCAGGATTTGGAAGAGTGAAATCTACAGGATTTGGAACAAGTTCGCCTCTGCGTTTTTTTGGCTGGCCGTTTTTCTCGACCATTACTTTTTCAATGAAAGGAATACCATCTGAATCTATATTATTAAGTGGATTCCATAAATCTTTTGTCAGTCCTTCAAACTGCTGGTTATGAGGCGGTTTTTTGTCACTGTACAGCCAGCCCAATAAGTTGTCGAAAGACCGGTTTTCCAGCATAAGCACCACAATATGCTTAATTGTATTTTGTAGTTTCTCTTTGTTTGGCTGCAGGTATTGGCTCATCTTACTGAATTGATTTAAGTTAGTTTTGGTAATAGTGCTGGTTCACTGTGTCGCTTTGATTAAGTCCTGCGCATCCACTCTTGAATGCCCTGGAGGTGCTACTATAAGATCTGTTTTTGATAAAGCAGCCCATAGTGTATTATCCTGAAATGCAATAGTACCGCCTCCGCGTTTTTCCTGAGAAACCATGCGGTTGATATCGCCCACACAAACCCAGTCAGAGTCCACACTAACAGCCCATTTGGCATGGTCGTGTGTTTCCGGCCAGTTCCATGGCACTCCAAGCGGACTTAGGTCAATATATTTTACATCGAAAGTTTTGTGAATGCCGTCACTGTCTAATGTCGGAGGGATTTTGCCTCTGATCCAGGTTTCGACATCAATGTCTGTTCCAAGTGCAGGCCCTACTAAATCATTCCAGAAATCTTTGTTCCATTTTTGATTCTTAGCGATAACTTTGAAATCAAATCCTCCACGGGATTGATAAGCCAACACATCTGAATCTCCTGCGGGATTCGGGTTCAGGGGCTGACTGAGGATATACAGCGGATCATTTTTATCTAATGATTCAGGAATTTGTGGTAAATATACCTGAGGCACCTGATGGTCTGCCATTTGAGCAGCAATTTTGCCAGCTGTTTCAATATCTAAAGAAATACAGAGAAAAGTCTGACCGTATTCAGGTGTCGGCATTGATGTCGCTTTGGCATCTGCGTATTTTGGCCAGGAATGAAGCAGCCATAAAGCCGTTTTTGTATCAGTATCAAAAGCAAGAACACCTTTGGTATGACCAAATGTACTGCTGTCTGTTCTATTGGCATCGGCAGGCATTTCGTCATTGTAAAGAATCCATCCGGTAGTTGGCGATGGGTTATCGAAGACCGCTTTTAGTGTAAGATCCAGTGCTCCTTTTCCGTCTGTAAGCAGGTTAGGAGACTGAACAACTTTTTTTATATTAGGATCATAATAAATGTATTCATAACCTGTAGCAGTAGGTTCGTCTGCGGTTTTACCCAATTTTGGAACTTTATAAGCGAACCACCAGTCAACAGGGCAGCCACTTTCATCTAATGCAGAAATTGTATTAGCCATTTAGTATTTTTTTAAAGTTTTTAATAGTACTGTGTATAGTAAGACCGATTCAAATCTTTGATGACTTGAACCGGTATCTGACTATGAATTAATAATGCCTGTTGTGAATTATTTGTTAGGAGCTATATCACCGCGTCGTATAGGAACCTGAACAGCTTTGTACTGGGAAGCAAAACTTCCTTTTTCTGCAGCTTCTTTAGCAGTGAAGAAATTTTCCAAAGCAATGGCTACCTGAAAAGAGAAATCCGTAGAATATACTGTTTGATTCATAGAAGTACCGCAGTCAATATTTTGGAACCATTTCATCCACTCATGACCGCCGCCGCCTACTGGAGGAGCCTGTCCGCCATCTGGTGCTGCATTTGGCGGAACAAGTGAAGTAACCGCAGGGTATTGCGCCGCATTATGGCATGACATACAGGAAACTGTATTTAAATCGGCTGGACCGTCTAATCTTCCGTTCCATCCAAGGTGCTGTGGCGGAAGGTTTGGACCTTCGAAAATAACCGTTTCTTTAAGGTCTTTGTTAACTTCTGTTTTAATTGGCGGATATGGTGATGTTTTGTTGATTTTGTTTTGAGGATCATTACCCCAAGTCAGTCCAACTGGTACAAGATTCATCAGTTTATTTTTCTTATTCAGTTTTCCGTTGTAGCAGAAAGTTCCAAATACCCAGCCGGTTCCTTCAGGATTGCTCGGGCTTCTGTCTGCTCTTGGATCACGAACAGAAATATCCATTTGTAAAAGGTGTACATCAGAAACGACTCTTTTGCTTGATTTCCAGAAATTTTCAGTGATATACGCTTTCCATGTCAATGGATTTACAAGATAATCAACGAAATCTGTTCCTTTTGGAGCATCGGTAAATAATAATTTTACGAAAACAGTTCCTGTTGGAAATCCGCCGTTATCATAACGTTTATCCAATACTTTAAGATTAGGATGCTGAGGGTCTTTCCACATTTTACCCATTGCATATGCTGCCTTATCATTAATTAAAGTAATGGCATATACAGAATAATCGCCGTCAATTCCTTTAAGTCCTGGTCCTAATTGTAGAGGTCCCAGAGGTGCTTCCTTAATAAGACCATGAAAACCTTCAGTACCTCCGTTTGGCGGATAAGCTCCTTCGCCTTCAACACTTGGATGCAGCCAAGGAATATGATACCAGTCGCGGATTTTATTTTCGTAAGGATTCCAGTCTTCTGTATTTCCTTCAAAACCATAATCACGAACCGCTTCAATATATTTTAAAGGTTCTTTTTTGAAATCGATATCAAGAAATTTAGGCATTTCCTCAGGCATTTCTGTTGGAAAGTCTGTTTTTAGACGAAATATGGGCTGGTCAGCATACTTGTCTCTGTATTCCTGAGGGCTTACCATATAGCCAAAATCAGGAAATCCATTTTCTTCATAGTTCTGTTTTTCTAGTGCGGTCAGTGCAGCAGTGTTTTTTTCAATAACCGGAGTTTCTTCTTTTTTATGGCACGAAGTAAGAAAAATAGAACTTGCGATAATAAGAGGTTTTAATTGTTTCATTGGTAGGTAATTTGGTTAATATGTTAATGTTTGTTTCTATATAATGTTATGTTATTCTCCAAGATCTTTTTCAGTGATTTCACAAGCTCTGCGTACTTCCTGGACGGTTGCAGGAGCATCTAATCGGAAAAGAGGGGATAGTTTACGGTCTTTTCTTGAGGCGCGGATAGCATCTTTTATGGCAAAGAAAACGCTGTTGGCAAGCACTAGAGGAGGTTCACCAACTTCTTTTGCTGAGAATATCTGGTTAGGATCTTCAGGAATGCTTTGCACTGACTCTTCATCTCTTGGAAAAAGGAAAGTGTTCATTTCTAATGGAATGGTAGTAACAGCAGGAATCTTGTAACGCCATGTGTTGGTTGAATTTAATCTTCCTTTATTTGCCCCTTCTGTTTCTGATACTAATTTTTCAGTCAGAAGATATCCGATACCCTGAACAAAAGCTCCTTCTACCTGTCCTATATCGATGGCAGGATTCATGCTCCATCCCATGTCATAGATAATGTCAGAACTGATAATTTTAACTTCTCCAGTAAGAATATCAACTTCGGTAACGGAACATGCTGCCGAGTAAGTGAAGCCTACAAATGAATCAACACCGCCTCCAAGCTTGGCATCTTTAACACGGTCTACGCCCGGAATATTTGGCTGATCGGCTTCGGTTTTGAATGTCATGGCCGGTATTTGAACTTCACCGCCTTTTATCTTAGTATTAAAAGAAGCAATAAGGTTTACCCTTTGTGAAGCTGCTAAGTTGATAAGATGCTGCCAAATCATTAATTCATTTCCTTCACTGATTTTGATTTTTTTGGCCCAGCCTTTATTTTCTCCCGCCCCATAGTTCCAAAAGTCAATGTTTTTGCTTTTGCACCAGTCTTCACCGTTTTCTTTTAGCATTTGATAGCCAAATTCCATAAGTCTGGCACGCATTTCTTCGCAGGTCTGTTTTACAGCTTCGCAGGAATAAGGTGTTCCGGTAGAACCTCCTGTACTTGTTGGGTTTGGAGTAACGCTCGTATTAACATTGTCAATAAATATCATTTCCATCGGTATTCCCAGAACATAAGCAGCGACCTGCTGTGCCTGAGTCACTAAGCCTTGTCCGATTTCGACCCCTCCCTGATGGATGACAACAGTTCCGTCGCTTGGGTTTATAACGACAATAGCAGCAGATTGCTCCAATGCAAGCAGATTGTAGCCGGAGCCATATTTCACAGGTATCATTGAAATCCCTCTTTTATGCCATTTGTTTTCCTTGTTAAATTTTTGAACTTCCTGATATTTAGTTTCAAAATTGGAAACCTTTTTGGCATATGCCCATACCTGTTTCATGTAGCAATATGTAAGTGCCTGCCCGAATGGAGTAACATCACCACGGTCATAAAGATTCTTTTCACGCAGATCTTCCGGTCTCATACCCAATGAGACAGCAGCGTCATCAATGGCATTTTCGACAATATTTTTGCCCTGTACATCGCCAAAGGCACGCATTGCTGTACTTGGAGCAGTATTGGTTCGGCACACATCGATCTGGCTTTCGAAGTTTTTGATTTTGTAGGCATTATCAGTCCGCAGCTGAATACAGTTGGATACGATAAAAGAACAGTCATAGAAAGCACCGCCGTCTCCCCACATTTTTAATTGGAATCCTTGAATAATTCCTTTATTATTTTCGTTATGCAGACCAGCATCGACAGCAATCTGATATTCACCATAATAGGCATGACGTTTTCCTATCATTGCAGTATCTTCATCGCGGGGAACTGCAAGGCGGACAGGTCTTTTAGTTGCCTTTGCTGCAACTGCTGTTGGTCCGGCAATAAAGCGGGTCTGTTCCGTTTTTCCTCCAAATCCTCCACCTACTGGCGGTACTTCAACTTCGATTTGATGGTGATACATTCCCAGTGCTGAAGCAACAGTGTCATGCATTCCTCCTGGACTCTGCACAGATGGCTGTACTTTCATACGGTGTTCATCCATAGGCGTTACAATACAGGCCTGCGGTTCCATATAAAAATGCGCCTGCCCGCCACAAAGCTGAGAAGAGCTCACTACAGTACAAGGCACGCTGTCAACAGTGACTTCCTGAGTATTTATTTTTTGATCACGCAAAAGAACTTTAGGTGCGATGGAATCATCATTTGTGGCCCAGTCAAATTGGCTTCCGGGACGGGTTATCTTCCAAATATGGGAAGCGAAAGATGCTGAAACCGGTGCATCAGGGAAAATGCTTCCTTTTTTAATAGCGTCAAATAAGTCTATAATTGGCTCACTCCATTGATCCGTCCAAGGGCTTTCAGGTTTTGAATACTGAACACATTCTGTAGATACGAAAGCTGCAATCTTAATCGCTTCCTGTTCGCTTGGAGCAAGAATCATAGCAATGGACTGCCCGACATAACTAACCAGCTGTTCTGCAAAAAGAGGCTGGTCACTACCCATTCCCTGATAATTTCTACCACCGTTTTTTATATTTTCGGCTGTAATAATATCAGTAAAGGCTGGGAATTTATTTTTTAATACTGCCCGTAATTCGGGTATTGTAATTGTATTTTTTTTGTCTGGATTGACAAAAGAGTAATTCATCAGCGCACTCTGGCTTTGTACAAATGCGCCGTTTAAAGTCAGCGGCGGTACTGCCAATTCATGAGTGTAATTGGTCTGTCCCGATGTCTGGTACATTGCTGTAACTTTGATATATGGCTGTGCAACAGGAGCTTTATAGTCTTGTGTTTTGTAAGTCTGGATTCCCTCACTTACCGGCCAGCTGCCCCATTTTACTTCTGCAGCCGAAATCAGGTTTTCAGGTACGGGAGCTCCTTTTACAACCAAGGCGTTTACGATGGCTTTGTAGAAAAAGGAAACTGTTAATTGTGTGCGGTATTCCAAAGTAAAATCTTCATTTGGAACTTCTTCCATTCTTTTTTTCTGAGCATCAAGTTCTGCAGTAACTTCTTTCGCTAGTATTTTTGAAAGTTTTTCAGCATCTGCTAAGCTCAGTTTTTTATCCTTCATTGCCTTTTCAGTTTCAGCGGCTCTCCAAGGATAAGGTGCAATTCCGCCAAATGCGAGAACAGCTGATTTTACCAAGAAGTCGTCATTAATACTGAAATTAATAGCTGAATTCACGATACTATGAGCATTCACTTCTCGGAGTGCTACTTTTTGGGCAAGCACGACATCATTTGTGTCTTTCAGAGGAATTGTATAGGAAACAAGTACAATTTCATCGGCTAATTTTGGATCTTTTATGACTGCTTCAACAAGTGCTTCGGCAGTTTTTGTATGTTCTTTGAAACTGCCATTTTTATCCAACAACAAATAGCTGATTTTTGTTTCTACAGCAAACAGAGCAGTAAAGAGATCTGACGGAAATGGTTCTCCGGTGTGAATTGGAATGTGCTTAAGCACCAGCATTGTGTTACCGCCGATTGTTGCCGCATTACGGACAATACGCCCAGCAGTACGGCGGGTCATATAGTCTAATGATTCTAAAATAGATATATCAGATATAGCTGTTTTTCTATTAATCTGTTTTAGCTTATCAATGCCTTTAGATAGAATTTCGATTAGTTCACTGTAAGTTGTGCTGGCAGCTATTTTGAGATAGTTGTCTGTTAATTCATGGCTGGTATTCAGTTCTGGTATAAATCGGATATCAGCATATAAAGTAGTGTCCAAATACTCGTTTTTATAAATTCCATACGAGGTGTTAGCATGTACGAGTCTTACATTTTTCTTGTTTTTGAAGATATCTGCAAGTTCTGACAGCGATTTTGGAGTCAGCCAGCGGTCTGTAGAAACTCCTGCTGCCGGCTGCTGTGCTGCATTAGGAAAAGGAATCTCAACATTAGCAGGAAGCTGGGCTTTAGTAACCGGATCCAGTTTACAGGGCATTCTGTTTTTTTCGTCAGTGGCACTCCAATCCGAAGCAAAGGTTTTCATGCCGGTAAGAATGGAGCGGTAACCAGTACAGCGGCATAAATTACCGTCAAACGCATCTTCAATTTCTTTTTTAGTTGCGTCGGGTTTATTATGTATGAATTCAGACATATTCATTACAAATCCTACGCTGCAGTACCCGCATTGGCTTCCGTTGTTTAAAGCTAATTGGTATGCTACCGGATTCATACCTAAATGTGATTGTTCCGAAGGATATTCCGAAACTTCGTCTATAATTTTTATCTCTGCAGAATTGACACCATTGTGAAGACTCTGAGAGATTTTTTCCTGGACAGCAATTAGTTTTTGACCTGCTTCTTTCATTGCAGTATCCAATACTGGAGAATCGTCTTCATCAATAGGAACATTTGCACGTGTTGAGCTGGATTTTTGCAATAAAAATTTTGGATCAGGTTTACGCGCCGCTCCAGTACCTTCAATTGTAGTAACAGAAAGCCCGCCTATCGCACATACAGGTCTTAGGCAGGAGTTTATAGCCAGATGCTTTGGTGCTTTTTCTTTATCATCCCACTCAGACACTATTACAGTACAGCCGCCGCAGCCTCCCTGACCGCATGGCTTTTTAGGACCGGAAAGACTCACTTCAGGAGATCTCAGATAATCTATTAAAAGTAAATCTGGCGAAGGGTTTTCTATGGTAACCGGTTTGCCGTTTAGAAAGAAGTTAACTGAATTTTTCATAGTTAGTATTTGAGGTTTTTGCTTGTTTTTAAGATCTTTTTAGAAACTAATGAAACAGCATTCTTGTATGAATTTATTTGATATTATTTTGCTAATCAAAGTTGATAAATAGATTTATGGATTTAGAAAAAAAAAGTATTAACCCTAAGTATTGAGTCATAAAGAGGGGAATTAAGGTTATAAGTGTGGAATCAGTGCTTTTTTAAGATAAATTCCGAATTTTAGATTTTACTTTTATTGAGAACAATAGTTGGAGTTTGTATTGTTATTGCAGTCAGTTATTTATCTATGAAATTGACACAGGTGATTTGCACAAATAAAGATTTGTGCGGTGAAAAATTTAATTTAGGGATATAGGCAGTTTTCGTTTGTAATCAGAACTAAATTATTAATTTTTTGAAGCAGAATGATTGGGGCATTATCAGTAAGCATCGTCCCGCTTTTCATTGCAATCTTGTGTGCCTCTCGTCTTTTAGGACGAGACAGTACAAAAGGATTTTCGTTTCGGGGTTCTAAAGGGAGCGTTTTGCTTTTTTGCCATCATTCAAAAAAAATTGAAACAAAAAAACGGCGTCTAAATAAAATTTAAACGCCGTTTTTAATAGTGTAATGTGCTTTATCGAATCGTTTTTACAAACTCTTCAATTTTTCTGCTTCCGTTTTCTTTCAAATGCGTGATAAAAGCACTTCCGATAATCGCGCCTTTAGCATATTGTGTGGCCTGATTAAAAGTTTCAGCATTGCTGATTCCAAAACCAACAATCTGAGGATTTTTCAAATTCATATCGCCAATGCGTTTGAAGTATGCTTCCTGTGTGTTTCCAAAACCAGACTGTGAACCCGTAACACTTGCTGAACTTACCATATAAATAAATCCATCAGATACACTGTCAATAAAACGGATACGCTCTTCTGAAGTCTGCGGTGTGATTAAGAATATATTCAGCAGACCGTATTTGTCAAAAGTAGCTTTATATTCATCAGCATATACATCAACCGGCAGGTCCGGAATGATTAAGCCGTCAATTCCTATTTCGGCACATTTTGCACAGAAATTCTCTACTCCGTACTGTAGCATCGGGTTGAAATACCCCATAATTACCAGTGGAATGTTTACGCTTTTGCGGATGTCTTTTAATTGTTTAAACAGAATTTGTGTTGTCATTCCGTTTTGTAAAGCAGTTGTAGAACTCGCCTGAATGGTTGGGCCGTCGGCTAAAGGATCGCTAAACGGCAGCCCGATTTCGATCATGTCGATACCGCTTTTTTCCAAATCTTGAATAATCTGTACTGAATCGTTTAAGTTTGGGTATCCAGCTGAAAAATAGATGGAAAGTATCTTTTTATCTTCTTGTAATTTTTGACTAATTCTGTTCATTTTTATATACGATTTACGATTTTGGATATACGATGTTAGATGTTTGATTTACGATTTTATATATCGTAAATCGTATATCGAATATCTGCTTTTATTTTGTATTATTTATTCGAGCTGTTTTTAATGATGAAACTATTATTGCAACAATTTCGTTAGCTTCTTTTTTTAGTAATTCTATTTCTGGCTGTAATTCTGTTTGTGTTTTTTCTATAGCTGTAATGTCAAAAAGAATTTCAAGAAAAAAAAGACTTTCATCGGCTTCTTCTTCAACGATTTTTAATTTATTGATGAAGTCTGCTGTTGATTTAGCTCTTTGTGAAGCTCTATAATTAGCACCAACAGAACTAGAACATCTAATAAGCTGATTTACGTAAGCATTATATTCTCTTGATTTTGGTAACTTAGAACAGAGAATCCAGCAATCAATTGCAAATTTCTTTGTTCTCTTTAACATTAGTTCTTTCATTTTAATATACGATTTACAATATTTTACAATTTAAGATTTACGATGTTCGAAATACGATATTA
Source organism: Flavobacterium marginilacus (assembly GCF_026870155.1). Classification (NCBI taxonomy): domain Bacteria; kingdom Pseudomonadati; phylum Bacteroidota; class Flavobacteriia; order Flavobacteriales; family Flavobacteriaceae; genus Flavobacterium; species Flavobacterium marginilacus. Next base: position 2,951,405 of record NZ_CP113975.1, on the reverse strand, counting down.
TATTTATGCTTTAAAATTTAAAACATTAATTCTGAACATACAATATCGTATATCCAACCTCGTCTATCCAATATCGAAAATCGTATATTTAAACAGCAGCACTATATGCCCAAGCATTTTGATTCGATTGCAAATGCACTTCTACACGTTTGTAATGCAGGCCTTCATACAGATCTGTCTGACGGAGTTCACTCTGTGTTACTTCGTATAAGGTACCGCTGATGGTATCATTTGAGTCGTTGGTTTCTTTAATAATAGGGTAGTGTACTATTCCAAATTCCTCTTCGATTTGAATTTCATTTAGTTCATAACCCACCAATGTTTCTGGCGTTCCCTCAAGAATGCGGCCAAAAAGGTCTTGTTGTACATCAACATCTTGTAAAGTACCGTAAGCGAATAATTTTTGCATAGAATCTATTTTGAAAATGTTAATAAACTTAAATTTTATATTTATCTCGAATGCGCGTTAAGGATGGCAGTGGAGCTCTCCCGATTTTTCATCGGGAAGCGGGAACGTATAGCCCGACCCTTGGGGAACGCCCAAACTATTACAATTTGAAATAGTCAATATAGTTGTCCAAATCTTTGTCGCCGCGTCCTGAAAGACTTATTACAACAACATCAGTTGGTTTGAATTTTTTCTGATCAAAAATAGCAAAAGCATGCGCACTTTCAATTGCAGGAATAATCCCTTCTAATTTGGTGAGCTGTAAACCTGCATTCATAGCTTCGTCATCGGTTACCGAAAAGAATTCCCCACGGCCGGATTGTGCCAAATGGGCATGCATAGGTCCAACTCCAGGGTAATCAAGTCCCGCAGAAATCGAGTACGGTTCAGTAATTTGACCATCGGGAGTCTGCATAAGCAGGGTTTTGCAGCCGTGAATAATGCCTACTTTTCCTAGTTTACTGGTTGCTGCACTGTGACCGCTGTTTACGCCTTTTCCGGCAGCTTCGACAGCAATGATTCCTACTTCCGGCTCGTGCAAAAAGTGATAATAAGTTCCGGCAGCGTTGCTTCCGCCGCCTATACATGCAACTACATAATCAGGGTTTTCGCGTCCTTCTTTTTCTTTTAACTGCCATTTGATTTCTTGGGAAATGATGCTTTGGAAACGAGTTACCATGTCAGGATAAGGATGCGGGCCGATAGCAGATCCGATGATATAATGGGTATCAACGGGGTTATTAATCCAGTCGCGGATTGCTTCATTTGTCGCATCTTTCAGGGTTCTTGATCCAGAAAGTGCGGGACGGACTTCGGCACCCAGCATTTTCATACGGGCAACGTTTGGTGCCTGACGTGCAATGTCGATTTCGCCCATGTACACAATGCAGTCCATGCCCATCAAGGCGCAGACTGTTGCAGTTGCAACCCCATGCTGACCTGCACCTGTTTCGGCAATGATGCGTTTTTTGCCCAAACGTTTTGCAACTAATATCTGTCCGATGGTGTTGTTTACTTTGTGTGCACCTGTATGATTCAGGTCTTCTCTTTTGAGATAGATTTTGGTGTTGTATTTTTCGGAAAGTCTTTTGGCAAAGTACAATGGGCTAGGACGGCCTACGTAATCTTTCAGCAATTGATTAAACTCTGCTTTAAAATCAGGTTCGGCTGTAATTTCTAAATATTTCTGGCGTAATTCTTCTACATTTGGATATAACATTTCAGGAATGTAGGCACCTCCAAATTCTCCGTAATATCCTTTTTCGTTAACGTTGTATGACATTTTTTATTTTGTTTTATCTGTAGAGACGTTGCATTGCAACGTCTGAACGTATTGTTGATTATTTTGATTCGTTATGATATGACCTTTAGACGTTGCAATGCAGCGTCTCTACATAATTCTATATTTTTTAATCCTGGTTCAATTTCAAATTTACTATTTATATCAATTGCATAAATGGGTAAATTGGTTTTCAAAATTTCGGTTACGGCATACAATTCCTCAATTCCGATTCCACCACTAAGGAAGAACGGTTTTGTAGATGGATATTTTTCTAATATTCGCCAATCGAATGTGGTTCCGTTTCCTCCAGGCAATTTTCCTTTGGTATCGAAAAGGAAATAATCACAAACAGCTTCGAACGGTTCTAAAACGCTAAAATCAAAATTCTCATCAGCCGAAAAGACTTTTATGATTTCAATTGAAGTATCTGATTTAGTTTTTAATTCTAAACAAAATGCAGCCGATTCGTGACCGTGTAATTGTATTGTTTGTAAATTGTATTTTTCAGTCTTTTCTAAGATTATTGGAATCGTTTCATTGACAAAAACACCTGTTTTTTTAATTGATTTTGGCAATTCAGGTAGAATTCCATCAAAATAACGTGCTGATTTTTCCCAGAATATAAAGCCCATATAATCGGGTAAGAGCGAACCTACTTCGAGTATATTTTCGGGATATTTCATTCCGCAGATTTTGAGTTTCATTTGTTTAATGCTTTAAGCAATGAGCTTTAGGCTTTATGCTAATTAATGATTTTTTTAAGCTTATGGCTACAGCCTATTGCTTATAGCTGTCCAATAAATTTCGTTGCCGCTTCTCCTGCATTGTCAGTTTTCATAAAATTCTCTCCAATCAGGAAACCTTTGTAACCATAAGGTTTCAATTCATTGATGGCTTCAATGGATGAAATACCACTTTCGGAAACTTTTACGAAATCATTTGGAATCTGATGGGCCAATTGTTTGCTGAAATCAAGGCTAACTTCGAAAGTTTTTAGGTTTCTGTTGTTTACTCCAATCATGTCTAAAGTTGGCATGATTGATTTTTCTAATTCTTCCTGATTGTGAACTTCCAATAAAACTTCCAATCCTAAACCTTTGGCAAACTCGGATAATGATTTGATTTCGTCACGCGTTAAAACTGCTGCAATTAATAAAATCAAATCGGCTCCGTGTGCTTTGGCTTCAAGGATTTGGTATTCGTCAACAATGAATTCTTTTCGCAACAGCGGAATATTTACAGAAGCTCTCGCCAAAAGTAGATCGTCCAAAGAACCGCCAAAATACTTTCCATCAGTTAAAACTGAAATTCCGCAGGCACCAGCACTTTCATATCCTTTTACTACTTCTTCGACAGTGAAGTTTTGATTTATAATTGATTTTGAAGGTGAACGGCGTTTGTGTTCGGCAATGATTCCAGAGTTGCTGTTTCTTAAGTTTTGACTTAGCGAAATTCTTTTTTTACCAAAGAAAACTGATGCTTCCAATTGTGAAACTGGAATAATAGATTTCTTGAGTACAACTTCTCTTTTTTTGTCGATTATAATTCTATCAAGTATGTTCATTTTTATTTTTTCGTATTTCTAAATGTTACTTTTAATATTTTCTATTAATTTTTTTCCTAATTCTTTCTTCATTTTTTCTATAGTTAATTCACTTGGAAATTTATTATAAGCAAAATCATATTCCCAAACTAAATTATTGTTAATAGAGAGTTTTAAGATGTAATTTGTAGGTTCGAATACAACAGAAAAAACTATTTCGTAAGGAGTGTTGTTTTTTGCTTTTTTCAAGCCATATTTAGAATGTTGCCATTCTACTTTGTTTATTTCTACTTCATAAACATTACGATTATGTATTTTTAATTCTTTGGGTTCAATAATATTTCCTAATACTTTTGAAAGTTCTGTTAATCCGGAAAAGATTAATTTCGTTGGAGGTATTTCTATGTCATTAACAGAATAGTTAGTATAACTTTCGCTAAACAAATCATCAAATTGATTAATAATTGAGTTTAAAGATTCCCAAACTTCATCGGTTATAAATTGAAATACTTCATAAACATTTTTTGGCGATTTTGTAAAACCTTCATTTTCTAATTGGCGTTTTAATAAACTAATTTCTTTATGCAAATCATCATCATCTTCAATATCAATATCCTGAATTGCATTTAAGACTATTTGCTCCGAACGTTCGATTAATCTTGCGCAATATTCAAAAAATAATTCTTTGTCTCCTCCATATCCCTGAATATCGCTGATATAGATGTAATATATTTTACGGTCTTTTTCGTTTATCCAAAACGGATTGTACCCTAAGGAGATAAGTATTAAATTAGTTAATATTCTCGCTGTTCTGCCATTTCCGTCATAAAACGGATGAATGTCTAAATATTCCAAATGAAATTCCAAGGCCACATCAATTGGATGTGGTGCATTTTTTTTATTGGCATTTATGGCATCAATAGAAGCATTGGTTTTGTTTAAAAGAGTATGGATTTTATTAGCTACTTCTTTGGGAGCAACAAAATCATATCTTTCGCCTTTATGATTATAAATCATATTAGCTTCTGTTTTCCACTTTCCGATTTTGTCTTTTTGATTTTCATCATCTTCGTGCATTATGGCACTGTGAATTTCACAAATTCTTTTTTCAGAAAGTCTTAATTCGCCTTTTCCAATGCGTAATATTTCACTGATCACTTTGTCGTGCCCCTGCATTTCCAAAACATCTTTTAACGGTTTGTCATTAACCGTAAGATTTCCGACCATTACACTGCGCGTTTCTTCAATGGTAAGTGTATTGCCTTCCATACTATTGGAATTAAAATTCCATTCTAGTCTGAATTTGTAATTGATTTTCTTTTTTTGCTCAATTGTGAGTTCTCCAAATACGGCCACTTTTGATTTTATAACATCTATTGCAGCTTTTATGTCTTTATAACTCATAATTTGTTTTTTAGTTGGATAAAGAAATTAATTTATTCAAAGCTACTAATCCTTTTCCGGAAAGTAAACTTTCTTTAGCTAATTCAAAACCTTCTTTAGGTGTGCATCCGTTAACGGTAGCAATTGCAATTCCTGCATTGGCACAAACCACATTGTTTTGAGCATCATTTCCTTTTCCAGAAATGATATTCATAAATATTTCTGCTGATTCATCGATGGTTTTTCCTCCTTCAATTTCGCTTTGTTGCAAAAGGTTAACACCAAAATCTGAAGGATTCAGCATACCTTCTTTGGTACTTGTAATAATTTTGGCTGGGCATGTCAAAGATACTTCATCATAACCATCGAGGGAATGTAAAATTGTAAAATTGACAGGTGTATTTTGATATAAATAACCATACATTCTTGCCAGTTCAAGATTGAAAACCCCAACTAATTGATTCTGTGGGAATGATGGATTTACCATTGGTCCCAGCATATTGAAAAAGGTTTTTACTCCTAATTCTTTTCGAATTGGTCCTACGTTTTTCATTGCCGGGTGAAATAAAGGAGCGTGCAAAATTGCAATTCCCGCCTGATCAATACATTTTTCAATAAAATTATTGTCATTACTGAATTTAATGCCCAGCTTTTCCATCACGTTACTAGAACCAGAAATCGAAGAAACTCCGTAATTTCCGTGTTTTGCGACTTTAATTCCTGCTCCTGCAGCTATAAAAGATGCTAGGGTCGAAATGTTGAATGTATCTTTTCCGTCGCCTCCAGTACCGCACAAATCGATGGTGTTATAGTTGGATAAATCCATTCGAATGCATAATTCCAAAAGGGCCTCTCTAAATCCCGCCAGCTCTTCGATGCTGATGCTTCGCATCATATATACCGTCAAAAAAGCCGAAATCTGGCTTGCATTATAGCTTCCGCTGGAGATATTTACCAATACATTTTTGGCCTCTTCCTTGGATAGTATTTCGTGATTGATTAATCTGTTTAAAATGTTTTTCATTGGTATTAGTCTTAAAGTCCCAAGTCAAAGGTTTTAAAGTCTCTGACTTATATGTATTTTTAGTTTCGTTTTAAATATTTTTTTGACGTATTGACTTTATGACTTTCAACATTAAGACTTTACGACTATCTTTTTCAGTGTTCATTTCCTTGATAAATCCACATGGGTTGGGTGTTTCCGGCACGTTCAAAACCATTTTTTTTATAAAAAGCCACTGCTTTTCCGTCGGCGGTAAGCATTTGCATATGGAAGTGACTATATTTCTCCTGCATTTTGTCAACAATCATTTTACCAATTCCTTTTCCCTGATATTCCGGGAGTACCAATAAATGCGGATAATAAACCGTTAAATGCCCGTCAGAAATAGCATTTCCAAGTCCGATTAGTTTTTTGTCTTCCCAAGCTGTAATCAGCGTTTCGGAATTCAATAAACCATTGTAAAGCTGTGTTGGTTTCTCTGCAGAGCTCCAGCCATTTGCTTTGTACAAGACCAATATGTCATCGAGATTTATGTCCCTTGTTTCGGAAATGGTTATGTTCATTTTTTTAAATTTGCTAAGGTTCTAAGTGACTAAGATTCTAAGTTTTTTAAACTGCTACTGAATACTAATCACTTTTTTTACGTTCTGACATATATTTCAAATAATCAACAATTTCCTCAGATTGCTGTTTTGTAATTCCTAATGTTGGCATTTTTACTTTGTGTCTAAAAGAAGCCGGATTTACAATATAATCGACCAATTCATTTTCTTTCCAATATTCGGTTACGTTTTTGGGATAATTTAATTCCGGTCCCATTTCTCCTCCAATTCCGTTGATGGCGTGACAGGTAATACAATACTTTTGATATAGTACAAAACCTTTTCTAGCCATTTCATCGTTCTTAGGCCCCAAAGCATTATTTATGTTTTTCGGAACCAATTGAAACTTAACGACATTATACGGCCATTTGTATTCTTGATTTTTCAATGCTTCCGCTGATGTATACACTAAATAAAAAGGATCTGCATTCATTTCATTTCCATTTTTTATAACCCTTTCCCAATTAGAACCTTTTGGTGCATCAACATCTTTAAATGCTAAATACGGTTTGGCCTTCCAAAATAATTCAAGAGGCATTTCGGGTTTATAACCATCGATGCATTCGAAAATAATAATCGTATTTTTGATGTCTATTTTAGATAAATCAACTTCATTTTTTACAATATTTACTGCGTTTACAGCCTGATATTTTTTTGTTTTATGATAAACAGGATCGTTAATGACTGTAACCAAAGTGTCCTTTCCTAATTTGTTATTCTTTTGCAAATCCAATAAATCCAAAACCATTTCGGGTTGAGAAATCGAAGTAGTTTCTGTTTTTGGTTCTTTATTTTGATTACAAGAATTGAAACCTAAAATAAAAATACAAAAAAGGAGATGGATTTTGATTGTTTTCATTTTTATCACAATTTTTCGGTACAGACGTTGCATTGCAACGTCTAACACACAGATAATAACAAATATTTTGGCATAATGCTGTAGAAACTTTACACTGCAACGTCTTTAGGATTGTGTTAGACGTTACAGTGCAACGTCTCTACGAATTTACCCAATTTTCTAACATTTTTTTTCCATTTGGTGTTAACACACTTTCTGGGTGAAACTGCACGCCTCTTACATCATACGTTTTGTGTCTTAACGACATAACCTGACCATTTTCGTCAAAAGAAGTAGCTTCCAAAACATCTGGCAAATCAGTATTAACTACCCAAGAGTGATAACGGCCAACTTCAAATTCGTTTCCTAATCCTTCAAATAATAATTCATCATCAACCACTGTTTTTACTAAAGTAGCAACTCCATGATATACTTTGTCTAAATTCGAAAGTGTTCCTCCAAAAACTTCTCCAATAGCTTGTTGACCAAGACACACTCCGAAAATACTTTTGGTAGGTGCGTACTTGGCAATTACAGCTTTCAATAATCCAGCTTCATCAGGGATTCCAGGTCCAGGCGAAAGTAATATTTTGTCGAAAACTGAAATTTCGTCAATATCAAATTCATCGTTTCTGTAAACGGTTACTTCACAGTTTAAGTCTTCCAGATAGTGTACCAGATTATAAGTGAAACTATCGTAATTGTCTATGACTAGTATTTTTTTCATTTTTTCTAAATATTAACTTTGTAATTCAACATTAATTCATCTCCGCTTTTTCCTCGAATTCCCCAATTGTGCATTGGAGTTTCAAATATTGTGATCTCAACATCCATTGGCGAAATTTGTAATTCTCTTTCGAATTTATCAAAAATAAGCTGATATAACTTTTTTTTGGCTTCAATGCTTCTTCCTTCAAAAGCATTTATTTCTATAATTGTATGTTTTGATGTTCTTCCTTCAAAATAGAAGAAACTGTCTTCGTCAATGTAAATAAAACGATGCGCTTTTTTTCCCTTTGGAAACTGAAAAGCTTCGAACATACATTCGCTAATAATTTTCGATATTTTTTCTCTTATCGGATGAAGTTCTTTTTTGATTCCAAATATTTTGATCTGTCCCATTTTCTCAATTTTAAATCGTTTCAGCCAAATCCAAAGCTTTATTTAAAGCCAATAATTTATTGTAAACTTCCTGCATTTCACTTTCTTCATCCGAGTTTGCCACAATTCCGGCACCGGCTTGACAATGTAGCTGGTGATTTTTGGAAAGAAAAGTTCGGATCATAATGGCGTGATTAAAGTTTCCTTCAAAATCCATAAATCCGATGGCACCGCCATAAAAATTACGGTTTGTTTTTTCGTAATCTTCAATCAGTTGCATTGCTCTGTGTTTTGGTGCTCCGCTTAATGTTCCAGCCGGAAAAGTATCGGCTACGACTTGCATCGTTGTTGCTTTTTCGTGTAAATGTCCTGTTACTTTGGAAACCAAATGGATTACGTGGGAGAAAAACTGAACTTCTCTGTATTTCTCCACATTTACGTTATGTCCGTGACGGCTTAAATCGTTTCTGGCCAAATCCACCAACATTACGTGTTCGCTGTTTTCTTTTTTGTCTTCTGATAGTTTTTTGGCCAAATCGGCATCTTTTTCATCATCTCCGGTTCTTCTGAAAGTTCCTGCGATTGGGTGGATTTCTGCTTTTCGGTTTTTGACGATGATTTGGGCTTCGGGCGAAGAACCAAAAATTTTGAAATCCCCATAATCAAAAAAGAATAGGTAAGGGGATGGGTTGATGCTCCTTAAAGCTCTGTAAACATTAAACTCATCGCCTTTGAATCCTTGCGTAAATCTTCTTGATAAAACCAATTGGAACACATCACCACGGAAACAATGTTTTTTGGCCAAAGCCACATTTTGTTTGAACTCATCGTCGGTCAGGTTTGAAAAACCTTCGCCTTCTCTTGAAAATTTATAGGAAGCAATGTTTCGGGATTGTAATAGCTGTTCGATTTCCGAAATGTTATTTTTTCCATCAAGGCTGTGGCAGAAAATGTATGCTTCGTTTTTAAAGTGGTTGATGGCAATGATATTTTGGTACACCGCATAATACACATCAGGAATGGTGTTGCTGTTTTCTTTTTTGGCAATGGTTACTTTTTCAAAATAACGAACGGCGTCATATGAAATGTAACCAAACAATCCGTTATTGATGAATTTGAAATCATTTTTATCAGACTGGAATTGTCCTGAAAACTGCTGAATCACTTCAGGAATATTGGTATTTGTATCAATGGCAATGGTTTCCGAAGTTCCGTCAGGAAAGCTTTTGAAAATGGTTTCGTTTTCAATTTTTATCGAAGCAATCGGATTACAGCAGATATAGGAAAAACTGTTGTCGTTTCCGTGATAATCGCTGCTTTCCAGTAATAAGCTGTTTGGAAATTTATCCCTGATTTTAAAATAGATACTTACTGGCGTTATAGTGTCGGCCAGAATTTGTTTATGGTTAGTCTGCAGTTTATAGGTTTTCATATGTTGTTGATACTTAATTGTTTTTTGGAATAAAAAAAAGGCCTGTCGTGATGACAAGCCTTTTTATATTTATAGTTTAAATAATACTATAGGAGCTTACTTCACGACGTTTGACGTAAATTGTTCCACCACCAAGTATTATTTGTTATTGTGTTCATTTTTTTGTTTTGTTGCATGCAAATATAAAAATCATATTTGGACTGACAAAAATTATGAATCAAAAAAAAAGATATTTTTTTTGGTTTTTTGTTAAATCGTTGAAATTAGTAAACCAAGACTACGTTTAACTCAAAATCATCATAAATTGTCTTGTCTCCCAAATCGTCAAAATAGCTTCCTGATCCGTATTTTATGTCATATTTGGTTCGGTTGATATTCAAAGTTGCTGTAGCTTTGTTTTTTCCGGCTATGACGAAATCAAACTGTATGGAGTTTGTGATTCCTTTGATTGTTAAGTCTGCAGTCACGAGGTAAGTATTATTTCCTTTATCGGCAATACTTTTAAAGACTAATGTCGAAGTTGTGTAAGCTGCCGTGCTAAAAAAATCTTCTGATTTTAAATGACCTTCCAGTTTTTGTTTTGAAGAACCTGTCTGGTCATCATTGGATAAGGTACTCATATCTGCTGTGAAACTTCCTCTGGCTAGTTTTTTATCTTTAAAAACAAGATAACCGTCCTTGAACTTGATGCTTCCTATGTGTTCACCAGTTATTTTTTTTCCTATCCAGTGGATACTACTTTTTGAAACATCAATTTTGGACGTCTGCGCATTTCCTTTGCCGAAAGCGAAAAAGATTAGTAAAACAATAATGCTAAGTGATTTTGAATTTCTCATATTTTTTCTAAATTAAATTAATAAAAGATAATAAAATGTAGGCTGAATTCATTTTTGGTAAAAGCAATGATGAGATCGATTTGAAATAATGCAAAAAATAATAAGGGACTAGCAATAAATGTTCTATAAAGTTAATTTAAAATTTTGTAAATCAGCTGTTTTTGGGTTGTTATTTTGGAGCTGTATTTTTAATCAAAAGAATTCCTCGAGGCTCTGCCTCGGGGTGATGCGCAAAGATTAGTATATTTGTTTGATGAGTGAACATATTTTCAAACGGCATAATAAAAGCTTGTTGCTTTATCATTTGGTTTGTCCGATAAAATATCGAAGAAATGTTTTATCGGAGGATGTAGAACTGAGTTTGGTAGAAGTTTGTAGAAATATTTCGGAACGATATGAAATTCATTTTGTTGAGATAGGAGCAGATGAAAATCATGTACATTTTTTGATACAAAGCGTGCCAAAGATTTCTGTTGAAATTATTGTCAGGACAGTAAAAAGTATTACAGCAAAAGAGCTCTTTCGTTTACATCCAGAAGTTAAAAGTAAGTTATGGGGAGGTAATTTTTGGACGAGTGGATATTATGTAAATACGGTTGGTCAGTATGGTAATGAGAATGTGATTCAGAAATACATTCAAAATCAAGGAGAAGAAAAGACTGTTTACAAATCGTTTAACAAAAATCAGCTACGGTTGTCTTTTGAGTAATGCGATACCTCGAGGCTCTGCCTCGGGGTAATTCATTTATAACATGTTTAGAAGAAAGTTTTGAGTTGTAGTTCTGAATTTTATAAAAAAAAAGAGCCTGAACAATTTCAGGCAGGGCATTCTCATTTAAAAAAAGATAAACACGAATTTCACCAATTAACACTAATTTTTATCAAAATTGAAATCAAATTTTACAACTTTTTACAGTTTCGAATGTTTTGTGTAATTAAACAGCAATCTTAATTCGTGCAAATTAGTGTAATTCGTGTCAGAAACTTTTAAAAGCGAATGCCGTGAATTTCAGGCTCTTTTACAGGTGAAAAAACAATTATTTTAAACTTACTATCGGATTTGTATTCTTAGTTCTGAAATCGGGAGAATTTTTAATGTCTGATTGTATAAATAATTCTGTATCTGATAATTTTGTAATGTCTAGTGAAAAAGTTTCGCTATTGTACCAGGTATTTAGCTCTGGATTATAACTTGAGCTTTCGCTTAAAACGATCCCTCCGCATCGGTTAACCTGTATTCCCTGAATGTTGATTTTTGCTAAATTAGCCGGCAGTGTACCAATTTTATTTTCGAGTAAAACACAGCTGCTAAAGCCATCGATAATACTGTTGCTGATGTTGAAATAACTTTTTTCCTTAACATAAACCGCTTCCCGAACCAAACCTTGATTATTATCTTCAGTATTAGTCAGTGTCATATTTGTGGCAGTGATTTTGGTTAATTTTTTGGTTACATCTGCATTTTCAATTTTATCGTATGAGTCAATTTCAAAACAGCGTGAACCGGATATATCTGAAGAATAAGGATTACGGATAGCAATACTGTTAGAAATTGTGCATTGAACACCTTGAGTGAAATCAAAGTCGTCATCGGTTGCTCTGTATGAAATCAAGTTGCTGAAATTAACATCACCTCCATACGATTCGAATGAGTCATCATTTGAGAAACTAATTTGGATGAATTCAAATTTAGTACCTCTTCCAACACCTCCCAATGACAATCCGTTAAGTTCTTTAAGGGCATTGATTTTGTGACCTGAATATTCAATACGTACATATTTTAATATACCCGAATTACTGTTTGGGTCTTGTCCTCCATAATAACTGACAGCTGGATCTAGATTGAAATCCAAAAAGTTAACGCCGCCAACTTTATTTATAGGAGCATCGCCTAATAAGATAATGCCTCCCCAATCACCTGGCTTTCTCATTAAATTTGAATTGTTTGATGTGAAAACAATAGGTTCAGCAGCAGTGCCTTCTGCAATGAGTTTGCATCCTTTGGTAATTATAAGCGTACCGCAGGATTCTTTGTCTCCTCGAATGACGGTTCCGGGTTCTATTGTTAAAACAGCTTTATTAGTCACATAAACAGTTCCAATTAGTTTGTATGTATTGTTTTTGGTTAATTTTAGATCTTTGTCTATAGTGCCAGTTAAAATCTGATTAGCTTCTTTATAAATGGTAGTCGCAGGCTTGAAATTTGTCCAATTGTCCATCCAATTGTTATGACCGGTAATTCCTTTTGTTTGTTGGGCACTCAGTGAAGTAACTGAAAATAAGATGATGGTGATTACTAGTAGTTTTGCTTTCATAACACTAATTGTTATAGTTTTTTTGATGTTTTTAGTTTTTCTTTTCAAAATTACCATTACAATGTTTTAGGGATATTTTCTTAGCGTTACCGATTCGTCATTATTAAGTTAAGATATGTTGTTTGTTTTGAATTACTTGGCTTTTTATATTGCAAAAAAGAGATTTTAGTGTATTAAAGATTTCGTAATATTTACTTAATAGCTGATGCATTTTGGGAAATTATTTTTGAAAAAATTAAAAACGAATTGGATAAAAAAGCGTATGAGTTTTGGGTGTATGATGATGCATGAAGTGATGATAAAGGAAAGGAGTTGAACCAGAAGCTGTTTATACACCCAAAATGGGAGATAAGCAGATTTTGTTTGTGGGATTAGAAAGAGCCGATGCATTAATGATATATGATGTGAGTAATCCTGCAGCTCCAAAACATTTGCAAACGTTAAAAACAGGTGATGCTCCAGAAGGAGTATTGTATATTCCTGCCTCTAAAAGTCCGACAAAAAGAAGCTTGTTAGTGGTAAGCAGTGAAGGCGATGGCAGTGTGAAAATTTACCAGCCCGATTTAAATTAAGAAAATAGACTAATGTTCAGGTAATGGCGAATAGAGATTTAAAGTAAATATTTCTCTGTTTAATAATTATTGCTGGTTTAAATAAAAAATCTGCCAAAAGTAAGTTGTTACTATGGCAGATTTTTTATAGTGTTTTGAATTTATTCTGGAATCTGCTGGCTTAAGCAGTGTAACGTTCCGAATCCCCAAATAAAATCAGTTGCGCTGATTCCTATGATTTCACGGTCTGGAAAACATTCTGCCAAAATGTTTAAGGCAGTGCGGTCATTACTGTCATTAAATGTCGGAACCAAAACACAGTTGTTCAAAATTAAAAAATTAGCATAACTTGCAGGTAAACGTAATCCTTCAAAATCAATGCGTTTTGGCATTGGCAATGAAATAATAACCGGTGCTTTTCCGTTTTCCAGTTTAGCATTTTGTAATCGTTTTAAATTATCCTGCAAAGGTTTATAGTTATTGTCGTTCGGGTCTAACTCAACAATTGTTACGATTGTGTCTTCATTAACAAATCGGCATAAATCATCGATATGTCCGTGGGTATCATCCCCTTCAATTCCATCGCCCAGCCAAATTACATTTGTTATCCCTAAATATTCTTTGAAAACAGCTTCGTAATCTTCCTTTGTGAAATTTTCGTTTCGAACCTGAATAGAAGGATGCATTAAACACTCTTCAGAAGTCAATAATGTACCACGCCCATTTACATCAATTGCACCGCCTTCGACAATAACAGGTTTGCCTTTGTACATCACCTGAGTAACTGGAATGTTTAAAAAATCTCCGACTTTTGTCGGTACATGCTTGTCTAAATTGATGTTTTTATATTTTGCCCAGCCATTAAAATTGAAGTTCAATGCTTCTCTTTCAGTACCGTTTTTTACAATAATCGGTCCAGAATCACGCATCCAGCTGCGGTTGGTTTTGTGTATAATGAAAGATATGCTGCTCATTTTTACATGAGCTGTTTCCAGCATTTCGGTTACTTTACTTTTTTGATTCTCATCAGCTACTACAAGAAAGACTTGCTCATATGCTGCCGCTTTTTTAATGAATTCAACAAATGCCCATTGTACGGCTTCATATTTTCCTGGCCAGTCTTTGCCATTATGCGGAAAACACAATAAAATTCCTTGCTGTTTTTCCCACTCTGCCGGAAATCTTCTTGTAACTGTTGTCATATATAAATACTGATTGTAATGTGTGCAAAGATATATAAACAGCAGGATTAATAAAAGAAGGAATCGTGATCTGCTGAAGGTTTCTTTACCGTAATTTTTATTTCTCTTCTCAAGCAGCATCTGATAATTTGTAATGGCTCATAAATGTTTTGAATAAGTCATTTCCAGACTGAGTGTAATTGCTAACGGAGAGGATGTATCTGTGAATAAAAATTCTAAAGAAGCACGCTAAATTGTAAGAAGAATTACTTTTCAGGTGAAATAAATTCCTTTGAATAAAACTAGCTAAAGATCGTTTCAAATGATTTGAAATGGTCTTTTTGTGGAAAATTGTTATTCAAATTATTTTTTTGGCTATAAACCTAAAAAAAAACAATCTCATTCGTTTTTTAATGGCTTTAACAAGTTTTAAAATTTATAAAATCGGCTATTTATTGTCTAGGTAATTAATTAACATATTATAGTTTATATGAATGTTTTTAACCGCTAAATAATTACTTTTTTATCAAAAAAATCAATTTAGCAGGTTTTTAATTATTTGATAAAAAAGCATAAAAGCAATGGTTTTTATTTGTTTTTCAATGCTTTTTAAGGTTAATATGTTAAAAAGAAGGATATTGATTTATGAAATCGCTTTAAGATTTGTATTTGCTCGTTTATTTGTATTATATTTGAAAACGTAATCTAAATACTAACTTAAATATAACATTATGGAAAATTGCAGCGCTATTGTTTAGTTTTATATTAAATGCCCACTGCGTAATTATTATTTAAATAACAAATATATCTTGTTGAAAGAGAGTCTTCAATTCTTATTTTAAAAACATTAAAAAACAAAATCATAATTTCAGTTTCGCATTATATTATGAAACTATATGTATGAAATAAACTAATCTTAAGAGTTTCTATTTCAGTTAATTTAAAAAAAGCCCCAAATTTTTTTAACTAATATTAATATTTTCTAACAATTTTAAAATGTATTTAGATTTTGGATCTAATCATTTTTGATTAAACTTTTTTATTATGAAAAAAAAATTTTCTTTTTTAACTTTATTATTATCATTAGCAGCTACCGCACAGGATGTGAGTACGGCTTCAGTACAATCTTCAGCTGAAAATACTGCTTATAACAAATGGTCAGTCGAAATAAATGGCGGTTTAACTAAGCCAATTACTACATTATCAAAAGGTTACACTAGTTCTGATTTTAATTTTGCACATGGAGATTTAGGAGCAAGATATATGTTAAACCCTAAATTTGGTATTAAACTTGATTTTGGTTTTGATAAATTTAGTGAGCAAGATAATACTCCATCATTTTCAAGTACTTATTTAAGAACGAGTTTTCAGGGAGTTGTTAATCTCGGCCGAGCTTTGAATTTTGAAACTTTTACCAATTCATTTGGTCTGTTATTTCACTCTGGTTTAGGAGGATCTTACTTAACATCAAAAAACGATAATGTTGATGACTATATGTTAAATGGAATTTTGGGTTTAACAGGTCAAGTTTTATTAAGTAATCGTATTGCTTTGACTGCAGATTTAACTGGAATTCTTCATGGAAAACAGAATGCTAATTTTGATGCTACGAGTGCTGCACCAGCAAAAGCAGTAGGTGGTGTTATAATAAATGTAACTGCTGGTTTAACTTTTTATTTGGGTAAAAATGAAAAACATGCTGATTGGATACCTGAAAAAACAATTTCTGATGATTTAGAAAAACGCTTGAGTTTATTAGAAAAAAGTCTCTTGGATTCTGATAAAGACGGCGTAGCCGATTTATATGATCTGGAACCAAATTCTATTGCAGGAGTTGCTGTTAATACAAAAGGACAATCTATAGATCATAACCAGAATGGTGTTCCAGATGAATTAGAAAGCTACTTAGATAAAACGTATGGTAAAAAAGGAGACAGTGTACCATCAAATAATAACATAGAAGAACTGATTAATGCTGGATATGTAAATGTTTATTTTGATTCTAATTCAAGTAAACCAACAAGTACTTCTTTATCAGGGGTTGGTTTTATAGTTAAATATCTGCAAAGCAATCCATCTAAAAGTGTTGATGTTATAGGATATGCTGATGAAATCGGGTCTTCAAGCTTTAATACTGAATTATCAAGAAAAAGAGCTGAAGCTGTAAAAGAAATAGCAGTAAAATCTGGAATTGATGCTTCTAGATTAAATGTAATTGCTAACGGAGAAGACGCTTCTGTTGATAAAAATTCTAAAGAAGCACGTCAAATCGTAAGAAGAGTTAGTTTTAAAGTAAAATAATTCTCTAAAATAACTAAAATAAAAAAGCTGTTTCAATCTTTTTGAAACAGCTTTTTTTATAAAAAAACTACTAATCAATAGCTCTTTTTGTAATATCTCCAAAGGCATCAATTCTTCTGTCTCTAAAGAAAGGCCAGTTCTGACGCACATTTTCCTGTAAATCCAAATCCACTTCGGCAATCAGGATTTCTTCTTTATCGTGTGAGGCCTGCGCCAAAATTTCTCCTTGCGGTCCTGCAATAAACGAAGAACCCCAAAACTGAATTCCTGCTGTTCCTTCAATGTATTGTTCCAATCCAATTCGGTTTGCAGCTGCTACATACACACCATTAGCAACGGCATGTCCTTTCATTACATTCATCCATGCTCCGTGCTGGTTTTTACCATATTGTTCTTTTTCAAGAGGATGCCATCCAATTGCTGTTGGATAAAACAATACATCGGCTCCTTGTAAAGCGGTCAAACGCGCAGCTTCTGGATACCATTGATCCCAGCAGATTAAAGTTCCTATTTTTCCTTTTTCGGTTGGAAAAGCTTTGAAGCCTAAATCGCCAGGTGTAAAATAGAATTTTTCGTAGAAATGCGGATCGTCTGGAATGTGCATTTTGCGGTACAATCCAGCCTCTGTTCCGTCAGTATTAATGATATAAGCGCTATTGTGGTAAATCCCTGCCATTCTTTTTTCGAAGAAAGGGACAATGATTACCACACCCAACTCCTTTGCCAAAGCACTAAAAGCAATAAATGAAGTGCTGTACAACGGCTCTGCCAAAGCAAAATTATCTACATCTTCACTTTGACAAAAATAATGACTGCTGTATAACTCTGGCAGCGAAATCACCTCGGCTCCCTGACTAGCTGCGTCACGCACCCAGCTCAAACATTTTTTAA
Source organism: Flavobacterium marginilacus (assembly GCF_026870155.1). NCBI lineage: Bacteria > Pseudomonadati > Bacteroidota > Flavobacteriia > Flavobacteriales > Flavobacteriaceae > Flavobacterium > Flavobacterium marginilacus. The sequence continues at coordinate 2,933,698 of NZ_CP113975.1, read as the reverse complement.
GGTTATTTTCGGCAACATCGTTTAGATTCAATTGAATAACCGCTATTTTGTATTTCTTCTTTGACATGTTAAAAAAATTAGACTGCAAAAATAGTTCTTTTTTAAAACAGTTGCAGTACTGATTGCCGGTTTTTATATTTTAGCAAAGTATTGACTAAATTCATTTACTTTATTCCAATCAGTATATTCTATCACTGTTTTGGAATTAACTGGTCCTTTTGTTATTAACATTATTAACTGTATCATAATTCGATCTTTAAAACTATAAAGACTGTAATCCAGTTTTCCAGCAAAAACCGCAACAGTTGTAGGCCGCCATTCTATCGCATTTAGAAATTTAATTACATATGGATTTGTATCTGCTTTACTTTTTTCAACTTTCCGAGCAACCAAATTTACAGAAATGAATGCTGTTTTTTTTGAATTTAAAAGTTCAAAATTCTCTTTTATAAGATTTTCAATTTGATCGTTATGCTTTCCATATCTTATGCTCGAAGCAATAATTACTTTATCAAAGTCTGTTATTTTTTTGCTAAAATCATCAATCGAAAAGATTTCGGTTAAATGATTATTCCGAATTAATATATCCTTTATATGGTAACAGATTCTTTTCGTTAAACCATTGACAGATGAATAAATAATAATTGTTTTTGTTTCTTTTCTAAATTTTTCGCTCATTAATTTTTTGTTCTGATATTACAGGAGTTTAATATAGTTTTCTTAATTATCATAAATACAAAACCAACTTTTCATTAAACTGACTGCGCAAATCTGTTAGCGGTTGTAATTATTCTTCCACACGATTAAACTATCATTAGGTAAGTCGTATTCGTATATTTTTTTTGATATACTATCAATATAAATCCATCCATCAGAGGTAAATCTTGGTTCAGTACCATCTTCTTCTGATACATCTTGACCAATATTAAAAATATAATAATTTGTAGAATCAGTTTTTTCAGTTCTATCTAAAAGCCATTCAATTCGTTCTTTGTTTTTTAAAGAGGATTTAATAAGTTTATTATCTGATTTTTTAATATAATCAACAATTAAATCATCGTACCAATTTTGAGCTTTTGATTCAGTTTTTGCTTTATTTACAGATAAAGGATCAATTTGTTTTTCAACTTGACTTGTTTTGCTACATGACAAGAGTGCTGATGAGATTAATAATAAAAGTGTTTTCTTCTTCATTAAATATAAGTTTTGATTATAAATTCTTTCGTTCGGCTCAGGTATAATGTATGACTAATACAGTCACAACTTTTCATTAAGCTAATTGCCCAAATCCGTTGTAGCTGTTATGGGTTACCTTTCTTCTCAAGATATAAATAATTCGGAAAGATTGAATCTTTCTCAGTTTCGTTTATTTTCTTTATCCATTCAGGAAACTTGTAATTAACTTTTATGACTGAATCATTTATTAAGTAATATTCACAAAAACTGTCACCATTCTTTGGATATTTTTTGATGCCATTTGAGTGTCTTAAGTATTTCATATCAAGCAAATCGGCCTTATAAGACCAAAGTAGTTCTATTTTGTCAGCTTTAGTGTGATAGTGATTTGTGAAAAACCAATACAAGCATTGACCATGAAACTGATAAACAGCAAATTCTTTTTGGAAAATAACTCTTATCCAATATCTTGTGCCACTTTGTTTAGCTGACTAGGCAAAATCTCTATTGTCTGACATATAATCACCAATTATCTTTGGAGCTTTTTCGGTGTTTTTAGCTATTAAATTTTCTTTGACTTTAAACTTTGGATTCCCTTTATGATTTTCTTTTCTGCAGCTTATTAAAAAAACGATAAGAAATAAAACTGCAATTTTTTTCATGTGAAGTTGTTTAAAGGTAACCCATAAAATGTATACTCGCTGGATTATAGCGATAATACATCATATATGAGATATTTTGTGCTATAATTATAGTAAATGTATTCTATTTAATTTCAAAAACAAAGTTTTAATAATCACATTACATCATCACTACAACTGAAAAATTAAAATATCTCGCCTAGTCGCGATAGCAGTTAAAATCTTTGTTTTTCCGGTGTTCGGCAACCAAGATTACTTCATCATATAATTTTTTTTCATAGGAGTTCAGTGAACTTTGTTTGTAACGTATAGCGGGACTGCTGCTGTAGGAAAGTGACTAACTTCTGCTCCCAAAAAACATGCGAAAGAAAAATAAAAATTATAATTCAATTAACATCTTGGATAAAATACCATTGGCGGTAATGCCTAAATTTGTGCAAACATGAAATGTCTATGAAAACCCCAATTCCCATATCTTTATTAGAGTTAGCCATAATCACTGAAGGCAGTAATGCTGCTGAAACGATGCACAAAACCAAAGAGCTGGCACAGCTGGCGGATGGTTTGGGATACAATCGGTTTTGGCTGGCGGAGCACCACAATATGGCACATGTGGCGAGTTCGGCTACGGTGGTTTTGATAGGATATGTGGCGAGTCTGACGCAAAATATACGAGTTGGATCGGGGGGGATAATGCTGCCTAATCATTCTCCGCTTATTATTGCTGAACAATTTGGAACATTAGCAACTTTATATCCAGACCGGATTGATCTTGGTTTAGGAAGGGCTCCAGGCACCGATTCACTGACAGCACAAGCTATACGAAAAGATTTTTTTGAGGAATCGCAACGGTTCCCTAAAAATGTTTCGGCACTGCAGGATTATTTTTCTGTAGAGAATGCTGTATCAAGTGTTCGTGCTTTTCCTGCCGAAGGGACAAATGTCCCTATTTGGATTTTAGGTTCAAGTATGGACAGTGCAGCATTGGCGGCGTCATATGGACTGCCTTATGCGTTTGCGGGACATTTTGCACCCCGGCAAATGATTCAGGCTTTTGAATTTTACAGAGAAAACTTTAAACCGTCGGTCTATCTTGAAGAGGCGAAAACGATGGCATGCGTCAACGCAATTGCAGCTGATACGGACGAAGAAGCTGAAATTCTGTCTACAAGTTTATATCAAATGTTTCAGAATTTAGTTCAAAACACTCGAAAGCCATTACAGCCTCCTGTGGCTTCGCTGAGCGATCTTATGAATAATATGAGCGAAGAATCTCGTTTTCATGTTAACCAAATGACGGCTGGTTCTTTTATTGGCAGTAAGGAAACATTAACCAAAGAATTAAAAAAGTTTATTGAGTATTCCCGCATCAGCGAATTGATGATTAGCAGTCCGATATACAGTCATCAGGATAAAATGAAAAGTCTGCGAATGCTGAAGGAAGTTGTAGATAGTATTTAATTTTCATCAGCAGTTTTTGAGGTAAAAAATACTGTATTTTATTTTGTTAAAATGCAGTATTTCTATGTTTTAATATTGTTGTTTTAATTAACTGCTTTAAGTCTGAAAAGTTCCTATAGTATCTCACCAAATTTGAAGCCATAGCAGGACCGCAGCCTTAGTCTTTTTTGGCTCCATTATGTCGTCTAAGTCTAAGAGGGTTTCGTCTTTCCATCCAATTTCGTTAAGCAGATTCTTTACCGAGGCTTTAGCTTGGTCATCATTACCACATATTTTGAGCTAAAATGGTTTCATCGTTTGGCTGTATGATCTTAATCAAATCCAGGGGGCTGTTTATTATGTATTTAGCTCCTGCAGCGATTAATTCTTCCTCCAGACGGTATCCCCATGTCACGCCTACTGCAGACATGCTGGCATTGACAGCAGTCTGCATATCAATATCTGAATCTCCAGCAAAAATAATTTCTTCGGCCTCTAGTCCCATTTTTTTGCTTATTGCAATGGCCTCAGTAGGATTTGGCTTTTTTAATGCTTCAACGCTTAAACCGACTACAGTGTCAAAATACCCAGGAAATAAATCGGCAGTAATTTTCTTGGTAAGCGCATCTGATTTATTCGAAAAGACACTTAGTTTTATATTATTTGAAATCAAATGATCTAATAATTCGATAATTCCATCATATGCTTTTGTTTTTCGGGTGCAGTTATGACTGTATTCTTCAATCATCAGCTGGTAGCAGAGATCAATATGCTTTTCATCATTATTGGTTTCCGGCAGTGATCTGCTTACCAGATTTCGAAGCCCGCTTCCAATGAAATATTGATATGTTTCATAACTGTGCATTGGATAGTTCAGCCCTTGAAGAACCGTATTCATAGCATCTGCAATGTCCTCCAGAGAATTGACCAATGTGCCGTCTAAGTCAAAAATAACGCCTTTAAATTTCATTTTTATTTTTTAGTATTTGTAAAAAGTGGTGACAAAGTCATTTGGATTTTATAAAAACAGCTCATTTTACATTTATTTCTTTCCAGTTATTTTTTTGAAAACGTTTACTATACCTACGCTAAGGAAACCAATTATAAGTGCCACACAAAATTCTTTTATGACAGATGGTAACTGCGGAAATAAATGATGTAAAAATTCAATGTTGTGCACAAATATGCCGCCTGCTACAAGAAGTAAAGCGATTGTGCCAATCACGGCCAGACTTTTGATGACTTTTGGCAAAGCCTGTACTAATATGTTTCCTATGATTTTTAGTAAACTGCGGTCGTTTTTACTTTGCTTAATCATTTTATAGCCCAGTTCGTCCATTCGGACAATCATGGCTACAATGCCATAAACTCCAACTGTTGCCAGCATTGCAATTATTGAAACTACAACAATCTGGGAAAACAACGGTTTTTCCATGACTGTTCCCAGCGCAATAATTACAATTTCTACCGATAAAATGAAATCAGTCACTATTGCTGATTTTATTTTGTCTTTTTCAAGAGCAAGGATTTCTTCTTCGGTGTATTCTTTGATTACAGTTTCAGTAACGGCGTGTCCGCGGTGAAACAGATATTCGTATATTTTTTCGGCACCTTCATATGCCAGATAAAGTCCTCCAAGTACCAAAACGATTAGTACTCCCAATGGGAAAAATCCGCTCAGCAGAAAGGCAATAGGTAAAATGATTAGTTTATTTAAAAGAGAACCTTTTCCAATAGCCCATAAAACAGGAAGTTCTCTTGAGGACATAAATCCAGAAGCTTTTTCGGCGTTGACCGCTAAGTCATCACCCAAAATCCCAGCTGTTTTTTTTGCAGCGACTTTACTCATTATGGCAACATCATCCATAATTGCTGCGATATCATCTAATAGTACGAAAAAGCCTGATGCCATTTTAAGTGTTTTAGAAACTGTTTTTTATTTGTTTCAAATCTTTTTAAAGCCTAGATTTTTATTGATGCGAATCTACTACTTTTTGTTGGTTTTTTTGCAAGAATTGATTTTGAAGAACTAAAATTCATGGTCATTATAACTCAAATAAAAAACACCAGCCTCTCGACCAGTGTGTTGTTTTAATTTTGAAAAAAAAATATATTTAGCTGTTTTTTTTAATATTAAAAGTGCTGTGCCGAAAGCCTTAATACTGATTGAATGTTTTTGATACAGCATTTCCGGCTTATAAGATTTACATCATTCAGGAACAGCTGTCAAAGTTATTAGTTTAACGATTCAATTTTAAATCCTGCTTCCTGTACTTTTTCTATTATTTCTTCTTTGGTAATTCCATCGGTTTTTATGGTGAGAATTTTGTCTTTGTTTTCTGTATCCACTTCCCATTGGAAAATGCCTTTGGCATCATTAAGAAAAGGTGTTACTTTGGCAATACAGCCATCGCAGTTGATGTTCGTTTTAAATTGTAAGCTGTTATTTTCTGTTTTCATGTTTTTTATTTTAATAGTAAATTATTAGTTTTCATTTAATGGATTTTGACTATTTCTTCCATTTTAAACGCAGGCTGTTACTTACCACGCTCACACTGCTTAAAGCCATTGCAGCACCCGCAAGCATCGGATTCAATAAAAATCCGTTAATAGGGTAGAGGATTCCCGCTGCAATTGGGATTCCTATCAGGTTGTAGATAAATGCCCAAAAAAGGTTCTGTTTTATGGCTGCCACAGTTGCTTTTGATAATCTAATAGCCTCGGGTATTTTTTTAAGATCTGATGAAATGATAGTCATTTTTGCAACATCTATTGCAATATCGCTGCCTTTTCCCATCGCAATACTTACATCTGCCTGTGCCAATGCCGTACTGTCATTAATGCCGTCGCCAGCCATTGCCACGACTTTACCATTGGCTTGGAGTTCTTTAACGTATACCGCTTTTTGTTCTGGCAATACTCCGGCTTTGTAATGATTGATGCCAACATTTTTGGCTATTGCTCGTGCGGTGGTTTCATTGTCGCCTGTCAGCATATATACTTCAATACCATTTTTTTGCAGTTCGGCAATTGCGGTTTTTGAATTGGGCTTTATTTGATCTGCAATGGCATATATGGCTAATGCTTTTTTACTGTTGGAAAACCAAATGACGGTTTTAGCTTCATTGCTCCATTGTTCTGCTTTTTTTAATAGTTTGTTTTCAATTGTGATTTCATTTTCCTCTATTAAAGTCTTATTGCCGACAAAATAGGTTTCGTCCTCAAAAACAGCTTTAGCACCTTTACCGGTAATGCTTTCAAAATTTGAAACAGCTTTTTTTGTTTGTGAATTTAAATGCTTCACTATTGCTTCTGCCAGTGGATGTTCTGATTGTTTTTCTATGCTGAATAAAATTTGCTGTGACATATTGTCTTCGGCTAGCGAAAATTCATCAGTTACAATTGGTTTTCCTTCGGTTATTGTTCCGGTTTTGTCGAGTACTATTGCATTGATTTTTTTTGCTTGTTCCAGACTTTCAGCATCTTTTATCAAAATCCCCATTTCTGCACCTTTGCCGACTCCGACCATAATTGCTGTGGGTGTTGCCAATCCTAATGCACAAGGGCAGGCAATTACAAGTACGGTTACTAAAGCCATTAAGCCTTGCGTAAAGCCATTTTCACCTCCAAAAATTGTCCAAACGATAAATGATGCAATGGCAATGATTATAACAATTGGCACAAATACACCAGCGATTTTATCGGCCAATTTTTGAACAGGAGCTTTGCTACCCTGTGCATCCTGTACCATTTTGATGATTTGGGCAAGCATGGTGTCGCTTCCAATTTTTTCAGCTTTGAATTGAAAACTTCCCTTTTGGTTGATAGTCCCTGAAAAAACTTTTTCGTTTTCGTTTTTTAACACAGGAATCGGTTCGCCGCTCAGCATGCTTTCGTCTACATAAGAGGTGCCGCTAATCAGCGTTCCGTCTACTGCTATTTTTTCTCCTGGTTTTACCAAAATAATGTCGCCAATCTGTACCTGCTCAATAGGAGTTTCCGTTTCATGCCCGTTTTCGTTAATAATGATAACTGATTTTGGCTGTAACCCTATTAATTTCTTAATTGCTGACGAAGTATTTCCTTTGGCTTTTTCTTCTAGCAGTTTTCCTAATAATATAAAAGTGATTACAACTGTTGCAGCTTCAAAATACACATGAGCATGTAATCCTCTCTGATGCCAAAAATCAGGAAACAGCGTATTGAAAACACTAAAAGTATAAGCAGTTCCAGTACTCAAAGCTACCAAAGTATCCATATTGGCAGTTCGATGTCTGGTTTGCTTCCATGTGTTTGAAAAAAAATCCCTTCCAATCCATGCAATCACAGGCGTACTCAATAGCCACATGATTTCATTCGTGTAAGGTATATTCATAAAAAACATATTAATAATTACTAATGGAACAGAAAACGCCACTGCCCAATAGGTTTTCTTTTTCAGCAAAGCAAATTTTGCATGCTGCAGGTTTTCGATCGTATTGATTTCCTCTTTATTTTCTTCGATCAATAAATCATAACCGCCGGACTGTACAGCTTTCTTTAGGTTTATGGGGTTTATTACTCCCGGGATATATTCGACAGCAGCGGTTGTCGTAGCAAAATTAATTGCTGCATTTACAACGCCCTGCTGTGATTTTAAAATGTTTTCAGCATTTGCAGCACATGAAGCGCAGCTCAATTCTAATACTGGAAATGTTTTTTTGATAGTAGTTACGCCATAGCCTAAATCTTTTATAAGATGAACTGCTTCAGAAACTGCTTCGGTATTAGCCACCTGAATAACGGCGCGTTTGTTGTTTAATTCGACTTTGTGGGTTTTAATTCCCTGCTGTCTGCTCAATGCCTTATCAATGATTAAGGCGCAGTGTTCGCTTTCGACCCCTTCGAGAGGCAGAAAGATTTCTGTAGTACTTGCTTTTGCTGTCATGTTCTTTAATTACATAACAAAGGTCGCGGTATCAGGTCTATTTCATGTTACCTGATTTTGGATAGTATTTGTAACATTTACAGTTCGTCTAAAGGTCTGCGTTTGTTTTCCTTGATGTTCTTAAAATAAGTAGGAGTGAGGCCAGTGACTTTTTTGAACTGATTACTTAAATAAGCAACGCTGGAGTAATTCATTTTTACAGCAATTTCGCTTAATGACAACTCATCATAAACCAGCAGTTCCTTTACTTTTTCTATTTTTTGGGCAATAAAGTATTTTTCTATAGTTATGCCTTCAGTCTCAGAAAACAAATTGGAAAGATAGGTGTAATCGTGGTGAAGCTTATTGCTTAAATAATCGGAGAGATTGGTTTTTATATCACTTTTTTGATGATGTACAATTTCGATAATAGAAGATTTAATTTGTCCAATAATTCGGCTTTTCTTGTCGTCTATCAATTCAAATCCCAGATTTTGCAAATGCTGGCTGAGTATTTCTTTCTCTTTTTCAGTAATTTCTTTTTCTAATAGTACTTCGCCCAAAGTAATATTTAAAGGGTGATGCCTAAGTTTTTCCAATTCATTCTTAACCGTCGCAATACAGCGGTTGCAGACCATGTTTTTAATGTAGAGTTTCATAGTAATTCAGAATCCTTGTGTTTGGCAAAAAATAGGCCTCACTGTAAACAAGTAAAGATATTGTTTTTAAACATTCATACACGGCATTCGCATTTAAAAAAATATAAACACGAATTTCACCAATTAACACTAATTCTTATCAAAATTGAAATCAAGTTTTACAACTTTTACAGTTTCGAATATTTTGTGTAATTAAATAGCAATCTTAATTCGTGCAAATTAGTGTCAGAAACTTTTAAAAGCGAATGCCGTGACATCCTTAGATTCTCTGAATTCTATTTATTTTAGTTACTGCAGTGTTCTTCAAAAAGCTGCTTTTCTTGAGGTTTTCTTGTTATTGGTTCCTCAGTTTTTTTAGTGAAGTTTTTAGTCTTGGCAGGACTCATGTCAGTAATCCACTTCAGATATTCCCATAAAAAAGTAAAAGAATTATAAACCATATCATACAGAGAGGCAAAAAAACGAACTGACAGTTTTATAAAATTATAACCCAAATCATATATATATGCAAAAAAGTCAATAAAGATATTTAGTAATGATATTTTTTTATTTTTTGATGCTGATCCCAAAATAGTATAGTTTATTTCTTTTGTTTTTAAATCATTTGAAGGACAGGTGGTTACCGGTTTTTTGTTCGGTTTTGGCTGTCAAAATGTGGCGCAAAATTAGTTAAACTATATTGAAATAGCGACAAAATGCATTTGTTTTATTTTAAAGTAGTAAAAAACTTATTTTTAAAAACAAAGGAAATCTGGTTTATTTATTCCAAAAAACCAGAAATTTATTGTTACTGATTCAGCTTCAATGTGTTGATTTCGGAATTGCTTTTGCTATTGATGTGAATGGAGAAATCAGGATTTAAATAGTTTCAATTACACTTTCCTGCGGTCTTCTGGATTTTGGTAAAACTTCAATTCTGTTGAAATCGTCTTCCGAAGCATAACCTACAGCCATTGCAAAAAGCGGTTTGAAGGCTGGCATATTTAGAATGTCCCTATACTTATCCGATTCTATACCTTCCATTGGTGTCGAATCCAGTCCTAATGCAATACTGGCTGTCAAACCAACTCCCAAGGCGATATACACTTGCTGTGACAGCCATACTTTTAAATCGGCTTCGGGTTTATTAGCTTTAATCTGATTGTACCAATCCCTTCTTGCCTGTGGTAATTCGTTGTCTACTATTTGCTGAAAAGCATCGAGATCATCGGCTACGCTGAATACAACCAAAAGTTGGGCTTGATTTACTTTTTCAGTATTATGCATTGAAACCGAAGCTAATTTTGCTTTGATTTCCGGATTCTGCACAAATGTAAATTTCCAAGGCTGTATATTTATAGAAGAAGGAGAGAGACGTAATATTTCTTTTAAGTCTTCAATTTTTTCTTGAGGTATGGTTTTGTCAGTGTTGTATTTTTTAGTACTATACCTTTTTTTTATTAATTCTAAAATATTCATGGCAGTATTTTTATAAGATAAATTATTATATGCAAAGTTAAGTTAATAATAGTTTTATACAATTTGATTGAGTCAGATGCGTATTACATTTTGTAGTGAATGCTAATTTGGGATATTTCACAGTGTAGGAGACATTGCCTTGGCGGGATGTTGGAATTTATGTTGGCTCTTGGAGTCCTGTCCTTGAGAAACGAAGTACCCGGGAGAGATCCTTTGGATAATCACATTTGCAATATTTTTTCCAATGATTTGCCGAGTTTGTTTTTTATAGTGATATTTCGAAGAGAGGGAAGTATTCGTATATAGACTTGTGAAGTATATACTTGCATTATTAAATCAGTATTTACTTATACGTATTTTTCCTGTCTTCATGCCTAAATATACAGAGCTTAAGGCATTTTTTTTCAAAATGGTTAGTTTATTACATAATTTCATTTTTTTTTAAACACATAAGATTAAATTTAACTAAAGAAGTCTAATATGAAAACGACAAAAAAACTATTGCTTTTAATTATCCTAGTCTTATTTTGTGCCTGCAAAAAAGATTCAAAAGATGAAAATTCAAGTTATACGAGTACGAGTAAAAGCACCAGTGCCAGTGTCTCAGAATGTTTAGCTCCGGCTAGTTGGTTTGCGATGGAAAACAATACCAGAAAAACTCCTGCGCCAAATGAAGGACCAACAAGCGTATTTGCAAACAATGCAACTGTAACTAATTGTGACTTTCATCAATGGTCTTGGCAAAAGTTTCTTTGGTTAACCAATGAGGTTAATGGACAGCCATCATTTATTACAACTTTGATTCAGGTGAATTCGGCTGGTAAAAGACTAGATCAAAGTAAAGGGATTGTTTTGACAGATACTGGTCAGGCAAGTTCACCTACTACAGATATTTTGAAAACGCCAAATTATCCATCGGGGATTCCGCCTTCTACTACGGTTTATTATTCAATATTTATGGATAAGCTTCTTTATGGAGCAATGCTAAAATATGGACCAATAGCAAAAAGCGATCCTACAAAATTGAAAGGCGTAACTTTTCCCGTAGGCTCATTGGAACTTAAAACGTCTTGGATAAAGGCAAGCGTTCTTAAGGATACCACTTCCTATTTTATTACCAAAGGGGAAATCAATGGAGTAACAACGAGAGTGGCTCTTTTGGGAATGCACGTAGTTGGGGTTGTGGAGAATCATCCCGAATTTGTATGGGCTACTTTTGAACATGAAAATCTTGCACCTGCCTATGATTGGTCCAAGGCTACGCCTACAACCGATGCACCGGTGACCAGCACTGTCGATTATCCTTTTTTCAATAAAAGCTCCACTGCTACGGTTAAGAATATAACTTCAAAAAATGGTATTTACACTGACGTTTTTTCGGTTTACAAATACGGCGTTCCTGTTGAGAAAGCAATGAAAGGATCTCATAATGTACAGCTTTATATGAAAACAAGCCAAAATGGTTCAGAGAACTTAGGCAATATTCGAACTATAAATCAAAGTGTTAAGGCACAGCTGAAAGGTGTTTGGAATAATTATTTCTACAATGGTTCAATATGGATCAATACTGCAGGATATGTAGGTCCTCAGGCACAAGCAGCCCTATTGGATTCGTTAAGTTATGATCTTTCAAATTCTCAACCCGGAAAATTGACAAGAGGTTCCGTTGCCGCCTACAATATTACTATGGAAACCTATGTTCAGGTTGGATTTACTCCGACTTCTATACATGGAACTACAGTTGACAATCTTGTTAATTGCTTCTCCTGTCATAATACTTATAATAGTACTAGTACTGGTTCTAATCTTTCACCGCTCTTTATTAGTCATATTTTTAAAGGATATGTAAAAAATCTGCAGGGTTTAAATACCAAACAAATCAAGCAGGCACATGCTGATGAATTCATGAAAGAATACAGATTGCGCCTAAAAGGAATTTAGTTGAATAAAATCAGTTGTTATTAATTCAAATGACAAATACAAAAAACCACAAGCTGTTGTTTGTGGTTTTTTTATGTTTTTTTTGAATGAATTATCTGGAATTTGCAAAGACTTTGATTATAGAGTTGCATTGGTTGCTTAGCGCGTGTAAAAGAGTTATAGTACTTCACAGGGCATTGAAGGTTCGAGCAAAGATTTATTTTGGTAATATATTCAATATTTCATTCATTTTTTGTGTTTCTATTTTGTATAATCCTAATGTATTCATGTTCCATATTCCAATAGCAACAAGAGAACCTAATAATGTTTTAATTTCGCTCTCTTCGTCCAAATTTTTGATTATGTGTTCTGAAAACCATTCATTCCATAACAGACAATATTGTTCGTTGTTCACTAAACATTTATAGATAACTTTCATCAGTTTGCGATAGCTTTCGTCATTACATTTCCTTAGGGTAATTCTAAGAAGTGCAATAGCCGGATTGGGCAAATCTTCCGACTTTAATTCTTCTTGAACCCAGTTTTTGTATTCTTCAAAGTTTTCTTTGAAAAGGGTATCAAAAATAGATTCTTTCGTTGGAAAATGATGAATAATACCGCCTTTACTGAGACCGCACTTTTTTGAAAGAGCATCAAATGATATCTGGCTAAGTTCATATGTATTTGCCAATTCAATAGCAGTTTCCAAAATTAGCTTTCGGCGTTCAATAGGATCTTTTTTCTTCTTATAATTATTCATGACATTTTATATTATGCAGTGTAGACTGCTTTTTTATTTTAATCCTAGAATTCTATTTACATTATAAAATTAGGTTGTTTTCACCTTTTATCATAAAATATTGTAAATTTTAAAAAGTTTTAAATTGTAAAGATACCAAACGTTTGGTATCTTTGTAAAGACAAAAGCGTTTTTTGTTTTAAAGAAAATTTTACTTTCAGATTTTTTATCAATTATACAAAACAAAATAGATTTATGAAAACAATACTTGTTGCTACAGATTTTTCACCAGAAGCCAGTAATGCTACAGCTTATGCTTCTCAATTTGCTGCCGATACAGGAGCCAAAATTATTTTATTCCACCTATATCATGTTTCTATACATGCGCTTAATGCCCGCGTACAATCTTCTTCAATAGATGAATTAAAGGCAGACTGCGTAAAGAAACTCTCAGATTTAGCAAAGAAACTTTCTGAGAATTATAAAATTGAAGTAATGCCAATTTTGAAAATGGGAGATTTTGAGGATCAGCTTCAAAAGACAATCGATACCACTCAAGCTGATATTGTTGTCATGGGGATGTTAAAAGATTCAATAGAGCAGGATTTATTAGGTAATACCACAACAGCAGCTTTGCAAAGGCTTAAATTTCCAGTGTTGGCAGTTCCTCTTAATGCCAAATATAAAGGGTTGAAAACAATTCTTTTTGCTTGTGATATTACCCGTGGAGTACAGAAAACTATATTGCAGAAGGTTAAAAATATTGCTGTACGATTAGGTGCAGCTGTAGAAATGTTTCATGTGAGCAACAAGCTTAATGAGTTGGAAAACGAGCAAAAAGAAGCCAAAGTAATAGAACATTTTACAGACGGATTAAATGGAACAAATTATTATTATAAAAATGTAACATCTAATACAATTATTAAGGCCATTCAGGATGAAATAACTCAAATAAATGCTGATTTATTAATTATGGTTCCTTATAAATACGGCTTTTGGGATTCATTGATGCGTATTAGCAAAACTAGAATGATGGCTTCTAGAAGTGAAATTCCTCTTTTGTCACTTCCGCTTTAAAATTAGCAGCATTGTAATTCAAATTTCAACAACAAAAACCACAAGCGCTAGTTTGTGGTTTTTTTATTTATTGGTCTCAGATTAGGGTTTAAAACCCTGCAATTTATTGCAGTACTTTAGTAATGCGAAAAAATGTAATCTTCTACTTTTAATATTGTTTAACAGATTTTCAAAATAGAGAGACTGAAAAGTCTCTCGTCAAACAAACCTCTGCACTTTCAGTGCAAAGTGGTTTAGTTTTTTTTTGTGATGCCACAAATTTATTTGGTTCTATTGTCGCTACGCAAATAAAGTTCGCTACTATTGGTTGTATTTTAACAACTGTTAGTTGTATTTACGTCTTAAATGTACCAAATTAAAAATTACTTTTAGCTTTTTTTGAAATGAAATTAGGTTGAGGTTTGTTTTTGATGGCAAGGACTGCAAATGTACGCTATCTGATGCTTCAGTTATTGCTAGGTACAAAGCAATTTCCATCACGATAAATTACTTTGTTTGCCTTAGGTAGTGAATTTGCCCCATTCCTCGCAATGAGTTTGATTGCGGACTTGTATTGTTTGTTTTACGTGTGGCGAAGTCGGGAGACTTCGGAGCGGGGGGTATGGATTGGAAATTATAATTGTTTGGAGATATTGTTAAAGTTTAGCTATTCCGACAACACATTATTCTCAAAGTTTGTCATTCCGGTACGAGGAATCTTCGCAAGTAATTCTGCAATCAAAATGCTCAATTTTTGTCGAGTTTCTAACGGGGATTCATCCTTCGTCGGAATGATAATATTATGTTAAACCAACGTTTCTTGCTTTATTTAATTCTTTCTGAACATTATTAATGCTAATTTGCACTATCGGAAATTCCGAAGAGGGTGGATTCAACATATAAATGCAACAGTATTCAATTTATTGATTTTTTCGGCGAAAATTTCATTAGGTGTTTTATAGCCAAATCTTTTTCTGGGTCTGTTGTTTAATGTATTAACTACTGTTTTTATTTGTTGTTCTTCGATGTTTTCAAAGTTAGATTTTTTAGGAAAATATTGTCTTATTAATCCGTTTAAATTTTCATTGGCTCCTCGTTCCCAGCTATGGTAGGGTTTGGCAAAATAATAATCGATATCTAAATCTTCTGCAATGGCCCGATGATTGGCAAATTCCTTTCCATTATCCGAAGTAATGGTCTTGATTATTGGTTTCCAATCTTTCAATAATTCAATTGTTTTCTGCTGTATTGCACTAGCTTCTTTGCTTTCTACTTTTCCCATAAAAAGTATTCCAGAGGCTCTGTCATTGATAGTTAGTAACGCTCCTTTGTGATTCTTACCAATGACCAAATCAATCTCTAAATCGCCCAATCTACTTTTCTTTTCTACAATCTTTGGACGCTCGCTAATATCGACCCTACCAATAATAAGTCCTCTTTTATCCTTTAAATGTCCTCTTTTTTTATACTTTTTACCCTTGGTCCTAAGATGTTTATATAAGAGTCCTCCTTTGCGTTTATTTTCCCAAATATATTGATAGATTCTTTCTTTAGAAACCATTGCTCTTTTGTCAATTTTTGCTCTGCCAACAATTTGTTCAGGACTGTAATCTTGCTTTAAATAAAACAAAATATTTGCTTCAACTTCTGAGGTTAAAGTGCATTTTTTGATCTTAACCTTATGCCTGTTTAAAGCTTTTTTATCCGCCAAAACAGCTTTATAAACACCACTTCTTTGATCAGAATTACGTTTTATTTCTCGAAAAATAACTGATTTGTTTTTATCTACCAATTCAGCAATTTCGGAAATACTGATACCGGCATTTCTATATACTTCTATTTTGTATCTTTGTTCTAACGTTAAATGTGCCATCTATTTTGAGTGTTGCAACCCAAAGATATGATGATTTTTTCGCCAACTCTAGTGTTATTCTTTTGACCTAGGTCAAAAGAATAACACTAGAGTTTTTTTTCACGTTGCATTTATTACTTGAATCTAAGGAGTTATATAGATTGAATTTTTAATAAATAATTGTTTTGTGAGAATATTTTGTATATTTAAAGAAAAATTAACAATTAGAACCAATATATTTAGAATGAAACATTTTTTTTCGATTTTAGCGCTATTTATTTTAATTAGCTGTTCAAGTGATGACTCAGAAGATAATCAAGACCAAAAAACAATAATTCAAAGTGTTTTGCCTAGCTTATCGGCTAGCTCAACTAATATTGGTGAGACAATTACAATTAATGGGCAAAACTTTAATCCAAATATAGCTTGTACTATTAAATTTAATGGAACAAATGGTCAAATCACTCAAATTACTTCAAATACAATAAGTGTTACAGTTCCAGTTGGTGCAACTTCTGGTCAAATTGAGTTAACTACAAATGGTGTTACACTTAATGTGGGCTATATTACTGTAAATGGGACAAATCGCCTATTTGCTTACAAACAATGGGGAACAATTGTTGAATTAAATCCAGTTACAGGTGCAGAAACTAAAACTCTTGTATATGGTACAGGATCTAATTATTTAAAGGATTTAGGATATTTTGCTCCAACAAATGAAATTATTGCACAGGGAGTTGGTAACACTTCCAAACTATTCAAAGTAAAACTTACAGACAAGACTGTAAAAGAGATAACTTTCGCAGGGTATGACCAATTGATCATAACATCAACAAAATTATATGGATACAAATCGTATGAAGGTATTATTGAATTGAATCCAAATACAGGTTCCGAAATTGGAAACTTAATAAATACAGGAAATACATCAGGCGATTACCTTTATGGATTAATTTACAATGATGCAACAAATGAAATAATAGGAGAAAAATATGGTAATGACAAGAATGTGAACCTCGTTAATAAAATTTGTAAGATAAAACTTTTTGATAATTCAGTAATTGAAAGTACTTATTCTGGTTATGATGAACTAATTCCTGCATCAAATGGAAAGTTATATGCTTATAGAGGGCTCAAAAGGATAGTTGAACTCAATCCTGCCACTGGTGCGGAAAACAAAACTTTAAAAAACATTAGCGATCCACATATTTCTAATTTTACTTATTTTCCGCAAACAAATCAACTAATTGGGAAAAAAAACATATATAATAATGGAATTGTTACATCTAAATTTTTAAAATTAAACCTAACTGATAATTCATTATCTGAAAATAACATTCTTAAAGATGATTATGATTATCTTATCGTAACAAATTAAAAAACAAATATCAATAAGTGGCTGAAAGTGATATTATAACTTTTGAGACTGCTTCTTATAAATAAAAAAACTGCAAAGCGTTGTGACTTTGCAGTTTTAAGGATTTTATTGTTTTTATTTATTAGTGTGCCAACTCGGTTTGGTTTCTAAAAACCAGTTCACCATCAAAGGAATCCAGTAAAATAATGCTATCAGTCTTTATGTTGCCTGCTAGAATTTCCTTGGACAATTTATTCAAGACATCTCTCTGGATGACACGTTTTACCGGTCTTGCACCAAATTGAGGATCATACCCTTTCTCAGACAAATACTCGATGGCCTGAGGCGTTGCATCCATTGTGATGCCTTGTTGTGCCAGCATTTTGGTAATACTTTTTAATTGTAATCCAACAATCTGAGTAATATTGGCGGTGTTTAGCGGTGTAAACATTACAATTTCGTCAATACGGTTGATGAACTCGGGGCGTACGGTTTGTTTTAATAATCCCAGTACTTCGACTTTGGCAGCTTCGGTGGCGGCTTCGACGCTTCCTTTCAGGTTTTCAAATTTTTCCTGTATAATCTGGCTTCCCATATTAGAAGTCATGATGATAATCGTGTTTTTGAAATCAGCCAGACGTCCTTTGTTGTCGGTCAAGCGTCCTTCATCAAGCACTTGCAGCAGGATGTTGAAAGTGTCAGGATGCGCTTTTTCAATCTCATCCAGTAATATTACTGAATATGGTTTTCTACGCACAGCTTCGGTCAATTGACCGCCTTCGTCATAGCCCACGTAACCCGGAGGCGCTCCTACCAATCGGCTCACGCTGTGGCGTTCCTGATACTCGCTCATATCGATTCGGGTCATGGCGTTTTCATCGTCAAAAAGATATTCGGCCAAGGCTTTGGCAAGCTCGGTTTTACCAACACCAGTTGTTCCAAGGAAAAGAAAAGTACCCACTGGTTTTTTAGTGTCCTGAAGACCGGCACGGCTGCGTCTCACGGCATCGCTCACAGCTTCGATAGCTTCTTCCTGACCTACAACTCGGTGGTGCAGTTCGTCTTCCAGATAAAGCAGTTTTTCGCGTTCGCCCTGCAGCATTTTCATTACTGGAATCCCGGTCCATTTGGCTACCACTTCGGCTATGTCTTCACGGGTTACTTCTTCTTTTATCAATGAGGTTCCCGATTGGTTTTCGGCCAATTGTTTTTGATATTCAGTCAATCGATCTTGAGCTTCCTTGATTTTTCCGTAACGGATTTCGGCCACTTTACCGTAATCGCCGTCACGTTCGGCGCGTTCGGCTTCGTGTTTAAAATTTTCGATTTCGGTTTTCACATCCTGAATGTTATCGGCAACTTCTTTTTCGGCTTTCCATTTGGCGTAAATAATATTTCGTTCTTCTTTGAGATTAGCCAGATCCAAGCCTAATATTTTTAGTTTGCTTTCGTCCTTTTCACGTTTGATCGCTTCGATTTCTATTTCCAGCTGCATTATTTTTCGATCTAAAACGTCTAGTTCTTCGGGTTTGGAGTTTATTTCCATGCGCAGTTTCGAAGCCGCTTCATCCATTAAGTCAATAGCTTTGTCTGGAAGAAAACGATTAGAAATGTAACGCTGCGAAAGTGTAACTGCCGCAATGATCGCATCGTCCTTAATCTGTACTTTGTGATGTGTTTCGTATTTTTCTTTGATACCTCTCAGAATCGAAATGGCACTTTCGGTATCGGGTTCTTCGATGATAATTTTCTGGAAACGGCGTTCAAGTGCTTTGTCTTTTTCGAAATATTTCTGGTATTCGTCCAAAGTCGTCGCACCAATGGCGCGCAGTTCACCACGGGCCAAAGCTGGTTTCAGAATATTAGCAGCATCCATTGCGCCCTCACCGCCGCCTGCACCTACAAGCGTGTGGATTTCGTCAATGAAAAGTACAATATCTCCTTCAGAAGCGATTACCTCCTTAACAACCGATTTCAGTCTTTCTTCGAATTCTCCTTTGTATTTTGCACCTGCAATCAGAGCTCCCATATCGAGTGAGAACACGATTTTTTCTTTCAAATTATCGGGTACGTCGCCATCTACAATTCGGTGTGCGAGTCCTTCGGCAATAGCGGTTTTACCTACGCCGGGTTCTCCAACCAACATCGGGTTATTTTTTGTACGACGAGTTAAAATTTGTAATACGCGTCGGATTTCCTCATCACGGCCGATTACGGGATCTAGCTTTCCTGTTCTCGCCAGTTCGTTGAGGTTTTTGGCGTATTTGTTCAATGAATTGTAAGTCTCTTCAGCTGAAGCAGAGGTTACTCTTTCGCCTTTGCGCAATTCTTCAATAGCTGCTTTCAGTCCTTTTCCGGTAACGCCCTGGTCTTTCAGGATTTGGGACACTTTGCTTTTAGAATCAAATATTGCCAAGATTAAATGCTCGATTGAAACGTATTCGTCATTCATTTTTTTGGCAATGATTTCGGCTTCGTTCAAAGCGGTATTAGCTGTTCTGGAAAGCTGTATTTCACCTCCTGAAACTTTTGGAAAACTCTGAATTGTAGCATCCAGAATCTGAAGAAACAGCGGTACATTTACGTTGAGTTTTTTCAAAATAAAAGGCGCAACATTTTCATCGACTTCAAAAATAGCTTTGAAAATATGTTCGTTTTCTATTTGCTGCTGCCCTAAACTCTGAACCAACTGTTGTGAGAGCTGTATGGCTTCCTGCGATTTGATTGTAAATTTGTTTATGTTCATGGCTAAAGGTTTTATATTTTTTTATAGGTTTAATAACTAACTTTGCAAATAATCATCAAACGGTATTCCAGTCTAAATTTACAGACAATTTGGCGCTCTAGTGATGATTTTTATCAATTTATAAAGACAAAACGACATAAAATACGACAAAATGAGCCTTTTTAATTCACTATTCGGAAGTTCAGAAGAGAAGAAAGATACATCAAGCAAAATCAATTGGATTCCGTTACAGCATATGGGACAATTGGATGAAATTACTGCTTTATCCGATCAGGCACCTGCGATTATCTTTAAGCATAGTACGCGATGCAGCATCAGCAGATTTGCATTGAAACAATTTGAAAAGGAATTTGATGTAGAGACGTTGGATTCCAACGTTTCTGCTTATTTTCTGGATTTATTGGAGTATAGAGATATTTCCAATGAAGTTGCCAGCCGTTTCAACGTGTTTCACCAATCGCCACAATTATTACTGATTAAAAACGGTAAATCAGTTTATGATGCTTCGCACAGCGATATTAATGCAGAAGAATTGAATTCGAAATTATAAATAAATCCCCCTAAATCTATTGTAAATAAATGAAAGTAAGCAAATGGTTAATGGGCAGTGTTATTGCCGCTCAATTATTATGTTCCTGCGATGCAGTCCGTATTAGTGAAAACTCAAATTATCAGGATTCTCAGTTTGTTTTTGGAACTGATAAAACTGCTATTCTTGTTGGTAATGATGATGTTTTAATAAATGAATTTACTAAGACATTTAATAAAAAATATAAGAAAAAACATGATTTTGTGAGCCATTATGATAGTTTATGTTCTGTTAAACTGAAAGAAGAAAAAATTTTTGGTGAAATAAAACTTGATAAATCTTTTGAATCTGTTTCAAATGATTCTATGACATTGACTATGGATCAGAAAAAAAAGATTGATTCGTTATTTACAAATACAACTGCTGATTATCTGATAAAAATTAATAATCATGAAGTTACAAACAGTATTCAGGGAAGTGTAGGAGCACCTGTGCTTATGGCTGGTGGAGGAATGGGGATGACGAGTACCCAAAGCGAGAGCTGCATTATAAATTCGCATTTTCAGATTTACGATATTAAGACTCGAAAAAAGGTGCTTGATTTTGTTTCTAAAGGAAGCGGATCAGTTCTATTTTTTGCATTTGAGCAAGCTTTTACTGATGCGATGAATAGTTCAATCAAAAATTCAACTGTATATCTAAAAACTGGAAAATTAAAATTTTAAATTAAATTTCTACTGATTGATAAAAATATAGCTGCATAAAAAAATCCATAAAATTAATTATGGATTTTTTTATGTAATGAAATAAACGTCTAAAATTCCCCTCCAGAACCGCCGCCACTAAACCCGCCGCCGCCAAATTCCATTGGAGATTCTTCAGGTTTTATCTCGGGTTTTATTCCAAATTGCGAAGCAGACACAAGAACCTGAATATTGGCAAAAGCATTGGGATCGGTAAAACGATCTGCTTGGAACGTGATTCCGGTTTCATTGTGTTTTGTTTTTTTTATGGCAAAATAAGTAAAGGCAAATAAAACCAATCCGCCAATAGTCAAAGCGGCTTCAGGCGGTAAAACATGATGATACGTTCTGAAAGTAAAAAAGCTGAAACAAAGTGCTAAAAAGCCAATCCAAAGCATCATTCGGTCTTTGTTTTTCAAAGAAAAAACGAGATATAGTATTGGAATTGTAAATGTAAATACCCAAAAGAGCAAAGCAAATGGAATTTCGGGACTCGGGCCATCATATAAATAATCTCTAGACAAATTGAAATTCAATTCTCTGACCACATAATAATTCCCAGCGAGATAAAACAAAATCAGGCAAAAGCCTTTGGCTAATTTTAGTCCTTTATAATAGTAAGGAAAAGATAAGTTTTTCAATGTTTTTTTAGAAATAAAATAGCCTATACCCGAAAATAACATCATCACAAAAGGCAATATGGCTTTGCCTATAATAAGATATTCAAACGTCAGATAAGCTATAGTTCCTGTTATCCCGATACAGGCCAGCAGTGCCAATGAAAGATTCAGATAACGCAAATAAGCTCCACTTGATGCAATTGCGATTACAATAATAGCAGCAAGATAATTTGGATCGTAGTTTATGTCAAATGTGAGGGAGACTGCAATGGACAGAGATAGAATTGCTCCCAAAATAAAAGCATCATCTAGGCCAAAACCGAAATATTTCATTTCTCGGGACATAAATTCTTTGGTACCAAAACCTATTATCGCAAAAAAATAAATAAAATAGATATATTCATTACCGTTGGAAGCAAGCAATAGCAATGACACAAATCCGCAGATTGATGAATACAGCAAGCATCCTAGAATAAAAAAAGCAATCCGGATAAAAAGATTTTTGTGGCTTTTTAGCTTTAATAATTGCTTGCTGAATGATTTGTATTGTTCCTCACTAATAAACCCCGATTGCTTTAAGCGATGGGCTTCTTCATCTAAATAGACATTGTTTAAAAGGTCTTTATCGTATGCTGTCATCGGAAGTTTTTTTGTTAAAATGTTTAATCAGTTTTATAAAGCCAATTATAGCACCAATGAAATAAAAAGGGGTTGTAAAAATGAAAAGAAAGAAAAAATCATCAAAGTGTATGCTGTCCAAGAGTCTTGCAAAAAAGATATTCATCCCTATAAAACCATACAAAACCGTGAAAATAAACAACGAAATAGACCTGACTTGAAAACTTAAATTATAAAAATAGTAAGATGCAATTCCCAAAATCAGACCAAATGGGAACCAATAATCCGCACAAAGATTAACGATACAGGCAATACCGATTAAGTGCAGGGAAAAAGTAAGATAGACCAGATTAAAGTGTTTTTTCAAACTGATTTTAGAGGCATACAAGACCCAAAGCAGCAGCGTCAGTCCAAAAGCCAGACCAACATAACTCAAATAAGTATTGTCAATCATCTCATTGTCAAAAATATGTTTTGGGTCTGCTGAAATTCCAAGATAAGCTGCCATTCCGGTGATTCCAATAGAGAGAACGCTTTTGTTATCAAAATAATAGGCACAAAAAAGACTAATGACAGTCGGAACCAGAGTTGCTAATCCATAATGAGTTCCAAAAGTCTGGTATTGAAACTGCAGATAACCTATAAATGTACAGCTCAGTATAACGGCTGTAAGCACCAGATAATCATAAAGCGGATTAGGAAAAGGCGCTTCTTCTTTATTGAATCCTGGATGATTTTTAAAGCAAAAATAAAAACAGCCAATTGTAACTAACAGCAATAAACCAAGAAGTACAGTATGTCCAATGGTATCAATGTTCTGATAGATTAAAATACCAATTCCAGAAGTAAATAACAGCATTGAGAGGTATAATAAGAACTTTAATTCATTGTGTACTGAAAACAGTTTTAAATTACGATAAGCGCGGACAGCTTCGAATTGTTCTTCAGTAATATGATTTTGATCAAATAGCGTCTGCACCGCTTGATCCTCGAAATTCGGCATATAATTTTAATTAAGATATTTCTCAAATATATAGATTTTTTGCAATTAATTATGAAAGTGATATTTGTTTTTGATACATCAAAAATTATCCCTTAACATTTTCTTGGTTACATAAAACTTCAATGTTTATTATTCTTTAATTTGTGGAGAAACTCAAATTACTTAAATAAAATTGTATTACCCAGCACAATGATGTATATTGCAAAAACATAAAATATTTAAGATGAGTGATTTGAAATATACAAACAAAACAAAAGCGGCTTTTATTCTGCTGATTGTTATGGTTCTTATTCTATTGAATAATTTCAGGACACTGCATAATTCCAAAAAAACAAATGAAGATATTAATACCATTTTTAATGACCGATTGGTAGTAGAGCATTATATTTTTCAATACGCAAATGAAATTCATTCGATAAAAGCAAGTGTAATACAATCTCAATTAAATGATAATCAGAAAATTGAGTCGATTGCATTAGCATTAGGTAATATTCAAGATATTGATAAACTATATTTAAAAACGGTTTTGACTTCTAATGAGAAATTATTTTTTAACTCTTTTTTATCTGCCTGCACTTCGATTAAAGAACAAAACCGAAATAAAAACTGGAATCAAATTACAAACCTGAGCAATAATGCGTTGCAAACATTAGGAAAATTGTCTAATCTTCAAATAAAGGAAGGAAGGTCCAAATTAGACCATGCTACTGCCATACATAATGGTAACAACAGTTTGGGCGAACTCGAAATTGCCTTGCTGGTCATTTTAACTGGGATTACTACTTTTTTATTAATGGCGAAGAAAAATAAAATCAAAGTCAAGATACCCGAAGCACCAAGTTTGAATTAATGCAATAAAAAATTACAGTTTATAATTTCAAAAAGGCTTAATTTGTAAGTTTCTGACAATAATTTACAGTTTTCTTTTTTCTGCACATTTTCAGCATCAAGAGATTTTGAATTATATAATTTTGCTTTACGATGAGATTTGTCTGTACTTGATGGGATACTTCTTCGGATAAAAAGAGCCCTAAAGTTATCTTTGCAACTGACTGGATGAAGAAAAATTATCCAGTTTCAACAGAAAATAAACAGGCCGAATATGAACTGCTGAAGGCAAGCGCAATAGATTGGACTCTGGTTAGGCTTCCTTTGATTGAGCAGACAGATGAACGATTTGATACCAATGTCAGTTTAGAAGATTGTTTAGGGGATAAAATCAGTGCCACTGATTTGGCAGATTTTTTTATTGAACAATTGTATGATAAAACATTTATTGGAAAATCACTGTTTTTGTCAAATGTTTAAAAAAGATATTTAGGTTTTAACCACGAAGTTCACAAAGAATTACCAAAAGTTCGCAAAGCGTTGTGTTCTTTGTGAGCCTAGTGGTTTAAAAAACTAATTCAATTTCGAAAAAGTATTTCCTTGGTGGATATCTCCAGTATTGTACCCTTTCATAAACCAGTATTTGCGCTGCTCAGAGGTTCCGTGGGTAAAAGATTCTGGAACAATATGTCCTTGCATTCTTTTTTGTATTGCATCATCTCCAACTGCTTGTGCTGCACTCAGTGCTTCGTCAATGTCACCAATATCAAGATTTTCCTGATTGTGTTTTGCCCATACTCCAGCATAAAAATCAGCCTGCAGTTCTAAGGCTACAGATAATTTATTTGCTTCAGCCTCATTTTTTCCTTGCTGGGCTTGACGCATTTTTGCAGATGTACCTAACAGTGTTTGTATATGATGCCCTATTTCGTGTGCAATAACATAAGCTGTTGCAAAATCTCCTCCTGAGGCTCCAAATTTTGTTTGTAATTCATCAAAAAAAGCCAAATCCATATATACTTTTTGATCTTCTGGACAATAAAATGGACCAGAGGCTGACGATGCACCGCCACACGCAGTTTCTACAGAATTTGTAAATAAAACCATTTTTGGTTTTATGTATTCCATATTGTTTTCTTCAAATATTTTAGCCCATACAACTTCAGTATCTTTAAGGACAACTTTAGGAAACTCTCCTAATTTTTTTTCCTCTTCGGTTAATGGCCTGCTTTCAGTCTGTGTTGTCTGCAGCTGGTTAAACTGTTCTAATATTGGAGTAATCATTTGAGCATTTTCTCCGCCAAAAGCATTTATAAGTAAAATAATAATCCCAATTATTCCTCCGCCTACAATAGTTTTACCTCCGCCAGACATTCCTCTGCGGTCTTCAACATTGTCGCTTTGTCTTCTTCCAATCCATTTCATTGCTAGTATAATTTATTGGTTAGTCTTTAAAAATTAAGATTCTTTAAAATTAAGATAAAGCTTATAAAATGCTATTTTTTGCTTTTAGCCATTTTTCTAAAATATCTTCAAGCGTTTTCTTTATAATAGGTTTTGAAACATAGTCATTCATGCCGGCTTCTATGCATTTCTCTTTTTCACCCATTATAGTTCCCGCAGTGAGGGCAATGATAATAGTATTTTGTAATTGCTGTATTTTTCTAATCGCTTTAGTGGCTTCATAGCCATTAATTAATGGCATCTGAATGTCCATAAAAATAATGTCTGGATTAATTTCTAACACTTTTTCAAGTGCTTTTTCGCCATCACTGGATTCATAAATTGTACATTTTGGTACAATTTGCTTGACTAATGTTTTGGTCAGCAGCATGTTGATTTTGTTGTCCTCTACAATTAATATTTTGGGTTCTTCGTTTTCAAATTGTAATATGCGGTTTTCTGAAATTACTTTTAAAGAATCTGATAATTTGTTTTGCTTTAATTTATTACTGCTTTTTAATTTTATGTCAAAGAAAAAAGTACTTCCTACATTATACAGGCTGTCAATCTGCAGTTTACTGTTCATTAAACTTAGTAATTGATTTGAAATTGTTAATCCAAGTCCTGTTCCGCCAAATTTTTTGGTTGTAGAACTGTCTTCCTGCGAAAACGCCTGAAAAATGATTTTTTGATTACTTTTTCGGATACCAATACCTGTGTCTTTTACTGAAAATCTTAAAAGAGTTTTATTTTTATAGACTTCTAATGTAGAAATGGTAAGATCAATTTTACCGGCATGAGTAAATTTAATTGCATTTGTCAATAGATTAATGAGTACTTGTTTTAATCGGATATAATCGACCCAGATGAATTTTGGAACGTCATCATTAATTATATAATTTATTACTAAATTTTTGGAATGAGCCTGATAATTAACTAATTCTTTTATTTGAAGAATAATGTCATTGATACAGTATTTTTCTACGTTAAGCTCTAATTTTCCAGACTCAATTTTAGAAAAATCAAGTATGTCATTAACCACCTCTAATAAAATATTTGCGGATTGGTTAATGGTATTCATATATTGTTTTTGAGTCGTTTCGAGCTTAGAATTCATCAGCAGATCGGTATAGCCTATGATTCCGTTTAGAGGCGTTCTAATTTCATGACTCATATTGGCAAGAAACTCTGATTTTGCCTTGTTTGCCGCTTCTGCTAGTTCTTTTTCTTTAACGATGGATTCGTTTTTCTTTTTTTCGGTAATATCGATAAGAATTCCTTCCATAAAAGTAATTTCTCCATTTTTTAAAATCGAATCTCCAAATTCTTCTACCCAGACAATTGAACCATTTTTATGCGTAATCCGATAAATAATATGCAATGGTATTTTATCCTCCAGAGCAGTTTTGTTTTTTAATATAACATTTTCTAAATCTTCATCAAAAATCAAGTCTATGAAAAATATTTTATTCTCTAAAAAATCAGATTTAGGATATCCGGTCAGTTTTTCAATTTCGTCATTGAGGTAAATTTTTGTGTATTTTTCATCGTAATTGGATAAATACACAGTTCCGGGGATATTATTGGCTAATAAACGGAACCGTTCTTCACTTTCCTCAATAATTGATTCATTCATATTTCGTTCAATGGATGTGGAAATGTTTTTTACTAATAACTGTAATATTGAGATTTCATCCTGACTCCAAATACGTTCTTCTGTTGAATTATCAAAAACAAAAAAGCCATCAAATTCATTTTTTATGAAAATAGGGAAAAACAGCATTGTTGCTGGATTTAACCGGCTTAAAGCAGCACTTACGGTTTCATTTTGGACGTTGTTTTTAATGATTTCAAAAAATTCTGCTGGAGAGAAATCCTTTAAAGTGTTGTCAAATTCAGAAAATTCCAGATTTTGCAGGATAGGATAAACAGTGTCGAAATTCTGCAGTTCATTTGTCCACATACATTTTTGGTCAAATAAATTGGTTTTTTTTTCTTTTTTAAAAAATGAGATTCGCTCTGATTTTGTTACTCTTCCTAATTCATTAATTATTCCTCTAATAAGTTTTTCAGTACTTTTTTCTAATAAAAACTGATTAGTATTTTTATTAATAACTAACAGCAATTCGCTTTTGTAAGCTAAATTCCGTTCTATTTCTAATCGTATATGAGATGCTAAAGCAATTACAATTAAATCGGAAACAGATTTCACAAAATTGATATCTTCATTGTCCCAATTTTTAATTCTGTGTGTGGATTCGTACGAAAGGATACTTTTTAACTCTCCGTCAATAAAAATAGGAGTGTCCAGTGTTGAGTATATGTTATTGCTGTAAACATAATTGTCTTTTATTTTGTTATTATCAGTATAAGATCTAATATCCGACTGTACTACTTGAAGTTTACTTTCAATTTTTTTAAAATACTCCAGATTTTCATTTCTGAAAAAGCGAATGTCATTTTCCAGAATATTTTTTTTGGATTCATAGAGTTTACTGCAGATTATCTTATCCGTGTCATATACCCAATAGCCTACTCGGTTTACTCCTAATGCAGCAGAGGTAATATGCAGGATTCTAGTAATCGTCTGATCAAAATTTTCATTACTGGAATGGTTTGAAACCGCTATATCTTTTAAGGTTTTGCTGTATTTTCCTATTTTATACTGTCTCTTAGATTTTTCATCTTCGATGTTTTTTAATAGTGTTATATCTCTTGCAATTCCAGAATATCCATCAATTTCTCCACTACTGTTTCTTCTGACAAAAACATTTTGGGAAATCCATAACTCACTGCCGTCTTTTTTGATAATAGGGAATTCGAGTGTTGTAAAATTTTCTTCAATATCAAGAATGTTTTGGTAAAAACTCATGGTATTGGTTATGTAATCTTTTCTTATTAATGAAGAGAAATCTTTGTTGAGAAATTCATCTTTTGAATATCCTAAAGTTTTTATTGCATAATCATTGACAAAAGTAAATCGGCCTCTAGCATCTGCTTCAAAAATAATATCAACAGCGGTTTGAATTAAAATTTCATATTGTTTTCTGATTTTTATTTCATTGGTAACATCTTGGCCAATTCCAATGATGGAGTTTTCATTGAACTTTTTATCAATCCACTGAATGAATTTGTATTCACCGTTTTTACATTTTAATTTCCTAATATATAAACGATTGTCTACAAAGGTTTTATGGTAGTCGAAGCCGATAAATTCAGGGTCTTCTGTTAGTTTCCAAAAACCATATCCCATCACTTCTTCTGGAGTGTATCCTAAAATAGCCGTTATAGTATCACTGCAGAAGGTTACTTCTCCCATTTTGTTTGTGGCAATGGTCAGTGAGTTCCCTTTGTTTACAATTTCATTTGTAAAATTGACCTTTTCCTGAATTTTATAAATAGCGATATGCTTAATATGATTTATTATAAATATCATTGTAGAATAATTGATAAGTATAACAGCTTTGGAGGTAGGAACTATATTAAAGGTAAATATTGTAATTAAAAAAGCGCAGACGAATCCACAGAAAATCCAATACTTTTTTATAGGCTTTATAATAAGATAGGAAAAGAAAAATGCTAAAATGAAAGTGTAAGTTGGTATATTATCTGTTGGTAAAAAAACGATATTGTATGCCGTAGTTATGAAATGTATATAAAATAAGACCGTAAATATTGTTTGAACTCTATTGTATAAATATTTTGATTTTTCACTCAATATAAAGAACAATAAAAAAATAACTCCAACAGAAAAGTAGTAATTTAATAAGCTTTTGGGCCTAACCTTAAATAACTCAAACAATATTTCTATTAATGGAAGAGATAGTCCGAGAAATAATAAATAGAGTAAATATTCTCTTTTGTCTAACTCTTTTGATGTAAGATTATTTGTGTTTTTTAGAATACTGTTTATTTTGTGGTTGGAATAAATAATTGCAAGTAAAATGACAAAAAACAGTGCCAGTAAAATAGTATTCCGATTCGTAATGTCTATTAATAAATTTTGTACCAGATTTAATGCCATGGGCGTATAAACTGAACTTGATAAAGAAAAGTTGAAGTTGAAAAACAGTAAAATTTTACAACATAATAGCATAGTTTTCGGGGGTGACTATTTAATAAAATGTTTTAATCGTCTGCAATTTAATTTTAATAGTTAAAAAGTTATTCATTTTCGGCAATACTGTTTATTCCTATAACTGCACTGTAAATGGCATAATTCATAGAATAAATAAAAGGTATTGTAAAAAACATACCGACACAGCAAGCCATAAGACCTATTAATGAACCAATAATTGCTACAACTATTAACCCTAATAAAACAATTGGCTGTTTGAAAACAATTTGAATACTGTATTTTATTGCATCCATTGCCTGTAAGTTACCAAATATAATCAGAGGAATGGTAAGAAGTGTTATAAACGATATGAAATAGTTAGTTATGATGCCCAGAAACTCAAATTTTATATATCTGAATAAAGTAGCCTGAGCAAATGCAATTGTAGTAATAATAAGAGTCGAAATGATAATTTCTTTTAAATAAGGTAATTTATAGAGTGAAAATAAAGAAGAAATCGGGAAATTTTCATCTCTGTCTCCATGATCTGCCATTTTTAAGAAAGCCGCCTGAAAAGGACTGAGCAAACAGGAAATAATTATGGAAATAATTCCCACGGTATCTATATTAGACTCAATAAGTTTTTCAATTTTAAGCTGTCCCGAAGAAAGTTGCTTTGTCATTTCGGTTATACCAACAATTGAGATTAATGAAAAAGCGCTGAAAGCAATGAATAATATGCTGAAGATAACTATAACTGATCCAGCATATAAAGCAATTTTCTTGTAATTTTCAAAGGCGTGATTGAATACATTTCCAAAATCAATCTGGTATCCGTTTTTTTCAATTTCCTGTAATTTTTCTAAAGTTTGGTTCATTATATATTGTTAGATTAGTTATTCGTAGATTTAAAAAGACTTTTTAAATGAAGCCTCGAGACCAATGATATTATATTCTAAATCACAATTCAATTATTATAAAGGTATGTATTAGTGTACAAATTTACTGTATTTTTTTTTATTTAAATGAAGAAGTTTTTTTGACACTTTTATATCTTTTTCTGAGTGTTTATAGCCAGTTCAATAATTTTTTTAAAGTACTAATTTTGCTGTCTGTATAAGGAGCATATCTTAGGTTTAAATCCAGCCAATTTGCTTTTTTTACAATTCCTTTATGATGGGAAAAAGTGTCAAAACTCAATTGACCATGATAAGCACCAATTCCGCTGTGGCCTACACCTCCAAAAGGAAGTCTTTTGTTTGCAAAATGAATTATAGTATCATTAATACAGCCTCCGCCAAAAGAATGATTCAAAATTGTTTTTTTGGCAAATTTTCTGTCATCGGTAAATACATATAAAGCTAACGGCTTTTCATAACGTGAAATTATTTTATCAATTTCTTTTTCATCTTTATAAGTAATTATAGGAAGTAAAGGGCCAAAAATCTCTTCCTGCATCAGAGGGCTTTCAAGATCATTTTCTTCAATTAAGGTTGGTGCAATATAGCAGTCTTCAATATCAATTTCACCTCTGAAAATTACTTTCTCCGGCTCGATCATGCTGACTAAACGATGCCAGTTTTTTTCGTTTACGATTCGGGCAAAATCGGGAGAGTTTTTTGGGTTTTCTCCATAAGCATTTGTGATTTCATTTTTTAGGAAATTTACAAAATGACTTTTCATTTCTTCCTGAATCAAAATATAATCGGGAGCAATGCAGGTTTGTCCGGCATTCAGAAATTTCCCCCAGACTATTCTCTTGGCAGCAAGTTTGAGATTTGCAGTTTCATCAATGATGCAGGGGTTTTTACCGCCTAATTCAAGGGTGACCGGAGTAAGATGTTCTGCAGCGGCTTTTGCAACAATTTTTCCAACAGCAGCACTTCCAGTAAAAAAAATATAATCCCAGCGCTGTGCCAATAATTTTTTAGCAGTTTCAATACCGCCTTCAATTACTTTTACATGCTGATGATGGAATACTTTCTCTATAATTTTTAGAACTATAGCCGATGTCTTTGGCGTTAATTCAGAAGGTTTTAATACTACTTGATTTCCTGCCGCAACAGCCGCTATTAAAGGACCTACCGCTAATTGAAAAGGATAATTCCAAGGTGCTATAATTAAAACTTTCCCATAAGGTTCTTTTACAATGTAATCTGTCGAAGGAAAATTAAATATAGAGGGGATTACGTTTTTAATTTTGGCCCATTTTTCAATATTCTTTATTGTATCCTTTAATTCCCAAATAATATAACTGATTTCTGTAGCAATTGATTCAAATGGAGGTTTTTTGAAATCCTCAAGTAATGCCTGGATGATTTCATTTTCATGCTTGATAATTTCATCCATTAATTTTATTAAAGCTTCTTTTCTGGTACTAATATTTAATTTGTAACTCATAGTAAAAAAAAGATTTAAGTCATTATCTAAGTGCAAGTTAAATTTAAAATTCAATATAAAATACTTTTTATACGAAATTTAAATAGCTTTCCAGATTACTTCATCTGGAGTTGGAGCAGTTATAATAATCTCTTCTTTCGAAACAGGATGAACAAAGACCAGCTTTCTGGCATGCAAATGGATGCCTCCGTCAGGATTGCTTCGGTCAAAACCATATTTTAGATCTCCTTTTATTGGAGAGCCAATAGCTGACAGCTGTGCCCGTATCTGATGGTGTCTGCCCGTGTGTAACTGGATTTCAAGTCCAAAATAATTATCCAGTTCCTTGATGATTTTATATTCCAGACTAGCTTTTTTACTATCGGGAACTTCTTTTGTATGGGCTTTTGAAGTATTGTTTTTCTCGTTCCTTTTGATGTAATGAACCAGTGTATTTTCGTTTTTTGAAGGCCTGTTTTTGACTACAGCCCAATAGGTTTTTTTGGTTTCCCTGCTGCTGAACAATTCGTTCATGCGTGTCAAAGCCTTGCTGGTTCGGGCAAAAACTACAATTCCGGTTGTAGGTCTGTCCAGTCGATGTACGACTCCAAGAAAAACTTCGCCAGGCTTATTGTATTTGTCTTTTATGTATTCTTTTACAACCTCGCTCAATGGTTTGTCACCCGTTTTGTCGCCTTGCACAATGTCGCCCACACGTTTATTTACAACAATCAGGTGGTTGTCTTCGTGAAGGATTTGAAGATTATGTTTATTTGAAATTACTTTCATTGCTTTTTGAGTTGCTAAGATACTAAGATGCTAAGTCCCTAAGTTATGGAAAAACTTAGAAACTTAGCATCTCAGAGACCTAAAGTATTAGTATTGTTCTTTCTCGTTTGGAAAATCCTGTGATTTTACATCGGTTACATATTGGCTGATAGCCGAAGTCATTCCTTCGTAAAGATTCATGTAGCGTCTTAAAAAACGAGGGCTGAATTCATTATTCATTCCCAGCATATCGTGGATCACCAATACCTGTCCGTCAACTCCGCCTCCGGCACCAATTCCGATTACCGGAATAGAAATGCTTTTTGCAACTTTTTCGGCCAAATGAGCAGGTATTTTTTCAAGAACTAATGCAAAGCAGCCCAATTGTTCTAGTAGTTTAGCGTCTTCAATTAACTTTTCGGCTTCTTCATCCTCTTTGGCGCGAACGGTATACGTTCCAAATTTATAGATAGACTGTGGTGTTAATCCCAAATGTCCCATTACCGGAATTCCAGCGTTCAGAATTTTTTTGATGGATTCTTTGATTTCTTTACCGCCTTCCAATTTTACAGCGTGACCACCGCTTTCTTTCATAATTCTAATGGAAGAACGCAAAGCCTCTTTAGAATCAGATTGGTAACTTCCAAAAGGCAGGTCAATTACAACCAAAGCTCTCTCTACAGCCCTCACAACAGATGAGGCATGATAAATCATCTGATCCAAAGTAATTGGCAGTGTTGTCTCGTGACCAGCCATAACATTGGAGGCCGAATCCCCAACCAGAATTACGTCAACTCCGGCAGTGTCCACAATTTTAGCCATGGTATAATCATAAGCTGTAAGCATGGAGATTTTTTCGCCATTGGACTTCATGTCAATTAGTGACTTGGTGGTAACTTTTTTGTAATCTTTTTTAATTGCAGACATGTAATTTCCTATTTTATTTCCGAAATCTCGGGATTGATTTTTGTTTTGAAAGTGTAAAAGTAATAAATAGAATTTTTCTAAATTGAGTTTTTAGAAAGAATATGTGGTTGAGAGCTAGTCAAATTGTGACATTGGTAATTTATTATGTAGTTTTGGTAAGTTTTGTTAAAATATGTAGTTTTTTAAGAGAAGGATTTCAAGGATTTAGACCTGACAGGTTTCAAAATCCTGTAGGTATTACAATTGAAACCAAAAAATCACAATTGCCTGTCTTTAGCCCCGAAGTGGAAATCCTTTTGTAGAGACGGATTTCAAACCCGTCTCTACAAAAGACTGCAACGAAGAGCGGTAACCATTATTCCTAAAATGCCAAATCTTTCTGCTCCTGAAAATAATGATTGGTTTCAGGGAATTTGAAATCTTTATAAAATCTTTATATCCTGTCTCGTTATCTTATAAAATACTTATAGGATATGGTTTAACTTTGTCATATCAAATAAATGCAGGAATTATGAGCGCTATTTTGAATCAGATAAAGGTTAAAAATCAATACTTAATAAGTGTATTGTCAGTCGGTACGGTCGCTGGATTGTGTTTGTTTACCAGAGATTTTCTGGATTATAAAATTGTTGGTTATCTTCTATTGGTTGTAGTTTCTGTTTTGTCTATGTTCTTGGGGATTCTGCCTTTATTACTGAGTGCAGTTTTAAGTGCGCTGATACTGAATTTTCTATTTATAGAACCGTACTATACGTTCCATATCAGCAATGCCGAAGATTCTTTGTTACTGTTTTTGTTTTTTATCATTGCTCTTGTAAATGCTGTTTTAACACACAAAATCAGAAGAGCTGAAAAGATATTGCAGGTAAAAGAGGTTAGAATTAATACGATGAAACTTTACAATGCTCTTCTGGATTCATTGTCTCATGAATTGCGAACACCGATTTCGACGATTATGGGAGCGATTGATACTATTCAAACCAAATCGGTGCCTATTTCTGAAGAAAACAAGGAGAATTTATATGCTGAGATCGAGAAAGCTTCTTTGAGACTGAATCATCAGGTAGAAAATTTACTGAATATGTCCCGGCTGGAGTCAGGTGTTATTGAACCCAAGCTGGATTGGTGTGATTTAGAAGAATTGATTTATAATGTTTTGGATCATTTAAAGGATGATTTACAGTTTCACAAAGTGGTTGTGAAAACAGATGAAAATTTACCGCTTTTCAAGTTAGACTATGGTTTGATGCAGCAGATAATTTATAATTTAGTTTTTAACGCTTCACAGTACACGCCCAAAGGAGCCAAAATAGAAATTAAGGTTTCCTATAATGCAGATGTCGATTTTGAATATAATCCAGATAAAGTATTTCCGTGTGTAATCACAATTGCCGACGATGGCATTGGTTTTCCCGAAAGCGAAATTGATAAAGTATTTGACAAATTTTATCGACTTCAAAATTCCAAAACAGGAGGGACAGGACTTGGATTGTCTATTGTAAAAGGATTTGTCGAAGCACAGCACGGGATAGTAACGCTTGAAAATAGGGAAGAAGGAGGATCGGTTTTTATCCTTCGTTTTCAAACCCTGATTATGAATACTAAAGAAATTTCAAATGAATAATGGTGTCCAAATTTTGGTAATTGATGATGAAGTTCAAATTAGAAAACTACTTGAAATCACATTGGATTCCAATGATTACAGAACAATTTTTGCCGTGAACGCAAAAGAAGGATTGTTGACTGCAGCCAATCATCAGCCTGATTTGGTTATTCTCGATTTGGGTCTGCCTGATGAGGACGGACAAGCTGTTTTGAAACGCCTGCGCGAATGGTATAAAAATCCAATTATTATTTTAACGGTAAAAAGTGCCGAAGATGAAATTGTAAAAGCGCTTGATAACGGAGCCAATGACTATTTGACAAAACCGTTCCGCACGCAGGAATTGCTGGCTAGAATCCGGACAGCATTGCGGAATAAGGTAACGGAGGAAAAAGAACTGATAATTGAATTTGGTTCGGTTTCAATCGATTTGGCTTCCAGAATTGTCAGGCTGAACAATGAAATTTTGAAACTCACGATGACAGAATACAATCTGCTTTCCATTTTTGCAAAAAATGAAGGGCGCGTATTAACTCATCAATATTTATTAAAACAGGTTTGGGGCAACAGTTATGCTGACCAGACACAATACCTCCGGGTCTTTGTTGCCCAGCTCAGAAAAAAAATAGAAGATGACCCAAACCGTCCTAGGTTTATTATTACTGAATCTGGTGTAGGCTACCGATTCAATACAGGTTAAAATCAGCTAAGAAAGTTTAAAAAAGAATACAATTTGAAGTGTGTTATACGCCTCATACAGGACTTTCTATGTCCAAAAATTAATGAATAAATAAGAATAAATTTTAAATAAAATGAATAAATCAACGGTTCAAAAAGTTACAGCTGCATCGCTTTTGGTGGCACTAGGAATTATTTACGGAGATATAGGAACCAGTCCGTTATATGTTATGAAAGCCATTATCGGGCAAAGGGAAATATCGAAACTATTAGTTTATGGAGGGATTTCGTGTATATTTTGGACACTTACTTTTCAGACAACTTTTAAATATGTTTTGCTGACACTTTCGGCAGACAATCATGGAGAAGGAGGTGTGTTTTCCCTCTATGCATTGGTCAAACGATTTGGAAAAGGAAAATTGGTGATTCCGACAATTCTGGGAGCCACAACGCTTTTGGCTGACGGAATTATTACACCGCCTATTTCTGTAGCTTCGGCTGTAGAAGGATTAGGTGATGTAGTTCCAAATATTCCAATACTTCCAATTGTTATTGTAATCCTGTCTGGTCTTTTCTTTTTTCAGCGTTTTGGCACCCAGAAAGTAGGATTCTTTTTTGGTCCAGCCATGGTGGTTTGGTTTTCCATGCTTTTGGTATTGGGATTTGTACAGATTTTGGAGCATCCAGCGATTTTGACCGCTTTGAATCCTGTGTATGCTTATGAGTTATTGGTTGAGTATCCTCATGGATTTTGGCTGTTAGGTGCTGTTTTCCTTTGTACCACTGGAGCCGAAGCCTTGTATTCGGATTTAGGACATTGCGGAAAAAGTAATATTAGAATCACATGGGTTTTTGTAAAAATTGCTTTGGTTGTCAATTATTTGGGACAGGCCGCTTGGTTAATGAATCAAAGCAGCCCTTTTCTTGAAGGCAAAAATCCTTTTTATACAATAATGCCTCAATGGTTTTTGTTTTCGGGTGTTGTGATTTCGACTTTTGCTGCAATTATTGCTTCACAGGCATTGATAAGCGGTTCGTTTACATTGATTAATGAAGCGGTGTCACTTAATTTTTGGCCTCGGGTGACGATGAAAAACCCAACCAATTTGAAAGGACAGATTTACATTCCGTCAGTGAATACCATTTTGTGGATCGGCTGTATTTTGATGGTTTTGTATTTCAGGACCTCATCTAACATGGAAGCGGCTTACGGATTTTCGATTACTATAGCCATGCTGATGACGACAGTTCTTTTAAATTATTATTTGATTTATATCAAAAAAATGAACAGGATTCTCATCACTGCAGTCATAACGGTTTTTGTGGTTATTGAAATCGCATTTTTTGCTGCCAATATTGTCAAAATCAAAGAACGATGGATGTTTTTGTTTTTTGAGCTGTTTATATTTATGACAATGTATGTTTGGTATTTTTCAAGAAAAATTAATAACAAGTTGGTGAAATTTACCAATCTGACTGAATACTCGGCAAAATTTAAAGAATTGAACAATGATATTTCAATCCCGAAATATTCTACCCATTTGATTTATTTGTCAAAAGCCGACAGGGACTATGAAATTGAAGAGAAAATATTGAATTCAATTTTTTCTAAAAAACCAAAGAGAGCCGATGTGTATTGGTTTTTCCATATCAACCGGACTAATTCTCCTTTTGATCTGAATTATGAGGTTATAGAGCTGCTGGATGATAAAGTAATTAAGATTGTCTTGAATATAGGTTTTAGAATCCAGCCAAAAGTAGAATTATATTTTAAACGAATTGTCCAGAATCTGATTGATAACAAAGAGTTAAATCTGCACATTCGTTCTGACGGTTCTACAAAATACAATGCGGAACCTGATTTTAAATTTGTTATTATTGAGAAGTTTTTGTCTGTAGAAAATGAGTTTTCTGTAAGAGACGGACTTTTACTGAACTCTTATTATATGCTGAAAAACATGTCTTTATCAGATACCAGAGCTTTTGGACTTGATAAAAGTGATGTAGTTATCGAAGAGATTCCAATAGTTTATCATCCGATTACTAAACTGGAATTAGAAAGGAAGGCAGTTAGTTAGCAGTTTTCAGATTACAGAAGGCAGATTTCTGTACGTTTCAGTCTGTGATAAACAGATAAAAAAGATTTCAGAATAAGAATATTAGCATCTTATCTGAAATCTTTTTTATGCTTCTGTAATTTTCGATATTTCTAAAATCTGCCTTCTGCTATCTTAATTCTTTTGCCTGCTTTCTTAAACCTAACAATCCGCCATATTTACGGCAATTGCGAGTCCGCCTTCGGAGGTTTCTTTGTATTTGGAATTCATGTCTTTGGCCGTTTGCCACATAGTATCAATGACTTTGTCAAGAGATACTTTAGCATTTTTTGCATCAGTTGCCAAAGCAAGTTCAGCGGCATTAATTGCTTTTATGGCACCCATAGTATTTCTTTCGATACATGGAATCTGTACTAAACCGCCAATAGGGTCGCAGGTTAACCCCAAATGATGTTCCATAGCAATTTCGGCAGCCATTAATACCTGAGCAGGATTTCCGCCTAATAATTCGCATAAAGCTCCTGCAGCCATCGCACTGGAAACACCAATTTCGGCCTGGCACCCGCCCATTGCTGCCGAAATAGTAGATCCTTTTTTGAAAATACTGCCTATCTCGCCCGCAACCATCAGGAATTTTTTGATTTCGTTTTCGCCTGCCTGATGGTTTTCGATAACTAAATAATACATCAAAACGGCAGGAATTACACCTGAACTTCCGTTTGTTGGAGCAGTTACAACCCGGCCTAATGCAGCATTAACTTCATTTACCGCTAATGCAAAACAGCTTACCCATTTTAGAATCTGGCGGAACTTTACTTCGGTTTTTCTGATTTCTTCCAGCCATTCCTGCGGTGTAGAATAATTACATAGACCAATCAGATTTTGATGCATGTCAAAAGCGCGTCTTCGTACATGTAAACCTCCGGGAAGTATTCCTTCGGAATGGCAGCCAATATACATGCATTCCAGCATAGTGTTCCAAATACGCAGTAATTCGTGATGAATTTCTGTTTCGGGGCGCATGGATTTTTCGTTATCATAAACGATTTCAGAAATGGATTTATTTTCTTTGGCACAATAGGCCAAAAGTTCGCTTGCTTTGTTAATAGGGAAGGGGAAGGCGCATTTTATTGCAACTTTATTTTGGGCATTTTCCCGTTCTTCTTTGACAACAAATCCGCCTCCTATGGAATAAAAAGTAGAACTGTATTCTGCTTCGTTATTAAAATATACAGTAAATGTTAATCCATTAGCATGAAAAGGAAGAAAGTTTTTATTGAAAACAATGTCCTGAAGAATATAAAAGGGAATATTGATTTGGTTTCCCAAATGGATTTCGTTTTTGGCTTCAATCGATTTGATGATTTTGTTAATATTTTGGATAGGAATGTATTCTGGGTCTTGGCCGCTAAGTCCAAGCATAATTGCCAAATCGGTGGCATGTCCCTTTCCGGTTAATGAAAGAGAACCGTACAGATCTACTTTTACCCTGATGACAGTATTGATGTCGTAATCGCTTCTGAGTTCATTTAAAAAACGTTCTGCTGCACGCCAAGGTCCAAGGGTATGCGAACTGGATGGGCCAACACCAATTTTTAACATATCAAAAACAGAGATACATTCTTCCATAAATTTTTATTTTATTGATGAACAAATATAATTATTAATTTATGTAATATTGACTATTTTGTTTTAATAAGTGTGAATTTGATAATATTAGCATGGGTTTTTGTTGATGCTTTATTGGATTGTTAAAAATGAAAGATAGGGAAAGAGCTGTTTTGTTTTTTTAAAGAAAAAAAATAAAGATATAGTGGAGAGCAGGACGGGTGTTTCCTAGAATTTATAATGTTTCTGCTCCAATAAAATATTAATTGTTCTTTAGTTAAAAGCCTGCCAGTCATTCCTTAGTTTTAGGAACAAAAAATATTTTGATAAAATGCTGTAGTTTTTATTGATTTTATTGGTCTGAAAAGATTTAAAACCTATATTTGTCGCTACATTCAAAAATTCCGGAAAACATGTTTGAATTTCAACAGTATTTAGGCTTTTTACTTTTCTTAACCATCCTTACAATGGGATTCTGGTTAATGTTTTTCTTAGTTGGTTTCGTATCTTACTGGGTAGGTGGAGCAACTTGGGAAGCATATAAAGAAAAGAGAGCAAAACAAAAAGAAGAAGAAGCTTAGTCTTTTTTTTGCTTTAAAATAAAAAAGGATTCGTATTACGAATCCTTTTTTTATTGTGTCTACTGAGAAGATTATCCAGGGAAATCGCCGCCTCCGCCATCTCCTCCGCCATCATTTCTAGGCTGAGCATTCTTTTCTCTTTCATTTTTCGCTTTGTTGAAACGGTAAGTAAACGATAAATTGAACTGACGTTTACGGAACTGCATTTCGCCATATGAGATTTGATTATCAAGATAGGTGTATGATCTCATTTTTCTGGTGTTGAAAATATCACTGATATTGAATGCAATTGTCGCTTTATCTTTCATTAGATCTTTACTGAAAGCGGTATTCATAGAAAACTGATCTAAGTTTTTTCCTTGTGCAGTTTTTTGTTCCCCATTATATGTGCCGTTCAGCTGCCAGTCAATTTTGTATGGCAAAGTTAATTTTGAACTTACTCTTGCAAACCAAGAGGTAGCTTGATTGTCAAGATTTTGTACTACAAGTTTTCCTGTCGTATCCGTGTAGCTGTGTTCTCCGGTTGTTTTTACATTGTATAAATTGAAATTACTGTTTATTCTCCATATTTTGAACGGATTATAATTTAAGGTAAATTCAAAACCAAATTTTTGTTCTTTTCCTAAGTTTATAGGCTGGCTTTTGATTACTGGAACTCCATTCACTTCATCACCTGTAGGTGACCGTACAAAGCTGAAAACATCTTTGGTGTCTTCAAAATAAGCAGAAGTATTAAAAGTTACTTTTTCCCAGCGTTTGATGTATCCAAAATCAAATTTATCTGTTAGAGAAGGATCTAAATCTGGATTTCCTTGAAAAATATTGACATTGCTAGAATAATTTACAGCAGGGTTCATGAATCGCCCTCTTGGTCTAGTTAAACGTTTGCTGTAACTTGTTGTTAAGTTACTTTGATCTGAAATTTCATAACTGATGAAAGCACTTGGAAACAAATTGCTGTATTTTTTAGTATTGAAATCTTTAGGGGCTTCTAATAAGTTAACTTCGATATTAGTGTCTTCCCAGCGCAGTCCAAATAAATAAGAGAACTTATTTGCTTTGAAACCATATTGAGTATAAAGGGCATTGATATTTTCTTTGTACTCTAAAGTATTTGATAAATTATCGATTCTTGCTCCATTTTCATCAAGAACGTAATATTCGTTGTTTAAGTCACCAAAACTTCCTTTATATCCAGCTTCAAACTGACTGCCTTCTCCTAACGGAAGAACATAATCAGCCTGAATTTGTGCTTGCTTTTGAATTTGGTTGTTTAAGGTGTTATTGTAGTTATTAGAACCTGTAATTATACTTTGGCTGTCATCAGTATTTCTTGATATAGAAGCATCAACCGTAAGTTTGTGTCCTTTATCGTTGAAGTTTTTAATTAAGTTTGAAGTATAGGAGATATTTTCACTGCCTGTATCTCCAGTATTCAAACGATACGTTGAACCTGTGAAAATGTGGGAAGCGTCATAGTTATTGTAGTTGATCAAATCATTAGAATCGCCTGTATATTTTTCATAATTAATGGCATTTGTCCAATAGGTATTTGGAGCAACTGTCCATTCAAGTCCGGCTCTTCCATTAAAACCATCATTGGTTCTTTCTGTATCACGGTCTTCATTTAAATAATTTTTAATAGAACCGTCGTTATTAAAATACTGAGAATTCGTTTTACCGCCGCCTTCGTTCGTTCTGTGGTTGTAACCAGCAGTAGTGAAGTAGTTTAATTTTTCGGTTTTATAATTCACATTGGCAGTTAAACCATAGGTTTCAGGAATACCTGTTGAAGCGATAAGAGTTCCGTTAAAACCCTGATTTTTACCTTTTTTAAATAAAATATTGATTATACCTGAACCGCCTTCGGCATCATATCGAGCAGATGGATTGGTAATTACTTCCACTTTATCAATAGCATCAGCAGGGAGCTGTCGTAATGCTTCTGCGATGTTTACGGCATAAGATGGTCTTCCGTCAATTAAAATTCGGACGTTATCACTTCCTCTTAAACTTACATTTCCTTCGGTATCAACAGAAACAGAAGGGACATTATCCAAAACATCACTTACAGTACCGCCTTTTACCATCATATCCTGACCAACGTTATAGACTTTTTTGTCCAGTTTTATTTCAACTGATGACTTTTCGGAACGGACAACAACTTCATTCAGCTGTGAAGCATCATCTTCAAGTGCAATTGTGCCTAATGAAGTTTTTTCGGTTATGCTTTTTCCTTTTATGTCGACTGATTTAAAGGAAATAAATTCGATAGTAATGTCATAAACGCCAGGAATAACATCAGCTTCGTATTCTCCTTTGTTATTAGTAATTCCGCCGGAAATGGCTTTTGGATTTTTTTGATTCTTTAAGGTGATAGTAGCAAATTCTAAAGGCTGGTTACTTTTTTTGTCTACAATTTTTCCAGTAACCTTAACTTTGTTAAAAGAAGGAGGTCTTTGCTGGGCAAAATTGGTTAATCCTAAAAGTAAAAATAATAGGACTACATTAAATTTGAAATTTTTCATTTGTAATAAATAAGATTTCTGGGTAAGACGCAGAAATTTGAAAATAGTTTAAGTTAGGCTTCTTAAACTTATGTTAATGTTTAAATGAAAGGAGAAACCTTGTCTAAATCTCTGCCAATAATGGCCTGGCCATCTTTAACAATGATAGGTCTTTCGATAAGAATTGGATTTTCTGCCATTGCCTGAATAATCTGATCGTCAGTTAGTGTTTTTCCTTTGAAATTTTCTATCCATATTTTTTCTTTTTGGCGCACCAGTTCAATTGGACTGAAATTCAGCTGTTTTAATAACACAGTTAATTCGGCAGCTGTCGGAGGTGTGCTAAGGTAATTGATAATCTCAAAATCTTTATTTGATTCTTCTAAAAAAAGCAGGCAGCTTCTTGATTTTCCACAGCGCTGGTTATGGTAAATTTGTATCATTTTTGTATCATTTTTGGGTTGTTCTAAAATAAAAATGGCTACTTTAGTTTCGGCAAAAATAAGATTTGAAAAGCCATTTGAAGTATAATTTAGAAAAAAATAACCAATGTTTATAAAGCAGGGAATTGATAAAGAAAATAAATTTTGGAAATACCTTTTAGGGTTATTAATTATTGTCGGAGCATCTTTTTTAGGACAGATGCCTATGCTGGCAGTAATTTTATATCAGACTTCTTTTAAAGGGAAGTCATATCCAGTGACAGATGAGGAAGTATTTCATTTTTTAGAGCCTAATTTGAATTTGTTTCTTTTATTGTTTTCCTATGTAGT
Source organism: Flavobacterium marginilacus (assembly GCF_026870155.1). Classification (NCBI taxonomy): domain Bacteria; kingdom Pseudomonadati; phylum Bacteroidota; class Flavobacteriia; order Flavobacteriales; family Flavobacteriaceae; genus Flavobacterium; species Flavobacterium marginilacus. Next base: position 2,890,026 of record NZ_CP113975.1, on the reverse strand, counting down.
TGCTTTGGGCGGTGTGTTTTTTGCAGTTCGATTTTTACATCGGCAGACTTTTATTTCAATTGTTACCGGCCGAAAGGAAATCGACTGGAAAAGAGTATTGTTTTCATTCTCAATTTGGTCTGTATTTACCATTGTTACAACCTTGGTTTCGTATTATTTAAATCCATCTGATTTTGAAATCAATTTTCAGCCCGTTCCCTTTTTAATTTTATTCATTATAGCATCTTTATTGATTCCAATACAGACAACAGTTGAAGAATTAATTTTCAGAGGTTATTTAATGCAGGGCTTTGCTAATTTGTCTCGGAACAAATGGCTGCCATTGTTAGCTACTTCAGCTATTTTTGGATTACTGCATTTGTCTAATCCCGAAGTTTCGAAGATTGGCAATATAATTATGGTGTATTATATTGGAACCGGACTGTTGTTAGGGATAATGACTTTAATGGATGACGGAATGGAATTGGCATTAGGATTTCATGCTGCAAACAACTTGATAGGGGCTTTATTAGTGACATCAGATTGGACTGCTTTTCAGACGTATTCTATTTTTAAAGATGTGTCAGAACCTGAAGCCGGATTTGATATTATCTTCCCTGTAATAGTGATTTATCCTTTGCTTTTGATTATATTTGGGTATAAATACAAATGGACGGAGTGGGTAAAAAAACTGACAGAAAGTATTTGATTTTTAAATAAGTAACATAAAATTATCAATATTATTATGAGTGCAATAACATACAAAAACGTACACAATCATTTTAAAATAAATGGACATCATTTAACAAAAGAGGATTTATGCAGAATTGCTTATAGTTTTATAAAAGAAGGAGCAGATTTCGAGCAGGCAGTCGGAGATTTTTTACTGGACTGGTTCGATGATAAATCTTATATTGATATGTATACTTCGGGAACTACAGGTGAACCAAAAACAATAAGAGTCGAAAAAGAGGCCATGGTTCAATCAGCGATTTCAACAGGAGATTTTTTTGGACTAGAGCCTGGAAATAAAGTGCTGCATTGTCTGCCGGTAAATTATGTTGCAGGAAAAATGATGTTTGTACGTTCATTTATTCTAGGTCTGGATATGGATTTTGTAGAGCCTAGTTCACATCCTTTGGAATATAATGATCAAAAATATGATTTTGCAGCTATGGTGCCGCTTCAGGCCAAAAACTCAATCAATAAGCTGACTAATATCAAAAAGATAATTATTGGGGGAGTTAAAGTTCATAAATCATTGGAACAGGAATTGGTTAAATTACCAGTCCAGATTTATGAGACTTATGGAATGACGGAAACTATTACTCATATAGCAGCTAAAAAAATTGGTACAGAAGCATTTACAACATTGCCAAACGTTACAGTTTCTATAAATGAAAATCAATGCTTGGAGATTGTTGCTAAAAATATCAGAAGCGAAAAAATTGTTACAAACGATATCGTGAAGTTAATTTCAGATACGCAGTTTATCTGGTTAGGACGTTTTGATAATGTAATTAATAGCGGCGGTATTAAAATTATGCCGGAGCAGGTCGAGGGTAAACTATCGACATTGATACCTAGACGTTATTTTGTAAATGGTGAGCAAGATGATAGTTTGGGTGAAAAAGTGGTTTTATATGTAGAAGGAGAAACTATTAAGATTGATAATTCAGTATTTGATGTTTTGGATAAATATGAGAAACCAAAAGACATTATTTTTATACCTAAATTTAAAGAAACTGCTACTGGCAAAATAATGAGAGAAGAAAGTAAAAAATTAGTATTAGCTAATTAAACTTTAAGTAAAGTTTCGGGAAATAAAAAAGAGAGGACAATGTTCCTCTCTTTTCGTTTTTGATATTTTCTGCTGATTCCGGATTGCTATTATTGTTGCATTTTAAAATAGTAATCTGCCGAATTTTTTCCGCTTCCATAAATTAGAAAACCCACACACACTGTTAGAGTTAGTATTGCTAAAAGTAAATTTTGATGGTGCATTTGTCCCATAAAGTTGATAATAATGGCACTAATTAAAATAGGCAGCTGTCCTGTTATGGCCCAGCGTGTCAATAACCCGAAGAATATTAAAATACCGCCGATCAAATGAGCAGGGGCTATATAATGAATCAAGAACATGCCTCCGCCAAATTTGTCAAACTTGTCTATAGGTGATAATAAATCAACTAAATATTGGGTGTTTGAAAAAAAATAAACTCCTTTCATAAATAAAAAAACACCAAGAGCCATTCTAAGGATATCTACAGGTAAATAAGTATGCGCATTGGCCCACTTATTCAAGCTTTTTACATTGTTCATAATATCAAGAGTTTTAAATTGTTACTACTAAGATACTAATAATTAATGATGTATGTGTATTTTTTTGTGCTTTTAATTATGGATGCCGTTATTTTAGAGTAATATCTTCGCTATTTTGATTTTCGCTGAAAATTATGGGGTTCTTTTTAATGTCTTCCAAGATCCAGCTCAGTTCTAAATCTTTACCGCTTTTAAAATCAGCTGGAGTTGGGATAATTTCTTTATCTGGAAAAATACCGCGTCCTTCGAGCGCTGTTTTATAAGATGGAGCAACAACCATTAATCCTATTGTTATTTTTATATCAGAATTTGGCAGTTTAACAGTCGGCATGATACCTGCAACAGTTCCGTTGTATGCACCGCCTGTTTCTTCACCTACAAAAGTGGCTCTCTTTGATCCTTTTAAATTAGAAGAAATAATACTGGACGCTGAAAATGTGCCTCCGTTTATCATTACGTATATCTTTCCTCTGAATGCATTTTTATTTATTGGTTTTCTCTTTGATGCAGAATTAGGAATGTAGTAATCGCCGTCTTCATTTTTATGAACATTAAGATACATATAAGGCGCATAAAAAGGAGTTATGAAAAATTTTGCAAATAATGGAGCTTTGCTAAAAGGTGTTTTTTCGATTAGAGCCGTTTTTGAAACCACTTGAAAAGGATCTGTAAAAGCATAAGATGCATCCGATAAATAACTGTATAGAATCTCAATTTCTTTTAAGGAACCGCCAGGGTTATTTCTTAAATCAATTATTAATGTTTTTGTTTTATACTGCTGCATTTTCATAAAGCTTTCTTCATAGAAACGAGAAGGTTTTCCTAATGCAAAATGGCTGATTTTAAGTAAAGCAATACTGTTGTCTTTTTCGATGAACTTTAAATCACGATTATTCATTTTCGTGTTTTCATTATAGCCGTACGTTTTTTTATCCTTACTTGTTAGGAAGTTAATTTTCGCTTCATGTCCAACTACTTTCATTAAAGCTCCGTTTCCCTCTTTTTTCGGTGCCGCTTTTCGTTTAATAGATGTTGTGTATAAAGAATCACTTTGTTTAAAAACATATTTCAAACTGTTTTGAGGGCCATTTTCATTGGTGTAAAATGTAGAAAACATTTTGGAAACTCTTTTTCTTTTAAATGTTTTGTTATATCCGTCTGAGGCAAAAAGCGTGTAATATTCATGAATTAATTCGCTGGTTTTTTGGTCATTAATGGATATAACTTCTGCTCCTGTCTGTATTGCTTCATCGTCTGATTTGTTTTTAGTGACATACATTTTGTCATTAAGAATTTCAAATTCAAATTGCGAAAAAGGACCAGCTCCCAGTTCTTTAATCGCTTCTTGTTCCGATTTGCTTAATATTTTTACTGAAGGGGAAACAATCAAATGACCTTGACGGATCGAAGACACCACAGGACTAAGCTTTTTGTAAAATTCATAGCTGGTCATTGGTTTTGTAATGGTACTTTTTAAGCTGTCGAATTTAAAATCGAGTTCTTTTTTTGAAATGTACCAATACAATTTAGGCTGGAGTCGCTGCAGTTTTTGATAAGTAAAATCGACGTCTTCTTTTAGGTCACTTTCCGGTATTAAGTCGTTCAAATGCTCATTGTGTTCTTTCACAGAAGTACATTGTATAAGCAGTAAACTGAAAAATGAAAGTAAGAGAATTTTCCTCATAAATGAAACGTATACAGAGTTTTGTGAAATCAATTTTATCTTACTCGATATAGAAATGCTTGTTTTTTGCAAATATAAAATTTATGCTTATGGTTGGAAAGCTAATTTATGTTAAAAAAAAACATTTTGTTAAAGAATCTAAAAATACTAGTTAATTATGAGTTTACAAACCTAAACCTGAATTACCCCCAAATTAAATTTCCTTTCAATAGGGGAGTGGTTGGCGGCTTCAATACCCATCGAAATCCAGGTGCGAGTTTCCAGCGGGTCAATAATGGCGTCTGTCCATAAATGAGCGGCCGCATAATAAGGCGAAACCTGTTCGTCATACCGGGCTTTGATTTTTGCAAATAATTCGGCTTCTTTGACTTCATCCACAATTTCGCCTTTTCCTTTTAGCGAAGAAGCCTCAATTTGTGCCAGAACTTTTGCAGCCTGAGTGCCGCCCATTACGGCAAGTTCAGCACTTGGCCAGGCAAATATTAGCCGTGGGTCGAATGCTTTTCCGCACATGGCATAGTTACCAGCTCCGTATGAATTTCCAACTACGACAGTGAATTTTGGCACGACCGAATTGGAAACAGCATTCACCATTTTGGCACCGTCTTTTATGATGCCGCCGTGTTCCGATTTTGAGCCGACCATAAAACCGGTTACATCCTGAACGAAAACCAATGGGACTTTCTTTTGGTTACAGTTGGCAATAAAACGGGTCGCTTTATCTGCCGAATCGGAGTAAATAACACCGCCAAACTGCATTTCGCCTTTGGTGGTTTTGACTACTTTTCTTTGATTGGCGACAATTCCCACAGCCCAGCCGTCAATTCTGGCATAACCTGTGATTAATGATTGTCCATAACCGTCTTTATAAGCTTCAAATTCTGAATTATCGACCAATCGCTTGATGATTTCCATCATATCGTATTGCTCGTTTCGGGCTTTTGGCAGAATGCCGTAGATTTCTTTTTCGTCCAATGCAGGTTTTTTTGTCTTGATGCGGCTGAAGCCAGCTTTATCGAAATCACCAATTTTATCGACTATGTTTTTTATTTTGTCCAAAGCATCTTTGTCGTCCTTTGCTTTATAATCTGTCACTCCAGAAATTTCGCAGTGCGTTGTCGCTCCGCCCAGGGTTTCATTATCGATACTTTCGCCAATGGCTGCTTTGACCAAATAACTTCCAGCCAAGAAGATACTTCCCGTCTTGTCTACGATTAAAGCTTCGTCACTCATAATCGGGAGGTATGCACCGCCAGCAACACAGCTTCCCATAACTGCTGCAATCTGGGTAATTCCCATACTGCTCATTATGGCATTGTTCCTGAAAATGCGCCCAAAATGTTCTTTATCCGGAAAAATTTCATCCTGCAAAGGCAGGTAAACGCCTGCGCTATCAACCAAATAGATAATGGGTATACGGTTTTCCATTGCTATTTCCTGAGCTCTCAGGTTTTTCTTTGCGGTAATCGGAAACCAGGCTCCGGCTTTTACGGTTGCATCATTGGCGACAACAATACATTGTTTTCCTTTGATGTATCCAATTTTTACAACAACACCTCCCGATGGACAGCCTCCGTGTTCTTTGTACATATCTTTGCCTGCAAAAGCACCGATTTCAATGGATTTTGCATTTTCGTCCAATAAATAATCAATTCGTTCCCGAGCGGTCATTTTGCCTTCGGTATGCAGTTTTTCGATTCTTTTTTCACCGCCGCCAAGTTTTACTTTGGCAAATTTTTGTCTTAGTTCAGACAGTAAAAGTTTATTGTGATCTTCGTTTGTATTGAAGTTTAAATCCATAAGTGTAAATAGTATTTTTTGTGACGCAGGCTAATTTAAGGAAACGTTTGAAATTATTATGTTTCTATAAATTGTTTTAAATTTTTAGCAATTTAATCTTCTTTAAAATCATATAAAAATAAAACCCCGCCATTTTTTGAAAATAACGAGGTTCAGTATCTGTAATTTAATTTTTTGCCTTATTTCAAAACTTACATCGTCATTGAAATTGAATTTTACCATTGAAATTCTTAATTGTAAACTTTGTTGTAATATTCATCAACCATTCGTGCCGAATCAAAAAACGGTACAATTTGTTTCATACTGGTTTCTACCAAATCCCACCAGTCATCGGGATTGTCATAATACAAAGGCAGTATTTCTTCCTCCAGCATTTGGTATAAATTATACAAATCCATTTGGTCCTGCTGGTAAACAGGTAAATTATGGTCAACAATCGGCAGTACAAAAGAATTTTTGGTTTCATTCAAATCTTTGAATTCACGAACCCATCCATCATTGGTTGAAAAATTAATCGCACCGTTCATAGCAGCAGTTACTCCCGATGTTCCGGAAGCTTCCCTTGTTACCCTCGGATTGTTGAGCCAGACATCGGCTCCTTTTTTTAACTGGCGTGATAATTTTAATTCGTGTCCGATAAGTACAGCCATATTCTTGAAATCCTTGCTGATATGAGTAAGATTGTCAAAATTGTGAATCGCACCATAGTCAGTTGGATACGGTTTTCCTGCAAAAATGATTTGAATTGGTTTTTTAGGATCGTTCATTAAGCTTCTGAATTTTTCAAAATCTCTGGTGATTAGATCGGGTCTTTTGTATTCTGCAAAACGCCGAGCCCATACAATCGTTAAAATGTCCGGGTCAAATATTTTTCCCGTTTGATCGGCTACAACTTCAAAAAGCTTGGTTTTCAGTCTCTTTTTTCGGCTGATTAATTCCTCTCTGTCTTTAGTTGCGTGCGCATCATCAAGCCATGGATCTACCCAGTATTTTTTGTTTTGAGCATTGGTAATATGCGTTATGGGGCAAATACCGCTGAAATCTTTCCACATATCTCTGGATACTTCTCCGTGCAGTTTGGAAACGCCATTGGCTTTGTGGCTTAAACGAAGTGCCACCAGCGAATGATTGAAAGTATTGTCTTGGATCCCGGTAATTTCCCGAACGGTTTCCAGTGGAATCCCGGCAAAAAAACTAAGGTTTTCCAAAAAGTGAATATCGTGTTTTTCATTTCCGGCTTCTTCGGGAGTATGTGTTGTAAAAACCATTTTTTCTCTGATTTTTTCAACGCTTTTGTATTTGTTGTACAAATGAAAAACCGAAGAAACGGCGTGAGCTTCGTTTAAATGATAAATGTCCGGTTCATAGTCCAGGGCGTCCAGCAGTTTGGCTCCGCCCAATCCTAAAACCATTGTTTGAGCAGCTTTGGCACTTGGATCTGAATCGTATAATCTAAAGGTAGTTGATTTTGCCAGATAATCGTTTTCTGGTACATCTGTGGAGAGGAAAAACATCGGTACAGTTCCAAAGGTTTCCGGATCTAGGAAATAGGCTTTAATCCAGACATCGTGATTGTTTATCTTTATGGTAAATTTGATATTGGTGTCTTCGAGGAAGCTGTAATTTTTCTCTCTAAAGAGCACTCCCATCGAAAGATCTTCTTTCAAATACTGGTCATAATATCCTTTTTTCCATAAAATACCGATTCCAATTAAATTTTGTTTCAAATCATAGGCACTTCGCATATGCGATCCTGCGAGGAAACCCAGTCCGCCGGAATAGATTTTGAGAGATTGGTCGATGGCAAATTCCATAGAGAAATAAACCGCCGATTTTTTATATTTTTTATCAAATGTATAGGGATGTCTGTATTTTTCAGGTAAATTATTGCTCATAATAGTATAAGAGTTTTGAGTTTGATGCCAAACAAATTTAAATAATTTGTTTATCAAATTGATGAATTAAAGGCTATATATGAAGTCAGTAATGTGTTATTTATCAGTTTTTTGAACGATATCGTTTTAGAAATAATTTATTTAAAATGGGAAGTTGGTTTTATTGCATAGACGTCATTTGACGGCAATTTTTTTTACACTATTCTTAATCGTATTTTGTGGTGTGGAAAAAGTAAATGCGGGATGTGAATTATGAAATTTTCCTGTCTAATGATGTAATGACGGCAGTTTTGTCTGAATCTAATTTTAAAGAGTTAAAAAATGGCTAAGATTTGTTTAAAAACAGTTTTATTCTTTTTCTATGTTTTTATATTTTTTTTACTTTAAATGTGTTACTTATTTTTTTGAGTTGCTTGATAAATAGTTTGTTTTAGTGGTATTTGCGTACTATTTGTCAAGTAAAAGAAAATGCCTTTCAGATTTGAAAGGCATTTTTTCTATAATTTGTTAATTGATTAACTGAAAACTATTCTTCTTCACGCTGTCCCATCATCATTAGGTAGGCTTTTAGGAATCCGTCAATGTTTCCGTTCATAACGCTGTCAACGTCACTGGTTTCTTGTCCCGTTCTTACGTCTTTCACCAGTTTATAAGGCTGCATCACGTAGTTGCGTATTTGCGACCCCCACTCGATTTTCATTTTGCCTGCTTCAATGTCAGAGCGCTGTTCCTGCTGTTTTTTTAGTTCAATTTCATACAATTGCGAACGAAGCATCTGCATAGCCCGGTTTCTGTTATCGTGCTGTGAACGTGTTTCCGAACACTGAATCTGAATACCTGTGGGTTTGTGGGTCAGCTGTACTTTGGTTTCAACTTTGTTCACGTTCTGTCCTCCGGCACCACTGGAACGGGCGGTTGTGATCTCTATGTCAGCTGGGTTGATTTCAATCTCGATGGTGTCGTCAACAAGCGGATATACATAAACGGAAACAAATGATGTATGCCTTTTGGCATTACTGTCAAAAGGAGAAATACGTACCAAACGGTGCACGCCGTTTTCACCTTTTAAATATCCAAAAGAATAATCGCCCTCAATTTCTAGTGTCACAGTTTTTATTCCTGCCACATCACCTTCCTGATAATTCAGTTCCCTGATTTTGTAACCTTCTTTTTCAGCCCACATCATGTACATCCGCATGAGCATCGAAGCCCAGTCACAGCTTTCGGTACCGCCAGCACCGGCTGTAATTTGAAGAACAGCACTTAAACTGTCACCTTCTTCCGAAAGCATGTTTTTGAATTCTATCGCTTCAATATGATTTTCAGCAATTGCGTACTGATGGTCCAATTCGTCAACAGAAAGCTCACCATCTTTGTAAAAATCATAGGCAAGCTGCAGCTCGTCTGTCATATCAACAGCTTTGTTGTAATCTTCGATCCATTTCTTTTTACTTCTAAGATTTTTTACAAGAGCTTCGGCTTCTTTGGCGTTGTTCCAAAAGTCGGGAGCGAAGGTTTTCTCTTCTTCGTTAGCAATTTCGATAAGTTTGGCATCGACGTCAAAGATACCTCCTCAACGCACCAAGGCGTTCTACAATACCTTTTATTTGTTCGGTAGTTGTCATAAATTTATAGTAATTTTGTATCGCAAAATTATTGGGTCAGCAGTTTTTTAGTCCTGGCAGCAGTGAAAATCCTTTTCTGTTTTTTCTTAAAAACAGAAAAGATTATAACGGATAGCAGGATTAGCTCCTAATAATAATTTTACTAGTTTTGAGTTACAAAAATAGGATATAGTTTTTAGATTATGGAAATAAATTTGATAAGCGATACGATTACCAAGCCTTCTTTGGAGATGCTGCAGTATATGTTCAATGCCCAAGTGGGTGATGATGTGTATAAGCAGGACCCTACGGTTATTGCTCTTGAAGCGAGATTGGCAGGAATGTTTGGTATGGAAGCTGGGCTTTTTTTTCCGTCGGGAACTATGGCAAACCAAACAGCAATTAAACTGCATACGCAGCCTGGCGAACAGTTAATTGCTGACAGATATGCTCATGTTTACAATTATGAAGGAGGCGGCGTTTCATTCAACAGCGGAGTTTCCTGCTGTCTGCTGGACGGAAACAGGGGAATGATCACAGCTGAACAAGTGGCAGGTGCAATTAATGATCCGGAGTTTTACCACAGTCCGCTGACAAGTTTAGTATGTGTGGAAAATACCACTAATAAAGGAGGCGGAGCCTGCTATGATCTTGAAGAATTAAAAAAAATAAAAGCTGTTTGTGATGCCAATGCTTTAAAATTTCATTTGGACGGTGCTAGAATCTGGAATGCCGTTGTTGCCAAAAAGCAGCATCCAAGGGAATTTGGAGCATTATTTGATACGGTTTCAGTTTGTTTGTCTAAAGGACTGGGAGCACCAATTGGATCTGTGCTTTTAGGAGATAAAGAAACCATTCACAGAGCATTGCGGGTTCGTAAAATATTGGGAGGCGGTATGCGTCAAGTAGGTTATTTGGCGGCAGCCGGAAATTTTGCTTTGGATCATAATATCGCCAAATTGCTCGATGATCATAGAAGAGCTAAAGAAATAGCTGCAGTATTGTCAAGACTTTCATGGATAGACAGTATCGAACCAGTGGAAACCAATATTTTGATTTTTTCGGTGCGTGAAGGGCTTAGCGAAAGACTGCTTATCGAAAAACTGAAAGAGAAAAATATTTTAATTAGCTCACTCGGACATGGAAAACTCCGAATCGTGACGCATCTGGACTATAAAGAAGTGATGCATACTTATGTTTTGGAAACTCTGCAGAAGATTGTTATTTAGTACTTAGCTGTTTAGTATTTAGTCCTTAGATGAAAAAAGCGAATGAAACTTAATGTTAAGTTTTATTCGCTTTTTTGATTATGGTGTGAAATTCTGGCTAAGGACTAAACTATTTAAAAAGATTGTCCATTCCTGGAATCATCGGCATATCCATTTTTGCGACAGCGTCCAATTCAGCTTGATTTGTTTTAGAAGCTTTCTCGATGGCTTTGTTTAGTACCAAAATCAAGTAATCTTCCAGTTGTTCTTTGTCTTCCAAAAGGGAATCATCAATGGTGATTGATTTGATTTTTGAATTGGCGGTCAAAGTCACTTTTAATAAATTATCGCTGCTTTGTTCGTCAATAAGCACGGTGTCTAAACGTTTTTTAGTATCTTCGATTTTTTGCTGGGTTTCTCTAAGTTTTCCCATCATTCCCATTAAATCCATTTTGTTGTCTTTTAAATTATTGAAAAACAAAATTACTGAATTTGATTTTTAATTAAGTTAAATAAGATAAAAAACGAATCCGTTTTAAAATTGCTTTGTGTTACTTTTGCATCAGATTGTTAAAACCAACCGAAAACAATGTCAGAAAACAGTTTACCTCCCGTAGCTAAGATAATCCCTAAGAAATTAAAGAAATTCAACCAAGTCAGAATCGATAATTATTTTTGGTTAAACGACCGGGAAAACCCTGAAGTTATTGACTATCTGAATCAGGAAAATGCTTATTATCAGGAAAAAACGGCCCATACCAAAGATTTTCAAACTGCACTTTTTGAAGAAATGAAAAGCAGAATTAAGGAAGACGACCAATCGGTTCCTTATCTCTACAATGGGTATTATTATATCACCCGTTACGAAAAAGGGCAGAATTACCCAATTTATTCCCGAAAAAAAGAAAGTCTTACCGCAAAAGAAGAAATACTGTTCAACTGTAATGAAATGGCTAAGGATAAGTCCTATTTTCAGCTGGGAGCATTAAGTATCAGTCCGGATAATAAATTGGCACTTTTCAGCTGTGATATTGTCGGGAGAAGAATTTATACCATTCAGATAAAAAATCTGGAAACGGGTGAAATTTTAGAAGATAAAATAGAAAATGTTACCGGAAGCGCTGTCTGGGCCAATGATAATAAGACTATTTTTTATTCTGATCAAGACGATGTCACCCTTCGTTCGGATAAGATTTTTAAACATAAATTAGGAACTAAGCAGGCAGATGATGTCTTGGTGTATTTTGAGGAAGATGAAACTTTCAATGTTGAAATTGCAAAATCCAAATCGAAGAAATATCTAGCTATTGAATCTAACAGTACTTTAACTACAGAATACCAAATTCTTGAAGCAGATAATCCTGACGGTGAATTTAGGATTTTTCAGAAACGTGTCCGTGGATTGGAATACAGTATTAGTCATTATGAAGACAGTTTCTATATTATGACCAATAAGGATAAAGCTGAGAACTTCAAACTGATGAAAACTCCGGTGAATAAAACTTCAAAAGCCAATTGGGTTGAAGTTATTGCACACCGAAACGATGTTTTGCTGGAAGATATTGAGATTTTCAAAGATTTCTTAGTTGTAGAAGAACGTGAAAACGGCCTGAATAAAATCCGGATTATGCCCTGGAGCGGAGAAGGGGAGTATTATCTGCCTTTTGAAAGTGAAACGTATACCGCTTACACAAGTTCCAATGTTGATTTTGATACCGAAATATTGCGTTACGGATACCAGTCTATGACAACACCGTCGTCAATTATTGATTTTAATATGAAGACAAAAGCCAAAGAAATTAAGAAAGAGCAGGAAGTCTTAGGCGGTAAATTTGATAAAAACAACTATGTTGAAGAACGTGTTTGGGCGACCGCAGAAGATGGGTTGAAAATTCCAATTTCGATGGTGTATAAAAAAGGCCTGAAAAAAGACGGTACTAATCCGCTGCTTCAGTATGCTTACGGTTCTTACGGGCATTCTATGGATGCCGCTTTTTCATCAACCCGGCTGACACTGCTGGACAGAGGATTTATTTTTGCAATCGCCCACATACGCGGAGGTGAAGATTTAGGAAGACAATGGTATGAGGATGGGAAATTATTGAAAAAGAAAAACACTTTTACCGATTTTATAGATTGTTCTAAATTTTTAATAGCAGAAAAATATACTTCACCGCAGCATTTATATGCCGAAGGAGGTTCTGCAGGTGGTCTGCTGATGGGAGTTGTAGTGAATACAGCACCCGAATTGTATAATGGTGTTATCGCTCAAGTCGCTTTTGTGGACGTAATTACCACAATGCTCGATGATAGTATTCCGCTTACGACAGGAGAATATGACGAATGGGGGAATCCAAATGTTCGGAAATATTATGATTATATGCTGTCCTATTCTCCTTATGACAATGTGATGCCGCAAAAATATCCAAACATGTATGTGTCAACTGGATTACATGATTCTCAGGTACAGTACTGGGAACCAGCTAAGTGGGTGGCTAAATTACGTGCTTTAAAAACAGATAATAATCTCTTGTTTTTGGATACAAATATGGATGCAGGACACGGCGGAGCCTCTGGCCGCTTTGAAGCAATTAAGGAATTGGCAAAAGAGTATAGTTTTTTATTAGATTTAGAGAAAATTAAAATCTAATTAGATTTTTTTTGTTAGATTTGCATAATATCGGGGTCTATTAAAAAATGCTCTCAGATAAACTATTTTTTTATGAAAGAAGAAATAAATGCTTATAATAATGTTTTAGAGTTAATAGGGAATACGCCGCTTATTAAACTAAACAATATAACCGAGAATTTAGAAGGTAATTTTTATGCAAAAGTAGAATCCTTTAATCCGGGTCATTCTTCGAAAGATAGAATTGCTTTGTATATTATAGAAGAAGCAGAAAAACAAGGAATTTTGTCGCCAGGCGATACCATTATCGAAACCACATCAGGTAATACTGGTTTTAGTTTAGCAATGGTAAGTATTATAAAAGGATACAACTGTATTCTGGCAGTAAGTTCAAAATCTTCAAAAGACAAGATCGATATGTTAAGGAGCCTGGGTGCGAAGGTTTATGTTTGCCCTGCCCACGTATCTGCAGATGACGATCGGTCTTATTACAATGTAGCAAAACGACTGCACGAAGAAACCAAAGGATCGGTTTACATTAATCAATATTTCAATCAATTAAATATTGATGCGCATTATAAGTCAACAGGGCCAGAAATTTGGAAACAGACTAATGGTAAAATTACTCACCTTGTTGCTTGCAGCGGAACTGGAGGAACAATTTCAGGAACCGCAAAATATCTAAAGGAACAGAATCCAAACATTAGAATACTTGGAGTTGATGCATTTGGTTCGGTTTTGAAAAAATACCACGAAACCAAAGAATTTGACAGTGACGAAATTTACCCATATAGAATAGAAGGTTTAGGTAAAAATCTGATTCCTTCAGCGACTGATTTTGATATCATTGATAAATTTATCAAAGTATCTGATGAAGAAAGTGCTCATTCCGCAAGAGAAGTAACCCGAAAAGAAGGTTTATTTGTAGGTTATACTTCAGGAGCGGTAATGCAGGCAATCAAACAGTATGCAGAGGAAGGGGAATTTGGAGCCGACAGTAATGTAGTGGCAATTTTTCCTGATCACGGTTCGCGTTATATGAGTAAAGTGTTTAGTGATGATTGGATGAACGATCAGGGATTTTTTGACAGTGTTAACGAAGAAGAAGAGCAAAAAATAGAATTTATTAAATAATATTTTTTTAGATATCAAAAAGAGGCTGTCCGAAAAGTAAGGACAGCCTTTTTTTTTGCTGTTTTTAATCTAAAATAGTATCTTAGAGTTGCACAAAAAACGAGCTATGGTAAAGTAATATTTAAATCGCAATCGATCAATACTCCGGAACTTTTTCCGATAAATATTTTTGATAAAATTTCAGAAAACCACCCTGTCCGCTTAGTTGACAAGGTTGTCAATTCATTAGATATAAGCCATATACTTAAAAAATATAAAGGAGGCGGCACCTCGGCCTATCATCCCAGAATGATGCTTAAAGTTTTGTTTTACAGTTATTTGAGCAACACTTATTCCTGCCGGAAAATAGCAAAAGCACTCACCGAGAACATACATTTTATGTTTATTTCAGGCAACTCAACCCCTGATTTCAGGACCCTCAACGATTTTAGAGGAAAGGTTCTAAAAGAAAACATCAAAGATTTATTTGCAGAGGTGGTCAAAATGCTTGTGGAAATGGGCTATGTCAGTCTGGATATCCAATACATCGATGGAACAAAAATGGAAGCCAAATCCAACAAATACACCTTTGTCTGGCGGGGTTCTATAGAGAAATACAAAGAAAAACTCGAAGTAAAAATCAACAGCATCTTATCCGATATCGAAAACAGTATTTTATCAGATAATCAAGAAGTTAACAAGGAAGAATTACCAAAAAAAATAAACTCGGAAGAGCTGAAAGAAAAATTATCAGAACTCAATAAAAAACTCAAAGAGCCCAACAAGAAGATAACCAAAGAGCTTCAAAAGCTTCAGGAAGAACACCTGCCAAAGCTTGAAAAATACGAAAAAGATTTAGTTATTTTAGGCAATAGAAACTCCTACAGTAAGACAGATCCTGACGCTACCTTTATGAGAATGAAGGAAGACCATATGAAAAACGGACAGTTAAAACCTGCATACAATCCTCAGATTTCTACTGAAAATCAATTTATTACCAACGTAACCATTCATCAAACACCTAACGACACTACGACTTTAAAATCCCATCTGGAGGAATTTGAAAAAATGTATCAAAAACAAAGCAAAACAGTGGTAGCCGATGCTGGTTATGGAAGCGAAGAAAACTACCAAATGCTTGAAAATAAAGACATAACGACCTATGTAAAGTATAATTATTTTCACAAAGAACAGAAGAAAAAAATGAAGAACAATCCGTTTCTTGTCCAGAATTTGTTCTACAATATACAGCAGGATTTTTATGTGTGTCCAATGGGACAAAGAATGGAAAACATTGGCAGTGGAAAACGGACATCGGCCAACGGATACGAATCACAAGTATCTTATTATCAAGTAAAAAGATGTGATGGATGCCCACTTAGAAGTTTGTGCCATAAAGCCAAAGGAAACAGAACAATAGAAGTAAACCACCGCCTAAACCAATTAAGGGCTCAAGCCAAAGAGCTGCTCATGAGCGAAAAAGGACTCGAACATCGAAGTAAACGCCCAATAGAAGTTGAAGCTGTCTTTGGACAGCTAAAAAGCAATAATAAATTTAATAGATTTACTTTCAAAGGATTAGATAAAGTAGAAATGGAATTTCTATTGATGGCTATCGGACACAATTTTCGAAAAATGGTAGCAAACAACAATAAAAAACACAAGACTCATATAGAATTTTCTGTGCGAGTTCGAAATAGAGTTATAGAAGTCGAAATTTACCTTTTTAAAACCGTAACAGAATATTTTTTCATAAATCAACAAACTCAAAATCGATTCCTGAAATTTGCTGCATAAAAAAAGCTGCCCTTTTCGGACAGCCTCTTTTTCATTCATTTATTTAATGATCCTTATCTGTTTGTTAATAAGAATCTTTCATTTTGTTTTTAATTTCTGCCAGACAAAGGTTATTGATACTGCCTTCGTGCGTATGTTTGGTTTCTTTTGGTGATTGATAAGTACCGGCTTCCAATTGTTCAGCAACGGCTTTGTACGCATCTCTGAAAGGTATTCCTGCAACAACCATTTCGTTTAAAGTATCTACCGTAAACAGATAATCATATTTTTTATCAGCAAGAATATTATCTTTTACCTTGATATCTTTAATAGAGAAAATAGCAATATCCAGACAGGCTTTCAGGTTTTGAATTGCTGGGAATAAACCTTCTTTTAATAATTGAAAATCCCTGTGATAACCGCTAGGCAGATTATTTGTGATCAAAGTAATTTCATACGGTAG
Source organism: Flavobacterium marginilacus (assembly GCF_026870155.1). Taxonomy (NCBI): domain Bacteria; kingdom Pseudomonadati; phylum Bacteroidota; class Flavobacteriia; order Flavobacteriales; family Flavobacteriaceae; genus Flavobacterium; species Flavobacterium marginilacus. The sequence continues at coordinate 2,873,553 of NZ_CP113975.1, read as the reverse complement.
GGCTTGAATTTTGTTGCATTTGCCACGGATCAATTCAAAAACATCAGGGTTTTTTTTGTGTGGCATAATGCTTGAACCTGTCGTTAAATGTGAAGGCAAACCGATAAAATCAAAGTTCTGACTCATGTACAAGCACACATCCATTGAGAATTTTGCCAGAGTTGCTGCAACGCTGCTCATTGCAAAAGCAACTGTTTTCTCTGATTTACCACGGCTCATTTGTGCGGCAACCGAATTGTATTTCAGCGTTTCGAAACCTAATTCTTTGGTTGTGAAAGTTCTGTTGATAGGGAAGGAGCTTCCGTAACCTGCAGCAGAACCCAACGGATTTTGATCTACAACTTTCAGCGCTGCATTAAGCATTGTAATATCGTCAATCAGGGTTTCGGCATAGGCAGAAAACCACATTCCGAAAGAAGACGGCATCGCAATCTGAAGGTGTGTGTAGCCTGGCAGTAATACATTTTGGTATTTCTCTGCTGATTCCATCATTAAATCGAAAAGCGTTTTTACCTGCTCTTTCAATTCTTTAACAGCATCTTTGAGGTATAAATTCACATCGACCAAAACTTGATCGTTACGGGAACGTGCGGTGTGGATTTTTTTTCCGGCATCGCCAAGTTTTATCGTTAGTAAATATTCAATTTTGGAATGTACATCTTCAAAGCTGTCTTCGATTTCGAAATTGCCTTTTGCTATATCAGCAATAATATCTTCTAAAGCCAGCACTAAAGAAGCAGTTTCTTCAGAAGTTAATAAACCAATCTGACCTAGCATTTTTGCATGAGCAATAGAGCCTAAAGCATCATATTTGGCTAAAACCAAATCTAATTCCCTGTCATTTCCTACCGTAAAATGTTCGATTTGTTTGTCGGTTGGTATTCCTTTTTCCCAAAGTTTCATATCGTTTTTTTATTTCGTAGGGACAAGCTGCGACTTGTCCGTACTGTTTTTAATTTTTTCAGTGACAAATAAACGACTTGTCCGTACTTTTTTAATTCAAATTTTCTTGATTTACTGAATGTCCTAGCCCCGATGGAAGCAGTATTCTTTCCTGCCGGGGTTCGGCAGGAAAGATATAGCGGACAGCGGGATTAGCTCCTGAAAACTATTTTAATTTTTGAAAAAGTTTCCAAGTATTTTGATGTACAATTGGATTCCTTCTTCGATTTCGTTTACATATATAAATTCGTCTGCCGAATGTGACCGCAAGCTTTCTCCCGGTCCTAGTTTTAATGACTTGCAATACAAAACTGATTGATCCGAAAGGGTAGGAGAGCCATAAGTGGTTCTTCCCAAAGCGATACCTGCCTGTACCAATCCGTGCGAAACAGGGATTGATGATGCATTTAAATGCATTGAGCGGGGTGTAACTTCGGCCTTAACATTGGCTCTTACGGTTTCTAGAATTTCGGTATTGTTGTAGCAGTCATTGACACGGATATCGACTACCAAATGGCATTCGGCCGGAACTACATTGTGCTGTTTTCCAGCATTTACTTGAGTTACAGTCATTTTTACGGGACCTAAAACCTCCGATATTTTTTCGAATTGAAAGGTTTTGAACCAATCAATCACGGGCATTGCATTATAAATTGGATTATCTGGATTATTGTGGGCTGCGTGGCTGGCGGTTCCTTTTACGACAACATCCAATACCAGTAAACCTTTTTCTGCTACCGCCAATTGCATTAAGGTTGGTTCTCCTACGATGGCGCATTCCAGCTCTGGCAAATGCTTCAAAACACTGTTCAAACCCTTTTTTCCGCTGCTTTCTTCCTCTGCCGAAGCCACAATAACAATGTTGTAAGGCAGGTTTTCTTTAGCATAAAAATGAGTAAATGTCGCAATTAACGAAACCAAACATCCGCCGGCATCGTTGCTGCCCAAACCATATAATTTGCCGTCTTTTACTATCGCTTCAAATGGGTCGTTAGTATAGCCTTGATTGGGTTTTACAGTATCGTGATGCGAATTGAGTAAAAGTGTAGGCTTTGATTTATCAAAATGCAGGTTGTAAGCCCAGATATTATTGTTTTCCCGTTCAAAAGGAATGTTGTTTTGTTTAAACCAATTTTCGATCAAAAGCGCAGTCTGATCTTCTTCGCTTGAAAAAGAAGGAGTTTCAATCAGCGATTTTAAAAGAGAAATGGCTTCTTGTATGAGGGTTTCTATGTTTTTCATTTATTTTATTTTCAACGCAAATTTCACGAATTAATTTGTGCAAATTAATGTAATTTGTGTTTAATTTTTACAATTCGATTGTTGTAAAAATTGCGTTTGTGTTTTGTAACATTCTGTGATGACCAATCCGTATTTTTTGAACGCCTTTCGATAAGCTGTTAAAACAATTATCCAATTTAGGAATCATACCGGAATGAATGGCGCCTTCTTCTTTTAATTTTGAATAAAGAGCTGAATTTATTTGCTGGATTACTGAATTTTCATCCTCTACATCGGTTAAAACTCCTGCTTTTTCGAAACAATAGGTTAAAGTAACATCAAAAACTTCGGAGGCAGCGATAGCTAATTCACTAGCAATAGTATCAGCATTGGTATTCAATAATTGCCCTTGTCCGTCATGTGTGATGGCGCAGAATACAGGAGTTATGCCGCTGTTTAATAATGTTTTCAATAAAGGAGTATTTACTTTTTGCACATCGCCTACAAAACCATAATCAATTGTTGGATGGTTGCGTTTTGTTGACAGAATTAAATTGCCGTCAGCACCCGAAAATCCAATGGCATTAGTATTATAGGTCTGCAGCTGAGCAACCACATTTTTATTGATTTCGCCTGCATAAATCATTATTACTACATCGAGCATTGGTGCATCGGTAATACGGCGTCCGTCGATCATTTGGGGAACCAGGCCAATGCTCTGAGCCATTTTGGTAGCTGATTTTCCGCCTCCGTGAACGAGTATTTTATTGCCTTCTATTTTTGAAAAATCAGTAAGGAACTGTTTTAATTCTGCTGGATTGTCGATGATGTTACCGCCAATTTTTATGATCGAAAGTGCTTCGGGCTTTGGGCTTTGGGCTTTGATATTCATTTAATTAGTTTAAAGTCTATACTCTTTATTCTATTATCTATTTGTCTAATTTTTTCAGGATTTTCTGCAGTACTAATTGAGCTGAATACGTTCTGTTATTCGCCTGCTGAATTACAATCGAATTTTCACTGTCGATTACTTCATCAGTAACTATTACATTACGTCTTACCGGCAGACAGTGCATAAATTTAGCATTGTTGGTCAGTTTCATTTTATCAGCAGTGATGGTCCAGTTTGGATCTGTATTGGTGATTTTTCCGTATTCTTTATAATTGCTCCAGTTTTTAGCATAGATAAAATCGGCATTTGCAAAAGCTTTGTCCTGGTCGTGTTCAATTTTAGAATCTTTGGTGATTTCAGGATTTAGTTCGTAGCCTTCCGGATGTGTGATTACAAAATCCATTTCGGTCTGTAACTGCATCATTTCCACGAAAGAATTGGGAACTGCCTGCGGTAAAGCTCTCGGGTGCGGTGCCCATGAGAGAACGACTTTTGGTCTGTGTTTGGTTTTGTTTTCCTCCATTGTGATTGCATCTGCAAGTGACTGCAATGGATGTCCTGTGGCGCTTTCCATATTTAGAATTGGCACAGTGGCGTGTTTTACGAAGCCGTTCATTACGGTTTCAGCGTTGTCTTTTTCTTTGTCAACCAATCCCGCAAATGCTCTGATGGCAATAATATCTGCATATTGAGAAACTACTTCCGCTGCTTCTTTGATGTGTTCAGAAGCGCCTTGGTTCATAACTGTTCCGTCTTCGTATTCCAGTGTCCAGCCTTCGCTGCCAAAGTTCATGACCATAACGTTCATCCCTAAATTTATGGCTGCTTTTTGAGTACTCAAACGGGTTCTTAGACTCGAATTGAAAAATAACATTACAAGGGTTTTGTTTTTTCCTAGTTTTTTATTCTTAAGCGGATTTTTTTTGATTTTTAACGCTTCTTTCACCCATTTTTGGAGTGAATCTATTTCTTTTATTGAGGTGTAGTTCATTTTTTTATAGTTTAATCGGTTAATAGTTGATTTGTTTAACCGAATTATCAATTAAATAATTTCAACTTTTTATAATTATAATTTTAATAAATATTGGGTTAATAATCCCACACACAAAGCAATTCCGAAACTCAATAATGTTCCAATTAATATATATTCTGTCAGTTTCCGCTCTTTGGATTCTTTTAAATCTCCAAACCTGAAAACCGATTTTGTTGCTAATAAAAAGCCAACGGCTTCAAAATGATTTGTGCAGATAAAAAGAAATACTAATAACCGTTCTAGTATTCCAATGTACTTGCCTGCGTTTTTGAGTGACTGCTCTTTTTCATTGGGAATTACATCCGACCAAGGCTTTATAAGCACACTCATTATTATCGAAACGGGCTGTGTCAAAAATACAGCAGCCGTTGTCAGTATTAGAAAAGAATTAGAAAATAATAATTCTAAAAGTTCATTTTCTTTATTTATCCAAAACAATCCCAAAATTAGAATTACTGCCAGATGCGCTATTTGGTCAGCAATGAACCAAGTAATCTTGGAGCTTTCTTTTTGAAATTTTAATTTGGCGTAATCTATGATTAAATGACTGAATGTTATCATTGTCACCAATTTCCAATCCGTTAGGTCAAATAAAATCAATAATGACAGCAGACCGTGAATCATTGTATGGGCATATAACTGCCACGCCAATGCTTTTTTTTCTTCTTTTGCTTCTACCCAGCTGTTAGGCTGCAGTAAAAAATCACCCAGAATGTGTGCCAATATTAATTTTACTATAATTATCATTGCACCAATGTTTTTAGCTTGTGGCGGTACATTTTGTCTAATTCCAAAATTTCATCAACATGAGCACGTTTGAATCTGCCACTTACTGAATTTTGTCCAATACCCAGAATCGTCCCTATTTCTGCCTGTTTTTTTTCAGGATCTTCAAAAATCGTAGTAAATAATACTGCCGAATTTACTGTCCATGCGTCCATTTGTATAACTGCCAATTTCAGGTATAAATTCATTTCATAATCAAAATCAGGAAATGAAGACTGAATTGCCAATGTTGTTTTCTCTTTCTTCAGTTTTTCAAACTTTTCGCCCGAATTGATGAACGCCGTACCATTACTTTCCGAAATTCTGCCAGCTGTATATTCTTTTGTCCCTAAACCAATTGATAATCGAACATCAATTGGAGCTGTTTTTTTTTGTTTTTCATTTATAAAAACACTCTTTATCAATGCTTTTATTTTTAAGCATACAAAAAGTGCTTCTTTTGGATCTTCAATTTCAATTTGAAAATAATCACCTCTAAAAATCTCCCATTTTTCGGGTGCTGCGCCATACGAACGCAATAATTTTTTTAATGGCGAAATCCATATTTCTTGATTTATCAATTTTCTTGAATTGATAATATCTGCTGTAATAACTGCTATCATAATTCAAATATCGTATTAATTAGCGATATTTCAAAATATCGTCTAAATACGTGATATTCTAAAATATCGTTTAAAAAAGTGATATTATATAATCTTTGTAAACGCAATTTTATTGTCTAATGCCTTCAGCATGAAATTGTCTTCAAGCCCGTTTACAATCCAGGTTTCGATATTCCCTGCTTTGGCAATCGCAGCAGAATCAATTTTAGACTGCATTCCGCCTGTTCCGTGAGACGATTTTTTGTCCCCGATTTCTTTTTGCAAAAGCGATAAATCAGTAACTAATTCTATCGTTTCCGGCACTTCATCATTAATTGACGATTTGGTGTAAATACCGTTGGTATTTGTGGCAATAATCAGAATGTCAACATTCAATAGAACTGCTGTTAAAGCGGCTAATTTATCATTATCACCAAATTTAATCTCATCTGAAGCAACAGTGTCATTTTCGTTGATGATGGGGATATAATGATTTTTCACCAATACATTGATGGTGTTTACGATATTGTCTTTAGTCTGTTTTTTTTCAAAATCAGAATAGGAAAGGAGGCATTGTGAAGTGAATAAACCTAAATCACGGAAATTCTCGTTATAAATCCGCATTAAATGAGGCTGTCCAATCGATGCCAAAGCCTGTTTTACGAAAACATCTTTATCGTGATTATCCAGTTTTACAAATTGTTTGGCAGCAGCAATCGCTCCCGAACTCACAATAATGAATTCATATTCATCCTGCAAAGCGGCTATCTGTATCCCAATATCCTCAATCTTTCCTCTCGAAATATGATTGGTTTCTTTGGTTAACGTGTTACTGCCTAACTTTAATAATATTCTTTTTTTACCTGATTTATTCATTTTTTTGTTTTTAAAGCTAACAAAAGCTGATAATCAAAATTATATAATCTTTTAAAATTGAATTTAACCTATATTGCCTCCAATTCTATTGTATATGTTTGAGAAATTCAAATCTCTTTTTTTACCTAATCTCATTCTTTTTGCGGTCTTAAATTCTTTATATCCGTATTTATAAAGAAAATCAACTGCATGAATATTATCCTTAGGAAAACATGCATTATCATGATTTGTAAATCTCATTTTCATAAGTTCAATTCCTGCTTCTTTAGTTTTAGAAAGGATTAAACCTTCTCCAAAAGCAGGCAGGTAAAATCCTTCTACAACTGAATTATTATGATAAACAAACCCTTCTTGCAGATGTTTTTCTAAATGAAATATTCTGTCTTCACCACTGGTAAATTTGTCAATAGCCTCAATTTCGGTTTTATGATCAGGATGAAATGGCACGATATTACTTGAGATTCTCCAAGATTTCTCTGCTTTTATATTTTTAAAAAAAAGGTATTCTGTTTCCGTTTCAAACCCTGATTTTATGTAAACCGGTGCTCCAAGATCGGTTGCAATTAGATAAATAGTATTACATTTTTTTGCTTTTGAATCCTTTATCAAAGATTGAGTAATTAATTGCCCAATTCCTTGATTTCGATATTCGGGATGAACAATAATATGTCCTAACCATGCTATATCATTATGGATTATAGTGGTTCCAATTCCAACTATTTTGGTGTCAATATTAATTCGAATAGAAGAACAAAAATCTGTATTTGTTGTATAAAACTCATGAGCAGGCAAAATTGTGCCCCAACCAGAAGGCTGTAATTCATCTAGTAAACCAACATCACTATTATTTAAGGTTTCTATTGTCATTATTAATTATAAAAATATTTTATGAGTTCTAACAATCTAAAATCGTTAATGATAATCTGCAATTTTCTATCTTATCTGTCCATCACCATAAACATACCATTTATTGGTAACCAAATGCTGTAAACCAATTGGTCCGCGTTGGTGCAGTTTGTCGGTACTGATTGCTAATTCTCCTCCTAAACCAAACTGACCGCCATCGGTGAATCGGGTAGAGGCGTTTTGATATACTGCCGCTGTATCCACATTTTCCATGAATTCTTGGGCAGCTGCATCATTTTGAGTTATAATCGTTGCCGAATGTCCCCCGCAGTATTTATTTATTTTTTCAATTGCTTCTTCATCAGAATTAACGACTCCGACAACAATTTTATAATTCAAAAATTCCTCGTACCAGATTTCTTCGTTTTCAATTGCAGGAACCTGAGCAGCATTTGCGAAAGCGTCATCACCCAAAATCTCAACATTATATTTCTTTAATTCTGCTGCCAATTCTGCTGCAAAAATCTGCCAATTCGGTAATTTGGTGTCGATCAAAACCTTGTCCAAAGCGTTACAGACACCAATATTGGTCGTTTTTCCGTTGATGATAATGTCAAGCGCTTTTTTCAAATCGGCTTCTTTATTTATGTAAAGAAAGTTATTTCCGCGGCCACTTACAATTACAGGACAAGTCGCATGTTTTTTGGTAAATTCGATTAATTGTTCTCCGCCTCGAGGTACAATCAAATCGACTTTTTGCGTTGGATTTTCTAAAAAAGACTGAGTTTCAGCACGGTTGTAATTTAGGTATTCAACCCAATTTGTGTCAATTTTATTTTCTTCCAAGGCTTGGTGCCAAAGGGAAACAATTTTCAAATTGGACAGTAAAGATTCTTTACCTCCTTTCAATAAGATTTTATTTCCGGATTTAAATGCAATTCCTCCCGCTTCTACAGTTACGTCAGGACGGGATTCGTAAATAATCATAATTGTTCCAAAAGCTGCAGTTTTGTTGGTTACCTTCATGCCGTTTTCATGCGTGAAAGTAAAACGAATCTGCCCCACAGGATCTTCTTGGCTTGCCAATTGCTGCATGGACAAAATCATTCCGTCAATTTTGGCATCATCAACCAGCAAACGTTTTTCCATAGCCAAATCCTCTCCAGAATAATTATTTAAATCCTGCTGATTAATGCTTTTTAAAGCTTCTCTTTCCTGTTCCAGAAGTTCCGCCATCCGGCTTAAAACAGCATTTCTCTTTTCTATGGATAATAATGTGTTCATATTTTTAGTCAAATGTTATTGCAGTTTTATAAAATTATAAATTATTCAATTCTAATTCTATTTGTGCTACAGTTGGTAATTTGCTTTGGTAATTTTTGGGTAAAGCTTGGGTAAGCTGATATTCGCTAATCCCGATAGGTTTTTGAATATCACGTAATGAATACTCTGCTTCAATTTTATCTTTGTGCTTACATAAAATCAATCCTATCGAAGGTTTGTCATCAGTATGCTTTAATTGACTATCAATAGCAGATAAATAAAAATTTAATTTTCCTGCATATTCAGGTTTAAATTTACCTGATTTTAATTCTAAAACGATATAACAGCGTAATTCCAAATGATAAAAAAGTAAATCGATAGCGTAATTGTTTTCTCCAACTTGAATAGCGTATTGTCTGCCTACAAAAGCAAACCCTTTGCCTAGTTCAAGCAAAAAACTCGTTATATGCTGCATCATTGCACCCTCAATTTCTCTTTCTAATGCATCATTTTCTAAGCCTAAAAAATCAAAAATATATGGATTTTTTAAAGTTTCAATTGCTAACTGCGATTCTGTTTTAGGTAATGTATTATTGAAATTGGTTATTGCTTTACCTTTTGATAAATAATAGTTATTCTTTATTTGAATTTCAAGCTGCTCTCTGCTCCAGCCATTTTGTACTGTTGCTGTTGCATAAAAAACAGCTTCTTCAATATTTTTTATTTTCGAAATAATTAACCTATTGTGTCCCCAAGGAATTTGTGCCACAGCTTGTGGCACAATTGAATTATTTGTTTGGTAAAACAAATACCATTGGCGTATTGCGTATAAATTTCGTCTCGAAAATCCATTAATAGAGGGGAAACTTAATTTTAAATCAATTGATAATTGTTCTAAAACTGAATCTCCCCAGTTTGCTTCTTTTTGTTTATTGACAATGTCTTTGGCTAAATCCCAATACAATTCCATCAGCTGAGAATTAACTTTGACTGCAACAGTCAATTGGGCAAAATTTATTTTTTGCTTTATTGAATTGAGCCAGAGTTTGTATGTATGGTCTAAAGTCATTTTAAATTTGTTATTAGCTATTTCTTGTTCTAAAATCACAGAACTGCATTTCTTTTTTCATAGGAAATAAAAGGTTCTTTGGTTGCTTAGTTTAAAGAATAAAATAGTATTTCATATAAGTTATATTAGTTTTTTTTGGTTTGTTGATTAGAAAAACTTAAATGACTTATATGTTTTAAAATTAAGCTTCAACAGCTTTTAATTCAGCTAAGCTTTCTTTCAAAGCGACTACGAATGCATTAATTGCTTCTTTTTTGATTGTCAAAGGCGGAAGAATTCTCAACAGATTTTTATTATTGGCACTTCCTGTGAAAATCAATTTTTCGACAATCAGTTTTTTGCGTAACGGACTAACTTCAAAATCAAATTCTACTCCCAACATTAATCCTTTTCCTTTTACCTTAATGATTTCAGGAACTTGTTTAATCGCTTCAAGGAAATACGCGTAAACTTCATTTACGTTGTCAATCAATTTTTGTTTTTCGATTACATCCAAAACAGCAATTCCAGCAGCACAGGCAAGGTGACTTCCTCCAAAAGTAGTTCCTAGCAATCCGTGGCTCGCTTTGAATATTGGTGAAATTAATATGCCTCCAATTGGGAATCCGTTCCCCATTCCTTTGGCAAGTGTAATAATGTCCGGTTTGATATTGTGGTGTTGGAAAGCGAAAAACTTACCGCTTCTTCCATAACCTGATTGCACTTCATCCAAAATCAAAACCGCTTCGTATTGTTTGCAAAGTTTTTCTAATCCTTGGAAAAATTCGGTAGTTCCTTCGTCCAATCCTCCTACACCTTGAATTCCTTCAATGATAACAGCAGTAACATCACCTTTTTTCAATTCGGCTTCAACAGCTTCAAGGTTGTTTAATGACAAGAAAGTAACGACTTGCTGCGCATTGATTGGAGCAACAATTTTCTTGTTGTCAGTAACAGCAACCGCTGCAGAAGTTCTTCCGTGGAAAGAGTTATCAAAAGCAATCACTCTTGATTTTCCGTTGTGGAAAGAAGCTAGTTTTAATGCATTTTCATTGGCTTCGGCTCCAGAACTGCACAAGAATAAGCTGTATTCTTCGCATCCTGAAAGTTTGCCAAGTTTTTCGGCCAATTCCACTTGTAATGGGTTTTGAATAGCATTTGAATAAAATCCCAGATTATCCAATTGATTTTTCAATTTGGCTACATAATCCGGTTGTGTGTGTCCAATAGAGATTACTCCGTGGCCACTGTATAAGTCTAAATATTCTACTCCGTTTTCATCAGTAATTGTGCAATCTAGCGCTTTTACAGGAGTAATGTTGTATAATGGGTAAACGTCGAATAAGTTCATTTTCTTTTTAGTTTTTGGTTGATTGTTGTTGGTTGTCGGCTCTAGCGTTGTTTCTATCAACTATTTACCAGCAACCATCAACATAATATTAGAATCCGCTTGGTTTCAAATGCAATCCTGTGGTTTCATCCAGTCCGAACATTAAATTCATGTTTTGGATGGCTTGCCCAGAGGCGCCTTTGACTAAATTATCGATCACCGAGGTGATCAAAATCCGGTTCCCTTTTTTTACTAAACTAATAATACATTTATTGGTTTGTACCACCTGCTTCATGTTGATTCCAGTTGTGGTAACCGTTACGAAAGGCTGGTTTTTATAAAATGCTTCATATTTGGCTGCGATATCTTCCAAACTTTCGTTGCAGGTTGTGTATAAAGTAGCAAAAATTCCTCTTGGGAAATCTCCTCTGTTTGGAATGAAAAGCAATTCGTTTTTATAATCTGCCTGCAATTGGTGCAAACTTTCTGAAATTTCACCTAAATGTTGGTGTTCGAAAGCTTTGTAATGCGACATATTGTTGTTCCTCCAGCTAAAATGTGAGGTTTCCGAAAGGCTTACTCCGGCTCCAGTACTTCCAGTTGTAGCGTTGATGTGAACATCGTCGTTCAATAATTTGGCATCCGCCAAAGGCAATAAAGCCAATTGGATTGCAGTAGCAAAACAACCGGGATTAGCTATAAATTGAGCATTTTTGATCGCAGTTTTGTTCAATTCCGGTAAGCCGTAAATGAATTTTTTACCGTCAAAAACTTCGTCTTTGTTCAATCTGAAGTCATTTCCTAAATCAATGATTTTGGTATGGCTTGCAAATTGGTTTTCAGTCAAAAAAGATTTCGATTTTCCATGTCCCAAACACAAGAAAACCACATTTACTTCAGGGTTTACTTTGTCGGTAAAGTTCATTTCGATATCGCCAAGCAGATCGTGGTGCGCCACCGAAAGTGGTTTACCTGCATTGGTCGTGCTGTACACAAAATCGAGTTTTGCATTTGGGTGAAACATCAGTATTCTGATGAGTTCTCCGGCCGTATAACCCGATCCGCCTATTATTCCAACATTAATCATAATTTTTTATTTTTATTTTGGTTGGTAGAGACGGGTTTCAAACCCGTCTGTACTTTGTGGTTGAATAATATATAATATTTATTCGTAAGTCTCTTGATTTACAGATGAAAATATATTCTGTGCGTTACCTAAAATTTTGATGAATCCTTTAGCATCGTCTGATGTCCAGGCATTGTTCATTTCTCCGTATTGACCAAAACCAGTGTTCATTAAATCATTTTTGGATTCAATTCCGTCCAATGAAAAGTGGTATGGTTTAAGTGAAACAGTTACTGTTCCGTTTACGGTTTTTTGAGTGTCTTCAAGGAAAGTTTCGATGTTACGCATTACCGGATCTAAGAACTGACCTTCGTGGAATAACATTCCGTACCAGTTTCCTAGCTGCTCTTTCCAGTATTGCTGCCATTTTCCAAGTGTATGTTTTTCTAGCAAATGGTGTGCTTTGATGATGATTAAAGGAGCAGCAGCTTCAAAACCAACTCTTCCTTTGATTCCGATAATCGTGTCACCTACGTGGATATCTCTTCCGATGGCGTAAGCGTTAGCTAGTTTTTCTAAAGTAACAATGTTGTTTGAAGGTTTGTCTTTTTTACCGTTTACAGCAACCAATTCTCCTTTTTCGAATTCTAAAGTCACTTTCTCTTCACCATTTTTTTGCAATTGTGAAGGATAAGCTTCGCTTGGTAATGGTTGTCCTGAAGTTAAAGTTTCTTTTCCTCCAACGCTTGTTCCCCATAAACCTTTGTTGATAGAATACTGTGCTTTTTCCCAAGAATATTCAACACCGTTTGCCTGTAAATAAGCAACTTCTTCTTGTCTTGAAAGTTTTAAGTCTCTGATAGGAGTGATGATTTCTATTTCAGGAGCGATGGTTTGGAAAATTAAGTCAAAACGAATTTGGTCATTTCCTGCACCAGTACTTCCGTGCGCAATCGCTTCAGCGCCTACAGATTTTGCATATTTTATAGCTTCGATTGCCTGAAAAACACGCTCAGCACTTACAGATAGCGGGTAAGTGTTGTTTTTTAATACGTTTCCGTAAATCAAATATTTGATGGCTTTGTCGTAATATTTATCAAGGATAGTCAAGTTAGCGTGTTTTGCACTTCCTAATTCATAAGCTCTGTCTTCAATCGCTTTTAATTCGGCATCGTCAAAACCGCCTGTGTTGATCAATACAGTATGAACTTCATATCCTTTTTCATTTTTTAAATATTTAAGACAATATGATGTGTCCAATCCTCCGCTATATGCTAATACTACTTTTTTACTTCCCATTTTATATTGTTTTGTGGAGTTTGAAAAGCTCCGATTTGATAAATTATATTTTTAACTTTTGGTTTCTTTTTTTAAAAAAAGTGCTTGTTTAATTTCTTTCAAACGATTCCAAATCCTTACGTTGTAGGGATGTTTTGGTGGATCTTTTGGTTTTTCTTTTGGATCATAAAGCATTCCGGTACACAAACACATTTTGTAATCTTTGCTTTTTAGGATTTCAAAATTGGTACAGGTCTGGCATCCTTTCCAAAAACTTGGGTCATTGGTCAATTCTGAAAAAGGAACCGGTTTGTATCCTAATTCCGAATTGATTTTCATTACTGCAAGACCAGTTGTGATTCCGAAAACTTTAGCTTCAGGATATTTTTTTAATGAATAGTCAAATACAAAAGATTTAATTTTTTTTGCCAGTCCCAAATTTCTGTAATCCGGATGTACAATCAAACCGGAATGAGCCACAAACTGACCATGCTGCCAGCTTTCGATATAGCAGAAACCGGCAAAAATCCCGTTGTTAAGCGCAATTACAGCATCACCTTTTTCCATCTTTTTTATGATGTATTCCGGCGTTCTTTTGGCAATTCCAGTACCTCTCAGCAGGGCAGAAGATTCTATCGTGTCGCATATTTCCTGCGCATACTTATGATGTTCTTCCTGAGTTACTACAATAGAAATGTTCATTTCAAGAGTTATATTTTAGGTTAAAAAATGTGCTGTAACAGAGTTTGTCCTGCTCATTTTCTGCAATGCCAAATATAAGGCAAATACAATAAATGGCAATCCAAATAATTGAATTACAGAGAGATAAAATTTGTTTAGTGATTTCTTCTGGATTTATTAATCCAAATAAAAATGGAAATAATTTCAAAACGATAAAATAAAAAATGAATAATATAATACGATTACACAATGGAGGCTATAACTATAGCATCCGTACTTCGGGAGAAGTCCTAAGTGTCATTATCCGAGAGATAACTGTTTTATATGTTTTTATTTTTTTCATCGGTGCAAAAGTACAATTATTTTTGATTAATAAATGCTAAAAAAACGGTAAAAGTGATTTTTTTAACAAAACGAATTATTTTTGTAATAAAAAGTAATTTAAAAATGTAAACAGCTGTTTTTATGGGTAATTTTTCTTTTTAATGAGGTGTGGAGCTTTTTTATGTTTGAATTATTTTAAATGAAATGGGGAACTTTTTGTTTTGTGATTTTATACAGAGTATGGTGTTAATGTACTTTTAAAATTTGTAATTGATATTTGGTATATTTGGAAAGGAAATAGGACTGTTCATTTTTTTAACCAACTAATATTGAATCATGAGAACATTATTTATTTTATTATTAGTATCTATCAATTTTGCCTTTGGACAAGTATCCAAAGATTCGGAATTGTTTTTGGCTTTACAGAAACACGACAGTATCTTCTTTGAGAGAGGTTTTAATAGGTGTGACATCGATTATCTTGTAAAAATGACACATAAAGATTTGGTGTTTTATCACGATCGAGGCGGAATTCAAGATAAAAATAAGTTTTTGGAAAACACAAAGAAAAATCTTTGTTCTGACAGTAATAAAAAGCCAATTCGCAAAGTACGTAAAGAATCTTTGGAAGTTTTTCCGTTATATAATAATGGTGTTCTTTACGGGGTTGTTCAAACCGGTATTCATGACTTTTTTATCCGGGAACCAAATAAGGAAGACATATACACTGGAACTGCAAAATTTACACATGTTTATTTACTGGAGAATAAAGAATGGATTCTCAAAGAAGTTTTGAGTTTTGATCACAAGTAATATGGGAGAAAAACAAAGAAAAAAGAAACTGCTTATTCGTAATATAACTTAGATTCAAGTAATAAATGCAACGTGAAAAAAAACTCTAGTGTTATTCTTTTGACCTAGGTCAAAAGAATAACACTAGAGTTGGCGAAAAAATCATCATATCTTTGGGTTGCAACACTCAAAATAGATGGCACATTTAACGTTAGAACAAAGATACAAAATAGAAGTATATAGAAATGCCGGTATCAGTATTTCCGAAATTGCTGAATTGGTAGATAAAAACAAATCAGTTATTTCTCGAGAAATAAAACGTAATTCTGATCAAAGAAGTGGTGTTTATAAAGCTGTTTTGGCGGATAAAAAAGCTTTAAACAGGCATAAGGTTAAGATCAAAAAATGCACTTTAACCTCAGAAGTTGAAGCAAATATTTTGTTTTATTTAAAGCAAGATTACAGTCCTGAACAAATTGTTGGCAGAGCAAAAATTGACAAAAGAGCAATGGTTTCTAAAGAAAGAATCTATCAATATATTTGGGAAAATAAACGCAAAGGAGGACTCTTATATAAACATCTTAGGACCAAGGGTAAAAAGTATAAAAAAAGAGGACATTTAAAGGATAAAAGAGGACTTATTATTGGTAGGGTCGATATTAGCGAGCGTCCAAAGATTGTAGAAAAGAAAAGTAGATTGGGCGATTTAGAGATTGATTTGGTCATTGGTAAGAATCACAAAGGAGCGTTACTAACTATCAATGACAGAGCCTCTGGAATACTTTTTATGGGAAAAGTAGAAAGCAAAGAAGCTAGTGCAATACAGCAGAAAACAATTGAATTATTGAAAGATTGGAAACCAATAATCAAGACCATTACTTCGGATAATGGAAAGGAATTTGCCAATCATCGGGCCATTGCAGAAGATTTAGATATCGATTATTATTTTGCCAAACCCTACCATAGCTGGGAACGAGGAGCCAATGAAAATTTAAACGGATTAATAAGACAATATTTTCCTAAAAAATCTAACTTTGAAAACATCGAAGAACAACAAATAAAAACAGTAGTTAATACATTAAACAACAGACCCAGAAAAAGATTTGGCTATAAAACACCTAATGAAATTTTCGCCGAAAAAATCAATAAATTGAATACTGTTGCATTTATATGTTGAATCCACCTAATCAAAATTTTTACTGTTATAGTTTTGATAGGTATTTTTAATACTATTTTATAAAGGACAAACTTGCCGGCAATGAACTCACAGCTTTGGTAACCAAATATAATACTGCCTGTCTGTGATGATAAGTAATGATATCTGCATGGAGAGTGTGAATCAATTGCCTATTTTACTTTTAGTCCGTGTTTTGAAAAAGAGTATTGATGTTGCGGCTTTAAAAAAAGTCCGTACAGAAAGAAATATTGGATGCTTCCAAGGCAAATCCCAGTCTTGAAGCATTTAGAAGCAATGAATCAACGGTGGTTTATCATTATATGGACAGTAATCAGGAAAATTTATTCATTGTTGCGTTAACTCCAGAAATGTATTAATGTTTTTTTGAACTATTAAAAATCTGGCTTTTTTCTAAATAAAATTATCCTTCTAAAAACAATTTGTTAACTATATCGTTTGATAAAAGTTTAGTTGAAATTAATCCTTTAAATATGATAAAAGTCACTATTTGCGACGCTCTATGAATCTAATTTTGTGACTTTATTAACAAGAATGAGTTTGTCTAGATTATTTAAGACAGACTATGATTTGTCATAATTTTAGGAAATATCATGATTAAAAAAGGATTACTCTTTCTGCTCTTCATAAGCGTTTTGTCCGCTTGCAATCACACTGAAAATACTAATTTATCTCCGCTCCAAAAACTCAAAGAGGGAAACAAAAGATTTGCTTCGGGTAACCCCATGCATCCCGGTGAAACCCTAGAACGACTACGGGAACTCAAAAAAGGACAGCATCCTTTTGCTGTTGTGGTAAGCTGCGCAGATTCCAGAGTGCCGGCCGAACTTGTTTTTGATCAGGGCCTTGGCGATATTTTTTCAATCAGAACTGCAGGAAATGTGATTGGAGATTATGAATTGGGAAGTATTGAGTATGCCGTTGAACACTTGGAATGTAAACTAATCGTTGTTATGGGGCACAATAGCTGTGGTGCCGTTAAAGCATTTATTGATTCAAAAGGACATTACAACCACGCTGATCATATTAAAAAAATAGTAGAATACATTGAAAGCGAAAAGGAAGAAAATAATCTTGCTGAAGAAAATAAATTATCTGTTGACAATGCTGTAAGCGCCAATATTCAGCATGCGGTAAATTTTTTGAAAAATGCGGAGCCAATTTTAAAAGAAAGCTATAATCAAAAGAAAGTTTCGATTATTGGTGCTGAGTATGACATTGAAACAGGTAAGGTAATTTTTGATATTAAAAATGGGGTATAGATTCAGTTTTCCTAACATTTAATCAAATTACAAATAGTCTAAATACCTTAAAAATGAATTTTTTTCTAAAATGCTTTTGCATTACAATATTATATCCTGTTTTTGCTTTTGCCCAAAAAACAACTCAAGAAGTCAATACTGCAGATTTACCTTTGATTCCAGTTTCTAAAGCCTCTCTGCTGAAAGATGTAGATGTTATCTTTAATTCCCGTTTCGCTTTCGATAATTATTTTGCGGATAGCGAGCATGTGAATTCACTTTTTTCGATTAATCAGTTCCGATTTGAAGTTAAAGGTAAAATCCATGATAAAGTTTTCTTTAGATTCCGAAACCGATATACCAAAATTGCCGATCCCAACACAATTGACAATGCCAGCCGTGCGGTTGATATGGCTTATTTGACCATCGATGCTGCTCCGCAAACGAAATTATCTTTTGGGAAAATGATTGGTGATTGGGGAGGTTACGAACTCATAACAAATCCAATTGAAATTTTATCGTATAACACGATTAATAATTATGGTGATAATTTCATGGTGGGTGCATCGCTTTTATATGCATTAGCAGATCATAAGAACAAATTCAATTTTCAGGTGCTGAATGCAAGGACCAAAACGTTTCAGGATCAATTTGGGACAACGATTCCACCGGGAATTACAGCTACAGAAACACCATTGGCGGGAGTTGCAAACTGGAAAGGAAGTTTGTTTGACGGGAAATTGGAAACTACCTATAGTTATGGTTATTTTATGGATGCCAAAAATGCCGGCCGAAGCTTAATTTCTCTAGGGAACAAGTATAAAAATAATAAACTGCTGCTGTATTATGATTTTCAGTACAGTAAAGAGGATTTGGATCAAAAATGTGTGGTTTCGAACATCATCAAAGCCAAGCACCCATATGCAGCAGAAAATGTTGCTTATGTCGAAAACTGGATTAGAGCTGAGTACCAGATTCGTCCAAAATTAAATCTTTTGCTTACTCTAATGAATGACAATTCGTACTGGAAAGGCAATCTCGATTCTAATAAAAACAATCATATGCTTACTTCATATGGAATTATCCCAACAATTGAATATTCGCCTTTCGCGGACTTAAATATGAAGTTTTATGCAGGTTATATTGCTAAGAAAAATAATTATTCGTCCTATGCCAAAGATAATTTTGGCGCTGTGAACGGAACCTCAGGACAGCTTAGTTTCGGAATTATTGCTCCTTTGTTAGTGCTGTAATGAATCAGATTTTTCGATGTAACATATTATTTCATGAATAACATTAGTTTTACTCAATGCATCTAATGTTATTCATGAAATATGTTTCAGGCTGGTATGTTTTTCCGTCAAGTTCGGCAGTGAATTCTTTTTTGAAAACATAATCTTCTACGTCTGTTAGGTATTTTATACGCATTAAAATAACCGGAGATTTTTTCAGCTCTTCGTAATTGTCTTTTGCAAACATAAATGTTCCGGCTTTTACCCTGTTGTCAAAGCCTTTGTCATCACGAATTAATGATCCGCAGTTTACTTGGTCAATATGTATAAGCGTTACGATTTTACCATTTTGAAGCTGTAGAAAGATTTTTGAATTTTTGTCAAAACAATTAGCTTTTACAAAGTCTTTGCTTTTTTGAATAAACTGCAGTGATAAAGTTGGCAGTCCGTCTGTTAATGCTAAGGAACAAAAAATGTAATTCGAATTTCCTCCAAAGACTTTTTCATGAATTAAGTATTCTTTTGTTGATTTGTATGTACCGATTGAATCGGTAACATTAGTAGAGTATTCACAAGGTTTTTGAGCGTAAAGTGTAATATTTAATATGCAGAATGCTAGAACTAGTATGTGTTTCATTTCTATTTTATTTTGTTGCAAATTAAAACAATTTTACTGTTATTTTCATCAGTCGTAAAAAAACAATATAAATTTCCTCCTTCTTTTATTTTCCATTTTTTTCGAATGTTTTCTACAGTATCAGTAAAATTTCGGGTTGTGATATTTGCTTTCTGGTTTTCCAGATGGATTTTCATTTCACTTTTGTTATAAAGAATGCATTTCTCTATTTGAAAAATTCTGCCGGGAAATGGTATTAATTCATCAGAAGTATAAAGATGTGAGTGTTTATGCAGTTTGTCTAATTTATAAAACAGTCCAACCTGGTCAAAACCTCCAGACTTCATTATGGCACTATTTGGCTCGTATAAATACTTTTTTGGAAGGCTAAAACTTGGCTGCTCTTGATTTTGGTCCAGAATAAATTCAAAAGTATCGGTTTTTTCTTTTGCAAGATTTATAGTTTTAATAGTAATAGCTCCGTTATAACCTTTGTTTAATTCCCAGAGGAGTTCTTTTACTTCATTGTCAACTGCAACAATGTGTATTGTTATGATGTGGTTCAATTCATTGATTCCTGCAGAAATGTCTAATATTGGGGCTGTTTTTATTAATATGGAATTAGTTTTTTCAAAATAAAAATCCAGATTTTCGGGAACATTCGGCAGGCAGTCTTTTAGCATAAAGACTTTACCTTTGGTATCATTTCTTCTTGAAGGATCAATGTATATCCAGTCCCATTTTGTTTTTAATTCAGAAAGGATTTCATTACTGTCACCAGCACAGCAAGTAATATTCTTATTGTTTAAATGACTGAAGTTATGCTTCACAATTTCAGATAATTCTGAATTTATTTCGCAATGCGTTACATTTTTTATTTTTTTTGAAAAATAATAATCGTCAACACCAAATCCTCCAGTTAAATCAATTAAGTTTTCGCCCGAAACAATAGATGCTTTGTGGAGTGCAGTTATTTCCGATGAAGTCTGTTCAACCGAAATTTTGCTTGGATAAATAATATTTGTAGCCGCAAACCAAGTTGGGAGTTTGTCTTGTGCTTTTGATTTTGCTGCGATTTGATTCAAAATTAAAATCCATTCAACAGTTGGAAACGGATTTTTTTGAAGCGCCAGTTTTGAAACAGAAACTCCAATATTTAAATTTATAAATTCCTGTATTTTAGGATTTAAAACGGCTAAATTCAATTTATATGTTTTTTGTTATATTTTGTATAAACTCATTGTCAGGAAAAAATTCTTTGCAAACCACCTTCAAAATAGTATACAGCGGTATCGCAATTATCATCCCTAAAATTCCAAAAGAAAAGCCGGCAATTAATATTACGAGGAAAATTTCCAGCGGATGAGAACTTACGCTTTTGGAAAAAATAATGGGCTGTGAAAAATTATTATCAATTAACTGCACTACCCAGAAACCTATTAATATGTAAATTGTGGCAGGTAAAATTTCGGATTGAAAATCGGATCCTAAATTGCTTAACATCGTCAAGATTGCTGCAAATACCGAAGCAATCAGCGGTCCTAAATAAGGGATAATATTTAAAACTGCACATAGAAAAGCAATTACAAAGGCATTTGGTATTCCAAAAATGAATAAAACAATGGTATATAATATGAAAACAATAAAAAGCTGAATCAATAATCCAATGAAATACCGGGAAAGCAATAGGTTTATTTTCTCTATTGAGTTTAATATTTTTTCCTCGTGTGAATCAGGGATCAATAATTTTGCGCCTTCAAGAATTATTGATCTGTCTTTAAGAAAGAAAAAAGTAATAAACAAAACTGAGCCAAATCCCATGCCAAAACCGCTGATTGTTCCTAAAACCGAATTTAGAAAATTGGGAACTGTATTAAAATTGATAAACGATTTAAAGCTGTTAGGGTTAAAAACCTTTGCAGAATCAATATGATGATGTTCAAGAAAAGTGTTTATTTTTTGAATGAGTTCTAAGCTGTTTCTCTCTATTTCGGCTGTGTTCAAAAGAGATAGATTTTGTCCCTGCGAAATTATCAAAGGAATAAACATCATGATAAAACCCAATATTAATAGGAAGTAAATAGATAAAACCGTGATTGTAGCTATTGTATGCCTGAATTTTAATTTTTTCTTCAAAAAATTCAAAATAGGCGTGCCTATTAAAGTTAGTATCAGTGATACCAAAAGATAAATTAATATATTCTGAATCTGATATAAAAAATAAAGCACTAATGCAGCTAAAATCAAAACTGCGATAGCTCTCAGGATACCATTCCCAATAATTTTGGATGTAATCATATGATTGTATTTAGTTATATATCTGAGTGTGATTTCATTTAAAGCTAGCTTGTTTTTTTTTTGATGAAATCCTTAATTTTCGAACTTCCTCAGGTTATAAAGATAAAAAAACCCGCTAACAAGAAGCGAGTTTTTAAAACTAAAATATAATGGGAAAATTATATTCCAAATGAAGCTCTTGCACCACCTGAAACAAATATGGCAGAGATTCTAGATTTTTGTCCTGCTGAGAACATATACATTGCATTGTCATCGGTGTAATCCATATAATTCATTGTCATTTCTACTGGAGTACCAGCACAAGTGCTATAGTGTGGATAAACTGGTGAACCAAAATTTTTATCATTATGTGTAGGTGTGTCTGATACCAAATCACTACCGCAAGTAGCGTCCCCCCATATGTGTCTTAAATTCATCCAGTGTCCCACCTCGTGAGTAGCGGTTCTTCCTAGATTGAAGGGCGCATTTGCTGATCCAGATAATCCAAAATATTTAGAATCAATGGCAACTCCATCTGTAGACGAAGCTCCACCAGGAAACTGTGCGTAACCTAATATTCCACCTCCAATAGTACAAACCCACATATTAAGTTTTGTAGTTGGAGAGATTGGCGCAAGACCGCCTGTGCTTGTTTTTTTCATTGCATCATTTGTTCCCCATGAAGTTTTTGTTGTGGATTTTCTCACTATTTGGTCTAATACAAACGTAATACCTACATTGGCTTTAACTCCTGCAAATAAAGCAGGTACAGAGTTGTAGTCCGAATTTAGAGCATTATAATCTTTATTCAAAACATCGATTTGAGATTGAATTTGTGCGGCAGAAATGTTTTCAGAAGTAGTTCGGTATAAAACATTAACAACAACTGGAATTTCAATTTTTCCATTTACTAAACGCTTTGTTAATAATGCCTTCTGAGTAAAAGCTTCAATTTGATTCATTCTAATGGCTAATGTTGGGTCGGCTTTTAATTGAGCTTCCAAAACATCTTGCGTTGCACATTTTCTTTGTGTAACTGCATTTGTTGCATCAGTAGTTAATTCGTTTTGGTCGTTTTGACAAGAAAACAACATTAAGCAAGCAGTTGCTGATAAAATTAATTTTTTCATAATTGTAATGATTTTGTTAAATAATAGTTTGTTTGGTTAATTGTTTTACAATTTTATAACAAAAACATGCTAATGGCAAATTTTCACAACATGTATTTAAGCCTTTTTTTAAGAAAGTATTGTTTTTGCTGGGTTGTAAAAATGCTATTTGGGGGTAATTACGTAGGTTTTTTTATGTTAAATATAGCTTTAATATCCTCTGTTTGAATGAAAGTGATTGTTTAAAAATAGTATTTAACTTGTTAAATTTTGATTTAAAAAACCAAAAAAAGCATCAATATATTTTTAATGAATTGATAAACTAACTCATCAGTAACTTTTTCAATATAAAAAAATAGATTTTCGGATGTTAAAAAACAAACATTTGCACTTTAAAAAAGTGGTTAAGGAAGGAAAATGTATTAGTTCTATGAGTTTTAAAATGATATTTTATGACTATCTTTAACTAATGCCAAACAGATCGAATTAGCATCAGGTTAAAAAGATTTACCCAGATTTTTTTTTAAAGTAATGAAGTCTGTGAGAAGCTGCGTAATTATTGGCGAAAAAAATACATGGTATTATTTACGGACAGTCATATAATATTTTACAAAAGCGGATTGTAGTAAATCAATTTGTAAAAATGTAATTGATAATATTTGCTCCCATTTTTAAAGCTTTTTCCCGGACTTCAAATGGATCATTGTTAACTTCAGCATCTTCCCAGCCATCGCCAAGATCACATTCATAAGTGTAGAGCAATACAAGTTTGTTTTCTACAAAAATGCCAAAAGCTTGAGGTCTTTTCCCGTCGTGCTCGTGAATTTTTGGCAGACCGTTTGGGAAAACAAAAGGTTTCTGAAAAATAGGATGGCTTGACGGAATCTCAAGTAAGTCATTGTTTGGAAATATTTTTTTTATTTCCTTGCGGATATACTTATCCATACCATAATTATCATCTATATGAAGAAAACCTCCACCCGATAAATATTTTTTAAGATTTGTAACATCGGAATCACTAAAAACAACATTTCCATGTCCTGTCATATGTACAAATGGATAAGAAAACAAGTCGGGACTGTTGGGTTCTATTGTTCTTGGTTTGGATTTTATTCGTGTATTTATATTTGCATTGCAATATTTTATTAAATTAGGCAGAGACGTGGGATTAGCATACCAATCGCCTCCGCCATTGTATTTTAACAAAGCAATTTCTTGAGAGAAACAAGGTATAGAAAGCAATAATAATACAAGCAATATTTTTTTCATACTTTAATCTTCGTTTGTAAAGACAACACTGTGGCAGGCTACAATAGCTGCCGTTTCTGTTCTTAATCTTGTTTCACCCAAAGAGACAGGAATATAACTGTTTTCAAGCGCCAGTTCAATTTCTTTACTGGAAAAATCGCCTTCTGGGCCAATTAATATTGTATAATCTGTACCAGCTGTAACAACTGATTTTAGTGATTTTTTATTGGTTTCTTCACAATGAGCAATTAATACTGTTCCAGTTTTTTCTGTCTTTACAAATTCCTTAAAAGTAACAGCTGGATTTAATTTAGGAAGATACATTTGGTTGCATTGTTTCATGGCCGAAAGAATGATTTTTTCAAATCGTTCTATGTTGATTACTTTTCTTTCGGAGCGGTCACAAATAACAGGCGTGATTTCATATATGCCAATTTCAGTTGCTTTTTCAAGAAACCACTCATAACGGTCATTCATTTTTGTTGGAGCAACAGCAAGATGCAGTTTGTATTTGGGAGCTTCAGTTTTCTCAGCGGATACTATCTGAACGGTGCATTTATTATCTGAGGCTAAAGTGATTTCAGTTTTAAATAATAATCCTAATCCATTGGTAACATGTAGAGTGTCTCCGTCTTTTTTACGCAATACTTTAATAATGTGTCTGCTTTCTTCTTTGTCAAAAGAAAAAGCCTCAGTAGTCTCGTTTATTGCTGGGTTGTAAAATAACTGCATAATTAAAATTGGATTCTTGCTTTAGAAACGACATCGGCTGTTTCAAATTTTTGAGATAAAAACTTTTGGTACCCTACAATCCCAATCATTGCAGCATTATCGGTTGTGTATTCAAATTTTGGAATAAAAGTTTTCCATCCGTATTTGTTTTCAGTCGCTTTCAAAGTATTCCTGATTCCAGAATTGGCAGAAACTCCGCCGCCTATAGCAATTTGTTTAATTCCCGTTTCTTTTACAGCCATTTTTAACTTATCCATTAAAATTTCAATAATGGTATGCTGAATGGATGCACATATGTCATTTATATTTTCATCTATAAAGGAAGGATTTTCAATTTTTTTCTTTTGAATAAAATATAAAATTGCTGTTTTTAATCCAGAGAAGCTAAAATCTAATCCGGGAACTTTTGGTTTGGTAAAAGGAAATGCTTTTGGGTTTCCTAATTGGGCATATTTATCGACCAAAGGGCCACCGGGATAGGGAAGCCCCAAGATTTTGGCACTTTTGTCAAAAGCTTCACCAACAGCATCATCTGTTGTTTCTCCTATAACTGTTAAATCAAAGAAATCATCAACTCTTACAATCTGTGTGTGTCCGCCGCTAATGGTTAATGCTAAAAACGGAAACTCAGGTTTGTCAAAACCTTCTTCATCTATAAAGTGAGCCAGAATATGGGCATGCATATGGTTTACGGCTATCAAAGGTATTCCTAATGCCAATGCCATTGATTTTGCAAACGAACTGCCAACCAAAAGCGATCCCATGAGTCCTGGGCCTTGTGTAAAAGCGATTGCAGATAATTGTTCTTTCTTAATATCAGCTTTTTTTAACGCAGCTTCAATGACAGGAACGATGTTTTGCTGGTGTGCGCGGGAAGCTAATTCTGGAACCACGCCGCCATATTGATTATGAATTAACTGGTTGGCAACAACATTAGACAGTACTTTGTCGTTACACAATACAGCAGCAGCAGTATCATCGCATGAACTTTCTATGGCAAGTATAAAAACCTCAGGAATTTGCATATAAACAGATGATTTTTGAAGTATATTTGATGGATTACCATAAAAAGAGTATTTTTACAGCTGTGCCAAAATTAAATATTTTTAGCTAAGATATTGCCATTTCTAAAGGCAAATTATTTATTTGTACAAAAAAAACAAAAACACTGCGTATCAAAAAGATTAAAAAAATAGTATTCCGTACTTTCGTTGGACTAATATTACTTTTGTTAGTACTTTTTATAGCCATTACAACACCTTTTGTTCAAACGAAGCTGGCAAAGTATTTCATGGAAAGCATGAATGATGATTTTGGAATTCACATGAATGTTGATGAAGTGCAGTTAACTCTTTTTGGAGGTGTTAAGCTTAAAAAAGTTTTAATTATTGATCATCATAAAGATACTTTAATTTACACCAAAAGAATCAATACTTCAATTCTTGGTTTCAAAAAAATGCTGGATGGCGATTTGATTTTTAATGATGTAGCTCTGGATGGCGTACTTTTTAATTTAAAAACGTATAAAAAAGAAAAAAAGACAAATCTGGATTATTTTGTTGATGCTTTCGGGAAAAGTAAAACTCCTTCCAAAAAACATTTTTTATTAACTGCTACAAGTGTTGATTTGTCAAATGGAAGATTTATATTGACTGATGAAAATCATACAACTCCTGTATCTGTAGATTTTACCCGATTGAAAATATCGCTTACCAATTTCAAAGTCTATGGTCCAGAAGTCTATGCTAATATCCAAAAAATGTCCTTTTTGGACCATAGAGGTGTGTACATTAAAAACCTAAAAGGAAATTACAGTTTCACGCAGCAGCACATGATACTTGATAAAATGGAATTAAAAACCGAAGAATCGAGTATTAAAGGTTACGCAGCATTGAATTATGAAATTGAGGATTTTTCAGATTTTGTGAATAAGGTAGAATTTGATTTTAAATTTAAATCGGCCAAAATTGCTTCTAATGATGTCCGCTGTTTTTATGATGAATTAGGTAAAAATAGAGTTTTTAGACTTAGAAGTCATATTACAGGTCCTTTGAATAATTTAAAACTTTTAGATCTGAGCCTAAATGACAATAGAGGCACAAGGCTGATAGGTTTTATAAATTTTAAAAATCTTTTGGGTAATAAAGATCAAAAATTCTATATGAATGGAAAGTTTGATCATTTGAATTCTGATTATGATGATTTAGCTGGTATTCTGCCTAATGTTTTAGGTAAAAAACTGCCCGTTATTTTGAAGAAATTTGGAAAAGTTTCATTGGTAGGAAATACACAGCTCACAACTACTTCTATTCATGCAAATCTTTCTGCAAAAACTGATTTAGGTGCGGTTACGTCTAAATTTATAATTAATGACATGAATCAAAGTGATAAAGCAACATACAAAGGTTATGTTGTTTTGCATGATTTTAATGTTGGTAATTTGCTGGATAATAAGAATCTGTCGCAGGTAAGTTTGAATTTGGATGTTGATGGAAAAGGATTTTCTGAAAAATATTTAGATACAGCTTTGAAGGGAGAAATTTCCAGATTTGCGTATAATGGTTATGATTATAAAAACATAAAAATAAACGGAAATTTTAAACTGCCATTATATAAAGGATCAATTATTGTCGATGATCCAAACCTAAAAATGAATTTTGACGGGTTGGTTAATTTAAGTAAAAAAGAGAGCCAATATGATTTTCAGATAAAAATAGATAATGCGCAGCTGCACAAATTGAATTTTGTAAGTGATACAATTTCTCAATTCAAAGGTGACGCTATCGTTAATGTGCAGGGAAATTCAATTGAGAATCTGCATGGAAATATTTATATCAATAATGCTGTTTATGTTAACCCAAAAAATACTTATCAATTTAATGATTTTAATCTAAACTCCAGTTTTGACGAAAAGAGAATTCGTACTATAAAAATCACCGCTCCTGATATTACGAACGGTACTATTATTGGTAAATTTAAATTTGCTGAATTAAAAGGCCTGATCTCTAATTCTTTAGGAAGTCTTTATACAAATTATAGGCCGGTAAAAGTTAGAAAAGGCCAGTTTCTGAAATTTAATTTTGAAGTATATAATAAAATTGTCGAAGTTTTTTTTCCTGAAATGAAGATAAGTGAGAACACCGTTGTAAAAGGAATTATTAATTCAGACAATAATGAATTTAAGTTTAATTTTAATTCTCCAACGATAACCGCTGCGGATAATTCTTTTGATAATATAAGAGTTGCTATTGATAATAAAAATCCATTGTATAACGCATATATCGAATTGGACAGCATTAAAACAAAAATGTATAAAATTCGGGATTTCAGCCTTATTAATGTCACTTCAAAAGATACTTTGTTTTTCCGAACAGAATTTAAAGGAGGTTCCAAGGGTAATGACTATTTTAATTTGGATTTATACCATACTATTGATAAGGATAATAAAAATGTGGTTGGTTTTAGTAAATCGGAAATTAAATTAAAAAACAGTCTGTGGTTTTTTAATGAATCAAATTCGCCTAATAACCGTTTAGTTTTTGATAAAAAGTTAAGTGAGTTCAAGCTTGATGATTTTATACTTACCAATAAAGAACAGGAAATAAAGCTCAATGGTGAATTTAAAGGAAGTAATTATAAGGATGTTAATCTGGAATTTAAGGATTTTGATATTAATGCGCTGACATCGGCTCAGGAAAGTTTTGCTATTAACGGAAATTTAAACGGTAAAATTAATTTTAATCAAAATAAGCTCGTTTACAAGCCGACTGCTTCATTGGTTGTTGATAATTTAAAAATCAATAACTATGATCTTGGTGTTTTAAAATTCGACATAAAAGGAGATGAAAACCTCAAAAAATTCACTTTATATTCAACTATTGAAAATAAAGATTTCGAATCTTTTAGTGCTGACGGAAATTTTGAGATTATAAATAAAGAGACATTGTTTGATTTAAATTTAAAATTTGACCGATTCAATCTGGCAACCTTAAGTTCTTTAGGCGGTGATGTTATTTCAAATATCAGAGGAGTTGTTTCTGGTAATGCAACCATTGGAGGTTCTGTAAAGAAACCAGATATCAACGGACGTCTTTTTGTAAATAATGGAGGTTTGAGCATACCTTATTTGAATGTTGATTATGCCTTAAAAGACAGAACGATTATTGATTTGACGGATGAAAAGTTTCTTTTCAGAAATAATACGATAACCGATACTAAGTTTAAGACAACTGGGACTTTGAACGGGGTAGTGGAGCATAAGAATTTTTCGGATTGGAAATTAGATTTGGGTGTAAATTCTAAAAGGCTTCTTGTCCTGGATACTCAGGATAGCGAAGATGCGGCTTATTTTGGAACTGCTTTTATTAACGGAAATGCAACAATCAAAGGTCCAGCAAACGGATTGTTCATTAAGGTAGATGCTAAATCTGAAAAAGGCTCTGTTCTCAAAATACCAATAAATAATGCTGAAAGTGTAAGTGAAAACAGTTTTATTCATTTCATAACTCCTAAGGAAAAATTCAATCTGCAAAAAGGGATTGTTGAAAAGACTAGAAATTATAACGGACTTGAATTAGAATTTGATTTGGAAATTACTCCAAATGCGGAAGTGGAAGTGATTTTGGACAGGAATTCTGGACACGGTATGAAAGGCAGGGGGAATGGAAACCTGTTGTTTAAAATAAATACCTTAGGTGATTTTAAGATGTGGGGTGATTTCCTTCCATATGACGGAACTTATAATTTTAAATACGGCGGACTAATAGATAAAAAGTTTAATGTCAAAAAAGGAGGTTCTATTGTTTGGGAAGGAAACCCTATGAGAGCACAATTAAACCTTGAAGCTGTTTATAAAACATCTGCTAATCCTGCTTTGCTTCTAGAAAATTCGAATGTTAATAAGAAAATTGATGTTGAAGTTGTAATTGGGATTCATGGCGATTTGGCACATCCGGAACCTGATTTTATGATAGAATTCCCAACGATTAAAAGTGTAATGAAATCAGAATTGGAGTCTGAGTTATCCGACAAAGATGTTAGACAGACACAAGCTTTGTATTTGTTATCAACAGGAAGTTTTTTAAGCAAAGACGGCTCTAGCCAGGCAGTATCATCGAGTTTGTATGAAACCGCTTCTGGGATGCTGGGCAGTATTGTGTCTTCAACAGATGATAAGTTTACAATGAATTTTAATGTTGTTTCGCCCGACAATAGACCTAGCTCGCAAACCGACGGAAGATTTGAAGCAATAGTATCGTCAAAAGTTAATGAAAGAATTACTATAAACGGAAAAATTGGCGTTCCATTTGGAGGTGTTCATGAATCATCAGTTGTTGGAGATATTGATATTAAATACAGAATGAATGAAGATGGCTCTTTTAATCTGCATTTCTTTAATAAAGAAAATGATATCAATTATATAGGACAGGATATTGGTTACACACAAGGGGTAGGTATTTCTTATGAGGTAGATTTTGATACTTTTAAAGAATTAGTAGATAAGATGTTTAAAAGTAATAAGTTAAACAAAGTAAATACTACGAAAGTAAAACAAGTTGACAGTGACTCAAATTTTAGCCCCAATTTTATCAATTTCAAAAAACCTGACGCTCCAAAAGCAGATAAGCCTAAAGTTAATCAAGATGCTGTTCTTCCAGAAGAAGATTAGTTTATAAGTTGTTGTTTTTTAGTGTATTGTTTGTTTTTTTGTGGATTTTATTAATTTTGCTTTTATTTCAATTTTGGATCTTTATTTTTATATCTAAAAAATGAATTTTTATTGTTTTTTAGAAAATGAATTTATAAAGAAAATTAATCCTACAGCCAGCAGTATAGTTTGAAAAAAGGAATTAATTACAAGCTTTTTTCTAATAGAGAAAACTTATCAACGAAAACGTTTGAATTTCAGTTATTTTATTAAAATCTTAGAAAGCACCCCTAAAATATCTTTGATATTTGCTAAATTTACACTTTAATACTTAAAAAAATGTCAAAAACAATAAAAAAGATAGGTGTACTTACATCTGGAGGAGACTCTCCAGGTATGAATGCCGCCATTCGTTCTGTTGTTCGAACGTGCGCTTTTCATAACATAGGATGTGTTGGTATTTATAGAGGCTATCAAGGAATGATTGAAGGGGATTTTAAAGAAATGGGACCCCGAAGTGTAAATAACATTGTAAATAAAGGAGGAACTATTTTAAAATCGGCAAGGTCCATGGATTTTAAAACTCCGGAAGGACGTGCAAAAGCACACAAGAACCTTGTAAAAGCAGGTATTGATGCTTTAGTGGTTATTGGAGGCGATGGTTCTTTCACTGGAGCTTTAATTTTTAATTCGGAGTATGGTTTTCCAGTAATGGGAATTCCGGGAACGATTGATAATGATATATATGGTACAAGCCATACATTAGGTTATGATACCGCTCTGAATACAGTTGTAGATGTAATTGATAAAATTCGTGATACAGCAAGTTCTCATAATAGATTATTTCTTATTGAAGTAATGGGGCGTGATGCAGGCCATATAGCATTGAATGCCGGTATTGGTGCCGGTGCTGAAGAAATTCTTATTCCTGAAGAAGATTTAGGATTAGACCGTTTATTGGATTCTCTGCGAAAAAGCAAAGCAGCAGGAAAATCATCAAGTATAGTGGTAATCGCAGAAGGTGATAAAATAGGTAAAACTGTTTTTGAACTTAAAGATTATGTTGAGAATAATTTTCCAGAATATGATGTACGCGTATCAGTATTAGGACACATGCAGCGTGGTGGTGCACCATCGTGTTTTGACAGGGTTTTAGCGAGTCGTTTGGGAGTAAAAGCTGTTGAATGTTTATTAGAAGGTAAATCTAATTATATGGTTGGTTTATTGGCTGATAAAATTGAACTTACACCTTTGGAACAAGCAATCAAAGGACATACAGAAATTGATCAGGAATTACTTCGTGTGTCAGATATTATGTCAAT
Organism: Flavobacterium marginilacus; assembly: GCF_026870155.1. Taxonomy (NCBI): domain Bacteria; kingdom Pseudomonadati; phylum Bacteroidota; class Flavobacteriia; order Flavobacteriales; family Flavobacteriaceae; genus Flavobacterium; species Flavobacterium marginilacus. The sequence continues at coordinate 2,841,975 of NZ_CP113975.1, read as the reverse complement.
TTAAAATAAAAGAAAGAAAAGTAAAATAAATATAAATTAAATTAAATACAATGTCAAAAGTAAAATTAGGAATTAACGGATTTGGTAGAATTGGAAGAATTGTTTTCAGAGAATCTTTCAATAGAGATAATATAGAAGTAGTTGCAATCAACGATTTATTAGATGTTGATCATTTAGCTTACTTATTGAAATATGATTCAGTACACGGTCGTTTTGACGGAACTGTAGAAGTAAAAGAAGGAAAACTTTATGTAAACGGGAAAAATATCCGTATTACTGCTGAAAGAAATCCTGCAGATTTAAAATGGAACGAAGTTGAAGTTGATGTAGTAGCTGAATGTACAGGTATCTTTACAACTATCGAAACTGCAAATGAGCACATCAAAGGCGGTGCTAAAAAAGTAATTATTTCTGCTCCATCTGCAGATGCTCCAATGTTTGTAATGGGAGTAAACCACGAAACTGCAAAAGCTTCTGACTTAGTTGTTTCTAATGCTTCTTGTACTACAAACTGTTTAGCTCCATTAGCTAAAGTTATTCACGATAACTTTGGAATTGTTGAAGCTTTAATGACAACTGTTCACGCTACAACTTCAACTCAAATGACTGCTGACGGACCTTCTAGAAAAGACTGGAGAGGCGGACGTGCTGCAGCAATAAATATTATTCCTTCTTCAACAGGTGCTGCAAAAGCTGTTGGAAAAGTTATCCCAGAATTGAATGGGAAATTAACAGGTATGGCTTTCCGTGTTCCTACAGCTGACGTTTCTACAGTAGATTTAACTGTAAAAGTGGCTAAAGAAACTTCATACGAAGAAATTATGGCTGTTTTGAAAAATGCTTCTGAAACTTCGTTAAAAGGTATTTTAGGATACACTGAAGATGCAGTTGTTTCTCAAGATTTTATTTCAGATAAAAGAACTTCAATCATTGATGCTACTGCAGGAATTGGATTAAATTCTACTTTCTTCAAATTAGTATCTTGGTACGATAATGAGTATGGATATTCAAGCAAATTAATTGATTTAGCTGTTCATATCACTTCACTAAAATAATATTTATATTTTTACAAGATCCCATTAAGTGAAATTAATGGGATCTTGTTGTTTTGTTTCATTTGATATTTGTTAAAATATCAATGAACAATAAAAAAAAATTAAACCAAATAAACCAAATTAAATATGAAATTAATAGTTGATAGTGGTTCTACTAAAGCAGATTGGATTGCGATAGATGACGATGGAAAAGTAATGTTTACAACACAAACATTAGGCTTAAATCCAGAAATTCTTAACAGCGACGAAATTCTGGCTCGTATAGACGATCGTTTTGACATAAAACAAAATAAAAAAACAGCGACCCATTTATTTTTCTATGGTGCGGGCTGTGGTACAGATAGAATGAAAAGCATGCTTAGTGAAGCTTTTAAAACTTATTTTTCTAATGCAATTGTAGTTGTAGAAGAGGATACATATGCTGCTGTTTTTGCAACAACACCAAAAGGAGAAGAAGCAATCGTATGTATTTTAGGTACAGGTTCTAACTGCAGCTATTTTGACGGCAAGGTTTTAGAACAAAGAGTACAGTCATTGGGTTATATCGTAATGGATGACTGCAGCGGTAATGTTTTTGGAAAAGAATTAATTAGAAAATACTATTTCAATAAAATGCCAAAAGAATTGGCTGAAGTATTTGAAAAAGAATATAATTTGGACCCGGATTTTATTAAAAATAAATTATATAAAGAACCAAATCCAAATGCTTATCTTGCAACTTTTGCTAAATTTTTGATTCAGAATAAAGAACATGAATTTTGCCGCAAGATAATTTTTAAAGGGATGAAATCTTTTATTAAAAATTATATCAAGCAGTTTGAAAACTGCAAAGAAGTACCAGTAAATTTTGTAGGTTCTATCGCTTTTTATTTAAAAGAAGAACTTGCTGAAATTTTTGAAAAATACGAACTGCAGTTAGGTAATGTACTTAGGAGACCTATTGATGGTTTGATTGCTTATCACGTAGCTAATAAATAAAATATGGAGATAGCAATAATTGCACATGACGGGAAAAAAGAAGATATTGTAAAATTCTTAATTAAAAACCGTGAACTGTTACAACAGGAAAAAATACAATTTATAGCAACAGGAACAACGGGAGGCAGAGCCGAAGCCGAAGGTTTTAAAGTCAGAAGAATGCTCTCTGGTCCTTTAGGGGGTGATGCTCAGATTGCAGGGAGAGTTGCAGAAGGTAAGACTCAAATGGTTTTGTTTTTTAAAGACCCACTGTCAAGCCATCCGCACGAAGCTGATGTTAATATGCTTATCCGTGTCTGCGATGTTCATAATGTGCCGTTGGCTACAAACGAAGCAACAGCACAATTATTGATTAATGCTATAGCACTGCAATCATAGATATTTCTACATTTACATTTTTCGGCAGACATGCCACTTGAACCGTTTCACGAGCTGGAGCGGTTTTTTCGTTAAAATAAGATCCGTAAACGGTATTAATGCTGCCAAAATCATTCATATTCATGATGAAAATAGAAGTTTTTACAACATTTTCAAAAGTCATTCCGGCAGCTTCTAAAACCGCTTTCATATTTTCCATGACTTGTTTCGTTTCCAATTCGATAGTGTCTGTCACTAATTCCATCGTTGCTGGATTAAGTGCAATTTGACCAGATGTGTATAAAGTATTTCCTGTCAGAACAGCTTGATTGTATGGGCCAATTGGAGCTGGAGCTTTTTCAGTGTAGATTATTGTTTTCATTTATAAATTAGATTTTTATATTAATGTTAATTCAGATACAATGTAGAATTAAGTGTTTTTAATAAAAATGGTAAATTCTCCATGCATACTTTTTAGTATAAAGTAAATAGACAGTAATTCAGTAACGACTAAATGTATTAATTATTAATCGTTTTGCTATTAGCTGTAATTGTAATTTAAATAAAAAATCTAGAAATTTTGATTTCTTTTTTCCCATTTAATATCGCTGAGAACACCAGATTTGATTCCAATAAAGAAATTCCAAGTTGCATTTTGTCCAAAAGGAGTCCAGTTAAAATCCATTCTCCAGCTCATTAAATCTCTTTCAAAACGCAATTGAGTAAAAGTAACGCCTTTTTGAACAAAATCAAAACCAGTTGAAATACCAGCTTTCCACTTTGGAGTTAAATCGGTATTAGCTGAAATCATAATGGAATTCCCTGTTATTTTTTTCTCTCTATTGCTGTTTCCATATGTAAGAGAATAGGCAAATGTCATGTCCCAAGGCAGTTTAGATCTGAAAAATTCAGTAACGGCATCTTCATTTTTATCATCGTCATCAGTAAACTGGCTGTTTTTTCGATAACTTCCGGTGTCAATATCAGAACCAAATAAATCATCTTCCCGGCCTCCATTTCTTTCGGCCTGCGAATCTTTTTTCTTTTTTTTCTCTCCTCTGCTTGACAGGGAATAATTCATAGTCAAATTGGCACTTGTCATTCTAAAAAGACTGCCTCCATTGTTAATATTGAAAGTATTTATTCTATTTCCACCATTATCAATCGCATAAGGATCCAAGGTTGTTCCAAAATTAGCGCCCAATTTATTATCGAAGAATTGAGTTCCACCGCTTATCCTTACAGGAGCCCATGCAAGTGTTTTGGCATTGGCATCATAACTGGTAGAAAGATTTAGATTGTTTAACAGCATTATTTTTTTCGGCTCGGTTTTAGTGGTATCCTTATCTGCAACTTTTGCTTCAAAAGTATTACTAAGGTTGAATCCAAATGAATTGGAGCTATTAAGACCGGGCGCACCGTACATACCGCCTTCAAATCGAGTGTAATCTTTCTGCATACCGCCACTTCCGTCGATTGCGTAGGTGTCATAGTATTTTTCAAAACTAGGAGCGTAGCTATGAGAAATTGCGGGTCTCATTACGTGTCTGATTGACTGTATTTTTTTATCAGCTCCAAAATTAAAAGTTCCGTAAATGGTTGTTCCAATACTAGTTGATGAAGAATAAGTTCTAAAAGCATCAAACCCTTTTACTTCGTTAGTAACTACTGTAGCTAATTGATTGTCGTAATGTTTTTCGATAGTTTTAAAATACCAGACTTCATCATAATTTAAAGAGGTAGAAACACTAAAATATTTGAAAACTTTAAAGTTGGTGCTTAACGGAATGGAATGCTGGAATCCAATATCAGCATTTTGGAACATTTCAGGTTTAAAAAATAATGAATCGGTTGTTTTAAAGCTGTTTTTTCCGTTTAAGTTGTACTGTAAATTAATGTTCTTGAAAAACCCTTTTTTCGTGCCGTCACTTTTTGCAAACGGATACACACGGTCTACGCTAAACTGCAGTGTAGGAAGAGTCATATTGATTTCTTTTGTATTGGTATTCTGAGAGTGAGTTGCTGTAAGTGATATTCTGCTTTCTGGTACAGAATGAAATACTGTGCTATATGATATTGACGAACTCAATGAATTATTTAAAGAAGAACCTACATTGACTTGATTAATAGTTCTTTTAAAATATTCACTGCTCCCTAGATTCACCGAAGCAGAAAATGTTGAATTTGGATTAGCTTTTGAATCCTGTGAATGCGACCATTGAATGTTGTAGATTTTTGTTTTAGAATAATCTGGATAACCTCTTTCGCTGACTATATTATTTTCGTATCTAATATTAATGTTTCCTTGAAAATTGTATCTTTTAGCATAAGACGACTGCATTCCCAAAGCGTAACTTCCATTGGTGTAGTAATCTCCAACAACAGTTAGATTGTAATGATCGCTTAGCGCAAAATAATATCCTCCATTCTGTAATGAAAAACCCTTGGTGTTTGAATCGTTATAGGAAGGCAGAATAATTCCGGAAACACTCGTTTCTTTTGATAATGGGAAATAGGCAAAAGGCATGTATATTGGCGTTGGCACACCTGCTATTACCATGTAAGTGGAACCTGTAATTATTTTTTTTCCCGGAATGAATTTTATCTTATTGGTTTGAAAATAATATTCAGGATTGTCAACATCTTTGGCGGTTGTAAATCTTGCGCCTTTAAGGAAGTATACGGAATCATTTTCTTTTTTAGTAATAGCAGCTTTTACATTGAATTCCCCTTGAGTAGTTCTTGAATTCCAGATTAAAGCCTTTTTTGTTTTGAAATTAAAACGGATAGAATCTGGTTCAATGACATTCGAACCTTGTTTGAAATTTGGAAATTGAGTATAGTTGCCTAGGGAATCTTTAATACGGCCAGCATACACCTCATTTTTCTCATAATCCATGACAATGATACCCGATTTCAATTCAATATCCTCATAGTACAATTCAGCTTTATTGTACAAAGTCATGAGTTTTTTCTTTTTCTCAATTTTCTGGTAATCTTGGGCAGTGTATTTTACCTGTCCGTTCAGGAAAACTTTTTTAACTTTTATTGTGTCTAATTTGACTGTATCTTTTGGTGTTTCAGCTTCAGTGTTTTTATCTGCCGTATCATTAGCAGGTTTTTTAACTTCTTGTTTATTAGGAGTAATAGAAGTTTGTTTCTTTTTTATATCTTGAGAATATAAATTAGAACAGCCTAGAGATAGGAAAATTGATAATAAAACGATATTAAATAAGTTTGTATGCAAAGGTTTAAATACTATTTTTGTAAAATGAAGATACGAATATATTTGAGCCAAAATTACTATATTTTTCGGCAAAAATAATCAAAACATAAATTTATAATAGAACTGTTGTAATAAAATTAACTATTAGATGGATATAACAAAAAAAATGAAAATTGCATTCACATTTTTAATACTGCTATTTGTGGGCAATATTTATGGGCAATCCAATAATTTTAAAGTTACTCTAGATGCAGGTCACGGCGATCATGATTTTGGAGCTGTTTATAGCGGAAGAATCGAGAAAAACATTGCATTGGCTATAGTATTAAAAGTGGGCAGAATTTTAGAATCTTATCCTAAAGTAGAAGTGATTTACACCAGAAAAACAGATGTTTTTATTGATTTAGTAGAAAGAGCCAATATTGCAAATAGAGCCGATTCAAATATTTTTGTTTCCATTCATTGTAATGCAAATAAAAATACTGCTGCAGACGGTACCGAAACCTATGTTATGGGTATGAATAAAATTGCTTCGAATCTGGAGGCTGCAAAAAAGGAAAATGCGGTAATTACCCTGGAAAAAGATTATAAGAAAAAGTACGAAGGATTTGATCCAAACTCTCCGGAAACAATGATTGGGATGACTTTGATGCAGGAAGAATATTTAGAAAACAGTATTTCATTGGCCAGCAAGGTAGAAGATGCTTTTGCCTTATTAGGAAAAAAATTGCGTCATGGAGGAGTAAAACAGGCTCCTTTTATGGTTTTGCACAAAGCATATATGCCTAGAGTTTTGGTTGAAACAGGTTTTATTTCTAATCCGGCTGAAGGTGACCTGCTTAATTCAGAACAAGGGCAGGATGATATTGCTAAAGCAATTGCGAATGCTATTATTGGTTACAAAAATGAATATTTTGGAGATGGAGGCACAGAAACCTTTGAAGAAAAACCATCACAGATACTTAATGAAAATCCTGTGAAAACTAATGAAACACCAGGTAATAATTAAGGTGTAATTAAAAAAGAAACTTTGTAATCTATTTAATAAAAACTGTTTTTTTGTTCCGAAAAGCAGTATTGAAATTTAGAAATTTTTAATAATTACAAATTATTTCACACATTTATGAAGATAATGTCTAATAAATGCATTTTTGGAAGAAATACTGACTATGAAGGCGCAAGGAATCAATTGATGAATTTATAACAGAAGTCATATAATTATATTAATTTTTAGAATTATGATGTTTTCAAAAAATAAATTTAAAGCAGTAATAACTTTATTTTTAGCAATTCTAAGCTTTACTGCCGGCTCAGCACAATCGGCTGCAAAATTCAAAGTTGTTTTGGATGCGGGTCATGGCGGAAAAGACCCTGGAGCGAAGTATAATGGTCATAAAGAGAAAGACATAACTTTGGCAGTTACCTTAAAAGTTGGTAAATTGTTAGAACAGAACCCTAGTATTGGTTTGATTTATTCCCGTAAAACAGATGAATTTGTTGAACTAAGAGAAAGAGCCAAAAATGCAAATCGTGCTAATGCAAATTTATTTGTTTCAATTCATTGTAACGCTAATAAAAATAAAGCAGGAAATGGAAGTGAGACATATGTAATGGGTATGTCAAGAACAAATATGAATTTTGAAGTTTCTAAAACAGAAAACTCCGTAATCTTTCTGGAAGATAATTACAAAAAAGCCTATAAAGGTTTTGATCCAAATAACCCAGAAACATTAATTGGGCTGAAAATGGTACAGGAGAATAATTTGACTAACAGTATTAGTTTTGCAAAAAAAATACAGAATAATTTTTCAAAGTCTTCGGGAATAAAATCGCGGGGCATAAAACAAGAACCTTTATGGGTATTAGATGCTTCTATTATGCCGGGAGTTTTAATCGAGATAGGTTTTATTTCAAGTCCGAATGATATTTCTTTTCTGGGATCTGAAAATGGTCAAAATGATATTGCCAAAGCTATTGCTGATGCAGTTGTGAGTTATAAAAATGAAAATTTTGATTATGAGGAAGGAGAAAGTATTAGTGATAAATCTGTTCAGAATCATGATGAAAACCTTGAAAAAAAAGAAGAAAATCAATCGGTTTACAAAGGAACTGTAAAAAAAGATACGCTGGGGTCAATTTTTAAAGTCCAATTTGCTGCCAGTAAAAACAAATTGCCTTTAGAATCAAAAAATTTTAAAGGATTAAAACATGTATCGTTAGTATATGAGGATAATGTCTATAAATACTTTTACGGAGAAACTTCCGATTACGAAAATGCTAAGAATCAATTGAAAGAAGTAAAATCCAAAGGATATGATTCGGCTTTTTTAACGGCATTCAGGAACGGTAAAAAAATAAGCGTTCGTGAAGCGGTTAAATAATTATTAGTTCGAATATTTTATATTAAATTTACCCATTAAAAAAAAACAAAATTTTGAAAATTACAAGAGAAATAAAGACTGCTATTTTAGTTATTACATCAATTTTATTATTCATTTGGGGATATAGTTATTTAAAAGGAAAAGATCTTTTTAATAGTTATAAAACTTTCTATTCGGAATATGAAAATGTAGAAGGACTTGCACCTTCAGCTCCTATAACTATTAACGGGCTTGTTGTAGGAAAAGTAAAAACAATAACAATAACAGAAAAAGGTACTTTGTTAGTTGAATTGCAGGTGAATACTGATTTTCCAATATCTAAATCAAGTACAACAGCAATTTATGATGCAAGTCTTATTGGCGGTAAACAATTAGCGATTCGCCCTAATTATACCGATAAAAATATTGCCGAAAGCGGTGATTATTTAAAGGGTGCTGTACAGGCTAGCCTTATGGATTCTTTAGGCGACAAAGTTGGTCCGGCTCTTGCCAAAGTTGAAAAATTAATGACCAGTGCCGATCAATTGGTTATTAGTTTCAATGAAGTTTTAGATGCCAAAGGTAAAGCAGATTTAAAAAAGAGTTTAGCTGAACTTAGTGCTACAATGGAGCAGTTTCATAAAGTTGCTGCAAATGCAAATGTAATTTTAGAGGAAAACAAGGGACAATTGAAAGGTGTTGTTTCCAATTTCAATAAGGTTTCAGATAATTTTGTAAAGATTTCAGATTCATTAAATAAAGCTGATCTGGGTCTTACCGTTAGAAACCTGAATGCAACATTAGCTAAAGTTGACGGTATAATGAAAGGTATAGAGTCTGGTAAAGGGACAATGGGTAAATTAATGAAAGACGATGCTTTGTATGCTAATTTGTCCAAAACTTCAAAAGAGTTAGAATTGCTTTTACAGGATGTGAGACTAAATCCAACACGATATGTAAATGTTTCCGTTTTTGGTAAAAAGAACAAACCATATGTTGCTCCAAAAGATTCTATTACAAACGTAAAAAACTAATTTCATGAGTTATCTTAGTAATGTTTTATTTGCCATTGTATTGATTATTGGATTCGGATATTTTTATTTGAATGTAAAAAAAATCATTAGGAATATTAATCTTGGTATTGATGTAAATCGTAAAGATAATGCAAAAGCTAGATGGCGAAATATGGCTATGATTGCTCTTGGACAGTCCAAAATGGTAAAAAGACCAGTTGCAGGAATACTGCATATTATTGTGTATGCTGGTTTTATTATCATCAACATAGAATTGTTAGAAATTATTATAGACGGCTTGTTTGGGACTCATAGAATATTTGCTCCGATTGGAGCTGTATATGATGTTTTAATTGCCTCTTTTGAAATTCTGGCCGTTTTAGTTTTATTTTCGGTTACTGTTTTTTTGATAAGAAGAAATATCATCAAGCTGAAAAGATTTATTCATTCGGATTTGAAAGGCTGGCCAAAAGGTGATGCCAATTATATTTTATATTTTGAAATTATTTTGATGACTTTGTTTTTATTGATGAATGCTTCGGATCTGCATTTGCAGAATGTGCCTGGAGGATTTTCACATTTCATAAAAGCAGGTTCTTTTCCAATAAGTCAATTTATAGCTCCAGTTTTTGATGGAATGTCAAATGAATTGGTCATGCTGCTGAATGAAGCGTTTTGGTGGATGCATATTGTCGGTATTTTGGTTTTTATGAATTATTTATATTTTTCAAAACACCTTCATATTTTATTGGCTTTTCCAAATACATATTTTGCCAGCTTAAATCCTCAGGGACAATTTGACAATTTAGCTTCGGTAACTGCAGAGGTAAAACTGATGATGGACCCTAATGCTGATCCATTTGCTGCAGCGCCGGTTTCGGAAAATGAAGTTCCAAATAAATTTGGAGCCAGCGATGTACAGGATTTAAATTGGGTTCAGTTATTGAATGCTTATACATGCACTGAATGTGGACGCTGCACATCATCCTGTCCTGCAAATCAAACCGGTAAAAAATTGTCTCCGCGTAAAATTATGATGGACACAAGAGACCGATTAGAAGAAGTAGGAAAGAATATCGATGCTAACAAAGGTGTTTTTGTACCAGACAATAAAACGTTATTGAACGATTATATTACTCCAGAGGAATTATGGGCTTGTACATCATGCAACGCCTGTGTGGAGGAATGCCCGGTAAATATAAGCCCGCTTTCTATTATTATGGATATGAGACGTTATCTAGTGATGGAACAAAGCGCAGCTCCAATGCCTATTAATGCCATGATGACTAATATCGAAAATAATGGTGCTCCTTGGCAGTACAGTCAGCAGGACCGTTTGAATTGGAAAAATGACTAATAGTTTAATCGTTTATTTGGTTATTTGTTTAACCCAATAGCTGATTCACAAATTAACGATTAAACGAATAAACAAATAAACGAATTTTTAAAAGAAATGTCAGAAAATTTAATAGTGCCAACAATGGCCGAAATGCTAGCCCAGGGAAAACAGCCAGAAGTTTTATTTTGGGTAGGATGCGCAGGAAGTTTTGACGATAGAGCAAAGAAAATTACTAAAGCATTTGTGCGTATTCTGAATCGTGCAAATGTTTCTTTTGCAGTTTTAGGAACAGAAGAAAGCTGTACCGGAGATCCCGCAAAAAGAGCAGGAAATGAGTTTTTGTTTCAAATGCAAGCCATGATGAATATTGAAGTTTTGAATGCCTATGAAGCAAAAAAAATAGTTACTGCTTGTCCGCATTGTTTCAATACTTTGAAAAATGAATATCCGGAACTTGGTGGTCATTATGAAGTGGTACACCATACTGAATTCCTTAAATCATTATTAGATTCAGGACGATTAACGATTGAAGGAGGGCAGTTTAAAGGGAAAAGAATTGCTTTTCACGATCCTTGTTATTTAGGCAGAGCTAATAATGTATATGAAGCGCCAAGAGATTTAATTCAGAAACTTGATGCTGAATTAATTGAAATGAAACGTTCAAAAGCAAATGGTTTATGCTGTGGTGCCGGCGGAGCGCAAATGTTTAAAGATGCTGAGTCTGGAAATAAGGAAATCAATATTGAAAGAACAGAAGATGCTTTGGAAACAAAAACAAACATTATTGCAGCTGGCTGTCCTTTCTGCAACACGATGCTAACAGACGGAGTTAAAAATAAAGAGCGGGAAGATGACGTTAAAGTAATGGATATCGCTGAGTTAATTGCAAATGCTCAAGACCTGTAAGAGTTTAATTGTTTAAGATAATGTTTAACAGTTTGAAAACAACAATCTTAAACTATTTTAAATAACCCTTAAATAACTTTAAACTTTTTTCAGTCTAAATCTAAAATTATAAATCTGCAGTCTAAAATCTGCATTCTAAAATCATAAATACAATGCACGTTCCTTTTGAAAATTTACCCGGAGAATCTAGAATTTGGATTTATCAATCGAATAGAAAATTTTCGGATGCAGAGTTTTCCGAAATTGAAACTGATCTGCAGTCTTTTCTTAACGAATGGGCAGCGCATGGGACAAGCTTAGAGTCCTCTTATTTACTAAAATACAATCGGTTCATTATAATCGCAGTTAATCAGGAAGTGCAGGCAGCAACAGGCTGTTCAATCGATTCATCGGTAGAATTTATCCAAAGCATAGAGAAAAAATACAATGTAGATTTATTGGATAAAATGAATGTAACCTTCAAATTGGGTGAGCATATTGCATATAAGCCATTAATTGATTTCAAGAAAATGGTTAAAGACAAGGCGGTTACCGAAAACACAGTTGTTTTTAATAATCTGGTTAACAATATAGAAGAGTTCAACGAATCTTGGGAAGTTCCTGCTTTGGACAGCTGGCACAGCCGTTTTTTCAATTAATTAAAAGCAAGGATGTCTAAAATTATTTCTTTTTTATTAGTACTGTTTTGTTTTTCGATTTCTAATGCCCAAAACTCAGATATTGATCTTTTAAAAAAAATCAATCTCAATAGAAATACTAATCTCGAATCAGCAATGATTGGAATTACGAACAGTGCAATGCCTGTCAGTGTTGGTACCCCTGTGATTATTTATGCCGTTGGATTAATCGAAAAGGACAGTACTACGAAGAAAAAAGCAATATTCATGGGTGAGTCTTTGGCAGCTTCGGTATTTATTTCTGTAGCTTTAAAAAGTATTACCAAAAGAGACCGCCCTTATGTAAACTATCCGGAAATTGAAAATGTTACAGATGAATCCAGTACCTCTTTTCCTTCAGCTCATACTTCATCAGCTTTTGCAGCTGCAACATCCTTAAGTATGGCATATCCTAAATGGTATGTAATTGCTCCGTCCTTTATATGGGCAGGTACAGTTGGATATTCCCGTATGTATCTTGGCGTACATTATCCTACTGATGTTTTGGCTGGTGCGCTTGTGGGAAGCGGATCTGCTTTTTTGTGTTATAAACTAAATAAGTGGATTAATAAAAAAAGAAAGCCTCATCAAAAAAAGCTTTGGGAGTAATATCATTGAAGATTTCAGATTAACGATTTTTGATTTCTGATATGTGAATGCTTAAAACAGATTATTTTTATATGACTGTCCGCAAATAATACCATATGTTTTTTTCGCCACTGATTACACAGATTCTCATAGATTTTATTACTGTTTTTTTTTAAATCTGTGTAAATCTTTTTAATCTGTGGCTCTTTTAGATCTGTTTGGTATTAGTTAAGGATAGTCATAAACTTTTATATGCGGGTGGAGTTTTTCTTTCCCGCTTTTTTTATCAATTGTCCCAGTCCAAAACTGAGCTTCACTACAAACAATGTTCTCTTAATTTTGTTGAAAAAATATTGCTTCGAAGAAATTCCTTTTGTGAAAAAGCTTTGAAAGTAACTTTAAAAATGTTAAAATTTAACTTTTTTTTCATAGAAAACCGCTCCTAATCTGCTTACATTCGTTACGCTTAAAAATAGATATTAAATCGGCATAAAATCGATGTGAATGAGATATTCATATTGGTATGCAGATTAAATATAATCAATAAAAACAATCAAAAACATATATGAAAATAGCAATTGTTTGTTATCCAACTTTTGGCGGTAGTGGCGTAGTTGCAACAGAATTAGGTCTGGAATTAGCAAGAAGAGGGCATGAAATACATTTTATAACTTATAGTCAGCCTGTACGTTTAGCACTTCTTAATCCAAATGTGCATTATCACGAAGTAATTGTCCCGGAATATCCTTTATTCCATTTTCAGCCTTATGAATTGGCTTTGTCCAGTAAGCTGGTCGATATGGTTAAATTGTACAAAATAGAATTACTGCATGTGCATTACGCAATTCCGCATGCCTACGCAGGCTATATGGCAAAACAGATGCTAAAAGACGAAGGAATCGATATTCCTATGGTGACCACACTGCACGGAACCGATATTACTTTGGTAGGGAACCATCCTTTTTACAAACCTGCAGTAACCTTTAGCATTAATAAATCAGATTATGTGACTTCGGTTTCTCAAAGCCTGAAAGATGATACTTTGAAATTATTCAATATTAAAAATACGATTCAGGTCATTCCTAATTTTATTGAATTGGACAAAAAAGATTATGACCCAACGATTCCCTGCCGGCGTTCTGTTATGGCTAATCCCGAAGAAAGAATAATTACACATATCAGTAATTTCAGGAAAGTAAAGCGAATTCCGGATATCATTAAAATATTTTATAAGATTCAAAAAAAGATTCCATCCAAGTTGATGATGGTAGGGGATGGCCCCGAAAAAGAAAAGGCTGAAAAATTGTGCAGGAAGTTTGGTATTCAGGACAAAGTCATATTTTTTGGCAACAGTAATGAGATTGACCGCATTCTAGGCCTTACCGATTTATTTCTTCTGCCTTCCGAAACAGAAAGTTTTGGTTTGGCAGCTCTCGAAGCAATGGCTTGTGGTGTTCCAGTGATTTCAAGTAATTCTGGAGGTCTGCCGGAAGTAAACAGGGATGGTGTTTCGGGTTATCTGAGTGATGTTGGAGAAGTGAATGAAATGGCAGAAAATGCATTAAAAATATTAAAAGAGGACAGTGTTCTCAATGAGTTTAAAAAGAATGCACTGCATGTAGCAGAACAATTTGATATTAAAAATATTCTGCCTATTTATGAAGCTTTGTACCAGAAGGCAATTAATAAATACAAATAGTTGACTACTATTAATAATTGGGAGCGGGATGATGAGGCATTTTAAGTGAGCATCGTCCCGCTTTTCGTTGCACACGAACGATAGCGAACTGATGAAGTAATCTTGTGTGCCGAACCCCGGCACATAAGGATTTTCACAGCAATCGGGGCTAAATGGGAAGATTCCGCTTTTTGCCGTCATCTAAAAAAAATGTAGAATAGCGTTCAGATAGTTGCATATTTTCTGCTAGCCTGCTAGTTGGAGCTGTTATTGATTAAATAAGATAAAGTAAATCATAATATAAAATGTAATTGGAATCATTAGAGTAAAAAAATTTAATTTTGAATCTATGATTCCATTTTTAGGATTGTAAGGGTCATAAAAAATTTCAATTTTTTGGTCTTTTCTAAAATTATAGTTTTTAGAAAAATGTTTAGACGATGTTAGAATATTTAAGTTTTTTGTTACACAATTGCTTTCATATTCGATAGAATTTACTGTATAGCTATATTTAATTGTTTCTTTCCAGCCTTCAGTATCAGTATCAGTTTTTGACCGAAACCAATTCATTTGATATTCAATGATTACAGCTTCCGTTTTTACCCATTTTTTAATCGTTACTAAATAAAAGTAAATGATTTTTGAAATAATAAAAACACTTATGCAGAACCAAATCGCAACGACAATTTGTATAAATACTATAAAATTATTTTCTGTCATTTTTGAATACAGTTTAAACTTTTTATTTTGTAGTCAATTCAATTTTGTTATATCGAAAAACTTTCGCTCTTTCTGGGTTTTCTTCACCTTGTATTGTTCCTTTTAGGTAATCTTTATTTTTATAAAATTGTCCTGTAACTTTTATTCTGTTTTTAAAAGCATCAAAATTTTTAGGTAATTCGAGTTTTTTATTTTCTGGTTCGATATAGATATAGTGTTTCATATTTAAAGTATTTTTATCCTTTTCCAAATCTTCTTTTTGTATCCAATTTGGGCAAGCGCAGCTAAAAACAGCATAATCCAATTCTAATGTTTGAATTTTAGGTTCCAAAATATTGTTTGGATTAGACATTTCTTCGCCTCTTTTAAATTCGTGCAGTTTTTTAGTTTTTACAGGTAATCTTACGGGTGATTTATCATCTTCATGTTTAGAATAATTGCATGAAGTGAGAATAAAAAGTATTATGAAAAGAGTAAATTTTGTCATTGATATTTTTTAGATGGTACACAGTCAAGTAAATTACCCAAATCCGTTGTAGTAGTTTAGTAGCTGTTGTGTGTCGTTGTTTCTATTTATTCAGTTTTTTCAAGCTTTCATTTATCCATTCATTATACCATTCAGCAAAATTATATCTCGATCTAGTTTCAGTTGTCAATGGATATATCCCTTCATCATTTGCCCTTGCATCAATCCATACATTTCCTTTTTCTGATCCTGAAACAACCAAAAAATAATAAACTGCGCATCCATAATGACAAATTCTAATACTACCATAAATATGTTTTTCATCAAAATACTCTAATTCCCAATTTTTAAACTCATCACTTTTAGTATAATATACATCGTCTTTATTTCCGACATACGTTAGATTCCTCTTTTCGGTATAGGGAAAATTTTCATTTAGAAATTTTCTGTTTTCAATATCAAGTTCAAAATTCCAATCTTCTAACTTGAAAACTCCATAAGCTGGACCAACTCCACCATTTCCAATGGTTTTTATAAAATTTCTGTATTCAAATGGTAGTTCAATTTGATTAGTTTTTTCAAAGTCTAAGATGTTTTTCTCCGATAAACAACTGTTTAGTTTGTATTTATGCTTTTTGGAACCAAATATTTGAAATGGATTTTTCTTGAAAAGACCATTTCCATCAATTTTTTTAAGTTTAGAAATTTGTTCTTTTTCAATTACCATTTAAGTTTTTTTTATTTACGTATAGTTTTGCTAAAATAACACACATATACATCCAAATACAGATGCTTTTGTGCGATAAATCGTGATATTTTACTTTCTCAAATATAAAAAATAATACTCATAATCCTATAAAATGATTCTTCCAACTTTTGATAATCCCTAAAAAAGCACAAATGTTGTTTTTTAGCCCCGATCGAAGTAAAAATCCTTGTGTGCCGGGGTTCGGCACGCAAGATTGCAGCGTAGAGCGGGAGGAAACTTGTAAAAAAAGCCAGATCTTCTGCTCCAAAAAATTAGTATCAAAGTTTTGAGTTATTGTGAATATTACCAGCTTATAATTTTTAGTTTAATTCATAAAACTTACATTTGCGTAAAATTTTAAAAACAATGGCAGGAAACAGCTACGGAACACTATATAGAGTAACCACTTTTGGAGAATCACACGGAGAAGCATTAGGCGGAATTATAGATGGTTGTCCATCGGGAATACAACTGGATTTTGATGCAATTCAATTTGAAATGGCTAGAAGAAAACCAGGTCAGTCCGCAATAGTTACACAGCGTAAAGAACCAGATGATGTACAGTTTTTATCTGGAATTTTTGAGGGGAAAACTACTGGAACACCAATCGGTTTTATTATTCCGAATACCAATCAGAAATCAGACGATTATTCCCATATCAAAGATAATTACAGACCAAGTCATGCTGATTATGTGTATGATAAAAAATACGGTTTCCGTGATTACAGAGGCGGCGGAAGAAGTTCTGCCCGCGAAACGGCAAGCAGAGTGGTAGCTGGGGCTATTGCAAAACAGATGCTGCCTGAAATAAAATTCAACGCTTATGTCTCTTCTGTTGGTCCAATTTTCTTGGAAAAAGAATATCACGAATTGGATTTTTCAAAAATTGAGAGCAATCCTGTTCGCTGTCCAGATGAAGAATCGGCAGCGGTTATGGAAGAATATATCCGCCAAATCCGTAAAGAAGGAGACACGGTAGGAGGTACGGTTACCTGCGTAATCCAAAATGTGCCAATCGGTCTTGGTGAGCCTGTATTTGATAAATTGCATGCCGAATTAGGAAAAGCAATGCTTTCTATCAATGCCGTAAAAGGTTTTGAATTTGGAAGCGGTTTTGAAGGCGTTAAAATGAAAGGAAGCGAGCATAACGACTTGTATAATTCTGACGGAACTACCAAAACTAATCGTTCTGGCGGAATCCAAGGCGGTATAAGCAACGGAATGGATATTTATTTCCGAGTTGCTTTCAAGCCGGTGGCCACGATAATGCAAAAGCAGGATTCATTAGATAATCAAGGAAATATTACCGAGATGACTGGTAAAGGGCGTCACGATCCTTGTGTTGTTCCCCGTGCAGTACCAATTGTAGAAGCTATGGCAGCAATGGTTATAGCAGATTTTTTTCTTTTGAGTAAAACGTACTTGTAATTTAAGAATTATAGAAAGTTTTTTTTTATAAAGAAGAAAAAGTATTCAGTATTTTGACGAGCTAAATATTGAATTTTAACCTTGAAATTAATTAAATGACTACAATTGAAACCAAAAAAGTATCTTTTTTTAAAGGATTAACTGGTCAAATCCTTATTGCAATGCTCTTAGGAGCGGTATTAGGTATTATAATTCATAATTCGGTCGCTTTGGAAACGACCAAAGAATTTAGTACCAAAATAAAAATGCTGGCTACTGTATTTATCAGGCTTGTGCAGATGATTATTGCACCGTTAGTTTTTACCACTTTGGTAGTAGGAATTGCAAAATTGGGTGATATAAAAGCAGTCGGCCGAATTGGCGGAAAAGCACTGGGATGGTTTTTTACCGCTTCTTTCTTTTCATTGTTAATAGGAATGCTGTATGTGAATTTATTACAGCCGGGTGTTGGGTTAAATCTGTCCAATGTCGATATGGCAAGTGTTACAGATGTAACCGCAAAAACTCAGAGTTTGTCTTTTGAAAATTTCATTGAGCATATAGTTCCTAAAAGTCTTTTTGAAGCATTGGCAGCTAATGAAATTTTACAGATCGTAATTTTTTCAATATTCTTTGGTTTGGCTGCGGCTTCAATGGGAGAGCAGGCAAAACCGATTATTGACTTTTTGGACAGAAGCTCACATATCGTTTTAAAAATGGTGAATTATGTGATGAAATTTGCACCAATTGGAGTTTTTGGAGCAATTGCAGGCGTTTTTGCTGTTAGAGATTTTCAGGAACTGGCTATTACTTATTTCAAGTTTTTTGGTTCTTTTCTTATTGGTATTGGTACGTTGTGGCTGGTTCTTATTGTTATAGGATTTATTTTTCTGGGCAATAGAATGAAAGTATTATTGAAACACATTATCAGCCCATTGATCATTGCTTTTGGAACTACAAGTTCTGAGGCAGTTTTTCCTAAACTTACCGAGGAATTAGAGCAGTTTGGAGTGAAAGATAAAATTGTTTCTTTTATGCTGCCTCTGGGATATTCTTTTAACCTTGACGGAAGTATGATGTACATGACTTTTGCAGGTATTTTTATTGCCCAGGCTTATGGAGTTCATCTTGACTACCCAACCCAGTTTACGATGCTTTTTGTATTGATGTTAACCAGTAAAGGAATTGCCGGTGTTCCAAGAGCGAGTCTGGTAGTTGTTGCGGCAACCTGCGGTATGTTTAAAATCCCCGTTGAAGGTATTGCATTAATATTGCCTATAGATCACTTTTGTGATATGTTCAGGAGTGCTACAAATGTTTTAGGAAATGCCTTAGCCACATCTGTAGTGGGTAAATGGGAAGATGAAAAGTAAAATGTTCAGTAAAAATATTTACGGTTTATATTGAACATTCTAGCATAAAAGTAAATTTTAAAATAGAAAATAAAAGAGCAGTTACAACTCAAAATGTAACTGCTTTTTATTTTTATGCCAAAATAGATTCTTTGAAATATTCTCAGTACAAATGCTCTAAAATTGTATATTTTGATGTACATTTGGAGAAACAACATCTATTATGCCCCCAATAAGGATAGTTTTATTATTTATTCTCTGGTTTAATTTTTTAGGAACAGCTTTAATTGGACAGACTCAACTGCCTGCTAAGAAGGAAATTAATGGGTTAATTAAATCTGCGACAAAGTTAAGAGAATCTGGAGATTTTGAAAAATCTTTATTGATTTCCAGATTGGCTTTGCAAAAAGCGATTTACATAAAAGACAACCTTCTTATTGCTGAAAATTATAATAATGTTGCAGCCAATTTTAATGCTTTGGCAGAATTTGATAAAGCTATTTTTTATTACGATAAAGCTTTAAGCCATGCAGATTTAACTCAAAATGATACTATAAAACAAAGGATTAATAACAATCTGGGAAATATGTATTGTTTTGAAAAAAAGAACTACAATAAAGGAATTCTTCATTACCGCAGAGCAATTGAATACAGTAAAAAAATTGCAGATTCTTCCCAAACAGCTTTTACTAATCTCAATTTAACCTGGGCACTTTTCGATATCGGCAAGTTTAAAGAAGGAGAACAAAGTTTAAAGATAATTAATTCATATTATAAAAAACATAAAAATAATTTTGTAGTAGTAGTGCTTAATATGCTTAACGGTATGTACTGCAATTATAAAAATGAAGACAAAAAAGCAGATTTTCATTTCCAGAAAGCGATTCGGCTTGGTAAGGAACTCAATGAAAAATCAGATTTGTCATTTTCTCATTTGGAATATTCTAAGCTTTTATTAAAGCAGAAAAAATATAAAGAAGCCTATGAGAACCTGCAGGTCTATACACGTCTTAATGAGGAAATTTATGCTGAAGAAAAATTAGAAAAGGCAAATGTTGAAGGGATTAATTTTCAGCTGGACGAATACAAACGAACTATTGATAAAATTGAAAATGAAAAAGACCTGCAGTTTCAGAGTTTAAAAAAATCAAGAATCATTGTTTTACTTTTTATAATTGCGACTTTCGTTTTATTGCTTTTCCTGAATTCATTAATTAAAAACAACAGGTTTAGATTAAAATCAAATGCCGATTTACTGCTTGCAAATCAAGAACTGGTTATTGCTAATAAGAAAGCCGAAGAATCAGCTTTGCTGAAAACACAGTTTATATCCACGATAAGCCATGAATTAAGAACTCCCTTGTATGGCGTTGTTGGTATTGCTGATCTGCTTTTGGAAGAGCATAAAGAGCTTGAAAAAAGTCCGCATTTAAATTCTTTAAAATTTTCTGCACGCTATTTATTGTCATTGGTAAATGATATTCTGCAGATTAATAAAATTGAAGAAAATAAAATAGTTTTGGATCAGATGATATTTAATCTGACTGATGAATTATATATGATTAAAAATTCATTATCATTTATTTCCAAAAAAAACAATAATAAAATATACATTGACGTTGATCCATTAATTCCTGAAAGTTTAATTGGCGACAAACTTCGATTTGCTCAAATTTTGATGAATTTAGTTAGTAATGCATTAAAGTTTACAAAAAATGGAAAGGTTGAAATAATAGCAAAACAAATACAAACTGTAGGAGAAATAAATTCTATTGAAATTAAAATAAAAGATAATGGAATAGGTATTGCTCCTTTGGATCAAGGTAAGATTTTTGATAAGTTTGTTCAGGTAGGCAGGAAAGAGCTCGATTATCAAGGAACTGGGCTAGGGTTGTCTATTGTGAAGAGACTGCTGGAACTTTTTGGCAGCGATATTATTGTTGAAAGCGAATTGGGAAAGGGAACAAGTTTTACCTTTTGTGTTGATTTTGAATGTAACTCTGAGAAGACTAATGAAATGATAAATAATATACAAGTTGATTTGAATTCTAATCAAATCTTTAAAGTGCTCGTAGTTGAGGATAATCATATTAATCAATTGATTACCAAAAAAACTATGGAGAAAAACAACTATTCCTGCAAAGTTGTTGATGATGGTTTTATGGCTTTGGAAATTTTAGGCCAGGAGGAGTTTGATATTATTCTAATGGATATTAATATGCCTTTGATGAATGGATTTGAAACTTCCAGACGAATAAGGCAGGAAGGAATTGAAACGCCTATTATTGCATTAACGGCTTTTGATAAAAATGAAATTACTGATGAAGCAATAGCAGCAGGAATAAATGATATCATTGTAAAACCGTTTGAATCTGTTCAATTGTTTAAAGTTATAAATTGTCACATTCTAAAATTCAAAACAATAGTTTAGTATGTGGCTGTGCTTTTATACAAAAAAAAACATCTTATAAATTGTATTTTATAAGATGTTCTTAAACTATTTAGGGGTGCTTGAAATTATAAATTTCTTAATACCAGCGTTTTTTATTTTGCTTTGAAGCATTCGATTTTCTGGATTTGTGAGCACCTCCGCTTCGATTTGAATTTTTAGGAGGATTGCTGTCAGCAACAGGATTTCCAGAATGCCACGGATAAGGATGATTGTCTATAGTTTCAACATTTACTTTTATAAGTTTTTGAATATCTTTCCAGTAATCTTTCTCATCCTTACTGCAGAAAGAGATTGCTATACCGCCATTTCCTGCGCGTCCAGTTCTGCCAATTCGGTGAACATAAGTTTCAGGGATATTAGGCAGGTCAAAATTGATTACAAAAGGCAGCTGGTCAATATCAATTCCTCGCGCTGCAATATCTGTGGCTACAAGAACACCAACTTCTTTGTTTTTAAATGCGTCTAATACACGCTGTCTTGCGTTTTGTGATTTATCACCATGAATGGCTTCGGCAGGAATATCTTTCTTCCTCAAAGCTTTAACAACATTGTCTGCACCATGTTTTGTTCTGGAGAAAATTAGAACATTTGATAAATTTTCATTTTTAATCAGGTGGTATAATAAATTTCTTTTTTCTGATTTTTCAACAAAATAAATACGCTGTTCCACATTTTCGGCAGTTGATGAAACAGGAGAAACAGTTACTGTTTCAGGATCTGTCAGGAACATTTCGGCTAATTCTCTGATTGCGATTGGCATTGTTGCCGAAAAGAAAAGAGTCTGTCTGTTCTTTGGCGTTAGCTTTACAATTTTTTTGACATCGTTAACAAAGCCCATATCAAGCATCTGATCGGCTTCATCCAATACCAAAGTATGCAGATGATTCAAATCGATAAAACCTTGCTTATGCAGGTCTAATAAGCGTCCTGGCGTTGCAATTACGATGTCAACTCCATTTTTTAAGGCATCAACCTGCGGGTTTTGTGATACACCTCCAAAAAGCGTTAACTGCGTCAGATTAGTATATTTGCCGTAAGTGTCAAAACTCTGTCCAATCTGAACGGCTAATTCTCTTGTAGGCGTTACAACAAGTGCACGGACTACTTTTGCTTTTTTTGATGAGCCTACGATTCGGTGTAATTGATGGATGATAGGAATTGCAAAAGCAGCAGTTTTTCCAGTTCCGGTCTGCGCACAGCCAATCAGATCTTTTCCGGCTAATACAATCGGTATTGATTGTTCCTGAATAGGTGTTGCTTCTGTATAGCCTTCTTCAAATACGGCCTTTTGTATACTTTTTGAAAGTGATAAATCTTCGAATAACATATTTTTGAAATTAAAATATCTTGTATTTAGTACATAGATAAGGGCGCAAAGATAGTGTTATTATTTTGGATGAGAATTATTTTACTTTTAAGCGGTGCGGTTTCTTTTATTTTAGGCTTCAATTGAATTATGAGATTTCATGAAATCAGTTACTAAATATCCTATTAGTTTTCCAATTAAATGATTGTTTTTGTCTTCTCCTAAATCAGGAGCTCCTTCACAAATATGCAGATAAGCTGCGTTTTTATTTTTGGCAAAAAATGAAACAAACTGACGAAGCTCTTCAATTGAAAAACCGCTTAGAGTCATTGCACTGCTTGCAATATTTGGAATCGCATCCAAATCAATTTCAATTCCGAAAGGATCATTTTTAATGAAATCAAGAGCGTTTGCCATTTCATCAGAAAAAACTTTTTCTTTTCTGATGTTAACGCTGTCGTAAGTATTGTATCGAACCCGGTCTTCAATTTTTTTTATAATATCCAAAACACTTTTGGAGGTGTAATTTTCATGCAGACCAAAAATGAAATATTTTTTTAAAAAGCCTTCTTCATAAGCATATGAGAATCCATTACCGCTATGACGGCCTTCCAGAATTCTGAAATCAGAATGCGCATCAAAATTGACAGCATTTATGGCTTTCCCTTTTGCCAGAGCGGCTCCTTTTATATTTCCATAGGAATTATTGTGTCCTCCGCCAATTACTATCGGGATTTTTCCGGCCTGAATGATTTTGCAGATAATATGGGAAACCTCTTTGTCAATTCGTTCTACTAACTGGCTTAATTTTGACCGGTCATCAATGTCATTAAAATCAAGATTTTCTACCTCTTTCATTTCAGACTGAACATTCAAATGTCCTAAAACAATAATTTGATTACCTTTTGAAAAACGGTTATGCTGAATATTTGCAATACTTTGTATCGCACTCTGCCAGGCAGATGCTGCTCCAGGTCTTCCATAATTTGCTCTGACTCCAATGTCTTCAGGAATTCCAAATAAAACGAATTTGGCTTCACTGTTTTTTATAAAATCGATAGGGTCTGTATCTTTGGGAACAACAAGTATTTTCTCGCCAAATTTAATTTCACCGCTTCTGTGATTGGTTACTTTTGCTAGGTCGTTAATACTGAATGTAATAAGTTTTTCCATAAAAAAATATTTTTCAAAAATAATATAATTGATTTAAGTTGCGTTATATATATTATTAAATTTGTAGAAAACAATTATATTTTAACATGGAAAATCAAAAAAACAATTCAAGTCTTAAAGCTGTCATAGCTGTTTTGGCTATTTTATTAGTTGGGAGTTTAGTTTATATTTTTAAAATGTCTTCAGAGGTTGATTCAGTTCATACTGAAATCGTGAAAGTAGGTTCAGAAAAAGAATCTGTCATGAAAGATTTACAGGATCTTAAAGCAACTTATGATGCAGCAATTGCAGAAAATACTTCTATGTCTGAAGAGTTACTGCAGGAAAGAGATAAAGTAGTCAATTTGATGGATGAGCTTAAAAAATCAAATGGCGATTTGTCAAAATACAGAAATCAGGTTAAAGCCCTGCAAGGACACATGAAAGAATTAATGCAGGAAAATGAAGGTTTGAAAAAACAAAATGTTACTTTAACAAATCAGCGTGACAGTACAGTAGTTGTTTTAGGAGAATCAAAAAAATTCAATGAAGTTTTAGTTGGTCAAAACGAAGAGTTGGCTAAAACAGTTGAAAAAGGAGGTAAATTATCTGTTTTGAATTTACAGACTGCAGCTTACAAATTAAAAAGCTCTGGAAAAGAAATAGCAACTGACAAAGCAAGCAGAGCGAATGTTCTTAAAATAAGCTTTACCATTGCTGAAAATTCAATTGCAAAATCTGGAGATAAAGATTATTATGTGCAGGTAATTGACAGTAAAAACAATGTTTTGGGTGAAGCTAAGAAAGTTACTTTTGGAGAAAAAGAATTAACGTATAGTTTTGTCTCAAGTGTAAAATATGAGAATAAAACAGTTCAGGTTTCTCAGGATTTAGCTGGTAAAAACTTTGAAAAAGGTCAATATGCTGTAAATGTTTATGATAAAGATCAATTAGTATCATCATCAAGTTTTTCTTTGAAATAAGAATTTTACATTATATAAAAAGAGCGGTACTCAAATTAGGATACCGCTCTTTTTTTGTGCTAAATTAGCCATGAAAATTATAAATATTTTTTTCCATTTAATATCACGCAGTCAATTAAATTGCTTCCAAAAGCATAAGGCAATTGATAATAGGACGGGATTTTTTTTGTTATAATCAGATTCGCTTTTTTTCCTATTGTAATACTTCCGTGGGTATTTGAAATCCCCATCGCATAAGCTCCATTAAGGGTTGCAGCATTAATAGCTTCTTCGGGTGTCATTTTCATTTTGATGCAGGCGGTCGCGACTACAAAATTCATGTTTCCAGATGGAGTAGAACCAGGGTTGTAATCTGTTGCCAGTGCCAAAGGAAGACCAGCAGCTATCATTTGGCGAGCGGGAGTATAAGGAATGCTTAAAAAATAAGAACAGGATGGCAGAGCAACTGGCATTGTTTCAGTGTTTTTTAAAGCTTCAATATCCTCGGTATTCATGATTTCTAAATGATCTACTGAAAGAGCATTATATTTAATACCAGCTTGAATTCCTCCAATTGAATTGAATTGATTAACATGGATTTTTGGCTTTAGGCCAAATTGAATTCCTGCTTCCATAATCTGTTCTGTTTCTTCAGCTGAGAAATAACCGGTTTCACAAAATACATCAATAAAATCGGCTGATTTGTTTTTGGCAATTTCTGGAAGCATTTCATTTATAATGCTGTCAATGTATCCTTTTTTATTGTTTTTAAAAGCGCTGGGGAAGGCGTGTGCGCCAAGAAAAGTTGCTTTTATTGTTATGGGGTAGTTTTTAGATAACTGCTGAATTACGCGAAGCATTTTGAGTTCTCCTTCAACAGTTAATCCGTATCCAGATTTAATTTCGACTGCTCCCGTTCCCAGCTGAATTACTTCTTCCAACCGAGCTTTGGATTGATTGAAAATATCTTCTTCAGAAGTTTCGTTTAGTTTTTTTGCTGAATTTAAGATGCCGCCACCACGATTTGCAATTTCCTCATAAGTCATTCCATTTATGCGGTCTACAAATTCCTGTTCGCGGCTGCCCGCATACACAATATGGGTGTGGCTGTCACACCAAGACGGGAGAACAATTTTTCCAGCAGCATCAATAGTAGTATCTGCGGACATTTTTGGCAAATTGTCCATAGAACCAAAATCGGCAATCAAATCATCTTTAAGGAGTAAAAAAGCATTCTTGATTGTTGGCAAAACAGCCATTTCTGCTCCGGAAACTTTTAAAACAGAACTTTCTCTGACTTGAAGTAGTTCTTTTATATTGGTAATAAGAGTAATCATTTTTTATGGATATTATATAAAACACAAATTTGCTCCGCCTATTCCCTTCGGTCGAGTCACAAATTATCACGTAATAATTCGTGAAATCTGTGAAATTCGTGTTTGTGCTATTTTTTTGTTATTCAGAAACCGTTATTTCAAACATTTTGTTCCAATTTTTTCCAGTAACAAAAATGGTTTTAGTTTTTGGGTTATAAGCAATTCCGTTTAAAACGTCTCCATCTGTGACTTTTACTAATTTACGCAGTCCTGACATGTCTAGAATTCCTTCAACAGCACCTGTTTTAGGGTCTACAACTGCAATGGCATCCTTTTCGAAAACATTGGTGTAGATTTTTCCGTTGATCCATTCCAGTTCATTGATGGCTTTGATTTTTGATTCACCGGAATATACATTGATATAGTCAATCATTTTTTGGGTTTTTGGATCCATTTTCCAGATTTTTTCAGTTTTGTCAGTTTGGTAAATATATGTTCCGTCATTTGTCATTCCCCAGCCTTCAATGTCTTTATCGTAAGTAAATGTTTTTTCAAGTTTCAATGTTTTGGCATCATATACAAAACCAGTTTTTTCCAGCCATGTTAATTGATATAATTTACCATTTACAAAAGTGATTCCTTCTCCAAAATATATTGAATCTAAATCAATCTGCTTGTAAATTTTACCGGTTTTATAATCGTATTTTCTAAAATAGGAGGTTCCTTTTTGTCCCGTACTTTCACATAAAGTATCATTGTGAAATTCTAGACCTTCAGTAAACGATGCCGTATCGTGTGGGTAAGTATTAACGATTTTGTAATTCAATAATTTTGGGGTGACATTTGATACTAGTTCTATTCTTTTAGTTGCATCTGATGAATCTGAGCCAAAATAAATGGTTGCTTTCAGGAATTGATATCCTAATTTTTGGTCTTTTAATTCAAACTTAAATTTTTCAGTACCTTTAGTGCTTCCTACTTTTTTGTCGTTTACAAAGTAAGCAATGCTGTCAATTTCTTTCGAATTTGGATTTAAAATTCCAATAGAAACTGATTCTGGAGTGGTAAAATGAGCAGGAAAAGCAGAATCATCAATAGTGAACAAAGAATTTTCACCTTTTTTTGTATCTCCGCACCCAATTAATGAGGTTCCTAATAAAATGGCAATTAATAAGTTATGTTTTTTCATGTTTTAAAATTTGAAGAGACCAATATACAATAGTTATTTTATTAGTGCAAAGCGCTTGCAAAAATATAAAAAGGTTGTATATTTGCACCGGCAAGTCCTACACGACCAGCTCCTGCAGACTCCCCCAGGATGGGAACATAGCAAGGGTACGTGGTTGAGCGGTGCGATGTAGACCGCTTGCCATTTTTTATTTTTTTAATCCAAGAATTTTGTGAATTTTAGTCTTCCCTCGGGAGGATTTTTTTATTTTTAGCCATTTCTAACTCAATATAATTTATAAACTAAGACATGAGTAAAGTTGTTTTAATTACAGGAGGATCATCAGGTATTGGGAAATCTATTGGTGAATTTCTGCATCATAAAGGATTTGTGGTGTACGGAACCAGCAGAAATCCTGATAAGATTGTAAATTCTGTTTTTCCTTTAATTGCCTTGGATGTCAGAAATGCAGATTCTATTCATTTGGCTGCAGCCAAGGTTATAGCAATTTCTGGGAAACTGGATGTTGTAATTAACAATGCAGGAGTTGGTATTACCGGGCCTTTGGAAGAAATTCCAATGGAAGAAATCAAAAATAATTTTGAGACTAATTTCTTTGGTCCAATTGAGGTTATTAAAGCTGTACTGCCACAAATGCGTTCGCAGCAATCCGGGCTGATTATTAATATTACTTCAATAGCGGGGTATATGGGACTGCCGTACCGCAGTGTTTATTCGGCATCAAAAGGAGCTTTAGAGTTAATAACTGAGGCTCTGCGCATGGAAGTAAAACCATTTGGAATTCAGATCACAAACATAGCTCCTGGAGATTTTGCTACAAATATCGCTGCAGGTCGTTTTCATGCGCCGGTAATCGAAGGTTCGGCTTATGAGACATCATACGGGAATAACCTAAAAACTATGAACGAACATGTAGATAGCGGCAGTAATCCTAATGTAATGGCGGAAGCGGTTTATGCGGTTATTCAGAATCCAAGTCCAAAAATTCATTATAAAGTAGGCGCTTTCACGCAGAAGTTTTCTATTGTATTAAAGAGAATTCTGCCTGACCAAGTGTATGAAAAAATGCTTATGAATCATTATAAATTATAAAATTATGGATAAGATTACAGAGTTTCTGCCTACTATTTTAGGTGTTTTAATTTTTCTGATTATTTGGTTTGTGCTTCGCAGAATCTTAAGTTCTTTGAGTGGTAAGATAAATAATTCTGAAGTTTATAAAGAAGATGTGTTAAATGTGCTTGAAGAAATTAGAGATGAACTAAAACAGCTCAATCAAAATATTTCAAAATAATTTGAAAATACTAGAAAAGTAATTAATCAATCCACGTTTTATTTTGAAATTGATTTTTGAAATTGTCATTGTTATTGATATTGATTTCGTAATTTTGCACCGAATTTTTAAACACACAATTAAACATTAATATATTATGAAATTTTTTATTGATACAGCTAATTTAGCTCAAATTAAAGAAGCACAGGCATTAGGCGTTTTGGATGGAGTTACTACAAATCCATCATTGATGGCTAAAGAAGGAATTACAGGAAAAAACAATATTTTGAAGCATTATGTTGATATCTGTAATTTGGTTGATGGTGATGTAAGTGCTGAAGTGAATGCTTTGGATTATGACGGAATGATTAAAGAAGGTGAAGAATTAGCTGATTTACATGACCAGATCGTTGTTAAATTACCTATGACAAAAGAAGGTGTAATGGCAGCTAAATATTTTTCTGATAAAGGAATTAAAACCAATGTTACTCTTGTATTCTCTGTAGGTCAAGCTTTATTGGCTGCTAAAGCAGGTGCTACTTATGTATCTCCTTTTGTTGGCCGTTTGGATGATATTTCTACTGATGGTTTAAATTTAATCAGTGAAATTAGAGAGGTTTATGATAACTATGGTTATGAAACTGAAATATTGGCAGCTTCTGTGCGTCATACTATGCACATTGTAAACTGCGCTAAACTTGGTGCCGATGTAATGACAGGACCTTTATCTGCAATTTATGGTTTGTTGAAACACCCGTTAACAGATATTGGATTGGCTCAGTTTGTTGCTGATTTCGAAAAAGGAAATAAATAGTACTCAGTTTTAGACTGTGTAGTAATGCAGTCAAGAGAACTTATAAAAAAGTTCCGTTTCATTTCGAAACGGAACTTTTTTTGTTTTTAACTAATTTCCAAAAATTCAATATTTGAGTATTGGTTCAAATAAAAATCGTATGTGCGATTCTCAGCGATTTGAATTAGTGAAAAAAAATCCCATTCAAAAAAAAAACTAGAATGGGATTTTTTGAATTTATTTTATCGAATACTCAGTCTGAAAAAACTGAAGAAATTTTTCTTAGTGTCCGCCGCCTGCGCTTTCAACATGGCTGATTCCTTGACTCTTTAATATTTTAGGACAGTAAAAACCATAAAATGCTAAATAGGCAAAGCCAATAAGCGGTACGATGTATGAAAAATGTGTATAAGTAATACCAAATATTCCATTTGGATTAGTTAAGTCTAAATCGCATATTTTTCCTTGTACCAGAGGAATTACTCCACCGCCAAGAATCATCATGATTAAGAAAGAAGATCCTTTTCCAGTATTTTTTCCTAAACCTGCAATAGCTAAATCGAAGATTGAAGGCCACATAATAGACAAGAATAATCCACCAGAGATAAAAAAGAATTTAGCAATTTCTGGATTAGGCCAAACTAAGCCGGCAGCCATCATTAATAATCCTGACAGTCCAAAAAGCATTAAAGTTTTTCCAGCGTTTTTTCCACCTGCGAAACTTACAGCGATGAATAATAAAATCCAGAATGGGTAAATGTAGAATGAAGATACATCGTGTGCAGCAAAGATATTTGCACCAATGATTACTCCAAATCCTAAAGCAGGCACAATAAATTTAAGTGCAATATTTACTAAATTAGAAGTATTAAAAACATTAACTCCGCCATTCCAGCGCCCAATCATTAAACTTCCCCAGTACAATGCAATAAATGGCGCAATAGCATCTTCCAGAATACTGCCAAACTCACTCGTGTGCAATAAAGCAGGCAAGTTACTGATAATCGTTACTTCTGTTCCTACATAGATAAAGATTGCAAGCATTCCTAGATATAATTGCGGATAATCAAGGATACTGAATGTGCTGTGCGGATGTTTTATAGCTGATTCTTCTACTTTTTCCGGATCTTCTATTTTAGAAAAATTCATAAAAATAGCCACAATGATAAAAGCAAGACCTAGAATGATAAAAGGCAGTTTGATATCGTCTAATGAAAGAGCTGTTTTTTTGTTGTCTCCCATTCCAAATAAAGCTATTCCTAATAGAATCGCTCCAATAGTTGTTCCAAATGAATTAACACCTCCCGCTAATGTCAGACGGTGTGCTCCAGTGTTTGGACTGCCCATTTTAATTGCTAAAGGATTAGCAACAATCTGTTGAATTGAAAATCCTAATCCTACAGTAAATAAGGCGGTTAGGAAAAATGGAAAACTTTCCATTGTTGCAGCAGGAACAAATAAAAATGAACCAATAGCTGAAAGAATTAATCCAGCAGAAAGTGTTTTTTTGTATCCAAATTTTTGTAAAACATCAATTTTTAGAGATACTAAAAAGAATATTATAGATCCTACAAAGTAAGCAGCATAAAAAGCCCAGGCAACCAGCTGTGACTGTACTTGAGATAGTGTAAATACTTTTTTGAATACTGGGATTAAGATGTCATTGGCCGAACCAACAAAACCCCAAAAGAAGAAGACGATTATCAAAGAAATAAACTGCCCCCATTTGGTTTGCACATTTTCTGAACTCATAATTTAAAAATTTAATTTTTTTTGGTTATTATTAATTTTTTTGATGCTGCAAGACTGTAAATATATTTGTTAAGAATTTTAAAAAAAAATTTTAAGATATAAAGTTTTTCACTTTTAAATAAACGACATTAAATTGTCAACTAATGGCGGTTTTATTGCTTTTTTGCAGCTAAAAAAACGTTGTAGAACTGCGCTTTCAGTATAAAAAACCGATAGTTTTTGATTACGGAATAAATGTAAAAAACACACTAAAAACATATGGTGTGCTGTCTGTTTATAACTTTTATTCTAAGATTTTTATTTTTACTTCTTTGCTGTAATTTCTTCCAATTGGAATGGTATAGGATGAAATCTGAATTCTGTTTCCTTCTATGGATTTTACTTTGTTTAATGCAATTGTATACGATTTATGAATTCGCATAAAGCGCTCAGAAGGTAACTCATCAGTTAGGGATGTTAATGATTTATGAGTTATATAAGTCTTCTCTGCGGTGACAACTTTGATGTATTCTTTCATTCCTTCTATAAAAAGGATTTCATCAATATTTATCTTTACCATTTTTTTATCCACTTTGATAAAAAGATGCGGTTCCGCACGGTGGTTTTCGATTTTGATATTGTTTTTTAAATTGTGTTCTGCTTCAATTTTTTGGATACATTTTATGAAGCGGGGCAGCGGAATTGGTTTTACTAAATAATCCAATACTTCCAGATCATAACTTTCAGCTGCAAATTCTCTGAAAGCGGTTGTGATGATAATCCGGGTTTTGTATTCCAGCAGTTTAATTAATTCAAAACCAGTCATCATAGGTATATTGATGTCCAGAAATACAGCATCAGCAGTATTAGAATTGATAAATTCAAGGCCTTCTAATGAATTATTAAAAGTTCCAATAACTTCAAATTCTGAAAAATTTTCAAAATAATTGAGCAGTACTTTTATAGCCAAAGGTTCGTCGTCAATTATTACGCATTTAATCTTCATTATGTAAAGGTATTTGTATTTTAATACTATAAAAGCTGAATTTTATTGCTTGCTGTATGCTGAAATTGTTTTTATA
The DNA here is from genome assembly GCF_026870155.1 of Flavobacterium marginilacus. Classification (NCBI taxonomy): domain Bacteria; kingdom Pseudomonadati; phylum Bacteroidota; class Flavobacteriia; order Flavobacteriales; family Flavobacteriaceae; genus Flavobacterium; species Flavobacterium marginilacus. Next base: position 2,809,870 of record NZ_CP113975.1, on the reverse strand, counting down.
GATAAGTTTTAATCTTTTTTTGGTGTTTGTTAAACCAATCCCTTTTTTGCTTGGTATTGGTGGTGAAATTACGAAATTATTTATTATTTCAAATTCGAGCTTAGAATTTATGACTCTGAAGTTTATTTTGATTTTAAGTCTGTCGTTGTTTGCTCCGCCATGTTTAAAAGCATTTTCAATCAGTGAAATAAACAATAACGGCGGAATATTTATATTGTCAATATCGGATTCTAGATTGAACCTGACTTCTACATTTTTAAAACGCAGTTTTTCAATTTCGATATAATTTTGAATATAATCTATTTCTTTTATTAGAGGCACATATTTTACATCTTCAATATCATATAATACATATTCCATCAATTGAGAAAGCTTAATAATTACATCTGGAACTTTGTTTGATGATTCTAATGAAAGTGCGTATAGATTATTGAGCGTATTAAAGAAGAAGTGAGGCTGAATCTGATTCTTTAAATACTTCAGTTTTATTTTGTTCTGATTCTCTATTATTGCCTTGTTGCGGTCTCTTTCTTTGAGCCATGTCAGCATCAAATAGATAGAAGATGCTATCGCAAGCACGTAAAGTTCTCCAATACAGACGGCTACGATATGGTTGATTTCAAATGGACTGTAATCTCTGTTAGCTTCCGGCCATATATTTTTCGAAATTAAATAATAAGTCAGCCCGGTTTTTAATAAATAGACAACTGCCAAACTTGCAATGAGCGAAAAGGCATATTTAATGTATTTAGATTTTAATACAAACATAGGAATGAGTATTAATAAATTGAAATACACTAATGGTATATGAAGCGAAAATTCTATGAGATTCGATTTGAAAGAATATCCGTAATTATTAAAATAAGCTCCCCATCTCAAGAAGTTAAGTATAAAATAGATAAACCAAAACCATATATGATTTTGAAGTTTTATATGAAAGTTAATTTTTTTCATCACTGATCTTGAATATGATAATGTTTAAATAAAACAGACAATCTGAGGTTGTGTTTTATTTTGCAACAATAATCATTTTGGTATTAAAAACGGCATTTTGGTAAAAAAAAATCTAAAAAAGTCTAATTAAGATAAAAAATGTATATTAAGAAAACGTTTTCGTAAAACGCATTATTGATTGAAATATGTCGTTGGTTTAAAAAACTGTGCTGTTGGTTTAATTTATTTTTTCAGGAAACTCCTTCCTTATAATTTTACGCTATAACTAACAAAAATAATTTAAAAATGAGAAAAATTTTTTTAATCGTAATGGTTATTTTTACTGCGCAGGTTACCCTTGCGCAGACAAAAAAAATCAATGGTTTTGTTTCAGATGCCTCGGGTACTCCGATATCAGGTGCAAATGTTAACGTAAAAGGGGAGACTAATGGAGCCTCAACGGATTTTGACGGTAAATTTACACTAGATGTTAAGCCTGGTGCTACATTAATAATTTCGTACTTAGGTTATGATACACGAAATGTAGAAGTAGGTGAGTCATCAACTATAGATGTAAAACTGAATGCAGCAAGTTCAACAGCTTTGACTGAGGTAGTTGTAACCTCATTAGGGATCAAGAAATCTAAAAAGTCTTTGACTTATTCTGCACAAGAATTAAAAGGAGAAGATCTTGTTAGAGCAAAAGATCCCAATTTAATGAATACAATTGCTGGTAAAATTGCCGGAGTTGCAGTAACTAAAAGTGCCGGAGGTACTGGTGGTTCTACAAAAGTTACTATTCGTGGAAATTCATCTACTACGAACAATAACCCTTTGTATGTTGTTGATGGGGTACCAATGCTGAATATTTCTTCATTTCAGCCTAATGATTCATTTGGTAATACTCAAGGAGGTAACCGTGACGGCGGTGATGTTATTGGGCTGTTAAATCCAGATGATTTTGAAGGGATGACAGTTCTTAAAGGTGCTTCAGCAACTGCTTTATATGGCAGCCAAGGTGCTAGAGGAGTTGTTCTATTGACTTCTAAAAAAGCAAAAGAAGGTATTTCTGCTTTCAGAGTATCTTCTAATACAACTGTTGAGACTGCAGCTTATCTGCCAAAATTCCAAACGTCTTATATTGCTAAACCAGGAGCAGATGAGTCATGGGGAGCAGCAAAAAGTACACCAGATCACACAAGAGACTTTTTTGAAACAGGATTAACACAAATTTCTTCTTTCGGTTTCTCTACTGGATCTCAAAATTCTGCTACTAATATTTCTTATGCTAACACTTCTGCTAATGGTATTATACCAACTAACAGTTTAAGTAAAAACAATTTTAGCATCAGACAAATGGGTAAATTCTTTGGAGACAGATTAACTGTTAATGCCAATGCAAATTACACTTCTCAATATGTTACAAATAGACCAACCAGCGGTTTGTATTTTAACCCGTTAACAGGTCTTTACCTAATGCCAAGAGGATATGATTTTAACGAATATAAAAATAACTTCGAAAAATTCGATCCTGCCAGAAATATGATGGTTCAAAACTGGATGACTAACAGAGATATTGAACAAAATCCATATTGGGGATTAAACCGCAATAAATCTGTAGATGGCAATCAGCTGATGAATGGATCTGTTGGGTTGAATTATAAAGTTAATAACTGGTTATCTGTTGGGTCAAGATACAATTACGACAGAGTAACTTCACAATTTGATAAAGAAATTTATGCTTCAACTCAAGGAACTTTATCTCATGCAAATGGCAGGTATATTAGTATTGACGACGTGAGTACTCAAAATTACGGTGACTTAATTGCAACAATTAATACGAAAATAAATAACGATATTACATTTTTTGCAAACGTAGGTACCAGTTTTACAAAAACTTCAATTAATGATGAAACAGTTTTAGATTCTGATCCATCTGGTTTAGGAATCACAAACTGGTTTACACTTCATAATTTCAATTCAAATACTGGTAATTATCAAAATTACGGATACCGCAGAGAGCAGCAGTCTGTTTTTGCAGCAGCAACTTTTGGATACAAAAATATGTTGTATGTAGATGTCACAGGGCGTAATGACTGGTCTTCTACATTGGCAAACACTGGAAATCTCTCTTTCTTCTATCCATCTGTTGGAACAACAGCTATATTGTCAGAAATGTTTAAAATGCCAGAAGCAATATCATTTGGAAAAGTTCGTGCTTCCTTTGCACAGGTTGGTAATGATGTTCCTGCATTCTATACTTCACCAACTTCTCAGTATAATGCTGCAAATCCACAAAATATCAATCCAACTGTTGGTCCAAGACCAGGTACAAACCTGAAACCTGAAAGCCAAAACTCTTTTGAATTAGGTACGGAATGGAGATTTGTTAATAACAGATTCGGTATAGAATTAACTTATTACAATAACAAAACTAAAGATCAATTGCTTACTATTCCAGCTCCAGCAACAAATGCTGAAGGTTATCAAAATTATGCTTACAATGGCGGTGTGATTGAAAATAATGGTATTGAAGCGTTATTGAATGCTAAAATTGTTGATAATGATAAATTTAAATGGGATGCAACTCTAAACTACTCAAAAAACAACAATAAAGTTTCTGGATTGCCAGAAGAATTAGGAGGAACAGTTGTTTTGACACAGCCTGGTGTTAACAGTTATAGATATTCATTAATCAACGGCCGTCCATTTGGAGTTATCGAAGGAATCAACCTTAAAAGAGATGATCAGGGAAGAATTTTGCTGAATGCTGATGGTTCAATCCAAAAAACAGGTTTTGAGGAAGTTGGAAATGCAAATCCAGATTATATGTTAGGTTTAACTAACTCATTTAAATATGGCAATTATTTCTTAAACTTTACAATTGACGGACGCTTTGGCGGAGATGTAATGAGTTTGACTGAAGCGGTAAATGATAAATTTGGTGTTTCTAAAGTAACTGGTGATGCCAGAGCTGCCGGCGGTGTAGATATCAATGCTGTTTATGCTCCTGGAACACCAAATGCAGGACAAGCTTATTCAGGAAAATACTCGGCAGAAAGCTACTACAGCCAAGTGGGTGGAAGAGAAGGTGCAACAGGTGAATATATTTATAATGCTACAAACGTAAGTTTAAGAGAATTGGCTTTAGGATATACATTTGATCTTAAAAATAATAAAATTTTCAAAACTGCTAACCTGTCTTTAGTAGGCAGAAACTTATTCTTTTTCTACAAAGATGCGCCATTTGATCCAAATATTTCTTTGAGTACAGGTAATGGTTTACAGGGGATTGATGTTTATGCAGCACCATCTACAAGAAGTATCGGTCTTAATTTAAATGTAACTTTCTAATCTTATATCATCATGATACTAAATAAAATAAAAACAGCTGCTATATGTGCTTCATTGCTTGCGGCAGTAAGCTGTACAAGCGATTTCAACGAAATTAACACCAATCCGACTGGGATTACGGCTAAAGATCTTGAGCAGGATTTTAATCATGTAAAAGTTCCTTTTACCACTGTTTTTACAGGTATTTTCAATACAACACACTGGAAATATCAGTTACAGCAAAACCTGAGTGCAGATATTTGGTCAGGATATATGGCTACGCCAACTCCCTTTAAAGGAGCCGCAGGAGATAACTCAAATTATAATTTTGTTGATGGCTGGAATGGTTTTATCTGGAGTCTGCCTTATACTGATGTAATGGCAAATACTTTAAAAATCGAACAGAGAACAAAAGGTAAATACGATCAGTTCTATGCTATTTCGTTGATCTTGAAAGTGGAAGGAATGCATAGAGTAACTGATGTTTTTGGTCCAATTGTATATTCTCAGTTTGGAACAACAAATACTACTATTCCTTATGATTCACAGGAAGAAGTGTACACTAAAATGTTTGCAGAACTTGATTATGCAGTTACAGAATTGACTAAAAGAGTAAATGCTGGTGAAGCTTCAACTTTTGCATCAGTAGATATGAGCGGTTACGGAGGGGATTACAAACAATGGATTAAATATGCAAATTCATTACGTCTGCGTTTAGCTATGAGAATTGTTAAAATAAAACCAGCTTTGGCTAAAACAGAAGCAGAAAAAGCAATCAGCCAGACTTTTGGCGTGATGACTACAAATGCTGATATCGCTAAAGTAATCATTCCAAATTTTATAGATCCGATTCTAACTATTTCCTCTTCATGGGGTGATATCAGAATGTCTGCAGATATGGAGTCTATCATGGGCGGATATGCAGATCCAAGACTAGCAAAATACTTTAATGAATCAGCTGATTTTCCTGGTCAATACAGAGGAGTTCGTACCGGTATTAACATGATAGCTAAATCAGACCGCACAGGTATGTCTGAAATTGGTTCAATCGTTGGATCAAATGAAAAAGTGTTAATGACTACTGCCGAAGTATTTTTCCTGAGAGCAGAAGGAGCATTAAGAGGATGGAATATGGGAGGAACTGCCCAAGCTTTATATGAAGCAGGTATTACAGCTTCGTTTGCACAGCATGGCGCTTCAGGTGCATCAGCTTATATTGCTGATAACGTGAAAACTGCTAAAGATTTCGTAGATGTTAAAGATGCAGCAAATAATGCAGTGGCTGTAAATAATGTAACTGTTGCCTGGGATGGTGCTGCCGTTAATGAGGTGAAGCTGCAAAAAATCATTACTCAAAAATGGATTGCAAATTTCCCTGAAGGGCAGGAAGCCTGGTCTGAATACAGAAGAACTGGATATCCAAAATTATTTAGAATATTGCACAATACCAGCGGGGGAACAATTACAACTCAGTATGGACCGAGAAGAGTAAACTTTGTACAGTCTGAAAAAGACGGAAACCCTGGCGGTGCTGCAACTGGGCTAACTAAATTAGGAGGTCCTGATAATGGAGGAACTAGACTTTGGTGGGATACTACCGGAGCTAATTTTTAATAATGACCTTATAAATTAATATATTCAGTTATTTTTATTCCAGGCAGCTGTTTATTGGCTGTCTGGATATAAAAATGAAGCTGCACGATTTTTTGATAAAATTTTAAAAACATATTGTCACCAAAAAAACGCATTGTTGATTGAATAATGCCGTTCGTTTAAAAAAAAGATGTGTTGGTTTAATTTATTTTTTCTAAGAATAAAGTCAATATAAATTTGTATTAAAACCAACAAAAAATATTAAAATAATGCTGTAAGATTTTTTTATTGAATAAAGGTATTAAAGCCAGTTCCGCTCAAATTTTTAAAGGAGTTTTACTTTATTCATGAGTTTATTACTATCGAAATTTCTTTTTATTTTTTTCAAAATAAAATTTATATACAAGTGAAACCTAGTGGTTTTACATCAAAAAACGGATTAAAGAATTAATAAAAACTGAAAAAGATATATGTATCTTTATGAAAATTAACATTTAATAATAGAGATACTATAATTTTTTATACAATTTAAAATATATAATTACAAAAAATCATGAGAACTACATCAAACTTAGGTAATGACATAAGCTTTAAAAAGGCAGGTCAGTTTGAAGATACCCGTTTTGAAAAAATCCATAACGTAATTTTTAAAAATGCTGCAGATGCTTCAATAATCGTTGCAAACGAGATTGCGGATTTAATTCGTTCCAAACAAGAAAAGAATAAAAAATGTGTATTGGGTTTGGCAACAGGATCTTCACCTATAAAAGTATATCAGGAATTGGTTCGCATGCACAAAGAGGAAGGTTTGAGTTTTGATAACGTTATTACTTTCAATTTAGATGAATATTATCCAATGCCAAAGGAAAGTAATCAGAGTTATCATTATTTCATGCACCAGCATCTTTTTAATCATGTAGATATCAGACCTGAAAATGTGAATATTCCTGATGGAACTGTCGCATTAGAAGACTTGAATCAGTTTTGTGTTGATTATGAAATGAATATTAAAAATGCAGGAGGACTTGATTTTCAGTTATTAGGAATCGGGCGTACGGGACATGTAGGCTTCAACGAGCCTGGATCACATATAAACTCAGGTACTCGTATTATTACTTTGGACCATATTACCAAAGTTGATGCCTCAGGTGATTTTAACGGAATTAGTAATGTTCCTAAAAAAGCAATCACGATGGGTGTTTCAACAATTCTTAGATCCAAAAGAATTGTACTAATGGCTTGGGGACAGAACAAAGCTTCTATTATCAAAAGAACGATTCAGGGAGATATCAGCTCAGAGGTTCCGGCTACTTTTTTACAAAATCACAATAATACTACTTTTGTTTTAGACAAAAGCGCCGCTTCTGAACTAACCCGTTTGGAAACACCTTGGCTGGTAGGGGAGTGTATCTGGACTGAACAATTAAAGAATAAAGCAATTGTCTGGCTTTGCCAGCATACCAATCAATCGATTTTAAAACTGACTGACAGGGATTACAATAATAACGGAATGTCTGATTTATTAGCTTCGGGAAGCTCGTCTTATGATTTGAATATTAATATGTTCAATGTACTGCAGCATACTATTACGGGATGGCCCGGCGGAAAACCAAATACGGATGATTCTTTCCGTCCAGAGAGAGCTAATCCTGCTAAAAAAAGAGTAATTCTTTTTAGTCCGCATCCAGATGATGATGTGATTTCTATGGGAGGAACTTTTGCAAAATTAATCAAGCAGGGACACGATGTTCATGTAGTCTATCAGACTTCTGGCAACATTGCAGTTACAGATGACGAAGCATTAAAGTTTGCTGAAGTATGTAATGATTTTGTTGAAGGGGATAAATCTGGAATTAATTTTCAATCCGTAATTGATTCGATTAATTCAAAACCAATTGGCCAAAGCGACACATTAGAAGTTAGAAAATTAAAAGGACTGATACGAAGACGCGAGTCCTATGCTGCAACAAGATATATTGGTCTGAAAGATGAAAATACACACTTTTTGGACATGCCGTTTTATGAAACAGGAATGGTTCAGAAAAAGCCTTTAGGACCAGATGATATTGCTGTTGTAAAAGATATTATTGAAAAAATAAAACCGCATCAGGTCTTTGCTGCAGGTGATCTTGCAGATCCGCACGGTACGCATGAAGTGTGCCTGAATGCTATTTTTGCAGCGATGAAAGAATTGAAATCAAAAACTTTTATGAACGATTGCTGGCTGTGGCTGTACAGAGGTGCCTGGCATGAATGGGACATACATGAAATTGACATGGCAGTTCCGTTGAGTCCAGATGAAGTGTTACTGAAAAGACAGGCTATTTTATACCATCAGTCCCAAAAGGACAGAGTAATGTTTCAAGGAAATGATTCAAGAGAATTCTGGGTTAGAGCCGAGGACCGAAATAAAAATACTGCCCGATTATATGATGATCTAGGTCTGGCAGAATATGAAGCGATTGAAGCTTTTAAACGTTTTGAGTACTAAATATCATCGTTTTTGTTTAGTGTTAGGTTCAGTGCTGAACTTTAAGTTTTTTTTGATAAATCTATAGACTTGAGTTTAGCACTATTTCACATTTTTATTCACACACTTTTTTCTATCAAATGAAATATATACTGTTTTTTTTATTAGCCTCTTTTGTTTCTACAGCTCAAGTCACTAAAGAGCAGTTAAATGTAATGCCTTGGCCTCAAAATATTAGTCTTAGCGAAGGTTCTTTTGCATTAACAAAGAATTTTAAAGTAAATATTACCGGTGTTCCAAATGCAAGAATATTTGTCGGTGCAGCTAATTTTTTGAGACGATTGGACGGAAGGACAGGGCTGTTTTTTAACCAAGGATTCATAACTGGTTTAAATGAAGTTCCAGAAGCTCAATTGCAGATTAATTGTGTGAGAAACGGAAAAATTGACCTTTATGAGGATGAAAGTTATTTATTGGATATAACTCCAAATAAAATTACAATAAATGCGGCTACGGATGTTGGTGCACTGCACGGTTTGGAAACCTTATTACAGCTTTTACAGAATAATAGTAATTCATTTTATTTTCCTGTTTCAAAAATTTCCGATTTTCCAAGATTTACCTGGAGAGGGCTGATGATTGACGGAGCAAGACATTTTATGCCGGTTGATGTTATTAAAAGAAATCTGGACGGAATGGCTGCTGTAAAAATGAATGTTTTTCATTGGCATTTGGTAGATGATCAAGGCTGGAGAATCGAAATGAAAAAACACCCGAAGTTAATACAGATGGCATCGGATGGGAATTTTTATACTCAGGAAGAAATCAAAAATGTTATAAAATACGCCAGTGATAGAGGAATTCTAGTAGTTCCGGAAATTGACATGCCAGGTCACGGAACTGCTATTTTGACCGCTTATCCGGAAATAGGAAGTAAAGTTGAAGTTTTGAATGTTGGCAATGGTGAAAAAGGACAGCAGTTAAAACAAATTCAAAAGTATGATTTAGAAAGGAATGCAGGGATTTTTACACCTACTCTTGATCCTTCAAGTCCAAAAACTTATGAACTTATAAGTTCAATTTTTGATGAAGTCTGTCCGCTTTTTCCGGGTAAGTTCTTTCACATTGGAGGGGATGAAAACGAAGGCAAAGACTGGGATGCGAATCCTAAAATTCAGGAATTCAAAAAGAAGCATAATTTAGCAAACAACCATGAACTGCAGACTTATTTTACGATGCAGTTAATCCCAATGCTTAAAAAACATAATAAAGAATTAATGGGCTGGGAAGAAATTATGACCAAAAATATGTCCAAAGAGGCTATAATCCATTCTTGGAAAGGGGTTAATGAAGGTCAGACGGCAGGACAATCATTAGTGGATGCTGTAAAAGGAGGTTACAAAACTGTTTTGTCCAATGGATACTATATCGACTTGATGTACGAAGCTGCAGATCATTATACGGTAGATCCAATGCCTAAAAATGTCACTCTAACTAATGAAGAAAAAGCAAGAATTTTGGGTGGAGAAGCAACTATGTGGACCGAATTAGTAACATCAGCAACAATTGACAGCAGAATTTGGCCTAGGACAGCGGCTATTGCAGAACGTTTTTGGTCTAATGAAAGTGTTACAGATATTAACAGTTTACGCAAAAGACTGAAGACTGTTTCTTTTAGATTAGAAGAATTGGGACTGACACATCTAAAAAGTAAAGAAGGTCTGTTAAGAAATATCAGCAATAATCAAAAAAGTGATGCTCTATTTGATTTGTCTAATGTCTGCGAACCGCTAAAAGGTTATACAAGAAACAGCGAAGGGACTGAATATAAAATGTATTCTCCGTTGACTTTATTTGCAGACGTTTGCACGCCGGATGCATCAGATGCGGTAGATTTTGACCAGGCTGTTACTAATTTTTTGAATAACAAATCATCTGAAAATCAAAATTTAGTAATAAGCTATTTAAATAAATGGATTAAAATGGATTTGGATCTTAATGCATTGAGTAATAATGCACCGCTTGTAAAATCGTTGCTGCCATTGTCAAAGAGTTTAAATGATATTGCAGAACAGCTTTTACTCAAAATTGATAAAAAAGAAAATATTGATGCAGCAGTATTAAATAGTCTGCTTGAAAAATGTAATTCGAAAGAGCATGCCGATGTCGAATTGGCAGTATATAAAAGTCTGAAAAAATTAGTTCAGGCTTAATTTAAATTCAAAAATTAAAGTTGGAATTGTTAAGATTGAGTTTGGTTATTTGTATTTTACTATGATCACTTTTGTTTTGAATTATTATTGTTTTTTTTTATGAAAACAATATACTCAACCTGGTAATTCGTTGCCAGGTTTTTTTATAAATGGTTTAAATTTATGTTATTTGTGCAGAGCATTAATCTTTTAAATATAATGGAATGAAAAGTTTAAAAATATTTTTTTTATTGTCAATGATACCTTTGTTTGCTTTAGGACAAAAAAAGCAGAATCTATCTGTTATTGCTTATTATATGGGTGATGACAAACAGATTGATGAATTCGATCCTTTCAAATTGACGCATATTATTTTTAGTTTTTGTCATCTGAAAGAAGGGAAATTAAGTGTAGATACTCCAAAGGATTCTTTAGCAATTAAAAGATTAGTTTCTTTAAAACATAAAAATCCTGATCTTAAAATTATGCTGTCTCTAGGAGGCTGGGGCGGTTGTGAACCTTGTTCGGAAGTTTTTTCAATTGCTGAAAAAAGAGCAGCTTTTGCTAAATCGGTAAAAGAAGTTAATAATTATTTTAAGACTGACGGCTTAGATTTAGACTGGGAATATCCTGCAATCGAAGGTTATCCTCAGCATTTATATCAAAAAGGCGATAAAGAAAATTTTACTGCTCTAGTTGTATTGCTTCGTAAGGAATTAGGAACAAAAATTGAACTAAGTTTTGCAGCAGGAGGTTTTCAAAAATATTTGGATGAGTCTGTAGAATGGGAAAAAGTAATGCCATTGGTAAATCGTGTCAATATAATGAGCTACGATTTGGTTAATGGATATTCTAAAGTTACAGGTCATCATACTCCTTTATTCAGTACTAATACTACTGAGGAATCAACAGATCGAGCAGTAGACTATTTATTAAAGTTGGGAATTCCAGCCAATAAATTAGTAATTGGAGCAGCCTTTTATACCCGAGTTTGGAAAGAGGTTTCTAATGTAAATAATGGATTGTATCAATCGGGCATTGCTTCAAACGGAATTAATTTTAAAGATTATGAAACAACTTTTACAAAAGAAAAAGGATGGAATTATTTTTGGGATGAAAAAGCTAAAGCTCCCTATTGGTATAATGAAAAAGAAAAATTATTTGCAACTGGAGATGATATTGCTTCTGTAAAAGAAAAAACAAACTACGTCATAGAAAAGAAATTGGGCGGGATAATGTTTTGGGAACTTACGTTGGATAAAAAACAAAATGGAATGGTTGATGCTATTGATAACTTGAAAAAATCCAGATAAAAGTAAAGACAAAATTTGCGATTTAGGATTTGTAATTCGTCACGGCATTCACATTTAAAAAAGATAAACACGAATTTCACCAATTAACACTAATTCTTATCAAAAATGAAATCAAATTTTACAACTTTTACAGTTTCGAATATTTTGTGTAATTAGACAGCAATCTTAATTCGTGCAAATTAGTGTCAGAAACTTTTAAAAGCGAATGCCGTGGTAATTCGTATATCTCATATCGTAATTCGTAATTTTTTCATACTTTTGCGCAAAATTTTAATAAAGAGACATTCATGTTAACAGTCAATAATTTATCAGTTCAGTTTGGTAAAAGAATTTTGTTTGACGAAGTAAATACAACCTTCACACACGGAAATATTTATGGAGTTATTGGAGCCAATGGTGCTGGAAAATCAACTTTTCTTAAAATAATATCAGGTGATATTGATCCAACTTCGGGACATATTCATCTGGAACCAGGAAAACGTATGTCGGTTTTGAACCAGAACCATAATATGTTTGATGAACATACAGTGCTGGAAACCGTAATGATGGGTAATAAAGTTTTGTATGCTGTTAAGACAGAAATGGATGCCCTTTATCTTGATTATAATGATGCAAATGCGGATAGAATAGGGGAGCTTCAGGTACAGTTTGAAGAAATGAATGGCTGGAATGCCGATTCTGATGCAGCAGCAATGCTGTCAAACTTAGGAATTACTGAGGAAAATCATTATACATTAATGAGCGATATGGAAGGAAAAATGAAAGTGAGAGTGCTTTTGGCACAGGCGCTTTTCGGAAATCCTGATTTATTGATTATGGATGAGCCAACCAACGACCTGGATTTTGAAACCATTGCCTGGTTAGAAAATTTCCTGGCAAACTATGAGAATACGGTAATTGTCGTTTCTCACGACAGACACTTCCTGGACTCAGTCTGTACTCATATTTCAGATATTGATTTTGGGAAAATAAACCACTATTCAGGAAACTATACTTTTTGGTATGAATCCAGTCAATTAGCGGCAAAACAGCGTGCGCAGCAAAACAAGAAAGCAGAAGAAAAGAAAGCGGAACTGGAAGAATTTATTCGTCGTTTTTCTGCGAATGTGGCAAAATCAAAACAAGCTACTTCTCGTAAAAAAATGATTTCGAAACTGAATATATCAGAGATCAGACCGTCAAGCCGCCGTTATCCTGCAATCATTTTTGATCAGGATCGTGAAGCTGGAGATCAAATTTTGAATGTACAAAACTTAAGTGCTTCTATTGATGGAGAGACTTTGTTTAAAGGCGTGGATTTAAATATGGCCAAAGGCGATAAAATTGTGCTTTTTTCAAAAGATTCACGTGCTACAACAGCATTTTATGAAATATTAAATGGTAACCAGCAGCCGGATTCTGGAGAATTTGACTGGGGAGTTACTACAAATCAAGCGTATCTGCCGGCAGAAAACCATTCTTTTTTTGAAAATGACTATACATTGGTAGACTGGTTGCGCCAATGGGCAAAAACAGAGGAAGAGCGTGATGAAGTTTACATTAGAGGTTTCCTTGGTAAAATGATTTTCTCTGGTGAAGAAGCTTTAAAAACGAGCCGTGTATTATCTGGAGGGGAAAAAGTACGCTGTATGCTTTCACGAATGATGATGGAAAGAGCTAACATCCTGATGCTGGACGAACCAACAAACCACTTGGATCTGGAATCAATTACGGCGTTCAACAACTCATTGAAAAACTATAAAGGTTCGGTTATTTTTACAACACATGATCACGAATTTGCTCAAACTGTTGGTAACCGTGTGGTTGAATTGACTCCAAACGGTGTTATCGACCGTTATATGACTTTTGATGAATACCTTGATGATGATAAAATTCAGGAACAAAGAAAGAAAATGTATAATATTTAAACACTATAGATAAGCCCGTTACTTTAAAAATAACGGGCTTTTTTGTGTCTTATTTTCTGCCGAGAAATTTATACCATTTATGAATATATAATGGTCTAATTTGTTTGAAAAAAATAACTAAATCCACAAAGACTCATAATGAACTCTCTAGTAATTAAAGTCTCTAGTAATTAAAGTCTCTACAATTTTGTCTATCTCTATTTTGAGTTCTTCGATTGTTTTAAAGATTAGATTTGTTGTTTTTCTTTTCATGTTTAGCCAAACTAATTCAGCAGGATTTAGTTCTGGAGAATAAGGGGGAAGAAAAAGCAATGCTATATTATCGGGTATTGCCAAAGATTTACCTTTATGAAAAGCCCCATTGTCTAAAACAACGACTTTAAATTCTTGGGGATTCTTTTTTGACAATTCATTTAAAAATATCTGAAAATTATCACCATTACAATAAGGCAATTCCATCACTAAGCTATCGCCATTATAGGGCGAAAAAGCTCCAAAAATATAAGTTGATTTAAATACGTTTTGATAAGTACAAATTGGCTTAACTCCTTTTGCTGTTAGCGATTTTCCGTTTCTAGTGAATAAGCCGAACCGGCTTTCATCTTGGACATAAAGATTAAAAGATGAAAAATTAAATGAAGCATTTTTTAAAACTGTTTCAAGAATTAAAGGGAAGTTTTTTTAAAACTATCCGAAGCGTCTTGATTTTTATTGACATGACTTTTTCGAGCCACTTTTATTTTAGCTCCAAAGTGTCTTTTTACATAACTATTTAGGGTCTGATAATTAATACCTTCCGACATATAATTATCAGTTATCCATTGAATTAAATCAGTATATGAGGTAAAAGCATCTTTAGGCGAATGCAGTCGTTTTTCTATTGCCTGATGCAAATCAGCACTGATTAGTGAAGGTTTAAAACCAATTCTACCATCACGCAACAAACCTTCAATTCCGTTTTTGGAATAAGCAGTTCTCCATTTTTGAGCAGTGTTATGGTTAATTTTTAACGCTTTAGAGAGAGCTTCTTTGCTTAATAATATCTCACTCTTTTTTAAAACCAGTAACATCTGTATTCGGTTTTTTAAATGGACAGGTTGTTTTCTCATTAATGACTTGAGTTCCTGCTCGCTTTCTTTTACTAGTATAAATTTTGCTAATGCCATAAGCAAATATATAATTATATTTATAAATTAGTCTAATTTTTAATAAAAAAACAATCTGAATAAATCAGGCTGTTATATAATTATAATTGGTATTACTGATGAAATAAATTATTATTGCAGTAATAATGATAATAATAAATATGCCGAATCCCATTCCCGCCTTAAAAATACCCGGTATAGCTTCACAGCTTGTAAATGAAAATAGCACTAAAGCAAGTACCAAAATTCTGTTGATTATATTTTTATTTTAATTGATGATTTTATAAAGTTTATGTTTTTAAAAACATCCATTGTGATATGGATTTGTGTTTGAAAATATTTTTAGTTTTTGATAGAAAATTAAGATATTTTTGAAAAAAAAATAATTTTCTATTATAACTATGTCAGACAGTACTTTGAATTTTAAAGCTCCACGGATTGAAGTTGTGGACGTATTGAGAGGTTTTGCAATTATGTCCATAATGTTGTTGCATAATATCGAGCATTTTGATTACTATAATTTTCCGGAAGCTTTGCCTGAGTGGATGAAGGTTTTGGATAAAATAATCTGGGAAACCTTATTTTTTCTTTTTGGCGGAAAATCGTATGCAATTTTTGCTTTGCTTTTCGGTTTTAGCTTTTATATTCAAAATGACAACCAAGAAAAACAAGGAAAAGATTTCAGAGGCAGATTCCTATGGCGTTTACTGCTTTTGTTAGGATTCGGATTCATAAATACTATTTTTTATGAAGGCGATATTCTGATGATTTATGCGGTAATGGGAATTGTCCTGATTCCTGTCTGCAGATGGAACGATAAGGCAGTTTTTATTGCAGCTGCTGTTCTGATGTTACAGCCTTTGGAGTGGATGCGGTATTTTTATCTGTTGGTGCATCCGGAATATGCTCCGGGTTCAAGCTGGTCTGATGGTCTTTATGACAATATGGGCAATTATATGAAAAGCAGTTCATTTTTGGATTATGCAATTGGAAATGTTACTATTGGGAGATTTGCATCTATCTTTTGGTCTTGGGAAAATGGGCGCTTTTTTCAAGCTCCTGCTTTATTTTTGTTTGGACTGTTAATGGGGCGCAAAAAGCTTTTTATTGCATCAGCTGAGAGTAATTTATTTTGGAAAAAAGCTATGCAGTATGCTTTTCTGCTGTTTGTTCCTTTGTTTACCCTGAAAAATTTTTCATCACAGATTATTGAGCGAAAAGAAGTTCGAAAAAGCCTTTACATCATTATTTCTTCTTGGTCAAATGTCGCTTTTATGATCTTTATGGTCTCAATTATAGTGCTGCTGTATCAAAAAGAGTCAGTTCGTAATCTGCTTGCCAAATTGATTCCTTTTGGAAAAATGAGTATGACCAATTATATCATGCAGTCTGTTGCCGGTTCTTTTATTTATTATCGTTATGGCTTGGGAATGGTTGAATATACTGGGGCGACATACAGTTTGCTGATTGGAATCACATTGTTTATTTTACAGCTGTCATTCTGTACCTGGTGGCTAAAAACGCATAGGCAGGGACCATTGGAATATCTTTGGCATAAAGCAACTTGGATTTAGTTTTTTTTTAAATTGATAGACGTAAAAAGGTTGCCAGATGTTTCAGCTTTTTTTGATCCTCATTCTTAAACTAGTGGCTAATAGCTAGGAATTAAATAATTACCTTTTTAGAAATAATTAATATATTTTCTGGTCGGGCAATGAATAAATCCTAATGCGGAATTTGTATATTTGCTTGACCAAACCAGCGGCTGTTTTAAAATCGGATGACGCATTTAAAAACAGACTTTTATGTTGTTTTAATCCAATAAAAATTAATAATTGCACAGATATGAATCAAAAAGTGTTACTCAATTCAAAAGAAGTCAATATTATTTTGAATCGTTTGGCTTGCCAGTTAATTGAAAAACATCTTGATTTTTCCAATACTGTTTTGATAGGAATCCAGCCCAGAGGGACATTTTTGGCTAAGAGGTTAAAAGAATTATTGGAAAAGGAGTATCATTTGTCTAATATTGCTTTGGGATATTTGGATATTACTTTTTTTAGAGATGATTTCCGAAAAACCAATAAGCCTTTGGAAGCCAATAAAACTCAGATTGATTTTTTGGTTGAGGACAAAAAAGTAATCTTCATTGATGATGTATTGTACACAGGGCGCAGCATTCGTGCAGCTTTGACCGCCATTCAGTCTTTTGGAAGACCAGCCGGAATTGAGCTGTTAACATTAATTGACCGCCGTTTCAGCAGGGATCTGCCTATTCAGCCGGATTATCGCGGGCGTCAGGTGGATGCAATTAACGGCGAAAAGGTAAAAGTCTGCTGGGTAGAACAGGATAAGGAAGATGGTGTTTATCTGGTTACTAATTAAGATAAAAATGATTATGGTTAATTATTCATAGTTTGTTGTTCTCACGCAGACGAACAATAAACAGCAAACCATAAACCACAAACAAAAAAATATAAAAAAACAATGAGCGAATTAAGTGTAAATCATTTATTGGGGATAAAATACATAAACGAAAATGATATTAATCTGATTTTTGAGACTGCCGACCATTTTAAAGAAGTTATCAATAGACCAATAAAGAAAGTGCCTTCGCTGCGGGATATTACTATTGCTAATATTTTCTTTGAAAACAGCACACGGACAAAATTATCTTTCGAATTAGCTCAAAAACGGTTATCTGCTGATGTTATCAGTTTTTCGGCTGCTCAGTCATCGGTTAAAAAAGGAGAGACTCTAATTGATACAGTTAATAATATACTTTCAATGAAAGTGGATATGGTAGTAATGCGGCATTCAAATCCAGGAGCCGCTTATTTTTTATCCAAAAATGTAAAAGCAAGTATTGTAAATGCGGGTGACGGTGCACACGAACACCCTACACAAGCCTTGTTAGACAGTTATTCTATCAGAGAAAAATTAGGTGATGTTGCCGGCAAAAAAGTGGTTATCGTTGGCGATATTCTGCACTCCAGAGTAGCACTTTCCAATATATATGCTCTGCAGAAGCAGGGTGCCGAAGTCAAAGTCTGCGGTCCAAAAACGCTTATTCCAAGGTATATCGAATCACTTGGAGTAACAGTTGAGCCAAATTTACATAAAGCACTTGAATGGTGCGATGTAGCAAACATGCTTAGGGTGCAGAATGAACGTATGGATGTTAATTTTTTTCCTTCGACGAGGGAGTATGCACAGCAGTATGGGGTGGATAAAGCATTATTGGATTCCCTTAGTAAAGAAATTGTAATCATGCATCCGGGGCCTATAAACCGCGGGGTTGAAATTACAAGTGATGTAGCCGATTCCCAGCAATCCGTAATTTTGAATCAGGTAGAAAACGGTGTGGCTATCAGAATGGCAGTTATTTATCTTTTAGCATCAAAAATTCAATAGAGAACATGAAAGTTACCGAAAAAGGACATACAATTATAATTAAAGATACGGAAGGAAATATTGCTGAATTTCTGGAGAAAGTGGACAGCCAATACAACAGTTTCAAAGACTCTAATCTCATTTTAGATATTTCGAATGACAAATCGGTGGATGTGAAATCAATCAAAATTTTTTCTGATTTGATTAAGAAACATAAAAAAGGAAAAAAATCTCTGGTTTTTGTAATTACCGATATCGATTACAACAAAGTTCCAGCTTCTATTACAGTTGTGCCAACCCAATTGGAAGCTCACGATTTAATTCAAATGGATGAAATTGAAAGGGACTTAGGTTTCTGAAAAAAATGTTTAAACGTTTAAGAGTGTTGATGATTGAACGTTATCAATTTTGCGTTAAACAATTTTAAATCAATATAAACATCTTAAACAACTTTATTTAATTAAACATAAATTGAAACTCACTATTCTTGGCTGTTATGCCGCTACACCGCGTACTTTGACCAATCCTACTTCCCAGGTTTTGGAAATCAAAAGCAGACTTTTTTTAATTGACTGCGGTGAAGGAACTCAGGTACAGCTGCGTAAAAACAAATTAAAGTTTTCAAAAATTAATCATGTGTTTATTTCTCATCTGCACGGGGATCATTTTTTTGGTCTGGTTGGTTTGATATCAACTTTTGCACTTTTGGGAAGAACAAATGATCTGCATATTTACGGACCAAAAGGAGTAAAAGAAATCATTGATTTACAATTAAGATTGTCTAATTCATGGACTAATTATCAGTTGTTTTTTCATGAACTGGAATCGAAGGAAAGTGAAATTATTTTTGAAGATGAAAAAGTAATTATCAAAACAATTCCGTTAAAACATCGCGTTTATACTAATGGATTTTTATTTCAGGAAAAAATAGGGGAGCGCAAACTTGATCTTCATGCCGTTCAGGATTTTGAAATTGACACCTGTTATTACCAGAATATAAAAAATGGAAAAGACATCACTCTTGATGACGGACGGGTTATTGCCAACAGCAAATTAACTTTTGATCCAGATCCCGCTTTGAGTTATGCTTTTTGTTCGGATACCAAATACAATGAAGACATAATTCCAATAATTGAAAATGTTTCTGTGCTGTATCATGAATCTACATTTTTAGATTCAGAAGAAAGTCTGGCTTCCAAAACAATGCATTCGACAGCAAAAGAAGCCGCCAGAATTGCTTTGAAAGCCAATGCAGGGCAATTGATTTTAGGACATTATTCTACCCGATATGACAGCATTGAGCTATTTAAAGATGAAGCAGAAACTATTTTTAAAGAAGTTTTATTAGCCGAAGACGGCAAAAGTTTTGAATTTTAAATGGATAGTTAGATTTCTAGATTTTAAGACTGTTAGATGCTGAACGTGTTAAAGAACGGTTTTTTGTAAATCTAATATTTTAAAAGTCTAATAATCTAAAACTCCAATAATCTAATAATCTAAAAAATGAGCGATTTAAGTAATTATAGAAAATCTTACGGGAAAAGCGAATTATTAGAATCTTCAATTCCAGAAGATCCGATAAATCTTTTTAACAGATGGTTTCATGAGGTCGAAGATTTTGAAGGAAGCGGTGAAGTTAATGCAATGACTGTTTCCACTATTGGATTGGATGGATTTCCTAAATCACGTGTCGTTTTATTGAAAAAATTCAACGAAGAAGGATTTACTTTTTACACTAATTATAATTCTGAAAAGGGCAGGGCTATAGCTAATAATCCAAATGTATGTCTTTCTTTTTTTTGGGAAGGTATGGAACGTCAGGTAATTATTAAAGGAATCGCTCAAAAAACTTCCGAAAATAACTCGGATGGTTATTTTGAATCTCGGCCAGAAGGCAGTAAGCTGGGAGCTATAGTTTCAAATCAAAGTGAAGTAATTCCTTCCAGAACCTATCTTGAAGAAAATTTAAAGCAATTAGAAAAAGATTTTGAAGGAAAAGAAATCCTGCGTCCTAAACATTGGGGTGGATTTTTAGTCACACCATTTGAGGTTGAATTTTGGCAGGGAAGGCCAAATCGTCTGCATGACCGTATTCGATATAAATTGGTGGAAGATTATTCTTGGAAAATTTCCCGCTTAGCTCCATAAATATAAGAAAAATATATCGTAATTGTTTATTTTACTGCATTTTATCGGTTTTATTTTGTAATTCAAAGAATTGTTAGTTTATTTGTTTTAGAGATTTATAAAGTTTTAACATTAAAGGAGTTTCCCCAATCTACTTTAAAATATGCTAACCGATATTATGAAATTGAAGTATTTACGTTTTTCTTTTTTTGCTGTAGTTTTGTGTTTTTTGGTTTCCTGTGCTGCTGAAGAGCTTCCTGAGGAAAGTGCTTCTGATGCCCCTGCTGTTGTTTTGACTTATGATTACTCTTCTATAGAATTAGAGACGATGAATTTGATAAATGATTATAGAGTAAGCAAAGGTTTGAAAGCTTTAGAAAAAATTAATCATGTTTCATATAAATCAGAAGAGCATGATGAATATATGATTGCGAACAATGTTGTAAATCATGATGATTTTGATGCCCGTTCAAATAATATTATGAAACTTTTAGGAGCTAAAAAAGTAAGTGAAAATATAGCATATAATTATAACAGCGCAAAAGGTGCTTTTGATGCTTGGTTAAAAAGCGAAAGCCATAAAGAAAATATTGAAGGTGATTTTACTCATTTTGGCATTTCGATAAGAGAAAATCCTGTTAATGGTAAAAAGTATTACACTAATATATTTGTAAAAATCTAGTAGAATAATTTATAATAAAAATTTTTTTAAAAAAAACTACCCTTTGCGGGGTAGTTTTTCCGTTTTTAGGATTAGGAAATTTTAGAGGGCTGTTATTATGAATTCACTGCGTCTGTTTTGCTGGTGTTCTTCTTCTGTACATTTTACGCCGTCAGTACAGTGATTAACTAATTGAGATTCTCCATATCCTCTAGAGCTTAATCTGCTTGGACTGATTCCGTTTTTAATTAACCATTCTCTGGTTGATTTAGCTCTTCTCTCAGAAAGTCCTTGATTGTATTTAGAAGATGCCCGGCTGTCGGTATGGGAACGGATATCTATCATCATGTTTGGATACTGCCCCATTACATCTAATATTTTAGCTAAATCCAATGTGGCTTCAGATCTGATATCTGATTTATCCAAATCAAAGTAAATCCATTTGATTCCAAAACATTTGCCTAAATCATCGCCAACTGCGACTTTGCATAACGCTTTTTCAAAGGCCAGATCCAGATGGGCTTTACAGTCATCTTCTTTTATAGAAACGGTTTTTTCGGTAGTGGCAAAATCTTCTTTTTCGGCTCTTACGCTATAAGTACCGGTGTTTTCCACATCAAATGAATATTGTCCGTTCTGATCGGATTCTGTTGTGCTTACAGCTTTGTGCAGGTCATTATAAAGAGTGATTTTTGCATTAGGAATCATTTGAGAATTAGCAGATTCACTAATGGTTCCATTTAATTCTGGTTTACATTTTCTTTTAAGTCTTTTGGTTTCCAAAAACTGGTAAATATCATCATAGCCTTTTCCGCCCGGTCTGTTTGATGATAAAAATCCAATACGGCTTTTTGTATTTATCAGATAGGCAAAATCATCTTGAGGAGAGTTTGCATCGGAACCGACATTCATTACCTCATCGTATGTGCCATCCGGGTTTATTGTTGCTACAAATATATCTAGACCGCCGAGCCCGGGATGTGTGTCTGAAGCAAAATAAATTTCATTTTCATCCGATACAAAAGGAAAAGTTTCTTTGCCGGGAGTATTGATTACATTTCCCAGATTTACTGGTTTTCCATAAGTTCCGTCATCGTTTATGCTTACTTTATAAATATCGGATTCACCAAATCCTCCAGGCATATCCGAAACAAAATACAATGTTTTTTCATCAGGACTTAGTGAAGGATGAGCCGTACTGTAATTATTGCTGTCAAAAGGCATTTCTGCTACATTTGTCCAGTCATTTTTTTCAAAACTTGCTTTATATATTTTAACTAAAGTAATTTTGCTTTCATCTTTTCCTTTTTTTCCATCCAAATAATTATTTCGGGTAAAATACATTGTTTTGCCGTCTTTGGTAAAAACGGCACTGGCTTCATGAAATTTTGACCGTACTCCTTTGGAAAACTTTTCTGCTTTTTGAGGTATCAATGAATCATTGGATAAGTTTGACTGATATAAATTTGTAAAATACTGATCAGTCCACGTATGTTTTCTTTGACCTAAGCTTCCAGTATCCCGTGATGAAGTAAAGACTAATTTACTGTCATTGTAAAAGGAGCTTCCATAATCAGAATATTTAGTATTGATTCCGGCATCTTTCATTTTGTATCTGCCGGAATTTGCTTTTATCTTGTCCATGTAATTTACTTCCTTGCTGTAATATTCCCCTTTGCCTTGGTTTCCGGTTTTTTGATTGTAAACTGCCATCATTTCTTTTGCCTTATCCTCCTGTCCAATAGATTTTAGGCAGAAAGCATATCGGTAATAATATTCTGGATCAGCATCTGTTTTTAAGGCAAATAATTTTTCGTACCATACGGCAGCTTTGTCCAGTTCGGAATTAAAAAAATAAGCATTGCCTATTTTTTGGTACATATCTGGAGATTCATACCCTTTTTTAGCAACTCTTTCATACGTTTTTATGGCATCGATATAAGCATAGCTGTCGTATTTTTTATCTGCACTCGCTATTTTTCCTTTTTGAGCATATATAGATACTGCAAAAAGATTGAGTATAGTCAGGTAAAGTATTGCAATGTTTTTCATAATCGTTATTTTTAGAAATCTATAAATTGGATTTTGTCAGTATTACTGTCTTGACGTAATACTAGATAACTGATTGAATTTTTTTAAAAATTCTTCGGACTTTTGAATGTTTCCTGTTGCTTTTAAAACAATAGAATAGCGGTAATAAAAGTCTGGTTCCAAATTATCAGTGATGCTGAATAATTTGCTGTAGCATTTTTCAGCTTTTACAAATTCGTCATCAAAGAAATATGCATTGCCTAGTTTTTTCAGCATTTCTACAGATTCATATCCTTTATCAGATACTCTTTCGTAGGTTTTTATTATATTGATATAAGCAACGGAACTTTCCTTTTTTGGAGCATCTGATATTGTAAATGAGGCTGATTTTTTCATATTCATTGACGTGTCGGCTTTGAGCACCGGCTCATCATACTGGATCTGTTCTTCATTTTCATAAATAACAGTTATGACTCTTGTGCCGTTAGGACCTAAATCATACGTATTTATCATATCTGGACTGGTTACATCATATTCACTTTTATAACCGCCAAATTTCAAAGAAACGGTTTCTACCACGTGATAACACTTTATCTTTCTTACAGTGGCATTAGCCTTAATGCCTGCTGCTGAAAAGGCTGTTTTTGACAGCTTTGCTTTTTTCTCATTTAATACTATCTGGCTTTGCACCGGCCAGTAATTAAATGATGATAAACTTACAACCACCATATAAAGGAGCATCTGACTTTTCATGATATCTGTTTTTATATTTTTATATCTAATCCATTTCATTCTGCTAAACTTTTTGTTTTAGAAGAATCTAGGAGTTACCATTTTGCTGTTTTTTTGGAATATTTCATAACGCAGGTATATCTCATGAGATCCAGAGTTATAATTATCCAGTGCGGTAGTCTCAAAATCATAGGAATAACCCATGTAGAAAGCATCTGAAATCTGAAAGCCAGCCATTGCGCTCACCGCAGCACTCCATCTGTAGGACATTCCTAGTGTTAATTTATCAATGAACATAAAATTGGCAGAAACATCGACCTGCAGGGGAGAGCCTTCAACCAGTTTGGTCATAAAAGCAGGTTTGAATTTAGCTGTAGGAGACAGATCAAAAACATATCCTCCGATTAAGTAGTAATTTATTTTTTCTTTATAAACAGCTACTTCATTATCATTATAAGCATTTGTTTCAAGTAGACTTGGCATCGAAAATCCAATGTAAGCTTTGTCTGAATGAAGATAAATACCAGCACCAATGTTAGGTGAAAAATCATTTTTAAAGTTTTGAAAAGAAGGATCTGTCTGATCGCCGGGATTCAGTTTATTTATATCTATGCTGAAAAGATTTGCGGTTGCTTTAATTCCAAATGAAAGATTAAACGATTCAGACAAAGGAATAGTATATGAAATGTCTGCTGAAATTGAATTGGAAGTTGAAGGGCCTATTTCATCATTTACAATTGAAAATCCTGCTCCTAGTTTAGTATTATTGAAAGGAGTATTTACAGATATTGTATTTGTAACCGGTGCACCATCAAGACCAACCCATTGTGTACGATGCAGCGCAAAAAAGCTTAATGCTCCTCTAGAGCCTGCATATGCTGGATTTACATTTATTGTGTTATACATATATTGAGTGTATTGAGCATCTTGCTGCGCAAAACCTGCAATGGCTGTAAACACCATAACGATTGAGAATAGTTTTGTTTTCATAATTCGTTTTTTGTTGGTTTACAATGGCTATTTTTTATGATAGCTGAGTTTTGAGGATATATCTTATTTCATGTTGTTTTTTTAATAAATAAGAAGCTGTACTCTGAGCCTTGTAAGGACTCAGAGTGTTTTTTGCTGCTTATTTTACTAAATACAAATAGCCGTCTTTTTTGATATTTTGAGTTTGGCCTACACCGTCAACGGTATCGTAGCTGATGATGTAAAAGTAGGTTCCGGTAGGTAAGCCTTCATTTTTATTGACAGTTGTTCTTCCTTCTGATCTGCCTCTAAAAGCATTGCCGGCATTATCATAATTTTCTCTTTCAAAAACCAAAATTCCCCAGCGGTTGTAGATTTCTACTTTGACGTTTTTGTAGCAGGCGTTATCTTCTAGGTTTTCGATCTGGAAGTAATCGTTTTTGCCGTCTTCATTAGCTGAAAGCGCATTATGAATAATGATATTTTTACATGGGAGTACTTTACAGTCATCATTGATGCCCATAGTAAGGAATATGCTTCTTGGACAGTTGCCGCCAATTTTGTATTCATATTTGTATTGACCAATAGGTATTCCGATTGCGTTTAGAAAATTGCTGGTTAGTCCTCCTGTATTATCGGTGTCAACCCAGCTTCCGTTAACTGCTGTGCCTTCAGGCAACAAGCTGTTCAAATCAATAGGGGTTGTGTCGGCATTACAAAATGCTGGACCGTTAATTGTAACAGGTTCAATTCCTGCAATATTGATTGTAATAGTTGATGTAGAGCAGTTTGTTGGATTTGCTGCTTCACAAATCTGATAGTCGAATGTATATTGCCCAGCAGCTACACCGTCTTTGAAGGAAATTGCGCCATTTGTATCTATATCAATGAATTGAGCCAAACTGGTTAGTAGTTTAAATTTTAAATCACTAATATTTGCAGGAGCACCATTGAGTAAATCATTGGTCAGCGCGTTTCGCACTTCATTGGCAATAGAACATTGAGTTACACTATAAGTATCTGGATTTGCTTTTATTACAAGCGGGATGTTGGTAACGTTAATAGTAACAATTGCAGTATCACAATTACCATTATCTGCTTTTTCACATATTTGATAGGTTAAAGTATAAATTCCGGTAGGAGTATTTGCTTTTATATCCACAGAACCGTCTGTGTTTAAGGTTATGCCTCCTTTTGGATCAGGAACCAAAACTGATAAGGTAACATCTGCTGGATTTAAGGCTAGAGTGTTTAACGTATCGTTTTTAAATACAGTTACAATGTTTTTAACACCAGTTAATCCTTCAAGTGTAGCAGCAGCGTCATCAGCAGCATTAATTGTAAATGTTGGTCTGGATGTACAGAATGGATCTGCCGGCGGATAACTTACTGTGATTGTCTGGCTTGGATTTAATGTAAATGTTATGTTGGCAGTTGGTCTAAGACCTTCAAAGCCATCAGCAGTTTCACTCCATTTTCCATCTGCAAAAACCCACCCAGGCCAGTCGGTGCCGTTTCCATTTTGATCTACTGTAGCTCCAGGCCATAATACTTTACCGTTTAATGGCAGATTAGTCATTGTTGCAATTACATTATTATTGCTGTCAGCCCAAGTTAATGTCAATCCATTTACTGGTGTGAAATTATCTGCGGTTGCTGTATAACTGAAGTAAGGAACATCATTGATACAGATTGCTTCACCGGATATTTTCATAATTGGAGCCTCTATAGTAACAGTTACAGTGGCAGTATCACAATTGGTGCTGTTTAATTTTTCACAAATTTGATAAGTCATTGTTTGTATACCGACAGGTGCATTCGCTAATACATCTATTGAACCGTCAGGATTCATCTGTAAGTATGGATTTGATGTTACACTTGTTAAAACTACATCAGTAGGATTTACAGCTAGTGCATTCAAAGTGTCATTTGTGAAAACGTTAATCACATTTGCTGTAATTTGATTAACACCTACAACAGTTCCAGCATTATCATCAACAGCATTAATTGGATTCGTATTTTCGATGACAACTGCATCGTCTGTAGCACTGACAGGAGTGTTATTTGGAGTCAGTCCATCAGCTGTGGCAACATTAGTAACGGAGCCTTTATTTAAATCCTCTTGTGTTACTGTGTAGTTTTGTGAATATTCAGAGCTTGCACCCGGTGCTAAAGCTTCAATAATTGTATCCAATCCTGTTAATGGATCTTTAACAGCTATCTGATGTAAAGTTACATTACCAGTATTTTTTATATTTATCGTATAGTTTATTACATTTCCAACAGCGCTGAAACTAGTGGTTGCCGCAGTTTTTACAACAGTTAATCCTGGATTAATACAAAAAGTAATTACATTAGGATTGTTATTGGTCGATAAGTTGCCAGATTGGTCGGTTACTGCTGCATTATTTGGTGCGGTACCATTAACTGTGGCCTGATTGGTAATAGTTCCAGTATCAATATCAGCTTGGGTTACACTATAAGTTGCTTTATAGATCCAAGTTTCGTTAACCTCTAAAATACTGTTACTGTTAGCATCACCGCTTTGTAGTGCAATTGCAGATAATCCGGCATGCATATCAATGACAGCTACATTGTGTAAACTTACATTCCCAGTATTAGTAACGGTAAAGGTGTAAGTCACTATACTGCCAACTGCTAGAGAAGCACAACCATTTTCACCAGCTGCAATATCATTGGTTTTAACTAAAGCAATGCCAGAATTAGTGCAGATAGTAATTACGTTAGGAGTATTGTTAGTGGGTAAATTACCAGATTGATCAGTTACTATTACATCATTTGGCGCAGTACCATTAACTGTGGCCAGATTGGTAATAGTTCCATTGTCAATATCAGCTTGGGTTACACTATAGGTTGCTTTATAGATCCAGGTTTCATTAACCTCTAAAATACTGTTATTGTTGATATCACCGCTTTGCATTGCAATGGCAGATAATCCGGCATGAGGGTCAACGACAGCTATATTGTGCAGACTTACATTACCTGGATTAGTCACGGTAAAGGTGTAAGTCACTACACTGCCAACTGCAAGAGTCGCGCATCCATTTTCTCCAACTGTAATATCATTGGTTTTAACTAAAGCGATACTAGGGTTGGTACAGATAGTAATTACATTAGGAGCATTATTACTGGATAAGTTACCAGATAAGTCAGTTACTGTAGTGTTATTAGGTGAAATACCATTAACTGAAGCTTGATTAATAATAGATCCGCTGTCAATATCAGCTTGGGTTACACTATAGGTTGCTTTATAAATCCATGTTTCGTTAACCTCTAAAATGCTGTTATTGTTAGTATCGCCGCTTTGCATTGCAATGGCAGATAATCCGGTGTGTGGATCAGCAACAGCTACATTGTGCAGACTTACATTTCCAGGATTAGTCACAGTAAAAGTATAAGTCACAACACTGCCGACTACCAAAGCTGCACATCCATTTTCTCCAGCTGTAATATCATTGGTTTTAACTAAAGCAACTTTAGGATTGGTACAAATTGGAATTACATTAGGAGCATTATTAGTTGACAAGTTACCAGATAGATCAGTTACTGTAGTGTTATTAGGCGTAAGACCATTAACAGTAGCTTGATTGGTAATAGTTCCAGTATCAATATCAGCTTGAGTTACACTATATGTAGCTTTATAGTTCCATATTTCGTTAACCTCTAAAATGTTATTATTGTTGGTATCGCCGCTTTGAATTGCAATGGCAGATAATCCGATATGCGGGTCAGCAACAACTACATTGTGTAAACTTACATTTCCAGGATTAGTCACTGTAAAAGTATAAGTTACTACACTGCCAACTGCTAGAACAGCACATCCATTTTCTCCAACAGTTATATCATTGGTTTTAACTAAAGCGATTTTAGGAGACTGAGTCAGCTGTGTAATAGTACAATCAGGACAATCTGTTTTAATTGGACAAGAAGTACATGGAGTAGGGTCAGAAGAAGTATCTGTTACAGGATTATTGTTTGGATCTTTGGCGGTTACAGTTGCCAAGTTGTAAACATAACCAGTGTCAATATCTCCCTGTGTTATGGTGTGTGAACCGGAGAATGCAGCTGAATCAGTAGCTCCAACTGCCAATACTGCTATTGGTCCGCCGGTAATCACTGCATTGTTATCAGTAACAGTAACATTAGTCAATGTCACGTTTCCAGTATTTTTAACTACAAAATTATAAGTAACTACGTCTCCAACATTTGTAATTCCATCATGATTACTATCTACATAAGTACCATCTTTGGTAATTGTAATTTCAGGGAATTGAATTAATAGTGTTTCAGTAGGAATGTCATTATCAATAGCAGTTCCAGATACATCTGTTACATTTTTATTTTCAGTATCTTTTCCTAAAGCTGTGGCAGAGTTTATTACTTTTCCAGCATTAATGTCATTCTGTGTCAATGTATAAGTACCGGTTACAGTATTGTTTGCAGCTCCTGCAGCAATTAAAGCTATTGGATTTCCGGTAATATTTATTGCACCAAGTAAAGGGTCACTGATAATTACATTTGTTACATCCACATTTCCTGTATTGGTTACTGTAAATGTGTAATTCACTTTTTCGCCAGCCTGTGCAAAGCCATCTCCATTGGTATCAATGAAAAGACCTTTTTTAACAAGGGCAATTCCAGATTCAGTAATAGTGTATTGTTTGTTTATTATACATCCTTTAGCATCTTTTATTTCCACAAAATAAGTGCCTTTTGGTAAATTACTTAAATCTTTTGTTGCAGCAAGATTTGACCAAGTATAAGTGTAAGGAGAAGTGCCTCCTATAACAGTCTGAGTGATAGAACCATTACTGCATCCTACGCAGTTATTGTTATTTATAATTACTGCGGAAGCGCTTAAACTAGCTGCTGGCTGAGTAATCGTTACCGCCTGATTTGTAGTACATCCGTTGGCGTCTTTTACAGTAATAGTATAAGAGCCAACTGTAAGTCCTCCGAAAGTACCGCTGGAAACAAATGTTGTTCCGTCTTTAGCATAAGTATAAGGCGAAGTTCCGTTGGCTCCGGCCACAGTTACACTGGCAGTACTGTCTCCAAAACAAAACACATTAGTCTGTGCAGTAATGGATGCTGTAAGTGCGGCCACTGGCTGAGTGATAGTCACAGCTTGAGTTGTAGTACAGCCATTAGCATCTTTTACTGTGATAGTGTAAGGGCCTGCTGTAAGACCGCTGAAAATACCGCTTCCGCTAAAGGTTGTTCCGTCTTTGGAATAGGTATAAGGAGAAGTTCCATTGGCTCCTGCCACAGTTACACTTGCACTACTGTTTCCGAAACAAAGCACGTTGGTCTGTGCAGTGATTGATGCAGTAAGCCCAGCTGCAGGCTGAGTAATAGCCACGGCTTGTGTTGTAATACATCCGTTAGCATCTTTTACAGTAATAGTATAGGGGCCTGCAGCAAGACCGCTGAAAGTACCGCTTCCGCTAAAGGTTGTTCCGTCTTTGGAATAGGTATAAGGTGAAGTTCCGTTAGCACCAGCTATTGTTACACTTGCAGTACTGTTGCCGAAGCAAAGAACATTGGTCTGTGCAGTAATGGATGCTGTAAGTGCGGCCACTGGCTGGGTGATACTTACGGCTTGAGTTGTGATACATCCATTGGCATCTTTTACAGTAATAGTATAAGGACCTGCTGTAAGACCATTGAAAGTACCGCCGGAAACAAAGATTGTTCCGTTTTTTGAATAGGTGTAAGGAGAAGTTCCATTGGCTCCTGTCACAGTTACACTTGCAGTACTGTTTCCGAAACAAAGAACATTAGTCTGAGCTGTTATAGATGCAGTAAGCGCTGCTGCTGGCTGAGTAATCGTTACTGATTGATTTGTAATACATCCATTGGCGTCTTTTACAGTGATAGTATAAGAACCTGCTGTAAGACCGCTGAAAGTACCGCTTCCGCTAAAGGTTGTTCCATCTTTGGAATAAGCATAAGGCGAAGTTCCATTGGATCCAGCTACAGTTACACTGGCAGTACTATTTCCGAAGCAAAGCACATTAGTCTGTGCAGTGATGGATGCTGTAAGCGCTGCAGCTGGCTGTGTGATAGTCACTGCCTGAGTTGTAGTACATCCATTAGCATCTTTTACAGTAATAGTATAAGGGCCGGCTGTAAGACTACTGAAAATACCGCTTCCGCTAAAGGTTATTCCATCTTTGGAATAGGTATAAGGTGAAGTTCCATTGGCTCCTGCCACAGTTACACTTGCAGTACTGTTTCCAAAGCAAAGCACATTAGTCTGTGCAGTGATGGATGCTGTAAGTGCCGCATCTGGCTGTGTGATAGTCACTGCCTGAGTTGTGGTACAGCCATTGGCATCTTTTACTGTGATAGTATAAGAACCGGCTGAAAGACCGTTGAAAGTACCGCTTCCGCTAAAGGTTATTCCGTCTTTAGCATAAGTATAAGGAGAAGTTCCATTGGCTCCAGCTACAGTCACGCTTGCAGTACTGTTTCCGAAACAAAGAACATTGGTCTGTGCAGTGATTGATGCAGTAAGCCCAGCTGTAGGCTGAGTAATAGCCACGGCTTGTGTTGTAATACATCCGTTAGCATCTTTTACAGTAATAGTATAAGGACCTGAAGTAAGACCGCTGAAAGTACCGCTGGAAACAAATGTTGTTCCATCTTTAGCATAAGTATAAGGCGAAGTTCCATTGGCTCCTGCTACTGTTACGCTCGCAGTACTGTTTCCGAAGCAAAGCACATCGGTTTGTGAGGTAATGGATGCGGTAAGTGCAGCTACAGGCTGTGTAATAGTTACGGCTTGAGTTGTAGTACATCCGTTAGCATCTTTTACAGTAATAGTATAAGGACCGGCTGAAAGACCGTTGAAAGTACCGCTTCCGCTAAAGGTTATTCCATCTTTAGCATAAGTATAAGGAGAAGTTCCATTGGCTCCTGCTACTGTTACGCTCGCAGTGCTGTTGCCGAAACAAAGAACATTAGTCTGTGCAGTGATCGATGCAGTAAGCGCCGCATCTGGCTGTGTGATAGTCACTGGCTGAGTTGTGGTACATCCGTTGGCATCTTTTACGGTAATAGTATAAGGACCTGCAGTAAGACCGCTGAATACACCGCTGGAAACAAATGTTGTTCCATCTTTAGCATAAGTATAAGGCGAAGTTCCATTGGCTCCTGCTACTGTTACACTTGCAGTACTGTTGCCGAAACAAAGCACATTAGTCTGTGCAGTGATGGATGCTGTAAGCCCAGCTGCCGGCTGAGTAATTGTTACGGCCTGAGTTGTGGTACATCCGCTGGCATCTTTTACAGTGATAGTATAAGAACCTGCAGTAAGACTGCTGAAAGTACCATTTCCGCTAAATGTAATTCCGTCTTTAGCATAAGTATAAGGAGAAGTTCCATTGGCTCCTGCTACAGTTACACTTGCAGTACTATTTCCGAAGCAAAGCACATTGGTCTGTGCAGTGATGGATGCTGTAAGTGTGGCTGTTGGCTGTGTAATAGTCACGGCCTGAGTTGTAGTGCAACCGTTGGCATCTTTTACTGTAATAGTATAAGAACCGGCAGTAAGACCGCTGAATACACCACTTGAAACAAAAGTTGTTCCGTCTTTAGCATAAGTATAAGGTCCAGTTCCGTTGGCTCCTGCTACTGTTACGCTCGCAGTGCTGTTGCCGAAGCAAAGCACATTGGTCTGTGCAGTAATGGAAGCAGTAAGTGCCGCTGCTGGCTGAGTAATAGTTACGGCCTGAGTTGTAGTACATCCGTTAGCATCTTTTACAGTAATAGTATAAGGACCTGCTGAAAGACCACTGAATACACCGCTTGCTACAAAAGTTGTTCCGTCTTTAGCATAAGTATATGGCCCAGTTCCGTTGGCACCTTCAATAGTTACACTTCCAGTGTTATTTCCAAAACAAAGCACATTGGTCTGTGCGGTAATAGATGCTGCAAGCGCAGTTGCTGGCTGAATAAGAGTTACTGTCAGTTCTTGAGAAGGACAATTATTTGCGCCTTTTACAATTACTTTATATACTCCAGCTTTTAAACCTGTCTGATCTTCTGCTGTTGCATTAACTCCTGTTCCTGTCCAGGCATATGTGTATGGAGCGCCGCCACCGCCTGCAGGAGTAATGTTTATTGCGCCGGTAGAAGCATTATTACACAAAACATCAGTTTGTGTAAAAGTTACAGTCGCAGCTTGTGAGACTGTTACTGTGGCCTCACTTGTTACAATATTACTGCCGCTGCATAAACCGGAATTTGAAAAAACAGCTCTGTATTTAGTGGTGGCAGTTAAATTTGTGGCTGTCAAAGTTGTTGTAGTATTGGCTATTGGTGACCAAACTGTAAACGGGCTTACTGAAGACTGCCATTGGACAATTGAAGAACCGCTTGCAAGACCGCTGACTGTTAAAACGGTGCTGTTTGTTCCAGAGCATACTGTAGCATTAGGACTAACAGAACCTTTTAAAGGAATTCCAAATGTCAAAGCTGTATTGATACATCTGCTTGAACTGGCTGAGTTACCGCTAACTGATGATAATTTGGAGATAGTAATTACACCAGGGGTATTTATATCACAAATATTATAATTAAAAGCTCCAAATGGAATATTAAATTCTAAAAAAGTACCAGAACCAGGACTGCAGATATTGCCGCTATAAGCAGCAAGTCCATTATTGACAGGAAGCGGTGTTAAAACATTTCCTGCTCCTGAATATAAATTAAAAGTAGAAGCATTTGAATTAATTTCAAGAATATAATCGGCACCGGCTACAGTCAATGAGCCTCCAAAAGAATCCGTGGTTAATCCTGTTGAAGCGTTGCTGTCTGTATCTAAATATAGTCTGAAAAGAGCTGCACCTCCATTACCAATATTCATACCAAGTCGTAATACCTGATTACCGGTATCTACTTTAGCATGAATCGTCCCAATTTGACAGGTAGATGAAGGACTGGCGCTTAATACCTGATTAAAAACTACACCTGTACCATATTCATCTCCTGAAGCTCCAGGGGCAGGACAGTAATTACCATCAGCAATATTTTGTCCATACGTGCTGCTGACAGTTACTAATAAACAGAATGAAATAGATAGTAGTGATTTTATCGAAAAAGTAAAAAATGTTTTCATTTTGGATTATTTTAAGGTTAATAACCTAAATAGATATGAGAAAAAATCTAAGTAATTATTCTATAGGGAATCAAATAGCACCCCACACCAAATGAGTAATTACTTTAAAGCATTACAATCAGTTAGCAAAAAGAATGAATTTATTTGTACAGAATCAATACATTGAGATGTACAATGTGCAGTATGTTTCTTCTGGAGGAGCGCCTTTTATTTTTCTATTTTGATCTGTCTGGAGCAGAATAAAAACAATTTTTCCAGAAGGATTCTCAATATTAAAGACAGATAGAATTGTATATGAAATTTCTAATAGGAGCGGGTAGACTTTTTTTTCAAAAAAAAGCGATGGGACTTGGATTGTTTTCTGAATACTATTCGAAAAAAAATCTTGTAATTGATTTAGAGTAGTTTTGAGTATCATGTTTTTGATTTTTGGGTAAATTAGTAATTGGAAATTGAGTTTTATAATCTGTATCAATTATCAGAAAGCAGTGCTTAACAGATAGTGATTGTGGTATTTTATCTTTTGAGTTTTGATTTAATCTGAAGAAGAAATCAAGTAAAATATTATTATGTAAAAAATATTATTAGACGGTTAATCCGATGCAAATGAATAGTTATAGGTTTCTTGATCCAATTTTGATTCGTATTTTTAGGACTAAATCAAAATTCCAATGTGCTTGAAATAAGTAAAAACAGATATACTTTTTAAATTCAGCTTTGATTCAGATTTTGGAACTAAATCAAAACTCCAATGTGCATGAAACAAGTAAAAACAGATATACTTTTTAAAATTCTATTTTGATTTATATCTGGGAACTAAATCAAAATTCCAGTGGTGCCTAAAACAAGTAAAAAACAGATATACTTTTTTATCCTTTTTTGATTCAGATTTGGAAACTAAATCAAAATTTTATCTCAAATGAAATCAATAAAGCTGAAGTGAGCTTTTTTGATTCTATTTTGGCTGTGATTTGGGAGTTTAACCCAAATTTGCTATTTGCTAATTATTAATAATCAACATAAAATCCAAGTCCTTTTTTGTGATATTGATTTTTTTTTAGGAAAAAAAATAATACTATATCATCAAATTGTTTACCAAATTTAATAAGAATGTTTTCATTACAATATCTTTTTCTTTGAAAGGCTGAAATAATCGTTGAATAGTTATGTCTGTAAGAAATTATATTTGAAAAACTGATTATATTTTTAGAATATCGTAAGTAAATTGTTAATTATTTTTGAATAATATAAAAAAGTGTATGAAAAACACGAATAATTCAAAAGTAATCTCTCTGGTAAAATCCTACAAAGCCAAAATATTTAATTTAACACACTATTGATAAAATCAATAAGATTTTTTTTAATTTATATAGTGCTTAAATTATTTGCGTATAATTTGAAATAAAATTCAATAAATAAAAACTCTGATTAACTAATGGTTTTAATAAAAGACAAGATTGTATGAAAAATTTCAAGTTTAAAAGATTTTAATATATTTAGTGAATTAGTTTATTGTTTTTTTTAGCAAATTTTAGATGGACAAATTCTTATTTAGTGATTTTAGTCTTAAGCGTTTAAGAACTTTCTTGTGGTTAAATCAACAGATGACTCTTAAAAAGTTTGTAATTTCAAATGAAAATTTAAGTTTAATATTCTAAACTTTTTTGTAAATTGTAAGTCCTTAATGATTTTGTAAACTGATTTAACTGCAAATCCTTTATTTTAGTATAAATAATTTATTTTCTAAAATTCATTTTATGCGACGGATTTTGGGTATTGCTCTTGTCATTAGTGTTTAAGAAATAATATTTTAACGTATGAAAAATCTAATTTTAATTCGGCATGCAAAATCCAGTTGGGAGGCACCTTTACATGATAAAGACAGACCTCTGACTTCGCAGGGAATGAAAAGTGCGCATTTGGTTTCGTCACATGTTAGCAAATTTTTGCCAAAAACATATACTATATGGAGCAGTACTGCTGAGAGGGCAGTAGAAACAGCAATGATTTTTGCTCAAAATATAAATTATCCATTGGAAAGCATTATTTACAAAGATGACTTATATACTTTCGATGAAAGAAAATTAGAAAAGATCATTAAACTTGAAAGCAATGGAAATGATAACATAATAATATTTGGGCATAACGAGGCTATTACGAATTTTGTTAATAAATTTGGTGATGTATACATTGATAATGTACCTACAGCCGGATTTGTTCACATAGAATTCAATAGTGAAAGCTGGGATTCTATTAATAAAGGCAAGACAAAAAAAACAGTATTTCCCCGAGATTTAAAATAAATAAAAAAGTGTTTGAACAAAGATATATTGATAGAGAAAAAAGCTGGTTAGCTTTTAACGCTAGAGTACTTCAAGAAGCTGCAGATGATTCAGTTCCATTATTAGACAGGTTGCGATTTTTAGGGATATTTTCAAATAATCTGGATGAATTTTTTAGAGTTAGATTTGCTGCTATCAGACGATTAAGTCTGAGCGGCATATCTGGAGAAAAATATTTTGGAGGAGTAACTGCACAGCAGTTAATTAAGGATATAACCAAAATTGTTATACAGCAGCAGTCCGAAAGTTTAAGGATACTTAATAATATCGAAGAACGGCTGGAAACTGAAAATATATTTATTATCCATGAAAATGATATAAATAGTGAGCAAGAAGCTTTTTTGAAAGAATTTTTTATACAAAAGTTAAGCCCCGAACTTGTTACGATTATTTTAAATGATTTAGCAGAATTTCCTATTTTGAAAGATTCATTAGGATATCTGGCTGTAAAACTCGTGATGAAAAAAAATCAGGAAGTACGTTACGCCATTATTGAAATTCCTAAAATGGTTAACCGTTTTGTTGTACTGCCTTCGAGTAATGAAAAGCAATATGTTATTTTAATTGATGATGTCATTAGAATGCATTTGAGCAGTATCTTCAATATTTTTAATTATGAAAGCGTTTCAGCTCATATGATAAAAATAACAAGAGATGCACAGTTAGACATTGACAGTGATTTGAGCAAAAGTATGCTTGAAAAAATATCTTCGAGTGTTAAGGATAGAAGGATAGGAGAGCCGGTGCGTTTTATTTACGATCAGGAAATAAGCAGGGATACCCTTAAATTTTTTCTTGAAAAAATGAATATTGATTCTACCGATAGTATTATTCCCGGTGGAAGATATCACAACAGGAGAGATTATATGGATTTTCCTAATCTTGGAAGATTTGATTTGTTATATAAAAAAAATGATCCTCTTCCAGTACCTGGACTAAGTCTTGAAGGAAGTATTTTAAGCAAAATTGCTGAGAAAGATTATCTATTGAATGCTCCATATCAGTCGTTCTCTTATTTAATTAAATTTTTGCGCGAGGCAGCTTTAGATCCAAAAGTAAGTTCTATAAAAATTACATTATACCGATTAGCAAAAAATTCCCAGATTATCAGCTCATTAATTAACGCTGCTAAAAATGGAAAGAAAGTAATTGTCCAGATCGAATTGCAGGCCCGCTTTGATGAAGCTTCAAATATTTCCTATGCAGAGCAGATGCAGACCGAAGGCATAGAACTTATATTTGGAATAAAAGGGTTAAAAGTTCACAGTAAAGTCTGCGTTATTGAAAGACATGAAAAAAATAAAATCAAAAGGTACGGCTTTATTTCGACTGGAAATTTTAATGAATCTACTGCCAAGATTTATACCGATGTGACACTTTTTACATGTCATCCCCAAATTTTGAAAGACATATCTAAAATATTTGATTTTTTTGATACTAATTATAAAGTGCAGCGTTATAAACACCTTATTGTTTCACCGCAGTACACTAGAAACCGTTTTATCAAATTAATAGACAGGGAAATTGCTCATGCTTTGGCCGGAAGAAAAACGTACATGAAATTAAAAATGAACAGCCTGTCCGACTTAGCTATGATTGATAAATTGTATGAAGCAGGCAATGCCGGAGTAAAAATCCAGTTAGAGGTAAGAGGTATCTGTTCATTAATTCCTGGAATTAAAGGATTGAGTGAAAATATTGAAGCTATCAGTATAGTTGATAACTATTTAGAGCATTCAAGAGTTTATATT
Organism: Flavobacterium marginilacus; assembly: GCF_026870155.1. NCBI lineage: Bacteria > Pseudomonadati > Bacteroidota > Flavobacteriia > Flavobacteriales > Flavobacteriaceae > Flavobacterium > Flavobacterium marginilacus. Next base: position 2,771,833 of record NZ_CP113975.1, on the reverse strand, counting down.
TTTGGAAATGCCGGATTTACGGATGTTTATATTTCATCTGCTGATATAATGACCCGAAATATTGACGCCAGAGTAGAAGTAACCTGCCCTATTTATGATCAGGACATAAAAAATGAACTGATTGATAATTTTGATATTGGGTGGAAAGGAAATGTAAAAGCCAGATTTCATTCTTATAAATTGGATAATAAATATAGAGTGAGGGGTGATAATCCAATTTTTAGGGCACAATGGGAAACCTACAAATATTACCAGAGAAAAGCTGAATTGATTGAAGAACTGAAAGAAGATTAAAAAAACGAAACCTACAGAATTAAATCGCATCCTAGAGAATATGATTAAAATTAAAAAATATGCTGCTATTGATATTGGATCGAATGCCATGCGTTTATTGATTGCCAATATTGTAGAAGAAGATGATAAAGACCCGCAGTTTAATAAAAGTTCATTAGTCCGTGTTCCTATCCGTTTGGGTCAGGATGCTTTTACAGTAGGAGAAATTTCTCCTGAGAATATTGACCGAATGGTCGATGCGATGAAAGCTTTCAATTTATTAATGAAAGTACATAAAGTAGAACGTTATATGGCATTTGCTACATCAGCTATGCGTGAGGCTTATAACGCCAAAGAAGTAGTCGCTCTGATAAAAAAGAAGGCAGACATCAAAATAGAAATTATTGACGGCAAAAAAGAAGCGGCGATAATTGCTTCAACCGATTTACATCATTTATTAAAAACAGACGAAACGTATCTGTTTGTAGATGTTGGAGGCGGAAGTACCGAATTTACTTTGTTTTCAAATGGTAAAATGGTGAATTCAAGATCATTCAAAGCAGGAACTGTTAGGCTGCTGAATGAAATGGTCTGTGATGTTGTCTGGGAAGAAATAGAAAAATGGATTAAGCAGAACACCGCCGATTATGAAGAAGTTACTTTGATAGGATCTGGTGGTAATATTAATAAATTATTTAAAATGTCAGGCAAACTACAGGAAAAACCTTTGTCATACATTTATATGAATTCCCAATATGCTTATTTGAATTCCTTGACTTATGAGCAAAGAATTTCCCAGTTAGGGCTTAATCCAGACAGGGCAGACGTTATTGTTCCGGCTACCCGAATTTATCTAAATGCAATGAAATGGAGTGGAGCAAGACAGATTTATGTTCCAAAAATTGGACTTTCTGATGGTATTGTGAAAGCTATGTATTATGGTAAAATTTAATTGAAAAATAGAACAGAATTAATCTAAGATGATAGAAATTTTTCAATATTTATTTCAATTAAATCCAGAAGAATGTCAGCTGTTAAATAGTTTAATCACTTACAGAAAAATTAAAAAATCAGATTATTTAATTTCTGAAAATCAGGTCTGTAATGAAATTGTATTCGTAAAATCCGGAATTATGCGCTCTTTTTTTATCAATTCAAAAGGAGATGAAATAACCAACTGTTTCACTTTTGAGAATGAATTCATGACTGCTTTTTCGAGTTTTATTACACAAAATCCAACAGATGAAAACATTCAGGCGATTACTGACTGCGAATTGGAAGTAATTGATAAAACGGCTGTCGAAAAACTTTTTAGTTCTAGTTTTAGATGGGCTGATATCGGCAGAAAGATAGCCGAAAATGAAGTTGTCAATCTGCATAACCGAATTTCATCACTGCAAAAAAGATCTTCAATAGAACGATACGAAGCATTGTTTATAAATCATCAGAAGTACATTCAATACATTCCATTGATTTATTTAGCATCATACTTAGGAGTTTCAACAAGACATTTAAGCAGAATAAGACAGACTGCTGTATTTTAAGACATTTGTCCTGTTTTAAGAAAATTACTTAGAATATTTTTGATAAAAAATAATTTTATGAAAAATATCCTGATAATAAACGGGCATCCTAATACTGCCAGTTATAATTTTGCTTTAGCGGAATCCTATAAAAACGGCGCTTTGGAAGCAAAAGCAAATATTGAAACCATTTTTATTGCAGATTTAAAGTTCAATCCAAATTTAGCTTACGGCTATCAAAAAAGAATAGATTTAGAACCCGATTTAATTGAGGCTTGGGAAAAAATTAAAAAAGCCGATCATTTGGTATGGATTCATCCTGTCTGGTGGGGCGGTCTTCCTGCAATTACCAAAGGCTTTATTGATAGGCTTTTTTTGCCTGGAATGGCTTTTCAATACCGTGAAAATTCGGTTTGGTGGGATAAATTATTGAAAGGAAAAACGGCACATATCATTACTACACTTGATCAGCCGAGCTGGTATTATTATTTATTCAATTCAAAACCAAGTGTCAATCAATTAAAAAAAGCAGTATTAGAATTTTGCGGGGTAAAACCTGTAAAAGTAACTTATGTCGGCATAATTAAAAGTTCTGATGAAAAACAGCGTGAAAAATGGATGCGTAAAATTTTTCAATTGGGATCACAGCTCAAATAATGTAATAATTTAAAAAGGCTCAAACTAATGTGAGTTTTGAGCCTTTTTATATATTAAGAAGCAACAGGTTTTAATAATAATGTCTTGAGCCATAGCCCGACAAACAAAGCGAAGAGCAGCAATACTGCAAACAAATAAAAAATTGAAATATCAGCAGTCAAGCCTAATAGCAGCGGACCAGCAAATCCAGCCGCAGACCAAGCGGTCAATGTGTAACCAAGTATCTGACCGTATTTTTCAGCACCAAAAATGCTTTTTACAAAAGAAGGCATAGTAGCAAAACCTGCGCCATAACCCGCAATAATAATAAAAGTTAATGTTTGAAACGAAATTTGACTGCTTGAAAAAGTTGGTATTAATGCGAAACAGATTGCATTGATTCCGATAAAAAACATAAAAGCTGCCCAACAGCCAATTTTATCTGAAATACTTGACCAAAATAAACGTCCAATTCCATTAAACAAACCTATAATTGCAACAAAAATAGTTGCTTGTGCAGTACTCATTCCAACAACTTCTTCTCCTAAAACAGCCGCTTTTGAGATTATGGCAATGCCACCGCAAACGTTCAGGAATAATAATAACCAAAGTGCGATAAAACGCCTGTCTGTCACTATTTGTTTTGGAGTCAAATCGATATGTGCATGCTGATTTTCATCGGAGCTTATTGGATTTGCCAAATATAAAGCACTCAAAAGCATGCAAATTCCATAACCGATTCCTAAAACAGTAAATGCTCCTGAAAGGCCCATTGAAGCATATAAAGGCCCAATTAAAAAAGAAGCCAATAAAGATCCCAATGCAAATGACATAATAATAATTCCCGAAGCCAATCCCGGACGGTCTGGAAACCATTTTACAACTGTGTAAACAGGTGCAATATATCCAAATCCCAAACCAATGCCTTGTAAAACTCCGTAAGTAAGGTAAAATAAACTCATAGAATTTATTTTGACCGCTAAGGCACCTCCTAGTAATCCTATAGTTAAAAACAAAGCTGCAATTAATCCTGATTTCATTGGGCCAATTTTTTGGGCAAATTTCCCCATGAAAGCAGCCGTTAATCCTAAGAAACAAATGGCAAGACTGAATCCTGTTTTGGTATCGTGAGCATCCCAGTTTAATTCTTTGGTTAAAGGTTCAATCCATTTGCTGTAAGCGTAAATAGATCCTATGGATAACTGCATAATCATTCCTGCCAATACTATCAAATATTTATTTTTTGACATAATTGTATAATTTTTTATTGTAAAAAATTGTCTTGAATTTTTATTTAACTTTTACATTTTTGAAGTACAGCCTGAATATTTCAGCAGCTTTATTTACTTCTTCAGCTGTGTGCGGTTTTGTATCTGCTAACTGATATTCTAAGCCTAATAACTCCCACTTGCTTTTTCCCATTTGATGGAAAGGAATGATTTCTACTTTTTCGATTGTTTTATAAGAAGTAAAATATTGTCCCCATTCATGAAGATATTCCTCCTGATCGCTCCAGCCTGGTACTAAAACGTAGCGCAGCCACATGGGTTTTCCAGTACTTTCTCTATATTCGGCTAATCGGAGAGTTGTTTTGTTTTTTACACCAGTCAGCTTTTTATGACATTCTTTATTGATGTGTTTGACATCCAATAGCAGTAAATCGGTTCTTTCGAGTAATTGTTCTGTTTTAGAGTCTAGTACTCTTCCATTAGAATCCAGACAGGTATGAATTCCGTTTTCGTGCAGACGGTCAAAAAAATGAATTAATTTTTCTCTCTGCAGTAAAGGTTCGCCTCCAGAAACTGTAATACCTCCTTTTTTGCCAAAATAAGTTTTTTGATGCAGCGCTTTTTCAACTAGTTCTTCAATAGGCAGAAAAGAACCGCCATGAATATCCAGAGTGTCAGGGTTTTGACAATACAGGCATCTGAACTGGCATCCCTGAACAAAAATGACCATTCGAATTCCAGGGCCGTCATGAGTTCCAAATGTTTCAATAGAATGGATTCGCAGTAGGTCAGGATTATGAGCGTCTATTGAATCGTCTGTATATTGTTGCTGTGGAAAATACATTCTGTAAAAGATTAAAAAAAACCTGCCTAAACTGAACTTGATCAGCTCTTTTTAGACAGGTTAATGTGGTTCAATTTAAATCTATAATTAATTTGGTTAATTTATAAACTTTCGTGAAAAGTTCTGGTAATAACTTCAAGCTGATGTGCTTTAGATAATCGAACGAAGTTTACGGCATATCCAGAAACTCTTATTGTTAACTGAGGGTAATTTTCAGGATGGTTGTAAGCATCAATTAATGTTTCTTTGTTAAGGACATTCACATTCAAGTGATGTGCATTACGGCCGAAGTAACTGTTTAAAATCGTTGTCAGATTATCTACCTGTTCTTCTTTATCGGAACCCAGAGATTTTGGAACCATTGTAAATGTATATGAAATACCATCCTGAGCATCCTGATATTTTAATTTACTAACTGAGTTCAAAGAAGCAATAGCTCCATTTGTATCTCTGCCGTGCATTGGGTTTGCTCCTGGTGCAAAAGCTTCGCCGCCTTTGCGTCCGTCTGGTGTTGAACCAGTATTGGAACCATACATCACATTTGATGTAATAGTCAATAAAGACAGGGTAGGAGTTGCATTTTTGTAAGCAGTATGTTTTCTCAATTCAGTAATAAATATAGTAGTGATTTCCTGTGCGATACTGTCTACTCGGTCATCATCATTTCCGAATTTTGGAAAATCTCCTTCGATATTGAAATCTACAGTTAATCCGATGTCGTTTCTAACAGGAGTTACTTTAGCATATTTGATAGCAGATAAGGAATCGGCAATAATTGAAATTCCAGCTGCACCATAAGCAATATCAATATTTGGGTCACTATCAATCAAAGCCATCTGTGCTCTTTCATAATAGTATTTGTCATGCATATAATGAATGATATACATTGATTTTGCATAAACTCTTGCTACTTCTGCCAGTGTAGTTTTAAATATGTTCATAACTGAATCATAATCAAGAACACCATCAGCCATTTGAGGGATGTTTTTAATAACAACAGATCCTTTATCTTCCTCGCGTCCGCCGTTTAAAGCCATAAGCAGTGCTTTTGGTAAATTTGCACGAGCTCCAAAATGCTGGATTGTTTTACCAATTTTTTGATATGAAACACAGCATGCAATTCCATAATCATCAGATCCTCTGTTGGTACGCATTAAATCATCATTCTCATACTGAAGAGAAGAAGTGTCGATAGAAACTTTGGCACAAAAATCTTTAAAGCCCTGTGGCAGGCTTTGAGACCAAAGAATAGTCAGGTTTGGTTCAGGAGAAGCTCCTAAATTATATAAAGTCTGTAAGAATCTAAAAGAAGTTTTGGTAACTTTTGTTCTTCCATCGTTAAGCTGTCCGCCGATAGCTTCGGTTACCCAAGTTGGATCTCCTCCAAAAATTTCATCATAGGCACCTGGACGCAAATGGCGCACCAAACGGAGTTTCATAACGAACTGGTCAATAAATTCCTGAGCTTCTTCCTCATTTATTAAACCTGATTTCAAATCATTTTCGATATAAATATCCAAAAATGATGAAACATTACCCAAAGACATTGCAGCGCCGTCTTGTTCTTTTACCGCACTTAAATAAGCTAAATATGTAAATTGAACAGCTTCTTTTGCATTTACAGCAGGTACAGAAATATCAATGCCGTATGAATTGGCCATGATTTTCATATCCTGTAAAGCATTTATCTGCTCCGTGATTTCTTCTCTAAGACGTACTTTATGATCTGTCATTTCACCTGCAACAGCAGTAAAATCCTCTTTCTTAGCTTCGATAAGACGGTCTACGCCATAAAGTGCTACTCTTCTAAAATCACCAATGATTCTTCCTCTTGCATAATTATCAGGCAATCCTGTTAATAAGTGTTTTGAGCGGTATGCTCTAATTTCACTGTCATAAGCACTAAATACTGCTTGATTATGATCTTTAGCATAATTGAATATTTTAACTACTTCATCAGAAACTGTCAAACCTCTTTCTGCAACTGCAGACTGTACTAATTTGATTCCTCCGAAAGGTTTCATCGCTCTTTTTAATAACTGGTCAGTCTGAAGACCTACAATTACTTCATTGTCTTTATCAATATAACCAGGACCGAATGAGGTAAGATTAGAGATGATATTAGTATCAATAGCTAAACAGCCGTTTTTCTTTCTTTCTTCAAGTAAATTTTCTTTACAAACATCCCATAGCTTATTAGTCTTTTCAGACGGACCGGCTAAGAAACTTTGATCACCTTCATACGGAGAAATATTTTGCAATACAAAATCATAAACATCAATTGCATTATTCCAATTCCCTGTTTTAAAATTTGTTGTTTCAATCGTACTTTTCATTTTATAGAAATTATTTAGTTAACGTGTGTTGATTTATAAAACTGTTTTTATACTAGTAAATTTAAGCAAATTTCAGGCTATTTGGAAGCTGATGTTTATTTTTAGATAATAATTAAAGTATTTACTGCTAACTAGTTATTTGTTTATAAATTTCTTTATTTTGATGACTATTCTTTATAGCTATTACGTTATAGAGAAAACTTATCTGATTATTTTTTAATCAGTTAAAGATTGTTAAATTTTAGATACCTGAATAAATTTATTCTTATGTATGTAAAGAATAACTAATAATATAATGTATAATGATTTTTACAAAATGCTTTCCCTTGATTTTTTTTGTTCTTTAATTATCCAATAACCGTCTGTGATAATTAATCTGACCCAAATGATAAGCTAAATGTGTTGTGAGGTGAATTAATAAATACTCAGCAGAAGTTTTATTTTCGAAAACCAGATAGGGATGTTCATGTTTTAAATCTTCATCTAAAAGCTGATCGAGTGTATTATTAATCATTACAATTGCAGCGTCGATTTGAGCAATGAGCGTGCTTTTCGGAACAAATTTATTAGAAAATTCTAAGTCTCTGTTTCTAATGTAATTTGTATTCCCAATTTGGGCGCCTATATAAGTATTCAGATTACCTATTAAATGCAAACAAAGGTTGCCTCCGGAATTTGATATTAATTTTTCAATGTGCCATATTTTACCCTCATCGGAGTAGGAATCAATTTCTAATTTAAGCCTATTGAGATCCCGATTAAATAATGTTCGTAAAATTTCTATAGTCATTAGGATTGTTTTTTGATATAGTTTTTTAATGAAGAAACAGCCTGATTTTGAATCTGTTTTTGCATGAAACCAGTCCATCCCAATAAAAAACCTTTGAAACCAAAAGCTTGTTTAGACCATTTCCAAATGTCAAAATAATCAGTATGTTTAATAATTAAACCATCATGAAACTGAAATTGTGCATGAACTAGATTGACTATTTTTCGATTTGTTTTACTGAAATTATAAGTAGCAATCCATTTTGCTGTTCCAGCAAATTCATCAGCAGTAATATCAGAAAATTCTATTTTTATGTTTCCTTTGCTTTTTTCCAAAAGCATTTTCCACATTTGGCACGCATCATTTCTTCTCAATATGCCAAAAGCTGGATCTTGAAACTGAATGTCAGGGTGGTAGCATTCACGCATTGTCTGAGCATCAGCATTAGCGAAAGCAGAATAAAATTTATGAATTAATTGTTCGTTGCTATTCATTTTTAATAAAGTTAGAGAGTAAAAATAGTGATTTTTTTACAAAAAAAAGAGACTGTATAGTAGAACAGCCTCCTTTCATTTGAAAGAATTTAAATTCAGTACCTTTCCTTCTTTAAGTATTATGATGTAATCAATTCAATTCTTCGGTTTTTAGCTCTGCCCGAAGCTGTTTTATTACTGGTAATTTACTGTCGCCAAACCCTAAAGCAGTCAGCCTGATATCAGGTATTCCTTGGGTTATTAAATGGTTTTTTACAAATTCTGTCCGCTTTTGTTATAGATTTATATTACAACAGACATCACCGCCTGCTTGTCAGTGTTTCCGCCAATTTGCAGAATTGCTGCATTATGGTTACATATGTAAATGCTAAGTTCTATTGATTAGAATGATTTCTTTTAATTTGGTGTATTATTTATATAATATTCAACAGCAGGTTTGGATCTGGACAATTTTCCAGATAATAAGACAATTTGCTTTTGCTGCAGACACCTGGATAATCTCCAGACTTGCCGTCAATATCTTTTATAATCTGAAAATGAAGATGAGGAGCATAATTTCCATTTACTTCTGAGTTTCCTAGCATAGCTAACTGCTGTCCTTTTGCAAAAAAATCACCTTTTTTAATTGATTTAATACTTTCTAATGTCAAATGACCGTATAAAGTATAAAAAACATAATCCTCTAATTGATGTTCCAGTATAATTGTTGGCCCATAATCGCCAAGATTATTGTTGTTTTGAAAACTATGTACTTTTCCATCCAATGCAGCCAATACAGAAGTTCCGTCTTCAATCCACAAATCCATACCAATGTGAATATTACGTTCTTCAGTTGTTAAATCATTAAAAACAGTACTTCTTTTGTACAAATTGCGAACTTCGTTATAACCTCCATAAGCAGCTTTGGCATTATTACTGATTAAAATTTGGTTAATATATTCTTGAAGCTCAAACGCATTTGATACATTCAATTGATCAAGATCAGTATTGGATGGAGACAGATCTAAAGGCGTATACTGAGAGTAGGGGATTGAGCTGTCAATTACTTTAATGTCTTTTAAATCTAAAAATAATGTTTCTAAGGATTTCATTGCAAAATGTAATAAGTTGGAATAAAAAAATCCCAACCTGTTAGATTGGGATTAAAATATAATTTTTGATTTTAATATAAAGAAGGAAATTTTGAAGGATTAGCTTCGTTCATCATTTCATATACCTTTTCATAAATATCTTCAGCAGAAGGTTTTGAAAAATAATCACCATCTGTTCCGTAGGCTGGTCTGTGAGCTTTGGCAGTCAAAGTCTGCGGTTTACTGTCAAGATGAATATAAGCATTTTGATCTTCAATTATCTGCTGTAGAATAAATGCAGCGGCTCCTCCTGGCACATCTTCATCAATTATTAATAAGCGATTTGTTTTTTCAATACTTTTTACAATGTCATGATTAATATCAAATGGAAGTAGTGACTGCAGGTCGATAATCTCACAGTCAATTCCTGCTTCGAACAATTCTTTGGTAGCCTGCTCAACTAATCGCAGAGTTGAACCATAAGAAACAAGCGTTATATCAGTTCCAGTTCTTAAAGTTTCAACAACACCTATTGGAGTTTTGAATTCACCGTAATTTAAAGGAGCTTTTTCTTTTAAACGATAACCATTCAAGCATTCGATTACTAATGCAGGTTCATCGCTTTCTAATAATGAATTATAAAAACCGGCAGCCTGCGTCATGTTTCTTGGAACCAATACATGAATTCCTCTGACGGCGTTTATTATCATTCCCATTGGAGAACCAGAATGCCAGATACCTTCTAAACGATGACCGCGGGTACGGATAATCAAAGGAGCTTTTTGTCTGCCTACCGTTCTGTATTGCAATGTTGCTAAATCATCGCTCATAATCTGAATAGCATACAGCAGGTAATCCAAATATTGAATTTCGGCAATAGGGCGTAAACCTCTCAATGCCATTCCAATTCCTTGTCCTACAATTGTAGCTTCACGGATTCCAGTGTCGGCAACACGTAATTCTCCGTATTTTTCCTGCATGCCTTCAAGTCCTTGGTTTACATCGCCAATATTGCCGGCATCTTCACCAAAAATCAATGCTTCAGGATATTTTGAAAAGAGAGCGTCAAAATTATCTCTCAAAATCATTCTTCCGTCAGTATCTGCAGCAGCATTACTTGGATATTCAGGTAAAACTTTTTTTACCGAAAACACATTTTTGTCTGATTCCGAAAGTAAATGACTGCTAAACTTTGGCTGTGTTGTATTGATATAATTAGTAATCCAATTTGATAATTCTGCTTTGTCACTTTCATTTATGATTAAACGAAGTGATTTTCGGGCAATTATCATTATTTCCTTTTTTAAAGGGGATTTAATATTTTTTAAATTTGATATGTTTTTTAGAATTTCATCCTTTTTTGCGCAAACTTCTGAAGCTCTTTCTAAAATGGCAATTAATTCATTTTTCTCTTCAATAATAGGATTTATAAAAGCATTCCAAGCTGTTTTTTTACCTTCAAAAACTTCTTTTTTTGCATCCAGATCAATGGCATCCAGCTCTTCAGGAGAAGCAATATTGATGGCAATCATCCATAATTTCATTTGACGGATACAGTCAAATTCTTTTTCCCATGCTAATCGGGAGGCACTTTTATATCTTTCGTGCGAGCCAGAACTTGAATGTCCTTGAGGCTGTGTTAATTGATTTACGTGGATTAAAACCGGAACATGGCTTTCACGTGCTATTTCGGCAGCTTTTTCATAAGTTGCAATCAGGTCTACATAATCCCAGCCTTTAACGGTTAATATTTCAAAACCATTGGTGCCTTCTTCTTTTTGGTACCCTTTTAATATTTCAGATATATTTTCTTTAGTAGTCTGATGTTTTGCATGTACCGAAATACCGTATTCATCATCCCAGATACTCATTACCATTGGCACCTGAAGTACGCCGGCAGCGTTTATGGTTTCAAAAAAAAGACCTTCAGATGTACTGGCGTTTCCTATAGTTCCCCAAGCGATTTCGTTTCCTTCTATAGAGAATTGGTCAGCATTTGGAATATTAGGCACATTTCTATAAATTTTTGAAGCTTGTGCTAGTCCAAGCAGTCTTGGCATTTGTCCAGCAGTCGGAGAAATATCTGCGCTGGAATTTTTTTGCTGCGTTAGGTTTTTCCAGGATCCGTCTTCATTTAAGCTGTGAGTTACAAAATGTCCTCCCATTTGCCTTCCTGCAGACATTGGTTCCAAATCAATATCTGTATGTCCATATAAACCGGCAAAAAACTGTTCAATAGTTAATTCACCAATTGCCATCATAAAAGTCTGATCACGATAATAACCAGAACGGAAATCACCATTTTTAAAGCATTTTGCCATGGCTAGCTGCGGTACTTCTTTGCCATCTCCAAAAATACCAAACTTGGCTTTTCCAGTTAATACTTCTTTACGCCCTAATAAACTGCATTCCCGGCTTATAATGGCGACTTTATAATCATTTAATACTTCAGTTTTGAAATCTTCAAATGTTAAACCAATATCGACTTTTTCTGTAATCATAATTAAGAAGTATAACTTTAATGCGGCAAATTTAATTAAAACTATCTAGATAGCATTGTGCAATTCTGTATTTTTATATTTTTTTGGCAAATAATTTTTAGTAAAACGAATGTATTTTTATTAAAAAAATAATTTTACCTAAATTTTTCAAACAATAATTCAATATTTTAAAGTTTTTATTTTGAATTAAAACCATTTTCGGGTAAAAAGATTAATTAATGATTTTGGGTTAAAAATGAAGATAAAACGTATTTTCTCTCCATAATTTTTTTCTGACAGTTCAAATCCGTTTGAAGAATATACAGGAAAATACAATTCGAAGTAATCCTGAACTAAATTTAACCGAATACCGCTGTCATAAAGAAACGTATTTGAAGCCCCTTTATTTTTTATAAAACCAAAATCTGCATATGCATCAACCCAGTTCCATAGTATAGAATAACTCAGATTCGCCGTTGTCAGCCATTGATCAGCTTCAGACGGATTTAAAAATGATTTAAAACCTCCCTGAGCATGGATATACTGCTGACTTAAGATTCCAGTTATATCAGACCTTGCATAGACGGCATAATCAAACATATAATCGTTTACTCGTGATACACCAAAATTATAGTTTTGAGTATTGTTGCTATTATATAAAAAGGTTCCTGCAAAAACTCTGGCATTAAAATATCGGTTGTCATTAAACAATTTACGATATTCCATCTCAGCCGATACTTTACCAAAATAACTCGAAAATTGAACATCTGTAAAGAATCTTACATGACTTGTAACCTCGGTTTTTATATTAAAGTATTTAATGTTAAAGATAGAATAGTTATCAGTACTGTCGGTTACAATTGCTGATGGCTCCTTATAAATGATATTATATTTCATCATTAAAGCCTGTTTCCTATTATCACGATAGTTTGGCTGTCTTAAAAAAAAGGATAAGCTTGGATATAATTTCAAATAAGCCGCATCTGATGCATAATGGAAATAAGAACCGTTTAAAGAGTATCGAATGTTGTAGAGATTTCTATCCCTTAAATATTGATTGTATGCAAAGGTGTAGCTGCCAACAATTGATTTGGTATTAATGGAATACATCGGATTTAAAATAAACATAAACGGTTTATCAAAAAAGCTGTAATTATAAAAACTTACTCCTGGGGCAAAACCATCATATTTATTATAAAACAGCGTAGGCACATAAAATAATTGGGAGTAATGCGGGTCTTCTAAATCTTGAAAAAAAGTCATTTTTAAAGGACGGTTCAGCGAAAGAGCATTCAGCGATTTCCAATTGTTTCTCAAATTGAATTCGGGAACTTCATTTTTATAATTTAGAGCTAATTTGTCGATACTTTTTCTTTCTAAAGTTATCTGCTTATCAATTTCACTAATTTCAAGCCATTTTTTAAAAATAACCTGTTTATCTCTAATTCCAAATATTGGCATTGGAACCAATGGAAATCCTTTGTTCTTTACAGTAAACGTTACACTGTCTTTAGTTTTAGAAACGGCATCAAATTTATAATCAATGATTTCCCTGCTGTCAATTATATGATTAAAAAACCAATCGATATCTTTTGGAGTTTTTGATTTCAAAAGCTCCTCAAAATCATTTCTGTCTGTTTGTTTTTCTTTATTGAGACTGTAAAAATCTTTAATTCCTGATAAAACTATTTTGCTGCCAAGATAATCGTCAAGATACTGCATGCTCAATCCGGCTTTGTATTTATTTGCAATTTGAACATTGTATTTTATCAATGTATTTTTTGAAGCATTAAGAGGCTGGTCAAGGTTTTTTCTGGCCATCAGCATGTAATAATAGCTGTACTGCTCATTAAAATCAGTTTGTGCCATCTTAAAACCTCTGAGTAAAAAATATTTTGAGGCAGATCCCATCATTTTGCTTTTAGGATGATATTCATCGATATAATTCATCATCGTAAAGATTTGGATTCCGTCATAAATCCAGTTGTATTTTCTCGAATCTAACCGCATGCTGGTTTTTAGATAGTTATTCATGAAGGTTTTTAAAAACTTAATTTCAAATAAAAAGTCTTCGTGAAAAGGGCGCATGAATTTTGGAAGCTGATTTAAGCCGTAAAAAGGATTTTTTTCATAATCGGCCTGAGATATAATTATTTTATCAAATGGATATTCTCCAATCTGATTCTTGGCAAAATCAGCAGTTCTTTCAATGATTTTTTTCTTTAATGAGTCGTTAAACTTTCCAGATCGAATATTTGTAAAAACTTCCAGACCGTTAATTTTAAAATTAGTGTAACTGGACTCCTTTTCTATAATGAGATCAACATCACAGATGTTTTTGCCTGTTAATCGAATGTTAGTTTCCTTATCAGTCTGTGCTGACTGTTCAACTGCTAAATTAGTAGTAACTGCATTTTTTCCGCTGATTTTTAAATCAATATCAAAATCTGAAACAGCATTAGCAATGTCATCAAGATTTTCGTTGCTGTATTTTACAAACTGTTTGTTCTCATATCGGGCAGGCGTAAGAAACCAATTTTTGAGATGCATGCCATATTTTTCAAAATAACCATAACCAGTAAATTTATCGCTGGGAATTTTGGAAACATACGTAAGATGTAATTTAATTTTTTGATTTGGAAGTAATTTTTTGTTCAGAAATATAGTAATATAATCAGGATTTTTTTCAGTTCTTTCCCATGTAAAAGAGTTTTTATCAGTATCTTCAATAATTAAATTGATAGTCCCGCCAAGCTCTTCAGTAGAAGCCATGTGAAATTTATTGTAAAACTCATCCGAAAAACGTTTTCCCAAAGGACTTTTTTTGTTCGAAAATGCATTATTCCAGTCATTCAGTATAATTGAAGACAAAGTATCATTAGATTGATTGTAAAAAGTAATTTCCTGATTAATTGATACTGTTTTATAATCCATATTCGCCACCGCAGCTATCTTTGATTGATGCTGGGCATATTGTTTTTGAGCTGTCAACAAAACAATAAGGAATAAGATAATTTTACAGTAAGTTTTCAATTTGGAGCTGTATAAGTTTACGAAGGCATAAAGCTAATACAATTTACAAATTTTTAGGAAAAGTTCAGTATTAAGCGGGTGAAATGCGCTGAAAGACGTTAAAATGAAAAACCCGACGCATTCTTTGAAGATGGGGCGGGTTTTTGAATTAGAAATTAGGACTTAAATCGTATTTTTTGTAGAATTTATTGATGACATCAACTACTTCATCTTCAGTGTCGACAATCTTAAATAAGTTCAAATCATCGGGGCTTATTGTATGTTCTCTTTCAAGTAAAACTTCTTTAATCCAATCGATTAAACCTGACCAAAATGAACTTCCAACCAATATAATCGGGAATTTGCCAATTTTTTTGGTTTGAATTAAAGTAATTGCTTCAAACAATTCGTCCAATGTTCCAAAACCTCCCGGCATTACTACAAAACCTTGTGAATATTTTACAAACATTACTTTTCTGACAAAGAAATAATCGAAATTCAGGTTTTTATCTCTGTCAATATAAGGATTAAAATGCTGTTCAAAAGGTAATTCGATATTCAAACCTACTGAAGTTCCTCCGCCTAAGTGAGCACCTTTGTTACCCGCTTCCATAATTCCTGGACCGCCTCCGGTAATTACACCATAGCCTGCTTTACTAATTTTGAAAGCAATTTTCTCAGCCAGCTGATAATAATGGTCTTCAGGTTTTATTCTTGCCGAACCAAAAATTGTAACACAGGGACCAATACGTCCCATAGAATCATATCCGTTAACAAATTCGGACATGATTTTAAAGATTCCCCAACTATCATTGGATCTAATCTCATTCCATGTTTTTTGTTTAAGACTATCTTGAATTACTTTGTCTTCGTCATTGTCGAAATCTTCTAGTTTCATATGTGTTTAGTGTTAATTTTTAGGAGCTATTTACTTCGTCAGCCCGCTTCGCTCGTGCCGGCTATCCGTTTTCAAAAGGAACTATTTTTAAAACTAAAGTAACTCTTTTTTCAAAAATTGTGCTGTGTAGCTTTTTTTGTTTTTTACAATTTCCTCAGGAGTTCCTTTAGCGACTAGAGTTCCACCGCCTTTCCCTCCTTCTGGGCCAATGTCAATAATGTAATCGGCAAGTTTGATAACATCCATATTATGTTCGATAATCAGGATGGTATTTCCTTTGTCAACCAATTTGTTAATTACATCCATCAATACCCTAATGTCTTCAAAATGCAAACCTGTTGTTGGTTCGTCAAGAATATAGAACGTATTTCCAGTATCTTTTTTAGACAATTCTCCAGCTAGTTTGATTCGCTGTGCTTCACCGCCAGAAAGTGTTGTACTTTGTTGTCCAAGTGTAATGTAGCCCAAACCAACATCCTGAATTGTTTTTACTTTTCGATAAATTTTTGGAATATTTTCAAAGAAAGGAACCGCTTCATCAACCGTCATATTTAAAACGTCAGAAATAGATTTTCCTTTATAGCGAATTTCTAAAGTTTCTCTGTTGAAACGTTTTCCTTGGCAGGTTTCACATTCCACATATACATCTGGTAAAAAATTCATTTCTATAGTACGCACTCCGGAGCCTTCGCAGGTTTCACAGCGTCCGCCTTTTACATTAAAACTAAAACGTCCCGCTTTATAACCACGAATCATACTTTCAGAAGTCATTGTAAAAAGATTTCGTATTTCAGAAAAGACTTCGGTATAAGTCGCAGGATTAGAACGCGGCGTACGCCCAATCGGACTTTGGTCAATATCAATAACTTTGTCGATATGCTCCAAGCCTTCAATTTTTTTATACGGTTTCGGAATTTTTACACCATTAAAATAATAGGCATTCAAAATAGGGTAGAGGGTTTCATTAATCAAAGTCGATTTCCCGCTGCCCGAAACACCTGTAACGCATATCATTTTACCCAAAGGCAATTCGATCGAAACATTTTTTAGATTATTTCCAGTCGCTCCAGTAAGTTTTAGGAATTTTCCGTTTCCTTCACGGCGTTTTTCTGGAATTTCTAATTTCATTTTTCCATTCAGATACTGCGCTGTAATTGTATCCGAAGCTAAAGTTTCTTTAGGAGTTCCTATACTGATGATTTCACCACCATATTTCCCTGCTTTTGGACCAATATCAATCACATAATCGGCACGTTCCATAATATCTTTGTCGTGTTCAACCACAAGTATTGAGTTACCGATGTCTCGCAATTGCTCTAAAGAATGAATCAGTTTTTCATTGTCTCTTTGATGTAAACCAATACTTGGCTCATCCAAAATATACAAAACACCCACCAGTTGTGATCCAATTTGTGTCGCTAATCGTATGCGCTGTGCTTCACCGCCCGAAAGCGATTTGGAGCTTCGGCTTAAAGCCAGATAATTCAAACCAACATTCATCAAAAAAGTCAATCGGTCTTTGATTTCTTTAATTACTTCGGTGGCAATTATTTTTTGTTTATCAGATAAATGTTTATCCAAATCAAAAAACCAGGCTGTCAAATCAGAAATGTCCATATCGCACAATTCGGAAATGCTTTTTTCATTTACCCTAAAATAATTTGCTTCTTTTTTCAATCGGGAACCTTCACAGACAGGACATTTTATTTCGTCCATAAATTCTTTTGCCCAACGCTTAATTGCTGTTGAACCACTTTCGTCGTGCTGATTTTTTATGAAATGGGAAATTCCCTCAAAATCAATTTTGTAATCTCGGGCAACACCTAAATCTTTAGAATTAATAGTAAATTTTTCTTTTCCGCCGTTCAAAATCATTTCCATCGCCTCGGCAGGAATTTTTTCAACGGCATCAGTCAATTTAAAACCGTATTTTTCTCCAATGATTTCCAGCTGCTTAAAAATCCAAGAAGATTTATATTCTCCCAAAGGTGCAAAACCACCAGCTTTAATGGATAATTTAGGATTTGGAATAATTTTATTGATATTGATTTGATTAACGGTTCCCAATCCGTTGCAATGATCACAAGCCCCTTTTGGAGAGTTGAACGAAAATAAATTCGGTTCCGGATTCTGATACGAAATTCCAGTTGAAGGACACATCAAATTCCGGCTGAAATAACGCACTTCATTCGTATCCTGATCGAGAACCATCAATACGTTTTCGCCGTGATGCATGGCAGTGTTGATGCTTTCGGAAAGACGTTTTTCGTTGTCAGGAGTATTTTCAATTACCATACGGTCAACGACAATTTCGATGTCGTGGGTTTTGTAACGATCCAATTTCATTCCAGAAACCAAGTCCAAAATATCTCCGTTGACACGGACTTTTAAGAATCCCTGCTTGGTAATCTGCTGAAAAAGTTCTGCGTAATGCCCTTTTCTGGCTCGAATGACCGGAGCGAGAATATTGATTCGTTTTCCAGTAAAATCCTGAATAATCAAATCCTTGATTTGGTCATCCGAGTATGAAACCATTTTTTCACCAGTGTTGTAACTGTAAGCATCGGCACCACGTGCATAAAGCAAACGAAGAAAATCGTAAATTTCGGTAATGGTTCCTACAGTCGAACGAGGACTCTTGCTGGTTGTTTTTTGCTCGATGGCGATAACAGGAGAGAGTCCGTCAATTTTATCGACATCAGGGCGTTCCAAACCGCCGAGAAATTGTCTTGCATAAGCCGAAAAGGTCTCAACATATCGGCGCTGTCCTTCGGCATAAATAGTATCGAACGCTAATGAGGATTTCCCTGAGCCCGAAAGCCCGGTAATTACAACCAATTTTTCCCTTGGGATGGAAATATCTATATTTTTTAGATTGTGAACGCGTGCGCCCTGAACTTCAATCGTATTGTCTGTGTCTAGCATAATTTTTGCAAAAAAGCAAAGTTACCATTTTGATTGGTTCTTTTAGTTGTAGAAAGCAAAAGTTTGTGCTAGTCTGCTATAATAAAAAAACGCTAACCTAAGCTAGCGTTTTCTTTTGCGATTTGTAATATAATCTTCAATGGCTTCACGTGTTGTAAGCCAGTTTCGTCCTTCTTTATAAGCGTCTATCTTACCTGTCCGGGCTAATAGACTTATGTATTCCTGACCATATTCCATACCGGGTTCTTGAATAATATTTGAAATTTCCTGATATTCGGTATAATTGTCCGGCATTGCAGTTTTGTAAATATTCAAGGTACGTTCCAGTGCCTGACACATCAATAAAGTGAGTTTTTGATAATTACCTCCATTAGCCTGATTTAAGGCTTCGTAATATTTCTTTCGGTCATTTTTTAAAATAATAGCTGGAGGAAAACCACTTCGCATTAATATTAAATTCATTGCCAATCGAACTGTACGGCCATTACCATCAAAAAAAGGATGTATCCACACAAATTTATGATGAAAAATAGTTGCCAGCTCAATATCATTCAGCTGTAATGGATTGGTATTTACAAAATCAATTAATTCATCCAGTAAATCAGAAACTTTATTTGCATTTGGCGGTGTAAAATTAGCACCAGTTATTCGTACTCCTCCATTACGGATTCGTCCTGCAAAATCATCTTCTATGGATCGCAAAACCAAACCATGCAATGACAATACATCGATACTGCGCAAAGTATAATTATCATTTACAATTGAATATAAATAATCAATAGCCTTATCGTGATTATGTGTTTCAAAATGTTCTCTTAGTGATTTCCCTTTTACAGTTATCCCTTCCTGAATGACCATTTGGGTTTCGCGCAGGCTCATTGTGTTTCCTTCTATGCTGTTTGAGTTGTAGGTCCATTCAATGGAAAGGCTTTCCCTGATTTTATTCAATGCAATATTGGGCAGAGGTCTGCTGGACTGCAGAGTTTGTCGTTTTTCGTGCAATCTGTCAAAAGTTGACTGTAGTTCGTCTCGGTATGTTAAATTAATGTCCCACATACCACAAAGATATAATTAATATCGGATAGTTGAAAAAAAATATTTACCCGATATTAAAATTATTCTATCGTCATAGACTTCAACTTACTTCGGTATACTTCCAGAGCGACAGATTTGGATATAAAACCATAATATTTGTCATCACTTATGACAGGAAGAAAAGCTTTTTTGGAACTCTCAAATTTATCCATTACAATTTCCATACTCTGCGAAGGATGAACAATGGTAACTGGCTGAACCATAATTTCTTTTATTAAAGTATATTTTACTCTGTATGGGTTAAAAATGATCTCCCTAATATCATTAAAATGTACAATTCCTAATAGACGTTTTTCATTGGAAACCACTGGAAAAATAACTTGATTTGAATGAGAAATCAAATCAACCAATTTTTCAAGAGTATCTTCTGGCTTAACAGTTAAATAATCGGTCTGAATAATTGAGGCGGTATTTAAAGTTGAAAGAACATTTGAATCTTTGTTACTGGTAAAAGCATGTCCCTTTTTGGCTAGATTTTTCACATCTAAAGAGTGTTTCTCAAATCGTTTTGAAATGGCAAAACTAATAGAGGCTACAATCATAAGCGGAATCATTAAGCCGTAACCGCCAGTAATTTCAGCAATCAAGAAAATTGCGGTTAATGGTGCATGAAATAATCCGCTCAAAATTCCTGCCATACCAACCATCGTAAAATTACCAATGGGCAAATTAGTCAAACTGGTTAGGTTCAATAATTTTGAAAAGAAAAATCCAACATATGAACCCAGAAAAAGGGAAGGAGCAAAATTTCCTCCATTACCGCCACTTCCTAAGGTAATTCCTGTTGCAAAAGCTTTTAACAGTAATGAACATCCAATAAAAGCCAATAAAGCCCAATTATTGTTTCTAAATTCACTAAAAAGAGTATTCTCTAATAATTCGCCCGGATCACTGCCGGCTAAACTGCGAATGCTTTCATAACCTTCTCCAAATAGTGTTGGAAAAACAAATATCATAAGTGCTAAAATGGAAGCTCCAATAAGAGCTTTTGTATATAGAGGAAATCTAATATGTCCAAAAAAATGTTCCGTTTTTTGAAAATTTCTGGCGTAAAAAACAGATACAAATCCTGTAGATACTCCCAGTAATACATAATATGGAATATTATGGTAATTAAACGTTTCTCTGCTTGGAAAATTCAGCAAAATAGTCTCATCTAAGGCAATTGCAGAAACCAATGCTCCAGTAGCGGCAGCGATCATTATTGGCGTAAATGCAGAAACGCTGACATCAACAAGCAGCACTTCAACGGCAAACAAAACTCCAGCAATTGGAGCATTAAAAGCGGCTGCTATACCAGCAGCGACCCCACAGCCAATTAGGAGTGTCCGATCTTTATAATGTAATTTATACCGTTGTGCATAATTAGATCCAAATGCAGCACCGGTAACTACAATAGGGCTTTCAAGACCAGCAGAACCACCCATACCAACAGTTAGGGAGCTGGTCATGATTTGGGCGTACATTTGTTTTTTCGGAATAATACTTGCTTTTTTAGCAACAGCGTATAAGATTTGTGAAGTTCCTTTTTCAATCGTTCCTCCCAAAAAACGTTTAACTACAAAGACCGTAAGCATAATACCAATTACCGGCAGCATTATCTTGATAAGTCCAATTTTAAAAATAGCAGCATGGACAGTTATGTAAGTAGCAAATCTAAAAACCCAGTGAGCAAATGTTTTTAAAATAATTACAGCAATTGCAGAAGATATTCCAACTAAAACGCTTGATAAAAAGATAAATTGTTTTGGAGTTAAAGCCGATTGTGCTAAAGCCAGCAGAAGTTCTATTTTTGAAAAAAACTTTTTAAACATTGTGATTGAACGTTGATTTATAACAAAAATAGGCTTTTTTGATGTAAAAGCTACAAATTATTCCATTAAAGACATGGCGTGTTTTGCAACAATTCCAAAATTATATCCTTGCGCTTGATCATAGCCAGCATAATTCACAGCAATAAGCTGTCCGCATTCATTAAAAACCGGCGAACCACTGGCTCCATGGGTTGAAGTCACATTATACTGCACGCTAACACCATCAGATTCTTTGTTGATCTGGCCTTCATAAACCTGCACTTTTATCCCTTTTCGGGTATTAGCTAACTGCATTCCCATCGGATATCCGATCAAAATTGCATTGGTTCCTGGTTTTATACTTGAATCATCCTGTACAGCATTATCCAAATCAACAATATTGGATACAGAATCTGGAAGGTTTTCACTATTAAGCTGTAAAATTGCAACATCAACCTCTTCTTCATCGGCAATTTTCAATACTTTACATTGCAGCCAATCATCTTTTGAGCCATGAAGAGCTACGCTGATTTCAACAGTTTTTGGAACAATTTCGATATCCTCTAGTTTGGTGTAGATAATCTGACTCGTTATAGCTTTTTCTTCTGACTGATTTTCAGATATCAAGTCATTTACTTCAGTAGCAACACTTGATGAGTCAATATTTGCAGCAGGTGCCGAAGCAACTGGAGTTTCTTCAGCTTCTTCATCGGAATAATTACCTTCTTCTTCACCGCTGTAATCATTCCAGTGCAGTTCAAGGTAACTTTTATAATCTTTTTTATCAATAGAGTCAGGTAGAATTGCTGCGATATGATCTTTTAAATCGCTAAAATCATCCTCTTTAGTGTTATCATCATACTTCCAAGGTTCGGCAACATGGTGGTTGGTAACTATTTTGCCATCTTCAGAAACAAAAAATCCTGTTCCGGAAATTGTTTTTTCCTCAAATGAATTGTCATCTACTGTAATCTGGAATGGTTCAGATCCTTTGATGGAAATTTGCAGTGCATAAGTGTGTTTGACAAGTACTACTGCATCTTTATATTTTTCATAAATCTCAGTCTGATTATTGAGACAGACAGCTTCTTTTTTATTGAATTTATTCCAAACCCTTGGTATTATTATTACTCCGAGGACAATTAGAACGCCGGCTATTAATGCAATTTTTTTATTTCTGGATTTATTATCTATTTCAAATGAATTTGTTTCATTTTTTCCTTCAGAAGTCTGATTGTCTAGCATTTTTATTTAATTTTTGTAAGCAAATTTAGTAAAACAAACCGTACTAATTATGAAGAGATTTATTTTTAATTTAAAATATTTTTACATAAAAATAAGTCTTTAATAATCAGCTGAATGTAAATAAAATTAGCTGATTTTTTATCATAAATTTTTCAAAGCTTCTCTTTTGCTCAAATTTTTTAGATCCGAAATAGATACAAAATTTTTAACCGCAATGGGATTTACTTTTGAATATTCACGCAGAGCCCAGCCAATAGATTTTTGGATAAAAAACTCATTTGAAGTTCCATGTTTCTCACAAAGTGTTTTAAGTAAATCAAAATCTGTTTTTCCTTTATAGCTCAGCTGAAAGAGAATCGCACTTCGATTGAGCCACATATTATCTGAGTTTGAAAAACGGGAGATAACATTGCCTCTTTCCAATGGAAATTCCAGCAGATATTCACCCAGAATAAATTTAGCAATAACATCCACACTGTCCCACCAGGAATGAGTAATTATAAGCTTTTCAATAAACTTAATATCTTCCTTTAAATATTTTTTTTTGAGATTTTTTATCAAAATTTCAAGAGCGCAGTAATGCAGTTCACGTTCTTTTTTTGAATATAATGACAATGCTATTTCTCGTGAGTTTTCAGCAGTTTCCTTTTGGTTTTCAAGACAAATCTTTTTAAAAATAAATCTTCTTTCGTTAGTCTTTATACCAAAAAAAGGAAAATTGTTTTTCATATATTTTGACATAGCTTCTGCATTTACAGCATCAGCAGATTCATTAAAAGCTTTTTCTAAAGAGTAAATAAAATTCATAACAAAATTAATTTTTGATGAGCTTCGATTCTTATATCTTCAAAAAAAGCAATGAATTCCGACTCGAAATCACTATAATATTCAGAAAGTTCATTGGAGGAAAATCTCATTTTGGATTCATTTTTCGTTCTGCCATCCATTTGTGTCAAGATTTTACTGATTCCTTCTACGGTTTGGTAGCTCATCAGCCAATTGCGCTCAATCATGTACGGCATAATTCCTCTGGTTCTTTCAGATAAAAACTCATAATTATCATGAAGCGATTGGTAAAAACGGTTTGTGAAATCTGTCAGACTTTCTTTTGAATAATTGCTCCAGTTTTTTGCCAAAAAATGATCATAAAAAACATCTGTAATAACGCCGGCATAGTGATGGTATTTTTCGTGCAGGCGTTTGGTGCTCTTTCTGAAAACAGGATGAGCATCGGTATAAGTATCTATGAAACGGTGCAGCAGAATTCCTTTTTGTATTTCCAGAGGATAAGTTTCAAATTGTTTACCCCTGATGCCGTCTGCCATGAAGTTTCCAATTTTTATCAAATCACTGTCTCCTGATAAATAGATGTGGGCTAAGAAGTTCATTGAAATTTTAGATTTTAGATTAACGATTTCTGATTTTTGATTTAGAAATCAAGTCTGAAGATGTTTTTACGTGTGTTTGTTTGATAAAGATATAAAAAATCACCAATCCTTTTTATTAAAACAATTTGATGCTCAAGATCCAATTCCTTTTTGCGATTTAGTCCTTATAAAGACATAAACTTTTTTATATTTGCCTTAATAAAATAATTCTAATATTTGATTGTAAAGTAGAAATCTGCAATCTAAAATCGTTAATCTAAAATCATAATTTAAATGACTTTAATAAAATCAATATCAGGAATCCGAGGAACAATAGGGGGTAAAGTAGGAGACAATTTAACTCCTGTTGATGCTGTGAAATTTGCTTCGGCTTATGGAACCTGGCTGAAAAATCATTCTAAAAAAGACAAGCTGACTGTTGTTGTAGGACGTGACGCTCGTATTTCGGGACCTATGATTCACAATTTGGTTATCAATACACTAATTGGTTTAGGAATTAATGTAATCGATTTAGGTTTATCAACAACGCCGACTGTTGAAATTGCCGTGCCATTGGAAAAAGCTGACGGAGGAATCATTTTAACAGCTTCTCATAATCCAAAACAATGGAATGCATTGAAATTATTGAATGAAAAAGGAGAGTTCTTGAGCGGTGCAGCCGGTGAAAAAATTCTTGAGATTGCTGAAGCAGAAGCTTTCGATTTTGCAGATGTAGACAGTTTAGGTCAGATCACTGTAAATGATGCTTATATGGACATTCATATCGATGAAGTCTTGAACTTGCCATTGGTGGATATTGAAGCAGTAAAAGCGGCAAAATTTAAAGTTGTGGTAGATGGCGTAAATTCATCAGGAGGAATTATTATTCCAAGATTATTAGAATTAATGGGTGTTGAAGTAGTAAAATTATACTGTGAACCAAACGGGCATTTTCCTCACAATCCAGAACCTCTGAAAGAGCATTTAACGGATATTTCAGAATTGGTGGTTAAAGAAAAAGCGCATTTGGGAGTTGTTGTTGATCCAGATGTAGATCGTTTAGCTTTTATAAGTGATGATGGTGAAATGTTTGGCGAAGAATATACATTGGTAGCCTGCGCAGATTATGTTTTGAGCAAAACTCCAGGAAATACAGTTTCCAATATGTCATCTTCACGCGCATTGCGTGATGTTACTAACAAACATAATGGCAGCTATGAAGCCAGCGCAGTAGGCGAGGTGAATGTAGTAGAATTGATGAAGAAAAACAATGCAGTCATTGGAGGCGAAGGAAATGGCGGTATTATTTATCCAGAATCTCACTACGGTCGTGACAGCATGGTGGGCGTGGCTTTATTTCTGACTCATTTGGCAAACAAAAAAATCTCAGTTTCTGCCTTGAGAGCTTCGTATCCTGAATATTATATGAGTAAAAACAAAATTGAATTGACACCACAAATTGATGTTGATGCAATTCTTGCTGCAATGACCGAGAAATATAAAAATGAAGATATTACCACTATTGACGGAGTGAAAATTGATTTTGCCGAAAATTGGGTGCATTTAAGAAAATCAAATACAGAACCTATAATACGTATCTATACCGAGGCTTCGAGCCAGAAATTAGCTGATGATTTAGCCTTGCGAATTATCGATGAAATAAAAGCTGTTGCTGGAATATAATCTAAAACCCGACTGCCGTCGGGTTTTTTTATGTATTGTCGGGATGACTGGATTCGAACCAGCGACCCCTAGCACCCCATGCTAGTACGCTGCCAGGCTGCGCTACATCCCGGTTTTGAGTTTGCAAATATATTTTTTTACAGAAAATAAAAAAAGTTTGAGACTTGTTTTTCCACTATTAAAATAAAAGTATAGGTAGACAACCCCTACAAAAATGATTCATAAAACTACTTTGCTATCATTTGCGGCTGAATTTTAAATTTAAAAATCCATCCTTTTTTTATAATCTATAGATCAAATAGGTTAAATAGATATTTTGTCTAAAAGCCTATTTGTATGGATATTTCTCAAAAAGTTAGAGACTTAAAAGAATAATATTGTAATAATTATCATTTTGTGTGATAAAAATCACAAAAATGTAAAAATGAAATTTCAAATATTGCAAAAAACTATATATTTGAAATCAAATTTAAACCCAATGTCTGTACCCCCAAAAATTACATTATTAGAACAGTATTTTAAACAATTCAGAGACAATATTATCGGAATTGAACAAGAGTTTGAATCTCCTTATGGTAAACAAAAAATTGTATATACTGACTGGACAGCTAGCGGCCGTTTGTATCGCCCCATTGAAGAAAAACTGATGAATGAATTTGGACCATTTGTGGCCAATACCCATACAGAAACGACTGTTTCCGGAACAGCAATGACCAAATCATACCATCATGCCCGAAATATTATTAAGGATCATGTAAATGCCAGTTCTGAAGATGTTTTGATAACTGATGGAACCGGAATGACAGGTGTTGTAAATAAATTTCAGCGGATATTGGGACTGAAAGTGCCAGAAAATCTGACTGAGTATTTCACTATTCCGGCTGAAAAAAAACCGATTGTATTTATTTCGCACATGGAGCATCATTCCAATCAGACTTCATGGCTGGAGACCATTGCTGATGTGGAAGTGATTCCATCGTGTGAAGAAGGCCTTTTCAGTCTTTCGAATCTTACTGCATTATTAGAAAAACACAAAGACAGAGCATATAAAATTGCTTCAATAACTTCCTGTTCCAATGTGACAGGAATTAAAACACCATATCATGAAGCAGCAAAATTGATGCATGAACACAATGGCGTTTGTTTTGTGGATTTTGCCTGTTCCGGTCCTTATGTAAAAATAGATATGCATCCCGAAGATCCAGAATCCTATCTGGATGCTGTTTTCTTTTCTCCGCATAAATTTTTAGGAGGCCCTGGAACTTCAGGAGTTTTGGTTTTCAATAAAAAACTGTATCACAATATGGTGCCAGACTGCCCAGGCGGAGGAACTGTTTCCTGGACAAATCCTTGGGGCGAGCATAAATATCTGGATAATATCGAAGATAGGGAAGATGGCGGAACTCCAGGTTTTCTGCAGGTAATTAAAACAGCTTTAGCAATTCAGCTGAAAGAGCAGATGGGAGCTGAAAATATTCTTAAACGCGAACACGAAATCGTAGAATATGTTTTTGATGCACTGGGAAGTGTTCCAAATATAAAAATACTCGCAGGACAGCATCACGACCGTTTAGGAGTGATTTCATTTTTTATAGAAGATCTGCATTTTAATCTGGGAGTAAAATTATTAAATGATAAATTTGGAATTCAGACCCGCGGTGGCTGCAGCTGTGCGGGTACTTACGGGCATTTCTTGCTGCATGTGGATCAGGAAGCTTCCAATAAACTGGTTGATGAAATTAGTCTGGGAGATTTGATTCGAAAACCAGGATGGATCAGAATGTCAATACATCCAACTACAGCAACAGAAGAAATTGAATATGTCTGCAACAGTATAAAATTATTAGCTCAAGAGCACAAAAACTGGTCATTAGATTACGAATATGATAAAGTAAATAACGAATTTATTCATAAAAATGCGCAGACATTAGAAGATATATTAGTACAGAATTGGTTTTCTTTTTAGCAGCTAAAAATTAATATTTTCTAATAAAAAAATCACTTAATCTAGACAGTCTGCCTAGATTAAGTGATTTTTTTATTTTTAAAATTCGAAGTCTTATTTTCTGTATTTCCATCTTTTGTGTGTCCACAAATAATATTCAGGAGCTTCATAAATTTGTTTTTCCAAAAGCTCTAAATATTGGTCGGTAAGGGCAAAATTTGGAATCTCTTTTGGATTATCAGAAAGAAGCTCGAGAGTGGCTTCATAATAACCGCGTTTTATTTTTTTAGTATTTAGATACAGCAAATTCATATTGTATCTTTTGGAAAGCATTTCAGCGCCAACATGCACTGGGACTTCAATTCCCATAAATTTAGACCAATGCAGTGCACCTTTTGCCTTAGGAGATTGATCACTCGCAAAACCATACAAAGACAGAATATTGTTTTTATTGTTATTTATTATTGTTGGTACTGTCTGCTTTGTAGTAATTAATTTGGCATTGAATCTAGAACGAATTTTATGTACTAGTTTATCAAAATATGGATTTTTTATCTGTTTATAAATACCATATCCGGCAAAGCTTGAGTAATAGTTCATCGATATAATCCATTCATAACTAGCATAATGAGAACATATAATAGCGACGCTTTTTCCCTGTTTCTCTAACTCTTTATACATATCAATGTTTTTGAAAACAAATCTCTTACATATTTCTTCTTTAGAAATATTCATTGTTTTTATCATTTCCAGAAACATGTCGCACATATGGTGATAGAATTTTTTCTCGATAACTAAACGTTCTTCATCTGTTAATTTAGGAAGTGCCAAAGCTAGATTTTCGCGAACCGTTTTTCTGCGGTATCCAATAATTTTATAAACGAAGAAATAAACAATATCAGAAAATAAATATAGTAATCTAAAAGGAAGCATCGATATACACCAAATTAAGGGATAGGCTAGTAGATATATGAAGTATTGCATGTAGTAAAAGTTTATGCAAATATAAATAAATATTATTTTTCTTTATATTCTTCGGAATTCAGAATTCCTTGTACGAGTCAATCTATATATTGAAACTCTATCTTTTATGCTTCCATCTTTTATGAGTCCATAAATAGTATTCTGGAGTTTCATAAATCTGCTGTTCAACCAATTTGATAAACTGGTCTGTAATTTCATAGTTTGGAACTTCTTTAGAATTTTCAGAAAGAACTTCCATAACTGCTTCGTAATAACCACGTTTTATTTTTTTTGTTTTAAGAAAAACAACATTCATATCATACTTTTTTGCCAGCATTTCTGCTCCAGTATGTACAGGAACCTCAATTCCCATGAATTTTGTCCAATGATAAGCGCAGCTTTCTTTTGGTGACTGATCACTTGCAAATCCATAAACTGACAAAGTTTTGTTTTTGCAGTTATTTTCGATAGTGGATATTGTTTCTTTTGTCGTTATCAGGTGTGCATTAAACTTAGATCGGATAGAATGAATCAATTTATCAAAATACGGATTTTTTATCTGCTTATAAATGCCAAAACTTTGAAATTCTGTATAATAATTCATAGAAATAACCCATTCATAACTTGCATAATGAGCGCACATTATGGCAATGCTTTTTCCTTTTTTCTCTAAATCGGCATAGATTTCAAAATTTTTAAAAACATATCTCCTGCAGATTTCTTCTTTAGAAATATTCATTGTTTTTATCATTTCCAGAAACATATCACATAAATGATGATAAAATTTCTTTTCAATAATTAACCGTTCTTTATTTGATAAATGAGGTAAAGCCAATGCCAGATTTGTCCGTACAGTTTTTTTTCTGTAACCAATAATACGGTAGAGGATTATATAAACATAATCTGAAAAAAGATACAATAGCGGAAAAGGGAGCATTGAAATACACCATAAAAAAGGGTAAACAATCAGATAAACAAGGTATTTCATTCTTATAGTTTGACCAAATATAGCGTATTAATCTGCGTTTAAATGTTCTTTAAGGTTTATTTAAGCATTTAATAATAACAGGATGTTAATCTTTTGAAAAAAATAAGAAATTACCTTTAATTCATTGCTGACAGTAGTATTTGTAAATTAAATAATAGTTAGCTTTACGGTAAAATTTTAAAAACGTATCAATATTATGAATATCATTTTAATTGCAATTATTGTTGCAAATGTATTAATCAGTTATAAAGGATTTAATGATTTTTCATTTTTTCGAAAATATGAATTTCATGTCGGAAGCATTCGTGCAGGAGAACAAATCAGAATGATTTCATCCGGATTTCTACATGCTGATGTTGCACACTTATTTTTCAATATGGTGACTCTTTATTTTTTTGCACCAGTTGTTACAAATTACTTGGGGAATTTCTCATTTGTTTTGGTTTATTTTGGGAGTTTAATTTTTGGGAGTTTACTAACTATGTCGTTTCATAAAGATGACTATAATTATAGAGCGGTAGGCGCATCTGGAGCTGTAACGGGAATTATTTTTAGTTCAATTTTGCTTGATTCACGCTTAGAAATTTTTGGATTTATTCCTGGATTTATTTATGGATTTATTTATTTACTTTCTTCTATTTATGGTATGAAAGCCAAAAATGACAATATTGGACACACAGCACATTTTGGCGGCGCAGTAGGCGGTTATTTGATAACGATTTTGAGAAATCCTGAGTTATTGCATGAGCATACTTTTAACGTCGTTATATTAGCTATTCCCATTATTATTCTTTTTATAATGGCAAAAATGGGTAAATTATAGAATAATGATTTTATAAATTTAAAAAGTATGAAAAATTTAATATGACTATCCGTGACTAATACCAAATCGATAAAATTGGCCACATATTATAAAGATTAACACAGATTCCTAAAAAATGCATGTGAAATCTGTGAGAGTCTGTGTAATCAGTGGCAAAAAAACATTTAGTATGCTTTGCGGATAGTCATGAAATTAAATATTAATGTGAGTTTTAAATTGTACTGAATTTAAAAATAATTAGAATTCAAAATCCTATTTCATTATAAAATGCGATGGGATTTTTTTATGAATGAGGTATAAAAAGCATTTTTTTCAGCTTTTTTACTTTTTTGAAGTGTGCAGAATTCTAATCTAACGTGTAAAATTCGATTATTATTTTATAGCCGTATTTTTTTGTAATTATTAAAATGGCTCAATTAATTTATTTTTTTCGTAAAAAAACAATTGAATTTTTTGAGTTAATTTTTTAAATTAATCTTTGTCCTATAAAACCGGTAGTATTTAAAATAAATTAACCAAACAAAAATATAAAAGCACAAAATTACAAAACTGCTATTTTTTTAATTTAGTGATTTTAAATACTATATATAAAATATTGACATTAATAAAGTAAGTGAGAAAACCTCCAGATTGGTACATTTTTTCTAACTAAATCATCTTTTTAGTTTTTAAAATAAAAAATGTTTAATATTGCTTTTGGATCTTCACACCCTTTAGTTAATGTCTGCTTATCATAAATATGCTGATCAAATTTTATTAAATCTTCTTAAGGAAGATGATCAATTGGCGTATACCGAAATTTTTGAAAGATATTCTAAAATCTTAGTCAATCATGCTTACAAAATGCTTGGCAGCAGGGATGAAGCAAATGATGTTGTTCAAGATGTTTTTTTAGCCATTTGGAACAAAAGAAATGAAATAATACTTACCGGTTCTCTTTCTTCTTATTTATACAAAGCAGTAAAAAATAGAATTCTGAATCATATTGCCCATGAAAAAGTAGTTTCACGTTATGCTGATTCGATTTTAAACTTTATTGAAAATGATTATGTTTTGGCAGATTCTAAACTTAGAGAAGAAGAATTAGAAGCTATTATCGAAAAAGAAATCACTCTGCTTCCTGAAAAAATGCGTGAAGTTTTCCTTTTAAGAAAGGTAGAAGAACTTTCATACGAAGAAATTGCAGTTAAATTAAATATTACTGATAAAACTGCTAAACAGCAAGTTTATAATTCGCTTAAAATACTGAGACATAAACTCAAGTCTCTATTGGGTGTATTCGTTTGGTAATTAACGCATTGTTACTTTTTTCTTTTTGTTGTCATATCTGACGAAAATTACTCACATTACCCTTATTTGCCTAATTAAAAACAATGAAAATTGATATTTGTTAACAATTTTACAAAGTTTTTTTAATATTGCCTATGACAAATGTTATTTCTAACTGTCTTACTTAAAACGGAGACAAAATTTCGTGTTGTAATTATGGATAAAACTGAAATCTTAGCATTGCTGCAAAAATACCAAAATGGCACTTTATCTAACGAGGATAGAGATAAACTAGATGCGTGGTATTTAAATAAAGCTTTAAATAGCGATTTACAGCTTAGTGAAAATGAAATAGAAAGCAGTTACGAATATTTGAAATCTAAATTACCGCTTCATCAGGAAAGAAAAGTAATCAGCCTATGGCCGCGTGCCGCTGTTGCTGCATCAATTGCCTTATTATTGGGTACAGGCATATTTTATTTCACAAAATCTAAACAGGAGGTTATTCAGGTTGCTGTAAAACAGAAAGAAATTGCTCCAGGAGGTAATAGAGGGATTTTGACCCTTTCAAACGGAAAGCAGATTATTCTGGCTGACATTTCAGCAAAAGATACTATTGCCAGCGAAGGAGAAGAACAGGAAGTTACAATTAAAATGAATGCCGATGGAGTGATCACTTATATTATAAACCCTGATGCTGATACTTCAAAAAATGATGTTAATTCATTTAATACACTTTCAACACCAACAGGAGGGCAATACAATATTATTCTGGCAGACGGAACGAAAGTATACTTAAATACGGTTTCATCTATTAAGTATCCAACTCAGTTTAATGGAGATAAAAGGATAGTAGAGTTAGAAGGAGAGGCATATTTTGAAGTAGCCAAAAATAAAAACAAACCTTTTATCGTGAAATCCGGTAATCAGTCTATAGAAGTACTTGGAACTCATTTTAACGTACATGCTTATAATAATGAAGCGGTTACAAAAACTACTTTATTGGAAGGAAGTGTTGCTGTTGCTTATAAAAATCAAAAAGCAGTTTTAAAACCAGGGGAACAGTCTAATGTATCTGATAATTTTAATAAGATAGCTATTCGGAAAGTTGATACCGAAGCCGCTATTGCCTGGAAAAATGGCCGTTTTAAATTTGATAACGCCGATCTAAAAACTGTAATGAAACAATTGGAGCGCTGGTACGGAATAAAAGTAGAGTACCGCGGAGATGTCTCGGATGTCAGGTTTAACGGAGGCACATTTATGAATAAAAATCTGTCTGAGGTATTAAAAGTACTTGAGCTTAGTAATATAAAATTTAAGGTTGAAGGAAAAACGATTATTGTTTACCCCTGATTTTAAATTTACTCGATTATATTGAGACTATAAATTAAAAAACCAGAAGCAGTTGCGATGCTTCTGGTTGTTAAAAAGTTTATAGCCAGTATAAGTTGTCTACTAATTGTTTAACTATAACTAATCGTAAATGTATGAAATTTAATTTACAAACGAAAAAGCCTTACAAAAAATTCGGGAAAAAGATTCCCTGTCTTAATTTTTCTAATCATGTATGGGTACTTTGTGCACTGCTTATGCTAATATGCAGTCATACAGCTAAGGCACAAAAGGTTACCGTTAATTTTAAAGATGCGCCGCTTGAAACAGTTCTCAAAGAAACTGCAAAACAGGCCAATTACGAAGTTTTTTACAATCAGAATTTACTAAAAAATTCAAATCCTGTAACAATCAACGTCAAAAATTCTAATTTAAGAGATGCTTTAAATTTAATTTTCAGTAATCAAAGTTTGAAGTATACAATTACCAATCAAACGATAGTGGTGACTGATTTAAAAGAAGAGAATCGGGGAAACGGAATAATAAACATACGCGGAAAAGTACTAAATAGCAAAAATGAGACTTTTCCGGGAGTAAATGTTTATGTTGCAGGGACAAACAAGCGTACTATAACCGATTATGATGGGAGCTTTTCTTTTGATAATGTATCATCAGATGGTATCATTGAATGTTCTGGGCTGACTATTGAAAAAAAATCTTTTTCTATTAATGGGCGTGTAGAATTGACACTTATTGTTGAAGATAAAATATCTGCCATGAAAGAAGTGGTAGTTACAGGTTTTCAAACGCTCACCAAAAGCCATTCTACAGGGGCATTTGCTCAGGTTGATGAAAAAACTTTAAATGAAAATATTAATTCCAATCTTGCAACTGCTATTGAAGGACGTGTGGCAGGTTTGATGTTCCAGAAAAATCCAACAGGAGCATCGGCTGATACGCCTATATTAAGAGGTATTGGCACCTATTCTTCTTTAGAAGTTGGGTATAGCCCGCTTTTGGTTATAGATGGTCTCCCAACAGAATTGACTCTTGACGAGATTAATCCTTATGATATTGAAAGCGTAAACGTTCTTAAAGATGCCGCAGCCGGATCTATTTATGGTTCAAGAGCAGCGAATGGTATTATTGTTTTGACTACCAAGAAAGGAAATGGTAAGCTAAAAGTGAGTGTAAATTCTGATTTCTTTGTTGGTACCAAACCAAACCTTAACGATATGAATTATGTTTCAACCAGTGAGCTGATTGATTTTGAACAGGCTGTGTATAATAGAGAGCGAGCGAGATTTGCCAATACAACCAGTATGTTCAGCAGTTATGGTGATATTGGAAGCACCAGCCCGAAGTATTATAGCCCTTTATACCAGCTCAACAGAGATTTGGAAGATAAAAAAATCAGCAGTGCAGATTACGATACCACTATCGCCCAATGGAGAAAGAACGATTATATAAAAGATTATAGTGATAATGTATGGCAAAATGAATTCAGACAGCGTTACAATGTAGCATTTTCAGGGAGCACAAGTAAGCAGAATACGTATGTGTCATTGAATTATGACGCAGCAGACAATCGAATCAAATTCAATAACAGCCGTGCATTTAATCTTTATGCAAAAAGCAGTTTTCAGGTAAACAACTGGTTAAATGCCACTTTTGGATTAAACTCAACTTATACGAATGAAGATGTTACTGATTCTGATTTTAGAAATTATGATATCCAAAAAAGATACGAGCGCATCACTGATGATAATGGAGATTTAGTGATGTCATCTTTTGTAGGTATTAAAGATGGTTTTACAGGCAGCAGTGTTATTAACCCTGCTATGGCCGCAAAAATAAATAGTTTAAGCGGTTTTAAATCAGTAAGATTTAATGTGTTGAATTCTCTACAGGAAGGTATTACACAAGAAAACTCATTAAGTTTGAGAACTTTTGCAAATATTCGTGCTAAAATATGGAAAGGCTTAAGCTATAATACACAATTTCAGTACGAATTAAGAAAAAACGACAATGAACAGTATAACGCTGTAGATTCTTATAAAATGCGTTTCGCTATTAATACTCTAACAGGATATAATGCAGCTACAAACGCCTACACGTATGTTGATGGTTTTTCTACAGGAGGACGTTACAAACAATTGAGCAGTCAGGCGAGTAATTATTCTTTTAGAAACCAGTTAGATTTTAATCAGGATTTTAGTGAAGGGAAACACTCTGTTAATGCTTTAGCAGGTTTTGAAATGCGTGAAACTTTTGTTCCCAGAACTATTGAACAGATACGATACGGTTATGACCCAGTTACACTTACTTCTGCTACATTAAATAACCTTTCACTTAGTCAGACAGGTGTTTCTAGTTATATTTATGGAAATAGCGCAACTTTAGCAGCTTTATCAAGAACACAGACAGAAGTTTTACATCGTTATTTT
Organism: Flavobacterium marginilacus; assembly: GCF_026870155.1. Taxonomy (NCBI): domain Bacteria; kingdom Pseudomonadati; phylum Bacteroidota; class Flavobacteriia; order Flavobacteriales; family Flavobacteriaceae; genus Flavobacterium; species Flavobacterium marginilacus. The sequence goes on along the minus strand of NZ_CP113975.1, from coordinate 2,736,391 downwards.
TCTGTTTTTAGTACAGCAGGTTATACATATTTATCAAAATATAACGTAACAGGAAGTTACCGTGTGGATCGTGCTGATTTATTTGGAGTAGATTCTAAATATAAAAACCGTCCATTGTGGTCTGTAGGTTTAGGATGGAATATTAGCAATGAGGACTTCATGAAAGAGGTAAAATGGGTAGATATGCTTAAGCTTAGAGCGACTTATGGTGTTAGCGGAAATATCGATCAAAGTACAACACCGTATGTAACTGCTACAAGAAAAAATGACAACTTATACCAGTCTTTACAATATATAAACATTACAGCTCAGCCTAACCCAATGCTGAGATGGGAAAAAACACAAACCACTAACTTAGGTTTAGATTATACTGTATTAAGGCATAAACTAACAGGAAGTATTGATGTATATCGTAAATACAGCAGTGATTTATTGGCAACAACCGATTTAGATCCTACTGTTGGAGCAACAAGCAGAAGAATCAATGCAGGAGCTTTACTGAACAGAGGAGTTGAATTTAGTGTTGGTTCTGAATGGTTTAATAATGGTAATTTCCGTATTAATTCTAATGTAGTTTTTGGTTTCAACAATACAACTGTTGATAAAGTTACCAGAGCACAATCTTCGTCATCAGTTTATGTTAGCGCACCATCGAATTACTTTTTCCAAGGGGATATATACAATACGCTGTATGCTTATAAATACGGAGGTACAGTTAATGGATATCCTTATGTTCTGGATGAAAACGGAAATCCATCAATCACTTTTGATGCCAATGGAAACCCTGTGTCAACGAGTATAAAAACTGTTACCAATCCGAATGCGCTTGTAAAAATGGGAAGTTTAACACCAACTTATACAGGTTCCCTGTCACAGCGATTCACCTATAGACAATTCGATTTAAATATGATGTTTATTTTCTCAGGAGGTAACGTAATGCGAAAAGAAACTATCGACATGAGTACTGATGCTGTAAATCTTTCAGGTATTACAGATCGTTACACAGATGCACAGCCAAACGGCAATACACGTTTATATGTAGATTTAGCAGAAAACGTGAGAAGTTATGCTGGAACAATCAGCAGCCAATGGAGAAATTCTGATGTAAATGTTGTAGATGGAGATTATATCAAACTTAGAAATATTTCATTAGGTTACAGCCTGCCAAAATCTTTCGCAAATAAAATCAAAATGGAATCAGCAAAATTCACTTTCCAGGTAAACAATATATGGTATTGGAGCGCTGCTGGAAACCGTATTGATCCTGAAGTCTATTCAGTTAACTCAGGAACACGCAACTTACCATTGCCTAAAACTTATTTATTTGGGTTTAATCTAACACTTTAAAAAAATGAAACATAAATATATAATAATACTATCGCTGATGATGTTAACTATTACATCCTGCGAAGATTACACTGATGTTACGCCTAAAGGGGCTTTAGTTGTTGAGACAGCCTCGCAATTCTATGAAATGGTATCTCTGCCGGGCAGAGGCTATCCAATCAATAACTTTCAGTATCTGGTAGACGATCAATGGATGAAAGAATCAAATGTAATAGGTAAAACGCCAAACATCGATATTATCAATTTTACTTTTGATGAAACTACCGACAGAGTTTCTTTAATGACTGGTTCCAGCTTTTATAATCAGGCTTACACTTATATAAACAGATGGAATACTATTATTTCATTAGTTGATAATAGCAAAGGAGATGAAAGTACAAAACAATTAGCAAAAGCAGAAGCCAAAATCTATAGAGCATACGATCACTTTTTATTAGTAAACCACTATGCAAAAGGTTATGACCCGCAGACTGCGGCTACTGACGGCGGTATCTGTATCATGGACAAATTTGATTTAGAAGCACAGCCATCAAAATCTACTGTAGCTCAGGTTTACGATTTTATTCAAAAGGATATAGAAGATGCACTGCCGTATCTTCAGGAAAAACCAGCTGATGTTTACCATCCTTCATTGGCATTTGCTTATGCATTTAAGGCCAAGGTTCATTTATTTAAACGTGAAATCGCCAGTGCCCAAGCAGCTGCAGAAAAATCATTAAGTTATAATAATCAAATATTTGATATGGTAGCTTATAACAAGCAGGGAGGACCAAATGTAGTTGCCGTACCAGCAGCAAATAATATAGAAGTACTCAGCTACATGTACATGACGGGTTATAATGAAATGAATTTTGCCTATCAGTATATCATAAGCCCGGAGCTTCGTACTTTATTTGGTATTAATGATGCCCGTTTTAATTTGTTTTTCAATACTACCAGCACAACAAATCTTGATCTGGGATCAAATACAGCATATTGGGCAACTGTATATACGAAGTTTTTTTACCCTACTGTTGGAATGAAAACAACTGAAGTTTATTTAATGCTGGCCGAATGTTATGCCAGAGAAAATAAATTTACGGAAGCTGTTGATATTTTAAATAAACTAAGAGCAAAACGTATTTTATCAGGTACTGTAAATTTATCTGTTCCAGCCACCAGAAAAGAAACAATGGAACTTGTTATAAACGAACGCAGAAAAGAATTACTGTTAGGCTTTAATCGTTTTTTTGATCTTAAAAGATTAAACACTGAAACGGAATACGCAAAAACGATTACAAGAGTATTTCCAATCGTTAACAAGACCGTTCCGCAAAAAACGTATACTTTACAGCCTAATTCCAAATTATACATTGTTCCGTTTCCTTTGTCAGCTTTAACAAAAAATCCAAAGCTTACATTAAATACTGACGAAAAACTTCCATTTTAATTCTAATGAAGAAATTATTTATATTAACAATCATGCTGGCAGCTTTGCTCCAGCATGGTTTTGCTCAGGCACAAGAAAAAAAAGAAGACAGTATCAGTAACCAGCAGAAAGGTTTACAGGCCTATGATAAGATAATTAAAGAAGGTGCTAAAACCAAAATAGGCCTTTTTACTGTTAATCAGGTCGTTAATAAATTTTACTTTCAAATTCCGGATAGTTTGTACAACAGATATATGCTGGTAGTGACCAGATATCTTTCTACTCCTGAAGGCATGGGTTTTTTTGGCGGTGAAAAAGCCAACGAGCAGACTATTTACTTTGAAAAAGGAGCTAATAATACTGTTTTCTTAAGATCATTGCAATACAAACAGGATGTCCGCAATCCCGATTCGATGCTGGCAAAAGCATTAGCCGGCAGTAACGAAAATCCAATTGTTGCCGCTTTTCCAATAAAAACAATTAATCCTGCTACCGGAAATGCTGTTATTGATGTAACAGATGTTTTCAAGAAAGATAACCCGATGTTTTCTTTGCCAAGCCAGGAAAAAACAGAGAAAAAGCTAACCACGCTTGCTGATGATAAAACTTTTATCGAAACCATTGACAGCTATCCGATTAATATTGAAGTAAAGACCACCAAGACATATACAAGTACTTCATCTAACAGCGGAAGCATAACGCTGCGATTAAATGTCTCTATTGTATTACTTCCAAAAACGCCGATGCGAAAACGTTTTGAAGATGAAAGAGTTGGTTATTTTGCAAATAAGTATGTTTTGTTTGATGATGACAAGCAGCGGGCTGAAAAAAAATTCATTATTCAGCGTTACCGTTTGGAACCAAAAGATAAAGACATCAAAAAATACTTAAGAGGCGAACTGGTTGAACCTAAAAAGCAAATTGTTTACTATATTGACCCAGCGACGCCAAAAAAATGGAGACCTTATCTAATTGCAGGTATCAACGACTGGCAGAAAGCTTTTGAGGCTGCAGGTTTTAAAAATGCTATTGTTGGTAAAGAATGGCCGGAAGATGATAAAACAATGAGTCTGGAAGACGCTAGGTATTCGGTAGTAAGATATCTTGCCTCTGAAACACCAAATGCTTACGGTCCGAGAATTAGTGATCCAAGAAGCGGGGAAATCATGGAGAGCCACGTAGGATGGTATCATAATGTGATGAAATTAGTGCAAAGATGGTATATGATTCAGGTAGGGCCTTTGGATCCAAAAGCCAGAAAAATGCATTTGGATGATGAGTTAATGGGACAGTTAATCCGTTTTGTTTCTTCTCATGAAATTGGGCATACAATTGGTTTACGCCACAACATGGGAGCCAGCAGCGCAACTCCTGTTGAAAAATTAAGGGATAAAAAATGGGTTGAAGCAAATGGTCATACCGTTTCTATCATGGATTATGCCCGCTTTAACTATGTGGCTCAGCCGGAAGATAATATTGGTCCAGAGGGTATTTATCCACGTATCGGGATGTACGATAAATGGGCAGTTAAATGGGGGTACAGCTATTTTCCAAACGCTAAAGATGAGTTTGAAGAAGAAAATATTCTTGCCAAATTAACAACAGACAGTTTAACTGCTAATCCTAAATTATGGTTTGGAGGCGAAGGAAAAGAAGAAGATCCGCGCAGTCAGTCAGAGGATCTAGGTGATGACGCAGTACTTGCGAGCGATTACGGAATTAAAAATCTGAAACGTGTTGTACCAAATCTTGTAGAATGGACTTACGAACCAAACGATGCTTATAACAATTTAGAAGATATGCACAAAGCGGTTGTAACACAATATTCAAGGTACTTGTATCATGTGCTGAAATATATTGGTAATAACTATGTCACTAAAAGAAGTGTTGACGAAAAAGGTGTCGTAATCCAGCCAGTGCCAAAAGAAAAAGTGAAAGCAGCTATCGATTATGTAGGCAGACAATTGTTTGTAGCCCCTCTTTGGATGTATCCGCAGAATATTGATCAGCTTATTTCTTTAAAAACTGAGGATCAGATTTCAGATCAGCAGAATCAGGTGTTAAACATACTGCTAAGTTCAGGGATACTTTACAATATCAACCTTAAATCGATGCAGTTTGAAGGAGCATATACCGTTCCTGAGTTTTTAAACGATTTACAGCAGACAGTATGGGTAAAATTTACTGGTGACACAAAACAGGATTATTACAGAAGATCTTTGCAACGCAGCTATATTGATAAATTAGGCATGCTGTTATTACCTAAAGAGACAGAACCTGGCAAGGCTTTGAATGCCGCGCAGCGCAGTGATGTGAGGTTATATGGTAAACAGCATCTTTTAAAATTAAGAGCAGATATTACAAAGCTGATGAGTGGAGCAACAGGATTAAACAAAGAACATTTCGAAAGTATTTTAATCGATATTGACAAAATTATTTCAAAACTAAATAAAACTGATATATGAAAAGAATACTAGTTATAGCATTCATGAGCTTAAGTACTTTGGGACACGCCCAATTGAAGTCAAAAGATGAAGTGACTCCAGATCAGGTAGAGAAACGGGAAGCGCAAAAAAAGGAAATCACAAAAAATTATCTGGCCTTAAAAAACAGCCTTATAATTTCAGATAGTCTTGCTGCTGTCAAAAATGCTGAGGCATTAAAGACTTCATTAAAAAACTTCAAATTTAAAAAGTTAAGGCTTGAACAAATGAATGAGGCTACTGCAAAAAGAAGAGAAATTATTGATCTGGCCACTGAAGTAACAGCAACTAAAAACATCAATAAACAAAGAAAAATTGTTCAGGAACTTTCAGTTAAATTCTGGGACTTAGCTCCAAAATTTAAGGCCGAAGATACTGCATTATATCTTCAGGTATGCCCAATGACGGGAGCAGTCTGGACAAGCGACAGCAAAGAAATCAAAAATCCTTACTATCCTAAAAATATGCTGACTTGCGGTGAAGTAAAAGCAAGTTTATAAAAGTTGAATTAAATTGAGTTAGTTTGTCTGATAAATACGGTATTCTTAAACAGGAGCCGTATTTGTCTTTTTTGCTAAAAAAACATTAATGTTTAAAAGGTTTTGCTCAAAGATAAATTCAAATTTTATAATTTTGTAATACACTAATAATTAATGAAAAAGATATTCCTTTTGCTAGTATTTGTTTTGGGTTTCCTTTTGGTACCTAGCACAGTTATGGCCTGTAAAAGTGAATCTTTAAAAGATACTCCGCATAAAGAAATATCCTCAAAAAATACCAAAGAACATTCTTGCAGCAGTTCTTCCCATTCGAAAAAAAACAATCATAACTGCGGCGGAAAATGCAGTCATTCCAAGTGTGTCTGTCCTTCTTTTTGTTCGGTATCCTTCTTCTTTAATGAAGTAAATATTGATGCTGTTGCTTTAGAAAATGCTATCGTACCGCAAAGATTTCCTAATTTCACAACATTTCTTTCTGCAGGTTATGGATCGCTTTGGCTTATCCCTAAAATAAGCTAAAAAAAAAACTGACAGCCATTGGTCTGTCAATTTCAGAGCATATTAACGCTCAAAACTATCTATTCCAGACTCTTTTTTACAATTTGATTAATGCTTTGCAAAAAGTTCATTTGATCAAATCATAAGTTATTCACTTTAAAACACACACAATGTATTCATTTAAAAATATAATGATAGCAATGCTTCTATTGCTGTCAGCCATAGGCAGTACTCAAATTAAAAATCCTATTAAAGCAAATATCCAAATATACGGCAGCTGCGGCATGTGCAAAAACAATATTGAGCAGGCAGGGAATCAAAAAAATATTGTGGCTGTCGATTGGGATAAAAATACTAAAATAGCTTCCATTACTTACGATTCAAAGAAGACTAATACCGATCAGATTTTAAAACGTATTGCTTTGGCAGGATATGACAGCAGCAGTTTTTTGGCACCAGCATCGGCCTATGCCAAACTTTCCGACTGCTGTAAGTACACCCGAGACGCAAAAAAAACAGAACCTAAATCTGAAATAGACACTACTGCTCATAATACTCACAATGAAACAGTATTGAACCCATTGCAAGAAGTTTATGATGCTTATTTTACCCTTAAGGATGCTTTTATACAGTCTAACAGCACAACGGTTTCTGCTGGCGCAAAAGCATTACTGATACTTATTTCTTCGGTAAAAACAGAGTCTTTATCAGCACAGGAGCAAAAAATATGGATGAAGATAAATGCATCGTTAATTACTCAGTCTAGTGCGATTACAAAGACAAATAATATAGAAAAACAAAGAGAAATTTTTAAAGAATTATTTAAAACATTTTATGAACTGATTAAAAATATCAAAATTGCAGATCCAGTTTATTATCAATATTGTCCTATGGCAGATGCTAATTGGCTGAGTAAAGAAAGTGCTGTAAAAAATCCTTACTATGGATCTCAGATGTTAACCTGCGGTAAAACGGTAGAGATCATTAAATAATTCAATATCCAAAAATGAAATCAATCTATATACTGTTTCTTTTTGCCGTAACGGCAAGCGCTCAGCAGGTGGTTCGTTACGATTTGTATGTCAGGGATACTCTTGTCAGCTTTACGGACAGACCAAAAAAAGCTATTGCAGTAAACGGACAGATACCGATGCCTACACTTACATTCACAGAAGGCGATATTGCCGAGATTTATGTGCATAATGAGATGGAGGAGGAAACATCGCTCCATTGGCACGGTCTGTTTTTGCCCAACAAAGAAGACGGAGTTCCATATTTGACTCAAATGCCTATAAAGCCACACACGGTTTATAAATATACCTTTCCCATTATTCAGCATGGTACGCATTGGTATCACAGTCACAGCGGGCTTCAGGAGCAAATCGGAATGTATGGATCTTTTATAATCAATAAAAAAGCTGACGATCCTCATTTCAGAAAAGGAATAGATGATCTGCCAGCGGTTCCTGTTATTTTAAGCGAATGGACCGATATGAAACCCGAAAATATCCACAGGTTGCTGCATAATGCCAGCGATTGGTTTGCTATAAAAAAAGGCTCAACCCAAAGTTATGGTGAAGCCATAAAGCAGAGACACTTTTCTACTAAAGTGATTAACGAATGGAAACGTATGAACGCTATGGACGTAAGTGATGTTTACTATGATCGTTTTTTAATCAATGGGGAGAATGAAAGGCAGCTCTCTCAGTTCAAAGCTGGAGATAAAGTGCGTTTAAGGGTTTCCAATGGCGGAGCTTCAAGTAATTTCTGGCTTACCTATGCAGGCGGAAAAATTACTGTAGTTGCTAATGACGGTAATGATGTAGAACCTGTAGCTGTAGATCGTCTGCTTATTGCCGTGTCCGAAACCTATGATCTTGTTATTGATATTCCAGAAGACCAAACAGCTTATGAGTTCTTAGCTACGCCAGAAGACAGGACTAAATCAGCGTCTTTGTACATTGGCTCCGGTATCAAGCAGCTCACAGAACCGCTTCCTAAATTGAAGTATTTTGAAGGGATGAAGATGATGAACAGCATGATGAAATTTAATGGTGATCTGGACGATATGGGCATGAGTATGTCTTTGAATCAAATGGATATGAACGTCGTAATGTATCCTGAAATAACCGGTGAAGCTTTAAAAAAAGAAAATTCTTCTCACAAGAACCACACAGAAGATACTGCAGCACAGTATAACAGTAATGCATTATCAGATATTGTAACCTTAAATTACAGCATGCTTAAATCAACGGTAAAAACAACTCTTCCCCAGAATGCACCAGTAAAGGAACTTCGGTTTGAACTCAGTGGAAATATGAATCGTTATGTGTGGAGTCTGGATAATAAAGTGGTATCTGAAACGGATAAAATCCTAATCAAAAAAGGAGAAAACGTTCGTATAGTATTGTACAACGGTTCCATGATGCGCCATCCCATGCACCTGCACGGGCATGATTTCCGTCTGCTCAACGGTCAGGGTGATTATGCACCGCTAAAAAATGTCGTCGATATTATGCCCATGGAAACCGATACAATAGAATTTAATGCGAATGCTGAAGGCGACTGGTTTTTTCACTGTCATATTCTGTATCATATGATGAGCGGTATGGGAAGAATTTTTAGTTATGAAGACCAGAAATCCAATGCTGAAATTCCAGAGCCTAAAGCAGCACAGAAAAAACTGTTTGCAGATGATAGGATGTTTCATTTTATGGCAGAAAATGATTTTGCGATTAATGGAAATGATGGAGAAGCAATGTATCAAAATACCCGATGGAGTATAGGTTCTGAATGGCGGTTAGGCTATAACGATATGCACGGTTATGAAACAGAAACTCATATAGGGAGATATATTGGTAAAATGCAGTGGCTGATGCCGTTTATCGGATTTGACTGGAGATACCGCAAAATGGAGGCAGGAGAGAACGAAGAAAATGTTTTTGGACAAAGCAGTACTAAAAACAGTAGATCAGTATTTAGTGCCGGAGTTAATTATACGCTGCCAATGCTTATTACAGCACAGGCAGAAGTTTTTACCGATGGTAATTTCCGTCTTCAGTTTGAGCGCAAAGATATACCGCTTTCTAAGAGGCTTCGAATGAGTTTGATGTGGAACACTGATAAAGAGTATATGGGAGCTTTAAAATATATAGCAGGCAGGAATTTTGGACTTACGACACATTACGACAGTGATATGGGAATAGGATTTGGTTTTAACCTGAATTATTAAATACAGCCGTTTATTACAAAGAATAAATGACTTTAAAAGTTTATTGGAATATTTTTTTTCAGAAAGACAGCTATTTATTTAATAACTAAAATCCCATCTCGTTACAAAATGAGATGGGATTTTTTTGTAGATTAAATACGGTCTGAATATTTTCGGTTCCTTCATATTGCTCTGCCTAGATTTCGATATATTCATCCTTTTTAAATTGTATCCTTAAATTATATAAGTATTAGATTAAAAAATTAAGACTGCTTTAAGATTTAATTAAAATATTTTATTAATTTTAATTAACTAAAAATCAACACAATGGATAAAACTATAAGGATGCGGGTGAAAAAGGAGATTGACAATAGTAACCAGCTAAAAGTTTTAAAACTGAAAGGTACTTTAATAACCAAGGGGTTCACTGAAATTATTCACATTGCTGATGAAAACGAAGATTTTTATCTCAATTCATTTTCAACTTCACCAGATCATAAAAAAGAAGCAGAAAATTTTGTACTGAATTATATTTCCAATAATAATCTAAGCGATACCATTACGCTTTTAAGTACATAGTATTTTTTATAAATAATACCCTACACTTACAGGTATACTTTGAATACTTCACTAAGTTATAGATTTATCAAACGATCAGCATGGGATCTCTTGATTTAGCAGTGCAAAAACAACTAGCTGATAATCGATTGTCTGTTAGAATTGCCGTTTCAGATATTTTATATACGGGCAACTGGTCGGGTGAAACGCAATACGGAGAATTATTTATTCGCGGAAATGGTGGTTATGAAAGCCGTCAGTTCAAGGTCAACCTTAGCTACAATTTTGGAAATAAAGAAATTAAAGAAACAAGAAAAAGAGCGTCAGTGTCAGAAGAGGAAAAGGCACGAATTACAAATTAAGTATGTTTTTAAAAAATACACAGAGGCTGTCCGAAAAGGACAGCTTTTTTTTGCATGAAGATACTGGGATATATTCGAATCCGTGGACGACAAGTCCGGCTTTTAAAAGCTTGTGTTTATGGAATCGAATGGAATTGCGAATTAGAATCTTTCTTTTCTTCTTTATATTGTTTTATTAAGAAAATAACTAAAAATTATTGATTTTGTAATATGTTGCTTAGCTAGACAAGCATTAGCAGTCAATCAATAAAATTTCATTGATAACAGCAATCTGATAAACTCCTGCATAACATTAAATTGACAATAGTATAAAACCTTGTTAAGGATTTCTTAAAATCAAAAAGTTAACTAATAGTAAAAATAAATTCAAATTTGTACTGAAAAAATTTACTAATAGTAATTATTTAATTAATCAATGAAAAACTTAAGAACCTTAATAATTTTATTGATGATGTGCTCAACATCATTAATTGTTGCTCAAACAACTGTTTTCAAAGGAAGAGTGATTGACGAACTTGGTTTGCCTTTGCCTAGTGCATCAGTACTGGTTAAAGGAACAACTACTGCTGTAAATGCAGATTCCAATGGAAATTTTGAAATTGAATTACTGAAACCTAATGAAATATTGCAGATTTCATTTTTAGGATATGTGACTGCTAATTTTGAAACAGCAAACAAAACTTCGGGAATATTTAAGCTTAATCCCGATTCTCATACGTTGGACGAAGTGGTGGTAACTGCTTTAGGCATAAAAAAAGAAAAGAAAAAATTAAGTTATTCTGTTCAGGAAGTCGAAGGAGACTTGACCAAAGGAAGAGATGCTAATATAATGAACTCTCTTTCGGGAAAAGTTTCAGGTCTGATTGTTGCGGCTTCTCCTGAATTTTTTAGCAGTCCAAAAATGTATTTAAGGGGTAAAGCACCACTAATCGTTGTAGACGGTGTGCCATTGGGAACAGATACTTGGAATATCAGTCCTGATGACATCGAAAGTGTCAATGTTTTAAAAGGAGCGAATGCTGCTGCATTGTATGGCTCTGTAGGAGGAAACGGAGCAATCCAGATCACCACCAAAAGAGGAGCAAACAATAAAAAAGGGTATGTAGTTGAATTCAATCATAATTCGATGATTCAAGCTGGTTTTAATGCGGTTCCTAAAACACAGAATGCATATGGCCCTGGCTCTTACGGAAATTATGCTTTTGTTGATGGTAAAGGCGGCGGGATAAATGATGCCGATTACGATCAATGGGGACCAAAATTTGAGGGACAGTTAATTACGCAATATGATAGCCCGCTGGATGCGAACGGAAAACTAATTCCAACGCCGTGGACAGCAAGAGGAGCTAATAACTTTAATAATTTCATGGAAGACGGACTATTGTCGACCAACAACTTATCATTAGCTTCAAATTTTGATAAAGGAAACATCCGCTTTTCATTATCCAATACTCATCAGGACGGAATCAATCCAAATACTAAACTGGATATTTATAATTTCAATTTGAGCGGAAGATATAGTCTGAGTGATAAAACTTGGGTGGATGCCAGTTCAAATTTTAATTTCCAGACTTCTCCAAATAATCCAAATGTACAATACGGACCAAATAGTTATATCTATAATATGCTGATTTGGGGCGGAGCTGATTATGATATCAGAGATTTAAAAGATTATTGGCAAGAGGGAAAAGAAGGTCTTCAGCAAAAGAATTTCGAATATACAAGATACAATAATCCCAATTTTATGGCTCACGAATGGCTGAGAGGGTATTATAAGAATGATTATTCAGGCCAGATAAGTTTAAATCATCAGTTTAGCAATGATTTCTCGGCCTTGATAAGAACTAATATGTCGGTAAGCAATTTATTTAGAAATGAAAAATTTCCTTACTCAATGACTACATATGACAGGGAAAAAGCCGAAGGAGATTACAAAGAGCAATATGATTACAGATACAAAAGTTATTCTGATTTCATGCTGAACTATAATAAAACGATGGGTGATTTTGAAATTAAAGCTACTCTTGGAGCTAATATAAATACTGAAAAATATAGAAACTCCTATGCTTCAACTAATTATTTGATTATACCTGGTTTGTACACTTTGAGTAATACACAAACACCAATGCAGCCAACGAGTTATAATAGCCATTATAAAACGAATAGCTGGTATGGTTCGCTGGATTTATCATACAAATCATTTTTATTTCTAAATGCCACAGGAAGATCTGACACCGATTCCAGATTGCCGGAAAAAAACAATAGATTTTTTTATCCATCTGTTGGTTTAAGTACTGTTATCAGCGAACTTGTAAAGATTCCTTATGTAGATTTCTTTAAAGTAAGAACTTCTTATGCAAAAGTGGGAGGCTCATTGGACATCTATAGTAACCTTGATACTTACCGATTAAGAGATCCATTTACTATTGACGGAATTACATATAATGCGGCCTATGTTGGAGAAATTTTGACTAACGATCAATTAAAACCAGCATTTAACTCCTCAGCAGAGATTGGTTTAGAAACAAGAATGTTCAAAAACAGATTTGGTTTTGATGCTACTTACTATCAGAATACGAATGGTCCACAGATTTTTGATTTAAAATATTCAGAAACTTCAGGTTATCAAGGCAGTAAGCAGAATGGTATTACTACTGAGACAAAGGGTTTTGAATTATCAGGTTTTGTGAAAGCTGTAAAAAGTACAAACTTTAATTGGGATTTCAGTGTAAACTGGTCAACTTATAAAGAGTATCTAAAAGAGGTTTATGAGGGAATTGAAAACAATGGACTGATAAAAATTGGAGACCGGGTTGATGGTTTTTATATAAATGATTTTATGAGAACCAATGATGGCAGATTAATTGTTGGTAATGACGGAAAACCGCTTATCAATGCTTATAAAACAAAAGTAGGCTATAAGGCACCAGACTGGTCAATGGGTATTACAAATAAAGTGAGTTATAAAAGCCTAGCGTTAAACTTCACTTTTGATGGCCGTTATGGAGGAAAAATCGAAAACTACGTGAATCAGAAAATGTGGCAGAGTGGACGCCATGCCGATAGCGATACCCCAGAAAGAGCCAATGATGTAAAAGGAATAAAATCATATGTAACAGATGGTGTGGTTATTACAAGCGGAGAGCTAATTACTGATGGTCAAGGAAATGTGATTACCGATACCAGGACTTTTGCACCAAATACAACAAAAATGTATTATCAGGATTACGCAAAAGCATATCACGGAAACTACGCTGCCAATATTATAGAAAAAACGTTTTTTAAATTAAGAGAAATAAGCCTTACGTACAATTTCCCAGATTCTTTTATCAAAAAATCATTTATGACAAATGCTTCTATTTCATTGATTGGAAGAGATTTATTGTACTTCTCAAAAAATAAAAATATCGATTTAGATCAGTTTTTAGACGAAAGTGCTTCGCCATTGCAAACTCCAACTGTAAAAAGTTATGGTATTAACTTAAACATTAAATTTTAAAAACGAGCAAAATGAAAACAATACAATTATATAAAAGCATCCTAATTATAGCAATGGTTTTTATGATTGGGGCCTGTACCAATTTTGAAGATCTGGCCGATGATCCCAATCGTGCTACAAGTGTGCCGCCATCAATGCTGCTGACAGAAGTTTTACGGGTTATGAACAATGTAGACGATGAAGGTCCGTGGTCAAGTGCACAAAGGGACAATCAGTTTTGGGCAATATCTTTTGACTATTACGGAGAACAGGATTACAATTGGGGTTCGGCCCCATTACGTTACACGACTTTGTCCAATGTACAGGCAATGGTAAAAGAAGCAGAAAAACTGGACACAAAAAATAAATACGGCGCTTTGGCAAAATTTTTTCAGGCTTACTTTTTAGATTATATGTCTAAAAGAATGGGGGATATTCCAATGTCTGAATCTTTAAAAGCCAAAAGTGATACTCCAATTACAAAACCAAAATACGATACTCAGAAAGAGGTCTATGTTGAGATTCTGAGTCTTTTGGATGCAGCTAATGATCAAATTGCAATGGCAAGAGCCCAAGTAGGAACTGGTGCAGTTCAAGGCGATTTTTTATATAATGGTGATCTGGATAAATGGCAGAGAGCAATTAATTCTTTCCATTTAAGAGTTTTAATAAGTTTAAGTAAAAAAACAGCCGAACTTAATGTTGCCAGCCAATTCAGTGCAATAGTAAGTAATCCGTCAAAATACCCGCTAATGAGAGGGATTGAAGATAATATGACCCGCTATTTTTCAGATGAAAATGGCAATAATTATGCCCTAAATCCAGGTAATTTTGGGCGTAATAGAAATAGAGATATCATGGCGGGAACCTATTTAAACATTCTGAAACAAAATAATGATCCCCGAATTTATAAAGTTGCCGATCCTGCCGCTTTTTATTTTAAGGCTAATGATCCTCTCAATTTAAATGCTTACATCCCAGCAAACACAGGAGACGAGCAGGGTTCTATGCAAGTGGCTTCAGATGAAGGAAAATTATCCTATCCTAACGAAAAAAGATATTACAGCAGTTATGTCGGCGAAGGATATATTTTATTTGGATATGCAGAACAGCAATTCATAATTGCTGAAGCCATAAACAGAGGCTGGATAATGGGTGATGCTGCCAGTTTTTACAAGCAGGGAATTAAAGCCTCTATGGATTTTTATGATGTATCTAATACGGATGTTACTGCCTTTTTAAACAATGCTAATATAGTTTATAAAGGAAATAATACTGCAGGTCTAGAGCAGATACTGACACAGAAATATGTTGCTTTTTTCCAAAATTCCGAAAGAGAATCTTATTTTAATTTCAGAAGAACAGGTATTCCAAAATTTAACATTGGACCAGCGAATAAAAACAATGGCAAAATCCCGATGCGATGGAAATATCCTCAAAGCGAATTTGAAACCAACTCCCAGAATGTAAATACTGCGCTAACCAGACAATACGGGGGTACAGATGATATCAATGCAGTAATGTGGCTTATTAAATAGAAAAAAATTCATGAAAATACTAAAAAATAAAATCATGATCATAGCGCTGTTCTCGCTATGGTCGTGTTTTTCTCAAAATAATGAATTCTCAAAAGTAAAACATGTCGTTGTAATTGGCTTTGACGGATTGAGTCCAGACGGAATCGAACATGCCAGCACACCTGCTTTTCACAAACTGATGAAGGAAGGAGCTTCGACAATGCATGCCCGTTCCGTTTTACCATCGAGCTCCAGTACCAATTGGGCTTCAATGATTATGGGAGCGGGACCAGAACAGCACGGAATTACATCTAATGATTGGGAGAAAAGCAATTTTGTATTACCATCAGTAGTGCAAGGCGATGATTTTTTGTTTCCTACCATTTTTTCGATAATAAATTCACAAATAAAGAATGCCGAAATCGGAGCTGTTTATCATTGGTCAGGATTCGGCCGGCTCTTTGAAAAAAGTGCTGTCGATTATAATGTAAATCCAGAAACCGAAGATAAAACAGCAGTAATTGCCAGCGATTATATAAAAGCCAAACAGCCCACTTTTACCTTTATTCATTTTGATCACGTGGACCACGCAGGACACGAATTTGGTCATGGGAGTACAGAATATTATAAATCGGTTGAAAAAGCAGATGCATTATTGGCTCAGGTTATGCAGGCTATTACATCCTCTCCAATGGGTAATGAGACTGTAGTCATAGTAAGTGCAGATCATGGCGGATTGGGCAAAGGACATGGTGGCGAATCATTACAGGAAATGGAAATTCCGTTTATTATTTGGGGCAAATCCGTAAAGAAAAATACCATACTCAATTATCCGGTTTATCAGTATGATAATGCAGCGACTGTTGCATTTGCATTGGGTATAAAAATGCCAATGGCCAGTATTGGAAGACCAGTTAAAAATGCTTTTGAAGGCTATAACGAAATTGATAGTTATACATTAACTAAAAGGTATAAAGAACCTGTAATTCAGCCAAAAGCTTATTTAAGTAAAAAAGCTGGCGGATTGTTTAGAGAGGCAGCCCAAGTAGTAATTGATAACCCTGATAAAGAAGGTGAAATTCGATATACGCTGGATGGTTCAATGCCTGCCAAAGATTCGGAAATCTACAAAATGCCATTTAAAGTATATCAAAATACAGTCGTAAAAAGTGCCATTTTCAAAAACCAAAGCATCGCAAGTTTGGTAAACGAAGCTTTTTTCAGAGTGGTTTCCAGTACTGCAAAAGCTCCAGTTTCCTATGAAATTTTTTATTTATCTAATTTAAACAGCGTGCCGTTTTTAGATAAATATACGCCAGACGAAAAAGGAAGCTGCTTCGAAATAGGTTCTGATGAAATTGATTCGAAGATTAAGGAAAATACCGCAGTAAGATTCAAGACTGTCATAAAAATTGATAAGGAGGAGCAATATGGTTTTTTCACCAGATCGGATGATGGAAGCATTTTGAAAATCAACAATGAAGTCGTTGTTAATAATGATGGAGATCACGGTGTAAAAGAGAAAGGCGGTGCAATCACACTAAAGCCTGGAACATATACTTTGGAAGTAATCTGGTTTAATGGCGGCGGAAGTGGCTGGCTGGATGTTTATTATCAAACTGCTTCGGTACCAAAACAGATCATTCCTGCAGCTTTTTTTCAAAAAATGAGTTTTAATTAAATGAACAGCATCGACACCTATAAAAAAACAGAAGGAGATATTAATTTAACTCCAGCAAGAACGGCTTGGAATGAGACCATGAACGATGAAGAAACAAAACATCTTTTAGAAAAAGATGCCCGTTATTTTTTGCATCAGTCGATGTCAACGCCTTGCCTGGATGTTCTGGAAACTGCTGCTGGTTCATCTATAAAAAACAATTCAGGTAAAAGCTATTTAGACTTTCACGGAAATAATGTGCATCAGATTGGTTATGCGAATCCATTTCTTATTGAAAATCTAATCGAGCAAATGAAAGCATTGCCATTTTCCCCCAGACGTTTTACAAATAAACCTGCAATTGATTTTGCAGAAAAACTAGCTTCTTTATGTCCATCTGATTTAAACAGAATATTATTGACGCCTAATGGAAGTTCAGCAGTGGGCATTGCTCTTAAATTGGCAAGAGCTGTAACTAAAAAGTTCAAAGTGGTTTCATTTTGGGATTCTTTTCATGGTGCGTCTCTCGATGCTATCAGTGTTGGAGGTGAATCGGTTTTTAGGGATTATATGGGACCAATGCCAACGGGTGTGGAGCGGATTCCTCCGCCAGTAACGTATCGCGGTATTTTTGAAAATAATGAGAATAAATGTTTAGAATATTTAGAATATGTTTTTTCTAAAGAAAATGATATCGGAGCATTTATCGCAGAAACCATCCGAAATACTGATGTACAGCTTCCATCTCAAAATTTTTGGAAACAGGTTCGTAAACTCTGTACGCAGTATGGAGTACTATTAATATTAGACGAAATTCCAATTGCATTAGGAAGGACAGGCAAAATGTTTGCATTTGAACATTATGGAATTGAACCCGATATTCTGTGTTTAGGAAAAGGGTTGGGAGGGGGGATATTCCCTCAGGCAGCTATTGTTACAAGAGACGAGTACAATGTTTTCAGTGATATTTCCCTGGGGCATTATACTCACGAAAAAAGCCCTTTGGGTGCTGTAGCGGGATTGAGTACTATAGCTTTTATCGAAAAAGAAAATCTATTGAAAAAAGTAGTCGATGATGCTGTTTATATGGAAAAATCCCTGATGGATTTAAAAGATAAATACACAATTATTGGCGATATTAGAGGAATAGGACTTTTATGGGCAATAGAATTGGTAAAAGACCAACAGACTAAAGAAAAAGCTGTAGATGAAGCAGAGCAGATGCTGTATCTGTGCCTAAAAAAAGGATTGAGTTTCAAAGTTTCTTCCGGTAATGTTCTGCAATTGTCACCAGCACTGACTATCAGACGGGAAGAGTTAGAATCGGCATTGAATATCCTTGATGAAAGTTTCTCAGTATTATAGTTAAAAAAAACAATTTGTTGGTTGTAATCATGAAAATTTAATTTGACACAGAAAAATAGATTTCTTCTTAATAATAGAATACAAAAAAAGAAATATTTCTTTCATATAGATAGCTATGCGTTTTTTTAAAAGTGAAATGTCTTTTTTAAGTCTGCAAAAGCAATTTTTCTTTGTGTTATAAATAATTACAGCCAATAAATTAAAAATAATCTTTTAAATATTTAAAAAATAAATCAAAATGAAAAAGTCACTTATAATTTCAAGTTTTGCTTTCTTAAGTTTTTTGGGAGTAAACGCTCAACAAAAAGAAATAAGTAAAAATCCAAAAATTGTGCTTATTACTCTGGATGGATTCCGCTGGCAGGAATTATTTACTGGTGCAGATGAAAAGCTGATCAGAGAAAAAAAGTATGTAGAAGATACTACGGATTTAAAGGAAAAATTCTGGAGAAAAACACCCGAAGAACGCAGAACAGCCTTAATGCCTTTTTTCTGGAATGAAGTTACAAAAATGGGGCAATTGCATGGCAACAGAAACTTCGGGAGTGAAGTGAATCTGACCAATACAATGTGGTTTTCGTATCCGGGATACAACGAAATACTGACTGGTGCTGCCGATGATAAGAGAATAAACAGTAACGATAAATTCAATAATCCAAACACAACAGTTTTAGAAAAAATTAATAATACTGCTGCATATAAAGGCAAAGTGGCTGCTTTTGGCAGTTGGGATGTGTTTCCGTTTATTGTGAACGAAGAGCGTTCGGGAATACCTGTAAACGCAGGTTTTGAGGAAGCTAAGGGGTCGGATCTTTCGCCTAGAGAAACGTTTTTAAATGAATTGCAATCCAAAGTGCCATCTCCTTGGGATTCGGTTCGATTTGATGCATTTACATCTAATTATGCTTTGGAGTACATGAAGAAAAATCATCCCGAATTAATTTATATTTCTTATGGAGAAACTGATGATTTTGCCCACGACGGAAACTATCAGGCCTATTTGAAATCGGCTCATGCAGCAGATGGATTAATAAAAGAATTATGGAATTTTACCCAGAAAGATACATTTTATAAAAACAATACCATTTTTATTGTTTCTACAGATCATGGCCGCGGAACTGAACCTTTGGATCAGTGGAGAAGCCACGGGTCAAAAATAAATGGTGCCGATCAGGTGTATTTGGTTGTGTTTGGAAACGGAATTCAAGTTTTAGGAGAGGTAAAATCAAAAGAACAGCTGTACAGCAATCAGATTGCACCAACTGTTTTACAGCTTTTGGATTCCAAAGCAAACGATCCTGATATGAAAGGAAAACCATTATCAATTCTTAAAAAATAGCAGTGATGAGTAATAAAAAGTCAGATGTGCCTTTTGTGCTTTCTGCTTCATTGGCTGCTTTTGGAGCTTACTTTTGTATGTATGCTTTTAGAAAACCATTTAGTGCTGCCACTTTTGAGGGATTGGAAGTTTTTCATATCGATTATAAAATTCTGCTGATTATTGCTCAGGTAGCAGGTTATGCGATTTCGAAATTTATTGGCATAAAAATTATTTCGGAGCTAAAAGCGCATCAGCGTGCCTTTTATCTGTTAGGATTAATCGGGATTGCAGAGACAGCTTTGATATTGTTTGCAATTGTTCCAAAACCGTACAATATCATCTGTATGTTTTTTAACGGCATACCATTAGGTATGATTTGGGGAATTGTTTTCTCGTATTTGGAAGGAAGAAAATTTACCGAAATATTAGGAGTTGCCCTGAGTACAAGTTTTATCGTTTCTAGCGGAGTGGTAAAATCAGCAGGCCTTTTTGTGATGGAATCACTGGGCTTTTCCCAATTTTCGATGCCTGCTATCACGGGTTTGTTATTCGTACCGCCCTTATTATTTTTTACTTGGATGCTGGAGAGGATTCCAAAACCAACAGCCGAAGATATTGAGCTGCGCTCAGAACGTATTCCAATGAATAGTAAAGACCGTAAAAAAGTATTGCTTAAATTTTCATTTCCGATCACTCTCTGGATTCTGTTTTATACCTATTTGACCGCATTTAGAGACTTCCGCGACAATTTTGCCCGTGAACTATGGGACAGCCTTGGATTTAGAAGTGACATATCCGTTTTTTCAAGTTCAGAAATGTATGTAGCTGCGATTGTATTATTGGTTTTGGGAGCTGCCTTTTACTTTAAAGACAATATGAAAGCCTTGTTTTTTTATCATGTATTATTAATAATCGGTTCGTTGTCCATTGGAATTTCGACTATTTTATTCCGCTCAGGGAATATTAGCCCTTACTCATGGATGGTAGTTTCCGGCTTTGGATTATACATTTGTTATGTACCATTTAATTGCCTTTTTTTCGACCGCTTCATTGCAGCTTTTAAGATAAAAGGAAATGCAGGCTTTTTGATTTATGTAGGCGATGCTTTTGGTTATTTAGGAAGCGTGTTAATCTTACTATATAAAAATTTTGGACAGTCGGCTTCATCATGGCTGCTGTTTTTTATAAACGGAGCCTATATAGTTGCGGTTATGGGAGTGGGGGTGGCTTCAATATCCATTATCTATCTCAATAGAAAAAAGAAAAAGAGTAAAAAAGAAACTATAAATTATCAATTGGTTTTGAATGAAAACAGTATATGATTTAATAGTCGTGGGAGGTGGAGTTCTAGGAACTTTTCATGCCTTTCACGCTTTAAAAAAAGGATTAAAAGTGGCTGTTATCGAAAAAGATAAAATGCCAATCAGTGCTACAGTTAAAAATTTTGGACAAGTTGTTCCATCAGGAATGAATTCAAAATGGCAGGCCTATGGAAGAGAAAGTTTATTGATTTATAAAGAAATTCAAAGTCAATTTGATATTTCTATCAGGCAGCAAGGATCCGTTTATTTGGCTTCCAATGACGAAGAAATGATGCTTATTGAAGAGCTGGCTCAAATAAATAAATCGAATAATTACGATTCAGAACTTTTGACCAAGCAAGAATGTCTGAATAAATACCAGGGACTGCGTCCCGATTATGTAAAAGCAGGGCTGTTTTTTCCAGATGAAGTTACTGTCGAACCCAGAACAATGATTTACAGGCTTCAGCAATATATGCAGCAGTATTTAGGGTTGGAATTGATTACTAATACTGCGATAACAAATTGCGAAAATACGCATGAAGGGGTAACTCTTCAAAGCGCTGCTATGGAAACTTTTTTATCAAAAAAAGTAATAATCTGTAACGGTAATGAATTCAAAACTTTATATCCCGAGTTGTTTTTCAACAGTGATCTTGAAGTTTCAAAATTACAGATGCTTCAGACAAAACCGCAAAACAATTACAAATTAGACGGTTCTATTTTAACAGGATTATCAATCAGGAGGTATGAGGCTTTTCATGAATGTCCATCGTTTAAAGAGATTAAAGCTAAAGAAAGCAGAGATTCTTTAGAAAAAAAATGGGGAGTTCATATTCTGTTTAAGCAAGCTATGGATGGTTCTGTTATTTTGGGTGACTCACATCAATATGCCGATGCCAGAAACAGTGACGATCTGGGCTTTAATCTAGATATGGATATTGATAATTTCATGATTGAAGAAGCCAAAAAAATTATAGATCTGCCAACTTATGAAATTCAGAACAGGTGGTTTGGAACCTATTCACAATGCAGGACCAAAGATGTTTTTGAGCATACAATCGGCGAAAACATTCATATTATCACAGGAATTGGCGGAAAAGGAATGACAGGAAGTGCCGGATTTTCAAAAGAGAATATTACTAAAATTTTTAATATATAATAATGAAATCACAATTGACAAAGAGTTTGCTGCAAACAAATACCTATCAAATAAAGGTGATAACATATATGACCTATAAAAAATAAATTTAACATATATGAAACGAAGAATAGAATTGGTGGTATTTGATATGGCCGGAACAACTGTAGATGAGGGAAATGTAGTTTATAAAACAGTACAAAAAGTAATCAATGATGAAGGATTTAATGTGTCTTTAAATGATGTTTTAAAACATGGAGCAGGTAAGGAAAAGCATCAGGCCATTGCAGCTATTTTAAAAGAATGTACTGATTTAAACGGAATAGAGAAAGTTGCATATAAGGCATTTACAAACTTTAAAATAGCTTTAGAAAAAGCATATAACGATTTAGATGTAAAAACTTTTGAAGGAACAGAATCCTTATTCAAAGATTTGCGAGCGAATCAGATAAAAGTAGTTTTAAATACAGGTTATGATACTGTTACTGCAAATAAATTACTCAGCAAATTAGGCTGGAAAGTAGGTGTAACCATTGATGCTTTAGTCACAGCTGATGATGTAGAAAATGGCCGGCCTGATGGTGATATGATTTTGAAAGCTATGCAGATCACCGCCGTAAATGATGCTCAAAAAGTTTTAAAAGTAGGCGATTCGGCAATTGATATAGAAGAAGGAAAAAATGCCAATTGTGGGATAACTGCAGGAGTTTTAACAGGAGCACAGACTCGTGAGCAGATTCAAGAAGCAAATCCTACTTATATTTTGGAAAATTTAAACGGATTACGGGCAATATTGTTATAATATTTTTGTTTATTTATTTTTTTAACTCTTCCTTTGATACGGTGTAAAGGAAGAGTTTTTTTATCAAAGCTGCTGATCTGGCTTAGTCATTTTGAGTATTAAAAAAGAAGTATAATACTAACATTTTACAAGTCATTGAACTGCGGTTAACGGGAACGTGAGGAATTCTTCCGTCAAAAAAAATAGAATCTCCTTCTTTAATCAGTACTTCATCATCGCCGATAATATAAACACATTCACCTGAAAGGACGTATTTGTATTCATAAGCATCGGTTTCAACTTTTTCTCGTTGTGAGTCCGGCTTTACTTCTAATAATACGGCTTCAAATCCGATAGATGAAAGCTGTTTTCCGAAAATATATTTATATGTAAACCCCTTTGCATCATCTTCTTTTTCAATAATTGAATTTTCATCAGCTCTCGATACAATATGATTCTGTCTGGAAGATTTTGGCATTCCATCAAAAAAAACAGAAACTTCAATTTCCAATGCATTGATGATATTCAGTAAAACAGGAAGCGAGGGAATAGTTCTTCCATTTTCAATCCTGGATATAAGGCCATTACTTACCTGAGCTGTATTAGCAATGGTACTGATGGTTTTTTTACAGCTTTTTCTAATGTCTTTAATTCGTTTACCAATTCCAATTAAATAATCGTCCATTTTTTTGTATTTATTTTCAATATACAAATTTAACGGTTCTGTTACATCTAAAAAATTTATGAATTTAAAGTTGTAAAGCAACGTGATTCGAGTTTTAAAATTGCTGCCTGTTAGAAATAGCACTTAGATATTGCATCTGCCGAGATCATCAAGTTAACAAGATCACAAGGCTCATCAGTTTATAGATTTTCAGTTTAGGCTTTCGGTGTGCTATTTTTTATTATGTAACTTTTAGGATTGATCCTAATCTTCCATGAGATTTTTTTTTATTCTAAAGCAAAAAAAAAACGTTTCAATTACTTGAAACGTTTTTTGTGGGGAGAGCAGGATTCGAACCTGCGAAGTTCACACAGCAGATTTACAGTCTGCCCTCGTTGGCCGCTTGAGTATCTCCCCGAGCCTCATTTAGTAACGCTTATTGCGTTATCCGGGTGCAAATATAGGTACTGTTTTTAGTTCTGCAAACTTTTTTTGCACTTTATTTCTATAATATTTTCACTTTATTTTTAACAAACTGGAAGTGAATAAAATAAAAAATCTCCACAAGGGAGATTTTTTATTCTTTACTAGTAAAAAAGATTATTTTCCAAGTAATTCTATGATTTTTGCTTTAAGTTCAGCACCTCTCAAATCTTGTACAACTACATTTCCGGACTTATCAAGTATGAAAGTCGCCGGAATTGATTCCACTTTGTATTGCTTTGCGATTGGATCTTCCCAGCCTTTAAGATTTGAAACCTGTGTCCAGATTAATTTGTCTTTTGCAATAGCTTCTTTCCATTTTACCGGATCTTCATCTAAAGAAACACCAATTATATTAAGACCTTTTGAATGCAGTTCGTTATAAATAGCTACTACATTTGGATTCTCTCTTCGGCATGGACCACACCATGAAGCCCAAAAATCAACAATGGTAACTTTTCCTAAACTTTCTTTAAGGCTGATTGTTTTGCCTTGCGGGTTAGGAGCGGAAAAATCTGTTCTTCATTTAGCTGCCGGCGCCGCTGGAGCTGCTGCTGCACCTACTGAAGGAAGTTTTAATGCTTCGATTTTTGTTTTTACAGCTTTACCATGTTTAGAGTTTTTCAATGACTCTTCTAAATTATTGAACATAGACTCAATTTTTTTAGAATCTACTGATGGATCATTACTCATACCTTCAATAATTAATACACTAATAAAAGCTTTTGGATGCGTGTTAGCATAATCTACATATTTAGCTTTTGATGTAGTTCCAATTTCAGTTTGGATTTTAGTATATTCTTTCATTAAACCATTGATAGTTGCTGTATCTTTAGTTTGCTGAGCCGTTTGCATTTTTTGCATATTAGCTGTTTGAAAGTCCATTAAAGGCTTTTGTATTTTAGTGATGTCTTCATTAAATTTCACATACTCATCATTATTATATGTACCTGAAATTTTAGATTTTTGGATAGTATCTTTATTAACTACAACTGTAATATCACCGTTCTCTAAAATAAATGGAATTTTACCTTGTGCACCTTCAATTTGTAATGTATGAAAAGCTGGTTCAGTTACTTTTCCTTCCATTTCAAATTTTCCGTTTTCTATTTTTACTGTATCTACAGCTATTAACCCCATTCCTTTCTCATCCTGGGTTTCCATGATAACGGTTTTACCGTTTTCAAATCCTTTAGCAGTTCCTGAGATTGTGTATTTGTCTTTGCTACAAGAAGTAAGTAAAGCTGTAGCGGTAAGAAATAAAATAATTTTTTTCATTTTTATTAGTTAATTGTTTTTAAAGTTTACAAAAGTATTTAAAATTATAAATTAACAATAACTTTAGACCCTAAATTTATGTTATAATTTTTTAGCCTTTTTCAGATGTTTAAAAATCAGAAAAGATTCTGTTTTAATTTTTTACTATTCATTACCTGCATAATTCATTACTGAAAAGAGAGCATTATGAAGTCAGAGGCTTTTTCTTGAATGGTGTTTTTTTAAATAGTTTATTACCCGCTGAAAAGGAACTAAGCAGGCACATAGATTTATAATCAACCACTGGCAGAGATTGACTATGCAAAATAACTATTGAACTCTCTTTAAAATAGCAAAAACTATGTTTTAGCGCTGTTTAAAAAGAGATATAATTTTTTTATGAATTGTATTCAAAAAGATGCGATTCCAGATGTTCGATTTCATTTAGAGTAATCGTTATATCTAAATTCACTGTTCTTAAATCTTTGTGCAAATGCGGACAGATAGGATTCGATTTTAGTTTAAAATCAATTTCGGCTTCTTTTTTTCTAAGTCTGTCGATTGTACGCATGGCATTATTGTATTGCCGTTGATACAAGGTGTATTGATCTTTCATATCAGTAAGTTGTTTATTAATTCGGGTACGCTAATTTACTAATAAACTTGTTAAAAAAATGTTAATTTACATCTATTTTAAATTTTAACACCTTAGTGTCAATTTTTTACGCTTTTGTCCAAAAAAAAAACACTCCGGTTAAGAGTGCTTTTAAATATTAAAATTTATATACTTATTCTTGTGCTGTTGTTTTTCTCCAAGGATAGGCATTAAAAATATGTCTTTTTGCAAAACGCCCAGGAGAATCTGCATTAACCATTTTTATATAAATAGCTTTAGGAACACTAATGTATTCATAAATACTTCCGTTAGAAAAATTAACAATTAATCTGCCTTCAACAAATTTGTAATCAGTTATTGTTGCTGTAGCGACGGTTTCAGTATATTCAGGTAAAAGCTGTTTGATTGTCGCTGGATTGATACTTACCAAGAAATGATAAGCTTCAATTATTTTTTTACTGTTTTCTTCAGCAGCTTTTAAACCAGCATCGTCACCTTGAAATTTATCAGGATGCGCATCTTTCATCGCGTTACGATAGATGGTTTTCAATTCTTTAAGCTCAACTGTTTTTTCTACGTTAAGTAGTTTTCGGTATTCAACTATTTTTTTCATAAATAAGGTAACTACTTGTCTTTTACTATCAAACCGAATCTTTTAGGCTGAAAATTGACAATTTTTTGCAAAGGTACACTTTTTTTTAACTTTTTAGTTTTGAGCAAAAAAAAAATCAAAAAAACTGCTTTTTTGATTTTTTAAAATATTTTATTAAACTAAGAGACTGCTATTCAGACTTCATGTTGGCTTTGTCGAAGTTTTTGGATTTCTTAGGATATTTATTATAACTGATGTCGCTTGGGTTTTCGATGACACTTTTTATAGTTATCAAATCGCCAAGATTATATTTTTGAGCCATTTTGAAGTCCAAAAGAAATGCACCGCAAAAATAATTCTTGTTTTCGTCCTGCTCCATTATTCCTGTAAAAACACCTTTTTGAAGCATTTTTTGTTCACCTGTCTTGGTCATAATCAGTTTTTATTATTATTCTGATGCAAATTTAGGCAATTAAATTGGTAATGAATTGTAATTTAAAATGCTTTTTCCGGAAAATGAAAATTTCTGGCATCACTTAAACTGGATAGCAGACTGGGTGAGGGATAGAAGCAAGTTACCGAAGTAACGCGGATAGCCCGGCCTCGTTGAAGAAAGGGGCTGTATAAGCGCATTACAGATTAAGCCCCTTTTTTCAACGAGGACACCCCATAATAATTTAGATTTGGTACTTACTGCTGTTTGCGGCTACCTTTGTTTCATGGAAAAAATATTTCGCCCGAGTCCGAGGTCATTCAAAAATACATTTTGCGTTTTTCATGAGGTACTGCCTGATCGGATTACCGGAATGCCGGTGCAGTATGACAGTCAGTCGGGCAGTAAATATTATTATACCAAAGAGGGGATGTACCGCCTTTCGAACCATTGGGGGAGGTTGGCCAATAGCAAATGGAGACTGATACCGATGGAACCGGAGACGGATTCTAAATTCAAAATTGGTTTCGCGAGATGGGATGAGTTTTATCCCGATAATGCAGAGGAAGAATTGTATTATCTGGAAGCCGATTATGAAAAAAGAACGGTTAATTATCAGCATCGAAATAATCCGAACTATGATTCCAAAGCAATATTAAGAACAAGTTTTGCCACTGCAAAAAGAATTAAGCAGATCCGGAATTTATTTGAACTGACTTCATGGGCCAAGTATTTTGATTATGATGATATTGATGAATTGCGCAGGAAAATTATAGAGGAACTGATTTTTACCGATAAACCTTTGGAGGAAATTAAAAGAGAAATTTAGTTGCTCGCAGCTATTAATATCAAATCATTCGGACTGATTGGCTTTGATAAATAAGCAATGATTTCAGAATATTCTTTTGCTTTGCTTTTATCTTCCAATGCAATTGACGAACTTACAATATATATGTTTGTCTGTTCTTTTATCTGTGATTTTAAGAGTACCATTTCGTTCATAAATTCCCAGCCGTCCATAACAGGCATATTAATATCCAAAAGAATTATATCAGGTGTTGTTTCATTATTATTTAATGTGCATTTTAATGCATCAATGGCGTCCTTACCGTTTTTGAAACTGGAAACACTTGAAAATAATTCTGATTTTTTTATAATTTTATTTACTATAATCTGATAAATAGGGTCATCGTCTATTACCCATATTGTTTTTAGACTCATAAGATATCAATTTTAAATGTTGTTCCCACATTAGGTTCGCTACTTACAGTTATAGAACCGCCCATTGCTTCTATTTGGTTTTTTGTGATGAATAACCCAACTCCTTTTGAAGATGGATCACTGCTGAAAGTCTTATACAGGCCAAAAATTTTATTGCCGTTTTTTACTAAATCTATTCCAATACCGTTATCGGATATTTCCAGATAATTTTTATCATCTTCGGTTATCCACTTTAAATATATGATTATTTTTCGTTCCGGATGACTATACCTGATTGCATTTGAAATTAAATTATAAAGAATGCTTTCTAAATAGGCAGGGTTGTAATTGATAATCAGATCTTCAGGAATATGATTGAAGATTGCTATTTTTTTTGAAATAATCTGCTGGGAGAATACTTTCATCACATTTTCAACATACTCATTCAAATTCAATCGCTGAACTACTAAACTGACGTTTGTCCGTATATTGATTACCTCGTTTAAATGCTGCATTGTTTCATTAAGCAGACCAGAAACTGAAATTAACAATCCTAACATTTGTTCTTTTTCCTCAGGAGTTTCTGAAGTCTGAAGTAAAGTAACAATTGAAGCAATATTACTGGTGTGAGACCTTAGATTATGTGAAATTATATAGGAAAAATTCAACAGTCTTTCGTTTTGCCTGGATACCAGATTAAATGAATTATTTAAATCAGCTTCGATGTTTTTTGATTTTGTTATGTCAATCATTATACCATGCAGACTTGTCGCCACTCCATTTTCATAAACAATATTTACCATATCCCGAAGCCATATAACCGTTCCGTTTTTACAGACCATTCTATATTCGAAATCATGATTTAAAAGCTGATTTGTTTTTTTAGTGCAATATTCCAGTGCCCAATCTCTGTCATCTGGATAAATGTGTTCGCTCCAAAAATTTGGGTTGCTCAACCATTCCTCTGAGGTAAAACCTAAAATCTGTTCGACTTTTTTGCTGACAAAAGTAAATCTAAATGTTTTTATATCACATTCCCAAACAATTCCGTCTATGGTATTAATAAGGGCTTCGACTTTTCGCTGCGAGTTAACGATCAATTTTTCGTTTTTCTTTCGAAAAGTAATATCCTCCGTTGAAATAATCATTCGTCCCATAGTTTTTTCATACCCGCGAATTGCATTCCATTGAAAGTGAATATCTATTGATTCACCGTTGCTGTTCTTTATTTTGGTATCATAGGCAAATTGCCTTTTGTTTTGTGTAATTGCAACTAATTGTTTTATAAAATCGTTTATGGTTTCAGTATCCAGTACCTGTTCTAAATTGTTATCTAACTCATTTTTTGTTTTTATATTAAGGAGCTGCAGGCATTGGTCATTTACAGCAATAACTTTGATTAGTGCAAAGCATTTTAATACTGTTTCTGGATTCTCTTTAAAATAGCTTTCTGCTGTGGATGCTTTTTTGCCAACGAGATTTAAATCCGTCAGGTAATTTTTAATTAAAGACAAATCAATTTCCCACATTGGTATAGGTGAATTATCAAAGAGGTTTCTAAACTGTTTTTCACTTTTTTTAAGATCCTCCAAAATTTGCTTTTGCAAGGTAATATCTTCAACAATAGCAATATTGGTTCTTCTTTCTTTTTTTGTTTTCGAAAGTGACGAAACAATTAAATTTACCCATATGGTTATATTGGATTTAGTAATATATCTTTTTTTGGTGGTATAATTTTTAATTTTTTCTTCTTTAAGTTCATATACGTTTAGCTCATTTTTCGGTAAATCTTTTGGATGCGTGATTGACTGATAATTTTTGGTTTTCATTTCTTGTTCTGAATATCCTAATAACTCACAAAATTTACTATTGATTTCTAGAAATTTACCTGTTTCTTCATCAACAAGAGCAATTCCCAGCGGAGCCTGATCAAA
Organism: Flavobacterium marginilacus; assembly: GCF_026870155.1. Classification (NCBI taxonomy): domain Bacteria; kingdom Pseudomonadati; phylum Bacteroidota; class Flavobacteriia; order Flavobacteriales; family Flavobacteriaceae; genus Flavobacterium; species Flavobacterium marginilacus. Next base: position 2,706,281 of record NZ_CP113975.1, on the reverse strand, counting down.
AATAGTTTTAAATTTAATTTCGCTGTTCAATAGTTTTGAGGCTTGAATGTTGACCAGGTGCTGTAATTGACGCGGTCTGTTTAATAAAACTGTGACAAGCGAGGCTATGAGCAGTGCCAGAATAAATCCTAAAATTGAAGGCAGAAAAAGAACAGAGTAATGATACTTCTGCTTTTTTTGACTGAGATATAATTTCCAATTTCCGTCAGGAATCTTTTTAAAAATTTGTTCTTGTTTATAAATATCTTTTTTGACAGGAAGAAAAAATTCTTCTTTTTTAGTATTGGGATTTATTTTTGAAAACTGAAAATAATATTTATTGGTGTCAATTGAATTGATTCCGGAAACTTTTAATAAATCTTTGAATTTAATTACAACTGCAGAAAATCCCCAAAACTTGTTTTTTTTGTAAACTGGTAATCTGCCAACAATGCCAATTCCGCCCTGCCTCAAGACCAAAGGACCGGCAAAATACATTTTTTTATCTGCTAATGATTTAAATGCTTCATTTCTAATACTTGGAATCTTAAAAATATTAAGATTTAAAGCAGATTTATTTTCCTCTAATGGATAAATATACTTGATAACTCCATCTGGTACCAGCTGAACTGCACTAATAGAATTATTTGAAGCCAAAAGCTGTGAACTTATAGATTCAAAATTATCAGGAGTGCCACTGTCATTAATCGTTAATGCAAGTGTTAATGTAGTAGTGTAACAGCCCTTAAGGCACTGTTCTATGTTTTGGTGCAGATTCTCAAGAGTCTGCCCCATTTCACGGCGCTCATTTACTTTAATAACCTGAAAACGCAGAAAAATTGAAAGACCAACACAAAAACTTAGGATTAAAAAAATTAAAAATCCTGTCATTTTTGGTTTCGTTATAAACCAGCGAATATAATTGGGCCATTTAATTTCGTACATCATTGGATATTATACTGTAAGGTCTAAAAAGGTGTTTTTTGGGATAAAAAAAGAAATTATAAATCCTAAAGATACCATTTCTAATTTACAGAAGTAAAAAAATACTCATTTTATTTAATACAGGTCATCCAAAATAATGGTTTATCAAAATAAAAATAACAGTCATTTAAATAATAAATCCGAACTTTGCATGCGTTCTTTTATTGGAGCAATTTTAAAAACAGAACTTCATTTTAAAAAAATGAAATAAAAAAAAGAGAGATACAATGAGCCGGAACAACGAAAAAAACATCAAGAAACACAACGACAAACTGCACAAAGCCCAAGCAAAAGCAAAGCAGGCTGAAATGGAGCGCAAAGAAAAACTGAAACAGATCACTAAAAAATTTAATGAAAGTAAGTCTTCGGATGATATTGTAAATTAGCATATTATGAATAAAAATAAATTTGATGAATTAAAAAACGGCGTTCAGCAAATCATCGATTTGATTGCTGTAAAGAATGCAAAGGATGCCAATAATAAATTGGCAGAAGTGAGCGATGAACTCGATGAGTTACTGGATTATGCCGAAGAAGATGAAGAACTTATTGAAATCAGTAAATATCAGGTATTATTGAACCAACTGCAGCAAAAAATTGTTCTGCTTAAGGCACAGCTTAACTAATTTAGGTTTATGATTCACGAAAATTGCTATTGCGGTTCTGATACATCTTTTGAATCGTGCTGTAATCTTTATATAAGCGGTGCTATAAAAGTCCCAACAGCCTTAGCACTGATGAAGTCTCGATATTCAGCTTATGCCACACATCAGGCGGATTATTTATTGGCAACCACACATATCAGTGAAAGAAAATATTATTCGAAAGAGGATATTCTGCATTGGGCAACAGTCAATACATGGCAGAAATTGGAAATCATTTCTTCAACAGAAAATACAGTGGAGTTTAAGGCATATTTCATTGATGAAAACAATCAAAACCAAGTACATTATGAATTTTCAACTTTTAAAAAAGAAAATGATTCTTGGTTCTATGTTGATGGAAAATTCAAATAATATTACAATAGATAATTATGGCAAAAGGCTTTGGAATTTTAATAATAGCTTTGCTTTGTGCTTCTTGCAAAACAAATCTTCCCACTCCAAAAGCAGTTGAAACTAATGAACCTTCTTTTGCTTATAAACAGCAGATGGAAAATCTGGAAAAAGGAATTTACTTTCGCGGAAGCGGAAACGAACCCCGCTGGAGCTTAAAAATTTCAGAGAAAAACATTGAGTTTACCTCATTAAAATCAGGTTATGAGTCCTTGAGCGGTCATCATACAGAGCCGCTTCTGGCCATGGATGCCAATGTCAAAATGTATCGGGTTCCAATTACTGATGGTACAATGATTGTTCAGATTATGCAACAGGAATGCATAAATACAATGTCTGGCGATAAATCATCTTATTCTGTCCGAATAGAAATTGTGAAAGATAACAAATCTGAATTTTTTAATGGCTGCGGAAATTACATTACAGATTTTAGACTGCATGACATTTGGGTTTTAGAAAAAATAAACGGTGAAAATGTTACTTCAGCAAATTATGCCAAAGAAATACCCAATCTTGAAATAAACAGTACAACAAATACATTTATGGGGTCTGCTGGCTGTAATAGGGTAGGAGGCGATATTTTTTTCGAAAGAGGATTGTTGCGCTTTATAAATATTAATTCTACCGAAATGGTCTGTGCTGATAATAATAATGAAGCTGTTTTACTCAAAACGCTGCAAAGTACTGCCAAATATAAAGTAGAAAACTTACGATTAATACTCACCAATTCTTTAGGAAATGAATTGATCTTTAAAAAAGTAGATTAATTGACTATTTAGACACATCGTTTTAACGTAAAATTATAAATTGTTTGTTGTTTGTTCATTTAAAAATAATCTAAATTTATGATTATGGAGAACACAATAAAAAAAGGGTTTTATTTTAAGACTTACGAAGCACCGTTTCAGTCTCCGTTTGATAAGCTTTTTGAAATTTTCAAGGAACTTATCACGCACACTTCGGGAGATTTTGACGAAGCCATCAGCTGGATGCGCGAATTGGACAAAGAATACAAACTAACCGATGAATCATATACCATCGATGATTTCATTGAGGATTTAAAGAAAAAAGGATACATCCGAGAAGAACTCAAGGACGATGGAACAACTGGTACAGGAATTACCGCCAAAACCGAACGTGCTATTCGCCAGCAGGCTTTGGATAACATTTTCGGCAACCTAAAAAAATCAGGGAGCGGTAACCATAAAACCAAACACGTTGGCAACGGAGATGAACATACGGGTGAGTTTCGGGAGTTTCATTTTGGTGACGGTCTCGAACGCATTTCATTGACCGAAAGCCTGCGGAATGCTCAAATCAATAATGGAGTGGGAGATTTTAAGCTGACCGAAAATGATCTGGTTGTCGAAGAAACCCGTTACAAGTCCCAAATGAGCACCGTTTTAATGATTGACATCAGCCACAGTATGATTCTGTATGGCGAAGACCGCATAACGCCGGCCAAAAAAGTCGCAATGGCTTTGGCCGAATTAATCACTACCCGCTACCCAAAAGACACGCTGGATATTTTGGTTTTCGGTGACGATGCCTGGCGGATTTCAATCCGGGATCTGCCATATTTGAGAGTCGGTCCGTTTCACACCAATACCGTTGCCGGTCTGCAATTGGCAATGGATTTATTGCGCCGAAAAAGAAACACCAACAAACAGATTTTTATGATTACCGACGGCAAGCCAAGCTGTGTGAGGGAAAAAGACGGCTCTTATTATATGAACAGTAACGGCTTGGATCATTATATCGTTGAAAAATGCTACACACAGGCGCAGCAAGCCCGAAAACTTCATATCCCAATAACCACTTTTATGATTGCCAACGATCCTTATCTGCAAAAATTTGTGAATAAGTTCACCGAAGCCAATCAGGGAAAAGCCTTCTATACCGGACTAAAAGGTTTAGGCGAAATGATTTTTGAGGATTATGAAACCAACAGAAAAAAACGAATAAAATAGTTTACAATATCAATTGCAATACAAATTTAAACGAAATCAAAATTAATGGACAATATAAAAACTTTCGGAGAATTAAAGAAATCAGGATACTTAAGCAAAAGCATCAAAGATGAATTGCGCCATAATTTAAGAGAAAAAATAAAATCAGGAAAACCTGCTTTTGAAGGCGTTCATGGTTTTGAGAATACTGTAATTCCAGAATTGGAAAGAGCTATTTTGTCACGCCACAATATAAATTTATTGGGACTACGAGGACAGGCCAAAACTAGATTGGCCCGAAAAATGATTGAATTACTGGATGATTACATTCCTTATGTGACAGGTTCCGAAATCAATGATGATCCTTTTAACCCATTATCTCGTTTTGCTAAAGATTTAATTGCTGAAAAAGGTGACGAGACTCCAATCTCGTGGCTGCACAGAAACGAACGCTTTTTCGAAAAACTTGCTACTCCAGATGTAACCGTAGCCGATTTGATAGGAGATGTCGATCCGATAAAAGCAGCTAATTTAAAGCTGTCATATGCTGATGACCGTGTAATTCATTTTGGAATGATTCCGCGTGCTAACCGTTGTATTTTTGTGATTAACGAATTACCCGATCTTCAGGCAAGAATTCAAGTAGCTTTATTTAATATTCTGCAGGAAGGCGACATTCAGATTCGCGGATTTAAACTCCGAATGCCGCTTGATATGCAGTTTGTTTTTACCGCAAATCCTGAAGATTATACCAATAGAGGAAGTATTGTCACGCCTTTGAAAGACAGAATCGGTTCGCAAATTCTAACGCATTATCCGCAGGATATCCAGATTGCCAAAACGATTACGGCGCAAGAAGCTAAGCTTGACAACGCTCAAAGCGAATCAGTTTATATTCCCTCTTTAGCGAAAGATTTATTGGAGCAAATCAGTTTTGAAGCCCGGGAAAGCGAATTTATTGATAACAAAAGCGGTGTAAGTGCCCGACTGAGCATTACAGCTTATGAAAATCTATTAAGTACTGCGGAACGCCGTGCCTTACTCTCAGGAACAGATAAAACCACTTTACGCTTATCTGATTTTATGGGAGTAATTCCATCGATAACCGGTAAAGTTGAATTGGTTTACGAAGGAGAGCAGGAGGGAGCATCTTTTGTGGCACAGCGCCTGATAAATGATGCCATTCATACCTTATTTCCTTCCTTTTTTCCAAAAATAGAAAAACTGGAAAAGCAAGGCGAAAAAACACCTTATAGTGATATTTTGGATTGGTTTTTCACCGAAAGCGGCTTTGAATTGCTGGACGATTGTACAGATGAAGAATACAAATCAATTTTAGACAGTATAACCCCTCTCGATAAATTAATCGAAAAATACCTGCCAAACCTGGACAAAAAAGACCGCAATTTTATGAAAGAATTTATTTTGTGGGGATTAGTAGAATACAAAAAACTGAGTAAAGACCGTGTTGCTGTAGGATATCAGTTCAGGGATATTTTTGGAAGTTATATCAGCAGATTATAAGGAATTTGAATATCAATGTAAGCAAATTAGACGAATTTCTCACTAAATATTGTTCAAAATATAATTCTCGCAAAGACGCGAAGCCACAAAGAAAAACTAACCTTAACTTTGTGGCTTCGCGTCTTTGCGAGAATAATTAAAACTTATATTTCAATAAAATCAATGAAATAATAACGCAATCAGGATCTCCATAAAAATCAATATAATCACAATCCATTCCAATCGGGAACTTTCATTAACATTCAGAACATCAGTAAAAAGTTTTAAATTTTCTTCTACAATACCCAATCTATAATCAAGATCCCTAAAACGCGGATTAATATCAAAATTGGCTTTCAAATACCGGTTTAATAAATTCAGTTCTTCGTTGTCCCAAACCAAATTTGGGTCATCAAGAATATACAGATTATCAACTATACTGTTTTTTACATTCAGAACTTTCCCGATGTATTTGAGCAGATTTTTTTTAGAAATACTCAGTTTTCCCCGGCGTTCCAATTCCTGAATGTACTTTTTAGACGAAGTAATAAGATCATCTGTAAGCGCTTCATAATAGTCCAGAGCAACTGACTGTGCAATATTGAGCATTACGATCTTCATCACCGAAGCATCAACATGAGGAACCGAAACATAATCATTTTTGATAACTGCTTTTGGAATGTTTTCGTCAATTTCTATGCGGTATTCTTCAAATAAATCCAGATCAACATTTATTGAAGCATAATTTTTGACAAAATCAATAAACTCCTTTTTCTTGGGTGCTGTAAAATTTGCAAAAACTACCACGCCATAATCAAAAATATAGAGGTAGCGCTTTTTATTTGTGTAAGTGTAAAAAATCTCAGATGGCGAACTCGAATGAGGCTGAATCTCAAATTCAGTCCTTAATTTTTTAATGTTAAAAGCTTCTGCAATCTGAATGGCTTCAATTTTGATGAAATTAGTTTTTTCCATAAACACATATTTTCAATCTATAAACCAAAAATTTTGGTTTATAGATTGAAATGTAAATTCGATTGTTTTTTAAACAAAAAGATTTGCTTCGCTGTTTCTATTATTCTTTATAACCTGAACTCGATTAATAATTTTGGTTGAAAATTTTGTAGAAAAAGGTAAAATTTAGTATATTTAAATTTCTGACAATTAAATATTTAACTAAACTCTACCTTATGATTTGTTTTGATAAAATTACAGATATTTTTTCTATTGTTGATGAATTTTGCAAAGATTTTGATAAAACCACACAGTCTTTTCTGCTAGGAAAACCTTCCAAACGTCCTTCGATTATGTCAAAATCAGAAGTAATTACAATTTATTTACTTTTTCATTTGAGTGGTTTTCGCTGTTTCAAGCATTATTACATTTTTTATGTCCAAAAGCATATGCAAAATGAATTTCCTAATACAGTTTCTTATAATCGCTTTTTAGAACTAATGCAAAGTGTTCTTTTGCCAATGACAATTTTTGCCAAAACCTGTTGCTTAGGCAATTGCACAGGCATTTCGTTTGTAGACTCAACACCAATTAGAGTTTGTAAAAACAAACGAATCAGTAGAAACAAAGTTTTTAAAGGTATTGCCACTACAGGGAAATCTACAATGGGCTGGTTTCATGGGTTTAAACTCCACATCATCATTAATGACAAAGGAGAATTGTTAAGTTTTGCTGTAACTCAAGCCAACGTAGATGATAGAGAGCCACTGAAAAATGAGGGCTTTTTGAATGCTATTTTCGGAAAACTATTTGGTGATAAAGGATATATAAGCGAGAAACTCTCTCAATTATTATTTGTTGATGGAATCCAATTAATTACAAGTATTCGAAATAATATGAAAAATAGTTTGATGGAAATGAGTGATAAAATTTTACTCCGTAAACGTTCAATAATAGAAACGGTTAACGATGAACTTAAAAATATTTGCCAAGTTGAACATTCTAGACATCGTTCATTTACCAACTTTTTGTCAAATCTTATCGCTGGAATAATTGCTTATAATTTTCTGCCTAAAAAACCTTCTTTGAAATACGAAACGATTAAAACTAACCAATTGGCTGTATTTTATTAATCGAGTTCAGGTTTATAGCTTTCTATATATAATTTTTCCAAAATCAAACGTGCTTCATTATCAGAATTAGCCGAAAAACCAGCCACAAAAACTCCTTTTTTACCAGATCTTGAAATTATTCCATAAACAACAGATTCTTCGTCTGGATCTGTATCACCTTCGTATCGGTACACATGTTCTACCGTATAGTAATGAGGATTTGATTTAATACCTTCAAAATAAAGATTGAAATCATAATCAAATCCTTTTTCTTTCAAATCATTCAAAGCTTCCAAAACTGTTGTATAATGATAGGTTGGTTTCATTTTTTTAGTTTCTGAGTTATTAATTTTCTAATAAAAAAGATTCATAGGTTTAAAAGCTTTGAAACTTAGAAGCTCAAAAATTTAGAATCTAATAAAGGTAACTATTTTATTTTTAATATGTTGTAAAGGACTTGTTAAAGTAAAAGCGGTATTCTTGACAAACCTTGATTTATGTTGTAGATTTGTACCGCAGACCGCCTTATCGTCGTTCCGATTCATCGGAAGGGAGGAAAGTCCGGACACCATAGAGAAGCATAGCGGGTAACACCCGTCGGTTACGTTTTAGAACGTGATTAGGACAAGTGCAACAGAAAGTATGTACAGGTAATGCTGTAGTGAAACCAGGTAAACTCTATGTGGTGAAATATCAAGTATATCAGCATTTAAGGGCTTCTCGTCCGTTGCTGAAGGGTAGATAGCTTGAGTCTTGAAGTAATTCAAGATCTAGATAAATGGTAAGGTATCGTTAGTGATAGCGTGAACAGAATCCGGCTTATAGGTCTGCATTTTTTGAAAAATACATTTAGACCCGACAGGTTTTTGATACCTATCGGGTCTTTTTCTTATTTAGCTGTTAAAAACTAACCTTCGTCTTCTTCAGTGTCTTTTCGATTAGACTCATCATCAATTTCTTCCTCTTCGGCAGAGTCCAATTCGAAGAAACTAAAGATAGAACCTCCATAACTTTTCTGGAAAGAAAAATTAATCAAATGATCTAATTTGGTATATTTTGAATGTTCAATAATCATCATGCCTTCCTCGTTCAACAATCCTTTTTCGAAAATAGATAAAACGATTCTTTCAAAAGTCTTTTGATCCAGACCATAAGGCGGATCAGCAAAAATAATATCGTAAGTCGTTTTGTTTTTTTCTATAAAAGCAAAAACGTCACTTTTGGTCGCTGCAATGCTAAAATCATATTCGGCAGAAACTTGCTTGATGAATTTTACACAGCCAAAATCACCATCGACAGAAGTAATTGGAAAACTTCCCCTCGAAGCAAACTCATAACTGATATTACCAGTTCCGGCAAATAAATCCAATACTTTAAGGCCTTCAAAACTAAAATGATTATTCAAAACATTAAATAATGCTTCTTTACTCATATCGGTTGTAGGTCGAACGGGCAAGCCTTTTGGCGGAAAAATGCGTCTTCCTTTGTATTTTCCGGATATGATTCTCATGAGTTAAAAAGTATAAAATGTTGTTGGTTTTGAGCTCTTGAAAAAGTATTGCTCTTCTGCAAATTAGTTACATCAAAGAAAGAAACGTTTCGAATGTATTTGAAAGCAATTTTATAAAAATCATCTTCTTCTGAAATTGCTCCTAATAATTCTAAATGAAAACTCTCAGGGTTCATATTCAATTGTTCGGCGCTAAAAAGCAGATAATAAATAAAATCCTCAGGGGTTTTGTATTCGAATGAATTGAACAAAAGCAGTTTTTGATTCTGAATTACAATAATTTCAAAATGACCGGGATTAAAATGCACAATCATTTTCTTGGTATCATTGTTTTTGGATGCATCCAAAAGTCTGGAAACCAAAATAGTATTGGCGTGCTTGTAATCAAATGAACCAAATTGGTCTATGAAAAAATTATTGATATTTACATAAGGAATATAAACCGCATTCATTTGATAATTAGTGATTTCATCAAATGCAAAAAAGTCGGTTTCAAAAACCTTTGTATTGTACTGCAGATAACTTCCCATAAAATTTTCGTCAAATAGGGCAGTGGGAACAAAGGTTGAAAGATTGTTATTATGAATCACGAGAATTTCATCATAACTGTCATTCAATTCCGGATAATTCCGAAAAGCGTTCGAAAACAATTCCTCAATCTTGGTCGATTTATGAAAAGTATCAAAATGGATTTCGTTTATCGACGTAATCCTGTTATGAAGAGTATCAAAACAGCAAAAAGAAAGTCCCGTCAGTGAAACCTGAATGGAAAGTTTTTTGTATTTTTTATCGGTTATATTAATGTTCATAGTATTTTTTGCAACAATGCAAACTTACGAATTTCAATGGCAATATCAATTGCAATTTCAAAAATCAATAACAATCACAATATCAATGACAAATTCAAAAATTAAATAAAATTATAGAATAATTGGTGTTTATTTTTTTCTAGAGCAGAACATTTGTTTTTTTCTCAAGCATCCTCCAGCTATCCGCTGCAATCTTGCATGCCGAAACCCGGCATACAAGGATTTCCACTGCTATCTGGGCTAGCGACAAGTTTAGTTTTTCATAACGAGATTTCGACAAAGAAATATCTATAAAGATTTGTCATTCCTGAAGGAATCTCACACAAAGCAAATAACAAACGTGCGATTCCTACGGAATGACAAGATTGTGTAAAAATCAATTGAATATTATTTGACTTAAATTTTCAAACACTTTACTATTGCCATTTAATTGATTTTGACATTGTCATTGCTATTGCTATTACTATTGATATTGATATTGAATTTGATTTTTGTCATTGCAATTGATATTGCCATTGAAAAAGCCTTACTTTGCAATAAAATGTTCCTGATGAATTCCTCCTCATTTTATAGCCATTTACAGAAAAAATTTCCTTTTCAGCCGACATATAATCAGGATATTTTTTTTCAGAAAATCGCCATTTTCCTGACAGATAGTTATAATGACACCATTTTTGTCTTGAAAGGATATGCAGGAACGGGAAAAACTACCGTGATTTCGACAATTGTAAACAGTTTATTGGATAATAATCAAAAGTCCGTTTTGTTGGCGCCAACAGGACGCGCGGCGAAGGTAATTGCCAATTATTCGAACAAACCCGCTTTTACAATTCATAAAAAAATCTATTTCCCAAAGAAAAATTCAGGTGGAGGAGTTTCGTTTACTTTGCAACCCAATAAACATAAAAACACGATTTTCATAGTTGATGAAGCCTCGATGATTTCGGACGCCAATTCGGATTCCAAATTATATGAAAACGGCTCATTGCTTGATGATTTAATTTCCTATGTATATTCGGGAACCAATTGTAAAATGATCCTTTTGGGAGACACCGCTCAGTTGCCACCGGTAAATTTGGACATAAGCCCTGCTTTGGATATTAACACTTTAAGTATTCATTACAATAAAGAAGTAGAACATATTGAACTTGATGAAGTAATGCGTCAGGAAGAAAGCTCAGGAATTTTGCATAACGCAACCGAATTGAGAGAGTTATTAAAGGACAGTTTTATATCGGAATTCAAGTTTAATGTTAGGAAATTCAAAGATATTGTGCGCTTGGTTGATGGCTACGACATTCAGGATGCGATTCATTCTGCCTACAGTAATTACAGTATCGAAGACACTGCTTTTATTGTTCGTTCCAATAAAAGAGCGAATCAATACAATGAGCAGATTCGGTCAAAAATCCTTGATAAAGAGAGCGAATTGTCCACAGGCGATTTTTTGATGGTGGTGAAGAATAATTATTTTTGGCTAAAAGACTCTGATGAAGCAGGATTTATTGCCAATGGTGATATCATTGAAGTTTTGGAAATGTTTGGAATCAAAGAATTATACGGTTTTAAATTCGCCAAAGTAAAAATCCGAATGATTGATTATCCCGACCAAAAACCTTTTGAAACCGTACTTTTGATGGATACAATTAAAAGCGAATCACCTTCGTTGACTTTTGAAGAATCAAACAGATTGTATCAGGAAGTAATGAAAGATTACGAAAGCGAAACCACAAAGTATAAAAAGTTCCAAAAAGTAAAGGAAAACGAATATTTCAATGCGTTGCAAGTTAAATTCTCCTATGCGATTACCTGCCATAAATCGCAGGGAGGGCAATGGAATACTGTGTTTATTGAGCAACCGTATTTACCAAACGGCATCGACAGGGATTATGTTCGATGGTTGTACACCGCTATGACAAGAGCCAAAAATAAGTTATATTTGATAGGATTTAAAGACGATAGTTTTGTGGAATAATTTTAAAAAATTAACCATTAAGAAATTAAGGATTCATTAAGTTGCAATGATAAAAACTTAATAGCCTTAATTTCTTAATGGTTTAAAAAAACAATAAATGGTTTTATCATGAACACTCTAAACGATTTACATAAAATTTCAGGGGCATTTTCGAATACCGAAAAAATGCCTGTATTGTTTTTGGGACATGGAAGCCCAATGAATGCCATCGAAGAAAATCAGTTTGTGACCGGTTTTAGGAATTTGGCCAAAACCTTGCCTAAACCAAACGCAATTTTGTGTATTTCGGCACATTGGTTTACCAACGGGACTAAGGTTACCGCTATGGAAATGCCTCGCACGATTCATGATTTTGGAGGATTTCCGCAAGAATTATTTGAAGTACAATATCCTGCCAAAGGAAGTCCCGAACTGGCCACCGCAACTAAGGAATTATTATCACCAACAGCTGTCGAATTAGATCATCATTGGGGATTGGATCACGGTGCCTGGAGTGTAATTAAACATTTATATCCCGATGCTGATATTCCTGTAATTCAGATGAGTATCGATTATACAAAATCGGGGCAATATCATTTTGAATTGGCGCAAAAATTAAGTGAATTACGAACCAAAGGTATTCTGATTGTTGGCAGCGGAAACATCATTCACAACTTAAGATTAGTCGATTTCAGAAACATAAATACCGACAATTATGGCTACGATTGGGCTTTTGAAGCTAGAGAAGTTATCAATAAACACTTAATCGATGGCGATTTCCAACCGCTTATTGATTTTGAAAAACAGAGCAAAGCTTTCCAACTTTCCATTCCTACTCCTGATCATTATTTGCCTTTAATTTATACTTTGGGATTAAAAGGAAAATCAGAAGAATTGAGTTTGTTTAATGATAAATTGGTAGGAGGGTCGTTGAGTATGACTTCGGTGAGGATTATGTAGTGCAGATACCCAAGGAATAATTGGTTCTAAAAAAGATTGTTTTTTATTATCTTTGTAAGATTAAAAGTCATTTTGTATGAGTACAATAACCATTGAAGTCGATGAAAAACACATTTCGTTTGTTAAAACACTTTTGGAACATCTAAAAGGAGTTAAAAATGTTACGATACAAGAAGAAGATAGTCCCTATAATCCTGATTTTGTAAAATCAGTTCAAGAAGGCAGAGAACAATATAAACGAGGCGAGTGTACTACTATTTCCACTGAGGATTTATGGAAGTAAAATTCACAAAAAAAGCTCTTGAACATTTAGAATTTTGGAAGAAATCAGGAAATAAAGCTATTCAAAAAAAGATTCAGCTTCTAATCGAAGATATAAAGAAAACTCCATTCACAGGAATTGGTAAACCTGAAGCTTTGAAATACAATTTATTAGGAACTTGGTCTCGAAAGATAAATGATGAACATCGTATTGTTTATGAAATTATTGATGATTCCGTTTTATTAATACATAGCTTAAAAGGACATTATACTGATTTATAAAAATTATAAAACCTCACTCCAAATAAGTGGGGTTTGTTTTTATTGACATAAAAAAATAATTATTTAAAAATGAAAATAATAGCAGTCATTCCCGCCCGTTACGCATCCACACGATTTCCCGCAAAACTAATGCAGGATTTAGGAGGCAAAACGGTAATTTTAAGAACCTACGAAGCAGCCATAAATACTCAATTATTTGATGATGTCTTTGTGGTAACCGATTCCGATTTAATTTATAACGAAATTGTTTCCAATGGTGGAAAAGCCATTATGAGTATCAAGGAACACGAATCGGGGAGTGACCGAATTGCCGAAGCTGTTGAAAATCTGGATGTAGATATTGTAATAAATGTCCAGGGAGACGAACCGTTTATTGACGCAGATCCATTGAAAAAAGTTATCGAAGTTTTCAAAAATGATACCACAAAACAAGTAGATTTAGCCTCTTTAATGTGCGAAATCAAAGATGAAGCCGATATTAATAATCCAAACAATGTAAAAGTAGTCGTAAACCAAGATGGTTTTGCACTGTACTTTTCGCGTTCGGTGATTCCATATCCAAGAGAAGTAAATGTAGGCGTTCGCTATATGAAACACATCGGAATTTATGCTTTCAGAAAACAGGCTTTATTGGATTTTTACAGTTTGCCGATGAAATCTCTGGAAGCTTCCGAAAAACTGGAACAGCTGCGTTATCTGGAGTTTGGAAAACGAATTAAAATGGTAGAAACCAATCACATCGGAATCGGAATAGATACCGCTGAGGATTTAGAAAAAGCAAGAAAAATGCTTCTTTGATTTAGTTCAAAGAAGTATTTTTTATTTTAATTTTTCGATAATAATTAATTCATTGTGAACTTCAACTCTAGGAATGGTCTGTGTTTTGTAGGATTCGTCGCAAAAGTCCTTAATGAAATTTTGATTTCTTAAATTATCTTCTCGCGACAGACACATCGTATTAAAAAGAACGATTCCTTTACTCTTGAGCAAAAAGCAAATTCGGTTTACAAAATAGTTTTCAAACAGAAAATTAGGCATCTTAGTATCTTGAAAAATATCGATAATAATAAGATCGTATCTGTCTTTAGTTTTCAACACAAACTCAAAAGCATCATCAATCACAATGTTTAAATTTTTGATTTCATTAAGACTGAAGTATTTATTTGCAATTTTAATAATATCCGGATCGATGTCAACACCGGTAATTTGTCCTTCAAAATGAATTTCGTCAACTAATGTTTTAATCACACTGCCGCCAGCAACGCCTAGGACTAATATTTGATTCATTTTTACAATTTTATCAAATCCTAAGTGTTTTAATCCGATTCTCAGAATACGCTGCAGACTGCCATAAGAATAATTGGTATTTTCTGAATCAAGAACTAGCTCGCCATTGGCCCATGTAACTTCAATAGTTTTACTTAGTTTAGATTTAGTTGTATAAATTTTGATGGGTATGATGTAACTTAATAATTTGCGAAACATTAATTTATTGGTTTTTTTCAAAAATAAGACATTTAATTATTTAATTTGTAAAAACTAAGAACAAATGAAGAGACAAATCTGCAGATGGTTTTTTGAAAAGATAATGGGCTGGAAAATAGAAGGCAATATTGACAGGGAAATAAAAAAAAGCGTCTTGATGGTAATGCCTCATACAAGCTGGCATGATTTTTATATTGCTATTATTTGTAAAGGAGCAATCGGAGCAGATATTAATTGGGTTGGAAAAAAAGAATTATTCCGTTTTCCTTTTGGTTCCTTCTTTAAATCTTTAGGAGGTTCTCCGCTAGACAGAACAGGAGGATTAAACAAAGTAGATTCTATAGTCAGTATATTTGATTCCAAAGAAACTTTTAGACTAGGACTTTCTCCTGAAGGTACACGCAAAAAAGTAGAACATCTCAAAACTGGATTTTATTACATCGCCGTAAAAGCAAATGTGCCAATTATACCAGTATCGATAAATTTTGAAAAGAAAACTGTAGATTTTGGAAATGCATTTTATCCTACAGGTAATATTGAACCAGACCTAATTCATTTGAACAAACATTTTATTGGAGCAAAAGGAAAAATACCAGAAAACGGATATAAAATTTCTCAAGATTCAACTTGCTGAGAATCGCATAGATTTTTTTTCTTGGCTCTTGGTTCAGAATATTCAATTCTCGTAAATTGTGGGATATTTTTAAAATTGAAAATATGCTCCTTATAAAAGCTCATAGAAAATATTTGTCTAATGAAATTTTAAATTAACTTGGAGAATAAATCTTGAATGTTCCGTTTTTATAAAAAAATACTATTTTTTCTACTTCATCAGGATTTTCACTTTCAGTAAAAGATTCCATCTGTTTTATTTTTTTCGAATCAAACTTAGATTCTGGCGAAACAGAAACTTGAGAAAATAAATCAATTGGAGTAGGGCTGTCAAAATTTGTAGCAGCAGAATCTAAATTTAAATTATCTTTTTCTTCTATTTTCTTTGGGAAAACTCCCGCCCCCTTCAATATCCAATACAAGTCTACATCAGGGAAAATATCAGTAATTTTCAAAATAAAATCCAGACTTGGCTTATTTCTGCCTGAAAGCAAATGAGACAAACTGGAACGCTGCACTCCAATTTTATCTGCAAATGAAGAAGCATTAAGACTGTAATACTCCAGTATTATTTCTAATCTTTTTATGAAATCATCCGTGTTTACCATTGTGAATTCAATTTAAAATTAACTCATTTACAAATGTAACCAAATCTTATGTAATCACCTAAATTCCAAAGGCCAAATATAAATTGAATGATAAACTATATAATTAAATAGTTTAAATAAAGACATTCAATGAATTGATATTTTGAATTTTATATGTTGATACATAAAGTTTACTTTTATATTTTTTCAAGTTATAAATATTTATTTCCATTATTAAAATAGGTGTTTACAAACTTAAAAAAAATAAAAAATCATTAGTTTACAAATGTAAAAATAAAGATGTTTACTTTTGTAAATCAAATTATAAAACATGGATTTAGAACTTTTATTTAATCAAAATAAAGAAAACACAATACAGGGGCGTTATATAACTTTAGAAAATATTGAGCCATTATTAAACAAAGAATCTTTAAAAAAGGATGTAACTATTATTGGAGAATCGGTTTTAGGAAAACCAATATACAGCTATCAAAAAGGATCAGGTAAAACCAAAATTTATCTTTGGTCACAAATGCATGGAAACGAAAGTACGACGACCAAAGCGTTATTCGATTTTATGAATCTTTTAAATAATGGATCGGATTTAGCCAAAGACCTTTTAAATCGTTTTACTTTTTACTGTATCCCGATGTTGAATCCGGACGGAGCTAAATTATACACTAGAGCCAATGCAAACAATATTGATTTGAATAGAGACTCTCAGAATCTTACTCAGCCGGAGAGTAAGATATTAAGAGCGGTATTTGAAGATTTCAAACCGGATTACTGTTTTAACCTTCACGATCAGCGCACTATTTTTGGAGTTGCTGATACTGGAAAACCTGCAACAGTTTCTTTTTTGGCACCTTCTTACAATGAAGAAAGAGAGGTAAATGAATCACGTTTGAAAGCTATAAATCTAATCGCTGGCATTACTGAAGTATTACAAAATTATATTCCTGGCCAAATAGGACGATTTGATGATTCATTTAACATTAATTGTATTGGTGATACCTTTCAATATTTAGGTGTTCCAACAATATTATTCGAGGCCGGGCATTATCCTGATGATTACGAAAGAGAAAAAACAAGAAAATTCGTATTCATGTCATTGCTTACAAGTTTCATTATTCTCAACGAAAACGTTATAGTTGATAATAGAAATGATAAATATTTAAACATTCCTCAGAATAATGTTGTTTTTTTTGATTTTATATACAAAAATGTCAAAATAAATTATGATGGTAATGAAATAATCACCAATTTTGTGGCTCAATATAAAGAAGAGTTAATCGATAACAAATTAAATTTTAATGCTTACATAGTTGAAGTAGGAGATTTAAAGAAATATTTCGGTCATTTCGAGTACGATGCTAAAGGAGCTTTATATCAAGATGATTTTGATAATCTGCCAAAAATTGGACAAATTGCCAATTTTAATTTTGATAAAAAAGTATTTTTTCTTAATGGAAAGATAAAAAAATGATTTTTTTGCCGATTATTTAATTTTTATTTATAATTTTAACTTTTTTAATAGCAAATAACCATATAATAAAAGAATTATGAGTAAGTTTCGTTTAGATGAAGTAGATCACCAGATTTTAGATATGTTGATAGACAACACAAGAGTTCCGTTTACAGACATTGCTAAAAAATTATTGATTTCAGCTGGAACGGTTCATGTTAGGGTAAAAAAAATGGAAGATGCAGGTATCATCATGGGATCTTCTTTAGTCCTTGATTATGATAAATTAGGATATTCATTTATTGCTTATGTAGGTGTTTTTCTTAACAATACTTCACAGACAAAATTCGTTTTAGAGCGTATTAATGAGATTCCATTTGTAACTGTAGCTTCTGTAACTACAGGTAAGTTCAATATTTTTTGCAAGATAAGAGCAAAAGATACTAAACATGCAAAAGATGTTATTTTTATGATTGATGATATCGAGGGTGTTTATAGAACAGAAACTATGATTTCTCTTGAAGAAAGCATTAATGATAAAAAGCGTTTGATGCATACCATTTTCAAAGAAATGTAAATCTTGAATGCTATATGTAAATATAACCTCAAGTGTAACCTTGGGGTTTTTTTATGTTAGATTAACCAATAAACTAATAGTCTAATTATGTATACGTTACCAAAAATAGAACGTTTTAATGAAAATGTTTTATCTAAATACCATATTTACAATAGTGTTTTTATAACATTACCTTTTGATTCTGTGGATAATACAGGTGTTTTATTACCTATTTTCACAGAACTTTGTGATAGTGGTTTCAAAAAACAAAAGACTCCTACTGAAATATTTGATTTCTTTTCAGATAAATACATGCACAGTGATTCTGAGAAAGATAAAATTAATTTGATGTTTCATTTTATACAATACATTGAACGTCAGATTGTTTTGTTTGATGCAATTGAAGATGCCGCTTTTCCTGTCGTAAATAACATGGAGGGAAGAGGTTCACTGCGTGATATAAAAGAAAAATCAGATGTAAGAGGAAACAAGGAAGAGTTAATCGATTTCTTAGAAAACTTCAATGTGCGTACTGTATTAACTGCACATCCAACTCAATTTTATCCTGGTGCTGTTTTAGGAATTATTAACGATTTGACAGAGGCAATCCGTAAAAATAATTTACTGGAAATCAAACAATTACTTGCTCAATTAGGAAAAACTCCTTTTATTCAAAACGAGAAACCCAATCCTTTTGATGAAGCAGTAAGCTTAATCTGGTATTTGGAAAATGTTTTTTATAACACTTCTGGAGAAATGGTTCATTACCTGCAAAAAAATGTTTTTGAAGGGGAATCTATAAAAAATCCATTGATTAAACTTGGTTTCTGGCCAGGTGGTGACCGTGATGGAAATCCATTCGTAACTACCGAAATCACTCTGAAAGTTGCTGAACGTTTAAGAACTTCTATTTTAAAATGTTATTATTTTGAAATTCGAAATTTAAAAAGAAAACTGACTTTCCCAGTTGTAGATTCATTGGTAATGGAACTTGAACAAAAATTATACCGTTCCGTTTTCTATTCTAAAGGAGATATTTTCATAACTCTTGATGAGTTTAAACTACAGCTGAACAAAATAAAAACCATAATAATTGAACAGCATCAGTCACTTTATGTTGACCAAATAGATGCGCTGCTTATCCGAATCAATTTATTCGGTTTCCATTTTGCTACTTTGGATATTAGACAAAATAGTAAAATTCACCAAAGTGTTTTTTATGATATTGTAGATTATTACTCAAAATCAAAAGAAAATATTTTTCCAGAAGATTATTTCCAATTAACAGATGAAAAAAAATTGGAAGTATTGTCTACATTAAAAGGGAATCTTGATGCCACTGATTTTGAAAATGAAATGACAAGATCAACTATTGAGTCAATTCAATCTATTAAGACAATTCAACAGAACAATGGCGAATTTGGTGCCAACCGTTATATCATTAGTAATAATGAAAGTGCACTTAATGTCATGGAAACTTTTGCCTTGTTCAAATTATGCAATTGGGAAAATGCTACAGTAGATATCATCCCGCTCTTTGAATCGGTAGATGATTTGCATAATGCCCATTTAGTGATGGAGACATTATATACAAACCCTGAGTATGCTCAGCATCTGGCAAACAGAAACAATAAGCAGACAATAATGCTAGGTTTTTCTGACGGAACAAAAGATGGTGGTTATTTAATGGCGAACTGGAGTATTTATAAAGCAAAAGAAGCTTTGACAGAAATGTCAAGAAAATATGGAATAAATGCAATTTTCTTTGATGGACGCGGTGGACCTCCTGCACGTGGTGGCGGAAAAACACATAAATTTTACGCTTCGCTTGGACCAAATATTGAGAATAACGAAATTCAGATTACAATTCAAGGACAAACCATTAGTTCAAATTTTGGAACTTTAGATTCTTGCCGCTATAATTTAGAAAACCTTTTGAGTGCTGGTGTTGCTAATCAGGTTTTCAATTTAGGACAAAATGAATTATCTGCTGAAGATAAAGAAATCCTAGATCAGATGGCTGAATTGGGTTATAACAAATATTTGAATTTCAAAAACCATCCTAAGTTTATTCCTTATTTGGAACAGATGAGTACTTTGAAATATTATGCAAAAACAAATATAGGAAGCCGTCCATCTAAAAGAAGCAAATCTGAAACACTTGATTTTGCTGACTTAAGAGCAATTCCGTTTGTAGGTTCCTGGAGTCAGTTAAAACAAAACGTACCTGGATTTTTCGGTGTTGGCTCAGCACTGAAACATTTTGAAGATACCAATCAATGGGAGAAAGCACAAAATCTATATGATAGTTCGTTATTTTTCCGAACACTCCTTGAAAACAGTATGATGTCATTGGCTAAATCATTTTTCCCATTGACTGCTTATATGAGTAAGGATCCTGAATTTGGTGCATTTTGGCAGATTATTTATGATGAATTTTTGGAAACAAAAAGATTGTTATTAAAAATTGCCGGTCATGCTCAGTTAATGGAAAACTATCCTGATGGTATAGCTTCTATTCAGATGAGAGAGCGTATTGTGTTGCCGCTGTTAACAATACAGCAATATGCATTATTAAAAATAAGCGAACTTAACAAAGCAGAAAACCCTGATTTGAACTTAATAAAAGTATATGAAAAAATTGTGACCCGTTCACTTTTTGGAAATACTAATGCAAGCAGAAATTCAGCTTAAAATATTAAAGCAAAATTAAATTCTAAATTCAAAAAAATTGTCATTATGAATTCCAATCAATTGCCAGTAGATGAATATTCAAAATTTAATGCCACCTACATACAAGCATTAGAAAATGTTGAATTATTTGAAGAATTAGAAATTAGTTTGCATGATTTTATCAAATTTGTCCAAAATATTCCTTTGGACAAATTTGATTACAGTTATGCCGAAGGTAAATGGACCATCAAAGAAATTATTCAGCACATTATTGATACTGAAAGAATTTTTAGTTATCGTGCTCTGAGAATTTCCAGAAATGATAAAACATCATTGCCTGGTTTTGAAGAAAATGATT
Source organism: Flavobacterium marginilacus (assembly GCF_026870155.1). Taxonomy (NCBI): domain Bacteria; kingdom Pseudomonadati; phylum Bacteroidota; class Flavobacteriia; order Flavobacteriales; family Flavobacteriaceae; genus Flavobacterium; species Flavobacterium marginilacus. The sequence continues at coordinate 2,685,233 of NZ_CP113975.1, read as the reverse complement.
ATGCTGACAATACTGATGCCAAAAGCAGAAGTATTCAGGATTTATTAACTGAATTCTCAGCGGTAAGACATTCTAACTTACTGATGTTCAAAAGTTTTTCAGATGAACAGCTAAGAAGAATAGGGACTGCATCAAATCATGAAATTTCAGTAAGAGCCATAGGTTTTATACTCCTTGGTCATCTTAAACATCATCAGAGAATTTTCGCAGAAAGATATTTAAACAATTAGTTTTGTTTAAAACATTCTGTCCAGATTTTTAATTTATTTTCAAAAGTCATAGTATTAGCTGGGCTAGTTGAAGGCATCACATGATAGGTGATGCCTTCAATTTTTCCAAACTTCTTTATAAAAAAAGTATGACTCTGTTTTCCATTAAAAATGATATTTCTGATTTTTGGAAATTGCTTAAATAAATTTTCAAAATCATTTTCTTTATGATTTTTAATGTGAATGTCTAAACTTCCTTTTCTTTCACAATTTTCTAGGACATCCCAAATCCCAATTTTATTTTCTTTAAGAATTTTAATTTTTTCTTCAAAATTTACTGGAATTGGCAATGCATCAAATAGTGTACAGATTATTTTCCAAAAATGATTTCTTGGGTGTGCATAATATTCTTGTTTTTCAAGAGACATAGCTCCAGGCATAGTTCCCAAAATTAATACCTTGGTATTGGAATCAATAAAATATGGAAAAGAATATATTGCCATAAAATTAGAATACTAAGTTTTCTTTTTCGAGTATTGTTAATCCAACCCTGATTTTGTCATACGAAATTTGTTCTTCAAAAAAATCAAAATAAGGTTTCAAAGCATTTGGAGATTCCAGTTTTATTTTTGCTTCCGCTATTTTTGCAATTTCCTGATCATTTATAAATTCTCTCAAATTTATTGGATGACCGTCATTGTATAATTTAGCTAAATGCGAAATTATAGTTGCAACTCCCAATTTTCTTTTTATTGCAATTTCTTCAACTTTTATTCCGCTTTGAAATAGTTCCAAAGTTTCTTTATAAGTTGAACTTTCTTTTTTTGCTCTTATTTTTTTTATATTTTCAAATTCAATAATTGCTTTAATAAAAACGTCACCGTATTTTTCCAATTTTGCTTTTCCAACTCCATCAATCGCTAAAAAGTCAGAGTCGCTCATTGGCCGGTGAATTTCTAATTGTTTCAAAGTTGCATCACTAAAAATTACATAAGCTGGAACTGCTTCTTCTTTTGCAATTTCAGTACGAAGTTTTCTAAGAAACTCAAAAAGAGAATTTACAGCTGATTTTGTTTTAACAGTTTTAGCTTCAGCTTTTTCTTTATTCATTTTTTGAACAGTCGTCAGCTTTACTTTTTCGCCGTCAAATAATACTTTTTTGGCAAAAGTGGTCAATTTTATTTTATTCTGTTGATGAAAAGCAATTTCGCAATATCCCAAATTGATCAATTGAATAAGATATTGATTCCAGTCGTACCATGATAAGTCTGCACCAACTCCGTAAGTTTTTAAATTTTGGTAGCCTTTGTCATAAATGGAAGCATTTTTTGAACCTCTCAAAAAATCCACAATTACAGGCAGCGCTTCAGATTCCTGAAGGCGTGCAACTGCCGATAAAGCTTTTTGAGCAATAATAGTTCCGTCAAAAAATGCTGGAGGGTTTTTGCAGATATCACAATTACCGCAATTCTCAGTTACCAATTCACCAAAATACGAAAGCAGTATTTTTCTGCGGCAGCTCAGTGCATCAGCATATTGTTTCATCCGCTCCAATTTGGCCAGCTGTACTTCGGCGTTTAATCCTTCAGAGGCAAATTTTTGCAGCTGAATCATGTCACCGTAGCTTTCAAATAAAACGGTTTCGGACGGCAAACCGTCACGGCCGGCTCTTCCAATTTCCTGATAATAGCCTTCAATATTTTTTGGCAGATTATAATGAATTACCCAGCGGACATTAGATTTATCAATTCCCATTCCGAAAGCAATGGTTGCACAAACAACTTGACAGTCATCATTGATAAATTCGTCCTGAGTTTTAGAACGCATTTTGTTGTCCAAGCCTGCATGATAAGCTTTTGCATTTATTCCTTTTTTCTGAAGTTTTTCAGAAAGTTCTTCTGTGGTCTTCCGGCTCAGGCAATATACGATACCCGATTCATTCGGTTTATTTTTTATGAAATCAATAATCTGCTGCACACGGTCTAAAGCCGGTCTGACTTCAAGACTCAAATTTTTCCTGTCAAAAGATGCTACAAAAATTTCGGGTTCCTTCAATTCTAATTGCTTGCAGATGTCAGTACGGGTTGCTTTATCAGCAGTTGCAGTCAAAGCTAAGATTGGAGTAGAAGGAAAGCGGTTTTTGAGATAACCTAAATTGGTGTAAGCCGGACGAAAATCGTGACCCCAAGCAGATATGCAATGTGCTTCATCAATTGCAATGAGACTAACAATTATCTGGCTAAAAGCATTTTCTAAAAATGACAGACTTTCCGGCGCTACATATACGAGTTTGACTTTTTTATCTTTTAGGTTTTGAATATGAAAATCCTGTTCTTCTGAAGACTGACTGCTGTTGATATAACAAGCAGGAATTCCATTGGATTTTAAACTGTCAACCTGATCTTTCATCAAGGCTATCAATGGCGAAATCACAATTGTAATTCCTGGAAGAATTAGGGCAGGAAGCTGAAAGCATATTGATTTTCCACCTCCAGTTGGCATGATGGCGAGAGCATCTTTTCCGGAAAGAATGCTATTAATAATGTTTTCCTGATTGGGTCTGAATTTTTCAAATCCAAAATTTTCCTTGAGTTTGGCGTGTAAAATTTCTGTTGTCATGTTGGCGTATATTTAGAAATCTAAATCTAATAAAAAAAGGAACTCAATTGCGAGTTCCTTTAATTTTTTTATAAACTTATAGAATTAATCTTCGTCATCTTCATCATCATCGTCATCAGCGATATCTTTGTCATCACCATCTTCATCGTCATCATCACCATCAACATCCGGCTTATCTAAATTTTCATCATCATCGTCATCATCTGCATCTTCATCTTCAACATCTAATTCTAAACCGCTGATTGGTTCTACAACATCATCAATTTCATCATCATCTTCATAATTACCAATTCTATCAGCCAATTTGGTGCTTACTTTTACTAAATAAATTGTATCTTCAGTTCTAACTTCAACAGCTTCTACCAATTCATTTTTAGCATTTCTAAATCGAATGATATCTGAATCATCATATCCATCAGGGAATTTTTCGACCAAAAGATTTAAAATTTCGTTGGTCAATTTGGCGTAATCAACTATTACTCTTTTCATGTGCAGCTAATATTTTTTTTATTGAAACATGGTATCGCCAGATTCTCATTTGTATTTGCAACAAGTTCTATCTTGGCGATTTCATAAATAATTATTATAGATCTAACAAATATGCAAAAATTAATGGAGCCACAATAGTAGCATCAGACTCAATAATGAATTTAGGAGTTTTAATATCTAGTTTACCCCAAGTGATTTTTTCATTAGGAACTGCTCCGGAATAAGAACCGTAGCTGGTTGTTGAATCTGAAATTTGGCAAAAATAACTCCAAAATGGAACATCATGCATTTCCATATCCTGATATAACATTGGTACAACACAGATAGGAAAATCACCAGCGATACCACCGCCAATTTGGAAGAATCCAACACCATTAGAACTATTTTTTGTATACCAATCGGATAAAAAAGTCATGTATTCGATACCCGATTTCATGGTAGAAGCTTTCAATTCTCCTTTAATCACATACGATGCGAAAATATTTCCCATTGTACTGTCTTCCCATCCAGGAACAATAATAGGTAAATTTTTCTCAGCCGCCGCATACATCCAGCTGTCTTTCAAGTCAATTTCATAATATTCTTCCAAAACACCAGAAAGTAACATTTTATACATGAATTCATGAGGAAAATATCTTTCTCCTTTATCATCAGCATCTTTCCAAATTTTGTAAACATGTTTTTGAAGACGGCGGAATGCTTCATGCTCAGGAATACAAGTATCAGTGACTCTATTCAATCCTCTTTCCAATAAATCCCACTCATCCTGAGGAGTTAGATCACGGTAGTGAGGTACTCTTTCATAATGTGAATGTGCCACCAAGTTCATGATATCTTCTTCAAGGTTTGCTCCTGTACAAGAAATAATCTGGACTTTATCCTGACGAATTATTTCGGCAAAAATCTTTCCAATTTCGGCGGTACTCATAGCACCGGCCATAGTTACCATCATTTTTGCACCATTGGCCAACTGCTGCTCATAAGCTTTTGCGGCATCAACTAAAGATGCAGAATTGAAATGCAGATAATGCTTTTCAATAAACTGACTGATTGGTCCTTTACTCATATTCTTTTTTTCTTTTTTTTTCTTTTTTGTTTACTGCTCAAAAGGGTAAGTGAGATTTTGATTTACAAATAAAAGAAATTTATAAATATCAAAATTCCTATACCCCAATTTAAATTTGTTATTTATTATAACCTAGTATTTTTAGTACATCCTCAGCAGTTTGAGCTTCAGAAAATACTTCGGTTGCCAATATTCCGTTCTCGTCACGATCTATCAAAATATGCTTTGGCTGCGGTATAAGACAGTGCTGCAGTCCGCCAAAACCACCAATGGTTTCCTGATAAGCTCCTGTGTTGAAAAAACCTAGATATAATGGTTTTTCTTTATTATATTTTGGCAGATATATTGCATTCATATTCTGCTCAGAATTGTAATAATCATCACTGTCACAGGTCATTCCGCCCAGCAGAACACGTTCGTATGTATCATTCCATCTGTTGATTGCCAACATGATAAAACGTTTGTTAATTGCCCAAGTATCTGGTAAAGTGGTAATGAAAGAAGAATCAATCATGTTCCATTTCTCTCTGTCATTCTGCTGTTTTTGATACAAAACCTGATAAATAGCACCGCCGCTTTCTCCAACAGTGAACGATCCAAATTCAGTAAAAATATGCGGAACATCCACTTCAGCTTCGTCACAGGCAATTTTTATCTGATTAATGATTTCATCAATCATATATTGGTAATCGTATTCGAAAGCCAATGAATTTTTGATAGGGAAACCACCGCCAATATTCAAACTGTCAAGGCTTGGACATTCTTTTTTCAAGGCAACATATACTTTGATACATTTTACAAGCTCATTCCAATAATAAGCATTGTCATTAATACCGGTATTGATAAAAAAGTGAAGCATTTTAAGTTCCAGCTTTTTGTTTTCCTTGATTTCTTTCTTGTAAAAAGGAACAATATTTTTATATCCTATTCCTAATCTCGAAGTATAAAACTCAAATTTTGGTTCTTCTTCTGCAGCAATACGGATTCCTATTTTGAATTTTCCGCTTATCTCTGCCTGCAGTAAATCCAGCTCTTCATAATTATCAATAATAGGAATAGTGTTTTTATGTCCATTATTGATTAGTCTTGCAATGTTATGAATATATTGGTCTCTTTTAAAACCATTACAAATGATAAAAGTACTCTTATTTATTTTTCCGTTTTCTAATAAATTTTCAACAATGTTTATATCAAAAGCTGAAGAAGTTTCAACGTGAATGTTATTCTTGAAAGCCTCATTCATAACATATTCAAAATGAGAGCTTTTTGTGCAGTAACAATAGTAATATTTAGCCTCATATTTATTTTTTTCCATCGATTTGCGAAACCAGCTTTTGGCTTTGTTGATGTTGTTTGAAATTTGAGGCAGGTAAGTAAATTTTAAAGGGGTACCATAAGTTTCGACCAATTTCATTAAATCAATATTATGAAACTGTAGGTTATCTTTATTTAATTTGAATTCTTCTTGAGGAAAGTAATATGTTTGATTTATTAAGTCGGAATATTTCGTATTCATTTGTCCTTTAGAGTTTTACGTTAATTGTATTTAAAAAATAGAATTAATTAAACTTCAAACTCTAATATTTGCATAGACAATCTGAAGTTTTTCGTAATCGGCCTTGAAATATTGAAATAAATCAAAACTGAAATTCCCTTTGATACCATAAAAACGTTTCAATAAGCTCAAAAAAGACCTATTGTTTCTGTTTCTTTTAGCAGAAAATTTTTTATTATTTTGATTTTTATTCATTGAGGCAAATGTAAAAAATAATATAGACGTAATGCAACGCTTTTTATTAAAAAAAAACTAAGATTTATAATCTTCAAAAGCGTTTAGAATCAATTCGTTTTCAACAGATTGATTTATCTTTATTTTACCGATGCCTTCAATTAATGCAAATTGTATCATTCCATACTCATTTTTTTTGTCATGAATCAGTAGGTCCAGAATAGGTTCTATATCCTCTTCTTCAAAAATAATATCATCATATATTGATTTCAGCGTAGACTTTATCTCACTATATTCTTCATGAGAAATCAAGTTTTTATGCAATGAAATATGACTTTCTAAAATCATTCCCGCCGCAATAGCCTCACCGTGCAGCAATGTGGTTTTATTTTCATTTTCTAAAAAATAGCTTTCAATCGCATGACCTAATGTATGTCCAAAATTCAAAGATTTTCTAATATTCTTTTCAGTAGGATCCTGCATTACGATAATGTTCTTGATTTCCACAGAACGGTGTATTAAAGTATCCAACTGATCAAAGTCGATTCCTTTAATGTCCAAAAATGACTCCCAGTAAGGTTTGTCAAAAATCAATCCGTGTTTCAGCATTTCGGCAAGACCTGAACGCATTTCATTCTGAGGGACAGTTTCTAAATACTGTGTATCAACCAATACCATTTTTGGCGTATTGATAACTCCAATCTGATTTTTTAAATTACCCAAATCAACCCCGTTTTTACCGCCTACAGAAGCATCAACCATAGATAATAAAGTAGTTGGAATATGGATAAAATCGACGCCTCTTTTAAAAGTTGAAGCAACAAATCCTCCTAAATCAGTTACAACACCGCCGCCAATATTGATAATCAATGTTTTTCTGTCAGCGCCCAATTCAGTCAGTACATTCCAGATTTCGATACAGGTTTCAATATTTTTATTGATTTCACCAGCTTCAAATTCAATAATTTCAACCGTCAGATCTGTTTCTAATAATGGAAGTAATTTTGGCAGGCAAAACTCATTTGTATTGCTGTCAACTATTATAAACAGGTTCGAATATTTATTATCTTTTAAGTGCTGATTTAGTTTTTCGTACCCAGTTTCATTGAAATGAACAGGATAATTATTTGCTTGAATAGACTGCATGATTTTAATTTAATTGAAAGCGCAAAATAAGGCAAATTTTACTAATTATAATCGCTTACTCTCTTTATATTTGCATAAAAAATATAACAAAATATGGATAATATTTTCAATAACACACAAAATGCGTTTGCTTTAAAAAGCGATACCGAACTTGAAAGAGCATATTTTCTTTTTAAATTAATCAATAACCAGCCCTTGGTACGTATAGGAACAGCAGTGACAAACTTTGCAATAAAAGCGAATCTGCCTGTCGAAAATCTGATCCGTGCAACTGTTTTTGATCATTTTTGCGGAGGCGTAAACGAAAATGACTGCCTGACGGTTGTAGATAAAATGTTTACCAAAGGAGTTTCTTCAGTATTAGATTATTCTGTTGAAGGAAAAGAAGAGGAAAATCAATTTGATGCCGCGCTGCAGATGACTCTAAAAACAATTGAATTTGCTAAAGAACGCCTGGCAATTCCTTTTGCCGTATTTAAGCCTACCGGATTAGGACGTTTAGACTTATATGAGAAAGTAGGAGAGAAACAAATATTAACTCCCGAAGAGCAGGCTGAATGGGATAGAGTAGCAGCACGTTTTGATTTAGTCTGCGGTGAAGCCCACAAAAAAAACGTAGCACTGCTGATTGATGCCGAAGAAAGCTGGATGCAGGACGCAGCTGATGATTTGGTTACCGAAATGATGCGCAAATACAACAAAGAAAAAACAATTGTTTTCAACACGCTTCAAATGTACCGCTGGGATCGTCTGGATTATTTGAAAAAACTACATGAACAGGCAAAAGCTGAAAGATTTTTTATTGGAATGAAATTAGTTCGCGGTGCCTATATGGAAAAAGAAAATCTTCGTGCCGAAGAAAGAGGTTATCCAACTCCAATCTGCTCATCCAAAGAAGCTACTGATGTAAATTATGACGCAGCTGTCCTGTATATGGCAGAACATTTGGACACCATGTCTATTTTTGCTGGAACACACAACGAAGAGAGCACCTATAAACTAATGGAGATAATGAAATCCAAAGGAATTCCGTCCAATGATGACCGAATTTGGTTTGGACAATTATATGGAATGAGCGATAATATCAGTTATAATTTGGCGGCACACAGCTATAATATTGCTAAATATCTTCCTTTTGGTCCCGTAAAAGACGTGATGCCGTACTTAATCCGCCGTGCTGAAGAAAACACTTCGGTAGCAGGACAGACCAGTCGTGAACTTTCAATGATCAAAGCTGAACGCAAAAGACGAAAAGAGATAGCTTAGTCTTTTACAGATAGCAGCTTTCAGCAAACAGCTGTCAGATTGAAAAAATTGATACTGAGATTTACAAAAAAATCCATTTGTTTTTAAAGACAAATGGATTTTTTTATTTGAAAGTGTTTATAGAACTATGAATTACTAAACTGTAAATTACTCAAATTCTTATAAAGACCATTTTCAAGATTAATTAATTCCTGATGCGTTCCCTGTTCACTGATTTTTCCATTATCAAGTACCAAAATCTGATCGGCAGAACGAATCGTTGAAAGCCTGTGTGCAATAATAATACTTGTTCTTCCTTCCATCAAAACCTCAAGAGCTTCCTGAACCAGTTTTTCACTTTCGCTATCCAAAGAAGAAGTCGCTTCATCCAAAATCAATATCGAAGGATTCTTCAGCAAGGCTCTGGCAATTGCGATACGCTGTCTTTGTCCGCCAGATAGCTTAATACCTCTTTCACCAACGATAGTGTCAAATTTTTCAGGAAAACTTTCTATAAATACAAAAGCATTGGCTTGTTTTGCTGCCGTGATAATTTCTTCATCAGTGGCATTTGGCTTTCCATAAGCTATATTTTCTTTTATGGTTCCGCCAAAAAGAATAACATCCTGAGGAACAATACTCATATTTCCGCGAAGATCTACCAGATTATAATCATAAATATTTTTTCCGTCAATTAAGATTTCCCCGCTTTCTATATCATAAAAACGCAGTAATAAAGAAGCAATTGTAGATTTACCCATCCCGCTTGGTCCAACGAGAGCGATTTTTTGTCCAAATCCGGCAGAAAAATTAATATCTTTTAAAACCTTTACTTCTTTTCTTGAAGGATAACTGAAAGCCACATTTTTAAAACTAACATCTCCTTTTAATTTGTTTATTAAAGAAATACCTACATTAGAATTAATTTTTTCTGGTGTTTCACCCAAAAGCTCAAAAACTCTTTCAGTAGCACCAATAGCTTTCTGCATTTGAGCATATAATTCGGCTATACCTCCTGATGAAGCCCCAACATAACTGGAATATAATATAAAGGTAAATAATTGTCCAACGGTTATTTCGCCGGCAATACTCAATTGTACTCCGTACCAAACTACAGCTACTATAGTTCCAAATAGACATACAATAATAAAGGAAGCGAAAAAACCTCTGAATTGTCCGCCTTTAATCCCCATTTTAACAACCTCTTTGATTTTTTCTTTATAGCGGGCAATTTCATACCATTCATTAGCAAATGCCTTAACAATACTAATTCCCTGCATCGTTTCTTCAACAACAACCTGGCTTTCGGCAACCTGATCTTGAACTTTTTTTGAATATTTTCGAATAAATCTTCCAAAAATAACTGCAGCTACACCAACAAAAGGAACCACAGAAACCATCATAATGGTCAGTTTAATATTGATGCTGGCCAGCATAGCAAAACTTCCGATAATCAAAATAAACTGTCTTAAAAATTCAGCAATTGTTGTAGTTAGAGTATCCTGAATCTGGGTTATATCGTTACTTATCCGGCTGTTTAATTCGCCCACACGTTTTTGGGAAAAAAATGACATTGGCAGTTTAACCAAATTAGTATAGAGTACCAATCGCACGTTTGCCAAAGTGTTTTCGGTAAAATTAACGAACAATGAAAGTCTGAAAAAAGAAAATAAAGACTGCAATAATAAGACAAGTCCTAATCCCAATGCAATCTGATTAGCGAGATGTGCATCTTTTTTGTGAACACAGTCTACAAGCATTCCCATAAATTTAGGGAAGGCTAGGGCAGTAACACTTGTAAGCAGTAAAAAAAACAGTCCTGCATAAAATTTCCACTTATGATTATTGGCATATTTAAAGATAAGAACTGCTTTTTGCAATGAACTTGCTGTAATTTTTGATTTTGGTAAATCATTTTCCTGGAATCGAGCCATTTTATTTTTTTTATGATACAAATGTAAGGCTATATCAATAGGATAACAAAAAAAATGAGGAGTTTGAACACTCAATAAAGCACTGTTAATGAGCAGACAAATAAAAACCTTTAATTTTTTTTATCATTTTTCCAAAAAAATGCTTGCAATTACGAGTTCTAGTTGTATATTTGCACTTGCAATCACGAAATGATAGCAACTAAAAATAGGGCGATTAGCTCAGCTGGTTCAGAGCACCTCGTTTACACCGAGGGGGTCGGGGGTTCGAACCCCTCATCGCCCACTGTGAGGGATAATTGAAAAAGTATCCCTCTTTTTTTGGTATATAAGGTATCCCTTTTCCTCCATTTTACGGATCAAGTCTTAAATCTGTGGATTAGCAAAAATTAAGCATAAATACTCTTTGCTGATCTTCAGCTGTATTATAATTATATTCCATAGTTTATTTATAACCAAACTCTAGATTTTGATGGTGGCTACTACCTTTTCCAGCCTTTTATTATAATTATCAAGAAGTAAAGAAGCTCCATTTGTAGATGATAATTCTTGTAAACTTGTTTCACAAAGGGTATCTATTCTGCACATTTGATCTATATTTGATCGTAACTTGCCTTGAATTTTATCAAAAATGGAAATATTTTCAATTGCAATTTTAATTAGTTTAATTAGTTGTTTAAAGTCTACTTGAGATAATTTATTGTCTGATATATAATTTTCTAGCCTTGCTCCTTTCCTATATTTAGGATAGTTTTCAAGTCCCATAAACAGTAACATCCATGACTTATTGTATCGTCCAATAGTTTTTATAATTCCTATATAATCTGCAATTAACTCATCGTGCAGGTTATTTGATGCCACTCCGTATTTTTTTAATGTATATAGGTGTGTACATTCGTGTTCTTCTCTTATCGAAATAGAATAAGATAACCATAAATTTTCAGTCAAACCCAATTGTTTTGCCGTTACATTACTATAGGGTTTTGTGCTTAGAATAATTAATTTATCTTTATATGAACTCTTATTTGGTAACACATTACAAGAAAACTCTTCGACCCAATTTTCAGAAGTGTTAGCTGCTAACCAATCGTTTTTTAAAATAGTTAATCTCTCCCTGTTATTAATTCCATTGATTAATACTGCACCCATAGACTGCGGAACATCTTTGGGGTTGTTTTTATATAATAGTGATTGTATAATTGTTGTGAAATCTTCTTTATTTGGAATCGTTACTATTGGTATTTTACCTGCAATGCTTTTATGAACTTTAAAAGCTATATTTTTAGAATCGTTTAGCTTTAGTGAAAAAGGCAAATTTATATTTTCAGTTTTTCCTCTTAAAACTATATCTTTATAAATTTCTGTTTTTTCTATGCCTATTTCTATTGGAAAATTCAATTGAGGATAGCTTTTTTTTAATTCATTAAAAACTGTTTTACCTTCCGTAATTCTTTTTGAAATTCCTCCCCAATATTCAAGATCTATTTCGTCTACTAAAGGCGAAAATGACTGTTCCTTTGACCAAAATTTATTTAACAGATAGGTTTTAAGCTCTTCAGAAAAATCAGGGCTGATACTATGGTCTGCCTTTTTTAATAAAGGTAATTTATCTAACATTATTAAGCAATTTGACGTTTAGCAAGTTCTGTAAATAATCCGTCCATTTGTATTAGCTCATTATAAGTTCCTGTTTCTTTAATTTCCCCTTTTTCCAAAACAAAAATACGGTCAGCATTTTTTATAGTACTCAACCTATGTGCAATAACAATACGGGTAGCTTGGAGTTTATCTAAACTTTCTGCAACAATATTTTGAGTTTTATTATCAAGAGCACTTGTTGCCTCATCCATAAATAATAATCTAGGTTTATGAACAATTGCTCTAGCAATCATTAATCTTTGTCTCTGACCTCCTGAAAATGTACCTGCTCCTTCACTAATAAACGTATGCATTTCCATTGGCATATTCTTTATATCATCTTCCATCCCAACCATGCGTGCTGCAACCCAAGCATCATCTAATGTTAATTCTGAATTGCCAACAATATTTTGATAAATACTGCCTGACATAAGTGCTCCATTTTGCAGCACTACACCTATTTGTCGTCTTGTAAGTTCTTTATTCATCGCGTCAAATGTATTTCCATCATAGAATATAGAGCCTAACTCAGGATGTTCAAAACCTAAAAGTAATCTCATAATTGTTGATTTTCCAGAGCCAGATGCACCTACAAAAGCAACCATTTCACCAGGTTTTATTTTAAGTGTAATATTTTTTAAAATTAAAGGCTGATCAGCATAATATCTAAAAGATATAGAATTCAGTTCAATTTCACCCATTAATTCACCTGGATCAATACTATCTTCTATCGATTCTGTTTTTTCTTCTAAAATTGGCTTAACCCTTTCATACAGAGGAATAACACTAAGCGAAGTAATAAATGCCATGCTTAACTTTAAACTATCATTTAAAAACTTATTAAAAGAAATAATAAAAGCCATAAACGATCCTACGGATAACATGCCAGAATTTTGAGAATTTAAAACAGTATAATATATAAATGAAAAAAATAGTATACTTGTAAAAAGGGGATATGAACTATTAAAAACTTCTACATAGTTTTGATAACTCCCTGAACTAAACCCCAATTTTTTTAATTTTGAAAATTTATCACCCCATAAAGAAAAAATTCTTTTTTCACCTCCTGTTATTCTTATTTTACTAATTCCAGATAAAAATTCGAAAAGAAAACCTTGAATTTCCCCTTCGTATTTAGAAACCTCCCGATCATACTTCAATTTTAGCCAGCCTATTAAAACCATAAAAGCAACAGCAATTAAAGCAAGCCCAATTCCAACCCATGCTAAACTCGAATCATAATAAAATAGAAGTAACAAATTAACAAATGAGAATGCACCAGTAAGCACTACCGTCATAAGTGTATTAGAAAGAATCTGTCTAATTGAGTTAATACTTAAAACTCTATTTGTGAGGTCGCCAGCAGTATATTTTTTGTAAAAAGCTACAGGTAAGCGAAGTATATAATCCATTACACCAGCTTGCAAGTTAACACTTGATTTTGACTCTACTCGCATTTGTAAGACTCCTTGAGTAAGCTGCAGTCCAGCAGATACCAAACCGATAATGATCATAATCGTAAAGATTTCTAAATGTACCGATTTATCTGCAGTTGGTATTACATCGTCATATATCATCCCAGACAAAATCGGAATTAATAAACCCATTAGACTTCCGAGTAAAGAAGCAACCAATAATAATTTGGCATCTTTTTTTACACCATTCATAGCGAAATTTAATACTTTTTTTACGGAATTCATTTTTACATCAAATCCAGAAAAAAACATATAACCTATTGGGTCTAAAGATTCGGCTATTTTATTGTTAACTACAGTTTCAGTCCCTTTTAAAAGATTTTTGATTATGTAAGTTGCAGAATTTTGCTGTATAAGGGCAACTGGCTCATTAGACTCTTTTATAAATGCTAATAAATGCCCGTTTTCATCTTTCCACCACACATCTCTCAAAATAATTTTTCGTATTCTTACTTTAGAACTTTGTGCAATAGCATATAGAAGATTGTTTGCGTTATGTATATCTAATTCAAAATGTTTTGGAACTTCAAATTTAAAGCCGGCATGTTCGCCTATTAATTGACATGTTAAATAAAGTATGTTTTGTTTTTTATTATTGGTGTGATGTGATTTTTTTTTATTACCTGTGACTATAGATTTTATTTTTTCTAAAGTGTTTTTTAATTCTTCTTCTTGATAAATTAATTTATCATTGAGATTATTTTTTTCGAACAAACTATTGATCTCAATATTTTTGCAAAGCTGATTGTAAAAATGGGCTTGTAATTTTTCTAAGGAAATTAAAAAATTAATTTCATCTTCTAGAACTTCTCTGGTACTCATTAATTTTAATTCAGAAAATTCAGATAGAGACTTAATCCATAATTTATTACAAACAGGAATTGGAAATTTAAGGGAATCGTCAAAGTTAATAGTTTCCTGTTCTGAGAAAACGGAAAGTTCTCCATGAATTAAACTTACCCAGTTTATTCCTTGAGACGGGTATGCTACGGTATTTTGATTTAAAATAAAATCATTATAGGTATCTAACGTGTTGTAAGATTTTGGAGCACTCTTTGAATTAATTTTAAATGAAGTTTTTAATATCCATTTATCAATCATACCTTTTAGAAAGAAATGATCTATAGTAGTGAGTTCGTGTTTATTTATAGATAATAAACTCGCTTCGTTTGAAAAAACAATTAAACGAGTGTCATTAGTACACTCAGAAGATAGTAAACTAAATAATAAGTCTCCTTTTTTTGCAGAGTAAAGATATTTTAACGCACATAAATATTCTCCTTTTTCATCAACTCTAACATAAAACACATTTACTTCACCAGAAACTACCATCCAAAATTTGTCTGTGCTATTAAGTATCAATGGTTCTTCAACTCCTATACCTATTTTATCTTTCGTTGACATATCTTAATTTTTATTTTATTTCAATCAGTTTTGCATAAACACCATTTAGTTTTAATAATTCTTTATGAGAGCCTCGTTCTACAATTTTACCAAACTCCATTACAATTATCTCATCACAGTCCATTATTGTGCTTAGTCTATGGGCAACAATTAAACAAGTACATCCTCTTTTCTTAATATTATCCATCACAATTTTTTCTGTGGCAGAATCTAATGCACTAGTAGCTTCATCCATAATTAAAATTGTTGGGTCACAAACTAAAGCTCTTGCAATTTCAATTCGCTGGCGCTGTCCTCCGCTAAAATTCGAACCGCCTTCTAATACTTCACTATCATATCCATCATTTCTAGCAGCAATAACATCATGAATATCAGCATCTCTTGCTGAATTTATAATGTTTTTTTGGGGAATCATGGTGTCCCAAAAAGAAATATTTTCTTTAATCGTACCATTAAACACTAAGACTTCCTGATCTATTACCGCTAATGATTCTGTAATGATATGTCTAGGTATATCTCTTCTATTTTTATTATCAAATAAGATATCTCCTTCCCATGGATCATAAAGTCCCGAAGCTATTCTTGCAACGGTTGACTTTCCGCTACCGGAACCTCCAACTAAAGCGACTCTGCTTCCAGGTCTTAATTTTAAATTAAAGTTTTCTATTAATGCAGGCATGGTGCGACTATATCCAAAAGTCACATTCTTCATTTCGAAGTATCCAATCAATTTGTTATTAATAAATTCACTATTTGCCTTTTGGATATTTTCATCTTCTTTATCAATAAATTGTTTATCAATTTCATAATTCATTACATCATCAATGCGTGCCATATCACTTTCTGTTTCGTGTAGCATGGATGCCACTGATACAAGCTGGTTTACTGGTGTAATAAA
Source organism: Flavobacterium marginilacus (assembly GCF_026870155.1). Classification (NCBI taxonomy): domain Bacteria; kingdom Pseudomonadati; phylum Bacteroidota; class Flavobacteriia; order Flavobacteriales; family Flavobacteriaceae; genus Flavobacterium; species Flavobacterium marginilacus. The sequence continues at coordinate 2,669,384 of NZ_CP113975.1, read as the reverse complement.
ATTATTCATTAAATAAGTAAAGGCAACTAAAGCGCCTAAAGTCATTTCTCCTTCCATTATCCTTAATGCACCTATTCCTAATATTAAAGTATTTGTTAAAGATGAAATTAGATTTGGCAGTATATTAAGTCTTATGGTTAACCATCCAAATTCTTGTTGAGCATTCATTACTTTAGCTAAATATCCTATCCAATTCGTGAAAAAATCATTTTCTCTACCAGAGGATTTTAATGTTTCAATCATACTAATTCCCGAGGTAGTAGTACCTAACAACTTTCCAGTTTCATTGCTTAATCTTCGACTTCCATCTTTTCTAGCTGTTGAAACATATCTTATGGCAGCAACATTTAATGTTGCCATAAAAACACCAATTACTGTCAGGGTAACATCATAGGAGAACATTAAAATTGCATAAAAAAACACAACAATAACATTTAATGCAGCGTTTGCTAAATCCCCACTTAAAAGTTTTGCTACTTTATCATTTAATGAGACTCGATTACCTATTTCGCCACTGTATCTTTGAGTAAAAAAAGCAATTGGTAAATGAAAAACATGCCAAAGAAATTTACTAGAAGTTACCAATGCAAGTTTTGTTTCTAATTTAAGTAAAAAGTATTGCTGGAGATAAACTAAACAAGCATTAACAATTAGAAGTGCACCCATAATCAGTAAAAGAGGCATTACAAAACCTGAAAAATGATTAATTAAATATTTATCTATAAATATTTTAAGGAATGAAGGAATTACTAAACCAGGAATTACTAAAAACAAGCTTGCTATAACGATGTAGATAATACTTAATTTTGAATTGGTAATTCTTGAAATTAAAGATGCTATTAATCCTTTTTTATCATTTCCTTTTTCAAATTCTTTTGAAGGACAAAAGGTTAAAACCACACCTGTATAAGAATCATCAAATTCTTTATGATTTACGTAATACCTACCTTGAGCTGGGTCACTAAGGTAGACTCTGTTTTTTGTAAAACCCTCTAGAACTAAAAAATGGTTAAAATTCCAAAAGATAATCGATGGAGTTTCTAATTGCATTAGCTTTTCAATAGATTTAGCATATCCTTTTGCTTCTAATCCAAACTCTTTAGCTGCTTTTATGATATTAGTAGCCTTCAATCCATCTCGTGATACTCCACAAGCTATTCTCAATTTTTCTAATGGAACAAACTTGCCAAAATGTCCTAAAATAATACTTAAAGCCGCCGCCCCACATTCAACGCTTTCCATCTGTAGAACAGTCGGCACTTTAACACGTTTAGGTTGTTTTTTTATAAGTAAGTTTGTGTTATTTTCCATTTTGATAGATCAATATAGGTCAAAAAATTTCTTAAATGCAGGAACAACTAGTGTTACAGGAGGCTCACGTTTGATAGTAATTTTACCCAAACATGATGTCCCTTCTTTCAGAAAAATATCGGGTCCTTTAGCAGAAGTCCATTTATAACCACTATACGATACAGGGTCCTTTTCAAAATCGACATAAACTTCAAACAAAGGGCCACCTACTAAAAGCTGCTTTGTAAGCTGATCATTTTTAACAGAGGTTAGCATTCCTTGCTGGGTTATCGGAAAATCAGACACATAAGTTACTTTCCCTTTTATAAAACCATATTCTTCAGGCTGCACAGTCGAAGGAACAATTAAAGCTTCCATTCCTTTTTTAATTTTTTTTCCATCTTTTGAAGGAATATATAGAATTCCTCTTAGCTGTGACTGTTTTGTGTTAAATGTATTCTTAAGTTTAAATAATGGAGATCCAGCTGATACTACAATTCCAGCATCGGTTAAAACTTCAACTACTTCTCCATCATAAGGACTTTTCACATTTCTTTGATTGTCATATTTTTCAGTTAAAAACTGAAGATTTCTTTCAGCTTCTGCAATTCTCTGTCTTTGTAATGTAACTTTCTGCTGTATATCAAATATCAAATCATTTTGTTGACGGGATGTTTCTGCGATTTGTCCTTTTAATCTTTCGATTGTGTTTTTTGAAGCCTCAATCTGCTGTTTTGTATTTGCAACTTGCGATTTAGTTATTAAACTTTTTTCAAGTAGTACATTCTCTGATTCCAATTGATTATTCAGAAATACGATCTTCTTTTTTTCTGATTCGATTTCGCCTGTAACACTTATGCGTGACTGAATAATTATTTTACCTTGTAATTGAGCACCTTGATTTCCGTAAGACAATAACTTTTCCATTTCAAATTTTCTGTCTGACAATATCACTTTTGCATCTTCTATTTGCTGAAATAGTTCCGGTTGTCGTATTGTAGCTATAATATCTCCTTTTTTGACTTTATTACCGATAGCTGCTTTTAACTCCACTAATTGTCCTTGTGCAGTAGCTACTACCTCATGAACGTCACCACCTAATACAACCCCAACTACATCTAATTTTGTTTTTACGGTACCCATAAATGACCATATTAATGCTGTAAAAATTGCGACCGCAATTGTAATTAGAGCTATCCAGGCTTTTGTGCCAGTAACCTTAATCAATTGATCTAGTTTTTCTGGAGTAGAAAGTTTCTCTAATGCCGATTTTCTAAAAAAAGGTGCTGACATAATTTTATATGTTTTTAATTTTCCGTATTAGGAATAGTATAAAATGCATTTTGAGTAATCTTAAACCCAAGATCTTCTTTATAAATAAGAGTTCCTGTTTCATGTCTAAGAATTATGATTGCATTTGAAAACTGCTGCTGTGCGTTTAAATTCTGTAATTCTGAAGAAGTAAGCCTTTCTTGAAATATCATTAAATTTAAGAGAGTAGTTAAACCTGATTGAAACTTTATCTGTTCATTATTAAAAGCATTTTGAGAAAAATCAAAAGCTTCCTTTGATTTTATAAGAACCAAAACGCTATTAATCAAATTATTAACTGCTAAATCAATATTCAATTCAATATTTCTATTAGTGTTTTCATTTATTGTGGATTGATTTTGTAAAGCGATTTTACTTCTTGAATAATTCCCTTTTGCCAGATTGTTATTGAGTGGAAAAGAGAATATTAGTTTAGCTCCAGCTCCAATATCCTGACCTTGATTGTTAGTAAGAGAAGACCAAGATTTATCAAGACCATTCCCAATGCTTGCACTTCCATAAAAAGCAAATGCTACTAAATTTAATTGAGGCTCTAGATTGTTTGCTGCTAATAGGTATTGAAGCTCTATTGCTTTATATTCTTCTCCAATTGCCTTTACGTCACCTCTATTATTCTTAGCAATTTTAATAAGTGCATTTTTATCAATATCACTATAATATCCAGATTCTGAAATAGTTGGAAAGTCATTAATAGGGGTATCCAATCTTTGACTTTCGTCATCGCTTAGACCAATAACTCGTCCTAAATTTAATCTTGCATTAAATAGATCTTGTTTTGCAAGAGCGGTTAGCCTTTCTTGATTACTTAAATCGGCATTAACCTGATCTAAATCACTTTGTGGTTTTTTATCAGCTTTTACAAGCTCAATAGTCATATTTAACACTTCTCTTACCCTATTTTCATTTTGAATATAAATGGATAAACTCTTATATGCAGTATAGTAACTCCAATAGGCAATACCAATTTGCTCAATTTCATAAGAATTTGCAAATTCATAATCATGTTTACTTTTATTGATATAAAAAACTGATGCTTTTTCTGATGCTGTAGTTACCTTTCCTCCTCTTCCTCTTAAAAGAGGCTGGGTTAATGTAAGATTAACATTGCTAGAATGATTACCATAAAAAGCGCCAACATATTCAGCAAAGGAATTATAGGGATAATTACTATTATTATAATTATAATTTAAACTTACATTTACTATTTGTCCGGAACGTAATGTTTTTTGTAAGCCCGTTGAAACATCAAATGAATTATTTTTTAGGGCTTTATCGACGTATTTATTTCTAGAATCGGCATCAAAAAGATTGTATTTATCATTTTTATATGCAATTTCTGAATTTAAGTTAAAATCAAATATACTTTTTTGAAGTTGAAAATTAGCTTCGGCATTTTGGATAGAGTAATTAGCGCTTTTTATCGTTGGATTTTTATTAAATGCAATACTTGAGACCTCTATTAAATCACATTTAATTTTAGACTGACAATATAAAATATTACTTGTAGTCAATAAAATATAAAACAAAAAGTAACTCCTCATATTTGAACCTTAATAATTAACGCTTAATTTAACCTCGGAAAATTTATTTAATATTTGACTAAAACGAGCACCAGCTTGAGAAAGCACATCTAATACTTTTGTATCAATTAAATCCTCTTCTTCAGGAACCCCATATCCTAAACGATCTGTTGTTTTTCTTAATCTATTAGAAAGAAATAATGCCAATGAGTAATAAAAATTAGCTTTAAAATCTGGATTTGAAGAAAGCCTTGAGTCTATTGCATTACGAGATATTTTATAGACAACGGATGCATTTTTTGAAATGACAGAAACCGAAGGAGGCCTAGATTCTAAAAAAGACATTTCACCTACAACTTCTCCAGCTCCCAGCAGCGCAATTTCTTCACCACCAGTCTCATCTGAAAAAATTGACAATTGACCTGATAGTAAAATGAATAAACTATCAACATAATTTCCTTTCTGGATCAGTTTCTCGCCAGTTTTTAATTCTATTTTTTGTCCATTCTGGATCATCCATTCCACATCTCTGTCATCTAATTGACCTAAGAAAAAAAGCACTCGTTTCATAATATATATTTTTAAGGTTATGGTTATTTAATTATGCTTTATTTAAAAATTCATTAAAGAATCTTACAGCCTTTGATAATCAGTAATAATTGTACACTGCTCAACAACGTTACATTAATACAGCCTAAATTATTTTCGTTTAATTCAAAATCTTTTAAAGTGGATTTAAAGAAATTCTGCATTTAATTAATACTTTTTTATCAGACTCTTTTAGGCTAGTGAGTTTATTAATGCTTTGGGGGATATATCATATTGATTACTGAACAATTTTGAAAAATAATGAGAATCATTATATCCAACAGAATAAGAAACTTGAGAAATGGAATCTTGAATATAGTTATCTATTAGTTGCTTTGCTTTATGCAGCCTTAGTATGCGTATGTATTTATTAGGAGTTAAGTAAACTAAATTTGCAATTTTTCTATGAAGCTGTCTTTCACTTACAGCCATTTTACACGATAAATAATACAAATCAAGATCATCCTTAGAAATGGAATTATAAATTTCTTTCTCTAAGTTTATTAACCAATTTTGGTCGTTTTTTGTAACTTTTTCAGGAGTGATCTTATTTGAGCATAAATGCTGAACATTCTTATTTGATTCATAAATCTCAAAAATATCAGGCCGACTTCGTATTGTTAAGCTTACTGATTTAGATTTCATTTCATTTAATATTTCCTCTATAAGATCATTAATTTCATTACTGCTAGAAAAAATAATCTCATTTTTAATCTCGTTCCCAGGTGTGCCAGCTGTACTAGCTGTAATAATAGAATCTAATGGACTCTTTATATGTGAGAATAAATGATTTAAAATATCTGGTGAAGACCAATCTATTGCAGTTTTCTTTGCTGTTGTATTCATGATTTGTAATGGTAATTAATTCTATTGATTACTAATTTTCAAAAATCGAGTACTAATATCTTTTTAAGCAGATTTAAAGTCATTTGATTTTTATTTTCAAGACTCTCAAAAACAGATTCTTAAAACGACTTATACGCTTTTATTACTTAAATTATCATTCTGTTTTATCAGCTTTTCTAAACTCTAAAATTTTAGTTATAAATAATTCTAAAGCAATTTGATATGTCAAAACTACTGTAAGATTTTTTTGTTTTTTTACACTTTAAGTGTAAAAAAAGTTAAAAATTACTAACTATTCAGCTCGATGTATGGGAGTGAACATCTATGAAATCGGTCAACTTACAAGAAAAAAACCTCGTATTACTTCAATCTGTAGTGATGTTTAAAGTTATTTAGGTCGTTTTTATAAAGAAGAGAAAAGTACATATTTAGTCATAAAAAAACACTGCAAAGTCACAATGATATCATTCTGGCTCTTTTTAGTTTTTTTACAAAGAGTAAAAAAAAAATTCAGCTTTACATCCGTAAATTTAAATATAAATAATTCATATTTATTAATCTTAAAATCAGTAAAAACAAATCTTTAACAAACTAAATGGTTACAAAAAATCATAATTTATTTAATAAAAAACATATACCAAGACTATATCGGCACCACAAAAATTATATAAGAATAAATAGACCAATGTAAATTAGCATTAGGCAACGATTTTTTTTAATAGTAAAAGAGGGGACTAATACAAATATTAGATATGAATATACCCAAAATATAAATTGTGAAGCAAATCAAAAAAGTAATCTTATAGCATCTTTTATGACGAAAAACATCTAAAAGAGAAATACCAAATTTCAAATATATAAGAAAATAATTTCAAAAAAAAAATGATCATCGCTAAAGGATTTGCATAATAATCTTGAGAAGCTATATCAACAATGAAAATTTATCTGAAACCAAAGATAAAAATATCTAAACCTATAGTCATTTGCAATTAATTTAGCATAAGTCTGTTGAAAAAAAGAGTTTTCTATCCAGATAAAAGAAGGAGAGATTAAGATTATGCATCCCGATTTTTATTGCTTCTTCTTAAACATTGCAACCTTTTTTTGTAGCTAAAAGGATTAATCTCCGTATGATTTGTTGTGAAATAAAGTTTTTTCAAATAGAAAAGGTTTGTCTGTATCAAGTTCTGTAATCAATAAATTTAGCAGCTAGCTAAACATTTACGTACTTTTAAGTAGACAGCATAAAAGTGTTTATAATAAATTTTATCCTTGTAGAATGACGTAATTATATAACAAAAAAAAACATTTAACTTTTTCTATATCATTCGTAATAATCTACACTCACGCAAAATATCTTCGTCATTGCCTTTATCAATACCTAAAATATCCTTTATCTTACTTTTGCGTTTTTTAACAGTATCTTCCGAAACTTTTATAGTACTTGCAATGGTTTTTATTTGACATCCATTGGAAATAAGTGTTATAATTTGGCGATCAATAGTATCAAAATGACCTTCGGCTAACAAACGTTCCGTTTTCGCTTTTTTGGCAGTTTTACTAAAATAGTTTTCACCAGTCATGACTTTTTCATAAGCCAGCAACAATTCTTCATCGTCGAAATCAGTTTTGACCATAATTCCGTTGACATGTGTTTTTTGATAAATATTGTACAAAATAACACTTTCAAAATGCGAAGTTATAATTAATGTTTTTGCAGTAGGAATAAACTCATGAACCAAAAGTGCTAAATCACCACCATCAAAAATGTCCTTTTCGGGAAAAGATGGTAAACTATAATCTAGCATTACCAAATCAAAAGGAATTGATTGAATTTCATTTGAAATAAAATCGTAAGCAGCTTTACAATTGTTTGCAGAATAGAACTCTAACTGATGTCCTAAGTTATTGTGAGACAGAATAGTTTGATATCCAGTAATCATTGAAGGATGGTCTTCAACTATTAGTATTTTTCTTGTCATTAGTATTTAAAACTCAAAGCTATTAAATTCTATTGGAATTGACAAATTTATTTTTGTTCCTATATTTTGTTTCGATTCTATAGAGAATTGTCCCTTAAGCTCCATTGTGCGATGATTCATATTTTTTAATCCAATTCCTTTTTTTGTATGCGTTACATCAAAACCTTTACCATTATCTGCAATTTGAATACTTATACTTGTTTCATTTTTAGCAATTGCAATCGTTATTAAATTAGCATCTGCATATTTATTAATGTTCTGTAATGCTTCTTGAAAAATTCTGTAAAGATTCATTTTTACATTTTTATCAATAACTGACCATACTATTCTCGGGTCAACTTCTATGCTTATTTTAGCTAATGGATTAATATTTAACTCACTAAATAACGCTTTAATAATGGCTTCAAAATCATCAGAACCTGAAAAAACTGTAGTGTTTAGTTCGTGTGTTAGATTCCTAATTTCTTCCTCAATATCTTTCATACAAGCAATATGTTCTAAATGCTTTTTTATCGATTCCGGCGATTGACTGTGTTTTATTTCGTATAAGTTCATACGTATTGCTGACAATTTCCCAATTATCCCATCATGGAGATCTCTAGAAATTCGTTGTTTTTCAATAAGCCTGCCTTCTTCCATCTTTTGCTGATTTGAAAGCATTAAATTATAAATTTGCGAATCGTTTAGAGCTTGTTCTTGTTTGCGAAACAATTTTTCAAGTTTGATATTCTTGTTTTTGTGATATAAAATAATTGATAATAATAATAAAGCTAAGCTACTTATGACAGCATATAGAATAAATTGTTTAGAGATTTCATTTTTTTTATTCTCAACTATTTTTTTTTCTTGGATTATTTGGTCGGTTTCAAACTCTATACGGGCATATTTATTACGAGAAGTACGTTCTACATCTTGAAGACTATCATTAAGATGTATGTATTTATTCGTATAATAGAATTTTTTTTGAGGATTTGCTGAAGATAATAATTTAAGAATTCTGAGTTCGTCTTCAAAAAGATTATTTTTATGTGCTTGTAATTGCGCATCCTTTAAATAGTAGTTGGCTCTTAAATTGTTTTTTTGATTTAAATGATATTCACCTAAATAAGTTTTGGAAGTAATTTGAACGGGAATGTTACTAATACTTTTACCCATTTTTAAATTTTCTTCAAATTGTTTTAATGACGATTTGTTACCCAGTTTAAATTTAGAATAAGCCAGTTTATTAGTAAGATAACAATAAATAGGAGGATCTATTTTTTTGAAATCTGCTATAGCTAACCCTTGTTCTGCAAATGCAATAGCTTTTTTATATTTTTGAGTTTTTACATATATATTAGCAATATGATTGTAGGGCTGGCATTTGTAAGATAAATAATTAGAATTTGTTTTTAATTTTTCACAAATTCTAATAGCTTTATTATAATAATCTACAGCTTTTTCATAATTATCTAGCCCCACAAGTGTACTTCCTAAAGTGAGATAACAATTGTAAATCAGCAGGTTGTTATCTTTTTCAATACCCAGTTTTAATGCTTCAATCGCTAATTTTTCAGCTCCTACATAGTCATTTTTAAAAGATAATATTTCTGCTTTCCATATCTTTAAATTACCCAATAAATTATCATTCTTTTTTTTTAAATGGATTTTCTCTGATTTTGTAAAGTAATAATAAGCCGAATCATATTTTGTTTCTTTATTATAAACAATTGCAATACTGTAACTTGCATTCTGAATACCTTCGTTATCATTTAATAAAATTGATTTTCGATACAGCTTTTGCAGTAAGTGTATACATTTCTCAGTCTCGCCAAGTTGAAAAAATGAATCTGCCAATTCAAAATAATAGTCAGATGATATCACTAAAGTGTCATTATTTTGAATAATTTCAGAAGCTAATAACGCCTTTTCTAACCTTTCTTCTTTAGTTATGTTTTTATATGTAGAAGTTGAAATCAACGAATCTAAATTATTAGCATTTGAAGTGTAAGAATTTTGATTTTTACGCTCGCATCCAATAAAAAAAATACTAAAAATAAATATTGTTGTAAATTGTTTCAATCGTTTTTAATTAAAATAAGTGTAAAAGTACATTTTTTCAGACTTTTTAATATGCAAAAAAAATAATACTAAAAAAATTAAAAAGGTTATTTTTTTGGTGGGATTATGCTGCCAGAATTATTTGGGTCAACTTCAGCTTGAACTTTAGGTTTGTCAGTTTCTATTTCGTCTGCAGTACAAGAGTTTAAAGTGGCTAGTAATGATATAATCGCGATAATATAATAAAAATGTTTCATGACGTTTTTGGTTTTGTTAGAAAATATTTGTTTGAGCAACAGCTTTATAATAGTCGTTGGATTATTAAAAAAATGCTTTTCAGGAATTCCTTGTACTTGTAATATTACATGACAAATCTATATCGTTTTTAGGATTTGATTTTAGACTAAAAGTGTAAAAAATGTTAAAATTCTTACTTTTAATGGTTTGTCTTTTTGAAAATAATCTGACGATTTCAGTTAAAAACAGAATCATCTTGCGATAAGAGTTTCGCTTTGAATTGCTAAATCACCAATAAAACGGAATCATTTCATTAGTAATATTACATTCTCTTTTATAGTAGTAGTAGTAGTAGTAGTAGTAGTAGTAGTAGTAGTAGTAGTAGTAGTAGTAGTAGTAATTTAGAAGTTTTTTTCTACCTCATCTTATAATAAAGCAGCGCCAAAATAATAATAAAGATGATAAAGGAACACGATGACAATAGAAAATTGCCAAAAAGTAAATAGGAATTTTATATATTTATTCAGATACAATGTATGTAATAATAAGATTTCCTTTTTTAATCATGAAAAGGAAATCTTATTATTATAAAGTCACAAGAGATACTATCTTTCTAATATTTTTTTGGCAATGTTTAATTATTTTAAATTTTCGATTAAAAAACCCAGCATTGTTTGGTACAATTCTATTTGATTTTTTTCTTTGTGAAATCCGTGTCCTTCATCATATTTTACCATATAAGGAACAACAAATCCTTTTTTACGTAGTGCTTCAACTATTTGGTCTGACTCGTTTATGTTTACTCTGGGATCGTTTCCTCCCTGTATCACAAATAATGGCTTTTTAATTTTATCAATATGAAAAACAGGAGAAACTTCTTGGGCAATTATTTTCTCTTCTGGATCATCAACATCATACCAATAGCCTTTAATAATTTTTATGTAAGGTTTCCAATAAGCCGGTATAGAACTCATAAAAGTAAAAATATTGGAGACTCCACAGTAATCGACACCACAAACATATAAATCCGGGGTTTTTTCCATCCCTCTCAAAACAGCATAACCACCATGACTTGCTCCATAAATAGCAACTTTAGTTTTATCGACAAGACCTTCATTAATTACATATTGCAAACCATCTTCCACATCGTCCATCAGTTTTCTTCCAATTTGTTTAAAACCTGACTTAAAGAATTCTTTTCCATACCCGCCAGAAATTCTGAAATTGACCTGTAAAGTAGCATAGCCCCTGCTAGCAAACAATTGAGTTTCCGGATTAAAACTCCAATGATCTCTAACACCTTGCGGACCACCGTGTGGATTTACAATTAAAGGGAATTTTTTAACTTCTGATGTTGCTTTTGGTAATGTAATATAGCCATGTATCGTTTTTCCGTCTCTGCTTTTAAAGATGATTGGGCGCATCTCTGCCATATCTTCCTCTTTCAATTGAGGCATTAAATCATACAGAAAGCTGAATTCGTTTTTTTCGGGATCATACGTATAATATTTCCCGACCACTTTATCGCTTGTAACAACAACTAAATACATTGATTCATCGTCCGTTACACCAATGATTCTATATTGGTAACCCGTAAATTGTTTTCTTATATTTTGATCTAAATTTTTAAAGAATTTACTTTGAGGAACAATCTCTTTTTTATCACCTTCGTAAATAAAGCAATCTATTTCATAGCCTCTTTTTCTGGATAAACTTATATCACTGACGTCATAATCATCATTTGAGAAAATTGATTTAATGGGTTTATTTAATTTTAAATCATATAATTGAATTTCAGCTTTGTCAGACTCCAAATTTGTTAAAACATAAGCATCATCAGGATTTTTAGAAGAATAGTTATACTGCAAAACCTCAAAGGTATCTTCCATCCCATATTCCTTTATTAGGCTAAAGGTTTCACCTCCGTCTTTTGTGTAAAAGTATTGCGTAATAACGCCATCTTTAATTTTTGTATAACCTCTTAAATTTCCGTCTTTGTCAAAATCATAATCTACAATTGGGGTTTCAACATTTTCATTTTTATAGAGTTGCTGAAATTCTCCAGTTACGATATTTAATTGATAAGGATCAGAAATTTGAGGTTTATTTTTGTTCATTGAAATAATGATATGGTCAGGATCTTCTTTAAGAAGGGCTAAAATATCTGCTTTTACACCATCAAACGGAGTCAGCTCTTTATTAGCACTACCATCAATTTTTACAGAAAACAAGTGATAATTTTCGTTTCCGCCTTTATCCATTATGTAAATTAAATGATTGTTGTTTACCCAAGCATATCTGCGGATCAATTCTCCTTTTTCTTCTATCACTCTTTTTACTTCTCGTGTTTTTATATTTTTTACATACACGTGATTTTTAAGATTGGCATCTTTTTCTTGATAAGACATATATTTTCCATCAGGAGAAAGCTGAAAAGAAGATGCTTTTGGCTTAGCAAAATAATCTTCTACTTTGTATTTGTAGTTACCATTGTCTTTTGCAGCTAATGCTTGTAACTCTTCTTCAGAACTAGGCAAAGCTTTATTTCCTGGTAATTTGTTTTCAAGTTTAGATAAGGTCAAAGGCGATTCCATTCCGGATTGTTTGTAAGATCCAACCAACTGGTCATTTTCAAGTACACCCACATAAGTTATACTCATTTTACTGGAAGAAATAGTGATTTCCTTGGCATTGATTACGGTATTGTCAAACAAAATCCCTTTTTTTTCTTGTATAGGAAGGTCTAAGGTAGTAGCTAATTTGCCCCTGTCATTTACTATATGGAAAATTAAATCCAATTTGTTACCCCGCCTATCTATTGTGCCTTTCCAGTCACCGGTAAACTCTTGTGCAAAACCATAAATGCTCATACTAAAAAGTAAAATAAATAAGATTAGTTTCATGTAGTAGTTGATTATTGGTCCTTATGTAAGACTTTCCAGAATTATTGCTTTTTGGAATTCCTGATCTTCTAATGAAAGTTTTTTTAATTTTCTTTCTATATTTTCTACCGCATTGAGTTCGAAAAAATCTTTAATTGTTCCAAATTCCGTTTTCAAATCCCTGGATGAAGAATTTACCTCAAAGTAAGGAATGTCGCCCCTTAATACTTGAGTTATTTCGTGTTCTAAAATTTTTAGCAAGGGAGAATTTTGTGGAAAATCGTTATAAGCTACAGATAAATATTTTCTTACTTTATATTCATACTGTGTTTTATCTATCAGGTTTCTAGGCTCCTTCATAAAATTGATAATTATTCGATATGCGCTAGTAGATCGCCAAATATATCGTATTGGTACATTATTAAAATGTTGTATAGGAGAATCTTTAGATAATAAAAAATCCTTGTTTTTTAATAATAATTGATAGCAGCCTTCAAATCCGCTTATGAAGTCTTCCAAGTACTCTTCTACAAAAACCTTTTTACCATTTAACGTAGGTACATTACATTTGATATAATCTTCTTCTGCTAACTTGGTAACCATTCTCCAATATTTAGTAAAACGGTTAACCCCTAATTTTTTATCTCTGTAACCGTGGGTTTCTTTAGAACATCCTAAACCACATGCTCCTACCGGAAAATCTCCTTTAGCTCCATTATTAGGAAGTAAAAAAGTATTGAGAACCGTATCTTTTTTCCCCTCATTAAATTGTCTGTAGTACTCTTTGAAATGAGTAGATATTTTGGGTAAAATAACTGTTTCGTGATCTATCAGTACAGGAGTGTCTCCATGAGCAATAAGATTTTCTGCATGGTAATCTGTAGCATTAATTACATACAAAATACCTAACAAATATCCCGCTCTTTTGTAGTAGGTTTGTAAATCTTTTGAAGTATTGCAATGTTGTTCAGAGACAAATTCTTGCCAATGGTAATTTTTTTTATTGTGAATTTGATACATACTATTACCCATATCCAAATGCTGACCAACCCAATCCAAAAGTATGAAATATGATTCTGAAATTCCAGCATCTGTAGGTTTGAAAATTAATTTTTGATTTTCTGATAATATTAATATTGCAGTTGATTTTCCATTATGCTGATCTCCTTCACCAATATTTATATCTTCTAAATATTGATCCTGAATGATACTTTTTTCCTGAAGAAAAATTTTATCTTCATAAAAAGAATTTGTTATATCATAAAATAAACTCTCTATATTTTTTTTGTGAAACATAAAATTTTCGTCCATTACAGGAAATTGTTCTCTAATATCCTGCCAATTACTTTCCTCCAGCTTTTTGAAATATTCATCAAAAGAAAAGTTAGTTTGTTTGATCCTACTGGATGTAAGATGTTCTACCAACACATTCTCATTAACAGAACATAGAAAATTTGTAACTTTATTTTTAATTTCTGTTTGCTGCAGAGATTCTAATATTGTAAGATTATCCATTGTATTAGTAGATTAAAGATTTTGCATTAATAATTTATAAAGGATTACACCACTAATAGTTATTAAATCTAAAAATTAATCAGTGGGCAGAAAAATAAAATGCAACCAAAGAAAAAAATGGTTGCATTTTATGATTATAGTTTTCTTAATATCTTTATTATTACCAAGTAATAATACAAATACAACCATTTGAACCAGCTGCTTCTAATGCTGTTGCTGCTCCTCCAGCAACCAGCTCTAACTCTTGCTCAGTAAGTTCAACATTACTAGTTTTGATAAGATCAACATAAATAGTATTTAATTCTGGTTGATCCTCAACGATAAGTTCATATCCACTTGGAACATTAAATTTTGGATTAAATGCTTTAAGTGTTTTTTCTGAATCAGCTAATAAACTAGCTTTAAATGATGAATCTTGATTAGCTTTTGCTACAACTGAATACAAAAATGCTTGATTGTTAACTAGATTTTTTCTTATTTTTTCTGAATTACTCATAATTTTAAATATTTTAAATGATTATTAATTAATTTTATGTGTTTTTTATCAAAACAACTTATTTTATTGAAATTAGAATTTTTTATTACCAAGTAATAATACAAATACAACCATTTGAACCAGCTGCTTCTAATGCTGTTGCTGCTCCTCCAGCAACCAGCTCTAACTCTTGCTCAGTAAGTTCAACATTACTAGTTTTGATAAGATCAACATAAATAGTATTTAATTCTGGTTGATCCTCAACGATAAGTTCATATCCACTTGGAACATTAAATTTTGGATTAAATGCTTTAAGTGTTTTTTCTGAATCAGCTAATAAACTAGCTTTAAAAGATGAATCTTGATTAGCTTTTGCTACAACTGAATACAAAAAAGCTTGATTGTTAACTAGATTTTTTCTGATTTTTTCTGAATTGTTCATGATTTTAAATGTTTTAAATGATTATTAATTAATTTTTATATGTTTTTTATCAAAACAACTTATTTTATTGAAATTAGAATTTCTTATTACCAAGTAATAATACAAATACAACCATTTGAACCAGCTGCTTCTAATGCTCCTCCAGCAACTAGCTCTAACTCTTGCTCAGTAAGTTCAACATTACTAGTTTTGATAAGATCAACATAAATAGTATTTAATTCTGGTTGATCCTCAACGATAAGTTCATATCCACTTGGAACATTAAATTTTGGATTAAATGCTTTAAGTGTTTTTTCTGAATCAGCTAATAAACTAGCTTTAAATGATGAATCTTGATTAGCTTTTGCTACAACTGAATACAAAAATGCTTGATTGTTAATTAGATTTTTTCTAATTTTTTCTGAATTGTTCATGATTTTAAATGTTTTAAATGTTATTTGTTTACTTATTAAATCCTTCACTGCTTTTAATAAATAATTCTTAAATTGTTTTTAACTACACCACTATTTTAATTTAATAATTATTTAAATTTTTATAAAATCTCTAATTGTTGGGAACAAGTTATTTAACAAATCTGTCCATACCGTTTGTCCTCCTCCTGCGATAATTTCTAATTGATCTTCTGTAAGTTCAATATCCTCAATATCGGGTTCACTCGGAATATTCATGTACACCTTTGATTTATCCGTCTGATCATTCACCACTAGTGTTTTACCTTCTGGCAATATGATTTTTGCTCCTGTAAGATTTTCAATTGCTATTATTGGATCAGATATTAATTTTTTTCTAAACTCAATATCTTCCCATGCTTTTGAAATTATCAATCGTAAAACTTCTTCTTTATTTTTTCTTTGTTCCATGATTCAATCTCTTAATTAATGTAAAATTAGTTGATCTATTAATGACTAAATTGCCAAATAAACCGTCAAAAAAACATTCTAGTTGTAATCTTTAAAAATCATAGATCATAAGTTTTATTTTACGTTTGCATCTTAAACCGATCTCATTATTAATGTAAAATTAGTGAGTCAGTTTGTTATGAAATTGCCAAATAAACTGACAAAAAATATTCTGGCTGTATTCTTTAAAAATCATAAATCAAGAACTTTATTTTTGCTTTAGCTTCATAACCGCTCTTTTTGTTAATGTAAAATTAACCCGTTGGTTTGTGATGAAATTGCCAAATAAACTGGTAAAATATAATTTTAAAGTAAAGATTATTAATATTGTAAATTATTTAGAATATGAGGGTTTCTTTCCACGAAATACATCTTTAGTTCTCCCTTTCCCTTTGCTTGAATACTTCCTCGATATTCAAACCTAAAGCATTCTTCATTTTTTATGAGATGATAAAGCGATTCACTGATGTTAACTTTACCTACAATTCCGTTGCTTTCTATTCGGCTTGCAGTATTCACAGTATCTCCCCAAACATCATATTGGAATTTTTTAACCCCTACAATTCCCGCAACTATTGGGCCTGCGTGAATACCTAATCGCATCTCAAAAGCAGGATTATTATTGGCGTCATTGTTAATTTTTCTTTCAGCCATAAAATCCTGCATTTCTAATCCTGCCAATACAATATTTTTTAAAGATTCTTTATCTGGTTTTGGGATACCACCAGCTGCCATATAAGAATCTCCAATTGTTTTAATTTTCTCTATATTGTATTTTTCAGTGATTAAATCAAAAGCTTTGAAACAGGTATTTATTTCTTCTACTAAATTTTGAGGAGACATTTTCTCAGCGGTTTGAGTAAAGCATTTAAAATCTGAAAAAAGTACCGAAACTAAAGTGAAATTTCGCGCATTAACAAAACCTTTTTGTTTTAGTTCTTGTGCTATTTCCTCAGGTAATATATTTAGTAATAGTTCATCGGATAGATCCTTTTCTATTTTTAAAGCTATTTTAGACTTTCGTGTGTAGTTTAATCTATTCCATAATCCTAAAGCTATAAGAACTATAAAACACAGAGAGATAATAATAATATTTTGCTGTCTTTCCTTTTTTTGAACTTCTTCTTTATGTTTGGTTTCAATAACATGTTCTTTCCTTACATGAGATATACTATCTAGTAATTGTTGATGTTGAAACTCCATATTCATCATTTTATTAGAAGTTTCTCCAGATTTTAAGCTGTCCTTGAAATTAATTGATTTTTCATAAAAATACAGAGCCAATTTGTCGTTTTTAGTAAACTTATAAGCATTATAAAGACAATCACAAGCATCTTTTTTAACCGATGTAGCGCCTATTTTTTCAGCATTATTATATCCTTTTAAACATTTTGTAATTGCTTGTTTGTTTTTATTTAACTTATTCAATATTTTGCCAAGGGCAACTTCTGTAATACTTATATATTGAAGACTATTAATTTTAGTAGAATATTCAAGTGACAGATTATAGTAATATAATGCTCTCTCAAAATTAGATTGTCTAAAAAACAATTCTCCTAAACTAGATAATACTTCGATTTTTAATTGTTTATCATTTATTTTATCTGCATTAACTAGCGCTTGGTTAAGATTTTTTTGAGCTTTTGTGTAATTACCTAATTTTACATATACTATCCCAGAAGCATTTAAATTTTGAGAAATAGCTTTTATATCTGTACTTTTTTTATAAATTAAATACGATCTATCATAGTATTTCAATGCATTTGTGTAATCTTCAACTTGTGAATATATGCCCCCAATATTTTGTGAAGTTGCCGCAATCATTTTCGTATCGTTTAATTCTTCTTGAATAACAATAGCTTGTTTGTAATAGTTTAAAGCATTTAAATAATTTCCTAAATAATAATAAACACCTCCTATATTATTTAATATTGAAGAAATTCCTTTTCTATATTTTGTTTTTTTATATTCTTCAGTACTTTTTTTAAAAAAGATTAGAGCATTTGAATAATCTCCCTGATAATAATAAGTTACTGCTTTATAACTATAGCAATCACCTACTTTTCGGCTTTTACCTAAAGAATTATACAAGATTAGGCTTTTATCAAAATACAATAGTGACTGCGCATAATTCCCAGCATCCTGACTTTTCATACCTAAATTGAGAATGGAATCTGCATCCTTACTATTTTTACTTGTCACGATTTCTTTTCTCTCTATTTTTGATTGTCCAAAAAACGATATTACATTCAATAATAGAAATATAGAGAAAACGGTATTTATGCTCGTTCTCATGAATATGTTGTTTTAATAAGAGCCTGTTTAAATTTTATTTTTGAGATTTATTATTAGAGGATTTTTGAGTGAAACAAGGCAAATTTTTATAAAATAGCAGAGCTATTGTATGAAAATTTAACGAAGTTGTAACAAAAAATCATCATAAGAGAGCCAATAAATAAAACTTAAACAGGCTCTAAATATCAAAACGTACATATTCAAATGGAGAACAGGTACGTTTTTTAATCTTTAAATTACCTATAACTTAAATTTTATTAAAAGATAGTGCTAGAAGAATTAGTAGGCTTAATAATTATTGGCGGGGTTATATCTCCATCTCCGCCAGAAACTGTATCAAGCTGTTCTTCACTCAATTCCACATCCTCCATATTGATTTCAGCAGGAATATTAATAAAAATGGTTGAAGAGTCTGTTTGGTCAACAAAGGTAATACTTTTACCTTCAGGCAGATGAATTGGACGGCCTAAGAAATTTTCTATAGTTGCGACGGGTCTAGTTATTAAATCGTTCTTAAAAGTTGGATCTTTCCATGCTTTTTTAACAAGTACATCTAAAATTTTTTGGTCATTAGTTAATTCCATTTTTCGTATGTATTTAATTAGATTTTACATTAGGGAAATTAGCGTCATTTTTAGGTATAGAATTGCCAAATGCGCTGACAAAATAATTTATTTTAAGATAATTTTATGGAATTATACAATCAAATGCATCTTATATTTTCAAGAAAGCTATCATTGAAACATTTTAAAAGATCAAAAAAAAGAGATTGTTAATTCCATTACATGATGGGGTGTTGTATGAAATTGATACTGAAGATTCTGAAAAAATAAAACCTCAAATAGTAAACATTTTTGTCAAAACATTTCAAAGTAAATGTAGTTTACTTACCAATCCACAAGTAAAAGAGCAGAAATTTCATAAGAATCAGGCTTAACAGCCCGTAACCACAATCAGGAGATTTCTGTAAATTGCCTTTGGTTTTCACTAAGATATTCTATCTTAATAGAGAGATCTTAGCCCCTTTGACACGCAACTCTAAGTTAAATCCGAAACGTTAATGTACTTTTTGCTTCATAAAATAGTTTCCTTTATATTATCAAAAAAAATCAAAATAGGATCAAGTATTCTATTGCAGTCCCTGACAGCCCACAGAAAGACAAAGAGGAGGCTGTCCAAAAAGTAAGGACAGCCTTTTTTAACCCTGATATTGAGACTTAGTAACGTAACAAAACGGGGATCAAGTCGTAAATCTGTGGATTAGCAAAAATTACGCATAAATATTAGTTAGCCTAAAAAGAAAATATTCAACATTTCGTACACCTCTGAACTTTGATCTGAACGCTTTTATTTATAGGATTGAAAAATTCCGCAGAAGCATTCGACAATTACCAAATCAAACGATCAGATAAATTCTTATGTAAAAAAAATAAGCAGCCATTCAATTCAATTAAAATCAGCAATAATTAAAGACTAGCCTTATTGATTATAAATAACCAAGGTTATATTTTGAGACTAGAATTTTATTATTTTTGAACCATTATTTAGCAGATTTAACATGCTTTAAAATAAATAAAATTTAAAAGCTTTAGATTATGCTCAATATTGTTAAAAACATATAAGAGTATTAAAATCTTCTCTTATTTCAAGGATTAAAGCATTATTAAGATTACAAGTGTAAATGCAGCATCAAAAGTTAAAACTAAACGTCAGTTCACGTTCAAGCGTGCCAAAATACAAGCAGGTAGCAGAATGTATCATGAATGATATAAATTCAGGAACACTGGAAGCAGGCCATCAAATACCTTCAATTAATGAGTTAAGCCATTCAAGCTCTCTGTCGCGCGATACAATTCAAAAGGCTTATAAATATTTGCGGAATAAAAATCTAATTATTTCCGTTAAAGGCGTTGGTAATTTTATCAATATAAAAAAATCCTCAGATAAACTCAATATCTTTTTCCTTATTAATAAACCAAGTTCTTACAAGATGGAGATATGTAATGCTTTTGTAGATACAATAGGGGACAAAGGTAATATCGCAGTATCTTTTTATTATTGTGATGAAAATCTTTTTATTGATGGACTAAAAAAAAGTTTGGGCATGTTTGATTACTACGTAATTATGCCACATTTTAAAAACGAAAGCAACAATCATGTCAGTTATACAGATAAAGCCTTTGAAGCGCTTCAAAATATGCCCAAAGACAAGCTAATTTTACTGGATACCGTAAAAGAGGGGATTACTGGAAATTATGGTGCAGTATGTCAGGACTTTAAAAATGATATTTTCCATGCATTGGAACAAGCTTCAGATAAACTTGAAAAGTACGATAAGATCATTTTAATATACCCGAAAAATGCTGTATTTCCATATCCAGAACCTATCATAACTGGATTTAAAGCATTCTGTAGTTCTTACAATTTTAATTTTGAGGTTATAGATACCATTGATGATTGTATAAGTTTTGAAAGCAAAGATGCTTACATAGTAATTGAGGAATCGGATTTGGTTGATTTAGTCCAGCAGACCAAAGCCAAACATCTTGTACTAGGTAAGGATGTAGGTGTCGTTTCATACAATGAAACTCCGTTGAAATCATTGCTTGACATAACCGTTATCAGCACTGACTTTAAAGCGATGGGTGTGCTTACTGCTGATCTGATATTATCGAATAAAAAAGAAATAATTAAAAATGAGTTTAAATATATTGAACGCAGTTCATTATGATCCCTAAAAACTGATTTACAATTGTATTGCAATAGAAGCAGTTTCCATACGACACAGACAGTACAACAATATACTTCAAAATGATTTTTAATTTAAAATAACATATCAGAAAGTTAAAGAAGAATTATGCAGAAACTTCTTTTGGTATAAAATTTGTAATCTTGACAAGCAGAAGACAAGTAACAAAGCTTTTGCACTTAGATCACAAATTCGATTCCACGGCATTCGCATTTAAAAAAAGATAAACACGAATTTCACCAATTAACACTAATTCTTATCAAAATTGAAATCAAATTTTACAACTTTTACAGTTTCGAATATTTTGTGTAATTAAACAGCAATCTTAATTCGTGCAGATTAGTGTAATTCGTGTCAGAAACTTTTAAAAGCGAATGCCGTGATTCGATTCCTAATACTATATACTATTTTGACTATATTTGTTTTCCTTAAATCATCTGACAGTGTCTCAAATAAATAAACTCAAAATATTCAATGATCCAATTTATGGATTTATCACAATACCCAATCCTTTAATTTACGATTTAGTTCAGCACCCTTATTTTCAAAGGCTGAGACGTATTTCACAAATGGGATTGTCTTATCTCGTATATCCGGGAGCTAATCACACTCGTTTCCATCATGCGCTGGGATGCATGCACTTAATGCAGAAAGCTGTCGATGTTCTCCGTTTTAAAGAAGTAAACGTCAGCCCTGAGGAAGAGAATGCTTTATACATAGCTATTTTACTGCATGATATTGGTCATGGTCCATTTTCTCATGCCATGGAAAGCAGTATTGTCGAAGATGTTCATCACGAGGAAATATCCTTATTATTAATGAATCAGCTCAATATTGAATTCAGTGGTAAATTGAGTCTGGCTATTCAGGTTTTTAAGGGAGAATATCATCGAAAATTCATGCTGCAGCTGATTTCAAGCCAGCTTGATATGGACCGAATGGATTATTTAAAAAGGGATAGTTTTTATTCTGGGGTTTCAGAAGGAAATATTAATTCCGAAAGATTGATTCAGATGATGAATGTTGTAGATGATGTTCTGGTTATTGAAGAAAAAGGAATATACTCAGTCGAAAAGTTTTTAATGTCAAGACGATTGATGTATTGGCAGGTTTATTTACACAAAACCAGTCTAGCAGCCGAATTGATATTGACCAAAGTACTGAAACGTGCCAAAGAACTGACCGAAAGAGGAATGGTTTTGCCCTGCAGTAAGTCATTATTATTTTTTATGCAAAACAAGGTAACCTTAGAAACTTTTGATCAAAAAACAGTAAAACTCTTTACCAAACTTGATGATTTTGATATTATCAGTGCTTTAAAAGAATGGGAAAGCCATGATGATTTTATACTCTCTTCATTGAGCCGAATGATTATCAATAGAGATTTATTAAAAATCAAATTAACCAATGATAAAGTGTCACTCGAAGAATTACAGGACCAGAAAGAGCGTTTCGCTTCTCAAAATAAAATTTCTTTGACTGAGGCAGGCTATTTCATATTTAAAGGAAAAATAAAAAGCCAGGCATATAACAAACTAGCTGAACCTATAAGGATTTTAAATAAAGATGCTACTATCGAAGATGTTGTAGAGGCATCTGACCAGCTGAATTTGAAGTCGTTATCAAGACTGATAACTAAGTATTACATTTGTTTTCCAAAACAACTGCTTTAAAATTAACATTTAAAACCTATTTTTCATATTTTTGTCGCCATGAATCAAGCTAATCTATTTTTATTATATAGTGTGAGAACTAACTTTTAGTCTGTTCCATCTTATACTTTTTAAAAATACAATACAATAAGATGAAATTTACAGCTGAACAAATAGCAGGGATTTTAGAAGGAGAGATTGTTGGTAATGCCAATGCTGAAGTATCCCGTTTATCCAAGATCGAAGAAGGAACAGAAGGCTCACTTACTTTTTTATCCAATCCAAAATACACAAACTTTATTTATACCACAAAAGCATCAATTACGATTGTTAATGATTCTTTTGTTCCCGAAACTCCAATAAGTACAACACTTATAAAAGTAGCAGATGCTTATAAGGCATTTTCGAAACTGCTTGAATTTTACAATCAGGTAAAATTAAATAAAAACGGTATCGAAACACCTTCCTTTATTTCTGAAAGTGCTGTTTATGGCGAAAATCTATATTTAGGAAGTTTTAGCTACATAAGCGACAATGTGAAATTGGGGAATAATGTAAAAATATATCCTGGGAGTTTCATTGGAGACAATGTCTCTATTGGAAACAATGTGATTATTTTCGCTGGCTCTAAAATTTATTCAGAAACTGTAATTGGAAATAACTGCACCATTCATTCAGGAGCAATTATAGGTGCTGACGGTTTTGGCTATGCTCCAAACGAAGACGGCACTTATGATAAAATTCCGCAGATAGGAAATGTAATTATTGAAGACAATGTGGATATTGGTGCCAATTCTACTATAGACAGGGCAACATTAGGATCTACTGTTATCAGAGCTGGTGTAAAAATAGACAACCAAGTACAGATTGCCCATAATGTCGAAATCGGTAACAACACAGTTATTGCTGCTCAAACAGGAATAGCCGGTTCTACAAAAGTAGGAGGCAACTGTATGATAGGAGGTCAGGTAGGGATTGTAGGGCATTTAACAATAGGAAATAACGTCCGTATTCAGGCTCAGTCCGGAGTAGCAAGTAATATAAAAGACAACGAAGTTCTTCAGGGAAGCCCAACATTTGGATATTCTGATTTTAGTAAATCGTATGTTTATTTTAAGAATTTACCTAAAATGGTAAAAGAAATAGAAGAGTTAAAAAAACAAATATTAAACCAAAAAAATGGAAACAATGGTTAAACAAAAGACCATCAAAACAGAAATTTCGCTGACAGGAGTTGGACTGCATACTGGAAAAGAAGTAAAAATGACTTTTAAACCTGCTCCAGTAAACAATGGATTTACATTTGTTCGTGTAGATCTTGAAGGACATCCTGTTATTGAAGCTGATGCTAATTATGTAGTTAATACACAACGCGGTACTAATTTAGAAAAATTGGGTGTAAAAATTCAGACACCTGAGCATGTTTTGGCAGCCTTGATGGGTTCTGATCTGGATAATATTATCATCGAGTTAGATGCTTCTGAACTTCCAATTATGGACGGCTCTTCAAAATTTTTCATGGAAGCAATTGATCAAGCAGGTATTGAAGAACAGGAATTAAACCGTAATATATATGTAGTTAAAGAAGTAATTTCATTTACTGATGAAGCTTCCGGAAGTGAAATTATGGTAATGCCGAGTGATCATTACAGTGTAACGACTATGGTTGATTTTGGTACAAAAATATTAGGAACACAAAATGCCACTTTAAAAACAATTGACGATTTCAAAAATGAAATTTCTAATGCAAGAACATTTAGTTTTCTGCATGAACTAGAAGCTTTATTAGAAAACGGATTGATTAAAGGCGGTGATTTAAATAATGCCATTGTATATGTAGATAAAGATATTTCGGAGTCTACAATGGAAAGCCTGAAAAAAGCCTTTGGCAAAGACGAGATTACTGTAAAACCAAATGGTATCTTAGATAATCTTACACTGCATTATCCAAACGAAGCTGCAAGACATAAATTATTAGATGTAATTGGTGATTTAGCTTTAATCGGAACAAAAATTCAAGGAAAAATCATCGCTAATAAACCTGGACATTTTGTAAATACTCAATTTGCAAAAAAAATGTCAAAAATCATCAAAAACGAACAAAGAAATTATGTTCCAACTTATGATTTGAATCAGGAGCCTTTGATGGATATTCATAAAATTATGGCTATGTTACCGCATAGACCTCCGTTTTTACTGATTGACAGAATTATCGAAATGTCTGACAGCCACGTAGTAGGAATGAAAAATGTTACAATGAATGAAAATTTCTTTGTTGGACACTTTCCTAATGCACCGGTAATGCCAGGAGTACTGATTGTAGAAGCAATGGCGCAGACAGGAGGTATCCTAGTCTTAAGCACAGTTCCAGACCCAGAAAATTATCTGACTTTTTTCATGAAAATTGATAATGTAAAATTCAAACAAAAAGTATTACCTGGAGATACACTTATTTTTAAATGTGATCTGATAACTCCAATACGCAGAGGAATCTGTCACATGCAGGCAAATGCATACGCAAATGGGCGATTAGTAGCTCAAGCCGAACTAATGGCACAGATTGCCAGAAAACAATAATTTTTTTGCTGATTTGATTAATCGTTTATCCGATTAATCAATCAGCAAGTTAAACGACTAAACAAAATATATGAATCAACCGTTAGCATACGTTCATCCAGGTGCAAAAATCGCCAAAAATGTTGTAATTGAACCTTTTACAACGATACATAACAATGTTATTATCGGAGACGGAACTTGGATAGGTTCTAATGTTACTATAATGGAAGGCGCACGAATTGGCAAAAATTGTAACATTTTCCCTGGGGCAGTAATTGCTGCTGTACCGCAGGATTTAAAATTTGGCGGAGAAGACTCTCTAGCCATTATAGGTGATAACTGTACTATCAGAGAATGTGTTACCATAAACAGAGGAACTATAGCTTCTGGACAGACCACTATCGGAAACAACTGCCTGATTATGGCTGCCGCGCATATTGCTCACGACTGTCATGTAGGTGACAACGCAATCATTGTAAACGGTGTTTTACTTGGAGGTCACGTTACAATTGGAAATTACGCAGTTATCGGAGGTCTTTCAGCTGTTCATCAATTCATAAGTGTTGGAGATCACGCTATGATTTCCGGAGGATCTTTATTAAGAAAAGATGTTCCTCCTTATACAAAAGCAGCAAAAGAGCCTTTATCATATGTAGGAATCAATTCCATAGGACTAAGAAGAAGAGGATTCTCAACAGAAAAAATAAGAGAAATCCAGGACATATACCGCATTCTTTATCAAAAGAACTACAATACAACTCAGGCAATCGGTATTATTGAAGCCGAAATGGAAGCTACGACTGAACGTGATGAAATATTAGATTTTATCCGAAATTCATCTCGTGGCGTTATGAAAGGATACACTGGAAATTATTAAAAAAAAGTCGGTTAATCGTTTATTTATCAAATCGTTTAATCGGCAAATAAATAAAAGATTAACAAAAAAAACGAATTAACAAAAAAACACAAAAATGGCATCTACATCAGATATTAAAAACGGGCTTTGCATAAAGCACAATCACGATATTTACAAAATCATTGAGTTCCTTCATGTGAAACCAGGAAAGGGACCTGCATTTGTAAGAACTAAATTAAAGTCTTTGACAAATGGAAAAGTGCTGGATAATACTTTTTCTGCAGGACATAAAATCGACACAGTAAGAGTAGAAACTCATACTTTCCAATTTTTATACCCAGAAGGGAATGATTTCCATTTCATGAATGCTGAAACTTTTGAGCAGATTACTTTAAACAGAAATGTTCTAGATTCTCCAGATTTATTGAAAGAAGGTGAAAATGTAATGATCCAGATCAATACAGAAACTGATTTACCATTATCTGTAGATATGGCTCCATCAGTGATTTTGGAAGTAACTTATGCTGAACCAGGAGTTAAAGGAAATACAGCAACCAATGCTACAAAACCTGCAACTGTTGAAACAGGAGCAACTGTAAACGTTCCATTGTTTATTAACGAAGGAGACAAAATAAAAATTGATACTGCTACTGGTTCTTACATGGAACGAGTGAAAGAGTAGTTTGTCAATTAGACAATGAATCAATGTGATAATTAGTCAGTTAACAAATTACCTAATTATCACATTTTCTAATTTTCAAATTATCTAATTAAAAAGATGAAATTCCCAAAAGTTTATTCTCTACAATTTATTGCAGATTTACTTGAATGTGAATTTGTAGGAGATGCAGCATTTCCAATCCAAGGTATGAATGAAATTCATGTTGTTGAACCTGGTGATATTGTTTTTGTTGACCATCCAAAATATTACGAAAAAGCTTTAAACTCTGCAGCTACGATTGTTTTAATAAACAAAAAAGTGGAATGTCCTGAAGGCAAAGCATTATTGATTTCTGATGATCCTTTTAGAGATTTCAATATTTTAACTAAGCATTTCAAACCTTTCGCGCAGGCAAATGCTATAGTTTCTCCTTCTTCAAAAATTGGCAAAGGAACCGTTATCCAGCCAAACGCTTTCATTGGAAACAATGTCACTATCGGTGAAAATTGTCTGATTCATGCTAATGTTTCAATTTATGACCATACAATTATAGGTAACAACGTGATTATTCATTCCGGATCTGTCCTTGGAGCTGATGCTTTTTATTACAAAAAAAGAGCCGAAGGCTATGACCAATTGCTGTCAGGAGGCCGTGTTGTCATAAAAGATAATGTTGGAATTGGAGCCCTTTGTACAATTGACAAAGGAGTTACTGGAGATACAATTATTGGCGAAGGCACAAAAATTGATAATCAGGTACATGTCGGCCACGATACGATAATTGGTAAAAAATGTTTAATTGCTTCTCAGACAGGTATTGCAGGCTGTGTAATTATTGAAGATGAAGTTACAATTTGGGGACAAGTTGGAACTACGAGCGGTATTACTATAGGTGCCAATGCTGTCATTATGGGACAGACAGGAGTAACAAAATCAATTGAGGGCGGAAAAAGTTATTTTGGCACACCAATTGAAGAATCAAGAGAAAAATTAAAGCAATTAGCAAATATTAAGAAGATTCCTGAGATTTTAAATAAATTGAAATAATTATGTCTGCTAAGGAAATTGTAAAAAATTTTTATAAATCAGATGCCTTCATTAACCCTGAGATAATGAAAGAATATTTGCATCCGGAATGTATTTTGGATTGGAATAGCAGCAAAGGTTTTATTCAAATGGATTATGAAGCTATACTAAGTTTAACTTACGATATTAGCAGAGCTTATGTACGGACTAAAGCAAGAATCAGTCATATTGTAGAAGAAGGAAATACGGTTTCAGTTCGTTTTACACATTATGTAAAAACAATAGAGAATCCCAGAGAAGAAATGTTTTTGGCTCATATGATGATTATATGGGAAATAAAAGACAATAAATTATACAGAGGTTATCAAATGAGTCAAATTTAGTTAATTATTTTTATTATAAATAAGTTTAAAATAATTACAAAAGACTTACTTTTGCGAAACAATTTTAAAAACTACATAAAAAATATATCATGAGTGTTTTAGTTAATAAAGATTCAAAAATAATTGTTCAAGGATTCACGGGAAGCGAAGGAACATTCCACGCTACTCAAATGATTGAGTACGGTACAAATGTTGTTGGCGGTGTTACTCCAGGAAAAGGAGGAACTACACATCTAGATTTACCGGTTTTCAATACAGTAAAAGATGCAGTTGTTCAAGCTGGAGCTGATACTTCAATTATTTTTGTACCGCCTGCTTTTGCTGCAGATGCTATTATGGAAGCTGCTGATGCAGGAATTAAAGTAATTATTGCAATTACAGAAGGAATTCCTGTTGCTGATATGATTAAAGCAAACAGCTATGTTAAACAAAGAAATGCTAGATTAATCGGACCAAACTGTCCAGGAGTTATTACTCCAGGTGAAGCTAAAGTTGGAATTATGCCAGGTTTCGTTTTCAAAAAAGGAACTGTTGGAATCGTTTCAAAATCTGGAACTTTAACTTACGAAGCAGCTGATCAGGTTGTAAAACAAGGGTTAGGAATCACTACTGCTATCGGAATTGGCGGTGACCCAATCATTGGAACAACTACCAAAGAAGCTGTAGAGTTATTAATGAACGACCCTGAAACTGAGTGCATCATCATGATTGGTGAAATTGGAGGTCAATTAGAGGCTGATGCTGCTAAATGGATTAAAGCTGATGGTAACCGCAAACCAGTTATTGGTTTTATCGCTGGTGAAACTGCTCCTGCAGGACGTACAATGGGACATGCTGGTGCTATAGTTGGAGGATCTGATGATACAGCTGCTGCTAAAAAACAAATTATGAAAGACAACGGAATTCACGTTGTTGATTCTCCTGCTGAAATAGGAAAGAAAGTTAAAGAAGTACTTGGATAATCTCCAATTTATTTAAATAATAAATTCCAAAAAAAGTCTCAATATTTTGTTGAGACTTTTTTACATTTTTAAAATGTCTGGAAAATAATCAAAAACTTAGCAATTCAGACTATAAGAATCTTGTTGCTTAAAAAATTAAAATATGTACAAAGAATTAGAAAAGTTTACTGTAAATGGAAATTTTACATTTACACAGGAAGATAATTTAGAAGCAGTTTGTAATGCTTCACAAACTGGAAGCGGCGTTTTTATTGTTTATGCTGTGGCAAATGATACTAAAGAATTAATAATGGCTGGTTCTACAGGAACCGTTCAGAATGACGGGACTTTAAAAAGTAAAAACGGAGGTCTTTATGACAAAATTGTAAATGGACATCAATTTGCAAAAACAGGAAGAAAATATTCTTGGCCTGCACAAATGAAAAAAGAAAGTATTGATACGCTTGAAGTTTATTGGTTTGAAACTTTTAATGATACTGTAAAATCAATACCTACTAGTGTTGAAGGACAGGTTTTGCAAAATTTCTTAGACGAAACCGGAAAACTTCCAAGATGGAATATAGCTTTTTAAATACATTATCTTTTAAAAACAAAAAAGAGGCTGTCCGAAAAGGACAGCTTTTTTTATGCTGCAAATTTCAGGAATCGATTTTGGGTTGGTTGATTAATGAAAAAATATTCTGTTACAGTATTTAAAAAGTGAATTTCGACTTTTATAGCTCTATTTAGAACTCTGAAGGAGATTTTTAGATGAGTTTTCGACGCATCATTGTTCTTTGCTATCATTTTTCTGAAATTATGCCCGATAGCCATCAATAGAAATTCCATTTCCACTTTTTCGATGCTTGTGAAAGTAAACCGGCTGAATTTATTGTTGTTTTTTAGCTGTCCGAATACTGCTTCAACTTCTATTGGGCGTTTGCTTCGGTGTTCGAGTCCTTTTTCGCTCATGAGCAGCTCTTTGGCCTGAGCCCTTAATTGGTTCAGGCGGTGGTTTACTTCTATTGTTCTGTTTCCTTTGGCTTTATGGCACAAACTTCTAAGTGGACATCCATCACATCTTTTTGCTTGATAATAAGATACTTGTGATTCGTATCCGTTGGCCGATGTCCGTTTTCCACTGCCAATGTTTTCCATTCTTTGTCCCATTGGACACACATAAAAATCCTGCTGTATATTGTAGAACAAATTCTGGACAAGAAACGGATTGTCCTTCATTTTTTTCTTCTGTTCTTTGTGAAAATAATTATACTTTACATAGGACGTTATGTCTTTATTTTCAAGCATTTCGTAGTTTTCTTCGCTTCCATAACCAGCATCGGCTACAACTGTTTTGCTTTGTTTTTGATACATTTTTTCAAATTCCTCCAAATGGGATTTTAAAGTCGTAGTGTCGTTAGGTGTCTGATGAATGGTTACGTTGGTAATGAATTGATTTTCAGTAGAAATCTGAGGATTGTATGCAGGTTTTAACTGTCCGTTTTTCATATGGTCTTCCTTCATTCTCATAAAGGTAGCGTCAGGATCTGTCTTACTGTAGGAGTTTCTATTGCCTAAAATCACTAAATCTTTTTCGTATTTTTCAAGCTTTGGCAGGTGCTCTTCCTGAAGCTTTTCAAGCTCTTTGGTTATCTTCTTGTTGGGCTCTTTGAGTTTTTTATTGAGTTCTGATAATTTTTCTTTCAGCTCTTCCGAGTTTATTTTTTTTGGTAATTCTTCCTTGTTGACTTCTTGATTATCTGATAAAATACTGTTTTCAATGTCGGATAAGATACTGTTGATTTTTACTTCGAGCTTTTCTTTGTATTTCTCAATAGAACCCCGCCAGACAAAGGTGTATTTATTGGATTTGGCTTCTATTTTTGTTCCATCAATGTATTGGATATCCAGACTGACATAGCCCATTTCCACAAGCATTTTGACCACCTCTGCAAATAAATCTTTGATGTTTTCTTTTAAAATCTTTCCTCTAAAATCGTTAATGGTTCTAAAATCAGGAGTTGAGTTGCCTGAAATAAACATAAAATGAATGTTCTCAGTAAGTGCCTTTGCTATTTTTCGGCAGGAATAAGTGTTGCTTAAATAACTGTAAAACAAAACCTTAAGCATCATTCTGGGATGATAGGCCGAGGTGCCTCCTCCTTTATATATTTTAAGTATATGACTTATATCCAATGAATTGACAATCTTATCCACTAAGCGGACAGGATGGTTTTCTGAAATTTTATCAAAAATATTTATCGGAAAAAGTTCCGGTGTATTGATCGATTGCGATTTAAATATTACTTTAGCCATTGCTCGTTTTTTGTGCAACTCTAAGATACTATTTTAGATTAAAAACAGCAAAAAAAAGGCTGTCCTTACTTTTTGGACAGCCTCTTTTTTTTATCGGTTTTTTAAATGAAAGCTTTATTTTTCTTTAAAATCCACTGATAAAGAATTCACACAATACCGCTGTCCTGTTTTTGTCGGGCCATCCTCAAAAACATGACCTAAATGCCCGCCGCAATTTGCACAGACAATTTCGGTTCGAGTCATTCCATGTGTTGCATCAGGTATATATTCTACTTTTCCTGGTATTGATTCATCAAATGAAGGCCATCCGCAATGAGCATCAAACTTTGAATTGCTTTCAAAGAGGGGAGTACCGCAGCCACCGCAGCAATAATGACCATTCTCAAAATGCAGATTATATTTTCCTGTATGCGGATATTCAGTTCCTTTCTGACGAAGAATTCTATACCGTTCAGAACCTAATTCTTCTTCCCATTCTTTCTCTGATTTTACAAAAGGATAATTCATAGTAGGTGAAATTTTTTTTTTTAGTTATCATATATATTATCGCCTTTTTTTATTGGTATTTTGCTAACGCAAACTTATGGTTAATGGCGATTTCATGATTATTATTTTTTAATAAAATTAATTATTTTTTCAATCACTTGATGATCTGCCAGTATTTTTCTGTGACCAAGTTTCTCAGTCAGCATTAATTCTCCGTTTTTAAGATGCTTATGAATATGTATTCCAGCTTTTACTGATACTTCAGGATCATTTTTGTCGTGAATAACCAATGTAGGAATCAAAGTTATTTCTGCTGCTTTATAAGCACTGTAATCATTCATCTTTCCGCCATATTTGTGCTCAAAACGCTCACATAACAGTTTGCTTATAATTGGTTTTAAACCCAATTTAGCTACAAAATCATCAGTAATATCCTGGACAATATCTCCGCTTCCAATAATAACAGCTTTATCAACCTTTAATCCTTCTTTTATCGCATTCATAACAGACATTCCTCCCAATGAATGGCCAACAGCAATTTCAAAAGGCCCGAACTGCTTGTCAATTTCAATAATAGATGCAATAAAGTCAATCATAATTGTAGAATTTCCAGGTGATTTTCCATGCGCAGGAGCGTCAAAACTTACTGTTTGGTAACCAAGATTAACCATTTCTTTTGCAATCTTACACAGCTGAGTGCCTCTTCCGGACCAGCCATGAACTAAAAGCACTTTTTTGCTTGAATCGTTTTTTCCGTATTCGTAAATATTTATTTTTCTGTTTATTGATGGAACTGTAATCATTTGCTGTATACTTTTTTCATCCATTTCAATTTCTCGTTTTGGAATCTTATGTTTTATTGGTGTAATGAACAATTTCGAAGCATACACAACAGCCCATTTTGTAGACAGAAACGCAATAACCTTACTAGATAGTAAGATAATTTTTGGAATTTTTAAAGGCTTAGTATGATTTGAAGCATTTTTTGTCATATTGATAAAATTATTAAAAGTCTTTAAATGTTAACTTTTTTTAACTAAATTTAAAAAACACAAAAGTACTATAAATTTAATGTTAATATAATTTAGTTTTTCGCAATAAAGTTTGCAGTTTTTTAAATTTAGTAAACTATTGAAACGTCTGAAAATATAAGCCTTTTTTTAAGAGAATTTAAATAAATAATTGGATGGAAATACTTCACGTGGGTGCAGAATGTTACCCAGTTGCAAAAGTGGGGGGATTAGCTGATGTAATTGGTTCATTACCAAAATATCAAAACAATAAAAACAATAATGTTAGCGTGGCTATTCCATGTTACCAGACAGTATTTAGGTTAGAAAATAATTTTGAATGCATTCATTGGGGAAAATTAAAATTAGGGCAGTTTAATTTTCCTTACAGCGTACTAAAAGAAACAACAGATAAACTGGGATTTGAGCTTTATTTAATTGAAATACCTGAACTCTTTGACCGGCCAAATGTTTACAGCTATAGAGATGATATCGAGCGGTTTTTATCTTTTCAAATTGCTGTCTTAGACTGGATTTCCGGGCGAAGCTCGATACCGGACATTATTCATTGTCACGATCATCATACAGGGTTAATACCTTTTATGAAGAATTATTGCTGCAAATATGAAAAATTAAAAAATGTTGCTGCAATTATTACAATTCATAACGGATTGTATCAAGGAATATTCACGTTTAACAAATTATATTATCTGCCTGAATTTGATTTAATACACATAAAAGAATTAGAATGGGGAAACTGCATTAATTCATTGGCGTCAGCGATAAAATGTTCGGACGAAATCACAACTGTGTCAACAACTTATCTGAACGAAATAAATTATTCTGACAATGGTCTTGAAACATTATTTCAGCGGGTAAGAAACAAGTCAAGAGGTATACTTAATGGAATTGATATGGATGTTTGGGATCCAAGCAGAGATACAATGTTAGAAATGAATTACTCAGTGACTGACTTTAGTGAAGGAAAACAAAAAAACAAAGAGCATTTGTGTTCTCTTTTTAAGATGAATCCAGATAAACCCCTTTTTAGTTTTATTGGAAGATTATATAATGAAAAAGGAGCCGATTTATTGGCTAAAACCATATCATCAGCTTTGACTACATATAAAAATGAAATAAATTTCTTAATTTTAGGATATGGAGATATTGAAATAGAAAATCAGCTTAAGCAATTATTGGAAGTATATAAAGAAAACTATCATGTTCATATAGGTTATAATGAAGAATTAGCCCATAAAACTTATGCCGGATCTGATTTTCTTTTAATCCCTTCACGCATTGAGCCCTGCGGATTAAATCAAATGTATGCAATGCGCTATGGAACAATTCCAATAGTAAGAAGAACCGGCGGACTAAGAGATACTATTATTGATTTTGAAGATAATGGAAATGGTATTTGCCACGATCAGGCATCTGCAGAAGACATTTGTGATGCTATACAAAGAGCCGTAAATCTATATTCAGATAAAGATGCGATCGGCCAAATTAGAATTAAAGGAATGAATACAGACCATTCCTGGGAACACGTAAGCCAGGAATATATAGAATTATATAATTTAATTATTGGAAAAAGACATGAAAACTAAAAAGAAAAATGTTATCGCTATTATTTTAGGAGGCGGTCAGGGTTCTAGATTATTTCCCTTAACTGCAAGAAGATCAAAACCTGCTGTACCAATTGGCGGAAAATACAGATTAGTAGATATTCCTATTTCAAACTGCATTAATTCTGATATATACAAAATGTTTGTATTGACACAATTTAATTCGGCTTCTCTAAATGCGCATATTAAAAATACTTATAATTTTGGATTTTTCAGTAATTCATTTGTTGATATTTTAGCTGCAGAACAGACTCCAGACAATCCCACATGGTTTCAGGGAACTGCTGATGCAGTACGACAATGTATGCCGCACTTTTTAAACCATGAATTTGATTATGCACTAATATTATCCGGTGACCAATTATATCAAATGGATTTTAATGAAATGATTGAAGCCCATATTGTAGCCGAAGCAGATATTACTATTGCCACATTGCCTGTAAATGACAAAGATGCTCCTGAATTTGGAATTTTAAAAACGAATTCAGACAGCACAATTCAATCCTTTATAGAAAAACCTGCCAAGGAATTATTACCTGATTGGACATCAGAAGTAAGCGATGAAATGAAAAGGCAGGGAAAACTCTATCTGGCTTCTATGGGGATTTATATTTTTAATAGAAAGCTATTAATTGAATTGATGTCTGACCCTGAAACTAAAGATTTTGGAAAAGAAATTATTCCGCAAGCTGTAGCAAACAACAAGCTCTTAAGTTATCAATACGAAGGCTATTGGACTGATATAGGAAATATTGATTCTTTTTTTGAAGCAAATATTGGATTAACAGACGATATTCCTCAATTTAATTTATTTGATAATGACAATAGAATCTACACCAGACCTCGTTTATTATCTCCATCCAAATTTCATAATACATTAGTCGAAAGATCTTTAATTTCGGAGGGATGTATTATTCATGCCAAAGAGATTACCAAATCTGTTATAGGTAACCGCTCTAGAATAGGCGAGGGTACTGTAATCCAGCACAGTTATGTAATGGGTAATGATTTATACCAAAGTATAGAGGATATTAATGAAAACATTCAGAACAAGATCCCATTAATTGGTATTGGTGAAAGATGTTTTATTCATAATGCAATCGTAGACAAAAACTGCAGAATAGGGGATGATGTGTATATTAAAGGAGGTACTCATCTCGCTGACACAGTAACCGAATTGTATTGTGTTAAAGAAGGAATTGTTGTAATTCGAAAAGGAGCTATAATTCCAAACAACTTTACCGTTAAATAACTTCAAGTAAATAAGCATTAACAAGTTATATTTTTTCTACTACTAAAACTGATTACACCAAATAGACAGTACAATTTATTGGACTTCGGTTTGGTGTAAAAGGTATTTTATAGACACAAACAATTGCATAAATATCCAAATTTATTTAAATTAGTTACCCTAAATAAATATCCAATTATATATCCAATTTTACCAATATCATGCAGAATCAAACCCGTATCATAATAGAAAATGTTTTGCCGCAGCTTAATAGCGGCAGTTTTGCCATTAAAAGAATCGTTGACCAAAAAGTATCTGTAACAGCCGAAGTTTTTTCAGATGGTCATGATGTCATAGAATGCTGTGTTAAGTTCAAACACGAATTTGATAAAAGCTGGAATGAAGTCCGAATGGTTCATAATCAGAATGATGAATGGTCAGCGGAATTCCACGTAGAAAAACAGGGAAAATATACTTATTTTGTAGAAGGCTGGGTAGATTATGCACTAAACTGGCAGCATGGTACTGAACGAAAAATCAATGACAATCAATATGTAAAATCTGAACTGCTGGAAGGAGCAGAGTATATCCGTGAAATCCTTAGTGCAGTTGATGCTTCTGACAATGAATACCTTAATCAGCTGGTATATTATTTCACAACTGAATCAGAATACGATAACGCTGTAAGAGAAACAAAGTCAGAAAGGCTTATCAGTATTTTCAAAAAATATCCTGTCCGATTTTTAGAAAATAAATCAATTGATTTAGAAATATATGTTGACCGAAAAAAAGCGCTTTTCAGTACTTGGTATGAATTTTTTCCGCGGTCAGCTTCTTCTGAAGAAGGAAAACACGGAACTTTCAAAGACTGCGAAAGACTCCTTCCCAGAGTTGCTGAAATGGGATTTGATACGCTTTATTTTCCGCCGATTCATCCTATTGGGGAAGTAAACCGAAAAGGCAAAAACAACGCTACAAATGCTGAATATGGTGATGTAGGCTCTCCTTGGGGAATTGGTTCCCATCACGGCGGACATAAATCAACACATCCTGAATTAGGTTCTATCGAAGATTTTAAAGAATTGGTACAAAAAGCTAAAGATTTAGGAATTGAAGTCGCAATGGATTATGCCCTGCAGGCCGCACCGGATCATCCTTATGTAAAAGATTTTCCGCAATGGTTCAAATGGAGGCCTGACGGAACCGTACAGTATGCCGAAAACCCTCCAAAAAAATACCAGGATATTCAGCCTATTTATTTTGAGAGTTCTGACTGGAAGAATCTTTGGAAAGAACTGCTTGATGTTGCTTTATTTTGGATTGAAGAATGCGGTATTCAAATATTCAGAGTTGATAATCCGCATACCAAGCCATTTTATTTTTGGGGCTGGTTAATTGCCGAAATCAAAAAGAAGCATCCAGATGTTTTATTTTTGGCAGAAGCTTTTACACGTCCTAAAATAATGAATGAGCTGGCCAAACAAGGCTTCAGCCAGTCTTACACTTATTTTACATGGAGAAATACCAAACAGGAATTAACCGAATATGTTGAAGAATTGACCAAAACTGTGCAAAAAGAATTTTACCGCCCCAATTTTTGGCCAAACACACCAGACATTAACCCTTTTGCTCTACAGAATGGAAACGAATCTGTCCATTTGCAAAAATATTTCCTCGCAGCCACATTAAGTTCAAATATTGGAATTTACGGACCCGTTTTTGAATATATGGTCAGCACACCTATGGCTCCTGGAAAAGAAGAATACCTGCATTCTGAAAAATACCAATGCTATACCTGGGACTGGAACATACAAAACAAACTCACTACGCTGATAGCAAGAATAAACACAATCAGAAAAGAACAAATTTCATTACAGCAGACCAATAATATTGTTTTTTGCGAAACCAATAATGATCAAGTGATCGCTTATTATAAATTCGATGATAATAAACAAAATGAAACACTGATGATTGTCAGTCTTGATCCGTATCATACCGGCAAAGCAATGATAAAACTTCCATCACAACTTGAGAGCCATAACATCCAGATTGATGATTTGATTACCGGAAATACCTATTCATGGAATAATGAATGGAATTATGCTGAACTCCCTCCAGAATTGCCTTTTCATCTATTTAAAATTCAGAAATAATGGTTGATAAAATTAACGAAGCCGAATATAAAAACCCGCTTGTATTTCATACAGACTGGGGAAATGCTTTTGAAGACGAAAGTTTTATTAAAATTTTTGCTTCCGATATTTTAGAAAATTACATTATCAACAAAAGGTGGTATGGAGGCAAAGCCAGTACATTAAAATACATTGAAATTGTACATTCTTTCAAAATCACTTCAGCAGACAATACATATTACGGTGTTTTATTAGAAGTTAATTTTAAAGAAGCTTTTTACCAGCATTACTTTATGCCATTGGCTTTTTTACCGCAAAAGGATTTAGATACTAATACTATCATTGCTCCGGTAGTAATGAATGAAAAAGAAGGTTATCTTGTAGATGCTTTGCATCAGGAAGATTTCAGAAAATTACTTTTTGAAAAAATTATTCATTCCAAAAAAGATGAAGAAACCAAAGTAAGCTTTCACAAAGGAAAAAAACTGCATGCCAAAGAATATATTTCCTCTCATTTTATGGGGGTAGAACAAAGCAATACTTCAATAGTTTTTAATGACAATTTAGTGTTGAAAATTTTTAGAAGAATATATATCAGCATGAATCCGGATTATGAAATCAGCCGTTTTCTTACTGAAAGAATGAACTTTAAGCATTCGCCAGCCTATACCGGAAGTATCAGCATTGTCTTTTCGGAAGGAAATATTACGTTGGGACTAATGCAGGAATTGGTTCCCAATCAGGGAGATGCATGGAAATATATGCTTGAAGAAGCTGACCGGATTTTTGAAAATCTGAGCACTAAAAAGATCATAGTGAGCAGACTTCCGGAAATAGAATTATTTAAAAGGCTTCCGTTAAAAGATGTACCCCATGAAATAATTGATTGGGCTGGACTGAGTATTTTTTTAAGAATTCAGACTTTAGCTTCCCGAACCGCCGAAATGCATATAGCACTTGGAAGCGATATTCATGAAACCGCTTTTACACCTCTTACTTATAATGGTGATTATTCTGTTTGGCTAAAAAACAGATTGACTTATCAATTTCAAAACAGATTGAATATCTTAGAAAATAATCTGCACAAATTAGATGGTTTAGAATTAGAGTTAGCTAATAAATTTTTGGACAATAAAAAAGAAATCAGAAAAGTTTTCCTTGATTTTGACTGGACTCAGATGAAATCGGAACGGATCCGCATTCATGGTGACTATCATTTAGGCCAGGTTTTAATGAATGGTGATGATTTTTGCATTCTTGATTTTGAAGGAGAACCGGAAAGTACGATCAGGGATCGAAAAGTAAAACAGCCGCCGTTAAAAGATGTAGCAGGGATGTTCCGATCCTTTCATTATGCAATTTATGCCACTATATTCAACAGCAATGATAAATATCCTTATACGCAGGAAGAACTTTTTCAGGCAGGAGAAATTTTATACAAATATTTTGTAGGCGTTTTTCTAAATACCTATACTGAAGTGGTTCAATCTGGTAATTTAAATATTGGCTATCAAAAAGAAATTGATTTTTTACTAAAATACTGTCTTCTTGAAAAAGCAATCTACGAATTGGGTTATGAATTAAATTCCCGTCCCAGATGGTCAGTAATTCCATTAACAGGAGTTGCCAGTATAATGGGGTTTAATACAATTAATTGATTACAATTTCACAAGAAAAAAATAAAAATACACAATGAACAAAGTACAAACCTATTCCCTTTTTACAGATTTCGACATTGATTTATTCAAAGCCGGCAAACATTTCAGACTTTACGAAAAATTAGGAGCTCATCTTATCGAAGTGGATGGAGTGAAAGGTGTTTATTTTGCAGTATGGGCGCCATCAGCAAGAACGGTTTCGGTTGTAGGAGATTTTAATTATTGGATACAGGGAGAACATCCTTTACAGGTACGATGGGATTCATCAGGAATATGGGAAGGTTTTATTCCAGGGATAGAGCAGGGAACCACATACAAATATAAAATACAATCCCATAATGAGGAAATTATTACAGAAAAAGCAGACCCATTTGCTTTTTACTGCGAAAAACCACCGCATACTGCTTCTGTTATCTGGGATCTTGATTATAAGTGGGATGATAAAAAATGGATGCAGACCCGAAAAGAGCATAACGATTTAGACAAACCATATTCTGTTTATGAAGTTCATTTGGGCTCATGGAAAAGGCATGGCGAAGAAAACCGTTTTTTAACTTATCTGGAATATGCTGAAGATTTAGTAAAATATGTCAAAGAAACAGGCTTTACTCATGTGGAATTTATGCCTGTTATGGAGTATCCGTATGATCCTTCGTGGGGTTATCAATTGGTCGGCTATTTTGCACCTACCTCCCGTTTTGGGAATCCTCAGGATTTTATGACATTGGTAGATAAACTTCATCAGGCTGGTATTGGTGTGATTTTAGACTGGGTTCCGTCACATTTTCCAGAAGATGCTCATGGTCTGGGCTTTTTTGACGGTTCTAATTTATTTGAGCATCCAGATAGAAGAAAAGGATATCATCCTGACTGGAAAAGCTTAGTTTTTAATTATGGGCGAAATGAAGTCCGTTCCTTTTTAATAAGTAATGCGCTGTTTTGGCTGCATCATTATCATATTGACGGTCTTAGAGTAGACGCAGTGGCTTCTATGCTGTATTTGGATTATTCCAGAGAAGAAGGTGAGTGGGAGCCAAATATTTATGGCGGAAGAGAAAATCTGGATACTATCAGCTTTTTAAAAGACTTTAATGAAGCCGTTTATGGCAATTATGAAGGAGTACAGACTATTGCCGAAGAAAGCACTTCGTTCCCTATGGTTTCAAGGCCTGCTTACGCTGGAGGATTAGGTTTTGGAATGAAATGGATGATGGGCTGGATGCACGATACACTTCAGTATTTTCAAAAAGAAACCGTGTATCGAAAATACCATCAAAACGATTTAACGTTCTCAATGACTTATACCTATACTGAAAATTTTATGCTTCCTCTTTCACACGATGAAGTAGTATATGGAAAAAGATCTATTCTAGGAAGAATGCCTGGTGATGAATGGCAGCGATTTGCAAATCTGCGCTTACTTTATGGTTATATGTTTGCACATCCCGGAACCAAATTACTGTTTATGGGAGCAGAATTTGGGCAAAGCAGGGAGTGGGATTTTCAAAATAGTCTGGATTGGCACTTGCTTCAATATGATTTTCACAATGGAATAAAAAAGACAATTACAAAACTCAACCAATTATACAAAACGGAGCCAGCTTTGTATGAAAAACAGTTTAGCCCTGAAGGTTTTGAATGGATTAATTATTCAGACCATGAAAATGCTGTAATGTCATTCATCCGAAAAGGAAACAATCCTAAAGACGATTTAATCATTGTACTGAATTTTACACAGGTAGTAAGAGAAAATTATCAGATAGGTGTTACTAAATCAGGAAAATTAAGCGAAATATTTAATAGTGATGATACCGCTTTTGGCGGCAGCGGTGTAAAATC
Source organism: Flavobacterium marginilacus (assembly GCF_026870155.1). NCBI lineage: Bacteria > Pseudomonadati > Bacteroidota > Flavobacteriia > Flavobacteriales > Flavobacteriaceae > Flavobacterium > Flavobacterium marginilacus. The sequence goes on along the minus strand of NZ_CP113975.1, from coordinate 2,627,920 downwards.
TAATAAAGAACCAGTAATAAATAATACTCCGTATGATGGAAAAGCATATTCTGCAGTAATTACACTTCCGCCATTGGGAGTAATCATTTTTAAAATAGAATGAGTTCAATTATAAAAAACAGATACTACTGATAACTAAACGATAAGATATAATATTTAAAAAATAATACTGCGATTACTTCAATTTAGATTATTACAAATTAAAAATAAATACATTCGCAGAATAAACAAAAAAGACAAACATGGCAGACTTAGCAAAAGGCAGTAAAAAATTATTAAACGCATGGGCATTTTACGATTGGGCAAATTCAGTATATCCATTGGTGATTTCTTCAGCAATATTTCCAATTTTTTACGAAGCATTATTTTCAGAAAGAGATCATTATATAGACGTTTTTGGTCTTCATTTAAAAAACTCTGCGTTAATTAGTTTTGTTACAGCAGCAGCTTTTTTAATGGTTGCAATTTTTTCTCCATTATTATCAGGAATAGCTGATTATGTAGGAAATAAAAAATCTTTCATGAAGTTTTTTTGTTATGTAGGTGCTTGTTCCTGTATCGGTTTAAATTGGTTTAGTTTAGAGAACATTTATGTTGGCTTATTTTTCTATTTTTTTGGTTTAATAGGATTTTGGGGGAGTTTAGTATTTTATAACTCTTATCTGCCAGATATAGCTTACACTGAACAGCAGGATGGAGTGAGTGCCAAGGGCTATTCTTTGGGCTACATCGGCAGTGTTATTTTATTAATTCTAAATTTAGCAATGGTAATGATGCCGGATACTTTTGGAATTACAGGAAGTAAAGGAGAAGCAGCCATGAAAGCAATGAAATATTCCTTTGTTATGGTTGGAATCTGGTGGATACTTTTCAGCCAATATACTTATTATTATTTGCCTAAAGGAAATAAAAACACCGATAGAAAAGTAACCAAAGCTGTAGTGTTTAATGGTTTTAAAGAACTCAAAAAAGTTTGGGGGCAATTAGAAGCCAATATTCCGTTAAAAAGATATCTAATTAGCTTTTTTGTTTACAGTATGGCTGTTCAGACAGTAATGTTAATTGCAACTTATTTTGGTTCGCAGGAAATAGCATGGGAATCGAGCAGTCAAAGTCAGATAGGACTAATTATATGTATTTTATTAATTCAGCTGGTAGCCGTAGCTGGGGCAATTCTAACTTCAAAAGCATCTGCTAAATTCGGAAACTTACCAACACTTATCGTAATCAATTGTTTTTGGTGCTTACTTTGTTCTGCTGCTTATTTTATTGTCACTCCTGAACAGTTTTATGTAATGGCAGCATTGGTAGGTCTTGTAATGGGGGGCATTCAGGCATTATCACGTTCTACTTATTCCAAGCTATTACCAGAAACTGAGGATACAGCTTCTTTTTTTAGCTTTTATGATGTAACTGAAAAAATTGGAATTGTAATAGGAATGTGTGTGTATGGCATTATTGATCAAATTACAGGAAGCCCAAGATTAGCAATTGTTTTTTTGGCAGTATTTTTTGTAATAGGTGTTTTGCTTTTGAATAGAGTTCCAAAAAATGACGCTGTATCAAAATAAACAACTGTTTTCAAATAAAAACAATTCTTTTGTTTAAAAAAGTGAAAAAATATAAAATCTAACAATCTTAAAATGTATTTACCAAAATACAGATTTGAAAAAATTTGAATTCTCTATAATTTAGTTTTACTCAACTTAGAGGCTGTCCGAAAAGGACAGCTTTTTTTATGCTGCAAATTTCAGGAATCGATTTTGGGTTGGTTGATTAATGAAAAAATATTCTGTTACAGTATTTAAAAAGTGAATTTCGACTTTTATAGCTCTATTTAGAACTCTGAAGGAGATTTTTAGATGAGTTTTCGACGCATCATTGTTCTTTGCTATCATTTTTCTGAAATTATGCCCGATAGCCATCAATAGAAATTCCATTTCCACTTTTTCGATGCTTGTGAAAGTAAACCGGCTGAATTTATTGTTGTTTTTTAGCTGTCCGAATACTGCTTCAACTTCTATTGGGCGTTTGCTTCGGTGTTCGAGTCCTTTTTCGCTCATGAGCAGCTCTTTGGCTTGAGCCCTTAATTGGTTCAGGCGGTGGTTTACTTCTATTGTTCTGTTTCCTTTGGCTTTATGGCACAAACTTCTAAGTGGACATCCATCACATCTTTTTGCTTGATAATAAGATACTTGTGATTCGTATCCGTTGGCCGATGTCCGTTTTCCACTGCCAATGTTTTCCATTCTTTGTCCCATTGGACACACATAAAAATCCTGCTGTATATTGTAGAACAAATTCTGGACAAGAAACGGATTGTCCTTCATTTTTTTCTTCTGTTCTTTGTGAAAATAATTATACTTTACATAGGCCGTTATGTCTTTATTTTCAAGCATTTCGTAGTTTTCTTCGCTTCCATAACCAGCATCGGCTACAACTGTTTTGCTTTGTTTTTGATACATTTTTTCAAATTCCTCCAAATGGGATTTTAAAGTCGTAGTGTCGTTAGGTGTCTGATGAATGGTTACGTTGGTAATGAATTGATTTTCAGTAGAAATCTGAGGATTGTATGCAGGTTTTAACTGTCCGTTTTTCATATGGTCTTCCTTCATTCTCATAAAGGTAGCGTCAGGATCTGTCTTACTGTAGGAGTTTCTATTGCCTAAAATCACTAAATCTTTTTCGTATTTTTCAAGCTTTGGCAGGTGCTCTTCCTGAAGCTTTTCAAGCTCTTTGGTTATCTTCTTGTTGGGCTCTTTGAGTTTTTTATTGAGTTCTGATAATTTTTCTTTCAGCTCTTCCGAGTTTATTTTTTTTGGTAATTCTTCCTTGTTGACTTCTTGATTATCTGATAAAATACTGTTTTCAATGTCGGATAAGATACTGTTGATTTTTACTTCGAGCTTTTCTTTGTATTTCTCTATAGAACCCCGCCAGACAAAGGTGTATTTATTGGATTTGGCTTCTATTTTTGTTCCATCAATGTATTGGATATCCAGACTGACATAGCCCATTTCCACAAGCATTTTGACCACCTCTGCAAATAAATCTTTGATGTTTTCTTTTAAAATCTTTCCTCTAAAATCGTTAATGGTTCTAAAATCAGGAGTTGAGTTGCCTGAAATAAACATAAAATGAATGTTCTCAGTAAGTGCCTTTGCTATTTTTCGGCAGGAATAAGTGTTGCTTAAATAACTGTAAAACAAAACCTTAAGCATCATTCTGGGATGATAGGCCGAGGTGCCTCCTCCTTTATATATTTTAAGTATATGACTTATATCCAATGAATTGACAATCTTATCCACTAAGCGGACAGGATGGTTTTCTGAAATTTTATCAAAAATATTTATCGGAAAAAGTTCCGGTGTATTGATCGATTGCGATTTAAATATTACTTTAGCCATTGCTCGTTTTTTGTGCAACTCTAAGATACTATTTTAGATTAAAAACAGCAAAAAAAAGGCTGTCCTTACTTTTTGGACAGCCTCTTTTTTTTGAACTCTCATTAGTATTGTTCGGGAAAGAGGCAGAGTTTCTATAAGGATTATAATTGCAGTTTGTTTTTGAATCTAAATTAGAATTTGATGTAGGTCAAAGTATAAAGCAGTATGGGTTTATAAAAATTCTATTTTACATAATATAAATTATAGTTCACTACAATATCTAAACATTTGTAAGTCAAATGCTTAGTTCTTTTAAAACAATTCCCGTTAATGTTCCCTTAACGGATTCGTTCAGCTTAAAACTTTTATTTGCTGATTGTGAAGTTATTGACCAGCGTTTAACTTCTCAAACAGCAATTTATTATGAAAGTTTGGATGCTGTTGATTGTGAATTGCATCCTCCGAAACCGTTAATGATTGTTCAAAATGGAATTACTGTAAGGATTGGACTTGCTGAAATTCCGTTATTTAATCATGAAACAAAAGAACAGACTAAAACTAAATTTATAAGTCTTACAGTTTCTTCTAAATTGTTAAAATCTCGATATTTTGAGGGAATTAATAAGTCAAACATAAAACTCTTATATGAGGAATTTTTAAATTTCAATGTATTTAAATGCTCTTTTGAGGCATTTTTAGACGGTTATATATCAGATGTAGACATATGTGTTAATCGTTACGCAGATACTCCTCAAATCTTTAGTGATGCCCTAGACGCTCTTATTAGTCAAACTGGCAATAAAGAGAAATATACACATAAAGTTTCAGAAGCTTTCAATTTGGGATTAGCATTTAATAAACGTGATTACGCCAAACCCTCATTACCATTTATTAAACTATATCATAAAGAGTTTGAGTTAATGAGTAAATCAGTTGAATTTTATAATACTTATTTATTTCCCGAATACTACCATGCGATAAAAAATTTAACTCGTATTGAGGTCACTATCAAAAATTATGACCATAAAAAAAGACTTCAAAAATATGGCATATGTCCACAATTCAAAACTTTAAGAGAATATCTTGATATCCCTGGACCCGATTTGTATAATGTTGTAGTCTTTTCGATTAATGCTTATATAGAAAATAAAGTAAGACAAAAAGCCCCGCAATTATCCCCTACAGACCATATAATTTATGAATTGATTCAAAACTGCATACAGAGCGGTTATGATTTCAAAACACTTCAAGCAATCGCTTTGACATTTAAAGGCAGTTCAAAGGAAGCTACTGAGGTAGCACAATCTCGAATGAGGAAAAAAATTAAAGATTTATTTGATTTACTCATTCATAAAGATTTAAAAATTGAATCTCAAGCAAGACACAACGCACACGTTTTAGAATATTTAAAATTTATAAACTTCAAACTTTAAAACTATGAAAAAAACCTTACAAAAAATGTATAACATTTGGACGCTAAACTTTTGGATTTTCAAAATTTATGTGTCTCGCAGATAGTCGACCTATGATAGTCGACTATTCTTATCAAATATGTTAATTTCTTCTTACAAGCTAAACTTTAAATTCTTACAAAATGTTTAATCCTTTTTTTTTAACTGAACTAATTTCAATTTTGATTGATTTTTTTAAAAAGCGAAACTATGAAAGCAACAACCCACCAACAAAAAAAAGCCCTTACTCCAAGTATGGTAATTAAAACGGAAAAGGAAAAAAATTACATGTACAAACTGTCAAACGGTACTTATTTAGAATTTGAAAGTAAAGAGTTCCCGACAGGTAACAAAGTACAGCAAAAAGGAAACCCTAATCAAATGACATTATTTTATTAACTAAATAGGAGGGGTGCCTCCCTCCTATTATCTCTAACCAAAACCAATATGAATACAATCGCCTTAACAAATGTAATTACACATAAAGATGTAGCCAGATTATTAAATGTTTCCGAAAAGACAGCCCAAAAGCATCTAACAGATATAAAGCGAGAAAAGAATTTAAAAGTCGTTTGTATGAAACATTTTAATGACTATTTCAAACTATAACGGCAAATATACCCCTATTTCCTTAAATCTCAAATTTGAGGGTTTTTTTATAGTAATATTTGTCATGTAAAAAAATAATTGTCGGATAAAAACTGACCTAAATTAATTAATATGGAAATATTTAAGCAAGTTGCTGGGGCTGATAACCCTACAGAAGTAAAATTGCAAGTTTCAAAGAGTATCGGGACTCTTTTAATTGCGTGTAGTGCGGACTACGAAATTCTTCAAGATGAAACTATTCAAGTCGAAATTGAACGTGCTAACGGCTCAAATTTTGAAATTACGAAAGGAGCAGTTTCTTTACAGCGTTTTATGCTAGCCACTACTTACGGTGACGATGCTATAGTTTCTGATGACAATTATCAGACTATTGCTCTTTGTGAAATTTGCCGTGAAGGTTCTATCCATCTTTTTGAAAAAGATGTACTTAAGGTTAATCTTAAGAATCTCAAACCTACCGTTTCTTATGAAATTAGAGGTATCGAAGAACCAACCACTAGTTTAGAGGTTTATTCTTATGAGTCTAAATCTATGGCAAGCGATGACACCAATAAGGATTTTAACGTTGAGGGTTATGATATTGCGGTTTTGGATATTAACTCTGACATCACGGAAATTTCCTATACCGTTGCATTGTCAGGCGGTTCTTCAAAAATTATTAAGTATGATTTGTTTGAACTTCGTTCGATGTCCAGAAGCATTGACCCTGTAGCTTATGTTAAAAAGAATGGGACTCTAAAATCTTCTTTCCAGAATTTTGTACAGTTACCTCTTATCGCTGTTTCGAATTTGAACATTCGAAAAACACAGGGGTCTGTTGTCAATTTATTATTAAGAAATCATATTTAAGAAATGGGTTTCTTTAAAAAAATAGGTACAGCCGTTAAGAAAAACGTCAACCTAAAGAACGTGTTGAAAATAGCTACACCCTTAATGTCTATGATTCCAGTTGCAGGCGGTTTGCTTCAGAACATTACTCAGGGGGCAGTTGATGCACACGCTGCTAAAAAAGCACAAAAAGAGTACGATTCCCAAGTGGCTCAGCAACAACAAAACCAAATCGCTCAGCAGACAGCGCAAGCATTGGCTCAAGCGACTACTCAGACACTTGGTGACGCTTTAGTTCAAGGAACTTTTGACGGTATGTCAAACAGCGCAAAACTTACTACAGCTAAGTATGGTGCAACGGTTGCAGATATGACTATATCTCAATGGTTTAAGGAACACTGGTTAGCCGTTTCCCTTGGAGTTACTGCTTTTTTCGGTGCAATCTGGATGCTTACAAAAAGCCATAGTTCTGGTGCAAGAAGGAGAAGGTAAAAAAAAGTTTAGTTACTACGGTGTCTGTAAATTGATTTTTATATTAGATACCGTAGTGCTAATACTTAAGAAATTAGATTTAATTAAAACATTAATAATTCATTTAATACATTAAAAAATGGCACAAAATCAAGCTAGAATTAACACAGACAAATTTGGCAATCCTTATCAGCTAATCGGCTGTAAAGATAAAAAAGGTACAGGTTATGGAGTTGGTTATATTGAGTTGAAAGGACAGCTCTATAAGCTAGAACCTAGCCCCTCAAAGAAAGACGGTGTAACTGATTGGATAAAAGTTACAGCTATCAAAAAGAGACCTACTCATTCCTCAATGTAATGTTTCGGAAAGGTCTTTATTCTTTACTTCCGTTATTCATTCACGAAATAGCGGAAGTTGTAAAAGAAGCAATTAAGAAAAATCGTGAAAGAAAACAATCTTTAAAAACTTAATTATGAAATTATTATCATATATCCCTAATGCACTTAAGTTTGTTGTCAAGTTTGGTGCAATTATCGCTTTAGTGGTAAAAGTCGCACAATTTGCGCATGATGAATATGAAGCTTATTTAGCCAGTCAGCAACCAAAAAACGTAGACAATGAGCAAAAGCTTTCTGAACAATCCGAGTAAAGTAAGAGGTCTTAGAAATAATAATCCGGGCAATCTTATTAGAACATCTATTACATGGCTTGGTAAAGTTCCTTTTACGCAAAGTGAAGACCCAAAATTTGAACAGTTTACAACCTTATCGTACGGCCTTAGAGCAATGCTCAAAGACCTCATAAACGATATTAATAAAGGCAAAAATACTGTACAGCTTTTAATCCGTGAGTACGCACCTCCTATTGAAAATGACACGAATGCTTATATTAATTCCGTTTCGAAAACATTAGGTTATAAGCCTACTCAAAAGATTACCTCTATCAATGCTAATTTTATGTTACGCCTTGTTAGAGCAATTTTAAAAGTCGAATTGGGACAATCCAATATTGAGGTTGCAGATAGCGATATCTTAGAGGCAATATCAAATCTTGGAGAAGTTTCGACCTCAATTCTAAAAGTAGATACTAATGTGTCTTTTTTTAAAAAATTCATGATTCCAATTTTATTAACTGTAGGTCTTTTTTTTTATACCTACGCAACTCAAATTCTAATTTAAAAAACAAAAGAAATTATGCAAGCAATTATCGATAAATTAAAGAATTTTTACACCGAACACAAAACAGTAGTTCTTGGTGCATGTGCTTTACTTCTTGGATTTTTCATTTACAAAAAAATGAATAATAAAAAATAGTCATGTCAATCCGAAGAAATCAAAAGCAAAATTTCTTAGATAGTAAAATTATCCCATTCATTAAAAAGTATGGGATTTTTATTATAGGCTTATTTGTGGTGTTCCCATATGCTTATAAATATTATAAGTTAATGATTGAGAGTGTAAACAACTCGAAAATGCAAGCGGAACAAACAGCAAATACAAACGAAAATGCAAAAGCAGACCCTCAAATTACCAAAAAGAAAACTGAGGAAGTCGCTAAGAAATATCCAAAAATAGATACTAAAACTATGGCAACCCTTGTAGCATCTGCCCGAGGTATTGCTAGTGCATTTGGCACTAATGTAGAAGACAATCATATTATTTTTGGCGGTACAGTAGAATTATTCAATGTCAATGCTTGGAATGAAGACGAAACCGAAGCCATGCGCTTATTAAAAAAGCATACAGGTACATTCCCAGTATTGGAGGAATTATATTACAAAACCGCCACACGTTCAAGGAATTTAATATCTGATATTTTGAAATATTTATCAGATGCACAAATTCAGAAAATGCGAACTTATTATAAATCAAAAGGTTACACGTGGTTTTAAGAAGGAAAAGCCTGCATGTAGCATAAAACTTATACAATATGTATACACTATATTATTTAAACAAAAATTTACAAATGGACTGCCTAAAAGCTCCCAGTTTGGATACTCCAATTCTCATTCCAGAAGATTTAATTTTTACTAATCTTAGAAAGGGAATACACTTTATAAAAGAGCCTCACGAATGTATTAATTTTACCGATATGGAACGATTGATAATAAATTCAGAGTTCTTTGATACTGAACTAGTAAAGCAAGGCGAATTTAGAAAGCAGAACACCTATTTAACACCATTATGCCAAATTGATGAACCTGTTATAGTTCCACCACCGCCTGTCTTATTTCGCATTGAGGGTACTGCTGTAGCTCAAAATTTAACTGCTCATTCTTCTTCGGGTTATCTTCGCATAACTAAAGACGGTTCTGATGCTAATTTCAGTTGTGTAGTTAATGGTTCTTCCTTTCGAGATACAGACTATACAACTACTTCGAATCTTAATGTTTCTTTCTCTAATGCCGTTTTTTTAGATACTCAAGCATCTTTTTTATCTAGTGTTATGTTTGATTTTACATATTCTTTTGTACTTTTAGACGGATCAACTACTAGTTCAAATACTATTACAACAGAAGTTATGCAAAATTCTACTTATAGTAATATCCTTTCAGTTCCTAATAATGCTGTTAAATTAATTTGTTTATTAATTATAAGACAGCTTCCCGTTGTTGTTCCAGTTGAACCATTGCCAGCAATACCAATGCTTGTAAATACACCACATTTAACTTGGTATCGTGCTGACAATCAGCAAAGATTAAGTTTCTTGTTTTTAAGTGCTTTATCAGGAAATAAAACTTTCCAGATATATCATTGTAATAATTTAACAGACCCTTGGGTTTTGTATCCTACTGTATTTACTCAGAATCTTCTTACTGACGGTTCTGATGCAGGACAATCTCTGGTAGTTATAGATCCTTTTGTTTTTGGTGATTCAGCAGTTAATTGGAATCATATAAAAATTAAAGACTTGTCTAGCGGTCAAGAGTCAATCCCTTATCAAGCAGTTACATATAGTAATGATGGTCATTACGTTGCTCCTTAAGTTTTTTTTTCAATAATAATTTAAAAATCAAATTTTTATGTATATTTGGAAAATAATAGAAAATAAGTAAGCTCTGCAAGGCTCTTATTAGTAAATAATCTGATATGATATATAAAAACTACACCCTAATAAGTGTACTCCTTTCATTTGGGGTACACTATTTTTTTTTTATCTCTTACCCTATTCTTTTGAGTTATGGAAGATTTTAAAAAGAAAAATGATTACTCCGTTACAGTCTATCTTAATAAAGAAAAAAGACTATTTACAGAATTTGTCCACTCCGTTTATAATTATACAAAATGGCTTGAGCAGAAATCTATTGAATGGGATTACATTTTAATCTATGTAAGGCGTTCAAGGCAGGTTTTATGCTACTATAAGAAAGGCGATTTAATAGACATGTTCCCAAATTTTACTACTCGTGGGCGTGTCAAAACAGGATGGTAATTTTTTTTTTATCTCTTACCCCTAGAGTAGGGGCAGAGTTTGCAAACTTAATATAAACAAAAAGAGCCTCAAGCGGGACTGCAATCCCTCGGCTCTTAATAGAAAAATAATCTATGGCAAATATAAACAAAATTTTCGAACATACTATAAATTATAGTTCAAAAATATATGCTGTTAATTTTGGCTAGAAATGGCTGTCAGTCTTAGGTTTTAGCGTTTTTGTGTAAAAAATCATTTATTTCAGACAGTGTTATTACAGGATTAGCTCCTTCGCTTTGTGCGGCAATAGATCCAACAGCACATGCAAAATCTACAGCATGCTGCGGATTATTTTCATTAAGCAGTTTAAAAATTAATGAAGCCAAAAATGAATCTCCTGAACCAACAGTATCGACAACATTTACTTTGAATCCATGATTATGGTAAAATTTATTTTCAAAATATAAAATTGCTCCATGAGCTCCCAAAGTCACGCAAACAGTTTTTGTATTGGTTTTTTCAGCAATAAATTTAATATTCTGTTCCAAAGAATTTTTATCTGAATTTAAAGCTGCGCAGATTTCATTTAATTCATCATCGTTAAGTTTCAGTAAATCAGATTCAAGTGCTAAATTTATTATAGTTTTTATGTTATAATATGGCGCTCTTAAATTGACATCAAAAATTTTATATTTAGCAGCGTTTAAAAGCTGTTTTAGTGTGTTTTCAGAAACGGAATCTCTCGAGGATAAACTTCCGTAGACAAAGAAATCGGCATTTTTGACCATGAGTATATTCTCTGCCGTTAATTCAATTTCCATCTTCATCGTTTCCAATTCCGCTGATTACAGCAATATCTACGGCCAAAGAGCTTAGTCTTGAGGCAGCATTCAGCGGTGCTCCGCCAATTTTTTTCTGGTGCGGAAAAACATCAAAAAGAATTTCTCCGAAACAAACACCTTTTAGTTTATTTTTCATTTTTTGGGTTAAAAGATTGAATCTGATCTGTTTAAATTTTAAAGTTAAAGATACTAAAGATACGCTGAATATTACAGTTCAAAGCAAAGTACAATTATTACATAAGAGATTTCAAAATACTATCTTTGCAAAAGACAAAAAAGATTATGACAAAAGGAAAATATATTCAGCTGATACTGATTTTGGGTTCTATGACGGCTCTCGGGCCATTTTCAATTGATATGTATTTGCCCAGTTTTTCGGGCATTGCCAAAGATCTTCACACTTCGGTAACTTTGGTTTCAGAATCACTTTCCAGTTATTTTATCGGAATTTCATTCGGACAGCTGCTTTATGGACCGTTATTGGATCGTTTTGGCCGAAAAAAACCTTTGTTTATAGGACTGTTGGTGTATATTCTGGCTTCTTTGGGCTGTGCTGTGGTGGCTGATATTCATGTGTTTATAGGGCTTCGCTTTATTCAGGCTGTTGGGAGCTGTGCGGCTACAGTTGCAGCGGTTGCCATGGTTCGGGATTTGTTTCCAGTAAAGGAAATACCAAATGTTTTGTCTAAATTAATGCTGGTTCTTGGGCTTTCGCCAATGCTGGCACCAACCATTGGAAGTTATGTAACCACTTATTATGGCTGGCATCCAATTTTTTATATCTTAATGTTCCTAGGAACTTTTGTACTGATTGCATCACAATTGGGTCTGCCGGACAGCCATAAACCAGATCCTGATATTTCGCTGAAACCCAAACCAATCATTGCTAATTTTGTATCAATCATCAAGGTGCCACAGTTTTATACATATGCATTGACGGGATCTATTGCATTCTCTGGATTGTTCACTTATGTTGCCGCTTCTCCAATTTTGTTTATGGATATTTTAAAAGTTGATGCCACGGTTTACGGATGGATTTTTGCTTTTATGTCGGTGAGTTTTATTGGTTCCAGCCAATTGAATTCTATATTACTGAGAAGATTTTCCAGTGAGCAGATGATTTTTGGAGCTTTGACCGTCCAAATAACGATCAGTGTTATCTTTTTGATTTTGGCAATAAATGATGATCTGGGATTGTATGGAACAATGACACTGCTGTTTCTATTTTTGGCCTGTTTGGGGATTTCTAATCCCAATACTGCAGGATTGACCCTCGCTCCTTTTGCCAAAAATACTGGAAGTGCTTCAGCATTGATGGGTGCGACTCAATTAGGAATTGGTGCTTTGTCATCGTTTGCAGTTGGGATTTTTGTAAAAGATTCTATGGTTCCGATGGTTGCAATTATGACCTGCACCACGATTCTTGCTTTTATTGTTTTAAATATTGGCAAAAGAAGAATTAAAGAAACCATTGTGAATACTGGTGATGATGAGATTGTGATTGGGCATTAAAATCCTATTAATATTTTTTCAGAACTTCGAAAAAAGGACTATCAAATTTCATAAAAATAACAGCAATCATTGTACATTAGCAATCCCTTTATATCGAATAATTTTTTAAGAAACACACATTATGAAACACTTTAAAAGCATTTTTTTATTTCTATGCATAACCCACTTTTTCATTGCTAATGCCCAAGAAAACGCCCCTATTAAAGAATTTAATTTTGGTGCAAATACTGATAAAAAAACTGGTACAGTCATAAATAAAACTGTTGCTTATACTAAAGCTGCTGGATACGGATTTGATTTACAATCGGATAAAAATGTGGTGTTTGACGAAAAATCAATATCGGCTAAGAGTCCGTTCTATTTTTCAATGAAGCTGCCAGAAGGTAATTATAGTGTAGAGGTCGTTTTGGGTGGCAGTAACAGCGGTATTACAACTGTGAAGGCCGAGTCCAGAAGACTGATGCTGCGGGAAATTAAAACTGCCGCCAATGAAACTAAAACAATGCGTTTTATGGTCAATGTCAGAACTGCAAAATTTGATATTAACAATACCATTACTCTTAAACCTGCTGAAATTAAAGGACTGAACTGGGATGAGAAATTAACTTTGGAGTTTTTAGGAACATCAATTGTTCAAAGCATCAAAGTCACTCCTGTTTCCAAAATTACAACAATTTATATGGCCGGAGATTCTACTGTGATGGAACATGATCTGGAGCCGTGGGCATCCTGGCCGCAGTTTTTTCAAAATTACCTGACGACAGATGTCGTGATTGCTAATTATGCTTATTCAGGCTTGACGCTCAGGTCTTTTGAATCCACATATCGGTTAGAGAAAATTTTATACTTAATGGAGCCGGGTGATTATCTTTTTATTGAGTTTGGCCACAATGACGAAAAAGCAACAGGAGACGGAAAAGCAGCTTCGGGAGTGTATACAGCTTTATTAAAAGATATTATTGTAAAAACCAGAAATAAAGGAGGTTCTCCAATATTGGTAACTCCAATACAAAGACGTATTTTTAATCCAAATGGGACATTAAAGCCTACTCACGGTGAGTTTCCAGATGCAATGCGAAAAGTGGCTCAAGAGATGCAGGTTCCTTTGATAGATGTTACTAAAATGACAACTTCTTTATACCAAAGCTGGGGTAATGAACTTTCAAAAAAGGCCTTCGTTCATTATCCAGAGAACACCTTTCCCGGACAAATAAGTGCTTTGGCTGATAATACCCATTTTAATAGTTTTGGTGCCAATGAAGTGGCTCGATGTATAGTACAGAATATTAAAAATGCAGGTTTGGATCTTGCTAAAAAAATAAAACCTACAGTTCCTCATTATATTTTTAAAAACCCAGGCAAACCAAGTGATTGGACGGTGCCAATGAGCGCCCGATTTGGAATTGATAAACCTGATGGGGAGTAAAAAATTATCACAAAATTGGCAATATTGCCAAGTCTTTTACCAGCCGTTTTTTATTTTAAGTTTAATTTTTCTATTTTATTTCCAATTGTAAATGCTTTCATTTCACTTTCTAAATTGCTAAATTCATCTTTTAAAACGCTCTTAATAATTTCCCCATTTTTCAATAAAAATATTTCATCGCAAGTGTCGTTTAGTGTCGAAAAAATATGAGAAGAAATTATAATTGATTTCCCCATTTCTTTCAATTTTTGAATTATTTCGGTAATTAATATATTACTATGAATATCAACACCATTAAAAGGCTCGTCTAAAATGAATAATTTATTTTCCTGCAATAATATTGCTGTAAATGCAAGTTTTTTTCTCATTCCCGTCGAGTATTTTATTACATATTCATTCAATGGTAAATCAAAAATGTTTTTTTCATTTAAATCGGTATTTGTTACATTTCTAGCATTGCTTAATAATTGAATATACTCATTACCTGTTATTTTTGAAAAGAAATAAGGTTCTGTTTGTAAATAGCCCAGAAAATCTTTAGGTTTTCCATATTCACAATTGATTACTCCGTTATGTTTTTCTAATCCGGCAATGCATTTGAACAATGTAGTTTTTCCTGCCCCATTTTCGCCAACAATTCCATAAACTTTTCCTTTTTCAAAGTTTAAGTTAATGTTTTTCAAGACTACTTTAGAACCGTATGATTTTGACAAGTTTTCAATGCTGATCATTGTAATATTTCTTTTAATTTTTTCGTTGTTTGAATGTATAAATAAGGAATAATTAGCAATAATAATGGAGGAAGCCACAATGTTAAAGCAAATATAATTCCAAATCTAATATTTAATTTTTCAGGAAAAACGGAATATTTTGCTAACATAGTTGTGAAAATAAATAAATATCCTAAAAATTGAAAACCTAATATTATATCAATTTTTGTATAGAAAAATAGAGATAAACTTATAATTATTGGTAAGCATAAAATGGTTGAATATTGGATAATGTTTTTTAATTTATACCTTATAAATTCTTTTGGGGTCAAAGAAAATATCCAAACATAAAATTCATTTTCTGAATTTGTATAATAATTAAGACAAGAAAGTAAAGTCAGAATTAATGAAAAAATACCCAAATTGAAATTATTAACACTAATTGACATAAATGTCAAAAAATAAGCAAATAAATAGATGAAATAATTTGACCTAAATCCTACTATAAACTCAAACGGATACTTATAAAAAGGAGTTGGTAATGTAAAGCTTGATTTGTTTTTTAAATCTATTAGAGAAAAAAGACAAGCCGAAATAAAAAGTAAAATCGAGCTCAAATATTTTTCTTGAAATAACAAAAAGGCTATAAATACTATTGAAACAATTATGTTTTCGATTATTCTTATTTTAATATACTCTGTTTTAGAATAACAAAGTTTCAAGAAATTGTTTCTGTTTATTTCATTCAATTTTAGTACTAAACTTAAAGCCAATACAATATAAATATATTCAGCAAATTGAGTTTTTTCAAATAATTTCAACGAAATACCAATACATGCAAAAAGACCAACAACATATCCAATTATTGGTTCAATTCCCCATTCGGTTAATTGCCTGTTTATCATTTTGAATTGTAAGATAAAATATTCTTTCATTATTTTTGGTGCGCTAAAATGGTTTGGAGCGTTCTGGTGTCGTAGTTATTCTTTCCTCTGAATTACAGTTCCTCCAAACCTCGCTTCTTGTGCAAAATATTCTTTGCCGTCAATAATACATTCATATTCATTTTTAGTGTCGTCAACTAAATTTCCATTCTTATCTAATTTATCTTTCGTAGCACATTCTCTGCAAATATACTTAGAATATCGTCCGTAATAACTTATTTCTTTATGGCAATTGTAACAATATTGTTTTAACTCTGTTCTTTTATATTCATCACTCCAAACGCTATTTTCCCACTCATTTATTTTGTTGTATTCTGCATAAGTAAAGCTATGGTATTTACGCAAATTATTAAAAAAAGAAATGATATATTTCGCCAGAATAAGTGGTTTTTCTGAGATACTTTGATGATGTCTGTACTTTAAAAACCATTTTTTCATTTCTATATGTTCAGTGGTGTATGAGGTGTACTCCGTTCTATTAGGAGATGAAGCCGTTTTACTCAATTGTGCGTTCGGCAAAATATTTATCGTTTTTTTAGAATGCTACTTTTATAGTTTTTCCGTCAATAAATTTACCTTTAGAAATACTTATTTTAAGTTTTTGCTCTTCAGTAAATCCGATTGTTTCTCCATTTTTTAATGTTACATCAGAAACTAAAATGTAATTGACTAAATTTAGTAACATTTCGTTTACTTCTTCAACTGAATGTTTCGTTTCTATAATTTCAATTTCTGTTTTGTTGAAATCTGCAAGTCCATAAGTGTACATTGAGTTTTTTCTGTTATCAGTTCTGATTCCAAAATAAATCCAATTATATAATGGTAAATTTTCATCATTCATTTCTTTAGTCTGCGATTGATAGAAGTCTTTTTTCAATAAAAGTGTTCTGCCTCCAATATAAATTCCTAATGATTTACTGTTATTTAAAATAGATGAAGCAATTTTATTATAAAGTAAATTTTCTTTAATTGGATTTTTACCAGCATTCATAATAGACAAAATTATATGTCCTTTATGTTTTGTAGCTTCTTCTTTTCCGTTTTCCCAGAAGTAATTATATTCAGCAGTTGTTTCAATTTCGTCTCCAGGAATTGCAATATTCATATTTGCAATTGCAATTTTGTAACCATCAATTTCTAAAACCGAAGTTTCATTATTTGATTCTTTATCATCAATTTCTATATTCCATTTTTCTCTCAACTCAGAAACTACTTTTTTTATATCCATAGAATTTGGTTCTTTTAAAAGAATCATTCCTAAAATATTTTTACTTGTTTCTGATTTTTTTTCTTTACTAAAAAAACTAAATAACCCCATAATTACGATTCCACTAAAAATTAATATTATTACTTTTTTTATTGCACGATTGGAAGAAACCCGAACGGAAAAGAAAAAACCTGATTCGGCTTGGAGTTGACCAAGACCACGCCTATGCATTTAGCCGAACGAGAAAAGGGGGCTGGGCAATTGTACAGAGTTCGATTCTGAGTACCACCATCACTTTGAAACGCTTAAAACAGCGTGGTTATCAATCCTTAACCGATGTTTACATCGAACTCAACCCATCTCTTTGCGAACCGCCGAGTACGTGACGCTCGGTGGTGTGAAAGGCGCACTCCGTTCCTTTAGGGGCGGAGCCGTCTACTCGATTAGCAGCGGTTTTTTAACCACAATATTTTCGGTTTAGTTTCCGCACCGTTTAAGTTGGAAATACATTTTTAAATTAAACATTATGCTAAAAAATAAAATTAAATATAAATTTCTTCATTTTATTGTTTTGTTTTTAAAGAATCGTTTTTACTCTTTAAAATACTGTCTTTTTGATGAGCTAATACGAAATCCTTTATTATTGATTCCTTTTGCTTTATTTCTATCAAAAGAGAATCTGTCAAAACTTTATAATTCTGGATGGTTTGCTCTTTTAATTGCATTTCCTTTTCATCTTTGGTTGTTTCATTGTTTTCTTTGCTGTTTATCCAACTGTTTGAGATAAAAATTGTACATAACAAACCTAAAACCCATAAGGTTCCACTGTCCTGTATGTTTTTAATTTTCGGGTCATTTATTTTTATCCACTTCCACAAATTCATAAGCCACCATTTAATTATAAAAAATAAGTATGGCTTGTAAGGAAAGTTTTTTATTTCGTCATTATTTTTTAAATTGTTATTTATGAGAAATTCAAAGTTCTTTTTATCATACGTACATTTTTGCCATTTACCGTGTTCAAATAATTTTACTCGATAGATTTTATAAAATCTATTGTATGAATACTTAAAATCGTTAATGTTCATATATTTATCATTTCTGTTTCGGTTCTTTAAACTGCCTGCTAACGTGTTGCTACTACAGCGGGTTTGGGGTTAAATTAAGCCTTATTTTCGGATTTGCCAAATAATTCCAGATACAAAACCAACTTTCCATTAAGCCTAATGCCCAAATCCGTTGTAGTAGCTGTTATGCCTTCGTGCTTTCTTCTATATTGGTTTTATTCACTTCCTTTCCATAAATGTCAAGGTTTTTCTCTTTGGAATATATTTTCCAATTCTTTATTAATTCAACAAACTGAATTTCGGTACAATTATCAAATTTTTTTAAAGCAAAATACATTGCGGTTATAGAAATTGACCTAAGCTTTGAGCGATGTCTTTCTTGGCATTTTGGACACCACATCATTGGAGCTTGAATATTTTTTTCGGCTCTAATTTGATTCAGTTTATTATCTAATTCAGCTACAAGTTTAAACTGTTTTGTAATTGTCAAATTTTCTTTCCAATTTTCTTTTAAAAGCTGTTTTAATTCAGGAAACCAAATTGTATGCGCTTCTCCAGTTGACATTTATTTTCTTTTATATTATATAGTCAGTTTCGTGGTTTTCTTTTTCAATATCATTCATCTCTTCGTGTGTCAATCCATACGGTGCACCACCAGAAGTGTATCCCACAATAAAAGCAAAATTTTCATCGCTATCAAATTCAACGTCTTCAGCTTTTATTTCTTTATTTCGTTTACGATTTTTTCTTTCGCTCATCTTTCGGTTTTTTAGCATGAGGCATAACGTTCCCTTGCTACAAGAGGTTTGGGGTTAAATTAAGCCTTATTTTCGGATTTGCCTAAACTTCCCAAGTACAAGACCATTTTCAAATTAAGCCAATTGCCCAAATCTATTGTAGCAAGTGTGTGTGCCCTGCATGAGCAGGACACACGCTGTAAGCTTTGATAAAAATTGAAAAATACAAATTTCCAATTAGAAAACAAATCTTACAGCGTGTTATTTTTCCAGAGGGTGCAAGTCCCTTATGGGCGGATTGAAAACCCGAACCATTAGCACGTCGCAAGGTTGTTAGCTGTGAAGCTAGAATTGAAGGAAGCGAACCGGCAAAATCCGGTACTGACGAACAGAAACTGTATACGAGGCATTTGACAGGGGATAAGCGTCCACACCAACGCAACGTCCGAAGATTACCAAAATCGTTGATTTGTAGATGGCGCAGGAATTGGATGAAGGAAAAAGCTCTTACCAGGGGAGGTCTCTTGAATGTCGAGAACATTAGAAAGAGAAGTCAGCAGAGGTCATAGTACTTGGGGCAACGAGTTGCGAATAGATACCGCACAGGACTCACAAACAAGGAAGGACTGAACGCAAATCTCCAAGAAATTCGATTAGGAAAGTTTACTTAGCCTAATCTTAAAGTAAATTATGGATAGCCCAAAAGGTGTAAAGAGCTTTTGGATGATGATTTGCGAACCGCCGAGTACGTGACCCGTACGCTCGGTGGTGTGAGAGGCGCACTCCGTTCCGTTTGGGGCGGAGCCGTCTACTCGATTAGCCGTTCGTTGCTTTTCGATTTGGTTTTGGCATTCCTAAATTTACAAAGTTTTCAAATATTCTAAAAGGTCTTTTTTGTCTTGGTCATTCATTTTCCAAATTACACCAATGTTAGCTTTTGTCCCGTCACTTTTTATGTCGTTATCAAGAAAACGATACAATAAACTATCGGTATATGGAATAGTAAAATTGTTTCGATTAGAAAGATAGCTAAACTTTATAGAAACTTTTTGCATTGCATCGCCATTTTTTCCGTGACAGGTTTTACAACTATTTACGATTGTTATTCTTGAAGCTTTTTTATCAAGCATTTTTTCACCTTTTAAGTTTTTGCCTGTTTTGTAGATGGTTTCCCCATTTGTAGAAAAAATTTGTCGGTTACAGGAGAACTGCAAAATTGTTATCAAGCTCAAAGAAATTAATTTTATGAATTTCATAAGTTAGATTTTATTTTTTATCAATGCCAAAATTGTCAAACAGAATGTAATAATAGCAGCAACTGTTCTTATGGTGTGGTATTTGTTCCAAGTGTTTTCAAAAAGTACTCTCATTTGAGAAACTTCAGTTTTTGAAGCATTTATAATGGATAAGTTGGCTAATTGCTCATTGAGTGGAACATTACCTAAAATGGTAACTCCCAAAACACCAATAGTATAAACACAAGTAGCTGATAAAAAAAAATAAAATGATATTGCTGTTGAGTTGGATGAACTCAACCAAGTTGCCAAAGGCAATACAATAAAGCTACCCATAAAACTTAAAAACCTGAACTCGATTAATAAAATACAGCCAATTGGTTAGTTTTAATCGTTTCGTATTTCAAAGAAGGTTTTTTAGGCAGAAAATTATAAGCAATTATTCCAGCGATAAGATTTGACAAAAAGTTGGTAAATGAACGATGTCTAGAATGTTCAACTTGGCAAATATTTTTAAGTTCATCGTTAACCGTTTCTATTATTGAACGTTTACGGAGTAAAATTTTATCACTCATTTCCATCAAACTATTTTTCATATTATTTCGAATACTTGTAATTAATTGGATTCCATCAACAAATAATAATTGAGAGAGTTTCTCGCTTATATATCCTTTATCACCAAATAGTTTTCCGAAAATAGCATTCAAAAAGCCCTCATTTTTCAGTGGCTCTCTATCATCTACGTTGGCTTGAGTTACAGCAAAACTTAACAATTCTCCTTTGTCATTAATGATGATGTGGAGTTTAAACCCATGAAACCAGCCCATTGTAGATTTCCCTGTAGTGGCAATACCTTTAAAAACTTTGTTTCTACTGATTCGTTTGTTTTTACAAACTCTAATTGGTGTTGAGTCTACAAACGAAATGCCTGTGCAATTGCCTAAGCAACAGGTTTTGGCAAAAATTGTCATTGGCAAAAGAACACTTTGCATTAGTTCTAAAAAGCGATTATAAGAAACTGTATTAGGAAATTCATTTTGCATATGCTTTTGGACATAAAAAATGTAATAATGCTTGAAACAGCGAAAACCACTCAAATGAAAAAGTAAATAAATTGTAATTACTTCTGATTTTGACATAATCGAAGGACGTTTGGAAGGTTTTCCTAGCAGAAAAGACTGTGTGGTTTTATCAAAATCTTTGCAAAATTCATCAACAATAGAAAAAATATCTGTAATTTTATCAAAACAAATCATAAGGTAGAGTTTAGTTAAATATTTAATTGTCAGAAATTTAAATATACTAAATTTTACCTTTTTCTACAAAATTTTCAACCAAAATTATTAATCGAGTTCAGGTTAAAAAGAAATAAGGATTTTGTATTGCTTTGTTGATTGATTGGAATGATTGTAAATAAAATTCATCTTGTAAGTTTCCCAAACCTTTTATTACGGAACAGTTGTAACCGTAAAAAAGTCCTGCCAATAAACCCGTCAGTACAATTGCAATAAATTGAATGAGTTGGAAGAAATTTAGATTTATTGAACTTTCCATATTCCAGTTTTTAAAGTTTTTGATATGTATTCGTGAAACGATGTAGGCTTTCTGCCTAAAACAGTTTCTATGTCATTGCTCAAGGATTCGTTTCTTCCGTCAAGCACTTCGGTAAATAAATACTGCACTAACCAAATAAAATCTTCTGGTAATTGGTAGGATTGCAATGCAGCCACATAGTCGTACATTTCTATTTCTTGGTAAGCAATTGGTTTGTTTAATGCTGTTGCGATTTGGTTGGTTGTCGATTGAAAAGACAATAGGTCTGTACCAGTAAGTTCGTAGATTTTGTTAGAATGCTTACTGTCCGTTAATGCCGCTACTGCAACGTCTGCAATGTCGTCTGCATCAACAAAAGGTTCTAATGCTTTGATAGTAGGGAGAACAACTTTATTACTTAAAATAGAATCGAGTAAAAAGTTTTCGCTAAAATTTTGCATGAACCAACTTGCTCTAATAATTGTCCAGTTCAGTCCTGATTGAATAACTATTTGTTCACAAGCTTCTGCTTCTTTTTCGCCTCTACCAGACAAAAGCACCAATTGCTTTACATTGTGTTGTTTGGCAATTTCAGTAAATTGTTTGATTTTTTCTATGGATTGCGGTACGGCTAAATCAGGTTGAAAGGTGATGTAAACACTTTGAATTCCAGTAAGGACTTCGTGCCAATTGCTCGGTTCATCCCAATTAAAAGATGGTTGTCCGTTTCTTGAACCTAAACGAATGGGTAATTGAAGATTTTGTAAACGCTCGGCAACTCGTTTGCCTGTTTTACCTGTACTACCTAAAACTAAAATGGAATTGCTCATATTTTTATTGTTTAAAAGTATGATGCAAAATTAAGATAGGGTTAAGTCATAGAATTGTATAAAACCGACAAAGTGGTTTTTCTACTTAAAAGCCTTTGGCGTTTTGCCTGTGAATGATTTAAAAACCTTCACAAAATGAGACTGATCGGCATAACCATTTTTGTAAACGACATCAGTTAGTTTAGAAAAATCCTTTTGAGTTAATTGTTCCATTGAAAGTTGGAATTGAATAATGGAAGAGAATTGCTTCGGTGGAACTCCAACTTCTTCTTTAAATCTTCTTTCAAAAGTTCGTTCTGTCAAATTTATTTGCTTACAAATGCTTCCTATTGCAATTTGTCCTTTGTTTTCGATAATAATTTGAACGGCTTGTTTGATTTGAAAATCAAGTGTTTCTTTTTTGTCTTGGAAGATTTTGAAAAGCAGATTTGATAAAATAGTAATTCTTTTTTCATGTCCCTTACTTTCAATGAGTTGTCTTGTTATTTTGCTGGCACTCTCTAATTGTTGCAAGTCATAGCAACCGTCATTAATATCTTTTGCTGTAACATTGAAAAAACTTTTTAGAACAAATGGATATAATTGAAAAATTATGAGATTATATGATCCATTTATGACTAATTCTATTGGCTTTATGGTTTGTCCGTAAAGGAATAAAAAAGGCATTTGTTTATTGTATGGGTTTACAAATAACCCATTTTCGGTATCTTGTAACATTAATCCGGGATAACCGTCAGCAAAAAATGGAAGCACTGTTTTTAGATTCGGTTCAGCTTCTTCAAATACCAAAATACTCTTTACAAAAAGAGCAATTGATTTATCAGGGTTTAAAGTTTTGAAGTTCATTTTTTGATAAGATATCTACGTGTACAGTGTTGCTCTGCAATGACGGCTAACGTGTTGCTACTACAGCGGGTTTGGGACTAAATTAAGCTCATTCTTCGGATTTGCCAAATCATTCAAATACAAAACCATCTTTCGATTAAGCCAATTGCCCAAATCCGTTGTAGTAGCTGTTATGCGTTCGGCCTTTAGTTTTTCAATAACTCTTCTTTTAAGCTTCCATTTTTATATGCTTCCAAATAAATTTGGGTTTCTGTGCTCAAAGTAATTTTGTTTTCAGGCTTTATGGCATATGTTAAAAATATTTTGGCACCTTCAAGTTGTACTTCTCGGACATCATCTTGGTCTTTATAAATTTGCCCTTTGACAGGTTTATTCTTTAGTGACCTTTGATTTGATTCTTTTTGATGCAAAATATAATTAATCATTGAAATAATATTAAGGAATTTTTGATTCTTATCTTTACTTAATGTTTGATGAAATTTTGTGCCTATCGGTATTCCAAACCAAGTATCTCTATCCATCCAAAAAGCAACGATTTTAGAAGCACCAATAAAGTCTGGGTCTTTTACATCAAGAGTGTTACTCAAAATATAATCTGTTGCTTGAAGTAATAAATTTTCATAATTTTCAAAGTCTGGGTTTGTATCTTTTATCATTTCATTATTAGCTTTTTCGAATTGTGGATAGCAAAAAAATGGAACGAGTATAAGTAAAATTAAGCTTATTTTTTTCATATAACTTTTAGGGGTATTTGCTCTTGGCTGACGCATAACGTCCCCTTGCTACAAGAGGTTTGGGATTAAATTAAGCCTTATCTTCGGATTTGCCTAAACTTCCCAAATACAAGACCATTTTTAAATTTAGCCAAATGCCCAAATCTATTGTAGCAAGTGTGTGTCCTGCATGAGCAGGACACACGCTGTAAGCTTTGATAAAAATTGAAAAATACAAATTTCCAATTAGAAAACAAATCTTACAGCGTGTTATTTTTCCAGAGGGTGCAAGTCCCTTATGGGCGGATTGAAAACCCGAACCATTAGTACGTCGCAAGCTGGTTTACCGTGAGGTATGCAGTGAAGGAAGCGAAACGGCAAAATCCGGTACTGACGAACAGAAACGTCATAGGAGGCAAGTCAGCGAGGATAAGCGTCCACACCAACGCAACGTCCGAAGATTACCAAAATCGTTGATTTGTAGATGGCGCAGGAATTGGATGAAGGAAAAAGCTCTTACCAGGGGAGGTCTCTTAAATGTCGAGAACATTAGAAAGAGAAGTCAGCAGAGGTCATAGTACTTGGGGCAACGAGTTGCGAATAGATACCGCACAGGACTCACAAACAAGGAAGGACTGAACGCAAATCTCCAAGAAATTCGATTAGGAAAGTTTACTTAGCCTAATCTTAAAGTAAATTATGGATAGCCCAAAAGGTGTAAAGAGCTTTTGGATGATGATTTGCGAACCGCCGAGTACGTGACCCGTACGCTCGGTGGTGTGAGAGGCGCACTCCGTTCCGTTTGGGGCCTACCGTGTGGACACATCTAAAAACAATTGCCATCCCTCCATTATTGAAGCAAATTTCTGTATTCCGATAGAGAAAGTGGTTATTCCTGGTTTTCTCCCACTTGCATATCCTTTCCATCCACCAAGCCTTGCAATAACCCAAACATATCTTTTTAAATCCTTTTGGATATGAGGATTTTTTAATTTTTCTGTTTTTCCTTCTAATTTTATCATTTGATATTCTAAACATTCAAGTTCTTGATCTGAAAAACAACTTCTCGCTTCTATTTCTTCCTCTGGAATACTATATGCTATTTGCATTAAAAATAGTTTGACAATTGTCTCCATCATCATTAAAGACAATTTTCGAATAGATTTTGCAGAACCTAATTCGCTTGCTTCTATATTAAATCCTTCCTTTTTTAGAATTCTAAAAACCTCTTCTATAATCCATCTACAAGTATACCATTCGATACATTTTAAGGCTGTGTCTAGGTCTAAGACTTTAATGGTTGTTAGTAATCTCCAGCATATTGGATTATCAATGTTATCGCCAATTTCTTTTGCTTCGATGATATATAAATCAAGGCTTTTGGGTGCATTCTTTGAAACTAAATCATTTTTTTGGATAGTTACTTCAGAAAATCTAACTTCTAAGGTAGCTTCCCGTTTGTTTATATTTCTTCTTTTATCACCTTCTAATTCTATCGTATATTTCCCTTTAAGAGGTTCATTGGCTATAAAACTAAACAATTTAACCTTGTTTAGTAGCGTTCTGTTTGCTCTTGCTCTTACCAATAATTCCGTCTTTTGATCTGGAATCATTGCAAATTGCTCATAAATATCACCTTCTCGATCCTGAATGATGATGACTTTTTTTGATTTCTCTAAAAGTTCCTTGGATTTTTGGGAAGATTCTATCCATTTATAAGATTCCTTTTCTTCAATTGGAAGCAAATTATAATTCCTTTCCTTTTTTGTAAGTTTCTCTAAAGGCCTGTTCCATATTTTTACATCTGAAAAGCCATACGGAACAAAACTATAAGCATCTATAACGAAACTAGGATGCAGTAAAAATCCAATTCCTCCTTTTGCTGCAGCATTAGTCAATCCTATAAATTCGTCTTTTTTAACTCTGTTTTTATGATTATATAAATTGACCTCACTTGTGTCCTGTATACATAAAACTGTTTTGTCTTGAGCTGAAAAACAGCAGTTTGCTGACATGTTTTTAATTAATTTCGATTCTGAAACTCTTTTGTTCTGCAAGAAACGATAAACTGCTTTACATTCTGAATCGCTTTGTGTAAGCTGACGTATCGAATGAACACAATTATGAAATAAACTATCTAATATTAAATTACTCCTTTTTAATAGTCGAGAATCATCAATGTCTGTAAAATATCTTCGCATATTATATCTTTATTTAGTGATAAAAATAACGAAATTGTATTTGTGTCCACACGGTAGGTTTGGGGCGGAGCCGTCTACTCGATTAGCAGTAGCCAATTTTAGTGCGATGTTGTTACATATTCTTCAAATAAGCGCAATTACAAAACTATAATACTGAATTGCTTTATGAGCTACTTCGTTCAAATATTATTCTTTTTTTATCCTTTAAAAATGCAACTTTAAACCATTGTTCATTTTTATTGTAATACACAATTTTAATTTCCTTTTCAGATACATTCTCTGTTAAGTTATAATATTCTTTTGTAATTCCCATTTTCTGATTTGAAGTGTCAATTGCAAAATTTTTAGACTTTGAAAGGTCTGATTGCAACTTTACATATTCATCTTCATTTAGCTCAATAATTGCCGACGACCAATAATCTCCAAATTGGTCAGGATATGTAGCATCTTTAGTTAAAATTTTTGCTGTAGCTGGTAATTTGATATTTGTATTTGATTCAAAATCTTCTTTGTAAAAACTGTCTGTTGGATAAAAGGCAGTGTAAATAAAGTAAGTTAAAGTTCCTAAAATGAGAGATGGAATAATAAAAGCATATTTTCTAAATTCTGTTTTTCTTAACTTACGATAAATAAAATAACTTATAACGATTGGAACTCCAATAATTAGGATGAATGTTAAGATTAAAAGAAGAAGAAGTTCCATTTATATGTTTTTTTCAAGGTTTTTTCTCAAATATAAGTTGTTGTTTTACACTTCTGCCGATTGGTTCTAACTAACGTTTTTGTAAATATCTAAAAACTAAATTGTTACAAAGTTAAAATCATCGACTTTGAATTGATGTTTTTCCATTTGTTTTTGTATTCTTCTTTGTACCGCTAGTTTTCTTTTTTCGTCTAAATATAAGTAATTTTCCGGATTATAGTAGGAGGTGTTTTTTACAATCATATTCCAAATGATTATACCTAATTTTCTTGCTGTTGCGCTTATGGCAGATACTCTTCCTTTTCGAAAATTAATTCGATGAAAAAAGTCTCTCAGAGGTGTTGATTCTTTTAAATTTCCGATGGCATTGGCAGCATTCCTCAGGGCTATTTTCAAGCGGTTACTCCCTTTTGGCACGCGAGAACTGAGTACTTTTCCGCCACTTATTTTATTGTTCGGAGTAAGTCTGAGCCAGCTTGCAAATTGTTTGGCTGTACCGAATTTTTTAATCCCTTCTAACCCCACTTCGCTCATTAATGTAAGTAAGGTTTGATGGCTGAATCCTTCTATCTTTAATAAATCTACTCCTTCGAAGTATTGATAGCCAATGAGGTTTAAATCAATATTTTTAGGTGTAATTTCTGAGAATCAGTTTCGCCATTACAAATGGCTTCTATCATCTTAAGTCCTGTCAAACCACAAATATCTTTAACAATTATATCCAGACGAAGGTTGAGTAAACGAAGGTATTTTTGCATTTTCTTGCTTGTGTCAGCAGCAACATCAATTAAACCGGCTCTGTGTCGGCAATAAGTTCGGAGTTGTTCAGTTTGTAAATCTGGCAAAAAACTTCCAGATAATAGGCCTATGGAATGTAATTTTTGTATCCATTGGCAGTCTTGTACATCGGTTTTCTTTCCTTTGATGTTTTTGGTAAATTTTCCATTGCACAATATCACTTGAAAACCATCGTTTATCAAAACAGCATATAATGCTTGCCAATAAGTGCCTGTACTTTCCATTGCTACAGTTTGGATGCCATTTCCTTTGAGCCAATCTGATATTGCTTTGAGGTCTTCATTATAAACACCAAACTCTCTTACGTGTTCTTCTTTTTGACCAATAGCTACAAAATGACTCCTGCTTCCGATGTCTATTCCTGCTGCTTGAGGATTGACAATCTCCATCAAAATTTGATTTTGTTCTTTCATTCTGATTCTGAACATTTAAATTAAAAAAATACTCAAAGAGGAAGTTCTTTCGGATAAATAAAATATTCTAATCGGGGTTACAAAAAAAATGTACCACCACTGGAGGTATCACACACTTCCCAACCAGGATTACACTCGTGCTATTACGCAACAGTTTACAAATCGGCCTTGCAATGAGCGTAGCTAATTTATGTTTTTTTGATTTTTTATGCAATGGCCGTTAGCTTCGGGAGGTAAGGCAGGCGGACTATGAGGGATTACTGCTAACGTTCTGGTACTACAGCGGGTTTGAGACTAAATTAAGCCCATTCTTCGGATTTGTCAAATTATTCCAAGTACAAAACCATACTTCCATTAAGCCAATTGTCCAAATCCGTTGTAATAGCTGTCAGCAAACGGCTTTTTTTCTAGCATCCTCAATTAAATTCACCCAATATATGTATTCTGATTCTTCTTTGATATATTTTTTATTGTAAAGAAGATTAACCTTTGCTTCAATTAAATTAAGCAATTCAATAGACTCAATTTTATTTTCACTCATAAAATAATATAAAAAGCAATCTAAAATAGTACTAGCTAAGTTGTCAGGAGATATGCTAAAAATATACCCAATGAAGAAGTTGTCAATAATTTTATTACCATCGCCATGTTCGTCATGTAAAGTATTAACTAAAACATCTAATTGGTCTTCACTCCATTTTGGTAATTCATTTTTTAAATGATTCCAATCTTTTATTGTGAAGGTTTTTAATCAAAAGAATTCCTCGAGGCTCTGCCTCGGGGTGATGCGCAAAGATTAGTATATTTGTTTGATGAGTGAACATATTTTCAAACGGCATAATAAAAGCTTGTTGCTTTATCATTTGGTTTGTCCGATAAAATATCGAAGAAATGTTTTATCGGAGGATGTAGAACTGAGTTTGGTAGAAGTTTGTAGAAATATTTCGGAACGATATGAAATTCATTTTGTTGAGATAGGAGCAGATGAAAATCATGTACATTTTTTGATACAAAGCGTGCCAAAGATTTCTGTTGAAATTATTGTCAGGACAGTAAAAAGTATTACAGCAAAAGAGCTCTTTCGTTTACATCCAGAAGTTAAAAGTAAGTTATGGGGAGGTAATTTTTGGACGAGTGGATATTATGTAAATACGGTTGGTCAGTATGGTAATGAGAATGTGATTCAGAAATACATTCAAAATCAAGGAGAAGAAAAGACTGTTTACAAATCGTTTAACAAAAATCAGCTACGGTTGTCTTTTGAGTAATGCGATACCTCGAGGCTCTGCCTCGGGGTAATTCATTATTTCATATGCTCTATAGAAAAAATCAAAATCGACCTCACCGCTTGCTTGCAAAAAGCTCGTTAACTCCGTTACAGTTTCTAGTAGATTTTTATTCTTTATATTTTCGGTTTCCATGTTTTTCGTTATGCTTTTTGAAGCTGTTTGCTAACGTTTTGCGGCTTGGCGAAGGTGGCGATTTTCACCACAAATGTAGATGCGGAGAACCAAACTTTGATTAACCACAAATGTGTCTGCGGAGCACTGAACCGCCACTTTTGCCAAACCGCTGTTAGGCGTAGTATTTATTTGTTAATTCTTATATAGTAATAAACTGCTACATTTTTCGGTCTAGTTTCTTTTTCTGAAACATTACCTGTTGGTCCCGTTGTTGTCCTGCCTTGATCCCAATTAACACCAACATATCCAATGCCAGAGCCTTTATTACCATTATTGTACCAACCGCCAGTGTTAAAGTTATGTGTGTGTGTCTGAATAGCGTCATTTTGAAAACTCTTTTCCTTTCTTGGATTTCCTTTTACATCAGGGTCTGGGTCGGCTTGTTGGGGATTTATACTTGGCGCTAAAGGTACTTTGAAGTCATTTAATCCTCGTAAAAAAACACCTCGTAAATCAGGAACGACTGCATCGTAGTTTGCATAGTCACTTCCTGCAACACTTCTACCGTCACATGGAGCCCATTTACTTTTTTTAAGATTCAAAACTTCTGATTGATTATTTAATTTACAAAATGTTGGATAATCTAATACTGAAGTTACAATAGTCCCAACAGGCATACCTGAAGAGTTGTTTTCTACTTCTACTCTTGGAATAACAACTTGTAAAGCATCATAATCTTTGACATTAACGGTAATAACTACGTCTTGATTTGCATTTATCCTTTTATAAGTGCTAGTTAAAGCATTTTGAGATTTAATATTATAATATTGACATAAATCACCTGATTGATATTCTGCGTTTAATGGTTGAATGGTTCCAATTTTTGTATATCGTTGGTTTGTTTTTGCATACCATTTTAAAGTAACATTAATCATATCTCCAGATATCGTATAGCTTATTACCATTCTGTCTTGGTTTGAGCATTGTACTTCAACGCATTTGATCCAAGTATTATAAACAGTCTCAGATGCAATTTTTTGTGAGATAAATAAATAATCATTTTGCGATATGTTATTTGTTGCTTGAAATGTGGACTTCATATTTTCAAACTTGGCTTTTTTTTCTTCTTTCGTCATATTATCTGAAAAACTTGATGAAAAGATTGAAAAGCCAGCATCGAGGTCTGTAGTTTTATTTTGATAGGAACTATAATTTTCCCAAAAAGTATAGTCTTGTGAAAAGAACGTTGTTGTAGCTTGTTTAAAGTCTCTACCTGTTTGAGTTGTAAATTCGTTCTGTGTATTAGTTTCTAGCGCCTTGTTGCATGGACAGTCTTGTGAAAATGTTTCTAACGATGTTAGAAATAGAACTGAAATTAAAATTAATTGTTTCATTTTTATTTTGTTTTTAAGAGTTAATAAATTTATTCCCAAAGTGGGTCACCTTCTTGAATGATAGAATGGTCTTGAGAAATATTACAAGACGTTAAATGTTCTTCCATGTCGATTTCAGCTAAATTTCGGTCAGCTCTAATAGGTCCTCTCCAAATGAGTGTCATGGAAATACCATGAATACAAATTGCTCTAAATTTTTTGTTTGTCGTCATATTGTTTATGTTAAGAATTTATTATAGTCTGGTTGGTTGGGTTGTTAATATTACGCCTAACTAGTTTATACAAGAAACAACCCATCGTAAATTGACCCAAATCGGAATGTTATATGAAGGTTTTTTTTTTCAAATGTATAGTTTTTTTATCAGAAATTATGTCTTAATAAAAACTAAATAGATACACGTTATTTTCTTTTTTTATCAAAATAAAACCACTTTATATTTAGGCTAATCATAATCATCAAAATTATTCCGATTAAAATATAATCTTTCATTGGAAGATTTTTAAAAGCTGGTTTCTGAATTTTTTCCATTAAACCAATACAATAGGGTATAAATAGATAAATTGTTATAAATAAAAATATAAGTTTTGCTATAAATTTCATTTTGAATCGATTTTTCAATTGTGTCATTTTATAATCTAGATTATTCACAATATGATTTTTTTCGTAAGTTACACCTCCTCTTTTACCCTCTTCTCAGGTCTGATAATCATTCGCAACGATTGATCTTTTGAAAAATATGCAATCATCCAATGGTAGAAAGTATTGATTCGGTTGCGGTAGGTTATCAAGGACATCAGGTGGACAAATAACCAGATCATCCAGGCAAAAAAACCTTTGAAATGCATTTTGGGTTTGGGCAAATCGACAACCGCTTTGTTTTTTCCAATGATTGCCATAGAACCTTTGTCGTTGTATTTGAATGGTTTTAAGGCTTTGTTTTGAAGCATTAGTTTAAAATTTTCGGCTAAGTTTACACCCTGCTGGATTGCTACCTGCGCCACCTGCGGATGACCGCCGGGAAAATCGGTGTCACTCAGCTGTATGCAGGTATCGCCGATGGCATAGATGTTTTCGGTTCCGTTGACTTTGTTGAAGGTATCGGTTGCCATGCGCTTGCCGCGTCCGTAACTTTCTGCCGGAATTCCTTCAAATTCTTTGGCTGAAACTCCTGCTGCCCAGATTAAATTTTTGGTCTGAATGGTGTTTCCATCAGCAAAGAAAACCGTATCATCTTTATAATCAACTACTCGGGTATTTAATTTTACGACCACTCCGAGTTTGGTCACTGCATCCAAGGTGTCTTTTTGGGATTCTTCGCTCATTGGCGACAGTAAGGCATCTCCTCCATCGACCAAATAAATATTACTGGCAGATGTTTGCAGTTCAGGATATTCTTTTAGCAATATGTTTTTTCGCATTTCGGCAAACATTCCCGATACTTCCACTCCAGTAGGACCTCCACCAGCAACAACTATCGTCAAAAGTTTTCTTCGCTTATGAATGTCCTTGCAAATGGCTGCTTTTTCCAGATTTTTCAGTAATGTATTGCGCATTTCGATAGCATCATTGAGTGTTTTCATCGGAATGGCATTTTTTTTGACATTTTCCATTCCAAAATAACTCGTTTCGGCTCCCGTTGCAAAAACCAGGTAATCGTAATTTAATTCGCCGTTATTGAGGATGATTTTGTTCTCTGCTGGAATTACTTTTTCCAATTCGCCCAAACGAAACTGCAGATTTTTTTTGCCTGCAAAGAATTTTCGGAAAGGATAACTGATGCTTGAAGGCTCTAGAAAGGCTGTTGCTACTTGATAAATGAGCGGCGGAAAGAAATTATAATTGTTTTTGTCTACAAGAGTTACCTCGATTCCTTTTTGATTGGTAAGTTCTTTGGCTAAATTAATGCCGGCGAAACCTCCGCCTATGATTACTATTTGCATATTGACTTTTTTTAGTGATTAGTGAATAGCTGTAGTGAGTAGTGGCTACGAGATTAATTCAGGAAAACGTTGAAAATGTTTTACCGCAAATTCGCAAATTTTACTAAAAAAATCATCTTGAAATTAACCACTTTCTGCGGAATTAGAGCAAATTAATTCTTGTAAAATTACTGAATTCAGTTTTTTAAAAAATTAATTTGCGAATTTGCGGTGGTCTTTTATCTCCCGTTAGAGGTTAATGACTAATTACTAACAGCTAATTGTTGCTATCTATAAAAGTACAATTTATATTAGGAGCAAA
This sequence comes from Flavobacterium marginilacus, assembly GCF_026870155.1. NCBI lineage: Bacteria > Pseudomonadati > Bacteroidota > Flavobacteriia > Flavobacteriales > Flavobacteriaceae > Flavobacterium > Flavobacterium marginilacus. The sequence goes on along the minus strand of NZ_CP113975.1, from coordinate 2,595,007 downwards.
AATTTAGTTTTTGAATTTTTTAACAGGCTTTTCCGTAACTTCAGTTTTGTTCTGCAGCAGATAATTGGCTAGTAATTTTTCTATGAGTTCGTCTTTGGTGAGGTGATGAAAAATAGTTTTTATTTTTGTTTTTAATTCGGCATCCACGTCGTGGTTGGGTTTGGTTTTGAAGATTTGTTTCGCCCATAAAAGTGTATTATTTTCTTCAATACTAGCGACAGATGGTTTTTTGTATTTAGAAAACTGGATTCCCAATTCTCTTTCGAAATCAGCAATTTCAGTTTCTTCTTCGGGCTGTAAAACGGTCAAAGAAAGCCCTTTAGCCCCTGCCCTAGCCGTTCTTCCGCTGCGGTGAACATACACTTCATAAACGTCTGGCAAATGATAATTAACAACATAAGAGATTGCTGCCACGTCAATTCCCCGCGCAGCCAAATCGGTTGCTACCAGAATATTGATGTGACCTTCGCGAAACTGCTCCATGATTCGGTCACGGATTCCCTGCGACAGACTTCCATGTAATGCTCCTGATGAAAATCTATTTATCGCTAAGTTTTTTGCCAGTTTATTGACAGCTGCTTTGGTTTTGCAAAAAATAATACCTCTCTCCCCTTCTTTCGAATTCAGAAAATGCATTAAAACATCCAGTTTTTCAATCGGTTCAACCACAATATAATTGTGGTCAATCCCTTGATTGCCTACAGTTTCCATGCTGGCGTTTACCTGAACTACATTTTTATTTAAGTAATTCTGGATTAACTGCTTGATGGTTCCTGGCATTGTTGCCGAGAACAAAAAGGTTCTATATGTTTTTGGTAATTCAGTAATGATTTCGTCTAAACCTTCTTTCAAAATAGAAACCATTTCGTCGGCTTCATCAAGAACCAAGAATTTCGTTTCCTTTAGGCTAATGGCTGAACGCTGCAGCAAATCAATCAAACGGCCAGGTGTTGCAACAACTATATGTGTTGGTTCTTTTAATCTTTCTATTTGTGGCTTGATCGGAATTCCACCGCAAACTGCTGCGATTGAAACTTCGGGAAGGTATTTTGCAAAACTTTCCAGATTATTAAAAATCTGCTGCCCTAATTCTCTTGTAGGAACTAAAATTACAGCCTGAACTGTTGGTGATTGTGTATCGACCAATTGTAATAAAGGCAATCCAAAAGCTGCCGTTTTTCCTGTTCCTGTTTTCGCAAGCCCAACAATATCAGTAGTATTTGATAATAATAACGGAATTGTTTTTTGCTGGATTTCGGTTGGGGTTTCAATTCCCATTTCGGTAATTGCTTTTAGAATTCCTGCTGAAATTCCTAAATCTGAGAATTGTTTTGACATGCTTTTTGTTTTTAGACCTCACTTCCAGCCCCTCTCTAAAAGAAAGGGGAGCGTTGACGTTTGGTTTTATTGCTTATATCTGATACTATATTAATCTAGTTCGTTCATTACCTTTTCACGGTATTTTTTACCTATCAGCAACAGAAGTTTCTGTTTGTAATCATCTAACAGCCATTCTCTGTAATTTTTACTGCATTGGCTGAGACATTTTGAGAAACGTTTAACGCGGTCTTCAATATCTGCCTCCAATTCTTTTGAAAGCGCTTTGGCTTCCTGCAGTTCTTCAGTATTATCGACACACATTGCTGCGTGCTGATCAATTGATTTGTCTAAAACTACCTTTGATCTTAAGTTCTGAGCTATAGCTAGTTTGTGTTCTTCATCTACATCAAAAGTTACATCGGCAGTTTTGCTGAATTTGGCCCGCAATTCAGGAGGCATTGCATATTTGAAATGCAGTTCGATTTCGCTGTCGTCTCTTAAATTCTCCAGGTAAAATTCAGGTGATTTAAAGATATGCTGCCAGTTTACAGGATCGCTCCATAGACCGAAACGGGCGGCGTTATTTCCTAAATCAATCACGGTAAATTCATCTTTTCCAGGTAATTTTCGGGAACCACGACCAATCATCTGGAAATAAAGCGTTAATGATTTGGTAGCTCTGTTCAAAATGATGGTTTCAACAGTAGGCTCGTCAAAACCCGTTGTAAGGATTCCGACAGAGGTTAAAATTGCATCCGGTGTATGTTTGAACCAATGAAGGATTTCTTTTCGTTCTTCGTTACTGCTGGTGTTGTCCAAGTGGCGGATGCCGTAGCCTGCTTCCCTGAACGTTTCATAAACATATAAGGAGGTGTTGATTCCGTTATTGAAAATCAGAGTCTTTTTGCCCAATGATTTTTCGGTGTAGGCATGCAGTAATTTTTCCTGCATGGCCATGTTTGTATATAAATCGTCTGAGGATTTTACGGTGTAATCTCCGTTGATACCTACTTTTAGCGATGTTAGCCCAACGTCATAGCTGTAAGTTATTGCTCTTGCCAAGAAACCATTGTCGATTAATGAGCTGATGGTATCTCCCACGATCAGTTCATCATAGCTCTGGTGCATTGGCAGTTTTATATTGGAACTCAATGGAGTTGCCGTTACTCCAAGGATGAATGCATTTTTGAATGATTTTAATAATTTTCGGAAAGAATTATAATGTGCCTCATCGATAATAACCAAACCGATGTTATCCAAATGCAGTTTTTCGTCATTGATACGGTTTTTTAAGGTTTCTACCATCGCAACAAAACAGGAATAATCGTTTTGGTCTGGAAGTTCCTTTACTTTACTGTTGATGATTTTATTTTTTACCTCAAAGCCTTTTAGCATTTTTGATGTTTGCTTGCACAGCTCGATACGGTGTGTTAATACCACAACTTTTTTGTCGTGCTGAGACAGATAACGGCGTACGATTTCAGAAAAAATTACAGTTTTTCCACCGCCTGTAGGCAATTGATACAGCAAATGATGCTGTGCCGGAGCATTGTCTATACGGTCAAAGATGGCATCAATATCTCCCTGCTGATAAGCGTAAAGTTCTTTTCTCGATTCAATTTCAATTTCTAAATTCTCTTGGTGCATTGTGTATTTTTGGATTTTTGCAAAAATACGCCTAAAAAACAGTTATTAAGCCATGTTTTTTAAAAAAATATCCTTGGAATTAAATTAAAATGATTTTTCAAACAGCATTTTATTCTTCTAAAACAGCAATACCTGCTTTGAAATCAGCGAGATTGTGCCATTTTTGGCGTAAAACTTCTTCATAAATACCAGTCAGCCGTGAATTAAATTCGGTTATAATTCCATTTGAAATTATGAATTTTATGGCTTGTTCAAATGAATTAAACATGCTTTTGTAAAATAATTCCTGTTTTATGATGTTTTCTGAAGCAAATGTCTGTGCAATTTCGATGTTGTAAAGCATTACATCGGCAATGACAAACGGATCTACACCCAATGTTAGAAAATGTTTGATGTATTTTTGAGCTACTGACCGTCTCATTTTTGGCTTTTTTCTTTTGCCTTTTGTCTGCAACGGAAAATACTCATGGGAAATTTTGAGTTTGCATTCCTGTAATAGTCTGTCTTCTTTTGGGTTGAATACAAAATCATAATAAACTTTTACCAGACTGAATTTTTCATACAATTCAATAATCTGCTCTTCCAGCTGTTCTTTGTTGAGATCGTTCAGGTATTTTTTTAAATCGCGCTTGCTCATTATAAATGTTTAAGAATAACAAAAGTAATTTAGTTTTCTAATGTATACACCGATAATCATTGATATTGACTAATTTTGCCTCTTAATTCAAAAAAAACAACTACAAATGCTTAAGATTTTTAAGATTACCGCTATTTTAGAAGGGATTTCCTATTTGGTTTTATTTTCGAATATGCTCTTTATCAAACCATCAAATATCGAACTTTATAAAACATTATTGTACCCTATCGGGATGAGTCACGGTGTATTATTTATTGGTTATGTTATTTTAGCTTTCTTGCTGAAGAATTCACAAAATTGGAATGTCAAAGATTTCGGATTTATTTTAGCAGCTTCTTTGCTGCCGTTCGGAACTTTTTATATGGAGAAAAAATATTTGAAAGCAGTTTAATAACGCCTAAAACCACGGCATTCACTTTTAAAAGTTTCTGACACGAATTACACTAATTTGCACGAATTAAGGTTGCTTTCAATTACACAAAATATTCGAAACTATAAAATTTGTAAAATTTGGTTTCAATTTTGATAAGAATTAGTGCTAATTGGTGAAATTAGTGTTTATCTTTTTTTAAATGCGAATGCCGTGGCTAAAACATGTTGTCTAAATTATGAAGATGTACCGCAGTATATCTCTTGGGTTAAATCTAATTCTTTATCAGCTTTGCGGTTAATCTCATTTAATAGGTATCAAAATGGATAAACTGGTACATTTTATTTTTAGTTTCCTCTACCCTATTTTCAGACATTGGGGCATGAGCAGGTCTTTGTCGACTTATACGAGTTTGGTACTCAATACCATTTTGCTCTGTTTTTTGGCTTATGCCTTGTATGCAATTTCTCGTTTTATACTGGTGACCCTTATGGCAGTTGTTGCCCAAAGAACCAAAAGCAGGTTTGACGATTTGCTGGTAAGTAATAAAACTGCAAAATACATCTCGTATTTGGTTCCGCTGTTTTTTGTATTCAAATCGGTTCCGGTGATTTTGGATAAGTTCGAATATTGGGAAGATATTTTCGGCAAGGCTGTTGCTACTTATATCGTTTTGCTGATTTTATGGATTATCCGTACCATTTTTAATTCACTTCGTGATTATTTAAAATTAATTCCGAGATACAGCGATAAACCAATCGACAGTTTCATTCAGGTTATTATGATTATACTGTGGATGCTTGGGATCACATTGATTATTTCAAAATTGTTTGATATTGATCAAAAGGAAATGCTGACTATTCTGGGAGCTGTTTCGGCAGTAATTATCTTGATATTCAGAGATACTATTTTGGGTTTTGTTGCGAGTGTTCAGGTAGCTATAAACGATATGGTGCGCATTGGCGACTGGATTACGATGGATCGTTATGGCGCTGACGGCGATGTGATAGAAATTAATCTGGCCACGGTAAAAGTCCGAAATTTTGACAATACTACAACCACTATTCCAACGTACAGCCTGAGTTCGGATTCTTTCCAGAACTGGCGCGGAATGCTAAATTCTAACGGAAGAAGGATTAAAAGACATATAATAATAAAAACAAGCAGCATCCGGTTTCTGGAAGATCATGAACTTAACGATTTAAAGAAAATCAGCCTTCTGAGTGCTTATATTGATACCCGAAAAATAGAAATTGATAATTATAATCTTGGCAATAAGATTGATAAAAGTTTGGCCATAAATGGCAGAAACCTAACTAATTTGGGATTGTTCCGAAAATATATAATTCAGTATCTGCAGCAGTATCCGGGCTTAAATCGTGATATGACGATGGTCTGCCGTCAGCTGCAGTCTACTCCTTACGGTGTTCCTCTTGAAGTTTATACTTTTTCAAAAGACAAGCGTTTTGAGAATTACGAATATATCATGGCCGATATATTTGACCACATTATTGCTTCTGTTCCTTATTTTGGTTTGGAAATTTTTTCAATGTCTTCTGATGATTCTAAGATTCCGAGCAGCTAAATTTTTTAAGTATCTAAGATTCCAAGTGTCTTTGGTACTTAGAATCTTAGTGTCTTAGAATCTTCTTAAAAACCTAATCTGTCTTTTACAAATTCAATTTCGGTTTTTCCATGTGCTTTGGGTTTTCCATCTTCGCCTAAGTTTACCATGACAGTTTCATCAATAGTAATAATGGTTTCTCTGGTCATCATATTTCGTGCTTCGCATTTTAACACTAACGAAGTATGGCCAAATTTTACCACATCGATCCCGATTTCAACTATATCACCTTGTCTTGCAGAGCTTCTAAAATTGATTTCGGACATATGTTTTGTAACAATTCTGGGGTTTTCTAATTGTATAATAGAATATAGAGCCAGTTCTTCGTCCAGCCAAGCTAATAATTTACCTCCAAATAAAGAGCCATTTGGGTTTAAGTCTTCAGGTTTTACCCATTTTCTAGTATGAAATCGCATAAATTTTTATTTAATAATGCTAAAATAAGACATTGCTAACAGTAATTTTTATATTTTTAAAGAAAAAAAGATGGATCAGAGAGATAAATTAATCAAGGAACTTCGCGGAGAATCATTGGGAGAATCAAATATTCAGTCGTCTTCGGAAGAGTTATTTCAAAATGAGGTTATTAGGCCGATTTTAAAATTGCAGAACGATTTGTTTATTGCTTCTTTTCTAAATTATATCAGTAAATACAAAAGGGATTTTTACGCAAAATCGGTTGAAAGCAAATTGGCTGTCATCGAAAACGCCATTCAAAAAGACATCAAATTCCGAAATGCTTTGAAAGGAATGGTTATTGCCCTATTTACAACTGATGAGTATGCACTTTATATTCAAAATTCCTCTAGTCTCAACAAAAGAATGATGAACTTATTGATTGAAAGATTAAAAAGCCAGGTGCAGCTGTTTGATCAGGGAAATTAACTTCTTTATTTTTTTATGATTATCCTTAACTAATACTAAACTGTTCGAATTAGCAACAGATTAAAAATATTACGCAGATTTTTTTTAAAAAATAGTAAAGAAATCTGTGAGAATCGGTGTAATCAGCGGCGAAAAAATACAAGGTATTATTTGCGGACAGTCATATTTTCTTTTTTATATCCGATTGCACATTTCTTGGCTTAAATTTAAATATTTAACAAGAATTTTATTCATTAATGATTTCTTTTATTCTATTTTTAATTGAAATAGATTGTCAAAACTTTGCATTTTTTTTCAACTCATTACAGATTGCTATTTGTTTTTTTAAATAACACTAAAGCGTTTATTAAATGTGAAATATTATTTTTTTTATTAATTAACATTAAAAAGATTAATATATCTGTTTTTTGCCTATTATTGTAATTAATTGATAATTGCATTATTTGTAAATAAAGTGTAATATTTTAAATAAAAATAAATGGAAAGACGTGAAGCTCTAAAAAAAATAGCATTTTTAATGGGAGGAGCAGTTTCTGCTACAACTATCGGGGTATTATTTGAAAGTTTTACTGTTTTGCCTGAAAACAGCTCCCATCTTTATTCTGTATCTGATGAGGAAATTCTAGCTGAATTTTCGGAAATCATTTTGCCCTCTACTGTAAAATCACCAGGCGCAAAAGCTGCGGGTGTTGGCACATTGATTCCATTAATTATCAAAGATTGTTACCCGGCAAATCTGCAGGCTGTTTTTAAAAAAGGTTTTGATGAGATGTTAGTTCTGTCTAAGACTAAATTTAATAAAGAATTTTTAAGTCTGAATGACGAAGAAAAAAAACAGCTTGTGAATGAATTAAAACAGCAGTCAATTGATAATAATCATGAGCCTTCTTTCTTTTTGATTGCCAGAGATTTGACAATATTAGGTTATTTTTCTTCAGAGATTGGCTGTACAATGGCTAGAGAATATCTGCCAATTCCAGGTAAATATGATGGAAATGCAGATTACATTCCTGGACAGAAAGCATGGGCAACATAAGTGTCTGACCGTTTTAATTATTTTTATTAATTGATTAAAAAGAAACAAGTGAATATCAATACCGATTTTAAAAAGCAAAATACCTATGACGCAATTGTCATAGGATCTGGAATAAGCGGCGGATGGGCAGCCAAGGAATTAACCGAAAAAGGATTAAAAGTACTATTGCTGGAGCGTGGAGAAAACATTGAGCATATAAAAGATTATGATTCGGCGATGAAAGCTCCTTGGGAAATAGCTTATTGCGGCAAATTAACCGAAGAGCAAAAGCGGACGCATCCTGTACAGACCAGAGATTATCCATACCAGCAGGCAAACGAAAAATGGTGGGTAAATGACTTAGAATGTCCGTATACCGAAGATAAACGTTTTGACTGGTACAGAGGTTTTCATGTTGGCGGAAAATCCTTGATGTGGGGACGCCAGAGTTATCGTTTCAGTGACCATAATTTTGAAGATAATCTTAAAGACGGCCATGGAAATGACTGGCCAATCCGTTATAAAGATATCGCACCCTGGTACGATTATGTTGAAAAATTTGCAGGAATCAGCGGTCAGACTGAAAGCTGGCCTTTACTACCTGATGGACAATTTTTACCCCCAATGGATATGAACTGTGTTGAAAAATCAGTGAAAGAGCGAATTGAGAAGCATTATAACAAATCCAGAATAATGACTATTGGCCGTACAGCAAATTTAACTGTTCCGCATTTAGGAAGAGGAAGCTGTCAATATAGAAATTTATGTAGTAGAGGATGTCCTTTTGGAGCTTATTTCAGTACGCAATCCTCAACTCTGCCGGCAGCCATGGCTACTAAAAAAATAACCGTCCGCCCCTACTCGATTGTTAATCATATAATTTATGATAAAGAAACAAAGAAAGCCAAAGGTGTTATGGTTATTGATGCACAGACAAATGAAAGCATGGAGTTTTATGCCAAAATTGTTTTTGTAAACGGATCAACGCTAGGTTCCACTTTTGTTTTATTAAATTCAACTTCAGAAGTACATCCGAATGGTTTAGGTAACGGCAGCGGACAGCTTGGGCACAATTTAATGGATCATCATTTTAGATGCGGTGCCGAAGGAACTGTTGAAGGTTTTGAAGACAAATATACTTACGGACGAAGAGCTAATGGTATTTATATTCCAAGGTATCAGAATTTTAAAGACGACAAGAGAGATTATTTACGAGGGTTTGGATATCAGGGCGCAGCAAGCAGAGGAAATTGGCACAAAGAAGTGGCTGAATTGGATTTTGGAGGGGATTTTAAAGAAATTTTATCCAGACCTGCAGAATCATGGACGATGGGATTAGGCGGTTTTGGAGAAATGCTTCCTTATTATGAAAATAAAGTGTACATCGATCATTCTAAAAAAGACAAATGGGGACAGCCTGTATTGGCAATTGACTGTGAATACAAGGAAAATGAAGCCAAAATGCGTGAGGATATGATGTATGATGCGGCCGAAATGCTGGAAGCGGCTGGTGTCAAGAATGTAAAAGCGTATGATAACGGCTGTTATCCGGGAATGACAATTCATGAAATGGGCACTGCCCGTATGGGGAACGATCCAAAAGAATCAGTATTGAACAAATGGAATCAGATGCATGAAGTAAAAAATGTATTTGTAACTGATGGTTCCTGCATGCCATCAAGTGCCTGTCAAAATCCTTCACTGACCTATATGGCCTTAACTGCTAGAGCTGTTGATTACGCTGTAAAAGAATTAAAGAAAAAAAATATCTAGATATAGGATTATTCAATTATGAGAAAATTAAAAATGGGAATGATCGGCGGTGGCAAAAATGCTTTTATCGGTGCAGTTCACCGCATTGCTGCAAATATGGACGGATTAATCGAACTGCATTGCGGTGCTTTCAGTTCTAATCCTGAAGTATCCCTTGAATCTGGTAAAGAATTAGGCTTAGCAGAAGAGAAATGTTATGAATCCTATACCAAAATGATAGAGACCGAAGCAAAATTATCTCCTGAGGAAAGAATGGATTTTGTTTCGATAGTTACTCCAAATCATGCCCACTTTGCTCCTGCTATGTTAGCATTAGAAAATGGTTTCCATGTGGTTTTGGACAAACCTATGACTTTGACTTTGGCGGAAGCCAGATTATTGGAACAAAAAGTTAATGAAACTGGGCTTTATTTGTGTTTAACACATACTTATGCCGGTTATCCGATGGTAAAACAGGCAAAGAATATGGTTGCTGAAAATCATTTTGGAAATATTCGGAAAATAATGGTTGAATATCCGCAGGGCTGGCTGAGTACTGACTTTGAAAATGGCGGCAACAAACAGGCCGCTTGGAGAACTGATCCTTCCAAAAGCGGAATCAGTGGCTGTATGGGAGATATCGGAACTCACGCTGCACATTTGGCAGAATATATTTCAGGATTGAAAATCACACAGCTTTGCGCTGATATTAATACCGTTGTTGATAATAGAAGACTCGATGATGATGGAAATGTACTGCTTAAATTTGATAATGGTGCCAACGGAATTCTGGTAGCCAGCCAAATTGCAGCTGGTGAAGAAAACAGCTTAAAAATTAAGGTTTATGGCGAAAAAGGCGGTTTAGAATGGCATCAGATGGAACCAAATACCTTAATTGTAAAATGGCTGGACTCCCCTGCTCAATTGTACCGAACCGGAAACGGATATTTATCACCAATTGTCGCTTTCAATACCCGGACTCCTAGCGGACACCCGGAAGGTTACTTGGAAGCTTTCGGAAATTTATATAAAAACTTTGCTTTGACTTTGCAGTCAAAATTAGAAGGTAAAGAACCAACAGCAAATATGCTTGATTTTCCAACGGTAGAAGATGGTGTTAGAGGAATGGCTTTTATAGAAAATGTAATTGCTTCGGGTAAATCATCTCAAAAATGGACTGAATTTAAATTTTAAAGTATCACAAATGACCAAAATACAAGGACCTGCGGTTTTTTTAGCACAATTTATATCTGATGAAGCCCCTTTTAATTCTTTGGAGGGAATTTGCCAATGGGCTGCCAATCTGGGTTTTAAAGGAATACAGATTCCAACTCTGGATTCTCGATTTATTGATCTGCAAAAAGCTGCCGAAAGCAAGACTTATGCTGATGAGCTAACTGGAATTGTTGGTTCATACGGCTTAAAAATATCTGAACTCTCTACTCATTTACAAGGTCAGCTGGTTGCTGTTCATCCTGCGTATGATGATTTTTTTGATGGATTTGCACCGCAGGCTTTGCGCGGAAATCCAAAAGCAAGACAAGAATGGGCAGTTCGGCAATTACATTATGCTGCAAAAGCTTCACAAAATTTAGGACTTAATGCACACGCTACTTTCAGTGGTTCGTTATTGTGGCAGTATTTTCATCCTTGGCCACAGCGTCCCCCAGGTTTAATTGAAGAGGGATTCAAAGAATTAGCAAATCGCTGGTTACCTATCCTGAATGAATTTGATAAAAACGGTGTAGATGTCTGCTATGAAATCCATCCGGGAGAAGATTTATTTGATGGCGAAACTTACGAAATGTTTCTCAAAGCGGTAAACAATCATCAGCGTGCCTGCCTGCTTTATGATCCTTCACATTTTGTGCTGCAGCAGTTAGATTATATTCAGTACATCGATTTTTATCATGAACGGATCAAAGCTTTCCATGTTAAAGATGCCGAATTTAATCCAACAGGAAAACAAGGTACTTTTGGCGGTTATCAAAGCTGGATAAACCGCGCAGGCCGTTATCGCTCGCCTGGCGATGGTCAGATTGATTTTAAAACCATTTTCAGCAAATTAGCACAATATGATTATAAAGGCTGGGCAGTTATGGAATGGGAATGCTGTTTAAAAAATCAGGAAGACGGAGCCCGAGAGGGAGCCGAATTTATAAAAAAGCATATTATTAAAGTTACCGATAAAGCTTTTGATGATTTTGCCTCGGTAGAAACAAATACACAGCTTAATAGAAAAAATTTAGGTCTTTAAAAAACATAAACAGTAAATAATGAAAATTAAAATTTTAGCAGCAATACTAATGCTGGGCGCTTTGAGCTCTTTCTCAAAATACGAATCAATTCCAACGGGATATAGTGATACTGAAGAAGTCCAGCCTTCTGAAGGAGAGCTAATAATTAAAAAGTTAGATTGTGCAACTTGTCATAAAATAGACAAAAAGGTAATTGGTCCTTCTTATTTGGATATCGCCAAAAAATACCCAATGAATGACAAAAGTATCAGCTATTTATCAGATAAGATTATCAAAGGAGGTTCTGGAGTCTGGGGGGCTGTACCTATGGCTTCACATGGCACATTAAAGAAAGAGGATGCAAAAAAAATTGCAAAATACATTCTGTCATTGAACAAATAAAATTGTAAAATCTATTTATGGATCAAGATTTTAATCAAAAAAAAGAGCCAGAATCTGCTCTTCGCAGAGATTTTCTTAAAAAAGGTGTACTGGCAACAGCTGGGTTAATGATAATTCCCAGACATGTCATGGGAAGGGGTTTTGTAGCTCCCAGTGATAAATTAGTAATTGCCGGTATTGGTGTTGGCGGAAAAGGAAGATCAGACATTGGTTCTTTTGAAAAAAGCGGTCTTGCAAATGTTGCTTATTTGTGTGATGTTGATACTAGAAGAGCTTCAGATAGTGTTAAAGCTTTACCAAAAGCCAAGTTTTACAAAGACTGGCGCGAAATGTTAGACAAAGAGCATAAAAATTTCGATGCGGTTTCCGTTTCTACACCCGATCATAATCATGCCATACAAGCTTTTTCGGCTATGCAGTTAGGCAAGCACGTGTATGTGCAAAAGCCAATGGCACATGATATTTACGAGGCGCACATGATGACTCAGGCGGCTGCCCGTTATAAAGTCGTTACACAGATGGGAAATCAAGGATCTTCGAATGATGGCACACGAATTCTAAAAGAATGGTATGATGCTGATTTAATCGGCGATGTACATACTGTTTATGCATGGACAGACAGGCCTGTATGGCCCCAAGGAATTCCCTGGCCAACAGCTAAAACCGAAATTCCTAAAGAATTAGACTGGGATTTATGGCTGGGAACCGCTCCTTATAAAAATTATATAAATAAGTTAGTACCATTCAACTGGCGTGGCTGGTGGGATTATGGAACTGGTGCGTTGGGTGATATGGGCTGTCATTTGATGGAAGCACCATTTTCTGTATTGAATCTAAAATATGCAAAAGATGTGCAGTGCAGTGTTGGTTCAGTTTATGTTGATGAATTCAGGAGAGGATATTTTCCAGAAAGCTGTCCGCCTTCGAGTCATGTAACATTAACGTTTCCAAAAACTAATAAAACAAAAGGCGATATTAAATTGCACTGGATGGACGGCGGTATTCAGCCGGATCGTCCTGAAGAATTAGGTGCAAACGAAATCTTTGGCGATGGCGGCAACGGCACATTATTCATTGGAACAAAAGGAAAAATGATTTGTGATACTTATAGTGAAAATCCAAGATTATTGCCTTTAAGCCGTAATGAAAACTTAAAAATTACTCAAAAATACCCTCGTGTAAAAGATGGAGCCAATGGGCATCAAAAACAGTGGATAGAGGGCTGTATTGCTGGATATGGTAAGAAAGAGCTCAGTTCTCCTTTTGAAATTGCGGGTCCATTAACAGAAGCTTTATTAATGGCAAATCTTGCAGTAAGAGGCTATGATTTTCACAAAGAATATTTGGGAGAAGATGTATATCCAGGACGTTCAGTTAAAATGCTTTGGGACAACAATGCTAAGAAAGTAACCAATGTTGATGATGTAAATCAATTTGTAAAACGCAATTATAGAGAAGGCTGGAAAAACCTAAGTTTTTAAAAAATATTAAAATTAAAGATTATAACCATGAAAAAGATTATTACAGCAGTATTAGTATTCACTTTATTCCAAAACCTTCAGGCGCAAAAAGGATTTAAACCCATTTTTGACGGAAAAACGACAACAGGCTGGCATACTTATGGCAAAACTTCTGTTAGCGGCGGATGGAAGGTTGAAGACGGTGTTTTACATTTTGATCCAGAAGCTGCGAAAAATGGTCAGGGAGGAGATTTAGTAACTGATGCCGAATATGAAAATTTTCATTTAAAATTGGACTGGAAAGTTGCTCCTAAAGCGAATAGCGGTATTATATTTTATGTAAATGAAAATGCACAGAAATATAAAAACACTTATGAGACGGGTTTAGAAATGCAGGTTTTGGACAATGACGGTCATCCTGATGGTAAAATTACTAAGCACCGAGCAGGAGATCTGTATGATTTAATTCAAAGCAAATCAGAACCAGTAAAACCTGTTGGAGAATGGAATACAGCTGAAGTTGTCTGCAAAAACGGTAAACTGACTTTTGTTTTAAACGGAGTTATTGTTGTTGAGACGACACTTTGGGATGATAATTTTAAAGCATTGGTTGCAGGAAGCAAATTTGCCAGCTGGCCAGGTTTTGGAACTTTCAAAAAAGGAAAAATTGCTTTGCAGGATCATGGTAATAATGTATGGTACCGCAACATTATTATTAAGGAATGGAATACAATGGAAACTACAACAGGCTGTAAATAATAGATTCGAAACATTTTTTATAAATCAACCCACTTTATGAATACAACTATCCGCATTAAATTATCTGTAATGATGTTTCTCGAATTTTTTATCTGGGGAGCTTGGTTTGTCACTCTTGGTACATTTTTAGGAAACAATTTAAAGGCATCTGGTTCAGAAACGGCGGCTATTTTTTCTACCCAATCGTGGGGAGCCATCATCGCGCCTTTCATTATTGGTTTGATTGCAGACCGTTATTTTAATGCTGAGAAAATTTTGGGTATTTTGCATTTAGCAGGTGCATTTTTAATGTATCAAATGTATCAATCTGCAGACATTGGTATGTTTTATATTTATGTATTGAGTTATATGATTTTGTATATGCCAACATTAGCTTTGGTAAATTCAGTGGCATTCAATCAGATGAAAGATGCGGAGAAAGAATTTGCAAATATCAGAGTCTGGGGTACTATAGGCTGGATTTTAGCAGGATTGTCCATTAGTTTTCTGTTTCATTGGGATGCTGCAGAAGCTGTTTCAAATGGATTGCTAAAAAATACATTTCTTTTAGCAGGAACTGCTGCTTTGGTTTTAGGCTTATTAAGTTTTAATCTGCCTAAAACGCCTCCAAAAGTTAGTGAAGGGAATATTAAAATAGGAGATATTATTGGTCTTGATGCTTTAAAACTTTTGAAGGATAAAAATTTCTTTATATTTTTTATTTCATCAATTTTAATTTGTATTCCATTAGCTTTTTATTATCAGAATGCACATCCTTTTCTGACTGCTTCCGGAGTTGAAAATCCGACAGGAAAAATGGCTGTTGGTCAAATATCCGAAGCACTTTTTTTATTATTAATTCCTGTGTTTTTTGCCCGTTTTGGATTTAAAAAAACAATTTTGGTGGGAATGCTTGCTTGGGCAGTCCGATATATTTTATTTGCTTACGGCAATGGCAGTGATTTGAGTTTTATGCTTATAATAGGAATTGCTCTGCACGGAATATGTTATGATTTTTTCTTTGTTTCAGGGCAGATTTATACCAATTCAAAAGCAGGCGAAAAATATAAAAGTGCCGCTCAAGGGCTGATTACGTTAGCTACTTACGGCATCGGAATGTTAATTGGGTTTGCAGTTGCAGGCTGGATTACGGATAATTATAAAACAGCTGAAGGAGCGGTCGATTGGCAGATGGTTTGGATAATTCCTGCGGGAATCGCTTTTGCTGTATTTTTGATTTTTGCTCTTTTATTTCAGGATAAAAATAAATTGGCTGATGAAATTTAAGCAATTTAAAAATAACGATTATGAGTGCAACAGATAGAAGAACTGCTATAAAAGGTATTCTTGCCGGAACTTTGACATTAGGAGTTCCAGCAGATTTATTAGCTTTGGCTGAAACTAAAGAAGAACTTAAATCAAATCCGAATATGCTGAAAGGAAAAATTAACCATTCTGTAGCCCGCTGGTGCTTTAAAGATTTTGATATAGAAACGCTTTGTGTGGAAGCAAAAAAGATTGGAATCACAGGAATTGATTTAGTAGGCCCGCAAGATTGGCCAATATTGAAAAAACATAATCTTACTTCTACAATGTGTAATGGTGCCGAATTAAATCTAGTGGATGGTTTTAATGATCCAAAATTTCATGAACAGCTGATTAAAAATTACACGGAAATGATTCCGCTCGTTGCCGAAGCAGGCTACAAAAATCTGATTTGTTTTAGTGGAAACAGAAGAGGGAAAACAGATGAAGAAGGCTGGAATAATTGTGTGCTTGGGCTGCAAAAATTAATACCATTGGCTGAAAAGTACCAGGTCACCTTGGTTATGGAATTACTAAATAGTAAAATTAACCATAAAGATTATCAATGCGACAGAACCTATTGGGGCGTCGAATTGGTGAAACGAGTCAATTCTAAAAATTTCAAACTGCTTTATGATATTTACCATATGCAGATAGATGAAGGTGACGTTATTCGTACCATAAACGAAAATTACACCCACATTGCTCATTACCACACAGGAGGAGTTCCGGGACGCAATGAAATTGATGAAACCCAAGAGCTTAATTACAGCGCCATAATGAAAGCAATTGCTCAAACTGGTTTTACGGGATTTGTAGGGCAAGAGTTTATCCCAAAACAAAAAGATAAAATTGCCTCTTTGAAAAAAGCAATAGCAATTTGTGATATTTAATTTAATAAAGTAAAAATGATAAAGAGAAGAGATTTTATAATTAACAGTGGTTTGGCATTGGGCGCATTGGCAATTGCTCCTTCCCTTGCCTTTACTTCAAAACAAAAAAATATCGGTATTCAATTGTATACTTTGAGGGCAGCATTTTCTAACGATGTGAAAGGAGTTTTAGAACATGTGGCTAAGTCAGGTTATAAAGAAGTGGAAACCTATGGCTACTCCAGTGATAAAGGTTTTTTTGGCACTTCAGCAAAAGATTTCAAAAAAATACTTGCCGATAATGGTCTAAAAGCACCTAGCGGACATTATGATTTTAATTCTTTTATAAAAGACAATAACGCTGATTTTCTGAAAGCTTCTATTGAATGCGCTAATCAATTAGGAAGTGAATACATAACCGTTCCTTATTTAGATGAAAAATTAAGAAGCGATCTAGATGGTTTTAAACGAATTGCGCAAAAAGTAAATGAAGTAGCCGTTTTATGTAAACAATCCGGACTAAAATTAGCTTATCACAATCATGATTTTGAATTTAAAAAGTTTGGAAATCTGACAGGTTATGATATTTTACTGCAGGAAACGGATAAAAAGTTAGTTGATTTTGAATTGGATATATATTGGGCAGTCCGTTCAGGAAATGATCCTTTGCAGATGTTTAAAGCTAATCCCGGCCGATTTACAATGTGGCATGTAAAAGATATGGATAAGTCCAAAGCAGAATGGAATACCGAAATTGGAGAAGGAAGTATCAACTTCAAAACCATTTTTACTGAAGCTAAACTCTCAGGAATGCAGCACTTTTTTGTAGAGCAGGAAACCAATTATTCTCCAACCCCAGCTGATTCGATTAAAACAAGTTTTGAATATGTTTCCAAACATTTACTATAATTATTTTAATAGGTTCTTACTTAAAGACTGACTTCTGCTGCAATTTTGAAAGAAATTGAATAGCTATAAGTTTATAAAAAATAAAATACCAGCAAGCCGCTGGTATTTTTGTTTTTTGAAGAATGTAAAATGATTTAATTCACATTTTTAGAGAGAACATAAAAATCTTTATTTACCTCGACTTTTTCAATTTTAGAATCATTGTTAAATTTACTCCAGTCTGCTTTTGGTTTTAAAGTGATTTCTTTTCCATTAAGAGAAACTTTTACAGGCATTTCAAAACCGGCAACAATATTTGTCCAGCGGTATTTCAAGGTATTGTCCTGAACAGTATATTCTAATGTCGGAATTCGAACATCTCGCAGATATTGGTTAAAAAATGGATTTAAATCCAAGCCGGACTGCTGGCTTAGGTAATCTTCAATCTGCTTGGTCGTTACCGTTTGATGGTAAAAAGTACTGTTCAGGCCTCTCAGGATATTTCTCCATTTTGCATCATCATTAACCAGCTGGCGCAGTGTATTAAGCATATTACCGCCTTTGTAGTACATATCGCCGGAACCCTCACTGTTTACATCATAATGGCCAATGATCGGGATATCATTTTGAATGTTTTTTCGGGTACCGCGGACATATTCAAGGCCTGCTTCTTTTCCATAGTAATATTCCAGAAAAAGACTTTCGGAATAATTAGTGAAACTCTCATGGATCCACATATCGGCGATATCTTTGTAGGTAATGTTATTGGCAAACCATTCATGTCCGGATTCATGAACAATAATAAAATCAAATTTTAATCCCCAGCCTGTTCCGCTCAAATCGCGTCCGAGATAACCGTTTTGGTATCCGTTTCCGTAGGTAACACAGCTTTGGTGTTCCATTCCTAAATAAGGAGTTTCAACCAGTTTGTAGCTGTCTTCATAAAAAGGATACGGTCCAAACCAGTATTCAAAAGCTTTCAGCATTCTAGAAACATCTTTGAATTGTTCTTTGGCTTTGGCCAGATTATCTTTCAAAACATAATAAGTACAGTCCAGATCTCCTTTTTCTCCTTTGTATTTTTCTGAAAAAGTAACGTAATCACCGATATTAATATTTACACCATAGTTGTTAATTGGATTTTTTACAGCCCAGGTATAGGTTTTCGTTCCGTCTTTTAATGTTTTTACATTTTGAAGACGGCCATTGGAAACATCAGTTAAATTTCCGGGAACGTTCACGCTGATTTTTATTCCTTCTGCTTCATCATACATGTGGTCTTTGTTCGGCCACCAGACACTAGCGCCTAATCCTTGGCAGGAAGACGCAATAAAATTATTTCCGTTTTTATCTTTTTTCCAGGTAATACCCCCATCCCAAGGCGGATTTACTGCTATTTTTGGTTTCCCTTGATAAAATATCGTTATTTCTTTTAGTTCTCCTTTATTTTGGGCTGAAACCAATGAAATATAAAATACATTTCCATCTCGTTTGTATTTCAAAGCTCCTCCGTCTTGGGTAACCTTCGTGATTTTCATAGGCTCCTGCAGGTCTATCTGCATTGTTTTATATGGCTGCAAAACTTTATACTGAATGGTATTAGACCCTGTAATTGTGCTGTCTGCTGGATTTACTTTTATTGCAAGGTCATAATGTTTCAGATCCCACCACGATCTTTCTTTAGTAATACTGCCCCTAAGAGAATCCTGTCGGCTAAAATGAGTCTCGGATTTACTGAGAAGTCCCTGTGCCTGAATTCCACTGGAAATTAAGAATACAATTAATAACGTTTTTAGGTGTTTCTTCATGGATTTATAAATTTTGTATCAAAATTACATACTTTTTATGAGTTTTTCATAAATAAAAAAGAAATTGTATAGGCTACGAATTATACCAATTTCATGGATTTTCTTTCTCTTTAAAAACTAAATAAAATAACAACCGCAAGGTTCACAAAGAAAAGCTATGAACGCAGCACTTTGCGGACTTTGCGATTTTCCTTCGCGAACCTTGCGGTTAAATTGGTCCTTAGATAGGGATAGATTAAAAAAATCTGTTTCATCCCCGTAATTCGTGGTCTAAAACTTACTTCTGACGCCCTTTCAAAACATTCACAACATCATTCAATTGATATCCTTTTGCCTGTAGCAAAATAAGGTAGTGAAAAAGTAAATCAGCACTTTCGCTTAAGAACAGATCATCATTATCATCTTTTGCCTCAATAACTACTTCGACTGCTTCCTCACCTACTTTCTGTGCAATTTTGTTAATTCCTTTTTCAAATAAAGAAGCCACATAACTTTTTTCAGAATCAGCATTTTCTCTTCTGGTTTTGATTGTATTTTCCAAATGTGAAATGAATCCATATTCCTGCGCATTAGGCTCTTGCCAGCAGGTGTCAGCTCCCGTGTGGCAAGTTGGTCCCACTGGTTTTGCCTGAATCAAAAGCGTATCGCCGTCACAATCATTTTTAATATCTACAAGTTCCAAGAAGTTACCGCTTTCCTCACCTTTTGTCCAAAGTCTTTGTTTGGAACGGCTGAAGAAAGTTACTTTTTGAGTTTCAATTGTTTTTTGAAGTGATTCTTCGTTCATATACCCCAACATCAGGACATTTTTGGTTTCTGAATCCTGAATAATTGCCGGAATTAATCCGTGTGCGCTTTTGATATCTATGTTCATATTTTTGGTCTAAAGTTTGAAAGTCGAAAGTCTTAAAGATAAAACTATATTCGAACTTCTATATTATTGTTTTTTAATTCTTTTTTCAGGGTTTTGATTTCAATTTCTTTGAAATGAAATACACTCGCTGCCAATGCTGCGTCTGCTTTTCCATTGATAAAGGTATCTGTGAAATGCTGCATATTTCCAGCACCTCCAGAAGCGATTATTGGAATATTTACCAATTGCGATAATTTTGCCAAAGCTTCATTGGCAAAGCCGTTTTTGGTTCCGTCGTGATCCATCGAAGTGAAAAGGATTTCTCCCGCCCCTCTTTGTTCTACTTCTTTTGCCCAGTCAAACAATTTTATTTCCGTCGGAACTTTTCCTCCTACCAAATGTACAATCCATTCACCTTCAATTTGCTTAGCATCAATTGCAACTACTACACATTGGCTTCCGAATTTTTGTGCCAAATCATTAATCAACTGTGGGTTTTTCACCGCCGATGAATTGATAGAAACCTTGTCAGCTCCATTCTGAAGCAAAACTTCAACGTCACTCACTGCTGAAATTCCGCCGCCTACAGTAAACGGGATGTTAATTGTTGCCGCCACTTTCCGAACCAAATCAACTAGAGTTCTTCTTCTTTCTTCTGTTGCCGAAATATCCAGAAAAACCAATTCGTCAGCTCCTTCATCCGAATAGATTTTTGCCAATTCCACAGGATCACCTGCATCCCGCAAATCTACGAAATTAACGCCTTTTACGGTTCTTCCGTTTTTAATGTCCAGACAGGGTATTATTCTTTTTGTTAACATTTTTATTATTGTTACGGTAGAGACGTTGCACTGCAACGTCTAAACTATTCGGTGTTTTTATTTTGATTGGGTTAGACGTAGCACTGCAACGTCTCTACGATATGATATAATTTTCCAATTGTTTCAACGAAATTCTGCCTTCGTAAATGGCTTTTCCGATGATGGTTCCTTCACAACCCAATTCGGCCAGTTTAGGTAATTCATCAAAAGTAGAAATTCCACCAGAGGCGATTAATTTTACACCTTTCGCCTGATCTAAAATTTTGGCATACAAATCAAAACTTGGTCCTTCGAGCATCCCGTCTTTGGCAATATCGGTACAAATTACGTATTGAATCCCTTTTAACTGATAATTTTGTATAAACGGAACCAAATCTTCGTTTGAATCTTCCAGCCAACCGGAAACCGCTACTTTTTCATTAGTGGCATCGGCTCCTAGAATGATTTTGTCCGAACCATATTCTGCAATCCATTTTTCGAAAATTGGTCTGTTTTTTACGGCAATACTTCCGCCTGTGATTTGGTTCGCACCACTTTCAAAAGCGATTTTCAGATCAGAATCGGCTTTTAAACCTCCGCCAAAATCAATTTTCAATTTGGTTTGCGTGGCGATTTGTTCCAATATTTTATAATTGACAATCTTGCTTGATTTTGCCCCATCCAAATCTACCAAATGCAAATATTCTATTCCGTGCGCTTCGAATGATTTTGCTACTTCCAGCGGATTTTCGTTATATATGATTTTGGTATTGTAATCGCCTTTGGATAAGCGAACACATTTTCCTTCGATGATGTCTATTGCGGGTATTATTCTCATTTAATTTTTGATTGTAGATTAACGATTTTTGATTTCAGATTGCTATTGAAATTGATTTTTGAAATTGTCATTACCTTTTATAGCTTCAGAAAATTTCCAAGGATTTGCTCGCCAACATCACCGCTTTTTTCAGGGTGAAATTGCGTTCCGTAGAAATTGTTATTTTCCAGAGCCGAAGAATACTCAACGTCATAATCAGTGGTTGCAATGGTTTCTTTGCAAATAGGCGCATAAAAACTATGAACCAAATACATATATTCCTTTTCGGCCACATCTTTGAATAAATCCGATTTTAGGTTGTAAATGATATTCCAACCCATTTGAGGCACTTTTACTTTTGGCGAAAATTTAATAACATCTACATCAAAGATTCCCAAACCTTCTGTGTTTCCTTCTTCAGAACGGTTACACATCAACTGCATTCCTAAACAAATTCCCAAAACGGGTTGTTGTAGTGTCGGAATCAAAGTGTCTAATCCACTTTTTTTGAGCATCATCATAGCATAACTCGCCTCTCCCACTCCAGGGAAAATCACTTTGTCTGCCTTTTTTATTTCCTCAGGATCATTACTCAAAACGGCTTTGAATCCCAATCTCTCGATGGCAAACATAATGCTTTGGATATTTCCTGCTCCGTAATTTATGATTACTATTTTCATTTTTCTTAATTAGTATAATGCGCTATCATTTTATTTACCAATCCTTTATCATTGAAAAACATAACTTCAATTGCCATTTTTCCCATAATAGATTTGTAATATAAAGCGACTGAATTGACGCCAGATGTAACTTCAATCAGCTCAAAATGTAAATCAGGAAATTTAGTTAAAGCCTTATTCCAATAATCTTTAACCAAGGCTTTTCCAACAAGAGAACCGCTTTCAATTCCTCCAGCCAATTTTATCATTGGAGTAGTAATTTCGATATCCTCTGAATAATGATTTAAAATATCATCCAAATCGTGAGAATTCCAGGATTCAATCCATTCTGAAGCAAATTTTTGAGCATCCATAATTGGTAATATTAAAGCATTCCTTTTGTTGAAGGCAAAATCATTTTCTCGGTATCACGTTTTACGGCTACTTTAATCGCTTTCGCAAAAGCCTTAAAAATAGCTTCTATTTTGTGATGTTCGTTCGTTCCCTCTGCTTTGATGTTAATATTAGCTTTGGCTCCGTCAGAGAAAGATTTAAAGAAATGATAAAACATTTCCGTTGGCATTTTACCTACCATTTCGCGTTTGAATTCGGTTTCCCAAACTAGCCAGTTTCTACCGCCAAAATCAATTGCTACTTGTGATAAGCAATCATCCATTGGCAAACAGAAGCCATAACGCTCAATTCCTAATTTGTTTCCTAAAGCTTTCGCAAAAACTTCTCCCAAAGCAATTGCTGTGTCTTCTATCGTATGGTGTTCATCAACTTCAAGGTCGCCTTTTACCAAAATCTCCAAGTCCATTTGTCCGTGGCGTGCGATTTGGTCAAGCATGTGGTCAAAAAAGGCAATTCCTGTTTCGATTTTGCTTTTTCCTGTTCCGTCCAGGTTCAGGTTGATGTAAATATCTGTCTCGTTTGTTTTTCTTGAAATCGATGCCGAACGCGCTTCTAGTTTTAAAAACTCGTAAATCACTTTCCAATCGGTAGAATGCAAGACAATGATTTCGTCTAATTCTTCTTTTTTGCTTGAGATTTCAGCAATTCCCAAATCATCTTCCGATTTTAAGAAAATAGCTTTTGCGCCTAGGTTTTTAGCCAATTCCACATCGGTAATGCGATCGCCTAAAACAAATGAGTTAGCCAAATCGTAATTTGGATTATCAATGTATTTGGTAAGCATTCCTGTGCGAGGCTTACGCGTTGGCGCATTGTCTTCAGGGAAAGAACGATCTATAAAAATATCATCAAAAAGAACACCTTCGTTTTCAAAAGCTCTTAAAATAAAGTTTTGTGTTGGCCAAAATGTATCTTCCGGAAAACTATCGGTTCCCAGTCCATCCTGATTGGTAACCATAACCAATTCGTAATCCATTTCTTTGGCGATTTTTGCCAAATACTGAAATGCTTTTGGGTAAAATTCCAGTTTTTCTAAACTGTCTAATTGATATCCTTCCGGTTCCAATACAATCGTTCCATCACGATCTATAAAAAGTACTTTCTTCATAAGTTATTTTATTCTAGACCTAACAGGTTTCTAAAACCTGTTAGGTCTTAGTTGATTAATTTTGTAATGCTTCAATTAATTTTTTATTTTCTTCTTCAGTTCCAATAGTCAAACGCAAGGTATTTTCACACAGTGGCTGAGTCGTTCTATTGCGAATCACAATTCCTTTGGCAATTAATTCATCGTAACGTTTGTTGGCATCATCTACTTTTATTAGGATAAAATTAGCCTCTGTCGGATAGATTTTTTCTACGAAAGATACTTCATCTAAAACTGAAAGTAATTCTGTTCTTTGTGCTATAATTGAGGTGATTTCACTCGCAATTTTCACTTCATCACTCAAGCGTTCCAAAGCACGAAGCTGTGTCAATTCGTTTACGTTATAAGGCGGTTTGATTTTATTTAAAACTGAAATTACTTCTGTAGAAGCATAGCAAACTCCTAAACGGATTCCTGCCAGACCATAAGCTTTAGATAAAGTCTGTGTAATAATTAAATTTGGATATTGATCTAATTTTTTCAACCAGCCTTCTTTATCTGAAAAATCAATATAAGCTTCGTCAATAACGACAAATCCATTGAAACTTTCCAATAATGTTCTAACACTTTCCTCTGAAAAAGAATTCCCAGTAGGATTATTTGGCGAACACAAAAAGATGATTTTAGAATTAGTATCAACTGCTTCTAAAATTTTCTCCACTTGTGGCTGAAAATCATTCGAAAGCAATACTTCTCTGTTTTCAACGGCATTGATGTTGGCCAATACACCGTACATACCGTAAGTTGGAGGTAACGAAATTACGTTGTCAACTTTTGGCTCACAGAAAGCTCTGAATAATAAGTCCAAAACCTCATCGCTTCCGTTTCCTAACAGAATTTGTTTTGGGTTTACGTTTTTCATTTTCCCCAAAACTACTTTTACATTGCCTTGCTGTGGATCTGGATAGCGGTTTACGCCGTTTTGATATGGATTTTCATTGGCATCCAAAAAAATCATATCAGCTGTATCGAAATCTTCAAACTCATCACGAGCCGAAGAATAAGGCTTTAATTTCTTGACGTTTTCACGTACTATAGTGTTTATATCGAAAGTCATTTTTTATTTTTTTTGAGAAAAGAAAAAAGATGCAAGAAGAAAGACTTTGTGTTCAGTTCTGCAATTCTTTTAATCTTTGTCTTTGCTCTTGTTTCTTGTCTCTATTTTAAATTCTTCAATCTCAAGGTAACTGCATTCTTATGCGCCTGTAATCCCTCGGCTTCAGCCATTATTTCAATCGCTTTTCCAATGTTTTGAATACCTTTTTCGGATATTTTTTGGAAAGTCATTGATTTGGTAAAACTATCAAGGTTTACACCGCTGTAATTTTTGGCATAACCATTTGTTGGCAAGGTATGATTAGTTCCCGATGCGTAATCTCCTGCACTTTCAGGAGTGTAGTTCCCAATAAAAACAGAACCTGCGTTTGCAATATTATCTACATAGAAAGCTTCTTCTTTGGTACAAATAATAAAATGTTCAGGGCCGTATTCATTGATTAATTCTAAAGCGATGGCATCATTTTCAACAAAAATTAATTTGGAATTTGCAATAGCCTTTTCTGCGATAGCTTTTCGTGGTAAAACATCCATTTGAGATTGTACTTCTTTTTCAACCTCATCGATCAATGTTTTTGAAGTGGAAACCAAAATCACCTGACTGTCAGTTCCGTGTTCGGCCTGAGAAAGTAAGTCGGATGCAACGAATGCAGGAACGGCACTGTCATCGGCTACAATCAATAATTCAGATGGTCCTGCCGGCATATCGATTGCAACGCCAAATTGAGTTGCTAATTGCTTAGCAACAGTTACAAACTGATTTCCCGGTCCGAATATTTTATACACTTTTGGAATACTAACAGTTCCAAAAGTCATTCCGGCAATCGCCTGAATCCCTCCCACTTTCAGGATTTTGGTCACACCGCATAAATAAGCGGCATATAAAATGGCAGGATTGATGTTTCCGTTTTTGTCAGGAGGCGAACATAGTACGATTTCGCTGCATCCTGCAAGATTTGCTGGAACTGCCAGCATTAGCACAGTCGAAAACAAAGGAGCGGTTCCGCCCGGAATATACAAACCGATTTTTTGAATAGGTCTTTTTTCCTGCCAGCAGTTTACGCCTTCGATGGTTTCAACTTCAATGCGATTTGTTTTTTGGGCTAAGTGGAATTTTTCAATATTTGATTTTGCCAATTGGATGGCTTCTTTTAATTCTTTTGAAATAGTTGCGATTGCCGTGGCTATTTCGGTTTGTGAAACTTCCAGTTCAGGAACTGAAGCTCCGTCAAAAAGTGAAGTGTATTTTGCTACTGCAAAATCTCCTTTTGACTGCACTTCTTTGAAAATTCCTTTCACCGTTGCTTCTATATCGTCAACTGTTTTAGTTGGTCTTTCTAAAATTGAGGACCAGGTTTCTGGTTTTGGATTGTATATTTTATTCATTTTTTTATGCTTTAAGCTTTAAGCGGTATACTATAAGTTAATTTACGATATGTTTTGAGGCTTAAAGCGTATTGCTTACAGCCTAAAGCGCGAAACTTAAAGTACCATTTTTTCAATAGGACAAACTAAAATTCCTTCGGCACCGGCATCCTTCAATTTGTCGATTACTTCCCAGAAAGTATCTTTGTCAATCACCGAGTGTACGCTGCTCCATCCTTCCTGCGCCAAAGGCAGAACAGTTAAGCTTCGTAACACTGGAAGAATCTTTCCAACTTCATCAATTTTGTCGTTTGGCACATTCATCAAAATATACCTCGATTTTCTGGCTCTCAAAACCGATTCGATTCGGAATTTCAGAGTGTCGATTAACTTTTGGTTTTCTGGGTTTATTTTTGGAGAAACTGCCAAAACCGCTTCACTTTTCAGGATAACTTCAACTTCTTTCAAGTTGTTTTTGAATAAAGTGCTTCCGCTTGAAACGATATCTACAATAGCATCGGCAAGGCCAATATTTGGTGCAATTTCAACTGATCCTGAAATTTGGTGAATATCAACCGTCATTCCAAAGGAAGCAAAATAGTCAACAACTGTATTAGGGTAAGATGTAGCGATTCTTAGTCCGTCTAAATCTTTTATAGAATTGTATTCGAAGGTTTTGGGAACTGCAACAGAGACTCTGCATTTTGAAAAACCTAATTTTTGGGCTACTTCAATCCCTTTTCCTTTTTCTACCAAAAGATTATCTCCCACGATAGCTGCATCAACAACACCGTCAATTAAGTATTGCGGGATGTCAGAATTTCTAAGAAATAAAACTTCTAAGGGGAAGTTAGTTGCTTCGGCTTTTAACTGGTCGTTTCCGTTGTCTATTGAAATACCGCAGTCTTTTAGGATTTGGATGCTTTCTTCGTTTAAACGTCCCGATTTTTGAATTGCAATTTTAAGTGTACTCATTTTAGTTTTTTTTAGTTTGTTGTTTTGAGTTAATGCCTGAGTACAAAGAATGGGTAATAAAAAACCCGCTTGATGTACTCAAACGGGTTTAGATTATTGTGATTTACACGCATACCATTAACACATCGCTTGAGAGCAATTATGAGAATGATGATGATGTAATTGAATTGATAACATAACTTTATAAAATTAGATAACTCTTTGTTTCTTTTGCAAAGATAGGGTATAAATTAATAATAATCCAATTTTTATTTTAACGTTTCGTCAAGTATTTGTTAAATTAAAAAAACACGGAAGATATTTAATTACTGAGAAACAGAAACACCTATTTGGAATTGCTTATCAGACAATACCAAACAGGTGTTTCAAAATCAACTTTAAAATAATTACTACTAAACGGTTAGCTTAATACTGGTTCCAAAGAAGGTCCGGCTGCGACTAAGCGTTTTCCTTCTTCGGTATCAGTGTACTGCTCAAAATTTTTGATATAACGTGCAGATAAGTCTTTTGCTTTAGTTTCCCATTCCTCAACATCTCTGTAAGTGTCTCTTGGGTCTAAAATTCCTTCGCTTACATTTGTTAATGCTGTTGGAATTGTTAGGTTTAAAAATGGAACAGTGGCTGTTTCTGCGGTATCGATCTCACTGTTAATAATTGCATCAATAATTGCTCTTGTGTTTTTAAGAGAAATTCTTTTCCCTGTTCCATTCCAACCTGTATTAACTAAATATGCTTTTGCTCCGTGCTCTCTCATTTTTCCAATTAATGTTTTAGAATACATTGTTGGGTGTAATGTTAAGAAAGCTTCACCAAATGCTGGAGAGAAAGATGGCTCTGGAGTAGTAATTCCTCTTTCAGTTCCTGCTAATTTGGATGTATATCCGCATAAAAAGTGGTATTGTGCCTGATCATCATCAAGTATAGATACTGGAGGCAGTACTCCAAATGCATCAGCAGAAAGATAGATGATTTTCTTAGCGTGTCCAGCTTTTGACGGTAATACAATTTTATTAATATGATAAATTGGGTAAGATACTCTTGAGTTTTCGGTGATTGAATGGTCATAATAATCAATTTCTCCATACTCATCGACGATAACATTTTCTAATAATGCATCTCTTTTAATAGCTCTCCAAATATCTGGTTCATTTTCTTCTGATAAATCAATTACTTTAGCATAACAGCCTCCTTCATAGTTAAATACTCCGTTGTTATCCCATCCGTGTTCGTCATCACCAATTAAGTATCTTTTTGGATCTGCAGAAAGTGTTGTTTTTCCTGTTCCTGAAAGTCCGAAGAATACAGCAACATCTCCTTTTTCGCCTACGTTAGCAGAACAGTGCATTGAAGCCATTCCTTTCAAAGGCAAGTAGTAGTTCATCATCGCGAACATTCCTTTTTTCATTTCGCCTCCATACCAAGTACCTCCAATAAGCTGAATTCTTTCAGTAAGATTGAATACTACGAAGTTTTCTGAGTTCAATCCTTGTTCTCTCCAGTTTGGATTCACTGTTTTTGAACCGTTCATTACAATGAAATCAGGTTTTCCAAAGTTTTCCAATTCATAATTTGAAGGTCTGATAAACATATTAGTAACAAAGTGAGCTTGCCAGGCAACTTCCATTACGAAACGGACTTTAAGTCTTGTGTCTGCATTTGTTCCGCAGAAAGCATCTACTACATATAATTTTGGAGAAGTAGAAAGCTGTTTCAATACTAATCCTTTCAAATCATCATAAACTGATTGTGTTGTAGGGAAATTCACTTTATCATCCCAGTAGATAGTGTCTTTTGAAACGGCATCTTTAACGATATATCTGTCTTTTGGTGAACGGCCTGTAAAAACACCTGTTTTTACTGCAACTGCACCTGTATCTGTTAATGCTCCTTTTTCATATCCTTTTCTTTTGTGTGAAATTTCTGCCTGATATAATTCTTCATAAGATGGATTGTATACTACTTCATGGTAGCCTGTAATTCCCAAGTTATGTAATTCCTGAATGATTTTAATGTTCTTCATAATGTGTGTATTTTATTATAGTTTTATGCGTTATTTTCTTTATCAAAATTACTCCAGTTAGTGACTAAAAAACCTGATTTTTATCATGTTTTGAAGAAAAATATGCGCAAACGTTTTCGATTTTAGCGCTGTTTTACAAAGAGATATGATTATCTTTTTTATTGAAGATGTATTTTGGTTTTATAGGAAAGAAATAAAAATTAAACCTGATTTTTGTCATATAAAATTACCAAAAAAAATAATTCATTTACGTTATATTTTCATTAAAAAAGCTACAATTATGTTTGAATGGTTTAACGTTTTGTTTACTCCGACAGATACGCCGGAAATGACACAGTCATTAATAGTATTGTTTATGGCTATAAGTATTGGTTTTTTTGCTGGTAAAATAAAAATTGGCAAAGTTTCGCTGGGAGTTTCCGCTGTAATGTTTGTGGGACTGTTTTTGGGACATTTGGGATTTAGCATGGAACCAGAATTGATACAGTTTGTGAGAGAATTTGGTTTAATTCTGTTTGTCTATGGCATCGGAATTCAGGTTGGCCCTACATTCTTTTCTTCTTTCAAAAAAGAAGGTTTAATTTTCAATGCATTGGGAGTCGGAACCGTATTTTTAGGAGGAATTATTACTTGGCTGCTATATTTGGCTGCTAATGTAAAAATTGAAAATGCTGTTGGTTTAATGTCCGGTTCAGTGACAAATACTCCAGGGCTTGGTGCTGCAAAGTCAACTCTTATTGAAATCCAAAAACAATTGAATCTTCCTGCGGATCATTTTTCAGATCCAGCTATTGCTTATGCTATTACATATCCCATAGGTGTTTTTGGAATAATTCTGATTATAATTTTGGCCAAAAACTTCTTGAAAATTGATTTGTCAAATGAAGTTGTGCTTCTAAACAAAAAGAATAAAGATTCAGAAAATAAAATTGTGCGCCAAAAATGCAGAGTTACTCAGCCCGAAGTGATAGGAAAAACTATCCGTCAGGTATTCAGAGAGTTTGCTCTTGACGGTGTTATTATTTCCAGACAAAAGCAAAGCGGTACAAAAGTGGTGTTTTCGCCGTCATTGGATTCGGTTCTAAAAGAAAAAGACGTTCTAATGGTGGTTGCCAAACAAAAAAACATAAATAAGTTTATTGATATTGTTGGAAAAGTATCGACGGATTTATTTATTGAATCTGAAAATGATGTTACAGCCAAAGTTCTAAGTGTTACTAAAAAAACTGCCACACATAAAACACTGGCGCAATTGGATTTATACAATCAGTTTGGATTAAAAGTTACCCGTGTAGTCCGTTCGGGTCTGGAAATTCTGGCACAGCCCACATTAGAGCTTTTTTATGGTGATACTTTATTGATTGTTGGAAATAAAGAAGCTATTGAAGAAGCTGAAAAAATCATTGGAAACTCAAAAAAAATACTTTTAGAACCTGATTTTCTTTCTCTTTTCGGCGGTTTGATTTTTGGGGTTGTTATTGGTTCAATTCCAATAATGATTCCGTCATTACCGGTTCCGCTGAAATTAGGATTGGCTGCGGGACCGCTTCTGGCGGCTTTGTTTATCAGCAGATATGGCGGTGTTGGAGTAATTCATTCGTACATTAATAATGGAGCCATTCATTTTATGAAGGATTTCGGAATATGTATGTTCTTTGCTGCAGTTGGTATTAAAGCTGGACACGGTTTCTATGATAATTTTGTTTCAAATGACGGCTGGATGTGGATTTACTATGGATGCTATATTACGTTTATACCTTTGACTGTCTTGGTTTTAGTCAGCCGATTCGTATTTAAGCTTAATTTTTATCAAATGGTTGGTATTATGAGCGGTTCTTATACAGATCCTGCCGCATTGGCTTTTAGTACCAAATATTTAGATTCGGATATTCCTAATCAATCATATGCAACAGTGTATCCTTTAGTAACCATCAGCCGAATTCTAGTTGCACAGCTGCTGATATTGCTATTAGCAAGCTGATGCAGTAATTTAATTTTAACCATTAAGATATTAAGAAAAATTAAGGTTTAGTATTTTCTTAATGAACCTTAATGAACCTTAATGTCTTAATGGTTCAAAAAAAATAAATGTTTACATTGTTATTAATATGCCAAAAGAGATTTTAATTCTTTTTCGAATCGGCCTTTCGGCAAATATTGATCTTCCAGTGCTTTTGTGAACGGGATTGGAGAATCCAGACTCGCCACACGTTTTACAGGCGCATCAAGATATTCAAAACAGTTTTCCATAATCAACGCTGAAATATCGCTGGCAACACCTCCAAACATTGAATCTTCCTGATAAATAATAACTTTTCCTGTTTTTTTTACCGAAGCAAATATCGTTTCAGTATCTAAAGGCTGTAAAGTTCTTAAATCCAAAAGATCTGCTTGCATTTCAGGGTTATTATCTAAAGTTTCCAAAGCCCAATGCACCGCTGCGCCAAAAGATATAATTGTAACATCGTTTCCTTCTCTCAGCAAAGCAGCTTTCCCCAGCGGAATAGTGTAATAATCGGTCGGTACATCTTGTGATAAACTTCTATATAATTGTTTATGTTCGAAGAAAAGTACAGGATTTGGATCGTTTATTGAAGCATTCAGCAAACCTTTTGCGTCAAGCGGAAAAGCAGGATAAACTACTTTTAGACCTGGAGTTTTGGTAAACCAGGCTTCATTGGTCTGAGAATGGAAAGGACCAGCCTGCGTTCCGCCGCCACAAGGCATTCGAACGACTACATCC
Organism: Flavobacterium marginilacus; assembly: GCF_026870155.1. NCBI lineage: Bacteria > Pseudomonadati > Bacteroidota > Flavobacteriia > Flavobacteriales > Flavobacteriaceae > Flavobacterium > Flavobacterium marginilacus. The sequence continues at coordinate 2,563,198 of NZ_CP113975.1, read as the reverse complement.
GCTTTTTCTAACCAGCGGTAGTGTGATTTGGCTAATAGATTCACAATTGGGTTAAATCCTGTGGAAACAAAATCGGCAAACTGCATTTCGACAATTGCTTTGTAGCCGTTAATGGATAATCCCATGGCGGTAGAAACGACAGCGCTTTCACAAATAGGTGTATTGCGAACGCGTTCTTTACCAAACTGCTCCACAAAACCATCTGTAATCTTGAACGCACCGCCATATTCAGCTATATCCTGACCCATAATAACGGATTTTTCATGCCTTTCCATTGATTGTTTCAAACCTGCTGAAATGGCATCTATAAAACGGATGTTTTCTGTTGCTGTATTCGGAGGAAAATCTTCGTAGTCATACGGTTTGTAAACATCATTTAATTCTCCTTCAAGAGTTGGCTCAATTTCAGGTTCTTCATTGGCTGAAGCCCAGCTTTGATCAATGTCTTTTTTTATTTCCTGCTGGACTTCGGCATCATATTCTGCAGTTAAGATATGATTTTGGTACAAAAAGCTTCTGTAGTTGTCTACAGGGTCTTTGGAAGCCCAAGAATTCATTAATTCCTGCGGGACATATTTGGTGCCGCTCGCCTCTTCATGACCGCGCATTCGGAACGTTTTGAATTCGAGCAAAATTGATCTTGGTCTTTCAATCATCGAAGCTTTTAATTCAGTCAAAAGATTAAAAATCTCCAAAATATTGTTTCCGTCCACGATGTGGCTTTCAATTCCGTAACCTATTCCTTTGTCGGCAAGGTTTTCGCAGCGGTATTGCTCATTCGTTGGTGTTGATAAACCATAACCGTTATTTTCAATTATGAACAAAACTGGTAAATCCCAAACTGCAGCAATATTCAAGGCTTCGTGAAAATCGCCCTCGCTCGTTGCGCCTTCACCAGTAAAAACGGCTGTTATTTTTCCGTTTTTCTTTAATTTATTGGCTAATGCTATTCCATCGGCTACACCCAGCTGCGGTCCAAGATGCGAAATCATTCCAATGATTTTATAATCTTGTGTCCCAAAGTGAAAACTGCGGTCTCTTCCTTTGGTAAAACCATTGGCTTTGCCCTGCCATTGCGAAAAAAGACGCTGTAACGGAATATCTCTTCCTGTAAATACGCCTAAGTTGCGGTGCATCGGCAGAATGTATTCGTCAGTATCCAAAACTGCAGTCACTCCTGCAGCAATTGCTTCCTGTCCAATTCCGGAAAACCATTTGGATACTTTTCCCTGACGGATAAGGATTAACATTTTTTCTTCTACCAGCCTTGGTTTCAGAATTCTTTTGTAGAGATTTAATAATGTTTCGTTCGAGAGATTTTTTGGGTCAAAGTTCATTTTTTAGGGGTGTTTATTACGTATTTCAAATATAGATAAATATAACAGTATGAAAGCGAAATGTTGTATTTGTTGTAATTTTGAATAATTTTTAAAAAGAGTTAATTATTTTATTCTCTATATTTGTGGTTACGAAGTTTTAGGCTTCTAAAGTATTAAATACATTCATAATATGCAAAACATTCCTAGTGTTGACTTGCGTGATTTCCTTTCGGACGACCCGAAACGTAAACAAAAATTTGTAAATGAAATCGGAAGTGCATTCGAAGATATAGGCTTCGTAGCACTCAAAGGGCATTTTTTAAACGATCAATTAGTTGATGAATTGTATGGCGAAATTCGAAATTTCTTTTCACTGCCGTTAGAAACAAAACACAGCTATGAAATTCCTGGAATCGGCGGACAAAGAGGTTATGTTTCTTTTGGAAAAGAACACGCCAAAGGCCGTAAAGAAGGGGATTTGAAAGAATTTTGGCATTTTGGACAGTATGTTGATAAAGATTCAAAATACGCTTCAGAATATCCTGAAAATGTTGAGGTAAAAGAATTGCCCCGTTTTAATGAAGTGGGGAAAGAAGCCTACAAAATGCTTGAAAAAACGGGTGTTTATGTATTGAGAGCTTTGGCATTGCATCTTGGATTGGATGAATTCTATTTTGACGAATTTGCCAAAGACGGAAATTCAATCCTAAGACCTATTCACTACCCTCCTATTACAACTGAACCTGAGAATGCTATTCGTGCGGCTGCACATGGTGACATCAACTTAATTACTTTGTTGATGGGGGCTCAGGGCAAAGGATTGCAGGTTCAAAACCATAATGGCGATTGGATTGATGCTGTTGCAGAACCGGACGAACTGGTGATTAATGTTGGAGACATGTTATCCAGACACACCAATAATAAGCTGAAATCTACGATTCATCAAGTGGTAAATCCACCGAGGGAATTATGGGGTACTTCACGTTATTCTATTCCATTTTTTATGCATCCGGTAAGTGATATGAAATTAAACTGCCTTGAAAACTGCATCGATGCTGAAAATCCTAAGAAATTTGAAGATATAACTGCAGGCGATTATTTATATGAACGCCTCGTTGATTTAGGTTTAATAAAAAAATAAATAACAAATTTTAAAATCCAAATTCCAAAGCTTCACTTTTGGGATTTGGATTCTGTTTTTTATAATTTGAAAAAAAATGGATTTACAAGACCAATTAAAAAATCTTTTTCCAGACCATGAAATGGCTCCAGAAGAAGCAATCGAAAAAGAACCGCACCAATTATATGTTCAGAAAGAACCTATGATCTGCAAATTTGAAAAAAGAAAAGGAAAGGCAACCACCATAATTGAAGGCTACGAAGGATCTGATGAGGATTTTAAAATTCTTGCCAAAGAAATCAAAACAAAACTGAGTGTTGGCGGTACTTTCAAAGACGATTCCATTATTATTCAAGGCGATTATCGTGATAAAATAATGAACATTTTAAAAGAAAAAGGATTCAAGGTAAAACGTGTGGGAGGATAAAGATTTTAGAATGCAGATTTTAGAATTTAGATTTCAGATTACTCAGAAACTTAGTGAACTTTGCGTAAATCTTTGCGCTCTTTGCGGTTAAATAATTATAAAAAATGGCTATACAGCAATCCGAATTAATACTCAATCCTGACGGGAGTGTGTATCATCTTAACCTGAAACCTGAAAATATTGCCCACGATATCATTTTTGTAGGCGATCAGGATAGGGTATCAAAAATCACCAAACATTTTGATTCGGTTGAGTTTTCTACTCAAAAACGAGAATTCAAAACTGAAACCGGAATTTATAAAGGCAAACGCATAACGGTAATGTCAACAGGAATTGGTCCGGATAATATTGATATTGTGGTTAACGAACTCGATGCACTTGTCAATATTGATTTGGAAACCCGAATACCAAAAGAAAATCTAACTTCATTAAACATTATCCGAATAGGAACTTCGGGCTCTTTGCACGCCGATATTCCCGTGGACAGTTTTGTGATGTCAAAATTTGGATTGGGACTTGACAATATGCTCCGCTCCTATTTGGCTGATTCCATTTCTAATATTGAAATCGAAGACGCTTTTATTGCTCATACCAATTGGGATTTGAGAAAAGGAAGGCCTATTGTTGTTGCTGGCTCTTCCATCTTGGAGAAAAAAATAGAAAGCGACAGAATTCATAAAGGAATCACGGCTACTGCGGGAGGTTTCTATGGACCTCAGGGACGTATTCTGCGTTTAAATATTCAAGACAATGAGCTGAATTCTAAAATGGATAATTTCCTTTTTGAAGGAAACCGAATCACTAATCTTGAAATGGAAACTTCCGCTATTTATGGGCTTTCGGCTCTTTTAGGACATCAGGCTTTATCTTTAAATGCTATTATTGCTAATCGTGCGAATGGTACTTTCAGCAGTGATCCGTACAAAGCGGTTGATGAATTAATTGAATATACTTTGAATAAATTGGCAGAAAATTAAACTATGACAGAAAATCAACAAAAAGTCTTATTTCGATTCCACAGTGCTATTTTAGATGAAGAAATAACTGAAACTATGTGGTCGGATATAATTGATGCCGAAAAAGGAATATACAAATTAGACAACATTCCGTTTTTTGGACCGCTTATTGCAACAGATGACATTTTCTATGCAAAATTTGATGAAAAAGAAGGAAGTATTGTTTATAAAGAAACAATCGCCGCTTCTGGAAACTCCATAATTCAGATTGTCATTTTAAAAGACAATTTTGACAACGTAATCATTAGAGAAAAACTTAATGAAATGGATTGTGTTTCTGAAGTTTTGAATGAAAAGTATTTTGTTGCTGAAATAAAGAGAGCCTGCGATTATTCAGCGGTAAAGCAATTTTTAAATGAATATTCGGAATTAGGTTTATTAGATTTTGCTGAACCTTGCCTGTCTAAAAAACATAGTGACGATTTATTAAAATAACTTTATTACCATCTGCGAAAATCTGCTAAATCTGGGCGTCAATTTTTCACACAGATTTAGCAGATTTTTTTAGCTCTCTCATTCTTTTTTAAAACTATATTTGTGTTTTGAAAAATAAACCAATGAAAATAATTCTTACGGGAGCAACTGGAGTTTTGGGATCGCACATTATGTATGACCTTCTGGAGCTTTTTATCAAAAATAATAACAGCGGAAAACTTTTTATAATTGCCAGAAACAAAGGAAAAGTTAGTGCTGTCGAGCGTGTCAATGAACTTTTGACCAGTGATTACACTCCCGAAATTTTGCGTAAAAGCGGATTGGAAGAACTGCATAAATACATCGAAATCATAGATTCCGATTTAGCGAACCTTCAGGATACTTTTTCCGAAAAAATAAAAGGCGCTTACTTTATCCATTCGGCAGGTTATGTAAATCTTTCCACGGATGAAAAACTAAAAGGCAAAATTTTTGATGAAAATGCCAAAATCACTCAGGCACTTTTCAATACTTTTCATCCATTCATTAAGAAATTTATTTACATTGGGACGGCGTTTTCATCAGGAATACGAGCTGGATTGATAGGTAATGATTTCCATAATCTTGGTTTCAAGCCAAAGCATCGCAATGCTTATGAAAATGCTAAATTTCATTCGGAGAATTTCATTGCACAGGAATGCAAAAAACTTGGACTGCCTTTTCAAATTCTGCGCCCTAGCGTAATCGGAGGGAAAATGCTGGGAACCGAAAGCCCTTATTTCATTCCGAAATATATGGTTTTTTATCTTTTGGCCAAATTTTTCCACTTTACCTCCCAGCGAAAAGGAGAACAGGAAAATGTTCGTTTCATCATCAATGAAGAAACAGGTTTGAATATTATTCCGGTCGATTATGTGTCTAAAGTGATTGTAAATACCTTTGAGCGTGACGATATTGAACAGTTGAATATTGTAAATGACAAAAGTTTCAATATCGTAAAAGGACTTCAGCTGATTATGAAAGAAGTGGGTTATACCAATTTTACCTTAATCAAGAATCCGCTTGATTTCAAATACAAAAACACTATCGAGAAACTGTATTACGAAAGTATCGGCAAGCATTTAAAACCTTATTTTATTACCAATCCAAACGAATACGATACTACTTTGCTGAATTCTATTCTGGAAATACCAAAATTGGATAATGAGGCATTTACCAATATGATCCGCTATGCCATTTCTAATGATTTTAAGGACATCAATGTGTAAAAAGCTGCTAAGTTTCTAAGATTCTAAGTCGCTAAGAGATTTAAAAAAAACTTTGAAACTTAAAAAAATTAGCATCTTAGAAACTTAGAAACTTAGTATCTTAGTGGCTTAAAAAAACAATTCCCTGCTTTTGGGTGTTATGGTACAAATTAACAAAACGAATTTTCATCTCGTAAAATCCAAGTTTCAGTTGAAAAAGCCTTGGGATCGTTTTGTTATCTTTTTATTGAGCACACTCATTACGATTCCTTTATTTATCGTGCTTCACCAAAATCTAATCGACCCGCAATGGTATTTTGGTTTGGACAGAGTGCTTCTTTTTATTCTTGTTTTGGGGATTATTTACTTTGCTTTATATGCTTTACGAACTATAATTATCGTTTGTTTTGCGCTGTATTTGTTAGTTCTTGTTTATGGAAGCATGTTTGGAAATTTTAGTTTCAATTCTGTTTTTGAAGACTATAATACAATGCTCTACACAATGAATAACGATCCGTTTCCTCAGGATATTATCATTGCCAAATTACTGCCGTTCCCTAATAAATCTGAGATTTTAATGGCAATCGAATATAAAAATCCAAAAGTTAGGAATTTTGCCATAATGGCTACAACCAAGCATTTTAAAGGCATTCGAGGATATTCGGATTACAGGAATTTAATTCAGTGCTTTGCTGTTTTTAAGGAAATTAACAGCCGTTGGAACTACGTTAACGATCCTAAAAACGGAGATTATATCGCCACAGCACACGAATCACTGCTTTATTTTTCGGGAGACTGCGACGATCATTCCATTTTGATGGCGGCCTGCGTCCGCTCTATTGGAGGAACGCCTAGACTCATTCATACCAAAGGACATATCTATCCCGAAATTTTAATTGGAAGCAAAAGTGATCTTGAGAAAGCCAATTTTTTAATTAAGAATGTTTTGTTCGTCGAGGAAAGCAAAAATAAACAGCTTAATTATCACATTGACGAACATGGTCAAGTATGGCTGAACCTCGATTATACAGCCAAATATCCTGGAGGCCCTTTCTTGTCCGAAGAAATATTAGGGGCTTTGACATTGGAGTAATTCTAATGTGATTGAATTAGGATTTTCTTGCTATAGTTTCCCAAATATAATTCTCGCAGTGACGCGAAGACGCAAAGTTTGAATCTGATTTCTTTGCGTCTTCGCGCCTTTGCGAGAGTGAAATGAATTACCCCGAGGCAGAGCCTCGAGGTATCGCATTACTCAAAAGACAACCGTAGCTGATTTTTGTTAAACGATTTGTAAACAGTCTTTTCTTCTCCTTGATTTTGAATGTATTTCTGAATCACATTCTCATTACCATACTGACCAACCGTATTTACATAATATCCACTCGTCCAAAAATTACCTCCCCATAACTTACTTTTAACTTCTGGATGTAAACGAAAGAGCTCTTTTGCTGTAATACTTTTTACTGTCCTGACAATAATTTCAACAGAAATCTTTGGCACGCTTTGTATCAAAAAATGTACATGATTTTCATCTGCTCCTATCTCAACAAAATGAATTTCATATCGTTCCGAAATATTTCTACAAACTTCTACCAAACTCAGTTCTACATCCTCCGATAAAACATTTCTTCGATATTTTATCGGACAAACCAAATGATAAAGCAACAAGCTTTTATTATGCCGTTTGAAAATATGTTCACTCATCAAACAAATATACTAATCTTTGCGCATCACCCCGAGGCAGAGCCTCGAGGAATTCTTTTGATTAAAAGGTTAACTAAATGAAATATAATCTTCTGCACAGGAAGTTTAAAAAATCACAACCAATCAATTTTCTTCATGCTATTTTCTTCCAAATATAAATTTGCTTTGCTAAAATGTTTATTACCAAACCATTTTCCCTGATTGGCGCTCATTGGCGAAGGATGCCCTGATTCTAAAACCAAATGTTTACTTCTGTCAATCTTTGCTCCTTTTTTTTGTGCAAAACTCCCCCAAAGCATAAAAACCACATTCTCTTTTTCGTCTGATATTTTTTGGATAACTGCATCAGTAAAAAGATTCCATTTAAGGTGTTTGTGGCTGTTTGGATTATCTCTTCTAACAGTCAAGGACGCATTAAGCAACAAAACGCCTTGTTTTGCCCATGATTCCAAATTTCCTGAACTTGGTATAAAAATAGAATCCAGATCGGTATTGATTTCCCTAAAAATATTGCGGAGTGAAGGTGGAATTTTAACCGAATCATTCACCGAAAAAGCCAAACCATTGGCTTCTCCATCCCCGTGATACGGATCCTGCCCGATAATCACCACTTTTATATCTTCAAATGAACAATTATTAAAAGCCGAAAAAATCAGTTCTTTTGGAGGAAAACAAATGAAGTTTTGATATTCTTCATTCACATCTTCCATTAATTTGATGAAATAAGTTTTTTCAATTTCATTGGCTAAAATAGTCTGCCATGAAGGGTTTAAATTGAGATTCATAAAAATATTTTGCTGTAAAGTTCGGAAAGATTTTGGAAAGAGTGTAAAGAAAATGGTTTTTGACTTTTTACTTTGTAACTTTGGACTTTTGACAATTGATATATAATAATGATCTCCATTACCGAAAAAACATTACAGGACTTACAATTTCCAACGGTTCTTGAAACAATATCCGAAATTTGTAATACCGATATAGGAAAGCAGAAAGCCTTGGAAATAACTCCTTTTAGAGAAAAAGAATCTTTGATGAGTGCATTAATGCAGACTTCAGAATATGTCTCTTCTTTTCAAAATAATAATGCGATTCCTAACCATGGTTTTGATGCTATAACGCATGAAATCAAGTTTTTGGCAATCGAAGACAGTTTTCTTGAAGTGGGCAGTTTCAGAAAAATTGCGACTATATCTGAAACTACCAATGTGCTTTTGGCATTTTTAAATAAATTCAATGATTATTATCCAAATCTTTGCGCCAAAAGCTCAGTTATCCAATTAACCAAAGCAATCATTACGCTGGTAGATGCCGTAGCCGATAAATATGGTGAAATAAAAGACAATGCCTCTCCCCGTCTTTTGGAAATCCGCCGTGAAATGAATCTGGTTCGCGGGAAAGTAAACCAGAGTTTTGGTTCGGCTTTGACGCAGTACAACAGTTTGGGTTATTTGGACGATATCAAAGAAAGTTTTGTACAAAACCGCCGTGTTTTGGCCGTTTTGGCCATGTACCGCCGAAAAGTGAAAGGTTCTATCCTTGGAAGTTCCAAGACCGGAAGCATTGCTTATATTGAACCCGAAAATACATTGAAATATTCCCGTGAACTTGCAAATTTGGAATATGAGGAAAAAGAAGAAATCACAAAGATTTTAAAACAGCTGACGAATGCTGTCCGTCCGTTTTTGCCTTTATTGATTCAATATCAGGATTTTCTCAGCGATATTGATGTTATTGCCGCCAAGGCAAAATATGCGAACAAAATCAACGGTATTTTACCTGCAATTACAGACGAACGCCGTCTGTATTTTAGAGAAGCTTTCCACCCGATTTTGTATTTAAACAACAAACAGAAAAAGGAAGTTACGCATCCGCAGACAATAGAATTAAGTCAGGAAAACCGGATTATTGTAATTTCAGGACCAAATGCCGGCGGTAAAACCATTTCGATGAAAACTGTTGGTCTGCTTCAATTGATGCTTCAGTCGGGTATGCTTATTCCGGTACATGAAAGAAGTGAAACTTTCCTTTTTGACAGAATACTTACAGATATCGGAGATAATCAATCGATTGAAAATCATTTAAGTACGTATAGTTACCGCTTAAAGAACATGAACTACTTCCTGAAGAAGTGTAATAAAAGAACCATGTTCCTGATTGATGAATTCGGTACAGGTTCGGATCCTGAGTTAGGCGGTGCTTTGGCTGAAATTTTCTTGGAAGAATTCTATCATCGTGAAGCTTTTGGATTGATTACTACGCATTATTCGAATCTTAAGATTTTGGCAAATGAACTGCCGTATGCTACTAATGCGAATATGCTTTTCGACGAAAAATCATTGGAACCAATGTATAAACTGGTTTTAGGTCAGGCAGGAAGTTCTTTTACGTTTGAAGTAGCACTTAAAAACGGGATTCCTTTTGGCTTAATCAACCGAGCCAAAAAGAAGATTGAAATTGGTAAAGTACGTTTTGATAAAACCATTGCTAATCTCCAAAAAGAACGCTCGAAACTGGAAAAAACTTCGACAAATTTGAAAGAAGAAGAAACCAGAGCGCGGGAAGAAAGCAAAAAAATGGAGAATATAAATGTCAAAATCAAGCAAAAATTGGAAAGCTATCAGGAATTGTATGACAGCAATCAAAAGACGATTTACATTGGCCAGAAAATAGAAGATATTGCCGAGAAATATTTTAATAATAAAAACAAAAAAGACCTGATTGGAGAATTTTTGAAAATAGTTGAAATTGAAAATTCAAAACGTAAAAAAGCGACTCCAAAAGAAGCGAAAGCGATTATAGCCAAGAAAAAAGAAATTATCAAGGAGGTTGAAATCAAGGTTGAAGAAATCCGAATTGAGAAAAAAGAGAAGAAACTCAAACCGGTGATCGAAAAACCAAAACCTATTCTAAAAGTCGGTGACCGAGTGCGAATGCTGGACGGAAAATCTATAGGAAGCATTGATAAAATTGAAAAAAATAAAGCAGTTGTGAATTACGGACTCTTTACTTCGAAAGTAAGCTTGGAAGAATTGGAGTTTGTTGAGGCTGGGAAGAAGTAGTTTTCGTTTATCAGTTATCACACAAGGCTAGGTCATTGCGAGGTACGAAGCAAACACGTGTTTATATTATTACCAATAAAAGTCAAACCGTTGTTTATACAGGTGTGACATCAAATTTGCCTCAAAGAATTTTAGAACATAAGGAGAAAAAATATCCTCAATCATTTTCTGCTCGTTATAATGTAAATATTCTGGTTTATTATGAGCAATTTCAATGGATTGAAGATGCAATAACGAGAGAAAAACAAATAAAAGGAGGATCTAGAGAATTCAAAAACAATCTTATTCGTTCAATAAATCCAACTTGGAAAGATTTGTTTGAAGAAATTAAAGATGTTATGATCCTATAAAATGATAAAGATGGAAGAACAGCGTGAGATTGCTTCGTTCCTTGCAAAGACTGCAGCAAATAAAAAAATAATTCTCTTTGACGGCGTTTGTAATCTTTGCAATTCGGCGGTGCAGTTTGTTATAAAGCACGACCAGAAAGATGTATTTAGATTCGTCGCTTTACAATCCGAATTGGGTCAGCAGATTCTAAAACACATTGGTGTAAATCCAGTAAATATTGACAGCATAGTTTTGTATGAATCTGGAAAAGCGTATTACTATAAATCCTCGGCAGCAATTGAGATCGCCCGATGTCTTGGAGGTTTTTGGCATTTTGGAACTGTTTTCAGAATTATCCCTACAGGAATCAGAAATCTGTTTTATGACTATATTGCCAAAAACAGATACAAATGGTATGGAAAAAAAGAAAGCTGTATGATACCAACGATGGAACTGAAAAAAAAATTTTTAGAATAATTTAATTACATGATAAATATCATCTCTTAAGCAGGATTACTGTCGTAAATTTGACTAATCTTAAAAGTTAAATTTTATTAGAGAACGTTCATAAGAAACCGCATATTCATAGTTGTTTTCGAGTTGGTAATTATTGGTTTAAACGAAAACTGTGTTTTATAGGTTCCAATCTAATAAAATGAAATGATTAGTTTTTTTTGTCTAAAAAGAAAAGAGGATGCCTTTCTGTGAGCATCCTTTTTTTGTTTTGTGATATTTTTCAAACCGATACATAAAAAAGCCTCAAATTATTATAGAATCTGAGGCTCCTTATTTTTGTAATCAATTATTATCTAATTAACTTTCTATATTTTAAACGTTTTGGAGTTAAATCACCGCCTAAACGTTTCTTTTTGTTTTCTTCATATTCAGTGAAACTTCCTTCGAAGAAATATACTTCAGAGTCACCTTCGAAAGCTAAAATGTGTGTACAGATTCTGTCAAGGAACCATCTGTCGTGCGAAATTACAACGGCACAGCCTGCGAAATTCTCTAGACCTTCCTCTAATGCACGAAGCGTGTTTACGTCCAAGTCATTCGTTGGCTCATCCAGCAATAATACGTTTCCTTCCTCTTTCAAAGTCATTGCTAAGTGCAGACGGTTACGCTCCCCACCGGAAAGCATAGATACTTTCTTATTCTGCTCACCTCCTCCAAAGTTGAAACGGGACAAATATGCTCTTGAATTTACTTGTTTTCCGCCCATCATGATCAATTCCTGACCGTCGGCAAAATTTTCCCAGATGGATTTATTTGGATCAATATTTGAATGTGACTGATCTACGTAAGCAATTTTTACGGTTTCACCCACAGAAAATTCACCGCTGTCTGTTTTTTGCTCTCCCATAATCATTTTGAAAATGGTAGACTTACCAGCACCATTTGGACCGATAATCCCAACAATTCCAGCCTGTGGCAAAGTGAAGTTCAAGTTGTCGTACAATAATTTATCACCAAAAGCTTTGGCAACACTTTTTGCTTCAATAACATTTGTTCCCAATCTTGGACCATTTGGAATGTAAATTTCTAATTTTTCATCCAATTGTTTTTGATCTTCGTTCAAAAGTTTATCGTAGTTCTGCAAACGTGCTTTTTGTTTTGTCTGACGTCCTTTTGCACCTTGACGAACCCAGTCCAGCTCACGCTCCAACGTTTTTCTGCGTTTTGAAGCTACTTTTTCTTCCTGTGCTAAACGGTTTGATTTTTGATCCAGCCAGGAAGAATAATTTCCTTTCCATGGGATACCTTCTCCTCTATCCAGTTCCAGAATCCAGCCAGCCACATTATCCAGGAAATAACGGTCGTGCGTCACGGCAATTACAGTTCCGGCATATTGCGCCAAGTGCTGTTCTAACCAAAGTACAGATTCGGCATCCAAGTGGTTGGTAGGCTCATCCAAAAGTAATACATCTGGCTGCTGCAGTAACAAACGACATAAAGCCACACGGCGGCGCTCTCCTCCTGAAAGGTTTTTGATTGGCGTGTCACCGTCCGGCGTGCGCAGAGCGTCCATTGCGATTTCTAATTTGGTGTCGATTTCCCAAGCCCCAAGAGCATCAATTTTATCCTGAAGTGCAGCCTGACGATCCATCAATTTGTCCATTTTATCAGGATCTGAATAGTTTTCTTCAAGACCAAATAAATCGTTGATTTGGTTGTATTCTTCAAGAACAGCCATTGTTTCGGCAGCACCTTCACGAACGATTTCGATTACGGTTTTCGAATCATCAAGAATTGGTTCCTGCTCTAGATAACCAACAGTGTAACCCGGCTGAAAAACAACATCTCCCTGATAGTTTTTATCAACTCCTGCAATAATTTTTAAAAGAGATGATTTACCTGAACCATTTAGACCTAAAATACCAATCTTCGCTCCGTAAAAGAAACTTAGATAAATATTCTTAAGTACTGGTTTATCTGCACCCTGATAGGTTTTACTCAATTTCTGCATTGAGAAAATTACCTTCTTATCGTCTGACATAGTATTATGATTTAATTTTTAAAGAATACAAATATAACATTATTGGAGAGATAATAAAAAGTCTAAAGTCCAAAGTCATAAAGTTTATAAAGCAGAAAAACACACACTGTGGGTCAGCTTATTTCTTTTGTTTCTTTCGAATGTTGAATCAAAAAAATAACTTAGAATATTAACTCTTTTAGTGTTTATCTGTCAAGGTTTTCATAAACGAAACCAATGCTTTTGCTTCTTTTGGTGTTAACTCTAATTTATCAGAAGGCAATGTTTGATTTTTAACCGAAATTCCTAATCCAGCTCCTCCGCCTTTATTGTAAAAATCAATAACTTCTTCCAGAGTGGAAAACACACCATTATGCATATACGGTGCGGTTATACCGACATTTCGCAGTGATGGGGTTTTGAAGGCGTTTTTTAATTGAGGCATTTCGTATTGCAGATATCTTCCCAAATCCGGACTGATTTTTTTTCCGTTTTTATCTGAAGGTGTTCCTATTACTTCCTGTTCTGTTTTTTGATAACTCGGAGGTACAGTGCCATTAAACAAAGGGATGAAATGACAGGTTGCACATTTTGCTTTTCCTGCAAAGATGTTAAATCCAAGTTTTTCTTCGGCCGTAAAATCATTGGAATCTCCCCTCATATACTCGTCAAATCTGCTGTCGAATGCGTTTAAGGAACGGATGTAGCTGGCCAATGAATTTTGTACCTGCCATTCTTCTATTTTCTTTGAATCTGGAAATGCTTTCTTGAATAGCTTTTGGTATTCCTTGTCTTTATTTAAAATCTGAATTGCATTGGCAACATTTCCATGCATTTCATCTTTATTAGTAATTACATCAAGGCTTTGTTTTTCCAAATCGAGCTGGCGCATATCCCAAAACTGTGCATTCTGCAGTGAAGCATACGTCAGCGTAGGTGTATTTCTGCTCAAGTTGCCGCCTTTTAAGGATTGGTTTGTTTTTAATCCATCGGTAAATGCTTTTTCTGGAATATGACAAGAGGAACAGCTTCGGGTTTTATTATTAGAAAAGGAAGTTTCATAAAATAATTTTTTGCCTAATTCGGCTTTTTCTTTAGAATATTGATATTCTTTTGAAGGAATAAAAGCATTCACATCAAAAGCATCTTTTTCGAAAATAGTTGCTGAATATGGATTTACAACAGTATTTCTGCTTGTCTTTTCTATTTTATTTATTTTTTGAAAAGCGACCAGCTTTTTGCTGATTGGGTTTAAAAAGCTTTTAATAAAATGAGCTCTGTCAAATGTTTTAAAATCAGTATTAGAATCACAATAATTTCCTGCTTGGTTAATTAAAGCTTTAATTTCCTTTTGACATTGAACGGATTCAGAACTTTTAAAATCCATTTTCGAAATTAAATTTCCTATTGAACCCAAACTGTTTTTTGCTTCTGGTATGGATTGAAAAGCAATTGGCGAATCGAATCCTGTTATTCCCAAAGCCAGAACTCTGTTAAGCTCCATTTTTGAAGCGTCCAGAATGTGTGCGTTTGAAATCGTAATAACACTCAAATGTTCTTTAATTTGTTTCAAGTTACCGCTCAATATTTTGGTTGTTCTAACTAATTCTTCTTTGTTTTTAATATCGTAATTCGGAAACATAAGTTCTTCCATCACTTGGAAACCATTTGGCGGAATAAAAGTATTTTCGGCAACTTCCAACTCATCCAAAGCGGGACCATTTATGAATCGTGCCGGATCGGGAGTAAAATATTCAACTGCCCATTCAATCTTTTTGTAGGATAATCGTGTGGAATTAAAAGCTTGCTGAATTTTTTTTTCGTCATTGCTTTCTTCTATTGTTTTTTCAAGTTCGATCACTTTTTGATTTAATTTTTCAATATCTGAGATTAATTCCTGTTGAATTGTTATCTCGTTATATTTTTTTTCGCATCCAGATAATAGAATTACTAGCGCAAGATTCAGGGCAATTATTATTTTATTAGTAAAATTCATTTTAAGTAATCTCTTTTTAGGTAAATAAAACAAAAAACAACCCTGTAAAAAGGGCTGTTCTTTATGTATCCATTTCAAAAAATTATTTTTGAACATTTCTTATAATTACGGTTTGTCCGCCTTCCATATTGGTATTCACCTTACTTCCATCGGCATATTTGAAAGCTTCTTTTTGCCAAGTATGAGGATGAATATTCACAAGAAATGTATTTGGAACTCCAATAACATCTGATATATCCTGCATAGCTCCGTATTCCCAGCTTCCTAATCTTAAGTCATTTATTGGATTATAAGTCGTATTCCAAGCCACATCGTCACGTTTATGATTCATTGTCAGCCAAGGTTTGTTGGTTTTTGCAGCAATGTTATACTGCCAGATATAAGAATCGTGTTTTGCAGCAGTATAATAAGAATCCCCATCTTCTTGGATATAAACATAATTTTCAGTTACGCAAAGGTTATCCGGATTGATGATTCCTGTACCTGGAGTTGAATCTCCTTCAACAATCAATTCTAATTTACCGGCTAATGGATTAGTATCATTTAATACTAATTTGTAAACTCTTCCCCACATCGTGTATCCACTTACAGGATTGGCTTTATCAGGAGATTGCCCTGTTGCTGTAAAATAGATTTCACGATTGTTTTTTGCAGATCCTTTTCTGTAATCAACATCTTCTACTCTTGAAAAACGGATAGCTCCTAAATTATTTACAGTTGTATTGATTTCTGCTCCAGTGATGTTTTTAGCATTTGGAATTTCAACAAATGACACGTCAAAAGAGTTTCCAATAGTCATTGAAGTTTCTACCTGATTTCCGTCATTTCTTTTCAAGGCATATAATTTGCCATTAGTCAAATCCCCAACAGTATTGCTTACATACATAATTACCTGACCCGCACTAGCGTGAGAAGTAGAATAAGACTGATCTTCACCGATCAAAATAACTGTTTTTCCTTCATAAGCTTCTTTTGTAAGCGGAACGGCATTTTCCATATTCGCTTTTCCTAAAGCTGGTAAAACTCTGTCTTTTCTGCTTTTTTCACTTGATAAACCAAGTGGATCAATACCGTGAACCATACTCTCTTCACTGCTTTCTCCAGCTGTTAAAAACATTGGTCCAAATCCGTTGATTGCTGGCGTAGCTAATGTTGCAGAACATAATCTGGTCATGCCTCCAATTCCGTCAACAATGTATTCTCCTTTGACAGCTTTTAATGTTTTATCGAAATACACTCTTGAAACTGACTGCAGAATTTCGTGATTGGTAATCATCATATAGCCATCACTGTTAGGGTCTTTCATAAAACCGGCACCGTCAGGCTGTGCTCCGTAAACAAAACTAGGAGATCCAGGCAATACATCCGAACTGCTGATCATTGATGTGATTTTCAAGTTTTCAAACCCTTCTTTTGCTACTACTAAAGCTGGTACAGAAGAAGTGTTGTTAAAATCAATCGTCGAATTTACTGGTTTTGAATTGTCGTTATTATCATTTTGACAGCCTAAGACAGCTAAGCTTAATGCAGACAGTACTCCTGCTCTTTTTAGATAATTAAATTTCATAGTTTTTGTTTTTTTTGTTTTTGACAAAACTATACTGTTAAAATCGTGAAGAGGTTAATTGATATTATTGAAATGATGACCATTAGGTTAAGGCTGTTTAACCCAAATATTAAGAAGTTAATTTTTTGTTAATAAAAAAAAATGGGATTATTACAAGTTTTGAAAAAGCTGAAATTATTGAATAAAAAAACGACCATTGCCGAAAAAAAGCAACAGTCGTTATTTATAAGAAGTTTAGAAAAATATTTATACTCGCCCTTTCAAGGCACTAAAAACCCATGCATTTGCTAGAAAACCTACTCCTACAGCTGCAAATCCCCAGCCGGCAACATCATTATATCGAAATATTCCTAATCCTATCAGTAATAGCCCCATGAGTATCATTATGAGCGTAGCCCATCCTAAAATACTGTTTTTATTCATTCCCATAATTGTAGTGGTATTTGTTTTTAATGAAAGTAAATATCGGTATTTTAATACTAATTAAAAATTTTATAAAGCATTTCTTTTAACAAATCGGCCTGAGATAAACTGTTGACTCCTACTCCTTTACTTTTAACATCAATATCTCTTAGGGAAGCAACAATCTGGCTCACTTTCTTCATTGGGTAATTTTTGACTGCCACATCATAATCTTTTAGAAAAAATGGATTGACTCCTAATACGGAAGCTACATTTTTAGGGTTTTTATCTTTTAACCCATGGTATTTTAATAACTGGATAAAAAAACCAAAGACTAAGCCGGTTGTCATAACCAGTGGATTATCTTTTGGGTTTTGGGCAAAATTCTCAGCAATTTTATAGGCTTTCAGCTGGTCGCGCTCACCGATTGCTTTTCGCAGTTCAAACACATTATAGTCTTTGCTGAATCCTATATTTTCTTCTATATCCTTGGCAGTAATTGTACTTCCTGCGGGCAGTATAATCTGCAGTTTTTCAAGTTCGTTATTGATTTTGCTCAAATCGGTTCCCAAAAACTCAACCAGCATGGCAGAAGCTTTGGGCTCAATGCTGTATTTTTTTCCTGCTAAAACACGCTTAATCCAATCCCCTACTTGATTTTCATACAGTTTTTTACTTTCATAAACGATTCCGTTTTTTGCTAAAAGTTTGGTAACTTTTTTTCGTTTATCCAGCGTTTTGTATTTGTAGCAAAACACCAAAACTGTTGAAGGCATAGGATTTTCAGCATAACTTTCAATTTTATCGATAGTTCTTGATAATTCCTGAGCTTCTTTAATAATTACTACCTGACGGTCGGCCATCATTGGATAACGTTTGGCAGTAGAAACCACATCGTCTATGCTTACATCTCTTCCGTATAAAACGGTTTGATTAAATCCTTTTTCTTCTTCAGCTAAAACATTTGTTTCAATATATTCAGATAATTTATCAATATAATAAGGCTCTTCTCCCATCAAAAAATAAATGGGTTTGATGTTTCCTGCTTTTATGTCGTTTACAATCTTTACAACTTCGTCCATAGAAATTTATGATTTTTGATTAACGATTTTTGATTTTAAAAAATCTATCTCCATTTTTTGCTTTTCTATGTTCTTTTATCGCGTCTATCATCTTTTCTCTTTTTTCTATTTTCAAAAAATTATACTTTTGCCTCATGCAAAAACTCAATTTTCCTTCTTATGTTTTTCGTTTCAAAAATAGCGAAAATAAAGTGTCTATTTTCGACGAAATTAGGAAAAAATTCATCATTCTCACGCCCGAAGAATGGGTTCGCCAGCATGTAGTCCGCTTTTTATTGGAACAAAAAAAATGTCCAAAATCGCTTATTAATGTTGAAAAAGTTTTAATGGTCAACGGTTTGCGAAAGCGTTATGATGTCGTTGTTTTTAATCCAAACGGAACAATTTTTATATTGATCGAATGCAAAGCTCCCGAAGTAAAAATATCTCAGGCAGTTTTTGATCAGATTGCAAGATATAATATGACCATGGAAGCCCAATTTTTGATGGTGACCAATGGACTAAATCATTATTTTTGTCTGATGGATTTCGAAAATGAGAAATATGAGTTTTTGAAAGAACTGCCAAATTATAAGGATTTGGAAGTTTAGATTATTGGATTCTTAGACTTTATAGATTGTTAGAGTCTAAAATCGATAGCGCAATAATCTAAGAATCCAAAAATCTAACAATCTAAAAGTCTAAGAATCTAAGAAGTCTAAATGAAAATAGCCGTAGTTATACTCAATTGGAATGGTGTGAAATTATTAGAACAATTTTTACCTTCCGTAATTCAATATTCGCCTGAAGCAGCTGTTTATGTTGCAGATAATGCCTCAACAGATGAATCGGTAGCATTTGTAAAAAATAATTATCCTTCTGTAAAAATTGTTCAGAATAAAACCAATAAGGGTTTTGCAGGCGGTTATAATGAAGCTTTGGGACATATTGATGCAGAAATTTATGCTTTGGTAAATTCGGATATAGAAGTGACTGAGAATTGGCTGCAGCCGATATTAGAGACTTTTGAAGCAGAACCCAAAACGGCAATTATTCAGCCAAAAATATTAGATTTCAAAAAGAAAGATTATTTTGAATATGCGGGCGCAGGCGGCGGTTTTATTGATAAGTTTGGTTATCCGTTCTGCAGAGGACGTATTTTTGATACTCTGGAAAAGGATAATGGGCAGTACAATGATAAGACAGATATATTTTGGGCATCTGGAGCCTGTTTTTTTATCAGAAGTTCAGTTTATAAAGAGTTAAAAGGTTTTGACGAAGATTTTTTTGCGCATCAGGAAGAAATTGATTTATGCTGGAGGGCTGTTAATAGAGGGTACGATATTAAATACAATTCAGGGGCAGTAGTTTACCATGTTGGAGGAGCTACTTTGAAACAGGCAAATCCGCAGAAAACGTTCTTGAATTTTAGAAATTCACTGTTGATGTTAACAAAAAATCTTCCTCAAAAACAACTCTTTCAAGTGATTTTTATCAGAATGCTTTTAGACGGTGTGGCTGGAGTTAAATTTGTATTTTCAAGTCAATTTATTCATTGCTGGGCAGTTATACGAGCACATTTTTCTTTTTATAGGCTGTTTTTTAAAAATTATAAAAAAAGAGAAAATAATCAGACTGAAATATACTTTAAAACGGAAAGCATCGTTTATGGATATTATGTTAAGGGTGGCACGATTTTTGCTGACCTAATTTAACAATAATTTATATTTAAAATTAACATTTAAAAACTAACTTTGTAAAACACGTTTAATTAAACATGAGATCTATGAAAAAAATAATGATTACACTATCCGCTTTAGCACTCCTTACATCTTGTGTGTCTAAAAAAGAATACGCAGCTCTGGAAGCTAAAAACAAGGAAACACAAGATTTATTAAATTCTTGTACTGTAAAATTAAATTCTTGTTTAGAAGAAAAAGCAGGTCTTAAAGCGACTGTAGATGGATTAAAAGAAACGAATCAGCATTTGATTTCTACTTCAAAAGACATGACGATTCTGTCAACTAAAGGTGCTGAAAATATTGAAAAAGCATTAGAATCTATCAAAGAAAAAGATTTGAAAATCAGCAGAATGCAGGATGCTTTAACTAAAAAAGACAGTGTTACGCTTGCAGTTGTTACCAGCTTAAAATCTGTAGTAGGACTGGATGATCAGGACATTGAAATCAATGTTGACAAAGGAGTGGTTTTCATCTCTATCTCTGATAAAATGCTTTTTAAAAGCGGTAGTTATGAAGTAAGCGACAAAGCAAAAGGAGTTTTGACTAAAGTTGCAAAAGTTGTAAACGACAAACCTGATTTTGAATGTATGGTTGAAGGCCACACTGATACTGATGTACTTAAAGGAAATGCTTGTTTAATTGATAACTGGGATTTGAGTGTAAAACGTTCTACTGCTATTATCCGTATTTTATCTAATGATTTAAAGGTTAATCCAGCTCAATTAATTGCAGCAGGCAGAAGTTCATACGTTCCATTGGTACCAAATGATTCTCCTGAAAATAAATCTAAAAACAGAAGAACACGTATCTACGTTATGCCAAAAATAGACCAGTTCTATGATATGGTTGAAAAAGAAATGAAAAAACAGCCAGGAGCAGCACCAGTTCAAAAATAAGGTATAGTTCATAAAAAAACGCTTCGAGATTTTCGAAGCGTTTTTTTTATGTTTTAATTTTTTGGTTCAATATAATTTGACTCCTGATTTTAAATAAAAGTTATATAATATCAATATCTCCTTTTCCTTCTCTCACAACGATTGGTTCATCGCCTGATAAATCAATTATAGTTGAGCCGATATTATCTCCATAACCTCCATCAATAACCATATCAACCAAATTCTGCCATTTTTCAAAAATAAGTTCTGGATCTGTGGTGTATTCAATTACTTCATCTTCATCCCTAATAGACGTTGAAACAATTGGATTTCCTAATTGGCGTACAATTTCTAAGGCAATGGAATTATCGGGAATACGGATACCGACTGTGGTTTTCTTTTTAAATTCTTTTGGCAGGTTATTATTTCCTGGAAGGATAAAAGTATATGGGCCGGGTAATGCTCTTTTAAGAATTTTAAAAGTTGAGGTATCTATTTGCTTTACATAATCAGACAAATTGCTCAAATCGTGGCAGATAAAAGAGAAATTTGCTTTTTCCAGTTTCACTCCTTTTATTTTTGCTATTTTTTCAAGGGCGCGGGAATTAGTAATATCACAGCCCAATCCATAAACAGTATCGGTTGGATAAATCACTAATCCTCCATCCTGAAGTACTTTTACCACTTTGGCAATAGCTGCTTCATTTGGTTTATCGGGATATATTTTTATTATTTGTGCCATGTCATTTTTGGTTTAGAACTTAAAAATAGTTTAATAGCTTAAAAGTTTAACTGTTTAGATCTGTTCGGGATGAAAACTGAAATAATATTTTTATCCAATGATCTCCAATTTTGCAAAACGCAGCAATAATTTCTTTAATCCTCCTACTTCAAATTTAATTTCTGCTTTTTTATCAGCACCAACACCTTCCAGGTTGATTACCTGACCTTTCCCAAAGCGTTCGTGCATTACAACATTTCCAGGAACCAAAGTATTGTCAAATAAATTGGCACTTCCATTCGCAGGGCTGTTTCCAGAAACTGGTTTTAGTTTTCGGATATTAGCATCTGGTTTAGGCTGATTATCAGTAATTTGTTTTGGCGGTGTACTTCCTATTGGTTTTGCAAGACGCAATTTGGATTTATCCACATCTCCAAAAATATCGCTGTCAATCATTGGTTTAAAACGGTAATTGCTTTCTGCCGGCGTAAGATATTCCAAATATTGCGGGTCTATTTCTTCAATAAAGCGAGAAGGCTCGCTATCAGTTAATTTTCCCCAGCGGTAACGCGATTGCGAATAAGTTAAGTACGCCTGATGCTCCGCACGGGTCAAAGCTACATAAAACAATCGGCGTTCTTCTTCCAGTTCGCTTCGGGTACTCATACTCATGGCGCTAGGGAACAAATCTTCCTCCATTCCCACTACAAATACATGCGGAAATTCAAGACCTTTGGCTAAGTGAATCGTCATCAAGGCCACACGGTCTTCATCGCTGGTGTCTTTATCTAAATCGGTTGCAAGAGCTACATCTTCCATGAATTCAGATAATGAGCCGACAGCTCCGTCAACTTCTTTTTGGCCTTCGATGAAATCTTTAACACCATTCAGCAATTGTTCGATATTTTCAATTCGGGCCATTCCTTCAGGAGTAGCGTCTTTTTTTAATTCCTGAATTAATCCTGTTTTTTTCGCAACATGTTCTACAACATAAAAAGCATCCTGATTTTCATTAATCACCTGAAAACTCTGAATCATTGTAACAAAATCCAAAAGCTTCTGTTTGGTTCCTGAATTCAGTTTTAAATCAATCCGTTCAATGTTCTGCATTACTTCAAAAATTGAACGCTTATAATGATTGGCAGCGATTGTCAGTTTCTCAATAGTTGTATTCCCGATTCCTCTGGCCGGATAGTTGATTACACGGATTAAAGCTTCCTCATCTTTCGGGTTAAGTACTAGTCTTAAATAACACAGCGCATCTTTAACTTCTTTTCTTTGATAAAAAGACAAACCTCCGTAAATACGATATGGAATATCTCTTTTTCGTAATGCATCTTCCATAGCTTTGGACTGCGCATTAGTACGGTATAGAATTGCAAAAGCACCATTGTTGAGCTGATGATTCATTTTTTGCTCCCAAATGGTAGCGGCAACAAAACGTCCCTCTTCATTATCGGTAATACTTCGATGTACTTTGATTTTTGGACCAAAATCATTGGCGGTCCAAACCACCTTGTCCAGTTTTACTTTATTTTTATCAATAATAGTGTTGGCCGCTTCCACAATATTTTTGGTTGAGCGGTAATTTTGTTCCAGCCTAAAAGTTTTCACACCCTCATAATCTTTCTGGAAGTTTAGGATGTTATTGATATTTGCTCCGCGAAAAGCATAAATACTCTGCGCATCATCCCCTACTACACAAATATTCTGAAATTTATCAGACAAAGCGCGAACAATCAAATATTGTGAATGGTTCGTATCCTGGTACTCATCCACCAATAAGTAGCGAAAACGGTTCTGGTACTTAGCCAAAACTTCTGGAAAACGAGTCAGCAGTTCATTGGTTTTTAATAACAGATCATCAAAATCCATTGCGCCCGATTTGAAACAGCGATCTACATAATGCTGATAAATTTCGCCCATTCTAGGTTTTTTACTCATCGCATCCGCTTCCTGTAAATCGGGGTCATTGTAATAGGCTTTTACGGTAATCAAGCTGTTTTTAAAGTTTGAAATCCTGCCCAAAACCTGTTTTGGTTTGTATACATCACGATCCAGCTGCAACTCTTTAATAATACCCGAAATAGCACGCAGAGAATCCTGCGAATCATAAATTGTAAAGTTTGACGGATAACCTAAATGCTCCGCTTCGGAACGCAGGATTCGCGCAAAAACAGAGTGAAACGTTCCCATCCAAAGATTTTTGGCTTCGCTGGTTCCCACAATATCCGAGATACGTTTTTTCATTTCCCTCGCCGCCTTATTGGTGAAAGTAAGGGACAAAATATTGAAAGGGTCAATGCCCTGATGCATCAAATAAGCAATTCTAATGGTGAGTACACGAGTTTTTCCGGAGCCTGCACCCGCAATAATAATCATAGGACCATCTTTTTGCAATACAGGTTCGCGCTGAGCTTCGTTAAGCTGTTCTATATATTTTTGCATGAAATAACTACTGTTTGATGCAAAAATAAGGATTTATGAATGAATAAACGAGCCTTAACATAATTCTGCTGACCAAAATCAGCAATCTGCGGTTTAAAATCATTTGGGCGTGACCACAATAGAGAAAGGGGCTGATTTATGAATGTCTTTATTCGCCCCTTTCTCTATTGCGGTCGGGCAGTCCGCGTTACTTCGGTAACCTGCTTCCGTCCCTCACGCGGGATACTGCAGATCCAGAGGATTTAACTTTAATTGAGAAAAATTAATATTGAAGAAACAAAAAATATCAATTCGGATATAATTCCTTAATTCGGGAAATTGATTTTTGTACTAATTCACCCAATATCATAATATCAATATCCTCTATTTTTTGAATGTACAAACATGCTTTACTGGTTTTATATTTTCCCAATTGCGAAAGCAGTATTCCTTTCTCTTCAAAATCAGAAGCGAGATAAATTGTAAGAGCATTTTTTCTTGAAGCAAGTCCTGAAAGCGGTGCATTTCCCTCATAACCGCTTTCATATTTATAATTGTAAATACCAAATCCAACAATGCCAGTTCCCCACATTTTGGGAGCAAAACCAGATTGTCTGTTTAATAAACCACTACAGACTGAAAGTCTACAAGGTTGGATTGCGAAAATTGATAAAATTTTGCCACAGATTCATAGATAAAAAATGATTTTAAAATCTGTGGCAAAAACTTTTTTAGAAGCTAAAGCGGGATGCACTGAAAGTGCATAGTTTTAAACTCTATTTGAGACCAATAAATCAATAATTAGTCCGCAGTCTTCCCATCTCTTTACATTACTTATGGAAGCCAAAAAATCGGCAACGCTATTTTCTGTTTCAACTGTTTTATTTTGGACATATCGTTTTTTATAAAGTTCTAATGGTGGTATTTTGCAGAGACAATTATTAGCTAAATATAAGATATTAATTGGTATTAATTGGTATTAATCAGGCTATTTATTACTATATTAGCAAACGCTATTGCCGTAATTATTAACTAAAAAGTTTATTACTATGAAAAATCTAGGTTTGTTTTTTTTGCTGTTAACTTGTATTGGATTCCAAAGCTGTAAAAATGATAAAAATCCAAAAGAAGCTGAAGCGTCCAAAGCACAAGCTGAAAAAATAATAAGCACAGCTTGCTATAAATCATTGTATGAAAACGATACAATTAATTTGACAGTCAATACACTGAAGAATGGAAAGATAAATGGTGACATGGTAATGAAAATCGAGAATATGCCAGACAAAATTGGTAAAATAATCGGGGAATTCCGTGGTGATACATTGTTTGCCGATTATTCGTTTATTCAGGGAACAAATGAAAAAGTAACATTCAAAAATCCGATGGCATTCTTAAAGCACGGAAGTGAACTGATTCTAGGCAGTGGAAAAATCGAAACATATCTAGGACGTTCTTATTTTGCAAAAGATAAACCTATCGATTTTGAAAAAGTGAAATATAAATTTTCTGAGGTAGACTGTGCTAATAAATAAGTTGGCGGTCAGCCTGAAAAAAAAACAAAAAATGACAGATTTCGATTGGAAAAAAGAAATATTAATTTGGACAGACAAAAAAAGGAAAATTAAGCCTTTTCAAACTGATCTTATTGACTTTTTTGAAAAATCATTTATTAACACATCTCATCCGGAAAAATCACTTTTTGGGACAAACGATTACAGTATTTCATTATTGACAGGTGGTATTTTCTTTATTGCTTATACGAAAGTAGGCGTAATTTGGTTGCTCTTGGACAAACAATTTACAGATATTCCAAACTCACAAAGTAGAATTGTTAAATCAACGAAGAATTTTTCAGAACCTCTTTTTTGGTTAGAAACAGAGGACTATAATAATATACAAATTTTAATAAACAGAGCTGAAATTTGGGAAAGTTTTAAAAATGCTACTGACAGGATTTTCGAAAATAAAATAGTAACTGCACACAAAGACCATATTGCTAAAAACAAAATTTTACTTTCAGATTTTTTTGGAATAGAAAAACACTTTATTCCTTTAAAATCGGCTTATGAAATTGAAACTGAATTTCAAGAAAAAGTTAAAAAAGCTAATGAAGTATCAAAAAAGAAAAGACAAGAAATATTAGCTAAATCTAATCCGAAACCAACAAAAACAGTTGTAACACAAACAGTATTTAATCGAAATCAATATGTAATTGTAGAAGTTTTAGAAAGAGCAAAAGGAGTTTGCGAAAAATGCAATAAAAACGCTCCGTTTTTAAAAGACTCTGACAATTTACCATATTTAGAAGTACATCACATTAAACCATTAGCTGAAGATGGAGAAGATACTGTTGAAAACACAATCGCACTTTGTCCAAACTGCCATAGAAAAGCACATTATGGAAAGACATCGCACTAAAAAAAGCCTTAACTTAACCCCCAAAAAGGTAATCTTTGATTATTTGAAAAAGACATCGTAGGCAAAGCGTATAAGTGTACCGATTACAACTGCCAAAAAGAAGATTCGGATAAATTTATTTCCTCTGTTAATGGCTAGTTTGGCACCCAGCCACCCTCCTATCGCATTGCTGGCTGCCATGGGCAAGGCAATTGCCCAAATAATTTTTCCTTTGAGAAAAAATAAACAGATAGAACCAAAATTGGTTGCCAGATTGACCATTTTGGCATTGGCAGAAGCGTGCAGAAAGTCAAATCCCATTATGGCGATGAAAGCAACAACAAGAAAGCTTCCCGTGCCGGGACCTATAAAACCGTCATAAAATCCAACTATGAAACTGATTCCTAATGCATTAAGAATTTGAGTCTTTGCCGAAATATTTCTAACCTGATGCTGTCCAAAATTTTTCTTGGCATAGGTGTAAATAGCTAATAATGATAAGACTGCAAGTAATAGCGGCTTCATAAAATCATTGCTCACATAAGTTAAGACTGTTGATCCCCAAAACGCTGCCGGAAATGCCAAAAGCATCATGATTATCAAAATCTTTTTATCGAGAGTAACTTTTTTTAAATACTGGTAAGCTGCAAATGAAGTTCCGCTGAAAGCTGGTATTTTTAAGGTTCCTATTATTGTTGATACCGGCAGATTAGGCAGAAGAATTAGACCTGCAGGTGTTTGTATAAGCCCGCCTCCGCCTACAATGGCATCAATAAATCCCGCAAAAAAAGCTGCTAAGCATAGTAATACAATAATGTAGGTTTCCATTGATTTTTTATATTTTTTTATTCTAGTTTTTGAACTTGCAAAAATACTATTCCGCTTTTTATTATTGCGAAAATTTGCCTTTGATTTAGTTTCAAAAAGATTATTTTTGCTCTTTTTAAAACGAAAACAAAATGGATTTATCAAAAATGATCGAATTGCTTAGCTATACCCTGCCTGCCATTATCACTGGGGCGGTTGCCTATTATTTTTTTAATTTACATACAAAAAACGAAGAAGGAAGGCGCCGTTATTTATTAATGAAAGAAGGTCAGAAAAACTCAATGCCACTGCGTTTGCAGGCATATGAGCGTATGACTTTGTTTCTGGAACGCATCAGTCTTTCTAATTTATTGATTAGAATTTCGCCAATTTCTGCTGATAAAACTGATTACGCCAATTTTATCATAGCACAGATTGACCAAGAATTTGAACACAATCTGGCACAGCAGATCTATATGACAGATGAATGCTGGACGATTATAACAACTGCAAAAAATGCTACTATTCAGATGATTCGAAAAGGAGCTTTGAGTGAAGCTGTTACTAATGCGGATCAATTGAGAGAAGCACTATTAAATGATTTACTGGACAAACAGACTCCTAGTAATGCCGCTTTGGGATATATTAAAAAAGAAGTAAGCCAGATGTGGTAGTTTTTGAATTTATATGATTCAGAGAAGTTAAGTTGCTAAGATTTTGGTCTTAGAGACTTAGCTTTTTTTATTTTAATTTGCTATTCTTTGAGTAATCTATTCAATTGGAATTGTTCTTTTTCATTTAAATCAGGCAAGAGGGTCTGAAATGCACCTCTGATTTCAGTGTTTTTTAATAATAATCGAATATTGTCTCTTCCAAATTTAGAAAATTGCCACATATGATGCGTGGTGGCATTCACTAAATTTTTTAAAATTTCTTCATTAATAATTTTGAAATTCAATAAGTATTCTAAAGCATTTTGTCTGGTTGTGGCTTCATATTTAGTTGAAGAATAATTTACTAATTCTTGAATACAGGTTTCTTTATTGGCATCATATTCTGGAGTAGAAACAGCCAAAGACAGCCATAGAATCCTTAAATTATAATCGTTAAATCCTATCCAGTCTTTTGTTTTTGATAAATATTCAACTCTCTTGCTGGGAAAGTTATTCCATAAATTATATAAAGCTAATTCCTGAGTCTGATAGGATTTGTCATCAAGCAATGTTTCATAATCAGTTCTGAACTCTTCTGGTATTTTTTGAAGTGTACTTGCCACCGCCTGTCTTATTTGTATGTTTTGGGTTTGCAGCGCCAATCGTAATAACTGTTTTTTATCTTCAAACTTCTCTTTGAAAAGCTGCCCGACAATTGCTTCTTTCACACTGTGGTACACATCAGATTTTAATGTTTTTTCGAAGAAATCATACTTTTCTATGATTGGTTTGCTTCTAAGTTTGTTTACTTCCAGCACAATTTTCATCGCGTTATTTTTTGCTAATAACTCATTAGCAATGGTACTGTTGAAATCAGATGATTCCAGCCATACTTTGCTAAAATTTATCAAATCATAGTTTGATACTTTTTTGATTTCATTAAAGAAATCTTGAGTTGTCACGTTTTGACAGGAATATTTCAGAATATAATTCTTTACTGCTTTTTTAAAAGCTTTCTCGCCTATTGCTTCGCGTAAAACATGCAGTGCCCAAGCTCCTTTTTGGTAAAAAGACAACGAACTCGCTTTAGGATTCAGCACCGGAATGGTATCGGTTTTGGAGGCTTGTTTTAATTGTAGTGATGACTCATATAACTTGGAATAAAAATAATCATCTCCATAGATTGATCGTTCTGCCAATAAAGCATAATAGGTTGCAAATCCTTCCTGTAGCCAATGATCTTTTCCGCTTTTGGCAGTAACTAAATCACCAAACCATTGATGTGCGAGTTCATGCGCATTGACATTAGTATAACTTCGGTCTTCAAAACCAATGCTGTCAACTACGTATCGGGTTGCAAATAATGTTGAACTCGTATTTTCCATGCCAGCATACAGAAACTCTGAAACCGGAATTTGGCGATAGATTTTCCAAGGATACTTTACTCCTATTTCGTTTTCCAGAAAGTCAAATATTTCTTTGGAATAGCGGTAGGTTGGTTCTTGTCTGCTTATGTCTTTTGGATCAAGATACAATTCTAATGGAATTCCAGATTTTGCTTTCAGTGTGTTTTTTTCATATTTACCAATGGCTAGCATTAGTAAATAAGAACTCATTGGTTTTTGCATTTGGTATTTCCAATGTGTACTATTATTAGCTGTTTGGATGCTTTTTAAAATACCATTCGACACAACTTGATATTTTGATTCAAAAGCAATTTCCATATTAAAAATTACTTTTTCATTGACATCATCAAAACTCGGAAACCAATGACTGGTATATTTTCCTTGTCCCTGCGTCCAAATCTGTAAATTATCTGTTGCTTCGGAACCTGTAAAATACATCGTTTGCTTTGGTTTTGCATCGTATGAAAACTGAACGAAATTTTTCCCTCTTTGGAACGGGTAAATCAAGAGCAGTTCTTTTCCGTTAGTTGTAAATGTAATGCTATGATGATTCAGTTCTACTCCCGAAAAAGTCATGTTCTGCGCATCAATTTTGATGGTATCAATAGGCTTTAATACTTCAAATGTATAGGTTATAGTACCAGAAATACTTTTACTGTCTGGATTAATGGAAATGCTGCCATCAGCGGTTTTAAAATCTACCGATTTGGTTTGCTGTGCGAATGCAAATGCAGATAAAAACAGGAAAAGGTATTTCATTAAAATAAATTTGATGCTTAAGTTATCCAAAGTTACAAAGGTTTAAGAAACAAATCGGACATAAGTTGTAAGTTTACTTCCGAAATAAACCAATACAAGAACATTGAAAAAGAAAGCCCTATTTAATTGGAGCAGCGGAAAAGATTCTGCTTTAGCATTATACAAAACACTGCAAACTGATCAATACGAAATCAGTTGTTTATTAACCAGTGTCAATCAGCAGTTTCAGCGTATTTCGATGCATGGCGTTCGGGTTGAATTACTGAAATTACAAGCTGAGAGCATTGGATTACCGCTCGAAATTATGCTGATTCCAGAAATGCCAACGATGGAAGTATACGAAGCAGTAATGGAGACAACTCTTTCTAAATTGAAAGGACAAGGTGTTACTCACTCTATTTTTGGAGATATTTTTCTGGAAGATCTGCGTAAATACAGAGAAGATAAATTAGCCGAAATAGGTTTTAAAGGTGTGTTCCCGCTTTGGAAAATTCCAACTTCAGATTTAATTCAGGAATTTATTGCATTGGGATTCAAAACGATTGTGGTTTGTGTTAACGAACGATTTTTGGACAAAAGTTTTGTAGGCCGTGTAATTGATCAGGATTTTATTAATGATTTACCCGAAAATGTTGATGTTTGCGGTGAAAACGGGGAATTTCATACTTTTACTTTTGATGGACCAATTTTCAGTAAACCGATCGAATTTGAAGTTGGCGAAGTAGTTTACCGCAAATATGAAAAGCCAAAAGAAGAAGATTCCTCCGATACTGCTTGTGATACTTCAGCATCGGACGCTTTTGATTACGGATTTTGGTATTGTGATTTGGTTTAAATATATCAAATCAAAATAGAATTTATTAGAAAAAGACATGAAAAAAAGAGAACAATAAAGTCAATAAACTTTAGAGTTCTCTTTTCGAGTGTTTCATAATTGAAAATTAACCAAATGTTCAAATTATAAACAAAATGCTGATATAAGTATTAATTAGTATATTATAATCTTTTGATAATCTAATCCAGGGCCATCGCATATTCTCCATGTACTTGACAGAGTATTTTTATCAGAAAAATGAAGTTCTTCTTTTAAATTGCCATAACAGCTTCCGATAATTTCGCTGGAAGCTGAATATGTTAATTCTAAATACGTTCCTTCTTGAATATTTTTAACAATATATGTTCCTGCTGCCGTTGTCTGAACAGTATTTTTATTTCTAATTTTGGTAAATGTACCGTTATCGCTAAATACATAGAATTCTTGGTATTCCATTGCATTTCCGGTAGTTTCGGAATTAAACACAGTACCAGACATTTTTATCAATGTCCATTTACCAAGATAACTATCAGCTGTATTTGTGTTTTCATCATTATCTTTTGAACATGAAGTAAAAAAGAAAAACAAAGTAACTGCGATTATAAACTGTTTCATTTTTTTTGTTTTTTTGCGTTACTTAATAGATTTACTTTTTTATAAATAGTTGCGTTCGATTGCAATTTTTTTTTTAAAAAGATAAATTTATCTTTCCTCATACAGTTTAAGCAATTGTGTGACAGTATTCCAATTTCTTATTGTAGCGGTTACATTTAGTTTTTTTTCGATGTATTTTTGGTCGAATCTGGTTTTTCCAGCACCTACGGCGTATTTAATGTAGATTCTGCTTTCATCTATGTGCGCTTCATCCGGTTTTACCTGACTCATCTTTAAGTCATTTATATGGTCGTTTCGCAGAGCAATGGAAACAAAAGCGACGTAGAGTTTTTTTATATCTGCCTCTTTTTCTGTCAGGAAACGATTGTTTTTAAAACAGTTTTCTAAATCTGTTTTACTAATCACTACTACAGGTACTTCATGTCCAAAAGTTTTGAAAATTTCCTGCTTGATTTTGAAACCGACAGCTGCTCCGTTTTCTTCATCGGTATCCACAAAAACATTTCCGGATTGAATATAAGTCTGTACATTTTGAAAACCAATGTTTTCCAAAGCTGTTTTCAGAGCGTCCATTTTTATCAGGTTATGGCCTGATACGTTGATGCCACGAAGGAGTGCGAGATGGGTTGTCATTTTATTATTTTTTTCAAAGCTATAATTTTATAGTACAATTTCCTAAACAAACCCATTTTCAAATTTACAAACAAACAGCTATCTTCGCTTTCTTAAAAAGAGAAAAGAAAATAGAATAAAGAAAATAGACCTAAAAACATGAAATTCAAATTCGGAAAATCTATTTTCTATATTCTTTACTCTATTTTCTAAAAATCTAAAATCTGCAATCTAAAATCAAATGTCCAATAATCTCTTAGAAACTCCCATAGAATACCTCAAAGGTGTTGGCCCCACTCGGGGCGCATTGCTGCGCAAGGAATTGGGGATATTCAAATATGGGGATTTGGTAAATTTTTTTCCGAATAGATATATTGACCGAACTCGTTATTATAAGATTAATGAACTGCAGAATAATATTGCCGAAGTGCAGATTATTGGTAAAATCATTAATATTAAAACAGTCGAATTTGGTAAAAACCAAAAGCGATTGGTTGCCACATTCGTGGATGATACTGGGCAAATGGAACTCAATTGGTTTCAGGGGCAGAAATGGATTAAAGAAAGTTTAAAGCTCAATGAAGTCTGTGTTATTTTTGGAAAATGCTCCCAATACGGCAGTAATTACAGCATGGCGCATCCCGAAATTGAACTATTAAGCGAACACCAAAAAAGTCTCCGTTCGGCTATGCAGCCCGTTTATCCATCGACTGAAACACTGGCGAACCGAGGAATTACAAATCGGGTGGTAAATAAAATGATGCAGCAGCTGTTTATGGAAACACAGGCATTATTCAGCGAAACTTTACCTTCTTATCTGACAAATGAATTAAAGCTGATTCCTAAAAATGCGGCTTTATTCAATATCCATTTTCCAAAAAGTGCTGCGATTTTGGCGAAAGCTCAATTCCGTTTAAAATTTGAAGAACTGTTCTTTATTCAGCTGCAGCTGATAACGAAGAATCTAATTCAGAAGCATAAAATAAAAGGGCATCCTTTTTCGAAAGTGGGTGAATTTTTTAATGAATTTTATCAAAATCATCTTCCTTTCGAATTGACAAACGCACAAAAAAGGGTAATAAAAGAAATCCGTACCGACATGGGCAGCAATGCTCAAATGAACCGATTGCTGCAGGGAGATGTGGGTTCTGGAAAAACTATTGTTGCCTTTATGAGTATGCTGCTGGCAATGGATAACAGTTTTCAGGCCTGCTTGATGGCTCCAACTGAGATATTGGCCAATCAGCATTTTATAGGTTTGTCTGAATTAGCAAAATCGTTAAATATTAATATAAAGATACTTACTGGTTCTACCAAAATTGCAGCAAGACGTATTATCCACGAAGAACTAGAAAACGGAACTTTGCAGATACTTATCGGCACGCACGCCTTATTGGAAGACAAAGTAAAATTCCAAAATTTGGGTTTGGCAGTAATTGACGAACAACATCGTTTTGGTGTAGAAC
This sequence comes from Flavobacterium marginilacus, assembly GCF_026870155.1. Lineage (NCBI taxonomy): Bacteria > Pseudomonadati > Bacteroidota > Flavobacteriia > Flavobacteriales > Flavobacteriaceae > Flavobacterium > Flavobacterium marginilacus. The sequence goes on along the minus strand of NZ_CP113975.1, from coordinate 2,529,763 downwards.
AGCGATCCAAGCTGTGGAAGAAAAATACAATACCGCCTCATATTTTGGTAATGACAGCCACCCCTATTCCGCGAACTCTGGCGATGAGTTTATATGGTGATTTGGATATTTCAGTTATAGACGAACTGCCTCCAGGTAGAAAACCTATTCAGACCGTACATCGTTTTGATTCTAATCGATTGAAAGTCTGGAAATTTATTCGGGATGAAATTGCCAAAGGACGTCAAATATACATCGTTTATCCGCTGATTCAAGAGTCCGAAAAAATGGATTATAAGGATTTGATGGATGGTTATGAAAGTATTGCTCGTGATTTTCCGCTGCCTCAGTATTCTGTCTCGATTCTTCACGGAAAAATGAAAGCTGCCGACAAAGACGAAGAAATGAAACGCTTTTCTGAAGGAAAAACCAATATTATGGTTGCTACAACGGTTATAGAAGTCGGTGTAAATGTACCGAATGCAAGCGTGATGATTATTGAGAGTGCCGAACGTTTCGGATTATCGCAATTGCATCAGCTGCGCGGGCGTGTCGGTCGTGGTGCCGATCAGAGTTATTGCATTTTGATGACATCGTTCAAATTATCCAGCGACAGTAAAACTCGTATGGAAACAATGGTTAATACTAATGACGGTTTTGAAATTGCCGAAGTGGATCTCAAACTCCGCGGTCCTGGTGATTTGATGGGAACTCAGCAAAGCGGTGTACTTAATCTTCAAATTGCTGATATTGTGAAAGACAAAGAGATTTTGCTTTTGGCACGAAACTATGCAATAAAAATCCTTAAGGATGACGCTCCTTTGCAAAAACCTGAAAACGCTATCTTGAAAGCTGTTTTTATTGAATTGACCAAAAAGAAGAATATTTGGAATTACATTAGTTAAGTTGTTAAGTTTCTGAGATACTAAGTTACTGAGACACCAATAGAAAGTAAACAAACAAAGTTTTTTATAAATCTGTGTTAATCTGTTCAATTTGTTTTATCTGTGACCCAATATAGAATAGAATGTGCAGAATATTTCTATCGGCTAAGTTGAGAGCATTTTTTATGAAATAAAAAAAGTTGTTTGTTAGATAGTCAGATGTTTGATTTCAAGGTGTTTAATGGTTTTAAAAACTCAATTAAACCTTATCATATTTCTTTAGTCTAATTCTTTTGATGAAACTTTTTGGCTAAATTTTAATACTTGTATGTACAAACGTTAAATAATAATTAACAATTCCACTTTTAACAATTCTAAAGCCTAAATTTGTTTTGCCTTTGCTAAAGATATATTAAATTACTTTTAAAATTATAAAATGAAAATTAAAAACCTTGTTTACGCCTTATTAATTATCCTATTTGGCAGTTTTATAGCATATAGGATTATCTCAAATAAAAGTAAAAATGAAGAACCTAAAAATAAAAACGGTAAAGATTCTCCAATAATAGTAATCGGGCAAGTAGTAAAAACGGCTACTTTTGATAATAATTTATCTTTATCAGGCTCTATTGAGGCTAATGAACAGGTCGAAATTCATAGTGAAGTTTCAGGAATTGTAGAAGCCATTTACTTCAATGAGGGTTCTGTCGTAAATAAAGGACAGGTTTTATTCAAAGTAAATGATATTGAATTAAAAGCACAGCTGCAGCAAGCGGTAACCAAAGAAGGCTTAGCTGCTGAAAATGCCAGAAGAGCTAAATTACTGCTCGAAAAAGAAGCCATCAGTCAAGAAGAATACGATATTTCAAGAGCCGATTATAAATCAGCTCAAGCCCAAACGCAGTTAATAAGAGCTCAAATTTCAAAAACGGCTGTTAAGGCTCCGTTTTCAGGAAAAATAGGATTACGTTCTATTTCGCCGGGAACTTATATTACTCCAGCAATTTTAGTCGCAAAATTGGTAAATACCGGAAAATTGAAAATTACATTTTCTATCCCAGAAAAATATGCTTCCCAAATAAAATCAGGATCTACTATAGATTTTAGTGTTTCAGGATCTGCAAAAAAATATACTGCAAAAATATACGCAATAGAACCAGAAGTTGAAGTAGCTACGCGCACCTTACAAGTTCGTGCCATTGCAGATAATATAGACGGCGGTCTTTTCCCAGGAACTTTTGCTGATATAAAATTACCGTTAGCTATTATTAAAGATGCTATTGTCGTCCCTTCGGAAGCGATTGTTCCAGTTCAGGAAGGTAAAAAAGTCTTTATCTCTGATATGGGCAAAGCCAAAGAAGTAATGGTTGAAGCAACTACTAGGACTGATGCCTCTATTTTAATTCTTTCAGGTTTGAAGGCTGGGGATACTTTAATTACCAGCGGAGTTATGTCTCTTAAAAATGATGCTCCAATAAAAGTTACAGTAAAGTAAGTTATAAGTTATGAGTTATGAATTATAAGTTTTTCAATCATTACTATAATTCATAACTCATAATTCATAACTCATAATTTATAATTAAAAAGAGATGAGTTTATCAACTACAAGTATAAGAAGACCAGTTTTAACTATAGTACTAAATCTTCTTATTATATTATTCGGTTTTATTGGGTACAGCTTTTTGGGTGTTCGTGAATTTCCATCAATTGATCCGGCACAAGTTTCCATTAGGACAAACTATACCGGAGCTAATTCTGATATCATAGAATCTCAAATTACTGAGCCTCTTGAAAAAGCAGTAAATGCTATTGACGGAATTCGGAATATAACTTCTTCAAGTAATCAGGGAAGCAGTAATATTACAATCGAGTTTAATTTGGATAAAGATCTTGAAAGTGCTGCAAATGACGTTCGTGACAAAGTTTCACAAGCTGTCAGAAGTCTGCCTCAAGACATAGATGCCCCGCCAGTAGTGTCAAAGGCTGATGCAGATAGTGAATCTATTATTTCGATGACGGTTCAAAGTGATACCAGAAGTTCATTAGAACTAAGTGATTATGCCGAAAATGTTATTTCACAGCGTTTAGAAACGATTCCAGGAGTGAGCGGTGTTCAAATTTGGGGGCAAAAACGTTATGCGATGCGTTTATGGATTGATCCTTCAAAATTAGCATCTTACGGCTGTACAGTTGCCGAAGTCCGCGCTGCTTTGAATGCCCAAAATGTTGAATTGCCTTCTGGGAAATTGACAGGAAATAATACTGAGCTTACTGTAAAAACAATTGGTAATTTATCAAACCCCGAGGAATTTAACAATATCATTATTCGTACCGATGGTGATAAAATTGTTCGTTTCAGTGATGTTGGAAATGCTTCATTAGGACCAGAAAATATTGAGACACAGCTTACTCAATCGGGTCTGCCCTTAATTGGTTTAGCCATTGTTCCTATGCCAGGTGCCAATTATTTGGATATTTCCAAAGAGTTTTACAAAAAATATACTGCTTTAAAAAAGGATTTACCCAAAGATATCAAACTTAATATTGCTTTGGATAATACTATTTTCGTAAAAAAGTCGGTACTTGAAGTGGCAGAAACTTTAGGTATTTCAATTCTTTTAGTAATCATTATTATTTATTTATTTTTTAGAGACTGGGCAATTGCATTCAGGCCTTTAATAGATATTCCGGTTTCGTTAATTGCTACTTTTTTCATTATGTGGCTTTTTGGATTTTCGATAAATGTATTAACGCTTTTGGCTATTGTTCTGGCAACTGGTTTGGTTGTTGATGATGGTATCGTTGTTACCGAAAATATTTTCAAAAAAGTTGAAGAAGGAATGTCGCCAATTGAAGCCGCTATCAAAGGCTCAAATGAAATTTTTTATGCTGTAATTTCGATTTCGGTGACTTTAGCTGCGGTATTTTTACCTGTAATCTTTTTAGAAGGTTTTGTCGGCCGTCTCTTTCGGGAGTTTGGTGTGGTAATTGGAGCGGCAGTATTAATTTCGGCTTTTGTGTCTTTGACTTTAACACCAATGCTGAATGCCTATCTGATGAAAGGCGGTGAACAGAAAAAATCAAAATTTTATATTAAAACGGAGCCGTTTTTTGAAAAGCTAAATAGTGGTTATGCTGAATCTTTAAAAAGTTTCATGAATAAAAAATGGATTAGTTTCCCAATTCTGATTGTTTGTTTTGGGCTGATTTATTTGTTTTTTACCATTCTTCCAAAAGAAACCGCACCTTATGACGATCGCAGTTCGGTAACAATGCGTATGACGACTCCTGAAGGTTCTTCTTATGAATATACGGATCGCTTCATGCAGGAAATATCAAAATTAGTTGATGATTCGATTCCGGAGAAAAAAGTAAGTTTGGTCATAACTGCTCCTGGATTTGGTGCTTCTGCAACGAATAGCGGTTTTGTGAGGCTTTCATTATCAGGACCTGACGAAAGAAAAAAATCTCAAAAAGATATTGCTGATGAACTGTCAAAATGGACAAAAAAATATCCCAATGCAAAAACCTCAGTCCTTCAGCAGGCTACAATTGCGGTAAACAGACGTGGCGGCTTGCCTATTCAGTATATTATTCAAGCTCCAAATTTTGAGAAACTTCGCCAAAAAATTCCATTGTTTATGGACGAAGTTGGCAAAAGTGATGTGTTTTCTGTTACCGATGTAAATTTAAAATTTAATAAACCTGAAATAAATGTAAGTATTGACCGTGCAAAAGCAGAAAGTCTTGGGATTTCTATTATGGATATTGCTCAGACACTGCAGCTTTCGTTAAGCGGTCAGCGTTTTGGTTATTTTATTAAAAACGGAAAACAATACCAAGTCATAGGACAATTTGATCAAAAAGACCGTTCAAAACCATTGGATTTAACGTCAATGTTTGTAAAAAATAACAAAGGCGAACTGATTCAGATGGACAATGTCGTTACTATTGAAGAACAGAGCAATCCTCCGCAGCTGTATCATAATAATAGGTACATGTCGGCAACGGTTTCAGCTGGTTTGGCTCCAGGAAAAAGTATAAGTGACGGAATTGATGTGATGAACGAAATTAAAGCCAAAGTGCTTGACGATTCATTTACCACAGATTTAGGCGGAGAATCACGTGACTTTGTTGAGAGCAGTTCGAATACTTCTTTCGCTTTTGGACTTGCATTATTATTGATTTTCTTGATTCTTGCAGCACAATTTGAAAGTTTTATAGATCCGTTCATTATTATTTTGACTGTACCAATGGCGGTTGCAGGAGCTTTATTTTCTCTTTGGCTGTTCAATCAGACTTGGAATATTTTCAGTCAGATTGGAACGGTAATGCTTATTGGACTGGTAACCAAAAATGGAATTTTGATAGTCGAGTTTGCTAATCAGTTACGAGAACAGGGAAAACCAAAATTAGAAGCCATTTTAGAAGCTTCGGAAGCACGTCTGCGTCCCATTTTAATGACTAGCTTAGCTATTGCTTTAGGAGCATTACCAATTGCAATGTCATTAGGAGCAGCTTCTACTAGCAGAATTGGAATGGGAGTTGTCATTGTGGGTGGAACCATTTTCTCTTTGGTATTGACTCTTTTTGTAATTCCTGCAATTTATCTGATGTGGTCCAAGGCCAGAAAACATTACCCAGAATTTGATCATATCGAAGAATATGAAAGAGAAAGCAAATCGTAGATCTTAAATTTTGAACAAAAGTTAAAGTTGTGAATTGTTCTGAAAAGAATTGACGACAAATGATTGAAAATATGAAAACTAAAAATATAGTAAAAAGTCTGGTTTTATTTTTGTTTTGCATTGCAAAAACGAGTGCGCAGCAAGTACTGACTCTTGAAGATGCGATAAAAATTGCTTTAGAAAATAATTTTGAAATTAAAATTGCTAAAAACAATCTGAAAATTAATGAAACCAATTTCGCTATTGGAAACGCCGGGATGCTGCCTAGTGCGACAGCTTCTGTTGTGGACGATAACAGTGTTAAAAATTCTTCTCAAACCCGTCAGGACGGTACTACTACCTCGCTGGATAATGCTAAGAATAATAGTTTGAATTATGGTGTTTCCTTGAATTGGACGATTTTTGACGGAATGCGGATGTTTGCCAGATATGATCAGTTAAAAGAATTGCAAAACCTCAGTGATGCACAGTTAAAGTGGACTATTGTCAACAAAATCAGCAGTGTAAATTCTGTGTATTATGATTTGATTCAGGAACAGCAGAAATTATCCGATTTGGATTCAACTATTGTTATTTCTCAAAAAAGACTTGAATTTACAAAAAACCGATACACTATTGGAAAAAATTCTAAACTTGATGTTTTAAATGCTCAGGTTGATTTAAATACAGACCTTGGAAATCTGGTAAAAGAAAAACAGGCTTATGCTAATGCAAAAACTCTTTTGAATCAGATTTTGGCTCGGGATCTGAAAACAGATTTTATAGTTTCAAATAAAATTAATGTAGACAGAAAATTACAGCTGGCCGATTTAATGGCATTGGCTGAAAAGCAAAATCCTGAATTGGAGATGCAGATAATCAATAAAAAAGTAGCCGAATTAGAATTAAAACAAATCAAAGGAGACCGCTACCCTACTATTAAATTAAATACGGGTTACAATTTCAGTGATTCGCATTCGAGTCTTGGTTTTACCTCTCAATCTTCTGCACACGGTTTGAATTATGGTTTTTCTGCTTCTTTAAATCTGTTTGACGGCGATGCCCAAAACCGAAATGAAAAAATTGCTAAAATGCAGATTGACAATTCAAAACTGGCAATAGATCAGCAGCTGATTCAATTGAGAAGTAATTTGGCTGTCGCATATCAAGTGTATTTGACCAATCTGGATTTAATCGATTTGGAAGAAAGCAATACTGCCATTGCAAAGCAGAATATTGAAATAACTGCCGAAAAATTCCGAATAGGAACTATTACTTCTGTTGAGTTTAGGGCTGCACAATTAAATTTTATTAATTCCAGAATACGTTTGAGCAGTGCCCAGTTTCAGGCAAAATTATCTGAAATAACATTGCGTGAATTAGCAGGAAATCTTAATTTTTAATTATTTTTGGCATAAAAAGTCAGAATGATATCCTATAATCCCAAAGTTTGGTTCGCTTATATTTTTCGTTTTCATAGATCAGATTCCTTTAGGGAGTTATTGCCAATACTATTTTTAATTGCAGGCTATTGTGGCGCAGTTGTTTATTTGGAGATTGAATATTTCAAACTTGATGAAACCAGCCATGTAAAAAACCTTTTTGTAATACACACCAGTTTAGGATTTGTGATTTCCTTATTATTGGCTTATCGTGTCAATTCGGCTTATGACCGCTGGTGGGAAGGCCGAAAATTATGGGGAGCTTTAGTCAATAACAGCCGAAATTTAGCGATAAAACTTTCAGTGATTCTGAAAGATGAAAAGGATTTGGCTTATTTCAGGAAACTGATTCCAAGTTATGCTTCGATGCTGAATAAGCATTTGAAAGACGAAGAAACGAGTATGCAATTGTTTGAACATGTTGATCTGGCTCTTGATCACCACAAACACAGACCCAATCAAATCGCTAAAATGCTTTTCCAAAAAATAAACGATTTGTATGTTACCCACAAAATTTCGGGTGATCAATTGATTATTCTTAACAGCGAAATTCAGTCGTTTACTGATATTTGCGGTGCTTGCGAGAGAATAAAAAACACCCCAATTCCCTATTCTTACAGTACATTTATCAAGAAATTTATTTTTCTGTTTGTTTTGACCCTGCCTTACGCTTATGCATTTACATTGGGATATTATGTGATTCCTGTGGTTTCTTTTATTTTTTATGTATTGGCAAGTATCGAAATAATTTCTGAAGAAATTGAAGAGCCTTTTGGTTATGATGATAATGACTTACCTACGAAAAAAATTGCAGAGAACATCAAAAAACACATTGAAGAGTTAATTTAGAAAGTCTTAAATTTTATTGAATTTGAATTAATTTTTGAGGCTTACTGACTTTGACCCTCAAGAAACATTGATTATATTTGCATTCTTGAAAAAACCGTAGAATGAAATGTGCATGACTTAAATTGGTTCCAAGTGCCAATGACGATTTTGCGAATTACATTTGACCGATAAAAATAATAAACAGCTACAAATGAAAATATCTTATAACTGGTTAAAACAGTTCATTAAAATAGATTGGAAATCCGAGGAAACATCAGCATTACTTACTGATTTGGGGCTTGAAGTCGAAATTGTTGAGAAATACCAATCCGTTAAAGGAGGATTAGAAGGTATTGTTGTTGGGTATGTATTAACTTGTGTACCGCACCCAGATGCCGATCGTTTAAAAATTACTACTGTTGATCTTGGAGACGGTATTCCATTACAGATTGTGTGCGGTGCTAGTAATGTCAGTGCTGGACAAAAAGTGCCGGTAGCGACCATTGGAACCGTTTTGTATGATAAAGAAGGAAATCCATTTACTATAAAAAAAGGAAAAATTCGAGGACAGGAAAGCCATGGGATGATTTGTGCCGAAGATGAATTAGGTTTAGGTGAAGGTCATGACGGAATTATGGTATTAGATGAATCAATTCCTGCAGGAACATTAGCTTCTACTGTTTTTAAAATAGAAAATGATGAAGTTTTTGAAATTGGCTTAACGCCAAACCGTGCTGATGCTATGAGTCATTTAGGTACAGCACGTGATTTGAGAGCTGGTTTAATTCAGACAGGAATTAATGTTGAATTGATTACTCCGGCTGTTAGTAATTTTAGAGTGGATAAAAGAACTTTGAAAATAGATGTTGATGTAAAAGATATTCAGCTTGCGCCAAGATATTGCGGTGTTACTATTTCAGGACTTACTGTAAAAGAATCTCCAGAATGGCTTAAAAACAGACTGAAGGCAATTGGAATTAATCCAAAAAATAATATTGTAGACGTAACCAATTATGTATTGCATGATTTAGGACAGCCTCTGCACGCTTTTGATGCGGCTAAGATTAATGGAAAGATTTTGGTGCAGACACTTCCAGCCGGAACTAAGTTCGTTACATTGGATGATATTGAAAGAACTTTAAACGAAGAAGATTTAATGATTTGTGACGAAAAAGGACCTTTGTGTATTGCTGGTGTTTTTGGAGGAAAAAAATCGGGTGTTACGGAGGTAACGACTTCTATTTTCTTGGAAAGTGCTTATTTCAATCCGGTAAGCATCCGTAAATCGGCCAAAAGACATCAATTGAATACTGATGCTTCTTTTAGATTTGAAAGAGGAATTGATCCTACAATTACTGAATATGCTTTAAAAAGAGCTGCTTTATTGATACAAGAAGTTGCTGGAGGAGAAATCACATCTGATGTTGTAGATATTTATCAAAAGAAAATTGAAGATTTTCCTGTGTTTTTGAATTTCCAGAATGTTTCCAGAATTATCGGTCAGGAACTGCCAAAAGATACTATCAAGCAGATTTTGGCTTCTTTGGAAATTAAAGTCAATAGTGTTTCCGATGCTGGTTTGGGATTAACAATTCCTGCTTATCGTGTTGATGTGCAGAGAGAAATTGATGTAATCGAGGAAATTCTGAGAGTTTATGGATATAATAACATTGTATTCTCTAAAAAATTAAACGCTACAGTTTCTAATTCGCCAAGAAATGAGGATTATAAAGTACAAAATACTGTTGCGGGTCAATTGAATTCTCAAGGATTTAATGAAATGATGGCCAATTCCTTGACCACAGCTTCCTATGTGCAGCTTTCAGAGACTTTAAAAGAGGATTATAATGTAACGATGTTAAATCCGTTGAGCAGTGATTTGGCAACAATGCGCCAGTCGATGTTATTCTCTGGTTTGGAAGCTATATCCTACAATATCAATCGTAAGAATTCAGATTTAAAATTATTTGAGTTTGGAAAAACATATCATAAATTCCTTGCTGGATACGAGGAAATTAAGCATCTGACATTGTTTCAGACAGGAAACAGAAACCAAGAAAGTTGGACAAATGCTCAAAAACCGTCTGATTTCTTTTTGTTTAAAGGATATGTTGAAGCCATACTTTCGAGATTAGGAATTGCTAATGCAAAAAGTACGGCTGTTTCTTCAGATGTGTTTTCTGAAGGAATTGCTTTTGGGCAAGGAAGTTTGTCTTTAGTTGAATTTGGAGTTGTAAAGAAATCAGTTTTAAAACATTTTGGAATAAAACAGCAAGTTTTATATGCTGATTTTAATTGGGCAAATGTTTTGAAAGCCATGTCCAGCAAAATTAAATATACTGAAATACCAAAGTATCCTGAAGTACGCAGAGATTTGGCTCTCTTGGTAGATCAAGAAGTAACTTATGACACAATTTATACAATTGCCAGACAAACTGAAAAATCGTTATTGAAAAATATTAATTTATTTGATGTATACGAAGGCCAGAATTTACCTGAAGGCAAAAAATCATATGCATTGAGTTTTACCATTCAAGATACTACCAAAACACTTGAAGATGCTCAGATTGATAAAATTATGAATAAACTGCAGAAAAATTTTGAAACTGAGCTTGGAGCTAGTTTGAGATAAATTTTTACAGTTAAAAATATAAACTCCCAATTCTTAGAATATAAGAATTTGGGAGTTTTTTTTATTCCTTAGTTTTAATTTGTTATCGTTATCTGAATTAATTAACAAAAAAAGTATTAAATTTAAACTAAGGAAATTTGAATAATTTACTCATTCTAAAAAACATCAGATTATGGAAATCAGAAGAAAAATTAGAAGTAAAAAATTAAGTACAAGAGTAGATTTAACAGCCATGGTTAGTGTTTCTTTTCTGCTGATTATATTTTTTATGCTTGTCGGTGAATTATCTAAGCCAAAAATTATGGATTTAACTTTGCCTGAAAAAGATCCAATCTGGGATGGAGTTATTAGTTGTGGAATGGGAACTGATGATCGGATAATAACAGTTTTACTTGATAAAAATAATAGAATTGTAACCTATTCAGGAATTTTAGGCTATTCAAATGAAGCTCCTAAAGAGTTTAAATATGGTATCAATGGAATTCGTAAAGAATTAATAACTAAACAGGCTGCAATACTTGATTATTCTGCTAAAATGGGAAGACCAGACAGAGGAGCCATTGTTATTATAAAACCAACAAAAAACTGTAGCTTTAAAAATCTTGTAGATATTTTAGATGAAATGGCGATTGTAAAAATAAGTACCTACACTATTGTAGATTATTATACTCCTGAAGAAACAAAATTACTTGCAATGAAATAATTATTTTTTTTATGTATTTCTATTTCGCGATCTGCTAGTTAACAGATAAAAGAAATCCTAATTCAAACGAATTAGGATTTCTTTGTTTATGAATCAATGTGTTTTTTTATAGATTCTTGATTACAAATTCACTTCTCCTGTTTAACTCGTGCTGTTCTTCATCACAAGAATCTTCTGGAATACATTTTACAATTGGAACAGATTCACCGTAGCCTTTGGCATGAATTCTATTTTTAGAAATTCCCTGTTCCAAAATATAATCCCTTGTTGCATCGGCTCTATTTTGAGAAAGATTCAGGTTGAATTTCGCCGCGCCGCGATTATCAGTATGAGAACCAATTTCCACAACCATTTCAGGGTATTTTTTCATTAATTCGACAACACGATTTAGAATTTTTTTGGATTCTTTTCGGATGTACCACATGTTGTAATCAAAATAAATAGGTTCTGTTTTGATGATCAGCCTGTCTTTATCTTTAACAACATCTTTCTCTGCCGCAACTATAGCTGCAGTTTTTTCTTTTTTCTTAGCTTCAGCTAATTCTTTTTGTTTTTTGTCTGCTTCTAGTTTGTCTTTTTTCAACTGTTCAAGTGCAGCTATTTCTGCCAGCCTTTTGGATTCTGCAGCATTAGCATCGATTATTTTTTGCTGCTGTAAAGCTATAGCATCGTCTTTTCTTTTTTGCTCGAGTGCCGCTAATTCGGCAGCTTTTAATTGCTGAGCGGCCAGTTCTTCTTCTTTTTTGATTATTTCCTGAGACTTGATTTCCATAGAGGCATCATTAGTTTTGTTTCTGTCTTTAGAAATAGTCAATGACTTTGAATTTTCGGTATAATTTTCTTTGGTTACAAATACAGAATACTGAGATTCACATGCTATAGAAAAATTAAATTTTCCATCTGCTGCAGTTATAAATTTATTAATTTCCTGATCGTCACTGTTTATCAGTATAACTTTTGCATTTTCTAAGGCAAGATGCGAATCAATATCCGTTATTATACCGCTGATATACTGCTTACAGTCTTCAATAAGCAGTTCTTTGGTTTCTTTTATGGAATAAATATCATCTTTTCCTTTTCCTTCAGGTCTGTCAGATGAAAAATAACCTTCTTTGGTATCTGAATCAATATAATAGGCAAAATCATCATAACCAGAATTTACAGGCAGCCCGACATTTGAAGCTTTCGAATAGGTATTATTATGAATATCTGATACAAAAATATCTAAAGCGCCATAACCTTCCAGTCCATTCGAAGAGAAATACAGCTGGCTGTCTTTTGAAACAAATGGAAACTGTTCTCTTTTTGATGTATTTATATTTTCTCCTAAATTAGTTGGAACACCGTATGTTAAACCATCTACAGAAACACTGAAAATATCGAAGGATCCTAATGTTCCCGGCATATCAGATGCAAAATATAATGTTTTTTCATCAGGACTTAAAGCAGGATGCTCTACCGAATATTCCGGACTGTTAAATGGTAATGATACAACATTTGTCCATTCTCCATTAATTAATTCTGCTCTGAAAATTTGAATATTAGATATTTTTTCTGCGTTTTTTCCTATTTTTCCGTTATTATAATTATTTCGGGTAAAATACATTGTTTTACCGTCTTTTGTAAAAATGGCATTCGATTCGTGCATTGGTGATTTTAATTCTTTAGAAAAATACGATACAATAGAATCTTTTTTATTTATATTCTTCAATGGAATGCTTACTAAATTCAGGTAGCCTTCATTGTTCCATTTATAGGTTTTGTCGAATAGACTCGGTTTCTTTTTAACAGCGGCAAATACTAAATTATCATTAAAAACAACTCCGCCAAATTCTGAATTTTCTGTGTTCAAAGCTAAATTTACAATTTGAAATCTATCTCCAATTGCGGTTACATTACTTAAACTTTTAATTCCTTTGTCTAATTTTTCGATTGCAGCACTATTATTTGAAGTCTGATAGTAATTTCTTAGAACAGTATTGGCTTCATCGTATTTTCCTCTGGTTTTTAATGTTTGTGCATATCTAAAATAAAAGTCTTCATTTAGTTCGTTGCTTCCGTTTTGAAATAAAAGAGCATATTGTGCCTGAGCTTTATCATATTGGCCAGTGTAATAATAACAGTCTCCCAGATTTTGAATTACTGCAGTACTTTTATCTTTAAGACTAATTTTTTCATACAAAGGAATGGCTTCGCTGTAATACGTTTTGTTAAACAGACGATTTGCTCTCTGCAGATCCTCCTGCTGGGCTTGTGCAAATTGGATCGTAAAAACAATTAAAAGTATATATATTCTTTTCATCTTTGTTTTTTTAGAAGAATCTAGGCGATTTATTATATCCTTTACCCAACAAATTCAAGTTATACAAAAGCACTATTTCATGTGATCCGGAATTAAACTGGCTCAGGTTAGAAATAGTATAATCATAAGAATAACCAATTCTAAAATTTGGAGATACATTTATGCTCATTAGAGCACTTACAGCATCTCCAATCCGATAAGCTGCTCCAAGCTCAAATTTTTCATTATACAATACATTAGCTGTTAAATCTACAGAAACAGGCGCTCCCTCAACAAATATGGCCATAGCTGCCGGCTTTAGTTTAAATTCTTCATTGATGTCAAATACATAACCCCCAGTTAAATAACCATGAGCTTTATGAGTTCCAAAGGAATTAATCTTACCTCCGGATGATCCTTGGTGTTCGGCAGAAAGAATGTTTGGAACAGATATACCGATATAATAATTATCAGCAAAGAAGTATGCTCCTGCTCCAATATTTGGCATGGTTTTGTTTGTGTTTTCTGCAAATGCTAAATCAGTAGTTACGTCACCGCTGTTTAACTGAAAGCCGTTGAAATTTGTAGTTATTGCAGTAAATCCGGCTTTTAGTCCAAAGGAAAGTTTGTGGGTTTCATTTAGCTGAAGTACATAGGCAAAATCAGCAAAAAAATTTGTTTCTTTTTTTGCACCATCACCTATATCATCTGAAATTAATGAGAAGCCGGTTTCGATTTTGTCATTTATTGGAGTATGTGCAAATAAGGTTAGTGTTTTTGGAGCGCCTTTAATTCCAGCCCATTGGTAGCGATAAAGACTTCCTAAATTTAGTATTGCCGGCGTATCTGTTGCATAAGCAGGATTTATCACACTCATATTACTCATATACTGTGTAAAATGAGGTTCTTGCTGAGCGCTTGCCTTTAGTATAGAAAGGAAAAAAAACACAAAAAGTATTAATTTTTTCATTGGAATTGGTTTAGTAGTAAAATAAGAATTATCGGTTCAAATAAAGCTGTCCTTGTCGTGGTGAAAAGTTATCTTTATTATAATTGATAATATAAAAATATACACCTGTAGCGGCATCACCGCTTATAAAGCCTGAATTAGAATTTTTTCCATCCCAGTCAGGTTTGTTTATATTGCCTTTGAACATGATATTTCCATACCTATTAAATATTTCTATACTGAAATTCGGAAATAAATATTCTATATCTAATATTTTGAATGTATCATTAATGCCATCACCATTTGGGGAAAAACCGTCAGGAATTGTTAAGCCGTCTGGAGTAACACTGCAGGCTGTTAATATAATGGCTGTTTCTAATGGCCCTGAAACGCACTTAGTATTAGGATTGTAATCAATGGCATAATATGTCGTTCCTTCAGTTAATAAAACAGTATTGTCGTATGCTGTCCCATTCACAGGTGCATCATACCATGTTAAATTTCCTGTATAGCTAGTATTATTAGTCAAATTTTGAATTGTCGGTTTGTCTGCTCCGCAAAAATTCTGACCATCAGTTTTTAATGTTGGAACTGGTACACTGTTTATAGCAACATTAACAACAGTTGCGTTTGATTCACATCCAGTAGTAAGATTAACTTCTGTCAAATAGTAATTCCCGCTGATTAAAAGTGTGCTTGGCAGCAATGGTGTTGTGTTGTTTGCAGAATTATACCATTTATACTGCGTTCCGCTAGGTTTTAAATTTGCAACTGTTGCTGCATTTTCTTTACAAAATCCCTGATCATTTGCAGCTGGTTTACTTGGAATTGGCAGAATAGCAAAACTTTTAGGGGCTGGGGGGATTACTGCAGAACAAGTTGTAATTAAATTAATTATGTCGTTCATAATTAATGAATTAGATCCTGTATTAGGAAGCCCTGAGCCAAGTATCGTAAAATTGGTACTGCCTCCTATTACTATAAGTGCATCAGTTTGTGTATTAATTGTATTGGCACCGGTAACGCTATAACTAAATTTTACGCTGGATAAAGTTCCTAATCCGGAAACAATAACATTTAGTGGCTGATTTGGACAGCCGTCTTTAACGGTTACAGTCATGCTGGAAGTGTCTGGAGGACCATTTACAGTGAAATTAGTTTTTTGATCTGTAAATATAGGACAGCCAGTTACAGTATTAGTGATGTTTGTCAGATTAAAAGTCGTTAATCCTGCTTTTGGTATATCAGATGCAGGAATTATAAAACTTACTTTTCCGTTTACAACAGTCAATGAAATGGTTTTTAAGCTGACAATATTTGCTCCCAATAATCGATAATTGATATTGATTGTTGTTAAAGATCCTAATCCTGATAATTCAACATTTGTTGACTGTCCCTGACAAATATCTTTAATAGCTGTTACCATGCTGGAGATATCTGGTAATGGATTTGTAATAAAGGATTTACTTAGATTGGCAGTATTTGTACATCCAGTATTTGGATTGGTTATATTGGTTACTTGAACTGTAGTGGTACCTACGTTTGGAACAAAATTTGGAAGAATATCAAATCGGCCGATACCGCTGGTTACGCTAAGAACAGCAGCTATTCTGGTTCCTGTATTGGCTCCGCTAAGACTGTAAAGGACATTATAATCTCCATTGGCAAGGTTTGAACTACCTCCTAATAAAACAGTTACTGTATAAGACTGACAGGTTGTAGCAATTGATAATCTGGCACTGTCAATTTGCGGAGTTGTATTAATAGTTACCTGGATTTTTTTTAAAGCAGATTCACAAAGAGTTACTGGATTTACTTCTTTTACAAAATAATCTCCGGTGCGTAATGGCGTCGTCAGTGCTAATGGTGTTGTACTTGCAGCAGAATCAAACCATTGGTATTGATTTCCTTGAGGTGTTAAATTGGCAACAGTTGCATTATCAGCGCTGCAGAAAGGTCCGCCTGAAGCAGCAGGTGTATTTGGAAGCGGATTAACAGTAAAAGATGTTCCCTTGTTTATTGCAAATGTACAGCCTGTTATAGTATTAGTAACATTTGTTATGTTTAAAGATGTTGAGCCTGTATTAGGAATATCGGCAGCTGGAATTGAAAATTTAACTTGACCAGCGACGGCTGTTAAAGAAATAATTTTGGAACCAGTAGTATTACTTCCTGTAAGGTTATAAGCGACATCGATAGCAGTTAATATTCCTAAACCAGTTAAAGTTACTTCAGTTGGCTGAGCTGCGCAGGCATCTTTTACTGTAACTCCCAAATTGCTTAAATCTAAAGACGGATTAACTGTAAAATCTTTTCTAAGGTTTGAGGCATTAGGACAGCCGGTAGCAGAATTTGTAATTCTGGTAATTGTAATTGCTGTAGTACCGGCTTTTGGTATATATGCAGATTGAATGGTAAATGTAGATAATCCGCCTATTACATTCATTGTTGCTGGTATTCCATTTAGATTGTTGCTTCCGCTCAAATTGTAAATAATGTCATAGCTCCCGTCTGTAAGGTTAGAAGTACCAGAAAATGCAGCTAGAGCATCTGAACCTTGGCAGACTGTCGGAATTGTAAGGGTAGCGCTATTGATTTTAGGACTTGGATAAACGTGTACTACATCTTGAATTGTTCCAACAATGCTGGAACAAAATACTGGACTTGTAGTCAAATTAACATTCGTTATGTCAATTGTGTAATTTCTAACTTGTGAAAAATACGATGTAGGAATCGGGAAAGTTAAAACGCCGTTAGAAAAACTTTGAATGGAACTGAATGAACCTACACCAGATATGGAATAATTGACTCTATAAGTCCCGTTTGGTATTGGTTTGACTCCTTGTGTCAAAATTCCTGTATAGATTGTAGTTGCTAAATTGTTTTCGCAGACAGGATTGGGATTTACGGTTAATGTCGCAGAAGTAAAATCTAACTGCTCCCCTATTGCTATAGCGACTGTGGCTGACTGTTTACTGCAGACACGATCGTCTTTAGGAGGTGATACTATATATGTAAAACTGTATACTCCTGGTCCTTTTGTATTGTATATGTTTTGAATGTCAATTGTAGAGTCTGTACTGTTGCTGAGTTCTGATGTACCAAATTCAGTCCAGGTTCCGCCGGTATCTTCTCCTCTTAATTGATTGTATAGGTTCACATTTGTATATGAGCCAAGCTGATTAGAACACAGTTCTAAATTACTGGGAGTACCTGGTTCTGGAGTACGATAAATGGATACTGAAACTTGAGATGATACTGCCGGACAGCTGCCGATAGCGTCAATTGTGTATTTATAAGAGTATGTATTATAAGGAGGAGGTACAGAAGCATTTAAAACACCAGTTGTCGTATTTAATCCTCCTGGGAAAGTCAGGGCTTGCCAGGTTCCTCCACTTTGTGGAGCTAAAACGGGTGTTCCCTGAAAAACCTGAAATAAACTATAAGCATGATCAGAACTACAGATAGAATTGCTTGGTCCCGGCACTCCTGCATAACCACCGATAGTAACCGTAATCGTAGCTGTATTAGTGACACAGCCCACAACTCCATTTATAGTATAGGTGTAATGATAAATACCGCTTTCATATACTTTCTGGGCATTTAAAATACCTGTGGCAGTATCAACTAATCCTCCGGAATTATCATCATCACTCCAAGTGCCTCCAGCTGTATGAGTTCCTAATAATAAATTCAGATCAATTGACTTGCTGCTAACATTTGTTATATCGCTGCCGCATAACGTGAGACTGTTATTATTACCGGCACATTGAGCATTTATGTCTGTCGAAAAGACTAAAAAAAGGAAAACAATTAAACAAGTAGGCAATGTAAATTTGGAAGAGAAAAGCAATTTTCGAACCATAAATTGTTTTTAGTTTATTCAAAAATAAGCATTTTTAGAATTAAATATTCAGTTTTATTCTTTTTAATGAGTTAAAAATGCCAAAGAGGTAAAAAAATGATATTTTAATAAAAAAAAGCCCTGCAAATCGCAGGGCTCTCTATATTCAAAAAATCTAAGAATTATTTTTTCTCTGATTTTTCCATTTTAGCTTTCAATGCAGCTAATACATCATTGTTATCTCCTAAAGTTGCAGCTGGTGCATTTGTAGTAGATGCAGATGAAGTAGTTTCAGCAGCAGCTTTCACGTTTTTCTCTTCTTCTTCACGGAAGATAGCAGTGTGAGAAGCAACTACTCTTTTGAATTCTTTGTTGAACTCGATTACTTTGAAATCAGCAGAATCACCTTTTTTCAATTTTTTACCGTCTTCTTTTTCAAGGTGACGAGTAGGAATGAAAGCAACGATATCTTCACCGAATTCTACAGTAGCTCCTTTATCAACGATTTCAGAAATTTCACCATTGTGGATAGTTCCTACAGCAAAAGAATCTTCGTATTGATCCCAAGGATTAGCAGTAGTTTGTTTGTGACCTAAAGATAATTTACGTCCGTCAACATCTAATTCTAATACTACTACATCAAGTTTTTCACCAACATTTACAAATTCAGATGGGTGTTTGATTTTCTTAGTCCAAGAAAGGTCAGAGATGTAGATTAATCCATCGATTCCTTCTTCCAATTCTACGAAAATTCCAAAGTTTGTAAAGTTTCTAACGATACCAGTGTGTTTAGAACCTACTGGGTATTTAGCAGTGATGTCAGTCCAAGGATCTTGAGTCAATTGTTTGATACCCAAAGACATTTTACGGTCTTCTCTGTCTAATGTCAATACAACAGCTTCAACAACATCTCCAACTTTTACGAAATCCTGAGCAGAACGTAAGTGAGTTGACCAAGACATTTCAGAAACGTGGATTAAACCTTCAACACCTTCAGCAACTTCGATAAATGCACCGTAATCAGCGATTACAACTACTTTACCGTTTACTTTGTCACCAATTTTCAAATCAGCGTTCAAAGCATCCCATGGGTGAGCGTTCAATTGTTTCAATCCTAATTGAATTCTTGTTTTCTCATCATCGAAATCAAGGATTACAACGTTTAATTTTTGGTCTAACTCAAGAACTTCGCTTGGGTGGTTAATTCTTGACCAAGAAAGGTCAGTAATGTGGATCAATCCGTCAACACCACCTAAGTCAATGAATACACCGTATGAAGTGATGTTTTTAACAACACCTTCCAATACTTGTCCTTTTTGTAATTGACCGATAATTTCTTTTTTCTGTACTTCGATGTCAGCTTCAATAAGCGCTTTATGAGATACAACAACGTTTTTGAATTCGTGGTTGATTTTTACCACTTTGAATTCCATCATTTTGTTAACATATACATCGTAATCTCTAATTGGCTTAACGTCAATTTGAGATCCTGGTAAGAATGCTTCAATTCCGAAAACATCAACGATCATACCGCCTTTAGTTCTGCATTTTACAAAACCATTAACGATTTCTCCTGTTTCGTTTGCAGCAATAACTCTATCCCATGATTTGATAGTACGTGCTTTTCTGTGAGATAATACTAATTGACCAGTTTTGTCTTCACGGATGTCAATTAATACTTCTACTTTGTCACCTACTTTTAAATTTGGATTGTAACGGAATTCGTTCAATGAAATAACACCTTCCGATTTTGCGTTGATATCAACGATAACGTCTCTATCTGTAATTCTCACAACTACTCCCTCTACTACTTCTTCCTGGTCAGTAGCGATAAAAGTTTTTGATACTAATTCTTCGAATTCCAACAAGTTTTTCTCATCTACTGCATCGATACCTTCTTCAAAGTTATGCCAGTTGAAATTTGCTAAAAACTCTTCTTGTGATTTTAATTGTTCAGACATGCTGATAAAAAATTTGTATTCTGTTTTTTCTCGAGTTTCTCCATGCGAAAGAAAAATACAGAAGTTGTTTTACTTAAATTGTTGATACCTAAAGGAAACTCCTATTCACCAAAAGGTCTGCAAAATTAATTCTTTTTTCTGAACTGACAAAACAAAACATGCATGATTATCAATCAATTGTTTTAAGAGCAGGAAATTTTGTTTTCATTAGGAAGTTCAGTCCCGATTTTTGTTGCAATCTTGTGAACCGAACCTCGGTCCACAAGGATTTTTACTGCAATCGGGGCTATTTTAGAAGTTCACTATTTCATAACAACAAACCCGACAAATTTTAAAAACTTGTCAGGTTTAAACTCTCAAAACTGTTACTATATTTTATGGGTACGTGCGAGACGCTCACACTTGCAATTTTAAAAACTCAAATCAACTTTAAAGGGATTCTTTCATGAATAAAGGAAATTATTTTTTCAAAATTTATTTCACCAACTTCAAGTTTATCCAATATGTATGGTTCGTAATTTTTTGCAACAAGTATTAAATTATCTTCTTTTACTAAATATAAGGTAAATTTTTCCCAGTCTAGAACTGCTGTATTATCTCCAACTTTCATAATGAAAGATTTCTCTGTGAATTCAATAATTGCTTTTTTGTTGTCTTTTAAAAACTTAACTTCTTTTACTTTTGCGATTTCAAACTTTTTATGAACACTTTTAACTTTAAAATAATAATAAATAAAAGGGAGTAAATTATATAATCCAATAAAGAGAAAAAAAAGACCACCCATAAATCTATTTGGGTTATCGTAAAGTAAAGAAATTCCAATAACTATTAATAAAACACCAAGGTATTGAGAATATCTATGAAAGTCAGTCTTTTTTTTCCAGCCCAAATCAAACAATAAATCCATTTGTTTACGGTAAATATTTTCGTCAAAGTCTATTTCGAATTTCATATAATCTAATCACTTTTTTATTTTTAAATATTTCAAAAAAAAAATATTATTTTAAACAACAAACCCGACAAATTTTAAAAACTTGTCGGGTTTATTTAATATATTTTTAATGCTTCACATTCTCCAATTCCTTCGGATCATGTTTGTATTTGAATAAAAAGGCAAACAAAATCAAAATCACAAAGGCATATCCGGCAAATGAAAACCAAACCTCCGGCCATTGAACTTTATTTTCAGTGGTAAAATAACTTACCGTTCTTCCTGCAAATTCACCGCCCAAAATAGCTCCAATTCCGTTTGTCATTAACATAAACAATCCTTGTGCGCTCGATCTGATTTTGCTGTCGGTTTCTCTTTCCACAAATAAAGAACCTGAAATATTGAAGAAATCAAAAGCCATTCCGTACACTATCATCGATAAAATAAGGAAAATAACTCCAGAACCCGGATTTCCAATTCCAAATAAAGCAAAACGCAATACCCAAGCCAGCATACTAAACATCATTACCTGCTTGATACCAAATCGTTTCAGGAAAAACGGAATCGTCAAAATAAATAAAGTCTCTGAAATTTGGGACAACGAGATGATAAATACAGAATGTTCAACTCCAAAAGTTCCGTGATATTCAGGATTGGAACCAAAATCTCTGATGAATGTATCAGCAAACATATTGGTAACTTGTAAAGCAGCTCCTAAAAGCATAGCGAATACAAAAAATATTGCCATCTTTTTTTGTCTGAATAACACAAAACTGTCTAATCCAAATTTACTCGATAAGGATTGGTTGGTATTTTTATTTTCGGCAGGCACATCCGGCATCGTAAACGAAAATAAACCTGTAGCAATCATAGCAACCGAAGCAAAAATAAATTGGTTGGTATTTGATTTCCAGTCTGTCAAATCTACTATCCACATTGCTATTATGAATCCAACTGTACCCCAAACACGTATTGGAGTAAACGCTTTTTGCACATCAAATTGGAATTTATTTAAAACCGCATAACTGACGGAATTATTCAATGCGATTGTTGGCATATAAAAACAGCAGGTTACAAAAATCACCCAGTACATTTCAGTAGAATTGGTTGCCTTAGTAGCAAAAAAGATTGAAATTCCTGCAGCGATATGTGCAAAACCTAAAACCTTTTGAGCGCTAAAATATTTATCAGCAATTATTCCAAGCAAGGCAGGCATAAATAAACTAGCCCATCCCATAGAACCATACGTTCTTCCAATAGATAAACCGACACTGCCGCCTTCAATCGGACCGAAAACCTGCCCCATATAACCGCCTAATGAAATCAGCCAGATTCCCCAAACGAAAAATTGGAGAAAATTCATAATTGTCAATCGTAATTTTATATCCATAAGATGATTTGTTTTTTTATTTGTAGATTTTGAGACGTGTAAATCTAACATTAAAATTGATATTACCAAAAAAAATACTCGACAATACATGTTTTTTTTTAACATATAAGTCATATAAGATTATGTAACGTTAAAACCAAATTGAGCTCGATTTGAGAAGCTTATATAAGTGTAAAATATTAAAAACGAGTGTATTATTTATTTTGAGGAGTGTGTAAAAAGCCTTTAAAACAAACTTCTGTTTATTTTAAAGGCTAAAAAACTTATATTTCTTATATGTTTAAAGAAAGTTATGAATTTATAACTTCATTTACCAATTCTAAAACAACTTCAAACTGTTCTTTACGGTCGAGATACGAATTGTCTACTTCTATAGCATCTTTGGCGATTACTAAAGGAGAATCTTCTCGGTGTGTATCAACATAATCTCGGTCCACCACATTTTTTAAAACTTCTTCATAGGAAACTGTATCTCCTTTTGCCTGCAGTTCGTCAAAACGTCTTTGGGCACGGGTATCAGCACCGGCTGTCATGAATATTTTGAGTTCGGCATTAGGGAAAACAACGGTACCAATGTCTCTTCCGTCCATGACAATTCCTTTCTCTCTGCCCATTTCCTGCTGCTGTTCCACAAGTTTGGCGCGTACTTCTGAAATTGCTGCAACTGTACTGACAAAACTGGAAACTTCCAGAGTCCGGATTTCAGTTTCTACATTAATATCATTCAGATACATTTCGGCAAAACCTAATTCGGGATTGAATTTAAAATGCAGTTTTATCGAAGATAGGCTGTCTACTAATTTATCTTTATCCAAAAAATCGATTCCAATGCAATTATTCTGCATTGCAAATAAAGTGACTGCGCGGTACATTGCACCAGTATCTACATATACATAACCCAAATGTTTTGCTAATTGTTTCGCCAAGGTACTTTTGCCTGTAGATGAAAATCCATCTATTGCTATGGTGATTTTTTTCATGTCTATGTTCTGTTATCTATATTCTTTTTTCTAAAATCATTCTCCAAAATTAATAATCAATCCAAATAAACTAGTGTTTCCTGCTAATGTATATTTAGAATAGGAGTAATTTAGTTTTAATTTATTCAGTTTGAGTCCAAAACCCAATGAAAGTCCTGAAAAATTCCGCTGATCCTGTATCTGCAGCTCTTGCCCTCTTCTAAAATTGTAGCCCAATCTTATATTAAATGCTTTCTTGGGAAAAAGTTCTGCACCAAAAATCATGTGACGCAGCGCATTGTTAAAAAAAGATACTTTTTCTTCGGTTACCGTGCCATCAATAGAAGTTTCAGAATTAACAGGATTTGAAAAAGACAAATTCCATTGCTGCAGATTCTCTACAGTTAAATGCCAGCGTAAAGGGACATGCTCAAGCTCTTGAGAAACTCCTGCAATAATTTCAAAAGGAAGCTGCTCTCTAGTCCCATCATAAGTAGTAAATTGAGTTCCAATATTCATTAAAGTCAAAGCCCAATTCACGTCATTTTTTTTATCAATATATACCATTCCTAAATCTACCGCTCCTCCAAATGAGCTGTAACTTTCCAGTGTAGACTGAATAAGTTTTGTGTTGGCACCAATGTGAATATCGGTGTAAGGAATATTGTAGGCATAACCAAGAGAAAGTGCTATTTCACTTCCGGTAAATGAATTTGTCTGTACTCCATTTTCATCATATCCGTCAAATTTTCCGTAATTAATGTAATTGATTCCGGCTTGAAATGTCTGCAGATGCTGATCATAGGTATAGGCATATGAGGCTGTGCCGTAAGTGACTTCCTGATAGTAATTTCCGTAATTTAATGATAAACGATTGTGCATTTCGTCATTGATTGAAGCAGGATTGAAAAGTGCCTGATTGACATCTTCATCATAAATAGTAATCGTTTTTCCGCCTAATGCAGCTTGTCTTGGTGAAGTAATCAAATTTAAAAACTCATAAGTATATTTCCCTCCTGTTTGTCCGTAGGAAACAGAACAAATTAGCAGAGAATAATAAAATAAAAGTTTTTTGAACATACAATAATCAAAAGAAGGTTTGATATTTCAAGATTCAAACTTACAAAAATAACAGCTAATAATAAGGTAAAAAACAAATTGCTTTCGCCTGTTAGCAATCGCTCGAGTCCAAATCCCAATTTTCATATATTAATCAGAACTGGAATTTGGAATTTTGCTATTTGTAATCTAAAATATTGAAATTTATTTCAACTCTTTTGCGTTTTTAACTTTGTCTTTTGTAATGGCTAATTCTAAAACTTCGCTCATTTCTTTAACATAGTGAAAAGTTAGACCTTCTAGATATTCGGGTTTGATTTCATCAATGTCGCTTTTGTTTTCGTGGCATAAAATGATTTCTTTAATATTGGCTCTTTTGGCTGCCAGTATTTTTTCTTTAATTCCGCCAACAGGCAGTACTTTTCCTCTCAAAGTAATTTCTCCTGTCATAGCCAAGTTTTTCTTAACTCTTTTTTGAGAAAGTAAAGAAACCAATGATGTCAGCATGGCGATTCCGGCACTTGGTCCGTCTTTTGGTGTAGCTCCTTCCGGTACGTGTAAATGAATGTTGTATTTATTCAATACTTCTGGATTCAATCCCAGTAATTCAGCGTTTGCCTTAATGTATTCTAAAGCAATTGTGGCTGATTCTTTCATTACAGTGCCTAAATTTCCTGTAATAGTCATTGAGCCTTTCCCAGGTGAAAGTAAAGACTCAATAAATAAAATATCACCTCCCACGCTAGTCCAGGCAAGACCAGTTACTACACCAGCCACTTCGTTATTTTCGTATTTGTCTCTTTCCAGTCTTGGAACACCTAAGACTTTTATAATATCTTCGTCTGTAACTTTTTTATTGTATTCCTCTTCCATCGCTACTGCTTTGGCTGCGTTACGGACAATCTGAGCAATTTTATTTTCCAGACCGCGTACACCTGATTCACGTGTGTAACCTTCTACGATTTTTTCTAATTGTTTTTTGCCAATAGACAAATCTTTTGGTTTAAGTCCATGAGCTGTCAATTGTTTTGAGAACAAATGTTTTCTGGCAATTTCAACTTTTTCTTCAATAGTGTAACCTGACATTTTTATGACTTCCATACGGTCAATCAATGCAGGCTGAATTGCTGCCATATTATTAGAAGTGGCGATGAACATTACTTTGGATAAATCGTAGCCCATTTCAAGGAAATTATCATAAAAAGCACTGTTTTGCTCTGGATCCAAAACCTCTAATAATGCAGATGATGGATCACCGCTATGGCTGGAAGATAATTTATCAATTTCGTCCAAAACAAATACAGGATTTGAAGTTCCGGCTTTCTTTAAACTCTGAATGATTCTTCCTGGCATTGCACCAATATACGTTTTTCTATGTCCGCGGATTTCGGCTTCATCACGCAGTCCGCCTAATGAGATGCGAACATATTCTCTTCCCAATGCCTCAGCAACAGATCGCCCAATCGATGTTTTACCAACACCTGGAGGTCCTGTTAAACAGATAATTGGCGACTTCATATCGTTTCTTAATTTAAGCACGGCCAAATGTTCGATCATTCTCTTTTTGACATCTTCCAAACCAAAATGATCTTTATCTAATACTTTTTGAGCGTGTTTTAAATCAAAATTATCTTTTGAGAATTCACCCCAAGGCAATTCTAAAAATAATTCTAAATAATTTCTTTGAATACCAAAATCAGGAGCCTGTGGATTCATTCTGCGCATTTTTGACAATTCTTTATCAAAATGCTTCATTGTTTTTTCATCCCATTTTTTACTTTTGGCCTTCTGGCTCATTTCGTCCATTTCTTCCTCCTGCGAAACACCTCCCAATTCTTCCTGAATGGTTTTCATCTGCTGATGAAGGAAATATTCTCTTTGCTGCTGGTCTAAGTCAAAACGAACTTTAGACTGAATATCATTCTTAAGCTCTAGTTTCTGTAGCTCAATATTCATGTAGCGAAGCGTTTCCAAAGCACGTTCTTTCAGCCCATTAATCGACAATAAATCTTGTTTTTCCTTTACTGATAAATTCATATTAGAAGAAACAAAATTGATTAGAAACGAAGGGCTTCCAATGTTTTTTATAGCAAATGTAGCTTCAGTAGGAATATTTGGGCTTTCGCTGATAATTTTTACCGCTAATTCTTTTACTGAATCAATAATTGCATTGAATTCAGTATCTTTTTTAGCAGGTCTTTTTTCAGCAACTTCTTTGATTTTTGCTTTTAAATAAGGTGTTTCCGAAACTACTTCAGAAATTTCGAAACGTTTTTTCCCCTGAAGGATAACTGTTACATTCCCATCGGGCATTTTTAAAACACGAAGAATACGTGCTACGGTTCCAATTTTATTGATATCATCAAAGGTAGGATCTTCATCGTCTTCATTGATTTGAGCCACTACTCCAATTACTTTTCCATCAGTGTTGGCGTCGTTTATCAATTTTATTGATTTATCTCTTCCAGCCGAAATTGGAATTACTACTCCCGGAAACAAAACGGTATTGCGTAAAGGTAAAATAGGTAAAAATTCCGGTAATTCTTCATTATTCATTTCTTCCTCATCTTCTGGAGTCAATAATGGAATTAATTCGGCTTCCGAATCAAATTCTTGAAGTGACAGATTGTCAATAGTGAGTATTTTATGGTTTGACATAGCAGTATTTAAGTCTTTTTGTCATTAATTTTTTAGATAGGAACGCAAATATAAGGTATAGTAACAATATTCTGATCTAATATTGTTGTATAAATAGATTAAAATATTCGAGCCTTAATAAGGCAATGATTATGCCAAAATAAAATTCTTCTTTTATTTTCTTTAATTAAGCATACTATTAATAAAAAGCCAAACTCTAGAATCTGTTTTTTAGGAGCAGACACATTGGGATTTTTCAAAAAGCTTGGTTCCCGATAGCAATAGAAATAACTTCTTTCATAATTACCTTTTGAAAGATTGAAAAAACCTAGATTTAAAAGTGTAAAAAGTTAAACTAATTTTATAAAACTGTAACATATCAAAAAAAATCATGTCTTTATTATAAATCATTACTATTTAATTGAATTTGACCCACCAAAATATCGAAGATTTAATTACGCTCTGCAAAGAGAATAATCAGAAAGCACAATTTGAGATTTATAATCGCTATTGCAAGGCGATGTATAATGTGGCCTATAGAATTGTGAAAGATGAGCATTTTGCTGAAGACGTTATGCAGGAAGGTTTTTTGAAGGCATTTACCAAAATAAATGATTTCAAACAGGAAGTTGCCTTTGGTGCTTGGCTGAAAAGGATTATAGTCAATTACAGCATCGATTTTTACAAAAAAAACAATCAATTTAAAACAGAAGACTTCGAAAAAACACTTTACAAACTAGAAGAAAACGATAATGACCGGGAAGAAAAATTAGATTTTAATGATTTAAAAGTTAAGCAGGTTCTGGATGCTATTCAGTCCTTGAAGTATAATTACAGCATGGTTTTAACTTTGTTTTATATAGAAGGTTACGACCAGGAGGAAATAAGCGAAATTCTTAAAATTAGTTATGCAAACTGTAGAACAACTTTGAGCAGAGCTAAAGAAAGCTTAAGAAAAAAATTAAATGAGTTATGAAAATGAATAATGAAAATGAAAAATTAGACCAGCTATTTGAAAATTTTGATAATCAGTGGGATGTTCATGAATTGGACAGCCAGCATTCGGATAGGTTTTCAAAGAAACTGGCTCTTAAAAAGAAAAAAAGAAACTACAGTTTTATCTATGCTGTCGCTGCTTCAGTAGTTGTTTTGCTGGGTGTGTCATTATTGTATAGGAACAATGACAGATCAAAAGAATTGAAATTTGCCTCTAAAGAAACTAAACAGACAGATTCAATTTTTACCGTATTAATTAAGAATGAATTAGAAAAAATTCACGAGAAAAAATCTCCTGAAAATGAAAAAATTATTAGCGACGCTTTAAAACAAATGAAATTGTTGGATAGCGATTATGATAAAATTATGCATGAATTGGAAGTTAACGGCGAAAGCAAGCCTATTATTTATGCAATGATCAGTAATCTGCAGACACGGATTTCTTTTTTGCAGAGTGTTTTGCAGCGTATCGAAGAATCTGAAAAACTTAAAAATTTAAACGATGAAAAAACAATTTAAAATATTCCTGATACTTTTTTTAATTCCTTTTTTAGGGTTTTCTAATGATGATTTAAGCTATACGAAACAGAAAAGCATTAATAAAGCTTATATAGTCAACAGCGATGCAGGTATCAATATAGATAACTCATACGGTAATATCTTTGTTACTACCTGGAATGAAGATAAAATTGAAATTGATGTCCTTATCAAGGTAAGCGGTGACAGTGAAAGATGGGTGAGTCAAAAACTGGATGCTATTGATGTGAATTTTATTGCGCTGAAAAGTATGGTTACGGCGAAGACTGTAATTGAAAATTTCGCTTCCAAAAATAATGGAAAAAATGATAATTTCGAAATCAATTACACTATTAAGATTCCAAAAAATGGATCGGTAATCTTGAATAATAAATATGGCAATATTAGCGCAACCAATCTGTTTTCCACTACGGATATCAATTGTAAGTATGGCAAAATTAATTTGGCAAACCTAAATGGGAACAGCAATAGAATCCAAATTGGCTATTGTTCAAAATCTACTATCGATTATTTAAAAAATGGCTCGATAAGCTCAAAATATTCTGAATTGTCAATAGATCGTGTTGCCAAAATTGATTTGGTCTCTGATTATTCCGAAATAGAAATTGGAGATGGCAGTGATGTAAAATATAATAGTAAATATGGCAGTATCAAAATTGATAAGGTTAATTCCTTGGATGCAAATGGTAATTATTTGTCAATAGATATTGGATCGATTACCAATCAATTAAGATTATATACCAAATACAGTAATGTTTCAATTGATGATATTCAGCCCAAAGCGAATAATATTGCCATTGCGGCGGGTTATACCGGTATTAAAATAGGCTTTGATTCGAATTATATTTTTGATTTTGACATTAGTGTGAAGCATGCTGATTTTAAATTCGATAATGAATTAATTTTCAGTTTAAAAGAAGAATCTAATTATACCAAAAGAGTAAGTGGTTATTTCAAGAAAAAAGGAGAAAACAAAGTCACAGTTACTTCCGAATATGGTAATGTAAAATTGTATAAAAACGATGTTCAGAAATAGTTTCAATCATAATCAATAAATCTTTAAATCAATTAAAAATGAAAAAATCACTAGAATTAATCCTTTTAGGAACTTTCCTTGTTACAGTTATTGGATATGCTCAAGGAAGTAAAATTAAGGGGAATGGAAAAATAGTTACTGAAAAAAGAGCTACAGCCGAGTACGATCAAATTAGTGTTTCAGGCTTTTTTGATGTTGTATTGGTCTCTGGAAAAGAAGGGGTAATAACAATTACTGGAGAGGAAAATATCTTGCCTTATGTCAAGGTTGAAGTAAAAGATAATGTTTTACAAATTCATGTGGAAAAAAATATGAGTATCAGTACCAAGAAAAATCTCGTTTTGATAGTACCCTTTGAACAAATTAGTGCTGTTTCGCTATCTGGCTCAGGTAATGTGGAATCAAAAAGTAACATTGTGGCTTCAAGTTTTAAAGCCAAACTGTCTGGTTCTGGTGATTTGAAACTGGACGTCAATGCCACCGATTTTGAAATTAATCTTAGTGGATCGGGAGATGTTGTATTGTCTGGAAATTCGGATAACTTCAATTCTAAAATGTCAGGTTCGGGTGATATTGATGCCACTAATTTAATTACAAAGAAAGCTAACCTGACTATTTCAGGATCTGGTGACATGATAGTAAATTGCAGCGATAGTTTGTATGCACGAGTTTCAGGCTCTGGCGATATTGCTTACAAAGGCAATCCGGCATCTAAAGATACCAAAGTGAACGGTTCTGGTGAAATTTCAAAAATTTAGCGGTTTTCTAGACTATCTTTTTGTAGGATATTTTTTTGTACTGTTTACAGGAGATAATTTACAAGCATAAAAAAAGAGGCAAACTGCCTCTTTTTTTATGCTTTAAATCAAATGATTTTATTATCTAATATGGAAAAAATCAGCATTGGTACGGTTATTCCCTAAAGAAGCTATAATTCCAAAAGTTAAAGCAAACTGACTGCTTGAAAATTTGCCTGGATTTGGATAAGTTGTGTTTTTTCCATTGTAATAAACATCTTGTTCCATAATACTTTTGTAAGTTGCATCAGCAAAAAAAGAAACTTTATCATTAAATGCCCACACAGGCTTAATTCCAAAAACTACAGCTCCAATGTAGTCACGGTCATTGTATTTACTTGACATTGCACCTGCATTAAGACCACCATGAAGTAACATTGTAAAATTATCTGAATCACCATATAATTCGAGAGTTTTACCTATATTATAAACTAATTCTAGACCCAATAGTTTTTGTTCATTTCTTTCATTTAAATTATTTATAAAATAATCATAATTTAAGCTTCCTAATAATCCTACATTCTCATTTAACATATAGCGTAAAGCTCCTTGAAAATGCCTTTTAGAGATACTTTCATTACTTGCTCCTGATGGAGAAACTTTAGATAATGGAATTCCTAATCCAATTCCGGCTTCAAGGAATAATTTGTCGTATCGAAAGGATTGTCCTTGAACCATAGCGGTCATTAGTAGAAATGCAAAAACGATTTTTTTCATAATTGATTAATTTTTTTTATAAATATTATAGATTGATGGGGGTATTATAAAAGCATCCCTATAAAATTAGCATTACATTTATCTGAAATTATGAGAAATAGTTATTATAATTTGATTGTTTTTCGCCACTCAAAAAGCAGTAGTGAAAATATATTTGAACCAAACTACCGTAATTATTTCCCTAAATTCCCGTAATATTTTCAAAATTATAAAGCTAATTTTGTGCAAATATAATTGACTGTAATTTAATTATTGTAAAAAAAAAGTGACGGAAGTGTAATTATTATGAAATTAATTAATAACGTTCTGAAAGTCAGTTATTTATTCCGGTAATATTTTATGCTAAAAACCATTGATATTAATAAAGATTGAAAATTTGGTCTTTTAAGTTTATTAAATGGCTAATCTAAGATTCAAAAGTCCTCATTAGTTCATTATAAATGTATCTGTAATACCAATTCTAATGAATAATAAACCAATACTATCTCTTCTCTTGAATCGAATTGAGAGAATTAAAAAATGTTTTTAATAGATATTAGTTTACCCGCACAAGAGGCTGTCCAAAAAGTAAGGACAGCCTTTTTTTTGCTGTTTTTAATCTAAAATAGTATCTTAGAGTTGCACAAAAAACGAGCAATGGCTAAAGTAATATTTAAATCGCAATCGATCAATACACCGGAACTTTTTCCGATAAATATTTTTGATAAAATTTCAGAAAACCATCCTGTCCGCTTAGTGGATAAGATTGTCAATTCATTGGATATAAGTCATATACTTAAAATATATAAAGGAGGAGGCACCTCGGCCTATCATCCCAGAATGATGCTTAAGGTTTTGTTTTACAGTTATTTAAGCAACACTTATTCCTGCCGAAAAATAGCAAAGGCACTTACTGAGAACATTCATTTTATGTTTATTTCAGGCAACTCAACTCCTGATTTTAGAACCATTAACGATTTTAGAGGAAAGATTTTAAAAGAAAACATCAAAGATTTATTTGCAGAGGTGGTCAAAATGCTTGTGGAAATGGGCTATGTCAGTCTGGATATCCAATACATTGATGGAACAAAAATAGAAGCCAAATCCAATAAATACACCTTTGTCTGGCGGGGTTCTATAGAGAAATACAAAGAAAAGCTCGAAGTAAAAATCAACAGTATCTTATCCGACATTGAAAACAGTATTTTATCAGATAATCAAGAAGTCAACAAGGAAGAATTACCAAAAAAAATAAACTCGGAAGAGCTGAAAGAAAAATTATCAGAACTCAATAAAAAACTCAAAGAGCCCAACAAGAAGATAACCAAAGAGCTTGAAAAGCTTCAGGAAGAGCACCTGCCAAAGCTTGAAAAATACGAAAAAGATTTAGTGATTTTAGGCAATAGAAACTCCTACAGTAAGACAGATCCTGACGCTACCTTTATGAGAATGAAGGAAGACCATATGAAAAACGGACAGTTAAAACCTGCATACAATCCTCAGATTTCTACTGAAAATCAATTCATTACCAACGTAACCATTCATCAGACACCTAACGACACTACGACTTTAAAATCCCATTTGGAGGAATTTGAAAAAATGTATCAAAAACAAAGCAAAACAGTTGTAGCCGATGCTGGTTATGGAAGCGAAGAAAACTACGAAATGCTTGAAAATAAAGACATAACGGTACTATGTAAAGTATAATTATTTTCACAAAGAACAGAAGAAAAAAATGAAGGACAATCCGTTTCTTGTCCAGAATTTGTTCTACAATATACAGCAGGATTTTTATGTGTGTCCAATGGGACAAAGAATGGAAAACATTGGCAGTGGAAAACGGACATCGGCCAACGGATACGAATCACAAGTATCTTATTATCAAGCAAAAAGATGTGATGGATGTCCACTTAGAAGTTTGTGCCATAAAGCCAAAGGAAACAGAACAATAGAAGTAAACCACCGCCTGAACCAATTAAGGGCTCAGGCCAAAGAGCTGCTCATGAGCGAAAAAGGACTCGAACACCGAAGCAAACGCCCAATAGAAGTTGAAGCAGTATTCGGACAGCTAAAAAACAACAATAAATTCAGCCGGTTTACTTTCACAAGCATCGAAAAAGTGGAAATGGAATTTCTATTGATGGCTATCGGGCATAATTTCAGAAAAATGATAGCAAAGAACAATGATGCGTCGAAAACTCATCTAAAAATCTCCTTCAGAGTTCTAAATAGAGCTATAAAAGTCGAAATTCACTTTTTAAATACTGTAACAGAATATTTTTTCATTAATCAACCAACCCAAAATCGATTCCTGAAATTTGCAGCATAAAAAAAGCTGTCCTTTTCGGACAGCCTCTTATAAAACTTTCTTAAAATTTATTTTAGAAATTACTTCACATTAAATCCAATATTCCATGTATCCCAGCTCAATACCACGTCATTTGAATTAATCGTATACACTAATTTTTCAACGCTTGAATTTGCTGTTTTTGGTTTCACTTTTACACGAAGCTGATCTTTCTTTACATCATATTTATAAGCTCCCCATTGTTTAGCTTCTTTATTAAAAATGATTGTACATTCTTTTTCACTTGGAATTACAAAAAAGGAATATTTTCCAGCTGGAAGTTTTGCCCCCTCAATAGTAATATCTTTATCTGTTTCAAATGTTGTAGCATCATTTGCACCAGCACGCCATACAGCATCAAATGGTACTAATTCTCCCCATATTTTTCTTGCTCTCACAGATGGACTTCCATAATTGATGGTAATTGTGGCTTCTTTTATTTTTCCGGTTACAGTTTCTGCCGGACTTTTAGGCTTTTCTTGTGCGTTTGCAAATGCTGCAGTAAATAACGCAATTAATACAACAAATTGATTTTTTAAGGCTTTCATAATACTTTTTTAATGATTTTAATTTAAAATTAAATAATTGTAGCCAATACCATACTATCGCATAGTATTTTGTGATAAATTTAACAATTCTGAAATTTAAACACTTAACAATTTTATATCTTCGTTTTGAAGCCATTTTTTATTATTTTTACAAGCCTTACTTTTAGAACGAAACTATGAATACAATTGCAGAAAATATAGCTGATTTTTTAAAGGAATACCCTCCTTTTGACAACTTGACTTTTCAGGAATTATCAGTAATAGCAACAAATATTCGTGTTTTAAATCTGGAAAAAAATGAAACTTTATTCCAGATAAATGACAAACTGCACGATTGTTTCTATGTTGTAGCCTCAGGCACAATTCATCTGTCTGTTATTGCAGATGCCGAAGAAACACTTCTAAATAAATGTCATGTTGGAGATGTTTTTGGATTGAGACCTTTTTTTGCCAAGAACAATTATATGATGACTTCAAAATCTCGTGAAGAAAGCATCATATACGCTATTCCTATTGCTGCATTTAGACCTTTTGTTGCAAATAATCCAGATGTTCTGAACTTCCTTTTGGAAAGTTTTGCCAACAATACCTGGAATCCTAAAGAAAAAGAAAACTTAAGAGGTAAACTGGCCAGTGATAATGT
The DNA here is from genome assembly GCF_026870155.1 of Flavobacterium marginilacus. Lineage (NCBI taxonomy): Bacteria > Pseudomonadati > Bacteroidota > Flavobacteriia > Flavobacteriales > Flavobacteriaceae > Flavobacterium > Flavobacterium marginilacus. Next base: position 2,495,017 of record NZ_CP113975.1, on the reverse strand, counting down.
ATTTTATATAGATCAAAAGTCGGAAATGCAGTATTTTCAGTCGCTGACTTACAACAGATCGCCGCTTATAGCTTCAATTCATGACATCGCTAAAGATGTTGCGCTCTTAATGACTGCAAACCTGTCAACAAGCGTTATTATTTGTGACAGCAGCTTACCTATCGGAATTGTTACTCATACCGACATGTGTTCTAAAATTGCTACAGGACAATTTCCGCTGACGGTGACTATGAGAGCAATTATGTCCTCTCCAGTAGTAACTGTTGTTGAAAATATCTCACTCGCTGAAGCACAGCTTGTGATGTTAAAAAACAATGTAACTCATTTATGTGTTACTTTGGACGGAACCGATAAATCAGCAGTAAAAGGCATGATTTCAGAACATGATTTAATTATTGCGCAAGCCAATAATCCTGGTGTTTTAATCAAAGAAATCAAGCGTGCTTCAAATCCTAAGGATTTAAAACAAATTAGAGAGCGACTGACTGAACTAATTCAAAATTCAATTCACAAGAACATTCCACTTTCCAATATAAACAATATTGCGAGCGAAATAAATTTAGCCATTTTAAAAAGGGCAGTCGAATTATCTATCCTAGAATTAGGCTCTCCGCAGGCACGATTTGTATGGCTAAGCATAGGAAGCCAAGGAAGAAAAGAACAATTATTACTTACAGACCAAGACAGTATATTAATATTTGAAGATGTCACTCCAGACAGATACAGAGACGTTAGGGATTACTTTTTGAAATTAAGTAAAAAAACAACTGCTGTACTCGAAAAAGTAGGCTACGAATTGTGTCCAAACGGCCATATGGCAAGCAATATGCTTTGGTGTAAATCATTAACAGACTGGACTAAACAATATGACAGCTGGATGAATACTCCAGGTGAGAACAGCAACGATGTGAGCAGTATTTTCTTTGATTTAGAACTGATTTTTGGTGAGAAAAAGATATTCGAAGCGATAGAAAATGTAATCGATAAAAATCAGGAACATAACTCCTTATTTTTTGACTTTCTGGGGAATGATGCCTTAAGAAAAAATTCGCCTCTTACTTTTTTCAAGAAATTTGCTCTAGAAGAAGACGAACCTCACAAAGACAAGTTCGACATAAAAACAAAAGCTTTAATGCCTTTGATTGATGGTGCAAGATTGTTTGCATTGCATTTTAATATCAAAGGACTAAACAATACTTATCTTCGTTTTAAACAATTAGCAATCATTGACCCCGAAAACTCCGATATTTATCTCAATTGCGCAGAAGCATTTTTAGTTCTGTCAAAATTCAGAGTTGATGAAGGCCTAAAAAATGAAAATTCAGGACAATATATCAATATTAGCGAACTAACGAAACTAGAAAAAGAAAAATTAAAAAATGCCTTAGCCCCAATGAAAGAACTCGAAGAATTAATTAAAAGTAATTTCAAACTAACGCAATTTTCATAAAAGATGCTTGACTGGCTAAAAAATATAAATAAAGAATACCCTGAATTTTGGAAAACTTATCTCGAAAAGTTTAACCAAAAATCAAAGCGGTATGTCGTATTTACTACTGAAACTTCAGGTTTAAACCCCGAAAAAGATGTGATTCTGTCTATTGGATCATTTGCTATAATTAACAACAGAATCCACATTGGTGACAGCTTTGAATCTATTTTACTTCAATACAAATTTTTTCATGATAACGGACTTTCAAATGAATTTATCCTTGAAAGTAAAATGAAAAAATTAAGCGAACCTGAAGCGATTCATGCTTTTATTGACTACATCGGAAATGCTGTTTTAATAGGCCATCATGTTGATTTTGATGTTGACATGATTAACAGTGCATTGATTCGTTCAGGCTGTGGCCGATTAAAGAACGAAGCCTTAGATATCGATGTCATGTATCGAAAATTAATTGACATCAATGACAAACAGTTTTCATTAGATGAATTGTCAGAAATTTTTAAACTGCCAAAAAACTATCGCAATTCACCTTCGGAAGATGCCTATACTATTGCTTTATTGTTTTTGAAATTGAAGAAAAGATTAGGTATTAAATAATATCCAACAAACCCTACAGCGAAATTATCTTTTTGAAACGGCCATGATGCGTTATAGAAACCGGCCGTTTTGTTTCTGCAGTTATATCCATAAAATAAGGAATTCCATTAGCCTTTTTTACATTTTCCAATGTTTCCAAAGATTTTATTCTGTCAAAATCGGCAGTATCAGAAACTGCAATAGAATAAATGCTGTTTTCTGTAATTTCTGTTTGGGTATAAAAAACAAAATCCTCAATAACAACCTTTCCTGAATTCTGATTTTCATAAAAACACTGCAATAACGACGGAAAATAGCCTCTAATCCCCGTACAGCGGTTATAAATTTTATATGCAGCTTCTTTTCTGCTCCATAAATTCCAAACCATTAATTCTGGATTGGAATCATTATGAATCATAATCTGCTCTTCCAAAGAAAATACTTTTTCCAAAAAACCTTTTCTTTTCCAATTACTTTCCTTCCGGGCTAAGTCCAGATCTATTATGTCATTCCCAATCATTCTTTTAACAGCTCCATTTCAATAATACCAATAGCTTCTTTTACATTCACCATTTGTTTCATCGATTCGTTATCAATTATAATATCAAATTTTTCTTCAATATCCAAAATGACATCAACCAGATTAGCCGAATTTATTTTTAAATCATTTATAAAATCTGTTTCTTCAGAAAGAGATTCAAAAGCTTCTTGATCTTGAACATAAGGCTTTATTATATTTTTCAACTTTTCTAATGTTTCTTCTCTATCCATAAATTTACTTTTTTATAACATTAAATTTTTAATATCAAGACTACTAAGATATATATTTTTTAAAAACAACGCATCCATTAACATCTCCGAAACCAAAACTAGCCTTTAAAATAACATTCAAATCGATTTCAACCAGTTTTAAAGGAACTTTCGAAGCATCAATAACTGTTTCAATTTCAGGATGCAAGTCTTCACAATTCCGATTTGGAAAAACAAATCCTTGATACAATTGCAGAACTGCTGCAACACTTTCAATACTTCCGGCTGCTGACAAACAATGGCCAACCGTTGATTTCAATGAATTTATATAAGGAAAATCAATTCCTTTTCTGTTTAATGCCGTACTCCAATTTAAAATCTCCAGACTGTCTTTGGCTGTTGCAGTAAGGTGGCCGTTCACAGCATCAACCTCTTGCCCAGTAATTCCTGCACTTAACATCGCACTTTGAATACATTTTTGAACAGCAGCAGGATTTGGCGCAGTTAATGTCCCTAAACCTCTTTGCCCTCCTGAATTGAGTGCTCCGCCTAAAACTTCAGCATATATTCTCGCGCCGCGTTTTAAAGCAGTTTCCATATCTTCCAAAATCAATGCCCCCGCACCGCTTGCCGGAACAAATCCCGAAGCACTTGCAGACATGGGTCTTGAACCAGTTTCCGGAGAATTATTATGTTTATACGTACATACCCGCATGGCGTCAAATCCTCCCCAAATGTAGGGTCCAGAATCACTTGTACTTCCCGCCAAAATCCGTTTTGCCTGTCCTGACTGTATACGTTCATATCCCAAAATAATACTTTCGGTTCCTGTTGTACAAGCAGAAGAATTAGTAGTAACAATGTTTCCTAAACCTAATTTTCCAGCTAAATAAGCACTGACGCCACTATTCATAGTTTGAATTACAGAAGTACTTCCTAGATTTCTAACTTTAAAATCATCAATTTTGTAAATACTTTCTCTGAATTTATCAATTCCGGAGGTTCCTGATCCAAAAATTGTTCCGCTGTCCCAATCGGGTTCGTCAAGCCTTTCTATTGATAAACCAGCATCTTTCCAAGCATCAATTCCAGCGATAACCCCATATAAAATACCGGAAGAATTAAAATTCTTAAGCTCCAGTTCTGTAAAATACTGTAATGCTAATTCTGTAGAAACGTCCGGCATTCCAGCAATCTGACAAGAAAATTTCAATCTCTCTAATTCTTCAAAATGTTTTATTCCCGAAATTTCATTTTTTACTGCATACTGAAACGCATCAAGACCAACTCCATTTGGAGCAGCCACCCCCATACCTGTTATGACAACGCGTTTTTTCATTTAAATCAACATATCAATTACAATATCTGTAAAATTTTATACTATCCTTAACTAATACCAAACAAATCAAATTAGCCACAGATTAAAAAGATTTACACAGACTTTTAAAAAAAATAATAATGAAATCCGTGACAATCTGTGTTATCAGTGGCGAAAAAAAAATACATAGTATTATTTGCGGACAGTCATAAAATTTTAAATAAGAATTACCCGATGACTGATTAGTCATTTTTTTTATTTTATTCCTGCTGAATTATCATACCGGCTATTTCACCACTGCAGACTATGTCGCCTTTTACATTCTTCATACTGACTTTACATTTTAATTTTCCAAATCTGAAATAGATTTTTTCTGAAATGACAGTTACTTTTTCATTAGGAAAAACTGGCTTTATAAAATCAATATTAACTGATGTTAAACCAATTGACGATATTTTACTCGTGTTTTTATTTAACAAAAATATCCCCAGGCAAACAACCCCTATCTGCGCCATAACCTCAGTTAAAATCACTCCTGGTGTGATCGGCTTACCTTTAAAATGACCTTTGTAAAAATCAAGATTTTCATCAAAAGTAAATTCACCCTCTACTCCATTTTCATCAATTCTTATGATTTCATCTACAAAAAGAAAAGGTTTGGAATACGGTAACTTCGAGATTATATCTTTTTTTTCCATTAATTTCATCCTAAAAAAACCAAAATCAAAACTCTTTTATGATTCTAAAACTGCAGCAACACTCTTTGAGCCGAAAATCCGGGTCCAAAACTCAGCATCAACCCTTTAGAGCCTTTTTCGGGTTTTTTATCCATGAAGCGCTCTAAAACATACAATACAGTCGCACTTGACATGTTTCCATACAGCTTTAAAACTTCTTTGGTATCATCAATATTTTTTCCATGACCAGAAAACAGCTGTTCGACAATCTGTATAATTTTTTTTCCTCCCGGATGAAAAATTAAATGATCAATTGCTTCGATTTTTAAATTATTTTTATGCAAAAACGGATGCACAATAGCATCAAAATGAGAAGCAATTGTTTCTGGAACTTCAATATCTAAAATCATCTGAAGCCCAGAATTAGTAAGCTTAAATCCCATCATATCTATTTTATCATAAAAATGATACATCTCCTCGTCCAAAATTTCAACTCCTTCATCCTCTTCAGCCGAAGAAAGCAGTACACAGGCCGCACCATCTCCAAAAATAGCAGCACTTACAATATTTGCCATTGAAAAATCATTCAATTGAAATGTTGCTGTTGGGCTTTCAACTGCAATAACCGCTGCTTTATTACCAGGATTCGCTTTGAGAAAATTCTTTGCATAAATAATTCCAGAAATACCTGCGGCACAACCCATTTCGGTAACCGGCAGACGCACAATATCCTGTCGTAATTTCAAACTATTAATCAAATAAGCATCTAATGACGGAATCATGATTCCTGTACAGCTCACAGTTATAATAAAATCCAGTTCTTCGGGCTGCCATTTTGCTTTTTTCAAAGCTTTATCCAAAACTTTTTCCCCTAAATCAATTACTTCCCTGATATAAACATCATTTTTTTTTTCAAAAGAAGTTTTTTCAAAAACCGCAGTCGGATCCATTATAGAATATCGTTTATCTACTTCGGCTCCCTCAAAAATCTTCTTTACTTTTCGAATAAAACGCTCCTCCTGCCCTTCTAACCAAACATCTAAAAATGGAAGAATTTCTTCGGTAGTCCTCGAAAACTTCGGTAACTGTTTGGTAACACATTTTATTTTGACACTCATTATTTCTTTTAATATTACAACTGAATTAAAACATTCTATTTTTCAACTATCCACTGATATCTAAACGCCCATTTCCACTGAATACTGTATTTTTTAAATTTCAAATTTTCTGAAAACGCAATCAGCTCATCCTTTTTAAACCCTCTTAAAATAGAAGTCAAACCATCTTTTCGAGGCATTTCACTCAGATTAAACACAAAACAAACCAACTGAAACAATCGATACGCCATAGAACTTCTATGCAGATCATTAATAACAAAACCTAATTTGGAATTTGCATAAAAAGAAATCAGTAATTTAACAATTTCACTATTTTTAAAATGATGTAATGTTAAGGTACATAGCAATATATCACACTTTATTTCTTTGAAAAATTCATCTAAAACATCTAATTTTTTATACGAGATATTTGAATAATTTCGAGACAGATCAGCTGCATAATTTACAGTAAACTCATTCGCATCAATACCAATTAGTTTTAAATTCAGATTGTTTTCAAAACCAAAATCTGCCAATTTCCGAAGCATGTCACCATTACCGCAGCCAACATCCATAATAGTAATCAAATCTGAGTCAGATGTCTTTTCAAGCAATCTTACAACCCCTTTCAAAGTCAGTGAATTTCCTCCCAAAAGCTGATTTATCTGGGCAATTTTATCCAATGCCGCTTTCAAGACATCACCTTTCAAATTAAAATCATCCATTATTTCAGGATCATCTGTTCTATATCTGGTTTTTACAAACATGAGACATTTTATTAATTCAGAATTACAATTTGAAAACCATATCTTACTAATCATTCATAGTTACTAACTGACCATGTGTCCGTTTTATTATAATTGGCAATAACTTTGGGAATTTAATCATTATTTTCATCAAAAAAACACTCGCCTTATGTTTTTGAAGAATAAATGCTAAAAAACGCCCCATACTTAATCTATTTTTAAAATTAGAATTCCATTCATACATATACCTCTTTTCCAATTGTTCTCTGGATTTTATTTCTTTTTTATGCAGTTTCTCTATCAATTCAGAAAGAATTTTGGCACTATGAATCGCCATAGCCATACCATTTCCGCACAAAGGATGAATCAAGCCGGCAGTATCTCCAATCATCAGTATGTGATTCTCAATGAGTTCTTTTTTATCAAATGATACTTGACTGATTGTTAACGGAGTTTCGAAAAGCATTTTACTTGTTTCAAAAATCTCTTTTAAATGCGGATTTTTCACAACTATTTGACTTTGAAAATCTTCTATATTTTTATATTTTTTAAAAGAAGCATAACTGGCTAAATAACAAATATTCACAACATTATTTTCTACTTTTGAAACTCCGCAATATCCTCCTTCAAAATTGTGCAGACCGACTAAATCATCTGGAAATCCGCCCGAATAATGAGCTTTTACGGCCAGCCAATCGGATTTTTTACCAACAAATTCACGCTTTAATTTTTGATCAATATTGGATCGTTTTCCATAAGCACCAATCACAATCCCTGAAACAAATTTTCTGTTATTCGAAACAGAAATAGTAAAAACACCATTCTCAAAAACAATATCCTCTACATTATCCTGAATAATTTCACAGCCGTTCTGAATTGCTTTTTGATACAGAAAAGCATCCAAAGCATAACGGCTGACACCAAATCCGCCAAGAGGCAGATCACAATGAATCATTTTACCATCAGCTGTTGAAAATTCTAATTTTGAAATCTGCGTAGGATTTAATTCAGATATATCCAGAGAAAGCCAATTTAAATAAGGCGTAATTTCATTTGAGATATACTCTCCGCAGACTTTATGCTTTGGATATTCATTTTTTTCAATCAAAATAACTTTCAGTCCAATTTTAGACAAATGAATCGCAGCGGTAAGCCCTGCCAATCCTCCTCCAACAATTGTTATTCCTTTGGATACATCCATATATAAGACGATTTATAAAATCTTAGATTCAAGTAATAAATGCAACGTGAAAAAAAACTCTAGTGTTATTCTTTTGACCTAGGTCAAAAGAATAACACTAGAGTTGGCGAAAAAATCATCATATCTTTGGGTTGCAACACTCAAAATAGATGGCACATTTAACGTTAGAACAAAGATACAAAATAGAAGTATAATAGAAATGCCGGTATCAGTATTTCCGAAATTGCTGAATTGGTAGATAAAAACAAATCAGTTATTTCTCGAGAAATAAAACGTAATTCTGATCAAAGAAGTGGTGTTTATAAAGCTGTTTTGGCGGATAAAAAAGCTTTAAACAGGCATAAGGTTAAGATCAAAAAATGCACTTTAACCTCAGAAGTTGAAGCAAATATTTTGTTTTATTTAAAGCAAGATTACAGTCCTGAACAAATTGTTGGCAGAGCAAAAATTGACAAAAGAGCAATGGTTTCTAAAGAAAGAATCTATCAATATATTTGGGAAAATAAACGCAAAGGAGGACTCTTATATAAACATCTTAGGACCAAGGGTAAAAAGTATAAAAAAAGAGGACATTTAAAACCTGAACTCGATTAATAAAATACAGCCAATTGGTTAGTTTTAATCGTTTCGTATTTCAAAGAAGGTTTTTTAGGCAGAAAATTATAAGCAATTATTCCAGCGATAAGATTTGACAAAAAGTTGGTAAATGAACGATGTCTAGAATGTTCAACTTGGCAAATATTTTTAAGTTCATCGTTAACCGTTTCTATTATTGAACGTTTACGGAGTAAAATTTTATCACTCATTTCCATCAAACTATTTTTCATATTATTTCGAATACTTGTAATTAATTGGATTCCATCAACAAATAATAATTGAGAGAGTTTCTCGCTTATATATCCTTTATCACCAAATAGTTTTCCGAAAATAGCATTCAAAAAGCCCTCATTTTTCAGTGGCTCTCTATCATCTACGTTGGCTTGAGTTACAGCAAAACTTAACAATTCTCCTTTGTCATTAATGATGATGTGGAGTTTAAACCCATGAAACCAGCCCATTGTAGATTTCCCTGTAGTGGCAATACCTTTAAAAACTTTGTTTCTACTGATTCGTTTGTTTTTACAAACTCTAATTGGTGTTGAGTCTACAAACGAAATGCCTGTGCAATTGCCTAAGCAACAGGTTTTGGCAAAAATTGTCATTGGCAAAAGAACACTTTGCATTAGTTCTAAAAAGCGATTATAAGAAACTGTATTAGGAAATTCATTTTGCATATGCTTTTGGACATAAAAAATGTAATAATGCTTGAAACAGCGAAAACCACTCAAATGAAAAAGTAAATAAATTGTAATTACTTCTGATTTTGACATAATCGAAGGACGTTTGGAAGGTTTTCCTAGCAGAAAAGACTGTGTGGTTTTATCAAAATCTTTGCAAAATTCATCAACAATAGAAAAAATATCTGTAATTTTATCAAAACAAATCATAAGGTAGAGTTTAGTTAAATATTTAATTGTCAGAAATTTAAATATACTAAATTTTACCTTTTTCTACAAAATTTTCAACCAAAATTATTAATCGAGTTCAGGTTTAAAGGATAAAAGAGGACTTATTATTGGTAGGGTCGATATTAGCGAGCGTCCAAAGATTGTAGAAAAGAAAAGTAGATTGGGCGATTTAGAGATTGATTTGGTCATTGGTAAGAATCACAAAGGAGCGTTACTAACTATCAATGACAGAGCCTCTGGAATACTTTTTATGGGAAAAGTAGAAAGCAAAGAAGCTAGTGCAATACAGCAGAAAACAATTGAATTATTGAAAGATTGGAAACCAATAATCAAGACCATTACTTCGGATAATGGAAAGGAATTTGCCAATCATCGGGCCATTGCAGAAGATTTAGATATCGATTATTATTTTGCCAAACCCTACCATAGCTGGGAACGAGGAGCCAATGAAAATTTAAACGGATTAATAAGACAATATTTTCCTAAAAAATCTAACTTTGAAAACATCGAAGAACAACAAATAAAAACAGTAGTTAATACATTAAACAACAGACCCAGAAAAAGATTTGGCTATAAAACACCTAATGAAATTTTCGCCGAAAAAATCAATAAATTGAATACTGTTGCATTTATATGTTGAATCCACCAATCATAATGATAAAGTATTGTGAAAATACACAAATCTGATCATAAATAAAGAATAAATCATTTCATTTCAGCAGAAATTAAAACTGCAGAAAATTAAAATTTTGGAACTTGCTTTTTGAATTTTCAAATCCTATATTTGCTTTCGAATAAAGAAAAGCATGGAACAATTTGTAGTATCGGCCCGTAAATACCGTCCTCAGACATTTAAAGATGTAGTGGGGCAAAAAGCGATTACCAATACGCTGCTCAATGCCATAGAAAGCAATCACTTAGCTTCTGCCCTTTTATTCACAGGACCTCGTGGTGTCGGAAAAACAACTTGTGCCCGTATTTTGGCCCGAAAAATAAATCAGCCAGGATATGATGATCCGAATGAAGATTTTGCATTTAATGTGTTCGAACTCGATGCTGCTTCAAACAATTCCGTTGATGACATTCGTAATTTGATCGATCAGGTTCGTATCCCGCCACAAACCGGACAATACAAAGTATATATCATTGACGAGGTGCACATGTTATCTTCTGCGGCTTTTAATGCTTTCCTGAAAACATTGGAAGAACCGCCAAAACATGCCATTTTTATATTGGCTACCACCGAAAAACACAAGATTATCCCAACGATATTATCGCGCTGCCAGATATTTGATTTCAAAAGAATTACCGTAAAAGACGCCAAGGAACATCTTGCCGATGTAGCTTCGAGTCAAGGTGTAGCTTTTGAAGATGATGCACTGCATATTATTGCACAAAAGGCAGATGGCGCCATGCGTGATGCTTTGTCAATTTTTGACCGAGTAGTTTCTTTTTGCGGAAACAATTTAACCCGTCAGGCCGTAACTGAGAATTTAAATGTTTTAGATTACGAAACCTACGTTACAATTACCGATTTACTTCTGGAAAATAAAATACCAGACTTATTAATCGCATTCAATGATATTCTAGCCAAAGGTTTTGATGCTCATCATTTTGTTTCTGGATTAGCCACTCATTTTAGAGATTTATTGGTAAGCAAAACTCCTTCTACTCTTATTTTGCTGGAAGTTGGTGAGCAGGCACAGAAAATGTACGGAATTCAGGCTCAAAAATGCAGTCAAGACTTTTTGTTAAAAGGAATCGATATTGCAAATGACTGCGATTTAAAATACAAAGCCAGTCAAAATCAGCGATTACTTGTCGAACTTTGTTTGATGCAGCTTGCCTCTATCACTTATGATGGAGAAAAAAAAAAGTTGAGCAATTTATAATTCCGCCTGCTTATTTTAGAAAAACTGCAGATTATTCGATAGCAGAAATTTCAAATAACAAAAATCAGATTCCAGCTGCTCCAGAAAGTGCAAAAACAGTTTCAAATACTGAAATTGCCAAACCTGTTACTTCAACAGAAGAAAAACCTAAGACTTCAAATCCTGCTTCTGCAGCTCCTTCAAATAACGAAGCGAAATTTTCAGCTTTGTCCCTTTCCAGTATCCGAGCCAAAAAAGCTTTAGAAGAAAACTTAAAAGGATTTGTAAAGGAAGACAACACTATACTTCCTACGGAGTCATTTACTGAAACAGAAATGCTTCTGCAATGGACAAAATATGCCGAACGCCTTGGAAGCAAAGGCTATAAAATTATGGAATCGTTATTACTTATTAACGACCCAAAATTAAACGGCACAAAAATCACCTTTGAACTACCCAATGAAGGATCTAAATTAGATTTTGAAAAAGAAATGATTGGTCTTTTAGGACATTTGCGGGGACATTTACACAATCACGACATAACTATCGAAGTAAATGTAAATGAAAGCATAGAGATAAAAAGAAGCTTTACTGATCAGGACCGCTACAACCGTCTTTTGGAAATAAACCCGAATATCGAATTATTACGGACTACTTTTGGCCTGGATTTAGATGCCTAAAAAAACATATGTATTTCTTACACAAATGAAAATTTAATACCATAAAATGTTATTTTTGTAGCAGCATGTAACGCACTATAACGTTATATTAGACTTTTCTAACTATTAAAAAAACTAAAAAATGGAAAACAAATTAGCTAATCCTGCGCCTTTAGGGCTTTTGGGTTTCGGAATGACCACAATTTTATTAAACATTCACAATTTGGGATTTTTCCCAGTAAGTGCTGTAATTATTTCAATGGGAATTTTTTATGGCGGTCTAGCCCAAATAATTGCAGGAATACTATCATACAAAAACGGTAAAACCTTTGCCGGTACCGCTTTCACCTCATACGGTTTCTTTTGGCTTACCTTGGTTGGCATTTGGCTTTTTCCAAATACAGGATTTGAAATGGCAGGCACAACTCCTGCTCCTTTTTTTGGCTGTTATCTAACGCTTTGGGGGATTTTCACCGCTTTTATGTGGTGGGGAACTTGGGGTGGCAGTAAAGTACAGCAATTTGTGTTCTTATCTTTGACCATTTTGTTTTTTGTTTTAGCCATAGAAAAAATCACCTGTAATGAATCCTTAGCTCCAATCGCTGGAGGAATTGGTGTAATCTGCGGAAGCAGTGCTTTTTACTTAGCTGTTGCTGAACTTTTGGAAGAAGTTAAAAACAAAAGAGTTTTACCTTATTAATTTCAATCTTTTTACATACAAAAGGCTCGAAACTAAAATATGTTTCGAGCCTTTTGTGTTTTTATGTAGATCAAATTTAAGACCCAAAAGTTTTGTTTATATCCAAATTCCAATCCAAATCATTACTGTACCATAATTGTCCTTGAAAAACCGTCAGAGGACAATCAAAATTATTAGTGTACAACGCTCCAGTTCCTAAACCCTGAGGCATCGGATTATTAAGTGTAAATGTCCATTGCGCGATTGCATTCAACCCAATATTACTTTCCAAAGCCGATGTAATCCACCAGCCGATATTGTGTTTTTCAGCTAATAAAATCCATTCTTGCGTACCACGAAAACCACCCACAAAACTAGGCTTTAAAATAATGTATTGAGGTTTGATTTTTAGCAGTAAATCTTCTTTTTCGGCTAACGTAAAAACGCCGATCAATTCTTCATCCAAAGCAATAGGAAAAGGAGTAGATTTACACAGCTCTGACATACTGTCAGTGTTGTTTTTTTTAATCGGCTGTTCAATACTATGCAATTTAAAACCAGACAATTGATTCAATTTAAATAAAGCTTCATTTGAATCAAAAGCACCGTTTGCATCGACTCTTATTTCGATTTGTTCCATTGTGAAATGCTCCCGAATATACCGCAATAACTGCAGTTCTTTATCAAAATCTATGGCTCCAATTTTGAGTTTTATACAACGAAAACCATCTGCTAATTTTTCCTCAATCTGCTGCTTCATAAAAGCCTCTTCTCCCATCCAAACCAAGCCGTTTATTTCGATTGATTTTGTACCGTTTGTAAAGTCTGAAGGAAATAGTAAAAAAGGATTTTGACTTTCCAAAGACAGAAACGCCATTTCTATTCCAAACTGTATTGATGGAAATTCTAACAATGCTTCCCAAAGCTCATCTTTCCCAAGTTGAATATTATTGCAAACCCATCGTAATTTTTCTTCATAATCGGGATGGTCGTCAATACTCAAACCTCTTAGGATGCCGCACTCGCCTATTCCTTTTTTGCCGTTTTCTTCCAAAACGATAAACCAGGTTTCTTTTTCGTTCAGCACACCGCGGGAAGTACCTGATGGGCGTTTGAAGTTTAGGATGTATTTATGATAGACTGCTTTCATAATATTATTTAAAATCGGCACTTAACTGTCATTCCGAATAACGAGGAATCTCATAATGTGAGTAACTTGGATTCCTAGTCCCTCGGAATTGACAAAACAGCGAAATACTGTAGACAAATTACTCTCTTATCAATTTCAAAACTCTCTCAAAATCCTCATTCTTAATTCCGGCTTTTTGAAAAGCCTTAAAATCGTCTTCGGTTTTTTGAATCCAGCTCAAGCTGTCAGTTACGTTTTGACTTTGGTATTTCTTGTAGATTTTTTTAGCTTCTTTGTAATTATCGTTCAGCAGGTATGCGTGAGCGAGATTCAATTGAACCAATAATTCAGTACTGTCCAGTTTTTCGCCATCCAGCAGGTATTTTAATGCTTTTCCGTATTGTTTGGTCATCAGGTAACTATTTCCGATAGTGCTATAATCTAAAACCGTTCCTTTACTATCATCGATAATTATACTCAATTTCGCAATTGCATCACCGTATTTGCCCTTTTTTATCAAAAGGGAGGCTTCTTTACGCAGATCAGAATAAACAGCGCTGGAAGTGCTTTTTTCGCCAAAACAGGAATCCCCTGCATCTTTAAAAACTTTGGAGCGTTCTACTGCCAATAATTTTTGAAACTCCTGATATCTATACTTGGATTGGATTTTATCCAAAACACATACACAAAAGTTATCCGAATTGGTCATTTTTTGAGCCATATTGGAGGTTTTGCATTGGTCGATAATCATTTTTCGATTATCTACGCTCCATCCACGGCTTAATTTTTTATCGACCCAAGGCACAACTTCCAAAACGATTTTTTGCTTCATAATCCAATTTTTACTTTCGAAACCAAACCATAAAGCAGATGAAGTATCACTTAGACAGCTTGATTTATCAATCGAAAGCCTTTTGGCATCTTTGCTTACGGGTTCATCCTGAGCTAAGCATGACTCTAGTGTTTTCCCAGAATCTTTGTAATCTGCGGCCAATTTATCGGTAGAAAAAATAGCGTAAGTACATTTATCGTCTCCTGATATTTTAGACAGCACAAAAACAGCACCCGCTGACCCCTGACTGATTCCTGTTGGATCGGGAATTGATTTTAGCACCGAAACCAAACTGCTGGCCAGCTGCTGATTTTCGTCCAAAAGTGTTATTCTATAAACAATTTCGGTGGTTCCCAAAGGTAAATCCTCGGTTTTAATAACGATTCGGTCTCTTGCTGAAACGTTGATTTCCTTAGTTGTGGATCGGTCTTTATCCCAATAACCGTCTTGTTGCGCAAATGTATTTACTCCAGAAAGAAATGTTATGAATAAAAGAAGTTTTTTGGTCATTATAAAAAATGATTGAAAGATTTAAAATTGAACAATTTCAAAATGCTCTTGAAATCTGAAATGCCCTAGCCCAGATGGAAACGGCATCCTGTTGTCCCGGGGTTTGGGACAACAGATATAGTGGACAGCTGGAAATAGCTCTAAATTACAATTCAATGAAATCGCCTATTTCAAGAAGCATCAAGTCTTTTCCTTTGTCAAAAAACTTTTTGATAGCTTCTTCGTGATTGATTTCGATATAGCCAAAGGTATCATAATGAATACCTAGGATCTTATCGCAGTCCACAAAATCGGAGGCGATTATGGCATCATCAACATCCATAGTGAAATTGTCGCCGATAGGAAAAATTGCTAAATCAAGTTTAGTCCGCATTGGGATAAGTTTCATGTCCATAGTTAAGGCTGTATCGCCTGCAATATAGATGTTTTTGTGTTCGCCTTCGATTACAAAACCGCCCGGATTGCCTCCATTGCTGCCATCAGGAAATGAACTGGAATGAATTGCGTTGACATATTTTACTTTTCCAAAATCGAAATTCCAGCTTCCGCCATGATTCATTGGGTGTGATTGAAAACCTTTTTTACCATAATATCCTGCGATTTCAGCATTGGAAATAATTACGGCATTGGTTCTTTTGGCAATAGCTTCGACATCGAGTATATGATCGCCGTGTGCATGAGTCAACAGAATAAAATCGGCCTCCAGCGTATTAATATCAATATGTGAAGCTTTTGGATTTGCCGAAATATAAGGGTCAACGATAATTTTCCTGCCACTTACTTCAACTCCCAAAGAGGCGTGACCGTAGAATGTTATTTTCATTTTTTTTAGCTTATGATTGTTAGACTAACGAGTGCTTTTTTTGAAATTGTAATTGATTTTTGACATTGTCTCTTATCTTCCTCCTAAGAAAACATTCACAATGATGTCCGAAATCAGCGAAATCATTGATAAAGACAATAATATTGAAAGCAAAAAGGTACTCAAAGCTACTTTTTTCAATTCTGGATCAAGCAGTTTTGGATCTTGATTTTTAGAAACTGTGATTAAATGCTTTGTCAGCGGAATATATGCCAATAAAAACAAGTATTGATCAAAACGGAAATTACTCAGAACAGCAAAAGCAATTACCGAAACCATAGCGGTAATGATTAAGAAATAATGGTACTTTTTAGCTTTTTCAGAACCAATTTTCACCACGACTGTGTTTTTTCCTGATTTAGCATCCGATGCCTGATCACGCATATTGTTCAGATTCAAAACTGCTACGCTCAACAATCCGACAGCGATTGCAGGCAAAATTAAAATGGCGTCTAATTGTTTTGAATACAAAAAATTAACTCCAAGCGTACTTACCAAACCAAAGAAAACAAAGACAAATATATCTCCATAGCCACGATATCCGTAAGCAGAACTTCCGACAGTATAACGAATTGCAGAAGCTATAGCCAAAATTCCTAATACCAAGTAAAACAAAGAATACACAAGATTACTCTCTCCAAAAGCTAAGTAAATCAAGAATATGGCCGAAAATAATGTAAGCACTGAAGTAATCACCAAAGCTTTTTTCATTGCCTGCGGAGTGATTACACCGCTTTGAATAGCACGTTTTGGCCCTACTCTGTCTTCATTGTCGGTCCCTTTTACACCGTCACCGTAGTCATTAGCAAAATTGGAAAGCACCTGCAGCCCCAAAGTTGTTAATAATGCAAACGCAAATATTTTCCAGTTGAAAACTTCACTTGGTGTCAGTATCTCATTGGTTGGGTTTGCCTGTGCATACATACTTCCCACTATAATTCCGGATACGGATAATGGTAATGTTCTTAATCTTGCTGCTTCAATCCAGTGTTTCATTTTTGTTGTTTAAATGTTAAGAGTTTTAAAAATTTAAAACCATTTTCTAACTTCTTCTTTTTACATCCAATTGCTGTCGGAAGTTTCCATTTCGTAAAGCCAAAGATTGACGTATTGTTTTATTGCCGTAAAATTACCCAAATGAAAACTAATATTTCCACCTGCGGTATGCAAAGTTAAGGATCCTATATTGATATTTTTGTGCCAAAACAACTGTGAAGTTGTAATCGCCTGAATTTTATGAGGTAAAATAATTTTATTGGTAATATCCCATGCACCGCTCTGAAGGATTATAAAGTCATCATTGATATAAAGCCGGTTGTTTCTGAATATAAAAAACTGAATAATCCCAACAAAAATAACATATAGCATAACAAAATAATCAATATTCGGCAATTCCTCTATTATCAAATCTCTAACAAAATAGTAACCTAACAACGGTAATCCGATCGTCAGAAAAACAGAAAAACCAAGCTTTCTAAAATTAGGCTTTAGCATCACTCCTTTTTCAGGGATTTTTTTAAATAATAATTTCAGAATTTCGTCTTTCTCTAATTTATTACAGCCTGGAATTTCAATATGCTGTTTGTGGTCTTCTTTTTCCCCTCCCGTGGCCTGTTTTATTTTCAGATGTAAAATATCCATTTTCTTTTGAAAAAAATTCTGAGTAACACTTGTAATCTGCACTTTTTCAGGCTTTATGATCGTTATTTTAGTATTTAACAGCCCATAAGAAAGTAACAACGAACCTTTTTGTCTTGCAATTTTATAATCAAAAAAAGTAAAAATGGTTTTAACTAAATTAATAACGATAACAGTCAAAAAGAAAAGAATAAATAAAATCAAAAATACTGCAGCAATTTGATTGGCATCAACATAATCCTCTATATTTTCATCATGTAAAATATCTCTTCCAGTAATTTGCTTGATGTGATCAAAAAGCGAAATAAAAAATGCCAACAATATAAAAAAGCTTTTTACATAATTAGACGTAATTCCGATTTTCAGCAAACTCAAAAAACTGATTTTCATAAAAGGAATTTCTGCATCAGCTGTTTTTTCTGCAAAAAATTCATCAGAATCTATATGAGCGTTTGCATTAACTGTACTTTTTTTATCATTTTCTAATAAACGAGCCTTTAAGTCTAAAGCTAATGCATGTGAAATGGCTTTTATATTTCCTTCCTTTTTATTGGAACCAGCGGTATCAACTGCCAATTCAAAAACACCAGCCAATCTTTGGATCAAGGATTGGTTAATATTTACCTGCTGAATTTTAAAAAGGTGAATAGCTGTTTTAGTTTTATTAAAAACACCTTCGGTAATAATAAATTCGTCACTATCCTGATCGATATAAAAAGTAAAATTTAAATATTTTAAATAGGAAATGATTCCAATAATGATAAAAATAGCCAAAGTACCTCCAAACAAATAGCCTTTGTTAATTTCATTGAATTTAAAAATCCAAATGACCAAAATCGGCCATAAAGCCTTGGCATATTCCTGAAGAGAATAGAAAAATAGTACCAAAATCCCCACAATGGACTGTCGTTGCGGCTGATTAAAATCGGCACTCATTATAATTGTTTTTGAATTTTACCCATCAACAGCTGTTTGATGTTCTCGGCCTGTTCTTTTGCAATTCCAGGTATCATTATATCACTTGAACTGCCTCCTGCAGTAAAGATTTCGACTTTAGCCAAACCAAAAAAACGAGAAATCAAGCCTTCATGTAAAGATACATGCTGCACTCTGTTATAAGGAATTACAAGAGTATTAGTAGCAATTATTCCGTGTCTGAATAATACATCGTGATTTCTAAAAGCAAAACCTTTTTTCTTAAAACTCAATCTCGAAAAGAAAATCACGATAACCAATAAAACCATGTAAAGAATACATAATTCAAGAATAAATGGAGTTAATTCATTATCAAAAAACAATAAAATCCCTCCTCCTATTCCAACAATCAAGAAGAATGTGGCAAGCGATATTAAAATCACTTTCCAATAATCAGGATGTAAAACCGAGAATTCAACTTCCTCATATTTTGGCAATTGGGTCGTATCTATTGTTTCGTTTGTGAAATTTTCCATTTTATAATTATTTCAAATTTCAGGTTTTAAGTTTAAGATTTAACTTAAAACCTGAAACCATTTAAAACTTAGCAGTTTAGAATCTCAGTAACTTAGAAGCTTTATTTACGGCAGCCATTTTTTTTCAAAATTTGGTTTACGCTTTTCAAGAAACGCGTTTCTTCCTTCTTTGGCTTCTTCCGTCATATATGCAAGTCTCGTCGCTTCACCAGCAAAAACTTGTTGCCCTACCATACCATCATCAGTAAGATTCATAGCAAATTTCAGCATTTTAATCGATGTTGGCGATTTAGCCAATACCTCCTGGGCCCACTGATAAGCAGTTTCTTCCAATTCATCGTGAGGAATAACGGCATTGACCATACCCATTTCAAAAGCCTCTTGAGCAGAATAATTGCGACCCAAGAAGAAAATTTCACGGGCTTTTTTCTGTCCAACCATTTTGGCAAGATAAGCAGATCCATATCCCCCGTCAAAACTTGTAACATCAGCATCTGTCTGTTTAAAAACAGCATGCTCTTTACTCGCCAAAGTCATATCACAAACCACATGTAAACTATGACCTCCGCCAACTGCCCAACCAGGAACGACCGCAATAACCACTTTCGGCATAAAACGAATCAATCGCTGAACTTCAAGAATATTCAAACGATGCTGCCCGTCATCTCCCACATAACCTTGGTGTCCACGGGCATTTTGATCCCCACCGCTGCAAAACGAGTACACTCCATCCTTAGTCGAAGGTCCTTCAGCAGAAAGCAAAACCACTCCTATCGAAGTATCCTCTTGTGCATCATAAAAAGCTTGATATAATTCAGATGTCGTTTTTGGTCTAAAAGCGTTGCGTACATTAGGTCTGTTAAATGCAATTCGCGCAACACCATTGCATTTTTTATAAGTTATATCTTCAAATTCTCTGGCGGTTATCCAATCCATTCTGTATATATTTTAATTATTTAGTGTAAAAATAAGGCATTTTTTTTCAATTTTAAAGCAAAAACACGCTCAACTCCTCGTTATTAAACTAAATTTTTATATGCATTCATCATTTGAAATACTAAAAACAATATTTGAGCGAGAATCTTTTAATGCCAAAATAAAAGCATTTAGAAGTCAGTTTAGAGGAGTTAAGAAAGATAGATTTCTTCCTCTTCAGATTATTATTACAATTTCGGCAGAAATCAAAGAAAAAAGAACCTTCATCCAAATTTCAGATAATGGAAAAGGAATCGAAAAAGAAATTGAGAGCAAAATATTCCTGCCATTCTTTACAACCCGCAAAGAGGGAGCTGGAATTGGCTTAACTTTATCCAAAAATATTACCTAATCACATGGCGGTTATCTTGCTTATCGAAAAAATGAAGATGGCAAAACTACTTTTGCAATTTGTTTGGTTGATCAGTAATTCTTCCACTTTAGATTATCAATCATGGATTGATTCCCTTTTTGAAAGCCAAAGGAGATAAAATTCTCACAAATTAAAAAGCTTCATTCTTTTTTAAAGGAATGAAGCTTTTTTTTGTACTCAGAGCGGGACTTGAACCCGCACGAACATTGCTGTTCACTGGATTTTAAGTCCAGCGTGTCTACCAATTTCACCATCCGAGCATTTATGTGGTACCTCCAGGGATCGAACCAGGGACACATGGATTTTCAGTCCATTGCTCTACCATCTGAGCTAAGGTACCTAAGAATGAAAATATTCAAATCTTAATAAAAAACCCCGTTTCGTTATGAAACAGGGTTTTTATAAAGAAAGGCAGCGACATACTCTCCCACATAACTGCAGTACCATCTGCGCAGGCGGGCTTAACTACTCTGTTCGGGATGGGAAGAGGTGAGCCCCGCCGCAATAACCACCTTAAGGCCGTTGTTACTTGAGGTAACATTACATTAATAATTAATAACTTATAATTAATAATTGCAATAATATCTTAACATACTGAGATAAAGAATATAAAAAGTTTTAGAAAGTTTCTTCTCCCGATTTTCATCGGGAGAGGAGGCGTACATAAGCTTACGGGTTATTAGTACTACTCGACTATGACATTACTGCCTTTACATCTATAGCCTATCAACGTGGTCATCTTCCACGACCCTTAAAAGAAATCTCATCTTGTGGTGGGTTTCGCGCTTATATGCTTTCAGCGCTTATCCCTTCCCAACGTAGCTACTCTGCGGTGCCCCTGGCGGGACAACAGATACACTAGAGGTTAGTCCAATTCGGTCCTCTCGTACTAGAATCAGATCCACTCAAATTTCTAACGCCCACAGTAGATAGAGACCGAACTGTCTCACGACGTTCTGAACCCAGCTCGCGTGCCACTTTAATGGGCGAACAGCCCAACCCTTGGGACCTTCTCCAGCCCCAGGATGTGACGAGCCGACATCGAGGTGCCAAACCCCCCCGTCGATATGAGCTCTTGGGGGAGATCAGCCTGTTATCCCCGGCGTACCTTTTATCCTTTGAGCGATGGCCCTTCCATGCGGAACCACCGGATCACTATGCTCTACTTTCGTACCTGATCGACCTGTATGTCTCTCAGTCAAGCTCCCTTATGCCATTGCACTCTACGCACGGTTACCAAGCGTACTGAGGGAACCTTTAGAAGCCTCCGTTACTCTTTTGGAGGCGACCACCCCAGTCAAACTACCCACCAAGCAATGTCCCCCCGGTTGGGGGTTAGGCCTCAGATAAACAAAGGGTTGTATTTCAACAATGACTCCACAACGCCTGGCGACGCCACTTCACAGTCTCCAACCTATCCTACACATCATTTATCCAAGGTCAATACTAAGCTATAGTAAAGGTGCACAGGGTCTTTTCGTCCCACTGCGGGTAAACGGCATCTTCACCGTTACTACAATTTCACCGAGCTCATGGCTGAGACAGTGTCCAGATCGTTACACCATTCGTGCAGGTCGGAACTTACCCGACAAGGAATTTCGCTACCTTAGGACCGTTATAGTTACGGCCGCCGTTTACTGGGGCTTCAATTCAATGCTTCTCCGAAGATAACATCTCCTCTTAACCTTCCAGCACCGGGCAGGTGTCAGGCCCTATACTTCATCTTACGATTTTGCAGAGCCCTGTGTTTTTGATAAACAGTCGCCTGGACCTCTTCACTGCGGCCCCGATTACTCGGGGCGACCCTTCTCCCGAAGTTACGGGTCTATTTTGCCTAATTCCTTAGCCATGAATCTCTCGAGCACCTTAGGATTCTCTCCTCGACTACCTGTGTCGGTTTACGGTACGGGTACTGATTACCTGAAGTTTAGAGGTTTTTCTTGGAAGCCCTTAGGCGCACTATCTCTTTGTCCGAAGACTCCGAGTACTATCGTATTTCCCCAAAAGATGTGGATTTGCCTGCATCTCTTATAGGTAGGTACTTCAACGAACTATTCCGTCAGTTCGCGGCGCTTTCATCACTCCGTCACCCCATCACAGTAATCACTAGTACGGGAATATTAACCCGTTGGCCATCGACTGTCCCTTTCGGGTTCGCCTTAGGTCCCGACTAACCCACAGCTGATTAGCATAGCTGTGGAAACCTTAGTCTTTCGGTGTGCGGGTTTCTCGCCCGCATTATCGTTACTTATGCCTACATTTTCTTTTCTAACCAGTCCAGCATACCTTACGATACACCTTCAGCCCTGTTAGAATGCTCCCCTACCACTTTACATTGCTGTAAAATCCATAGCTTCGGTAATATGTTTATGCCCGATTATTATCCATGCTCGTCCGCTCGACTAGTGAGCTGTTACGCACTCTTTAAATGAATGGCTGCTTCCAAGCCAACATCCTAGCTGTCTGGGCAGACAAACCTCGTTCTTTCAACTTAACATATATTTGGGGACCTTAGCTGATGGTCTGGGTTCTTTCCCTCTCGGACTTGGACCTTAGCACCCAAGCCCTCACTGCAAGGAAACATTATATAGCATTCGGAGTTTGTCAGGAATTGGTAGGCGGTGAAGCCCCCGCATCCAATCAGTAGCTCTACCTCTATATAACTTATGCCTTGCGCTGCACCTAAATGCATTTCGGGGAGTACGAGCTATTTCCGAGTTTGATTGGCCTTTCACCCCTACCCACAGGTCATCCGAAGACTTTTCAACGTCAACCGGTTCGGACCTCCACACTGTGTTACCAGCGCTTCATCCTGCCCATGGGTAGATCACACGGTTTCGCGTCTAACACTACTGACTAAAGCGCCCTATTCAGACTCGCTTTCGCTACGGATCCGTGGCTTAACCACTTATCCTTGCCAGCAACGTTAACTCGTAGGCTCATTATGCAAAAGGCACGCCGTCACCCCACGAAAGGGCTCCGACCGCTTGTAAGCGTATGGTTTCAGGATCTATTTCACTCCGTTATTCACGGTTCTTTTCACCTTTCCCTCACGGTACTGGTTCACTATCGGTCTCTCAGGAGTATTTAGCCTTAGCGGATGGTCCCGCCAAATTCAGACAGGGTTTCACGTGCCCCGCCCTACTCAGGATACCACTATCCTTTACACTTGTTACCTATACAAGACTATCACTCTCTTTGGTTCTGCTTTCCAGCAGATTCTAGTTCCTTGTGCAAGAAATGTCGTGGTCCTACAACCCCAGAACTGCCGTAACAGCACTGGTTTGGGCTAATCCGCGTTCGCTCGCCACTACTTACGGAATCACTTTTGTTTTCTTCTCCTCCGCCTACTTAGATGTTTCAGTTCAGCGGGTTTGCCCACCTATCGGTGTGCTATGTCTTCAACATAGCGGGTTGCCCCATTCAGGTATTTACGGATCTATCGATGTGTGCTCGTCCCCGTAACTTTTCGCAGCTTATCACGCCTTTCTTCGCCTCTGAGAGCCTAGGCATCCCCCATACGCCCTTATTTTGCTTATTGTACTTACGGTTTATTGCTTTTTTTGTTAATTCTTTATAGTTTTGCAACTATAAAATAAAAACTATTAACAACAAACGCATTTGTTCTTTCTACTTTTTATTATTTCTTATCTCAATATGTCAATGAACTTTCTAAAGCTTTAGGCTTTAAGCAATACGCTTTAAGCTTTTTTAGCTTATGGCCTACAGCCATTTGTGGAGAATAACGGAGTCGAACCGTTGACCTCCTGCGTGCAAGGCAGGCGCTCTAGCCAGCTGAGCTAATCCCCCATTTTTTTAGCTTTCAGTTATCAGCCGTCAGCTTTCAGCGGATTGTTGATAACTCAACTTCTAAAATTTCCTTCTTTTAAGTTAAATAGTAGTCCCGGGCAGACTCGAACTGCCGACCCCTACATTATCAGTGTAGTACTCTAACCAGCTGAGCTACGAGACTCTGTTTTTACTTAATTTTTATTCTTTTTTTTTAAATTAACAGCAAGAGTAATATAATCTTCATATTTGAAACCAAAAGTCTCTTCGTCTTCTTTCTTTGGCGTGCACTTGGCTAACACCAAAGCTCTAGAAAGGAGGTGTTCCAGCCGCACCTTCCGGTACGGCTACCTTGTTACGACTTAGCCCTAGTTACCAGTTTTACCCTAGGCAGCTCCTTGCGGTCACCGACTTCAGGCACCCCCAGCTTCCATGGCTTGACGGGCGGTGTGTACAAGGCCCGGGAACGTATTCACCGGATCATGGCTGATATCCGATTACTAGCGATTCCAGCTTCACGGAGTCGAGTTGCAGACTCCGATCCGAACTGTGACCGGTTTTATAGATTCGCTCCTCCTCACGAAGTGGCTGCTCTCTGTACCGGCCATTGTAGCACGTGTGTAGCCCAAGGCGTAAGGGCCGTGATGATTTGACGTCATCCCCACCTTCCTCACAGTTTGCACTGGCAGTCTCGTTAGAGTTCCCGACATGACTCGATGGCAACTAACAACAGGGGTTGCGCTCGTTATAGGACTTAACCTGACACCTCACGGCACGAGCTGACGACAACCATGCAGCACCTTGTAAACTGTCTTACGAAAGGTCTGTTTCCAAACCGGTCAGTCTACATTTAAGCCTTGGTAAGGTTCCTCGCGTATCATCGAATTAAACCACATGCTCCACCGCTTGTGCGGGCCCCCGTCAATTCCTTTGAGTTTCAGGCTTGCGCCCGTACTCCCCAGGTGGGATACTTATCACTTTCGCTTAGCCACTGAAGTTGCCCCCAACAGCTAGTATCCATCGTTTACGGCGTGGACTACCAGGGTATCTAATCCTGTTCGCTACCCACGCTTTCGTCCATCAGCGTCAATCCACTGGTAGTAACCTGCCTTCGCAATTGGTATTCCATGTAATCTCTAAGCATTTCACCGCTACACTACATATTCTAGTTACTTCCCAGTAATTCAAGTCTGGCAGTATCAATGGCCGTTCCACCGTTGAGCGATGGGCTTTCACCACTGACTTACCAAACCGCCTACGGACCCTTTAAACCCAATGATTCCGGATAACGCTTGGATCCTCCGTATTACCGCGGCTGCTGGCACGGAGTTAGCCGATCCTTATTCTTACGATACCGTCAAGCTCCTACACGTAGGAGTGTTTCTTCTCGTACAAAAGCAGTTTACAATCCATAGGACCGTCATCCTGCACGCGGCATGGCTGGATCAGGCTTGCGCCCATTGTCCAATATTCCTCACTGCTGCCTCCCGTAGGAGTCTGGTCCGTGTCTCAGTACCAGTGTGGGGGATCTCCCTCTCAGGACCCCTACCCATCGTAGCCTTGGTAAGCCGTTACCTTACCAACAAGCTAATGGGACGCATGCTCATCTTTCACCGTTGGAACTTTAATAATGGGCTGATGCCAGCTCATTATACTATGAGGTATTAATCCAAATTTCTCTGGGCTATCCCTCTGTGAAAGGCAGATTGCATACGCGTTACGCACCCGTGCGCCGGTCTCTATCTCCGAAGAAATATACCCCTCGACTTGCATGTGTTAAGCCTGCCGCTAGCGTTCATCCTGAGCCAGGATCAAACTCTTCATCGTATATTATTTAGTCTTGCGACTTATTTATTATTCGACTCAGTCTCTATTGGTCTTTATTCAAATCTTAACGATTCTATTACTCTTATTTTATTTGTTCTGATCTAGTCGTTGCAGTGCAACGCCTCTACCAAAACGGCTGTCAATTCAATATGTCTAGGAACGTGTTCTTCTTTATTTTCTCACTTATCGTTATTGCGATTAGCGGGTGCAAAAGTAACAATTCTTTTTTAACCAGCAAGATTATTTTGAAGTTTTTTTGAAAAATTTTATCTCTCTTTCTTCTCATCTCTTACTCAGTCTATCAAGGAACGTTACGCATTTTGCGGGGTGCAAAAGTAACTCACTTTTTTAAATTCTGCAAGCTTTTTAAATCTTTTTTTCGAAAATGTCTTTCCGTTTTGATCTCTTCGGCCTGTCAGTACTTTAAGGAACGCTGTCGCTGTTGCGGGTGCAAAAGTAGACAGTTTTTCCGTTTAAACAATGCCTTTTCGTGATTATTTTTTGTTTATTTTTTAATACACTGGTAACCTCAGGGTTATAACTGCTCGTTTTGAGGTTTTTTGAATTCTGAAAGGTGATTTTGGAAAGTTTTATCGGTTTTAGCAGGATTTTAAGCTATCGAACATGTTATTTAACTCGTAGAAACCGCCCCCGCCCTGCGGGCAACACTCCAAAAGCAGGAAATTCGCCTCAAACTTATTATTGGTCTCTTTTCTAATTATCCTATACATATATTAAGAGCAGATCTCTCTTATGAAATACCAAAACCATAGCCCAGATGGAAACCTACCGTGTGGACACAAATACAATTTCGTTATTTTTATCACTAAATAAAGAT
The DNA here is from genome assembly GCF_026870155.1 of Flavobacterium marginilacus. Classification (NCBI taxonomy): domain Bacteria; kingdom Pseudomonadati; phylum Bacteroidota; class Flavobacteriia; order Flavobacteriales; family Flavobacteriaceae; genus Flavobacterium; species Flavobacterium marginilacus. The sequence goes on along the minus strand of NZ_CP113975.1, from coordinate 2,468,258 downwards.
ATAATATGCGAAGATATTTTACAGACATTGATGATTCTCGACTATTAAAAAGGAGTAATTTAATATTAGATAGTTTATTTCATAATTGTGTTCATTCGGTACGTCAGCTTACACAAAGCGATTCAGAATGTAAAGCAGTTTATCGTTTCTTGCAGAACAAAAGAGTTTCAGAATCGAAATTAATTAAAAACATGTCAGCAAACTGCTGTTTTTCAGCTCAAGACAAAACAGTTTTATGTATACAGGACACAAGTGAGATCAATTTATATAATCATAAAAACAGAGTTAAAAAAGACGAATTTATAGGATTGACTAATGCTGCAGCAAAAGGAGGAATTGGATTTTTACTGCATCCTAGTTTCGTTATAGATGCTTATAGTTTTGTTCCGTATGGCTTTTCAGATGTAAAAATATGGAACAGGCCTTTAGAGAAACTTACAAAAAAGGAAAGGAATTATAATTTGCTTCCAATTGAAGAAAAGGAATCTTATAAATGGATAGAATCTTCCCAAAAATCCAAGGAAGTTTTAGAGAAATCAAAAAAAGTCATCATCATTCAGGATCGAGAAGGTGATATTTATGAGCAATTTGCAATGATTCCAGATCAAAAGACGGAATTATTGGTAAGAGCAAGAGCAAACAGAACGCTACTAAACAAGGTTAAATTGTTTAGTTTTATAGCCAATGAACCTCTTAAAGGGAAATATACGATAGAATTAGAAGGTGATAAAAGAAGAAATATAAACAAACGGGAAGCTACCTTAGAAGTTAGATTTTCTGAAGTAACTATCCAAAAAAATGATTTAGTTTCAAAGAATGCACCCAAAAGCCTTGATTTATATATCATCGAAGCAAAAGAAATTGGCGATAACATTGATAATCCAATATGCTGGAGATTACTAACAACCATTAAAGTCTTAGACCTAGACACAGCCTTAAAATGTATCGAATGGTATACTTGTAGATGGATTATAGAAGAGGTTTTTAGAATTCTAAAAAAGGAAGGATTTAATATAGAAGCAAGCGAATTAGGTTCTGCAAAATCTATTCGAAAATTGTCTTTAATGATGATGGAGACAATTGTCAAACTATTTTTAATGCAAATAGCATATAGTATTCCAGAGGAAGAAATAGAAGCGAGAAGTTGTTTTTCAGATCAAGAACTTGAATGTTTAGAATATCAAATGATAAAATTAGAAGGAAAAACAGAAAAATTAAAAAATCCTCATATCCAAAAGGATTTAAAAAGATATGTTTGGGTTATTGCAAGGCTTGGTGGATGGAAAGGATATGCAAGTGGGAGAAAACCAGGAATAACCACTTTCTCTATCGGAATACAGAAATTTGCTTCAATAATGGAGGGATGGCAATTGTTTTTAGATGTGTCCACACGGTAGGATGGAAACGGCATCCTATTGTCACGGGGTTCGGGACAATAGATACAGTGGACAGCTGGAAATTGCTCCTGATCATTAGTTAATAAAAAAAGAGAAACAATTACCTTAATAATTATCTCTCCTAAATATATTAATTAATTTCATTTATTTTTTAACCCAAGCTTCGTCCAGCTTTTCATAATCTATTGGTTTTGCCGGCTCTTGTTTTCTAAGTCTGCCAGATTCGAACCCTCTGACTAATATAGTTTCTATTAAATAGTCCTCATTAACTACAAACGGTTCATATTTCATTTTCAAATCAATATTAAACATATTGGCAGTTGTATTTGACCAAAATGCTTTCCATCCGCTTTTGAGGTTTTTAATTAATTCATAAGTTGTAGTTCCAGTTTGTCTATCTATTAATTTAACTAAGATCTGTCCTTGTTTTCTGGAAAGCTTTTTTAATCGATCTTCAAACTCGTTGCTTAAATAATCTTCAACAATTTTGAAATATCTCTTTTTATCCTTGTTATTTGTAAACTTAGCCATTCCTCGATTTAACGAAGTCAGTCTTTCGGAAGCAATTCTTGCATATGGATATGTAGCATAAACTCTTCTTTGGAGTAATAAAAACTGCTTTTTATCCTCGTCACTCATTTTGTGTTTTTCGATTACTAGTTCAGGAAGCACAATCGTATCGCCAAAAATACTATCGGCTTCTGTCAAGACATAACCCATTGGAATATTATCATTTTTTGGGTCTTGGGCATGAACAGAAAGTGATATCAAAAAACAGAAAAATAAAATTTTATAAAACTTCATGGGGAATTATTTTTAACACAAAATTATACATTAAATATAGAACTATAAAGACAAATATTTAATTTAGCGAAAAATTATTTTATATGAGTACTGAATCAATATTGAATGCATCATCTATTACCTTTTTAGAGAAATACCTGAACAACGCATCCCCTACCGGCTTTGAAAGCGAAGGGCAAAAAATATGGATGGATTATTTAAAACCATACGTAGATACTTTTATTACTGATACCTATGGAACTGCTGTGGGAGTTATTAATCCTGACGCTCCATACAAAGTTGTCATAGAAGGCCATGCTGATGAAATCGCCTGGTATGTTAACTATATTACCGATGATGGATTAGTTTATGTAATACGCAATGGAGGTTCTGATCATCAAATTGCACCATCGAAGCGTGTAAATATCCATACTAAAAACGGAATTGTAAAAGGAGTTTTTGGATGGCCTGCTATTCACACCAGAAATAGAGATAAAGAAGAAAACCCTAAGATTAGTAATATTTTCATTGATTTGGGATGCGAAACCAAAGAACAAGTCGAAAAATTAGGAGTTCATGTAGGCTGCGTGATTACTTATCCTGATGAGTTTATGATTATGAACGAGAATAAATTTGTTTGTCGAGCTATCGATAATAGAATGGGAGGCTTTATGATTGCTGAAGTTGCTCGTTTATTACATGAAAATAATATAAAATTACCTTTTGGTTTGTATATTACCAATGCAGTTCAGGAAGAAGTTGGCCTTAGAGGTGCGGAAATGATTACGCAAACCATAAAACCAAATGTTGCTATTATTACAGATGTTTGCCACGATTCAACAACACCAATGATTGATAAAAAAATTGAGGGTGATACTAAAATTGGTAAAGGACCAGTTGTTACTTATGCTCCAGCTGTTCAAAACAATCTGAGAGAATTAATTCTGGATACGGCTGTAGAAAAAAACATTCCGTTTCAGCGTCTGGCTTCTTCAAGAGTTACCGGTACAGATACTGATGCTTTTGCTTATAGCAATGGTGGCGTTGCTTCTGCTTTGATTTCGCTTCCGTTGCGATACATGCATACCACAGTCGAAATGGTACATCGTGAAGATGTTGAAAACGTAATCAAATTGATTTATGAAACGTTATTGAAGATTGAAAACAACGAAACCTTCTCGTATTTCAAATAATTGAAGGAATACAAAACATACATTCGGCTATTTGTTTTAATAGCCGAATGTATATTATCAATGCTCTATGAAAATTTTATTACTCGAAGACGATTTTACTTTATCTAAAGAAATCTCAGCATTCTTTAACTCAAAAGAATTCGAGTGTTTTCCTTATTATGACGGAGCATTATTATTAAAAAAATATTTACCCTACGAATATGATTTAGTAGTTCTTGATATCAATGTTCCCGGAAAAAATGGAATAGATGTCTGCAAAGGCATTCGGGAGATTGATAAAAAAACACCTATTTTAATGTTAACTGCGTTTAGCGAAATTGAAGACAAATTAGCTTCTTTTGATAATGGAGCCGATGATTATCTGGTAAAACCTTTTCACTTCGAAGAACTTTTTGCCCGTATTTTATCTTTATTAAGGCGGAAAGAAATTCCTCAGCAAACACAGCAGAAAATTATTGTTCAGGATTTAGAAATACTGGAAGATGAAATGAAAATTTATCGCTCCGGCATTGAAATCAAATTAACTCCTAAAGAATTTAAATTGATTTTGATTTTGGCACATGCCAAAGGGAAAGTAGTATCCAAACAGTTTATAGCCGAAAAACTTTGGGATTATCATATAGAAACCAACCAAAATACAATTGAAGTATATATCAATTTTTTGAGAAAAAAAATCGATAAAGACCACGATATAAAACTTCTTCACACCAAAATTGGTTACGGATATTATCTAAACGATCAGGAATGACCTTAAAAAACAGAATATCACTTTTAGTCAGCTTGCTGTTTACAATCCTTTTTGGACTGGCTTCAACTTTGATATTTGTTTTGTATTCCAATTTTAGAAAAGAAGAATTTCGGGATCGATTAGAAATAAAAGCCCTTTCCAATATCAAACTTCTGGTAAATGTAAAAGAAGTTGATGATCAGCTTTTAAAAATGATTGATCAAAATTCGATTAACAAACTGTATGACGAAAAAACATTAGTATTTGACTCAAACTACAAACTTATTTACAGCAGTATTGACGACGCCAAAATTAACTGGTCAATTAATGACCTGAAATACCTCAAAAAACACAAAACCTTCTTTAAACAACAAGGCAATTATGAAGTGTATGGTGTTTTTTATGATACCAAAGACAGAGATTTTTATGCCTTAATATCAGCAACTGATGATTACGGAAAAAGAAAACTGCTTTTTCTTAGATATACCTTAATAGTATCATATATCTTTTTCACCTGTATTTGCTGGGTTTTAACGTCATTTATGGTAAAAAAAGCGATGAATCCTTTAAATATTTTTCATCAAAAAATAAAAAACATAAACGAGAATAATCTCGACACCAGAGTCAGTTTAAAAGACAATAAAAACGAAATTGATTTGATTGCCAATGAATTTAATTTCATGATGGACCGAATCGAGATTTCCTATCAAAAACAAAAAGATTTTACAGCTCACGCTTCGCATGAACTTCGAACTCCGTTGTCCAGAATCACTTCTCAAATCGAAAATGTGGTTTCGGATCCTGCAACATCCGATAAAGGGAAGTCTTTTCTGAAAGTAATTTTATCCGACGTAAATCAGCTGACACAGCTGATACATTCCTTATTGATCCTTTCGAAAATCGACAACAAAGATCGCGAAAATAACGAAGTGCATCGAATGGATGAAATTCTGTTTTCGGCCATCGAAAACCTGAACAAGAGCTTTCCGGATTTTGTAATTCATTTTGAAATGGAAGAAAGCGACAGTTTAGATTCCGCTTTGGAAATTAAAGGAAATAAAAATCTTTTAGAAATTGCTTTGGGCAATGTTTTAAAAAATGCCTGTATTTACTCAGAGAACAAGCAAGCCAAAGTAAAAATCAGCACCCAAAACAATCATCTTGTCATTTCAGTTTACAATACTGGGGAAACTTTGAATGAAATAGAACAAGAGAATCTTTTTCAGCCATTTATGCGCGGTACAAATGCAAAAGGAACTTCGGGTTTTGGCTTAGGCCTGCGTATCGTACAACGCATACTCACTCTGCATAACTGCACCATCACCTACAGTATTCCAGAAAAAAACACTAATTTATTTCAACTGTTTTTTTATTAATAGTCATTTTTAAGGTGTTTTTAAGGTAGATCTTAAGGTCTCTTAAAGTCTGATGATAGCATATTTGTATCAAATAAAACCGATACAATGAAAAAGTTATCTGCACTACTATTTCTGATTTTAATAAATCAGGTGAGTTTAGCTCAAAAAACAGTCACTCTACAGAACTGTGAAAGCCAGTTTCTTAAAAACAATCTCTTTTTGCTGGCCTCTCAATATAATATTGATGCTTCAAAAGCACTGACTATTCAAGCCCGAATTTGGGATAACCCGACAATTACAGCACAATTAAACGCTTATAATCCTGAAAGAAATCAATATTTTGATATTGGAAAAGACGGTCAAAAAGCTTTTGGTATTGAACAGCTGATTTATTTAGGCGGAAAAAAACGCAATGAAATAAAACTATTTCAAACCAATGAACAACTGGCCGAACTGCAGTTTAATGATCTTTTACGAACATTAAAATTGCAATTGCGCAAGAGCTTCTACACAGTTTACTACAACACGAAGAGCCTTGAAACTACCGATGAACAGCTTTCGCACATTGAAGATTTAATCAGCTCCTACTCTATTCAGGCGCAAAAAGGAAATGTACCGCTAAAAGATGTTGTCCGCCTGCAATCCCTATATCTTAATTTTAAAAACGAGCGAATGGAAGTTGTAAATAATAATATTGAAGAGCAAGGCAATTTAAGACTACTGCTTAATTCTACTGAGAATGTGATCCCGGAAGTTTCAAAAGAGGAGTTCAATAAATACCTAAAAACTATTGATTTTAATTTAAAATCATTTGAAGAGGAAGCTATTGCCAACAGACCTGATTATTTAGCTAAACAAAAAGAAATCGAAGCAAATGAACTAAATGTAAAATGGCAAAAATCACTTGCTGTTCCCGATCTTACGCTGGGAGCAAATTACGATCAAAGAAGTGGTGCTTTTGAAAAAGAAGCAAATGTAACCATTGGAATTCCGCTGCCTCTTTGGAACAAAAACAAAGGAAATATCAAATATGCCAAAACCATTCTGGAACAATCTAAAGTTGAAAAGCAAAATTTTGAACTTCAATTACAAACCGAAATTACTTCGGCTTGGAATAAATGGGATGAATCCCGCAAAAACTATACGGTCATAAAACCAACCGTTAATGCCGATTTTGAAGCCGTCTACAATGGAATGCTGACGAATTTCCAAAAAAGAAATGTCAGTTTATTAGAATTCACCGATTTCATGGAAAGCTACAATCAGGCAACTATTCAGGTTAATGAGCTAAAGAAAAAGCTGGCACTTTCTGCCGAAGAATTCAATAGTACAATCAGTAAAGACTTATTTTAAAACTAAATACTAATGAAACATACACTAATTATAGGAATTGCACTTGTAAGTTTAACCGTTACAAGCTGTAAAAAGGAAGCCGAAAATCCTCAGACCAATACTTCCTTTGCTTTAAGCGATACGATGCTAAAAACCACTACAACCGCCATAGCACAAACTCAAAAAGTAAAAAATGAATTGAGTTTTTACGGAAAAATTACGGCCGATAACAACAAAATGATTGACGTGTACCCTCTTGTGGGCGGAAACGTTGTCAAGGTAAATGTCGAACTTGGCGATTATGTAAAAAAAGGACAGGTTTTAGCTACCATAAAAAGCACTGATATTGCCGATTTTGAAAAACAATCGCTCGACGCAAAAAGTGATTTACTGGTTGCCAAAAACAATCTGAAAGTTGCTCAGGAATTATTTGACGGAAAATTAAATTCTGAAAGCGATGTACTTCAGGCAAAATCGGAGGTGGCAAAAGCGCAGTCTCAATTGAGCAAAATTCAGGAGACTTATAAAATCTACAATATCAAAGCGGGGTCTATTTATGAAGTGACGGCGCCAATCAGCGGTTTTATTATTCAAAAAAGTATTAATCAGGATATGCTTCTGCGCTCGGACCGCTCAGAAAACATATTCGATATTGCCGAAATCAGCGAAGTTTGGGCCATGGCAAACATCAACGAAATTGATATTAATAAAGTAAAATTAGGAATCGATGCCGATGTAACAACTTTGAGTTATCCCGATAAAATTTTTAAAGGGAAAGTCGATAAAATCTTTAATGTAATCGATCCCGAAACCAAAGCCATGCAGGCAAGAATTAAACTGCAAAATCCAGGGTATCTATTGAAACCCGACATGAATGCAAATATTAAACTGTCCTATAACGAAGACAAATCGATGATAGCTATTCCGAGCAATGCCATTGTTTTTGATAAAAGCAAAAACTTTGTCATGATTTTTAAAGACCGTCATAATATAGAAACCAGAGAAGTTGAAGTCTATAGCGTTGTAGGCGACACCACCTATATTTCGAGCGGTTTAAAAGAAAATGAAAAAGTTATTACCAACAATCAGCTATTTATTTATCGCTCTTTAAACGATTAAACCATGAACAAATTCATCAGAAACATTATTGCTTTTTCGCTTAAGAATAAAGCATTTACCTTTTTTTGGGTTGGAATACTGGCTGTTGCAGGATTTATTTCTTTCAAAAATATGCCAATTGATGCCTTTCCGGATGTCACCAATACTCAAATCATCATTATTACACAGTGGAATGGTAAAAGTGCTGAGGAAGTAGAACGATTTGTAACATCACCGATCGAAATTTCGATGAACTCGGTGCAGAAAAAAACCAGCGTTCGCAGTATTACAATGTTTGGACTATCGGTTATCAAAATTATTTTTGATGACGGTGTCGATGATACTTTTGCCCGCTTGCAGGTCAATAATTTATTAAAAAATGTCTCTCTTCCCGATGATGTCGAACCCGATGTACAGCCTCCTTATGGACCAACTGGGGAAATTTTCAGATATATTGTAAAAAGTAACAGCAGAGACAGCAGAGAATTATTAACCTACCAAAACTGGGTAATCGACAAACAGCTTCGTGCCGTTCCCGGTGTTGCCGATTTGAATGTTTTTGGCGGTCAGACAAAAACGTATGAAGTAGGTGTTGATCCTATTAAATTAGCCAAATACAACATCACTCCTTTGCAGGTTTACAATGCCGTAAATGCCGGAAACTTAAATGTTGGCGGTGATATTATCGAAAAAAACGGTCAGGCCTTTGTTGTTCGAGGTGTAGGGCTCTTAAAATCGATTCCGGATATTGAAAACATTATTGTTGATGATGCCGGAGGAAATCCGATTTTGGTCAAAAATGTAGCCTCGGTTTATGAAAGTTCAATGCCAAGAGTCGGGCAGACAGGAATTGGAAAAAATGATGATGCCGTTGAAGGAATTGTCGTAATGCGCAAGGGCGAAAATGCTCAGGAAACATTGGCTTTAATCAAAGATAAAATCAAAGACTTAAATGAAAATGTTCTTCCAAAAGATATAAAAATTGAAACTTTCTATGATCGTGATAATCTGATGAATTTCACGACCGAAACAGTAATGCATAATTTGTTCGAAGGAATTATTCTGGTTACCTGCGTAGTTTTTCTTTTCATGGCCGACTGGAGAACAACTTTTACGGTTTCAATTGTTATTCCGCTTTCGTTATTGTTTGCTTTTCTGTGTTTGAAACTAATGGGAATGAGCGCCAATCTGCTGAGTTTGGGTGCAGTCGATTTTGGAATCATCATCGACGGCGCTGTAGTCATGGTCGAAGGATTATTTGTCGTATTGGATCATCGGGCACATCAGCTGGGAATGACAGCATACAACAAAATTGCAAAAGGCAGTCTGATTAAAAAAACGGGAGCTGAAATGGGAAAAGCCATTTTCTTTTCTAAATTAATCATCATAACTGCTTTGCTGCCAATATTCGCATTCCAGAAAGTAGAAGGTAAAATGTTTTCGCCCCTCGCCTATACACTTGGCTTTGCATTAATTGGAGCGTTGCTTTTTACTTTAACATTAGTTCCGGTTTTATCGCACATTCTTTTGAATAAAAATGTAAAAGAAAAAAACAATCCGTTTGTAAACTTTTGGGACCGAATAATAAGTAAAGGTTTTGCCTGGACATTTAAACATAAAATAAAAACATTAATTGCTTCGGTTGCGATATTAGTTACCGTTTTCTTTTCGGCAACATTTTTAGGAACGGAGTTTTTACCACAATTAAATGAAGGGGCTTTGTGGGTAACAGCAGAATTGCCAATGAGTACCTCCCTGCCCGAAAGTGTACAGACTGCATCAATAATCCGAAAAGATCTGGAAAGTTTTCCCGAAGTAAAAAAGGTGCTGTCACAGACCGGCCGAAGTAATGACGGAACAGATCCGAACGGATTTGGGTTTATTCAGCTTCAGGTTGATTTAAAACCAAAATCAGACTGGACCCGAAAAATTTCGATGGATGATTTAATTAATGAAATGGATACCAAATTAAAAGTACATCAGGGAATTACTTATAATTATTCACAGCCTGTTATTGATAATGTAGCCGAATCGGTAGCTGGGTTTAAAGCTTCAAATGCGGTAAAAATTTATGGTGACGATTTAGACAAACTAGATGAACTTTCGAATGAAGTTTTAGCAAAAATAAAAAATATCCCTGGTATCAAAGATGCCGGTATTCTTAGAAATGTTGGACAGCCGGAAATCAGTGTAATTTTAGACAGAGAAAAAATGGCCGCTTATGGCGTAACATTAAGCGATGCACAGGCTGTTTTAGAACTGGCTTTTGGAGGAAAAACAGCCACTCAAAAGTATGAAGATGAAAAGAAATTTGATGTAAGAGTTCGTTTCTCCAAAGAATACCGCAAAGATGAAGAAGATTTGGCAGAGCTAAAAGTTCCAACAATCAGTGGTGCCAAAATTCCGCTAAAAGAAATTTGCGACCTTAAAACAGTTACTGGGCCGGCTTTTATTTACAGAGATAATACCAAACGTTTCATTGGGGTAAAATTCTCTGTCCGCGATCGTGATTTAGGAAGTACAATAGCCGAAGCACAACAAAAAGTGGCAGAAATCAAGATGCCGGCTGGCTACACAACAGGATGGACAGGAGAATTTGAAAATCAGGTTCGTGCCAGTGCCCGACTAGCTCAGGTTGTACCGATAAGTTTACTGGGAATATTTGTTTTGTTGTTTATTTTATTCGGAAACATTAAAGATTCTTTGCTTGTTTTAGCAAATGTACCTTTTGCGATCATCGGCGGAATTTTGGCTTTGCATATTACAGGAATGAATTTTGGAATTTCGGCTGGTGTAGGTTTTATTGCTCTTTTGGGAATTTGTATTCAAAATGGAGTAATCCTGATATCGGAATTTCATCATAATCTGAAGGCAAAATTCTCGCTCGAGGAATCGATTTTCATGGGAGTAAAAGCCAGAACAAGAGCTGTAATTATGACCGCTTTAATGGCATCTATAGGTTTGATGCCTGCAGCAATTTCAACAGGAATTGGTTCTGAATCTCAAAAACCTTTGGCAATCGTGATAATTGGAGGTTTAGTTACCGCAACTATACTAACATTATTAGTTTTCCCGATTATATTCTGGGTATTCAACCGTAAAAAACACGCTAGAATTGAATAATGGTTTTGAAATAAGTTAATTGGTTAAATATTTTTTCGACAAAAGCATCATTTTTTTAATGGTGCTTTTTTTTGTAATCTTTTTAAATATTGTGATTCTTTTTTACATAAAAACATTTTCTTTTAAAGGAATAAAAGAATATCAAAAAACAGAAATAAAATTAATTTTTAAGCCTAATAAAGTTAGCTTTCTGTCGTAAATTTACACATACTTTTTAAACAAAATACTTTCCTCATGGATGTAGAAATACTAGCCCGCATACAATTTGCCTTCACAATCGCCTTTCATTATATCTATCCTCCATTAAGTATCGGCATCGGCTTAATAATGGTAATCATGGAAGGACTTTATCTCAAAACCGGAAATAAAGATTATGAAATCCTGACTCGTTTTTGGATCAAGATATTTGCTATAACTTTTGGAATCGGGGTTGCTACCGGAATTATAATGGAGTTTGAATTTGGAACCAACTGGGCAGTTTATTCGCGTTATGTTGGTGATATTTTTGGAAGTGCATTAGCCGCCGAAGGTTTGTTTGCTTTTGGTCTGGAGAGCACTTTTCTGGGAGTACTGCTTTTTGGATGGAATCGCGTAAAACCTTGGGTACATTTTGTATCGGCATTGGGTGTTTTTTTAGGATCAATGTTTTCTGCGGTTTGGATTGTAGTTGCCAATTCCTGGCAGCAGACGCCTGCAGGTTATCATATTGTTGGAACAGGTTTACATGCCCGGGCTGAAGTGACCGATTTTTGGGCCATGGTTTTCAATCCGTCTAGTGTGGACAGAATTATTCATACTTGGCAGGGGGCAATTTTGGCAGGAGCTTTTTTAGTTTTAAGTGTTCATGCTTATTACATTAGGAAAGGCCGTTATGTCGAAATATCAAAAAAGGCATTCAAAATTTCTTTAGCAGTTGCTGCAATTTTTTCGCTTACCCAATTGATTTCTGGCCACAGCACAGCTGATGGAGTTGCGGTAAATCAGCCTGCAAAACTCGCTGCTATGGAAGGACATTTTGAAAAAGATAAACCTGCCGATTTATATCTTGTTGGCTGGGTTGATAAAGAACAGCAAAAAGTTACCGGAATAGGAATTCCCGGCGGATTGTCTTTCCTTGTACATCAGGATTTTGATGCCCAAATAAAAGGCTTGAATAATTTCCCAGCTGAGGACAGACCGAGCCAGATAAACGCTGTTTTTCAATTCTACCATATTATGGTTGTAATTGGAATGTTTTTAATTGGACTCACATTGTACTCCAGTTTTTTATGGTGGCGTGGCAGATTATTTGAAAAAAAATGGCTTTTGTGGATTTTTTCTTTTTCCGTTATTTTGCCTCAAATAGCCAATCAGGTTGGATGGTTCACTGCCGAAATGGGAAGACAGCCTTGGGTTGTTTACGGGCAGTTAAGAACCAGCAAAGCTTTTTCTCAAGAAGTTTCTTCACAGCAGATTGTTTTTTCTTTGGTTATGTTCACTGTAGTTTATTCATTATTGCTAGCTTTATTTCTATATACTGTAAATAAAAAAATAAAGCACGGTCCTTATGACGAATCAGAAAAAGCAGTAACATTCAAATCCTTTTAATCTTTATAGTTATGGAAACTTTTTTAGGGATTGATTATCCAACATTGTGGTATTTAGTAATAGGATTACTGTTCTCTGGTTATGCAATATTAGAAGGTTTTGATTTTGGCGCCGGTGCCTGGCATTTATTTTTCAGAAAAGATTTAAGCCGCAGAATTGCAATCAATGCAATTGCTCCCGTTTGGGATGCCAATCAGGTCTGGCTCATTATTGGAGGCGGTGCATTATTTGCTGGATTTCCTATAATGTATGCGGCTATGCTGTCAGCAATGTATGTTCCGTTTATGCTTTTTTTGATGCTAAATGTACTTCGTGCTGCTGCCATTAAATTTAGAAGTGTCGAAGAAATGACGTGGTGGAGAAAAAGCTGGGACATAATCTACAGTATTTCCAGCATATCGATTGCTTTCCTGCTGGGTGTTGTTTTAGCTAATATTTTACAGGGATTTGCATTGGGGCCTAATTTCAGTTACCAGGGCGGTGTGTTTTTTTCTTTTTTAAATCCATACGCCATAATGGTTGGTTTTACTACACTATCTATTTTTATGACACAGGGTGCTATTTATCTATTACTGAAAACTGAAGGCAGACTTCACGCCAGACTTACATTTTTACTAAAAAAAGGAATGATATTCTTCATCATCAGTTTTGGAATTACAACTCTTTATACTTTGATTTTTATTCCTGAAGTTACAGCTAATTTCAGGGCTAATCCTATTTATTTTATTGTTCCTGTAATATCATTTTTGGCTGTAGCCAATGTTCCTCGTCTGGTTTCAAAAAAACAATACATGAGGGCATTGATCTTTTCATCATTGACAATGGCTTTTTTACTGATTCTTGTTGCGCTGCAATTGTATCCGACGCTTTTAATTTCTACAATTGACCCAAAATTTAGCGTAACCATTTACAATGCTGCTTCTTCACAAAAATCTTTAGGGATAATGCTGACTATTGTTACCATTGGTGCACCGTTATTAGGGGCTTATTTTTTCTTTTTGTACAGAACATTCAACGGGAAAGTAAAACTAGATGACACCAGCTATTAAATTAAGCTTTAATTTCCAAAAAATGAAATACATATACTTATTACTTGCTATATTCAGCATCGTTTTACTTTGGTCAGTCATAAATCCAAAAGAAAGCTTTACCTGTTTCCTTGAAATTATTCCGGCGATAATTGGGATTACCATCTTGGCTTTAACTTTTAAAAAATTTCGTTTTACGAATTTTACTTATACTCTGATTTTAATTCATTGTATTATTCTCTTCATTGGCGGTCATTACACCTATGCTGAAGTTCCTTTTTTTGATTATATCAAAGAGGTATTTCATCAAAGCCGGAATAATTATGATAAAATTGGCCATTTTGCACAAGGTTTTGTACCTGCAATGATAATTCGGGAACTCTTTATTCGAAAAAAAGTTATTGCTAATCAAAGCTTTTTCAAATTCATAATTGTTTCCATTTGTGTGGCAATCAGTGCTGCTTATGAATGGATTGAGTGGTTTGTTTCAATTGCTTCTGGGGACGGCGGAGATGCTTTCTTGGGAACACAAGGATATGTTTGGGATACACAGTCGGATATGCTGTTTGCTGCAATTGGTGCTGTTACTGCTTTATTATCACTTTCTAAAACACAGGACAGACGGCTTATTACAATGTAACTTCTGTTCACAAAAAAAAAGCATCCTTATACTCTTTTATAACGGTGCTTTTTTTATAACCTCACTAAGTTTTACTGCATTTAACATTAATTCATTCCGATAATTTTTTTAGAATTAAATGAATTTATCAATACTGGTATTCTGTTGATTTTTTTAAAGTCTAAATCTCTAACTTCATTATTTTCTTTACTTTCAATAATTAGTTCTAATTCAGCTATTTCATCTTCCATTGTTCTTTCAACAAAAAGTGGACATCTCACATCCGATACCTTACTTTCTATTATTAAATCTGATTGTGCTATTATTTCTTTCATTGATGCTTCAAGAGCTAGAAATTCCGTTTCCTCTGTGTTAGAATTCTCTGTGATCTTATCTCCTTCTGCAATAATCTCTTTCACTGTTTTACGATTAAAAGCAATGACTGTTTCAGGATTAAAAACTTCTCCTTCATCCTTTAAAGAAGGTTTTGTTAATTGTGTATCATCATTTTGTTTTTCAATATCATTATCTGACAAAATGATATTTTGAAATAAACTGCTTGATTTATTAACTCTATTTTCTGCATTACAAATATTTGAAAATAAAACTAATGCTATTCCTGAAAGTAAAACTGATTTTTTCATGATTATATTTTTTTGATTGATTTAATTTAAATGAGACTCCATCAAGTATGAAGTCTCATTTTTATTTTTTATTATTTTTTTAAAAGCTGAATAGCCTCACTTGCATTTGATAATTCAGCATGTTTCAAAGCAGTGAATCCGTTTTCATCTTTTTCTTTAAGACGAGCACCTTTTTCCAATAAAATTTTGATAATTTCCACTTTATTGTAACGAGCTGCAAACATTAACGGAGTCATGCCATTTGATTTCTCATTTACATTTGCGCCATATTCAATAAACTTCTTCACAGATTCTACATCTCCTTTGCTTATAGCGATACAAAAAGGAGAAACTGTTATTTCATTAAATTCAACACTGTCTTTGAATACTGGAAATGAATTCAAATTTGAAGCCAAAGAAACACTTGAAAAAGCTACTAAAGCTACCCCTAAATAAACGATTGATTTTTTCATAATAATTGATTTTTGATTGATGATTATAATTAAACTTGGATCATATAATAATATCCTATGCAAATATATATCTTTTAAAAGGTATTATGTATTACAAAGTATTAAATATTAACATAAAATTAACACGTGAAACATTTCTATTGATAAAAAAACTGAAGAAATATCTTAATAGAACTATCATACAATTTAATTTTATTAAACCAAGTAATCAATAGACTTAATTTAAAAAGTAATGTTACTGCATTATTCATGAATTAACATTTATTTAATTTTTGGGCAAAAAAAAGAGGCTGTCCAAAAAGTAAGGACAGCCTTTTTTTTGCTGTTTTTAATCTAAAATAGTATCTTAGAGTTGCACAAAAAACGAGCAATGGCTAAAGTAATATTTAAATCGCAATCGATCAATACACCGGAACTTTTTCCGATAAATATTTTTGATAAAATTTCAGAAAACCATCCTGTCCGCTTAGTGGATAAGATTGTCAATTCATTGGATATAAGTCATATACTTAAAATATATAAAGGAGGAGGCACCTCGGCCTATCATCCCAGAATGATGCTTAAGGTTTTGTTTTACAGTTATTTAAGCAACACTTATTCCTGCCGAAAAATAGCAAAGGCACTTACTGAGAACATTCATTTTATGTTTATTTCAGGCAACTCAACTCCTGATTTTAGAACCATTAACGATTTTAGAGGAAAGATTTTAAAAGAAAACATCAAAGATTTATTTGCAGAAGTAGTCAAAATGCTTGTGGAAATGGGCTATGTCAGTCTGGATATCCAATACATCGATGGAACAAAAATTGAAGCCAAATCCAACAAATACACCTTTGTCTGGCGGGGTTCTATAGAGAAATACAAAGAAAAACTCGAAGTAAAAATCAACAGCATCTTATCCGATATCGAAAACAGTATTTTATCAGATAATCAAGAAGTCAACAAGGAAGAATTACCAAAAAAAATAAACTCGGAAGAGCTGAAAGAAAAATTATCAGAACTCAATAAAAAACTCAAAGAGCCCAACAAGAAGATAACCAAAGAGCTTCAAAAGCTTCAGGAAGAGCACCTGCCAAAGCTTGAAAAATACGAAAAAGATTTAGTGATTTTAGGCAATAGAAACTCCTACAGCAAAACAGATCCTGACGCTACCTTTATGAGAATGAAGGAAGACCATATGAAAAACGGACAGTTAAAACCTGCATACAATCCTCAGATTTCTACTGAAAATCAATTCATTACCAATGTAACCATTCATCAGACACCTAACGACACTACGACTTTAAAATCCCATCTGGAGGAATTTGAAAAAATGTATCAAAAACAAAGCAAAACAGTTGTAGCCGATGCTGGTTATGGAAGCGAAGAAAACTACGAAATGCTTGAAAATAAAGATATAACGGACCTATGTAAAGTATAATTATTTTCACAAAGAACAGAAGAAAAAAATGAAGGACAATCCGTTTCTTGTCCAGAATTTGTTCTACAATATACAGCAGGATTTTTATGTGTGTCCAATGGGACAAAGAATGGAAAACATTGGCAGTGGAAAACGGACATCGGCCAACGGATACGAATCACAAGTATCTTATTATCAAGTAAAAAGATGTCATGGATGTCCGCTAAGAGGTCTATGTCACCAAGCCAAAGGAAACAGGACAATAGAGATAAACCACCGCCTGAACCAATTAAGGGCTAAAGCCAAAGAGCTGCTCACAAGCGAAAAAGGACTCGAACACCGAAGCAAACGCCCAATAGAAGTTGAAGCAGTATTCGGACAGCTAAAAAACAACAATAAATTCAACCGGTTTACTTTCACAAGCATCGAAAAAGTGGAAATGGAATTTCTATTGATGGCTATCGGGCATAATTTTAGAAAAATGATAGCAAAGAACAATGATGCGTCGAAAACTCATCTAAAAATTTCCTTCAGAGTTCTAAATAGAGCCCTAAAAGACCATATTTACCTTTTAAATACTGTAACAGAATATTTTTTCATTAATCAACCAACCCAAAATCGATTCTTGAAATTTGCAGCATAAAAAAAGCTGTCCTTTTCGGACAGCCTCTTTATTGAAAACTTAAGTTTTATGCTTATTTAAATGATCTTACCATTTACTATTTCATCAACAATTTCGGGATTTAGTAAAGTTGTGGTATCACCAAAATTAGAATAATCGCCTTCAGCAATTTTTCTTAAAATTCTACGCATAATTTTTCCAGATCTTGTTTTTGGCAATCCAGTTACATATTGAATTTTATCTAATTTAGCAATTGGACCAATGTGATCAGCAATATGCTGGTTAATCTCTTTCGACAAGTTATCCCTGTCTCTGTATTCACCAGACTCTTTAAGAATAACATATCCATATAATGCATTTCCTTTAATATCGTGCGGGAATCCAACAATTGCTGATTCAGCAACAGCTGGATGCTCATTAATTGCATCTTCAATTGGTGCAGTACCTAAATTATGTCCTGAAACAATTACAACATCGTCAACACGTCCTGTAATTCTATAATATCCTACTTCGTCACGCAGAGCTCCGTCTCCTGTAAAATATTTACCTGGAAAAGTGGAAAAATAGGTATCTTTATATCTTTGATGATCTCCCCAAATAGTTCTTGCAATACCTGGCCACGGAAATTTAATACACAAACTGCCTACTACCTGATTACCTTCTATTTCATTGCGTTTGTCATCCATCAGCACTGGCTGAATTCCAGGTAACGGCAATGTAGCATAAGTAGGTTTTGTTGGGGTTGTAAATGCTAACGGAGCAATCATAATTCCGCCCGTTTCAGTCTGCCACCAAGTATCAACTACCGGACAGCGCTTCCCTCCTACGTGATCATTATACCAGTGCCATGCTTCCTCATTAATTGGTTCTCCAACTGAACCAATCACTTTTAATGATTTAAGCGGAAATCTTTGAACATAAGATAAATTTTCTTTTGCCAAAGCACGGATAGCTGTTGGTGCTGTATAAAATTGAGTTACTTTGTGTTTTTCAATTGTTTCCCAAAAACGGCTAAAATCCGGATAAGAAGGAATTCCTTCATAAATTACAGTTGTTGCACCATTCAATAATGGACCGTATAAAATATAGGAGTGACCTGTAATCCAGCCAATATCTGCAGTACACCAAAATATATCATTCTCTTCATAATTGAATACATTCTTAAAAGTATAAGCAGTATAAACCATATATCCTGCTGTAGTATGAACCATTCCTTTAGGTTTTCCAGTAGATCCTGATGTATACAATATAAACAAAGGATCTTCGGCATCCATAATTTCGGCAACACTATTGTTAATTGCATTATCAAGTAGCGGTGCTAACCATTGGTCACGACCAGCTTTCATCTGAATTTCTGCATTCGTTCTTTTAGCAACTAAAACAGAGGTAACGCTTGGACAATTCTGCAAAGCATCGTCA
Organism: Flavobacterium marginilacus; assembly: GCF_026870155.1. Lineage (NCBI taxonomy): Bacteria > Pseudomonadati > Bacteroidota > Flavobacteriia > Flavobacteriales > Flavobacteriaceae > Flavobacterium > Flavobacterium marginilacus. Next base: position 2,449,477 of record NZ_CP113975.1, on the reverse strand, counting down.
ACAATTCCTTTCAGGTCTATGGTTTTATTCCCGCGGTATCCGCCATCAGATGTTATTACCATTTTGCATTGGCTGTCATTTATTCTTGAAGCAACTGCCGATGATGAGAAACCTGCAAAAATAACCGAATGTATAGCACCAATTCTAGCACAGGCTAAAACTGCTACTGCCAGTTCTGGTATCATTGGAAGATAAATACAAACACGGTCACCTTTCGTAATTCCCTGCTCTCTCAAAACGTTAGCCATTTTTGATACACGCTCGTAAAGCTCATTATAGCTTATGTGCAATGCTTCTTCAGAAGGATCATTTGGTTCAAAGATTATTGCCGTTTTATCACCTTTTTTTGCTAAGTGTCTATCAATACAGTTCTTAGTAATGTTAACTTTTGCATCAACAAACCATTTAACTTCGGCATCAGCCATATTAAAATCGACAACTTTGTCCCAGTATTGATACCATGTGAAGTTTTCTTCAGCTATTTTCCCCCAAAACTTTCGAGGCTCGCGTATCGATTTATTATAATGTTTAAAGTATTGTTCTAGACTATCAATTTTAAAATAACTCATCTTTTTAAATTTTTTATAAAAGTATTAAATCTCTTCGGTTTTAAAAACTATTAATTTGTAAAATACACTAAAAAAATAATAAAAAAACGCAGTTCTCCAAATTTTAATGTTTTTTTCATAACGTTTTAGATTTATTACCAAATTTAAAACAAGAAAAGGGCATATCTACAAAGTAAAATGCCCTTTTATTAACAATATTAAATAACAATTTTTTTCTTCTTTATTCAAAAACAAAAAAATCCAAAATAACTAGGATTACTTCACTTAACTTACAGCTCATTTGAAGTTAAGTGAATGTAACTATGCATAAATATCTTTCAATTGTCCAATAAGTGCTTACTAATTCAAAATATTTAAACCTTTATGATATTTTATGCAAATCCCAGCACACCCTCATGGTGTGGTAATCCCTAATTTATTATTTTTATTATACAATTTTTTTCATTGCAGTCATTGATTCTCTCAACCATGCTCCAACTTCTTCAACAGGGTGATTTCTGATAACTGCATTAATTTCAATTAACTCTTTATTATCAACTCCGTTATTTCCGTTATTAAAAGGACGCCCAACTAAATTGCTTGGTGCATTTTTCACGTACTCAGCGATTAATGGCTTACAAGCGTGATCAAATAAATAACAGCCGTACTCAGCAGTATCAGAAATAACGCGGTTCATTTCGAATAATTTCTTTCTTGCAATTGTATTAGCAATAAGCGGTGTTTCGTGTAATGACTCATAGTATGCAGACTCTTCGATAATACCTGAATCTGTCATTGCTTCAAAAGCTAATTCAACACCAGCTCTTACCATTGCAACCATTAATACTCCGTTATCAAAATATTCCTGCTCAGAAATTTCAACATTTCCAGCTGGAGTTTTTTCAAAATTAGTCTCTCCTGTTGCAGCTCTCCAAGTTAACAAATTAACATCATTGTTTGCCCAGTCTTCCATCATTGTTTTAGAGAAGTGACCTGAGATAATATCATCCATGTGTTTTCTGAATAATGGACGCATAATATCTTTTAATTCTTCAGAAACTTTATATGCTTCAATTTTTGCTGGATTAGACAATCTATCCATCATATTAGTAATACCACCGTATTTCAATGCTTCAGTAATAGTTTCCCATCCGTATTGGATTAATTTAGAAGCATATCCTGCGTCTACACCTTCAGCTACCATTTTGTCAAAACACAAGATAGAACCTGTTTGTAATAAACCGCAAAGAATAGTCTGCTCACCCATTAAATCTGATTTTACTTCAGCTACGAAAGAAGAACGCAATACACCTGCTCTGTTTCCTCCAGTTGCAACAGCATAAGCTTTTGCCTGATCTAAACCTAAACCATTAGGATCATTTTCTGGGTGAACCGCAATAAGAGTCGGTACACCAAAACCTCTTTTATATTCTTCACGAACCTCAGATCCAGGGCATTTTGGAGCACACATAATAACTGTTAAGTCTTTACGAATCTGCATCCCTTCTTCAACGATGTTGAAACCGTGAGAGTAAGCCAAAGTAGCTCCTTGTTTCATTAATGGCATTATTGCTGTAACTACAGCAGTGTGCTGTTTATCTGGCGTAAGGTTACAAACTAAATCAGCTGTTGGAATTAATTCTTCATAAGTTCCAACTTTGAATCCATTATCATTAGCATTTTTAAAAGAAGCTCTCTTTTCAGCAATAGCTTCTGCACGTAATGCATAAGAAATATCTAAACCTGAATCTCTCATGTTAAGACCTTGATTCAAACCTTGAGCTCCACAACCTACAATAACTACTTTTTTTCCTGCTAATGCATCTATTCCATTTGCAAATTCTGATTGATCCATGAATTCGCAAACTCCTAATTGTTCTAATTGTAATCTAAGTGGTAATGAATTGAAATAATTTGCCATTTTTTTTAATATTTAATGAATGTAAAATTTATAATTGAAAATTGTAATCTGCATTCCTCTTATCCAATTGCAGATTGATTTTATTTTTATTTAAATGCTTCCAGTATTGCTGAAATTTCCATTTTTTCTTTCGAAATAGATATTCTTCCTGAACGAACAAACTGCATGATTCCATAAGGTTTCAGTTTTGCGTATAATTCCTCAATTTCAGATCTTTTTCCAGATTTTGAAATCACAAAAAACTCTCTAGATACCGTAACAATTTCAGATTTACTGTCTTTTATGATATTCTGAATCTGTCTTTCGTCAAAAAGCAGACTAGACGCAATCTTGAAGATGGCGCTTTCCAAAAAGATAGTCTCTTCATCAACATGATAGAAAGCTTTAATAACCTCAATTTGTCTCTCTATTTGGCCTACGATGTTTTGTACCCACTTTTCAGTGGTATTTACAACTATCACAAATCTTGAAACATTTTCAATTTCAGATTCAGAAACATTAAGGCTTAATATATTTATATGGCGTTTCAAGAATATACCCGATATCCTGTTTAATAAGCCAACGTTATTTTCTGAGTAAACAGAAATGGTGAACATTTTATTTTCCATAATTTTTTAGCTTAATCTCATGTCAGAAACCGAAGCTCCTGTCGGAATCATTGGGAATACATTATTTTCTTTCTCTACCATAACTTCTAAGAAATAAGAGTCTTTTGAAGCCATCATTTCTGCAACGGCTGCATCCAAATCTTGTCTTTGAGTTACTTTTTTAGATTTAATATGATATCCTTCAGCGATGGCAATGAAATTTGGATTAATCATTTTAGTTGAAGCATAACGATTATCAAAAAACAATTCCTGCCATTGACGTACCATTCCTAAAAACTCATTGTTCAGCACTACTATTTTTACTGGAACCTGTGATTGAAAGATAGTTCCTAACTCCTGAATGTTCATTTGAAAACCGCCGTCTCCAATAATAGCTACAACTTCACGGTCTGGTCTTCCCATTTTGGCACCGATAGCGGCTGGCAAAGCAAACCCCATTGTTCCTAAACCTCCAGAAGTAACATTACTTTTGGTTGAATTGAATTTAGCATAACGGCAGGCAAACATTTGATGCTGACCAACATCTGAAACAATAATTGCATCACCTTTTGAATGCTTATTAATCATTTCCATGGTTTCGCCCATTGAAATTCCTTTTCCATTTGATGGAGAAAGTTCTTCTTTTATAACGGCATCTAATTCAATTTTGTATTTATCTTTGAACTCATTATGCCAAGAATCATGTACTTTCTTGTCAATTAATGGAATCAAAGCTGTCAATGCTTCTTTAACATCGCCCAAAACAGCAATATCTGTTTTTACGTTTTTATCCACTTCTGCAGGATCAATTTCGAAATGAATTACTTTGGCTTGTTTAGCATAAGTTGCCAAATTCCCTGTAACCCTGTCATCAAAACGCATACCTAAAGCAATCAGTACATCACATTCATTAGTCAAAAGATTTGGACCGTAATTACCGTGCATACCTACCATACCTACATTTAAGCGATGATCCGTAGGCAATGCTGAAAGGCCTAAAATAGTCCAAGCAGCAGGAATTCCAGATTTTTCTACTAATCTTTTCAATTGTTCTTCTGCCTGACTTAGTATAATCCCCTGACCAAAAATAATGTATGGCTTTTTGGCATTATTAATCAAATCTGCAGCATCTTGTACTTTTTTAAGATCTAATACAGGTTTTGGATGATAACTTCTAATTCCAGTACATTTTTCATAACTAAAATTTAATTCATCAAACTGGGCATTTTTAGTAATATCAATTAAAACTGGACCTGGACGGCCAGATTTAGCAATATAAAACGCCTTGGCAATAATTTCTGGAATTTCATGAGCTTCTGTAATCTGGTAATTCCATTTTGTTACCGGAGTTGAAATTCCGATAATGTCAGTTTCCTGAAAAGCATCAGAACCAAGCAAATGTTTTCCAACCTGCCCTGTAATACAAACTAAAGGTGTTGAATCGATTTGAGCATCTGCTATACCAGTTACTAAATTTGTTGCTCCTGGTCCTGAGGTAGCGATTGCAACCCCAACTTTACCTGTAGCTCTTGCAAAACCTTGTGCTGCGTGAGCTGCACCTTGTTCGTGACGCACCAAAACATGATGCAATTGATCTTGAAATTTATATAATTCATCATAAACCGGCATAATTGCTCCGCCCGGATATCCGTAAACCAAGTCTACACCTTCTGCCAATAAACATCTAATAACGGCTTCTGCCCCTGATATTTTATTATTTTCCATTTTATATTTTTTTAGCTTTTTGCAATTTCTGTTTGCTATAGCCTTTTTTGTCTCTGTTTTATTACCACCAAAGTGGATTTTTATTATTTATCGGTAACACATCCTGTTGATGCGCTTGACACAGATCTTGCATATTTTAAAAGAACACCTTTAGTTGCTTTTAAAGGTGGCTGCACCCAATTGGCACGTCTTTCTGCAAATTCTTCTTCACTAATTTTTAAATCGATGGTATTCTTAACTGCATCAATAGTAATTACATCACCATTTTTAACTAACGCAATTCCTCCGCCATCATAAGCCTCTGGTGTAACGTGACCAACCACGAATCCATGTGAACCTCCAGAGAATCTGCCATCTGTAATTAAAGCAACACTGCTGCCTAATCCGGCGCCAATAATGGCTGATGTAGGTTTTAGCATTTCAGGCATCCCTGGACCACCTTTTGGTCCACAATACCTAATGACGACTACATTACCTGGCTTTACTAATCCTTTTTCTATACCTGGAATCACTTCGAATTCACTTTCGAAAACGACAGCTGTACCTTCAAAATATTCTCCTTCTTTTCCGCTAATTTTAGCAACAGCACCTTCTTCTGCAAGATTACCGTATAAAACTTGGATATTTCCAGTAGATTTTAATGCTTTTTGAATTTCAAATACTACCTCTTGCCCATCTTGCAGATCAGGAACGTTAGCTAAGTTTTCAGTAATTGTTTTTCCAGTCACAGTTAAGCAATCGCCATGAATGAGACCAACTTTCAGTAAATATTTCATTACAGCTGGAACACCTCCTACAGCATGCAGATCCTCCATCATATATTTACCGCTTGGTTTCAAGTCAGCAAGTACAGGTGTTCTATCATTTATTGCCTGAAAATCATCTAATGTGATTTCAATATCTACTGAATGAGCCATAGCAATCAAATGCATAACCGCATTCGTTGAACCTCCAAGAACAGCAACTATTGTAATCGCATTTTCAAAAGCCTTACGAGTCATAATGTCTCTAGGCTTGATATCTTTTTCTAATAATATGCGTATTGCTTTTCCAGCATCATCACATTCTTTTCTTTTTTCTTCGCTTAAGGCAGGGTTTGACGAACTGTATGGCAGACTCATTCCCAAAGCTTCAATAGCTGAAGACATGGTATTAGCAGTATACATTCCGCCACAAGCACCAGGACCAGGACAGGAATTTTTAATCACTCCAGTAAAATCTTCGTCTGAAATTGTATTTTGGAACTTTTTTCCTAATGCCTCAAAAGCAGAAACAATATTTAAACTTTCTCCTTTCCACTTTCCAGAATGAATAGTACCTCCATAAACCATAAGAGCTGGGCGATTTACTCTTCCCATAGCAATTAAGGCACCAGGCATATTTTTGTCACAGCCAGGAATAGCAATCAAACTATCATACCATTGCGCTCCCATAACCGTTTCAATAGAATCGGCAATTACATCACGGGAAACCAATGAATAGCGCATTCCTTCAGTTCCATTTGAAATTCCATCACTTACACCTACAGTATTAAATATCAATCCAACAAGATCAGCATCCCAGACTCCTTTCTTTACATCTTTAGCCAAATCATTCAAGTGCATATTACAAGTATTTCCTTCATATCCCATACTTACAATTCCAACTTGTGCCTTTTTCAAATCCTCCTCAGTCAAGCCGATTCCGTACAGCATAGCCTGAGCCGCTGGCTGCGTTACATCTTGCGTAATTGTCTTGCTGTATTTATTTAATTCCATTCTGTATTAATTAGTGTATTTAATTTTTTATTTAAAAAAAAGCCTCCCAAATAATTTTGGGAGGCTTCACATATTTTTACATATATATCTATACCAATCCCTTTTCATATGTGATAATCACAATGACACTTAATACTAAAAGGACGTTGATAATGTGTTTCATTTTTGTTTTTTTGACTTTGCAAAAGTACAAAACAATTCCAAAATAAAAAACTTTTTTACCAACAAACTAACAGCAATTAGTGATAAAACGCAACCTTTTATGATTTTTATTAATTAAACGATAGTTGACTGTCCTATTTGAACATTATCATTTTTAAAATATAAATCATCTTTACTTAATATGACATTTGAAATAAAATCTCCAACATCATTAGTACCAAATCTTGAATCTGGATTCAGATCAATAGTAACTACTTTATATTCAATAGCTTTTTCAACAGCCTCGTAAACTTTTCTCGCTTCTTTCTGCAGACCAAAATGTTCCAACAGCATTGCAGCGGATAAAATTGAAGCAATCGGGTTAGCAATATTTTTCCCTTTTGCCTGCGGGTAAGAACCGTGTATTGGTTCAAAAAGAGCTTTGCTTTCTCCAACTGATGCAGATGCCATCAAACCTATAGATCCCATAATCGCACAAGCTTCATCTGATAATATATCACCAAATAAATTTTCTGTTAAGATTACGTCATATTGTTTAGGATCAGTAATAATCTGCATCGCAACATTATCAATGTACTGACATTCTAATTTTACATCCGGATACTGCTTAGCAATTTCTTTAACTAATTTTCTCCACAATCTAGATGTTTCCAGCACATTAGCCTTATCAACTAATGTTACTTTTTTTCTTCTGCCCTGAGCCGCTTTAAAAGCCTGGTGTGTAATGCGGTTAATTTCATTTTCTGAGTACTCACATATATCAGAAGCAAAAGTTCCTTCGTCATTTATGACTTTATCGCCATAATACGATCCACCCGTTAATTCTCTGTAAATCACAAAATCAACGTTTTCGATTACTTCTTTTTTTATTGGAGAAGCATCCAGAAGATTTTTAAACGGTCTTATAGGCCGAATATTTGCAAAAAGCCCCAATTCCTGTCTTAACTTCAATAATCCCTGCTCCGGACGTACTTTAGCTTCGGGATTGTTATCATATTTAGGATTTCCAATAGCACCGAACAATACCGCATCTGTGTTCAGACAAAGATTTAAAGTCTGCTCAGGCAAAGGATTTCTGGTCTTTTCTATAGCAACAGCGCCAATTAAAGCATCTTCAAAAATAAATTCATGATCATAGGCAACACTTATAGCATAAAGCGCTTTCTTAGCTTGTAAGATAACCTCTGGACCGACACCATCACCTGAAAGTACTGCTATTTTTAAGTTCATAATTATTTATTTTTAAAGTATTATTTCTGCTAAAATTTAATTAACATATATATTGCTTGCTTCAATAATCTGATGAATATCACTATCCAATACTTCTTTTTTAATATCAGCAAATTTTAAAAACTCAATATATACGATATCTAATTGTGTTTTTGTAAGCTCATAACCAACTTTTTTAGCTCTGTATGCCAAAGCTGCTCTTCCGCTTCTTGCAGTAAGAATAATAGACGACTCATTGACACCAACATCCAATGGATCCATGATTTCATAAGTGGCTCTATTTTTAATCACACCGTCCTGATGAATCCCAGAACTGTGAGCAAAAGCATTAGCTCCAACGATTGCTTTATTCGGCTGAACGATCATCCCCATACTTTCAGAAACCAATCGGCTCATTTCGTTCAACTGCTTACTGTCAATATCTGTATATAAATTCAAATAAGGATGCTGTTTAAAAATCATAACCACTTCTTCAAGTGCTGTATTTCCAGCTCTCTCCCCTATTCCGTTAATAGTACATTCAATTTGGCGGGCACCATTTACAGCTCCTGCAATAGAATTTGCAGTTGCCATTCCCAAATCATTATGACAATGGCAAGAAATAGTAACATTATCAATTCCTTTTACATTCTCTTTAAGGTACTTTATTTTTGCACCGTACTCTTCTGGCAGACAATATCCTGTAGTATCCGGGATATTAAGAACTGTAGCTCCAGATTTGATTACTTCTTCGCAAACTTTAGCCAAAAATGCATTATCAGTTCTACCTGCATCTTCTGCATAAAACTCTACATCTTCAACATACTTTTTTGCGTGGGCAACAGCGTGTTTTGCTCTGGCAATCACATCCTCTGGCGTAGTCTGCAGTTTATGGATAATATGTGAATCAGAAGTTCCTATTCCTGTATGGATTCTAGGTCTAACTGCATGTTTTAAAGCCTGAGCCGCTACATCAATATCATTTTCTACTGCTCTGGTAAGACCACAGACAGTTGCGTTTTTTACAATTTTACATATCTCTGAAACAGATAAAAAATCACCTGGACTAGAAACAGGAAAACCAGCTTCTATGATGTCTACTCCCATTTCGTCAAGGCGGTTGGCTATAACGAGTTTTTGATTGGTGTCTAATTTACATCCTGGGACCTGTTCACCGTCTCTTAAAGTGGTATCAAAAATTTGGACTTTCTCTCTATTCATTTTAATTTATTTAATGTAATTTCACATCTTAAAACAAAAATAGTTTTCATTTACTCAAAACTAAACCTACTTTTAAGTAAATATACTATTTGTAACGTAAAAAATAACAAATCATTAATCTGACAATCAACAAGTTAAACACTTTTATAATACAATGGCTAACCATCAAAAAGATTTTTTATTTGTATTAATAAAATCCCTTTCCAAATCTGAAAAAAGACAATTTAAAATTTTTGCCAGCCGCTTAGAGACAAGTTCAAACACTAAGTTTATCGAATTATTTAATATTCTGGACAAATCGGAAACATATGATGAAAAACTGATATTAAAGAATGGCTTGATTAAAAAAGTACAGCTGTCGAACCTCAAATCGTACCTGTACAAACAAATTTTGGTGAGCATCCGCTTAAATATTCCCAGTCAAAACATCCGTTACCAGCTTCGCGAGCAGATTGACTTTGCAGTAATCCTATATAATAAAGGACTTTACAAGCAAAGCTTAAAAATATTGGATAAAACCAAACAGCAGGCTATAGAAAATGATGAAAAATACATGGCTTTTGAAATTGTTGAATTTGAAAAACTGATCGAATCACAATACATCACCAGAAGTATTCAAGGACGGGCTGACGAACTGGTTATACAAGCCAAAGAATTGAATTACCGCAATACTATTTCGAGCAAATTATCCAATTTGTCGCTTCAGCTATACGGGACAATGCTTAAAACAGGATATGTAAAAAGCGATGCCGAATACAAGTACATAGATGACTATTTTGTTAAGCACATTGCGCGTTTGGATCAGTCAAAATTTGGTTTTAGAGAAAAATACTGGTTCTATAATGCCAATCTGTGGAGAAGTTTCCTGGTGCAGGATTTCCTTTCCTGTTATAAGTTTGCTACTAAATGGGTGACTCTATTTTATGACAACAAAAATATGATTTTCCTAAATCCGGTTTTTTTCCTAAAAGGAAATCACTATCTGCTTGAATCATTATTCATGCTGAAATACAAAACCAATTTTAAAAAATATTTAAATCTTTTGGAAGAAACCATCAGTGATCCGCGATTCCCTGTCAATGACAATATTGCTTCACTTTCATTCCTATATATTTATAACAACAAATTAAACTTTCATATACTGGAAGGAACTTTTGCCGAAAGCGAATATCTCATTCCTGAAATTCTGAAAAAAATTAAAATACACAATGAGCATTTAGACGAGCATCACGAAATGATGTTCTATTACAAAATTGCCAGTATTTATTTTGGAAATGAAAAGTACCAGGAATGTATTGTGTATTTAGAGAAAATCATCAATAACAAAAATCTGTATGTTCGGGAAGATTTAGCATGCTTCGCGCGTTTATTGTGTTTAATCGCTCATTATGAATCAGGTAAAGATTTTAATTTAGAAAGTCAGCTGTTAAGTACTTATAAATTTTTAATCAAAATGAACGATTTACATGAGGTGCAAAAAGAGATTATACGTTTCCTGAAAAACTTAAGCAACTTATATCCAAGTGACATTAAGAAAGAGTTCATCAAAATGAGGGAACGCTTTATTGAATTAGAAAAAAGCACTTATGAAAAACGTGCTTTCCTTTACCTTGATATTATTTCTTGGCTGGAAAGCAAAATTGAGAACCGTAAAATAAGCGACATCATAAAAGAAAAAGCAAAGCTGAGCAACAGGTAAAGAAGCAAAATCATCAAAAAATAAAATCCTTATTTTTACAAAAAAAACATCATATGAATTTTCTAAAAAAGTTTTCTCCTTTTTATAATCTTGCGCTTTTCTACATCGCAGTAAGTTTTGTTTTGCGCATTGTCTTGATATTTCATCCTATAACGCAGACTAATTTTGTTTTTCTGGATACCATGAAAATTTTCTTCATTGGCTTGATTTCAGATGCATTTGTGTTTGTAATAGCTTCTGCTTTTTTATGGCTATACCTTATTTTTATCTCCAATTCCAAATATTATAAACCTTGGGGTTATATTATTTTTGGAATTTTCATTGCACTGCTGCTTTATATCGCCTCAGGAAAAACGATTCTGAATGAATATGGCGGTGCTCTGCCAAAAATCGGAATGATTTTCGTTGGTCTTAAAACACTGTTATTTGGACTTCTTCTATTTTTACCAAAACACCGAGATAAAATTAGATTTTGGCTGTTCACTTTTGTGATGTTTTTGTATGTTGTACTTATTCTTCAAAACGGCATCAGTGAATACTTTTTCTGGAATGAATTTGGGGTTAAATACAATTTCATCGCTGTAAATTATTTGGTTTACACCAATGAAGTAATCGGAAATATTATGGAATCGTATCCAGTGATTCCTCTGTTTTCAGGATTGTTTTTAATCGCTGGAATTGTGACTTATTTTATTGTCAAAAGAACCAGAAATTATATTGACGAAATTCCATCTTTTACCGATAAATTAAAAATATCTGCAATTTATCTTGCCTTATTTGCTTTGGCTTTATTTGCAGTTCCTTCGTTAGCCAAAAAAGAAAACTCTCAAAATGTTTTTACCAATGAACTGCAGGCAAATGGAATGTATCGTTTCTATTTGGCGTTCATGAACAGTGAATTGGATTATTTTAAATTCTACAAAACGCTGCCAGAGAAACAAGCTTTTGCTTTGTTAGGAAAACAAATTCCGTCCATTTCGGGTGAAACTACTTTACGAACAATTAAAAGTGATGCTGCCGAAACTCCAAAAAATGTAGTTTTAATCACTATAGAAAGTTACAGCGCCGATTTCATGAAAGCATACGGTAACGATCAAAATATCACTCCTTTCTTAGATGATTTAGCATCAAAAAGTTTACTATTTACTAATTTATATGCAGTGGGGAACAGAACTGTCCGCGGTCTTGAAGCGGTAACTTTATGTTTTCCTCCTACTGCCGGCGAAAGTGTAGTCAAAAGAAAAGACAATAAAGACAAATTTTCTACGGGTTCTATTTTTAAACAAAAAGGATATAACGTGAAATATCTTTACGGAGGTGATGCTTTTTTTGATAATATGGAAGACTTTTTTACCGGAAATGGTTATGACATTATAGATAAAAAAACATTCACCCCAGAAGAAATTACTTTTGCTAACATTTGGGGAGTTTGTGACGAAGATATGGCTAATAAAGCCATAAAAACAATGAATACCGAAGCTAAAGAAGGTAAACCTTTCTTTAATCATTGGATGACTGTGAGCAATCACCGTCCATTCACGTATCCAAATGGCAAAATTGACATTCCGGGAGATGCAAAATCCCGTGACGGAGGTGTAAAATATACCGATTATGCTTTGAGAAAATTCTTTGAGATGGCGAGCAGACAGCCTTGGTTCAAAAATACGGTATTTGTAATTCTTGCTGATCACTGCGCATCAAGTGCAGGAAAGACTGAACTTCCTGCTGATAAATACAGAATTCCAGCAATGATTTACAGCCCAGGATTTATTCAGCCACAAAAATATACCAATTTGATGTCGCAGATCGATGTTATGCCTACACTTTTCGGTTTACTGCATTTTAATTACCAAAGTAAATTTTACGGTCAGGACGTTTTAAAACCCGATTATAAACCAAGAGCCTTAATTGCAACGTATCAGGATTTAGGATTAATAAAAGATAATGTTTTAACCATTATTTCTCCGAAACAAGCGGTAAAACAGTTTCAACTGACATTAAAACCAGATCAAAAAACAGCTCCTGAGTTCCAGATTTATTACGATCAGGTTCCTTTGAAAACAGAACGAACTGATCTTGTAAACGAAACGATTTCTTACTACCAGACAGCTTCGGATATTTTAAAGAAAAAGAACTATCAAAAGCTGAACTAAACCACTATGGACTGAAAGTCCATAGATTTCAGACTGAAAGTCTCAAATTTGGATTATGAAAATTAATGAAATTTTGCCACAGATTCACAGATAAAAAATGATTTTAAAATCCTGTGAATCTGTGGCAAAAACTTATTTAGAAGCTAAAACGAGATGCACTGAAAGTGCATAGTTTTAAACTCTATTTGAGACCAATAAATCAAATTTATAAAACACAAAAAAGCCTGTAAATATTGAGATTACAGGCTTTTTTGTGTTTCTTAATTCGGCTTAAAAATCATTCTCACTTTCCAAACCAAAAAGTTTACCGGTTTTCCAAAGCTTCAAATCACTTTTCAGATTCTTTTTATTGCGCTCTGTCAATTCTTTAGAATCCAGCTCTTCAAGATTTGGTTTTCCTGCATTAACCCAGGCTGTGTACCAAAAATTAGCTGTAGAAACAATTGCTTTGCGCATTTGCTTTTCAACCATCCCATTCAAAGCTGTATGAAGCTGCGTTACATATTCTTTTGAATATATTAAATCACCATACTTATTTTTTGCAGGATTTCCTTTTTCATCTTTGTCAAATACCTTGTCAGGTGCAAAGCTTGCGCGAAGTGTTCTATCGATCAGCAAAAGTGGTTCAACTTGACTATGCGAATCATTTATCATGTCCCAAGTCGCTTTTTCAATATTATCAATATATTTAGCTTCACCTGTATAAAAATTATAATCTTTACCAAACATTTCCGGCATACGGGATTCAAACATAGAGTGAATTCCTTTTTGATTGGTAAGCTGTCCATCATGATTCGCAGAAGTATGCAAAGGCATGTTAGCATCGCCAATATAATGAGCCAAATCGCCAGCTATAAACAAAATCTCAGTCTTTCTTTTGTCTTTCATAGCTTTAGTCAGCTTGGTCATCATTTCCTGAATATACCATCCTACAAAACCATTATCATTCAAAAACTTCTCACTGTATTTTTTCTTAGCGTCTTCAAATGAATGCGGAATAGAATCCATAGATCCAAAATTCTCCATATCCATATAATGACGTGGCCCTTCTGCTCTATCACGAAGCGTATATTTGCGTAAATCCGGCACAGTTGATTCCTGAGTTATAAAATCAATATGATTGTAAAAAAATGTCTGCATTGGTTTTGGCAAAGCCATAACTGCTGCGTTATTAATATGTTCGTGACCAAAAATACCCCAAGATAAACTGACAAAAGCAAGACCGATTGCTGAGAAAGTAAGAACTCTTTGTTTTAATTTAAATTTTTTCATTATATTTATTTAATTGAAATACAAAAGTATTTTTTTTAAACATAAATTAAGCATTTTGTGTTTAATTTTATGTTAAGCCAAAGAAAAATAAATTAAAATGTTTAAACATCAAGGCAAAAACAGAACTTCAAAGCATAATTTACGTCTTGCCATACTATTATCTTTCATAGCTGGTATTGTTAATGTAACTGGAGTTTTAGCTGTAAAGACACTGACAACAAACGTCACGGGGCATTTTGCCTATTTTGCAGAAGAAGTTACTAAAAAAGATTATCAAGCTGCTATTGTGTTTTTAATTTATACGCTGTTCTTTTTAGCGGGAGCTTTTACATCTAATTTTTTGGCCGAATTGGTTTCCGAAAAAAAGCAGAATCTTTCCCATCTTCCAGCAATAGCTATCGAATTTATTATTTTGGTCACCTTGGGGCTTTTAGAAATTAGAACTGATTTGAATTTAATTGATGAAAAATGGATTGCTTTTGGTCTGCTTTTTGCAATGGGAATTCAAAATGCATTAGTCACCAAAATTTCAAGATCAACCGTAAGAACAACACATTTAACTGGACTCTTTACAGATTTAGGCATTGAGCTGTCTCAACTGTTTTTTTACAAAAAACCAGAAGAGCGAAAAGCCTTAAAAACCAGCATTTATTTAAGACTGTCTATTATTTCTTTTTTCTTTCTGGGGTGTTTCTCTGGCGGTTTTATTTACGGATATTTGGCTCTAAAAACATTATTAACCGCAGCAGCTTTTCTATTGATCGCCCTTTATTACGATTACATCCGATTGCATTTTATTGCGATTAAACGAAAGAAAAATCCGTTTTAGAAATACAAAATCGCCAATAAAGTCCCAACAGCAATGCTTATCCAAAGTAATACTCCCTGAAGTAAAGGCATCAATCCTACCGATTTCAAGACGGAGCGATTCAAGCCCGCTCCTATCAAAAACAAGGTAACAACAAGTCCTGTTTTGGCAGCCGAAACCAAATGTGGAGCAGCATTCGCAACTGGAGAAAAATAAGTATTGCAAACCATTGCCAAAATAAACAATCCAATAAAATATGGAATTTTCACTTTGCGGGTCTTATTTTTAAAACCAAATGCGGTTATCAAAGTAACTGGAATAATCCACAAAGCTCTGGCTAATTTTACTGTTGTGGCTGCCTGTAGAGCTTCCGCTCCGTATTTATTTGCAGCACCAACCACAGAACTCGTATCATGAATCGCAATTGCGCACCACAAACCAAAATCGTTCTGTGACATTTGCAGCCAATGTCCAATTACTGGAAATGAAAACAACGCAATAGAATTCAGAATAAAAATCACTCCCAACGCAACTGATGTCTGCTTATCATCTGATTTTATAACTGGAGCGATTGCAGCAATGGCGCTTCCGCCGCAGATGGCAGTTCCGCAGGAAATAAGATGAGCCGTTTTCTTCTCTATTCTAAACCATTTTCCCAATAGAGTTCCTAAAACGATAGTTGCTGCAATAGAGCCAACCGTAAAAAGAAAACCTTCTCTTCCTGCTGCGGCTGCGCTGTTAATATTCATACCAAATCCCAGTCCCACTACTGAAACCTGCAATAATATAGTCGTTGCCTTATGATTTAAATGCAAAAAAGGATGTCCGGAAAGATTAGCTGCAATTAAACCTAGCAGCAAAGCTATCGGAGGAGAAATAATTGGAAACAAGCAAAGAATTAACAGCAAAACAAAAATAATCTGCTGTACTGTCGGACTGATTTTTAATAAAATTGGAACATTAAAGCTTTCGGTTTTCATTCTATGACGCTTTTTTAACAAAACAAAGGTCTCTATAAAAAAGCGGGAATACCAATCGTTAAAAATAATCCACTATAACTTTAGATTATAATAACTCGAAATGTTTTTTATGAATAATTCAGAAAGAGAATCTGATTTCCCCTGTAACGTAATGATATAAAAATAACGTTCAATCGTCAGACCATCAATATCAATTACTTGCAATTCTTTATTTTTCAACTCCTTAGACACAGCATGTATTGACATAAAAGCAACACAATCTGAATTCAGCAGATACGATTTTATACTTTCGGTACTTCCTAACTGCATTTCGATCTGCAGCTGATCAATTTTTATATTGAAAGGTTTTAAAGCATATTCAATAACTTCAAGTGTTCCAGAACCTTGCTCCCGGACAAGAAAACGCAGCGATTTAAGATCAGATGGAGCAATTTCCTTTCTCTTAACCAGCGGATTATTGGAATTACAAACCAAAACCAGCTCATCTCTAATGAACTGCGTGTATTTTATGGACGGATTCTTGGACTGCCCTTCTACAATTCCTATTTCAATTTCTTTTTTCAGCAGAGCGTTTTCAATTTGCTCTGTGTTTCCGTTAAGCAAATTTACTTTGACTGCTTCGAGTTTTTGGTGAAAACGGGCCAAAAGCGGCGAAATAATGTATTGTGCAATTGTTGTGCTGGCACCTAAACGCAGCAGACCTTTTCGCTCATTACTAAAAGTGCTTAAATCAAAATCGATTTCCCTGTAAATTTCAAAAATATTTTTGGTATGCTTCAATAAAGTTTCACCGGCATTTGTCAATGCAATCTTCGAACCGTTTCTTTCAAAAAGCTTGGTTTTGTATTCTTCCTCCAATTCCTGAATGTGCTTGGAAATGGCTGGCTGCGTGATAAATAATTCCGAAGCCGCTTTAGTAAAACTCAATCGGGTTGCTACAGTGAAAAAAACTTTTAGTCTGAAATCCATTTTTTGTTATTTAAACTCTTATTTATTAACAATCAATATTATTCCATAAATCCAAAAATTATATAGAATTGTATAACTAATGCCATATAATAAACTTCTCCGCAAATTCCCATTACATTCATTTGCGTTTTTAAAAATCAATCGTAATGCTCTAAAAAATACCCAATAAAGCATTGCCATAAAAGTTAAAATCGAAATCCAAATAATTGCTCCAAATATGAAAAACAAATATCCGAAAACTAAAGTTGCAATTATCCACAGAATAATACCTAAAATGATTCCTGCTATTCCTTCATTAAGGTCAGGTAAATCTGCAGATTCTGAGAAATTAATCTCTTTTAAATGTTCAATTTTTTTTAAATCGAATTGGTCAGTGATTTTACCAAGATTGTCTTTTAATTTGACTCCTTTGTAAAGTCCAAAAGTAATAAACAGAAAAAAAGTGATCGATAAAATTGAAGCAGAAATAAAAGAATTTTCAATTACAGTTTGATGCTTCCCAAGACCATAAATCCAAACACTTAAAACAGTAGAAATAATTACAATTATTGAAATTATGAATATATTTTTAGTATTTAAAATCGTTCTTTTTTTCATTTAAAATCTAACTTTAATTATTCCATATTTTTATGAATAATCACAAAAAATCCAATTCTCTCCCTTTAGCCCCGATTGCAGTGAAAATCCTTGTATGCCGGGGTTCGGCATACAAGATTGCAACGGAAAGCGGGACCTGTATTTACTGAAAATGCCTAATCTTTCTGCTCCAAAAAACAATCTAAATTGATAATCTTTGAATAATACCTAACAGGTTTTGAAAACCTGTTAGGAGATCGCAATCTGTTTTATTACAAATCAGTTTTTAAAACCGCACCGCTGCTGGCATTGGTAACCAAACTTCTGTACTGTCCTAACCATCTTGAGGTTAATTCTTTTTTCAAAGGAACAAATACCGCTTTTCTTTTGGCAATTTCTTCATCTGTTAAATTCACTGACAAAATGTATTGATCAACATCAATATGAATCTCATCACCATCTTTCAATAATCCAATCATACCGCCTTCGGCTGCCTCTGGGCTTACGTGCCCGATACTTGCTCCTCTTGTTGCACCGCTGAATCTTCCATCGGTAATTAAAGCAACTTTGGCTCCTAGTCCCATCCCCATAATCAATGAAGTCGGCGCGAGCATTTCCTGCATTCCCGGACCTCCTTTTGGCCCTTCATATCGAATAACAACAACGTTTCCAGCTTTTACTTTACCGCCTAAAATTCCGTCAATCGCTTCCTGCTGTCCGTCGAAACATACGGCAGTACCGGTGAAAACTCTATCACCCGTAATTCCGGCAGTCTTAATAACAGCACCCTGTTCTGCAAGATTACCATATAAAATTGCAAGACCGCCCACATTTGAATACGGGTTATCAATGGTGTGAATGATATTGGTGTCTTTGATATAAGCATCTTTGATTTTTTCTAGTACCGTTTCGCCTGTAATTGTAAGGTTATCCAATAAAATATCATCGCCGCGTTTTGTCATTTCTTTCATAACGGCATTAACACCGCCGGCTCTGTTGATGTCTTCCATGTGAACGGTTGACAAACTTGGAGAAATTTTGGCAATATGCGAAACTCTTTTGGAGATGCTGTTGATATCCCCAAGGTTAAAATTAACATCGGCTTCATTGGCAATTGCCAGCATGTGCAAAACCGTATTGGAACTTCCACCCATCGCCATATCTACCGCAAATGCGTTTCTTACAGCATTTTCATTAAGAATATTTCTAAGTCTGAACTTCTTAGTTTGTGCCTCATCTTTTGCAATTTCACAAATTCTTCTGGCAGCACTTCTGTAAAGTTCTTCACGCTCCTTTGTTAATGCCAGAATCGTTCCGTTTCCAGGAAGCGCAATTCCCATAGCTTCCATAAGCGTATTCATTGAGTTT
This sequence comes from Flavobacterium marginilacus, assembly GCF_026870155.1. NCBI lineage: Bacteria > Pseudomonadati > Bacteroidota > Flavobacteriia > Flavobacteriales > Flavobacteriaceae > Flavobacterium > Flavobacterium marginilacus. The sequence continues at coordinate 2,430,522 of NZ_CP113975.1, read as the reverse complement.
GCTGTAAACATACCCGAACAGCTTCCACCGCTAGGACAGGCATTACACTCAATATCTTTCAATTCTTCATCAGTCATTTCTCCTGCTTCGTGCTTTCCAACAGCTTCAAAAGCAGTAGCTAAATCAATCGGCACACCGTCTTTGGTATGTCCTTTTTTCATTGGTCCTCCGCTCACAAAAATTGTCGGAACATCAACTCTTAAAGCCCCCATTATCATACCCGGAACAATTTTATCACAGTTTGGAATTGCAATCATAGCATCCAATTTATGTGCATTCATAACGGTTTCGATAGAGCTTGCAATAAGCTCACGTGAAGGCAATGAAAAAAGCATTCCGTCATGTCCCATCGCAATTCCGTCATCGACACCGATTGTATTAAACTCAAAAGGAACACAGCCGTTTGCTTTAATCTCTTCTTTTATAATTCTTGATACCCTGTCCAGAAAAAAGTGCCCCGGAATAATCTCAATATAAGAATTTGCAACGCCAATAAACGGTTTATCAAAATCTTCATCAACCAATCCAGTTGCTCTAAACAATGATCTATGCGGCGTTCTTTGGTTTCCTTTTTTTACTTCATCACTTCTCATAATATATACTCTCCTAAAATTCTTTTATTATAACTTAATTTATTTTTTCAATTGTATGACTAATCATTTAAACTACAGCATCCCGTTATACTTGCGGACAAACCATTCTGCTGAAAGAAAAACAGCAATCAAAATCAGCATCCATTTCCAGTCGATCAAAGGCGATTTGGTCACAACATCTTTCTGAATCGCTTTGTATTCTTCGTTTTCCAGCAATGTTTTAATTAATGTATCGATTTGATTCGGGTAAAAAGCTGTCCCTTTCGTTTGTGCAGCCAGTTGCTTCAATTTCTGAACATCCGGATTTACAAACTGTTTTTCAATATCGAAATCCAGAATCTCAAAATGCCCTGAATATGATGCTTTTGAATTCAGTTCTTGTACCGAAAAATTATAACTGCCAGCAGCAAGTCCGTCAAGATTTACTTTGAAAGTATTGTTTCCTTTTAAAAAATCAAAATTTTTGGTTTGTTTGGTTTTAACATTTGTTACAGCGATTGTCAAACTCGCTTTATCATCAAAATCATAATTCTTGTTGAAATATTGAGCTGTAATTTCTATAGATTCACCAGTGTTGTAAAAATTTTCGTGATTAACAACCAATGATTTTTTAGCATTAGTAGAAGCCAAATACTGCATAATCTTATTGACAAAAACATCATATTTATCAAAAGACTGGTTATCAACATGGCTTTGCAGACGCCATTTCCAGCTGTTTTCTCCGAATAAATAAGCAGATCTTCTGCCTTGATTTTCCGTAAATGAAAGCAAAGGCGCTTTGGTATCTATATTTCTAATTTTAGCAGAAAGCAAGACATCGACATTTCCATTTGTGCTAATTGAACCATAGCTGTTCTGCAAAGGAGGAAAACTTTCGAAACCAAAATTATCAACTGCAAAAAGATTGAACTTCGAATCAAAACCAGCCAGATAATCTTCTGACTGACCACTCATTTTGAAAATAAAATTGCTTTGTCTTTGGTTCAAAAATGAAAAATCTGTTACAGTTCCTGTTATGATAAACGTATTCAGGCGGGCTTTTTCATTAGCGTCAAAAACCGATTTAAAAGCTGTCGTCGGCTGATATAAAATCAAAACATTGTAATCCTGTAAAGACTTTATTTCGTTTGGTTTAACAACAGTTACTTTGTGCTGTGAATTAGATTCAATTGCTCTTTTTAAAGCTCCAATATCTGGATGATTTATTACCGAAACAATGGCTACAGACGTTTTTTGATCCATAACTTCCACAGCAAAATTTTTACTGTTATTGAAGGTGTTTTTTTCACTTTCCTTAGAATCAATTTTCGCCTTATAAATCTGCAGTCCTACTTTCTCGGCAGGCAAAAGCACATTTACAATTGCCGTTTTCTTTGATGGTGAAAAAGAAATATTTTGTTTATGCAGTACCTCATTTCCTTGACTTATACTAAAATTGGCAGTCACATTTTTAGTCCCGGAATACTGCAAAAATACTTCTGCCGGAAATTTATTCTTCAAAAAAGCATATCTATTTACATTCAGCTGATTGATTTTTAAATCCAGAACTTTGGTCGTATCACCCAAAACCACAGGATACACTTTATTGTTTTCACCAAAACTGTAAACATAATCATTTCCAGAAGTCTGGTTTCCATCAGTAATAATAACCGTTGGATAAAATGCGTTTTTGTAGATACTCTTTAAGTTTTTGGAAACCAAATCTATATTGGTTTGATTTCCTTTAAAATTCAGACTGTCCGACTGCCGAAAATCAGTATCAAAAAGATACGTCTGCACCTCAAATTTTTCCTGAATCGCTTTATTCGAAGTGATTTTTTTAAAAATTTCTACAGCATTTTCGTTCGCTTTTAAAAACGAAACAGAACTTGAATTATCAGCCACAATAGGCAGCGGTGTTTTTATAATTTCAAGTTTACTCGTTGTGATAATTGGATTTATCAGAAGCAGCAGTACTAAAAAAACACTTAAAAAACGCAAAAAAGCCAAAAACAAACCAACTTTCGATTTGCTTTTGACTTTGTATATATATTGAAAAAACGACAAACTACCCGCTATTAATAAAGAAAGTAGAAGTAATAGAATCGTGCTTGCTGTCATATTTATTTAGTTTAAGTTTGTTGTTTATAGTTTTTAATTGCAGGACAATAAACAACAAACCATAAAACAATTAACTTTCTAAGTAAGCATACCTCCGCAAACATTCAGTACTTGGCCAGTAATGTAAGCACTCATATCAGATGCTAAAAACAGACAGGCATTGGCAACATCTTCTGTAGAACCGCCTCGTTTCAAAGGAATGCCTTCTCTCCATCCTTTTACAACATCTTCACTTAATTTGGCAGTCATTTCAGTTTCAATGAAACCTGGAGCAATAGCATTGCAGCGAATGTTACGAGAACCCAGCTCCAAAGCTACAGACTTTGTAAAACCAATAGCACCTGCTTTTGAAGCAGCATAATTTGTTTGACCTGCATTTCCAGAAACACCAACAACCGAACTAATATTAATGATAGAACCTGCGCGCTGTTTCAAAAACGTTTTTTGAATTGCTTTTGTCATATTGAAAACTGACTTCAAGTTAACATCGATAACTTGATCAAAATCAGCTTCTGACATACGCATTAATAAATTATCTTTTGTAATTCCAGCGTTGTTTATCAAAATATCTACTGTTCCAAATTCAGCCAAAACAGCATCCACAAAAGTCTGCGCTTCATTAAAATCAGCAGCATTGGATTTGTATCCTTTAGCTTTAATTCCCAATGCATTCAATTCGTTTTCTAATGCCTGTGCAGATTCTGCAGATGAACTATAAGTAAAGGCAACATTTGCTCCGTTTTTTGCAAAAACTTCAGCAATTCCTTTTCCAATTCCACGACTTGCGCCAGTAATAATGGCTACTTTTCCTTCTAGTAATTTCATATTTCCGTTAATATTTATTTTTTATTAGGAGCTATTCCTGCTATCCGCTTCAATCTTTTTATTTTTAAAGAAAAAACAAAAAGGATTTCCACTGCTATCAGGGCTAGTTTACAAAGGCCAAATATAATAATAAATTACGGATAGCAAAAAATTGCTGTTTCAATTAATAAGCGGTAATCTGAAGCCTCAATTAAATTTACCTGCCTCTTTTTTAAAATTTTAAAAAAAAATAAAATAAATACAAATATAATTGATACAACAACTATATTTGCATCAAATAAATTTTATATGAAAAAAAATCCAACCGGAACCGTTCTTTATACCATTGAATTAGCAATAAAAGAGTATAGAAAAATAGCACAGAGAAATATTGGAAAAATTGTAAGTGATATAACTGTTGATCAATGCTTATTGCTAATAATCCTAAATAAAAATCCAGACTATTCTCAAAAAGAATTAGCAAAATTAATTTTTAAAGATAATGCTTCAGTCACCAGAATAATTGAATTGATGGTAAAAAAAGATTACATAACTAGGAAAATCAACGAATTAGATCGAAGAAAATTTAGCCTTGAAATCACCGAAAAAGGAAAAAACACAATAGAATTATTATCACCAATTATACTACAGAACAGAGAAACTGCTCTCGATGGTTTAACACAAGATGAAATAGATTTACTAGACAAAACACTCCATAAAATAATCTTAAACTGTAAAAAATAAAATGGCAAAAATCAATCAATTCCTTAAATCAGCTCAAACTCTACTATTTTTCTTTTTCCCACTATTAATCTTTGCACAAAAAGACGTATCAGCTAATCTTGCAAAATATATGCAGGCGCAGGTTGATGTAAATAATTTTAGCGGAACGGTTCTTGTGTCCAAAAACGGCACCATTTTATTAAAAAAAGCATACGGTTTAGCTGATTATGAGTGGAATATTAAAAACACCATAGACACAAAATTTCAATTGGCTTCGGTAACCAAACAATTTACTGCTACAGCTATTCTTCTACTAGTAGAACAAAAAAAATTATCCCTTGCTGATAAACTAAGCAAGTTTTTTCCCGATTATCCAAAAGCCGACAGTGTTACCATTCATATGTTATTATCGCATACTTCAGGACTGGCTTTAGGCTTTAAAGAATTAGCCTTAAGCACTATTAATGCTGATTCTGCCTATTCTGAAATAAAGAAAATACCTTATGAGTTTTCCCCAGGAACTAAAAGCGCTTACAGCAATATAGGGTATTACTTGTTGGCTAAAATTATAGAAAAAGTTTCAGGCGAAAAGTATGCCGTTTTTTTAAGGAGAAATATATTTGAAAAGGCAGGAATGAAAAATACAGGTATTAGCAATAATGATTCGATAATTTCAAAAAAAGCGAAGATTTATTGCCGAACAGAAAAAGGTTTCATTCATAATCCTTATATCAATTGGACGGTTAACATAGGACATGACGGCGTTTATTCCACCGTTGAAGATTTGGCTTTATGGGACAAAGCGCTGTACGGAACGACAATTTTATCAGCAGAAATGAAAAATCTCATGTTTACTCCCCATAGCGACGAAAATTGGGGATATGGTTTTATAATTAATCCGTTTTACAATCACGGACATCAATTGATTGCTCACGACGGAGGTTTTTTTGGCACAATGACTTCTTTTAACCGATTTACAGATGACAAAATATTTGTGACAGTACTTTCTAACAACGAATCCTTTTCATACATTATTGGCTATGGACTTTCAGCAATTGCATTGCAAAAAGAAGTAGAACTTCCATACAAACATCATCAAATACAAATAGACACTGCAGTATATGATAAATACACAGGCAAGTATGGCAAAATTGAAATACTAAAAATTAACGGTAAACTTTACTATAACGATACCGAAATGGAACTACTGCCTGAGTCCAAAACGAAATTTTTCAGAGCAGACAATAACGACAGGACATTTGAATTTATTCAGGATAAATCTGGTTCTTTTAATTCTATACTATTAACTAAAGGAGGAGTTAAAGAAAAAGTGAAGAGAAATATTCCTTAAAAAATAGTGCCTAATTCATCATTTTAATTCTACAGTCCAGTAAAATCATTATTTAATTCAACTGGGATGCCACAATAAAAACAATAGCAAGTAAAGCCAGAAACAGTCCAATAATATTGCGTTTAGTAACTTTTTCCTTAAAAACAAGAATTCCTGCAAGACTGCCAATGACAATAACTCCCATATTCATTCCTGCAAAAACGGTTGATGGATTTTGGGCAAATGCTTTGTGGGCATTAAGATAAAAGAAAATATTTCCGAAGTTGAAAACACCAACTAAGCCTCCGAAAATAACACTTTTGAAATCTATTTTTACTTTTTGAAAAAGTATTTCATACCCGTTGAACAGCATCATTATAACAAGTGAAATAAAGAAAAGTACAAATAACGAAGTAGTAAAAGAAAGTGCAGCTGTGAGTGCAATCTGCTTAAACAGAATATCAATTATTCCAAAACCAAGCAGTACAAGGGCCGGATAAATCCATTTGTTTTCCTTGTTATCTGCGGGTTTATCCAAAATGAGCACTATCGCTGGAAAAGCAAACAAAAGCGCTGTCAGTTTGAGTCCGCTGAATTGCTCGCCAAAAAAGAGCCAGGCTACTAAAATAGAAATAATCAGTGATAACCGCTGAGCAGCATCAGTCTTTACGATTCCCATATGTTTTATTGAAGCTGCAAGAAAAAGAAACACCACCGGAAGCAAAACGCCTAAAGGAAGCAGAATTTCCCAAGGTGAAGAAGCATCCAAAACAGTTAAATCCGGACTAAAGAAAAAGTAACACAGCGCAAAAGCAAAAACATAATTATAAGCCACAATTTGTGCTGAAGGTATTTTATAGGTTCGGGCAATTTTGAAAATCGCTCCCACTGTCACACTGCAGATCACACTCAGAATAAGAAATAGCATAGTTCCTGTTTTTTGTTTCCGCAAAAATAGTGTTTAAACCTAGAATGAACATTAAATTCAAGTATCAACAATTGCAAATCATAATTATTGCAATTGTTTTTAATCAATTTTATACTATTTTTAATATTATTTAAGTTCTATACAACTAAATTGCACTAAAATAAACTGAAATGGAGAACATAAAAATACTTTGGGTCGATGATGAAATCGATTTGCTCAAACCACATATATTATTTCTGGAGAAAAAAAACTATAGCGTTACTACCTGCAATAACGGCCGTGATGCGGTAGATATTTTTGAAGAAGACAATTTTGACATTGTTTTTCTGGATGAAAATATGCCCGGAATGAGCGGTTTGGACACTCTTTCTGAAATGAAGGAGAAAAAATCATCAATTCCTGTGATTATGATTACCAAAAGCGAGGAAGAACATATAATGGAAGAAGCTATTGGTTCAAAAATTGCCGACTATCTTATCAAACCAGTAAATCCAAACCAGATTTTGCTGAGTTTGAAGAAAAACTTAGACAATTCCAGACTGATTTCGCAGAAAACAACTTTGGATTACCAAAAAGAATTCCGAAAAATTACGATGGAATTGGCTATGGTCAATTCCTATGAAGACTGGGTGGAATTGTACAAAAAACTGCTGTTCTGGGAATTGGAACTCGAAAACATCAATGATCAGGGAATGATCGAAATTCTGGAGTCCCAAAAAGCAGAAGCCAATTCACAATTCGGCAAATACATTGAGCGCAATTACGAAGATTGGTTTGCCCCAAAAGCAGACAAACCAGTTCAGTCTCATAATTTATTCAAAGAATTAGTCGTACCGGAAATTCAGAAAAAAGACAAGCCTGTACTTTTCATTGTAATCGATAATCTGCGTTATGATCAATGGAAAGCTTTTGAAAGCGTGGTTGGCAACTATTATAAACTCGAAAAAGAAGTTCCGTATTTCTCCATACTCCCTACTGCTACCCAATATGCCAGAAATGCCATTTTCTCAGGATTACTGCCACTTGAAATGGAAAAACAGTTTCCGCAGTATTGGAAAAACGATCCTGACGAAGGCGGTAAAAACTTATACGAAGCCGAGTTTCTAACAGCGCAAATCAAGCGTCTGAGACTGGACATAAAAGAAGATTATTTTAAAATCACCAATGTCACCGGCGGAAAAAAACTCGCCGAAAGCTTTAAATCATTGAAGGATAACGATCTTGTGACCGTGGTTTATAATTTTGTTGATATGCTTTCGCACGCCAAAACTGAAATGGATGTGGTAAAAGAGCTGGCTTCGGATGACAAAGCATACCGTTCTCTTACATTGAGCTGGTTCAAAAACTCTCCATTACTGGAAATCATTCAGCAGGCACAAAAACTGGGATTCAAATTGATTCTGACCACCGATCACGGTACTATCAATGTAAAAAACCCATCAAAAGTAGTCGGTGACAAAAACACCAGTTTAAATCTTCGCTACAAAACAGGACGCAGCCTGACTTACGAACAAAAAGACGTTTATGCCGTAAGAGAACCAAAACTTATCGGTTTACCTGCTATAAATATGAGCAGTTCTTATATTTTTGCAAAAAATGATCTGTTTTTGGCCTATGTAAACAACTACAATCATTATGTGAGTTATTACAAAAATACGTATCAGCACGGCGGAATCTCACTGGAAGAAATGATTATTCCTTTCTTGGTTTTTAATCCGAAATAGCGAAAAAAATAACGATTTTCAGTTTTCATAATATTAAGAGAATATTGAGAACTTGCAATTAAGAGAAGACCTAACAGGTTTTAAAAACCTGTTAGGTCTAAAAAATCACAATTAATAAAAAATGACCATCATATTTTCAATTGAACAGCTTCCAGAAACCGCACAGCAGATTTTAGACCAAAATCCAAATAAAGTAATCCTTTTTAATGGAGAAATGGGGGTTGGAAAAACCACTTTAATCAAACAGCTATGCAAAACACTGGGTGTTCAGGACGCGACCAGCAGCCCCACTTTTTCATTAGTAAATGAATACCAGACCAGCAATAACCAAACCGTATATCATTTTGATTTTTACCGATTGAACAAAGAAACCGAAGCTTTGGATATGGGCGTAGATGATTATCTGTACTCAGGAAACTGGTGTTTTATCGAATGGTCTGAAAAAATTGCTAATTTGATTCCAAAGGAACATACTGTAATAAATATAGAATTACTGCCAACAGGAGAACGTTTATTAGAATTAAACTAGAAAAAATTATGGTATCAGATGCCAATAAAGTCGAGATCATTCCTTTTTCAGCCGAATTAAAAGAACATATCAAAATCTTAAATCTGGAATGGCTTCACAAATACTTCAAAGTGGAGCCAAAAGATGAAAAAGTTTTATCCAATCCTCAAACCGAAATAATAGACAAAGGCGGAATGATTTTCTATGCTCGGTACAATAACAAAATTGTCGGCACAGTTTCTTTGCTGAAAATTGATTCCGCAGTATTTGAACTTACTAAAATGGCTGTTTCTGATGGAAATCAAGGATTAGGCATTGGTAAAAAGCTGATGGAACATTGCCTCAATAAAGCAAAAGAAAATGGAATCCAGAAATTAATCCTGTATTCCAATCGAAAATTACTGCCGGCACTCACTTTATATGAAAGTTTTGATTTCATGGAAATTCCATTGGAAGAAGGTATATACGAAAGGGCTGACATCAAAATGGAAAGAAATTTATTCTAAATTCATACCGCTTGTGTATTTAATTAGGCGTTCCAAATATCATACTTTGAATCTTTTTTGTAAATTGTACCACTAATTACATGAAATCAATGTCTCTAAGTCCATTTACAAAAGAACAATTACTGCCTCAGGAAGAAAAACTGGAAATAGCTAAACACAAAGGCCAGCTTTTTATCGGAATTCCTAAAGAGAATAGTTACCAAGAAAGACGCATCTGCCTTACACCTGATGCTGTGAACTCCCTTACCTATCAAGGACATAGAGTAATGATAGAATCCGGAGCCGGAGTAAGTTCCAGCTATAGTGACAAAGAATACAGTGAAGCTGGTGCGGAAATAACACAGGATACTAAAAAAGTTTTTAGCTGTCCGATGATTTTAAAAGTGGAACCGCCAACAATTGCTGAAATTGAAATGATACAGCCTAAAACAATTATTTTATCTGCCATTCAATTAAAAACCAGAAAAAAATCATACTTCGAAGCTTTATCCCGAAAAAAAATAACAGCCCTTGCTTTTGAATATCTAAAAGACGGCGAAAGCTCCTACCCTGCCGTAAAATCATTAAGCGAAATAGCAGGAACCGCATCCATACTGATTGCTGCGGAATTAATGACTACAGATGAGTTTGGAAAAGGCTTACTATTTGGCAACATTACTGGTGTTGCACCTACAGAGGTTGTAATAATCGGAGCTGGTACCGCCGGAGAATTTGCTGCCAAAACCGCCATCGGACTTGGAGCCAGCGTAAAAGTTTTTGACAATTCGATAACCAAACTGCGCCGATTACAGAGCAACCTGCATCAGCGCATTTTTACATCTACAATTCAGCAGAAATCATTACTTAAAGCACTCAGACGCTGCGATGTTGCGATCGGTGCCATGCGCGGATTGGAACGCTGTCCTGTAGTAGTAACAGAAACAATGGTCGAGCACATGAAAAAAGGTGCCGTAATTGTTGATATCAGCATCGACACTGGAGGCTGTTTTGAAACATCTGAAGTGACCACTCACGAAAAACCAACATATATAAAACACAATGTATTGCATTATTGCGTGCCTAATATTCCTTCCCGTTATTCTAAAACGGCATCGCTTTCCATAAGCAATATCATAACACCTTATCTTTTACAGATTGCCGATGACGGTGGTATCGAAAGCGCCATCCGATGTAATTCAGGGTTAAAAAACGGTGTTTACTTATATCACGGAATTCTCACCAACAAAGCAATTGGCGACTGGTTTGATTTACCGGATAACGACATTAATTTAATTGTTTTTTAAACAAACTTTCCCATACCTTTGCGGAAATTAAAATATAAGATGAGCATAAGCTTCAATAGGCTGTTAATGCCAAAAGTAACTATGCAAATTTCATATGACCAATAAAAAACAATAAATATTATATATGAATTTCATACATCGTTTTGCATACTATTTAGTGGGGTTAATTATGGGATTATTTGTGGTCGCTGCAATTTTCAGCGGAAAAGATACCCGCTGCAATTATTTCCCAAACTCCAGGGTTTTAAATGATCTGAGAAACAAACCTTTTCACTATTCTGATAAAGCCTCACTCATTTTATCTCAAAAATGGATTGACACCACCGATATCAAAAACACATTAAAACTTGGAGACGTTGATTTTGACAAAAGCAATATTCCATTCAAAAAAGGAAAACTCTACGTCATAGAAGGCAGAACAAGAAAAAATCAGCAGATTATAATCAAAGTGATTAATTACGAAAACAAAGCGGTTCTCGAAGACATCACTAAAAAATAAGATCACTAAACTCTTCTCCCACGAAGAGTTTTTTTATTGGTCTCAAATAGAGTTTAAAACTATGCACTTTCAGTGCATCTCGCTTTAGCTTCTAAAAAAAATTTGCCACAGATTCACAGATTTTAAAATCATTTTTTATCTATGAATCTGTGGCAAAATTTTATCAATTTTCGCAATCCAACCTTGCAGACTTTCAGTCTGCCTAACCAAATCTATGACTTTCAGTCCATAGTGGTTTAGTTTTTTTTGAGAAAAAAAAGAACAATATTATTGACTCTAAAAAAACCATAATTCAATTAGATGAATTATGGTTTTTCTATAATAACGCAATATTACGATTTGATGTAATTTTATCTTTGTGCTAAATAAGCCAAAACATTTTTCTCAATTCTTTCATTAATGCTTGAAATATCAGCTTTTACAAATTTTTCACCGATAATATTTTCATACAATTCAATGTATCTATCTGAAACGGTTTCGATATACTCATCAGTCATATCAGGAATCTGCTGCCCGTCCTGTCCTTGAAATCCATTTTGAATTAACCAGCGTCTCACAAACTCTTTGGACAATTGTTTTTGTTCCTCACCATTTTTCTGTCTTTCCTCATATCCTTCAGAATAAAAATAACGGGAAGAATCCGGAGTATGAATTTCGTCAATCAATACAATCACACCGTCTTTAGTTTTTCCAAATTCATATTTGGTATCAACCAAAATCAAACCACGGCTTGCAGCGATTTCAGTCCCTCTTTGAAACAAAGCACGGGTATATTTTTCTAAAACTAAATAATCTTCTTCCGTAACGATTCCTTTAGCCAAAATATCTTCACGTGAAATATCTTCATCATGAGAACCATTATCTGCTTTAGTAGTCGGAGTTATAATCGGTTCTGGAAATTTATCATTTTCTTTCAGTCCTTCTGCCATTGTTACACCGCAGATTTGTCTTCTTCCTGCTGCATATTCACGTGCTGCATGACCTGAAACATAACCGCGAATCACCATTTCTACTTTGAAAGGCTCACATAGATGACCAACAGCTACACTTGGATCCGGCGTTGCAATTAACCAGTTTGGTACAATATCCTGAGTCAATTCCATGAATTTGGTAGCAATCTGATTTAGAATCTGGCCTTTGTAAGGAATTCCTTTTGGCAGAACAACATCAAATGCAGAAAGCCTGTCAGTAGCTATCATTACTAGTAAATCGTCATTGATATTATAAACTTCTCTTACTTTTCCGCGGTAAACTGATTTCTGATTCGGAAAATTAAAATCGGTAGTGGTAATTGTATTGCTCATTAGTAGTGTGTTGTTATTTTTTAGTATGCAAATTTAAAACTAATTAATAGAGAACGCAAGGAAAACCAAAAGTTCTATTTATAGATCAAAAATAAATTCTATGCATTTATTTCTTTAAACTTGGTACCAATATTTTCTAAATTTAAAGACAAATATCTGGCCACTCCGTCTTCATTATTGGTAGAAATCACTTTTAAATGCGGTAATTTATTTTTTAAATTCTGCGGTGCATTCCCCATAATTAAACCGATTCCCGCCGCGTCTAACATTTTTTCATCATTAAAACCATCCCCAAAAGAAACAGCCTCTGCAAAAGTATAGCCTTCTTTCTCCAGAATCCTGTTAATGGCAGCACTTTTGTCTACTGATTTATCCATAAATTCCAAACAGATAGGCAGACTGAAAGCATGATTAAATTCATCTGAATGGGTTTCAAGAATTTTCTCTTTTAAATCTACTAATTTTTGATGATCTTCGTGCGTGAAAAAAATTTTTATTGCATTAAAATCTTCCAGCTCAGCAAAATTAACCACTTGAGGAGGATATGCTAAATCTTTTTGAAAAGCATTTAATTTTTTATTCGTTTTAGAAGTCTGCCAGACAGTTTCCCTAAACAGAACTGTTGTAATTTCGGGATCAATGTCCAGTGCTAAAACTGATTTTACCGAATCCCCATTCATATCAAGAGAATACAATAATTCTTTTTGAGGCGAATGAATTCTGGCTCCGTTTGATGTTACTAAATAAACTGGAAAATCCAAACTGTCGATGATTGCCATCGCATCAATATGATGGCGCCCAGTGGCAACAATAATTAAATAATTCTGCTTGTGCAGTTCTTGAAAAACAGATTTAGTATACGCTGATATTGTGTGATCTGAGTTGAGTAATGTTCCGTCTAAATCACTTATTACTACTTTAATTTTTTGTTTTGGCATTTTAATTCAATTTCATTTTAACCGCTGCAAAATTATTGCTTTTCAATAACATACCAAAAAAGTTAGTTTTATATAAAATTCATTTAACTTAATTATATACATCTGTTAACTTTAAAAACAAGATACATTCTTTCGTATATAGAAAAGGAGAAATTCAATTGTGAGCTTCTCCTTTAACTTTTAATTATCTTGTTTTAATTTTAATAATCATTATTTTCGATTTGTTTATAAGCATCAATTACTTTTTTAACCAATCGATGACGTACAATATCCTTATCATCAAGGTAAATAATACCAATACCGTCAATATCTTTTAAAACTAGTAAAGCTTCCTTGAGTCCGGAAATTGTTCTACGCGGTAAATCTACCTGCCCAGGGTCACCGGTAATCATAAACTTAGCATTTTTACCCATACGCGTCAAAAACATTTTCATCTGCGAATGTGTTGTATTTTGTGCTTCATCCAGAATTACAAAAGCATGATCCAGAGTTCGTCCGCGCATGAAAGCCAAAGGTGCAATTTGAATAATTCCCTTTAAAATATAATCTTCTAATTTTTCGTTGGGAAGCATATCCCGCAGTGCATCATACAAAGGCTGCATGTAAGGGTCCAGTTTTTCTTTCATATCACCAGGAAGAAATCCTAGATTTTCTCCAGCTTCTACAGCAGGTCTGGTCAGAATAATACGCTTGACCTGTTTTTCCTTTAATGCTTTTACAGCCATGGCAACACCTGTATAGGTCTTTCCGGTACCAGCAGGACCAACGGCAAAAACCATATCATTTTTTTCCATGGTATCCACCAGCAGCTGCTGATTGGGAGTCATCGGTTTAATGATTTTTCCACCTACGCCATGAACCAAAATTTTGTCATGTCCCAGAGCTTTTCTGTCATCCTGATCGTCACTTTGAATAACTCTTTCTATTACATTATCATCTATGGTATTGTATCGTGTAAAATGCAGCATAAGGCGCTGAAACCGCTTTTCAAATTCGTCTAAAACATCTTTGTCTCCAAATGCTTTAAGAGTAGTGCCTCTTGCGACAATTTTCAATTTTGGATAAAATTTCTTAATTGACTCTAGGTGTGAGTCTTGAGTACCCCAAAAATCTTTTGGAGCAATGTCGATTAGCTCGATGATTCTTTCGTTCAAAATAAGAAGTTTTTAAGTTAAATAATTGAGTTAAATCAATTTCAATATTTACGCTGTAACACTTCTATTACAGTTTTTAATTTCTAAATCGGTAAATAACACTAAAAAACATCTTTTTCTGGAATTTGGGTAATTCCAGTTCTAATTATACGTTAGCTTTTAATTTTTTCAACATTTCTTCATTCAATAGATCAGAAGGCTTAATTGATAAAATTTCACAAAGATTATTATTAAGAAGCAATTCAATATCAGTCTCATTAAATACTTGCTTTTTGTCTTTTTTAACTTTAATTTTTTTGTCTAAATTATCTGACTCAGCCGTTTTTTTATCCGAAATATTTTCTTGACCAAATGAATTAATTGTAGTAAATAAAAGAAATAAAATAAAAATAAACTTTGACATAGATTTTGTTTTAATTCAAATAAAATTGTGTTTAAATAAAGTATAAAATACTTTAGCTTTGCATTTTTCAAATTTAAGAAAAAATAAGTTTCGGTCGCTTCAAAACTCAATAGTTATAAACAATTTTATGTCAATAATTACCCTTACCACTGATTACGGCTTAAAAGACCACTTTGTCGGTGCGCTGAAAGGGAAGATATTATCTGAGTATTCTGACGCCGTAATTATTGACATTTCTCATTACATCGATCCATTCAACACAGTTGAAGCCAGTTATGTTATCTCGGCCTCTTATGACAGTTTTCCAAAAGGCACTGTTCATATTATTGGAGTCGATTCAGAAGCCAACAATGAAAATCAGCATATTGTTATGCAGTGGAACGATCATTTCTTTATTGCATCCGATAATGGAATCTTAAGCATGCTTTCGCAAAAGATCATTCCGCAGAAAATTGCCGCCATTACCGTTCATGACCGTCTGCATAATGAAGCAACCGATCTTGATGTTTTTGTAAAAACAGCCTGCCATATTGCCAAAGGCGGAGCTCTAAGTGCAATTGGCAAAGAAATCACTAGTCTAAAACAAGTAACCGATTTGCAGGTGATTCTCTCCGAAGATGGAAACCAGCTAAAAGGAAACGTAATTTATATAGATCATTTTGGCAATGTGGTGACCAATATTTCTAAAAAACAGTTTTTAGAATGTTCCAAAGGAAGAGCTTATGAAATTGCCTTCAGGAACCAAACCATCAAAAACATTTTGCCGTATTATTCAGCGATTGCAAATTCGGATAAATATCCTGTAAAGTATTATGAAGGTCAAAAATTAGCCATTTTTAACGAAGCCGGTTTTCTCGAAATTGCCATTTTCAGAAGCAATCCGCTGACAGTGGGATCTGCGAGTACATTATTAGGCCTTAATTACAGGGATGTGGTTTCGATACAGTTTAAAAATTGAGTTTTAAGATTTTAGAGAAAAGAGTATAGAATATAGATTTTTGAAAGAAGATTAAAAATATCATTTGAAAATGAAAAAAGAATACAAAAAAAACTGCATTTACAAGCAAAAAAACGAGTAATATATCAGGCAGTTATTAAATCATAAATCGTTAATCAGCGATCTAAAATCAAAAATCAAATGTTTGTACGAATTGTAAAACTGAGTTTTCACGAGGAAAATATTCCTGCCTTTTTGGAAAACTTTGAATTAATGAAAGACCAGATTCGAAATGCTCCTGGAAACCGTTTCCTCGAACTGTATCAGGACAAAGAAAACAAAAGCATTTTCTTTACCTATAGTTATTGGGAAACAGAAACTGATTTGGAAAACTATCGAAATTCAGAGCTTTTCAATAAAGTTTGGACATTTACGAAAAAATTATTCAATGCAAAACCTGAGGCTTGGAGTGCCGATAAATTAGTAAGCCTGCCGTAACCAGTCAGCAGATTTTAGATTTCTGTTTCCAGACTGCAGATTTCAGATTAAAAAACTTAGTATATTTGCGCCTCTTTGTGGCAAATAAACGATTAAACAATAAACGAATTAACATAAAAAATGAAGTCAATCGTATTTCGCGAAATAAAATCCTTCTTTGGTTCACCAATCGGGTATTTAGTAATCGCCTTGTTCTTAATTGGAAACGGCTTATTCCTTTGGGTCTTTGAAAGTGATTATAACATCCTGAACAGCGGTTTTGCCGATTTAACTCCTTTTTTTACTTTGGCACCCTGGATTTTAATTTTCCTGATTCCAGCAGTAACCATGCGCAGTTTTTCGGATGAAAAAAAGCAGGGTACATTAGAATTACTGCTCACAAAACCTATCAGCGTTTGGGAAATTGTAAACGGAAAATTCTTGGGAGCATTTTTGCTGATAATAATGGCTATCATCCCAACTTTTATCTATGTTGAAGTAATTTATAATTTGGGGTCGCCCGAAGGAAATATTGACATGGGAAGCACTTTGGGTTCTTATTTTGGTCTGCTGTTTTTAATTGGTGCTTATTCCGCAATCGGAATTTTTACTTCCTCAATATCAGAAAACCAAATTGTATCCTTTATAATAGCCGTTTTTATGTGTTTCTTGTTCTATTTTGGTTTTCAAAGCTTAGCTTCTGTTTTTCCAGATTTCTCTTCATTTATATCTTATTTCGGAATGCAGGATCATTACAAAAGTATGAGCCGGGGCGTTATAGATACTCGAGATGTAATTTATTTCATTAGTATTGCCGTTTTATACCTTTCGTTCACAGTGTTTAATTTAAAATCTATTAAATCCTAATGAAAGCTTTCAATATAAAAAATGCCAAAGCATTATTGATCACTATTGCGGCAGTATTCATATTAAACATTATAAGTAATTTCTTTTTTCATCGTTTTGATTTAACGCAGGATCATAGATATACGCTGTCACCAACCACTTTAAAGATCATCAAAGATGTAAAAGCTCCTTTGTCTATAAAAGTATATCTGCAAGGTGAATTACCAGCTGAATTCAAACGGTTACAGCTGGAATCCAAACAGCTTTTGGAAGAATTTCAGGCCTATAATTCTAACATTATTGTCGAATTTGTAGATCCATTGGAGAACAAAGACGAGAGCATGGATAAAATTAAGGAGCTGTATCGAAAAGGATTGACACCAATAAATATCACTGTAGACGACAAAGGAAAACAATCCCAGTCAATGGTTTTTCCATGGGCAATTGCCGTTTATAATAATAAGGAAGTCAATATTCCATTGCTGAAAAACATTATGGGAGCCACTACTACTCAAAAAGTGATTGGATCTGTACAGCATCTTGAATATTCTATTTCGGACGGAATCAATAAAATCTCGAAAGACAAACAAAAGAAAGTCGCTATCATCAAAGGAAACGGTGAACTTCAGGAACGTCATATTGCCAAATTCCTGATGCAGGTACGCGAAAGCTATTTCATTGGTCCGTTTACTTTGGATTCAGTTGCCAAAAATCCGGAAGGAACACTAAAATCACTGCAAAATTATGATCTGGCTGTCATTGCCAAACCAACGGAAGCTTTTACCGATGAAGAAAAATTGGTTTTGGATCAATTTATTATTCACGGAGGAAAAACCCTTTGGCTCGTAGAACAAGTTAATGCCGAAATGGACAGCTTGTACAATCCAACTGGAGCAACATTAGCATTCCCAAAAGATCTGAATCTTAATGATATGTTTTTCAAATACGGCGTGCGCATCAATCCAGATTTGGTAAAAGATGAACAGGGAAGCCCGATAAAACTGGCGTCCGGAGAGCAGGGAAGCGCAACGCAATATCAGGATTTCATCTGGAAATTTGCTCCTCAGGTATATCCTGCAAGCAAGCACCCGATTGTAAAGAATCTGGGGGGCATCAAATTTGATTTTGCTAATGCGATGGATACTTTAAAAAACGGTATTAAGAAAACTGTTTTACTGCAGTCGTCTGCTTATTCAAAAAGGATAGGAACTCCTGTGCCAATCAGTCTGAATATGGTTTCTGAGCAGACTTCAACCTCTGACTACCTAAATAAAGGAAATATTCCTATGGCAGTTTTACTGGAAGGAAATTTTCATTCGATGTTTGAAAACCGTGTATTACCTTTTGAAGAAAAATCTTTTGTTACCAAAGCAAAAGAAAGCAAAATGATTGTGGTTTCGGACGGCGACATTATAAAAAATCAATTAGACAAAACAGGACAGCCTGTAGAATTAGGTTATGACCAGCGATCTGGTAATTTGTACGACAACAAAGATTTTATGATGAATTGTGTGAATTATCTGCTGGATGACACCGGACTTATTAACATTCGAAGCAAAGATGTTGACCTGCCTTTGTTGGACAAAGAAAAAGTGTATGAAAACTATACCTTTACCCAGTTCCTAACTATCGGGCTTCCAATCTTAATTTTACTTCTGTTTGGTCTCGGATTTACGTTCCTAAGAAAAAGAAAATACAGTAAATAGATGTTAATAAAAAATTTGGAATACTCGAATAGTTTACAATATATTTGTAAAGCCTATTCTTAATTTTAATTCAGAAAAAGCACACCATTAAAAACAAAACAATACAGATGAAATTTATAGTATCGAGTTCGTACTTATTAAAACAATTACAAGTTTTAGGTAGCGTTATCAACAGTAACAATACTTTGCCAATTTTGGATAACTTTTTATTTGAATTAAATAATAACGAATTAACTGTTTCGGCATCCGATTTGGAAACTACCATGTCCGCCACATTGTCGATCGACTCCAAAAGTAAAGGAAGTGTTGCAGTACCTGCAAAATTATTATTGGAAATCCTTAAAACTTTTCCTGAACAGCCGTTAACTTTCACAGTAGAAGAAAACAGTACTATAGAAATCAGTTCTAACTCTGGAAAATATGCCTTGGCGTATGCACCGGGAGAAGAGTTCCCGAAATCTGTAAACTTAGAAGATCCGTCTGTAACGCTTGTTCCTGCTGATGTTTTGGCAACAGCGGTAAGCAAAACCATCTTCGCAGCTGGAAATGACGATTTGCGTCCGGTAATGTCTGGAGTATTTTTCCAATTTTCTCCAGAAGGTTTGATTTTTGTAGCAACAGATGCTCATAAATTGGTAAAATACGCACGTTCTGATGTAAAAGCATCGCAAGTGGCTGAATTTATCATGCCAAAGAAACCATTGAACATTTTAAAAAGCATCCTAAGCACATCGGATGCTGAAGTAAAAATAGAATACAACGATTCGAATGCTACTTTCTCTTTCGACAACTACATTTTATTATGTCGTTTAATCGATGGAAAATACCCGAATTATGAAGCGGTTATCCCAAAAGAAAACCCAAACAGATTAATGATGGATCGTTCCCAATTTTTGAGTTCGGTACGTCGTGTTGCTATTTTCTCTAATAAAACAACGCACCAGATTCGTTTGAAAGTTGCTGGAGCCGAATTGAATATTTCTGCCGAAGACATCGACTACTCCAACAAAGCAGAAGAAAGATTAACTTGTGATTATCAAGGTGACGATATGCAGATAGGTTTCAACTCCCGTTTCCTTACCGAAATGCTGAACAACCTGCAATCAGACATGATCATGCTTGAAATGTCATTACCAAACAGAGCCGGAATCCTTACTCCTATTGATGGACTGGAAGAAGGCGAAACCGTAACAATGCTTGTAATGCCAGTAATGCTAAACAGCTAGTTACTTCTAAAATACGAAACTAACCAAAACCATTTTTATATTTGAAAAGCCAAAATTCCTAACCAGAATTTTGGTTTTTTGCTTTTAGTCATGTCATTGCGAAGCACGAAGCAATCGCATAACGCATATCCATATTCCAGATTGGCTTCACGTGCTAATCTGATGAGGCTGCTTCGTTCCTCGCAATGACTTTGCGACTGAAAAACCGGCAGGAAAAACTAAATAACCCCCATCTTCTGCATTAAAAAAGTGGCGCTTTTGTTTTGGCAGATGCCTTCACGGAGTTTATAATCAAAATGGAGTTCATTGCTGCTAATTTCGACTTCAAAGCATTTATTGGTTAGAATATCAGGATACTCATTTGTGGTCAAGCAGACTTCTATGTCGTGTGTTGCGATGGCTCCGATTGCTTTTTTAGCAATTACTTTTTTGACTACTTCAATGGTTCCGTTTCGTTTATCATCGGAGTTGGTGCCACGCAGGATTTCGTCCAGAAGAACAAAAGCAGGACCCGACTCCAGTTCATCCATAATCTGCTTTAAGCGTTTGATTTCGGCAAAGAAATACGATTCGCTGTCGGATAACGAATCTGACAATCGCATCGAAACTAAAACTGGCAAAGGATGTACGTTCGCACTACTCGCGCAAACTGGCGAACCCATTCCCGCAAGGAGCATATTGATTCCCAAACTGCGCAGGAAAGTACTTTTACCAGACATATTGGAACCCGTCAAAATCATAAACGACTGCGGATAAAACTGTACATCGTTACCTTTCCTAGTAGCTGGATTCAATAAAGGGTGACTCAAATTTGTGAAATCAATTTTATGATCGTTATTTAATACTGGATATGCAAAATCGGGATTATTATACGAAAAATTAGCCAGACTGTTCAGCATTTCGAACTCCCCTATCACTTCCAGCCATCCCTCAATGACTGCTGCATGCTGTTTTTTCCAAACGATCAGCGATCTCAACACATGAAGATTGAAAAGAAATGTTCCGTTGAACAATAAAGCCGTTACAAAATTCCCAATGGTATCCATATTAGAAAATAATTCGGATAATTTCTTAAGGTGCACGCTTGCTTTCTGATTCTGGAAGTATAATTTTTGCTGTAAAGCAATTAATTTTTCGGACTGAAAGTTTTCATTTTCTATCTTTTGAACCAGTAAACTGTACTGTTTTACTATGACATCAATATTTTCAGCATTGGCAATTTCAATAGTTATTCTTTTGTAAAACCGGCCTAAAAATGACATGTTTAATACAAAGAAAAAAGTCAGATACGACAAGAATACTGGATTGGAAGTGAAAAAATATCCCAGCAGATTACTAAAAAAACCTATTGGAAACAGAAAAGATAAAAGCGTATCCGTTTTTGATAAAGAAGAACTTTCAAATCGGCTCCACTCCAGTAATGCTGAGTAAACTGACTGGCTGTCCTTCCCTGCTTTGGCGAAAGCCAAAAACTCCTGACGCCACTCTAATTTTTCTTTTAACTCCTGAACAGCTTTATGATTCAGGAGTATTTCACTGTTTGGCAAAAGCGTCAATAATTGTCTCGCTAATGTCTTCTTGCCGATATAAGTTGCGGTTCTGTTAAGGTTTTGGAACAAAGAATGCGCTCCAAATATATCCAGATCATAGGCATACGGATGATGAAAATCATTGAATTCGGCACCATTTTCAAAAGGGATTGCTTTTCGTTCCAAATAGGCGGTTTCATTTTCGTTAATTTCCACCAGGGCTGTTTTTATCTTTTTTTGAAAAGACAGCTTTGAATGAATCCGCATCAAAATAATAAAACCAGCGAATAGTATAACTGCCATCATGACAAATACTATTTCACTGGTTTTTATGTAATAAAATAAGCTTCCTAAGAAAAGCAGAATACTGATAAGTCTAAAAAAACTTATGCTGTTGTACTTGCTGTTAATTTCCTTTAAATCCTCTGAATGGCTTTGACTATTGGTTTTATAAATTTCCATTGTTTGTTTTAATGATACACAAATGTAGGGAATCAGAAATTCAATGGCAATGGCAGATTTCAAATATCAACAGCAATGACAATGGCAGATTTTAAATTTTCAAATGTTAATGGAAGTCTCTATCAAAATAAAACTTAAATCTGAAATCTAAGATTACAGCTCCTCTTCGTGCAGAGCCAATACCGGCACTACAGAAGTGTTGGACATTTTTTGGGTCAGACTTGGATTGAACAGCTCAGAAAAGAAATTTCGTTTATGGGTGATCATGGCTAAGATATCGATGTTTTTGTGGGATACAAAATCGATAATCGTTTCTTTGACCAAATCACTGTTTACGACTGTAAACGTAATAGGTTCATTTAAGAATTCGGTTTCCCATTCCTTTATTGTTGTGTCCAAAACATCAGATTTGCTGGTTTTGACATACAGACATTTCACTTCGGCATTGGTTTTTTTGGCGATTTTGAGAACTTGCCGCAGCGGCGCTTTGTCTTTGTCTCTAAATCGGGTGGTGAAACCAATGGCTTTGACTTTGTCATATTGCGCTTCAACTGGTATGCTTAGGACCGGTACATCAACGGTTGTAAGCACTGCGCCTGTATTGGATCCTACAAAAAATGATTCCCAGCCTGATGCACCTGAAGTACCCATTACCACAAAATCGACTTTTTCTTCTTTGACAACTTTTTTGATTGCATAAATCAAGTCGCCGTCCATAAGTCTATGGCTTAGTTTTATATTTTCTAAGCCATTTTTCTTGGCCAGTTCCCGAAGTTTGGGAATTTCATTCTTGAACATATCAAATTGTGCCAACTGCAGAGAATCAAATACTGTATAATAATTCTCAGGCACAAACTGACTGTCAACTATTGGCAGTTCAAAAGTGTGCAAAAGCAGGAGTTCACCATTTACAATTTTTGCAAATTCCAATGCGTGAATAAAAGCATTATTGGCAACTTCTGAAAAATCGGTGGGCAATAAAATCTTTTTCATTTGTTTATGAATTATAGTTTACTTTTTTTTTAGGAACAATTCTGTTATATCTATGACTGGCTGTTATTATGCTAAAATTGTCGTTTTCAGGCGCTGCGTGAGTGATAGAAGCTGGCTGCCAAAGCAACGCGGAAAGCCCGACGCTGCTGAGGAAAGGGGCGAATAAACGCTGCTATACTTTAGCCCCTTTGCTCAGCTGGGTCACGCCCAAATAATCATGATTCAGTACTTTTAATGAATGGATAAGAACGGAATATTGATATGAAAGGCCAGCTTTCCAGACAGGCTTACCTGAAAAAGCTTTTCAAAAAATCCTCTATGCCGTACATGGATTGCTGCCATATTTATAGCATTTTGATCGATATACTTGAAAATTGCTCCTTCGATATCATTCTCTATAACAGAATGAAAACTAATGTCTGCATCTCTGAAAATATTCTTGAAATCGGCCTCAAAATCATTGTCCTGAACGGTATGCGGCGTTTTAATGCTGAGACAGTCGATGTGTGCCTGAAATACATTGGCCAGCGCCGCTACTTTTTTCAGAGGCTCAATATCGTCCAGAAGATACCTTGTATTGAATAAAATTTTGGTTATCGGGGTATAAGTGCATTTCTCAGGAATGACCAAAACGGCTGTACTGCATTCGTTCATTATCCGGGTGGCCACTGTACCCAAAAAGACTTCACGCAAGTGGGTAACTCCCTTAGTTCCCATAACGATAAAGTCTATTTGCTCTTCTTTGGAAATCTTCGCGACTTCGTCCACCAGATAGCCCTGAATAAGGACATTGCTTATTTTGATGTGTTCCAAATCATGGGTTTGGGCAATGTTCCGCAGTACAGGCACTTCGTCTTTGTAATTTTCGAAATCGCTCAATTCCTCATACTGATAGATTTCATGCAGATAGACAGAAACGTCCAGATAAGCCGGTGAATTCAATTCGTAAACATGAAGCGTAATAATCTCGGCATCTATAGCATCGGCGAGCTTTAGCGCATATATAAAAGCATTTTTTGAAGCTTCTGAAAAATCTGTTGGGAACAATATTTTTTTCATTTTTACAGATAATTTACTGATTACCAATAACTCTTATAAATTTACAAAATTTCATACAGATAAAGTATGATAATTATCAATTTGATTTACATAATTTAAAGGCTGGGATATGTTTGTTGTTTGTGGTTTAGGGTTTGTCATTTGTTGTTTGACTTTTAAATTTTCAATGCCTCCGGCTAATCACTAATTTGTTTACTTTTGCATAAATTTTTTGTTATGATCCAAAACGATTCTATAGTTGCCTTAGCCACTCCTTCAGGAGCTGGTGCCATTGCCATAATCCGTATTTCGGGCGAAAATGCCATAGCTATAGGCCATTCGGTTTTTAGATCCATAAAAAACAAAGATCTGACACAGCAAAAATCCCACACACTTCATTTGGGACATATTATTGACGGACAAAAAACACTGGACGAAGTTTTAGTGTCTGTATTCAAAGGACCTAACTCTTATACGGGCGAAAATACCATTGAAATTTCGTGTCATGGTTCAACTTATATTCAGCAGCAAATTATTCAGCTGCTGCTTCGAAAAGGCTGCCGAATGGCCGATGCGGGTGAATTTACATTAAGAGCATTTTTGAATGGGAAATTAGATTTATCTCAAGCTGAAGCTGTAGCGGATTTAATTTCGTCAGATAATGAAGCTTCACATCAGATTGCGATGCAGCAAATGCGCGGTGGTTTTTCTAATGAAATTGCTAAACTGCGCGAAGAATTATTAAATTTTGCTTCTTTAATCGAACTGGAATTGGACTTTGCCGAAGAAGATGTTGAATTTGCCGACAGAGCGCAATTTCATGAATTATTGAACCGAATAGAATTTGTACTTAAGCGTTTGATTGATTCGTTTGCCGTTGGTAACGTTATCAAAAACGGCATTCCTGTTGCTATTGTAGGCGAACCCAATGTGGGGAAATCTACACTGCTGAATGCTTTATTAAATGAAGAACGCGCTATTGTTTCGGAAATTGCAGGGACTACACGCGATACTATCGAGGACGAATTGGTGATTGGCGGCATCGGCTTTCGATTTATAGATACCGCCGGAATACGTGAAACCGCCGATGTGGTGGAAAGCATCGGAATCAAAAAAACTTTTGAGAAAATTGATCAGGCGCAGGTTGTTTTGTATTTAGCTGATGGCCGTCAGCTGTCAGTTAATGAAAAACTGGATAACTTACTTATTGAAATCAACAAAACACAAAATCTGTATCCGCAAAAGCCTATTTTGGTTATCATTAATAAAAAAGACTTACTTTCTAAAGAAATGACAGAAGTAATCGAAGCAAAACTAGCAACCAATAACCAGCAGCCGAAAACCATTTACATTTCTGCTAAAGAACGAATTGGCGTTGATGACTTAAAGAATGAACTGCTTTCTTTTGTTAACACCGGAGCACTTCGCAATAACGAAACAATTGTCACTAATACACGCCATTATGATTCGCTGCTAAAAGCCCTTGACGAAATTCAGAAAGTGAAATTCGGGCTGGAAAGTAATCTTTCCAGTGACCTTATGGCCCTTGACATTAAAGAAGCGCTGTACCAATTTGGGATGATTACGGGTCAGGTTACTAATGATGAATTACTGGGGAATATTTTTGCTAATTTCTGTATCGGGAAATAGGTTTCACAAAACATCACAAAATAAAACAAAGAATCCCATTTAAAATACTATAAAACAGGATTTATCTTTCTGCTCATATCGTTTTATATGACTGTCGTTAACTAATACCAAACAGATCGAATCAGCCTGCTAAGAAACTCCTGAGTTATAAAAGCCGTCTACTACCACGGCATTCGCTTTTAAAAGTTTCTTACACGAATTACACTAATCTGCACGAACTAAGATTGCTGTTTAATTACACAAAATATTCGAAACTGTAAAAAGCTGTAAAATTTGATTTCAATTTTGATAAGAATTAGTGTTAATTGTACGGCATTCGCTTTTAAAAATTTCTGACACGAATTACACTAATCTGCACGAATTAAGATTGCTATTTAATTACACAAAATATTCGAAACTGTAAAAAGCTGTAAAATTTGATTTCACTTTTGATAAGAATTAGTGTTAATTGGTGAAATTCATGTTTATCTTTTTTTAAATGCGAATGCCGTGGTCTACTACTCAATAATACTGTTTACCAAAATTTATTGCTAAACTACTTTTTCTTTCTTTATGCATTCTTAATGCACTATCCATGCCTTTGGGTGGGCTTTACCCAGGAGTATGTTCGTCCTAAAATTATTTTGTCCTTTCCTAAAATAACTATACAGGTTATTTTTTCTTTTTATCAGATTGAATTGAGAAAAATAAAATAGCCACATATTAGAGCCTGTTTATGCACGGCATTCGCTTTTAAAAGTTTCTGACACGAATTACACTAATTTGCACGAATTAAAATCGCTATTTAATTACACAAAATATTCGAAACTGTAAAAAGCTGTAAAATTTGATTTCACTTTTGATAAGAATTAGTGTTAATTGGTGAAATTCATGTTTATCTTTTTTTAAATGTGAATGCCGTGCTGTTTAAGTTTTATTTATTGGCTCTCTCATGACGATTTTTGGCTACAACTTCGTTAATTTTTTATACAATAGCGCTGCTATTTTATAAAAATCCGCCTAGTTTCACTCAAAAATCATCTAATAATAAATCTCAAGACTAAACTACTATGGACTGAAAGTCCATAGAATTGGTTAGGCAGACTGAAAGTCTGCAACGCTGGACTGCGAAAATTGATGAAATTCTGCTACAGATTCACAGATTTAAAATCATTTTTTATCTGTAATCTGTGGCAAAAACTTTTTTAAAAACTAAAGCGGGATGCACTGAAAGTGCATCGTTTTAAACTCTATTTGAGACGAATGAAATTTAAACAGGCTCTTAAATTCTTATAATCATTCAGGACAATTAACGAGGTTTTTCTATAGGCAAAAAAAGCTATAATGATCTTTACAGCACTTATTGGCTGTTCCTGAACCCTATGCCTTTGATACTAAATACGATAGTAACACCTTTGCATTATAAATCCGCTTCTAGATGCATCGAAACTGATTTGTAAGGTTTGAAAAAATGTACCGAACATTTTAAACATCAACATTATACTAACAGAAATTATGGCTCAGCAAAAAGGCATTATTAAATTAAAAGGAACTATCGGGGATATTACTTTTTACAAAACTAAAGACGGACACATGGCTCGTGAAAAAGGAGGAATCGATGCAAAACGAATTGCAAATGATCCTGCTTTTCAGCGCACCCGTGAGAATGGTGCTGAATTTGGAAGAGCGGGAAAGGCTGGCAAAGTTTTGAGGACTTCCATACGATCCTTACTTTTAAATACTGCTGACAGCAGAATGGTCAGCCGACTGACGCAGTCTATGATCAAAGTAATTCAGGCTGACAGCACCAGTGAACGCGGGATGCGGAATATTATCGACGGAGAAGCGGAATTGTTAATTGGCTTCGAATTTAATATCAATGGAACATTAGGCACCAGTCTGTTTGCCCCGTATACCGCAGCAATTGAGCGTGTCAGTGGTGCAATCACTGTTGATTTCGCTTCTTTTGTACCTGCCAACATGATAGCTGCTCCAGCTGGTACCACTCATTTTAAAATCATATCGGCAGGAACGGAAATAGATTTTGAAGCAGAAACATTTATTGAATCGCATTCGGAGACACTGCCACTGCCATGGGATACACAGCCTACATCAGCTATTTCTCATATTAATATGGTAACCCCTAATAGCGGAAAACCACTTTTTTTAGCCTTAGGAATGGAGTTTTACCAAGAAGTCAACGGCAAAATGTATTCCCTTAAAAATGGAACTTACAACCCATTGGCTCTGGCGGCAGTAAACGGTATATAAGATGGTTTTACTATTGACCAGAACGTATTTTCCAGGAGGCACAAATGGGAAACTTGTCTGCAATGGCAAAATAATCTGTTATACGATTGAATTGCCGTGGAAAGACAATGCAAGCCAGGTTTCCTGCATTCCAGAAGGTGAATATTTTGTATGTAAGCGATACAGCAGAAAATTCAGATGGCATTTAGAAATTATGGATGTTAACAATAGAAATTTAATTTTATTTCATCCCGCTAATAATGCCTTAAAAGAACTGAAGGGCTGTATTGCTCCAGTTACCCAACTTTCGGGTTCAGGAATTGGACTCCAATCCAGACCAGCTTTTCTAAAGCTTAAGAAATTGGTCTATCCAAAACTTGACGAAAAAGAGAGTGTTTTATTACTTGTTCAATCTTAAAAATACCTATTATGAGTATTCTAAAAAGAGCTACTGCTCCTACTCCAAAATTCTTTAAAGTTCTTCGCACTATCGGGCTTGTTCTCGCAACTGCTGGTGTCAGTGTTATTACTGCTCCAATAGCACTGCCACCTGCGCTGATTTCAATTGCCGGCTATCTGACAGCTGCCGGCACTGTATTATCTGCCGTCAGCCAATTGACTACTCACCCTAATTTCGAATCCTGATGCAAGCCAGTAACAGTCCATTGATGGGAACTATCAGTGGTACTTTTCTGAGTATGGTGCCCAATCTGCAGTCGGAAGATGTTTTGAAGACTATTGTTCTTGCTATTATAGGAGCGGTTGTCAGTTTTAGCATTTCGATACTGCTGAAAAAGCTCATACGAAGGAAAAGGAAATGAAAAGAATTTTGAATTTTATAAGCCCATACCTAACGGTCTGGGCTTTTTCATTCAATACTTTTTTTTGCCACTGATTACACAAATTCCCACAGATTTCTTTAAATACCATGTGTTTTTTTTCGCCACTGATTGCACAGATTCTCACAGATTCCTTTAAATACCATGTGTTTTTTTTTGCCACTGATTGCACAGATTCTCACAGATTCCTTTAAATACCATGTGTTTTTTTTTGCCACTGATTGCACAGATTCCCACAGATTTCTTTAAATACTATGTGTTTTTTTGCCACTGACTGCACAGATTCTCGCAGATTTCTTTAAATACCATGTGTTTTTTTTGCCACTGATTACACAGATTCCCACAGATTTCTTTAAATACTATGTGTTTTTTTGCCACTGATTACACAGATTCCCACAGATTTCTTTAAATACCATGTGTTTTTTTTTGCCACTGATTACACAGATTCCTACAGATTTCTTTAAATACCATGTGTTTTTTTTGCCACTGATTACACAGATTCCCACAGATTTCTTTAAATACTATGTGTTTTTTTGCCACTGATTACACAGATTCCCACAGATTTCTTTAAATACCATGTGTTTTTTTGCCACTGACTGCACAGATTCCCACAGATTTCTTTAAATGCCATGTGTGTTTTTTAGCCACTGACTGCACAGATTCCCTCAGATTTCTTTAAATACCATGTGTTTTTTGCCACTGACTGCACAGATTCCCACAGATTTCTTTAAATACCATCTGTTTTTTTGCCACTGATTACACAGATTCCCACAGATTTCTTTAAATACCATGTGTTTTTTTTCGCCACTGACTGCACAGATTCCCACAGATTTCTTTAAATACCATGTGTTTTTTTGCCACTGATTGCACAGATTCCCACAGATTTCTTTAAATGCCATGTGTGTTTTTTAGCCACTGACTGCACAGATTCCCTCAGATTTCTTTAAATACCATGTGTTTTTTTTCGCCACTGACTGCACAGATTCCCACAGATTTCTTTAAATACCATCTGTTTTTTTGCCACTGATTACACAGATTCCCACAGATTTCTTTAAATACCATGTGTTTTTTTTCGCCACTGACTGCACAGATTCCCACAGATTTCTTTAAATACCATCTGTTTTTTTTGCCACTGACTGCACAGATTCTTACAGATTTCTTTAAATACCATGTGTTTTTTTTCGCCACTGACTGCACAGATTCCTACAGATTTCTTTAAATACCATGTGTTTTTTTTTGCCACTGATTGCACAGATTCCCACAGATTTCTTTAAATACTATGTGTTTTTTTGCCACTGACTGCACAGATTCTCGCAGATTTCTTTAAATACCATGTGTTTTTTTTGCCACTGACTGCACAGATTCCCACAGATTTCTTTAAATACCATGTCTGTTTTTTCGCCACTGACTGCACAGATTCCCTCAGATTTCTTTAAATACCATGTGTTTTTTGCCACTGACTGCACAGATTCCCACAGATTTCTTTAAATACCATGTGTTTTTTGCCACTGACTGCACAGATTCTCACAGATTTCTTTAAATACCATGTGTTTTTTTTGATGGGAAGGGCTTTACAGTGGAAAGAGGCTCTACTGTTATCCAATAATGAGCGGCTGTACCTGTTCTAATTTTAGTCCTGTGTATAAACAGAATTCTTCGATGCTTATAAACTGATGTTCATTTTTATTCAACTTCTTTTTGATTTCAATAAGAAGCAACCTTGAATATTTATAACTTTTACCAGTAATTATCTGAATGTCCTTTGGATAAATACATACTCTTTTCTGATCTATTTTCATTGATTACGCATAGTTAGTTCTTTTCATAAAAAAAGAAGTTCTGTCTTTTTTTCTTTGACAAAATTGAATGCTTTATTTCATTTTCTTTCCCTATGCGTTTCGTAGTTACGATGAAATTTAACATTTTCCTCACCCCCCAGCCCCTCTCCGGGCTGCTTCATTCTTCGCAATGACAGAGGGGGGAAGAACTGTGGGATGAATTATAAGTTGAGGAACGTTTTTTTTAAATAAATGACCACCCCGCCCGTTGGACACCCCTCCAGAGGAGGGGAATTTTATTTACAAAGAAGAGTTTAGTGTTATCGGACAGGCATTTAAATCCATAAAAAAATGCAGTACATGTGATTTTGAATGTATCACTTTACTGCATTTTGATTTTCGTAGTTACGAAAAGGTTACGAGTTTTTAGACTTCCTCTTCTTTATTGATTTTTTGTTTGAGGTTGAACGTTAACTCTTCTAAAAACTTAGTTTTACTACTTTTTCTGCTTTTAATTTCGGTGTAGGTTTTGTATATGTTATCTAATTTGATATTAAAAAAATCTTCAAAAGATGCAGTTATAGTATTGATGTCAGCTGCACCATTATTAAGAGAGCCATTGGAGTATAAAGCATAGATTAACTCTGTAATTGCAGTTTTGGGAGCTGTCCATACCAATACTTTGTGTTTCTTTTCTTCGAACATCATTTCATTACCAGCATTGAGTTTTTGCATTGCTTCACGGATGTAGTGAATGAATCGGTACATCGCTTTTATTTTTGCCCAAAGCATATCTTGTGAGGTTGAAAATTCCGGAAATTGATAATGATCAGTCATGGGGGTAAATGGAAAATTATCACGATGGTTTCTAGTAAAGAATTGATGATCCAGATAGCTGCATCCCTGTTCCATATAATGTACAAAGTCGGCATTTTTATAAAAGAACTTATTGATTTTTCGCAGTTCTTTTTGGAGGAACTGGACTTTATAGGAGTTTCCTGCTTTGGGCATTCTCAATTCACAAGAACGCACTTCTGTAAAATAAATCAATAAACTCATCGGAACTGGTTTAATGTTTTTGAAAAAATCGATCTCTTCCGGAACGGTATTGAAATCTTTTTTATCTACTATTTCTTTTAAACTTGTTAATGTTTTATTGCACAATACAATTCCATTGCCAGCTTTATTTTGCATTGTTTCGTCTGCTTCCAATATTCCATTGCAGGAATCATTAAATGATTCGATCGTTTTTTTAAACATGGGTTTGTTGTTTAAACCTCACCCCCGGCCCCTCTCCAAAGGAGAGGGGAGCGAAAAGCGGGTTAATTTTATAATTTTGTTCTAATTAAATTTAAAATTAATTTCGTGTTTTATATTCATTTTGTAGTGTCCCCATTAATTCCATTGCATAATTATCTCTTGCTTGAACATAGGCTAGTTTTGGAACTATTTTAGCTCCTAACTTTCTTTTTTCAAAAGAAGCAGACACGCCAAAATCTATTTTTTGAAACTGTAAAGTATTGGCTCTTTTTATAGTCTGGAACAGCAATTGTCTGTAAAGCTGGTATTCTTTTGCCCATTTATAATCCATTCCTATTAATTCCGGGACATAGGTGTAATTGTTGTTTTTGTAGCAAAACATCACTCCTACAAATGGATTTTCTATTTCAGCTTTCAGTGTTAAAACAATAAACTCCCAGTTGGGGTTTTCATTCATATTCTCGAAAACTTCTTGGGTATATCGAAATGTGTTAATGGCATAATTATTGTCTTTTACGTTGTTGTAGAGCTGGTATGCTCTTGTTATTTCTGATTTGCTTAATTTATCTTTTATTACAACATCATAGTGTTTTTCATAAGGTTCTATCTCTTTATTGAAATGTTTCCGTGACCGGGACGATAATTCATTAGCAAATTCTTCATTAGTACTCCATCCTTGGCTTTGCACCACACAGGATTCTGGCATGTCCATTTTGATATACCCCTGATCCAGTATTGATTTATTGTATTTGTTTCCTTCTTCAAAATCTCTTACAACCAACATATCTGCATTTAATGTATTGTATTTTTCATCTATACTATCCAATAAAAGTTTTACTGCTTTCTCTGCTAAAGGATGTTCATGATTGATGAAACAGTGTTTTCCTTCTGTAAATAAAGACCCCATGCCCAGTACTTTTGAGGTGAGGTATAAAGGATTGGTTTTTCTTATTTCTTCCAAGTGGATGGAGACCGATTCAGTTGCCAGCATATCGTCTTTCCAAAGTCCGTAAGTAAAAAAAGTCATCAGAATAATATTGCCTTCACTGTCTTTGATGGTGTAATAGTAAAAATCCCATTGATGCGCTGGGTCTGGGTGCTGACTGAATGTTTTTTCCAAATAAACGAGTCCTTCCCAATCGAAAATATTCTGTCTCCGCATGTATTGATCCCATTCTGATTTTTCGATATCCTGAATAGTGTTTTTTTCTTCAATAAAGAGTTCCTGTTCTTTTGATTCTGAAATCTTTTGTACTTTCCCAATTCCTAACCCAAAAGCCTGCCTTATTTTATTTTCGTTGCTATTAGTTTCTTCCAAAGCTTTAGGAAAATGGTGTTCCATTGCTTCGGCTAATGCTTTAATATCCTCGACTTGATTGTGACTGGAGAGCGTAATTCTAATTCCAGTATTTTTTATAGGTACAGCAGGATAAATTCCTAAATTCAAAAAAAATCCTTCTTTGAATAAACGTTTTAAAAAGTTATAACCCGCTGCGGGTGTACCCATTCCCAAGAAGAAAACCGGCGAATCATTTTTTGAAATTATAGGAAGATCTCCCATTGATAATAATTGATTGAAACAGCCTATTTTATCAGCTAAGTCTTTTTGCTTCAATTGAATTTCAGGTGATAAATGAATGTCTGCTGAAGCAATTGCTGCCGCTACAGATGCAGGTTCCAATTGAGCAGAAAAAGTGAGCGGTCCGCCAAAGTTTTTAATCTTATCTCTTAATTTCTGATTCCTGCAAAATACCGTTGCACCGCTGGCTCCAAAGGTTTTGCTTAATGTACTTACTACTACACAATTTTCTGGAAGTTCTTTAATTGTGTCAAAGATAAAACCAGTTCCATTTTTACCTCTCCAACTCATACCATGAACGTCGTCAAAATAGAAATTAAGCTGAGGGTATTTTTGAGTCAAATCCAATAATTCAGGAATAGGTGCGTAATCCCCAAACATGGAGTATACGCCATCAGCCATATACCAGATTTTATTGCACTTCGATGTTAACTGTTTGATTTTATCTTCCAACATCGTCAAATTACTGTGCCTAATCATTTCAACTGGAATTCCCCGCAGTTTTAAAAGCTGGCAGGCATTCTGTACACTCCAGTGTACCTGATGATCCATTATAACTGCATCTTCATCTCTTATTAGTGTTGGAATAACCGCTAAATGTCCCAGTGTACTGTTCTTGGCAATAATAGGCGGAATGCCATACATTCGTTCGATTTTGCTCTCCAGTTCGCTGTAAAGCGGATGTGAAATATATGATTTTGAAAGCGGGAACTGCGTACCATAATTGTTTATGGCTGCTATTGCAGCCTCTTTCAATCGAATATCTTGTTCTAGTCCCAGATATCCAGTTGTCCCGAAATGAAACATTTCCTTTCCATTGATTTGGATTGTCCTGCCTGTTAAAACTTTGCCTTCTGCATATAAGTGCAAAACACCTTCTTTTTTAGCTCCAGACAAAACCTCATCCACTGTATCGATGAAGTTATTGTGTTTGATTTTTGCCATTTGTTAGTTATTTTTTGGTCTTTTTTAAAATAGATTTCTAAAAGTCATTATAAAAAATGAAAGTTATTTCATCTAATTCTTTAATACTCCCAAATTGACAAGTCATATTCCCGAATTGACAACTAATACTACAAATTGCAACAAATAATCCCAAATTGGCAACTGAACTGTTAGTAAATGTTTATATTTTTGTTAAAATATTATCTTATTAAATTATCAGAACATGATTGCAGCCCATGATCTTTTTGAGAACGACTATGCCCGATTTTGGATTGCGGATAATATTCTCTTTTTTGAATATAAACCCAATACTATTATTGATCTGAAGACAGCTCAGTGTGTTGTAACCGATAGAATTCATTTTCAAAACGAAAGGTCTTACCCTGTTTTGTGTGATATCCGCGGTATTATTTCGACTGATAAAGCCGGACGGGACTATTTGGCCCAATCGGGTTCCATACTGACACAAGCCGTTGGGCTTGTTATACACGAAAAAGTATCCCTAACAATCAGCTCTTTTTATTTAGAAATAAGCAAACCCTCAGTACCCACAAAAATCTTCAATAAACACGATGAAGCATTGGCTTATTTGAAGCAATTTATTTAGAGGGAAGAAAATAGAGAATAGAACTGCATACTCAGTATTATGGAAAGACTGCATAACCAAGAGCGTATTGTTACCATGCATCAAATGTTATTTGAGATGGCGCGAGGCAATTTCAA
Organism: Flavobacterium marginilacus; assembly: GCF_026870155.1. Lineage (NCBI taxonomy): Bacteria > Pseudomonadati > Bacteroidota > Flavobacteriia > Flavobacteriales > Flavobacteriaceae > Flavobacterium > Flavobacterium marginilacus. The sequence continues at coordinate 2,395,508 of NZ_CP113975.1, read as the reverse complement.
CAGCCGTATTCCCTTAAGTTCCTATGATGACGAATTGGAAACACTTGTTGTTTTAATCAATATGGTTGCTGAAGAAATGAAAGAATCCATTTTTCCTGCCGGCTATGTTAATTCTCATAAAACATATCAATTTATAACTCAAACTACTTTTGTTTTAGATGCTTCTTTTTTTATCAAAAGTTTTACTCCAGAAGTTATTCTATTTTTGGACTATTCGGAATCTGAGCTGTTGAACCAACCTTTGTCCGGCATTATTACCGAGACTTCTTTAGTACGGCTTCAAGAAGTATTTGACACAAATATTACCTTACCAATAACTATTACTTTAGATTTTACTCCCAAAGAACATTTGCCTGTTTCTGTTGCCTGCAGTATTGGAAAGCTAATTAACTGTTCGGAAATTATATTAAATCTTGTTACTCCTGTCTTGCAAGATTCCTATGATCCTTTGGCCTACGAGAATGAAAATGAGAAACATAGTAAAACCAGAAAGGCAGATGCACTTTTGATACAGAAACTTTATGATTATATTTTAGCTCATCTTGAAGAACCGCTTCCATCACTAAAAGTGCTTTCATCAACATTTGGCACTAATGAACATAAATTAAAAGATGGTTTTCGTCATTTTTTTAAGACCAGTATTTATCAATTTTATAATGATGAACGTTTGAAAAGAGCTTATTTTATGATGGAGCATTCAGGGATTCCTTTAAAAAATATTTCGGTTATGAATGGTTTTAATAATTATCCCACCTTTTCAAAGTCCTTTAAAAAACGTTTTGGTTTGTCACCAAACGAAATGAAGCGAAATGAAACTGGTTTTACTTCTTTACTGGAAGATTAAAGAAGATTTTTTCTTTTAGCTCACTTAATTCTTATTATTAACGGTGTTCGCTGAATCTTCGATTTGCCTTGATGCAAAAGAAACAAAAAATATTCATGTTTTATTATTGTTTTTTTGGTATTCATGAATCTTCGATTTCAAGCCTAGAATATTTTTACACCAAAAATCATCGAACAGATTTATCTCACTTCACTCTTATTTTTATTGGTGTTCGATGAACCTCACTTCATTCGGTTTGTCCTATCGCGACCCAGACGCTCGTGTTTCACACTCGACTCTCGGGTCACTCCCCACCGCCAGCGCGTAAATCCTTATCGTGATTTTAGGCGGAAAAATATAAGGGCGGAAAAGGACGTTTTCATAAGTTGATTTCTGTAATTATTCATGAATATTCTATTACAAGTGGAATTTGCTCCTGCTATTATTTAATCATAATCCGTTTTGGATAAGTATTGCTCCCAATAAGACAAGCGTTATTGTTTTGAAATTCAGAATTTTACTTTGTGGCACTAAAATCTATAATTCTATGATTCTGAATTCCAAAACAAAAAATATTTTTTTAGACTTTATAAGTCTGCTATATATTTTACTGTTCGTCTATGCTGCAGTCAGCAAAGTATTAGACTTTGAAAATTTCCAAGTTCAATTAGGGCAATCACCTCTATTAAGTGCTTTTGCAGGATCGATAGCATGGCTAGTTCCCGTGCTTGAATTAAGTATTGCATTGCTGATTGCTTTTAAAGAATGGAGATTAATAGGTCTTTTTGCAGCCTTTGGCTTGATGATAATGTTTACAGCTTATATCTATATTATTTTGAATCATAGTTCTTTTATCCCCTGTTCCTGTGGAGGTATTCTTGAAAAAATGGGATGGAAAGAACATCTGATATTTAATGTTTTTTTCGTGCTTTTAGCCTTTATCGGGATTTTATTTCTTTTTCAAAATAGAACAAAGGCAGTTACTGCTCAATCAAAAGCTATTTATTTATCCCTTTTGGCAACGGCTATAGCAAGTGCTGGAATTGTTTTTTTGTTTTTTTATTTATCTGAAGATATTATTCATCATCGAAACAATTTTGTCCGCCGTTTTCCCAGCGATGCTATAAAAGTTAATCAAATTGACCTCAAGTTTAATTCTTATTATTTTGCGGGCTATTCCAAAAACAGAATATATTTGGGAAATTCAACTGCCCCTCTTTTGGTTACAACACTGGATACACTGTTACATAAAAGTCAAGAATTCAGGATTCATCCCAATCGAACTAATTTTGCCTTTCAATCTGTTCAGGTCCGTGTTTTACCACCCAATTTTTATCTTATTGACGGATCTGTCCCTGTTATTTTTAAAGGAAAAATCAAAGATTGGAATGGATACGTGAAATGGAATGGAGCAACTACTTTTTCTCATTACCAATTAATCGATTCACTTACATTAGCTTTTCGCACGAGCAACACTTTCAATGGTGAGATTACCCTTGGATCGCTTTTCTTCGGAAGGGCATCAAAAGCAACTTTTAATTCTAAATTACTACAGAAGCAAATTGACGGAATTTTTGATGTTGATGGAATGTTACATTTTGATAATGATCTTAAAAAAATGGTTTATGTCTATCTGTATCGTAATCAATTTGTAGTTGCTGACCGGTCGCTTAATCTTAACTATAGAGGAAAGACTATTGATACAGTAAGCAAAGCCCAGATTAAGATAGCTGAAATCTCAAAGAGAAACGAACGAAAACTGGCGGCACCGCCCTTGATTGTTAATAAAGCAAGTGCAGTCTGTAAAAATTTATTGTTTGTCAATTCAGCACTCCTTGGAAAATATGAGCCTTCTGAAATGTGGAACCAAGCCAGTATCATCGATATATATAATCTTAACACCAATTCCTACGAAGGCAGCTTCTATATCTATCACATTGATAATGAGAAAATGCGCCGCTTTTTTGTTTTAGATAACAATTTTTACGGATTTATAGGGAGGTATTTGGTGTGCTATAAATTAAATAAGGGAATAACGAATTCGTATTTCAAATCAAAATGAAGCAACTTTTATAAACGCATATCGGCCGGTGTCAGGGAATAGATCGAAAACCTGTAAAAGAGTAGATCGCTAACATTTTAAACTTTGTAATTATGAAAACAATTTTTTTGAGACAGGTTATGCCTGCAGCGGTAATTGCACTTGGGATAGCCGGTGCTCTTACAACCAATGCTATGAATGTACATTCCAGAACAATTTCTTCTGTTCAAGGGTATGTTAAACTAAATCCACAAGGGACATCCTGTGAAGCACACGATGAATGTTCAACAGTCAATAATGGCGACATTTGTACTGTAGGCATGGATCCGTCTGGAGCTCAATTGTTTGGCAAGAATTCGGCCAACCAATGTGCTGTAGAGATCTACAGACCGTAGTCTGATTGTTATGTAAAAGCCAATGCAGTTCCAAGAGGGACTGCATTGATTTTTAGTATTAATCAATTCCTGCTGTTATTAAAAACCTGCGTTTTCTTTACATTGCTGCCCTCTTTTAAATAATAATCAAACCATTTTTCAATACTGTTTGTTAGGTGCTTTTGGTCAGCGCTTTTAGAAAGAATATGACTTTCCTCAGGATAAAGCAACATCGTATTTGTTTTGCCAAGACGCCGGAGAGCTAAGTAAAACTCAATACTCTGATAGTAATGGACATGATAATCCTGTTCGCCTGCCCATGATAATAGAGGTGTGTTCACTTTGCCGGCATGATATATCGGAGAGTTTTGAAGGTATCCGGCATAGTCTTCATAAAGTGATTTACCAATTCTCAATTGTCCGAATTCATATTGCCAAAAATTGGGTTTTTCCATATTCTTAGCCACATATAGATAACCGCTTACAAAATCTGTAATAGCTGCGCCCGCAACTGCAGCTGCAAACATATTAGTCTGGGTAATTATGAAATCTGTTTCATAGCCCCCGTAAGAGTGACCAATAATCCCTATTCGAGTGCTGTCAATGGATTCGCCTGCGATAATTTTTTTTGTGGCTGCAATTACACAGTCAGCTGCAGAAGAACCTGGATTTCCTACTTCATAAACGATGTCTGGCAACAAAACGAAATATCCTTTTGATGTAAAATTGGCAATGTTAAATCCTGTGGGATTATTTTCGGACGGTTTAATGTATTTATATAAATCTTTTGTCTGTTTTTCATAGACATGCACGATCAAAGGATATTTTTTATCGGATTGATAATCCGCAGGATAGTACAAAATTCCATTTGAATTAATCCCCTTGGAATTGGTGTAAGAAACAATTTTTGAGGTTCCCCAGCTGTATTTAATATGCTGTGGGTTGCTCTGGAACACTATTTTTTCCTTCGCGTTTTGATTTTCTTTAATTACTAATCTTGGTGGTGAATTAAAATTTTCTTCTGTATAAACATAGCTATTATTTTTCTCACAAGCAATGAATTGAGGAATTCTCATTTTCTTGTTTATCAATTGCTGTAAACCAGTTTTTTTATTCCAAAAGCAATATCCTTTTCGTTCAAGTCCTTCTGCCTTAATTACCAGCCTGTCATTACCATGAAACTGCCCTTTATAATTACCGTCATAATTCATTTTGATGGACTGATCCCAAGATTGAGGCATAATTCTATATGTTGTTTTTGTATCCAGTCCATTGGTTAATCGAAAAGAATCTGAGCCATCGAGAGCAATGCACCAGATGTCATACTTATCGTAAAGAAAGAGAGTGTTTTTTTCCTCGTTCCATCCTGGATTACCATAAGGGAGTGCCTCCTCCCCCCAGTCGGATTGGTCATCGGAAAAAGCAACTCCTAGATCTTTAGTGAGATTTCTGTGTAATCCGCTTATGATATCATAAATCCACCAATGCTTATTTTTAAAGTAGACTATCTGTTTTTTGTATACTGATATAGAAACACTCCCGTTGATTCCTTTTTGGTTCTCTAAAACTAATTTTTTTTCTCCTGTTGACAGATCCAAAATATAAAAATCCACAGGAGCATCAAAATTAGACTGGGGCTCGTATTGCAGCGGATTGAATAACAAGGCATGGGTCTGGTTTGTGTTTAACATCATTTTTGGGAATTCATTATCGGTAATCCGGCTGAATCGATTTTGGTGAGGCCACCATACAGCTGCTTTTGCTATGTTATTCCAATCGGCAATTTGTATTTTAGAAGGATAAATGGTTTTGTCATCTGTATTCCAAACTTGTATTTGGGAAGAATCAGCTGCAGCAACGGTCTTCTGTAATCCAAAGAATATTCTTTTCCCGTCGGGGGCAATTTGTAAGTTTGCAAAAGACGATGATGTAATTTCTGTGTCATAGGGAAAACTATCTTGTATTGCCGGGTCAAAAGTATATAATTTATTTTCTGCTATATTATAATAACCGACTGCGGTACGTTTTGTTTTTTTGTCATCACCCACAAGAAGCTGTAAGAAAGCAATTGAACTTCCATTTTCCTGCCATACAATATCGGAATATTCACAAGATTTAATAGTACCTGATACTATGACTGTTGTTTTATCCCGCAACTTCAGCAAGGCTATTGCTGTATTTTTTTCAGATGCTGTGCAATAGGCAATTGTATTGGTTTTTCGGCAATAGGAGTATAATTCTATATCATTTATAACAATCGATTTACTATCAGCAGGATTTTTGATCTCCAGCTGTTTTTTTCCGTCTTTTCCTTTTTTTAGAATGATTAGATCTCTAGTATCTGCGCCTAAATCAAATTTGATTACATTCGGAATAGTCTCCTGTTCTGCTGTACGTAAGTTAATAATCATTAACTCCTCTTTTTGGCAAATCGTGATGAACCATTCATCTCCACTAAATTCTCCTTTTTGTCCATTTGGAAAGGCATAAGTCTTTGTTCCTTTACTGTTTTTAACAAATAAGGAGTCGTTTCCAGTTTCATAGTTCAGCGAAAAACTTATCCATTTTGCGTTTTCGGAAAGTTTTTCAGCCCTAAGTGAACTCCATAAGGAATAATCCTCAGCTGTGAGATTTTTTTTAGTACTGTTTTGTCCAAATCCATCCAATGGAATGAAATGGGCGGCTAACATTATGAAGCACACCCATAGTCCATTAATCGATGTGACATAACGCTCTAAGAGATGTTTTATGTTATCGTTTCTCATTGTTAGTATCCTGGATTTTGAGGCGTTAGATTAGGGTTCAATGCCATTTCTGTTTCAGGCAGGGGGAAGAGTCTGTCAGTGGTATTCCATCCCTTTTTTATGGGCTGTAGTACTTCATCCAACCGATTTGCCCTTTTCAGATCAAAAAAGCGGTGTCCGAGTTCCGTGAAAAATTCTGCCTTCCTTTCCTGCAGTATGGAATTAAGTATTTCTTCTCGGCTTATGGCTTTTGTTCCTGTAAGACCAGCGGTGTTTCTGATTTTATTCAAATCTTCTTTTGCACCAATAAGATCACCTTGCTGCGCCCGCGCCTCTCCCCGAATCAGGTATTGTTCTGCAAGGCGTAATAGTATCGAGTACTCCACAGTGCTTGAAGTGTTTGATTTTTGTTTGTATTTATTGGCATGATACCAGGTGCTGGTTCCTTTAGTTAATGATTTTATCCAAAAAACCCTGCGCTGGTCACCGGGTTCAAATCCATTGACAAACTGCTCGCTCAAAGCCACGAGTCTGGGAGGTGCTGCCGTGAATATGAATGTTTCGCCTTCTTGGGTGTTCTGCCCCACCGTACGGGGAATAAGCTGCCAAATTGTTGTACCGCTTTCTTTCAGGAATATTTTATCCAGATCTGTCTCCCATTTATAGACAGCTGTATTATTAATAAGATAGGAAGCGGCATTGGCCGCCTCAGCCCATTTACCATCGTAAAGATAAACTCGTGCGAGTAATGCCATTGCAGCCGATTTGTTGGGGCGTATCCGGTCGATGGAAATGTATTTTTCTGGTAATAGTGAAACTGCAAGTTCCAGATCGGCTATGATATGAGCATAAAGATCCGAAACAGGCATCCTATAGAGCTCTTTATTCTGTTTATAATCCGTTGAGGTAACATAGGGCGAATCTCCAAATAAGTTCAGCATATAAAAATGAAACAGAGACCTTATAAACAGAGCTTCTCCAGTTAATTGATTCTTAGTACCAACAGCCAATAAAGGGGAAGCATTTACTCCTTCAATAATGGAGTTTGCTTTGTAAATTTGGTTATAGCCAGTGTTCCACCAATTTGTACTATCCGAATTTGACGGCAGGATTGAATTGTTGTAAAAGTTTATGGTAGAGCCGGTAACCGTCCCATAATATACAAGTTCGTCTGCATAGTTTCCTATCTGGTTTGACATTCCGGTTCTGCTTCCAGTCAGCATACCCGAGTCCCGCATAGAAGCATAAATGCTGACCATAGCGGCATCAGCAGTGGCTTTGTCCTGAAAAACCGTTTTGGCTGTCAGCTGGGAGGAAGGAAGTTCGACCTCCACAAAATTATCACAGCCGTTTAGAAAAATAATACAGCACAAAAGATGTATTCTTACTGAATATAGATTAATTATGGTTAGGAATTTACTATTTTTAATAAACTCTGAAATTGATTTCTTTTCCATGTTATTTGAATTAAAAGATTAAAAAGTCAGCTGCAGTCCTGTTGTAAATACCTTTAAAGGAGGCAGGCTTGTTCTGTATTTAGATTCAGGATCAGCGCCTTGAAATGAAGTAATCGTTAAAAGGTTTTGTCCCTGAAAAACAACTCGGCATTTAATCTTTTTCAGCCACTGTCCGGGAATGGTATAGGAAAGCGATACATTCTTGAGTCTTATATAAGACGCATCTGTTATAATCGCATCACTGGCATAGTATCTGCTGAATGCCGTAGCGGCATCCTTATTTATTCCGGTAGTATACTGCTGGTATTCTGCTATATCTCCAGGGTTCTGCCAATGATCGAGAATCTCCACAGGCTGATTCGACATGGTGCCAGGATTTCCAGTGCCATATGATACGTTATAATTTAGCTGGTTTACGAACTGAAAAATGAAGTCCAACTGCCAATTCTGGTAACTGAGGCTGTTTTGAAATCCTCCATAATATTTTGGATTGAGATCCTGAACGTATTGTTTGTCTTCGTTTGCAGTTAGTAAGCCGTCTCCATTGAAATCCTGAAATTGATACAGACCAGTTTCTCTATCCATTCCTGTATAATGGTACACTTTTTTAATGTTTAAGGGTTCGCCGATGACATACAGGTTTTTGTATGTTGATCCTTGAAGATTTGGGAAAGAAAGCAGTTCATTTTTAGGTATTGTCAAATTAAAACTGCTCGTCCAGCCAAAAGACTGTCTTTGAAAGTTAACAGTCCGCAGGGTGAGTTCAACACCCCTGTTTTGAACTGCGGCTTCCAGATTTGCCTGTATTGAACTGAATCCCGTTGTGCCAGGGAGCGGTATTCCAACCAATTGATCAGATGATCTGTTTTGATACCAGCCGGCTGTTAAAAAAATACGGTCTCTGCAAAAACCGGTTTCCAAAGCCAATTCCAGTTTTTTATTGGTTTCCCAGCCAAAATCTGGATTAAACAAGCGCGTGGGATCAAGCCCAATAACACCCCCATAATTATTCCCAGAAGAATCATACGTATCCAAAAACTGGTAATCTCCAATCTGGTCATTTCCGCTGGTACCGTATGTTATCCTTAGTTTTCCAAAACTTAAAAAATCAAGGTTCTCCTGTATGAATGTTTCATTTGAAAACAGCCAAGCAGTACCAATGGCACCAAAAGAAGCGAACCGCCTGCTGGGGCCAAACCGGCTTGAACCGTCCCTGCGACCTGTGATATTTAAGAAGTACCGTTCCTGAAGCGAAAAATTAACCCTGCCAAAAAAAGCCTGATATCTATAGACCGACTCGTCATCAAGCAAGGCATGTACATTAAAAGCAGAAGAAAGATCATTAATGAGGCTGTTACTGCTGAATCCTATAGCTTCCTGTACGAGCTGACTGGTTGTCTGCTGCTGCAATGTACCACCAGCCAGAACTTCAATTTTTCCTGCTTCGAATGTTTTAGACCAAGATAACTGCGGTTCAATAATCCATGATTTTCTTGCTGTGCTGTTAACATAGAGCGAAGAGTACTCCGACCCAACTTCATAGGCAGGGTCGTAGATGGTGGAGGGAGTTGTTTTACTGTCTTCAAAACGGGTATCAGTAAAACCAAAGCTTGCTTTTGCAATTAAACTTTGGAAAACAGCATAGGATAATAAGCTGCTAGAAAAAAAGTCATTTGTAACTGCTGTATATTTCCCCTCAAAATTACTCAACGGATTAGTCCAGGTGCTGTTCTCCCAATTTAAATTCCCTTGGGCATCATATAAAGCAGGGGCGTTTGGAGGAAGCAGTATAGTCTGTCTGGTAAGGTCGGTTCCAGGCAGATTATTTTTCTGGGCGGTATAACCCATTGAAAAATTGAGATGAAATTTTTTATTCTCTGATTCATGGTTGAGACTGGCATGCAGGTTTGCTTTTTTATAACTGAAATCGCCCGGCAAAACAGTCGTTTCCTTATGGTAATTTCCACTGATGATGAACTGGGTCTGCGATGAACCGCCGGATAGTGAGGTTTGGGCATCATTGATCTGAGAAGTTCCTCCAATAAGCACTTTTTGCCAGTCGGTATATCGGTTTTGATCCCAAGTGCCATTTACGTCATAATCAGCAGGACCGTATGGAATACCATCATTGGCAAAAGCTTCTCTGCGCATTTGCAGGTATTGCTGTGTGTGCATTAAATCCATGAATCGGGTTACTTTTCCTAATCCGCCAGAGAGGCTGGCGGTAAATCTTGTTTTCCCTTCCTTTCCTTTTTTGGTGGTAATGAGTACTACCCCATTGGCTCCCCTTGAACCATAGATGGCAGTTGCATCGGCATCTTTAAGCACTTCAATACTTTCGATATCCGCTGGGTTAATACTGTTTAGAGGACTTACGGGACCAGGAAGAACTGTACCTGTTAAGTCAGAACCAACGGCATCGGAAGAATAAGGAACACCGTCAATAATATAGAGCGGTTTGTTTCCATCTGAGCGTAAACTGTTTTGTCCCCTAATCTGTATGTCGAAACTGCCTCCGGGCGTACCCGTACTTTGGGTGATAAAAACACCTGCCATACGCCCCTGCATTGTGGCCAATACATTGGTCACCGGCTGTTTCTCAATATCTTTTGATGTGATTTTTGAAATGCTTCCTGTGCGTTCACTATTCTTTACGGAGTAATATCCCGCATTGATCTTCACCTCTTGGAGGCTGGTGGCATTTTCCTGAAGGATAATATTCATTGTGCTGCGTCCTTGTATCGGAACGATCTCGGTTTTGTATCCGATGTAGGTAAAAATTAAAGTGTCTTCTGGTGCCGCAGAAAGGGTGTAATGACCATTATAATCCGATACAGTGGAACTATTTGGTTTATTTTTTATCGATATGCTCACACCCGCTAAGGGATTGCTTCCATCTGTGACAGCTCCCTGAACTTGATGCTGTTGAATTGAGTTAGGATTTTGCCGGAGTGAATTGCTGGCTTGCATGGGTGATAAAGACAGTACAGTTCCCATTAAAAACAGGGAACAAAAAGCCTTTCCACCCAAAGAAAATGAAAAAGTTTTCATAATATTGGGTTGGTTTAGTAAAATGTTAGTTTTATTAGCTGCGGTCCTCTAGGTAGTTTGGCGACGAGATAGAGGGCCATTTTTTGTTTTTAAGCTACTGAGTTGCTAAGACTCTAAGATGCTAAGCTTTTTGTGTTTTTTATTGCATAGGCATTTCTTTTTAAAAGAGTTTTTAAAATAGGAAAAGCTTACTGCCGTTGCCTGTTGCAGCCAGACGTTGGCAGTGCCTTTCCCAACTAATTCAATACTAATTAATGGTAATGCGAAACGTAAAAAAATAAAACAGTGCTAAGAATTGAAGCTGCGTTTTGCCTAAATAATGGACATAAAAAAAGGCATGGAACTCAACTTATATCGTTATCGAGGTACTGGCGGTACCCTACCACGAATAAGTGAGCCCACGCCAAGGACGTGAGCATCTTACTTATCATCTCGTGGTTATTTAAACGCCAGTTTTCGATAACGAGATTCAAAGCGAATGCTTCAAATATTTTCTATATGAAGAAACGCAAAAATACATTACATATCGTAATGATGAACAAATATAATAAAATAATTACAATATGGACTATAGTCCATTGAAAATAATTTAAAAATTATGGCTCTTTGTATGATATGGCAAATGACTTAACAGAAATAGAAATCTATATTATTCAAAGGGTTAAACAAATCCGAAAGGAAAAAGGATTTAATCAAGAACAATTATCTTTAAAACTAGATAAAGGTGTCGGTTTTATTGGCGATATAGAAGCACCTTCTAAAAAAGCAAAATACAATATTAAGCATTTGAATGAAATTGCTAAAATTTTAAATTGTTCTCCTAAGGACTTTTGGCCTGAAAAGCCACTTTAAATATACCACAGTAGAAAAGATGCCTAGGCATCTTTTTTTATGCAATTCATCGAGATGCTTGTCAAATCGGGAGTAAAAGTTGTTAATTCGGGAGAAATTGAGTTCATGATAAACGGGTAACTTTCCATACGTTTTATATTTGAACTATGGAATGGTACGAAATAATTGAGGTAATTGTAATGTGGGTTGTGGGAGCTTATCTAAGGCTAAAATTTAATGAATGGTTGAAATATAAGCATTTAAATGGTAGTTGGAGAAATCGGAAGAAATAAATAAATGTTGTGATGGTTTCTATATTTTGGTTCAGAAACAAACACTTTTTAATAATATGATAATGAAGCATATTCTTATAACCAAATATTTAACCTTCATAACATTTTTTTATATTATATCATTTATTTTATCATCTTTGAATTGTTCCTTACTCATGAACTATATAGAAGCAATAAAATGTTTTACATCATTTTAATTACTTAAAATTTATTCACTAGAATTTTACAATAAAAGTGAATTAAAATATTAAAATAAATTTTGGGAATTAAAAAAAAATCAAAGATATCTTATTGCTCTTATAAATATACAGAACAAGACACCTTGTTTTTATAGGTAAATTCACTGTAAATACAAACAATCTTATAAGTAAGATTTGTATTTGTAATAAAGTAAATAAAGGTACTTAGAATACATAGAGAAGATATTCTGTTTGAAATTTAAGAGATTTAAAATATATATATGATAGTAAATAAAGTAATAATTCATGAACTTTTAAAAGTAAGAGGTCAAAATGTAGCAGAGACTTTTATATCAAATTCACTTCTACCAATCACTGAAATTACAATAGATTTAGTAGATAAATTAAATAGCAGTTATAATGGCGATAAAATTATGTATGCTGTTTTTGATGAACAACCTGATCGCATCTTTCCAACAAGGTTCAGAGAATACAAAGAAAATTCACAAACAGATATTGATTTTTTGAATTTCACAAGGATTATAATTAATAATCTGAGAGACTTAATAAGATTAGTAAATCTTGCAACTGGTGGATTTGTCGTTTTTACTGAATATAATAGTAACGGAGTTGATTTTTTTGGAGCTTTCCTAATTCGTGATACAAAAGGTGTAATATTTAATAGAAACGAAGATGCGCATAGAGTTGAAATCGACACAATTAAATATATGAACATTGAAAAACTTGCTATGGCTTCAAGAATTCATATTCCAAAATATATAAGTAATGATGGTAGATATATTACCTTTATGAGAAAAGGTCAACCAGATGTAGCAGAGTATTTTATTCAATGGATTTCTGCTTCACAACCTGAAAGTAGTAAGCATTTTACAGAACGTCTCTATGATTTGGTTAGTTTAATGCCTTTACCTGTCGACTTTGAATCTGGAGAAGAAATGGAAATTAATACTTTTAGGGATAAAGTTGTAAAATATGTCAAGGATAGAGGCAGAATGGTTGATTTAAATGAAATGGGGAATCATTTTTATGAAGATGAAAGCATTTTTACATACCATAGAGATTTGAATGATTTTGAAATTGACAATATTTTTAAAGCAGATAGAGATGCACTTTATAAATTTAATCAATTAGAAGTTAAAGCAGAAGGTATACAGTTAAAATTTTCAAGAGGTGCCTATAGTTCAAATAAAGTAAGAGTTGGAGAGGAAAACTTAGTTATTATCGAATCTTTAGCATTAAGAAATGCGTTAATAGCAGAAGCAGGTCCTCAATAATAAATACAAAATTAATAGAAAAAATGAATAATTTTAATCATTTTCAAAATTTATTTGAGGTAATAAAAGATCATGAATTAAATTATAATTCTGATACAGAAATTATTTCTATAAAAACAAATGATATATCTAAAATAGAAAATTTTATCACATCTGCCACTAAAATTAATGAAGGCGTTGAATTTAGCATTAATAATTTTGATTATTTGTTTTTTTTTGATGAAAGTGATTTTTGTATTAAATGGAAAAAATGGATTAATTCGAATAAAGATGTTGCTATTTTAAATCTCAGATCAAAATCAAAATTTTATCAAAAAACAGATAATATATTTTATGAAAATTTTATCAAAAAAAATAGTTTTTATTTTAAAAATGCAATCACATATAATGATTTTATAAATTTCTTTATATTAAAAAGTAACGAAGAAAATAATAAATTTCAATTTGTAGATAATTTTGACACAAACTCGAGGAAGCTTTTTTTTACGTCTTCTAAAGAGCCTGGTAAATTAGTATTAAGTTATCCTTCAGAGTTACCAAATTTTGATGATAATATTGATTATTTTATTGTTTTAGATAATTTAAAAAACTCTTTTGAACCAATAAATAAATATCTACCATTATTTATAAAAAATGAAATATTTAAATATTTTGATGATAAAAATGATACTAATGGTTTTGTCACTTTATTTGAAAAATTAAAAGAGATATTAAACTTAGCTGATAAAAATTATCAAATATATCTGCATGATTTATCCTTAGATAAAATAAAATCAGATTACAAAGAATATAAACAGAAATACTTTGCTAGTCAAAATGATATTCTTTCTAAAATAACAACACAAGTCATTGCCCTACCCATATCTATCGCAGCATCAGCATTTTCTTTATATAATTTAAAAGGCGATATATTTCCAACATTGATAGTGATATTTGGTCTGATTAGTTATATAATATACGTAACATTTATTGTAAGTATTTATTTTGGTGATATTTTGACTCTCAATATAATGGCTCAAAAGGATTATAAAATTTTAAAAAATCATCCTTTTTTTATAGAAAATACAGATGAATTAACATACTTTAATGAAATAAAAGATAATATATTCGATAGATTAAAATCGCTTAAAATAGGATTAAATATATTTACTTTTATTATGTGGATTAGTTCGATTTGTCTTGTTATTTATAGTTTAAAAATGCTCTCGATAACAATTAACAATTTAATACTCCCATTTTTAATTGTTGCGTTTTTATTTTGTCTAATATATGTTCGTTTTTTAAATAAACTAGAATTGAAAAATGAATAAATACAATACAAAAAAATTGTAGAGGTTGCGAAATCAAAAATGATAAACCTAAAAAACAAAAGACATATTAAATTATAATTAATTGCTTTTAGTTTAACATTGCTAATTGAATATAAATAGTGATTAGGAATAGCCAGTCAACAATTTGTTTATAGCAAAAGCAATGTAATCAATAATTTTGCCTTTTCAGAAGTACATTTTGACTTAATTTTATCAATTGAAGATGTTATTTTTAAAACAAGGAAATTGTCGAAAGAATATTCCCTATGTTTTTTTTAATGAATTAAGCAAAGTTTTAAAATCTAAAAGATAATTAAATGGCTAAAGATATTAATAAAGCTAGTTTTGACCACGCAACTAAGATAAAATTGGATATTTTTAGAGAATCATTCAAGGAATGGTTACCTGTCTTTATCCATAATCCTTATGTGGAAAAAAGATTTATTTATGATTTTTTTGCTGGTAGTGGAATGGACGCAGATTTGAATTATGGAAGTCCACTTATTCTTTTAGATGAAGCGAAAGGTCAAGATTTAATGTATTGTAGTAAATCTGATGGAAAAAAAATAGTTTTTGCTTTTAATGAAAAAATAAAAAAGAAAAGTAAAGAATTAGAAAAAAACGTCAACCAATTTGTTAATAATTGCCTTCAAAATTGTAATAGAGAAAAATGTGTATATGAACATCATTTTGGGAATTTTGATTTCAAAGAGGCATTCAAGAGACAGAATGTACTTGAAATAATGAATAATAAAAAATATGGCAAGTTTGTTTTACTAGATCAATATGGTTTCAAAGAAGTTAATAATGATGTTTTCAATCAATTAATTAATTTTCCAAAAACAGATTTTATATTTTTCATTTCTTCGTCATTTATAAATAGATTCCAGAATGAAGCTTCAATTAAAAAATATATCGAAACAGAAAAAATAGAATTTAAGAAATCCGAACCTAAACACTGTCATAAATTAATTTCGCAATATTTTAAAAACACAATACCTAAAAATAAAGAATATTATTTACATCAATTTTCAATAAAAAAAGGAACTAATTATTATGGTTTAATTTTTGGGACAAGTCACTCACTTGGCATGGAGAAGTTCTTAAAAGTATGTTGGGATCAAGATAAAATGGCTGGAGAAGCTAACTTCGATATCAATGATGATTTTAAACAAGGGACTCTTTTTTATGATGAGCAATTCAGTAATAAAATTGAAAAATATAAAGAAGAACTTTATAGTAAAATCGCAAATAAAGAAATAACAACAAATATTCAAGGTTTAAAATTTGCATTAAAATATGGAATTCAAACTAGGATTTATTTGGAAATAATTCTTGATTTTTTAGCAAAGGATAAAATCAAAATAACAAAGGGCAAAATAAATAAAAAGATAAGTAGTATACATAGATTAAAAGACATTGATATTTACGAATTTTGTATAAAAGAACAGTAATATGGCAGAATCAAGTATAGAATGGACAGAACTAACTTGGAATCCAACCACTGGTTGTGATAAAATATCTCAAGGGTGTAAAAATTGTTATGCAGAACGAATGGCTAAACGTTTACATGCTATGGGAGTTGAAAAATATGAAAATGTTTTTAAAATCACAGAACATCCTGATTCGTTAAAAGAGCCTTATAAATGGAAAAAAAGACGAGTTGTTTTTGTAAACTCAATGAGTGATTTATTTCATGAATCCATTTCAGATGAGTTTATTTTGAAAGTCTTTGATGTAATGAAGGATACAGAGCATATCTACCAAATATTGACAAAACGCGCCGAGCGTTTGTTAGATTTTGATAAAAGAGTTTTAAAAGGAAAATGGCCTCATAATGTTTGGATGGGAGTTTCCGTTGAAGATATGCGCGTGATAGACCGCATAGATTATTTAAGAAAAACAAAGGCTAGAGTGAAATTTTTGTCATGTGAACCACTTATTGGACCTTTATCAAAAATGAACCTTAAAAAAATTGATTGGGTTATTGTAGGAGGTGAAAGCGGTCCAAAATCTAGAATTATGGAAGCTGATTGGGCTATCGATATCATGGAGCAATGTGAAAAAGCAGACGTTCGTTTTTTCTTCAAACAATGGGGTGGCACTAATAAGAAAAAAACTGGAAGAGAAATTAATGGTAAAACTTATGATGATATGCCTGATTTTGACGGTGTATTAGCGGATGCAGGATATTAAAATCAGTGATGGAAATGTACCCTGCTGTAGTAGCGGAACGTCAGGCTGTGAAAAAATCTCTTTTTTCCATAGTTGCAAGGCAAAAAACCTGTCCTCAAACCGCAACACACCCCTTTTAAAACAAGCTGTTTTTTAAGCAGCAATTTGTTTTATGCCTAATGACTTTAGATATATTAATATTGATAATCCAGTTGAAAATTCACTCGAGATTATATAAAAACGACAACTAACAGCCGTCATCTTATGTAATGCATCGTAAAGTTATTCAAAGCTTTTGAGAGGGATATATATTGGTTATTTTTCAAGTATAGAATGCCTATAGCAGATTACCTGACAAAATCTAGCTTCAAAAATTTTTAAGATAGAATTCGAGAAGACAGAAATTAATATAAAAAAATTAAAAAAAAAATGAGCACGAAATTAGACCAATTATATTCATTAAGAAAGAATTTTACAATTATCGGATTGACAGGAAGAACTGGAAGTGGTTGTTCTGAGTTAGCGGAAATTTTATCTAGTAAATTTGATGAAATTTCTAATATTAGAAAATCAAGTGATATTGAAGATTCCATTTTTCAAAGAAAATTTGCAATAACTTATAATTATACAAAAGAGAATTGGAAGCAATATAAAATTATAGAATACAAGAAAGTATTGTTACTTATTTTACTCCCAAGACTATATAATAATCCGTCAAATACTTTGCTTTTTGATTTTTTTCGATATAAACTAAAAGATGAGACCCCTAAAGAACAAATCTTATATATTAAAGAAAGTATTCAGAAATTAATTATAAATAATGAAGATCTTATAAAAGATATTATTGATATTGGTCCTATTCAATCTTTAAAACAACCAAGTAATCTCATAAAGCTTAATGATATCTTTTGGGGTGAGCAATTTAATAAATTAGCAGATGAAGTAAATCAAATTCTAAAAAAAGGAGGAATTATTGAACGTATAATGCTATTACATCATACTGCAAATAATTTTAGAAAATTGGGTAGACCTTTCAAAAAAGAAAAATCAGATCCAAGATACATCTATACAATTGCAAAAGTAATTAATAGAATTATTAAAGCAACTAAACATTGTTCTTCTGATGAACAATGTCATATCGTAATTGATTCTCTTAGAAACTCATTGGAAATTAATTTTTTTAAAGAACGTTTTTCTGCTTTCTATTTAGTTGCAGTAAAAAATGATGCAAGAAAATCTAAACTTATTAATTCATATGGCAGTTCTACTATAGTGGATAGACTCTTGGAAATTGATGAAGATGAATATAAATGTACAGATTATCAAAAAGGAATTTTTTATACCCCAGACGTACAGAATTGCATTCAAATATCTGATTATCATGTAAATAACAATATTTCACAATCTAATATTGATAATAAAGAAGAAAGCATTAAAAATAAATTCAGTTTTTTTTCAGTAGAAGAACAGTTAATGAAATTACAAGCACTAATCCAACAACCTGGAATAATTACACCTGATCCCTCAGAAAGAGTTATGCAAATTGCATACACCGCTAAGTTAAATTCAGGATGCATATCCAGACAAGTAGGTGCTGTAGTTACCGATGATGAATTTTCAACAAAGGCAATCGGTTGGAATGATGTTCCTAAAGGTACCATTCCATGTTCGGTTAGAAACATTAAAGAAATAGGAAATGATAGTTTTGGATTTACAAAATTTGAATTAGGTGAAGGATTAAAAGAAACTGAACAAATTAATGACGAACAAGCAGATAATTTATTAGATAATGAATCTAAAAAATTTAATAAATATATTAAAGCAAATTATAACGAAGCAAGTTTACCAGAAGAAATGCTAGGAGGAAGAAATTGTCCATATTGCTTCAAGCAAGCATATAATGCTTTTTCAGGTGAAAAGAATCAAGTACATACAAGGTCATTACATGCTGAGGAAAATGCTATGATGCAAATTTCCAAAAGTGGTGGACAAGGCTTAAGAAATGGTTTTCTTTTTACTACTGCAAGCCCTTGTGAGTTATGTGCTAAAAAAGCATATCAGTTAGGGATACGTACAATTTATTACATAGATCCATATCCAGGTATTTCAAGAAATCATATTTTGAAAAGTAATGCTAAAACTGATCCTTTAATGATTTTATTTTCAGGTGCAGTAGGTAAAGCGTATCATAAATTATATGAGCCTTTTCTATCTCAAAAAGATGAGTTAGCATTATTAACTAATTTTAATTTAGAATCCCCTAAGGATGTAAAAGCTAAATCCTTAAAAGCTATTTTGAAAAAAGAATTTAGAAGTAATAAGGTTTTATTAGAAAAAATTGAGAATAAATTCGGTAATGATGAAGCGGGCTTTGATAGCCTAATCTATATAATTGAAAAGGCTCTAGAATAGAACACCAGCTGCTCTCCAAAGAGTTCCTATAAACCTATCTATGATGCGCATTCTATGATGACTTCACGCTTTTTTATTTTGTTCTTAAAAATCAAAAACAAACTAAAAGTCTCCCGCCTTTTCTTTCGTAATCATTTCTAAACTGTATTAATCTCAATGTTATAAATCCTCGAGTCAAGAGAAATTGACAACCTTGATTGGATTCAAACTTATAAGCTTATGCCTTACAATTTGAAAAACGCAATCAGCATAATAGCTGTATAGCAAAACTTGAAGCTGCTTGGCTGGAAATTACGATTGAGTACATGTCTATTTTACAGCATTCAATGCATAATGAGGTTTCTAAATTTATATATGAAGATTGGTAAACCTACTACATCATACGATCCCCGCTCCAGAATCCTTTCTTTGTAACACAAGTGCCGAAATCTTATACTGACAAAATAGTCTATCCTCTTTGGAGAGCTGTCCCAATTTGTGTACCATTTTATGCTGCAGTTCTTATTTTTAATAGGTTATTTTACTGAATTTAGCTAGTTTTACAAATCCTATATTCGCTACATTTTATTGCGAAAACAAATCAGATATAGCAGCCGTAAAAAAAATAATACAGTATTAAAATCAATGAATCAATCCGTACATAATAAATTAGTTTCCTTTATCTGGTCAATAGCAGACGACTGCCTTCGTGATGTTTACGTTCGCGGAAAATACCGTGACGTTATTTTACCAATGGTCGTACTTCGCCGTTTAGACGCTTTACTTGAACCAACCAAAGACGCTGTGATGGAAGAACTGGCTTTCCAGCGTGATGAAGCTGGATTTACCGAATGGGATGAAAACGGATTACGAGGAGTTTCAGGTTATGTATTTTACAACACCAGTGAATGGACTTTACAGCGTTTGCACAATACTGCAACCAATAGCCAACAACTGCTGCAAGCTAATTTTGAGGATTATTTGAACGGTTTCAGCAGCAACGTAAAAGAAATTATCGAAAAATTCAAATTACGAAGCCAAATCCGACACATGGCAACTAAAGATGTGCTGCTGGATGTATTGGAAAAATTCACCTCTCCAGATATTAATCTTACTCCTTTTGAGAAATTAGACAGTAACGGCAGAAAACTTCCGGCACTTTCTAATTTAGGAATGGGCTATGTTTTTGAAGAACTGATTAGAAAGTTTAACGAAGAAAATAATGAAGAAGCAGGAGAGCACTTTACACCTCGTGAAGTAATCGACCTGATGACGCACATTATTTTTGACCCTATCAAAAACAATTTACCGCCTGTTATGACCATTTACGACCCGGCATGTGGCAGCGGCGGTATGCTGACCGAAGCTCAAAATTTCATTAAAGATGAAGAAGGCGAAATTCGTGCCATCAATTCGGATGTGTATTTGTACGGAAAGGAAATCAATGACGAAACCTATGCCATCTGTAAATCGGATATGATGATTAAGGGAAACAATCCCGAAAACATTCGTGTCGGTTCTACCCTATCTACCGATGAATTTGCAGGAACTACTTTCGATTTTATGCTTTCCAATCCGCCTTATGGGAAATCCTGGGCAAGTGAGCAAAAATACATCAAAGACGGAAAAGATATAATTGATACTCGTTTTCAAATCAAATTAAAAAATTATTGGGGAATCGAAGAAGATGCCGATGCCATTCCGCGTTCTTCGGATGGACAGCTGTTGTTTTTAATGGAAATGGTCAGCAAAATGAAACCACTTTCTCATAGCAAAACAGGAACACGTATTGCTTCCGTTCATAACGGCAGCAGTTTGTTTACAGGTGATGCAGGAGGCGGCGAAAGCAATATCCGCCGTTATATTATCGAAAACGACTGGCTCGAAGCCATTGTGCAATTACCCAATAACTTATTTTACAATACAGGAATTACCACCTACATTTGGATTTTAAGCAATAACAAAACGGACAATCGTAAAGGTAAAGTGCAACTGATTGATGCCGGACAATTATACCGAAAACTGCGCAAGAATTTAGGAAACAAAAACTGTGAGTTCGCTCCGGAACACATTTCTGAAATTGTAAAAACCTATACCGATTTGCAAGCGATTGAAAGAAAGGCTGCTGAAGGTATTGCCTCCAAAGTTTTCGACAACTCTGATTTTGGCTACTACAAAGTAACTATCGAAAGACCAAAACGATTAAAAGCACAGTTCACAACAGAGCGCATTGCCGAATTGCGTTTTGATAAAAGCCTGCGTGAACCGATGCAATGGGTGTATAAAACCTATGGTGAAGCGATTTACACCGAAATCAGACAACACGAAAAAGCTATTACCGATTGGTGCGAAAAGCAGGAACTCAACCTCAACGCCAAACAATTGAAAGCGTTGACTACCGAGGCACTTTGGAAAAAACAATTCGATCTAATGACCTTGGGTACTACGCTAATGGATGCAGTAGGAACAGCCGAATACAATGACTTTAACAGCTTCAAAGATAAAGTAGCTGCTGTAGTTAAAATCAATAAATTAAAGGTAAGTGCTTCTGAACTAAACGCTGTTTACAATGTTATTTCGTGCTACGATGCCAATGCAGAAAAAGTTGTAAAAAGCATCGTAAAACTAGCAGGAGACAAACTAAAGCAACTGCTTGAAAAGTTAGACTGTACCGAAAAAGAGCTGCCTAATTATGGTTTTTATCCAACGGCTAAAAAAGGAGAATTCCTGACCTATGAAACTGAAAGTGATTTACGTGACACCGAAAATGTACCGCTAAAAGAATCGATTTACGATTACTTTTTACGCGAAGTACAACCACACGTTTCTGAAGCCTGGATAAATCTGGAGGCAACCAAAATTGGCTGCGAGATAAGCTTTAATAAATATTTCTACCAACACAAACCTTTGCGCAGCATTGCAGAAGTGACTAACGATATTATTGATTTAGAAAGGCAAAGTGATGGATTGATTGCAGAAATATTGGCTTTATAAATACATTTCAGGATGCAAATACTAGACAACGAATACAAACAATGGCTCTTTGAATTAAAATCAAAAATCCGTTCGTCTCAAATAAAAGCGACATTGGCATTGAATGCGCATTTAGTGTCATTTTATTGGGAATTAGGCAAAATGATTGCCGAAAAACAAAAAACATCTCCGTGGGGAAGTAAATTATTAGACCAAATTTCAAAAGACTTAAAAGTGGAATTCCCTGAAATGAAAGGGTTTTCTGTTACAAATCTTAAATATTGTAAATTGTTCTATCTTCAATTTACAAATAGTCCTCAAGTTGGGGACGAATTAAATATAATTAGTCCTCAAGCTGGGGACGACTATTTATTTTCACTGCTAAAACAAATTCCTTGGGGACATATCAAACTTATTATCGATAAGGTAAAGGACAATAAAGTGGTTCAATTTTATGCCCAACAAACTATAGAGAATGCGTGGGGAAGAGAAACTTTAGCCCTGCAAATCAAATCGCAATTATTTGCAAGACAAGGAAAATCGATAACCAATTTCAAAAATACCCTGCCAGAACCGCTGTCCGATTTGGCACAGCAAACGCTAAAAGATCCTTATGTTTTCGATTTCGTAACGATGTTTCCAAAAATGAAAGAGCGTGATTTAGAAAAACAATTGGTCACACAAATCTCTAAATTCTTATTGGAGCTTGGCAAAGGTTTTGCTTTTGTAGGACAGCAATACCCACTCGAAATTGGCGAAAAAGAATACTTTTTAGATTTACTGTTCTACCACATCAAACTGAAATGTTATGTAGTGGTTGAATTAAAAAACACCGCTTTTATCCCCGAATATACAGGAAAAATGAATTTTTATCTCTCGGCAGTCGATACGCTTTTGAAACAAGACGATGACAAACCGACCATAGGAATACTATTGTGCCGAGACAAAAACAATATCGAAGCCGAATTTGCCTTACGGGACATCAACAAGCCTATAGGCATTAGCGAATTTTTGTTTACCGAAATCCTACCCGAAGAACTAAAAAGCAGTTTGCCGACCATTGAAGAAATTGAAAACGAATTACTAAACCGAACCGATACCTCTGATGAATAATACCATTACAAAATTACAAACCTATTCTAGTTACAAACCTTCGGGAGTGGAATGGCTGGGGGATATTCCTGAGCATTGGGAGTTATCAAGATTAGGAGTTTTGTTAAATCCAATTTCTACAAATAATAGAACTGATTTATCCCTATTATCGATAACAAGAGAAAAAGGAGTTATTTTGAGAGATTTAGAAGATGAAGGAGCAAATCATAATTTCATTCCAGATGATTTATCAAATTATAAAGTTCTTTTGAAAGGACAATTTGGAATGAACAAAATGAAAGCTTGGCAAGGTTCTTATGGAATTTCTGATTATGATGGAATTGTTAGTCCTGCTTATTTTATTTTTGATTTGGATAAAAAAATGACACCTGAATATTTTCATTTAGCTATTAGAAGTAAATTATATGTTTCTTTTTTTGGTTCTGCTTCTGATGGCGTAAGGATTGGCCAATGGGACTTATCAAAAGAGCGAATGAAACAAATTCCTTTTTTAATTCCATCTTTAAAAGAACAAACTGACATTGCTCAATTTTTGGACGACAAGACCGCCAAGATTGACCAAGCCATTGCCATCAAGCAACAACAAATTGAATTACTCAAAGAACGCAGGCAAATACTCATTCACAAAGCCGTTACACAAGGAATAAATCCTGATGTAAAACTAAAAGACAGCGGTGTGGAATGGATTGGGGAGATTCCGGAGCATTGGGAGGTAAAGAGGTTGAAAGATATTTGCTCAATAAATTTAAACTCATTACCTGAAAACACTAATAAAAACTTTGAATTTAAATATGTTGATATTGGTAGCGTGAGTATAGAAAAGGGAATATGTAATATTGAAGAATATACATTCAAAAATGCGCCCTCAAGAGCAAGAAGAATTGCAAAAACAGGAGATACAATTATATCGACTGTTAGAACATATTTAAAAGCCATTGATTTTATTGATGAAATTAAATCTAAGTATATTTATTCAACAGGCTTTGCAGTATTACAACCTAAAGAATTTATCTATCCAGAATTTTTGGGCAACTTCGTAAGAAGCGATGCTTTTACAGAACAAGTAACTGTAAATTCAAAAGGAATGAGTTATCCCGCAATTAATAGCACTGATATCGGTAGATTAACTGTAGTACATTGTGGATATGAAGAACAAAAGCAAATTATTGAATATATAGAAACCGCTAATACCAAAATCTCCACAGCCATTTCGTTAAAAGAGCAAGAGATTGAGAAGTTGAAGGAGTATAAAATGAGTTTGATAGATGGGGTCGTAACGGGGAAAGTGAGGGTAAGTTAAAATAAAAAAAAAATAAGGATATGAGCTTATTAAGTACATCAGCAAGGTGTAAGTTGTTTGAAGAGATAGCTGAAAAATTATGGAAAAAAATAAGTAGGGCGCATGAAGTAAATATTAATTTGTCTGAAATTGGAATCACTTCTGATATAATGGTCGAAATTTTACAATACAATAAAAGTTTAACAAACTTTGATGTCTATACAAAAAAAGCTGTTGATGAGAAAACGTATGGAAATGATATCGATTTATTTGTTGAAACAAACCTTAATGAATATAAATGGTTTGCCTTGCAAGCTAAAATTTTAAAAACAAGCGGTGAATATGATAAATTACGATATGTAAGCGGTGGTGATTTACAGTGGGATAAACTTTTATTACTTGAAGGAATTTCTGGATGTGAAAGTTACTATTTACTATATAATGGTGACGGAAAAGGTACCTACAATTATTCAGGTACTGATAGATGTGAAAGCACTTTTTCTGAATCTCAATTTGGTTGCTCTATAGTTAAAACCAAAGATGTTATTAGGATTGCAAGTAGAACAAATACAAGAGGTAATTTCATCAAAGCAAAATTTGCGGATTTTCATCATTCGTTTGCTGAACCATGGAGGGTATTAACATGCTGTTATCATAAAACTGAAGGAAAAACACTTTACGCCTTAGAAGAAATTAAAGAATCTGATATAAATTTTAAATTAATTACGCTAGTTGATAAAGAAGAAGAAGAAGAAGAAGAAAAAAGTGAGAAAGATATAGATAATGAAAAAGACATAGATAATGATATTATAGACAATAATCGTATCTCAATTGCCAAAAGAGAAGCAAAATGGGATCCTAGTTTGAGAATAGTAATCCATAGGACAGACAATTTAAAATAACAAAATGAGTCAATTATTATATAGTGTTGAAGAAGTTTTTTCAGAAGATGGTTATTTAAAAGAACTTAAAAAGGAATATTATAATATTCCACATTATCAAAGAGGTTATAAGTGGGAACCTAAAAACGTTCAAAAATTACTCGAAGATATAGATAATTTTAAGCACGCAAACGATAAATTTTATTGTTTGCAAAACATTACAATTGTAGAAAAAGAGAACTATTTTAATGTAATAGACGGACAACAGCGATTAACCACTCTAACTATTCTTTTATCTTATTTAAACAAAAAAGAATTAGTCTTTAATAAAGTACGTTTTCCTGAAAACTCAATAAGAAAAGAGACTAACAGTTTTTTGAATAAAATAATAACGAACACATTAGCTTCATTTCCAGAAAATAGTTGGGAAGGTTTTACTAAAAAAAATGAAAATTATGATCATCAAGATATTTATCATATCTATAGAGTATACGAAGCAATTGAAATTTGGTTTGATGAAAAGCAAAGAAATGAGCCTACTTTTGATGTAGTTATTTATACCGAAAAATTACTAAACTCTGTAAAATTAATTATAAATAAAGTAGAAGGCACGACAAGCGAAGAAAAAATATTTGGAAATCTTAATTCTAAACGTGTGCCTTTGGATGGAGCAGATTTAGTAAGAGCGATTTTAATAACTCGTGTTGCTAATGAAGAAGGAAAAAGAGAAAGTGATATAAAAAATATAGTTCGAGTAAACGAAAGAAGAGTAAAAATTGGATGGGAATTAGATCAGATAAATAATTGGTGGAGTCGTGATGATGTTAAACAATATTTTTCAAATTTTGTAAATGTTAAATCAGAAGAAATAGGTGTTAGTAATAAACTTTTTGACGAAAAAAAATATCCAATAAATAATTTATATTTATTATTTGCTGAAAAAAAAGGAGATAAAAAATTAACTCTTGAACTAATAGAGAAGCACAATAACGATGCATTAGGATTATATAAAGAAATCGTAAAACTCCACAGCACTTTACAAGATTGGTTTAATGATCGAAAAATATACCATTTTTTGGGATATTTGTTTAATCATAAATCTAATAAAACATTTAATTTTAATACAGTTTGGAATCTTTGGGAAAAATGTACAACTAGAGATCAATTTATTGAAAAACTTAAAGGATTAATGCTAGAAGTAGTTTCAATTGACAATGAACTAATCAATTTTACTGATAGTAATGTCAATTGGTATTATGACAATCCAGAAAAACTTGTTCAGACATTAGTTTTAATGGATGTGATATATTCATTAAAAGAAAATCATAATTTTTTACCTCATTTTGCTTTTACTAAAAAAAGCAATGATATTGAGCACATTTTTCCGCAAAATCCAAAAGAAGTTGAGAAGCAAAAAGAATATATAGCATTTTTAAATAAAACTTATGTTGGAAAAAACAAACAATTTGATTTGAAGGATTTTGATTCTAAAAAAAATGATGAAAAATATCAAGAAAAAATCATCTTATTCATTAAAGAACAAACAAGCTCTTTCAAAATTAATTCTGTTGGAAACCTAGTCCTATTATATTCTTCGCTCAACAGAAGCATAAGTAATTCAAAATATGCTGATAAAAGGGCTAGAATTATTTCATTTTACAATGATGGTAATTTTATACAACCGCATACATTTAGCGTTTTTGTTAGAAACTTTAATGACGACAAAGATGAGAATAAAGATTATGAACATTGGACTAACATAGATATAGAATCTAATGCGAAATTTATTTCTAAAACAATAGAAAACTTTTTTAACATACAAAAACCATGAGTACAGTAAAATCAATGCAAGAAGTATCTGTTGAGCAATTAATGAATAATTATAATTTGATTGTTCCTGAAATTCAACGAGAATATGTGTGGGGTTTTAATGATTATGGAATACTAGATACTTTTATTCAAGATATTACAGAAGGATTTAAACTAAACAACAAAATAGATGAAGCTACAGTCTCTGAGATTGAAACAATTAAAAAATTAGTTGATACAACAAGCGATGAAACTACTAGAAAAAGTTTAAATAATATTCTTGATTGCTTATTGAGTAAGTCAAGTCCTATAAATATTGGTTTTTTATATTCATATAGACCCGGTTATTATGTTTTTAATGATCGTAACGATGATTTATATTTAATCGATGGACAGCAAAGGTTTACAACATTATTTTTAATACTATATTATCTATCAATTAAAGAAGGAAAACAAAAAGATTTTATATCTACTTTTAGGTTTAACAAAGATATTGAACAAATTGCATTTGATTATAGAGTAAGGACATTAACACATAATTTTTTTATTGATTTACTTAGTAATGCAAAATCTGTTGATGATTTATTAAATATAAGAAATAAGAATTGGTTTTTATCCAACTATGATAATGATGTTACAGTAAATGCAATTGTTGGGCAAAAAACAAATGAGAAATCGGGAGTATTCAATAAACTTAATTCCCATTTTGAAAATGATTCTAATTCATATTATGAATTTGTAAAAACGCAAATTAAATTTTGGCATTTTAAAACAGAGGAGACTTCACAAGGTGAAGAGCTCTATATAACTATGAACTCTAGAGGTCAGCAGTTAGCGGATAATGAAACTATTAGAGCTAAATTGTTTGACACTGATTTAGTAAAGTCAAATCCTTTAGAATGGGGCGAAAAGTGGGAAATATGGCAAGATTTCTTTTGGAAAAATAGAGATAAATCTAATAATGAAATTACTGCCGATGAAGGATTTAATGAATTTTTAAGATGGATTCAGATAATAAAAATGACTGAAATTCAAGAGGTTATTATAGATGATGACAACGAAGATTCCTTAGATAAAAAAGATATTATTGCAATTATAAAATGGGGAAAAGGAAAAAAATTAGATGCTAAATATTTAAGTTTAGATGAAATTGATTATTATTTTAGGGCTTTAAAATATTTATTTGAGTCGTTTCCTAACGAAATGGAAAAATTAAAATCAAATTACTCTACTTATTCTAACTTCAATTTAATTGAAAAACAATGGTTATGTCCAGTAGATAACAATAATAGTATTATTCAAATAGATAGTTTTCGCCTTTTGCCAATTTTATACTATTGTAAAAATAGAATAGAATTAGATGGGACTATTGATTCAGTTAAGTTATTTCGAGTAATTCGTTTTTTTTATAACCTCAGAAGTGATGCTACAATTATGAAAGCATCAAGTTTACTGACGATTAATGCAATAAAATTCATTGGGAATTTAAGTAGCAATAGTGATATTACTGATATTCTAGATTTAAAAGGTATATCTGTTTCAATTTTAAATAAAGAAGAAAGAAAGAAACTTCAAATTATAAAAAAATCTGAAAATCGCTTCAGGACAGAAGATCTTTTTTGGAGAGCTGAAGATAATGAGCAAAATGAGGGTTCAATAATACATTTAATTGAATTTAGCAATCCACATATAATTAGTAATCAATTTAACCTTGATGATTTTGAGGAAAAACTAATCATCTTTGAGGAATTTATTCAAAAGAAACATTATATATGGGGGAATTTAATTGCTACAGATGTGTACACTGAATCATTTGACAGAATTAGTTATATTGGTAATTGGCATAAACAAGAAGGATTTTTACAATTAATCTCTACTAAACAAGGATTAAATACAATAGGGTTAAAAGAATTTTTAATACATGTACAAAAAAAATTTATTCAAACTTACAAAACAGCGGATGATATTATAAATGAAAAGTCATTCAAGAAACAAATCTATATTTATTACATTTTACAATTTAATTCAATTATCATAAATGCTCCTAAATGGAACTGGGATTTCGGATGGAATTTTGGTGCTTTTGCTTCTACTTCAGGATATAAAACCTTTTTTACTGATGGAGTTATATTTCAGTATTTTAGAACTAATTTCCGAGAAAAGGATGACAAAATGTTATGGATTCATAAAAATATTAAAAATCAAAATTTGATTATTGAAAATTTATTAAACTGGTCTAAAGAATAATACTATGCCTAGCCAAACCAACGAACAAGCTCTAGAATCTGCTATAGAAAAAAAACTAACAGGTAGTTCGCTCGAAGAACTAAAACAAGAAGGAAATATACAAGAGCGTAAGGAATTGTACCGTTCGGGCAATGGCTATTACATTGGCTACGCCAATGACTTCAATGCCAAATACGCTATTGATGAGGTTCGTTTTTGGCATTTTCTGGAAACTACTCAAGCCGAGGAGTTAGCCAAATTGCAAAAGCAAAATGACTGGAAACTCAAAATTCTGGAGCGCTTGGATCGTTTGGTTAAAAAATACGGCATTTTGCGTTTGCTTCGCAAAGGGTTGGAAGTCGATGATGCCCATTTTACTTTATTATATGTCTTGCCTTTGCCCAGTAGCAGTGCTTCGGCAAAAGCCAATTTTGAGAACAATGAGTTTAGTGTTTCTCGTCAAATTAGGTATTCGGTACTCAATCCGAGAGAAGAAATTGATATGGTTATTTTTGTCAATGGTTTACCCATTGCGACGATGGAACTCAAAAACCACTGGACAGGACAAAACGCCAAAGTTCACGGTCAAAACCAATACAAAACTAAAAGAGATATAACCCAGCCTTTATTAAACTTTGGGCGCTGCATCGTGCATTTTGCAGTCGATACCGATGAAGTGTATATGACGACCAAACTAGACGGCACTAATACTTTTTTTCTGCCCTTCAATTTAGGACATAATTACGGTAAAGGCAATCCGCCAAATCCTTTTGGGCATAAAACTTCTTATTTATGGGATGAGGTTTTAACACGCGAAAGCGTGGCCAATATCATCCAGCATTTTGTGCGTTTTGATGGTACAGAAAAAGACGGATTGAGCAAACGTAATTTATTCTTTCCGCGTTACCATCAAATGAATGTGGTGCGGCGAATTATTGTCGATGCAAGTAAAAATGGCGTTGGACAAAACTATTTGATTCAGCATTCGGCAGGTTCCGGAAAATCAAATTCGATTACCTGGGCAGCCTATCAGCTGATAGAAACCTATCCTGAAAGTGATACGATTCCAGGCAGTAAAGGAATATCCAATCCCTTGTTTGATTCAGTAATTGTTGTTACTGACAGGCGATTATTAGACAAACAACTTCGGGACAACATCAAAGAATTCTCAGAAGTAAAAAATATTGTGGCTCCTGCCTACTCTTCAAAAGAATTAAAAGAAAGTTTAGAAAGCGGCAAACGCATTATCATTACAACCATTCAAAAATTTCCTTTCATCATTGATGGTATTGCCGATTTAAGCGACAAACGCTTTGCTGTAATTATTGATGAAGCGCATAGCAGTCAAGGCGGTTCGGCTGCTGATAATATGAATCGTGCCATGGGTAAAGCCAGTAATGAAGAGGAAGACGAAGACCCACAAGATAAAATTATTGAAGCCATGCGTTCCAGAAAAATGCGGGGTAATGCTTCGTATCTGGCTTTTACCGCCACACCAAAGCCCATCACTATAGAGAAATTTGGAGTTTTACAAGAAGATGGATCTTTCAAACCGTTTCATTTATACTCTATGAAACAAGCGATTGAAGAAGGGTTTATTTTGGATGTTCTGGCCAACTACACCACCTACAAAAGCTACTATGAAATAGAAAAATCTATTGAAGACAATCCGCTATTTGACACCGCAAAAGCACAAAAGAAATTACGTGCTTATGTAGAACGAGACAAGCAAACCATTGCCACGAAAGCCGAAATAATGTTTGAGCATTTTATTGCCAATATCATTAATAAAAAGAAATTGAAAGGCAAAGCGAAAGCAATGGTAGTGACTCAAAGCATTGAATCGGCTATTAAATATTATTCTGCTTTAAAAAGCATATTGAAAGACAAAGGAAATCCTTTTCAAATTGCTATTGCATTTTCAGGAAAAAAAACGGTTGATGGCATAGAATATTCAGAAGATGCTTTGAATGGTTTTCCCGAAAAAGACACGCGTGATAAGTTTGGTGATGATGAATTTAAAATGTTAGTGGTTGCCAATAAATACCTGACAGGTTTTGACCAGCCCAAGCTAACGGCTATGTACGTTGATAAAAAACTGCAAGGTGTTTTGGCGGTACAAGCCTTATCCCGATTGAATCGTGCTGCAGATAAATTAGGAAAGAAAACAGAAGATTTATTTGTATTGGATTTCTTTAATTCAGTTGATGATATAAAAACAGCATTTGACCCGTTTTACACCGCGACTTCTTTAAACAGTGCTACAGATGTAAATGTACTGCATGAAATAAAAGGTGTTCTGGACGAAGTTGGTGTTTACGAATGGTTTGAAGTAGAAGATTTTGTAACTAAATATTTCAATAAAGTAAATACTCAGGAATTAAGTCCCATAATTGATGCTGCGGCTGACAGATTCAACTTTGACCTGCAATTGGAAGACAGTGAAAAAGCTGACTTTAAAATCAAAGCCAAACAGTTTGTAAAAATTTATGGGCAAATGGCAGCGATACTTCCTTATGAAGTACTTAATTGGGAGAAGCTTTTTTGGTTTTTGAAATTTTTAATACCAAAATTAATAATCACAGATGGCAGTATTGATGCATTAGACGAATTATTAAATTCAGTCGATTTATCCACCTACGGTTTAGAACGTGTAAAATTGAATGAATCCATTGTTCTGGATGAAATTGAAACCGAATTAGACCCACAAAACCCAAATCCAAGAAGTGCTCATGGCGGTGATGAAGAAATTGACCCTTTGGATTTAATCATCAATAGTTTCAATGAAAAATGGTTCCAAGGATGGGAAGCCACACCAGAAGACCAAAGAATTAAGTTTGTTACCTTAGGTAAATATATTCAGGCACATCCTGATTATTTAACTAAAGTAGCAGCTAATACCGATGTTGCAAACCGAGATTTAGCGTTCCGAAAAATATTGGATGAAGTAATGTCGAAACAACGAAAAACAGAACTGGATTTGTATCGCTTGTATGCTAAAGATGAGGCTTTTCATCAAGCCTTTTTAGATACTATGAAACGAATGGTTGGGGCAAATATGTAATATTTCAAGTTTAATTCTTAGAGCCTGTTTACGTTTTATTTATTGGCTCTCTTATGACGATTTTTGGCTACAACTTCGTTAAATTTTTATACAATAGCTCTGCTATTTTATAAAAATCTGCCTAGTTTCACTCAAAAATCATCTAATAATAAATCTCAAAAATAAAATTTAAACAGGCTCTTAGATGTGACAGAACCGCCTCACGCTGTTTCTAATTATAAAGAGAAGTATCGCAATATAAGTATTTACTTTCCGTTTAAATTAAAAAACTTACTCAACAAAAATGACTAAATTGTTTAGATTAACTACAGTTTTTATGCTTGTATCCTTAAAATTAATTTCTCAGAATTTAATTTTAAATCCAAGTTTTGAAGAAATTCGATACACGCCTGATTCAATTAGTGCATTTAATGAAAATGTAAAATACTGGTCAACTCCTAATGATGGCACAACAGATTTATTTGATATTAATGCAAAAAATCATATGATTTCCATTCCTGAAAATTACAATGGACACCAAACTGCTAAATTTGGTGAAAAATATGCTGGATGTTACTTTTACGCTGAGAATAACTATAGAGAATACATACAAGGACACATAAAAAGTCCTTTAGAAAAGGACAAAGATTATAAAGTGTCATTTTATGTTTGTCTAGCAGAAAAATCCAAGTATGCACTAAGTGACTTAAGTTTTATTCTTTCAAATCCAAGATTAAACCTTCCAAGTTCAGATTATTTATCCGACAATTCACTAAAAAATTTATGGTTAAATAGCTCTTCTAAACACTCTATTGAAAATGAAAACTATTATACGAATTCAGATAACTGGACCTTAGTTTCAAAAGTAATTAAAGCAAAAGGGGGAGAAAACTATATTGTAATTGGAAATTTTAATAATGATTCAAAAACTAAAAAGAAAAAAATCAATAGCAATGCAACTCATAACTGTTCATATTACTTTATAGATATGGTTTCAATAGAGCCATTAAATAAGGTTGTTACTTTGATAAAACCCAATTCGGACAATATTGTTGAGAATAAAATAAATAAAGTTATTGAGAAAGAAACTATAGTACTTGAAAAGACATATATTTTAGAAAACATCAACTTTAAATCAAATAGTATTGATTTAAATGAAGATGCCATAGATGAACTCGAAAGAATATTCAATTTTTTAAAGAAAAACAACAGTACTGAAATATTGATTTCTGGTCACACTGATGACGTTGGAAGTGATGAGTATAATCAAAGACTATCTGATGATAGAGCCCAAGCAATAGCAGAATATTTAAGCAATAAAGGTATAAGCTTGACGAGAATAAAAACGATTGGATACGGTAATAGTAAGCCAATAGAATCAAATAAAACAGAAGAAGGTCGAAATAAAAATAGACGAGTAGAATTTAAAATAACTAAAAACAACAATGTCTATGAGTAATTGCTTGTTCTCATATACTTAGAGTCTGTTTAAGTTTTATTTATTGGCTCTCTTATGATGATTTTTGGTTACAACTTCGTTAAATTTTCATACAATAGCTCTGCTATTTTATAAAAATCTGCCTAGTTTCACTCAAAAATCCTCTAATAATAAATCTCAAAAATAAAATTTAAACAGGCTCTTAAACAGTACTATTTTTAATAACAAATCATGAATATATACCAAGCTAAAAATACCACTACCCTGTCTCTATTAAATGAAAAACCTTTCCATCTTGAAAGAGAAATACAAACGTTGTTTGAGCAAAACCTATTTCAAATTACAGGGTTGGAAATGGTAAAAAGTGAATTTAGTATTAAAGGCAAACGTATTGATACATTAGCTTATGATAGTCAATCGAATGCTTTTATAATTATAGAATACAAGAGAGATAAAAACGTTAGTGTGGTTGACCAAGGTTTTACCTATTTGAGTTTGTTGCTAGAAAATAAAGCAGATTTTGTATTGTGCTATAATGAAACTTTAAATAAATCTTTGCATAGCAATACAATAGACTGGTCGCAAACAAGAGTAGTTTTCGTGTCTCCCAGTTTCACAGAAAACCAACGATTAGCAACTAACTTCAAAGACATTGCAATCGAACTTTGGGAAATAAAACGCTATGAAAATGATTTGATAAGTATTAATCCAATTAAGAAAACGAAATCAGCCGAAAGTATAAAACCTTTGACTCAAAAAAATAGTGTTATCCAATCGGTAACTGATGAGATTAAAGTTTATACAGAGGAGGATCATTTAAATGGCTCTTCTGAAGAAATTATTGCATTATATGAAAATTTCAAGAATGCTATTTTGATTCTGGCAGATGATATTGAAATAGTTCCTAAAAAGCTATACATAGCTTTTAAAAAGAATAAAAATATTGCTGACATTGTTATCTTAAAAAAAGGAATCAAAATTTTTATTAACCTTAAAAAAAGGCAGCTTGACGATCCTAAAGGAATAATGAAAGATGTTTCTGAAACGGGACATTGGGGTAATGGTGATTTTGAAGTAGTAGTTAATAACACTACGAATCTAGAGTACATTATGAGTTTAGTCAAACAGGCTATAACATAAAGAGTACCTGCCTTCTAAGCAGGCGGTCGAAGGTTCGAATCCTTCTGCGTTTACAATAGCAAAAAGCAGAGCAGTAAAGTCATTGCGAGCGATAGCGTGGCAATCGCACGAAGTTGCTTATTTTTGCTGCTCAACTTGTCTGACCTCGTTAGTGCGATTGCTTCGTTCCTCGCAATGACAAGAAAGAATACTAATAGTCACAATGACAAGACAATGAAACCAGGTTTTATCTACATCATCACCAATAAATATCAAACAGTGGTTTACACTGGTGTAACATCTAACCTGCCAGCACGTATTCTGGAACACAAAGAAAAAAGATATCCTAATTCATTCTCGGCTCGATATAACCTAAACATACTCGTGTATTACGAACAATTTCAATGGATTGGCGACGCAATTGGCAGAGAAAAACAAATAAAAGCAGGTTCGCGAGAGGATAAAAATGATCTGATTCGTCCTATGAATCCCACATGGAAAGATTTGTATAAGAAGATTAAGGATATTATGACGGAGTAGTTGTCGCACAGGTCATTGCGAGCGATAGCGTGGCAATTACACGAAGTTGCTCATTTTTGCTGCTCAACTAGTCTGACCTCGTTAGTGGGATTGCTTCGTTCCTCGCAATGACCTACTGGATTGAATTGCTTCTTCCTCGCAATGACTAGACTAGAATGAATTGCTTAGTTCGTCTCAATTGCGTAACTTTTTGAATGGGGATGTAATAAATGAAGCTTCTCAGATGACTACTCCCTTAAGCAGGAAAATTTTATTTCACTCAAAATTTATTATTCCAGATACGAAAAACCATTGTTACACTGAACACAAGATATTTTAAGTGGCCTAAAAGAAGCGATAAAAATATAAAGAAGAGAATGATTAAGATAGGTGGCAAAACGCACTAATATAACGGTCTTTTAGGAATAAAAAGATCGATACTTGTTCAATTGTTTCGCGACTGATCTCTAAAGAGACGTAGGCATTACTGTAAGTACGAACGGGTGGAAAGCACTTACGCCATTACAGCTGCTTCAACAACCTGACTACCCGTGATCTTCGTTAGAACAAGTATCGATTCTATTTTAAATTAGGATAACATATAGTTAAATGCAGCATACAATTTTTCTTTATTTTCGTTTCTATTTATAAAAAGTAAGTCTAAAGATTGGCTTGAATTCTATACTATAAAATTAGGGATTAGAGTAGTAAAGGATTTATACCATTTCTTGAATTTGTTATAAGATTTACTTAAATTAAAAAATCACAGCTCCCCAAAGTCCCAAATTTGTGTATTCTTTTTAAACATTTTTAAAAAACGTAAAGGCGATAAAAGTTTTCCGACTTTTTCCATAAACTTTTTAAGACTCTTCCAGGTATCATTAAGTGAAGTGAAATTTCTGATTTTACTAGGATTGTAGAGTTACTTGCGGAGATGCTTCCTTCGTCAGCATGACAAACTACACGGAGAGACTAACAGAGGTAGTAAATACGCAATCAAAGTCATTGCCAGGAACGAAGCAAACACCCGCTCTTCGAAGAGTTCCCAGCTCCGCAAAGTCAACCGACTTTCTGTGCTTTTTTAAAACATTTTTAAAAAACGTAAAGGCAATAAAAGTCTCCCGACTTTTTCATAAACTTTTTAAGACCTCTTCCATATATCATTAAGTGAAGTGAAATTTCTGATTTTACTAGGATTGCAGAGTTACTTGCGGAGATGTTTCCTTGGTCAGCATTTTTTTTGGATAGTAAAAACCCTCTTCAGAAGCTATTTGTCCTACTCTATTTTCCACTTGACATTTTTTTTATTACCAAATAACACATATCTGTTTAAATACAGATTATTGTCGATTAAATACATTGATTATGTGAAAGTACCCTCATTAATTTTTGGGATTATTTCTTTGGTATTGACATCACTTATAATTGGAGCTTATGAACCAAACCATATAATGATAGTGAACGAAACAGCGAAATAGCAGTTATCGTTCTTATCCCAACAACCCTAAACTGCTATGTCTATATTGTTGCTTTTTACCACTTCTGAACAGGATATTCACACAATGAAATACTCATCTTTACCGCTGATATCTTAAATTACAAACTGTATGTTGATCTTGCCTTTTTTATATTCATAAAGTTAATGAGTATTATTTTTTTTTCCCAAACAAATTAACCGTTCACCTTATGAGTTTTTTCTGGATTAAATACAGACTACCTTAAGTTTTTGTTTCAAAAAAGGTATCAACTCCAGTAGCAGTTTATCTTCATTATTACATTGCGGATGATAAGCTTAAATATTATCAGACAATATTTAAGCTTATGCTGAAAGTGCTGCCCAATCCGAGTTCACTTTCTACATTAATAGTTCCATTTTGTGCTTCAATAAATTCTTTACTGATAGCTAACCCTAATCCAGTTCCAGATTTATTACTTCCAGGAATCTGAAAATATTTATCGAAAACCTTGGTTTTGTAACGGCTGTCAATTCCTTTTCCAGAATCAATAACCTGAAAAATAATTTGTTTGTCGATTTGTTTCAATTTAACTACTATTTCGCTATTCTCTGGAGAGTAGGTAATAGCATTGGTCAAAAAATTAATTAAAACCCAGCTCGTTTTTTCGGCATCTGCTTTTACATTGGGTAAATCGGTTTCTGCATCTATACTAATTTCAATTTGTTTTTGTTCTGCTTTTACTTTGACCGCTTCGGTGGCATAATGAACTATTTCGTAAGGATTGCTTTTTTCAATATTCAACTGGATATTTCCTGTTTCGAGCTGTGACAATTCTAATAATTCTCCTGTAATTTTTAAGAGCCGCTGACTATCGTCTTTAATACTCTCAATCAAATGTTTCTGCTCTTCATTAAGGATTCCGGTGGTTTTGTTTTCTAATAATTGTAAACTCATTTTTATGGATGAAATAGGAGTTTTCAATTCGTGGGAAACTGTAGCTATGAAATTTGTTTTAGCAAAATCCAATTCTTTAAAAACAGTGATGTTTCTTAAAATAATAACATTGCCAATGGATATAGACTCGTCTTCTCCCGTTGGTTTGATGGTAATATTCACCATTTCTTTTTCAAAATAACTTTCTTTGGCATCAGCAAAAATCTTCATTGGATGTGCCTTTGAATTATCCGATTCACTAATGATTAAAGACTTCATTAAATCATTTGTTAAAGCCAGATTTGCTGCTAATTTTCCAAGAACATCTTCTTGTTTCATACCTATGATTTTCAACGCTTGATCATTGATAAATAAAATTACACCCTGATTATCTAAACCAATGATAGGATCATGCATATTATTGATTAATGTTTCCAAACGTTTCTTTTCAAATGACAATTTATACAAGTTGCTGTTGTGATACTCTTGTAGTTTTTCAGCCATTGTATTGAACGATTTGGCTAAATCTCCAAATTCATTATGGTGCCAGAAATTAACTCTTTCAGAATAGTTTTTATTAGCAATTTCCTTAATACTTGCTGTTAATTCCTTGATGGGATTCGCAATATTATTAGGCAGATTAATTAATAAATTAAAAGCAATCAGAAAGCATAATGTACCCACAACGGCAATCCACAAATTAGCAGTTTCGGCAGTATGTTTTGCAATATCGCTTTTAATTTTTATAGCATTCATATTGAGCCTCATAATCTCGAAAATATTTTGCCGGATTTGAGCTTTTATTTTTTCGGCGCTTTTATTCTGCTTTAATAAATTAAAATTAGATTCTAATTTTTTTGTGAGTATGTCTTCGTTTACTTCTGTAATGTTTGCTTCTTGTTTTTTGAGATTGATTTCAAAAACTGCAATAGCTTTATTTTCATTAAACGCTATTTCATCTAATGAAAGCAGCATATTCCGAGAGTATTCTAATGTATTATAATTAGCTTTCAAAATATTTCCAGTGTCATTTTTTATTAAAAAAATATAATAGGCACTAACTAGTGTCAGGATAAATATTAATAAAAATAATAATCCAACTCCTAAATTTAATTTAGTTTTAATTTTCATAAATAGATATTTATTGTTTTTTATTGATCATATCTAATCGCAATTCTTCATTTTTTTTGAGTTTTTGGAATCATAGCGATTTCATTTTATGATAGTATTACAAGGTCAACATTCGATGATGAAAGATTATTCAATAGTCTTTTAAAAATTGATGTTGACAAAATTACTTTAAGTAAACTCAAATGTGGTTTTCCTATACAAACAGTCGTGATTTGTTTCTGTTCGACTATTTTTAAAATGGCATCAGTAATTTTTTTGTTTTCCACTTTAATCACTTCTGCACCGAGTTCAGCTGCTAATTTGAAATTATTTATCAAATGTCTTTGTTTATCAAGTGCAATTTTTTCGCTGCTTTCTTTAGGTGTTTGAACATATAAAACAGACCAATCGCTATTGTAATAACTCGCTAAACGAGCCGCTTTTCGAATGACAATTTTGGCTGTTTTATCATTGCTGCTAATGCAAGCCAAGAGTTTTTCTTGTCTCAATGCTATGTTTTTTGGCACCTCATTCTCCACTTTTCGGACTACTTGACTGGCTACTTCTTTCAGTGCCAATTCACGCAATTGAAGAATCTGATTTGGCTTAAAAAAATTATTTAAAGCCATTTGGATTTTATCTTCTGTGTAGATTTTACCTTCTTTTAACCGATTGATTAATTCATCGGAAGTTAAATCGATATTCACCACTTCATCTGCCAGTCTCAAAACATTATCAGGAATACGTTCTTTGACTTCAACATTTGTAATTTGTTTTATATCCTGATTTAAACTTTCAATATGCTGAATATTTACTGCCGAAATTACATTAATTCCAGCTTCCAAAATCTCTAAAACATCTTGCCAGCGTTTTTCGTTTTTACTGCCCTCAATATTGCTATGTGCTAATTCATCAACAATTACTACTTCCGGACGAAGATTGATAATGGCTTGGACATCCATTTCTTCCAGCTGTTTTCCTTTATAAAAAATGGTTCTTCGGGGAATAATTGGCAACCCCTCCAATAATTCGTGTGTTTCCTTACGATTATGAGTTTCAATATAACCAATTTTTATATCGATTCCGTTTCGCAATAACGAATGCGCTTCCTGAAGCATACGAAAAGATTTGCCCACGCCGGCACTCATGCCAATGTAGATTTTAAACTTCCCTTTTCTTGATTTTTGAATTAAATCCAGAAAGTGCTGTGCGTTATTTTCTTTTTCCATTTTTTATAAGATAAGAAGTTTTTTGTAAAATGATATCTCACATTTTACAAAAAACATTTCACTAAATTAAAGACTAATCGCTAATGATGTCGTTACAAAAGTATTCGTATCTGTTGGGAGATTATCTTTTGTAAAAATATCATCTTTACTTGACAGATTTCTGGCTTCGATTCTAAACATAACGTTATCAGAAACTATGTAATCAAAGTTAGCTGAAAAACCATATGTTTTAAATCCGTTTGGCGTTTCTGTTGCGATAATTACACCTTTTTCATCACTGTAGTACTCTCCACGTGCTGTCAGCTGAATTTTATCAGCTGGTTTATATTGAAGAATCAAAACAGGAGAAAACCAAACATCGTATTTGTCACTTCCTTTATCCGATTGCTGTGAACC
This sequence comes from Flavobacterium marginilacus, assembly GCF_026870155.1. NCBI lineage: Bacteria > Pseudomonadati > Bacteroidota > Flavobacteriia > Flavobacteriales > Flavobacteriaceae > Flavobacterium > Flavobacterium marginilacus. The sequence goes on along the minus strand of NZ_CP113975.1, from coordinate 2,355,019 downwards.
AACATCAAAACCTGCTGTTACATTTGTTTTATCAGACAGCTTAAACTGTCCGTAAAAATTATTAAAATAACGCCATTTTTTGTCAGCATCAGGCTGCTCATTTCCAGCATAAGTACTCCAATTCAAGATTACCTTATCTGACGGTTTGTATGTAAGCTGCGTTCCAAAAGCCGGAGTTTGGTTTCCTTCAACTTTCTGAATTCTCTGCCAGCCATTCAGATACATTCCCGCCAAATACCATTTTCCAGATTCAGAAGTATAACCAATTTTTACACCTGCTTCATAATACGGAGAATTTTCGGCAAGAATACTTCTCGTTAAAGTCTGACAATCTTTACCAATGGCACTTTCAAAACCAATGTGCGAAGGCATAATTCCAGCATCAATCCAAAGATTGTGGTTATTAGCTATTTTTACACCAACATTTGCTTCATAAACATTTTTCAATAAATCCTGTTCCGCCGACATATTGTATTCGGCATACGTTCCAGCCATCAGCGCAAAATTTCCACGAATATTTGCTGCAGCATAATTCACTTTTGCCATTCCCAGATTAAGGTTAGCTTCATTGCTTTTATTATAACTGTAAAAAAATCCCGGACGGGTATGATTTTTGGGTTTTGCAAAATCATAACTGTAATAAACATCAATATATCCCGAAAACGTAAAAAGACTTTTAGATTCTTCTTGAGCGTTTGCAGTTGTAAATCCGAAAGCTATTAAAGCTGTAAGTATTATTTTTTTCATATTTTGATTGCGAGAAACAAAGTAATTTCGTCCTCTTAATTAATTTTTTTTGTAGATTTTTTTTAGGAGCTAATCCCGCTATCCGTTTCAATCTTTTCCTGGCTAAAAAAGCCAGAAAAAGGATTTCCACTACTATCCTACCGTGTGGACACATCTAAAAACAATTGCCATCCCTCCATTATTGAAGCAAATTTCTGTATTCCGATAGAGAAAGTGGTTATTCCTGGTTTTCTCCCACTTGCATATCCTTTCCATCCACCAAGCCTTGCAATAACCCAAACATATCTTTTTAAATCCTTTTGGATATGAGGATTTTTTAATTTTTCTGTTTTTCCTTCTAATTTTATCATTTGATATTCTAAACATTCAAGTTCTTGATCTGAAAAACAACTTCTCGCTTCTATTTCTTCCTCTGGAATACTATATGCTATTTGCATTAAAAATAGTTTGACAATTGTCTCCATCATCATTAAAGACAATTTTCGAATAGATTTTGCAGAACCTAATTCGCTTGCTTCTATATTAAATCCTTCCTTTTTTAGAATTCTAAAAACCTCTTCTATAATCCATCTACAAGTATACCATTCGATACATTTTAAGGCTGTGTCTAGGTCTAAGACTTTAATGGTTGTTAGTAATCTCCAGCATATTGGATTATCAATGTTATCGCCAATTTCTTTTGCTTCGATGATATATAAATCAAGGCTTTTGGGCGCATTCTTTGAAACTAAATCATTTTTTTGGATAGTTACTTCAGAAAATCTAACTTCTAAGGTAGCTTCCCGTTTGTTTATATTTCTTCTTTTATCACCTTCTAATTCTATCGTATATTTCCCTTTAAGAGGTTCATTGGCTATAAAACTAAACAATTTAACCTTGTTTAGTAGCGTTCTGTTTGCTCTTGCTCTTACCAATAATTCCGTCTTTTGATCTGGAATCATTGCAAATTGCTCATAAATATCACCTTCTCGATCCTGAATGATGATGACTTTTTTTGATTTCTCTAAAACTTCCTTGGATTTTTGGGAAGATTCTATCCATTTATAAGATTCCTTTTCTTCAATTGGAAGCAAATTATAATTCCTTTCCTTTTTTGTAAGTTTCTCTAAAGGCCTGTTCCATATTTTTACATCTGAAAAGCCATACGGAACAAAACTATAAGCATCTATAACGAAACTAGGATGCAGTAAAAATCCAATTCCTCCTTTTGCTGCAGCATTAGTCAATCCTATAAATTCGTCTTTTTTAACTCTGTTTTTATGATTATATAAATTGATCTCACTTGTGTCCTGTATACATAAAACTGTTTTGTCTTGAGCTGAAAAACAGCAGTTTGCTGACATGTTTTTAATTAATTTCGATTCTGAAACTCTTTTGTTCTGCAAGAAACGATAAACTGCTTTACATTCTGAATCGCTTTGTGTAAGCTGACGTATCGAATGAACACAATTATGAAATAAACTATCTAATATTAAATTACTCCTTTTTAATAGTCGAGAATCATCAATGTCTGTAAAATATCTTCGCATATTATATCTTTATTTAGTGATAAAAATAACGAAATTGTATTTGTGTCCACACGGTAGACTACTATCGGGGCTAGGACTTTCAAGGTAAAAAGATGATTAGTATCCTAACAGGTTTTAATTAGATTTTTACACAGTTTTGTCATCCCAACGAAAGAAATATGAAAAAACTTGTGGGTTTCTTTATGGTCAAAAGAAAGCTTATAAATACCTAACAGGTTTTGAAAACCTGTTAGGATATAAAGCCTATTAGGAACAACTTAGAACCACAGCACCTTTCTCAGTGTAACTCATCCAAAGCCACATTCAATTCCAATACATTTACAGTTGCTGTTCCCATAACTGTTGGTGTATTAATTTTACTTTCGACCAAAGCTTTTACTTTATCTTCTGATAATTTTCTTTCCTTGGCAATACGTTTTACCTGAATCAATGCACCTTGCGGAGAAATATTTGGATCCAGTCCACTTCCTGAAGCAGTAACCATATCCGATGGGATCTCTGATTTTTTCAAATAAGGATGTACCAATAAAAAGGTATCAATTCTTTTTTGAACCAAAGCCAAATAATCAGCATTACTTGGACCTTTATTACTTCCGGCACTTCCTGCAGCATTGTAATCAACTGCCGAAGGTCTTCCCCAGAAATAATTCGATTTATCAAATTTTTGTCCAATTTTTTGATAACCAACCACTTTTCCGTTAACCGAAATAGTTTCGCCTTTACCTTGATTTGGAGCAAATTTGGCAATTCCATATATTGCCAAAGGATAAATAACGGCAAACAAAACAACCAGTACCAAGGTCAATTTTAATATTGAAAATATATTTTTCATTTTTTTTGTTTTTTATTGTTTCCTCACCCCCAACCCCTCTCCAAAAGAGAGGGGAGTTTTTGCAGAAGGATCAGTTGTTAATCATTATTTTATAATTAGATATGCAATTCCGTTCCGTCTCCCTCTCCTCTGGAGAGAGCTGGGGTGAGGATTAGACAAATACAGCCACAACCAAATCGATTAATTTGATTCCGATAAACGGAATAATCAAACCGCCAAGTCCATATATCAAAAGATTTCTTTTCAAAATAGCACTTGCCCCGATTGGCTTATAATCAACTCCTCTTAAAGCCAATGGAATCAATATTGGAATAATAATCGCATTGAAAATTACCGCTGATAAAATAGCGCTTTCAGGGCTGTGTAAATTCATAATATTCAAACCCTGTAAAGCTGGAATTGCAGCTATGAAAAGTGCTGGAACAATGGCAAAATACTTGGCAACGTCATTCGCAATAGAAAAAGTGGTGAGTGTTCCGCGAGTCATTAACAGCTGTTTTCCAATTTCAATAATTTCAATTAATTTGGTTGGATCATTATCCAAATCGACCATATTTCCAGCTTCTTTTGCTGCTTGTGTTCCACTGTTCATTGCTACACCAACATTGGCTTGAGCAAGAGCTGGTGCATCATTAGTACCGTCACCCATCATTGCCACGAGTTTACCATTTTGCTGCTCGTTTTTGATGTAGTTCATTTTATCTTCAGGTTTAGCTTCGGCAATAAAATCATCTACACCAGCTTTTTCTGCAATGAATTTCGCAGTCAAAGGATTGTCTCCCGTTACCATAACTGTTTTAACCCCCATTTTTCTTAATCGTTCAAAACGTTCTTTCATTCCAGTTTTTATAATATCCTGAAGTTCTATAACGCCTTGTACTTGATTGTTTTTAATTACAACCAATGGAGTTCCTCCATTAGAAGAAATATCAATTACTTTTTTTTCAATATCTTCCGGAAATGGATTTCCAGCTTGCTGTACAATATTTTTGGCAGCATCCTGAGCTCCTTTTCTAATGTTGGTTCCATCTTTTAAAATTACACCACTGGTTCTGGTTTCGGCCGTAAATTTGATTAAAACTGCACCTTCAATTGATGATTTTTTTGCTGTTTCTTTGCCAGCTAATTCGATAATACTTTTCCCTTCAGGAGTATTATCAGCTAAAGAACTTAATACACAGGACTGGATAAAATCTTCTTGAGAAATGCCTTTCGCTGGGTAAAAATTAGTTGCTTTTCTGTTTCCAATGGTTATGGTTCCTGTTTTATCTAATAATAAAACGTCAATATCTCCTGCAGTTTCAACCGCTTTTCCCGATTTTGTAATAACATTGGCACGCAAAGCCCTGTCCATTCCCGCAATTCCGATAGCAGATAATAAACCTCCGATAGTTGTTGGAATCAAACAAACAAAAAGTGAAATAAAAGCAGCAATTGTGATTGGTGCATTAGCATAATCAGCAAAAGGTTTTAGCGTAACACATACAATCACAAAGATTAAGGTGAAGGCTGCTAATAAAATGGTCAATGCAATTTCATTTGGTGTTTTTTGACGAGAAGCACCTTCGACCAAAGCTATCATTTTATCTAAAAATGATTCACCGGGCTCTGTAGTAACTCTAACAGTTATTCTATCGGTTAAAACTTTAGTTCCGCCAGTTACAGAACTTTTATCGCCTCCTGCTTCACGAATAACGGGTGCGCTCTCTCCCGTAATGGCGCTTTCGTCAATAGTTGCTATCCCTTCAATAATTTCTCCGTCTGTGGGAATAACATCACCTGCTTCACAGAAAAACATATCATCTTTTTTCAATTGAGAGGAAGAAACCATTACAGTTTCATCAGAATAGATTTTGCCTAATTCTAAAACTTTTTTTGCTGGTGTTTCTTCACGGGTTTTTCTTAAACTATCAGCTTGTGCTTTTCCTCTTGCTTCTGCAATGGCTTCTGCAAAATTAGCAAACAAAAGAGTAGCTAATAAGATTAAGAATACAATAAAATTATACGTAAAACTGCCTTGATCCTGTGCGCCAAATAAAATAGCAATGCACATAACAAACATAATAGCAGTTCCGATTTCAACGGTAAACATTACTGGATTTTTGAACATTACTTTAGGATTAAGCTTTACAAAAGATTGCACTAAAGCTTCTTTTACCTGCTTACTTTCAAATAATGAATTGGATTTATTTTTAGTCATCTTGATTAATTATTTTAATGAAAAATATTCTGCTAATGGACCTAAAGCCAGAGCAGGAAAGAAAGATAGTGCAGCTATTATTGCAATTACAGCAAAAACCATAATTCCGAAAATAGTTGTATCTGTTTTTAAAGTTCCTGCACTTTCTGGAATATATTTTTTATTGGCTAATATGCCTGCAATTGCAATGGGTCCAATGATTGGTATGAATCGGCTCAAAAGCAGCACAATTCCAGTTGTAATATTCCAAAACGGATTGTTGTCACCCAAGCCTTCAAAACCAGATCCGTTGTTGGCCGCACTTGATGTGTATTCATATAACATTTCAGAGAATCCGTGACTGCCAGGATTATTCAGCCAGCCAGTTGCATTGCCGCTGAACCAATAGCCCATCGCTGTATCATTAGCAGCAAAATAAGAAGCCAAAGCAGTTCCAGATAATATCAATAAGGGATGAAGAATAGCAATAAAAGCGGCAATCTTGACTTCACGGGCTTCAATTTTCTTTCCTAAAAATTCAGGTGTTCGACCTACCATTAAACCCGAGATGAATACCGCCAAAATGATAAAAATGTAAAAGTTCAGCCATCCGACACCGCAGCCACCGTAAAATGCATTGACCATCATAGCCAATAATTGCATCGCTCCTGACATAGGCATTGAACTATCATGCATACTGTTTACCGAACCTGTCGAAATTACTGTTGTAGCAATACTCCAAAATCCCGAAATAGCTGGACCAAAACGAACTTCCTTACCTTCCATAGCACCAGTTGTCTGAGCAATTCCCATTTTTTCGATAGCTGGATTTCCATTCAATTCGGTTATAACAGTTGGAATGACCAATAGTAAAAAACCTAGGGTCATTACTCCAAAAATAATGTAGGCAAATTTTCTTTTCTTTAGATAAAAGCCTAAAGCAAAAATCATTGCAAAAGGAATAATTAATTGTGCAGCCAATTCAATTGCATTGGTCAAATAAGTAGGATTTTCTAATGGATGAGCTGAATTGACTCCAAAAAAACCACCTCCATTTGTACCAATATGTTTAATTCCAATAAATGCCGCCGCTGGACCACGGGAAACTTCGACAGTATCGCCCTGCAAAGTGACAATTTTATCTTTCCCTTTAAACGTCATTGGAGTTCCGCTAAATAATAATGCGACTGCTACAATAGCAGAAAGGGGCAATAAAATACGAGTACAGCTTTTTACGAAAAAATTGTAAAAATTACCTAATTTATCGGTGGTTCTTTCTCGCATCGCTATAAAAACCATGGCTGCCGCAGCCATCCCTGTAGCGGCCGAAACGAATTGCAGGAACATCAACATCAACTGACCTAAATAGGAAAGTCCACTTTCGCCAGAATAATGCTGTAAATTGCAGTTAACTACAAATGAAATGGCTGTGTTAAAAGCCAAATCGGGTGACATTGACGGAATATTATCCGGATTTAAAGGCATTGAACCTTGAAACAACAAGACAAAAAAGCAAAGAAAGAACCAAGCCATATTGACACTCAAAAGTGCTTTCAGGTGTTGTTTCCAGTTCATTTCTTCGGTGGAATTGATACCACTGATTTTAAAAATTAATTTTTCAATTGGATTGAAAATGGGGTCAAAAAGTGTTTTATCTCCCAAATAAACTTTGGCAATATATTTTCCTATTGGAATAGCCAAAATTATAGAAATGATAAAAATACTGATGACGCCAAATAATTCTGTGTTCATAATCTAATTTTATAGAGTTAGTTAAAATTTTTCGGGTTTGATTAAAACATAAACCAAATAGCCAAAAACGATAAGTGCGATAATAAATAGTGTGGTCATAATTTATATTTTTTCAAAAAAATCGACAGATTTAAAACAAATTGCAAAGAGCAAAACTGCTAATGCGAGTAAAAGGATAGTGATTAACATAGTGTGAAAATTGAGGTTAGATTTACATTTTTGCAATATGGATTTGTCTGATATACTCATCCTGTAATGATTTTGGAAACAGATTGGAAATTCTGCAATGTTTCATTTCCATAAAAGTGGCTATTGATAAGAGATATACATTAGTAATGGCAATCTTGGTATCATTGCTGCCTGTTTTGAATAATTGTTCAGCAACAGCTAAACATTTTTTTGCCCGATTAATATTCCCAGTAATGATTGCCTTTTTTGTGATTTCGGCAAAGCGTTCTGCCTGTTTGTAAATAGTATTAACTTGATTTTTCATAAGAATGATTTTTATGTTCTTCATCGCTTATGCCAAAATGTGTTCCATAAAAAATAAAAAATCGTAAACTCTTATTTTTTAAGGCATTGTTGTGTTTGTACCAAAAAAAGGCATAAAAAAAGCCTATCAAAATGATAGGCTTTTCTCAAAATGGTAAGATTATATTATTGAATATTGTATTCGTCTAATTTTCGGTAGAGTGTTGCAACGCCTATTTCAAGTAAACGTGCGGTTTCAGCTTTATTTCCTTTGGTGTAGTTCAAAACTTTTTGAATGTGCAGTTTTTCTATACTTTGCATCGAAAATGCCGAAAGTGTTTTATTCGATTTATCTGACTGATGCTGTAGTTCATAAGGCAGTGCATCCGAAGTTAAAACATCCGAATTACTTAAAATAACCGCTCTTTCAATTACATTTTTAAGCTCCCGAATATTCCCTGGCCAGTGATAGGTTTCTAATTTATGAAGAAAATCATCATCAATTTTTAACGCTTTTTTATTGATCGAATTAGAGAATTTGTCAACGAAAAAATAAGTTAATAATGGAATGTCCTTTGTTCGTTCTCTTAAAGGCGGAATATTTATTTCGAAAATATTCAATCTATAATACAAATCAGATCGAAAACGATGTTCTTCACTTTCTAATTTTAAATCCCGATTAGTAGCTGCTATTAGTCGAAAATTGGATTTTTTAGGCATTGTATCTCCAATTTGGATGTATTCGTTCGTCTCCAAAACCCGCAGCAGTTTTGCTTGTAATTCTAACGGCATCTCTCCTATTTCGTCCAAAAAAAGAGTACCGCCATTTGCTTCTTCAATAAAACCTTTTTTGTCTTTTAAAGCTCCAGTAAAAGCTCCTTGTTTGTGTCCGAAGAGTTCACTTTCTAAAATTTCTTTGCTAAAAGTACTGCAATTTAATGCTACGAATGATTTTCCAGCAGAGTGGCTATTTTCGTGAATAGCTTGTGCAAAAACTTCTTTTCCTGTTCCAGTCTCGCCAGTCAAAAGTATAGTTGAATTTGTTTTTGCTACTTTTTTAGCCAAATCAATAACTTGCTCAATCCCTTTGGATTTGCCAATAATGAGATCAAAAGAATATTTATCCGAAATTCTTTTTTCTAACAGTTTTACTTTTTTTTGAAGCTGAACTTTTTCTATTGCCCGGTATAAAAGAGGAATAATTTTATCGTTATCGTCACCTTTTACAATATAATCGAAAGCACCATTTTTCATTGCCTGGACTCCATCGGAAATTTTGCCATAAGCAGTCAGTAAAATCACTTCTGTAAGCGGAAAACCAGCTTTGATTTTTTGAAGAAAATCTACACCATTACCATCAGGAAGCAGTACATCGCAAAGCACTACATCAATATCATTCTGCTCTAACTTCTTGAATCCTGATTTTAAATCAGCAGCTTCAACTACATTAAATCCTTCTGATGTTACAATTCTTGATAGTAAACCCCGTAACTTGTCTTCATCATCAATTATTAATACATTTTTCAAAAGAATAAAGAATTTAATTTGAGTAAAATTAGATATTAATTTTTTAATAAAGATATTAATTGCTAATTGTTTTGGGTTCATTTGACAGATAATACATTGAAAGAAATTTATCCTTCAGAATCTGCATATCTTCACTTACTTTCTTATCCAAAACTTTAGTATAATGCTGTTTTTTATGCCCCGGCATTTTGCTCACACTTTCGATAGGAACGCCATTTGTAAGTGTTACAGTCGTTCCAAAAGTATGTCGGGCTATGTGGCTATGTGAAAATTTACAAGTTATTATTAGTATACAGTTGTGTTGGAGGCCTGCCATATTGATTTTTAAATGCAAATGAAAAATGAGATAAATCTTCAAAACCAACTTCCAGATAAACTTCAGTTGGTTTTTTCTTTTTATCAGTTAATTGATAGTAAGCCAACTCAAGTCTTTTTTTAGTCAACCATTTTTGAGGTGTTGTATTAAAATGCTTTTTAAAATCTCTATTGAATGTGGATAAACTTCGACCAGTCATATATCCAAATTTTTCCATTGACATATTGAACATAAAATTACGTTCCATAAAATTTATTAGGTCGACTTTACCAGGTTCATCAAAGTTTGCTAATACAGTATCAATATTTTTGTCAATTTCTCTCAAGATGCTAATGGCTTCTGTAATTTTTAATGATGCTATGTTTTCTGGAAATTCTCCTTCTAATTCAAAATAAGGGATCAAAGATGACATACAGCTTTCTAATAAAGGATGATGATCAAAACTGTATATTTTTTGTTCAGGAATACTTTTGTTACGAACATCAATTTTTTCATAGAACTTCTTTAATCGTTCTGTAGATAAGTGCATAACAACTGTTTTATGAGGTTGTCCGTTTTTAGGATAATTAATTATTGTAGCCATTTGATTTCTGGGAATCAAAAAAATATCGCCTGTTTTGAAAAAGTATGTGGTGTCTGCCTGTATTATTTTCGTTTCACCAGAAATAAACCAAATCAGCATGTGGTCATCAAACATCAAGTCAGATTTGAAGAGTTTATCGTCATAACTGGATAGCTTAATGTTTGATGTTATATATTTTGCCTGATATTCCATAACTACGATTGATTAAATTCGTCTTTTTGAGAAAGACCTTATGAGACAAAGATAAAAAATGCCGAATATTGTTTAAAATGTCAAACTGTTATTATTTAAAAGAACAACTAACTCTAAATTTTTATTAGAATCAGCTGTTCTATCATTTATGGTGATCGATTTTAAATTTGAAACACTACACCCGTCATTTCTTCGCTCAAATTCCATAGTTTTTTAGCATTCAATTTATCTAACGAATAAAGTTCTACTCCTGATATCCCAATACTTTCATTATTGACTAATGGAGCAATGTCAGCATCTTCACAATAAACACCACCAATATTTTCAAGTTTTGGACTTGTAGCACACCAAACAGTAGTGGCTGCACCTTGAGGAATTGTTTTTAGATTTGCTGCAATTTCAGGTAGAATGTTACCATCCGCATCCAAGAAACCCATTTTTTGAAACATTTCTATTGATGCTTCTCTAGCTAGTTCTGTTCCTCCAATAGAGCCTGGATGCAAGGAATAGGTTCTTACATTAAACTCTTTTCCACGATTGTCTAATTCAATTGAAAATAAATTACTTGCAGTTTTTGATTGCCCATAAGCCTGCAAGGTTTCGTATTTACGTTGAAGAAAGTTAGGATCATCAAAGTTAAATGGTGCCATTTGGTGTCCGAGAGAAGATACATTTACCACTCTTGCTCCATTGGCATTTTTTAGAGCAGACCATAATTTTGCAGTTAACTGAAACTGCCCAAGATAATTAGTTACTAATTGTGATTCGCAGCCACGAATATCTCTACGCAATGGTACCCACATAATACCCGCATTGTTAATAAGCAAATGAAGTGGTCTTCCTGATGTAAGGAACTTTTCAGCAAAGGCATCAATTGATTCAGGATCCATTAAATCCATTGATTCTAATTCTACATTTGCTATACCTTGCAGATTTTTCTTTGCCTTTTGAGTATCTCTTGCTGGTACAATAACAATTGCTCCAGCTGATGCAAGTGTTTTGGTCGTTTCTAAACCGATTCCGGTATGCCCACCTGTTACGATCGCAATTTTGCCTGTAAGGTCAATTCCATTGATTACATCTTTTGCTGTTGATTTTGAGTTAAATCCTGAATTAATTGAATTTTGTAATGCTCCTTGATAATTGTTCTGTATCATTTTGTTACTATTTAAAAGTTATAGTGCAAAATTAGATAGGCATTACTCTTTCGACTTTGTTTAAAATGTCATTTTACTTTGTTTAAAATGTCGAGTATGAGTTTACTATTTATAAAATATCTGGATATGCTAACAAAAACTGTACATTAAATTAAGTTACATTTTTATAATTAATTTGATTGTTAAATTCTTCAATAGTTGCATAATTCAAAGCTGAATGTCTTCTTTTTCTGTTGTACTAAATCTCAATATATTCAAAGACTTCTAGTTTCATTTGTTCTTTAGAAATGAGTTTGTTTCCATAAATCAATTCAGTTTTTAAGGATTTAAAGAAGCTCTCCGCTACCGCATTATCCCAACAATTTCCTTTTCGGCTCATACTTCGGGTTATTTTTTTATAGGATTCAAGAACATTTACAAACTTTTTGCTGGCATATTGGACACCTCTGTCAGAATGGAAAATTAAATCTTGCTCAATATTTCAATTTTTAACAGCCAATTTCCAAGCTCCAAGTGTGGTTTACTTCGCCTGTTCGCTATCGCTCGGGTCATCTGTACTCATTCCATCGCTTAAACTCCAACATATATTTTTTTTATCGTACAAATCCATAATAATGTTCTCCATTTATGAACGCTGTTTGGATCGACCATAGCTAATTTAGCAGCCTCACGTTTAGAAATTCCTGTTTTTTCGTTTTGTTTTAAAATCAACAAAACTCTCAAACGCTGACCAATAAATGGAATATTCGCTTTTAAAAATTTTTAAATTCAATATACCCAAAGTATAAAAAAACAGCACACAGACAACACGGATTTAACGGATTTATTAAAAAATCCATTCTAGTCTGTTTTATCCGTGGAATCCGTGGCTAATTTAACTGTTTTGCAAAATGACAAATCACTATTTAGAGCCTGTTTAAGTTTTATTTATTGGCTCTCTTATGACTATTTTTGGCTACAACTTCGTTAAATTTTTATACAATAGCTCTGCTATTTTATAAAAATCTGCCTAATTTCACTCAAAAATCATCTAATAATAAATCTCAAAAATAAAATTTAAACAGGCTCTTATTTTTCAAAAGCAAATGCCTTGGTAAATAAATAAGTCAGTATTCAGCCCTAGCCTTTACATATCAGGCTTTATCCTCTCCCCTCTTTATGGTACATTTCGAAACTGAAATTTCGGTAAAATCAACTATTTTGATTTTTTAGCTGACAAAAATTTAGGCCTTTCGGGATTATTAGATAAAATCCATCCTGTTCGGTAAATCCAATCAGTCATTTTATACAGTTTTGCAAAATCTATATTTTCAGATTCGTCCATTGGTGTATGATATTGACTATGAAGTACACTGGTAAAAAAAACTGCTGGTATTCCTTTTTGAGCATAAGGAATATGATCGGATCTAAAGTAAAAAAACTCAGGATGTTCCGGTCTGTCCCAAAGTTTATCGAGTTCAAATTTAGGTCCTTCATCATTTGCTTTTTTTGCAGCATTTACCAAATCAGGAGAATTTTGATGAGGATCCGTGGAGCCTAAAAGTGCTGCCTGATTGATATCATTTCTTCCAATCATATCACCATTCAATACGGCAATAATATCTTTTTCAGGAACTGTAGGATGTGATGCATACCAGCTTGAACCTAATAATCCGCGCTCTTCGGAACCGTGAAATACAAATAAAGCAGATCTTTTGGCTGGCTGCTTTTTGAATGCCCGCGCAATAGCCAGCATAGCAACACAGGTACTTGCATTATCATCTGCTCCATTGTAAATGGAGTCTTGACCGTATTTTTGCCGCACACCGTCATGATCTTGGTGTCCACTGAAAAGAACAAACTCCTTTTTTAATACAGTATCTTTACCTTCAACTTTTCCAACAACATTTACAGAAGGATACTTATATGTTTCTGAAATTACTTCGGCTGATAAATGATCGTTTGTATTTTTAAAAAATTCTATCTGATCATTATGAACCCAAAAAGCAGGCATTCTGGAAGGTACCGGTATTTTATCGCGGTAGCCTTCGATTCCGTAAATGCCGCGTTTCATTTGCGGTTCAACCTGCGTCCACGATTTTTCACCCAATTCATCTGCAATAATAATTAAAGCGGCTGCTCCTCTATACGCTAAATCTTCATAATATTTCTGTTTAACAAATCCTGGATAACGTCGTTCGAAAAGTGAAATATCATCCGAAATTCCATCTTTCGAAGCTATTAAAACGACCGCTTTTCCTTTTACATCAACTTTTCTAATTTCTTCTGCAGAAATTTTTCCTAAATAAAGTAATGGAGCCTCAACTTTGCTGGCTGTTGTTTCGGCAATCAAGACTTCGCTCCATAACTTAAATTCTTTTTGCCCAATTCTAAACTTGGTGTAATTGGTAACCTGATGTCTGTACAAATCGAAAAACTGAAAAAAAGTTCCATCGTCTCCTGCAGGCGACATTCCAGATTGTTTTGCTTTTTCTGCAAGCCACACAGACACTTTTAATTCGTCCAAGGTACCTGCTTCACGTCCATTGAAGTGATCTCCAGCCATTTCGTACATATCTGTTTTAAGATCTTGTACAGAAATTGACGAAACTAAAGGTTTTTTTACTGCCTGCGAAAAAACTGCAATGCAATAGAAACTAAATAATATAAATAACTTCTTTTTCATAATTAAATCAAATTAAAAATTAGGATAATTTTCTTAAAAAAAAGAAGGACTTGAAAAAGAAACAAATCTATACTTTTTATAAATATTCTTCAATAAAAAAATGCTTTTTTTATTATATTCTGCTCAATTCTCAACAAAAACAAGACTTAACCTACACTATTATAAATACCATTACAACCCGTCATTAAATGTTACACAAAATAAGGTGCTTAATTTTTACAATAATTTAATATTTTATTCATAAACTATTAAATTAATATTTCTAAAGAGGTATTCTAGATAAATAATCTTCGTTTAAAAAAAAATAAATAATATTGCTGTATTGATTTTAATTAAAAAAATGGCTCAAAATTCAAATATTGACGAGAATAAAATTCTTCTTGAATTATCTCAAGGAAGTGAACTTGCTTTTACAAATATTTACAATCAATACAAAAATATTGTGTACTCGACTGCTTTTAGAATCACAAAATCAAAAGTACAATCGGAAGAAGCTGTTCAGGATATCTTCTTGAAAATCTGGCAGAACCGCAAAAATTTAACCGAAATAAACAATTTCGAAAATTATATCTATATAATTTCTCGCAATCATTTATTTAATTCTATTAAAAAAATTGCCAGAGAAGCAAATATGATTGCTGAAATCAATCCAAACGAAAATAGTTTTATCGATACTGATAATAATATTAAAGACGAACAATACAATACGATCTTAAATCAGATTGTAGAACAGCTTCCTCCACAGCAGCAAAAAGTCTATAAAATGGCTAAATGGGACGGATTAAGTCATCAAAAAATTGGTGAACATTTGGGAATCTCAACAGAGACGGTAAAAAAACACATGGCTCAGGCTCTGAAATTTGTACGTCTTAAAATTTCTCCGTACATGAATATATTCATGACAATCCCTTTATTTTTCAAAATATAGTCTAAAGTTTTTTCTTTCAAAAAAGCCCTATTGGTTGTTTTTTACATTTTTTTCTGCATTTTTTTCACTTCTCACTACTCCCCCCCTCTTTTTTAATGGTCTTTATATAAAAGGGGCATTAAAAACATGCCTGCCCCTCTAAAATTGGAAGGACTTAAAAAAAAAAAAAACATAATTTACGAACAAGTACTAATTTAATTAACGAAACAAATGCAGCAAAAAAATTTCGAAGAGTTATTTGAAGGCTATCTGCAGAATAACCTATCTGATGCAGAGCAACTGCAAATGATGGAAATAATTCAGCGGGGCACGCATGATGATTTTCTGAAAGAAAAAATTCATGATATGCTGAAAAGAGATTATGTTACAGAAGTAATGGATAAAATGCAAGGAGATGATATCCTTAACTATATCTTATCTAAACCGGAAAGCGAATCTAAAGTTGTGAAATTGAATCCGGGCAGAAGAAGAAGAACAATATTACGATCTCTATTTGCCGCTGCCAGTATCGTTTTACTTATCGCTGTGGGAAATTCATTTTTTTTCAAACAAAAAACTTCAATTTCTGCTCCTGAAATCAAACCTGCTGCAATCGTAGAAAATACGTTAATTGATTTTAGGGGTAAACAATTGGTTCATCTTCCTGATGGCAGTACAGTTTTGCTGAATGACAACAGTAGTTTAAAATACGATCAGAATTCTTTTAATAGCAAAACTCGTGAAGTTACGCTGACTGGAGAAGCTTTTTTTGATATTAAACACAACAAAGAGAAACCTTTTATTGTACATACAGGCAAAATTCAAACTAAGGTTTTAGGAACTGCTTTTAATATTAATGCAAAAAATTCTTCTGATAATATTGAAGTTACAGTAACCCGTGGTAAAGTTCAGGTAGGAGATACAAAAAAAATATATGGTGTGATTACTCCTAATCAGCAGATTAAAGTTAACAAAAGGACTTTTAATTTTGAGCAGAATAATATTAATGCTGCAGCTGTAACTGAATGGAAAAGTAATTACCTGATTCTGGATGATATAAACATGACCGAAGCGATTTCTTTAATTTCTCAAAAATATAAAGTTTCGATTTTAATTCAGAATGAAAAAATTAAGAACTGCCGAATTACAGCGAGTTTCTTGAACGAAGAAAATTTAGATCATGTTTTAAAAGTAATCTGCAGTGTTATAGAAACAGAATATCATTACAATAAAAATGGTTCCATTATTATGGACGGAAAAGGCTGCGAATAAAAAACAGAAGAGAAAAAAAGCTGACTAACCTCCTACTTAGAACGCTTTTAAAATTAAATATTAACCTTTAAAAAACAGAAACAATTAACGAAGACTAAATTAAAAAAGCCATCCAGCTCCTACACCAGATGGCCGAGATTTTTAACAATTAATCCAGTAACCATTAAAAAACAAGCAAATTTATGAAATTACGCTGTAAAACAACCATGTTTGATAAGGAAAAGAAATCCTCTTTATTTCATTTATCAAAAAAAACAATTATGATCATGCGAATCAGCCTCTTCCACATTTTCTTACTGACCTGCGGTACTCATATGATCCTTGCAACCGAAATGAACGGTCAGAACTTAGAATCTATATCTGTTGATATCGAACTTCATAATCAAGATATTAAAACTTTATTTAAAAAAATAGAAAGTAAAACAGGATTACTTTTTGCTTATCAGCCACAAACTATAAAAGATTTTCCAAAAGTAACAACACCAAGAGGCTCCAGAAGTGTCAGTGATATTTTGAATACTGTTTTTCAAGGCAGCAATTTAGTCTATAAACAAGTAGATAAAAGTATAGTCATTTACAAAAAAGAAAACGAAAGTAAACCAGCAAAAGTAAATCGAATCTTAACAGGGATAATAACCGATCAAGCCGGAATGCCTCTATCGGGAGTTACACTTTCCATTCCTGGTACCAATCTTGTTGAAATAAGTGACTACGACGGACAATTTTCATTTGAAATTCCAGATGGAAAGGTTACCATAAAAGTGTCGTACGTAGGATACAAAACACGTGAAATTGCAATTGAAGACCAAACAAAGCTCACAATTAAAATGACATCCGATTTATCCAAATTAGATGAAGTTGTAGTTATAGGTTATGGTACTACCACTAAGAGATCTTCAACAGGTTCCGTAGTAAAGATAACCTCAGAAGATATTAAAAAACAACCAGTTACAAATATCCTCCAAACCTTGCAAGGAAGAGCTCCTGGAGTATTTGTAACACAAACTTCTGGTTATGCCGGCAGTGATATCAATATTAGTATCCGTGGGAGAAACTCAGTTGACGATTACAACATACCTCTTTATATAATTGATGGTATTCCATATATTGGAAGTGATCTTAAGGGGCAGGCACAAGAGATAAAAAATTATGTCATTAAAGGTGCTCAAAAAAATACCAGTCCATTAAACATCCTGAATCCAAATGATATTGCAAGTATCGAAATCCTTAAAGACGCTGATGCAACAGCAATCTATGGTTCAAGAGGTGCAAATGGTGTAGTGCTCATCACTACCAAAAAAGGATCATCAGGCAAGACAGAATTTACCATCAATACTAATTCTGGAATTTCAGAAGTAGCTAATAGAGTAAAAACATTAGATACAGCTGCTTATCGTAATATGCTGCAAACAGCTTTGACAAATGCTAAAGCGAATCCAAGTAATTCCAGTACGGGTATTGCTTTGACAGATTGGGATCCAAATGCTCAGATAAACTGGCAAGATGAGTTAATAGGAGGAACTGCTAATTTTAATGATTTCTCTGCAAGTTTAAAAGGGGGAAATGAAACAACTAACTTTCTGTTAAGCGGTGCTTATCATAAAGAAACTACTGTTTTACCGAATGATTTTGGATACAACAAATTCTCTACCAACTTTAATATTAATCATACTACTCTAAATAAAAAATTAAAATTAGAAGCTACAGTTATGTTTGCTACTGATAAAAACAAGCTTCCTTTTTTCGACATTACTAATTATGCTATTACAACTGCACCAAATCACCCCATTTATAATGCAGACGGCACTTTTTACTGGGCTGCTACTTATTTTAGTGACATTAATCCATTAGCAGCTTTAGGTAAAAGGGTAGAAGACAAAGGAAGTAATTTAATTACCAGTTTTAATATTAATTACAAAATAGCAAAAGGATTGTCTTTTAAAACAGATTTTGGATATGGTTTTACCGAAATGCTTTCAAAACAGACATTGCCAGCTACTGCAAGTAATTATGCTTATTACAACCTGAATAAACTCAGCCTTAACACCTTACGTTCTTATACAGTTTCGAACAATAATGCCAGTAATTTTACTATCGACCCACAATTGAATTATGTAACTTCTTTATGGAAAGGAAACCTGACTGCTTTGGCTGGGATGTCATACCAAGACAGTAAATCAGAAATGCCTTCATATGTATCCACATCTGGTTATAGTTCTGATAATCTTATCGGGTTTACGGGTACAGCTGCAACAGTAACTTCTAATAATGGTTCTTTAGAATATAAATATGTATCAATGTTTAGCCGCTTGAATTATAACATAGCAAGTAAATATATTTTGAATGCAAATTTTAGAAGAGATGGTTCTTCAAAGTTTGGACCTAATAATAAGTACGGAAATTTTGGTTCTGTAGCTGCCGCCTGGGTATTTTCTGAAGAAGATTTCATAAAAAAGGATACATGGTTAAGCTTTGGTAAACTTCGTACCAGTTATGGAGAAGTGGGCAGTGATGGTACTCTCAATTATGGATTTTTAGATACCTTTAGTGCTGCCACCTATGGAAACGGTAATGCTTCTTTGTCAGCGACAAGACTAGCGAATCCTAATTATCAATGGCAAGTGTCGAAAAAATTTGAGACGGCAGTGGATTTAAATTTCTTAGACGATAAAATTTCATTTACCGCAGCTTTCTACAGAAATATAACCGGCAATCAATTAGTTGGCTACCCAATAAGTGCTCAGTCTGGATTTACTTCTTACGCTGAAAATATGGGAGCAAAAGTTGAAAATAAAGGATGGGAATTTACGCTTACTACAAACAATGTTAATACTAAAAACCTAAATTGGAGCAGCTCATTTAATATTTCAACCAATTCCAATAAGTTACTAGCATTTCCAGGCATAGAATATACTTCTTATTATAGCCAATATGTTGCTGGAAAACCATTAAACAGTATGTATATATACAAGTATACTGGTATACAAAATGGAATTCCTCAATTTGAAGATGCTAATGGAGATGGAAAAATTAGTACAGGACTAGCGGCTACCGGTGCGGGAGACAGACAATATTTAGGAGCAACAACCCCAAAATATTACGGAGGAATATCAAATTCAATCAGTTATAAATCATTTTCTTTTGATTTTCTATTCCAATTTGTAAAACAAACCGGAAGAACTTTAATGACTTCAATAGGAATACAGCCCGGTTATCCGTATGGTTTGGCTAATTTTCAGACTGATGAATACAATGATTATATAGCCCAGGGAAATACCTTAAGTTCTAATTACCTGCCTAGCTATCTTAATTACTTAGGTTCAGATGCTACTATAGTAGATGCATCTTACATCAAACTTAAAAACGTAAGTGCTTCTTATATCATTCCTTTAGATCAAAACATGCAAAAAGTAATTAAAAATCTGCGTGTATCCCTGCAAGGGCAAAATTTAGTAACCTTCACTAAATATAAAGGATTTGATCCTGAATCTCCAGGTTTAGTTTTACCTCCAATGCGTACCATAACTTTTGGAACTCAGTTAACCTTTTAAACCTAAAAACATGAAAAATAATTTTATAAAACACACTTATATATTTTCGTTTTTTCTTTTGATAGGATTAACGAGCTGCGATAATTTACTAGAAGTTGATGTTCCTTCAGAGCAATTATCTGCCCAAACCGTATATGCTTCAGAACCTACAGCAGAAGCAGCTGTTAACGGAATTTACCAAAGTATGGTAAAGATAAGCTACTATAATTCTTTAAATATTGTTCTTGGACAAACTTCAGACGAATTCATACCAAAGACATTACTTAGCAGCGTTTATACTACCAATGAGATTATAGATACTGATTCATCTATAAGTACGATGTGGACAGAATTCTACAAAACCATTTTTAATGCCAATAACGTTATTGAAGGTATTAGTGGAAGCACGACACTCACTCCTGCTAAAAGCAAGGAATGGATTGCTGAAGCTAAGTTTTTAAGAGCCTATAACTATTTTTATATGACTAATCTTTGGGGCGACATCCCTTTAGTACTAAGCACAAATAAAGATATATCTGCACTGGCGCCGCGTAATACGCAAGCTGAAGTTTACAATCAGATTATTAAGGACTTAGAAGAGGCATCAGCTGACCTTCCTGCAAATTATGATAACTATACGGCACTACGTATCAGAGCAACAAAATGGGCTGCTCAAGCCCTGTTAGCAAGAGTCAATCTTTATTTAGGAAAATGGACCGAAGCATCAGCAAACGCAACTGTTGTAATCAACGAAACCGGAACTTACAAGATGATTACCGGTCTCTCAAGTACTAATAGTCCTTTTATTGCAGATAATAAAGAAGCTATTTTACAAATACCTTATTTTAATTTTACTTATAGTTATGAAGGTTCAGTATTATTTACAACAACTGGTACTTACATGCTTAGAAATGGAAATACCCTTTTTGAGACTGGTGATGATCGAAAAACAAAATGGACAGGTACAACAACAGTAAGCGGAGTGACGTATGTAATTCCAATAAAATATAAAAATGCTTATACTGCCACCCCTGTAGAACGGTCAACTATACTTCGATTGGCTGAACTTTATTTAATTAGAGCCGAAGCCAGAGCAAAATTAAATGATATTACTGGGGCTCAGCAGGACATTAATGTTATCCGAAACAGAGCTTTACTGCCTTCAACTGCTTTAACAGATCCTGCTCAACTATTAGATTTAATTTCTCTGGAAAGACAACGCGAACTTTTTGCAGAAAATGGACACAGATGGCTAGATTTAAAAAGAACTGGAAAAATTGACCAGGTTCTTAGTACTACAGCTGGAAAAATATGGTCCTCTACAGACAGCCTATATCCAATCCCGGAATCGGCCAGACGTTCAAATCCTTTCTTAACTCAAAATCAAGGATATTAAATAATAAATTACGCAAGAATGTATTTTTAGTAAAAATACGTTCTTGCAATTTTATAAAACACTATGGAAACAACAACAATTGTAAGAGTTGAGGACTTGTCGCATCAATACAGTAAGGATTGGGCAATACAAAATATAAGTTTTGAAATAAAAGAAAATAAAATCTTAGGTTTATTAGGATCAAACGGAGCAGGGAAATCAACCACAATGAACATTCTTTGCGGCGTTTTAAACCAGACTCATGGTAATATATTTATTGACGGTATTAATCTGAAGGAAAACCCTGTAGAAGCTAAAAAGCTAATTGGTTTTTTACCACAAACACCGCCTTTACACTTAGATTTAACAGTAAATGAATATTTAATTCACTGCGCAGAATTGCGTCATGTTAAAAAAGAAGATTTAAAAGATGCTTTAGAGAAAGCCAAAGAACAATGCGGAATTTCTCATTTCAGCAACCGTTTAATCCGAAATCTTTCTGGCGGATACCGTCAGCGTGTAGGTATCGCGCAAGCAATTATTCATGAACCTAAACTGGTAGTTTTAGATGAACCGACCAACGGATTGGATCCTAACCAGATTTTAGAAGTTAGAAAATTAATCAAAAAAATATCTAAAGATAAAGCGGTTATTTTCTCTTCACACATTTTGTCTGAAGTTCAGGCTACTTGTCAGGAAATCAGAATGATTGAAAACGGACACATGGTTTTTGCAGATTCTCTGGAAGCTTTCAATAATTATATCGAAGCAGATAAACTAACAGCCAGTTTTGAAAATCCTCCGGCAATTAATGCTTTAACTGATATTCCTGAAGTTACGCAGGCTGTATATCTTTCTTCTAAAAAAGTACAGATTACTTTTACCGGAACGCAGGAAGTTGCTGAAAAAATCATTTCCCTAAGTGTATCCAACAATTGGAAATTACGTGAGATTCAATTCGAAAAAATATCACTTGATGAAATTTTTGCTCAGTTATCAAAAAAAGCACCTTCTAAAAACGCTATCCTTCTTAAAAAACAAACAAATGAAAACAATATTTAGAATTGCTAAAACAGAACTTAACACTATGTTTTACTCCCCTGTCGCATGGGTGGTTTTGGTAATATTTTCGATCCAGTCAAGCTGGAAATTCTTCGACTTAATTGAGCGTTTTGAAAAATCGCAGAAATTAGGGAATGGTATGGATAATTTGTCGCAAGTTGTTTTTTCAGGGTTCAGCGGTTTGTATACCGAAATGCAGAATTACCTATACCTGTATGTTCCCTTATTAACAATGGGTTTAATAAGCCGTGAAATCAACAGCGGTTCTATAAAACTGCTGCTTTCATCACCCATAAAAATTAAAGACATCGTATTAGGAAAGTATCTTGCCATTGCTGCTTACTGTTTCCTGTTTGTGTCCATATTAGGATTACAGGTTATTATTGCTTATTTCTCTATCGATAATTTAGATTTAAAATTCGCTATATCAGGTCTTATTGGATTGTATTTACTGGTTTGCACCTACGCCGCCATTGGACTTTTTATGTCTTGTCTTACTTCATATCAGGTCGTTGCCGCCATTAGTACTCTAGTTGTTTTAGCAGGGTTGAATTTTATTGGCAAATTATGGCAGGATATTGCGTTTGTAAAAGACATAACCTATTTCCTTTCTATCGCCGGCCGTGCCAACGAAATACTGGAAGGCCTTATTATCAGTAAAGATGTATTTTACTTTGTATTGGTAAGCAGTCTTTTCATAGTATTAAGTATCTATAAATTACAAACTGGAAGAGATGCCCAAACCACTTCCAAAAGAGTTTTAAAATATACTTTGCTAATCACTATTGTATTATCGCTTGGATATGTAACCTCAAGAGCTCCTCTGACACTTTATAAAGATATGTCCAGAACCAAAAGCAGAACGCTAACCAAGAACAGTTTGGAAATCGTTGAAAAAATTGAAGGACCAGTAAAGATAACTACCTATGTAAACCTACTAGATTTATATTATTTTATGGCAATGCCTGCTTCTCAAAATCAGGATATTGCCAGCTTCGAACAATATACCCGTTTTTTGCCCCAAACTCAAATGGAATATGTATACTACTATGACACTTCAACAAATACAGCATTATATGCCCAAAACCCAGGACTGAATGACAAACAGCTTGCCGAAAAAATGATCGAGACACAAGGCATCAAACTCGACAAGTTATATTCGCCTGCAGAAATTAAAAAAATCATTGACTTAGGTCCAGAGCAAAACCGCGTAGTAAGAACGGTAGAATACAATGGAAAGAAAACATTTTTAAGAATGTATGATGACCTGTTTAAAATGCCGATGGAAAAAGAAATCTCTGCAGCCTTAAAACGTTTAGTGGTTCCTGCTCCAAAAATTGTTTTTTCAACTGGAAACATGGAACGCAGCGTTGACAAAACAGGAGATAAAAACTACAAAACAGGATTTAACGAAATTACCTTCAGATATTCTCTAATCAATCAGGGATTTGATGTTTCTTCTGTAGATATTAATGCACAGAATATTCCGGATCAGACCAATATTTTAATTATTGCAGACCCAAAAACAGAATTAAGCCAAGGAGCTATAGACCGTATTTCAAAGTACATTGATCAGGGAAAAAATCTAATGATTTTAGCAGAGCCAGAAACAAATTCGACACTGGCTGCAATTACGGATAAATTAGGAATTACCTTTACAAAACAAGCATTAGTTCAAGAAAGCGAAACCAATTCTCCTGATTATTTAGTAACTGAATTTCAGAAAAATATTGACCCCAATGTAATTAAATTCACCCCTAATCCGAATAATAATCCTATTCCGTTTTTAGGAAGCTGCGGCATAAAAACCATTAAAAATGAAGGTTTTAAAGTAACTCCTCTTTTAAAAACAAACAATCAGCCAGCTTGGGAATCACAGACAGGTATAACATCAGTTTCACCAGAACTGAAAAAACAGCCTTCAGTAACAACGATTCCTCTAGCTGCAGCACTAACTAGAAATATCAATGGAAAATTGCAAAAAATAATTGTGGCTGGTGATGCTGATTTTATGGGAAATGCCGAATTAGGCCGAGGCGGTTCAGGAACATTTCAGTTCGTAACCGATATTTTCAGCTGGTTTAGCAATTATCAATTTCCTATTGATACGACACGTCCGGAAAACATTGATAAAAAGCTGACGATAACAGCCAATCAGGTCTTTATCTGTAAAATTGTCTTCATCGGACTGTTTCCTTTATTGATTATATTAAGCGGTGCATTTATTCTAATCAGAAGAAACAGAAGATAAAAAACCTTCCTTTTGGTGTCGTTGGAAATCATATTTAATTTATTTTTTGCCCCCAATCAAAAAAATACCCTAATTGACTTTTTAACGGCATCAATTGGATAAAAAACAAAAAAATGAATAAAAAAAATATACTATTTGGGATTCTGCTGCTGTCTTTTCACGGTGCATTTTCTCAATTCAAAACCACAATCCCTCTTAATAAAAATGTCACAACAGGCCAGCTTAAAAACGGATTGACGTACTACATTTTACACAACAAAGAACCTAAAGACCGAGCAAGTTTTTACTTTGTTCAAAATGTTGGGGCAATATTAGAAGATGACAATCAAAACGGACTGGCACATTTTCTGGAGCACATGGCATTTAATGGAACGGAACATTTTAAAGGCAAAGGCATTATTAAAATGCTGGAAAAAAACGGGGTAAGTTTTGGAAAAGATATCAACGCTTATACTGCTCAGGACGAAACCGTTTACAACATTAGCAATGTTCCCGTAACCAATGAGACATTAATCGATTCTACTCTTTGGGTTTTGCATGACTGGTCCGGATCACTTTCCTTAACAGATGCGGAAATTGATGCGGAAAGAGGAGTAATCAGGGAAGAATGGAGAACCAGAAGAACAAGTGGTTTCCGTTTAAAAAGCCAGACAGACCAAGTTTTGTATAAAGGATCAAAATACAGTAAACGTGATGTTATCGGCGATCTGAACATCATCAATAATTTTAAATATGCAGAACTTAGAAACTATTACAAAAAATGGTACAGACCAGATTTGCAAGCAGTAATCGTTGTTGGTGATATTGATGTGAAAGTATTGGAACAAAAAGTCAAAACAATATTCTCAGGTATTCCGCTTTCAAAAAAAGCAGCTGTGAGAACATATACAGAAATCCCGAAACACGATGAATTGTATTTTGTAACCGCAGCCGATAAAGAAGCTTCATCAACATCAATTACTTTACAATATATTCAGGATGAACCTTTGATAAAAGACAGTATCGTTACACGTAAGAACGTAATGAATTCTCTTTATACCAGCATTTTAAATAATCGTTTTAAGGAATTACTCTTAAAAAATCAAGGTTCGAGTTTGAATTTAAAAACATATTTTGGACCAATTTCAAGACTAAATACTTCGTTTAATATTACGGCGCTATCAAAAAAAGGAAAAGTACTCGAAGCTTTTGAAGAAGCTTACACAGAAGCGGAACGTTTGAGACGTTTTGGAGCTGTACAGGCAGAATTAGACCAGACAAAAAAGCTTTTTATCAGTTCGTATGATGATTTTCTGAGCAATAAAGATAAAGTCGATAATGATAGCTGGGCAGACAAATTGACTAATTATTTTCTCAAAGCAAAACCCTCACTTTCACCCGAAGATGATTATAAACTCGTTGTGGGCATTATCAAAAGTATGACTTTAGAAGAGCTGAACGCTTACGCGAAAACTATTCAAAAACCAACCAATCAGGTGGTTTTGGTAACAGGATCTGATCAGGATAAAAATGATTTTCCGACTAAAGAAGCTGTTGAAAATGTGATGAAAAAGACTGAAAGCATGACTTTAGTACCTTACACCAAAAAAGAAAATAACACGCCTTTAATAGAAAAAGAATTAAAACCTGCCGCTATTAAAAAAACATTTGATGCAGCTGGCATAAAAGATGCAAAAGGATATGTTCTTGAAAATGATGCGAAAGTAATTGTGCTTCCAACAACATATTCTCAAGATCAGATTGTTTTCTCTGCTTTTTCAAAAGGCGGTAAATCTTTGGTCAAAACAGAAGATCTGGCGTCGGCCGAAATTGCTGCAACACTGGCAAGATCCTCCGGACTCGGTAATTTTGACAACATTGGTTTAAAAGAAAAACTAACCGGAAAAGTGGCGCAGTCTGCCCCTTTTATTGGTGAAAACACACAAGGCTTTCAGGGAAGTTCAAACAAAGCCGATTTTGAAACCATGCTGCAATTGCTTTATCTCTCTTTTGAAGCACCACGCTTTGATGCGAACATCTTTAATATTCTAAAAGAGCAATATAAAAATCGTTTAGAAACCATCAAAAAAGATAATGGAAGCGCTTTTAAAGATGCTGTTGATTTAGCAAATTCAAATAATAACCCAAGAACTTTTTTATTCAACGATAAATTTCTAGAAACGATTGATCTGAAAAAAGCGGAAAACATATACCGCGACCGATTTAAAAACACAGCTGACTTCACGTTTATTTTTGTCGGGAATATTCCAGAATCCGGATTAGAATTAATTCAGAAATACATTGGAAACCTAAAATCAAATCCAGCTCTAAAAGAAAATTTTGCTGATCATCATATTGAACCCAAAAAAGGAAAGACAGTGGTGCATTTCACCCGTCCAATGGAAGTTCCTAAGACAACTGTTTATTTAAACCTAACAGGCAAAACGGAGTACAGTAAAGAAAATGCTATGAGCATGTACATTATCGGCGAATTATTATCGAAGCGTTTTTTACAGACCATCCGCGAAGAAGAAGGCGGTAGTTATGGCGTAAACGTTGGCGGAACTTTAGAACAGATTCCTACACCAACTTTTAGCCTTGCACTGACTTTTGACTGTAATCCTGAAAAACAGGAAAAATTAATGGAAATTATCAGGAAAGAATTAAATGATTTAAAAACGATTCCGGTTAATGCGAATGATCTGGAAGACATCAAAAAAGCACTTTTAAAAAACAGGGAAGAATCGCTTAAAACCAATTCATTTTGGAATAGTACAATTTATAACAACAGCTTAAATCAAATTCCGTTTTTACAGGATGAAGAATATAAAAATTTAATTTCTAAAATTAATCAGAAAACTATTCAGCAGTTTAGTAAGCAGGTTTTGGATAGTTCCAGCAGTGTTGAAGTAATTATGAATCCTGAAGTTAATCTGGAGAGTAAATAAATTTGAATACTTTTTTTTATATTTAATTAGTCATTAAAGGTTGTCTTTTCGGACAGCCTTTTTTGTTTACTAAAAAAAAGTGCAGTAAGAGCCTATTTAAGTTTTATTTATTGGCTCTCTTATGATGATTTTTGGTTACAACTTCGTTAAATTTTCATACAATAGCTCTGCTATTTTATAAAAATTTGCCTTGTTTCACTCAAAAATCCTCTAATAATAAATCTCAAAAATAAAATTTAAACAGGCTCTAAAAGTAAAATTAATTCAAAGTTTAACAGTAAAATATTTTTCAGGTTTAAAGCTTAAAACTACATTTTTCCAAGCAGCATTCTTCAACATTTTATCATTTTATAAAGTTCCCGCAAATACAATCCCAATTCCTGCAATGGTATGAATCTGATTATAATCAATCATTGCATCGCCATATCCGTGAAAAAACTGACCATACCCTTTTAAGTTTCCATATATAGGAAAAGCCCAATCAAACTCAATACTGCCATGATTATTGTCACCAAATCGCAAAGAATGCTGTGCTTTTAATGTCAGCAAATGTTTTTTTAGTCTATAGTTAAAGGCGGCATCAGCTCTGCCCATATAATTTTCGACATCGGGATTTTCATTAGTTTCCATTGCAAACCATGTTCTGATAAGCAAGCTCCAATTTTTATCTTCAAAACCCGATTGCAGGATAAATCGGTTCCAGCTTCTCGTAAATTTATGCCCTTCTCTTCCATTTGACTGATGGTTAAATCCAAAGCCAAGCATCTTTAGTTTTAAAAAATTAATTGTGACAGGATAGTTAAAAATAATCTCGGGTTCATAATTGGTTTCCCTAAATGGTCTTGAGTATTCTACATTATAAACCTGCCAATACGATTTTTGAGTATAGCCCAACCATAAAGCTCCTTCACCAAAGATTCTTTGCGCTAATTTGGTCTTGAAACTAAACTGCATGGCAGCTTCTACATTTTGTAACTGAACTTCCTCAGCTGCAGGAATATCATCCGGAGCTACTTCAAACGGAACTTCTCTTCTATGGCTGGAAAACCGGAACGGCATAATATAAATTGGCTTATATGCGGTAAACAAAAAGGTCTCACTTGTACTGTCTGGTTCTAATTCCCACATTTTTGAAAGAGTTTGATACGAATCCTGTTTCTTAAAAATAGACGAAGACTGCCCCCATAAAGAAGAACTTAATACTAAAAACAGAATCAAAAGCGGTGCTATTTTTTTTGAATAATTTTTCATAATATTTCAATTAATTGTGTGTCATTTTTTATTGTCAGAAGACTGCAACTTTATATGTTTATTTTAAAACAGCATTCATTATTTATTATTATAGGGTTTTGATTATTTTTTTCCACTTTTGTAAATAGGATATATTAATGATGTAAATCAATTATTGTATTGCCAGTAATAGGGATTTATATTTAATTAAAGTTAATTTTTTTTTTGCAAATAATTTGTATTCCTTTTTATGACTGCCCGCAAATAATACCATGTGTTTTTTCGCCACTGATTACACAGATTCTCACAGATTTCAGTACTATTTTTTAAAATCAGTGGCTAATTCGATCTGTTTGGTATTAGTTAAGAATAGTCATATTCATTTTAACAGTAATTTACAGCTATAGAAATCACACTAATTGATAAACTTTTTTGACTAAAAAATGAAGAGCTGGTAAGAGCCCGTTTCAGTTTTATTTATTGGCTCTCTTATGACGATTTTTGGCTGCAATTTCGTTAAATTTTTACAGAACAGCACTGCTATTTTATAAAAATCTGTCTCGTTTCACTCAAAAATCCTCTAATAATAAATCTCAAAATAAAATTTAAACAGACTCTAAATATATCAACCAAACCACTACGGACTGAAAGTCCATAGATTTGGTTAGGCAGACTGAAAGCAAGGTTGGATTGCGAAAATTGATGAAATTTTGCCACAAATTCACAGATAAAAAAATGATTTTAAAATCTGTGAATCTGTGACAAAAACTTTTTTTGAAGCTAAAGCAAGATGCACTGAAAGTGCATAGTTTTAAACCCTATTTGAAACCAATAAAACCTGCCTCCGCCGTCGCAAGCATAAGGTATCATTGGGCTGGTGCGAGTGTCACACTGCAAGGTTGGATCGCGGAAATTGATGAAATTTCGCCACAGATTCACAGATAAAAAATGATTTTAAAATCTGTGAATCTGTGGCGAAAACTTTTTTAGAAGCTAAAGCGAGATACACTGAAAGCTCTTCACTCCACCTCCATTACTGAGGCTGTTTCACTACATACAGCACCATCCGCCATTCTTTTGAACTTTGATACTGTAAGCCTTGTGAGTATTGCTCACTTGTGCCGTTCTCTTGATATTTCATAAGGACTTCCTAAGTTCCATATAAAAGCCTAAATAAGAGTCATTCCTTCTTTATTGCGTTTGTCTTATACCCAGTAAGCGTCCCAAAACAATAATGATATATACCTATGTAAACAGTACATCGCTGAAAAAAATCATAAACCCTTTCGATATGTAAGAAATAATTTTAAATTTGTGCAAAGCGAATAAAAATAAAACGCATAAATTAAACTAAAAACATGCGCATAACATACCAATTGAGAATAAAAGGAGTTGGCTTTATTCGTGTATATAATAGTTACCAGCAATTTTACTAAAAATAAGAAATAATACGATGAGAAAACAAAAATTAATTTTTAAATTATTAACTTCAATTATTCTATTTTCATCTTGCTCAAAAAGTGATGATAATCCAATAAATAACATTCCAACAAATAGTGGAAAACTAATTGTAAACGGTATAGAAAAAAATCTAACAAAAGGATTTATAAAACCAAATTATACTGGTACTGACGTGACTTATGACAAGAGAAGCTTTTATCTTATTTTGACAAATGACGAGGTAACAATTCAAAATAATAATTTCATTTATTCAGACAAAATAACCCAGCTAATAGATTTTAATATGTATTGTTCAAGTCTAAATCCTGGAAGCGTTCAATACACAACATACAATGTCAAAAATTCCCATACTAATGTGAATTTTAATGATCCATTTATTGACCATACCGGCATAAATACAAATGTTGTGATTAAAAATGGAGCATTAGTTTCGAGGACTTCTCTAAGTTCTGATGATATGACAAGTGGACAAACAAGCATTTCATATAATAATGGAATTTATACAATCAATTTTTCTTTTTCAAATGCACAAAATACTATTACAGGAACATATACAGGAACTCTAACAACCCTAAATTATCAATATTAACAAAGCAAAACAAAAAAACTACTGGTAACACTTGCTACAAGAGATTTGGGTATTTGGCTTAATTTAAAAATGGTCTTGTATTTGGGAAGTTTAGGCAAATCCGAAAATAAGGCTTAATTTAATCCCAAACCTCTTGTAGCAAGGGGACGTTGGGAGTAATTGGCAGTAGACTACGGAGTTTCTTGCACAATAAATTTTCGGGATATTTTTTTGGGATGTTTAAAGGATAAAGCATTTAGGCTTCAAGTCTTTCGATTGGGAATCGTAGAAAGTTCACTTTCAATACGTTTGACAACGTAAAAGACTTGGCGAAGTTATCGAAAATAAATGACAAAGTCAAGAATTTACTTTCGAAAACTTAAACATCCCAAAAAAACAGCGCCCAAAACCCCTATTATTGACTTCGCCTAGCAGGCTTGCTAAGCGCAATAAATAATTGGTTTCATTGATTTGGATTGTGTAGAAAGAAAAAGACAGGAGTAGTCTATCCAACTCCGTTACTGATTAAAATATGGATTGTGTATAAGTCAGTAACTACTCCCAACAGCGGCTATGAGAAATGCCTTCCGCTTTTTTTGGATAAAATAGTACAAATTGAAAAATTTGGCTATTTTAGCTATTATTAGTGAAGCGGCAAAGAGAAGGCACTTCGCATAGCCGCGAAACGTTATGGCTAATACTACAACACCGAAATCCTAAGACGAATTATGAAAATATTAAATCTTCTTTTTTTAACACTTTTACTACTGAATTTTAGTAGTGAAAAGGAAATGGATTTAGGTTCTTTTTCAATGAAAACTCCAAAAGATTGGACTTACATAAAGCAACGTGGAATTGACTCATTTGTTGGAAAAATAGCAATCGGAAAAAACGATACGTTATACTTTGACTATGGATTATACTCAAATAACCTTGAAGAAAGTTTCAATAATGGTTATTATTACATAATAAATAATGACAGTATTTTCACTCCTGATTGGGAACTTAGCAAGTTAGACACAATTAATGAACCTATTTATAAATTCTTTGCACGAGGAGGAAAAACCAAACTAAATGAATTTATAGAGAACACCAGTTACGAAGAGACAATAAATGGACTTAAAGCAAAAATTGTAGTTCCTATAAATGCTGAAAAAGGAACAACAGGTGTATATTTTGAAAATACAAGTACTAATAGAAAAGGAATGAAATTTCAGATTAGCGGTTACAATTTGAAGGAAGAAAATCAGAAAGCATTTTTGAGAGCAATTAAAACGTTAAAATTCAAACATTGAAAAAGCACTAGCCATAACACTTGCTACAAGAGATTTGGGCAATTGGCTTAATTTAAAAATGGTCTTGTATTTGGGAAGTTTTCGCAAATCCGAAAATAAGGCTTAATTTAACCCCAAACCTCTTGTAGCAAGGGGACGTTAGCGGTAATCCTACAAAAAACGAAATTACGATGAAATCAAAAATTTTCGGAGATTTAAAAGAAACTGAATATGATTCCGATTGGTTGGAAGCTTCTCCTTTAGAAATTCCATATTTTAGTAATGAAAAAATAAAAATTACATTAGTAGAAAAAGATTCTGAATATATTCAAAATGCAGAAATAGCCTTTGAAAATTTTTTGAAATTAACGGAAACTGATAAAAATAAAGATTCAGAAAAAGTATATGAATATTATGCAGAAATTCTAAAAGCGGGTTATACGAAAAACCTAAACTTGAAAACTAAAAGTGAAATATGGAATTTCGTTACAGTTGGAGAAATAGTTTTGCATTGGAGTGAAAATGGAACAATATATTTATGTGTTTCTTGTGAATGCGAATGGGAAATTGAACACGGATTACAATTATCATTTAAAAATGGAGAAAAGCTTATAAAAGCAAATTCACATTCAGATGATTTTGAAGAGTAAATAATCAGAATAAATAGAAAGGACTACCGCTAACAGCCGTTTGTAGCAATTGGGGTTTTAGGCTGAATTTAAAGATGGTTTTGTACTTGGAAAATTGTGCATAATGGAAAAATCTCGCATCTTTAATCCCCAACTGCTACAAGCGCCAGAACGTTAGGCGAGAGTTGTGCCGAAAATACGCAGATAAATCCGATTTGGAAATGAAGTTTGTAGCTCGCAGGAAATTTATAAAGCAGAAGCGTGAAAATTGGAATCGCCAACAGAAACTTGATAAATTGAAATCTTGAAAACAGAAGCGTGAAAATTGGAATTTATAAAACAGACGTTTGAAAGTTGGAATCTATAAAAGCAGAAACCAAAAAAACGGAAAAGTAAAAAAACATCGAAAATTACAAACCGAAAAGCAGAAACGTGAAAATTGGAATCTGCCAACAGAAACTTGAGAAATTTGCGGTTAAAATCGTATTTTCGACAAAAACAACCCTCGCCTAACACTTGTTACAAGCGATTTGGGCAATTGGCTTAATTTGAAAATGCTCTTGTATTTGGAATGTTTAGGCAAATCCGAAAATAAGGCTTAATTTAACCCCAAACCTCTTGTAGCAAGGGGACGTTATGGTGTATAGCTCCGACGATCAACAGACAATTTTTATCAGGAGTTTTAATCCGAAAAATACAAACCGAAACAGAAACCGAGCCGACGAAAATCTGAACCGAAATTCGACGCTTAATTGTTGCGGACAAACAAACGTTAAACCGCTTTGTGGAAAACCGAAAGCGGATTTTTTTTGTCGCTTTTTTTTGAGAATTAACCGAAATTGAAACTTAAAAGCGTGAAACTATTTGGAACGGAAAATCGGAAGGCAGAAAAGCTACCGAAATAGGAATCGATAATTGAAATGTCAAATCGTTCGTGCTCAGCAATCGTCAAGCTACACACCATAACACACGCTACAAGCGATTTGGGCAATTGGCTTAATTGAAATATGGTTTTGTATTTGCAAGAATTTGGCTAAACCGAAAAATAACGCTAATTTAGTCCCAAACCGCTTGTAGCGCGAGAACGTTATGGTGTATAGCTCCGACGATCAACAGACAATTTTTATCAGGAGTTTTAATCCGAAAAATACAAACCGAAACAGAAACCGAGCCGACGAAAATCTGAACCGAAATTCGACGCTTAATTGTTGCGGACAAACAAACGTTAAACCGCTTTGTGGAAAACCGAAAGCGGATTTTTTTTGTCGCTTTTTTTTGAGAATTAACCGAAATTGAAACTTAAAAGCGTGAAACTATTTGGAACGGAAAATCGGAAGGCAGAAAAGCTACCGAAATAGGAATCGATAATTGAAATGTCAAATCGTTCGTGCTCAGCAATCGTCAAGCTACACACCATAACACACGCTACAAGCGATTTGGGCAATTGGCTTAATTGAAATATGGTTTTGTATTTGCAAGAATTTGGCTAAACCGAAAAATAACGCTAATTTAGTCCCAAACCGCTTGTAGCGCGAGAACGTTACAGGAGAGTTTACAGCCAATTCGTGCCTAATTGACGCTTTCATTTTCAATAGAAATCAAAGCAGAAACGTAAAAAACCGAACGCAGACAGAACGCCGAATTTGAAAAATTGGAATCTGCCAAACTTACGCCGAAAAGCAGAAACGTGAAAATTAGGAATTGATAACCTGAGGAATGAAAAACTTAATCTGCCAAACTAACGCTGACATTTGAAACGTAATCTTGAAAGCCAAAAAATTAATCTCTGCTCTTTTTTCCCAACAATTGGAATTTATCAAACATAACTTCCGAACTAAAACGGAAAACCGAAGCTTAAAAAATTGGAATAGAAAATGCTAAAGAGAAAAATCGTGCTAAAGAAAAACCCTCCTGTAACAGCTACTACAACGGATTTGGGCAATCGGCTTAATGGAATAATAGTTTTGTATCTGAATGATTTGGCAAATCCGAAAAAATGGTCTTAATTTAATCCCAAACCCGCTGTAGTAGCAACACGTTATGCGTCAGCTTAAAAAAACAGAAGAACGGACAAAATGGGATATAAAAGCGTTTGCATAGATTGTAGAAAGTCTTTAAATAGACCTTTGGAAACTGATTCTGACAGACTATATCCCTGTTCAGAATGTGGAAAATCAATGACTCTTTTGTCACATAGATTCAGGCCTCCAAAAAAGACGGATGATAAAAAATGGGAAGTCGTCCAATATTTAGTTGAAAACGGTTTTCGTTATGACCATATTTATCAAAAAATTGAAACTAATAGCAGAGGCATAACAAGTTATCAGAATTATGCGGAATATCCTAAAAACATAAGAGAAGCAAAAGAGTTTATAGAAAAATATAAGGAACAAGCAAGAAAGTAAATAATCAGAAAAATCCATTTTTAGTTCTCAGCATCTTTTAGATTCAAAAAACAGCCTAACTTTAATTGAAAAAATGGACTTTCACAAAATGGAAATTGAAATATAAATAAAAAGCCGAACGCATAACACTTGCTACAAGAGATTTGGACATTTGGCTTAATTTATAAATGATCTTGTATTAGGGAAATTTAGGCAAATCCGAAAATAAGGCTTAATTTAATCCCAAACCTCTTGTAGCAAGGGAACGTTATGGTGTATAGCTCCGACGATCAACAGACAATTTTTATCAGGAGTTTTAATCCGAAAAATACAAACCGAAACAGAAACCGAGCCGACGAAAATCTGAACCGAAATTCGACGCTTAATTGTTGCGGACAAACAAACGTTAAACCGCTTTGTGGAAAACCGAAAGCGGATTTTTTTTGTCGCTTTTTTTTGAGAATTAACCGAAATTGAAACTTAAAAGCGTGAAACTATTTGGAACGGAAAATCGGAAGGCAGAAAAGCTACCGAAATAGGAATCGATAATTGAAATGTCAAATCGTTCGTGCTCAGCAATCGTCAAGCTACACACCATAACACACGCTACAAGCGATTTGGGCAATTGGCTTAATTGAAATATGGTTTTGTATTTGCAAGAATTTGGCTAAACCGAAAAATAACGCTAATTTAGTCCCAAACCGCTTGTAGCGCGAGAACGTTACCAGCAATTACCGAATAAAAATATATACAACAATATTTACTTGCTTTTATAATGAATAATATTTTAAAATCAATTTTAAAAAAATTAGAAGATTCTCTCTCTAATAGTTATTTTAAACAATATGCTCCAGATAGTCGAAATATTGTAATTTCTCTAAAATTAGAAGAAGATAAAATGAATGATTTCAAAGCCGAAGTTAAAAGTATAAATTGGAACTATATTAGAGCTGATGTTATTTTAATGTATATCACCTTACCAGACAACCAAAACAAATTGAGTTTTGACACTTCATTTCCTGAATTTACTCAAGATGTATATACCTATTTTTATCCTAAAACTGACTTCAAAAATTATCTTCCGAATAATTTTGATACTAGACTTTCATTTCTAAAATACGATGACAAAATTAATTTTGACCTTAACGAATTTAAAATTCTTGTCGAATACATAAAGAAAGATATTATTTCAAAAATAAATACTGAAAAATTTGATTATAATTTTGCAGATAAAAGAGAAGAACCATATGAGACCAAAGAATATAGAAGTACGGCTAGAATCTATAATGCTAAAAATGAAATTGTTGGACAAGTTCATAAATTCATAGGAAATAAAACTATTACAGGGCATACAGACTGCAATAAAATTGATTATTGCAGAATAACTATTTATAATTCAAAACAAGATAAAGTCTACTTTATAAATATGAAAGATTTGAAAAACAATTCAATTCTTCCAATTAGAGAAGGTATAGTTTTTCTAAATAAAAGACCAATTGATTTATTAAGATTAGAATACTGTAAATTATTTTTATTAATGCATAGTTATGCGAAAAACCATAATGGTGCAATATACATTTCTATATAAAATAATAACTGCTGGTAACACTTGCTACAAGAGATTTGGGCATTTGGCTTAATTTAAAAATGGTCTTGTATTTGGGAAGTTTAGGCAAATCCGAAAATAAGGCTTAATTTAATCCCAAACCTCTTGTAGCAAGGGAACGTTATGTGTGATCGCTCCGTGAACGAGAAGCAGACAATTTTAATCAGGAATTTTAGAGACGAAAATGATTAATTGAGACAGAAACCGAGCAAGCTGAAAATTGAAGCGCAAATCGTTTTTTAATTGTTGTGGAAAAGCAAATGTTAATCACTTTTTTTGATAATCGAAGCGGAATATTTTTTGTCGATTTATTTTGAGGATTAATAAACGACTTTAAAAATTGAAACTATGAAAATAATTGGAATCGACAATCGGAAGGCGGAAAAGCTTTGTGCAATTGGAATAGATAATCGAAATCGAGTTTCTGACGTGCTTTCCGTTCGTGTCGCGACCACACATAACCGCTACTACAACGGATTTGGGCAATTGGCTTAATGGAAAAATGGTTTTGTGTTTGGATGATTTGGCAAATCCGAAAATAAGGCTTAATTTAATCCCAAACCCGCTGTAGTAGCAACACGTTAGGCGAGAGTTGTGCCGAAAATACGCAGATAAATCCGATTTGGAAATGAAGTTTGTAGCTCGCAGGAAATTTATAAAGCAGAAGCGTGAAAATTGGAATCGCCAACAGAAACTTGATAAATTGAAATCTTGAAAACAGAAGCGTGAAAATTGGAATTTATAAAACAGACGTTTGAAAGTTGGAATCTATAAAAGCAGAAACCAAAAAAACGGAAAAGTAAAAAAACATCGAAAATTACAAACCGAAAAGCAGAAACGTGAAAATTGGAATCTGCCAACAGAAACTTGAGAAATTTGCGGTTAAAATCGTATTTTCGACAAAAACAACCCTCGCCTAACACTTGTTACAAGCGATTTGGGCAATTGGCTTAATTTGAAAATGCTCTTGTATTTGGAATGTTTAGGCAAATCCGAAAATAAGGCTTAATTTAACCCCAAACCTCTTGTAGCAAGGGGACGTTATGCCTCATGCTAAAAAACCGAAAGATGAGCGAAAGAAAAAATCGTAAACGAAATAAAGAAATAAAAGCTGAAGACGTTGAATTTGATAGCGATGAAAATTTTGCTTTTATTGTGGGATACACTTCTGGTGGTGCACCGTATGGATTGACACACGAAGAGATGAATGATATTGAAAAAGAAAACCACGAAAATGACGATATAATATAAAAGAAAATAAATGTCAACTGGAGAAGCACATACAATTTGGTTTCCTGAATTAAAACAGCTTTTAAAAGAAAATTGGAAAGAAAATTTGACAATTACAAAACAGTTTAAACTTGTAGCTGAATTAGATAATAAACTGAATCAAATTAGAGCCGAAAAAAATATTCAAGCTCCAATGATGTGGTGTCCAAAATGCCAAGAAAGACATCGCTCAAAGCTTAGGTCAATTTCTATAACCGCAATGTATTTTGCTTTAAAAAAATTTGATAATTGTACCGAAATTCAGTTTGTTGAATTAATAAAGAATTGGAAAATATATTCCAAAGAGAAAAACCTTGACATTTATGGAAAGGAAGTGAATAAAACCAATATAGAAAAAAGCACGAAGGCATAACAGCTACTACAACGGATTTGGGCATTAGGCTTAATGGAAAGTTGGTTTTGTATCTGGAATTATTTGGCAAATCCGAAAATTGGTCTTAATTTAATCCCAAACCCGCTGTAGTAGCAACACGTTAGCGGTAAGTATCCCAGAGAAGACATCCAGTAATATACAGAAAACTTTAAAAAAGTATGAAAAAAATCTTAATTGCACTTTTAACTTTTACATTTTTTACTAAAATGAACGGACAATCAATAGATAAACAAAGACTACTTCACGCAAAAAAATCTGTTGTTAGAATATTAATAGATGACAAGCCTTCGGGTACTGGTTTTGTTGTTTCAAAATCAGGACAAATAATTACTTGCTGGCACGTAATTCAACCAGCAATTACTGTAGACGAAACCACAAAACAAATTCATTTAAAGAAAATTACAGCTGAATTTATCTCCGGAGAAAAAATAGAATTGGGAATTTATACTTATCTTTTTGAAGCAGGATACAGAGATGCTTTGATTTATGATTATTGTTTTCTTGAACCATCAATAAAAACGGCGGTTTCTTATGATTTTTTAAAACTTGGAAAATTTGAAAATGTAAACGAAGGAGAACAAGTTTATTCAGTAGGTTATCCTTTGGGAATAGAACAACAGTTTGTATCAACTGGAATATTGTCAACAAAATGGACTGATAAAATTAAATTGCAAGATAATACTGAAATGAATAGAGAAGTTTCTTGGCTTGATTTAACAATGAATAAGGGAAATTCAGGAGGCCCAATATTAAAAATTGGTAGTACAGAAGATGAAGTTATTGGAATTGCTACATTTATTTTAAACCCATATGCAAACACTTCTCAACAACTTTCGAATTTAAGTGCAAATCTTGGCGTTGACATTGCATTTGGTGGAATTAGCCAAGTGAAAGTAAATAAATTGTTTGCGGACGCAGTTACCAATAATTCGATTGGAATTAGTGGATGTGTATCTATAAATCATATTAATAGCGTACTAAAATAATACCTACCGCTAACACTTGCTACAAGAGATTTGGGCATTTGGCTTAATTTAAAAATGGTTTTGTATTTGGGAAGTTTAGGCAAATCCGAAAATAAGGCTTAATTTAATCCCAAACCTCTTGTAGCAAGGGAACGTTGGCAGACATAGCAGAAAATACGAACGCGATTTGCAGTTGTGTAACTTTTAAGTTACCTTTGAAAAATGAAAGTACGTGAAGTTATAGCATATGAAAATTACTTTGAAGATTTTCTTCTTGAACAACCGAAAAAGGTTCAAGATAAAATCTTTAAAATTATTGAAGCAATAGAAACTTTAGAAAGAGTTCCTTCCAATTATCTTAAATCAATGGAGGGAACAAATGGTTTATATGAAGCGAGAATCCAATTAGCTTCAAATATTTGGCGAGTATTTTGTTTTTTTGACAATGGAAAACTCGTAATACTACTCAATGGCTTTCAGAAAAAAACGCAAAAAACTCCCAAAAATGAGATTGAAAAAGCATTGAGATTAATGAAAAAATACTACGAAGAAAAAAACAAATAAATTATGGAAACTAAAAGTTGGAAAGACATTAAAGACAATGTTTACGGGGAAAAAGGAACCGAAAGACGTGATGAACTTGAAAGAGATTTTCAAGGTTTCAAAATTGGCTTGTTACTAAAAAAAGCTCGAGAAGAAAAGCATTTAACGCAAACTGAACTTGGCGGTTTAGTTGATAAAAAAAGAGAATATATTTCAAGAATTGAAAATAACGGAAGTAATTTGACTCTGAAAACTTTGTATGACATTGTAGAAAAAGGATTTGGTGGAAAAGTAAGTATCCAAATTGAACTATAAAGAGCTACGATCTGCCAACACTTGCTACAAGAGATTTGGGCATTTGGCTTAATTTAAAAATGGTCTTGTGTTTGGGAAGTTTAGGCAAATCCGAAAATAAGGCTTAATTTAACCCCAAACCTCTTGTAGCAAGGGAACGTTATGCGTAATTGGCAGTAGACTACGGAGTTTCTTGCACAATGAATTTTCGGGATATTTTTTTTGTGATTTTAAAGAATAAAGCATTTAGGCTTCAAGTCTTTCGATTGGGAATCGTAGAAAGTTCACTTTCAATACGTTTGACAACGTACAAGACTTGGCTAAGTTATTAAAAATAAATGACAAAGTCAATACATAGGATAAATCATTTAGTTTCACTAACTTAAAATCACAAAAAAATAGAGCCCTAAAAGCCCATTATTAACTTCGCCTAGCAGGTTTGCTAAGCACAATAAATAATTTGGTTTCATTGATTTTGATTGCGGTTAGAAAAGATAAGATAGTCTATCCAACTCCGTTACTGAGTAAAAATATAGATTGTAAATAGATCAGTAACTACGCATAACACGGGCTAAGCAAAATGCCTTCCGCTTCTATGGATAAAATAGTACAAATTAAAAAATTTGGCTATTTTAGCAATTATTAGTGAAGCGGGCTAAAGAAGGCACTTCGCCTAGCCCGATCACGTTAGTGGCTATGCAAAGATCCTGCATATAAGAAAAAATATATAAAATGAGAAAATTTCTTTACCTAACGTTATTATTAAGTTTCTATTCTTATAGTCAGACAATTCAAACTGAAGTTTCCGCTTCTGAACTTGTTTACTCGTCAATATTGGAAATAGAAAGTGGAATTTTAACAGGTAAAGGTTATGAAATTCATTTACCGAATTTGATGGCTAATTTGTCTGGGATTAAGCCAAAAAAATACGATTTAAACTATTCCGGGTTAACTTATAGTCCAACAATAGAGGAAATAAAAGTTTGGAAAGAATGGTTTGAGAAAAATAAAGCAAAAATTACATATGGAGAAGTTGACAAAGTTTCTGGTGAAAAAGTAATCCTATTCGAATATGAAAAAGGAAAATTTAGAAGTGATATAGAAAGATAATAATGCACAGCCACTAACAGCTACTACAACGGATTTGGGCAATTGGCTTAATGGAAAGATAGTTT
Source organism: Flavobacterium marginilacus (assembly GCF_026870155.1). Lineage (NCBI taxonomy): Bacteria > Pseudomonadati > Bacteroidota > Flavobacteriia > Flavobacteriales > Flavobacteriaceae > Flavobacterium > Flavobacterium marginilacus. The sequence goes on along the minus strand of NZ_CP113975.1, from coordinate 2,313,953 downwards.
TGTATCTGAATGATTTGGCAAATCCGAAGAATGGGCTTAATATAGTCCCAAACCCGCTGTAGTACCAGAACGTTATGGTGTATAGCTCCGACGATCAACAGACAATTTTTATCAGGAGTTTTAATCCGAAAAATACAAACCGAAACAGAAACCGAGCCGACGAAAATCTGAACCGAAATTCGACGCTTAATTGTTGCGGACAAACAAACGTTAAACCGCTTTGTGGAAAACCGAAAGCGGATTTTTTTTGTCGCTTTTTTTTGAGAATTAACCGAAATTGAAACTTAAAAGCGTGAAACTATTTGGAACGGAAAATCGGAAGGCAGAAAAGCTACCGAAATAGGAATCGATAATTGAAATGTCAAATCGTTCGTGCTCAGCAATCGTCAAGCTACACACCATAACACACGCTACAAGCGATTTGGGCAATTGGCTTAATTGAAATATGGTTTTGTATTTGCAAGAATTTGGCTAAACCGAAAAATAACGCTAATTTAGTCCCAAACCGCTTGTAGCGCGAGAACGTTATGGATAAGCTTAAAACAACTAAATTTTAAAAATGAAATATTTATTTCTTTCCCTATTATTCCCAATATTCTGTATTTCACAAGTTGACACCACTATGGTGAAAATTACAGAACAGAAGATAAATGCTGTTGAAACATCATCTTACAACGATTATGAAAATGATTATTCTATAGAGAAACCAGATTGGCTTAAAGTAGATTCAGATTTACCGTCAAATATGTATGGTGGAGTTATGCCGAAAGTTAATGGAATAGAGAACGCTATTATGATAACTGCTTTTAAAAAGAATCGCTTTGAAAACTTTAAAGATTTTCAGAGAATCTACATTACAGGTAACACATTTGGAAAACCTACTTTATTTAGTGATCAATATACTTGGTATGGTAGAAATAAAAGAGATTTTAAAAAAGTTAAGCATGGAGTAAGTTCTCGCGTATTTTATATTTTCAAAAAACATGTCTATCACAATCAATTTGTTTTACTTGAAACTTCAAGTGCTTATCTATTTGTTCATTTTTGTTCTACACCAGAAACTTACGATGAGAATATAAAGAAATTTAATGAATTTTTGAAAGGATTAAAGGTACAATAAAGCCTATCCATAACAGCTACTACAACGGATTTGGGCAATAGGCTTAATGGAAAAATGGTTTTGCATTTGAAATGATTTGGCAAATCCGAAGAATGGGCTTAATTTAGTCCCAAACCCGCTGTAGTAGCGACACGTTAGGCATAATTTTACTGAAGAAACTAAAATCGTAATAACAATAACCATTTAAGTATAAAATGAAATCTGAAATTGTATACGTTGAAATTGAAACTGGAGCAAATCATGATGGACAAGCACAGATTGGAAAATGCTTCTTTTCGAAAACGGGAAAAACAATTTACTTTAATGGAAATGTTTATCAAAAAGGAAAAGGTTTTTCTAGCAACTATTTTGACATTGAAACTGGAAATGGTTACTGGATTTCTGGAGTGAAAAAAAACGGTACAGATAGACATAAATTCGGAAAAGGCATTATAGAAATCGACCAAAGTATTATTGCAGAATATTTGAAAATTATTGGAGAAACTGAATTGCAGAAAAACAAGTTCAAATTAGTTAACTTAAATAATATTCCGTCAAAAACGAAAGCAACAGAAATACTAAATGAAAAATACGAAGCTGAATTCGATAGTTCTATCCGCTTCAAAAATCCAACGGATTTAACAAAAATTGAACTTGAAAATTTGATTAAATATTATAACGAGATAGATTTTTCAAAACTGTATAAGAAAAATAGAAAAGAATATATTGAAGAATTGAAAAATTTAGAAAGAGAACTAGATAAACGAAACGAACAAAAAAACTATGCCTAACACTTGCTACAAGAGATTTGGGCAATTGGCTTAATTTAAAAATGGTCTTGTATTTGGGAAGTTTAGGCAAATCCGAAAATAAGGCTTAATTTAACCCCAAACCTCTTGTAGCAAGGGAACGTTACAGGAGAGTTTACAGCCAATTCGTGCCGAATTGACGCTTTCATTTTCAATAGAAATCAAAGCAGAAACGTAAAAAACAGAACGCAGACAGAACGCCGAATTTGAAAAATTGGAATTTGCCAAACTTACGCCGAAAAGCAGAAACGTGAAAATAGGAATTGATAAACTGAGGAGTGAAAAACTTAATTTGCCAAACTAACGCTGACATTTGAAACGTAATCTTGAAAGCTAAAAATTAATCTCTGCTCCTTTTTCCCAACAATTGGAATTTATCAAACATAACTTCCGAACTAAAACGGAAAACCGAAGCTTAAAAAATTGGAATAGAAAATGCTAAAGAGAAAAATCGTGCTAAAGAAAAACCCTCCTGTAACAGCTACTACAACGGATTTGGGCAATCGGCTTAATGGAATAATGGTTTTGTATCTGAATGATTTGGCAAATCCGAAAAAATGGTCTTAATTTAATCCCAAACCCGCTGTAGTAGCAACACGTTATGGTGTATAGCTCCGACGATCAACAGACAATTTTTATCAGGAGTTTTAATCCGAAAAATACAAACCGAAACAGAAACCGAGCCGACGAAAATCTGAACCGAAATTCGACGCTTAATTGTTGCGGACAAACAAACGTTAAACCGCTTTGTGGAAAACCGAAAGCGGATTTTTTTTGTCGCTTTTTTTTGAGAATTAACCGAAATTGAAACTTAAAAGCGTGAAACTATTTGGAACGGAAAATCGGAAGGCAGAAAAGCTACCGAAATAGGAATCGATAATTGAAATGTCAAATCGTTCGTGCTCAGCAATCGTCAAGCTACACACCATAACACACGCTACAAGCGATTTGGGCAATTGGCTTAATTGAAATATGGTTTTGTATTTGCAAGAATTTGGCTAAACCGAAAAATAACGCTAATTTAGTCCCAAACCGCTTGTAGCGCGAGAACGTTATGCGTAATTGGCAGTAGACTACGGAGTTTCTTGCACAATGAATTTTCGGGATATTTTTTTTGTGATTTTAAAGAATAAAGCATTTAGGCTTCAAGTCTTTCGATTGGGAATCGTAGAAAGTTCACTTTCAATACGTTTGACAACGTACAAGACTTGGCTAAGTTATTAAAAATAAATGACAAAGTCAATACATAGGATAAATCATTTAGTTTCACTAACTTAAAATCACAAAAAAATAGAGCCCTAAAAGCCCATTATTAACTTCGCCTAGCAGGTTTGCTAAGCACAATAAATAATTTGGTTTCATTGATTTTGATTGCGGTTAGAAAAGATAAGATAGTCTATCCAACTCCGTTACTGAGTAAAAATATAGATTGTAAATAGATCAGTAACTACGCATAACACGGGCTAAGCAAAATGCCTTCCGCTTCTATGGATAAAATAGTACAAATTAAAAAATTTGGCTATTTTAGCAATTATTAGTGAAGCGGGCTAAAGAAGGCACTTCGCCTAGCCCGATCACGTTAGCCGTCAGTTTCGTGGAACGCAGAGAGAATCGTAAATTTAAAAGAAATCTAGATGTCAGAAGAAATAGAAATTATTGAAAATGAAAATGATTTAAGGGTTAAATTTGAAAATGAAATAATAAATCCAGTAACTAATGATTATTGGATTTTAGTTAAAAATAAAATTATTGATTATGATTTTAAATTTCCATTAACATCAAGCGTTTTTAGCGATCATGAATCGACTCAAATATTCTATAGTAGTTTTAATATAAAATATGGCTTAAAATTTAAAGATTGTACTTTTAAAAAAGGAGTACAACTATATCATGATACATCAAAAGCGCGAGACATATGCTTTGAAAATTGCATATTTGAAAATAATGTCAATTTAAGGTCTTATGAAAATTCAGTAATATTTTCAAAATGTCATTTCAAAAATGGCTTTAATGCTAGAAATTCAATTGTTAAAGGTAAAATTAGATTTTGGCAATGTCACTTTGAAAAAGAAGCAGATTTTAGAAATACAAAGTTTGAAGGTCTAGCAGACTTTTGGCGAAGTATTTTCTACAAAAAAACAATTTTCTATAAGACAGATTTTATGGATACTGTAGTGTTTTCATCATCAGTTTTTAAAGAGAATGTTCTTTTCACATATTCTTTGATAAATAAATTAATCCTTTTACGAGGAACAAAAATTGAGAAAGGATTCGATATATCTTTAGCTATTATTCATGGCAAATTAGGGCTTTTTGAATTTAACTTAAATAATTACACTGACACAGAATTTATCACAGAAGAAGATGAATATGAAACAGCAGTTTCAGAAAATGCAATAATTCCAATCACAAATAAAAGAGAAACTTTTAGAATCCTAAAGGATAATTTAGAATCACAAAAAAACTTGTCCGAATCATTAAAATACAAATCAATAGAAAAAGAAGTTTTACGAATAGAACTTATACATAATGGTGGTAACATTCCACTAGACACAACAATCAAGAATTTAAAAAGTATTACTAACAATAGATTAGATAGAATTAATTTATGGTTAAATAAGTGGTCAAATGACCATGGCGACAGTTATGGTAGAGCAATAATTTTTGTATTTGTTGTCGGCTGGACTTTCTTTTACTTTTCACTTTTGACAACAGAAAAGTATTATTTCACAATGAATACAAATCTTTGGAATTTTGGTGAAGGTTTTAAAATATTTATAGAATTTCTAAATCCTCTTCATAAATTTGATTATATAGAAGACACTAAATTATCTAGCGCTTGGTTTTTTGTTTTTGATTTTTTAGGAAAGACATTTGTTGGTTATGGAATATATCAATTTATTCAAGCCTTTAGAAAATATAAATAAGAAAACCGAACGGCTAACAGCCGTTTTGCGCTATTGCGAGAAAAGTGCTAAATTCACGTTTATCTTTCGCAAGAAGTTGTATCTTTAACGGAAAATATAGCGTTCCGAAGCTCGCAACAGACGCAAAGCGGCGACACGTTAGGAGGCATTGCTCCGTGAACGAGACGCAGACGGTTTTAATTAGGATTTTAGGAACGAAAATATTGAACTGACGCAGAAACCGAGCTGGCGAAAAATTGAAGCGCAACTTGATGTTTAATAGTTGCGGACAAGCAAATGTTAATCACTTTATGGACATGCAAAGCGGAAAATTTTTGTCGATTTTTTTTGAGGTTTAATTGAAGATTTTTGAAGTGGAAATACAGAAATAAATTGAAACGGAATATTGGAAGGCGGAAAAACTTTGCGCAATTGGAATAGATAATTGGAATAGAGTTTCTGCCGTGCTTATCGTTCGTGTCACAACACCTCCTAACAGCCGTTACACGAGATTTGGGCATTAGGCTGAATTTAAAGATGGTTTTGTACTTTGGAAATTTGTACATATCCGAAAAAACTCGCATCTTTAATCCCAAACCTCGTGTAGCGCCAAGACGTTACCACACATTTTGAAAAAAACAGAACGCAAATACAATCTTGAAGAAATAAATCTGCTAAAAAGTAGAAAATATTCGCTTTGGAAACATTTTGAAAATTTCGGAATGAAATTAATTGGAATTACAATGGCTCTTTTAACACCTTTGTTGCTTTATGACAAATTTGTTGACGCAGTATCATCTGAAATACAACTAATGATTTTAATTCCTTTGTTAATATTTTCTTTTGGAATTGTGGTTTATTGGATGAACAAAAACGGAGAAATAGGTTGGAATAGAAAAGTTGAAAACGAAATTAAGAACGGAAAAGCACAAGTTTTGAAAATTGAAACGGAAAAAGTCTTTAAACGAAATGAAACATATGATTTAGGTTCTGGATTTTATATAAAAATATCAGAAAATAAAACTTTATTTCTACAAGGACAATATTTTGACCAATTGCAATATTCTCGGAAATTCCCAAATACAGAATTTGAAATTGTGAAAACTAATTTGACTCATAATAACTTAATTACTATAAATTCTTTTGGACAATATTTAAAACCTGAAAAGAAATTAAAGGCATTTGCGAAAGAAGATTATGAAAATAATAGAGTTCATTATGACGGAGAATTATTGAATATTCCAATAGATGAGATAAAATAAAAACGTGTGGTAACACTTGCTTTAAGAGATTTGGGCAATTGGCTTGATTTAAAAATGGTCTTGTATTTGGGATGTTTAGGCAAATCCGAAAACAAGGCATAATTTAATCCCAAACCTCTTGTAGCAAGGGAACGTTAGCTGAAAGTGTCACTCAACTTTGTCTTCAGAATAAATCCCCAAAGCTTTAATTAGTAAATGCATTTCACTATACGAATAACCTCTTTCATCTTTAAGATGACTTTTTAATGATGATTCAGAATTTCTATAAGCATTAATTATTGAGCCTTTTGGATTTTCTGTTTCAAAATTTTTATTAATGTTAACTATTGATTTAAAGAATTTTTCAGTTTTCTCATAATTAGGTCTATATTTTTTCAACTCTTTTTCAAGTTCATCATAACTATTAAACTTTTTAGTTAATACACCTTTTGTAAAATAATATAAAAACCACAATTCAGTACATCTTTCAGTTTCTATAAAAATTACTTTCGACTCAATACCTTTTGATTTCTTAACTAAGATTTTAGAATGATATTTTTTCACTAATGCAGAGTACTCGATTTGTGATTTTCCAGATGTTTTCCCATCCATATCAATTAAACAGTAAATTTCATCGAAACCCTTTTCAACACTTAAAAGTATATTTTTCTCCAAAGTTTTAAGGCTTGAAGCTTTTTTGCCCAATTCTCTAGGCATAACAACAAATGGAGAAATTCCTTTAAGAGATTCAATATAATATTTTTCAGTAATTCCTTCCCCAATTATTGCTATAGTTTTCCTCATAATCAAATTTGGTTTAGAATTGTGGATCCTAAATTAGGTTTAGCACCTAATTTTCCAATTTTATAAGCATTCAGAAGTGATAAATTTTTATGCAAACCTAAATCAGAAGCTTTATATAATTCTGAATTTGATTTATTTCTAGATTTTTCAACAAAACAAACCATATCTCTTCTCAACATCCAATCCTCACCAAGTAGCATTTGATTATGTGTTGAAAAAATTAATTGACTATCATTTTCGATTCTTAGAAAAGTTTCTAAAAAATGTAATAATAAATCATAATGCAAACTATCTTCCAATTCATCTTCTAGAACAATAGTACCACGATTACCTAATTCCATTAATAATCTTGCTAATCTAAAATAAATTCTAGTTCCCGAAGATTGCATTCCAAATTCAATTTGAAATTCCACATCATCATTTTTATGAGTAAATAAAACTTGTTTTTGAGGTTTTAATAGTTTTTCTTTTAGAGATTCGGTTAAACTATCATCTTTTGATATTTCTTCTATTAATTTACTGTTTAACTTTGATTCAATTACAGTAAAGTCAGTAATATTAAAATCTGCTCTACTCAATAAATCTAATAAAAATTCTTTTGTTTTCGGATCTTTATTGGCGTATTCAGCAATTTCAATTGAATCATTGTGTGCTCCTAATTCAATAACATTATTTCTTATCCAATCATATAACTCTAAAAGAATTTTTGGAGCATTAATGTTTTTTTTATTCAAAGTTGAAAGGACGGTGTGATTTTTAAGCGTTTCCGTATTAAACTCATTCTTAGTTTTTGATTTAATGTCAAAAGTACTTCCAAATTTTATTTCTTTTCCAATGCTTTTTTCATACAAATCAGACATAATCCCCGAATCCGTAACATATTCTAATTTTTCAAATAAAATTTCATTCTCGTTAAATTTAATTTCATATTTAAACTTTCTAGTTCCCATCCAAAAAACAATATCAAACTCAATAGGTTCTCCATTATTTAATTTAAAAGGTTTATAAAATTCAATTTTATTACTTTCTTTATCTTCTGATGAAATTAACATCATCCATAAAGTTTGAATTGCAATTAATAGATTTGATTTACCAGATGCATTGGAACCATAAATCACCAATAATTTTAGAATTTTTACGCCTTTTTTTGGCTCGTATGTTAACTCATTTAAAAGTGTTTTATCTGAATTAGCCAAAAAACTAACTGTCTGTTTATTATTAAATGATAAGAAATTTTTTAACGAAAACTCTTGAATCATAACTTGAAGCTTTAAATTCGTAATTTTTATACAAAAATACAATATAAAACAGTTAAAAACAAACTTAACATTACAAAACACCTTCAGCTAACAGCCGTTTGGCGAGATAGGGGTTTTAAGCTGAATTTAAAGATGGTTTTGTGTTTGTAAAATTTGTATTTAACCGAAAAATCTCGCGTCTTTATTCCCCAACCTCGCATTCTATGGCAAAATCCAAGTAAAAAATGCTAAATTACGCTGCAAATTTTTTAATGTTGACATAAGGTGTTCCGCGGTTAATGGTTGCAAAAATTCGTCCTAATAGTTTGCATCTTATATTATTTAAAACCAACATTTTTGATTTTCCTTCGGCTACTTTTCGTTCGTAATATTGTTTAAGTTCTGTGTCGTGTTTTTTGCTGTTTAAAGCGCACATATTCAGTAACGATTTTAGTTTTTTATCTGCCAGATGATTGACCTTTGTCCTTCCTTTAATAGAACTGCCCGAACTGTATTCAAATGGAGCCACTCCTGCATAACAAGCCACTTGTCGCCAGTTTTCGAAGGACTGAAACGATTGGTAACTAAGATAATATACAAGGCAGTTTGTGGTCCAACTCCTGGGATACTTTGGATGAGTTCATTCTGCAATTTGAGCTGCTCATTGGATTGAATGATTTCTTTCATTTTCTGTTCAACTTTTTCGATTGCTTTTTGAAGCTGTTTAACAACTACTTTGTTAATTTTTAAAACATCATCCATAGCTTCTTTGGGGATGTAGCCGATTCCTTCACTGGTACTTCCTATGATACGCAGGGTTTTAAGTAGTTTTTCACGCTCTGTAAAAAGTAATTTAAGTTCCATTAATGATAAATTAATGATAACTCTGGAAGCTGTGTTAATCGTAGCTTGTGCAAATGTGTTAAGGCATAAAACGCAATATCCTTAGAGTCATTTTTATCAGTTTTCCCTCTGGAGATTCCTTTACTGCGTTTGATTTCAATGGCTGGAATCATCCAATAATCGATCTTGTACTGAGTCAAATAACATCCCAAAGGAAGTGAATAAACACCAGTGTCTTCAAAACTAACCAATACGTTTTCCAAAGCAATTTTCCGGCTGTTTAATTGCTTTACAATCTCTTTAATCCCTTTGACGTCATTGCTTACTAAAAAGTGAAATGTTTTCTTTCCTAATGGTTTTTCAAGAAAAGTAACATCTAATTTTAACTTAGAAACATCAATCCCTACAAAAAATAAATAGTTTTTCATACATTTGATTTTAAGTGAAATAAAAAGTTGAATTTGCTTTAAAGCCTTTATTAGACCCGTCGTCTATCATTCTATTTGAAGCCATTCAACAAAACTCAAGGAGGAGCAGAAGACTAATGCGAGGTATGGATCATGAGTCTGGCCAAGCGCGTAGTTCACTTCTGCTTTCCTTTGAGAAATTTACAAAATTTATGCTTTTACAAAGTAAAGGCTTTTACAAAGTAAAGGCAAAGCGACCAAACGTTATGCGGGAGTTATGCCGAAATTACGCAGATGAAAACAATCAGAAAATAAACATTGGTTTCCGCAAGAAGTTGACAATGCAGAAGCGTGAAAATTGGAATCGCCAACAGAAATCGGAAAGTTGGAATCTGACAATTGACAGACGAAAAACTGAAGTGTGAAAGTTAGAATCTGCCAATAGAAACTTGAAAAACTGAAACTTGATTTTTTTACGCAGAATTTTAAAGTGAAAAATAAAACATTGAAAATTGCAAACCGAAAAGCAGAAACGTGAAAATTGGAATGTGCCAACAGAAGCGTGAAAGTTTTGTGTGAAAATTGTAATTTCGACAAAATAACCCCCGCATAACAGCTAGAGTTTCGTTGCGTGCGTAGCACGAACAATAAAACTTGTGTTGAACGGAACCGCTGTGATTCCGCGACTATGGAGTTATCGTAAAAGAGATTTGTAATTTTTCAAGAGGTCAATGCACCTCTTTTTTTTGGGATGGTTTCGCTTGGTTTTTTTTCGTGTTTTCCGTCACTTTTGAGCATAACTTCCCTTACCCGTAAAATTAGTTTTGACAGGAATCGGAATTTTGGTTGCTGCCAAGATACCAAGCAGGCGGACCGCGCTCACGGCATTCGCTTTTAAAAGTTTCTGACACGAATTACACTAATTTGCACGAATTAAGATCGCTGTTTAATTACACAAAATATTCGAAACTGTAAAAGTTGTAAAATTTGATTTCAATTTTGATAAGAATTAGTGTTAATTGGTGAAATTCGTGTTTATCTTTTTTTAAATGCAAATGCCGTGGCATCGCTGAAGATTTTGAATCAAAAAAGTTTTTAAAATTCCTAAAAGCCAGAAAAAAATAGAATGCCAAAATATCGTTTTACGGATAAAGCTCTTAATGATCTAACAGACATTTGGGATTATGCTGTAGAAGAATGGTCTCAAAATCAAGCGGAGAAATATTATAATCTATAAATGCGGCCAGCATATTATCTTTTACCGTGAAATTTCAAAAAATGAAATTGAGATTGTAAGGATACTTCATGGCATGATGGATTTAAAAAATAAATTCTGAAAAATACAATCTAATCAGAAAAAACAAAATTATTCATCGTAAAATCCAATACTTCTAATTTTTATAGCTGACTCATTTTTTGCAATTAAATTGAAAAAAAAACTTTTCAAAACTCACTGCTCGGGTTCGCAAAAAACAAAAAAAGAAATCAAATATTTTTATCTTTACAACAACAATAAACAAACCATGCCCAACACAATAAGAACAACAGCCGAAAACAAAGACTTTCGAAAACTTGTAGTTTTACTTGACCAGGTTTTGGCTGAATTAGACGGCGAAGACCATTCTTTTTATGCCCAGTTTGACAAACTGGATAATATCAAAAATGTCGTGGTCTGCTATGAGGATAACGAAGCGGCTGGCTGTGGCGCTTTCAAAGAATTTGATGCTGATACTGTCGAAATAAAAAGGATGTTTGTCCATCCTGATTTTCGGGGTAAAGGAATTGCGAGTGCTGTTTTGAAAGAACTGGAACTTTGGGCAGGTGAAAATAATTACTCCAGCTGTGTTCTCGAAACTGGAGCAAACAATCCAAAAGCAATTGCTTTGTACCGCAGATCGGGTTACGAAATTATCCCCAATTACGGCCAATATGAAAATGTAGAAACCAGTGTTTGCCTAAAAAAGCTAATATAAAATGAAGAGCAGTAACCTTAGACAAAAGTCCAATGTTACTGCTCTATAAAAATATATAAACTCTTAAAAAACTACTAGCTGATCAGCTTAAATCCAACAAAAAACAGCATAACTGCAATCGCATTTCTTAACAATAAATCCGGCATTTTTCCGCTTAACATACTTCCAACATAAATTCCAGGAAGTGATCCCATCAATAATTGGCCAAGCAATGCCAAATCTAAATTACCCATTGAGGCATGTCCCAATCCTGCTACAAGAGTCAAAGGCACTGCATGAGCAATTTCGGTACCAACCAAACGAGGTGTTGGCAAAAGCGGGTATAAGAAAAACAATGTAACCGTTCCTAATGCTCCCGCACCAATAGAAGTCAGCGTTACAGTTGCTCCCAATAAGACACCAATTGCAATAGTCAATAAATTTTGTGTTCTGCTCTCGCTATGAAATTTATCTCCGGCATGTTTTTGAGATAAAACCAAAAGTTTCTTTTTGAACAAAATCGCTACCGAAGTAAAGACCAAAGCCCATCCCAAACTGTATTTTATAATATTATTTAAAGCTGTCGTATCAGCATGCAGACTGTGCAAAATCCATAATGTAATTAAGGCTGCAGGCACACTTCCAAGAGAAAGCCAGCCAGTAATAGTCCAATTGATATTCTTTTTTTTGTTATGAACCAAAACTCCTCCAGATTTAGTAATCGCAGCATATAATAAGTCAGTTCCAACCGCTGTAGACGGCGGTATGTTAAAATACAATAAAATAGGTGTCATCAAGGACCCTCCCCCTACTCCTGTCATACCCACAATAAAACCTACAACTAATCCGGCAATAATTAAACCTATCTGAAAATCCATAAAATTGAAATTTTTTTTTGGCAAAAATAGAAAAAACTCCAATACTATATGCATCACAGAGCTTCTCGATAACCTCTTCAATCATTCAAATTCATTGCTTTAGTATCAAAAAAGCATCATTTCCAAATTAGCATTATAGCATATAAAAGCAATTTGCTGCCAAAATCATTTAATATTCGACTAAAACCATAGAAATTAAATACATTTCGCGCATTTTTTTATAAATTTAATAATAATCCTATGGACTTACTAGATTATATAAAAAATTAATAAAATTATTTTAAAAATAAATATTTTTCTTACGAATTAGAACTGGTTTTCGGTAATAAAAAGTTCTGAAAGCGCAAAATGCAGCTTTAAAATTGAATTAAACCACTATAGAAAACATCAAAAGTATTACTGAGAAGAATTTTTCATAAATCTAAACACAAACTGCTTTTTTGTAACTTCGCCTTTTCAAACATCAAATATGAACATCAGACTAATAGCTATAGGCAAGACCGACAATAAATCATTGCAGACGTTAATTGATGATTATACCAAAAGACTGTCTTTCTACATCAAGTTTGATTTAGAGATTATTCCCGATATCAAAAACGTTAAAAATCTATCTGAAAGCCAGCAGAAAGAAAAAGAAGGTGAACTCATTTTATCCAAAATAACTCCGACAGATCAGCTTATTTTGCTTGACGAAAACGGAAAAACCTTTAACAGTGTAGCCTTTTCAGCCGAATTACAGAAAAAAATGAATTCTGGTATCAAAACACTGGTTTTTGTAATTGGCGGACCTTATGGTTTTTCGGATACGGTTTATGCAAAAGCAAATGGAAAAATATCGCTTTCGCTGATGACTTTCTCTCATCAGATGGTACGTTTATTTTTTATTGAACAATTGTACAGAGGCTTTACCATTTTGAGAAATGAGCCTTACCATCATCAGTAAAACTCATATTTGTCGCTTATTTATTCAAAATGGTAATACTGCATCAGCCTTGGATTCACATTATTTTTTGACTAATAAAAATACAAGTTTCATAATCAATATTTTACACCAAAAAGAGATTTAATTAAAAATATAAATCGTAAATTTATTATATTTTTATTAAATCTTAATAAAATTTAATAATTGTATTTTTTCAACCTTTTTTTAACCCTAAAAAATACATAATTATGAAATCTTTACTTGGTTTTACAGCAATTTTGCTATTGCTTTTTACTGGAATTTCTTGTTCCAGCAGTGACGACTCCCCAACTCCGACTCCGACTCCTGTTATTGTAACTTTCAATGCTGCACTAACTCCAGTATCTGGTACAGGCTCAATGGCATCAGGAAATGCTGAGCTTAAATTCAACCAGACAGCTAAGACATTTGAAATTACTGTAACTTTTACAGGAATAACACCTAAGCATGGCCATATCCACGCTGCAGACGGCGCTATAGTTTTTCCTTTCTCCGATGCAGTTGTTGCTGCCTCTCCAATAAAACTGACATTTGATATAAATGATGCCCAAATTGCAGAACTGATGGCCAATCATTACTATGTAAACCTGCATACTGATGCTTTTCCAACGGGTGAAATCAGCGGCACACTGATCAAAGCAGGAACTTCAGGCGGAGGTGGCGGCGGAGGATATTAATTCTAAAACTTTAAAAAAAAGTCTTTCTATTCAAAACAGAAAGACTTTTGTTATTTAAAACAATAAAGAAATCAAATTAATAAACACATTCTTCAGAAATTACATTTTTCAGCTCAATTGTCCTAATAAAAATTTTATTCTGAATATAACTCCCATAACTGCTGTTTTTATCAAAACAATATCTTATTTTCTGCAGCCCATCATTAAAATTATTGATGACGTTTTGCAATTCATTTTTAGAAACCAATTCATTGTTTACTTTTATCTTTCCATCTTTAGAGAAAAAAACTACTATGCCTTTTAATGGTTTCTCCATTTTATAATGTATCATCGTAAAAGGCAGAAAAGCTAAATTTTTACCAATAGAATCAGCATACGAATAATAGTTTTGGGCAGCTATATTTTTGTGGGCACCATCTCCGCTTTTTTTTGCCTGCAGTTTTATTACTTCAGGAATTACCAGTCGCAATGGCAGGCGTTTGTCAATATTCAAAATCCAATTTGTTGTACTAATGCTGTTATTTCTATTTACTTCGGCTAAAGTATCTCTATCCTTTACTCTGAAAAAAATGTAAATTGGAGACAAATCCACTACTTCTTTTACAATGGTCCGATCAACCTTTGGAAGCAGAATATCTTCTTTATTGCCACAAGAAAAAAACAGCAGCGCGGCTATTGCTAATATATACTTCATCATTTTTAACTTAATTTACTATATAATCTTATACATTCCATTGCTTCTTTCACATCATGAACTCTCAATACCTTTGCTCCTTTTATCAAAGCAACTGTATTCAAAACAGTCGTGCCGTTCAAAGCCATTTCGGCATTTGTGTCTAGCTCTTTATAAATCATAGATTTTCTGGAAACCCCTGCTAACAAAGGCAGTTCAAGCATTTGAAACAATTCCATTTTTTTCATCACATCATAATTTTGTTCCAATGTTTTGGCAAAGCCAAAGCCGGGATCCAAAATTAAATCATTAATTCCTAAAGCCCTTGCGGCAGCAATACGTTCCGAAAAATAAAACAGCATTTCCTTGATAATATCTTCATATTGAGTAAAAGTCTGCATCGTCTGCGGTGTTCCTTTCATGTGCATCATGATATACGGAACCTGATATTCTGAAATGGTTTCGAGCATTTTGTCATCCAGCAATCCTGCCGAAATATCGTTGATAATTGCAGCGCCGCTCTCGATACATACCTTTGCTACTCCAGCCCTGAAAGTATCAATTGACAAAATAATTTCCGGAAAATGTTTCTGCAGCAGATTCACAACAGGGATTATTCTTAAAATTTCTTCTTCTTCCGAAACAAATTCTGCATTCGGCTTGCTCGAATAAGCACCGACATCAATAAATGAAGCGCCTTCACTGAGCATTTTATCTACTCGTTTAAGCAGTTCTTCTTCATTTTTATATTTTCCTCCATCAAAAAAAGAATTTGGAGTTATATTCAAAATACCCATCACTTTTGGAGCAGATAAATCGATAAGCCGGCCTTTACAGTTCATTCTTTATTAGTTTTTACAATTGGTAAGCAATTTCAAAAATCAATGACAATTTCAATCAAAAATTTTCCGAAATCATTTGTCATTCTGCAGTCAAAAATCGTTAATCAGCAATCTTCAATCGAAATTTATTCTTATTTTTGAGGCAATTTTATACAAATATACACCAATAATGACGAAAACTTCACAAGAATATGATGGCGTAATCACTATCTGCCGCACACTTTTTATCAATAAAATGAAAGATTACGGCAGTGCCTGGCGTATTTTGAGACTTCCTTCTCTAACTGATCAAATCTTCATCAAAGCACAAAGAATACGAAGTTTACAGGAAAATGAGATTCGAAAAATTGACGAAGATGAAAGCGGAGAATTCATAGGTATTATCAATTATTCGATTATGGCTTTAATTCAGCTGGAATTAGGGGTGGTCGATCAGCCTGATTTGGAAACCGAAAAAGCAACAAAATTATATGATGCCAAAGTAGCTTTGACCAAAGAATTAATGGAAAACAAAAACCACGATTATGGAGAAGCCTGGCGTGAAATGCGCGTAAGTTCGCTTACCGATCTGATTCTGCAAAAACTGCTTCGTGTTAAACAAATCGAAGACAATAAAGGAAAAACAATCGTATCTGAAGGAATCGATGCTAATTATCAGGACATGATTAATTATTCGGTTTTTGCTTTGATTTTAATGAAAAAATAGATTAAAAATATCTCTGTACAATACCCCAAACTAAAACAAACTTAAAATGAAAAACATCATCACCCAATTCTCCCGGATTTTTGTCGGAGTATTGTTTATAATCTCAGGATTGATTAAACTAAATGACCCTGTTGGTTTCTCCTACAAACTGACCGAATACTTTAGCGAACCGGTTTTCAATATGCCTGTTTTTGTGCCTTTTTCTTTGGCAATTGCTTTGTTTATTGTAATTCTGGAAGTAGTTTTAGGCGTAATGCTGCTAATTGGTTTCAAATCAAAACTGACGATTTGGCTTTTACTGCTTTTAATCATCAAATTTACTTTTCTTACCTTTTACTCTGCTTACTTTGATGTGGTCAAAGACTGTGGCTGTTTTGGCGATGCACTGCACCTTACACCTTGGCAGTCTTTTACAAAAGACGTTGTTTTATTATTTTTTATATTGATTCTGTTTATTAATATGAAATTGATAAAGTCTCTATTTTCTGATAAAATCCAAAATAGCTTAGCAGTACTTTCGGTTTTACTCTGTGCATTCATGGGGTATTGGGTAATCAATCATTTGCCTTTAAAAGATTTTCGTCCATACAAAGTTGGAAATAACATCCAAAAAGGAATGGAAATTCCTGAAGGTGCGCCAAAATCAGTTGTTGAAATGATTTTTATCTACAAAGTAAATGGTGTTGACAAAGAATTCACAGAGAAAGATTTATCGAATATTCCAGCTGGAGCGACTTTTGTAGACCGAAAAGATAAAGTTATTACTGAAGGCTACGTTCCTCCTATCCACGATTTTGCAATGGAAAAAGACGGATCTGATTATAAAGAAGAACTGCTTCAGGAGCCAAAACTGCTAATGATAGTTGCTTATGATCTAGCCCTTGCCAATGCTGACGGTCTTGCCAAAATGGAGCTGATTAATAAAAATGCTTCCGCAAAAGGTTATAAAGTGATCGGCATGACTGCTTCATCTCCGGAAAAGATTGCAGAAATCAAAAAACAATACGGAATCACTTTCGATTTTTATTTCTGTGATGCCATTCCGCTGAAAACAATTGAAAGAGCTAATCCAAGTTTTGTAATTCTTGAAAAAGGAACTGTAAAACAAAAAGTACATTATAATGATACCGATGATTTAGTTTTCTAAATTTCATCTTTAACTATAAAAATCAGCCTTGCAGAAATATTATTTTCCTGCAGGGCTTTTTTTTAAAATGCCGTTATCAATTAAAATCAAGCACAGGAAAAAAATATTAACTATAACGATATTGTGACCTTTTTTGAGGTTTTTTATTTTAAAATTATAAAATCTGCTTACTTAATTTACAATTCTTTGGTTAACTTTGTAAAAACTTAATTTAAATGAAAAAAATTGCTCTTTTAATTATTTCTTTTGTAACATTCTCCTGTACTCAAGCCCAAAAAATTCAGAAAACAGAATTCTCTGAAAAAGCACTTTCTGAAACCTTATTAGATTCAAATGATAAACAGGTTAAATTTCAAGATATTTTAAAAAAACAAAAAGGAAAAACTACTGTAATAGAAGTTTGGGCTTCCTGGTGTGGTGATTGTGTAAAAGCAATGCCAAAATTAAAAGAACTTCAAGCTGCTAATCCAAAAGTTTCGTATGTATTTATTTCTATGGACAAAACTGCTGAAAAGTGGAAACTGGGCATCGAAAAACATGAATTAAAAGGATTGCATTTTATGGCAAACGACGGAATGAAAGGTGCTTTTGGCACAGCAATAGACTTAGATTGGATTCCTAGATATATCATTATAGATAAAAAAGGAAAAATCGCTGTATACCGTGCTATAGAAACCGATTTTGCACAAATTGATGAAACACTAAAAAAACTGCAATAAAAAACTGCAGCATATATTAATTACACAAAACTATAAATACTACAAAAATGAGAAAGAAGATTGTTGCAGGAAACTGGAAAATGCATAAAAATGCTGCACAAACAAAAGAACTATTAAACGAGTTACTAACTCAAATTCCAGCTGAAACTGCTGCACAGGTAATTGTTGCTCCAACATTTATAAACTTGGCTTCAGCCGTAGAAAACTTAACACATTCAAATATAGCAGTTGCTGCACAAAATTTACACCAAGCAGAAAGCGGTGCTTTTACAGGTGAAATATCTGCTGATATGATTAAAAGCGTTGGTGTAAGCAACGTAATTTTAGGCCACTCAGAGCGCAGAGCTATTTTTAATGAAACTGATGCTATTATCGCTAGCAAAGTAAATACAGCATTGAAACATGATTTGACAGTAATTTTCTGTTTCGGTGAAGAATTAAAAGACCGTCAGTCTGGAAATCATTTCAACATTGTTGAAAACCAATTAAAAGACGGCTTATTCCACATTGAAGCAAAAGACTGGGAAAAAATCGTTTTGGCTTATGAGCCAGTTTGGGCTATTGGAACCGGAGAAACTGCTTCACCTGAGCAAGCACAGGAAATGCACGAATTCATCAGAGAAACTGTTCGTAAAGCTTTTGGAAGCGATATCGCCGAAGACTTAACGATCCTTTACGGAGGAAGCGTAAAACCAGATAATGCCAAAGAAATCTTCTCTAAACCAGACGTAGACGGAGGACTTATTGGCGGTGCTGCACTTAATGCAAAAGATTTTATTTCTATTGTAACATCAATCTAAAATCCTTAAATAATTTAACTTCTAAAAGTTCAATTATTCAAATACAAAAGGAGCTGTTCAATTCAATTTGAAACAGCTCCTTTTTTTATGTTCTATATATTTTTTTAAAATTTTAGAACATAAAACCAGCGGCAGGAATACCGCTGGCTTTTCAATAATCAAATAAACAACCTCTATTGTAACGATTTTAATTGATCTGCTGCATATTGATTGGCTGGATCAATTCCTAATGTTTTATTGAAAGTATCTTTTGCTTTTACTTTATCATTCGCAGCATAAATAACTCCCAAATTATTATAAGCTTCTATTAATTTAGATTTCATTCCTTTGGAACTCAACTCTTCAACGCTTTTCTTTTTAGCAGCAGCTATAAAATCTTCGTAGTTTTTTGCCACAAGAACATCGTTTTTAAGTAAGACCTGTATTCTGGCTTTAAAAAGATAAGCATCCTGAGTTGATGGTGATGACTGAATAATGATATCCAAAGAAGCATCTGACTTTTTCAGCAGATCGGTTTGCTGTGCAGTTAAATTCTCAGCATTATAATAAGACCAATAAACTGATGATGCAAAAAAGAAATTATCCATTAAATAGGATTTTGTTTCCGTGTTGCCAATCGCGATTTCATAAACAGATGCCGCATCGGCATATAATTTTTTCTCATATAGTTTTTTGGCCTGATCGGGAAGTTCTGCTGCTACAGCCGGGCTCATTTCAAATGATTTTTTAAAATCTGAAATTCCGTCGCTGATTAATGTATTATCAACTGGAACCGCATTCAATCCTTTACTTAATTTTGCAGCGCCAATATAAAAATAATCTCTGCCGATAACACGGTTTGAAGCATTTGAAACAAAAGACAATAAAGAACTTATAGCCGTATCAAAATTATTATTATAGTAAGCAGAATAGCCTAAATAACGATATATTCTTGGATTTACATTATCCAATTTACTCATTTCATTCGCTTCTTTTTCAAGTGATTTATAATCGGTTGCAAGAATTAAAAAATCAGCATGACGCATACGGGAATCCAAAGAGTAGTCCGTTAAAGACATATATTTTTCATAAAATGCCAAACCTTTTGAGATATGCTCTTCATATTTCCTAGCATCGTTTAACGCCCAAAGATATTGTGTCTCGGCAAGCTCGCGATAAACTGGACCGTAATTTGGATTCATAGCAATTACTTCATCAAAAGAGGTTAAAGCAATCGGAAAATTATGGGCATTTTTGATTAATGTACCCAATCCCATTTTTGCTCTCAGCAAAGTATTATCCAATCGAAAAGCCTCACGATAACATTCGTAAGCTTCATTTTGCTTTTTATCAATTTTATAAGCATCTCCCAAGGCCAATAAAACAGCAGTATTAGCAGGATCAATTTCTCTTGACTTACTTAAAATCTCAATCGCTTTTTTATAATCCGGATGATCAGAAAAAGTATAGGCTTTACCAATAAATACTTTTTCTTCTAAATCTCTTTTGCCGGTATTTTTAACTGCTAATGCAAAATACTTTTCAGCTTCGGCATTATCACCTTTATCCAATGCGATATTACCCAATCCAATATAATTGAAATTTCCTTTGGATGAATATGCAATTCCAGCATCAAAATGTTTTTTGGCCGTTTCCTGATCACCTATTAACAGATAAACATTCCCCAAAAGAAATTTTGCATAACCATCTGCGGGTTTAGCTGCCGTAAGGGTTTCTAAAATATTTTTTGCCTTTTCATATTGTTCTGCATCGATAGCCTCCTTTACTTGTTTTATATCCTGTGCATGCCCAAATACAACAAAAAACAGTAGTGCTGCGGTATAAATAAAAACTTTTTTCATAATAGATTTATTAATTTGATTATTAGAATAACACTGTTTAAAACTTTCCTAAAACAGTATTACAAAGATAAAAAAAATCAAAATAAAAACATCAATTTTAAAGAGTTAATTAACTGTATTTCAGTTATTTATATTTTAAAAAACATGATAAAAATCATATTTTATATCATTCAAAAAAAGTATAATTTCTGCTAAAAAAGTTTTATTTCCACTTTCCTTTAATCAATAAAAAACTCAATCAATTCATTTACAAAATAATATTCCAGATTATACAGCAAAAAAGATATAAGAGTTGAAAAAGAAGATTATTTATTGGTCTCAAATAGAGTTTAAAACTATGCACTTTCAGTGGATCCCGCTTTAGCTTCTAAAAAAGTTTTTGCCATAGATTCACAGATTTTAAAATCATTTTTTATCTGTGAATGAATCAGTGACAAAATTTCATCAATTTTCGCAATCCAACCATGCAGACTTTTCAGTCTGCCTAACCAAATCTATAGACTTTCAGTCCATAGTGGTTTAGTTTAGACATAATGCCAATAGACAGCACATTAAAATATTTTAAATTTCAAAAAAGTAATGCGTCTTATATGCTTATATTTGCAAAAAAAATAAACATGTCAAACATTTATATTGGGTATCATTTTAGCATTGAACCAAAAGAACCGGGATCTGAAATATTGATTGCAGAATTAGGAGAAAAAGCATTTGAAAGCTTTACCGAAACTGAGACAGGAATTTCAGCTTTCGTACAAAAAGATCTTTGGGATGAAATGATTCTGGAAGGCGTTCAGATATTACATTCAGAAGAATTTAAAATTGATTACAGTTATGAAGAAATCGAGCAGATAAACTGGAACGAAGAATGGGAAAAAAACTTTGAACCAATTGATGTAGAAGGAAACTGTCATGTGCGAGCACCTTTTCACCCGAAAACTGATGCTGAATTTAACATTGTAATTGAACCCAAAATGAGTTTTGGAACCGGCCATCATGAAACAACTCACATGATGATTCAGCATTTGTTAGAAATAGATGTTAAAGGAATGAAAACATTAGACATGGGCTGCGGAACAGCTATTTTAGCAATACTTGCCGAAATGAAAGGTGCACAGCCAATTGATGCTATCGATATTGACAACTGGTGTTATTTAAATTCTATAGAAAATGCCGAACGCAATAATTGCAGGCACATAACCGTTTATGAAGGTGATGCTTCACTTCTAAAAGACAAAAAATACGATTTAATCATAGCCAACATCAACAGAAATATTTTGCTGAACGACATGCAGAGCTATGTAGACTGTTTAAACCCAAAAGGAACTATATTATTCAGCGGTTTCTACGAAGAAGACATTCCTTATATCGATGCTTCCTGCACAGAAAAAGGGCTGACGTATATAAAAAAGTTCCAAAAAAATAACTGGGTGTCATTAAAATACGTAAATTAGTACAATTCTTTAAATTAACGGCGTACAAAAAACTAAAAAAAATGAGTACAATAGAAAAAGTAAAAGAAAAACGAAGGGAGAAGGAAGATATTTCTATGAACAATGAAATCATAGTATATAATGACGATGTAAATACTTTTGACCATGTTATTGATACCTTAATTCGTATTTGCGGCCACACTCCTATACAGGCAGAGCAATGTTCACTAATAATTCATTTCAATGGAAAATGTACTGTAAAAACCGGTGAATACGACAAATTAAAAATACAATGCACTGGATTATTAGAAGCAGGTTTAAGTGCTGAAATAATCTAAGTTACAGTCCATTCCAAAAAGGAGTTTTTCCTGCCTATTCAAGAAGTACAATCTTGGATAGGCATTTTTTTTACCTCTCCCCAACCCTTCCATTGGAGAGAGATTAAAATTGGATTATTTTATAAATAATAATTATGACTGCCCGCAAATAATACCATGTATTTTTTTTGCCTCTGATTACACAGGTTTCATTACTGTTTTTTTTAAAAATCTGTGTAAATTTTTTTAATTTGTAGCTAATTCGATCTGTTTGGCATTAGTTAAGGATAGTCATAAATAATAAAATTTGGAAGCAAAAAAATCAGAATGATTACTAAATATTAAAATTTATTAATTATAATGATTTACAATTACTTAAAAACACAAACCTAAAGTTTAAGCTTAACTATTTAATGAGGAAGTTTACTTTTTAAAGCACCATAAATAACTGTTCCTATCAATGCTCCAATGAGCACAATAATTACTGGTAAAAACCCCGCCCCTATCAATATAAAAATTGGCCCTGGACACGAACCTACCAATGCCCAGCCCAGCCCAAAGGAAATTCCTCCAATTAAATATCGGGCAGTTCCTTTTTCTTTTTCCTGAATTTCAATAGGCAGGCCTTTGATATCCCTTATACCTTTTCTTTTTATGATCTGAATGCCTAAAATTCCAGTCGCAACAGCAGCTCCAATGATTCCATACATGTGAAAGGATTGAAACTGAAACATTTCGTAAATACGATACCAGGAAACCGCTTCTGACTTGGTAAGTACAATTCCAAAAACAAAACCAACCAAAAAATATTTTAATACTTTCATAATCTAAAATAATAAGGGTAATAAAAAATGAGCCATAATCAATCCGCCTATAAAAAAACCAATTACAGCTTTCAAAGAAGGCAGCTGCAGATTACTCAATCCGGAAATTGCATGACCAGATGTGCATCCGCCGGCATAACGGGTTCCAAAACCAATTAAAATTCCGCCGCCAAGAAGTATCAGTATACTTTTAGGCGACTGCCAGATTTGATCTCCAAATAAGGCTTCCGGCATTAGTTTTCCATTGGGAGCATCAATTCCCATTGCCTGAAGCTGCGTAATCGTCTGCGGATTAATGGCAACATTCGAAGGATCACTCATAAAATGCACTGCAGCAAAACCTCCTGCCATAGCACCCAGAACTACAACATAATTCCATCTGTTTGCTTTCCAGTCAAAATTAAAATAAGCAATACGTTTTCCTAGTCCAGTCATAGAACACAACGACTGAAGATTGGTAGACATACCAAAATTCTTTCCGAAATAGATAAGCGAAAGCATCACCATTCCGATTAAAAAGCCCGAAATATACCAAGGCCATGTTTGAAAAATAATATTCATAGCGTTTCTTTTTAGCAAATATAAACAGGACAAAGCTGTCTTTATGCAAAAAATGTTACATTTATAAAAATAATAACCATCATAAAATTCCTTATTGAATCAAATGATAATTACAATTTGACTAATTTTGAAATCATAATTGAATCCTTTTAAATTAAAAAACAATTAACTTCAAAAATATGAAAAAAACTGTTCTTCTTATTGCTTTACTACTCATTATTACTTCTTGCGGAAGCATTAAATCTTCTATAAAAAATGTAGATAACAGCGCACCTGTTCCAGTTGTTAAAAACGATGCTTTTGTAATTACAGCTTACAGCAAAGACAAAAAATATGGTTATGATAAAGATTACCCGATTAATATCTTTTATAGAGACACCAAGAATGACACCATTAACCAAAAATATTTCCTGAATGCTTTGGCTGGTCCAAAAGGAGAAAAAATCACATATACAAAACTAGAAAACTGCTGTCCGTTTCCTTCCAAAAACACTGACACAGGGGCTGGATTTCTAGATGTTTACCAATTAAAATGGGAAGGTTTGAAAACTCCAATTATTTTATATTTAAACATTTACGAAAGAGGACAGCTTATGGTTCCTGCTGGTCTTGGCCTGAAAAAATTATAATTTATTTTTTTTGAAGCGCCAGTCAAGATAAAAGATGCAATATATGACTGAAATAGCTCCAAATATCTGCTTTGGCACTTGTAAAAATAATTGCGAAATCTAATTCGGAAACCGCAAAATCAAGCTACCTTTGCACTTTCAAAAAAACACAATATGAACATACAAAATATACCTCAAATAAAGCATACTGAGAGCGGTAACTTCTTTTTACTTGCCGGCCCATGTGCAATTGAAGGCGAAGAAATGGCAATGAGAATCGCAGAGCGATTAGTTGACATTACTGATAAATTACAAATTCCTTATGTTTTCAAGGGATCTTTTAAAAAAGCAAACCGTTCAAGAATTGACAGCTTTTCTGGAATTGGTGATGAAAAAGCATTAAAAATACTTGAAAAAGTATCAAAAACATTTGGTGTGCCAACTGTAACCGATATTCACACTAATGAAGATGCAGCTATGGCTGCTGCCTATGTAGATGTTCTGCAGATTCCGGCATTCCTTGTCCGTCAAACGGATTTAGTTGTTGCAGCTGCTGCAACGGGAAAAGTGGTGAACTTAAAAAAAGGGCAATTCATGAGTCCAGAAAGCATGAAACATGCTGTTCAAAAAGTATTGGACTGCAACAATCAAAATGTAATGGTTACAGACCGAGGAACTATGTTTGGTTACCAGGATATGATTGTTGACTACCGCGGTATCCCAACGATGCAGCAATATGCAACTACCGTTTTGGATGTTACGCATTCGTTACAGCAGCCTAATCAAACGGCTGGAGTTACCGGCGGAAGACCAGATATGATTGAAACCGTTGCAAAGGCTGGTATCGCAGTTGGCGTAGACGGTATTTTTATCGAAACCCATTTTGATCCTGCCAATGCCAAAAGTGACGGTGCAAATATGCTTCACTTAGATTACTTTGAACCGCTTATGAATAAATTGGTTGCCATCAGAAAAACCATTAATCAATTTTAATTTTAACTTAGAATACCAATACATTGAAAACATTTTTACAAACTTCGTTCTTAATTTTATTTATATCATTTAATACATTCGCCCAGAATGACTTTATAAAAAAGGAAAGATATACTGCACACAATAAAGGAAAATTCTTTATTTCATGGGGAGGCAACAGGGAGAGTTATACTGAATCTGATGTGAACTTCAGAGGAAAAGATTACAACTTCACAGTTGATAATATGGTAGCTCATGACAAACCAAAAGGCTGGCATGTTGATTACATAAATCCTGCTAACATGACAATTCCGCAAACTAACTTTAGAATGGGATATTTCATTAACGACCATTACAGTGTTGCTATTGGCTGGGATCACATGAAATATGTTATGAGCCAAGCTCAAACAGCTAATGTTACTGGTTATATTAATTTACCTGCTGATCAATCTGGATCTATTTACAACGGAGTTTATGATAATACTCCTGTAGATATGTCTCAAGGTAATGCTCAGGAAGGTGGTTACGAGAAAAATATTGCTCAGCCAAATGGTACTGCTTTTTTAATGTACGAACACACAGATGGTTTGAACTATATAAATACAGAAGTTTCCAGACATGATGATATTTCGAAATTATTTAGGTTACCAAATACAGATAAAGTTCAGATTAATTTAACTGAAGGTTTAGGAGCCGGACTTTTATATCCAAAAACAAATGCTACTGTGTTAGGAATGCCTCGTCATGATGATTTTCACATTTCTGGATATGGTTTATCTGCAAAAGCGGGGATTAACTTTACGTTTTTCAAGTATTTCTATATCCAAGGGGAGCTAAAAACGGGTTACATCAACATGCAGGATATTAAAACAACAGCCAGCAGTGATGATAAAGCTTCACAAGATTTCTTCTTTTTTCAAAGAATTATTGCTGTTGGAGGTATTTTTAGACTGTAAAACATTCTCATATAAAATCAAAATCTCCTTCGGGAGATTTTTTAGTATAAGATAAATTTTAGTTGCTTTAATAAAAATTATTAATCAAATTTAAAGACATTGAAAACAAAAATTTCACATACTGCTTTTTTAGTTTTTTTCTTTACTGTTAATGTTTTTGCTCAAAACAATGCTCCAAGTACAGAATTATACACTGCACACAACAAAGGGAAATTCTTTGCGCACTGGGGAGGAAATAGAGCTTATTACACTACTTCAGATATTCATTTTGAAGGTGAAGGATATAATTTTACTGTAGAAAATGCGCAGTCGCATGATTTACCTAAAGGATGGAATATTGACTATATCAAACCTGGAAGTTTAACTTCATCGCAGACCAACTGGAAAGTTGGATATTTCTTTCGCGATAAATTCAATGTTTCTATTGGGATTGACCACATGAAATATGTGATGACCCAAAATCAGACAGCAATGATTAATGGAAACATTAATTTACCTTCTGGTGAAACTGGTTCTGTATTTAACGGATCTTACAACAACAAACCTATCGATCTGACCGATGGAAAATTTTTGAAATTTGAACATACAAACGGATTAAATTATGTCTTTGCTGAAACAGCTTATTACACAGATATCTCTTCCATTTTCGGCATTAGAAACACTGATATTTTCCAGCTGAATTTCACTCAGGGAGTCGGAATGGGATTATTGGTTCCAAGAACCGATGCTACCGTTTTAGAAAAACAAAGACATGACGAGTTTCATATTTCCGGATATGGTTTTTCTGCTGATGCAGGTTTAAATTTCACTTTCTTCAAGCATTTTTACGCACAAACCGAAATAAAAGGCGGTTATATCAATATGACCGATGTAAGAACTACTTATACTGATGATCATGCACAGCATCATTTTTGGTACGGAGAAACAATAGTCTCTTTTGGAGGTATCTTTAGATTATAAAAAATTCTTATCAAGCAACAATTAAATCTCCTCCGGGAGATTTTTCTGTTTTAAGCTGTCAGCAAATTTGATTAATGCTATTTTATTCTTAATTTTCAATATGTTAACAACTAAAATCACTTATAGCACAACAAACTAAAGTAACAGCTATGAAAAATATCGCAGTAAAGAATCAAATTTTCAGAATTGCCCGTTTGTTATTTTATTTCTTTATAATCATCTGCATACAATCAGCAAATGCACAGACATTCAATAATAAAATAGTACATTTCCCTCTCAGCGGAGCAAAAAATGTAAATCCAGATACCTGTTTTAAGCTGATTTTTAATGCTGTTCCAAATCTGCACAACAAAGGAAAAATACGTATTTATAATGCTTCCAATAATACATTGGCAGATGAATTGGACTTATCCGTTGCTCCGGGGCCCAAAAACACCCGTACTCCCGCACCCTATGACAAATTCATATACAATTACATACCGGACAGCATTTATACAGTGCATAAAGAAGATTTAAATACTGCACACAAATACCAGATTAATTATATAGGCGGCACTAAACCAATTGACGCTTATCATTTTTATCCGGTACTGATTGATGGCAGCACAGCTTTTATCTATCCTCACAGCAGCCGTTTGGCTTACAATAAAACCTATTATATTGTTATCGACAGAGACGTTTTTAATTTTGCCAATGGACAGACTTTTGAAATAAATAAAAACCAATGGCAGTTCCAGACCAAAAAAACTGCTCCTTCAAAAAACAGTAAGAAAATAATTGTATCCGCAGATGGAAAAGGCGATTTCACAACAGTTCAGGGCGCAGTTGATTTTATTCCTGAAAATAACAGCCAGCCCGTTACCATTTTGATCAAAAAAGGAATTTACAATGAAATTATAAACTGTCCAAATCGAAAAGCAGTTTCCTTCATTGGCGAAGACCGAAATAGTACAATTATACGATATGCTAACAATGGTGTATTTAATTTTCGTGAAATGAGTCCCGATCCCAATTTAAATAAAGATGTTCATAATATTAGGGCTGTAATGGCTGTACACCGTTCTTCGGAAATTACCGTTGCTAATCTAACAATTCAGTCCATAGGAGAAAAACCCGCGCAGGCTGAAGCTTTATTGACTGTAGGTGATAAAATGATTATTGACAACGTCTCTATTGAAGGAAGCGGCGATGCCCTGCAGGCGACCGGGCGTGTGTATGTAAACAATTCGAAAATACTGGGGCATGGCGACAATGTATTGGGATATGGAGCCGTTTTCTTTAACCGCTGCGAGTTTGTCTCTTATTCCGGTCCTCATATGTGGGTGCGAAATACAGATAAAAATCACGGGAATGTATTAGTAAACTGCATCATAAGATCCATTGGCGATGCTGAAACTGATATTGCAAGAGCTCCCGATAATCATGGCATAAAATATCCTTTTGCCGAAGCAGTCCTTATTGACTGCAAAGCAGAAGGCCTTCGCCCGTCAGGATGGGGAACTGTAACAGATCAGGCAGATAATATCAAATATTGGGAATATAACACTACTGATCTTGAAACCGGTAAAGCTGCCGATTTGAGCAAAAGACATCCAGCATCCAAACAGCTGACTATGGAAAAAGATGCTGAACTTATTAATAACTACAGAAAACCTTCGTATGTATTAAATGGCTGGAATCCAGTCATTCCTGTACATTGATTCTAATTGATGAAATTTTGCCACAGATTACAGATAAAAAATGATTTTAAAATCTGTGAATCTGTGGCAAAAACTTTTTTAGAAGCTAAAGCGAGATACACTGAAAGTGCATAGTTTTAAACTCTGTTTGAGACCAATAAATGATTTATTTAGGCATATAATAACACAGCTTCCCGAATCACTTCAATCAGGACTGCATTATCTATCGTTTCTAAGTCATAATATCTAAGAGACTTAACGGTATTCCGTTTCTCGCCAACTAGACTTTCCTGATTGCCTTTTAATTGGAAGCCTCTAGAAAAACCAGCGTCTACAAAACCTTTTCTGTGATTGGGAGCCAAATAACAAAATGGCTTTTTATTATAATAGAAATAAGGTATCCCCCATTTAAAAAGCAGTTTGAGTTCAGGAATTTCCTGCTCGAAAACACTGATTAAATGCAGTAATATCACTTGATACTTTTCGGGCTGCCGGTAGATATATTCATCGGTTATCTTCATATATTAAAATTAATAAAAAAAATATTCAATTTCTCAAATATTATAATTAACTTTGTTTTTCAAAGTACTTTAAAAATGGAAGAAAAATATTTACAAGACATCAGTGACATCAAAAATATGATGAACAAATCCACACAATTTATCTCTTTGAGTGGTTTGTCAGGAATTTTAGCTGGTGTATACGCTTTGATAGGCGCCTATATTGGTCACGAATTAATCCAGAATAACGACAGCAGTGTCATTACATTGGAAAGCAATACATTTAAACTGATACTGCTGACCGCTTTCATCGTTTTATTTTTGTCTGTTGGAACAGCACTGCTGCTTACTATAAATAAAGCAAAAAAAGGCGGTGAAACCGTATGGAATTCTTCATCCAAAAGAATGCTGACAAACTTTTTGATTCCGCTGGTTACCGGAGGGATTTTTGGACTCTTATTACTGCGGAACGGAAGCTACGGTTTAATAGCTCCTGTAACTCTTATTTTTTATGGACTAGCCTGTGTAAATGCAAGTAAATATACTTTAAGAGATGTTCGTTATCTTGGTATTACCATTATAATCCTGGGACTTTTGGCAACCGAATTTTCGGGATATGCATTGGAATTTTGGGCATTAGGGTTTGGAGTATGCCATATTATTTATGGAAGCATGATGCACTTTAAGTACGACCGAAATTAAAAAGGCTTAAATTTAACCAAATAAAAATCCATAGAAATGACAATGAAAAAAACAAAGTATCTTTTTGCGGTTATTACCTTTCTGATGAGTTTTGGCTGTGCTTTGTTTATTGCCAATTCTATGTTTGGTAATATTCTTTTTGGCCTGCGTCATGATATTATTTTAAATAAAATTCAGGACGGCGATATGATTTTTCAGACTTCACAATCCAAACAGTGCGAAGCGGTTCGAATTGCAACTAATTCTAAGTTCTCTCACTGCGGTATTATTTTTATTGAAAAAGGAAAAAAATATGTATTGGAAGCTGTACAGCCTGTAAAATATACACCGCTGGAAACTTGGATAACACATGGTAAAGATAATCATTTTGTGGTAACCCGCTTAAAAAATGCATCAGTGCTACTCAATGCGGAGACACTGCAAAAGATGAAAGCCTATGGAGAAACACTAAATAACAAAGACTATGATTTGTATTTTGAATGGTCTGATGATAAAATATACTGCTCTGAATTAATTTGGAAAATTTACAAAAACGGAGCTGGAATTGAATTATGTCCATTGCAGAAACTGAAAGATTTTAACCTGAAAGACAGCCGTGCTCAGACAATACTGTCCGAAAGATATGGAACTAAAATTCCGCTTGAAGAAAATGTTGTCGCACCGTCAGACTTGGAACAATCCAAAATAGTAACCACAATAATAGACACTTACTAAGATTTGAAAAATATTATTCAAAATATCAATAAAGCTTTTGACCATCGCATCAGACTAGGCATCATGTCTATTCTGATGGTCAATGAATCGGCCGATTTTAGTACTTTGAAAGAATTATTGGGCGTAACCGATGGTAACTTAGCGAGCCATACCAAAGCACTAGAACAAGAAAATTACATTGCCATTGAGAAACAATTCATCGGTAAAAAACCAAATACCAGCTATAGAGCAACCAAAGAGGGGCGAAAAGCATTTCAAGATCATATCAGCGCCCTGGAAAAATTAATACAGAAACGCTAACTCTTTTTTTTAACCTTAAACTTTGAAATTCAAAGTACTTTTAATTAATAAAAATGAAAGACAAATTCATCGAAAAAATGTACGAATGGAGTAAAAAACCATATCAGCGATTCTTCAAAAACAAAACTGCCTGGAAGATTCACAAACAAGATCTACGTACATATCCTGAGGAAACATTAGGTTTTCATCTAGGCCAGTTTTTACAGAAAAACAATTTTGAGATCCAGCCCAAACTAGAAGATCATGATATCATTCATGTACTCACCAGCACTGGCGTAAGTGTGCGGGAAGAAATCGGAATGCAGTATTATCTAATGGGTAATGGTAAAAAAAGCCTGTATTTGTATATAGTCATAACTGTCGGCACACTCTTCTACCCTATGCATATTAAATATTTTTTCAAGGAATTTCATAAAGGTAAAACAGCACATCACTTCTACTCTTTGGATTTTTCAAAAATGCTCCTGATTCCAATTAAAACTATTCAGCAAACCTTTAACATTTAAATTATGAAGCTCATCATCAACCTATTCAACAGCAACCGAAAAATCAACAGCGTTTTATTCTTATTTACTGCTTACTGCTTGATTTTACTCGTTGTTCGCGCCAAATTGACCAATACAGTTTATCTCTTTTTTTTAGTTTGGAATCTGTTTCTGGCCTTCATTCCCTATCTTTTCATCAGCTGTCTGAAAACCCAGATTAGTTTTCAGAAAAGCAGAATTAAGACATTTACACTGCTATTTCTCTGGCTCCTTTTTCTGCCAAATTCGTTTTACATTCTTACCGATCTGATTCACCTGTCACAATCTGAAAACCATTTGTTCTGGTTCGATTTGGTTGTCATAAGCTCATATGCCCTGATTGGATTTACGCTGGGCATTATTTCACTGATAGAGTTCGAAAACATCATAAAAACTTATACTTCTTCTTTAATTATCAATTTATTAACGCCTGTCATCTGTTTTTTATGCGGCATTGGAATTTATCTCGGAAGAATACTGCGGTACAACAGCTGGGACATTTTGAGCAGTCCTATAAAATTATTTCAGGATACGCTAGCCTCATTATTATCTGTACATGCATTACTGTTCTCCTTTTATTTTGGAGTCTACATCTATTTATTCTACTCTTTGAGAAAAATCTATTCAGCTATAAACCACTAACAAATTATGGAAACTACTTTAACCCAGAAAGAACCTTTTGATGGCAGAACTTCTACCGAACTCGCACTTGGCTGTTTTACAATCGGAACACTTTTATTTATACTTTTTCTAACCCTTGCTGACAATACATTCATACTGCTAATTGGTTTTGTATTCTTTATGCTGACTGCTATTCTCAATATTATAATGCTCACCCACCTGCTCTATCATTTTTACATGATGCCGCAGCAGAGAAAATACATAGGACTGAAAATTGCGATTTTATTGAGTAACATTCCAATAGTTTTCTTGTATTACATCATTGCTGATTCATTTGGACTATTATAATTTTTAATCCTAAAAACAAGAACATGCAAAGACCAAACCTTATAAAATCCTATTACAGATGGGCATTTTCCAATGAACTGGCTATTGGATCATTTCTCATAGGAACCTTATTGCTGCTATTATTTAAGTCCGATGCTCATGGAAAAATGATTTTAATAATAGGCTGGTATTATGTGCTTTTTTCAATAATTATAAATTCTATTATGTTCTTATATCTTGTTTTTCTCTGTATTATTTTACCGGATGAAAGAAAAAAATTAGCATTAAAACTAATCATTCTATTATGTAACATTCCAATAAGCATACTCTATTACAATTTTATTTTTTAATCATTACTAAACCCAAAAAACATGGAAACAACAGAAAATCAAAACCCCGCACCAACCCCTTTTTTTCAATCTAACACCGCCAAAATGATTATGATTGGTATACTTACTTTAGTATTGCTCATTCCGCTGGAATTTGTCAAAAGCCTGATAATCGAACGTTCTTATCGTCAGGAAGAAGTTATCACTGAAATCAATGACAAATGGGGAGAAAGTGTTTACTTCTACGGACCAATACTAAAAGTTCCGTACACCACATTTGACGAAACTTTATCAATCAATCAAAAAACAAATGAAACTTTAAAACAGCGAAAAGCAATCACCAGATACGCTTATTTCTTCCCAGAAGATTTAAAAGCCAAATCCAATGTAGTCACCAAAGTCCTTAACCGAAACAATTATGAATCGGTTGTATACAGTTCCAAAATGAATTTTGAAGGCTATTACATTCAGCCCGATTTTAGCAGTAAAAATATTCCTGCTGAAGTTATCCAATGGAACAAAGCCACTATTTTAATCAAAACTACCAATTTAAAAAGCATCAAAGACGAAGTGAAAATCAATTTTGGCGGCACCAAATTTACTTTTGAACCTGTTTACAGCACAAATCTAAATGATACTACGCAAGCTCTAGAAACTGGTTTTATAGATCTGAAAAGCATTCTGAAAACAGCCAAAACAAGTTTTGGTTTTGACATCACTTACAACGGAAGCAAGCAGATAAAAATGGTTCCTATTGGAAAAACCACACAGCTGAGCATGCTGTCCAACTGGGGATCGCCAAGTTTTACAGGTAATTTTCTTCCAGATGATAAAACAAAAACAATCGATGCCAGCGGGTTTTCTGCCAGCTGGAAAATCCTGCATATCAACAGAGCATTTTCACAGCAGTTCTTCGAAAATCTGCCCGATTTAGGAACCTATGCTTTTGGAGTCGATTTTGTAATTCCGGTGAATCAATACCAGCAGAACGAAAGAGCAGCCAAATATGGTTTTCTGGTAATAGGCTTGACATTCTTGATTTTCTTCCTAATCCAGTCGATAAGCAAAATCAAAATTCATATTTTCCAATATTCTATGATAGGTCTGGCGCTTATTTTATTTTACACCCTGCTTATTTCTATTACTGAACACAGCAGCTTCACAAAAGCCTATCTGATTGCGGCCGTCGCAGTCATTACGCTCATTGCATTGTACTCGGTTTCGATTCTGAAAGGAAGCAAATTTCCGCTGTTCATCGCCGCTTCTCTCACTGGGTTATACTCCTTTATTTATGTCATTATTCAATTAGAAAATTACGCTTTACTGGTAGGAAGCATTGGTCTATTCTCCATATTGGCAGCTATAATGTATTTTTCCAGAAAAATTGACTGGAATAAATAAAACAGTTAATTAGGAGCTTAATCCTGCTATCCGCTGCAATCTTTTGTGCCGAACACCGGCACAAAAGGATTTTCACTTCTATCAGGGCTAGGATTTATCGGCACTAAGAACATTTGCAGACCAAAAGAAATAATTAAAAATAATAAGTCATAAAAGTGAATTTTGAAAATCTCAGCAGCTTTAAACAATACTCTCCTAAAGTTTAGTATTTTTGAAGCCTGAAAATGAAATGATGAAAAAATTTGTAATTCTGATAATGGCTTTCGCAATTGGTACTGCGCTCTACGAGCAGACAAGTACTGATAAAAATATATATGTAATGGTGATTGCTATTGTCATTTTTATGATGGGAATGATGCGTTTAAGCAGCAAAACTCCAAGTAAAAACCAAGATAATAACGAAGACGATGTTCAATAAAGGAGATAAAGTTTCAGTGCTGGATGATGCTGTTGACGGCGTGGTGCTATCAGTAAAAGACGGTGTAGTAACTATCGAAACTACAGATGGTTTTGTAATGAATTACAATGCCGGCGAGCTTATCAAAATTGGTGAATCTGCCAATCTTATGGAAGGCATCAAAGGCATTAACATTAATGAAATCAAGAAGGAAAAGGAAATACCGAAACCGCGCAGTTTTGTAAAAGAGAAAAAAGACAAAAACGAACTGCCTGTCCCGGAATTTGATCTGCATATCGAAAAACTGGTTCCTAATAAACGCGGTATGTCCAATTATGATATTTTGACTTTACAAGCAGAAACTGCCCAGCGTCATATTGAATTCGCCATTCGCAACCGCATACCGAAAATTGTTTTCATACACGGCGTAGGCGAAGGTATCCTCAAAGCCGAATTAGATTTCCTTTTAGGCCGTTATGATAATATCGTTTTTCAGGATGCCAATTATCAAAAATACGGTCAGGGAGCTACCGAAGTTTATTTTAAACAAAACAAATAAACTGATCTTATTTTATCCCATAAAAAAACGTCAATACTTTCTTAGCATTGACGTTTTTTTATAAATTATATTTTCACTTATGGTTTAATAGTTTCCAAGTCTCCATATTTGTAGTTATCACCCAATTGGAAATTACTATTCCCTTTTTCAAGGGTTACGCCTTTCAGGACAATTGTATGTTTAAATATATTTGGACCAGCTGTAGTAGTAGTAACTTCAATAGTACCTTCTTTTCCTAACCATTCTTCTTTAACTGTTGGTACAGTTGGATCTGTTGAACCACAAAAATAATTGGAAGACACAATACTGTTAAACATACGGTAAACCAATTTATTATTAACTAATTTATCATTAACTAATCCTATAGTTCCTGTTCTTGGCTTATCTATAGGGGTAACTTCGTTAATAATTAACTTTGGATCAATTTTTAGCGTTAACGATTCACTCGCATAAAATTCATAAACCAAATAGTTATCACAAAGAGATAATTTTTTATCAAAAGCTAATGGCAGCGGAGTTATCGTTTTCAAATAATCTCCAAAAATAAAGCTTTCATAAAACTGAGTGGTACCATCTCCTTTGGCAAAAGTGATATTTTTAAAAACAATATTATGCTTATAACCTGTTATTTTTGAACTATTATCCGCAACATTTGATGTTTTTACAGCTTCTGTTGTAATTTGAATAACACCAGAGGAAGCATCCCATTGTGTTTTTATATTCGGAGTTGAGGGACGAATTAAATCACATACATTTCCATCAGCAACTTTACCGTCATAAAAACTATACACCACTTGGTTTGTCGAATTGACATCTAATTTAATTGGGGTATCTTTTTCTGTTGCTTCTTCTTTAAAAGTTTCTGCGGGAATATTTAAAATCAGAGATTCTGCTCCTTTGAGTTTAAAAAGCAAATTATTCTCTGCACAGGTACTTGTTGTTATTTCATCAAAATTAATTGTATCAACTACTAAATCTCCATCATCACAGGCTGAAAAAGCAATTGCACAACATAAAACTCCTATAAATCTTTTCATTCTTCTTTTATTTAGAACAAAAATATGACATTTAATTTGTTCCAAAAACAGTTATAGATCTAAAACGCATATTTTAACAAAAGTATCTCTAAGATGTCAGACCTTTTGAAAGTAAATTTTATTGGATATTAACATTTAGAACAAATTAACTGCAGACATTTTTCAATCCCGTTATTAATTCCGTTTTTCTTAACCAGTAATTAAATTTTCTTAGCTTCAGTGCGTATCTTAGTCTCTCAATTTTGGTGCTCAGAAAATGCATAAATCCTTATCTTTGTACCGAATTCTACTTTTCGATGAAAAAATACAATTACTACTTTGCGGCTTTTTCAGCTTTTTTTCTCTGGGGTTTTTTCAGTCTGGCATTAAAACCAATTTCCAGTTATCCTTCACTCGATATAATGTTCTATCGTGTGTTTTTCAGCGTATTTATTCTGACAGCCATAAATCTCATTTTTCGACGAAAAAACATCAAAAAAAACTGGGATGATTTTAAGATAATGACTAAAAAAACAAAACAGAAAATTATCATATTAACCTTGACCGGCAGTTTAATTTTAGCTTCCAACTGGCTGATTTTTATATATGTAATTAATCATGTAAATGTGAAAGCAGGATCATTGGCCTACTTGATCTGCCCTATATTAACCACCGTTTTTGCCTTTTTTCTTCTTCGGGAAAAATTAAATAAATGGAAATGGACAGCGGTCTGCATTAGTACAATAAGCTGTGTTTTATTGTCCCTAAATCATTTTCAGGATATTCTTTACAGCCTTGTAGTAGCTTCTACTTATGCGTTATATCTGGTTAGCCAGCGTAAGAACTGTGAAATAGATAAGTTTCTGATTTTGAATATTCAGCTGCTTTTTATTGCTTTACTTATTCTGCCATTTTATCCAAGTTACAGCGGAGCAATCCCAACAGAACCATTATTTTATACTTGTTTATTCTGTATCGTTGTGCTTTTTACAATTATTCCGCTTTTCTTAAACCTGTATGCATTAAAAGGACTTGATTCATCCACAGTAGGAATCCTAATGTATATCAATCCGATAATCAATTTCTCCTTGGCTGTTTTTTATTTCAAAGAAGATGTAAGTCTGCTTCAAATGCTTTCGTATTCCCTTATTTTAATCTCCATTATTATTTTCAATAAGAAAGTGTTATTTGGCAAAAAAAATAAATCCAAAACAATTGTTCCGGATTCAAAATCTGTATAGTATGAAAAAAGCATATCTTGATAACGCCTCTACAACAGCACTTCGTCCCGAAGTAATTCTGGAGATGACCAAAATACTGACCGAAGATTATGGAAATCCATCTTCTACTCATAGTCAGGGACGCAATGCCAAAAGTATACTTGAACTCTCCCGAAAATCAATTGCCAGACAGCTAAATGCTGCAGCATCTGAAATCATTTTCACTTCCTGCGGTACAGAAGCTGACAATTGGATTTTACGGTCAGCAGTAAAAAATTTAAAAATTGAGCGTATCATTACCAGTAAAATAGAACATCACGCTGTGCTTCATACAGCAATGGCACTTCAAGATGAATACGGCATTCAGGTGGATTATGTAAATGTGAAACCAAATGGAGAGTTAGATTTGACACATTTAGCCGAATTATTATCCGAAGAAAAAAAGACTTTGGTATCGCTGATGCATGTTAATAATGAAACCGGAACTGTTTTAGACCTTGACAGAGTAAGCCAGATCTGCCAGGAGCATAAAGCTTTATTTCATTCAGATACAGTGCAGTCCATCGGAAAAGCTAAAATTGATTTACAGCATACACCTATCGATTTTATAGTGGCCAGTGCCCATAAATTTCACGGTCCAAAAGGTGCTGGTTTTGCTTTTGTCCGAAAAAATTCGGGACTGCAGCCGTTGTTTTTTGGCGGTGAGCAGGAAAAAGGACAGCGCGCAGGAACAGAAGCTGTTCATCAGATTGCAGGAATGGCAAAAGCCTTAGAACTTTCATATGAAAACCTAGAAACCGAAAGCCTTTATATTGATTCATTGAAAGAATATACTGTTGAAAAATTAAAAGCAAATTTCCCTGATTTTAAAATCAATGGAGAGAATACTTTTTACAATCTGCTCAATGTCACTCTGCCAATGGACGAAAGCAAAACTTCGATGATTTTATTTCATCTGGATATGAAAGGAATTGCGGTTTCTCGAGGCAGTGCATGTCAGTCAGGAAGTATCAGGCCTTCACACGTATTGGCAGAAATGCTTTCCCCTGATGAATTAAAAAAACCAAATATCCGAATTTCTTTCAGCCATTTTAATACCAAAGAAGATATTGATTTATTAATCGAAGGATTAAAACGTATTTAGCTCACCTCATTCGCATTTTAAAAAAAAGATAAACACGAATTTCACCAATTAACACTAAATTCTTATCAAAATTGAAGCCAAATTTTACAAATTTTTACAGTTTTGAATATTTTGTGTAATTAAGCAATCTTAATTCGTGCAAATTAGTGTAATTCGTGTCAGAAACTTTTAAAAGCGAATGCCGTGCATTTAGCTTCGTAATACTTCATCAAATTTTATATTTTACCTAAAGCAAATGCAACTGCTGCGTTAGAATGAATCAAAGCAGTATCAAACACAGGAACTTTTACCATTTCCTGCTTCACCAACAAAGGAATTTCGGTACAGCCCAGAATAATTCCTTCAACTCCATTATCGATAAGTTTTTCTATAATAGAGAGATAGCGTGCCGAAGTAGTTTCTAGAAACAGTCCTTTTCCCAATTCATCAAAAATAGTATCGTGTATAAAATCCCTGTCGTCAGCATCAGGGATTATTACTTCAATATCTAAAGCTGTTAATTTGTCTTTAAAAAAATCCAATTCCATCGTAAATTTTGTTCCAAGAAGACCCACTTTTTTGACACCTCTTTTCTGGACTTCCTTTGCGGTCTCCACAGCAATGTGAATCAATGGTAAATCGATACTTTCCTGAATCTGGTCAGCGATAAGATGCATCGTATTGGCACAAAGAATAATGGCTTCTGCACCGCAGTTTTTCAAATTTTGGCAGGCTTTAGACAGCATATTGAATGTTGATTCCCAGTCGTTGTTTTCATTATTTCTTTTAATGTCATCATAATTAAAAGAATAAATAATACACTCGGCAAAATTCACACCGCCTAGCTCTTTGTTGATTCCTTCATTTATAAACTTATAATAATCTGCTGTTGAAACCCAGCTGATACCGCCTATGAGACCTAATTTTTTCATTTACTTTACTTTTCCTAATCTATTATAACATGGATTGATAATTGCTATATACAGCAGTGAAAAAATCCACCCGATGGTTATCAGTAAAAACAAAAAAGCTTTTTTCTTAAGGACACTTTCAATATTGATTATCTGTGACAAAAATTTGGATAAAAAACTCACCAAAAACACAATCAATGCCAAACCGATAAGATCATAGGAAATTGATATCGTCAAGAGCGGACTTGGATTATCCCAATTGCCAACTAAATATATTAGCAGCCCAAGTACCATCAATCCGCCAATACCCAATACCGTATAACTTAAGGCTTTTGACCTTCTGATAATCTTAAAGGGTACATAACCGCTCACTTTCAGCTGCGCAGCCAGCTGTTTTTCTTTGGCGGGAAGTGTACAGCTTTCAGTTATTCTCAAAAAGCTCCAATCTGCTTTTTTCACATTTTCCGAACAGCTTTCATGCGTCATTTGTTTGTACCCGCTGTACATTAAAGCATATGCTTCAAGATCATTAAAAGAATCCAGATCGGTTCTTACTTCGCTGAGACCTTTTTGTATCTTCTTCATTATACCATATTTCAGGAGTGCATTTTCGTCTTCAATTTCTTTATCATACAAAATGCTTCGATTTACATCGGTGCAGTCAATCCAGCTCACAGGAAGCTGTTCCAATCCATTTTTTAAATGAACAATAGAAAGTCTGGCAACAATTGATGTATACTTTCGGGATTTTAAATCCAATAATTGAATCTCGCGCAGGCGTTCCTGTAAAATAGTATCTACCCTAAAAAAAAGGGACATTGCATTACCTGTATGTATTGCATTATCCGGCATTTGAGCACTGGCATCGCTTACTATAATTTCATTACATTCCTGTTCTAATATTGATGCAATCCCCTGATTATCATGAACGCCTCCGTCAATCAATTCCAAATCAAAATTTTTATACAGCCCTTTCAGTACCAAAGGCTGAAACAGAACAGGCACACAGGAGGAAGCAGCTACTGCATACCCCAGCCTGAATTTTTGGTAGTCCTCGGGCGCATTTTCATAATACATTCGTCTCAAGCGGGGTTTCACATCAAATTCATCCGAAATATAAGTAGGCGGTTCTCCCATCCAGGAAGCCGTAAACTGCCAGTTATGTCCTGTATTAACAGCAGTAGCATTTAAAATTAATTGAGGCACTTTATTCATTCTTTTCCAATTATCATCATTCAGTTTAAATGATTCGTTTCCAAAAGGATTAATAAATAAATCACTCATATTAATAAATTCACTGTCCTTCCGCTTGTTTTTGGGTAACAGCGGATTATAAAAATACTCCTCGTACAATTCGGCCAGCCTGTTGGAGCGGGAATAAGAATCCCCTTTCCACATCTTTACATTTTTGAAAAAATTGGTCAGCAGGCGCATTCGTATATTCTTTTGGACTGCGTCTAAAAACTCTTTTTCTATTTCTTTCACAATTTGGATATAATCTTCCTGAGCGATTTCTTCATCCCGCTTACTTTCAAACAGCTGCTTGATTTTCAAATAATAAAAAGCACCAATTATCGAACCTCCAGAGACACAGGAAATTACTTCAACATCTTTCAGTTTATCCTTTTCGGCCAATGCGGCCAAAACACCAATATGAAATAATGAAGCCCTAAATCCGCCGCCCGAAAGCCCAATCCCTACTTTATTCTGCGGTTTTTGTTTTACGCTATTTTCATCACCGTTTTTATCTGCCTGAAGATTTAACGCAGTCAGGCAGCTGTTTTGTCCTTCCTCTATAATTTCACTTTTTTGAAAAGGATCCTTATTCGTAGATTTTTGATATTTCTCTGCATTCTGATAATTAGCTAAATTATAAATCTGCTTGCTAAAGGATTTAATCTCCCAATTCTCTTTCTTATCCTTAGTATATAGTTTTATGAAATAAAGTGCTTTATTATACATTCTGAGTCCAAAAAAGGCTTCAGCCAGTGCCTCATATAATTTTTCTTTATCCTGTATTCCGTCTTTAAAAATCACTTCATCTGTATCGATCAGATATTCGTCAACAATTTCTTTTCTTGTCTTTTGGGCAGTTTCAAACCGCACAAGTGTTTCTGCGGTAATTTCACAAGTTTCTGAAAGCCCTTCTAAGTTTTCAATCACAATTAACTCATTGAGATTGGCATAATTCACAGCAGTATTAATGCACTCTGTTTCGGTTAAAATAGATTTATGCTGTTTATTTTTCCAAATCAGATATCCCTTTTTGTAATAGGCTCTTGACTGTAGTAAATTATGAAACTGGTGATCAAATTTCCATTTACTTCTATATACGGCACCTGCTATACCAAGCGTTCTCGAATTTTTTGTCTTTTCTAAATCACAAAATGATTTCAGCGTATTTATTGCTTTATCAAATTTAAAATAGGAAGACAATGTACTGTCCTTATATATATTTTCGGCTAAATCCTGATATTGCGATAACTTTACTTCAGCACCTTGATCTTCGTTGTCAGCGATTTTTTTCAGCAGTATTTCAGCAGCATAGCCATACTGTTCAAATTGAACTAGATTTTGGTACAAATCTTCGAAGCGGACATCATTAGAAATATCTTCACCTCTCAAATAATTTTTTGCCAATGCAATAACCTTTTTTTTATCTTCCATATT
This sequence comes from Flavobacterium marginilacus, assembly GCF_026870155.1. NCBI lineage: Bacteria > Pseudomonadati > Bacteroidota > Flavobacteriia > Flavobacteriales > Flavobacteriaceae > Flavobacterium > Flavobacterium marginilacus. The sequence goes on along the minus strand of NZ_CP113975.1, from coordinate 2,271,789 downwards.
CAGTAATAATTGAAAATCAAATTAATAAAACAAAAAAAACATTTTAACGAGAAACATTTTATAAATTTATAAAAAATCTAAAGTAAAATACAGGAAAAATAATCACTTACTTTAACACTTTTCAATAAAAGATTATTCTTTCAAAAAAAGTATATTTACACCTTATAAACTTACAAACAATTACTAAAAAAATGAAAAAACTTCTCCTAAGCATTTCTTTTCTGATATTTTTATCCGCAAACTGCTATTCACAGGAAGCAGCACTTGTTACTTCGGTGGAAGGCATCAAAGAATACAGCCTGCCAAACGGGTTAAAAATTTTATTAATTCCAGATGCAGCACAATCAAATGTTGTTGTAAATATCGTATACGGTGTAGGTTCACGCCATGAAGGTTATGGAGAATCGGGTATGGCACATTTATTAGAGCATATGCTGTTTAAACGTTCTTCTAAGTTTACTGACATCAAAAAAACGATTGCAGATAAAGGTGCTCAAGCCAATGGAACAACCTATTATGACCGCACTAATTATTATGAAATTTTACCCGCAACTGATGAAAATTTAAAATGGGCACTTGATATGGAGTCCGATAGAATGATCACTTCTGCGATATTGCAATCGGATTTAGACAGTGAATTCAGTGTTGTCCGCAATGAATTCGAAATAGGAGAAAATGATCCGTCAGGCGTATTGAACGAACGTATTCTTTCAACAGCCTATTTATGGCATAATTATGGAAAATCAACTATTGGAAGTAAAGAAGATATCGAGCGGGTTCCAGCAAACCGATTGAAAGTATTTTATCAGAAATATTATCAGCCCAATAATGCTACACTTATTATTGGAGGAAAATTTGATGAGAAAAAAACGCTTTCCTGGATTAAAGAATACTTTGCTCCTATTCCAAAATCAAAAAACGAAATCCCGCAGACTTACACTGTAGAACCAGCTCAGGACGGAGAACGTTTTGTTGAACTTAAAAGAAACGGAGATATTCAATATATTGGAATGGCTTATCACACTCCAAGTTACTCAGACAAAGAATATGCAGCCAATAATGCTATAATCTCAATACTAACAAATAATCCTTCAGGAGCATTATATAAAGCATTAGTAGAAACCAAATTATCAACTAATGTCTATGGATATACTTTAACATTAAAAGATCCTGCATACAGTTATTTTGCCTGTGAAATTGCCAAAGACAAAGACATTAACACAGTACAGAAAGCTTTTTTGGAGACAATGAATACTGTTCCTCAAATGACCTTTACAGAAGAAGATCTTAAGCGTGCCAAAAATGAACTGCTGAAGCAATTTGAGAATACTTACAACAAAACCATCAATTTGTCTGTTGCACTGACTGAATTTATTGGAGCTGGAGACTGGCGTCTGTTTTTTATAGACAGAGATAACATTGAAGCTTTAACAGTTGCTGATCTTCAAAATGCTGCCAAAAAATATTACTTACAAAGTAACAGAACCTGGGGACGTTTTATCCCAGAAGCGGCCAGCGAAAGAACAAAAGTAGCCGAAACTAAAGATATTCCAGCATTAGTTAAAGGATACAAAGGAAAAGCATTAGAAGCTAATACTGCCACTTTTGAAGTATCTGCAGCTAATATTATAAAATCTACTGAGGAAGGGAAATTAGCCTCTGGAGGGAAATATGCATTATTAGAAAAACCTGCCAAAGGAAATAAAATTGAAGCTAGAATATTACTGAGAATGGGAGATGAAAAATCATTAAGCCAAAAATCGATGATTGCTGGGCTAACCGCCAGCATGCTGAAACTTGGCACTAAAAACAGAACTAAAAAAGAAATCAACGACCAAATCGACCAGTATAAAATCAATCTTAGTTTCGGGGGATCTGTAGACGGTTTATATGTTCGGCTTAGTACAGACAAAGCCAATTTAAGCAATGCTTTGAACTTGGTGCAGGACATCTTAAAAAATCCTTCTTTTGATACTGCTGAATTTGAAAAACTAAAACTGGAAACCAAAAACGGATTAGAAGCTAATAAAAATGAACCACAAGCTGTAGCAAATGAAGAACTTACAAAGATTACCTCATTGTATCCTAAAACTCATCCATATTACTCCGAGACAACAGAAGAAAGTCTGGCAGCATTAAACAAAATCACAATTGAAGATATCAAAAATTTTTACAGCACTTTTTATGGAGGAGCAAATAGTGTTTCTACTTTTGTCGGAGGAATCGACAAAGCTGTCATAAAAAATTTCCTGAATGCTGCTTTTGAAAATTGGAATCCAAAAATTGCTTACAAAAGAATTCCAACCCAATACTTTGACGTAAAATCAAATGACAAAACGATTCAGATTAATGATAAAACCAATGCTGTTCTGCTTGGAAAAATCAACTTGAATATTGGAGAAAAAAATCCTGACTATCCTGCTGTTTCAATGGCAAATGAACTGCTTGGAGGAGGTTCATTCTTGTCTTCCAGAATTCCGCAGCGTCTTCGTGAAACAGAAGGACTAAGCTACGGTGCAGGTTCTTATTTACAGGCTAATGCTATAGACCCAACATCAGATTGGGGAATTTATGCTTTTTACAACCCTGCAATGAAAGACAAATTAACAGCTGCTTTAAATGAAGAAATTCAAAAAGCTATAAATAAAGGCTTTACCAAAGAAGAATTTGACAGCTCTCTAAAATCATGGCTGCAAAACAGACAGACTATGCTGGGAACAGATGAATTTCTAGTTCGCGAACTACGAGAAAATCTGGATTTAGGAAAAACATTTAAAGATTATGAGGATTTTGAAAACAAAGTTAAAAGTTTAGATGTGCAAAAAGTAAATACTGCATTAGTTAAATATTTTGATCCAAAAAAATTCGTAGTTGTAAATACTGGTGATTTTGTTAAAAAGTAATTTTTTTTTCAGCTGCTAAGTTTCTAAAATAAAAAGATATCTCATATCTAATTTTACAAAAAATGTATTGATTGCTCAATACATTTTTTTTATGTGTGAAATTAATTTCATAAAAAAGAAGTAACTTTATTATAATTCCAAATATACAAAACAAATATCATGGATTTTAGAATAGAAAAAGACACTATGGGAGAAGTGCAGGTCTCGGCAGACAGATACTGGGGCGCTCAAACGGAACGCTCGCGAAACAATTTCAAAATTGGTGCTGAGGCGTCAATGCCAAAAGCCATTATAAAAGGTTTTGCCTATCTCAAAAAAGCAGCCGCCTACGCCAATTGTGAATTAGGAGTCCTGACTGCCGAGAAAAGAGATTACATTGCTTTGGTATGTGATGAAATTCTTGCCGGTGAACTTGCTGGTGAATTTCCGCTCGTAATCTGGCAGACTGGTTCGGGTACGCAAAGCAATATGAATGTCAACGAGGTAATTGCCAATCGTGCTCAAGTATTGAAAAAACTTAGCATTACTGACGATGAGCCTTTCATAAAAGCAAATGATGATGTCAATAAATCACAGTCATCCAATGACACTTTTCCAACTGCCATGCATATTGCTGCCTACAAAACCGTGGTAGAAAATACCATCCCGAATGTAGAAAAACTAAAAAACACGCTTCAAAAAAAAGCTGCCGAATTTAAATCAGTGGTCAAAATAGGACGTACGCACTTAATGGATGCCACTCCCTTAACATTAGGTCAGGAAATTTCAGGTTATGCAGCACAGCTGGATTTTGGATTAAAAGCAGTCAAAAATACATTACAGCATTTATCCGAAATTGCATTAGGCGGTACCGCGGTTGGCACTGGCCTGAACACACCCAAAGGTTATGACATAAAAGCAGCAGAATATATTTCGCAGTTTACAGGACATCCATTTGTAACTGCTTCCAATAAGTTTGAAGCTTTGGCGGCTCATGATGCGATTGTTGAAACACACGGTGCTCTCAAACAATTGGCCGTTTCATTGAATAAAATTGCCAACGATATTAGAATGCTCGCATCAGGACCGCGATCTGGCATTGGCGAAATACTTATTCCCGAGAATGAACCCGGCTCTTCGATTATGCCCGGAAAAGTTAATCCAACCCAATGCGAAGCCTTAACGATGGTTTGTGCGCAGGTGATTGGAAATGACATGGCAATTACCGTTGGCGGTATGCAGGGGCAATACGAACTGAATGTTTTTAAACCGATTATGGCTGCCAACTTTCTACAGTCTGCTGAACTGCTAGGTGATGCCTGCTATTCCTTTGACATTCATTGTGCTCAGGGTATTGAACCAAACTACAAACGAATTAAAGAACTTGTCAATAATTCATTGATGCTGGTCACAGCTCTGAATACCAAAATCGGTTATTATAAATCGGCAGAAATCGCACAAACTGCGCACAAAAATGGAACAACGCTCAAAGAAGAAGCAGTACGGTTAGGGTATGTAACTCCCGAAGAATTTGATAAATGGGTGAAACCCGAGGATATGGTTTAAATTAATGGTTAAATTGTAATGGTTAATTATTTTTTAAACCTTATTCAACGCTAATTTAATTCATAATTAACTATTAACAATTAATAATTATTTTCATTTTCCATCAACATAATCCTGCAGATAGCCGAAACGTTCGGTGAGTTTTCCGTTTTCGGTTATTTTTGCTCTTTTGAGGATACCGTCTTTATCACCATTGAAAAAAGCAGGAATAACATGCTCTGAAAACATTTCTCCAAAACCTTCGCTCGAATCTTTTGGCAATTCACAAGGTAAATTATCAACAGCCATAACGACAATAGCTGCTGGATGAAAAACATCTACTTCTTTGTCTTCGTTTGGAAGATAACCGTATAATGGATCGGCAATAGTCGAGGAACGCAGCGTACACGCGATTGGACCATTAACGTCGCAGGAAATATCAGCCACTACTTTTATTTTGCAGTCATTAGCCTGAAGCATTTCGCGGGATAAAATTACAGGAGCATCATTAGCATGAAAATGAGCCGTTATATAAATATCTGAAACTTTGGTGAAACGTTCAAAGTCTGAAATATATTCTGACGGATTATTATGAAAATCGATAAAATCCAATACCTGACCGTCTTTTCTTTTATTATAATCCAAAACATCAATCTGGGTATAAACGGCCTGGGTGAAATTTTTAGCCAGAAAATTTTCAGGTGTAACTTCTTTTATTTTCATAGCTTTCAGCATTTCCGCAGCACCATTTCCAACTTTACCTGTTCCTGTAACCACAATTTTCAGAGGAGGCAGAATATGTCTTTTCAGATGGGCAGTCAAGGCATCTTTACCAGAGAGCGTTTCGGCTTTTGGCATTTTAAACAGCTCAAATTTAATTCCGAAAGCACGGAAAGCATTATAAGTCCCTACAAATCCAGCATACCGCCCAAAACCGATTAATCTTCGGTTATGAGAATCAACAATGGTTTCGTGATCATACAGATCAATGTTTTTTTCCAAAACTGCCTGCAGTAATTTTCGGTTATAAGGCTGTTTTTTGATAGTATGCGAAAAAAAGAAATAGGATTTATTAGGAATCAAATGATCCACAGGAACTTCCTTTACCCCAAAAAGAACATCGCAGTCACTTACATCATTAACAACTTCGATTCCCATGCTTTGATATTGAACATCCGTAAAAATTCGAATATCAGAACTTTCAACTTTTACAGTGCAGTCATGGTACTGCTGCTTTATTTTGGCTAATTCATTTGGTGAGAAAACGACCCTCCTGTCCGGCGGATTTTTTCTTTCTTTTATAATTCCGAATTTCATATTTATTTTTTTAAAATTTGTAAAAATGTAACTTAAAAAACAATATTTGTTACAAATATAACTTTATTATTTAATTTCCACTTTTTTAATAAACCTTTTTCTTTACTAAAAAAACTTAACACGATGATGATTAATTAACTATAAAAAACTCCTTTTTTCGGGTTAATAAAAAATAATATTCATAAATAAAAAAAAACAAAAACAAAACCGGAGGATTATATATATTTGCTTTTTAGTCCCTCAAAAATGAATTTAATAAAAAAGGCAAATATACTATATTTACTGCTCCCAATAGCGGTATTGACTTCCTGCAAAAATGAATCTGATGCTAAAGAAAAAGCGGCAATAGAAATAAAAGACGCTGATCTTCCAAAAAATGTTTTGCCTAAAATGAAACCTATGGGCAAGGAAGAACCACTTACTGCAGATTATATCAAAGAAAAACAGCTCCAGATTGATTCTTTCGTTAAGAAAAACTGGCCAAATAATAGTATGAACGGCGGGTTTCTTGTGGCAAAAAATGGCCAGATCATTTATGAAAAATACGAAGGTTATTCTAATTTAAGAGACAAAACACCAATAACTGACACTACTTCTATTCATATTGCGTCGGTCAGCAAAGTACTGACAGCAACGGCTGTATTAAAATTAGTAAATGCAAAAAGAATTGACTTAGACCAGAAAGTAACTGATTTCCTGCCAGAATTTCCCTATCCAGAGGTTACTGTTAGGATGCTGCTTTGCCATAGAAGCGGTATGCGCAGCTATGCCTATTTTACCGATCGGGACAAAAGTGTCTGGGACAGACATAATACTTTGACCAATCATGATATATTAACGATAATGGGGACTAAAGGAATCCAATTGGAGCAAAAAACCGGTACCCGTTTTGCATACTGCAATACTAATTATGCGATGCTGGCTTTGATTATTGAGAAAGTAACCAAGCTTTCCTATAGAGATGCGATGGCACAGATCATTTTCAAACCGCTGGGAATGACTCATACTTTTGTCTTGGATTTTGAAAAAGACAAACATAATGTAGCGCCATCCTATAAAGCCAACAGGGTAGAAATTGGCATCGATTATCTAGACAAAATATATGGCGACAAAAATATCTATTCCACTCCCAGAGATTTATTGAAATTTGACAGAGCAAGAAATTCTCCATATTTTTTGGAACCTGAACTGCTGGCACAAGTGTATACAGGATACAGCAACGAACATAAAGGAACTAAAAATTACGGATTGGGTATTCGGATGATTAATTGGGAAACTGGCAAAAACTTCTATTTTCATAATGGCTGGTGGCATGGTTTTACATCATCCTACATCACTTTGAAAGATGAAAACGTAACAATAATTGCCTTGTCCAATAAATTCAACCGAAGCACATATGCGGTGCGAAAATTGTCTGTCATCTTTGGTGATTACCCGTTTAAAGTAAAAGATACTGAGTAAATCAGATTGCAGTTATCAGATATCAGACAGCAGATTTTGGATTGCAATATTCAGATTTAGTAATTTTAAACTGTAGTTAATTTTTGAAATTAATACACTTAATAAATTTTGACATTGAATTTTGAAATTCATATCGTATATTTGCAGTCCAATTTAAGATTGTGTAATCTAATATCTGATATCTGCAATCTAAAATAAAAAATGGGGTCGACTGGTTTTGACAGCAAGTCGAATTGAAAAGTAAGCACGTCGAGAACTGGGATAATTCTCGTAAATAAAAGGTCTCAAACATTTTACACGGCGAAGGAAACTACGCTCTTGCTGCATAATCTGAATTATAGTAAGATTAGCCTCGTCCTACAAGGTAGGAAAGCAGGATTCATCTCGAAAGCTTTGGTTTATAGCGGTCGATTAAGATGAATCGTAAATTTAAACCTAGATTTCCGTAAGCTTTGGACGGATTTCGAAACTAAAGAAGCTAAGCAAAGAGCGGTTGTTCCTGACCTAACTCAGCGTCTAAAATCCATTCAGGAAATAAGCGTGTAGAAAGCTCTTTAGTTGCTTGTTTGGACCCGGGTTCGATTCCCGGCGATTCCACTGGGACTGTTTAAAGCCAACTTTTCAAAGTTGTCAAAAACGCACAAAATGTCTCGAAACCCTTTAAAAGCCTGCAAATTTTTGAATTTGCAGGCTTTTTTATTTTACCTGCAACTATCAAAATTTTTAAAAGTGCTCCAAATTTATATGGCAGTACTGTGGCATTTTGCTATTGCAAAAAAAAGTGCCACAATTATGTCATAAAAGAACTTTTAAGATACTGATTTACAACATGTAAAACAGCTTAACGACTTGACTAAAGAACGTCATAATTCTATATTTATTAATTTAAAAAATTGAATTATGTTAGAAAGCAGCTTTGGGCTTTGTTTCTTTTTGAAAACACCCAAAAACAAATCAAACATCAGATATATTTATCTGAGAGTAACAGTAGACGGAATACCAAAAGAGACATCTACCAAAAGAAAATGGGACATTCAAAGGTGGGATCAAAAAACAGAAAGAGCAACGGGAAATAAGGAAGATGCCAGGGCGCTAAATCATTTTCTGGATGCTATAACAACTAGAATCAACCAGTTCAAGATGGATTTAATTTACAACGGAAAATCGATTTCCGCGCAGCGGATTATTGATTTTGTATTGGGAAGGATAGTTTCAAAAGCAATGCTTCTTGAAGAATTTAAAAAGCATAATGACGAGATGTTGGCACTGGTTCCACAGGATTATGCTTTAGCGACACACAAACGCTATGAGACAGCAAGATTTCATGCAAGAGAATTTGTCAAATACAAATACGCGACGGAGGATATTGAATTCAGGGACCTAGATTATGATTTTATCATCAGCTATGAATTATATCTAAAGACCGTACGAAATTGTGTAAATAACTCTGCCTTGAAATATATTGCCTGCATGAAAAAGGTTATCAACAGGGCAATTGATAAAGATATAATTGTTCAGGATCCTTTCAGAGCATTCAAACGTAAAATGACAAAAACCGTCAAAAGACCACTCACCGCGAGTGAATTGCATACGCTGGAACATATCGATATTCCAACCACAAGACTCCAAACAGTTCGGGATATCTTTGTCTTTCAGTGCTATACTGGCCTGGCTTATATTGATGCTTACCAACTTCGGAAAACAGATATAAAAATAGGTATAGATGGAGCTCAATGGATAATGTCCGAAAGACAAAAGACTGGTTCTGTGACCAATGTACCATTACTTCCTAAAGCACTCGAAATAATTGAGAAGTATAAAGAACATCCACTCTGCCTTTCAAGAAATACTGTCCTGCCCGTCTCATCTAATCAAAAAATGAATGCATATCTTAAAGAAATAGCCGATCTATGCGGGTTTACCTGCGAATTGAACACACATAAAGCCAGACGTACTTTTGGCAGCACAGTTACTCTTAATAATGATGTACCCATTTCCGTAGTAAAAGAGATGCTGGGGCACCAGTCAATCCGCCAGACAGAGTCATATGCAATTACCACTGAGCAAACAATTGGCAGGGAAATGAATAACTTGAGTAGCAAGCTGGGTAACGTTCACCCTACTATTCCTGATGAAGCAATGTCTATGATATCTAAGCTGGAAAAAGAATTACAAAAACTAAAGAAACAATTTGGTATTAAATAAACTAAAAAAACAACCTTAGCAAAATTAAAATCAAGTAACACCAATTGTCAAATTGCTCCACGATTGTGTACAAAAATTTTGAGATTTTTTATAAATATTAAAAAAAAGTGTAAAAAAAACCTGCAAATAGTTTAATTTGCAGGTTTTACTCCTTTTTTTTATTTTTTTTTGAAAAGTTGTTCTTTTCGTTAATTTTAGGCCTTTCCCAGACAAAAGAGGGATTTGCATCTCTCTTTTAATTCGCTACATATCAGTAATTTGAAATACATTTTAAATTTAGGCAATCGATTTTACCCCCCTCTTAATCGTAAACAATTCATTTCAATTGTGAATTGTAAATATGTTCATTTGCAATGAAATGGCAAATAAAAGCTTAATAAATATTGCTAAACAAATATGATGAAATAAAAAAAGATTAAAAATTTAGATGTTCAGTTATTGAACTTCTACTAGATTTAATTCTTATTTCACTTTTAAAACCTCTAATAACCTAAAATTCAAATATAACTTTTCTTTACCTACTTGTTCACTTTTTAAGAAACCATCGTTCTCCAATTCTTTCAAATAATTTCCAACCGTTTTTAGATTTCCTAATCCTGCTTTTTCTAATTGATTTCTTTTGGTGTAAGGCAATCTGAATAACTCTTCCATTAAATCTTTTGAATAAATTTTCGGCAGTTGTTCTTGTATTTCTTTCCCCATTTCATTCATCAATTTCTCAATTTCTGCTATTTGGTTTCTACCTTTCAAAGATGTTTGCTCTACCATATCAAGCATATACATAATCCAATCTTGCCAGTTGCCTTCTTCAGTTACTTTTCTTAAATTAGTATAGTATTTATCTTTGTATTGAATAATGTAATTACTCAAATATAAAGCTGGTAAATCCATTAATCCTGTCATTTTTAAATAGAGCAATAATATTATCCTACCTGTCCTTCCATTTCCATCAAAAAATGGATGTATCGCTTCAAACTGATAATGTATGATTGCCATTTTCACTAATGGGTCGATGTTATCTTCCGCGTGGATAAAGTCTTCCAGATTTTTTAATTTTTCTCGGATAACGTTTTCTCCTTCTGGTGGTGTATAAACTACTCTATCTGTAACAGGATTTTTTAATTGTGTTCCTGGTGCATTTCGAATATTTGATTGATTTTCTTTAATAATTTGCATTAATGCCACAAATAAATTTGTGGTTAAAATTGGACGTTTGTTTATTTGGTCTACACCATACCATAAAGCATCTTTATAGTGCATTACTTCTTTTGTCGCTGGATTGTCATTTTTTCTGTCAGCGATTGAAGCCTTAAATAGTTCATCTTGGGTAGTGATGATGTTCTCTATCGCCGAACTCGCTTGTGCTTCTTGCAAGTTGATTGTATCTATAAATAATGTTGGATTGGGCAAATTTGTGATTGCTCCTTTTAATTCTGATAAAGCTCTACTCGCTACAATTGTTTTTTTTAGAATTACTATATTTTCTATTTCCGCTTGTGGTGGTAATAAGGGTAAATCATTATATGGAATTGCTGAATTGTATTTATTATTACTCATTTTTCAAAGATTTTGAACGAGGGCAATTTTTACCTTTGTGCTATTTTCAAGTGTAAATATAATTAAAAATTACTCTCGTTTTATTATTGAGGGTAAATTTTGCCCTCGTTTATTTTTCTTAGAATTAGAATTAAATTTAAATTTTAAATTACAGAACTATCTGCAAGTAGTCAAATATATTACACAGTTATAACAGGTTCCAATATTTTTTTTGCTTTAACACTACCATATTCTTGAAGTGATTTCTTTAGCTTTTTAGCATCCATCGTTTTTGCTTTGAAACGCACTTTTGATACTACTTCATTAAAGTCTTCAGCCAAATAATCAAGGTTATTCAATAGGTCAACTAATAAAAATTCGGGAGTAGCTTTTAATGGAAAATGAGGTTTAACCCTAAATGAAAACGTCATACCCCCAAGATTAAAATCCCCATGACGTTTATGGTTGTAAACCGTTTTGCCATTGTATAACTGAGTGGTTCCTACTCCCAAAGAATTATAAGCATTTAAGGAAGTTACCAAAAAACGTTTGTCTTTGAGAAAAGAACGCAACAATACTTCTTCTTCAGGAGGTGTTTCTCCAAAGACAGTTACCTCAGGATAATAGTATAAGCCTTGAGACAGCTTTTGCAAAGTGCCTTCCTGTACCAACTCATCTAAATGACGGTCAACAGATTTGGACCACTTGGACAAATCAGCCCTACGGTATACTTCTCCTCGTTTTAAATACTTTTCAGTTCCTGTAACTTATTCATGATTAAAAAGTTGCAAATAATATTTAATTGCATATATTTTTATTAAAAATTCATGCAATATGTTTTTTTGTATAGCTCTATATTACTTTTATTATCTCATGATGATATCTAAAAACCGTACGAAATTGTGTAAATAACTCAACCTTGAAATATATTGCCTGCATGAAAAAGGTTATCAAAAGGGCAATTGATAAAGATATAATTACGCAAGATCCTTTCAGAGCATTCAAATGTAAAATGACAAAACTGTCAAAAGGCCACTCACCGCGAGTGAACTGCGCACACTCGAACAGGTCAGTATTACAACCACAAGACTCCAAACGGTTCGAGATATCTTCGTCTTTCAGTGCTATACTGGCCTGGCTTATATTGATGCTTACCAACTTCGGAAGACAGATATAAAAATAGGTATAGATGGAGCGCAATGGATAATGTCCGAAAGACAAAAAACCGGCTCTGTAACCAATGTTCCATTACTTCCTAAAGCCCTCGAAATAATCGAGAAGTACAAAGAACATCCACTCTGTCTTTCAAGAAATGCTGTCCTGCCCGTCTCATCTAATCAAAAAATGAATGCATATCTAAAAGAAATAGCCGATCTATGTGGGTTTACTTGCGAATTGAACACACATAAAGCCAGACGTACTTAGCACAATTACACTTAATAATGATATGCCTATTTCCGTAGTAAAAGAGATGCTGGGGCACCAGTCAATCCGCCAGACTGAGTCGTATGCAATTACCACTGAGCAAACAATTGACAGGGAAATGAATAACTTGAGTAGCAAACTGGGTAAAGTCAACCCTACCATTGCTGATGAAGCATTGTCTATGATATCTAAGCTGGAAAAAGAATTACAAAAACTAAAGAAACAATTTGGGATTGAATAAAATAATATGACTGTCCGTAACACATACCAAAAGTCTAAATATTGAAACTAAAGTTTGTAAAAAGCATTCAATAACTAATTTTTTCTGTGAAATGGTCCTAGTCACGGATAGTTATATAAAATATTAATTCATCAAAAAAAATATAATAAATAGGATAATACTTTAGATCAGATATAGGCTACGGATAATCGATTGCCTTTTAGCATAAAACTAATCAAATACGTATATTTGCCAAATGAAGAAAGTTATTTTCATTCTTTTGACTTGCGTTTTGATGAGTTGTTCGCACAAACAAGAAAAATTACCATTTTTAGGTAATTCAATAGTTAGTGGGAATGAGACCACATATCCAAAAATTAAAGATTTTTCTTTTATAGATCAGGACAGCGCCATTGTTACCAATAAAACTTTTAGAAATAAAATTTACGTAGCCGACTTTATTTTTCTTTCTTGTCCTACCATTTGTCCCAAAATGAATACCGAACTTAATCTTGTTTATACGGCTTTCAAAGATAATCCTGAAGTAGGTTTCCTGTCGCATACAATAGACCCAGAACGTGATTCTATAAAAAGGCTAAAAGAGTACACTATCGCTAAGGGCTTAAATAAAAATTGGCATTTTGTAACAGGTAATAAAGATAGCATTTACAGCATCGCTACAAAAAGCTACTTCGCAACTGCTTACAAAGACTCCAAAGAACCAGGAGGATATGTTCATAGTGGAGGTTTTTTACTTATTGATAAAAATCGATTTATCAGAGGCGTCTATGATGGTACTAATCCGCAAGAAACACAAAGATTGATAAATGATATAAAAATACTACTGAAAGAATAATGAATCCGATGAAAAAAATAGTCCTGTATTTTCTTCTTATGTCGTTTGTGTTTCAAAGCACAAGCAACTTATGGATTATTTCTTCCTTTTACATCAATCAGGATTATATCGCTAAAAACTTATGCGTGAATCGTTTTGACAAAATACCAGTATGTTATGGAAAATGTGTTTTAGCCAAGAAACTAAAAGAAAACGAAAAGCAAGAACAAAAAATTCCAAATATAAAAGAGAAAGAAATTCAGCTTTATTTTTATAGCCAAGAACCAATAGCATTTAATCAAAAAAGTACTGTTGAAAACACAAAAGCAATCATCATTAAAAAAGATTGCACTATCAAAAACACTTTTCTCTACTCCATATTTCACCCACCTAAAATGGCTTAATTTTTTTAGTTTTTATTCTAATTAAATTAAACCATTACTATGCAAACAGGAATTTTACCCGTGTGCAGCCTTGATTTATTTGATGAAAATTTTAAGCATTTTTGGGTAGATAGTTTGGAAGGACTTTTAGAAAAATTTCCTAAACTAGAATACCCTCATAAAAATAATTTTTACACCTTGTTAATTATCGACCAAGCCCAAGGCGAGATTGAAATTGACAATGAAAAAGTAACTCTTATTGATGCTAAAATTATCATTATAAAACCGCGTTGCATTAATAGTATCAAGATAAACAATAAAGCTTCAGGAAAAATGATATGTTTTTCGGAAGACTTTTTCTCCTTGCGATACAATAACAACATATTAAGTCAATTTGCTTTTTTAGATCGAAAAGCAAAAACTTCATTCCGATTAGCCGAAATTCAAAGGCAAAAAATAGATATTCTTTTGCAGCTAATGCAGGAAGAATACCGCCTACAAAAAAACGAAACTACCAAAGTAATTCGTTCCTATTTGAATATATTTTTATTTGAATTGGAACGTTTATACAGTCCTATGGGTATTGTGAAAAATCGAAATATCAAGCAAGATAAAATTCAACAATTTGAAAAACTGATCGAATCCCATTTTGTTACTCAAAAAATGCCTTCCAGTTATGCCGAAATGCTAAACATAAGTGCCAATTATCTCAATAAACTTTGCAAGGAAGAAACAGGACAAACTGCCGGAGACTTAATCCGAAAACAAATTATCATTGAAGCGCAACGTATTTTACATTTTACAAATTATAGCATCAATGAAATTGCAGACAAATTAGGTTTTGAAAACGTTTCCTATTTTGTAACCTTTTTCAAAAAGCAAACAAACAAAACCCCCGAACAATTCAGAAAAGAAGAAAATCATTAAAACAATTAAAACCTTAAACAATGAAAAAAAGTCAATTCTTATCCGTTATTTTATTAATCTGCGTTTCCGTTTCGGCACAGTTTATACAAAAACCTTTGCCTTATGCTTATAATGCTCTGGAACCGTTTATAGATGCACAAACAATGGAAATTCATTACAGCAAACACCACGCTGCTTATATAAAGAACCTCAACACCGCTGTTTTTGGAACCGATGTTGCAAAAATGAGTATTACAGAAATCTTTTCAAATGTATCCAAGTTAAGTCCAGCCATCAGAAACAATGCTGGCGGACATTTTAACCACGAAATGTTTTGGACGTTATTAACTCCAGAAAAAAACACCAAACCATCGGCAGATTTAGAAAAAGCCATCAATAGTGCATTTGGAAGTTTTGACAGCTTAAAAGAAAAATTAAACGTCGCAGCGGTTTCACGATTTGGTTCGGGCTGGGTTTGGTTGTACGTAGGTTTTGACGGAAAATTAGCCATTTGTACCACAGCCAATCAAGACAATCCTTTGATGGATGTTGCCGAAAATAAAGGAATGCCCATTTTGGCAATTGATGTTTGGGAACACGCTTATTATTTAAAATACCAAAACAAACGTGCCGATTATTTGACTGCTATTTGGAACATTATCAACTGGAATACGGTAAATAATTATTATGAGGCAGCCAAACGAAAATAATTTCTGAAAAAATACAGAAATAAATTTGGCGGAGCAAAAAAATAAAAAAGCAGTCAATTTAAACTTCCTGTTTTTTATTGAAAGCTAAATTTTTACAAAAAAAAACAAATTACTATTAGATATCGCAATAATTTATTTATTTTTCCTATTTGGTAATTACACTTGCAACAGCAAGTATAAATGCTCTCTTTTTATTTCTATTACAAATTTTCTAATTATAAATACAATGTCAACAAACAAAAATCTAAAATTTGAAACACTACAGGTGCATGCAGGACAAGTTGCTGATCCTACAACAGGCTCCAGAGCAGTTCCTATCTATCAAACCAGTTCGTATGTGTTTGAAAATGCCGAGCATGGTGCCAACTTATTTGCATTAAAACAATTTGGAAATATTTATACACGTCTTCAAAACCCAACTACGGATGTTTTTGAGAAACGTGTTGCAGCATTAGAGGGAGGTATTGCAGGATTAGCAGTAGCTTCTGGTCAGGCCGCACAATTTATTGCATTAAATAATATTTTGGAAGCAGGAGACAACTTTGTTTCAAGCAGTAATATTTATGGCGGTACTTACAATCAATTTAAAGTAGCTTTCAAAAGGATTGGTGTTACCGTTCAATTTACTAAAGAAACAACCGCTGAAGAATTTGAATCATTGATTAACGAAAATACGAAAGCATTGTATCTGGAAACCATTGGAAATCCAAGTTATGACATTCCGGATTTTGATAAAATAGCTGCTGTTGCCAAAAAACACGATCTGCCTCTTATTGTGGACAATACATTTGGAGCAGGTGGCTATTTATTTAAACCTTTGGAACACGGAGCATCGATAGTGGTAGAATCAGCAACAAAATGGATAGGAGGTCACGGAACAAGCATTGGTGGTATAATCATTGACGGCGGTACCTACAACTGGGGCAATGGCAAATTCAAACAATTTTCAGAGCCATCAGAAGGTTATCACGGACTCATTTTTGCAGATGCCTTTGGCGTGAACAGCCCATTTGGTAATATTCAGTTTGCTATCCGTGCACGTGTTGAAGGTCTTCGTGATTTTGGCCCTGCTATCTCTCCGTTCAATTCATTCCAATTGATTCAGGGTTTAGAAACCTTATCGCTTCGAGTGCAACGCCACGTTGACAATACATTAGAAATTGCCAAATGGCTGGAAGCGCATCCACAGGTCGAAAAAGTAAATTATCCAGGACTTGAAAGTTCACCAAGTTATGCCAATGCCCAAAAATATTTTAAAAATGGATATGGTGCAGTTCTTTCTTTCCAGATCAAAGGCGATGTAACAAAAGCGGATTCCTTTATTGACAGCTTGGAATTAATCAGTCACCTAGCCAATGTTGGTGACACCAAATCTTTGATTATTCACCCGGCAGCTACTACGCACCAGCAATTAAGTGCCGAAGCACAAAAAGCAGCAGGTGTATTTGTAGGATTACTTCGTTTATCTGTTGGAATTGAACACATTGATGACATCAAAGCCGATTTACAACAGGCTTTTGATAAAATAAAATAATTTAGAATTTATTTACCTATAAGCAAACAGAGTTCATTAATTATTAACTAAATCTTTTCCTAATCTTGAACTTCAAACAGGAAAATTAACTGTAGAAAAGTTCAAAATTTTGATAATTTAAAATTTTGAACTCAATTAACACAAAAATCTAAAACGCTGTAAAACAAATTTTTACAGCGTTTTTTTTATTGGTAAAAAACTAAAAATATATTTAATCATTCTTACACTATTCTTTTAGTTTATCAAAATGGTAGCTTTAGGAAGAATTTTGGTAGTAAAAAGCAGATTCATTCCTACCTATCTTTGCTGTATGAATTTCGAATACTAAAATTGCACATTATAAATAATTTATAGTAGCATTTTTACGCTTAATTCGCTTTAAGCTCCCAAATTATTTAATATGATAACAAAATATAAATCTAATAAAATCTATTATCAAAGTACCATAATGCTGGCGGGGCCTGTTGTTGTTTCGCAGCTTGGACACACTTTTGTACAAACTGTAGATTCTATTATCATTGGACATTATGCTGGAACCATATCTCTGGCAGCCGTATCGCTAGTTCATTCCGTTTTTATGGTAGTATTGGTTCTGGGAATGGGAATAGCCTACGGATTAACGCCGCTAATTGCACAGGAAGATGGAAAATCAAATTATCAGGAATGTGCTAAACTACTCTCCAACAGCTTATGGATAAATACAATCGCAGGAATCCTGCTTTTTTTAGTAGTTTACTACGGATCAATGTTTGCAATGAATCACGTAGATCAGGATCCACTGGTTGTTGAAACAGCAAAACCTTATTTACTCCTCTTAGGCATTTCTATTTTGCCTTTAATGATCTTTCAGACATTTAAGCAATTTGCAGAAGGATTAGGTTTTACCAAACAAGCGATGACTATAACCATCTGGGGAAATGTTCTTAATTTAATATTAGCCGTGATTTTGGTAAAAGGAATATTTGGGATTCCTCCGATGGGAGTGCGAGGAATAGGTATTGCAACCTTAATAGATCGTGTTTTGATGATGGTGGTAATGATATGGTATGTTATGAAATCCAGCAATTTTAAACAATACATTCAGTATTTTTCGGTTCGATTTATTAACTTTCAAAGAATTATTAATGTGATAAAAATTGGAGTTCCTGTAGCCATGCAATATATTTTTGAAATTGGAGCCTTTGCGGTAGCAGCTTTAATGGCAGGTAAAATAGGGGCTATGGAACAAGCAGCACATCAAACTGCCATCACTTTTGTAGCAATGACCTATATGATGGCTAGTGGAATAGCTTCTGCTGCAACCATCAAAGTTGGAAATAGTTTCGGAAACCTAAATTATATTAGAATTCAGAAATTCTCCAGAGTTTCCTATCATTTGGTGATCCTATTTATGCTATTTTTTGCTATTATATTTATGCTATTTAATCAATATTTGCCTTATGTGATAACTAGCGATCCAGCTGTTGTTCCTCTAGCCGCACAATTATTGATTATTGCAGGTGTTTTCCAGTTATTTGATGGTACCCAAGTAGTAGGTTTGGGGACGTTAAGAGGGATGGGCGATGTAAAAACCCCAACATTCATCACCTTTATTGCTTATTGGATTGTAGGTTTGCCAGTAGCGTATCTTTTAGGGATTAAACTTGATATTGGGGTAAAAGGAATTTGGTACGGTTTGACACTTGGATTAGTAACTTCTTCCGTTTTATTATATTTCAGGTCTCAATATATTATTAAAAATAAGATGAAATCTTTACTTAAAAATGAAGCCTAATTTTTTAGCAGACTTTTCATCAATTCTATAAAACTGAAAATCAGTGTCCTTAAATTCCAACGTTTCAGGAATATAAAATGGTATATTCATGAAAGTACTAATAGTTCCGCTTCCTAATTTTAAACCTTTATTGTGTTTCAAAAGTACAAAAGGCGCAATTTTATTACCACCTCCATAAGATAAGTATCTAAATTTTCCCTTGAGTGTGTCGCCAAAGATAGTACCTCGCACTTCACCAATATCTTTACCTAACCTTCCATAGCGTAATTCATATTGTCCGAAAAAATAATTTTCTCCTATCGTCAGTGAAAGTAATCCTATATTTTCTCCATTAACTGCTTTGTAAAAAACGTGCTCGGATTTGTCTTTTTTACAACTAATAATTAAAAACGTAATAATAAATAATACAACTCTGTTTTTCATACTTTTTATTTCAAAATTATTTTTTTAGCAAAACCAATAATTACTTTAGGCTTTTGCTTTCTATTCTATTTCAGATTCCAAGATAGTATTTAGATGAAAACTTCTAAAAATAAGAGCCAAATCGAACAATAGTTCAACTTGGCTCTTTTACTTTTAATTCATTTTATGCAGATAAAAACTCATCTGCATTTTTAACTTTAGCATAAAAGAAAGTCAATGCGCTCAAAAAGGCATTGTGTGCATCTTCAGCCTTTACGGTTTTACCATTGATTTCCAAATCTCTTGAAACACAAGCATCTCCGATAACCGTACATTCAAAACCTAAATCCTTTGCAGCTCTTGTAGTGGAATCCACACACATATGAGTCATCATTCCTGTAACAATCAATTCAGTAACTTCATTTGCTTTTAAAAAATCCAAAAGATCCGTTTCTTTAAAACTGTTTGGATAATATTTTTGAATTACTTTCTCACTTTCAAGAGGTTTTACATTTTCGTGAATTTCTGATCCAAAAGTTCCAGGAATGAAAATTGGGACATTAACAGGATCAGCTGACAAATGCTGAATATGTACTATTGGCAAATTCTTCTCACGAAAAGAATCAATTACTTTACGTGCTTTCAAACTTGCTTCTATTGGGTTTACCAATTCAATGGCACCATTTTCAAAATAATCATTCTGAATGTCTATAACAATTAATGCTTTTTTACTCATAATAGTATGTTTTAAATTTATAAAACAAAATTAGAAAAGTATAGTTTTCTGTTTAATACCAAAAGATTACGAATTGATACCATTTTGATATTCGTTTAAAAAATCAGTGGTGGTAATTCCGGTTTGATTTTTAAAAAAGCGCATCAAATGATTGGGTTCGGAAAAGTGAAGCTGAAAAGCAATTTCCGAAACAGTAAGTTTAGAATGAAGCAAATAATCTTTGATTTCTACTAAAATACGTTGTTTTAGCAAGTGCGAAGCTGTAACATTAAATTGTTCTTTTACGGCTTTGTTCAGCGCAATTCGATTTACTTTTAGAAGCTCGGCATAATCATTAATTCGTTGTTTTTCTTTAATGTGAATTTCTATTAATTTCTTAAATTCAAAAGCCTCATTATTTTGATTTTTCTCAAGTGCCAAATTGTGTTTTTCTGCATATTCTCTGTTGAGTTTTTGAAGCAGATAGTAAATCAAGGAACGGATAATATGCGCACTATCAGCCCTTGTTTTTACCAATTCTGATTTTATTTCGGTAAGCAACGCATAATACCTTTCGATAAGTGCTTCATCAATTTGCATATTCAGCGGATATTCTAATTGGTAGAAGTATAATAAACGATAGGTAAACAACTTGTCTGAAAAAAAATCATTCAAAAAATCTTCTTGAAAAACCAAAACTGTAAAATCTAAACCTTCTGGATTCAAATTCCATTCACGCTTTTGAAAGGGCGAAATGAATACAATACTATTGTTACTAATACTTATTTTATCGTGATTTAAAACAAGATGACCACTACCCTTTTTGAAAAAAACAATCTCAAGATAATCGGCATTGTAGGTTTCTTTTTTAAGGTAACTGTCTTTCACTTCATCAGACGGCAAAACATTAATTAGAAAATCGACTCCACATTCTGTCTTATGAAATTTCTGGGTTCTCATCTTTTTTGTTTTTTATACAAAAGTACTAAAAGTTGGTTGGTGGTTTTTCTGTAACCAAAGTGAGAATATCCTAAACAGAATATTCTCACTTGTAGCTTTACTTCTTTTGACCGAAAAAATTATTTCCAAAACTCGTCTTCAGCAGACTGGTCCTCAGAAAACAACCAAACTTGTACAATCTTTCCGTCAGCAACTTCATACAAATCGTTTCCATTCATTTCTACACTTTTAGAACCGCTTTTAGCGCTAAAACGTACTGGACAAGAAACCAAATTACCGTTAACCATCATAGCTCCTGCTGGTTTAATTGCTAATGATCCTTGGGTTGCTCCCATCATATCTCCTAACATTTTACCAATGGCATCAAGGCCTGTTTGTGTTCCAGAAAACTTATTGTTTCCGGGTTGGTGCCATTTTGCGTTAGGACTGAAATATGAAAATGCTGTAGGAATATCTCCTTTTGAAAGGGCTATTGAATATGCCTCTACTACTTCTTTTGGTGTCATTTTAGTTGTTTTTAAATTATTTATTTTTTTTGAATTATCAGTTTGTGCTTGAGCGATTGATGTACCTAATGTTAAACATAGAGTGAGTGCAATTAAAAATTTTTGGTAAACCGCAATACCCAATTGTCTGTTTTTTTCTGTTTGTGTCATTTTATTTTTATGTTAAAATTAAATTTCATTAAGTTTACTTTTGTTTATCCTTTTAAAAAATAAGCCTTATTCTCGCTTGCCCATTCTGTCAAAGAAGTCATTTTTACAGGAAGTTTTTCCAAAACGGCACTCATATTAGCATTAAATTTTGGAGGATATTCTGTTGCATTTTGAAGACTTTCGTAATAGGCGGCAACACTTGATGCACCTGCTTCTCCCACAAATGGTTTCAAAATAGCTCCAAATTCTTGTGGTTTTTGAGGATAATAAACAATTTCTTCTGCTACACCTTTTGAAAATGCTGCTGCAGTATCATTTCCTTTTAAGTTATCTAAACCACTGATTTTAAATGAATCTGCTTTTAAATCATTATTATAAATTGCTTCAACCACAAAAGCACTTACATCTCTAGATGCAATCCAGCCAATTGGCATTGCTTCTGGCGTTGGGTAAGCCAATTTTTTCTCGTTTGCTATAAATGGTGCACAAAAAGGTCCCATCATATTTTCCATATAAATAGTAGGCTGAATAATTACATAATCCACACCGCTATTTTTTAAATAATCCAAAACATCCAATTTTACATCATCTACCGGAGAACCTACTTTTTGTGCTTCTAACCAACCACTGGTATTCCAAACTATTTTCTTAACCCCATTTGTTTTAGCGGCATCAATCACATTTTTTGCATATTCCAATCCGTCAAATGGATTTGGCAATGAAACTGGTATCATAAAGGCAATTGCATCAATTCCTTTGGTAATTTCAAGCATTTTAGCGGCATCACTTAAATTTGCCAATACTGGCGTTGCTCCTACTTGAGCTAATTTTTCAAAACTTTTTTCTGAACTGGTCGCAGCAATAACTTCTGCACCTTTTTTCTTTGCTTCAGTTATTACATTAAATTGTTGTGAGCCTGTAGCTCCGAATACTAAAATTTTCATCTGTTTTTTATATTTAATTTTAAAAAGTTATCTATTTTGTAGATTTTAATTGTTTTTTCACTAAAACTTGTACAAAGATATAATAGTGCTTACTTTTGCACAAGTACTTACCTAATCGTTTGGTACTTACTAAATGGTTAGAATTATTGAATAGCAATGGAAAAAAAAATAAAAAAAAATCCACCTTGTGATGAAAGCTGTCCTGTAAGAGCCTCTTTGTCTCTTTTAAGTGGTAAATGGACGCTGATGATATTGTTTCAAATCAACGAAAACACGGTGCGATATGGTGAACTCAAAAGAGCCGTTACTGGCATTAGTGAAAAAATGTTGATACAAGAATTAAATATGCTTGTTGAGCATAAACTGGTTAATAAAAAAGTTTTCCCCCAGATTCCTCCAAAAGTAGAATACACATTGACGGAACTAGGATTGAAGACCTTGCCAATTGTAGATCAGCTGGCACAATTTGGACTCGAAAATTTGGTATGATAAACCATTATTAAGGTTTTCAACATAATAATCGCAAGTTAATCATTTGAACCTATACTAGGCATATTGCCGCTAGTCAGGATAACCCATTAATGGATGTTGCCGAAAATGAAGGAATGCCTATTTTGGCCATTGATGTCTGGGAACACGCTTATTATTTAAAATACCAAAACAAACGTGCTGATTATCTATCAACTATTTGGAATGTTATCAATTGGAACGAGGTAAGCAATTACTACGAAGCAACAAAACGAAAATAACCACTAAATAAATTCAAAATGAAAAAACTATTTTTAATTATTTGTATTGCAATATTATGGAGTTGCAACAAAAAAGAAAAGAATGTTGTCAAAGAAAGTACAACTGTTATCGAGCCAAAAAATCCGCTCAACCAATTGAAATACGATAACAAAATTGATTTCTATTGCAAAATGGATATTACAAAATATGGCGTAAGCGACACAACACATTACAAAGGGAAACTATATGGTTTTTGTTCTACAATGTGCAAAAACGAATTCTTGATGAAACCAGAAGAATATTTGGCGAAGCAGTAAAATAAAAAAAGCAGGAACGTTTACAATTTTGAAACTATCCTAAAAAATGTAAATAAAAAAAGTGAGAGCTTACATAAACTCACACTTTTTTTATTTGTAAAAAATAGAAAACCGAACTACTGTGTATTTGATAAACATTTTAGGTACTTTAAGAAATAGTATAAATACCAGATTTTATACCATTAATCCCTTTGTTTTCTGCCTTTTCTTTTCCAAAGAAAAAATCCCGTAATGGAAAGGATTGCGGGACTAAACCCGGCAAATACATAAAGAATTTTGATAAAAATATTATCATAATCACCTCGGTGAAGCTGTTTCATCATCCAATAAAAACGGTCAGAAAATGTTTTTTCTTCAATCCGTATTGTTTTTAGCCAATTTCCACTATCACGGTCATAATAAACGTCACTGCCTTTACCAAAATAAAGCGGATTTTTGGTATCCGAAAACTCACCACTTACTACTATTTCAGTGTTTTTATCATTAGCTATTTTTACAGCTATTGGATTGAAATTCCGAATTTCCTTTGCATTTTTAATCACTTGATCAATATTTGCTTTTACCTTGTAATGCTGTTCTTTTTGGGGAGTTATTTCCCATTCTGCGGGTAAAAAAAGACTTTTATTCATCCAGAAACCGGTAAAAAACAGAATAAAATTAAGCATCAAAGTCCAGACGCCGATAGCCCTGTGGAGCGATGAATTAAAGGTTCTGGCAGATTTACGATTTAACTTCTCTTTGAATATAAGTGTAGTAAATATTTTTTTACGATAAATGATCACACCGGTAATTAAGTTTATCAATAAAGCAATTGCAGCAATAGCCGTTATGAGTCTGCCTGGTTTATCAATTAAAAGCGAATAGTGCGCCAGATAGAGCCAGCGAAAAAATGGGGAATGAAAGGAGCTAAAATCGCCTTCTTTTATAATTTCCCCGCTATAAGGATCAACCATACAGCAGTAGAGATAATTATGAGCCACATTATCCTGATAATTATAAATCATAAATTCATAGCTATCACACGTATTTCTTGGAAAAGTATGCAGCATAATCTGTCGTGCTTCAGGATACCTTTCTGAAACTTTATGATACATCTCGTTTAATGAAATGGAATTGCTTCCCTTTGCACAGTAGTGCATTGGCGGGTTATTGAAATATTCGATCTCTTTTTGAAAAACCAGTAATGCACCCGAAATTCCGAAAAAAAGATACAGTACCCCGAAAATTAATCCGAGGTAACTGTGAATCTTAAATGATATTTTTGTGATTTTTTTCACTTTAAGTTTAAAAATAAAGCTTTATAATTTCAATTTAAAAGATAAGATAACCTCACGCAGCATTCCTGGCGTAATCATACCACGGCCTCCATACCAATAGTGCTCGTTAAGCAGGTTATTAGCAGAAAGAGAAAAAACATATCCTGCTTTTTCAAAACTTAAAACAGAATTGATTAAGGTGTAAGCATCTGTAGAAAAAGAACCATTAGTATTATTGATAATTAAGTCTTTACCATAATGACTCCCGCCCAAGCCTAAAGAAAAACCGTTTAAACTTTTTGACTGCGGAGCATAATTGATGTACCAGGTTCCGGAAAGTTTAGGACCCGCATCTACAGGTCTTAAACCTTGAGTAAGTGCATCTGAAACGATAAGTTCACTGTCGTTATAAGCAAAACCTGTATGCAGAAACAATCCTTTGATTGGATTTGATTCTAAATCAGCTTCAAAACCTTTACTACGCTGCTCACCATCTTGTAAATAAGAGGCGGTATTATTTGGATCTTGCCTTACCACATTGGTTACATCTATACTATAATAACTCAAAACGGCATCCAATAAGTTCTTTTGCAGAGATATTTTAACTCCCGATTCCCATTGATTTCCATAAACGGGCTGAAAATTGGTCATCTCACCATTTACTGATTGAGGTGCTTGGGCTTGAAAACCATTCATATAATTAGCAAATAATGAAATTTTTTGAGGAATGATTTGATAATTAATTCCCAATTTTGGAGAAATAGCAGTCTGTTTGTAATCAGCAGTTGTGGTGGCTGTTAATAAATCCTGCGTTCCTTTGTTGTCAATATGATTTATTCTTGCGCTCAACATCAGGCTAAGATTCTCAAGGGGATTAATAACATCCGAAATATAAAATGAATAATGATCCTGAACTGCCTTATAATTTTCTCCATACGGTTTTGAAGCCAATTGAGAAGCAATGTATTCATTATTAAAAAGAGCATTTTGACCATCAATTCCAGTTGCTGGAACTTTAGTGAAATTCATAGATTTACTACTGATAGCATAGAGATAATGGTAATATTCAACTCCAGTAACAAGTCGGTTTTTTATTTTTCCAATATTGAAATTTCCAACAAAATCTTGTTGAATTTGCTGGCTGGTAATATTTTCCGGGTACATTCTGTACACTCTTCGGGTAACATTTTGGCTGTTATCATCCAATCGCAGTCGTATATAATCTCCTGGAGTTTTATTATTAACTGAAATTAAATTGGTTTCAGATTTCCAGTTTGGTGAAAGCTGATTAGTAATTTTTCCATAAATATTTACTGCCTTATTGTTCAAAATTACAGTATTATCCTGGAAAGAACGAAAGTAATCCAAATTCAGTTCCTCAGACGATTTAGCACTGCCTAAAGCCACTTGGTACAGTGGGTTATTAGTAGCCGTTTTGTTTAAAATTTCGGCATCCAGCTGAATCTTCATTTGATCATTAACCTGATAAGAAATACTTGGAGCAGCAAAAAAAGTTTTTGAAAAACCCTGATCCTGAAAAGAGCCTTTGTAAGTATAAGCCCCGGTTAGTCTGGCTAGAATCTTCCCGTCTTTGTCAAGGGGACTGTTAATATCAACTGTTGCCCTTTGCAGATCATAAGAACCACCCGACACACTAATATTGGCAAATGCCATATGCTGCGGTTTTACGGTAATACGATTAATGAGTCCGCCAAAAGTTATCATTGTAGCCCCACCGCCGCCGAAAATTACGGCACTTGGCCCCTTGATAACCTCTAACTGGGCTAAGCTGACAGGATCTATATCAGATGCTACATAACCATTAACCCCATTTCTGAAACTCGAACGCGTACGAAATCCTCTAATGGAATAATATGGGGAAATACCTGCCCAGCTAGGGGCAACACCAGTGGCATTTTGTAGCATTTCGCCTTGAGTGTAAAAATTTCTATTTTTAATGAGCTGTGGCGAAACCGAAGCGGTAACCTGCGGATTTTCTAAATTTTTAATTGGAAGTTTTGAAGCCAATTCGCTTGAAACGTCCTTAAACTTTCGGACTCCTTCAATAATCACTTCGTCCATTAGGGTATATTTTTTTTCTATGCTGTCCTTTTCTTGTGCATAAATTTGCAATGAAGCTACTAAAGCCACCGCGATAAAAATTTTTTTTTTCATTTTGTAATTTTATAATTATAATTTTATTAGAGTGAAAGCACTTTTTCATTTTGGTATAACAATGAAAAGTTATTCCAATACGGATTGAAATTTTTACGCTACTATTTTACTCTTTTAAAGAAGCTATTTTACTTTCCCTTTTTTATACTGTCCAATACAGGTCCAAACATTGAATCTTACATTTCTTTCATCATTTTTACAGTTTCTTTGTCGGTATTTGTTACCGAACCTCCTTGTAATGGTGGTTTTGGATCATATTCTAAATCTAGCATTGTTATTTTCAAATAGTTATCGCCACGAACTTCCTGAACAATGGCAAGACTCATATCAATACCTGCTGTGATGCCTGCACTAGTCCAATATTTGCCATCTCTAACCCAGCGTTTTTGTTGAAAATTGGCACCATACATTGTTAGCATTTCTTTGGCATTGTACCAATGGCTTGTTGCGTTTTTATCTTTCAATAATCCTGTGGCTCCAAGTATCCAAGCACCATTACAAACACTTGTTGTAAATTGGGTTGTTTTATCAATTTTTCTTATCCAATCTAAAGTTTCGGTATCTTTTGTAAGTAATAATGTTTCTGTACCTCCACCCGGAATAAGAAGAATGTCAAGATTTTTAGTGTCCGAAAAATCACGGTCTACCTGAATTTTTATTCCGCTACTATTTTTTATAATTCCTTTGTGCTTACTTACAAAAAAAACCTGCGTTCCCATCATTTCACTTAATACTTGATAGGGCCCCATTGCATCCATTGTCGAAAAATTATCATACAGCAAAATACCAACTGTTTTGATATTTAGTTTTGGCTTATCCAAACGGCTCATTATTTCTTCGTGAGTGGCGGGCTTTTGCTCTGGATTTTCTTTTGCAGAATTATTGCAGCTAAACAAGGTTATTGATGCTAAAATCACATAGAGTATTTTTTTACTCACGCTAATTCTATTCAATTTTTGGAGTTCGTGAATCTGTGATTTCATAATTATTTATATTTTAGTTTGTTCTTTTTAACCTTTTCCAGACTGTCAACAATAGGGTTTACACCTGCATCATACATAGCATTCATCATCCATTCGACTAAAAAACCTGTTTTTTCTGGAGTTCCCCCTTCAATTGGCGGATGTGGATCATATTCCATATCCAACATTATACCTTGGGTGTATTTTTCGCCCCAATTATCATTAACAATTGCCAATGCCATATCCATTCCTGCGGTAACTCCAGCCGATGTCCAATATTTTCCATCATTGGTATATCTTTTGTGTGCAGGTTTTGCACCGTATTTTTCCAGGAATTTATCTTCGTTATACCAATTGGTAACGGCGAATTTGTCTTTTAATAATCCTGTGGCACCAAGTACCCAAACCCCTGTACAAACCCCACAAGTATATTTTGAATTTTTATCAATCATTCTAATCCAATCGTGCAGTTTTTCATTATACGCCGCTTCAATAGTTCCTTTGAATCCCCCAGGAATAACCAAAATGTCCAACTGTTTTACTTGGTCAATTGTTGTGTTGGGAACAATTTGCGTTCCCATTACCGTTGTAACATTCCCAGGCTTTATAGCTATTAATTGTACTTTGTTTCCTGTTTGTCCCAAAACATATTTTGGACCACTAAAATCCAAATCATTAACTCCATCATAAACTAAAATTCCAATAGATTTTATCTGTTGTTTGGGTTTACCCAGAATCATATCCATTATTTCTGAATGATTTTCAGCGGTAATGGTATCGGTAATTTTTGACTTTATAACTTTATCGTTTTCCGATAGTTTCTCTATTTTTTTAGGAGCATCGTTATTGTCATTTTCTTTACATCCAAACAATAATGTCAGTAGCATTAGATTTATAAAAATGGCTCTCATAATCGTTATTTTTTTAATGGAGTTGGCAAAATATTTTACCAACTCCCAATATTTTTTAGAATTTCCCTGTCAATGTTACACCCCACATTCTTGGAGTCCCCAT
Source organism: Flavobacterium marginilacus (assembly GCF_026870155.1). Taxonomy (NCBI): domain Bacteria; kingdom Pseudomonadati; phylum Bacteroidota; class Flavobacteriia; order Flavobacteriales; family Flavobacteriaceae; genus Flavobacterium; species Flavobacterium marginilacus. The sequence goes on along the minus strand of NZ_CP113975.1, from coordinate 2,242,926 downwards.
CATATAAGCTCCGTAACCAAAAGCCATATAACGCACATCGGTTAGGTTACGTGCCCACAATGCAATGTCTAAATGCTTACTGGTAATACCCGCTCTGGCATTGAGCATATTATAAGAACCCTGGTGGTAAGCATTTACAAAATCCAATTTATATTCTCCTACATATTTATATTCTCCTCTTATAAATGCTTTGAAGTTTTGAGATGATTTAGAAAAAGGCACATCATATTGAGCGGCAAACATAGACAGCACCGCAGGATTATTAATTGCCTTGTTACCTTTATAATCTATTACAGTATTGGTAGCTGCATCAAAAAGTTCCAGTTTTTTGTATTCGCTATGCGAAGTACTGGCTGTCCAATCTATTTGCAAATTTTTGACAGGAATTACAGATGTTTCTAATTCTAATCCGTAATTATCCATATCGCCAACATTTAGCGTAGCATAGTTTACACCGTCTTGTGAGGTAGATACCTGTTGGTCTTTTTGCTGAAAATAAAATGCGGTCAGGTTTAATTTTAATTTATTATTCCACAAATTGTTTTTGGTACCTATTTCATAATTATCTGAATTTTCAGGTTTGTAAGTTGGGTTCGTCGTACTGCCAAAATTAAATCCTCCTACTCTAAATCCTTTTGCATAAGATCCATAAACCATAGTATTCTCGGTCAATCTGTTGCTCAAAATAACTTTTGGTGTAAAGGCGTTAAAAGTTTTCTTAACAGTACTATCCTCGGTTACAGGCATTACGACACCATCTTTTTCAAACTCGGAGTTTTGAGTAAGTTCTCGGTGCTCTATATCATATCTGGCACCAACAGTAACATCAAATTTTGGTGTAAAAGCATAAGTAGCTTGCCCAAAAAACGCCACGCCATAAGCATCTCTTTTGCCATTGCTGATAGAAGAATAAGGAGCATTAGGATCAAATAATGCATAGTCTTCATCAAAATAAGTAGTGCTACCATTCTTGGATTTCTCTCCGAATAAATAAGAACCTGCAGTCCATTTTAACTTACCGGCATTTGCAGGAGAAGAAAAGCGAAATTCCTGCGTCAATTGATTTTGTTTTGACCAAGTGGTACCACTAATAAGTCGGTCAGCAGTAAAATCAAAATCAAATCTTCCCGGAATCCAAATATGATAATCTACAAAAGAAGAAATAGATGTAAAATTAAAGTCCTTTCCATAATATTTTACTGCTAAATCCGTGTTGAAATTGGTTCTGCGTTCGGTATTATCCCAATTTCCGAAAGCCGTATAAGGGTTGGCAATTGCCGATTCATAGGTAGCTGCCCAAGGGTATCCACCCTTGTCTTTGTCGTTTTCATACCTAGTATTCCAATCGATTGTCCATTTATCCGATACAAGATATTTTAGGTTCACATTTCCGGTATATGCGTTGTGGTGGTCGAAATCTTGGGTGTTTAATGTAGGGTTTGAATAAATAGCGCCACGAGCGTTGGATTGCAAACCTGCATTCACAAATAATTTATTTTTTATTAGTGGTGCGTTAAAACCTACACTATAACGCTGTTGCCCATAATTGCCAAAATCCATTGTGGCAAATCCGCTTGTTTGGTTTATAGGTCTTTTAGTAATGACATTGAGTACACCTCCAAAGGCATTTCTGCCATAGAGCGTTCCTTGTGGTCCACGTAAAATTTCTACTCTCTCTATATTACTGAAATTGAGCGGTGCAGAAAAATAATCAAATTGATAAACGCCATCGACATAAGTAGCCACTGCTTGGTCATTTGAAAAGCCCATAGCACCACGAATATTTAAAAAATTAGACCCTGTGGTATTTCCGTGTTCTACCGTAAAAGTACTCGGAGCCAATGCAGTAAGGTCGGTGATAGTCCATACTCGGTAATTTTCTAACTGCTTGGCATTTAAAGAAGTGATGGCTATTGGTGTTTTTTGTATGTTTGTTTCAACTTTATCGGCAGTAACTATAACTTCGTCCAATGCTTGTGTATTGGCTGATAACGTTACTTCAACCGTTTGTGATTGGTCTGTAGCTTTAAGTTGTTGCACTTTTGATGCAAAACCTACGGCAGTAACCTGAATTTGATAATTGCCTTTTTTTAGGTTTAGACTAAAATTGCCTTCTTTGTCGGCAACCGTTCCAGTAGCACTATTAAGCACACTAACATTGGCAAAAGGCACCACTTGGCCAGCTTGAGATTTGATTGTTCCTGTTATGTTTTGTGAAAAGGAAAATTGCCCAATAAAAATTAGGACGAAAAGTATATATTTACTCATACTTACTTTATTTTGTAAGCGGAATTCGTGACCCGAGCCATATTGGCGAACAGGCGTAGCAATCTGTGATTTCATTTTGATAATTATAAATATTAATAATTGTTTTGTTCGCAAAAAGCCAACAAAAGTTACATTTCAAGATATTTGAAATGGTAATTAAATACTATAATTATGCAATTGGTGGACGAAAAATAGTAAAAAAAATGGATTTTGTTTTTGCAATTTTACAGAAAATCGATATTTTAGTTATCGACGGAAGTTTAATAAAGGGAAGGTTGTATTCGTTTTCAGTAATCGTATAAATACTCTCTATTTTTTCTTTTAAAAGAGTGGTGTTTTTCTCTTCTTTTTCGGCTTGTTTTTTTAATTCTGCTTTTAAAACACAATTTCCATTACAGGTATTGTTTTTTTGTTCTCTCAATACACAAAGTGTTTTGGCAATTTCGTCTTGGTTGATTTTGAATAGTGTGTACACGAATGCACTACTAAATAAATTTAGAAACAAGATGATTGTTAAGCTTATGGAGAGCAGTAATTTCAATTGTTTTTTTGAAGCGAAAGTAATCCTCAAACTTAATCTTTCAAAATATAATCCCATATATAACTAAAAAACGATACGATTGGATTGAAAATCTAAATTACAAAGTGTAAATACCTGTAAAAAAAGCATTTTTATCAAACTAATCAGGAACGTTTTTCTAAATATTCTGCTTAATTATTTTTAGTAAAATAATGAGCTCTGACTGAAATTTGCGGAATCAAATTTATGTTATTATGGATTTTCCAATGTTTCATTTAGACTGGCTCAATAATCGAATGCTAATTGCAATCATCGCCATTCTACACGTTATTATTAATCACGGACTAGCTGTTGGTTTTATGCCATTTGTAACTTGGCTCGAACAACGAGGCGTTTCCCGAAGCGGTAAAGACCAAATCACCGATATGGAATGGGACAATATGGTGTATAAAATAATGAAAGTCGCTTTTATTATTACTACAACCATCGGCGCAATGACGGGTGTTGGAATATGGTTTTCGGTGGCACTTGTGAGTCCTGCATCTATCGGAAGTTTAATTCGGGTTTTTTACTGGGCTTGGTTTACAGAATGGCTGGTTTTTGTTACCGAAGTTGTTTTGATTATGATTTATTTCCTGACTTGGAAAAACAGTAATACCACTTTAAGAGCAAAATTGCGTCATATTAAATTTGGATGGTATTTGAGTTTATTTTCTTGGATAACAATGGCAATAATTGTTTCCATACTTGGTTTTATGATGGATCCAGGGAACTGGGAAACCAATCATACTTTACTAAACGGTTTCACTAATCCAATATATCTACCCCAGCTCTTTTTCAGAACCCCAACAGCAATGCTTGTGGCTGGTATCTTCGGAATGTTTTTAATTACATTATTTACAAAAGCTGGAACCGAAATTAGAATTAATGCCGTAAAATATGCTTCAAAATGGTTATTGTTTTGGGCACCGCTCTCACTAGTTGCAGCCTATATGTACTACCGGGCAATGCCAGATGCAATGACCGAAAATTTGAGTACAGCAGTAGGAACTATCGCTTTTGCGCAATACTACAATCTACTAATGTATTTTGCTTTTGGAGGAGTAGCTCTTACTTTGATTATCGCATTTATTGGAATCTATAAAACAAAATTACTAAAACCGTATCTTGTTATTATACCCGTTATTACTGCTATGGCTTACCTCGGGTTTTTCGAACGTGTACGTGAATTTATTCGAAAACCGTATGTAATCAGCCAATATATGTATTCCAATCTTTTGCTAAAAGACGATTATGTGGTTTATAAACAAGATGGAATTTTAAAACACGCCACTTACACCTCTGTAAATGAAGTTACCGAAGACAACAAAGTCGAAGCAGGAAAAAATGTTTTCATCATAGCTTGCAGTCGTTGTCATACAGCCCAAGGTGTCAATAGTGTTGTATATGTTTTTGACAGAATGTATAGCGGCAATGGAAAACCTCTTAACATTGACGCAATGGCCGCCTATATGCCTAATATGCACAACGGACGAACTTTTATGCCTGAATTTCCCGGAAATGAAAAAGAAGCCGAAGCCTTGGCAACTTACATCAGCTATTTACAGCGGACAGGCGATGTTCTGGAAGGTGCCCAAGAAGAAGGCGTTTCCATAAATCCAAACAATACAGCTTCGGCTCTAATTAATAAAAACAAATAAGATGTTGACTAGTTTATTTATCGCATTACAAAGCGTAACACCTGTTCCAAAAGACATTCCACTGCCATTGCCTTTACCCGAATGGCTATTGATAATCATACTTGTCGTTTCCTTTCTAGTACATATTCTATTTGTGAATCTAATGGTTGGAGGATCATTGCTAACCCTTTGGTCACAAATAAAAGGGCTGAAAAACAAAGAATATGATGTATTAGCCCACGAAATAGCGGCGACAATAACCGTAAACAAAAGTATGGCGGTCGTAATGGGAATTGCTCCATTATTGAGTATCAACGTGCTTTACACCGTATATTTCTATTCGGCAAATGCACTGACAGGTTTAATGTGGTTAGCCGTAATTCCTTTGGTTACCGTAGCTTTTCTATTAACTTATCTGCATAAATACACTTGGAAGATTTTAGAAAACCATAAAGCCATTCATATTTCAATCTTGGCTTTGGCGGTTGTGATCTTTATGTTTATTCCGTTTATTTTCTTGACGAATATCAATTTGATGCTCTTCCCAGAGAAATGGGCATTGGTAAAAGGCTTTTTCAGTGCAATGACTTTGCCAAATGTTTTTCCAAGATATTTCCATTTCATTTTCGCCTCTTTATCCATCACAGGTTTATTCTTGCATTGGTATATGGGTAGAAAAAATTATCCATTCGAAACTATTTTCCCGACTTTTACCCGATATGAATTAAAGAAAAAAGGGTATTCCTTAACATTAGTTGCATCGGTAGTTCAGTTCTTGATTGGCCCATTGGTATTACTAACATTACCATCAAAAGGATTGGGATGGAATCTAGTAGCAGTAATATTCACAGGAGCTGCCATTGCGCTTCCGGCTATGTGGATGATGTGGAAAGGAATAAAAGGAGATGAAGCTGCCATAGACAAAGATTTCAAAAAAGTATTGATTCTAATGACTATTACTGTTGTTTTTATGGGTTCCGGTCGTCAGATTTACCGAATGAATGCTCTAGAAAAACACAGAGAATTAGTAAAACTAAAAACCGAAGAATTTCAACAAATCAAGAAAGAAGCTATTGCTAAAAGCAAAGAAGCACAAGCACAAGAAAATACCGCCGATTTATCTGTAGCCGACAAAGGAAAAGCAGTATTTAGTCAATACTGTGCAGCTTGTCATAAAACAGATGTAAGGCTAGTGGGACCGCCAGTGCTGGAAATGGCAAAAATTTACAAAGGAAACATAGCTGATTTACAAAAATGGATTAAAACTCCAGGAAAGAAACGTCCAGATTATATTCAAATGCCTGGTTTTGAATCGCAACTCAATCAAGAACAGTTAGATCAGCTTGCTGAGTATATTTTAACTATTAAATAATTATAAAATCAAATTTTGTATGTCAAAAGTGTTTTTTATGTTCCCTGTTTTTGTCTTTTTAATTTTTACGGCTATTATGATTAGCACCAATAATCATCCAAAAAAACCAAATAAAAAAGTCAACGAGATGGTTTCCTTCACAGAAAAAAAGACACATACAGTATCAAACCAGTTGAATTAAATAAACGTTTTAAAACAATAAACTATGACACAATTTTTCGCCATTATAATTATAGTATTCGTTTTTGCATCTATTGTATTTTTGATAAAAATCAAATCGACAACATTGCAAATTTTAAAATCAAAAGAGCTAAACAACGAAGAAAACAGATTAGAAAAGAATTATGAATTCATAAAAGGTCTTTTTTAAACATTTTAATGCCAATTTAAATTAAAACTTAAGTCATAATAAGTTTTTTCCATTTCCATAAATTGGCCTGAATACCCTGAATAGTTCTTTAATCAGGGTATTCTAAAAAAATACTGCCATTCAGAGAGTATATTCGTTAAAAAGTGTCCTGAATTTATTTAAGAATTGGTCAGTTTAAAGCCCTGTTGATGCTGACACACGCAGGGCTTTTTTATTATTTTTAAAAAATATCGCAATATTTTTATGCCTCTATTAAAGAATATTTTCTCATAAGAGTCATATTCCGCGCGCACAATTGCAATTAAAACGGACCAGACTATCACGTCCTTCTTTCTTAAATTATTTATGGTATTTATGTAATAACTATTTTAATAATCATAATTAGTAATTCAAAATTAATCACAATAAACTGATTTTAAAGCTATTTGAATCTAACTTCATAAGAACTTCCATTTCAAGTGCCATATCGTTGAGTCTTCCATTATTTTTTATCGGGAATCAAAAAAATAACTAAAACTGAACTTTTAGTTTCAATACAGAAGCAAAAGCTTTTTGCAAATACACAAATTCAATACAGCTTTGTAAGTCTATTTCTGCAACCATCCCATGAGTTCTTTAGAGCCAAATCCATCTAATTACATCTTTTTAGCAATGCCCAATCTTCTATAAATGGTTCTTCCTTTCCATTAAAAGTTACAATTTCATGCTGTCGAATAAATCCTGAATCTGAATCGTTTAGTTTTCTTTGATTTTAATATTATGCCTTTTGAAGGGGGGGCAGTACTGTATCTAACAGGTGGGTCTTAGAAATCATATACGATTCCAACAATATATCCTTTACAAGCCAATCTAATGGCTAACTTATCTTTTAAAAGGCTTTAGATATTTTGAGGCATTAATGAGTTTTTCTAACTCCTTAAAACCGTTACTCAATACAATTCTCATTACTTCCCCTTCATTTTTGTATTCAAAAACCAGTATGCTTTTGTCTTATTTCACGAGCAAAGGTAACTCCGTGTTCATAACGCAATAGCAAGGCCCGGTCCTTCAGATTTGATAAAAAATCTCCACCCATACGGGTTGTATTTTTTATCAAAGCCTTGCTATTGCTAAACACTCACCTTTTTATGCTCATGAAACAAAACATAGCATACTCCAGCTCTTTAAACGAATAAAAAAAAATGTCAGCAATGAGAAATAAAATATTAAAAATAGTAATGATGAAACAAAACAGCACCTCCTCTCATTGCCGAATAAATAAAATTTCAAAAAAAAATAATTCATTAAAAAAAGTAAAAATCATGAAAATCATTGGAAGAGTGACAAAAGATGCGCAGGTACGCACATTGTCAAACAGCAAACAGGTAGTAAATTTTTCAGTCGCTATCAACGACAGCTATCGAAATAAAGCGGGCGAACGTATAGAGCAGACAACCTACTTTGATTGCGCATACTGGCTTAGCCCAAAAGTAGCAAACATACTCACGAAAGGCACTCTTGTGGAACTCACGGGCAGAGTAAGTGCAAGAGGATGGACAGGCAATAACGGAGAAGTGTACGCAGGTCTGAACTTCAACACCTCGCAAATCAAATTGCACGCAGGCGGTAAAAAATCCGAAACGGCACAAACTGCCACGGAAATCAATAATAACAAAGCGGAGAACGACCTCCCATTTTAACTGTAGGTTTTTAAACAATTTTTAAACTTTTTAAATCATTTTATCATGGCACATAATATCAATTTCAACGAGAGTACAGGGCGTTATTCATTTTTCAGCGTTCAGCAAAAAGCGTGGCACGGCTTGGGGCAGATTGTAGAGCAATACCCAACAAGCAAAGAAGCCATAAAACATGCAGGGTTAGACTATGAAGTCATTAAAACACCCCTATATACCAAAGGTTCGGGCATTATTGAAACAGCAAACGGTATAGAAATAGGCAGTAACGAACTGCATGTTCCCAAGTACTTTGCTAATATCCGCACCGATAACAATGCCGTATTGGGTGTGGTGGGTAAAGATTACCACATCGTACAAAACCGTGAAGCTTTCAATTTCTTTGACGCCATTGTAGGCGGTGACGAGGGTATTCTCTACGAAACCGCAGGAGCATTGGGACAAGGCGAACGCATATTCATTACAGCCAAACTGCCCGATTATATCCGTGTGGGCAATGGCGATGATGTAACAGAAAAGTACATTTTCCTAACCACTTCGCACGATGGCAGCGGAAGCATTACAGCAGCCTTCACTCCTATCCGCATTGTTTGCCAAAACACCCTTAATGCTTCGCTTCGCAGTATGACCAACGTAGTGCGTATCAAACATACTTCGGGAGCAAAACAACGTATTGAGAACGCACACAAGATTATGGGATTGGCGAATACCCTAAGCACACAATTAGAGGGCATATTCAATGAATGGGCTAAGGTAAGAGTTACAGACCGTGAAGTAAAAAAGCTAATTCAATTGGCACTTTGCCCGAACAAGGAAACATTGGATTTACTCAAAAAGGGTGCGGAAGATGAAATTTCCACCGTGTTCAAAAATGTAGTGCAAGACGCCTTTGCATACGCTATGACAAGCGACACTCAACAGATGGACACAACCAAAGGTACATTGTTCGGTGCGTACAATGCTGTGACAGGCTACTACCAAAATGTACGCAGTTACAAGGATGATGAAGCCAAACTGCAATCTATTGTTATGGGTGGAACAGCACAAATAAAATCACAAAAAGCATTTGAACTATGTACTGCTTTTGCAACAGACGGAGCGGAAATCTTAAACCTTAATTAAATAACCACAGACTACCGTCTTAAATGGCGGTAGTCTTTAAAAACTAAAGCAATGAATATCGGAACTATTACATACAGGGACTACGAGACAAAAAACATAGGGCTTAATTGGAATTTCAATGAATCAGAATTGCTCCGCATTATGTTGAATAATAAAGATTTTGTCCGCTTTGAAATCTTTGATAGAAACAATAACCTCTTACTGACAACACATCATCCGCATGTAGAACAAAAGGTAATATATATCAAGGTTGCAAAGATAGAAAAAGAGAAAAAAATTACTGGGATAACCTCTGATGCATTCAGAACACCATCAACTATCCGCAGGATAAAAGTACGTTGGAACGTAAACGGTAGACGATTCAGAACGAAGAAAGGAGCCCTTGAGTATGTCTATTGGGAAAACAGAAGAGCAACTTTGAAAATTGAGTCGTTCGTTGACCGCAGATAGTATAACTGACTGCAATAAAAAAACTACTAAACAACATTTAAAAATCTAAGAACGATGAACACATATTTTTTCAATCAGATAGCACAATTGGAAATTGCAGGTGATTTGCAACTGACCATAGCAAAGGGAGCAGAAAACAACCTTATTGTATCGGTTATGCTCCAAAACGAACAATGCGGAGACAACGCAAAACAACTGATTCCACCGCTTAATTTAAGGGGAACAGCAGAAGAATTGGACGAGGGATTTTTTCAGCAGATAACAGCTCCTTTGCAAACCGCCTCGGGTTTAATGGTAAATATGGAAGCCTTTATGAAACAATTGGAAGAAGCTAAAAAGCAATCGGCAATGGAAAAAGAAAAAACCGAAAAAGAGAAAAAAGAACAGGAAGCCAAAGATAAGAAGTTTAAAGACGGTATGGCAAAGGCAGACGAATTGGAAAAAGAGGAAAAGTTCCGTGAAGCGTGGATGAAAGTACCAGAAATTACCGATTACCCCGAGAAAGCGGACGAGATACGAAAACGCAAATCCGAACTATCAGACAAGTTTTCTTCAACAGGTCTGTTTGCGACAGAACAATCTATCGTTTAACAAAAAAATCAAGAGTTATGTTATTAGCAACAAAGTTAGAACGAGTATTCATACTCAAAGATAAAGGACAGGACATCAGACTGACCGACCCAGAACCACGTTGGAGTGTGGAAGCAGTATTGAATTTTTACGCCAATACGTATCCCATACTAACCACCGCAAAAATATCTGCCCCCATTATCCGTGATGATAGGATAGAATACAAATTGGAAAGCGTAATGGGGACAAAAGGTTAAACCAAAAATCAAAAACGATGAACTATGCAACGCAATATCCTATCGGGAACTATCAGCATACCCGAACAAAAAATACAACGGCAGCTGCACCAACAATTAAGCGAGTTCGCCCATTGGATGCAGAGAGCCAAATATGCAAACGAGGTTCGGAAAGACAAACAGAAATCAGTGCCGATAGCAATGCTTCCAATGGTTTTCTAAAGTGTACGTTTTTGCCTAAACTGAAAACAGTGCAATCCGTACAGGCTTGTACGAAAACAGCAAAAATGAAAAAGGATTTTTACAAGTCGCTTTCCCAGCTTGCCCAACATTACGACATTGAACCATTACAAACGAAAGATTATGGCTATCCTTACAATATGGCATTGGCTATGTGGGATGCTGAAAACAAGTTAAAACAAATCAATGTCAATTGGGATAATTTACGTTTGGTACAGGATAGTAAGAAAACATTTTTTACAAGCGAAGAACGATACAGCACAGGCACAACCTTGTACTATATTCCAATTGTGCCGCTCTTTCAAATGCTCAATGACCCAAAGCGTAAAAAGACGGCTCAATTGCTTGTTTCAGTTTGCAGTTATCTGTACCATATTGCCAATATACCCTACTACAGACAGGAAAACAGCTATCTGTACTGGATGTATGAAATGATGAACGATTGGGTAGAACAAGACGATTATACCGAGGAAACGGAAAGCTGTATTGCAGAGATTGTAAAAGCCGAATGGATAGGCGAACGGATAGAACAAAAACTGTTCAACCGTATTAATTTACAGGTATTTGAACAGCGTTTAAACTGCTTTAAAAGCCATGACGCATTCGACCTGGAGTGTCAAGAAGTAGCTTGCAATGCATTTGCCCTTTATGCGCAATATCCGCACGAGAGCATTTTCCGAAACGCACCAAGCCCCCAAGAAGACCCCTATAATGATGAAAACGACTCCGAAACCGTTGGAATGGAAAAGTACATCTCCTTTATAGCAGATACCACAGGTTGGTTGTATGAGAGACTTGCCGACAGTATTAACAATGAGTTTAACGAGTATGGAGCAATGGAAGAACCGACCATTTTCAAACGTTTTGACGGAAGCAACATTAAACAAACCAATCTTGATTTTGAGAACCGCCTGTTTGCCCTTTTGGACGAACTCTGCACACTACTGTATGATTATAAAACGACAAGAAAATGAACAATGTAAACGACATAACCGAGAATTTCGGAACGCTTTACCACCCAAAATCTGCATTGGTTTTTTACCAAACCAAAGGAACGAATACCGATATGTACGTGGAGCATTTTGATATGGACAAAAACGGAAATCCTATCAATGCCCATCCACTAACCGTAAATGAAGCTAAAGTATTGGCGAAGGCTTTACAATCCGAAAAAGAAAAGGAGAAAGCCTTTTTAAAGCCAAAAGGAATTTTGCCGACTAATATACTGCATATCAATCCAAGCGAAAAAGGCACGGTACTTTGGTACACCAAAGCACAGGAACAGCAATTGTATTTTGTCAGCGGTTTGGAAATACCCAACGGCAAAGCGTATGTACCGCCAATGCTTTGGTATGCCAATAAAAATAGCCTTGCGGTATTTGCCCTCGCAACCGATAGAAGACCAACAGAAAATACATCATTGTATTTTGCTCCTTTCTTCAACATTTATGAAGATGGAAAAGTATGTATGGGGACTGTAAGTATAGACATTAAAAATTCCGCTTCCGTAGAGGAATTTACAACTGCTTGGGAAGACTACTTTTTCAACAGCTACTTCAGCCATTTATTAGGAAAACAAAATCCCATAAAAGGGAATTGCGTAAGCCTTTGGAAAAAACTGATTGAAACAAGCGAAGCCTTTCCTAAAGATGTATTAAAAAAGAACAACAAAACCCTTAAAAATATTTTGTGATGAATACTGAGAAACTAAAAGTACATTTTACAGATAACTATCTGATAAGCCCGACCAATCCCATTGCGGTAAACTTAATCGGCGCAGGTGGTACAGGCTCAAAGGTTTTGAGCGCTTTAATGGAAATGAACCACAGCTTAATCGAATTGGGACACGCAGGCTTACGTGTCAGTCTATGGGATGATGATATTGTGACCAATGCCAATTTAGGAAGACAGCGTTTTGCAGAAAGTGAAACAGGGTTATACAAATCCGTTGCACTCATCAACCGTGCAAACCGCTTTTCAGGGACAAACTGGAAAGCGGAAACCGCAAGATTTGAAAAGGACGGTTTAGGCAGAATACCCGAAGAAGCAAAAGCAACAATTTACATTACCTGCGTGGACAATGTACAGTCGAGGTTTGGAGTTGCCGAAATACTGAAAGAAATAAGCAGCCGCAGACACTATAGGGACGAACCTAAATATTGGCTGGATTTTGGAAACAGCCAGCATATAGGGCAAATGTTACTATCTACCATAGGAAACATTCATCAACCCAATTCGGAGAAATACGAAACGGTGGCAAGCCTGCCAATGATTACCGAAGAATTTGGAGAATTATTGAAACAGTCTGAGCAAGAGGACGACACACCAAGTTGCAGTTTAGCGGAAGCATTGGAGAAACAGGATTTGTTTATCAATTCCTCTTTAACCCAGATGGGCTGTTCGCTTTTATGGAGCTTATTTCGACACGGTATGACACCCTACAGAGGTTTTTTTCACAATCTGAAGGATTTTCGAACCCATCCCATAAAAGTCGCCTGACAGCCGGAATCGGGCGCAAAAAGACACTCCCTCCTATGGTCGGAACAGTCTTTTTGCGTCAAATCTGTGCAGCCACTTTGCCAAAAATATATTCCGATACATAAACTCCTCTCCTATATTTTTCCAAAGAGGCTGTGAAGTTTTCGTTAGGGATACACATCCCTAATAATAAATTCTGCGGACTTCTTTTCTTTATCCTGTCTTGCGACCAAAGAAAAGAAGCAAAAGAAGGTCGCTTTGGACTTACTCATCCTTCCTACTTTCTTTCATGAGTTCGCACGAAAAATAAAGTAGCAAAGAAACCTCCTGTAATTTGGATTACTATAACAAAGATGTGAGTTTAGAAATATTTTTTAAAAAGTCTTTTAGAAGTTAATTTACAAGACATTCTATAAATAATAATTGTTGCAGAAATAATAGTTAATACACCAATAAAACCAATTGAAAACTCAATGCTGAATATGTTTGTTAAAACACCAGTCAATATAGCACCAATAACATAACCGAAATCTCTCCAAAATCGAAATACGCCAATAGTTTTTGCTCTCTGTTCTGGATTTGTATCTTCTGCAATGCTTGACAAAAATGTTGGATAAACAATTGCTGTTCCAATACCTAATAAGACTGAAATAGTTACAAAATGAAAAATTGATGTTGAGAAAACCAAACATACTATGGCTAAACCTTGTAACAACATTCCCCAAAACAGCAAATCCCTTTTGCAATAGATATCCGAAAGTTTTCCTGTTATTAGTTGTCCTAAACCCCAAACAATTGGATAAGTAGCCGTAATTATTCCAATATTGGCAATTCCAAATCCTCGTTGTGCTAATAAAATTGGAATTATACCCCAAATCATTGCATCATTCAAATTATTTATTAATCCTGCTTGAGTAACTGAACCTAAATTTTTATTTAACCAACTTGTTTCTGTAAAAGTATTTTTTAATAGAGGAATTGTATTGTTTATTTCTGTTTCTTTTTTAACGTGTCCGGCAGTATCTTTTACAAAAAACCACGTCAATAACGTTCCAAGGATTACAATTACAATTCCAATATAAAAAGGATAAGGTCTTACTCCACAATTATCAGCTATTACACTTGTTGCATAAGCAACAAGTCCTAAAGCTCCATAACCTGCAAATTCATTTAATCCCATTGCAAAACCACGCTGTTTTTCGCCGACTAAATCCATTTTCATTACAACCGTACTTGACCAGGTTAATCCTTGATTTATTCCTAATAAAATATTTGCAAATAAAATCCAGTTCCAATTGTTAGCATATATGAGAATGAAAGGAATTGGAATTCCAATAATCCAACCATAAAGGAGCAGTTTTTTTCTGCCAAATTTATTGGCTAATGCTCCTGCAAAATAATTGGTTATTGCTTTAAATAATCCAAATAATATGATAAATGATAAAATTATAGAAGTTGAAGTAAGATGAAATTCTTTTTCTGCAATTTCAGGCAATAAGGTTCTTTCTAAACCTATCATTCCGCCTACTAGCGCATTAATAAAAACCAATAGCCAAAACTGTTTCCAGTTTTCTTTTAACCCTAATTTTATTTCCATTAAAAAGTTATGATTTTGTCAGCATTAATAATTAAATTGGAGTATTCGGCCATATTACTAATCTCTACACCTTCAATTTTATTAATGTTTCCTCTTGCTTCCATACAACTCTTGCATATTTTTATTGAAGCTCCTTTACTAATTAATTCTTCTATAAGTTCTCCTGCATTATATTTTGTAGCCGATGGTTTTTGATTTTGAATAATTGAGCCAATTGAGTCAGAAAATAAAAAATAGCTTATTTGAATATCTTTTACTTGATTCAATAATTGTATGCCTGTACGAAGCCCGTTATATGATTTTTCATTAGCATAAGGCGCATCATTTAGTATGATTAGAATTTTCATTTATAATTTCGATTTTAAAGTTAAGAAATTGCACATCTGTTTGCTCCAGCTTCTAAATCAATTGGATTTATAGTACTGAAATCTCCTTTTAAATTTAATGCTACAATTTCTAAATAGTTAGTTGGAGTTGGTGGAATACGATTTAA
This sequence comes from Flavobacterium marginilacus, assembly GCF_026870155.1. Taxonomy (NCBI): domain Bacteria; kingdom Pseudomonadati; phylum Bacteroidota; class Flavobacteriia; order Flavobacteriales; family Flavobacteriaceae; genus Flavobacterium; species Flavobacterium marginilacus. The sequence goes on along the minus strand of NZ_CP113975.1, from coordinate 2,227,855 downwards.
AATAGTATCCGTAAAATCTTTTTCATTTAGTTGCAGCATTGCTACATTGTTTTTTACAAAACCAATAGTGGTTTGAATAGGTTGATTATCAAATTCAACTGGTTGACTTGTATGTGAAGGTAAAACAACACTATTTTCATCAAGTGCTAATAATGTTTGTAATGATTGATATAGATTTTTTGTTTTTTCTAATGCTTCGTCGTTATTGGCTTTTAAGTCTGGTCTTCCAACTCCATTAATGAATAAAGTATCTCCTGTTAGTAGTGCTTTTTCATCTATAAAAAAAGTAGTGCTTTCTAAAGTATGTCCCGGAGATTTTAAAGACACTATCTGAATATTTCCTAATTCAAAAATTGTATTATTATTTATCGGTTCATAGTCAAAAGTCACATTGTTTGGATGCGGAAGAAATAAAGAAACATTATTATTTTCTGCTAATTGTTTTGACCTTGAAATGTGGTCAGCGTGAATATGAGTTTCAGCAACGTATTTTAAAGTGAAATTTTCTTGCTTTAAAATTTGTTCATAAACTTCGATTGGAAGTGAAGCATCAACTATAATTGCTTCATTATTTGAAACTACAATATAAGAAAGACAACCTTTTCCTGTTCGTCTTAATTGGATGATTTCAAAATTTGGAAAAGTAATTTTAGCGGTATTCCAAGACAAACTCCAACCTTTCATACCATTTTCTAAAGAATAAGCATCAAAACCTTGGCTTTGTAATATTTCAGCACCAATTAAACTTGTCTTTCCGCCTGCGCAAATTACAACAACAGGAATATGCTTTTCAAGGTGCAAACCTTGAAAAGCATATTTATCTTTTGTTTTTAATTTTTCGTAAGCATTAACGTGAATACTTTGTGGAATATGCCATTCTACTCGTTCTTGTATCGGTCTAATATCAATTATAGAAACCTCTTTGCCTGTTTCTAACCAATCTCGAAGTGTTTTTGTATCAATTGTTTTTATATGTGTCATTTTGATTTATTTTATTTTACAAAATTCGACACTTAAAAACACTAATCCTTTAACATAAGATAAATAATTACTTAATTGCTCTTATTCTACTCAGACTAACTTGGGTAATTCCTAAATAAGAGGCAATATGTTTTAGAGGAACTTTTTTTAAAACATTTGGTTCTTCTAAAATCAAAGAAGTATATCTTTCCTCTGCCGTATGAAATTGAATTCCTTCAATTCTGTTTACAGTCTCTACGTAAGCAACTTCGAATATTTTTCTAAATAATCTTTCAATTTCAGGATAAGTGTCGTACAATTTAAAAAGTAGAGTAGCATTTATTGCTACGATTTCACTATCCTCTAAAATTTGTATTGCCTTTCGTGATGGCTTTCCTGTAAATAAACTTTCAACTCTTGCGATAATATTGTTTTCAAAAGCAAAGCTTTCTGTAATATCAATTCCATCTTTGTAATAATAAATCCTTGCTGTTCCTGTGTTTAGAAAATAAATAGTTTTGCAAGTATGACCAATAGTTTGTAATTCTTGATTTTTTTTAATTTTTATAATAGAACATATTTCAGAAATAGCATTTTCTGCTTCTTTGGAAAGTGGATTGTGTTTACTAAAGTATTGGAAAAGCAAAGTCATAATTAAATTTCTTTCAAATTTATGAATCTAAATTCTTAAAATATCTCAATTATAATTTTATTATTAATTTCTTGTTTACTGGTGTGAGTTCTGCACTGCACATTTATTAGAATTTAATAATGCTATTTTCAAATTAATATTATTGTATCGAAAGGAATTAAAGTAAAGATTGACAGCCTGAAAATAAATCGTAAAAAATTGACCTGCTGAAATACAGCAGGTCAATTTAATTTATATTAATCGTCAATAATTTCATTAATCACTGCTGTTTAACTGAAAACTTAGTTGTTTCTCGTTACCAAAGTTATCAGAAATCCATACTTCAAAGGATTGGGAGACGGTGGAATGTGAAGTATAATACAACCTGAATTGTTTGGTTGGTAATTGATACAAATCGTTGGGCAGATACGGTAGCTCATCATAATACTGCAAAGTTCCTTGTCCATCAAACTGAAAGTAGCGAAGATAGTATTGCGTATTACTATAATTATAGGCAGCCTCTATCTTTAGCCTGATATCCAAGGTATTGCCATTAGCAATTTCTTTAGGTATGGGCATCACCATTACCTCAAAAGGGAAATTATTTTGTATTTCAAGTTCTTCTTTGCTACAGGATGTAACGGAACTTATCAGGATTGCCAGCAATACTGGCAGTAATCCTATTCTGAATTTATTAAAAAATGCTGTCATCCTTTTATGTTTTAAAAGTTAAACCTCAATCCTACACCCGCTGAAGGTCGGAACTGTTCCAGATCCGTCCCCCACAAAACTTTTGTTCGTCCCTGAAGAATCAGTACAAAACGGTCGGACAAGTAAGTTTCAAAAGACAGTCGTCCACCTGTTCCGTAAATGAAATTATCCTCACTCAATATTTTTGCACCGTCATACAACAAAATTTCACCACGGTTAATGCTTTCATAACCCAATACACCAGTTATTGCCGCATTCAGGCTAATGTTCTTACGGGCATCGCCCAGCAGGAAGAAACTGTAACCACCTTCACCTGTGTAGATTTCCTGTGGTAATCGGAGGTTTTTATAGTCATCAAACTGGTGCGTATATTCCAATGCCCAAAGCTGATAATTGCCGTTTTTACCGTTTACGGTCATACCAATATTGAGGTAGTAGTTCCTGCTGGGATAGTCATTTGATAAGGTTCCAGCGTTTACTTCCATTCCTTTCTGTTTAGGCAGCATGCGTTGTGCCTGTGTGATAGTAATACCCATAAAGGCAAACATCATCGTATAAATATACTTTTTCATTTTTCTATTATTACTTTTAATGAATTATTAAAATTTCAGGTGCATATCATTAATCAAACGAGCCTTAATCAAATCGGAATTTTCTACCTGTAGCGTTTGATGTCTACCACCGTTCTTCTCGAAAATCTCAATCAGTAACATCTTGTCATCGGCAATGGTAAACTGATCCAACAGGAACACATTCTGCTCGGTTGTTTTACCACCAATCTCACCCAGTGGCTTGTAAGTGCGCAGTGGTATCATTGGTCTTTCCTGTACAACGGTTCGCTTTGCGATCTTTTTGTCTACTACTTTGAAATTGATAAAATCAATCTGGAAAGGAACATTTGTACGGTTTGCGAGTGCTGTATGGAAATAGTATTTACCATTATGGATGTAAATTCCTTTCAGGATAAACTGTATGCCGAAACTTTTCGCTCCAATATGCTTTACAATGCGCTTATCGTTTTTGTAAATGGTTTCCAATAACAAACCAGCCAGAGATGGGGTGTTGTTACCCAACTCTTCAAAAAGCACATCGTTTCCACCGGCTTTATCCACTGCCTTCTGCATTGTTAGCAGGTCATAACTCAATACCTCTGGGAATGAGCTGTAATGCACATTGAAGCTGTAAAAGCGGCCGTCATTGGTAATTACCGAAAAATTAGTTTCCGATTCAAACTCTCTTACCGATGCTTTTACTCGAAGTACATTTTCCGCATCTTCTGCTTTTCCTGCAATCAGGTATTCACTGCCCAGATCCACATATCGGATAGCGGTTGGGAAAATCAGATGTGAAGTCTTGTCATAGGTAACTTCCATACAGTACGGTTCTATCTTGCCCAAAGCAAGAGGTGTTTTTGCACTGTCCTGTGCAAAGGAGGATACGGCAAAGCCAATGATCAGTGCAAATGCCCAGAAGGTTCTAAAATGATTTTTCATTGTTTAATTCTATTTATGTTTTACATTATTTTTTGGAGACAAGAAACAGTTGATGACCTGCCTTTAAGGTAACTTTCGGTGTCTTCAATTTTTTGGAGAAATAGCCCGAGATGCCCTGTACTACACCACGGCTCAAATCAGCAGCAACCTGTTGTCCTGCTGATTGGGTAAGCATAAGGCTCGTTCCGGATTGCTGGCTCATATTACCTGCCATTTCGGTAAGAGCATTCATTTCGGGCGAATAGGGCACATCCAGCCCCTGCTGTCCGTCCAGATCATAAATCGTAATATCAACTGGGATGATGTTTCCCTCCAGTTCTATGGAGGTAACTTTGAGATGTAAACGTCCTCCCTCGAGTTTGGCATTAGCCGTTAAAATTGTTCCTTTGGGAATGATACGATTAGGCATTTGGACAGGCTCCAATAAACGGAGGTGTACACCGCTTTCACCGATAATAGTCTGGGTTTCCTGTACACAGGCTTTGATACTGTTTTTGGGATGTATCACTTGTTCTAAAGCACCAGCAGTATAAAAATCCCTGTTCTTATTTTGGCTCCAATCAGCTAAAAAAACACTATCGCTAGGCTCACGATACAAGGCCGATACGGTGTTCTTTCTTGTAGAAGTTAATGCCACAAACTGCTCTTTTTTTGTAGAGGGAAAAGATTTAGAAACATCACCATTGGCAGGTACAGCTTCTCCCGTATTTGTACCTGAAGGAAGATATTTTGCAGCCATCTGATAGGATTTCTCCATTAATGCCAATTGATCATCTACTGTTACTCCAGCTGGAACGTCTTTCTCAGCCAGTTTTTCCTTTAATTCCTCTAATTGCTTGTGGAGTTCCTGTGTTTCTGAATTATCGTCCTTATAGAAAGAACCTAATGTGCTTTGCACGTTGCGATAACTGTTCAAAGCGGGATTACTCTGTTTTCCAGATCCGTGGGCACTACTGTAGCTTTCTTCCTCGTCAGGCAGTTCCTCTCCCGCTTCTCCTTTTTCGTCTTCATTCCAGTAATCAGAAAGAGAGGTGAGATCGTTCCGTTTTTCCTGATTCTTAAGTTCCAACATTTCCTCTTCGTATGCTTTACCCTTATCTTCAGGCATTCCTGCACCAGTAGCTTGAGGCACAACCTCGTTCAGCCCGATTTTATCAATTTCCTTTTTCTCGGAAGACGGTTTAAAGATCAGGTACATACAGCCTACAAATACGATTCCCATTAAACCAAATATCAGCGGCTTTTTTAGCCTTTGGACTTTATCCTGTGTACTGTCTTGCAGTACCTCATCGGTTGCTGCTGGGTTACCTTCAGTTACCCGAACAACCGCTTTTTTGTTCTCATTTACTTTCATAAATCTTATTTTTATAAATTGTTGTTAATGTATCCTGCAATTTTGTAGGACTTTCATTTTTTTTGTGGATGGGGTTCTCGATATGCTCAATGCCTATATCGTTACGGGACTTTGAAGTTTCATACCATACTTTGCCAATGACCCCTGCAGTAAGTAGCAGATAGCCCACAAAGAAGTACAGCATACATTGATGCTGTTTTTGTATTGGCAATACCCGCCAACGTTCATCCAGCTTGTCAAAGTACCTGTCCATAGTTGTTCTTAATTTTTTCATAGCCTTCAAATTTCTTTTTGTTATAGCTTGAAACGCTTTGGACTTTTTTCTGCCTCCTGCTTCGGCTCTTCACTAACCAAAGCGATTGAAGCAATTGCTTTGGGTACGGATAGTATAGAAAGGTCTGTCAAAGTTGATTTTTTCATCAGTTGTCCGAAGCCATCTTTTTTTGCTACCTCCATTCTGTTGAGAGAGAATTTGCCGTTCAGGTATTTTACCCACATATTGCATTCTACACGAGGCTTATCTTCTCCTGACCATTGCAGATAGCTTGTCAGCAACAATTCCTGTTTAGGCAAATTGTCGGCATCCTTTTGGCAACTTTCGAGATATTCACAAATACTGTCTTTTAGCTTTCCGGGATACGCGCCCTGAGTGTGGAAATAACCGCTATATCCTTTTTCGGTAAGGGTTATAGCGAAGGTGTTTAAATCTGAAAATGTTTCCATACTCTTATTTTTAGCGTTCAATAACTTCAATATCCTTGTTTTCGACCACCGAAAATTTTTCGATATTGAAGCCCTGCGGGTTATTATCCGAACGGACGGAATTGACCAGATAGCAGGAAGTTACCAGATTACGTTTGGTTACATTACTGGAACGGATAATAAACTGTTTAGCATACGTATGTACCGCATAGGGATACTTGTCGAAATTGCAAACCACGCTATCCACTTCGATACGCTGCTGTACATTCCCCGATATAATACGGTTGTAATATCCTTTTTCCGAAAGGTCTTTGTAATAATCAAAAGCACTTTTATCGGCAAGGTTAAACGCCCGGCTCATATTGCTTTCGATAGCATTTTTATCAGGAGCCAGCGTAAAAAACAGTTCGTGAAAACGTCTTACGTGTTCCCTTGCTTCAACTGGTCGGTTGATGGATGCATCCTGTGCAAGTGCCAGCATCAATGATTTGCCATTATCCAGTACATAGATCTTTTGGCGTTGTTCTTCTGCAAAGCGGTAGGATTGCCAAACGGCATATCCTGCAACACTGGTACAGAGAACGGTAAATACAAGGGCATACAGCCTAATTTGGAGAAAACTGTTTTCGATATTTCTTAGCGTTTTAAATTCCATTTTTTACTGATTAATAGTTTTACATTATTTGAGTAACTGTCCGCCGATATTTCCTGCTGCCGAACCTGCCCCAGCTCCAGCAATATTTCCTGCTTTCATTGCGGCTTGGTTCACATTACGGGTAAAGTTTCCTGCGCCACCAGCCTGAATAATCCAGCCTGTCACGGTCGGGATGGTAAAATATCCCACAATGCCAATGATCATAAAAATTACATAAACGGTATTTGAGGTGTCGGGAATAAAAGTAGGGTCAGCAAGCATTTCGATATCCCTTTCAATAATCAGGGATTGTATCTTGGCAAGCATAGAGCTGAAGAGGTCGGCTACGGGTAACCATAAATACACACTGACATATCGTGTAAGCCATTGCGTAAGTGTCGATTGAAAACCATCCCAGACCGATATTGCAAAAGCAATTGGTCCGAGTATAGATAATACAATCAGAAAGAATGTACGTATAGTGTCAATCACCAGAGCAGCTGCCTGAAATAAAATTTCCAGTAATTCCCTGAACCAGTTTTTTACAGACTGCTCAATGCGGTACATCTCTTTTTCCATATACATCCCCGACATCGTGGCCAGATCGCTTGGCGACCAGCCCAGTTCTTCTAGTTTTTTATCGAACTCTTCATCCGATACCAAATAAGCGTTTTCAGGATTTCGAAGCATGGCTTCCCGTTCCAACAGGTCTTTTTTTGTCTGTAGGTCGTTCAGGTCAAGCACCTGATTTTCGAGGATGGCATGCGTACCTTGCACTATCGGGCTAAGGATTGCATTGATTGTTCCAAGTACCATGGTTGGGAAAAACATGATGCAAAGACCTAAAGCAAAAGGACGCAGTAAAGGATACACATCAATCGGCTCTGCCCGGCTTAGTGCCTGCCACACCTTAATAGCTACATAGAATAAGGCCCCCAAACCAGCCACTCCTTTCGCCACTGCCGCCATATCGGCAGACAGTGGAAGCATTTCATCATACAAGGAGCGCAGAACCTCATGAAGATTATCAGATTCCATGGCTTACCAGTATTTTTGGTTTGGAGTTCCATAGAGGTCAAGCACTCGTTTGGTATTGTTCTGCTTCTTTGCTCTTAAAATGCTTACCGAGATATTTTTATTCGTATAGTAGCGTACCAAGCTGTGGTATTCTTTCACTTCCTTGTACACTCGGTCAATAATATCCATACGCTCTTTGTCATTTAGGGAAAGACTTGATGAACTTACAATCTGTTTGAGTTCTTTCAGTAATTCTGTACTCTCACCCAGCAATACTGAATAGCCGTTGGCAATAGCTGCCAATTCCTGCGCAGAAAAGTTGGGGTCGTTCATCATTTTGCCAAAATTCTGAACATACATTTCTGACACATCGCCTACTAGCAGTACTGTCTGCTGTACCTTGCGGGCATCTTTTACAAGATTGTTGACGGCTTGCAACTTATCATAGTATTCCTTGCCTTGCTTATATACCTTTTCCACTTCTTTGAAATTTTTAATAACATTAGATACCGTCGATGAAGTCTGTATAATTTCATTCGCACTGTTAAGAATTCCTGAAGCCAGGTTTGCGGGATCTGTAACCACCCATTGGGCTTTTGCGCACGGTGCTACAGCCAACATTAGCGCTGCACACACCATTAAAATTAATTTTTTCATTGTTCTTCTTTTTTTAAATGATTGATAATTGTTTTACTTTTCTCTTCTTTGCAGAGCTATCCGCTTGATAGCCTGCTCTACATTTCCGCCCAGTTCACCGGCAAGCCGCATCACTTCCATTTTTTCGGTTTCCTCGGTGGTATAGGCCAAATATTCTTCAACCGACACTTCTGTAGCATATACAGCCGAATGGGTGCCGCCTAAACCTATCCACACTTCCTTGTAAAGTCGTGACGGATCATTGTTCATGTTGATGGAAAGCACCTGTCCCTTCTCCTTTTCTGTAAGTCCAAGCATAGCCTGTATGTCATCAAACTTGTTCATGTACTTGCGCTGGTCGAGCAGGATTTTACAATCGGAGTTATTGATGATACTTTCCTTGACAATGGGCGATTGGATGATGTCATCGACTTCCTGTGTTACTACAATGGCTTCACCGAAAAACTTTCTAACCGTTTTGAAGAGGTACTTTATATATTCTGCCATACCTTCCTTGGCAATCGCTTTCCAAGCCTCTTCAATCAGTATGAGTTTGCGGATACCTTTGAGTCTTCTCATCTTGTTAATGAACACCTCCATGATGATGATGGTCACGATTGGGAAGAGGATTTTGTGGTCTTTGATTGCATCAATTTCAAACACAATGAAGCGTTTGGAAAGCAGATCTAACTGTTTATCGGAATTGAGCAGGTAATCGTATTCGCCTCCTTTGTAATAAGGTTCCAGTACGTTCAGGAAGTTGGCAATATCAAAGTCTTTTTCCCGAACCTGTTTTTCTTCCAGTACCTTACGGTAATCGCCCTGAACATATTCATAGAATCCATTGAAAGAAGGATATACCTCATCTTGTTTGATACGTTCAATATAACCGCTTACCGCATTGGACAATGCCACTTCTTCTGAACGGGTTGGTGGTTCATCATCCCTTTTCCAAAGTGTCAGAATCAGCGTTTTGATACTTTCTCTTTTTTCTATATCATATACACCATCATCGGTATAGAAAGGATTAAAGGCTATCGGATTATCCTCTGTGTAAGTGAAATAAACCCCGTCTTCGCCTTTGGTTTTTCCTTTGATGAGTTCGCACAAACCTTGATAGGAATTACCTGTATCCACCAACAGCACGTGTGCACCCTGCTCATAATACTGCCTTACCATATGGTTTGTGAAAAAAGATTTTCCCGAACCTGACGGCCCCAGTATAAACTTGTTCCGGTTCGTGATAATCCCACGTTTCATCGGCAAATCCGATATATCCAGATGGATAGGCTTTCCTGTCAGGCGGTCAGCCATTTTGATACCGAAAGGCGATGGCGAATTGTGATAATTGGTTTCTTCAGTAAAGAAGCACAAAGCTGGTTCGATGAACGTATAAAAGCTTTCCTCACTTGGAAAATCACCTGCATTGCCAGGCATTCCTGCCCAGTACAGCGTAGCTGCATCGTTGGTATTATGACGGGGTTTGCATTCCATCAGTGCCAAAGCACTACCGGTGTCGTTCTTTAGCTGTTTCAGTTCGGCAGGGTCTTCCGACCAAGCCATGATGTTGAAGTGAGCCCTGATGGATGACAGTCCAAAACTGTGTGCTTCGTTCAGATAGCGTTCTATCCATTCTTTATTGATTTGATTGGCACGGCTGTAACGAGCCAGTGAATGCATATTCCTTGCGGACTTCTCAAATTTTTGCAGGTTATCTTCGCTGTTATCCAAAAACAGATACTGGTTGTAGATATGATTGCAGTTTAGCAGCAATCCCACTGGAGCAGCAAACGACAAACGGCAGTCGCTCCGGTCGGTAGATAGTTTTTCGTAACGAGTATCTGCTGATGCTGTTGAGGGCAGGTCGTCTGTATCGGATAAGGTATGCAGGCACAATCTTTTGTTGCCAACACGTACTTCCTCTGCTCCCAATCCGATGTCCTGCATTGGTGTCCCGGCCTCCCTCGACAGCGTTAGATACTGTTCCAATAACCCCTGTTTTTCATCCGTACCAATGATGTCCTCTTCTGTAAAACGTCGCAAACCGATAAAACCACTGTCATTTGCAATACGTTCAAACTGTGCTACCGCTTCCATAAAACGATGGATTACTTCCTTATCCCTAATTTCTTTTGGTATAAGAGCACCTTTACAAAGCGACGAAAAATTGCTCTGCATACGCATTCTTTCCTTAGTGGTCTTGGTCAGGAACAGGTAGCAATAATGATTAAGAAAAGGACGTTCGTTAAAATGCAGCTGATAGGATTTACCCAAAAAACTCAAATCATCGCCAGCAATATCGGGCGCATAGTTTTCCTTGATGTACCAGTCTTGTTTGTGGATAACTGTATAATCGGGCAAAGTCTTAATGGCTTTGTGCCAAGCAGAATGAATAGCTTCATATTCCGCAGAAGCCACCGTGAACAGTTCCGGCAAACGCACTTCAAAACAGGCGGTAATGTCTGCATCCTTGGAGAGAATACAATTGTTTTCTACCGCCAGTAATGGAAACTTATTTTCCAGCGTAGTGGTCTTGGCTACATTTCTCATAAGGCATTCGATTTAGAAGTGAACTTTAAATAGCGGTGTAAAGGCTTGCGACAGATGATGTATCGTGGGTGTCTTTTTCTTGCCCCAATTTTCATCAGCCCGTGTTCCCCATACTTTTTGTTCAATGAAAAGGTCTGCCATACAATCAGCGAAGCACCGCCTGCTCCAAGCAACAGGCAGATATAAGAGTTTACGCCAGCCATATACATTATCATTACAAGGATTAGTGTACCAAGCAGTCCGCCTGCGAAAATGAACAAGTATTGTGCTTTCAACCCCTTAAATTCTACACTTCTTCCAATGCCTTTATTGATATTGTAATTCATAAAGCAAGGGATTAAAGGAAGAATGAACGCAAAATGGTAGCCGCAACAATCAAGAAGATACACGCACCAAACCAGCTTGCCGCAGTCTTGCTCGTATCGGGGTCACCACTGCTGAACTTGCCGTACACTTTAACCCCTCCAATGAGACCTACCACGGCTCCAATAGCATAGATGAGTTGTGTGGCAGGGTCGAAATAGGACGTAACCATTTGAGTGGCTTCGGTAATACCAGCTGAACCGTCTCCCTGTGCCATCGCACCCATTCCTGTCAGCAATGCCATTGTTGCCAGCAGGATTTTTTTTCTTTCTTTTTCCATGATTTTAACATTTTAAATTGTTATGTTTAGCCTGCTCGATGCAGATTATCCAGACAAATATCTAATGGAAAAGGAGGTGTTATAACAAAGTGGCAGTGAAAGGAATTAATTGGCTATGGGTGGCATTTATAAAGTCATTTTGATAACTTAGCCTTTTAATTAATTTAATAAGTTAGCTAGTATGATAGACTTTGAAATAGCAGAAATAGAAGTAGCTAACCAATTTGCCCAAATACTGAATCCGCGAGTAGATTTTACAACACCTTACATATTCTACTATGATGAAACCAATAATATCAAAACATTCTATGTAAGAGAAAATGATTTCAATTTTACATTTACCGCAAATTTTGTTTTGGGAGGACTTCTACATCATGGAATCGTGCCGGACGTACAGTCATTGATTGATAGCTTTAAATTGCAGAAAACTGCCAAAGAAGTTAAATTCAAACATATCGCATTCGGAGATTTTCTTGATTGTCTTAAATCGCAAAAATTAAACCTGTTCTTTCGCTTTTTAAAGGATAGCGATCTTTATGTACATTACTCAAGCCTTAATATTCTCTATTGGTCAGTCGTCGACATTGTGGATTCTGCTATCATGAACTCCGAGGTAGCTATGCGATTAGGCTCTCAATTTACCAGCCAATTGAAAAATGACCTCTACAAACTCTGTCGGCTTGAAATAGAGGCCGTTATCAAACTTTTTTATGCTTTTGATTATCCTAACATTAAGCCTGAAAAAATTGGCGATTTCATAGAGCAATTAAGTAATCTTTTTGAAGATTATCTTCCGACACCAGAATTTCATTTTGGACTGGAATCTTTACGGCAGATATTAAGGGAATCTAAAAAGAAAGGTGCATTAGCTTTTGTAATGGATGAAGAAGATCACGTTCTATTAGCAGATCTGACACATTTTTATCTAAGACCCACCTACACTTTTAAGAACTCGACCCATATATTCGACAATGAGGACTCCATACGTGAAGCATTGGATCAGTATCGAATTCTGGACAACGGGGTTGAGTTTAAAAACTACTCTTTCGTAGATTCTCAAGATAACCAATTAACACAACTGTCTGATATTTTTATTGGCTTCATTGGTAAATACACTCATTACAGGAACATACACTCCATCGAAGAGATTAAGGCAGATATCGACTCCTTCTCGTCTTTACAATTAGAAAACTTGAAGTTTTTTATTGATATCATTAATAAATCTGACCAAAAAAATCCTGCGTTTCTGCATTCAACAGATAGTTATGAGGAGATTATGAAATTTGGGACGCTTTGCGAGATTATTGCAAAAAAATAATCTTACAGACAATATAAAAATAAAGCCGAAGGATTACCTCCGGCTTTATAGAGATAAAAATCAAAATTCTACAATAAGAAAAGTTTGGACAACTTCTGCCAAATAGTAGTTTTTAAACTTTTCTGTATGACCAGTTCTTCTTTTGGAATATTTGGAACTTCAAAATAATCTAACTTACGTTCCAGATTATTTTCTCTACCCAAAAGAATTTCCCTTTCTGTCCAACGACTAGCAAACTCAATTTTATTGTTCCTTATCCAGTAATGGGACTGACATTCAAAATTCCAATTACCTATAGAAGGATAGAGCGTAACTTCTTTACCATTAAAAGTCAATTTCCAATCTGTCGGAGATAATGGAGTAACCACTTCGTTACCGCATCCACATACACATTTATGTATTGCAGTACAGTATTCGATTGAGATGTACAAAACACCTTTTTCAACCTTCTCAGGAATGAACTCAACGAATTTATGCTGTAGCATCTTCATTAAAAATTTTAGATACTCCAATAGAATATGAGCAATGATACTCATTTTCCAAATCAACATAAATTCCGGATATCTTCTTCCATTTTATAATAGCAAAAATAGCATTCAATGCATTCAATTCAGCAATCTGAATATTGGTGGCGTATTCATTATTATCAGAATCGTCCGAAAAAATACGGAGAGGTAGATGGTCGTTTTTGTCACGAGTCGCGGAAGTAACCCTTACAGCGCCTGTAAGCTTGCCTTCAACAACATTAATCCCTAAACCTACATCGGAAAAAGCAACTCCTGCACTCACTAAATAATCCGTTATCATTTTCCTTGCGGCATTCCTGTCAACACATACAAATACATAATCCATTTGATTCAACTCTTGTAAGTTTTCTTTCTTCACATAGTAGTCATGGACATGGATATACTTGTGCATGTTTAAATATAGTTTTTGAAAATAGGCTACCTTTTTCGGATTTTCAATCAGATCATTTATTGATGCTGCACCAGGAGAACGAAAGGCGTTATGTTGGTCAAAACTATCGCCGTCGTAAAGGTGGATTTCTTTTACTGGGTTTTTAGCCACCATATCCAAAATATAAGCTCCAGTGCCTCCCAACCCAATAATTGCTATTTTCTGTCGTTCTAACTTTGCATTAATCGATTCGATGTTTGCGCGACTCGAATTAGTATCAATGTATTGAAATACCGTTTCATTGCAACTGTCCGCTATAACTTTAAAAGTCTTTTCAGTAACCAATGGATTCATATATTTCGCAGGAGCGGAAATGATGTCTGCATACCTCTTGACTTTTTCATAGTAGTTTGGATATCCAGCAACAGGCTTATTTGAAAAAGACCTGTTTACTGTAATCAGATGATTCAACACAGAAGTAGTGTTACTATGTTGAATAGCTGTTATAACTGTACCGTCAATTTCACAGGGATTCTCCCCTATAAAATGAATAACATGGTTATCCGGCATTCCCGTTCGGTGATTGTTGCATAACATAAGCGTACTTACCAATACTCCATACTGGATTTGTCTATTTAGATCAACAAAAGGTATATGGTGGATAAGTAAATATCCACCAATAACCTCGATCTCATAACCTTCGTCTCTTAGACGTTTAAGGTCAGGACTATGATTTATCAGTTGCTGTGACATCGAAAATCATTTTATTTTTGACAAGAACACTTGAAGCTTTCACCATAGTGCCTTCTGGTTTAGGTTCCCAACCTCTACTGTAAGTAACTGTATAACCCTTATTTGGATTATTGTCATATGCTCCGAAAGCCAACACAACTAATTGTTCAAAAGAAATATTTACTTCTTTCCATATATGCGGACGAGCGTTTACAATTATTGTTACTTCCATTGGTCTTGGTTTAGAGAAAAATTTCTCTTTACCTGGACGAGCTAAGTCAACAACTTCTTCATCTAATATTTGATCATCTTGCCAATCTTGTTTAATGTCAAGAAAGATATCATCTTCAACAGGAATACTGCCGAGTTCTCTGATTTGAATACCTCGAATATATTGTTTATACCAAGTAAATGGCTTGTCATTAATAAAGAACTGAAGCTTTTTCTTCACAAAGAAATACTCTGTTTCAGGTCGAGCCAGATTAACTTGTTTCTCATTTTCAATAAGCTCATCCTGATATGGCTTACTGATTGACAAAAACAACTCGGTATCTAAAGGTATTCCTGAAAGCTGCTTTAGTTCAGCCCCTGTTTTGTACTGATCAAAGGCTTCATATCCTTTACCTTCTATTACAAACTTTAAGGGTACTTTTGAATTAGGGGAGTATGGTGCCCCTTGATTATTATTTGAATTCATCTTCTAAATAATTTTAATATTGATTTATAAAAATTGTCCATTGCCTATCATTTCAGCAATGGTAGGGCTTGCCCTAGAATAGTTTTATCTTTTGTGCAATTGAAATTTTATAAAATTAATACCTAGCCCCTACTCCTCAATCATTAGGTTCGTAGGTTCAAAATCATCAAAAGCTTGCTTATTTCAAATAAAGGAGGTAGTTTTGAAGTGCAAAAAACATTATTACCAAGAGCCTTGCAAGGGCTTTTGTTTCCTTTATGAATTAAGCCAGGTGATTTTTGCCTGGTTTTTTTTTCTTAATCGCTTTCTTCTCATTAAAATTTTGTGTCTTTCATTGATTTTGGATCATTTCCAGGCTTGACGGTATCACTGTCCCTAATCGGTCCACCATTCGGACGATGTATTCTTACTTCACCACCACCATTGTTTGCTGAAAACTGTTTTGCAAGTTGTTCCGCTTGCTTTTGTGTACTTACAATGGCTGAAGCTTTCTTGCCACTTTCTTTTTGAACATTCCATCCTTCTTGTCCTTTCTTTTGTGTTACATGATAATTTGCCATAATTCTATTTTTATAGTTTAAATTAATATTGCAAATATATAAAAATCTAAATATATCAAGCAAATATTTTTTATATATTTAGATTTTAATTAAAATTACGCTTGATATATTAAGCATTTATTATATCTTTGTATAAAAAAGATGAAAAGATGAGCTCACTAGGATCAACTTTAAAAGATGCAAGGAAAAATGTAGGACTGACATTGAGACAAGTAGAAGAAATGACCGATATTTCTAATGCCTATCTTAGCCAATTAGAAAATGACAAAATTAAAAATCCATCTGTACATATCTTATCAAAACTGTCATCTCTATATAAAGTCTCATTAAAAACACTTCTTTCAAATGCTAAAATGATAGATAAGAAAGAAGCTCAACAAGAAGAAATTAACTTAAACTTTGCCCAAAAAATAGCTTTTCGAGCGGAAGATTTAACAGAAGATGAAAGAAATGATATATTGAAATATTTAGAATTTATTAAATCACGAAAAAGGGAATTATGATAGATGATTTTACTCGAAAAGAAATTGAAAAGGTATCGTATAACATTCTAAAAGAAAGTAAATCTTTTGATATTTTCCCTACACCCGTAGATAAGATTTTATCATACTCTAATTTTGCAGTTGATAACAAAATTGACTTGCAAAACATCGATAATTCTTTTTTTGACTCCTTCAAAGAAAAACTAATAGATCCTTCAAAAAAGGCTCTAGTACATGCTCTATCAAAAATAAAAGGTTTTTTTTACAGAGAAGAGAAAATCATATACATAGATGCGAATCTTGATAAAAATATTGGAAAAAAGAATTTTGTCAAATTACATGAAATTGGACATGGAGTCTTATCATGGCAAGATGAAATTATCTTGGCTTTAGATAATGACGAAACTTTAAGTGAAGAGTATGATGAGCAATTTGAAGCTGAAGCTAACTATTTTGCTTCTATCACATTATTTCAACATGAAAGGTTTCTAGAAGAATGTGAAAAGTTAAATTTGGGATTAGGTTCAGTCATTGCTTTAAGAAAAAAATTTGGTGCATCTGTACATTCTACCTTTAGAAATTATGTATTGCAATCTAAAAACAAATGTGCTTTACTTGTATTGAATCATCCTGTAAATGAAAATGGATTCACAAATATATTGACTACAAGAGATTTGTTTTATTCAAAATTTTTTCTACAGGAGTTTGGGGAATTAACACTTCCTGATGAATTTGGTTTTAAATGGGCATTCGTTCAAGATTTCAAATTCAAAAAAAAATTTCTTGAAAATGGAACAATTTCTTTGATGACAAAAAATGGAGAACAACTAAAAGCAAGTTATCATTTTTTTAATAATACATATAATAGCTTTGTATTTATTTTTCCGAAAGGGGAAAAAAATAGAGCAAAAACTAAAACAGTTTTACAATAGTTGATTTTGTCTTTCCAAATCTCTTCATAAACATCACTTTTTTAATTCTATAACAACAACCCAAGTTGCAAAAAGATGCTTGCTCACACAAACCCCCAATATCAAAATCCTCCAAATCATTTTTCCGCAAAGTGGAAGAACCAGCATCCGTTTCAGAAGAAAGGCTCCCGTCCAACAGTTCGACTATTTTATGGGACGCACTTTCTATGGAATTTTTCAATAGGCTGAATAATTCGGTTCCCTGTATTTTCTGAGCAAAAATTGGGCATAAAAAAATGCCAGAACTTTTGGCTCTGACGCTTCTTTTATATAGAAAATTTTACATTTTTCTACCATTTTTTTGTTCAGGGAATATATCTGATAATTTCTTGGCTTCTATTTTCTCTTTTTGTTCCAATTTTTGTTCTTCAAGGTTTAACTTAATATTTTTTGGAATGTTGGTTTCCTTCCATGGTAGTGTTCTCGCTTTAAAGTGTAATTGAAGAGTATCTTCTTTTATAAGGTGTCCGGGCCCAAAACCATATTTTATGTTCCAGCCAACATTATCCAATTCACTAAGATGCGGAAATTTTATCACTATGATTTCCTTGGGCAGTTCGGTAATGGTACGAATACCCACTTCCTGAAATTCACGCGTTTTTGGATTATAAGGAATAATATATGTCTGGTAATAACGATCATAATACTCCCTTATTTCAGATAAATCTATTCCTTTGGACCTAAAGTCATCTTTTGGTCGAAGCTTGTCCATCACTAAATCAACATAAAAGGTGTGTCCAGCAATATCCAATGTTGGCAATATTTTTTTGTTCCATCGCAAATCAATCGGACTTCCCGGTTTTATCGTCAATTCAAAATCTGTCTTTCCCGAAATTTCTTCTATTGTTAGATTGTACTTTTTTGCCATACCTATAGGATCGAGCTCTACAAGATTGGGGATTTTTATTTCCTTTGAATGGTTGTTATTGCCCAGAGCCATTGATACTCCAAAAGGAAGAAAATTATTGATTGTCATATCATACTGAAAACGGTAACCATCACCAACATACAGCATCTTTTTAATGCTCATCCTATTTTGAGGGTTGCCTTTTTCCTTTAATTCATTTTTTATAACATCTACAAAAAAATCCGTTCCTTCGATGTTCACTGTCGGTAATTCTCGTTCCATAATATTCTATTTTTAAAGAACAAAGGGAAGTCGTCTTTTCAGACAAACTCCCCAATATCAAAATCTTCCAAATCATTTTTCCGCAAAGTGGAAGAACCAGCATCCGTATCAGAAGAAAGGCTACTGTCCAATAGCTCGGCTATTTTACGGGAAGCATTCTCTATAGAATTTTCCAGTAGGCTGAATAATTCGGTTCCCTGTAATTTTTGAACTATTGCTATGGCTGTTTCTTTTTGGGATTGTTCCAAATTTCCCTTTTGGAGCAACTGCCCTACAGAGCTTAATTCCTCGTAGGTAACCCCTTGGGCAAGACTGTTATCGCCACCGGATATTCCGTACCTGTTCCATTCTTCTTCCTCTTCCTCCAAATCAGGCATATTACTGAAAACTTCGTCCAGCGCTGACTGCGGAATTTGAATACCTGCGTTTTCATTTTCGTCGTATTCAATGTCTAAATTATCAGGGTTAATCTCCGGTTCCTCAATTTGGCTCTCATTGGCAGTGTTTGGCACGTAAAGTCTTCTTACAGGCTTAGGCTGACCCATAATATCGGGCAGATTTGGATTAACTTTTTCCTGCATCGGCTTTTGCTCTGACCTTTTTTTAATGATAATCTTGTCCTGCAAAAGCAGGACAATTATTATCAGCAGACATATCACAATTACTGTTTCCATAGTTTATAAAATGGGTTTGTATTTATCATTAAAACTCTTGGTAATCTGGTCGCCAAATTCCTGAAAATGGTAATCCAGCAAATTGTCTAAATAGGCATAAATAGTTATTTTGTCTTCGCCTATTACTTGGACAATCCGTGACAGTTTTTCGTGAAAATCTGGTCGGATATAAACTGTTTTCCCGTCACGGGCATTGGTATCGGGTCTTCTGAAAAAGATACTTTCATAATCTGCTTCACTTGTCTTTTTAGTTCTGACTTTTTCTTTACCCGCAGGTTTCACCTGTGTTACTTCTTTAAGCTTAATCTCTTCTTTTTCGAGTGCTTCGATCGGCGGTTCAGGCGGAAGCTGTAATCCGTCCTTTTTAATGCCGTCCACCATAAGGTTCATCATTAGTTCCTCGTTAATATCAGGCGTGGCTTTTCTTTTATTGTCTTTCTCCATAGGGCTATAATTGAATGATTTTCAAAAATTCGTCTATGAACAGGTCTAACTGACAGGCTTTCATCAAACGTTCATCGGGAGGCATCACGGTAGAACGGAAAACGGTTTTGCTATCCACTTCGCTTTCTTTACGAAAACGGGTACTGCTTTTGATTTGGCTTTGCATCAGACTTAACCCTAACTGCTTAATAAGTTGGTTATACACTCTATATAAGGGCGTGCTTTCCCTACCATCAACTTGGTTCCAAAACAAGTTAATAGTTTCTATGAAAGTTTCTCCTTTTTTCATAATCACGTCCTGCAAAAGCTGTGTGAAGATGAGCGTACTTTCCATTACCACACGATCTGCCATAATAGGTGTAAAAATGTGGTGCATTCCTGCTAATGCTTTCAGAATGCCGGGCGTGTTTACGGTTCCTGGTAGGTCAAAGAATACAATGTCAACCGGAACGGCAGAAGCGTTTACAAATTCGTGACCCTCTTCCAATACGCTATCAGCCTTGCACTGGATAATCGGGTAGGCTTTTTTGTTGATGGTAGTAAATTGTTTGTACGCCAGCTTTTTCAAAGCCTCATTTTCCATTACCATAGCCAAATCCCTTGTCTTCATTTTCATAAGACTGTGCTGTGGAAAATCCGCATCAAATACGGCTACGTTGTAGCCTAACCGATAGTGCATCGTACTTGCAACAAGCGTTGTAAAGGTGCTTTTGCCAACACCGCCTTTTTGAGAAGAAAAGGCGATAAATACTGTTTTGTGTTTTGTGTTCATATTTCTACTTATTTAATTATTTATATATCCAATTACTTATGCCCGCATATAAGCAGTTAGTTATGCATCATTGGATCTATGTTCATAAACCTGTACAGACGCAAGTATGCCGAGAGCTGTCTATATAGCCGAATACGTATTTATATTCGTATGCAGATAAGCAGTTTTTTACCAACATATCTGCTTAAAACCTTATGTGCTTAACCACATAGACAAGTACAGATTGAAGTACCTGTTTACATCCATATTATTGCACCTTTCTATATCGGTGCTTACGTATTTACGTTGTTACCTGCACAGCCACTTATGCCCTTATATCTGTTTATAAGTACAAAGAAATGCAGATATATAGGTGCTTTTATTAACCTGGCATGGTTTGGCGTTCAAAGGCAGTGTTTGGCACTTCCGTATAGTACAATCCTTTCGTAAAGAGGAGTTTACTTTGTATAATGAATTTTATTAACGGATTTATGCAAAAGTCTTTTGACAAAATGGAGATTAATGGTAATGGCTTCGAGCCGTTTTTCCCTGTTACATTTAATCCGTCCCGCAGGGCGGATTTTTGTGTTCAACAGAACACGGCAAGTTGTGTTTTGAGGCACTCGAAACCGAGTTAGTGCCTCAAAACAACTTGCCCTGCTGGGAGCTAAAAAACCTCTCCGAAGTCGAGATTTTGTGTGAGTTAAAAATGGATTAGTGATGAACGAAAACAATAACCAAAAACAGAATAAAGGCGGACGCAAACCAAAAACCGACCCGAGCATCCACCGCCACGTTTTCCGTCTTACAGACGAAGAAAATGCCAAACTTTTATCGCTTTTGGAAGCATCGGGAATGCCTAATAAAGCAAAATTTATAATTTCCCTGCTGTTCAGTAAGGAAATGAAATCGGTTAAAATTGATAAAGGAACGGTTGATTTTTATATGCGATTGACTTCTTTTCACAGTCAATTCCGCTCCGTAGGTGTTAATTACAACCAGATTGTAAAGTTGTTGTACAAGCATTTTTCCGAGAAAAAAGCAGGGGCGTTCCTTTACAAATTGGAAAAACAGACGGCTGAAATGGCGATGCTATGTCAAAAAATCATTCAGATAAGCGAGGAATTTGAAGCAAAACATTTGAAAAAACAGCCTTAAAAATGATAGCAAAAATTGGCAGAAGTGGAAATTTATACGGCGCATTGGCATACAATCAGCTCAAAGTAGAGAACGAAAACGGATATATTTTGTTTGCCAATAAGATGATTGAAACCGCTAACGGTCATTATTCCGTTGCTCAATTAGCCCAATCTTTTGCGCCTTACCTGATAGCCAACCGCAATACCGAGAAACATACCTTGCATATTTCGCTCAATCCCGACCCTAAAGATAAGGTAAGCGATGACAGGTACAGGGAAATGGCGAAAGATTATATGAGGGAAATGGGTTACGGCGAACAGCCTTTTGTGGTATTCAAACACACGGATATTGACCGTAGTCATATTCATATTGTATCGGTTTGCGTGGATGAAGAGGGCAAAAAGATTTCGGATAAATTCGAGAAAATGCGGTCTATGAATGTATGCCGTGAACTGGAAAGGAAACACGGATTAATACCCGCAACGAACAAAGAGCGTAATCAAAACGACAAGATTTTCCGCCCGATAGATTATCGGGCAGGCGATGTGAAAAGTCAGATAGCTTCCGTCATACGCCATCTGCCCAACTACTATCAATACCAAACTTTGGGAGAATACAACGCTTTACTTTCGCTGTTCAATATTACTACCGAAAAAGTGGAGGGCGAATTGCAGGGAAAAATGCAGAAAGGTTTATTGTACATTCCGTTAAATGAAAAAGGAGAAAGAGCCGGACATCCGTTCAAGGCTTCTCTGTTCGGAAAAAGTGCTGGATTTACATCTGTAGAATTACATTTTGAGAAAAGCAAAACAGTTTTGAAAAACCATCCAAGCCAAAAAACTTTGCAATCAGCCGTTACCATTGCCCTGCAATCAACAAGTGATGAGCAGGCTTTTAAAAAACAGTTAGGCGAACAAGGCATTAACGTCGTGGTACGCAGGAATGACACAGGACGTATTTACGGAATAACTTTTATTGACCATAATTCAAAAGCAGTTTGGAACGAATCACGTTTAAGTAAGGAACTTTCTGCCAATACCTTTAATGATTATTGGAACAATAATATCAAACCCGACATTAATATCAAACCCGACATTAAAGAGCCGGTTAAACTACAATCGAAAATATCAAGACCAAATGATGCAGGTCTTCCTGCGGAAGAACCGCACCAATTATTCAATTTCTTGAATACTATTGAAAAACACGAAGACGGCTTGATTGAAGCATTAGGCGGTTTATTGCCCGAAACACAGGGCGAAGATTATGAGGAACAGGATTTTACTAATAAGATGAAGAAGAAAAGAAAAAGGAATACTGGTAATTAAAGATAAAATCAAACTATCCGAGAAAAGTATCAAATTTATCGGATAGTCCAAATCTATAAAGAAATGTTCCTACTACTATTTTTTCCAATTTTGAGTAACAAATTCATTTAGTTTATCTCGCATTACAATGTTACTAGCTTCTGGAAGTCTTATTATTTCTTCAATTTTTTGAAAACTGGATTTATTTTTTAAATCGTGGGTTTTCATAAACTCGTTACAAAAGTCTATTACTTCATAACGTTCTTTTTTGTTTACACGAACTCTGTCTTTAGTGCCTGTATATTCTGGGTCATCGCCAGTAGTTGTCTTGTTTTCATAATCTTTATGAACCAAGTCATTTTCGTCAAATTCTGCCATAACTATAATTTTTAAATTTCGTTAAAACTACAAGTTTTAAGTTTTTATTACTTACGGTTTTCCGTAATAACGTAAATTTATTTTGTACAAGCCAAACACTGCCACGAACTGCCATTGACTGCCACATTCTTATAGCCGAGCTGCACAGTCTTTAAATTCAAGCCCGAACATTAAAAATTAAAATAATGCAGGGAGAAGATGATTTACGAGGACTTGCCAAGATTATGGCATTTATGCGGGCAGTAAGTATTCTTTTGGTACTGATGCACTTTTATTGGTTCTGCTACGGTTTCTTTATGGAACGTGGCTGGACTTTAGAAGTAATCAATAAAATATTAGGCAATTTTCAACGTACCGCCGGGCTGTTTTCGCATAGCTTATATACCAAGCTGTTTGCTTTGGTATTATTGGCACTAAGCTGTTTAGGTACAAAAGGTGTAAAGAATGAAAAAATAACCTGGTCTAAAATTTATGTGGCTTTGGGGATTGGCTTTGTTCTGTTTTTTCTGAACACACCCTTATTAAAGCTATCAATAATTACCGCTCCAATCCTTTATATCCTTACCACAGGTTTAGGTTATATCGCTTTAATGGTAGCCGGAGTTTGGATGAGCCGATTGCTCCGCACTAATCTGATGGACGATGTTTTCAATAATGAAAACGAGAGTTTCCAACAGGAAACCAAACTGATAGAAAACGAATATTCTGTCAATCTTCCTACAAAATTTTACTACAAAGGAAAATGGAACAATGGCTGGATTAACATAGTCAATCCTTTTCGGGCAACGATTGTTTTGGGAACTCCGGGTTCAGGAAAATCGTATGCAATTATCAATAATTACATCAAACAACAGATTGAAAAAGGATTTTCGATGTACATCTACGATTTCAAGTTTGATGACCTTTCTACCATTGCCTACAATCATTTATTAATGCATCAGGATAAGTATAAAGTTCAGCCCAAATTTTACGTCATCAATTTTGACGATCCACGTAAGAGTCATCGTTGTAATCCGCTTAATCCTGATTTTATGACGGACATTTCCGATGCTTACGAAGCTGCTTATACCATAATGCTGAACCTCAACAGGTCTTGGATACAGAAACAAGGGGATTTTTTTGTGGAAAGTCCAATTATACTATTGGCTGCCATTATTTGGTATCTGAAAATCTATGAAGATGGTAAGTATTGTACATTCCCACACGCCATTGAATTGCTGAATAAAAAGTATTCGGACGTATTCACAATTTTAACTTCCTATCCCGATTTGGAAAATTATTTATCCCCTTTTATGGATGCGTGGCAAAGCGGTGCGCAAGACCAATTACAGGGGCAGATTGCATCGGCAAAAATCCCTTTGTCAAGAATGATTAGCCCACAGTTGTATTGGGTAATGACGGGCGATGATTTTTCTTTAGACATCAATAACCCAGCAGCACCTAAAATTTTGTGTGTTGGTAATAATCCCGACCGCCAGAATATTTACTCCGCAGCATTGGGATTGTACAATTCAAGAATTGTAAAGCTCATCAACAAAAAAGGGCAATTAAAAAGTTCCGTAATCATAGATGAATTGCCTACGATATATTTTAGAGGGCTGGACAATCTTATCGCAACTGCCCGTAGTAATAAGGTTGCAGTTTGTTTGGGCTTTCAAGATTTTTCCCAATTAACAAGGGATTACGGAGACAAGGAAAGCAAGGTTATTCAAAATACGGTAGGTAATATTTTTAGCGGGCAAGTTGTTGGAGAAACGGCAAAAAGCCTTTCGGAGCGTTTCGGAAAAGTACTGCAGAAACGACAGAGTATAACTATTAACCGTAACGATAAATCTACTTCCATATCTACACAATTAGACAGTCTTATCCCCGCTTCCAAAATATCTACACTCACACAAGGTATATTCGTGGGCGCAGTGTCAGATAATTTTGATGAACGTATTGAGCAGAAGATTTTCCATTCTGAAATAGTAGTGGATAATGAAAAGGTTGTATCCGAGACAAAAGACTATCAGAAGTTACCGCAAATTTTATCTTTTGTAGATGCTCAAGGTAAAGACAATATGAAACAGGAAATAGAAGCCAATTATAAGCAGATAAAACGAGACATTGTTCTGATTATAGAAAGCGAATTGGAGCGGATTAAAAATGACCCCGATCTGAAACATTTGGTGCAAAAGGATAAGCACAAAGACAACGTATAAATAAGAATATATCGCAATTCCGTGAGGCATTTTTACTTCAGAAAAAACTATTTTTTGATAAATTTATAAAACATTATATTTACTACGAAGATAAGGCTCCCTTAAATTTGATGGAAATCCAACCTGATATAGGGTTAGATTAATGTCATTTTGTGGGCAGTGTAAACAAGTTTTGCAACAGCTTGATAAAAATCACAGAAATAACAAATTCTCTCTTAAAATGAAAAAATATATTCCATTAATCCTTTTACTTTTTATTGTAGTTTCTTGCAATCAACAAGCAGATAAAACTAAAGTCTTGCAAACTAAAATAGACAGTTTAGAAAATAAACTTTCCGAAACATACAAGCCCGGATTTGGAGAGTTTATGGGTAGCATACAAATTCATCACGCTAAACTTTGGTTTGCAGGAGAAAATCAAAATTGGAAATTAGCCGATTTTGAAATGAATGAAATTAAAGAAAATTTAGAAGGAATTCAAAAATATTGTTCCGACAGAACCGAAACCAAATCTATTGGAATGATTAATTTAGCAATGGATAGTTTAAGTAATTCTATTCTAAAAAAGAATAAAGAAATGTTTCAGAGAAATTACACAAATCTCACAAATTCTTGCAATTCTTGTCATCAAGCTACAGATCACGAATACAATGTAATCGTCGTTCCTAAAATTCCGCCATTTTCAAATCAAGATTTTCAAATAAAAAATTAATTATGTTGCAGAAAATAATAAATACAGATAATTCAAAAACAACCATTTTAGTACGTCTAATGGTTGGAGCAGTATTTTTTTCAGAAGGAATACAAAAATTTTTATTTCCTGAGACATTGGGCGCAGGAAGATTTGCTAAAATTGGTTTACCATCGCCAGAATTTTTAGGCAGTTTTGTTGGTTTTTTTGAAATACTTTGTGGCATATTAATCCTAATTGGACTTTTTACACGTTTGGCAAGTATTCCAATTATTATAATTATGCTGGTTGCAATCGCTACAACCAAAGCAGAAGTTCTTAAAAACGATGGTTTTTGGGAAATGCTTCACGGAAGTAGAACAGATTGGGCAATGTTATTGGGGGGAATTTTTCTTTTGATTGAAGGTGCAGGAAAATGGTCGTTTGATACCAAATTAAATAAAAATGACGGAGAAAAATAATTTAAAAGAAATAGCAAAATTATTTTTGAAACTTGGCATTATTGGTTTTGGTGGTCCAGCTGTACATATTGCGATGATGCAAGATGAAGTAGTCTTCAAAAAAAAGTGGCTAACCGAACAACATTTTCTTGACTTAATCGGAGCAACAAATTTAATTCCTGGTCCAAATAGTACAGAAATGGCTATTCACATCGGACACGAAAAAGCAGGTTGGAAAGGACTAATTACAGCGGGAATTTGTTTTATTTTTCCAGCAGTAATCATAACAGGATTTTTTGCTTGGTTATATAAAGAATATGGACAAATTCCTGAAGTAAAACCTTTTTTATATGGAATAAAACCAGCAATCATTGCAATTATTCTTTCAGCAATATTTCCGTTAGCAAAAAAATCCTTAAAAACAATTCAATTGGGAATTATTGGAGCTGTCGTTTTGATTTTTTCACTTCTAAATTACAATGAAATAGTTTTAATGTTTGGTGCAGGAATAATTGCATTATTGATTTATTATTTAAAACAGAACACGAATAAAAGTATAAATGCTTTTATTCCGTTAACTTTTTTTCAAGTTTCAAACACCAATATAATTTCTCCAACAAACCTGAATTTATTCTTAATCTTCTTAAAAATTGGTGCAATTTTATACGGAAGTGGCTATGTACTTTTCGCTTTTCTTGATGCAGAATTAGTTGCAACAGGACTTTTGTCGAGAACACAATTAATAGATGCAATCGCAGTAGGGCAATTTACGCCAGGTCCAGTTTTTTCGTCAGTAACTTTTATCGGTTACCAAATTAATGGATTTTCAGGGTCAATTATTTCAACTATTGCCATTTTTTTACCATCCTTTATTTTTGTTGCATTATTAAATCCATTGGTAAAAAAAATGCGGAATTCTAAAATGTTTTCCACCTTTTTGGATGCTGTAAATGTTGCATCAATAGCAATCATAATTTCTATATGCTTAG
Source organism: Flavobacterium marginilacus (assembly GCF_026870155.1). NCBI lineage: Bacteria > Pseudomonadati > Bacteroidota > Flavobacteriia > Flavobacteriales > Flavobacteriaceae > Flavobacterium > Flavobacterium marginilacus. The sequence goes on along the minus strand of NZ_CP113975.1, from coordinate 2,200,723 downwards.
AAATGGGAAAGGAAACTATAATAGATTGGCGAACTATTTTAATCGCTTTATTAAGTATTATTGTAACATTTAATTACAAGAAAATTAATAGTGCTTTTATAGTTTTAGGCGGTTCACTAGTAGGGTATCTTTTGACTTTAATTTAGGTTTTAAAGGTTTTAATTTGCATCAAGAAGTTCAAAAGAAACTTAAAAGCCTGTAAGCACTTGTTTTTACAGGCTTTTTGATGGTGCATCAAGACCATAATTCTAAACCCTTATACTTATTGAATTTTACGGTTCGAACCCTTTAATATTTTTTACTTAAATTCAAAAAATTGAATAGCATGTATGCTTTTTTAAACTGGACATAATTAGTATCAACTTTGGAGCATTTTGGTAAAACTTTCTATAAAACCAACCTTGTCTTTTTTTACCATTTCAAGCATTTCTCTAATCTCGTCTGGAATTGTTCCATGTTTTTCAAACCAAAGATGAATTTCTATTAAAACTGGGAGTAAATCTATTCCTTTTGGGGTTAATCGGTACAACACTTTGGCTTTACTTGTGGGGTGTTCTAATTTTTCGATTACTTTATTTTCTTCTAAAGTAACCAATCTATTGGCTAAAATATTGGTAGCAATTCCTTCTGCCGACTTCAGAAAATCGCCATAAGTGCACTCTTTTTTAAATAATAAATCCCTAATTATCAAGAACGACCATTTGTCGCCAAACACGTCTAAAGTGCAGCTAATAGGGCAATCGGATCTTTTTTTTGTTGTTTTCATAAAAAAAAATTAAAAATATTTTTAAAATCACTTGCAAATAACAAGTGAATGTGTTTATCTTTGTACTTGCAAAACGCAAGCAAATTTATAAATTAATTTTTAAATACAATAAAATGAAACAAAATATTTTAGTTACCGGAGCATCATCAGGGTTTGGATTATTAATTGCTAACCAATTGCATCAAAGCGGATACAATGTAATAGGCACCAGCCGAAACCCAAGTAAAACCCAAGTCCCTTTCAAAATGGTTGCTTTAGACCTTGATTCAGACGAGTCAATAAATACCTTGCCTGAAAGACTTTTTAAAGAAATTGGCAAGTTAGATGTTTTGATTAACAATGCGGGATTTTTGGTCAATGGTATTGCAGAAGAAATTCCGATAGAATTAGGCCGAAAACAATTTGAAACTAACTTTTGGGGAACTATCAAAGTCACAAATTCAATTTTACCTTATTTTAGAAAACAAAAATCGGGAAAAATCATAACTGTTGGCTCTATCACTGGGCTAGTTGCTTTTCCGAGTACTTCTTATTATGCCGCTTCTAAACATGCTTTAGAAGGGTATTACAAAGCATTGCGCTATGAATTAACAGAGTTTAACATTCGTGTAGCCATGATTGAACCAGGTTCTTTCAAAACAAACATTATGTCTAATGCATCTACAACCGTAAATAAAATTGAAGATTACAACTCTTTAAGAGCGAAAAGCCAAAAATATGCTGATTTTATAGTTGCTCAAGGAGAGGATGCTTCTAAAGTTGCAACAAAAGTGCTTAAAGTTGTTGAAACAGACAAACCTAAATTTAGAAACTTGGTTGGAAAAGGCTTATCGGTATTGGTTAATTTACAACATTTTGCGTATGGGTTTTTAGAGAAAACAATACTTAAACAATTAAATAACGCTTAAATTTTATCAAAATGAAAAAAGATAAAATTATCTATTGGGTATCAACTGGTTTGTTAGGTTTAACCATGTTAATGAGTGCTTACATGTATGTTACTGACCCAAAAATGGAAGAAGGATTTAAGCATTTAGGCTACTCTGATGCTTTTAGAATAGAGCTTGCTATAGCCAAAGTCATTGGTGTTCTTGTTTTACTTATTCCGGTTTTTTCGAGTAAAATAAAAGAATGGGCGTATGCTGGTTTTGGCATTACGTTTATCATGGCAACCATTGCTCATTATGCAGCAAACGACCCTATAAATATTGTAGCAATGCCTGTTTTTTTTATGATACCGCTCATCATTTCAAATATTTATTTTTCTAAAACAAAATCAACTCTTTAAGATATAAACAAAATGAAAAAAATATTTCTGCTAACAATTTTAACGTTAGCTACACTATTAAAATCAAATGCTCAAAGCGATAGTGCCAAATATGCCTACGCCACCGTTCCTACTCAATTTGTAGAAGCCAACGGAATCAAATTTGCCTACCGCTCTTATGGCAAAACAGGCGATATACCGGTAGTGTATTTTAATCACTTAACGGCAAACCTTGATAATTGCGACCCAAGAATTATGGACGCCATAGCGGCTGAACGTCAAATTATTTCTTTTGATTACAGAGGTGTAGGTGCTACAACAGGCAAACAAGGCAAAAGCATTGCTGATATGGCCAAAGATGCTATTGCCTTTATTCACGCCTTGGGTTACAAACAAGTAGATATTGTTGCGTTCTCAATGGGTGGTTTTATTACTCAAGAATTACTTTTGGTAGAACCCACTTTGGCTCGTAAAATCATTCTTGCAGGTACAGGCCCTAGAGGCGGTGCAGGCGTGAGCGATGTGGTTGGTTTGACTTATAAAGATATTTTCAAAGGGATATTTTCATTCAGAGACCCTAAATTTTATTTATTCTTTACCCAAAATAAAGAAGGTAAAGTAGCCGCCAAAGATTTCTTGAAAAGATTAAAAGAAAGATCTGAAAATAGAGACAAAAGTGTAAAATTGAGCGTACTCAAAGCACAACTCAAAGCCATTGAAGCTTGGGGACATGAAACTCCTGCTGATTTAAGCGTTTTTAAACATCCAGTATTAGTAGCCAATGGCGACAATGATAGAATGGTACCGACACCCAATTCGTATGATTTGGCAAAGCGTTTCCCCAATGCCGAACCTGTTGTAATTTATCCTAATTCTGGGCATGGTGGTATATTTCAATATCACGAAGAATTTCTAAAAAAAGTAATTCCATTTTTAACAAAAAAGGCAACTATTTAGGCTGTATTTATATTTTTCAATTGCCTCTAGCTTTAGCTGTAGGCACATGGGCATGATTGTACTGAAACCATTACTTTTGTAAAAAACGGAAAGAAAGTTAAATAAGACACCGACAATTCTTAATAAATAACTAGCATAAAATGGCACTAAAAAAATTCAATACCGATTTAAAATTTATTAAAGAAAATTGGAAAGGGAATGAACTCAACCCCAAGGGACTGTACACCAACTTGCACGGCGACCACATTAATAGTTTCAAAGAAGTATTGAAATGGCAGACGAATAAGAGCCCAATAACCAAACTTAAAAAAAATCAAGTTTCGCCACTTTCTTGGCAACTAATTGATAAAATTAGGGATAAAAGTGTGAATGCCATAATTCCGGTAGGCCACGCTTGTTTTATTATTGATTTGAATGGTACTCGATTGTTGATAGACCCCGTAATTACTGAAAATAGGTTTTTAAAACGCTATACCAAAGTGCCTTTTGAAATACCCGATTTGAATAATGTAGATTACCTGCTACTTTCTCACAATCATCGGGATCATATTGATAAAGAAAGTATTCTGCAATTGTGTGCATACAATCCCTCGGCAATTATACTAACAGGTTTAGAAATTGGAAAAATATTGAAAAGTTGGGGTGTAAAAAATGAAATTCAAGAAGCAGGTTGGTTTCAACAGTTTAACACCTCAAATAACATTAGTATTGATTATCTGCCAAGTCAGCATTGGTCAAGAAGATGGCTAACCGATACCAACAAAAATCTTTGGGGAGGTTTTATGATTAAGGATAAAAAGGCAGACAAAACCATTTTCTTTGCTGGCGATAGTGGCTACGCACAGCACTTTGCCGAGATTGGCAAAGACTATACTATTGACATTGCTATGATAGGCGTTGGTGCCTATGAACCACAATGGTTTATGAAATATGCTCATACCGGCCCTAGTGAAGCAATTAGGGCATTCAAAGATTTAAAAGCCAAAAAATGGATTCCGATGCACTATGGCACTTTTGACTTGAGTGACGAACCCGTTTATTATCCTGAACAAATACTAAAAGAGAAACATAAAAATGAGCTTTCTTCTATTATTTGGATGCATATTGGCCAGCGTATTAGTATTTGAAACAAATAATAATGAGAGCGAATCATCATCCAAAATAAATTGAAAAACATTTGATTCATCATAAAAAAGTAATTTTAGATGACAACTTTAAATAACAAAAAATGGAAAACGAAATCATATATAAAATCGTACTCGATACATTTAGCAGTACTATTAAAAGAGCCTCAAAACTAATTGAAAGTTTTTCAGACGAGCAATTATCTCAAGAAGTTTCAGCTTCAAAAAACACAGGGCATTATTTATTGGGGCATCTTATTGCAGTGCATGATAACATGTTGCCTCTACTAGGATTTGGCGAAAGTTTATACCCCGAACTGCTAGAGATATTTGTCAAAAACCCTGACAAATCAGAACTGCCCAAACCAAGTATAGAGCAATTAAGAACCCAATGGAATGAGGTCAATAATACAGTACTATCTCAATTAAAATCGCTCACGCCAACACAATGGTTAGCAAAACATACAGCAGTATCTGATGAAGATTTTGCAAAAGAACCGCATCGAAATAAATTGAATGTGGTTTTGAGTAGGACCAATCACCTATCCTATCATTTAGGACAAATAGGGTTATTGAAAAATTAAAAACACATAAGACAAAAATATTTCAAGTAAAAAAAATACAATTGATGAAAAAATTAATAAACATTTTAGTTGTAGTCAATATCATATCGATATTACTTTTAGGATTTAAAAATATGTTTTTCCCATCAGATACAGTAGCATTGTATGGTGTGGATTTGAATAGTATTCTGGCTCACAATACCTTCCGTGGTGCCATCAGCGGTACACTTGTAGCCATCGGATTTATGCTAATTACAGGATTGCTAACCAAAAACAAAACTTGGTACCAATCGGCACTAATGCTCATAACAGTCGTTTTTTTTGGTAGAATATACAGTGTTATCGTTGATGGCTGGTCAAGTGCAATACTGCCACCACTAGTGGTAGAAATTATTTCTATGACAATATTGTACTTTGCATCTAGGCAATCAAAAACTTCTGAAAAATTTTAAAGGTTAATGCCGAAAAAAACATTAGCAGTAACGTATTACAATTAAACGCATAAAAAATATTTTGTCTTATTTAAAAATAAAACAAAAAAACACTTGCGTATTGAAAGTGAATACTATATCTTTGCCCGTATAATTCACTTACTAAAAAAATAGTGTTATAAAATAAACTTTTTGGTTTATTTTTACAATTCAAAAAAGTAATGTGATGATGACAAAAGCAGAAAGAACAAAACAGTTTATAATAGAAACAGCAGCACCTATTTATAACCAAAAAGGTATTTCAGGGACAAATATTGATGATGTTCTTGAGGCTACAAAATTGACAAAAGGCTGTCTTTATGGCCATTTTGAAAACAAAGAAGCACTTTCGTTACAGGTTGTTAGCTACATGATAGAGTCTAACGGCATTGCTTTGATGGCATTGATTAGCAAAGAGAAAACCGCAAAAGGAAAAATATTTGCTTATTTTGATTTTTATAAAGACCCTTTGCAAATGCATATCAAAGGTGGTTGTCCTTTAATGAACCTTGCGGTAGAAGCTGATGATAATTTTCCGTATATTAAAGAGAAAATAGGAGAAACCTTTAAGCAAAGTCAAAATGTTTTTGTTGAAATATTAAAACAAGGCATTCAAGATGGAGAATTTAGCCAAGACTTGCAGCCTGATATTTATGCTTTTAAAGCGCAATCTGCCATTGAAGGAGCCATTGTTATCTGCCGTTGCATGAATACAGCACAACCGATGCGTGGATTGATAAAAAGTTTAAAAATGGAATTAACTAATTATTCAAATTAGTTTTTTTTTCAACCAAAAATATACTTTTTAGTCTATTTTAAATCGATTTTCAATTTTAATAAATTTAAGTAATCATTAAAAACCCGACATAAAATAGACTAAAAAGTCTAAAATAAGTTAAAAATCAAAACAATGAAACAAACTTGCCTACAAAACTTTTGAAAATTCAATCATAAAAGATAGTGTAACTGCTCAGGTACTAAGATTCTAAGATACAAGGCACTAAGACTAAAACCTAGTATCGATTAATGCTTTTTATTTTACCAAAATCATTATTTAAAAAACAAAATATCCCTGTAGCTTTTATTATCAAGTTCTTAGCCTCTTAGAAACTTAGTTTCTTAGTACCTGAGGAGTAACAAAATAGTAACAAATTTAAAATCTAAAATAAAATGAAACATTTAATTATTTTTTCGCACTTAAACCCTGCTAGTTTTACAAAAGCAATTGTAGATGAAGTAGCAACAAAAGCCACAGCCAAAGGCGATGAAGTACAAATTATTGACTTATATGGCGAAGGCTTTAATCCTGTTTTGGCAATGCCCGACATTGAATTTATGTTTATGGGCAAAGAAATGCCAACTGATATTCAGAAATATCAAGAAGCAATTACTTGGGCAGACCATTTGACCATTGTTTACCCTATGTGGTGGTCACAAATGCCAGCGATGTTAAAAGGGTTTATTGATAGAGTATTTTCGCATGGATTTGCTTTTCAGATTACCGAAAATGGCCCTGTAGGCTTATTAAAAGGAAAAACAGCTCACGTATATATCAACATGAATACACCAACGGCTGTTTATGAAGAAACTCTTATGCTCACAGCACAGCTCAGAACCATCGAAGTAGGTATTTTTGAATTTTGTGGTATCAAAACAGAAACAACTTTCTTCGGAAATGTAATAAGCGGAACTGATGAATTAAGAAAAGGTTATTTAGAAACCATAAAATAATTTAGGATGAAGAAGGACAAAATCATTTATTGGGTAACTACAAGTTTAATTAGCATAGGTTCATTACTTGCTGTTTATTGGTATTTTACGGATACAAAAATTGTAGAATCATATAAGCACTTTGGATTTCCTGATTATTTTAGAGTTCAAGTTGGGATTTCAAAACTAATCGGAGCAATAGTTTTAATGGCTCCATTTTTTTCCGCAAAAGTAAAAGAATGGGCTTATGCAGGATTTGGAATCTTATATATTTCGGCTGCTATCATACATTATGTAGTAGGAGACCCAACAGCAAATGTTATTGTGCCTTTGATAAACCTTGTCATTCTTGCAATTTCAAATTTCTATTTTTCAAAATTAAATTCAATTAATAAATAAAAGAAAGCATTTCAAATAAAAAAATACAGCAAGACCGAAAAATTACATCTTATAGAAGTTGCCGAACCCATTGCAAAAGCAAATGAAGTCTTGGTGCAAATTCACGCAGCGGGTGTCAATTTATTAGATTCAATGATTAAAAAGGGCGAATTCAAGCTCTTTTTACCCTATAAAACCCCGCTCATCAATGGGCACGATATGGCAGGAACTGTAGTTAAAGTAGGTTCTGGCGTTAAAAATTTCAAAGTTGGCGACGAAGTCTATTCAAGAGTAGCAGATTATAGAATTGGTACTTTTGCGGAATATATCGCCGTAAATGAAACTGACTTGGCACTAAAACCCAAAAACCTTTCGATGGAAGAAGCCGCTTCTATTCCGTTGGTCGGACTTACGGTTTGGCAAGCAATTGTTGAAATGGCAAATATCAAAAAAGGACAAAAAGTGTTCATTCAGGCTGGTTCAGGCGGTGTGGGTACATTTGCGATTCAATTTGCCAAACATTTGGGAGCCTTTGTAGCTACAACCACCAGCGAAAAAAATATAGCTTTAGTCAAAAGTCTCGGAGCCGATGTAATTATTGACTACAAAACCGAAGATTTTGAAACCAAATTAAAAAACTATGATTTGGTTTTGCACAGCAATCGTGATCCAAAAATTCTCGAAAAATCATTACGCATTCTAAAACCTGGTGGGCAATTAATTTCTTTAGTAGGGCCACCAACACCAGAATTTGCTGCTGAAATTGGCTTGCCTTGGTATTTAAAATTGTTAATTAAATTGATAAGTTCTAAAGCAAGAAAACAAGCCAAAAAACAAAATGTAGCTTTTAAATTCTTGTTTATGAGAGCCGAAGGCAATCAATTGGGTGAAATAACAAAATTAATTGAAGCAGGAATCATTAAACCTGTTATTGACAAAGTATTTCCATTTGAACAAACCAATGAAGCTATGGCTTATGTAGAAACAGGTAGATCGAAAGGGAAGGTTGTCATAAAAATTAAATAAGCTATAAAATGAGAACAATAATTTACAATTTGTAGATAGTACAAAACCAACTATTGCATTAAGTTTCAATTGATGTTGATTTTGTATTAGACACACTTGGTGGCGATACTATTTTAAAATCATTAGACATAACAAAACAAGGCGGAACAATTGTTTCCATTGCCTCTAGTAGTCTATCTGCTGAAGAAGTTGAAAAAGCAAAAGCAAAAAATGTTGATTTATCCTTTTTGCTTGTAGCCTCATCAGGAGATGATATGTTGCAACTTGCTCAATTAATGGAAAAAGGAATACTGAAATCACACGTTTCCAAAACATTCTCTTTTGATGAAATGCGTGAAGCACATTCTTATTTAGAAAAAGACCGAACTGTTGGCAAAATCGCAGTCAATATGTAAGAATAGTACAATACTAAACGGCTAAAGGGAGTACGACAAATTTTCTTTTTTATTGGTCCCAAAAATAGTTAAAACTATGTACTTTAGTGCATTTCGCTTTTAGCTTCTAAAAAATTTTCAAACCGCAAATTCGCAAATTTTAAAATATTAGTTATAGAAATAATTTGCGAATTTGCGGTAAATATTCGTAATACAGCTTGCAGACTTTCAGTCTGACAAACCGAAACTATGGACTTTGAGTCCATAATGGTTTATTTTTTTTAGACTTGATTAGCTGATATAATCTGCGGAATCTGCGTGCAAATTTAGGCATACAGATTCTGCAGATTTTTTTTGAAACGGAAATTTGTCGTGCTATCAGCAGCTAATAATTAAATTAGAATTGATTTTATATAGACATTCAGAAAATATCAGAAGCATTTTGCGTTATTGTACTCTGTATTGCATTGGTGTCATTCCAACCCTTTTTTTAAAGTAGGTTCCAAAAAAAGAAGCGTTTGCAAAATTTAATTCGTCGGCTATTTGTGCTACGGTCATCTCAGTGCTTTTTATCATTGCCTTAGAGGCCATAATCACCATCTCGTCTATCCATTCCAAAATAGGCTTTCCACTTACTTCATTTATAACTTTTGAAAAATGTTTGGGAGTCAAATATAAATTATCTGCATAGAATTTAATGCTTCTCTCGGTCTTGTAATGATCGAATAATAATGTCATAAACTTCATATAGAGTTCTTGTTTTCTATTGGCAGGTACATTGGTTTTGTTTGCAGAAGATATATCATAAATCTGAAGAATTTGATAACTAAGAGCATACAAAAGATTTTTGATAACATCCTCTCTGTACGCAACAGGTTTTTCATATTGTTTGATAATGAGTCCGTGTATAGTCAAAAGTTCTTCAAAAACGGCAGTTTCTAATTTTAGGCTAGCCTGTTCCTCAACAGCTTTTATAATATTCCCCAACTGTATTGTCAACCGCATATTGGAAATAAAATCGAACGTAAAAAAGAGAAATTCAATTCTCAAGTCAGTACTTTGTTCTAGTACATGGATAATATTATTAGGCACAGCAACTAGCAGTGTGTTTTCCTGTACCTCGTGTTCTATAAGGTTAATTCTTATTCGTGCTTTTCCCTGTACACAAAAGACAAAAGCAATCCCCTCAATAATATGGGGATAGTCAAAATTTAAAGCATGCTCTTGAAGTGTAGTTGGTTTTTTCGAAATTATAAAATCATCGGTCTGTGTAACCACATTAAGATTTACCTGATGGGCAAAGTGTTCAATAGAGATTTTTCCAAAATTTCCGTTTTTCATAATCATTTTGACTTTTTTGTTATTCAAAACAACAAAAATACGACATTTTGAACACTATTGAAGAATAATTGGTCTTACCTAAACGCTTTCTTATGTTGAATTTTGTACTCGACATCAAATAACAAAAAAATTATGACCAACGTTTATTCACATCCAGTAAAGTATATCTGTGCTATATCCTTTGCATTAACAGTTTTATCCTGTGCTAAAAATCAGGAAGACCAAAACAGAACAAAAGAGATCCTCGTTAAAACACTACAAGTTACTTGTGCGAAAAGTGCTAACGGACAAGAATATGTTGGTACGATTGAAAGTGACAATGCAGTTGATGTCAGTTTTTTAGTACCAGGCAATATTGAAGAGATGCACGTAAGCGAAGGACAAAAAGTAACTAAAGGACAATTACTCGCATCGCTTAATACGGCCAGTTTAAAAAGTGCAAATGAGGTCTCTAAGGCCACACTAAAACAGGCTGAAGATGCTTACAAACGTATGTCTGCTATGTATGAAAGCAAGAGTCTTCCTGAAATTCAATACATAGATGCAAAAACAAAACTAGAGCAAGCAAGAGCAGGTGATGCGATAGCCCATAAGAACTTCAAAGACGGCAAAATCTATGCCCTACAATCTGGAGTCGTTGGGAAGCGTTACCTGGAACCTGGAACTAACGTAATGCCTGGAATGCCAGTTTATAATATTATGGATATTGGAAGTGTAAAAGTCAAGATTGCCATTCCGGAGGGTGAAATTTCAGGTGTTACGATAGGAGATAAATGTGAAGTAATGATTTCAGCACTAGACAACGAAACTTTTAATGGAAAGGTGCTGGAAAAAGGTGTTTTTGCTAATCCTACCTCCCATACTTATGATATTAAAGTGAAAATAAATAACGTAACAGGTAAAATCATGCCTGGTATGGTCTGCAGAACGTATCTCAACACTATAAAAAGGGAAGGCAGTAACAGTATTGTCGTACCTATAAAGTCCGTACAGGTAGACTTTTCAGGTAAGAGATTTGTATGGGTAAAAGACAAACAAGGAAAAGCGGCCTATAAAGAAGTTTCTTTAGGCAATCTTTCAGAAAATGGAGTCCATATTACTAAAGGTTTACAAGAAGGAGAAGAACTGATTGTAGAGGGGTATCAAAATATCAGTATAGGGACACCCGTATCTGTACAAAAAAACTAAAAAATTACAGGAAATGAAAGAAGAAAAAGGACTCATAGCCCTGGCTATAAAGTATAATAAAATTGTACTGTTACTTATTGGTACATTATTACTGTTCGGGATTTTTGCCCTGTTCAAAATGCCAAAACAGGAATTTCCCATCTTTACCATTAGACAAGGAGTGGTGGTCGGCGCATATCCAGGTGCCACCTCCGCAGAAGTGGAGGAACAACTGGCAAAGCCTTTGGAAAAATTTCTTTTCACCTACAAAGAAGTTAAAAAATCCAAAACATATTCTCTGTCCAGAGATGGAATAGTGTATGTATTTGTAGAACTAAACGATGAGGTAAGCAACAAAGACGAAGTATGGTCAAAAATCAAACACGGCCTTGCCAATTTTAAGATGCAGTTGCCTTCCGGGGTAGTTGCACTGGTTGCCAATGATGATTTCGGAGATACTTCTGCTTTGCTTATTGCTTTAGAATCGGATACAAAAACGTATCGTCAACTGAAGGAATATCTAGAAACGTTGGAAAATAAATTGCGAAGTGTTGAATCGGTATCAAATCTTCGTCGTTACGGAGTTCAGAACGAACAGCTTAGTATCTATATCGATAAAGAAAAAGTGGCCAGCTACAGTATCAATATTTACAGTTTGTACCAAACATTGCTTACCAAAGGTATGATTGGCCCCTCGGGTGTAATTGACAACGATCAAATGGTTGTGCCCATTCACATAGCGAGACCCTTTTCTTCCGAAAGGCAGTTAGAGGAGCAAATCGTTTATTCTGATGAAAAAGGGAATCATATACGACTAAAGGATGTTGCCAAAGTTGTACGTGAATACCCAAAAGCCTCCAGTTACACTATTAGCAATAATAAAAAATGTTTAATTCTTTCTACCGAAATGCGTGAGGGATACAATATTGTTCAATATGGAAAAGATGTCGATGTTATATTAAAGGATTTTGAAAAAACACTACCTGATGATGTAAAAATTTACCGAATAGCCGACCAGCCACAGGTAGTCGATGCTTCTATCAAGACATTTTTAGAAGAACTTGGTATTGCCATCATAGCGGTTATATTGGTTATTGTAGCATTTCTTCCGCTGCGTGTCGCTGGAGTTGCTGCATCAACTATTCCAATTACCATTTTTATATCTCTGGGCATTATGTTCTCAGTAGGCATTGAGCTTAATACAGTAACTCTTGCCGCACTTATTGTTGTGCTTGGGATGATTGTAGATAATTCGATTGTAATCTTGGATAGTTATCTGGAGAAGATTGATGAAGGTGTACAACGCAAACAAGCCGCTATAGAGAGTGCCAAAGAATACTTTAAAGCTATTTTTTCGGCCACATTAGCCATTGGGGTTACATTTTTTCCGTTTTTGATAACTTTTACAGGTCAGATGTATGACTTCTTGAGTGCCTTTCCTTGGACAATTCTAATCACATTGTTGATTTCTCTAGCCGTTGCTGTTTTGCTGGTACCTTATTTTCAGTATGCATTTATTAAAAAAGGAATGCATCAGGCGGTGGGTGAAAAGCGAAATAAATCCTTTATGGATTACATCCAATCTTTCTATGATAGTGTCCTTGCCAAAGTATTTCAATTCCCAAAAATAACATTCGCTATAGGGATAGCATTCGTTGTAATTGGAATTGTAATGTTTGTAAATCTTCCGCTTAAGATCATGCCTACCGCAGAGCGTAACCAGTTTGCAGTAGAGATATTCCTGCCTCAGGCAAGTTCACTGGCTCAGACAGAAGTAGTAGCAAAAGACCTTGCTAAAGAATTAGGAGTTGATAACCGTATAAAATCAATAACTACGTTTATGGGAACAGGTTCTCCAAGGTTTCATACAACGTACGCTCCAAAAATTGGAGGTCCAAATTTTGCACAATTTATAGTCAATACCGTATCAAGTAAGGCAACTATAGAACTCCTTGATGAATATACCGCAAAGTATGCACATCATTATCCTCAGGCTTATGTAAAATTCAAACAGCTTGATTACCAAGCAGGCGTGGATGCAGATATTGAAGTAAGACTCAGTGCGGACAGTATTTCGGATTTGAAAGAAGCTGCAGGTAAATTGCAATCTGAAATCAAGAAATTAGATACACCTCTAAGAATTTATACCAACTATGAAGAAATCCTTCCTGATGTAAATATTGCTTTGCATCCTGTTGAATCAAATCGATTGGGAATCAATGAAGGGCTCTTAGGAATAGGCTTGACGTCAAGGTTTGGAGGTCTGCCTATTACAACAGTATGGGAGGGCGACTATAATATACCAGTAGTGCTTAAATCAAAATGGAAGGACAAAGATCCCAAAGTTTCGGATGTTGCTAATGAATATATCTCAGGTTTGTTCTCTCCAGCAGTTCCACTTCGTCAAGTAGCTGCAATTAGCAATGGATGGCACGAAGGACAGATTGTTCGCCGAAATGGCGTGCGTACTTTATCTGTTTATGTGGATCTCAAAAGAGGTGTAAAAGCAGGTAACACCCAAGGGAAGATTGAGGACCTGGTAAAAGGAATGTCTAAGGAAATGGGTAGCAAAAATATTACCGTTTCTTACGGAGGTATCAAAGAAAATACCGAAGAGACAATGCCAAAAATAGTAGCTGGACTATTTATTTCAGTGGGGATTATTTTCTTCATTCTTGTTTTTCACTTTAAAAATGTGAGTCTTGCCTCGCTTGTCTTTGCTTCAACATCGTTCAGTTTTTTTGGTGCCGCTTTTGGGCTTTGGCTAATGGACATGGAATTTAGTATGACAGCAGTGCTTGGCCTTGTAAGTTTGATAGGTATTATTGTTAGAAATGGTATTATCATGTTCGATTATATAGAAGAACTGCGATCTCATTCGAAAATGCCTGTATTGCAAGCTTGTTTAGAAGCTGGAAAAAGAAGGATGCGACCAATATTGCTGACTTCACTTGCGGCATCAATGGGAGTTATTCCGATGATTATAGGTAAGAGTCCGCTTTGGGGCCCTATGGGTACGGTTATTTTCTTTGGAACCTTAATCTCTATGGTATTTATCTTGACCATGCTACCTCTTATTTATTGGATGGCATACAAAAATCAAGACAAAGAAGTAGAAGAGATTGCCGTTTCGTAAATCGGAATAGCTGCCCAAATAAAAAAGTACCCCTATTTAAAAGCTTCTCTATCGAAATAAATAAAATTAAAATTCAATGAAAAAAATAAATTTAATTGTAATCATTCTGTGCATGTCTATTGGTGTAAATGCACAGAAACACCTGACTTTAGAGCAGGTTAGGTCGCTCGCGCTACAAAATAACACTAAGGTAAAAAACAGCCTGATTGATATCGATGCCGCTACCGAAACTAAAAAAGAGGCCTATACGAATTACTTCCCAAAAGTGAGTGCTTCGGCTATTGCCATGCAGGCTCTGGATCCGTTGCTGGAAATGAACATGAAAGGGGGTAATCTTCCAGTGTATGACGGTAATCCTGCTAATCTTGCAGGTGCTACACAGTTTGCTTATATGCCAGACGTAAATATTGGATTGTTTAACCAAATGGGTTTAGGTTATCTCAATATAGTGCAACCGGTATATGCAGGAGGCAAAATAAAGACAGGCAACCAACTAGCCCAATTGAATATCGAGGTAAAAGAAAAGCAACACAAGCTGTCCGAAAACGAAATTTTGCTTAAAACAGAGCAAGAATACTGGCTGGCAATTGCCATTGGTGAGAAACAAAAAACGCTCGACAGTTATATCACATTTCTTGATATTCTTTACAAACAGGTTGGCAATGCTTATAAAAACGGAGTCATTATAAAAAATGATTTGTTAAAAGTCAGCATCAAACAGCAGGAATTACAGGTCAATAAAATAAAATTAAACAATGCCAAAAAACTGATGCTAATGCAACTGTGCCAGACTATTGGCATGGATTACAAACCCGAAATAGTTCTTGATGACAAATTTGACGACCTTTCTTTGCCAAAAACTTATTTTGTATCCAATCAGGAGGTGCTACCCAGTAGAATGGAATATCAGCTACTTGAAAAAATGGTTACAGGAACCAAGCTGGAAACTCAAATGAAGAAGGCGGACTATATGCCAAATTTAGGAATAGGTGTTACGGGTTATTATCTTGACCAATTGAGCGGTGCACAAAATGGTTCTTTAAATGGAATGGCGTATGCTTCTTTGTCTGTACCTATTTCTGATTGGTGGGGTAGAAAACATAAGCTTAAAGAGTTAAAATTCAAGGAAGAAATGGCTAAAAATATTTTTTCGGACAATAAAGGATTATTAAACCTTCAGATGGAAAAAGCATGGACAGACCTGAGCGAAGCAGATGATAAAATACGATTAATAACGGAAACATTAGTGCAGACAACAGAAAATTTAAGGGTAAACCAGGACGGTTACAATAATGGTCTTATACAACTCTCTGATTTACTGGAAGCCATAGCATTGAAAGCAGAAACAGAGGACAAGCTCATTGAGGCAAAAAATCAGTACAGAATTGCAATTACAAACTATCTACAGGTCACGGCAAGGTAAATTTGCTGACTGATTATAAAGTAGGCCGATTAGTATGACAAAGCTATTATTTTTTCAAAATTGAAATCGCAACAAGATGATTTACAATTTTATATCAAGGTCAGAAAATCGGCAAATTTTTGGTTTGCGTACTTTTTCTCAAAATCAAAAACGTAATCATGAGTTAGAATGTACTTACCAAATTCGGACTTTTAGTAATCAAAATATATCTTTTGCTATTGATGGGGCTTACTTTATAGCTGGTAATTATGTGAAAGAAACTGGAAAGCTTAACATTCTGATTTATATAGGTATATCTCTATTAAGCGAGCTGCCATTTGTAAAAAAGTGAAATAATAATACATTTTGATTCACGCTTACAATGTTCCAATTGAGTGGACAAAGAAAAGAACCAAATGTAGTGTATACTTTTACACATTAGAATACTCTTCAAGGTAAATGAATACCTTTTATCCCTACAATATCCTCCGAATTGTTTGGAGTTTGTTCCTGTTTTTCGCTCTGCTCCACAGCTTCTTCTTTCGCTTCTGGAGTAATTGACAACTGTATCTTTCTCTCAACGCCAGCCAATTCTGTTTTAAGTTCGCTCAATCTATTTTCTTTAGACCAGGTACGAACCACCAATTCCTGAAGTATAGGCAGATCTTTTTGAGTTTCGGTAATCTTCTTTTGTTCCTGGTTAATGTAGCTGGGCAGTTTTTCCAACGCCTTCAGAAAGTTCAATGAAGCGGTGTCAGGGTCTTTTGCTACTAAACCGTTGTTGTAGGTGTATTTGATATTGCCTTCGCCCTGTATCAAAAATCGGTTTACGCTTATATCCATACCCTCTTTTTCGGATATTTCAGTTTTGACCAACAACGTAAATCCATACAGGCTTCCTATTTCTTCATACTGACCTCCAGTGCGGGCTTTGTCGGCAAGCTGGTTGAGCTTAGCACCGATTTGTTTTATATCTGCATTGGGCGATAAACCGTCCAGCAAAACAGGATTTTCGATAGTCCCGTCCGAACGCTTTTGTATGCGCTTTTGTAAATTCCCCCAGTCAAGGTGCATTCGGTTACAACGGGATTGCGCACTTTCTAGCAGTTCCGTAAAGTCTTGCAATTTATATTTGGCACTGAACTTAGAACGATTGAATGCCTGTTTTTCGCTTTCTAATCCAGCAATCTGTTTTTCCAATTTTGCTTTATCCAGCAGATCTGTATTGCCTGATAGGATAGCCACATATTCAGAAAAATTCATTCCCGATTTTTCGTCCATACTGCCTTCATCAATGGTTCGCTTTCCTAGATTGTTGGTTTTTAGCTGGTCAATAAAAAGCTGTTTATTGTACAGCAGGTTGAACTTATAACTATCTAATGATTTTTCTACGGCATAGATAATGACATCTACTTTGTTGTCTGCAAAATGTTTTGCAATTTCATTGCCTTTGCGTACAGCCCTTCCGTCACGTTGGGCAAGGTCGCTGGGTCTCCACGGAGTATCCAAATGATGAACCGCAACGGCTCTTTTCTGTGCGTTTACACCTGTTCCTAGCATACTTGTAGAACCGAAGAGCACACGAATTTTACCCTCGTTCATCCCTTTGATAAGCTCTTTACGTTGCTTGTCTGTTTTGGCTTCTTGTATAAAGCGGACTTCATGTGCAGGGATGTCATGGTCTTCCACGAGCTTACATTTGATTTCGGAGTACACATTCCATTCGTTTGATTTGTAGGTTCCTAAATCAGAGAAAACGAACTGCGTTCCTTTCTGTGCACTGTATTGGTTGTAATATTTGGCAATATTTTTTGCACAATGCGAAGCCTTGTTGTCGGGATGGTCTTCATATATTGCACTTACCATCCGCATATCCAAAGACATTTTTCGGGCATAATCTGTAGCGATGAGCATCTTTGCTTTTTCTTCACTTTGTGACAATGGAGGTCTTCCGAGCAATTCGCCATTCCCAGTTTTGGCAAATTCCATCAGCTTTTGGATAAATACAGCTTGATCTGGTGTAGGCGGTATGTTATACAATATTTCATTTTTATTTGGGCGGTCAATGCCTATATCTTTTGCCGTCCTGTAATCAGTAATTTCGGAATAGAACTGAGCCAGTTCCGGCACTTTGATAAAGTATCTGAAACGCTCTTTTGCGACGATATTATTAGCCACAGAAAATTCATAATCGGTCGTTTTTCTTGCATAGATAGCTGCCCAGGCATCAAAAGAATGAATGCCCTGTTTTTCCATTGCTCTTGGTCGCAGGTATTTGAACAGCAAGTACAGCTCTGTTAATGAGTTACTGATAGTAGTTCCCGACAGAAAGGTTGCTCCCATATCCGCATTTGTACGTTCCTGAATGGTACGGATAGCAAAGAGCAGGTTCATTGCTTTTTGGCTTCCGTCCACATTTCCCAATCCAGCAACCCTTGTATGCCTTGTGTTGAACATTAGGTTTTTAAATTGGTGGCTTTCGTCCACAAATAAATGGTCTATGCCCATCATCTTAAAATCCACCACGTCATCTTTGCGATTTTCAATATCGTGTTGCAGGGTTTTGAGTTTGACTTCGAGGTTTTCTTTCCGCTTGATTACTCCGGCAAGCATGCCTCTGGTCACTTCCTTGCCTTGCGATTGCAGGGCATCGAGATTACGCTCTACGCTGTCCAGTTCTATTTCCAGGATTTCCTTTTGCATTTCGGGCGATTGTGGTATCATTCCGAATTGGTCGTGTGTCAGAATAACACAATCCCAATCGTTGTTTTTAATATCCCCAAAAATCCTCAGGCGTTTTTGGGGCGTAAAATCTTCTTTGCCCGGAAACAGAATTTTAGCGTGTGGATAGGCAGTACGGTAGGCTTCGGCAATTTCGTGAACATTGCTTTTCAGTCCTATAACCATTGGCTTGTGGGCTAATCCCAAACGTTTCATTTCCTGTGATGCGGTACACATCACAAGGGTTTTTCCTGCGCCTACTTCGTGGTCACAGATAGCTCCATTGTTCAACTTTATCATCCAAACGGTGTCCTTTTGGCTGGAATACAGGTCTTCAATACCGAGTACTTTACGGTCTAATCCTGGAAAATCCTGATGTATTCCGTCATAGTTCGGTCGGACAAAACAGTTAAACGTATCGTTGTATTGGTCGGTCAGCCTGTTTTTAAACTCATCGCTTTGGGCGTGAAGCCAATCGGTAAAAGCGGAACGGATTTCGTCAATCTTGGTGTTTGCCATTTGTATAGCCTCCATATCCCGCACTTTAACCTCTTGGTCGCCAATTCTGATTTTTTTGGTAATGTCTGGTGTAGTATTGACAAGGGCGTGTTTGAGCAGGGAAATTCCGTCAAAGGTTCTGCTTTCTGCTTTGACAGCGTATTTTTCCCATATATGAACATTCTTCTGGTCGCACTTTACAGAAAAGTCATCAGCACTTTCGGAATAATGGATGGCTACTTCTGCATCAAAAAGATGTGAAGCAAAACGGGCATAAATCCCTGTGGATATCCAGCGTTCGCCCAAATTAAAATCCAGTTCTTCAAATTCGATACGTCTTGGTCGGGCTTCTTCCAAAACCGTAAGGCTTGCCTTGGCTTGGCTATCATCGGAATTGTTTTCGAGATAGACTTTGACCGCTTCGGCTTTTTCAACCACATTCCCTGCAATCCAGCGTTCGGATATTTCATGTTCCTTTTGCAAAGGATTGTAGAAAATACGACCGTGTAAGGCTTCTTTCAAAGCATCGTCCGTCATACTGCTGATTTCGGACATATAGTACAAATTCACGCTTCCGTATTTGTTCAGTGAAGCTACTAATGCTTCTTCGGGATTGTCTGTTGCTAATGTTATGGTAGAAAAACTTACAGGACGGCTGAATATATCCGCCTTGTGTACCACGCCACCAACAACACGCTCCAAATAAGGGATTTCCTTACCAGAACTGTCTGTTTTAATCAATTTGGCATTATCGGCACTGTTGAGATTGCCATACCTTTTGACAAAGGCATCGTATAAACGGTTAAAGTTTTCTCTTTCTTCCTTATATTCGGTCTTAAACTTCGCCTCTTTATTATAAAGCTCTTGGTAAACATCACGTACTCCGATATACGCTTCGGCTCTTGCTTTTTGCAAAGACGGTAACTGCAAAGGATGGAAAACCGCCGTACCAGCAGATGTATCTACATCTTGCAAATGACCTACCCAATCCTTATCCAAGACAAGGCAATCGTTACGATAGAACGGTTGCAATTCGCGACTATAAGGAGCAGGTTCAGGAATGGTGTTGGGAATGACTGGCTTATCAGATCGGGCATTCCCGTTGCTACTCGAAAACAGGTCGCCGATAGCTTCTTGTTTTTTGTCATTGTTTAATGTACTTCCGTTAGTAATTCTATTTGTAACTGGAGGTGTATAAGTTTGTTGCATCCCATTGAACAGGTCGGTTTGGCGACCTATTGCACGGTTGATTTTTTTAGTGCTTTGCCTTTTAACTTGTGTCACTCTTTTGGTTGGAGCAAGAAACATTATAGGCTCGCCCGCATTTTCAAACAGGTCAAAAATGCTTAACTGTTTAAATTCCTGTGGGCTTTCCGGAATGATTACGGGAATGGGTACAGGTTGCGGTTTTTGCTGAATGATTAAAGGTTCGATAACCGGAGGTGTAACCTTTGGTTCAATCGGAATTTGTATTATAGGCTCATTGTTCCGTTCGCCTTTGTATAAATTCAAATTCAGATGCTTGCCAAAATCTTCGGAAAGCATTTGTTTGAGGTCTTTAGCAATTCCGTCAACGCCGACTTTATGTGTATAAATTAAGGCAGGCTGACCGTAAGGGTCGGTATCTAATTTTCGGTGGGTATGCACAATCCTTGTACTGTCCTGAAAGAGTGCATTGCTTGGAGTATCGTATTCCGTTCGGTTGCTTTGGCAAAACAGATCTTCCCTTTCGGTCAGACTTTGTTTTACTGTGTTCTTTTGCAGTATAATCAAATCACTGCCAACCTCCGTACCTGCATATTCTGTAAACAGGTTGTTAGGCAATCGGATAACTGAAACTAAATTGTTATCCTGCATCAACGCCCTGCGTATCGGTTCGTTCTTGGGGCTATTCAGAATACCCTGTGAAGTAATATAAGTCAACAAACCGCCCTCACGGAGCATATCAGCACCTTTCAGAAAGAAGTAATTATGTATGCTTCGGGAAGCCTGTACTTTTGCCGTGTCTTTGCTTCGGGAATAAGAAAGGTCAAATATAGAAGTGTCGCCAAAAGGAATATTGCTGGCAATTACATCATAGCTGTTTTGTTCCTTTTCGGGTATTTCCTCAAAACCACTTACACGGATATTGTTTTCGGGATAAAGCTGTTTTAAAATCTTGCCTGTCAGCAAATCCTTTTCATAGGCGGTCACACTGGCTTTTTGGTTTTCTGAAAAGGATTGTACGAATGAGCCAATACCTGCGGAGGGTTCGAGGAATTTTTGAATATTCAGACCGCTTTCACGCAAGGTTGCGGAAATCGCATCTATAATCTGGGGCGGTGTATAAAAAGCCGTCAGTACAGAGCTTTTCATACTATCTACATACCTGCGGTATTGTTTTTCGTCTTCGGAATTTTCTTTGAGTAGCTGGTGGAGTTCCTGCGTGAGTGGAAAAAGGTCATGTTCGGTTTTTCTCCAATTATTGATGTCTATTTCGCTCGCTATGGGGTTCAGCACGAATTTAAGACCGCCAAATCCGCTATATTGCATCATTAGCAGTCTTTCGCCTACGGTGGCTTGGCGTTTCTCCTTTTCCAGTTTAAAAGCAATTCGCAGGGCATCAATGTTCTGTTGGAGATGTTGCTTTTTACTGAAGCCCATTTTCGGCTATCCATATTGCGATGGTTCCCGTTATTTCGGTATAGAGCAGGGCAAACTCATAACCGTATGCGAAATCATCGGTTAGTTCATAGTTGGAGAAAACAAGTTCACAAACAGGGAACATTTTCAGTGCAAATGGTCGCAATTCCTCGTCTGCCATTATGGTATCAAACTCATTACAGACTACCTGAAAAACGGTGTCAAATTTGAAGAAATACAAGCCCTCAAAAAGTATGTAATTGGCTATTTCGTTGCATTGCTCAATAGGATTTCCCGAACGAAAAGCATCCTCGTAGGCATTGGCACCCACAAGGAACGTTCCTCAATAAATTTCTGGTCGTTTGCTTTTTCAGGGAAGCTGGTGTTTAATAATTCTTGCAGTCGTAATCTGAAATACGATAGGTCTTTATGTGTATCCATACTCTATTTTGTTTAGAATTTTGTCTGAAACCTAAAATTAGAGCAGGAATTGAGAGCTTTTGAAGAAGTGGTAGGGTTTGGCGTTGAAAGGCAGATTTTGACGAGATAAACAGGTAGAGGCAAAATTAATTTGTATTTTTGAGCATTAAGTTTTGGGCATATACAATATAAGCATTGCGTTTATTTATGAGTTGTGCGACAGCTATAACGAAAGAAAACGCTAAAAAAATCGATTTTAGATTAACTATTTTAGATTTCAGATTTGTTGGAGTTGAAAAGTAAAACTTGAAAAATAGAAATTGGAAAGTTGGAGTATAAAAACGAAAACTTGAAAAGCAGAAATGTGAAAGTTGGAATCGAAAATTGCAGACAAAATGAAAAAAGAAATCTGATGAAAGAAATTGATAAAATTGCATTAATAAAAATTGAAAATGGTCAAATTTTAAGCACAAAATCAAAAGGAAAAAATAAATATTATATTCCAGGAGGAAAAAGAGAAAATGAAGAAACCGACGAGCAAACTTTAATTAGAGAAATTCAAGAAGAATTAAGTGTCAAAATAATAAGTGAATCTATCGAATATATTGGAACGTTTAAAGCTC
Source organism: Flavobacterium marginilacus (assembly GCF_026870155.1). Classification (NCBI taxonomy): domain Bacteria; kingdom Pseudomonadati; phylum Bacteroidota; class Flavobacteriia; order Flavobacteriales; family Flavobacteriaceae; genus Flavobacterium; species Flavobacterium marginilacus. The sequence goes on along the minus strand of NZ_CP113975.1, from coordinate 2,178,158 downwards.
AATCAGACGGAGCTATTGAAGGAGTAATTGTAAAAATGACGTGTTATAAAGCTAATTACATTGGAAATCTAAAAGAAAATAATGAAATAGAAGAAATTAAATGGTTAAATTACAAAGATTTAAACATAATATCGGAAGTTGATAAAATAATATTTAAGCATCTGAAAGAAAACGGATTGCTAATTTGAACGGAAAAACAAATAGAATAAAATCGAGTAGACGGCTCCGCCCCCAACGGAACGGAGTGCGCCTCTCACACCACCGAACGTACGGGTCACGTATTCGGCGGTTCGCAAATCGTCATCCAAAAGCTCTTTACACCTCTTGGGCTATCCATAATTTACTTTAAGACTAGGCTAAGATAACTTTCCTAATCGAATTTCTTGGAGATTTGCGTTCAGTCCTTCCTTGTTTGTGAGTCCTGTGCGGTATCTATTCGCAACTCGTTGCCCCAAGCACTATGACCTCTGCTGACTTCTTGGCTTAACCAACTCGTAGTTGCCAAGACCTCCCCTGGTAAGAACTTTTTCCTTCGGTCTATCCCCGCTGCATCTACATAACAACAACCTGATTTCATAGCATGTTCAGGACACTGTTTTGGACTTCGTATTGCTGTGCATACTCATCCTTGTTGCTATGCCTCTTATGCAATTTCTGTTCGTCGGTACAGACTTTTGCCGGTTCGCTTCCTTCAGTTCTAGCTTCACAGCTAACAACCTTGCGACGTGCTAATGGTTCGGGTTTTCAATCCGCCCATAAGGGACTTACACCCTCTGGAAAAATACACGCTGTAGGATTTGTTTTCTAATCCAAAATTTGTATTTTCGGATTTTTATCTAACACTACAGCGTGTGTCCTGCTCATGCAGGGCACACAAAGTCGTTACAAGAGATTTGAGCATTTGGCTTAATTTGAAAATTGTCTTGTATTTGGGAAGTTTTGGCAAATCCGAAAATAAGGCTTTATTTAATCCCAAACCTCTTGTAGCGACGAGACTGTCAGGCTGTGAAAAAACTAAGTCAAAAAGAGAAACTATTCGGATACCTGTCGGAGAAAAATTTGACACAGCCGATTCTGAGAGACACTTTTTGAGTTTATTCACAGACTAACGGTAGGTACAATTTAAAAAAAAACAGAAAATGAGTAAATATATAGGCGAAATTATAATGAGAGATGTATCTGATTCTATTAGTGAAGTAGAACAAAATCACGCTCCATTAAACACTGACTTTAAAGTACTGACGAGAGCATTTTTAAATTACTTCATTTCTGACGACTGTCTAACCTTATCTTTTCAAGACTTACGTGACAAATATGTTGAAAGATTTGATGCTGAAAAATATGATTTAATTGAAGTTGTTCCTAAAAGTGAAAACGAATTTTACAATAAAATTTGCGAAACTTATTTTTGTTTGGTTCCTAATCACTCTGGAAATTTGGAGCAAAAGGTAAAAACGATTATCGAAGACCTTAATAAGATAGAAAAAGATAAATCCGACTATATAAAGCAACTTGAAGATTTAAAAAACAAGGAATTTGAAGAAGGTAAAAATTATAAAGAAAAATTATTAATTCACTTCATCGGCAAACAGAAAGAAGCTGAACAACAAATACTTTCTTACATCAAAAACCACCTTTCAACTGAGACAAACAAAAATAAAATTCAACTACCATCAACATTTCAACTATTTCCGCACTATACTTACCATTATAATTTTGCTCAACACACTTACAAATTAGAATATCTTTCTGAAATTAGAAACAAATTAGGAAACCTTGCTCTGCGCAGATATTTTGAATTAGAAAAATTATATAGAACAAACAAAATCGAATTTTTAGAAGAATTAAAAAAGGATTTTAGTCTTGATGTAACCATCAATTCTATTAAAAATTCTATCAATAAAAATAAAAGATTGTCACAAAGAAAAGAACTTATTGATGATATTTTAGACTTGATTGAAAAAGGAAAAACACAGCTCTTTTGTAATGTCGTTCCACAGCAAATAGAAGGTATTTTATATGACTATTGTATTGAATTTGGTATTGCTGAAAACTCACTATTAAATTCATCACTTGGCGACAAGATTAATCTCTTAATGGAGAAAGAGAATACAGAAGTTGATTATGAATATTTTGCTTTTATATTTCCATTAATTAGAAACAGAGTAGCTCACGGCAAACTAATTGACCAAAATTTAGATTTAAATTCTTGGTTATTATTACTTGATTTGAAGTCAGCCTGTGAATGGTTAATATCTGATAAATTAGATTCTAATAAAAACATAAACTTCATAAATGCTTTAAACGAAAGAACTAATATTATTGAACTAATACAAATAGCACCAATAATCAAATCCGGGATAGACGAATTTTACAGTGATGCAAAAACAAAATTGAACGAACAAAAAGAAATTTTACGATCTAAATTACTTGAGACAAATTTCCCATACGACTTAATAACTTCGGACAACAAAGGAATTGTTTTAGAAAATCTTCGTCAATTGAAAAAAATAGGAATTAATGACCAAGAATGTAAAACAATTATAGACAAAATAAACGGTGCTTAACATCCGAAATATAGGGAATTAAAAATAGACAAGAATAAAAACAGACTTTTCCGATGAAGCGAGTGAAATAAATTAAGGTTTATCGGTTTTTCAAAATTTGAAGCATCTTACCAACTTCAATATCCATTCGTGAAAAGGCAAACCATTTTTTACCCAGGTCTTTCAGTGATGCTCCGATATGATAAAGCTCTTTATTGTCAATAATTAAAAAACGGTCGTGGGCATCGGAAAAAATCTCAATTTCAATAGGAGGATATTGGCTGTTGTACCGTTGCAAGTCCAGCCGTAGTTGATTGCTGATAGTTTTAGTATAGATTGTTGCGGTGACATTATCCTTACGTTTGCCCAATAAGGTCAGCACTGTATCATCCACATAATTATCAATCAGAACAATGGAACTTTTAGTCCTTCGCATAATATCTGAAATAAAAGTATAGGCATCGAAAATCTGCCCGTTGTAGAAAATACCTTTTTCGCTGTGGAGCTTGTCGCTTTCCATCGCCTTAAAAATGGCTTCAAATTTTTGGTCAGCTTCCAGTTGTTTAATTTCAATCTTATCCAAACGATGAAACAAAGAAGCGTTGCTGATAATCATTCTACGCATTTCTACAAAGGCTTCCATAATTTCAACACTGACTTTAACAGCAATATCTGAACGAAGTATGGCAGAAGCCATTGCAACACCTTGTCCGGTAAAAACATAAGGCAGATAACGTCTTCCGCCGTAACTCAAACTTGAGGTTCCAAATTGGAACCTCAAGTTTTCAACCTCTTCTTCGGTCAGTTGAAAACAAAAAGAAACAGGAAACCTTTCAATATTTCTTTTTACGGCTTTGTTCAGGTTCTTTGTTTCCACCTGGTATAAGGAAGCGAGGTCGTTATCCAGCATCACTTGCTTTCCACGTATGGAATAAATCAGATTTCTGATTTCCGTTGTGCTAATGGCAGGTTTATTTTCCATTACTTTTTGTAGTTTTTATTTTTAGCAAACTCAAAGGAACTTTCGGCTTTGTCATTTAAGACGATGAGGCGTCGAACTTCTTTTCTGCTTTGCTTTTCATTCCTTTGATGAGTGAAGTTTTGCCCTTGCTGACAAGGCTTTCAATATCGGCTATACCGATTTGTACGCCACACACATTACGAAACTGCACCCAATTACAAACCTCATCGGGACATTTGACAATTTTATCACGGATAATAAGTTGCTGGCTTTTGCATTTCGGACAAACCAATTTAGGCAGGTTATTTTGGGCAATGGAAGTTTGCAATAATTCATTGGTAATAGATGAAGCGTAAGTTTCCATTTCCTTTAGAAATACCCCTGCATCAGCTTCGTTGTTCTCGATTTTCTGCAATGCGAGTTCCCATTCGGCAGTCATTGCCACGTCTGCTATATTTTTAGCAAAACTTTAGATGTTTATTTATTCTAAAAATGTAAAATCTTTAGCCGAAATTTTCTTGTCTTTGTTTACCGAATAGAATGTCCTTAATTTGTCTAAAAACACAGCGGTTCCTTGCTTTTTGGACAATTTATAAAGTTCTAATCCTCCTTTTGATTCTGAAATATAATCGGCATAATCGTCACTTTGTTTCCAATGTATTTCTTTATTGCTGGCAGAGGAAATTCCTTTTTGATAATCATCTTCTAAATTTTTTAGATGCTGTTCTAAAATAGGATTCCCAAAATCTTTTTGCACAAAATGTAAAGCCAAATATTCTGGAATTGATTTTATTATTACAGGAAAACCTTGTGATTTCGTTAGATATAATCTTTGTACATATTGTTTTGCAATCATTTTAGTAAACAAGTAATTGATAAATTCGTCGTTCGTATTATTACTGGTTTTAGCAATCCAAGCATAGTTTTCGGGCAAATAAATTATATTATCAGCCGTTTCTAATTTGTTATCGTATCGTGGACGTTCAGCAATTATTATTGTGGGATAAGGATAATTTCCAAAAATTGGATACAAATTCTGCAATGCTTTTTTTACTGCATTTTCAATAAGATCAAGATTATATAAATGATTTGGGTGTGCATAAATTTCAATTTTTGAGGGCTTGCTGTCTGATGTTTTAGTAATTTCAATTTTCTTGGAATAGAATTTGGCCGATAGAATTGCAAAATCATACCAAGCACCTGAAAAGGATTGGTAGTTATAATAATTTCTTGCATTGCTTACCCACTCTTTTTTGAGTACTCCTGGAGCAATTATACGTTGCTCTTTTGCTGTACTTATTGTAAAATCATAGCTGATACTATCCGCGAATGATGAGGCATAAACATTATCACTAACTTTAGGCAAACGATTATGCAATTTGGTTAAACCTAAAAGGGAACGGTATTGATTTTTAGAAACAATTCTATCAGCATCAAAACCAATAAATTTTGGAAAAATATCGTTTTTAAAATAAGATCCGTTAAAAGTTAAATGCTGTTGTGGATCATTATTTGTAAATCCTTTGTGCTGAATGTTTGCTTCTACTACAAGTTCTACCTGTTGATTTTTTTCTATGGCAGGCGTTATCAAATAAATTGTGTGCTTTAGTTTTTTATCATCTTGAATTATTTTCAGATTATGATTTTTTACGGCCAATTTTTTGATAGTATAAAAGTCAATCCATTCAATATGCAAGGTGTCTATTTTTTTATTGTTTTTACTTTTTAAGGTCATTTCTGCATTTAGCAATAAATATCTCTCATTTGGGAACAAATCTATAGTTGCCTTTATGTCTGTAACCTTAACCTGCTTGCTATTACTATATTTACTGTATTTTTTTTCATACAAAGCGTTTTCTTCCCGTTGTTGCTCTTTGCTTAAAAATTCATTATCGATTACTGTTGTTTGATTTATTTTATTGGCATAAATCATAAAAATTGTTCCCGACAATAATAAACCCAATAGAATTGTATAGCTAAATCTCTTTTGGCTGTTTTTCACTCTTTGCAATAGTGATAATGGAATACCTCTTTGCCAAACAATAAAAGAAATAAAAAACAGGAATAAAGCGAATGATGACCAGTAAATTACAAAATAGCTATTTGCTTGTTCAAATATGCCATATCCATTCATATCGGTATAAAAATCGCCTCCGGGAGCAAATGTAAACAGGTATTTGAATTGTTCAATCATTCCCATTTCTTGGGTAACTGCCGTAAACATAAGCAACATACAAGTAATAATATAAGTGATGTGTTTTTTTGCCGTAATTGATGCAATAAAAACAGTCAATAATACATACTGAAAATATTTTGGCAACCACCTGCCAATCAATTCTCCTATATATACATCTATTTGGTAATCATAAAAGCCTTTAAAAGTTTGCACTACAATTCCCATTACAATAAAGCTTAATGAAAGCAAAAAAGATAAGAGGAACATTGACAAAACTTTAGATAAGATTACACTCCAATTTGGAGTTGGTGTAACGTCTGAAATTAACCAAAAATCGGCTGTTCGCTCTTTATATAATAATTCAGTTGTAGAAACAATAAGGAATAAATAAATAAAAAATGCCAGTGGTTTGGTTACTTTTAGAATTTCTGAAGTAATGGGTAATGTTTGCGTTTCTGAATAATAGGTTTGATGGTATATGGTAACATAAACGATAAAAAGTGTGAAAATGAAGCCCATAAAAATTTTAAAACCAATAGGTCGAATTGAATTTTTAAATTCAAATAATGCCATACGCAACATCGATGATATATTGCTTTTTAAGGATAAATCGATTTTAATTATAGGCAGATCTAATGTTGGAATTATTGTATTTGCTGGTTCATCATTTTTAAATTTATTTTTTTTCTCACTAAATTTTAAAAAAGAAAACCCCTTGTAAGCAACAAAAAGCAAAATAGTAGCAATGCTAAACCAAATAAGTCTATTGATGAGGAAAGACCCTTCGAGAGGTAATGTGAAACTGTTTTTTTGTAAAGCTGTAAGGTTTTCTAATTTTAAATGCAAATTGGCAAAACCAGAGGCATCAGCCATAGTATATACTTCTCCATAATCTTTGGAAGAGTCTCCAAAAATTAAAAGAACAAAAAATAAGAGTGTTCCTATGTAAGCACCCATATTTTTTTTCATTATTGTTGCAAGTGAAAAACTGACACTAAAATAAACAAAAATATTAGGTAAAAAAATGTAAAAAATAGCTTTAAAAAAATTAGCCATATCAAAAGTCATCAGCTTTTCTTGAGGCGAAATACCAGTGTAAGGATATATTAAAATACCAATAAGGTAGCCTGTAGAGAGTGCTAATAAGATAAAAAAGGAACTCAAATAACGACTCCAGAAAAAAGCAGATTCACTTACAGCTGTGGTGTAAAACAGCGAGGCAGTTTTATCATCTAAATCTTTGCCCAATGCTTTGGATGCAAAAAAAGCTACCAGAATAAAAGTTAAGTATCCTGTTCCTGCCAGCACAGCGTAAACAATTGAAGGGGCATTATGAAACGAAGTATCGGCACTAAAAAAGTCTGAAGTGTGTTTTATGTAGAAAATTCCTTGAAGAACAAACAAAATAAAGAAAACATAATTCATTCTTTTTCTTGATTGCTGTTTAAGCTCAAATAAAAAAATATTTTTAAACATATTGATTTCTTTTAACATTTATTACTGAAAAGTAGGCGTCTTCTAAATTTGTTGCTTTTGGCCAAAAGCTACCATTAGGCATTTCAGGATCCAGTACAGTGATGATAACTTCGCCTCTATATATACGTGAAGAAATAATATTATACTCTTGATTGTATTTTTCAAAATCATTTTTTTTAATTTTTTTCTCCCAAATTTTATTCTCTAAACTCATTTCAATATCATCTGGATCTCCGGTTATTAGCACTTTTCCGTTGCCAATAATAGCCATATCATTACACAAAGTGTTTACATCTTCGACAATATGTGTCGATAAGATTACAACAGCATTTTCTCCTATTTCACTCAAAATATCATAAAATCTATTGCGTTCTACAGGATCTAACCCTGCCGTTGGCTCATCTACTATTATAATTTTAGGGTCTGAAATAAGTGCTTGCGCAATGCCAAAACGCTGTTTCATTCCTCCCGAAAAAGTTCCTAGTTTTTTATTTCTTGAATCCCATAAGTTAACTTTATTCAAAAAATAATTCGTTACTTCTAGAATATTCTTTTCGTTTTCGATTCCTTTTAAGCGGGCAATATGACGCAGTAAATCTGTCGCTGAAACATCAGAGTACACTCCAAATTCTTGGGGTAAGTATCCTATTATTTTTCGCATTTCATTGGGCTGTTTAAAAACATCTATTTCATTGAATTTAATGCTTCCTGAATCAGCTTCTTGCAGAGTAGCAATTGTTCGCATCAGGCTTGACTTTCCGGCTCCATTTTGCCCAAGCAAGCCAAACATTCCTTTTTTAATCGTTAAATTTATATTATCTAGGGCTTTGTGTCCGTTTGAATAGGTTTTCGAGAGGTTTTTTATTTCGAGTTGCATATTTTTTTTATTATGAGATAATTATTCTATCTATTGATTCATTTTTTAGATTTTTTCTTACTTATAAATCTACTCTAAGTGTAGTTCCAAAAGTTTGAGGCGCACCTAACAATGAATAGCCGTTACTAGCTGATGATGCATTAAAGAAAGCCAGATATTTACTTTTTGTAGCGTTTTTTATCCAGAAACTCAATTCCCAGCAACCGTGTTTTACAGCTAGATTTGCATTGAGGATATGAAAAGGGGCTTGCTCTACAGTATTATAATAATTCATATATTGCTGTCCGTAATATTTCCATTCTGGTGTAAATCGTATATCGGTATTTTTAAAAATAGTGTGTTGATACGAGAACGAAAGCGTGGAGGTAATATTAGGCGTAAAAACCTGTTTGTTTCCTTTATAATCCAAAACAGTAGTTGGATTGCTCGGATCCAAAAGCAATAAAGATTTGAATTCTGTTTGCGTGAATCCTAGATTATAATCCACTTGAAATCCTTTGAAAATAAGAGCTGAAATTTCAGCTTCAGCACCATACAAATTAAGTTTTCCGTTGTTTGTAATTGCTTGTTCTAAATAATCAGGAGGCAAAAAACCCGTTTGCTGTTGATCATTCCATATACTGTAAAAAAAGGTGGTGTTTGTTCTAAATTTATTGCCAAGCCATTGTGATTTTTGTCCTATCTCAAAAGTGTTTAAATACTGTGGTTTGTAGGAAGTATAATTTGGGTTTGTAGTGTATTGATTCAAACCGCCGGGATTAAATCCTCTTGAATAATTAGCAAACAACAAAAAATCATCTTTTAATTTGTAAGCAAAACCGAGCCTTGGAGAAATTGCTACATCTTTTCCAGAGAAGTTTTTTTCTGGATTCATCATAGGTGGATAGGGTTCTTTTATAAAATCTCCTTTTAATACCATTTCTCTCCAAGAATAATCTAATCGCAGTCCAGCAATAACATCCAGTTTATCGGTAAGGGCATAATTTATATTGGTGTAAACGGCTAATCCGTATTCTTTTCTGGTAGATTGATTTCCTGTACTAAAAGGCGCACTTGCATAATTGGACCCCAAAGCCACCGCATCGCTACCAACAAACGTTCGTGTTTCTGTATTGTAATGATCATCCAGAAAACCATACAATCCCATTACATACCGCAATTTGTCTTGATTTTTGGTGGCTATTTTAAACTCTTGCGTAAAAGTGTTTATAGGGTCATTTTGTGTGAATTTAAACCAATCATATTTCGTAAAATCGACATCATAATCGTCATATTTATCATTTAGGAAGGTGTAACCACTAACAGACGAGAAAATATGTTTGTCTGTTTCGTATTTTGCCAAAAGAGAGTTAGTAAATAAGGTTCGTTTTTCAACATTTTTTCCATTAGCACTATTGGTGTATGGTGTGTCAAAAGCTTCTTCTTTTGTATTCACATAGGGAAAAATTCCTTTCAAATTATTGTATTCAATTCTGGAATTTAATCGCAATGAAAACCCATTATTTCCAACATATTTCAAAAAAATATTACCACCTGTATTTTGTGTTTTATCATAATTTCCATTCAGAGTAGTGTTGTAATAAATCCCCGCAAGACCATTGTGATATAGTGAAGCTCCCGCAAAAAGTTTATCCTTTATAATTGCTCCAGATGCCCCAGCTTTTGTGCGCAGTAAATTATAATTTCCAACACCTACCTCGCCAAAAGTGTGAAAAACATTGGTTGGTTTTTTTGTAGTTATTGCAATTATACCACCAAAAGCATTTCCGCCGTACAAGGTACTTTGTGGCCCTCTAAGAATTTCTATGCGTTCTATATTCTCAATCTGACTAGACATAGAATAGGCATTTAGAATAGGAACATCATCTAAACTGACCCCTACCAATGAAGAAGTGGCACTAAATTGAAAAATTCCTCTCAAGGATATAAAATTAAGTGTTGGACTTCCAGCATTTGAAACATAAAGATTTGGCGCAAATCCTGAAATATCATTTAAGGATTGAATAACACTGTTTTTTATTTTTTTTTCATCAATAACCGTAATTGGAGTGGCTGTTTTTTGTACTTTATTTTCCCTTTTTTCTCCATAAACGGTAACTTCATCGAGTACATTTTGTTTTGAAATAGGAATTGTATCCTGGGCATTTATAATTTGGGTAAAAAACAGAACAGAGGATAGGTATAATAGTTTTGAATTCTTGAATTTAATAATTTTCACGACGACTTATTTAGAATGTTTATAAATAATTTTTTAACTTTGCGAAGTTACTTTTAGATAAACAGAACAGCGTACGCCAAAAGGAATAAAACCTACGTAATACGGAAAAAATGAAAATACGATTGCATAGTGCAGACCTAGGAGAAATATTTTTAGAATCTAGTCAAAATGGTTCAATTACTAACCAATCAGATATTGTGGAAGTAACCCATAAGAATGATTTTTTTTTTGGAAAAGGAGAATATAAAGAATTATACTTTGATGGAATACATATTGGCTACGGCAATATAGAGGTAGCCAAAACTACTATTATCCAAGTAGATACTGATATGGAAACCGTTGAGATGCATTTTGCGCTGTCAGGAAACAGTCAGTCCATTTGTAATGACACCAAAAAGAGCATAGAATTTGGTATTAATCAGCATAATATTATTTACGCCAATCAATTTAAAGGGGAAATGATATGGAGTCCTGACACAGGATTGCAAATTTTTGAAGTAAATTTACTTCCTCAATTTTTTGCAAATTTTTTACCGGAACAAGGCGTATTATTTAAAAATTTTGCAAAAATAATTAATAAAAAAACTACAGGCTTTCTCAACAAACATAATTTGAGAATAACCGTTAAAATGCATTCTGTAATAAATGAAATTATCAGTTGCAATCGAAAAGGAATATTCAAAAAAATGCTAATTCAAGCCAAAGTTATTGAATTACTCCTTTTACAATTAGAACAAATGAGTGAACACGAATGCGAAGTATTTTGTTCTCTGAAAAAAAAGGATATAGAAAAAATGCACAATGCAAAAGAACTTATTTTAGCGAATTTAAACACTCCTTGTTCACTCATTACGCTAGCACACCAAGTTGGCACGAATGAGTTTACGCTGAAAAAAGGCTTCAAAGAAGTCTTTGGAACAACGGTTTTTGGATTAATCAATGATGAAAAAATGGAACTTGCAAAAAAAATGCTCCTTGAGGAAGGTTACGCAGTTAATCAGGTGTCTGAATTAATTGGATATAAAAACCCTCAACATTTTACTACAGCCTTCAAAAAAAAATATGGAATAGTTCCTAGTGCCATAAAAGAGTAGTCATTAATATAACTAAAAGAAATATATTATAAATTTTAGTTGTAAAAAAGAACAATCTTAAAAACTATTACAAATCTAATAGAATCTGAAAAAACGGCTCATTATTATAATGAACCGTTCTACCAACTAAAACAAAAAACTATGATTTTGAAAAAAGTTAATCGTGTAAAAAAGCAGTTTCTGTGGTTGTGCTAGTAGCTCTAGGGATAGGAAAAGGGTCTTTGTTGGAGAAAAAACCATCTTGCAAATCCATAATTTCATCAGCGGTGCAAAGGCAGTTTTCTAGTTCTTGGCGCACTTCTTTTTCGTCAAAAGAAATACCGATGAATACCAATTCGTTTAGTCGATCGCCATAATCTAGTGTCCAGCGTTCTTCAATAATTTCTTGGTTTTCGACAAAATTATTAAAGTTTTCACGTTCGCTTAAAGGCATACTTGCCCACCAAACGCCTGCACTTTCGGCTTTCATAGAACCGCCAGCCTGACTCCAGTTGATGGCTTGCTCTGGGCGTGATGCCATCCAAAACAAACCTTTGCTACGGATGATGGTTGGCGGAAAATCTTCCGAAATAAAATTCCAAAATCGATACGGATGAAAAGGTTTTTCGCTTCTAAAGACAAACGAACTAATGCCATATTCTTCGGTTTCGGGTGAGTGGATGCCTTCCAATTCCCGAATCCAGCCAGCGGAATTTTCGGCTTCTTCGTAATTGAATAATCCGGTGTTGATGATTTCGTTTGGATTGACTTTTCCTAATTCCGAACAAAGAATTTTGGCTACTGGATTCAGTTTATGAATAGACGCTTTTAGGGTTTCTAATTGGCTTTCGGTTACTAAATCGGTTTTGTTAAGGATAATGACATTGGCAAATTCTACCTGATCCACCAGTAGATTTACAATGGTTCGATTGTCATTTTCGATGTTGGTCGCTTTGATGTCTTCTAGTGTTTTAGCAGAACCAAAATCTTTAAAAAAGTTGAAAGCATCCACCACCGTTACCATCGTATCGATATAACTAAAACGTGATAAATCGATATTTTCGTCTTCGTTTACAAACGTAAAAGTTTGTGCTACCGGAATGGGTTCGCTAATGCCTGTGCTTTCTATCAATAAATAATCAAAACGGTTTTCTTTGGCGAGTTTTTCTACTTCAATCATCAAATCTTCTCGTAGGGTGCAACAAATACAGCCGTTACTCATTTCTACTAACTTTTCTTCGGTACGAGAGAGCGTCATTTCGGCTTTAACCAAATTAGCATCTACATTGACTTCGCTCATATCATTAACGATTACAGCAACTTTCAATCCTTCTTTGTTGTGAAGAATGTGATTGAGTAAGGTTGTTTTTCCTGCTCCAAGAAATCCTGATAGTACGGTTACGGGAAGTTTTTTCATTGTTTTCTATATTAAAAGGATTGTTTTTTTGTGTTTCTAAAATTCAGCCAACCTAGAATAATCAATACTAAATTGAAAATTAGCAATGGAAAAATTGATTTAAAAAAATCGATTTTTGAAGCGTCAATAAAAGTTTCTACTTTAAAATTCTCCCATTTTTCTTTGTTTACTGGAGCATTATCAAATATTTTTGGATAAAAATACAAACGCAATTTTTCGTGAAACTTCAGGGTTTCTTGCAGGAATAGCAGTTGGTTTCCTAAATCGGCTTTTGCCAATTCATTCAGTAGTATTTGAGTATGTAATGTGGGTATAAATTGTGTAATGCTTTGGCTGATGCTGTTTCTTTGTTTTAATTTTGTAGCTAATTCTTGTGATTGAACCGCCGATTCATCATCGCCCATTTGTTGCATCGCATAATACCACAACCAGCTAAATTCCTCTTTTGGTAAGGGATAAATTTTGAATTGTGGATAATGCTGGTAGAATTTCTCCATCGTAGCTTTTTTATCCATATCCCATTTTTCATGATAGGCATTTCGTTGTTTCAAAGTCAGTTCTAACGCTTCGGGAACAGGATATTTATTCACGATGTATGTGTTGATTGTAGCTGGGAGAATAATAATCAGAAACAACCAGATCGTTAATAAAATTACGGCATTGAAATTGGAATTTTTTTGAAGCGAAACAATGTAAAAACAAACTGCAAACCAAAAAAGTAGGTACAAAATACTGATGATGTAAAAAGTAAAAAGGGATTGGTCAAATGGAATTTGTAAAAAGAAAACTGCAACAAAAAGTACAATTGTCAACAATACAATCAAACTTAAAATACGGATATAGAATAATTTCAGAATAAATAAAAAGGTATTGTTGCTTTGCGTAGCCACAATTTTCCAGGTTCCGGACTCTTTTTCTTCGGAAACAATGTTATAGGTAAATGCAATAATCAGAAGCGGAAAAAGATAAACGAGTACAAAACTAAAATCGATATTTCCTAACATCAAATTATTCGGATTATTTAATTCCGAATCGTATTTCTGACCTTCCAAACCCCGAATAGTAACACTTTGTATTGACGGATTGACATCCCGCTGCCCAATGGCCAGACTGTTTATCGGGAACGTTTTATTGACCAATGAAAACTTGATATAATAGAGCAGTAGTCCCATTTCGTCTGAATGATAAGACGCATTTCTCGCAATATGTTCTTTTTGATACCTTGCCACTTCTACTATATTTTGGCTTTGCTTTTGTTGGAACTGATGACCAATTAAAAGGCTTATGAACCCGATAAGCAACAAAAAAAGCAACCCAATTTTTGTTCCTTTCGATCGTATGAAATTTTTAAATAATAATGCTAACATATTAAATGGCTTTTAGGTTTTTAGCGGCAATTTTAATAAAGATAAACAGCAGGCTAATCCAAAGAATAATAGAAATAACAGAAATGATTTCGCTTTTTAAAACATCCCAAATTCCTTTTGGCTCATAATGAAATTCGGGTACGTCAGCCCAATGATTTTTATCAATTGCATCCGGTTTACTTTTATCATTACTGATATATTTGATTTGCAAAGCGTTCATTTTTTGTGCCATTGTGTAGCGATACGCTTCGGCTTTTTTTTGAAAATCGATGTACGAATCATAATCGGTATTCGATAATCCCATCGATAAATTTTTCATCGCGATATAGGGATTTATAAACGAAACTGTTTTTGAAAAGCTGTTCTGTTTTTTATAAATTTCAAGCAAGCTTTCCAGATGTTTGTTGTAAATATTCGAACTTATTTTTTCGCCTTCGGTCATAATAAAGCCAGAATAATTGAAAGGCAATTTTTGAACCGAATCTACTTTGTAAGTTAGAAGCAATGAATCTTTTATCGCTTTATAATATGTATCATTGGGGTTGTGACTGTCGCCTTGTTTGAGAATGTCTTTTTCGATATCGCTGTTGAATTGTATTTTAGATGGGGCTTCAAAAATATAAGCGCCAACTGCCTGCGTAGTTCTTGGCAGAATTATGGTAAAAATCAACCAGATTCCGATCAACGAAACCAACGCTTTTTTTGCCGTTTTGCTTGAAGCAGAAATTAAAACGGCAATTGCACAAAAGAAAATCAGATAGATAAAATGAAAGAAAACAAACAACACCATTTTAATCGTTTCATCTGCCGAAATTGTAAAATTTTGAAGCAATAGCCAAACAAAAACCAAAACCATTATGGTTGGAATAAAAAGTATCATAACAACAGATGCAATTCCTATAGTTTTGCCCAGCAAAAGCTGTTTCCAATTAATCCCTTGACTTAAAAGAAGTTTTAAAGTTCCATTTTCTCTTTCGTAGGCAATCGAATTAAATCCCAAGAAGAAAATTAACAGCGGTAATAAAATTTGTAAAACCATCGCAATGCTGATTTCTCCAAAACGAAGCATACTGTTTGAGAATCCAGCTTCCGAAAAATTGGCTGTATTTTGTTTGTGTGCCTCCAGAAATATGGCATTCCCGAAAAACGGTTCCATTCCAAATTCAAAAACGCTTAACGAGGTACTTTTACGAAAAGCAAAGTTTCCGTAATGTGCCATTCTATGCGGATTTTTATCTGGATTTTTCAACCAGTCTTCTCTGGATTCGTGTTGGTATTTTTCGCTGGTTTCATTTTGGTTCGTGTAATTTTTCCAACCCGAAAATGCAGCATAAAGCAATAAAATACCAATAAAAATAGTGATGATATAAACAGCCTGATTTTTAAAAACAGATTTTCTAAAATGTGAGGCTATTAAATTTTCTACGTGTAATGACATAGCTAAATCAATTAAAACTTATAAGTCAGGGTCACGCTTACATTTCGTGGCGCACCAGGAAATAATCGCAAGTAGTTTTGAGCTCCCAGCCAATAGGTTTTATTGAATAAATTTCCGGCGTTGATAGCAATTTGCATATTACTTTTGTTGGGTTTATAATACAAAGCTGCATCAAAAGTTGTAAAATCAGGAAGCGTAAAGGCTCTCGTAAACCAAGGAATCTTGCTGCTCTGGTATTGCATTCCGAAACCAACTCCCAAATCTTTTAGAGCCGAATTTGAACTGAAATTGTAACGAGTCCAAAGGTTAGCACTGTTTTTTGGGGTGTTTTGTTTTCTTTCTCCAATTAATGCTGCATTGGCATCATTTGTAATTTTGGCATCGATATAACTGTAAGAAGCATTGATTTGCCAGTTTGGAGTGATGTAACCCGCTAGATCACATTCGAAACCACGACTGCGTTCAGAACCTCTTGTTACCAATAAATCGGGTTGAGTAGAATCATTGGCATTCATCAGAATATTGCGCTGATTGATTTCGTAAACCGCTGCATTAAAACTCATTGTATTGTTGAAAAAAGTAGTTTTCAGACCAACTTCTTTCAAATTACTTTCTAATGGATCGAACTGACTACCTGCGGGTAATGAACCCGTTTGTGGCATCAAAGTTACCGTGTTTGATTGTGGCTGATAGCCTTCGAGATAGGTGGTGTAAACATTTATAGCCTTGTTAATGGCATACGTAATTCCTATTCTTGGCAATAAAGCTTCTTTTTTAACCGTCAATTCATTGTTCGATTCGTAATTGGTAATATCTTCAAACCATTCTTTTCTCAAACCTAATAAAAAAGTAAATTTTTCCCATTGAATTTGATCCTGAATATAAATAGCATTTGTAGTGGTTAAGGCTGCTGGCAAGGCGGTTCTAACATTCAAAGAATAATCCTCAACATTTCGGATGGTATAACTTGGGTTGTTTAAATTAAAATAGTTCACATTTGGTTTTGGCATAACTACTCCATCCACAGTTATGGTTTGATAATTGGCGGAGTTGGCTACCACAAAAGAGCTGGCTACAGTGCCATCTTTTAATAAATATCCTCTTGCGGCATTTTGTCCACCGCCTTTGGTTTTGTTCCAACTGCTTAAATCATATCCAACCAGTAATTTATGATTGAGTTTCCCTGCTTTTAAATCAAAATTGAAATAAGTACTCAAATTATCCACATTCCAATACTGCTGACGCTGTACAAATTGCATCATTGCCAAACTAGTTACGGGCTTGTTGTTAATATCTACTGCAAAAGCATTTGTAGTTCTATGTTCCTGAAGATTTTCGGTCCAGGATTGTTTCATATACGAAGCATTAAAACCAATTTTGGAAGTGAATTTGTGTGCTAAACTCGTCATAAAGACCACATCTTTTGATTCAAAAAAATCATTTGGAGCACCTAAATTTAAACTTATGGGACTGCTGTTTAAACTGGTAACGCCAGCAACTGCTCCAAATATGGGTTGCCCTCGGTCTAGGTTTCCTGTCATATTACTCAAAATCAATTCGGTATTGATAGCTGTTTTTTCATTGGGAATGTAACTGAAAGAGGGAGATAATAGAAATGATTTATTACCTACCAAATCCCGATACGATTTAGCTTCCTGATACGCTCCATTTACTCTGTACAGCAGTGTTTTAGCTTCATTCAGTGGGCCTGTAAAATCTAAACTCCCTCGAAAAGTACTAAAACTACCCGCACTCAAACTCACTTCTTTTCTATTAACAGCCAATGGTTTTTTGGTAACCAAATTGACGCTTCCTCCAGGATCTACGGATGAAAAAGTAGCACTCGAAGGGCCTTTAATCACTTCAACTCGTTCTATATTATTGGTTAATGGTTGCAGAAAATAGTATTGGTGCGTTCGCATACCGTTGATGATTTGTCCCTCTTCATTTTGGCTTATACCTCGAATGGTATATTGATTGTAAAAACTGGCAGGAATTACACCACTTGCCATTTTTACGGCATCGGCTAGATAAAATGCGCCTTTGTCGGCAATCAATTCTTTGGTTATGGTCGATATGGATTGGGGGATGTCTTTATTAAGTGATGCTGTTTTTGTGGCTGAAAAAGAATAATCGCTATTGTATTTTTTGGAGGTACGACCTATGATTTCAACAGTTTGCAATTCGTTTCTACCAGTTTTCATTTCGATAGAATCTTTAGCAATGCTATCTTTTATTTTGTTGTTTATAGTTTGCGAATGAGCCGTATATAAGCCAATCATTAATAACAAAGAGGTGTATAATTGTTTCATTTTTAAGGTTATAAATTTATTTTTAAACAGTTTGTAAGTACAATTCTTCTAGCTCATTGGCAGAAATAGTATTGGCATTAATAACCGAAACTAAATGGCCTTCTTTCATAATTCCGATGTGGGTTGCCACTTCTCTGGCTCTAAAAATATCGTGGGTTGCCATCAAAATAGCCGTTCCATCGGTCGCAAGTTCTTTCAAGATTTGCGAAAATTCGTTGGATGCTTTTGGGTCTAAACCGCTTGTGGGTTCGTCAAGCAACAATACTTTGGCTTGTTTTGCAATGGCAATGGCAATGCCAACTTTTTGTCGCATTCCTTTGGAATATCCGCCTAGATTTTGATGATGCGCTGTTGACTGTAAACCTGCCTTGGTAAGAAAAGCGTCTAATTCTTCTGTAGAATATTGAAATCCCGCCAAGGATGAAAAGAATTTTAGGTTTTCTACACCCGTAAGATTTGGATACAGCATTACGGTTTCGGGGATGTAAGCCACGTATTTTTTAGTTTCTTGTGCATTTTCGACCACCGAAATTCCGTTTATTTTCAATTCGCCTTCGGTAGGTTTTATAAAGCCTAAAAACAAATTGATGGTGGTTGTTTTTCCTGCTCCATTTTGACCCAAAAGAGCAAAAATTTCCCCTGCTTTGATGTTTAGATTTAAAGAATTTAAAGCAATTTGATCGCCGTATTTTTTTGTTAGGTTTTCTGCTAGTAGCATATAGTTACTTTTTAAGGTATTAAATGGATAATTGTTTGGGAGTATTTTTTTGTTTGGACAGCACTTTAAAATATACCGTTCTGGAATCGATTTTGAAACTGTCATAAAAAACACCATCCTTTATATCCAGCTTTTGTATAATGGGAGTCAATTTCAAAAATCGGAGTAATTTGTATTCTTCATCGATAGTATAAACTTCAAAAGCAGTTTCAATAGAGCGACCATTGCCTGAATGCATTATTCGAATAATATCTTTCGGGGTGTCTTGTTTTGGTATCGCTAATGCTTTTAGCGATACCAATAGTATTAAGAGTGTTTTCATTTTTATTTTTTTAATATCCTTTCAACAATTCTCTTCTTATTTTTTCTTTTTCTTCATCTGTTTTATGGGTATAATCGTAGAGCGCATTTGCCCATTCTCCATAGGTGGCATTGGGCAGTACAATAAATTTTTTGCCCCATTGTTCTTGCTCGATGTCGGTGGCTGTAAATCTATCTGCAATTGATTTTTTTTCGAAAGTGTTTTTAAAATCATTCAGATTATCTCCCAGTAACATCACAATTTTATAGTCTTTGGCTATTGTAGTTCTTCTAATTTCTTTGGATGAAGTGTTGCTTTTAAATAGACAATGACTAGCATCGGCATTGGGTAATTGGAGGTTTTTTAAATCAATCAGCGTACTTTTTACAGCAGTTGTATCTCTATTGGAAACATAAAAAATAGTGAATCCTTTTTTGCTCGCTTCCTGCAAAAAAGCCACTGCTCCCGGAACTGCGGTAGTTTTGGACACTGCTGTCCATCGGTTCCATTCTTCATCGGTCATTTGTTTATTCTCTTTGATGAGTTGCGCTCCCACATAACTATTGTCTAGTATGGTTTCGTCCAAATCGGTAATGATGGCGAGGTTTCCTTTTTTGATTTCTTTTTTCGAAATTTCATTCAATCGCAGACTTGCCAAATTAAAGGCTTGATAACACAAGGCTCTATATTCTGCCGACATTTGTTGCCACAAAATGGGGAATATGGTAACTTGACTTTCATTCTTGTAAGCAATTGATTCTTGAGCATTTATTTCTTTCGAATGTAGAAATAAAGTTAGAAATAGAATGGCTAAAGCAATGTAATTGGTGTTCTTTGTCTTCATAATTAAGATTTTAGGGCTTTTCTTCTTGGTTGTTTTTTGAGTGTGATTTGTAGTTTAAAAAATGTCCTATTATCATACCAAATCCACCCAGATAAATGAAATTGGTATGTAGATCAAGATATATTTCAATAAAAATGCTGAATAAAATAAGCGTGATTGAATTTAAAATAATAACAATAACTAATAAATTGGCGTTTCTGATAATCTGAATAACTGCCCAAAGACTTACTAGTGCAAAGCCTAAATCAATCACGGAATCGTGTCTTAATCCAAATGGAATAAATGTAAGTAACGGAAAAATCAAACAATGAACCATACATAAACTGGCACTTGAAATTCCTAAAATATCTAAAAAAGGTCTTTTGTTTTTCACTTTATATCTTTAACGCAACAATGTTGCAAATATAGTTTTATTTTTAATTAACGCAACATTATTGCATTAATTTTGAAATCTTTTTACAAAAGAAACCCCTAATTTATTTACATTTTTTTTTTCACACCGCAGATCTGTTAGGGTGAATATGTAAATCAAAATATTATTTTTATTTATTCTAAATAAAGTTGCTAAACTGAAATTAGTTTTTATTTTTGCATTAAATTATTCATAATTAATCTAAATAGTGATGAGAAATCTAATTAAACTGCCCATTATAATTTTCATTTCGTCAACAATTTCAGGAAAAAATTAAAAAGATACTGTTAGCAAATTAAAAGAAGTTGAAGTCAATAACAAATACAAGTATAAAAGAGAAAAACATTAAGCTTTATAAAAAATATTGAACTTCCTAAGTATTATCTGTTTTTGGAAATCGAATAAAAAGCCTTATTCAGGTGGAGAGTTTAACTTTTTTGAAATAATTGCCATTTAAAACAATTTATTACAAATCAACCATTTAAAATTATGAAATCAAACACATTCAAAAAATTATCATTTGCGGTACTAACACTTTTGTTTAGTGCGTCTTCATTCGCACACGCTCTTTGGATTGAAACCAAAGCCACTGGAACTAAAGGAAAACCTCAGGCAATTGACATTTATTTTGGAGAATTCTCTGAAAAGGATATTGAAAAAACCGCCAAATGGTTTTCGGACATCAACCATTTTTCGTTGATTTTGATTACGCCTTCAAAAAAAGAAATCAAATTAACCGCTACTGCTTTGGAAAACAAATACCAAGCTTTTTTTACTCCAGATGAAGATGGTGTTTATACGGTGGCGATGCATCACACAGTAAAAGACGTTTACGGAACAATGAAACTAGATTATAATTCAAGTGCTACAGTTACTGTTGCTAATGATTTAAAAGGAAATGAAGCTTCTATTAATCCGAACATCATCAGCTTGTTTTCTAAAGAAGTAAAAACCGCAAAAAAAGACACTAAAATAATGATAAATACTCTATACGAAGGTAAAATTGCCAAGCAGCAAAAAATGAAAGTGATTGCTCCAAATGGCTGGGAAAAAGAATTATGGAGTTCAGAAAATGGGGAAATATCCTTTACCCCTATTTGGTCTGGAAATTATATGGTAGAGTTTGCTTATACCGAAAAAACGGCTGGCGAACACAACGGAAAAAAATATGACGAAGTTTGGAAAATGGCTACTTATCTGATTACTGTAAAATAATTTTAAGATGATTACAATTGCGATTTGCGTTCTCTTTTTGGCATTCTATACGTTGTATTACACTTCAAAACGAGCTTCATTAACCTATACTTTTAGCTTCGAAAAATGGATGCGCAACCATCCAGCTTCAACCAAAATAATTGGGATAACGTTACTTTTAGTTGCTTATATTTTGTGGATAGCCACTTTTGGTTTAGGTTCTGGAACATTATTCTTTTTTATAGCATTAATGACTATTGGCAGTTTAATAGTTATTTTAAAGCCATTGAAAATAATAAAATTTGAAATATTAATCCTTCTACTTTCATTAATTGCAATACTAGAAATTTATTACTCTTAGACATGCCGGCAAATCCTAAATATTTAACGCTTTCTAAAGGACAGCGTTTTCTAAAAATTACTGCTGCCATAATCGGCGGCTACCTAGTTTCTGTCAGTTTTCATTTGGCTCTAGCTTCTTGGCTTGACAAAGCAGCTGTTATTATGACAATGAGCTTTAGTGGTTTTATCCTTTGGGTAGGTCTTATGATTGTTGCTTTTTTGGCAAAAAACGGCTGGAAAATTTGGGGCATTTATCTATTAATAACCTTCATTTTTGCTTTGATTCTTTACCTAGGTCAAACCTATAATCCTATAGCTAAATAACGATGAACAACAGAAACTATAATATCTATTTTCACACACATACTGTTAGTGGTATTGTGATAAGCGTGGTGCTTTTTGTGATTTTTTTTGCGGGTTCTTTCTCTTTTTTTAAAGAAGAAATCAATAATTGGGAGCGCAGCGAATCTGTGATTATTAATAAAGAAATGGTATTGAATACGGAAACAATATTAGATTCCATCAATAAAAAATATCCTTTACACGCTAGAACAGTTTCTTTATATAATTCGACCAATTCAAGAAAATTAAGAGTTTCTTTGGAAGCCTCAAAAGACAGTTTAGCTGCCAAAGAAGCTAAAGAAAGTCAGTACTTTATATTAGATACCAAAACGTTCCAAACAGCTACTTATGATGACTCTTATTCGTTAGGAGAATTCTTGTATCGTCTTCATTTTTTGGCACAAATTCCTTATCCTGTTGGCTACTATCTTTCGGGGTTTGTGGCTTTATTTTTCCTTTTTGCAATTGTAACCGGAGTGTTATTACATTGGCAAAAAATAGTTTCTAACTTTTATCTTTTTAGACCCAAAGAAAAACTAAAAACGATGTGGACCGATGCGCATACTTCGCTAGGTGTTTTAGGTTTGCCATTCCAATTTGTATATGCAGTTACTGGTGCTTTTTTTATGATTAAACTAGTAATAGTCGCACCTGTTGTTATCGCTTTATACGATGGTAATCAGGATAAATTATATCAGGATTTAGAATATAGCACTTTGCCTTATGAATATAAAAAAGCCTCCTTAAAAGCCCCTTATCACATTAATGAATTAGTAGCCGATGCCAAAACCAAATGGAATGATTTTGATATAACCGAAATCAAAATTGAAAATTATGGTGATGCTAATATGCACCTTACCATTGGAGGCCAATTATCGCCAAAGCAGAAATTTACTGGAAATGGAGAATTGGTATATAAAGTGGCTTCTGGAAAAATCATAAAAGAAAAACACCCTTATGCACAAACTACCTATTTAGATGGCGTAAAAAGTGTTTTATATCGCATTCACTTTGCTGATTATGGCGGTTATGCCTTAAAAATAATCAGTTTTGTTTTGGGGATTGTTACTTGCTTTGTAATTATTTCAGGTGTCATGATTTGGCTGGTAGCCAGAGACAAAAAAAATATACCTGAGAAAAAAAGACGCTTTAATCGTAAGGTGGTTCTGATTTATTTGGCCATTTGTTTGAGTATGTATCCCATAACGGCTTTTACTTTTATAGTTTGCAAACTATTTTATCCGCTGGGACAATCCGGAATTTATAGCATTTATTTTGTGGGATGGCTCTTGCTGACTGTGTTTTTTATCGTGAAAAGAAACGATGCTTTCACTACTAAATACAGTTTACTAGCTGGTAGTATTCTAGGTTTTTTAGTTCCCGTTTCAAACGGAATCGTTACAGGAAAATGGTTCTGGACAACCTATAATGATGAATTTCAATTATTCTTTGTAGATGTTTTTTGGATTATTTTAGCTTCTATCAGTCTTTATGCCGTATTGAAACGGAAAAACATAAAAAAGCAGAACAGTCAAATATTAGAATAAGCATTATTCGTAAAACTTATAGCTTAAAAAAATACAATTCACAAAGAAGTTCTTTTGTAATCAATAAAAATAATCCAGCTCTATTGTAAAGTGTTTTTTTAGATTCAAGACAGTCTGGTAAACTAATTCCGTAGATAATGTTAGACTACACCATATTAATATTAGAGAAAGTTAGCTTTGAACCTGAACTTTTTTCAAGAGAATTGCAAAAAGCAATCCATATATTAGCGCCATCTGAAATTCAAAAATTACGCAGGTGGTTTTTAGATTATTCTCAATCACATACTGAATTGGATGAGTTTAAGATCTTTTTTTTGAATTGATTACACTATCTTTTTTAGCTTACTAGGTAAATATCCAAACTTTTTTTTGAAAGCTACTGTAAAATGCTGTGGATTTTTATACCCCAATTCTTCCGAAACACTGCAAATAGAAATATCCTTTTCTAAGATTAATTGCTTAGCATATTCCATACGAAGTTCCGTCAAATAATGAAAAACGGTTGTATTATAAACTATTTTGAACTGTTTTTTTAGTTTAAAATCATTCAAGCCTACTTGTGATGCAATGCTCGCCAGTGTATGTTTTTCTTTGAATTGCGTTTTTAGAATATGTTCTACTGCTACAATTTTAAGATAATCGCTTTCGCTTAAATCTTCATTGATTTTGGTATTTTCTTCTTCATTGATAATGGTAAACAAATGCGATAGTACCTCAACCACTTTTGATTCTAAAAATGCTTTTTTGATAGCTCCCGTATAATTGCATTGAATTATATCTTCGATCAGAATATGCAGTTTTGGCGAAATGCTTTTGCTGGTTTCCCACATAGTATAAGCCGTATTATTGGTAATAGCGCTTGCCAATAAAGGGATTGTAGTTTTCAAATTGGGATAAAACAATTGTTCTAAATAGGCTTCGGTAAAGGTGATTTCGAGTGTCTTTCTTCTTTTGGTCCGGTAATTCAAAACCCCTTTTATATTAGGAATATAAAACAAATTATAATGCCCTTCTGGAATATAAATCCCTCTGCCTAATGGATTTTCAGGAATATATTCATTATCACCTTCTATTTCAAAATGCAGTTTTACAAACGAAAAGCTGTGCTCTATTTCAATCGAATACGAATCATCTCTCATAGTCAAATCCCGACTTACCAAATGAATTCCGTTTAACATAATATCAGTGATAACTCCTGTAATACCTTTATGATTGAAGTCTATTTTTTTTTCAACAAGATCTTCTTTATTAAACTGAATAGGATTCTTTATCACAACCAATTTCTTCTTAAATATCTCGCTTCTCATCTGTGTCTGCATATAATCCGTTTTGCGTTTATTTTAATACTGATTGCGTTAGTAGTTCCATTTAAAATACAAATACTTTTGCGTAAAATTAATAATTTTTAATAAATCTAAATAAGAATAGTAATGATTTCTATCAAACCAAAGACCAAAAAGGTGTTTATAAACACTTTTAAAATCACATTTATATTTATTTTTCTGTGTGCTACAGCATTGGCACAGCAAAATACAGGAACAATTAACGGAACAGTAACTACATCTGACGATCATGTAGGAGAGGCTGTTAACATCACTATATCTGAACTAAAAAAATCAACAGTCACAGATGCTAACGGTAACTTTACTTTTAATAAAGTCCCAACAGGAACCTATCAATTACAAATCAGCATGATGGGACATCAGTCATCTACAAAACAAGCTATTGTAACTACAAACGAAGTAACAGCAGTTAACTTTCAGCTCGAATCTTCCTTAAAAGAATTAAACGAAGTAGTTGTAGTTTCGGCAGCTAAGAAATTTGCCGAAAAGAAGAGTGAATATGTAGCAAGACTGCCAATAAGCAATCTTGAAAACCCACAGGTTTATACCGTTGTACCCAAAGAACTTTTCCAGGAACAAATTGCAGTTGATTTTAGAAGTGCTCTAAACTCGGCTCCTGGCTTGAGCAATGTTGTACAAAGTGTCGGTTCCGGCGGTGTAGGTTTGAGTTTGAGAATGCGTGGTTTCAGCGGCGCATCGGCTGCGGGATCCATTCGTAACGGAATGAACACCAACTGGGTTACTATGAGCGACCCAGTAAATCTGGAAAGTATTGAAGTTATCAAAGGACCATCTGGAACTTTATTCGGATCGGCATTAACCACATATGGAGGCCTTATCAACAGAGTAACCAAAAAACCGTTTGAAACAGCCAAAGGCGAAGTGAGCTATACTACAGGAAGCTGGGCTTTGAGCCGTACCACCATAGATTACAATACACCTATTAACGAAGACAAAACAATGCTTTTTAGAATCAACGCAGCATTGGACAATCAAAAAACTTGGCAGGATTACGGCAAAAGCAAAACCTTCATAATAGCACCGTCATTTACACTTAAGGCAAACGATAAATTGACTTTTGATTTCGATTTAGAGATGTATAACGGAAGCCGAAATTCAATTTCAATTGGTTTGGGTTCTGGAACGCCAACTGCAAAAAGTTTCAATGACTATCATTTTGATTTCAAAAAATCGTATGCAACAGATGAGTTACAGTCTGAAGCCAAAAACACCAATGCTTATGCAAGAGCTGCTTACTTGATTTCGGACAAATGGGTGTCGCAAACCAATTTCTCCAATTCATTTACAGACAACAAAGCCAATTATTTATTCCTGCTGATTAATACTGCGGCCAATAGCAATACGACTTTACAAAGAAGATTATACAACATTAACAGTACTTTCAAAACATCACAATTACAGCAGAACTTTATAGGAAATCTGAAAACAGGAAGTATCAAACACCGATTATTACTAGGTCTGGATTACACTTACATAAGCACTAATGATAACAGATGGCTGATTAATAATTATGATGTTGCCGCTGGAAATCCTGCTCTAACCATAAATGGAACTGCCGCATTTATCAATATAGAAAAATACAAATCCCTGATTGCCGCAATGACTGCTCCAACAGTCACTAACAACAGGGATTTTAGAACGACGAGTGCCTATGTATCAGATGTTGTGAATTTTACTGATCAATTAATTGCAATGGCAAGCGTTCGTTTTGATCACTACGAAAACAAAATAACCAACTACAATCAAAATACCGTTTCGCCAAAAATGGGTTTGATTTATCAAGTAGTAAAAGATAAAGTTTCCGTTTTTGGAAATTATATGAACGGTTACACCAACGTTGCCCCAGGAGCGACTGCCGAAAATCCGCAGACTGAATTTAAACCTGAACAAGCCAATCAATTAGAAGGCGGAGTAAAAGTGGAATTATTAGGAGGAAAACTGAACGGAACTTTAAGCTATTATGATATTGAAGTTAAAGACAAATTACGTACAGACCCAAACAACAGCTTATTTTCAGTTCAAGATGCAACACAGAGAAGCAAAGGTTTTGAAGCGGATTTGATTGCCAATCCATTTAGAGGTTTCCATGTTATTTTGGGATATGGCTATAATGAAAGTGAATATACCAAAGCTGCTGCAGCGATCGAAGGCAAAAGACCTTATTCTACTCCTGCTAATGTTGCTAACCTTTGGATGAGTTATAAAATATTGGACGGAAAAATAAAAGGACTTGGTTTTGGTTTTGGTGGAAATACCCAAAGCGACAGCTACCTGAATGATGCCAATACTTTCACCGTAAATGGATACACCGTAATGGATGCCACTGTTTTTTACGAAAAACCAAAATTCAGATTGGGAGTGAAACTAAACAATATCGCAAACAAAGAATATTGGTCAGCTGATTATTGGGCAAACATGATGCCTACAAGACAATTGGTAGCCAATCTTACTTTCAAATTTTAGGTTTTAAATTAGTTGAGTTATTTTTTTCCAGGCTAACAATGAATAAAACCATTGGTAGCTTGGTTTTTATTATTAATGCCTTATGACAAAGAACCCTCAAAAAACGGCAGTCTCCAAAAAAGCGAAGCAAAAAAACAAATGGAGCAAATTAAACCATTGGTTACATTTATGGTTAGGATTAAGTTCTGGAATAATCGTGTTTATTGTTGCATTTTCTGGTATTTTATTTATTTTCTGCGATGATATTATTGATGGATTGGCTTACAATTCGTTATATGTAGAGGAAGTAAAAGAAAAAAAACTCACTCCGGAAGAAATTCTAAAATCTTTCAAACAGCAATTTCCTGACAGAAAAGCAAGTTATTATATCAACTACAGGGATCCTGAACGCACCATTAAGTTAGCCTCTTCGACCAAAGACAGAGATTTGCAGTTTTCATGGATTGACCCTTATACGGGAATCGTTTTGTATTCAGGCAAAGCCTATGATTTTTTCTATATCGTGGCACACGTACACAGCGGTGAAATGCCTTTTGGAAAAACAGGAAACTTAATCGTAGAGATTTCTGTGTGGATATTCTTAATAGAACTAATTACTGGTCTTATTTTATGGTGGCCAAAGAAATGGAATAGTTCTACAAAAAAACAAAGCTTTACCATTAAAACCAGCGCCAGTTTTAAAAGACTGAATTATGATTTACACAATGTTCCAGGCTTTTATAATTTACTGCCTGCATTACTGATAACCATTACTGGATTAATTATTGTCAACAAGCCGCTAGGTGCTGCAGCTCACAAAATATTTGGAGGAGCTCCTAAATCGTATTCAAAACTGCGCGACATGAAACCGGAATACGACAATACCAAAACTTATGCACCGCTAAGCCCTATCATAGAAAAATTATTTGCTAAAGATAAAACTATTGAACAAGTAAAACTATCCGTTGCCTCAAAGGATAGCATCACTGCAATATTTGCCGTTGCAGCCGAAGATATTGGATTAAAAGGAGTCGAAAACGGAAAAACTTTTGCTATCAACCGCTACACGGGACAAGAAATGGAGATCCCTGTAAATGTGATGAACGGTCTTGCAATTGATGATTGGACCATGAACCTGCACATTGGCTTTTGGGCAGGCTGGATTGGAAAAACATTGACTTTGTTGGTGGGACTTATTTGCACCGCTTTGCCTGTCACTGGTTTTATAATATGGTACGGACGAAATAATAAAAAGAAAAACGGGCCATTAACTTAAAAAATATGAAAAAAATATTTCTACTCCTGCTTTGCTTTTATTTAACCAACTCCTTTTCGCAGGACAGTATAACCATCGGAAGTAAACATCATGTTTTTTCAAAAGCTTTGAACGAAGAACGCAACTTTTGGATCTATCTTCCGCCCGATTACGACAATAAAAAATTTGCTCCAGCCAAATATCCTGTCGTTTATTTATTGGATGCCGAAAACAATTTCCATTCCTATACTGGAATCCAGCATTCATTAGCCAAAGGACCTTATGCAATGATTCCGCAGATGATTGTCGTAGGAATTACCAATACTAATCGTACTCTGGATTTAACTCCCACAGAAAGCAATCGGGATGCTTTTTATGATAAAAACAAAAAAATCTTCAAGCAAAGCGGAGGCAACAAAAACTTTATTTCTTTTTTAGAAACCGAATTGCGTCCTTACATTGATTCGCATTACAGAACTTCTGGCTATAATATCCTGAACGGACATTCCTTTGGCGGATTGACAGCTGTAAATATTTTACTGCATCATACTAAATTGTTTAATGCCTATACGATTATTGATCCGAGTCTTTGGTGGGATAATGAAATTATGATTAAAAAGGCTGATTCCATTTTCAAAAACAAAGATTTCGACAACCGCAGTATTTATTTGGCTATGGCCAATAAAATAAAAATTCCGCAGGACACTACGACTGATATGGCAAGAGGTATTCGAAAATTTGAAAAATTATTAGGATCTAAAACTCCAAGAAACCTGCGATGGGCATTTAAATACTATGAAAATGAAGACCATGGAACTATTCCTATTCCAGCAGAATATGATGGCTTGCGATTTATTTTCAAAGATCATTTAGTACAAGTAAAAGAAGCGGTAGAGAATCCATCTTTAGTAGCACAGCAGTATCATAAACTTTCTAAAACAACTGGCTATGTATTTCTTCCTTCAGAAAGCTATTTGGATTGGATGGGTAACTTTTGTTTAGAAAGAGAAAAACCTGAATCGGCTCTTGCTTTTTTTGAAATGGCAAAAATGTACTATTCTAATAGCAGTAACGTGTTTCTACGTTTAGGACAATGCTCTGAAAAAAAAGAAAACAAAATTCAAGCCCAACTTTTTTATGAAAAAGCATTGCAGCTGGCTCCCGATAACAAAAAAGCAACTACGCTTTTGAAAAACTTAAATAAGTGATCCGGAATTATCTTCTAAAGTATCCCCCTAGTTTTCAACCCTATAAAGGAGATGCCATTAAATTTTTACTATGATCAATAATACGCAAAGTCATTTTGATGTTGGTTTCATTCATCAATTCTCCGATTCTAATTCCTGCTGTTCCCTTTGTCTCCCGCAATTGTAAGGCTAATTGCTTTAAATCGTCATTAGTATCCATATTTTCTTTAAAATTATTTGTTTTGTTATCGATAGAGTAGTCAAATCGATGATAAAATTTTACTATTCATAAAAAAAAGTGAATTTATTTTTCAATAAAATAGCATAAACTTAAAATAAAATTAATTCTATAAAAGTTAATGTTATTTAAAAATATTCTAAATAACATTTAGTTAAACATATCTTAATATTTATATTTGTACTATTCTTATTTAGAATAAATAAAAACAAAGTTTAATCAAATATATAATAATGAACACTTTTAAACACCTAATACAACATTTTATTTTCATAATCTGTATTTTCCTCTTATCAACTATTAGTCTTTTTGCCCAACAAAATAATGGAAAGCTAAAAGGAAAAATAACCACCTCAGACGGAGAATTAGCTGTCGGTGTCAACATCATTCTTAAAAATTCAAAATACGGTACAGTTTCTAATGAAGATGGAACTTTTGAATTTAACAGAATAAAACCAAATATTTATACTTTACAAGTTTCATTAACAGGTTACGAAACAACACAACAAGAAGTAATTGTTACAGAAAATGAAACGACCACTCTTAATTTACAATTAAAAATTTCTGACAAAGAATTAAAAGAAGTTGTTGTAACAAGTAACAAAAAGAGAATAGCTTCAAAAGAAAGTGTTTTTGTAGCACGAATGCCACTCAGGAATTTAGAAAATCCGCAAGTATATTCTGTAATCAATTCAAAAATAATAGAACAACAAGTAATCACTAATTTTGATGATGCGCTGAAAAGTGCTGCCGGAGTAGTTTCTGGAGGATCAGAACCTGGAGTTAGATCCTATTCTTATCTGAGGGGTTTTGATGAACAGGCTTTTTTTAGAAACGGAAAAATGCTTGGTAACTGGACAGAAAATGATATGGCTAATATTGAAACCATAGAAGCCATTAAAGGGCCATCAGGAACTTTATTTGGTGGACACGGTCGTGCTAATTATGGAGGTGTTGTGAACCGAACTACAAAAAAACCTTACGACCACTTTGGGGGCAATATTAGTTTAATTTCAGGGAGCAATGCCTACAATCGTTTTACAGCAGACATTAATAGTCCTCTAACTAAAGATTCAACTTTATTAGCTCGGGTCAATACAGCTTATAGATCCGAAAAAAGTTTTCAAGATTATGGTAGAGCCGAAAGCTTTTTTATAGCTCCTTCCTTTATTTATAATGCCAGTGACCGTTTAAAATTTATTATAGAAGCCGACTTATTTAAAATTAACGGTGTTAAAAGATCTTATTTGAGTGCTAATGGGATAACAAATGTTGACCAGTTAAATGCTATTCATAAATCATCGTTTATTACAAACGAAATTCCGTATGAAAAACAATCTACCATATTTTCCGTAGATGCTATCTATAAAATAAATGATAGCTGGATTTCAACCACATCTTATGCCTATTCTTATAGTTTATATGCCCCAAATTATACTGATACAACAATTGATATCACTAATCAAACAGTAGATCGTTCCGTTGGTTATGCACATTACGATTATGACTATACAAATATTCAACAGTACTTTAATGGTGATTTTAAAATTGGAAAACTACGTAATCGCTTACTTGTAGGATTGGATTACTTAGGCGAAAGAGGTCTTTATGCAGGAGGTAGTGCAAGCTATGATACTTTTAATTATAATGAGGTAGCACCATACATTACAAAAGAAAAATTTGATACGGTTTTAGCAACTAGTTCCCCTTGGTCAGGAAATGAAATATCAGACAGATATAGTGTTTATTTCTCAAATGTTATTGACTTTACACCAAGTTTACATTTAATGATCAGTTTGCGCTATGAATATTTTAAAACAGAAAGTCCAAGTGCGACATTAATCAATACCAATGATCCTGAATACACATATAACCAAGGTGCTTGGACTCCAAAATTTGGATTAGTATATGAAGTTATTCCAAATCAGCTTTCTTTATTCGGGAACTATATGGGAGGTACAAAAAATCTAAATACTTACCTTAAAGATGATGGTACAGGAAATGGCATTTTAGAAAAAGCAGATCCAGAAAAAGCAACTCAATGGGAATTGGGTATAAAATCAAGTTTATTCCAAGACAAATTAACCTTAATGGCTAGTTACTTTGATATAAAAGTAGATAATCGATTAAGAATAGATCCTAATAATCAATTATACAGTTTGCAAGACGGAACGCAAGCTAATAAAGGGTTTGAATTAGAATTATTTGCAAATCCAATTACTGGTCTTGATATTATGTTAGGCTACGCAAATCTTGATGCCAAATTCTTGAATGGTAGCGATGCAGGAAATCACGTGGCATACACGCCTAAATCAACATTAAATTATTGGTTGAGTTATACTCTTAAACAAGGAAATACTAAAGGACTAGGATTAGGTTTTGGAGGAAATTATAGAGGCGATAGCTTTTTGAGTTCAGATAATTTAGTAACTATTTCTAGTGTTCACACTTTAAATGCTTCATTATTTTACGAACAATCAAAATATAGAATTGCTATAAAAGCTGATAATCTTAGTAATGAAATTTATTGGGGAGATTACTTAAATGCTCAAACACCAAGAACCGTTAAAGCTTCTTTAACATTCAAATTTTAAAAAAATAATGAAATCAAAATTAATAATACCAAAATATTTATTACTTGTAACAATCGCATTCTTTGGGATTATAGCTTCTGCCCAACAAAAAACGGGAACTATAAAAGGCACAATTACAACATCTGAAGGCACACCAGCAACGCCCGTTAGTATAAAAATTAAAGAAACCAAGAAAAACACTGTTACAGACAGCAATGGCGAATTTGAAATAAGCAACCTTGCCAATGGTACATACCAGCTTACTGCCACACTTGTTGGACAAGAATCTCAAAAACGCACGGTAACAATAGAACAGGGAAATACAGTAACCCTAAACATTCAACTCAAGTCTTCAGAACAGCAACTGAACGAAGTTGTTATTACAAGTAACAAAAAGTATGTAGCCGAAAAAGTATCTTCTTCCCTGCGACTTAATGCAGAGCTTATCGAGATTCCGCAAAATATTATGGTTACCACAAGACAAACCATTCTGGATTATGGAGCTTTGAATAAAAACGATATGATACGCTCTGTGAGTGGTATTACCAAAACCTACGGAAATGATTTAGATTCCAGTCTTTTGATTAGAGGAACAGATGCAACTTATGGTACGTATCGCAACGGTGTTGGAGGGCCAATTTGGTGGAATGCCCAAGAAGATGCGTCAATGATTGAACGAATTGAGTTTGTAAAAGGGCCTGCTGGATTTATGCTTGCCAATTCTGAACCAGGGGGTTTAGTTAATACTGTTACCAAACAACCTACTCACACTCGCATTAACGAAGTTAGCTTTGGTCTTGGAAGTTTTAATATGATGCGAGCTTCATTAGATTTAGGGGGAGAATTATCCAAAAACGGAAAACTAACCTATCGTTTTAATACAGGATACCAGCAAAGTGCACAGTTTTATAAATTAGGAAATTTTAATCGTTTTTTTATTGCTCCTGTTTTGAAATATGAATTTGATGAAAATACCTGTTTAACTGTTGAACATAATTATGTAAAGGCAGTTACGGCTCATAATAATTTTGAGCAAATAACCATCAATAAAAAATTCTTCGCCTTACCAATAGATATGGCAATGAATGATCCCAACGTTGGTAATTACTTGGGAGCTGACGTGTATAATAGAGCCCATTTGCAACATAAAATCAACGAAAATTGGAAACTGAATGCCCAAACCGCCTATATGACTACCGATTGGGACGGAATGAGTTTGTATGTAAATAGCCTTTCCCCAACCAAAGACACCATTTATAGAACGGTTTCAAAGAGTGACTGGTTTGGAAAACTCTTCAATACGCAACTCTTTTTGGACGGTAAATTCAATACTGGGAAAAAATTGGAACACAAAGTCCTAATTGGATTGGATTATGGAAGTGGTTCCGAAGGGAGTACCTACGGAGGCGATTACAGTAACGCAAAAAGATTGCAATTATCTATCAATAATCCGACGTATTATGTATCAAAAGATAGTTTAAGATACATCCCTGCAGATAATGTTGGCAGTTGGATGTCCACCAACAAATGGCAAGCAATCTACGTGCAAGACCACTTAAAAATAGCCGAAAAATTTATTATTACCCTTGCAGGACGCTATACAAAATTGATTACCGGACAGGACTACAATACAGCCGAAGACCCCGAATATGAAATTGCAACCAACAAGTTTACACCAAGATTTGGATTGACATATTTGCTATCAGATAAAATATCTTTTTTCGGACTTTATGACGAAAGTTTTCTGCCCCAACGTGGTGCTGTTTATGGTGCAGGACGACTCAAACCGCTAACAGGTAGCAACACCGAATTTGGTATCAAAGGATTATTCCTAAACAAGCAACTCGTTTTAAACGCTTCTTTTTATAATATCAAGAAAAATGATGTGGGTATTTCTGATCCAATTCACGATTCTTTCTATTTACAAACAGGACAAGTAACTAGTACAGGAGTAGAGTTTGACATTGTTGGACAGATTACTCAAAATCTATCTATTAATGCCAATTATTCTTTTACAAATGCTAGAGTTACAAAAGATAGTAATCCCAATCTAATTGGTATTGAAAATAGAGGAACACCTGACCAAACTTTTAATAGTTTTATAAAATACAAAATCAATGAAGGCGTTTTTAATGGTTTAGGATTTGGATTTGGTTCGCAATATATGGGAAAAAGAAGTGCCGTCTATACAGGATGGGGAGACGAATTTGGTAACAAATACCTACCAACCTATACTATTTTTGACGCATCCGTTTCTTACACCTACAAAAAATGGAATATCGGATTCAATCTATATAACTTAACCAACAAAAAATATGTAAGTTCCGGTTATTACAATCCAGATGCAGATGAATTTATTTTTGCACCAGGTTCTCCTATTAATTTTAGACTGCAAACTGCGGTGAGATTTTAGAATACTTACAAGAAAGCACTCCTTTTTCATTTATAAAAGGGGTGCTTCTTTTTAACAAAAACCTGCTACTAATGAAAAAAATGCTACTTTATTGCTTATTATTACTCTTTATCGTATCAGGATATGCACAGGTAAAACCGAATGTATATGTCAATTGTGCTACTACCGAAACCCGTTGCTTTCGAGATTATTTATATCAAACTATTAGCAACTGCAATTTTGTTTGGGATGCCGCCATTGCCGATGTACAAGTACTGGTTTCTGAAAAACCAAGTGCCACTGGCGGAATGCTTCTTACACTGGAATTTACAGGGATGAACACCCTAAAAGGTAAAAATGACACCTTAACACAGGAAATTCCACAAGGAGCTACAGACGATTTTATTCGTACCCATATTTGTACCACCATACAACGGGGACTGCAATATGTTTTTCATCACAGTCCTTGGCATACATTATTTGATGCTCAAATGGCTGTTTTAGAAAAAGGAAGTGATGCCATCGAAACAAAATCAAAAGACCCTTGGAATCATTGGAACTTTACCCCTGGTATCAACGGCTACTTTGAGGGACAATCCAATTCGTTTTTTCTGGAATTCAATAAAGAATTAACGGTTTTACGCATTACAAACGAGAACAAATTTATCCTCAACGCACAACAGGGAACAAAATACTCTTCCTATACATTAGACGGCAAAAAAATATCCATTAACATCCATAAATTCAATGCCATTCCTTTGTATGTAAAAAGCATTAACGATCACTGGTCAGCAGGAATAACGGGGCAATACCAAATGGACGAATACAAAAATATAAAAAACAGTTATCGAGTGGCACCAGTAATTGAGTACAATATTTTTCCGTATTCTATAAACGCTCAAAAGCAATTGCGATTGGCGTATCAAGCTGGAGTAAATTATTTTGAATACTTTGACACCACCATTTATGACAAAGAAAACGAAACCAGAGCCTACAATAGGCTAGCTATTATAACGGATGTTACCCGAAATTGGGGAAGCATCAGAAGTTCTATTCAAGGCAATGCTTATTTTGATGATTGGAGCCAAAACCGAATTACATTTACTACTTTTTTGTCCCTGCGAATTGCAAAAGGACTATCCTTTACCATTGATGGAAAATTTGAAATTGTGAATGACCAAATATCGTTACTAAAAACACCACTAGAAGACAACGTTTATTTATTAGGAGGACAACAATTGGCTACCAAAAATTATTATTCGGCTGAATTTGGTTTAATTTATACTTTTGGAAGTATTTTTAGCAGTACCGTAAATCCTCGAATGGGACAAATAGACGAAATAGATTTTTAAATAGTAGCACTACCTTATGAACTTTAAAAAAGCAACCCGACAAATTCACTTATGGCTCGGACTAGCCACAGGAATAGTCGTTTTTATTGTCTGTATTACCGCAGCAGTTTGGGCATTTTCGCCAGAAATAGAAAGTGCAACACAACCATACAGACACGTTATTCCGCAAGACAAACCCTTTTTGAGCATTTCAGAACTCAAAACAATTGCTCAAAAACAATTACCACAAAAGAAAGTAAACAGAATCAGTTTTGAAGGAAAAGAAAAAGCCGCAACAGCCGATTTTTATGGTGATGGTTATTATTACACTGCTTATATCAACCCTTACGACGGAAAGGTTTTGGCTTTTATCAATAACGAAAATGGCTTTTTTAGATGGGTTATAGAAGGACATTACGAATTATGGATGGGTGAATTTGGAGGCGAAATTGTACGTTGGTCAACGCTTATTTTTGTAGTAATGTTGATTACTGGAATTGTTCTTTGGTGGCCAAAAAATAAAGCAGCCCGCAAACAGCGTTTCAAAGTCAAAATGGGAACTTCGCCCAAACGACTTAATTATGATTTGCATAATGTTTTAGGATTTTATGCCTCGTGGATAGTTATATTTGGAGCACTTACTGGCTTGGTCTGGACTTTTGAATGTGTAAGTGATACCGAATATTGGCTAGCCAGCGGTGGTGCAAAAAAAGTAGAATATCCAAATCCTATTGCGAAAAAACCACAAAATTTAACTTTAGAGCAAAAAGGAATAGACAGTGTTTTTATATCAAAAATAAAAGAATACAACAATCCACATTCGGCATCGGTAAGTTTTC
This sequence comes from Flavobacterium marginilacus, assembly GCF_026870155.1. Classification (NCBI taxonomy): domain Bacteria; kingdom Pseudomonadati; phylum Bacteroidota; class Flavobacteriia; order Flavobacteriales; family Flavobacteriaceae; genus Flavobacterium; species Flavobacterium marginilacus. The sequence goes on along the minus strand of NZ_CP113975.1, from coordinate 2,140,976 downwards.
CAGAAACCGACAGTACTGCTTACAATATATCGATATATCCAAATCAATCTGGCTATGATAATGATGATTTTTATTATAATCAGTACACCTTTAAAGAAATCCCTGTAAAAGCGTACGGCAAATATGCTAATGCCAATAGTGGAGAAATAGCCAGCCGTATGAATTATGACATTCATATCGGAAGTATTTTTGGTTTAACAGGTAGGATTGCAATGTTTTTGGCTGTGCTTATTGGGGCTTCTTTACCTATTACTGGCTTCTACATTTGGTTGGGACGAAATAATAAAAAGAAAACCAAATAGATAGGTTGGTTTATATCCAAAAGTTGCAAGTCAAATAACTTAAAGTTTTTAAAGTCCTGTAGTGACACTCATTTTTATTTTCACTTTGGTGTATCTAAAAACAATACAAAGTCAATATAGGCAACTACCTTTTGATTTTAAAACTTTTGACTCGCAACTATTAGGTATACACTCCACAACTTCCATTATTAAGATTTAGAGAACTAATGGTTATTCGGTGGCCAACTTTTGTGATTTTAAAATTTTAACTAGCATAATTGAGCAAATTAAAATACCCATTATAAGTGTTGTTAAAAAAATATCTGTTTTAGTTGCTAACTGAGTAAAAAGTAGCAAACCCAAGGAAACAAAACCACTATCGGCAATAATAACAGACATTAGTTTTCCTCGTATTAAATCTGGAGCTTTTTTTTGAAAAATAATTCGACTCATACTTCTAAATGATTGCGTAAGAAATCCAAAAAGGAAAATTAAAAAATAAAAAAGTAACTGAGGCAGTTTAAAGTAAAAAGCAATCAGAATAAATCCCGAGAGTAATGCCAATAGATGCCATCGGATTATTTTTTTATCGGAACTTCCAAATATTTTTGATAAAAAAATCCCAGCCAAAACAGCCCCTCCGGATTCAATTCCAGAAATAATTCCAAATTCTTTCACTCCCAAGTTCAACCCCTCCTTTACATATATAGACAGCATTGCACCAAATGGGAAAAGTAAAAACATCATTAGAATGCTTGTTTTTACACAATTTAGAAGAATAGGCGATTGATATACAAAATGAATCACTTCTTTGTATGACTTTATAATTGATGTTTTTTGATTTTCTGATTTAATATTCTTAATCTTCGGAACAAAGAAGAGTACTATAAACGAAGGGATTTGAAAACATAGATCAATCCAAAAAACATATTTAATATCCCATTTAAACATCATAAACGATGCTAATATGGGAGCTAAAATAGCGGCCAAATTCAATCCAGTGGCATACAATCCGACCGCCTTTGTAATGGCTTCTTTTTTAACTAAATCGGGTAAAATTGCATTTCGAATACTTGGCTCTGCTCCATCAAATATGCTTCGCATAAAGAGTGTCATTGCCAGTAGGAGCCAATGTGGTTTTGAAATTGTAGTAACCAAGATAGTTTGGAGCAAAGACATAAACATGATTCCTGCGTAAACCAGTAGAATCATTTTTTTTCTATCATAAATGTCTGCCCAATAACCACCTATAAACCCCATAAAAAAACGAGGAAAAACTCGAAAAGAAAGCACTTGACCCATTATTGCTACGGCAGAATAGGTTTCTAACAAATACCAACTTAAAGTAGTAAGTGCCATATACTCTCCCAAAGCACCTAAAAAAGTACAGGATAAAAAAACTGGATAAAATTTATCTTTCATTTTAAGCCAGCAAAGGGTTTGGAATTCGGGAAAATATCGTTTTATCTTCTAATCGCATTCTTAATAATGATTTTACAGGCATTGTTTTTGACAATAAAGCGTTATAAAATTGGATTTTAAAATCTTTTTCACATTCTATGCTATCCGTTATTTCTATCGAAACTTGTTTTGCGATTTCCCACAATTCAGAAGAATGAATTTTATAATGACAGCTGATCACTTCAATAAAACTTCCGATAAGATTATAATACAGTGAATGAAAAAACTCATCAATACAATCCTGAAAAGGCAAAATAGTTTTATGAGCATCTATTAAAAGGTTTTTATTCTCAATTGCAAATGGAGCTCCATCAACTACTTGAACACTTCCTAAATCGCGGTATATTAAAGAGATTGGCATCCCTTTAGCATTAAATTTTATGATACAATTTTGTCCGTGAGAATCGATAGCAATACCGAACTTTAAAAAAATTTCTAATGGGAGGTATATAAAAACCTTAAATAATTCAAATACATAAAGTTTTATGTCAACTTTTGAAATTTGATGAAATTGAACTAACAGCGGTTTGTTTACTATTGGCGTTTTATGAATTAGTGACGAGGCAACTATTAATTTTTCGTAAGGTTGTGACATTAAAACAGGGTTTTCTCTTAACATAAAAGAAAGAAGAGGACCTTGTTTATTTGTCTTTTCAATATTTTCTTTAAAATGAACCCCATATAAATCAGGAACTATTACACCTAATTGATTGTTAACTGAAGTTAGTTGATGGGAAAGCTTTTCTAATTTTTCAGAAAAAATGATTCCATTATAAATATCCCTTTTTGATAACAATCGAAACACGCTGGTTGCTTGGATGCCTACTGGAACTTTTACATGCATTCCCAAATTATTTTCATATTTAGAACATAAGGCAAGAGTTCTGAATGATAGTGTTGGCATGGAATAGATTTGTTGCTCAATAACTTGCATTATTCCACTTTCAAGTTCCTTTTTAAATTCTTTTTTAATAACGTGTTCAAAATGCCAGGGATGAACTGGTATGAAAATTTTATTTGAATTTATATCAATGGCTAATTCTTTTTCTAAGAATGTTACCCAAGAGGAATCATCTCCATATTGTTCAACATAGTCTGATGACACCGCTAATAAGTATAAAGGCACATTTGTAAAAAATTCGGGGCAGTATTTTAATAATTCTTCTGAGGATAATCCAACTTTTGTTTTTGTGCAAACATGAATCGGATGCCCCTTAAAAGGTAATGATTCCGAAACGCAAAGTCCGTTGTTTCGTTCCTGACAGGTATAGCATCCTGAAATAGAATTAATTTCGGCTAAAATTTGCTCAACATTTTCATTTTCCCAATCAAAAACGGCTTTCATATTTTCATACGAATTATTCACTTCATTCTCAATAACTTCCCTTTTCTCTTTGGGTACATTCCAAAGGTCTAAAATGAAACTTAAAAGTTTTTCAAAAGAAATATCTTTAAAATTACCATCGGAATCAATTTCCACTACGGGTTTATTATTCGTTTCTATTTGATCTGAATAATTTAAAGAAACCAACAATAAATTTTGGGTGTTTGGAATTTTGTAGTAATTAATGTTTGTTCTTAAATCTTTCCAAAAAACACTGTCATTAAGGTCGTTACTCTCGTTAATTAGCGATTTTACTAACCGTTTTATAATTTCCTTTTCAGCCAATAAGGATGTTGATTTTACTTGCATTGGTTTTCTTGTTACGTTTTATCAGGATTAATGTTTTGAAATGGTTATTCTTTAAACAAATAGTCCAGATATTCCTCAGTTACATTTCTGGATTTTCCAAATAAAGGAAATTCGTGGTCAACTAAGCTAGGTCTTGTGTTCACTTCGATAATGTTAAAGCCTGAGATTTCAAAAGGTTTGGTAATATCATCACAACGCACATCAAGTCCGGCAATATCTATATTCAGAAAGTTTATTAACTCAATAACCTTTTTATTAATTGAAGGATGTACTAGATCTGTTGCATCATGGGCTACAGAACCCGTCCAGCCATTACCGCAATTTCCTAAATAGATTTTTTCTCCTTTTGGCAAAATATCAGCAAGTCTCCTGTCTGATTTTCCTAACAGCTCATTTAAGCCTTCAATTGGAATTTCAGCAAGCATCTCTGTTGGTTTTTCATAAACCAATATTTTAGTGGTATTTCTTTTTTTATTCTCAAATTGGACCAATTGTTCGATGGTGTGAATTCCATCTCCTATAACACTTGGCCATTCATTCCAAAGAACTCCCACAACTTTTTTATCGATAACTAAAAACCTATAATCCAATCCAGAGGCTTGTTGCTGTAAAATAGCGTGACTGCTTATTTTTTTGACATTATTCAAAGCTTCCTCCAACTGGTTATTGTTTTGGACATTCATGTGTATTTCTGCACCTTTATTGGTGTCAAATGGTTTTACTACAATTGGGGCAAATTTTTCTAGAAACAACAATTCTTTTTCACCAATTTCACTGGCAAAAATAAAAGCAGGAATAGGGTAGTTATTTTCTTGAAGGAGATGATTACAAGCAATTTTGTTTTCGGTTATTGCACCGGCTATGTGCGTTAAACTTGGAGAAATTGCCCGGTTTATTACAACACGTTTTTTTCCTTTTTTTAATTCGATAAAGTCTTCAACTCCGGGAATAAGAAACTTACTTTCTATTTGCATTTCCTTTGATTTTTGAAGGATCATCCAACTATGAATATTGCGTATTTTGAATTCCATAATTTAGTGTTTTTTATTAGGAGTGTTTAAGACAATGCTTAAACACTCCGTTTTTAGTATTAAAACTTAAATGACATTGCACAAACAACATTTCGTAGTGCTTGTGGTTGTGCGTCGCTATTCCAAAATTTTTGGTTGGATAGGTTATTTAATTTTACTCCAAAGCCCCATAATCCTTTTTCATAGGTAACAGCACTGTTAATTACGGTGTATGATGGTATTGTCATTGTATTTGATGCGTTCCAGAAAACATCACTCACATGGTTTCCTCCAAATCCGAATCTAAGATTTTTTGCAAACCCCTCTTTAGGTTTATAATCAACCCATAAATTATAAGTGTTTTTTGGAGCACCGGCCACACGTTTGTCAATAAGAGAGGCTTCGCCGGATATAAATTTGTTTTCATTATAACCAATTCCTCCTATAAGAGTAAAATTATTTGTTAATTGTGAGGCTACTTCAAATTCAAACCCTTTACTTTTTTGCTCTCCATTTTGTTTTGTAAAGCCTAAATCATCAACCCAAGTAGCGTTATTTATTTTAATTTCATAAACACTTAAAGTAGCTGATACCGTTTTGTTGAAAAATTCAGTTTTTACACCTGCTTCTTTCTGATTGGCTTCTTTTGGTGACAAACGAAACTGACTTCCATCAGGTTGGTCAACCGGAGCTTGATTTATAAATCCGTTCATATAATTACCAAACACAAAAACATTATCTTTTACTATTTCATATACCATTCCTATTTTAGGAGATAAAAAGGTTTGTTCAAAATCATCTTTAACCTTAACATTGCTTTCTATGCTGGGATCGTTAATAAAATGGTCTATACGTGCGCTTAACAATACAGAAAGTCTAGGTGTAAAATTAATCACGTCAGATAAATAACCACTGATACTGGATTGTGTATTAGCCCAATGCCCGGCATTTTTTGTGGCAAGAATTCCATCAATTTTAGCTTTTATGATTGGTGCAAAATCGGTATTCAAATCGATTTGGTCATACTCGGCCCATGTAAAATTTAACTGGGTTTTATTTTGAGTATAATCTGCACCTACTAACAATCGGTTTCTTATAGAACCAATTTTGAAGTCGGCATTAAAATTTTGTTGAAATTGCAAATACGACAGTTTACGAGCACTATACAACCCTACATTTCTAACAATTGTATGGTCATCAATCCATCTCGGATACAGCTGATAACTATAATCGACATAGCCTTTACTCGAATTAATATTTGTAGAAGAAGTCCAAGTATCTGAAATTTTATACGTTGCTTTTAAAAACAAATTGGCAATATTGGTTTTAGAGTCCACATCGTTTCCTCCAATATATTTTTTATAGTCAATTGGCATGTCTTTGAAGTTGGTAAAAGTAACACCCGAAGTAAAAAACGGATAAGGTTGTTGCGTTCTTGTAATGGTTGCCAATTCTGCTTCTGCAAGCACCTCAAATCTGTCGTTTATTTTATACAAAAAACTGGGAGCTATTGTAGTGTTTTTTGCATATCCGATGTCTTGAAAACTATCTTGATCGCTGTGGGAAGCATTGATTCTGAATAATGCTGTTTTATCCTCATTAAGTGGTTTATTTGCATCCAAAGTAAATCGAAGCAACCCATAACTTCCGGTATAAACAGCAAGTTCACTCTTTGGAACATCATTTGGAGTTTTGGTAACTTTATTGATTAATCCTCCAAAAGAAACGGCATTAGCACCATATAATGTCCCCGATGGACCTTTAATTACTTCAACTCTTTCAATATTAATCGGATCAGTTTCGGCTCTAAACTGGGTTGCCATTCCGTTTCTAACCGCATTTCTGGTTTCAAACCCCCTAATCCAAGCCGTTACCGCACCTGTAGGATTATTAAATGCAACTACACCAGCAGCATTGTTCACCACATCTTTGTTATCAATCAACATTTGTGATTTTATAATCTCTTTAGGGATAACACTATAAACTTGTGGATTTTCTGTGTTCTTTAACGGAATCTTTGCTACATCCTGACTTTCTGTTCCTATAAATCGATTGAATGCGATTCCTTTTATCACAATCTCATTCAATTCGGTCACTTTATTTACAAGAGTAAAATTAATTTCATTTTGACCAGAATTTACTTTTATTGCTTCAGTATGCACTAATATTCCATTGGCGTACAAACTCATTTTGAGTTCTTGTTTAAATGAAATATCAGTAAAACGATACTGCCCATATTCGTCTGATTGCGTTTCTGCTTTTAGTTCATCTATCACGAGTTTAATTTGTTTTGCAGCTATACCGTCAGAAGTGGTTACTTTTCCTGTTATTGAAATTTTTTCCTGAGAATAGGTGACCACAATGAGGAATAGAAATAGAATTGTAAAAAATGATTTATTTTCCATGCTTTATTTTTATTAAGATTAAATTAACAAAACAAATGTATTTAATTATTTTTATTAATTCTAAATAAAAATAATAATTTTTTACTGAACCAAGTAAATAAAAACAGAAAAACAGTAATGAGGTAGGTATTTAGTAATATACTGCTTGTCCATCTAATAAATGCAATAGCATCCAAATCTAAAATATTTAGCTAGGTACCATTTTTGAGTTTTCTGATTTTTTATTTTGTCAACTTTATTAGGTTTAATAAGATTTCGCAAATATTCGGCTAAGTATCTACCAAAAAAAAAGATTATTACTCACTTTCTGACGGTTATGAAATCTAAGTTTTATACTTCGTGGATTGTAATTTTCGGAACGCTTAGAGGTGTAATGTGGACTTTTGAATGGGTAAGCCAAGCAGAATATTGGATGGCTAGCGTTGGTAAAGAAAGGATAGACTACCTAATCTGATTGCAAAAAAAAACAACTAATCTAAAATTAAAACCAAACGGAATAGACAGCGTTTTTATATCAAAATTAAAAAAATACAACAATCCACATTCGGTATCGGTAAGTTTTCCCGAAACCGATAGTACTGCTTATAACATCTCAATATGTACCGAAAGATGGCAGAATCGCCATGTTCCAAATCAATCCTATCTACGTTCTCTAAAGGATAATTATCTGTTTTTTTTATTATTATATCTGTAAAAAGATTAATAATCTTAAAAAAATAATAAAAAAGGAACAATTATCTGATTTTTAATCAAAACAAAAATAATTAATCTTTTATTTTGAAATTTGCAAGGTAAAAAAACTAAATATTATCATCAAATGAAAGCGAACATACAAGAAGAAACAATAGTAAACGAAAAGCAAGATATTGAAAACGCCCAGAATACAGTCAAGAATGATTTTGCATTTACACTAAAGAGCACTTGTTTAGACGAAAACTATCACCCCTCAAGTGAAACGCGAGTGACAACCAATTTTGCAAACTTGGCTAGAGGAGCTAGTCGCCAAAAAAACTTGCGTAATGCTATAAATATGATTAACAATCGATTCAATGCATTGGCTCATTTGGATAACCCAAAAGCGGATCGTTACCTTGTAGAACTTGAAATCATCACAGTAACGATGTGTATTGATGATAAGAATGGTAGTAGCAATCTGCCGTTGATTGAAGTTTTAAAAACGAATATTTTTGACCACAAGACTAGCCAGCGTATCGAAGGTATTGCTGGAAATAATTTTTCTTCTTATGTTCGTGATTATGATTTCAGTATTTTATTGATCGAACACAATAAAAACAAATCTAATTTTTCTATTCCTGAAAATTTTGGTGACTTGCACGGAAAACTTTATAAATGCTTTGTAAATTCAGCCACTTACAAAGAATATTTTAAGATGTCACCGATCATTTGTTTAAGTGTATCGAGCAACAAAAGATATACTCGCACTGCGTATCAGCATCCGGTTCTGGGTTTTGAGTATCTACAGGATACGTATTCACTCACTGATGAATATTTTTCTAAAATGGGCTTAAAAGTTCGTTTTTTTATGCCTGAGAATAGTGTGGCACCGATGGCTTTTTATCATTCTGGAGATTTACTTACTGATTATACGGATCTTGGACTAATCAGCTCCATCAGCACCATGGAGACTTTCCAGAAGATTTATCGCCCTGAAATTTACAATGCAAATTCAGTGGCTGGCAAAATCTATCAACCTAGTCTTAAACACGAAGATTATTCACTGACTCGCGTGGTTTATGACCGAGAAGAGCGTAGCCAATTGGCAGTTGAACAGGGTAAATATGCCGAAGAGAATTTCATTACCCCATACAAAAGTGTTTTAGAACAATGGTCTGCCAATTTTAACCTTTAATTAATTCAAAAAAAATTTAAACATGAAAAACTTATTACCCACCTCAATTGTTGGCAGTTTACCCAAGCCTTCTTGGCTTGCACCACCCGAAAAACTTTGGTCACCTTGGAAATTAGAAGGCGATCAGTTAATAGAAGGCAAAGAAGATGCTTTGCGCATTTCTTTGCATGAACAGCACTTGGCAGGGCTAGATATAATTAGTGATGGAGAACAAACACGCCAGCATTTTGTAACTACTTTTATCGAGCATTTAAGCGGTGTAGATTTTGAAAACCGTAAAATTGTAAAAATTCGTGACCGTTATGATGCGAGTGTTCCTGTTGTTGTAGGTGAAGTTGCACGTCAAAAATCAGTTTTTGTTGATGATGCTAAATTTTTACGTAAACAGACTAATAAGCCTATAAAATGGGCATTGCCTGGTCCGATGACAATGGTAGATACCTTATACGATGACCATTACAAAAGCCGTGAAAAATTGGCATGGGAATTTGCAAAAGCGCTCAACGAAGAAGCAAGAGAACTTCAAGATGCTGGGGTAGATATTATTCAGTTTGACGAACCTGCATTTAATGTGTTTTTTAATGAAGTAAACGATTGGGGAATGGCAGTTTTGGAACGAGCCATCGAAGGTTTAAAATGCGAAACCGCTATACATATTTGTTACGGCTATGGAATACAAGCGAATACTGATTGGAAAAAAACATTGGGTTCAGAGTGGCGACAATATGAAGAAATTTTCCCAGAAATTCAAAAATCTAACATTGATATTGTGTCATTAGAATGCCACAATTCTTGCGTTCCTTTTGATTTAATTGAACTCGTACGTGGTAAAAAAGTTATGGTTGGTGCAATTGATGTGGCAACCAATACTATTGAAACACCCGAAGAAGTAGCCGCTACCCTACGTAGAGCCCTTGAATTTGTAAATATCGAAAATTTGTATCCTTCTACAAACTGTGGTATGGCTCCGTTATCTCGAAGCGTAGCTAGAGGTAAGTTAAATGCTTTGAGTGCTGGTGCAGCAATCATACGCAAAGAATTTGGGATGTAGTTCCAATAGGCTATGTTCCAAAATTTACAGCATTTGATTTGGGCGTGTCCCTCGGCAGAAAAGCCTCGGGTCGGGCTATACGTTCCCGCTTTTTTTTTCTGGGCAAGAAAAATGCCCAGCAAAAAAAGAGCTCCACTTCTATCCCAATGTCATTAAGTTAAGGAATTACTCTTTTTATTTTCACGCAGATTTTGCAGATTTACGCAGAAAAATGAGGAAAAAATCTGCCGAATCTGCTGAATCTGCGTGCTGTTTTTTAAATTTTTCCCTTAACTTAATGACATTGACTTCTATCCCTCACCAGTAACTCACAAAAGGCTGTCCTTTTTAGAATTAAGCTCTGAAAAGAAACAGCATAACTAAATTATACTTCTTTTCGTCGAGCCATACGCTGAGCGATGATGCTGGCGGCAATTAATTGCAAGGCATGGTAAAGCATAAGTGGCAATAATATGATGCCGGTGATGGTACTGTGCTGAAAGAGTACTTTTGACATGACCGTTCCGTGTACCAATGACTTTTTGGATCCGCAAAATAACACCGTAATGCGGTCTTCATCTGAAAAACCAAGCAATCGACTCAGTAGTCCTACGCAAAAAAATACGGCAAAAAACAAGACCATCATTGCTGTGGCAAGCCCAGCAAGTTCAAGTGTGGTGAAGCCTTCAAAAAGATGTTCAGAAAATGACTTACAAAAAGACGTGTAAATAATGGTAAGAATAACTCCTTGGTCAAAATATTTGAGCTGTTTCTTGTATTTTTCGGCAATGGCACCAAAACGAGAATTAAGACAGATGCCTACAATTACAGGCAACAAGACTTGAAAAATCAATTTAAAAAAAACATCAGTAACATCAAAATGACCTGTTGCAGATGCTATGAAAAGCCCAACCCAAAGTGGCGTAACCACAACTCCAATCAAACTTGAAATGCTCGCATTAAAAATAGCCGCAGGAATGTTGCCCTTGGCGATAGAAACCATAACAACAGAAGAGGAAACTGTGGATGGTAAAGCTGCCAGAAAAAAAACACCCAACCAAAGCAACTCAAAGCCAGCGTTGATGAACAAGGGACGAAATGCCAAAACAATGAGCGGAAAAAACAAAAAGGTTGTCAACTGAACGACAATGTGCATTTTCCAGTTGGCAAGCCCGGATTTTAGTTTCTCAACACTCAGTCGCAAGCCATAAAACAAGAAAATAAACGACACGCCTACATTGGCAATATCCTCCAGCGAAACAGGTTCTTTTATCAAGCCTGGCATCGGCAAAAAATAGGCCAGCAGAATCATAGTGCCTATCATTAACAGGAAACCGTCCAAACCTACTTTACTTAAAACTTCTAATAACTTCTTCAATGTGCTATTTTTTTTAGATTTTTGTACTGCAAAAATAAGTTTTACAGGTTGCTAAATCTTCTAATTTATTAAAATAAGGTTTTTGTGTTGTTTTTCAGTATATTTGAAGATTATTATTCTTTTTTATAAATTAATTCAACCTTTTTTAAGTAAAATATTCTATGGAGCAGATAGACAATATTGATCTTCAATTACTAAATATACTTCACGATAATTCTAAATTCACGGTAAAAGAACTAGCAAAGATGGTAAATCTTTCGGCATCGCCAGTTTTTGAGCGAATTAAAAGATTGGAAAACAATGGTTATATTAAGAAATATATAGCACTGCTTGATGCAGAAAAATTAAACAGGGGATTCATTGTTTTCTGTAATATCAAACTTAAACAGCACGATCGTACTATTGGAAATCAGTTTGTTAGTGATATTATGAAAATAGAAGAAATTGTGGAATGTTACAATATATCAGGCGATTACGATTTTTTAATGAAAGTTTCTGTCAAAGACATGAAGCATTATCAGGATTTTGTGTTTAATAAATTGGGATCAGTTGAAAGCATAGGGAGTACCCAAAGTACTTTTGTTATGGCGGAGATAAAAAATCTCTACGGATAGGCTAAAGGAAAGCTTATTGGTCAAATGAAAATCGTATTTCTGTTACTCCCCAACCTCTACATAATTCTTATCCGTTTCATAAAGTGTAATGGCTAGTTTGTTTTCCTGTGGAAGCAATGGCTTTAAAATCCGAAAAATGACCCAAGCAAAATTTTCGGTAGAAGCTATTTTGTCTTTAAATTCGGGACAATCGAGGTTGAGGTTTTTATGGTCAAAACGAGTTTCTATTTGCTCTTTTATAATCGTTCCGAGAACTTTCATATCCATTACATAACCAGTTTCTGGATTGATTTCGCCAGTGATTTTTACAATAAGTATAAAATTATGTCCGTGATAATTGGCGTTGTTGCATATCCCAAATACTTCCTTATTTTTTTGGTCAGACCAATTGGGGTTGTGCATTCTGTGGCAAGCATTAAAATGGGCTTCTCTGCAGATTGTGGTTTTCATTGCTTGTTTTTGTTAGGTTTTATTCTAAAATTTCATCGTATTCGCTCACAACCAATCCTTCTACGGGATGAAAATGGAGTTCTATTTTTTGGTTTTTGAAGGCAATCCAGAAAGTCGAACTCAATAATTGACCTTTTTCACTAATGGCTGTTATTTCCTGAAAGGTATCAGTCAATATAGATTTCCAAATTTCAAATGTGCTAGCTTCCACTTTTTGAAGCCTTATTTGTCGTAGAAATTCGGTTTGCAAACTGGTTTTATATTTCTCAAATTCAAATTTGCTGGTAATTGCAATTCCAGAATCATCCTCATTAAGTTTAAAAACTAAAGAAGAATTGTCATCAAAAACAAATTCAATCACATCTATAAAACTATAATGTTCGTCAGGATTTGATGTGTTTATCCAATAATAATAGAAAACCGAAACGATTTTATTTTTAGAATTAAACTGTTTCAGTAGTTGAATTTCTTCGGCATTTAGATAGGCTATTTTTTGCATAACTATTTTTTATTTTATTATAAATCTTTAAAAGCGGGTGTTTCCAAAATAGAAATATCAAAAGGTTCATCTTCTAATTCATTCGTATTTACAACCTGAAAATTTCGAACATCTACCATATCATTAAATTCTGGTGAAGTGTTAATGATGATGCCTCCCAATAAAAAAATACGTTTACACGAAAACTCTTTTTTAGATATTTTGACTAGCAATTGTATTTTTCTATGAATTTCTTCGTAGAAAACTTCTGTGATTTCTTTTTTGGGATTCTGTGCCTCTAGAATTCTTTGTTTATAGAACATAACGGTTCGTTCCAGTAATGCTTGTTGGTAATCTATTTCCGAATTTATGGGTAAATAAACTTCATTTTGTTGTTGTAATCGTTCTAATCCAAGCATTAATGCACCACAACTATTGGTTAGTTTGCGTTGTCCTGGTCGTCTCATTTCTCCAAGTACTCCAGTATCCGAAATGCCAATATGTGGACCATAAAAAATAAATGCATCGCCACCATCGGGAATGTGGTGTGCAAAGGCGACCATTCCGGTAAGTCCGGAATACGGCAAACCGCCCAAGCCACCCATCGTGAAAGGGCGTGCCAAAACTTTTCTAAAATCGGTTGAAACATTCACATCATCGGAACATAGCGAAGTGGCAAAGAGCATTTTTGAGAGGTCGGATTGGTATTCTTTTTCTAAAAAAGCCAAGTATTTATTCGTAACAATTTCGCCGGTTTCGGCATTGGGATATTCGGTTAATACAAATTGATTCATAATGTATTTGGGTTTTTATTCTGACAATTTTCGCAAGTACCTTCAATTAATAAATTCATCGTTTCCATTTTGTTTTTACCCAATAATTGAAGGTATTCTATGGGCAAATTGGGCAGCGAAACTACGTTATCACAATCCTTGCATTTAAAATGTGATTTGCCATTGCAATCGGGTTTATGATGGTTGAAAACATAAATGGATGTGCCGGATGCGTTGCAAAATTTTTCTAAAATTCCTTTTTCAGTATAAGTTTGCAAACTCCTGAAAATGCTGGAGCGATCGTGTTTTTCATCCAATATTTTTTCTAAATCTAATAAGCTAAAAGCCTTTTCAGAACCAAGAAAAATAGCCAAAACATCCAATCTGTTTTGGGTAATTTTAAGTTCGTTTTCTTTAAGAATTGCTATGGCTTCTTGTGTCATTTAAATCATTTTAAAAAAATCATTTCGAATTTGGGTATCGGCAAATTGTCCGCCGTATTCAATAGTTGTAGTTTTGCTAGATTTATCGTTTACGCCACGAGTAGAAACACACAAATGCTCGGCTTCGACCACCACAATCACATCATCGGTTTGGAGAGCCGTTTTCAGTTCGTTAAAAATTTGCATCGTCAATCGTTCTTGCACTTGGGGTCTTCGCCCAAAATATTGCACAATCCGATTCATTTTTGACAACCCAATCACTTTGCCCGAAGAAATATACCCAATGTGAGCCTTGCCAATCATAGGCAAAAAATGATGCTCGCACGAAGAGTTGAAAGTAATATCACTCTCAATGAGCATTTTGTTGTACTCATATTTGTTATCAAAAACCGAAATTTTGGGTTTGTTTTTGGGGTCTAATCCCGAAAAAAGTTCTTTAACATACATTTTTGCCACTCTATAAGGCGTACCGCTCAAGCTGTCATCGGTTAAATCCAAGCCTAATTCTTCCATTATTTTTTGATAATGAAAGGATATGGCTTCTATTTTTTGGTCGTCTGTTTTATCAAAAGCGTCGCTACGCAAAGGTGTTTCTACCGAGGTGCCAATGTGATTGTCACCAAGTGTGTCGGCTTTCTTTTCATTTTTCATTTTTCAAAATCTTTAAATAAATAACTCGGCTGAATGCTATTGTTTTTTTGATATTTTCCGCTAGTGTAGGTTTCAAATTCGCCTTCGATAGCGTGGTAATAAATTTGGCAAACATCAATATTGGGGTAAATAATCAAGGGTTGAATGACAAAGATTTCCAGTGTCCAATAGCCCTCAAAACCCACATCGCCAAAGCCTGCCGTAACGTGAATAAACATTCCTAAACGGCCAATACTGCTTCGGCCTTCTAGCATTGGCACATAATTTTGGGTTTTGGTATATTCTACGGTTCTGCCCAGATACAGTTTATTGGGTTCTAGCAACAAGCCCGACTTTGGAATGCGAATCATCGCTGTTTTATGCTCCGTTTTCATATCCAAAATTGTATTGTCATAGACCAATAATTCATCGTGCAATCTCAAATTATAACTATTGGGATTGAGCTGTTTGGCATCGAATGGTTCAATCGAAATATCTGTTCCGAGTTTTTTTTCTATTTCTTTTCCGCTTAAAATCATTTAGAATGGGTTTTTATAGATTATAATTTTCAATTGTCAATAGATTTAACTCATCAAAGTTTTTTTTTAATTTTTTTTGCCACAGATTTCAAATATTTTTGCATGTATTAACTCCTATAATTTTTGTTTTGATTCACCACTACCATTGTGAATCCTTCCGAGATAGTTTAATTAAAAGAATAGGCAATGAATTTCAATTTTTTATCCTTCCTATCTATTTAGGTCTAAAAATTTGAATAGTTTCTGGGTTGCAAATCATAAATGGGCCTTCGAGCAAATCGACACAATAGGGTATGGCTGGAAAAATGGCTTTCAAGCAAGGTTCAATGGCACTGGGCTTTCCGGGAAGATTCACGATTAAGGTTTGATTCCTGATTCCAGCTGTTTGTCTGGATAATATGGCGGTGGGAACTTGTTTTAGACTTTCTGTTCGCATTAATTCTCCAAAACCGGGGAGCATTTTTTGGCAGGCTTTTTCGGTAGCTTCGGGTGTTACATCTCGAAATGCTGGGCCTGTTCCACCCGTGGTAAAAATCAGGCTACAATGTTCAACATCCGATAAATTGATTAATTTTTCGAGAATTAATGCTTCTTCATCAGGAATTATCAAATAGACAAAATCACACCTATTGTTGGTGTATTGGTCAATTACTTTTCTAATTTCTTGTCCAGACAAATCCTCATAAATTCCTTGACTGGCTCGGTCAGAAACGGTAAGGATTCCAATTTTTATCTTTTCCATTTTTATAGCAATTGAAGTTTTTTATTTTTAACAATAGCACTTTTGAGTAGGCGTTCGATGGTTTTTAATTCCAGTTCTTTTCCAATAAAAACCAATTGACTTTTTGAAATGGTTTGGTTTTTTGATAATTCAATCACTACCGATTTGCCTGTAGTTTGTACCAAGGCCACTTCATTGTCAGGCGTTAGCACATAGCCTTTTATTCTATAAATCTGATGGTAATAGAGATACATATTTTTAAAAAGCTCGTATTTTAGTTTCAGCACATCAAAAAAATCATCCGTTTCATAGAGTATGGTTTTTATTTTATGCACACTTTCAGACTTGTAAAGAGTATTTGGTGCAACTGCTTTTTGGCTATTTTCAGTTGCTAAAATCGTTCGGTCTAACGAGCCATCATTAGATAAAACAATACTAGAATACGGATTTATAGAGGATATAAATTCTTTTATTTGAGTTAAAACTTCGGTTGCAACCCGTTCTGATTTATTGATGACAACAACATCGGCAGCAACAATTTGTTTTTGCACTTCGGGATTATTGTCTTTATAAAAAAGGATGTTCTCTGCATCGACTAGGGTTATAATTTTCTTCAAATCAAAAGCTTCTGCCACAAAAAACGAGACAAAATTGGCTGCAATCTCTCCAGCATCGGTAATACCGGTGGTTTCTATAAACAAATTGTCGGGTTGGTTTTTTAATGTGTGAATGCGGGTTAAAACCTCAAGCAATTGGTTGTTTATGGAACAGCAAATACAGCCATTGGTAAGTTCATAAACAGAATCGAATGTTCCGTTTACAAGCGTGGCATCAATGTTTATTTTGCCAAATTCGTTTTCTATAACTACGTTTTTTTCGGTAACAAATTGAGATAATAAATTATTCAATACCGTTGTTTTGCCCGAGCCTAAAAATCCGGTTAGGATATACACCTTTATTTTTTTAGTTTGCTCCATTAAACCGTGATTTTGAATGTGATTTATAATTCAAAAGATGTCCGAATATCATTCCGATACCGCCAATTAGAATCATTTGTGTGTTGATTTTCCAAATGATTTCTAAAACAACCCCAATTATTATTATGATTATGGACGAGGCAAGAATGAGTTTGACTTTTTTAGAAGTTTTGCTCATCACTATTTTCGAAACCACAAACATTCCAATGCAGGCAAAAAAAATATCTATCCAATGCGTGTCTGAAAATCCAAATGGAATAATGCTTAAAATTGGAAAAACCAAGCAGTGAATTAGACATAAACCCGCACTCGAAATTCCTAAAATATCTAAAACTACTATTGATTGTTTCTTCATTTTCGTGTATATTTGTTTAATGCAATTATGTTGCAAATATACTTGTATTTTAATAAACGCAACAAAGTTGCGTTATTATTTTTTTAAAAAATGAAAACAACTAGAAATACGGCTTCTAAAACAGCTATTTTAGAGTTAATAACACATTCTGATGTGGCGTTATCGCACATAGAAATTCAAAAATTAATAGGCGATTTATGTGATAGAGTTACTATTTACAGAGTTTTAGACCGATTGGTCAACGAAGATGTGATTCATAAAATTGCTACTCCAGACGGTACGGTAAAATACGCGAGTTGCCATCATAATCACGACAATCATCAGCATACGCATAATCACGTACATTTTAGTTGCGAAAAATGCCTTTCGGTAACTTGCTTGGATTCGGTTGAACCGTCGTATAAAATTCCGGATAATTATTTAATAAAAGAAGTCAATTTTACACTATCAGGATTGTGTCCTGATTGTATTGGAAAATAGTTAGTATTTATTATGAAGCTTTCAGACTGCTCTTTTCTGGCAGCCCAACCATCAGAATTATTTATAATAGAAAGATCAGACTTCTTTAAAATAGTTCCTGAATTTCAAGAATTTGCTAAAAATACTACCAATTCATCAAATTTGCATCTATACCATTCTCAAATGAGGACTTATATGTTTCTTGGTATGAAGACCATCGACCGATTAAAATGGATAATGGATCACGAATCTAAACTCTTGATAGAATTTCAAGCAAAACTGTCGCCCCTTATTTAGGAATGACCAACTCAATATTAAGCAAATTAAGAGCAAAACTCTAAAATCGTTGTCCTATACGTTTATATTTCCTCAAAGGCATTTCATTATCTCAATGCTTGTTTTTACGGCAACATCGCTGTCGAGTATTGCTGAAAGCATAAGGAATATAGCGCATCTCTCATAATTAAAACTTGAGGTCACAAATTGTGACCTCAAGTTAATTGCGTCAAATTCATCCTGTGTCAATTGAAAACAAAAGGATTCAGGAAAGCGGTCTATATTACGCTTTACCGCCTGATTGAAGACTTTGGTTTCTACCTGATAAATCATTGCGAGATCGTTGTCGAGCATAACCTGTTGCCCTCTTATAGTATAAATTCGATTCTCAATTTCCTGACGGGTAATGATAGAATCACTCATTATTTCTTCAGAAATTTAGATTTTTCAAATTCAAAAGAGCTTTCGGCTTTCTCATTTAATACGATATAAGCATCGAATTTCTTTCCGGCTTTGCTTTTCATTCCTTTAATGAGAGAAGTTTTTCCTTTGTTGACAAGGCATTCTATATCGGCTATACTGATTTGCACACCACATACATTTCTGAATTGTACCCAGTTGCAGACCTCATCAAGGCATTTGACAATTTTGTCCCTAATAATGAGATGCTGTTTTTTACATTTAGGACAAACAAGCTTGGGCAGATTTTCTTTAGCAATGGACGTTTCCAATAATTCATTGGTAATGGATGTTGCGTAGGCTTCCATTTCTTTTTGGAAAGCTTCCGCATTACTTTCGTTATTTTCAATTTTTAATAAAGCTAGTTCCCACTCTGCGGTCATCGCTACATCGGCTATTTTCTTATCTTTGATCAGTTCGTACACCTGCAATCCCTTTGCGGTAGGTATAAGGGTTTTCAATTCCCTTTGGATATAATTACGGGTAAACAAGGTTTCAATGATGGCAGCCCTAGTAGCGGGTGTACCGATACCTATGCTTTTTAATGCCTTACGCTCTTCCTCGTTCTCTATTTCCTTTCCGGCAGTTTCCATAGCTGATAAAAGTCCTGCTTCGGTATAAAGCACGGGTGGTTTGGTTTTCTTCTCCAGGACCGAGGCATGTTTAATTTTGAGTTCATCATCTTTTTTCAGTTTGGGTAATTCCTGCAGAAGTTCGACATCATCATCTGAAAAACTGCCTTTAATGTAACGCCAACCTGATTCCAATATCTTACAGCCTTTCAATACAAAATCATAATGTAGAGCCTGTAAAGTAATATCGGTTATTTCTTTAGTACAGGCTTGGGAGGTAGCTTCCAGCAATCGAAAGGCAATCATATTGTAAACTGCATTTTCCCTTGCCGATAAAGCCGAAGGGATTTTGTCCGTAATCAGCAGACCATGATGATCGGTAACACGAAGATCATTTACAATACGTTTATTGAAATGTCCCCATTTCAGTTTGGTTACCGCTTGCTTGAAAGCTCCCATATTCTGCAAAGCTCTGATAAGGTTAGGAATCTCTCCCCACATATCTTCTGGAATGTATTTACTTCCGGTACGCGGGTAAGTAATAAATTTCTTTTCATACAAGCTTTTGGCAATGTTCAGGGTTTCTTCAGCTGTCAGGTTCAATTTTTTATTAGCTTCCTTTTGCAAACCCGTCAGGTCAAACAGCAAAGGCGGCTGTTCCGTCACGTTTTTGGTTTCTACAACCGTAACCGTAACTGTATTGCCATTTCTTTCGATTGACTTTAATATATCTTCCGCCTGCTTTTTATCTTCCCATTTGTTTTTGGAAAGGCTTTTAAAGTCTGTGAACTCTTTTGTATGGGACAACTGTATCTGCCAGTATTGCTGCACCGAAAAATTTCTGTTTTCCTGATAACGCTTACATATCAAAACCAGTGTAGGTGTCTGCACTCTTCCGAGCGAATAGTTGCCGTTTCCTGCGGCAATACTCAATGCCTGCGAAGCATTGATACCCACTAGCCAGTCAGCTCTGCTCCTACCCTGCGCTGCCTCATATAATCCGTCAAAATCGCTGCCAGATTTCAGGTTGTCAAAACCCTGCTTGATTGCCTTTTCGGTTAGCGAACTAATCCAAAGGCGTTCAAACGGTTTGTTGCATTTCAGATATTCATAGATGTAACGAAATATCAGTTCACCCTCACGTCCAGAATCAGTTGCTACAATAATCTTTTCACTACGGCCAATGAGCTGTTCAATTATTTTCAGTTGCTTTAATGCTCCTGTATCTGCCGTATAGCCCTTGTCTTTTTTTGTCTTGCGAACGGTTAATAAAAAGGGATTGGGCAGTATTGGCAGAAATAATTTCTGAAATCCAGAAATGCCATAATCTTCCGGCATACCCAATCCTACTAAATGTCCAAAAGCCCAAGTAACAAAGTAGCCATTGCCTTTCAGGTAACCATCATTCTTTTCGGTGGCTCCTAACAAGACGGCTATTTCTCTTGCTACACTTGGTTTTTCTGCAATAACTACTTTCATCACACATTACATTTTACGTCCTTTGGATTTGGCAGGTTCTTGAGCAGCTTCCTGTTGTTCCTGCTGTTCCTTGCTGTCGGGATTTTTTTGGCCTGATTTTAAAGGCTCTTTGATATTCTTTGTTGCTTCATTGGTTTTACCTTCTGAATTAACTTCTGTTTGTGTTTTATGAGCTTCAGTAGGCTTCGCCTGTTCTTTAACCTTATTCGGATTTTGAAAAGAGAAATCTGTTTTATTGGTTTCCTTGTTAAAGGTGATGTAACCATTATATTCCTTACCTTTCTTATCTACCAATCCACTGACATAAACAGTTTGTCCGTCTTTGAATTTCTGATATTGCTCCTTATCCAGCTCTTTGTCCCTAAAGGTTTTCGGAGCTTCCTGCGATTGGGCTTGCTGATTACCTTGCGTCTGCTTATTGGAGTTACCCCTGTCAAACAGAAACTCTACAAAACGTTTATCAGCATTGAATTGTACAGTTGCATCAAACGCAGTTCCTTTTTTGGAAGTCATTCCTTCAATATAAAGTGGCTTACCCTCTATTAGAATTTGCTTTTGTACATCATCTAGTTTCACGCCTTTAATCTCATCAGGGATTTTGATTTTGTCTGTTCGCAGTGCAACAAGCTCATTGGTGAGCCTATCCACACTGACAATAGACGGAATGGTCTCATTCGTTTTTGGATTGGTTAGATTGACCACACGGCCCATATTGCCTGTCTGGAGCAGATTCTCTTTATCTTCCTTACTGAACTCATGACCAAAAAAAGCAAAATTCAGATTAGGTTCTTTGCGGATACCATGAATTGCAACCACAACCGCCCCTTCATCATTTTGTTGCAGAGACAGCCGTGCATCCATACGGGTAACGGCAGTGCCGAGATTAAGGCTTACTGGTACAAGCTCATTAGTTTTAAAACCTCTCAATAAAGGATCAAGGAGGTTCATCTTTTCGAGTTTTTCTTTATTCAGTCCGAAATTGTTCATTGTTTCCCAGTCAATCTGTTCTGGTTTGTAGCGGTATTCACCTGTCTCTGATGTTGTCTGTGTTGTTTTCATACTATTTTTATTTTCTTGTTTATTATTTTGAACTAGTTCCGTTTTCACTTCGTGTTGCTTCATTAGTTGTTCTCCTTCAAATGTTGGATGATCTACCTGTTTTTGCATTTCTTTTGCCATATTAATAGCCAATGGTACAGGGACTTTGAAGAACGAAAAATTGGTAGGGTTCTTCAACTGGCTGAAGAAATTAGAGAAGAAGTTGGAAAAGAAATCACCCTGCTTATCAACCCGCATAAACTGGTTTTGGTTCTTCTTTGTAGGGTCAACGGTTTCCATCTTGCCATTTTCATCGATTCCCTTTACAGCCTGAATTTTCTTTTTCTCTTTATCCAGCACCAGTAATATCTCGGATAATTGTTCGGGAGATTGCGGTTTATCTAAAGTTTGTTCGCTCATAATTTGAAATTTTTAAGTTTGACATCGAAATTAGAAGAGGCTTTCACTTTTTTGTGCTAACTAGCATCAGTTGGCGCTATTAGTCACCCGTTGGCTTTTGATTTTGGGCATGGAAACAGTAAAGCTTTCTCTGACGAACTGATGAACATCTGAGAGCTTATAATAAATTTTTCCACTAATTGTGTAATAGGGCAATTTGCCAGAAGAACGGTAACGCTGTAAGGATCTCGCGCTTATCTTCAGCATCTGCAAAATATCTTGATTATCTAACAACTCTTCTCCATCAATAACAGCAAGTTGATTTTTATCTCTGTTTACTATTTCCATAAGGATATCGAACCGCTCCATTATTCGCTCCATCCAAGCCATAAATTCTATTCTGTCAACATTCATAATCAATATTTTAGGTTCAATACGCAGTATGTAGCAATTCTTCCAGATAGAGATACTGTTTAATATGCTTTTACAAAATTCAGTTGCTTTTGTTGGATTTTATCCCAATGGCATTCGTAGTACCGAAAAAATTTAACATTTAAAATTCTTGAAGCCTTGGTTTTACTGGAAAATAATTCTCTAAAAAATGAATGCGCTTATGCTTTCTGTTTTAGATTGATATTAGTTGGTCTATTTAGCGGTAATTATGGGGTTTATCCCAACAGCCTTCGTAGTACGAAAAAAATTAACATTTAAAATTCGCAAAACCTTAATTTTTTCTAAGAATTATTATTTGATTGATTCTAGTATAAAAAAAAGCAGTAAATCCTCTTAAATGTGGATCTACTGCTTGTAGGTCTTCGTAGTTACGATTTTACTCCTGGTCTTCTCTGGACATTTTTTGCTGTAGGTTTAAGGTTAATTCTTCCAGAAATTTTGTCTTACTGCTTTTGCGGGCTTTGATTTCGGTATAGGTTTTATAAATGTTATCTAGTTTGATATTGAAAAAATCTTCAAAGGATGCTGTTATCGTATTAATATCTGCAGCACCATGATTGATTGCTCCATTAGAAAACAAAGCATAAATCAATTCTGTTAAAGCTGTTTTTGGTCCTGTCCATACTATTACTTTGTGCTTTTTTTCTTCAAAAATTTCGGAGTCATCCACTTTAAGCCTTTTTAGAGCTTGTCGAATGTAATGAATGAATCGGTACATCGCTTTTACTTTTGCCCAAAGCATGTCTTGCGATGTTGAAAATTCCGGAAATTGATAATAATCAGTCATAGGTGTGAAAGGAAAATTATCCCGATGATTTCTTGTAAAGAATTGATGGTCTAAGTAACAGTATCCTTGTTCCATATAATGTACAAAATCGGCATTTCTATAAAAAAACTTATTGATTTTTCGCAATTCTTTTTGGAAGAATTCGACTTTATAGGAGTTACCCGCCTTTGGCATTCTTAGTTCGCAGGAACGTACTTCGGTAAAATAAATCAATAAACTCATTGGAACGGGTTTGATATTTTTGAAAAAATCAATCTCCTCCGGAACAGTGTTTAAATCATTTTTATCCACTATCTCTTTTAAGTTCGTTAATGTTTTATTACACAATACAATTCCATTGCAAGCCTTATTTTGCATAGTTTCATTTGCTTCTAAAATTTCATTGCAGACAGCATTAAATGATTCAATCGATTTTTTAAACATTTTTTTATATATTTAGTTATCAATATACTTTCATTCTTTTGCAATTGATTTGTAATCGTTTTGCAAAGTATTCATTAGTTCCATTGCGTAATTGTCTCTTGCCTGAACATAGGCAACCTTTGAAATTATTTGGGCTCCTAATTTTCTTTTTTCAAAAGAGGCTGACACTCCAAAGTCTATTTTTTGAAACTGAAGTGAATTTGCTCTTTTTATAGTTTGAAATAACAATTGCCTATAGAGTTGGTACTCTTTCGCCCATTTATAATCCATGCCTATTAATTCCGGGACATAAGTGTGATTGTTATTTTTGTAGCAAAACATAACTCCTACAAATGGATTTTCTGTTTCTGTTTTCAGTGTTAAAACGATAAATTCCCAGTTGGGGCATTCATTCATATTTTCAAAAATCTCTTGGGTGTATCTAAATGTATTAATAGCGTAATTATTATCTTTTACATTGTTGTAGAGTTGGTATGCTCGTACTATTTCTGATTTGTTCAATTTGTCTTTTATGACAACATCATAACACTTTTCATAAGGCTCTATCTCTTTATTGAAATGTTTACGGGAACGAGAAGACAATGTTTTTGTAAATTCTTCATATGTTCGCCAACTTTGATTTTCAATTACACAAGATTCCGGCATGTCTATTTTGAAATACCCTTGATCCAGTATCGCTTTATTGTATTTATTATCTTCTTCAAAATCCCTTAACACCAACATATCAGCATCTAGTTCATTATATTTTTCTTCTACTTTATCTAATAATATTTTTAATGCTTTTTCGGCTAAAGGATGTTCATGATTAATGAAACAGTGCCGTCCTTCTGTAAATAGGGACCCCATACTCAATACTTTTGAGGTGAGGTATAAAGGATTGGTTTTTCTTATTTCTTCCAAATGGATGGAGACAGACTCGGTTGCCAGCATATCGTCTTTCCAAAGACCGTAGGTAAAAAAGGTCATTAGTATTATATTACCTTCATTGTCCTTTATAGTGTAATAGTAAAAATCCCATTGATTTGTTGGGTCAGGGTGCTGGCTGAATGTGTTCTCTAAATAAACCAGTCCCTCCCAATCAAAAATATTTTGCTTACCCATGTATTGATTCCATTCTGATTTTTCGATTTCCTGAATAGTGCTTTTTTCTTCGCTATAAAGGTCTTCTCTTTTTGATTCTGAAATCTTTTCTGCTTTTCTACTGTCTATTCCAAAAGCACGTCTGATTTTGTTTTCGCTGTTATCAGTTTCTTCCAAAGCTTTAGAAAAATGAAATTC
Organism: Flavobacterium marginilacus; assembly: GCF_026870155.1. Taxonomy (NCBI): domain Bacteria; kingdom Pseudomonadati; phylum Bacteroidota; class Flavobacteriia; order Flavobacteriales; family Flavobacteriaceae; genus Flavobacterium; species Flavobacterium marginilacus. Next base: position 2,116,245 of record NZ_CP113975.1, on the reverse strand, counting down.
CATCGCTTCGGCTAAGGCAGTAATGTCCTGTTGCTGATTGTGACTGGATAACGTTATTCTTATTCCCGTATTCTTAATTGGGACAGCGGGATAAATTCCCAAATTCAAGAAAAACCCTTCATTGAATAATCGTTGAACAAAATTATATGCCGTTGCGGGTGTACCCATTCCCAGAAAGAAAACTGGTGAATCGTTTTTTGAAATTATTGGAAGGTTTCCTAAAGACAACAATTGATTAAAATAGCCAATTTTATCAGCTAAATCTTTTTGTCTCCATTCTATTTCTGGAGACAAATGAATGTCTGCAGATGCAATTGCAGCGGCCACTGAAGCAGGTTCTAACTGAGCGGAAAAAGTTAACGGTCCACCAAAATTTTTGATTTTTTCCCGCAGTTTTTGATTCTTGCAAAATAATGTTGCTCCACTGGCTCCAAAGGTTTTGCTTAGTGTGCTTACCACAATGCAATTTTCGGGTAATTCTTTAATCGCATCAAAAACAAAACCAGTTCCGTTTTTACCTTTCCAACTCATACCGTGAACATCATCAAAATAGAGATTAAACTGAGAATATTTTTGAGTTAAAGTCAATAATTCTGGAATTGGTGCATAGTCACCAAACATGGAATATACGCCATCTGCCATGTACCAGATTTTATTGCATTTTGAGGTTAGTTGTCTGATTTTATCTTCTAACATTTCCAAATTGCTATGCCTGATCATTTCGACAGGAATTCCCCGCAGTTTTAAAAGCTGGCAGGCATTTTGAACACTCCAATGCACCTGATGATCCATTATTACAGCATCTTCGTCTCTAATAAGTGTTGGAATAACTGCTAAATGACCCAATGTGCTGTTCTTGGTTATAATAGGCGGGATAGCGTACATCTGTTCAATTTTGCTTTCCAGTTCGCTGTATAATGGATGTGAAATATATGATTTTGAAAGTGGGAATTGTGTACCATAATTACGTATGGCTTGAATAGCGGCATCTTTAAGTCTGCCATCTTGTTCAAGTCCCAAATATCCAGTTGTTCCGAAATGAAACATTTCCTTTCCCTTAATCTGGATTGTCCTGCCTGTTAAAACTTTGTCTTCAGCATATAAATGCAATACACCTTCTTTTTTTGCTCCTGATAAAACTTCATCCACTGTATCTATGAAGTTATTGTGTTTGATTTTTACCATTGGTTAGTTTTCTTTAGGAGGTTATTAAATAAAAGTTCTATAAAAGTCATTATAAAAAATGAAAGTTATTTCATGTACTTCCTCAATACTCCCAAATTGACAAGTCAAATTCCCGAATCAACAACAAATACTACAAAAAGCAACAAATATTCCCAAATTAACAAGCGCTTGTTAATAAATGTTCATATTTTTGTCTAATTGTAAGACTTTAATTCATAGAACATGATTGCAGCCCATGATCTTTATGAAAATGATTTTGCCCGGTTTTGGTTAACCGACGGTATTCTTTTTTTTGAATACAAACCCAATACAATTATTGATCTGAAGGTAGCCCAGTGTGTTGTAGCCGATAGAATTCATTTTCAAAACGAAAGATCTTATCCTGTTCTATGTGATATCCGAGGTGTTATTGCTACTGAGAAAGCAGGAAGAGATCACTTGGCACAATCTGGCTCTATATTGACACATGCAGTTGGTCTGCTGGTACACGAGAAAGTATTATTAACAATTAGTACTTTTTATGTAGAGATTAGTAAGCCCAGTGTACCTACTCAAATTTTCACTAAAGAAGAAGATGCTTTAGTTTATCTGAAAAGATTTATTTAGTTTTTAGAAAGAAAAATTAAGAATTGAATTTTATGAAAGCCTACAATGAAGACCGTATTGTTACGATTCATCAAATGTTATTTGAAATGGCACGTGGCAATTTTAACAGCAGCATTCCTTTAAGCTCCTATGATGACAAATTGGAAACACTTGTTGTTTTAATCAATATGGTTGCCGAAGAAATGAAAGAATCCATTTTTCAAGTCGGCTACGTTAATAACCATAGGACACTTCAATTTATAGCTCAAAGTACATTTATTTTGGATGCCTCTTTTTATATCAAAAGTTTTACCCCTGAAATTGCTTATTTTTTAGGTTATTCGGAATCTGAGCTGATTGACCTGCCTTTGCCTGGCATTATTACTACAGCTTCTTCTGAACAACTGCAAGACGTACTTGATACAAATGTTTCTTTGCCTGCAACCATTGCATTAGATTTCACACCTAAAGAACATTTACCTGTTTCTGTTTCCTGTACTATTGGAAGGTTAGTTAATAGTTCTGAAATTATATTAAATCTTGTTACTCCTCCCCGTCAAGATTCCTATTATCCTTTAATGTATAGAAATGAAAACGAGAAGCATAATAAAACTCGAAAGGAAGATGCTCTCTTGATTCAAAAACTTTATGACTATATATTAGCACATCTTGAAGAACCGCTTCCATCATTAAAAGTGCTTTCTTGTGAATTTGGAACCAATGAACATAAATTAAAAGATGGTTTTCGTCATTTTTTTAAGACCAGTATTTACCAGTTTTATAATGATGAGCGTTTGAAAAGAGCTTATTTTATGATTGAACACACTACGATACCCTTGAAAAATATATCAGTGATGAATGGCTTTAACGATTATCCCAATTTTTCAAAATCCTTTAAAAAACGATTTGGTTTTTCTCCATATGAAATAAAGCGAAATGAAACCGGTTTTACCTCATCATCAGAAGGTTAAATTTTAGTTTTTCAAACTTTATCCGTTTTGACCAAGTTTTGCTTCCAATAAGACAAGTGTTTTGGCTTTTGAATTCAGAATTTTGCTTTGTAGAACTAAAATCTATGAAGCCATGAGATTCAATATCAAAATACAGAACTTTTTTTTAGAGTTTACTTGTTTGCTCTATATTATACTTTTTGTATATGCAGCAGTCAGCAAACTATTGGATTTTGAAAACTTTCAATCTCAGTTGGGACAGTCTCCACTTTTAAGTCCTTTTGCAGGTTTTGTCTCAATTGCTGTAATTGCTATAGAATTGATTATTGCTGTTTTACTAAGCATTCACAGATTTAGATATTTTGCTTTATGGACAGCAGTTGCCTTGATGAGTATGTTTACAGCTTATATAGTTATCATACTGCACTTCAGTTATTTTATTCCCTGTTCATGCGGTGGTATTTTGGAAAAGTTAGGATGGAAAGAACATCTTATTTTTAATCTGGCATTCCTGTTTTTGGCAATATTCGCCATTTTATTGCGATCCATAAATAACCGCATTCTGATTCGACTATCCTTATTAGTTTTAGGAAGTGTTTTGGTCATTACAGGATTATTTCTTTTCTCGGAAGACATCATGCAAAAGGAAAACCCTTTTATTAGACGCTTTCCACAAGCGACAGCGGCCAAAGTAGGCAGCATTGATTTAAGAAATACATCTTATTATGTTGCTGGTACTGATAAAAATAAAATTTATTTAGCCAATCGTTTGGCTCCGCTTCAAATTCTTGAAATTGATTCCGATTTAAAAAGCAAAAAAAAATACACCATCCAATTGGACCGTGAGAATTTTAATTTTAAGGCAGTTGAAGTTCGGGTTAATGCTCCGTATTTCTATGTAATTGATGGGACGGTGCCCGTAATTTACAGAGGTTTGATTTCTCACTGGAAAGCCAAAGTAATGATGGAAAAACAATTCTATTTTTCAGATATAGTCTTTATCAATGATAAGCAGCTGGCTTTTCGAACCCAAAAACCTCCGACAGGAGAAAATATTCTGGGGATTGCCAACAACTATGAGAATCCAAAAATCAAATACAATCCACAGGTGTTGCAAAAACAGATGGAAGGAATTTTTGATACCGATGGTACACTACAATATAGCGCCACATTGCATAAACTGATTTACACTTACTACTATCGCAACCAATATATTATTACAAAGGAAAACCTAACCGTTGAGCATCGTGCCAATACCATTGACACTACTACTAAAGCAAAATTGGAAGTGGTAAAAATAAAGCAGTCCGGGGACATAAAATTGGCAGCACCACCATATATGGTTAATCGTCACACAACAGTACGGGGTAACTTACTTTTTGTTAATTCCCTGTTACGAGGCAAATATGAAGAGATTGATGTGTGGAAGTATGCTTCTGTAGTTGACGTTTATGATTTGTCAAAACAGACTTATCTTTTGAGTTTTTACGTGTATGATGATGAAGCTGGGCGAATGAAAAACTTTTTCGCTGGAGATTCAGCGATGTATATCCTTTCAGGACATTATATGCTCAAATACGGATACGGGAAAAGAATCCAATCCAAAATTTAGTACAGTATATGAAATATTATTGAAAGATACCGGCCGGTAGCAGGAGTAACGATCGAAAACCTGTAGAAAAGAGTAGATCAAATTCTATTAATTTAAATTTTAATATTATGAAAACAACCATTTTAAGAGCGTTTGTGCTGCCAATTGCAGCATTTGCTCTGGCCAGTGCTGGTGCGGTGAGTACCAATACTTCGGATGTAAGCAAAACAGATGTTTTGATTACAGCTTACATTCACAATCCACCAGTTGACAACTGTCAGGAAGTGAAGAACGTGGACTGTAGCCCAGGTGCCGGCCCTGCCTGTCTCAGTGGTGGCTTTACAGCCTATGGTGGAAGTGAAACTTCCTGTAATCAGCAATTGCACCGCAATTAGTAAAATCATTTTCTAAATGAAAAGTAATGCAGTTTCTTAAAAGGAAACTGCATTATTTTTTATGCTTATTTCTTATGAGCTGAAGTTTCTCTAGATTCAGTTTGCGATTCCCCTTTCAGCCAGTAATCAAACCATTCCATCATTCGTTTACTAAGATCCTTCTGATTGTCTGCATTCTCCAGTGAATGGTCTTCGTCGGGATAAACGAGCATCTGGGTTGCAACTCCCAATTTTCGAAGCGCCAGATAATAAGTAATACTCTGATTCCAAGGCACAATCCTATCATTTTTTCCTGTCCATAAAAGAAGCGGAGTATTTATGTTTTCAGCATACATAATTGGAGAATTTCTGATATATGCTTCTTTATCATCGTATAGTGATTTTCCAATGCGAAACTGCTGGTTTTCAAATCGCCACATATCTGATTGAAAATAGCCATTGCTACTTATATTAAAGTAATAGGATATAATGTCGCTCACACCAGCTCCTGAAACCGCTGCTGCAAAAATATTGGTCTGTGAAACAAGAAAATTGGTCTCATAACCCCCGAAGGAATGCCCGTACAAACCGATCTTATCTTTATCCACCATGCCTTTACCAATAACTGCATTGACTCCGGCTGTTACACAATCAACAGCCGAACTTCCAGGATTACCCATCTGGTAGATGATATCGGGCATCAGCACAAAATAACCATTGAGCGTATAATTGGTTACATTAAAACCCTCCCGATTCAAGAAGCTGGGATTAACATACTGATGAAGTTCATCAGACATTACATCATAGATATGCACTATCATTGGATATTTTTTTATTGGGTTATAATGGGCAGGATAGAACAGCGCCGCTTTTAATTTTTGGTCTTTTGTATTGCTGTAATAAAGCAATTCTGATTTTCCAAAAGAATACTTTTTTTGCTGTTTGTTGGACTGAAATAAAATTTTGGAAGCGGTCTGGTTTTTCCGCCTGAATTCCAATCGTGGCGACTGATTGAAAGTTTGAGTCTGGAAGATATAAGCACTGTTTTTACTCTTGCGGATTTCATCTATTTTACTGGCTTCATATACTAGGGGGTGTTCTTTCGATTTATCATTGTAAACAAAATATCCCGTTGACCAGTTTTCTCTATTGGTGGCTTCGAGCAGTAAGTCTTTGGATAGATCAAAAATGGTGGGTTTCCTTCCATCATAGTTACTCTGTGATCGCCAGTCATATTCAATGGGAGTTATCCTGTAAACTAGGTTTTTCTCGTATCCTCTGGTTAATCGCTTACAAGAAGAACCATCGATAGCCACTAGCCAGATATCATTGGCATCATACAATAAAATATTCTTCCCATCTTTGGTACAGCCTGGATTGCCATAGACCCCAAATTGATGGGGAGCATCTGCAGTATTATAGTTATCCCAACGAGTTACCACTTTTTGGGTCAGGTTAGTATGTGTTTTTGCCACAGGATCATAAACCCACCAATTCTTTTCACGGTAATATAGTATTTTGTTGCTGAAGGGATCAAATCCCATCTGGTTGGGGTCAACAGATTGCTTTTTCAGTATCAGCTCTTTTGAACCATTCTTTAGATCGGTTAGGTAAAAATCCGCTTCCTCATAATACTTGGATTGCAGGCCATAGGAAAATTTATTGTATAAAACAGCGTACTCCTGTTGTCCGCTCAGCATAATGGACGGCATCTCGTCATCGCTGACCTGTAAACATAAACCCGTATCAGGATACCAGAGCGCCACTTTTGGAATATCACCCTCAGCCTGTTGTCTTTGTCTGTCTGCGTAAAGCCATTTGTCGGACCCATGCCAAATTTCGGGAATATTCGGGTTTTCCACATTAAGATCCTTCTTTTTGGCTATCATAAAAAATACTTTTTTGCCATCATCTGAAATTGAGAATCTTGTCTCTTTAAAAACTTCCATATTCTTTGAGCCCATTTTAGAAGCATAATCCAACATAAATAGTTTTTTACCAGCAATTTTATAATAATTCACTGTAATTGCCTTATTAGCTGAATCTGTTTCCCGTAAAAAAGCCACCGATTTAGAGTCCTTATCCCACATCAGGTTAAAAAAGCGACTGCCATTTACTTTTGAAACAGCAGTATGTGAATAGTGGGCAAAATGAATAATCCCTAGCTCGCTATAATCCTTTTGACTCGAAGCATACATAATTGCATCCTTATCTGCATTTAAAGCATATTCAGAGATACCCTCGATACTGTCAATTACCTTCCCGTTAGAGTTGCGGATCTGCATCAGGCATTTTTCACCGTATCCTTTATTGAGGGTGATTATATATTGCCCATCCTTTGCCAGCTCATACCGCTTAACATTATCATACACCGCAATTTTGCCTGTGGGTAGCTCCATTACTTTTAGTTTGAAATCAGAAGCTAGAAAAGCAAAGAGTTGTTCGCCTCCAAAACGACCGTCATTTCCTTTTGGGAAAACATAGCTTTTATTTTTAGCGGTGTTCTGCACAAATACAGTATCACTGTGGTTTTCGTAACGCATCGCATAACTTGCCCATTTTCCCTGATCGGAAATGGCTTTTACCTCGAGCGTTCCCCATCTTCCATAGTCGTTTTCATTTAACAGCTCATTTTGCTGTCCCCGACAAAATAGAGGGAAACACAGCAATAAAAAAAAGGTTGCTATCGCCAAACTCGAAATTTCGAAGTCATTTTTTTTTCTTACTATCAGCATTGCTTTCATACGGAGATAATATTTATTTTTTAATGGAATATGGTATCGCCATTCTTTATGTTTTTTTTGTGTTTTGGAATCATGGCGATTTCATAATGATTTTAGTATCCTGAATTTTGTGGATTCAGATTCGGATTGGAGTTCAATTCAAGGGCAGGCAATGGCCACAAACTATCGGTGGTATTCCAGCCAGTCTTAGAAGCGGAAAGGGTTTCGTCAAGTTTTCCGGTTCGTTTCAGATCAAAAAAACGCTGCCCAAATTCAGTAAACAGCTCAAACCGCCTCTGATTGAGAATATCGGCTCTAATTTCCTCGGCAGTCACGGCAGTGGTGTTACGGAGACCAGCAGTGGTTCGTATGAGATTCAAATCCTCCTTCGCACCAATCAGATCACCCTGATAGGCTCTAGCTTCAGCGCGAATCAGATATTGTTCCGCCAAACGAAACACTATGGAATATTCTACCGAGCTTGGAGTGGTGGACTGCTGTTTGTATTTAGAGGCATAATACCAAATCAAAGTTCCGTCCGTTATTTCGGTTATCCAATGCGTTTTTCTCTGATCACCCTGTTCAAAAGCATTAACAAAATCCGGTTTAAGTCCCACTGTGGGCGGTGGTCCGGAAGTAAAAATGTAGAGACTCCCCTCAGCAGTATTACTGTCGGAGGTGTTCGGCATAAATTGCCAGATTGTAGCGGTGCTTTCTTTAAGAAATATTTTATCCAAATCCGTTTCCCAGATATATTGTGGATTATTAATCACGGCAGAGGCGGCATTCGAGGCTTCAGGATACAGTCCCATATACAAATACACACGTGCCAAAAGTGCCTTGGCAGTGCTGCGATTGGGAATAATACGCTCGGGAGAAACATAATCCTCCGATAATAATTCGATAGCTTTGTTCAAGTCAATCACAATCAGGCTATAGACTTTCTCGGCTGGCATTCTGGACACTTTGCTGTTCAGCTGATAATCCGTTGTTGTGATATAGGGAATATCGCCATAGAGATTCAACACGTAAAAATGAAGCAAGGCTCTCACAAAGATAGCTTCCCCTTGCAACTGTTTTTTATTGGCTTCAGCGATGGATGTGGAATTATCCAATCCTTCAAGAACCGCATTGGCACTATAAATCTGGCTGTAACTCTTGTTCCAGATATCATTTACCCCAAGATCACCAGGAAATAGCGAATTGGTATAAAAATTACTGACAGAATATTGGTAATAATAATCAAATTCATCAGCGTAGAGGCCAAGATTACAGGAAACACCGTTTGAATTTCCAGTCAATATGCCACCATCTCTCATATGGGCATACAATCCAGCCATAGCCGCTTTGGCCGTTCCCGCATCTTCGAATACTGTTTTGGCTGTCAGCTGTGAAGCTGGAAGATCTACCTCCACATAGCTGTCGCAGCCAGCTAGTGTCAGACATACCGCTATAAGGAAACAACTATCAGCAGTCAACTCTTTAGCACTTTTATGAAGTAGCTTTTTAAAAATAGTAAGTATATATATCATGGCTGTATGTATTAAGGTTAAAAAGTAAGCTGTACGCCTGCGGTAATTATTCTTAGCGGAGGCAGGTAGGCGGTATATTTAAATTCGGGATCACCGCCTTTGTATGGGGTAAATGTTAATACATTCTGTCCCAGCAGTGACAGTTTGCAATGAACCCCTTTGATGGTCTGCAGCGGCAGATCATAGCTCAGCGCAATATTTTTTAATCGAATAAAAGACGCGTCAACGATAGGGGCGTTACTGTCCAGATAGTTATAATAAGCATTTACTGCATCCCCGTTTTCACCCGAGGTATTCATCTGAAAGGGAACCTGATCTCCAAGTTGCTGCCAGGCATTAACCATGTCCGAATGCTGATTGAAAAAACTGCCTCCGGGAACATTGGGATTGTAATCGTAATTCTGCTGCTTTACAAACTGGAACAGAAAATCCAAGTGCCAGTTTTTATATTGAAACTGATTTTCCAACCCTCCGAAATACTGCGGAGTGAGATCCACAACTGTCTTTTTATCACCTAATGAGGTAATCTTTCCATCAGCATTGACATCTGCAACTTCATAAAGTCCTGTTTGTGGATTGACCCCGATGAACTGATACGTCTTTACAATGCTGGTGGATTCTCCGATGACATATTTATTGGAATAGGTGGAGCCTTCGAGTCCAGGAAAAGAAAGCAATTTATTATTTGAAGCGGAAATATTAAAATTGGTTGACCACTTAAAATTGGCTACTTCAAAGTTTACGGTTCTAAGGGTAAATTCCAGACCCGAATTTTGAACCGTTGCATTCAGATTGGCATTAATAGAACTGAATCCTGTTGTGCCAGGCAAAGGAATTCCCACCAGCTGATTGGACGATTTATTTCTATACCAAGCCAGCGTAAAGAATATACGATCACTTAGAAGCCCCATTTCCAATGCAGCTTCCAGCTTTTGGTTAATTTCCCAACTAAAATCCGGATTGTAGAGTCGTGTGGGATCCAAACCTATTGCCCCATTATAATTCAGACCTGAAGAAGTATAGGTATCCAAATACTGGTAATCCCCTATCTGGTCACTGCCCGAACTGCCGTAACTGGCTCTTAGTTTTCCAAAACTCAAAACGGTGTTTTCTTTGAGGAAATTTTCTTTTGAGAACAGCCAAGCAGCACCTACAGCTCCGAAAGTGGCAAACTGCCTGCCTGGACCAAATCTGCTGGAGCCATCCCTCCTACCGGTTACGTTCACAATGTATTTTTGATCCCAATTGTAATTGAGCCGCCCAAAAAAGGCTTGGTATTTATACAGAGTTTCATCGCTTACATAAATGGATTTTTGCGTGGCAGAAGCTATATCTGTAATCTGGCTGTTGCTGGCAAAACCATATCCAAACTGATACAGCCTTGAAGAAGTTTGCTGCTGCGCCGTCCCCCCCACCAGTATGTCAATTTTACTGATACCGAAATCATGGTTCCAGCGAAGCTGCGGTTCTACAATCCATGATTTTCTCTGGGTATTGTTGGAGAATAAGGATGAGTAGCTGCTTCCGATTTGATAGGCAGGATCATACATCGTCGAAGGCAATAGCCGTTGTTCAGCATTCTTTAAATCCGTTAAGCCTAAGTTAGCCTTGAGTTCCCAGCTGGGGGATATTTGATAACTAAGTACGGTATTGGCAATAAGATCATTTGTTTTTGCAGTGGTAATGGCGCGAAGTGCCGCCAATGGATTTCTAAAGGTACTGTTTTCAAAATTCAGGTTACCGTCGGCATCATATAAGGCGGGGGCGTTTGGAGCCAGATTTCGTGCAGTACGGCTAATATCGGTTTCAGGCTGTACATTATCTTGGGCGGTATAGCCTGTTGAAAAAGTGAGTTTGAACTTTTTGTCTTCACTCCTATGGTTCATGCTAAAATGGACAGCCGCTTTGTCGTACTCAAAATCTCCCGGGAGTACCGTTGTTTCAGTATGATAGGTACCGCTCAACAGATATTGAGTTAAATCTGAACCGCCCGATACAGACGCCTGCATATTGGTGATTATCGCAGTTCCGCCCAAAAGTTCCTTCTGCCAATCGGTATAACGGTTTTGATCCCAGGTTCCATTAACGTCATACGCCCAATCGGGATATGTAGTAACACCATCATTGGCAAAACCCTGTCTTCTCATTTCCAGATACTCCTGGGTATCCATCAAGTCTATCATTTTTGTAACTTTTCCAATTCCGGAGGATGCAGAAACTGTTACATTGGTTTTTCCTGCCTTACCTTTTTTGGTGGTAATAAGTACCACACCATTGGCACCACGCGAACCGTAGATAGCCGTCGCATCGGCATCTTTTAGAACTTCTATGCTCTCAATATCGTTGGGATTAATACTGTTTAACGGACTGGTGGGTGTAGGTATTCCACTAGTAGTATTGCTGTATCCGATGACTTCCGACGAATACGGCACGCCATCAATAATATACAGCGGTTCATTACCTTCTTCCCGAAGGCTGTTGAGTCCTCGTATCTTTATTTGAAATCCACCGCCGGGAGTTCCTGTGTCTTGTGTGATATCTACTCCCGCCATACGCCCCTGCATCGTGGCCAATACATTGGTAACGGGCTGTTTCTCGATGTCTTTGATAGTTATTTTTGAAATGCTTCCAGTTCGTTCGCTGTTCTTTACTGAATAATATCCCGCATTAATCTTAACCTCCTGCAGTTTGGTTGTGTTTTCCTGAAGACTAATATTGATGATGCTGCGTCTTTGCACGGAAACTATTTGCGTTCTGTATCCTATATAGGAAAAAACTAAAATATCTTCTGCTGCCGCAGAAAGGGTGTAATGACCATTGTAATCTGTTACAGTGGCAATTGATTTTCCTTTTATTGAAATGCTTACACCCGCTAAGGGATTACCACCATCTGTGACAGTTCCCTGAACTTGAAACTGTTGGGCAGTTCTTAGATTATGCCGTAGTGAATTTTTGGCTTGTATAGGGGAAAAAGACAGGATGTTACCCATTAATAACAGGAAACAAAAAGCCCTTCCACCCATAGAGAATGAAAAATTATTCATAATATTGGGTTGGTTTAGTAAAATGTTAGTTTTATTAGCTACGGTCCTCTAGGTAGTTTGGCGACGAATTAGAGGGCCATTTTTTTTCAGTGTCATTGCGAGGTACGAAGCAACCACACTATTATTTATTTCATCATAGGCACATTTTTTTAAAAGATTTATAAATTAGGAAAGCCAACTGCCGTTGCCTGTTGCAGCCAGACGGTGGCAGTGTCTTTCCCCACTAATTCAGTAAGAGTATTGCGAGACTTGAAAATAAAGGTATAACGCTAAGAATGAAAGTTGAGTTGTACCAAAATAATAGGCATAAAAAAGGCATGGAACTCAGCTTAAACGTCTCTTGGTACTGGCATACCTACCACGAATAAGTGAGCCCACGCCTATGGCGTGAGCATCTTACTTATCATCTCGTGGTTTTTAAAACGCCAGTTTCAGAGCCGAGATTCAAAGCGAATGCTTCAAATATTTTTACATGAAGAATCGCAAAATTATTTATTTATATGTTCAAAGCAAGCATTATTGAATGTTTAATTTGAATAATGAACAAATATAACAAAAATTAATTATTTGTTATAAGTTCTTATAACATTTTTTTAGAAATTATTTGCGCCTTTTGTTTAAAAGATGAAAAATGGAGGAACATAAGGAAGAAAAATTAAAAAGATTTGGCTTACATATTAAAATGCTACGAACAGAATTAAATTTGAGTCAAGATACTGTCGCATTAAATAGCGATAAACTTATTAAAGCTACCGTAAGTGATATTGAAAATGGTAAAAGAAACTTATCTTTTACTACTCTTTTGGATTTGGCAAAGGGGCTGGGTAAACATCCAAAAGAATTATTGGATTATGATTTTGATTTAGGAAGTGAGTAAACTTAATTATAAATAATTATGAAAGGTGCTTAGGCATCTTTTTTATTTCATTAATATCGACTGAGTTGTAACTTAAGTCATTTATCCCTTTATTTACAAGGAATTATAAATCCTAATTTTGTAAAGAGGGAATTATAGGGGGAATAACTCCAAAATTAATTGTTCCTATTAATAAAAATGATTTTTTAAAATACTACTGCCTCTTTCGTGATATTCCGCCATAGCTAATTCAGCGAAATTCTTTATTCTATTAGAATCACTTTCGTCCATCTCAATTAAATCATCTTCACATAACAACACATTTACTCTATCATATACAAAGTTTGGATTATCTTGCTCGGTTTTATCAATTCCTTGCTGTAATAAGCTAATATAATTTTCTACAAGTTGAGATTGACTTTGCATAAATAGTTCGATTAACCTCTTTCGATCATTTTTAACCATCCAATAAATTAATCCCCATTTTTTTCTCTTTGAATCACTTCCTTCAGTAAATTTTTTATAGCCAGTGCCTAATGATAATATTTCTAAATCATTTATCTCTTTGCTAAAAGCTTTAATTGCTTCCAATAAGCCTATTATTGTTGGATTATTAGCCATCATACCTCCGTCAACCTTATTTCTAAAAGGTCTTTCCATTCCATCTAAATCTATATAATCAGAAGAATAGGGGTCAAAATAAGTCGGAGCTGCTGATGTAGCCATCGCAACTTGATAAATAGGAATATGTAAATCTCTTTTAAAATTTGGGTGATATGGAGTCTTTATCACACTTGGGTTTCCTTTAATTAAATCATAAATTGGAATTGCAACATTAGTTAAACAATCCTTTATTCTTGGGTCTTCTCCTTTAAAATATTCTTTAAATTTATTTCTAACTAATTCTTCTAAAAATTCTCTATCATGAGAAGAGTGTCTTAATCGACCAAAAAAGCCTCTTTTTTTACCAAAAATATTTTCAGCATTTTTAAGATATAGATCGTAGATTTCTTTAGCTGGAATTCCAAATGATAAAGCTAATGCAATTATTCCACCAGTAGAAGTTCCAGTAATTAAATGGAAATGGTCTTTAATTTTAGTTTTTCCATCACTTCTTTTGGATAGTTCTTGTTCTATTAAAGCTAAATAAAAGGCAGGAAAAACACCTTTTATTCCACCACCATCTATCGATAAAATTTTAAATTTATTGTTGCTCATCCTTTGTTATATTTTCATTAGCATGTTCATCATGACCGCCACCGTGCCATATTCCATCTATTAACCAAATTTCATAATAATATAACCATTCAGAAGCCCAAGGTATAATAGTTGATACAATAGATTTCTCAGCAGCCCAATTTCCACCATCTTTTGAATACAAACATATTCTTTGTAAATCTTCATCATAGACATGAGGTAGTTTTTTCCTGTTTTGCGCTATTTTTAGTTTTTCATTCACTACAAAAACGGAAACTCCTTTATCAATTTCATAAACAATTTTTACATCATATGTTTTACTAAAAACATCGGGTCTAAGTTTAAGTAAAATATTAAATTTAGATTTATTGAATTCTTCAATTAATATATTAGGAAAGCTAGCTTTCAATCTTTCTAATTGGGATTTAATCGAAATTACTTCATTTTTTTTCTCTAAAATATTTTTTTTCGATCCATTTTTTCTTCTAAAATAATTACTTCCCATTATCTATGCTTCCAAAGAAATTATGATTTTTGACTTTAATTCCTTCGCTTCCTAATAAACCAGTTCCTGTCGCCATACTAAGATTCCCAGTTTCTCTCAAAAGCCTTTTTCTTTCTCCAATATTTGAGAATACCTTCTTAGAAACGTTATTTCCAAACATATTAGAAAATTTTTCGTTTAAAGACTGTAAACCTTTGCCTTCACTATCATTTAATTTTATTAAATCTTCTTCAAGTTTATTAAGCCATAAATAAAAATAATCCTGTTTTTGTTTAACTTCATTCCATTTATCAGCGAAATTTTCATCTTTTATATTAGCAGGGTTAGGTACCCATTTTTCAATTTTTCCAGTTTCAGGATTTTCTCTTTCTTCGATAAAATCTCGCATCCTTTTTACAATATTTGTATAGGCATCTATTAAATTTTCACTCTTATCGTAAGCTCTACTAGCCAATGTTGTAATAATTATGGATATCGGTTTGTTTTCACTATTATAATTTTCCGAAGAAAACATAATATCCCTATGCCTTTTTAAAAGTTGAACGACCCTTTGAAGAGGTAACTTTTCATCTTGAAAAGCTCTTACAGGATCAACAGATTCATTAAGAGAGAAAAATTTTGTTCTACTTATTTGAGCTTTATTAAAAAACCATGTTGCATATCCGAAAGGATTACTTTTATGCCAATTTTCGACATTAGTATCATTATCATAATTGTCTCTTTCATTATCGGTAATTCTAATTGCTAATTTGTTTAATTCTTCCTTATTTAATTCATCATTACTGAACTTCCTTTCCATTAAAAGAGTTAAATTGCTATCTGCAAAAGATGGTAATATATCCATGTGATATCCTGCTACATCTGAGTATTTTAAAGTCCAACACCTTCTGCCACCTTCTTTATAATATTCGCCGTCTTTATAAGTGTAAAGCATTCTGTCATAATCAGAATTATCCTTTAGTCTCTGTCCAACTTTTTGCTTTAAGTCTTTTTGCATCCATGAATTAGGTTTTTTCTCTAGTTTACAGACTAAATCAATATCTATATCATCCTCAGCACAAATAGGTCTTACAATTGTCCCTAACATAAATGATCCCTGAGGTAATATTTTAGGGTTATAGTTTATTAGAGAAGATGTTTCTTTAGAAAGCCAATCTCCTACAGCTTCATAACTTTTAACAATAGCTTCATACTCAGTTTTAGTAATATCAAGTTCTTTACCTAATTCCTCTAAATATTCATTAATTTCTTTGATATACAATCTATCCATATTTTAATAATTTAAATTAATTGACCTTTTTTTGGTTTTGGAAGCCCTACATTTTGTAGGCTTGGTTAATATTTTATCATTCTAGAAGATATAGATCATTACCATTACTATCCCCCGCTCTTAGAGGTATCAATAGTTATTTGAATTATACAATAACACATTAGAAATTAAATACCGTAATTTAAATTTTAAATCATACTCCATCTCGATAGAGTCAGATTCAGCACAAATTCTTAATAATGTTTCTAAATTTTCAATATGCCCTGTTTTTCTTCTAGAAAATAAATCTTTTAATTTTGTAATGTCTTTAAAAGGACTATTGCTAGTCATAATTTTGTACTCAATTTTACTTTTCAATTCATCGTAACTACTAGAACCTTTATAAAACTTAAAATCATTTTTCATTTCTTCTCCTAAATTAAAAAGGGTACTTATATTTGAAAAGACAGCTAGAAAATTTTCGTGAGAAACTGTGTGCGTGGATCTAATAGAATTTTTTATTTCATTATCATCCTTATTAGGATATAAATATATTTTATTTGTTTCCATAGATTTAGGATAAAATTCCAGAGTACTATAAACCCCAAAAGATGTATTTCCCTGATCTTCATTTCTAATAGAAATTGATGATCTTAAAAATCCTAATTCACCCAATGCAATAGATTTTTTTTGTGAAATAATTAAATCTAATTTTGATTCGCTAATTGAAACTGAAGAAATTATAAATTCAGTTCCTGGATTTAAATTCTGGAATTTGTTTAACTCAATAATTGCCATAACAAAAGACTCAGCTACACCATATTCCTTATAAGATGACGAATTAATGCTTTTCAAATAGAAATTATCCTGATGATTCAATATTCTAAATAATTTTGTTTTAACAGAATCGGGATTATTCTCATAGTATTTTAGCCAAGAATCATTTATATCATTAAGTAATCTTTTTTTTGCTGGCTGTTTACTTAATGACTTAACATACTGTGATAAACTTTTATCATTATAAAACAAACTAATGGACTCGTAAATTGCTTCAGCTTCTATAGAATCATAGAATACCTCTTGGTCATTTCCATTTTTAATATTAAATACATAAATAGGCTTTTGAGTTTTATTATCAAACTTTAATCCACATGTAACTTCACTTTCCTTTGCTTCTAAACGAATCAAATTAAACCGTTTAGAATATTGTTTTATTAAATTATATAAATACCCAATTTTTAAGATTTCAATTTTATAATTTTTATCTAACCCATATTTATTGACAATCAATTCTTTCAGTGCATCATTACTAATTAAATCTAGTAAGTCTTTTGTGTAAATAAAATCATCTGATTTCATATTTTCTAATAAATATCTTTGTGCTTTAAAATAATCTTTATTCTCCATAGTAAATGCTTTTTTAATATTATTTCATTAATTACATGATAACAAGCCTAAATTAATTTAGGCTTGTTGAGCTAATCCTTATCCTTTTGGAGGATATGGATCATTCCCATAGCTATCCTTAGCTCGAATTTGCCCATTCGGTCTATGAATAACTAGTTCTGATTCTTGGTTTTTTGCAATTGGCCTTGCGAAATCAATCGCTTCCTTTTGCGTTGAAGTAATTTTTGTGTACTTCGAATTTCCTGCACCTTTTACGGCAAACCCATCCTTGTGGGGTACTACATGCTGATTTTTTCCCATCTTTTTATAATGTTTAGGGATTATCATTCAAACTTATTCGGTATCGAATATCACCGAAAAAGGAAAGTGTTAAAAAATTTGTAGGAGAAAAATAAAAAATTATATTTGCACACCCAAAATAATGAACCTCCTCTTCAAGGATTCATAAAATTTAGTCCAACCGTGAGAAGTTTTTGACTAATCTTAATTAACAAAATAATAGCATCAATTTTGAGGCCAGCGTATTTCAGGGAATTAAACATTCTACAAACTACAAAGATACTCGTCAAAATGCTTAATAATGACAATATGTCACCCGTACTAGTGAAAAATCTATTTTTTTCTGACAGTTTTATTCATTTATGTCAGTAAAATATTCACTGTTGGTTCGAGTGTATATATCTCAATATTAATGATATCATAATAATGATCAAACATACAAACATTGAAATTCAATCTTACATTCTCTGATTTATGGAATTTATTTAAACCGAGTTTTATTTATAAAAGCTCGGTTTAGAAATCTACTTCAACGTCTTAACCACCAAAGAAACAGCAATCACTAATGTGGTAGCAATAGCAATAGCTTGAATCAATTCTGCCGCTTGTCCATAAACTGTAAAACAGTTATTTTTATGGCAAACAGTAGCTTTTGGGCTCGGTTGAAATCTTGTGATCTTATTATTAGTCATAAGAATTCTATCTTTTTAGTTATACAATAGTATAGCGCCTTGAAAGGCGCTATACACCTAATTACTCTCAATAAAGAAATTATTTTTCTTTAAGAACTCCTTTAAAAGGATTGCCATCTTGCTTAACATCCATAAAGCGACCAGTGTTAGCATCACGCTTAACCCATTGCTCGGTTGTTGGATTATAAGTCTGACTTCTTTCCTTAACGGTGCCATTACGGTGCCCATCTCCGGGTGTACCATTTTTTGCCATGGTGATCAGATTTAGTTCAATCAAACAATTTAAAACTGAGGCGTTTGATTAAAAACCCAAGGAATAATTAGGTAATAAATAGAAATCTATTACTTTTGCAGAAGAAATTAAGAGCGCCTAAACTTTTATTTCAACTGACCGAAGCGATATTCCTATTTGCTTCGGTTATTTTATTAATAAATTTTCATACTCGTATCTCAAATATTTCGATTATTCTCCATCATAATTAGCATATTATTGATATAATCAATTTGTGCTTGTTGAATATTAATTGATTTAAGAATTTGTTCGTAATTATATACTACAACTCCATTTTCTTCAGCAAGTCTTTTAGTCAATTTACATTCTGTGACGATTGGAATATTATTTTCCTTTGCATAATAAACCGATGACATTCCTGGTAATCCAATTGGATATTGTTCTGTTTTTAATTCATTGAAAAAACTGTAAAAATTAGAGCCTGATTCAAATAAAATTATTTTTTCTTCTCCAGATAGAACATTAAGACTCTGTCTTTCTGTAGCTGTTAAATAATTTTTGGTCATGTAAAGATTCGAAAAATAAAAATCTGCACTTTTCAACATATTTAAAAGCTTTAAACATGTTATTAATTCTATGTCATTTAGCACTATCATTAGAATAAAAACTCTTGATTTATAGCACTACTGCTTAATTTAGACATAGGAATATCAGAAAGTTCGCTTGCTAAATCTTTTGTTATTGCCCCTTCTCTTAAACCTTTAGCAAGTAGATAATTAAATCTGCTGACTTTTTCTCTTCCATTATATTCAATGTCTTTATCAGTCCATGATCTATAGATGTCTTGCCATTGCTTATATTTTTCCCAGTTAATTAATCTAACATTCACCATTCGTACTAAAATAGCCTGTATAGATATACCATATTTACTTTTAATTCTTTTAAGCTCCTCAAGAGTGATGCTAACTGTTGAGTTTATATATGATTTAAGAATTTCTTCTGGTAATAGCATTGCTCCAGCAAATTGATCGCAATAACGCTCGATCTTATCTTTATTTTCATTTTCATTAAATATTAGCAATAAATGAGCGAGTTCATGAAGAATCGTAAACCTCCTTCTTGAGACATCTGTACTTTTAGCATTGACAACAATTATAGGTGTACTTTTAACCCAACAAGAAAAACCTACAAAATCTTCATCTTCAACAACTTCAAATATCTTAACGCCCAAGTCTTCTAAAAAAATAATTAAGTTATATATCGGAGTATCCTCAAATTTCCATTTTTTTCTTAAAATTTTTGCAGCCTGTTCAACATTTTCATTTGAAGAAATTACATCAAAATTCTTTAACGGATTTGTGAAAGCAATACTTTCATTCATAATCTTTTCCAACTTAGTATAAGTAGAGTATTTTTTATATAAAAGACCAAGTATCTTTTTCGTGAAATAATCTACATCCATTTCAAGTTTATTAGCTTCTCTAAACTCAATACTTTTAATTACAAATTCATTAGAAGTATAGTTGATCGGCTTTAATATTTCTGAAATGTCCATTCCAAACGCCTCTGCTAATTGAGCCATTTGTGATGATTTAATTTCTCTTTGACCTTCTTCAAATTTCTGGATATATGATTTTGAGAAATTTGCTCGAATTGCTAGGTCATCTTGCGAAAAACCTCTCTCTACACGTAACTCTCTTATTCTTTGTCCAATATTCATTATCTATTTTTTTTCAAAGATATAATAAACACACATAAAAAACAAATTAATTAATTATTTTTAAATTTTGTGTGTCATTTTTTTTAAATTTTTGAACCCAGCTCAACGAAGTGTCCATCCCTAAGCCGTGAAAAAATCTCATTACTTTGCTTTTTAAAAAAGTTCTTGCAAACTAAAAAACGATAAAAATCTCCTGACTCATATCTTTATAAAACTAATCATTTATATAAGAAAATCCATTGTTTTGAGCAATAGTGATTAATGGCTGTATACTTTCTTTATACCTTAAATAATCAAAATCATTAGAATTTTCCAATTTTGGAAATATGGTGAGATAATCTTCTATTAACCTGTTTTTAGGATTTTCATTGTAGATGATTTCAAAAGCGGTCTTTTGAAGATTGAAAAACTTGTCAAAATATTTATCAATAGAAGGAAGCCTATCACTTTTTGAACAATTGAAACTTTTATCTATTGGAATTAAATTCCACATTAAATCGTGGGAGACAAAAGCATGCGGGATAAAATGGTCAATCGCAAAATTATCTATCTGCAGTTAATTGTTTGTAAAAATGCAGTTTACTGATCCTAATTCTTTAAAAACAATATTCCAATAATTGGTTCTTTGTTTAGTTAATGCGTTTCTAGTCGCAGGTTTTATCAGCTTATTAGGAATATCCGGAACATTCGGATTCCTTGATTGCAGAAACAATGACAAATTCCAATAACAGAAATCTTTGAGAATTTTTGAGTTCAATTTTAAATAATTAATCCATATAGGATTAATGATAATTGATTCATCGTGTAGACCATAAAGACAACCATTCTCAAAATTTTGAGAAGATGAATAAATTCGTTTTTTATAATTTGAATCATTTTCGCCTTGTATTTTTGGAAACCAAGGAGATAAAAACCAATGAGGTACATTTAGATTAAAGTGGTCAAGAGACTTTTGGGTTTCAATTTTTTTGGAATTCTCTAAAACTGAAATCAGATTATCTTTTTTGATGTCGATTGCTAAGCTTTCGAATTTTAAAATATCCTGGACTGCTTTTTGAATTAAATCCTGTTTCCCGAAAGAGACATGAAAGTAATTTACGGTGTACCAGGAATTACTTATCATTCTTGAAAAAATAGCTCTTTTTTTGATATTTGTCTGGCCATTCTCAACTAACTCAATAATGGCAATTAACCAATAAAACTTATACGTAGCAGAAGTATTAGCAAATGAAGAGGCTAATTTATTGGTTGTTAAAGTATCTGAAAAAGGTAAATTCATTAAAGATTGAAGTTGTTATAATTACGAAATTGAAATCATTTAAATTTCCAGAAATGCTTCAAGATGTAAATCAAATGACTAATAAATAGTATCAGGAATTTAAAATAATTACAAATATATTTTTCACGAATTTAGGTATATTATAAACAGATTTGATCTCTTTAGACTGCTTTTATTTTCAGGGGTAGTAACTGTAATTGTTAGGATGTTTAATATTATTTGGAGTGCTATTGTTAAAAACGGCACGTTGGATCAATAAAAAATTGATAAAGGCTCGATAGTCTATCGATAATGCATCCCATATTTAAGATTCTTAATAAATTAAATATCACCTAAAGTGGGTAATGTTAAAACTACTTACATCTATGTATGATTCCATTTTTCTGCAGTTTTTTTCTCTCTTATAAAATCAATTTATTATCTATAGATTGATACCGCAAAGGCCGAGATTGTTTAATATTTTAAAGTACTGTGTACGGACTTTGAATGCCTAACAACGACTTAAAGCACTACTTTTAAGTAACAAATAAGATTCCGATCTAACTTAGACTATTTAATGATAAAAAATAGGAGGCGGAAGATGAACGACAATATAACTAAAGATGATTTGAGACAATTTGGTCAATTGCTGGTAGAGCAGTTCAAACAAATTATAGAGAACAGTCAAAATAAAGAAGATAACGACTTAAATCCAGAATGGCTTAAAAGCCGTGTTGTAAGGAAACTGATGGACATGTCTGCAGCGTCATTACAGAATCTCCGGATAACGGGAAAAGTGCGCTTCAAAAAAGTTTTAGGATCTTATTATTACAACAAATCAGATTTAATGAATCTGTTCAACGATACAAAATAATGAGACTAAAAAAACTTTTAAAGTACCTTTCAATTTTAGAAGAGGATAATAGGCTTAATGTTTGGCACTTTGCACTTTTGAGTGCAATTCTTTGTCTCGCTTATAAACAAGGACACACATGCATCATTAAAGTGAGCCGCAGCAAAATAATGTCACTTTCACATATCAGCACACTGCCAACCTATCATAAATACTTTAAGGAGTTACAGCAAATGGGCTATATAAATTACCGGCCCTCCTACCATCCTGGGTATCGAAGCGAAGTGGAAATAACAATAAAGCCGCTAAAGCAGTAAGGCTTTTTCTGAATTGATATGTAATTAAAATTTCTATAAGTATAATGTGCAGCTTTGCCATCTGAGGTTAGGGTTTGTTGCTCAAGCTCCCATAATCCTGGAGCAAAGACAATATTTACATTTAGAAATACAAGCCATTACTTAACTTCGAATCAATAACGAGATGTTTTTTTTGATCTAATCAAACCTAGAAATAATAATGCTTATATAAATATTCTTTATGATTTACATTTACTAATTTTAGCACAATTGAATTTACTAATTCAAACACATTGGTATTTACTAATTTTACCACGATTATGTTTACTAATTTTAATACATTTGCATATACTAATTTAACCACATACTTACGTATGCAAATTTTTAAGTAAATTATAGTATAGCTAACAATAATATAATTAAAAATGGCGACACCAAAAGAAAGATTTATAGAAGCACTTACTTTTCTTAAAGACTTACAAGAGAAGGACATTGTGGGGATACATACCGATGATATCCCTAATGCAAAATATCGACAGCTATTGGTAAAAAACGGCTTCATTCGAGAGGTCTCCAAAGGCTGGTATATTGCAACAGATCCAATTGAAAAAGAAGGAGAAACAACTGCCTGGTTTAGTTCATACTGGGATTTTATTTCTCAATTTCTTAATAAAAAATATGGGGAGAACTGGTGCATATCTGCTGATCAATCACTGCTTATACATTCTGGAAACTGGTCAGTACCACAGCAGTTAATTGTTCGCTCCCCCGAAGGCAACAACAAACCAACCCCATTGCCATACAATACATCACTTTTCAATCTAAAGACTACTATAGTATCACCTGATCAAATCGAGATACAAAGAGGAATAAAGATGTACAATCTGCAGAGTGCTCTTATCTATAGCAGCTCTTCTTTTTATACTCACAATGCAATTGATGCCCGTACGACACTTTCAATGATCAGGGATGCCTCTGAGTTATTGCCAATATTACTGGAGAATGGACATACCACACTCGCTGGGCGTTTAGCCGGTGCATTTCGCAATATACATCGTGACAGAATAGCAGATCAGATCATTGAAACATTCAAGGCAGCAGATTACGATATTCGCGAAGAAGACCCATTTAACAATAAGCTTGATATCAAATTATCTCCGCGCGAACGATCGCCCTATGCTAACCGCATTCGCTTAATGTGGATGCAGATGCGCGAAGATATTATAAATATCTTTCCTGGTCAGCCCGGACTACCCAAAGACACTAATTCATATCTTAAAGAAATTGATGATATTTTTATTACTGATGCTTACCATTCATTATCAATTGAACGCTATCGTGTAACACCGGAATTAATTGTCAAAGTGAGCAGTGGCAAATGGGATGCAAAAGAAAATGAGGAAGATCGAAAACAAAGGGACGCTATGGCCGCAAGAGGTTATTATCAAGCATTTACACAAGTTAAAGAGACAATTAAAGAAATCTTAAAGGGAGCAAACCCTGGCTCCGAAGTAGACAAAGATCATTCCAAATGGTACAGAGAACTATTTGATCCAAGTGTAGCTGCTGGCATATTAAAAGCATCGGATCTGGCAGGATATCGAAATCATCAAGTCTATATTGGAAACTCTAAACACACACCGCTTAACGTCGAGGCTATGCGTGATACTATGCCAATTCTTTTTGAATTACTTGAACAAGAAAGTGAAGCCTCGGTACGTGCTGTTTTAGGACATTTCATATTTGTATTTATTCATCCCTATATGGATGGAAATGGAAGAATGGGACGTTTTCTTTTAAATGCTATGCTGGCCTCCGGTGGATATCCATGGACAGTAATACCTGTTGAAAAAAGGGATGAATACATGCAGGCACTGGAAAAAGCCAGTGTAGATCAGAATATTATTCCATTTGCAACATTCCTTGGATATTTGGTAAATGAAACACTAAAAGGAAAAGCAGTTGCTGAATTACCCCCTACCCTATAAAAAATCCAATAAAACCGATCAATTCTGCTTCACCATTTAATACAAATACTAGATATGAAATAGTTAAGAAATTGCAATAGATCAAATCATATTTTGAAATTGATGCTAATAATTCAAAAGTTAAAGCAGTTAACTTTCGAGACGATGAATTATTACCATTAATAAGAGGTTACATAATACAGCTTTTATCAAACATTAAAAAATATAGAAATAATGATTCAACCTCTTACTAATATAGCTCAAATCTACATCAGCAAAAATAAAACTCATTTAAACAACAATAAATCCAAAATTAAAAATAGTATTTTCTTTTAAGATAAGTTTATCTTAAAAGAAAATACTATTTTTGCGTCACTAAACAAAAACTAGTCTGAAACGATTTTTTGTCATATTACTTTCGTCTATATTATTGCTTCCTTCTTTCGGAAATATAATTATATATGCCAAATTCAAAATCAACCAAGACGAGATTGCCAAAACTATTTGTGTACAAAGAAAAATTGCCAATAATACCTGTAACGGACATTGTGAACTTCGTAAAACCTTAAAAAAATACGATTCTAATGAAAGAAAAATGCAGAATGTCCTAAAAGATAAAATAGAGATTGTTTATATCCAGCACACTACCGAACTGGATTTGAGTATTTTTCCTGCCATTGAAGTAAAAGACAGCCCTTCTGTTTTGTTTAAAAAGAAACCCCTTGGAGCTACTGGCTTTATTTTTCACCCCCCACTATATTCTGTATAGATATCATTTCAGTTTCAATTTGTGTGCAAATTATTTAATATGATTGTTGTTAAATCAACTATTCATTAATAGTAGGCATCCTAAATTCAAGTTTCTATGAAATTAAAATCATAGACTTTATAACTCTTGATACTGAAACCACTGATTCCCTGCGGTATCAAAAAGCATCTATTTCTTGTATGCTTTATTTACGCATCATTTCATCAGTCCTGATTTATGGCATCGCTCATTTTGATTTTAAAAATCATAGCGTTTGTATGCCGCAATTAAACCCTTTTAGACTATTCATTTATAATGAGATATTTTAATTTTTTTCTAATCGCAATAGTATTTGTGATTACCTCCTGCACGATTGACAAAACAGATTACGAAGCTGAAATCAGCTTAGAAGTACCTGAATATTATGAATTTAAAGAAGCGGTTTCGTTTACCAGCGGTAACTATAAAATTAGCATTGACGCACTAAACGGAACTTTTTATAAAGGTTACAACGAACTTCATCTGAAAATCATCAATACACAGACAAACCAGAATGTAACTGCATCGGATGTCACTTTTTTACCCCTAATAAGCAACATTAATGGGAGTAAAAGTTCTTGTCCTCATCAGTCGAATTTAGAATATGATACTGTAAATAAATATTATACTGGATATTCCGTATTTACAAATGAAACTGCAACAGCCAATAGCTGGAAATTATATGTAAGTTTTACTGAAGCCAATAAGAAACAGGAGCTTGCTACCACTATTACTGTTGAAAAACAAAGTAACATGAATCTTAATATGACAGCCTTTACAGGAAATGACGGCGAACAATATTATATTGCTTTGCTATCACCCCAAAAACCAACAGTTGCCGAAAACAAATTGGTTGCTGGTATTTACAAATACAATAAACCGACTACCGCTGCAGGAACGTTTCCAGATGCTTCGCAATTTTCCTATTCTCAAGTAAGCGGCTACACTTTAAAACTCGATCCTAGAATGCCGGAACCTTCTATGGGAAATCATTCTTCGCCCAATAACGTCGATTTGACGCAGCAGAATGATGGTTTGTATCACGGAATAGTCAACTATACAATGACAGGAAATTGGACTTTGAATTTAATCTTAATGAATCAAAATGGGCTGATTTTAAAAGGAACGGTAGTCCCAACAGATTTTACACCGGGAGTTGAAGGAGTGAAGAGTGAACTTTATATTGATACCTTATTCTAATAAAATGAAATATTTAATACTGCTGCTTTTTGCAGCGATGTCTGTTACAGCCCAAAATAAACCTACTCATAACGATAGCATAAACAAGCTGAAAGATGTAAAAGTGATTACTGCTGTCAAAAATAAAATTGAAACAGAGATGAAAATGGCTGTTTCAGTGGATGATTTTTTATCTTCTTTGGACAATATTAGTTTCATAAAACGTGGTGCTTACGCTTGGGAACCTCTGCTCAATAATATGAGTACAGAACGCTCTACACTTACTATCGATGGAATGCACGTTTTTGGAGCCTGTACCGATAAAATGGATCCTATTACTTCTTATGTAGAAAGTAATAATCTTTCGGGAATTGATATAAAATCAGGACAAGAAGGAAGTCTTCACGGGGCAACCGTTGCGGGAAGCATCGATTTAAAAAGAAAAAGCACTCCTTTTAGTTTGGAAAAAAAATGGAACGGAGCTTATCAAAGCGGATTTGAGTTTAATAACAAGCAGTTTTTCAATCTTGGAAATATCTCTTACTCCTCTTCTAAATTTGTAGCCGATGGAAGTATTTCTTATCGAAAAGCGGCTAACTATTATGATGGAAATGACAAGGAAGTAAATCATTCACAATATAAAAAATTCAACAGTTCGTTAGGCTTGGCTTATAAAACAGCTGCTTTGTCTTCGGTACGGGTAGATGCTATTTTTGATATGGCAAAAGATGTTGGTTTTCCTGCCTTACCAATGGACCTGTCGCTTTCGCGTGCGCTGATTACTTCGGCTTCTTACAAGCAGTTATTTGAAAAAGGATTGGTAAGAGTGGTCGATACTAAGATTTATTTTAACACCATTGAACATTATATGGATGATACCACTCGCCCAGAAAATCTCGTTCACATGGATATGCCGGGCTGGAGCACGACTTATGGTTTGATCTCGAAAGCAAATTTGAAAAAAAATAGTTATTCTTCTGAAATCCAATTGAACGCCTACGATAATTTATCTATTGCAGAAATGCGTATGTATCCGCAAGATCGAAGTAAGAGAACGATGTTTGCCTACAGCTGGCCTTGGGTAACGACCCGATATGGCGGTCTCTCTATGAATAATGTCTGGGATATTTCAGAAAAAAGTGAACTGAATTTAGGTGGCTCTTTAGGCGTGAATTATAATTATTCAAAGTATGCAGAATTCAATTGGATTTTCCATCCAGGAACACCTCAGGAAAAAACGAGATTTTTGCCTAGTCTTCACGCTGGCTATAATTTGAATATTGATGATTTTAATTTCTCTGCTGGAACTGGATATGGGCATCGAGCGCCTTCTGTTTCCGAAGGTTACGGCTATTATATTTACAACAGTTTTGACCGTTACGACTATATTGGAAATCCCGATTTAAAAAATGAAATCTCCTATGAAGTTAATGCCAGTGCGGGATTTGAAAAAGAACAATTCAGCGTTCAGGGAAAAATCAATTATTTCTACATCCAAAATTATATCATCGGTAAGGTGTTAAGTATGGGAAGCCCGATGAATTATCAGTCGGTGGGAGTAAAAAGTTATACTTCATTAGATTATGCAAAACTTTTAAATATGTCTATGAATGTGAGTTATGACGTTTTGGAGCATTTACATTGGAAAGGAATGCTGACTTATGCTCGTGGAATGGACAATAAAGGAGGAAATCTACCATTTATCCGCCCATTAAGTTATCAGACTTCGCTTCATTTTATGCACGAAAATTTTGGAATTCAGACTTCCATTAATGGTGATTTTGAACAAATTAATTACAGTCCCGAATATGGAGAAGACCTAACCAAGGCTTATACCATTTGGAATCTTTCTGCCGATTATACTTTTAATATTAATAAAGTTAAAGCGGTTGTGCAGCTTGGTGCAGAAAATTTATTAAATGAATATTACAGTACTTATGCCGATTGGGGAAATATTCCAAGAATGGGGCGCAATATTTTTACCTCTTTAAAATTGAATTTTTAAAAAATGAAAAAAGTTTTTAGCATAACAATGACAATGCTATTCCTGCTGGTGGCTTTCCAGCAGGCATTGATTATTGTGCACTTTAAACTGAATCAAAAAGAAATAGAGAAAGAGTTCTGCATTAACAAAGATAAGCTAGAAATGCAATGTCACGGCAAATGTCATTTGAAGAAAGAACTGCAAAAAACAGATAATACCGACTTAGAACTTACTGGCATCAGTAAAAAAATTGATATTATCTTGAACACGAATTATGATTTTACAGTCTCTTTCCCAGAAACAATACTATGTGATAAAGTATCGATCTATAAAGAATTTAGATTAATAGAACCGCATCTTGAAATTTTTGTACCGCCTCCTATCCTATTATTGATTCAGTCGTCGAAATTAGTAAAATAGAAATACAAAAAATTAAATTAATATAAAATGCAAAAATTAAAAAAATACCTTTTATTATCTGCTGCCGCATTGGCATTCGCATCATGTTCTAATGATGACGAACCAGCCGCAAACAATGTAACGTTAGAATTCAACAATACTTTTAAAAATACGCCTATTGTTCTTGGTAATGCAAGTGCTGCAGCAGCTACAGTAAATACATCTGCAGCAGGACAGTTACATCATTTTTCCGAATTGAAATATGTGATTAGCAATATACGTCTTATCAAAGAAGATGGAACAGAAATACCTTATAACGTAAACGATTTGGATAAAGGTGCCACCGTTATTGATCAGTCAAAAGCTGCAACACTTAGCTATGTGTTAAGCAATATACCATCAGCAGCTTATAAACAAATAAAATTCGGTTTGGGTATTAAACAAGATCAAAATACTTTAAATCAAACTAAATTTCCTAATTTCTACGCCACAGCTGGAGCTAACGATACAGAAATGATGTGGGAATGGGGAACTGGATACCGATTTACTAAAATTGAAGGTTTTTATGGTGCAGATAATAAAGAGATGTCTATTCACACAGGAAGTACAGTTGAAGGAACTGCTCCAAACTATACACAAGGCGTAGATGCTTACAGAGACATTACTTTAAATCTTACTACAAATGCAGTTGTTGGCAGCAACGCTCCTAAAATTAAAATTAAAGCCGATTTTGATAAACTATTGAGTGGCAAAACGAATACGATTACTTTGTCAACGGGAACTGGTATGAATAACAATGCGACACCTAATATTCACACTGCCGTTCAGATGGTTAAGTTTGTTGACAATTTAGGAGGAAATGGTACAAGCGACATTTCGGGAATGTTTTCAGTTACTAGTGTAGAAAACTAAAATCATATTTCAGAGCCGTCTATTTTTCTTTGAGCATAGACGGTTCTGTTTTAAATTCATTTATGATGAAAAAAATAATCTGTTCCCTATTACTTTTATTATCGTTAACCTCCTGCAGCAATGATGATGCTGAAGTAATACCTTATAATAATCCAGAATTAGCACTGAATATTCCAGCTGATTTTCCAGAAACAAATAGTTTTGTACATTTAAATAAACCTACTCAATATGGAGTAATCTTAGGTAAAAAACTTTTTTCTGACAAAAGATTTAGCACAGATAATACGATTTCCTGTTCCAGCTGTCACATTCAAGCCAGTGCTTTTGCCGATCACAATCCAAAAGGCATCGGCGTAGAAGGCAGAATAGGACTCCGAAATACCCCATCAATCCAAAATCTGATGTTTATGAAATTTTATACTTGGGATGGAAGCAAATTGCAATTGGAGCAACAGCCTTTAGTTCCCATAATTACCCATGAAGAAATGGATTCTTCTATTTTGGAAATTATTGATAAAATTACAGGTGATGCTGCTTACAAAGATTTATTCCGAAAAGCATTTGGAGATGAAAATATTACTTCAGAAAGAATTTACAAAAGCATTGCACAGTTCGAATATACGCTTATTTCTGCCAACAGTAAATATGATAAAGTAAAACGAAAAGAAGCCGAAACTTTTACCGAAAGTGAAGCACAAGGATATCAAACATTTCAGCAAAAATGCATCAGCTGCCACAGTACAGAGTTATTCACAGACCAAAGTTTTAGAAACATTGGTTTTCCTTTAAATACGGATTCTAATGAAGCTGGCCGTGCTAGAGTCACAGGAATTACTGCTGATTATATGAGTTTTCGGGTTCCAACGTTAAGAAATATTGAATATACCGCTCCTTACGGAAGCTTTGGGCAATTTCCGACTTTAAAATCGGTTTTAGATTATTTGGATAACGGCGTTTTGAATGCTGACAATCTAGATCCTATTTTTAAAAATAACAACAACAGGATTCCTCTAACCGAGAAAGAAAAAAATAATTTAATTGCTTTTATGAAAACATTAGGCGACAAGGGATTTTTAGAAAACTAATCACAACAAGTTTACTATTCGCAAATTAAATTTTACAGAGACTGTAGTTTGTGTCATCGTATTGAAAGCCCTACATCCAATACAATTTTTTATAAAACAAAATTTTGGTATCCGTAAAGCTTTCGGAATTGTTTTTGAAATGAGGAATCACGCCCTAATAAGTTTATTGTCCTTAAAAATGTTTACTTTTGCAGTAATCATTGTATTATGTCGTTCTTTTAAAGTCAATCAGTTTCATGCAGGAAAGTTTAAAATAACCAAGATTTCAAGGGCTTTTTAAACTTATGGCAAAATCGTGGCACACCAGATTTTCACAAAGTAAAATATAGGCAATAGTGCGGGTTTTAGGACTTAGGTTCGATTCCCGGCGATTCCACAAAAACCCTTTCAATCTACTGATTTTAAGGGTTTTGTTTTTAAAATCCCCATTTTAGTTGCCATTTTACAGATGCTAATAACTTTTTCACACTACTATATCAAATAAAAACACCGATACATTTTACTATTATCTGAGTTTAATTATTCAATACTTACCTTAAGCCCTAATTCCTGTGTTACTTTCAGGAAAATATCTAAATATTACTTTGATGTAAGATTTTCATCCATTTCCTTTAAGATTACAGTCTTTGTTGTCAACTTCATAATTTCAAAGAAATTCCAAAACTCGGTTGGCATTAAGCAGTTAATTAGAATTTCAAGTTCTCCTACACTATTTTCATTCATTTATTATTTAATAGAAATGTAAAGATATTTTCTTATCTTTCTTAAAACAAAATTTTTATGGAATCATTCAAAGGAGGAAGCATTATCGATTTTTTCGACACATCCAAAACTGATTTAGATTGTTTAGAATATTTAGCATCAATAAAATGGAAAGGAGACTTTAGATGTTCAAAATGTAACCATAGTAAGTTTACTATTCGAAAGTTAAATTTTGCCAGAGATTGCAACTTATGTCATCATGTTGAGAGCCCAACGGCAAATACTATTTTCCCCAAAGTAAAATTTGGAACCCGTAAAGCTTTCGGAATTGTTTTTGAAATGAGTGCCACTACTAAAAGTTTATCCTCTTCTCAAATGGCAAAACCTTATTCAATTAGCCGGCCAACAGCATGGTTATACCATTTATGAATATAAAAAGAGCTTATTTTAAAAGAATTGACGATTATTCATCTGATGAACTCGGCAAGATTTTTCAAAGTCATATCTCACCGGAAGCAAAAGTAAAAACGATAAATGGACAGGATATAAACCGTTAAAAAAGTAATATAATATTGAACAAATTAAGAGCAATAACTCTGATTTTTTTTCAAAGGTAAAAGCATGGTTAAGAAGTACCTATTCTTGGATGCATGAGCTAAATATTGAAAAGTATCTTGATGAATATAGCTATCGATTAAATAGGTCGATACACAAGTAAAGCATATTTGACAATCTAATTATAAAGATGATGAATCAAAATCATATTGGTTTACAAAGAATTAAAATAAGTATATAACTTTAAACCTCTATTATTTAATTAAGGTTCTCCTTATTTTTGAGCTATATTATAAAAAAAACGACAACTATTTCTTCATCGGGATTTAATTTATTTCGTCTATTAAATTCAATTATCTTTTAATACTCTCATAAGTTGCATACCAACAATCATAAGTTTCTTTTGCAATTTTATAAAAACAACTTGGTTTATAGGTTTCAAGTTATGTTTATTCATTTAAACTCATGCTGTAATTTTCTTTTACAATTATATCAAGCGGTATAAAGTGAGCATCGTCTAAATTTTCATGCAGAATAATTTTCTTATAAAGATAATTGATTCCCATATATCCCTGTTCTTCTGGCTTTTGATTAATTAAAAAGTCAATTGCTCCCGAATTTAAATAGGTGATATTTTCTTTTAAGAGATCGTATCCGATTATTCTTATTCCTTTAATTTTATTTTCTTCCAAAAATTGTGCAACAACATATGCTCTGGAATTGGGAACGAATATACTGCAGCTATTTTTAAACATATCCAAAGTAAGCTGTCCAGCATCTGTAGTAATGCTTGTTTCCGAAAAACTAAAATTAGTTAGCTCTGGATGGTCTTCAAAAAAAGCATAAAACCCTTTAATACGTTGTAAATAAGTTGAAGTGCTGTCAATTTCTTTAGTAATTTTAACAATAAGTACATTCCGTTCATTTTTTACAGCAAAACTAATCAGCCTTCCTGCTAGGTAACCGCTTTTAAAAGCATCCTGACCAATATAAAAATGAGAGATTTCATTTTTTATATCTGAGTCAATCATAACTACTGGTGTATTTTTCCTTTTATAATCTGTTAGGAATGCTCGGGATTCTTCATGAAAGATAGGCGAAAAAAGCAGTCCGTCACATTCAAAATCAAATACCTCTGCAAACATTTTCTTAAATGAAACACTGTCAAAGTCATAAAGAAAGTAATGTAACTCAATACCAAATTTACCAAAATCTCCGCCAGCTTTCTTGATTCCGATTAACTGGCTTTCCCAATATTCCAGCTTCTCAGGCTTAGGCAAAAAAACAGCTATTTTAAATTTTTTATTGGAAGCTAGATTACTAGCAAAAATATTTCGCTTAAAACCATGCTCTTTAATGATAGCATTTACTTTATCAATATTTTCTTGTGATACCTGCCCCCTCTTGTGAATGATTCGGTCCACTGTGCCTGGGGAAACATTCGCTAATTCTGCTATTTTCTTTATTGTTATGATATTCTTCGAGATTTAAGTTAAAATTTTAAGTAAAGTCACAAAAATAATTTTTTTATTTCAAAAATCGCTTTTTTTAGTTAAATTTATATACATTTGCAATATCCGTGTGCGTACACGAAAAAAAATAAATTGAATTAAAAGAAAGGATTACATTTATATAGATATTCTTTAAATCTATATAAAATTGGTAACAAACAAAGCTTTGAATTAAAAACGTGTACGTACACGAAAACACAAAATAGAATCAAAACAAATTTAAATAATAATAAAAAATGAATACAATATTTAATTTAGATGGAAAAATAGCCCTTATTACAGGAGGTGCCGGTGTATTGGGAAGTAATATGGCTGAAGTATTAGCTAAACAGGGGGTTACTACAGGAATTGTCGGGCTTACTCTTGAAGAAGCACAAACAGCTGTGGACAGGATAGAAAGCAAAGGAGGAAAAGCATTTGCCGTAAAAGGAAATGTTTTAAATCAGGAAGAAATGGAAGCCATTCGCGATTTCATTATTGAAAAATACGGCCGTCTGGATATCCTAATCAATGCTGCAGGAGGTAATATGCCGGGTGCTACTATCGGACCGGATCAGGCAATTTATGATTTGAAGAAAGATCATTTACAAAAAGTTCTTGACCTTAACATTATCGGAACAATTTTGCCGTCTCAGGTATTCTCTGAGCTTTTTGCAAAACAAAAAAGCGGTGTGATTATCAATATTTCTTCAGCATCTGCAGAACGTCCTTTGACAAGAGTTGTTGGTTATTCGGCTTCAAAAGCGGCAATTGACAACTTTACTAAATGGATGTCTGTAGAATTAGCTTCAAAATATGGAGAAGGAATCCGCGTGAATGCTATTGCTCCAGGATTTTTTATCGGTGAGCAGAACAGAGCTTTATTACTGACTCCAGAAGGTGAACTGACGCCAAGAGGTATTACAATTATTGAACATACTCCAATGGGACGTTTTGGTGTTCCTGAAGATTTAGATGGAGTACTGCTTTTCTTGTGCAGTGATATGTCAAAATTCGTTACAGGAACCATTATCAAAGTTGATGGCGGTTTCGGGGCGAAAAGTATATAAATTAAATTTAAAATATAGAAATTATGGAACAAACATGGAGATGGTACGGACCAAATGACCCAGTACAATTAGCTGATGCAAGACAAGCTGGAGCAACCGGAATTGTAACTGCCTTACACCACATTAAAAACGGACAGGTGTGGGAAGTAGATGAAATCATGAAAAGAAAAAATGAAGTTGAGGCTGCAGGATTAACTTTTTCGGTTGTGGAAAGTATTCCAGTGCACGAGGACATCAAAAAACAATCAGGTGACTATTTGACTTACATTGAAAACTATAAACAAAGCATCAAAAACCTTGCCGCCTGCGGTGTTCATATTGTCTGTTATAATTTCATGCCTGTTTTAGACTGGTCAAGAACTGATTTGTCATATGAAATGCCGGATGGTTCCAAAGCTTTGCGTTTTGACATCAATGAATTTGCTGCTTTCGAATTATTTATTCTAAAACGTCCGGGAGCAGAAGATACCTATACAGAAGCACAAAAAGCGAAGGCGAAAGCCACTTTTGAAAAACTGACAGATGCCGATAAAATAAAATTACAGCAAAACATTATCGCTGGTTTACCAGGTGCTGAAGAATCGTATACTGTAGAAGATTTCCTGAAAGTGCTTCAAGGATATAACGGTATCGATGCTGATAGACTAAAAGAAAATTTATACTATTTCCTTCGCGAAATTGTTCCTGTAGCAGAGAGTGTTGGCGTAAAAATGGCTATTCACCCTGACGATCCTCCTTATCCGATTTTAGGACTGCCAAGAGTCGTGAGCACTGAAGCTGATTTAGTACAGCTGTTAAACGCCATTGATTCTCCTTCAAACGGATTCTGTATGTGTACAGGTTCATATGGTGTTATTGCTCAAAATGATTTATCCGGAATGATTGACCGTAACGGAGAGAAAATGAATTTTATCCACCTAAGAAGCACACAGCGCGATGAGGAAGGTAACTTCTATGAAGCCAATCACCTCGAAGGAAATGTAGACATGTATGAAGTGGTTAAATCTATCGTGAAAATGGAAAGAAAAACCAACAGAATCATTCCAATGCGCCCGGATCACGGACACCAGATGCTGGATGATCTGAAGAAAAAAACAAATCCTGGTTATTCAGGTATTGGCCGCTTGAGAGGTTTGGCCGAATTACGCGGTCTGGAACTGGGAATCAAAAGAAGTTTATAAATAACTGTATTCCGCCTTCACATTTTTGCGAAACAAATTTATGAAAGGCGGAATTTTTCAATAAAAGTTTAATTTATAAACAGAAAACATCCTGAATATTTGATAAAAAAGAAGCTCCAAAAAATATACTTAAAGCCTTAAGAGATACTAAAACATCTCTGTTGTAAAACAACAAAAGCATCCTGATTATGAGTTTCTCCTTGTTCTTTTGTAACTGATCTATCTTTATAAAAATCATTACGGAAAAAGTCAGGAAACTTTTTTCCTACTTAATGCTTCAATAAACTTTTAAAAAAAGTATCATTCCCCTAACCGATCTATTAATATTAGCAAGAGAATCAAGGGTTGGATTTAGCCCCCTTCGACTCCCTCTAATTCAGTTTCCGAAACTACCCTGTATTTTTCCTCCAGTTCCATATTCTTTGAGGAATCTCTTTCTGAAAGTCCATCGCCAGAGAGAATTTTTTACTAAAAATTGCATTTGTAAAAAGCTCATCCACATACTTTTGGTATATCCACGGCGTGTTTTTACGGTCAATCGTCTGCGAAACGATTATGTCAGCTTGCAAGTGCTTTTCCGCTTCCTCATCCATATTGTAATCCACCACAATTTTCTTTTCTAAAACATTAAAATTCTGAAAAAGGAAAAATTCTTTTGCTTTGTCATAAAAAGCCTTGTTAAGTTTTCCTTTTGACAATCCTGGATAAGTTAAATATACATTAACAAGCAAAACCGTTTTCTGCTTACCTGCTGATTCTGTCTGTGCATTAGTTTTATTCCCAAATGCTAAGATCAACATTGCTAAAAATATTCTTGTTTTCATTTTAATCTTCTTTTAAATTATAACTAATTCTAAAAAATTGTCTCTTGATGAATCTCCATTTATTTATAAGGCAAAATCTTTAGATTAATTTTGAAGCATCTTATTATAAATGGTATTCTTTTGGAGTCATAATATTCATAGCACTTATAAATAACGCCGAATGTAAGATCCATAGGCCCTAACAGCTTTTGAAAAACAATATAATGGTACTACAATTAGAGCAAAAGTTATACTTCTTAACATAACTGAATCTTTTATTTTATTAGCTGCTTTAGGGCTGTTTCTGTAATACCATTCAGTAAACTTTTGTCCCCAAAGTCTTTTTAATAACCAGCTGTCTCTAAAATACCTCAGTTCAAGTACTATCGGATGGTTATAATTACCCATTGCTGCTGTAGCTATAAAACAGCCGGAAGCAGATTTCGGATTGGTTACGTCATTATTAGGTAAAATCATATCTAATTGATATTTAGAAAATTGAAGTAATTCTCTTAATAATATGTTCTCATAATAATTACCGTCTAATTTATAAAAGTGTTCACCTGTATATTTAGAAACTGTGTTTGTATAATAAACACTTCTATAACCTTTTTCACAAGTTATTGCTGTTGGTTTCATTCTTACAACAAAATCCATAACCTTAAAATATTGAAATAATTTCTCTGAATAACAGCTCCATACTTTTATTTCAATACTATTTCTTTTAAAATTATGAAAATGAAGTGTACCAGCAGTTAAATGTAAAGCATTGAATTCTTGCTCAATTTTATTCTGAATGAACTTTGCACCTTCTACTATTTTATCAAAAATGATTGTTGAAAATTGATTAGCAATATTAGTTAATTCGTCTTCTTTATATATTGAAAATTTTAACACTGTCTCTACTGAACTCAAAACTTCTTTGTCTAACATCCTGTCAAACTTTGATAAATGTGAGGCGCAGTAACCTTTTCTTAACCAATTATTATGATTTTCTATGTTCATTTCTAAAAGACGATTATAGTAATCATATGCTAATTCATAATTTTCTGATTCAAATGCAGTGTCTGCTAAAATTTGGAGGTTTTCATTTTTTTCTAACATATTTTTTAATTTTCGTAAACATCTGTTTTATTATGCCTGATAAATAACTAACCGAAGATGCTTTCAAAAAATGCACCTTAACTTATTGTCTTCATATCCATCTAAAGCAATCCTATTTTTTTAGCTTTATTAACTAAATCTTTATCTGTTCCTTTTCCCTCTAAAAGCTGATCTTTTATATTAGCCTTTCTTTTTTCTATAGCACTCATTGAAAGAGGGATGTAGTTTGGGAGATTAATAGTTTTAACTCCTTGAGAAATTAAAATTAATATCTCATTGTCGTAATTGTCCCAATTAATATTCTTTTTAAATAATTCTCTTTGGGACTCCAGGATTGTTTTGCTTTGATAAGTATTCCCATCGATAATTTTTTTGAAAATAGACGGAAATGATTCAGAGGTTATATCATTTTTAGAAAAAAATCCTTCAGGTCTGATTTTTTTAATGATTCTATCTGTGGCTACGGGTTCACTATGCATAGTAATAATTATTACTTTGCAATCAGTAAACTTTTCTCTAATCAGCAAGGCTAAATCTACACCGTTATTAATATTAAACTCCTTATAAGGAGGAAGGCTAGAGTCTAATAAAACTAAATCAATATTTATCTGTCTTTTTAAACTTAAAAATATTTTATTATACGCATCTTCACAATTATAGCTTTTAATAAAATTCGGTTTGTTTTCTTGAAAATCAGTTTTTGATAATAGATTAATGTAGCCGTCTACAATTATTGGGATGTTGTCTACGACCAAAATTTCATAATTCATACTTTACAAAGTGGTTTATTGTTAATAAATAAAAATCACAAACTAAGTAGTACAATTATATGTAGTAATATTTAGTAGGTTAGAGTTTTGGGGAGGTTAATAAAGGGAGCAAACAGGGAATCAGCCGAACTGACCATTAATTGTCAAAATGAAATTACAATTAAAATCCGGCTTGGGTTTATAATCTGTTTCGTAAAATTTAACGAAAGCACTGACACACAACGACATCATAAGTAAAACATATATTTTCATTTTCATCTATTTTTAGAAAAATCTTAAAGACATTGTTCTTCCGTATTGATCAAACAATTCGTATCTCAAAAAAATCTCATGAGAACCAGAATTGTAGTTTGATAATCTTGTTGCATCCAAGTCATAACTATAACCTATAAACCATGAAGAACTTGCCTGAAAACCTATCATAGCACTAGCAGCGGCACTCCATCTGTAAGCAGCACCAGCTGCAAATTTTTCATTTATAAGAAAGCTTCCTGACAAATCAACTTGTAATGGTGCTCCCTGAACATATTTTGTAAGTACGGAAGGCTTGAATTTTACATCCGAACTCACTTCAAATACATGACCCGCTATCAGATACAAATTGATATTCTCTTTTGCCACATGACTACTGCTAATAGTACCTGCATACCTGTCGAAATGTTTTGTCTCTAAGAAGTTTGGAACAGACAAACCTAGATATGTGTCCTCAGAATGCAGATAGAATCCCGCCCCTATGTTTGGAGAAAACTTATTATCTATATTAGCATCGAAACTATAATCGTTTTTATCATACTTATTTAATTTATCAAAATCAATATTGAGGAAATTTGCTGAGGCCTTTAATCCAAAAGATAATTTATATGTTTCTGAAGTATTAATCGTGTACGAGAAATCAAGAGCTATATTACTTTCATCGGATGGTCCTATTTTATCATTGATAACAGACAAGCCAAATCCCATTGCTGATAAAGCAGTTGTCTCATGTGGACAAACATTACAATCATTTAATGGACCATTTGGTGCATTAATAGAAAAAGTATTGGTAACAGGTGCACCTTCTAATCCTACCCATTGCGTTCTATGTAAAGCAAAAACACTCATTGATTGTCTTGACCCTGCATATGCAGGGTTTATATTAACTGTATTATACATGTATTGAGTAAATTGAGAGTCCTGTTGGGAATAACCAGCACCCGCCACTAGTATAAAAATTATGCATAATGTCTTTTTTATCATATCTTTTTTGTTACAATCCTGAGAAATTAAATCCTAAAAAGGGTACTAAATCTATTTTCTGTTAATATATAAGTAACCTGCTTTTTCATGAGCATTTGAAGCATTATCTTTATATCTAAAAATATAATAGTAAGTCCCGACGGGTAATTCATCAAACTTATTTACTGTCACTCGCCCTTCAGATACTCCTCTAAAAGCACGATCATCATTATTATAATTTTCCCGCTCAAATACTAAGACTCCCCAGCGATTATAAACCTCCACGGCATTATCTGGATAGCATTCCAGTCCTCGGATATAGAATATATCATTATGTCCATCTCCGTTTGGAGACAATGCATTAAACACCTCAATAGAACAACCTGGAATTGTCACAATAGTTGGTTTGTCACTAAGATTATTTCCATCATCTGATAAATCTTTTACAAGAATACCGGTCGGACTTGTCCCAGATACAATTGCCTGATTGGATACACTCCCAAAATTAATATCAGCTTGAGTGATAACATATGAAGCAGTATAAGCCGTACTATTTACCATTCCTGCTTCTAAAACAGCTATAGGACTTCCTTTCATCACTAATCCTGGTAAACTAGTATCTATAACAGTGACATTTGTCAATGGTTCATTTCCTGTATTGGTTACTGAAAAATTATAGGTAATCGTTTCTCCCGCATTTGCATAGCCATCTCCATTTTCATCATTGAAGTGAGCTGTTTTCACTAAGCCGATACTAGGTCTCGCCACAAATACAGTTACTTTAGCTTCACTACAATTTGAAGAAGGATTTGCTTTTTCACAAATGCTGTATGTTAAAGTATAAATTCCTCCTGGAGTGTTTACAGGAACACTTACTATTCCTGTATCAATATCAATTAATGGAACTAAGGCACCTGGTGTTTTTGAAACTGCAGGTGTCACTACTTTTAAATCCACTAATCCAATAACTACCGGTCTGCCATTCAAAATATCAAGATTCGTTGAACTACTAGCTAATACATTACCTGCATTTGGCGTTCCTGTTGTTCCGTTTCCGTTTGATATGACATCGTCTTTCGCTTTGATTGATGGTGTATTATCATTGTCTTGAATGATTCCAACAGCTGTATCACTAATGTTACCAACTGCTCCTGTAGTTGAAGTAATTTTTACAATAAAATCCTTATTCATTTCATTTATCAAATTATCAGTTGTCTGCACATTTGCCGTTGCTGTAGTACTTCCAGCCAAGAAAGTTACGGTTACCGGTGTAGTTGTATAATCTGAATTTCCTGCTGTTCCGTTAACAAAATTCAATGTAACGGTAATATTGGTAGCCGATGGACTGCTTAATTTCACAGGGAAACTTATTATTCCGCCTTCTACAGTTGTTGCATCATCTACTGTTACATCTGGTAGCGTTTCAATAGTTATTAAAACAGAATTTGAAAAGACTGGGTTACAAACACCATTTTGAACAACAGCTCTGAAATAAGTATTTATGCTGAGATTACCAATTGTACTTCCCAACAAAGTGGTTGATGTATTCGCAATAGCTACAGGATTGATAAATCCAGCATCGTTAGATTTTTGCCATTTTACAACAGAACCAAGATTACCGCTTAATAATAAATCTGCTGGAGAAGTACCTGAAGTAATAACTTGATTAGAAGATACTGAACCACCTACAGACGACGGCGTAACCGTTACCGATACCGAAGTCCTCAAACTCTCACAGCCGTTTACCGTCTGGCTCGCGTAATAGGTGCCGGTCAGAAGCGTTTCCGATCCCGTATATAAAGTCCCCGCTGTCAGTGCCGAATACCATTTGATTCCTGCTCCTGATGCAGACAGGCCGCTTACTTTTTTAGCTTCCGAAGAACAGAAAGTCTGAGCCGATGCTGTCGGAGCTGAAGGTGACGGCGTAACCGTTACCGATACCGAAGTTCTCGCGCTCTCACAGCCGTTTACCGTCTGGCTGGCATAATAGGTACCGGTCAGAAGTGTTTCCGTTCCCGTATATAAAGTTCCGGCAGTCGGTGCTGAATACCATTTAACTGATGTGCCTGATGCAGACAGATCGCTTACTTTTTTGGCTTCCGAAGAACAGAAACTCTGAGCCGATGCTGTCGGGGCTGAAGGTGACGGTGTAATGGTTACCGATACCGAAGTCCTCGCGCTCTCACAGCCGTTTACCGTCTGGCTGGCATAATAGGTGCCGGTCAGAAGCGTTTCCGTTCCTGTATATAAAGTTCCCGCTGTCGGTGCCGAATACCATTTGATTCCTGCTCCTGATGCAGACAGGCCGCTTACCTTTTTAGCTTCCGAAGAACAGAAAATCTGAGCCGATGCTGTCGGGGCTGAAGGTGACGGCGTAACCGTTACCGATACCGAAGTCCTAGCGCTCTCACAGCCGTTTACCGTCTGGCTGGCATAATAGGTGCCGGTCAGAAGCAGTTCCGTTCCCGTATATAAAGTCCCGGCTGTCAGTGCCGAATACCATTTGATTCCTGCTCCTGATGCAGACAGATCGCTTACCTTTTTGGCTTCCGAAGAACAGAAACTCTGAGCCGATGCTGTCGGAGCTGAAGGTGACGGCGTAACCGTTACCGATACCGAAGTCCTAGCGCTCTCACAGCCGTTTACCGTCTGGCTGGCATAATAGGTGCCGGTCAGAAGCAGTTCCGTTCCTGTATATAAAGTCCCCGCTGTCGGTGCTGAATACCATTTAACTGATGTGCCTGATGCAGACAGGCCGCTTACCTTTTTAGCTTCCGAAGAACAGAAAATCTGAGCCGATGCTGTCGGGGCTGAAGGTGACGGCGTAATGGTTACCGATACCGAAGTCCTAGAACTCTCACAGCCGTTTACCGTCTGGCTCGCGTAATAGATGCCGGTTAAAAGTGTTTCCGTTCCCGTATATAAAGTTCCCGCTGTCGGCGCTGAATACCATTTAACTGATGTGCCTGATGCAGACAGGTCGCTTACCTTTTTAGCTTCCGAAGAACAGAAACTCTGAGCCGATGCTGTCGGGGCTGAAGGTGAAGGCGTAACCGTTACCGATACCGAAGTCCTAGCGCTCTCACAGCCGTTTACCGTCTGGCTGGCATAATAGTTGCCGGTTAAAAGTGTTTCCGTTCCTGTATATAAAGTTCCGGCTGTCGGCGCTGAATACCATTTAACTGATGTGCCTGATGCAGACAGATCGCTTACCTTTTTGGCTTCCGAAGAACAGAAACTCTGAGCCGATGCTGTCGGGGCTGAAGGTGAAGGCGTTACCGTTACCGATACCGAAGTCCTAGCGCTCTCACAGCCGTTTACCGTCTGGCTCGCGTAATAGATGCCGGTTAAAAGTGTTTCCGTTCCCGTATATAAAGTTCCCGCTGTCGGCGCTGA
The DNA here is from genome assembly GCF_026870155.1 of Flavobacterium marginilacus. Classification (NCBI taxonomy): domain Bacteria; kingdom Pseudomonadati; phylum Bacteroidota; class Flavobacteriia; order Flavobacteriales; family Flavobacteriaceae; genus Flavobacterium; species Flavobacterium marginilacus. The sequence continues at coordinate 2,073,118 of NZ_CP113975.1, read as the reverse complement.
ATACCATTTAACTGATGTGCCTGATGCAGACAGGTCGCTTACCTTTTTAGCTTCCGAAGAACAGAAACTCTGAGCCGATGCTGTCGGGGCTGAAGGTGACGGCGTAATGGTTACCGATACCGAAGTCCTAGAACTCTCACAGCCGTTTACCGTCTGGCTCGCGTAATAGATGCCGGTTAAAAGTGTTTCCGTTCCCGTATATAAAGTTCCCGCTGTCGGCGCTGAATACCATTTAACTGATGTGCCTGATGCAGACAGGTCGCTTACCTTTTTAGCTTCCGAAGAACAGAAACTCTGAGCCGATGCTGTCGGGGCTGAAGGTGACGGCGTAATGGTTACCGATACCGAAGTCCTAGAACTCTCACAGCCGTTTACCGTCTGGCTCGCATAATAGGTACCGGTTAAAAGCAGTTCCGTTCCTGTATATAAAGTTCCGGCAGTCAGTGCCGAATACCATTTGATTCCTGCTCCTGATGCAGACAGGCCGCTTACTTTTTTAGCTTCCGAAGAACAGAAAATCTGAGCCGATGCTGTCGGAGCTGAAGGTGACGGCGTAACCGTTACCGATACCGAAGTCCTAGCGCTCTCACAGCCGTTTACCGTCTGGCTCGCATAATAGGTGCCGGTTAAAAGCAGTTCCGTTCCTGTATATAAAGTTCCGGCAGTCAGTGCCGAATACCATTTGATTCCTGCTCCTGATGCAGACAGGCCGCTTACTTTTTTAGCTTCCGAAGAACAGAAAATCTGAGCCGATACTGTCGGCAAAGCCGGTGACGGTGTAACCGTTACCGATACCAAAGTCCTCGCGCTCTCACAGCCGTTTACCGTCTGGCTGGCATAATAGGTGCCGGTTAAAAGTGTTTCTGCTCCTGTATATAAAGTTCCCGCTGTCGGTGCTGAATACCATTTGATTCCTGCTCCTGATGCAGACAGGTCGCTTACCTTTTTGGCTTCCGAAGAACAGAAAATCTGAGCCGATGCTGTCGGGGCTGTTGGACTTGTATTCACTGTGACAGCCACCAAAGTCCTAGAACTCTCACAGCCGTTTACCGTCTGGCTGGCATAATAGTTGCCGGTTAAAAGTGTTTCCGTTCCTGTATATAAAGTTCCGGCTGTCGGCGCTGAATACCATTTAACTGATGTGCCTGATGCAGACAGATCGCTTACCTTTTTGGCTTCCGAAGAACAGAAACTCTGAGCCGATACTGTCGGCAAAGCCGGTGAAGGTGTAACCGTTACCGATACCGAAGTCCTAGAACTCTCACAGCCGTTTACCGTCTGGCTGGCATAATAGGTGCCGGTCAGAAGCGTTTCTGCTCCCGTATATAAAGTTCCGGCTGTCGGTGCTGAATACCATTTAACTGACGTGCCTGATGCAGACAGGTCGCTTACTTTTTTAGCTTCCGAAGAACAGAAAATCTGAGCCGATGCTGTCGGCAAAGCCGGTGACGGCGTAACCGTTACCGATACCGAAGTCCTCGCGCTCTCACAGCCGTTTACCGTCTGGCTCGCGTAATAGATGCCGGTTAAAAGTGTTTCCGTTCCCGTATATAAAGTTCCCGCTGTCGGCGCTGAATACCATTTAACTGATGTGCCTGATGCAGACAGGTCGCTTACCTTTTTAGCTTCCGAAGAACAGAAAATCTGAGCCGATGCTGTCGGGGCTGAAGGTGACGGCGTAATGGTTACCGATACCGAAGTCCTAGAACTCTCACAGCCGTTTACCGTCTGGCTCGCGTAATAGATGCCGGTTAAAAGTGTTTCCGTTCCCGTATATAAAGTTCCCGCTGTCGGCGCTGAATACCATTTAACTGATGTGCCTGATGCAGACAGGTCGCTTACCTTTTTAGCTTCCGAAGAACAGAAACTCTGAGCCGATGCTGTCGGGGCTGAAGGTGAAGGCGTAACCGTTACCGATACCGAAGTCCTAGCGCTCTCACAGCCGTTTACCGTCTGGCTGGCATAATAGTTGCCGGTTAAAAGTGTTTCCGTTCCTGTATATAAAGTTCCGGCTGTCGGCGCTGAATACCATTTAACTGATGTGCCTGATGCAGACAGATCGCTTACCTTTTTGGCTTCCGAAGAACAGAAACTCTGAGCCGATGCTGTCGGGGCTGAAGGTGACGGTGTAATGGTTACCGATACCGAAGTTCTCGCGCTCTCACAGCCGTTTACCGTCTGGCTGGCATAATAGGTACCGGTCAGAAGTGTTTCCGTTCCCGTATATAAAGTTCCGGCAGTCGGTGCTGAATACCATTTAACTGATGTGCCTGATGCAGACAGATCGCTTACTTTTTTGGCTTCCGAAGAACAGAAACTCTGAGCCGATGCTGTCGGGGCTGAAGGTGACGGTGTAATGGTTACCGATACCGAAGTCCTCGCGCTCTCACAGCCGTTTACCGTCTGGCTGGCATAATAGGTGCCGGTCAGAAGCGTTTCCGTTCCTGTATATAAAGTTCCCGCTGTCGGTGCCGAATACCATTTGATTCCTGCTCCTGATGCAGACAGACCGCTTACCTTTTTAGCTTCCGAAGAACAGAAAATCTGAGCCGATGCTGTCGGGGCTGAAGGTGACGGCGTAACCGTTACCGATACCGAAGTCCTAGCGCTCTCACAGCCGTTTACCGTCTGGCTGGCATAATAGGTGCCGGTCAGAAGCAGTTCCGTTCCCGTATATAAAGTCCCGGCTGTCAGTGCCGAATACCATTTGATTCCTGCTCCTGATGCAGACAGATCGCTTACCTTTTTGGCTTCCGAAGAACAGAAACTCTGAGCCGATGCTGTCGGAGCTGAAGGTGACGGCGTAACCGTTACCGATACCGAAGTCCTAGCGCTCTCACAGCCGTTTACCGTCTGGCTGGCATAATAGGTGCCGGTCAGAAGCAGTTCCGTTCCTGTATATAAAGTCCCCGCTGTCGGTGCTGAATACCATTTAACTGATGTGCCTGATGCAGACAGATCGCTTACCTTTTTGGCTTCCGAAGAACAGAAACTCTGAGCCGATGCTGTCGGGGCTGAAGGTGACGGCGTAACCGTTACCGATACCGAAGTCCTAGCGCTCTCACAGCCGTTTACCGTCTGGCTGGCATAATAGGTGCCGGTCAGAAGCAGTTCCGTTCCCGTATATAAAGTCCCGGCTGTCAGTGCCGAATACCATTTGATTCCTGCTCCTGATGCAGACAGATCGCTTACCTTTTTGGCTTCCGAAGAACAGAAACTCTGAGCCGATGCTGTCGGAGCTGAAGGTGACGGCGTAACCGTTACCGATACCGAAGTCCTAGCGCTCTCACAGCCGTTTACCGTCTGGCTGGCATAATAGGTGCCGGTCAGAAGCAGTTCCGTTCCTGTATATAAAGTCCCCGCTGTCGGTGCTGAATACCATTTAACTGATGTGCCTGATGCAGACAGTGCCGCTTACCTTTTTAGCTTCCGAAGAACAGAAAATCTGAGCCGATGCTGTCGGGGCTGAAGGTGACGGCGTAATGGTTACCGATACCGAAGTCCTAGAACTCTCACAGCCGTTTACCGTCTGGCTCGCGTAATAGATGCCGGTTAAAAGTGTTTCCGTTCCCGTATATAAAGTTCCCGCTGTCGGCGCTGAATACCATTTAACTGATGTGCCTGATGCAGACAGGTCGCTTACCTTTTTAGCTTCCGAAGAACAGAAACTCTGAGCCGATGCTGTCGGGGCTGAAGGTGAAGGCGTAACCGTTACCGATACCGAAGTCCTAGCGCTCTCACAGCCGTTTACCGTCTGGCTGGCATAATAGTTGCCGGTTAAAAGTGTTTCCGTTCCTGTATATAAAGTTCCGGCTGTCGGCGCTGAATACCATTTAACTGATGTGCCTGATGCAGACAGATCGCTTACCTTTTTGGCTTCCGAAGAACAGAAACTCTGAGCCGATGCTGTCGGGGCTGAAGGTGAAGGCGTTACCGTTACCGATACCGAAGTCCTAGCGCTCTCACAGCCGTTTACCGTCTGGCTCGCGTAATAGATGCCGGTTAAAAGTGTTTCCGTTCCCGTATATAAAGTTCCCGCTGTCGGCGCTGAATACCATTTAACTGATGTGCCTGATGCAGACAGGTCGCTTACCTTTTTAGCTTCCGAAGAACAGAAACTCTGAGCCGATGCTGTCGGGGCTGAAGGTGACGGCGTAATGGTTACCGATACCGAAGTCCTAGAACTCTCACAGCCGTTTACCGTCTGGCTCGCGTAATAGATGCCGGTTAAAAGTGTTTCCGTTCCCGTATATAAAGTTCCCGCTGTCGGCGCTGAATACCATTTAACTGATGTGCCTGATGCAGACAGGTCGCTTACCTTTTTAGCTTCCGAAGAACAGAAACTCTGAGCCGATGCTGTCGGGGCTGAAGGTGACGGCGTAATGGTTACCGATACCGAAGTCCTAGAACTCTCACAGCCGTTTACCGTCTGGCTCGCATAATAGGTACCGGTTAAAAGCAGTTCCGTTCCTGTATATAAAGTTCCGGCAGTCAGTGCCGAATACCATTTGATTCCTGCTCCTGATGCAGACAGGCCGCTTACTTTTTTAGCTTCCGAAGAACAGAAAATCTGAGCCGATGCTGTCGGAGCTGAAGGTGACGGCGTAACCGTTACCGATACCGAAGTCCTAGCGCTCTCACAGCCGTTTACCGTCTGGCTCGCATAATAGGTGCCGGTTAAAAGCAGTTCCGTTCCTGTATATAAAGTTCCGGCAGTCAGTGCCGAATACCATTTGATTCCTGCTCCTGATGCAGACAGGCCGCTTACTTTTTTAGCTTCCGAAGAACAGAAAATCTGAGCCGATGCTGTCGGAGCTGAAGGTGACGGCGTAACCGTTACCGATACCGAAGTCCTAGAACTCTCACAGCCGTTTACCGTCTGGCTCGCATAATAGGTGCCGGTCAGAAGTGTTTCCGATCCTGTATATAAAGTTCCTGCAGTCAGCGCTGAATACCATTTGATTCCTGCTCCTGATGCAGACAGGTCGCTTACCTTTTTAGCTTCCGAAGAACAGAAACTCTGGGACGATGCTGTCGGGGCTGTTGGAGTTGTATTCACTGTGACAGCCACCAAAGTCCTAGAACTCTCACCACAGCCACTTACTGTCTGGCTCGCGTAATAGTTGCCGGTTAAAAGTGTTTCCGTTCCTGTATATAAAGTCCCCGCTGTCGGTGCTGAATACCATTTGATCCCTGTTCCTGATACCAAGAGATCGCTTACTTTTTTGGCTTCCGAAGAACAAAAACTCTGAGCCGATGCTGTCGGGGCTGAAGGCAATGCAGTGATAGCAATAACTACACTTTCGGTAAATTCACACCCACTTCCAGTAGTAATTTTTAAAGAATATGTACCTGCATTAACAAGTTGGGCATTTGAAATGGTTGGAGATTTTAAAGACGAAGTAAATCCGTTTGGACCAGTCCAAGCATATGTAGCCGCACCATTAACGCCCGTTAACGATACTGTACTGCCTTGACAAACTGGAGATGATACTGATGAAATAACTGACTGCGTGATATCAACCCAATGATCCTCCACCTCACCATCAATTGCGAGTCCTGTTGGAGCAAGTGACAAATCAGTAGATAATCTAATGCGAGTATAAAAATTTGTTCCATTATTTAACCCCTTAATCGATGATAATGGAACTGTTACATTGCCATTGGTTCCTACAGACACATTTTTTGTTGCTAACTCATTGCTGTCAAATACACCATTCCTATTTGCATCAATCCACACATATAATTTAGCTGCCGTGGCAGTTGTATTTTTAACATTAATTGTTGCTGAACAAGTCGACCAAGTAAAATTCATACTCGCATCTTCATCATCACTACCACCAAGATCATCACCATTTGGGATTGCTCCTGCAACGGCATTATATCCTGTGCCCTCTGCATCTATATCAGTACCAATTAATAACAAAGGATCTACTAATACAGCTCTATCTGTATCTAAAACATTGGTTGTTGTGCTTAAATCTTTATTTCCATCTGGAAAATTCCCACCTGTAAAGGCTGAATTAATAATATGATAGGCTGAACCATAAGAAACTGGCGCATCAGAAAAATCTAATTCTTCAAAAACACCAATTGCAACATGCTGTCCACCAGGGGCGGCTAATTCTACATCAATATAGGGTACATCTTCCGCAAGTAAAAGGGCATCACCCCTGCTTTCACCAGTAGCAGGATTGGTTCCTCTAATAGTCCTTCCTGAATTAGATACAATTAACCTAGTACTCATATTTGACCAAGTATTATTTTTTATATACTTGTCTAAATAACGCAGCACTGGTGAAGTAACAGGGACTGACAGTTGATAATACTCTGAAGAACTTGACATACTTTCCGAACCAGCAATAGCTAATCCAGCAGCATTTTTTACAGTCCCAGATGGCAATGTTGCCGTAACTGTAATTCTAAAATTCACCTTGTTACCAGATCCTAGCCCTCCAGTTATCTTATTTGAGAGACCAATCATTTTTGTGCTATTAGAACTAAATCCACCATAACCAAATGGTATATTATTTCCGGTATAACTATCAATATTTGCACTTGAAAATGTACCTGGTGAAATTGTTTGAACAATATTAGATATAGTAACCTTATACACTATCCCAGAAGGACTTGTGAAAGTCCTTACTATACCGTTTGTAATAAGATCACCTTGCATTAAATCGGAATTTAAATCCCAATTAATCCAATAAATCTTATCTTTATACAAACCAGTTCCGGTAGTGGCCCTTGAAGCCGATTGTGCCAATCCAATGGCATACATCATAAATAAAGTAAGAAAGAACAAGTACTTAGTAGGAAAGTATTTTTTTCTCATAAATTAAGCTTTTTTAATTCATTTAGCTGTTACGCTAATTCACTAATTGATATTATATACTTTTTAATATAATATCAATTTCATTCATAAACTTTGATCAGCTTGGGGCTGTATAAAACATAAAAAAACATGAATGTTTTTTGGTTAGAATCAAATAAAAATATTATTCAAGACTCATCCTCCATAATAATTACTAAGGAAAGATCATGTAAAATAGCTTTCTATGATTTTATTTCTTTTCTATATATTTTTAAAAACAATCTTAGAAAAACTAAATTTTGATGATAAACACAAATGCTTTTGTGCGAAAATAGTAGTAATATTTTTCTACAGATTACGGATTTTTTTAATAAAAATTACGGACTTATGCAGGCGCATATATGTTGCTTATAATAATTCTATCGAAATAAAAAATGCAATCTCCTAATCTGTAATTATCAGAATAATAATTTCATCTAAAACAATTATTTTAAGACAGAAACCTGCCTAGCTGTGTTAAAAATACAGTCAGTAAAAAATTGTAAGTCAGCCAAATGTTTATACTTAGTTCATTTAAATCAAAATAAATCACTGACTATTAATGATTTTAACTTGAAGCAAAGGGTTTTAAAATGCAGTCGAGAACTTTTTATACAGCTATGTGAAACAGAAAGAATAGAGATTTTTAAAGAAAATGTAAGTACAGATCATGCTCTTTATAGAATTCATCAAAGCAAATTGAGTTCAATTTCAGAAAGTTTTAAAGATTCTAACTCCATCTTCAATTGAATGAAAAGAGGGATTTAAGCCACCTCACTTTGAGTGCAGAATTATTTGGTTTCAGAATTTCAGGAATAAAATATTGCTGCCGTTTTTTTAAACTATCATTTAATACTGAATAATGTTTAAACAGCTTGAATTAAAGCAATCCATTTTTTTTTGCTTTACTAATTAAATCTTTATCACTGCCTTTTCTTTCTAAAAGCTGATCTTTTATGTTAGCTTTTCTTTTCTCTATTGCACTCATAGATAGCGGGATGTAATTTGGGAGATTAACTGTTTTAACACCCTGAGAAATTAAGATTAATATCTCATTATCATAAATATCCCAATTTATATTTTTTTTAAATATCTCTTTTTGTGATTCCATGATTCCTTTACTTTGATATATACTTCCATCTATAATTTTTTTTAAAATAAATCTAAATGATTCAGAAGTTATATCATTTTTAGATAAGAATCCTTCAGGCTTAATTTTTTTTATGATGCTGTCTACGGTTATCGGTTCACTATACATTGTAATAATTATTATTTTGCAATCTGTAAACTTTTCTCTAATCAGTAAAGCCAAATCTATACCGCTATTTATATTAAAATCTTTATAAGGAGGAAGATTAATATCTAATAAAGCTAAATTAATATTTACATCTCTTTCTAGATTTAAAAAAATTTTATTGTAGGCATCTTCACAATTATAACTCTTTATAAAATTTGGTTTTCTTTTTTGAAAATCAGTTTCTGATATTAGATTAATATAGCCGTCTACAATTATCGGAAGATCATCAACAAGTAAAATTTCATAATCCATAATTTATAAAGTGATTTATTATTAATAAATTAAAAACAACGAGTTATTCCCAACTATACCTTATTTTCAAACAAAATATTTAGGTGCAAAGTAATATTAAGTAAAAAAGAATCAATAGGGGCAAAATGAGAAAATTAAGAGGTCAAATTCGCAATCGTTTTTTCTCAAAAAAACGATAAACATAAAATTACGAGCTACTTTTTATATCAAAATAATCAATCTCATTTTGCTTCTTCAAACTTGATATTTCAATAGGAAGGAATTTATTGTCTTGATCCAGATTTCATAATCATTAGCCACTATCATACAATATTTGGCTTTGAAGTCTTCATTAATTATCTATTCTCGATTTTATAGATGTGATTTTATATTGCCTGCCACTAAAATATTCCCATGATTTAACATTATAATATCTATTTAATTTATTATGACTATCCGTAACTCATACCAAGAGTCTAAATATTGAAATACCCTTTGACCTTTGCGTGAAATTGGGCTCGCAAAGGCGCAGAGGTGCAAAGAACATAAAGGATAAAGTTTTTGAAAAACATTCAAAACTAATTTATTCTGTGAAATAGTACTAGTCACGGATAGTCATATAATTTATAAATCAAATTATAATTTTATTATTATTTCCAGCTTTAGTAACAACAAATATAACTTACCAGTTGTTTTTTTATTTATTCAAAAACGACCTTTTATTATTCAAAAACGGTATTGTATATTTTATATCATTATGTCTAACAATACTTTATTCTTTTTTTTAATTATGACATATTGATATGGTGTCATACTGTAAATCTGCTAAATAAGCTATACATGACACGTCATTGTAGAAAACTTTTCTAAAGTCTATAATATTTTGACCTGTAAACAACTTCATTTCTCGTGTTTTAAAGACTTAAAGACGCAGAAATTATAGAGCCTGTTTAATTTGTGCAGAATAAATTTGTGCAAGGTGGAAGCAGATTTAACATAACTGCAATCCAGAAAACAAAAAAACCGTTTAAATAAACTGTTCCCAAATAGTATCTGACTTTTTGGTGCAGTTCATTTAAACGGCTTCATTATAAGACTTTAACAACAAAGAGTCTTTTTTAATCTCTCGTAAAAGACAATTTTTGGTTGGAGCTGATAATCATCTCAAATCCGTTTTTAGCTTCGTTAAACTGGAATGTAACGCCCGCCTCTTTAGATTCAAATGTATCTTTTCCAATTAGTGTCAGTGAAAATTTAGGATAGTCCGTGATTTCTGCGTACAGCACACTGTTTTTTTCAGTAAACTCAATTTTTAATGGAGCTGCTTTGGTAGAAAACTTCCCTAAGTAAGCATCCAGAATAATATCTTTTTCAATTACCCCTTTATCAGATTTCCATGTATTATTGCTTTCATTTACATCTGGAAATACGTGACCCGGATCTATAACAATGCTTTCAATTTCTTCAGTCGTATCTGCCTTGAAAGACCAGCTGGTGTTGCGCTGCCAGATTTCAACAGGCAGGTTGACACGGCTGACTTTACCGCTTTTGGTTTTTATGTCCAAAATCACAGGCATTGGCATTTTTTCAAGATTCTCAATAGTAATTACCGCACCTTTGCTTGGATCATTTTTTACATATTTAACAGAATTTACACCTTGATCCAGACGCCAGTTATTAACAAACCAGCTTTTCCAAAACCAGCCTAAATCCTCACCGGCAACATTCTCTATGGTTCTAAAAAAATCATCCGGAGCCGGATGTTTAAAAGCCCAGCGTTCTACATAAGTTCTAAAAGCCAGATCAAAACGCTCTGGTCCTAATATTTGTTCTCTCAGCATTATCAGCCCTGCACTTGGTTTGAAATAACACAAAAGTCCAATATTTCTTTCCTTCATATTATCCGGTGAACTCATAATAGGTTCGTTACTTGGACTGGTAAAATAATCCGCATTTTTATGAAGATCGGTTACTTTGCTTTTATATTCGCCATTATTGAAATCAGCCGAACTTAACGAATTGATAAAAGTATTAAATCCTTCATCCATCCATCCAAATAAGCGTTCGTTAGATCCTACAATCATTGGAAACCAGCCATGGCCAAATTCATGGTCTGTAACTCCCCATAAATCCTCTCCTTTTGATTCCCAGCTGCAGAAAACAATGCCCGGATATTCCATACCGCCTTCATTTCCTGCCACATTGGTAGCCACTGGATAAGGATATTCAAACCATCTTTTAGAATAATTTTCAATCGAAGCTTTGGTATATTCGGTAGAACGTCCCCAGGCTTCATTTCCTTGACTTTCTACAGGATAAGCGGATAACGCAAGTGATTTTTGACCGCTTGGCAGATTAATTCGGGCTCCGTCCAATATAAATGCCGGCGAAGATGCCCAGGAAAGGTCTCTTGAATTCTTAATTTTAAAATGCCATGTCTTTTCAGAAGCGGTTCCTGCTTTTGATGCACTGGCTGCGACTTCTTCGGCAGTACGGATAAATACTGTTTTTTCACTTTGTTTAGCCTGAGCAAGCCTTTTTTGTTCAGTGGCAGTATATACCGCAGCTGGATTTAACAGCTCGCCTGAACAAACCACTATATGATTGGAAGGTACTGTAATATTAACATCAAAATCACCGTATTCTAAATAAAATTCAGATGCTCCCAAATAAGGATTCGTATTCCATCCTCTTAAATCGTCATACACGCACATACGCGGATACCATTGTGCCATGGTGAAGATCTTACCGTTTTTAGTTTCCAGAACCCCCATTCTGTCTGAACCTTCTTTTGGAGAGATAAAAGAGAAATCAATTTTAATTTTTACAGTTCCTCCTTTTGGTTTCAAATCATCTGGAAGGAAAACCTGCATTCTGGTATCTGTAATAATGAACTTAGCTTCTTTCTCAACCGATTTTCCTTTACTTGTGCTGACGATTTTAACAGATTTAATTTTGTGTCCTCCGTCAAAAATTTCACCTCTAGCTCCGTTACGGCTTCCGTCAAGCGGTATAAGTGCATTTCCTCTGGAATCGGCTTTGAATAAATTCTGATCTAAATGCATCCAGACAAAAGACAGTTTATCATTACTGTTATTAGTATAGGTTACAATGTCTGTACCAGTAATTTCATTTGTCTTTTCGTTTAATTTCGCAGTCAATTTATAGTCTGCTCTGTTCTGCCAGTATCCATAACCTGGTTCACCGCTTGCGGATCGGGTTGCTGTGGCATCTTTTGTATAAAAAAACGGCCCAAAAGCATCATTATAATTATACTTTGAGACAGGAACGGTATTTGCAGTTCCTGCTGCGGGAGTTTCCTGGCTCCATGCGGCATTAAATACAATTAATAAAGCCATTTGAAGTAAGGCTCCAAAACGATTGTTTTTCATATGTAGGTAGTTATTGTTTTTTATTGAATTTGTATTTAGCGGTGAAATAGTATCCAAAAGCACTTTTCTTATCTATTTTGTATATATTTCATGTTTTTTATCATTCTAAAACAAATTAATGGAAAAAAAATTGATTTTCAAGTTAAAATTAAGAATTTGATTGATTTTAGCTTCAAATAAATTCTCGTTTCCCTTCTTTAAATAAGAATTATAAAATACCTTTACAATAACATTTTAACTATTAAAAACAACCATAATTGTGACTACAGCTATATCAAACGCCATTTTAACTGCAGAAATAAAACATACAGGAGCTGAATTATGCTCTTTGAAAGACAATTTAAACAAAGAATACATTTGGAATGGAAATCCAGAATTTTGGGGAAAGCACTCCCCTGTTTTATTCCCAATTGTAGGCACTTTAAAAAACAATACTTATCAGTACAGCAATACTGACTACCATTTGTCCCGTCACGGTTTTGCGCGCGAAATGGAATTTGAATTGATTGATAAGCATGAAAACAGCGTTACTTTTTCATTAGCCGCTACTCCGGAAACCAAAGAAAAATATCCTTTTGATTTTGATCTGCATTTAGTTTACACGCTGGAGAACAAAACATTGAAAATTGAATACAAAGTATTTAATAACGAAAAATCTAAAATGCCGTTTTCTATTGGTGCGCATCCTGCATTTGATTTGCCTAATGATTTTAAAAATTACTCTTTAGCATTCGAAAAAGAAGATTCTTTGAACTATTATTTATTGGAAGACGGTTTGATTTCGAATACAACAAATGAAGTAGCGCTAGACAAAAATGAATTGCATTTAAATTATGATTTATTTGCAAATGATGCTTTAGTTTTTAAAAACATAATATCCAAATCGGTTACTATTTTAGAGAATTCTAAGCCGTTTTTGAAAGTAAGTTTTTCTGATTTTCCGGACTTAGGAATTTGGACACCGCCAAATGCACCATTTATATGCATTGAACCATGGTTCGGTTATTCGGACACTGTAGACAAATCTGGTGCGCTTTTGGACAAAGAAGGAATTCAGGTTTTGGACGCAGATGAAACTTTCCACGCTGCTTTCAGTATTGAGATTTTATAAAACAATTAAAAACAGAGAGTATGCTTGAAGTCAATTTTTTACCTTTTCCAGTATTAAAAACGGAGCGATTAGTATTGCGTCGGGTAATAGAAAATGATGCCGAAGCTATTTTGGCTCTGCGTTCAAACGACGAAGTTATGAAATACATTCCAAGGCCATATCTTAAAAATAAAGAAGACGCTCTGGAGCTTATTGCCATGTTTGATGACAAAATTGAAAATGGCATCGGCATCAACTGGGGAATAGCATTCCTGGACAAACCTGAAAAAATTATTGGAATCATTGGTCATTACCGGATGAAACCAGAACACTACAGAGCCGAAGTGGGCTACATGCTCTTTCCTGAATACAATGGGAAAGGAATTATTTCGGAAGCACTGCGGAGAGTAGTTGATTATGGGTTTAAAGATATGAAGCTGCATTCTATAGAAGCTATTTTGGATCCTGAAAACACAGGTTCAGAAAAAGTTTTACTTAAAAATGGTTTTATAAAAGAAGCTCATTTAATTGAAAATGAATTTTACGAAGGGCGATTTCTAGACAGCATGATTTATTCTAAATTGAATAAATAATTTTGAATATGGGAATCAAAAAAGCGCACACAGATGATCATAAGATTTTGACAGAAATAACAAAAAAGTCAAAAGCAAATTGGGGATATTCTGAAGAGCAGATTTTGAAATGGAATAATAACCTGACCATTTCCAAAGATTATATTGAAAATAATTCTGTTTATAAATTAGTAAATGGCAATGAAATTATCGGTTACTATTCATACATCATCAAAGAACAAAATAATGTGCTTCTTGACAACTTATTTATTTTGCCGGAATATATTGGAAAAGGCTTCGGGAAATATTTAATGAATGATTTTTTGGATCGAATGAAAAATGAAAAATTCGAAAAAATATCATTAGATTCGGAACCAAATGCTGAAAGGTTTTATCTGAAATTTGGATTCAAAAAAATTGGAGAGTTCGAAACCTCAATAAAAAACAGGTTTATGCCAATTATGGAAATGAGTCTTTAAATAGTAAAAATCACTTGTTATTCAACACTAAATCTTTATTATGAAAACTAATGCCCTAGCTCAGATGGAAACGGCATCCTGTTGTCCCGGGGTTCGGGACAAGAGATATAGTGAACAGCTGGATTAAGCTTCTAATTATCTGGATTGTATTTTTGGAAGTGTTTTAATATACAGATCTTCGACTCGTTTTCTTGCCCAATCTGTTTTTCGCAAAAAGGTAAGGCTTGATTTTATGCTTGGATTTTCGTTGAACGATTTTATTTTAATCAGTTCTCCCAAGGTGTCAAAACCATAATATTCTACTAATGTCTCCACTATTTTTTGAAGTGTAACGCCGTGAAGCGGATCTTTTGACTGATGTTTTTCCATGATGCAAATTTATGGCATTTTCCCAAAAACAATTGTTCTTTCATTAATTAGTTGCTAAATTTGCCCTACTATGCAAAAAACTGTCAACATACTCAATAAAAGAGCCCGTTTCGATTATGAAATTCTGGAAACCTATACTGCCGGAATTGTTTTGGGCGGAACCGAAATAAAATCCATTCGATTAGGAAAAGCTAATATTACCGAAAGTTTCTGTGAATTTAGCGGCACGGAACTTTTTGCCATTAATACTTATATAGAAGAGTATAGTTTTGGGAACCAATTCAATCACAAAGCGCGCAGTGAGCGCAAACTGCTTTTGAACAAAAGAGAGCTTAAAGGATTGGCTCGAAGCGTACAGGCCAAAGGTCTGACAATAGTGCCTTTGAAATTATTTACCAATGAAAAAGGTCTGGCCAAATTACAGATCGGGCTTTGCCGTGGTAAAAAAACATATGATAAGAGAGAATCTTTGAAAGAGCAGGATACCAAAAGAGATTTAGACAGAATCAAAAAGGCTTATTAAATAAAAATCTCGTGAAATTTTGTTTTTTTTAAATGTTATTTATATCAAAAAATAACTGCTCTTAATTTTATTAAAATAAACACAACTGTTGATGAAATCATGGAAGCCTCTGTAAAGCAAATAAGAGCTGACGGTAACATGGCTCCAAAAGAAAAAAATGACAGATAGTTTGTTTCTGAAAATGAAAAAAACCATCTCAAACTGATTTGAGATGGTTTTTTACTTTTTATGAAGTATAAACATTTTGATTGGTATTATTGTGATCCTTATCAAAATTAATTACATAGTCCTTTATATTTTGGACTACCTTGGGAATCAGTACACCGATTACCACAACTTCAACAAACGTAATTCCTGATTTATTATCTAAATCAACGCATTTTTGTAAAATTCTCTTCATAAATTCTGTAGGTTTTAATGATAAATAAAAATGAATCTTATGGATTTATTTTTATTAAATCAGAAAATTGAATTTCAAGTTCTTTTTTTAAAATCCAATTAACGGTTATTTGTATTTGTTTTTTGGGGCTTTTAAATCACTGTTTACAAATGATTTGTAATACTAAGTAAATACATTTTTCAATAAAACAACAATTTAATCGATGAAATACACTTTTTTCGTTATTTTTAAAGCATAATCTTACTAAAAACGCAACGCACGCATAATTAACTACTTATGGTTTTAAAATTTTATAGGAATTTTTTTAGGGGATAACACACTCTTTTCGTAATACACTAAGAATAAAGGAAGAGCAAAAAAAAGAATAAAAAACTAAAACATTTCTGAGGATTGTATCAAAAAATAACTTAAGAGCTACATGCATTTCCATTTAAAATTTGAAACGGAATCATTCAATCCTGCTTTTAAATTGTAATGCCACCATTCTGAATCAAACGAATTGAAATGCTCCTTAATCATAATTTTCTTGAGCAGGTTTCTGTTGTTTCTGATTTCTTTTGAAAAGCCGGAAAAATCATGGCTGGCTTCTTTACCGAAAAAATCAAAAGAAGTTCCCATATCTAATTCCTTCCCATCAAAATCCACCAGTGTTATATCTACAGCTCCTCCTCTGTTATGAATTGAACCCTTTGCCGGATTTGCAACATATTCAGGATTTGGAACAATCGCCCACATCTTTTTTTGAATATCCAGCGGACGGTAACAATCAAATAATTTAATTTTAAAACCTTTCTTCATGAATCTTTCATTGGCCAGAATTAATGCTTTTACAGTTCTGTAACGCAGATAACATTCGGCACAATCATAAACTTTAGATTTCAAAAAATTATCGTCTGCTGCATATTTCATATCATAAACAAAATCCTTGCTGAAATCTTTCAAATTAACAAAAGCAGTATCACTGATTTCCGCTGCCGTAGGTGTATTCGAAAGAGTAGTCTGAGAAATACAATTCAATTGGATTAAAAGAAAAAAGGAAAACAAGAAAGGTCTGAAAGAAAATGTCATATCTGATAAATTTTCATAAAAATAAGAAAATTAAAAATGCAGTAAAAAAGTATTTAAAACAAGAAACCAAACAAAAAAATTCCTCAAGACAAAAGCCTTGAGGAATTTTGATTAAATATTTAATATTTTTTTTCAAAATAAAGATAACTAGTACTGCTGCTTAGATTACGCAGCCGTATCTGCGAATTATTAAACTCAAACAGCTTCCAGGTTTTATTGAGCTCGCCTAGTAATTTTGAATTGAAGTTTATTTTTAATTCACACACGCCATTTAGTGTTTTGCATTCCCATTGACCTGTTTCTGAAATACCGTCTTTGACAGCGACAACCGATTTATCAGTTTTAAAAGTAAATAAGTATCCGTTATAAGAAGATGTTTTTTCAGAATCAGCAAAAAAATATGGAATTTCCCAAGAACCTTTTGTTATCGTTTCTGTAAAATCGAGTGACACAATGTTGTTTTCAGGACAGTAATCGATAGCATATTTAATAGCATTTTCAAAATCTAAATTATTTGTAATCAATTTTGACTGATTATTATAATCTACTACAGAAATTGGATATTTTAACGAAATATACTCACTGCTATTCATGTTTTTTATGAAATTAAAAAACGCCTGATCACTTATAATCGACACAGAACTTGCAATTTGACTGGAACTGTTATAGATATTAATTGTTATAGGATAATTAATATTCAGCCCATTAATTTTAGATAAAAGATCAGGATAAAGATTCCAATAATCAATTAAAGTATTAAAATCAGCTTGAGTGGGAATTAATTTTTCAATGTAATTATAGTAAACCATTGTCACTGGAAAATCTATTTTTACAATATCAGCATCATACGAATTTGCATTAATATTATCTGATACTTTTTGATAGTCATCAATAGTGTTGACAGCAATTTTCACATCATTAACGGTAACTGTATAGGGTAGTTTTATAGTACAGTAATTGGAATTATCGATTATATTATCCTGCACCGTTTTGACCATTGCAACCCTTTGCAGATAAGTAGTTAGAGGAGATACATTGGTAACTGTTCCCTGCATATCATAATCCTGTTCATTTATTTCGCTTTGACAA
The DNA here is from genome assembly GCF_026870155.1 of Flavobacterium marginilacus. Taxonomy (NCBI): domain Bacteria; kingdom Pseudomonadati; phylum Bacteroidota; class Flavobacteriia; order Flavobacteriales; family Flavobacteriaceae; genus Flavobacterium; species Flavobacterium marginilacus. Next base: position 2,055,755 of record NZ_CP113975.1, on the reverse strand, counting down.
GACAATAATAACAGAAATAGTATTGATGATAAATATTTTTTTAAAGTAAACATATTTATATTTTTACAAAGGTAATAAAATTTAAAACTGTTTTTAATAAATTCGGCTTCAATGGTTTTGGATGCATTCTTTACATTTCAAATTATTTCAGAAAAAATAACATTTGATGTTACTATAAAACAATCATCTTTACTTTTACCCTACGTAAACTAAAAACAAATACTTTTACACCGCACAAATTGAAAATATAAATGCCAGATAAAAACCAATCAAACACTTGTGACGAAATAATTTTTTCGTCTTTTTTCAAAAGTCATATAAAAGCTGTTCGAAATTTTCTTTTTTACAAATTTGGCAATACAGACCAAGCAGAAGATTTAGCACAGGAAGCTTTTTTAAAACTTTGGCAGAACTGTGCTTCAGTACCGCTGGAAAAAGCAAAATCTTATGTTTATACAATTGCAAATAACAGCAGTCTTAATCAGATTGCACATCAAAAAGTTGTCTTGCGATATGAAAAAAACTTCACAGGTTTGGACAAAACAAATGAAAATCCAGAATATATCCTGGAAGAAAAACAATTTCAGGCCAAACTTTTGAAAGCTATTGAAAACTTAAACGAAAAACAGCGTATTGCTTTTTTGATGCATAGAATTGACGGAAAAAAATACAGCGAGATTGCTTCCGATTTAAATATTAGCGTAAAGGCTGTTGAAAAACGCATCCACTTAGCTTTGTTAAGCTTACGCAAAGAAATTGATATATTAAAGTAGGGTAAATTAAGCCCAAATTGTTTTAATCAAATAATACCAGTACAATGGAAAAAGATCAGTTATTAGCCAAATGGCTCAACAATGATTTATCTGAGGATGAGTTAGCTGTATTTAAAGCTAGTCCCGATTTCGAAAAATACCAAAAAATAAAAAATTATACAGAGCATTTAGAAGTTGGCGATCTGGATGAAAACAGCATGCTGTCAAATATTCTTAAGCAGAAAAAAGCAGCACCAAAAGTAGTTCCTTTATATAAAAAATGGATGTTTCGCGCAGCCGCAGTCTTTGTTATAGCGCTTGGAATTACCTTTGCTCTGAAATTTTTAGTACCTCAAACGGAGACGGCAGGTTTTGGCCAGAAAACGACTTTTTCATTACCTGATAATTCTGAAGTAGTTTTAAATTCCGGTTCTGAAATAAACTATAAAAAATGGAACTGGAACAACAGCAGACATCTTGAACTAAAGGGAGAGGCTTATTTCAGGGTATCCAAAGGAAAACGCTTTGAAGTACAGACTTCATTGGGAAAAGTAACGGTTTTAGGAACTCAGTTTAACGTTAAAGCCAGAAAAAACAGGTTTGATGTAACATGTTATGAAGGACGCGTTAAAGTAAATTATGCCGATACTCAAATTCTATTAACACATGGACAAAGCGTTAGTTTTGAAAACGGTAAACAGGTTAAAATGAAAATTAATTCATTGAAACCAGAATGGATGGACAATCAAATATGTTTTTATAAGGAGAATCTCAGAACTCTATTGGACGAAGTCGAGAGGCAGTACAACATTACGATCGAACTAAATAACAAAGACACATTGTCTATATTTACTGGCAAATTGCCCGCTAAAGATCTAAATACAGCATTGCATATCATTAACACAACCTATAATTTGAAGGCTCAAAAAGTCTCAAAAAATAAAATAATTATTGACGGAAAATAAATGTTCCTCCCCAAACAATTTCATTTTTTGTTTTTTATATTTTTTCTTGCCTTGAATCTTTTTTCTCAAGACAAAGAGAAAGCCATGCCTTTTAAGAAAATAATAACCAATATAGAACAGCAGCATCAAGTTGTATTTAATTATACGGAAGATAATGTTACCGGACTGCATTTAATTCCACCCGGGAAATCACTTTCTTTAGATCAAAAACTGCAGTATCTTTCAAGAAATACTAATTTATCATTTGAGCTTATTGAAGGAAAATTCATTAATATTTATAAAAAAGAAAGTCGGCCTCAGATAATCTGTGGCTATGTTTTTTCTGATATTGATAAAAAACCTATTGAAAATGCCAATGTCCGTTTAAGCAGCGGTACACAAATTACAACAGATTCTGAGGGTTATTTTGAATTTGAGAAAGGTTCTAAAAATATTTTTTCGATTAGTCATATTGGGTTTGTAACCAAAAAAATAATTTCTGAAAATTTAGATTCTAAAGATTGTCTAAAAATAGTATTAGAATCTGAAATTACAGAACTGGAAGAAATTAAAACTAACGCTATTCTTGCTTCTGGAATTTCCAAAAACAGTGATGGCTCTTTTGAAATTAAACCAAAAAAGTTTGGTATTCTGCCAGGACTTATCGAACCTGATGCCTTGCAGACTATGCAGCAGATTCCGGGAGTTAACAGTATAGATGAAAGTGTGTCCAGCATCAATGTACGCGGAGGTACGCACGATCAAAACTTGTTTTTATGGAATGGAATACGAATTTTCCAAACAGGGCATTTTTTTGGCTTAATATCTGTTTTTAATCCTAATCTGGCGCACACTATTTCTATCTATAAAAACGGGAGTTCTGCTTTTTATGGTGAAAGCGTTTCCAGCGTAGTTGCCATTTCTTCAACTCCTGAAACAGCAGAAAAGAATAGTTTTAGTGCAGGAATCAACATGATTAATGCTGATATTTATGCTAAATACAACCTTTCAAAAAAGAGTTATATTGAAATTTCTGCACGAAAGTCAATAACTGATTATCTGGAAACACCAACATATAAAGAGTATTTCAATAAAGTATTTCAAAACACTACAATCACTGATTTTTCTAAAAATCAGAATATTAATTATCAGAGCGACAAAGAATTTGATTTCTACGATGCGACCTTCAAATATGCTCAAAAAATAGGACACAAAGATCTCATGATTGTCGATTTAATAACAATAAAAGATAATCTCAAGGTTTTTCAAAGTGCATCTGTAAACAACACAAACAAATCAGAAACTAATATTCTGCGCCAGCAGAATTATGGAGGAAATCTGTCATGGAAAAGAAACTGGAACAGCTTCAACACAACTAAAATCAACATTTACAATTCTGCTTATGAACTTTTGGGAGACCAGAAAACGACGAATGAAAACCAGACAGTTACCCAGGAAAACACGGTTGGTAATAATGGAATTAATTTAGAAAACAATCATACCCTCAATTCTAAACTTAGTATTAATAATGGTTATCAGTTCAATGAAATTGGCATTACAAATTTAGAGCAGGTAAACATTCCGAGTTTTTACCGCAAAATTAAAGACGTTTTAAGAACACATACTCTGATATTAGAAGGTAAATATAATGATACGCTTTCCCGAATAATATTAAATGCAGGAGTGCGGCTGAACTACATTGATAAGTTCAAAAAGTACATTCCTGAACCCCGCCTGCGGTTTAACTATGGATTTAGCAAAAATCTGAATTTAGAACTATTAGCAGAATTAAAAAGCCAAAATTCCCAACAGATTATTGACCTTCAGAAGGATTATTTTGGTATTGAAAAAAGACGCTGGATTGTCTCCAATAATACAACAGTCCCTATACAAAGAAGCAGACAATTATCTTTAAATTTATTCTATAAAAAGAATGACTGGCTGCTTGATGTAGAAAATTTCTATAAAAAAGTAATTGGAATTACAAGTTCAAGCCAGGGATTTCAAAACCAATTAGAGTTTGTGAGAACAACTGGTGATTATGAAATAGTGGGTACAGAAATCCTCATTCAAAAAAAGATGAATCACTTTCTGACCTGGCTAAATTACACTTACAATAACAATAATTACAATTTTGCCGATTATGAATACCCAAGTTTCCCGAACAATTTCGAGCTGACACATACGGTATCATGGGCTGGAATCTTTGAAAAAAACAATTTTAAAATTGCATTGGGAACAAAATGGTCATCTGGAAGACCAAAAACATCTCCTGACTTCTCTAGAATCGATCTTTCAAACCCTGTATTGATTTATAATAAACCAAACAATACAAATTTGACCATTTTTTCGCAAGTTAATTTTTCTACAACTTACAAATGGAAAACTGCAAACGGAATTCAATATAAAGCAGGAATATCCATCCTAAACATTCTGAATAGAAAAAATGAAATCAGCGAAAATTATCGAATAAGTTCTCTGTCAAATTCTATTGAGGAAGTCGAAACATTTTCTCTGCAAAGAACTCCAAACCTGAGTTTTAGGGTTTCTTTTTAATCCAAAAAACTTTAGATAGTAAAACCCCAATATTTCTTTCAGCTTTTTTTTCTAAAAAATACATTTTTTTGGTAGGGTAATCTGTATCAATACTGTTTTACTATTGGATTCCATTAACAGGAATATATAAATGAAAAAAATAGTATTAAATCAGCAAGAACTGACTTCAGATTTTTTTTGGTAAAAAACACTGCCAAAATGTTTCAACTATAAAATCGCTTAACACAAATTAAAAGATTCAGTATTTGAAATCTAAAGAAAATTGTTCTTCATGAAATTAAAGCTTAAAAAATGAAAAGAAAAAGAATAGCATATGTAATTGCAGGAGCGCTTTTAGTGGCTGCAGGGGGCATTTATTTTTATTACGGATTTCTCTTTAAGGAAGCCAGAAATATAGAATCAGAAATGCCGGAACGCAGTATAGCTGCAACAAAATTAATTGCTGATTATACCGCTGACCCACAAAAAGCAGATTCTTTATACCTAAACAAAACTATCGAAATAACTGGTTTGGCAACAAAAAAAACAGATTCGGCAGTAGTTCTTGAAAATAGTGTTTTTTGTGTTTTTAATAAGGAAATCAAAAATAAGCCAATCAGCAAAAACTTGACCGTAAAAGGCAAATGCATTGGTTATGATGAACTTTTTGAAGAAGTAAAACTAGATCAATGCACCATTAATAAATAATAAAAACAAACAATTTATGAAGAAATTTTTAATTCCAATATGCCTTTTATTGGCTACTATGGCTTATTCTCAAGATGATCTTTTAAAAAGCCTTGATTCTACTCAGGTTGAGGACAGTCATTCTACAGCAACATTTAAAGCCTTACAGCTTGTTACACTGCAGACAACAAAAATGCCCGCCAAGAAAGAATTTTATTTTGTTGTCTCTCACCGATTTGGAACTGTAAAAGATGGCTTGAACAGTTTCTTTGGACTTGATAATGCAACCACAAAACTGGGCGGTATATACGGAGTTACAGATTGGCTTTCTGTCAGTCTTTCTAGACATACCTTAAATAAAATGTATGAAACAGGACTTAAATACAGACTGGCCAGACAAGATGCTAATTTTCCAGTTGATATTGTCGGGTACAGTGTAGCAGATATAAATACTTATCTGGAAGAAGATCAATATCCAGGACTGGAATTCAAACACAGGCTTACTTCTGTGCAGCAGTTACTGATTTCAAGAAAAATCAGCAAAAAGCTTTCATTAGAAATTATTCCTTCATTTGTACATAAAAATCTTTACAATCCCGATATCGAAAACGACAATCAGTTTTCTTTTGGCGGAGGCGGACGCTATAAATTAACAAAAAGGCTATCTCTGAATTTAGAATACATGCACAATTTTGACAAGCCAAATTTTTATGAAAACCCACTGTCTGTAGGACTTGATGTCGAAACCGGCGGACATGTTTTTCAGCTCATCTTTACCAATTCACAGTCCATGAGCGAGAGCGGATACCTCACTAATGCAGCTGGCGAATGGAACAAAGGAGACTTCTTTTTTGGATTTAACTTATACAGAGTATTTTAATAACTATAAATAACTAATTATGAAAAAAGCAATTGCACTTACATTTTTACTGGCTGCGCTTACGAGCTGCAGTAATTCTGACACTTATGATGATATCTCAACGACGCCAACGACACCAACAACACCAGATCCTGGGACACCAACGACCACAATTACTTATACACAAAATATAAAATCAATTATTGATGCTAATTGTATAAGCTGTCATTCAAGCACAGGAGCAGCATCTTTCAGGCCTTTAACAACTTATGCAGGAGTTAAAGCAGCTGTTCAAAGTGCTGGTCTATTAAGCAGAATTCAGCTGCAGAACGGTCAGCAGGGACTTATGCCTCAAGGCGGAAGAATGTCTCAGACAAATATTGATTTAATTTTAAAATGGAATACCGACGGACTTAAAGAGAATTAATTATTATGAAAAAATCATTTATCAATTTCTTTGCATTACTGCTGATTATTGCTGTAAATACAGACATATCTGCACAAAAAGTGATAACAAAAACCGGCAGTATAAAATTTCAGGCATCTGTGCCTTCGTATGAAGAAGTTGCGGCAGAAAATAAAAGCGTGTCAGCCGTTTTAGAACAATCCACTGGAGATTTTGCTGCTTTAGTCTTGATAAAAGGTTTTCGTTTCAAAGTTGCTTTAATGGAGGAGCATTTTAATGAAAATTATATGGAATCCGAAAAATTTTCTAAGGCCACGCTAAAAGGAAAAATTGAAGATTTTGATACCTCAAAAATAACAGCCAGCTCTAAAATTTTTACTTTAAATGGAGATTTGACAATTCATGGTAAAACAAAAACTGTTTCTGTACCTGTAAAAGTTTCCAAATCTCCGAACGGGCTTATTGTAAACGGCACGTTTGAAGTAAAGCCCGAAGATTTTGATATTGAAATACCAAGCGTAGTCAGTAAAAAAATCGCTGACAAAATAAAAATTACTTACAATTTTACATTGCTTAAAATAAGTATCACCAAATAAATTAAGCATGTGGTGAAATCACAATTACCAATAAATTCTAACTGGCTAAAACATTTTAATTATTTGACGAGCCAGTAAACATTACTATTTCCTTTTTGAGGTCAGTTTTTAATTAGACTGACCTCTTTTTATTAACCTTAATAAATATAAAATGGTCTAATGGTCTGCAAAAATTACGTTGTTACAGGAGAAGACGTAAATGATGTTATGGTAATGGAAAATACTGTATTTCTTCCCTATACACTTCGATTACTGTATCTTTTTTATTTAATAACGGATTTTCGAAAGTAAAACTTAATGCTATGCATTTAGGACTGCAATCAGAAAATCACATTTTGATTCACCATAAAAATCTGATGTTTACCGAACATTTTTTAGTCGAAATGAAATACTGGTTCATTGATTATAAAATCAGCATTAAAAGCTCCTTTTTCAACTCAAAAGACGAATGTGCGCAGAAGTTTCCAATGAAATAAAATGGTTAATATCCGCAGAGAAGTTATCGCAACACCCAAACTGATTCTGCATCATTTTAATCCGAAATCATGAATTAAAAGAGCTCTTATGTTTTTTTAAGCAGTAACAAATTTAAATCCTCAATTTCGTTGGTTTTCGAAAATAAAAGAATTAAAAAAGGCATAAAAACAAGAAAACCCGCTAAATAGCGGGCTTCTATGTGAACCTAACAGGAGTTAATTCGAATCTTTTGTTGGAAGATTTGAAGATTTTAGCTGACTCTTTTGAGGTATGAGTTAGAGATATATTTATCTTAAAATGACAAATAGAAATTCGAATAGTCCAAATTTTCAATATTTTATTAATACTATTAATATCTAGTAAGGCTAAAATTATTACTTTTCATCCGTTGCTTTATATGCCAAAAACTTTTTTCAAATGGGATGGATAATTTTCCAAGTCCCTAACAATATCTCCACCCTTATAAATATCAAAACAATTATAATCTGCCACAATATCTACGCCGCAAAAACGATAGTTACTGGTGATTGGAATAAAGAAATCTGCCGTACTTCTTCCTTGAAATAAAATCTGGTTGGGATCCTCAAAACTTTCTTTCGGTGCATTCCAAGTAGCAGAAACCATAAATTTTTTACCTTGCAGGTATCCGCCGGTTCCATATTGACGAGTTAGATCTTTTCTGCTACGCCCATCATCCTCAAGAAATTTCTTGCTTGTACCAGCACTGCTGAAAACCTCATCTACATATTTTTTGTAAATCCAAGGTGCACCAAACCAATTTATAGGAGTTTGAAGAATTATAATGTCCGCTTGCAAATGCTTTTCTACTTCTTCATCAATATTATATGCTTCTTCAACTTTTGTTTCTAATACTTTAAAATTGGCATTTTCAAAAAAATCTTTTGCCTTTTGATGAAATGAAGCATTCAGTAAACCCTCACTAAATGTTGGGTATGTTAAATGGGTATTGATTAAAAGTACTGTCTGGGTTTTGTTCATTTTTAGTTAATTAGAATTTATAAACTAAATACTTTTTTCAAATGTTCTGGATAATTTTCTAAAGTTCCCACAATATCACCATCTTTAAAAATATCAAAACAGTTGTAATCTGCAACAACATCAGCACCGCAAAAACGGTAATTACTGGTAATTTGAATTAAAGCATCAGCCGTACTTCTGCCTTCAAATAAAACTTGGTTTGGATCGTCAAAACTGGCTGCTGGTGCATTCCAAGTAGAGGAAACCATAAACTTTTTGCCTTGCATTTTTCCGCCTGTTCCGTATTGTTTTGTTGCATCTTCTCTTGTTCTTCCATCGCCAACAAGAAATTTTGCACTTTGTAAACCACTGTTAAAAACATCATCTACATATTTTTTGTAAATCCATGGCGCACCAAACCAGTTGATTGGGGTTTGCAAAACAATAATATCTGCTTCCAGATGCTTTTCTACTTCTTCTTCAGCGTTGTAGCCATCTTCTACTTTTGTTTCTACAACTTCAAAATTATTCGCTAAAAAAAAATCTTTAGCTTTTTGATGAAATGAAGCATTCAGTGTGCCTTCGCTCCAACCTGGATACGTTAAATGTGTGTTAATTAATAAAACCTTTTTTGTTGTACTCATCTTAATTTTGTTTATATATGTTGATTGATTAATGGCTTAGAGGCCTAATACTTTTTTTAAATATTTTGGATAATTTTCTAAATCTTCTTTGATATGTTTGTTATGAAAAACATCGTAGCAATAGTGTCCCGGCAATACCGTATATCCTACAAATGCATAATTTGCACCTATATTAGACAATGCATCATCGGCACTTTTTCCTTTCCAAAGCGGTTGTTTTGGGTTGTTGAAACTTTCTTCGGGAGCATTCCAAGTAGCAGAAAGTAAAAACTTTTTACCTTGCATTTTTCCACCCGTTCCATATTCTTTAGTTGGGTCAGTAGCTGAACGTCCATCTCCTGAAAGAAATTTTGCGCTTTTCATTGCACTGGTAAATACATCATCTACATATTTTTTATAAATCCAAGGTGCATTTTCCCAGTTTACGGGTGTTTGCAATACGATAATATCGGCTTGCATATGTTTTTCCACTTCTTCATCTACATTGTAGCCAGCTTCAATTTTTGTTTCTAAAACCTTGTAGTTTTGTGAAATGAAAAATTCTTTGGCTTTATTATAAAAAGCTTGATTCAACTTACCCTCGGATAGGCCTGGATAAGTTAAGTGGGCATTGATAAGCAAAACGGTTTTCTGTTTATCAGCAGATTTTGTTTGCGCATTAATTGTAGTTCCGAATGACAGCAATGTGATGAACATTGCGAATAAAAATTTTGTTTTCATATTTTGAATTTTTGATGTAGCAAAGGTATTGGCAGTAGAATAAGAAGGCAGAAACAGATTACCAATAAAAAAGAAACATTTTACTGATGAAAACGTAACTCGCTAATTTGTTTTGAATTCAGTTCTTGTTTGTTTTCTTAAAATAATATTATTTAAAATGCGTAGCAAACCACTCTAACATTACTTTTGGATTTTGCCCGAAGTAATTGTAGCCCTGAAAACGCTGGTCTGTTCCCTCAATCCAAAAGAGTTTTTTATCTTTTGCAGAAATGTTATTGTAGATTTCTTCCACATAGTGAAAAGGCATTGAAAAATCAGCTTTTACCTGAGCCACCATTGTTGGGATTGAGTCCGCTTTTGAATTTTCCATTGGCCTAAAATCATCAAGTACATAACCGGTTTTCTTTTTTAAAGCCTCATCGAACATTTCATAACCGTTAGGAATTTTTGCTTTATCCATTGCCGTTTTTACAAAAGCACGTGGCGGAGAAGGTTGCAGTGCAATCATTGAAGTGATGTTTTTAAATTCTTCTGGATATTTATCCATTGCAACAAATGTAGAATTTGCTCCCAAACATCGGCTGTACAATGCTATTTGCATATCTTTTGTATTTGGGCGTGACCTCGCATTCTATGGCAAAATCCAAGTAAAAAATGCTAAATTACGCTGCAAATTTTTTAATGTTGACATAAGGTGTTCCGCGGTTAATGGTTGCAAAAATTCGTCCTAATAGTTTGCATCTTATATTATTTAAAACCAACATTTTTGATTTTCCTTCGGCTACTTTTCGTTCGTAATATTGTTTAAGTTCTGTGTCGTGTTTTTTGCTGTTTAAAGCGCACATATTCAGTAACGATTTTAGTTTTTTATCTGCCAGATGATTGACCTTTGTCCTTCCTTTAATAGAACTGCCCGAACTGTATTCAAATGGAGCCACTCCTGCATAACAAGCCACTTGTCGCCAGTTTTCGAAGGACTGAAACGATTTGGTAACTAAGATAATATACAAGGCAGTTTGTGGTCCAACTCCTGGGATACTTTGGATGAGTTCATTCTGCAATTTGAGCTGCTCATTGGATTGAATGATTTCTTTCATTTTCTGTTCAACTTTTTCGATTGCTTTTTGAAGCTGTTTAACAACTACTTTGTTAATTTTTAAAACATCATCCATAGCTTCTTTGGGGATGTAGCCGATTCCTTCACTGGTACTTCCTATGATACGCAGGGTTTTAAGTAGTTTTTCACGCTCTGTAAAAAGTAATTTAAGTTCCATTAATGATAACTCTGGAAGCTGTGTTAATCGTAGCTTGTGCAAATGTGTTAAGGCATAAAACGCAATATCCTTAGAGTCATTTTTATCAGTTTTCCCTCTGGAGATTCCTTTACTGCGTTTGATTTCAATGGCTGGAATCATCCAATAATCGATCTTGTACTGAGTCAAATAACATCCCAAAGGAAGTGAATAAACACCAGTGTCTTCAAAACTAACCAATACGTTTTCCAAAGCAATTTTCCGGCTGTTTAATTGCTTTACAATCTCTTTAATCCCTTTGACGTCATTGCTTACTAAAAAGTGAAATGTTTTCTTTCCTAATGGTTTTTCAAGAAAAGTAACATCTAATTTTAACTTAGAAACATCAATCCCTACAAAAAATAAATAGTTTTTCATACATTTGATTTTAAGTGAAATAAAAAGTTGAATTTGCTTTAAAGCCTTTATTAGACCCGTCGTCTATCATTCTATTTGAAGCCATTCAACAAAACTCAAGGAGGAGCAGAAGACTAATGCGAGGTATGGATCATGAGTCTGGCCAAGCGCGTAGTTCACTTCTGCTTTCCTTTGAGAAATTTACAAAATTTATGCTTTTACAAAGTAAAGGCATAACGCAATGAGCCAATAACATCGCGATATTCTACGATGCCGTGTGCTACAATACCGCCATTTCCTGCACCGCTACGTCCGTGATTACGCATATCATACGCAATGATATTGTAGCCAGCGTCGTGCAAAATTTTGTATTCTGGTAAAAAATTGACTTCAAAACCTCCAAAAATTTTCCACGGGTCCAAATGACCAGGATAGCCGGAACGGTTGGCAGGCATCGGATGATTGCAGATGATTAATTTATTGGAATTTTTGGCAGGAATAAACCATCCTTCCAATGTTACACCATCTATCGCAGGGAAAAATATATCTTCATACGTCATTCCATATTGGTCGGGCGTATGCAAAATCGGCGTACGGATAGAATGCGCCATCAATTCCGCTATGCCATCGATAAATTCTGCGTTTTTTGCATTGACTTGTATATCCATTATTTTACTGCTTTGTGTTAAAGAAATAGTTCGCAATGCCCAACCTTTTGTGGATGCAAGACGTAATTGTCTGGCGGAAGTATATTCTGGTGAATTATAAAACTTTTCTGCTTCCGCAATACCTGCAAACTCTGCCACACCAAGAACCGTTTCAGGATGACCTTCCAGTACCGTCAGTTTTTCATTGAAAATAAAAAATTTTGCACCATATTTTTTGCCAAGTCCAGTTGTGGCTTTCAAATACTTATTATAAACCGTTCGGTCTTTTATCGTGTAGTTTATAAATTGGTATGCCCTCGGCTGATTTGATGTAAAAGCATCAGTAGCATTACCTTCTGTAAGTATTACCCAGCCTTCTGTGGCTTTAATTCTAAGCTTTTTGGCAACATTATATTCCTTTGAGTTGTAGAAGCTTTCGGCATCGGCAAGGGTTGGAAATTCTGCAATGGCAATCAAAGCCCCAGGTTTTCCTTCCAGCACTGATGGATTTTCATTGTAAACAATTACTTTTCCATTACTCTTTGTAACAAACGAACTTGCAACCTCATTATATTGATTGTAAAGTGCTCGGTCTTTCACATCATAATTTGCTATTACAAAGTAATGCTTTGCGGTTGTAGGTGTTTTGACCTGAGCTGAAGAAAGCATTGAGGCAAATGCAAAACAAATTGCTATTGATGCCGTGATTATTTTGTTCATATTGATTCTTATAAAATTGATTAATTTGATAACACAAAATTAGATGGTATCACACCAACTGGCAGAAACAGATTACCAATAAAAAAGAAACATTTTACGGATGAAAAAATCATTTTATGAATATTATTAATCAAAAAAAAGTGATGTCTTACTTCATCACTTCTTTTACTATTGTTTAACGCTTGCATTTGCATCTCTATAAATTTCATCTGTAACAGGTTCAAGCCAAATATTTTCATTGATTGTTGGATTGCACGCTATACCTAGATGCGAAAACCAGCTATCTACTGTTGCGCCGTGCCAATGCTCTACATTAGGAGCTATTTCTACAACTTCGCCCGACTTCATAAGTCTTGCAGGATTACCTCGTTCCTGATATAATCCTTCGCCACCAACAACGATTAAAATCTGCCCGCCTGTGTGTGTGTGCCAATTGTTTCTGGCACCCGGTTCAAAGGATACGTTAAAAATTGGAACATTCAAATCTTTATTTGTTGTGAGTGACGCTAAATAAGATTTGCCTGTAAAGTATTGTGCGTATCCTGTGTTTTCTTCTCCTGTTGGAAAATCACTAATCTTTGGAATTTCTGTATTCATTTTTTCTATTTTTTTAATGTTGAAATATTTATTTTACAAAAAAAGCGTTCCGAAGTTTCAGAACGCTTTTAGCATTATATTTTAGCCAAAGATTGAATTCGGTATTGCTTGGGCGTAACAATCATCTGTTTTTTAAAAAACTTTGAAAAATAGTTGGGATAATCAAATCCCAGCAAATAAGCTATCTCTGTGGTATTCAAATCATCGCGCTTCTCAAGAAGTTCTTTTGCTTTTGCCATTACTGCCTCGTGAATATTTTCGATTGCCGTTTTCTTTGTAATCTGCTTGATAATATCTCCCAAATAATTTGGCGTTAAACCCATTTTATCAGCAAAAAACTGAACGGTAGGAATCTGATTAGCCGGTTGATTGTAATACCCCGTTAGCAACTGCTGAAACTCCGATACAATTGGACTGTATTGTTTAATATTTGTAGAAAACTGTCTTTTGTAAAATGATTCTACAAGCGAAACCATCACGTGAATATAAGAAATCAGTACCGTAAAATTATCTTTTTTATATTCATAATATTTCAGCATCAAAGCAAAAATAGTCCTGATTTCCTGCTCTTCTTTTTCAATCAGAAGTAAAGGCTCGTGTTCTCCATAATTATAATAATTTTTGAAAAGAAAGCGATTTTCATCAATGAGTTGCTTAGAAAATTGCAGATATATTCCATTAAATGTAGGTTCAATATCCCATCCATTGGAAACGTCGGGACTGTTAAAAAATACTGCAGTTACTGGTTGGGTAGTTGCTTTATCATAACCAGAAACAGATTTATCAATGAAATTGCTCTTGATTGCTATCCTGTAAAAATCAATCGATACAGGTTCTGATTTCAGACGCATTGTAGAAATATCGTAATAGCCAATATCGATATCATTGTCTAAAGGTTTTGGCAAACCCAAATATTCATTAAACGATGCTATGTCTTTATACAATTTCATTGATAAAAATTTTAATTACTTATTCCTCAATTGCCAATGAAGAAGATAGTTCCCTGTGGGATTCAATTTCTTCCTGTAATTGTTTGATCTTTCTTTCTGTTTCTGCAATAGCGTCTGCACCAGCAAACCAACGTTTTGGAGGAGTTGCCTCGCCCGCTATAGTAAGTAAACCTGCTGCTAATTTTGCAGGATCTCCACCTTGAGTACCGCTCATTGCTTGCCATCCTGGACGAAGCATTGCGATACGTTCTGCGTAATCTTCAATGTTTAAGTCATTCCAAATGGTAGATGATGGTTCCAATAAATTGGTTCTGAAAAATCCTGGATTTACTATAGTGGTATTGATACCAAATTGTGAAACTTCTAATTGTAACGATTCTATCCAGCCTTCCAATGCAAACTTAGATCCTGCATAAGCCGTACACAGTTCATAACCTACTATTCCTGCTGTTGATGAAACGGTAATGATGTGTCCCGATTTATTGCTTCGCATAATTGGCAAAACAGCTCTTGTCACATTCATTGGTCCAAATACATTAACTGCAAATTGACGTTCCATTTGAGCTTGGCTGAGCTCTTCAAAATAACCGGCATAAAAGCTGCCTGCATTATTAACCAACACATCTACAGTCCCAAATTTTTCGATTGCTGCATCTAAGGCTGTATTTATCTCTTCCGTATTGGTGACATCCATTTGAACGATCAACAAATTATCGGTAGATGCTCCAAGTTCTTTTGCTACTTTATCTGCATTTCTGCCAGTGGCGATTACTTTGTTGCCTGCGGCAAGTGTTGCTTTGGTGATTTCTAATCCTATTCCACTACTTGCTCCTGTGATTAACCAAACTTTACTATTTGACATATTTTTATATTTTTTAATGTTATAATTATAGTACAAAGATACTGACAGGTAATTATGATGATGGAAACGGATTACTATTAAAAAAGAAACATTTTACTTGTTGAAAACGCTCTAATTACGAGAGCGTTTATTTGTACTATATAAAAGGAGACAAATTACATATAACAAAAAAGCCTTTATTGGATAGCCTAAATATCTTTATAGTTCGCTACTGATATATTTTTATTCACCAAATATTGATGTATTAATTTTAGTTTTTGAATATCCAGTTCCCGTTCCTTATTAAGGCTTGATTTGCTGGTAGGATCAAAAATGCCAATGTGAAATACTAATTCATATATTGAATTTGTATCTAATGTATTAAGCCTCTCCTTTATATCATCCCACTCTGAATAGGATGCAATAAAAGATTCTTTAGGACTCTTAACATTTACTGTGTTTTCAATATATTTTCTAAAATTGACTTTCTTTTGCAGACAAAATTCAGCAATGGAATTTATTTTTGTTGGATACAGCTGCCCTTTGTGAATATCTATATAATCTGGTGTTATACCAAATATCTTGACGAAATTTCCCCACTGCCTTTGATATTTTTTTATATCCACATTATCATCAATTTCCAAATGCAAACCCAAAGTGAAGTGCTGTGTTGAATATAATCTTTGGAGTCTTTCAATCTGGCTTGCTTGATCTTCAGATACTCTATCAACCATAACCGATACAGAAGATAATAAATTAAGTTGAAGCATTTTTAGCATCTGCTCATTATAGATCCTACTCAAGCCAAAATCATCTGAGGTCAAAATTAATTTCAACATAGCAAATAACTTATTGGCAAAATGTCATTTGCATAGCATTCATTCTTCCGCCGTAAACTTTCAGTTTTGCAAATTCTGTTTCCAATTCCTGAAATTCAACAGGTGTTAACTTGACATCATAAGCACCTAAGTTTTCATTCAAATGTGGGATATTCCTAGTTCCTGTAATAGAAACGATAAAAGGTTTTTTAGCCAAAAGCCAAGCCAGCGCAATCTGAGAAGCCGTTGCATTTTTGTTAGATGCAAAACGATTAAGAAGATTTACAATTGGCATATTAGCCGCTAATCCTTCGGGCGTGAAACGATCAAAAGCAGAACGCAAATCTAGTTTGGTGTCAAATGGAGTTTGTGCATTTAATTGTCCTGCCAAATATCCCATACCAAGAGGACCCCAAGGAACAAAACCAATTCCCAATTCTTCGCATAAATCTAAAACGCCATTTTTCTCCACACTTCTTTCCATAAATGAATATTCTGACTGGATAGCAGAAACTGGCTGTACCGAATGTGCCTTGCGGATAGTTTCAGTATTTGCTTCCGATAAACCAAAATGCAGTACTTTTCCAGATGTGATTAAATCCTTTACCGCACCTGCAACATCTTCAATTGGAACATTTGGGTCAACACGGTGTTGGTACAAAAGGTCGATTCTATCGGTTCTAAGACGTTTCAAACATTCTTCAACTACTTTTTTGATGTGTTCAGGTCTACTGTTTAAAGTGATATTTGGTGCACCGATTTCAAAACCAAATTTAGTAGCAATAGAAACTTTATCCCTAAATGGAGCTAATGCTTCGCCTACCAATTTTTCGTTTGTATAAGGGCCGTAAACTTCGGCAGTATCAAAAAAGGTAACACCGCTTTCATACGCTTTGCGAAGTGTTTTGATGCCTTCTTCTATTTTTGCAGGCGCACCATAATTGGCACTGATACTCATACAGCCTGCTCCTAAAGCTGAAACTTTTAGCTTTCCAAGATTTCTTGTAGTCATTTTTTCCTTTTTATTATTGTGTTGTTCCTTAATTTCAATATTGCCGGAAGATGCAGTCATCAAGCTTGGTGTAAGCATTAAACCTGCTCCGGCAATTGCTGTTTGCTGAAAGAATTTCCGTCTTGAATTTTCAGAGCTGTTGAGAGTATTATCGTTTTTCATTTTATGTTTTTTTTTAAAATTGCTCAACAAATTTACACTTGTAAAAAACAATCAACGGAAACGGATTACCTATAAAAAAGATACAAATTACTTATAATAAAAAAACGCCTCTTGTAAAGGCGTTTTAATTAGTGTTGAAGCTTTTGGGTAAGCTGTAATCTATAGTCTTTGGGGCTAAATCCTGCTAGTTTTTTAAAGAATTTTGAAAAATAATTGGGATATTCAAAACCTAATTCATAAGCAATTTCGGTGGTATTCATTTCCTTGTTTTGCTCCAGTAGTTCCTTCGCTCTTTTAATAACAAATTCGTGGATATTCTCCAGAGCTGATTTTTTCGTAAAATGTTTTAGGATATCTCCCAAATAATTTGCCGTTAATCCTAATTTATCCGCAAAATACTGAACGTTTGGAAGCTGTTTTACAGGCTTATTATAGTAGTCAATCAAACTTTGCTGAAAATCTGTAACAACGCGATTGTATTGTTTGGGATTAGTGGAAAACTGCCTTTTATAAAAAGCTTCAACCAAAGATACAAGTACATTGACATACGAAAGTAAAACCCCAAAATGTTTTATCTCACTTTCATAATATTTAATCATTAATTTAAAGACTGCGGTCACTTCTTCGACTTCATCATCGGTTAAATATAACGCTTCATGTTGTCCATAATCTAAATAAGTTTTGAATAAAAACCTGTTTTCATCAATGATTTTTTTCGAGAGCTGTAAATACATTCCAGTGTAAGTTGGTTCCGCATCCCAACCAGGTTCGATAATTAAATCGGGGGTATTAAAAAACACTGCAGAAACAGGGTCAACATCCGGAGTTGATTTTCTTTTATATTTTATTTTGATTGAAATCCTGTAAAAATCTACAACAACGGGCTCAGAACTCAAAATTATTTTTGGTGGATCATAATAACCTACATCAATATCGTTATCTAATGGTAGTTCCATACCCATAGACTGATTATATGATTTAAAATCCTTGAATATTTTCATTTAGTAAAATTGAAATTTAAGTATAAAAGAATGGTCTTAGACTTCAAATTTATGAATTTTTAAATCCCATTACTACATAAAGATGCGTTTTTCATCATTAAAAAGGATTGGCTAAATATTATGCGCAGAAAATATTATAGTGCATAAAAAATGAATTACCCCGAGGCAGAGCCTCGAGGTATCGCATTACTCAAAAGACAACCGTAGCTGATTTTTGTTAAACGATTTGTAAACAGTCTTTTCTTCTCCTTGATTTTGAATGTATTTCTGAATCACATTCTCATTACCATACTGACCAACCGTATTTACATAATATCCACTCGTCCAAAAATTACCTCCCCATAACTTACTTTTAACTTCTGGATGTAAACGAAAGAGCTCTTTTGCTGTAATACTTTTTACTGTCCTGACAATAATTTCAACAGAAATCTTTGGCACGCTTTGTATCAAAAAATGTACATGATTTTCATCTGCTCCTATCTCAACAAAATGAATTTCATATCGTTCCGAAATATTTCTACAAACTTCTACCAAACTCAGTTCTACATCCTCCGATAAAACATTTCTTCGATATTTTATCGGACAAACCAAATGATAAAGCAACAAGCTTTTATTATGCCGTTTGAAAATATGTTCACTCATCAAACAAATATACTAATCTTTGCGCATCACCCCGAGGCAGAGCCTCGAGGAATTCTTTTGATTAAAAAGATATCTAAAAATGGATCTTAACTTTTCAAGTGCTCATAAAATGAGAAAATAGTGGTTCGAACTTCGTACCTAAAAAATGTCTTTTTTAGACCTTTTTTTTATAAAAGCTATCAATATTTGGCTACTTCAATCCTTTTTAATATGATACCGATAAATAAGACACTGAAAAAACAAACACTTGAAATGATTCGAATCCATTAAGGTCATCGAGAAAGGATTTCGAACCAATTGCAGAAAAAAGCATTACTTATGCCACTAAAAACCTGCATTTATAAGGCTTTCAGCGTTATTCAATCCATGGACAAATTACGGATCAAGAACAAAGTCTGGGGAGGAAATGTCGAAAAAAAATTAGAAATTTGTCGCTCTAACAATTTGTAATGACTTCTATAGACCTTTTGAAATTTATGCTGCCTGATTTTTTAGTTGACCACTTTGAGGTAGTTTCTGCTAATGAAACTCAGGAGATATTACACCTATACTTTGAGGAAAAAGCCAAAGCCCCTAAAGAGTTTGATACACTTGAATTAGTATCAAAGGGATTTGTGGATGAAATTACCATTCAGGATTTCCCTCTACGAGGTAAGTTTGTGTATTTACATATCAAAAGACGTCGTTGGACTAATAAAACCAATGGAGAAATCCTTAAAAGAGATTGGACCTTAGTTGCTAAAGGAACCCGCATGACTCAAGAGTTTGCGGCTTTTTTAAAAGAAATCAATAGATAACAGCGCCACCGACTGCCATACCATCGGAAGGTTTTTCGGGGTCAACGGAAAAAAACTTCAAAGACAGTATAAAAAACACCTGAGCTCCTTTAATACCTGGGCTCCACGAGAACATGCCCATCAGTGGATTCTTTACCCTGAAAACATAGGTACACACTTATCGATTGATGAAGTAGCTTTGTCTCAGGGAGAGCTTTACACCATTGTAACCAACAAGAAGTTCAAAGGCAAACAAGGTTGCTTAGTGGCTATTATTGCTGGAACAAAGGCAGATCAAGTCATAGAACACATCAGTAAGATTGATTATAAAAAAAGAAGTGGTGTTCAAGAGATAACACTGGACATGGCTAATTCTATGAAACTGATCTCCAAAAAATGCTTCCCAAAAGCAATACAGGTCACTGACAGATTCCATGTTCAAAAATTAGCATTAGAAGCCATGCAAGAAATCAGAATCAAACATCGCTGGGAAGCTATGGATCTTGAGAATCAATTGATAATGCAAGCCAAAAAAGAGAATAAAACATTTATACAGGAGCTCTTGCCTAATGGAGATTCCTTAAAACAGCTTTTGGCAAGAAGCAGATATGTACTTTATAAATCTCGCGAAAAATGGACTGAGCACCAAAATGAGAGAGCGCAATTGTTATTTGAATTATATCCAGATATAAAGAAAGCTTACGGTTTGAGTCAACAACTTCGAGGTATTTACAATAACAACAACGACAAGCACGTTGCGATGACAAAACTAGCACATTGGTACAGGAATGTAGAAGAATCAGGGTTTAAAAACTTTAATATATTACTCAATACGGTAACTATTAACTATCAGACAATTTTAAACTACTTTGATAACAGGAGTACCAATGCTTCTGCAGAATCTTTTAATGCCAAAATAAAAGCATTTAGAAGTCAGTTTAGAGGTGTAAGAAAGATAGATTTCTTTCTATTCAGATTATCTAATATTTTTGCCTAATCCCCAACTTTTGCACCTGATCCCTTAAATCACGATTAATATGGAAGAATTGCAGAAAAAGCAAGAATAAATTCAAAAATTCAAATTTTAATCATGTAAAAACAAAAAACCCACTCAAATTGAGGGGGTTCACTGTGAACGCAGAAGGATTCGAACCTTCGACCGCCTGCTTAGAAGGCAGGTGCTCTATCCAGCTGAGCTATGCGTCCATTATTTTAATCTGTCGGGGTGGCAGGATTCGAACCTGCGGCCTCCTGCTCCCAAAGCAGGCGCGATAACCGGGCTACGCTACACCCCGAAAAAAACTGAATCTATTTGTCAAAATGTTCTAAACATTGAATCTTGCTATGATTCTTAATTACAAATAAATTGCGGAGAGACAGGGACTCGAACCCTGGCGACGGTTACCCGTCGACAGATTAGCAATCTGCTCCATTACCGCTCTGGCACCTCTCCAAAACCTCAGGAAACGTGTCCTGTTTTGCGGTTGCAAACTTAAGACATGTTTACGTTTCTCACAACTATTTCTGCATATTTTTTTATTTTTTTTTAGCTTTTCACCTAAATAACTTCACAATCAAAGATATAGCAAACAATAAAAAAACAAAAAAATCTCACCTCCCTAAACAGTTTAGACAAAACTTTAATTTTAGAAGCAAAATATTAGATTTAAAAGAAAAACACAATAGAAAATTTTATAGCATGGCCTAAAAAATCATATACCGCTTGCAAATTACAATAAATCCAAAACAAACAGTCACTTATTTAATTTTTTATATAAAAACAAATCACAAAACACAATTTCATTAAATATATGCTAATATAAACCAGATTAAAATTTTAATATTATAAAAAAGAGGTTAAATTTGCTATACAAATCAACATAATAATAAACATGAGTAAAAGAGTTGTTATTGTTTCTGCTGTTAGAACACCTATCGGCAGTTTTATGGGAGGATTATCTACTGTAACTGCACCAAAATTAGGAGCAGCCGCTATAAAAGGAGCATTAGACAAAATAGAATTAGACCCAAATTTAGTGGACGAAGTTTTCATGGGCAATGTTATTCAAGCCGGCATAGGCCAAGCTCCTGCCCGTCAAGCTGCAATTTACGCAGGACTTCCCAATGAAGTGGCCTGCACCACAGTAAACAAAGTTTGTGCATCAGGAATGAAAGCAGTTATGTTAGGTGCACAAGCAATTCAATGCGGCGATGCAGAGGTTGTAATTGCCGGAGGCATGGAAAACATGAGCTTAATCCCTCATTATATGCATTTGAGAAGCGGAACAAAATTTGGTCCAAATACAATGATAGACGGCTTACAAAAAGACGGACTAACAGACGCCTATGACAATAATGCCATGGGGGTTTCTGCTGACCTTTGTGCATCAGAATACAAGATTACAAGAGAAGAGCAAGATAATTTTGCTATTCAATCATATGAGCGTTCTGCAAAAGCATGGAGCGAAGGTAAATTCAGCAACGAAATCACACCCGTAGCTGTTCCTCAAAGAAAAGGTGAACCAATTATCATTTCGAAAGATGAAGAATTTACTAATGTTACATTAGAAAAAATTCCAACTCTAAATGCTGTATTTACAAAAGACGGAACTGTAACAGCCGCAAATGCATCAACTATTAATGACGGTGCTGCAGCTATCATATTAATGAGTGAAGAAAAAGCAGCTTCATTAGGTTTAAAACCATTAGCATTTATAAAAGGATATGCCGATGCTGCTCAAGAACCAAAATGGTTCACAACAAGCCCTGCAAAAGCACTTCCTAAAGCTTTGGCAAAAGCCAATCTAACTTTAGACGAAATTGATTATTTCGAATTCAATGAAGCTTTTTCAGTAGTTGGATTAGCAAACTCAAAAATACTTGGATTAGACAATGAAAAAGTAAACATTAACGGAGGTGCAGTTTCACTAGGACATCCGCTTGGCTGTTCCGGAACGCGTATTATCGTTACTTTATTAAATATTTTAGAACAAAATAATGCAAAATATGGCGCGGCAGCTATTTGTAATGGTGGCGGCGGTGCATCTGCTTTAATTATAGAAAGAAATATTTCATAAGCATCCAAATAATAGAAAATAATTAAATAATACGAATTGAAAATCACTATTTTTACAGTCATTTTTGATTCGTATTTATTTTTAAACTAATTTATATAAATGTTTGGAATTTGTAATCTAGCCATGATTCCACTTCGGGCTGAAGCCAGTGATAAAAGTGAAATTGTTTCCCAAATTCTATTTGGAGAGCATTTTGAAGTTTTGGAACAATACAAACAATGGAGTCACATTAAAACACAATTTGACCATTACGAAGGCTGGATAGATACAAAACAATTTCAAATAATTACCGAATCAAACTATACACAGCTTTCTTCAGATGCCATAATTTTGAATGCTGATCTCATAGAGTATATCCTAGCTCCATCTAATTTATTAATTCCAATACCGCTTGGATCTTCTTTATCATTTTTAAATTATCCAGAAATAAATAAAAACAATTTTGATTTTGAAGGCACAAAAACAAGTGGCACAAAACCCAAAAACAGCATCCTCACTACTGCCTTTATGTATTTGAATGCACCTTATTTATGGGGCGGAAAAACTCCTTTTGGAATTGATTGTTCAGGATTTACACAAATGACATACAAACTTAATGGCTATAAATTACTGAGAGATGCATCGCAGCAAGCAACTCAAGGGGAAGCTTTAAGTTTTATAGAAGAAAGCGAACCTGGTGATTTAGCTTTTTTTGACAACGACGAAGGTAACATTACACATGTCGGAATCATAATGGAAAACAATTATATTATCCATGCAAGCGGAAAAGTACGAATTGACCGCTTAGACCATTTAGGAATTTACAATGCCGAAAACAACAAACACACCCATAAACTTAGAGTAATTAAAAAAATAATTTAGACAAATTACTCCACACCTTCATAGCCGCATTTTTTTCAAACATATCCTAAAGTTCTTTCTGACTTATAAACTCTTTAAACTGATCCAAATAAAAAACCATTACTCAATGAAATATTCTAATATTCATCGAATAATGGCTTTAAATTGATATTTTTTTTTCTAGAAAACTCTAAAAAAACCTATCATTTACACTCTACATTGTTGCTTTAAGAGCATTATATTCATTAGTCATATCTAACGAGCGGTAAACACTTAACAAAGATTTAATAACATCTTGGTTTTTTGGATCAATAGACAATGCTTTCTGTAAATATGGTATTGCACTTTTAACCAAATTATCTTTTTTAATTTTTAATTGGTCATATTGCTCCATTTCTTTTGGTGTATTACCAAGAGCTGACATTTGATCAACATATACTTTTTTTGATTCCAATTTACCATAAGCTAAATTGATATAAGCATCTATGTATTTAGGATCTAATTCCACTACTTTATTATAACAGATTTCAGATTTCTCAAAATCATTTTTTGACAAATAAATATAAGCCAGATTCTTGTTGATCTCTAATCTTTTTGAAGGAGAAAATTCATCTCTAGGCTTTTCATAAAGAGCCGCTAGAATTCCTGAATCTCTAGCCCCTGCAGAAACAAACGCATCCTCCTCTTTAGTCTTTTTATTTGTTGCGTAATAAATTATTCTTTTTCCAGAATAATTTATTTTTCTTAATTCCTCGTAATACTTTATAGAAGATTCATAATCCTTAGCCACCATAGAGGCCGCAGCCGCATTAAATAAATTCAAAGTATCTCTTTTATCAAACAAATAAACTTTATAGCTCTTTTCGGCACTTTCTTTATACTTTCCATTTTTAAAATCATCTACAGCACCATTAACCAACTTAGATTTCATCTCCTTTAATGCAGTATTAGCCTGCAAAGTAAATTTATACTTTCCCCCTTCATTTTCAGCCTTAATCAATTCCTGATAAGCTTCAGAAGCTAATGCAAAATTATTAGCAGGATCAATATTTTTTGCTGCTAAATCCTTCAATACATTTCCTTTCAAAAAATAAAAATCAGACTTATCTTCATCATTTGCATTAACAATAAGATATTCTGTCTTTTTTAGAATTCCTAGCGCGTCTTGAGATTTACCGCTCGCAAAAACAGATTGAGCTTCTTTTATTTGTCCTTTTTGGGCATTAACACAAACATTTATCAATAACACCATTGATAGTATTACAAATTTTCTTTTCATTAGGTTAGGTTTAAGATTATTATAGATTTTGGTTTTTTAGATTTAAAAAGTAATAAATCATTTCTAAACTGAAATTGACATTACAGAAATAACAATTATTTAAATCCAAATTTTAGCTGATAGAGGGTATCAATTATGAAACGTAGTTTTTTATCATACTTTACAATTATTAAGATTAAACATTCACATTATTTAAAACTTTTGCAATTCAGAAAAATTTATTTTTTTTAACAATATATAATTTACAACGTTTTTTTTATTGCATTTTTTTATCGAATTTTTAATTTGCCTCTAAAATAAAATTAAAAATTGATAACACAAGTATTTTTTAAACAATTTTTTAAATTAATTATAACGATTTCGTAAACATAATAAAAAATTTATTTTTAAATCTTTATTTTTATTTATTAAACGCTTATTCATCATAAAAACATGAAATAAATTTAACACAAATCACTTATCACACCTTAGATTCAAGTAATAAATGCAACGTGAAAAAAAACTCTAGTGTTATTCTTTTGACCTAGGTCAAAAGAATAACACTAGAGTTGGCGAAAAAATCATCATATCTTTGGGTTGCAACACTCAAAATAGATGGCACATTTAACGTTAGAACAAAGATACAAAATAGAAGTATATAGAAATGCCGGTATCAGTATTTCCGAAATTGCTGAATTGGTAGATAAAAACAAATCAGTTATTTCTCGAGAAATAAAACGTAATTCTGATCAAAGAAGTGGTGTTTATAAAGCTGTTTTGGCGGATAAAAAAGCTTTAAACAGGCATAAGGTTAAGATCAAAAAATGCACTTTAACCTCAGAAGTTGAAGCAAATATTTTGTTTTATTTAAAGCAAGATTACAGTCCTGAACAAATTGTTGGCAGAGCAAAAATTGACAAAAGAGCAATGGTTTCTAAAGAAAGAATCTATCAATATATTTGGGAAAATAAACGCAAAGGAGGACTCTTATATAAACATCTTAGGACCAAGGGTAAAAAGTATAAAAAAAGAGGACATTTAAAGGATAAAAGAGGACTTATTATTGGTAGGGTCGATATTAGCGAGCGTCCAAAGATTGTAGAAAAGAAAAGTAGATTGGGCGATTTAGAGATTGATTTGGTCATTGGTAAGAATCACAAAGGAGCGTTACTAACTATCAATGACAGAGCCTCTGGAATACTTTTTATGGGAAAAGTAGAAAGCAAAGAAGCTAGTGCAATACAGCAGAAAACAATTGAATTATTGAAAGATTGGAAACCAATAATCAAGACCATTACTTCGGATAATGGAAAGGAATTTGCCAATCATCGGGCCATTGCAGAAGATTTAGATATCGATT
Organism: Flavobacterium marginilacus; assembly: GCF_026870155.1. Taxonomy (NCBI): domain Bacteria; kingdom Pseudomonadati; phylum Bacteroidota; class Flavobacteriia; order Flavobacteriales; family Flavobacteriaceae; genus Flavobacterium; species Flavobacterium marginilacus. Next base: position 2,029,807 of record NZ_CP113975.1, on the reverse strand, counting down.
ATTATTTTGCCAAACCCTACCATAGCTGGGAACGAGGAGCCAATGAAAATTTAAACGGATTAATAAGACAATATTTTCCTAAAAAATCTAACTTTGAAAACATCGAAGAACAACAAATAAAAACAGTAGTTAATACATTAAACAACAGACCCAGAAAAAGATTTGGCTATAAAACACCTAATGAAATTTTCGCCGAAAAAATCAATAAATTGAATACTGTTGCATTTATATGTTGAATCCACCCACTATAAAAACAATATGTATCCCCAAAAAAAAATCCCGCTCTGATATCAGGCGGGACTTCATTCTTATTATTAGAAAACAGAGTCTACATTTTAGCTTTTAAAGCTTTGTATTCTGCAGTCATTTCTAGAGCACTATAAACATTCAGCAATGTTTTTGAAACATCTGGATTACTAGGATCCAGCTCAACCGCTTTTTGCAAGTAAGGAATAGTACTTTTAAACAAGTCTTCCCTTTTCTTTTTCAAAACATTATATTTCTTAGTGTCATCAGCAGAAGTACCTAACTTATTCATTGCATCAATGATGTTTTTTTCATCTTCTAACTTCATCGCTGCCATATTAATATAAGCATTAGTGTATTTTGGGTTTAATTCTATAACCTTATTATAAAACTTTTCAGCTTCACTTGAATTTTTTGCTTGAGCACTTATTACACCAAGATTAAATATCAAATCAACATCATTTGGATTCCTTTCTACAGCTTCAGAAATTAACTTTTTATAAGTATCCATATCTTTGGTCTCAAGATATAAATTAGCTTCAGTTAACAACAATGAACTATCTTCTGGATTCGCTTTTCTAGCATCAGAAACAGCCTTCTTAGCTTCATCAACTTTTCCTTGCTGAACATAAATCAAAGCAACATTTTTGTATATCTCACCTCTTTTAGAAGGAACATTTTCAGTTCTTGGTTTTTCATGGGTTCCCATCTTAACCATTCTATCTCTATCAGCAGCAGTATTAAAAAAATCTTCTTGATTATTTACTTTGTTAACAGCATAATAATAAGTTGCTTTTCCTGAATAATTTAAAACTTTTAATTCTTCGTAAAGTTTAAGAGCCTTGTCATATTCTTTTGCATTTACAAAAGTTGAAGCTGCATAGTAAAGATTGATTGTATCTTTTTTCTCCAACAAATAAGCCTGGTATAGTTTTTCTGCACCTTCTGCATCTTTATTAACTTTAGTATCTTCAATTGCCGCATTAACCAATTTCCCTTTAATCTGAGTAACCGAAACCACCGCTTGTGAAGAATACTTTGCTTTACCTGAAACTTTTTCAGCCTCAATTAATTCCTGATAAGCTTTTGCTGCCAAAATCAAATTCTTATCTGTATCTACTTTTTTATTAGATAAATCATAATACGCATTACCTTTTACAAATAAGAACTGTGCCTTTTCAGCATCAGGAGCATTAGCCGTTAAATATTCAGCAGCCGTCAAAGTTGCAATTGCCTCCTCAGACTTACCATCTTTTAATAATTTTTCCGCAGCTTTAATTTCATTTTTTTGAGCAAAACTCGTTACTGATAAAAATAATGCTGACGCAATTATTACATATCTACTTTTCATATTTATAGTTTTTAATTTAAATTCAAAATTAATAAGAAAAACATTGATCCTTAATGATTTTTATCATAAAGTACCAATGTTTAAAATTACTTTAATTATTTATTTGTCCTCATCAGAATCATCATCTTCATTTTCTTCCAATTCCACATCAGTCTCCTCCTCATCCTCGTCTTCATCTACTGAACCATCATCTTCAAGAACTTCTAAATCCGGCTTGACCCTTTCAATAGCAGATTCAATAACATTACCGTCTTCATCAACAACAACTTCCTCAACATCATCTTTCATAACTTTTGTAACGGCTGCAATTGAATCTTTACCTTTTAAGTTAATCAATCGAACTCCTTGCGTAGCACGTCCCATTACACGTAAATCTTCAATAGCCATTCTTATTGTTAATCCAGATTTATTGATAATCATCAAATCATCAGCATCAGTAACAGCATTAATAGAAATTAGTTTCCCAGTTTTTTCAGTAATATTAAGTGTTTTCACACCTTTACCTCCACGGTTTGTAATTCTGTAAACATCTTCACCGTCTTCGTCAACTAATTTGGTACGTTTTCCATAACCATTTTCAGTTACCACTAAAATCTGAGAATCATTAATATCGTTTTTATCAACAGTAACCATACCAATTACTTCATCAGTATCATCTTTTAATGTAATTCCTCGCACTCCAGAAGCTGTTCTTCCCATCGGACGTGTCTTAGTTTCCTCAAAACGAACTAATTTTCCAGATTTAACAGCCAAAATAATCTGACTTTCACCATTAGTTAACTGAGCTCCTAAAAGTTCATCACCTTCTTTTATAGTAATAGCAGCAACACCATTTACCCTTGGTTTAGAATATTTCTCTAAAGAAGTTTTCTTAACCTGACCCTGCTTAGTTACCATCACAAGATTATGACTATTGATGTAATCCTTGTCTTTTAGGTCTTGTGTACAAATGAAAGCTTTTACTTTATCATCACTTTCAATATTTACCAAGTTTTGGATAGCCCTTCCTTTTGCAGTTTTACTTCCCTCCGGAATTTCATAAACGCGCATCCAGAAACATTTTCCTTTTTGAGTAAAGAACATCATATACTGATGGTTTGTCGCCACGTACATATGCTCCAAGAAATCCTGATCTCTAGTTCCTGCACTTTTTTGACCTACTCCTCCTCTATTCTGTGTTTTATATTCGGTAAGGTTTGTACGTTTGATATAACCTGCATGAGAAATAGTAATTACCACATTTTCATCAGCAATTAAATCTTCAATACTGACATCTCCACCGGAATATTCTATCTGCGAACGTCTCTCATCTCCATATTTATCACGAATCTCAACAAGTTCTTCTTTAATTAAAGCCGTTCTTAAATTAACATCTGCTAATAAAGCTTTTAAATGCTCAATTAACTTCATTAATTCTTCAAATTCAGCTCTTAATTTGTCCTGCTCCAGACCTGTTAACTGACGCAGACGCATTTCAACAATCGCTCTTGCCTGAATATCAGACAAACTAAATCTCTCGATTAATTTATCACGGGCTTCCTCGGTATTTTTTGACCCTCTAATTAACGCAATAACTTCATCAATATTATCTGACGCAATAATTAAACCTTCTAATATATGAGCTCTTTCTTCAGCTTTACGCAATTCAAACTGTGTTCTGCGGACAACTACATCGTGACGGTGCTCAATAAAATAATGAATCATATCTTTCAGATTCAGCATTTGAGGACGTCCGTTTACTAATGCAATATTATTTACACTAAAAGAAGATTGTAACTGCGTGTATTTATATAAGGTATTCAAAACAACGTTTGGCGTTGCATCGCGTTTCAGAATATAAACGATACGCATACCATTTCTATCCGATTCGTCACGAATATTAGCAATACCTTCTATTTTTTTCTCATTTACCAAATCAGCTGTACGTTTAATCATATCAGCTTTATTGACTTGATACGGAATTTCAGTAACAATGATTGATTCTCTTCCGTCTACTTCTTCAAAGCCAACTTTGGCACGCATGACAATACGACCTCGACCCGTTTTAAAAGCTTCACGAACACCTTCATAACCATATATCACACCTCCTGTTGGAAAATCCGGAGCTTTGATATAATTCATCAATTCATCAACTTCAATATCATTATTATCAAGATACGCCAATGTACCATTGATAACTTCAGTTAAATTATGAGGAGGCATATTTGTTGCCATACCTACTGCGATTCCTGTAGCACCATTAATTAATAATGTAGGAACCCTTGTCGGCATTACTTTTGGCTCATATAAAGTATCATCAAAGTTAAGCTGGAAATCAACTGTTTCTTTTTCGATATCAGCCATGATTTCTTCCGAAATCTTTTTCATTCTAGCCTCTGTATAACGCATTGCTGCTGGACTATCACCATCTACAGATCCAAAGTTACCCTGTCCGTCAACCAATAAATAACGCATACTCCATTCTTGAGCCATACGCACCATTGCATCATAAACTGAGGTATCTCCATGAGGGTGATACTTTCCTAAAACTTCCCCGACTATTCTTGCAGATTTTTTGTGGGCAGATCTTGAAGTTACTCCTAAATCATACATTCCGTAAAGTACTCTTCGATGTACTGGTTTCAAACCGTCTCTTACATCAGGAAGGGCTCTCGAGACAATTACTGACATCGAATAATCGATGTAAGCTGATTTCATTTCATCTTCAATGTTAATTGGAATTAACTTTTCTCCGTCAGACATAAATATATTCTTAAATTAAAATTATTTTGTATTAAAAAATCCTGCTAATATAAGCTTTCTCAATATTTTTTCAGCCATAAAGCAACCATAAATTTATCCGATTTATTAACAAATTTTTATTGTCATTTAGTTAATAAATTAAGCTCCTTTTAACGGTATATTCTTCATTTTTTTTGTCAATTAGCATTAATAGATTTATAAGGTATGATTTTTGCTTTTAAACTTCATGTTTACTAAATTTACATAAAAACAAATTTAATATTATGGATGATAATTTTTCACCTAGAGTAAAAGACGTTATTACTTATAGCAAAGAAGAGGCTTTACGTCTTGGACATGACTTTATAGGTACTGAACATTTGATGCTTGGCATTCTGAGGGATGGTAATGGTAAAGCTATTCACATCCTGAACAACCTTGCTATTGATCTTGATCATTTAAGACGAAAGGTTGAGATACTAAGCCCCGCCAGCCCTAGCATTGATGTCAGTGTAGAAAAGAAAAATTTACATCTGACCCGTCAAGCCGAACGAGCTTTGAAGACAACTTTTTTGGAAGCAAAAGTTTTCCAGAGCTCCTCCATTAGCACAGCACATCTGCTGCTGTGTATCTTAAGAAATGAAAACGATCCTACAACCAAGCTGCTGAATAAACTAAAAATAGATTATGACGTAGCAAAAGAACAATACATTAATATGACTCCAAACGAAGAAGAATTTTTAGAAAACTTGCCAAAAAACGAATCATATAATGATGATTCAGGACAAGATGACAGTCTCAAAGAAGGCAGCTTTAATAATCCAGCCAATAAATCAAATAAAAAATCAAAAACTCCGGTTCTTGATAATTTTGGAAGAGATTTAACAGAAATGGCCGAGGAAGGAAAACTGGATCCTGTTGTTGGGCGTGAAAAAGAAATAGAACGTGTTTCTCAGATTTTGAGCCGACGCAAAAAAAACAACCCATTATTAATAGGTGAACCTGGTGTGGGTAAATCAGCAATTGCTGAAGGTTTGGCTTTGCGTATTATTCAAAAGAAAGTTTCCCGTATATTATTCAACAAACGAGTGGTAACTCTAGATTTGGCCAGCTTAGTTGCCGGTACAAAATATAGAGGTCAGTTTGAAGAGCGAATGAAAGCAGTTATGAATGAACTGGAAAAAAATGACGACATCATTCTTTTCATAGACGAAATTCATACTATAGTTGGCGCTGGCGGCGCTACTGGTTCGCTTGATGCCTCAAACATGTTCAAACCTGCTTTATCAAGAGGAGAAATCCAATGTATTGGAGCTACAACTCTAGACGAGTACAGACAATATATTGAGAAAGACGGAGCTCTTGAAAGACGTTTCCAAAAAGTAATTGTAGAACCTACATCCGTTGAGGAAACAATTGCTATTTTGAACAACATCAAAAACAAATATGAAGATCATCATAATGTTATTTATACTCCCGAAGCTATCGAAGCCTGTGTTAAATTAACAAACAGATACATGTCGGAACGCTTCCTGCCAGACAAAGCTATCGATGCATTGGATGAAGCCGGATCCCGAGTTCACATCACCAATATTGATGTTCCTAAGCAGATATTAGACTTAGAACGACAGTTGGAAGAAGTACGCGAATTGAAAAATCTGGTTGTTAAAAAACAAAAATATGAAGAGGCAGCTAAACTTCGTGACGACGAGAAAAAAATAGAGAAAGATTTAGCCATAGCACAAGAACAATGGGAAGAAGACTCTAAAAGCAACAGAATCGTTGTTACCGAAGACAATGTAGCTGATGTAGTTTCTATGATGACTGGCATTCCTGTAAACAGAATTGCACAGACTGAAAGCAACAAACTGGCTAAATTACCTGAACTGATTCAAGACAAAGTAATCGGGCAAAATGATGCTGTTTTAAAAATTGCGCGTTCTATTCAAAGAAATCGTGCTGGATTAAAAGATCCGAACAAACCAATTGGTTCTTTTATTTTCTTAGGACAGACAGGTGTTGGTAAAACACAGTTAGCCAAAGTTCTTGCCAAAGAATTATTTGATTCTGAAGATGCTTTGGTTCGAATTGACATGAGCGAATACATGGAGAAATTTGCAATTTCAAGATTAGTTGGAGCACCTCCAGGATACGTAGGATACGAAGAAGGCGGACAATTGACTGAAAAAGTAAGAAGAAAACCGTATTGCGTTGTATTGCTTGACGAAATTGAGAAAGCACATCCAGATGTTTTCAACATGATGCTTCAAGTATTGGATGACGGTTATTTGACTGATAGTTTAGGACGCAAAATTGATTTCAAGAATACGATAATTATCATGACTTCAAATGTTGGAGCACGTCAATTGAAAGATTTTGGACAAGGCGTTGGATTTGGTACTGCAGCAAAAATTGCTCAAGCCGATGATAACTCTAAAAGCATTATCGAAAATGCTTTGAAGAAAACTTTTGCTCCTGAATTTTTGAACAGAATTGATGATGTAATTGTATTTAATTCTTTAGAAAAAGAAGATATCAATTTAATTATCGAGATTGAATTGAGAAAGTTATACAGCCGTATCAATGAATTAGGATATCAATTGAAACTGTCTGACAAAGCCAAAACTTTTATTGCCGATAAAGGATTTGACAAACAATTTGGAGCAAGACCTTTAAAAAGAGCAATTCAGAAGTATATTGAAGATGCTCTTGCAGAAGAAATTATCACTTCAAAAATTGCTTCAGGTGACGAAATATTCATGGATATTGAAGATGGTTCTCAAGAGTTGACTATAAAAGTTCACAAAGCAGAAGAACCTACTAATCAATAATTTAAATTTAAAAAAATCCATAACAAACCCGTTACGTTTTAATAACATAACGGGTTTATTCTTTATAGGATAATTTCGTATTTTTTAAAAACAAATATTTACATTTGAATTATATAAAAAAACAACCAAAATTAATTTATGGTACAAAATAAAGTCATACTGGGCAGCGAAGAATGGTGCTCATTTCCAGAATTAGGAATTCCTACAATAAAAGCAAGAGTAGATTCCGGTGCCAAAACATCTGCTTTGCATGCCATAAATATTGCTCCATTTATAAAAAATGATGCCAATTGGGTTAAATTTGACATCAACCCCATACAAAATAATATCAAAACAGTTATTCACTGTGAGGCTCCTTTGGTTGGCAAACGTATCGTAAAAAGCTCCAGCGGTTTTAGGGAACACCGTTATGTCATTCAAACCAGTATAGCTATTGGCGAATCGAAATGGCCTATCGAAATGACACTGACCAATAGAGATTCCATGGGTTTCAGAATGCTTTTAGGAAGAGAAGCTATGAGCGGGAGAATCCTTGTTGATCCAGAACAAAAATACCTCTTAGGACAGCCCACTATCGAAAGTCTTCAGGAATTATACGTAAACTCAGAGAAAGCCAGTTCAGGCTTACGCATTGGCCTTTTAGCGAGCAATCCTGAATTATACAGCAATAAAAGAATCATGGAAGCCGGCGAAATGAGAGGCCATGAAATGCATTTCTTAAACATTAAGGAATGCTACATGAAACTCGATGCTAAAACTCCCGAAATTCATTACCGCGGCGGTAAAATTTTAAATCAGTTTGATGCTATTATACCAAGAATCCGTCCCAGCATTACTTTTTACGGCTGTGCTTTAACAAGACAATTCGAAGCTTTAAAAGTGTTTTGTTTAAATTCATCAACCGCTATAACACAATCGAGAGACAAGCTGTTTTCACTGCAGTTATTACTGAATCACGGCGTTGATATTCCAACAACTGGATTTGCAAATTCACCTTTGGATACCGACAATCTAATCAAAATGGTTGGCGGACCACCGCTTATTGTAAAATTACTTGAAGGAACTCAGGGAAAAGGCGTTGTATTGGCAGAAACAAAAAAAGCGGCTGAAAGTGTAATTAATGCATTTAAAAGCCTTAATGCAAACATCCTAGTTCAGGAATTCATTAAAGAAGCAAACGGCAAGGACATTCGCTGTTTTGTGATTGACGGCAAAGTGGTGGCCGCTATCCAGCGAGAAGCAATGCCTGGAGAATTTAGAGCGAATATCCATTTGGGAGGAACTGCTTCTATCATAAAAGTAACCGCAGAGGAGAAAAAGATTGCCATAAAAGCAGCAAAAGCCATGGACTTAAAAGTAGCCGGTGTAGATATTATCCGTTCTTCTAAAGGACCATTGCTGCTCGAAGTAAACTCTTCGCCAGGACTTGAAGGTATTGAAGGTGCTACTAATAAAGATATTGCTGGTGAAATGATCAAAGCAATTGAGAAGAACTTTAAAATAAGATAAATTTTAGATTGCAGATTGCAGTTAACAGATTACAATATCATCTGTTACTTAAATACTAAACCTGGAATCTGAATACTTAAATCTAAAAAAATGAATCCATATTTAGATATCACCATCCGCAGTGCAGCCGTATATTTATTTATGGTCATTGCACTGCGTCTTTTTGGCAAAAAAGAATTATCACAGCTTAATACTTCTGATGTGATTTTGATTCTGCTGATAAGTAATTCGGTTCAAAATGCAATGGTTGGAAACAACACAACACTCTGGGGAGGTTTGGCCGCTGCGACAATTCTGTTTGTGATTAATTTTGTATTGAAGAAATTAATATACCGTTATAAAAAATTTAGTGATTTCTTTCTCGAAAAACCAGAAATTTTAATTCATAACGGGACTTTAGATTTTAAAAACCTAAGCAAATTAAATATTACTTCAGATGAATTAAAAGAAGCAATGCGAGAGCATGGTGTCGAATATTTTAAGGATGTAAAACTAGCCATGCTTGAAATAGATGGAAATATAAGCATCATTACTGGTGATAAAAACTTAAAGCAGACTCATTACAAACGAAGAAAAAATCACAAAAATCTGGTTCGGGGTAATTAGTACTTTATTTAAAAGATTACTAAACGTATTACTTATAAAAACTACCGCCCCGTTTAACTTAAATTCAATTTTAAGAAAGTTGAAATAAATACTAAATTTCTAATCTAGCCCCGATCGAAGTAAAAATCCTTTTGTAGAGACGGGTTTGAAACCCGTCTCTACAAAAGATTACAGCGAAGAGGGGGACAACAGTTGCTTCTTGCAGAAAATTTCTGGCTCCAAAAAAATAGCAAAATTCATTTTAAAGCATAAAAAAACCATTCGAATATGAATGGTTTTTCGTTATATGTTAAGTATAGATTTTACAAAAATACTTTTAGAATCCAATATACCAATGCAGCCAGCAATGCTGAAACTGGAATCGTAAGTACCCAAGCCCAAAGCAGACTTACTGTTACTCCCCAGCGAACTGCCGAGATGCGTTTCGTTAATCCAACCCCGATAATAGATCCTGTAATAGTATGTGTTGTACTTACCGGTACTTTAAAATGCTCAGTAAAATAAAGTGTCAAAGCTCCTGCAGTTTCGGCAGCAACACCTTCAAAAGAGGTTACTTTGGTTATTTTGGAACCCATTGTTTTTACAATTTTCCAGCCACCGCTTAATGTTCCAACCGCAATAGCTGTATAACATGCTAGAGGAATCCATTCCGGCATTACTCCTTTGATGCCTTTATCGTCATCTGGAAGAACAACCTGCAGCCATTCCGGCAGATTCATTATATCAACACCGCTGGTTTTAATATAAACCGCAACCGCTGCTGCGATAATTCCCATTACTTTTTGAGAATCATTTCCTCCGTGACCTAAACTAAATGCTGCAGAAGAAAGCAGCTGCATTTTTTTCAGAACTGCATCGGCTTTGTGTAAATTCAAACTGCTAAACAGCAAAGCAAATGTAGAAATTGAAAGTATTATAAAAGCTACTAAAAACCATTTGATATTATGTGACTCGAATAGAATACTCCAGAAATGAGACTCGAAACGAGGTTTTTCAATTTTCTCAAAAGGAACCATCTGTCCATATACAAACCATATTGACGCTATCATCAATGCAATTGTAAAAAGTTTAGGCAGAATACTTTTCCTTGAGGCATTTAATAACCAAATAGAAATTAAGTATGAAATTAATGCTCCAAGCAGAGGTGCCAAAACAATAAATGCTATGATAATCACAACTCCGGAAGGCATACCGCCGTCTTTCCCTGCTTTATACCAGCTTACAATATCATACCAGTGTTTAGTATGCTGTACACCGTCTTCTAGGATTGTATAGTCTGAAAATCCGTGAATTGAGATTGCATGAGCAACCGCTGCTCCAGCAAAACCGCCAATTAAAGTATGTGAAGAACTAGAAGGGATTCCCTGCCACCAGGTAATTAAATTCCAGATAATAGCTGCAACAACACCTGCAAGAATTACTGTTAAATCAATTTGGCTTGAATCTGCAGTTTTCGCAACGGTATTTGCAACACCTAAACCAAAAACCCAATAAGCCAAAAAGTTAAAAAAAGCTGCCCAAAGCACCGCCTGAAAAGGAGATAAAACCTTGGTTGCAACAACAGTAGCAATAGCATTGGCAGCATCATGGAAACCATTGATGTAATCAAAAATTAATGCTAGAACTATAATAATTAATAGTAAAGTCATATCAATATCTTCAGAATGAATAGATTAAATTAAGAATGTTTTACTGTAATAGATTCTAACACACTGGCAACACTCTTGCATTTATCAGTTGCTGATTCTAAAACTGACAATACTTCTTTATATTTAATGATATTTTTAGCATCAGTTTCGTTTTCGAAAATTTCAAAAACTGCTTTATTATAAACCATATCCGATTTATTCTCCAGCTTGTTGATTTTTGCACAAGCATTGGTAATCGTTTTCATGTTGCTCAGGTTTTTCAGTTCTTTTACAGCAACATCAATATTCTGACAGGCCTCAAGATTGATTTCTGTCATTTTACGGATTGATTTTGTGATTTTATCCACCTGATACAAACGCATTCTTGAAGCAGCTCCATGAAGATAATCCGCTACATAATCTATTGAAGTTACCAAAGAGTGAATATCTTCCCTGTCAAAAGGAGTAATAAAGTTACGGCTCAACTCTAAATTAGTCTGACGGGTAATATCTTCGCCTTTTTGCTCTAATTCATCTATTTTATGAAATAAAGCTTCTCTTTCTTTTAAAGGAAGATTTACAGCTTCGTGCAGATTTGAAGCTAATTCAATTAAATTACTTGATGCTTCTTCAAAAAGAGGGAAGAATTTTTTGTCCTTTGGAACCAGAAATTGAAAAATACTATTTAATGACATTTGTTTAATTTTTATGTAATGCAAAATTACTTCATTATTTAAAGCTAATGTTAAGCCAATGTTAACAAATCATCTTCGATTTGGAAACTGTTTAAGAAGTCCACTGTTTGCTCAATATCATAATGTAAAATTCTGTCTTCCTTAACCAAAGGCACTTCATTTCTGTAGGATTTTAAAAACATTTCAATAAAATCACTTGACTTTAAAGGTCTTCTGTATTCAATTGCCTGTGAAGCATTCATCAGCTCAATGGCCAAAATACGTTCCAGATTCTCCATTACCTTCAAACATTTTACTGCGCCATTCGCTCCCATGCTCACGTGATCTTCCTGTCCGTTGCTGGAAACAATACTATCAACACTTGAAGGAGTTGCCAGCTGTTTATTCTGGCTGGCAATACTTGCGGCTGTATACTGCGGAATCATAAATCCGGAATTCAAACCAGGATTATCTACCAGGAAAGCAGGAAGATTGCGCAGTCCGGAAATCAGCTGATAGGTTCTTCTCTCGGAAATACTTCCCAATTCTGCCAAAGCTATCGCCATGAAATCAAGCGCCAAAGCCAATGGCTGACCGTGGAAATTGCCGCCGGAAATAATCTGATCGCTTTCGATAAATATATTAGGATTATCCGTTACTGAATTAATCTCAGTTTTGAATACTTTCTTCACATAATCAAAAGCATCTTTTGAAGCGCCATGAACCTGCGGAATACAGCGGAACGAATATGGATCCTGAACATGAGTTTTTGGCTGTTCGATGATTTCACTGCCGTCGAGAAATTCTTTTACTCTTTTAGCAGTAGCAATCTGCCCATTATGCGGTCTTATATAATGTATCAGCTCATTAAAAGGCTCAATTCTTCCGTCAAAACCTTCCAATGATATTGTTCCTATTAAATCAGCCAAAAAAGAAAACTTATTGGCTTTCATTACAATATAAGCTCCATAAGCGCTCATAAACTGCGTTCCGTTTAACAACGCCAGACCTTCTTTGGATTTCAAAACGATCGGTTTCCACTCAAAACGTTTTAATACTTCTGCCGAATTTACTTTTTTGTCTTCAAACCAGACTTCCCCTTCTCCTAATAAAGGCAGTGACAAATGAGCCAAAGGGGCTAAATCTCCTGATGCTCCAAGTGACCCTTGAGTATAAATTACTGGCAAAACATCATTATTGTAAAAATCAATCAATCGCTGCACCGTTTCCAATTGTATGCCCGAATGACCATAACTCAGCGATTGTATTTTAAGAAGCAGCATTATTTTTACAATCTCATTCGGCACTTCTTCACCTGTTCCGCAAGAGTGTGATTTCACAAGGTTTTCCTGGAGTTTTGACAAATTTTCATTTGAAATTTTCACATTACAAAGCGAGCCAAAACCAGTATTAATTCCATAAATAGGTTCTGGATGCGAAGCCATTTTAGCATCAAGGTATTTTCTGCACTTTAGAATATTCGTTTTTGCATTTTCGGAAAGCACAATGGTTTTATGATGGGAAATAATCTCCTGCAGTGTTTCAAAAGAAAGCAATTCGGTACTTATATAATGTGTATTCTCCATTTTATCTGATTTTAAGTGTTCAAAATTCCACAAAACCTTATTAAAAAACAATATTTTATAACAATAATTTAAAATTTAAGACGATACAAAGTTTAAAAACCGCTACAGAAGCTGATTGTTACTTAAATTTTAAAAAATTCCAAAGACCAGATTATCGTTTTTTTAAAGCAAAACTGGTACGATTCAGCCATTACATCAGTGGCAAAACCGCAAAAAACTTCAGCAGAAAATAAAGATAATCTCAATAAACAAATGAATAAATTGCGCAATATTAAATTTGAATCGATATTGAATTTTAATTATTAAACTATTCGCAAAAACGAACAACAAAGCTTTCTTTTTTCATAAAAAACAGTACTTTTGGAAAATCAAAATGAAGAAATTTAACAGCACATATCATCCTTCGGTAACAACTCAAATTTGGGTTGCTCTTGCTGTTACAACTACATCTACTACAACAATTACTACCCCTTAGGGGTATACATTTTACATATAATCCAGCTATTGTACTTTTTTCTTTAAAGAAAGAAAGTCATGGGTGTATAGAAATCATTTTACAATCAAAAATAAAAATATAAAATTGCTGATTTTCAAATAGTAACAATTAAAACAGCGGTTTAAAAATTACATAAAACAAATAAACTTCTTATGAGAGTATTAAAATTTGGCGGTACTTCGGTAGCCAATGCAGAAAACATAAAATTAGTTTTAGACATAGTTCTTAATAAAGCACAAGATGAAAAACTTGTTGTTGTTGTATCCGCTTTAAGCAAAGTAACCGATTTACTGCAGTTAGCCGCTTCCAAAGCCGCTGCAAATGATGAAAGCTTTAAAGAAATTGCTGCCGAAATCGAGAAAAAACATTTAGAAACGCTTAAACAGCTGACTCCTGTTAGTGAACAGAGCGGTTTATTAAGTCATATTAAAAGAATCATCAACCATTTGGAAACATTGCTTGACGGCTGTTTTCTTCTGGGTGAATTATCACCAAGAACTTTGGATACTATCCTAAGTTTTGGAGAATTATTATCATCATTCATCATTGCCGAAGCCTTAAAACAAAAACTAAAAAACAGCAGTTACAAAGACAGCCGTGAATTGATTAAAACCAATAATCAGTTTGGTAAAGCTGCGGTGAATTTTGAAATTACAAATAAATTAATCGCTGATTTTTTTGCTTCAAATGAAAATCAAGTGGTTGTAATGCCTGGTTTTATTGCAACTTCCGAAGATGGAATCCATACTACTTTGGGACGCGGCGGTTCTGATTATACTGCTGCAATCATTGCAGGAGCATTAAACGCAAGTGATTTAGAGATTTGGACTGATGTAAACGGAATGTTTACTGCTAATCCTAAAATTGTAAAACAGGCACAGCCAATTGCTACTATTTCGTACCAGGAAGCAATGGAATTGTCTCATTTTGGTGCCAAAGTATTGTACCCGCCGACAATTCAGCCGGTTTTAAGAAAAAACATTCCAATATATATCAAAAATACTTTCGAGCCGCAAGCTGAAGGAACTTTGATTTCAAACAATGCTGCTGACCACAGCAATCCGGTAAAAGGAATTACACATATCGACAATATCACTTTGATTACTCTGGAAGGTTCAGGAATGATTGGTGTTGCCGGTTCTTCCAAAAGATTATTTGAAGTTTTATCGCATGAGGGCATCAATGTAATTTTTATTACTCAGGCTTCATCGGAGCATTCTATATGTATTGGTATTTCAAATTCGGATGCTGAAACGGCTGAAAATGCAATCAATAAAGCATTCCAAATCGAAATCACCCAAAACAAAATTGATCCTTGTATTGTTGAGCAAAACCTCTGCATCATTGCTTTGGTTGGCGAAAACATGAAAAATCACCAAGGTTTAAGCGGCAGAATGTTCAGCACTTTAGGAAAGAACAATGTGAATATCCGTGCGATTGCCCAAGGCGCTTCGGAAAGAAATATCTCGGTTGTTATCAACGAAAGAGACGTTAAAAAAGCACTGAATACTTTACACGAAAACTTCTTTGAAGAAAACACTAAACAGTTAAACCTGTTCGTAATGGGTGTTGGAAATGTCGGTGAAAAATTCATCGAGCAGATCCACCAGCAGAAAAAATTCCTAAAAGAAAACCTGAAAATAAACCTGAGAGTTATTGCGGTTTCTAATTCCAGAAAAATGCATTTTGACGAAGAGGGAATCTCGTTGAAAGAATGGCAGTCACTTTTGGAAAAAGGAGAAACAGCCAACAAGGAAGAATTTATTTCAAAAGTAAAAGTACTGAATTTGCGTAACAGTATTTTTGTTGATATTACTGCCAATGAAGAAGTGTCTAAAACCTACGAGCAGTATTTAAAACAGAATGTCGCTGTAGTAACCTGCAACAAAATTGCCTGTTCATCGGCTTATGATAATTACAAAAAACTAAAAGGTTTGTCGCGTCAATTCAATGCGCCTTTCCTTTTTGAAACGAATGTCGGGGCTGGATTGCCAATCATTGACACGGTTAAAAACCTAATCGCTTCTGGTGATAAAGTACATAAAATTCAAGCTGTTTTGTCTGGAAGTTTAAACTTTATCTTTAACAATTTTGATGAAAACAATACTTTTCATGACGTTGTAAAAGAAGCCGGCGTTCAGGGATTTACAGAACCAGATCCAAAAATAGATTTAAGCGGCATTGACGTAGCCAGAAAGATCCTTATTCTGATTCGTGAGAGCGGTTATCAAATGGAAATTGAAGACATTGAGAACAAAGCTTTCCTTCCGTCAGCATGTATGGGAACAACTAACAATGATGCGTTTTTCGCTTCGTTAAAAGAACATGCAAAACACTTTGAATCGATTTTGGCAGAAGCCAATGCAAAAGAAAGCAGACTGAAATTTGTCGCTCAATTTGAAAACGGAAAAGCAAGCGTAGGCCTGCAGTTCATCCCGAAAGACCATCCGTTTTATAATCTGGAAGGAAAAGACAATATCGTTTTATTCTACACGGATCGTTACGTGGATCAGCCATTATTGATAAAAGGTGCCGGTGCCGGTGCGGCGGTTACTGCATCAGGAATTTTTGCCGATGTGATTAGAATAGGAAATGTGTAAATAATTGTATGTAGAGACGTTGCAGTGCAACGTCTAACACAATACATTTTGTAACGTGTCAACGAACGTTTAGACGTTGCAGTGCAACGTCTCTACCCAAAAAAACATAAACAATGAACGAAATAAAAATATTCTGTCCCGCTACAATCGCGAATCTTTCGTGTGGTTTTGATGTACTTGGACTTTGTCTGGCCACTCAAGGCGATGAAATGATTGTTCGCAAGTCTAATGAAAAAGGAGTTCGCATTACCAAAATAGTCGGTGCCGATTTACCAATGGAAACCGAAAATAACGTTTCTGGTGTTGCTGCTTTGGCGATGCTGGAAGAAGTCGAAACCGAATTTGGTTTTGAAATCGAAATCTACAAACACATCAAAGCGGGAAGCGGCATCGGAAGCAGCGCAGCAAGTTCTGCGGGAGCTGTTTTTGGAATCAACGAATTGTTGGGAAGACCTTTCACTAGAAAAGAATTGGTAAAATTTGCGATGCAAGGCGAAAAATTAGCCAGCGGAAACGCCCATGCCGATAACGTTGCCCCTGCCCTTTTGGGAGGTTTCACATTGGTTCGCTCTTCAAATCCTTTGGATATTATCAAAATTGACAGCCCATCCGAATTGTATGCAACGGTGGTTCATCCGCAAATTGAGTTGAAAACATCAGATGCCCGTTCGGTATTGAAACAAACCGTTTCCTTAAAAAGCGCCATTACGCAATGGGGAAATGTAGGCGGATTAGTAGCAGGGCTATATACTCAGGATTACGAACTAATCGGGCGTTCTCTGCATGACGAAATCATTGAACCTATCCGCTCTATGCTAATTCCGGGATTTGATTTAATCAAGCAGACGGCTTATGAAAACGGAGCTTTGGGTTCAGGAATTTCGGGTTCCGGCCCTTCTATTTTCGCTTTAAGCAAAGGAAAAGAAAACGCCGAAAAAATTGCCAAAGCCATGAGTGCCGTTTACGAAGAAATGAATCTGCCTTACGAAATTCACGTTTCGAAAGTGAATGACGAAGGAATCTCTATTATTTAAGAATTCAGATTAACGATTTTAGATTTATGATTTTTAACGTAACGGTTAAATCAAAAATCAAAAATCGTTAATCTTCAATCAAAAATCACAATGAAATACTACAGTTTAAACCATAATGCCCCAAACGTTTCTTTTCAGGAAGCAGTAATACAAGGACTAGCAGCCGACAAAGGATTGTATTTCCCTGAGAGCATTACATCATTAGCACCAAGTTTTTTTGATTCAATTGAGAGTTTATCGCACGAAGAAATCGCTTTTGAAGCCATAAAACAATTTGTTGGAGACGAAATCCCGACAGAAACTTTAAAACAAATCATTGCCGAAACTTTATGCTTTGACTTCCCTGTTGTGGAAGTTGAAAACGGAATCTATTCCCTTGAATTATTTCACGGGCCAACAATGGCTTTCAAAGACGTCGGAGCGCGTTTTATGTCCCGTTGTTTGGGTTATTTCAACAAAGACAAAAAAGATGCTAAAAACACGGTTCTTGTGGCAACTTCCGGAGATACAGGAGGAGCTGTTGCGAGTGGTTTTCTTGGCGTAAACGGCGTTGATGTCGTAATCCTTTACCCTTCCGGAAAAGTGAGCGACATTCAGGAAAGACAGTTGACCACTTTGGGACAAAATATTAAAGCACTTGAAGTAGATGGTGTTTTTGACGATTGTCAGGATATGGTCAAAAAAGCGTTTTTGGACGAAACTTTGGCGCATAAAAACCTGACTTCGGCAAATTCTATCAATATTGCACGCTGGTTACCGCAAATGTTCTACTTTTTCTTTGCTTACAAAGCATTGAAGAGTCAAAACAAACCATTGGTTTTCTCTTGTCCAAGCGGCAACTTCGGAAATATTTGTGCCGGTATCATTGCCAAAAAATTAGGATTGCCTATCGATCATTTTGTGGCTTCTACCAATGTAAATGACACTGTTCCTAGATTCCTTGTGAACGGAATTTACGACCCGAAACCATCTATAGCGACGATTTCAAACGCTATGGACGTTGGAAATCCAAGCAACTTCGTTCGTATTCAAGAGATGTACAACAATGATTTGGCACAATTCGAAAAAGATTTTACTTCCTATACTTTCACCGATGCTGAAACTTTAACAGCGATGAAGCATATTTATAATGACGATAGAAAATATATCGCAGAACCACACGGAGCTGTTGGCTATTTAGGATTGAAAAAAGAATTGGCTAACAAAACAAACGCTATTGGTGTTTTCTTGGAAACAGCGCACCCTATCAAGTTCCTAGACGTAGTAGAACCTGCTTTGGGCGTTACTTTACCGCTTCCTAAACAAATTGAAAGCGTGATGAACAAAGAAAAAGTAAGCGTTAAAATTAAAACTTACGATGATTTGAAAGCTTTCTTGGGATAAACCATTCATAAATCACCAAATACAAAACGACTGAGAATTATTTCAGTCGTTTTTTTTTGGAGCTATTTACTTCGTCAGTTCGCTTCGCTCGTGTCTGCTGTCCGCTGTATCTGTGCGCCCGAACCCCGGGCGCACAGGATGCCGCTTCCATCAGGGCTACGACAGCATTAGTTTTTTTTCAGAAATATTGCTCTAAACTACAGCAATACCTGTTCCTTTTAAAGGAACCATTATTCTATGCAAAATTAGAAAAAACAGTAAGAAAAAAAGCATATATTTGAAAATAATAAAACAAAAAGAACTTTCGGAAATCTGCTCAATTGGGGATGTAAATACGAAAGTTTGTTTCGCTTAAATAAAAGTTAGTGGCAAGGCTACAACCAAACAACCATAAAAAATGGCAGACGACAAAATAACAACCATAATTAAGTGCCAAAACATTGCACCAATCGAAAACTTGGCAAGAGAAGTCAAATCAAGTTCTTTAAAAATGGGTGTGTTTGCAAACAATGGTAGCGGTAAGACATTTCTCAGCAGACTTTTTAGATTAACAGAAAAACAAGACGAACTTGTTTTAGACGAAAATGGTAAAAGTCCAACAGACAAACTTTTGACTTTTGGAAAAAACAACGGAACATTTTCTTTTAAAATAACAGACAAAGATGGCAATGTAAAGGATGACTTCAGTATTTCTGTAACAAAAGGACAAATTCCAGTAATTCCAGACACAAAATATCTTTATCATACCTTTAACCAAGATTACGTTGAACAAAACATTCGAGTTTTAGGCTACGAGAAAGACAGCGATATTCAAGGTTTCATTTTAGGCAAAGTAAACATAGATCTAAAAGATGATGAAGATAATCTTGAAAAAATTGCAAAAGAAGGAAAAATACTTTCAGAACAAGTTGAAAAGGAAATTAACACTTATGTAGAAGAAAACATAAGTAACATCCAAAACATCAAAAGACTTAGCGAATATGTCTATTTAAAGCCAAGCGAAATTTTCCAGGGCATTGAAAAAGATTTATTCGAAGTTTCCAAAAACATTGATGACCTTTTTGCAGACTACAATAAAATCAAATCAATCCCTGAAAACCTAGAAGACATTGGAAATGTTGATAAAATAAACATTGACTTGAAATCATTGAACCAAATTAAGGAAAATTTAAACAAAGAATTCTCTTTGAGTTCATTAGCAGAAGATTTTAAACAAAAAATCAAAAGCAAGCAAGTATTTGTTGAAACAGGAATGGGATTATTCTTCGAAACAAAAGAGGCTGTCCGAAAAGGACAGCTTTTTTTATGCTGCAAATTTCAGGAATCGATTTTGGGTTGGTTGATTAATGAAAAAATATTCTGTTACAGTATTTAAAAAGTGAATTTCGACTTTTATAGCTCTATTTAGAACTCTGAAGGAGATTTTTAGATGAGTTTTCGACGCATCATTGTTCTTTGCTATCATTTTTCTGAAATTATGCCCGATAGCCATCAATAGAAATTCCATTTCCACTTTTTCGATGCTTGTGAAAGTAAACCGGCTGAATTTATTGTTGTTTTTTAGCTGTCCGAATACTGCTTCAACTTCTATTGGGCGTTTGCTTCGGTGTTCGAGTCCTTTTTCGCTCATGAGCAGCTCTTTGGCCTGAGCCCTTAATTGGTTCAGGCGGTGGTTTACTTCTATTGTTCTGTTTCCTTTGGCTTTATGGCACAAACTTCTAAGTGGACATCCATCACATCTTTTTGCTTGATAATAAGATACTTGTGATTCGTATCCGTTGGCCGATGTCCGTTTTCCACTGCCAATGTTTTCCATTCTTTGTCCCATTGGACACACATAAAAATCCTGCTGTATATTGTAGAACAAATTCTGGACAAGAAACGGATTGTCCTTCATTTTTTTCTTCTGTTCTTTGTGAAAATAATTATACTTTACATAGGCCGTTATGTCTTTATTTTCAAGCATTTCGTAGTTTTCTTCGCTTCCATAACCAGCATCGGCTACAACTGTTTTGCTTTGTTTTTGATACATTTTTTCAAATTCCTCCAGATGGGATTTTAAAGTCGTAGTGTCGTTAGGTGTCTGATGAATGGTTACATTGGTAATGAATTGATTTTCAGTAGAAATCTGAGGATTGTATGCAGGTTTTAACTGTCCGTTTTTCATATGGTCTTCCTTCATTCTCATAAAGGTAGCGTCAGGATCTGTTTTGCTGTAGGAGTTTCTATTGCCTAAAATCACTAAATCTTTTTCGTATTTTTCAAGCTTTGGCAGGTGCTCTTCCTGAAGCTTTTCAAGCTCTTTGGTTATCTTCTTGTTGGGCTCTTTGAGTTTTTTATTGAGTTCTGATAATTTTTCTTTCAGCTCTTCCGAGTTTATTTTTTTTGGTAATTCTTCCTTGTTGACTTCTTGATTATCTGATAAAATACTGTTTTCGATATCGGATAAGATGCTGTTGATTTTTACTTCGAGTTTTTCTTTGTATTTCTCTATAGAACCCCGCCAGACAAAGGTGTATTTGTTGGATTTGGCTTCAATTTTTGTTCCATCGATGTATTGGATATCCAGACTGACATAGCCCATTTCCACAAGCATTTTGACTACTTCTGCAAATAAATCTTTGATGTTTTCTTTTAGAACCTTTCCTCTAAAATCGTTGATGGTTCTAAAATCAGGGGTTGAGTTGCCTGAAATAAACATAAAATGAATGTTCTCGGTGAGTGCTTTTGCTATTTTTCGGCAGGAATAAGTGTTGCTCAAATAGCTGTAAAACAAAACTTTAAGCATCATTCTGGGATGATAAGCCGAGGTCCCTCCTCCTTTATATTTTTTAAGTATATGGCTTATATCCAATGAATTGACGACCTTGTCCACTAAGCGGACAGGGTGGTTTTCTGAAATTTTATCAAAAATATTTATCGGAAAAAGTTCCGGTGTATTGATCGATTGCGATTTAAATATTACTTTAGCCATTGCTCGTTTTTTGTGCAACTCTAAGATACTATTTTAGATTAAAAACAGCAAAAAAAAGGCTGTCCTTACTTTTTGGACAGCCTCCTTTCTGCGAGCAAGAGTTACAAGAAAATGCTCTTAGTTTAATTGATAACTACACTAAATATATTAACGATACAGAAGCAAAGACCATAAAGCAATTTAAAGGCAACATAGAACTATTATCAAACATTATTGACTTTTTAAAATCAATTGAAAATACGAATTCAAAACGAATAAATTCATTTAATGAATATAAAACCAAATACATTCCATCAAGTGAAGAAGTAGAGTTAGGCTCTCTAATCGTTGAAGAAGCCCAAAAAGCAATTCAAGTTTTCATTGATATTATTGAAGAAAAACTTAAAGATATTAACAAACCTATTCCAGCAGAAAATTCAATAATTGAAAACATCGAAAAACATCAAACTTTATTGAATAGTATTATTGACCAAAATAATGAACAAATTGATATAATTAACGCTAAAAAAAATCGAATAGGCGAAGAAAATAAAACAGTTAGAAAGGAAATATGTAAATGTGCATACAATAATTTAGTTGAAACTCACAAAACAAACATTAAAAGTATTTTTCAATTAAGAGAAAAGTGGAAAACGCTTGATGCAGAAATTAAAAAGAAAAAAGAGCAACAAAAAGTTAGTAAAAAAGATAAAGTAGCCTCAACAATTAAATCAGTTTTAAATTATTTTTTCTCTGACAAATACACACTTGACGAAGAAACTTTCAGACTTGTTTTTTACGAAAATGCACTCGAAAAAGACCAAGCAAAAGACGTTTTAAGTGAAGGAGAAAAAAACATCGTAGCTTTTGCATACTATATTGGCGACACACACTTGAAAGTAGAAACCGAAGACGATTACGAAAATTTATTTTTCATAATTGACGACCCAATTTCAAGTATGGATTTTACGCATGTTTATACTGTTAGCGGTGTAATCCGTGACATTTCAAAAATTATTGACAAACTGAAACGTGAAAGACTAATAATCTTTACTCACAACAATGATTTTATGAGGGTCTTAACAGCTAACAACATTGTTGACAAAAAATTATTATTGAAAAAAGGAGAATTAAAAGACTTCAATAACAATTTGACCGTACCATACATCAATCACTTAATAGACATCTACAACATTGCAAGAAAAAATGAACTTGCAAATCATACTACAGCAAATTCAATACGGCACATTATTGAAACTTTAACGAAGTTTCAAAACGTTGATATATCAAAAGACGGAATTGCTGAATACATAAAAAAGAATATTCCTAACGACACTAAATCATATACATTAATCAATGACCTATCACACGGAGGTTGGCGAAGTGAACAATCACCAATAACTGAAGACGACTACAAAGACGTATGCGAAACTATTATTAAACACATCGAAGTAGACTTTAAGGGACAAATTGAATACTGTAAAAAATTTAATAAAAACTAAAAGCTCACCCGATAGCGCAAGCGTCACACCACGTTAGCGCAGAAATTTTTTCTGTACCCACAGAGAGATCGACAAAGCATATAAAAAAATATAACTATCCTTAACTAATACCAAACTGATAGAATTAGCCACAGATTAAAAAGATTTACACAGATTTTTTTAAAAAAATAGTAATGAAATCTGTGAGAATCTGTGTAATCAGTGGCGAAAAAAAACATGGTATTATTTACGGACAGTTATCTAAAGAAATAACACGGAATTTTTATCGCAAAATATTCAAGAATGCCTTTTTTTTTTTAAAGGAGGTCTGTCAAAGTGGTTGAACAAGCTCCCTTGAACTCGGGCTGACCATTCAAGGTGTTGGACGAACTCCCTAGCTCCCGTTACCGCAATGTCATTACGTTAAGCGATTTGATTTTTAATTTTCACGCAGATTTAGCAGATTTTTTTTTTGCATAAATTTCCGATCACAAAAAAAAGAAAGGCTGTCCTTATCCGGATAGCCTTTCTTTTTATACAAAAACATATACTATTTTTGTTTTGCAGGTTTAAGATTTTACTGTTTGATAGGCTAAATTCACACCAGCAGGTAATTTCTCTTCTTCTTTATCTTTAACTAAAAGTTTTATAGCCAAAACGACAACTCCTGTTACCAGAATAATGAATCCCAATACATAAAAAGCACTTGTGTAATCAATTAAATCCTTAGTTTGTGATACTCCGCTTTCGTCAATCACGTCTTTAGTAAATTTAACCGCTTTAGCTTTGAACAGGAAAGCAATCAGCATTGCTCCAATATTCCCGCCTGCTCCTACAATTCCGGCAACACTGCCTACGGCTTTTGGATTTACGAAAGGCACAAGACTATAAGTTGCTCCATTAGCCATTTTTAAACTCATTCCAAACAAGAACATTAAAAAGATCGCAACCCCTAATTGATTTGTCATTCCAAAGAAAATAACACCTACACCTTCTATAAGAAGCAGTAACGCAAGCAATAAATTTTTTCCTGAAAAACCATATCTCTTACCAACTTTGTCAGCAACTATTCCTCCTAATGGTCTTGCAAAAAGGTTGATTAATCCAAAAATACCTGCACAGATTCCTGCTGTTTTCAAAGTGGCACCAAAAGTATCTGTAAAATAGATAGGAGCAAAATTATCAATAGTGATCTCAACTCCAAAACAAGCAGCATAAGCAATGGTCAAAACCCAAGTACGGTAATCTTTTACAGCCAGCATAAAAGTGTTTTCTTTATTCGCTGTTTCTATTCCAAGTTCTTTATAGTTACCATTTGGCAAATCTTTGGTAAATCGGAAATACAAAAAAGCAAAAACCAATAACATCACTCCTGGAACAATCATGGCATATCTCCAGCTGTCTTCCTTAGTACACACTCCTAATCCCACAAATCCTGCTGCAATAAGCGGCATGGTAATATTAGCCAGACCAGCACCTGCATTTCCAAATCCTCCTGCCGTAGCGTTGGCAGTTCCTTTAATGGACGGGGCAAACATTACCGAAGTATGAAACTGCGTGATAACAAAAGAAGCTCCAATAACTCCGATAGCCAATCTAAAAAACAGGAAACTCTCATATGTTTGTGAAGTACCAATCAGTAAAACCGGTACGGAGCAGATCACTAATAACCAAGTATAAATTATTCTTGGTCCAAATTTATCTACCAATCGGCCTATTAATAATCTGGCGATGATGGTTGCCGATACCGACGCAATTTGAATGTTACCTAATTGGTCTTTTGTCAGGTGCAATTGCTCTTTGGCGATCGGCATAAGTGATGCCATACCAAACCATGCAAAAAAGCAAAAGAAAAATGTTAACCATGTAATGTGGAAGGTACGCATCTGAACTCCTTTTCCACTAAAAATGTTTAAACTTGAAAGCGGTTGATTTGTTGAAATTGAACTCATATCAAAAAATTTAATCGTTTAGTATTGTTTATTTTTTCTAAGTACCAAACTTACGTCTAAGTATTTTACTTATTTATAAAGCAAAAATAATGGCTTTAATTGGAACAAAAACTGCCAAAACGCAGTTTTTGAAAAAAATTAAGTATTTATACGTAAGTATGTTTTTAAGTAGATTTCAACTGCTTCGCGTGCTAACTACTTTTAACTGACCAAACAGTGATAATGAATAAAAGCGATTACTGATTCTGATTCTTTTTTATCTGCCCCAATGAGAATTCAAAACACAGCTGATAAGGCATTAGATATAATTCCATTTCGTTTTTACAGCTCATCACAAAAAACATACAGTTCAGAAATATTCTTTTCATAAAATAAGCATGTACTGCTAAGTTTGAATCGTTGAACTAAAAGAATAAAAACATGGAACAGACTATTACTATTTTAATTTATATCCATGCCTTTTTCGGCGGAATTGGATTAATTACTGGAATCGGCAATATAATTGTGAAAAAAGGACAAAAGCTGCACAAAAAAATGGGAAAACTGTTCTCCATTGGAATGATTACAAGTTCACTGCTTTCACTGCCTATTTGTTTCATGCCAAAACATCAAAACTTATTTTTATTTCTAATCGGAATCTTTACTATTTATCTTGTAACCTCAGGAAATCGGGCATTAACTTTCAAATCAAAGTCAAAAGTTAAAGCAGATCTGACAGACAGATTGATATCGGGAACGATGTTATTTTTATCAATTATTATGATTTTAATTGGTATTTACTGCGTTTTAAATACTATAACCAACGGCGTTTTATTTGCTTTCTTTGGCGGTTTTGGATTGTTTATGACAATTAAAGATTTTATCTTTTTTAAAAATTTCGCAAAAACTAAAAACAGCTGGCTGACCAAACATATCGGCAAAATGGTTGGTGCTTTAATCGCTTCCATCACAGCTTTCATAGTTGCTGGATTGGGGCTGGGAAATTTAATTACCTGGATTACCCCATCGATCATAGGAACTTTATATATAATTTACTGGAACCGAAAAGCCGATTCAAAAATCAAACTGAAAGAGGTTATTGAATAACAAAATATGACTGTCCGCAAATAATACCATGTTTTTTTTGCCACTGATTACACAGATTCTCACAGATTTCACTACTATTTTTTTTTTAAGTCTGTATAAATCTTTTTAATCTGTGGCTAATTCGATCTGTTTGGTATTAGTTAAGGATAATCACATAACAAAATATTAATCTTACTGATTGTCAGCTCCTGCCAGTCAAATAATTCTTAGAAAAGACATAATGGAACCTGCATTTGTAAACATTATCATAATTTGATATATTTGAACAGAATCATTAATTTACACCAAGTAACCCAAATGATCTAGAAAAACTTAAAAACCACAGTATCATGACATTAATTGCGATTTTCTTTCCTTTTCTTTCATTCTTGTTTAGAGGCAGAATACTCACCTGCATTGTCTGTTTAATACTCCAATTAACTTTAATCGGCTGGATTCCCGCTGCTATTTGGGCAGTTATTTCATTACAGAACTCAAGAGCCGATAAGCGCAATGAAAAGCTGATTAAAGCTTTAAAAGTGAGATAGTAACTTTTCGAATAAAACAGATATGAAACTGCTTCGTTATTTTTTCCAAAAGAGAATGGTTTTTATTTTATTTCTGATTTTCATTTTCATAAATGTTTTTACAGAACGGTATAAACACTTTGGGATCAGCAAAACTGTTGGCTGGGCCTGGAATATCAATATGACAAATTTCAGTCCTTTGATTTTCTTAATTTCTTTTTATGTTTTTTTAACAGTATACGGAATTATTGCTTTGAGCAAAAGAAAAACAAATTTAAAGCTATCAATTCTGCATACTGCAGTTATTTTAGTTTCTGTAATTTTAATAGAAACTGATAAAATTGAAATTTTAATGATTTGTAATATTCTGTCACTTACTGCATTTTTTACAAATTTATTTAGAACTGAAAATTATAAAGCCTCTGCCCCTTCCAAAAAAAGTTCACTACTTTAGATTTCAAAAACAGTGATAATGAACAAAAACTTACTTCTGATTCTGATATTTTTTTTCTCTGCTTTAATGAAAGGCCAAAATACAGATGATACCGTATTTGAAAAACTGAACCAGTCTAAACAATGGCACTTAAAATTCAATGATTCCTGTACCAAAGACTGGCAGTCCAAATGGTTCTTGGACGGACTTCATGCCGATATTAAAAACACAGAGGAAGGAATGCTTTTTAGTGCAGGAAATGTAGAAGGAGATGATGCGCATAATACTGTATTATGGACAAAAGCTTCATTTAAAGGAGATTTAAAAATCGAGTACAGATACACAAAAACTGATAATAAAACGATCTGGGCTACAATTTTATATCTTCAGGCGACTGGTATTGGCATCGCTCCTTATGTTGAAGATATTAGGCAATGGAATAATCTAAGGGAAATTCCGGCGATGAAAACGTATTATACCTACATGAAGGCACTGCACATAAGCTACGCCTCGTATGATAATAAAAACACCGACATGAAAAAAGATTACATCCGAGTGCGAAAGTATCCTGTTCCTGCCGGACAAAATTTCAATACAGCAACTGAAATTCCGAATGCGAGTTTCGAAACGGGGCTTTTTAATCCTAATGAAACTTATAAAATCACGATTATCAAAACCAGTCAAAAACTCTATTTTAAAGTAGACGGAAAAGATATTTCAAAACTATTCACATGGGATCTTTCGAATACTCCGGCTATCACTGAAGGCAGAATTGGTTTAAGGCATATGCACACGAGATCGGCAGTATATAAGGATTTCTCGGTGTTTACAAGGAACTAAACCCCTATGGACTGAAAGTTCATAGATTTAGTTAGGCAGACTGAAAGTATGCAAGGCAGGATTGCAAAAATTGGTAAAATTTTGCAACAGATTCACAGATTTTAAAAATCATTTTTTATCTGTGAATCTGTTGCAAAAACTTTTTTTGATGCTAAAGCGAGATGCACTGAAAGTGCATAGTTTTAAACTCTATCTCAGACCAATAAATTTCTATCGCAGTCCTTTAATTTCGTTAGCCGAATTAATATTTCAAGATTATTGTATTTATTTGCCAGAGATTTTCACAAATTAATTAGTGCTAATTTGTGGAATTTGTGGTAAAAACATTTTAAAAGCTATTATAAAACCAATTCTTCAAATAACCGCTGAATGGTTTCGTCCAAATCCGTACAGAAACCCGGATGCGGTCTTGAGGTTTGTATGCCCGAGCTTCGGATAGCAGTCAGCCATCGAAAACGAGACGGAATATCAAACTCGCCTATAGGACCGCCTGCTTTGCCTCCGTTGACAATTTTTTGAAAAGATTCTAAATTAAGTTCGAGCTGTTCCAAATCAAAATCTTCCGAAAACATAAGTAATTTAGTTTCATTTACCGAGTACAGCATTTTTATGAATTTTGCTTTTTTGCAAAACAGAATAATTCCTACGTTCAGGAATTCTTCGCGCTCCACCCTTGGCACAACGCGGATAACGGCGTACTCATATAAGTTTTTCTCTTGCATTTTCGGCTTCGTTTATAAAAATTTCTGAATGATTCAATCTAGTCCATAAAAACTGAAAGTAAACGGCTCTGATTTCGTCTGGAGTCTGTTCACTGTCTTCCCAATGGAGCCAGTCTTCTGGAATATAATTAACAATATCCTGCAGGATTTCTTTGGTGAGCAGTTTTCTAAAAGCATTATCTGTTTCTTTTAACAGACTTGCTTCCGGCAGTAAAACATGATCTTTTATTAATGCAAAAGGACTTTTGGCATGCGCTTCCCAGCTGTTCCATGAATGATGAAAATACAATGACGCACCGTGATCAATGAGCCATAATTCTTTGTGCCAGATAAGCATATTAGTATTTCTGAAAGTACGGTCAACATTGGTAATAAAAGCATCCAGCCAAACAATCTGCGAAGCTAAATCCGCAGGAAGTTTTGTCACCACGGGATCAAAAGTAATCGCTCCAGATAAAAAATGCAAAGCCAGATTCAGCCCCTGACTGCCCTGAAGCAGATCCTGAATTTCCTCATCGGCTTCGGTACGTCCAAAAGCTTCATCAAGGTTAGCAAACACCAATTCAGGCATTTTGAGGTTTAGGACTCTTGCGATTTCCCCGCCAATTAATTCGGCGATTAGGGCTTTTACACCATGCCCGGCACCTCTGAATTTTAAAACATATTTAAAATCATCATCAGCTTCGGCAAGAGCCGGCAGTGAACCGCCTTCCCGCAGCGGTGAAATGTAACGCGTAACATTTACTGTTCTTAATTCAAGTGGTTTTCTCATAATTCAATTCATGAACTACAAACTTACAAATAACTATTTTCTTTTAGGATGCTAAGAAACTAAGACGCTAAAATTTAATTAAAATGTGAAAATCATTAGACAATTAAACCAATTAGACCTTCTATTAAACGATTTTCTCCCCCTTAGCATTCTTCAAAAAACTTATATTTGTAATCCATACACTTCTAAATATTTTCTTATGAAATATAAATTTACAGCATTGTATCAGCAATACTTTCTGTCTTTAGTGCTCCTTTTAGGTACTAATTCATTTGCACAAAAATTAGAAAAATTCTTCCCTGCAAAAGATTTAACTTCTGTGGGAGTTTACTATTATCCTGAACATTGGGATCCTTCGCAATGGGAGCGTGACTTTCAAAACATGGAAAAAATGGGTTTTGAATTCACTCATTTTGGAGAATTCGCCTGGGCGCAACTGGAGCCGGAAGAAGGAAAATACGATTTCAAATGGCTCGATAAATCATTGGAACTGGCCGAAAAATATCACCTGAAAGTTGTTATGTGTACTTCAACCGCGACACCTCCTGTATGGCTTGTCCGCAAACATCCTGAAGTGCTTGCTACTAATGAAGACGGTACCAAAATGGATCATGGCACACGCCAGCATGCCACTTTCTCCAGTAATTACTACCGCTCCTATTCGATGAAAATGATTGCAGAACTCGCCAAAAGATATGGTAATGACAAACGTATTATGGGCTGGCAGATTGATAATGAACCACGCCGTTTTCTGGATTATGGAAAAGATGCTCCGCAACGCTATCGTGACTGGCTGAAAGACAAATACAAAACCATTAGCGCGCTTAACGAAGCATGGGGCAACAATTTCTGGAGCGGCACTTACAGCAGTTTTGACGAAATCAATATTCCGCTGCATTCAGTGTGGGGAATGAATCTGCACTCTCAGCTTGATCATTACCGTTTTGCCGACAATGAAACGGCAACCTTCTTGGACGACCAGGCCAAAGAAATCCGTAAATTCTCAAATCCAAATCAATGGATTACTTCCAATTATATTCCGATGTATGATGTGGGTTATGTAGGACAGAGCAAAGAACTTGATTTTGTCAGCTACACCAGATACATGGTTTATGGCAGTGATCTTGGCATTGGCCCAAAAGGCTTTCGCGTTGGAGAGTATTCCAGAATCCCGATGTCTAATGATTTTTTCCGTCCGCTGAAAGGCGCTTACGGCGTGATGGAACTGCAGCCAGGACAGGTAAACTGGGGAAGCATTAATCCGCAGCCATTACCTGGAGCAATACGCATGTGGCTGTGGCATGTATTCGCAGGCGGAAGCAAATTTACCTGTACCTACCGTTTTCGTGCACCTTTATACGGCTACGAGCAGTATCATTACGGAATCGTAGGAACGGACGGTGTTACTCCTACTACCGGCGGATTGGAATTTAGCCAGTTTATCAAAGACATCAATACGCTCCGCAAAAAATATGATGCCAAAGCGCAATTACCAAAAGCTTATCTGCAACGCAAAACCGGAATTTTATTCAATGCTGATAATGTAATGGGAATTGAATTAAACAGACAGACCAATCAATGGAATACAATAGGACATTTTACAAAATACTATAAAGCCGTAAAATCGTTTGGAGCTCCTGTAGATTTTGTACGTGACACTACTAATTTTTCAAATTATCCTGTATTAATTGTCCCAGCCTATCAAATGATTGACCAGCAGATGATTGATAAACTAACTGCGTATGCACAAAATGGCGGAAACTTAGTATTAAGCTGCCGTACAGGAATCCAAAACCGAAAAGGACACCTTTGGGAAGCTAAATTTTATCAGCCGATGTGGAATTTAATTGGTTCTGAAATTGAATCTTATGATCTATTAATGCCGCAATCTCCTGATAAAATCAAATTCAACAATCAGGAATTTGAATGGACAAGCTGGGGCGATTTACTGAAACCTAATAAAGGAACAGAAGTATGGGGAACTTTTCAGGGTGACTTTTATGCCGGAACACCTGCAGTTACTTCTCGTAAATTAGGTAAAGGAACTGTGACTTATATTGGTGTTGATTCAAAAAAAGGAGATCTTGAAAAACAAGTTTTAACTAAATTGTATCAGCAGCAGAACATTCCGATTGAAAATTACCCAGAAGGTGTAACGACAGAATACCGCGATGGTTTTGGAATTGCAGTCAATTATTCTGACAAGGTGTATGAAATGAAACTCCCTGCCAATGCCGAAATAATCATTGGAACACCATCAATGAAAACTGCCGATGTATTGGTCTGGAAATATAAAAACTAATTAAAAAAATTAACCATTAAGATAGTAAGAATCATTAAGCTTAATTTTTCTTACTATCTTAATGGTTTAAAAAGAATCATTTTCCGAATTGACTCTTATCTATTGGTTCAAATAAAAAATCGGAGTCTTTAAATTCCAATGTTCCTTTTACATAGAAAGGTATTGTCATATAAGTTGAAATTGATCCTGTTCCTAATTTTAATTTCTGATTGCGCTGCAGTAAAACAAAAGGAGCTCTTTTTATATCGCCGCCATACGATCTGTAACAAAAATCACCCCGCAAAGTATCACCAATCCTGTTTCCTCTAACGGCTCCTGAATCTTTCCCCAAAAGACCGTATCGGATTTCATATTCTCCATAAAATGTATTTTCTGTAAATACCATTGACAGAAAAGCTGTTGAATCTCCTTTTGAAGCTTTGTAAAATTTTCTAAAAGTTTTGTTCTGCTTTTTATTACAGCTATGCAGTAAAAAAATCACAGCAGTTATAAAAAACAGCTTCTTCATTATGTTTCTTTTTGTTCCCATTTCTTTCAATTGCAATTGACAGGACAAATATAAAATATCAAAATGCAAGCCAGAACTGTTTTTATAATTTTCAATAACTTCTTTCGAAAAATTAAGCACTCCTAGAATCACCAGTTAAAAAAAATGAAAACACTCCATTGAAAAATAATTAGCCGCGATTCTTTCAATTAAAATTTATTTCAAACAAAAGCATCTTACTTGAATTTAACAAGGGGTCATACCAGAATTTTAAGTATTATTTTAAGATCACCCCAGTTTTCAGCAGGGTATCATGCTTAAAAAGCATCTCAATTTTCAGCCTCTCATTATTGCATGCATAAACAGTCAAAATTCTGTTAAAACCTTTGATTTTACTGGACTTTCCCATAAATTTACCAACATGAAAACAGCACGCAAAATAGCATTTTATACCGTTTGCTTACTGCTTACCCTTACTTGGGCAGCGCCGTCTGTTTCTACTATTATAAAAACAGCTTCCGAAAAGAAAGCTGCTGATAAAAAAGAAGCAGTGCCTGAAGGAAAATCAGAAGTGGAAGAAAAAACATTCGAAATAGTTTTAGACTTCCCAGCAACTTTCAGCTTTCCTTTTCACATTATACCTTCGACTGAACTGCACTTTAGCAAAGTGGATGCCATACCACAATCAGTAATTTTGGATTTAACAAATCCACCGCCTGAATTTTATTTAACTGCCTAAAATCAGCTATTCGAAACCTGTCAGGTTTGGAACAGACTTTTATACAATTAAATTTAAATTCAAACATACATATGAAAACGATATTCACACTTGCACTTGCTTTATTTACCTCTTTAATATTTGCTGATTCTCACATTATTGTAAAACAAAATGGAGAAAAACTAGAAGTAAATTATGTTACCACAAAAGACAACACTGTTTTTTATTCGCTTCCAGGAAGCAGTACTGTTAGCGAAATCAGTCTTTTTGCTATTGAAAAAGTGATTGATAAGAAGACAAATTCAATACTTATTGACAATCGCAAAGCAGATGTTTCTGGTAAAACCGGATATAAAAATGTACAGATTATAACAAACAGTCAGGCCAACGGTTTACATCAGGGAACGGATTTGAAAACTACAATCCACAAGCCAAAAGGACAGATGAAATCTGATTGGATTGCAGATGCTTCAACCAGAATAAAAAAACAAGCTGCCAAACAAGGCTTTCCTTTTGTTGTGATTACCAATCAAACTGATTCTCAATTAGAAGCTGTTGCATATAATTATTAAACTGCATTTTTTTAAAGAATTCCAAAGAGGCAAGTTAATTCTTGTCTCTTTTTTTGCAAACAATTTAAACCTTTAAACGATTAAACAGTTTAAACAAGCCTAAGACTCCAAACTCAAATACGCTTTCCCAAGATAGTCAATAATTGATGAAGCAATAAAAGACTGATAACCTGTTTCCGGCAGCGCAATATCAGCGGTCAATCCATGCAGATATACGCCAAGTATAGCCGCATCACAAGACTTATAAGACTGTGCCAAAAGACTGGTAATTATCCCTGTCAGCACATCACCGCTTCCTGCGGTTGCCAGTGCAGCATTTCCTGAAGTGTTGAGATAAACCATTTCACCGTCTATGATGTAAGTCGGCGCTCCTTTCATTACAATAATTACTTGATTGACTAACGAAAAAGCAATAGTTTTTTGAAACATTTCAGCCTCCGAATGCCATTTACCAATCAGCCGTTCCAGTTCTTTGGGATGCGGTGTCAAAATAGTTTTAGGCGAGACCAACGCCATCCAAGACGGATTATGCGCCAAAATATTTAATGCATCGGCATCAATAACCATCGGAACACTTTTATTCGACAAAAAATCATGAAACGCTTTCTGAGTTTCAATATGCAGTCCCATTCCAGGGCCGATTCCAATGGCATTTGGTTTTAAATCAAAACGAATATCCGAAAGATGATTTTCATCAGTATCGGTTATTACCATCAGTTCTGGATTTGAAATTTGAACAATCTGATAACCGCATTTTGGCACAAAAGCAGTTACGAGTCCACAGCCAGTTTTCAGTGCAGCTTTACCAGCCAGACACACCGCTCCTATCTTTCCATAACTACCGCCAATTATCAGAGCGTGTCCCTGCAGGCCTTTATGCGTGAGCTTCGCAATAGGTTTATAGCGTTTTAAAATTTCGTTTCTATCAATAGAAATTGGAGCATTCATAAGTTTGATTTTTTCTATTAAAAGTACGAAATTCTAAAACTCAAACTTCAAAGTTTAAGCTTTAACTTTTCTGGGCGTCACCACGGCACCAAAACTTTTAAAAAACGAGATAATTATTGTTTTAAAGAAATATTCAAAATACACTTACAATTATTTATACAAAAAAACTAAATTAGCCGAATACTTGTAAAATATTCATTTTAAATTAATTACACTTTTATTATGTTTCTTGTAAAGCTAAAATTCACGAATGAAAAATAGAATTCAGCAGATTATTAAACAATTAGCAAAAACACCAAAGAAAATCTTTCTTATTGATGCCAGTGGTGCTTTTTTGACTGCTTTTCTATTATTTGCAGTCCTAAAAACTTGGCATGAATATATTGGAATACCTATTAAAACAATAACAGTACTTTCAATTATCGCATTAGTTTTTAGTATTTATTCTGCTTTATGCTTTGCTTTTTTTAATACTAAAAAATGGAAACGGTATCTTAAAATTATCGCTGTTTCAAATTTGCTTTATTGCTGTTTGACATTCGGACTGTTAATTTACAATTTTACAAGATTATCTGTTATTGGAATAATCTATTTCGGAGGAGAAATAGTAATTATTTGTATGCTAATATATCTAGAATTAACAACATTAAAATCAACTGCACAAAACGCTTAATTATTAAGGTTCCTGATTTGAAACCAAAACATTAAACGGCACAAAAGTCAAACAAAATGAAAACATTAATTACAATCTTGTTATCGATTTCAATTTTAAGTTGTGAAAGGCAAAATCACGATAATAATCTCTATAACGAGAAATTAAAATCTGAAAATGAATTATTAAAGCATAAAAATGATTCTTTAAAAAATGAATTAAACAAAGCTAATCTTAAAGAATCCTATTGGTTTGATGCCGAATACGAAGGACTAAAATTAACTGAAAGAGGAATAAAAAAACCTGAACAATTCATTATAAATTCTTTACAAAAAAAACCAGAATTGATTCCATTGAAACCAGCATTAGGAGGAAAAATGGAATTTGGAAACTTCAAAATTCTTTCAGATGAATGGATAATAGTAGATTACAGTGACGGGCACGTTGAAGGAAAAACAATTTACAGCTATAAACTAAATAAAAATAATACATTAGAATTTAAAATTCTCAATACAACTCAACCTAAATAAAACCTGCTCAAAATTGTAGATTTGATATCTTCAGGACTATATACAGTCATTACTTTGATATTACATTCAAAAAAAATCCCTTTAGGCTAGAAATCTTGGAATTTTTATAAGACCTTTGCACGCTTTTTAAAAATTAAAAAAATCATCGACTGATGAAAAAGAAAATAGAAATTTTAGCGCCTGCAAAAGATTTAATTCACGGTATAGCAGCCATTAACAGCGGGGCTGATGCTGTTTATGTGGGTGCTCCTCAATTTGGTGCGCGTTCCAATGCTACCAACTCTATTGAAGATGTTGCTGCTTTGGTAGAATATGCTCACCTGTACAATGTTCCTGTTTTTGTGGTAATCAACACCATTTTGTACGACAACGAACTGGAAACCTGCCGTCAGATGATCTGGAAATTGTATGATATTGGTGTCGATGCATTGATTATTCAGGATATGGCAATCATGGAAATGGATCTTCCTCCTATCATTCTGCATGCGAGTACACAGGCCAATAACCGAGACGCTGACAAAATGAAATTCCTTGCCGATGCCGGAATCAAACGTGTGGTTTTGGCCCGCGAACTGAATCTGCACCAAATCAAAGAAATCAGCAATGCTACTGATGTGGAATTGGAATTCTTTGTAACCGGAGCTTTATGCGTTTCTTTCAGCGGAAACTGTTACATGAGTGTTGCCAATGGAGAACGTTCTGCTAATCGCGGTTCCTGCGCGCAAAACTGCCGTTTGCCCTACAACCTTATTGACGGCCACGGAGAAACACTTATCAAAAGCACCCACTTACTTTCTATCAAAGATTTTGATGTTTCGAATGAAATTCCAAATTTGGTGGAAGCCGGAGTCTGCTCTTTCAAAATCGAAGGGCGTTTGAAAGACATCGTTTATGTAAAAAACAACGTGTCCTACCTTAGACAAAAACTGGATAATTTTCTTGAAGGTAATGACAAATATACCAAAGCTTCTTCGGGTAAATGCACTTACACTTTTGATTCAGCTTTGAACCGTACATTTAACCGCGGTTATACCGATTATTTTGTAAATGAACGCCACGATACAATTGGTTCTTGGGAAAGTCCAAAATCCAAAGGACAATACATCGGAAAATTAATTAAAACCATTGGAGGCGCTTACCAAATTGAAAATGGAGAACTGCTCAATAATGGTGACGGACTTTGTTTCATAAACGATAACAATGAAGCAGAAGGAATTTATGTGAATAAAGCAGAAAATGGTCTGGCATATCCAAATGGTCTGAAAGAAATCAAAGACGGAACTTTTATATACCGCAACAATGACGCTGCTTTCATCAGAATTGTAGAACGTGAAGACAGTGCAGTTCGTAAAATAAGCACTACTTTGTTATTGTTCGAAAACGAAACTGGTTTTGAACTGCTTGCCACCGATGAAGACGGCAATACAAGTTCGGTTCAATTGGCGCATCCAAAAGAGCAGACCAAAAACAATCAATCCATTGAAGAAAACATCAAAGCACAATTGGCAAAAACAGGTTTTACACCTTACACAGCCGATGAAATAACGATTCAGTTTTCGGATAATTGGTTTTTACCTATTTCAAAAATCAATGAAATGCGTAGAACGGTGTACGAACAATTGTCTGAAACTCGTTTGAAAAACTACAAACGCGAAGAACGCAAAATCGAAAAAACAAGTCATCCATACCCAGAAACCAAATTGGATTTCATGTATAACGTTTCGAACAAACTGGCACGTAAATTCTATGAGCGTCACGGCGTTACCGAAATAGAAAAAGCATTTGAGCTGCAGTGGGATCCCGGAAAATCTCGTGTGATGACAACCAAATACTGCATCAAATACGAGCTGGCCAAATGTCCAAAATACCATAAAGACACAATGGAAGGCAAACTGAAAGAGCCTTTAGTACTGAAACAGGGAGAATTGGAATACAAACTAAAATTCAACTGCAAACCCTGCGAAATGGAGATTTGGGAAAAAGATGCCGAATTTGAAATTGAGGAAGATTAACAAAAAATCTCTTTTATAGATACAGCAAAACTACAAAGAAAAGGAAACTTTACTTTGTAGTTTTTTGTTTTTGATTTAAATTTAACAAAACTTACTTCCTTAAAAATCAAAACAATAATCTCTTTTTCATTAACTTTATAATTAAAATAAATCAGATTCATCTTATATTTATGCTTGAATTTTAATTTCCTTCTTTATAATAATTTTAAAATTGAGATAAAATGAAAAAAGTATTGTTCTTAACCGGTGACTTCACCGAAGATTATGAAACTATGGTTCCGTTTCAAATGCTGGAAATGGTTGGTTACACTGTTCATGCCGTCTGCCCTGACAAAAAGAAGGGAGACACCATAAAAACTGCCATTCACGATTTTGAAGGCGACCAGACTTATACTGAAAAACCTGGACACAACTTCGCTTTAAATTACAGTTTTGACGACATAAATGTAAACGATTATGACGGATTGGTCATTGCAGGCGGAAGAGCACCCGAATATTTGAGATTGAATGGAAAAGTAATCGAAATAACGAAACATTTTTTCACTGTCAATAAACCCGTTGCTGCTATTTGTCACGGCATTCAGATTTTGACAGCTGCAAATGTTGTAAAAGGACGAAAACTAACCGCATATCCGGCAGTTGGTCCAGAAGTAACATTAGCTGGAGGTGAATTCCAATCTATTCCTGTTGACGGTGCTTTTGTAGATGGAAATCTGGTGACTTCACCGGCCTGGCCAGCACATCCAAGTTTCATCAGAGAATTTCTAAAAATTATGGGAGCAAAAATTGAAATTTAAAAAGAAATCTAATAATACATTCTAAGAACTACAGCTTAAGACAATTTCGCTGTAGTTTTTTTTACCTTTGGATAATAAATATATAGCCTTTAAAATTATTCTTCATGATTACAAAAGCTGCCTCAGATGATATTCCGGCATTAGAAAAGTTAATCAATTCTGCATATCGCGGTGAAACTTCAAAAAAAGGATGGGCTACCGAAGCAGACCTTTTAGCAGGTAAAAGAATTACTTTAGATCAGCTGAATGAAATATTTAAAGATAAAAACAATACTATTTTAAAATTCACAGAAAACAATCAAATCATCGGATCGGTTTTGCTTACTGATAAAGGAGACAAACTATACTTGGGAATGCTGGCCATTTCTCCTGAACTGCAGAATAAAGGCATTGGAAAGAAAATTTTACATGAAGCCGAAGTTCATGCACGTTCGTTAGGTTTATCCAAAATCGTAATGACTGTAATCACGATTAGAGAAAAATTGATTGAATGGTACAACCGTCATGGCTATGCCGATACTGGAGTAAGAGAACCTTTTGCGCTCAATGATGCAGATACCATAATTACAGACCAGCATCTGGAATTTGCAGTCTTAGAAAAAACACTTTAGCATTAATCCGTATTAATTATTATTTCATAAATTAGTAAAAAAAACACTAATTATGAAAACATTAGATCAATGGTTTGAAGAATATGCAGTAAGTCATCAAAACCCAAAAAACAAAGCAATACACTATGTCTGTGTACCAGCGATTTTCTTTTCTATTGTGGGATTATTGATGAGTATTCCAAATGTTTTTTTAACTAATTTACTGCAATTGAACCAGCCAATAATCGAAAACTGGGCTGCAGTTATTTTGGTATTCGTATTGATTTTCTACATCCGATTATCCATTGCGATGGCAGTCAAAATAGCGATTTTTTCTATACTCTGTTTAGTGATTAACTTTTACATAGGGCAGTTTATACCGCTTTGGGCATTTTCAATAGGCGTTTTTGTTGTGGCTTGGATCGGACAGTTTTACGGACATAATATAGAAGGTAAAAAGCCGTCATTTCTTAAAGACATTCAGTTTTTATTGATTGGCCCAGCCTGGGTTGCTGAAAATTTATTTTCTAAAAAATAATATACAATTTCATTTTCTATTTTAACTGGCAATAGTTTTTTTTGGCTAATGAATTACCCCGAGGCAGAGCCTCGAGGTATCGCATTACTCAAAAGACAACCGTAGCTGATTTTTGTTAAACGATTTGTAAACAGTCTTTTCTTCTCCTTGATTTTGAATGTATTTCTGAATCACATTCTCATTACCATACTGACCAACCGTATTTACATAATATCCACTCGTCCAAAAATTACCTCCCCATAACTTACTTTTAACTTCTGGATGTAAACGAAAGAGCTCTTTTGCTGTAATACTTTTTACTGTCCTGACAATAATTTCAACAGAAATCTTTGGCACGCTTTGTATCAAAAAATGTACATGATTTTCATCTGCTCCTATCTCAACAAAATGAATTTCATATCGTTCCGAAATATTTCTACAAACTTCTACCAAACTCAGTTCTACATCCTCCGATAAAACATTTCTTCGATATTTTATCGGACAAACCAAATGATAAAGCAACAAGCTTTTATTATGCCGTTTGAAAATATGTTCACTCATCAAACAAATATACTAATCTTTGCGCATCACCCCGAGGCAGAGCCTCGAGGAATTCTTTTGATTAAAACTCCGCAATCTTTTTATAAAATTGCATACCCTGCCTAATTTCATTCAATATTATAAAAGAAATCATTAAAAGTAAAAGTTAAAAACAAAAAGGGTTTTCTTCTTTAATTGAGAAATCTAAATTACATTTTGA
This sequence comes from Flavobacterium marginilacus, assembly GCF_026870155.1. Classification (NCBI taxonomy): domain Bacteria; kingdom Pseudomonadati; phylum Bacteroidota; class Flavobacteriia; order Flavobacteriales; family Flavobacteriaceae; genus Flavobacterium; species Flavobacterium marginilacus. The sequence continues at coordinate 1,989,512 of NZ_CP113975.1, read as the reverse complement.
TTTCTCAACAAACAATCCTTTACCTAAATAGTTTTATATTACTGATTTTAAATTATTTATATAAAATCTACAACCATTTCTACTAAAATGCATTGCGTAAGAGATAGAGGCGATATCCTTTATTTTTTCCTTTAAAAAAATAAAGATAAAGCCGAAAGCCCGACCCATTGCTGAAAATTAAAGGAGGTACGACTGCAATTTTCAGCAATGGGGGTTACGCCCAAAACCACGGCATTCGCTTTTAAAAGTTTCTGAAACGAATTACACTAATTTGCACGAATTAAGATTGCTTGTTTAATTACACAAAATATTCGAAACTGTAAAAGTTGTAAAATTTGATTTCAATTTTGATAAGAATTAGTGTTAATTGGTGAAATTTGTGTTTATCTTTTTTTTAATGCGAATGCCGTGCCCAAAAACATAATAATAGACTATTCCAAAAAGCTATATTTTGAATATTCATAACCTTTGTCAGGCAAAATAAAAGCTATAAATTAGCACTTTAATTTTTATATAAAAAAAACAAATGAAAAATACTGCTTTAACGCACATACATGAGGGTTTGGGAGCGAAAATACTGCCGTTTGCCGGGTACAATATGCCTATTCTTTATGAAGGGGTAAATGCAGAACACGAAACGGTTCGAAATGCAGTAGGTGTTTTTGATGTATCGCATATGGGCGAATTTATACTTTCAGGTCCAAATGCATTGGCTTTGATTCAAAAAGTGACTTCGAATGATGCATCAGCTTTAACAATCGGGAGAGCCCAATATTCCTGTCTGCCTAACAATGAAGGCGGAATTGTAGATGATCTGATTATCTATAAAATTAAAGAAGAACAATATTTACTGGTAGTAAATGCATCGAATATTGATAAAGACTGGGATTGGATTTCGGCACATAACGATTTAGGCGTTGAAATGAAAAATTTATCTGATGATTATTCTCTGCTTGCAATCCAAGGACCAAAAGCGGTTGAAGCGATGCAGTCTTTATCTTCTATCGATTTGTCTGCAATTGCTTATTACCATTTTGAAGTGGCTGATTTTGCAGGTTTTCCGCATGTTATTATCTCAGCAACGGGTTATACAGGTTCAGGCGGATTTGAAATCTACTGCAAAAACTCGGAAGTTGAAACGATCTGGAACAAAGTTTTTGAAGCTGGAGCTTCATACGGAATCAAACCAATTGGTTTGGCCGCCAGAGATACACTCCGTTTGGAAATGGGATTCTGTCTGTACGGTAACGATATCAACGACACTACTTCTCCACTTGAAGCCGGCTTGGGATGGATTACTAAACTTACTAAAGAATTCACCAATTCAGATAATCTGAAAAAGCAGAAAGAAGCTGGTGTTACAAAAAAATTAGTAGCTTTTGAAATGCAGGAACGTTCTGTTCCAAGACACGATTACGAGATCGTTGATGCTTCAGGAAACATAATAGGTATTGTAACCTCGGGAACTATGTCACCATCCATGAACAAAGGAATTGGTTTAGGCTATGTTACCACGCCAAACAGTGCTGTTGACAGTGATATTTTTATCCGAATCAGAAAAAATGATGTTCCTGCCAAAGTAGTAAAACTTCCTTTTTATAAAAAATAATATGACTATCCGTGACTAATATCAAATCGATAAAATTGGGCACAGATTAAAAAGATTAACACAGATTTCTAAAAAATACATGTAAAATCTGTGAGAATCTGTGTAATCTGTGGCAAAAAACATTTAGTATGCTTTGCGGATAGTCATATAAAATAATTTCTTTTTTAGAAGATTCTGAGAATCTAAGGTTCATTTTATTATAATTTGATAAATAAAAAATAACTTGAAAAGGATATTTTTTATTTAAAGTTAGAAACTTAGTAACTTAGAGTCTTGGTAATTAACAAGAAAGACATTTACATGAAAAAAACTGCACTAGTATTGCTATTGTCTACATTCTCACTATTTGCTCAAAATAGCAGTACTAGTTGTGAAATTTTGCTCAAAATAAACACATTACTCCAAAAAGAACATTACAGACCAAAGCCGGTGAACGACAGTTTATCGGCTTATGTTTTTGATGAATTATTAAACAATTTAGATCCAGCAAGAAACATTTTCTTAAAATCACAAGCAGATTCACTTGCAAATAAATACCGGTTTCAGCTGGATGATCTTATCTTAAAAAAAGACTGTTCTTTTTTGGACGATATCAAAAGCGAATACAGAAAATCACTTTTAAGAAACAAAGCGGTATTAGAGAAACTTAAAACTGAAACTATAAATTTCGGTACTAAAGACACCATTCGTTTTCAAAAGAAAGATTTCACTTTTTATCTAAAGGCAAATGAAGTGCAGAAAGCCTGGAATAAAAAAATCCGTTATGAAATATTTGATGATATTGCCGGAAAAAGTAAAAATTTAGACTCACTCAAACTCAATTTCAATTCGATGAGCCTTAAATCTCAAAACAGCATTATCGAAAATGAACTCTGCAAAATCAATGTATCATTAACCAGCAGCAAACTTTTCGAAGATGATTTTTATAATATTTTCTGTGTCTATTTTGACCCGCATACCAATTATTTCAGCAATGACACTAAATCCAGTTTTGTTTCGACTTTATCCAAAGAAAAACTTTCACTTGGATTAGAAGTCAGCTTAAATGAAAAAAACGAAATCAATGTAATTGAAATTGATCCAAACGGCCCTGCTTTTAAGACTGGTAAAATCAAAAAAGGAGATCAGATATTAGCTATTTCCAATCAAAAAGAAACCCTCGAAGTTTCATGTTCTTCATTAGAATCGATTGCGACAATGATGTCTTCGGAACTAAACACAAACCTAACTTTAACACTTAAGCGAAATTCTGGCAAAAACTTCAAAGTAACCATTGAAAAGCAGGTTTTGAAAGACGAAGAAAATACTGTTTACAGTTTTATAGTCGATAAAGACATCAAAGTCGGCTATATAAAAATACCCAGCTTTTATTCCAATTTTGAAGAAGAAAACAGCAAAGGATGCGCACAGGATGTTGCAAAAGAAACAGTAAAACTACTGCGGGACGATGTAAAAGGACTAATTCTTGACCTTACTGACAATGGAGGCGGTTCAATGGAAGAAGCTGTAAAATTAGCAGGATTATTTATAGACCGCGGTCCTATTTCGATAGTAGCAGACAATAAAAAACAATTATCAGTAATAAACGACCCGTATAAAGGCGTTATCTACAAAGGTCCTATAGTGATTATCATTAATGGAAATTCAGCTTCAGCAAGCGAATTTTTTGCCGATATAATGCAGGATTATAATCGTGCCATTTTGATAGGAAGCACCTCATTGGGTAAAGCAACTATGCAGACCATCCTTCCTTTGGAAGAAAATGATGATCAGCATTTTATAAAATTAACGGTAAGCAAATTTTACAGAATCACCGGCAAAAGCCATCAAGGCATTGGCGTTGTACCTGATGTGCTCATCCCTACAGTTTATCAGGATGTTTTTCAGAAGGAAAGCGAATTTCCGACAGCCCTAAAAAATGACACCTTAAAATCCAGAATCCGCTTTACGCCATACGTAAGCAATGAATTAATCGAATCACTCGCCCAAAAAAGCAGAAACAGAGTCGCACAGGATCCTTATTTCAATTCCATTATTGCACTCAATTCAAATATTGACGCTATAATCAACAAAGCAAAATTTGAAATACCAATGACCTTAGATGCCATTTTTGAAAATCAGGCCGGCATTAACATTTTATCTGAGGAAATCAATAATTTCTCTGCAGATAACCTCAGCTTAAACGTATATAATTCTGAATACAACAAATCATCACTCCTGCTCTACCCTTCACTTACCGAATACAACAAAATCCAGCTCGACAGCTTAAAGTCGAATCATTATCTGAATGAGTCAATTTTAATTATATCTGACTATATGACAATGAGAAAGACTAATTAACATATTTTGCAAAAAGATTTTTCCATAGCTTTTGGAAAAATAAGGAATAGCTGTATTTTTGTAATTCAAAATAAAACAATCAATGGGAAGAGCATTTGAATTCCGAAAAGGTAGAAAAATGAAACGCTGGTCTGCAATGGCCAAAGCATTTACCAGAATTGGTAAAGATATTGTAATGGCTGTAAAAGAAGGAGGTCCAAATCCTGAAGCCAATTCAAGACTAAGAGCTGTTATTCAAAATGCTAAGGCAGCCAACATGCCAAAAGACAATGTTGAAAGAGCCATCAAAAAAGCAACAGATAAAGACACTGCAAATTACAAAGAGGTTTTATTTGAAGGATATGCTCCGCATGGTATTGCCCTTTTGATAGAAACTGCCACAGACAACAACAACAGAACAGTTGCTAACGTAAGAAGTTATTTCAATAAATGCAATGGAACTCTAGGAACCCAAGGTTCTGTAGAGTTTATGTTTGACCACACCTGTAACTTCAGAATTCCTAAAGAAGGAATTGATCCTGAAGAATTAGAATTAGAGTTAATCGATTTTGGTGCAGAAGAAGTTTTTGAAGACGAAGACGGCATCTTAATTTATGCTCCTTTTGGAAGTTTTGGAACTATCCAAAAAGAATTGGAAAACAGACGTTTAGAAATATTATCTTCTGGTTTTGAAAGAATCCCTCAAATCACAAAAAAACTAACTGAAGCTGAAATGGCTGACGTAGAAAAATTAATTGAAAAAATGGAAGAGGATGATGACGTAATGAACGTGTATCATACTATGGAAGAATAAAAAATCCAGACAGGCATAACAAAAGCTCCAGATCATACTGGAGTTTTTTTTTGTAACAGCGTCTCACAAAAAAAGACTGAACTCTACACCACAGCCTATTCTTTAACAACCAAAATATTATATTTAACTAACAATTTTCAATTCGAAATAAATTTTTCAGATACAGAATCCTGATTCAATTTTTTGATTTTCAACAAATATATGCCTTCTGTCAATGTCGTGATATCAATTTCATTTTCCTAACAATTAATGTTTTCAGTCCTTGTTCAGAATAAATTTCAGACATTTTTGAAGTTTTTAGACAATTTATACTTAACTGTAGAAACAAAAAGCAGATTAGTATACCGAAATCTTAATCCTAAAAAATTTAATCCTGAAACCACTTCAGAATTATTTAAAGAGATTGCCTTTAACATTAAGCAATTTGAATTAGAGAAAAAGTAATTCTCAGTTTAATTTAACGGTGCATTATCTTTTACCCCAGCCAGCCATCACGATCCAGACTTCTGTACTGAATTGCTTCTGCAATATGACCAGAAACTACCTGAGGTGCATCATCCAAATCAGCGATAGTCCTGGCAACTTTTAGGATTCTGTCGTAGGCACGAGCCGAAAGATTTAGCCGCTCCATCGCGGTTTTTAGTAGCTCTTTGGAAGCATCATCAAGAGCGCAATGTTCCCTAATATGCTTAGTACTCATTTGAGCATTGTAATGAATATGTTCCATTTCTTCAAATCGTTTAGACTGTATTTCTCGGGCAGAAGTTACTCTTTTGCGAATATCAACACTGCTTTCAGCTTTTCGGTCATCTGATAATTTTTCGAAAGGAACAGGTGTCACTTCGATGTGAATATCAATTCGGTCCAATAATGGTCCCGAAATTTTGCTCAAATATCTTTGCATTTCATGCGGTGAAGAAGTCTGCGGAGCATCCGGATCATTAAAAAAACCACTCGGACTTGGATTCATACTCGCCACCAGCATAAATGATGACGGATAAGTCACGGTAAACTTGGCTCTGGAAATTGTCACTTCCCTATCTTCCAGAGGCTGGCGCATTACTTCCAGAACATCGCGCTTGAATTCCGGCAGTTCGTCCAAAAACAAAACGCCGTTATGTGCCATCGAAATTTCTCCTGGCTGCGGATAACTTCCGCCCCCGACAAGCGCAACATTTGAAATGGTATGATGCGGACTCCGAAACGGACGCTGGTTCATCAATCCAACTTCTTTCAGTTTTCCAGCAACGCTGTGAATTTTGGTGGTTTCCAGTGCTTCACGTAATGTCATTGGCGGTAAAATACTGGGCAGTCTTTTGGCTAACATCGTTTTTCCAGCTCCCGGCGGCCCAATGAGAATTATATTATGGCCGCCGGCGGCCGCAATTTCCATACATCGCTTGATGCTTTCCTGCCCTTTCACATCGCTGAAATCAAATTCGGGAAAATCAAGTGTTTTATAAAATTCAGCTCTTGTATCGACAGTAGTGGGTTCAAGCATTCCTTTTCCTTCCAGAAAATCAATCACTTCCTGCACATTGGAAACGCCGTATACATCAAGTCCTGATACGATTGCTGCTTCCTTAACATTTTCAAGAGGAAGAAAAAAACCTTTAAAACCTTCTTCTTTGGCTTTAATCGCAATGGGCAAAGCACCCCGAATGGGCTGCAAACTGCCGTCAAGGGACAGCTCGCCCATGATTATATACTGTTCGTAAATATCAGTTTTTATTTGCCCCGAGGCTACTAGAATTCCGATTGCCAATGTCAGATCATAAGCTGAACCTTCCTTACGCAGATCGGCGGGTGCCATATTGATAATTATTTTTTTGCCCGGCATTTCGTAGCCGTTATTTTTGAGTGCTGCCGCAATGCGGTAACTGCTTTCCTTGATGGCATTGTCCGGCAGACCTACCAAATGATAGCCAATTCCCTTATCCATATTGACTTCGACAGTAATTGTAGTTGCTTCGACTCCAAAAACAGCACTTCCGAAAACTTTGATTAACATATAAAATAGTTTTTCTAAATGTAAATACTATTTTACTTCAAACCAAAAATATTTAATCAAATTCTTACTTTATAAAAATATATCACAAAAAATATTCTTTTTATAGAATTAAAATAATTTTAAGAATACACCAGTCCAATCTGATTTTTAACCGCCTCTACAATTGCGGCAAGTTCCAGACTGTTTTGATGAGACCAGAGTTCACTTTCTGTTTTATCAGCTCTGAGGCAGGCATGGCATTCTTCGATTTCATAAGTGTAGCCTTTGCCTAATGTTGGTCTTTCAAATTTTGATTTTTGCTCACCCTCTACCAAAGTACCATGAGTTAAAGAATAGGATTCGGTCATGAACCAAAGCGGATCTAGATTAATGCGTCCTTTTGTACCGCTTATTATTGCTTCGACATTGCAGGTGTACAAAAAACTGCAATGCAGTACGGCCTGTGCGTTTTCATACTGCAGAATAATAGAAGTCTGCGTATCGGCTCCTGTGGAATAAAAATTGGATTTTGCTACAATTTCTTTAGGCTTTCCTAATATCAAATAAGCTAAAAACAAAGGATAAACTCCAATATCCATAAGTGCTCCCCCACCAAGTTTCATATCCGTCATTCGGGTATTATCAGGATTTTCAAATTTAATGGAAAAATCAGCATTAACATATTTTACTTCTCCAATTGAACCGTTTTGAATGTGTTCCAAAGTTTCACGAATCGAAGGATTGAAGCGGGTCCAGAATGCTTCCATGAAAAATTTATTGCTTTTTTTGGCGGTGGCAATCATTTGTTCTGCATCGGAATAATGCAGGGCTAATGGCTTTTCGCACAGGACATTCTTATTGTTTTTCAACGCCTTGATGGTTAACTCGGCATGCGAATCATGTGGTGTGGCAATATAGAGAATGTCGATATTTTCGTCTTGAAAAAGTTCATCATAGGAACCGTAAGCTTTCGGACATTGAAACTGACTGGCAAAATCTTGTGCCTTGTCAATGTTTCTTGAGGCTACAGCACAAAGTTCGGCTGAATCAATCAGCTGTAATTCACTTGCAAACTGTTTGGCAATATTTCCCAAACCTACAATTCCCCATTTTATTTTTGAAGTATTTTCCATTGATTTTAAATTACTTTTTTCAAATGTATTAAATATTTTTTCAAAATTTAAAATGCTGATTTTTCAGCACGGCATTCGCATTTAAAAAAGATAAACACGAATTTCACTAATTGTCACTAATTCTAATCGAAATTAAAATTGATAGTAAAGACTAAATTTCTCGTTATCCGTGTAAGGGATAGAAGCCAATGTTATTAAGTTAAGCTTTATTTCACTCTCGCAAAGACGCAGAGGCGCAAAGTTGAGATCGGATTTCTTTGCGTCTTTGCGCCTTTGCGAGAATTATATCTTGGCCAAACTTTAATAAGAAACCCCTAACTTAATGACATTGGGATAGAAGCAATCCGTCGCGGCGGAGCGGATAGCCCGACCGCATCCCGAAAAGAGGACGTATCCCCGCAAAGTAAATTTGCCCTCTTATCGGGATGGGGTTACACCTAGATGATTTTTATGATTTTGGGCAAAATTATAATGCTGTGACAACTAAAATCTTTAAATTTGGTTTTCACAATTTAAAGAGAATCTCATGGGACTATTTAATGCCATGCTGGGCAATGCATCTGAAGTAAATCTTGAAAATCTTTCGAAGGAATTTGAACCTTTACTGATTGACGGCGAAAGAATCGAAAAAGGGTATAAAGTAATTAAGGACATGTTTGTTTTCACCAATAAAAGACTGATTTTGGTCGAAAAACAATTGGTGGGAAGTAAAGTGGATTATCTTTCGATTCCGTATTCTTCTATTAAAAAATTCTCCAAGGAAAGTGCCGGAATCCTAGACATGGATGCCGAATTGAAGATTTGGCTTTCTGGTGAAGATGCGCCTATTTCAAAACAATTTGGGAAAGGCGGGAATAATATCAACGAAGTGTATCAGATTTTGAGCCAGCATATATTGAAGTAGCTTTTTTTAAGTCCTTAGTTATTAGTCATTAGTACGCTTAGTACAAGATTAATCACTAAGGACTAAGTACTAAAAGTCAATAAATAATCACTAAGGACTTATCCTATGAAAATAATCATCCGCACTTTTAAGCTTCAATTAAAGCATACTTTTACGATTTCGAGAGAATCGCACGATGTACAGCCTACGCTTATTGTAGAACTGCAGAGTGATGGTTTTTCAGGTTTTGGAGAAGCTACTTCAAATCCGTATTATAATATTACAGTAGAAAGCATGAGAGCTAATCTGGAAGCCATTATTCCGTTTATAGAATCTCATAATGATGAAACTCCAGAGGAATTTTGGGACAGTGCTTCGGCTTTATTAAAGGATGATATGTTTGCGTTATGTGCTTTGGATATGGCTTACAATGATTTGTATGCCAAGAAAAAAGGCAAAAAATTATATGAGCTTTGGGGGAATTCTCCTTTGCATAATCCTAAAACCGATTATACTATTGGCATTGACAAAATTGATAAAATGGTAATGAAACTCAAAGAAATGCCGTGGCCAATCTATAAAATTAAGTTGGGAACCAAAGACGACATTGCGATTGTTACCGAATTGCGTAAACATACCGATGCCCGTTTCCGGATTGATGCCAACTGCGGATGGACCGTTACCGAAACGATTAATAATGCTGCTGCTTTGAAAAAATTAGGCGTTGAATTCCTGGAACAGCCGATGAAAGCTGATCAATGGGCTGCGCACAAGGAGGTTTTTAAACACTCGGTTCTGCCAATTGTAGCTGATGAAAGCTGTATTATAGAAGAAGATGTAGCCAAATGCTATAATCATTTCCATGGTGTGAATGTAAAATTAGTAAAATGCGGCGGTCTTACTCCTGCCCGAAGAATGATTGCCGAGGCTAAACAATACGGCATGAAAACGATGGTGGGCTGTATGACAGAATCTACTGTTGGGATTTCGGCCATTGCACATTTATTACCAGAGCTGGATTATGTAGATATGGATGGTGCTTTGCTCCTTTCTGAGGATATTGCGACCGGTGTTACGATTACCGATGGGATTGTTCATTATGCAGATTCGAATGGTATTGGAGCTTCATTAATAAAACACTAAACCAATGCAGGTAAACGAAATTCCAAATAGAGTATTTCATAAAGACGGTGAAGAGTTTCTGTACTTTGGAGGCACTAATTATCTTGGCGTAACCACTCTGCCGGAATTTCAAAATATTCTATTAAAAAGTTTTCAAAAATGGGGAACCAGTTATGGGAGCTCCCGTTCTGCCAATATTCAATTGGAAATTTATAAAACAGCCGAAGATTTATTAGCCAAGCAAATTGGAACAGAATCGGCAGTTACCGTTTCATCAGGCATGCTTGCAGGAAAATTGGCTTTGGAGCAGTTACAGCATACAACCGATTTACTCTTTCATTTTCCGAGCACGCATCCTGCTTTAATGCATCCGTCTTCATTACCGCTTATTCAAAACGGAAAACTGAATCCTTTTCTTCTGGATCCTGCCGTAACTAGAATTGGGATTGTTGCCGATGCTATTCCGTCGCTGGAAGTTACTCCTATTGATTTGAGTGTACTCCAAAGTATTCCGAGTGATAAAGAAATCGTTCTCCTTTTAGATGAATCACACAGTATTGGAGTTCTTGGAAATCAAGGACAAGGAGTACTGCATCAATACGAACTTCCAAACGTAAAGCAGAAAATAATCATTGCATCACTAGGAAAAGCATTAGGACTTTCAGGAGGAATTATTGCAGGTGATTTTCAATTTATCGATGCAATAAAAAAACAGCAGAATTTCATTGGGGCATCAGGAATGAATCCTGCTTTTTTGGAAACTTTTGTAAATGCACAAAAACTATATCAGTCACAGAGACAGCAGCTAAAAGATAATTTAAATTATACTGCCAAACATTTACTGCCTAATGTTGCTTTGACTTTTACGAAAAATTATCCAGTCATTTATTTTGATCAGGAAGAATTACTCCAAATGCTTTTGGAAAACAATATTATTCCAACTTCGTTTCCATACCCAACAGCTTCAGGAAAATTGAGCCGAATTGTAATTAGCGCACATCATTCCCTGTCCGATCTAGACAAAATGATTCAACATCTGAATATTTTCACACAGCTGACTTCAGATTTAGAAGGTGACATGAGATTTGTACTGTAATCCAAAAAAGATATTTTTTTATAACAATACATTATATAATTATTGAATACATAACGCCAAAGCTGTTTAATCCTAATAAATTAAGTTAACCGCTACAATTTTTAGAAAACGCTATCACTAATATTAAATAAAAAATGCAATAATTTAAATTATTATTATTTTTAAATCATTTTTACATCAGCTACCCCTATTTTACAGGAGGTAAAATACAGAAATGACAAAAATAACACACACACACCCTTTTTAACAAGGTGTTCGAAATGATTTTTTATTTTTGCAGAAAAAAAATTAAAATACAATGCGAAAAATAGTTTTAAGTGTGATACTTGTCACAATTTTGGTATTATCCTATTTCTCTAATTACTTTTTAACAAGCCATACAACAAATCTTTCCGAAATTTCAAAATTTGATACTGGTGACATTGCATGGATGCTTGTGGCCTCTGCGCTGGTATTATTGATGACACCAGGTTTAGGTTTCTTTTACGGCGGTATGGTCGGCAAAAAAAATGTCATCAGCACGATGCTGCAAAGCTTTATGGCAATGATTATCGTAACTGTTTTATGGGTACTAATCGCATTTGGATTATCTTTTGGCCCCTCAATTGGAGGTATAATCGGAAACCCGGTGCCTTATATCTTTTTTCAGAACGTAGGAATAGGCTCCTCGTGGAAACTTGCCCCTACAATTCCTTTTTTATTATTTGCATTATTTCAGGCTAAATTTGCCATTATAACACCAGCTATCGTAACAGGAGCATTTGCAGAGCGTATCCGTTTTTGGGCTTACCTGTTGTTTATGGTTTTATTTATACTTTTTGTTTACGCTCCATTAGCACACATGACTTGGCATCCAGATGGATTACTGTTTAATTTTGGAGTATTAGATTTTGCCGGAGGAACCGTTGTACACATGAGCGCAGGATGGGCAGCATTAGCCGGCGCTATCTTTCTTGGAAAAAGAAAATCACCAAAACCAACTCCTGCACGTATTACCTATGTATTACTAGGAACTGGTTTATTATGGTTTGGATGGTTTGGATTCAATGCCGGATCAGCAATGGGAGCCAATGGTCTTGCTGCACAGGCACTGGGAACAACAACCGTTGCTGCTGCAGTCGCTTCTATGGCCTGGGTATTTATTGATAAAATCATGGGACACAAACTTTCCGCCATGGGCGCTTGTATCGGCGCAGTAGTAGGACTAGTAACCATCACGCCAGCCGCAGGATTTGTAAGCATGCCTCATGCAATAACAATAGGAATTATAGGAAGTGTTATAAGCAATATAACTGTCAGCAAATTTCACAAATTCAAAATTGACGATGCATTAGATGTATTTGCCTGTCATGGTGTAGGCGGAATGGTCGGCATGGTACTAACCGGAGTATTTGCTTCTAGAGACATCAATCCTGCTGTTATCGATCAAGGCCTTGCTTTTGGCGAAACTAAATTATTCACACACCAGATAATTGCCTTAGCAGGAGTTTCATTATTCGCTTTTGCAATGTCTTATTTCCTTTTCTATATTGTAAACAAAATCACTCCTCTAAGGGTATCCGAAGAAAAAGAAGAACTTGGACTGGATATTACACAGCACGGAGAATACCTATAAATATTCATTCACCAGCACATACAAAAAGAGGCTGTCCGAAAAGGACAGCTTTTTTTATGCTGCAAATTTCAGGAATCGATTTTGGGTTGGTTGATTAATGAAAAAATATTCTGTTACAGTATTTAAAAAGTGAATTTCGACTTTTATAGCTCTATTTAGAACTCTGAAGGAGATTTTTAGATGAGTTTTCGACGCATCATTGTTCTTTGCTATCATTTTTCTGAAATTATGCCCGATAGCCATCAATAGAAATTCCATTTCCACTTTTTCGATGCTTGTGAAAGTAAACCGGCTGAATTTATTGTTGTTTTTTAGCTGTCCGAATACTGCTTCAACTTCTATTGGGCGTTTGCTTCGGTGTTCGAGTCCTTTTTCGCTCATGAGCAGCTCTTTGGCCTGAGCCCTTAATTGGTTCAGGCGGTGGTTTACTTCTATTGTTCTGTTTCCTTTGGCTTTATGGCACAAACTTCTAAGTGGACATCCATCACATCTTTTTGCTTGATAATAAGATACTTGTGATTCGTATCCGTTGGCCGATGTCCGTTTTCCACTGCCAATGTTTTCCATTCTTTGTCCCATTGGACACACATAAAAATCCTGCTGTATATTGTAGAACAAATTCTGGACAAGAAACGGATTGTCCTTCATTTTTTTCTTCTGTTCTTTGTGAAAATAATTATACTTTACATAGGCCGTTATATCTTTATTTTCAAGCATTTCGTAGTTTTCTTCGCTTCCATAACCAGCATCGGCTACAACTGTTTTGCTTTGTTTTTGATACATTTTTTCAAATTCCTCCAGATGGGATTTTAAAGTCGTAGTGTCGTTAGGTGTCTGATGAATGGTTACATTGGTAATGAATTGATTTTCAGTAGAAATCTGAGGATTGTATGCAGGTTTTAACTGTCCGTTTTTCATATGGTCTTCCTTCATTCTCATAAAGGTAGCGTCAGGATCTGTTTTGCTGTAGGAGTTTCTATTGCCTAAAATCACTAAATCTTTTTCGTATTTTTCAAGCTTTGGCAGGTGCTCTTCCTGAAGCTTTTCAAGCTCTTTGGTTATCTTCTTGTTGGGCTCTTTGAGTTTTTTATTGAGTTCTGATAATTTTTCTTTCAGCTCTTCCGAGTTTATTTTTTTTGGTAATTCTTCCTTGTTGACTTCTTGATTATCTGATAAAATACTGTTTTCGATATCGGATAAGATGCTGTTGATTTTTACTTCGAGTTTTTCTTTGTATTTCTCTATAGAACCCCGCCAGACAAAGGTGTATTTGTTGGATTTGGCTTCAATTTTTGTTCCATCGATGTATTGGATATCCAGACTGACATAGCCCATTTCCACAAGCATTTTGACTACTTCTGCAAATAAATCTTTGATGTTTTCTTTTAGAACCTTTCCTCTAAAATCGTTGATGGTTCTAAAATCAGGGGTTGAGTTGCCTGAAATAAACATAAAATGAATGTTCTCGGTGAGTGCTTTTGCTATTTTTCGGCAGGAATAAGTGTTGCTCAAATAGCTGTAAAACAAAACTTTAAGCATCATTCTGGGATGATAAGCCGAGGTCCCTCCTCCTTTATATTTTTTAAGTATATGGCTTATATCCAATGAATTGACGACCTTGTCCACTAAGCGGACAAGGTGGTTTTCTGAAATTTTATCAAAAATATTTATCGGAAAAAGTTCCGGTGTATTGATCGATTGCGATTTAAATATTACTTTAGCCATTGCTCGTTTTTTGTGCAACTCTAAGATACTATTTTAGATTAAAAACAGCAAAAAAAAGGCTGTCCTTACTTTTTGGACAGCCTCTTTTTTTTTACTCTATTATTAGCTTACGTTTAAATCTTTTCTCAGAACAGACAACAAAGACTCATTCAAAAACGCATACAGCAAATAAAAAACTATAAATCAGATAAATAAGCATAAAAAAACAACGCTATTTAACATTTTTTAAATAAATTTAACAAATTTAAGTATAATGATAAAGCGTCTGAATCTTAAAAAACACCTCCTCTTCCCCTGCAAACCTCCCTAAAAAGGAAGATTAAACCACATTTAAACAATCTCCTTTTGAAACAATTTTAAGTAATCATTAACAAAATGCTCGCTGAATTGCCAAAATAGGCGATTATTTCACCCAAAAACTGTTAATTAAAATACAAACCTTAAAAAAAACTTAAAACTTCATTAACACATTCTTTTTTTTTGCTTCAAAAAATAAACACCCCTCAAAATATTAGGGTGCTAAATAGAATATTTGTAAAAATAACCCATTACACCCTTATTTTTTGGTAGCTATTAAATCATTTGATACATTTATAAAAAATTAAAATCAAAAAACTATGCGAAAAATTATTTTAAGTGTGATACTTATCACAATTCTGGTATTATCCATTTTTTCAATTCATTTTCTTAATGAATCCAAAACATTAGGAGCTCATGTTATTGAATTAAAACTAGACACAGGAGACACAGCGTGGATGATTGTAGCAACCGCTCTCGTATTATTAATGACGCCAGGACTTGGATTCTTTTATGGAGGAATGGTTGGCAAAAAGAATGTCATCAGTACTATGCTGCAAAGCTACATGGCAATGGTCGTGGTAACAGTATTATGGGTTCTAATTGGATTTGGATTATGCTTTGGACCGTCAATTGGAGGTATTATCGGAGATCCGTCCTCAAACCTATTATTCAATAATGTAAGCGCCAACACTGCTTGGGAATTGGCTCCGACAATCCCAATGATTTTATTTGCTTTATTTCAGGCTAAATTTGCGATTATCACACCGGCTTTGGTTACGGGAGCTTTTGCAGAAAGAGTTCGTTTTTGGGCCTACCTATTATTTATGGTCTTATTTATATTAGTTGTGTATGCTCCATTATGCCACATGACTTGGCATCCTGACGGATTATTCTTTGGATGGGGAGTATTGGATTTTGCAGGAGGAACTGTAGTACACATGAGTGCAGGATGGGCTGCTCTTGCTGGAGCAATCTTCTTAGGAAAAAGAAAAGTTCAAAAGACTAACCCTGCCCGTATTACTTATGTATTATTAGGAACTGGTTTATTATGGTTTGGATGGTTTGGATTCAATGCAGGTTCTGCTGCAGGATCTGGAAGTCTTGCTGCGCAGGCATTAGGAACTACAACTGTAGCTGCTGCTGCTGCCGCAATGGGATGGGTATTCCTAGATAAAATTATGGGACACAAACTTTCTGCAATGGGAGCTTCTATCGGTGCAGTAGTTGGATTAGTTGCTATCACACCTGCTGCCGGATTTGTAAGCATTCCTCACGCTATGGCAATAGGTATCATCGCAAGTATTGTAAGTAATCTTGTTGTAAGCAAATTTCCTAAAGGAAAAATTGATGATGCTTTGGATGTATTCGCCTGTCACGGTGTCGGCGGTATGGTAGGTATGCTTTTAACTGGTGTTTTTGCTTCAAAAGCTGTTAACCCAATCGTAGGTGATAACCAAGGTTTAATTTTCGGAGATCCAACTTTGTTTTTAATTCAATTAAAAGCATTAGTTATCGTTTCTATATTTGCTTTCACTGCTTCTTACGCTTTATTCTTTATTGTGAATAAAATCACTCCATTAAGAGTTACTGAAGAAAAAGAAGAACTAGGATTAGACATCTCGCAACACGGAGAATATTTATAAAAGCCAAATATCAAATACTACAAATTAACACTCTGGAATTTATTTTCAGAGTGTTTTTTTATGCCTATCTGCCAATGTTTTATTTACAAATTTTCTTCAATAAACTGTTATCTTAGCCAAAAGAAGCCATACAAAAATATTTGGCATAGAAACACATACGCCACAAAACAAATAAACCAGAGAAAATTGCAATGAGCAGCAGAAAAAATATTTTTATACTAATTGGAAGTGCCGGTAAAAATTCTGTAAACGAAAAATTAACTGACATTTTCATCCGTTTAACTAAAGACGTTTTCAGTTTTACTGTATTTAAAGATTTGAAAATACTGCCTCATTTTGATCCGGAACTTTCAGCAGGCAGCCCGCCTGAAGCAATAACTGAGTTCAGAAATAACATTGATAAAGCTGATGGCTTATTAATATGTACTCCTGAATATGTTTTTAGCATCCCAAGCGGATTAAAAAATGCAATTGAATGGTGTGTTTCGACAACTGTTTTTTTAGACAAGCCAACTGGACTTATAACTGCCTCTGCAAGCGGAGAAAAAGCACACGAAGAACTACAGCTTATTATGAGAACTTTGATGTCCAAATTCACTGATGAGACTACTTTATTGATTCAAGGCGCGAAAGGTAAAATTAACGAGCAAGAACAATTTTCAGATAATAAAACCGAAAAGAATTTCCTAAAATTTATCGATGCTTTTACAACATTAGTAAATCTCTCTTAAAAAAAACATTCCACCAAAAAGCTAATTTTTAATTACTTCTTAGTAGAATGCTTTTATAAATCTTGCATCTAAAATTATTTCTTAAAATTTGAAATACCAGCTTTTAGCCAAGTCTCATATTCCTCTATATCTGACGTATAAGAAACTGGAGTATTTAGCTCTTTTTCATTCAAATCTAAAAGAACATAATAAGGCCTAGAATTGTTTTTAAATCTCTGAATTTGAAATTCACTCCACTTTTCACCAATAGTATTAATTTCACTACCTGTTTCTTTAGAAATATATTGCTCATTCAGCGGTAATACTTTTTTATCGTCTCCATATAAAGAAATTAAAACCACATCATTTTTTAATATTTTTAAAACTGATTCATCAGACCATACATTATTTTCCATCAATCGACAATTAACACATTGTTTGCCTGTAAAATCAATTAAAACTGGTTTATTAACTTTTTTCGCATAAGCCAATCCTTGTTCATAATCTTCAAAAGACATTAAGTTATGTACACCCAAAACAGCTCCTTTTGGCAGAACATTCTCATTCATAACTGATCTATTACCAACCCCATTAGGGCTTTCGCTATATGTCATTGGCGGAGGAAATGCAGAAACAAGCTTCAGAGGAGCTCCCCAAAGTCCAGGGATGAGATAAATTGTAAACGCAAAAGTAATCAAACCTAATAACATTCTTCCGACCGAGATATGACTAAATGGACTATCATGCGGTAAAGTAATTTTCCCAAATAAATATAGTCCTAATGTTCCAAAAATAGCAATCCAAATTGATATAAAAACTTCTCTTTCTAAAAAATGCAAATCTAACCCAATATCAGCATTAGATAAGAATTTAAACGCCAACGCTAATTCAATAAATCCAAAAACAACTTTTACAGTATTCAACCATCCTCCTGATTTTGGCAAATTACTTAATAAACTTGGTGCTAATGCAAAAAACATAAAAGGCAACGCTAATCCTAACCCAAAACCAAACATTGCTAAAGATAAAATCTTTGCACCTCCATCAGAATTCAAAGAAGTTCCAAAAACAAATCCTAATGCTGGACCTATACATGAAAACGAAACTATTATAAGGGTTAATGCCATAAAAAATATCCCGATCAAGCCTCCTGTATTAGAAGCATTATCAACTTTATTCGCCATTTTATTTGGCATTGTAATTTCAAAAGCTCCAAAAAATGAGATAGCAAAAACAACAAAAATTATAAAAAACGTCAAGTTCAAATAAACATTTGTTGAAATTTCAGAAAAAATATCTCTACTAATTCCTTCTAAAATATGAAATGGAACCGTCAAAACTACACAGATTGCAACGATACAAAAACCATAAAATAAGGCATTAAACTTACCTTTTACTTTATTTGTAGATTGCTTAAGAAAAAAACTCACCGTCATTGGAATCATAGGAAAAACGCAAGGAGTAAAAGTTGCAATTAACCCACCAAAAAAAGCTAACAAAAAAATCGACCATAATCCTTTTTCTGTGGCAGGTTTTGGCTGCTCTGCAGTTTTATTTTCAACCGGTTTTATATCTTCTTTTGCAGTTACGGTAATTGCAGCTGCCGTATCAGTTTTAACAGTATCTAGTTTTGTATCTGTAACGGCTAGCTTTTCTGTTGTCACTGCTGTTGCTGCCGCTCCTGGAATTTTGAAAGTAAATTTCTTTTCCAGATTGATACAAACCTCTTTACATATCTGATAATTCAATTCTGCCTGAATAGCTGTAACTTTAGTATTTATAAGCTTTATTTCCTGCTGAATCTGAGCTTTATCATGAAAGAAAATTTCATCAACACCAAAAACATCGTTAAAAGCCTTAGTTGTCTTGCTTTCTTTGGCTTTGCCTACTAAATCAAAATTCCCTTTTTGGTCTTTAAAAATAATTTCCAGAGGCAGCGGTCCTCCGTCTGGAGTAAACTGTGAATAAATATGCCAATCCTTTTCGATTACGGCATTAAAAGTTAAAATGTAATTAGTTTCCGATTTTTTTTCAATAGATGTTGTCCATTTTGCAGGATCCAGAACTTGTGCATCTGCTTTGGTGAAAGCTAGAAAAGCAAACAGTATAAAAAGTATTTTCTTCATTATCAGTTTCTAAATTAATTCTATTTTGAGTATGTTTTTGGTCGAATTTATGGTTCTGAATCTTTCGTCTGCTCTTATTCCAATGACCCAGACAATCTGATTATTGGAACACAAAAGCCAGGTGTTCTCTTTTTCGATTAAAGACAGTTTTTCGTCTTTATAAAGCTTGCTCACTTTTTTTGACTTTCCGCCCATTCCAAAAGGTGAGAATACATCACCCGTTTTCCATTTTCGCAAAACCAATGGATACACTAATTGATCAGCGTCCACAAATATAACTGTATTTGAAGCAACAGAAATGGCAGTAACTTTAGAAAAGGCCATTTTTAAGGGAATCTTAATTTCTTTCGTACTTTCATCAATCAAAAACTCCACTTCCTCAGTTTCATCAATCGGCGATAAAATAAGAGAATCTCTGTCTTTCAGCAAACGAAAATCAGCAGCAAAAACCTGCTTGCCGGACTGGCTGTTAACCAAGTCATAAATATCATCCCAAGCTGTAAAGCCAAATTCTTTAAGCCATTGGTACAAATACGACTGATAATTGGGAAGTTTCATCAATTGATTTAAATCAAAATGAATTTGATCACCCACTTCATTTGCTACTTGCTGATACACCATAATAGCTGCATCTTCGACCATTGCCAAAGATTCCTGCAGATAGCGTTCGGTATTATGAAAGGAGCTCATAAAATTAGGATTCAGCTCTTTTAAAACCGGAATCAAATGATGACGGATTTTGTTCCGCACATATTTATCAGAGGCATTACTGCTGTCTTCACGCCATTCAACAGCATTTGCAATAGCATAATTTTCAATTTCCTGGCGGGAGAAAAACAGTAAAGGTCTTACAACTCTGTTATTCTGCACGGGAATTCCAGTCAGTCCTTCCAATCCGGTTCCCCGCGTGAGATTTATCAAAAAAGTTTCAAGATTGTCATCGGCATGATGGGCTGTCAGCAGGTAATCAAATTTTTCGGTTTCTAACAGTTCATAGAACCAATTATATCTCAATTCTCTCGCTGCAACCTGTGTTGACAATTTATAATCTTTTGCAAAAGCCTGAGTATCGAACTGTGTTACAAAAATTGGAATTCTATTTGCATCTGCATAGTCTTGAATAAATTTTTGATCTCCAAAACTTTCCATTCCCCGAAGCTGAAAATTGCAGTGAGCAATAGCAATATCATACTGCAGTTCCTGAAACAAACGCAATAAAACCATACTGTCCAAACCGCCGCTTACGGCTAGAAGCAGTTTTTTTTTCTTCAAATACGGGATTTCATTATCGATATGGTTTTGCAGAATGTTTTTCATACATCAAAAATACTGATTATTATTTAATCCAAAAATTACAAAATAGTCTGCAGATAACGCAAATATGCGTGGAATAAATAAACCATTATGAATTATGAATTTTAAATTCTATAATATGATTAGCTTACATAAAGCCTGCAAAGATTGTTGAGCGTATTTATTTGCCACAAATTGCACAAATTTTCACACTCGAGCCTTAGCGAACAGACGAAGTAAATTAATTAGTGTTGGTTTATACAATTCAAGATAGTTTTCTTAGAACGTGAAAGACAAATACACTAAAGAGCTATAAGAATCATATCAAGCCATTCACTGCAAAACCTCATGCATCGCTTTTGCTTTCAGCAGACACTCTTCATATTCTTTTTCAGGAATAGACAGCGAAGTTATTGCGCTTCCTACCGAAAAAGACACATAATGCTTTTCCTGATTATACAGAATACTGCGGATTACAACATTAAAATCAAAATCTCCATTGGGCGAAAAATATCCCACTGCACCGCTGTACAAACCGCGTTTGGTCTCCTCCAGCTTTTCTATGATTTCCATAGCAGCATATTTAGGAGCACCAGTCATGCTCCCCATAGGAAATGTAGTTCTGAGTGCATCGACGGGTGCATATTTCAAATCCATTTTGGAAGTGATCGTAGAAATCATCTGATGCACCTGCAAAAAAGAATAAATTCCGCAAAGCTCTTTTACAATAACAGAAGCTTTCTGAGCGGTATGCGACAAATCATTACGAACCAAGTCGGTTATCATGATATTCTCTGCTCTTTCTTTAGGATCTTGTGCCAGATTATTTTTAGACAGTTCATCCTCAACAGGATCTAAAAAACGTTTTGAAGTTCCTTTTATAGGCTGGGAAATGAGAATATCGCCTTCTTTTTTAATATATCTTTCAGGAGAGGCAGAAAGCAGAAACTGCTTGTTATTCTTAAAGAAAACGGTAAACGGCGCCTGCGAAATTTCATTAAGTTTCAGAAATTTTTCCAAAGGATTTATATTGGCATTTTCTGCAAAAAACTCCATACAGAAATTAACCTCATAAACATCTCCCTGATTAATATGAGCTAATAATTTAGAAACTTTATCTAAATAATGCTGCTTTGAGATCCGCTGCTGTATCAAAACGGCATCAGCAGGAACATTTGTCTCAATTTTGTAATTAATGATGTTTTCAAAATCTTCTTCAATTTCATCATCACACATATTAAGGTACTGAATTTCCAGCTGATCTTCCTTTAGCAGAAATAATTTTTTTGGCTGAAAAAAAAATAAATCCGGAAAATCCAGACCATCAAAATTATCGGATTTTAAATGCTCTGTATCATTTTTTAAATCATATGCCAAATAACCAAATAACCAGTCTTTTGCTGTCTGCTGATATTGCTTTAAATCATCAAAAGCATTATCATAATCGGTTTTTATAGAAGTAAAAGCATCAGTGGCCAGAACACAATCAAATCTGGAATATTCATCGGAAAATGAATTACTATCCAGAAAAGTTATTTCCCGAAACTGCTGTCCCCAGCTCACCAGCTTTCGCTTAAAAGCTATTGGATCCTCAATAAATTTGTAAATAGAAGTTCTCAAAAATCAATCTGTTTATGAAATTCAAAATTACAACAAAAAATATCGCTTCTCAAGCAGAAGTTTTACAAAACTGCTAAACAAGAAATCAATGACAAAAAACATAACACCTTCAATTTTAAGATATTATTCACAATAAAAAGACTCTAAAATTAAAGATTAATAAAAAAATTAACTAAATTTGTCATGAAGATTAAGGACTTAGTTTTTCCGCCTCTAAAAACTATCAATGGTAAATGGATGAATAAGGCATTACAACAGCAACTCCCGCTGCCCTTGAGTTATCACTTAAACATTTAACCAAAAAAAATAAAAAATATGAAAACTGCTACTTTCTTTATCCGTACAATAATTGGCTTATTGCTAGTTTTAGTATCCCTCGCCTATTTTTTTAATTTAATGCCAGATCTCTCAAGCAGCGGAGATTTTAAAGCTTTTCAATTGGGCTTAATTTCTGCAGTCTATTTAATGCCAATGGTTAAAACGGTGGAATTATTATGCGGCATTTCATTTATCACAGGAAAGTATGTTACTTTGTCAAATATTATGGTTCTCCCCGTCAGCACAAATATACTATTCATAAATTTTTTCCTAAATCCAAACGGAATACCATTAGCTATCTTTGTTTTCTCGGGTAATTTATTTCTAATCTACAGTTATTGGAAAAATTATAAAAGCTTATTCAAAGCGTAATTAGCATTTTTATAAAAGAAATCATCCATCTCAAAATTAATAGATGAGGTGATTTTTTATGCAAAAAACAATTCACCTCTGATTAAAAACAAAAAAAAACGAGTCGAATTTAAATCGAGTCGTTTTTTTGTGCAAAATTATAAAGATTTACCGCTGTAAAAATTCTCAGTGCATTTCTATTATACGTGCAAAGCTCTGTTGTCCGTTGCTGCCAATGCTGCTTCTTTTACTGCTTCCGCAAATGTTGGGTGCGCATGTGACATTCTGGAAATATCTTCGGCAGAAGCTTTGTATTCCATCGCAGTAACCGCTTCTGCTATCAAATCAGCAGTTCTGGCACCAATCATGTGAACACCAAGAACTTCATCTGTTTTTTCATCAGCAAGGATTTTTACAAATCCGTCAAGATCGGCACTCGCACGAGCACGTCCTAAAGCTTTGAAAGGAAAACTTCCCACTTTGTATTTTGTTCCCGAAGCTTTCAATTGCTCCTCGGTTTGTCCAACAGCAGCAACCTCTGGCCAAGTGTAAACCACACCAGGAATCAAGTTGTAGTCAATGTGCGGTTTTTGACCAGCCAAGATTTCAGCAACCATAGTTCCTTCTTCTTCCGCTTTGTGAGCCAACATCGCTCCACGAACCACGTCACCAATTGCATAAATATTTGGAACAGAAGTCTGCAAATGATCATTTACCTCTACTTGTCCTCTATCCGAAATTTTAACTCCTGCATTTTCTGCGTTCAAACCATCAGTATAAGGACGACGGCCAACAGAAACCAAAGAATAATCCCCTTCCAAAGTAATCACTTCACCTTTTGCATTTTCAGCCTGAACAATCACGGCATCACCTTTACGCTCAACCGATTGTACTTTGTGCGAAGTGTAGAATTTCATTCCTTGTTTTTTCAGCACTTTAGTCAATTCTTTAGACAAAGCACCGTCCATTCCAGGAATAATTCTGTCCATGAATTCCACAACCGAAACCTCGGCTCCCAATCGTAAATAGACTTGACCCAATTCAATCCCGATCACACCACCACCAATGATCACAAGGTGTTTCGGAACTTCATTAAGCGCCAAAGCTTCTGTTGAAGTGATGATTCTTTCCTTGTCGATTTTGATAAAAGGCAAAGACGATGGTTTAGAACCGGTAGCAATGATAATATTTTTAGCCTCAATAGTTTCTGACGTTCCATCTGCTTTTGCAACAGCAACGTGAGTCGCATCCACAAAAGAACCTAAACCATTAAAAACGGTAATTTTATTTTTCTCCATCAGGAAATTAACTCCTCCAGATGTCTGATCTACAACTGCTTGTTTACGGGCAATCATTTTCTCCAAATTGATTTTTACATCACCCGAAACTTCAATTCCGTGATCGGCAAAATGCTTAATTTCAGCATAATGATGTGAAGACGACAACAACGCTTTAGATGGAATACAGCCTACATTTAAGCAAGTTCCGCCCAAAGTTGAATATTTTTCTATAATTGCAGTTTTGAAACCCAATTGTGCACAACGGATAGCCGAAACATATCCTCCTGGCCCAGAACCTATAATGACTACGTCAAATGAACTCATAGTATGTGTTTTTTATTTTTAGTGAAGCAAAAGTAAGGAATAATGTTTTGTTTAAAGTTTAAAATTTAAGCTTTTTTGTTCGAATTATAACGATTTCTTCAAGGATTCCCCACAAACCCTTTAAATAACTCAACCAAATTCAACAAACCGATACTTAATTATTTTTAGGAGCAGAAATTTGGCTTTTCATCACAAGATTTGTCCCGCTTTACATTACAATCTTATAAACCGAACCCCGGTTTATAAGGATTTGCATTTCGGGGCTAGATTAGGAGCTTTTGTATTTCATAACAAAACCAATTAAATAAGTTCAAAAAGTTAACATATTAAAAGTCTGCATGATAATTTCTAATAAAAACAATAACTATATAGTTTTTTAGTTTTTGTTCCAAAGGAGTACAATCTATCCAATTTTGGTTCTATTATACTGATATAAGTTGTTATTTATATAAATTGCAGTTGTTTAAAAGAAAAATATTTATCAAAAAATTTGGGAAGAACTTTTGACGTGTCATTTTTTAAAATATGTATTATGAAAATACTCAAAACCACTATTTTTTTTATTCTCTTATCTAGCGGATTCATTGCTCGATCGCAAAGAGATGTAACATGGAGATGGGTAACAACACCATCAACTACTATGAATATAACCTTTGGATGCGGATTTTCACGCATTCCTTTTTTTGAAGGGCTTGCCGGAGTGAGAGACAAAAATGGCAAATGGGGGGGGGTGACACTACTGAAAAATGGGTAATACCACCTCAATTTGAAATTATAGGAGAATTTTCTGAAGGCTTAGCCGCAGCCCAACAAAATAATAAATTAGGATTCATTGATAAAAAGGGAAAATGGGTCATTCAACCTGTATTTGATGGAAATCCTCCATTTGATTATTGTTATGTTAAATTTTCTGAGGGATTGGCAGGTGTTGCAAAAAACAGATTGGTTGGCTATATAAATAAAAAAGGAGAATGGCGAATCAAGCCAAAATTTCGGGGTATTGCGTATAAATTTAAAGACGGATTGGCGAAAGCAAGAGCTTTGGAGGGCTATAAGTTTGGCTATATAAATAAGTCTGGGGAGTGGGTAATCAAACCAATATATGATTGGATAGATGAATTTTCCGAGGGATTGGCAACTGTACATATAAACAAAAATGCCCAAGGTTTTAGTCAAGATAAAAGCTGTGGATTTATTGATAGGAAAGGAAATCAAGTAATACCACTCCAATATGATTTTGCTAATAGTTTTTCTGAGGGTTTAGCGAGAGTAAGAAAAAATGATAAATGGGGATTTATAAATCGAAAAGGCAATTGTATAGTTCCAATTATTTATGATTGCGTGTTGACTATTTCTGAAGGTCTTGCAGGAGTGGAGCAAAACGGAAAATGGGGTTTTATGGACACAACTGGAAAATGGATTATTAAACCTGAATTTAACAAAGCGGAAAGTTTTCATAATGGACGAGCAAAGGTAATATTGAATGGAGAAGTAGGATATATTGGGATTATTAAATAAAAAGCCCTATCGCTCGGATATGTCGGCAACGATAGAGCGGATTTGCACACGAGCGATAGCGAACTGACGTAGTAATCCGTTCCCGCAAAGTTGAGCAATTAAAACAAGAAAACCGTCAAAAGTCTCCCGACTTTTTCAGTGAATGATTTAGAATAGGAAGTGCTCTCACACCCCACCAAGTATGCGTCTCACGCAAAAAAACAGTAAAAAACCCCAAATTTGGCGTCTCGAACCCCATCGATGGGGTTCGAGACGCCAAATTTGGGATTATACAACCTAAAAAATGGGGTCCACAACGCCAATTTTAGGGTTCGAGACGTAAAATTTGGGGTTGTACAACCCCAAAAATGGGGTTCAAAACGTAATCCATGGGCTTATTTAGGATAAATGATGTGGGCAAAAAAAATACCCTTTCGGAAACGGGTTCCACCTCTTCCAAATGTACAAAAGTCGTCATCAAAAGCTCCACAATCCCGAAAGCTTTCGGGACTGACTTTGCGTTTTTTTTAATGCACCTAATAACATAAATCAATCAAAAAGTCTCCCGACTCTTTTCGCAAAACCTTTGCAAACCAATTAATTTCAATTCTTTCTAAAAAAAGTTAAACTTCCATTTTCAATAAAATTTACTAGAAAAATCAAGAGACTTTAATTAGTTTTATATTTTTAAAGAATATTTTTAAAAAGCGCAAGAACAATATGACCAAACAAGAAATAAAGCAAATAGAAGAAAAACTTCTAGAACTGACAGGAGCGTTTTGCGCTCAAAAATTAGATGACGATTACTTCCAGCTATGTGAAAAATTAATCAAAAAACTTGGACGAAAAAGAGATGTCCCTTTTCAAAGAGGAAAAATTGAGATTTGGGCAGCAGCTGTCATTTATGCCATAGGGTCAATAAATTTTTTATTTGACAAATCGTTTGAACCGTATGTCACTGCAAATCAAATCAGCGACTACTTTGGAACAAAAAACGCAACAGTATCTAATAAAGCCCGTGAAATTAGGGATATGTTGAAACTGTCTCATTTTGATTCTGAGTTTTCTACACAAAATATAATGGAATCACACCCATTCAATCAAATAACAACAATGTTTGATGATTTTAACGAAATGGTAGCGGTAGATGATTTTTTTGTTTCTATATATGAATTGCCAAATGATTTACAAGAAATGGTCAGAAAGGCAAGGGCAAAAGGTGAAGATATTCATTTTCAAACAAAATAGAAATATACAAGCAAAAAGCTATTTCTAAAAAAGCAGCAAAATGAGAAAACTGATAATGTGGAACGTAATGACCCTCGACGGCTGCTTTGAAGGAAACCAAAATTGGGATTTATCCTTTCATGGTACTGTTTATGGAGAAGAGCTTGAACGATTAAGCATCGAACAGTTAAATGCTGCGGATTGCATTATATTCGGGCGAGTAACCTATGAAGGAATGGCAGCCTATTGGACTAACGAAAAAGGCGAAGTTGCCGATTTGATGAATGGAATTCCAAAAATTGTTATTTCCAAAACATTAAAAACCGCCGATTGGAACAACACAACGCTTATCAGTGAGAACGCTGCTGCCGAAATTAAAAAACTAAAAAAACAAGATGGAAAAGACATGTATGTTTTTGGCAGTGCAAACCTTTCTGAAACTTTTATAAATGAGGATCTTTTTGACGAATACCGAATTTGCATTGCACCAGTTCTTTTAGGCAATGGACAGCCATTATTCAGACAAGGCATTGTTCCTAAAAATCTATCTCTTGTTTCAACCCAACAGCTTACAACAGGCGGAGTGATTTTAAAATATTCAAGATAAATTCACCACAATAAACAGATGTACCATTATATCTCCTTAACAAATTAGCAATTCCATAATACAAAAACGCTGCTGAAAAGCATTTCCAGCAGCGTTTTATAATATTCTCCCAAAGTCAAAGTCTATTTTCTTTCCTCTATCATCTATATTCTTAAAAAAAACTACTCTCTATCTAAATTCAATTTACTATTCTTACGGCTGAAACCGAAATAAATTACCAATCCAATTATCAACCAAATGGTAAAGTAAATCCAGTTCCAAACACTAAGTTCAGCCATCATATACAAACAGCAGATTAAACCCAAAAGCGGAATCAATGACAAGTTCTCTTTCCAAGACCAAAACACCAATCCAACTACCACAAATAAGAAAATCCACATCGGAATTTTGTGCTTAAATAAATCAAAACCGCTTTCGTATTTTATAGAATCCGAAATTGGCAAACCTGCAACTACAGTAGCATATTTAGCATCATCTTCCTGATATTGGCTTAACAAATGCTCAGCATCCATCTTCTCGGTCACACTTGTTTTTCCTTCAATATGCAGCAAGTAATCATATACTTTTTGAGTATCATCTTTATTTATGGAAGTGATGATAAATTCTGGCGCATTGATTTTGGTTTCATTGGTAATAAAATCCATAGTTGCTTTTTTGTTGTAAGTAAAAGCTATGATCAAAGAAACTCCAATCAATAATGGAAAGATATATTTTGAATTAATATAAGGCGTTTTGAATTTTCCTCTCGGAATATCAGTTCTATTCTGCAAAGCCAGAACTCCAGCACAAACTAATACAAAAGCAAACAGAGTACCAATACTGCATAAATCGGTAACCATAGTCAGGTTCATAAACAATGCTGGCACGGCAACAACAAAACCAACCACAACTGTTGCGAAAGATGGCGTTTTAAACTTCGGATGCACGTTAGAGAATTTCTTAGGCAGTAAACCATCCCGGCTCATGCTCATCCAGATACGCGGCTGTCCCATCTGGAAAACCAACAAAACACTAGCCATTGCAACCACAGCACTTACGGCAATAATTCCCGACATCCATTTTAAATCCAATTGATCAAAAACAAAAGCCAATGGATCGCCAACATCCAGTTTATCATAAGTTACCATTCCGGTAAGCACTAATGTAATGGCGATGTAAAGAACGGTACATATAATAATTGCCCACATCATTCCTCTTGGCAAATCACGCTGCGGGTTTTTGCACTCTTCAGCAGTGGTCGAAATAGCATCGAAACCAATATAAGCAAAGAACACTGCCGAAACTCCTTTTAGCACTCCCGAAACTCCATTCGGTGCAAACGGATGCCAATTTTTTGTATCAACATAAAATATACCAACGGCGATTACCAATAAAACAATGCAAAGCTTTACTACAACCATTATGTTGCTGGCATTCCGGGATTCTTTCATTCCACGGTAAATCAATGCTGTAATCAAAACGATGATTAAAAGTGCGGGCAAATCGGCAACAAAATGAAAAGAACCAATTACTGGAGATGTTGTCCAAGCAGTATATGCATTTTGAAGTCCTGCACTTAAATTTTCAAAAGACTTCCCTCCTTCCATCAAAGCAGCAGCATCTTTGAAACCATTGGAAGCAGTTAAATAATCCATCTGTACCCATTGCGGTAAATCTATCCCTCCGCTGGAGAGCAGTCCCGTAAAATAATCACTCCAAGATATGGCGACGGTTATATTTCCTACGGAGTATTCCATTATCAAAGCCCAGCCAATAATCCATGCAATTAATTCTCCAAAAGCTACATACGAATACGTATAGGCACTCCCCGAAACTGGAACCATCGAAGCGAATTCAGCATAAGCAAAAGCGGCAAAACTACAGGCAATAGCAGTAAACAAAAACAGAAAAATTACAGCTGGGCCTCCATCAAAACTGGCTTTCCCAATCGTGCTAAAAATACCGGCACCTACAATAGCGGCAATTCCAAAAGCAGTTAAATCTTTCGTAGTCAGATGTTTTCCAAGCGCTTCATGCCCTTCTAAATTATTTTTCTCGACCTGCTTTAAAATATCCTGAACTGTTTTTTTTCTAAAAAGTCCTTTTAATGCCATGTTGTTAATTTTATCGTTAGAAACCACTGTTAAGCTGCATTTTTTTCAACATTTTTTCTATCTAAAAGAAAAAACAATAAAGTCCAAATATAAAAACTTTAATCTTTAAAATCAAAATTTCATTTTTTTACAATATTTGAGATCTAAAAAAAATATTTTTCTTTTTAAATCCAAAAAAAGTCAAATACATATTTAAAACCAATATTAAAATAAAATATAATTTATTTTTGAATTTAAAAAAGCAGTATCAAATAACATACAAATTGTAATTAATCATATAAAAAACATTATTTTCTCTTAAATATCTTTAGATACTGAAACAGCTGTAAAAACTTTAATAGAAAACAATAATCTTTTAGAAACGCAATCCCAATTTTGAAGTTCAGCTGGCTAATTGCAATGCAATTAAATTACAAAAATTAAATACTTTTTTGTAAGCACTTTCATTTTATTAAAACACTATTTTTTACTTCCCGTAAAGAGCGGCCAGCGGAAGCTCCTGTACGGGAAAGTAAAAAAAGGGTTTTAATGGAGAGCTACAGCGGATAGCAGGATAAGGCACATTACTATTATTCATTTTAGAGATAATCCAAAACATGAGCGCTAATCCAAATTTATTGGCAATTAATTTAATAAATTTAGCTAAAAAAACTACTTTTGATTTCTTTATAAAAAGATTAAAATGATTTTGAAGAAGTCTCTGTTATTTCCAACTATATATCTCCTGTTTTTTACTGTCTTTGGTTTTGCCCAAAAAAGAGAGATGCATCCCAAAAATGAATTTCGAGCTGTATGGATTGCTACCGTTGTCAATATTGACTGGCCAAAAAGCAGCGGCGATTCGGTAGAAAAGCAAAAAGCTGATTTTATCCAGATTTTAGACACGTATCAAAAACTTAATTATAATGCAGTCGTTGTACAGATACGTTCAGTAGGCGATGCTTTATATCCTACCATATTAGCACCTTGGTCCCGTTATTTAACTGGATCTGAAGGAAAAGCCCCAGCTGGAAATTTTGATCCTCTCCAATGGATGATCGAAGAAAGCCACCAACGCGGTTTTGAATTTCACGCTTGGATGAATCCGTACCGCGCTACAATGGATTTAAAAACCGAAAACTTAAGTATTGATCATGATTATAATAAACATCGCAATTGGATGATTGAGTATGGCGGTAAATATTACTACGATCCTGCGCTGCCAGAAGTTCAAAAACATTTAACTGCAATTGTGGAAGAAGTGGTAATTAAATATGATATTGACGCTGTACACTTTGATGATTATTTCTATCCATACAAAATAAAAGGGCTTGATTTTAATGATACAGCATCGTACCAAAAATATGGCAACGGTCTTTCTCTGGAAGACTTTAGACGTTCGAATGTAACCGCTTTTGTCAAAAATATTTCTTTTGGTATTAAAAAACTAAAACCGTGGGTGCAGTTTGGTATCAGCCCGTTTGGTGTCTGGCGTAATAAATCGGCTGATCCAAAAGGTTCCGATACACAATCAGGACAAACCAATTATGATGATTTATTTGCTGATCCTGTGGACTGGATGAATAACAACTGGATCGATTATATTATTCCGCAATTGTATTGGAGTATTGACCACAAGACAGCTTCGTATGCCAAATTAATGAAATGGTGGTCTGAGAATGTACCTGCCAATACTGCCTTATACATTGGAAACAGTTCTTATAAAATCAGATCGGATTCAGATAAACACTGGAATAACATGTACGAAATTACGAATCAGATTGACCTTACCCGAAACTATCCAAATGTGCAGGGAAATGGTTTTTTCAGTGCCAAATGGTTTATCAATAAAAATCAGGATGTGGTAAAATATCTCAAAGAGAACCAATACAAATATCCTGCCCTGCCGCTGCCTGTTCCCAACTTTAAAAAAACACTTACCGAAACTTTGCTGATTAATTCAATCTCCAAGGATTCTGACAATTATTATATTACTTTTAAAAAACCGAATCTTCCAGCACAAGTACGCTACATTGTCGTATATGGTGCTAAAAATTCGTCCAAAATAAAAACCAATGATGCCACTCAGATCATAGAAAAAATTGCTGTTACCGAAGAAAATAACGAATTCAGCATTGAAGTCCCTGCTTACAAAATGATTGGTAAAGCTGCTTTTGCATTTACTTACATCGATTATTATGCCAACGAAAGCCCTGAAACTGGGGTTGATCTTGAAACTGAAACGCAAATGAAATAAAGTTTGTTTAAAGTTGATTAAATATGATTTAACTACAAAAAAATTAAACTTTAAACAATTTTAAACTTTAAACAATTAAACCTTAAACAAAACAATTAAAAACCTCCCTAAATAATGAAAGACAACAAGCCTTGGTATTGGATTCCGCTATTGAATTTTGCTTCGGGATTTCCGTATGTGATTATAATTTCCGTTTCGGTATTGATGTACAAAAATTTAGGAATAAGCAATGAAGACATTGGGCTTTATACCAGCTTATTGTATTTGCCTTGGGTTATAAAACCTTTATGGAGTCCATTTATTGATCTGCACGGAACTAAGCGAAAATGGTTTCTAGCGATGCAGTTATTTATTTCAATTGCCTTTCTAATTGTAGGTTTTATTATTCCAACCAGCCATTTTTTCATCTTGAGCTTAGCTGTTTTTTGGGTCGCTGCTTTTGCTTCGGCTTCTAATGACGTGGCGAGTGATGGATTTTATCTGCTTGCTTTGGAAAAAGAGCAGCAGTCTTTCTTTTTGGGAATCCGAAGTACTTTTTACAGAGCGTCGATGCTCACTGGAAATGGATTAGTTATTCTATTGGCTGGCTATCTGGAAGATCAATTTGGCGATAATAAGCAAGCGTGGTCCTATACAATGATTTTTGTTGGATTGGTAATGTGTTTTTTAACGATTTACAATTATTTTGCTACTCCAAAAACGGAGCTGCCTATTGCGGAAGGAAAAGAGGAAGAAAAAAACTTCGCCACTGTTTTTGCCAGTTTTTTTAAGAAAAAACAAATCGGAATAGTCCTTGCTTTCATTCTTTTGTTCCGTTTAGGAGAATCGCAGCTGCTGAAAATGCTTACTCCTTTTCTAGTAGATAAAACTGCTATTGGCGGCATGGGTTTAAGAACCGAAGATGTCGGAATCATTTATGGCACTTTTGGGCTTATTGCACTTACTATTGGCGGTATTTTTGGCGGTATTGCGATTTCCAGACATGGATTGACTAAATGGCTATTGCCTATGATACTGATCATGCATCTGCCCATTATTGGATTTGTAATGCTGGCCCATTTTCAGCCAGATGAGCTCATCTATGTACATTTAAATTTAAAATATTTTGCAATAGATTCATCACTTAATGCCTATACTTGTGCTGTAGTAATCATTGAGCAATTCGGGTATGGTTTTGGGTTTTCTGGTTTTATGATGTACTTAATTTATGTAGCTGAGGGAGAATCTAAAACATCTCACTATGCTATTGCAACTGGATTTATGGCATTGGGAATGATGCTTCCCGGCATGCTAAGCGGTTATATCCAGCAATATTTGGGCTATGGCAACTTTTTTATCTGGGTATTATTAGCCACTATTCCAGGTATAATCCTATCTCGATTTTTAGTTTTTCCAAAAGATTATGGAAAGAAAACAGAAGCTTAATATGCAGACAATGACACTAGAACAAAAAATAGGACAATTCTTTTTTCCTGCCGTTTTTATCAACGACACTGAAGAAAATATTCAGGAAATGGAGCGTTTAATAAAAGAATACAACATTGGCGGACTGACATTTTTTCACAGCAGAGCCAGTGCGGCAACTAATTATGAGTCTAAGAAAAAAGTAGAATTCAACGACGATAGTTTTCAGCGTTTGAAAGACCTGATTGTTCGTTACCAAAAATGCGCATCTACTCCCCTACTAATGAGCATCGATGCCGAATGGGGCTTAGCCATGCGTGTCGAAAAAACACCGCAATATCCTTATGCCATTACTCTTGGCGCACTGCCTGAAAGAAAAAAAGATCTGGTATATGAAGTAGGAAAACAAATTGGACTAGACTTAAAATCGGCGGGGATTCATTATAATCTGGCTCCTTTGGCAGATATTAACAATAACCCTCATAATCCTGTAATCGGGTATCGCTCTTTTGGTTCCAACAAAGAAAAAGTGGCTCAGTACGCATTAGAATATCTCCGCGGTATGTCTGACGTGGGCATTTTGGGATGTTTAAAACACTTTCCCGGACATGGAAATACGAGCGTCGATTCACATTTGGGACTGCCAGTTCTGGAAGAAAATTTAGAACAGCTGCTCGAAAATGAATTAGTCCCTTTCATAAAAGGAATAGAAAATCAGGTCGATTCTATTATGATAGGCCATTTGGCTGTTCCAGCATTGAATGATGGAAAGGAAACATCGGCTACATTATCAAAAAACATTATTGAGTCTCTTTTACGCGAGCGTTTGGGATATGATGGTCTAGTTATTTCAGATGCTTTGAATATGCACAGCGTTTCTAAATTGTATGATGTAAAAGGCCAGCTGGAATGGGAAGCTTTTAACGCTGGAAACGATGTGCTATGCTTTGCCGAAAACGTAGCCGAAGGCATTCAGGAGATTCTAAAAAATGCTTCACCTGAACGTATTGATGCTAGTTTGGACCGTATCATGAAATGCAAACAAAAAGCAGGTCTTTTTGACACAGATTCAGTCGCAGTCCAGGATTTTGATTTCGAGATCAGCTCACAATTGAATCGTAAAATTGCTGACTACTGCATTACCGAAATCAAAGACAAAAATAGTTCTATACTTCTTTTTGATGCCAAAAACAGAGAGCGTCTTGCTAAATTAAGCATTTATAAATCGATTAATAATTCTTTCTTTAAAACTTTGGCAACGGTTTTACCAGCTCCTGAATATGCTGTTGAAAACGCAGCCGATTTAATAGAAACAACTATCAAAGAAAATCTGGCTTCATTTGACACCATACTCATTTCATTATTTATCCCAAAAGCAAAACCGCTTAATAAATTTGATTTAGAAGATACTGTTTTGGCATTTTTAAGCGAATTATTTGAAACCAAAAAATGTGTGCTTTATGTTTTTGGAAATCCATATGCTTTACAAGTGATTCCAAATTTGGAAAAAACCATTGGAATTGTAGAAATGTATCAGGATTTTAATGAATTTCAAATAAGTGCTGCCGAACAATTATTGGAAGATAAAAAAGGAAAAGGAATCCTACCAGTTTCGATTACAGGCGTTTAAAACATATAATAATCAAGACTTATTGCTTTATAAATATTTATAATAAAAACTTATTCATTATCACTGAGTGTCAGCCTTATATTTGCACCAATAAAAATTTAAATAACTAAAATTAATAAATATGTCATTAGTAGGTAAAAAATTCCCAAGTATTGCAGTAGATGCTATCTCAGAAATGGGTGATAATTTAAAAATCAACATCTTCGAAGAAGCTGTAAAAAACAACAAAAAAGTACTTTTGTTTTGGTACCCAAAAGATTTCACTTTTGTATGTCCAACAGAATTACACGCTTTCCAGGCTGCTTTACCGGAATTTGAAAAAAGAAACACAATTGTAATCGGAGCTTCTTGCGATACAAACGAAGTTCACTTTGCTTGGTTAAACACACCAAAAAACAATGGAGGAATCGAAGGTGTAACGTATCCAATTCTTGCAGATACTAACAGAAACTTAGCTAACATTTTAGGAATTCTTGATATCGAATCTACAAGCTACAGTGAAGATACTGATTCAGTAATCATTGAAGGCTCAAACGTAACTTACAGAGCTACTTACCTAATCGATGAAACTGGAAAAATCTTCCACGAAAGCGTAAACGATATGCCATTAGGACGTAACGTAAACGAATATTTAAGAATGGTTGACGCTTACACGCACATCCAGACTAAAGGTGAAGTTTGTCCTGCAAACTGGGAAGCTGGTAAAGAAGCGATGAATGCTGACAGAAAAAGTACTGCAGAATATTTAAGTCTAAACTAATTTTTTTTAAGTTTCTGAGTCGCTAAGTTTCCAAGTCGCTAAGATTTAAAAACATAAGCAAAAATTCTGAGTTTTTGATTTTCCAAGTCACTAAGACATGAATAATCAAAAACTTAGAAGCTCAGAAACTTAGTAACTTAGAAACTCAAAAAAACATGTTAATCGAATTAAACGAAGATACATTAGGAACCGTAGTAGCTCAGAATGAGAAAGTGGTAGTTCAATTTTCGGCTTCATGGTGCGGTAAC
Organism: Flavobacterium marginilacus; assembly: GCF_026870155.1. Taxonomy (NCBI): domain Bacteria; kingdom Pseudomonadati; phylum Bacteroidota; class Flavobacteriia; order Flavobacteriales; family Flavobacteriaceae; genus Flavobacterium; species Flavobacterium marginilacus. The sequence continues at coordinate 1,953,539 of NZ_CP113975.1, read as the reverse complement.
TGCAGAATCATGAAACCAAAATTCAAAAAACTAGCTTCAGAAAACGAAAGTATTTCATTTGTTTTGGTTGATGCTGAAAATTTTCCAGAATCAAGAAAACTGGCTAACGTTAGCAACCTGCCTACATTTGCCACTTTTGTAAACGGAAAATTAGTAAACGAAACCCAAACTAATAAGCAGGAAGTTTTGATCGAATTGGTTAATGAGATAGTTTAACCGTTAAGTCGGTCAATCGTTGATTCGTTTAATGTACTAATAAATCATTGACAAAAGAATAAACGAATTAACGAATTAACGCATAAACGATTAAACAAATAAACAACAAAACATGAAGCTACCCGTAATAAAACACTTAACCCAATTCATCGAAGAAAACGATCAAGATTACCTCATCGAAACCATCGAAGTACTGGAAGCCATGACTGAAATCCCGTCATTGAAAGACGAAGAATTAGATGTTATAGGCGAATTAATTTCGAATATGTACGGTGCCCTAGAAGTTCACAAAATGATACAGCAGGGAACCGACAAAAAAGAAGCCCTCAATGCGTTTATGAAACGGGTTTTAGGGTCTATCGACAAATAAAAAGATTATCCGCATTTCAAAAAACACGTTCTTTTACCGAACGTGTTTTTTTATTCAGTACTAAAAGGAAATAGCTCCATTTATTCTATATAACACTGGCAAGCCTGAGCCTTCCTGAAAACACTTCAATTGAAAATGATATTGGTTTTGTAAAGTAAAAACAATTATAACTCTGCAGCTCTATGCAATTCCCTATTTTTGCAATGATGAAGCAACTAGATTCTTAACAATCAACTAATGAATAATACATTTTCTAACAGCAGTCAAATAGGTATTGCAAACACTTTTTCGGAACTTGTTAATACAGATTTTAAGGGAGAAATGAATGCCCTGTGCTGGTTTAGAGAACTGGAAGGTGATTTTAAAGAGATTGCAGAAAAACTGCAGCTAAAAGAAAATATAACTGCGGTTTCTTCTGAAGATTTACTGGCACTACAACTATCCGATCAGGGAAATAAAGCAAGGGAAATTATTTTAAATGATTTACAGTTATTAACCGATTTCGGAGCTTCTCCTTCTCTTAATTTACTTAAATGCTACGAACGGGATCATGAATTTGATTTTATCTCTACTGATGTGTATTCGTTCCATGTTGACCGGTCGCCCATTGCAACGGATACATTTTTGTGTACCTATCACGGAGTGGCAAGCGATATTATTTCGAATGACCAGGCAGAACAAAAAATTCTGATTCCTGAAATTCGGAAAAAGCTGAAAGAACTGCACGATGAATCATCCGAGGATTTTGAAAGCTTTCTGGAAGAAAATTATTTTGATCTGCACTATCAGGCGAAACCCAATGCATCACCTGTTAATTTAGGATTAAGACATCTTTGGCGTCTAGCGGTAGATCATCCCGAACAGCAGGTCGCAGCCTGTATTCATAGAGCCCCCGTAGAGAATGAAGGAGAAAACCGTCTGCTGCTGATTTGCTAAAACAGTATATATTATTCTTTCAATGAGTAATCTGACTAGAGAATTCTTTTATTGTATATGGATTTTATTTTAGGATCTCCATTTTAAATCTGTAAAATGCTATTTGGATTGTTTTTATTTGCACCTGAAAATATTTTTAAAAATAAGCAGTAACAGCTGAAAATACTTTATATTAGTTATTCCTAATAAAAATTCAATTTCAAATATACTATGCTTCGTCAGCTTTTACTTTTATTGTCAGTGTTTTTTTTTATTAGCTGTAATCAAAAAACAGCAGAAAAACAGCAGTTCAAACATACAAATGAATTAATAAATGAATCAAGTCCCTATCTTTTACAGCATGCCCACAATCCTGTAAACTGGACGGCCTGGAATGCCAAAAGCCTGGCAAAAGCCAAATCTGAGAACAAACTGATTATCATCTCTGTCGGCTACTCTGCCTGTCATTGGTGCCACGTCATGGAAAAAGAAAGTTTTGAAAATGATTCGGTAGCCAAATTAATGAATGATAATTTCATAAGTATAAAAGTGGACAGAGAAGAGCGTCCGGATATAGACCAGATATACATGAATGCGGTACAGCTGATGACTGGTAAAGGCGGATGGCCATTAAACTGCATCGCACTTCCTGACGGACGTCCTATTTTTGGAGGCACTTATTTTACCAAACAGGAATGGACAAAAATGCTGACCGACATTGCTGCTTTATACAAAAATAATCCTCAAAAAGTAATATCCTATGCAGACAAATTAATCGAAGGAATTAAAAAATCAGATCTGATTCAATTGAACACTAATGCAATTGATTTTAAAGCTTCGAATGTAAATACAGCTGTAAAAAACTGGAAAGAAGTGCTGGATTTTCAATATGGCGGTTTAGTAAGTGATTCTAAATTTCCGATGCCAAAAGCACTGCACTTTTTATTGCGTTACAGTGTTCAAAACAGTGATAAGCAATTGCAAAAATATCTTAATACAACATTAACAAACATGGCAAACGGGGGGATTAACGACCCTATCGGCGGAGGTTTTTACAGATACACAGTAGATTCAAAATGGCATATTCCTCATTTTGAAAAAATGCTTTATGATAATGCACAGCTCGTTAGCTTATACTCGGATGCATATCTTGTGACCAAAAATGAATTGTATAAAAAGAAGGCTGATGAAACCCTTACTTTTATAGAGCGGGAACTGATGGCTTCCAATGGAGCATTTTACTCTTCAATCGATGCTGACAGCAGAAACAAATCAGGCAAATTAGAAGAAGGTGCCTACTACACTTGGGGAAAAACGGAACTTCAGAAAATATTGAAATCCGATTTTACGCTTTTTCAAGAGTATTACAATATCAATGCCACCGGATTATGGGAAAACAATAAATACATCTTATTTAAAACCCAATCAGATATTGATTTTGCAAAAGAAAACAATATATCAATAATCGAACTTAATACTAAACTCAAAAACTGGAAACAGACTCTTTTACAGCAAAGGGAAAAAAGATCTCGTCCGCATCTTGATGACAAAACCCTAACGTCTTGGAATGCTTTAATGATAAAAGGATATACTAATGCATACCGCAGTTTTAAAAACCCGCATTATAAAGAAATAGCAATAAAAAATGCTTCGTTCCTATTGAATAATCAAATCCAAAAAGACGGCAGTTTATACCATAGCTATAAAGACGGAAAAAGCAGTATCAATGGTTTTTCAGAAGACTATGCAAATGTTATTGATGCATTTATTGCTGTTTATCAAATCACTTTAGACGAAAAATGGCTGACAAAAGCCAAAGAACTTACTGATTATTCATTACGCCATTTTCTCGATAAAAAAACCAGTATGCTTTATTTTACTTCCAACAGCTCTAAAAATCTGATTGCACGAAAAATGGAAGTAAGAGATGATGTCATTCCGGCATCCAACTCGGTTTTTGCACAAAATCTATTTCTTCTGGGACATTATTATTCTAATGCTTTGTATTCTAAAACAGCCAGACAAATGCTTCATAATGTAGCTGATGATGCTGTAAAATCTCCAACAGAATACTACAACTGGCTGAACTTAATGATAAATTACACCGGAAATTATTTTGAAGTTGCCGTATCAGGAAAAGAAGCATTAGCAAAAATTAACACCTTACAAACGTACTATCTGCCAAATATTCTGATTGCCGGCTCAGCCAAAGAAAGCAGTTTACCTATCATGGAAGACCGATTTATGCCAAATGAAACCTACATCTATATTTGTGTAGAAGGAGCCTGCAAACTCCCAGAAACTGATCTTATAAAAGCAGTTTCAAAACTGCAGTATTAAAAATTCAAGCTCAATCCTAGCCTTCTCCAAAGACTGTCGTGTGGACAAATATAAGCTATGCGTTAAATTATAACACAGATTGAACAGATGACACGGATTCTTTATGCGTAAAAAATTAGTACTAAAAAAATAGTCAGCTTTGAAAACACGAATACTATCTGTTTAAATTCGTTCAATCTGTGTTCTATTTTTTAGATGTGTTTCCAGATAGCAGCTACAAAGGAAGAGGTAAAATTGGATTATTTTATATTTCTAAATAGCAGTAAAAGCAAAGCCCAGCAGAAAAAATAACTGCCAGGCTTACACTTCTTTAAAGTAAAGACAACTATTTTATATCATTTACATATATAAAACAGCCCAAACTACTGATTCTTTTCCTCCAATACTTCTTTATTAATTAATGGCTGATTTTATAGATTTCAATTTAATTTAAGTTTTATTATATCTTTTAGGGATTAGGCACCATCAATTTATTGGCTGAAATCTCGCCGCTAGGAATTGGCCAGATATAATTGCTGCTTGATACTAAAACCAATGGAGCTGTACCAATAGACCCTTTTTTGGCCGGCAAAGTTTGTAGTCTTCTCTGCAAATCCATTAGTCTGAAACCTTCGCCTAAAAGTTCAATATCTCTTTCTTTCCATATCGAAGCCAATAATGCGTCTTTGGTAGCAACCTCAGCATTTGAAAATACATAACTCGGATTAGATCTATTTCTAACCGCTTTCAATAAAGCTGTCGCAGCAGCTAAATCATTCTTATTGGCAGCAGCTTCAGCGTAATTCAATAAAATTTCGGCATATCGAATCACCGGCACATAGTCACGAAACGGAGCAGTTGTAATACTGAATTTTTTCAGCACTTTTTGATTTGCTGAATTGGTACCAATCAAACCCGAACGAGCATCGTCACTTGAATTCAAGGCCGGATCACTTGAAATGCCAGCTGCTGTCAAAAATATAATTGGCTGTGCCAGATAGTTAAATGCCAATGCATACTGAGAAGCAGGAGTTTCGGTTGTGGTATTCGCAAAAGGGATACTGAAAACAGCTTCGGTTCCCGTATAACTTCCTCCAAAAATTGCAGCAAAATTAGCTTCGAGTTTATGCGTTAAATTTCCAGCCTTATATTGAAAAGGAGCTGTTGCGGAAACAATTTTCTGAGACTCCACAAGCACTTTATCATAATTGGCCTGCACCAGATACACTCTGGTTTTCAATGCTATTGCCGTACTTTTTTTGGCTCTGGAAACATTTAACAGCGGAGTTGTATATTCAATAGGAAGATCAATTTCGGCCTCATCCAAATCTTTTAGAATCTGGGTATAAATAACATCAATAGAACTGCGCGCCAAATCATTGTTCCCTGATGTGGTAATAGGCGTCAGACGCAATGGTAAACCCAATCCGTTTTTGTCCAAATTATATGGTTTGGCATACGTCTGAATCAGACTAAAGTAAGAGAAAGCGCGGATGAATTTGGCTTCGGCTATGTAGTTTTTTGCCAATGCTTCTGAAACTACTGTTGTGCCGTTCAGCTTGCTAATTAAAATATTAGAAGCATTTATAGCGGTATAACAAACTGACCAAACATTGTTTACAAAATCATTTGTCGAAGCCACATTTTGATTCCACACAGCTGATCCTGTTGCTGCATTACCGTCATTCTGCCCAAACTGATCGGCTCTCTGTTCATTAAAAATAATGAATCTTCCTCCGTAATAATTTTGATTCTGTAACTGTTTGTACAAATTATTGGTCTGTGCCAAAATTTTGCCAGGTGTACTATATGCTGCTTCTTCTGGGATGCTTGTCTCAGGAACGGTGTCCAATATATCATCATTGCAGGCTGTCATTGCCACAAGAAAGAACAAACTGATTAGAATATATTTTTTCATTTTGTATACTTTTAAAATTAAAACCCAACATTTAAACCAACTGTATAAACCTGTGCATTGGGCGGTACGTTTTGATCTTTACCAGAATTGATAGAATTCCCGTTGATGGAAACCTCTGGATCCGAACCTCTATATTTGGTAAACGTATACAGGTTATTTCCCTGCAGATAAACATAGACCGAAGTAAAAGCATTTTTCAAGAAAGTCTCTTTAACTGGTACATTGTAACCCAAAGAAACATTTTTGAATTTCAGATAAGAGCCATCTTCCACTTTGGAAGTACTCGAAAATGAAAATCCAGCCGAAACATTGTCCCCGTAATACAATTTCTGAATATCGGTAATCTGACCGGGTGTTGTCCATCTGTTTTTGATAAAAGTTCCGTTGTTAAAATAACGCTGATCCGAAATTGTTGCTCTAGTCCCATTGTAGAGCTGATTTCCTTCTGAAAAAGTCAAATTAACTCCCAAAACAAAATTCTTATAATTGAATGTATTATTGAATCCGCCAAAAACCTTAGGCAGTGACGAACCCTGCATTTTTCCATCTTTGTAATTGTCTATAGCAGGAGCGGCTGATCCATCAAGATAAGTCCATTTTGGAGAACCAATATGATTGTATTGAACTTCCTTTCCTTCACTGTTTACAAAAATCATCTGACCATTAGCAGGATTTACACCATGAGAAGGAACAGCGAAAATAGAACCTACTGAGTACCCTACCCTTGTCATGTTTTGAACTCCAAATACGCTGGGAACAAAAACATCATTTACCAAAGAAGTTACCTCGTTTTTGAGTGTCGAAAGATTTAAATTTAAGTTCCAACTAAAATCTTTTGAACTGACAACAAGAGCATTTACACCCAACTCATAACCAGTATTGTACATTCCCCCAACATTTTCATTGATGTAATTGTTTGGAATTCCAGCCGAAAGAGACTGCGGTGCTTTAAGAATTAAATCTTTTATGGTGTTTTTGTAATAATCCATTTCGACTGAAATACGATTATTTAAAAGTGTAAAATTGATTCCTAAATCAAATTTTGAACTGGTTTCCCATTTTAAATTAGGATTGGCTGTTTGTGAATATCCCAATGTAGGAGCCCCCGCATAAGTAGAAGAATCATAAGTTCCTATTGATGGATAATTGCCTATTTCACTGTTTCCAACAATACCGTAACTCGTTCTGATTTTGAATTTATCAATGTATTTAGTAATACCGGAATTTTTATAGAAAGACTCTTCAAAAACATTCCAGCTCAAAGCTCCTCCTCCAAAATCGCCATATTTATTTCCCTCAGATAAAGCGGAAAGTCCATCGATTCTATAATTCAGACTCAAAAAATATTTGTTCTTGTAATTGTAGTTTAGGTTGGTAAAATAAGACAATAAGGCATTTTCCATTAATACATTCCCTATTGGAGATATATTGGCATAACTCCCTTGATAATTGGTATAATAAGGGTCAGTTATATTACTTTGCGAAGCTCCCCAGCTATCCACCGTCGTTTTGATGCGCTCATAACCCAAAAGCATTACAAAATTGTGGTTCTCTTTTAAAGAAGCTTTATAAGTAAGTGTATTTACCCAATCGGTTCTTAGAAGATCGGTTTCTATGTTTGTTGCTACACCATTATAGGCATACCCGCCGCCGTGGGTTGGGTTTAAAAATAATTTGTTCTCAACGCCAATATTGTTCAATCCAAAACTAGTTCTGAAAGTCAAATTTTTCAAAATATCAAACTCACCGTAGATATTTCCTAAAATGGATTTACTCACTGAAGTTGTTAAATCAAGAACCTGTACCATTGCAAGATTGTAGGCATTGATAGTTCCAATAATGGATGGAATATTGTTTCCGTAACCCACACTTATTCCGTTTTGAATGCTATAAGAACCATCTGGTTTGTAAACAGGAACATTAGGAGGCAAAACATAGGTCATTCTTCCCAAAGGTTCATTGGTGATATATTCTGTATTGTAAGTAGAAGCCGACATAGTGTTCCCAGCAACGGCTCCAGTATTTGGACCTACATTTTTGGCGTTACTATAAGAAAAATTAACACCAGCGCGAATGTATTTATTAATTTCATGACCAATGTTTAATCGTGCCATATAGTTTTGAAACGTATTGTTTTTTATAAAACTATTTTGATTGCTGTAGTCTGCCGAAAAATAATACTGTGTTGATTCATTTGCTCCTGAGATATTTATATTATGATTACTCGATAAACCCGGTTCATAGGCAACATCATACCAGCTTGTGTCTACTGTACTTCCATCCGGATTTTTTGACAGGAAAAAACCTGGCGCTTTCCCTGCATTAACCAAAGCTTCATTTTTTATGGCCGTGTAATCTTCGGCATTCAATAATTCGGGCAAATTATAAGGCGTGCTTCTGCTGTACCAGCTATTATAATTAAATCTTGTTGCTCCTTTTTTACCTTTTTTGGTAGTAATCACCATAACTCCATTAGTAGCTCTGGAGCCATAAATCGCTGCTGCCGAAGCATCTTTCAAAACATCTATAGACTGTATGTCATTTGGATTAATAGCTGCCAATGGATTATTCCCAATAAACCCTCCCAAAGAACCGGAAAAAACGGCTACTCCATCAACAACAATTAAAGGGAAAAGACCTGAAGTAATAGTGTTTAAACCGCGGACACGGATAACAGGCGTGTTGTTGAGCACAGCCGAAGACTGAATAACATCTATTCCTGTTCCTTGTCCTCCCAATAATTGATCGAAACTGGAGGCAGGTCTATTTTGCAGTTGTTTTGCTGAAACTGTTGATACTGAACCCGAAAACTCCGATTTTTTTTGGGTCAAATACCCGCTTGAAATAAGGACTTCATCTAATTGACTGGAGTCATTAATCAATTTTATTGTTAATAAATCAAAAGACTGAACCACAATTTTCTGTGTTTTATATCCGATATAACTCAATTTTAATGTAATTGGTAATTTTGGATTTTGAATAACGAATTCACCATTTTCATTGGCAGTGACTTCTTCAGTATCCGACTTAACCGTCACTCCGCCCAATGCCACATCCGTTTTGGCATCTACTACTATCCCTTTCAAATTTTGCTGCTGCGCATACGACTGTGCAGTAAGCAAAAAGAGAAAACAGAACAGTAGTTTTATATATTTTTCTCGTAACATATTGTATATTTTGATTAAAAATTAAAATTTGATTTGGGGATTAATTGTAATTATCATTTTATTATATCGGTAATATACTTTGTTGAAATGTTTTCATTTGCTGCAGAATTTTTTATTCTTTTTTTAAAATTCATTTCTGCATAATAATCTTCATTATATTTTCCCGCAATAACGAGCGCTCCCGCAACCAAAACAATGTTTTTGATAATGTATTGGCCAACCAAAGTCGGTTCATAAGGGAAGCCGTCAAAACAGCTGGATTTTAAAATAAAAAAAGGAAAAAGGGTTGCAGACATATGCATTAATAAAAAAATTATTGTCAGCGGAATCATTCTTTTTATCAATAACCCAAATCCAATCAGGACTTCACATATTCCAAGAATCGGAATAAAAATTTCTGGTCTGAACCAAAAAACGGTTTTCTCTACTAAGTCACCTGCCGGACTCAATCCGAAGATTTTCAAAGCACCAAACCAGATATAGACAATCGCAAGAGCAATACGCATCAAGTTAATACTGTGTTTTTCCATTTTTTTACTTAATAAAAAATAGAAAGAATTAAAAGTAGTTTTCATCTGTTTCAAAATTTTTAATAGTAACTATTTAGGCATCATTACGGTCATTTTTTTACCCAATTTAAATCTATAGGAATATCCTAGATTTATAGAATAATCTGCGAAAGCGGCATCTCCCTGCACATGAACATACTTGGCAGGATCAGTGATTACAGAATTCTGCAGATCCTGGCTGGCAATATCTGCAGCACTCTGAATACGATTTTTTACGATGTTATAAGGGATGAATAAACTCAAAGTGTGCTTCCCTATGTGATATGAAAAACCATACTCTACTGCTATAACATATCCCGGACGACGGTAGGCCACCTGACCTCCAAAAGCATCATATGCAGGAATACCTTCGATTCTTCCTGCCAGCGAAACATTAAAATTTTCTTTTTTATCAATTGCAGCAGATAATCCTGCTCTTGCAAAATACTGGTCGGGACAGGCATAAATTTCATATCCTTCTAAACCAGCTTTTGGTGCTGATTTAAATGTACCGTTTGATTCCTTTGTATTGAATAAATAATATCCATTTGCAAATCCGTAAAGACGTCCTGTTAATTGTCTGAATACCTGAACCTCAGCCGAAATTCCAACTCCGCCATCACCTGGCTGAATAGCCTGATCCATTATCACACTTTTTGTTGTTCCGTCAGCTTGTGGTGCTTCATCCATTTCCTCATGGCTTCCTGTATTTAATTTTAATCCCAGTCCTAACATTACATTTCCCTTATGAGCCGTTTTTGGATCAAAAAACCAGTAATTTACACTAAGCCTTGCATCTGCAAAACCCTGGGCATAAACGCTGTACCTTATAGTATCTTTTACAGGGCTTGTTTGTCTCAGCACCTGAGAGCGCTCATTGTGTACATAAGGCAAAGTGGCATTTATCTGGATTCTATTGCTTATTCCATAAGAAAAATTAAAATCTACAGCATGTGAATAAATGTTTACGGCATTGCCCTGCTCTACTCCATTTGCATCATGTCCGCCGCCTGTCGTCTGACGCTCCAATTGTTCTTCTTTACCTATAAAATGCCTCCAGGAATGAAAATAACGGTAATTTGTTCCTACTTGAAATTCGCCTTTGTCTAAATTATAAGAACTGGCAGAATTCATATAAAGCCCGCCCATCTGCCGGACTGCCACACAGCCCTGAGCAGTAATTATTTCTGTTTGAAAAGCAGTTAAAATGAATATTATAAAAATGAATGCGGTATAAAATGAATCAATTTTTTTCATGATTTGTTTTATTTTGAACGAGCATAAATATTGATATATCTATTTTAGTTATAGAAAGTCATTACAATAAAAAAGCTCAAAATATTTGTATTGATTACTGCCAAACAGAATTGCAAATCAGTTTTTTATAAATTCTGATTCGTCCCATAAGACATAAATGATGGATTGATTTTTCTAATTCATAAAATACCCGCCTTGATTGTTTTCAAAAACTGATGAAACAATATTTGAGAATGAAATTTTAGATTTTTTTATCACGTTAGAAAGACTCTGAGTGTACAGCTCTAAAATTATCCTTTCCAAAATAATCTGTTACAGTTTATTGGGAAGTAATTTCTAGAGCCATAACGCCCAGTTATAGGTACTTTTTCTAAAAAACATTAGTTAATTCTAATGCTCTGCAGATACGAGTTGTTTTTAGTGACCAAGAAATAACCTTTGTCTTTTACTTTTATTTCTTCCATGTTTTTAACATCTCCAGGAGTAAAAAATCCACTTTTCACCATAGAAACCGGCTTGAATTTACCTTTGCCATTCCCTTTCAAAAATAAGCCATGACCAGCGTCATTCCTTGGAGTTTCAACCTCTGAATTAAACATGTTTCCGGTAATCAAAGCATCTAGACTGCCGTCTTTATCATAATCATCAACTATAATCTGATTGATACAGGACAGCTGTGCCTCAACAGGAAGTTCGTGCAGAATAAATTTCCCGTCTTTATTTTCCATGTATACACTTGCAAATGATTTCACTTTATAATGCAGAGCCTCTTTAAGTGATTTCTCTGTATATACATCAACTAGCGTTGCCTGAGAAAAACTTTCATAATTTTTGAACTTTTTCTTTATGCTTGGAATCTGCTGTGAAGAACAGCCTCGGCCGCGTACAGGGTATTGCTTACCGTCATTGTAATAACTCAATACAATATCTTTATGCTTATCATTGTCAAAATCCTTAACGAAGATATCAAAAGTCTCATCGGGTGTGGCTTTGTACTTATAGTTAAGCCCATTGTTACCAACGATATAATCCATATCGCCATCCTTATCAAAATCCCCCTGCTGAATGCTCCACCACCAGCCAGTGGTATCTATTGACAAGCCTAAATTACCAGATACTTCTTTGAATCCGTTTTTTACATTTTCGAAAACACGGATCGGCATCCACTCACCTACAATTATTATATCTGGAAAAGTATCATTATTATAATCAGTTATAGCAGCACTTGTTGCCATTCCAATATTTTTGAATTCTTTAGGAGCATTTTTTGAAATCTCAAATTGTGCATGACCGACCGTACTTATATTATGCAGCAGATAAGTATTTGCTGGTGAAGGATACTGTCCAGGTACTTGTCTGCCAAGAACCAGAATATCTTGTTTACCGTCTTTATCATAATCAACAGGATATGCTTTGGAACCGCTGGTTAGCATTACAGGCAGTGCTTCTTTGGATGCCTTTGTAAAATCACCTTTGCCATTATTGATATACAGTCTGTCCTGCAGTGCGGGATCATTTAATAAAAATTCATAACCGCCGCTTACAACGTATAAATCATTGTCGCCGTCATTGTCCGCATCAAAAATAACAGCTCCAGCATCTTCACTTTTTTTATCTGCTTCAAAAGCTCCCGTTTTTTTCTCCACAAATCCATTGGCTGTCTGCAAAAACAGTTTCCCTGAAAAAGTAGATGAACCGCCAATAAAATAATCGTCTAATCCGTCTTTATTTACATCGCCAACAGCAATAGGAGGGCCAAAAGTGGACATCTTGTGTGGCAGTAAAACCTGATCTTTAAAATCATCATATTTATTTTCTTCGTGTTTAAAAACTGGAAAAATGGATGTTACTGTAGTAAATAATGATTTTGAAACAGCTGTTTTTTCTGTATCTTCTTTGGCATCCTGTTCTTTGAAAGTTAATGTCTGATTTGCTTTTACATTGAATAATTTCTGAACTTTTCCATTGGTCCAAACCACTTTCACTTCATCAATTGTCTTTAATTTATTAACTCCAAAATGCAGTTCTGGAGCTACAGACGACTGGAATCCGCGTGTCAGAGTAAGTTCCTGCATCTGAACATCACCATTTGTTTTTATGTACACACGATTTCCTAATCCCTGATTGTTTTTTGAACTTCCTTTGAACTTTACCTTCAAATAATTATTGGTTTCGGAACTGGTATTTTCAAAAACTGAAGCGTAATCATCTATATTATTTATGATAATTTCTAAATCTCCGTCATTATCCAAATCAGCATAAGCAACACCGTTAGAAAATCCTTTGAACTCAATTCCCCATTGCTTATTAACCTGTTCAAATTTAAAGTTTCCTTTATTTTGGAACATAAAATTGTCGATTTTTTCGCTGGGAATTTCCAATGCAACTTTTAGTAAATCTTTAGGCTTCAAATTTTGTCTTTCAATATTGTGAAAGAAATCATTATTATTTATTTCTCTTCTGGTTCCATTGGTAACAAACAAATCCTTTTTACCGTCATTGTCAAAATCAGCAAACAATGGTCCCCAGCTCCAGTCCGTTGAAGAAGTTCCTGTAATACGCGAAACATTTTCAAACTGCGGAATTCCGTTTTCAACAATTCCAGTGTTCATCTGCATACAGTTGTGCATGTACTGAATTTGAAATCTAGCATCAGCAATATCCCAGTATAACTGCGGATTCATGCTTGACATATTTGCTTTTTTACGACGGTTGTCTTTGGCATCCATATCCACCTGAAAAATATCTAAATAACCATCGTTGTTGAAGTCGGAGATATCCACACCCATTCCATAAAAAGAAGTGTGATTTGCAGCATCTTTTATAACTTCTTTAAAAGTGCCGTCATGGTTATTTATGTACATAAAATCAGGAGAATTGAAATCATTGGACACATAAATATCCGGCCAGGTATCATTATTTAAATCCCCGATAGTACCGCTTAATGACAAGCCGTATGCTCTCACTCCCGCTTCATTGGTCACATTGGTAAAATGATTTCCGTCATTTCTATACAAATGTCCGGATTCATCATCTTTTACATTCCGCATCAGCTGTACGTAAACAAATGTTGGTATATTAAACTTAGTAGGCGGGTAATTGGCTACATATAAATCTAAATCTCCGTCTTTATCATAATCAAAGAAAGTGCCCTGTACACTGTTTCCGGCATCATCGATGCCATATTCTTTGGCTCTTTCGGTAAAAGTGCCGTTCCCGTTATTGATATACAGTTCATTGTTTCGGGGACCAAATTTTCCTCCTACACTGCAATAAATATCTAGGAAACCGTCCCCGTTAACATCGGCCATCGTAGCTCCGGTGTACCATCTGGAATCTCCTCCTACTTTTGCTTTTTTGGTAACATCTTCGAACTTAAGGTTTCCTTTGTTTAAATACAGCTTATTAGACACTTGGTTTCCAGTAAAAAAAATGTCTGTCAATCCATCATTATTGACATCTCCAGCAGCAACTCCCCCGCCCATATAAATGTATGAATAGGTAAAATAATTCAGAGAATCATTTTCTGTGAGATTGTTGCTAAAATCAATTCCAGTGTCTGAAGGTTCTAAAGCAGTAAATATCTTTTTTTCTGATTCTTTTGTGGAGCACCTAACAAGCAGTAATAAGCATGTAATGCTAAAAAAAACAGTTCTTATTTTTATAATTTTCATTTTTAAAATTTTAATAAATTTCTTTAAATACAAATTGCAGATTTCATTTTGGCAGTCGGAAAAACAATCTTTTTAATATTCGTTTTCACAAATTCTTCATCCCCTTCTTTTATTTTAATAAACTGATTGGGTTTAACATTTTTAAAAAATTGTTTTTTATGGCTCTTCGCCCAAGTAATTTCTATTTGATCAATTACTGATGCCTGCCCGATTCCTATTTCTTTTCTTAAAGCCGATGAACCAAAACTGCCTCCTGAGTTTATTTCGAGATAAACATTTCGGGAAACACCTTTTTCTTTGAAACTAAGCTTAATTCTTGAGCCAATTGCCGATTTGTTAGTGTCAGTTCCTTCGAGCTGAATACCAATCCAGCGGTTTGTGTTTTGACCTGGGTTAAGATAAAAGGAATTGGTATAAGAATCGCCGATATAAGCCCCGCCAACTTCTATAAAAATATCGGAATCTCCATCATTGTCCATATCGCTAAAACCAACAGCATGACCTTTCTGCAGATTTCCTACACGCCCGGAAACAGTAACATCAGCAAATTTGCCATTTCCCATATTCCTGAATAATTTATTTGGAATAAGCGATTTATAATCTGGATTACCGGTACCAAGATACATATCCAAAAATCCGTCATTATCAATATCCCCAAAATTTGACCCCATTGCAAAGACACTCTTATCCAGCCCGGCTGCTTTTGAAACATCCGAAAAAGTACCATTGTGATTATTATGATACAAATACATTTTACTGCCTTCGTTCGGAATATTTAATGCCTCTTTGGCAACCGTTCCTGCAATAGAACCTTCAAACTGATAACCGCATACGAAAAGATCCTGCCAGCCATCATTATCATAATCCCAGAACCAAGTTGGAAAAGTCATGACATTAAGCTTAGCCAGTCCTGCTTTTTCGGTCACATCCATAAATTGCGGAATGCCGTTTTTGGAACCCATATTTTTCAATAATGTTTTTCGATTATTCATCCCGGACAAAAACAGATCAATTCTTCCATCATTGTCATAATCACTAGAAGTTACTCCTTTTACAAAAGTGACTATTTCACAATTTGCTTTTTTGGCAGCATTTGTAAATGTTCCGTCCTGATTGTTTATATACAATTCGCAGGGAAAATTATCCTGAGGCCTTGATTCATTCCCTATAAACAAATCCAGATAACCATCATTATTAAAATCATTCCAAGTTCCGGCTTGAGTTGGTAATTCTGAGTACAAACCGCTTTTTACAGTTACATCTGTAAAAGTGCCGTCTCCATTATTACGCAGTAATGAATTGGGCTGTACTCCGTAAACATTCATCCAGGCTCCTCTTAAAACAAATAAATCGGTATCACCGTCATTATCATAATCAGCCTGAATCATGTTTAGTCCGCCTTTGAACCGTCCTATCTCAGATTGTTTAGATAAATTAGTAAATCCCCCTTTTTTATTATTCTGATAATATTGCATAACCCCGTCCAGACTCCAATCAGATGTCATTATATCCAAATAATCATCATTATTAAAATCATCCAAAATAACGCCTCCAGCCATGTTTTTTTTCACTATGCCCAAATTCGAAACTATGTCAGTAAAAGGTTTTATGGAATATCCTGAATTATCTTTGTCCAGATTTGGTATCAGCCATTGGCTTGGAACCTTTAGCGGATAACCGCCCAGTGTCATATAAGCAATATTGAGCAGCCATTGTGATTCATAATCTCCAGGATCATTGATTAAGAGCTTTTTATAAACCTCTATAGCTTTTTGCGATCCTAATTGTTTTTCATGAATTCCAGCTTTTACTATCGGCATGATACACGATTCTGAAACGTGGGATTTTAAGCAGTTTTGACGCTCGCCAAGCCGCATGTAGGCAATTGCTAATTTTTTGGAAATCTCAAATTTTTCAGCACCGCTTACTATTGGTGAGTTTGACATCGTCTCAAATATTTTTACGGCATCATATTCATCCCCTAATTTCAGCAGACTTTCCCCTTTCTTTAATTCATACAGCAGTTTAAAATGACCATAAGATGAATTTAAAATGATTGAATCATAAAAAACAATCTCTGCTTTTGGAGAAAAAACATTGTCTTTTACATCATACATCTTGCTTCTAGCTTCCAAGACCTTAACCATTTTGTCATTTGGATTAGAAAAAAAGTCACAAGACTGCATCAATAAGGATACTGCGGATAACAGCAATAACAGTTTTATTTTCATATTTTTAATTTTTTAATCTTAAAACGAAATTTCGAGTTTACTAAAAATAAAAGCTCTCTTTTTAGTCAACTATTTTATTTCCAATATGAATATTATAAAACTTCCAAACCTCATGGGCTACATTTCTGCCAAGTTTCAGACCTTCCAAATTATCAGCCTGAATATGATAACCGCCCATTACCCTTGAGATACCTGCCATTTCAGCTGTTTCAGTAAAAGTTGGGAATTTTAGAACTACAGGTTTTCCAATGTTATTTGGCTCAGTCATTGCTCCCGGAATGCAAGTTGCAGAATCGCCAAAAGTATCACTGCCTGTCCATAATTTTAATGCTTCGGCACAGCCGCCGCTTATGGTGCTATGTCCCGAAACGTAACCTGGAAAAGGAGGACATAAAAAAGTATCCGGAGAATAAGGTCTCCATTCCTGTCCTTTCATTTCTTTGTAGCCAACATCTGGACCACCCCAGGCTTTTATAGTCTGGTCTTTAAAATAATAATGAACAAGAGCATAAGGACGGGCAAAATCATAAAACATTTTTGCATCCCAGCAGGCTATAAAACAGTCCATAGCTGTTACCTGATTTAAAAAATACATTTTTACATCCTGATCTAATGTATGATTATCACGTATTGAAACAACTTGAGCAAATTTTAACCAGTGTCCTGCCTGCTGCACCGATTTTGGGCCGTCACGCATAAATTCTACTAATGCCTTTTGTTCATCTGTTAGATTATTCTGCAGGTCAATAAGATCTTTTACTTCATTCTTAAGCTGCTCTGAACCAACTAACGGCGGAGGAACCGGACGAAACTGATCGCCTGACAGCATTCCTACTGGTTTTACTTTGTTCCAAAAAGGAGTCAGACAGTTTGGTGAAAATTTACCTCCCTTACCATCAGAGAAATATTTTGGCTGCCAGCGGTTAATATCAACCATTACATCTGGAGAATTAACTGGCTTATAATTAACATAATTAAAATAAGGAGTTCCGTTTGAACCGCTTTCATCTCCATATTGATTTGACCCGTCATGTCTTCTGGCTTCAATTACTGCCTTTGCAGCTAAATTGCCAATTCCTTCTGGAGTTGACGGATCAAGCGACTTGTTATTTGGGTCAAATCCTAATTCAGTCATAAAAGATGCAAATAATGCTTTGTCTGAATAAAAATACTCACATAATGCATTATAAGCGGCGTAACTAATTGCGATCTCTTTATTTTTAAGGATTTGTTCTTCATCAGGTCTTCTTGCAGTATCAGTTAAATATACAGGAACTGCAGCTTTATCATAACGGCTCCATGCATCAAAAATGGCAACAAAAGTAAGTCCCAAAAGACGGGAAGTTACTGTGGGTCTTGGTCTGAATTTTTCGGTATCATTTGCTGTTGCCTGTATTGCCATCTGCCCCCATCTATAGGCCATGTTATCTTTACCAAGAGGTTCTGGAAGTGTTTTTATATTTTTTTCCGGATTAAAGGAATATAAACTAGAAGTGAAAACAAGCAATAGAACAATTATATAGTAAGAAAAAGAATTCTTCATTTTAATAGTTTTAAATGTGGTTGATAATAGATGATTTGTTTTTCAATAAAGCTTATTATTGAAAAATGTTCTAAAAATCGTGTACGTAAAAAGACATGCAATTGCAGAAGCAAAGCATTTAATTCACACTAAATAATCATTAAGCATAATGATTTTCAGAAACATAAAAAGTATCTAAGCCACATTTGGAGGGGGATAATGGGAAGTAAAAAACCCATCTAATAAATCGTTTTTAAAAACAAACGAAAATGATATTGAATCAGGGATAAATTCAGAATTGAATTCATAAACAGCAGCATCATTTGAGATATAATCTTTTTCAAATGATTTTAAAAGTTTTTTTGCTGGATTTTCTTTATTTGAATTTGTGTCGATTAACTGATTATCTACAAGATCCCTTAACTTTTTATTTACAGCAGCCTGATGGGTATTTTTTAAACAATATAATTTTAAAACATTATTTTGTATTCTGTTTTTAAAAACATGATACACTGTGTGATCGATTATTATATCCTCATTTACTTCTTCAAAACCAGAATCTACAACATATGCATAAGGATTAATATTCAATTCAATTATCTGAAATTTAGAATCATCTGCATTTTCCATAGATGCCACCCATGTCTGCTCTTTCTGAGCAGTAACCAACACATATACTCCTAAAACATTATAGAAAAATGTCAGGAGCAAAAAAAAGACAGCTATTTTTTTAAAGTATTTCAAGAATCTATTTTTTCTGATAATTTTATTTTTGGGCAAAAAAGAGGAAACATTATTGACTATATATTAAAATGCATGCCTGTCTCTATCAATTTTTTTTATTGGTCTGAAATTGGGATTAACATAGAATGGCTGTTCAGAAGCCATCAAGTTTTAATTTCAAATTGGGATTCTGCTTCTAATTTTTTATTACTGTAATAAGCTAAAAATGGAAGATTAACAAATAGAAAAGTAATTTTAAAATTTCATAAACTGCTTTAAGAAAACAAAAAACGTAATCTCAAATTAAGTAGTAAAAACAGCGTATTTTCATACGCTGTCCTAACAACAAAACCTAACCTAATTTTAGAAAAACTATAATAATAAAATTACCAGCCTGGATTGTTTCCTGTAATCAAAGAATTTTTACCTGTCTCATTATTAGGAATTGGCCAAAGTTCGTTTTTACCTACTTTAAACTTTGTTCCAACTAATTCTGTAGCAGCATTACCCCATCTGATTATATCGTCAAAACGGCTTTGCTCACCTGCAAACTCCACTTTGCGTTCGTGAATGATAGCTTTAAATACTTGATCTTTTGTAAGAGTAGTTAATAATGCTGGTACACCTGCTCTAGCACGAACTTGATTGATGTAACCAATAGCTGCAACTTGATCACCACCTGCTCTTTGATTTTCACATTCTGCTTTCATAAGCAGAATATCAGAGTATCTAATGATTTTGAAGTTAATTCCCGAGTCGATTGCCTCATCAATTTTCTTATAGTAGTTTGAATATTTTTTCCAGCCCGCTCTTCTCGTTCCGCCACCAGATCCAAAATTGGCAGCTACCATTGTATTATTTCCATTATTATACTTATCACCTACAACATAAAATGTTGCTGCAAATCTTTTATCATTAGCTTCAAATTCATCTAATATATTGTCCGATGGATACACGTTAAACCAGTTCAAATTACCATATTCCTGACCTCTTAAAGTAGATTCATTACCGCCTTGAGCTCCATTTCCTGCACCCCATAGATTTCCTGTGCCCAGCTTTGCATCAAACTCAACTTCGAAAATAGATTCAACTCCATGTTCCTTTTCTTCAACAAAATTATCATAGTAAACAGGTTCAAGCGAAAATCCAGTAACCCCATTAAGTGCAGCTAATGATTCATCATATTTCTTTTGATATAATAAAACTTTCCCCAATAAGGCCTGTGCAGCCTCTTTAGTTGCTCTTCCTTTTTGTTCAGCAGTTCTGCTTAATAAAGTAGTAGCAGCAGTTTTTAAATCTGAAACGATTAAGTTATAAACTTCAGCTACGGTAGCTCTAGCCCTAACATCATCTGCTCCTTTTGGAAGTGCATCATATAATGGCACCCCGCCAAAACGTTTAACCAATAGAAAATAGTAAAATGCTCTCATGAATTTTGCTTCACCGATGTATTTATCTTTTGTAACCTGATTCAGAATAGAATTATCGATTGCATTTATTTTGTCTGAATTAGAAATTACAAAATTTGATTTGTTAATTCCCAAATAACAAACTGTCCAATAATCTGAAATATCAGCAGAGCCTGAATCAAAAGAAAACTCTAAAAATTCTTTTTTATCAGCTTCCAACTGTGGATTGCCTGCATTTTCATGAGACATATTATCCAATTCAAAGAAATACAAACGCGTATAAAGTGCCGTAGTCTGCAAATTAGCATATGCTGCGTTTACAGATGACTCTACTTGGTCTTTAGTTTTGAAATACGTTTCAGGAGATAAAGTAGTAGGATTTGTCAATTCTAAATCTTTATCTGAACAAGAATTTATTATGTATATTCCTGCGAATATTACCAAGATAAATTTTATATTTTTTATATTTTTCATGTTTGTTTTATTTTATTAAAATGAAATTTCAAGTCCTAGTAACACCGATTTTGGCTGCGGATAGTTTCCTCTATCAATACCTTTGTCATAATTAGTCCCTCCAATAATACTAGAATTTCCATTCCCTATTTCAGGATCCAATCCAGAGTAATCAGTTATTGTTACAAGGTTTTGACCACTTGCATATACTCTAAGCTTAGAAAAATATTTACTGATGTTGCTTGGTAATGTATATCCGATGCTTATGTTTTTTAATCTTGCAAAAGAACCATCTTCAACAAAACGGCTGCTTACAGCTGTATTTTGTACTGCTCCATTAAGTCTTGGTATTGTAGAATCTGGATTAGTTACCACTCCATTTGCAACAATTGATCTGTCTAATACGGCTGTACCAGCGTTAAACAACTTTGCCATACCTTCTAAATCATAACGATTGGTATTGAAAATGTCATTTCCTTGAACTCCCGTTATGAAGAAATTAAAATCAAATTGTTTATAAGTAGCATTAAAATTCATCCCATAAGTAATATCCGGAAGAGGATTACCAATTTTAGTTCTGTCTGCTGATGTTATATTACCGTCACCATTTAAGTCTTTAAATCTTATATCACCTGGTTTAACTGTAGTCTGCCCTGGTGTGGCTGTAAAAACGGCGTCAACTTCGGCCTGATTTTTATAGATGCCGTCTGCAACTAAACCATAAAAATAGAATAACGGATCACCAACAGTAGTTTGTGAAATGGCGTCACCTCCAGCTCTAAATGCAGTTCCTCCAGCTATTTTATCAATTCCTCCTAAATCTAACACTTCGTTTTTGCTAGTACCTAAATTAAAGTTAGCAGACCATCTAAAATCACCTTCATTATCATTATAACCTAGTACAACTTCAAACCCTTTGGTACTAACTGATCCAACATTTTTAGGCTGGCTTCCTGAAAAAGATCCAATTGAAGGTGCAACTGGTAAGTTTAATAATAAATCATCGCTTCTATTATCATAGATTTCAAAACTACCTGTAATTTTATCATTTAAAAACCCAAAATCTAAACCTATGTTTTTCATTGTTTTAGATTCCCAATGCAAATCCGGACTTGCCAATGATCCAGCTGTAGTACCAACAGCTGCATTACCTGCTATAGGATAGATTAAATTCCCTACCAAGGCAGCACTATATGCATAACGTCCAATTTCATCGTTACCAGTAGTACCATATGAGGCTCTTAATTTCAAAGTACTTACTTGAGTATTTTGAAGAAAATTTTCTTTAGCTATATTCCAGCCCCCTGCAACAGAATAAAAATTGGCCCATCTGTAATTGCTGCCAAAACGAGACGAAGCGTCTCTTCTTCCAGAAACAGCAAAAAGGTATTTTTCATCATAATTATAATTCAACCTTCCTACATATCCAACTCTATAATCTTCAAATGAAGTACTGCTTAAAGCTGTTACTGTTGCACTATTTAACTGATCAATTTCATCAGATATTGAGTAACGGCTCCCAGCGTTAACTTGTTCGCCTTTAGATTTATTATTTTCAACTAGTATTACTGCGTCAAAATTGTGCTTTTCGGCTATTGTTTTTTTATAGCTTAAACTATTATTAAACATGATAGTCTGACCGCTTCCATAAACTCTTGTTGTAGCTGAATAAGCCGCAGAATGCGTTGAACCATTAGGAACACTATCATCATCATAAGAAGGAATAAAATTTCTATTATCAAGATCATAATAATCTAAAGAAACTTGTGATCTGAATTTCAAGTCCTTAACAATTTCAAACTCTGCAAAAATGTTCCCCGTTATACCTAATGTTTTATTGATTGTATAACCTAAACTTTGTACTCTTACAGGGTTTTCAGCATCCTGTCCGTCTGCTGCATTACTTGGTCCTTGAAAACCTCCCAAATTAGTCGAATTATATACCGGCAGATAAGGAGCTGCTTTTATAGCGTGCTCGATTAAAGTACGTCCGCCAGATATACGCTCAGGATTTTGCTTTCCAAAAGAAAGCCCCATATTACTACCTACTGTTAATCTTAATTTTTCAATTTTCTGGGTGTTATTTGCTCTAAAGGTGTAACGCTCATAACCTGAATCAACAATAACACCATCTTGCTTTAAATATTCTGCAGAAAAACGGTTAGTAGAATGATCCGTACCACTAGAATAACTTAAATTATAATCCTGCATAGCTCCAGTTGTAAAAATTTCATCCAAATAATTTACATTATTCTTCAAGAAATCTGCTGGCCTATTAATAGTTACCCCCCAATCTTTAGCATATTGCTGATATTGCTCTGAATTAAGCAAGTCATATGTTTTTCCTACTTTCTGAAAACCAGTATAAGTATTAAAAGATAATTGACCTACACCGCTTTTACCTTTTTTGGTAGTTACAATAACAACACCATTTGATCCGCGAGATCCATAAAGTGCCGCTGTAGAAGCATCTTTAAGAACCGATACACTTTCAATGTCATTTGGGCTGATACTTGATAAATTCCCAACAATAACACCATCCACTACATACAATGGACTATTGTTATTTGGACTTCCTAAACCTCTAATACTTACCTCTGGAGTAGATCCTGGTGAACCATTATTAATTACCGTAACCCCAGCGGCTCTGCCCTGAAGTGCAGATTCAGCATTTGTTATAGGCAAGGCGGCTATGTCTTTAGAGCTTACTGTTGAAATTGCACCTGTAACATTTCCTCTTTTTTGAACACCATATGCAACAACAACAACTTCTTTTAAATCTTGGGAAGCATCCTGCATAGTGATATTTATCGAACTATTGCTTCCAACAGCAACAACCTGAGAAATCATACCTATATATGCAAATACTAATTTATTGTCTGATTCGACATTATTAATTACATATTTCCCGTCAAAATCTGTAATAGCACTGCTAGATTTTCCTTGCACACTTACACTTACACCACTTAGGGGTAAACCCGATTTATCAGAAACAACACCATTTATTGTCTTGCTCTGAGAAAAGACAGCTTGTGCACAAAAAAACAGCAGTGCAATAATTGCGAATTTCATTTTTAATTTCATAGTTAGTTTGGTTAATTTTTTAAAATTGGTTTTTAATCTTTTAAAATTCTTTTGAATATTAAATTCACATTTAGAAGTAGGCGGTTCTCTTCATTTAAATTGATTTTAGTTTATAATAATTAAAGTGTTCATTAGTTTTTTTATGTCTTGTTTATCAATAAAATAATTTTTAGGATAAATTAAATACATTCTTTTTTGCATAAAATTTCTTCATAACTTTAAAATAAATGATCAAACAATTTTTACAAAAACTTTAACAAATTTATTCTGTTTGGACGTTGTATTTATACAACAAATGAAGCATATTACCGCACGCATGTTGCAAAAAACACCAAAAATCTTACTATTTATCAAATGTTACGTTAATTCATTAAATAATTAAAAAATATATTATCAATAAAAAAATTTTACTTAATTTTTGATATAAAAAATTAATATGTTAAAATTTTAAACTTATCAAAATTGACAAAATTTAAGGTTTAGCTAGAATTTGGTCAATAAAATGTTTTCTTTAAAATATAAGAATGAATAAACAGGCAGATGGTTTTGTAGTATTACACATTTTTGCTTGTTGATTAAAAAAACTTAAAAGAATTAAGCTCTTTAAAATGCAGAACCTGTTATCAAGATGGATAAATTGGGACAGAATGAAGTGACCCAAAAGCAAAAAAACCAAAATATCTACCTCAATTTTAAAACTAAGGCAGCTATTTTAGTTTAATAAAGTATAGTTAATTATTAAATTACTTTTAAGTAATTATACTTTCTTCTCTTCTGTTGGCAGATGGCCAAACTTCAATTTAAAGCATTTAGTAAAATAGGAAGGAGTTGCAAAACCAACTTTATAGCTTATTTCATTAATATTATCATTCCCAAATTCTATAAACTGTTTAGCTTTCTCCAGCCTGACATTTCTTATAAACTCATTTACAGAAACTCCTGTAAGTGTTTTTATTTTTCGATACAATTGACTTCTGCTTAAGAAAACAATAGAAGCCAGCAGCTCAACGCTAAGTTCAGGTTCGCTAATGTTTTCATGAATATAATTTAATATCTTCTGCATAAAATCATTATCTATTGTTGTAGTTTTCTGCTGTGCTTTTTTAGTTATGCCGTCATAAAACTTATTAAAGATAATTTGTCTGCTATTTATTAATTGAGCAAGACTTGATTTTAGAATATCCATATTAAAGGGTTTACTCAGATACAAATCTGCTCCGGAATCTATGCCTTCCAATCTGTCTTTTACTAATGCTTTTGCAGAGAGCATTAACAAAGGAATATGGGAGGTTTTAATATTTCCTTTTATCTTTTTACACATTTCAAGACCGTCCATAACAGGCATAATGACATCTGTCAAAATCAAATCTGGCAGCTTATGCACTGCTAAATCATATCCTTTTTGTCCATTTTCGGCAACGATTACTTTATATTCCTTTTTTAGTTCTGCTTTTAGATAACTCCTTAAATCTGCATTGTCTTCTACAATCAGTACAGTATGGGGCTTCTCTGGGTTTGACTCATTGGCAGGCAGCTCTGAATTGCTTTCCATTGCTGTCATATCCCTCAATATCTTCTTTTTCTCCAATGCCGGTTTATTGGAAACCTTAGCAAATTCATCTGGTTCAAAAAAATCTTTGCCCAAAGGAAATATAATTCGGAAAGTTGTACCGTCACCCAAAACACTGTCGACTTCTATTTTTCCTTTATTTAATTCAATAAATTCTTTTACAACTTCTAAGCCAATACCAGTACTTCCATAATAGGTTTTGTTTAAATTATTTACCTGATAAAAACGTTCAAATATTCGTTTGAGTTCTTTTTTATCTAATCCAGATCCTGTATCTTCAATAGTTATTTCATAGCTTTTAACTTCTTTCCCGAGATTTACCAAAGGAAAGTAAACAGGTTTATTGCTTTCTTTTATCCTTACATTAATGCTTCCATAATCTGGTGTAACCTTAAAAGCATTAGACAAAATATTAAATATTATTTTTTCAAACATTTTAGGATCAACCCAATCGTTTAATTTTTTAAGGGGAGAAGAAAACGTCAACTCTATTTTGCGAAAATTAGCTTCTTCATCAAAGTGACTCAAAATATCTTTCACAAAACTGATTACTTCAATTTCCTGAACCTGAAGCTGTACCTGATTAAACTGTAATTTTCTAAAATCCATCAGCTCATTAATCAGTCTTGACAATAAATCAGAACTTTTATGAATTACCTTCAGTTTGTTTAGAACCTCACCATTTAAATTGTATACATTATTTTTAAGCAAATCATCAAGCGGATTCATTATCAAAGTCAGCGGTGTTCTGAATTCGTGAGAGATATTTGTAAAAAACTGCAGTTTTTTATTATTCAGTTTTTCAATCTGGATTCTCTTGTCTCTTTCAAAACTGATCGCCTGTTTTGCCTTAAATTTATTCTGATAGTAAGTAATAACATAATAGGCTCCCAAAACTGCAATAATTAAATACACTAAATATGCCCAGTATGTTTTCCACCATGGAGCCAGAATTGTGATTTTTAATTCCAATGGCTTTTGACTCCAGGTCCCTCCCCGATTTGCAGATTTTACTTTAAAAACATAATCGCCCGGAGCAAGATTGGTATAAGTTGCTATATGTTTATTACCTACATAATTCCATTCTTTTTCAAATCCTTCCAGATAATAAGCATATTCATTTTTACCTGGGTACGAATAATTAATACCTACATATTCTATTGTAAAAACAGACTGGTTATGATTTAAAGTAATGTGTTTTGTCTCGGAAATAACTTTTTGCAATGGAGAATCGGCTGCAGCAGGTATAATCGAAGTGTTAAACAGCTTGAAATCTTTAAAATACAACTGAGGCTGTTTGGCAGTTTTGGACATTTGATTTGGATCAAAATAATTGATCCCTTCATAACTTCCAAAATAAATTGTCCCCTTTTTATCTTTCAGTACCGAATTATTATTAAAATCATTGGCCAGCAGTCCGTCTTCTGTAGTAAAATTATAAAACTTATTGTTTTTTACATCCAATTTTGTAATTCCTGCTCCGCCGCTAACCCAGATTGAACCGTAATTATCCTCAATAATTGAACAGACTGATTTTTCTTTAAGAGATTCATTACCACTGTACCAAGCTATTTTTTTTGTCTTTTTATTATAATTAAAAAGACCTGAACCATCAGTTCCAATCCAAATTAATTTGTTTTTGGATTCGTAAATGGACAATATTGTATGCGTCCGAATATTATTCAGCACTTTAGACATTTTATCCTTAATAGAAAATACAGAGAAAGTATTTCCGTTTTTGTTTACGCCATAAAGTCCCCTTATCGTTCCTACCCAAATAATATCATCTGAATCAACAAATACTTTGCGAACAAGTGAAGAAGGCAGTAAATAATCTCGAAATGGTTTAGAATTACATTGAAAAAAAGATTTTTTTGAAGAATCAAAATAACTCAGCCCTCTTTCAAAAGTTCCTATCCAGATATTGCCTTTTGAATCCTCTGCAAAACTCAAAACTCTGTCGGAACTAAGTCCTTTAGTATTATGTGTATTGTAATTTATAAAATTCCTGGTTCCTTTTTTTAAGAAAAAAATCCCCTCATTCCAGACTGCTAACCATAAATTCTGTTTACTATCAAAAAAAACTTCCTGCACATTATTGTTTGTCAGTCCAGAAATATAAGAACTGTCATGAGTATTGATATGTATAAATTTTTTAGTTTTTGGATCAAATACATCAACCCCTCCCCCTTCCATGCTTATCCATAACTTTCCAGAAAAATCCTCAGCAATTGATGTAACAGAACTTGTCTGCAAAGAATTTGTATTATTCAATAAACTTTCGATTGAATTAAACTGTTCTGATAATTTATCAAAAATACAAACCCCTTTATTATAATATCCCAGCCAGATTCTATTATCATTATCCTTTAACAAAGACCAGATGGAGTTTGATTTTAATCCATTTTTTTCAAACTTATTTGGCAAATATTTTTTTATTACTGCCCCTGAATTATTTATCAAAAAAAGACCGTCGTTTTCAGTAGCGCAAAGGATATTTTTTGCATCAATCGCAATAATCGAAAAAATTCTTTTATTTGTAATTGCGATTTTTTTCTGCTGGTAGCCTTTCGTGGTTTCTACAACCTTTATTAGTCCATTATTTGTAGTACCAATCCATAAATCATTGTTAGTTTCAAAAAACAATGACTCTAATGAGTCTGTAATTTTAGATTTAGAATTATCATTTTCAACTAATGTTACCTGCTGTATACTATTTGTTTTACTATCAAAATACTTCAATCCAAAATTTGTTGCAGCAAAGATTTTCCCTTGTTTATTTTTTGCAAGACTCCGAATAAATAAATCAATATTGGAAGGAATGTTTGATTTAACTGTAATTGCCTGAAATGTCTTTTTATTTAATTTTAAAAGACCGTATTGTTCTGTCCCAACTAATAAATTGTCCTCATTATCTTCAATTAAACTCCTAACTGTCACTATATCGTCTTTGTGAATTTTAAGAGCTTTTTTTAAATCAATTGTCTCAAATCTATCTAAATTTCTATCGTATAAACATAAACCTTCTTCAGTGCCTACCCACAATTTATTTTGAGAATCAACATAGGCAGTGTAGATAAGATTACTATTTATAGATTTCGGAGTATTCCAATTGGATTCATAAACGACGTAATTTATCCCATCATATTTATACAGTCCCGCACCATTTGTCCCTATCCAGATATACCCTTTCTTATCTTGCACAATAGTCCAGACTCCCCGCTTAGAAATACCTTCTTTTATAGAACGAAATTGAAAATTTTCGAAGTTATTTTGTGAATAAGAAATCGTCACAAAAAACAAATAACATATAAAAAATATTTTTTTTTCTATTTTAAGCATTTTGTAATTATTAAAAAGTAAGATTTTCTCTCTAAATATATAAAATAAAAACATTAATTCACAAAAATGAAAAAATACGAATATTTTTCTTTCAAACAATCAAATTCATTATTGCCTTTTTATTAAGCTTTTTTATCGGCAAAGAATATTTAAGAACGAAATCGATAGAAATTTTCAGCTCAAGCAAAAAGAGGCTAACCTTCTTTTATGTACTATTTCCTAATCGAAAAGCAACTCTTTTTTTTAATGTTCAAAATGATATTGAACTGTCATTTATATCTGTTTTTTAATTAAGTAAGCGGTAATTTAATTTTTTAGCCAATCTGAATTTTGACTGCAGCTCCAAAAACTTTTTTAACCTTCTCTATCATAAGGGTCTATCACAGCAATCGATCCGTCAGCCAGATAGTCAATTTTAGCCACTTTCATGCTCCGCAGATGAGTAACACCCTTGGAAAGACTCGAATCATGGTAAAACAGATACCAGTCATTCTCAACCCTGCATATTGAATGGTGCGTAGTCCAGCCCACAACCGGATTCAGGATGCGTCCCTGATACACAAACGGTCCGTATGGGCTGTCTCCTATTGCATAACAGATAAAATGCGTATCGCCTGTGGAATAGGAAAAATAATATTTCCCATTGTATTTATGAACCCATGAAGCTTCAAAGAAACGGCGGTCATTGTCACCGGCCAGCAGAAGCTCTCGGTTCTCGTCCAGAATCTGGATTTCTCTCGGCTCTTCGGCAAACTCCAGCATGTCGTCAGTAAGTCTTGCCGCTATAGGGCCCAATGCCTGTTCTTTTTCTGTCGGTTCTTCGTTGTTTTCTGCATATTGATTGTTTCGGTATTTCTGAAGCTGACCGCCCCAGATACCTCCAAAATAGATATAATGTGCACCGTCTTGATCTTCAAAAACTGCCGGGTCAATGCTGTAGCTTCCTTTAATGGCTTCTTTTTCGGCTGTAAAAGGCCCTGCGGGTGAATCACTCACAGCAACTCCAATCTGAAAAATACCATTGGCGCGCTTGGCCGGGAAATACAGATAATACTTTCCGTTTTTGTGCGCAGCATCTGGAGCCCACATCTGCTTTTCGGCCCAGGCAACATCATCCACATGCAGGGCAACTCCGTTATCTACCGTGTCGGACGTTATGCTTTCCATCGAAAAAACATGGTAATCCTCCATCCCAAAATGATCCCCGTTGTCATTAAACGGAATTCCCGCATCAATATCATGCGATGGATAAATATAGATTTTGCCGTTAAATACATGCGCCGAAGGATCAGCGGTATACATATGTGACACCAAAGGCTGTGAAATGGCTGTTTTGTTAATCTGCTCAAAATTAATTTGTTCAATACTATCTTCTGGCATACTCTTTTTTTTGTTTTTTTTTGTAATTAATTTCTTCTTTTTTTTAGGTCGCTCTCTATCTGAGTCTCCATTTTTTTATCTATCTTATAGAAAAACAGCAGACCGCATCCTATCAAAAACGGAACTGCCGGAAAAACACTCACTAATAATTTAATGCCGTTTATCGTTACCTCAGACTGTGCCGGTGAATTAGGTATATACTGAAAATATCCTAAAAATAAAGTCGTTAAAGATCCTCCTATGCTTAGTCCGGCTTTCAGTCCGACCATCATTGCTGAAAATATAATGGCTGTCGCACGGCGGTTATTGAGCCATTCCGAGTAATCGGCTACATCAGCGATCATTGCCCAGAGAATCGGAATGGTGATTCCGTAGAAAAACCCGTGCAGAATCTGCGAAAGAAAAATAAGGGAAATACTGTCGGCTGGAAAGAAATAAAAAGCCAGAACGAAGACTGTCGAAATAAACAGAAATATTCCGAAGATATTTCTCTTTCCGTATTTATCAGCCAAGCCTTTTGATAAAGTGATTCCTATTATCATAAAAATAATTCCTCCGGCATTGAACAGTCCGAATCCTGCTGCAACAGGGTCATTACCAAAATAGTTTAATCCGGCACTGGTCAGCGTATCCAATATCGGCTGGATAAAAAGTGCCAGCTGCTGTTTATCTACATAATTTTCAAAATAATACACATACGAACCGCCTTTTAGGGCCAGAGTGATAAATACTAAAGTTGTCAGCGTCAGCATGATTACCCACGGCCTGTTTTTTACAAGGTCGGCTAGATCTTCCTTCACGCTTGACTTCTGCTCCGGTTTTGGAATGATGCGTTCCTTGGTGGTCAGAAAGGTGATAAAAAGCATAATGGTGCCGATGACAGCCAGTACCGTCATCACTTTTTCAATTCCTACTGCCTTGTCGCCCCCTCCGGCACTCTTGATGATCCCAAGCATGAAAACCTGAACAAAAAACTGTGCAAACATCACTGCAACAAAACGGTACGAAGACAGGCTGTTCCTGTCGGACATATCGCCCGTAATCACCCCGCTCAGGGCAGAATACGGCAGGTTGTTCCCTGCATAAAAAAGAAGCAGTAAGGTATAAGTGGCAACGGCATAAACTACTTTGCCGCTGTATGAAAAATCGGGGGTGGTAAAAGCCGCCAGAGCAACACAGCCCAGCGGTAATGCCGTGATCAGGATCCAGGGACGGAACTTGCCCCATTTGGTACTGGTTCTGTCTGCCAGAACACCTATAATAGGATTAAAACCAAAAGCGGCAATCAAGCCAACTGTCAGCATAATTATTGATGAATGTGTGGGAGACAATCCGTAGATATCGGTATAGAAATAAGCCAGATACGTCATCAGGGTCTGAAAAACTAAATTGGCTGCTAAGTCGCCTAAACTGTATCCGATTTTTTCCTTTACGGATAATTTTTGAGAAATAGTACTCATTATTTGTGAGGGGTATTTGTGGGGTTAATGGCAAGCAATGGATTTATTTTTTTCTCTTTAATCAAAAAAACAATCGGTTGTGTAAAAGTATTAAAAAAATAATACCGGCGAAAAATTTAAACGGTTTTTTCTGTAACTGATTTAGTCTTAATTTTTAAAAACTTTTTTCTTGCCAATTTTATTATTTTCCAATTCTTTTAACTGCATAACACTATTGTAGGCTTTTTTGGGTTTCAAATTAGTATCAAACAATAATGGATAATTTGTTCTTCCTTTTATTGGCCAGTCATTTAACCAAGACTGTCCATCATGAACTCCCCAGAATGTCACACGGCTGATTTTATCTTTATGTTTAAGAAATAATTTAAAAATTGAAGCATAACGTTCTGCTAATTTAGTCTGGATAGAATCAGGCAGTGTTTTTGGATAAGGATTCATTTTTGCACTTCCCTGAAAACTCTGATTTACATCTGCTCCTTGTAAATCCCAAGGATTAGGCAGTACCGTAATATCCAGTTCAGTAAAGGCAACTTTAACACCCAATTCAGAATAAGCCAAAATACTTTTTTCAATTTCTTCTAAGGACGGGCTATCTAATCTCCAGTGTCCTTGAATACCAACACCATCAATTTTTCCGCCATTCGCTTTTATATATTTAATCAATCTGATTGCGCCTTCTCTCTTTTTTGGCTCACAGATATTATAATCATTATAATACAAGTCAACTTTAGGGTCTGCTTGTGTCGCAAGTTTAAAAGCATCTGCTAAATAACTTTCACCAAGAGTATTAAGAAAAACTGATTTTCTATAAGTACCGTCTTCATTCAATGCTTCATTAACAACATCCCAAGAATTAATACGCCCTTTAAACTTGGAAACAATAGTTGTAATATGATCTTTCATAAATGCTTTCATTTCGGTACTGTCTTTAATTTCAGACATCCATCGGGCTAATTGGCTGTGCCAGATCAAAGTATGTCCATGAATAAACATTTTATTCTTTTCTCCGTAAGCTACAAACTTCTCGGTCATTGCAAAATCATACTTATCTTTTGAAGGATGAACAAACATCGACTTCATTATATTCTCGGCAGTAATTGCATTAAATTCTTTTCGGATTAAAGCGTCAGCCTTAGCATCTTTTTCTTCAATCTGGCTGACATTCAAAGCAGTTCCAATGTAAAAGTCACCTTTAAAACTGTTTTTTAAAGAAGCCTGAGCCGTTTTTGTGTTTTGTGAATTACAGATGCCTGATATGAAAAGAACCCCAAGCAGTATACTGTTATTTATTAATTTCATTATGTATATGTTTATTAGATAATATTAAAACTATATTTTTTTTAAACCTTCTCAGCACTTAAGCTGTTTCATTAATTTCCAGGTGCAAAAGGAAATTTCAATGATTGAAAATATTCTAAAGTCTGCACTGGTTTTTCAACTCCTTTCGGCAGTTCTTTGCCTGAATACTGCTGAAAATATAAGAGGCAGGCATCCCTCCACCATTTTGCTTCTTTATATTGAATATTCAATAACATCTGCACTTCCTTAAACCGTTCGCTGTCAACATATTTTTCGGCTGTATTCCAAGTCTCCTGCATTTCTTTCACTTGGTTTATACCCTGCTGATATTTTAAAGCCATTCCATCCCATAGACTGTTACCGTCTTTTAGCTTATAATCCCAGGAAACGTGATGAAACCAAAGTAAATACTCTTGCGGACAAGTTTTGATATTATCAAAAATGGCTGCTGCTTCTGGTGCATACTGTGAAACAGCATTGGTACCGTTTTGGGATCTGTCGAAACCTATACCGTTTTTATCTGCTTTGTGATAATAAACAGGATTCCATTCCGGTCTTGACAAATTACCAACCCACGGTCCTGGTCCATAGTGATGACCAGTATCCATAATATGATGAAGACCCAATGGTGTCATATAATTAACTACTGCTTCGCGGGATGTTATCATCATATTTTTTACTGGACGAATAAATTTTTCATCATTTGAAAAAGTACATCTCAGCCATTCATCAGCAATTGTTTCTGAATCTAAATAGGGATTCCAAGCCAATCTTCCGAAACCGTACCAATTTGCCTGCGCAAAAGGGTGCCCAGTCCAATTCAAATCATTTCCTATATTAGCAACGCCAGCAATACCTGTAATTTTATTTTGACACAAAGAACCATCAATTATTTTTGCAACTGTAGAACCTTTGCCTTTTTGATACGTATCCGATTCTAAAACTTCCTGAAATAATTTAGGCAGAAACACTAAATGGGTACTAAATCCTAAATATTCCTGTGTTATCTGGAATTCCATCATTAAAGGTGTTTTTGGCATAGCGCCAAATAATGGATGAAAAGGTTCTCTCGGCTGAAAATCGATTGCTCCATTTTTTACCTGAACAATAACATTCTCTCTGAATTTTCCGTCGTAAGGCTGAAATTCGGCGAAAGCCTGCTTCGCGCGGTCATTCACATCATGCTCAGAATATACAAATGCTCTCCACATCACGACTCCTCCAAAAGGAGCTACAGCATCTGCAAGCATATTGGCTCCGTCAACGTGATCTCTGCCGTAATTCTGCGGTCCAGGCTGACCTTCTGAATTTGCTTTTACAAGAAATCCTCCAAAATCTGGAATTCCAGCATATATTTCTTTGGCTTTTGCTTTCCACCAATTTATTACTTCAGCATCTTTTGGATCTGCAGTTTTTAAACCTCCAATTTCTATTGGTGCTGAAAAACGGGCCGTTAAATACACTTTTATCCCATAAGGCCTGAAAACATTGGCAAGAGCTTCAACCTTTTCTAAATATTGAGGTGTCAGAATTAAAGCATTTGCATTTACATTCGTCAGAACTGTTCCATTAATTCCTATCGAAGCATTGGCACGGGCATAATCAATATAGCGCTGATCTATAAAATCTGGTAATTTCTGCCAATTCCATAAAGAGAATCCAGCATAACCGCGTTCTACTGTCCGGTCTAAATTATCCCAGTGATTTAATATGCGGATATTCGTTGCAGGTGAATCTGCAATATTCAGTTTTTCAATGCTTTTATTAGTCTGAATCAATCTCAAAAAATTAAAAACACCATACAAAACACCAATCTCCTTTTTACCGCTTATAATAATCTGTTTTTTATTATTAATGCTAATAGATTTTATAATATAGCCCTCGTCATTTATTCGATTAAAATCAGATTCTATTATTTTCAGGATTTCAGGTTTTAAAGAAGCTTTTGAACCTATTATAATATTGTTATTCCCTTCTAATTTTTCACCAGCATTGATTTTTTTTCCAAGCATAGCATTCAATGCCGACTGCAGTTCCTTTGCTGCAATACTCATTGTTTCGGATTTTCCTAAGACAGTAATTCCCTGAACATTTGATAAATATTCCGTTTTTAAATTCAGATCAGTTACTGTATTATATTGAAGCCATAATTTGTAATCCTTTTGAGCAGATGCGCACCATGATATTCCAAATATTAGAACAATCATTCTCAAAAAGCTTCTTTTTTTATGTTTCATTATTTGTTGTTTTCTATATTTCTAATTTATGCATAAGTATTTTTCGATGCAGTCATTATTATTTTAATATTTTTTTATCAAAAAAAATACATTTTACAAAATAACTAGCCTCATGCAATCGGTTGTGTAAAAATATAAGTTTGTGTTATAAGAAAAAAATTTTTGCCTGTTTTTTTTCAAAAAAAAAATCTGCTTGAAACCAATTTTGGTCAAGCAGATTAAATTCGCACTATTTTTATTAAATAATTTACAGATTTCTATTGGACGATTCGCGCACAAGAACCTCGGTATTAAGGAATGTAATCTCTTTAGCATCATCCTTTTTTACAGAATTAAGACTGGTAATTATAATTTCGGCTGCACTTTTTCCCATCTTTTCAGCAGGATGCGTAATTGTAGATATATTTGGGTCGATTATCTGAGAAATAGGGTCATTATTAAACCCAATAACAGCAATGTCTTCAGGAACTTTTAAACCTCTTTTTTTGGCTGTCTGCACAGCACTTACAGCAATTATATCTCCAGGTGCAAAAAGACCATCAGGAATTGGGTCTAAATCAAATAATTTATTGCTTGCCTTTACCCCTTCTTTATAAGTAACCGATTTTAAATTAATGATCAGGTCTTCATCTACTGGAAGATTATGATCTCTTAAGGCTTCAATATAGCCTCTTTTTCTTTCACTGTATAGGTTACCTAATTCAGATCCGGCTGTTAAATGCGCAATACGCACACAGCCTTGCTCAATAAGATGCTTGGTGGCTTTATATCCCGCCGAATAATTATCGATGACTACTCTAAAAGTATTGTAATCCTTAGGAACCCTGTCAACAAAAACAAGCGGAATTTTATTATTAGTAAACTGCTGAAAGTGTGAAGTATCTTTAGTCTCCATTGCCAATGAACAAATTACGCCGCTTACCCTATTACTATATAAGGACTTAGCCATATTCACTTCTTCAAGATAAGAGTCATGTGACTGCATGATAATAACCGTATAATCCGATTTCTGAGCTGTAATTTCTATACCGCTGATTAAAGAGGACAAAAAGGGCTGTGTAACAGTAGGTATTAACACTCCTATTGTCTTAGTATTATTACCGCGAAGACCAGCCGCCAGAGTATTGGGTACAAATCCCATTTCTTCGGCAGTTTTTTTAACCTTTTTGATGGTTTTATCACTAATAGTATGATGATCTTTTAATGCTCTGGAAATAGTAGACGTAGCTAAATTTAGTCTTTCAGCTATATCATAGATTGTTACATGTTTATTTTCTTCCATTAACTCAATACAATTTAAATGTAAATATAAGTAATTTAGAAACATTCCTCAGAATCGTTAAATAAATTTTATTTGAATCCGAAAACTGTTCAGAAATAGCTTTACCCCAATTATTTCAATTAAATTCACTCATCTGGGCGTTTCTTTTAAAAATTAATAGAACTAAAACGGATTGCGGTTACAAATTAAGTAATGTATTTGTAAGAAAAAACATTTAAAATCAAATGCTCTGAATTAAACAATCAATTGTCTATCAGCTTGAATTAATTAATTATATTTGCGCCGTCTTAAAACTATGTTAATTCTATTCGAAAAGCAATATAATTTAACGGTTATCAAGGGCAAAAAGCATAAATTTATTTTAAATCCAATGCAGATTGGCTATCTTTTAACAGCACTTAATTCAGAAAATGAATCCATTCAAAACCGCTTTATCCACCATTTTACTTTTACTTTTACAAAACATTATTTTTGCCCAGGGAGCTAAAGAAATACAGATAAGTCAAAATCAGCTGCCTAAATTCATTACTCCAAATTCCATCGCCTATTCAGATGCTCAAATAGGAAAAAAATACAATTATGATATGCTTACGCTGGGAGACAGTACTGCAATTCTAAAAAACGGAAGTGCTTATCCGCCAGACCACAAAGATTATAAACGATTAGGGATAACAACTGGAATGTATGCAGGAACTGCTGTCATTGCTTTTGGAATACTATGGGCTATGCCGGAAAGCGCCAGTAATTGGGACAAAGAAGAAATTAAAGAAAAAGGGATTTTATGGAAATGGAAAGAAAATGTAAAAGCAGGACCTGTTTGGGATGAAGATGACTGGGTTCTTAACTACATAACGCATCCCTATTCCGGAGGTGTATACTATATGACAGCGAGAAGCAGCGGTTTTACTATTTTTGAATCCTTTCTGTATTCAGCATTTATGTCTACCTGTTTCTGGGAATATGGAATCGAAGCTTTTGCTGAAATCCCATCCAAACAAGACCTTATCGTAACACCAGTATTAGGATCTGTAGTAGGTGAAGGTTTCTTTTATGCAAAAAAAAGTATTCTAAGAAACGATCACCGAATTTTAAAATCAAAATTTTTAGGATACACTTCTCTGGTTTTGATGGACCCGTTTAATACCATACTTGACGGTTTTGGATATAAGGAAAAAGTAAAAACACAGATGAATGTAGCTCCGATAGGTTTTGATAGAGGAGGTAATAAAGCTATTTGGGGACTAAATTTCAACATGCAGTTTTAATTAATTAAGAACTTTTAATACACTGAAAATATTTTTATTAAATCATTTCTTTCATTAAAATCCAAAACAAGTTTTAAGCATTAAACAGTAAAAAAAAATCAGATTTTAACATTGGTGATAAAAAATAATTATTACTTTTATTCAGTGCTAATCAACACTTTAAACAAAACTACCGTTAGTTATTAATTCAGATTAGCATCGATTGTTCACTAATTTATTAACCTTTAAAAATAATTTTTTTGAGTGAATTTAAAATTATTGCCGCTTTTATTTTTATGGTTTTAAATTATATAATTTTTCAAAAAACCATTTTAAAATATAAGCTG
Source organism: Flavobacterium marginilacus (assembly GCF_026870155.1). NCBI lineage: Bacteria > Pseudomonadati > Bacteroidota > Flavobacteriia > Flavobacteriales > Flavobacteriaceae > Flavobacterium > Flavobacterium marginilacus. The sequence continues at coordinate 1,915,572 of NZ_CP113975.1, read as the reverse complement.
GTAAATAAAGCCTCTGTTAAAAAATTATAACTGATAAAAAAGTAACACCTAGGGTTCAGTAAAAGATTTACAATTCTACTAATTTTCGGTATAGAAAAACAGAATGTAACTTTAAATGTATAAATAAACCAATGGTTTTAATGTGAAATTTGGTCTTTGATGATTAAAACAGCACCCTTTAATTTACAGGCAATCCATTTAATAAAGTGATTTACGAACAGTAAATACTGGTACACATGTACCCATAGTATTAAATGCGGTTAAACATACTTTTGAAAATGTACAAAAGAGTTTTACTTTTAATTAAACCTATAAGGTATAAATAAAAGTAAAAAGAGAAAGACTAGCTAAAATAACTAGTCTTTCTTTTTTTATTCCTTTACCAGATAAATTCCGTCTTCCTTTATCTCGATAAGTTTTTCTTTGTATAAAGCTCCAATTGCCTTTTTAAAGGTCTTTTTACTCATTTTTAGCACCGTTTTAATGTCTTCGGGATGCGAATTATCAGTTAATCGCAAAAAACCTCTGCTGGCTCTCAATTCATCCAGAATTTTTTCTGCATTAGGTTCTATGCTTTGATAGCCTTGAATCTGTAAAGCTACATCAATCTTATTATCAGGTCTGATATTTTTTATATACCCGCGCATACGGTCACCTGTACGTATCGAATCATCATAAACCTCATCTTTATACAGCAGACCTTTGTGTTTTTCGTTGATAATAACATTGATTCCTAATTCTGTAATATGCGACACAATTAGATCAACCTCTTCACCTTTTTCAACAGTCAGATGATCGTTCTTTAAAAACTGGTTTAACTTGCTTGAGGCTACCAAACGGTTTGTTTTTTCATCCAAAAACAAATACACCAGATAACGTTTTCCTTTTTCCATAGGACGGGCCTGCTCTTTGAAAGGAACGAGAATATCTTTCTCCATTCCCCAATCCATAAAAGCCCCAATCTGGTTGATATAATTCACTCTTAAAAGAGCAAACTCATTCAGAAAAATATAAGGTTCCAAAGTGGTAGCGACTGGACGCTGTTCATGATCCAGATAGGCAAAAACAATAAGTTCTTCTCCTATTTCAAATTCATTGGGTACATATTTATTTGGCAAAAGTATATCGTGTTTTCCTTCCGGGTCTTTTTCTGGGTTCCCTAAAAACAGACCAACCTTGGTATCACGTAATATGGTAAGTGTATTGTATTTTCCTATTTCAATCATTATCTTGTATTTTCTAAAGGCGCAAAGGTACGAAGAGAAACGTACATTGTTAATTAAATTTATTTAAACAAAAATTTCGTTTAAAACGGGGGTATATAAACCTGCTATAATCAAAATAGATATTGGTTTAAGTCTTGAAAAACTGATTTTTTTAAGTTTATCAATATTTAATACGCCAACTGTAATACTTTATCTAAAAAATTGCCTGCAGTGGCATTTAATAATTTTTACTCTATTTCGAATACTATAGCTGTAGCAAATGGCATATTTTTAGGGCAAGTTATTAATAACCCATCAGCCGCTTCTTTCCATTTTAAATTACCATCATAGCCTAACAGCTTAACCATTCTCACCTTTTTCCCATAATGTTCTGCATCTGTACCAAGAGATTTAATTTTTATTTGGGTATTTGGAGCTGGAACACTCATACAAAATGCATATAATTTATTGTTTTTTCCAATTGTGAATCGAATATCCTGAGCATCAAACTTAAATGTAGCGTGTTTGCTTTTCAGTGCTCCTCCAGGGAGCATTTTAAGCTTTCCATTAACCATTTCGCCTTCAGCAGGAATTACCCAAGCATGACTTGCATATACTCCTTGTCCATTAAGCCGCATCCAATTCCCTACTTCTTTCAACATCTTTTGACTCGCTTCATTCATCGAACCATCAGGTAATAAAGATATACATATTGCAGCATTTCCATCACGTGCTATAGCTTCAATTACATAACGAATCATCATACCTGAATCATACGTAAAATCTGGTGCGTAAAACCAGTCTCCTACTGGAGTTTCTGCAATCCAAGGCTGATCTTTTTTTATATCTGCAGGAATACCAAACTCTTCAGTATTTACTGTCCCATTTGTTTTCTTGCGGAATTTAACAATACTAAAAGTATTTACCTCACCATGGCGTTTTAAAGTACGATTATAAAAGTCAGCCATAACACTTTGCATGGCATCTGCTTTAAAGCCGGTTCCTGTTCCATTCCCTGTAAAAGGCCCCTCTACAGTGCCATCCGTATAAACAAAATCAGGATCATAGTTTTTTACCACATCCATCATTCTTAAAGCCCAATTAGTAGCAAACCACTTGGCATATCCTAAATGATTACTAAATATTCCTGCTGGAGGAGGAGACCATTTGGAAACAGCAGCATCAGCAACACCCTTATATTCGCGCAAATCAATACCATAAAGCATTTTTGGATCGTATCCCTCCCACCATTTTCCTTTACCATCTGCAAGAGTAAGATTACCGTCATAAGGAATTCCTTTTTTGCTTCCATCCTTATCACTTCCAAAAGCTGTCTGCCACCACCACCATGTGTACTCGTGATGAAAAGTCACTCCGTAATGCATACCGTTTGCTTTGCAGGCTTTGGCCCATTCTCCTATTAAATCTCTTTTTGGTCCAATATTTACGGAATTCCATGGCTGGTATTGCGAATTCCATAAATCATAATTATCATGATGTACTCCTTGGATCATTAAAAAACGTGCGCCTGCATTCTGATAAATTTTCGTAAGCTTCTCTGGATCAAGATGTATAGGATTCCAGTCCCGCAAGACCTCTTTGTAACCTGACTCAGAAGGATGTCCATATCTTTTAACATGATTTTGATAAGCTATTTCGTCTGAATTATATAGCTTTCGTGCGTACCAGTCTCCACTTTCACCAGCCGCTTGCGGTCCAAAATGAACCCATATACCAAATTTAGCCTCACGAAGCCAGGAGGGTTCACCAGGATAATTTTTTTCTATCGATTCCCAAGTTGGCTCAAAAGGTCCTTTTTCTATAGGTATTTCCAACTTTACTTCCGTAAATGCATTCAAGTCTTCCATTGACACACTATTTATAGGTAAGGGAGCTGGTACGGCCGGCATAGGATTTTTATACTGAGCATAAAGCGGAAACTGAAGCAAAGCCAAAAGTACAAGTAAAATTTTTGTTCTCATTTTTTATAATTATCTATATTTAAATCATTTAATACCTTTCATAGCTTTAGTTATTGCAGAACATTATAAAACAGTGGCTTGAATTATTTGATAGTAACATTAAAACCCTCGCTATTTAAAGCTGATACAGAATACCATTTTTTGTTTCTGAAATTGCCTGCTGAAACGGCATTCTCTTGACATTGCTTTACTTTGGGCTTATGCAGCAACTGGTTACAATCTAACATTGCTTATACCAATCAATACTACAACTTTTTCCAAATAATAGAGCTAAATAAAGTTTCAATTGTACAAGCCTCAAATTTTAAAGCTTTTATTCAATTTATTTTCTCCTATTGCGCAGATAGAATGCTTAAACATGAGGATTAAATATACATATCCGACTTCAATTAATCTTTCCCTCAATTCAATTAAAAAAAGCCACAATATTTAAACTAACTTTGGCTTACTGCAATAACTGTGGTAAACAATAATAAAAACCAAAATTCCTACAAAAATTTAGTAATAATTATCGATATAATTTTATTGAAAACAAATAATTAACAAATATAACAGCAACTTTATATTTTATTTTTACTCAAAAACGATGTTTTATTATTCAAATCCGATATTTTTACATTAAAGACTATTTTATAGCTAAAAATATTTTTAAGTATTCATACTCATTATTGCATATTGATTATGTGAAACTGAATGATCTGCAAGTGATTCTGTAAAAGCTATTAGGCATTTTACAAATTCCTTGGGATTTAATCTGCTATAAAATTCAACTAAAGTGTCATGTGAAGGCCTGCCGTATTTGTAAGGATAAAATTGGCGAAGCCAATCAACCGCTCTTCTCCAAATCCTTCGATGAGTTCATAAGTCTGAAACCCGCTAATCACAGCCGAAAGCTTGAGAAAAATGATTTACTCTTAGCTGTATTTTATATTTCCTTTGGTGGTTCTTCTCGGATCTTTGAAAGTAGTAAAGATCTCTTTGAAAAATAAGTTTTCTAATTTAGTGCAGCCACTAGAGATCTTTTTTTTTATGGCAGACCCACTGCAATTACAGTACAAACATAAGACTCTTTTATAGCTTATTAAAATTTTTAAAAGCGAATGCCCTGGAGATTTCCTGATGTAAAATCTCCTTTAGAAAAATTTTATTTGTTTTTAACCAATGTAATATCATCAATCATACAAAAGGAATCTGCTTTGGCAGAAGCCAAAAACCCGATTTCGATACTTCCATTTTTTATGGCAACATTTGAAATAGAGATGGTTACCCAAGCATTATTTTCTTTGGTAATTTTGACATTAAATGTTTTTTTATTACTTACTGCATACATCATCAATTCATCAAAACCATTTGAGTTTTTTACTCTAGCAGTCAAAGTATACAAACCATCTTTTAAAGGAACATAAGGAGACGAAGAAATAATCTGCTTAATTTTTCTGCTAAAATCTATATTATCACTTATCTGCAGACTTTTTTCACCTGTTACTTCTTTTCTGTCCTGTTCAGTATTAAAATAATTTAAAGTTGGTGAACTTGCCTCGGTTGTACTTATTTTGTTTCCTTTAATGATTTCTGTATTCCATCCTAAAAGCTGTTCTTGAACTGGTTTAAAATTACTTGGTATTTTATTCCGATCGGCTTCAAAACTGCCATTCATTACAAAATTATTATCGCTTGCCACTGCCCATTCACCCGTTTTTTCGTCAAGATTCCATGAGCTCAATGAATTGAAATACGGCACAGCACCATCAAACGAAAGTGGGAACCATTGGTTGTAACCCAGACCATTTCCTGCAAAATCTGCCCAGCGATCGCCACAATATAAAACAGTTTCTTCTTTACTCCCTTTTATCGTGTAAAAAAAGCCAGTTTGTGTGACATGCGCATAATCCTCTGAAGAACCTTTCATAATCTGCATATTATTTGCTGGTGTATAAGGCCCCCGAATGTTATCTGAAACCAAATAATAAGCAAACGAAGAATCCCAGCCATAAATATTAGAAGCAGCCATGTAATACTTATTTTTGTATTTGAACATACAATTTCCTTCTCGACTCTCTCCTTCAAAAACTTTGCTGCAGTCTAAAAGATTAACTTTTCCGTCGACAACTCCAATTTCAGAAACATAAATTTTATTGCGTCCCTTTCCATACGAATAAATAAGATATGATTTACCGTCATCATCAGTAAATACGGTTTGATCACCCGTATTTGTAGTACCAATTAGAGGCTGCATATTAATTTTTTGATGCCAAGAAAAATTACCTGTCGGTGAATCGGCCAAAGCAATAAGTACTTCTGAACCATGCTGTACAAACATAGCGTACTTATTCATTTCCTTAATAAATGTAACTCCAAGACGTCCTACCCAAGTTCCCTTTCCTTCAGGATTTGTTACTGCCTTTGTCAAAACATCTCCCTCAACATTCCAATTCACAAGATCAGTAGAACTATAACAGGTAACCGACTCAAATGTGGCATTTTTTAATGTAACCGAAGGATTTTTGCGGTAAATATCGGCTTCTTGGTATTGAACTCCGTACCAATAATATTTTTTTTCGCCTGTTTTTGGGTCGGGAAAACGAAAGATTCCTCCTCCTTGACTGTAGATTGGCGTTCCTTTTTGAGTATCCCAAAACACATCATTTTTTATGTTTTTTAATTGTGCATCTGCCATTAAGGGTAAACCCAGAAAAAATATTATTAAAAATATATTCTTCATTTCCTGTTTCAATGTATCCGATTGATTCATAATGATTATTTTGATTTTCTTTTCAATGCTAAAATAAATCCAATGTTTTTACAAAATCATCCTGTACTGTCCCGAATAACTTTTTTAATCAATTTTAATCGGTTCAGCCGCTTAACAATTGACTAAATTTTATAAACTGAAATGACACTATCAGCTATTTGACATTTCAGTTTAGCCACAATTTTCCTTAATTTACTGCAAAAAAAAGCGCCTCAATGAGACGCTTTTCAAATAATATTCAAAACTCTAACTGTAAGCACTTTCCCTTCCAAAATGAAGAGTTAACAAATAGTAAACAACTGCACGATATTTATTTTTATTAGACTCTCCATATTGCTTTAATACAGCATCAATTCCTGCTTTAAGGGCTGGAGTATCAGGTAAGCCTAGTTTTTTAATCAAAAAATTTTTCTTTACAGTGACTATTTCTGATTGCTGTGTTCCAGCAATAACAGAAGAATCAGGATTATATATAGACGGACCGCAGCCTATTGTAACTTTAGTTAATAAATCCATATCTGGATTAATCCCGCATTTTTCTTTTAAGTCTGCTGCGTACTTAATAATTAATACATCTTTTGCGCTCATAACAATAAAATTAAGTTGGTTAACCTTTTTTATAACTAACTCAAATTTAGTGATTTATTATTTATGTGTGCGATTTTTATTCATTATTTTTTCATAAAATTATTATTTATTGAATTTGAAAACAATTTTATCCATAAGATTGTTCCTGCGTAATATTTAAATCCAATTACTACAAATTGTATTAACTCTAAAAAAAGGATATCAAAAAAATGTCATTCTTAAATATTGAAACAAAAAATTTCTAAACTCACAAAAAACCATAAAAAATTACAGAAAATACTTTTAAAAAAATTATTTCTTAATTGCATAATAAATCTTTTTTACAACTGGAATTCCAGTACCTGTAATTCCCTCTAAAGCGACTTTTACTTTCGTTTCGACACCGCTGTTAAAATAATTTAAAACAGCATTGCCTGTTTTATCAGGATGCACATACGGATTCCAATAAATTGTGTTTCTTAAAGCCGCTTTATCATCCAGTTCTAAATTCGGTTTTTCCGGATTGGGTACATAAAAAATACGTGCTGTATAAAATCCTTCCAATTCTTTCTTAATAGAATGAAAAGTTTCTTTTTTAGGCTTATTACCAGCATTCCCATTTGTAGTAATTGCGATAACACCATTTGCCGCCGCATTTCCATAATACGCTGTCGCCTGGGTGCTTCTGACTGCATCTATTTTTACAACATCAGCAGGCAAAACAAAGCCTAACTGTAAATTATCAATCACCTCGAAACCATCTATTATAAAAAGAGGACTTCCTTCATAACGTGTAAATCGAACAGAATCAATATTAACAGTCACTCCAGGAATGGTTTGCTCAATAAGCTGGTAGATGTCCGTAAACCCTGCAGTACTTCCATTGGCTGCATAGCTAAAATCGGGTATTGCAAGCATAGAAGGCCTGCTGTTTTTATTTTTGGCACTAATAGTAACTTCGCCTAAAACATTTTCAGGTTTTACCCCAAAAGCCACGAATTTTTTATGCACATTTTCAAAAACTTCTTGTTCTATCGCTGATAAACTGTTTGAGTCACTTTTAAAAGACACTGGTATTGGAGGCTGTTCAATAGGGTCTGCTACTATTTCTCCTTTAAACTTCCCTTTTTCATTCCTTGAATTTAAATACATGGTAGTTTTTCCTGAAAACATAAGATTTTCAAATTTAAAAACGCCCAGCGAATCGGTAACAGCATTAAAAAAATTAAAACGCTTTTTATTCATTAATGCCAATGTCATATTATTATTAACTAATGGCTTTCCTCCAAGAAGCTGTTTTACTTTCCCCGATATTGTGATTCCTTTTTCTGCTGTATAGTTAATGCTTTCGATATTCATTGGAGCAGTTTTCCACACAAAATCCCGCCAGCCTTGGGTTAAAAGCAAATTATCCAAATGATCTAATCGTTTTAAATTAGCGGTATCAAAATAATAACCCGGATCATGAACCTTTCCTCTTATATCCGATTCCATCAGAAAATATGAACTAATGTTCGAACCAAAGTCTTTATCCTCCAATATTCCGTTCATGTCAGTAACGCTTAATGAAAAACTTGCAGATTTGGCTACTCCGGATTTCGTTTTTGAACTCACATTTATTGCAGTTTTTTCCTGTGGCTTATATACTGGTTTATCTGTTGTTAACTGTACTTCTAAATCGTGCTCTTTTTCAATAAATACTAATCGCTCGCTTTGTGGTTTTGAACTGCTGTCATAAAGCGTTATCTGACTTATTCCTTCGGGAGTTTTATCCTTTGGAAGCTCCAAAGACAATACAGTTTCTGTCAGTGTGTGTGTAGTTTCCAAATAGGAAACTCCTCTTGCTTTACAAACCAATGCAAGTGCTCCATTAGGATTATGGGCTAAGGTTTCAGGATTTGTAATAATGGTTATAATATTTTTGCCTTTGATCAATCTAAAACTTAACAAATATCCCTCCTTAGAAGATTTTGGAAGTTCTATACGGTATTCAGTACCAATAACAGTTGTAACTTTGGCATAATAGTTTTTCCCTCCAATTGGAATAATTTGAAATTTCCCCATCCCATCATGCGAGCTTTCAAAAGAGGTCACCAATTCGTTATCTGAATCGTAAACTTCTCCTTTAATATCAATTGGGTTACCGCTGTTATCAACGGCTTTAAAACCAACAACACTAGCAGTATTCTCTAAAAGCGAACCGCCTTCTGGAAAAAAATCAACCTTAATAGTGTTTTGAGTGCCAGTTGTAAGCGCTTTAATTACCTTAGCATTCTCCAACACCAATGAAGGAGCCGGATTTGCTTCAAAAGCATTAAGAATATCAATATCTTTTTTAAAGACAAAATCTTCACCAAAATTTCTGTTCCAATTGGTATAGGCCCGTAATTGATAATGTCCAGGTTTTACGCCAAGTGAGTCTGCTAACTTAAAATCACCGTGCCCTAAACCTATCTCTAAATTTGTTTTTTTTCGGGCGATTATTTTAGAATCGGGAGCAATTAATTCGACATATAAAATATTACTGTTATCAAAAAGCACATTATTAACAGCACGTACATCATAAGCTTTATACCATAAATCTTCGCCTATAAAATAACTTGACCGGTCTGTGTGGAGGTAAATTTTTTCAATTTCAGGATTCTTTTTTTCCTGTGCCTGCAAAAAACCAATTGATAAAACAATCCATAAAAAACAAAGAAAACTACAGTTTCTGCAATAAGATTTAAACATTCAATTTATTTTATAAATTAAACAATGCTAAAGTGTTAAAACATGTAAAAATCTTATAATTTTATGAGATAAAAAAAATATTACAGAAAAAAAATACTCCTATTACATCATTATTTTGAAATAATAATGGATAAAATTTGTCTTTTGATAAATATACGCCAACTAGAATAAAGAAAAACACCATTCTTTTTTTATGTTAACTCCTTAAAATACTGCAACAATACAGCATCATTTTCCAATGTTGGTGTAAAAACTTCCAAAATTATGGGATTACTATTTTGCAGATACAATGATTCCAATCCGTTTTTCAAACTAGTTTCATCAGCAGCTGTAATATAATCCAGACCATACATCTTTGCCAAATGCTCCGCAGTCAGATCATGGAATGTTTCAAAAAAAGTATTAAAAACAGGAGTTTCCGAATGGCCCGGCAAAATCCTAAAAATCCCTCCTCCACCATTATTAATCAGAATAATTTTGAAGTCTTTCGGAATATAATTGTTCCAAAGCGCATTGCTGTCATATAAAAAACCAATATCGCCAGTTATAAAAACAGTTGGTTTACCATTTCCAACCGCAGCTCCAATCGCTGTTGAAGTACTGCCGTCGATACCGCTGGTTCCTCTATTGCAGAATACTTCAATCGATGAATCTATCGGAATCAACTGCGCATAACGTATAGCTGAGCTGTTACTTATCTGCAGCTGGCTGTTTTTAGGAAGACTCTCAATTACTTTCTCAAAAACCTTGAAATCTGTAAAAGGGATTTTGGACAAATAATTATCATTTTTTTCTTTACGGAATTTTCTAAGCGTATCCAATCGGGAAAAATAATCACTCTCCACTTTTGATGTCAATGGCAAAAAGGCATTAAAAAAAGTATTAGGATCCAATTCGAAATGTTTTGTCAGACAGCCAAAAGTATCGTATGCTCTTAATGTATCAATGTGCCAATGGTGTTTTGGCTGGTATTTTCGCAGGAAAGCCTTAATTCGTTTAGAGACAACCATTCCGCCAAAAGTAATCAAAATTTCAGGACGAAATGCCTCAAAATCTTCAGCTGTAAAAGGTGTAATGATTGTATCTATGCTAGTAATAAAACTTTCGTGGTGCACATTCGAAGTATTCTCGGTCATCACCGCCACCGATTCCTTCTGAGCCAAAGCTTCAATCGTTGTTTCAGAAATTGAATTAGGTTCGTTAACACCTATCAAAACCAATTTGCGGGAAGTATTGTTCCAAATGTCAGCGTATTGTTTTAAATCCTCCAAATCAACAGTCTGCGGTTCATTTGCGGAAGCGAAAACTTTACTATTAACACTTAACTCGGAAACAGTTTCGTACAAAGGTTCTTCGAATGGAGCGTTAATATGAACCGGTCCTTTTTTGTCAATTGCAGTATTAATCGCTTCATTTATTTTTATGTCGTTTTCTTCTGAAGCGTCTTCCAGTAAATTAGCATTGTACAGCGAATGGTTAGCAAATACGTTTTCCTGACGAATGGTTTGCCCGTCGCCAATATCGATCTTGCTCTGCGGTCTGTCTGCCGAAATCACAATAAGCGGAATTTCGCTGTAGAACGCTTCCGCAAAAGCTGGATAATAGTTCAGCAATGCCGAACCCGATGTACAAACCACAACTGTAGGCTTGCGCGTCTGCTGGGCAATTCCCAAAGCAAAAAAGGCGGCGGCACGCTCATCGGCGATGCTGTAACACTGAAACTCAGGATTACTGGCAAAACCTATCGTGAGAGGTGCGTTTCTGGAACCGGGAGATATTATAATGTTGGTGATTTCTTTGGATAAAAAAATTTGAAGTATGCTTTGTGCTAATGGTATTTTGGGATAAATCATTTAAAAGGTTTAAATAGTTTTGAAAAGATTTGGCGAATTTTGTGCCAAACGAACTCCTAAAAGCTGTTTTGCAAAGTTACAAAGTTGCCAAAGCATTTCTGCTGATTTTAGTTATATTTTCATAATTTTGGACTACAGATAATTAAAAATGGAAATCAGATTAAGACCTTACCAAATCCAAGACACAGAAGCAATATTAGATATAATCAATTATAATATTCTAAATTCAACTGCCTTGTACGATTATAGCATTCGGACTTACGAACAGCAAAAGTCTATATTGGAAGATAAAATCAATAAACATTTTCCCGTAATTGTAGCAGAAATAGACGGTAAAGTGGCTGGTTTCGGAATGTATGGCGAATTTAGATTTCGGGAAGCCTATAAATTTACGGTAGAGCATTCCGTGTATGTTGACAATGATTATCAAGGAAAAGGAATTGGAAAAATTTTACTGGCCGAGTTAATCCAGCTGGCCAAAAATCAAAAACTCCATACAATGATTGCCGTAATTGATGCCGAAAACCAAAGCAGTGTTGATTTTCATGAGAAGTTTGGTTTTAAAACTGTTGGAATCATCAAAGAATCAGGTTACAAATTCGATCGCTGGCTTGATTCTGTATTTATGCAGTTAATACTGGAGTCTTAAAGTTATAAAGTCAAAAGTTTGTAAAGTCACTGTATTGCGAATTTGACTTTATGACTTTCGACTTTATGACTTTAAGACTTGTAACTTTATAGTATCTTTGCACTTTTATAAATACTATGAGTTTTACACTTCTTTCTTCTCCCCTGCAGGGATTCACTGATTTTCGATTCCGTAACGCACAAAATAAAATATTCGGCGGAATTGATACTTTTTATTCTCCATATATCCGTTTAAATGGAAAACTCGAAATAAAAAATTCATATCACCGTGACCTGCTTCTAGAGAACAATGACACTTTAGAAGTCATTCCACAGGTTATTACCAATGATGCCGAAGAGTTTTTATTTGTCGCCAAATATGTTAGAGAATTGGGATACAAAGAATTGAACTGGAATCTGGGCTGTCCGTATCCAATGGTGACTAAATCAGGAATGGGTTCTGGATTGATTAAAAATACTGAACAAATCAACAACATTCTGGACAGAGCACATTCTGAAACGGATATTATTGTGTCGATGAAAATGCGTCTGGGATACGATACTACTGAAGAAATTCTAGACGTTTTGCCAATTTTAGATACTTATCCAATAAAAAACATTGCCATTCACGCCCGCATAGGCAAACAATTGTACAAAGGCGGTGTTCATCTGGATGCGTTTCAGCAATGCATCGACAATACAAAGCACAAACTGTATTACAACGGCGATATTACTTCGGTAGCAAAATTTCATGAAATGCAGGAGCGTTTTCCTTCGATAGACCACTGGATGATCGGCCGAGGATTAATTGCTGATCCGTTTTTGCCTAGCATGATAAAAAACAACACTACTGAATATCCTAAAAACAAGATGGAACTATTCAGTGCGTTTCATGATACTTTATACGAAGGTTACAGCGAATCTTTATCGGGGCAGACCCATATTTTATTGAAAATGCACCATCTTTGGGAGTACTTTTCAGTTATTTTTTCGAACCCTCACAAAGTCCATAAAAACATCAAAAAAGCAAAAAGCATCCGAAATTACGAAGCCACTGTCAAGGAAATTATTGCAAAAGAAAAATAAAAAAAGGAGTCTGCCGCTAGCAACAACAGACTCCACAACAAACAAATTAAATTCTAAGATTTAAAAGTTATAAGTAATCATTCCTTTGAGGTAAAAAGGGGTTCCTGGCGTAAAATGAATTTCTTCGACAGGTGCAGGTTCATTTTGTAATCGTGATTCGGTGGCAAATTGGGTTTCATTCCATTTGGTATTGAATAAATTTTGAATCGAAATACCAAATAGTATCCTTTTATTATAGGTATAATTCAGATTGCAATCGGCGACAAAATAGCCTTTGGCAATTATCGAATTGTCTTCATTTGCAGGTCTGTCATCCATATAGCGATAACGGATTCCTCCCGAAAAATTTTTCCAATTCTGCAGACTAATTCCGCCCGTCGTTGTAAATGCTGGCGCCAGCGGAATATAATCCTCACCTTTTGGATCATCTATACTTCTAGCGTGAGTATAATTTCCATCAAAATCAAAAAACAAAAAGTTATTCAATTGGTAACGTAAACCTAAATCAAGCCCCATTCTTTTGGTTTTTCCGCTAGGCTCTACAATTCCTGCATCGCCAACATACACAAACTCTTGCTGTAAATACAAATACCACAAAGCCGAATTGACGATTAGCTTTGGAAAAGGCTTCCAAATCGTTCCTACATCAGTACCTATAGCAGTTGGCAAAATTTCCTCTCCACTATTCGCAACCACAACTCTGGTATCATTGGAGTGAAATCCCATCCCCGATTTTACAAAAAACTGTAAATCGTTATTTTCAGAATAAATGAAGTTTAACTTGGGAGAAATTTTCATCTTGTCCTGAGTTTGTGTTTCATAATTAACTTGCAGTTTGTCCAAATAATTGAACTTAAAATAATCCAATCGAACTGCAGGATTGATGATCAGTTTGCCCAAAGTAATTTCGGTATTCAAATAAGTAAACATATTCGATTGATCGATATCGCCCAATTTTATTTGTTCCAAAGTTGTATTTCGGTTTACTGTGTGTGATAATTCGGTGTCTTTGGTCTGATCGTTGCGGGCACCAACACCAATCTGGTATAAAACTTCGGTTTCGCCATAAAGATGCTTGTTATTCAATTCTGCATTTATTCCATAAATATTCCTGTTTTCTTTTTGACGAATTTGGTCGCCATTTATTGGATCTTCCAAGAAAAATGTAAAATTCGAATACAATTCAAATTGATAATTACTGTAAAAAGTATTCGCTTTCAAAAAAGTATTTGCATCTATTGACTTATTTATCGCTACATTAAAATTAGTTCTGGAAGTATTTCCTCCTTCGGTATCATCAACAGAACCAAATCTTGAGATAATTCCTGCATCAACCAACCGCTGTGGAATTTGCCCAGAAGCATCCCATTTGCTTGAAAAGCGCGAACCTAAAATAGAAACAGTGCTATTGTCCTCCAAAACTGCCGAATATTTACCCAAAATATTGATTCGGTTAAAATTTTGAGGTGAGTCAAACGGACCGTCAGTCATAATATATTCGGTTGCCAAATAAGCACTCTGCTTTTTTTGTTTACCCAATAAATCAAATAATCCGATAGTTCTAAAAGTATTGAACTGACCAATTTCGACTCCAATACTGCTGTTTTCCAGTTTATCCTTGGTTTTGAAATCAACATAACCGGCCGTATTAAAATCACCCTTATTGGCATAATACGTTCCTTTTCCGAAATCTATTTTGTCAACCGTTTCCGGAATTACAAAATGAAGATCCGAATAGCCTTGCCCATGCGCATGAGAAACCATGTTTACTGGCATTCCATCAACAGAAAGGGCTACATCAGTACCATGATCCACATCAAATCCTCTCAAAAACATCTGCTCCGCTTTTCCTCCGCCCGCATGCTGACCTATAAACAATCCAGGTACTTTGCGTAATATTTCTTGGGTAGAATTAACAGGCGAAGTTTCTAAATCAATTTTGGTAATCACATTCATAGCCGACAATTTTGGCTGAATAATAACTTCTGATAATTGAAAACTATCCGCTTCAAGAGTGATCAAAACCGTATCATTAGTTATTGTATAAGTTGTCTTTTTATAACCCAAAGCACTAATTTTCAAAATATTTTCGGCAGTTGTTTTTTCGATGCTAAAGACACCCAACTCATTAGTATGCGCATGACTTTCAGTAGTGGTATTTAGTACATACGCATTTTCTATTGGGTGCCCGAAAGCATCAATAATTTTTCCATTTACAGTTTGAGCATGAGAATACAAGCCAATAAAAGCGATTAAAATCAACAGGTTTTTTTTCATTGGAGAATTTTATAATTGGGAAATTTTACTTTCGAGATTCGGACCTAATTCATAAGTACTTTTTAATAATTCTTCTTTAATAGGCGGAATCCTTTCGGCAAAATCATTCGATTTGTAAATAGCTGCCAAGTGGTATTGCACTCTAGGCTCAAATGATTTCCCTGCTACATGCCTTTGAGCAATTTCCAGCGCTTTTTTAACATTCCCAACATTATAATACGACCAGGCCAATAAATCATACGAATCTGGTGTTGGTCTATGGTCTACTTCTATTTTAGCAATTTCTAATGCTTTCGGAGCTGTTTCTTTTTTATCTGCAAATAATAAAACATTGTATTTATTGTACATAGCGCCGTAATTATTAGTTTTCAGCATTGCAAAATATGCTGCCGTATTTGTATTTTCTTCGGCAGAGTTTCCTTCATACTGCGCAATCTGGGCTTTCAGCAGATAAAAATCGGGAGTGTTATGAGTTTTTGAAATCGTTTCAATTATTCTTTTCGCTTCAGCAGTATTTCTTTCGTGGGAAAAAACAATCCATGCAATTCCTTTTAAAGCATAGGAATAATTTGGATCTAATTCCAATGTCTGCAGATAACTTTTGTACGATTCCTGAATACGTCCTGCGTGACCGTAAAAATCACCCAAATTAGAGTAGGACCAAATTCGCAGTGTTTTATTGTCTTCTTTCTCGGCAATCGTTCTGGCTTTCTCCATAAATTGTATCGCTGTTGATAAATCTCCTTTATGATCGTTCCATTTTGCAATCCGAATTAAATAATCATAGTCGTTAAAGTCTTTAATGGCTTCAAGATTTTTGACTGCTTCATCGTAATTTCCAAGCTCCATCTGCCCATCAAAAAGTAATTTTTGAGTTTCTTTTTTTCCTTCACCAATTGCAAAAGCCTTATTGGCTAAAACTAAAGCTTCTTTAAAACGATGCTGTGAAATATAATTTCTGGCCAAAGAACGCAATGTTCCTACTCTGCCGTAATTATTGGCTTTATTGGCCTCTTCAAGAAGTGATTCTGTTTTATACAAATTTCCAATGGCACCGGTATATTCAAAAATCACAGCATAATTGGATGCTAATTGTCCCAAATAAGTACTTTGATTTGGAGCTCTGTCTAGTTTGTCTTCCCAAAAAATAATTTCCTTATGAGCCATATCAAGTGATTTATTATCGCTTATATGCAAATATTTTTCATAATCTTCAGCATTTGTAATTTGATTACTTGGATTGTTACTACAACTTGCTAGCAGTATAAGGCATAACAATACCAAAATGTTTTTAACTGTTTTCATAATAACTTATTTGTTTGTTGTTGAAAATAAAAACAGAACAAGCAGTAGGAACTTGCTCTGTTTTTAAAATAAATTACCAAGCTGCAGCTAAGTATGGGAATGAAGTTCCGAAGGCTGCGTCATTTGCGTTTACATGGTCTGAAGTCAATTGAGGATTTGAAGTTCCAGCTGAACCGCCAAAAATCAGTAACAATTCCACATCAATCACATCATCAGCCAAAGCTCTTCCTGTGAGAACATTTGTACCATCAAAAAAAGTGGTCTTTTTAGTCGTGGATACATTCAGTACATCGGTAGCCAAAAGTCCTGTAAATGCAGCAGCCGATTGTCCCAAAGCATTCATGTTATAAGCTGGATTCAAAGCCATCAGTCTCGATTGAAAAATCGGCTGATATTTGCTCCCCATATCCGATGGAATAGCAGCATTAAAATCATCTTTTGGCTGTCCGGATGCTATAAAAACGGTGTTTATTGCTGGTCTGGCCATTTGATCCTGCTGTACATACGTTCCTGAAAAATCCTTCATTTCGGTACCGCCATTGTTATTATCGTTATTATCACAATTTGCAGAAACCAATGCCGCAGCAAGTGCGATTGTCATCATTTTTAATTTATTCGTTTTCATACTATTATCTTTAAGTTTTAAATACTATTTCTTATTGTTTTTTCTTAGTTTCAGCCCAAACGTTTAAAGTTCCTGAGCCTCCCAGCATCGCTTTTGGCACTTCAACAACAACCGACAAAACATTTGTCCCTGCAAAAGTGTCTACACCCGGGTTATTAAATCCAGCTGCAGTTCCTCCGAGAATTTTTTGAAATTGACCTAAATCAAAGAAAAACGGATCGTCCCTTGGTCCTGCAAAAAACTTCATTCCGTTTTTAGACGCTGTTACCGGAGTCATTTTATAAGCAGAAATTGCAACGTCTCCAGAAGCTTTACTTACATCTATGGAACTGTTTTTTCCAGTCATGGAAGGTTTATAAGGTCCGAAGAAATACATTTTATCACCCCTTTTTACAGCCTGAATTACTAAATCTTCAACATTATCGCCTGTGTTGTCAATATTTACTTCGATCATCACATTTTCATTAAATACTGCTTCAGCAGTTTTATTAGGAGATAACAATCCTTGGGTATTAACAGCAAAAACTAAATTATTGGTGTCCTGTCCCTGAAAAGTGAACATGTCTGTAATGTCTGCCGCATTACCGGTTACTGAAGGCGCATCAATGTGATCTGCCGCAATTAGAACTAATCCTGAAACTGCCAAGAATGAAAGTCCTAATACTAATTTTGATTTTTTCATTTTATTATAATTTTTATAGTTATAAGAGCATTTACGCAATTGATTTGCTTTTGGTTTTAAAAAAATCAAAAAAAGTTAAAATAAATTCTAATAAACTAATTTTCAATACTTTGCAATTAAAAAATATTAAATTTTAAAATCAGATTTATTTATTTTCGATAATTATTAAAAATGTCAGGAATTAAAATGATTTGTATATGTTTGTAAATCACAAATCAAAACACCATGACGCAAGAAGAATTATTAGTTTTAATTTATAGTAAGGATGAAAAAGCTTTTACGCATTTATACGATATGTACTCTAAAAGTCTGTTTGCGGTCATCAATACTTTAGTCAAAAACCGGGAAGAAGCCGAAGATATTCTACAGGAAGTATTTGTAAAAATTTGGAAAAATATCGATTCATATCATGAAAGCAAAGGGCGCTTTTACACATGGATAATCAACATTGCACGCAATACTTCTATCGATAAACTGCGTTCCAAAAATTTTAATAACAGTCAAAAAAACCTTTCTTCGGATAATTTCGTAAATCTATTAGACGACAGCAATAAACTGTCACATAAAATTGATGCTATCGGAATTCAGGAATTTGTAAAAAAACTAAAACCCAAGTGTATCCAGATTATCGATCTGTTATTTTTTAAAGGATACACGCAGCAGGAAGCTTCGGAAGAATTAGCAATACCATTGGGGACTGTTAAAACACAAAACAGAAATTGTATTAACGATTTACGACTTTATTTAAAATTATAATGGATACAAAACAATATATAGACTCCGGAATTTTAGAGCTTTATGTTTATGGTTTACTTAGCGAAACAGAAAACATAGAGATTGCCGCTTTGGCAAAAGAGTACAGTGAAATAAACGATGAAATTATTTCGATTGAGAAAGCTATTGTAGCCTTATCTTCGACTTTTTCTCCATTTCATTCGGTTGCTAATTATGAAAAAATTAAAGCCAAATTAGAGCTGAAACACGGAAAAGTTGTTGAAATGACTCCGTCAAAATCAAAATATACTTATATCGGCTGGGCTGCAGCTGTAGTTTTATTATTAGGCATTGGCTATCAATACCTGCAGCTCAATGAGACCAAAAATCAAGTAGCTGAAATAAATTCTGAAAAAGAAAATCTGATTAAAACAGTAGATTCATTAGGTATAAAAAACAAAACCATCGAAACGGGTCTGGCTGTGATTCGTGATCCAAAAAATACTGTAGTAAGCTTGGGCGGGCAGACGGTCTCGCCTGCTTCATTTGCAAAAATATATTGGAACAAAGAAACCAAAGCCGTGTATGTAGATGCATCGGGTCTGCCGAAACCGCCAAAAGGAATGGTTTACCAAGTTTGGGCTTTAAAATTAGCACCCGTCTTAACACCGACAAGTATTGGATTACTTGCAAATTTCACTGCTAATGACCAAAAAATATTCGAAGTCAGCGACGCTGGTTTTGCCGAAGCTTTTGGAATAACATTAGAACCAGAAGGCGGAAGCACTTCGCCAACAATGGAGCAATTATATACTTTAGGAAAAGTTTAGATTAAGCCTTTATTTTAATAATTTTTATATGACTTTGCGCAAATAATATCATGTATTTTTTGCCGCTGATTACACAGATTATCACAGATTTCATTACTCTTTTTATAAAAAATCTGTGTAAATCTTTTTAATCTGTTCTGTGGCTGATTCAATCAGTTTGATATTAGCTAAGAATAGTAATAAATTTTTATATCTCACAAAAAAGAGTTTGCGATGCAAACTCTTTTTTATAACTGAATACTGAATACTGCTAACTGAATACTATCCCTTAATCCAATTTACCACTTCCGGATCTGTTGGCAGGGTTTTTGGAGAAATTACTTTTACTAATTCCCCTTTTTCATTGATAAGGTATTTTTGGAAATTCCATTTTACTTCAGAATCTTCCAATCCATTTTTAGACTTTTTAGTCAAAAACTGATAAACGGCACACATATCATCCCCTTTTACCGAAACTTTATCCATCATAGGAAAGGTAACTCCGTAGTTTAACTGACAAAAACTAGCAATTTCCTCATTAGTACCCGGTTCTTGTGAAGCAAAGTTATTGGCTGGAAAACCAACAATTACAAAACCTTTGGAAGCATACTCTTTATATAATGCCTCCAGATCTTTATACTGAGGTGTCAATCCGCATTTTGAAGCAGTATTGACAATCATAATTTTTTTGCCTTTTAGCGAAGCAAAATCAAACGTCTTTCCGTACAAATCTTCAACTTTGAATTGATAAATATTTTGTTTCACTTGTGCCTGAATTTGGATATTAAAAAGAAACATTGCGCAGAACGCTGCTATTATATTTTTCATAGTTTATTTTTTGATATAAAATTAAACAAATATCCCTGTTATTTAATGTTACAAATGTTAATAAAAACAGAAAGTATTTCTGGCTAAAATTCAGAATTAATTTTACTCTTCCCCATCTTCAGCTGATTGAATTTTGGTTCAGTATGGCACAAAAAAAAAGAGGTTCTAAAAAAACCTCTTTAATTGATAATTTTAATCAGATTCCCCCATGTAATTAATTTCCCTAAACCTAACCTACTAAATTAAAAAAAAATTACAAATCCTTAAAAATCATCATTTTGAATAGATACTCAAATATACAAATTCAAAACACTTACACCATAAAAAGATATATTTTATCGATAAAATACATGTTTTTTTAAAAAACATAAGTTTTTTACTACATAAATAAAACAAAAAACAACTTTATTAACCAAAAACAACAGTCTCATAAACAGGTGATTATAAAAAAGTCAAATTCATATTTTAAAATAGAATTCGAAAAACAATGTGATTTATATAAAAAAAGATGTTTCTAAAAGAAACATCTTTTAATGAAATAACAGACTGTTTTATAAGATGCCCCCATGTAATTTTATTATCCTAAACCTAACCTACTAAATTTAAAAATAAACCTTAAAACTACAAATCTTAAAAAATGTCTTTCTCTCTTAGTAAAAACAAATTTAATTCAAAAAAAGTATAAATAATCTACAAAATACCATTTTTAACGATTAAACACATAAAATTAAATATTAAATAAGATTTTACTTAACTAAGAAGCTACAGACTAAAAGTCCATAGATTTGGTTAGGCAGACTGAAAGTGCAAGGTTGGATTGCAAAAATTGATAAAATTTTGCCACAGATTCACAGATAAAAGATGATTTTAAATCTGTAAATCTGTGGCAAAAACTTTTTTAGAAGCTAAAGCGAGATGCACTGAAAGTACATAGTTTTAAACTCTGTTTGAGACCAATAAATAATTTAAGTTTTTAGTACTAATGTGAATAGCTAAACTTCAGGCTTTTAAAAAAATTGAGATTGCCCATAAAAAAAGATGCTCTTCTACGAGCATCTTTTAACCAAATAAAAACCAATAATATATAAGAGATAACCGTCTTTTAACTAACTATTGTAAACAAACCATGAAAAATAACCTTCTAACTTTACAAAGAGATCCATACCTCAAAACATCATCAGTAATGTATTTTCAAAGACCGTGCCAAAATCTTTAAACAACATTTTTTTACCGACAAAACATAATTATTTTTTCAAAATTGTAAGTTTTAACTTTTTTAATGCAGTTCAAAAAAAAATAAGGGCTACTCTTTCGAATAACCCTTATTTTCTATTTATGATAGAATCCTACTTCTTATAATACTTTTTATATTTCGGATAAGTAACTGCTCCAATCACAGAAATTGTCCCTAATGAATACCAAATCCAGCTTAGTGAATGTGCTTCTCCGCTTGCGTAGGAATGCAGTCCAACTAAGTGGAAATTCACACCATAATATGTGAATAGAATAGAGACAAAGGCAAACATACTCATCAGGTTAAAAATCCATTTTCCTCTTAATAACGGAACAAACCTAGCATGAATTACAAAAGCATAAACCATAATACTGATTAATGCCCAAGTTTCTTTTGGATCCCATCCCCAATAACGTCCCCAGCTTTCATTTGCCCACTGCCCTCCAAGAAAGTTACCTATAGTCAGCATAATTAAACCGATTGTTAATGACATTTCGTTGATATAGGTAATCTCTTTTATGTTCAGTTCCATCTTAGTTTTATTCTTTTCATTGGTAAAAAAGATTAGAAGAAGCGACACAAAACCTAAAATCATTCCTAACGCAGTTGGTCCATAACTCGCTACAATAACAGCCACGTGAATCATTAACCAATATGAGTTAAGAACTGGCTGCAAATTGGCAATTTCTGGATCAATCCAATTCATATAAGCTGCTGAAAGTATCATTGACGTAACAAACGTAGCCGAAGCTACAGTTAATTTTGATTTTATATCGAAAGCTAAGCCAAAAAACATTGTTGACCAAGCCACGTAAACGATTGCTTCATAAGCATTACTCCAAGGTGCATGTTCCGAAATATACCACCGTGCTCCTAATGTAATTGTATGCAAAACAAAAAGAATAGCAACAATTACATGCATCGAATTGACTAAGATGCGCATCAATTTTGAATCTTTAAAGATTTGAAGAATTGTAAATGTAAACATCAAAATCGATGCAAACATATACCAATAAGGCAATTTTTGAAGCAGGTCATATTTATTATAAGCAATCTCTAATTCTATTTTTTCTTCACTCGGTCTTACTTTACTGCCAAATTTTTTCTGAAAACCGTTGATGCTTTCCAAAAGATCATCAGCTGTTTTGTAGTTCTTTGTTTGAACAGCATGTCCCAATGTTCCAAAATAAAGAGGCAGGATACTTTTGGTATAAGTAGAATCCATTCCTTTCAAACCGGCATGCTCAAGTTCTAAATAAGAAATCCATTTATTGTTTGGTTCATTAGGAATTGGAAAAATTCGTAAAATACTGCCGCTCAATGCGGATTCCATTAAATTTACTTTCTTATCTGTTTCCACAAAATCTTTTTCAAACTGATTTGGATTTCCTGCTTTGTAAGCCGCATCAAGATAAGGCGATAATTTATAATTTCCTTTTGCATCAAAGAAAGCAATAAACGGTGCATATGTATCTTTGACATCAACCCCAATTATATGGCGAATACTGTCGTTACCCGGTTTTATATAAATCAGCGGGATTTCTATCCACAGCTGGGCACTTTGTGTCATCGATAAAAATACCTGATCCGAATTCATTCCGTTATACGTATCCGAATGACTTACTTTTCGCAGCAATTCTGATGAAAAAGTATTGATTGGTTTCATTCTTCCGCCAGCATCCTGAATAATCAGACGACCAAACTTTGCTGCATGTTCTTTGGTTACTGTAAAAGCAGTCAATACTGAATCCAATTGCTTCTGAGTTGGTTTTACCCTTACATGAGCAGGACTTTCCATTTGCGAATCGGCTTTTTCCGCAGTATGATCGTGGTTATGTTCATGATCGTGCTCGTGATTATGCTCCTGGGCAAAACCTGTCAAACTAAAAAGCAATACCAAAACCGTAAGCAGTTTTGCTTTTTTGTTTTTAACTACTTCTAATTTTCTTTTCAGATCAGCAAAACGGGAATGTTTGACAAACAAAATTGCAATCATACTAAAAAACAATAAAAAATATCCAATGTAAGTGATTGTTGTTCCCCAATAATCATGATTTACAGACAACACAGTTCCCTTCTCATCAGGGTCAAATGATGATTGAAAAAAACGATAACCCTCATGATCTAGTACATGATTCATATAAATTCTGGCATCAAATGGTTTTACAGAATCCTGAACTGTTACCTGGCTTTCAAAAGAAGAATAACTTTTTTCTGTACCAGGATATTTCTGTGCAATAAAATCATTTAGTTTTATCTTAAACGGTAATACATATGCTTTGCTTCCAAAGAAAAAGCTATACTCCTTTCCTCCAATTTTGACCGTTTTGGAATCCCCTACTTTGCCTTTTGATCCCAATAAAGAAACTGATTCTTCTTTGCCATCAGCAATAAGCTTAACAACTAAAATATCTTCGTGGTTTTTCTCTTTGTAATCATTTTTTGTTTCGTAATCAATTACCCCTTTAACAGCCGGTTCTGGAAAAACAAAGCGGATATCGCCAATACTGTACAAAGAACGCATCATCAAAGGCTGTACAATATCTTTAACTACTTTACCCTGTAACTTATCTGCCATTCTCATAAAATTCCCTTCAAAAGGCATTTGAATCGTATAACTACTTCCAGTTGTATTTATATTAATAGCTCCTTCGGTAAATTTATTCAAGGCAAAAAGAACATTATGAATATTCTGCACCTCACCTGATTTCAGAAAATGCTCCTCACGGCCGCCATCACCTGCCTCAACCAATTTAAAATACAAAGTCCCTTTTGGATCCGGTTTTACATATTCTTTGGCTCCCATAATATACTTTTCATACCGCACTTCAAAAGGATTTCCTGCAAAATCACCTTTCAATGAAAAATCATTATCAGTTGCAGGAGATAACAAAACTGGTTTTTCAAAAACCCTGCGTTTCATTTCTCCTTTATATTCACCATCTACAAAAAGAGTTAAAAATGTTTTATCTGAGTAAAACTGATTCTCTGCAGCACCTTCGCGAATAGGCATCATTCCTTCATAACTAATGTAGCGTGTTATAAAAGCCCCGGCAATAATAAATATAAAAGCCAAATGCAGCAGTAAAGTTGCCCATTTTTCTTTTTTCAGCAATTGATAACGCTTGATGTTTCCTATAAAATTAATCATGAAGAACCCCATAATTGCTTCAAACCACCAAGTATTATAAATCAAAATTCGGGCAGTATCAGTATTGTATTTGCTTTCTATAAAAGTTCCTGTTCCCATTGCAATTGCAAAAGTCAGAAATAATATAGCCATTAATCGGGTAGAAAATAGGACAGAGAATAATTTTTTATCCATTTGGAAGTGAATTTCGTTTAAATAAAGTGTCGCAAAAGTACTCAAAATTACACACTTTTTTAAAGGCCTAATTGTTAATTTAATCCAAAATTAAGGAGGTCTATTTTTGAAAAGAAAAACATAAATCTATCTGTCGAAGAGATAATTCTAAACGCAAAAAGAACAAATGAGACTGCCTGAAAAAAGGAAAGTCTCATCTGTAATTTCTTCTTTATATTTCTGTTCCAAAATATTTCTTTCGGAACCAAAAAGCTGCGTTTACTAATGCAATTAATGCCGGTACTTCGACCAAAGGACCAATTACGCCAGCAAATGCCTGTCCGCTATTAATGCCAAAAACACCTATGGCGACTGCTATTGCCAATTCAAAATTATTGCCTGTTGCCGTAAATGCGATTGCGGCAGATTTAGAATAATCGGCACCAAAATGTTTTCCGACAAAAAAACTAAGAACAAACATTACCACAAAATAAACGACTAACGGAATCGCAATACGAATGACATCCATTGGAATCTGTACAATGAGTTCGCCTTTTAGACTAAACATTATCAGAATTGTAAATAATAATGCAGCTAATGTTATTGGCGAAATTACAGGAACATATTTTGTCTGAAACCATTCTTCGCCTTTCAGTTTGATTAATGTGTATCGGCTAATGATGCCGAACGCAAAAGGAATTCCCAAATAAATCCCCACGCTTTCCGCAATTTGCCCAATGCTTATATTCACTTCAAAACCGGTATAGCCAAAATAAGGCGGTAAGATTGTGATAAAAACATAGGCATAAACACTATAAAGCAGCACTTGAAAAATACTGTTTAAGGCGATTAATCCTGCTCCATATTCCCGGTTTCCTTCGGCCAGATCATTCCAGACAACAACCATGGCAATACAGCGTGCTAAACCAATTAGAATTAAACCAATCATGTATTCGGGATAATCTTTTAGAAATAATAATGCTAATAAAAACATCAGTATCGGACCAACAATCCAATTCAGGAATAATGAAGCGCCAAGAACTTTGGTGTTTTTGAACACTTCACCCATTTGTTCGTACTTCACTTTTGCCAAAGGCGGATACATCATCAGTATTAATCCGGCTGCCAAGGGAATATTGGTTGTTCCGCTCGAAAATGAGTTGATAAAACCACTGCTTGAAGGTATAAAATAACCAATTGAAACCCCTATTGCCATTGCAAGGAATATCCAAAGTGTTAAAAACCTGTCCAGAAATCCTAATTTCTTTCTTTTCAATACTGGTAAACAATTATTTGCTGCCATAATTATTGTTTAATTTGTGAAAAAACATAAATCATTTCGGCTGCAATCTGCAGGCTTCTTTCTTCGTATTTTTCTGCTTGCTGCGGTGTGTTATCAAATGCTTTTGGGTCTTCAAAAGTAATTGGTACACGCACATCTGCTCCGGCAATAAAAGGACAGCCCTGATCGGCAGAAGAACAAGTCATAATAGCTGCAAAATCATTTTCAGGGTTAAAATCATCATCATAGGTTTTTGAAAAACCAATAATCGGGTGTTCATTTTTGGCATATTTTATACTATATATTGGATTGTTTCCGCCAGAAATGGTTTTAATTTTGAAACCCTGGTTTTCCAAAGTTTTTGCCACCATAGGAAACATTGCGGTCGCTTCTGTCCCACCCGAATAGCAAAATACATTTTTTATATTGAAATAAGCCGAAGCAGTCTGTGCCCAAACTTGTGACAAATGGCTTCTTCTCGAATTATGCGTACAGATAAGGTTTAATCTTATTTCCTGCTGGTTTGCAGCTTTGTTTTGGACAAAATCGACCAAAGGCTGCAAAATTTCTCTGCGTTCTGCCGAAATGTTCTCAATGTTTAAATTCTTAATTACTTTTTCTATTTCTGGAAATAGAATTGATTGGTTTGTGGTCATTTACTTTATTAAATAGATTTATGATTAATACGAATCAAGACCTAACAGGTTTAAAAAAACTGTTAGATCTCTTAAATTCCATAACTAGTTTAGCAGCATTTTGCTTCTGGAGCGCAGCAAGGTTTGGCATTAATATCTGACAATCTCACTTTCTGTTTTTCGGATGGAATTCCGCATTGATCTTGTGCTAAACAAGCAGTATGTTTGTTCAGTAATTCAAAATTTTCACCATTGAAGCCTAAATCATATTTACCAATTGTTGTGTTTTGATATTCAACTTCAATTTCAAAATCTTCTATACCCAGCACTTTTTCTGATAACTGAATAATATTTAAAAGTTTTTCGGGTTTCAGTCTGTGTTCAAAATCATTGGCATCCCAAAGCTGAAAATTCGCAACTGTTTCACTACGGACAGTTCCGCCGCAATCGATAAACCTTTTATTTATCAAACCCACTTCTGTAACGTGAAAATGTTCAGGAACAAATGTTCCGTTTGGCAATTGAAAATTTACAGTTTCAACTGTGCCTAACAGCTTTTTAATTTGTGAAAGTTTCATATATGTAAATTTATTTGTTTAAGGTCAAATATGTTATCGCCTTTTATTTATTGGTGTTTGCTTGCAGTAAACTTGTAATTAATGGCGATTCCATAATAATTATATTTAAAATTTAACAACAATCTGTTTTCTTTCTTTCAATATGCTCGTTTACATTTTGAAAAAAACTTTTTATTTTTTCAAATCCTTTTTCGTCAATGCAATAGCAGATTGCATTTCCCTCAATACTTCCTTTTATTAATCCTGCATTCTTAAGTTCTTTCAAATGCTGCGAAATTGTTGGCTGTGCCAAAGACAATTCATTTACAATATCACCGCAAATGCAAGAGTTAACTTTTAGAAGATATTCGATAATAGCAATTCGGGCAGGATGTCCCAATGCTTTTATCAAAATTGCCAGTTCGTTTTGATTTTCAGTGTAAAAATCTGTTTTAGTCGCCCCCATAGTTGTATTTCTATATTGCAATATTACAATATTACATTTAAACAAAAAAATTAAAGCCATTTTTATCAGATTATTTTTAAAATAAAGACTGAATATACATAATAACTTACAAGTTTTACCGTTAAACCAGATTAAAAAATTGAAATCAAAACTTCACTTTTTTTGTTAATTTTGCCGAATGATTAAAATAACAATTATAGGTTCTGGGAATGTTGCACAACACCTCATTGATGCTTTCGCAAAAAATAAAGCGATAGATATCATACAGGTATTTTCAAGAAACCAAAGGCAGATTATTCCAAATCTTGATTCAAGCAAAATCATCAATGACTGGAATGCTTTGGCAGAAGCCGATTTATATATAATAGCGGTTTCGGATGATGCCATTTCAGAAGTTTCTTCACAGTTACCTTTTAAAAACCGCTTGGTTGTTCATACATCCGGGAGCGCACCATTGACATCGTTAAACAGTAAAAACAGGAAAGGGGTATTTTATCCGTTACAGACATTTACCAAAGGAAAAACAATTGATTTTAAAACCGTTCCATTCTGCTTGGAAACGGAATTTGAAAACGATTATACATTACTGGAAAAAACTGCAGCTTCTATTTCGGACAATGTGCAGGCCATTGATTCCCATCAGCGAAAAGCATTGCATGTAGCAGCCGTTTTTGTGAATAATTTCACGAATTATCTGTACCAGTTAGGAAATGACATCTGCCAGGAAAATCATGTGTCTTTTGATATTTTAAAACCACTGATTCTTGAAACTGCCGAAAAACTACTGACGCTTTCCCCAAAAGATGCCCAGACAGGTCCGGCAAAACGCAATGACATTTCGACAATTGCGGCTCATGAATCTTTTTTATCCAATGAAAATCAATCAACAATTTATAAAATACTAACACAATCCATACAAAATCATGGCAAAAAGCTATAAAGAAATAATGAATGATATAACTGCGTTTATTTTTGACGTAGATGGCGTGCTTACTGACGGTTCCGTATTTGTTTCCAATGAAGGAGAAATGCTGAGAACAATGAATATACGTGATGGCTATGCCTTGAAAGCGGCTGTCGAAAGCGGTTATCATGTATGCATTATTTCTGGCGGAAGCAATGAGGGCGTTAGAATAAGACTGCGGAATTTAGGAATTACCAATATTCATTTGGGCACACCTGACAAAGTAAAAACTTTCAAAGAATATACTGATCTTTACGGCATCAACCCTGAGCAGGTTTTGTATATGGGAGATGATATTCCAGATTATCACGTTATGAAATTAGTTGGACTGCCTGCCTGCCCACAAGATGCAAGTCCCGAAATCAAAACAATTTCGGCTTACATATCACATAAAAACGGCGGTAAAGGAGCAGTACGCGACGTGATTGAACAAGTAATGAAAGTACAGGGAAAATGGACAACTCATTTTGATGGAAAACTTGACTAAAACATCCATAAGTAAACAGCTATTAACAAATAACCACCAATAACCCTTCGCAATTCACAATGAAGTATCTCAAATTAATACGTTTCCAAAATTTACTAATGCTTGCTCTGATGCAGCTGCTTTTTAGATACGGATTTTTAAATTTCCAAAATATCACTTTGGCACTAACTGATTGGCAGTATCTATTATTAGTATTGGCAACAGTCATGATTGCTGCTGGAGGCTATGTGATAAATAACATCATGGATCAGGCAACGGACAACTACAACAAGCCAAAAAAAGTTGTTGTCGGCAAAAGCATATCCGAAGCCAGTGCCTATAATATTTATTTTTTTGTCACTGTACTGGGTGTTGGTATTGGTTTTTATCTATCAAATGTAATTGCAAAACCTGGGTTCGCATCTATCTTTATTATTATTTCGGCTACCTTATATCTGTATGCCACAAGCTTAAAACAAATGCTGCTCATCGGCAACTTTGTTGTGGCTTTTTTATTGGCATTTAGTGTAATAATCATTGGAATTTTCGATCTTCTGCCAGTTATCAATCCAGAAAATAAAATCGAAATGGCCGAGCTGTTTTCGATACTTATGGATTATGCAGTATTTGCATTTGTAATTAATTTTATCAGGGAGATTGTTAAAGACATGGAAGATATCAGCGGGGATCACAAACAAGGAATGAATACATTACCTGTCATTCTCGGCTTGAAACGTACATCAAAGATTGTCTTTGTATTAAGTCTGATTCCTTTGATCATGATTACTTACTACATCAAAAATTACTTTTTACCTAATGATCTGCATTTGGCTACATTATATTCCTTGACATGTATAGTCTCTCCTTTAATTTATTTTACTATAAAAATAGATCATGCAAAAAAGAAAAAAGATTATCATCAGCTGAGTACTATTTTGAAACTAATCATTTTATTTGGCTGTTTTTCGATTGCCGTTGTCACTTATAATATTCTTCACCATCATCATGCTTAAAGAAAAACTAAAAAACTATAAACTTATTTTAGCTTCGGGTTCACCGAGGAGACAGCAGTTTTTTAAAGATCTGGATTTAGATTTTGAAATTAGGCTAAAAGAAATTGAAGAAATTTTCCCGCCAGAATTAAAAGCTGAAGAAATCACTAATTATCTTTCTTTGCTGAAAGCCAACGCTTTTGAAGGAGAATTACAGCAAAATGACATATTGATTACCAGTGACACTATTGTCTGGCACAATAATTGTGCTTTAGGAAAACCGAAGGATCATCAGAATGCATTTGAAATATTGAAGTCATTATCAAATACCACTCACGAAGTCATCACTTCGGTATGTTTTAAGACAAATTTATCTTTTAATTTGATCACCGAAACAACAAAAGTGACCTTTAATGCGTTAAGTGACCAAGCGATACTTTATTATTTGGAAAATTACAAACCTTATGATAAAGCTGGAGCTTATGGAATTCAGGAATGGATTGGTTTTATTGGAGTTTCAAAAATAGAAGGTTCCTATGCAAATGTTATGGGAATGCCGACAGATAAAGTATATGAATATTTAAATAATTTATAAATAACTGAAAAAAATAAATGATTTTTTTTGATCAATATCTGAAAGAGCAGATCAGCACAGGAGTATTGCTGATAATAGTTATTTTATCTCGAACACTAGTATCAAAATTAGTGAGAAGATATGCCAAGACAAGCCAGATTATTGAAAGAAGAACAAATTTAGTCATCAAATATATCAACATCCTTATTACTATCATGGCATTAATTACCCTGATATTAATTTGGGGAGTTCAGGCCAAAGATATTTTTATCACGCTTTCGTCTATTGCCACGGTGATTGGGGTCGCAATGTTTGCACAATGGTCAATTTTGAGCAATATTACATCGGGAATAATTTTGTTTTTTTCATTTCCCTTCAAAATTGGAGATGTTATATTAATCCATGACAAAGATTATCTGGTGGAAGGAGAGATTGAAGATATTGGAGCTTTTCATGTAACAATACGTTCTAAAGAAGGAGAAATTGTTATTTATCCAAATAACCTGTTCTTTCAAAAAGGAATTTCGATAATTAAAAAACCGCTGCATTCTAATGATGAATACATCGATTAATCAGCTAAATTTATTTACTAATCTAAATTTAAACACAATGAAAACAATTAAATTAGTTATTATAGGTCTCCTGTTTTTTGGCGTGCACAAAACGCAGGCTCAGGTTTCAGTCGATGTAAACATAGGAACTCCAAACGTAAATGTACATATAGGAACACCTCCTGTTTGGGGACCTGTAGGTTACGATGAAGCTGAATATTACTACCTGCCCGATATTCAGGTTTATTATGACATTCGTGCGACTCAGTATATTTATTATGGAAACGGAAAATGGATCCGCTCCAGGTATTTACCTTCCTATTGCAGAGGATATGATTTATACCATGGTTACAAAGTAGTTTTGACCGATTATCATGGCCGTACTCCCTATGCCTATTATGACACTCACAAAGTGAGATATTACAAAGGGTACAAAGGAAAGCCTCAAAAAATGAGAGGTCCTTATCAAGTGCATTATGAAGATCATGACCGCCATGAACATCATGATAATGGTAATCATAATGGCAACCACGGAGGAAATGGTAAAGGAAAAGGACACAAACATTAAACCTGTTTCTACACTTTCTAAAGCCGCAACAATTTACCAGTTGCGGCTTTTTTTATTCAAAATTCTATCTAACAGTCTTTAGCTAAAGCTTGTAGATTTAGACTTTGGGTTTACATTTTGACTGCTGGATTCTTCATCACTCAGCCACACGAAAACAGCATTAAAGACAATATCTCTTACAGGCTTTCTGGACAGTATCAAATCGTGCATGCCACCTGAAAAACCAATAACTTCTTTATGCGGAGAGTCAATTAATTTGGCTTTTTTAATAATATCATTTACGTTCAAAATTGCATCACCCTCAAATATAGCTTCATTCCATTTTGAAAGATAAACCGAATGTGATGAATGCAATATCAAAATTGGTTTTGATACCGAAATTCCTTTTGCAATCTTCAGATGCCCCTGATGTATCGCATTTACCCATCCTGCATTAATAGACGGAGCGGCATGAGGTTTCCACTGCAGACTATAATCCCATTCACCATAATCGTTTTTATGCAGGCTTTTGCCATAAAACTTTGAAAAACTAATTGGCAAAGCCAAATTGGGACTTAATCTTCCTAATAATGAAAGTAATGGAACAACAAGTATCTTCTGAATCCAAGGGACATTAAAATCATAAAAAGGGCTGTTGCAGATCAGTACATCAAAAAGAGCGTCATTCTTTCGGTCTGCTGCATATAAAGTAATAATGAGACCTCCGGCAGAATGTCCATAAAGCACTGTTTCATTATTACCTTCCTCCCTTATTATACTTAAAGCCTGGTCAATATCTTCATAATACTCTGACAACTGTCTAACATTATTAGATTTTTGATGCCGCAGTATAGACCGGCCGTATTTTCTTAAATCCAAAGCGTAAAAATTATAGCCTTTCTTTAAAAATTCATCGGCAATAACTTCCTGAAAAAAGTAATCATTGAAACCATGAATACATAAAACAGCTTTAACTGAACCCGTTAAGCACAGCTTTCGGATTAATGTGGCAACAACCTCTCCCTCATAATCATCATGCTGTTTAATGACAGCTTTTTCGAAACTGTTCTTCAAAATATCCTCCGTGTATTGTATATTCATTTGGAACTGCAGATTAATTATAAATTAAAGAAACTGTCTGAAATTAATTCTAAAAAATCATTTCACAATATTCTCAAATTTAGCATTCTAATTTTAATTAATTAACATAAATCAATATTATTTTTTAAGTATTTAATGAAATATATAGTAATTATTCCTGAAAAACAATTTACAAAATATTAAACATTAACATAACTTTTGGAGTAATATACAAATATTCCCATTTTTAAATTAGTATTTTTGAAGTTGAACTAATCCATTTTATTTTAAAACAATAAACCTGTTATATGCGAAAGCTTTTTTTTAAATCATTTTTGCTTTTTTTCCTTTCAATACAATTAACAAACGCACAAAAACCTCAAAAACCAAGTTCTGCAGAGATATACAATGAAATTCAGAAACTTAATTTTCTGGGAACTGTACTTTATATTGCAGCTCATCCCGATGATGAAAACACACATTTAATATCCTATATGGCTAATAATATCCATGCCAGAACTGGTTACTTATCCTTGACCAGAGGAGATGGAGGCCAAAATTTAATTGGTCCTCAACTGCGTGAATTATTAGGTGTCATTAGAACACAGGAACTTCTTGAGGCTAGAAAAATTGATAACGGAGAACAGTTTTTTTCAAGAGCCAATGATTTTGGCTATTCTAAAAATCCAGATGAGACACTTCAGATTTGGGATAAAGAAAAAGTATTAGCCGATTTGGTCTGGGTTATCAGAAAATTTCAGCCCGATGTAATCATCAATCGATTTGATCACAGATCGCCAGGTACTACACACGGGCATCACACTTCATCAGCGATGCTGAGCGTTGAAGGATTTGATCTTGCCAATAATCCTGCAGCTTTTCCAGAACAGCTGCAGCTCGAAAAACCTTGGCAGCCTAAAAGAGTTTTTTTTAATACCAACTGGTGGTTTTATGGCAGCAAAGAAAAATTTGATTCGGCAGATAAAACCAATTTGATGGCGATACAAACAGGTTCGTATTACCCAACCTTAGGAAAATCGAATCAAGAAATAGCCGCTTTGAGCCGCAGCAGTCATAAATCCCAAGGATTTGGATCTACTGGATCCCGAGGTGAAAGCACCGAATATCTGGAATATCTAAAAGGAGAACCTTTACAGAACAAAACCTCCATTTTCGAAGGCATA
This sequence comes from Flavobacterium marginilacus, assembly GCF_026870155.1. Classification (NCBI taxonomy): domain Bacteria; kingdom Pseudomonadati; phylum Bacteroidota; class Flavobacteriia; order Flavobacteriales; family Flavobacteriaceae; genus Flavobacterium; species Flavobacterium marginilacus. Next base: position 1,881,691 of record NZ_CP113975.1, on the reverse strand, counting down.
GATACAAGCTGGAATCGTGTAAAAGACGGAAAAACTATTGGCGAACTAATTAACATTATTGCCAATCAGTATGATTTTAAAAACCCGTCTGCCAGTATTCCGAATTTATTAAAAGCCTATGCCATGATTCAGTCATTAGACGAAAACCACTGGAAAACAGTTAAATCTGAAGAAATAAAAAAAATAATTGCAGACTGCTCCGGCTTGTTTCTGGAAGCTGTTTCAAACACTCAGGAAGCAACTCCCGGAAGTATCGTAACACTTAAGCTGGAAGCCATTAACCGAAGCCCTTCCGACATACAGCTGATAAGTGTTACCACGCTGCCTGAACAAAAAACTACTGTTTTGAATACTCCATTGAAAAACAATATACTTCAAAACACCTCGGTGGATTTACAATTACCTCAATCAATAAATTACACACAGCCTTATTGGCTGAAAGAAAAAGGAACAGTTGGTCTTTACACTGTAGAAGATCAAAAGAACATTGGAATTCCTGATATCATACGAGAAGTCAAAGTTGTTTTTAATGTAAAAATTAATGGTGTAGAAATCCCTTTTGAGAGAACAGCTGTTTATAAATACAATGATAATGTTAAGGGTGAAATCTATAACTTCTTAGATATTGTTCCAGAAATAACAACTACTATTCAGGATAAAGTGCTGCTTTTTCCTAATACAAAACCAAAGTATATAGGCATAACTTTAAAATCAGGTAAAGATGCAGTAAAGGGAACTTTAAAATTGGATTTACCAAAAGAATGGATAATTTCTCCTGAGTCTATTCCGTTTCAATTAGACAAAAAAGGAACAGAACAAACGGTATATTTTGAAGTCACTCCTCCTGTACAAGTGGGCGAAGTTACAGCCAAAAGTATTGCAGTTATTGACGGAAAACCTTACGACAAAGAGCAGATTATAATTAATTATGACCATATTACCAAGCAGCAGGTTTTAAAAACATCTGAGGTAAAATGCATCCGAATGGATTTGAAAACCAATCAGGAGAGAATTGCCTACATCATGGGGGCTGGAGATGAAGTTCCTCAGAGTTTGTCACAAATGGGATACAAAGTAACAATAGTAAAACCCGAAGAAATAACTCCCGAAAAACTGGAATCATTTGATGTTGTCATGACTGGGGTACGTGCGTACAATACCGTTAAAGCATTAGCAAATAAACAAGATATTTTGTTCGATTTTGTAAAAAGCGGTAAAACAATGGTCGTTCAATATAATACCACTGGAGCTTTGGTTACTCCAAACATTGCGCCTTATCCATTAAAAGTTTCAAATGACAGAGTTACTGAAGAGAATGCTGAAGTTCGATTTTTGAAACCGAATCATCCTGCTTTGAATTATCCCAATACGATTACTCAAAATGACTTCAAAGGCTGGACGCAGGAACAAGGTTTGTATTATCCGAAAGAATTTGATAAAAATTTCACACCGATACTTTCGTCAAATGATAAGGGAGAAAGTGCATTGAATGGGGCATTGTTAATTGCGCCTTACGGAAAAGGAAATTATATTTACACAGGCCTAAGCTTTTTTAGAGAATTACCCGAAGGTGTTCCCGGAGCTTATAAATTACTGTCTAATTTAATTTCGACAAAACCTTCAGTAAATATTCCAAACCAAAAAATAAAACAATAACATGGACTCAAAAGATCCCAAAATCTGGTCAAAAAGCTACACATTGGTTCTGATTGCCAACGCTTTGTTTATTATTATTTTCTATCTAATTATGAAATTATACTCTTAACCTATGCAATTATTTGACTGGATTGTACTGATAGTAACACTTTTATTTATAGTAATTTATGGTGCCTGGAAAACCCGAGGAAGCAAAAATGTAGAGGAATATATTCTTGGCAACAACGAAACGCCTTGGTTTACCGTTGGTCTTTCTGTGATGGCAACCCAAGCGAGTGCCATTACATTTCTTTCAACTCCCGGACAAGCCTATCATGACGGTATGGGATTTGTGCAGTTCTACTTTGGATTACCAATCGCAATGATTGTAATCTGCGTTACTTTTATACCTATTTATCACAAATATAAAGTCTATACTGCTTATGAATATTTAGAGAAAAGATTTGACCTTAAAACGCGTTCATTGGCAGCTATTTTGTTTTTGGTGCAGAGAGGTTTAGGAACCGGTATTACTATTTATGCCCCTTCTATCATTTTATCAGCTTTATTAGGATGGGATCTTACGTATATGAATATCGTTATTGGTATTCTGGTTATTATTTATACTTTTTCAGGAGGAACAAAAGCGGTAAATGTTACTCAAAAGCAGCAAATGTTTGTTATTTTGGCTGGGATGGTGATTACATTTTTTCTAATTCTGGATTATTTGCCTAATGATATGACTTTTGACAATGCCCTGCATATTGCCGGTGCCAATCAAAAAATGAATATTGTAAACTTCTCCTTTGACTTGGATGAAAAGTATACATTTTGGAGCGGAATCACTGGCGGATTCTTTTTGGCATTAGCCTATTTTGGGACAGATCAGTCACAGGTAGGACGCTACTTATCAGGGAAGTCAGTACGTGAAAGCCAAATGGGATTAATAATGAACGGGCTTTTAAAAGTACCAATGCAGTTTTTGATTCTGCTTACCGGCGTTATGGTTTTTATCTTTTTCCAGTTTAACGGAACTCCTTTAAACTTTAATCCAAACAATAAAATTACCGTTGAAAATTCAAAATACAAAGAAGAATATCAAAACCTCCAAAAAGATTTGGATAAGCTGTGCGAAGATGAAAAAGTAGTCAATCTGCTGTACATTGACCAGCTTAATCAGGATTATGACAATCCTGCTCTTCGAAAAGAATTAGTCGATCTGGCACTCAAAGAAAAGGAATTAAGAACACAAGCCCGGGAAATTATTTCCAAAGCTGATGACAAAGCCGAAACCAACGATAAGGATTATGTTTTTTTCTATTTTATTCTTCACTATTTACCAAAAGGACTTATTGGCTTACTGCTGGCTGTGATTATTTCGGCAGCTATGTCTTCTACAGCTTCTGGACTTAATGCATTAGCTTCTACTACAGCCATAGATATTTACAAACGCAATGTTAAAACAGAAAAAAGTGAAAAGCATTATCTGAATATCTCAAAACTCTTCACTCTTATGTGGGGAATTATTGCAATAGGATTTGCCTGTATTGCTACGCTTTTTGAAAACTTAATTCAGCTGGTAAATATTATTGGTTCAATTTTTTACGGAACTGTTCTGGGGATTTTCCTTGTTGGTTTTTACCTTCAAAAAATACGCGGAAAATCTATCTTTTATAGTGCAGTAATCAGTCAGGCAGCTATTTTTATCATATACTATTTTACCAACTTTATTTACCCTAGCGGAGCCGAAAAACTAGGCTATCTGTGGCTGAATTTTATTGGAGCTTTACTCACTATCATATTGTCTTATTTATTCCAAGTGACGATATTTAAAGATGAAGAGCAAAATGAATTAACACAAAATATAGATTCATAAAAATCATTTATACTGTAATGATTAAAAAAAATCCTGATTCACATTTATTTATGAATCAGGATTTTTTTGTTTAAAAAGACAATCCGGTTTTACTAATCCGCATTTACTTTTTACTCCACTCAGCAATACTTTCTCTGTTCATTTTTACATAATCCTGATTCTTGGCCGTTTCTGCAGCTGTAAGTGAAAGATTTGCAGTTTCAATTGCTCCCTTTTTATCACCAGCTCTAGCTTGAATTAATGATTTTAAACGAGTGTACCAATAAGGTTTCTCCGTACTCATTTCCATCGCCTTGTCCATGTAAGCTGATGCTTTTGCATTATCACCATTAGATTGATAAAGATACTGAGCCGCCGAAAAATAATCAGCAGATGTTGGACCTGCCAATACTTTTTCGATATTTGCCAATACTTCCTTTTGCGTAGGAACAATAAATTTCATTGAAACTGACGAATTTTCCCAAGCCATGTCTAAATCAGCTGCATCAGCAGTTATATTTCCAATTCCTATTGTGAAAGATTCAACTGGTTTTGATAATGCTTCTTCCTTTACAGTTGTTCTCAATACAACATTCGCTTCATTCCATACTTCAGGATTTCCCCAATTGTTTGTGGTTGAATAGAAAATCACTTCCCAGCTTTCAATTTTTGGAATAGTATACAAAGCATATTTCCCTTTTGGTAATGTTTTACCATCAATTACAACATCTTCACTAAAAGAGATTGTAGTATTTTCATTAGCTCCAGTTCTCCAGACTTTTCCAAAAGGAACCAGATTACCAAAAACAGCTCTTCCTCTGGCTGCAGGTCTGCAATACACAATTTCTACATCTGTCAACCCAACAGTTTGAAAAACCGTAGCTTTTGGACTGGCTTGAGGCGTTTTTAACTGAGCCCCAGCTATTAATGGCGCTGCTATAAAAGCGAAAGCAATAAGAATCTTTTTCATATGTGTTTTTTTTGTTTTTTTTCAAATTTACAAATTCGAGAAATCAATGATGTTAATATTTCCTTAATTCAAAAACCATTTCATTGCAGTTTTATCAAAAATTAAACTTAATCCAAGCCAAAAATAATGCAGGTAAAATTTCAAAATATAAGAATTTTATAAGCTTTTGAAAAAACATAAAACAAATCCGGTTATCAGTAAATTTGATTCATTTGCCACTGCAGCATCAAAAGCAATGGGAAGCACAGCAGTATTTTTGGCTGTATTGATTTGGGGCTTACCGGTCCTGTTTTTGATTATAGTGAAACTTGGCAGCTCATCATCAATACAGGAACAACTATTGTTACTTTTTTAATCCAAAAAGCACAGAATAAAAACTCGCTTGCTCTTCAGATTAAACGGAATGGAATCAATAGTTTGAAACTATCTCAAAGTTCAGCTCATCAAAATGGTTTACTACTACGTCTGCCAAAGTTAAATCCTGGTCTTTAGAATGAAAGCTATTGTAACCAACGCAAAAAATATCGGCTGCTTTTGCCGCTTTTACTCCATTAGTACTGTCTTCAATAACTATGCAGTTTTCTTTTGGAGCAGTTGACAAAGAAGCTGCGTGCAGGAAAATTGCAGGATGCGGTTTGGAATTTGGAAAATCTTCTCCGCTTACAATATGCGTAAAATACTGGTGCAGATTAAAACGTTTAAAAACCCTGTCTATAGTTACCTTTGATGCCGATGAAGCCACAATAAGCTGCATTCCGTTTTGATAAAAGTCTTTAATTAAATCTTCTACACCATCCAGCAAAGCTAAATCTTCTTTACTGTCGAAAGCATCATTAAAAATAGATCTCTTTCTCAAAATCAAATCTTCAACTTCCTGTTCTAACTGATAATGATCTTTTAATTTCTGAAAAGTATTGCGGGTTGACAGCCCTGTAAATGAAGTGTACATCTCCTCTGGAACTTCAATCCCAAGTTCTCCAAATTGTTTGTAATAAGCATAACGGTGCACCAGTTCGGTATCTACAATTACGCCATCCATATCAAAAATTACTGTTTGTATCATAAAAAACCATTTATTCTTTTTTAAGCAAATATCGGATCACGGTTTCGGCTGCGTGCAGGCCAAATAATCCCGGCATATAGCTGTTGGTTCCGTAAAAAGATTTTTTAAAATTGGTTCCATCTGTTCTTTTTACACTGCTTTCATCTGGCTTTTCAAGAGAAAAAACGGCTTTTACTCCTTTGCTCACACCCATTTTTTTGAGACGCTTACGAACCACTTTTGCCAGCGGACATACATCCGTTTTGCCAATGTCTTTCACAACTACTTTACTTGCGATCATTTTCCCTCCGGCACCCATGTTTGAAACAATTTTCACGCCTTTTTTCTTTGCCCCCACAATCAGATTCAGTTTTGGAGTGATACTGTCAATACAGTCCAAAGCATAATCATACTCTTTGGTCACAATCTCGTAAGCACGCTCAGGAGAAAGAAATTCTTTCACTCGAATTAAATTCAACTCTGGATTTATATCCATTAATCGGTCGCCTACAACATCTACTTTTGGCTGTCCCACAGTAGAATGCAAAGCTGGTAATTGTCTGTTTATATTGGTAATATCCACCACATCTCCGTCTACAATAGTCATCGTCCCTACTCCTGCCCTTGCCAAAAATTCAGCAGCAAAAGATCCCACTCCGCCAAGTCCTACGACTAAAACGTGTGCGTTTTTTAAATTGTGTAATCCTTCTTTTTTAAATAATAGTTCGGCTCTTTCTGTCCACTCTGCCATATTTTTTTGTTTAATTATTCTTAGTTTATTCTTTGTGGTTTATTGATTTTGGCAATTTGTTTATTTAATTGTTTAAAATAATATTCAACAACTATAAACCAAAAACTATAATATCTAAAAAACCGCTGCAAAAGTACTGTTTATTTGTTGTTTAAGCTCATCCAAAGTCCAATTTTTATATCGGGAGGCCAAAGAATATACTTCTTCGATTCCTTGCTCCACTGTATCAGTTTCCAGAAAAAAACGGTCATTGGGAATACTTTGAAAAACAGTTTCGAGTTTTGGATTTTGCAATAAAAACTTTCCAAACGAAAGATAAAATCCGTTATCGATAAGTTCCTTGGCAACTTGTTCATTTTTTGAGAAACCGTGAATTATCATTGGAACGGTAATTCTCATTTTTTTCTTTATGGCAATTATTTCCTGAAAAGCGGCCACACAATGAATCACAACCGGCTTATTAAATTTTTGTGCCAAGAGCAGCTGCTTTTCAAAAACCATTTGCTGTAAATCCAAAGGTTTATCGATTCGTTTGTCTAATCCGCATTCGCCAACTGCGAGACAATTTAAATCTCCCAATTTACTTTCAATCAGCTCCAAGTCAGTCTTTAATCTTTCCTGACTGATATACCAAGGATGAATTCCAATGGAATAACATGGAATCGAAGCATCAAATTCCTGCGGATATTGGTTCACGAGTTCCAGAACCGAATTTTGGTTTGTGAATTTGTGTGTATGGAGATTAAAAAACTCCATTAATTGTGAAACTTTTTTACACCAGCTTTTATTTCGATAGCCAAATCGTTTTCAAGCGGGACTTTTGGACAGGAATAATTGTGACTGTAAGCACAATACGGGTTGTACGAAAGATTAAAATCGATCACAATTGTATTTCCTGCCGGAATTTTCAAATCAATGTATTTCCCGCCTATGTAACTCTCTTTACCCGAAGTCAAATCGGAAAAAGGTAAAAACAGGTGGTCTTTATATTCTTCTCTTTTAGAAAGTTCAATATTGCGGTAAATATTCAGTTTCAGTTCTTTTCCGTCCATTACAAAATGAGCTTCGCCGTATTTCACATAAATCTGTTTTATTGAACCGGAAGCAGGCATTTTAAAAGGTTTTTCGTCTTTGGTACGGATAAATTTAGCGACTACAAAAGCTTTTTCATTTATTGGATAAAAATCCAAGGACTTGAATTTTGCCAAATCCTCAGTATTCAATGGACTTGTCTTTGCATCAGCATATTCGGTATTTAGTTCTTTCTGAAATTTCTGGACAGCCGTCACGTCAAATTTTTCTTGGCCAAAACCAAAAGTACACAGTGCCAATAACACCAAAGTCAATACTGCTCTCATAATTTTAAATTTTAGACAAAAATAGTTTAAAATAATATACCTAAAAAAATTAAGCACAAACGAACCACGGCAGTCGCATTTAAAAAAAATAAACCCTAATTCTTATCAAAATTGAAACCAAATTTTACAAATTTTTTACAGTTTCGAATATTTTGTGTATTTAAATAGTAATCTTAATTCGTGCAAATTAGTGTAATTCGTGTCAGAGACTTTTAAAAGCGAATGCCGTGCAAACAAACCGGAATAAATACAAAGTCAGATGATCTACATTGTGCTCTTTGCGGTTAATTATATAAGGTTTATCTTTGAAAAAACTCAAATTTTAAGATGCTAAAAACTGCTTTAGGCCGATATGTCAATAATTTCAAAGGCTTCTCGCGCGAAGTCTGGATACTGACGTTAATCACTTTTATCAATAGAGCCGGTACTATGGTGCTGCCTTTTTTATCCAAATATTTGAAAGAAGATTTGAATTTCACTTATGGTGAAGTGGGCTGGATAATGGTCGCATTTGGTTTGGGTTCTATGCTGGGTTCTTGGATCGGGGGTAAATTGAGTGATAAAATTGGTTTTTATAAAATAATGATTTTCAGCCTTTTTACTAGTGGAATTTTATTTATTCTGCTGCAGTACATCACAACGTTCTGGGGATTATGCTTTGGGATGTTTATTATTATGGCAATTTCTGACATGTTTCGCCCTGCAATGTTTGTATCGCTAAGCGTATATGCAAAACCCGAAAACCGGGTTCGTGCACTTTCTTTAGTACGTTTGGCGGTGAATCTCGGATTTACTGCCGGTCCTGCTTTAGGAGGATTGATTATCATAGGAATGGGTTATCAAGGGCTGTTTTGGGTTGACGGAAGTACGTGTATAATTGCTATATTGATATTTGCTTTCTGTATCAAAGAGAAAAAGAAAATCCCAGCAATTGCTGAAGATAATGTAGTAACAAGCGCATCAAAATCAATTTTTAAAGACAAGCCTTTTTGGTTACTGCTCTTTATCAGCTTTGTAACCTTTATGGTTTTCCTTCAAATATTCTCGACTTTGCCATTATATCACAATGAAAAATTCGGACTGACCGAATTTCAGACCGGAATACTGCTTTCCATCAACGGATTATTAGTTTTTCTATTAGAAATGCCCATCGTAAGTACCCTGGAAAGAAGAAAAACTAATAAAATCAAAAGCATTGCAATAGGTTCTTTATTCATTACTCTTGGCTATTACATTTTGCTGCTCGATTCTTGGGTTAGCATTTTGATAATCAGTATCATCCTGCTCACATTTGGAGAAATATTTTCGTTTCCATTTGTCAATGCAGTTGCTCTCAACCGCGCGCCAAAAGGCCAGGAAGGAAAATATATGGGTTATTATACCATGAGCTTCAGTCTGGCACATATTGTCAGTTCCAAAACGGGTCTGGAAATCATTGCACATTATAACTATCAGGTCAATTGGTTTGTAATGGGAACCTTGGGAGCGCTATCGCTACTTTGCTGTTTTTGGCTCAATAAAATGATACGCAGCGAAAAAAAATAATCATCAGAGCATGAACTCATTAAGTTAAGGATTAAACGATGATTTGATTGAAGAATTCTGATTAACGATTTTTGATTTTAGATGTATGAGTTCTTGAAAAATAGCAGCCTTTCTATTTCATCAGCATAAAAATCTGAAATCAAAAACCTTTTAATATACTGGCATTGACTTCTATCCCCTCACGCAAAAAAACAGCAGTTCTACTTCTAAAGATATTTTTTGAAACACAGTTCGGTAATTTAAATTATTCTAATTTTCTGTCGATAATCAACGTGATTCCAGTAAAAACAATAAAAAACTAAAATTTTAGTTAAATAACTATATTTATAGTTTGACAACTATAAATATAGTTGTATGTTTGCTTCAAATTAAATCATCATGCAAAAATTAACGAACAAAGAAGAAGAAATCATGCATATTTTATGGAAGCTCAAAAAAGCTTTTGTAAAAGAAGTAATGGCCGAAATCACCGAAGATCAGCCTCATTACAATACGCTGTCTACGATAATCCGCAATCTGGAAGAAAAAGGATATGTCAATCACAATGCCTTTGGAAATACCCATCAATATTTCCCAATTGTAAGCCTTGAGGATTACCGCAAAGGCTTTATGAGTACGGCAATCGATAATTATTTTAACAGCTCTTACAAAAACATGGTCTCCTTTTTTGCTAAAGAAGAGAAAATCTCGGCAGCCGAATTACGAGAAATCCTATCTATGATCGAGCAAAAACAATAACCCTATGGAAACACTATTCCTATATATTGTAAAATCAAGCGGGCTGATAGCACTATTCTATATCGCTTACCATTTCCTGCTGCGAAAAGAGACTTTTTTTACAGCAAACCGCTGGTATCTTTTGGCAGGATTGTTCACGTCGTTAATTTTGCCGTGGATAGTTTTCACCACTATTGTCTGGGTTGAGCCAACGCCAGCCAATTTTGATTGGTCCAGACTTCCAATGAGACCGGCTCAGAAAGAAAGTTTTGAAATCAACTGGTATCTCGTTCTCGCAATTGCTTATACAATTGGAATAGCATTGTTTCTAGTTCAGTTTGCATTGGACTTTTATAACCTAAATCGTGTTTTAAAAAGTAAAACTCCGCATCAGCAGGCAGACCATAAATTCATTGACCTAAAAGAAAATATTGCTCCGTTTTCCTATTTCAACACCATTGTTTACAACTCATCACTGTACAGCAAAGCCGAAATGGAAAGTATTCTGGAACACGAAAAAGTACATAGTGAGCAGTACCACACGATAGACGTTTTAATCACGCGTTTCTTCTGCATTCTGTTTTGGTTCAATCCTTTTATGTGGCTGTACAAAAAAGCCATTCTGCAAAACTTGGAATTCATCGCTGACTGCGAAGCGTCTAAAAATATTTCCGACAAAAAAGCGTATCAATTGACGCTTTTAAAAATAACAGCCCATGAAAATGGTGTTGTGCTTACCAATCATTTTTATCAATCATTAATCAAAAAACGAATCGTTATGTTAAACAAAAATCAATCAAAAAAATCGAATTCCTGGAAGTACGTACTTATACTTCCGGCTTTAATTGCCTTTGTGTTTTTATTCCAAATGGAAGTTATTGCAAAGGAGAAAAATGTGACTCCAAAAGCAGCGCAAGCAGCCTCCGAGGATGTTGATATTTATAAAATCACCAAAAACACAACTGAAACCGAATTAAAAGAAAAAGCCGCAACAATCTCCAAAAATTACGGTGTAAGCGTTCTTTTTTCGAATACAAAAAGAAATGCAGACAATGAACTGACAGCAATAACTGTTGAATTAAAAAAAGGCAATGAAATTTCTAATAACAGAAATGTAAACAGTTCCGAAGCTATCAAACCATTTGGAATAGTTATAACCAAAGATTCAAACGGAAAATTAAATATCAATTTTATTGAAGAAGACGATAAATCAATAGACAAAGTAGTTTCAACAAGTAAAATTGTGGCTCCTAATGCACCAATTCCAGCCGACACTCAAATTTATATTAATGAGAAAAAATCAGAAAAAGCTGCAATGGATGCGTTAGATCCAAATGAAATAGCTACTGTAAATGTCATCAAAAACGATGAAAAAAAAGAGATCCGAATAATTACAAAAGACTATCACAAAATTGGTGACATGGATGAGATTTACATCAATGGAAAAAAAGTCTCTCAAAATGAATTAGATCAATTAGATCAAGGTTCTATTGACAGAATAGATGTCACTAATAATTTTGGAAAAAAAGGAATGAGGATTACCACAAAAAACGGAACGTATTATCAAGAAAAAAATATGCCAGTTCCCCCTGCCCCTCCTACTCCTCCAGTCATGAAATTTAAACATCCTGTTCCTCCGGTAATGCCAAAAGCACCAAGAGCTCCAAAAGGTGATCCTATTCATGGTGACAAAAAAGCATGGAAAGAATTTGAAAAACAAATGGATGAATTTGACGCCAAAATGAAAAAAATCGAACCACAAATGGAAGCCTTCGATAAACAAATGGCAGAATTTGACAAACAAATGGAACCTTTCAATAAAGAAATGGAAGTTTTCAATGAGAAAATGAAAGTTTTTGACAAACAAATGGAAGAATACACATCAAAAATAGAGAAAGAAAAAAAATAATAGTTTTTCTAAAATAGAAAACAGCAGAAAGACGGTCATTCATCAAGACCGTCTTTTTTTATACCTTTGAAAAAAAACTATGTTTAAAATTCTAGCCAAAATCAACAAACTTATTTTACCAAGCTTCACCAAGCAGAGACTCGATATATCCAAAGCCAAAAAATGGCAAATGGCTATTATTGGGTATCGATATTATGTAACCACGAGAGCTCTTCACTGAAGATTTTGGTTAGTTTAAAATGGTTTAAAAGTTTAAGGTTTAGAGTTATTAAAAAATACTGCTAAAATAACCTTAAACACAAATTGAACAACTTTAAACAATCAATACTTCATAGCAGCAAAAATCTCGTTTCCGGCTATCTTTTCCCTTCCGTTCAAGAAAGTGAGTTCCATCAGGAAATTACACTGCACAATAATGCCTCCAAGCTGTTCTACCAGTTCGCAGACCGCTTTTGCAGTTCCGCCAGTGGCCAAAACGTCGTCGTGAATAAGAATTCGATCTCCTTTTTGAATAGCATCAGTATGAATTTCAAGTGTGTCGGTGCCATACTCTAAATCATAAGAAGCAGAAATAGTATCAAAAGGCAATTTATTAGGCTTCCTTACCGGAACAAAACCTGCATTTAGTTCCTCTGCTAAAAGCATCCCGAAGAAAAAACCACGGCTTTCAACACCAATTACCTTATCAATTTTTTTATCTTTTACTGATGAAACCATTAATTCTAGGCATTCTTTCCGCGCTTTTGGATCAATTAACAGCGGAGTTATATCTTTAAACACAATTCCTTCTTTTGGAAAGTCTTGAATATCACGTATATATTTTTTTAAGCTCATTTTTTTTATTTTTTATGCAGATTCATACTTGCAAGATACATATTTATTCCTATATTTGCACCCGCAAACAAGTTGAATAAACAAGTAAGCAAATGGCCTCGTGGCGCAACTGAATAGCGCATCTGATTACGGCTCAGAAGGTTACTGGTTTGAATCCAGTCGAGGTCACTCTTAAAAAAAGCTAAAACTTTCGTTTTAGCTTTTTTTTGGCCTTTCCGGAACGTTTTAACCATCATTTACATCGAAAAAGCAAGCGGTGTAAATCTGTAGAGTTAACATTACTTGATTAAAACGGATCAGGAGCAAAAGTTGGGGATTAGGCAAAAATATTAGATAATCTGAATAGAAAGAAATCTATCTTTCTTACACCTCTAAACTGACTTCTAAATGCTTTTATTTTAGCATTAAAAGATTCTGCAGAAGCATTGGTACTCCTGTTATCAAAGTAGTTTAAAATTGTCTGATAGTTAATAGTTACTGTATTGAGTAATATATTAAAGTTTTTAAACCCTGATTCTTCTACATTCCTGTACCAATGTGCTAGTTTGGTCATGGCAACGTGCTTGTCGTTGTTATTATTGTAAATACCTCGAAGTTGTTGACTCAAACCGTAAGCTTTCTTTATATCTGGATATAACTCAAATAACAATTGCGCTCTCTCATTTTGGTGCTCAGTCCATTTTTCGCGAGATTTATAAAGTACATATCTGCTTCTGGCTATAAGTTGTTTTAAGGAATCTCCATTAGGCAAGAGCTCCTGTATATATGTTTTATTCTCTTTTTTGGCTTGCATTATCAATTGATTCTCAAGATCCATAGCTTCCCAGCGATGTTTGATTCTGATTTCTTGCATGGCTTCCAATGCTAATTTTTGAACATGGAATCTGTCAGTGACCTGTATTGCTTTTGGGAAGCATTTTTTGGAGATCAGTTTCATAGAATTAGCCATGTCCAGTGTTATCTCTTGAACACCACTTCTTTTTTTATAATCAATCTTACTGATGTGTTCTATGACTTTATCTGCCTTTGTTCCAGCAATAATAGCCACTAAGCAACCTTGTTTGCCTTTGAACTTCTTGTTGGTTACAATGGTGTAAAGCTCTCCTTGAGACAAAGCTACTTCATCAATCGATAAGTGTGTACCTATGTTTTCAGGGTAAAGAATCCACTGATGGGCATGTTCTCGTGGAGCCCAAGTATTAAAGGAGCTCAGGTGTTTTTTATACTGTCTTTGAAGTTTTTTTCCGTTGACCCCGAAAAATCTCCCGATGGTGTGACAGTCGGTAGCGCTGTTATCTATTGATTTCTTTTAAAAAAGCCGCAAACTCTTGAGTCATGCGGGTTCCTTTAGCAACTAAAGTCCAATCTCTTTTAAGGATTTCTCCATTGGTTTTATTAGTCCAACGACGTCTTTTGATATGTAAATACACAAACTTACCTCGTAGAGGGAAATCCTGAATGGTAATTTCATCCACAAATCCCTTTGATACTAATTCAAGTGTATCAAACTCTTTAGGGGCTTTGGCTTTTTCCTCAAAGTATAGGTGTAATATCTCCTGAGTTTCATTAGCAGAAACTACCTCAAAGTGGTCAACTAAAAAATCAGGCAGCATAAATTTCAAAAGGTCTATAGAAGTCATTACAAATTGTTAGAGCGACAAATTTCTAATTTTTTTTCGACATTTCCTCCCCAGACTTTGTTCTTGATCCATTAAAACCACCTTAATGTACCGAAAATGTTGAGTAAAAGAAAATTAATCATCTTTAATTTAACAAAATCTTAGATTTATTAACATCTAAGAGCCTGTTTAAATTTTATTTTTGAGATTTATTATTAGAGGATTTTTGAGTGAAACAAGGCAAATTTTTATAAAATAGCAGAGCTATTGTATGAAAATTTAACGAAGTTGTAACCAAAAATCATCATAAGAGAGCCAATAAATAAAACTTAAACAGGCTCTTAATCTGAATCTGTTTTTTCAAAGTTAAGGTCAACTCTTTATACGATACAAACTGAAGCTCAAACTCCTCATTATTTACCGTTTTACTTTCTATTCCGTAAGCAAATTTGCACTGTATATAACTAAAAAAAATCTTCTTTCTCAGCAAATCCAATCCCCTTTTATAAGATTGCTTTTGTTTATTTTTCCATTTCTATCTAATTAGTATATATTTTATATGAAGATAATATGAATTTTATAAAACCCCATAATTAATATTAAAGTCGTTGATAAATCATTTGGTAAAAAGGCATAAAAGAAATAATTTTATTGTTTTAAAAACACTTCTGATAAATAAATCGTTACAATATTTTCTTAGTAAATCTGAATTTAAAAAGTGCTAAAAATTTGATTTGGTGTTACAAAATCGATCTTTATATAATTCCCTAAATCTAACAAACATTGACACAGCAAGAATTAAAATCAGTAATACAAAAACATTACAGTTATATTTTCGAAGAAACCCTTATTGACGAAATTACTTCAGTGGCAGTAATTAAAAACTTTAAAGAAGGGGATATTTTAATAGAAATAGGAAATACTATTTTTAAAATGCCTTTGTTACTGGAAGGCGTTATTAAAATTTTGAGGGAAGCTCCCGATCAGGGAGACTTATTTCTATATTTTTTAGAAAAAGGAGACACTTGTGCCATGTCTATGGCCTGCTGCATGGGAAAAACCAAAAGCGAAATCAGGGCTGTGGCCGAAACTGATGGAGTTGTACTGATGTTACCTGTCGAAAAAATGGAAGAATGGCTGGGTAAATATAAAAGCTGGCGAAGCTTTGTTTTTGACAGCTATACCAACCGTATGAAAGAGATGCTTAATGCGATTGATACTCTTGCTTTTATGAATATGAACGAGCGTTTAATCAAACATCTGAATGAAAAAGCAAAAGTAAACCAAACAAACATCATGCAGATTACCCATCAAGAAATTGCTGATGAACTCAATACTTCACGTGTGGTCATTTCAAGATTGCTTAAGGTGCTTGAAGACGAAGGAAAAATAAAACTCAACCGAAATATTATAGAATTATTGTAAAATTTTAATTCACAAACAAGTTATCTATTTTATAGTAAAAGTCCCTTTTTGGGACTTTTTAAATTTTATGTGTTCCCTATGTAACTATTGTTACAAACTACCTTTCCCCGCTCTCTTACTTTTGCTTCAAATAAATGAAACAACTGTAAAGATGAAAAATAAAAATATATTTACTCTCTTCGGGCTCTTAGCCTTATCATGGACCGCTTTCGGTCAAGATACTTTGCGTATTTCAAAAAAAGACCTGATACAGAGAATGTCCGAAAAAAATCTGCAAATCAAAATTGCTGAAAAAAATTATGAGTCGGCTATGGCCGATTATCATCAGTCAAACTCCTTATTTCTTCCCAATGTAAATGTGTCACATACCGCTATGCTGACCACAAATCCGCTGATGGCTTTTGGTTCAAAATTAAATCAGGCTATTGTCAGTCCTGAAGATTTTAATCCGGCAGTCTTAAATCATCCTTCACGGACTAAAAATTTTGCCACCAAAATCGAAGTGCAGCAGCCATTAATCAATCTTGACGGTTTATACGGGCGTCAGGCAGCAAAATCAAAAATGGATGCTTTTGCTTTGCAAACCGAACGTACCAAAGAATATCTGGAACTCGAAGTAAACAAAGCGTTTATGCAGTTGCAACTGGCTTACAAAGCGGTTAGGGTTTTGCAAAAGGCCGAAAGCACAGGCAAAGCCAATCTTAAATTGGTTGAAAACTATTTTAAGCAGGGAATGTTACAGAAAACTGATTTATTGAATGTGCAGGTTCGTGTAAACGAAATCAGTAATCAGCTGCAGTATGCCAAATCAAATGTTCAAAATGCTTCGGATTATTTGGGTTTTCTTTTAAATGATGAACAATCCAAAAAAGTGTACAAACCGACAGAAGAATTTGAAAGTGAATTTTCGGTTATCAGTGTAAATACAGTTTTACCAACAAACAGAAAAGATATTCAGGCTATGGATAAATCCTCTGAAGCTTACCAAAAAATGGTAACATCCGGTAAAATGAATTTGCTTCCTAGACTGAATGCTTTTGGAAGTTATGAAATGTACGATGACAATTTATTTGGGACTAGTGCCAAAGGATATTTGGTTGGAGCGCAATTATCATGGAATGTTTTTGACGGTTACAAATCCATAGGAAAATTAGAAAAAGCAAAAGCAGACTACAACAAAGCCCAAACAGAAACCGAGCAGTATAAAGCCAAAAGTCAGATGGAGCTAAACCAAGCAGTCCGTCAGCTTTCGGATGCAGAAAACAACGTAAAGCTAACTCAACTAGCTTTTGAACAAGCACAGGAAGCCTACAAAATCAGAAGCAATCGTTTTGCTCAGGGATTAGAAAAAACAACCGATTTACTACAATCCGAAACCTTGCAGTCCCAAAAGGAATTAGAAAACCTGCAAGCCATTTTTGAATATCGATTCACACAAGAATATATTCAATTTTTAACCAAATAAAAACCAATATCAATGACAATTACAAGAATCAATATCAATTTTAAAAATAGTATAATGAAGAACTTCTTTTTAAAATCAACACTAACGATTTCGCTTTTGGTTTTGCTGTCTTCCTGCAACGGAGAGAAAAAAGACGTTATTGCTAACGAACCTGCAATTGCAGTAAAAGTAAGCGGCACGGACATAAAAAACAACAGCCCATTTATAACGGCAAGCGGAAAAATTGAAGCCCAAAACAGCGCTAACCTAAGCACCCGTATGATGGGATATGTGACCAAGCTTCACGTGAAAGTTGGTCAAAAAGTCACTGTTGGACAGCTTTTGGTGAGCATCAACAATACCGATTTACAAGCCAAAAAAGCCCAAGTAGATGCCAACATCCTTCAGGCAACTGCCGGGTACAACAATGCCAAGAAAGACTACGACCGCTTTACGATTCTATTTAAACAACAAAGCGCTTCGCAAAAAGAATTGGATGATATGACTGCCCGTTATGAAATGGCAAAAGCCGGATTAGAAGGTGCCAAACAAATGCGTAACGAAGTAATGGCACAGTTTGCCTACTCCAATATCACGGCACCTTTTTCGGGAGTTGTGACGAATACTTTTGTAAAAGAAGGAGATATGGCCAATCCAGGAATGCCTTTAGTAAGTGTTGAAGGAAATTCAAAACTACAAGTAACCGCGATGGTAGCCGAAAGCGACATTGCATCGATAACAAGCGGAATGCTGGTGAAAGTTTTGATTAAATCTACAAACAAAACACTGAACGGAAAAGTGAGTGAAGTGAGTTTGTCAGCCAAAAATACCGGAGGTCAATATTTGGTAAAAATTAATTTGGAAGAAGCTGATAAAACAGTTTTATCTGGAATGTTCGCAAACATCCAATTTCCGGGAGTCAATAAAAATAGTACGACACAAACATCAGATAAAGTCTTGATACCTCAACCAGCATTAATTCATCAAGGACAATTGACAGGGGTTTATACTGTAGGTGCAGGAAATGTTGCTATTTTGAGATGGCTTCGTATCGGAAAGACTTTTGGTAATGAAGCAGAAGTATTGTCAGGGCTTTCGGCAGGAGAGCAATACATCATTTCGGCCGATGGAAAGTTGTATAACGGAGCTAAAATCAGTATTCAGTAAACAGTCCACAGTTTTCAGTTTCTACAGAACGTGAAACTTTAAACCTAAAACTTTAAACAAAAAAAATATGCAAGAAGGAATTTCAGGCAGAATAGCCCATTTTTTTATCAACTCAAAATTGACTGTCTTATTGATGGCAGCGTTGATGATTATTGGGGTTTACAGTTCGTTTCTGATCCCAAGGGAGGAAGAACCGCAAATTAACGTTCCTATGGCCGACATCATGGTTGGTTATCCGGGAGCAAGCCCGGCAGAAGTGGAAAGCCGAGTAGTGAAACCATTGGAAAAAATAATCTCGAACATCAAAGGAGTTGAACACGTACACAGTATGGCCATGAACGGTCAGGCTATGATGATTGTCCAATTTTATGTGGGACAGGATGTTGAGCGTTCGTATGTGAAATTATACGACGAATTGGCAAAACATGAAAATATGTTCCCAACCGGCGTTTATAAACCAATGGTAAAAACCCGTTCTATTGACGATGTACCCATGTTGGCACTGACCTTATGGAGCGAAAAACAGGATGAATTTCAGTTACGCCAAATTGCCGAAGAATTGACCTCGGAAATAGAGAAAGTTAAGGACGTGGCAATCACCAAAGAAATCGGAGGACAAAACCGCGAGGTAAAAGTGATTTTGGATAAAGATAAAATGACTGAAAACGGTGTAGATCCTTTGAGCATTATGCAAATGATCCAAGCCAATAACGGGAGTTCACAATCCGGAAGTTTTGTGCAAAACGATCAGGAGTATTTGTTAACGACAGGCCAATTTTTGTCAAATACAGAAGATGTCGAAAATCTTGTGGTGGGGGTAAACAAAAACATGCCGGTTTATTTGAAACAAGTTGCTACCGTTCAGGATGGGCCTTCAACACCTAAAAGTTATGTATCTTTTGGATATGGAAAAACCAATGAAAAATTTAAAACTGCAAAATCCGAATATCCAGCTGTCACGATTTCTATTGGCAAAGTAAAAGGTGCCGATGCAATGAAAATTTCAGCCAAAATTTTGGACAAAGTAGAACAGCTTAAAAAATCGTTGGTTCCAAATGATGTTCATGTAGAAGTAACCCGAAATTACGGAGAAACCGCATCTGATAAAGTTGGTGAACTGCTGATGCACCTTGGAATTGCGATTATTGCCGTGACCGTTTTGGTTATGCTGGCCATGGGATGGCGAGGCGGTTTGGTTGTTTTTATTTCAGTGCCTTTGACTTTTGCATTAACCTTATTTGCCTACTATCTGCTTGGATATACCCTAAACCGAATCACCCTTTTTGCCCTGGTATTCGTGGTGGGAATCGTAGTTGACGACAGCATTATTATTGCCGAGAATATGCACCGCCATTTCAAAATGAAGCGTCTGCCGTTTAAGCAAGCTGCCATTTATGCCATTAATGAGGTAGGTAACCCAACAATTTTGGCAACATTTACCGTAATTGCCGCGATTTTGCCAATGGCCTTCGTTTCAGGTATGATGGGACCTTACATGAGTCCAATGCCAATCGGGGCTTCTATAGCGATGATACTTTCTTTGTTCGTTGCATTGACTGTGACGCCATATTTAGGATATCATTTTCTTCAAGAAACCCACAACAATCACAATTTTTCTTCAAATAAAATTAAAAAGTGGGTTCCTAACGACCAAAATTTAAATAACATTTCGGAAGAAAAAGAAGAACAGGAGCACAAAGAAACTCACGGTCTTGAAACGAACTGGATATACCGTTTTTACAACAAATTCGAGCGTCCGTTTCTTGAAAACTCAGGAAAAAGAAAGATATTGATGGTTGTAACGGTGATTTTATTATTGGGTTCCATACTAATGTTCTTTACCAAATCAGTATTGGTAAAAATGCTTCCGTTTGACAACAAAAATGAATTTCAGGTGGTTATCGATATGCCGGAGGGAACTACGTTGGAACGTACTTCGGCGGTAACAAGGGAAATTGCACACTATTTGTCAACACGTCCCGAAGTGGTAAATTACCAAAACTACATCGGAACTTCTGCTCCAATTACCTTCAACGGATTGGTTCGCCATTATGATATGCGTGGCGGGAGCAATATGGCCGATATTCAGGTGAATTTATTGCACAAAGAAGAAAGAGAAGCACAGAGCCACGAAATTGCCAAAGAAATGCGTCCTGAAATTCAGAAGATTGCCAAAAAATATGGCGCAAATGTAAAACTGATTGAAGTGCCTCCGGGACCACCGGTATTGTCAACTTTGGTAGCCGAGATTTATGGGCCTGATTACAAAGAGCAGATAAAAGTGGCGGATCAGGTGAAAACTATTTTGAAAAACACTCCCGATATCGTGGATGTTGACTGGATGACCGAAGACAACCAAACCGAATACAAATTGGAAGTTGACAAGGAAAAAGCGATGCTAAACGGTATAGCACCTCAGCAAATCGTCGGTAATCTTACTTATCTGTTAAAAGAATATCCGGTTTCAAATCTGTATGACGAAAAATCAAATGATAATGTAGCAATCGTCCTTTCGCTTGACGATAAAGACAAAACCAACCTTCAGGATATTGAAAACCTGAAAATCAAAGGGAATCAAGGAAATATGATTCCGGTAAGCGATTTGGTTAAGGTAAAGAATGACACTTTACAGAAAACTATCTATCGTAAAGACCAAAAACGTGTAGTTTACGTAACGGCCGATATGGCAGGAACATTGGAAAGCCCCGTGTATGCGATTTTGGGAATGAACGAAAAACTTGCCAAAATAGCTTTGCCAAAAGGCTATAAAGTGAATGAATTATATATGGAACAACCCACCGATGAAAGTGATTTTACGGTAAAATGGGATGGTGAATGGCAAATTACACTCGAAGTATTCCGCGATTTGGGAGTGGCATTCATGGTGGTTATCGTCATCATATATATGCTGATTGTAGGGTGGTTTCAAAACTTTAAAACGCCAATAGTGATGATGCTTGCCATTCCGCTGTCACTTATCGGAATCGTCTTGGGGCATTGGTTATTGGGGGCTTACTTTACGGCAACTTCCTTCATTGGGATGATTGCTTTGGCCGGGGTTATGGTTCGAAACTCGGTTTTGCTGATCGACTTTATTGAGATAAGGCTTAACGAAGGTATCAATCTCAAACAAGCCATTATCGAGGCGGGTGCGGTTCGTACCACTCCTATTCTGCTGACCACAGGTGCGGTTGTGATTGGTGCATCGATTATCCTTTTTGATCCTATTTTTCAAGGATTGGCAATTTCACTAGTGTTTGGAGCAATTATTTCAACTATACTAACGCTTATTGTGGTGCCAATAATTTATTACATCACCGAACGCAAAAAGTGGGAGAAAGAATAAATATTTTTCGGGGCTTGAAAGTCTAAACTTAAAATTCAAGTCCTGATTTTTTTAAAATTTAAACTGATTAAAAATGAAATTAGTACTAATAACCGCCATTACTGCTTTTGATTCTGAGGTCAAAGCAATACTTAAGAAATCAAAAGTGAACACTTTTACTTATAGAGAAGTTAAAGGCCATAAAGATTTAAACGAATCGGAAAAAACTGAAAACAACTGGTTTGCAGCTGAAACGGTAGAAACCGACTCTACCCTGTTCTATGCTTTTCTACCAAGCCAACAAATGGAAGTTGTTTTTGAAGAAATCGAACAACTAAACTCCAAGCAGGATATTGCTTCAAAAACTCACATAGCTGTATTAAACATCGAAAAAATAAATTAAATATAAAATGAGCATGACTGGGAATTGGTTTAAAACACCAATGAAGATATGCGGCTCGAGTCCCGATGATTATCGGGACGAACAGGCGAAGCAATTACACATTACCAATAAAAAAACAAATATTATTTACATATGAAAAATAGAATTATCAGAGCCGTTGCGGGGAGTTTTATCTTGTTGAGTTTACTTCTGGCTATTTATGTCAACAAAAATTTCCTTTGGTTTACCGCATTTGTAGGAGCTAATTTATTGCAATCATCAATCACCAAATGGTGTTTACTTGAAGATATCCTTAGCAAACTTGGCATCAAAGACTAATCCATTTTAGATTTATGTTTCCTAAGTTTTCAACGGAAATTAGCTCTCTTATTTTTTTAAATAGCTTTTTATTTGAAAAAAAATAAAAATTAAAAGCCTGAATACTTAAAAATTCAGGCTTTTATTGTTCATATAGTTAATTTAAAAATACATAATGATAAACTAAACCACTCTACACTGAAAGTTTAGAGGTCTAGTTCTATGATAAACTGGAAATCTGCAAGATTGGATTCCGAAAAATTTATGAAATTGCCACAGATTCACAGATAAAAATGATTTTGAAATCTGTGAATCCGTGGCAAATGAATATTTTTTAGAGGCAAAAAGCGAATACACTAAAGTGCATAGTTTTTAACTTTATTTGAGACCAATAAAAGAGAAAAATTTTTGAAGCCAATAATAATAGTTTTATGACACGGCATTCGCTTTTAAAAGTTTCTGACACGAATTACACTAATCTGCACGAATTAAGATTGCTGTTTAATTACACAAAATATTCGAAACTGTAAAAGTTGTAAAATTTGATTTCAATTTTGATAAGAATTAGTGTTAATTGGTGAAATTCGTGTCAGAAACTTTTAAAAGCGAATGCCTTGGTTTTATGATTAGGCCAATAGAATACAGCTCAAAAATGAATATTTTTGCATATTCAAAAAAATAAAAAAACCGATGATAAATATAAATACCGATCACTCATTTTCAATAAGAAACACTTTATTCTCTTTTGCCTTAGCCTCCGAAGCTGCCGATGTTTTTGAAGAGTGCAACACTATTATAACAGGAATAGGAAAAGTGAATGCCGCTTATGAACTAACAAAAATCATTCAAGATAAAAAACCCTCATTGATTGTGAACCTGGGGTCGGCTGGAAGTAACTTTTTTCAGAAAGGAGATATTGTCTGCTGCACCAAATTCATACAAAGAGATATGGATGTACGCGGTTTAGGTTTTCAGTTGTATGAAACTCCTCTATCTGGCTTACCTCCTATTTTAGAATATGGTTTAAAAATGGACGGTTTACAGGAAGGAATCTGCGGAACGGGCGATAGTTTTGAGATGGAACACTCCGAAGTGTTATATAATGTTGTGGATATGGAAGCCTATGCCTTGGCTATGATTGCCATGAAAGAACAAATTCCATTTTTGTGTCTGAAATACATCTCGGATGGCGCTGATGATAATGCTGCTGAGGACTGGAGTATTCAGGTTCATAAAGCAGCAATGGCTTATGGAAATCTTTTGGGAATAAATAAGTGCAGCTCTGATAAACTTTAAAAAATCAGAAAGCATTTTTAGAACCAATAAAAACCTCCAAAACTGAATGATTTTGGAGGTTTTATTTTTTTTGGCAAAAGGTAACAAAATGGTATTAGCCTCTTTTTCTTCTTCTAAAATACTTCACCCCTTCAAACCAGAGTACAGATAGTGAACCTATTGAAATACATGAAATTAATTGAAAAAATGTAATTGATTCAAAACTAAATAAAGAACGTAAATATGGTATAGCAAACAATAATGTGACCAAAAATACAGTAATGCCTACTATTATAGGAATCAAAACATTTTTGTATTGAAGTGTCACCAATAATGAATAATAAAAAGACCTATTCACCAGCGTAAGCACAACATTGGCTGTTATTAAAGTCAGAAAGACCATGCTCCTAGTACTATTTTCATCCCATTGATTATATAATGACCACTGATATATGAGTAATACTCCTAAAGTTATAGCAATCCCTTGTAAAACACTTATCGTAAGTTCTTTTATATTAAAAAAAGTCGAAGTCATCGGTCTTGGTCCTCTTTGCATCGTATCAGCTTCTGCAGGTTCGTTTTCATATATTATGGAGCAGGTTGGTCCCATAACAAGTTCGAGTAAAATTACATGAAGAGGACTGAATATATTAGGATAGATCCACCCTAAAGCAAGCGGAAGGAAAACAATCAGGATTATGGGAATGTGTATTGAAATGATATACTGAATAGCTTTTTTCAAATTGGTATAAATCTTTCTGCCCATTGCAACGGCATCCACCATTTTAGAAAGATCATCTTCCACAAGAATAAGAGAAGCTGCATCTTTGGCTATAGCCGTACCTTTTGTTCCCATTGCAATGCCTATGTGAGCCGATTTTAGCGAAGGACCGTCATTGACACCGTCTCCTGTCATGGCTACGATCTGTCCATTAGCTTTTAAGGCATTAACAATCCTTAATTTAGCTTCGGGAAACATTCTGCTAAATACATTAATATTCATTACTTTGCTTTGCAGTTCTGCATCGTTCAGCTTCATGAGTTCTTCTCCCGTAATCGCTTTATCGGAACCCAAAAAGTTAATTTCCTCCGCAATGGCATTTGTAGTACGCGCATTATCACCCGTAATAATCTTCACCCCTATTCCTGCTGTATAAAAAGACTGTAAGACCTCTTTAATATTGTCTTTTGGCGGGTCATAAAAAGCTACCAAACCTTTGAATATAAATGGTATTTCCTGCTGTGTTTCCGGAAAATTAGTACCCTGCAGATCCCCTTTGGCAACGCCAAGAACCCTGTAACCTTTGCTCATCAGTTTTTCCATAGCCAATGTTACCTTTTCTTTTTCTTCTTTTGAAAGATGACAAACTTCAAAAATAGCCTCGGGTGCACCTTTTGCAGCAATTATACGACTTCCATTAGCTTCTTGAAATACATGCGTCATCATTGGAGGAGTGCCAGATAAAGGATATTCATGAACCATTTTATAACTAATTCTTAAATCTGTATCGGTGAATTTTTTATAAGCATTATGGAGGGCAATTTCCATTGGATCAAAAGCTATCGGCTCGCTTGCCCACATAGCAATTGTAAGGAGTTCTTCTGTTTCTTTTGATTCACTGAAAGTATCTGCTGAAACCTCGGAACCTGATGGCACATAAAGTCTTGCCAATTCCATCTTATTCTGTGTGATCGTTCCGGTCTTATCGGTACAGATTACTGTTGCACTGCCTAATGTTTCGACCGTTTTCATTTGCTTGACAATAATTCCCAGCTTCATCAGTCTGCGGGATCCGAGAGCCATAAATGTTGTAAAAGCAACCGGAATCTCTTCCGGCAGTATACTCATCGCTAAAGTTAGTGCCAGCAAAAGGCTTCCAAGAATATTTCCAAGTTTAATATAGTTGATGCACCAAACCAAAATGAACATTAAAGCTCCGGCAAAAACCATTTTTTTTATAAAATTCCCAATCTGAAGTTCTAAAGGTGTTTTCTCCTCTGAAATGGCTTCCAGGCTACTTCCTATTTTCCCTAAATTGGTCTGATTGCCAATCTCAGTTACCTGAATGACAGCCAGTCCGCTGACAACGGTTGTTCCTGAAAAAACGGTATTATCATCCTTTTTCCTATCCTTGAAAACAGACATCGATTCACCGGTTAGTATCGATTCATTTACTGAAAAATCATTCGACCGTATGATAAAACCGTCAGCAGGAACCATACTGCCTTCTTCAATAACGACGAGATCTCCAACCACAATATCATGCGTTTTTATATCCTGCTGTTGTCCTTCACGAATGACTTTGCATAAAGGTTCTGTGAATTCCTGTAATTTTGCCAGCGCATTTTGGCTTCTTTTTTCCTGATAAAGTGATATGGCAACAATTAATAAAATTGAAACCGAAAGAAAAACAGCATCACTGTATTGACTGTTGATAAAATAAATGGCAGAGGCAATAAGCAATAAAACAACCATTGGTTCGGCAAATACAATTTTTAGAAAAGCCAAAAACCGGTTCTCTTTTTTGTAATCATTCTTATTGATTCCAAATTTTTTTCTATTTTCAACTACTTCGTCAAAACTTAGTCCTTTTAATTCCTGTTCAGTTGTATTCATCGAATATTTCAGATTTTTAATTTTATTTTTTTTAATAACTTTAAATCAAGCATTTATTTACTAATTATAAAGTTTTAAATCGACATGAATCATTCAAATTTTCATAAACAAATTCGTGTAAATTAGTGTAATTCGTGTTTTTTTCAGGTGCTGCCACACCTATTTCTTGTCAGAATAATTTTAAATCTTCATGCTGTAAATTTATTAAATATATGAAGTAACCTTTTTGTCCGATTTTAAAATTAATTAAATCTTAAGCTGAGAAAAAAAATAAGACCAGCTATAATTCGTTATTTCGTATATCTAAAACAATCATTATGAAACTGATAACAATGTTCCTTTTTTTAACATTTATTCCTACAATAAATTGGGAAACTGACTTTACTATTGCAAAAAAAACTGCAAAGGAAAAAAACGAACTGATACTATTAAATTTCTCCGGATCGGACTGGTGCGGACCTTGTATTGTACTGCACAGGGATTATATCCAAAGCGAGGTTTTTAAAGAAATGGCAGACAAAAATTTAGTACTTGTTAATGCTGATTTTCCGAGAAAAAAGAAAAACATAGGCACGCCCGAACAAGTTAAGCAAAATGAACAGCTAGCTGAATTATATAACAAAGAAGGAAACTTTCCTTTTACACTGCTGCTTGACGCGAACGGAAAAATAATTAAAACATGGCACGGAAAACCTCAAAACAGTCCTGAGGAATGGACTGCCGAGATAAAAGCAATCTGTGACAGCAGAAAATAATATGCATAAAGATCAAAAGTATTCTCAATCCCTGAAACTCATGGGTAACATATTTACCATCAACGTTGTAGCGGCTGATGAAAGGACTGCCAATGGACATATTGAGACTGCCATAGAAGAAATCAAAAGAATTGAAAAGCTTCTTACAACTTACAGCGATGACAGCCAGACCAATCTCATCAATGCAAATGCGGGCATTCAACCCGTAAAAGTTGACCAGGAAGTTTTTAATCTCATTGAAAGATCCATCGGCATATCCAAAATTACCCAGGGTGCTTTTGATATTTCGTACGGAAGCATTGATAAAAGTCTGTGGAATTTTGACAGATCAATGACCAAACTGCCGGACAGTGAAACTGCTTTAAAAATGGTACATCTCATTGATTACCGAAATATTATTTTGGATAAAGAAAATACAACCGTTTTTTTAAAAGAAAAAGGGATGCGGATTGGTTTTGGTGGAATTGGAAAAGGATATGCCGCCGAAATGGCAAAACAGATTCTTCTCAAACAAAATGTAAAAAGCGGAATTATTAATGCAAGTGGTGACCTCTGCGTTTGGGGACAACAGCCCGATAACAAAAAATGGACCATCGGTGTGGCCGATCCTGTTTCTCCCAATAAGCCTTTCTCCTATATGGAAATTTCCAATAGCGCAGTGGCTACATCAGGGAATTATGAAAAATATGTAACAATCAACGGCAAAAAATATTCACATACGATAGATCCAAAAACAGGACTTCCAATATCAGGCATAAAAAGTGTCACTATCATAGCGCCAAATGCTGAGTTTGCAGATGCAATGGCAACTCCAATAGCGGTGATGGGAATCAAAGCCGGCTTGTTTTTGATCGATCAGATACCCGATTTACACTGTATTATAATAGATGACAACAATAAAATTTACACCTCAAAAAATATCCGTTTAAAATGAAAAAGCCTAATCAGAAAAGACTCCTGCTTGCATGCGGTATCGTTTTATCGACAACGCTCTTTGCTTCCTGCAGTCCTGTGAAAGAATACCAGAAAGGAAAAATCAACGATTCTGAAATGGTACTTTCCAACAGAAAAATCGAAAAAACAGAACTCAGTTTTCAATCCTACCGAGAAGGAGCTTCCGGAGCAAATTCAGGAAAAAGCGGCGGAGGATGCGGCTGTAATTAATTTTTGATAATATAAAAAATGAAAAGAATATTCATATCAGGGTTTGCTTTATTGGCATTTTTCCAATTAAAAGCACAAAACGTTTCTAAGGATACAACAAATTATGAAAACCGAAAGTTAAAAGTCGAGGAAGTAAATTTAGTTTCCAGTTATTATACCCAAGATGGAGATAATTCAGCCGTTACGGGAGGAATTGGCTCGGAACATCTTACCGATATTGCCAATACCATAGACGTAAAACTTGTCAAGTACGGACAAACGGGAATCAGACACACTTTTGATATCGAAGCGGGAATTGATCATTATACTTCTGCATCTTCAGACATGATTGATTTAAGTGCTAATTCATCAGCTTCATCTTCTGACATTCGTTTCTATCCATCTTTAAGTTATCTTAGAGAAAATATAGATAAAGGGAGAAGTTTTGGCGCAGGTGTTTCGTCTTCAAGCGAATTTGATTACCAGTCTTTTGGTGCGAACCTTAGTTTTTCTCAAAAAACAAAAGATAGAAATGGTGAGTTTACGGCCAAATTCCAAACCTTTATCGACCAATTAAAACTAATTGCACCTATTGAACTCCGAACATACGGACATCAAGGTTATGACAATGCTAACCGAAATACTTTCGTAGGAACACTTAGTTATTCCCAGATTATAAATAAGGAACTCCAAATAATGCTTGTTGGAGACATTATCAGCCAGAATGGATATTTGAGTCTTCCATTCCATCGCGTTTACTTTGCAGACGGTTCCGTTCACCAGGAAAAAATGCCGGATACGAGGCTTAAAATTCCGCTAGGAATCAGGGCGAGTTATTTCTTGGGAGACAACATAATTTTAAGAGCTTATTACAGATATTATTCGGATGATTGGAGCATAAAGTCACATACAGTCGACCTTGAAATTCCTGTAAAATTAACACAGGCATTTTCACTGAGTCCTTTTTACAGGTATTATACCCAGAGCGGAACCAAATACTTTAAGCCCCATGGCGAGCATACCTCAGCAGATGAGTATTACACCAGTAATTATGATTTATCAAAATTTAACAGTGGCTTTTTTGGAATGGGCATTAAATTCACACCTCCCGAAGGTGTCTTTGGTGTCAAACATTTGAACACTTTAGAATTGCGATATGGACATTATACCAGAACCACCAACATGGTTTCCGACATTGTAAGCCTTAATATTAAATTTAGATAAAATTTTATTGCCAATTCGAGCGCAGTCGAAACAATTATAGCTTTCGACTGCACTCGATAACAAAGCTATTAAGTTTGGATAAAATTCAATCTCGCAAAGATGCGAAGTCGCAAAGTTGTTAACGTATTACTTTGCGACTTCGCTTCTTTGCGAGCCTTATTTAGAAAAAAGATAGCTAGAAAACCTTAGCTTAATAACATTTTATACTCAACTTTATAATCAAAAAAAAATAGACCGCTTGAGTCTATTTTTTTTGATTTATATCAATCCCTTGACGAGTATAAATCTAAACCTTAATCTTCTTCCTTTTCTTCCAATTGTTTTACGGCTCCGTTAACCATTGTATTGGCATTAGCTCTAATTTCAGTATGACGAATTTCCCCTCCTGAAGTTCCAACTTTTTGAACCAAAACTAATCCGATGGCAGAAATAACCACAATCAAAAAAGAAAGTAATTTTGCTTTGGCATGATTTTTAAAATTCAGATACAATCCAACAAGCGAAAATGCTCCCAAAACATACAGCAATACCGCTAATTTTTCGGCCAACTCTTCGTGTTCGTGAATAATCTGTTTCCCGACATTTGGCATATCTTCAACGAACTCCTCTGCTCCTTCTCCTGTACCCATACTGATTGCCCCAAAAATGGCCGCAACAATTAATAATACATAAGAGGTATTCATCAGGGTCTTGTTCTTTAAAACCAATCCTGCTATCAAAATTCCAAATCCAAAAATGGTTCCGATAATCGGAAAATGGTTTACTACCATGTGTAAATGTGCATCGTTCATGACTTTATTAAATTTAATGGTTATAAGACTTTTTTAATTTATTTCCTTTATATAAATGTGATAAAAATCAATTTGCTATATCAAACACACCTTTGGTCAAGATTTTAGATGTAGCGTTAATTTCATTATCCGGAATTATCTCGACGTATTTCTCTGATTTTTCACCTAGAGTAACTTTAGTTTTTTTGAAAGAATATTCCTTTTTTGAACTATCTAATAAAAGTACGAAATTTTTATTATTTTCTGTAATTAATGCTTCCGCAGGAATCGCCAAACCTTTCTTGGAATCCACAAATATTCCAGCCTCAACAAACATTCCTGTCAATAATTTTTGCTTAATGTTGTCTTCCAAATGTCCGTGAACATTTATTGTCCTGTCATTGCCTTCAATGGATTTCCCAACCAAATGAACTTCGGCATTAAATACTTCTTTTGTAGCTTCAGGTACCGTAAATTCAATTTTTTGACCTTCTTTTACTTTTAAAATATCTTTTTCAAAAACAGACAATTCCAGGTGCAAATGTTGTGTATCGACGATTTCCAATATTACATCGGAAGGAGAAATAGGCATACCAACATTAGCATTCATAATAACAATATCACCCGAAATTGGAGAATAAATAGTTATTGTCGAAGTTAATTTTCCTTTTTCAACTTGAGCAGGATTAATATTGAGCATCAGCAATTTTTCGCGCAAGCTTTGATACATTGCTTTTGTTTTACGATAATCACTTTCTGCTTTCAAATAATTTTTTTGTGAAGAAATTTTCTCATCATATAAAGTTTTTTGACGCTCATATTCCGATTTTAAATAATTAATTTGTTCAGCCACTTCGAGGTATTCCTTTTGAATATCCAAAAACTCCGTATTCTGCAGAGTCAATAAAGCTTGACCTTTGGTTACTTTATCTCCAACCAAGAGATGGGTTGACTTAACATAACCTCCAATAAACGAAGTAATTTGAGCTCGGTTTTGCGGTGGGACATCAATCTTTCCGGAACATTTGATAACTACATTAAAATCCTGTTCTGATGGTGAAGCAATTTCCATTCCTGAAGACTGAAACTGTTGCTTAGTCACAGTAATCAATCCATCATCTTTAGGCATAGCTTCGGTCTTTTTTGCTTCTTTACAAGAAAAAAACAATGATGTAAATAGTAGGGCGTATATGATTAATGGCGATTTCATGTATTTAAATTTAAAAATTAAGGTATTGTAAATCCAATTGGGTACTATTAAACTGCAGTACAGCATCGAGATGTTCTATCTGAATGGTGGCTGCGTTTTCTAAACTTTGAATGTATTGAAAAAAGTCAATTTCTCCTTGTTTATAGCTTTTATTGGCCACTTTTAAAATCTCTTCAGACAATTTTTTCCCGTATTTATTATAGTAATCCAAAGCTTCCTGATATTTCATTAATTCATTATTCTTTTGGGTCACATAGTTGTCAATTTTACGCTCTTCATTTTGCTTTCTTTGCTCCCAGCTTTGCAGTTCCAGTTTTGCCACCTTTGTTTTAGACACAGTCCCTGAAAATAAAACAGGAATAGCCAAACCTACTTGAAATCCATATAAAGACTGTGTCAAACCACTATTTTTTCCTTGAAAATAATCGACATTTATGTCAGGCAGCCAATTTTGTTTTTTTAGTTTCAACTGATTTTCATATACATTGGTCACACTATTCAGATAAGCGTTATAATACGATTTCACAGTGTCGTTTACAACTTTACCGAGAGGCTTAATCTGATTGTTTTTAACTGTAATTTTTTCATCAGCCTGAATCAAAGAATATAAGATTTCGTACTGTGCCCTTTTCTCGCTTTCAATTTGGGAAAGCTTAGACCTGATGTGCCTGAATTTGGATTCTGCCGTAATTTTTTCAAGATAATTGGTTTCACCTAATTCAAACTTTCTCCCGCTTGCATTCGAAAAATTTTGGTACAGACTATCCAAATATATATACAGTTTTTCCTGATTTTGCAGAAAAACAATCTGCTGATAGGTCTTTGAAACCTCCAATGAAAGTTTCATTTTTTGAATATCATAATTGGCTTTTTCTTTTTTGTATTCGGAATTATATACTTTTTTTTGAGCCCCATACACCGTTGGAAATTCGAACTTCTGCTGTACTCCAAATACTTTTAACGGAACATTGTTAATAGCCAAATTGTTTTGGTCATAACTATAATACACATTGGTTTTATCAAAAGAATAGGCCGTTTTTGTATTCTCTTTCATTCGCTGCACCTGAAGTTCGGCTGCTTTTATCCCTTTGTTGTTTCCTAAGGCTTTTGCCACCAGACTATCTAATTCCGAATTATTGTTTTGGGAGAATGCCAATGAAGTACTCAACAGCATTAGTATAATTAAATTCGATTTATTGTGTAATTTAAACTTTGGTTTTTTAACTTCTTTTTCATCCAAAAACTTATATAAAATCGGCAAAACAATCATCGTTAATATAGTTGCGGTGAAGAGTCCCCCGATAACCACCGTAGCCAATGGTTTTTGAACCTCGGCACCTGCAGATGAAGAAACAGCCATCGGCAGGAAACCCAAAGCCGCCGCCGCCGCGGTTAATAAAACCGGACGCAATCTGTCGGTTGTTCCTTTTAAAATCAATTCATCCAAATCTGTCATTCCTTTATGTTTGAGTTCTTTAAAATGTTCAATCAGCACGATACCGTTCAGCACCGCAATTCCAAATAGTGCAATAAACCCGACACCAGCCGAAATACTGAAAGGCAGATCACGAGCCCACAGGAACAATATTCCCCCAACTGCCGAAAGCGGAATGGCAGAATAAACCATCAATGCCTCTTTAATCGAGCCAAAGGCAAAATGCAGCAATATGAATATCAACACTAGAGCAATAGGCACTGCAATTGCCAAACGAGCTTTCGCACTATTCAGGTTTTCAAATTGTCCGCCGTATTTCACATAATATCCGGGAGGCAGTTTTATTTTGGTATTAACGATTTTCTGAATGTCGGTCACGACACTTTGCAAATCTCGGTTTCTAACGTTTACACCTACTACAATCCTTCTGTTGGTATTGTCTCTTGAAATCTTGGCAGGCCCTTCGGTATATTCAATCTTAGCCAATTCACTCAATGGAATTTGCTGTCCATTTGGAACAGAAACATATAAATTTCTCAAATCTTCAATATCATGGCGGTTTGCATCGTCTAAACGAACCACCATATCAAAACGTTTTTCTCCTTCAAAAACATTTCCAACCGTTTTCCCTGCAAAACTCAATGCTATCATGTCATTCAAATCTGAAATATTAAGCCCATATCTTGCAATTTTGGAACGGTCATATTGCACATACATCTGAGGCAGACCAGCTGTTTTTTCGATAATAACATCAGAAGCTCCTTCAACATTTTTTATAGCTTTCTCTATTTCATGTGCTTTTTGAGCCAAAATAGTAAGGTCTTCGCCAAAAACTTTAATAGCCACATCAGAACGTGTTCCCGATACCAATTCGTTGAATCTCATTTCAATTGGCTGCGTAAACTCGATTTCCATGTTTGGAATTTCTGCTGTAATGGCTGCTTTTATTTTGTCGGCCAGTTCATCTTTGCTCGAAGCCGAAACCCACTCCTCTTTTGGTTTCAGCTTTACAATAATATCGCTTTCTTCCATAGACATTGGATCTGTTGGAACTTCGGCAGCACCAATTCTGCTCACAACCTGAAGCACTTCGGGAAATTTCTTTAAAATTATTTTTTCAATTTTGGTAGTAGTGGCAATCGTTTTAGACAATGACGTTCCAGTTTTCAGCACAGGCTGAATCACAAAATCGCCTTCATCCAGCGTTGGTATAAATTCACCTCCCATTGTAGAAAACAATGCTACGGCAAAAACCAAAAGTGCTATTGATCCATAAAGGACTTTTTTTGTATTGTGTAATGCCCATGTAATTACCGGCAAATACCAACTATTTAATTTTTGAATTAACTTAGAGGATATCGAATTAGGATTTTCCTCTTTTGGTTTCAAAAACAAAGAAGAAACCACCGGAACATAAGTAAAACAAAAGATCATGGCTCCCAATAATGCAAAACTGAAAGTCATAGCCATTGGTTTGAACATCTTTCCTTCAATTCCGGTCAAAGAAAGAATCGGGATAAATACGATCAAAATGATAAGCTGTCCGAAAACAGCAGAATTCATCATTTTGGAAGCACTTTTATAGGTTATTTGATCAATTTCCAATTGACGATCTTCTTTGTTCAAACTAACCAAATCATTTGATTTATGGGCAATTTGAAAAGCTATAAACTCGACTATAATTACCGCTCCATCAATAATAATTCCAAAATCTATTGCTCCCAAGCTCATCAAGTTGGCATCAATTCCGAAAATATTCATAAACGAAATGGCAAAAAGCAAACACAATGGAATTACCGAAGCAACCACTAGTCCCGAACGCCAGTTGCCCAACAAAAGAACCACAACAAAAATTACGATAAGACAACCCAAAATTAAATTTTCGGCAACGGTGAAAGTAGTTTTCCCCACCAATTCACTGCGTTCGAGGAAACCATTGATATAAACACCTTTGGGCAATGTTTTTTGAATTTGAGCTATTCTTTCTTTTACAGCACTAATAACCTGTTTAGAATTGGCATCTTTTAGCATCATCACCTGACCGAGCACTTTTTCACCTTCACCATTACCGGTAATGGCTCCAAAGCGATTGGCATGACTAAAACGAACCTGAGCAACATTTTTAATATAAACAGGAATACCGTTAGTGTTGTTTACCACAATATTTTCAATGTCTTCAATTGAATTGACCTTTCCTTCACCGCGGATAAAATAGCTCTGATTTACTTTTTCAATGTAGGCTCCACCAGCAATACTGTTGTTTTTTTCCAACGCAGTAAAAACATCCCTCATGGTAACGTTCATAGCTTTCAAACGGGAAGGAACAATGGCTATTTCATATTGTTTTAAATAACCACCCCACGTATTAATCTCAACAACTCCTTTAATTCCTGAAAGCTGTCTTTTTACAACCCAATCTTGAAGTGTACGTAAATCGGTGACTGAATATTGCTTTTTATATTCGGGCTTTACCTCCAAAGTATATTGATAAATCTCTCCCAAACCTGTTGTAATCGGTCCCATCTCAGGCACACCGAAACCTTCCGGAATTTTTTCTGAAGCTGATTTTAATTTTTCGGCAATCAATTGTCGGGGAAGATATGTACCTATACCATCATTAAAGACAATCGTTACCACTGACAAACCAAATTTTGAAACCGAACGAATTTCTTCGACACCGGGTAAATTGGCCATTTCAATTTCAACCGGATAGGTGATGAACTGCTCAATATCTTGTGTAGAAAGATTTCTGGAAGTGGTGATTACCTGTACCTGGTTATTAGTCACATCAGGGACAGCCCCTATAGAAATTTGGAAAACAGAGAACAAACCAAATCCCAATACTGAAGCAGTAAAAAGCAAAACAACCGCTTTATTTTTTAAACTGAAAGCAATAATTTTTTCTAACATTTTTCTTCTTAATTTATTATACAAAATTGCATCTAAGAAATAAAGTTATGCTTAAGAACAAATTAAAAACCGCTTAATAATGTCTTAATAAAAGATCGCTTGGTACGTATGAAATCAATATAGAATTCATAAAACCTTTACTCTAAAAAAAATAAGAGCTCTAACTAAAAATAAAAAAAACGGTAGTTCCTTTGTTTAATTCGCTTTCGATTTTGAATTCAATATTTAACAATCGTGTTATTCGTTCTACAATCGAAAGCCCTAAACCGGAACCTTTTATTTCAGGATGTAACGTTGGATTTGACCTGAAAAATGGATTTACGATTTTGTCCAAATCACTTGCAGGAATTCCTATGCCGCTGTCTGATATGGAACAGATTGTTTTTGAGTCTTTTTTATCAATATTTATGACAATTTTCCCATTTTCATGAGAATATTTTATGGCATTTGAAATTACGTTGCTCACGATTGTAGAAACCAAATAATTATCGGAGGTAACAAAATAGTCTTTTGTAAAATCATGCAAAACCTCCATTTTTTTATCGTTTATTTTGCTTGAATACAATGAAAGTGCATCCAAAATTATGGCATTCAGGTAAATTTGTTCGATACGCAGACTTTGTTTTTGATTCTCAAACCGGGCCAATAAGAGCAGCTGATCCACCAAATTATTCAAACGGTTAACTTCTGAAATGCTGAAATTGATTTTTTCCTCATATTCAGTCTGGTTTCTTGGCTTCCGTATTAAAACTTCCAAGGTTCCTTTTAAAACCGTCAAAGGCGTTCTTAACTCATGAGAAGCATCAGAGGTGAATTGTTTTTCCCTTTCGACTGCATTTTCAATTCGATCTAACAAATCATTAATTGTTTTAGAAAGCACAAATAATTCATCCTTATTTTGAGGCAGAATGATTCTGTCTTTCAAATTGTCTTTGGTAATTCTGCTGGAAGTTTCGGTAATTAGGGTTACGGGTTTGATACTGCGCCCTGCAATCAATCTGGCAATAAAAAACAACAGTACTAAAATTAATGGAAAGGCTACAAAAAGAGTGTTTCTAAGATTGGTCAGTATCAATGACGCCTCATCCAAAGACATCGCTACAAAAAGATATCCTATTTTTTTATTTTTATCAAAAAGCGGAATCTGAATCTGCCTGATTGGTTTATTATTCAGATAAGTATCGACAAATTGATTGTCTTTTTCGGGTTTGTGCAGTTTAAGCTGAAATCCTTTGAGATTGGGAGATTTATCAATTAATTTATTGTCATTGTCCAGAAACTGTACAAAAACAGGATTTACATTGACTCTATTGTTATCGCTTTCTCTCCATTGATCCACTTGAATCAGATAGGCATTATTACTGTCAATTTTTATCTGCTCCAAATATTCACTGGATTCCTCTAGAATATCATCATTTATATGCTTGTTAATGCTGTATAAAGTAATTCCATAAATAGTGCAGAA
This sequence comes from Flavobacterium marginilacus, assembly GCF_026870155.1. Lineage (NCBI taxonomy): Bacteria > Pseudomonadati > Bacteroidota > Flavobacteriia > Flavobacteriales > Flavobacteriaceae > Flavobacterium > Flavobacterium marginilacus. The sequence goes on along the minus strand of NZ_CP113975.1, from coordinate 1,844,591 downwards.
CACAACCGAAATCAATAGTGCTGTGCTGAGAATGTAATTAAAGGCAATTCGGTTTTTATAGGAGAATGAAAACATCAATTTAATTTATGTCGTTTGCAATATAACCAACCCCTCTAATGGTTTTTATAAGATCTTCGTCTTTAGTCAAATTAAGTTTTTTGCGGATGGCATTTATAAAAACATCAATTACGCCGGTATCGTATTCAAAATGTATATCCCAGACATCATTGATAATTTCATTTCGTGTGCATACTTTTCCCTTGTTTTTTATCAAATAAGCAAGCAGTTCGTATTCTCTTTGGGTAAGCGAAACTTCATCATCATTTACCAATACCTGATGTTTGGACAGTATTATTCTGATCCTGCCAAGAGAAAGCACATCATTTTGACTTTCATTTCTAAAATGAATCTTGATACGCTCCACCAATTCGTCAAAACTGAATGGCTTTTTAATATAATCATTGGCACCTGCCTTCAAACCTTCGATGGTTTCCTGAATAGTATCTTTGGCCGTTAGAAACAAAATAGGTGTTTTTGAATCTTCTTTTCGGATTTCTCTGCAAACATCAATCCCCAGCATTTGAGGCAAAATCCAATCCAGCAGAACGATATCTACTTTTTGCTTTCTTGTTATTTCAAGTCCTGACTTTCCATCGTGGGCAACCAAGACTTCGTAGCCTTCCTCTTCCAAACCCTGCTTTAGAAAATTGGCAATACCTATTTCATCTTCAACAATTAAAACTTTCATTTTTTACTATTTTTCAAACGAATGGATGAGCTTAATATATTCGGATGCCGATGCATTTTTGAAACCCGTAGTACCAATTATTTTTCCTTTTTTATCCAAAAGCAAAACCAATGGAAAGCTGCCATGCTTATTATATTTTTCGGCTAATTTATTATTGCTTTCTGCCCGTTCCGGAGAAAGCTGATTTATTTTTTTTCTAGGAAAATCAGCTCTGTAGATAACCCAGTTATTATCAGCTTCGGTTTGAAATTCCTGTGATTTCCAAACTATTTTTTCCAATCTCATACAAGGTCCGCACCAATCTGACCCAGAGAAAACCAACAAAATGTTTTTATTTTCTTTTTCCGCTTTCATTTTAGCATCTTCAAAATTAGCGCTCCAATTTTGGGAATATCCAAAAACTGTAGTTGATAAAAACAAGAAACAGATTAGGTGTTTTATAAGTCTCATTTGTACATTTTATAAAATTAACTTAAATAATTTTGTATGATTGTATGATTGAATCGGTCTTAAGCCAAATTTAAGAAATGAATTCCTTGTGGTATCGTGTTACTCAAAAGTCAGCCGTAGTTGATTTTTGTTAAACGACTCATAAACAGTCTTTTCTTTCCCTTGATTTTGAATATATTTCTGAATCTGGCGGTATATAGTTTTTTCGCTTATTTTATTAATTTAAGCATCAAATATAAAGATTAATTGCAAACAGCTGGATGTACATCATGTATTATGTTTATCATCTGCCCCCCTATCTTCTGTGGATTTAACATGCATATGAATAAATTTCTTAAATAGTGATTAGGTAAATTCTGTTTTCAAAATACACACATAAACCTATTAATCAATACTTAAAATATAATATTGATAACCAGAAACACGGCTATTTTAAACAGTTAACCGATAATCAGATCCGAGGAATACTTAGACTTTTCGGCAGTATTATTTTGAGATACTGCTTGAATAACTGCATGAATATCGATATCATTTTTAAAAATGACATTCAATAGCTCAATAATTTCTTCCGAAGTAATGTCATTAGAATATCCTGTAAATTCAATCAGCTTGTCTTTTCTCTGATGCATCTTAAAACCTGCTAAAGACAGTTGGGACAAACGGTTTGAAATATCGATGTTATTGATTTTTACATCTGATTTTGTAAAGAAAACTATTGGATTCCTGGCTTCCAGATCCATTAAAAACGGAACGCCGTTTTCTATTTTCAAACTGCAGAAATCACCTGTCCTGTAACGTATTAATGGCAGAAAAGGGTTGATACCTCCAGTAACAACTAATTCGCCTCTTTGTCCATAAGGGAGCTGTATGTCCTGATATTCATCAAAAATTTCAAGATATAAATCGGGACGGATAACTTTATGACCGGTTTCGGAAGCGTAGGCTATATTTCTGCACTCCGTCAGCGAATAAAGATCTATAACGGGGCAGTTAAAGTAATTTTCTAATTTGCTTTTTGTGCCTTCTGTCAGCTTCATGGCCGAAGATATCAGTGCTTTTGGAGTAAGCTGAGGCTTTAATTCTGCTAATGCTGTAAAAGCCAGCGGATCACCCGTAAGAATCTGGGGGTTGTATTTTTCAAGATATTTTTTGGCATCATCAGGCTGGTTCCAGTCGGATGGATTTAGATTTATTTTCAAGACCCCTGCTCCCTCCAGATAAGTTGATAAAGAGGCATATGTCAATGTTTTTTCCTGGGCACAGATCAAAGCAATTGCTGTAGTATCTTTGCCTTCATCTATAGAAATATTAAAATCACTTAATACAGATTCTATCTGTGGCAGCCAGGAAGCCTGAGAAACAGCATCAAAAAGAACATCCAGCTTTGGTCCGGTAGAGCCAGATGTATAATACACCAGCAGCTCGGCTAAATCAGCCTCATTGGAAACAAGTAAATGAGCATACTCTCTTATATCATCTCTGGAAATAGTCGGAAAAGAATCGAAGTCATTTCCTTTGTGTTTATTTTGATAAAAAGGAACAGTTTTAAGACACCATTGTAAATAATCAGTTAACCAATCAGGAGTTTGTCCTTCGTTCCAGAATATTTTTTTATCATAATACTTTTTTTTATAATCCTTAACCTTTGAAAGCTGTACGGCATTTAATCTGTCACCGCTTTTAAAATTAAACTTTGGAGCAAACTCATCTTGTTTAAGTGCATTTAAAAAACTTAAATCATTTAGCAGCGGAAAACGTTCCTCGTCTGTTAATGCTATCTGCGGATTACTACTCTCGTCCATAAGTATTGGCGGCTTCTCTTGCTGCTTTTTCAGCCATTTCTCTTTTAATATTCATTATTCTTTCATGTGCTTCATAGGACTGCTTTAAGACTTTATGTCTTTCGGCACTATTTAAAGAGGATAATTTATCTGCTGCTTCGTCATAATTTTCTCCATGAGGTATAATTTCAGAGCAATTCAGCAGTAATCTAACCATTTCTTCGGCACGTTCCTCATCATTTATCCACTCATTAAATTTTACATATTCAGAGGCATCGGATAGACTTGTAAACCAAAAATCATATAATTTATTCTCAATAGCGGGAATAGCTGCAAAATCCTGATGAAAAAGCAGCCAAACCGAAATATGAATTGCACGCCAATGATTATCTTCAATAAGTTTTAAATGAAAATCTGGCGGAATTTTATAATCATTTCTTAAAAAATCATTAGTTACCGTCTTATAGGTGTCACATATCAAAGCTATAGAATTTACGCCTTCTTTTAATAAAAAATTAGAAGGCAGTAAATAGATATCCGGACATTTTCTTAAATGCGTAACAAGTTCAAAAACATCATATTTAGACATAGGCATAATTTTGTTGTGAAAATTCAGATGCAAATTTTAAAAGTTCCTGTTCATTTGTAACATAGTATACATTCCAGCCCATATTTTTTAATCGGATCACTAACTCATGCTGATAATCCGGACGGGAGTGCAAAACCATTGTTCCGTGTCCTCCAGCATTTTTTAATGCAGTTTCGGCTAATTCCCAATGTGTTTGTTTTGTTTCTGTATCAGCGTTTAACATACTAAATATATCATTGTCCGTAACAATTACAATATGCGATTTTTTATTGGGTTTTTCTTCAAACGGTTTTCGTAACCGCTCAATTCCGTAAGCGTAACCTGTACCTAAATATGACGTTAAGGTGGTCAGTAAATCTGTTTCATCGGTAATAAAACCACCCGTTTCCAGATAACTTCCAGGCTCGCCGGAAAGACATCCCATGACAGCTGCCCCGGCACGCAAAGCAGATAATCCTATAATTGTAGCAGCCAGAACTGGCCATGAAAAATTGTGTTTCGGATTCATCATTGAACCTGAACAATCAATACCCAGATATATATTTAAAGGATTTTTTGAAATATTAGTGTCAGAATCTGAGCCATAAGTTCTCTTTTGAGTCGTTAATCCCGGAATAATCTGAGGTGATAAAATCGCTGACTGCAGCCAGTCTACTTCTTCGATAGAATCTCCAATATCCCAGATCTCTAATCCTTCGGGCAGATCCAGAGAAACATTTTCAGAAATTTCGGGCGGGAAATCAATCAGATGAGGCAAAGCGATTTCTTTATAATAAACATTAATCAAATGCTGTTCGTCTGCGCTTGGATTGACCTGTTTCATTAAATCAATATAATTTCCCGGCCCCATATAACCATTTCTTGGTCCCTGGCCGCCTGCAATATTTTTTTCTACCCCCAAACTATTAGTTTCATCCTCTTCGTTTGAGTCAATGGCTTCTTTCCGCATATCAATTACCTCATCATAACCTTCTAAATCAAATTCGGCCATACCTGAAATATTCATAGCTCCCTTTCCCGCATCTTCTGCATCTAATAGAATTAAAATCTTTTTACGGGCATCCTGAAAAACTTTATCTTCCATTAAATAAGGGTACAGCATCACTGCAAATCTGCCGCCACCGTGAATCCAGCTTTTTGAATAACTCCTGATTAAAGAAGCTAATAATGAAGCATCAGCATCTATCTTTTTGCTGTGAAATGATAAATTTATTGCCAATTCTCCACGATTCAAACGCCATAAATATTCATAAGTACGCATCATCAAAGTCCACAATTCAGAGAAACTATCCATTGAATTGATCGCTTTAAAAACTTCTGACATCCTTAATTTATTGGTGCGCTGCAATTTATCATTGATTAAAAAATCGGTATATAAATTAGAAACCATAGGTGCCCGATCCTCAATACCCGGCAGGGCAAAACGAATCCGATTCAGTAAAACAGCATTGTCGTATAAATTTGCAGGCGCAAAAATATGATGGCCAATTTCGTGTGCCAGTACTTCGAGAGCATAATCTGTAATACCGCGTTCTGTAATTTCTTCTAAATTAATCACAATACGGTGATCTGTTAACCGGATCATTGCAAAACTGCCCGTAAGTCCCTCTTCTGCTGCTTCCTGATGTGACAAGCACCAAATTGGTTCCTGCAGACGCAGGAAAGGATTCCACACCAGTTTTGCCTGCTGCCAATGTGATTTCCACAAGGCTGCTATTTTTTCTATTTCAGATTGATTATGCATCTGCAAGGCTGAATAAATATAAAAAATAAGAATTATGAAGGGTAAAAACTAAAGTGTTTTTAGTTACCACAACAGATGAAAGAGCATTTCCGTCGATTTTTTCATTCTCTTTTCCCAGCCATTTTTTCAATGTTTCCAGCCTTTTAGAATTGGATAAAATATAAGATGCATCAACGGAATTGGCCGGAAGTAAAACTTTTCCAAACTGATCTGCAAAAAGCACATAATTACTTTTTGAATCTGTTACAAATATGTTTCCTTCTATCTCTGCCAGCTTTGGAGGATGCTCAAAAAAACCGGCAGCACCTTTAAAACCTCCCTGCACGCCTTCAAATTTTGTATTGTTATTTGTCCATGGGTTTTCAAAAATCTCTACTGTATTTCCAGAATAATTTATAGTATTGGCAACTGCTTCTTGAAGATTTTCAGAAAGTGAATGATAATCTTTCTTTAAACGGGTTCTAAGATGTGCCAAACCGCATTTCCATGCATAAATGCGTCCAGTAATTTTAAAATCTTCAATGGTTTTTATATCGGCAGTACTTGTTTCTATAAGTTTACACCACTCCCTGATTTTTTCCGGTGCATACAAATGGAAATTTGAAAGTACATCATTGAGTAACGAAATGGTTTTTACTGGAAATTTCACCAGCAGGTTAGGCATTTTGACCATTAACAGCCAAGCTTTCTTATATTCATCTTTATAACGGACTGCCTGTCCGCTTCCAATTAATTTAAGCGATTCCTGATACAATGCTTTTACTATTTCATGGATTTTTTCCGGAGCTACATTTTGCTCCACAGCCGATTTCACAATGGGCTCAACAACTTCTATCATCCAGACAGCAATGACATGAGACGGCAGACTGCCATACTTCATCTCGCTTTCATTGTACCATTGATTATAAAGTGCACTTTTATCTTTTAGTTCAGTAATAAGTTCCGGAAGGCTTATTTTTTCCATTGCAGCCATCTTTTATAATTGGTATAGCGCTGATGCAGATACTTTAATTTTAAAATATCATCGGCTCTGTATCCGTACAGTTTTTTCTCTTCAGACCATTTTTGCAGCTGCTTTTCTATATCCAAAAGTCTATTGTCAATTTCTCTTGAAGATATATTTTCCAGTCCTTTTTTAAATTCTGTTTCAAATTTATCAACTGGATCATTTCGGTCTAAATCCTGACTGGCATATTCATCGCAGGATAAATCGAATAACTTTCTAAGCCACACAATTCTGTCCACTCTGTAAACTTCATTGCCCATTTGATCAAAAAACGGTGATTCTAAATGAGGAGTTAAACTGTCATGCAGCACGAATGGCAAAACCTGTCTGATATCTTCTAATTCTACTTTTTTATTGCCTCTGAAATAAGCCATTGCTTTGGAAAACATTAGCAGAGTCATGATTTTTCTAACCGACAGACCGTTTTTCGCCTGTGAACCTAAATCTTTAATCGGATCTTTTCCTGTTTCTTTTCTAAAAAGGGAACGCATGTCCATTCCCGACAATTTTGCTGTATCTTTAGTCATGTATTCCAGCCTGTTCGATGCAGGTTCAAAAAACTCAAACTGACGGCAGAAAAACTCAATACGTTTGCGCAGCTCAGGATCTATTTTTACACCTCTAATCTGTTTATTTACAGTGGTCAGCTCTTCTTCGGTAAAAATAATTTCTTCTGGAATTATCGCTTCCGGTTTAAAGTTGAGTTCAATCCGCTGTAATAAATCTTCAATAAACCGCGTGTTAAAATGCATCGCTCTGATTACGATATCAATCCTGTCCTTTAAGGCTTCGATAACCTGATAGGTTCCTCCTCCGGCATCATCATTGGCAGTCAGGTACCATGCTCCCTCCGGACATTCATAAATCTGATCAAAAATCTCTGCATAATTATCTGCCAGAACGGTTAATAATGCCGACTGCGTTCTGGTGGGAATCCTATTGTATTCATCAATAATTTTCACGCGCATTCCTAACCATTTTCGCCAGGCAATTCTAATATCTGAAGTTTTTTCGGCCTTTACCATATCTGAAGGCAATGGATGTCCTAATAAATCTGAAATCGTCATTTGAGGCTGGCCGTGCTGGATAGCCCGCATTACATCCTTATTATCGTATCCCGCTAACAGACCCATCAGCACAGAAGTTGCGGTTTTCCCCCTGCCCGGCCCCCCAACAATAAGGCATTTTCCTCTTGCTGCTAAATTTAACAACGGCATTAACACAAAGCTGGAATAACTTTGGTCAGTAGGTAAATAAACAGGCACTTTACTGTCTCCAAACAAAAACTTTTTGGGATCCCCATCATTGAATTCTATATCATAATAAGGACTGATAACAGCAGTATTGGTAATCCAAAAATAGGCTTGGCGCAGTTTTTCATCCAGGGAAATGGAATTGTCTGATTCATCTTGCGGTGTATCGCTGGAATAAAGATCTTCTATCTGAAATTTATGGCTGCTTTTGATGTCCTGCGGATTTGTAGGCGATTCTGGGACTTTCTTAAAAAATCCCATCGTTTTATTTAATAGATCTGACATTAGTATGTTTTGGTTCTAAGTTAGTTAAATTTATTGTTTTCCGGGGCAGTCAATACATTTGATACTTGTTCAATTCTTTCATCAACGGTGCCTTTCAATAGGTAATATTTAAGATTTCTTGCATTTAAATCTTCGATTATTGTCTGCTGAAATTCTTTTCTTTTTACATCTCCGGATCTGTCCCAAGTATCATCATAAGGAATGTCTGTATCACATACAAAAATAATATCATGTCTATTTTCAGCTGTTTTGGCTAAATTTTCTAACGCTTCGAGAGCCTTTCCATGGTAATCCAGCGAAAACAGGTAAGTTGTAATCGCATTGGTGTCAGAGAACAAAAAACGATTGGATTCTAAAATTAGAGCATCTTCTTTTTCAATATGGATTTCGGCAATTTTCAAAAGATCTTCTAAAGTTAATCTCTTGTTTACCTGATGATTTTCCCAATACTCTCTTCCATATTCAGGCATCCATTGAGTATCAAAATGAACTGCTAATTTTTCTGCCAAAGTCGTTTTGCCGGTTGACGGAGCGCCAAGTAATACGACTTTCGTAATCAAATCTTTATAAACCACAGGATGAATAAATTTTTTATTTTTAAATGCATCTTCTCTAATTTTTGTTGCCGATATCGGAATGCTGTTCCGACTAATATCAACCTGACGATTTACTGCATTAAGGGCAACGCTCATATGCACACCATAAGGCTCACTCGAGTAAAAATGAGTAATACTGCGGTTTCCTAAAACTTCTGATACATAATCTTCCTGAATTTTCATTATTTCAGGCGTGTAACCAGAATCATTTGGAGAATTTACGCCTTCAATGACTTCAATTTGAGGATATATTTCACGTATCCAGCCAGCCCTGATGGATAAAGGAATGTTTATTATGGGATCATCATAAATTAATACTATCAATTCATTAACCTCCTTAATAGCAGTTTCTATCATTAGCTGATGCCCTTTATGAAAAGGAGCAAATTTCCCCAATGTCAATCCAACTTTATGTCTGTCTTTCATATATAAATTCTTCATTATATGCTTTTCTCCATTCCAAGTAACCAATTACAGCCATAATCAAAAAGAGCAGATACAAAACTGCTGTAAAATATAAGTCTTTATAAAAATATACCCCAATGGCAACCACATCGACTACTATCCAAAACAGCCAGGAATGTAATATCTTTTTTATCATCAGATATTGAGCAGCCAGACTTGCGACTGTTATAAAAGCATCCTCATATGGATAGGAAGCATCCGTTTTTGTCTGCATTGTGTATCCTAAAAAAAAGGCTGCCGTAACTGTTAAACTAATCCAAAAAGTTACATTTGTCAGTAATGTTACCCGTAATGTACTTTCATTGGAACCGCCATACTTCCAATTATACCAGCCATATATTTGAAGAAATATATAAATAATATGCAAAATCATATCCGAATATAATTTTGAGGTGTAAAAAATAAAGCAGTACAGTGTCACCTGAATTAAACCAAAATACCAACACAAGATATTTTGTCTGATAGTAAAATAAACGGCCAAAAAACCAAAAATTGTGCCTAATATTTCCAAAGCTGTATCCATAAATTAGGAGTATAATGATATATAATAATGAAATATTTTTTTAATTGATTACAAATCACATTTAAATTAATTAGCACTATTTTGCTGACGAACTTACTTATTTAAATTAGTAATTCCAATGAATGTTAAACAAAAATAGAGAAAAAATTAAAGCTTTTTTTATATCCAAAATTATGGGAGCGAACTGATATTTTTAAGTAAAAAAGCTGGGCTATTAAATATTTAGGTGATAAATTAAATCAGGATAGCACAAGATAGTTTTCTGGGACATGTACTATATTTTTGAATTGATTACTTTATTAGTACTATTATTTCAATTATAAAAAGCATACTAAAAGTGACATTCACTTTTTCTCTGATGATTTCTTAATTAATACTAACTATGAAAAAAATTATTACAGCCGTATTATGCATTACGTTTTTTGGAATCATGGAGGCGCAAAAAGTTTATGAGATCGATACAAATGTCCCCGATATTGATATATACGAAAAGTTAAAACTTGGCGGTACAAATCCAAAAGGCGAAAAAATAAGTGTAAACAATTATTATATGTCTGTTGGAAACAAACCGGTAATTCCTATTGTGGGCGAGTTTCATTTTTCACGATACCCAAGACAATACTGGGACGAAAGCATCAGAAAAATAAAAGCCGGAGGAGTCAATGTAATTGCTACCTACGTTTTTTGGAATCTGCATGAAGAGAAAGAAAACACATTTGACTGGAGCGGTGATAAAGACCTGCGTTACTTCCTTCAGCTATGCCAGAAAAACAATATTGAAACGATCGTCCGAATTGGACCTTTCTGCCATGGAGAAATACGCAGCGGCGGTATGCCGGACTGGCTGTTAGGCCGCGCTTTAAACATTCGTTCCAATGACCCATTATACTTAAAATATGTGGAGCGGCTGTACAATGAAATTGGAAAACAGCTCAAAGGCTTATATTATAAAAACGGAGGCCCAATTATTGGAATACAGATTGAGAATGAATATCAGCATTCTGCCGCGCCTTGGGGGCTTACCTACCCAGGCCAGCCTCTTGAAATGACGGCTTCCGAAAGAGATATGAGTGTCACACAGGAAGGTGTAGGAATTGCTAATGAAGTCAATCCATATTCACAGCTGGGCAACGATCACATGAAAATATTGAAATCGCTGGCACTGTCTGCCGGTATGGATGTTCCTCTTTATACCGCTACAGGCTGGGGCAATGCTGCCATTATTCCTGACGAAAGCATACCGGTAACAGCTGCTTATGCCTATCCTTTCTGGACGCCTACAAGGGACTACTCGCCATTTTTTCTGTATAAAGATATGCACCGTTTTCCAGATTATGCTCCAGTGCGTTATTCTCCTGAAAATTACCCCGCTTTTTCGGCAGAACTGGGTTCGGGAATTATGAGCGTTTATACCCGCAGACCAATTGCAGTACACAAAAGCTTTGACGCATTAATTAACCGTTGCCTTGGAAGCGGAGCAAACGGTATTGGATATTATATGTATCATGGCGGATCAACTCCAAAAGGAAAATTCTCTTATATGAGCGATGAGGCATATGGACTGCCAAAAATATCGTATGATTTTCAGGCACCTATTGGCGAATACGGACAGGTACGTGAAGGTTTTCAGCGGCTGAAACTGCTTCATTTTTTTGTACAGGATTATGGACATCTGCTCGCTCCAATGGCCACAGTACTGCCTTTGGATGTCGCATCGCTTGTACCGCAAAACATATCTTCACTCAGATATGCTGTCCGCAAAAAAGGCAGTTCCGGTTTCATTTTCCTGAATAATTTTCAGGATGACACTACGATGACAGCCCAGAAAAACATTCGCTTGAATATAAAAACGGCACAAAAGAATATCATGATTCCAGAAACAGGAAGCTTTGACCTCGACAGCGATGAAAACGTCATATTCCCATACAACCTTGATCTTGATGGACTTAATCTCAATTACGCAACAGCTCAGCTTTTAGCAAAAGACGAAGAACAAGCAGAGCCGTATTATATTTTCTTTACCCCTTCGGGCATAAAAAGCGAATTTTCATTTTCACCAAACGTAAATTTCGAAAATCTTCAAGGCACAGCATGTGATAAAAATCCGCAGAGAATACTGGTTAGCTGTAATGAGGCGGTAAATGAATTTAAGTTAACAGCAAATGGAAAAATTTTGCGCATACTCGTGATAAGCAAAGAACAGGCATTAAAAATGTACAGCATACAAATTAACGGAAAAAGACATTTTATTTTTTCCAATGCTATAGTATTAGAAAATGGCAAAAATATTCAACTGCTGAATGACGGCAATACTAATTTTGACTTTGAGATATATCCAAAAACTGCTATACTTCCTAAAACTGAATTTGGCAGTTTAGAAAAACTGAAAGACAAAGGAGTCTTTTCATCTTATAAAATCAGCCTTCCGCAAGCAGTGCTAAATATAGAAAGTAAACAGGTAAGCGAAAGAAAATGGGCTTTGAACCTTCCCTTATCTTTGCCAAAATATGTTAATGATGCTTATCTGACCGTACAGTATACTGGAGACACAGCAATGGGATTTATTGATGGCGAACTTGTTACAGATGAATTTTACAAAGGCATCCCATGGGAAATTGGATTGCGCAAATTCCTTACAGGCAAACCGCAGGAAATGGTGTTTTATTTCCGTCCTATGCAAAAAAATGCTTCCTATCTTGTAGATTTACAGCCTTATCCAAAGAGCATACCTGATTTTGGTAATAAAAAAGAATTCTTGAGTGTAAACGGATTTACCCTAAAATTTCAATATACCACACAGATAACTTTTTAGATTAAATACATCTTTAATCCGTTGTGTTAAATTATTTTTAACCACATAGAACATAAATTTTTCTAATGTTTAGCGGGATACAATAAAAAACAGTACTGTCTAAAGTTAAATTATTCAGCATCACTGGTACGATTTTGTACCGGCATACCTGTATAAAATAATGGATTTTTTATATTTGTCCAAATACTTCAGATGTAATCCCGTATTATTCAATCCGCTATTTCTTAAAATGACTGATTTTTTCCGCATTATCATAACCAAAAGAACAGTAAAGACATTCTTAATGACTTTAGCACTTTTCTTAGCATTTTATGGCAATGCGCAGCAAATGCTTTTCTCGGCGGTAGAGGGAAGAGAACAAATGAACGAGGCGCAGATAAGAAACATACTGCAGCTTAAAGACGGCAGAATTGGCGTCTTTACAGAAGGCATGCTCAACCTATATGATGGATCTGGTTTTAAGACTATTCATATAAATGACGAGAACACTATACCGCTTCCCGGTTATACAGGTTTTCATCACAGCTATCTTGAGTCGGATAGAATATGGTTTAAAAACAGAGGCAAACTAGCTGTAATTGACCTTTCGGAAGAACGAACAGACAAACAGCCTGCTGCAGTTCTAAAGGATCTGGGAATAAAAGAAATGCCTGCTGATCTTTATATAGACAGCAGTGAGGATATATGGATACTTACCAAAAACAATTCCTTATTATGCAGGGAAAAGAAAACCGGCAAAAAAATTACATTTATAAAAAACATTGACCTTCCAGATTTTAATGATCAATTATTTGATGTTGTATGCTCTGGTAACAGCATATACCTTCTCTATAAATCCGGTACACTGAGATGTTTTGACCGAAAATCAAAAATTGAACGCTATAATCAGGCATTGGCACCAAATATGCAGGGAGCATTTAGAGACTGGGCACACGTTACAGCAGTAAAAAAATGCCTGTTTATTATCCGAGCCGGAAACTCCAAAGGCCAGCTCATACGCTTTAACACTCTAACCAGGAAAACCGATGTCATACTTCAGGTAAATGATTACTGGCTCAACTGCTTTGCAGCAAACAGTAAAGGTGAAATTTCTTTAAGCTGCAAAAAAGGATTATATCAATTCCCGACCTCAACAGACAGACCAGTACTTGTTAAAGACATTCATATTTCTGGAGGCTCAAAAATACAAACCGAAATCAGTACAATACTCTATGACAAACAGGGAGGTTTTTGGTTAGGAACTCTTAACAAAGGACTATATTATTATCATCCCGATCGATTCCGCTTCAAAAAACTGCTGAAAAACGATTTTAAAGCAGAAGACAGTACTGACTTTGTTATTAACACTCTTGAACAAAGCACTGACAATACGGTTATTGCAGGTACCAATAATGCAGTATATAAAATTCCATTTCCTTTTTCTGCTAATAAAACGCCGCTCAAATTATTACAGCAGGGTTCAAATTTTCTATTTAAAGATCCTGCCGGCACAGTCTGGATTGCTTCAGCAGGCGGTCTCTACAGCATTGCGGAGAAAACAGCAAAAAAAGTCCTTGACGGATCATTCAATCATATTACTGCTGCAGGAAATCAATCCATCTATTTAAGTACTGCAGGACAGGGCGTATTAGAATACCAATATAAGTCAGAAGATAAACATATTAGAAAAACAGCCAGTCCAAAATATGTAAAACAAACTGCAGTTTGGAATAATAAACTCATCGGAATTTCCTCAGAAGGACCATTTATTACTGATATTAAAAATAATACATTCATTTTGCCTCTCCGGCAGGGAATCAGCAAACCTGCCATGTTTCGGCATGCAAACCACAGGTATACTTTTGTTTTTGCCGATTCTGGAAATGATTTATGGATGGGTACCTACGATGGATTATATATGTGGCGCAATAATGAACAAAAACTGTATCAATTTAATACATCAGCCGGATTGGTTAATAATAGTGTAAAGGCTATTGCAGAAGATCTTGACCATTCCTTCTGGGTTACCACATCAAGAGGAATCAGCCATATATTCAAAACTCAAAACAATTCAGGCTGTACATTCAGCATTGAAAACTATAATAGTCTTGCAGGCGTTCAGCAGCATGCTTTTGCCGAACGATCAATATTGCTGGGATCTGACGGCACTTTGTTCGCAGGCGGAATCGATGGTCTTAATTACCTGATGCCGGCACAAAAAGGCAATCTTCCAGTCCTTAACCCAGTATTGCTGTATCTCACAGTATTTTCTAACACCCAAAAATCATTACCCTATAATGGACTCAATTTAGCTTATAAAAATAAAATTACGCTTAAACATAATCAGAATTTCTTCAAGATTAGCTTTTCGGGACTGAATTACAGTAATCCTGAGCAGGTGAATTACAGATATAAACTTGATAATATTGATGACAGATGGCGTTATGGACAGCCTGTAAATGGTTTAGGTGAAGCCAATTATACCAATCTTGAACCAGGTGAATACCTATTTAAGGTACAGGCCAGTCCTGATGGTATTCATTGGAAAGGAGCTGCTAAAACGCTTTCTATTTCAATCACCCCGCCATTCTGGAAAACGCTCTATGCCTACATCTTCTATATATCTTTCACTATTACGGTATCGCTTTTTATAATTTTTCGTATTGCATCTGCCAGCAAAATCAAACAGCAACAACAGCAAGAACAGGCTGTAGCTAAAGCAAAAACTGATTTTATTACGAATATCAGTCATGAACTGCGCACACCTCTCACTCTTGTAATTACTCCGCTTCAAGCTCTTTTAAACAGTGTTGAAGATACCGATATAAAAAAGAAACTGCTGCAAATCAGCGGCAGTGCACAGCTGATGCTGGAAACTGTAAGCCAGCTTCTTGAATTTAAAAAAATGGATCTGGGCGGAGAAACTCTAAACCTGCACTTTTATGAGAGTCTGACTTTTATTAATGAATTATGCCAAGGATACTCACGGCTTGCAGATGAGAAAGGAATTGTTTTAAAAGAAGATATCAGCCAAGACATTGAAGGACTATTCATTGACCGGCAGAAAGTTACCCGTATTATTGGCAACCTGATTTCAAATGCCTTAAAATTTACACCGCAGGGAGGCACAGTTTGGATCTCGGTTTTGCATGATCCGACAGCAGAACTTTTAAAAATAATTGTGCGTGATAATGGCGTAGGAATAGCAGAAAACGAACTTACAAATATCTTTGACCGTTTTTATCAGGCAAATAATCAAAATGAAAGTTCAGCAGGCAGTGGCATTGGTTTATATATGGTAAAACAATATGCTCTGATTCACAGAGGCTCGGTAACGGCATCGAGCGGTTATGAAAATGGAACTTCCATAGAAGTCACTTTATCAGTTGCTGAAGAAAACTCAGAAAATCTTAATACTTTCTTTCCTAAAACTGATGTTAAAACGCTTCTTATTGCTGAAGATAGTAATGCATTACGAGAGTACCTCGCAAGTGAATTAAAACCAAATTTTAATATTGTTCTTGCCCAAAACGGTGCCGAAGCTTTAGAAAATGCAGTAAAACACAGCCCCGACTTAATTATCTGCGATATGATGATGCCTGTAGTTGGCGGTCCTGAATTCTGTCGTGCTCTTAGAAGCAATTTTAATATCAGCCATATTCCGGTTATCATGCTTACCGGAAGAACTTCAGATGAAGCCCGCTTAGAAGCCTATGAATCTGGAGCAGATGCATTTTTGGTAAAACCTTTTGATATTTCCATTTTAAATGTACGAATCATTAAACTGCTGCAGCTTTGTGATTCCAGAAGACGTGCTTTTAAAGAGGAAAAAGATATAAAAACCGAAACCATTACCAGTAATCCAATAGACAGAGAATTACTTGATACAGCCCTAAAACATGTATACAATAATATTTCAAAACAAGGCTATTCGGTAGAAAAATTTAGTTCTGATATGAATATGGACCGTACAGGTTTATATCGTAAACTTATGGCATTGACCGGACTCCCGCCTATAGCTTTTATTAGAGAAATCAGACTTCGAAAAGCTGCTGAGATGCTGGCTTCAACACAGGTTCCAATATCAGATATAGCACAGGAAGTTGGTTTCAGCAGTGTATCTTATTTTACAAAATGTTTCCACGAAGCATTTAACAAAACTCCCAGCCAATATAGAGCAGAAAAGACAACTTAAGGCAGTTATACATACTTAATAGTTTTTTGTACTAATCAATTATCTGAAGTTCTTTACTGTAATCCTGCTATGTTTTTTAGCTGAATAATAAAGGCGGATATAACTGCATCTGCTGTATGCTAGTTTTGTTAAACATATTAACTCAGCCAATATTTTTTTTTACAAAACATTGAAAATAAACAATTTAAAACTATTCAACATTTGTTATAATAGTTTCAACAAATGTTATAGTCTTATTTTTTCTTTCATTATAATTTTACAATTGTCCATAGAACAGTTTAACTGATTAATAATTTCAGTTAGGCAAAATTTATAAAATTTACTAATACTACAACTAATGAAAAACATCTTTTTAACCTTGTTTATGGTTTTAGTCCTTACGCAGGGAAGCACTGCACAGAACTATCAAAAAACAAAACAGGGTCTCAAAACTACGGTAGCAGGAAATGTCATCGAATTACAAATTTACAGCCCGGAAACCATAAGAGTTGTAAAATATCCCACAGGCAAAGATTTCAATAAAGAAAGTCTCACTGTTATCGCTAAACCTCAAAGTACACCCTTTCAGATTACCGACAAAGAATCTTCAATAATTCTTAAAACAAAAAAAATTATAGTTACTATTGATACCAAAACCGGTTCCTTAACTTTTCATACCACTGACGGCGGTATGCTGTTAAAAGAAAAAAATGACGGAGTCCGTTTTACTCCTTTTGATGACAGCGGAGTACCTTCGTATATTGTACATCAGTCTTTTGAACTTGACAAAGGAGAACCTATATATGGTTTGGGTCAGCATCAAAGAGGGAATTTAAGCCAGCGAAATCAAAACTACAGACTCGAACAGGGTAATCTTGATGATGTAGTGCCATTTTTTCAATCCATCAAAGGATACGGTATTTTTTGGGATAATTATTCTCCAACCGATTTTAAAGATGATGCTGCAGCAACTTCTTTTACTTCTGATGTGGGTGACGGCATCGACTACTACTTTATGTATGGTGCAACTTCAGACGGTGTTATCGGACAAATGCGGACGCTAACCGGTATTGCTCCAATGTTTCCTCTTTGGACATTTGGCTATTGGCAGAGTAAAGAGCGCTACAAAAGCCAGCAGGAAATTGTAGATGTTATAAAAGAATACCGCAGACTTGGGGTACCGCTCGATGGAATTATTCAGGACTGGCAATATTGGGGATCCAATTATCTTTGGAATTCAATGGATTTCCTGAATGCTGATTTCAATAAGCCACAAAAAATGATAGATGAAATCCATGCACTAAACGCTCATTTTGCTATTTCAATCTGGTCATCATTTGGTCCTATGACGAAACAATTCCGCGAGCTTAAAGAAAAGAAAATGCTCCTAAATTTTAAAACCTGGCCTGAGACAGGATACGACACATGGCCGGCTGACCCAGATTATCCGTCAGGCGTGCTGCCATATGACCCATATAATCCGGAGGCAAGAGCTATTTACTGGAGATACCTAAATGCAGGTTTGTTTTCAAAAGGCATTGACGGATGGTGGATGGATTCCACAGAACCCGATCATATGCAGGCAAAACCTTCAGACTATGACAATCAGACTTATTTGGGATCTTTTAGAAAAGTCCGCAATGCCTACCCGCTTATGTCTGTTGGAGGAGTGTATACCAACCAGCGTGCGGCTGCATCTGATAAGCGCGTTTTCATACTTACCCGCTCTGCTTTTGCCGGACAGCAGCGATACGGAGCCAATACATGGTCTGGAGACACAAATTCATCCTGGCAAACTCTTCGCCAGCAGATACCGGCAGGACTTAACTTTTCACTAAGTGCTATACCCTATTGGAATAGTGATATTGGCGGTTTCTTCCTTGGTAATTATAAAAATGCAACGACAAATCCTGAATATAAGGAGCTATATACACGATGGCTTGCGTTTGGTACATTTTGTCCTATGATGCGTTCTCACGGAACTGATGCTCCTCGCGAAATTTATCAATTTGGTAAAAAAGGAGATAGAGTCTATGATGCGATTGAAAAATTCATTAATCTTCGCTACAGTCTTCTTCCCTATATCTATTCTGCATCCAGAGATGTTACAGCCCATAATTCCAGTATGATGCGGGCATTGTTCATGGATTTTAAAAATGACTCAAAAACCTGGGATAATACGCAGGAATATATGTTTGGAAAATTTCTTCTTATAAATCCTGTAACACAGCCGATGTACACTGACAAAAATGGAAGTGTTATTACAGAAAACTACAGCAGTGTAAAATCGCAGGAAACCTATCTGCCGGAAGGTTCAGACTGGTACGATTTATGGTCAAACACTAAGTTTGAAGGAGGCAGAAAAGTGAGCCGAGAAACACCTCTTGACATCATTCCTGTCTATGTAAAAGCAGGAGCTATACTTCCAGTGGGGCCGAATGTACAATTTGCGAAAGAAAAGAAATGGGACAATTTAACTATGAAAGTGTATCCTGGAGCTGATGGTACATTTACGCTCTATGAAGATGAGTTTGATAACTACAATTATGAAAAAGGAGCATACAGCGAAATTGAATTTAACTGGAACGAAAAACAGCAAAAATTAACGATTAATGCCCGAACAGGGACATTTAAAGGAATAACTGAAATCAGAAATTTTACTATTGTACTGCCCGATGGAAAAAGCAAATTAGTAAATTACAACGGTAAGAAAACCCAAGTAGTATTCTAAAATAGTATTGATAAAAAGCTTCAGCCTTATTAACACTTTCATCTAAGGTAAATAGCTGTACAAATTTTAACGTTTCTAAACATTTGATCTGCCTGCGGTGTTTCTTCCGCAGGCTTTTCTAATTATGGTTTTATCAGTTTATTACATTTTACGAAAAACTCTTCATCATTATAACCTGCATAACACAGCTTATACAAATTGTGAAGCTGTCAATATCATTTTTAAATATATAGCCCTATATTCACAAAATATATTGAATGAGGAAATACAGCTCATAAATTAACTTGTATCCAAAACAGAATCATGCATTTAAGAAGAACTAATAAAAAACACAATTATATTTATATCATCTATTTTATGTGTTTAGCTAACTTAAATGCACAAAATCTTTTTTTTGAAAAAATTACAGGAAGAGATATAAAACCCGTTACACAAATACATGGAATTGTCAAAGATTCTCTTGGTTACATCTGGATAGGAAGCTGGAATGGCGCCTACCGTTATGACGGAAGAACATTCGACTTTTTCTATCATAATCCTAACGATAAAACATCCCTGCCCAATAACCGCATACGCAATATAGTCAACGATAAGACTTATGGGCTGTGGTTCTTTACCTTTGAAAGAAAATATGTCCGCTTTAATTATAAACTGAATTCTTTTAAGGCTGTTGACGCAGACAAAGTTCCTCGGGCAATTGTTGAAAAGGTACTGATTAACTCAAATACCTTAAACAAAAACAGAACCATTCAGGGAAAGAAATACTCTATAGACGAGCATCTTTTTACCGTTCTAGACATTCAAACAGGCAAAAAGTACCAATACACAGCCAATATCAATAATCCCGGACAGCTGTTAGATGACTACATCACCGATTTTTTTATTGATGAGCAGAATATAATCTGGCTTGGCACAAGAGGCGGTGATGTTTACAAAGCAAATCCTAACCGAAACCCATTTGAATTGCATTACAGCTTTACAAAAGGCAGTGACAATACAAAATTAGCCGATGTCAGAGCTGTAACAAAATGCAAGAGTGAAGTCTGGCTTGGCACTGATGAAGGCATTCTTATCTATAAAAACAATAAGCTCGATTCCAGCCATCCTTTCTATAGATCAAACAGCAGAATCAAAAATGTACGTACATTATTTAAGGACAGTAAAGACAGAATATGGATTGGCGGTATCAGCGGACTCGAATGTTATGATCCAAAAACGAATCAGTGTAAAGCAATAATAAATAATGTACTCGCTCCAAAACTGGAGACATGGTCCGTATTTGCCTTAAAAACATCGGAGCCCAACTATTTATGGGTCGGTTTGTTTGATGGTATTGCACAAGTAAATTTAGCAGACCTGACAATCCGTTTTTTTGATTTAGCCAAAGACATAAATGGCCACAGTGTTATGGATATACTGTCTGTCAGCAGTCATGAGCTTTGGCTGGCAACAGAAGGAAGCGGCATTATAACTGTCCAAATAGATAACAAAGGAGAAATACACAGCAGACTGCAGTTAAATACCTTTCAAAAAAACCGCATGCATATTTCGGACAATATTGTTTTCGCGCTTCACAAGGACAAACGAGGTATAATCTGGACCGGCACCAGTGAAGGTCTGAACAGGATTTCTATTAAAGAAAAATCTATACGTATAGAAAAAGTACAGCTTCTTTCAGAAATCCCAAATACCTACATATCTTCTATAACCGATGACAATAACGGAAATCTTTGGATAGCACACAAGCAGGGAATATCAATGGTCGATATTGTTTCTAATAGAGTATCCAATTACCAGAAAGAAGACCTATTTGGGTCATGGACATTCTCGGAAAGAGCTTTTTACAAAGACACTGCAGATCAAAAAATATATTTTGGAGACAGAAATGGCTATGTGGTTTTTAACCCAGATAAAATAAAGAATATTGAAGATAATAATAAACTTATCTTTAAAAATCTGTATATCTCTAATGAGAAAGTAATCCCTATGAATCCGATTAATGGACAGGATATTTTAACTCAGAACCTTTCGCAGACACAGCAAATAAAATTGGATTACGAAAACCGAAATTTTACAATTGAACTAGCTTCTTTAAATTACAGCAAAACAAACAAAGAAGTTCTCGAGTATATGCTCGAAGGATATGAAGACAAATGGATTAAAACCAGCGGCAGTAAAATCACCTACAATAAAATTCCTCCTGGAAGTTATACTTTCAAAGCACACATAGTCTCTCCTAATGATACCAAATCTACTGTTCAGACACTTGGGATACAAATAGGTGCCCGATGGTTTGAAACCTGGCTGGCAAAAGCACTCTTTCTTTTTCTGTTAATCGGTACTGTTTACTGGGTATTCAAAGAGATGCTTGATAGAGACCGCCTTAAAAACGAAGTCCGATCTGCCCTATTAAATGCGCAGAAAGAAAAAGAACTAAATTTAGAAAAATTAGAATTTTTCACCAATATTTCACATGATTTAAAAACACCTTTAACACTGATTGCTGATCCAATAAAACAGCTGGAAAACAAACAGCTCCCAGCAGATGAAAAAGCGCTTTATTTCTCAATAATAAATAGAAACCTAAATTACCTTACCAAGCTGATTCAGCAGATTTTGGATTTTAGAAAATCAGAAATAGGAAAACTAAAATTAAACATAAGCACTCAGGATTTTAATGCTTTCATAACAGAATGCTATAACACTTTTAAATACATAGCAGAAAAACGCAGCATTGACTTCAAACTTCAGATTGAAGAAAGTTCCCTAAATGTTTATTTGGATTTCGAAAAAACAGATCAAATACTAATTAATATATTGTCAAATGCATTAAAATATACTCCAGACGGAGGCAAAGTATTATTTTCAGCTTTTGCTGACAAAGAAAAAAATACTTTGGAAATCATAGTTGAAGACAACGGCATTGGCATCGAAGCGCAGGAATTAGAAAAAATATTTGAGCCCTTTAACAATACAGGTCCAAGCCCATTTCATGGTTATTCCTCAGGAATTGGCTTATCGCTGACAAAAAGCCTTGTTGATTTTTTAGGCGGAAGCATCACTATTGAAAGCGGAGCAGGTACTGGCACTAAAGCCTGCATTATACTGCCGTATGCCAAATCTGAAGAATTACCGGTACAGCACATTCCAGCGTCTTACGCAGAACCTTCAGGGAATAATCCAGAGCAGATAAATACACCGGCAGATTCAAATATTCCTACCTTACTCATTGTAGAAGACAATCCTGATGTCCAGGCTTACCTGCATAATGAATTAAAAAACAAATACATTATCATTCAGGAATACAATGGAAAAAAAGGTTTGGAAACAGCTATACAGCAAATACCAGACCTCGTCATTTCTGATATTATGATGCCCGAAATGGAAGGCACACAGCTCTGCAGAGAACTAAAAACAAATGAAAGCACCTGTCATATTCCAATAATTTTACTGACTGCAAAAGGATCTAATGAAAACCAGATCGAAGGATATGAATTAGGCGCTGAAGCATATGTGACGAAACCTTTCAGTGTTGAAATTTTAAAAGCCCAGATCAAAAGCGTCTTAGAAAACAGAACAATTCTTTTAAACCGATTATCCAGCATTACGAATCTAAATCAGCTGAAGGAAGAATCGGCAGACTTAGATAAAATTTTTATTGAAAAAGTTACAGACATCATTAGCTCTCATATCGAAGAAACAGATTTAAACCCTGAAATACTGGCGCAGAAAATTAAAATCAGCCAAAGACAGCTTTATCGAAAAATAAAAGCAGTCAGCGGATCTACAGTACATGAATTTATCACAAAAGTCCGAATGGAGCATGCTGCAGACTTACTCAAAAATTCTGACCTCAATATTTCTCAGATTGCCTACAAAGTAGGATTTACCGAAGCTTCTAATTTTTCACGGACTTTTTCAAAACATTTTGGATGCAGTCCTTCGCAATATAGTAAATCATAAATTACTTTTTCAATAATTTTCTATCGTCACACGGCATTCGCTTTTAAAAGTTTCTTACACTAATTTGCACGAATTAAGATTGCTGTTTAATTACACAAAATATTCGATACTGTAAAAAGTTGTAAAATTTGATTTCAATTTTGATAAGAATTAGTGTTAATTGGTGAAATTCGTGTTTATCTTTTTTTAAATCCGAATGCCTCGCTACCGTCAATATCTTTTATTTGACAAATTCTCCTGTATCTGATTTACTTGCTTGTATTTTTTATTCCAAAAAATAAAATATGACTGTCTGCAAATAATACCATGTATTTTTTTTACCACTGATTACATAGATTCTCACAGATTTCAGTACTGTTTTTAAAAAAATCTGTGTAAATCTTTTTAATCTGTGGCTGATTCAATCTGTTTGGTATTAGTTAAGGATAGTCATAAAATAAAAAACAAACAACTAACTATATATCAAAACATTAAAACAGAACAAAACTCCCCAGCACTCTGTTCATTTGGCAGTATATGATATAAATTGGCAGTAACTGATAGCAGAAAATAAGGTCTTACATCTAAATTTGCTAAAGCTTCAGCCCTTTACCAAGCTGAAATTTTCCACTATTAATAACTTATTTTAAAACCAAAAATGAATAGCAAGTTATCTTATTACGTTTACAGTTTATTACTGCTCCTCACTTGTGGAGTTTTTGCACAGAAGCAAAATTTAGATGGAGTCAAATATAATTTTAATTATGACTGGAGACTCCAGAGAGGCGATGCTGAACAAGCAAAAAATACAGATTTCAGTGACGCTGACTGGACAAAAGTGAATCTTCCGTATGCATGGAATCAAGCTGAAGCATTTAAACTTGATATTGCAAACCTCTCTACAGATATTGCCTGGTACCGCAAAACATTTCAGCTCCCAGCCGAAGCAAAAAGCAAAAAAATCTTCATCGAATTTGAAGGTGTTAGACAAATGGGAGAAATCTATGTAAATGGAAAATTCATAGGAAGACATGAAAATGGAGCAATGGCTTTTGGTTTTGATATCACGTCATTTTTAAATCCATTTCCAATGAACAACATAATAGCCGTTAAAACCGACAATGACTGGAAATACAAAGAGAAAGCGACAGGTTCAGGATTTCAATGGAATGATAAAAACTTCAATGCAAACTATGGCGGAATTTCCAAAAATGTATATCTGCACATAAAATCAAATGTATACCAGACTCTTCCATTATTTTCAACACTAGGAACAACCGGAACGTATGTCTATGCTTCAGATTTTGATATTCCGAATAAAAAAGCTCTAATAAATGTTTCTTCACAAGTAAAAAATGAAAGCCCTGATGCAGTCAATGCTCATCTAAAATTGACTATCCAAGACATGGACGGTAAAACAGTTGCAGCATTCACAGGTGCACCTGCCATTGTACAGCCTGGAAAAGAAATCGATTTAAAAGCATCAAAAATAGTAAATAATTTAAATTTTTGGAGCTGGGGATACGGCTACTTATATAATGTTCGGAGCGAATTAATAGTCAATAATAAAATAGCTGATAAAACTACGATACGCACTGGATTCCGTAAAACGAAATTCGAGAAAGGCATGATCTGGCTGAACGACCGCGTTATTATGATGCATGGCTATGCACAGCGAACGAGTAACGAATGGCCGTCTCTGGGTATGTCTGTACCTGCATGGATGAGTGATTACAGTAACAGCCAGATGATTGAAAGCAATGGAAATTTAGTACGCTGGATGCACATTACCCCTTGGAAACAGGATGTAGAGTCTTGTGACAGAGTTGGACTCATTCAGGCAATGCCTGCCGGTGATTCCGAAAAAGATGTTACCGGACGCAGATGGGAACAGCGCACAGAGTTAATGCGCGATGCAATCATTTATAACCGCAACAACCCTAGTATTTTATTTTACGAATCAGGAAATGAAAGCATTTCCGAGGAACATATGGCAGAAATGAAAGCCATTAAAAATATGTACGATCCTTTTGGCGGCCGTGCGATAGGAAGCCGTGAAATGCTGGACAGCAAAATCGCTGAATACGGTGGCGAAATGCTGTACATCAATAAAAGTGCGAGACTTCCTTTTTGGGCTACAGAATACAGCAGAGACGAAGGTCTTCGTAAATATTGGGACGAACTCACTACTCCATTTCATAAAGAAGGAACCGGCGGCACAAATCATACCAATGTAAACGGAAGTAAAATTACTGATGCCAGCTCTTACAACCACAATCAGGATGCTCATGCCATAGAAGATGTAACACGCTGGTATGACTACTATACTGAACGTCCGGGAACGGGAACAAGAGTGAGTTCGGGAGGGGTAAATATAATTTTTTCAGACAGCAATACTCACTTTAGAGGAGCCGAAAATTACAGAAGAAGCGGTGAAGTTGACCCTATGAGAATACCAAAGGAAGGCTTTTTTGCACATCAGGTTATCTGGAATGGATGGGTCGATATTGAAAATCCAGATATTCACATTATAGGACACTGGAATTATGACAGCGCTGTTACAAAAAAAGTAACCGTAGTATCAACTGCAGATGCTGTAGAATTATTTATCAACGGTAAAAGTCTTGGCAGAGGCACACAGTCTAAAAGATTTTTATTCAGCTTTGAAAATGTAAAGTTTGAGCCTGGAAGTATTACTGCTGTTGGATATAACACTGCTAATAAAAAAATATGCGAAACCCAGATTAAGACTGCGGGAAAACCTGCTACTGTAAAACTAAGCAGTATCCAAAGACCCGGAGGCACACTGGCTGACGGAAGTGATATTGTACTTGTACAGGTAGAAGTTGTAGATGCCAATGGCAGCAGATGCCCCACGGCACTGAATATGATTGATTTTGATGTTCAGGGACAGGGTACTTTTGTGGGAGGAATTGCTCAGGGACCAGATAATTATATTGGTTCAAAAAGTATTCCTGTAGAATGCGGCGTTAACCGCATAATGCTCAGAGCTGGAGAAAAACAAGGTGAAATTAAAATAAAAGCAATCTCTAAAGATTTAAAATCAGCGGAGCTGATAATTAAAACAATTGCTGCTGAAAATGGTAAACTAACAACAGTTATGCCGAGTAATAAACTGCCTTCTTATCTGAAAAAAGGACCTACTCCGCAGACACCATCGTTTAAAGTGTCACGAACACCGATCCGAATTATTTCGGCAAAAACTTCCTCAAATGAATCTGACGCAGTCAAAAGTTATGATGATGATGAATTAACGCAATGGTCAAACACTAAAGATGCCAGCCCGGTCATTGAATATGAATTGGAACGTGAAGCCCAAATAAACCAAGTGGTATTAAAGCTCGCTGGCTGGAGAAGCAAAAAATATCCTTTACGCATTTTCGTAGACGGCAAAGAAATTTTCAACGGAGTAACGCCTACTAGTTTGGGATATGTGACTTTGGACTGTAAGCCTGTTTTTGGGAAAAAAGTTAAAATTGAATTGTCTGCATCTGCTGAAAATAGCAGCGAAATAAATCTAGTTGAAATTACCGGAAAAGTAGATGCAGCAGGATTAAAACCAGAACAAAAATCAAATGGAGAACTACCAATTGTTGAAGTAGAGTTTTACGAACCGATATTATAGTCCAATTTTTAATACTGGGATTTATTTTTAAGAGGGACTTTTCAGTCCCTCTTTTTATTTTTAATCATGCGGAAAATGACTTTGGACATTAGCACAACTGTATTCTTTAGCCATAAAAACAATCAAAATTATTAAATCAGCGGACTCTCGTCATACAGCTCTTTTTACAAAAAAAAACATACTGCATTCACTTCTTTATTTTCTGCCAGTTTGTATTTCCACTGATAACCATTTAAATATTCTGAATATCAGTTAGTTTTTACCAACGCTCTGCAGCTGACTTTATTTTCATTCCGACATTTTCAACACGCGGCGCATCCTGAACTTTATTTTCTTTTAGAAATGTTTCATACGGCATAAATGAAGATGGAAATAATTGGCTGCTGGACACAAAATTCAAACTCTTTTTTCCTGTAAATGGATTTTGTGCACAGGAAAACAACAATCCAATCAAACACAATCCATCACCTAATAATAAGTATTTTTTCACAGCAAAACATTTTAAACTGTTCAATAAAATTACATTTTCAGCAGTGCTGTTATTTATACAATAAATGTAATAAGCATCAATATTTTCAGTTAACGCACATCAAAAGTTTTTATTAAAATCATACCTATTAACCCTTAATTTATTAAAATCTAAAAATCTAAAATTCAACATATTAAAGACAAAAATATCAGATAAACATTTCCATACCCTAATACATCGCTTCATGACATGTAATCTTCTTCTTATGCCAATTTTTAAGAATTAATTTGGTATCTAAAGTAATTTTAAGCTATAAATAAGATGTATAAAAGTTTATGTGTCATTCGAAATGTAGGCAATCCCCAAACACTATGCTTCGAAAAGTTAAAAAAAGCCATTAATAAACAGGCTTATTTTTTACAGCCAAAAGTATTTCCAGTTCAGGGGTACTTACTGTCTGGGTATTTGACTCGGACAGCATTTTTTTTCAAAAATTTAATTGCAATTTTTTTAAACCCCTTAAATCACAAAAAACTAACATTATGGAATTACAAAACACAAACGAACTGGATGATGTCGCTGTATTGAATAATACTAGCGGCAGTTTTACATTCAGAACGCCAGCTGGAATTCAAGATTTTCCGAATGATCCAGCTAAGCAGACGGCTATGAATTCATTATGGAGTTCAAATCTAGATGAATTTACACAACAGGGAATGTTAAGCAATCCTTGGAATTCTACCAATACTCCTAGTGTTACAAATTATTACAATCCTATACAGAATAATCCAAAAAGCAGTACTTACCCAGTTTTATGGTTTGCTTTTCCAGGAAGACTGCACTATAATTTTCCCAACGCAAATCAAGATCAGTTAAACGAAATGGCCGATACTGGCAATATGCCGAGTCTCATTAATAATAATCCATGCGGTACTCCTACTCAAACTATTCCATATTTTCCATATGGTCCCAGAGGCTGGCAGGATGAATATTGCGAATGGGCTGTAACAAGAAACTCAAAAAACCAGATTACCCGCATTGATTTTACCTGTGAAAATCCAGAATACTGGAACAGCCTCTGGCTTGTTGATCCTAATAAAGTGGTGTCCCTTTATCAATCCGTATTGAACAAACCGCAAATTACGCTTGCAGATCTAAGTCTGTCTGGTGCGGTTAATCCAATTACTGGAGGACCAGTATATAATCCGCTGAACAAATGGAACAGCGGTACTGTTTCTTCTGAAACTACTGGAGGTGCGATACATTTAACCAGTACACCCAATACTTTACAAACAGAGATTGGGCTGGCAACTGCTGCAACCGTTCAGCGCAATAATCCGTCTGGCACTACTGGAAATACTGTTTGGCCTCAAAGGCTTTATAACAATTTATTATGCGATGCACAATACGGGCAAAAAAACCGCAACAGCGACCCTACAATTGGCGGAAATGTAAACAATCTTGTAAATGGTATTCTTACTGCAAATGTACCTCAGGTTGCTACACTGGCCGATCCTCCGGGACTGTACATACAAATGCCTGACTTTACTAATTATAAAACTCCAGATGGAACTGATGCATCAGCTTTTTGGAAAATTGTACGCGGTTCTAAAACATTAAATGACCAATACGGCAATCCGATGCCGGGGAACTTTATTCTGCATGCAGTATTTGAAGTGCCTGCAGATAAAAATTATACCGTTAGTGATATAAAAATAAACGGCCAGCCGATACAATGGGGGTCACAGATAGCATCAACTTTCCAAATGCAGATTGTTGCCAGCGCGTATGCCACCTCAACACAGCCGATAGGATATGACGCTGTAGGCTCAAAAGATCCTGCATTTGCACAGCCATTACAGCTGTTTTATGCAGATTATTTTAATGCCATGTACAGCACTATGGTTCCAAATCCGGTAAATCATCCCATTTCATTATTAAGTAACAGTACATTTATTCCGCCAACACTGTTTAAATCGGCAAATGGAGTAAACATGGTTTTAATTAGTGATACCTGTACCGCAGTGCCCGGCGATTCTTCTACTTACCCAAAGGTAACTTTTGATGATGCTAATATTACTGCTGTGGTTAATTCTGTCCAAACCGGCATTAACTATGCAGTACCGGGAAACAGTATGCCGGGCAGTTATACCGCATTATTTATCACAGTAAATGTGGGACTAAACACTGCTGCAGGTCCTCACGGAATTTATATTACCAATTCCGGACAAAGCCAAAGCACAGCAATGCCTGCATTATTAACCGTTGCTCCTACAACTATACAAGCCAATGTAAAATGGCAGAATACAGGAGTAATGGTAACCCCTGGCATCCCGGTGAATATTGCTTATCAAAACGGTCTTTGGACAGCAAATCCAAATGATAACGGCGGACGGCTTTACAACGCAGCCGGAAACCCTTCATACATAACAGCGAAACCAGGTTACACAATGCCTGGCCAAAATGAAGGTGCACTGATAGGACAAGTAAGCGGTACTGTATTTTTTGTTGGTATGGGCGCAACTGTACCAAATAACGTTCAGGGTGAACTGCAGTTATGTATTAATGATGATTTAGATGGAATTTACGGGGTGGGTTTTGCTGATAACATCGGTAGTATATCAGTTACTGTAACAATTGGACAATAAACCACTCTTTTTCAATATTATGGGGAAGGTATTATGGCAGCGAACCTGCTTCATGCCATATGCTTTCCTTATTTTTTTAAACACAAAAACAAAACAATGAATAAAAAAACTACTTTTTCAAAAAAAAAACTTTGGATTTCATTTGCCATGATTCCGCTTGCAGCTATAGCAACAGGATTGGTATATGAAAAATCAATATCGCCATATAGTTCTATTCCTCCTGATTATATATATTCTGATACTGATTCTAATGCTAATACCTGCAGCTGCTATGCAGCTGATTCAACAAGTTTTAAGCTTCCGATAACTTTCAATAATGAAGTGCCGGGCGATCTGCAGCTGTTTAATCAGACATTAGCTGACTGTTTTGCATGGCAGGAATTTATTGCTTTAAATTGGCCTACAAACCCGTCTTCTTCTTTTGGTACGCCAAATGATTATTCCTTTGTCCAATGGGAAACCTATATGCCAAGAGAAGTACTGTTTCCTGATGACGGTTCAAAACCGCCTGTTTGGGGAACTTTAGTTTCTGACGAATACAGCAGCCTGTTTAAATCACAAAAACTGCTGATGAAAAAAACACAAACCAAACTATTGACGTTTGTCAGCAAAATTGAAAAAAACGGTTCAGAAGTAAGTTTCAGTCCCAATCAGGCTGCGCCATTTAATAAACCAAGCTGGCTTGGTGCACAAAACAATACCAATGTATGGTATGAAATTATGCTGAATAAAGACTACTATGATTTTATTGTAAAAAAAGGATTCTATAATGCTCAGGTGCAGCATGACACAGTACAATTGAACCAGCCCATTAATTTCCCGCAAGGGGAATATAAAGGAATTGTTGGTGCAATTGAATTAAAAGCGACGTGGCTCGAAGTCCCTGATCCGCAGTCACCAAAATGGACAAGATATAAACTTTCTAAAGCAACGGTATTAGACCCAATCACAAAAAAACTAAGAAATACTGTTGTAGCACTTGTAGGACTGCACATACTGCATAAAACACAAAACCAGCCTACATGGGTATGGGCAACATTTGAACAGATAGACAATACACCTGATCAAAGTGATCTTAACGCTCCTGCACCTTCTCAATATGGCTATAATTTTTACAATGCAAAATGTACCAACAGGCAGGTAACTGTTAAAACCTCTCATGGAGATTCTACAGCAGTTGTTAAATGTGTTCCTAATACTCCGCCTCCGTATTATTTAAATCAAGCAGGTCCTGTAGCCACACAAAGTACTAGGATAAACAGTATTGACCAAAAGTATGCTGCTCCAATTAATAAACTGATGCAGCAAAAAATTCAAAAATTCTATCCTAATTCAGTCTGGCAGTATTATGAATTAGTAGATGTTATATGGTCTATAACGGTACAGCCTGATCCAACAGTGCCTATTCAATCACCAAGGAATATAAATACTTCGTCAATGCTTAGCGGTGTATCTATTGTTGCCAATTCAACAATGGAAACCTATGTACAGTCAACCAACACCTGTTTTAACTGTCATATATACAGCACAATAGCACCTTACCCAAAGGATTCTGTAAATAATTCTAAGTTTGGTGATTTTAGCTTTGCTATATCTTTCGCTAAATATCCTGTTTCCTATCAAAAGAATAAAGGAATTAAAAAATAACTGAACAAAACAGCATTACGGCTAAAAGGCAGTCTCAAAATTAGGCCTGCCTTTTTTTATGCTCTCCCTTAAAATTTTCAATTGCAAATTATTTTTTTATAACTATCCTTAACTAATACCAAACAGATAGAATTAGTCACAGGTTAAAAAGATTTACGCAGATTTTAAAAAAAAAATAGTAATGAAATCTGTGAGAATCTGTATAATCAGCGGCGAAAAAAACACATGGTATTATTTGTGAACAGTTCTATTTTTTTTAAACAATTTAGATAAATTGTTACACGCTGTCACATCTGGCAAATAAATCACTAAATTTAAACTGTAATTATTTAAGCAGTATGCTTTCTAAAAAACACATTATACAAAACTCATAATCAGATAATTACAACACACTTAATACAACTGCCAACTTCAATTCGTTTTATGAATTATACCGAATTTACAAAAAGCCCGTTTAAAACACTGATTTCATTTCATAAACTGATAGAAAATTTAGAAGAAATTGCTGTATCAAATATAGATTACCGCTCTAATTATGCCAAAGCCTTACTAAAAGAAACAGCTCCTTATCCAGAATTCAGAGAAGGAATTACTGATTTAAACTTTATAAAAAAACACGAAGAATTAATCCATAATTTACTTGCCGATCTCTTCCCTACTGCGTTAACAAATAATGAAATTAAAGCTGTTTCTATTCCATTTCAAAATGTAACTTTTAATTATACCAAAAGGTTCAAAAAAATCCTCCAAGATGCAGGAATGACATTTGACATGGAAATTCGAGATTTTGAAGAGGATCAATTTTATATTCTTAACTGCATTCTGATTTTAAATGCATTTTACGGTCAGAATTTTGATTTCAACAAACCTTTGTTTTATGATATTCCAAATGCAAATGGTGTCATATACCATTACCGCATTTTATACAATGCCGATTTTCTTGAAATTATTCCAACACAAAATGCACCAAAAATCAGTCCGGAAGATATCAATCTGCTGATGAATAATTATGATAAGATTGAGCTTTGGAAAGAAAAATTTCCACGCGAAAGCTGGATTTTAAAGGGTTTTGGGATAGTAAGCCTTTTTGACGTAACCCGCGAAAGTGCCGTGTCAAATTTAAAAAGCAATCTTTTAAGAACTAAAGCAGCGCAAACGGCTTCAGACATTAGTTTTGAATCTATATTCAAATCCATTTTTAAAATTCCTGATTTAAGAATTGGATTTATCCTATATGATGAGGAAGAAGAAAGATTTACAATTCCTCCGTATAATGATAAAATGATCAAAAGCTATATCTTGAATGATATAGAAGAAATGGATTGTAGAAATGGTATTTATGGTCATTGTTTTAAAACTATTCTGGAAGACAAAAAAAATATTATAATCTCTGATGTCGAACAATTTTCAAAAATTGCAGGAAATGAAAAACTAGGACAGCATTTGCTGCAGCAGGGCATACAAAGCTGCATTTTTGCATTAGTCATAAAAGACGATAGTATTCTTGGCATTATAGAATTAGTTTCTTCAAAACCGAGTGCTTTAAACAGCATCAATGCAATAAATTTAGATTTATTTCTGCCTTATCTCGTTGATAATCTAGAGAGTTATAAAATCGATAAGGAAAACCAGATTGAAGCTATTATTCAAAGAGAATATACAGCCATTCACTCCAGTGTTTACTGGAAATTTAAGCGGGAAGCCCTGAAATATTTTCAGTCCAGCTCCCCTGCCAAAGATTATATTTTTAAAGAAATCATTTTCAAGGAAGTCTATCCTCTGTATGGTCAAATTGATATAAAAGGTTCCTCGGAACACCGCAATAAAACGGTCAAAGAGGATTTAAAAAATCAGTTAAGCACACTTATAAATCTTT
Source organism: Flavobacterium marginilacus (assembly GCF_026870155.1). Classification (NCBI taxonomy): domain Bacteria; kingdom Pseudomonadati; phylum Bacteroidota; class Flavobacteriia; order Flavobacteriales; family Flavobacteriaceae; genus Flavobacterium; species Flavobacterium marginilacus. Next base: position 1,811,227 of record NZ_CP113975.1, on the reverse strand, counting down.
TTGAAAGCCAAAAATCAAATGATAGTTTTGTTCTGCTGGAACAGCGGATATTTGAATTAAAATCATTTAATTCTGAACTCGATTCATCTCTAAAAGCAGATACCGAACAGCAAATTCAGAATTATATCGAAGCCGAAATTCATCCTATCCTGAAAAACACAACAATGGATCTAGAGCATGAAACCATAAAACAAAACTATTTTGAAAGTCTGGACGAAAAAACAGGAATGTTCTATCAGGCTAGAAAAAAGTTTGATAATACCATGTCTGTTATCAATAAAAAACTAGCCGTTATTTTGGACCAAAAACAAACGGAAGCGCAACTGATTTATCCGCATTATTATGAGCGTTTTAAAACCGATGGTGTAGAGCACAACCTCTACATTGGTGCTTCTATTGCACCCTCAAAACCATTTGATAATCTGTATTTAAATAATTTGAGATTATGGCAGCTGCAGACATTGTGCGAAATGGAATTGGAACATCATCAGCTCAAAGCTACTCTGCCTTATGAACTGGATGTGACTTCACTGATTTTAGCATTCAGCTCCCCTATTTCTATTCGTTTCAGAATGGATGAAAAACGTTTTGATGTCGATGGCACATACAATGCACGATACGAAGTAGTCAAAAAACGCATTGATAAAGCAACCATAAAAGGCAGCAAAGAAAGAATTACGCAAAAGGAAAAAATCACTATCGTATATTCTCATAATTCCGAACAAAACGAATATTTAAAATACATCAAATACCTGCAGTTCAAAAAAATACTGGAACCCGCAATTGAACAATTTGAAGTCGAAGAACTTCAGGGTGTGTCAGGGCTGAGAGCTATCCGCGTAAAAGTCATCAATACTAATTTTACAAATTACGCAAAAGACAATACCTAACAAGATTTAGTAAACTGACAGAATTAAAAAATTTAAAATACAAAGATTTAAAAAGTAACATTCTATAAAAAAGATTAGCATTTTGTAATCCTCTAAAAGAAAAAAACATCAGCCTCCAATTGTTTTGAAAGCAATAACAAAAGCAATTACTGACAGTACTAATCCAATCATAAAAATATTGTAGGCAATCCGCAGTAAACGGTATTTTTTTTCCAATACGATTCCCAAAAAATACAAATCCTTAATCAATGAATTATAGAGATATTCCCGGTCTTTCATCATTTCATTCATAGCCCATTGATAATCTTTTAAAGGCATTTTATAAAAATTTCCAAAAAACAGAAGATTTGTATTTCTGTCCTCAATGTCTTTTTGGGTAAAAACTCCTTTGGTAACTTTTGGCCTTGTAGAAAGTATCGCAAAAATAATAGTAATTACACTTGATAGCAGCATAATAAAAGTAGGAACTACTAAGTGCGCATTTTTCGGACTATCCAGTTTTGGAATCAATGTAGAAAGTGCAATCGAAATAATAATTGCATTTACCGAAAGTAAAATATTGGCTTTGCTGTCTGCAATACCGCTCAAACGGGTATGATTCCCTAAAGTAACTCTAAATAAAGTATCGATACCGCGATCTGGTTTATCTGGTTTGTCTATTTTGTCTTCTTTACCTTTTTTTTTATTCTCTTTTTTAAATTCTGCATCCATTTTTTTTATTTTTTTCTGAAGCCGTTTTATGTTTTTTTCTTTCAAAGGCTGCCAATGTTCGACAGCATACGGAGTATAAAATTTATGCATCGCTGTCAGAAAAAATTCATTTCCCTTAGCCCATTCTATATCCGTCATTGATTTTCCGTCAATGTTTTGCCACTCTTTCCTTAGACATTCACAATTAACAACATAACTGTCATTTAAAATATGGTGATAATCGGCGTCTTTAATGATTTTTTCTAAATTCGACTGTGGAATATAGTCTTTGACAGTAGCTCTAATTAACCTGTTAACAGCCGTAATATATGCTTCAGATTTTCCTTTTTCACTCAAAAACTGAGCTGCTATTTTTGTGCTGAACTCTTCGTGATCATTAAAACTGTCAACATATCCCGTATCATGAAACCAGGCGGCTATCAGTAGAATTTTCTTATCTGATGGATTTACTTTTTCTTCATCACATAAAATTTCAACAGCCCGAACTACCTCAAGCGTATGATCCATATTGTGATAGCTGTATAAATCAGAGAGTTTTTCTTTGATTAAATTGGAAACAAAATCCTGAACTTCATTTACAAGAGTCATACTTTGATTTTTATCTTAAGGCAAACATTAGGAACTGTTTTCTAAACAATTCGTCTGCCATGATTTTAAACGTCTAAATTATGAAATTGTTTTCTGATAATCATTTTTAACCAAAGAATAAAAACCGTGCTATACATTTTTAGCCATTTGATTATCAATTCACTCATTTAAAGTCTATAAAACCGGTCCTTTTTACCAGCCGGATTATAAAACTTTTCTAAAATGTTTGAAAAGTTCTATTTTCGAAACATTTTATGGAAGGTTAAAACTATTAATTAATCAAGGCATTCGCTTTTAAAAGTTTCTGACACGAATTACACTAATCTGCACGAATTAAGATTGCTGTTTAATTACACAAAATATTCGAAAATGTAAAAAGTTGTAAAATTTGATTTCAATTTTGATAAGAATTAGTGTTAATTGGTGAAATTCGTGTTTATCTTTTTTTTAATGTGAATGCCGTGTTAATCAATTTCCTTTAAGTACTTTTACTCTGTATCACAGAAAAGTTATTATAAAACCATAAAATCATGGGATTGTTTTTTAAAAATTCATTCATTAAAAGAATGACAGCGCTTTTTGGACTTCTTATTTTATTACTGATATTCCAATCTTGTGCGACACATCATCCTCAATATGGCAAAGATATCGACACAGCTGTCTCACAAGAGGAAACCGATTCCTCAAAAACTGCCCACACTTTTTATCTGATTGGAGATGCAGGAAATGCTGATGAAGATAAAGCACAAAAAACACTTGCACTGCTTCAGAACAGACTAGAACAATCTGATAAAAAAAGTACACTGCTGTTTCTTGGTGATAATATTTATCCAAAAGGTTTTCCAAATTCCGGTACTTCAGCAGAACAGGATTTAGCCAAAACTAAACTTATAAATCAATTGAAGCTGGCTAAAAACTTTAAAGGGAAAACTATTTTTATCCCCGGAAATCACGACTGGTACAGCGGTATAAAAGGTTTAGAACGGCAGGCAAAATTTGTAACCAATTATCTGAATGATAAAAAGTCGTTTATGCCTCAGCAAAATTGCGGTCTGGACGAACTAAAAATCACTTCAGATATTACGCTGATAACTATCGACAGCCAATGGTTTTTGGAAGATTGGGATTCATACCCTGCAATGAATGACAACTGCACGATTAAAACCCGCGAAGCTTTTTTTGAAGAACTGGCAAGTCTATTAAATAAAAATCAAGACAAAACGGTAATCCTTGCGATGCATCATCCATTAATGACCAGCGGTTCCCACGGCGGACAGTATTCGATAGAAAAAGAACTTTTCCCTTTGGAACAAAAAATTCCGCTGCCAGTTATTGGCTCAATAATAAATTTAATTCGGAAAACATCGGGAATCAGCCCGCAGGATATTCAAAATAAAGTATATCTCAATTTTACAAAACGGATAAAAACACTTCTGCAGAATCAGAGAAATGTCATTGTGGTTTCGGGTCATGATCATAATTTACAATACCTGGCCAAAAACGACATTAAGCAGATTATAAGCGGTGCGGGTTCAAAATCGGAATCGGCTAAGGCTGTAAATCCAAATGATTTTTCATACGGCGGAAATGGATATGCCACATTGACCATATATAAAAACGGACAAACAAAAGCTGCCTTTTATGGTAATGAAAACCAAAAGGAAAAACTGCTTTTTGAACAGACTATTATAAAATCAAAAGATACAATTACGCCAAAAAATCTGCCGAATCATTTTGCCCAAACAACCCAAACCTCCATTTATTCTAAAGAAATGACCCAAAAAAGTATTTTTCATAAATTCCTTTTTGGCCAGCATTACCGCAGCTATTACAGTATGCCCATTATAGCAAAAACAGCAGTATTGGACACACTTTTTGGAGGAGTAAAACCTATCAGAGAAGGCGGCGGACACCAGTCAAAATCATTACGCCTAGCTGATGCCAGCGGGAAAGAGTACGTAATGCGTGCCTTAAAGAAAAGTACTTCCCGTTTTCTGCAGTCTGTGGTGTTCAAAGACCAGTTTATTTTAAACCAATTTGATGACACCTATGCCGAAGATTTTTTATTTGATTTTTACACCACTTCGCACCCCTACACACCCCTTGCAGTAGGAAATATGGCCGACAAAATTGGTGTCGCGCACACCAATCCTCATTTGTATTATATTCCAAAAGAAACAGCGCTAAAAAGCTTTAATTATAATTTCGGAAATGAATTATACTTGGTTGAAGAGCAGTTATCCGGCAGTCAAAAGGAGGCAAAAAGTTTAAAAAATCCATTAGATATCATCAGTACTGATGATGTTATGAAAAACATGCACAAGGATGAAAAATATACGATTGACGAACCCGAATATATCAAAGCAAGATTATTCGATATGCTCATTGGAGACTGGGACAGACACAGCGATCAATGGCGATGGGGAGAATACAAAGAGAACGGAAAAATCATTTATAAACCTATTCCAAGAGACCGGGATCAAGCCTTTACAAAATATGACGGAACACTGCTTTCATTACTGATGAATATGCCGGCACTCCGCCATCAGCAAAGCTTTAAGGAAGATATTAAAAATGTAAAATGGCTCAATCGTGAACCCTATCCGCAGGATATTGCTTTACTAAAAACTGCCGATGAAAAGGAATGGATTACGCAGGCCAAATACATTCAGGAACACCTCACGGATGAGGATATAAATAACGCTTTTACCGCTTTGCCAAAAGAAGTTCAAGACGAAACGATTGAAGATATTAAACGCAAATTAAGAATAAGAAAAACGAAACTGCAGGATTATGCAAAAGAGTATTACAGAGTACTGCAGAAAACGGTATTGATTGTCGGTACAGATAAAAAAGATAAATTTATAATTACCCACACTTCAAAAAACAACACTGAAATTGCAGTTTACAGAGTAAAAAACCAAAATGATGAACTGCAGTATGAAAAAAGTTTCAATGCCGCGAAAACCAAAAATATCTGGATTTACGGCTTAGACGATGATGATTTATTTGAAGTAAAAGGCCCTTCAAAATCTGATATCAAAATCCGGTTAATCGGCGGACAAAACCACGATTCGTACAACGCAGAAAATGGCAAAAAACTCAAAATATATGATTTTAAATCCAAAGACAATACCTATGTATTAGATTCTAAAGCCAAAACTATTTTGACCGATGATTATGATCTTAACCTTTATAATTATGAAAAAATTAAATACAATGCCTTCTCTGGATTTCCATTTGGAGGCTACAATCCCGATGATGGCGTAAAACTTGGGATTATTGCCAACTATACCGTCAACAAATTCAATCAAAATCCGTACACGCAAAAACATACCCTGAGAGCTAATTATTTATTTGCCAGCAGCGGGTATGAACTTGCTTATAACGGCATTTTTCCTCAAAGTTTTGGAAAATGGAATCTCGAAATAGAATCAAAATTTACGAGTCCTAACTTTAGCGTGAACTATTTTGGATACGGAAATGAAACGGTAAACAGTGATCATATATACGGCATGGACTATAACAGAGTCCGCCTTCGAACAATAAAAGTGTCTCCTTCAATAAAAAAAACAGGACGTTATGGAAGCGAATTCAATTTCATTACGCTTTTTGAAAAAATAAAAGCCGAAGACACTAACGGCAGGTATATTAATATCCCAGGCACTGTAAATCCAAACGTTTTTGACAATCAGCAGTATGCGGGAGTTGGCGCTAAATATAGTTTTGAGAATTATGATGTACCTTCACTTCCTACTATGGGATTTGGTTTTTCACTAGCTGGAAGCTGGAAAATGAATTTGAATGAAACAAAAACAAATTTTCCTGCACTAGAAACCAAACTTAATTTCAATCATAAAATTGATCCCAAAGGAGAATTTGTTCTGGCAACAATATTGAAATCAAAAATACTGTTTAATAATAATTTCGAATTTTATCAGGGAGCTGCTTTAGGCGGTGATTATGATTTAAGAGGTTTTAGAAACGAACGCTTTTTGGGTAACGCCTCTTTCTACCAAAGCACTGATCTGCGCTGGAATATTGGTAAAATTAAAAAAAGTATCGTACCAATGTCATACGGAATTCTGGGAGGATATGATTACGGAAGAGTCTGGCTTGAAGGCGAAGAATCCCATAAATGGCATCAGTCCGTTGGCGGAGGAATATGGATAAACGGTCTCAATGTAATTACCGGACGGATTACCTATTTCAAAGGAACTGATGACCGAGCAAGAGTTGCTTTTGGTTTAGGGTATGGATTTTAGTTTTTCAAGAGACACTTCATAGACATTTCCGCCTAATTTATTTGTCTTTTCATCAGCAATAATCAAGGTTTTATTATCCTTGAAACAAACCGCCTCTTTTTGAGAAAAATGATTTAATTTGAATGATTTCTGAGTTCCTTTTAGAAAATTATCGCCCTTAAAATTCTCAAACAAAAAAACTTTGTCATGAGTCAAAAGTACAATTTTGGAAGCATCCGGGCTGATTGCAACACTGGTAACAGCACAGTGATTATAATTGCCGCAGGTTTTAAATTCTCCCATCAAAAGAGCTTTATGGTTCCCTGCTCTGTTTGGAAATCTGTATACTAAAACTGTACCGTCAAATCCTCTGCTTCTGTTTTTTGTAAAAAGATAAAAATTCCCATTGTATTCAAAAAAACCTTCAGCATCAAAAAACAGTTTTGTCTTTTTGGGCGGAAACTCTTTCTGTTCCGGATATGAAAACGAAACTTTATAGGCCGGAACAGCAGTTTCTTTCTGCAGCGAAGTCTTGTCTATTTTATAAATACATAAATCTTTTCGAGTATTGTCATTGTTCCCAAAGTCGCCTATATATAAATTTCCTTTCTTATCTTTTGTGATGTCTTCCCAATCAATATTTGGAGCGTCCGCTATGGTAATTCTTTTCTGAATAATACCGTCTTGGGCACTCAAACCATATATTTTATTGGCATTACCGCTGTCTTCCAAAGTCCAGAACATCTTATCCTTTTCAGAATAAAGAATACCTGAAACTTCTTTTAGCTTTTTAGGTAAACTATATAATTTTGTCAGCGTTTCAGAACCATTCTGACATGCCAATAAAATAAAAGCAGCTGTAATCGAAATATAATTTTTCATAGATTTCCTGAATAGACACAAAAATAACTCATATTTTTTTACCTTTTATAATTAGTTTACGAACTATTATAAATAGTTATAGACTTATCCGTGACTAATACCAAATCGATAAAATTGGCCACAGATTATAAAGATTAACACCGATTTCTAAAAAATGCATGTAAAATCTGTGCAATAAGTGGCAAAAAAAACATTTAGTGTGCTTTGCGAATAGTCATGATTATTTATATAAACATTAGACCTCACTGAGGTCAAAAAAACTCTTAACTTTAATTTGCTCTCGCAGAGACGCGAAGGCGCAAAGTCAAAATCTGCTTTCTTTGCGTCTTTGCGTCTCTGCGAGATTATATTTAAAAAAATATGACTATCCGTGACTAATACCAAATCGATAAAATTAGCTACAGATTATAAAGATTAACACAGATTTCTAAAAAATACATATAAAATCTGTGAGAATCTGTGTAATCTGTGGCAAAAAAAACATTTAGTATGCTTTGCAGATAGTCATGATTATTTATATAAACATTAGACCTCACTCAGGTCAAAAAAACTCTTAACTTTAATTTGCTCTCGCAGAGACGCGAAGGCGCAAAGTCAAAATCTGCTTTCTTTGCGTCTTTGCGTCTCTGCGAGATTATATTTAAAAAAATATGACTATCCGTGACTAATACCAAATCGATAAAATTGGCCACCAATTATAAAGATTAACACCGATTTCTAAAAAATACATGTAAAATCTGTGAGAATCTGTATAATCTGTGGCAAAAAAAACATTTAGTGTGCTTTGCAGATAGTCATAAATAGTTAAATCTAAGAACAAAGCCCAAACCGAAATTCGGCTTGGGCTTCCTGCTTACATTTTAGTCTTATAGCTTGATTGTTTTTGTAGCAGCCTGAGTTCAATTATTATATAAATGATTAATGTATTGGTTATCATTATTTATGATAAAATCAATTGCGTCTGGTTTTAGCCTGATGTTAAAATTTACAAAATGAATATGCCGTAACCACAGCACCAGTGTCAGCACCTATGCCCTAATGCGTTTTGTTCTCACAATACATACTGGCTCTTTATATCCAAAAGGGGCATTTTTTTTGCACCAAACACCTGCAGCAACCTGCTCCATAATAGTCGTAATTTACAAAAAACAGGTGTTAAACCATAATAGTAGAGGTGTTAAACCATAACAGTACAGGTGTTAAACACCTCTATTATTGGTGTTAAGCACCAATAAAATAGGTGTTAAAAGCCAATAGAGCAGGTGTTTTTCACCAATAGTATTGGTTATTAAAACCAATAGAATAGGTGATTTACACTAATAGTATTGGTGTTTAACCCTAATAGTAAAGGTATTTATAACCAATAGTATTAGTGATTAACACCTGTTTTAGCACCATTAAAAGAAATTCAATAACGATAAAGACAGAAAAAATGACAACCAATAACCGCAAATACAAGAAAGATCTCGGGAAAACCTATCCCTCAATTGGTAATTTTATTCATTACCACATTCTCCAGAATAAAATCAAGAAAGCCGATGTAGCTCGTGCGCTAGAGATACTAACAACCGGATTGAACGATTATTACAAAAGAGACTCCCTGCAGTTTGCCATTATATGGAAACTGAGCATAATCATGAAACACAATTTTATTGCCCAATTGGGTGAATACCTGCCCTATCGTTTTGAAACCAAACTTGAGAAAAGCCTTAAAGAGGAACTGGCTCAGAAAGACGCTCTGATCCAGAAGATGGAAATTCAGCTCGAAACCTTTAGGGAAATGAATCCTAAATAAGTAAATACTGTAAGAAAAAAAACAGCTAACAACAAAATTTTAATATATTTGGAAAGAGCTAAGAAAAGCCAAACATTCGCCAATCTACCCAAAAAGGGGTGTATATACGAAGGTTTGTTTCGCTTATATAGTAGTTGGGAGTAATTGGCAGTAGACTACGGAGTTTCTTGCACAATAAATTTTCGGGATATTTTTTTGGGATATTTAAAGGATAAAGCATTTAGGCTTCAAGTCTTTCGATTGGGAATCGTAGAAAGTTCACTTTCAATACGTTTGACAACGTAAAAGACTTGGCCTTTACTTTGTAAAAGCATAAATTTTGTAAATTTCTCAAAGGAAAGCAGAAGTGAACTACGCGCTTGGCCAGACTCATGATCCATACCTCGCATTAGTCTTCTGCTCCTCCTTGAGTTTTGTTGAATGGCTTCAAATAGAATGATAGACGACGGGTCTAATAAAGGCTTTAAAGCAAATTCAACTTTTTATTTCACTTAAAATCAAATGTATGAAAAACTATTTATTTTTTGTAGGGATTGATGTTTCTAAGTTAAAATTAGATGTTACTTTTCTTGAAAAACCATTAGGAAAGAAAACATTTCACTTTTTAGTAAGCAATGACGTCAAAGGGATTAAAGAGATTGTAAAGCAATTAAACAGCCGGAAAATTGCTTTGGAAAACGTATTGGTTAGTTTTGAAGACACTGGTGTTTATTCACTTCCTTTGGGATGTTATTTGACTCAGTACAAGATCGATTATTGGATGATTCCAGCCATTGAAATCAAACGCAGTAAAGGAATCTCCAGAGGGAAAACTGATAAAAATGACTCTAAGGATATTGCGTTTTATGCCTTAACACATTTGCACAAGCTACGATTAACACAGCTTCCAGAGTTATCATTAATGGAACTTAAATTACTTTTTACAGAGCGTGAAAAACTACTTAAAACCCTGCGTATCATAGGAAGTACCAGTGAAGGAATCGGCTACATCCCCAAAGAAGCTATGGATGATGTTTTAAAAATTAACAAAGTAGTTGTTAAACAGCTTCAAAAAGCAATCGAAAAAGTTGAACAGAAAATGAAAGAAATCATTCAATCCAATGAGCAGCTCAAATTGCAGAATGAACTCATCCAAAGTATCCCAGGAGTTGGACCACAAACTGCCTTGTATATTATCTTAGTTACCAAATCGTTTCAGTCCTTCGAAAACTGGCGACAAGTGGCTTGTTATGCAGGAGTGGCTCCATTTGAATACAGTTCGGGCAGTTCTATTAAAGGAAGGACAAAGGTCAATCATCTGGCAGATAAAAAACTAAAATCGTTACTGAATATGTGCGCTTTAAACAGCAAAAAACACGACACAGAACTTAAACAATATTACGAACGAAAAGTAGCCGAAGGAAAATCAAAAATGTTGGTTTTAAATAATATAAGATGCAAACTATTAGGACGAATTTTTGCAACCATTAACCGCGGAACACCTTATGTCAACATTAAAAAATTTGCAGCGTAATTTAGCATTTTTTACTTGGATTTTGCCATAGAATGCGAAGTTATCGAAAATAAATGACAAAGTCAAGAATTTACTTTCGAAAACTTAAACATCCCAAAAAAACAGCGCCCAAAAACCCCTATTATTGACTTCGCCTAGCAGGCTTGCTAAGCGCAATAAATAATTGGTTTCATTGATTTGGATTGTGTAGAAAGAAAAAGACAGGAGTAGTCTATCCAACTCCGTTACTGATTAAAATATGGATTGTGTATAAGTCAGTAACTACTCCCAACAGCGGCTATGAGAAATGCCTTCCGCTTTTTTTGGATAAAATAGTACAAATTGAAAAATTTGGCTATTTTAGCTATTATTAGTGAAGCGGCAAAGAGAAGGCACTTCGCATAGCCGCGAAACGTTAGCTGTAATCCCTCATAGTCCGCCTGCCTTACCTCCCGAAGCTAACGGCCATTGCATAAAAAATCAAAAAAACATAAATTAGCTACGCTCATTGCAAGGCCGATTTGTAAACTGTTGCGTAATAGCACGAGTGTAATCCTGGTTGGGAAGTGTGTGATACCTCCAGTGGTGGTACATTTTTTTTGTAACCCCGATTAGAATATTTTATTTATCCGAAAGAACTTCCTCTTTGAGTATTTTTTTAATTTAAATGTTCAGAATCAGAATGAAAGAACAAAATCAAATTTTGATGGAGATTGTCAATCCTCAAGCAGCAGGAATAGACATCGGAAGCAGGAGTCATTTTGTAGCTATTGGTCAAAAAGAAGAACACGTAAGAGAGTTTGGTGTTTATAATGAAGACCTCAAAGCAATATCAGATTGGCTCAAAGGAAATGGCATCCAAACTGTAGCAATGGAAAGTACAGGCACTTATTGGCAAGCATTATATGCTGTTTTGATAAACGATGGTTTTCAAGTGATATTGTGCAATGGAAAATTTACCAAAAACATCAAAGGAAAGAAAACCGATGTACAAGACTGCCAATGGATACAAAAATTACATTCCATAGGCCTATTATCTGGAAGTTTTTTGCCAGATTTACAAACTGAACAACTCCGAACTTATTGCCGACACAGAGCCGGTTTAATTGATGTTGCTGCTGACACAAGCAAGAAAATGCAAAAATACCTTCGTTTACTCAACCTTCGTCTGGATATAATTGTTAAAGATATTTGTGGTTTGACAGGACTTAAGATGATAGAAGCCATTTGTAATGGCGAAACTGATTCTCAGAAATTAGCCTCCCTGAGAAACGGAAACTGTAAAAAAAGTGAAGCAGAAATGCAAAAAGCACTCCAAAGCAACGGCCGTAAAGATTATCTATTTGCCCTAAAGCAGGAATACCAGATGTATCAAAATCTGCAAAATCAGATCAAAGACTGCGATATAGAAATAAAAAAATTACTTCAAGACCAGATTGACAGCAGCAACAATAAAAAGCAACATTACACGGATCCGAAAGTTCATAAAAGAGTTAATAAAAATACACCTAAAAATATTGATTTAAACCTCATTGGCTATCAATACTTCGAAGGAGTAGATTTATTAAAGATAGAAGGATTCAGCCATCAAACCTTACTTACATTAATGAGCGAAGTGGGGTTAGAAGGGATTAAAAAATTCGGTACAGCCAAACAATTTGCAAGCTGGCTCAGACTTACTCCGAACAATAAAATAAGTGGCGGAAAAGTACTCAGTTCTCGCGTGCCAAAAGGGAGTAACCGCTTGAAAATAGCCCTGAGGAATGCTGCCAATGCCATCGGAAATTTAAAAGAATCAACACCTCTGAGAGACTTTTTTCATCGAATTAATTTTCGAAAAGGAAGAGTATCTGCCATAAGCGCAACAGCAAGAAAATTAGGTATAATCATTTGGAATATGATTGTAAAAAACACCTCCTACTATAATCCGGAAAATTACTTATATTTAGACGAAAAAAGAAAACTAGCGGTACAAAGAAGAATACAAAAACAAATGGAAAAACATCAATTCAAAGTCGATGATTTTAACTTTGTAACAATTTAGTTTTTAGATATTTACAAAAACGTTAGTTAGAAGAAAAAGACAGGAGTAGTCTATCCAACTCCGTTACTGATTAAAATATGGATTGTGTATAAGTCAGTAACTACTCCCAACAGCGGCTATGAGAAATGCCTTCCGCTTTTTTTGGATAAAATAGTACAAATTGAAAAATTTGGCTATTTTAGCTATTATTAGTGAAGCGGCAAAGAGAAGGCACTTCGCATAGCCGCGAAACGTTAGCTGTAATCCCTCATAGTCCGCCTGCCTTACCTCCCGAAGCTAACGGCCATTGCATAAAAAATCAAAAAAACATAAATTAGCTACGCTCATTGCAAGGCCGATTTGTAAACTGTTGCGTAATAGCACGAGTGTAATCCTGGTTGGGAAGTGTGTGATACCTCCAGTGGTGGTACATTTTTTTTGTAACCCCGATTAGAATATTTTATTTATCCGAAAGAACTTCCTCTTTGAGTATTTTTTTAATTTAAATGTTCAGAATCAGAATGAAAGAACAAAATCAAATTTTGATGGAGATTGTCAATCCTCAAGCAGCAGGAATAGACATCGGAAGCAGGAGTCATTTTGTAGCTATTGGTCAAAAAGAAGAACACGTAAGAGAGTTTGGTGTTTATAATGAAGACCTCAAAGCAATATCAGATTGGCTCAAAGGAAATGGCATCCAAACTGTAGCAATGGAAAGTACAGGCACTTATTGGCAAGCATTATATGCTGTTTTGATAAACGATGGTTTTCAAGTGATATTGTGCAATGGAAAATTTACCAAAAACATCAAAGGAAAGAAAACCGATGTACAAGACTGCCAATGGATACAAAAATTACATTCCATAGGCCTATTATCTGGAAGTTTTTTGCCAGATTTACAAACTGAACAACTCCGAACTTATTGCCGACACAGAGCCGGTTTAATTGATGTTGCTGCTGACACAAGCAAGAAAATGCAAAAATACCTTCGTTTACTCAACCTTCGTCTGGATATAATTGTTAAAGATATTTGTGGTTTGACAGGACTTAAGATGATAGAAGCCATTTGTAATGGCGAAACTGATTCTCAGAAATTAGCCTCCCTGAGAAACGGAAACTGTAAAAAAAGTGAAGCAGAAATGCAAAAAGCACTCCAAAGCAACGGCCGTAAAGATTATCTATTTGCCCTAAAGCAGGAATACCAGATGTATCAAAATCTGCAAAATCAGATCAAAGACTGCGATATAGAAATAAAAAAATTACTTCAAGACCAGATTGACAGCAGCAACAATAAAAAGCAACATTACACGGATCCGAAAGTTCATAAAAGAGTTAATAAAAATACACCTAAAAATATTGATTTAAACCTCATTGGCTATCAATACTTCGAAGGAGTAGATTTATTAAAGATAGAAGGATTCAGCCATCAAACCTTACTTACATTAATGAGCGAAGTGGGGTTAGAAGGGATTAAAAAATTCGGTACAGCCAAACAATTTGCAAGCTGGCTCAGACTTACTCCGAACAATAAAATAAGTGGCGGAAAAGTACTCAGTTCTCGCGTGCCAAAAGGGAGTAACCGCTTGAAAATAGCCCTGAGGAATGCTGCCAATGCCATCGGAAATTTAAAAGAATCAACACCTCTGAGAGACTTTTTTCATCGAATTAATTTTCGAAAAGGAAGAGTATCTGCCATAAGCGCAACAGCAAGAAAATTAGGTATAATCATTTGGAATATGATTGTAAAAAACACCTCCTACTATAATCCGGAAAATTACTTATATTTAGACGAAAAAAGAAAACTAGCGGTACAAAGAAGAATACAAAAACAAATGGAAAAACATCAATTCAAAGTCGATGATTTTAACTTTGTAACAATTTAGTTTTTAGATATTTACAAAAACGTTAGTTAGAATAGTCCCAAAAATGAGGAGAATTCAATAACCTATGAAAAAAATAGTCTTTAAATTAAAAATTATCGCGAGTTGCTTATTACTAACTTCTTGCAATTTTAATAAATCAGAAAACAAAGTTGAATCGACAAAAACTACTAATTGGAAAGTTTTTATTCCTCAGAATATGGAAGTAACAGATAGTATTTCTTGCGATTTTAATAAAGATAAGATTGATGATATTGCATTTGTATTGAAATCAAAAAAAGCAGTCATTTTAAAAAACGACACTATTTGTTTTGGAGATTCAATTTACTTTCCCAAAAAACTTATTGTTTTACTAAATAAACAATCTAAAGGATATGAGAAAATAATTGAAACATCTACTATTTTTGGAACTTGTAATTGGGGAATACAAGGGACAGATGCTTACTCGAATTTGACAAAACGAAAAAACACATTAGGAATTATTTTCTCTTCAGGAGGCACATTAAGAACACAATATTCTTATTATTTTGGTCTTAAAAAAAATGATTTTGAATTAATTGGAGCTACAAGCAACGAATATCAAGTTCCTAATCCTGAACAATATATTACAGATATTAATTTATTGACAGGAATAAAAGAAACCTATGAAGGAAGTGGGCGTAAAAATTACACAAAGGAAAATATTGGTAAAAAACAACCTATAAAACTTTTGACTTTTGAACCATTAACAAATATAGACCCTTTACGAGAAGACAGATAAAACTACTACTGCTAACAGCCGTTACAAGAGATTTGGGCATCGGGCTGAATTTAAAAATGGTTTTGTACTTAGGAAATTTGTGCATAATGGAAAAAACTCGCATCTTTAATCCCAAACCTCTTGTAGCGCCAAGACGTTAGCAGTCATACCAGACCAATATAATTTATAAAAACCAAATAAATATGAAATCTTTTAAAATCCTTTTTATTTTTCTGATGCTTACTTTTCAAGCAGTATCTGCACAACAAGAACAAAATATAACAGATGTGAAGTTTGATAAACTTAGATTCAAGTAATAAATGCAACGTGAAAAAAAACTCTAGTGTTATTCTTTTGACCTAGGTCAAAAGAATAACACTAGAGTTGGCGAAAAAATCATCATATCTTTGGGTTGCAACACTCAAAATAGATGGCACATTTAACGTTAGAACAAAGATACAAAATAGAAGTATATAGAAATGCCGGTATCAGTATTTCCGAAATTGCTGAATTGGTAGATAAAAACAAATCAGTTATTTCTCGAGAAATAAAACGTAATTCTGATCAAAGAAGTGGTGTTTATAAAGCTGTTTTGGCGGATAAAAAAGCTTTAAACAGGCATAAGGTTAAGATCAAAAAATGCACTTTAACCTCAGAAGTTGAAGCAAATATTTTGTTTTATTTAAAGCAAGATTACAGTCCTGAACAAATTGTTGGCAGAGCAAAAATTGACAAAAGAGCAATGGTTTCTAAAGAAAGAATCTATCAATATATTTGGGAAAATAAACGCAAAGGAGGACTCTTATATAAACATCTTAGGACCAAGGGTAAAAAGTATAAAAAAAGAGGACATTTAAAGGATAAAAGAGGACTTATTATTGGTAGGGTCGATATTAGCGAGCGTCCAAAGATTGTAGAAAAGAAAAGTAGATTGGGCGATTTAGAGATTGATTTGGTCATTGGTAAGAATCACAAAGGAGCGTTACTAACTATCAATGACAGAGCCTCTGGAATACTTTTTATGGGAAAAGTAGAAAGCAAAGAAGCTAGTGCAATACAGCAGAAAACAATTGAATTATTGAAAGATTGGAAACCAATAATCAAGACCATTACTTCGGATAATGGAAAGGAATTTGCCAATCATCGGGCCATTGCAGAAGATTTAGATATCGATTATTATTTTGCCAAACCCTACCATAGCTGGGAACGAGGAGCCAATGAAAATTTAAACGGATTAATAAGACAATATTTTCCTAAAAAATCTAACTTTGAAAACATCGAAGAACAACAAATAAAAACAGTAGTTAATACATTAAACAACAGACCCAGAAAAAGATTTGGCTATAAAACACCTAATGAAATTTTCGCCGAAAAAATCAATAAATTGAATACTGTTGCATTTATATGTTGAATCCACCAAAGAAAATATTATACTGAATAATCAAAATGCATTTAATTATAAAAAAGAAGGAAATCATTTCTCAATTTCTACGTTAAAAAATGTGGAAATTATATCAGGAGATATTTCTTCACTTGGAGATGGAAAATTTTCAAACATCATTACATTCATTCCTCAGAATAAGACTTTCTCAAACGGAAAAATAATCGGTAGAAATCAATTGATTTTTGCATTAGCAGAAAATAACGTTATCAATAAAGACTTTACAATTGACGAAACTAAACTAAATGATTTTTTGAAAAAATACAACGAAATAAAATAAGGTACGACTGCTAACACTTGCTACAAGAGATTTGGGCAATTGGCTTAATTTAAAAAATGGTCTTGTATTTTAAAGTTTAGGCAAATCTGAAAATAAGACTTAATTTAACCCCAAACCCGCTGTAGTAGCAACACGTTAGCGGTCATTGTAAAAAACCACACCTATGAAAAAATCATATCTAATATTATCTGTTTTATTGTTGTTTTTTGGATGCAAAGATGAAGTAAAAAAGGTCGTGCCGAAAAGCGAACCAGTAACAATTTTTCCTACAGTAACAAATCCAAGAAATATTAAGTATGGGTCACTTTTTGATGAAGAAAATCCAACTTGGATTTCTACAGCAAACTACAATTTTAACTATATAGGAAAATTGAAAGATTCTATATCATTAGGGATAGAAGCTTTTTCAATTGCTGAATTTCCCCAGAATAGAAAGAAAGGTACAAAAATTGAAAAGCGACAACGTCCAAACGCAGAATATTATATTGAATGGGACAAAAAAAATCGTTATTCATTTATGAAAGAGCAAAAAGTTGAAATTCAAATAAGCTCTAAAAAAATTAATAATTTTTATACTGCTCTATTAAGAAACAGAACTAAAGATACAATTGCAATTGGTTTTGGAGATAGAATTCCTTTGATTTTGGAAGCGAAAAATAAATTGGGTAAATGGAAACCTATACAAGAAAGATTTGTCTATATGTGTGGAAATGGAGTTGGGACTATCATTTTGCCCCCAAAAGAAATAGCCATAACATTAGTGCCCATTTTTAAAGGGAATTATAAAACCCAATTACGGCTTTCTATGGGAAACAATAAATCAAATGCCTTTTTGGGAAATATAAGTTACAGACAATTCGAAAGCAAGTTTGATGAAAATGGAAATTATAGAGAAGAATATAAAAATGAAATGAAAATGCGCGGAAACAACGACCTCTAATCGAGTAGACGGCTCCGCCTCTAAAGGGACGGAGTGCGCCTCTCACACCACCGAGCTTACTCGGCGGTTCGCAAATCATCATCCAAAAGCTCTTTACACCTTTTGGGCTATCCATAATTTACTTTAAGATTAGGCTAAAGTAAACTTTCCTAATCCAATTTCTTGGAGGTATCTGGGAAATTTTAGGTAAATCCGAAAATAAGGCTTAATTTAACCCCAAACCTCTTGTAGCCCCAGGAGGTAGGCAGTAATTTTATGAGACAGCACAAAAAATATATTACACAATTCTTAGTGTTATTTGTTTCCATGATTTCTAAAGGACAAACAAATGACAATTCGATACAACAAACAGTTCTTAGAAGTAATCTTCCCAATAAGACTTATACCTTTGGTAAATGGTCAAAAAAAGGAGGAACCGAAACTCACTTAACATATTTAGGAAAAGTAAAAACAAAAAATGGAAAAACATTCAAAGTGATGAACTCCATTTGGTTCTGGGGTTTATCACATAGAGCAACAACTAGAATACTGATTTTCAATCAAAATAACACGTATTATGGAAATTATGGATTAAGTATGAGTTATGAAATTCCAGACAAATTAGAAAATGGGAAACTATATTTTGCATACAATAAAAAAGATAATTGCGATTGCAACGCAGTAACAGTCGTAAATTTAAAAAATGGCTTGCCAAACGAAATATTTATAAAATGCAAAGATTTCGGAGAGTTTTATAGTTTAGATATCGAAAAATAAAAACTACTGCCAACTGCTAGAGTTTCGTTGCGTGCGCAGCACAAACAATAAAACTCGTGTTGAACGGAATCACTCCGCATCCATCCACCCTTACAGATATGGAATCTGAATCGCCGCAAAGAGGATTTATGTCTTGCCGTCTGGACACATCTAAAAAAAATAGGACACAGATGATACCTTGGTAAAAGTATTGGCTTTAATGCGAAAATCCCAGTGTAATACTTCCTATAATTATGGCAATTACGATTAGTGTTATAACAACGTACAAATAATCCTTCTCCAATAAAAATGAAAAAAGTGAAAGTATTACACGAAATACGGGGGTAAGAAACAGCAATACGATGCCGAAAAATATAATAGATTCGCCCTCGCCTTGAACAACTCCTTTAAATACATTGGCAATTAATTTGAATATATTAGTGTCATTTTCATGAAAAACAGAATAATTTTCAATTGTATTCCCATGATTTATTAAGTAAATAATTCCACCAATAAAGGCAACTGACAATGAGATCCAAACCCCATAACGCAGTAAATTTCCAACAATCGTCTGAAACTCCTTCTCTCCAAATTTTTCGTTTTTCATGGTTCTAGATTTTTCCATTAAGTCCGTTATAAATCATATTTACTGCCAATACAAAAATTAAACAGGCAAAAAATATTCTAAGTTTTTTAGGGTTAGTTTTTACTAATATTTTTGCTCCGGCCATAGCGCCAAACAATACTCCAATAACAACGGGCATACAAACTCCCGGTTCTATATACCCTTTTTGAATATAAATTACTGAACTTGCCATTGCGGTAACCCCCATCATAAAATTACTGGTTGTAGTAGAAACTTTAAAAGGAATCTGCATAATATTATCCATTGCAATTACCTTAAAAGCACCTGAACCAATTCCTAATAATCCAGACATCATTCCGGCAAGCCCCATCATACTGAAACCGCCAATTACATTTTTGGTTCCATACGAAACAACTTCACCGTCATGCGTAGGATAAGTACCATTTAGCCGAAGCTTACCTGCCAGCTGACTAGATTCCAAAACGATATGCTCTTCTTTTTTTCGTAAAGAGTTTATCGCAGAGAAAATTAATGTTAATCCGAATAAAACGGCAATGAATGAGGTTGGTGCAACAGCAGAAAGCAATGCACCGCCTATAGCACCAAGTGTAGTGGCAATTTCGAGGAAAATGCCAAGGCGCATGTTGGTAATTCCTTCCTTTACATAAGCAGCTGCAGATCCGGAAGAAGTGGCAATTACAGAAACTAAAGCGGCACCGATTGCATAATGAATGTCAACGCCAAGTACTATTGTTAATAATGGTATAATGATAATTCCTCCGCCAAGCCCGGATAATGAACCTATAAAACCAGCTAGAAAAGCACCAAAAAGCATTATTAACGTAAAAGTAAGTACCGTCATAAAATTCCATTTAATTTGTCGCAAATTTACGACTTGAAATCCTTTTATATGAAGCTTTATAGTTTTTATAACATTACAATTTGTCCCGAAATTGATAAAGTAAATATTAAAAATCATAGTGACAGTATAATATTTTCAATATCTTTGAATTTATCGTCGCTGGCGCTCATTTGATCACCTATTGAAGTGCCTGCCTTGCGGCGATTGCCTACTAAAATTAAAAGATGAATCGCAGTATTTACAGAGCAGATTAAATGAAACTGAAACCCGCTTTGGCAGCCAATTAATAGGAACCGCACTTTAAAAACCGCTTATTTTTTTTTCAAATGCAAGTAAATACTTGTTGCAAACGAAAGCTCCAGAACAGCTATAAACATATCACATAGATAAAACTGATTAAAATTTCTTTTTTAAACTAACGCAACCAATTATTAAAAAGAACATCTATTTACAAAACAGCCAGCTATGAAAAATATAAAATTCTTATTTATTGCAGTTAGTATCTTCTTTTTCAACTGCGATAATGATAACTCTTCGACACAAGAATCAGACCAGGAAAACCTATCCAAAGCGTACAGCGAAATTATTACCGCTTCGATGGCCAATACTACTCCATGCACTAATCCTGCAGAATGGACTTTTACAGCGATTGGATCAAAAGCATGCGGCGGTTCTGTTGGTTTTATTCCATATTCCTTGAAAATTGATGTTCCCGCATTCCTTAAAAAAGTAGAAAGTTACACCAAAGCACAAGCAGCGTACAATAAAAAATGGGGGATTTTCTCAACTTGTGATGTTGCTATTCAGCCTTCCAAAGTGGACTGCGTAAATGGAAAACCAGCATTAATTTACAACATCGATAATGAAACTGCTGGAAGCTCAATCAATCCAATAACCATTCGGAAATACATACTGTATGGTAATGGAGATGAAAAAATACATCAACAAAATTTAATAATAAATTCAAATTCAGATTGGACACAGCTCATGCAGCAAATGAATACAAGAAATAATGTTACAAACAGCTTTAGTGAGACAAATATTGATTTTAGTAAATACACTGTAATAGCCATTTTTGATAAAATCTATGGAAATGGAGGTCACAGTATTGATATTACAAATATTGCTGAACATCAAAACAATATAATTGTAACTGTTGCCAATTTATTGACTGGTGATGCTGCCACTGTAATGACGCAGCCTTTTCATATTGTAAAAATACCAAAAACTACAAACCCAATAATCTTCCAATAATATCAAGTACAATATACTTAGCAAAATAGGCCTTTTGAAAAAAATTCTAAAAAAATATCCATTCTGGAACGCTTGTTTCAAAAATAGTTTTACATTTGCAGAGTGAAATTAAAATGCTATGGCACGCTGTGTAGAATTTAACGAGGTCGAAAAAATTGAAAAAGCAATGAATGTCTTTTGGGAAAAAGGATATAATGCTACTTCTATGCAGGACTTAGTGGATGCTATGCAGATCAACCGAAGCAGTTTATACAACACTATTGGCGACAAGCATCAGTTATTTATGAAATGCATTGGCAATTATTTTGATAATGCCATGTGTGAATTAAAACAAAAAGTCGCCAAGGAAACCTCGGCCAAATCAGCGCTGATAAAGGTCATTTCTGATAAAGCAGATTGGATTATATCTTGTGATAAAGGATGTCTGGGTATGAAAACGACATTCGAAATAGCTCCAGATGATAACGCAGTCCGAAATCAAATGAGTAAACAAAATGATATTTTCATTGAATTTATGGCTACAATAGTTCAAAAAGCTATGGATGATGGTGAAATGGACAATTCAGAAGATGCATCATTAATGGCTGAGTATATTGCAACCTCCTTTACAGGCTGGAAGCAATCATACATCGTCAATCAAAATCCAATCAAAATCAAAAAAATGTCAGAATTCCTGATTAAAAATATATTTAAATAGCTCCTTTTTTTTGCCTACATTCTGAAACGTTTATTTCAGAAAATAATATACAATACGCATACCATTTTTTAGACAACAGCACTGATTCTGAAACGATTATTCCAGAATTATTGCTATACAAAAACTATAACCTTTAAATAAAAAACGCCATGAATTCTGAAACGATTATTCCAAAAAGCATACTATCCAACACTAATTTTAAACCAATAACAACCATGAAAAAAATCTCTTTTTTAAGCTTAATGGCTGTATTTATAATCAGCTGTGCCGATAAATCGCAGGCACCTGCTGCTGCACCCGCTCCCCTTCTGCCTGTTATGGCAGTAACTACTGAGAACACCACTACCGATGCTGAATATCCTGCAGCGATACAAGGAACTGTAGATGTAGAAATCCGTCCGCAGGTAAGCGGGAACTTAGACCGTGTTTTGGTAGATGAAGGCGCTTATGTTACCAAAGGACAATCTTTATTCAAAATAAACGAACGTCCTTTCCGTGAGCAGTTAAATACTGCTCTAGCCAGTCTTCATGCTGCCGAAGCGGCTTATATCAACGCTCAGCTTGAAGTGGATAAACTGACTCCGCTAGTTCAAAACAAAGTAGTCTCAGATTATCAATTGAAAACCGCCAAAGCTTCTCAGAAAATTGCAGCCGCCAATATTGAACAGGCCAAAGCAATAGCCGCATCGGCAAAAATCAATTTAGGGTACACCAATATTACAGCTCCAGTAAACGGTTACATCGGAAGACTGCCTAAAAAACAGGGAAGTTTAGTTTCTGCCAATGATATTGAAGCCTTAACAACACTTTCAGATGTTAACGAAGTGTATGCTTATTTCTCTTTGGGTGAAACGGATTTCATCAAATTCAAATCACAATATGCAGGAAACAGCATTGGTGACAAAATCAAAAACCTGCCTCCGGTTACATTACTATTAGCCGATAACAGCGCTTATCCGCAAACGGGAAAAATCGATATGGTCGACGGGCAGTTTGATAAAACTACTGGAGCTATTACGGTTAGAGCCAAATTCTCCAATCCGCACAAAACGTTACGTTCCGGGAATACAGGAAAAATCCGTTTAGGAATAGAACACGACGATGCAATTTTGATTCCGCAGTCGGCTACTATCGAAATGCAGGATAAAACATTTGTTTTTGCGGTAAGCAAAGAAAATAAAGTTACCAAAATGCCTATCAATGTTATCGGAAAAAGCGGCACCAATTATCTTATCAAAGACGGTATAAAAGCGGGCGACCAGATTGTATTAAGCGGTATCGACAAACTTCAGGAAGGACAATTAATCCAGCCAGAAAAAAAAGATACTAAAGTTGCTCAAATCATTAACAAAAAATAATTTCTACAAAGATGTTCAAAATATTTATACAAAGACCCGTACTGGCAACCGTTATCTCCATTTTACTGGTGATATTAGGTGTATTGGGACTCACAAAATTGCCATTACAACAGTTTCCTGACATTGCGCCTCCCTCGGTTTTAGTGACTGCAGTATATCCAGGAGCGAATGCCGAAACGGTTTTACGTTCGGTGGCACCATCATTGGAAGAATCTATAAATGGTGTCGAGAATATGACTTACATGAGCTCCACTGCCAGTAATGACGGTACATTAGCCATCACCGTTTTCTTCAAATTAGGAACCGATGCCGATCAGGCTGCGGTGAACGTTCAGAACAGAGTTGCTCAGGCTACAAGCCAGTTGCCTGCAGAGGTTGTTCAGCAAGGTGTAATTACAGCAAAACAGCAGAACAGTTTTATCATGGCCATCGGAATGTATACTGATGATGAAGCCAAATACGATCAGACTTTTGTTGCCAATTATGCTCAAATTAATATTATACCTGAAATTAAACGTATTCCGGGAGTTGGTGCTGCCAGTATTTTTGGAGGTGTAAAAGATTACTCGATGAGAGTATGGCTGAACCCAACGCAAATGTCAACGCATAATGTTACGCCAAATGAAGTAATGGCTGCCATTCAGGACAAAAGTCTTGAAGCTGCGCCAGGTAAATTTGGAGAAAGAAGCAACGAAGTTTTCGAATACGTTATTAAATACAAAGGAAAACTAACCAAACCAGAAGATTATCAAAACATTGCCATTCGTTCCAATGCCGATGGTTCTGTACTCCGCCTGAAAGATGTGGCGAGAGTGGAACTTGGTGCTTATTCTTATAACAGTTTAACACGTTTAAATGGTAAAAAAGGAATCGTTATTGGTGTGATTCAGCTGGCAGGTTCCAACTCCAATGATATTCAGATTGCAATTAACAAACTGATGGTTAAAGCTTCGAAAGATTTCCCATCAGGAATAAAACACAATATATTCTACAGCACAAAAGTATCATTGGATCAGTCTATTGAGCAGGTAGAACATACCTTATTAGAAGCTTTTATACTGGTATTTATCGTGGTTTTTATCTTCCTTCAGGACTTTAGATCTACATTGATTCCGGCAATTGCCGTTCCAGTTGCGATTTTAGGAACATTCTTCTTTATGCAGCTGTTCGGATTTTCGATTAACTTATTGACATTATTTGCATTAATTCTTGCGATTGGTATTGTCGTCGATGATGCGATTGTGGTTGTTGAAGCGGTTCATGCCAAAATGGAACATAAACGACTGTCTCCAAAAATTGCCACACACGAAGCAATGCACGAAATTACTGGAGCGATTATTTCGATTACGCTGGTCATGGCCGCGGTATTCCTGCCAGTTGGTTTTATGGAAGGCTCAACAGGTCTTTTCTATCGTCAGTTTGCTTTCACGATGGCGATTGCGATTGTTATTTCGGCTGTTAATGCTTTGACATTAAGTCCTGCCCTAGCCGCTTTATTTTTAAAAGATAATCACGGTGCTCACGGCGAAAATATTCCTTACGCTAAACAAGGTTTCAAAGAGAAATTCTTTACTGGATTCAATAATAGTTTTGAAGCTTTAACTAATCGTTACGTTGGCGGACTGAAATTCTTAATCCGTAACAAATGGGTAAGTTTAGGAGGTCTGGCTTTAATTACAATTGCAACGATTGTAATGGTAAAAACAACTCCGTCAGGATTTATTCCGACAGAAGATCAGGGATTTATTGCTATTGCAGTGAATACACCATCCGGAACTTCATTAGACGGAACGCAAAAAGTAATGACCAAAGCCGAGAATACACTGAGAGGTTTGGAATCATCACGATTTGTAACTGCCATTTCAGGTTTCAACTTATTAACGAATTCTACCAGCCCATCATCGGCAGTGGTTTTTGTACTGCTGAAACCAAATGAAGAACGCGGAAAAATCAAAGATATCAACGAAATAATGGCCGATGTACAAGGAAAATTAGGCGCCATTTCAGATGGAAGTTTCTTTGTATTTAGTTTCCCAACCGTACCTGGATTTAGTAATGTGGAAGCTTTGGATTTAGTATTGCAGGACAAAACCGGTGGTAAATTGGATAAGTTCAGTGGTATTTCTCAAACGTTCATTGGCGAATTAATGAAACGCCCGGAAATTGCTGTAGCCTTTACGAGTTTCAAAGCCGATTATCCTCAATTGCAATTGGATATTAATGATGAAAAAGCTGACCAATTAGGCGTAAAAGTAAAAGACATACTGCAGACAATGCAGGCGTATTTTGGAAGCGCGCAGGCATCCGACTTTAACCGATTTGGAAAATATTACAGAGTTGTTGTTCAGGCTGATATTGCCGACAGAGCCGATCCATCGGCGATTGACCGTGTATTTGTAAAAAATAAAAACGGCGAAATGGTTCCGATAAACACGTTGGTAAAACTAAGCCGTATTTATGGTTCGGAAACCGCTTCGAGATACAATCTGTTTAATTCTATTTCGGTGAATGCAATTCCGAAACCTGGATTCAGTTCTGGAGATGCTATTAAAGCAATTGAAGAAGTCGCAGCTCAGCAATTACCAGCAGGTTACAGTTATGAATTTTCAGGACAAACCCGAGAAGAGATTTCTTCAGGAGGACAATCAACAACTATTTTCCTATTGTGTCTGATATTCGTTTACTTCCTGCTTGCCGCTCAGTACGAAAGTTACATTCTGCCTTTAGCGGTAATCTTATCGATCCCAGCCGGAATCTTTGGAGTATTTGCGGCAATCGGATTAACCGGAATTGAAAACAACATTTATGTACAGGTTGCTTTGGTAATGCTCATCGGACTGCTCGCCAAGAATGCAATTCTGATCGTGGAATTCGCCGTACAGAAAAGAAAATCAGGACAGGCATTAGTCAAAGCTTCGATAGATGCTGCGAAACTGCGTCTGCGACCAATTATCATGACATCACTGGCTTTCGTAGTTGGATTGATTCCGATGATGAGTGCCAAAGGTCCGTCAGCTCAGGGTAACCACTCCATCAGTATTGGAGCTGCGGGCGGAATGGTTTCGGGAGTAATTCTAGGGCTGTTGATCATCCCGGTTTTATTCATCGTATTCCAATATTTACAAGAAAAAGTTACTGGAAAACCAGTAGCTGTAATTCATAATCACGAAAATAAAAATGGAAAATTATATCACAGCAATTCTGGTGACAATCATCATCAGCCTCACGTACATAGCGTATAAAGTGTCAAAAGATCTTGAAACTAAAAAAGATACTTGTCCTGAAATTTAATTACGAAAAATGAAAATGAAAAAATATATAACCAAAACCGTGATGATTACCTTTCTGATTGTCACAATAATATCCTGTTCGGTTTCAAAGGATATTGAAACGCCAAAAGATGCATTTCCTGAGAATTTCAGGAATGCATCGGTTTCAAAAGATACAGCCAGTATTGGTGATTTAGAATGGAAAAATTTCTTTACCGATAAAGATATTGTGCAGCTGATTGACAGTGCCGTTACCAGAAATAACGATTTGCAGATCGCTGCAAAAAACATCGAAATTGCGCAATACCGATTTACGCAGTCGAAATGGGGAAATGTCCCGCAGGTGAATTTATTGGTAACTGCCAATACCAATAATCCGTCAGACAATAGTTTTACGGGAATGAACCTGAATCAGGCATTGGGTATGAAACATCTTGAAGATTATTCTGCGGGGGCTTTACTTTCATGGGAAGCAGATATCTGGGGAAAAATCAAAAACCAGAAGAAAGGCGCTTTTGCCAGTTATCTGCAGTCGGAAGAAGTGAAAAAAGCACTGCAGACTACTGTTGTAGCTAATGTTTCTAAAGGATATTACAATCTTTTGATGCTGGATGCTCAATTGGATATCGCCAAGAAAAATGTACAGCTGATTGACAGTACCACTACTATCATCAAATTAAAATTTGATGCCGGACAGGTAACTTCATTGGCTATTCAGCAATCGGAAGCTCAAAAACTAAATGCGGGGCAATTGGTGCCGCTATTGGAACAAAACATTGCCATTCAGGAAAATGCTTTGAGCGTATTGACAGGCTCTTTTCCTAATTCTAAAAAAAGAAGCATTGCTCTTAGCGCAGTTGAAGTAAAAAACAATGCATCAGTCGGAATTCCGTCTTCAATCGTAAGCAGAAGACCAGATGTGAAAAGTGCTGAATTGGCCCTGAAAACCGCCAATGCCAATGTTGGAATCACCAAAGCCGATTTGTATCCTGCTTTAAGAATCACAGCTCAGGGCGGTTTAAATTCGTTTGAATCCAGCAGCTGGTTCAATATACCAGCTTCGTTATTCGGAACTGTGGCCGGTGGTTTGACACAGCCATTGCTGAATAATAAAAGACTGAAAACCCAATACCGTATTGCGACTGCCGAAAGAGAAAAAGCAGTTTTAAATTTCAGGCAGTCGGTATTAACCGCAGTCAGTGAAGTATCGGATGCTTTAGTAAAAGTGGAAAAATTGAACCAGCAGGAATCTATTCTGCAGGAACGTGTAAAAACCTTGAAATTGGCCATTAAAAATGCTAAAATGCTGTTCAAAAACGGAATGGCAGAATATCTGGAAGTACTGTCAGCACAGGCCAGTTTACTGCAGAGCGAACTGGAACTGGCGAATATTAAAAGACAGCAGCTTACAGCCAATACCGAATTGTACCGCGCATTGGGCGGCGGCTGGAGGTAATTTTTATTTAACCATTAATATTAAGGGAAATTAAGTTTTATTTCTTAATTGTAATAGTAAATGATTTATAAACCATTAAGACATTAAGATAGATTAAGTCTTTATTCCCTTAATATCTTAATGGTAAAAAAAACGGTTTGTAAACCGTAAAACAGATTGAGTCTTATTTCTTAATGATAAAACCAAAACAAATTAATAATCTAAATTTTAAATAATCATGAGTACCAATAATTAAGTCGCTGCATCTTAAAAACAGAATCGTGATGGCACCGATGACGCGCTCTTTTTCTCCAAACGGAATTCCGACTGATGCGGTTGCTGCTTATTACCAAAAAAGAGCCGAGGGCGAAGTGGGATTGATATTGTCTGAAGGGACAGTTATCGACAGGCCTTCATCCTCAAATGATGCTAATGTTCCTCATTTTTATGGCAGTGAAGCATTGAATGGATGGAAAAAAGTGATTGATGGAGTTCACGCAGCAGGCGGTCAGATGGGACCGCAGATCTGGCACATGGGAATTATGGACAATCATCATTCGGGCTGGGTGCCTCCGGTTCCTTTTGAAGGTCCTTCTGGATTAAGCAAATCTGGTACTATAAATTGGCAGTACGATGACTGAAAAAGACATTGAAGACACCATTATTGCTTTTGGAAAAGCAGCTGCTGATGCTAAAAAATCAGGTTTTGATACCATCGAAATTCACGGTGCCCACGGATACTTAATTGATCAGTTTTTCAATCCGGAAACTAATTTACGCACCGATATTTACGGCGGAAAAACCATAAAAGAACGCAATCGTTTTGCTATTGAAGTGGTGAAAGAAGTTAGAAAACAAGTTGGAAATGATTTTGCTGTAATTATGCGTTTCTCTCAATTCAAACCTTCGGATTACAATTACAAACTAGCGAAAACACCTCAGGAATTAGACTCCTGGCTCACGCCTCTAGTTGATGCGGGAGTGGATATTCTGCATTGTTCACAGCGCCGTTTCTGGGAACCTGAATTTGAAAGATCAGATCTGAATTTTGCAGGCTGGGCCAAAAAAGTAACCGGAGCTGCAACTATTACGGTTGGTTCTATCGGGCTTTCGGGTGATTTCTTTGGTGCCTTTGCGGGCGAAAGTTCTGAACCAGCTTCCTTAGACGAACTAAACAGACGTTTCGACAGAGGCGATTTTGATTTGGCCGCCGTTGGAAGACCTTTGCTTTCTGACCCCAACTGGACTGCTAAAATAAAAGCCGGGAAAACTGATGAACTTGTAGGATTCAGTAAAGAAGCTTTAGCCAAACTGATATTGGAATAAATTTTCAGCAGCTAAAAATACCCTTTTTTTATTATTTAATTTGATTGCGCTGCAAGACTTTAGTTTTGCAGCGTTTTTCATTTCTATGCTTAATGAAAGAATTATCAAAGGGCATCTATTTAAAAAAATCTAAACACTTAAAAATGACAGCCATCAGTTATTTTTTAAACTAAACAGCTCATTAATTCTCATTTAGAGTATATCTTCCTGATTTCAAAAGAATTACAAATAGTAAGTTTTTACTCTGGTACTTTGTTATTTGTATGAAAATTCAATAAATTATCAGTTCATTATCAGTAAAAAAAACACTTCAAACACTTTTTTTGTAGTCTTTAACTTATGTTTGTTATAAAAAAATTAATTATAACGATTTAATTTGCATTTAATAGATAATCTTTTCTAGTTTTATACCCATCAAATTATCAGGAAATTACGCCCTAAAGTAATATTCTAGTTAAAGTTTGTACTAGTCATTATATCACAGCCCCCAATGAAGTTTTTAAATTTATTAATTCTGTATGTTCTCATTTTTTTCTACAATGATTTTTATGCCCAAGAAACCCTTAACGGCTCTTTAGGACTTAGAAGAATTTACCAGTCAACATTAATTAATCCTGTTTTGATACCTGATTCAACTACAGTGGAAAACTCTGTATCCATACTCCCTTTGGATTTTGGAGGAAACATAGAAATCGGGGCATTAAATCTGGGGACCATTACTTCATCAATTCACGGAGGTGTCTTAAATCTAAACTCAGTAATTGACGGAATGAAAAATTCAAAAAACTCAAACTTGTTCGCTGGAGCAAATATGAGTTTAATGCATGTATACCTTAAAGTCGGGAAAAAAGGTTCCAGAATCGAAATTTCACAAAGATTCAAAACGTCTGCTGCTACGAATATGGTCAGTAAAAATGTTCTTGCTGTTTTTTTTGAAGAGAGTGACAATACAAATCCTACCGTTTCCAATCTGACCAATTCTAAAATAAGAGCTTTGGGATGGAGTGAAATAGCTATGGGTTATACCTCTAAAATTGGAAAAAAATGGAATCTGGGCGGTAAGCTAAAATACCTGACAGGTGTTGCTTATGCATCTTTCTATTCCTCAAAACTGATTGTTACTGCAGCTCAAAACGGAAACTCATTTGATATAAATTCAAAAATCAGAACCTCATCTTTAAATCCAATTGTCGATAAAGCTTACAATCAGGATTTGACTCCATACAAAAACGATGTCAAAACAATGATGGTAGATAATTTAACCAAAAATATTGGTTTTGCAGCTGATTTTGGCATTGGATATACAATCAACAAACAGACTAAAGCTTTTGCTGGATTCAACGATTTAGGATATATAAACTGGGGAAACAATCCATTAACCTATAATACCGTAGTTACACTCACGGATTTTTATCCTATTAAGTATGACTATAATACCAAGAAGTATGATTTATATCTGGATCCAATAATTAATAATGGAACTGCACAGACAAATTCTTTCAAAACAAGTTTAAATACACAGCTTAATGCAGGAATTACTTATCAGCCTGTAAAATGGTTTCACACAACTATTTTAGCAGATGCATATATAGCAGACAATACCTTCTCCTATCCGGGAGCAACGGTTGCCGGAACGCTAAACGGCGGTGATTTCTCTGAATTTACAATGAATGCAGGCTACAACAAAGACAGACCTTTTAGAATAGGAATGGGAATGTCTATGAAACTAAAAGTACTGCAGATGCATCTTTTTTCAAACAACATCATAGGAGCATTTGATGCTTCAAAAATGCGGTCTGCCGACTTACAGTTCGGTTTAAGCTGGGTGTGGAAAAACAAGGTTCCAAAACCCGTCCAGGATGATTTAAACCAAGGTTAAAACAAATAATAATTTCCCCAAATAAATTTAAAAACCTACAAAATAAGCATGAGCCTTTCTACGAAACAATACTCTTTACTAATCAGCATTTTTACTATATTTTTATTAACCTCCTGCGGTATATCTGACGAACTGGATAAAATAAATTCTATCGATTCTGTTGAAGCTTCCGGTTCAATGATTGGAGCTTTGGCTGAGGCAGATATGCCATTAAGCAAGTTTATGCCTCCAAACACTATAACCAAAAAAGATGCAGACGGACTTTACAGTCTTAGCTATACTACTTCGAGCAATTACAATATAGAGAATATAACTTTACCTGTGTTTAATTCTAAACCGGCGGAAATAAATCTGAATAAATTGAACTATTTTACCGACTACAAAAAAGCACCAAAAAATATATATTTCGATGCTCCTGAACAAACCATAAATCTTGACATCGCATCACTAATTCTTAAAGAAACTATATTACCTGACAATGCAGTAATTAAAAATATTACGCTAAAACCGGGTGCCCAAATTAATTTTAATTTAGACGCAGACAGTAACTCACAATCTATCATAACAATAAAAATACCATCATTAGTTAAAGATGGGATTGCTTATTCTAAAACTCTAGGACCAATTACAGGAACCCAGATTTTTAATTATTCAGATGATATCGGCGGATACACATTGAACCTCAGTCCAAATATAACTGTTGGCATTCAATTAAGTATTTACAAAACAGCATCTCCTGCAAATGGTACTGTAAAAACTTCAATAGGTTTTGATATTGGCCAGAATTATGAAGCTATTAATGGATTTTTTGGAGAAATGGAACTTCCGTCAAATCAAATTTCATTGCCTGTTTCTGTACCCAGCAATTTCAAAGGCAGTTCCGACAGTGAAATGGCAATCAATGAAGTTATAGTCAAAGTTCACCTGAATAAAACCGGTTTAAACGTACCTATTGATTTAAATTTTTCAAATGGAGGCTTATGCTATTACCAAGGAAACAGTACGCCAAAAACAATTAGTTTAATCGCAATTCCAAACAGCGACCCTGACAGTTATACTTTTAAGATTACTAATTTTAATGTTTTGAATATTGATAAATTAATTTTAAATCCAACAATTACTCTTAACAAAGGAGTTAGCTCGGGGGAAAATACCATTAATGATGACGCTAAAATTTCATATGATGTTAGTGTAGAAGCACCGTTAGCCATAACCGCCAAAAAGCTTATAATGGAAAAAGTAATACTGAATAAATTAAATTCAAAAATTGATGATAATACCCAGTTTGTTAATGGAAATTTAGTGGTCAAAGGAACTGTAGATTCTCAGATCAATTTTGACACCAGTCTTCAGATTTATCATCGGAGCGATATAAATGACAATACCTATTTCGTCCCATTTTTTGACACACCGATTCTGCTAAAAAAAGGGAGCAGTGAATTCGAATTTACCATCTCCAAACAAAAGTATGATGCAATAAGAAGTTATCAATATCAAGTATTTCAGCTTACTTTAAACGGATCAGATATTGTAAACGAAAATCGAAAAATCAGTTTTAAAGCTGCAGTCAACTTAAATGGAACTATCAAAACGAAGATTTAATTAAACAGCAGAACTTCAATTTATAGAAGAGACGAATAAAAATTACAATGCCCCAAAAACTAGAAATCTTTGGGGCATTTTTATGATATTTCAAATTGTTTTTTAGTTTAAAACAATGCTGAATATTTTTCCTTGTTTTGATACATAATCGAAATCAAAATGGCGCTTAAAACTAATACTAAAGGCAGTCCGCTGGTATCCTGGACAATATTTGTAAGGAGAATTCCAGCCAAAACCGGCAAAATGATTAAAGCTCCCAAAGCTCTAAATCTTGGTATGATGATCAACACCCCGCCCAAAACCTCAGCCGCGCCGACAAGCGGCATAATCCAGCCGATTTCTGTAAAAGCGTTCATAGCCTTCTGCATTTTTTCAGGCAGATTTTCGGGCATTGGCATATAATAAAAAAACTTATTCAGGCCTGCGTTGATAAACATCAGACCAAATAAAAGACTCAAAACGAAGAAAATTTTGTTTTTCATTATTAATTATTTTTAGAGTTAGTAATAAATTCATCCAGTCCGTTCAAAGCAATAGTAAATCCTTCTTTGAAACCCATTGCTATTATTTTCTCCAGATCGACCAAAGTTTCATGTTTAATAGCAACAGTAACAAATGTAGTATTTTCTTTGTCAATAAAATCAATATTCCACTTAGAAAGAGGCATTTCCTTATTTATATTTCCGTTTTCATCACAAAAACCGCTTAAAAACTTGAAATTAGTTTTAGGCGAAATAGAAGTAAAATCCGCTAATGCCCAGTGTTTCTCCCCTTCTGGTCCGCACATCGCATACAATCGTTGTCCGCCTTCTTTAAAATCCATTGATTTTGTTTCAGTAAACCAAGGTTTCGGCCCCCACCACTGATCCAGTAATTCAGCCTTAGTAAAAGTATCCCAAACCGATGCCAATCCAGCTGCAAATTCTTTTTTTACATATACTGTGTGCGCTGCTTTGTCCACAGTAAAATCGAAAATCAGTTTAGTATTCATTACTAAATTATTTTAAAGTTACTAATAAATCGTCCAATCTTTCCAGTGTTGAAGTCAAACCTTCTTTCATTCCCATTTGAATCACTGTTTCCAAATCCTCCAGTGAGTTATAAGTAACCACCGTTTCTACAACTGCGTTTTCGCCTTTGGATGTAAAATTAACCAGCCACAGTGCCTGCGGAAACTCAGAATTGATTTCACCTTCCTCATTGCTAAAGGCATCCAGCGCTTTATAATACTCAATAGGTTTTATTTCAACATAGGTTGTTAAACCCCAATATTCGGTTCCATTTGGTTCTACCATCGCATAATGCCAATGACCGCCTTTGCTGAAATCCATAGATTTCGTCTTGGTTGATAGCGGTTTTGGCGCAAACCACTGGTCCAATAATTCGCTTTTAGTATAACAATCCCAGACCAGCTGCTTACTGCCTCGGAATTCTCTTCTTACTGTAATTGTATTCTTTTCCTTATCTGTCAGGAAATCGAACTGCAGGCTGCTGTTTATCATTTTTGAGTATTTTTAATTGTTACTAATAAATCATCCAATTGATTAAAACGGGGCTCCCAAATCTTTTTGAATTGTTCCAGCCATTTATCTATTTCTTTCATTTTGTCTATCTCAAGACTGTAATAAATTTCTCTTCCCTGCTGTTCCTGTTTCACTAACTGACATTCTGCCAAAATTTTCAAATGTTTTGAAACTGCCTGCCGTGTAGTATCAAAATGCTCTGCGATTGCATTAGGCGTCATAGCCTGCAGCGCAATGAGCGCAATAATGGCTCTTCGTGTTGGATCTGCTATTGCCTGAAATATATCTCTTCTCATTTTATTTTTTATTACGAAACCAATCAGTTGCAAATATATATACCTCTTTTCGGTTTCGCAACTATTTTTGCATTTTTTTGAGATGAGACAAAAAAAACCCAAACATATAATTATGTTTAGGTTCAATTTCGATTATAATTTTACTTAATTATTTCTAAGCTTATATTTTTGCTGATTGTACAAATAAAAAGGAGAAATCACATGTGCCAGTGCATCTTTAGCTAAATCTTTGTTCAGTTTTTCGGGGGTAAAAATGGTATCTTTTTCAACATGAAACTGCAAAGGCTCTTTATTCGGCTGCATGATGACAACTTCGTTTCCTACCCGAAAAGCATTGATATCATTAAACTGCATCATCGCACGCCCTTGAAACGAGTCAGGTAAATTAAATAAATTACGTCCTGCCATAGGAACTTCGGTGTCAAATCCGATTTTTCCCAGTACAGTAGGCTGGATATCAATCTGACTGCACAGTTTATTGTACTTCCCTCCTTTTGGTATTCCCGGACCAATAATTAATGCCGGAATGTGAAACTTATGTATTGGTACCAAATGTTTACCGTAGGTTCTGGTATTATGATCAGCAATTACAAGAAAAATAGTGTTTTTATAATATTCCTCCTTTTGGGCTTGTTTAAAAAACTGGCCAATGGAATAATCTGCATATTTCATGGCATTGTTTACCGTATTCTTTTGCTTATCATAAAGAGCAATTCTTCCATCGGGAAATTCAAATGGCTCATGATTTGAAGAAGAGAATACTAATGATACAAAAGGTTTGTTTCCAAGACTCTTAAAATAATTATTGGCTTTTGCCATTACATCTTCGTCAGACCAGCCCCAAGTTCCGTGGAAAGCGCTTTTTTGTGCATCAAAATCATCCTCATCGATGATTTTATCAAATCCGTTACCGCTGAAAAAAGATCCCATATTATCAAAATTGGCCATTCCGCCATAAATAAAACTGGTATCATATCCTTTTTGCTTCAGCAATGAGGCAATAGTATAAAAATCTCGCTGCGAATTATTCAGCTTCACTACACTTTCAGACGGAGAAGGCAGAAAACCAGTTACAACCGCCTCAATACCGCGCACGCTTCGGGTTCCTGTCGAAAATAAATTGGTAAATAATGTTCCTTCTTTCGTCAGTTTATCAAATTCAGGAGTCAGCGGCAAACCTCCAAGCGAACCTACATATTCTGCCCCAAGACTTTCTTCCAAAATAATCACAATATTGTAAAGTCTCTTTTTAATGCTGTCCGCTTTTTGAATGTGCAGTAACGGAATAGAATCGTCTGTAAAATCGGCAGGTTTTACATCCATATATTTTTTCACCCTCGAGATAGCTTCGGCATAATCCATTTTCCCATACATTTTCTCAGGATTAATTTCGTTTTTCATTGAATACAAAGCAAACGTAACCGTATAAAATGAATTTAGCCCAAGCGAATTGGTAAGGTGATCGGTAGAAAAAATAGCATTACTGGCATTAATAGGTCTTTTCGAAGTCAGACTGGATCTTGCCCCAAAAAACACAAAAAAAGCAATTAGAGGAAATACTAATAATTTTGTTTTATAATTGGTTTCTCTAATTTCAAAAAGCGGTTTTCGGTAACGGATTAATGCATAAACAAACCCTGCCAAGACAATTACAGTAACAAAAATCGACGACAGATAACTTTTGAGCAAAGTTCCGACAACCTCTTTCGGATAAATCAGATAATCAACAAATAATTTATTAGGCCTAGTGTCATATTCATTAATAAAATCAAGCGTTGACAATTCCATAAACAGAATCAGTGTCAAAAACAAAATGAAATATACGGTCAGAAAACCTTGGATTTTCTTCAGAAAAGAATCGGGCACTAAAGCTGTTAATGCCAAAGGCAAAAAAAGAAGATAGCACAGCACAATAAGATCCATCCGAAGTCCTATTGGAAAAATATAACCGTAATCCGGAGTTTCGGCAACACGGTTTTTAAAAATAAAAAACAATACAAAGCGGCTAAAACTTAGAATTGACAAGCCAATTAAAAGAAAATTTAGGAGCGGTTTGGAGAATTGGAATTTTTTCATGTTTGGAGGTATACGGAACATTATTTTATAATTGCGCAAAATAATAGTTTAATTTTGAATTAATCCTGAATTAACATAAAAAATAAAAAATTTTATTACAACAATATGGCAGGCTTAACAATATTCAGTTTTTCTTCAAAATTGATTTGTAAATTGCAGCATGAAAATTTTAATTATCGAAGATGAGCAGGAAATTGCTCAAAGCATTTCAGATTATTTTAAGACCAACGGCATTCAATGCGAAACGGCTTCCAATTGTGCATTGGCACTTACCAAGATTGATAACTACGACTACGACTGCATATTATTGGATTTAATGCTGCCTGATGGAGACGGGTTTACTATTTTAAAAGAATTAAAAAGCAAAAACAAAACCGAGGGCATTATTATTATCTCTGCAAAAGAAAATTTAGATACCCGCATTGAAGGTTTTAATCTTGGTGCCGATGACTATCTGACCAAGCCTTTTCATCTTTCGGAACTTTTAGTACGCATGCAGGCACTCATCCGCCGGAAGAATTTCCAGGGAAGCAATAGTGTTGTTTTCAACGAAATCACTATTGATATTTTCTCTAAAACAGTAACTGTCAGCGGTCAAAAACTCGATCTCACCAAAAAAGAAATCGACTTACTGCTGTTTTTAATTGGCAACAATAATAAAGTTCTGTCCAAGGGAGCTATTGCCGAACATCTTTCGGGAGATATGGCGGATATGCTTGACAACCACGATTTTATTTACGCCCACATAAAGAATTTAAAAAAGAAACTGCACAAAGCAGGAAGCGGCGATTACATCAGAACAATTTATGGCTTAGGCTACAAATGGGAAAATGAGTAAAAAACTGTTACATAAAACCACCAGCAGCTTTCTTGCATTTGCCATCATTATACTGCTGGTATCCGCTCCTGTATTTTATTTCATCTGCCAGCAGCTTTATATTTATGAAACGGATGAGGTACTTCATTTTCATAAAGGCGCATTTGCAAAAGAAAGTTATAAAAATTTCACTGAAAATGACATTGAAGCCTGGAATAAATACAATCAGAATGTCGTGATTAGTGCCGATATGGGAATAACTAAAGATTCCATTTTTGGCGAAATGGCATTTGACTCTGTTGCCAAAGAAAAAGAACCATTCCGTATCATTTATGCTCCTGTCACTATAAATGGTAAAAGGTATACATACAAAGAAAAAATAAGTCTGGTAGAAATGGAAGGAATGGTAATAAATATTGCCATCATGTTCCTTTGCATTATAATTATCCTGCTTATCGGAATTATCTGGATATCAAAAAGATCTGCCGCAAAAATATGGAACCCGTTTTATAATACGCTTCATCAAATGCATGATTTTGAAATCGATAAAAATAAACCGCCGCATTTTTTCCCAACTGATATAAATGAATTTAACCAGCTCAACAAAAGCCTTGAAGGACTCATTGAAAAAAATACTGCCATTTATAAAAACCAAAGGGAATTTGTAGAAAATGCGGCGCACGAACTGCAGACACCGCTGGCTTTGTTTCAGACTAAAATTGACACTCTATTACAGCTGGAACTCAATAAAGAACAATTTTCTGTCTTAAGTTCTTTAAATAATGATGTTTCAAGACTTAACCGTCTTAACAAAAATCTTTTGCTGCTTTCCAAAATTGATAACGAAAGCTATCTTGAAAAAAGTACTATTGTTTTAAATGATTATATTGAAAAACATCTTGATTTTTTTACGGAACAAGCCGAAGCTAAAAATATCAGCATTACAACTGAATTCAGCTCTATCCTTTCTATTTCAGGAAATCCGGCTTTGACCGAAGTTTTAATTAATAATCTGTTTTTGAATGCCATCCGTCATAATGAAAAAAACGGAAACATAATCATCAGCATTCAAAACAATCAATTAACTTTCCTTAATACTGGACAATCGGCACCATTAGCAATTGAAAAGCTGTTCAATCGTTTTTCCAAAATAAATCCTTCATCGCAGGGAAATGGTCTTGGACTGGCAATTATAAAAAAGATAACCGAAATCAATCAGTGGGAGATCAAATACGATTTTAATAACCAATTGCACAGTTTTAGCATTACATTCTAAAAATTCTATTTTTTGTCAGCTGTCCTGTCACAATAACTATAATAAACACAACGACCAACAGCAGACTTGCATTAATGTTACCAAAATTCATGCCTTCTGGTTTTGTCAAATAATCCCCCATTGTCGCACCAATTGGATGTGTCAAAATAATGGCCGACCAATACAAAAGTTCTCTTGAAATTTTTGTCAGATAAACCAATCCGACAACAACAGAAAGCAATAGCACCAAAAGTAAAGTGCTTCCTTCAAAACCCAACGGTGTGTTATGAGCCAGCAGATCACCAAATGCAGTTCCCAATGTACTTGAAGTTAGAATTGCAGTCCAGTATAAAAATTCGGTTCGTTTGTTCAGCCCGTTTTCTATCGTATTGGTTTTTGAATGATATTTCCAAATACCAAATGTAAACAGCAAAGCGACAGTCAGTAGTAAGGTTCCAAATGTATATCCCTCATTTTCTGTAAATCCTAATTCCAAATGAAAGAAAGATCTGCTGATAAAATCGGAAATTGTAGTTCCGGCTGTACTTGCCGGAGTTATTATTATCCAATACAAAAGCGGTTTTTGGCTTTTTGAACAAATTGAAATGATCAGCGCAATTAAGAACAGTGTGATTAGAGCAATTGTTCCTCCCCCATAGCCTAAGTTAAATGTTTGAGAAATTAAATCTCCTGCTGTTTCTCCCATAGTATTGGCACTAATAATTAATGCCCAATAAAAAAGGTTTATTTGGGGTAAATGTTTCTGTTTCATTTATTAAAATTTAAAATTGCATCACCAAACCACAGCCCATTTGTTTCCCATTATAATAAGGCAGAACCATAGAGGAAACTTTCTTTTCTTTTGCTTTAGTGCTGAAAATTTTTCTATTGATGTAAGGATAAATCCAATAGGCCGCTTTGGTACTTAATATTCCAATTCCTGCGCCCGCAGCTACATCAGTAAGCCAGTGACGGTTGTTGACAATTCTAAAAGCACCTGTAGCCGTAGCCACAGCATAACCGCTTATTCCATACCAAATGGATTTGTCTTTGTATTCCTGCCAAAGAAACTCCGCTCCGGCAAAAGCAGTGGCAGTATGCCCCGAAGGAAAGGAATTATTCGAAGAACCGTCAGGTCTTTCTACATGTGTGATATTTTTTAAAGAAAGAACAGCAGCGCTCATCATCAGATAGGAACTGGCCAAAATAATCGATCGGTCTTTGAGATTATTTTTACCGGTCATTCCGCATGCATTTAAAGCATAAACAGAAGCTGCAGGTGCGTACTGCATAATGTCATCGATCGAAAATTTCTGATCGATATTTTCAGTTACTTCGTCCTGAATTTCAAGATTATAGCCCTTGAGCTGATCACTGTTTAGACCAATAACACCATAACCAATTAATAATGAAGGAATTATTAACTGTTTATAATTAAATTTTAAATGCTGTACAGTGTCTTTTACTACAATAGTATCGGTTACACTGTTTTGTGCTGACAGTAAATGTGCTGACAGAAATACAATTAAAAAACTGAACCATTTCATCATAACTATTTTAAAACCAATACAAAGTACAAAATTAATTCTGAATTAATTCTGAATTTGTTTGTGAGGGATTACTTCTTCAAGTTTGTCATTCCGAGATACGAGGAATCCCCGTTAGAAACTCAACAAAGATTGGGGATTTTGATTATGGAATTAGCTGCGGAGATTCCTCGTACCTCGGAATGACAATATTGGGCGTAGATTTTGTGTAAACATTAGTATCACTGAAATCATTGAATGTTTATTTGCGTCTTTGAGAGAATTATAATTAGATAATAGCTCGCAGGAAATCTTTAATAAGCCGGCTCCTGAACGCCGTTATTTTCATTTTCACCTTTCTTGAACTCAAGTTTTCCAAATTTATAACTGAAGGAAATACCAAAGGATTGAACGGGAATTTCCTTTATGTTTACCTGCGAGTAATTTGCGTCATAACTATTCGATTTTTGGCTCAGATATTTATTAAAAGGATTTGTCATGGTAATTCCTAAACTTGCATTTTTATTGAAAAATAATTTTCTAAAAGCCAAATTATAAAAATAAGAAGCTGGACGGTCTCCCTGAACAATTTTCTGGGAGGAGCGGTAATTTCCGGATATTTCGCCAAACATAGTTGAATTGAATTGGTAATTCAGATTCAGATTTCCCCTGTAAATAAAACTGCTTACACTCTCAAAGCCCGGAGTACTGTTGGTTCTCTGCCCGCATTCAATATTGGAACGAATTGTTATTTTATCCCCCATTGAAACTAATCCGAAAAGACTGGCGCCATAGGTGATCTCAGAGCCAATGTTGTAACGAGTTGTCAAGGTAACATCAGTATAATCGGTTCCGCTGATAGTGAGTGTGGGATGAAAAGTGGTCAGACTTTGGATATCGTCAGTGTTTCGGCGGTAGTATCCCGAAAAATAAATATTTGTCCCCTTACTGAAATTTTGGCTGTAGCCCAATTCATATCGATTACCAATTTCAGGTTTTAAAAAAGGATTTCCAGTGCTGATATTGTGCGGATCACTGATATTAAAAAACGGATTTAAATCTTCATAATCGGGTCTTTCGATACGGTAAGTGTAAGCAAACTTTATGGATTGATCTTTATTAAACTTATGCTGAACAGTAAACGAAGGTGCAAAAGTATTGTAATCCGGTATAACTACTCCCACAAAATCTGCCACAGTATTAGTACGTTCATAACGAAGACCGGCTTTACCTACCAAAAAATCATTGAAAAAGGCAAAAGAGCTTGAAGCATAAACCGCATAAATATTCTGCTTGTATTTAAACGCATAGGTCTGCCCTTTGTTGTTTATGTAGGAACCATCTGAGTCCAAAGTATCGGTAACGATATTGTTTTCTATGTTTTGAAAATTTGCTTTAACTCCTGTTTCAAGGGTATAACCTTCGGAGATAGGTTCTGCAAAATCCAACGTAAGTCCCACTTGGTGGTCTTTGCCCGGATTTATGTTTCTAAGTCCCGATAACGGCTGAATATTTTCCTCATAAGAAGTTCGGTGCCCCGAATTAATGTCACTTTTTCCGTTGCTTGATGTAAGCTGAAAATCCAGTTCCCGATTTTCTTTCTCAAAAGTTTTTTTATAATCAAGCCCCCAGTCAATAGCTTTTTCTTTAAAATTACTGATTGAATTTCGTTCACTTTTTATTTCGGACACAAGAGTTCCATCTGCCAGATAGGAAGTTTGGTTCTGCAGCGTTTGTCCCGTTGAGTTATTGGAAAAAGAATTATAACTGAAGGATGCCGCTAATTCATCCTTTGGAGTGATGCTCCAGCTCAAATTAATTCCAGTCCGGTAACCGCTTCTATCAAAAGGATTCACTCCGTTTTGATAGAGTCTGTTAATACTGTCTCTGGCTTCGCTATAGGAAATACGATCGCTGGAACTTTTTGTTTCTGTAGCTAATTGTTTGTTTCCGCTAAAAAAAATACCTGCCCCAAAATTTCCATGACGGGCATTAAAATTGAATGATCCGTTTTCTAAACGTGTTCCGGCCGATAGATTGATACTGCTGTTGATTCCTTCGAGTTTATTTTCTTTCAGAACGATATTTATGATGCCGCCCGTACCCGCAGCGTCGTATTTTGCCCCTGGACTGGTGATAACCTCGATGCTCTTTATCTGATCAGCGGGGATGGTCTGCAGTGCGTCTGAAATACTCGCACCAAACATGCTGGAAGGTTTTCCATTAATCAAAAAACGAATACTGGGATTACCCTGCAGTTCAATTTTTCCGTCAATGTCAATGCTGACCATTGGAACATTTTTCAAAACATCTGCGGCAGTGCCTCCTTGACTTGAAAGGTCGTTTGCGGGGCTGTATACCATTTTGTCAATTTTACTTTGAATTGTCGAAGTTTTCGAAACTATTTTTACTTCATTAAGCTGATTTGACATTGGCGAAAGCAGAATAGTCCCAAGATTCAGCATGCCTGCTTTCTGATTTATACTGGAATTTATGGTCGCTGTTTTATAACTGATAAAATCAATAGTAATGTGATAATCGCCGTCTGGAAGGTTATTGATTGAAAAAGAGCCGTTTTTATCAGTACTCAATCCGTTAAAAACTTTGATTTCCTTTCCTTTATAAATACTGACAATTGCCATTTCTATAGGCAGTTTCGTTTCGGCATCAATTACTTTACCTGTGATTTTACCTTTATTTACAGCAGGTTGTGCAAATGACACAAAAGAGAATAAGAGAGCAGTAATAAAAACTGTATAGCGCATAATAAAAATTCATGCCGTAAAAATACTATCTCAAATCTGAATAAAGTCTGAACATGAAAATTTCTAAAGTAATTATTTTTATTTGCTGCAAAGCTGAAGTGTTATATGTACTTTTTTATTTGCTAAAAAAAAGCCTCTAAAATTTTGAGATTACCAAAACCTTTCTCCTAACATTTTATACTCCTGCTCTGACAAACATTTAACTTTTTTAGATAAAACCAAATGATTCAATTTCAAAACTAAACCAGAGGAGGCTGTCCGAAAAGGACAGCCTCTTGGGGTGAGGAAAAATAATCAAACTATTTTATATTTTCATTTGCTATTAATCAGAATCACACTTAAATCAAAGCAAAAAGACAAGATTGTAAAATAGTAAAAGCGCCTAGTAATAAGTATTTGATTGGTAAGAAAAAAATGTATGCTAAGGGCTAAAAAATGTAGTCTCTTTTCAAAGCGCATTTTTTCTATTATCAAAAAAACGAATAGGCTTTCTGCTGTTTGGATTAAAAATTAATGGCATTAATATTTCATTTGCAGTAAATTCAATTTTGGGAGTTACCCGTAATTTGGATCTAAAATGATCTTTCAATTCTTGCAAAAAAACAGAAGAGGGATTCTGAACCGCAATTTTTATCAAAATCTCGTCGGTTCCCAAATCATTAGATGAAATTTCGATAATATAGTTATCAATATTCCCAAAATTATTCAGAACATCATTCATTGCCGGAGGATACAAAGTGGTTCCTTTGTATTTAATCATGTGCTGTTTTCTGCCAATTACAGGACCTACACGCAATGTATTGCGCCCACATGAACACGAATCTGAATGCAGCTGTACAATGTCACCCGTTTTAAAACGAATGAGCGGCATGGCTTCTATCCCCAAAGTGGTAAATGTTAATTCACCTGATCCGCCATTTGAAACCGGCTTATTGTTTTCATCCAATACTTCTATAATAATTAACTCTGGATGATGATGCCCTCCTACTCCATGACTG
Source organism: Flavobacterium marginilacus (assembly GCF_026870155.1). Taxonomy (NCBI): domain Bacteria; kingdom Pseudomonadati; phylum Bacteroidota; class Flavobacteriia; order Flavobacteriales; family Flavobacteriaceae; genus Flavobacterium; species Flavobacterium marginilacus. Next base: position 1,767,063 of record NZ_CP113975.1, on the reverse strand, counting down.
CATTCGGTAAAAGCAGTGCTCATCTCAGTCGAAGCATAGGTAGAAAACAGCTTAATATTCCATTTATCTGTTATTTTCTGGCACAAGGTATTGCTGGTAAAATCTTGATTACGGATAGGTTCGCCAATACAAATAGCTCCTTTTACACTTGAATTGTTAATATCAATATTGTGCTGTTCCGCATATTCAATCATTTTTAGTAAAAAAGAAGGAACAGTAATTAGATAAGTAGGTTTGTATTTTAAAATTGAATCCCATTGCAGCTCCGGAAGTCCTGCACCAACTCGGATTACACCGACTTTCATTTTTCGAAGACCTAAAAAATAAGCCAATCCCGCCATAAAACGACGATCAATTGTCGTCATCAGCTGTACAAGATCACCTTCTTTTATTCCGGCGCAGTCAAATGAAATAGCTTCGTTATAAGCTAAACGATCCAAATCTTCATCAGTCAATCCAAAAGTTACAGGATCGCCCAAAGTACCGGATGTAGTAGCATAATCGATAATCCTGTTCTTTGGAACACATAAAAATTCATCATTATACTTTTGTAAATCTTCCTTTGATGTAACAGGCAATAATGCTAAATCCTCAATTGTTTTTATACTGGAAACATCAATATTGCTTTTGGCAAAGATAGAGCTGTAAAAGGGCGAATTTGTATTTGCATACTGCAGCACTTCCTGCAGTTTTTGCTCCTGAAATGCTTTTATATCGGCTTTGGCAGCTAATTCTATTTTTGGAATCATTATAGTTTTCTTTTTGCTTTTTTTAAATAACTGCTAATCTTTTCTCTTTCAACACGTGAAGTAACTTCTTTTGTCAATGCTTTCCCGAATTGTTCCTCAGCCAAGTTATATTTTTTATTTTGATAAAAGTACAATCCAGCTTTATAATAAACAACCCAATAATCAGGATTTAAAGATTGGTAATAATCCAGATATTGATTCGATGGCAAATCGGATTTTTTAGCCAGAAAAGAATCCATTTTTTTGTCTTCGATACGAAATTGAATGTAGTTTTGATAAGCTTCTGTTTTCAAGAATGGATCAGGAGGAATATTCATTGCTGAATTTTCCAATGAAACAATAGCAGCTGTATTCTCTTTTTTGTTTTTGAAAATTGTATTCAAATCATAACAGACAAACTCCCCTAATTGATAGGGATTTGCAGAGACCCAAACCAATCGCTGGGCTGGCTTGAAAACAATTCCGTGGTGAGCCAATAGCTGATTAATCGCTTTTTCATTACCATACCCTAATGGCACATTATCTATTCCTTCTTTATTTCTAAGGATATTGGCAGCAATTTGTGGTGTTATTTTTTGATTCTCATTCAGTAATTGAGTCATTCGGTCAAAACGGTATTGGGAATGACTATCTTTTATTTGAGCCAAATTTCTTTTATTATCTTTTAAAGCATCACTTTGAAAATGATTGGAACAAATTATTTCATTGCCATCAGGAGCTTCAAAAACACCTAAATTATCGGGAGCAATTTCTATTAAAACAGCCTTATCATCATTGGCACTGCCAACCATAATAGACTCGGAAACAAATACTTTCCTTTTTTTAGCAATAGCAACAGCTTCATCAATAGTTTTGGCGTATTGCAAAATTTCACGGGTCACAATAGAAATAGGCGTTTTGGCTATTAATGGAATCTTGGATTTACCGGCATTTATGGTTACGGTTAATCCTTCGGCATTCATTCCGGAACAGGCACCTATCATTCCGGGCCAAGTTATCATCATAAATGGATAACCCTCTTTTGGATTAATAAAAGCAACAATTTTTTCTTTTGCAAAATCATCTCCTGCATAAAAATCAAAATTTCTGCCCAAAATCAAACTTCCGTCATCTGATTTATTCCCCCAAGCAGCAAATGATGTACAGCCTACCATTGCCAGATCCTGAACTGCATGTCCTATATCATGAGCACCATGCAGATACAAATCTCTTAAAAAAGAGGGTGCAATATGGTTTAAATCTTTAGGCGCATATTGGGAAACTCCATAAATTTCAGTTTGAAATTCATTATCAACATTAAGATATAATTTTCGATTATACCATTTTAGGAAATTTCGAAGTAATGATTTTTTAAAATCAGAAGGGATCAATTCATTTATCTTATCAAAAAAGACATGCTCTTGCTTTTTTAACAAGGAGTCGGTCAGGCTCCCAATAGCCAATCCCCTTTCCAATGGATCACCTTCGACATAAAGCTCCCATAAATGCTGTTTATTTTTGAGCAGAAAATTATTGCCGGTATAAAAAATAGTATCAGATTGTTTTTTAACAATAGGGATTGTATTATTATAAGCCGCTATCTCCGGCTGATGACGCATCGACTTTGAAGTACCGCAAGAAATAAGGAATAAGGCAAGGAAAAAAATATATACTGTAAGTTTTTTCATATTCAACTATTCTTGGTTCTCGATTAGTTTTTAAACATTATGACAATGTTCTGTTTATTTCACTATACTTCCTGATTAATTTTGTTTACCAGATAATCTTTTCCTAAAATCTCGGAACACGTAACAACCGCGCCAATGGTAACGCCCAAAACGCCATGCATGTTGATACTCTGTCCTGTTAAATATAAATTATCTAACTTAGTTTTTGACGGAATAAATGTCTTCATCGGATTTTCACAATCTTTCTCATAGCCATACATATTTCCGTTATATCCTCCAATATAATCTCTGTATGACAATGGCGTAGAAGTATGAACTGATTTTATACAGTCTCTTATTCCAGGGAATTTTTTCTCTATTTCATCTAGGAAACGATTCGTTTTACGAGTTTTAAAATCGTCATAGCTTTCGCCTCTATCGTTAACATCGGCTACGGTATTGAAGGTTTCTTTCCATGAATCCAAATCGGAATACTTCATATAAGTAATAAAAGTCATTCCCTCTGCCCAGCCATCATCTGTTTTAGAAGCATTCATCGAAGCCATAAAAGCTTTTGGCCAATTCTGCTCGTTATAATTTTGAGCATCCCAGACTTCACTGCTATTTTTACAATGGTAATAATTCTTGTTCATGTACTTAAACGTTTTTGGTTTAAAAACGACATATAAGCTAAAGGCCGAAATACTGCCTTCTAAACTCGAAATTCTATTGACAAAGGCTTTCCTAAAATGGTTCTCTCCTGCTAATTTCAAGGTAATCTTGGGATCTATATTCGATATAAAATATTTTCCCTCCACACTCGTGCCATCTTTCATTTTGGCTGTGGTAATAGCATTGTCTTCGACAACCAACTGATTGACATCTTTATATTTAAAGACATCACCTCCATATTTTTTAAGCTGTTTTATCAACTGTTTTGTAATCTGGCTGCCACCGTTTATGCAGCGCCATGAACTCTGCATGTAGGTATTAACCGTAAGTGCGTGTACATAAAAAGGGGATTTTTCACCGCATCCTGCATATAAAAAATTACTTCCTGCAAAAACAGCCTGCAACATTTTATTTTCAGTGAGGCTTGCAATAAAATCCTTTGCATTTACAGAAAGAATATCATTGTCATAGCGTCCTTCAGCACTTAAATTATAAAGGGGAAATGTATCGCAGGTGTTAATAATTGCTTCACAATATTTATTTATTGCCTCCCTTTCCTCAGGAAAAAACTTAACCAGCTGATTCACAAAATTTTCATACCCTTGGGCATGAGGAAACTCCATATTTACATCTTCAAAAGAGATTATATCGTATCCGTCTTCGTCCATTTTTTTGAGATTCAGGCTATCCATAATCCCAATGTACTTGAAATATCGATATAAATTCTGCCCTTCGCTTAATCCTCCAATGTAATGAATTCCGGTATCAAAAATCGTTTTATCGCGAACAAACGTCTGCAAATTACCTCCAAACTGATTGTTCTTTTCCAGCACACAAACGCTATAGCCTTCCTTGGCTAAAATTATAGACGAAACAAGTCCGCCCAATCCACTTCCGATTATAACAACATCATAATGCTTTTTCATCCTATCACTTTCTTTAATACAATCATTTCTTCTGTCTCATGCTCAGTTTGAAAACCAAATGATGCTATTTTTTCTTTTAATTTTTTATTTCCCAAAACGATTATTCTGCTTGCCAAATTACATACTTCAGCCAAATTGAACACTGACTCTTCATTCGAAATCAATACTACATCATACTTTTTGAGAGTATTCAATTTATCTTGATCGAAATAATGAATCGTCCTTTTCTTTAGAATATAATTAGTTTTGGCAATGGCTCTATTCTCTTCTGAAAGTATAACCGAATCAATCTTTCTTTGAGGCTCCTGCAATGCCAAAAGTATATCCAATTGCCCATAATCATTTCCAAAATGAAGTATTTTAGCTTTAGAATCCATCCATTTATTTAAATCAAAATATAACTGTAAATTTTGATTAACATCATCTTTTATCGCTTTTACTATCTGAATTTCCTTGAAAGCATAGCTATTCATCAGCTTCGCCTTAAAATAATCCAAACCTTCCAATTCCAAACGCAGTTTTTTATAGTGCTGTTTAAAGAAACTGCTTATTTTTTTAGTTCTCTCTGCAGGATTTGTGCCAAAGGTGGTATCCTCAAACTTGATTCTATCCAAAATAGTTACCGTAGTATTTCCACCATTAATAATAAAATCGCCTTTAGGCAAAACTTCGGAATATCCGTGAATGAGTACTGGAACTATATCCAATTCTAATTGTTCGGCCAAATAAAAAGCGCCTTTATGGAATCGCTTAATTGCATTATCCTCAGACCGTGTTCCCTCTGGAAAAACCATTATGGAAAAACCTTCCTGCACTTTGGAACGCAAATGTTCTACGCCATTATCCACACCGTTTGAAACTGGATAAAATCCAGCCAGACGAACTCCTTTTCCGAAAACCGGAGAATTATAAACCCAATCACTTACCAAGAAAATAATTTTTGGACTCAACATTCCAATAGCCAAAATATCAAGGAACGAGCTATGATTGGCAATAATTACGGCAGGTTTATCAAAGGTCTCATTTGAAGTATTATCTATTTTTCTTTTTAAAGATGGATAACTTGCCAAAACCGAATGCATGAACTTCGACATCAAAAAATGAAATCCTTTTAATTTTGATTTCCTTGAGAAAGGCAAAATCGCCATCAAAACGACACTTCCCAATGATAATACTACGCATCCTAATCCAAAATAGGTAAATGACAGAGCGGAATGCACCAATCGCTTAATTTCATACGGAGATTTTCCTTTTTTTACTCTATTGGTTATAAAAAAATGAAAAATCAACGGCTGAATTATAAATGTAATCATCAGCGCCGAAAATATTCCGATAATGGCAATCAATGATATCGATTTTAGTGCTGGATGTTTGGCAAAAACAAGTACTCCCATTCCCAAAATCGTGGTTGCTACTGAAAGTAAAATTGAGGTTCTATAACTTGGCAATTCAATTTTCCCGAATGTAAATTCCTTTTGTAACGCCGTAGTCATAAAAATACTGTAATCTACTCCTATTCCAAAAATCAACGTACAAACGATGATGTTAACAACATTAAACTGCAGCCCAAAAAGTCCCATAAGACCTGTGGTAAAAATCCAGCTTATAAGAATTGGAATGATGCTGATTATAGCCAATTCAATTCTTCTAAAGGCTATTATGAGAACTAAAAATACAGCAATGAAGGAATAATCAACGAGGTTTTCGAAATTCATTTTTAGAGTTCCTAAAAATGTTTCGTTTGTTTCCTGCCTGTCAATTACAACCAAATTTTGCTGTTTTTTAATTTGATTTACAAAAACATCTCTTTTTTCGCTGGTCACTTTCACTAAGCTGGAAATAGTAAAAAAGCCATTTTTTTGTGCCACAAATTCATCCAGAAAAAAAGATTTCACTCTAAGATATTCATCAATAGTGACTGGCTTAAAGCTCTTGTCAAGCAAATCAAAAAAACCTGAAAAAGCATCAGCCTTAAAGCCATAATGACTTCCTTCGTTAATTAATGTCTGATTCAAATTTGCTTTTTTCTGCGAATCCCAAAAAGAATTCCATTCCTTTATTTTTTGATTTTGAACATCGGCAGAAAAAACAATTCCGCCAATAGAACTAAAATTCAAGATACCTTTTCCAGCTTTATCTTTTTCCAGTACTTTAAAAAGAGCATTATTCTTGGCTATAACTTCATCATAACTTTTACCGTAAATAGCCAAATAAATAGATTTGGAATCATTGTTATTGGCAATTTTGTCTAATTTCCTTTCATTCTGTTTCAGCTCGGGAGTCATGAAATTCAAATCCGAAAGATCATTATTAAACGTAACTTTTGAATATGTAAAAAGCGAAACAATTAGCAATACCAGCATTGAACCTATCAGAAACTTACTTTTGTGATACGAAAATGCACCTAAACTGTCAATCAAATTTGGTTTTTGGATAAACTTTTTGGAGTCAAATTTGTATAAAACCGGAATTAGAATTATTGAAAAAACAGTAGTGGCAACAACGCTCAATCCAGCAAAAATACCTAAATCCTGTAAGGCTTCCGACTTGATAAAAAACAAACACAAAAACGTAATGGATGTTGTAATTCCGCAAAGTAGTAATGGTCTTGTAATATCTTTAAAAACCAACTTCACATTCCTGTTGTTTCTCAAATGGGTTAAAACATATATCGAATAATCCGTGGTTTCTCCTAGTAAAATAGAACTGATACCTAAAGAAATGGCCGATATGCTTCCTTTACAGACATACAAAACTGCCAAGGCAAATAAAGCTCCGAGCAACGAAGGAATAAAAATGATTATTGGAGTGGTAACGCTTCTGTAAAAAAAAGCCAGTATCAAAATCAAGGTAACACCTGCAAATATAGATGTATTTTGAACATCCGACTTAATTTGTGTAGCATTGGCAACAGCCACAGGCGTTGCACCAAAGTAACTCATCTCTGCCTTGCCTTTAAAATGTCTATTTAAATTTGCCTTGATTTTATCCAGATTACTGATAAAAAACGTGTTTTGATCCGTTTCATTTGTCGCCAATTTGGGTGTAATAAAAAGCAGTAAATTTTTCCTGTCCTTTGTTAAAACAAATCCGTTTTGGATAGCAAAGTCATCACCTACACTTAACTGTTCCATTTTTTTTAAGGCAATAAAAGAAATGCCCAGCGGGTCTTTAAGAATAAAATCCTTGGACACCAATCCAGCAGGAGAAATTATCGATTTATAGTCGGCAGCGACAGTATTAGCAATGCTGTCTTTGTGCAGTTTATTTTGGATATGCTCATAATCCTTTTTGTTCAAAAAAAGAGGCAGATTATCGTATACAAAATCAAAAGTTTCCTGAATATTTTCTTCTTCAATCTTGCCTTGAACTTTGGATATATAAGGCTTACAAGGTTCCAGACTGTCTAAAAAGACATTGGCATACTCAGTAAGATTCTCCGATGAACCATTTTCTTTGGTAGAAATTATAATTGTAATCTTATCGGCAAAATTTACCTGATCCAATACTTTTGAGGTTATTCCAGACTGATCATTTGAAGGAATCAATTGATTTATATTTTCCTGAAAAGAGATTCTAAATGCCAAAAATCCCAAAACAAATACAATCGAAATTGCTATACCAAACGAAAGTAATTTCTTGGAAGTAATAAATGTATATAAATCGAATAACTTATTTTGCATGTAACTGTTTTTTGTGTTTTAGATTACCAGCCAAAGTTAATAACAAGTAACTTGTAAGACCAAAAAGGACGGCCATAAAAGTCGCTAAAATAAAACTTCCAACAAGATATTGGGCAATATTTTTTTGAATATCATCAAATGTCATATCCGTGTTCAATATCAATGGTTTGCTGCTGCTAATAAAATAACTTCCAATCTTAAGCGAAGCATAAATAATAAAAGGAATGAAAGGAGGAAAACTTATATTGGAAAATGCAAAAGCAATAGCTTTATTAAGCTTTAACAAAACAGCCAAAAACAATACCAAAATAGTTTGAAATCCCCAAAAAGGACAGATTCCAATAAAAACACCTAATGCAATTGAAGCCGATTTTCGAGTATTCGAATCATTGCTTTCGAGTACATTCTCTAGAAAAAATTGTTTAAGTCCTTTTTTTTTTAGTTTTCTAAAAAAATCTCTAGGCTTAATATACACCAAAGCAATAATAACCAAAACTGTATTAAGAATACTAATTCGGGTGAAATCTTTAAAGGGTCTAAAATGGGAAACCCGTTCTTTTGGATCGTACAAAACCTGAACAGGAATATTCTTTACAGGAATATCTTTCCAAGCGGAACGAACAATAACCTCGATTTCAAACTCAAATTTGTTTGTAAAATAATGAACAGGAATTTTTCGTAAAGGATATAATCTAAAACCTGATTGAGTGTCTTCCAATTTATTTCCGGTTTCGAACCAAAACCAAAAATTTGAAAATTTATTTCCGAAACTGCTCTTTTTAGGCACATTCTCCTGAACCATATTTCGGCTTCCAATTAAAAGTGCATCTGGATTTGTTTCCAAATTATTTAAAAAACTCGGAATATCAGATGCAAAATGCTGACCGTCGGAATCAATTGTAATAGCGTAATTGTACTCTAATGCCAAAGCTTTTTTAAAACCATTTCGAAGTGCTAACCCTTTTCCTGAATTTTTAGGGTGGTGGACTTGAACCAAACTTGAATACTCCTTCAGAATTTCAACAGTACTATCTGTAGAACCATCATTTACAATAATAATAGCAGAAGTATACTGTAAAACCGAATCGATAACCCGCTTTAAAGTTTTATGATTATTATACGTTGGGATAATAACACAAACCTTATGCTGATCCATACGTTTTGCTTCTGAAAAACTAGTATTCATTTTTTAATTCTTAAGCTATTCAACCAATTGTTTTTCAATAGCGTTAAAACTATTGGACTGGGAAATAAATTCACCAACATACGCTTTTAAGGCTCCCGTCTGCTCTTTATAATGATCCAATAAAAACTTCTTATCTTCTTTTTTATTCCCTCTGTAATTGACTATTTTAGGAACATTTTCCTGAATGCTCAAACGAATCATTCGTATCTCAATGGCATTGGGTTCGGCTGTTACGGCATATTCCAGCAATGCTGCTCCTTCCTTGAATTTTTTAGATTTGTCGGTTGCTTTTTTTTCCAGTTTGGAAAGAATAATTATTGATGCTCCCTTATAGGCAACCAAGACTTTATTATTGTCCTCTTTGGTAACATCCGCTAATTTTACTGCCATATCTTTTGCAACGCTTTCCGTTGCAGCAGCGGTCTTATATAACTTTCTGATTTCGGTAACCGAAGGATTTGCGAAAAAAAAGAAAATAAAAAGAAAGGTAATTTTCATGACATCAAAATTAAAAACAGGTACAGTATTTATTATATTTTCTTATAAACACAGCTTAATTTCAAGGCAACTGTTTGGTCAAAATAACTAACATTTTTAACCTTAATCAAATTATCATCCGTTGTATTTATATCTAATTCCAAAAGCAGATCCGGATTTACAAATGGATTAATCAATGCCATAAATTTAACATTACTTAAAGATTCCATAAATAAGGAGCTGGCTGTAATCTGCTCTGTTAATTCTTTTATAATCTGCATCATGCATACACCCGGCATAATAGGATTTCCAGGAAAATGTCCTTCAAAAACTTCATGCTTTTCATTGATTGTGATTTGTGCTTTATACTTGGAATCAACAATGTTTTCCAACACTTTTACTGTATAGAAATCTTTTAATAGCATATTTTATTTTATATCAAATGAATACGATAAACCAAGCTGAAATGATTGATTCAAAACTACTTCGTCATAATTCCCATTATTGTTGTTATCAATATTTGTATTGTAGTTATTACCATAAATATCAACTACTCCCTGTTTAAAACGAGCATCAAGAGACAAACCATTTGGAAATGAAAATCCAAATCCTCCAACAATAGCAAAATCAAATCCTATTGGAGAATCACTATAAAAATAACTTTTATCAAAATTATCATTAACCTTAAAATCTAATGAAGGTCCAACAATAACATGAAATCCAGTTCCAAAAGAAAACTTACTGATAGCACCTAAAGAAAGATAGTCAAGTGAATGCTTTACAGAATTATTAACAGTTATGATACTTTGGTTGTAATAATTATCTATAAGAAGGTCACTATAATTTGAATTTGCCCCTTGCTGTGAATAAACTAACTCTGGCTGCAAAGTATATAGTTTATTAAATTTTATGGCTAATTGACCTCCCAGATAAAAACCGGTCTTAAAATCCGAATCAAAATTTGTCAATCTCGAAAAAACAACACCGCCTTTAACACCAGGCTGAAAAGTCACCTGAGCATTTGATTGTACAATTCCAATTAATACAAAACAAATAATAGTAATTACTCTTTTTTTCATATCTTATTTTATATCAAATGTATAGGTTCCTCCCACCGAAAAAACCACATTAGTATGACTCTCATTATAATCAATTACTGGAATGATTCCTTTTTTAACTCTTGCTTCTATTCCAAAATTAGGAGTTATGCTAATTCCTGCTCCCAAAACAAAAGCCATATCGACACTTGCATCCGTATTGAAATTTTTATCTACTACAAAATCTAATGTTGGACCAAAATGAATGTTAAATTTATCACCAAAAGTAAATTTATTCACGACCCCAAAAGACAAATAATCAACATTAAACATACCATTATCATTAGTTGGTGATTTATATTTTGAACCTTGAGCCGAATAATTAATTTCGGGTTGCAAAGTATAAAATTTTGATAGTTTCAAAGCACCATAAAAACCAAGATAAAAATCAGTTTTTGTGGAGTAATCCCCCCTTTGACTATCTATATTGTCAGTATCATAATAATAGTAGTCATTTCCTTTTGTAAAATGAGTAAAATTGCCCCCTCCCCTTAATCCTGGCCTAAAAGTAACCTGAGCTTGCGTTTGCAGTGTCCCAAAAAAGACAAGAAATAAAACCAGTATACCTTTATTTAATTGATTTTTATTATTCATCACTTCAGTTATTGATTAAAATAATTTAGTTCGATTTTCAATTTTATATTTTTATGCTCGATGGTAATCTTATCGGCAAAAATATCATTTTTAGAAGTATAATAGAGGTTAATTTTTGCTTTTCTTTTAGTAGCGTGTACAATTTTACTTAATTTATTTGTCCCTTTCGAAACGTATAAATAATTCATTTTATTTTTATCCAAAGTCTCATAAACGCTTTCCTCACCGTTATCAAATTGATTGCTTGTGATATAATGACTTCGCAAAAGCAATCTAAAATCCGTTACCAAAGTATTTACCAATAACTTTCTATCCAATTCTTCCAGAATAAAATTGACTTTATAATCTGATTCGGAAATTTCAAAATCGAGCAGCTTATTGCCAAATTCGGTAGTAAAAGCAATTCTATGCGTGGTATCGTTTATTTTTTTGGCAATAAAAATGCCTGTCAGCTCATTTCCGTAAACTGAAATATTGGCTTTATACACATAATCAATTTCCTGATTTGAAAAATAGGGAACATCAAAAACGGCTGTTTCCAAAGGCACAGCTTTGTAATCCTTAACTAGCTTATTACCGGCACATGATGCCAATAAAAAGGCTATGATACTAATTCGAAAAAGAAGCTTCATCGACTTTGGTATTGATTACTTTATTTTTTAAGACAATTCGGGTATAATCTGCAGAGGATTCCAATAATTTAACCTGAATCACAGTCGCATCTTCTTTATCAAAAGTTAAATCGATTTGTTTGATATATTTTTTAAGAGTCGCATCTTTGGGAATAAACTTAGCGATGTTTTGATCTTTATTTTTAAAATACGAAATAGAGAATTCCTTGTCATCAAATAAATCTCCGCTCACGCTTCCAACAATCAGTTTGTTGATTTTTCCAAACAATTTACTGCTTCCAATATCTACGGCACTTTTCTTTCCCTCGTCATTGATAAGTATCTTTCCATTTTTAAAAACGATTGAATAATTGTATGGCTTTTTATATTGCCAGAGCAAGGAATAAGGCTCTTTGAAAATCATTTTCCCCGAAGTTTCAATATCTTTTGACAGAAAATCCAAATGCTTGTACTGCACAAAATCAGTACTCAAAGTCTTTATTTTTTTAGACACCACAGCCACTGACTGTTTAAATGCAGTAACTTCTCCGTCACTCATCTTTTGCTCTTGTGCCCAAGACTGAAATTGACAAACATTCAAAAAAAGTACTACTATAAAAATTTTAGTTTTCATACGCTTTTATATTCAGGAGTTCTTCCAACGGAACAACACTGTAATTGTTTTTTTCTAAAAAAGACAGTAACTGCTCTAACACATTAACCGTTTCGATAGAGGTATCGTGCAAAAGTACAATTCCTCCCGGTTTAATTCTTTTAATTATTCTGTCCAATAAAAATTTTCTATTTTTAAAAACTCCATCCAATGATCGAATATTCCATCCAATAGTTTTGTGTCTTGTCACAGCCAATGCCTTACGAATGGAAGGATTGGTAACACCATAAGGCGGTCTGAACAAGGTAGTTTTCCTTCCTAAAATCGTTTCAATTAAAGCATCTGTTTTCTCAATTTCGGCGATGATTTTAGCTTTGCTGTAAAAATCAAAAAAAGGAGAATGACTGTACGAATGGTTTCCTATCGCGTGGCCCTGCTTTATGGTTTCCGTTAAAATTTCGGGATGTGATTCGATATTTTTACCAATGCAAAAAAACGCAGCCTTGACATCATACTTTTTTAAAACTTCCAAAACAGCAGCTGTCATTTCATTTGGACCGTCATCAAAGGTTATTGCTATTTTCTTTTCAGTTATTAATGGATTACTGCAAAAGGTTTTTACATGGTAATTTGATCCAATAAAAGAAGACCCGATAAATACAATTATAAACCATAAAATACCCACAAATACAAAATATCTGACATCGATTACTACGTAAAAGCTTGCCAAAGCGAGCAGCAAAAGCAGTAAAATAAAAAATACATTTGTCAGGATATACTTCAACAGCTTGAAATTAAAGTGAAACTATGATCTATTCCGTTGCGCTGATTGTACAACAAAATTGTATTATACGTTTCTTTATCTATTGTATTTACTTTTACAATATCGGGAATACTTTGAGTCTGAATAATTTTGGCTCCAACCCACAGCCCAAATGCCGAGGCAGTATTATACTCGCCACTCAAATGTTTGTAATAAATCTGTGGTATATCTGCAAAAGTAACTTCTGATAAATCTTTATAATACAAATCAGAATCCACATCGCCATTATAACCCAAAACTACTGCATCAATATCCGTAAGCTTCAAATTATTGAAAGCTAAAAAAGAACTGATTTTATTTTCAATTTTATCAATTTCCAATATATTCAGAATTTCAACATCCAAAACAGCAGCTATTGTTGCTGCTTTCTTTTCTTTTTCAACTACAAAAAACGCAGCACCTTCACCCTGAACAGCACCTTTGGTTATACTTTTTAAAAATGAATCAAGTCCTTGGTTTTCATTTTTTACAAAACCTGCAAGTCTGAAAAGTGACATTGTATAATCGGCCGTTTCATCTATTCCGCCAACCAATACGGAAGAAGCATCATTTTCATCCATCATCATTTTGGCATCAAATAGTGCCGATTCAAAAGAAATAGAACCATTTACATACGTCAAATTATAGGCTTTGCATTGCAGTCCCAACGCAATTTGACCGCCAACAGTATTGTGTGTCGATTGAATAAAAGAGGTAGGCGTTAAAAACTCTTCATTGTTATCCAAAATTGCCTTCAAAAATTTCTCCGAATCTTCGATACAGCCCATTCCGGTTCCAGTAATAATGGCATCAACGGTCTCCAGCTGAGCTTCCCGCAAAGCCAGAGTCGAAGCAACTATGCCATTTTTAACTCCTTTTGCCATTCTCCTGCTCGCTGCTGGAGAAATAAAATCCTTATAAACAGGCTGATTAATGGGTAAAACAGTATCCACCTCATTTACTGCCGATTCTTCAAGAAAAAGACTATCAAAGGTTTTTTGGGCCGAAATACAGCCTAATCCATTTATAAAAATCTTACTCATTTTTAATCAAAAAAGTTAACACGAATTGCACTAATTTGCACTAATTTACACGAATATAAAACATTAGCCTTTTAATTTCACAAACCAATTCGTGCTAATTCGTAAAATTAGTATTCTATTTTTATTCGCTTTTAGAAAATATCAAAGTCGAACAATTTCCTCCAAATCCAAAAGAATTAGAAAGCACATGTTCTATATTTTTATGCTTTAAAGCTGTTTGGGGTACCAAATCAAACTCAGCCATTGGCGTCTCAAAATTCAAATTTGGAAAAACGACGTTATTTTGAATTGCCAATACACTATACACGGCTTCAATAGCAGCGGCAGCGGCCAATGTATGTCCTGTAAAAGGCTTGGTAGAACTGAAATCGGGAACCTTATTTTCGCCAAACAGCCGAACCATTGCCCGCCCTTCGGATAAATCATTATTTGGAGTTGCAGTTCCGTGGACATTGACATAATCAATCTGCTCCGGTTTCAATTGGGCTGCCTTAAATGCTTTTTCCATTGCCAGAAAAGCACCATCTCCATTTTCTGAAGAAGCAGTTTGATGAAAAGCATCATTTGCATTGGCATAACCCGAAACTCTTGCCAAAACTTTTTTGTTTTCTTTTTTAACCAATTCTTCTGATTCCAAAACCAGAAAGGCAGCGGCTTCTCCGAGATTTAATCCTTTTCTATTATTATCGAATGGCTTATTATAACCATCCGATAAAATCATCAGTGTTTTAAATCCATTGATGGTAAATTTGGACATTGCATCTGTTCCGCCCACAATAACACGATCCAATTTACCGGATTTTATCATTCTGGCTCCCAGCATTATGGCATTTGCAGCTGACGAGCACGCAGTACTGATGGTAGTTACAAAACCTTCCAACCCCAGTTCGTTTGCCATTTTATCGGTATTATCACCTGCATTATGACAGCTGATGTATTTTACAACATCAGGATTTTCAAAATATTCTTGGTAATAGCGTTCTGTCATATCCATTCCGCCCACACTCGTAGCTGAGATTAATCCCGTTTTATACTCGTTAATAGAAGTAATTCCGGCATCTTTTACCGCTTGTTTAGCAGCGATGGTTCCAAGCATGGCGGTTCGGGAAAAATTATTGTCCTTCCCTAAGCCCAGCTCATCTATTAATTCCTGATTGGTCTTTTTAATTTCGCCCACCTTGATAACATCGGCATGAACGGTTGCAATATTCTCGATCGTTGTAATTCCTGCCTGGCTATTCAGCAATGCATTATAATTTTCCTCAACTGAATTTCCAATTGAAGAAATAATACCCATTCCGGTAATGGCGACACCTTTATTCATTATAGATTTTTTGATTTTAGATTTCGAATAAACAGAACATTAAATAAAAATAGCATTTCTAAACTTTAAATCTTAAAAAAGTGAGTTGAAAACTTATTATCTAACAATCCAATTTTCAAGTTCAATACCTTTCAATCTTTCGAAATCTTTAATATTTTCGGTTACTAAAATTAATTTATTTTCTATTGCAGCTGCACCAATTAATAAATCGAAATCATCATTTTGAGGTTTACCTAATTTATTTAAACGGACTTTTTCTTCAGCGTATTTTTTTATTGAACCGTAGATTGGAATTATGACAATTCCTTTTAAAAAAATATCTACTGCTTTGTGCGATTTTATTTTGTCGGCACTATTTTCAGCACCAAATCTTAATTCTAAAACCGTAATTTCTGAGATATAGCAATTTTCGAGACCTTTTGATTTAAGTATTTTGTCAACTTCAAATTTTCCGCGCAAAAAATGTACACAAATATTAGTATCAAGTAAATATTTCATTAGAATTTAATTTCTTTCGTTCTAAATTTTCTACTTGATTTTATATCTGCATTTATTTCATCGGAAGTTTTTTCAGTCGAAAAAGCACCGAAAGATTTATAAAAATTATTTTCTTTGTTTTTAGTTTCCGCCTTTAATGATTTCGTTAACTTTTCTATAAGTTCAAGTTTGCTCATTGAATCTAAACTCTCGAATAATCCAAAATAATTTTCTATTATATTTTTGTCTGTAAAAGTCATTTTGCGATGTTTTAATTCAAAGATAGGCTATTTTACATTTTTTGTCAAATGATTTATCCCAATGTCTGATGCTGAATCAGAGTAAAAGATTATTACTTAAATCTGTCCTCTAAATTCTAAAATTATTTCACTCTATTCTCCGAAATATAAGCTGCCATAACTTCGATAGACTTAAAAATAGTCTTTCCCTCTTTTGGATCTACTAATTTAATTCCATAATCTTTATCAAGCATCACAATAAGTTCCAACGCATCAATAGAATCAAGTCCTAAACCATCTCCAAACAAAGCATCGTCATCATTAATATCAGCAACAGTGATATCTTCAAGGTTTAAAACTTCTATTATTTTACTTTTTAATTCCTGCTTTAATGCTTCCATAATTATTTATTGTATAGTTTTTTTAATTGTTCGTGATTGTGTTCTCTTTCGCCTTTTTTATCAAGCAGATAAAAAAAGGCTTTGTACTCTTCATTATAATATTCCACCCATCCGCATAAAACTTTGTCCGCTTTTTGGGTTTCCAAAAGTATATTGCAGTAGTTTTCCATAAATACCGGGTCATAGTCCGCAAATATAAAGAAAGAATTTTCGCTTTTCAATTGATGTTTAATACTTATTTCTCCTAAACAGATATTAGGTAATGTATAAACAAAAACTGCCGGACTTGGGTAATAATTCTCAGAATCTGAAATCGAATTCTGATGCTTAACATCGGTATCCAAACTCGAGGATTTATTGGCAAATACTAATGCAGTATTGCTTTCTGCTGAATTTTCGGCTGTTGCCAAAAGTAATTCGGCACCTAAAAAAGCCAATTTACTCAGATTATCCATTTTAAAAAACTTCGGATAATTTATTTCAAAATGCTGATATCCTTTCTTTGAAAAACCGGCAAACGAATCCTCTTCGGCGGTAAAAACGGCTTCTCCATTCAAAAAAACTGTATTTTTCTGAATGGTACAAAAAGAGTGAATATAATTTTTATTTACTGTCATTAATATACTTTTTCAAATAAAACAGCTGTATTGCATCCTCCAAAACCTGAAGCAGTTTTTAGAAAATAACGAATGTCCGCATCCGTCTTTTTTTCAATAACCTTAATCGGCTGGGTTACTCCAATGGTATCAAATCCTAATGACGCAAACAATGTATTCTCCTTAACCGATTCTATTCCGATAACGGTTTCTAATAATCCCGAAGCTCCTAATGTATGCCCGTAATACCCTTTAAAACTATTTACCGGTACATTTTCGAGTTCTAACCTGTTTAACGCAATAGCTTCCATCTCGTCATTATAAGGTGTTGCCGTACCATGAGCTGAAATATAATCGATTCGATTACTGTCTATTTTGGCTTCCGCCAAAGCGCTTTGAATACTTCGGTAAAGCCCTTCTCCTGTTCTGGAAGGTCCCGAAATATGGTTGGCATCATTGATGGAGCCATCGCCTATTATTTTTATTTTAGCGTTTTCTTTATTTGAAGAAACCAAAACGGCGGCTGCAGCTTCTCCCAGACTTACTCCCGTTCTGTTAACCGAATAAGGCTTGCACGGCAAATTACTCATTGCCTGAAAGGAGTTGAATCCCGATAAAACAAATTTTGAAACTTCATCACCTGCGACAACAAATACATTGTCATATAAATTCGCCTGAATTAACCTTTTGGCAACTGAAACTGCCAAAATTCCTGAAACACAAGCATTAGAAACCACAATAGGTTCGTTTTTGAATCCAAAAAAAGCAGCAATTTTTTTAGCCAGTACATCCAAATAAGCGGATTCAATATTACTTGAATTTTCTAAAGCTTTTATATTTCCCTTGGTTGTCGAAAGTATAAAACCGGTACGTTCGTCTGATGCCGCTTTTACATTTTTAATGATTGGTTCCAATGCCAAAATCATCATTTTCTCCAATCTCGAATAACCCTCTGCAGAAGTCACTTTGGCGAAAGCCAAATCCAATTCAGCATCATTAATAACAGCTGCATAAAAAGGTGCATTCAGTAACTTTGGATTATCCTGCAATTGAATACCGGAAACCCCATTACCAATGTTTTTTATATTGGCAGCAACATCAAACCCAATGGGTGTAATGCAGTTCGTTTCGGTTATAAAAACTTCTTTTGCCATGCTATTTAACTAAGCCTACTTTTCTTTTCCATTCCGTGTAAAATGGAGGGTTTGTCAACATTAATTCACCGTGTTTGTCTAAAAAAACCTGAACGGTTTCACCTGTACAGACCACTTCATTTTTTATATTGTAAATGGTAAACCTGTATATCATTTTTGCTGCGGGCGTATCTACAATAGTCGTTTCTATCCGGGCTACATCACCGTAACGCAGCGACAATTTATGTTCTAGAGTTGTTTTTACAATGGGAGTCGTAAACTCATTGGCAAAAACATCCAGATAGGCAAGACCATGTTTACGTCCAAAGGCTTCCCTTCCATCCTCAAAATAAGTAATATAATGACCATGCCATACTATTCCAAGTGAATCTGCTTCGTTAAATCGAACACGAATTTCCTGTGAAACGGTCAAGGCAGCTGCTTCTTTATACAGCTCTTTTCTTCTTATCATACAGCAATGCTAAAGTTGTGGTAACTATAAAAAATAAAAACAATAAAAATAATTCAGGCAGCAGATCCAATAGAGATCCGTTGCGCAAAAGTACATCATAAAAAGCTTCCAGACCCCAATTCATTGGTGAGGATTGTGCGATAATCTGCATCACCTTGGGCATGGCAAACACCGGAACCCAAACACCGCCAATAGCCGCCAAAATTATCACAGACGTAGCACCAAACGGAGCCGATTGTTCCTGTGTCTTGGCAATAGTTCCCAATAATATTCCGAAACCAATCGCTGCTAAACCTGAAAACAGTGCTACGATACTCATTAAAATTAAATTTCCTTCAACATTTAAAGGGGGTAACCCTAAATGCGGAAACAGAAATACAGCCACTGCAATCATCATGTAAAACTGTATCAGGCAAATGATTAAATACATCACTGTTTTACCCGCCAAAACAACTCTATTGGAAACAGGATTGGTTCGCAATCGCACAAAAGTCCCTTGACTTTTTTCCTTTACCATATTGATTGACAACGGAATTACAATAAAAAAAACTGCAAAAAGTGTCCAAGCAGGAACATTATGCTGCACCGAATTCGGAAGAATTTCTTTGTCATTTATTTTCGGAATAATCTCTTTGAATGTAATAAAACTTTTTTGTTCAAATTGAGCATCCTCGCCGCCAAGTTCATCCTGAAAAGAAGTATAAATCGATTTGGTTTCTATTTGGGCAATCATTTTGTCGATAGCATTCATCACGCCGCTTCTAAAACTCAATTGAACCGCAGGATCAAAATAAAGCTTGACCTCTTTTTGATCGACAATTTTTGCAATTGGTTTCGTTGCCAACGAATCTGAAAAACCCAGACTGCTTACAATTTTTTGAACATTCTGATCAATTTTGGCCTGCAGATCGCTGCTCAAATGCGGCGGAATGATAATTGCCATTTGATATTTTCCGCTAAAAACAGCATCTTTGGCTTCAGCTTCAGTAATTTTTTTATTGTCAAAAGCGGTAATGACACTAAAAACATCACTCTTTTTTAAATTATCAAAAAGCGTTTTAGAAACCTTTCCATTATCATAATTAACTAAAATTATTGGAATTTTAGTCTCTTGTCCTTTTTTATAAGAGCTATCCTGAATAAGTGTAACGGTGATAATTAATACCAATGGCATTAAAAAAAGAGTCACAACACCTCCCATATCCCGCTTCAACAACAAGAATTCTTTGTAAACTGACATCCAAAGTTTATATAGCATCTCTCAGTTCTTTTCCTGTTAATGAAATAAAAACATCTTCAAGATTTCTGGCATTGGCTGTAGCCGCAATTAAATCCTTAGGTGTCCCCTGAGTGTAAATTACTCCTCTGTCGACTATAGCAATATGGTTACAAAAATCCTGCGCTTCGGATAAATGGTGTGACGTGTAAATTATGGTTGTACCCTTTTTATTAAGTTCCTTGAGATAATCAATAATTACATTTTTTGAATGTACATCGACTCCTACCGTAGGTTCATCAAGGAAAAGTACCTTTGGATTATGCAAAATCCCTGCAATCAAATTGACACGGCGTTTCATCCCGCCGGAGAAAGTCTCGATACGCTTATCAGCAAATTTCAGCAATCCCAAAAGATCCAGACTGTCAATTACTTTTTCTTTTAGAACGTCACCTTTTAAACCATACATACTCCCAAAATATAGCAGATTCTCTCTTGCTGTCAAGGTTGGATACAAAGCGTATTCCTGAGGAACAACGCCAATTCTATTCTTGATTTCATTGGCATTGACCGAGTAATTTAATCCGTCAATCGTGAAAGATCCCGAAGTAGGTTTTACCAAACCGCAAAGAATCGAAATCAATGTTGTTTTACCAGCTCCGTTTGGCCCAAGCAGTCCAAAAATATTTCCTTCGTTTATGTCCATAGAAAAATCATTCAATGAATACATTTCGGCATCATTGTATAATTTAGACAGATGTGATATTTGGATAATTGACTTCAATATGATTGTATTTAGCTTATTGCTTTTTTGAGTTTCTTAAAAAACACTTCTTCTTTATCGGCAATACTTAAAAGCTGGTCGGAAAGCAAATTGTAAACATCAGCTTTGGTACTTCTATTTTTATAAACCCGTGAGGCTTCGACAGCAAAATCTCTCCATAAATCACCTATAGCGGTCATTTCCAGCGACAATTTTTGCAATTCGTCATTATTCAAAATGACTGCCGCTTCCTGTAAAAAAGCTGCATATATAAATCTAAAACCACCACCCCCGGTTCCAATTTCTTCCTGCATTCTGACAATTTGAGCCAAATAATGATTCGCTTTTTTAGTTCCTTCCTTAACTGGCCATTTTTTAATTAGCCTGGCAACAAGACGAATTCCGCGAACACCAATTATTGGCATTGGCGCCAGCATATCGCGACAGGTATTTTTGATACCCTTTATAATTGCCCCTTTCAAGTCTACATTTGCAGGAACCTGAATCGGATAATATATTTGACCTCTTGGAGCAAAAGCCCCTTTGGCAAAACGCACTTTATTTAATTCGTCGTGTGTCAATGTAGTTACGTTTTCCATAACTGGATCACTAATTAAATAATCCGTTTCTGTTTTTCCATAAACTACCAGATTGTGTGCGTTGAAATGAAAACGGTACTCATCAGGAAAATACGTCAGGTTGTATACACCCACCTGCAATCCTGAAGGAATATTATTTTTTAAATTTTCGTCCAATGTCTTAACGGCATTGGCTTGGCTGGAAAATTTTTGTCTTTTAATTTTCAAGCCCAATCGTTTCGCCAGTCTATTGAAAATTTGACCCGGCATAGGTCTATAACTTATCGCAGGAGCGTAATTTACTTTTAGAAATGGGAGATAAACGAAGAAAAGTCCCGAACCAATTCCAAAAACCATTGGTTCGCTAATATTCAATCCATTATGTTTTAACAAATTGGAAGCCACTCCATTCTCACAATGAGCAGATTGATAATGTGTAAAATCGGTTTTCATTAATTAGTCTTAAAATTTTTCAATTCCTCTACAGTTATATTAAAAGAGTCGGCATATTTTTTTAAAATACTGTCACTTAATCCTGCGAAAACCTTAGGCTTAAAATGTCTTTTAACACGCCATTGCCACATTCCCACATAACTGGAAAGTACGCCGATATCCATTCTGCATAACTCCATATAATAACTAATAGGACTTACCTCGTTATTTTCTACCTGAGCCTTGGCAACAGCAATTCGTTCGCTAATTTCTTCAATCGAATTAGAAAGAGCAATACTTTTTGGTTCCCAGCCAGAACTTAAGGCAGTTGTATAATTGCCATTTTCATCCGTAGCATACACCAGCTCTTTCATATTTGTTTTAGAAAGATTTCCTTTATCTTGAGGTACTTCTTCTTTTTTCATTTTCTTTCTCTAGGAATTATTATTTTGAATAAACAACGTAATTTCTCCTTCTGACAGCATTTCGTCTTCCTTATACGTTTTGCATTGTATAGTACACAAACTGTATGAGTCCGAAATAAATTTCGAAATTAATACCGCTTTGGTAACAAGAGTTGAATTAACTTCTGGCAGTGAATATATTTTTAAGGTTTTAATTCCGCTGATAAAACCAATAACATCTGCTCCTGTCTTGGCATTATTATTTTCATCAATAAAGTAATCCTTGGCGACAATCATCGAACAGGTTTGCGCCATATTTTCGACCAGACCAGATTCCGTGAATAAATCATTCTTCAGAAATATATTTTCTGCTTTAATTTGAAAAATAGTGTCTACTTTTTCATCATCAATCTCTAAAATAAAATCCACCATCAGCATGGGAGCACGATGAGGCAGGTAATGGTTACTATTTACAAGTTTTGATGTATCTTTCTTATTCACTGTTTTTAATTATTTAGCCAAAACAGTTTTCATCTGTCCTTTGGCTATTTCTACATTGTTCAATTTACTAACAATATCTACCAAAGTTACTCCTCCAAATTCCTGTATAACAGTAACTGTTGTCCTTATTTCGTCATAAAGTTTGGGAAGCACTTTTATTTCCAATTTATTTATGGAACCAATATAACCTGTGGGAGCCTGTTCATTTCTCAAATAAAACTGATATCCTGTATGCAATGCCACAGACTGAGCCATGTGCTCTATAATTCCAGATTCTACAAAGGAATCATCCTTAAAAAAAACAGCATCATCCTGAATGGTAAACCCAGACACTAACTCAGTTTCAGAATAGCTATACAAAGTATCGACCATTACAAACGGTTTTTTTTGAGGAATTAAAGTCTCCACAAAATCTTTGATGCCTATTGGATTATTAGCTGTCATCGTCATTAACACACTGTTAAATAAGCATACGCATACGAAAAACGACCGCTTTCCGGCACAGACAAAAGAACTTTGTTCCCTTTTACCAGTTTACCTGAATTCATTAATTCTTCTAAGGCCAGATAAATTGAAGCCGAACCGACATTCCCAACATATGCCAAATTCATAAACCATTTTTCCATTGGTATTACCATTCCTTTTTCTGCCAATGATTCTCTTAAACCATCTACAAAATAATGAGAAGAAACGTGTGGCAAAAAGTAATCAATTTGATCAGCAGTAATATTGTTTTTATCCAATGCTTCTTTCATACTTTCGGCACCCTTAACCAAAATATGTTCATCAAGCACTTTTATATCCTGTTTAACTGCAAATATAGATTCGCTGAGCCATTCATTTGGATCAAAATCATTCCAAGGTTTTATATCGCCATTTTCTAATTTATCTCCTCCAGCATACATGCATGTCTCTATTTCATGTGCATAAGAATAAGCTTCCATCCATTCTATTTTTAAGGAAATAGCTCCAGTTGGCTTGTTTTCCAATAAAAAGGCACCCGCTCCGTCAGACAGCATCCATCTTAAAAAATCTTTTCTAAAAGCAATTATGGGCTGCTCTTCCAATTTTTTTAGATTAACAATTTCATTTTCAAATCTATTGGCAGACAGCCACGAAGAAACTTTTTCAGAACCAGAGCAAACTGCATTATTTGTATTTCCGGATTTTACTGAAAGATAACCAAATTTTAAGGCGTTCATC
This sequence comes from Flavobacterium marginilacus, assembly GCF_026870155.1. Taxonomy (NCBI): domain Bacteria; kingdom Pseudomonadati; phylum Bacteroidota; class Flavobacteriia; order Flavobacteriales; family Flavobacteriaceae; genus Flavobacterium; species Flavobacterium marginilacus. The sequence continues at coordinate 1,743,225 of NZ_CP113975.1, read as the reverse complement.
CCTGAACAGCACACCCCTGAAGATGAATTAAGTTCCAGATTTTTATTTTTTAATAAGCCATGTACCATTGCCGCATGAGACGGAACAAGAACATCTGGAGTAGCAGTTCCACAAGATAACAATTCCACATCTTGATCAGTAAAACGATTATCAAATAATCCCTGAATGGCTATATGAGTTATTTCAGCGTTATTGTGAGTACTGTTTCCATTTTTATCTCGTGCATAATAACGGCTTACAATCTTATTATTTCTTAATATTAATCTTCTGCCTTTGGATGCTGTTTCATTTATCAATCCCAAATAATCTTCCATTTCATCATTAAAAACAGCTTCATTTGGCAAGCACTTCGCCGCTTTTGTAATATATACATCAAACATATAATCTAATTTACTCCTTTATAATATTCTAATTCCTGCTTTATTTTTTTAATTTTTAACGGATACGTAAGAACGTGTAATATATAAACTATTGGTGAAACTACCCAAATAGCTAGTATTAAATACACTTTAAATATTTTTGTCCAAAATTTTCTTGATTCCCTTTTAGTTATGATGAAATTTGACCATTTTGAAAAAATTTTATTAGCTGTTTTATCAACTCTAATTAAGTAGGAACTTACTTTTACTGCATTAATCGCAACCAATTTCGTTTGCAAATTATCTAAATCATTCTCATTAAAGCCTGCAAGAATTACTTCTCCGAATTTTGTTGATTCACGAATATCTTTATCTGAAACTCCGGGTAATGGAAAAATTCCAAGATACCTTTTTTTAACTCCTGAAAACATCCACTCTACAATTGTAATCACACTTATCAGATTCCCTACTCTATCTACTAAAGCCACATTCCCTTTTAATAAAGCATTATTTTGCTTCAATAAAACTTTGACTTTTTCCTGCGCCATGAACCACATGTTTCTGGAACCATTTATTGTTACAACTGGTGTATCCTTAAATAAAATTTTGGCTTCCGGACTTTTCAATAAAGAATTTACGGGGATTGAAGGTGTTAAATACCAAACCTGATAATTCAAAAGAATCAAATCAAACTTCATTTCCATTATTTCATTTGGAATGGGTTTAATAGGAGCAGGAATCTGCAAAAATGATTCTGGAAAAGCATTAAAAAAAGCATCATTATTCCAAGGAAATGGGAAAGATTGCTCCATTTTAATTTCATGAAACACTACATTTATTTTTTCTGAATCTAAAAACGGTTTTGCTATATTTCTGGCAATAGTTTCTAATTGTCCCGATTGAGAATAATAGATTACAAGGACATTTTTCATACATGTTTTTTTTTACAAAAGCGAATATAACTTAAATTAATACATAAGACTAATAGACATTTATTTCTTTAAAATTTCTTGATTTATGCGCTCTCTTAACATGAACCCAATCTGGCCATGTTGCAGTATCTTCCGCATCATAAATTCTTAACTTTTGATTCGCATCTTCAATAATCAAATCATCGGGTTGGCATCCCAAAATTAGCGAAGCTGCAACAACACCAGAATGTGTAGCTCCTCCGATTCCATGAGAAAGTGTGCTCGCACCACAAAGATATAGGTTATTTATTTCGGATTTATTTTTATACGAGAACGGACCAACTTGATTTAATGTTTTTTCAGTTCCATACACATTTCCTCTTGTTGAATTAACATAAAATTCATTTGTTTTAGGAGTACCCAACTCTGCTTGTACACAATTTTTTTTTGCCCCAGGAATAATTTTCTCAATATTATTCATCAATTTATTTATTACTTTTTCTTTAAAAATAATGTATGCTTCATTATGATAATCCTCTAACCCGTTAAAACCATTTAAATTATCATAATTCACGTAAGTTACCACTTCAAAATTATGATACCTGCCATTAAAACTCACTGGATCTTTTATTGTGGTACAACTTATAAATACCGCTGGAAACAAATCACCCTCTGTGATATCATTATTCATTAAATCATCAAAATTAGCATCATCATTTTCATCCTTCATCATCCAAATATTACCCGAATCAATCCCAAACTGAGTGACATCCATATCCAAGGTCAAGAATAAAATAAGTGAGCTGACTGAATATTTTGTTTTTTCTAATTTTTTTACTAATCCTTTACTGAGATTTGATTTTCCAATAAGATTTAAATAAGTAACAGCTGGATCTGCGTTTGAAACAACATTTTTAGCATAAATTACTGTTCCATCTTTAAGTTGAACCCCAATTGCTTTTTTGTTTTCTATAATTATTTTTTTTACATCTTGTTTGACTCGAACTTCACCTCCATGTTTCTTGACACCGTTGGTCATTGCCTTTACAATTCCTCCTCCCCCGCCCATGGGATAAAATCCTCCTTCAAGATAGTGACTCATTACAGAACAATGTACCGGAAAACAAGCTCTCTTTGGCGAAAGTCCATGATCGCCGCATTGCACATTTAAAACAGCCTTTAATAAAGGATCTTTGATATGCCAACTGATTACTCTTTTTAATGAAAATAAGGAAAACTTACCAAAGTGTTTGGTTCTAAAAGGCACTGTAATATTTTGCCAAAACCCTTTTAACTTAGGTATTAATTGGAGTTCTCTGTTAACTCTTTGCACAAGAGTTAAATATTCTACAATATTTTTTTTTTCTTTTGGAAAACGCTTAACAAGAGTTTCTGATAAATTTTCAACCCCTGATGGAAAACTAAAGGTTTCTTCACCAATAATAGCATGTTCATATCCTTTGTCATTCATTCGGAAAAAAACCATATCATTTGCAATCCCTAACCCGCGATACAATTCATTCGTAGACTGCCCGTTGCCTATAAGTCCCACATAGTGAACTCCTGGACTAAATCGTTGCCCATTTAAAGTAAAACTATGACTCCATCCACCAGGAACGTAATGCTGCTCTAGTACCAAAACTTTTTGACCAGCACGTGCTAAACAAATTGCTGTTGCCAATCCACCTACACCTGATCCTATAATGATTGAATCATATTTTTTCATAGTTTGCATGCGGTTTTATAAAATACAAAATCAATGAAAAAACTGAATTTTAGCATAATTAAACGTTAAATTACTTATTACTTAATTGGTTCCAAAAATCGAAATAATTGAACCACTGCAAAGGATATTTTTTTATCATACCTTCTACACTTTCTGTATATTCTTTCAGTAAACCCTTTTCGTCACGGTGCTTTACTTTGGCTTCTCTGGTATAAAGATGATAATGCAAATTAGATTCTTTCATTACATAAACAAAAAGAACAGGAACTTTCAATCTGGATGCAATAAGAAATGGTCCTGCAGGAAAAAGAGCTTCTTGCCCCAATAAATTTTCGCTTAACGATTTTACTCCTTCAAAATACCTATCGCCAGTAAAACAAACCAACTCATTTCTGGCCAGTGCAGAATTAATTTCGAAAATATGAGACAAATCCTCTCCTATTAATATAAAATTGATCCTAGGTTTTTTAGTAATACTTTCAAGATATTTCTTTATTGCAGAATGCTCTAAATCGGTAGTAACCAGATTTATTTGCAGATTAAAATCAACTTCACTAAAAAAATGCTCGGCTATCTCAAAATTTCCAATATGGGCACTAATTAATACACCACCTTTCTTTTCTTTTAACAATTTGATAATAAACTCCTTACCATCGTGCTCATAAGTAAACTTATCCTTTAGACCAGCACCGATTGCAATTTTATCAATAATGGTTTGTCCAAATGTATAATAACTTCTAAAAACCATCGTTTTAGATTTTAAATACGGATACCCCAGCCTTTTTCTAAAATAATAAAAGATCGAGTCATTGCTTTTTTTGAGGAAAATAAAATAATACGCTGCTACAAAATAAAGTACAAAATAGGCTGCTTTTACTCCAATTTTATTAATGAAGAAAACAAAAATTTTGTACCCAAGAACAGTACCTTTAGATTTTCCATCCCATTGACTCATTACATTAAGCCTTTGATTTAATTTTATTTTCTATAAGATCATAAAAACTTTGAAAAGTGTCTATTCCTACAAAATCTCCTTCAACTAATTTTACTCCAAAGTTTGATTCGATGGATACAACAAGATCTACATAATCTAAACTATCCAGTCCCAAAGTGTCTTTTAAATTTGCTTCAAACTGGATATCATCACCATCCACCTCAAATTCATCAATTAAAAACCCGTTTACTCTCTCAATAATTTCTTCTTTATTCATGTAATATTTAATATTTTTTTATGGGAAACATGTAATCGCATATTAACTTTAGTCTTTATGACCAATTTTAAGGAATGCTTATTTCATTACTTTTTTTTATACTTTTTAACTACTAATGCTGAATTCGTACCTCCAAAACCGAAGGAATTCGACAAAAATATATCAATTTTTTTATTTAACGTTGTTTTAACCAAATTTAATTTTGCAGCATCAGCATCTGGTGTTTCCAAATTAATATTTGGTGCTATGAAATCATTCTGCATCATCAGAATAGAATAAATTACCTCACTCGCTCCAGCCATCCAGCATTCGTGTCCTGTCATTGATTTTGTTGAACTGACATAAGGATTATTCTCTCCAAAAACTTCAAAAATAGCCTTTGCTTCATTATCGTCTCCTACGGGAGTTGACGTTGCATGGGCATTAATATAATCAACCTCACTTGACTTTATGCCTGCTTCATCCAAGGCTCTTTGCATTGCCGTAGAAGGGCCTTCGACATTTGGAGTAGAGATATGGCCTCCATTGGATGAAAATCCATATCCGATTACTTCTGCCAAGATAGTGGCTCCTCTTTTTATTGCCGAATCATAAGACTCCAAAATCAAAGTAGCAGCACCACCGCTTGGAATTAATCCATCGCGATTGGCATCAAAAGGTCTTGAAGCTTTGGCCGGTTCATCTTCTCTGGCAGAAAAAACACCCAAACCATCAAAACTACTCATCGCATATTTATTAATTTCCTGAGCTCCTCCACAGATAACTATATCCTGAAAACCGCTTTTAATTAAAAAATATGCCATCCCAATAGAATGAGAACCGCTCGCACAGGCAGCACTAATTGTCAAATTAATCCCCCTCAGCTTAAAAATTGTCGAAAGATTCATGGTAACAGTCGAATTCATGGACTTAAAAATAGCCCCCGAACCTATTAAAGTAGTATCTTTTTTCTCACGAATAATATCTGTTGCCTCAATAATAGCCTTAGATACACTATCATTACCATACATAACGCCAACTTCATTTTTTTCAAAAAAAGCATCATCAATATTGGCATTTTTTAAGGCTTCAATAGTTGCCATATATGCATATTCCGTTTCCTCTCCAAGACTTATTCTTTGTCTTCTGGAAAGTAAATTTTTTAAATCCGGTTTAGGTACTGTACCCGTCAAAGCTGATCTAAAACCAAATTCCTTGCGTTCTGGATCAAATACAATTCCAGACTTTCCTTCAAATAAAGAATCTTTTACTTCATCAAGCGAAGTTCCAATACAGGAATAAATTCCCATTCCCGTTATGACTACTCTATTATTCATTGATAACTTTTATTTTTATGAATAAATTCCACCATTAATATTAATCACTTCACCAGTAATATAGCTGGCTTTCTTCGAAACAAGAAAACTAACCAGATCCGCAACTTCATCAGCTTCACCAAAACGATTTAAAGGTATCATTTTTGTCAATTCGGCTTCATCAAGTTCGCTGGTCATATCTGTTTTTATAAAACCCGGAGCAACGGCATTTACAGTAATGTTTCTTTTGGCTATTTCCTGCGCCAAAGCTTTGGTAGCACCTATTATTGCACCCTTAGCAGCCGAATAATTGGTTTGCCCTGCCGTACCTTTCACTCCCGATAAAGACACCATATTTACAATGCGTCCATATTTATTACGAAGCATTTTTTGCATAAAAAAATTAGTCACATTAAAAAAACCATTCAAGCTGGTATTTATAACACTTGACCAATCATCTTGGCTCATCCACATGAACAAACCGTCTTTTGTAATTCCTGCATTGTTTACAATGACCTCGACAACCGCTTTTGGATTTGCCTCTTGCCATTGTGTCAATACTGACTGAACTTCGGTAAAATCAGCAACATCAAATTGCAGAATTTCCCCAGTAGCACCTTTTGCCACTACAGATTCCAAAGTTTCCTCAGCAGCTTTTTTATTGGAATGGTAATTAATTAAAATATGATAATCACTATCCAGTGCCAATTTTTCGCAGATAGCACTGCCAATTCCTCTTGAACCTCCTGTTACCAATGCACACTTCATATATAAAATTTAAATTGTAGATTTTAGATTGCTGTGTTAATTAACACTTTTTCAGAAAGTAATTTTTCAATCTAAAATATAATTACTTTTGAAAAGGTTCTGCGTTTTCAAACCATTGATTTCCTAAGACAGAACCATCTGGTTTTAAAAACCCCCACTTATTTTCGTTCTTAACTCTTGCTGTTCCCTTAATGAATCCTTTTTGATCATCTTTAAAAATCGAAAAAATACCTCCAGCTGTAATACCATACTGCGTTGGAATTACCAATTTTCCGGTTGTATTTATAAAACCCCAATTTTTATCTTTAACCGGTGCCAAACCATCCGCACTGAACATTTCTGCATCATTATAAACAGGATCAATAACTAAAGTTCCCTTCATATCAATATATCCCCATTTTTTACCAACTAATACTGGGGCTAGATTTTTATTAAAAGCTTTGGCTTTATCAAATTTAGGTTCTATAACCCAATTCCCTTTTAAGTCAATAAATCCTATCTTGTCATTTTTTCTAGCATAAGTAATGTCTTGAACCAAAAAATCCCAGATTTTATCTACTCCATCAATTGCTCTGAATTTCCCTGATACTACTAAACCAAAAGCAGTACCATTTTTTGCCCAAGTAACATTTTTAAAATAATTTCCAATTTCGTCATAAATTATTTCTACAACAATTTTACCGGTATTGTCAATTATTCCCCAACGGTCATTATTTTTAACTCTTGCAAAACCGTTTTCAAATGATTTAATCATATCATATTTTGGTTCAACAACAATTGCCATCTTATTGTTTATCAATCCAATTTTATCTCCTTGTCTGATGAATGCAACTCCATCTTCAAAATCGTATAATTTTTCTGTAATTGGAGGTGTTTGAACTTCTCCCTTTTTATTAATAAATACCCATTTTTTATCTTTGGATACTACACAAATTCCGCTATTAAAGTATTTGGCATCGTCAAATGCTGCTGGTATTATTATTTCTCCTTTAGCATTTATAAAACCCCATTTCCCATTATCTTCAAAAGCGGCTAAACCATCTGAAAAGTTTTTAGCATTTTTATATTTTGGCTGAATACCAAATTCCCCCGTTTTTGAAATATAACCAAACTTATCGTCTTTTCTCACTAAAGCCAGTTCTTGAGCACTTATAAATTGATAAAATAGAATAAAAAACAATGCTGATTTTTTCATGTTTTATAATTTTAAAATATTAAAAACAAACAAATTACTAATTATTCATCAAATAATCTTTTACCTTTTGTACAAAAGGATACATAACCTGATCCTTTTCGAACCTTGGGATTATTAATCTAACATCATCATATATTTTTCTTGTTACAGATGAAATTAAATCTTTTTGCTCCAGACAATCAATTGCCTGAACAATAGTTATCAGTTCGATTGCCAAAACTTCAAAAGCATTTTCTATAACCTTGGAGGTAATCACGGCCGCATTTGTACCCATACTTACAATATCCTGATTGTCATTGTTGTTTGGAATACTGTGAACATACATCGGATTCGACAGCATTTGATTTTCGGCAGTGGTTGAAGTCGCCGTAAATTGAACTCCCTGCATTCCAAAATTAAAGCCTAAGGTTCCCAAATTGACAAATGGAGGCAAAAGTTCATTAATTTTTGAATTTAATAAATAATTCAGCTGTCTTTCGGCAAGCATTGTTAATTTGGTAATAACAATTTTTAATTTATCCATTTCCAGCGAAATATAATCTCCGTGAAAATTCCCGCCATGGTATACATGCTGGTTTTTTACATCTATAATAGGATTGTCATTTGCAGAGTTAAATTCTTCTTCGAGAATGGAAGCCACATTATTTATCGTTTCCAAAATTGGTCCCAAAATTTGGGGAACACAGCGCAATGAATAATATTCCTGCACTTTTTCTTTAAAAACATCTTCTGTATTTTCGCCAGAATATAGATGATCTTCCCTCTTTCTAATCAAGGCACTGTCGGCAAGATTCGAACGCATTCTGGAAGCAATTTCCCGTTGTCCCTCATGACGTTTTGTATTATTTAACTCCTCAGAGAAATGATCGTCATACGCTTGTACAACTTCATTAATAGCACCCGAAAATTTTATAGACCAATCTATTAATTTATTAGCATTATGCACATTTACGACTCCTATTCCAGTCATTACCGAAGTTCCGTTCATTAACGCCAGACCTTCTCTGATTTCTACCTGAATAGGTTCTAATTTTTCTATTGCAAAAACTTCTGCCGTAGCTCTTCTTTCTCCTTTATAAAAAACCTCTCCTTCACCAATAAGAACCAAGGCCAAATGCGCCAATTGCACTAAATCGCCGCTCGCTCCTACTCCGCCATGTTCAAAAATTAAAGGTGTAATATCTTTGTTAATAAGTTCTTTCATCAAATGAATTACTGACGGATGAACCCCTGAATTACCTAAGGAAAGCGTGTTTAATCGAGCCAATATTGCCGCTTTTACACAAGCAGCACTCAATGGTTTTCCTGTACCGGAAGCGTGGCTGCGAATCAAATTATATTGTAGCTGTATCCGGTCTTCGTCTTTAATACGATATTGGGCCATAGGACCAAAACCAGTATTCACACCATAAATAATTTTGTTGACTGAAAATTCCTTTAAAAAATCAAAACTTTCATTAACTCTTTCTAAAACATCCTGACTGATATCTATTTTATTATTATCAAAAATTACAGATTCGAACTCTTTTAGACTTAAATATTCCTTTAAAGTATTCATTAACTTGTATTTATTTTTTTACATTAAATATATTAAAATTTTGTTTTTATTTAGAATTTAATGTGGTTAATTTGAATGAGCAAATGTAGCATAATATCGCTAAAATCTGCAAAACGATGTTTTATTTTACAATTATCATTTCAAAAAAAACCTAACTACAACAAAAACAAACACATATATATAATTTTAAATCAAAATAAATGAAAGATTTTGGTTCGGATAAAAAAACCGTTATTCAGGCTAACTTAGATGCCCAAAAAATTGCCTTTGCCCCCATAATGTTTCAGGCGGCGAAATCACTTCGAAATCTAGGAATTTTAGACTATTTGTTTCATCACACAAAAGCAAATACAGAAACCATTGCAAAATCATTAAACTTATCTGTTTACGGTGTAAAGGTACTACTCGAAGCCGGTCTAAGCTTAGAACTGGTTTATCTGAGGAACAACGAATTTATATTAACAAAAACAGGCTACTTCATCCTAAGAGACAAAGCAACCAATATTAATATGGATTTCACGCAGGATGTTAATTATTTTGCAATGAATCATCTCGAGGAATCTATAGTACAGGGTAAGCCAAAAGGGCTAAAAGAATTAGGAAATTGGGATACAGTTTACATAGGATTATCAGAATTGCCGGAAAAAGCCAAGAAAAGCTGGTTCGATTTTGATCATTTTTATTCAGATTATACGTTTCCCGATGTACTGCCTATTCTATTTAATTCCAATCCTAAAACCATTATGGATGTCGGGGGTAACACTGGTAAATTTGCTATACTATGTGCGAAATACAATCCAACTGTAAAAATTACTATTCTCGATTTACCAGGGCAGACCAAAATGGCTCAAAAAAATATCGCCGAAAACAATCTCGAAGATAGAATTTTTACTAAAAATATTAATCTTCTTGATCCTTCCAGCGTTTTACCAAAAGATTTTGATGCTATTTGGATGAGTCAGTTCATTGATTGTTTTTCTTTGGAAGAAATAGAAAAAATTTTCAGCAAAGCTCATGCTGCCATGTCTGAAAACACCCGTTTTTATATCTTGGAAACCTTTTGGGATTTACAAAGATTCCAATCTTCAACATACAGCCTGCACGCAACTTCACTATATTTTACAGCTGTTGCCAACGGAAACAGTCAAATGTTTCATTCGAAAGATATTTTAAAAATCATCGAAAAAGTAGGTTTTGAGGTAGACGAAATACATGAAATCATCGGAATGAGCCACACCTTGATTAAATGTAAAAAAAAGAATCGTATAGAATGATAAATATTTAAATTTGCACAATTCAAAGACGCTATCAGTAAAAATAGTATCTTTTATTTTTAGAAATTTTAATTCCAAAATAATAAATGTTACAAGAGTTCGTAGATGTTTTAATCATTGGAGCGGGACCATCCGGATGTGTTTCTGCTTCCTATCTTCATAAAAAAGGAATCAAGATCAAGGTTGTCGAAAAAACAAAATTCCCTCGAATTGTTGTAGGCGAAAGCCTTATTCCCAGAGTAATGGATCATTTTGCCGAAGCAGAATTATTTGAAAGTCTCGACGCCATGAACTTTGAGAAAAAACTGGGTGCCCGATTCATTAGAGGTGAAGAAATTTGTGTTTTCGATTTTAGCAATAAATTTTCTGAAGGCTGGGATTGGACTTGGCAAGTACCCAGAGCCGATTTTGACAACACCATGGCCCAGGAAGTAATTCGAAAAGGCATTGATCTGGAATTTGAGTCAGAAGTAATCTCGGTTGCTTTTGAAGGAAAAAATTCAACGACAGTTGTTAAGGACAAAAATGGTGTTTTAAAAGAAATCCATGCCAAATTCATTATCGATTCCAGTGGTTATGGAAGGGTTTTACCAAGATTATTAGACTTGGATACTCCTTCAAAACTGGATCCGCATTCCTCGATTTTCACCCACGTTGTCGACAAAAACCGTCCAGAAGGTGAGGAAGGAACAATGATTTCTTTTGACATTCTTGAAACTCAGGTCTGGTTATGGGTTATTCCTTTTTCCAATGGAAATACTAGCTTGGGAGTTGTAGGCCCAACAGATTTTATCAATTCGCTTTCTACTAATAAAGACAACGCCGAAGCCTTAAAAAATGCCATTCAGCTTTCGGACTATTATATTAAACGTTTTGCAGGTGTCGATTTTTTATTCGAACCAATTAAATTAGAAAATTACTCCCGCTCTGTCAAAAAAATGTATGGTGATGGTTTTGCCTTAACTGGAAACAGCTCAGAGTTTTTGGATCCGGTGTTTTCATCTGGGGTTGCTTTTGCAACGGAGTCAGGTATGCTTGCTGCTAAATTATTTCTAAAAGAATCACAAGGCATAGCAGTGGACTGGGAAGAAGAATTTACAGCTTACATGAAACGAGGAATTGCGGTATTTACCACTTATGTAAAGGAATGGTACACTGGAAATCTTCAGACTTTGTTTTTTCATCAGCCCGAAAATCCCGATGTAAAAAGAAAAATATGTGCTGTACTGGCGGGTTATGTTTGGGATGAAGAAAATCCTTTTGTGAAAAAACATGACAATCTAATTAAAAACATGGCCCATATACTCGAAATGGAAAGCAAAAAAACGAAAAAAACCTAGTTTAAAACTAGGTTTTTTTATACTTAATTCATTTATAATATGAAATTTAAAAGAATATTTGTAAATAATTTAATTATTTATAAGCTTTTTTCAAAAGCAATTTCGCTAGTGATTTAGCCGTTTTTGCAAAACCTTCTCCAATTCTGGATTCATTACTATAATTATTTCCCCATTGATCTCCAGGCGCATCTTCACTCGAAACTTCCAACAATACATTTGATTTATTAGCCGTTTCAACAAACTTCAAATTTGTAGTAACTTTTGCAGGCTGTTTCATTATTGCTACATCCCATCCTGGATATATCCAGACAGCTTCGACAATCAACGTATATTTTGCAGAAGTTAATCCCTCTTGAAAAGTAACATCCTTCCCATCTTTGTTAAAAACGACATTTAATAATTCCAAAAATTTTGGATTCCAAATTTGATCTTTACTGGCAGCCCATTTCTTTTTCCAGATATCACCAGTATTTTTTGACTTTTCATTTAAATCTTTCGCTCTATTTTCAACATACTTTTCCTCAGTAAGTTTTTCTTTTAATAAAGTTAATTTAGAATAGTCAAATTCAACATTTACCTCTTTTTGATCCTTTAGGAATCCAAAATCTCCTTTTACAACATCCATGTCTTGAGCGGTCATAATTGAAGAAACAAACAACAGTGCAAAAACAATTTTTTTCATTTAATAATTTGTGTTAATATTAATAATCAATAGTCTTCAAATGTAAGAAATTTTGTTTTCGTTTTCATGAACTGCAAAAAAAATATATAAATAAAAACGATTAATTCTCTAATCTGAAATTTTTCCTTTTTAGACCAATAAATTCAATTATTGTCTTGTAATTTTTAACGGTAATTACTTCACTGTATAAAAAATTGATTATCCAATAACTCTCTGAAATGATAGAATAGCCAGCCCTTGACTGATAAAAATTCTGCTGTTTGCCAGACAGGTACAATCACAAAAAAAGCCCCAAACACTTTGACATGTTTGGGGCTTTTGGCAACTAAAAAAATGGTATTATAAAGTTGTACTGCAATATCACTGAAGGATTATTTCCATCCTCCGCCTAAGTCTCTGTACACATATACAGAAGCATTAAGCTGTTCTTTTTTGGTCTCAATTAGTTCAAGTTTTGATTCTAAAGCATCGCGCTGTGTCATTAAAACTTCAAAATAATCGACTCTGGCCGACTTGAACAAATCTCCTGCCACATCAATCGAACGGTTCAAAGCATCAACCTGCTGTGATTTTAAATCATAGCTTTTTTCTAAATTATTGATTTTAGAAAGCTGATTGGCAACTTCGATATAAGCATTCAAAATCGTACGCTCATAATTATACAAAGCCTGAATTTGTCTTGCATTGGCAGAGCTGTACTCCGCTTTCAAGGCATTTCTATTAATCAGAGGAGCTGCAATATCTCCAGCGAATGAGTACAATAACGACTCCGGAAGCGTAAACAGATAAGATGGTTTAAAGGCGTTAAATCCTATTCCAGCAGTAATATCAAGTGATGGATAAAACTCGGCACGGGCTGTTTTCACATCGAGTTTTGCAGCTTCAAGTTCCAATTCGGCTTGTTTAATATCAGGACGATTGGCCAGCAATTGTGACGGAATTCCTGAATTTACTGCCGATGGCACTAAACTGGCAAAGTTAGCTTTGTCTCTCTTTATTTCCTGCGGATACTGCCCTAGCAGGAAATTGATTTTATTCTCCGTCTCTTTTATGTTCTGAAGAATATCAAACTCCATGCTTTTCGAAGCCATCACCTCAGCCTGAAATTTCTGAACCGCTAATTCTGTTGCTCTCGAAGCTTCTTTCTGGATTTTAACAATCTCCAGCGCATTGCTCTGCAAAGTAATATTCTGCTTTACAATCTCCAACTGATTGTCTAAGGCTAATAATTCATAATACGAATCGGCAACCTCGGCAATAAGATTGGTAATCACAAAGTTTTTACCTTCAACTGTTGCTAAATAACGGCTTACTGCAGCTTTTTTAGAATTGCGCAGTTTTTTCCAGATATCTACTTCCCATTTTGCGTAAGCTCCAATTTTAAGATCCCCTAATGGATCCGGCATTTCTTTTCCAGGCATGATTTCGGTCGAAGCATCACCAGCACCCTGACTCGTGTAACGTCCTACTTTTTCAATTCCTGCTCCTGCTGCTAGTCCAACCTGTGGCAGCAACAGTCCTTTTTTTACACGGATATCATTTTTGGCAATTTCAATTTCCTGCAGGGTAATCTGTAACTCCTGATTATTTTTCAGAGCAGTATCAATCAGATTTACCAAGTTTGGATCTTTAAAATAAGTTCTCCACGGTGTGGCAGAAATATTAGTTGTATCGGTACTTTTATCGAAAGACTGCGGCACGGCTTTTTTCTCTGCCAAAGGCGAAAGAACCGGTGTACAGCTTGCCACCGCTAGGCAGATACCTAGCGGGACAATATATTTAAATGACTTATTATACTGCATGATTATCATCAAATTCTTCAGTTAATGGATTTTCTTTTTGATTTTTTACGTAGGTAAATCTTTCAGCTATTCGACCGAAAACATAATACAGTCCAGGAATTATGAATACACCGCAGATTGTACCTATAAGCATTCCTCCTGCCGCTGCAGTACCAATGGTTCTGTTACCAATTTTACCTGGACCAGTCGCAAAAGCTAACGGAAGCAATCCGGCAATAAACGCAAATGATGTCATCAAGATAGGACGGAACCTTGCTTTGGAACCTTCCATAGCAGCTTCCAGCACCGATTTTCCTGCCGCATGTTTCTGAATGGCAAATTCTACAATCAAAACAGCATTTTTACCCAGTAAACCAATAAGCATTACCATTGCAACCTGAGCGTAAATATTGTTTTCCAAACCTGTAAATTTCAGTAAAAGGAAAGCGCCAAATATACCTGCAGGCAATGACAAGATTACTGAGAAAGGCAGAATGAAACTTTCGTATTGTGCTGCCAAAACCAAGTAAACGAAACCTAAACAGATAAGGAATACCCAGATTGCCTGATTTCCCTGTGCCACCTCATCGGCAGAAATACCTGCCCAATCAATGTCATATCCTCTAGGCAATTTTTCGGCTGCCACTTCCTGAATAACTTTAATCGCAGTTCCCGAGCTGTATCCAGGAGCTGCAGCACCACTGATCTCTGTAGAAGTATACATATTATGTCTCGTAATTTCCGAAAGACCGTACACTTTTTCCAATTTCATGAAAGCTGAGAAAGGAACCATTTCATCACGGTTGTTTTTTACATACAGTTTTAAAATATCCTCTGGCAGAGCGCGGTATTCCGGAGCCGCCTGAACGATAACTTTATAGTTGATTCCGTATTTAATGAAACTGATTTCGTAGTTACTTCCCACCAGCGTAGATAAGGTATTCATCGCGTTTTCGATAGATACACCTTTTTGCTGTGCCAAGTCATTATCGACTTTCATCATAAACTGAGGGAAACTGGCACTGTAAAAACTGAATACATTCGATAACTCAGGACGTTTGTTGAGTTCTTTAACAAAATCGCTGTTAATCTTCTCCATTTTCTTGTAATCGCCTGAACCCGTTTTGTCTAATAAACGAAGCTCAAATCCTCCCGCAGCTCCATATCCTGGTACCGCTGGCGGCTGGAAAAATTCGATATTAGCACCTGGAATGTCTTTTGATTTTTCTTCCAATTCGGTCATTACCTCCTGCACAGAATGCTTACGGTCGCTCCAGTTTTTAAGATTGATCAAACAGGTTCCTGCATTCGATCCAGTACCTTCTGTCAAAATTTCATAACCTGCCAATGAAGAAACGGACTGTACGCCTTCTACAGTTTCGGCAATTTTTTGAAGTTTTACAGAAATGTCATTTGTTCTTTCCAATGATGAACCTGGAGGCGTTTGAATAATAGCATAAAACATCCCCTGATCTTCATTTGGAATAAATCCTGAAGGAACAGTACTGCTCACAAACCAAGTTCCTGCACAGAATCCTAAAAGCACCACAATAGTAACAGCTCTTCTGTTTACAATTTTTCCAAGTACATTTTGATATTTTGTCTGCGTAAGATTAAACATATTATTAAAACCATCCACAAATCGGTTTATTGGTGTTCTCTTTTTCGGTGCTCCGTGATTATTGGTCAGCATCATCGCGCAGAGTGCCGGAGTTAATGTCAATGCCACAACACCAGAAAGAACAATCGCTGTTACCATTGTAATAGAGAACTGTCTGTAAAACATCCCAACAGGCCCAGACATAAATGTAACAGGAATAAATACGGCCACCATCAGGAATGTAATCGCAATAATAGCTCCCGAAATCTCGTGCATTGCTTCTTTAGTTGCTTTCAAAGCTGAGAGATGTTTTTCCTCCATCTTGGCATGGACGGCTTCGATAACCACAATCGCATCATCGACGACAATTCCGATTGCCAGAACCAATGCAAACAACGTAATTAAGTTCAGCGAAATATCAAAAAACTGCATGAACGCAAAAGTTCCGATTAACGAAACCGGTACTGCAATCGCTGGAATAACGGTAGAACGCCAGTCACCCAAGAAAAGGAACACAACTAATCCTACCAGAATAAACGCTTCAATCAAGGTATGGATTACTTTTTCGATAGAAGCATCAAGGAATTTAGAAACGTCATACGAAATTTCATAATCCATTCCTTTTGGGAATTTTTTCTTGATGGTTTCTAATTTGGCTTTCAAATCTTCAATAACTTGATTGGCATTACTTCCAAAAGACTGTTTCAGTACGATAGCTGCTGAAGGTCTTCCGTTCAAGTTTGAGTAAATATCATACATCGAACTTCCAAATTCAATGTTGGCAACGTCTTTCAAACGTAAAATTTCGCCATTCGGATTGGATTTCAAAATGATATTACCGTACTGTTCTTTGGTCGTAAACCTTCCTGAATATTTCAATACATACTCAAATGCCTGAGAACGTTTTCCTGAGGCTTCACCTGTTTTCCCTGGCGAAGCTTCCAAACTCTGGCTGGATAATGCTTCCATTACCTCCTCTGCCGAAATTTTATAAGCAAGCATTCGGTCCGGTTTCAGCCAGATACGCATTGCATATTCACGTGTCCCTAAAATATCTCCCGAACCAATACCGTTTACCCTTTTCAATTCGGACAAAACATTGATATCGGCATAATTGTATAAGAACTTCTGATCTGTATTTTTATCGGTACTGAAAAGATTCACGTACATAAGCATACTCGGAACCTCACGGGTAATTTTCACACCTTCCCTTACTACCAGCGGTGGCAGTTTATTGGTAACCGAAGCCACACGGTTCTGCACGTTGATAGCGGCTTGGTTAGGATCAGTTCCTAAGTTGAATACCACTTGAATACTGGCTTCACCGTCATTTCCTGCATCAGAAGTCATGTATTTCATTCCCGGAACACCGTTTAGTGCTCTTTCTAACGGAATAACAACCGATTTGATCATCAGCTCACCATTAGAACCAGGATAATCTGCAGTAATATTCACCATTGGCGGTGATATGGACGGAAATTGGGTGATCGGCAGATTCATCACCGACAGCACCCCTAAAAAGACAATTATAAGCGATATTACTATCGACATAACTGGTCTTTGTATAAATTTATCAAACATTTGTTTCTATTTTTTTATGATTAAACCAAATTCGTGTTTTACATTAAACTGTTATTGAATACTGTAAACTACTGCAAACTGATTACTTAAAACTATTCTGCTTTTAAACGCAAATGAGTAATAACTTCCTGAGGCGCAACATACTTATAGTGAACTTTATCATTATCTTTCACCTTCTGAACACCCTCCAGCAAGATTTTATCATTTACAGTAATCCCGCTGTCAATCATATATAAATCTGGAATTTCTCCTTTAATTATAATTTCTCTAGAGCTAACCACATCATTTTTATCTACAACAAAAACATATTTTTTGTCCTGAATTTCATAAGTAGCTTTCTGCGGAATCACAATTACATTATGAAGCGGAGATTCCATCAGTACCTTTCCGGTTTGTCCGTGTTTCAATAATTTACTTGGATTAGAGAATCTTGCTCTGAAAGCAATGTTTCCAGTTTCGTTATCAAATTCACTTTCGATAACTTCAACATTTCCTTTTTCTTTAAATGTAGTACCATTAGCTAAAAGCAGACCAACTCTGTTTTGAGCTCTTCCTTTAACATTGGTTTCGTAATCCAGATATTCAGGCTCAGAAACATTAAAATAAGCAAACATCTGACTGTTGTCGGAAAGGCTGGTAAGTAATTCTCCTTCATCAATAAGACTTCCCAGTTTCTTTGGAATTCTGTCGATAGTTCCGTCAAACGGAGCTCTGATTTCGGTAAATGATAAATGCACTTTTGCAAGAGCAACTTCGGCTTTTGCCTGATCTAATTTGGCTTGGGCAACAGCCTGTTCATTTTTTGAAACTATATTTTTATCTGCTAATGTTTTAGCATTTTTAAGTTCAATTTCAGCCGCTTTTTCTTCTGCCTGTGCACCTAATAATTCTGCTTCATAGACTTTTGGCATAATGCGGAACAATACCTGGCCGGCTTTTACAAACTGACCTTCATCAACATAAATATTCTGCAGAAATCCTTTCTCTTGAGCTCTGATTTCAATGTTTCGGACAGAGCGGATTTGGGAAACATACTGCTTAGTAAATGAAGTGTCAATCTTTACAGGATTAGTAACTTCAAAAGTTTCAGCTTCTTCTTTTTCTTCTTTCTTGCTTGTACAGCTTGCAAGGGACAACACGGCAATTAAGCCCGTGAAAACGATAATTCTCTTCATAGTATAAAATTGGTAATTAAGCGAATGGAAAATTTAGGAATACAGAAAATTCCTAAGATCGGAAAATAACCATCAGTTACTAAGGTGAAACTAAGCTGTCCAGAATGAAAATACTTAATAAACCAACATTATACAAGATTATATAAACATTGGACATCCATAAGTCACACCTTTAGTAATTGATGTGAAATGGAATCAAATTCTTAAAACTCCTATTTCAAGATAAATAGGATTATCATGCCCATAATATGGTGCAAAAAAATTGAATTGTTTGGAGTTATCCTTGTAGGCTTGACTGGAGAATGTCAAATACCAATTTGCTAATAAACTTTTACCAGCAGTTAATTCTTTAACTGAATTGTCAGCACTGTGCAGTTCCTCATCCAGATCTACATCAGCTTCTTCAATTAAAACACTTCCGGCTTCTGCTTTTTTGACTTTTACCTGATGTTTTTTTATTAAATCAAAAGAAAGTGATTCAGAAATAATCATTTTAGGAGACGTCTCTGCATGCAGGTATTGTCCTCCGCCTAACAGCAGAAAAAACAAATACATAAAATATAAAGTGACTCCTCTCATAATGACACCAAAAGTAATAAAAGATTAAAATAAAAAAACTTTTTTTTAACCATACCCATTCAAAAAGCCAGCGAAATCGTTTTCTTAAAGTAATATTTTGCAATATTTTATGCTTTATTAACACTCCTAACTGTAATTTTAGTAGTTTAAAGTTTACAAATAGTGTTTTTAACAATCTGTTTTTTCAAAAATTTTACATGCAAAACAGCTGGGACCTGCAAAAATATTTCAATTTTCATCAGACAAATATTAATTCCTATGCTTTTTTTAAGCAATAGAAATCGTTTCTTTGCTAATAATTCATAAAATTAATTCCTTCATGCCCGAATATTTTTTCGATCAAGAATATAACAGTTATACTTATGGCTCAGATGAAGTCAATTTCAAGGAATTTGAAAACTGTACGTTTAATAACTGCACATTTTCTGCCTGCAGTTTTATAGATGTTACTTTCATCGACTGCGTTTTTAACGACTGTATTTTCAGCCAGAGCAAAATAAATCATGTAGCTTTGAGAACAGTAACTTTCTACCGGTGTGAAATCAAGGAAGTTAATTTTGCGATGTGCAGCAAACTCATTTTTGAAGTCCGTTTTTTTGACTGCGTATTGGATTTTTCTAAATTTTATACGCTGAAAATAAAAGGAACGCCTTTTATCAACTGCAGCTTGATTGCAGTCGATTTTATGGCTGCAGATCTGACGGAAGTGCTTTTTGAAAACTGTGATTTATACCGCGCCGAATTTGCGAAAGCCAATGCAAATAAAGCCAATTTCAAGACCAGCAGACATTATACAATTGATCCAAAAACGACCAAATTAAAGAAAGCCATTTTCTCATTGGAAGGACTAAAAGGACTGCTTTATAAACATGACATAATAGTAAACTGATTCTGCAAAAAAAGTTCCCTTAGCAGCCATAAATAAAAGCTGTTAAAGAAACTCATTAAAATATTTCAGTTTTTAAATAATGTAAAAAAATTAAGCGATCATCTCCAGATGATCTCCATCAGTATGCAAAATGTGTTTTGCTCTTTCAATTTCTTCTTGGGCTCCTTTTACGATTACCATAAATTTTCCCTCTTTTAGATGTTCCTGACATTTGACTACCTCTTCTTCTTTAAGTCCTGTAAAAGACAAAAGCGAAATCGTACCTCCCGCAATCAGACCTAAATCAAGACCGGCAATAATCCCGACAAGTGCGCCTGCTCCATAGAGAAACCCAAAACCGGGAATTGCAAACACACCTACTCCCGAAAGCAGGCCAAGAAGTGTACCCGCACCCATCCCAATGACAGCCGGAGTTTTTTTTATCGTATCGAGTGACTTAACTTGAATATGATCTTCAATCACTTCAGCTTTGCCCAGCAGTGAAACATGATCCATAGAAAAATTCTCGTGACTCAATCTTTTTATAGCACTGACTGCTTTGTCATGGGTGTCGTAAACTGCAATTTGTGATTTCATAATAGATACTTTTTAAGTTACTTATAACGTTTCATTTATATCATACTATCCTTAGTAAAGTTACCATTTAATGCGGTAAATACAGCGGTAATTAACTTTACAAATACACAAAAATTCTTTCTTTTTAATTCATTTTCAAAACATTATACCGACCTATATCTTATTGAAACATTTCATCAAACCGTTTCTGCATCTCTTCAAAACTTACATCTTCTTTATGAGTGGCTATCATCCATTTGTACCCAAAAGGATCTAATAACTGCCCACCTCTATCGCCATAAAACTCATCTTTCATAGGCATTAAAACTGTTGCGCCGGCATCAATTGCTTTCTGAAACACCGCATCAGAATCCTTAACATACAAACCAAAAGTTAAAGGATTACCGCCAATAGTTTTTGGACTTACATTTCCCCAATCGCTGTTCTCTTCAGACAGCATCAATAAAGAGCCTTCGATACTTATTTCTGCATGGCCAATTTTTCCGTCGGGCATTAATAATCTGCCCCGCTCTATTGCGCCAAAAGCTTTTTTGTAAAATTCTATAGCCTCATTGCATCCTTTTACTGCTATATAAGCATTCAATGAATAAGCCCCCGGATAAATGTGTGATGTTTCCATAAATTTCATGTTTCTAATTAATACTATTTGATAATCAATACATTAAAATTACTTCTTTCTAAATTATAATCTGCAGTTATATGTAAATTATATAACAGGAGACATTTATAATACAAATTCAAAACACCTATTGCTGAAGCTTTAAGACAATTTTGAATTAAAAAAACCGAAGATTTACGGCTTCGGTTTATATTATTTTTGACAAAAATCAGACTAGAGCTTTTTTGACCAGATCTTTCTTATTACGGGAAACGGGAATCCGATTCTGGTCATAAAGCAGCAAAGTGTAATTATCTTCTTTAAGCAGGCTTTTTACATGTTTTTTATTCACCAAATGGGACTGATGACAGCGAATAAACCCATAAACACAAAGCATTTCATCGTATTCATAAAGAGGCACAGTAGAAATTATCGTTTCACCTTCATCGGTATAAAATAATGTATAGCTGTTTTCGCTTTCGCAACGAACTATATTTTTAACATATACAAAACGGATTTCTTTAAGCGATGAAATAGCAATGCGATGATCGGAACTATTATTGTTTTCTTTCAGATGATGAAGTAAATTCTGAAGCTGCAGATTTTGATTTTTATGTTTCAGCTTTTCGCTTGTTTTTGCAATTGCTTTTTTTAACTCTTCAATATCGATTGGTTTCAAAAGATAATCAATTGCCGAAAATTTAATCGCCTGAATTCCATACTGGCTGAAAGCAGTTACAAATATTACTTCAAAATCATACGAATTGAGTTCCTGTAAAACCTGAAAACCATTCTTCTCCGGCATTTGAATATCCAGAAAAACCAGATCAGGATGACTATTTTTAATAAGCTCTATTCCTTTGTCAGCATCAGACGAAGAACCAATAATCGTTATTTCTGGGCAATATTTTTCCAGTAACCGCTGTAGATTGGTAATATTGTTTTGTTCGTCGTCGATGATGATTCCTTTAATCATTTTTCAGCCAGTTTTTATAACGGATAATAATGTGTGTACCAGATGAACTACTTTGGATTTTCATATCAATTTTCATCTTTTTCGTAGATTGATTAAATAACTCAATTCTTTCTTTAACGAGTTTTAAACCAAAACCTTTCTGCTCTGCTAAAATATCAAAACCTTTTCCATTATCGGCTAACTCAAATAGTAAATCATCTGCTTTTTTTGAAATGGTAACTGTTATTTCTGCTTTTTCTTTATTTGAAATTCCGTGTTTTATCGCATTTTCTATCAAAGGCTGCATCAAAAGAGGAAGTGTTTGCGTTTCGTGAACATTTACCTTTTCATCGATGATTAAACGATACGAGAAAGGATTTCGCAACTGCTCTAATTCAATATAATTGTTAATGCTTTTTATTTCATTTTCAACACTCTGTGTTTCATTTTCACTAGAAGTAAGCGTATTTCTAAGCAGTGAACCAAAACCAGCCAAATATAGATTTGCTTTTTCTATCTGATTATCATTAAGCAGACCCTGAATTGAACCCAAAGCATTGAATACAAAATGCGGATTAAGCTGTGCATAAAGCATTTTTATTTTTGACTTTTGTTCCAATCGTTTTCTTTCAGTCATTCTTCTCATCCAAATGATGTAAACAACTGAAAAAATTAATAGAAAAAACATTCCAATGACAATTTTAAACCATAGTGTCTGGTACCAATCGGGTTCTGTATTGAATTTATAAACGGCGACATATTTCGGATCGTCTTTGTAACGGATTTCAAGCTTATACTCGGCACCAGATTCATTCAAATCCAGAAAAATGAAACCATTCGACTTTGTCCATTCACCTGTTTTTGCATTTACAGTATTCCGATATTCAAAACTATCATAAGTTCTTTTTTTACCATTGGGCTTTCTAAAAACCAAGCAATATTTTTCCCCTTTGAAATGCCTGCCCGCCATTGTTTGAGCAAAATCTTCAGGCCAGGCATCATAAAAATTTGATTTATCTAAAAACCTGTTTTTATGTAATCTGTCTATAGATTCCTGAATAAAATTTTCAAAACTTACCGTTTTATTTAAATCATTGGAATTTGACATTATAATAAAAGGTTTTCTAGCACCTTCTTTCTTCTCAAAATGCAGCTTCAAAAAACTTTCTTTTCCTTTTTGTCTAAATAAAATTAACAGTTTATCTCCGTTAACTAGTGAATCTGTGTAAGGAAGGTAGCCTTTTTCAAAATATGTTTTTTTATCAAAAACAATATTTTCACTATAACTTATTGATTGTTGGACTGAAGTCCATTTTTTTACGATTTTATTATTTTTTAAAATCTGAACTTCAAGATTTTCAATTCTATATAAATCCTTATTTGTTTTGAGAGTATCAATGTATAATTCCCCTATAATATTCCCCTTAAAATCAGTTACCTTAAGATTAATTTTTTCTCCAAATACCGAAAAATATAATTCCCTATGTGATAAATTAGTAAAAAGCTCATGATTTCCTTTATCATGCCCCATGATAAAATTATTTTCAACTCGAACAGATACTTTGTTTAAAACAAAATAGCCATTAGCTGCAGGATCCTCAATTATTTTTTTTGATTGTGCAATACTTAGTGAATAAACAAACACTAATAAGTAAAAGATTTTTTTCATGGTTTTGATTTTTTAGTGAATAATACATTTTTATGAAGCAAATGTAAATGCACTATTGCTAAGAAATCCGGGGTTTTTGAATTGGGTCAGATTCGTCTTGAATCAGGCAAAAAACTGCTGATTACAGCTTTTTAATCATAACAAAATCTTCCATGAGATAACCATTCCCGATTTCGATATTGACTTCTTCAAAAACTTCAAAACCAATTTTCTGGTAGAAATTTAAAGCTTTATTGAATCGGTTTACGTTTAGTAAAAGGGAATCGGAATTATTTTCTAAAGCCAGTTTTTCGACAGCTTCAACAGCAATTCTTCCTATTCCTCTGCCTTGGGTTTCGGGCAGAATATAAATCTTATGAATTTTTGTCTTATTCTCTTTCTGATAATGATGTTCAATTCCGATAAATCCTAAAACAGTTTCTTCTTCGGTAATTAAATGAAACAGCTGTTGTTTTTCATCAAACTGAGCTGTTAATGCTTCGTCAGAATAAAACAAATCCAGCATGTACTGTAATTGCTCTGCAGATAAAATTTCGCCATACGTTATAGGCCAGGTTTTATAAACAATATCCTGAATTGTTTTTATATCGCTGTTTACAGCTTCTGAAATTGTAATCATATTTTAATAAGTCGAAAGTTTAAATGTCGTAAAGTCAAAAGTATCCAACAAGAAAAAATCCTTAAAATAATTAATCGGTGAAAACCTGATTTTCCTGTTCGCTTACTCGTATAAATGTAGTTCGTTTAGTGAGTTCCTTTAGTCTTGAAGCGCCTACATAGGTACAGGTACTGCGCAGGCCTCCCAAAATATCCAGCAATGTATTGATAACCTTGCCTTTGAAAGGTATCTGAACAGTTTTTCCTTCGCTAGCTCTGTATTCAGCAACACCGCCAACGTGTTTATCCATTGCGGTTGCTGAACTCATTCCGTAAAACTGCTTGAATTTTTGACCATCAATTTCAATTAGTTCGCCTCCGCTTTCTTCATGTCCCGCCAGCATACCGCCTAACATCACAAAATCGGACCCCGCACCAAAGGCTTTGGCAACATCTCCCGGAATTGTACAGCCTCCATCGCTTATGATATGTCCTCCCAAACCATGTGCTGCATCGGCACATTCAATAATTGCCGAAAGCTGCGGATATCCAACGCCTGTTTTTACACGGGTTGTACAGACTGAGCCAGGTCCAATTCCGACTTTTACAATATCAGCTCCAGCCAATAATAGTTCTTCAACCATTTCGCCAGTGACTACATTGCCGGCAATAATAACTTTATCGGGATATTGTTTTCGGGTTTGCTTTAAAAACTGAACAAAGTGTTCGGAATATCCATTGGCTACATCAATGCAGATAAATCGAAGCAGCGGATTTGCTTTTATAATTGTATTAATTTTTACAGAATCCTCTTTTCCGGTTCCTGTACTTATTGCAATATAATTATAGAAATCCGGCGAAACTTTCTGCAGGAAATCATTCCATTCCTGCGGAGAATAATGTTTATGAATGGCCGTAAAGAGCTTTTCTTTGGCCAAAACTGCTGCCATTTCAAAAGTCCCGACAGTATCCATATTGGCAGCCATAATTGGAATTCCTGTCCACGAACCTGTACTGTGCAGAAAATTAAAATTCCGTTCCAGTGAAACTTCAGATCTGCTTTTTAAAGTAGATCTTTTAGGTCTGATCATAACGTCTTTAAATCCTAATTTTAAGTCAGTTTCTATTCTCATGGCTATAGCTTTTGGTTACTCTCAAATATAGCCATTTTGAAAGCTGACCCGTAAAAAACAGGCAAAAACTAATAATCCTTTTATCAACAAAATGTAGAGGTTTAAATTTATTTAAAGTTTAATATTGTTTAAATTGAAACTTTTGAATTGCTTTTGGCAAAAGTTAAACCTTAAACTTTTAAACCTTTAAACAAAAAAACTTATCCGTGAATGGTCTCGCCTTTTCCATAATTGGCAATAATCGACTCTTCATAAGCAAGCCATTCTCTCCAGCGTTTTTCGACATCGATTCCAACGCCGTATTTTCTAGCATAGGTTATAAATGTCGTATAATGCCCCGCTTCGCTTTCCATCAGTTCTCTGTAAAAAACAGCGAGTTCTTCATCTTTAATATTTTCCGATAAAACTTTGAAACGCTCACAACTTCTGGCCTCAATCATAGCCGAAAATAATAATCGTTCAACAAGACCCGAAACCCGGCTTCCGTCACCGCTTTTTTTCATGTACAGATACAATTCATTCACATAATCGTCTTTACGCTCACGGCCTAATTTCAGTCCGCGCTTGATAATGATATTGTGTACCTGCTCAAAATGATCGATTTCTTCTTTGGCCAAAGCCAATAAATCCTTTACCAAATCCTGATGTTCCGAATTATTGGTGATAATCGTAATAGCATTGGTAGCTGCTTTCTGCTCGCACCAAGCATGATCAGTAAGGATTTCTTCTATATTTTTCTCTACTATATTGACCCATCTTGGATCAGTTGGCAGCTGTAATCGTAGTACGCCCATCTCTTTATTGGTTTAAGGTTTTGTTTAAAGTTGTTTAAAATGGTTTAAAGGTTTAAGGTTTTATTTAAAAAGAAAAAGTTTAAAGTTTAAATTCCTGTGAAGACTTTAGCATACACAATCATTAAACTTTAAACCTTTCTTAAGCTGAAGTTGAGTTAAACCTTTAAACAATTAAACTCTTAAACAAGCTTAAACTCTTAAACTAAATTTAGAATACGAAGATTGCTCTTTCGCTCATCATTTCGTCAACTTCATTAGCAACAGCTTCGATAACATCTTCGTTAGTATGGTCAGATAAAACTCTGTCAATCAAATCAACGATAGTTTCCATATCTTCTTCAACAAGACCGCGGGTAGTAACTGCTGCGGTTCCAACACGGATACCTGAAGTTACAAATGGTGATTTATCATCAAATGGAACCATGTTTTTGTTTACAGTGATTTCTGCTTTTACCAATGCATTTTCAGCATCTTTTCCAGAAATTCCTTTATTTCTAAGGTCAATCAGCATCATGTGATTGTCAGTTCCTCCAGAAATGATATTGTATCCTCTTTTTACGAAAGCATCAGCCATTGCGTTTGCATTTTTTTGCAATTGCATAGCATATGTAAAGAACTCATCTTGTAAAGCCTCTCCAAAAGCTACAGCTTTAGCAGCAATGATATGCATTAAAGGTCCACCTTGATTTCCAGGGAAAACAGCTAAATCTAATAAAGAAGACATCATTCTGATTTCACCTTTTGGAGTCTTCAATCCCCATGGATTTTCAAAATCTTTACCCATCAAAATCAGACCTCCTCTTGGCCCGCGTAATGTTTTGTGAGTAGTAGTTGTAACAATATGACAGTGAGGAATTGGGTCATTCATTAAACCTTTTGCGATAAGTCCTGCTGGATGAGAAATATCAGCCATCAAAATTGCTCCAACGCTGTCTGCGATTACTCTAAAACGCTCAAAATCCATATCACGTGAATATGCCGAAGCACCCGCAACGATTATTTTTGGCTGTTCTTTAGTCGCTATTTCCTGAATTTTATCATAATCTAATCTTCCTGTTTCTTTATCTACACCGTAGAAAACAGGATTGTAAACACGTCCTGAAAAGTTTACAGGAGAACCGTGAGTCAAGTGACCACCGTGAGACAAATCGAATCCTAATATTTTATCACCTGGCTGCAAACAAGCATGGTAAACAGAAGCATTAGCCTGAGATCCAGAGTGTGGCTGTACGTTTGCATACGCAGCACCAAACAATTCTTTAGCTCTGTCGATAGCAATCTGCTCAATAACATCCACAACCTCGCATCCTCCGTAATATCTTTTGCCAGGATAGCCTTCAGCATATTTGTTTGTTAAAATAGAACCAGCTGCTTCTATTACTTCATCACTTACAAAATTCTCTGAAGCAATAAGCTCCAGTCCATGAATCTGTCTGTCTTGTTCTTCTAAAATAAGGTCAAAAATTTGTTTGTCGCGTTGCATTTCTTTGATTTTCGTTAATTTGACGCAAAAATACAAAAAAACGTTTGGTAAACAATTAGATTATAATATATTTGACAAGTAATTTTCAACAAAACAACACCATTATCATGCCAATAACAGCCAACGACACTAGTAGAAAATCATGGTTAGAGGTACTGCCCGACAGCGACTTCCCTATCCAAAATATTCCGTTTGGAGTTTTCCTTACCAAGGAAAACATTGTGACAGTAGGCTCTAGAATTGGTGATTTTGCAATCGACTTGGGTGCATTGCAACAACTGAATTACTTCGAAGGAATTGAATTGACAGATGATATGTTTATGCAGGATACTTTGAATGATTTCATTTCCGACGGGCAGAAAACATGGCGTTTAGTCCGAAACAGAATTGCAGAAATTTTTGATGCCACAAACCCTGAA
The DNA here is from genome assembly GCF_026870155.1 of Flavobacterium marginilacus. Lineage (NCBI taxonomy): Bacteria > Pseudomonadati > Bacteroidota > Flavobacteriia > Flavobacteriales > Flavobacteriaceae > Flavobacterium > Flavobacterium marginilacus. The sequence goes on along the minus strand of NZ_CP113975.1, from coordinate 1,715,077 downwards.
TTAAGAGACAATACCAAGCATAGAGACATTGTTATTTTCAAGATGGAAGATGTAGAAATGCAGCTTCCTGTACTGATAGGCGATTATACTGATTTTTATTCCAGCAGAGAACATGCAACCAATGTAGGCAAGATGTTTCGTGATCCCGAAAATGCTTTACTGCCAAACTGGCTTCACGTTCCTGTAGGCTACCACGGAAGAAGTTCTTCTATTATTCCGTCTGGAATTCCTGTTCACAGACCGATGGGGCAGATTCTGCCAAACGGTGAAACTTCACCTGTTTTTGGTCCGTCACGATCAGTAGATTTCGAATTGGAAACGGCTTTCATCACTACCGACTGCAATATTATGGGCGAAACTATTCCCATTGCCGAAACCGAAGATTATATTTTCGGGATGGTTTTAATGAATGACTGGAGTGCGCGTGATATCCAAAAATGGGAATATGTACCGCTGGGACCATTCTTAGCAAAAAACTTTGCCACATCTATTTCTCCATGGATTATCACTATGGATGCTTTAGAACCTTTTAAAACTAAAGGTCCAAAGCAGGAACCGACGCCTTTTCCTTATTTGCAGCAAAAAGGAAAACACACCTTTGATATTAATCTTGAAGTTGCCATTGCACCCGAAAACGGAGAGCCGACTATTGTTTCCAGAACCAACTTTAAATATATGTATTGGAGTATGAGTCAGCAATTAGCACATCACACCTCCAATGGCTGCCGTGTTAACTCAGGCGACATGATGGGCTCAGGAACGATTTCGGGACCAACACCGGACAGCTACGGTTCCATGCTGGAATTATCATGGGGCGGAAAAAACCCAATCACTTTAAATGACGGAAGCGAACGTAAATTTATTAATGATAACGACACTGTAATCATAAAAGGACACAGTCAAAACGGACAGGTACGTATTGGTTTTGGTGAATGTTCCAGCAAGCTGCTCCCTCCTTTTGTGAGACAATAAAATTTTATTTCAACTATATAAAATCCGACATTTTTTTATAATCTGTCGGATTTTTTTTGGCATTATTTTTGTATAAAACAGTTTTTTAAATTGATTCATCGTTTCAAAATTATTGTAAATTCGCAAACATATTTTTAACCTGCTATTGACCTAAACTACTACCCCATAAAATGAAAAAAACTACTATTCTAATTGCTTTTTTTACGTTACTTGCTTCTTGTGGCGTAAAACAGACCCAGAACAATTTAGCTTCAGGAAATTATGACGCAGCCATCGATATTGCACTTTCCAATCTGCGTTCCAACAAAGACAAAAAAGGAAAACAGGATTATGTCTATCTGCTTGAAGAAGCTTTCGCCAAAGCTAAAGAAAGAGACTTAAACACTGTCAGCTTTCTGAGCAAGGAAAACAACCCAAGCAATCTGGAGAAAATTTACAATACTTATCTGACGCTAAATGACCGCCAGGAAAAAATAAAGCCTTTGCTTCCGCTGAAATTAATCAAAGAAAACCGAAATGCTATTTTTCCGTTTGACAATTATAACGATCAAATAATAAGCAGCAAAAATGCTTTGTCAAATTATCTGTACACCAATGCTAAAGCCTTAATGCTTACCAAAAACAAAATGAATTACCGCAGGGCTTATGACGATTTAGTTTATCTGGATAAAATAAATCCGAATTACAAAGATGCAGGTAAAATCATCGATGAAGCTCAGTTTAGAGGAACAGATTTTGTTATTGTGACTACTCAAAATGAAACCAATATGCTTATTCCAGTACAATTGCAAAATGATTTATTGGACTTCAAAAGCTATAAAATGAATGACAAATGGACTATTTATCATAATGCCAAACAAAAAGATATTCATTACGATTATGGAATGCTTATCAGTTTTAGATCTATTTCAATTTCTCCGGAGCAGATTAAAGAACGGGAGTTCGTAAAAGAACGACAAATAGTTGATGGACAGAAAAAACAAATTGACTCTAACGGAAAAGTAGTTCTAGACAGGCTGGGAAAACCTGTAATGATAGACAATACCATAAATGCAACGGTGAGAATTTATGAAGTAAGGCAATTTAAATCCTGCCAAATCACTGCCAAAGTAGATTATTTTGACAAAAACACTAATCAGCAGCTAGAATCTTTTCCTATTGCCAGCGAGTTTGTATTCGAAAATATTTATTCTACTTACAAAGGAGACCGCCGTGCTGCAGACGATAATTATTATGCCTATTTTGACAAGAAAATTGTTCCGTTTCCTACAAGCGAACGAATGGTTTATGATACCGGCGAAGATTTAAAAGCAAAGATAAATGCTGTAATTACCAGCAATCAATTTAGAAAATAAACTAACCATATTATATTATCCAAAAAAAGCAGCTCAAAATCGAGCTGCTTTTTTTTACTGTTCTGTATAATACCTCTTGCATTTTAAATACTTACAAAAAAGCAAAATATTTACTTTTTAGCCCCGATTGCAGTGAAAATCCTTTTGTAGAGACGGGTTTGAAACCCGTCTCTACAAAAGATTGCAGCGGAGCGGGACCGATACTTCCTGAAAATGCCAAATTTTTCTGCTCCAAAATAATTATCAAGTTTAGATTATTTAAACCCTACAATCTGTTCTTCGGCGGCGATAACTTCTTCTACGAATTTTTTGTATTCCAAATAATCTGTTGGTTTTATATTATCCCAAAGAATAGTCACCTCTCTTTTTACCTTGAGTGAATTATTTTTCAAAAGTTCAAACTGTAAGGTATAATTTTGATTCTTAAATGAAAACTTTTTGCTTTCTGGTATTTCTGAGAATTTCTTTCCTTCGGGTATGTTCAAGACAACTTCCGATTCATATTTGTTATTATTTTCGTAGTTGAAATAATTAATATCAAATTTTCTGCTTTCAGTGGCAATAATATCTCTTGTGTATACTTTATCGATAAAAGGAATTTCGGTTATCTTAAGTGTTCCCACTTTTTGCAGATTTTCATTTATTGAAAATTTAGTTTCATAAGTAAGCGCTTTGTCAAATATTTCATTAGATAAAAGCTTTACCGACTGCAGAGTAACCAGTTTTTGCAGCTGTTTATTATATCCTTTTTCTATCTCTTTTTCTCTGATTTCCTTTGTAGTAGCATCCGAAAACAATTCATTATAGTATGATTTTGTAGCTCCTTCAATTGTATGCGTGTTCACAAAAACTTTGGACTTATCGTCTAAGGTAACAATCGATGATGTTTTCAAGCTGTTTTGAATCGCTGTATCAAAAGGAATATTTATTAGTTTTGAAGCCTCATTTTCTTTTTTATCAAATGAAATAACTAATGCATTTGCGCTGTATAATGACCCTGGAAGCATTCTGTAAGGCAGATACCTGTCTGTAAGTTCCAAGAAAACATTTTTGTTGTCAATCTTTGTCTGTACTATACAATGATTGAAATCCCTTGATGGAAGCCGCATCGAATTAAAGCCATTATCATTGGTAGAAACCAATACCAAATTAGACTTCAATCCTGCATACTCTGATAATGCCACAAACAAGGTAGATACATCTTTACAGTCTCCTAATTTTGTTGTAATTGTTTTTGAAGGCTTTTGAGGAACATAACCGCTTTGTCTGAAATCCAGCGAACTGTAAGTGATATTTTTTTCTATATAGGTATAAATAGCTTTTGCTTTTTCATCATCTTTCAGATTAGCAGTTCCTTTTGGAAAAATGGTATTGAATGTCTCTTTGGTAATTTTATCCAATTTTAAATTTTTCTTTACCAAATCAGAATACCAATTCGAAATATCGCTCCATGATTTTATAGTTCCTACTTCAATTGTATTGGTAAGATCTGTCGAAATCGGGGCATAATCCTCTTTGAGCGATAAAGCTGGTATATTGGTTCTTTTCCAGATACTGCAGTTCTTGCCATTTATTTTTCTGCTGACTGCGGCTATATCGCCATTGTTAAAATCAGTATAATACTTACAGTCTTCCGGGCTTATCAATGCAAAAATAGCTTCGGTAGACGGATATTCGCTGTCAAAATAACAGGAAAGATTAAAATCTTTATAAAAACGGCCGGTACCATTTTCAATGCGTTCGTATTCTATATAAATAACATCCCCAACTTTTAAATTTGAAAATACTAATAAATCATTTCCTTGTTCTGCAGGGACAATTGTTCCGTCCGGTTTAATGATTTCAGATTTTAAAACCGTATTATTACTTAAGCTTATCGAATACTCCTTCATTTTTTCGATTCCATTCTCAGAAGTCACTTCGTATAAATAGGAAACTCTGGATTTTCTTCCTCCTTCCGGAAAAACATTTACAATGTATTCGTCCAATAATAATACCACACCGTAATCACTCTTTAAACCGGAATTTCTTCTGGTTTTAGCCAATTTGTAAACATCCTTTGTCGCAACTTCATCAATTTCGTTCGGAATTTTAGAAATATCATACAGCTGTTTTCTCAGTTTTTCATTACCTGAATTGTATAACAATGACTGGCGGATGTACTTTTCTGCTTCTTTATTATTCTTCATCAGATTATAAATTGCAGCTTTCTTTTCCATATTTGTAAACGAATAAGGAAAATTGCTCAGATTTTCATCTATGACCGCTAAGGCTTCATCGTATTTATTTTCATTGGACAAGATTGTTATATAGTCATTCCTGAATAAATTTATATAACTATATTCTTTAATCCGTCTTTTTACAATTCTCTCGACTGCAGCTTTATCATTGAGTTCATTATAATAGTTAATCAGTAAATTATCTACTTCATTAATTATTTTATCTTTTGCTAATTCTTCCAAAAGAGCAATTGTCTTGGCTTTGTCATTTTTTAATTTTAAATATAAAGTAGCCGATGCAATTTTAAACTTTTCGTTGCCATGCGTATCTTTATCAATATCTTTCAATAATCGGAACATTTCTTCAACATCTTCTTTTTTGGATGCAATTAAAAAATCAAACATCAGCTCACAAAAACGCTGTTTGTATTTTTTTGAACGGTCTCTGTAAGCCTCCAATTCGGCAATAGAAGAATTTTGAAGCCACTTGCCGTCTAATATCTTCATAAAGTTGACATAATAATAATCGATGTCGTTTTTTTCAATATTTTTTATAATCTCCTGTTTCTTTTGTTCTTCATCGCCCGCTAAATCATAGTACCGAAGAAAATAACTTGCAATAAAAGAACTGTTCGGATATTTTTCATCCAGCCCTTCAATAGCTTCATACGCGTCAATATATTTACCGTTTGACTCATAAGCCGAATACTGAAATAATTTGTAAAGCAGATTATTAGGATTCTTTTTTACCAGATTATCAAAATAAGCTTCATAATCTAATTTCAAGACTTCAGCCTCCGCTGCATCCGATTTTGAAACAGTATACGGCAGATACTCTTTACTGAATTTCAAATCGCCGGCATCACTATAGTCCAGATTTTTCACCTGGGCAGAAAAGTAATCCCCTCCGCTGGTAACAGATAGTTTGAAAAGCAGTCTGTTTACTCCTTTTTCTAAATCAATTTTCAGAGTATAAGCATCGAGATTTGTTCTCTTAATCTCTTCGTTTAAATAGATTTCCTTGTCATTCAAAAATATTTTCAATCCCTGGCTGGCACCAAAGCGCAGCAGAAAACTTTTCTTTTCCGGCGAATCAATAAAAGTCTGGGCATAAATAATTCCGTTGCCGTATTCTCCTTCATTTGTAAAAAACTGATACGCATCATTTTCTACATACTTGGGATTGTACCAGCCAATTTTACCATTACTGTTGGCATCAAAAAGTTTATCGTTTTTGGCATAAATTTCAGCTTCATATTCAATGCCTAAACCGCTGCCGTTCAGATTCTCAAAAACACCGCAAAACTGCCATTGAGTTATAACTCCTAAAGCAGCAAATGACTTTTGAGCCTCTTCAAATTTCATTCTTTTGCGCTCAAATATTGCTTTTCTGTATTTTACAATGGGTAAATCCTTAAACTTTGGGGATGACGCTAAATAGTCGATTTTATTATAAGTTAAATCATTGCAGGCATCTGTCGAAATATCGCTGAGTATAATGTCCCTGTTAATAAAAGGAGCGATATAATACTGGGAATTAGGAAGTTTTTCAAGATTTTTCAGCATCGTTTCATCAAAACTGATCCTTCCCGACTGTTCATCTATAAAAGCATCCAGAAACAACAGATCAATATTAGCTGTTTTGCTTTTTCCAAACTGTTTATCAAATAAAGCTCTTGCTTCATCTCTTTTATTATTAATCAGCAGATTCAAAACATTGGTATAATCTGCCTGCGAATAAATAAAATTTGAAACAAACAGTAAAAACAAAATAGTAATTTTCTTCATAGTTTTGGTTGGTTAAATAGCTTTTTAATTTTTATCTTCTAATAAAGGAACAAAACGGAATTCTCCAAACTCATGTTTTTCAAACTGCGTTTCATTAATACGGACAAGCATAGTCATAATCTGCACATCTTCTCCCAAAGGAATTACGAGTCTCCCCCCCACTTTTAGCTGTGCCATCAATGGCTGCGGGATAAAAGGGGCACCTGCAGTAACAATAACACTGTCAAAAGGTGCATAATTTGGCAGTCCTTTATAGCCATCTCCAAAAGAAAGATGTTTAGGACGGATTCCTAGTTTTGGCAGTAAAACAGAAGTCTGTTTGAACAGCTCATTTTGTCTTTCTATAGAAAAAACCTGAGCTCCCATTAAGCATAAAACGGCTGTCTGATATCCAGAACCGGTACCTATTTCCAGTACTTTATGTCCTTTTTGTATTCCTAAAAGCTGCGATTGAAAAGCAACTGTATAAGGCTGTGAAATTGTCTGCCCGGCTGCAATAGGAAAAGCCTTATCCTGATAGGCATAATCTTCAAAACTGGAATTTAAAAATAAATGACGCGGTATTTTTTTTATCGCTTCCAGCACATTTTTATCCGTAATTCCTTTTTGCTTTAATACGTTTACTAATTGATTACGAAGTCCCTGATGCTTTGCTGTATCTTTCAAAATTTAAGTTTTTTATTATAGAACAAAAATAGAAAACTAAATCAATTTTTCAATTCAAAATAAAACCAAATTCTGCCCCAAAATAATAAGCATTTCTCCTGAATTTAATATTTTTATAAATTGGATTTTCTTATTTTATTACTATTTTTGTGGAAACATCATTATTATGCTGAAAATTGGAGTATTAGGTGCTGGACACCTAGGTAAAATACATTTGCGTTTATTACAACAATCTGAAAAGTATGAATTAGTTGGTTTTTATGACCCCAATCTAGAAAACGCCGAAAAAATAAACAAAGAATTTGGATACAAAAATTTCAATACCATTGCAACCCTTATCCATGCAGTAGACGTTATTGACATCGTTACACCTACACTTTCCCACTATAAATGTGCCAAAGTAGCAATCAAATCCGGGAAACATGTTTTTATTGAAAAACCGATTTCCAATACTATTGAAGAAGCTGAAGAAATTATAGCATTAGCAAAGGAATTCAATGTAAAAGGCCAGGTTGGTCACGTAGAAAGATTCAACCCTGCGTTTATCGCTACCAAAAACATGATTGAAAACCCAATGTTTATAGAAACACATCGATTAGCAGAGTTCAATCCCCGCGGAACCGATGTCCCAGTAGTTTTGGATTTAATGATTCATGATATTGATGCTATTATGAGTGTGGTTAAATCTAATGTAAAAAAAATTGATGCTAGTGGTGTTGCTGTAATAAGCGATACTCCAGACATTGCCAATGCCAGAATTGAATTTGAAAATGGATGCGTAGCCAATCTAACCGCAAGCCGAATTTCTTTGAAAAACATGCGCAAATCAAGATTTTTCCAAAAAGATGCCTATATCTCGGTAGATTTTCTGGAAAAAAAATGTGAAGTAGTCAAAATGAAAGACGCGCCGGAAGTTCCAGGTGATTTTGATATGGTTTTACAAAACGCCGAAGGTGTAAAAAAACAAATTTATTTTGAAAATCCGGATGTAGAAAGCAATAATGCCATCCTTGACGAATTAGAAACATTTGCTGATGCAATTAATAATGATACTACTCCGGTTGTAACACTGGAACAAGCCACTGATGCCTTAAGAGTGGCTTATCAGATTATTGATTGTTTCAATAAATAAAAAACTAAAAATTCCATTAAAGTTTAAGGTTTAAAGTCTATTATGTAGATTTTAAATTTTAAACTTTTTTAACTTTAAATATTAAAAAATGAAAATTATTGCTGTAATCGGAGCCGGAACTATGGGTAACGGAATTGCCCATACATTTGCGCAAAGCGGTTTTACTGTAAAACTGATCGATGTTTCCGAAAAATCATTGGATAAAGGGATGGCAACTATTTTTGCAAATTTAGATCGAATGGTTTCTAAAGGAACCATAACTGAAGAAGATAAAGTCAAAACCATTACCAATATTATCACTTATACTGATATTAAAGACGGTGTGGTTGGTGCCGATTTGGTAGTCGAAGCAGCTACAGAAAATGTAGAATTAAAACTAAATATTTTCAAACAATTAAACGAAGCCTGTTCACATAATACTATTTTGGCAACCAACACTTCGTCAATTTCGATTACTCAAATTGGAGCTGTTGTAGCACATCCTGAGCGTGTAATAGGAATGCACTTCATGAATCCGGTGCCGATTATGAAACTGGTAGAAATCATCCGCGGATATAATACCAGCGATGAAGTGACGAACATCATCATGAAGTTATCCGAAAAACTCGGTAAAACTCCTGTTGAAGTAAATGATTATCCCGGTTTTGTGGCCAATAGAATTTTGATGCCAATGATTAACGAAGCAATCGAAACCCTATACAACAAAGTTGCCGGCGTTTATGAAATTGACACTGTTATGAAACTGGGAATGGGACATCCAATGGGACCTTTACAGCTAGCCGATTTCATTGGTCTTGATGTATGTCTTGCTATTTTGAATGTAATGTACGACGGTTTCAAAAATCCAAAATACGCTCCTTGCCCATTATTGGTAAATATGGTTAGAGCAGGAAAACTGGGAGTGAAATCAGATGAAGGTTTTTATGATTACAGCGAAAGTAAAAAGGCTGAGAAAGTATCAAAGCAGTTTGTTTAAAATCAATTTTGGCAGTTTATAACTATTCAATTGTAAATTATGAAAACATTTGAAGCTGAATATAGAAGTTTATTTCAACGCTTTTTTAATATTATAAACGTAATATATTTAGAGTATTTTATACTTTTTGCCTCTTGTATTTTCATTCTAAAACCAGCAAAACCATATTTAATAATCTTTGGAATACTTCTTTTCATTATTTTTATTGTATTAGTTATCAATAATAATAAAACCAATATCCATAGAATAACTTTTCATGAAAACACTATCGAATTACAAGGAGTAACTTTCAATGAAGAATGGAAAAAATCAATCAGCATAAAAGGAACAAAAATATTTTTAAAAAGTAAAAGTTCTAAGCAAGGTATATGTGGAGCCACTTTTTATATTCAATTAAAAAACACAAATAAAAAATTTTCTTTAAATAGGTTTCAAACTTTTTCTGATCAAGAAATAATTGAAATCTTTAATGAATTTAAAAACCGTAAAGAAGAGAAAATAATTATAGATAAAAAACTGATTGTAAATAGGATCAAAGAAAAAATAGAAAAATGTCAATAAAAAATAATCTTCTACATATAAAATCAACACTTCCAGAACATGTTACTCTGGTGGCGGTTTCCAAAACAAAACCTGTTTCTGATTTAATGGAAGCCTATAATGCCGGTCAGCGTATTTTTGGTGAAAACAAAATTCAGGAAATGGTTGACAAATGGGAACAAATGCCCAAAGACATCGAATGGCATATGATAGGTCACGTTCAGACCAACAAAGTCAAATACATGGCGTCTTTCGTAAGTTTGATTCACGGTGTGGACAGTTTTAAATTATTGGAAGAAATCAACAAACAAGCCAAGAAAAACAATCGAATTATTGATTGTTTACTGCAAATATACATCGCTGAAGAAGAATCAAAATTCGGTCTTGATGAAGAAGAATTGTCAGTGCTTCTCTCCTCGCCTGCTTTCAAAGAGATGAAAAACATCCGAATTGTAGGTTTAATGGGAATGGCAACCTTTACAGATAAACAAAACCAAATCAAAAAGGAATTTCAGCACCTGAAATCAATTTTTGATGGATTACAATCACTGCAAGCTGCAAACTGCAAACTGCAAACTGTTTCAATGGGAATGTCGGGCGATTATCAATTGGCAATTGCATGTGGCAGTACAATGGTTCGAATTGGAAGTAGTATCTTTGGAGGAAGATGAATTAAAAAATCAATATCAATTACAAAAATCAATTCTCTTAAATGGAAAAAATATTCAATTTTGAAGACAGATTAGTTCGCTTCGCAGGTGAATGTATTTTCTTTACAAGACAATTAGAAAAAATATTTGAAAACGAATATTATAAAAATCAATTAATAAGATCATCCGGAAGCGCCTCTCTAAATTTTGGAGAAGCACAAGGCACAGTAACTGATAAAGATTTTATTTTTAAACTTTCATTAGTTGTAAAAGAGTTAAAAGAATCGAGAAATTCTTTAAAAATTCTAGATTATATTAAAGAAGGCGATGATGCAAAAAGAAACACACTTTTAACAGAGATTGAGCAGCTAATTGCTATTTCATCAAAAATGATAATTAATAAAAAACAAATCACTGACAATTAGAAATTCAATGATAACAGCAATTCCAATTTTCATATTAAAAAAAATTGAAATTGACTTTTGCCATTGCTATTGATTTTTGCTATTGATTTTTGCCATTGATATTGAAAATGTACGCAATACTAGACATAGAAACCACAGGAGGACAATTCAACGAAGAAGGAATCACAGAGATTGCTATCTATAAATATGATGGGCATGAAATTGTGGATCAATTCATCAGTTTGATCAATCCTGAAATTCCGATACAGCCGTTTGTTATCAAACTCACGGGTATCAATAACGAAATGCTTCGTGGCGCACCAAAATTTTTCGAAGTAGCCAAACGCATTATCGAAATGACAAACGACTGCGTGCTTGTAGCTCACAACGCCTCTTTTGACTATCGAATTCTCCGCACCGAGTTTCGACGTCTTGGATATGATTTCAATATCAAAACCCTCTGCACCGTAGAATTATCCCAGCGTTTAATGCCGGAACAGCCATCACACAGTCTTGGAAAATTAGTAAGAGCACTGGGGATCCCCATGGCCGACAGACACAGAGCCAGCGGTGATGCCATGGCGACAGTCAAACTTTTCAAGATGCTTTTGGACAAAGATTTAGAGAAAACCATCACAAAAGAACTCATCAAATTTGAAGTTATCAAAGGGGTTTCTCCGAGATTACTGGACATAATCGAAAGCCTTCCTTCTAAAACCGGAATTTATTACATTCACAGAGAAGACGGCAGTATTATATTCATCGGCCAAAGCAAAAACATCAAAAAGAGAGTCAATCAGCATTTTACAGGCATAACCAGCAGTGCCAAAAAAATTCAAGCCGAAGTATTCACAGTAACTTTCGAAGAAACCGGAAGCGAGTTGATTGCACTATTAAAAGCATCTGAAGAAATAAAGAAAAACAGTCCGATTTACAACAGAATGTCACGCAAAAAAATGCTGAATTGGGCAATCTATACCGAAAAAGACAGTGACGGATATTTGAATTTAAAACTTCAAAAAGCAGACGGGCGCAAAAAAGAAATAACCGCTTTTTCCAGCCAGCAGGAAGCAAAATCAGCCCTAAGCCGTATTACGGCAGGCTATCAATTGTGTCCAAAACTAACAGGACTTTCAGATTCGAAAACTCCTTGTCCGCAAAACGAAAACAATCCATGTGACGGTGCCTGTTCAAAGAAAATAACGTCAGAAGAATACAATGACCGAGTTCAGGTTTTTATCGACAAAAATCTTTTCGATAACAAAAACATGATTATCATCGACCGTGGCCGAAAAACCGGCGAACACAGTGCTATATTAATAGAAAACGGAATCTACAAAGGATATGCTTTTTATGATTTGAACTATCAGATTAACACTCCTGATATTCTAAAAAATATCTTGATTCCAACGCCCAACAACAAAAACACCCGAAATTATATTCAAGAATATCTAAGAAAAAACAGGGTGCAGAAAATTATTAATTTTTAAAATTAATTAAGCCATTTTATTGACAGCTGATCCAGCTGTACACTGCAGCTCCTCATTATTCCAGTAGTTTTTCCAAGACATAAAAGGAGTATTTGAGCTACCCTCTCTTTTGGAGACGGGCTGGGGGTGAGGAGTCGCTCTTTTATGCCAAGAAAAACAAACTGTAATAACTGCGGGGCTTCTATTACCATCTGGGCTAGTGAGAGCAGTAGTTAAAAGAAGAAAATGCAAAGATTGCAACAAAACGAATGAAATATTTAATCACCATAGTCGGACCAACAGCCATAGGAAAAACAGCCTTGAGCATCCAGTTGGCTAATCATTTTAACTGCGAAATCATTTCCTGCGACAGCCGGCAGTTTTTCAGAGAAATGACAATTGGAACCGCCGTACCAAGTCCCGAAGAACTGGCTTCAGCAACACATCATTTCATTCAAAATAAATCGATTTTTGATAATTATACCGTAGGTAATTTCGAAAAAGAAGCGCTTATAAAAATCGAAGAACTATTTCAGACCAATGATTACGCAGTCCTCGTTGGAGGTTCCGGATTGTATGTCGATGCTGTTTTAAAAGGCTTTGATGAATTTCCGTCCATAGATTCTGCTATTCGTGAAAAAGTAAATTTAAATTATGAAAATTTCGGAATCGAATATTTACAGCAACAGTTAGAGATACTTGACCCTGAATATTTCCAAAAAATAACTTCCGAAAATCCACAGACCTTACAAAATCCGCAACGTATGATGCGCTTTGTCGAAGTCTGCCTTGGAACAGGAAAACCGTATTCATCATTTTTAAACCAAAAGAAAAACAACCGTAATTTTACGCCAATCATCATTGGCTTGGAAGCCGACAGAAACGTAATCTACGAAAGAATAAACCAGCGCGTGGATATCATGATCAATGAAGGACTTTTGGCGGAAGCCGAAACTTTATATCCCAACAAGGAATTAAACGCATTACAAACGGTAGGTTATAGAGAATTATTCAGTTACTTTGACGGAGATTTTACACTGCCATTTGCCATTGAAGAAATCAAGAAAAACACCCGCCGGTTTTCAAAACGCCAGCTCACTTGGTTCAAACGCAAAGAAAATACCCAATGGTTTAATTATTTGACTGATATAAAATTTATTATTGATTATTTAAAATTAAAAATGTAAACTTTTTTGCAGAGAATTGTATATTTATAGAAACTTAATTTCTTTAATATGAAGCAGATACTATTGTTTTTTTGCCTGTTCTTTTTTCTAACTTCTTGTGAAATTCAGTACGACGGAGAAACAAAAATTGTGGTTACAGGAAAAATTGTTGATGAAAATGGAATTCCAATTCCTGAAAAAAAAATTGATATTACGATATATGGTGATGGCACTTATGCTCCTAGCGATTTGGTTTCTTATGGTAATACAGACCAAAACGGAAGTTTCACACTGATTTTCCCTGCTCCGAAAGGAGACTATAATTTTTCAATAGCTATCAATAATTTAATCAATGAAAGTAGTGAATTTCAGTCGAAAGAATTTTTTGCAAAAAGAAATAATTTTGAAAACTACAAACTGGATTTAAATAAAATCACATTATACAAAACAAAATCGATTACATATTTAAAATTAATTTTAAATAACACCTCAAAAAACAAACAAATAAAAGACATTCAAATAGAAGGAAAACAGACCGATTCTTATATTGATTTAAATCCAGAACCAAACAATCCAAATTATTATTATCCAAACACCAATTTTACTGTAATAAAAAATCAAAATATCATTTTAAAATATACAATTATTGATTATTCAAATTCTGCTGTGACCACTCCGTATAGTATTACTATTCCAGTAAACAATGATGCTGTAACCTATACAATTACATACTAATTATGAAATACACTATCCTCTTAATTTTATTTTGTCTAAAAATATCTTATGGGCAAGAAAAAAAAACTAAAGCTCTAGTAAATTTTAAACCAGAATTTAGTCAATATGCCATAATTCCGTTTAATTTTGGAGACAATTATTTAGCAAAAGCTAATAAATCGAACGTAGGATTAGGTACCAATTTCAGTTTTCTCCAAGTTCAGCATTTCAAACTGGGAATGGGTTATGATTATATCTTTTATTCTATAACAGACCTTTCCAAAACTGGAAATGTTGGAAGCAGCAGATATAATTCTTTTTATGGAACATTGGCTTATGAAATCAAACTTTCAAATGAATTATATTTACAGCCATATTTAGGTTTGGGTTCCATAAACTTAAATTTTAAAAACGGAAATAGAAGTTTTGGACATCAAACAGGGACAGATTTTAGAATTGGTTTTAATTTTGATTATAGATTAAATAAAATTATTTCAGCTTTTACAGGAATCGGTTATGTTTCTTCAAAATATGATATTAATACTGCTCCAGAATTTGTTTCTTTTTATGATAATTCAAAAATGCTTCAAATAAATATTGGAATAAAATTAAAATTCATTAACAACTAAAAAACTAACGATTTTAAAAACATCTTTCTACCCTATTCATAAGAAGTTGAAGACAAATTAATTATTTAACAAATCCTAAAACATATTAAAGGTTTCATACCGAATAAAGCCAAAATATTTATAAAATGCCAATAGATAAAAATTTCACATCCATTCTCAGCAGAGACTGGGAAATTAATTTTACCCAATGCACTCCAAACGGCTATTTAAAATACACCGATTTATGTAATTTACTGCAGTTAACCGCAGCTGCTCATTCTGAAGTGGGCGGTATCAGTTTTACCGATATGCAGGAATTCAATCAAGCCTGGGTACTAAGCAGAATGCGCGTAGAAATCACAGAATTACCCAAATGGAGAGACATTGTAACCGTAAAAACGTGGATTAATTCTCTAGAGAATTCTCGTTCTGTACGAGCGCTTGAAATGTATGTAAACGGAAAAAAAATAATAGGTTCTGAAACCTTTTGGGCTGTTTTCAACACCAAAGCCCGAAGACCAGAACCTTTGGCTTTGCCATACGAACATTTTGAATTATTTCCCGATAAAAAAGCTACTGAAATGGGATTTTCAAAAATAAACCTCCCGCAGGAAAAAGAAGAAATTTTTGAAAGAACCGTTTCTCTATCTGATTTAGACATCGTTAATCACGCCAATAATGTAAAATACCTGGAATGGTGCCTGGATCTTGTTGATGAAAATAAAATACTATCACAACAGATCAAAAGCTTTGAAATGAACTTTTTAAAGGAACTATCTCTCAAGGACAAAGTAATAATTCACGAATGTGTAAATGATACCGACGTCGTGTTTAGCATTACAAAAGACGATAAAACCTGCTACGCTTTACAAGTCAATTGGAAATAAAAAAAAAGCTTCGGAATAATTTCGAAGCTTTTTTGTCTCATAAAAAATCGGATTATTTAGCTTTTACAACTAATCTGAATCCTTCACCGTGAATGTTTAAAATCTCAACATCCTCGTCTTGTTTCAAATACTTTCTTAGTTTAGCGATATAAACATCCATACTTCTGGAAGTAAAATAATTATCATCTCTCCATATTTTTGTCAACGCTAACTCTCTTGGCATCAAATCATTTTCATGGAGAATCAACATTTTAAGCAGTTCATTCTCTTTTGGAGATAATTTAATAGGCTCTTCATCTTTGAATGTCAGGAAACGAAGTTTTGAATTTAAATGAAATTTACCAACATTAAACTCAAATTGAACAACTTCTGTTTTCACATCAGATGCTTTTCTTTGAATGATGGCTTTAATTTTCATCAACAAAACTTCAGAATCAAAAGGTTTATTCAAATAATCATCAGCTCCTGCTTTATATCCTTTTAAAACATCCTCTTTCATAGATTTTGCTGTAAGGAAAATAATAGGCACATCATTATTTTTTTCTCTTATCTCTTTTGCCAGAGTATAACCGTCTTTGTATGGCATCATCACATCAAGGATGCATAAATCATAAGTATCCTTTTTGAATTTTTCAAATCCTTCCATACCATTTTTAGCCAAAACAACTTCAAAATCATTCAGCATTAAATAGTCTTTTAGAACTGCACCAAAATTTAGGTCATCTTCTACTAATAGTATTTTTTTATTTGTGTTTTCCATACTCTAATTTATTAAAGGTAATTTTATAATGAAGGTACTTCCTTTTCCCTTTTCACTCTCTACATATATTTGACCATTATGGTCGTCTACAATTCTTTTTACATAAGCCAGACCTAAACCGTGGCCTTTTACATTATGAATATCCCCTGTATGTTCTCTGTAAAATTTTTCAAAAATTCTTTTTTGAGCAATTTTACTCATACCAACACCATTATCTTTTATTTTAATTAGAACCATATCTTTAATATTCTCCGTATAAATATCAATTTTAGGTATCTCAGGGGTATACTTTATTGCATTTTCCAGAACATTAACTATTACATTCGTAAAATGGACATCATTCAATAAAACTATTTTTCTGATGGCTCCAAAATGAGTTGTAACTGTACCTTCTCTGTCTTCCAGAATTAAATTCACATGCTCAATAGCATCATTAATTACTTCTTCTATATCACTGGATTCTTTAATAATATTCAGTTCTTTCTTCTCTAATTTTGAAATCCTTAATACATTTTCTACTTGGGCATGCATCCGTTTATTTTCGTCCCTGATCATTTCCAGATACTTAAACACTTTGTCTTTGTCTTCAATAATTTTAGGATTTCGGATAGCATCCAAAGCTAAATTTATCGTTGCAATTGGTGTTTTAAATTCATGCGTCATATTATTAATGAAATCATTTTTGATTTCAGAAATCTGTCTTTGACGTATTAACTGATTTAAAGCTGATGTATAAGCAATAATAATGATTAAAGTAAAAATTATAGACAATATTGTAATACTTACCAATTGTGACAGCAGGAACTTCTTTTTGTGCGGAAACGATACATATAATTTATATTTTTCATTCCCTTCATTATCAGTAAATACTGGTATAGAATAAGTTATAGCTTTATCGTAGACAAAATTATCCGATTTTATTTTGGTAACTATTCCATTGCTTAAAATTCCAAACTCAAATTTGGTTTTTACACCATATTCTTCTAATTCCTTTCTGATTAATTTATCAAGTTCCTCATTAGTTACCCTGTCTTCAAGAGGCATCGCTGATAAAATATCCTTATTTGAAATTTCGAAAATAAATTTATCTAAAATGCCTAAATTCCCAACCTTTACACTTTTAACATCAGGAACCAAACTTTGATTAACTGCAGAATTATCAATGGAACTGTTATTGTAAACCTCTGTTATTCTACTAGAACTAAAGCTTTTAAATTTATTGTTATTATCAAATTTTTTATCAAATGAGGGTAAAGTAATATTATACTGTTTTGATTTAACGTTATTAGAATATACTATAGTCTGATTTGTTTTTGGATTTTTTTGAACATAATAAAACTCCATTAAATCCTCCTCTTTCGGCGCAATTCCTGTACTGTCTATCTTTTTATTGATTTTATTATAAAAGCTATAGAGTTCATGCTGCTCCAATTTTTGAGCGACATTCCCTAAAACCTGTTTAACATGGAATTTAAATTGTTCATCATTATTTCGAAATGAGGTATTAAACCAATACACCTGCACAAGAATTATCCCGATCAGGGAAAGACTCATTAGCATTACAAGCAATCTAAAAAACAGTTTATTCATTCAAGCAAAATTAATATTTTAACAATATACTAAATAATGCATTAACCAAAGATTAACATTTAAGAGTTCGTTTGTTTAATTCTTAAAAATTTAAGAATTTTAACAATTTCTAACTTTAATGCCTCGATACTGGTGTTTTCAATAATAAAATCACTTTTTGATGATTTTTCTTCATCGTTCCACTGATTTTTTATCCTTTCTAAAACTTTTTCGCGTGTAGTTTTATCTCTGGCAATAACTCTTTTAATCCTAATTTCTAGAGGGGCAACTACATTTATAATGAAATCACACTCTTTATAACTGCCGCTTTCAAATAAAATTGCACTCTCATAAATAATAAACGGTTCATTCTGATGTTCAAATGTCCATTGCTTAAAATGCTGCCTAACGGCGGGATGAA
Source organism: Flavobacterium marginilacus (assembly GCF_026870155.1). Taxonomy (NCBI): domain Bacteria; kingdom Pseudomonadati; phylum Bacteroidota; class Flavobacteriia; order Flavobacteriales; family Flavobacteriaceae; genus Flavobacterium; species Flavobacterium marginilacus. Next base: position 1,696,781 of record NZ_CP113975.1, on the reverse strand, counting down.
CTATGCTGTTAAGTTTTGCTAAACGATCAGAATCATTAAAAACAATTTCAGATAATCTTTCTCTAATCAGCAGGCCGTTCTCAAAAACAGCATCTCCAAATTCTGCCCGAACCTGATTTAAAACAGTATCCGACTGCATTATTTTTTTTGCTTCCTGATCTGTTATGTAAACTGGTATTCCATGTGAAGCAAACTCATTGGCAACGGTAGTTTTTCCGCTTCCAATACCTCCTGTCAAACCAATTATCTTTACCATGCTATACTTTAAAAAACAATTCAGGAAAAGCTGTTTTCGGATCTTGCTTTAATATAATAACTTTAATATACGATTTTAAAAAACCAAGTCCGTAACCATAAAACTGTTTCCAAACTGCAATTAACGACAAATAACCTATTTTAATACTCTTATTCTGTATAGAAGATAACAAAAACAATGCCAAGAAATAACAAAAATAAATTTTAAGAAGAATATCTTGATTAAAAACCAACAGTATTAAAGATACAAAAAATCCTATTATAAAAAACGTTGGAAAGAAAAAAGTTAATTTATTGTATTGAGGATACCAACTATTGAGTATTGGTCGGGCTTTACCAAATTTACTTACCTGAACAGTAAATTTATCCCAATCGATTCTTCTCTTATGATATACGAATGCATTTGCAAAAAGTCTTGTTTCATAACCCATTTCCCATAAGCGGATAGACAAATCAGGATCTTCGCCGGGATGAATATTCCCGAAACCGCCGGAAGCTTTGAATGCTTTATTAGATAACCCCATATTAAAACTCCTTGGCTGAAACTTTCCGATTTTTTCAGAACCTCCTCTGATACCTCCTGTGGTTAAAAAAGAAGTCATCGTGAAATTAATAGCTTTTTGGATATCTGAAAAACTGTCTAACGCTTTATCGGGACCGCCAAAACAATCCACATAATCTTCCTGCAGAGCTTTTTCAACTTCATTCAGATAATTACTTGGAATAATGCAATCGGAGTCAAAAATTAAAAAATAGTCTCCCCTCGCCTTCTCCATTCCGTAATTTCTGGAATCCCCTGGGCCTGAATTTTCTTTATAGTAATAGGAAATATCAAGTTTGTCACCATATTTTTGAGCCACATCCTGACATCGGATTGTAGAACCATCCTCGATTAGTACAATTTCGAATATTTGATCATAAGTTGATTTTGCTAAACTTTCTAATAATTCATCAACTTCATCAGGACGATTATAAACAGGAATGATCAATGAAAACAACATAATAGTAGTGAGTTATTTTTTTTATTAAATTTCGGCAAAGGTACTTCTTTCTAAATAAAAAAACCATCATAAAAAATGATGGTTTTATATAACAAACGTCTTCTTTAGACTATTCAAACATTTCCATTACTTCCTGACTTACCCCCATATTAGAGAAGCCGCCGTCATGCAGTAAATTTTGTAAAGTCACTTTTCGGGTCAAATCCGAAAACATTACTACTATATAATCTGCACACTCGGCAGCAGTAGCATTGCCTAAAGGAGACATTTTATCTGCAAATGCAATAAAACCTCCAAATCCTTTAACTCCCTGACCTGCCCTAGTCGCTGTAGGAGACTGAGAAATAGTATTTACCCGTACTTTTTTATCTCTTCCAAAGAAATACCCAAAACTTCTGGCAACAGATTCTAAAAATGCTTTATTATCAGCCATATCATTGTAATCCGGAAAAACGCGCTGTGCAGCCATATAAGACAAAGCAATGATGCTTCCCCACTCATTCATAGCATCTTTTTTATACAAAACCTGCATTAGTTTATGAAAAGAAACCGCTGAAACATTCCAGCCTTTTTCTGTAAATTCATAATTCTGATTTGTATAATGATTTCCTTTTCGAACATTAACAGACATCCCTATAGAATGCAGTACAAAATCTATTTTACCGCCTAAAATTTCAACTGCCTTATCGACCAAAATTTCCAAATCTTGAACAGATGCTGCATCGCAAGGTATAATCTGACAACCTATTTTGTCTCCCAGCACATCGATAGTTCCCAACCGCATTGCAGCTGGAGCATTTGTCAAAACAAAAATACCTCCTTCATCATGAATGCGTTCTGCTGTTTTCCAAGCGATTGAATTTTCATCCAAAGCACCAAAAATGATTCCTCTTTTACCTTTTAATAAATTGTACATATTTTTTAAAATAAAGTTATAAAAAAACACCTTATTTCCTTGATTTTAAACCAAGCTATAAGGTGTTTCAAAAATTATAAAATTTGATTTACTAATTAAGATATACTTGGAATCTTAACTAATTCGTTCGTGTCTGCTTTATAATCTACTCCATCAAAACCAAACCCAAATAAGTTATAGAAATCATTTCTGTATCCTTCTAAATCTCCAATTTCGGCAAGATTATCAGTTGTTGCCTGCTCCCAAAGCGCAGCCACTTGTGACTGAACATCCTCACGCATTTCCCAATCATCGATACGAATTCTGCCTTTTTCATCAGTAATCATTGGCTCTCCAGTATATAGTCTTTGCTGATACAAACGCTGAATCTGCTCGATACACCCTTCGTGAATACCTTTTTCCTTCATTATTTTATACAATAAAGAAATATACAGTGGAATTACCGGAATTGCAGAACTAGCTTGAGTTACCAGCGCTTTGTTTACTGAAACATACGCTTTTCCGTTAATATCTGCTAAACTGTCTGAAATTGTAAATGCTGTTGCTTCTAAGTGATCTTTGGCACGGCCAATTGTTCCTTTTCTGTAAACAGCTTCAGTCAATGATGGCCCAATATATGAATAAGCGACAGTTACAGCTCCTTCAGCTAATAGATTTTCAGCTTTCAAAGCTTCAATCCACATAACCCAGTCTTCACCTCCCATAACAGCAACTGTATTAGCAATATCTTCTTCATTACATGGCTCAATAGAAACATCTGAAACTTTTCCTGTATGAAAATCTACTGTTTTGTTTGTAAAAGTACTTCCGATTGGTTTCAAAACCGAACGGTGCAAAACTCCTGTATTTGGATTTAAACGTACTGGCGAAGCAAGACTATATATAATTAAATCAACCTGACCCAAATCAGCTTTAATAAGATCTAATGTCTGTCTTTTTACTTCATTCGAAAAAGCATCACCATTGATACTTTTTGCATACAAACCAGCTTTATGAGCTTCATTTTCAAAAGCAGCTGAATTGTACCAGCCTGGAGAAGCAGTCTTTCCTTCTGCAGGTTCTTTTTCAAAAAACACACCAATTGTAGCAGCATCAGAACCAAAAGCGCTGGTTATTCTAGAAGCCAGACCAAAACCAGTTGAAGCTCCTACAACCAATACTTTCTTAGCTCCAGCTATAGCTCCTTTTGATTTTACATATTCAATTTGATTTTTGACGCTTTGTTCGCTCCCCTTCGGCTGGGCAGTTAAACAAATAAATCCTCTCATTCTTGGTTCTATAATCATAATACTCTTACGTTAATTTATATTGCAATACTTTAAATTGATTGAATGTTCTTATTTTTTTAAATTTAATTGGCAAATATAGCCCAATTATTTAGTTCAACAAGGCTTTTGCATGATTTAAGGCAGAATCCGAAATGACAGTTCCTGACAGCATTTGTGCAATTTCCACTACTCTTTCCTCGTCAGTCAGTAATTTCAATTCTGAAAGAGTATCTTCACCAACAGTAGATTTAAATACTTTGAAATGTTCTGTTCCCTTAGCAGCTATCTGAGGCAGATGGGTGATCGCAAATATTTGCATCTGCGTACTCATTTCTTTCATAATCTCCCCCATTTTATTGGCAATTTCCCCAGAAACTCCCGTGTCGATTTCATCAAAAATCAAAGTCGGCAGTTTTGAATATTGCGCCAAAATTGCTTTAACCGCCAGCATAATCCTTGACATTTCACCTCCTGAAGCCACTTTTTTTAACAGCCCAAAATCAGTTCCTTTATTGGCCGAAATTAAAAACTGCAGTTCATCTTTACCATTTTCAAAATAAGTCGGAGTACTGGTTATTTCCATATTAAAACGCACATTTGGCATACCCAGCGTTTCTAAAATAGCAACCAGTTTTTGTGATAAAACAGGAATAGCATCTACCCTATTTTTATGTATAGTTTCACATATTTGATCCAGATTCTTTGTCGCATCGTCAATTAAAACAGTTAATCTTGCAATTTCGTCATCAATGTTTCCCAGTTCCAATACTGAATTTTCCAGAGTATTCTGAACTGCAATTAACTCATCAACTGTAGTAACCTGATGCTTTTTCTGCAGATTATAAATCAGCTGCAGTTTTTGACTAATCAGGCTTAATTGCTCTGGATCATTGATTAATTTTTCAGAATGACTGTTTAATTCAACAGCTATATCTTCAAATTCAATTTTCAGACTAGAAATCCTTTCATACAGCAAGCTGTAATCTGCAGAAAAAGGAGCCATTTTATGAATTGTATTTTTTATTTCATTCAAATTATGCAGAACTCCAATCTGTTCTTCATTAGCAATAGCTAAAGATTTATCAAGCGATTCTTTGATAATCTCAACATTATTCAGCTGTTCAAAATTTTCTTCGAGAACTTCCTGCTCACCAGACTTTAATTTAGCTCCTGCGAGTTCCTCCAAAAGAAAAGTATTGTATTCCTGTTCTTTTGATGCTTCGGTTTTTCTTTTAATCAAAGCATTTAACTTGCTTTTATCAGCTTTATACTTTTTTAATTCTGATTGATATGAATTGATTATTTCCAAATTATTTGCAATTGCGTCAATAATTTGAAATTGTACCGCTTCATCAGACAATTCCTGAGTTTGCTGCTGCGAATGAATATCTATTAAATACAAACCAAGTTCCTGCAGTTCCTGCAGATTAACAGGGCTGTCATTTACAAAAGCTCTTGATTTTCCTGATGGCAGAATTTCTCTGCGGATAATAGTATCATCTTCATAATCCAAATCATTTGCATCAAAAAAAGGACGCAGATTGTATTTGGATATTTCAAAATGAGCTTCAATCACACATTTTTCTTCTTTATTTTTGAGCGAAGTTAAATCGGCACGTTTTCCTAAAGCCAAACCTAAAGCGCCTAATATTATCGATTTACCAGCACCCGTTTCTCCAGTAATTATCGAAAAACCTTTCGAAAAATCGATTGTTAATTTCTCAATTAACGCATAGTTTTTTATAGCTAGTGAAGTTATCATTAATTAAATTTATAAGTAAAGATGGTTATTTGAAAAAGAAATTACAAAATGACTAATATTTTAATGACTGCCATTTATTTGAATTTGATGGAGAGGTTCTGTTTAAACTATCTACCATATCTGTGATGGTAATACTCGGTCCTCCTGTAAAAACAGATACAATCTCATCTGATTTTGAATCCATAAAAATACGCAGTAAATAAGAATTGGGTTTGGTTTCATTCAGCTTGGCCAAGTTGATTAGAGAACCTTTAATAGTTTCTTTAGCCTTTTTTAGATCTTGGCTCATTATATCTAATCCAGAATAATATTGTGAGCTAGACTGTCTGATATCAGCATAAGTAGGAGATAATAAATCATAAATCAAAAAATACCGGCTAGTTGCACCATCCGACTGATTCCAGCCTTTATAACCTCCTTGCTGTGCCAAATTAGCAATGTTAAGTGCTTCTTTAAAGTAACGGTCACCAATGAAAGGAACAAAAGTATCAGCATCCATTCCTAATATTATATACGAATAAAACGATAAAACTGAAACCAAATTAGAACTGTAACTTGTAGGTATAAAATTCAAATTTTCAAATTCGGTATAATTAAAAGTAAAATCTTTATCATTTATATTCAACACCGGAGATGAATAAGTAGAATTATAAATATTTCTTGAAGACTGTACCTGAATATTTGCAACAAACTGATCTGAACCGTAACTGGAAATCGTAATATACATTGAACAGTTTATCTTTTCTTTCTGCGGAAGTGCCTGCCCTGTCCAATCAGTTTTATTTACAAATTCATTTATGGCAGTCTGTAAAGTCTTAAAAACCTGCTGATTTGAATTACTTATTTTCTGGGTATTTAACGTTACTGTACAATTCAGCTGCTGGGCCTGAATAAAGCCGCACCCCAAAAATAAAAATAATACAAATCTAATCATAAAAATGTGCTATTACTTTATTCAAAATATCATCAGCTACAGCTTCTTTAGATTTTAATTCTAAAGGTTCAATATGAAAATCTTTATCGATAAAAGTCACTTTATTAGTGGGTTTACCAAAACCAGCTCCTTCATCCTGCAACGAATTTAAAACTATCAAATCTAAGTTTTTTTTCTGAATTTTTGCTTTAGCATTCTCAATTTCATTTTCTGTTTCTAAAGCAAAACCAATTAGAAATTGTTTTTTCTTGAATTCACCAAATGAAGCTAAAATATCTTTGGTTTTTTCAAGCTCTATTGTAAAATCATCAGCAGCCTTTTTTATTTTCTGATTTGCTATATTTTTGGGTTTATAATCAGCAACTGCGGCTGCAGCAACAGCAACATCTATGTCCTGATAGTACAAATGGCATGCATCATACATTTCCTGAGCAGAAACCACTCGAACAACTTGAACCAAAGGATTATTAATCCAGCAATGTGTAGGCCCCGAAATCAATATTACTGATGCACCTAAATTTGCAGCGCTCTGAGCAATATCAAATCCCATCTTTCCTGAAGAATGGTTTCCAATAAAACGCACAGGATCGATCGCTTCGTATGTGGGTCCGGCAGTAATGAGTATTTTTTTTCCTTTTAAAGGCAGTTTACTTTCAAGATCAGCTTCTAAAAACGACACAATGTTTTCAGGTTCTGCCATTCGGCCTTCACCAGATAAACCACTGGCTAATTCCCCATTCTCGGCAGGAATCATTGTATTTCCAAAAGCTTTTAATGCTGCAAAACTTTCAGCAGTAGAAGGATGAATATACATATCCAAATCCATTGCTGGTGCAAAATAAATAGGACATTTAGCAGATAAGTAACAGGCAAGTAAGAGATTATCACATAATCCGTTTGCCATTTTTGATAACGTATTGGCAGTAGCTGGCGCAATAACCATAATATCAGCCCAAAGACCTAATTCTACGTGATTATTCCACTGTTCATTTTTTTCATCTGAATTATAAAATTCCGAAAAAACAGGGTTTTTAGATAAGGTAGATAAGGTAAGAGGAGTTATAAAATCCTTAGAAGCAGGTGTCATTATCACTTGGACATGTGCACCTGCTTTTATGAAGAGTCTAACTAATGAAGCCGTTTTATAAGCAGCAATTCCACCAGTAATACCCAGCAAAATCTTTTTTCCGCTTAAAACTGACATTAGTATATATTATTTATTTGAATCTCTGTGATAAATTTTGCCATCTAACCATTCCTGAACAGCTAAAGCGTGTGGTTTTGGCAGTTTTTCGTAAAATTTTGAAACTTCAATTTGCTCTTTATTTTCAAAAACTTCTTCTAAACTATCATTGTAAGTAGCAAATTCCTCTAATTTCTCAGTCAATTCTTTTTTAATTTCAGAATTAATCTGATTTGCTCTTTTAGCCATAATTGTTATCGCCTCATACACATTTCCAGTAGGTTCTTCAATAACTGTTTTGTTGTAAGTTATTGTATTTACCGGAGCATTTGTCTTTTTTAAATCCATGACTTTATTTATTTATTAAATTTTTGTAATTCAACATCAATCTCGGCTAACTTTTCGTCTGCTTTGCTTTTGTATTCAGTAGTTGGTTTGAATTTAATCAGATTGTTATAACAGTTTTTTGCTGTAACCAATCTGTCCTGTTTCTTTATAATAACACTGTTTATTGCCAATAAATAAGCTGCATCTAATTTATAATACAATGCCTTTTCTTTATAAGAAGTACCTGGATAATCTGCAATAAAATTATCAAAAGCAATTAACGCTGATTTGTAATTAGAAATCTTATAATATTCATATGCATTTTCATACACTTTACGCTCAATCTTTTCATTCAGCTTTTTTGATATTGCATTTGCTTCAGCTGCATATTGTGAATTAGGATAACGGTCAATAAATCCCTGAATCTTTTCAATTGCTTTAAAAGTATCTGTCTGATCTATAGTGTAAACCGGAGAAAGCATTGCATAACTTTTAGCTCCTAAAAAAGAACACTCTTCAGCTTTTTCACTCTTTGGATACCCTGAATTAAAACTGTCATACTGATATCCTGCTAAATAATACTGCTTTGTTTTATATAAAGACTGCGCATACATATAAAAAAGCTTTTCACCTTGCGGTTTTCCTCTGTAAGATGGTGCCAGCTGCTCAAAAAGACGTATTGCTTTTGAATATTTACCTGCATCATACATTTTTGTTCCTACATCAAACTTTAGAGCTACGTCTTCTTTTTTTAAGGCCTGTTGATACTCACCACAAGAACTAAAAAACAAAACAACAAGCAATACAGATATTATTTTTTTCATTTCATTCACTGATTTTAATTTTATTGCTTAGTATATACGCAGTAAAAGCCACCAAAGTTAGGTGGCAAATTTAGTTATTAATTTAGCTATTACAAAATATTTCTTTAGTTAAAAAAACGGAGCAGATTTTAAGAATTTTTTACCATTTTTTTCACAAAAAGCTCCAGTCTGCCAGAAAGTGATTCATCTACAGGAACTAATGGCAAACGCAGTACATTCTCTGAAAGACCGAGAATTTTAAATACTTCTTTGATTCCAGCTGGATTCCCCTGCTCAAAAATCATATCTATACAGTCAGCTAATAAATACTGAAGTTTATAAGCGTCATCAACTTTTCTATTCAGTCCTAATCGGATCATTTCGGAAAATTCTTTCGGGAAGCCTTGTCCGATAACAGAAATAACTCCTGATCCGCCCGCCAAAACAATTGGAAGCGCAATCATATCATCCCCTGAAATCACTAAGAAATCTTTAGGTTTATCTTTTATAAGCTGCATCGCCTGAACGATATCTCCAGCTGCTTCTTTTATAGCAACAATATTTTCGAAATCATTTGCCAATCTAATAACAGTTGACGGAAGCATATTGCTGGAAGTCCTTCCCGGCACATTGTATAAAATCACAGGAATCGGAGAGGCTTCAGAAACGGCCTTGAAATGCTGATATATACCTTCCTGACTTGGCTTATTATAATATGGTGAAACAGATAAAACAGCCTCAAAAGCAGATAAATCTCTTGTACGCAGTTCCTCAACAACCTTTAATGTATTATTCCCTCCTACCCCTAGAACTAACGGCAATCTGCCTGCATTCACTTCAATTACCGTAGCTATAACAAGTTCTTTTTCTTCTGCTGACAATGTAGCATTTTCGGCAGTAGTACCAAGCACAACAAGATATTCAATCCCACCGTATATTGAAAAGTTAACAATTGATTTTAAAGCTTCTACATCAATGGTAAAATCGTTTTTAAACGGTGTTACTAAGGCAACTCCTGTTCCTATTAATGATTGCATAATTTAAATTATATTTTGTTTAATATTTTTAAGTATCGAAATAACTCCTCAGTAAAACCTTTATAATTTTCCGGTGCTATATTTACCAGCAAATGATTCAGCCTTTTATCTACAGTCGAAAAACCAGCCTTAAATTTTGCTTTAGAATTATTCGTTAAAAGCAGTAAAAATGGCTTTTCCTCATTATAATAACTAATTAATAAATCAAATTCATCTGAAATAAATTCATTAATTCCCTTATCTGTAAATTCGCATTTTATATTTAGATCTTTCAAACTAAATATTGAATAAGAATATACTTCTTTGTTTTTCAAACTATCGCGATAGACAATAATTTTGATATTATCCTCAACAATTCCGTTTTGAATAATTTCCTGCTTTAATGCATCAGTTTCTAAAAAATGGCTTTCATCTACAATTAAACCAACTCTAACTGCTGGCGAACTTAAAGATTCTTCTTTAACATTCAGCAGCCGCTTTTTTAAGGTTTTTTTCAATAAAAAGCTCTTTATATAATTTAAAATCATAGCACTTTTACAAGATTACAAATTTAATTATTTAAGTCAATTTAAGATGGTAAATTTAAAAAACTACAGTGGTTTTTTAAAACTTTTTGTTATATTCTTAACATTGTTTTTTATTATTTCAAGCACTCTGAAAAAATTAAGCAACGAAATCATCTGCTTTTTACTTCACCATATGCAATAAAAATCAGCAATAAAAAGAATTTTGGCAAATGAGGAAATAAAGACGGAATCAATCCAGGACGAATTGATTATTTCATTTCCATTAACAAAGAAAATCAATAGCCGTTTAATTCTTCAATTCCTTTATCTTTCTCTAATAAATAGCTTGCCATAAAGAAATACGAAAAAAACTGAGTAATTAAACTAACAAAAGTAAAGACATAATTAAAAAAATAAAATTTATATATAATAAAAAAAATATCCGTAATTATAAAACAAATACACATTAACATGCTATTAAAGAAAGCATAACTCCCAATTTTGATATAGTTTATGATTGAAATAATACTCAAAACACTCAAAATTATTCCAAAAAAAACATACAATGAAAAATCAAGTTCTAAATTTTCGAGTTCTAAGTTTAAAACGGAATAACAAATAACACTAATTCCAATAATCAAAATAGAGACAGAAAAACTGTCTTTATAACTAAACTTCAAATATTTAAATTCTTTTTGCGCTAAATACAAAAGCAAAACATAAACAGCCAAGACACATAAAAAAGACCCCATTGCAGATTCACTGATATTAAGCGTAACAAAAACATCTCTAAGAAAAAGCAGCAAAAATATCAGTCCTTTAACAAAAGTAATCCTGTAATTATTAGACACAAAATAATAAATAAACAAAGAGGGGACTATAATTGATTTACCACACAAAACTAAACCTTCACAATCCAATAACTTAAACAGTATAACCAATGCTGAAGTTACAAAATACAATATCAGTGACGGAGTACTAACTTTCATTTATCATTTCTATAAATTTATCTTCTGAAATTATTGAAACGTTTAACTTAGTTGCTTTCTCCAGCTTAGCAGGCCCCATATTATCCCCGGCAACAACAAAATCAGTTTTGGCCGATATAGAGCTTCCCACTTTTCCTCCATTATCTTCAATAACCTTTTTAAGTTCGTCTCTTGAATAAGTCGAAAAAACACCCGAAACCACGAATATCTTTCCTAGGAATTTCTCAGTCGCATTTGGATTTACCTTTTCGACAATCTCAAATTGCACGCCATAACTTTTTAATCGTTCAATTATTTTTTTGTTCTCTTCGTTCTCAAAAAACTCGATTACACTTTTGGCAATTCGTTCGCCAATTTCATCAACCAGAATCAAATCCATAAGGGTCGCCTGCTGTAATGCATCAATACTTTTATAATGCTTCGCCAGTTTCTTGGCAACCGTTTCTCCAACAAAACGTATTCCGAGTGCAAATAAAACACTCTCAAACGGTATTTCCTTTGATTTTTCAACACCATTCACCAGATTCTCAGCCGATTTTTGTGCCATTCGCTCTAAATGCAGAATATCATCAACTTTTAATTCATACAGATCAGCATAGTTATGAACTAAATCATTTTTATAAAGCAAGGCAACCGTTTCGCCTCCAAGACCTTCAATATCCATCGCTTTTCGCGAAATATAATGCTGAATTCTTCCAATAATCTGCGGAGGACAGCCATAAAAATTAGGGCAGTAATGATTCGCTTCTCCTTCACTGCGAACCAACTCAGTTTCGCATTCCGGGCAATGGGTGATGTATTTTGTAGCTTCTGAATTTCCTGGGCGCATATCTAAATCTACCGCAATAATTTTCGGAATAATTTCTCCGCCTTTTTCTACAAAAACAGTATCATTTATTCTGATGTCTAATTTTTCAATTTGATCTGCATTGTGCAGTGAAGCACGCTTTACAATTGTCCCTGCCAATTGTACCGGCTCAAGATTCGCAACTGGCGTAATGGAACCAGTTCTACCCACTTGGTAAGAAATGGAATTTAATTTTGTTGAAACTTGTTCTGACTTAAATTTATAAGCAATGGCCCAGCGTGGAGATTTTGCAGTATAGCCTAATTCATCTTGATAATAACATTTATCAACTTTTATTACAACTCCATCCGTTTCATACGGTAAATTATGACGATGAGTATCCCAATAATCTATAAACTCAAAAACCTCCTCCATTCCAGAAGCAAATTTATACTGATACTTCTCTTTATCAGGAACTTTAAACCCCCAATTTTTAGCACATTCTAAAGCTTCATGTTGAGAAGACCAGCACATATTACTAGCTCCAGCTAAAAAATACAACAAACAACTTAATCGTCTTTTATCAACTTCAGCACTATCTTGTAATTTTAAACTTCCAGAAGCAGTATTTCTCGGGTTAGAATAAGGAGTTTCGCCAATTTCTATCAGTTCTTGATTCATCTTTTCAAATTCAGCCAATGGTAAAATAATTTCACCACGAATATCAAATTTAGAAGGATATCCTTCACCTTTCAACTGCAAAGGAATCGCTTTAATAGTTTTAATATTATTGGTAACATCATCTCCCTGAAAACCGTCGCCTCGGGTAACAGCACGCTTTAATTTTCCATTTTCATAAGTAATACTGATTGAAGCTCCATCATATTTTAGTTCGCATGTATATTCAAGCGGAACATTTCCCAAAACTTTTTGGACTCGATTTTCCCAATCAAGCAAATCTTCTTTAGAATACGAGTTATCCAAAGAATACATTCTATGTTCGTGTTTTACAGTCTTAAAATTTTTAGTAATTGCACCTCCAATTCTCTGTGTTGGCGAGTTTTCGTCAAAAAATTCAGGATGTTTATTTTCTAAATCCTGAAGTTGTTTTAATTTCATATCAAACTCATAATCAGATAATGTTGGATTATCCAGCACATAATAATTATGATTGTGAAGATTGAGTTCTTCCCTGAGCGTTTGAATGGTATCCTGTATATTCATAAACAAAAAAAATGGCTATTCTAGTCGATTTAATAATCTACCAAAATAACCATTTTAAAGTTTAAAAATCAAATTTATGATTCAATAATTGTATTAATTTGATTATATAATTGTCCGTCACTCAAAATAGATCCCTGCTGAATTAATTGAAAAATAGAAAGATTACGTTCTTCAGTAAATTCTTTTCTACCTACTTTCATTTCGATAGTTTCCGTGAACATATTATCACTCAACCACTGCAAACCTTCTTTGGTCAAGAAATCTACATCAGGAACCAAAGATTTTAAAACAATTGATTTTACATAGGTATCAAAACAATGAAACAAGAAAATATGATTTTTAGAGAAAAACTCCAAATAAGTTGCCCTGGTCAAAACGCCTTCCCAAACCAAATCTGAAAAAACATCCAGTTCCTGCTCAGCAACTTCTGGTTTATCCGTTTTGATTTGATCCCATTCAGCCTTATCAATTGCCTGAGCCGCTAAAAAATTAGTAAACTCCTGCGTTAACTCTTCAAATTGTTCTTTTGTAAGTCTCGTGTATTTCATAGTCATTGCGAGAAACGAAGCAATCTCGTTCCTATTTATTAAGAATTAAAGATGAGATTGCTTCGTTCCTCGCAATGACATCAAACAAAAAAATCCCGACTTTCATCGGGATTTCAATATATACATTTAAAAATTATGCTTTTTCAGCAACAATTTCATATGCTAATTCAACGATTACATCTCTGTGTAATCTTACAGAAGCAGTATATTTACCAGTACGTTTAACAATACCGGAAGTGATAAACTTTCTATCAATTTCTTGACCTGCGTTAGCTAAAGCTGCAGCGATATCAATGTTTGTGATAGATCCAAATAATTTTTCACCACCTGCTTTTGCAGAAATTTTAATTTCGATAGCTTTCAAAGCTTCAGCTAATGCTTTTGCATCAGCAACGATTTTAGCTTCTTTGTGAGCTCTTTGTTTAAGGTTTTCAGCCAATACTTTCTTTGCAGAAGAAGTAGCTAAATGAGCAAATCCTTGTGGGATTAAAAAGTTACGACCGTATCCGTTTTTTACAGTTACTACATCATCTTTAAATCCTAAATTCTGAACGTCTTTTCTTAAAATAAGTTCCATGTTGTTGTCCTTTGTTTGAGAAGTTAGGTTCCATTATAATGAAAACCAACAACTATTAATTTTTAATTATTTTAATAAATCGGCCACGTATGGCATTAAAGCTAAGTGACGAGCTCTTTTTACAGCTACAGACACTTTTCTTTGGTATTTTAATGAAGTTCCTGTTAAACGGCGAGGAAGAATTTTTCCTTGCTCATTAACGAATTTCAATAAGAAATCAGCATCTTTATAATCGATATATTTGATACCTGATTTTTTGAAACGGCAATACTTTTTAGTTTTGTTCGTTTCTATGTTCAAAGGCGTAAGATATCTGATATCCCCGTCTTTTTTTCCTGAAGCAGATTGTTGTAATGTTGCCATGATAATTAAGCTTTTTGAGATTTAAGTTTTGCTCTTCTTCTTTCAGCCCAAGAGATAGCATGTTTGTCAAGACTTACAGTTAAGAAACGCATAACTCTTTCGTCACGTCTGAATTCAGTTTCAAAAGCAACAAGAACTTCTCCAGCAACTTTGAATTCGAATAAATGATAAAATCCGCTTTTCTTGTTTTGGATTTCGTAAGCCATCTTTTTAAGACCCCAGTCTTCTTTAGATACCATTTCAGCTCCTCTACTAGTAAGAAAATCTTCAAATTTGCTTACTGTTTCCTTTACCTGAACCTCAGATAAAACGGGATTTAAAATGAAAACAGTTTCATAATGATTCATAAAAAATTTATTTATTTGTTAAATTGGGTGCAAAAGTAATCTTTTTTTTCGAACTAGCAAGCACAAATTAACTATAATCGATGAACGGAGAAAAAAAAATTGAATTTTTAAAATTAATTGAAAAAAAAAACTATTTTTACTCCACCGAATCAAAAACTTAATACTATGAAACTAAACTGTGTTGTTGTTGATGATAGTTCAATACAAAGAATGATTATTGCAAAACTAGTTAATAATCATACCAACTTAAACCTAATCGGAGATTTTTCGAATGCAATTGAAGCCAAAAGCTGCATGACCGTTCATACTGTAGATTTGATATTTCTTGATATTGAAATGCCTGTAATCAGCGGTTTTGATTTTCTTGATGGTTTAAAAACCAAGCCTCAGATTATTTTCATTACTTCAAAAGCAGAATACGCAATGAAGGCATTTGATTATGATGCTACTGATTATCTGCAAAAGCCAATTTCTATTGAACGCTTTAACGCTTCTGTCCGCAGAGCAATTGACCACTTTCTTCTTAAAAAAGAAAACAAAGAGGATGAAGGAGAGCATATTTTTATTAAAAGTAATCTAAAAAAACTAAAGATATTCACTTCCAAAATCAAATGGATTGAAGCTTTTGGCGATTATGTAAAAGTAGTGACGGAAGATGACAGCAATCTGGTACTTTCTACAATGAAATCTTTTGAAAATGATTTATCAAAGGACAAATTTATCAGGGTACACAAATCTTATATTGTAAATATTGACAAAATTGACCGTTTCAACAGCAAGTTTGCTGAAATTGGAGTTACAAAAATTCCTTTGAGCAGAAATAAGAAAGAAGATCTAGTAAAAGCTCTTGCTTATTCATAAAACCATACCTTAATAAAAATCCACATTTACGGTTACTTTAATAGACCTGTATTGTGAAACAGCCTCAAAACTATTCAGTATCTTCTGGATAGTTTTTTTTGTACCTCCAATGGAATTATTTTGAGGAATTTTAATGATTATAGTCCTTATATATTCATTTCGGATTCTGCTGATTGCAGGCTCTTCGGGACCTAATACTGGCATGACTAGATTCTGACTCAAGACTTGGTACAGCCACATAGCACCTTCCTTTAGTTTATCAAAATCGCGTTGTTTCAAAGTCAGTTTTATAATTCTGAAATATGGCGGATACTTATATATCTGCCTGTCATACAATTGCTCATTATACATTCCTATATAATTGGAGTGGGTAACCTGCTGAATAGTATTATGATTTGGGTTATACGTCTGAATAATAACTTTCCCTTTTTTATCAGAGCGTCCGGCACGTCCCGCCACTTGGGTCATCATTTGGAAACTTCTTTCGAAAGCCCTGAAATCCGGATGATACAGCATCGTATCTGCATTCATGATCCCAACCAAATTTACATTATCAAAATCCAGACCTTTGGCAAGCATCTGAGTACCCACCAAAATATCAAACTCCCTATTCTTAAAGCTGTCAATTATTTTTTCGAAACCAAATTTCCCACGCGTTGTATCCTGATCCATTCTTCCGATTTTGGCATTTGGAAAAATAGTAATCAGTTCCTGTTCTATCTGTTCAGTTCCCAAGCCTTTGGTCGTTAAATCTACACTATGACAGGCGTGACAATGCGTTGGATTTGCAATAGAATATCCGCAATAATGGCAACGGAGCTGATTTTTATGTTTATGATAGGTCAAACTCACATCGCAGGACTGACAATGAGGAATATGTCCGCAGGTAATGCATTCTATAATCGGTGAATATCCCCTTCTGTTTTGAAACAAAATTACCTGCTCCCCCAAAGACAAAGACGTTGTAATTTCTTCTATCAAAAGATCACTAAAATGACCGTTCATTTTTTTTCGGAAATACTTATCTTTCAAATCTACCAGCAAAACTTCAGGCAGACTTGAATTTCCAAAACGCTTCATTATTTCGACAAATCCAAACTTACCCGATTTAGCATTATAATACGTTTCAAGACTTGGTGTCGCCGAACCTAAAAGTACTTTTGCCTTGTGCGCATTGGCCAAAACAATAGCCGAATCGCGGGCATGAAATCTAGGAGCAGGATCTGACTGTTTAAAAGTTTGTTCGTGTTCTTCGTCAATAATTATAAATCCTAAATCATAAAAAGGCAAAAACAAAGCCGATCTGGCTCCAATTACAATCTGAGCTTTTGACGCATTTAATAAAACCTGATTCCAAACCTCAACTCTTTCATTATTATTAAATTTAGAATGAAAAACAGCCACTTTATTTCCAAAATGAGTTCGTATTCTGTAAACCAGTTGAGCCGTCAAAACAATTTCCGGCAACAAATACAGCACCTGCTTGCCTGTTGCTAAATATTCTTCTATAAGCTTGATGTAAATTTCTGTTTTTCCGCTTGAAGTAATTCCGTGTAAAAGACAGACTGCTTTTGCTGCAAAATTTTCTTTAATGGATTCAAAAGCTTTTTGCTGATCTGGACTCAATTGCAGTTCATCTTCTCTTCCTTTTCCAGTAAAATTGATTCGGTCTTCCTGCAGGTAATACTCTTCCAAAATTTCTTTTTCGACCAATGCCTTTACAATTGCGGGAGAAGATTGAGCAGTTTCTATCAATTTTTTAACGGTAATCGGCTTTTTTTCAGAAGCGCTTAATTGGAAATAATTTAGAACTATTTCCTTTTGTTTATTGGCACTTTTTAAAATTTCAAGCAGGTCTTTTAACCCGTCATTAGAATCGTATTTCGAATGTAATCTCACATATCGAACCAATTTTGGCTTGTATGTTTCCTGCAGTTCTTCCTGAAGCACCAGAACATTTTTATCAATCAGTTTTTGAATAACAGGAAAAATATTCTTCTTATTCAAAATCGAAATAATATCCTGAATCTTCAATGAACTCTGTTGCTGTAAGGCTTCATAGATTAAATATTCATCATCGGAAAGCTGGGTTTCATCAACAATAGAATCACTTTTACTTGTTATCAGTGTTTCACTTTCCAATAACAAGGCGCTTGGCATGGCATTGCGATACACATCACCTATGGCACACATATAATAATCAGCAATCCACAGCCAATGATTGATTTGAAATTCTGTAACTAAAGGTGCAGTATCTAAAATTTGATGAATCTCTTTGGCTTCGTATGAAGTTGGCGTGTTATTGTGAATTTCAATAACCAAAGCCGTATAGATTTTATTTTTGCCGAAAGGTACTGTGACCCTCATTCCTTTTTTTATAAAAAGGAACTCAGCTTCCGAAACTCTGTATGTAAAAGTCTTGGCAAGAGAAAGCGGCAAAATGACTTCAACGAAATGCATGTAAAGATTTTATAGTCTGTAAATTTACTTTTTATTTAATTTATCAGATACTTTTTTATTTTTATATTCCTGAACCATTTTCAGGGTATGGTTCAAAGACTCTATATCTGTCCAATCATCATGTCCTGGAATACTATATTTTGGAGTTCTAAATTTTGATTGTGCTTTTTTAATGGAGTTTTCCCACTCATTAACATCAGCATCTCCCAAATAGCCTAAATCTTTTGCTTCAGTGCTTTTAACAAAACATCCACCATAAAGCACTTTTTCTTTGTCAAACCAGACTACAATATTATCTGGGGCATGACCCTTGCCAGGAAAATACACTTCAAATTTATATTCTCCTACTTCAAAAATACTGTCATTCGGAATCACAAATTCGGCTCTTATTTTATTCTCCTTTTTAAGAATTTCATCAGTTGCTTTAATTGAATATGTTTTGATTCCTTTTTTCCTGTAAAACTCAAAACCACCTGCACGATCTTCATGAGAATGCGTTGCAAAATACATTACAACCTCTTTTTTATATCTTGATTTTATACTATCCAACAAAGGCTGAAACTGGGCTGGATCCCAAGGAGCATCAAATAAAACAACACCTTTATCTGTAACCAGATACATTGCATTTGCAGAAATCAGAGTTCCCTTATAGTCATGAAAAGTTTTATAAACATAAAAGTCACCTGTGAGATGACTTATTTGCAATGGCGAATTTTTAGCTTGTCCAAAACTATGCGACAGTATGCTGAAGAATACAATTATTGATGTTGCTATTCGCATTCTATATATTTAAAATTAATTCTTAACTCTCGTCCAATATTGAGTTCTTCCAAATAAAGAAACACCAATAAAACCTCTAACTTTTAGTTTATCTTTTCCATCAAGTGTAATGAAACATTTATACTCTTCCCCTTTTAAAGGATCCAAAATTTTTCCGTCATTATATTCATCTCCATCTTTCACAAGGCCTTTTATAATTATCAATCCTAAAATTGGAGCATTTTTATCCTCACCTGAACATTTTAAGCAAAGGTCTTTTCTCTTTTGCGAATTTATTATGTCAATAATTTTTCCGTAGATTTTTCCTGATTTTTCGTAAATTTCAACAATTGATTTGGCCTGACCTGTCTCGTCATCGATAGTTTTCCATTTTCCTAAAACCGTCTGTCCCTGAGCATTAAAAATCATTAAAAAACACAAAACCAAACCAAATACGATACTTTTTTTCATTTTTTATTAAATTATTGAAGCAAAAATTTTATTATTCGAAATTAACTCCTCGAATTACTCTTCGCAAGAATACAAAATTACATTTAAACAATAACACTTATACTCCAACTTTAATTCTCCGATCTGCTCTTTTTTAATTTACGAATCGTTGCATTCAATTCAAACCCTAATAATAAAATCATACAGTTAATCCAGATATAAAACATCATAATCAACAATGTCCCGATCGAACCGTACAATTCATTATATTTTGAAAACCGCAGCACCCAGATTCCGAAAAAATAGGATGAAATAACTATAAGCACTGTAGTAAAAACCGAGCCAACACTAATGAATGGCGGTTTATGTGACTGCTTGGTTCCGTATCGCAATAAAACAGAAGATGTGATCAATATCATTAATATTACAAAAATATATCTTCCTAAAATAATCAGCGGAATGCGGTCACTCAACACATCCTGTATCGCTGTACTTTGAATTAAAACCTCAAAAACTACAATAATTGCGACTGTTAAAAGCAAGAGAATAGAAAGCAGTAATGAAATTCCTAAGGCAACAAAATACTGGTTCAGAAAACCTCTTTTTTCCAAAACATGACGGGAAGATTCGAATCCGCCAAGAATT
Source organism: Flavobacterium marginilacus (assembly GCF_026870155.1). Classification (NCBI taxonomy): domain Bacteria; kingdom Pseudomonadati; phylum Bacteroidota; class Flavobacteriia; order Flavobacteriales; family Flavobacteriaceae; genus Flavobacterium; species Flavobacterium marginilacus. The sequence continues at coordinate 1,676,779 of NZ_CP113975.1, read as the reverse complement.
CCATTTATACCATTAGCCATCAGGAAAATAGATAGAAAAAATCCCGAAGACACTAATCCTGTATGACTGTTATTAAGAATATCGTTTACAATATTAGCTATTGCATCAAAGGTATTTGGAGGCACTCCTTCCTTAACAAATTGTAGAAAATCCTCCTGAAAACCTTCAATAGGAATGTAAGGTATTAAGTTTAAAATAAATAAGGCAAATGGAAACAGCGCCATAAAAAAGCTAAAAGCAACCGCACTGGCATGATAAGAAAATGCTCCATCGATGATTCCTTCAAAATACAATTCTAATAAATCATAAAAAGAAAATCCTCCCAAACCTGGCATTTTGATCTTTTTCAAGATATGCATCAGATTTCTGATAATTGGGATTTTTTCGATTTTTGCCTCGATCTTAAACGTCATAACTCTAAATCGCTTTCAAACTTAAATCCATATTATAAACAGAATGTGTCAATGCACCCGAAGAAATATAATTCACACCGCATTCTGCGTAATTGCGCATTGTTGTTTCATTGATGTTTCCAGAAGATTCCGTTTGGCATTTGTTACCAATTAAAGCTACAGCAGTGCGGGTATCTTCATAATTGAAATTATCAATCAAGATTCTGTGTACGCCGTCACTTTTTAAAATTTCTTCAATTTCAGAAAGATCTCTGGCTTCTACAATAATTTTTAAGTCTAAGTTATTTTCTTTTAAATAAGCTTTTGTTTTGGCTATTGCCAATGTAATTCCTCCTGCAAAATCAATGTGATTATCCTTTAGCATTACCATATCATACAAAGCAAAACGATGATTTTCTCCGCCTCCGATTGTTACTGCCCATTTCTCGGCAACACGAAATCCAGGAGTGGTTTTTCTTGTATCCAATATTTTGGTATCTGTTCCTTCTAACAGCTGTACATAACTATTTGTTTTGGTAGCAATGGCACTCATTCTCTGCATCGAATTCAGCACCACTCTCTCGGACTTTAAAATCGACTGCGAACTTCCTGAAACATGAAAAACCACGTCACCTTTTTTGACTGGAGTTCCATCCTGAATGAAGGTTTCAATCTGCATATTTGGATCCACATATTCAAATATCATTTTTGCAAAAGCTACGCCGGCAATAATACCGTCTTCTTTCACCAGTAATTTGGCTTTGCCCATTGCACTTTCTGGAATACAGGCCAATGAACTATAATCTCCAGATCCTACATCTTCTCTAATAGCATTTGCAATCAATACTTTCAGTTCGTTTTGAAACTGCTCTTCAGTAATCATCTTTTTATTCTTTTAATGGAACGCTAAAATAGGATTTATTTTGTGCAATAAAAAGTAAGTATGTCTGAAAAATTTGGGTTTTTACATTTATTTATGACAAAATTAGTATTTCAATTATTAACTATTCCAGTATCTCTAATAGTAACTTTAAACAAAAAACCTGCAAGAATTAATTCTGTGCAGGCTGTCATTAAATTATAATCATTAAAATTATTCTATACCTTTTTGATCTATCAAATAAATAAGTGATGTCATAGTCGCTGCACCAAGTTCTAACTCTCGTTTATTAATTGCATCAAACTTATCATTTGCAGCATGATGGTAATCAAAATAACGCTGAGAATCTGGCTTTAATCCTGCTTTGACAATTTTTTTAGATGTTAAATGCCCGATATCTGATCCAGCGTGGCCAATTGTAAAGCTATGTACCAAATAAGGTTCAAACAGTTCTTTAAATCCCTGTATCTTTTTCACATTAGCCTCATCAGACTCAATAGAAAAACCTCTTGGAGTAAAACCGCCAGAATCACTTTCTAGAGCGAAAATATGATTTTCATTCTTTTGCTTCGCCGCTTCTTCATATTTGGCACCGCCTTTTCCGCCATTTTCTTCATTCATAAACAGCACTACACGAATGGTGTTTTTTGGCTTATAATTTATGTTTTTAAGCGTACGGATTACCTCCATACTCTGCACTACTCCTGCACCATCATCATGAGAGCCATCTGCCAAGTCCCAAGAATCAAGATGTCCGCCAACAACCATAATATTTTCTGGATGCTCTGTTCCTGTCAATTCTCCAATTACGTTATATGACAACACATCAGGCAATGTCTCGCATGATTGTTTGAAATAAAACTTTAATGCTGGATTTTTTTTTAATGACTCACTCAATAATTCAGCTCCGTTTGTACTTATTGCTGCTGTAGGAATGTATTTTTCTTTTGGCAGGTCACCATAACTTTGGGCTCCAGTATGCGGAAAATCGTCTAAACGTAGATTCATTGAACGCACGATTGCACCTACTGCACCAAATTTTGCAGCTTCTTTTGCGCCGGCAAATCTTTGATCCACACATGCTCCATATGACATAAAAGTTTCAATATTTTCAGGATTCATCGGTCTGTTAAAAAACACAATTTTGCCTTTTATTTTATCTCCTAATGCCTCTAGATCTTTAATACCCTGCACTTCTATAACCTCAGCAGTAAGACCAGTCTTTGCCGTTGCAATAGAACCGCCTAAAGCACATATTGGAACAGCAGTTTTAATTTTATTATCTAAAATGTATGCAGTTTCTTTTTCACCGCGTACCCAATGAGGCACCATTACTTCCTGCAGATAAACTTTATCAAGCCCAAGTCCTTCTAATTGTGATTTTGTATATTCAACAGCTGCTGCAGCATTGGAAGATCCAGACAAACGGCTTCCAATATCATTAGATAAATACTTCAGCCAAGAATAACATTTGGATTCGGTTAAGGCTTTTTTATAAAATAGCTTAATGTTTTTTTCATCATTTGACTGTGCAAATGACATCAGCCCATTTAAAACTAAAGCAGTTAAAAGAATTGTTTTTTTCATGGTAATTATTCCTCTTTTAAGTTATTAAAAATCATTTTCTGGCTTAAAGCAAAGAAACAAAATTCTAAACAACCAAAAGGAATTTCTCCAAGACTTTTCTCTAAATCAGAAATTATTTAATCTCAATAATCTTATTTTTTAATCCAATACCATTTTCATTAAAAGCTTCAATCGAAAAATAATAACGCGTCCCTTTATCTAGTCCTCTAAAATCATAAGTACTGTCATCATAAACCATAATACTGGTGTATAATTTATCAGGGGCAATTCCATAATAAATAGTATAACCAACGGCATCTGTCTGTTTTTTCCATGAAATGATAGCGTTGCGGGAATCCGTTTTATTTCTTTTTACTTTAAAATCAGAGACAGGCTTTGGTTTTTCCAGCAATCCATTTCCAAAAACTCTAAAATCCGAAACTGCAAACATACCAGAAGCATTATGAATATTGACCATTTTAATATAACGTGCGGTAATCGATTTTGTCAGTTCTACATAATCGTGAGGAACATCTTTATCGTTTTTTGATTTATCAATTACCAATGTCCAGTTTTGTGCATCATCAGACATATAGATTTTATACTGATAATAAACATCCATCGCTTTATTATACTGAGTAGCTTTATGATCGGCATAATTGATCTGCAGTGCGTTGATTTCCATCTTTCTGCCTAAATCCAGCTGTAACCACTCACCTGCTTTATCTGTAGCTGCCGACCAATAGGTCTGGATATTTTCATCAGTTAAATTAGATACATCATAACAGATTTTTTCAAATACTTTTTTATCTCCATTATCCATTCTATGTGTTTCAACGTCTTTACATTCCTCAGAAGAAGAAACTGTTGCTGGCTTTTTGTACGAAAGCAGCATCCAGCCCGAAGAAGCTCCTTTTGTCTGGTCACGCTGTCCTGTGGGGAGCACAATTGGAAAATCACCATACGAAGTAATAGAATACATAACATCGTCTTTGTCAAATCCAGCGGGAAACATATCAATTCTGCGTTCGAAACGGTCTTTTATAGAAATTTTACAAGTTCCCGTATTCCAGTAATTCCCATAATTATCGGCAAAAGTATTTCCGTGTCCGGCGCCAATTACAAAACCTCCAGGCTTATACGACATCGGATTATGTTTTTGGTAAATAAATGGTCCCAAAGGATTATCTCCTACATGAACACCATTGGCATAGCCTTTAAATTCAGTTGCGGGAGCACCATACTGCATATAATATTTTCCATTGTGTTTGGTCATCCACGCACCTTCAATAAAATTTCCCCAAGGTGCTGGCTCCATATCATTATTAGGACCAAAACGTTCCCAGCCATGCATTGCCGGATCTAGACCTACAACTGCTTTTGCCTGTCCATACGGTTTCTGAATATCTTCGACTTCAGTTGCGGTATATAATTTTGCATAATCCGCCTGATTTCCTTTTGGAAGCCAAGTTTTATAATCTACCTCAACACCAACAAGAGGCAGTTTTCCGCTTGAACCGTAATACATGTAGACTTTTTTATCATCATCCTGAAAAATTGCAGGATCCCATGTTGGCAGCATTGCCGTGTTTACATGTCTTGTCCATCGTCCTGATTTTGGATCTGCTGTTTTCCAGATTGGATGATCTTTTTTCCATGTTGAACCGACATAAAACAAAGTATCATTGACAACCCAGGCAGCAGGCGCACACTGATCATCATCACCTGGATTTCGCTGAAAACTGCCATAAACAAATTTCCAGTCTGACATGTCTTTGCTCCAGAAAAATCCAGCCTGATTGGTCGCAAATAAATAATAGTCACCTTTATACGTAATAATCACAGGATCTGCACTGGAACGGCGGGACTCTGGAATACCATTGTGATTTTGAGTCGTATAATTGTAACCAATATTAATCGGATTACAATAAGTTGTAGCCGGTTTACTAGGATCAAACCAGTCTGTTTTTCCGCCAACAGCATTATTTTGAGCTTCTGTACTGGCTGTAAAACCAATCAAAAAAAACAAAAGCGTTATCGAATACAGTTTATTCATTTTTGTTCTATTTATATTAAATGATTTAAGGTTTAGATAATTTTTCTTTTGAAACTAAAATTTGTCCAAATATATTCTCGCAAAGACACTAAGACTCAAAAAACCATCTTAACTTTGCGCGTTCGCATCTCTGCGAGAATAAATTAAAGCCTTATTAATGACATTATCCTCACACGGCAATCAATCTGAAACAATCAAGTTTGGAAGAATTTAAAATATTTTATCCTAAATAATAATTGAAAAAAAAGCCCTTCGTCTAACCAAAAACGAAGGGCAGACCAAACTACTAACCAACTTAATTAACTAAATTAAAACTTACCTTATGATCTGCGTTTGAGTTTCCTCCAACGAAAACTTCAAACTGTCCAGGTTCAGCAGCAAATTTTAAATCAGAATTATAGAATTTTAAATCTTCTATAGTAATATCAAATGATACGGTTTGTTTTTCTCCTTTTTTAAGAGTTATTTTCTGGAATGCTTTAAGTTCTCTAACTGGTCTTGTTACCGATCCTACAACATCTTTAATATACAATTGAACTGTTTCTTTTCCATCATAATTTCCAGTATTGGCAACTTCTATACTCACAGTTACTTTTCCGTCAGCATTCATTTTATCCGATGAAATTTTCGGGTTTGAATACTCAAAATTGGTATAACTTAATCCGTAGCCAAAAGGGAATAAAGGTTCGTTTCTTTCATCTAAATAATTAGACCTGAATTTTTCGAATTTACCTTCAGTGTTAGCCAAAGGTCTTCCTGTATTTTTATGCGCATAATAAATCGGCACCTGACCAACGCTTCTTGGAAAAGTTGCCGTTAATTTTCCTGAAGGATTAACATCACCAAACAAAACATCGGCGATGGCGTAACCAGCTTCACTGCCAGCAAACCAAACATTCAAAATGGCTGGAACGGTAGCATTTTCATCATTTAGAACTAATGGTCGACCATCAAACAAAACAAGTACTACAGGCTTTCCTGTTTTCAGTAATTCATTCAATAAATCTTTCTGCGCCTGCGGAATTTCCAGATTGGTTCGGCTGCTGCTTTCCCCACTCATCTCTGCAGATTCTCCTAATGCTGCCACAATGACATCGGCTTGGTTTGCAGTTTTCAAAGCTTCGGCCAGCATTTCTTCTTTGGAACGTTTATCTCTGTTTAAGGTTTTGCCAAACATCGTTGCATTGGTCTCAAAAGTTTCATCATAATCAAGATTGCTTCCTTTGGCATATAACACTTTAGCAGATTTCCCAGCAACTTCCTGAATTCCTGTCAATAATGAAATGCATTTTTCTCCATTAGTCGCCACGCTCCAAGTTCCTGACATATTGTTTTTGGCATCCGCCAATGGACCAATAAGCGCAATAGTTCCCGATTTTTTCAGAGGCAGTAACTGATTTTGGTTTTTTAGCAGAACCAATGACTGCGCTGCTGTTTTTCGAGCTTCATCTCTGCTTGAAGCGGTAAAAATTTCAGTTTTTGCTCTTTTTTCATCACAATATCTATAAGGATCTTCAAATAATCCTAAATCGTATTTTGCATTCAGAATTAAGGTTACCGCATTATTGATCTGCTCTATAGTAACTTTCTTTTCGTCCAAAGATTTTTTCAGAGTAGTCAAGAATCCTTCGCCTACCATATCCATTTCGACTCCGGCATTCAAAGACATAGCCGATACAGTCTGCAGATCGCCCATACCATGCGCTATCATTTCGGGAATACCTGTAAAATCAGTAACTACAAAACCTTTAAAACCCCATTGTTTTCTTAAAACATCTGTCATTAACCATTTATTTCCAGTAGCTGGAATTCCATCCACTTCATTAAAAGATGCCATAACCGAACCAACTCCAGCATCGACAGCTGCTTTGTAAGGCGGAAAATAATCATTGAACATCCGAATATGGCTCATATCAACTGTATTGTAGTCACGTCCTGCTTCGGGCGCGCCATACAATGCAAAATGCTTCACACATGCCAAGATTGTATTGTTCTTCGAAAGGTCATGCTGCTGATATCCATTTACCATCGCTTTGGCAATCTGGCTTCCCAAATACGGATCTTCACCGGAACCTTCTGAAATTCTTCCCCAACGAGGGTCACGAGAAATATCAACCATAGGAGAAAAAGTCCAATTAATACCATCGGCACTTGCTTCCTGTGCTGCAATCTGGGCGCTTCTTTCGATTAGCTTCATGTCCCAAGTGCAAGACAATCCAAGCGGAATAGGAAAAGTAGTTTCGTAACCGTGAATAACATCCATACCAAAAAGCAACGGAATTTTTAAACGGCTTTTTTCAACAGCTATCTTTTGTACTTCTTTAATTTTCTGTACCGATTTTATATTGAACAGACCGCCAACTTTTCCTTCTGCTATATTTTTTGCAACATTCGAACTATTCGCCTGGCCAGTTGTAATATCTCCCGATGTTGGTAAATTCAACTGTCCCAGCTTTTCCTCCAAAGTCATTTTGGATAACAGCTCAGCAACAAATTCGGTTTTAGGTTTAATTTTTACGGTAGTTTTAGTGCTCTTTTTTTGAGCGAAACCCAAAACAGCACAACCTAAAAAAAGTAAGACTAATGTATTTTTCATTCTGTAATTTTTATTTATTTGTATTCGTTTTTATCTGTTTAAACATCCAGTCATAAATTTCTGGGTTGTCATAAACTCTTGTCCAGCTATCGTGACCTGCGTCATCAAAAATGGTTAATTGAACGTCTTTTGCATTGCATTTTTTTAGTTCTTTATAAACTGAAACTGCATAATCCACATTTACTACATCATCCAATAAACCATGAAAAATCCGGGTTGGAATATTGGCAATTTTGCAAATCCCTTCCAGCTGAATCAAATCCACAAATCCCGAAATAGGTATAACTGCTGCAAATACATCAGGATATGAAAGAGCTAAATTCCATGTTGCCCACCCTCCAGAACTTAAACCTGTCACATAAATTTTACTCGAATCAATATTGTTTTCTTTCTGGATTTTCACGATCAATTGATAAATAGATTCGATATTCCAATTTTCATCTTCTTTGCACTGCGGTGCTAAGACATAAGCATCTAATTCGTGAGTTTTCAAATACTTTAAAGGTCCGTGAATTTTTACTTTTTCAAGATCAGTTCCTTTTTCACCATCTCCAGAAATAAAAACAATCAATGGTTTTTTATCTTTTATATTCGCCGGTTTATGCAGTACATAACCTAGTTCATACTTTATTTCAATAACCGTTTTAATTTTTCCTGTAATTTCACTTTGCGAAAAGCCAAATACAGAGAACATCAGCATTAATAGCGTTATTTTTATTTTCATCTAAAATCCATATTTACCAGAATGAAATCCAAGATTTGTCAAGCCCTGTTTTACCTCTGGCGCATTCATGAATAACTTCCAAATCAAACCTGTGCGGTAGTTCTCAATCATTGGAGCAATTGTTCCCTGGTCTATTGCGAGATAACGAGGCGTAACCCAATTGTATTGTGGCGAAAAAGCATCGTAAGGTCCTGCAATTCCCACATAAGTACTTTTCTTTTCATCATACAAATAATGCAAAAATTTCATGCTCTCTTTTGGAGTATATGGAAAAGAAGACAATGCTGCTGTCGGCGTAATTACGCCCAAATCATTATCGGTATCATGAGCTGAATAACCTGTTGTTCCGTCTGGATTTCGGGAATAACTTGCTGTGAGTCCCCAGCATTTCTCGGAATAACCGTTCCAATTTTTTGGATTAGCAACGCAGTGACTGTAAATAATTTTTGCCTGATTTTGTGTTAATTCCCAATAATTGGCATACTTATCAGACAATTGCGAAGGATCTAATCCTAAATACGAATACTGTGCCCAAAACAGAGGTCCTGCATTTCCGCTGACAGTATTGTATTTGAATACTAATGGGATTCCATACTGCGTTTTCCCAGTTGCAATGGTTCCGTTTCGTGTCCAGCCTTCATGATAAGCAGCTACAGGAATTGGGTGCGTTGTTGAAGCAGCTCCCAAAATATAAGCAATCAAACACTCATTATAACCTTCTAATTTGAATTTCATTTCCCATTGATACGTAGGTGACCAATGCCAGTACATCGCTTTTTCACCATTGGTATACCAGCTCCATTCTACCCCTTTCCAAAGTTTGTCTGCTTTGGCTGCCAATTCTTTTTCAGCAGTATTTCCATTTTTAAAATACTCACGCACCGCAATCAATCCTTGGCACAAAAAAGCGGTTTCAACGATATCTCCTCCGTCATCTTTATTCCCAAAAGAAATTGCTTTTCCTGTGGTTCCGTCTATCCAATGTGACCAAGCTCCGTGAAAACGATCTGCTTTATCGAGAAAATCCATGGCTGTGGTCATTCGGGTAACGGCTTCGGCTCTTGGAATAAAACCTCTTTCTATTCCAACAATCAAAGACATTAATCCAAAACCTGAACCTCCAGTGGTTACTTTATTAGCTTCGAATCCAGGGTCTTCTGTATGGTAGCGTTCCCTCCCTAATTTGGAATTGGATTCAGCATAATCCCAAAAGTACTTTATGGCATCTTTCTGAACCTGATCCATGGCTTGTTCATCTGTCAAAGCGATGATTGGTGCTGTTGGAGTTGTTGGTAATGGAGTACCTCCGCTATTACCATTTCCATCAGAAGGTGATGAGGAACATGAATTAAAGAAATTCAAAAAAATCAATATGAATAAATGACTTTTCATTTTTATAAAAATTTAATGGGTAAAAAAATACACACCTGATTTTTGAACAAATCAGGTGTGCAAAATGAATTCTTATCTGTTATCTTTCTCTAATTTGTATAAAGCTGTAACTTCATTATCAGCAAGTGCAGTATCATAAATTCTGAATTCATCCATTAAACCTGTATAATGAAGCATCCATCCATCAGGATTACCCCATGGAGTTCCTAAATGCTGCTGATAACCACCGATAATAAATTTCGAAACTTCAGAATTAGACAATTCTCCATAAGGTCCGCCCCCAGTTGAAGGATCACTTGCGTATCTTTTCGAGATTGTAGCTGGTAAATCTAATTTTACACCATCGATATATATGCTATAAGTAGAACTTGTACCGTTATATGTCCAAACTATATGTTTCCATGATCCATACATATTCTTTAAAATATTATCATCTTTATGCTCAATAAATTGTCCTGACCAAGGAATACTAGGCGTTACATCTTTCTGAATATGATTTTTTAGAAACATCGAAGTATTTGAATCATTCGCTTCAATCAAAGAAAAAATATTTCCCCAGAAATCTGTTTTCTTTGGAAGCATAAACAATGATTGTGCGCCTCCAGTATGCGGATCGGTTTTTATCCACATTGAAACTGAAATATTTTTTAAATTAATTACAGCGTTAGAAACGGTATTATATGTAATAAATGAACTTGCAGATCCTTTATAAGCGTTACCTTTTACCCCAGTTTCATACGTAACATCTGTTCCTACGCCGCCAGTTATAGCATTTTTGGAATCTTGAATATTACCATCAAAACTAAATTTAGCCAATAAATGATCTTTAGCAATTTCATCTGAGTTCTCATAACCTCCAATTGGCTCATAAGGAATTGGACTGTTCGTTTTATCTATACTATCCTCGCAGCTCACAAAAACTGTAGAAGCCAAAACAAAAGAAAGCAAGAAAATATATGTATGTTTTTTCATTTTACTTTTTTTAGAATTAATTATAACCCGGATTTTGTTTAGATAATCCGCCAGACTGTTTAATAAATGAAGCTGGAATTGGAAACAATTCGTTTTTGCCTTCGGTAAAGACTTTATTGTCTATGGCAAAAGCTGCTTTGGCCTGACCTGTTCTCACTAAATCAAAGAATCTGTCATGTTCAAAAGCCATTTCTACTCTTCTTTCTCTCCATATTGCAGTTCTAATATCTGCCTGTGAACTAAAAGCTGTGTTTCCTAATCCTGCTCTGTTTCTGATTTGGTTTAACAGCGGAATTGCAGCAGAGGTCTGTCCCAATTCATTTAAAGCTTCGGCTTTCATTAATAAAACTTCGGCGTATCTTAAGTATTTAATATCAACATCTGTTTCCCAAGCATCGGTATAAGCTGACGAATACGCTTTATAATTGTATCTTTCGTTTTCTACTGTATTTGGAACAACTCTTCCATCATATAAAGTCGATCCTCTAAAAATGATTGTAGCAGCTTTTCTAACATCTCCAAACTCATAAGCATTTACTAAACTTTGTGATGGCGTGTTGAAACCCCATCCCCAGCCACCGGCACCGCGGGCACCTTGTGTGTTAGAATAACCTTCAATTCCTTTGGCTGGTGCAGCTCCCTGCGCATAAATTTCGAAAATAGATTCAGAATCAAATTTTCCTGATGCTTTAAACATAGAAGCATAATCACTAACAATTGAATACCCTGTAACCTTATTAGCATTATCAACTACCTGCTGCCATTTCTTTTGGTATAAACTGACTTTTGCCAATAATGCATAAGCAGCACCTTTTGAAGCTCTTGATCTTTCATTTGTTGAATAAGCTGATCTATCTGGTAACGCAGCAATTGCATCATTCAAATCATTTTCAATAAAAGCATAAACTTCTGCAGACGTTTTACGAGTCAGCTGCATGATTCTATCAGAATCTGAACCAGGAACCGGCAAATGATCTACAATTGGTACTCCACCGTAACATTTTACCAGCGTAAAATACATAAAAGCTCTTAAAAATTTAGCTTCGCCAATTAATCTGGCTCTTAAATTTGGATCAGCCTTATCTAATTTTGGAATAATATTTAAGGCTTGATTACATCTGTTAATTCCATCATAATTTGCAATAAAAGTACTTTCAGCAGATGGATTTGAAGCATTATAAGTTAATGCATCTAATACATCCTTATCAGTACCGGTATCTCCAGGTGAAGAACCTTTATCGGCATCATCAGAAGTAATACTTGAAAGGCCTATCCATCCGAATGAGGTCATATCCCAATTCAGGAATTTATTATAAATGGCCGTTACAAACTGAGCTGCACCAGCATCATTGTTGTATAATTCTATATCTTTTGTAGAAATAGACTCTGTTTGGTCTACATCTAAATAATCGTCTGCACAACCCGCAAAAAAGAACGCTGAAAATACAAACGCTGCTATATATATCTTTTTCATTGTATTAAAATTTTAAATTAGCACCAATTACAAATGATCTTAAAGTTGGATAAGCATCAAGTTCAACACCTTGACTTCCGTAAGGATTAGCATCTCCGTTTAATTCAGGTGAGAAACCAGAGAATTTTTGTGTAATAAATGGATTTATCGCGTTCACATAAATTCTGCAGGAACTAATAAAATTATTCCCCTGAATTGGCAGTTTATATCCTAATGTAATATTGTTGATTCTAAAGAAATCACCAGACTCTAAATAATAAGTAGAAGCTACAGGCACCTGATTGAATGGTGCAGGATTTGAAGCTGTTAAATTATTTGGTGTCCAAAAATCTGAAGCGATAGCATTTTCAATATTTTCTCCAGAAAAACGCTGTGCTTTTTTACCATTATAAACTTTAGCACCTGCAGTTCCGTATCCATCAACAGAGAAATCAAAGTTTTTGTAATTGAATCCTAAAGAAACACCGTAATTCGATTTTGGCAGACTGGATCCAACATACTTTTTATCAGTACTAGCACTTAAAGCATCTTGAGTTACTTTATCTCCTGCTGCATTATAGTATAACATTTTACCATTTGTGCTGTCAAAACCTGCATATTCATAAATGTAAAAACTTCCTAACGGCTGACCAACTGTAGTGTTATCAAGTAATTTAGTATCTTGTCCATTACCTAATCCTCCTCCAATAAGCTGCGTTAATATAACATCTTTTAAACCTGTAAGCTCATTTTTATTGTTCGAAAAATTACCGCCGATCCAATAACTGAAATCATCTGTAATTTTGTCATCCCAGCGCAAAGAAATCTCATATCCTTTGTTGGAAACTTCTCCAACATGTGCTGGTGAAGCTGCTGTGATTCCAGAAGTAAAATAGGGTTTAGTATTTAAAATTACATTTGAAGTATTTTTATCATATACATCAAAAGTTCCTTTTAATCTGCTGTCTAATAGTTCAAAATCTAAACCAACTGAAGATTCTTCAGTTATTTCCCAGGATAGACTAGGATCTATCTGAGAGCTGATAGTTGTTCCCTGATTTAAAATTGAACCTCCTAAATAAGCATTAGGACCAGAAGTATACGATTGATTGTTAAGCGGTACGTTCTGGTTACCTAATCTACCCCAGCCGCCTCTTAATTTCAGCATGTTTATTACTTTCACATCCTGCATAAAGCTTTCTTTGGACATAACCCAGCCTAAACCAAAGGCAGGGAAATTACCCCAGCGGTAATCTTTTCCAAAATTTGAAGATCCGTCACGTCTAATGGTTCCAGTTAACAAATATTTCTCCATTAATTTATACTGGAATCGGCCAAAATAAGATGCCAATTTAGTTTCATTAAAAACCTCATCCTGGTAACTTGTAATATTTGTTTCATAATCATTATCTCCTTTCAAAGACCAATAATTAGAATTTGAATTAACATTTTTTCTAGCTATTGTCAGCTTTTCTCTAGGACCCCTTACTGAAGTCTCGATACCAGCTGTAAGCTCCACATCATGAATTTTTCCAAAAATTTTATTATAAGTCAAATAGTTAGATAAATTCCAATTAAAATATTCCTCTCTGCCTTTTGTCAATAAATTGATATTAGCATTTGGAAATTCTTTCTCATAATCACCAGATACCTTGTTAGGGTTTGCTGCTAACCATATATTTTTAGTATCATCATAATTATACTGTTTCCAAGTATAATATTCACCATTAAATTGTGAAGTAAATTTCAATGACTTTAAAATTTCATAATCTAATTTTAAACCACCCTGCAGGGTTACACTTCTCTGCTGTTCATCATAAAAATTTAGTTGAGCCACTGGATTTCCAACATTATTAAATGAAGATCCGGATTCGCTGGCAAAACCATCATCTCCTACACGGGAAACACCATATTTACCATCAGCAAAATAAACCGGCACAATTGGTGATTGTTTGTATGCATTTGTAAAAGCACTCAATGGTTTTGGTGCAGATTTTGCAGATGTAAAACTGAAAGTTTGATTTACAGTCAGTTTTTTAGAAATTTTAAATTCATTATTATTTCTAAAAGTTGTACGTCCATAATCTAAACCATCTAAAACTGCTTTTTCTTGGTAGTTTCCTAAACTGAAAAAGTATTTTATATTTTCTGATGCTCCAGAAACAGAAATGTTATTTTGAATATAAGTTCCTGTTCTTGTAATTTCGTCAAACCAATCTGTATTTACAGGCTGATCCTGCGAAAATACTGTCGATTGTAATGCCGCATTCGTATAGTGAGCAAATTTATTACTACCAGCCATTTTAACCTTTTTCAAAGGTTCTCTCATACCTGCAAAGCTTTCAATTTCAACAGATATTTTCTCTCCTTTACCTTTTTTAGTCGTAATAATGATTACTCCATTAGCTGCCCTTGTACCATAAATTGCAAGCGCAGACGCATCTTTTAAAATTTCATAAGAAGTAATATCATTTGCATTAATGTTATTGATGTTTTCTGTCTGCATTCCATCAACAACATATAAGGGAGTCCGTCCTCCTAAAGCAGTTCCCATACCTCTAATAATTACCGAAGGCGTACTGCCCGGTAAATCAGATGAAATTACCTGTACACCAGCCGCTTTACCTTGAATGGCCTGCGAAGCATTCAATACTTTGGTTTTGGTAATTTCCTCAGCTTTTATGGAAGAGATAGCTGTAGTATTGTCTATCTTCTTTCTCGTACCATAACCAATGACAACAACCTCTTTCAGCGCGGTGTCCTGGGATTCCTTTAAAGTGATAGTCATTGGTGTCAAAACTGCTGTGACTGAGACAGATTCGAAACCGACTAAGCTAATTTTTAATATATCGCCTTCTTTGGCATTTATACTAAATTTTCCATCAAAATCGGTATCAGTGGACACATTTCCAGCAACAATAAATGCGCCGGGAATAGCAAGTCCGTTCTGATCCAATACTTTTCCTTTTACAGCTTGGCCAGACATATATCCTGGAAGCAGAATAAGAGCTAAGAAGCTAAAAATAAAATTTCTCATAGGTTTATCAAACGTTTTAGTTAGTTGAGCTAAATTAACCAATTACAACGTTGTAGTGACCGTAACACAGGTACTACATGAATACATCAAACTGTATTTTTATTTTTATAAACCCTTGTTTTTAAGTAGTTAACAAAGATCAAGAAGTACTACATCCAAGAGCAATGATGTAGTAATGATGTGTTGTTATTACATAATAAAAACACAGAAAAAGTATGTTATTAATAAATAAATACCCCTTTTTATATTGATAATAGAAATTTTGAAAGTACTTCGTCCTGATTTAGCTCCAATTTTTTTCTTAAACGATAGCGATGAAGCTCTACCCCTCTGAAAGAAATATTCATCATAGGAGCAATTTCTTTGGAAGAAAGATTCATTTTCAAGTATACGCAGAGCTTAATATCTTTGGAAGTTAGGTTTGGATATTTTTTTGAAAGATTGATTATGAATTCATTATTAATCTGATTTAGATTCGTTTCAAAAGTCTCCCATTCATGCTTATTAACGGCGTTAATCTTTATGGCTTTTTTAATTTCGCTTTTTAACTTATTGAAATCGGATTCGGAATCCAATATATTCTGAATATTCTCAATCATTTCACTCTGCTTAGCAATAGAAAGCGATTTACCAGCTACTTCAGAAGATTTAGACTGAAGTTCAAGCTCCAGAATGTGTTTTTCATACTCCTGTCTGTTTAACTCATTCTCGGCTTTCAATTCCATTTCAAGAATCTCTCTTTGATGCTTTAATTCTTCTTTCTGCAGTTTAAGCTTCTGAATATATTTCATCTTATTCCATTTATAATAAAGATATAAAATGAGTCCAGCCACGATAAGATAAACACAAATCATCCAAAATGAATAATACCAGGCATTGGCTACCGAAAATTGAAAATCAGCTGCTTTATTATAATGCAGTCCATCATTATTATAAACCGTTACTTCATGGGAACCGCTGTTGAGATTGTTCAAAAGTATCAGACCTTCTTTTATTGGCACATACTCCTTTGTGCCATTTAGTCTGTAAAACAAATCCGGTTTCGAAGCACCATAAACACCTGAAATCACATCAATTCTCAACTCTGAATTGTGTCTAATTTTCGAATTATTTTCAACTAAAATGCCATTATTAAAAGCTTCAATCTTTACATCAGCATTTTCATTAGTATTGTCCTTTAAATCCAAAGAAATAAAACCGTCATCGAGATTCAGCAGGTAGTTATTTTTATCTTTAAAAATCTTGAGATTGTCATTGATAATTTTTCCTTTATAATATTTCTCCTGAATACTGTTTCTGACAAACTTAGATCCTTTAGCATAAATATGATACAAAAGTCCATCCTGCAGTACCATAAAATGGTTTTCATCGATGGAAACAATATTTGAAACATTTTTAAAATTATCATTAAACAATTGATTTGCTTCCAATTGATTAGTTATAGAATTGAATGTATACCAGGAATTATTAATCAAAAAGAGAATTTCATTTCTAAACTCAAATATTTTAACCCCAAAGTCATTGCTTATTTTACTGCGCTGGGTAACATTATCAGGTTTGGTTTCATAGGCATCATTATATAAAATACGATATAAACCTCTATTAATATCTGCTGCCCAAATTTCATTCTTCCTGTTTTGAGCAAGATATTTAATTGGCTTCAGCAATCCTTTTACAGCTTGCTTTTCCTTTAGATTATTGGCATCATTATAAACAACAACACCGCTGTAAGTAGCCTGCAGATAGGAATTATTAATGCCGCTTTTGGCAAGATTCCATCCTCCGTTAATATCACTCAATCTGCTGAATAAGCCATTTTTATAAATAAATGTGCCTTCGTTATGTCCAATGAGATATTGATCGTTTATTTTACTTATAACCCAGGCCTGTCCCTGCGTACCGGGAATCAAAGAAAGATGTTTGTTTTCGTATTTAAAGACACCATGATTGGAAGCCATCAGATAGCCTTCCGGAGTACTTGCCACCGAATAGACCGAGCCCAGAATCCCTGAATTATCATAAAATATTGAAATCGGAGAATTTACCTCGATATGGGCAATTCCGTTATCCAGACCTAGCCATAGATCATTTTCTTTGTCCTGACCAATACTCAAAATAGAATTGTTCATAAGAACATTATTTCTATTAATATTCTTATAAGTACCATCAGTCAGATCTAGAATATAAACGCCATTATTTGCAGTACCAATAATCAGTTTATTCTTTTTAATAAATTGAGCAGCATTAATATTGGCCGATTTTAAAATTTCATTCAAATCATTTTTCCAAGGGCTCAAAACATTATTTTCAAACACATAAACTCCGTGCTTTTTGGTAAAAAAATAAGTTTTCGCCTGATATTTCTGAATGGAATGAATTACATTATTTTCTAAAAGCGACAGCCCGTTTACTTTTTTTATTTCTCCATTAATCAGTCTGTAAATTCCTTTTTCTACCGAAGCAATCAGTAATTCATTCCCAACAACAAAACAATAGGATATTAAAAAAGGAATTTTTTTCTCTTTAATGACTTTTCCGTCATAAATGAAAAGACCGTTAAAGGATTGAAAATAAATTTTACCATTAAACTTAAATATCTTCCATATTTCGTCATTATTATTCTTTTCATCAAAGACTTTCTTCCCTTTGGAAATAGAAACATAATGCATCTTGGCATCTTTTCGGTACCAATAACCAAACTCCTGATAAGAACCCGAATAAATCTTGTTCCCTTCAACCATTATGGATCGGATTATTGTTTTATTCGGCAGTTTATATTTCTCCCATTTTACGCCATCATACCGCAGCAAATAATTATTATTGGCAAAATACATCGCATTGTCATTACCCTGTACAGCGCTCCAGATCTGATTATCTCCCTGATAATTTGATTTGCTGTAATTTTCAACAAAAGGCAGCAGTTCCTGAGCCGAAATCTGCAGTGAGATAAACCCAAAAATGTATATAAGGAATAGTTTAGCTTTCAAAATGTAGAGTTTTTTATCAAATATAATTACATTTATTCAATTAAAAACACAAAAAAAAGCCTCTGAATACAGAAGCTTTTTGAACCTTTACTATTATTTTTTTAATTCTGCAGTAATTTATAAACCTGATTGGCAATTTCAATTTCCTCATCAGTAGGTATAACCAAAACTTTAGCTTTCGATTGCGGCAAATTGATTTCTCGGATATCTTTGGAACGGATTTCATTTTTGTCAACATCCAATTCAATGCCAAAAAATTCCATATCGGTACAAACCAGCTTTCTCATATTTGCAGAATTTTCACCGATTCCTGCAGTAAAAACAATGGCATCCAAGCCATTCAAAGCCGCTGTATAGGAACCAATATATTTTTTGATTCGATACGCGTTCATTGCCAATGCCAGCTGACAGTCTTTATTTCCCTGCTCAGCATTCGATTCAATATCTCTTAAATCGCTGTATCCTGTCAAACCAAGCATACCGCTTTGTTTTTGCAATAAAGTACTAACTTCATCTACAGTATAATTGAGCGCTTTCATCATATAAAATAAAACCGATGAATCGATATCACCGCTTCGGGTTCCCATAATCAATCCGCTGATTGGAGTAAAGCCCATGGAAGTATCAATACATTTCCCGTCTTTCACAGCAGTAATACTGCACCCGTTACCCAAATGCACTGTAATTATATTTTGGTGCGCTTTATTTGCTGCTTTTAGGTATTCTATTGCTTTTTCAGACACATACTTGTGCGATGTTCCATGAAAGCCATAAGCTCTGATTTTGTTCTCTTTTAAAAAATGCGAAGGAATAGCATATTTATAGGCAATCTCAGGCATTGTCTGATGAAAAGCAGTATCAAAAACAGCTATTTGTCTGGCTTCGGCAAAAATTTCCTCAGCAACAATGATTCCTTGTAAATGCGCAGGATTGTGCAACGGAGCTATGTCACATAAATTTTTTATTTCTTCCTTAACTTCTGGTGTAATCAAGGCTGTATTCGAAAAAGAACTGCCGCCATGCACCACTCTGTGTCCTACTGCTTCAATCTCTTTTGTACTTTTTATAACTCCTTTTTCGTCATCCATAAGCAATTGAGCTATTTTATTAAGTCCAATTTTATGATTAGGGATTGGCAGAATTTCTTCTACTTTATCAGCTTTGGTTACATAACTAAAATTAGAAGTTTCCAAACCAATTCTGTCAATCATTCCAGAGCAGATTACTTCGCCGGCTGGCATTTCAATTAATTGATATTTTATAGAAGAACTCCCTGAGTTTATTATTACTACTTTCATGTTTATATTTTAATGGTTAACGGTTAATCGTTTATTTGTTTAATCGATTAAACGATTTAAACGATTAAACTTTTATTTACAATCCCTGTGCCTGAATAGCTGTTATAACAACTGTATTTATGATATCATCAATGGTACAGCCACGGCTCAAATCATTTACCGGCTTATTTAACCCTTGCAGCATTGGACCGATTGCCAATGCTCCAGTTTCTCTCTGTACGGCTTTGTAAGTATTGTTTCCTGTATTCAAATCAGGAAAAATCAATACACTGGCGTGACCTGCTACTTCAGAATTTGGCATTTTGCTTTGTCCTACTTCCAAATCGACTGCTGCATCATATTGTATTGGTCCTTCAATTTTTAGATCTGGACGTTTTTGTTTTACAATCTCTGTCGCAGTTCTTACTTTTTCTACTTCATCCCCTTTTCCTGATGAACCAGATGAATAAGACAGCATTGCTATTTTTGGCTCTATTCCAAAACCGATACTTGAATCTGCAGATGAAATAGCAATTTCAGCTAATTGTTCAGCAGTAGGATTTGGATTGATTGCGCAGTCTCCAAAAACAGAAACGCGGTCTTCCAGACACATGAAAAATACTGATGATACTACCGAAGAATTTGGTTTGGTTTTAATAAACTGTAACGCTGGTAAGATGGTATGCTGTGTCGTATGTGCAGCACCCGAAACCATTCCGTCTGCATGTCCTTTGTACACCATCATGGTTCCAAAATAGGAAACATCTTCCATTAAGTCCCTAGCCATTCCAAGGGTAACGTTTTTGGCTTTACGCAATTCATAATACGTATTTACATAATCATCATAATTTTCAGACTCGATTGGATTGATAATTGGTACTTTGGTAAAGTCAAAATCTAAACCTAATTCTGCCACTTTACTTTCTATTTGTTTTTTATTTCCAATAATAGAAATATCAACAACATCCATTGCTAACAGACGAGAAGCGGCAATAATAATTCTTTCATCACTTCCTTCAGGCAGAACGATATGCTTTCTATGTGCTTTGGCTCTTTTCACCATGTTGTATTGGAACATTTTTGGTGTCATTCCTTCTGATTTGAAAGCATTAAATTTATCGATTAACGTATCTAAATCAACATATTTGTCAAATGTATTTATCGAAGTTTCTATTTTTTGAATATTTTTAGCATAAATCTTTGGCTTAATATTCCCTATTTCATTGGCAATATGATAAGTACCTCTTTCTACTGTTATAATTGGCACTATAGATGAAAGACCTTCTATCAATTTCAAAATACTGTCTTCGGGTATTATATTTCCTGTCAGAACAATCCCCGAAACTGTAGGGTAATTAGCGGATTCATTTGCCTGCAATGCTCCAAGAATAATATCGGCTCTGTCTCCCGGAACGATAACAAGTGCATTCTCTTTTAGATGCAGCAAGTAATTACGTAACTGCATCGCTCCAATACTATAATTACCAATCTGATTGTTTAAATACTCTTGACCAAACAATACTTTGGCATCCAATGCTTCAACAATTTCCTGTATTGTAGGATTGCTCAAACTGCCAATTAATGGGATGGAATTGATAAGAACTGAGGGCGGTAAACTTTTCTGCAGTGCCGTTGAAACCAATTCTAAATTCTGAGGCTGTACTTTATTGGCAATAACTGCCAAAACTTCAACTTCTTTTATTTTAAATGAATTATAAGCTAAATTCAAATTATCAACTAATTCCTCCAGAGTTTTTCCTTTTCCCGAACCTACAATAATAGTTGGGACACCAAGATTTTTAGCAATCAGCACATTCATGTCCAGCTCAATAACTGTCCCTTCGCCTGTAAAACTGGTTCCTTCGACTAAAATAAAATCAAAACGGTCTTCGAGTTTTTTATATTTTTCAATAATTAAATCAACAACATCACCTAATTTCCCGTTATTTTTTTTCTTGATTAATTTACTTTTTGTGATAGCATAAGCATCTTCATATTGAATATCCAAATCGAAATAGGATATAACCATCTCGATATGCGTATCTTTTTTTCCTTCTTCATAATCTTCAATAACTGGTCTGAAATAACCCACTTTTGCAGTTTTCCCCAACAGCATTCTCAATAACCCCAAGGTAATTATTGTTTTACCGCAATTTTCTTCAATCGTTGCGATATATATAGCTTTTTTCATGTTCACCCTTTTAAAATTTTTATTCTTTTAAACACTTATGCAAAATTATATCTTTAATTTCCTTCTAAATATGACCAAAATCAGGTTTAAATAATAAAGTTATTTATCTTATAGGATTAAAACCAATTCCTTTTTTTAAAATAAAAAACCATTCCGGCTACTGTCAAAACCATAAAACCGATTACAAAATAATAACCGTTTGGTTCCCGCAATTCGGGCATATTTTCAAAATTCATTCCATATACTCCTACAATAAAAGTAAGCGGAATGAATACAACTGAAATAACAGTTAGTGTTTTCATGATTTCATTCATCTTGTGAGCCTGTGCTGCAAAAAAGAAATTGGACGCACTTTCCAATGACCCCATATCCGATTCGATCTGCTCCAAAAGTTCTAAACATTTTTGATGTAGACGGGTAAAAAAACTAAAATTATCCGATTCAATTTCATCAAAGACATTATCCTCTTTGATGCTTTTAATATCATACAAAGAATCCCTGAGCGGTATAATAGACCTTTTTAAGAAATTAAAATTATCCCTATGCTTTTCAATTTTTTCTAAAATGACAGGATCTGCACTATTTTTAGTACAATTAATTAGATCTTCAATTTTATCCTCTTCCGCTTCAATTGTTATATAGAAATTCCCAATAATGGCATCCAGCAGAATATACAATAGATAATCAGCTTTCTTAGTACGCACAATTCCAGAATTGGTTCGAATGCGTTCGCGTATATGTGTAAAAAAATCGCTTCTCTTCTCTTGAAATGAAATCAAAATTCCTTTTTTTAACAAGAAACTAATTTGTTCAACCCTTATATCATCAGAGCTTTCCGAAGGTAACATCGATTTGATATTAAAAAACAAAACATCTTTCTCTTCTTCCAGTTTGGTTCTTTTACTGGTATTCAAAATATCTGCCAGCATAAAATTGTCAATTTTGAAATAAGCAGCTACATCTTTAAGCAGATCAACATCACTCAATCCGTGAATATTTAACCAATTTATTTTAGTTAAATCAATATGCTTTTCCAAATTAGCAATAGTACCATTCTCATATTCATCCACGGAACAATCGTTGTAAACGAACAACTGCATTTCGATTTCTTTGTTTCTATGTAAACCAGTATATTCAAGATTATATGGCTGCAGTCGTTTTCCTTTCTTGTATTTGATTTTTCTCATAAAATAATTTGTATAGTAATATTACAAAAATCTTTTAAAATGAGAATTATTTTACTAACCAATCATTCATTAAAATAACAAAACTATTTCCCCAAGTTTATTTAAAAATGATTTCATTTACAAAAAATAGTTATTTTTATAAGATTGATCATTTGAATAAAATTACACCAAAAAAGTATGGCTAATAAAATTAATATTTCCATTCCAAAACCCTGTAAAGAAAATTGGAACGAAATGACATCTTCACAAAAAGGAAAATTTTGTGCTTCCTGCCAAAAGGATGTTATTGACTTTACTACTGCTTCCGACAGGGAAATATTGAACTATTATAATCAAAATTCGAAAATATGCGGCCGATTTACAAGCAGTCAACTTAATCACACTATCTTCATTCCAAAAGAAAAAAGTTCAATTTGGATGTTGGCAACCGCGTCAATAATTGCTTTCTTAGGATTAGGAAGCCAAACCGCAAAGGCACAAGAATCTATTAAAACAGAACAAACAGACAAAAAACAATTGGATGATTCCACTACAGTCATTGAAGCTAAAGAAAAATCAATGTATCATGGAATTGTTTATGACGAAAATAAAAATCCAATACCAGGAGCAAATGTTATGGTTAAAGGAACCAAAATTATAACACAAACTGACTTCGATGGAAAATTTTCAATAAGTGCAAAAAAAGGAGATGTTTTAATATTCTCTTATATTGGTTATAATACTGTAGAATTTAAGATTAAAAATAATCCTGAAATTACTATCACAATAAAACCAACTTTAATGATGCTGGGAGAAATTGTCATAATGAAAGAGGATTAAGCTTAGCTGGTCATATTAACAAAAAAACCGAGCAATTACTGGCTCAGTTTTTTTGGAACATATGGACAATATTTATTTTTTATAACTAAAAAATGACCATATTTTTTTGCGAAGTCTTGTTTTAAATTTCGAATTTTCTGATCTGACAAAGGATTTCGTGAACTAACAATAAATCCAAATCTTTTCCCTTGTGGAATTTTAATCAAATCAGAATCAAAAATTTTAATAGTACTAATAATTTGATCAACCGCAGTTTCAATATTTTTACCTTTTAATTCAACAAAGTAAAACTCATCATTTGAATGCCTTACAAATCCAAAGTCACACTTCTGAACTTGTTGCGAAGCGATTAAACAATTATCAATCTTAATTCGCGTAAAAACTTCACGTGAATCAATCTCGAATTTCATTCCATTCTCAGATGCTATTTTACTTCTTGAACAACAATCTTGAAGTGCTGCAATCAACTCATCAAAATTAATGTGCATATCGTAACTCTGTTAGTTTATCAAACTCTTCCGAAATAATATCCGAAACCCTGTCAATTGCATTTGTATCAATACTACGAAATTCTTCATTTTTGATGGAATACACTTTTCCATCATTTCGAACTTCATAAACTGAAATATCATTGTAATCTATCCATCTTCCTTCATAAACTATTTTACTTATATCATCTTTTAGTTCTTTATGCTCATTAAAAGTATTTTTTGCTAACATCAAAGTATCTAACGCTGAAAGAACATAAGGGCTATGAGTTGTAATTATTAATTTATGTTTTGTATTATTTATATTTTGTATCAAATAATCAATTAGTTTTTTTTGCTTTATCGGAAACAAATTTAACTCTGGCTCCTCTACTAAAAAATTTAATTCTGGTTTTAAAACTTCTAACCTTAATTCATACTTCAAGACCAAAAGAAGCGGTAATAGTGACTGAATTCCACTCGAAGCTTTATTTAATTGAAATTCACCTGTTAGATTATATATTAAAACTTCATTGTTTACATTAGCATAACCAAAACCAAAATCTTCAAATAACATATTTTGTTTTTCATTTTTTGCGAACTGATACCTTGCTGCAAAATTCTTAAAACAGATAGGGAGCGCAACATTGTTAGCCAATAAACCATAAATTGAAGACTCCACTGAAGAAATTAACATTCTTTCGGGAGGAAAATAAACTGTACTTCTGAAATTATAAATTTGTGCAAAAACATTTTTTATTTCCTCATCTGGAAAATCTTTAAAGAAATCTTTATTAGATGAATTATTTTTTTCGAAATCATTTCTAATATTTAATATTTTCTTCTTTTCAATTACTACTAACAATTCAGGATTAGAATATTCAAAAAAAGAATCATCAATATCAAAATCAATATTATAGTTATTTAATTGATTATTTAAATCTAAGTCTTTTTCATAATTCGCTTTCTCGTACTTATTTTTTAATAGATTAGAAAAATCCCTAAAAATAGAAATCAACTTCGCCAAAACACTTTTTCCAGTAGAAGTATCTCCAATAAACACAACATATTTAGTCAAATCTATTTCAGCTTCTTTTATTGGTCCAAAATTTTTAACTATTAACTTTTCCATCTTTTGTTTTTCTAATTACAATGTAAATATAAACAAAAAACCGAGCCATTTTTAGCTCGGTTTTTATCTATAATCTAAAAGTCTATTCTCTTTTATCTAAAAAAGATTATTTTACTTCTTCGAATTCAACGTCTTCAACATTGTCACCTTGCGACTGTGCTTGTGGCTCAGCAGCCTGACCTTGTTCTCCTTGAGCATACATTGCTTCAGTAGCTGTTTTCCAAGCTGCGTTCACATTGTCTAATCCTTTTTGGATAGCCTCAAGATCTTGAGATTGGTGAGCCATTCTCAATTCTGTTAAAGCGTACTCGATAGCTGTTTTGTTTTGGTCTGAAATTTTATCTCCCAATTCTTTCAATTGACTTTCAGTTTGGAAAATAGTACTATCAGCTTCATTCAATTTTTCAGCTCTTTCTTTAGCTAATTTATCAGACTCAGCGTTAGCTTCAGCATCTTGTTTCATTCTTTCGATTTCTTCAGCAGTTAATCCAGAAGAAGCCTCGATACGGATATCGTGAGATTTACCAGTTCCTTTGTCAGTAGCAGTTACTTTGATGATACCATTAGCATCGATATCAAAAGCAACTTCGATTTGAGGAACTCCTCTTGGTGCTGGCGGGATACCGTCTAAGTGGAAACGACCGATAGTTTTGTTATCAGCAGCCATTGCTCTAGCTCCCTGTAATACGTGAAGCTCAACAGATGGCTGAGAATCAGAAGCAGTAGAGAATACCTGAGATTTTTTAGTTGGGATAGTAGTGTTAGCTTCGATAAGAACAGTCATTACACCACCCATAGTTTCGATTCCTAAAGATAATGGAGTAACGTCAAGCAACAATACATCTTTTACATCTCCAGAAAGAACTCCACCTTGAATAGCTGCTCCAATTGCAACAACTTCATCAGGGTTAACACCTTTAGATGCTTTTTTACCGAAGAATTTCTCAACCTCTTCAACGATTTTTGGGATACGTGTAGAACCACCAACCAAGATAACTTCGTCGATATCAGAAACAGATAAACCAGCATTTTTCAACGCTTTAGCAACTGGTGCCATAGAACGTTTTACTAATGAATCTGTCAATTGCTCAAATTTAGCTCTTGATAATTTTTTCACTAAGTGTTTTGGTCCAGAAGCAGTAGCTGTTACGTATGGTAAGTTGATTTCAGTTTCAGCACCAGAAGACAATTCAATTTTTGCTTTCTCAGCAGCTTCTTTGATACGCTGTAATGACATTGGGTCAAGACGCAAATCGATACCTTCTTCAGCTTTAAATTCGTCAGCTAACCAGTCAATGATTTCGTGGTCAAAATCATCACCTCCTAAGTGAGTATCACCGTCAGTTGACAATACTTCGAATACACCGTCTCCTAATTCAAGAACAGAGATATCAAAAGTACCTCCACCCAAATCGTAAACAGCAATTTTTTGATCAGTTCCTTTTTTGTCCAATCCATAAGCAAGTGCAGCTGCAGTTGGCTCATTGATGATACGCATAACTTTAAGACCAGCGATTTCACCAGCTTCTTTTGTAGCCTGACGCTGTGCATCGTTAAAGTAAGCAGGAACAGTAATAACCGCTTCAGTTACAGTTTGACCTAAATAGTCTTCAGCAGTTTTTTTCATTTTTTGAAGAGTCATTGCTGACAATTCCTGTGCAGTGTATAAACGGCCGTCAATATCAACACGTGGTGTATTGTTGTCACCTTTCACTACAGAATAAGGTACTCTTTTTGCTTCTTCAGTGATTTCAGCAAAAGTATGTCCCATAAAACGTTTAACAGAAGCAATAGTCTTAGTTGGATTAGTTACTGCTTGTCTTTTAGCAGGATCTCCCACTTTAATTTCTCCACCTTCAACAAAAGCGATGATAGATGGTGTAGTTCTTTTTCCTTCCGCGTTAGGGATAACAACTGCTTCATTACCTTCCATTACAGAAACACAAGAGTTTGTAGTACCTAAATCAATTCCGATTATTTTACCCATTTTTAATATATTTAATTTTTATTATATACTTAGTTTCATAACTCGAAGACTCAAAAGCAATCACTGTGCCATTATAAAAAACAAAGTAAATTGTCAGTTTATAATAAATTTGGCATAAAACAGTATGACAAACTGACATTTTGAGATTTATTTACCCCGTCAGTTCAATAAAACCAATACTAATTCGAAAAACAAACTGGCTTTAGCAAAATCATCACTTATTTTATAACTTAGTATCAACCTGAACTCGATTAATAAAATACAGCCAATTGGTTAGTTTTAATCGTTTCGTATTTCAAAGAAGGTTTTTTAGGCAGAAAATTATAAGCAATTATTCCAGCGATAAGATTTGACAAAAAGTTGGTAAATGAACGATGTCTAGAATGTTCAACTTGGCAAATATTTTTAAGTTCATCGTTAACCGTTTCTATTATTGAACGTTTACGGAGTAAAATTTTATCACTCATTTCCATCAAACTATTTTTCATATTATTTCGAATACTTGTAATTAATTGGATTCCATCAACAAATAATAATTGAGAGAGTTTCTCGCTTATATATCCTTTATCACCAAATAGTTTTCCGAAAATAGCATTCAAAAAGCCCTCATTTTTCAGTGGCTCTCTATCATCTACGTTGGCTTGAGTTACAGCAAAACTTAACAATTCTCCTTTGTCATTAATGATGATGTGGAGTTTAAACCCATGAAACCAGCCCATTGTAGATTTCCCTGTAGTGGCAATACCTTTAAAAACTTTGTTTCTACTGATTCGTTTGTTTTTACAAACTCTAATTGGTGTTGAGTCTACAAACGAAATGCCTGTGCAATTGCCTAAGCAACAGGTTTTGGCAAAAATTGTCATTGGCAAAAGAACACTTTGCATTAGTTCTAAAAAGCGATTATAAGAAACTGTATTAGGAAATTCATTTTGCATATGCTTTTGGACATAAAAAATGTAATAATGCTTGAAACAGCGAAAACCACTCAAATGAAAAAGTAAATAAATTGTAATTACTTCTGATTTTGACATAATCGAAGGACGTTTGGAAGGTTTTCCTAGCAGAAAAGACTGTGTGGTTTTATCAAAATCTTTGCAAAATTCATCAACAATAGAAAAAATATCTGTAATTTTATCAAAACAAATCATAAGGTAGAGTTTAGTTAAATATTTAATTGTCAGAAATTTAAATATACTAAATTTTACCTTTTTCTACAAAATTTTCAACCAAAATTATTAATCGAGTTCAGGTTATCATTAAAAAAAATTGTGTCAGCTTAATGACCGATTTGATACAATCTAATTTAACTGACGTAATAACTATAAACAGCGGCAAATGACAACAGAAATCCTAACAACAACTCCAGACAGTGAAATAGTCAGTTCCAGAATTGTAAATACATCGAGAGAACTTGTTTTTCGTGCCTGAACAGAACCTGAGCATTTAAAAAAATGGTGGGGACCAGCTGGGTTTACAAATGCTTTTAATGAATTTGATTTCCGTGTAGGCGGAAAATGGAGTTTCATCATGCATGGCCCTGACAAGGGAAACTACCCTAATGAATGTGAATTTATTAAAATTGAAGTACCTTCATTAATAGCATGGAAGCGTCATTCCAAACCACTGTTCCAAATATTGGCAGCGTTTGAAGAAGTATCTAGCGAAAAAACAAAAATTGTTTTTAAAATGCTTTTTAATTCTGCAGAAGAATGCAATAAATTAAAGCCTTTTGTGGTCGATAAAAACGAAGAGAACTTTGACAGACTTGAAAATGAATTAAAAATAATGGCTCAGGAAACCAGATAACTAAAACATCTTTTCTCTAAAATTGTATTTTTATTTTTTCAAAAAGACACCACAACCCTTGTTTTCACTAGCTTCTCCCCTTATTATTACTGCATTTTAATTATTCCAAAAAGATTTCATTGTATTTTCTTAACAAAAAATTAACTCAAACATTTGTATATACAAATATAAATAATGTTACATTTGTATCAACAAATAAGATATGAAGCCATGAAGATTGAAGATGAATTAAAAAGCACGGTTGAATACAGTAAAGCAAAACAAATTGTTTTGAATATAATGTATACTGTAAACGTAATTACAGAACGCTTTAATGATATCATAAAACCTTATGACATATCAGGAGAACAATTCAATGTATTACGAATATTAAGAGGGCAAAAAGGATGCCCTGCCAATATGTGCATTATACAGGAACGAATGCTCGCCAAAACAAGCAATACAACGAGATTAGTAGATAAATTATTATTGAAAGATTTGGTTACCCGCAACGTATGCCCAGATAACCGAAGAAAAATTGAAGTTCTGATTACTCAAAAAGGTCTTGATTTATTGGCCGAATTAGATCCAAAAGTACAGGAACACGAAGAGTTTTTTGCTAAAAATTTAAACACAGAAGAATTAGAACAGCTGAACAGCTTACTAGAAAAATACCGAACTAAATAAAACAAATAAATATGAGCAATTTTTTGAATAATCAGAATTGGAGATACGCAACAAAGAAATTTGATGCAACAAAAAAAGTATCAGCAGAGGATTTAAACACATTAAAAGAAGCAATTCGATTGAGTTCTTCTTCATACGGATTACAGCCTTATAAAGTAATCATCGTAGAAAATCCTGAATTAAGAGCGCAGCTCCAGCCAGCAGCTTGGGGACAGACACAAATAGTAGATGCTTCACATTTATTCATTTTTGCAAATGACACAAACATTGGTGATGAAGCAATTGATGAGTTTTTGAATGCCATCAGTGTTGAAAGAGAGACTCCTCTTGAAGCATTGGCTGGATATGGGGAATTTATGAAATCTAAAATTTCTACTTTGGAACCATCACTTAAAAACATCTGGACATCAAAACAAACGTATTTAGCATTAGGCAACTTACTAAACGCTGCTGCCGAGCTAAAAATTGACGTAACTCCAATGGAAGGTTTTGTACCTGCACAGGTAAACGAAATATTAGGCTTAGACAAACTAAATTTAAATGCTTCGCTTATCGCAACTATTGGCTACCGTCATGAGGAAGACGCTACTCAATTCTACAAAAAAGTTAGAAAATCACAAGAAGAATTATTTATCACTTTATAATAACAATAATTACTAATTCGAATTCAATCATTTTAAACAATTAAAACATGAAAAATTTAAAAACTATCGCCTTAGCATTCGTAGTAGCATTATCTACTGTAGCAGTAACTGCACAAACTAAAAAAATTGATGCAGCAAAAAGTAACATCAACTGGGTTGGAAAAAAAGTAACAGGTCAGCACTCAGGAACTGTAGGATTCAAAAGCGGTGCTCTAGTATTCAAGAAAAATGTATTATCAGGAGGATCTTTCACAGTTGACATGACTTCATTGACAGCTACAGATCTTACAGGTGAATACCAAGGAAAATTAAACGGTCACTTAAAAGCTGATGACTTTTTTGGAACTGATAAATTCCCAACTTCAACTTTAGTTTTCAAAACTATCGCTCCAAAAGGAAAAGATGTTTACACTGTAAATGCTGATTTAACAATAAAAGGAATCACTAAACCAGTTACTTTTGACATCACTGTAAAAGGAAACACTGCAACTACTGCTTTCAATGTAGACCGTACTAAATATGACATTAAATACAATTCTAAATCATTCTTCGAAAGCATTGGAGACAAAGCTATCTATGATGAATTTGAATTAACAGTAAACTTGAACTTTTAATTTTAGAATTCAATACTGAAGCGGAGGCTGTCTTTTTAGGCAGCCTCTTCTTGTTTATATTAGGCAGTACTATTTTAAGTTTAGCCAAGACAAAAGCCTGCAGATCATTCAATTTGCAGGCTTTTGTTTTTGAATTAAAATTTCAATGTTGATATACAGCATTAGTTGTATATGTAACCATTAAAAAAGTTTTTATCACTTCAGATTTGTTTTAAAGAAAGTGTCTAATTTATCAAATGGAATAATATCCGCTTTATCATACAAATCTACGTGAACTGCATTAGGAATTATCATTAGTTCCTTGGGTTCGGATGCCATTTTATAGACATCTTCACTGAAATAACGGGAGTGTGCATTTTCACCCGCAATTAAAAGCATCGGACGCGGAGAAATTTCTTTGATGTATGTCAGCAGCGGCATATTCATAAAAGACAGAGCATTGGTAATTGTCCAGCCTTTGTTGGAGTTTAATGAACGTTCGTGGTAGCCTCTTGATGTTTTGTAATAGTCGAAATACTCTTTTATAAATTGTGGTTCATCACCGTTTAATTTTGCTGGCAGATGTACTGCAGGAAAAGCCGGCGTACCATTTTCGGCATCGGTCCAGCGCTGAAAACTCATTTTTTCAAATGCTTTTGTACGTTCTTCTGCGGTCATTTTATCGTAATAGCCTTTGGCAAGCACTCTCGACATATCATACATACTGGTAGTGGCAACTGCTTTGACACGCTTGTCAACAATTGCAGCATTTAACGCAAAACCGCCAAAACCGCAAATTCCGATGATGCCAATTTTATTTCTGTCTACATTTTTTTGGAGTCCCAGAAAATCGACAGCAGCGCTAAAATCTTCGGTGTTGATGTCTGGTGATGCGATATTACGTGGCTCGCCTCCGCTTTCGCCCGTATAGGAAGGATCAAATGTTACAACTGCAAAACCTCTTTCCGCCATTTGATTTGCATATAAACCTGATGACTGCTCTTTTACCGCGCCAAAAGGACCACTTATTGCCAATGCTGGCAACTGTATGTTTTCAGAGTTTTTAGGCAGATATAAATCGCCTGAAAGTGTAATACCGTAACGAGTTTTAAACGTTACTGCTGTTCTTGTTACTTTTTCGCTTAACTGAAAAGTATAATGTTCTGTTGTGTTCATTTTTTTTGAATTTGTTTTCGTTTTTTTATTTTGTGCAAAAGATTGTCCGATTATCAAGAACATCATTGCCATTAGAAATATCTTTTTCATTGATAGTAAAATTTAATGATTTTTATGCCAAAAGTGAATTCAAAATAGTCCAATCATAGCCAGCACCAATATTTCACTCAGCAAGTACACCCAACATTGTTATTCCCACACAGGGGTAATGACACAAGTCTGCGGATATTGGGATGTCAAAACATGCCATTATCGGCGTAGTCGGGATATACTAAGAGTTCCCGACTGTACTTAAACTAACAAATTGGACTGTTTTTAATTATTTTTCAGATGCCGCTGTGTTTGCTTCTGCAAAATCATCATCTGATACGGGCTGAAGCCAGGTTACTTGCTTTTCATCTTTAAAATTGGTGATGGCGATGTGAACCATTTTAGTCGCTGCTGTTGCTCCGTGCCAATGTTCGGTGTTTTCGGGAATGTTTATGACATCGCCTTTTTTGATAAATTGCGCCGATTTTCCTTTTTCCTGATACAATCCAGTGCCTTCAATGACGAGCAATACCTGACCTTTTGGGTGCGTATGCCAGACTGTTCTTGCGTTAGGTTCAAAAGTTACTGCTCCGGCAGAAAAATTGTTGTTTTTGTCCTTACTTATCAATGGCGATAAAAAGGCATTTCCGGAGAACCAATCACCGGGTAATTTTTCTCCTTTTGGAAAAATGGATTCGTTATTATCTGTTTTCATTTTTTATCGATTTTTGGTTTTATAATCTAAGGCAAAGGTATGTCGGGAAATTACGGGCGGGCTAAAGATTATCAAACCAAAAATTAAGATAATCAAACCATCACTTCGCGAATTGATTTTGGATTTGTACCCGTTATTTTTTTGAAGAAATTATTGAAGTAAGTAGGATATTCAAAGCCTAGGGCGTAGGCTATCTCTGCGATATTCCAATCGGTATGCTGTAACAGAGCTTTTGCTTCTGCCACAATTCTTTCGGTGATATGGGTCGTAGTGGACTTTCCGGTAACTTCTTTGACCACACGATTCAGATAATTGACATGCACATTCAGATTTTGTGCATAGTCCTGCGCGGTTTTTAGCTGCAACGGATTTTCGCTGGTTTCGACAGGAAATTGTCTCTCTAACAATTCGAGGAAAACAGCTGTTATTCTGGAAGATGCATTTTTATTTTGATTGTAATTTTCCGAAGGCTGTAACTTTAAAGCTTCGTGTATGATCAAGCTGATGTAGCTGCGAATGAGTTCATCCTTAAAAACATAGCTGCTTTTTTGTTCATCGATCATTTTTTGAAAAATAGTATTGAGAAACAAACGCTGCTCTTCGGAAATTTTTAATACCGGCGTTCCGTCAATTTTAAAAAATGCGGATTGGTGCAGACTTTCCGAGCGGTCAATCTGTTTTAAAAAATCCTCTGAAAACAGACAGGTATAACCAATATATTCGGTAGTCAGCGTTTCCCACGAATAGGGAATATGCGGATTTCCAAAGAATAAAATAGTCCCGTCTTGTTCAAAAGTTTTATCTGAATAATGAATTTTGCTTTTGCCGGTTGTCAGGCATATTTTAAAGAAGTCTTTTCTGCTGTAGTTTCGTGTGGCTTCGCTGTCATCTTCAATCTGAAATGCTTTAAAACCTTTCAGTTTTAACTGATTGTTAAACTCGGAAACTATTCGTGTTTTATTGTCTTTCATTCTGCAAAGTTAAGAAATTCAAACTACTTTAATGACAATGATTTTTTACAGACTTTATGTAAACCTGAGTTCGATTAATATTTTATAGCTATAAAACAGACAATCAGCAACTTATATTCTTTTCGATTCATCCTGCAAGGTCTTTTTCATGACCTTGTAGGTATAACTTATTAATAGCAATACCTACAAGGCTAAAAAAACCTTGCAGGATTATAAACATCAATAAAATCAGCGTATTAATAATCGAACTCAGGTTGTAAATAAAATCATGAGAGCTGTATGTGAAAATACATGGAAGACACGAATATTTTATGCCTTCCATTATCTTTTCTAGTTTTTAATCTGCGTGTTCGCCGCTGCCTTTTGATTGTGCCAATAAATAATAAGCACCTTTAACTACGATTTTAGCATCAGATGAAATTTCTTCAATCAGTTTTACTTCGGTATAGCCCAAATCGGTTGTTCCTACAGCAACTTCAACTGCTTTGAAATGAATTTCATTATGAGCTTCTTCTTTGCGATTACCTTCCTTTTTAGAAACTTCTTCGTGCTGGTCTTCCTGAATGTAGATGAAATACTTATCTCCGTTTTTTACAACTGCATCTTTAGGCAGTGCAGGAACAGTCTGGTTCGAAATATTGATGTTCGCTGCCACATACATTCCAGGAATCAAATCTTTAGTATTACCCGGATTGATTTTAGCGTGTACATCAACTGTCTTACTTTCATTGGAAAATGATTTATTGATGCCAAATATTTTTCCTTTGATGGATTTATTCGATTGATTCGTCAATATAAAATCGACTTCCTGACCGATGGAGATTTTGCCCAAATCCTTTTCAAATACATTCAGATCAAGGTGCATCTGGCTGTTGTCGACCACTTCAAAAAGCGTGATCCCAGTGTCTGCAAATGCGCCTTTGGTGATGCTGATTTTACCCACATAACCGCTGATTGGAGCGACAATTGGAACCAAAGACGTACTGCCTTTCGGATTTACATTCAGTGCCTGCAGTTTATTTTTGGCCGCCTGTGCTTTGGCTTTTTCAGAAGCAAGTTTTGATTTTACTTCCTGAAACGTTTTTCGCGGATTGACATTTTCTTCGCTCAGTGTTTTTTGACGTATGAATTCCTGCTCCAAGTATTCAATATTTGCTGCTGCCGACTGATATTCTTCCTGCATTCCGGAAACTTCCAGATTTTGAAGGGTTGCCAGTGTTTTACCTTTGGTGACATAGGTTCCTTCCAAAACAAAAATATCTTTTACCACACCGCCAATCAGTGTCGAAACATCTGCTCGGTTTTGTGGCGGAACGGCCGTATAACCATTGGCTTTGATGACGGTATTGAGATTTTTCATTTCAAGACTGCCTGTTTCAATCCCGATGGTTTCGACTTGTTTTTTGGTTAATGCAACTTCCGTTTCGGATTGTTCTTCTTCATGTTCTTCTTCTGTTTTCTTTTGACCGCAGGAAACCAGAAGAAAAAAAGAAATGGAGAGCAGAAATATTTTATTGATTATTATATTTTTCATAATGAATATATTAATTGTTAGGAATGGATGGGAATTGCAGTTCGATAGCACTTTGATTGTACAAATTAACCGCTTCGGCATTTTGCTTTTTGATGTCAATCGCCTGATTCAGAAAACTGATGTACGACCAATAACTCATATCGCCATTAGCATAGCTTTTTTGCGCTGTATTGATAATCTGGTCTGCGTATTCCAAACCTTCTTTTTGATAATACTGCAGTGTCTTTTGCTGTTTGTCAAACTCATTCTGCAGTTCTTCTTTTTTCAGTTTTAGCGCTGCTTTATTTCGATCGAGTTCCATTTGTGACTGCAAAACACTGATTTCAGATGCTTTGGCTCTGGCCGAATTTACACCTCCAAAAAGCGGAATCTGCAAACCCGCCGTAAATCCCTGAAACAATGATTTGGTATCAATAGTTTGAGCAAAATAACCCAATCCAAGTTTAGGCATTTTCTGTGCCTTAAAAACATCTGTTTCTTTTTGGCTGACCAAAATCTGCTGCGAATAATAATCGTCTACTAGATTTTCTGCTGCAGAAGCTTCTGTTTTTATTGCCTTTTTGTACTGTAATGAAGAAGCTGCGTCGGGAATAACAACATTTTCACTCTGCACAAAATACTGCAATTGCTTTTGGTAAATAACCAAATCATACTCAATCTGTGCTTTGATAGTTTCGATTTCCTTCACTTTGGCTTTGGCACTGATGACTTCGATATTACCGCTTTCCCCAGTCTTGAAACGCAGTTCTGCATTCTTAAGAAATTTGGTATAAATCGTATTCAGTTCGTTGTTCAGTTTTTGCAGTTCAATGCCGTATAAATATTGATAATAGGCCAGAGTCACCGCTTTTTCAATTTCATATTCGGATATCGCTTTATTTTTTTCGGCCAATTTTGCGAGTTCTTCCTGCAGCTGTCTGTTGGCTTTCGTTATTTTTCCAATAGGGAAATACTGCTGTACCGATACATTATGATCATAAGCAGCACTGTTGAACTGCCCTCCCTGATACTGAATCTGCAGAGGATCCGGCTGAAAAGCGGTTTTCTTCAAAGCGTTCTGCTTTTCGATTTCCTTATCAGCTATTTTCAAAGTGGCATTATTGTTTTTTGCCAATGAAACTGCCTGCTCCAAAGTTACCGTCTGGGTATTTTGGGCAAAAGAAAAAGCGCTTATCAATAAAATAATTACTGTAATTATTGGAGTTTTCATTTTGTTTTTTCTTTTAATTCCACGTTCAAATAAAAGATAAAGTATCGGTAATACAATCAGCGTAAGCAATGCTGCTGAAATCAGTCCGCCGATAACCACGGTTGCCAGAGGTTTTTGTACTTCGGCACCGCCGCTGTTGGATAACGCCATTGGCATAAATCCTAAAGAAGCCACGGCTGCCGTCATTAAAACGGGACGCAATCGCGTTTTGGTTCCGATTAAAACGCGCTGCAGCGGATCGGTAATACCTTCCGATTTAAGCTGATTGAAATAAGAAATCAGTACGATTCCGTTTAAAACTGCAATACCAAACAACGCAATAAAACCAATTCCTGCCGAAATACTAAACGGCATTCCACGTAACCAAAGCGCAAAGACACCACCAATAGCCGAAAGCGGAATGGCCGTAAAAATCAATAAGGACTGCTTGATACTGTTAAAAGTGAAATACAGCAAAACCATAATTAATCCTAATGCGATAGGAAGTGCTACCGAAAGCCTTTTATTGGCCTCGATAAGATTTTCAAACTGCCCGCCATACGTCACATAATAACCGACAGGAAGCTTAAAGTTGTTTTCTAGTTTCTCCTGAATTTCTTCTACAACACTTTTGATATCGCGTCCGCGAACGTTTAAGCCGACGGTGATTCGTCGTTTTCCGTCTTCACGGGCTACCTGAACCGGACCCTGCTCGTAACTGATTGTCGCCACCTGTGAAAGCGGAATCTGCTGTCCGTTTGGCAATGGAATAAACAAGTTACTAACATCCGAAATATCCGTACGATTGTCCTGATTCAGCCGGACTACAATGTCAAAACGTTTGCTTTCTTCATATATCCTGCCGGCACTTTCTCCTGCAAATGACGAGCGGATAATCTGATTGATATCACTGATGTTCAATCCGTACAAAGCGATTTTATGATAATTGTATTTGACAGTTATTTGCGGTAAACCGGTTACTTTGT
Organism: Flavobacterium marginilacus; assembly: GCF_026870155.1. Classification (NCBI taxonomy): domain Bacteria; kingdom Pseudomonadati; phylum Bacteroidota; class Flavobacteriia; order Flavobacteriales; family Flavobacteriaceae; genus Flavobacterium; species Flavobacterium marginilacus. The sequence continues at coordinate 1,639,354 of NZ_CP113975.1, read as the reverse complement.
CCGCTTTTAAATCACCGATACCTTCAATTTTTTTTATTTTTGAAATTATTTCTTTGGCTTTGGTGTCTAAAACTTCCAGATCGTCTCCGAAGATTTTAATCGCAATATCGCTTCGGCTTCCCGTCATCAGTTCATTGAAACGCATCTGGATAGGCTGGGAAACTTCAATATTGACAAAAGGTAAATTATCCTGAATCTCCTTTTTCATTGCTTCTCCAATTTCTTCCCAGTTTTCATAATTGCTCCATTCGCTTTTGTCTTTTAGAACAATAATAATATCCCCATTTTCAATAGGCATAGGATCGGTTGGGATTTCACCGCTTCCTATTTTTGTCACAATAGTTTTTATTTCCGGGAATTTTGCCTTTAATATTTTTTCACATTCGGTCGTCGTTTTTATCATTGACGTTAACGAACTTCCGGTCATTATTCTGGTTTCAAAAGCCAGATCACCTTCTTCAATCGTCGGTATAAATTCGCCTCCAATATTCTGGAAAGTAAATAAGGCGACAGCGAACAAACCTATTGAAACAAATAGAACCGTTTTTTTCATTCCCAACGCTTTATTCAGAATCGGGGTATACTTACTTTCGAACCACTTCATCATTCGGTCACTGAAATTGGTTTTGTGTTCTGTTTTTTTGGATAAAAACAAAGAAGTCATCATTGGCACATAAGTCAATGACAAAACGAAAGCTCCAATAATGGCAAATCCAACGGTCAGAGCCATTGGCTGAAACATTTTCCCTTCTGTTCCCACCAGTGCCAAAATTGGCAGATATACAATCAAGATAATGATTTCTCCAAAGGCCGCACTGTTCCTGATTTTGGAAGCTGATAAATAGACTTCGCTGTCCATTTCTTCCTGAGTCAGTTCGTTCTTTCTCTTGATTTTTGCCAAATGATGCATTGTAGCTTCTACAATAATTACGGCACCATCGACTATGATTCCGAAATCAATCGCTCCTAAACTCATTAGATTCCCGCTTACGCCAAAATAATTCATAAGGATAACAGCAAAAAGCATCGACAGCGGAATTACCGAAGCAACGATCAATCCGGCCCGAAGATTTCCGAGAAATAATATCAGAACGAAGATTACGATTAAAGCTCCTTCAACTAAGTTTTTGGTCACCGTCCCGATGGCGTTATTGACTAGTTTTCCTCTGTCAATGAATGGCTCGGCAACAACTCCTTCGGGTAAGGATTTGTTGATCTGCTCCATTCTTTCTTTAACTCTTTTAACAACAGCACTGGAGTTTTCGCCTTTCAGCATTAATACCAATCCGCAGACAATTTCGCCTTTACCATCTTTTGTCGATGCTCCGTAACGCAGTGCAATTCCTTCGCGCACAGTGGCCACATCACGAACCAACACCGGCGCGCCGTTTCTGTTTTTGATTACCACATTCTGCAGATCGGTGATTCCTGATGCCATTCCGACTCCGCGAATGAAATAGGCGTACTCATCTTTTTCGATATAAGCCCCGCCCGTATTTTGATTGTTTTTTTCTAAAGCATCAAAAATCTCTGTAATAGTTACTCCCAGACTGTTGAGCATGTTAGGGTCAACGGCTATTTCGTATTGTTTTAGTTTTCCGCCCCAGCTTCCTACATCGGCGACACCTTCAACACCCTGTAACTGTGGAATGATAATCCAGTCCTGAATGGTTCGGAGTTTTACGGCATCGTACTTGTCTTCATAACCCTTTTTGGCATAGACATCATATTGAAATATCTCGCCAAGTCCTGTAGATATTGGTGCTAATTCCGGTGAACCAGCATACTTTGGAATATTTTCCTCCGCCGCTTTTATTCTTTGAAAAATCTGCTCTCTTGACCAATAAATGTCTGCGTCTTCTTTGAAAACAACTGTTACAACCGAAAGCCCAAAGCGCGAAATACTCCGCAGTTCTATTACTTTCGGAATGGTTTTTACGACCTGTTCCAACGGATAGGTAATTAACTGTTCCACTTCCTGACTGGCAAGTGTAGGTGCCGTGGTAATAATCTGCACCTGATTATTGGTAATATCAGGTAAAGCATCAAGCGGTAACTGCTTGATGGAATAACTGCCCCATGCCAAAAGCACGAGGGTAAAGAGCAGTATAACAAACTTGTTCTTTATGCTAAATTGTATAATCTTGTCTAACATTTAAAATGTATAATGAATTAGAAATAGGCAGTATATTAGCTGCCTTTATTCGTGCCAAAGCACAGCTTTCTAACCCGAATCCCAATATCTATCGGGATGGGCATCATTATACTAATTGTGGCGGCTGCCAGATACTTCCGTAGAAATTGGAAGCAAAAATGGATTTGTAAGCAGGTAATTGTTTTTTAATGCTTTTGAAAGCAATAGGGAAATCAATAACTGTAAATTTTGGATAATCGGTCATTTGTGAACCGCAGCAGCTGCAAACGCAAAACGGAGAACATAAATCATTTCCTGCAGTGTGGGAATGATTGTCAGCTGTAACTAATCCGGATTTCGAATGTGCAGAACCATCTGCTCCCATATCTGCACAGGGCATGCATGAAAGCAATAGAAAAATGAGTGATAATATGATGCTTGTAAGTTTCACGATTGTAAAAATAGGATTTTTATTTTTATCCTAAAAAAATTATTTGGAATGAATCTAAAATGAAATTTAATTTTTGAAGTTATTACCATTAAAAAACTCCTTAATTTCTTAAGAAGTTTATAGTTCAAAATAATTATGATATAGATCAGAATTACCGATTGTTTCCCTTTACAAGTTCTTTCCGCAACCGGCTTAGTGACTGCGGCGTGATTTTCAAATAGGAGGCAATATACTGCTGCGATACCTGCCGTGCCAATATGGGATAACGCCTGACAAATTCAAGATATTTTGTTTTTGCATCGCCAAAATTCAAAAAATCATTGTCCTTGATTTTATTGAGCAAAGCAGTTTCGGTCAGGCTTTTTATAAAAATAAACAGATTAGGAACCTCATCACACAGTTTTTCAAGAACCGATTTGGAAATGGTATAGGTTTCACAATCCGTCATCGCCTGAAAAGCGTCTGTAGAAGGTTTTGCAGTATAATAACTTTCTAAATCGACAAAAAACTGATTCTCTCTTACGAAATATTTAGTCACCTCGTTCCCATTTTCATCAGCTGCATACACTCTTACAATTCCGTTTTCGATAAAAACTATTTCATTGCAAATTTTATGAAACTCCTGAAAATGTTCTCCGGCTTTCAGTGCTCTGCATTTGTAATTTGATACGATATAATCAATGTCTTCAGCCGAAAGAATACCGCCAAAACCCAAAACTGATTTTAATTTTTCCATTTATGTTAATATTCTGTTTTCAAAAACACTTTCTGCACAGGCCAGTACAGCCGCTTTCGATGACAAAGGCTGCCACTGAAGTTCTTTCTGTGCTTTGGTGATTTCCGTTTTTCTTTTTATTCCCAATTCAATTAAGATTGGTTTCAGTGATTTTTCAAAGATAGAAAATAATCGTGCTGCAAAATTGGGAAGTTCAGCTGTAGGGATTTTTTTGCCGGGATACTGCTCTTTCAATATCATAGCCACTTCCTTGAATGTCATATAACCCGAAGAAGCAATATAACGGTTTCCTGCAGCCTGCGGCTTTTCCATCGCTTTGATCAGCAAATCTGCTGCCGAACGGACATCGATGATATCAAACCCAATTTTTGGCAGGGCCGGCGAACTTCCGTCCAAAATTTTAATGACGATATTTGCCGATGTTCCAAAATCATTTTCCAAAACAGGCCCTAAAATAGCTCCGGGACAAACCGTTACCAATTCCAGATTTGTGCTGTTTTGTCTTATAAACTCCCAAGCCGCTTTTTCGGCAATTGCTTTACTTTTAAAATAAGGCGTAGTGTCATTACTGCAGGTTTCATCTGTCCAGTCGTTTTCATCAAAAACTTTATTCAGTTCTTCTTTTGACTTTCCATAAACTATGGCAGCAATTGACGAAACCATAACTACCCGTTTTACATTATTGGCACTTGCAGCTTTCAAAACATTCAGCGTTCCCTGTTTTGCGGGAATAATCAAGTCGTTTTCGTGTTTGGGAAGTTCTCTCGGAAAAGGCGATGCGATATGATGCACACAATCAATATTTTTAGTCAGTTCGAACCAAATAGCACTGTCATTAAGATTCGCTACTGCAAAAGTCAGTTTGTCAATATTCGCCGTTTTTTTGCCAATAATTTCCCGAATGGAATTTATCCGGTCTTTGCTTTGCAGAGTTCCTACTACTTCATACCCTTTGTTTAAAAGCTGAATAGCGGTGTGGGAACCCAAAAATCCTGTAATCCCTGTGAGTAAAATTCTTTTGTTATTCATCGTTCCTATGTTTTTTTTACAAAGGACAAAAACATAGAAGAGATTACAATTACCATTTGATAAGAAATATGAGTCAGTTATCCAAAACCGTTGCAACAACATTTATCAGGAATACCTATTTTTCGAAATCAATTATTAATTTGTCAATTTCGTTGTTAATTTCAGCTATTGAAACTTTATTTCCATTCCCAAATGAATATAAATCATTTGATATTTTTATTAATCTTCCCATAAGAGAATTATCATCAGGTGACCAAGTTTTTCCAATTTTGATCTCTCCATTATTATCAGTAATTAAAAAATAATATGATTCGCCATCTAAACCATGATATTCATCACTATAACTTTTTGTTTGTCTTGCTAACAGCTGAAATAAACAACCAATTTTTGTGTAAATATTTTCATCTATTTTATTTTTTTTACTTTCAAACTTTACGCTGTCTTTCTTTTTAGCCCGCCAATAGCTTTCAGTTAATGTAATGGAAATTACAAAATATTCTTTATTGTTTTTTTCGATTGAAAACGCATACTCTTTTGAAAATGAAGGGATAGCAATAAATCTAGCATATGGATAACCAGACATACCTTCATAACATAATGTGTTTAAGTTTCTATAATAATTTTCTAAGCCTCCGCCGACATAAAATGTGGCAGGTTCCAGATGTTGTTTTTGTCCATAACTTAGTAGAGTATTTAGAAATATAACCGTAAAAATTATTGTGCTTTTCATTTAGGTTTTTTAACATTGTCTATTGATCAGCCCCTATTCTAATGGAGTTGGGATTAAATTAAGCTCATTATTCGATTTACAAAAACATTTCATATGCAAAAACAGCTTTCCGTTAAAGTATTGCTTAAATCTGTTGCAGCTGTTGGAAATAGTGATTCCCATTTATAAATTTAGCCATATTCGGATTTTGATAAACGCAGTATTTAGAATTATTGGAATGAATAGTATTAGACCTAAAGTAAATGACCAATATCTGAAATTTTCATCGTAGAAAAAAAAACTTATAAAAGTCAAAATTAAAATTACGATCAATTGACTAATCACATTGTATTTGTTAATTTCTTTTGAAATTATTGAAGCTAAAATTTCTCCTAAAAAAAACATTATTGACGATGCATTTATCAACAGAAAGAAAACTCTAAGCATTTTTTCAAATCCATCTTCGTACCAATAAACAGCAATTACAAGAAATACTAAGCTGGTATAAATTAGACTAGTTGAACTAGTAAAAAAAGTTTTTAAAACCTTATTGACATATTCGAAATAGCTTTCCTTTTGAATAATTTTCATCATGTTCTTTTTATTACGATATTTTCTTTTCTTTACTGCCATTTTTATTTATACACCTAAAAAGAACCAAGCTTATCTATCACAAAAAAGCACAAGGCTGATAAACATAAAAAGATATTGCATGCTAATATATAAATCATTAAAGATATATAGTATGCTTTGTTTTTTTTTATCTCAAAATGAGAAACAAAAAAAGAGGCTGTCCAAAAAGTAAGGACAGCCTTTTTTAATTCTATTTCTATAATCCTTTTCCAGTAGCTGCGTAGTAAATTCCGCCATACAAATGCTCTAAAAACCAATGATTTTTATATACATTATCTATATGTCCCAAAGCAGTATAGAATGATCTCCCGCCATCAAATTCATGATACCATGAAATTGGGTGGAAATTACCCATTCCTTTTCCAACCAGATCATTTGAGCCTCTTTTCCAAACTACAGCAGGATCATATGTTTTTTCATCAACAGCAATGAGATATTTAAGCCCTGATACTTTTTCCGGACCAAATTCGTACCATTCATCTGTCCATAAAAGAGACTTTGGAAAACTTTCCAATCCGGGAAAATCATGATTCAATATGACAAGTTTTGCAGTCTGCTGTCTTGGGTGTATGTAAAACATTCTTCCAACAAGCTTGGTATACCATTCCCAATCGTATTCTGTATCGGATGCGGCGTGTATTCCAACAAATCCTTTACCAGACTGAATAAATTTTTGAAATGCAGTTTTTTCACTTTCATCAAAAATATTATAAGTTGTGCTCAAAAAAATTACAGCATCATAGTTCTTTAATTTATTCTCCGTGATCTTTTCTGAATTTTGCTGCCGGTTAACTTCAAAATTATGCGTTGCCGCTAATTCATTAATTGCAACAACTCCCGCTTCAATCGATTCATGATACCAGCCGGCTGTTTCGGTTATTAATAAAACCTTAAACTGTTTTTGTGCGTTTATTAGATTTGAAAACAGAAATAAAAACATATACAGCCCAATTCTTTGAAAATAATTCTTTTGAAAAATCATATTTATTTATTGTTTACTATTTTTTGAAGAAAATCAATTAATCCCTAAAAATTCAATATTCATAAAATCTAAAGATAGATATAAAACTGACAAATTGCTATAATAAATGCTTCAGAACAAATCATGACAGAATTTAACGCCAATTGAAATCACTTTGAAGTTATTCATGACCACTTTAAGCTTAACTAAAATAATAATCAGTAAAGAAAATTATTCTTTATTTTTACGCTTAAAAGTATTTTCTTATCAATCAATAAGTATCCAATGAAAAAATTCTTTCTCTCTGTCATATTCTTAAGTTTCTTTCATACCAATGCACAGCAGAATCTGGTTCAATATGTAAAACCAATTATCGGCACTGAAAAAATGGGACACACTTATCCCGGTGCAACAGTACCATTTGGAGCCATTCAGCTCAGCCCGGAAACCGATACAATCTCTTATGAATTGAATGGAAAATACAACGGCGAAGTTTATAAATACTGTGCCGGATACCGCTATGAAGATAAGACCATAGTCGGTTTTAGCCACACACATTTAAGCGGAACGGGGCATTCAGATCTTGGTGATTTTTTGATAATGCCTACGCAGGGAAAACTGCAGTTAAATCCAGGAACAGCTTCTAATCCAAAAAACGGCTATCGTTCGGCATTTTCTCATGCTAATGAAACTGCCGAAGCCGGCTATTATAAAGTAAAATTAGACGATGAAAATATTTTAGCCGAAATAACCGCCACAACCCGAGTTGGCATGCATCAGTATACTTTCCAAAAATCAGATGAAAGCCATATTATATTGGATTTAATGGCTGGAATTTATAATTATAATGATAAAAATGTCTGGACGTATGTTAGAGTTGTAAACGACACTCTGGTTACAGGCTACAGGCAGACGAACGGTTGGGCAAGAACAAAAACCGTTTATTTTGCTATGGCTTTTTCCAAACCTTTCACTCAATACGGTCAGAAGAATTATGAGGCCAAACAAGCGTACAGAGGTTTTTGGGGAAAATTTGATCAGAATAAAAACTTCCCTGAAATAGCCGGAAAACAAATCAGAATGTATTTTGATTTTAAAACCAATGAAGCTGAAAAAATTAAAATAAAATTTGCAATATCTCCAGTAAGCCAGGAAAACGCGCTGCAAAATATGAAGGCAGAAATAAAAGACTGGGATTTCGAAAAAGTAAAAACCCAAGCACAAGCCATTTGGAACAAAGAACTGAATAAAATTAAAATCACTGCTCCCGATGATGTCAAAGTTAATTTTTATACCGCCATGTATCATACTTTTATAAATCCTACAGTTTATACTGATGTAAACGGTGAATATAAAGGCCTGGATCAAGGCACGCATAAAACTGACGGTTTTACCAATTACAGCACTTTTTCACTGTGGGATACTTATAGAGCACTGCATCCTTTTTTCAATATTATTCAGCCTTCGCGAAACAATGATATGGTAAAATCAATGCTGGCACATTATGCCCAAAGCAGTCTTCACATGCTGCCTATCTGGTCACATTATGCCAATGATAACTGGTGTATGAGCGGTTATCACAGTGTATCTGTAATTGCCGATGCGGTTATAAAAGGAGTTTATAACGGTGATCCAAACGAAGCTTTACAAGCCTGCGTTACTACTGCAAAACATCGGGATTATGAAGGTATTGGCTATTATATGGACTTAGGATATATTCCTGCCGAAAAAAGCGGTGTCTCGGTATCAAATACTTTGGAATATGCATACGATGACTGGTGCATCGCCCAGCTAGCCAAAAAACTGAATCAGCCTGAAATTTACAATGAGTTTATAAAACGCTCTGAAAACTGGAAAAATAATTTTGAATCAAAAACCGGTTTTATGCAGCCTAAACTGGCAGACGGTACTTTCAAAAAAGAATTTGATGCTTTGAGTACCAATGGTCAGGGATTTATTGAAGGCAACAGCTGGAATTACAGCTTTTTTGCACCGCATAATCCAGAAGCCTTAATTAATTTAATGGGCGGAAAAAAACTGTTTGCTTCTCGATTAGACACTTTATTTACAATGCATTTACCTGATTCGTTTTTTGCCGAAACAGAAGATATTACCCGAGAAGGAATCATTGGCGGGTACGTTCATGGCAATGAGCCTGCGCACCACGTTGCTTATTTTTATAATTGGACAGACCAGCCTTGGAAAACACAAGCGCAGGTCCGAAAAATTTTAAATATGCAGTACAAACCAGCTCCCGATGGATTGGGCGGAAATGACGATTGCGGACAAATGAGTGCCTGGTATATTTTCTCTTCACTGGGATTCTATCCTGTTGCTCCGGGATCTGATCAATATGCATTGGGATCGCCTCTTGTGAATAAAGCAGAACTCACATTGGATAACGGTAAAACTTTTACAGTTGAAGCCATTAATCAAAGTGCCAAAAATGTCTATGTTCAAAAAGTGCTTTTGAACGGACAGCTTATCCATAGTTTATCTATCAATCATGCTGATATAACTAATGGTTCCAAAATAACCTTCTATATGGGCTCAAAGCCTAAAATAAAATAGTCCAGTCCTTGCCAATTGCGAGTTACGTCATTAAAAACAAAGAGGCTGTCCGAAAAGGACAGCTTTTTTTATGCTGCAAATTTCAGGAATCGATTTTGGGTTGGTTGATTAATGAAAAAATATTCTGTTACAGTATTTAAAAAGTGAATTTCGACTTTTATAGCTCTATTTAGAACTCTGAAGGAGATTTTTAGATGAGTTTTCGACGCATCATTGTTCTTTGCTATCATTTTTCTGAAATTATGCCCGATAGCCATCAATAGAAATTCCATTTCCACTTTTTCGATGCTTGTGAAAGTAAACCGGCTGAATTTATTGTTGTTTTTTAGCTGTCCGAATACTGCTTCAACTTCTATTGGGCGTTTGCTTCGGTGTTCGAGTCCTTTTTCGCTCATGAGCAGCTCTTTGGCCTGAGCCCTTAATTGGTTCAGGCGGTGGTTTACTTCTATTGTTCTGTTTCCTTTGGCTTTATGGCACAAACTTCTAAGTGGACATCCATCACATCTTTTTGCTTGATAATAAGATACTTGTGATTCGTATCCGTTGGCCGATGTCCGTTTTCCACTGCCAATGTTTTCCATTCTTTGTCCCATTGGACACACATAAAAATCCTGCTGTATATTGTAGAACAAATTCTGGACAAGAAACGGATTGTCCTTCATTTTTTTCTTCTGTTCTTTGTGAAAATAATTATACTTTACATAGGCCGTTATGTCTTTATTTTCAAGCATTTCGTAGTTTTCTTCGCTTCCATAACCAGCATCGGCTACAACTGTTTTGCTTTGTTTTTGATACATTTTTTCAAATTCCTCCAAATGGGATTTTAAAGTCGTAGTGTCGTTAGGTGTCTGATGAATGGTTACGTTGGTAATGAATTGATTTTCAGTAGAAATCTGAGGATTGTATGCAGGTTTTAACTGTCCGTTTTTCATATGGTCTTCCTTCATTCTCATAAAGGTAGCGTCAGGATCTGTCTTACTGTAGGAGTTTCTATTGCCTAAAATCACTAAATCTTTTTCGTATTTTTCAAGCTTTGGCAGGTGCTCTTCCTGAAGCTTTTCAAGCTCTTTGGTTATCTTCTTGTTGGGCTCTTTGAGTTTTTTATTGAGTTCTGATAATTTTTCTTTCAGCTCTTCCGAGTTTATTTTTTTTGGTAATTCTTCCTTGTTGACTTCTTGATTATCTGATAAAATACTGTTTTCAATGTCGGATAAGATACTGTTGATTTTTACTTCGAGCTTTTCTTTGTATTTCTCTATAGAACCCCGCCAGACAAAGGTGTATTTATTGGATTTGGCTTCTATTTTTGTTCCATCAATGTATTGGATATCCAGACTGACATAGCCCATTTCCACAAGCATTTTGACCACCTCTGCAAATAAATCTTTGATGTTTTCTTTTAAAATCTTTCCTCTAAAATCGTTAATGGTTCTAAAATCAGGAGTTAAGTTGCCTGAAATAAACATAAAATGAATGTTCTCAGTAAGTGCCTTTGCTATTTTTCGGCAGGAATAAGTGTTGCTTAAATAACTGTAAAACAAAACCTTAAGCATCATTCTGGGATGATAGGCCGAGGTGCCTCCTCCTTTATATATTTTAAGTATATGACTTATATCCAATGAATTGACAATCTTATCCACTAAGCGGACAGGATGGTTTTCTGAAATTTTATCAAAAATATTTATCGGAAAAAGTTCCGGTGTATTGATCGATTGCGATTTAAATATTACTTTAGCCATTGCTCGTTTTTTGTGCAACTCTAAGATACTATTTTAGATTAAAAACAGCAAAAAAAAGGCTGTCCTTACTTTTTGGACAGCCTCTTTGTTTTTAAATTATATCTGCATCCATTTATTCTACTGCAACAGGTTTCTTCTTTTGAAATTTGTTCTGAAGCCAATTGCGTACAGGTTCATCGTATAATTTCAAACACAAATAAGCTATTAGAATACTTGCAATTAAAACTCCTATACCTAATACATAACCATTTTCCAGCGAAACTTTATTGTCTACAACCCAAGCGGTATACCAATAAACGAGCGGATAATGCGTGATATAAATTGGATATGAAATATCTCCTAACAGCTTGCATATTTTAAGGGAAAACGGGTTTTTAATTTCGCCTCCTGCACCAATTGAAACAATTAGAGGAAAAACAAGAATAATACAGAAAGATTCATATAATCCATTCATCCATAAACTGTTTTCGTCTCCAATTCTTGGCACACTAAGACCAATTGCAATCAATAAACTGCAGACCCAGAAAGCCCCCTTTACATGAATTAGTTTTCCTAAACGGGAAAGCAGAATTCCTGCAAAAAACGGATACAACAAACGGGTAAACCCAATATTCATCTGTTCTAAATTCAATGACCATCCGCCGATTACATCGCCTTTTGAACCAAAAACAGTATAATTGACAAGTATTCCGGCAAAAATCAAAACAAAAACAGAAAGCACTTTGTTAGAGAATTTTCTAAAAATTAATGCGTATAAAATATTGGCTATATATTCAAAAAACAGCGACCACGCAGGACCATCCAGCGGATGCATTTCGCCCCAGCCCCTGATCTCCAGAGACGGCGGAATTGGAAGCAATGTGAAACCAATAACCATCGTCAGAATCAATTTCCAGACTTCCATTTTGGCAATCATCGGGAACAAAATATCCGAAGCCTGAAAATAATAGAAAATGGCTCCGATAATCATTCCCATAATAACCATCGGCTGCAAGCGGATCAAACGCCGTTTATAAAACTCCCATTGTGTCATTTTTCCCCAGCGGTCATCGTATGCATACGCAACAACAAATCCTGATAAAAGAAAAAAGAAATCCACAGCCAGATAGCCATGATTGATAATCTGTTTGAAACGGTTTCCGCCGTTAAACGCTTCAAAAATATGAAAAGCAACGACTAAAATTGCGGCTACTCCACGTAAACCGTCTAGAATTTCATAATGTTTTTTGGGTTTAATATCTGTCATAAAATAGTTGATTGTTGATAATTGATTGTTAATGATTAATGGTAACTGCAAAATACAAACATTTCATTATATCATTAACAATCAATAATTAAAATTACTCTTGGTGATTTTTAAGCCATTCCGTCCTGCGCTGGTCTGGCAAATGTTTTACAGAGAAGTTTTCGAACTTGGCTTCAAAACCTTTTCCGTCGGGTGAAGCTGCCATTAAACCGACCATTACAGGCTTGTTATCTTGTAACGGAGAATTTCTCGTCATGATATATGTTTTATCGTCATACGAAAAAAAGACTTCAACAGCATCTAATCTTCTTACGACTTTAATCCAAACAAAAGGCGGTGCTTTTTCCAGAGCTGTTACGCTCCAATCGCTTTTATCATGCGTTACGACAGTACTGATGTTAAATTTTCCGTCTACAAATTCAACTCCGGTTTTAATATAGTTTTTTTCATCAACCCGAATCATTAATCCCATTTGATCAAAACGAGCTTTATAATCTCCTGTTAATTTCACTTTTGCTTCAAACTCTCCACCATAATCTGCATAATAAAAAGGGGCATCATCAACGGTAAATCCATAATGTGAAATCCGCCAGTAATCACTGTTGGCAGTAACATTCATAATCAATGCATTGTTTTTTATTTCCCACTTTTCAGGTTCGTTAAACCATTGCATTTTGTTTAAACTTTGAGCAGAAAGATTTTGCAATGACAAACAGACAACTGCAAATAATACTATTTTTTTCATGTTATTTAAATTTTAAAACAATAAAAGTGTTTTCTTTTTAAACCATTAAGAGATTAAGGAAATAAAGCCTTTATGACTTAATGATACTTAATACCTTAATGGTAAAAAATAAAAATTTAATTTTAAAAAGCTGCAACTTTTACAATTACAGCTTTGCAACCAACCACCTTAGAAATAAATGAATCTATTGAAGTGAAAAACTCACTTTAGATTTTATATCTGCAGATGATGCTCCAATTAAAGCTTCAAAAGCTCCAGGCTCGGCAACCCACTCGTGTTTTTTATCGTCAAAGAAACTTAGGGCAGTTTTGTCAACAGTAAAAGTTACCGTTTTTTCTTCGCCCGCTTTAAGCGAAATTTTCTCAAAACCTTTTAATTCTTTTATCGGACGAACCAAAGACGATTTTAAATCACTGATATAAAGCTGAACAATTTCAGCCCCATCGCGGTTTCCTGTATTTTTTACTTTAACCGAAAATGTAATCTGGTCTCCGCTTGACAATTGCTTTTTATCTGCAGTTACTTTACCATACTCAAAAGTCGTGTAACTTAAGCCGTGGCCAAAAGGGAACAATGGTTTTATCTTTTGCTTTTCAGCCCAGCGGTACCCGACAAAAATTCCTTCTTTATAAGTTACTTCGTCACCGCCTGGGAATTGTCCTAAAGCATGTGCTCCGTTATCATTTAATTTAACCGGGAAAGTAAATGTCAGCTTTCCAGATGGATTCACATCTCCAGCCAGAACTTTAGCCAAAGCTGTACCTGCCTCAGTTCCTAAAAACCATCCCTGCACAATTCCGGGAACTTCATTTACCCATGGCATAGCCACCGCATTTCCCGAAATATTTACAAAAACCACATTTTTATTTACCTTAACCAATTCACTGATTAGTTTATCCTGATTGTATGGCAGTTCTAAGCCTTTACGATCCTCTCCTTCGGCGTCCTGATGATCGCTTTTATTCAAGCCTCCGAAAAATAAAACTACATCAGCATCTTTCGCCGCTTTTAAAGCTTCGGCGGTTAATTCTGCTGGAGAACGTTTGTCTTCTAAACTAACTTTTGCAGCAACTCCATTATACTTACTAGTCGGATCTCCTACGTAGCCGCGAGCGTAAACAATTGCTACCTGGCTGCCAATTCTCTTCTTTAATCCGTCAAGAGGCAATACTTCGTATTTTGCTTTAAGCGAAGAACTTCCTCCGCCAACAGTCATCATCTTGATCGCATTTTCTCCAATGACAGCAATTTTCTTGGTTTTATTCAAGTCAATCGGCAGAATATTATTTTTGTTCTGAAGCAGTACAATTCCTTCTTCAGCGATTTTTAAACCAGCCTCGGCATGTTCTTTTGTTCCAAATGATCCAAAAGGTCTTTCTCTATTCATCGTAGTCAAGAACGATAAACGCAGAATACGGCGCACTTTTTCATCTAATTCTTTTGTTCCGATTTCCCCTTTAGCAATCATCGTTGAATATGGTTTTGCCAGATAATAGTTATCATACGCATTGCTTGTTCCCCATGAAAGTCCATTAGTCCAAGAACCAAATTCCATATCCAGACCATTATGAATCGCTTGATTGGTATCGTGAACTCCTCCCCAGTCTGAGATTACAACTCCTTTGAATCCCCATTCGCCGCGGAGAATATTATTTAACAAAAACTCATTATGACAGCAGTGCTGCCCTTTGTATCTGTTGTACGATCCCATAATAGCCCAAGCATCACCTTCCTGAACAGCTGCTTTAAATGCCGGCAGATAAATTTCATACAGCGCACGGTCATCAACATTTACGTTTACGGCATTGCGGTTTGTCTCCTGATTATTTAAAGCAAAATGTTTTACGCAGGCTGCAACTCCGTTTGACTGCACCCCTTTAATATAAGGCACAACCATTTTTGAAGTAAGAAAAGGATCTTCGCCCATATATTCGAAGTTACGGCCGTTTAATGGTGTTCTATAAATATTTACGCCTGGTCCTAACAATACATTTTTATTTCGGAAACGTGCTTCCTCACCAATTGATTTTCCATATAAAGAAGCCATTTCCTTATTCCATGTGGCAGATAAAGCAGTAAGTGCAGGAAATGCAATACACGAATCATTTGTCCAGCCTGCCTGATCCCATTCGTCCCATTTTACTTCGGTACGAATTCCATGCGGTCCGTCAGTCATCCAGTTTTCTGGAATTCCCAGACGCGGAACACCTGGCGAACTGAATTTTGACTGCGCATGAATCATCGCAATTTTTTCTTCAGTTGTCATTTTAGAAAGTGCATCTTCTACACGTTCATTAATAGGTTTTTTATCGTCAAGATAAACTGGAACTTTATTTTGTGCATTCACTCCGAATGAACCTAATAATAGTAAAAAAACAATCGTTTTAACATTTTTAAACATACCACATAATTTATTAAATCATTAAAATACTATCAGGACATTTTAGCATTTCCTAATAATATTGTAAAACTAAAACGTAATAGTATGTGTAGGATTTTTAAACAAAAAAAGTAGTGAAATAAAAAACCAAAACACTGAAAAACAAATGATTAAAACAAAAATAAGATTAAAAAAAGTAGTGCTTTTACAATCAAAATCAGCCTTTCGAAGGTAATAATCCAATTTTCATAACTCTTTCCTCAAAATCATTTCGAGAGACAGCGGCTTTATTCCGGGCTTTGGTCCGATAGTTATAAATCGTGCTTAAAGAGTAACGAAGAAATGCTGCGATTTTTACGCTGTCTGTTATCCCAAGACGGATTAATGCAAAGATGCGGAGTTCAGTATTCAGCAATTCTCCCTGCTTCAATACAACCTGTTCTTCACTGATGAGTAATGCATTAAAGTCTTTTACAAAAGTCGGATACAGATTTAGAAAAATTACATCAAAGTTCTCATACAGTTCTTCCAGTTCTTTTTCAACCAGAGTAGTCGATTTCAGCATCTTGAAAATTTCATCAAACTGTTTGAGTGCTGCTTTTTTGTTTAGAATAACACGGTAATTTTCTAATTTATTGATATAACTGGAGCACAGACTGAAAAAATGTGCAATATATTCTTCTTTAATATGATTGGATTCAGATAATTGGGCATTTCGTTCCTGCAGCTGGCTGTTTGTTTCTGTAATATCCTTGTTTAACTCGGCTAATTTTTGGCTTGTCGCAAAAAGTTCTCCACGAATTCTGGATACTTTTTTCATTTGTCGAGAAACATAAATCACAGCCAAGATCAGAAACACCGAAAGTAAACTAATGCACAAAAGGTATATCTGCAATTCGCTTTTTCTTTGGGCTTCTCTTTCTAAATAAGCGGTATTTATAATCGAATAAATTTCAGACATTAACAGTGTTCGAAACTGAACATTGCAGTAAAGTGCGTCTTCAATTGCCGACTGAGTGAGCTTATAAGCCATATCAACATCGCCAATTTCGTAAAAAACCAATGCCAATTCCTGAAGTGAAGCATTGTCTTTTATAGCATTTTTAATATCTGCAGCAGCAGAAAGCGCATAATATTTTTTCCTTAGTTCTAACTGCTTCGTAGTTTCATAAATTTTACCAAAAAGGTACGTAATCATCGCGTACTGCGAATCTTCCTCTTTTGTATTTTCTAATAAAACCGATAATTGTTTTAGGGCAAGAGTATATTTTTTATTGAAAACATTTTTCTGTGCCTGGTTAATTTTAAACTCCAATGTTCGAGGATTTAATACCCCTAACAAAGAGTCTCTATATTTTCCTATTTGTTCAATATATTCTCTGCTTCTGCTATTTGCGTTATAATGCTCGAAAAATTCCCGATA
This sequence comes from Flavobacterium marginilacus, assembly GCF_026870155.1. NCBI lineage: Bacteria > Pseudomonadati > Bacteroidota > Flavobacteriia > Flavobacteriales > Flavobacteriaceae > Flavobacterium > Flavobacterium marginilacus. Next base: position 1,622,597 of record NZ_CP113975.1, on the reverse strand, counting down.
CACCATATAATAATTTGGAAGCAGTGATTTGGTCAATGTTTTCTTATTGATGCTTTTCAAAATAGCTTCCGATTCACGGTATTTTCCAGATGAAGAATATAGGTTGGCCAATTGCAGTTTAGCTAAATCCGAAAAAGCTTTATTTTGCAGTTCTGCTGCAATTACAAGATTTTTTTTGACATATAAAATTGCAGAATCAGAATCGAATTTTTGGTATTCAGCATATAACGTTTTGTTGTAATTGTATTCCTGTTCCTTCGATAGATCTTCGGATTTAATTTTTTTGAAATTCAGAATGCGCTGCTCCTTTACTTGAACATATTTCGATTTATTTTTTAAAGCATCATTTAACTTATCAAAAATAGAATCAGCCTCCGATGAATAACCCGAATAACTTATTGTAAGTAAAAAAAAAAGCAGGTAATTTTTCAAACTGAATAATGGCTAAATGATATGGATTACAAATATAATAAAGTGAATAGAATGTTTTTGATTTCTATTTACAATTAGAAAACATAAAAGCTGCTCCTCATATGAGAAACAGCTTTTACTAATTAACAAAACTGAAACTTATTTTTAATTTCTTAGAAAACTATTCAAAATTCTGCTGGTTATTTTACCTGAATAGTAACCTCTGCTGGTTTCAACCAAGTGCTGGTAAAATTAACTTTTATAGGCTCACTGCCTCCTGTTGACTGAATGTAAGCAACAAGATGTCCGTGAAATGCTCTCTGAACATTATCAGTATAATCACCCATATCGCTGTTATTTCCAGCTTCCAATCCTAATAAAGTACCTGAACCGCTCACTGCGCAGATAATTTCATTATCAGAAAGTATTACAGGCAGTCCTTTTTCATCCAATACCTGAACGATCACTTTGGCAACGCCATCTTTATTAACAGTGATATTTTTTTCATTAACCACCAAAGCATACGGCTGCTGAGAAGAAACAATTGAATATCTGCTTACAACCTTGTTATCATCGCTAAGTCCTATTGCTTCTAATTTACCCGGAGTAAAAGGAACATCCCAATAAATCACGCCTGTATTTTCGTCGTATTTCTTTTCTTCACCAATAACTTTTCCGTTTAATTCTAAGCGGGCTTTGGCTGCATTAGTGTAACAAACCACTCTGATGATCTGGCCTTCATTGTAATTATTCCAGATAGGCCAAGCATCTTTAGAAAGTTCTTTTTCATTATTGCTGATGTATGTTCCTGCATAAATCATTGGTTTCTCTGACCATAATGACTGACGGAAATATCCTCTTGGCTTAATAATTCCGGCAAGATCTACCAATCCAGAATAGAATCCTCTTGATGGCCAAGCATTCGATTCACCTAAATAATCAATACCTGTCCATAAAAACTGTCCAAATATATGTTCGTTATTTTTTACTGCCAGCCATGGTGCCATATCATGAACATTCTCACTTCCAAAAATCACTCTGTTAGGATATTTTTTGTGATCCGAACCATATTTGCTTTCTGTGTAATTATATCCTGTGATATCTAAAGCTCCTGGATATTCTGTTTCGTTAGACATTGCAACACCTGCAAGGCCTGCTGTTGTAGGACGGGATTTATCATATTTTTTCACAGCTGCTACAAGACGTTTGGCTATACCGCCAAGACGCATTGCATCTGGTGCATCTTTTTTGTAACCGCCATAATTGGCTTGTCCAAAGCCGTCTTTTCCATTATCCAGAACAGGGTGTGAATATGGGTCATTTGGATAATCAACTTCGTTACCAATACTCCATCCAAAAACAGAAAGATGATTGCGGTCACGGCGTACCATGTCTTCTAAATCTTTCTCACCCCATTCAACAAAAATATCATTAGAACCTTCAAAACCTGGAGTTCCTACATTCCATCCTGTTAACCATTTACGTTTTGGAAATTCCCACTCATCATATGCTTCATTAAGAACTAAGATTCCTAATTCATCACAAAGAGCATAAAAATCTGGTGCCTGAGGATTGTGGCTTGTACGAATAGCGTTTACGCCTATTTCTTTTAAAGTAATCAATCTGGTTTTCAAAACCTCTCTTGGTACTGCAGATCCTAAAACTCCAGCGTCATGGTGCAGACAAACTCCTTTCATTTTCATCCATTTACCATTCAAAGCAAAACCTTTATTGGCATCGAATGTAAAATTTCTAAAACCTGTTGATGTAACTGTTTTATCGACTGTTTTCCCATCCTTTAGAATAGTTGTTTTTAACTGATACAGATTTGGGTGTTCTAAATCCCATAATTGAGGATTTTTTACATTTATTTTGACAGCCGTTTTGTTTTCTTTGTTGGCATCAACAAGCACTTTTTGAGAACTTTTGGCAACTGTTTTTCCGCTGTTGTCTAAAAGTTCATTGACAACTGTAAGGTTTGCTTTTGCAGATGAACCGTTTTCCAAAGCTACTTCAACATTCAAAGTCCCAGTTCCATTAGCAACTTCTGGATAGGTATAAACACCCCATTGTGCAATATGCACCGGATTTGAATAAACTAACCATACATTACGATAAATTCCTGATCCTGAATACCAGCGGGAATCGGCACTCTTACTGTGATCAACACGTACAGCAATGATATTATCTTCTCCATATTTCACAAAAGGAGTCGCATCATAAGCAAAAGAAATATATCCGTTAGGGCGTTTTCCTAAAGAATGACCGTTAATAAAAACTTCGCTTCGATTATACACACCTTCAAAATATAAATAGACTTTTTCGCCTTTCTTATTTTGAGGAATATTCAATGATTTTCTGTACCATCCAATTCCTCCGGGAAGATAACCTTGACAGCTCGCCAAAGTTGGACTCAATCTCCCCTTCACGCTCCAGTCATGAGGAACATTTACTGATTCCCATTTAGCATCATCGTATGTAGTGTTTTGTGCACCCGAAGCATCCTCCAGCGTAAACTTCCAGTTGTCATTAATTTTTTTTGAATCCCCAAACGATATCTGGCTAAAAGCTGATAAGCAGGAAAAAATAAGAATTGGTAATGCGAGCTTTTTAATAGTCATTATGTATTTATTTTAATTATTCATTCGTATATTTTGATTGATGGTCTTTTTTTTTTTGATGAGCTTATTTTTTGACAGGCTTTATTCCTTCATGAGTAGGAGTTACAGGCAATATTGCTCCATTCTTGTCAAACTCCATTTTATCAATACAGACTTCCCTATTGAATCCAGCAGAATTTCCCATTGTCATTCCTTTTGGATAATTGAAACGGTGGTAAACAATGTACCACTCATCTTTGCCCGGTATTTGAATAATCGAATTATGACCAGTTGCAAATATGCCTGCTTCTTTATTTTTTGCGATAACTAAATTGTTTTCCGGGATAGTGATTTTCCCAAATGGGGAATCTGAAATTCCATAACGCACTCGGTAATTTTCGCTTCGGGTGTCATCTTCAGACCATAAAAAGTAGTATTTGCCATTTCTAAAGAATACTGTAGTACCTTCACGGAAAGTTTTATCCGGAGTTATTACCTTAACCGATTCGGGTTTGATAGAAATCATGTCCTCATTCAATTCGGCACAGGCCATATAATTATTTCCCCAATATAAATAGGTTTTCCCTGTCTGAGGATCTGTAAATACGTCCGGATCTATCTGCTGTCCATCTGTAACTCCTTCAGGAAATTTATTTACCAAAGGTTTTCCTGAGTCTATAAATGGTCCTTCGGGCTTATCGGCTGCAGCCACACCAATTTTCTGGCCAGCTGTGAAATAAAAATAATATTTATAAGTGTTTCCAACTTTTTTCTCTGTAATACAAGGAGCCCATGCATTTTTTTTTGCCCAAGTCACATCTTTTTCGAGATCCAGAATAATTCCTTCATCGGTCCAGTTTACCAAATCAGGTGAAGAGAATGTCTTAAAATAAGTTCCAGACCAGCCGTCAAATCCGTCACTTGTAGGGTAGATATAATATTTAGAAGTTTTTTCAGAATACATTACATCAGGATCGGCATATAAACCATTCAAAGCAGCATTATTAGCAACCGAAGCAGTAACTGACCAAATTTCTGATGGCTTTCCTTGTATAGCAACCGTATATTTTACAGGCCCTTTTGTAAAATCCTGAGGTGTTTTTGGACTAACACTAACACCGGCAAGTTTTGTAAAATCAGGATTGAATGACGCTAAATTTGTTCCCCATTTTACAGGAAGGTGAACTTGTTTTGTGGCTGCGTCAAGTTTTATGTTTATCTTTTTTATTTCTTTTGCTTCAGGAGAACTCAAAATATCATCTGCACTTCCCCATTTACTTTCCAAACGTGCCAGTTCATCTGCCGTTATTGGCATAACCGTTCCGTGGCGCGGGTGAAAATTCATCGTAACGGCATTGTCAATTACTGAGAAATTCTCTAAATCACTGGTTTTTGTAAACTGATATTTACCTTTGGTATATAAATCATACATCAGGATATAATCTTTCGAATTGTTCAGTTTAAAAACTCCAGCTCCTTCCACAGGATACTTAGTCTGCTGTACATATTTGTCATTCAAAACATAACCTTCGGTAAGTTTATCAGAAACTGCAATTTTTATGCCTGCTCCTGCTCCTTCAGTTTTGAAAAACAAATGATATTTATTGTCTTTGAGAATAATTTCACCGTCAATACACGCACCGTTTGTCGGGCTGAAAAACAACTGCTTAGGCTCCGTTTCCAAATCGGTAAAATCAGCATTGGCGTAAGCATAATAAATTTTGTCAATATCATTTCCGTGCTGCATAGACCAATAAATCATGTATTTGCCTTTTTTTGCATCATATATTGTCTGCGGTGCCCAAACGCGTTTTAAATTTTCTTGGTTTGGATATTTTTTTTGAATATTTATAATCGCTGAACTCCAGTTTATTAAATCATCTGATTTTAATAAAACCATTGCTCTATTAGAATCCCAGCCTTTGTCCGAAGTCATATCGGTGGCAACCATATAGAATGTTTTACCATCTTCACCACGAAGAATATGCGGATCTCTCACACCTCCGGTTGAACTGATCTGCTTAGAATCGATTACCGGCTGATTATTATTTAATGCTCTAAAATTATAGCCATCATTACTTACCGCGAAACGAATCGCTTCTTCATTACCTGAATTACCAGTAAAATAGGCAAATAAATAGGACGTTGTTTTTGCTTTAGAATTCTTTAGTTCTGACTTTGGCAGTTTCTTTTTTGAAACCGACTGCGCGTTAGCCTGCCCAAGAATAACCAAGGCAGTTAACAAAAAAACCAATTTATAAGATTTTTTGTTTTTGATGAAGATGTTTGAATTAGTGTTCATGCTTATTAGAATATGATTAGCTATTTAGATACTTTGACAATTTTGTACAAACCTGTTTTAACCGTTGGCCCAAAGCAATCCCAGCTATTCCATCCCATAGTCCGTTTGGGGGCACAGCTATGAAATTCGGTTTTAGTTTGGGATTGAACTATAAGGCCAATCATTAAAAAAAACAAAACAGGTACTCTTGTTTTACGAAACTTATATACAATCATCAGTATTCTCTTTATTTATAATTGCTTAAATATTGTTTTTTAAGTAATACAGTCATACTATAAGTGTGGTTTATACATTTGTAAATATACCTCAAAAAAATATCTAAAAGCTATCATTATCGAAAAATAATTCCAAATTAGAATTCATTCAGTTCTTATTAAAACTTTAAAATAAATCTCTGTAAAACCTTATTGAAATTCCCCTACGAATGTGACAACAGATCGGGCTGGAATTTCCAGATTATCAATCTTCTGAATGTCCTTTCTGCTTAAATTAGAATTCTCTGATGTTACATAAGGAGTTAATTCATTGTTTTTGAGTGTTCCCTTAGTTAAATCAAATTTGTATTTCTGATTTGATTTCCCGCAGTTTACCGCAACCACTACCAGTTTTTTATTTGCTGTATCTTTATAAGCAGTAATCATTACATCATTTGCAGCCGCCAGTTCGTCTTGATTAGGGACATCTATTCTAAGCATTCCCGGACGCACAAACAATGAGTAATTTCCAAAAGCCCAAAGCAGTTTTGAATCATGAAATTCTCCGTCATTTTTCACATACTCCGGTGCCGTTCCTCCTTTACTATTTCCGTCATCAAGATAAATCAGACCATCTTTATAATCTACTCGGGTAAGCGCTGTCCACCACTGCCATGAAGCCGCATTGGCAAGCGCAATATCATTGTGTATTAAACGCGCAACAAATAATGCCGTCTGCATGCCTAAATCTCTTCCGCCGCCGCCGCCGCCAGGAATTTCAGCTTCTCCTGGATTTTCTAAAATACAGTATTCCGACTGCCAGTATTTCAATCCTGGTTTTTGTTTTACATTCGCAGCAATCAGCTTTCTGCTTAAAACCTGTCTGTCAACCGGCCAGGTTGTAAAATAACTATGTCCTGAAATAGTATTCTCGACATTAGAAAGTTTAGAAATATTCGTTTTTGTATTTCCAAAAAAGTAATCTATCTGGTTATCGCGGTTTTCTCCGTTTACATTTTCATACAAATAGTTGATTTGTCCAGCTTCGGCAATAACAATTTTGTTATTCATTTTTTGAGCTTTCAGTTTTTCTGAAAGAGATTTTGTCAAATCATAAATTTCCTGATTGGTTGCCGGTGTTCCTTCCTGACTGTTTTTGTCACCATTATTAGCCATCCATTCCCATTGAGGCTCATTTATTGGACTGACATAATCAAACTTTACTCCTTCATTTTTCTCCAATCCCTGAATACTTTTAACAAAGAAATCGGCAAATTTTGGGATAGCTCCTTCTTTCAGATTCAGTTTATTTTTCTGCGTTGCAAATGACAATCCGTTGTTTGTCATATGAACTGGAGGACTGTTTGTAAAAATTAAATATTTTTCGACACCGCGTTTTTTTGCTGCCTGCAAAAACCATCTTTGTCCTTCCTGTTTTGAAAAATCATAAGTTCCGTCAGCATTCAGGAAACATTCGCTTCTTCTCCATTGATCTGAAACCCTGCTGTCTTCACCTTGTTCCATACTTCCTGCCCCGAGATTGAATCTCCAGATAGAAAGTCCGATACCTTTTGGATTTCCCTGTGCATCGATTTCTTTGCTAAACAGTAAATCAGCAATGGCATTCTTTTTTTGTTCCGGCCAATTTTTTCCAACAAACTGACATCTCCATGCATCAGAACCACCAAATCCATCCATGGTCTGTACGACATTATCAGTACTGATGCTAATTGTCCGCTGTGCAAAAGAGTGTATACTCATTAGCAATACAAGCGAAACATATACCTTTTTCATTTTTTTATTCTTTGTATATTAATATTATAACTATTATCAGCTTTTACGATAACACTCAAGAGATTCTGCTTATTAACTTGCGGGAAAATCTGTAAAAAATATCATAATCTAAACAAAAATCAATGCCTTACAATAAATTGTTTGACAACTGATTTTTCGTCATTTTTCAATTTTAGTATATAAGTTCCAGATGGAAGATCAGAAGTATCCAGTTCTATATTTTTACTATCACTATACGTTCTGTTTATAACAATTTTTCCTTGCATATCATATACAACAAGAGCTGATGCAGTACTATTCATTTCAGCAAGCCCCATACGCATCACCTCATCAGCAGGAACAGGCCATAATGATACGTTTGCCGCTCCGCTTCCGTTCTTCTCATTTGAATCTACACCTAAACTGCTAGAAGCAAGAGCTGCTATTTCGTTTTCAGATAATGTGTAATTGTAAATTCTGAAATCGTCTATATAGCCATTGAATAACGGATCTGCAGTGTATTGGCCGATATAATTAAGAATTGGTTTAAAATCATTTGGGCTGACAGTCGAGTTATCCAGCTGTTTTACTAATTTACCATCGACATACATTTTTAAACCTTTTGTTTTACTTATTGTTACAGCGACATGTACCCAAGTGGAGACTGCTAACTTGTCACTCTCCAATTGAATCTCACCATTCCCATTATTGATTACAAAACGTAAATTACCACTGTTAGCATTGGCAGTTAAAAACATATTTTCATTCACACCATTTCCAAAATCAAAAATTCGCTGCCACTGATTTCCACCTTTCCAATTTACCCATGCTGCAATAGTACTTTCATCATGATTAGCCACATTTGCTGGAAGCTGCAAGAAACCATTAGTACCTTTCAGCGAAATTGCTTTTGAGCCTGTTTTTCCGTCAACAAAGGCAATATCACCGTATGAAGCACTGTGGTTTAATTGAATACTCTTGTCTAATGTATTATCATCAAATTGAAAATGTGCTATGATATCTTTATTGCCTGTGGCTGCAGCCGAAGTTTCATTCGAATAAACAGAACGATTCAAAGAATAATCTACTGCTTTGATAACATAAAAATAAGTTTTCCCTACAGATGCTGTATTATCGACAAAAGAAGCTGTTTTTATATTTCGGCCTATTGTATTGTAAGATCCGCCTTTTGATTCGGCTCTAAAAACTGTATAGCCGGCAACATCTGCATCCGTACTAGGCGTCCAGTCTAACCGAATAGAAGCAGCATTAGCTGTGGCTGTTAAATTGCCTGGAGCACTGGGAGATACAAAATCTATAGGAGTACCAATAGGGATTAAACGCCATTGCTGCTGCGTCCCTCCAGATTTTTCGGATTGTTCAATATTATCTCCTGTACTGGCAGTCTGCAGACATTTTGCACTGAATCGGCTGCGAATATAAAACCATCCATCCTCGGAATAATCAAGAAACCACTGCTGGTTTACTGATTTAAGATCGTTCCAAACGACAATTTTTCCTCCATCCTCTAATGAATAATTATAGATATCCAGAGACATGCCATTATGCTGTGCTGTAAATGTAAAATAGCTAAAATCACCACCAATCCTAGAATCGACTGGAGTAACATTCCATTGCTGATATGCAGCACTTGAATTATAATTGTATTGACGAAGGCTTGAACCAGCTGAAGTAGAGCCATTCTCAACTTCCAATACTTTTCCGCTTTTGCGGTTTACTAATATATAACGGCCATTTATAACCGGCTGTATATCATCACCCCAAGTAATATTAACAACCCTTTCGGCATTGGTTTGCCCCTTTTGGTAGCCGGTACCCCCTGGCAATTGCATCGTATATTCACGCTGCGGGCCATAACCATCAAAATAAACCTCTTTGTCTTTTGATATAAAACGGTACGAAGTGGCCACAGCCTGTCTTTCAGAAGTTCCTCCAAATGCCTGCACGCTGCCTTGGCTTGTTTTATAAACTGCGGCGGCTGTCCACTTTGGACGATTTTCTGCATAAGCCAATCGTTTTCCGTTTCGGCTTGCTTTTACAAATTCACCTCTTGCAAGTTCGGCGGTTCCCCACCATATTCCGGTCTGCATGCCGTATTTGATGCCAACAATTGCTTCCATTACATTGTGTAATTCATCAGCGGTGGCATACTTGCCGTCAGTTCGGACTTTCTCAAAAAAACTTGCATAACCATCAAATCCACCAGCAAGCTGATGCGTATTCCCTTCATCTAAATTAGCCTTTAACTGATCATACCAATTATGAGCCAGATCGCAATTGAGCGTATTCCCTCCCGAAACACGGATAGCAGAAAAATAAGGATTACTTTTTAGACGAGCTGCAATATCATTAAAGTTTGTAACAGTACCCTGCCCCCATCCATTATCTGGTTCATTAAAAGGTGCTACAGATACTACGGTTCTCCCTTTTCCCTGAGCATATTTTGTACTTGCATAGATCAGCTGTTCCCAGCGTTGGGCATAAGCAGTACGATCACCAGGACTAAACCAGGAAGCTACAAAAGGGTGGTCACAATTGAATGCCACTTTTGTTTTTTCTCCTGTTAAAGCCACAAGAGCAAGACGTCTGTCCAGCCAATCTGTTTGACTGCTGTATGTTATTCCATCTGCTCCTACATAGTTGCCGCTTTGAAATTCACCATTAATCAGTTCACGAGTAGGCTGAAATGATATTCTTACAATATCAACATTTTCTTTGCCCATAAAAGATACGCCTCTGCGCATATTATTTTCATCAGGCCAAGCGGTATCAAGTCCCCATGTAACAGGAGCTGAAATACCATTATCAAAAACACTAAATGGCACTGTGTTATCTGTAATAGGCTGTGCTATTAAGTTATCACTTGTGCTAGATTGTGCATTTATGTTTATTATTCCAAATCCTAACAATAAAACCCCTAATAGGAAATATTTTTGCCTCATGATTGTCAATTGTTTTTCACTTATTTTAACTTATATCAGATAGATGCAAATTGCAGTTCACAAATAGCATGTACAATATGACTGCCAATTATATATACTTTTTTGCCCTGCCTTTTTTTGCCCCTAACAACACTAATTCATGAAATTAGGGGTAAAAAAAGCAAAACAAAGTTCTATCCAAAAAATATTTTACTTGTAGGTACCAACGTATGTTACAACTGATCTTGCTCCTATCTCAAAACCTGCTGCATCTACATCAGTTCCTTTTTTCAGACTTTTAGTATCTGAAGTTGTGTAAGGCGTAAACTTATTATTTGTTAAAGTACCTCCTGAAAGATTCAGCTTGTACGTTCTTGCTGTGTTACTGAAATTTACAGCTACAATTACCAATTTTTTATTCGTCGCATCTTTGTAAGCAGTCAGCATTACATCAGTAGCTGCAGCCGCATTATCCAAACCTGGTATCTGCACCCGCACCATTCCCGGTTTTACAAAGAAAGAGAAGTTTCCTAAAGCCCAAAGCGTTTTGGAATCCCTAATGAAGCCGTCATTTTTGCAGTAATCGGCATTTCCAGCTCCTTTTGACGCGCCGTCATCTACGTGAATCAGACCATCTTTATAATCACCACGGCTAATTGCTGTCCACCACTGCCATGAAGTAACACCCCCAATAGAAATATCTGTACTAATAATACGGGCTGTCCAAAGTGCTAACTGTATTCCCAAGTCTCTTCCAGGACCACCACCGCCAATCAATTCAGAAGCTCCAGGGCTTTCAAGAACACAATATTCAGAAGACCAAAGACTAAGTCCCGGAGCTGTCATAATTTTTGAAGCAGCCAATTGTCTTGAAGTAATAAGTTCGTTCAATGGCCAAGCCTGCCAATAACTGTGACCAGATATTGTTTTCTTTACATTGCTCATTGAAGCAATATTTTTTGTAGAATTTGGTCCAAAGAAATAATCAATCTGACCTGATCTGCTGGCTGTACTGCTCACCGTTTTATACAATGGCTCATAAGCTCCAGCTTCTCCTACAACAATTTGGGAACTAAGACCTTTTGTCTGCAGTTTTGGAGATAAAACAGATACCAAATTGTATATATTTGCATTTGTAGCAGGTGAACCTTCCTGACTTGTTCCATCCCACTCATACTGCGGTTCATTGAAAGGGCTGATATAATCGATTGTCAGACCATGAACTGTTTTCAATTTATCAATTGAATTCACCCAAAAATCTGCCAATTCAGGCATTTTTCCATCCTTTAGATTGTAAAACTCTTTAATGCTTGCATGAGCTTTACCATTATTTGTCAAATAAACAGGCGCACTATTTGCAAAAGCCAATAACTTTTCAACCCCGCGTGCTTTAGCCGCTTTCATAAACCATACCTGTCCAGCCTGCTTGGTCATATCATAAGTAACACCATCAGCAGTAAAACATTCGGTACGTCTCCATTCATCGCCTATATCACTTGCATCACCCTGCTCAGTACTTCCTGCTCCCAGATTAAAACGCCAAAGTGATAATCCAATTCCTTTTGGATTCCCATCAGCATCTACATCTTTACTGAATAATAAATCAGCGATAGTGTTTCTTTTATCCTGAGGCCAGTTTTTACCAATGAAATTACACTGCCATGCATCCGAAGCACCAAAGCTTTCCATTGTCTGCAGATTAGCATCAAGATTTACATTCAAATCTCTTGTAGTAGAATTAACTGGTGTTGAATCATCAGTACTATCAGATGAACTGCAGCTTATTAAAGAAGAGTTGATGAAAAGCAAGCCCGCAATCAGCAGGCTTACTTTATAATTATTTTTAACAATAGTCATATTAATAACCAGTATTTTGAGTTATTAAACCACCGCTTAAATCTATTTCCAATTGTGGAATTGGCCATAGTAAATTTTTGGCAGGATTAAAATTGGTTCCTTTGTCCTGAGCCTCTTTCAAATTGGTAGTTTCATAAGGATCTGTAGAACTCAAATTGTATTTAACAAAAGTTCCGTTTGGTCCCATCAAAGATTCAATAACAGATTTTCCAGTACTTGGGTCTTTCTCACGACGGATATCAAACAAACGTAATCCTTCGAAAGCCAATTCTAAACGACGCTCTTTGTAAATTTGTCTCAATAAATTTGGACCAGCCAAACCTACTTTAGGATCAAGTTTTACACGGGCTCTGATAACATTGATATCTGCTAAAGCTCCACCTGCATCACCTAATTGATAAGCAGCTTCTGCTCTTGTCAAATACATTTCAGCCAAACGAATCAATGGCACATTCAATGGTAAGTGTCCGTCTTTTTTGTCCAATGCACGACGTGTAGCAATTGGAATATAATATTTACGGCAGATACGTCCTGATTTATTATCATTCAAGCTGAATTTATGAGTTGGATTCAATACTTCGTCACCATAAGCAGCTTCACCCCATTTAGTGATTGTACTTCTACGTCTAATTACGTCATTTTCAGAAAGGTAAGCATTTTCCAAATCACTTGTTGGCATACACCATCCCCATCCGTCAATAACATCTTTTGCATCATTGCTTGGGAAGTTTTTCTTATCCTCGCCTCTTGCGCCTGAAAAAGTAGGAAGCATAGATCCTAAATTTTTATCCTGTACAGAAGAAGACTGAGCCTCCAAAATTGATTCTACACCATTATGGTTGTTAACATCCCAGATTTTCAAGAAATCTGCTTCAAGAGCATAAGGTCCTTCAGTGATAACTTTGTTTGAGTATTGTTTTGCTTCTGCCCATTTACCTTGAAATAAAGATACACGAGCTAATAAAGCATAAGCAGCCCATTTGTTCACTCTTCCGTTTCTGTCAACTGGAATGGTTTCCAATTTTGCTGCAGACTCTTTAAGATCGGCTTCAATTTGTGCATACACAGCAGTAACTGGGCTGCGCTCTAATTTCAAATCACCTGTTCCAAGAGATGTTGTATATAATGGAACAGCTCCAAAATTATTTACAAGCTCATAATAGCAATAAGCACGTACAAACAATGATTCACCGATATATTGGTTTTTTTGTAAATCAGAAAGCGGCGATAAAGCCATTTTTTCTAAACCAATGTTAGCTGATTGAATGGTATAATAATGAGCGGTATAAATACTGTTCATAGATCCCATATTTTCTGGTGTAACGATGTACTGAGCACAAGGTCTGAAAGCACCGCTGTCCTGTCCTGTATTCCCCATCCATGCATCGTCAGTAGCTGATTCATTTGTCAATCTTGGTGCCAGTAATGTATACCAGTCGTTTGACATTAATAATCTATGCGTTAGTTCGTTTACATAGTTTTCGCATTCTGTTGCTGTTTGAAAATAGTTTTCTAAAGTTTGAGTTCCTCTTGCTTCTTTATCTATAAAATCTTCACAAGAAACTGCAAACAATGAAAATGCTATTATCGATACTATTATTTTTTTCATATCTGTTTATTATTAAAATCCTACATTAACTCCCATCAAAACTGTTGGCTGTACTGGGTAATTCCATCCGCCAAATCCAGAACCTAAAACACCTCCGCCAACTTCAGGATCAACACCTGTGTAGTTAGTCCATGTCCATAAGTTTTGTCCTGATAAAGAAAGTCTAAGTCTGTCCAATCCAAATTGGTTAAGGAAAGTATATCCAATCTGAATGTTTTTCATACGTACATATGAACCGTCTTCAACATATAAAGATGAGAATTTGGTAAAGTTTTCATTATCGTCATTTTTAGACAAACGAGGAACATAATTCGAAGTTCCTTCTCCATGCCAAGCCATATTTTCAAGTCCAGCAACTTTGTTTGTTAAACTTGCTCCATTGTACAAATCAGAAATATTCTGATTAATCAATTCATTTCCAACACTTGCATAAAAGTTAGCAATCAAATCAAATCCTTTGTAAGCCAAATTCAAGTTTAATCCCATTGTGAAATCAGCCCATGGAGAACCAAGTTTTGTTCTGTCTTTGTCATCTAGTTTACCGTCACCGTTTACATCTTTAAAACGAATGTCTCCTACTTTAGCATAAGGCTGTAATTTAGTTCCGTGATTATCTGTATGAGAATTCAATTCTGTCTGATTTTGGAACAATCCGTCTGCAACATAACCATAATAGTATCCTGGCTCATCACCTTCAACAGTCAAGGTTCTGTTACTTGATCCGTATAATTTTTCACCGTCAGCCGATAAAGAAATCATATCAACATTTACAGTCGTAAACGTAAAATCTGCACCATAAGAGAAAGATCCTTTTTTATCTTTGTAAGATAAAAGCAAGTCAATACCATTCGATTTCATAGAACCTACGTTTGTCCACATCGTTGAATAGCCTGGGAATCCGCTGTAAGTTGGGAACTGTTTCAAGAACAGCATGTCTTTTGTTGTTTTTTCATAGTATTCTAATGATCCGGATATTTTATTTTTCAATAATCCAAAATCAAGACCAAAGTTGATATCCTCAACAGTTTCCCATTTGATATCTTTGTTTGCCATAGAAGAAGGGTAAGAAGTATCTACAACCTCACCTCCAATAACATAATAACCTTGCCCAATATTAGACTGGTAAACTGAACCTGGTAAACTTTGGTTACCAACTTTACCCCATCCAGCTCTTAATCTAAGATCATTGATAACCTCTTTTGTATTTTCCATAAAACCTTCATTTGAAATTCTCCAAGAAGCTGAAGCAGCTGGGAAATTTGCCCATTTGTTATTAGCCATAAATTTTGAAGAACCGTCACGTCTGAATGAACCTGTCAAATAATATTTACTATCGTAGTTATAAGAAAGACGGGAAAGATATGACTGTAAAGAACTAGACCAGCTGTTACCGCCGCTGTTACGATTTTTGGTAGCAGCATTTACCTCTCTCATTAAGTCTGTGTTGTTTGGAACACCTTCTCCATACGCCCAAACATCATTTCCATTGTACTCTTCCATTGTAGCACCTACCATTAAAGATACATTATGTTTATCAGCAAATGTTTTGTTATAAGTTGCTGTAGTCTGCCATGTCCAGTCATGATTAGTGGTATTCTTTCTTTCAACACTATTGATTTCTGCTTTTTCGTGTGCCGCATCAATTATGAAATCAGGTCTGAAAATACTTTGTGTTTTATCACCTACTTCGATAGATCCCTGTGTACGGAAAACAAGTCCTTTGATAGGCTCATACTGCAGGTATGCATTGGTATTCAAACTGTACTGATCAGTATAATCATCATATCTTGCAACAGAAGCTACTGGATTCCAAACATACGATGGAGAACGCGCATAGATGCTGTATTCATTTTCGGTACCGTTCAATTGGTCTGCCGGTTTGTAAATTGGCGTAATTGGATCAATTTTATCAAAATCGGCCCAGTTTCCTGGTGATCCCCAAGTTTCGAAACGTGGATTTAAAGTGACACCAACCGAAACTTTATCAGAAAACTTGAAATCATTAGCAACTCTGGCAGTAATTCTTTCCCATCCGCCTATTCCGTAAAAAGAGTCAGATTTATAATAGTTCAAACTTGCTGCATAGGTGTTTTTTTCAGAACCTCCTGTTACTCCTATAGAAGCATTTGTTACTGGTGACGTTTTTTTGATTCCTGCACCCCACCAATCAGTAGTTTTTCCTTTATACTGTTCTGCATTTGGCAGATACTCAGAATATCCAGAAGTAGTATACGCTTTATTCATAATATTAGCATAGCCTTCAGCATCTGCCATATTATAAGGATTATCCATCATTTGGAAACCCCTGCTCAAATCAACATTGAATTTAGGTTTTCCTGTTTTACCTTTTTTAGTAGTAATAAGGATAACCCCGTTTGAAGCACGTGAACCATAAATAGCACTTGCAGATGCATCTTTAAGTACATCCATAGACTCAATCTCATTGTTGCTCAAAAAGTTGATGCTAGTTCCCATCGGGATACCATCGACAACATAAAGAGGGTCTGTACTAAGGTTAATTGTAGATATACCACGAATCAATACTCTTGGCTGTGCTCCTGGTCCTCCAGCTCCTGTAATCTGGACTCCGGAAACTTTTCCCTGCAGTGACTCTGTGGCATTACCTACTGTCATTGTTTGAAGCTCTTTTCCTTTTACAGAAGAAATTGAAGTCGTTACATCTCTCTTTTTCACTGTTGCATAACCTACAACAACAACTTCGTCTAAGTTTTGTCCTGTTTGTTCCAAAACCACATCAATTGTTGTTCTATCACCAACTGTTACTAATTTTGTTGTAAATCCGATGAATGAAAACTGAAGCTCGGCGTCTTTGCTTGGAACTACAATAGAAAATTTACCATCAAAATCGGTAGAAGCAGAAGCTCCTGTTCCTTTCACAATAATATTTGCACCTGGAATCGGCAAGGCAGTTTTGTCCTTAACAGATCCTTTTACTGTTATTTGCGCAAATGTTGCCGTACTGCACAACACGGCTATAAATAACCATATAAATTTATATTTCATATCTAAATATTTTATTATTAAATGTTACAACTAGGTTATAACAAACTATTTTTTTGTTATAAAAGCTCTTTCCAGTTCAGTATCAAGAATTACTTTATACACACCTGGAGCAGCTGGATATTTAGCATTTCCGTTTTCACCTGGTGACATAGTTGCGATACCATTTTTGATAAGCCTCCAAGATGGATTCCACCATTGTCCTGTAAATGTTGCTTCTATAGTTCCAGTAAGCGTATACTCACCCACTAACTGATATGGATTGTTAGGATTGTTTGCTAAATGAAGTCCTGTTTGAACCCATCCATTCCAAGTATCCCAGTTAGCATCTTTGATGCCGCCTCCGCAGACACTTACGAAAGGTCTTCTCTGTGCTTCATCATCATGCCATAATCCGTTAGCAATATTTGCCCAGACTTTACTTGACGGCGTATATTTTGTAACTGTGTACGCTAATGTATTTGGATTGACTTTTATTTTATAGTATCCTTTTGTTGGTAAAACAATTGGAGCTGCAGTAACATCGTCTTTTAAGTTTCCTGATGCGCTCAATCCAAAACAGTGCGGTGCAAAATCTGATTCCTGCCCTAAGAAATAAATTTCTTTATTATCAGCATCAGCATAATATTTAAATTCGAAATCCTGTCCGTTTTTGTCATGGAAATACATTGGAACTCCAACTGCATCTGTAGTAAGGTTAGTTCCTTTTGGCTGATCGCATAAATAAATTGCAGGATACTCATTAGTAGCAACAACATTAATATTTAATGTTCCTGTGTTTGGAATTGCAAATTTATCTCTTGCAGTAATTGTCAACACATAATTAGCAGCTGTTACAGGCAGCGTATATGTTTTGTTGAAAGTATATGACTGAGGTGCACCTGTCAATTGTACAGTTTCATCAATACCTAAAGCAGCACATTTTACCTGAACAAAATCAATACCTGAATTATCGTTAACAGTGAAATTCACAGGCATTTGGTTACTTGTTGATAACAATACAACAGCTCCTTCTTTTGGAGTTATCATAGCTATCGCAGGAGCATCAAATTCTCCGTCTAATCGTAAATTAATATCCTGATCAACTGAATTATTAGAAACGTCTGTTACAGTCAGCTTAATTTTAAAAGCTTCAGATGCTCCTCTGTCAGCAGGGATTTCAAAGAAATAACTTAAATCATAAGTTGTAACCAAAGGATCTGCTGCAAAAACAATCACTTTATCTAATGCTAATTCTGCTATTTGAATTCGTACGCTCTTTAATCCTAAATCATCTGCCAAAGCAGCCTTGATTTCAAATTTTCTATTAGGAGCACCATAAATTTCTGTTGTGCCAACTGTCAGAGTAGGTTTTTCTGAACTTGGAAAATCATCTTTATTATCTTGACATCCCGTAAAAAGGACTGCAAAAAAAGTAAGAAAAAATAAAAATTTAATTTTTTTCATTTCTTTAATTTTAAAGGTTATTTATTGGTTTTTTAATTTTTAAACTATTCAATAGTATCAGGCAGTATTATTAAACTATTCAATCTTGTAACTGCTCCGTTTTATTCTTGTTAGTTTGTCCTGTTCATTTTTTGTTTTCTAAATAAACAAGAGAGCTGGTTTTGTTTGGATTTAATGAATCAAATCATTTAAAGGATTTAACAGCTTCCTTTCTGCTAAATGTCCTTCTTTGTTCTGCAATAAACTATTGCAGTAAAAAAATGTTCTTTGGGTTTTTGTCATACGGTTTTTAGATTAATTGTTAGGGTTTTGGTTATTTATAAGTGTTTGTTTTACATTTTTAATTTTTAAGAAAAAAAATTATTCGCTGGAACTGTCAAAACTGATTCGCTGACAGAATACAAATAATGTTTTTTAATTAAGTGTTTTTTTTAATATCCATCTTTCGACAGACTTTTAATAATCAATTCAAAATTTATTATAGACTACGAAAACGATTTTTATTTTGATTAAAATATCCTTTTACAAAACTTATTAAATTGACAATAATATAACGTTGTAGTAACTATAAGTGCAAAGTAATGGCTAGTTCTAAAGTTTCATGAGGGGTAAATTGGAAAAAAAAGGAGGTCAAATTGGCAATCAAATAGTTTAAAGTCCAAAAAAATACGAAATAACAAAAAATAGTAAATAATTTTTAAATGATATGTAATTATTGTTTTACAGAACAAACAGATTCATATTTTTAAAATAATAGTGTAAATAATCTATATTTTAAGATTAGGGAGACATAATGACGAATAAAAATGAAAATACCAGACTATGATTATTTATTTTAATCTTAAACAAATAGCATCTGGTTAAAAAAAACTAAAATACAATGAGGGAGACTCATCTCCGATTCAAATATTATTTGACAATATTTAAATCGGAGTTAAAAGAGTTTTTGTATTTCTTGATATATTCTGACGGTGTCATTCCAAAAAGTTTAACAAACTGCTGCCTGAAATATTTTGGATCTTCAAAACCTACTTCAACACTTGCCTGAGCGATATTCATATTTTCAGTAAGCATTAACATCGCAGCTCTTCTTATTCGGATGGACCGTATAAACGCATTTAATGTCTGCCCGGAAATAATTTTAATTTTGGTGTACAGTGTTCTATGGCTCATGCCCATTTCGGCGGCAAAATTTTTAATCGTATAATCACGTTTGTGAATATTAGCCTCAATAACAGCAATACATTTTTTTAGAATTTCCTGATATTCGGCTGGAACCTTCTGCGTATTTTCTCGAAGTGTAATGCTATCCAGAAAATAAGTCCGCAAATTACTGCGGCTTTTCAGCAGTGATTCGACACGGGCGACGAGTAAATCATCGTCAAACGGCTTTGTTATATAATCATCGGCTCCGTCGCTTATTCCCTGCAGATGTGTTTCCGGATTTTTGGATGCTGTCAATAATATGACTGGAATATGGGATAAACTGCTGTTTTCTTTTATTTTTCGGCATAATTCAAGTCCATCCATAACATCCATCGCAATATCACTGATCACCAAGTCGGGCATGTGTTTTTTTGTCAGTTTTAAACCTTCTTCACCGTTATCTGCACTATATATTATATGTGTTTCTGAAAATAGCTGAATCAAATAATTTCTAATATCTGTATTGTCATCTACTATCAAAAGGGTTCGCTTTTCAGTGAGCATCACTTTATGCAATTCATTATCCGGAGCAGATTGGCTTGAAGCCTCAACAATATCTTCTACATCATCAGTCATTAATTCTTCGACCAAAGGACTCAATTTTGGAATAACAATACTTATATGCAAATCTTCAAAATGATCCTGACCTTTTAAAAACGTGAGCTTAAAAGTACTTCCTTTTCCTATTTCGCTCGTACAGCTAACTGTTCCTTTATGTTTTTCGACAAAATATCTAACAATAAATAACCCGATTCCAAAACCAGAACTGCCTCCTACCGGCACTTTTGAATTCACTCTCTTAAATTTCTCAAAAATAGTTTCCAAATCATCAGCTGCAATTCCAGTCCCGCTGTCTAAAACTTCGATAATTACATCTGTTTGATTTTCGGACAAATGAAGACTGATTTCTCCACCGGCAGGAGTGAATTTGAAAGCATTTGAAATCAAATTAAACAAGGATATTTCAATTTTCTCATAATCTCCTATTATTTCAATATTGTTTTCCGGTATCTGAAAAGTATAATCAATGTTTTTATCTTTTGCCTGATTCACAAAACACTGATGAATTTCATAACAAAGATTATTGACATTTATAACTGACATTTTGAGTTCATCGGCATCATTTTCAGCTTTACGAAAAAGGAGCAGCTGATCTACTAAACTCAAAAGTCTTCTTGCATTTCGATGTGCTATTACCAAATCAGTCACCGAAGAACTATTTTCTACATTTCCTTTTTTAATAGCCTTTTTTAATGGATTTATGATCAAAGACAAAGGCGTACGGAACTCATGAGAAATATACGTAAACATTGATGACTGCTTTTCGGCAACTTCTTTTTCTTTGGCCCTTTCTAATTCGGCAATTTTTACCTGATACTTTAATTTTTCCTTGTTTTTATTATATCGGATGTATCCATAAATAATTCCTGCTCCCGCCAGTAAATAAAAACTGTATGCCCACCAGGTTCTATACCATGGCGGTGAAACAATAACAGTGATAAGGCTTTTTTCTTTGTTCCAGCCTCCTCTAAAATTAGTTGTTTTTACTTTGAAAACATATGTACCCTCTGACAGCCTTGCATAATTTGCTTTCCTAGCCTGACCTACATAATTCCAGCTGTCGTCCCAGCCGTCTAAATAGTAAGCATAATTAATTTTATCGGCATTGTTATAATCCAATGCCACAAATTCTATTGATAAAGCTGTCTGGTCATATGGCAGTTTCACTTCTTTGATTCTGCCGGAATCCCATTCAGTAATTAAATCGTTTTTATTTTCTTCAATAGGCTGATTGTTTAAATAAAAATCTGTCAGCAGTAAATTATTCTTCTGGCTGAACTCTTTTATGTCTTCTGGAAAAAAGGAGTTAAAGCCATTTATCCCTCCAAAAAGAAATTCTCCGCTAGACAATTTCAAACCAGCATTGAAGCTAAATTGATTACTCTGCAGTCCGTCATTTGCTGAAAAATTCCTAAAAGTTTTGGTCTTTTTATCAAATCGGCAGATTCCGTTGTATGTACTCATCCATAAATTTCCGGATTTATCCTCCAGCAGTCTCAAAATCGTATTAGAAGGCAGACCGTCATCTGTAGTCAGCCTTTTGAAGGTATTTGTTTTTCTGTCAAACAGCACCAGCCCCCCTTCCTGAGTTCCCAGCCAAAGATTTTTATCCTTATCCTCATGTATGCATCGTATAGGATTTCCAATTAGAAACTTTTGGTATTTTCTGCTTTTTTTATCGATAGCTAATAATGACGTATAATTACAGCCCCAAAACTTACCGTCACTCGCCTCAACAAGGCACTGCAGGTTATCAATAGTTTTATTAAAAAGCACAAAACTGTTTTTAGCTCTGTCAAATAAATACAATGAACCCTCATTGGTCGCACTTGCCCAAATATCTCCATCAAAGTCTTTATATACAAACCAGATGTTTTTCTCAATCTGTCTGGTAGATGGATTGTAGCACGAGAACTGGGTAATAGTATTGGATGCAGAATTAATCCGGTTTACTCCACCGGCCCAGGTTGACACCCAGATGTCATTGTTATTATCCCTGATTATTCCTGTGATAAAATTACTGCTGATTTTATGAGAGGAAGCGGCCGTAGTGCTATAAATGGTATAGGTATTGTTTTTTTTGTTCCAATATTTCAAACCTGCTCCATCTGTCCCTATCCAAAGATTCTTTTTTTCATCTTCGCAAAATGACAAAATGAAATTTTCGGCGGGATCGCTGTCTTTTACATTATATCGGATGTTTTTAAAATATTTCGGACTGCTGCTTATCATGCTTATGCCACCTCGCAAGGTGCCTATCCACATATTTCCTGAAGCATCTTCGTGCAGACTCCAAATCGAATTACTTTTTACAAGCTGTCTGCCTTTGGACAGACTATAAGGAACCGCTTTTTTACTTTGACCGATCACTTTATAAATACCGCTTCCATCAGTTGTTACCCACATTTCTTTCTTCTTGTCAATACGGATATCCGAAACTGTAGAATTAACCGGCAGATAATTTGAGGATAAAAAATTAGTCCGTGTGTCAAAAGAATAAAGCCCTTCGTCTGTCCCCAGCCAAAGAACTGCATCAGCAGACAGCTTCATGCATTTTACCTCTCTCGATAATGAATAAACAACCTTTAGTTTTTTGGAATTATAATTATACTGGCAGATACCCACATTTCTAACATACACCCAGCAGCGATTATTCTTTGAATCATTTTCAAGAACCGTGGCATTATAATTAAACAGCGTTTTGCTGGATAGTTCAAGACCCACAGACTTTCCCGTATAGGAACCGTTCTCATAAATAAGTACTCCAAAATTTTGTGAAGCGACCAATACCTGTTCTCTGGAAACTGCCCGAATCTGATGCACTACATCTTTTAAGTTCTGAGCGGCGCTATTTTTTGAAACAAAGGCAAGAGGATGAAAAATGGCTTCTCGTTTATCAAAAACGCAGGCACCATTTGCACCGCCAACCCATATATTTTTTTTAAAATCTCCCTCAATATGATAAATTGTATTGAACGCCAATGAGTTTTTATCATTAATCTTATTGCGGTACACTTTAAAATTATAACCATCATAACGGTTTAATCCATCATAAGTTCCAAACCACATAAAACCGTCACTATCCTGATAAATTGTAGTAACTGAATTATTAGACAGCCCATCAGATATATCAAGAAATTTAACGGAGTATTCTTGCGAAAAACCGTTTATAGAAAAAGTGAGTAATAGTATGAAATGCAGGATAAAATTCTTCAACGAAGTAGGTTTTAATATTATTTTTAATACGTGTAAAAAACACAATTAAAAGGCCAAATTTACCAATAACAAATAGAAACAGCGAAACAAAATGATTTAAAACTGCTCCTTTTTATTAAAATGAGCATGCTAAGTTAGCAGGTATTTGAGTTAAAAACAAACAAATCAGACTTTAAACACTTCTTCTAGGAACAGACTGTATTTTTATAAGAATACTACTCTACTTGAAAAATTAATCTTCGAATTTTCTTAAATTTCCGGCTTGCCGGCAAAAATCTTTATTTTTACATATTAAAATAAATACATGGAAAAGCTATATTCTCTCGTCATTCATCCTCCTGAGGAAATCCTTATTTTAGTCAAATCCATGAAAAAACAATTGGCTGGCGAAGTGGGCTGGTATAATAGTAAAAATTCTGTAGGGCACATTACCATCTGCGAATTCAAAGCAAATGAGACAGCGATAGAAATCATCAAAAAACAAATTGACAAACTATGCGGTCCTTTGATTCCTGTCGAGGTACACCTAAATGAATTTGGTACATTTCCCAACGGTGCCTTTTTTATAGCACCCAACAACGATTCGAAAAAAGATTTGAAGCACATCATGAAGCATTTTAACAAATCGCTTCAAATTCTGGATATGAAAAAAAGTGATAATCCGCATCTTTCCATCGCCCGAAGGCTAAGTCCCGAAAATCTTTTCAAAGCCAGCCGATTATTTACCGAAATCGATCTGCATTTTGTTTGTGACAGTGTGGTTTTACGTCAATTTGACGAAAACATAAAACAGTTTTTTGTAACAGATACTTTCAAATTCGGCAATAATCCGCCGCCTGAGCTATTTCAGGGAACGCTTTTCTAAACCTAACAGGTTTTAAAAAACTGTTAGGTTTCATATTTATGATTTTTTTGACAAAATGAAAAAATTCGGAAGTGCAAAAAATAGTAAATTGCAGTTTGAAAAAGAATACAATGATTCCCAAAAAACACCATCAATGAAATTTACTATAAAACATACTTTCTTCATTGCCTTTTTATTTTTTATCTCTTTTGCAAAAGCGCAAAAAACGGCAATAAATTTCTTTGAAAACGATTATAAATCGGCACTGGAAAAAGCTAAATCATCTAAGAAACCCATATTCATAATGGTTTATGCTGCTTGGTGTTCTCATTGCAGTAAAATGAAAAGTACGGTTTTAAAAGAACCCAATGTCATTGCTTTTTACAACAGCAATTTCATCAATGTAATGATGGATTCTGAAACTCCTATTGGAAAAGAATTCATGAAAAAATACAACATAAAATCTTTCCCCATTTTCCTGTTTTTGGATGAAAAAGAAACCCACCTGTACAGCACCGGAGGTGAGTTTACCACCGAGGAATTTATTGCTGAAGCCCAAAAAGTTTTAAACCCAAATACGCAGATCCCTACTTTGGAAAAAAAGTTTAATGAAGATATAAGCAGCCCTGAAAACTGCATTATGTACTTAAGTGTTTTAAGAAAAAGTATTGATTCGGATAAAAGTGATGAAGTTACTGCCAGATATTTAGCTACCCAATCCAAAGATCAGCTGATAAGCCCTATCAACTGGAAAATTGTCGCATTTGGCGTGAATGAATTGAATTCGAAAGGTTTTGAAACCATCATCAGTCATCAAAACGATTTTGCCAAAGCAGCTTCGCCAAAAAGAGTTGAAGCCAAAATTCTAAATGTAGTCAAGAAAACATTAACCCAAAACATCAATTATTTAGATTCCATCGGCTATTCTAAAAACAGAATCCTTGCAAAAAACATCAATCTTGCAAAAGCAGATTCTTTGGTTTTCAAACTTGATTTACAAATGTATGAAGTCACAAAAAGCTGGAAAAAGTACGAGCAGACCACTTTAGAATCGGTAGAAAAATGGGCTTGGAATGATTACCAGACGATTAATAATATTTCCAAAATTTACATTGACCATATCACCGATAAAGAGGCCTTAAAAAAGTCAATTTTGTGGGCAAAACGATCAGTTGAGATTAACAATTCAGCCGAAAACACTCTTTTATTGGCGAGACTGTACAACAAAATCAATGATAAAAAAAGTGCAATCGAAAATGCACAAAAAGCCAAAAACATTATTATCGCTATGGGATGGGATGTCAAAGATGTAAATCAATTTCTAAAAGAGTTAGGCACAAAATAAATCTGTTAAAAAAACTTTAGAAACTGAAAGCAAAAAGCCTGCAAGAAAATAGTCTTAGCAGGCTTCCTGTTTGAAATAATTGAGTTAGTAAGCACGTTTATTTCTAAATTTTATTTTTCAATCGATCTGTTAATTCGCGTTTATAGGTTATTCCAATAGGCAGTTTTTCCTTTTTGATAAGGACAAAATCCTTCTCGGCATCGTCAATTTTATCGATTGCAGCGATATATGATTTATGGATTCTGATAAAGTTTTTTCCAGGAAGCTCTTTTTCTAATTCGGCAGTAGTAATCGACGCTAAATACACTCTTTTTGCCGTAAACAGCTTCACATAATTACCAAAACTCTGTGCATATAAAAGTTCGTCCAGTGCTATATCAATCATATAACCGTCAACCTTTACAACAATTGAATTGACGATCATTTCTTCGGGTTCAGTTTTGATGATTTCCATGGAAAAAAAACGCTCAACAGCTTTCAGAAATCTTGGAAAATAAATCGGTTTCAAAAGATAATCAATCACGCCGTAATCATAACTTTCTAATGCAAATTCGGAGTAAGCTGTCGTTAAAATCGTTTTGGGATGATTCGGAATAATTTTCAGCAGTTCCATACCTGAGATTTCGGGCATATTGATGTCCAGAAACATCAGATCCACCTTATTTTCCCGAAGATAATCCATCGCTTCAATGCCGTTATAGCCCTGAAAAACCAATTCTAGCTGCGGATTCTGCTTGATATAATTTGCCAAAACATAATGCGCTGCCGGCTCATCGTCAACAATAATGCATTTTTTTGGTTCCTTCATTATACAATCTTTTTTAGCTGCAGTTTCAAATCTACAATATAAGTATTTTTATCGTCTTTAATATCCAGCTGATACTCTTTTCCATAAATTAGATTCAAGCGTTCGATGGTGTTTTTTAAACCAATTTTGGTCGAAACCACATCCGTTTTCTTCGGAATGGAATTGACTGCATGCAGATGAAGCAGTCCGTTTTCGACAGTAATTATAATGCGGACAAAACATTTTTCAATGGCGCAGGTACCATGTTTAAAAGCATTTTCGATAAAAGCAATCAACAGCATCGGTGAAACTTTATAAGCGTTCTCGTTGTCAATTTTGCAGTCATACGTGATATCACAGCGATACCCGACGCGCTCTTTCTCGAGTTGAATATAACTATTGATAAACTCCAGTTCATCTTCAAGTGACACACATTGTTTGTTATTGCTTTCCAGCTGATAACGCATCAGCTGTGAGACCTTCATAATCAGATCGGGAGTTCTTTCTGGAAATTCTAAGCTTATTCCGTAAAGTGTATTGAAAGTATTGAATAAAAAATGAGGATTCAATTGTCCTTTCAAAGCATTCAGCTGCATCTGATTGAAAAGCAGTGTTTCATCAGTTTGTTTTTTATTAATTCTGTAGAATTTAAAAACAATTATCGGACTCAAAATACAGACCAGAGTTCCCAAAACACTCGCCAGCTGATAAATATAACTTCTTTGATGTGAGTTTTGATACAAATGACATTTGGCAAACATATCCAAACCTGTAATTTCATATAAAACTATCGAAAACACAAATACTCCCAAGAGGGTTAAACCAATATATGCCAGCGGTCTTTGTTCTTTGAATAATATAGGAAGTATAAAAAAACGGTTGAACTGGGCATGCATATATAAAATGCAGTAGAAAAAAATTCCCATCAAAATGGAAACAAAAGAACTGAATAACATCCAGTCATTTTTCAGGGTATAAATCGTAAATGAAAAACTGACGACGGCAATTTCCTGCCACCATTTATTCTCCATTATATCATTAAACTTTTTGTTCATTTTCATACTTAAATAGTTTACAAATTAACTGCTATTTTTTAATTATTATTACCAATAAATGACCAATTGAATTGGTCATTTATAATTGCAGTACATCATTTAAGGAGGCTTATATCCGCTTAAGAGAAATAATTTTGTTTCATAATTTTACATTTGAGTTTTATGTATTTCAACAAAATTACCTTATTCATTTTCCTGATTTTTGCCAGCTCCGGCTTTTCACAAACCCTGTCTTTGAAAGAAGCACTAAAAACAGGTCTTGAAAACTACGGCTCTGTAAAAGCAAAAAGCAATTACAGCAAGGCTTCGCAGGAAACGCTTAAACAATCCAAACGCGATTATCTGCCTAATCTGAACCTTTCGGCTCAGCAGGATTACGGAACAATCAATGGGCAGAATGGTGCTTTATACGGTTTTAACGGTTTAGGAACTGCTTCTTCCGGACCGGCACTTCCGGAGCAGAACTGGAATTCGGCTTTTGGAGCATTATATCTCGTGAATATGAACTGGGATTTTTTCACATTTGGAAAAGCGCAGGAAAAAATCAATCTGGCCAAAGCTGATGTTCAGGTTAAAGAAAAAGATCTGAATCAGGAAAAATTTCAGCAGCAAATCAGAATTTCATCGGCTTACCTCAATTTATTAGCAAGTCAGCGATTATTGATTTCACAGCAGAAGAATTTGAGCCGTGCCGAAGTTTTCAAAAAAACCGCTGTAGCCCGCGTAAAAAATGGATTATTGGCCGGAGTCGATTCTACATTGGCAACAGCCGAAGTATCAAAAGCTAAAATGGCTTTGAATCTGGCTCGGAATTTCGTCAAAGAACAAAACAATAAACTGGTCGATCTGATGGGCGTTGCCCCGCAGGATTTTATAACTGATACCCTTTTTGTAAATCAGATTCCAAAACAATTGGCTTTCGCCGAAAATGCGCCGGACAGCCTTCATCCGCTATTGCAGTTTTATAAAACAAAGACAGATTACAGCAGTCAGCAGACCAAATTATACAAACGCTTTTACTATCCTACGGTGAGTGCATTCGGCGTGCTGCAGACCCGCGCCTCTGGTTTTAATACCGGTTATGCTATCGATCAGACTGCTTTTACCAAGAACTACTGGGACGGCGTAAATCCGGATCGTTCCAATTATTTAGTCGGAATTGGAATCAGCTGGAACCTGACCACTCCGTTCCGAATGAGCAGACAGGTACAGGCGCAAAAATATGTTACCGAAGCTTTGAAAGAAGAATACAATCAGGCGGACAGAGAATTGAAATCACAGCTGAATTTTGCCAATGATAAAATCAAAATCACTCTGGAAAATTATGCCGAAGCGCCTGTTCAGGTCAGCGCAGCTCAAAGGGCTTACGTACAAAAATCAGCTTTATATAAAAATGGATTAACCGATCTGACCGATTTGACACAAACTATGTTTACGCTAAACCGTGCCGAAATTGACCGTGATATTGTGAATAACAATGTCTGGCAGTCTTTTCTGCTGAAAGTGGCAGCAACGGGCAATTTTGACTTATTTATGAATGAATTTTAATTAAAAACCAGATGAATTTAATACGTTTTGCACTCCGCAAACCCATCTCTATATTGGTATTAGTAGCCGGTTTATTTTTCTTCGGAATTGGTGCCATCAAAGACATCAAAGTAGATATTCTCCCGAAAATGAATCTGCCGGTAATCTACATTGCGCATCCGTTTGGAGGTTATACGCCAGATCAGATGGAAGCCTATTTTGCCAAAAATTATGTGAATATTTTACCTTTTGCCAACGGTATCAAATCGGTCGAAACCAAGAACATTCAAGGTTTAATGATTATGAAACTGACCTATTATGAAAATACCAATATGGCACAGGCC
This sequence comes from Flavobacterium marginilacus, assembly GCF_026870155.1. Taxonomy (NCBI): domain Bacteria; kingdom Pseudomonadati; phylum Bacteroidota; class Flavobacteriia; order Flavobacteriales; family Flavobacteriaceae; genus Flavobacterium; species Flavobacterium marginilacus. Next base: position 1,593,557 of record NZ_CP113975.1, on the reverse strand, counting down.
GCTGCCGAACTGGGTGCACTTTCAAATAGAATACAGGCTGGATTTCCTCCGGGAACTCAGCCTCCGTTTATCATTCGTTTTGATGCTTCTTCCCTGCCGATTGGTCAATTGGTTTTGAGCAGTAAAATACGTTCCAATAACGAACTGCAGGATTTGGCCAACGTCTATGTCCGTGCTTCGTTTACTTCAATTCCCGGTTTATTATCGCCGGCACCTTTTGGCGGAAGCCCAAGAACTGTCGAAGTTAATGTAGATCCAGACTTGCTCCGATCGCACAATATGACACCCGATCAAATCGTGGAAGCCATTCGTGTGAACAACCAGACAGCTCCTTCAGGAAACGTGAGAATCGGCGATGTCAACTACATTTCGCCAACCAATAATACGATTAAGGAAATCAAGGATTTCGAACAGATTCCGCTGTTTAAAGGCGGGGTTCAGAACCTAAAATTAGGTGATGTTGCCACGGTAAAAGACGGTGCCGATATTACTAACGGTTATGCCTTGGTCAACGGAAAACGCTCCGTTTATATCAGTATTGCCAAAGCCGGAGATGCTTCGACCTGGGATGTGGTTCAGAAATTGAAAGCCGAACTGCCAAAAATTCAGAGCACGCTTCCCGAAGATGTTAAATTATCATATGAATTTGACCAGTCGGTTTATGTAATCAATTCGGTTAAAAGTTTAATTACTGAAGGAATAATTGGAGCGGTTTTGACCGGATTAATGGTACTGCTTTTCCTTGGTGACCGCCGTGCGGCTTTGATTGTAATTCTGACGATTCCAATTTCGATTATTTCGGGCGTTTTGTTCTTGAAATTATTCGGGCAGACGATTAACTTAATGTCGCTGAGCGGACTGGCATTGGCTATCGGAATTCTGGTAGATGAAAGTACCGTAACGATAGAAAATATCCATCAGCATCTCGACATGGGAAAACCCAAGGCACTCGCTATCTGGGATGCCTGTAAAGAAATTGCACTGCCAAAATTATTGATTCTGCTTTGTATACTTGCCGTATTTGCTCCTGCCTTTACAATGGCTGGGATTCCGGGAGCTTTATTTTTGCCCTTGGCATTAGCAATTGGATTTTCGATGGTGATTTCGTTTTTATTGTCACAGACTTTTGTGCCTGTAATGGCGAACTGGCTGATGAAAGATCATCCGAAACACCAACATGCACCCAATATTACCGACGATGAAGCCGAATTCAATCAATGCGGTTTAACACCTGAATCAGAGAAACAACTGATTACTCAAAAAAAAGAGTATGTTGAAAGAACTGATACTGACGGAAACGGAAAAATCAGTGCTTTTGAGCGTTTCAGAATGCGCTTCATGCGCACGCTTGAACGGTTGTTTCCTTACAAAAAAGCAGCTGCTTTAACGTATTTGATTGCAGCAACTATTCTAGCTGTTGTGTTTATTTCGTTCATCGGAAAAGATGTTTTCCCGAAAGTAAACTCAAGCCAGTTTCAGCTGCGGATGCGTGCTCCCGACGGAACCCGATTAGAACGTACCGAAGAAAAAGCCATTTTGGTTTTGAAAGAACTGAAAAAAATGGTCGGCAGTGAACATATTGGAATATCGTCTGTTTATGTGGGCCAGCACCCGTCTTTGTTCTCGATTAACCCAATTTATCTGTTCATGGCAGGTTCTCACGAAGCCGTTTTTCAAGTGAGTCTGAAAGATTATCATGCCGATATGGATGAATTTAAAGACGAGTTCCGAGCCAGAATCAAAAAAATACTGCCTGATGTAAAAATGACTTTCGAACCAATTGAATTGACTGATAAAGTGCTGAGCCAGGGCTCTCCTACTCCAATCGAAATCCGAATTGCTGGAAAAGACAAAAAACGAAATGAAACCTACGCGAATCAAATCATAGAGAAACTGAATAAATTTCCCTATTTCCGTGATGTGCAGATTGGTCAGCCGATTCATTATCCGGCAATGAATATTGATATTGACAGAACCCGTGCCGCTGAACTGGGCGTGGATATGAATGATATTTCGCGTTCGCTGATAGCTTCGACCTCATCATCAAGATATACCGAAAAGAATACGTGGATTGATGAAAAATCAGGATTGTCGGTGAATGTTCAGGTTCAGGTACCGCTGAATCAAATGAAAAGCAAAACCGATATAGGGGAAATTCCGGTATTGAAAAACTCGCTACGTCCTGTTTTGAGTGACGTTGCCAAAATTACACCCGGCTATGTGAGCGGTGAAAATGACAATTTAGGGGCCATGCCATACATTACTGTTACAGCAAACATCAACAAAACCGACTTGGGGACGGCGACAAAAGATGTGGATGCAGTGATAAACTCACTAGGCGAATTACCTCGTGGCTTATTCATCACGCCTATTGGAATGAGTAAAGTATTGAGCGAAACATTAAGCAGTTTACAGGCTGGATTATTAGTTGCCATCTTTGTAATCTTCTTAATGCTGGCCGCTAATTTCCAGTCGTTCAAAGTGTCGCTGGTGATTCTAACCACAGTTCCGGCGGTAGTTTTGGGAGCACTGCTAATGCTTACGATTACCGGCTCAACGCTGAATTTACAATCGTATATGGGAATCATCATGTCGGTTGGGGTTTCGATTGCCAATGCGGTTTTATTGGTTACCAATGCCGAACAGCTGCGAAAAATAAACGGCAATGCACTCGAATCAGCGCGTGAAGCGGCGGCACTGCGTCTTCGTCCGATCATTATGACTTCGGTGGCGATGATTGCGGGTATGTTACCAATGGCAATTGGTCATGGCGAAGGAGGCGATCAGGTGTCACCGCTGGGAAGAGCTGTTATTGGCGGACTGTTATTCTCCACCTTTGCCGTGTTATTGATACTGCCGCTGATTTTTGCCTGGGCGCAGGAACATACCACGACACAATCGGTTTCATTAGATCCCGAAGACGAAGAAAGCATTCATTATATCTCATCATTAAAATCATAATATAAAAAGCTTTGATGAAATTGCTTTACTAACAACTAAATAAAAAATGAACCACATACAGACATAGATTTATAACTGATCGTGAAAGAATAGATAGAAAACAGCACTATTTTTCACATAGATGGACTATGTAAAAAGTAAGACGTCTATCCAATCTTTAAACATTAGAAAAATCTATGTTTCTATGTGGTTAAAAAACAATCTCAGCCATTGGGTACAAAACATTCACATTTATGAAAAAAAATAAAATATACTTATCAACAACGCTGGCAGTTACGGCGTTACTTTTTCTAAACAGCTGTAATTCCAAGAAAGAAGAAACTGCTGCTGTTACAGAAATCGAACCTAAAACAGAAACCTTTCTTTTGCAAAAAGAAAAACTAACCACCGAACTGCGTTTACCAGCCGAATTAACAGGTTTCCAGCAGGTGGATCTGTATGCCAAAGTGAGCAGTTTTGTAAAAACGCTGCAAGTAGATATTGGAACCGAAGTCAAAAAAGGACAGCTGCTGATTGTTCTGGAAGCACCCGAAATCAGTTCACAGCTGGCGGCAGCCGAATCGAGATTAAAATCGATGGAAGCGATTTATGCAACCAGCAAAAGCACCTACAGCCGCCTGTATGAAACGAGCAAAGTAGAAGGAACGATTTCCAAAAACGATCTGGAAATGGCAAGCGGCAAGAAAAACTCGGATTACGCACAATATCAGGCAGCAATTGCAGCGCACAAAGAAGTTTCGATTATGAAAGGCTATCTCGAAATCCGCGCTCCTTTTGACGGTGTTGTGTCGGCAAGAAACGTGAATTTGGGAACCTTAGTTGGCCCTGCTTCGAGTTTGCCGTTATTGACAATCCAGCAGCAGGACAAACTGCGTCTGGCGGTTTCTATTCCGGAGCTGTACACGGGTTACCTGCACCAGGGCGACGAAATGAGTTTTAATGTAAAATCACTGCCGGATACTTTTAAAGCGACGATTCAGAGAATGTCCGGTGCTCTGGATTTGAAACTGCGTTCCGAAAGAGTCGAAATGGATGTGCACAACACCAAAGGCAGTTTACTGCCCGGAATGGTAGCCGAAGTCCTGTTACCGCTTAACGCCAAAGACAGCACCTTTGTCATTCCAAAAACGGCATTGGTGAATTCAGCGGAAGGTATTTTTGTTATTAAGGTTGTCAATCATAAAGCCACCCGAGTGGATGTTAAAAAAGGAAGAGAAATCGATGATAAAATTGAAATATTTGGTGATTTGAATTCGAATGATAAAATGGTAAAAATTGCCAGCGAAGAAATTAAAGAAGGTGATGATATAAAGGAATAATCTTTAATAGTTAATTTGTGGTTAAAGTGCTGTAAGACTTTAGGGTTTTATGGCACTTTTTTTGTTTTGCAGTACCTGTTTTATAATACATTTTACGAAAAGATGTGGATGGGTTGTAAGAAAAAATGAATATATTTGGAAATAATAATTAGGCACAAACATTCACATATAAACCCAAATTCGGTCGGTTGGTGAATGTTTGTATCGAATATAAACGAGTTAGTGGCTATTTTTCCGCAGAAACAGATTAAATAATAAAATATTATGGATTTTGAAATTGACGAAATTAGAGAACTGACAATTGATTCAAATCAATTAGAACATACCGAAAAAACATATAATTTCTATTATGACGAAACCAATAATATTAGAAAATTCTATTTAAAGGAAAATGATTTTAATGATTCTTCCAAAAGTAATTTTGTACTTGGTGGAATTGTTTTTGAAACTACTAAAACTGATTTTCGAGATTGTTTTAATAAATTAAATTTACAATACAATGTAACTGAAGTAAAATTAAAAAATCTTGCTACAGGAGATTTTATTTCTTGTCTTAAATCAAAAAAGCTTAGGATATTTTTAGATTTTTTATTTCATAGCGATTTATACATGGTGGATTCAACATATAAATGCAACAGTATTCAATTTATTGATTTTTTCGGCGAAAATTTCATTAGGTGTTTTATAGCCAAATCTTTTTCTGGGTCTGTTGTTTAATGTATTAACTACTGTTTTTATTTGTTGTTCTTCGATGTTTTCAAAGTTAGATTTTTTAGGAAAATATTGTCTTATTAATCCGTTTAAATTTTCATTGGCTCCTCGTTCCCAGCTATGGTAGGGTTTGGCAAAATAATAATCGATATCTAAATCTTCTGCAATGGCCCGATGATTGGCAAATTCCTTTCCATTATCCGAAGTAATGGTCTTGATTATTGGTTTCCAATCTTTCAATAATTCAATTGTTTTCTGCTGTATTGCACTAGCTTCTTTGCTTTCTACTTTTCCCATAAAAAGTATTCCAGAGGCTCTGTCATTGATAGTTAGTAACGCTCCTTTGTGATTCTTACCAATGACCAAATCAATCTCTAAATCGCCCAATCTACTTTTCTTTTCTACTATCTTTGGACGCTCGCTAATATCGACCCTACCAATAATAAGTCCTCTTTTATCCTTTAAATGTCCTCTTTTTTTATACTTTTTACCCTTGGCCCTAAGATGTTTATATAAGAGTCCTCCTTTGCGTTTATTTTCCCAAATATATTGATAGATTCTTTCTTTAGAAACCATTGCTCTTTTGTCAATTTTTGCTCTGCCAACAATTTGTTCAGGACTGTAATCTTGCTTTAAATAAAACAAAATATTTGCTTCAACTTCTGAGGTTAAAGTGCATTTTTTGATCTTAACCTTATGCCTGTTTAAAGCTTTTTTATCCGCCAAAACAGCTTTATAAACACCACTTCTTTGATCAGAATTACGTTTTATTTCTCGAGAAATAACTGATTTGTTTTTATCTACCAATTCAGCAATTTCGGAAATACTGATACCGGCATTTCTATATACTTCTATTTTGTATCTTTGTTCTAACGTTAAATGTGCCATCTATTTTGAGTGTTGCAACCCAAAGATATGATGATTTTTTCGCCAACTCTAGTGTTATTCTTTTGACCTAGGTCAAAAGAATAACACTAGAGTTTTTTTTCACGTTGCATTTATTACTTGAATCTAAGAAGAAAAAAAACAGATGATAAAAAAATCAGCATAATCAATTTAAAAAGAGAATATAGTGGGTAGTTAGGGTAAAATTATGGATATGAGTTCGTATCCGATTATTAGAATAAATTACTATCTACCTTACCCTAACGCCCACTTATATCTTTAGAGATGGATTTACTTCAAATAGAAACAAAAAAACAATTTTTATATTTTTTAAGATGTAGAGAATCTTTTTTAGATGCTGTCAATTTAAGAGAATATGTAATAATTGACAATAAAAAAAATGAAAATGTTGACTTCGAAATACTTGAAAACACAATAGCTATTGAAAAATTTTATATCGAGAAAAGAAATCCAACTTTAGGTTATAGAACTATACATAATTCTTTAAATCACGAATTAGAACATTGTCAAAAAACATTAAATACTGGACTATCAAATATTTATAAACCGTTAGATTGTGTCCAAGGCTTTGTATTTAAAAAGAATATTAAAACAAATGCTTTTGTGCATTTAGCAAAAAAACAAATACTTACATTAGACATTAAGGATTTTTTTGAAACTATCACCCAAAATCAAATTATTGAAGCACTTAGTAAATTGGGTATAAATATTCAAATTTCTGAATGGATTTCTAATATTGCTTGCGTAAATGGATATCTAGTACAAGGTTTTAGCACTAGTCCAATTCTTGCAAATATTGTTGCTTTAGAAATGGATTTAGAAATCCTTAAAAATATTGATGAAACAATTAATTATACTCGTTACGCAGATGATTTATATTTTTCAAGTGACTTATCTCAATTGAATCTCGAATTAATCACAAAAATCATTACTAAATATGGTTTTGAAATTAACAATTCCAAAACTAAACTAATGAAAAGAGGTCAAAAACAATATGTTACAGGGCTTTCTGTATTTGACAATAGTTATCCGAGAATTCCAAAAAAAATAAAGAGAGAATTAAGATTAGAAACATACTACATTGGAAAATATGGATATGAAGAACATATTATGCGGAAATTAAAAATTAAAAAACATCAATTAAAAAATCAAGAAATTAAAAGTTTAATCCTTAATGAAATAGACATAACTCGTGATAGAATATATGGTTGGTTGCATTTTATAAACTCTATCGAACCAAATTTCAGTAAAAAAATCACACAAGAATTAAAAAAAACTTCTGCCAATCGAGTAGACGGCTCCTCCCTAAAGGCATTCTATGGTAAAATCTAAATGAATAATGAAAAAAATAATTGACGGAAAAATAAATTCTACAGAATATGACAATGCTTTGTGTAAGGTTTTATGGATTTTAAAAGAAGCAAACATTTCCGAGGAGGACAAAGAAAAGGAAATAGATGTATGTGAGGGATTTCGTAATGATTGGCATAAAAAAAATGCTTTATCTGTACCTACATTTCGAAAATTAATTTATGCTACATATGGTATTTTGAATCCAAATGTTGAATGGGAAAATATACCATATGCTAATCAAGAAGCTTATGAAGTGGTTAAACAAATTGCATACATAAACATAAACAAGTTTCCTGCCGATTCTTATTCAAATGATTTGGAAATAAAAAAAGCATATAATGAAGGAAAAGACGAACTTTTAAAACAGATTAAAGATTTAAATCCTAATATAATAATATTTGGAAACACACTCAAATATTTTGAAGATAAAGATTTAGCAGAAATAAATTGGAATATTTCAAAAACAGAAAAAAAATATGCAGATAATAATACTTTCAATACAGCATTTTACATAATTTCTAATAATAAACTATGTATTAATGCATATCATCCTTCATATCCAAAAATAGCTGACAAAACATATTGGAAAGAAATCAGAGAAGCAGTTCTATCTTGGAAATCAAATAAATGATATATAAAGAAATAATTGTAAAGTCAGAATAATTAAAAGTTTCAAGAATTATGAGAAAGGTTTTACCCACTCTGGTGTTCGTTTACAACGAGTACCTACTTAAATCAAAAAAGTAAATCATAGCGTTTATAACACAATTACTAAAACAAAGACTTCTTCTAAATTTATTATGTAATAACATCTTAATAACCACGTTCCAAACACTTTATTTAGTTTTCACAAATAACAGACACTTGTTGTAAGCGACCACCAGATTGAAATTATTGAAATATGTTGCATTCCTAAAAAAACGAAAATTCCTGTTTTGGCAGAACTTTTTTTTTATATTTGATTAAACACAAACGAAGGTTTTTTGACAGATTAACGTTAGTAGTAATTCTTAAAATCCTAATGAAAACTGAAATAATAGAAAAGGCAAATTATTGGATTAATAACCAAGATTTTGAAGAAGAAATGATTGTTTTAACAGAGGGAATTGAAGAACATAATCACTGTTTCTCATTTCTGTGGTGTATAAAAAAAGAAAAACATTTGGATTGGAAGCAAAGAACGAATTGGATTGGATCTGGACGTTTGCTAATTAGTAAAGATGGAAAAATTGCTGAATTTGAAGGATCAGCTCCTTTCGTTGATTGGATTCATCATTTTGAACTAAAAATTCAAAATATTGAAGACTATTGGTTGTTAGAAATTCCGTATAGAAAAAAAGATATTTCAAAACTTAAATCGGCTATTAAGTGCTCTACAAAAGAACTAATGGAACTAGTCAATAAAGATGACAAAATAATCTTTGATGAATCAAAAGCCTGGAATGACCATTTTCCAAAATTTAAAGAAATCGCTGATGATCTAAATCGATCAGGAATTAACTGTCAAGTGGAAATAAGACAGAGAACTGCTACTAACCCGCTGTAGTACCAGAACGAGGCAGGCAAGCTTAAAGCGACCTTAATAACAGTAAAAAAGTCTGTCCTATTTTACATTTTTGATTATATCTTCCTTTGTTCTATTAATTTAAAAACAGAATATTATTTCTGTAAATTCCATCAAACCCCGATCGCACAGAATTGCATTCTATGCACACAAAGTGATGCAGACAAAGCATATAAAAATATTTAATTGGCAATTCGAATGGGCACATCTTGCAAAACTGCTCTAACGAGTGCTTGCCTCTGCGCCTCTGCCTGAAATTAGGCAAAGACGCAAAGAACATAAAGGATAAAGTTTTTGAAAAACATTCAAAACTAATTTATTCTGTAAAATGGTACTAGTCACTGATAGTCATATAAAATTATGATTAGACATGTAAAAAAATAGACTGAAAAAAACCTTTCTTGCAACGAATATGTTAAAGTATATCATACAACATATTTTTTGAAATTTCAGCAATATTTTAGCACTAAAACCGTACGAAAAATTGATGTGACTAATAATATTGACACTATACGCCGGCTAATTTTAAAATATATCGAAATTGATGATTTGGAGTGGCTCTATTGCTCTTCTCTTTTCAGTATTGAATATATCAATAAAAAAGATGTTCTTCTTCTTCAGGGTTCGACATGTAGGAATGTCTATTTTGTTATTAGCGGATTGCTTCGAATTTATTTTGTGAATTACAAAGGAGAAGAGAAAACATTTCATTTTTCGATTGAAAATACTTTTGCAGCTGATTATGAAAGCTTTCTAAAAGATATTCCTTCAAGTTTTGCTATTCAAGCTCTGGAGGATACAATTGTAATGAAGATTACTCTTGAAAAACTGGAGGATTTTTATAAAAAAGTAAGAAATGGTGAAAAACTTGGCAGACTAATTGCTGAAGACTATTTTTTTATTGTTAGTGATAAAATAAAAGCAATTTATACCCAGACTCCCATAGAAAGATACAATGCAATGAATGCAAAATTTCCAAAAATATTGCAGCGCATCCCACAACATTATATTGCTTCTTATCTTAATATTAGTTCCGTTCATCTTAGCCGCTTAAAGAAATACGCTGCAGAAGAATAATTACAAATCGATAACAAATGTTATCAGTTTAATCCGCTTTACATTGTTCCTTTGTGTTATAATTAATGAAAATCAATCATTAACTAATTTGCTATAGTCTTTCAAAGTGGTTTATAAAATACCTGAATTAAGATTTTTTTTATTAAAACTATATTATAACTAATAGTTATATTCTATGATTAAAATTGTAAGAAAATCAAATTAATATAATATAGTTTTACTGAAAATAATTTTCCCATTACGTATAAAAACTAAGCATACTTTGAATTGAGTAAAATCTATTTCTAGCAAACTTCTACATTTTTTATTCCAAACTAAGATATTCTATCTTAACAACTATTAACATACTATGTTTACAATTCTTACCTATAACAATGTCCAATTTCGCTATGGTTCAAAAAGCTGGAATTACACTTTTGATGAAATTGAAGAACTGAGTCTAGTAAAAAAAAACAAATCCTACAGTAAAGAGAATTTTGCTTTTATCTCTGTTACAGCACTAGCCTATTATTTTATGCTTTTCTCAAATTTAATGGATCTGTATTATATAATCCCAGCCATCTTGTGCTATTCCGTCATTATTACATTGCGTTTTCATGACACTTCTAAATTTGAATTTTATGTATTTGTAAAAGACATTTATAACAAAGAAACTATAATTAAAATTAAGACAACAGACAGAACAAAAATTGGTAAACACATTGATTTATATTTGGATTTAAAGTTCAAAAAATTAGTTTCCCAAGAAATTTAATACCTCAAACAGCTTATGTTATATACAGGAATTTCCCAATACGATTTTGTTTTAATAGGCATAGCGGTAGTTTATGGTTTTATTATTACAACAAAGAAAAAATAAAAAAATATTTTTAAACCCTACTTTTAAAATATTTCAAAATTGAACATTTAAAAGACTCTGCATTTGTATTGAACCCAAATACAAACTACATGGATAAAAACACCCCAAATAATATGAGTACTTCATCTATTAAAAAAAAGATAAAAAACATTAGAGAACTGAAAAATTACACTCAGGAATATATGGCTGAACAGTTAGGTATCACTCAAGCAGGTTACAGCAAAATTGAAAAAGGCAAAACAGATTTAGGATACAGTAAACTCGAAGAAATTGCCAATGTGTTTGGGCTTACTGTAGAAGCAATAATTAGTTTTGATACTCAAAAATATTTTAATAGTTTTAATAATGTGAACGGGAATTACAATGGCAATATTCTTATAAACTCAGAAAATCAAACAACATTAAAAAAACTTTATGAAGATAAAATTATCCTTTTAGAAAAGCTTCTAAAAAGAACCAATTCAGAACTAGAACGCTATGTGGATCAGTATGGTGAATTAAAATAATTACCATCTCAGAAAGTTTCTGATAATAAGTGTAAAAATTTAATTAAAAAAGACCCGATAGCGATATAGACAACGATAGCACAGAATTGCATTCTGAGCCCACAAAGTACAGCAAACAAAGCATATAAAAATATTTTAATTGCCAATTAGAGCGGGCTAAGTTTGCAAAACTGCGCTAACGAGCACGCAGAACTAACGGCTTATTAATTTCCCGAAGATTGTTACTTGTTCAGTGCGCAATTATTCAGGTTTAGAAAATGATTTGGATGTGGTATAGCTGCATTTATTTTGATGTTTTTAGAAATTCAAAAGACAATTATTCTTGCTCTGCTTTACAGGGACAGAAAACAATTCATTATGCAGATTAATTGAAACAGCAATTCTTCCATTGACTAGTTTTAATTCGGATAGTGATGTAACCGCAAAAAAATCAATCAGCATACAGTACAAAAATAATTGATAAAATATTTGAATTTCTTAAGTATTGGATTGTTTTCCATAAATCGAACCTTACTCAAACAATTAACTTTGTATAATGGAATAACGCACTTATAATTAAAAAAATATGGAAACTACAAATGTAAAAGCTTACGGAACCGCATCTGCTGATGCGGCTCTGGCACAAATGGATATCCAGCGCAGAACCGTTACGGCAAAGGATATTGAAATTGATATTCTATATTGTGGTGTCTGCCACTCTGATCTGCACACCGCCAGAAACGACTGGGAATTTACAACTTACCCAACTGTTGTTGGTCACGAAATTGTAGGGAAAGTGACCAAAGTAGGAAGCGAAGTAACGAAACTAAAAGTGGGTGATTTTGCAGCTGTGGGCTGTATGGTAGATTCGTGCCAGACTTGTGACAGCTGCAGACAGGATTTGGAGCAATATTGTTCGAATGGATTTACAGGAACTTATAATGGTAAAGACAAACATTTGGGAGGAATGACCCTTGGCGGTTATTCGGAGAAAATTGTGGTAGAGGAACATTTTGTCCTGAAAGTGCCAGCAAATCTTGATTTGGCCGCCACAGCACCTTTATTATGTGCAGGAATTACAACCTGGTCACCGCTCCGTCACTGGAAAGCAGGGAAAGGAAGTAAAGTAGCCGTTGTAGGATTGGGCGGACTCGGTCACATGGCAATAAAGCTGGCCAAAGGTCTTGGCGCCGAAGTAACGCTGTTTTCGAGAACTCCGGGAAAAGAAAAAGATGCTTTGGAACTGGGTGCCGATTCAGTAATTATTTCTACTGAAGCGGATCAAATGGGAGCTGTAAACGGAAAATTTGATTTGATCATCGATACCGTTCCTTATATCCATGATATCAATCCTTATGTGGGAACTTTGAACACAAATGGAACACTCGTAATTGTAGGCTATCTTGGAGGAATAGAACCGTTTCTAAACACAGTTCCGATGATAATGGGACGGAAATCGGTAGCAGGATCTTTAATTGGCGGTATTGCCGAAACTCAAGAGATGCTCGATTTTTGCGGTGAACACAACATTGTTTCCGAAATTGAATTAATCAAAATACAGGACATCAACGAGGCTTATGAAAGAATGCTAAAAAGCGATGTACGTTATCGTTTTGTGATAGATATGGCATCACTTAAATAAGCTGCTGTCATTCTAACTTTTAAGACTTCAGTAACTTTACCGCTAGTTCCTCAGCGGCTCAAAAAAAAACCGTTATCACTTAAATATAAGCGGTAACGGTTTGCTGAAAAAAAATTAACCCTGTCTCAGATCTGCACAGCGATAGCGAACTGACGAAGTAATTCTAAATTATCGGAGTTTTGCTGACAAAAATTATGACCCAGACGTTGTGAATTTTCTTTTTTCTAAAACTAAACCACTATGGACTGAAAGTCTGTAGATTTGGTTAGGCAGACTGAAAGTCTGCAAGATTGGATTACGAAAATTGATGAAATTTTGCCACAGATTCACAGATAAAAAATGATTTTAAAATCTGTGAATCTGTGGCAAAAACTTTTTTAGAAACTAAAGCGAGATGCGCTGAAAGTGCATAGTTTTAAACTCTATTTGAAACCAATAAAACACCAATCTGAGACTGGTATTTTTATTGAAAAAAAACAAACTAAATGCCTTTTTTTTTAAAATTAAAAGACTATTCAGAGATAACAACTTTTTGTATTATGAATTCTGTTTCTGATTTTTTGAACTTAATTTCAAAAGTCCCTTTTGCTACAGATTTGAATTTGTAAACTGCTGTTTTTGGAGCAGGAACCTGCATGGTACAAACTTGTGATGGATACTTTACTTCAACCTGTAAACCTTTAACCGAGCCAATAGCTGCTTCTGTAAACTTACTGAATTCTCCACAGGCAGTTTCGGGTACAAAAGTTACATCAAAACTTAATTCTGTATTCACTTTTCCAGTTGCAGGACCTTTTACTTCTGTAGCTAAAGCACTTTTTACAGTTTCTGTAACTGGTGACTTATCATCATCGTTATTACAAGAAACAAAAAAAATTAACCCAAATAAAACTACTAAAACTGATTTTAACCTAAAATTTTTCATACTAAATATTTATATTGTTTTTATATTATGAAGAGGCTAAATAAGAAATAAGGTTGCTTTGAGAAAATGTTAAATATTCCAAACAAACCATTAAACAGCTATTTATCAATTATTTATTTTTATAAAAAAATATCAGATTTAGGACTTTATTTTTAAGATTCCGCTTTTTTGTTATCAAAATAAGTTACCATTATAAAAAATAACAAAAGCCTTAACTAAATTATATTAAGAGCTAAAGTCCCCCTCGTAAACGTAAAGGACAAATTTTGTTTAGGCAGCTGAAATTTCTCATTGAACTCCGATAAAAGTGAAAATCCTTGTAAGCCGGAGTTTGACTTACAAGATTAGTTTGTCAGTTCGCTATCGCTCTTACAAAATGGACAGCAGGACTGAACTTCTTATGAAAAATGAATTTTATGCTCCAAAAAATCATACCGCACAGATCTACATAAAAATACTGTATGATAAGATTTCATTCGTAAAAATGCCGCATTCTGAGCTAATGGAATTAAAAAATTGTTTTATAAAGAATACATTTCTAATTATTAATTTATTGTAAATGAATCACTGCCCTTCTAATAACAAGAAAAAACTTTTTCATGACATCAATATTAAGTGTCAACTAAACGTTTATTTATATTTACTAGCAAAATGTACATAACAATTAAAAAAATGACTAAAATAAAAATAAATACATTCGCAAAATGGGAGTCTTTCACTAGTGTATTTAATAATCAAGGAGCGCCTTTATTACTGCAAATTGATATTGAAAACAAAACAGATGAAAAAGTTATTATTGATTCCATATGTTTTTCAATAAAACATAATTTTATATTGTTTAAAACCCAAAAAGACATTTTAAAAAGAGCAAAGAAATACGCAATAAATCCAAAAATGACAATATCATTGGAAATAGATGTTCGATATTTATTTAATAAATACTCAACTAATAAAAAATTCAATATAAAAATAGTATCAAACAATGAAATATTTGAAAGTGATATAGTTCATCTAGGATGCATTGAAAATTTCAATAACAGAAATTATCAGACCATATAGATTTATACAGTCATAGTACATCTCTTAGGTTTTAAGTCTCTTAAAAAATTATAAGCGGCTAAAACACTTCGTATCTTAGTAACAAAAAAAAACCGTTATCACTTTAAATGTAAGCGGTAACGGTTTGTTGAAAAAAAAATTATTCGGGGTACTAATTCAAAATTATTTTTTTTCTAATTCTCGTATATAATTGACCAGCTTCCAGCGCTGATCATCATTTAAAAGTTCAAAATAAGTAGCCATCGGTGCTCTTCCGTTCGTTATTTTCCAAAAAATAGCTCCATCTGGCTGGTTTTTTACATTTAACGCTGCTAAGTTAGCAGGATGAGGCTTTAAGGCATGGCCTGCTTCACCATTTCCCTGTCCATTATTTCCGTGACACAAAACACACATTTCGTCGAAAATTACTTTACCATCATTTGTTGCTTTTTGATTTCCTACAAATGGGTTCGTTAAGGAGCTGCTATATTCTGGTGCTGACCAGTTTATTTCCTGCGCTATACTTGTTGTTCCTGACACAATTAGTAAAGCAAATACCGTTAGAAATTTGAATTCTGCTTTCATGGTCTGATTGTTTTTAATTATGAATCAAATTTATGAAAACGTTGTAGCAAGAAACCTGATAATTATCATGAAATCAGTGAATTTTCAAATAAAAACAAAAATAACAATGCAAAATTAATGAATTCAAAATAAAAAAGCAATTTATTGAGTATTCAATAAGTTTTCACACTAAGCAACACACACAATATCAAGATAATTAACACAAAATAAATTTTAAATATTTTATATTTTTAAAGAAATACTTAATTTATCACATGAAAGCGAAAGTGAAATAATGACATACAAAAGTACTGCTGCAAATGCCAGAAGTCATGCGGAAAGCATCAGAGAATCATAAATGGTAGAACGCTTTTGTAAGAAATCGAATCAGCAGATAGAGAATTGATCCTGCTAAAACTAAAGCAATAATGAAGGTAATAAGGTTAATCACAATATTTGGAATAAAAGCCAGATGAGGATGAACATAATAAGGTTCACGATGCAGTTGTTCGTGTATTGTTTTGGCTGCTATTTTTATTCTCTTTTTGATGTTTGATAAATTTTAAAACTTACTACTAATTTAAGCAATAATTATCATACTTTCGAAAGTAATCCTCTTAATAATCAAACAGTTATTTTTCAAAAGAGATTCAAATACTTCCATCTCTTGTATCTAAGTGTTTTCGCAAACCAATTTCATGCAAAGATTCTGTGTTGATTTTCTAATAAATCTATATTTTATTTTTATCAGTTTACTCCTGCTTTATTAAAACTAAAAACTGCTATTCTTTAATATGGCTTTAGAAATATTTTGAAAAAATGTTTTAAGTGCAGAATCTATGTGCAACAAAAAACCGTCTCATTACAGCATGCAACGAGACGGTTTTAAACTATTTTAAAAAACGATTACAAAATATAATCGGTATTGATGAAATTCGATTCTTTACTGTTTAATAATTCCTGCAGAATTTCATTATTATATGCATTGTCTTTTGAAGCGACGAAAGTTCTAATTGAGAACGAACGCAAAGCATCATGAATACTCAATGTCCCGAAAGCAGAATCTTTTCTTCCTGTGAAAGGAAAAACGTCTGGTCCTCGCTGACAAGAACTGTTGAGGTTAACACGACAAACCAAATTCACCAAAGTATCAATAAGCGGTGCAATAGTTTTGATGTTTTTACCAAACAAACTTACCTGCTGTCCGTAATTGGACTCGGCCATATCATTTAATGGCTCCTGAATATCTTTGAAAGTCAAAATTGGTACTACCGGACCAAACTGCTCTTCATGATAAACACGCATCTCTTTATTAATTGGGAACAAAATAGCAGGGAATATAAAATTATCTGAATGTTCTCCTCCTTTTGCATTAATTACTTTTGCCCCTTTGCTGACAGCATCATCAATTAATTCCTGAATATATGCCGGTTTTTCGGTCTCTGGAAGCGGTGTTAAAGCAACTCCTTTTTCCCAAGGATTTCCAAACTTTAATGCATCTACTTTTTCGGCAAAACGCTTGTTGAATTCAGCGGCTACATTTTCGTGAACATAAATAATTTTTAGCGCAGTACATCTTTGTCCGTTAAAAGATAAAGTTCCTGCAATACATTCCTGAATAGCCAAATCTAAATCGGCATCCGGAAGTATAATAGCTGGATTTTTAGCCTCCAGACCTAATACCAGACGCAGTCTGTTTTTATTAGGGTGCTGATCCTGTAAAGCAATAGCTGATTTACTGTTTCCGATTAAAGCCAGAATATCTACTTTTCCAGATTTCATTATCGGCGAAGCAATTTCCCTTCCTCTTCCATAAACAATGCTGATTACGCCTTTTGGAAAACTGCTTTTGAAAGCTTCCAATAAAGGTGAAATCAATAATACACCATGTTTTGCCGGCTTGAATATTACAGGATTCCCCATAATCAAAGCAGGTATAAGCAGTGTAAATGTCTCATTCAGCGGATAGTTGTAAGGTCCAAGACACAATACAACTCCAATTGGTCCTCTGCGCACCATTGCGTTTATACCTTGAACTTTCGAAAAATAAGCAGAACGGCTGTTCAGTTCTTTATAACTTTCGATAGTATCCTGAATGTATTCTACAGTTCTGTCAAATTCTTTTTCAGAATCGCCAAGTGTTTTTCCAATTTCCCACATCAAAAGTTTAACTACTTCTGCACGGGTTTCTTTCATTTTAACAACAAACTTTTCCATGCATTTGATACGGTCAACCACTTTCATTGTTGGCCATAATCCTTGTCCGTTATCAAAAGCCGCTCTGGCAGATTCTGCAACCTCCAGCGCTTCTGCTTCGCCCATAAACGGAATAGAACCTAATAATGTTGGTTCATATTTCTCCGTTGAAGATATAGTTGAATATACAGGTGTTGTTTTTCCAGTCCATTTTTTTAATTCACCATTTACCAAATAAGTGTCTTGATTAAGCAGAGACGTAATTTGGAATTCTTGAGGTATCGTATTCATTCTTTGGTTATTTTGGTTATTTCCTAATAAATTTAAAAAGAGGCAGTGCCTCTTTGTGATATTAAACTATATCACCTTCCCATTCTATAATGCCGCCAAGCAGATTATAAGCATTTTCTATACCTAATTCGTTCATTATTTCACATGCCTTTGCACTCCTCATTCCGGAACGGCAGTATACATAATAATTTTTACTCTTATCTAATGCTGCAACAGCATCGACAAACTCCTGTCCTTTATGAATATCAATATTAATAGATCCTTCTATTATTCCTTGATCGCATTCGTCTTCGGTTCTTACATCTAATAGGACTGCATTTTCATCGGCTTTCATTTGAGAAACCCATTCTTCTTGTGTCAAATTCATAATATATAATTTTTCGTAAAAATACGAGATTTTTCTCAAACAATACACTTGTTTTTTGTGAATTACACAATATTTTAAAGAAAACGTTTTCGTAATACACAAACTATCCTCACACTATATCATACTCAATTTCAATTATAGATAAGCACATATTTTCATTATTTTTACACTCTTAAAATTCTAAAATTATTTTTTTAAAATAAATCCGATGCCTGAACTGTTAAAAAAAATATTCCCGACTTTCTCTAACGAATTGATACAGGATATCAAAGCAAATGAAATCATCAGGACATTCAGTACCGGAGAGGTCATTATGCGCACTGGGCAGTACATAAAAAATACTGTTCTGTTAGTTAAAGGAACAATCAAAGTCTATCGTGAAGACAGCGACGGAGGAGAATTTTTCATGTATTATTTACAGCCTGGGCAAGCCTGCGCGCTATCGATGGTTTGTGCAGTCAAAAATGAAAAAAGCAAAATCATGGCAAAAGCGGTTGAAGATGCCGAAATCATCATGCTGCCGTTATCAATGATGGACAAATGGATGATGCAGCACAGAAGCTGGTACGAATTTGTTGTAGGTTCCTACCGTAACCGCCTGGAAGAAATGCTGGAAGTAATTGACAGTATCGCCTTCAGAGCAATGGACGAACGCTTGGAATTTTATCTAAAACGCCAGGTAGAAGCCTGCGGTTGTAAAGAACTGAAACTTTCGCATCAGGAAATCAGCTCTGATTTAAATACATCAAGAGAAGTTATTTCGAGACTGCTAAAGAAAATGGAACAGAGAGGTCTGGTAATTCTGTCCCGTAATCAGATTGAAATATTGATGTAAATTTTAAAAAAACACAAAATACAAATCTCAAATTCCACAACTTTTCCAAAAGTGACAAAAGTTACCAAAGATCAGCAATAGTCTTTGCATCTTTGCCGTAAACAAAACAAAACATGGAATATTTCGGTTATTTGGCTGCAGTCATAATAGGTCTCTCACTGGGGTTAATCGGTGGCGGTGGTTCAATTTTGACCATTCCGATATTGGTCTATTTGTTTAAAATTGATCCAAAACTGGCAACCAGTTACTCCTTATTCATCGTAGGAATTACAGCTTTATCAGGATGTTTCAGCCATTACCGAATGGGAAACCTCAAAATCAAATCGGCATTATATTTTGCAGTACCCTCAGTATTTTCAATATTGGTTATTCGGGAAGTAATTATTTTAAAAATTCCGAATATACTTTTTACAATAAATGATTTTCAAGTTACCAAAAACTTTCTGATTATGATCATTTTTGCAGTTCTGATGATTACTGCTTCTTTTTCTATGATCAGCAAGACCATAACACAGACACAAGTTCTCCATACCAATTATTGGCAGCTGTCAGCAATTGGAGCAGTTGTCGGAATCATAACTGGTTTTCTAGGTGCCGGCGGCGGTTTTTTAATCATTCCTGCTCTTTTATTTTTTGCTAATTTACCAATTAAACAAGCGGTTGGCACTTCATTATTAATCATATTTATAAACTCGGCTATTGGTTTTTTAGGTGATTTATACATTAAGACACCTATCAATTATATTTTTTTAGCCAGCATTTCAAGCATGGCTTTCATCGGAATGATTATCGGTACACAATTATCAAAAAAAATAGACGGTAATAAACTCAAGCCAATGTTTGGCTGGTTTATTCTGGTAATGGGAATTTACATCGTTGTCAAGGAGATTTTTTTAAGCAGCTAAGATGCTGAATTTCTAAATCTTTTACTTAAAACTTTTTAACGATTAAACTTTTAAACAGTTAAACAAATTTAAACCATTAAACTTAGCTTCTTAGCAGCTCAGAATCTTAGTAACTCAACAGAAACTTAGTAACTTTATACAAAATAAAAATCATGCAGATAGAACAAATATACACAGGATGTTTGGCTCAGGGAGCTTATTATATCACTTCTGATGGCGAAGCGGTTATAATTGATCCGTTAAGAGAAACACAGCCTTATCTGGACAGAATCGAACGTGATGGCGCAAAACTGAAATATATTTTTGAAACCCATTTTCATGCCGATTTTGTTTCGGGTCATCTTGATTTAAGCAAAGAAACCGGTGCTGCCATAGTCTATGGACCAACTGCAAAACCCGAATTTGAAGCTGTCATTGCAGCTGATAATCAACTATTCGAAATAGGAAATATCAAAATAAAAGTACTGCATACTCCTGGCCATACATTAGAAAGCTCTACTTATTTGCTGATTGACGAAAACGGAAAAGATCATGCTATTTTCTCTGGTGACACTTTGTTTATTGGCGATGTAGGAAGACCAGATCTTGCTCAAAAAGCCACTTCAATGACTCAGGAACAATTAGCTGGGCTGCTGTTTCATTCGTTAAGAAACAAAATTATGACTTTAGCAGATGATGTTATTGTATATCCAGCCCACGGTGCTGGCAGTGCCTGCGGTAAAAACATGAGCAAAGAAACGGTTTCGACCATTGGAAACCAAAAAGCCAGCAATTATGCATTGAGAGCCAACATGACCGAAGCCGAATTCATAACTGAAGTAACTGACGGACTGCTTCCTCCCCCAGCCTATTTTGGCATGAATGTCGCTATGAACAAAAAAGGATATGACAGTTTTCAGGAAGTTCTAAAACACGGAATGAACGCTTTATCGGTTACCGAATTTGAATCTGCCGCAGATGAAACCGGAGCATTACTATTAGATACCCGAAAAAACAGCGATTTTGCCAAAGGCTTCATTCCGCAGTCTATAAACATCGGTATTGATGGTGATTTTGCTCCTTGGGCAGGCGCTTTAATTGCCAATGTAAAACAGCCCATTCTGTTAATTACCGAACTGGGACGCGAAGAAGAAACCGTAACCCGATTGAGCCGTGTAGGTTTTGACAATTTAATTGGTCATTTAAAAGGCGGTTTCGAAAGTTGGAAAAATTCAGAAAAAGACGTTGACACCATAAAAAGAATAACCGCCGAAGAGTTTCAAAAACAAGTAAAAATTGGCGAAAGCAAAATAATCGATATCCGCAAAGAAACAGAATACCGTGCTGAGCATGTTGCTGAAGCTTACTGTAAACCGCTCGCCAGCATCAACGACTGGATAAAAGACATCAATCCAAACGAACACTTTTTTATGCATTGCGCCGGAGGATACCGCAGTATGATCGCATCCTCTATTCTGTATGCCCGCGGTTTCCGAAATTTCAGTGAGATTGAAGGAGGATTCAGTGCCATCTCCAAAACGGATATTCCCAGAACGGATTTTGTGTGCCAAAGCAAGATTCAATAACAAAAATCAATGGCAATGCCAAATTCAAAAAATAAAAAGAACAATTAGGGCGAGACCACATTAATAAAAGCGGCCAGCTTCTCGTTGCGGTTAGTCGGCCACTTTCCTTAATGCGGTCGGGCTATCCATGCTACTTTGGTAGCTTATTTCTATCCCTCTCGCGAACACCTAAGAACATCAAATAAAAATGGAAAACAGCAATCAAACTTTTTGGGATAATCAATATAAAGCCGACATATTAGGCTGGGATCTTGGAACAATTTCTCCCCCTATAAAAAGTCACATTGATACATTAAAAAATAAAAACATTCGAATCTTGATTCCCGGCTGTGGGAACTCCTACGAAGCCGAATATCTTTTGGAACAAGAATTTACTAATATTACGATTATCGATATTGCTCCAGTATTGGTAGAAAAATTAAAAATCAAGTTCAGAAACAGCCCTGCTATCAATATTATTTTAGGCGATTTTTTTGAACATCAGGGAGAATATGATTTAATAATCGAACAAACCTTTTTTTGCGCACTGCTGCCTGAGATGCGTGAAGATTATGTATCAAAAATGCATCAGCTTTTAGCCAAAGAAGGAACAATTGCCGGACTATTATTCAACAGAATATTCGAAAGTAATCCTCCTTTTGGCGGAAGCCAAAAAGAATATGAAATACTTTTCAAAGACACTTTTAATTTTATAAAAATGGAAGAATGTCAAAATTCTGTTGCACCAAGATCCGGAACTGAATTATGGATTGAATTTCAAAAAAAATAAACCCAAAAGAATGAAAAATTTATTGTTAAGCAACTGGCATGTCATGCGGATTTTCCGTTTAGCTTTTGCCGTATTTTTATTCGTACAGGCCTACAATACGCACGAATGGTTTTTTATTATCTTTGGTTTATTTTTCTTTATTCAAGCACTATTTAATTCAGGATGCGGACCAAAAGGCTGTGCCGTTCCCAAAAACAAATACCCTAAAAAATGAGTACTTTCAACGATATAATACAATCTGAAAAACCAGTGCTGGTTGATTTTTTTGCGACATGGTGCGGACCATGCCAAACATTGGCACCTATTCTAAAACAAGTAAAAGACAGTTTAGGTGACCGAGTTTCGATCATCAAAATTGACGTAGACAAAAACCAGCAGATTGCGGCACAATATCAGGTACGCAGTGTTCCTACAATGATACTTTTCCAAAACGGAAAGCAGTTATGGAGACAGTCTGGGGTATTAAGTACTGCCGATTTAGTTAAAATTATTGTAGAGAAAAGTTAATTAATGATTCTGATTCAAAAAAAATAATACTTTTGAATCACTTTAAAATCAAAAATCAAAAAAAATGAAAAACCTAATCACCATTATAGCAGTAGCTCTTTTTTCAGCAGGTATGAATGTAAGTGCTCAGGAAACAAAGCCTAAAGAAACTCCTAAAAAAGAATGTTCTGCAAAAGAAAAAAAAGCGTGCGACAAATCTAAAAAGTCTTGTTGTGATGCTAAAACTAAAAAGAAAGCGTAATGTAATTAATTTATAATGCCCCGAAAAGAGTGTTTGTTTATTCAGACACTCTTTTTTTTGTAAAAGCACTGTATTTATTGCTAATTATTGCAAAAAATACCTTTGCTTCTGTTTTAAAATTCTATATTTTTGAGAAAACTAACTCTTCATGCTCAAAAAATCATCAATTATTATAGCCATCCTTCTAATCTTTGTGGTTTTTAGAGTTTTTATTGTTGACAGCTGTAGTACGAAAGATGCTGAATATACCGAATCTCTTTTTGTCAATAATACCTATGTAGGTGATAAGTCCTGTGTAAAATGCCATACCTCCGAACATCATCAATGGAAACAGTCAGACCATTATATGTCAATGCTTCCTGCCAATGATTCGACTGTAAAAGGAGATTTTAATAATGTAACCTTCACTGCTGACGGCATTACGAGCAGATTCTTTAAAAAAGGCTCTAAATTTTTCATCAATACCGAAGGAGCTGACGGTAAAAACCATGATTTTGAAGTAAAATACATCTTTGGATACAAACCCCTGCAGCAATATCTGGTTCATTTTCCTGGAGGAAGAATGCAGGTTCCCCGTTTGAGCTGGGATGTAAATAAAAGAAAATGGTTCAATCAATATACAGGGCAGAAAATACCTTCACACGACTGGCTGCATTGGACTGGCAATGCCCAAAATTGGAATACGATGTGTGCATCCTGCCATTCGACCAATCTGCATAAAAATTACGACACCAAAACCGATACTTACAAAACCAGCTACAGCGTAATCAATGTAAGCTGCGAAAGCTGTCACGGAGCTGGACAAAAGCATTTAAATTATGTAAACAGCTCCGACTATAAATCAGGCGATAAAGTAACTGGAAGTTTTATGAAGCTAGGCAGAAACTCAGGACAATTGGAGCAGATCAATACCTGCGCGCCCTGTCATGCCCGCGTTTCCGAAATCAGTGCGAAACACATCGACAGTAAAGAAATTATGGATAATTATATTCCGCAGATTCCCGATACCGAATTTTTCCATGCAGATGGACAAGTCAATGATGAAGATTATATTTACACTTCCTTTTTGCAGAGCAAAATGTACAGCAAAGGCGTAAAATGCAGTAACTGCCACAATCCGCACAGCATCAAACTGAAACATATCGATAATCAGACGTGTGTACAATGCCATAACACTTCCAAATACAACACGCCAAAACACACTTTTCATACATCCAATTCAAAAGGATCACTTTGTGTAAACTGCCACATGCCTGGAAAAATATATATGGGTAACGATCTGCGCCACGATCATAGTTTTAGAGTGCCCCGTCCTGACCTGTCTGTAAAATACGGCACACCAAATGCCTGCAGCAACTGCCATAAAGACAAATCAGAAAAAACTCTGGCCGATGCAGTAATCAAATGGTATGGTCCAAACCGAAAATATCATTTTGCCGACGACCTAATTCCTGGAAGTAAACTGGATAACAACAGTGAACCTCATCTGATACAGTTAATAAACACCCCAAATATCCCAAATATAATTAAGGCTACAGCTGTTTTCTACTTA
The DNA here is from genome assembly GCF_026870155.1 of Flavobacterium marginilacus. Classification (NCBI taxonomy): domain Bacteria; kingdom Pseudomonadati; phylum Bacteroidota; class Flavobacteriia; order Flavobacteriales; family Flavobacteriaceae; genus Flavobacterium; species Flavobacterium marginilacus. The sequence continues at coordinate 1,568,925 of NZ_CP113975.1, read as the reverse complement.
GGAAGTTTTAGTGACCAAACCAGTTTAAATACACTGTTATCCTGTTTAAACCATAAAGATGCACAGGTACGCTACAGAGCTTTGCGCAGTCTGGCTATTTTCCCTGCTGAGAATTGGATTAAAAGTGCCGGCCCATTATTGTCGGATAACGTGAGGGCTGTCCGAATCGCTGCAGCTGATTTATTTTTGGGTTTACCAAAAAACCAGATCCCAAGCCAATTTGCAGATGCATATACTGCAGCCGATAAAGAATTAGTTAGTTTTCTTCATTATCAAACCGATTTTTCAACTGGAAATGTAATGCTGGCCGATTATTATTTGAAAATTCAGGATTATACAAATGCCGAATCGTTCTATCTAAAAGGACTCAAAAAAGACAATCAGATGAATTATGCTTTACTTAATTTATCTTCGCTTTATAATGCCGTTGGCAAAAACGATGCTTCCTTACAGGTTTTACAGAAAACTTTAAAAAATGATCCAAATAACGAACGTATCTACTACAACCTGGCATTATTATACAATGAAATGAACAATCAGGATGCTGCGGAAAATTCTTTTGCGAAAGCGATAGCCTTAAAATCGCAAAACCCAAGAGTGTATTATAATTATGGGCTAATGCTCAATACTAAGAAAAAATTCAAGGAAGCCGAAACGGTACTGCAAAAAGGAATTACTATAAATCCTGACACACCCGATTTATATTATGCACTTGCTTTTGTGTACATTCAATCCGGAAACCAGACTAAAGCACAGCAGACGGTTCTTCAGCTAAAACAACTGGATTCTTCCAATCCAAATTATCAGGAGCTGTTTAAAAATTTCGGATTACAATAATAGTTTCTTGGGTTAGTCTAAACGATTTTTGTGAACAACCATCTTCGGAGTACCGCTTCCAGATCGTCTTCGATTATTGGTTTGGAAATATAATCGTTCATCCCAAATTCGAGACATTTATCTTTTTCGCCAACCATAATTCCAGCAGTTAAAGCGATTATCGGTAATTCGCATCCTTTTTTATGGTTTCTAATTTCCACAGCAGCGTCATATCCGTTTTTGATAGGCATTTGTATATCCATTAAAATCAAATCTGGATTATTGATTTTGAACTGTTCTACACCCTCCTGTCCGTCCATAGCTTCTAGGATAATAGCGTTAGGAATAATCCTTTTTACCAATGTTTTAGCCAGGAACATATTTATTTTATTGTCTTCTACAATCAAAATACGCAGTATGCCCAAATTATTTGAACCTTCAATCTTTGAGATTACCTTATTGGACATCAAATCGGCAAAAGTATCTTTAGGAGGTTCAGCTTTTTTAAATTTAACCAAAAAGAAAAAATCACTTCCGTCTCCATACTTACTTTTCAGCTGAAGGTTACTCTTCATCAGTCCAAGAAGCAGATTGGAAATAGCCAGCCCTAAACCAGTACCTCCAAATTTTCTTGATGTAGCATTGTCTTCCTGCACAAAGGAATTGAAAATTTTCTTTTGATTGTACAGCTTGATTCCAATACCGGTATCTTTGATAGAAAATTTTATGCCCGTTTTTTTTTTGCCCCCTTTTATCTGTTCAGCATCCAAATGGATGTGACCGAAAGAAGTAAATTTTAAAGCATTGCTTATTAAATTCACCAATATCTGTTTCAGCCGAATCGAATCTGCATATATATACTGCGGAACATTTTCCCCTATAGTAAGCGACAAATCGATATTTTTGAGATTGGCTTGATGTTTAAACAATTCTATCACCTGATGCAGCAGTCTAAAAAGATCAACATTTTCAATGTTCAGATCTAATTTACCGGATTCAATTTTGGAAAAATCAAGTATGTCATTAATAATTTCCATTAAAGAATTGGCCGAAATATTGACCGTTGACATATACTCCAATTGGTTTTTTTCGAGTTCAGTTTTCATCAATAAATCAGTGAAACCTACTATCCCGTTTAGTGGCGTACGGATCTCGTGACTCATATTCGATAAAAAATCCGATTTGGCTTTATTGGCTTCTTCTGCTTGAATTTTGGCCTTTTTTAATTCTTTATTGGTTTGCTTTAATTTTTCGTTTATTTCTTCGTATTCATTATATTTTACATACAAATCTTTTTCGCTGTCTTCTGCCTTTTCTTTAGCTCTGATTAATTCTAACTCCAATAATTTGTGCTCGGTAATATCCCGTATAGTTCCCAAAATAACCAAAGGCTTATTTTCTTCGTCCCACTTTAAGGTTCCAAGTCCATGCACCCAGCGTTCTTCTTTATCGTTTACTCTTATTATTTTATATTCTCTGTCAAATTGTTTTCTTTTACCAACCACTTCTTCTTGGAAATAGACAGCTAATTTCTCTCTCCAGTCCGGGTGCACTAAAGCAGTCCAGCTTGCTTCATCCAGATCATAATCAGCATCAATGCCTAAAATAGTATCCAGTAAATCAGTACGTGCCCATTTTCCGGTGTACATATTAATACTGTAAGTCCCTATCTGAGCTATGCTTTGGGTTTCTTTTAAAAAAAGCTCACTTTCTTTCAGTTTTACTTCCGCTTTTTCCCGTTCGGTAACATCTCTTACAAAGAGTAAAGCCTGCTTTTCTGACAGTTTAACTGCATCAATTGACCAAAGACGTTTGCCTTTATCACTATGTATAAAAGGAATAATATCATTTGAGGTTTCATTCAGAAAAAGAGTGCTTAAAACCGATTCAATCTTTGGTAAAAAATTCGATGGTGTTAAATCATTTAGTGATTTTTTTAATAATTTCTTTTTTGAATATCCTGTAATTTTTGATGCTGCAGGATTTATTTCCAGAAACTGTCCTTCTTTGGTAACAACTATAACCCCGTCGGGTGCATTTTCAACGTAATTTCTAAACTTGGCATTACTCCTCTGCTCCCGCTCTTTGTCCCTGATACTTTCAACTTCTTTTTCTTTGGCCAGAATTTCACTTTCTATCCGTTTTTTTTCGGTAACGTCCTGAGCAATTCCCCTCAGGGCTACAACTTCATTTTTATCGTTTAACACTGGAATTCCTGTTCCATAAATCCATTTAAACCTATTGTTGGGAAATAGTATTTTATGTGTTACTTCATAAGGCTCTTTCTTTTGTATACAGCCATTTATTCTGGCATACAGCAGTTCTTTATCCTCTTCTGTAAAATAGTTTAAATAGTTATCAAATAAAGGGACTAAAAGACTTTTTTCCATTTCAAAAATTTGATACAATTCGTTGGACCAAATCAATTCATTAGTAACAATATTGAATTCCCAGCTTCCAATTTTAGCAATTTTCTGAGCATCATTCAATAAACTTTCGCTTGCTGATAACTGCTCTTGAATTTTTCTGATTTCGGTAATGTCTCTGCCTATAGAATACACTAAATTTTTGGAAGGATTTATAATAGAAGTCCACTGCACTGTTATGTGTTCTCCGCTTTTTGTAATGATTCTGTTTTCAGAAATAACAGACTTTTTTCCGCTTAAAAGTTCTTGTGCAGAAAACTCTACTTTGGGTATATCATCCGGATGAATGTAATTGAGAAAACTCTTCAGTAATAATTCTCTTTTGGAGTAACCTAATTTATTAATGAATACTAGGTTAAAATCTTTCAGATTTCTGTTTAAATCTGAAACACAAATAAAATCTGAAGTTTCTCTGGTAAAAAACTCATAATTAGCAATAGAATCAATCTTCTTTTGCAATAGCGAAATGGTATTTTCCTGCTTTTTTATTTTTTGTAACAATTCTTCAACAGATGGTAATTTTTCTTTCATATCTGCAAAATGTATTAGTTAAAAAATCATATAAGGAATCGCTTTTTTTTCAAATAGATAATAATATTTAGAGACAGCATTTAAACAGTATGCACAGTTTATAACAAAATGCTAATTAGAAATAATTGATTGAAGTTTTGGGGAAAATATGAAATTAAAGGTATAAAAATTATTTGACACAACGCACTAACTCACAAATAATTGAGAACATAATTTGTCAAAAAAAATAAAAAATAGACTAAACCACTATGGCCTGAAAGTCCATAGATTTGCTTAGGCAGACTGAAAGTGCAAAGTTGGATTGCGAAAATTGATGAAATTTTGCCACAGATTCACAGATAAAAAATGATTTTAAAATCTGTGAATCTGTGGCAAAAACTTTTTTGGAAGCTAAAGCGAGATGCCCTGAAAGTGCATAGTTTTAAACTCTATTTGAGACCAATAAAAAAAAGCTGTCTGTCCTTACTTTTTCAGCCATTTATGCAGTACTTTTTCTAAATCAGCATGAACTATTGGTTTTGTGATGTAATCTGACATTCCGTGGCTGATGCATTTATCCTTCTCGCCGTTTAAAACTCCTGCGGTCAAAGCTATAACAGGAATATGCATAACCGTTTTCGATTTCCGAATGGCCGTAGTAGCGTCATAACCATTTTGAATCGGCATCTGAATATCCATCAAAATAAGGTCTGGCAGTTCCATTTCAGAAAGGACTACTGCATCATAACCATTTGCGGCTTCAATTACAGTACAGCTGCCAATAATTTTTTTGACTAATGTTTTGGCCAAAAGCATATTTATTTTATTGTCTTCGGCAATTAATATTTTATAATTATCGAGAGAATTAGAAATCTCTGAAGATTTTTTTTCTTTAAAATTCATTGGAATCAAAGGACTGTTTTCTTTTTCATTAATTTTTTCAAAAGGAATAATAAAAAAGAATTCACTGCCAACTCCAAATGAGCTAGTCAGTTTTAGTTTACTCTTTTTTAATTTCAAAAGCTGGCTTGAAATAGCCAGACCCAAACCGGTTCCGCCGTATTTTCTTGTAGTGGTATTATCTGCCTGAATAAATGACTGAAAAATTTTCTTTTGATTTTGAGTCTTTATACCAATTCCTGTATCGATTACCGAAAATTTAATATTGGAGACAATTTCATCTGCATCAGCTTGTTCAATCTTAAGCTTTATATGCCCCGAAAAAGTAAATTTCATTGCATTACTCAGCAAATTCACTAATATCTGTTTCAGCCGGAAAGAATCTCCTTTTATAAACTGCGGAACAGCATGATCAATATGGAGTACCAAATCAATTTTTTTATGATTGGCTTCATATTTGAATAAATTTATTATTTGATTTGATAATTCGTAGATATCAATTTCTTCAGAAATCAATTCCAGCTTACCCGATTCAATTTTAGAAAAATCAAGAATATTATTGATGATTTCCATCAATGTATTTGCTGATTCATTTACTGTAGAAAGATATTCTAACTGGTCTTTATCAAATTTTGTTTTAAGCAGTAAATCGGTAAAACCTATAATTCCATTGAGAGGTGTGCGTATTTCATGGCTCATGTTTGCAAGAAAATCAGACTTTGCTTTATTAGAGGCTTCTGCTTTTTCTTTTGCTTTAATGGTATCGGCTATTTCTTTTTTTTGAGTAATATCCTGAACAACACCTTTCAGAGCAACTACATTGCCATTACTGTCAGTTACCGAAACTCCAGTGCAGTATACCCATTTTATTTTTTTGTTTGGCAGTATAATCTGATGTTCCATTTCATACGGTTCACTGCCTGCAATGGTTTTATTAATATTCAGCCTTAATATTTCTGCATCTTTTGGCAAAAAACAGGACAAGTATTTCCCGTAAAGCTCAGTATCATTTTGGATTTTTTCAAATTCAAAAATTTTATACAATTCGTTGGACCAATTCAATTCCTGAGTTATTAAATTAAAATCCCAGCTTCCGATTTTTGCAATTTTTTGAGCTTCGTTTAATGATTTTTCACTGGATAACAGTTTTTCCTGTGTTTTTCTAATATCAGTAATGTCCCTGGCAATCGAATATACTAAGTTATTGGAATAATTTAAATTGGATTTCCACTGCAGAATAACGATTTCACCATTTTTTTTTATATATCTGTTTTCAAAATCAACTACTGGAGAATTTTTGGGTAACAAAGTGAATACTGATGAAGTCTTTTCCAGATCATCAGGATGAATAAATTCAAAAAATGGTTTAGATAATAATTCTTCTTTTGAATATCCAAGCACATTAACAAAAGAGTCATTAACCATTTTAAAATAAGCATTAGCACCTACAATGCAGGCTAAATCAGGAGAATTTTTTATAAAATACTCAAAATTGATTTTATCCTCCTTCTCATCATGTAACGCTTTTATCAGCAGTTCCTGCTCCTTAACTTTTTTAAGAAGCTCTTCATAGCTAAACTCTTTTCTTGACTTTCCCATTATCCTTCCTTAAGTTAATACAACGTCACTCTCGCATTTTTTTTATAAATATAGGATAGTCTGACAAAAGAAAAAATATCAAAATGGTTAAAGCGGGAAAAAAATCAAAATTTAACACTATTAAACTCATTAACAAAAGTCTGATTTTGGCTAATATTTGAAAAAAAATAAAATGATTCAGTAATTAATTTCAGCTATAAAAAAATCTATGATTACCCATTTTGCTGATAAATAATGAAATTTAGACCAAAAAAATAAAAGGATTTTTTCAATGCATAGCCAGCACCAAAAAAATCCTTTTTTATGTATTCAGCTGCTGTTTTTTAAGCTTCCTGCTCATCTTCCTCCAAAACCGTTTCAAATTCCATAGGATCTTCAAAATCAGTTTCTTTTATTATTTCGGGTTTAGAGTTTTTGCGGGCATTAAATTTTTCCAATTCCTCCAATTCACCATCTTCTCCCGAAAAATATGGAAATACATCCATAATTGGAGACTCAGAAATAGCAGGAATGGAATATTCGCCCATAGTCGTCTTCATCACATGAACCGTATTATCAAAAGCTTCTTTCACATCATTGGCCTGTATCAGTAAATACATATTTGATTTTCTTTCTTTACCGCTTTCTTCATCATAAGCCATTAATGAAACTCTGGTTTTAAACCAGCGGTCCGTATTTTCAAAAGGATGAATCTCCGCATAATTGGCCATTTTTATATTGGTGATTTTAAATTCTTCACTAATATAAGCGGACATCTCTTCGGTGATTCTGCTCTCTGCTTCTGTATAAGATAAAGCATCTACCAAATAAGGTTCTGTTGTAACCTTTTGTCCTCCAGTTTCATCTGTTTTTCTGTACTTAACTTTGCATTCGTACCAAATTGTGCTCATATATTTTTTTTAAGGATGCCAAAGATAGATTTTAAACAAAAAAAAACGCTTAATTCGCAAAAATAGATATTCACAATTTATTTATTCATTGATAATCAATAATTTAAATATCAATCCATACAATTTAAAACTAATTTATGTAATTTTAAATACAATTAAATTTTTAATTCAAAAAATGTTAAAATAAAGTTAAAGCAAAATTAAACAAGTGTTTAATTTAAACAAGTGTTTAATTTTGTACAGAATTTAAAATGGAACAGTGAAAACGGACTTTAACGAAAAACAAATTCAGATTCTTCTGGTAGCGGAAAATCTTTTTGCTGAAAAAGGATTTGATGGTACTTCGATAAGAGATATTGCCAAGGAAGCCAAAATTAACATTGCTATGGTTTCTTATTATTTTGGCAGCAAAGAAAAGTTACTGGAATCTTTGGTCTTATATAAAACTTCAGGGCTTAAAGAACTCTTAAGCGATCTAATAGACGAAGAACTGGATCCAGTTGGAAAAATTTACAAGCTAATTGCCCTTTATGTCAATCGGCTTAATTGCAACAAAGGAATTTATCGAATTTTACATTTTGAATTAGCTTCGAAAAAAAGAGTTTTAGAATTAGAATCTTTTTCAGAAATAAAAAAAGCAAACCTAAAATCATTAGAAATTATAATTCGAGAAGGTCAGGCCAAAGGAGTATTTAGAAAAGATGTCATTATTGAACTTTTAACTCCTACAATTTTAGGCACCTACTTTCATTTTTATATGAACAGACCTTTTTTTGAAGAAATTTTAAATCTAAATACCGAAGAAAAATACAACAATTACATAAAAACAACTTTGACAATGCACATTCAACAAACCATTAAAGCCCTCTTGACGTATGAAAGTTAGAAATTTAATGCTCTTTGGAGGGTTCTTCATTGGAATTTCATCCATCAATGCCCAAGACAAAACCAATTTAAAGCTCGAAGAAGCAATACAATTGGCATGGACAAAAAGTAATGAAGTTTCATTGGCGAACACCAAAGCAGACACCAAAAAACACGAATTACAATCGGCAAAAAACAATCAGTATCCTGATTTAACAATTTCTGGACAATTTCTTGGTTTGAATGAACCAACAATAAGTTCCAATATTAGTCTGGGAGACTCAGGTGCAGGAATGCCTGCCCCAGGTCATATAGCTATAGGTCAAGCGAGCTTAAAAGTTCCAATATTTTCTGGATTTAAAATTCAAAATGAAATTAAGCTTCAGGACAATTTATTCCAGGCAGAAAATGCAATGGCTTCTAAAACAAAAGAAGATGTGGCAATGAGGGTAATAAACTATTATGCCAATTTGTACAAATCGCAAAGAACCATTGAATTAATAAAAGAAAACCAAAAAAGTGCACAGCAGCGCGTTACTGATTTTATTGCTTTGGAAAAAAATGGAATTATACCTCGTAATGATTTATTAAAAGCACAGCTACAGGTTTCTAAACTTCAGCTTTCTCTTGATGAAGCAATCAATAACGAAACGATATTCAATTACTACCTTGTTACTATATTGAAATTACCAGCAGGAACAAAATTAGTAGTTAATGAAAGTGATCTGATTAATTTCCCAAAGGATGAAATTCCTACTGACGAGAAACCGGCACTTGAAAACCGTAAAGATTTGGAAGCATTAAAATTCCAGGAGAAAGCCTCTCAAAACAACTTAAAAATGGCCCAGTCCAACTATTATCCAACTGTTGCTTTGACCGGCGGATATGCTGCTTTAAACATACAGCACATCTTGACGGTCCAAAATGCCATGTTTTTAGGTGTTGGTGTTTCATATGATCTTAGCGGTATTCTAAAAAACGGTACTGAGGTAAAAATTGCAAAAAGCAAAAATCTTGAAGTTCAAAATTCTGAAGAGTTATTAAAAGATAATATTCGCGTGCAGGTACAGCAGGCAATTACCAATTATGATCTGGCTGTAAAGCAAAGTATTGTTTTAACCCAAGCTGTTGAACAGTCTGCCGAAAATTATCGTATTGTAAAAGATAAAAACGAAAATGGACTTGCAGATACCAATGATTTACTGGATGCCGATGTAGAACAGCTTAGATCAAAAATCAGCGAAACTATTTCCAAAGTAGATGTTATTCAAAGATATTACGAATTACTATCAACAACAGGACAGCTATCACAAACCTTCAATCTTTCAAAAATATAACGACCACCAATATCATGGAAAAGAAAAAAACAAACACCAAATTCATTATAATCCTATTGGTTTTAATCCTAGGAGGAGGAACTTATGGAATAGTAAAATACATTCATTCTCAATCACATGAAGAAACGGATGATGCTCAGATAGAGAAAAACATGAACCCAATAATTCCAAGGGTTTCTGGTTATATCAGCAAAGTGTATGTAAAAGACAATGATTATGTAAAAAAGGGAGATACCTTATTTACCATTGACAAAAGAGATTACCAATTGAAAATTGAAGAAGCCAATGCTGCCTATATCGGTTCTGAAAGCAGTTTTGAATCTGCCAAGGAAGAAATTGGAAGCGCATTAGCAAATGTTGCTGTTTCGAATGCCAATATACAATCTGCAGGAGGAAATATTGAGACTGCAAAAATTAGATTAGGAAGAGCAAACAGTGATTATGTACGTTATGAAAATTTATACAAAACGCATTCGATCACTAAACAGCAATACGAACAGGCTCTAGCTGCAAAGCAAGAAGCAGAAAGCCAAGTACGTATTTTGGAACAGCAGCAAAAAGCAAGTTCTTATCAAAAATCGGCTATTGAAGCAAAATCAAGAGTTTCTGACAAACAGACACTTGTAGCTGCCGCTAATATTAAAAAAGCAAAAGCATTATTGGAAGCAGCTCAGTTAAATTTAACTTACACAGTAGTAACTGCTGCAATTGACGGTCAGGTTTCAAAAATTGATATCCAGCCAGGACAATTGGTACAAGCCGGACAGTCTTTATTTTACATCATTAATAACAATGAAGCTTGGGTTGTGGCTAATTTTAAAGAAACACAGCTAAACAAAATGGTAGTTGGGCAGAAAGTAACGATAAAAGTAGATGCGTATCCTGATTATGATTTCCAAGCTACTTTAACTTCATTTTCTCCTGCTACAGGTTCTCGTTTCTCTTTGTTACCGCCTGATAATGCTACAGGAAACTTTGTAAAAACAATTCAAAGATTACCGGTAAAAATCAGCTTAGATGCATCAAATGATCCTGAAAAAGTAAAATTATTACGTCCAGGCATGAATGCTGATGTTGATGTTCATTTGAAATAAGACTTTTTTAGACTGCATGGATTATTAGACTTTTAGATGACTTAGATTGTTGGATAATTCCATACTTTCTAACTGAAAAGTCTAATAATCCAATACTCTAAAAGTCTAACAATCTAAAAAAAGTCAAAATATCCAATTTTATAATTCATATAAATGACAAAAGTACAAGCAGCAGACGACGATTTAGTAGAATACGGATTTAGACGCGTCATTATCACGATTACGGCGGTACTTTGTGCACTGTTGGAAATCGTTGATACGACTATCGTAAACGTAGCGCTTACCGACATGCGGGGAAGTCTTGGTGCAACCCTTACAGATGTGGCTTGGGTAATTACCGCATATGCTATTGCAAATGTTATTGTAATCCCAATGACCAGCTGGTTGTCGCAGCAATTCGGAAGACGTAATTACTTTGTAGCTTCGATTATACTTTTTACAGTGTGTTCTTTCCTCTGCGGAAATGCAACAAACATTTGGGAATTAGTAGCCTTTCGATTCGTACAAGGTATGGGAGGGGGAGCCTTATTGGTAACGGCACAAACAATCATCACCGAGAGTTACCCAATTGCAAAACGCGGAATGGCTCAGGCTATTTACGGAATGGGCGTAATTGTCGGACCAACACTCGGTCCGCCATTGGGAGGTTATTTGGTTGACCATTATTCTTGGCCTTACATTTTTTACATCAATATTCCGTTGGGAATTATCGCAACCGTTTTGGCAATTTCTTTCGTAAGAAGTCCAAAATACGGCGAAAAACTAAAAGCAAATCAAGTCGATTGGTGGGGAATTGTATTATTAGCCGCTTTCATTGGTTCTTTACAATTTGTTTTAGAACACGGACAACAGGACGATTGGTTTAATGACCCTTTAATTACAACCTTAAGTGTAGTAACCATTATGGGGTTAATACTTTTCATATGGAGAGAACTCACTTATAAACATCCAATTGTAAACTTAAGTGTCTTAAAAGACGGAAACCTGAGAATAGGAACCGTAATGTGTTTTATTCTTGGTTTTGGGTTATATGGTTCAACGCTGATTATACCAATTTATACGCAGTCAATCTTAGGCTGGACAGCTACCGATGCGGGATTATTGTTAATTCCGGGTTCTATAACCACAGCATTTATGATGCCGATTATTGGTAATTTAATTCAAAAAGGAGTACCGCAGACTTATATGGTAGCAGTAGGATTTTTAATCTTTTTCTTCTTTTGTTTCATGATGTACAGTAATATGACTCCCGACACTGGAGTAGAACATTTATACTGGCCATTGATTTTGAGAGGAATAGGACTCGGATTATTATTTGTACCAATAACTACTCTTTCATTATCGACCCTGAAAGGAAAACATATTGGAGAAGGAGCCGCTTTTACAGGAATGATGCGTCAATTGGGAGGCTCATTTGGTATTGCCATCATCACCACATTTATCACCCGCTGGAGTCAGGAACACCGAGTAAATTTACTTACGCATTTGGACCCCGCTAACTATCAGGTGCAGCAGCGTATCCTTGGTTTACAAAGAAATTTTATGTCCAAAGGATTTTCCAGCAACGAAGCCTTGGACAAAGCCTATAAAGTGCTAGAATTTTCAGTAATGAAACAAAGCACTGTTTTATCATACATGGATATTTTCCTTTATCTGGGAATCATGTTTTTATTCTGTATCCCAATTATCCTTTTGGTCAAAAAAGGAAAAAATAAAATAGATCCTTCAGAGGCAATGCATTAATTCTAGATTTCAGATTTAAAAAAACTCCGAATCTCACTGATTAATTTAGTGAAATTCGGAGTTTTCTTTTTTTTAGGAGCAGAACAACTGGTGTTTTATCAACATTGTTCCCGCTGTCCGTTGCAATCTTGTATGCCAAACCCCGGCACACAAGGATTTTCACTGCTATAGGGGTTAGAGAAAAACATTTTTGCTTTTTTACAATTATCCCAACCATTGCACTCCCTTTATTCCTAAAAGATTAAATATTTCTGCAACAAATATCTGTAAAGTTTGTCATTGACAAACTACGCATAATTTTCTTTGAACTCCTATTTCTTAAAAAAATAAAACTTATCACAACAAACAAATTCTTCCTTGTAAGTTTACTGCTATTATTTCTTTATATTTGAAAATAGTAATTAAAACCATTTAACTGATCAAGCTAACCTAATTTGGGTGGATTGATTTAATTTTATCAGATATATAAACAAATTACACCAGCAAACAATTGACAACTAACAACATAACGAAGAAACCTATAATTATTTTTACAGCTTTTTTATCATTTACAAGTATCTGTTTCGGACAGACTTTGGTCTCAAATAGAGAGCAAATTGAAAAAACTAAAAACGATTTTCATGATGAAATATCAAAATTCAGTACTTGTATAGTAGAAAATGATCTCAATGTCTGCACTGAAAATTTGATTAAAAGCGCAGACAATGAGTATAAAAAATATTTAACTGGAGGAATACTTTATCAAATTGACCCAGACAAATCTCTTTTACTTCATGAACAGGTCTATTTAAAAAATCCGCTTGATCAAAATTTCATTCTTGAATACGCCATTGAACTTCATAGAAGCGGAAAATATTTGGAGGCGTCAAAACTTTACGAAACTTATTCCTTAAAAGAACCTAAAGACATAAGAATTTTTGTCTGGTTAGCAGATTGTTATTTAAACATTGACAAAATAGAACTATCAATTACAAATTGGCAAAAAGCAAATCATCCTCAAAACCATACTGCAATTGACAAAGCTATTTATACCATTTATGGTAAAACAAACCAAGTTAAAACAAGAAATGACTTAAAAACGGAAATTGAAAAAGGCAAATTTTCAAGTTTTTATCCATTGCTGTTTTTAGACAAAAATTGGGAATTTGATTGGTGGAACAAAGGTTCACAGGAATACTTTCTAAACGAAGACACAAAATTAGCCGAAACAAAATTAGATAAAGAAAATAACGAACTTAAAATTATAAAAGCCTATTTACAAATAAAAAAACTTGAGGAAAGCGGGAAAAGTGAAGATATTAAGAAACTGCTTACCGACAGCAATATAATACTTAACAATAAACCACTTCCCGAGTTTGGAGAACTCACCTCTGACCTTTTAAGAATTTGTTTTGTAAACGGTCTATTATCAGAAAATGAATTTTATTCAAAAAGAGGTAATGAGTTACTTGATTTAGCCAAAAAGACAAAAGATAAAGATATTTTAAACATTTATGCATATTTACAAGCGACTGCTGAAGGGCAAGTAAAGCCTGAAATTGACAAATTAGGGTGGACTGAATTTGATGATGAAAGATTTGCTGTAAGCTATTTTACCATTAGGACTGACATAATAAAATCAGATGATACAGAGCTGAATGAGGCTTTAAAAAAGTATCCTAGTTCACCCTATCTTTGGTGGGTAAAAGCAAAGTGTACAAAAATGGAGGGCAAACCAGTTAGGGAACTATTAATTGAACTCATTAAGCGAGAATTTAAAACACTTGGAACAGACCCAAGTAAATATAGTTACAGACTAAAATCATACATGAACACATTGGAGACAGAAAAATAATGTACCTCACTACGGAGAGTTTCTTAAGAGAAATCATTCTTAATAGATGAAAACGCTTTTCGAAGTCGAGAGATTTAGCAAAGCAAGAATTAAGAGCCTGTTTAAATTTTATTTAATAATAATTTTATAGTTGCAATTTTGACCATATTCTCGGATGTTTCAAAAAGTAGTTCATAATTTCTACATAATCTTCGGTCGTTGTCAAACCAAGAGAATGTTCTCTCTACAATCCATCTTTTATGTATAGGTTTAAACCCCATTTTTCTATCATCTGAACGCATTACCACTTGAATAATATAGCCAAATTTATTTTTTATGTTTTCAATCACTTCGCCTCTGTAACCACCATCGGCAAGGATTACTTTTATAGGACATAAAAAATAGTGAAGCGTCCTCATTAGTAAATCTGCCGCTTTACTATCATGGACATTGGCAACTGTTACCATTATTGCCAAAAGAAACCCATTTTTATCAACCACAATATGCCGTTTAATTCCTTTTACTTTTTTATTGCCATCAAAACTATTTAAGGAACGATTATTTCCCCATCGTACACTTTGACTATCCATTATTCCTAGACTTGGCATTGTATTTTGACCTCTATTAAACCTGACTTTTTCTCGCAATTTTGACAGTAATAAATCAAAACATTCCAAATTTGACCATTTCCAATAGTAATAATACACTAATTGCCATTTTGGAAAATCTTTAGGTAACATTCGCCACTGACAACCTGTTTTTACGAGATAATTAATCGCATTCCAAATGATTTTCAAATTATATTTCCGCTTTCTATCATCGAATTCTAAAGTCTTTTTTATAAATTGCCACTGGGTTTCTGTCAAATCGGTTGGATACATCTTTTTATGGTTTGGTCACTACAAAAAGACAAATTTCAATCGGTTTCTTTAACCCATAACAATTATTTATTTTAAATTTTTAAACAGGCTCTAACATAATACTTCAACAGAAAGACAAGAAACGAATGAAAGCACCAATCTTAGAAGAAAATAAATGTTCTATTCTTATTGCTGAATATGCTACAGGCCACGTTTTTAAAACAGACTTAACAATATTCTCAAAAGGTCAGAACGACAAAGAAGTTTATCAACTATTTGACAATTTTTACGATGCTGAAAGTTTTATCTTTAACTTAATAAAAAGTAAACCAGAATTTGAATGTTCTATCTATAATCATAAAGGAGAACATTTGAAAACTTACGATATCACAGGAGAACGAAAATTTACTAAAAACGATTAAAAACAATGTAGAATTAGCAGATAATATGAAGTTCTTTTCTAAATTTTGCCTTCTGAAATCTATAATCTACCTCGTAAAAACCAAATTATTCTCTTTGGATAAATTAGCGTCAAACTGGTAGCCTTCGTAATTGAATCCTTTTAAATCGTCAATAGTTTCGGCATTGGTATCCAAAATATAACGAACCATCAATCCCCTCGCCTTCTTAGCAAAAAAACTGATTATTTTCAGTTTTCCGTCTTTGTAATCCTTGAATTCGGGAGTGATAACGGGCACTTTCAATGCTTTCACATCAACAGCTGAGAAATATTCATTACTCGCCAAATTGATAAACAACTCCCCTTTTTTAAGTTCTTTGTTCAGGGAATCGGTAATGGTCTTTTTCCAAAACTCGTATAAATTTTTGCTTTCGCCAATAGGTAATTTTGTTCCCATCTCCAATCGGTAAGGCTGAATCAAATCCAAAGGTTTTAAATACCCATACAAACCCGATAATATTCGCAATCGGTCTTGAAGCAAATCCAGTTTTTCGGAGGGAATTGTGTAAGCATCCAATCCTGTATACACATCGCCGTCAAAGGCATAAACTGCCGGGCGTGCATTCTCAGGTGTAAAAGGAGTTTTCCAGTCCTGATTGCGTTTCCAGTTCAAATCAGCCAATTTATCCGAAATCGACATCAATTCCGATAAATTTTTCGGGGATTGCTGTTTCAAAACTTTATGAACCTGTCTGGATTCTTTTAGAAAAGATGATGATGTATGCAGCGTAGTTGGTAATTCCTGTTCGAAGTTTAGCGATTTGGCTGGGGAAAGTACGATTTTCATTTTTTATGTGTTCTTTTAAAACGATTCCAAAAATACAAATTGAAATTTAGATTTCGGAAACTATGAATTGAATTGTTTAATATTGTCATAGATTTTTAAAATGAAATAGAAAAAAAAAACACGAATTTCACGAATTAGCACGAATTAATTTGTAAAATTCGTGTAATTTGTAACAGATTTTTAGCTTAAAACAAAAAGCAAAATACCGGCTTTTAGCCCCGATTGCAGTGAAAATCCTTGTGAACTGGGGTTCAGTTCACAAGATTGCAGCGAAAAGCGGGAGGATATTTACTGAAGAAGCCCCATGTTTCTGCTCCAAAAAATTATAATAAAACCAATTAAAATGATTGAAATTAAAAAAGCCGGCATAGAAGACCTTAGCACGATACAGAATATAAGTATTGAATCTTTTACCGAAACATTTTCGGACATAAACACTCCCGAAAATATGGAGAAATACCTAAAGGATAATTTCAACACGGCTCAATTGACTTTAGAAATAAACAATCCCAATTCGCCATTTTACATTGCTTATTGGGACAATGAACCTGTTGGATATCTTAAATTAAATTCAGGAAATGCACAAACTGAAACGGTTGAAGACGAGACAATCGAAATTCAGCGCATTTATGTTTTGAAAGCTTTTCACGGAAAAAAAATAGGACAGCTGTTACTCGACAAAGCTATAAAAGTGGCGCAGGAATCTAATGTTGATTATGCTTGGCTTGGCGTTTGGGAAGAAAACCACAGAGCGTTACAGTTTTATACCAAAAATGGTTTTGTCACTTTCGACAAACATATTTTTACATTGGGTAATGACCAGCAAACCGATTTATTAATGAAACTGCCAATAAAGACCAACTCCTAATGACCAACTCTACCTCATCTATTACTAAAAATTCGAAATCCATACTTAACGCCGCGGTGATTGTAGCTGCGCTTGGCTATTTTGTTGACATCTATGATTTATTACTCTTTGGAATTGTGCGTACCGACAGTCTGAAAGATCTTGGTATAACAGGAGATGCAGTCCGTGATCAGGGAGAATACCTCATCAGCATGCAGATGTTTGGGATGCTTTTCGGCGGGATTTTGTGGGGAATTTTAGGAGACAAAAAGGGGCGGATATCTGTTTTGTTTGGTTCTATATTACTGTATTCGGCGGCAAATATTGCCAATGGACTGGTGACAACAGTTGATGGCTATGCTTTTTGGCGGCTGATTGCTGGTATTGGACTTGCAGGAGAACTGGGTCCCGGAATTACTCTGGTGGCCGAATCCCTGCCTAAAGAAAAACGCGGTTACGGAACCATGATTGTGGCTTCGGTAGGTGTTTCGGGAGCTGTTGCAGCTTATTTGGTTTACCAGTTTTTTCAGGATTGGAGGCTGTGCTATTATGCCGGAGGAGGCCTTGGCATCCTGCTGTTGTTTTTAAGAATCAGCATTACCGAGTCGGGAATGTTCAAACAGGTACAGCAAAGTGATGAAAAGAAAGGAGATTTCTTGTCTTTGTTTACCAATACAAAAAGATTTTCAAAATACCTGCAATGCATACTTATTGGTGTACCGCTTTGGTTTTTGGTAGGTGTTTTGATTACTTTTTCACCCGAATTTGCTAAAGCTCTCGGAGTACAGCAGGCCGAAACCATAGCCGCAGGAAAAGCCATTGCTTTCTGCTATGCCGGATTGGTTTTTGGTGACATTGCCAGCGGTTTGTTCAGCCAATGGTTCAAAAGCCGAAAAAAAATTATGTTCCTATTTCTGATTTCCAATCTAATAATGGTTTTTGTTTATTTGAACGCTTACGGAATTTCTCCTTCTGCCTTTTATCTTCTTTGCTTTGTCATGGGAATTTCTGTCGGATATTGGGTTTTGTTTGTAACCATCGCTGCAGAACAATTTGGAACAAATATTCGAGCAACAGTGACAACTACTGTTCCCAATTTTGTTCGAGGCTCTCTTCCGCTGATTATTTTAATCTATAGTTTTTTCAGAGACCGTATTTTTGAAGGTGATATTCTCAAAGCAGGAATGATTGTTGGCTTCTTATTATCAATCGCTTCATTGCTGGCATTATGGAAATTAAAGGAAACTTTCCATGTTGACTTGGACTATATCGAGAACAATAACGAAACTTTTATTTGAACCAATTTAATTTAAACTAAAACAAATTCCTGAATATTTGTTATATTTGAATGAAATTTAGAAAATGAAATTATTTTATCCTTTCTTTTTTTCGATGATATGCCAACTGGGTTTTTCGCAATCGGCAGAAACTTATTTTGAAAAAATCAGAAACAACGAAGCCGAACTCACGGCTTTTTTTGCACAAATGCCTAAAGGAGGCGACTTACACCATCATTATTCCGGTTCCATTTACGCAGAGCCATTGTTGGCTCATGCTATAGCAAAAGATTTCTATCTCAACACGCAGACTATGACTGTGAGTCAGGAAAAGCAATCCGGAGCTGACTGGGTGCTATTCTCTATGCTTCAAAAGAACGGAGAACTGGATGCCTACAAACAAAAAGTAATGCACAAGTGGTCTGCCAAAGATTACAATAATGTTGACTATCCTTCGGATAAATTATTTTTTGAATCTTTCATGAAATTTGAACCTGCCACACAGGGTAATTTTGAAGCCGGTCTGCTGGAACTGAAAAATAGGGCAATCAAAGAAAATGTCAGCTATATCGAAACTCAATTATCAACCATTCCTTGTGATATACAAACAGCTGATTTATCCAAATCCAACAGTTATTTGAGAAAATTGTCGGCAGATAAAAATGAAAAAGCTGTAATGCAGTCTTTGGATTCGCTGTATACCATTTTCATTAAAAAAGATGCCAAAAAATATGCAGCCGATTTTAATGAAAACTTTGTTGGAAAAATGCACGCAGCACTCAAAATCGATGATAGTCAATTTACGATGCGCTACCAAAATTTTGTCTTACGCTTTATGGAACCTGTGGATTTATTCAAAAACTTAATCGTTGCTTTTATTTCGGCCGACAGCAGTCCGCTGATGGCGGGAGTTAATATCGTCTCCCCAGAAGACGGCGAAACTTCGATGAAAGATTATTGGTTACATATGGTTATGTTCAAATATTGCCACAGCCGTTTTCCGAAAGTAAAATACGCTATGCACGCCGGCGAACTTACCTTGGGACTTGTCCGCCCTGAGGAATTAAGCTGGCATATCAATGCAGCAGTTTATATTGCGGGAGCCAATAGAATCGGTCATGGAGTAGACATGGCCTACGAAGATAAAAGTTATGATTTGATGCGTTATATGGCAAAGAATAACATCCCTGTTGAAATCAATCTTGCGAGCAATGAGTTTATTTTAAAAGTAAAAGAAAACCGCCACCCTATTTTATTGTACAAAGAATTTGGTGTGCCGATTGTCATCAGCACGGACGATGCCGGAATACTGCGTACTAATATGACAGAGCAGTATGTTTTACTTGCCAAAAGGTACAAAACCATTACTTATAGCGATATTAAACAATTTGTCTACAACAGCATCAGCTATAGTTTTATACAAGATCCTGCGGTAAAAAAACAATTGACACTTGACTTGGATAATCGTTTTAAAACTTTTGAAGCTAATTTTTCCCTGAAATAAATTAAAAAATCGCTTATCCATTAAGTTTTAGACTTCTTTACTAAGCTTTTTTTAAATAACTCTCGCAAAGTCGCTAAGACGCAAAGAAACATGTCTTTAGTTTTGCGTCTTAGCGACTTTGCGAGAAATAAAAGCCTAACTACACATAACCTTCGATTTAAAACCCTTTAATACTCATTATCAACACATTACGCCTCATTGTTATTAAAACACATTTTTGTTGATTTTTTTCAAACTAAACAAAAAATATAACAATTAATTAAAAAAAATAGTTATATTTGAGAATAAATAGTCTATTACCTACTTTTAATTGACCCCAACCTTTTAACCAAATGATGAAAACTACTTTAACTTTTATTGCCTGCCTATTTACTTTTTGTATGTATTCACAGGATGAAAACCTAGCAAAGAAAATAGATTCTATCGAAAAAACTTTTAAATACCAGCACGGATCCATTGATTTAAAAAACGGAATCGGAAAAATAAATGTCCCGAAAGGTTTCAAATATCTTGAGCCTGTACAAGCTGAGAGAGTATTAGTTGATATCTGGGGAAATCCGAAAGGCGAGAATTTAACCCTGGGTTTGTTATTACCCGAAAACCAAGGAGTAATGAACGAGAACGGTTATGTTTTCAACATTCAGTATGACGAAATTGGACATGTTGAGGACGATGATGCTGATGATGTTAACTATGATGATCTGCTTGCCGAAATGAAAAAAGAAACAGTCGAGGAAAATAAAGAACGACAAAAAGCAGGATACGAACCAATAACAATTGTAGGCTGGGCTGCAAAACCATTTTACGACCAAGACAGGAAAATACTGCATTGGGCAAAAGAAATAAAATTTGGTACAAATACCGTTAATACCTTAAACTATAATGTTAGAATCCTTGGCCGAAAAGGGGTCTTGGTACTGAATGCAATTGCGACTGAGAATGAACTGCCATTGGTACAAAAAGACATTAATAAAGTTCTTGACATCGTTCAATTTAATGATGGCTACAAGTATGAAGACTTTGATTCCAATGTAGATGAAGTTGCTGCCTGGACAATTGGCGGTCTTGTTGCCGGAAAAGTTTTAGCCAAAGTTGGTTTCTTGGCTATACTGGCAAAATTTGGAAAACTAATTGTGTTAGGTCTTTTAGGTTTCTTTAGTGCTTTCAAAAATAAAATAAGAGGATGGTTTTCTAAAAACAAGGGCACCGAAAATGAAGAAGAACCAAAACAGCTTGAAGAACCATTAGCCCAAATAGAAGAAACAGAAAAAGAAGAAGAAGCAGAAACTGCAGACAGAGAACTCTAAAATACTTTTCTTAAAACAATACAAAGCCTCATTTTTGAGGCTTTTTTTATTGAATAATCTTCTTCAAAATTTAAATTATATGGCTAATTTTGCCAAATTTGATTTTTTACTTCAATACACATAAAATGAAACATTGGGACATCCTTTTAACCAATCAGGTTGACAAAAAAAGCTTTATAGACACTTTATTATCAAGCAGAATAGAAGGGAAATTATCGGTTTTTAACAACCAGAAAGGAATTCTATTTTCTGATATTGCAATTCAGAAATTAATTGAGGAAGAATACATACACGATTCCATTGAAGCCACAGCCGACGCACACCGAAACCTGCGCACATTTTCATCAGGTGAACGAAAAAAAGAATTTATAAAATACTGCCTCAGACAAAACCCAGATTATATTATTCTAGATAATCCTATGGATCATTTAGATATTGCTTCGCGAATCGAATTATCAGCTGAGATTGAATCCATCTCACATTCGGTTGGTATCATTCAGTTAGTGAACAGAACTATTGATCTGCTTCCTTTTATTGTCAATAAAGCGCAGATAAATGACAATTCATTTGAACTGAAAGACATCAATACAATTGAAGATCATTACCTTGAAAATAATGAATATAAAATACCTATTCACAAAGAGATTTTTAAGGATGGTATTCTAATAAAAATGAAT
This sequence comes from Flavobacterium marginilacus, assembly GCF_026870155.1. Lineage (NCBI taxonomy): Bacteria > Pseudomonadati > Bacteroidota > Flavobacteriia > Flavobacteriales > Flavobacteriaceae > Flavobacterium > Flavobacterium marginilacus. The sequence goes on along the minus strand of NZ_CP113975.1, from coordinate 1,547,214 downwards.
TCCGTTTCTGTTTCCTATGACGAAAGACCTATTATCGATTCGCTGTCGTGGACTATTAAACAAGGGGAATTCTGGCAGTTAATTGGTCCGAACGGTTCTGGAAAAAGCACTCTCCTATCGCTCATCACAGGGGAAAACACCAAAGGCTACGGTCAGGACATAGAACTTTTTGGAAGAAAAAAAGGAAGCGGTGAAAGCATTTGGGAAATCAAAAAGAAAATCGGGTCTTTCTCAACATCGATGACCGATTTATTTAACAGAAATACAACTTTGGAAGAAATGATTCTTTCCGGTTTTTTTGATTCTATCGGATTGTACAGACAGCCGACAACCTTACAGCGAAAAATTGTTGCTCAATGGCTTGATGTAATCGAAATGACGCCACTGAAAAAGAAAATCTTCAACAGGCTTTCCATTGGCCAGCAAAGGCTGGCGCTGATTACCCGAGCAGTTCTCAAACATCCGCCGTTATTAATTCTAGACGAACCGCTGGAAGGATTGGACGACCATAATGTGGCATTAGTAATTCAGCTTATCAATACGATTAAAAAAGAAACGAATATAACGATTCTGTTTGTTTCGCATAGAATGGAGCCTAATCTTGCACCTAATTCAGTTTTGGAACTGCAGACAGGTTTAACAGGATCTAAAGGAATTATAAAAGCTTTTGCTTCTTAAATGACATAATGTAAAGAAATAAACACGAATTACACGAATTTACACAAATTCGTTTGTGAAATAATTACACAAACTCTGACCGTTTAAATTTGTGAAAATTAGTGTAATTCGTGTTGATTAAAAAAACGTCATTGGTAGGAACGAGGAATCTCCGCAAATAATTCTGCAATCAAAACCCAATCTTTGTGGAGCTTTTAACGGAGATTCCTCTTCCGTCGGAATTGTAAAAGTTAGTTAATTCGGCAACAAAATAGAAAAATACTACTCCATGAAGTAAGAATGATTTTATAAAGTTTGTAACTTTTATACTGCCATCACGTATAATAATTTTAACTTTAAATCTAAAAAACTCATGGGTCCATTTATGATTGCCATTTTAGTCTTCGGGCTGATTATTCTTTTTTCTTCCTTTTTTACAGTTAAACAGCAGACTGCGGTTGTTGTAGAACGTTTTGGTAAGTTCTTGAGTATCCGCAACTCAGGTTTACAGCTTAAAGTGCCGATTATTGACAGAATTGCTGGGCGTGTAAACTTTAGAATCCAGCAGCTGGATGTAATTATTGAAACACAGACTAAAGACAATGTGTTTGTGAAAATGAAAATTTCGGTACAGTTTAAAGTCATTCCGGAACACGCTTATGAAGCATTCTACAAGTTGGAATATCCGCATGACCAGATTACGGCTTACGTTTTTGACGTAGTGCGTGCCGAGGTTCCGAAACTTATTCTGGATGATGTTTTTGCAAGAAAAGATGATATTGCAATTGCTGTAAAAAGAGAATTAAATGAAGCGATGATGGCTTATGGGTATGATATCATCAATACTTTGGTTACCGATATTGATCCGGATATTCAGGTAAAAAATGCGATGAACCGAATTAATGCTGCCGAAAGAGAAAAAACAGCTGCTATGTTCGAATCGGAAGCTCAGAGAATCAGAATTGTTGCAAAAGCAAAAGCCGAAGCCGAAAGTAAAAAACTGCAGGGTCAGGGTATTGCCGATCAAAGAAGAGAAATTGCACGCGGTCTGGTAGAAAGTGTTGAAGTATTGAACGAAGTTGGAATTAATTCGCAGGAAGCATCAGCTCTAATCGTGATTACACAGCATTATGACACACTGCAGGCGATTGGTGCTGATACGAATTCTAATTTAATTCTGCTTCCAAATTCACCGCAGGCAGCAAGTGATATGCTGAATAGCATGGTAACAAGTTTTACAGCCTCAAACTTGATTGGAGAAGAAATGAAAAAACAGCCAAAACGCGTAAAAAAAATTGATCATACGTCAACTGATTTTAATCCTTCAGATACTTCAAATCCAGCGGGAGAATAACTGTTAGAGATTAGTCCTTGTCCTTAGTAATTAGGACAGGGGCATAAAAAAAGAGAAACTTTGAGTTTATAAATTCAAGCTTCTCTTTTTATTTTTTCTATTTGCTTAGTAATTCTAAAGAATACTTTCCTCTAAGGACTAGGGACTCATAACTAAGTACTAAATAACAAAGAAATTACTCCTCGTCATCCACATGATGTGACTTAGAATATCCTCTCCATTTCTCAATACAATCCTGAAAATCCTGAGGCAATTCGGTATCAAAACGCATCATTTCACCTGTGTTTGGATGAACAAAACCAAGTGTTTTTGCATGCAGTGCCTGACGCGGCAAAGCTTTGAAACAATTCTCGATAAACTGTTTGTATTTTGTAAATGTAGTTCCTTTTAAAATCAAATGACCACCATAACGCTCATCATTAAAAAGCGGATGCCCGATATGTTTCATGTGCGCACGGATTTGGTGCGTTCTTCCTGTTTCTAATTTACAGGAAATTAAGGTTACATACCCAAAACGTTCCAAAACTTTATAATGTGTAATGGCCGGTTTACCAATTTCGGGATCAGCAAAAACTGCCATCTGCATACGATCCTTTAAATGACGTGCTAAGTTTCCTTCGATAGTTCCAGCTTCTTGAGCAACATTTCCCCAAACAAGCGCAATATACTCTCTTTCGGATGTTTTAGCTTCAAATTGTTTAGCAAGATGCGTCATTGCTGCTTCGGTTTTGGCAACAACCAATAATCCCGAAGTATCCTTGTCAATTCGATGAACCAATCCCGGACGCTCACTGCTGTTCATTGGCAGATTCTCAAAATGAAACGCCAATGCATTTACCAGAGTTCCGGTATAATTCCCATGACCAGGATGAACCACCAATCCCGGCGGTTTATTGATTAACAAAAGTGCATCATCCTCATAAACGATATCCAGTGGAATATCCTCTGGATCCACCCTGTTTTCAAACGGCGGGTGCGAAAGCATTATCTGAATCACATCAAAAGGTTTCACTTTGTAATTCGACTTTACAGTCAGATCATTTACAAAAATATTTCCGTCAGTAGCCGCGTTCTGAATTTTATTTCTAGTGGCATTCGGAATCAGACTCATCAGGTATTTGTCAATTCGCAGAATGGCCTGCCCTTTCGGCACCTCAAACCTGTAATGCTCAAATAATTCTTCGTCTAAATCCTCTATTGGTTCATTATTATTGTTCATTCGCTGGTGTTGCTGTATCTGTTGCGGGAACAGCTGTGCTGTCCACTGGTTCTTCTTCCTGATAACTTTCTTTTCCGTCTCCCAAAACCAAATCAATTTTAGAGGCTTTCAATACTCTGTCCCCTACTTTCAGGTTTCTGCCTTTATAACGCATTTCAAGAACCATGTCTTTTCCAAGGTTAGGAACATACGTAATTGTTCCTGCTTCCAGTCCAAGAGCTTTTAATGTAGGTACCGCTTCACGATATGTCTTCTCTATTAAATCCGGGATTCTCACAGATGAAAACCCAGAAGAATTAATTTTAATATATACTTTTCTGCCTACTTTTACTTTTGTACCAGGCATTGGATCCTGCTCTACAACACTATATTTTGGATAATCGCCTCTAAAATCAACACTATCCAGCAGCTCGTAATCCAAATCCAGTTCGTCCAGTTTCTCTTCCACTTGTTCCTCTGTTAATTTTCTCAAATCAGGAACAGCAATTTCATGCCCGTGATCTGTTGTAAAAGTCAGCCAATGCATAAATAAATAGGCTAAAACTGCAATAATCGCAAATGCAATTGCCACTTGTCCAAAAAAAACGCGGCTCGTAAGATATTTTTTTAAGCTCATAAATATTTTTGTTTCCCGCAAAGATAAAGCTATTTCGTTTCAAAAAAAATGATAATTTTGTTTAATAGTCTTGGTCTTCCAATCATCATTTTTTGGAGGAGCTATTTCCCGCTATCCGTTGCAATCTTGCGAGCCGAACCCCGGCTCACAAGGATTTCCACTACTATCGGGGCTAGGGATTTGTTTCCAAAACAGCATTATAATTTAAAAATCAAAATCACAGCATTACATTTACACTTTCAATAAAACTGTTGTAATTCGTATAATCTGCAGTAAAAAACAATTAAACATGAAAAACATTGCCATCATCATGGGCGGCTATTCAAGCGAATACAAGATCTCACTCATTAGCGGAAACGTAGTTTACCAATTCTTAGACAAAACAAAATATAACGGATTCAGAATCCACATTTTCAAAAAAAAATGGGTATATGTTGATGACAAAGACAATGAATTTCCAATAGACAAAAACGATTTTTCAACTACTGTAAACGGAACCAAAATTACTTTCGACTGTGTTTTTAATGCCATTCACGGCACACCAGGCGAAGACGGACTGATGCAGGCTTATTTCGAATTAATAGATCTTCCTCAATCATCTTGTGACTACTATCAAGCGGCATTAACGTTCAATAAACGAGACATGCTTTCTGTTTTGAAACCGTACGGAATCAAAACTGCCACTTCCTACTATTTAAACAAAGGCGACAGCATCAATACTGCCGAAATTGTAAAAACAGTTGGTCTGCCATGTTTTGTAAAACCAAATAAATCGGGTTCAAGTTTCGGGATTTCCAAAGTAAAAACCGAAGCCGAACTGCCAATCGCAATCGAAGTTGCGTATAAAGAAGATAACGAAATCATCATCGAAAGTTTCCTTGACGGAACCGAAGTTTCTGTCGGAGTTATCAACTATCAGGGAGAAATAATTGTTCTGCCGATTACCGAGATTGTTTCAGAAAATGATTTCTTCGATTACGAAGCCAAATACCAAGGGAAATCTCAGGAAATAACTCCTGCCAGAATCTCCGATGAAATGACTCAAAAAGTTAGCGAAGCAGCAAAACGCGCCTACGAAGTATTAAAAATGAAAGGTTTCTCCAGAAGCGAATTTATCTTTGTAGACGGCGAACCACACATGCTGGAAATGAATACAATTCCAGGTCTTACAACCGAAAGCTTAATTCCGCAACAAGCCAAAGCTGCCGGAATTTCATTAACAGATTTGTTTACCAACGCTATTGAGCTAGCACTTAATTAAATACTGAGTTTATGAGATGCTAGTTTCTAAGCAATCAATATAACTTAGAAACGTAGCGTCTTTTAAAAAAACCTTAGTATCTTAGTAACTTAGAAACTAAAAAATGGTTGATTACAAACAACATATAACAATAAATTCTGAAGTCCGTTTTGGAAAACCTACAATAATAGGAACCCGAATAACGGTATTTGATGTTTTAAACTGGCTGGCAAATGGTATGACAATAAACGAAATTATTGAAGATTACCCTGAACTTAAAGCTGAACAAATTAAAGCTTGTCTTGCTTATGCTGCAGATAGAGAACATAAAATTCAAATCGCATCGTGAATTTATTATTTGACCAAAATATTTCTTTCAGGATTGTCTCCAAAATAGCTTCAAATTTTCCAACAGCTAAACAGGTTAGACAACTAGGAATTGAAAATTTTTCAGATCTTGAAATTTGGCAGTATGCAAAACAAAATAATTTTAATATAGTCACATTTGATGCCGATTTTTTTGATATTTCAAATTTAAAAGGGCACCCTCCAAAAATAATTTGGCTCCGCTTTGGCAATACAAAAACAGATTTTCTGGCAGATATAATAAATTCTAAAAACTCAATCATAAAAGATTTTATTAATTCATCTGAATATTCTGAAGTGTCATGTTTAGAAATTAAATAATCATTCGAAAAATCTTAGAATCTTAATAGCTTAAAGTATAACAATCTCCAAATAAAAAAATGAACAAAAACAGAATCGAAGCCTTTAGCGATGGCGTTTTAGCCATAATTATAACGATTATGGTATTAGAAATCAGAGCTCCGGAACATTCTACCTTTGAGAGTCTGCTTCCCTTGATTCCTGTTTGTCTGAGTTATGTATTGAGTTTTATTTATGTTGGAATTTATTGGAATAACCACCATCACATGTTTCAGGTTGTCAAAAAAATAGATGGTTCGGTGCTATGGTACAATACTATGTTGTTGTTTTGGCTGTCTTTGATTCCTTTTGCGACAAGCTGGATGGGAGGACAATCATTTGCAACAATTCCTGTTGCCTGCTATGGTTTCATATTATTGATGTGCGCTATTTCATATATTACACTTCAAAACAAAATTATAAAACTCGAAGGAAAAGAATCTGTTTTACACCATGCTGTAAATAAAGACAATAAAGGAAAACTATCTATGGCCTGTTATATTTCAGCAATTCCTTTAGCTTTTGTATCTCCTCTTATTTCAGGAATCCTTTATATTTTTGTGGCATTAATATGGATTATTCCAGACAAAAGAATTGAAAATCAAATCAACAAAATCTAAAATGAAATCGCTGGCTTTCTAAATCATAAATAGAAATTAGAGCGTGGCGATACCATATTCCGATAAAAAAATATAAACTGAAATGAAAAAAGCCATATTCCCAGGATCATTTGATCCAATTACCTTAGGACACGAAGATATCATCAACAGAGGGATTTCATTATTTGATGAAATCGTTATTGCCATTGGTGTCAATGCCGAAAAAAAATACATGTTCTCACTCGAGGAAAGAAAACGTTTCATCGAAGAAACATTCAAAAACGAGCCTAAAGTCAAGGTTATCACTTATGAAGGACTGACCATCGATTTATGCCAAAAAATTAAAGCCGATTTTATACTGCGAGGACTCCGCAATCCCGCCGATTTCGAATTTGAAAAAGCCATCGCTCACACGAACAGACGATTGTCCAAAATAGAAACTGTCTTTTTATTAACCGCAGCCCGAACTTCTTATATCAGTTCCAGTATCGTGAGAGACGTTATCCGAAATCACGGTGAATATGAAATGCTGGTTCCGGAAGCGGTGAGGGTGAAATTACATAAGTAACAAAAGAATCTAGAGATTTTTTTTAGACCTAACAGCTTTTAAAACCTGTTAGATCTTCATAAACTTGCAAAACCTTTCAATTAACTGTATTTTTGCAGTCTAAAAAACACACACTTTATAATGAGCTTCGAAAGAGAATTAAATAAACGCAGCGGTTCACAATGTGAATTATGCGCTGCCACCGAAAACCTAAAAGAATACCAAGTATTACCAACTCAAAAAGGAGGTTTAGACGAAAGCATTTATGCCTGCTCTACTTGTATTGATCAAATAGAGAATCCTGGTCATGAAGATTTAAACCATTGGAGATGTTTAAATGACAGTATGTGGAATGAACATATTCCAGTGCAAGTGGTTGCCTGGAGAATGTTAAGCCGTTTGCGTAATCAAGATTTACTGGAACAAATGTATCTGGATGAAGATACACTGGCATGGGCACAAGCCACAGGAGAAGGCGAAGATGACGAAAATAAAATAATTCACCGCGATGTGAACGGTGTAGTTTTAGCCCACGGAGATTCGGTAGTATTAATTAAAGACTTAAAAGTAAAAGGATCTAGCATGGTGGCCAAACAAGGAACTTCGGTACGAAACATTCGCCTGGACCACGAAAATGCAGAATACATTGAAGGAAAAGTAGATGGACAGCAGATTGTGATTATCACACAGTATGTTAAGAAAATATAGATTGCAGATTGCAGATTGCAGATTGCAGATTGCAGATTGCAGATTGCAGATTGCATAAAAAAAGTCCTCGAAAAATCGAGGACTTTTTTGTAATTTATTGTCTGTAATCTTAAATCTTATAACTGCAGACTTAAAACTTTCTACTAGCTTTTTTGAAATAATTTTTCAACCTGCTCTTTTGATAATGGCTCAGAAATATGAGTAGAACCAGCTTCCTTACTAGAAACCATAAATTGTACGGTAGTTTTGTCAGAGCTTGCAATGTAATGAAGCCAAACGAAATTATTAGGTAATTCTAATTTTACATCATTCAAAGGGCTTGCAGTAAATCCTTTTGATATGATTCCGTAAAAACTTTGGTATGCATTATCAACATTTTTGAATGTAAAAGCCTTTAAAGACGACTCAGCATCCTCTGATTGAACTGTTGTATAGTAAAATGTAAACTCATCTCCTATTTTTTGCACATAAAAACTATTATTTACTCTGCCTAATTTCTCAACAGGAACAGTTTCAAGAACTTTAATTTGACTAAAACCAACAGTACTAATAAATAAAACAGCAATCGCAATAACTTTTTTCATAATTTATTTGGGGTTTAATGATATACTCTATCCAATAAGTATTTATCCGCAAACATAATAATAAAAAAAATTAACTCCTTTATCAATCCTATTTTTTATTAACATAAAAATCAATTATTTTGTTTGTAATTTCACTTGTCGTGATAAACAGCAATAAAAAAATCGTTCCAAAAACAGTTTTGAACTATTTTTACAAAAAACTACAGTGCCTAATCTACATTAACTACCATGTAATTAGGATCCTCTATAATATTTATATCAATAATTGTTTCCGCATTTTTTAATAACCTGATGCAGTCTGGACTTAAATGCCGTAAATGCACTTTTTTTCCAATCTTAGAATATCGCAGTGTGACAGTATTCAAAGCTTCAATAGCCGACATATCTGCAATACGGCTTTCTTTGAAATCAATAACTACTTCATCTGGATCATTCAGCACATCAAATTTCTCTGCAAATACAGCTGTTGATGCAAAAAAGAGAGGTCCGTAAATTTCATAATGCTTCACTCCTTTTTCATCAACATACTTTTTGGCACGTATTCTTTTTGCGCTTTCCCAAGCGAAAACCAAAGCCGAAACAACAACTCCAATCAAAACTGCCAAAGCCAGATTATGCAGTAAAACTGTAATCAAGGCAACTATTACAACAACGAAAACATCGTGATTTGGCATTTTATTGACAATCCTTAAACTAGCCCATTCAAATGTACCAATAGCAACCATAATCATTACTCCTGTCAAAGCAGCCATTGGCAATTTTTCGATAACAGGGGCGCCAAATAAAATAATCAGAAGAATAGTCAATGAAGCCACAACTCCGGACAAACGCGCTCTAGAACCTGCAGAAAGATTTACTAAAGTCTGCGCAATCATTGGACAGCCTCCCATCCCAAAGAAAAAACCATTCAATATATTAGAACTTCCCTGTGCAATACACTCGCGGTTGCCGTTCCCTTTAGTTCCGGTAATTTCATCAACTAAATTCAAAGTCAGTAAGCCTTCTGTCAGTCCAACAGCTCCCATAATCAAGGCATATGGAAAAATTATCTGCAGTGTTCCCAAGTTAAATGGTATATTCGGAATATGAAATGGAGGAAAACCACCGCTTATTGATGCAATATCTTTCACCGTTTTAGTTTCAATTCCAAAGAAAAAAACCATTGCAAAGACCGTCATAATAGCTATCAATGAAGCAGGAACTGCTTTTGTCAATTTGGGCACCAGCATTACAATCGCAATAGTCAAAGCCGTTAAACCAGCCATAATATACATTGGATCTCCAGAAATCCAGACAGTTTCGTGATTAACAACTGTTTTAAACTGCTCCAGCTGTGACATAAATATCACGATTGCTAAACCATTTACAAACCCAAACATGACAGGATGAGGGACCAATCTAATGAACTTGCCTAATTTAAAAAGACCTACTAAAATCTGCAGTACACCTGCTAAAGCTACAGCAGCAAAAACATATTCCAGACCATTAGATTTCATCAAAGCAATTAGCACAATCACCGTTGCACCAGCTCCGCCTGAAATCAACCCTGGCCTTCCTCCAAAAATTGCCGTAACAAAACCAGCTATAAAAGCCGCATACAAACCAGTCAAAGGAGGAAAACCAGCCAATATCGCAAAAGACAGCGATTCTGGAATCATCGTCATCGCTACAGTAAACCCCGCTAAAATTTCTGTTTTATAATTCACTTTCTGTGAGAAGTCGAATAAATTAAGTAGTTTTTTCATGTAACAATTTTAGAATCAAACTGAGTACTGATTATTCTTCTTCTTTTTTAATTACTTTTCTGGCAACTTCAATTTTAAACTTCTTCCCTTTCATTTTTTCGTCCTTAACATTATAAAGCAGCTCTTTTACTTTATTATATTTTACAGCTGCAAACGAAATAAAATCCTTTACTTCAATTAATCCTAAATCGCCTTTCTCGAGTCTTCCTTTTTGAGAAAAGAAACCAACGATATCAATTTTATTTAACTTATTTTTCTTTCCGCCGCTAATGTAAATAGTTTGAAACTCGGGCGGTTTTGGCAGATTTGTACTGTTTTCTACATTTAAAACTTCCATGCCATAATCAACATAATCCAGTTTTTTTTCACTTTCATTTACAATAAGATAAGCAGTACCAGAGGCCTGCATACGGGCAGTTCTACCGTTTCTATGTGTAAATTCATCTTCTTTTAATGGTAAATGATAATGAATTACATGTTTCATTTCAGGAATATCCAATCCGCGCGCAGCTAAATCAGTAGTGATTAAATAACTCATACTCCCATTTCGGAATTGAATCAAGGCTCTTTCACGTTCCTCCTGATCCATACCGCCATGATAATAGGTTGAAAAAATTCCTTTTTCATTCAAAGTGTCACTAATACGTTCTGCTGCATCGCGGTGATTACAAAAAATAATCGCCGATTGTGATTTTAAGGAACAGATCAAATTGAATAGACTTCCCAATTTGTCTTTTTCTTTCGAGATTACCATTTTGGTAACCAAATTACTTTCCTGCTCTTCTTCCGTTGGTATAAAATCTAAAACCGTAGGATTTACCACTCGGGTGTATTTTGGAATTTCAATATCTGATGTAGCCGAAACTAAAATACGTTTATTTAGTTTACTTAATTTCCCAATGATAAACGACATCTGCTCATGAAAACCTAACTGCAGCGATTTATCAAACTCGTCTAAGATTAATGTCTGTATTTTATCCAATCGAAAAGTGCCTCTGTCGATATGATCTGCAATCCGGCCAGGAGTCCCTATCAAAACTGCAGGCGGATTACTAAGATTTTTGATTTCAGTATCAATAGAATGCCCGCCATAGCAGACATTTACTTTGTAATCGGTTCCCATTTTTTTCCAAACCTGTTCAATCTGAAGTCCAAGTTCACGAGAAGGAACTAAAATAAGGCATTGAACCGATAAAATTTCTGGCTGCAGCATTTCGAAAACCGGCAGTAAAAATGCCAGTGTTTTTCCCGAACCTGTTGGAGAAAGCAGTAAAACATTATTATCGTTCAGGATAACATCTTGTGCAGTTTCCTGCATTTCGTTCAGGCTTTCGATGCCTAAATTCAGTAATATATTGTTGGAATGGTGTTTCTTATTCATTTTGCAAAGGTAAAGCCAATTATGAATTAATAATTATGAATTACAAAAAAAGCACTAATTCTCACTATTTAATTTGTGAAAATTGTGCAATTCGTACTAACTATTTTGCTTTGAAATCTTTTTTATTTCAAAGATAGTTATTAAATAATATCGTCTTCAAATAGTAATTTTATATTTTCGTAGGAATTCTGCAAAGCCTCTTGTATTTGTTCTGGATTCAGCCAGGCAACTTTTTCAATTCCTTCTTCTAACTGGCCTTTTGGAGTACCTTCAAATGCAGTGTGCATTTCAAACCAATGGGTTATTTTTAATTTGTATTTACCGTTTCGTTTAAATATATGATAAGTTTTCTGCAGCTTTTTTACAACTTTCAATTCGTTCACGCCTGTTTCTTCTTCAACTTCGCGCATTGCCGTTTCTTCAATCAGTTCGCCTTTGTCAGTCCCTCCTTTTGGCAGATCCCACTTTCCATTTCTGAAAATAAATAAAACCTCCCCTTTTTTATTATAAACCAAACCTCCCCCAGCTTTATTTACAGAAATTTTGGCTTTCAGAGTTTTCATAATCACACTTTCGTCAGGGTGATACAGATATGCTTTCTTAATTTTATTCTGAAACATTTTTACAATAACTTGCTTAACATCAATACTATCAAGCAGGAAAAGCTGAAAATCAGTTTCTTTAGAAATTTGATTTGTCAAAAAAAGTGGTTTGTCGTTAACAAAAACTTTATACATTTGTATTATGATTTTTAATAAAGATACAGCCGAAAAAACAGCCGAATTGCTTTTGCAAATAAATGCAATTAAATTGAATCCAGGAAATCCTTTTACATGGGCTTCTGGATGGAAATCGCCTATATATTGCGATAATCGTTTAATCCTCTCGTTTCCAGCCATAAGAAATTATGTAAGAGACGAATTTTCTAAAAACATCGAAAAGCAGTTTGGTAAACCTGATGTAATTGCTGGTGTAGCCACTGGAGCAATAGGCATAGGAATGCTGGTTGCCGAGAGCATGGGACTTCCTTTTGTGTATGTTCGTCCAGAACCAAAAAAACATGGACGACAAAACCAAGTAGAAGGTTTTCTGCAAAAAGGACAAAGCGTAGTAATCATAGAAGATTTAATAAGCACTGGAAACAGCAGCCTGCTTGCCGTTGAAGGCTTACGCGAGGCAGGAGCAGTTATAAAAGGAATGGCAGCCATATTCACTTATGGATTTGATGTTGCAGACCAAAACTTTAAAAATGCTAAAATCGATTTATATACACTGAGCAATTATCAAAATTTACTGAATCTGGCAGTTGCAAAGAGCTATATAACCGAAAAAGAAGAGCAGACACTGAGAGAATGGAATGTCAGCCCATCCACTTGGAATGTATAATTTTATACTGCACAATCAGAATACAAACAAAATACTACTATGAATTTAGAAAGCCCAAGGGTTACCGTTGAAAAATCTGCCCAAGAATTATTCGATTTATTGAGCGATGTAAAAAACTTCGAAAAATTAATGCCGGATAATATTGCAAAATTTGAAATCACTGGCGAAGATGCTTTTATTTTTGGATTAAAGGGAATGCCTGAAATCAAATTAAAAATGAAAGATAAAACAGCTCCAAACAAAATAGTTTTGGGTGCAGCAAGCGATAAACTTCCATTTTCCTTAGTAGCTAATATTGACTCTGTCTCCGAAAATTCCAGTGCTGTAAAACTGGATTTTGAAGGCGAATTCAACGCAATGATGGCTATGATGGTAAAAGGACCAATTTCAAAATTTATTGAGACCTTGGCAACCAATATGATAAAACTGTAAAACCATTTATAAACAAAAAAATACACAGAAGCCTTTTAGTTTTTAGCTAAAAGGCTTTTTTTAGTATAACATCTGTACTTCTTTAAGACTGTATTCGCAGACAGTATCGTCTTCTAACAGAATCTGAAGTTTCCCTATAGCCGAAACCCCTTTTATAATACCCATAAAATTGATTTGATCTGCATCGGCAAAAGCCGCAGGCATTTCAATTTTAAATAATTCATTAGTATACTCCTGCCATAAATCCTGTGCTTTTACTTCATAACCTGCTATCATTTTTTCCATTTTTGATACTATTGAAAAAAGGATTTCTTCTTTATCAAATGCAGTATTACAAACCAAAGCCATAGAAGAAGCTCTGGGCAGATCTTGAAATTCCACCTGATTAACATTCAGCCCCAGACCAACAATAGACGTGATTGATCCATCGCCTTTAATACTATTCTCTATCAGTATGCCACCAATCTTCTTATTAGCTGACATAATGTCGTTTGGCCATTTAATACTCAATTCTGGAATATTATATTTTTTTAAAGCCCTGATTACCGAAAGTGAAACCACTACATTTAGATTAAAAACAGCTTCATAATCAAATAAAAAATCCTTAACCAAAACACTCATAATAAGATTCTTACCCGGTTCAGAATTCCATTTTGCCCCCATCTGCCCCTTCCCTTTCGACTGGGTTTCAGCAGTAATAACTGTAAAGTTTTGAACCTCCTGTCTATTCGACAGCCCTTTTAGAAACTCATTTGTAGAATCTATGGCATCGAGTTTGATTAACTTCATTTGGATTTATTTTGAAAAACATAATTTAATATTATGTTAAGGTTCAAAATTAATCACAAAAAATGGTAACTTTACAAATTCATATAAAAAAATACATGACGAAAAAGATTATAAACAATGATGCTCTATTGGCAAACATCATAAAAGGAATAGAAGAAGTAAAAGGAAGTGATATCGATATTTTAGATTTAAGAGAAATAGACACTGCAGTTTGTGACTATTTTGTAATATGCAATGGTAATTCAAATACACAAGTAAATGCTATTGTTAATTCAATTCAAAAAACAGTTTCTAAAGATTTAAAAGACAAACCTTGGCATGTTGAAGGTTCTGATGTAGCCGAATGGGTATTAATGGATTATGTTCACATCGTAGTACATGTATTTCAAAAACACATTCGTGAATATTATAACATTGAAAGTCTTTGGGGTGATGCCAAAATCACTAAAATCGAAAACAAATATTAAAGAAACAATCTTCTAATGGCTAAAGAAAATAATCCAAATTCAAATAAATTTAAGGTAAGTCCTTGGTTAGTATACACTGCAATAATATTGATTTTTTTAGCAATAAGCTTTGCAACCGGCGGATCAAACTTTCAAGAACCAGGTCAGCTAAAATCGTCTGAGATTGATAACATGCTGGCTAAAGGACAAATTAAAAATGTTGTCATTTTCAACAATAAAGATGCAGAAATTTATCTTTCGGATGCTGCATTAAAAGACCCTGCTAATAAAAAAGTTGCAAAAAATGTTTTAGATCAGCCTAATAAAGGTCCTCATTACACAACAAAATTTGGAGACCTTAAATCATTTCAAGAAAAACTTGACAAGGCCAAGATTGAAAAGAAATTAGTCGATTACGATTTTAAAGATTCCAGCAATTGGACAGATATCTTAATAAGCCTGCTGCCAATAATAATCATTATAGGTGTGTGGATTTTTATCATGAGAAAAATGTCTGGCGGACCAGGCGGCGGAGGCGGACAGATTTTCAATATTGGAAAATCAAAAGCAAAACTCTTTGACGAAAAAACAGATATCAAAACCACTTTTAAAGACGTAGCTGGATTAGAAGGTGCCAAAGAAGAAATACAGGAAATTGTAGAATTTCTTAAAAACCCTGAAAAATACACTAATCTGGGAGGTAAAATCCCTAAAGGAGCATTATTAGTAGGACCTCCAGGAACAGGTAAAACTTTATTAGCCAAAGCTGTTGCCGGCGAAGCTCAAGTGCCGTTTTTCTCTCTTTCTGGTTCTGATTTTGTGGAAATGTTCGTAGGAGTTGGTGCTTCTCGTGTACGTGATCTTTTCAAACAAGCCAAAGAAAAATCTCCAGCAATTATTTTTATCGACGAAATTGATGCGGTAGGACGTGCAAGAGGGAAAAGCAATATGTCCGGCGGAAATGATGAAAGAGAAAATACTCTGAATCAATTACTGACTGAGATGGACGGTTTCGGAACTAATTCAAATGTAATTGTTCTTGCAGCGACAAACAGAGCCGATGTTTTAGACAAAGCCCTGATGCGTGCCGGACGTTTTGACAGACAGATTTTTGTGGACTTACCAGACATTCGTGAAAGAGCTGAAATTTTCCAAGTTCACTTAGGACCTATCAAAAAAGTAGAAGGACTTGATCTCGATTTCCTTGCCAAACAGACTCCAGGTTTCTCTGGTGCCGATATTGCTAATGTTTGTAACGAAGCCGCTTTGATTGCTGCCCGTAACAACAAAACTGCAGTTGACAAACAGGATTTTCTTGATGCCGTAGACAGAATTATCGGCGGTCTTGAAAAGAAAAACAAAATTATTACTCCTGAAGAAAAAAGAGCAATCGCCATTCACGAAGCTGGTCACGCAACTGTAAGCTGGATGCTTGAGCATGCTGCACCGCTTATTAAAGTGACTATTGTACCCCGCGGACAAAGTCTGGGAGCAGCATGGTACCTTCCTGAAGAAAGACAAATCGTCAGAACAGATCAAATGTTAGACGAAATGTGCGCAACTATGGGAGGAAGAGCAGCGGAGAAAGTAACTTTTGACAGAATTTCGACTGGAGCACTTAGTGACTTAGAAAAAGTAACACGCCAAGCCCGCGCAATGGTAACGATTTATGGTTTGAATGACAAAATAGGAAATGTTACTTATTACGATTCATCAGGGCAAAGCGAATACAGTTTTTCTAAACCTTATTCTGATGATACTGCCAAAATAATTGATGCTGAAATTTCAGAATTAATCGAAGGACAATACGTTAGGGCCATTCAGATTTTAGAAGAAAACAAAGATAAATTAAATCAGCTTGCTGATATTTTAATTGAAAAAGAAGTAATCTTCAAAGATGATTTAGAAGCTATATTTGGTCAGAGAACATTCGACAAAAATTTAGGCGAAGTAGTTTCGTAATTTAAAAATTAACAAATATTTAAAATCTTAATTCAAAACCTCGTTTTGAATTAAGATTTTTTTATCTTTGAACGTTTTCAAGTAACACAAAACGATTAGTAACAAATATGAATCTTTTTAAAAAATTATTTGGTTCTAATGATCCTTCATCTGATGAAGGCATGAACGATAATTCAAATAAACCAAATCCAGATATTAACTCCCCTTTGGATGAACAGTTCATCTATAATTTTAAAAAAAACGGCGGGAAATTTTTATACTGCGAAAATTTAGATGAAGTAAAAGAGCAATTTGAAAATATACTTGAAGAAAATGACTGGTTTGAAACTGAAGCTTTATGTTACGAACCAAAATTGTTTTTTTTATTAGATGAAAACAAACTTACATACGGTCAAAATATAAACCCTAAATTTTTATTATCCGGCTGCGAAAATCTAATAACTGAAGAAGGATCAATTTTATTTTCCTCCAATCAGATTAAGCAGAAAAAACCAAATGATTTACCTGCCAATATCATAATTTTGGCAAAAACAAGCCAGATTGTTGAAGGTAAAAGTGAAGGACTTAGTGCTATCAGAAAAAAATATTTAACAGAATACCCTACCAATATCACAACTATCAAATATTTCGAAAAAGCCAAAGAGGAAGATTTCACTCAGTATGGAAGTTCCGCAAAAAATTTATACCTATTGCTCTTAGAAGATCTTTAAAATGAATGAAACACTAAAAAGATCAATATCGGGGGCTGTTTATATTTTATTACTAATAGCTTCAATACAATACTCTATAGATACTTTTTTTGTTCTATTTGGAGTTTTTTTATTAATAGCAGTATTCGAATTTTGCAATCTCGTACACTTAAACAAGATTGCACCAATTATAACAGCCTGTTTATTCTATTCCTTTTTTTATAAAATTGCTATAGCCGAAAAAGATGATGGAGTTTTATACGTACTTCGGTATAACAGAAATTTTGATTTAGCCGTATTATTTTCATCCCTTATCGTCTCATTAAAATGCATTGTCTTTTTATTTGACAACAAAAATTTAAAAGTAGATTCCTTTTCAAAATTTGCTTATCTGATTGGATATATAATTCTGCCATTTGTTATTATCACAAAAATACCTTTTGGAATTAAGGGGTACAACCCAAACATCCTGATTAGTATTTTTATTTTAATATGGACCAATGATACATTTGCTTACTTGGTTGGAAAATCAATTGGTAGACACAAATTATTTGAAAGGATTTCTCCTAAAAAAACCATTGAAGGATTTCTGGGTGGTATAGGATTTGCAGTACTTGCAAGTTATTTTATTTCAAAATATTTTTTAATGCTTCCAGAAAAAAACACATACATCTGGCTTATAATTGCAGCAATTGTTGGTGTTTTCGGAACTATTGGAGATTTAGTTGAGTCCAAATTCAAGCGGATTTCAGAAAAAAAAGACAGCGGCAACATCATGCCCGGCCATGGAGGCATCCTAGATCGATTAGATAGTGTTATCTTTGTAGCACCAATTATATTTTTATTTTATCAAATTTTAAATTATGTTTCATAAAGAAGGAACTCAAAGTATTTTATTAGGCACTATTGTTACTGCTGTTGTTTTTTTAGCATCAGACTATTTTATCCAGACAGAATGGATTAAAATGGCTATTGAAATTGTAACTTTGTTATTATTGATTATCATCCTGCAATTTTTTAGAAACCCTAAAAGAACTGTAGAAATAAACGAAAATCATATTATTGCTCCTGTAGACGGAAAGGTAGTTGTGATAGAAGAAGTGTTTGAAAGCGAATATTTTAAAGACAAGAGGCTTCAGGTTTCAATTTTTATGTCTCCTATAAATGTTCACGTTACTCGTTACGCAATAAGCGGATTAGTAAAATTCAGCAAATACCATCCCGGTAAATTTCTTGTAGCCTGGCATCCAAAAGCCAGTGAAGAAAATGAAAGAACAACCATTGTTGTTGAAAATAAAACTTTCGGAGCTATTTTGTACCGTCAGATTGCAGGTGCATTAGCAAAGCGTATTGTAAATTATGCACAGGAAGGCATGCAGGTTGTACAAGGCACCGATGCTGGTTTTATTAAATTTGGTTCAAGAGTAGATATTTTTCTGCCTCTAGGCACTCCGATTAATGTAGAATTAAATCAAAAAGCAATTGGAGGAAAGACTATAATTGCAATTAAGGCTTAATGATTGAAAAAGATTTAGACAAACAATTTCAAGAAGCAGTTGAAATTGCTTCTTCTATGACTCAAGCATCTTTACCGCAGGATGTGCAGCTGCGTCTTTATGCTTTTTACAAACAGGCAACATTTGACAAAAGTAACTTTAAAGTCACAGACAATTCTGACTTAAGAAATGCTTTTAAAACTAATGCCTGGATTCAGATCAGTCATCTTACACAAAATGAAGCCAAGAAAAAATATATTAAATTAATTCATTCCCTAATAAAGTAATCGTATTATTTTTTATGAAAAAAAACACTTTTATATTAGCAAGCCTGCTCTTTATTTTGGTCTTAGTTTCTTGTAATGAAAAAAAAATGACTGAAGTTGTAGAAGTACCATTACCTGCAGTACAAGAAAAAATAAAAATAGGCAATCCAAATGATTTAAAAGCAAATGAAGGCTCTTTTCAATTGGAAAAACTATCGTTTGGCTATGATGCACTCGCACCGGATTTATCGGCTTTGACATTAGAATCTCATTATAAAAATTATTTATATTACACCAACAGCCTAAACAAAACAGTTCTGGGAACAGATAAAGAGAATCTTACCATTGAAGATATATTAAAAAAATTAGATATTAATGATACTGAACTCCGAAATAATGCCGGAGGATATTACAACCACACTTTATATTTCAATTCGATAGGTCCAAAAGCCGGAGGAGAACCAATAGATACTTTAGCTTCAAAAATCACCACCGATTTTGGCTCATTTTCAAATTTTAAAACAGTTTTTAAAGACGCTGCAAATAAACAGTTTGGATCTGGATGGGTTTGGCTTGTAGTTGACAAAACTGGAGTTCTTCAATTATCAACAACACAAGATCAAGACAATCCATTAATGACCTATGCACCGGTTACTGGATTTCACGGAACACCAATTTTAGGAATAGATCTTTGGGAACATGCCTATTTTATGGATTACCAATACAAAAAGAAAAAATATATCGATGATTTTTTCAGCATAATAAACTGGGAAAAAGTCAACGAAAACTACAAGGCTACTTTCAAAAAGTAAGAAACAAAAAAAGCTGATATCCTAAAAATTATCAGCTTTTTTTATACTCCTTTAATCAGCTTAATCCAATTGATAAATAAATGATTCCAACGGATGAATTGTAATTGAAGCTTTTCCTTCTCCATTGGCAACCAATAATTGAACAGTACTTTTTCCATACAATTGATCATTTAGAGCATAGGTTCCATCTTTCAAATTCCATTTACTGATAATATCTGCTGAAATTTTTAATTCAAAACTATTTACAGCTTCAGAAGAGAAATTAGTAATAACTATTAATTTTTGGGTATCAGACCAGCGGACAAATGAATAAACATGATTTGGGTCATATCCAAGGCCTGCATGACGGTTTACTTCCTGAAGATCTTGAAACTGCCCCATTACTGCAGAACTTTTGGCAGAGAAATTTAATAATTTTTTATAAAAATCACGCAGATCTTTTTCACTTTGCGATAATTTTCCGCCGTCAAAAGCACCGTCATTCATCCATCGCTGATGATTTGGCACACCTACATAATCAAAAATGGATGTTCTGGAATGAGATCCAAAACCACCGTTTTCATTTCCTGCCTCTCCTACTTCCTGTCCAAAATAAATCATAATTGGTGCCGAAGTTATCATCGCAGAAACTACCATCATTGGTTTTCCTTTTTCAGGAGAACCTGCGAATTCTGGACTTGCTAATCGCTGTTCATCATGATTGTCCAAAAACTTCAGCATATGAACATCAATATCAGCCAGACCGCTTTGAATATAGGATAATCCATCAGGAGGTGTTTTTCCCTGAATAATATCTTTCAGTTTATCATAAGTCTCTACTTTATCATACAAATAATCCATTTTACCCAAATGAATATAATTGCGATACTCTCTCGGATTATAAACCTCCGCCATTAGAAAAGCGTCCGGATTTACATTTTTTATCGCTGAATTCATATAACTCCAAAATTCATAAGGAACCATTTCGGCCATATCATATCTAAAACCATCCACACCTTTAGCAGTCCAATACAACGCAATATCCCTGAACTTAATCCAGGAACTAGGCACGCTTTTATCTTTCCAAAAATCAAAATGTTCTTTAGAAGACAGTTTATCATAACCAGCTGGTAATTCAGGAAAATCTTTTGAACCATCTGGGCGTATGCCGTAATTTACTTTGACGGTTTCATACCAGTCATTTTTATCGGGTTTTGCCATTCTGGAACCGTTGCCAGTCCATTTAGCAGGATTTTCTTCAAACTTACCATCAATTAACGGATTACTTTCACCGTTCAGAGGTCTGTCTCCATCAGGTAACTGAAATGGGGTATTCGGAATGTAATAAAAATTATTATCTCTTTTGTATTCCACGGTAACATCATCATCGGCACCAAAATCCCTCACTCCTTTTGGATTGTTTTTCCCTTCATATTTACGGGCAATGTGATTGGGAACAATATCAATAATAACTTTAAGACCTGTTTTGTGGGTTCTTTTTATCAATGCCTCAAATTCTTCTAAACGTTTTGCAGGATCAACTGCTAAATCAGGATTCACATTATAATAATCTTTTACAGCATAGGGCGAACCTGCCCTTCCTTTGACCACTTCCGGATCATCGTTTGAAATTCCTATTGCAGTATAATCCCTAATCACAGCATGATGCGGAACACCCGTGTACCAAATATGGGTAACACCTAAATCTTTTATCTCATGAAGCGCTTTGTCTGTAAAATCATTAAATTTTCCAACGCCATTTTCTTCAATTGTTCCCCACGGTTTATTGGCTGTGTTTTTGTTACCGAACAAACGGGTAAATACTTGGTAAACTACTGCTTTATTTTCAGAAACGATTTCTTTCTTTTGTCCACTCATTTTTACATCTTTAGTTTTACATGCTACAGCGATAAGCAAAATACTTATTCCTGTGATTACTTTTTTTGTAGTGCTCATCTATTTAAATCATAAAAAATTAAAAATACCCAATTGTTACATTTTAACACCTGTATCAATCTATAAATTTAATCTTTTTTCAAAATAAAGCAATGAGCAAAGTCTCCAAATCCAGTCTGTTTCACACTCAAAAAACCACTACAACGTAATAGCCAAACCCTTTGTTTATAACTATTTTATTTTCTAAAAAGCCTCTTCCTGATTACAGCAGTAAACTATTATAAATAAATCCTAATATCTATAGGGTTTGTTTCAATTTTCATAAATTTACAAAAAAAATCAGACCATTGAAGAAATCTTTATATTTCATTATCTATTGCTTAATATTACTTGGTGCAAATCATATTTTGGCACAGGCTCCTAAAAAAATTCATGTTGAACAATCTGACTTTGCCGATATGGATAAAGACAAATATCCAGGTGCTCTATTGCTAACCGGAAATGTAAAAGTAAGCCATGACGGCGTGGTTCTCACCTGTAATAAAGCTTACTTTTTCCAAAAAGAAAATTATTTAAAAGCTTTTGGAAATGTACAATTGGTACAGGGAGACACTTTATATTTAAATAGTAATTATGCTGAATACAGCGGCGAATTAAAAAAGGCTTTTGCAACTGGTAATGCTGTCATGAGCTCTCCAGACGCCACATTGGCAACAGATACGATCAATTTTGACAGAAATATTCAGGAAGTATTTTACAACACAAAAGGAACCATAATTAACAAAGACAATACTTTAAAAAGCAAATCTGGAAGATATTATGTGACCCAGAAAAAATTTCAATTCTTAACAGAGGTAACACTTACCAATAAATCATACGAAATTAAATCCAACCACTTGGATTATTACAGTAATTCCGGGCACTCTTATCTTTTTGGTCCATCAACAATTACCAGTAAAACCAATTATATTTATACAGAGAAAGGGTTTTATGATACCAAAAAAAATCTGGCACATTTCTTAGATAAATCTTATATAAAATATGATGACCGAATCATAAAGGGAGATAGTCTGTATTATGACCGAAATAAAGAATTTGCATCGGCAACACGAAATGTAAAAATAACCGATTCGGTCAATCGAGGAGTAATTCGGGGACATTATGCTGAATTATTCAAGAAAAAAGATTCTATGTTTGTTACCAAAAGAGCTTTGGCTGTCAATTTTGTTGACAATGATTCCGTATATATTCATGGGAAAAAACTTATGGTAACCGGTAAAGAAGGCGACAGAATCATTCGAGCTTTTAACAATGTACGTTTTTACAAAACCGACATGAGCGGTAAATGCGATTCTATTCATTCCAGTTCTAAAATTTCTTTGACAAAATTGATAGGAAATCCAATACTCTGGAATGGAGAAAGCCAAATTACTGGTGATGTTATGCATCTCATTGGAGATAATAAGACTCAAAAACTAGACTCGCTCAAAGTACTCAACAACACCTTTCTGGTCTCGAAAGACACCCTTGGAACCGGATATAATCAGGTAAAAGGACAAAACTTATTTGGTAAATTTCTAGACGGAAAAATTCATGATGTTGATATTATAAAAAATGCTGAAATGATTTACTACATGCGGAACAATGCCAATGAACTAATTGGTATAGATAAAAAAGTATGCAGTAAAATCAATATCATCTTTGACAAAAATGACATAGACGAAACCACCTTTTTTAAGCAGGTAGACGGTATTGTTTATCCAGAAACTGAATTTCCCGAAAATGCCAGAGCCCTTCGCGGACTCAAATGGCGGGGCGATGAAAAGATTAAATCCAAAGATGATGTTTTTAGCAAAGAAGAAAATGCTGAAGAACTAAAAATCATTGAAGAAACACAAAAAGACAAAGCAAAAAAAGCTACACCGATGAAAGTTCGAAAAGAAACTTTGAATTATGATAAGAAGAACTCCAAAAGTAATCAGTAAGCAGTTTTTAGATGGCAGATTATAACTTCAACGATAAACCTTTAAACACATAAACTTTCCAAAAAGTGAATCCGGATTTTATAAAATACCAAGCACAAACTTCGCCATATCCATTGGGTATGGAAGTATCACATGCCATTGGTTCCTATATTTATGACACTAGTAACAAAAAATATTTAGATTTTGTAGCAGGAGTTTCGGCCTGTACGCTTGGCCATCAGAACAAAAGAGTAAATGACGCTATAAAAGACCAGTTGGATAAATATTCGCATGTTATGGTTTATGGCGAATATTCACAAAGTCCCGCAGTAGAATACTGCAAATTGATGGCCTCTCTCCTCCCTGCTCCTTTAGACAAAACTTATCTGGTCAACTCAGGAACCGAAGCAATAGAAGGCGCATTAAAACTTGCAAAAAGAGTAACAGGAAGAAGCCAGCTCATTTCATGTCATAATGCCTATCATGGCAACACCATGGGATCAATGAGTGTAATGGGCTTTGAAGAACGCAAGCAGGCTTTTCGCCCACTGCTTCCCGACATCGATTTTATAACATTCAATAATGAAGCCGATTTACAGAAAATCACCAACAAAACAGCGGGAATCTTACTCGAAACAATCCAGGGAGGAGCTGGTTTTATTGAACCTTATAATAATTTTTTAAAGAAAGTAAAAGCGCGATGCGAAGAAGTAGGGGCTTTAATGATATTAGACGAAATCCAGCCGGGATTTGGCAGAACAGGTGCTCTTTTTGGATTTCAAAACTATGATGTCGTTCCAGATATTCTGGTAATGGGAAAAGGAATGGGTGGCGGCATGCCAGTTGGTGCTTTTACCGCTTCATCGGCAATGATGGATTTATTGACTGAAAACCCGAAATTGGGTCACATTACAACCTTTGGAGGTCATCCTGTCATTGCGTCAGCATGTCTGGCTACTTTGAAAGAATTAACTGAAACCTCAATCATTACAGATACTTTAGAGAAAGAAAATCTCTTCAGAAAGCTTTTGGTACATCCTTTGATTAAAGAAATAAGAGGAAGAGGATTAATGCTTGCAGCCATGACGGAGAGTGCAGACATCACAAATGAAGTGATATTAAAATGTCAGGACAGAGGTTTGATTCTATTTTGGCTTCTTTTTGAAGGATGCGCAATTCGAATAACACCGCCACTGACCATTTCCGAAGAAGAAATTCGAGAAGGCTGTGCAATAATTCTTGAAGTGATGAATGAAATGATGATTTAAGAATTTAGATTTAAAAAATAAATATTTAAGGTTTGACATTGACTTTTGACATTGACTTTTGATATTGCCATTGGAAAACCTGTTAATTAAATTGTTCACAACAAATAGAATTCTTCCTCTTTTCAACAATACGTTTCCTTAATTTTAATTTAGGATAATTTAAAAACACACAGTATGCAATTAAGCAACGAAGAAGAAGATTATAACTTATCCCTATCCAAATTTGAGTCTATGTTGAAAACCAACAAAGTGCTCTTTTTTGACTCCGAAGAATTTGAAGAAATCATTCTTCATTATCTCGATATGGGCAAGTCTGCATTGGCCAAAAAAGCTTTAAAATTAGCACTGGAACAGCACCCAAGATCCAGCGGCCTTAAATTAGTCCAGGTAGAAATGCTGATTTATGATGATAAACTCGAAATGGCCGAAAAGCTATTGAATGAGCTGTATGCTATCGAACCAACAAACGAAGAAATTTATATTCAGAAAGCCAATATCTGTTCCAAAAGAGATCAGCATGAAAAAGCCGTAGAAATGCTCAAAATAGCATTGAAATATACAGATGACTATGCCGATGTGTACAACTTAATGGGAATGGAATATCTTTTTATGGATAATCTTGAACTTGCCAAAGACAGCTTCATTAAATGTCTCGAAGAAGATTTTGAAGATCAATCGGCATTATATAATGTGGTATATTGTTTTGAATTTTTAGATCAAAATCAGGAAGCAATTGCCTATCTGAATAAATACATCAACAAAAATCCTTACAGCGAGATTGCCTGGCATCAATTAGGCCGCTTGTTTTATGGCGTGAAGGAATATGAAAGTGCTATTCATGCATTTGAATATGCAACTCTTATTGATGAAGAATTTCTAGGTGCTTTTATGGAAAAAGCAAAAGCGCTGGAACGTCTAAAGAAATATGAAGAAGCCATTGAAAGCTACAACAGAACATTGGAACTGGACGATGCCACTTCATACGCATTACTCCGAATAGGAAAATGTTATGAAAAATTAGGCAATAAAGTTCTAGCCTTGAAATATTATAACAAAACTGTACATGAAGATCCTCTTTTAGACAAAGGCTGGATTGCCATTACTGATTTTTATGTACGCCAGAAAAACTTCCAAAAAGCATTATTTTTTGTCAATAAAGCATTAGCAATTGATAATCAGAACAAATTATACTGGAAACGTTTTGCTGCTATCAACAAGCAGATGAACTTTTTTGAAGAAGCTGAATTTGGTTATCGAAAAGCAGTAGAATTTGGAGATTATCAGCTCGACACTTGGCTGTTTTGGGTTGACATTTTACAGTTTTTAGGAGAATTTGAAAGTGCAATACAAACATTACTGCAGGCTTCAGAATATTTTCCTGAAGAAAACGAAGTCGAATACCGTTTGGCTGGATTGTATTTTATGCTTTCAGACAATATCAAAGCTAAATTTCATTTAAGTAATGCTTTGCGTCTGAATTATGACAATTACATCCTGTTAGAAGATTTATTCCCTGTGGTTTGGGAGAAAAAAATGGTACGAAATTATATTGACAAACATAAAAAACAATAATGACTGAAGTTTTAAGGAGACGATTTGGTTTATTAGGCCGCAATATCAGCTATTCCTTTTCAAAAGGATATTTTACAGAAAAATTCAGCAAGGAACATTTTGAAGGCTGTACCTATGAAAATTTTGACATACAGGAAATCAATGAGTTTACCGAATTAATAAAAAACAACAATAACCTTAACGGATTGAATGTCACTATTCCTTATAAAGAATCCGTGATTCCTTTTTTAGACAAATTATCTAAAAACGCAGTCGAAATTGGGGCTGTAAACACCATAAAATTTACCAAAAAAGGAAAATTAAAAGGCTACAACACCGATTATTACGGTTTCCAAAAATCTCTTGAACCATTATTACAGCCACATCACAAAAAAGCATTGATTCTGGGAACCGGCGGCGCTTCAAAAGGAGTTGCCTTTGCTTTAGACCAATTGGATATCACTTATACATTTGTTTCCCGCGGGGACAAAGAAAACTGTATCGATTACAGCCTTATCAATGCTACTACGTTTGATAACTACCAGATTATCATCAACTGTACTCCAGTAGGAACAAGTCCAAATGTGGATTTATTTCCGCTTATTCCCTACGAATACTTCACAGAGAAACATATTGCCTACGATTTGATTTACAATCCTGCTGAAACACAATTTCTAAGTAAAGCAAAAGCTCAGGGCGCACAGATTAAAAATGGTTTGGACATGCTTATTTTTCAAGCAGAAAAAGCCTGGAAGATATGGAATAAATAGAAAAATACTTTTTAAACACAATACCTCAAAGCCCTCAGAAGGATTTTCCTTTTGAGGGCTTTGTGCGTAAAAACATTACCTCTGAATCTCTTCATTTACGGTTTACCGTAATACAGTCATTTAAAAACTCCGTTAATTTATGTGAATATTTTAGGTATTTAATTTAAAAAATTAAAATCATGCTAAAAAGAACTATTCTTGTCGAAAACAAATCTTCAATCAGCACCAAAAATCTGCAGCTGATTATTAAATCTGAAGTAAGAGAAAGTTCAGTTCCAATAGAAGATATAGGGTTTCTTGTTCTTGACAATCCTGAAATTTATTTGAGTATTCCAGCTATGAACCTGATGATTGAAAACAATACAGCCGTCATTATCTGTTCCAATAATCACTTGCCCAATGGCATGTTCCTGAACCTCAACAGCCATCATATACAGCAGGAAATATTCAAAAATCAAATCGAAGCTACTGTTCCTCTAAAAAAACAATTGTGGCAGCAGACCATAATCGAAAAAATAAAAAATCAAGGAGAATTACTGGAAAGATTAACCAAAAATAAAAATCAATTTGATTATCTGGCCACCAAAGTTTTGAGTGGTGACACCAGTAATATGGAAGGAGTTGCTGCTCAGCATTATTGGAAATATTTTCCATTTCCAAATCAGGAAAAAGAAAGCATCAAAAGAGAACGCTTTGGAGATTACCCTAACAATTTTCTAAATTATGGTTACGCCATATTGAGAGCGGCCACTGCAAGAGCGGTTTCAGGAAGCGGCCTGCTCAACACGCTCGGCATTCACCATAAAAGCAAATACAATGCCTTTGCTCTGGCAGATGATATTATGGAGCCCTTTAGGCCAATAGTAGACGAAAAAGTGTTCCAAATCATGCAGTGCTATGATGAACAGGAATTAAACACTTTACTTAAATCCGAACTATTGCAGATTCTTACACGGACAGTTTATTTCAAAGAAGAGAAAAGCCCTTTAATGGTTGGATTGCAAAAAACAGCCAGTTCCTTACAGCAATGTTTTACGGGCAACAGAAAAAAAATAAAATATCCTAAATTATGGAACTCAACGGATACCGAATAATGTGGCTGTTCGTATTTTTTGATTTACCTACGGAAACCAAAAAAGACCGTAGGAATGCTTCTGGATTTAGGAATAATCTTTTAAAAGATGGATTCTCCATGATGCAATATTCTGTGTATGTCCGTCATTGTGCCAGCAGTGAAAGTGCCGATGTACATGAAAAACGCATTCACAAACTTTTACCTCCTTTAGGAAAAGTGAGTGTTTTACGAATTACCGATAAGCAATTTGGCAATATCCAGAATTTTTGGGGCAAAGCCGAAATTCCCAAAGAACCTCAGCCCACACAATTGGAATTGTTTTAATGCTTCTCAAAAAAAGTATCTGCCATCCATTTTTCAGGATTCAAATCAATGTAATTACTTATATTTTGATAAGATCTCTCATTTCGAATAATGTGATCATGAAAAGATCTTTGCCAGGCAAAATCTGCAAAACCAGCATGATGCATCATTTTTGACGATGTTGTTTTAAAGGCACCAATCAAACTTGACAATGATTTTATTTTTATTTCATTATCCTGTACGGACAGCTTGCGAGCTGTCCCTTCCTTTATTTTATCGCGACCTGTCCCTACCGTCAATTTCTTTTTATCAATTTCAATAACCATATGAACATGATTGGGCATTATCACAAAATTATGGACATCAACATATTTATATTGCTCGGCCAGCCATTCTATCTGATTCTTTACAATTTTCCCGAATTCATTTAATTCCATCTTTTTTATAAATTCATCCGAATTCATTATAATATTCAATTCATCGATATCCCGTACGGACAGGTCGCGACCTGTCCCTACATCAACCACCACCCCCAAACAACAGACCCTATCCTTAACACAAATCGTAACGAAATATAAATTATCAGTGGAATAATCAAATCCTTGCATTCTATTTCTTTTTCTATTTTTCATAAACAATCTATTTATACATTACAACAATCTTCATGCCACCACAAATACGGACAGGCCACTCTTACGGGCAGGTCGCGACCTGTCCCTTCACCGAATCCAACTATAATTCTCATTATAAAAATATTGAAATCCAAATTATTACAAATAAAAAAATGCTTCAATCCTGGGTTATCAATCCAAAAAAGAAGCATTTTATTATACGATATTTCAATTTAATCACATGATTATCAAAAGGAAACAAACCAACTAATATCGTGTTTTCTAATCTTTAATCAAACCACAACGATTGATTCTTCATATAAGTTGGTTTGTGAATATCGTGTTTTCTAATCTTTAATCAAACCACAACAGTTTATGACTCACGAATTTTTATAATGCAAATATCGTGTTTTCTAATCTTTAATCAAACCACAACTGGTGCAATAGCATGAGCCGCTTTGGTATAAATATCGTGTTTTCTAATCTTTAATCAAACCACAACGCTCAGGACGAACGCGTGAGAGCTTCACATAATATCGTGTTTTCTAATCTTTAATCAAACCACAACATTTCCTGCTCGCTCTAAAGCAATCAATTCAATATCGTGTTTTCTAATCTTTAATCAAACCACAACACTAACAGAGGCATTTGTTCGCAAAGTGTTAATATCGTGTTTTCTAATCTTTAATCAAACCACAACATTCCAGGGCGAAACTTATTCATGTCCGAAAATATCGTGTTTTCTAATCTTTAATCAAACCACAACAGATTTAGGTCAATCTACTTTTCAAAAATTAATATCGTGTTTTCTAATCTTTAATCAAACCACAACAGACAGAACCATTGCACAAATAGCTTGGGAAATATCGTGTTTTCTAATCTTTAATCAAACCACAACCAAACCATTTGTACCACCGGCAACAGAATTAATATCGTGTTTTCTAATCTTTAATCAAACCACAACGGGCAGAATATCTGAACTTTTAACAGAAAGAATATCGTGTTTTCTAATCTTTAATCAAACCACAACTATCATACAGCCAAAGACTATAGGAGCAAAAATATCGTGTTTTCTAATCTTTAATCAAACCACAACTGACACAAAATTATTTTCGGTTAAGTCTAAATATCGTGTTTTCTAATCTTTAATCAAACCACAACAAGAAGATTGAACAGGGATTGCGCTTCCAAATATCGTGTTTTCTAATCTTTAATCAAACCACAACAAATTTTCTGTCTATAATTTCTTTTGAATAAATATCGTGTTTTCTAATCTTTAATCAAACCACAACAGAGTTTAGTGAGTTTTACAGTCGATTTAAATATCGTGTTTTCTAATCTTTAATCAAACCACAACAATATATCCTAAACTTCAATTCCTATTTAGAATATCGTGTTTTCTAATCTTTAATCAAACCACAACATTATTCGGCAAATAGTATTTATTCAACAAATATCGTGTTTTCTAATCTTTAATCAAACCACAACTATGTCGGCGCACAAATGAAGTATGATATTAATATCGTGTTTTCTAATCTTTAATCAAACCACAACGGAGATTTTGTTCAATGTGATTATGTTCACAATATCGTGTTTTCTAATCTTTAATCAAACCACAACATTAACATCTTGAAAATCCAACCACATTGAATATCGTGTTTTCTAATCTTTAATCAAACCACAACGACAATAAAAGGCTGGAACAATACGGAAAAAATATCGTGTTTTCTAATCTTTAATCAAACCACAACACAAATAGCAGAATATCAAACTAAATCAGGAATATCGTGTTTTCTAATCTTTAATCAAACCACAACAGCCTTGGGCTACTAGCGTTTTATTATAAAAATATCGTGTTTTCTAATCTTTAATCAAACCACAACTAATGAACTTGAAAGATTTTATCAAGAACAAATATCGTGTTTTCTAATCTTTAATCAAACCACAACATAAGGCATTATCTTATAAAGTATCTTATAATATCGTGTTTTCTAATCTTTAATCAAACCACAACATTAATACAGTTAATTAATAATACAGGATTAATATCGTGTTTTCTAATCTTTAATCAAACCACAACTAAATCGTAGTGTCACCACTAACGAATTAAATATCGTGTTTTCTAATCTTTAATCAAACCACAACAAGTAAATCTGATATGTATGATGTATTAAAATATCGTGTTTTCTAATCTTTAATCAAACCACAACAAGCAAATCAGATATGTATGATGTGTTAAGAATATCGTGTTTTCTAATCTTTAATCAAACCACAACTTCCACTTTAATATCATCAACTAATAATTAATATCGTGTTTTCTAATCTTTAATCAAACCACAACAAAACGATTGATTGACAAAACATTTGATACAATATCGTGTTTTCTAATCTTTAATCAAACCACAACTGAAAGTTCTCGCGTCCCTGCTTGGCAGACGCCATAACTTTCAGTTGTGGTTTGAGATGTTTAAGACCTTGAAAAACTTATGTCAAAGAACTTCTTAAAAATTTTGCCTGCCAATGATTGCCATTATTTCTACTTCATTACCGTTGATTTTATAAAAAATGGTATCCACACCACAAACACAATATCTGTAACCTTCTCGGTAACGAATTGCATTTGGAAACAAAAACGGATTTGAAGCGATTTTATCAAAACAGTCTTGCATCATATCAAAATACTTATCTGCCTGATTTAAACCAAATTTTGCTATTCCATATTCGTATATTCTTAATAAATCTTCTTTGGCTAATTCATTTAAATGATAGCTATACATTTAATTTCTTTTTGAATTCTGCCAACATTTCTTCTCTTGTTTGCTTTTTAGCAAATCCACTTTTCTCAGCTTTATCTAACTTCATTCGAACAAATTCTACATATTCATCACGTTCTCGTGCTTGCTTAATTAAATAATTAACCGCTTCACTTTTACTGGTAAATTCCTCTTTAGCCACTTGCTCTTTTAACCACTCATCATTTTGATTGGCTAATGTGATACTTTGTCTTGACATAATCAAACTATTTAGTGGTGTAAATTTACACCAAACTTTCGAAATAAAATTATATTTTTGAAATTTTCCCTAAAACTGAAACCTTTACTTTTATTGGATTCATTTCTTGATACTTTTTCATACTTGCTATTCTAATACCTTCATTTTTATTAGTTACCGATGATGCAAAATGGTGTCTAAAAGTATAATCACCATCTGAAATATTCTGAACTCGATACAAATAATTACTTAAAAAAGCATTACTTTCTTTATTATCATTATACTCATCATTAGAAAGACCCAACAAAAACATATCATTTTCCTGAAAAGTTAATACCAGTTCTTTGGGGGCTGGTTTCCCAATTTCTAAATGAGGTAGTTTATAGATTTCATCTTTTTGTTTTACTCTTTCTACAACATTCCAAAAATTAGTAATGTCATTTTTTAACTCATCATTTTCATCTTTATAGATTACAATATGATGATTGTTTTGTGGATCAACAAATTGTTTAATTTTTGCGTTTACACTTTCTGCATTTCCTAAAACGCTTTTTACTCTAACTTTTTTAATAGGGACAGGAGTTCTAATAAAATCATCCTTTTCAATCTTATTTAATCGTTTGTATCTATTTCCTATGTTTGGCATAAAAAAAGAAGTGTTTTTTAAAATTTTATCAACTTTATCCTTAACCTGTTTTTGTTTAGTTTTATTAAGGTTTTTCTCTTTTGAAATCATTTTGTTAAAAAATTGAGTTTCTTCATCACTCATTTTTTTTACTATTTCTTCAATTATTACCTTTCTCAAATTATTATCTAAAACATTAGTAAGCTGAGAAAAACTTAAACTATTAATATCTACCCTACGGACAAATTCATCCTTATTACAATTTTTATTTTTGCCATAAATAGATTTAAAATGCAACTGCCCTCTAACAGCCATTCCCTCACTTTTAAAAGTCTGTCCGTTTTTGGTAATCTTCTTGGTTATTTTTGTAAGGATGTTTTTGTTTTGTTTATGCGAAATGAGAATACTATTGATAACATTTTTAGCATCGGAATGAAAACCATTCCAAGGTTCTGGAAAATCTAAATGTTCTTTTTCGTGTTCATTCCCTCTTTTCTTGTTTTCAGTTGAAGCATTTTGTTTGCTTAACCGCTGAAAAAAGGATTCTTTCGTTAAGGCAATAACTAAAGCATCAATGGCGTGATGGCGGTGGTCTTCTCGGTTTTTGATAGGATCAAATTTTATTTCACCTGTATATTTATCAACCCAAGTTGTTCCTTCAACTAATGTTTGACCTTCCTCAAGGACTGGCAAAGCGGTTTTAACAGGTGAAAATTCCGTTACTTCAGAAACAATATCAAATAATACATAATATTTCCCTTTGCCTTCCTCCATTTCAAAATGATGCTGATTGTCCATATCCGAAACAAATATATTTTCATCATTTGTAGTACCTTGAATCAAAATTTGATTTTCTCTTACCTGCGGTTTTTCGTTTAAAGCTTTTTCAAAAGTAACCTTTTCAAAATCTACATCTATAATGAGCCAATATTTCCCGTCTTCAATTTCTGCTTCACAGTCATAAATGTACGAGGAAAAAAGACCGTCTTTTACTTCCCCAAAAAGTAAAATTTGTTTTCCGTTTTTCTTGGGTTGGTCTTCTTTAGTAGGTTTTATAAAATCTTTTTTAACAATAGAAAAAGTAGTCCAATAAGTTCCGTTTTCTTTAATATTTACATTTATAGCATTCAATCCATCATTCTTGAATTTTTCCTTTTCAATCTTACCTCTTAAAACTATTTCATTTTCTAAAGTGTTTGGTTTATCCTTAAATACTTGAACAATGTTTTTTGGATTGGACAAAACTAATTTTGCCCAATAATCGCCATTTGCTAAATCTGGCACATCTACTTGAAATTTGACATACTGCTCTTTAGATTTGAAAACTCCTTTTTCAATACTTCCAGACAAAAGTGTTTCATTTTCTTTTGTGGTTGGTTTATCAAAATAAATTCGTTGTGACAAAATAGGTTTTTTATCATTGTCTAAAACAACATAATGAGGTATGTGCTTGTTTTCTTCAATGTGTAAATTTGGAATATCCACCGTCATAATGGGTTGCAAAATATTATTCAAGCCCCAAAGTCGTCTCAATTCCGCAGTTAAACTTCCTGGCATCACGCGAACATCTGAACACACTTGCGAAAGAATTTCACTTGTTTTCTTGCTTATATAACGAGTGTCGTTTAATTGACGTTGTATAAAATCATTGGTTTCAAATTTTGTTTTCGATACAAATCGTTTTGCTTTTGGATAGGGTAAAACTTTAAAAGCACGTCGCTCGATTTCTTCCCACGATTTAGCACCTCCCCAAAGATTTGGATCTTTATTGATTTCATAAAAATCGTGAGGCGTTCTATTTCCTTTTAAACCATTAAATTTTGAATCACACAATGTTTTATTTGCAAAACTATCGTCCAAAGAAATTGATTTTGGAATGATATGCTCGATTTGAAATTTATTTCCCTTACCTAACACATCTGAAATATTTATCGTCTTATTGGTATAAGGGCAAACAGAAATTGGCATTTCTTGATACAACAATACTTTTTGGATGTTTTCTCTACTTTGTCGTAAACCAAATTCAATCAATAATTCTTTTGCTTTTTCATTTTTCTTATCGTTTTCTCTTATTTTGTATCCTAATTCTTCACGTTTGGTTTTACTATTTTTTAAATCTCGACCGAGTTCAACTCTAATTTGATCAAACTTTCCTTGTTGAGCAATCAATTCATTGACTAGTCGTCTTGTTTCATTAACTCCTTGTTGAACAATTGGATTTCTCAAATTTTGGACAGTATCTATTTTATCTTTTTCTTCTACTTTAAGGACCTCTTGACTATGATGATACATTTTTTTAAATCGAATATCATTCGCAACAAATCCATATTTATTTTCGATTAAATAGACTTTAATTTTTTCAATAGCTTCCCCTTCTTTATTGGACTTTTCGTGATTTATTTTCAACAAATCTTTTTCTAATTCGATATGGTCATTTTTATATAGCTCCCATTTTTTGCCAAAAGCATTTCTAACACCACCCAAAATAACAGCATCACTTAAATGCAATCCTTTTTTGAGATAAGGCAAAATGTTTTTTATAGCTTTAAGGGAAACATTGGAATAATCTTCTTTTAAATTTATTTTAGAAACCTTTTCTTTTTCAGCTTCAGACAATCCATAACTATCCTGAAGTTTATCAAGCAACAAATCATTATCATCACAATAATGAAGCAAATGCCAAATACGCTCATAACCATATTCTATTGTCTCTTGCTCATTAACCGTTATTATATATTCTTTGTCAAGTATTGCTTTTGGAAATAATGAATTTAGATGTTTTGTTGTATAATTCCCTACAACTGGAAAATCGTCTGCATAATTAAATGTTTCATACTCTAATTTCAATTTCTTTTTTATTTCGATAAAATCAAATTTCTTGTCTTTAGAGTTGATTAATTCTAACACTTGCAAACGCTGTGATTCTTCCAATCGTTGCTTTTTACCATATTCAATATTATTGATGTATTGCAAAGCTCGATACTCTTCATACAAAGGATGTGATAAATGGCAAGGTGTTTTACCCTTTTGTATGAATTTACCATTTTCGTCTTTCAAATCGGGTTCAAACCTGCATTTAGCTAGAAGTCCTTTTTGAGAACGCAAGGGTCTTTGCCAAAACAAAACACTTTCATTACTTTTAAATTTCAAATCTCCCTCCTCATTTTTTTCAATTTTCCCTGCCAAAAATTCTTTTAAAGGAAGTTTAGCTTTAATTTTTAACAAATACTTTTGCTTATCATTAGTCGATAATTCATCAATCAATTCGATAACTTCTACATTTTCTGCTCCTTTAATCTTTTTTAAATGCCCAATCTTACTGTTGTTTCTTTTATTTTTTAGACCTCCCTTCAACAATATCTTTTTCTCATTAGTATATTCAATAGTATCAAGCCCCAAATTAATAGCTTGTCTATTCCATATTGCTTCAAATTCGGCTACATACATATCTCTCAAAGTATATCTTGAACGAACCCGCAATTCATTTCCATTTTCATCTTGAATTACTTTAAAAGGTTCTCCATCTTTTGGCAAAATATCGAACAAATATTTTCCCAACGTTGAATTTTGTAATTCTTTTTGAGTGTCCTCAATACCTTTTACACCATCTTTTCCCTTATAAATTTTTCCATCATCTTTTCCTTTACGGTTGCTCAAAAAACCTCTTCTTTGAATTAAATGATACAACACTCTGCCAAATTCCTGAAGAGTTAAATCCTCATTTAGAGCTTTATCCCTTAACAAATATGGGTTTTGTTTCAACCATAGACAATAAGGATGATTTTCTGGTAAATAGATTTCAGGAGCCATTCTCCCTTCTTTCTTTTTTTGTTTATCCCATTTACTCCAAACATCAAGTTCTGAATGCGATAAAGGACACATCTCTAAATTAATAAGCGTTCTTAATAATTTAATTTTACGTAATCTTTTTCGATAAAAACCACGTCTCTGTTGTCTGCTATTTCTTCTACTTGCATTTTTACTTTCTTCTTTTTCTCCCTGTCCAATTGTTTTTGCAACAACTCCTTCAGGAAAAATTCTTACTCCAGAATCAATTATTTTATTATTAATATCATCCACAATCGCCCACCCAATCGAATTCGTCCCTAAATCTAATCCTAAAATCTTTGCCATATTTCTTAAATTTAATCTGCACGGAATTTACTATAAAAAAATTTAATCTATTTACGGTTTTCCTCATTGCCTTATAATTCTTTTTTACATACATTTACAACAGATTAAAACAATTCTAATCTTTAATCTTATCACAATAAGGCTATATGCCGTAGATTCGTCTTTAGTCCTGCTTCGGTGGGACTTTTTTTTCGAAACAATTCAAATACTTACACATTCCTTACTTTCTTCAAAAATTCAAAAAAACACCTCAGCAAAACTATAAAGCATTCTACCCTCAAATAAATTGAGCTATTTTTCCTAGCAAAAAAGCTATAAACCGAAGTTTTATTTTGTATTGTGGCGCACCTTTAGTATCTTTCGCATTCAAAAAATAAAAACCTTAAACATTCACAAAAATGTTAGAAGAAAAGAACGATAACCTGTCAATTCAAGAAAATGAGACAGACGGAAAAACAGCTAATGAATTGCAGGAAGCAGTTCTATCAGAAGTTTCTGTGGATGCAGAAAATGAAATCAATGATGCTGTGGCAGAGGAAAATACTGTAAAACCAGTTTCTGAGCCAGTAACATCAAGTGAAAGTACAGCTGATGAAAAACAAAACGTACTTGACGCTATTGCCGAGACCAATGCTGAAGAAAGCGAAGATGAAACGTTAAAAGAACGCCATGACATACCAATGCTGGATTATGAAGCATTGCCAATGGACAAACTTGTAGACGAATTGAAAAATTTAGTTACAAATGAAAAAGTAATGTCTATTAAAGAACATGTTGAGGAAATCCGTAAAGCATTTTTGGCCAAATACAACCATCTAATCGAAGAAAAAAGAGAAGAATTCAATCAGGAAAATCAAGACCCTAATGAAGAATTTCAATATCATTTTCCACTAAAATCAAAATTTGATCAATATTACACGATTTACAAAGACAATAAAAATACTCATTTCAAGAGCTTACAATCCAATTTAAAATCCAACTTGGAAGTCCGACTGGCTATTGTAGAGGAATTAAAAGAATTAATCAATCCGCAGGCCAACATCAAAGACACTTTAAATCATTTTAATGAGTTAAGAGACCGCTGGAAAAATGCAGGATCTATCCCAAAAGACAAATACAACCACGTTTGGAATAATTATCATTTTCATGTTGAGAATTTTTATGACTATCTGCACTTAGACAGAGAAGCAAGAGATATTGATTTCAAATACAATTTGGAACAAAAACAAAAAATTGTTGCCCGTGTTGAAGAACTGCTTAAAGAAGCAGATATCAATAAAGCTTTTAGAGAATTACAGGATTTACACCGGATCTGGAAAGAAGATATTGGTCCTGTTTCTAGAGAACACCGTGATGAAATCTGGAACCAATTCAGTGAACTCACAAAAAAAATGCACGACAAACGTGAAATTTTGTTTGAAAACTTAAGAGGAACTGAGCTTGAAAACTTAGAAAAGAAAAAAGAAATCATTGCCAAAATTGAAGTTTTAGCTACCGAAAAAGTGAATGCCCATTCACAATGGCTGGCACAGATTGAAAAAGTAGAAGCATTGCGTTCTGAGTTTTTCTCAGCCGGAAAAGTTCCATCTGATGTAAATGAAGCCACTTGGGCTGCTTTTAAAACTGCAGTTAGAAATTTCAACAGTTTCAAAAATTCTTTCTACAAAGACATCAAAAAAGACCAAAACGACAATCTGAATAAAAAAATAGCTTTGGTTAAAAAAGCCAAAGAATTGCAGGAAAGTGTTGATTTTGCAAGCACAACTCCTATCATGAAGCAGATTCAGGAAGACTGGAAAAAAATCGGTCATGTTCCTAGAAAATATTCAGATAAAATCTGGAATGAATTCAGAGAAGCATGTAACCATTATTTCGACAAGCTAAAAGAACATAAAAACGTTGAAAACGCTGACGAAGTTGAAGCTTTTGACAAAAAGAAAGCCTATTTGGAAACACTGAGAGAATTCCAATTGACCGGTGATCACAAAACCGATCTGGACGCTATCAAACTGCATATCGAAACTTGGAAAAACTTTGGTAAAGTTCCTTTCCCAAGAAGACATATCGAAGGAAAATTCAACAAAATCCTTGACGCTTTATTCGAAAAATTAAGCTTAAGCAAAAAAGATACTGAAATCATGCGTTTCTCCAACAGAATGGAGAATCTTTCTGAAAGCAACGACACCAGAAAACTCGATAATGAGAAAATTTTCCTAATGCGTAAAATCGAGGAAGTACAAAATGAAATTTTCCAATTAGAAAATAACATTCAGTTTTTTGCAAATACAAAAAATTCAAAAAAAGAAAATTCAATAGTATTAGAGGTTCGAAAAAACATAGCTATTCACAAAGAAAGCCTTGATGTCTGGAAAGAAAAACTAAAACAATTGAGAAATTTGAATCAGGAATAAAATTCAAAAATAACAATACTTTACTAAGCCTCAAACCTATAATTTTGAGGCTTTTTTAATAAAAACATGCAATTTTAACTTTCATTTACCACAATACACTCCGCTGATCAAAAGCCAATTATCTATTTTTGCAGTATGAAGATTTTTTGGAAATTTATCGTATTTATTGGGCTCTTACTCCAGTTCGCATTTGCACACAGCGCAAATCACGATACTATAATTTCTTTTCAAAAGGAAAGCAGTACTGACATTAACAAAGAAAGTTTAAGTGTTTCTCATTTCGTTCAGCCAAGTATAGAAAGAGGAACTCCTGAGCTAAAATCTAACAGCCGTATTCCTGTTGACATAAACGACAGCAATACTTTACTCCCATTATTTTCTAATCTCAAAGAAAATAACCTCAAAATAATTCTATCAAATCAAGACATCGACAGATGCTCAAAAGTCTCGATTTTACTTTTTCCCTTCCATTATTTTTGGTGATTAAATCTCATAATTGCGGTTTATAAAAGCCAATAACGGCTTTTTGTTTTTTCCTGATTCTTTCCGAATCAAGGAAATAAATCATTATATCTAATCACAAAAAAATTAAAAAATGGACACATCAGTAACCA
Source organism: Flavobacterium marginilacus (assembly GCF_026870155.1). Taxonomy (NCBI): domain Bacteria; kingdom Pseudomonadati; phylum Bacteroidota; class Flavobacteriia; order Flavobacteriales; family Flavobacteriaceae; genus Flavobacterium; species Flavobacterium marginilacus. Next base: position 1,507,389 of record NZ_CP113975.1, on the reverse strand, counting down.
TAATAGGCCTTATAATTACAATTTTAATAGGCATCCCGATAACATTAGTCTTCCGTTCCAATATAACGAACAGAGCCAAAATTAAAGAGATAAAGAAACAATACAGCCAAAACAATCATTACGACTTTGAATTATCCGAAACACAGAACAAAAAAATCCTGTCGTTAGATAAAAAGAACAAAGGTTTCCTTTTCATTGATTTCAGTTATAAAAAAGAAACTGCATATTTCGTTAACTTAAAAGATATTATACTCTGTAACCTAATTGAAACTACCCGAAGCAAATTAGGCACCATCGAAAAAGTTGAAATAGAACTCGTTCATAAAAACACTATGAAAAAAGAAATGATTCCAATTTATAATATCGAGAATCATTATCTTGATTTTAATTGTCTGTTTGAAGACCACAAACTGGCAAAAAAATGGGTTGGTTTAATCAATGATACACTATAAAAAACAGTAAAGAGGCTCACACGAGCCTCTTTGTCAATAAATAACTACAAACAAAATATGACAATTATCATTTTAATCATTAAAAAGTCAGCCTAATTTTGTCATTTACATTAAATGCGAAATTATGAAAACCTCACTAATTCAAAAATACAATGTACCTGGGCCTCGTTACACAAGCTATCCTACGGTTCCTTATTGGGATGAGTCAGGATTTACAAAAGAAATTTGGCTTCAGACCCTAAAAAAATCTTTTCTGGAAAGCAACAGTACAGAGGGTATCAGTTTATATATTCACCTTCCTTTCTGCGAAAGTCTATGCACATTTTGCGGCTGTAATAAACGTATCACCAAAAATCACAATGTCGAAAACCCATATATTGAAGCAGTTTTAAAAGAATGGACACTTTACTGTGAAATTTTAGATAAAAAACCAAAAATTAAAGAAATTCATTTAGGCGGGGGAACACCTACATTTTTCTCAATAGAAAGCCTTGAAAACCTAATAAACGGGATATTTTCACAAGCCGAAAAAGCCGAAGGATATGAATTTAGTTTTGAGGGACATCCAAATAACACGACTCTTGCCCATCTGCAGAAATTATATGATTTAGGTTTTAGAAGAGTGAGTTTTGGCGTTCAGGATTATTCCGAAAAAATACAAAAAGCGATCCACCGAATTCAGCCTTTCCATAATGTGGCCAAAGTTACTTTTTGGGCAAAAAAAATAGGATATACTTCCATCGGTCATGATATAATCTTTGGCCTGCCATTTCAGGAAATTACAAACATAGTGGATACAATCGAAAAAACCAATTCACTACAGCCTGATCGATTAGCATTCTATAGTTATGCCCATGTACCGTGGATAAAAGGAAACGGACAGCGCGGATTTCATGACGAAGACATTCCAAAAGACGATGCCAAAAGAAAACTATACGAAGTTGGAAAAGAACTGCTCTTTGAAAATGAATATTATGAGATTGGAATGGATCATTTTGCATTAAAATCTGACAGTCTGTATAAATCATTTGATACTAAAAAACTGCACCGAAACTTTATGGGTTACAGCTCTTCAAAAACCCAGCTGATGATTGGACTGGGCGTTTCATCCATAAGCGACAGCTGGTACAGTTTTGCGCAAAACGTCAAAACTATAGAAGAATATTACAAAATATTGGAATCAGACGAATTACCTGTTTACAGAGGACATCTATTATCTGCTGAAGATTTAATCGTCAGAAAACACATTCTGAATCTGATGTGCCAATTTGAAACCAGCTGGGAGGATGCAGCAAATTATGTTCCTGAAATCCCCGAGATTATAATGCAGCTGAAAGAAATGGAAATTGACGGTCTGCTGGTTATAGAAAAAAATAAAATCATTGTGACCGAAGAAGGAAAACCATATGTACGCAACATCTGTATGGCATTTGATTTAAGATTAAAAAGAAAAGCACCAGAAACAGCATTGTTTTCAATGACAATTTAAAAAAAGACATAAGGATAAATTAATCCTCTAAAGTACCATCTTAATTATTAAATTCATCTTTTTTTAAAGCTCTTTGGGCGTGTCCTTCCGTCTCGTCCGAAAAAAGACGAGACTGCAGGCCGGGCTGTACGTTCCCGCTTTTTTTAGAGAGGCCGAAAAAAGCCTCTCTAAAAAAGAGCTCCACTGCCATCCCTCACGCAAAATAAGGAATCTCCGCAGACAGTTTTTATATATTTGCTCTTATATGAATCTATATGGCTGTGGAATTGAATTCAGTGAAAGCATCCGTTTTCATAATGTCAATTTTGAAATCGCTATTTTCATCTTTCGTAATAATAACACTGTCAAAACCTAATTTATCAAATTTTTCAATTGTCGCCAATTCTCCTTCCTTAAGCTGCAAAACTCTTCGGAGAAGCCAGTCAGACAAAGCTTTATTCGGATTTGTCATTAAGGCTTTTGAATTTTCCTGACAGACTTTTGCAGTAAAAATTTCACCTGTAGGAATCTGCAAATTAAAATCCTGATCCCGTTTAGGAAAGAAATCTGGATATTTTTTATTTAATTCAGCAGGAATCGGAATGTAAATTTCTCCAAAATCTCTTTTTCTTCCATTCGCATTCCATTGATTTAAACCGCTTCTTTCAAAAATGAATTTTTCCCCTTTGAAAATGCCATAAAGAGGTAGAATTACATAATTTTCGCCTTTTACAAGTTTGTCTGAAGCTGTTTTTAAATTCTTATTTTCTTCAAATAATTCAAGCAGTAAAGAATAAGGATCTTCGATTATATCAATTGGCAGATGAAAGGCATTTGGCGAAATAATAAATTTTCTAAAAAGCGTACTTTTTGAATAATTGAAAGTATACAGATTATGTCCGTCTTCAAACTGCAGACTCGTTTTAGTATCCTTTACTGAATGAATATTGGCAGTATCAATACTATTATAATCGGTTTCAAAAAGCAATAATTCTTTTTCTCTGCGGGCAACAATATGATATAGGGAATTCTCAATATTATAAACACGATTTGCCAAATTTATTCTGTCATTTCTGAACTCACCAAGCTTTAAAGCAAGTTCTTTTCCTTTAAAATCTTTTAAAGTTCTTGATAAAGAATTGAATTCTGCCACTTTTTCGGTACTGGAATTGCTGTTACAGACAAAAGTTTTGAGACCGACACCAAGTGAATTATAATTAGCATCAAAAGCAGTATCAGACCGGGAAAGATTTCCTGCATTAAAACTTCTGCAAAAAATATTCTCCGCAACCCGATAATTAATGAAAGGAACAGCACTTTCGCTGAAAAGATCCGAAAGTTTTGAAACTGCTGAAAGTAATTTTAGATAATTCCCGTTATTTTCAATATCAATTTCTGCAAAAGACTTCATAAGATGCTCAAATTTGGTTGCTAATTCACTCAATTATATTTAGTCAACTCAATTTTCAGCCTGAATATAAAGTTTACTATTCGTCAAATTTAACAAAATGTAATTTTCTAAATCCCTTTAAAATAGAAAACGTTTTTTGCAAAACCAATTAATGGCAATTGGCTCTTTCCTTTACAAACAAACTCATATTCGAAGGAGAAACATAAGGAATTCCAAGTCCAAGTCCTCTCAAAATAAATAATATGCCAATTGCTACTCCCACATACGGAATCACTTTTTGAATCCTATTACGAATAGAAACAGTGAGAAACGAATTGATATAAACCACTAAACTCATCAATGGCACTGTTCCTAATCCAAAAAGCAGCATATACAAAACTCCAAAACCGGCACTCTGCATGGCTATTGCTCCAAACAAAGCTACATAAACCATTCCACACGGCAGAAAACCATTCAGCAGCCCGATGATAAAAAGAGATTTGAAGCTTTTATTTTTGAAATGACTGCCCAGATTTTGCTTGATTTTTGAAATCCAGCCGTACACGGGTTTCGAAAAATTATATTTAGAAAAAATCTTTTCGGGAGTTAAAATCACCAAAATCATTACAACACCAATAAAAATAGATAACTGCTGCTGTATTCCAGCCAAAAACAAACCTCTTCCCAACAGCCCAAAAAGTAAACCAATACTTCCGTAAGCTGTAAGCCTTCCAAAGTGATATGTGATAATCTGAATTACTTTTTTGGCAGGATTATTTCGCTCCACAGGCAGCATCATAGCGATAGGCCCGCACATTCCTACGCAGTGAAAACTACTGATTAAACCAAATAAAAAAGCGGTGTAAAGCATTGTGATTTGAGATTGCAGATTTTAGACTTTAGATTGCAGATTTGGGAAGAAGAATTTAAAAACTAAATCTGGTTCTCCTCAATTTCTTCATTCTATCCTCTTTTATCTATTTTCTTAATTCTATTTAATATAAATTTTTTCCTTGGTCAGATAGGACTTTCCTTGATATTTCCATTCCATATTAATGTACCATTCGCCGCCAACAAACTTATCTTTAGGTATAAACAGCGAAGCCGAATCTGTAAACGAAAGGGGTGTCTGAAAATCAAATTTCTTGTTGGAAGCTCTATATAAAGCAACTGTTCCTTTGATATCCTTTGGCGAAAAAACTGCCGGAAAAGAAACCGTTACACCTTTTGTATCTAAAGTAATTACAGGTTTTTCTTTTAAATCATGAGCATTTTGAATACGTGCCATTTCGTCCTGAAAATGAACATCATGCTTGTAATATTCTTCCACAACCAGGTCATTATCATACTTGCTGTCGGACTGAACTTTTAAAACAAAATACATAATAAAACTGATAAACAATGCAAATGCAATTACAATATAAGTTCCCCAATTAATTTTCATTATTACTATTTTTAATATTATTTCAATAACTATTTTTAAAATAAGCCAAACCTAGTCAAAACTCCTCGGACTTAAAAAATTAGTATAAGTTGTTTCTATTTTTTTATCTCCTTCATAAAGATCGATCTCTAATTTGGTTCTGTCACTTTCCAGCAAAAATCGGTTAATCTCAATAAACATGGTTCCGCTAGACATTCCGTGCTTAGGAACTTTTAACTCCTGAACTCCAACTACTTTCAACGTTCCCTTAATTCCAACCAATCTAAAATTCATGTCTTGGATATCATGATTGGTTTTATTGATAATTTTAAAAGTATATATGTTACTAATATTATCTCCTTTATGCTGATATAATTGTCCCGGCAGTCTCAAAACAGTAGCTTCTACTTCGGTTCTTAAAAATAGTAACCCAGTAAGCACACCAACCAATATCACCAAAATTGCCGTGTAACCTTTCATTCTGGCAGTAAATTTGAACTTAGCTTTGGTTTCTATTTCATCTTCCGAAGCATAACGGATAAGTCCTTTCGGCAATCCTACCCCCTCCATTATAGTATCGCATTCATCAATACAGGCCGTGCAGTTTATACATTCCAGCTGCACTCCATTACGGATATCAATTCCTGTCGGGCAAACATGCACACATTGTTTACAATCGATACAATCGCCTTTTCCCGAAGCAGCCCGGTCTTCTTGTTTATTAAATTTGGCTCTGCCAGCTTCTTTTTCTCCGCGAACAAAATCATAAGCCACGTTTATTGATTTTTTATCCAATAAAACACCCTGAAGCCTTCCGTAAGGACAGGCAATAATACAGACTTGTTCTCTAAACCAGGCAAAAACAAAATAAAAAACTCCTGTAAAAATCAATAGCGAAATAAAACTGCTCGAATGTGCCAAAGGTCCATCTTCAATCAAACGAAATAATTCGTCACTTCCGATAAGATATGCCAAAAACACATTGGCAATTAGAAATGAAATCAAAAGAAAAACAGACCATTTTAAAGCTTTCTTTCTTATTTTTTCAGCATTCCATTCCTGCTTTTCTAATCGAATCTGTGCTCCTCTATCTCCTTCTATCCAATATTCGACCCGGCGAAAAACCATTTCCATAAAAATAGTCTGCGGACAAATCCATCCGCAAAAAATCCGACCAAAAATAACCGTGAATAAAATAACAAATACAACACCAATTACCATAAACAGAACAAAAATATAAAAGTCCTGCGGCCAGAAAGGAAAGCTGAAAATATTAAAACGGCGTTCCAAAACATTGAACATCATGAACTGGTTTCCGTTAATTTTTATAAACGGATTCACAATAAGAACAATCAATAAAAAATAACTGACCCATTTTCTGTAATCGTAAAACTTACCAGATGGTTTTTTGGGATAAATGTATTTTCTATGGCCTTCCTTATCGACAGTCCCGATGGTATCTCTGAAAGATTCGTCCAGTTTACTTGACATTTTTTTGTTTTTAAATACTAAAAAAGAGCTTTCTCAAAGTAATGAATTTTGACAAAGCTCTTTTTTTTTATAAATTATTATTATTTTACTTGAGTACTGTCTGCTGCAGGTGCTGCAGAAGCAGCTGCCGGTGCTCCGTCTTCTACCCATATATCACCGTCTGGTGCTTTTGGATCTTTCGGATTACTTCCTCTTAAAGAAATTACATAACTGGCAACCGCCTGAATTTCTTTTGGTTTCAAAGTACCTTTCCAGGCAATCATCCCTTTACCGTCTCGGCCTCCATTAGTTATAGTGTGAAATAAATTCTTGATGCCGCCACCCAAAATCCAATGATCATCGGTTAAATTTGGTCCAATCTGCCCTCCTGCATCAGCTCGGTGGCAAGCCACACAATTAGTCTGAAAAATTGCTTTTCCTTTATCCAAATCGGCAGGATCAGTTAGTAAAGTTACTGTTTTTTCATCCATTAAATCAGGTGCCGTTTTCATATATTCGGCTACTTCAATTTTGGCCTGATCTACTTCAGCTTTCAATTCGGCTTCCTGATCTGGAGCTCCCATAATCTCATAACGAACCAAATATACTGCAGCAAAAACAATACAAGCGTAGAATAAATATACCCACCATGGCGGTAAATTGTTATCCAGCTCCTTGATTCCGTCATAATCATGGTCCATCAATAATTGTTTTTCATCTTCAACAGAAGAAGATTTAGTAAAACTGTTTACTATTTTTTTATACCAATTATCTTCTTGTGTCCCCAAAGCTTCCTGCTGCGCAATCTTTTCTTTCTCTTCGGCCGACAGCAGCAGATAACTAATTTTATCAACTGCTGATAATGTTATTTCGATTGCAATCAAAAGGAAAAGCAGCACAAACAAAAAGACAGCAACCATAGGATATTTTATAAATGCTGGCCTATTTCCGGAATCAATTAGATATTCCAGCAGCCCAAAAGCAGCAAAAAATATAAAAAGGACTCTTAGATAAGATGGAATTAATTTTTTCATCATTTATTATTTTGAAATTGTACAATTAGTCTTCTAGCGGGATTTGGCTTATTTCGTCTATAGTTTCTTTTTTATAGGAGTAAACCCAAAGTCCTAAACCAATAAAAAAGAAAAAGAAAATCAGCAACGATAGTATAGGAAATATGGCAACACCTGCAATGGTTTCCATATTGTGTTTTATTTGCTCAAACATAACGTTTACTTTTAATTATTCTTTCACTTTAATATCAGTTCCCAGTCTTTGAATGTAAGCAATCAAGGCCACAATTTCTCTTTCGTTCATTGGAACAAATTTTTCACCTTTTGCCAGAGCTTTTTTCTTGCTGTCCTCATAACTTTTTACAAAATCAGGATCATTTTTTAGACTTTCTTCAATGGCAATTGCCTGTGCTCTTAAATCTTTCAATCCATTTGAAACTTGAGCTTCGGTATAAGGAACTCCAAGGGTAACCATAGCTTTCATTTTCTTTTCGGTCATTGAAATGTCCATTGCTTTATTATCAAACAGCCATTTATAGCTAGGCATAATAGAACCAGCTGAAATACTCTGCGGACTCCAAAAGTGATTGAAATGCCAGTTGTCATTATATTTTCCTCCAACTCTTAACAAATCGGGACCAGTACGTTTTGATCCCCATAAAAATGGATGATCATACACAAATTCTCCCGCTTTGGACTGCGGTCCATAACGCTCTACTTCACTTCTAAACGGACGAACCGATTGTGAGTGACAGCCCACACAGCCTTCACGAATGTATAAATCACGCCCTTCCAGTTCCAAAGGTGTATAAGGCTTAACACTTGTAATTGTCGGTATATTAGACTTCACCATAATCGTTGGCACAATCTGTATAATTCCTCCAATTAATATTGCGATTGTCGCGAACACTGCCATTTTGATTGGTTTTCTTTCCAGCCAGGAATGGTATTTTTCTCCTCTAAGTCTTCCTGAACTAATAGATTGTAAAGCTGGAGCTTCTGCTAATTCATCCTCAACTTCTTCACCAGCTCTAACTGTTTGGATAATATTATAAACTAATGTAAGCATTCCTAATAAATAAAGAGATCCGCCTATAGCTCTCATCCAATACATTGGCATAATCTGAGTAACTGTTTCAAGGAAGTTACCATAAGTTAAGGTTCCGTCAGGATTAAACTGCTTCCACATTGAAGCCTGAAGGAAACCTGCTAGATATAATGGCAATGCGTATAAAATAATCCCCAGTGTTCCAGCCCAGAAATGGAAATTAGCCAGTTTAGTAGAATATAAAGTAGTTTTTGTCATCCTTGGAATCAGCCAATAAATGATACCGAAAGCCATAAAACCATTCCAAGCCAATGCTCCAACGTGAACGTGAGCAATAATCCAATCGGTATAATGCGCTATTGCATTTACATTTTTAAGAGAAAGCATTGGTCCTTCAAAAGTTGCCATCCCGTAACCTGTCATTGCAACAACAAAAAACTTCAAAACCGGCTCTTCACGTACTCTGTCCCAAACTCCTCTCAGAGTAAGAAGTCCGTTAATCATACCTCCCCAAGATGGAGCTATCAGCATTACTGAGAATACAACTCCTAAGTTCTGAGCCCAAGTTGGCAAAGCTGAGTATAATAAATGGTGAGGTCCAGCCCAGATATATAAAAATATTAACGACCAAAAATGGATAATAGACAATCTATAAGAATAAACAGGACGATTAGCAACCTTTGGCACAAAATAATACATCAGTCCCAAAAATGGTGTTGTCAGGAAGAAAGCAACTGCATTATGACCATACCACCACTGCACCAAAGCATCCTGCACTCCTGCATAAACAGAATAACTTTTCATAGCAGAAATCGGTAACTCCAAACTATTAAAAATATGAAGTACGGCAACTGTAATAAATGTAGCTAAGTAAAACCAAATGGCAACATATAAATGACGCTCTCTTCTTTTGAGCATTGTACCAATCATGTTAATCCCAAAAGCTACCCAGATTAAAGCAATCGCAATGTCAATAGGCCATTCCAATTCGGCATATTCTTTTGAGGAAGTGTATCCCAACGGAAGTGAAATAGCAGCGGCGACAATTATTAACTGCCATCCCCAAAAATTCAGGTTGCTCAAGAAATCACTGTACATTCTGGCTTTTAACAGCCTTTGCAGCGAATAATAAACACCCGCAAACATCGCATTACCAACAAAGGCAAAAATTACGGCATTGGTATGTAAAGGTCTCAATCTTCCAAAACTTAACCATGAAATACCATCGGTCATATTTGGAAAAAGGAACATCGTAGCCAATATAAGACCTACTAACATTCCCACTACTCCAAAAAGTATGGTCGCATAAATGAACTTCTTTACAATTTTGTTGTCATAATAAAATTGTTCCATTTCCATATTTGTAATTGTTTTTAAGGTTGTAAAAAATAGCCTTTAACCATTAAAGATTAAAGAGGAGTTTAGCTTTTAATTTTAGATTTATTTTGGGAAGATTTTATTAATTCATCGTCAAAAAGCATTCTGACAGACGGAGTATAATCATCATCGTACTGACCTGATTTTACTGCAAAAACAAAAGCAATGAAAAATCCAATAGCGACAAAAATACTAATGGCAATTAATAAATAGATAACGCTCATAAACTTAAATATTAAGTTGACAAAATTATATTTATCCGTTTTTATAAAAAATGACAATTATCATATTTAATCTAATATGTTAAAATTATGAAAAAAATTCACATAAATACGTAATTGTTTTATTTTATTTTTCGCGAATAGTAATTACTCATTACAGTAACAAAGCTCACTATAGTAATGGTACTCAGCGGCATAATGATTGCTGCAACTAACGGCAAGAGGTTACCTGTGATAGCAAACGAAAGTCCAACGACATTGTACAAAAGAGACAGTGTAAAACTCATTTTTATCGTCGAAATGGATTTTTGGGACAATTTTAAAAAATAATGCAGTTTTTTAAATTCCTTCGCATCCAATATAGCGTCGCAGGCTGGAGAGAAAACATTCACATTTTCGGATATGGAAATACCAACGTTACTTTGTGCCAAAGCTCCGGCATCATTCAGCCCATCGCCAACCATCATGACATTTTTACCCTGATCCTGCAAAGCTTTTATAAACTCAAGTTTCTGCTCTGGTTTTTGATTAAAAATCATTTCGGTGCCTTTTGGCAGAATTGTTTCCAACAGACTGCGCTCTCCTTCATTATCCCCTGACAAAACTTTCAGCTGGTACTGCGAACTTAATTTTTCAAAAAGATCGGACAATCCTTCCCTGTATTGATTATTAAAAACATATTTCCCAAAATACTCTTCTCCTATTTTTACATGAACAGAGGTTTGCTGCACTTCGCTTTGTCCTTTTTCACCGATAAAATTAGCTGATCCCATTTGTATAGAAACGCCTCCAGCCACAGCCTGAATTCCTTTTCCTGTTATTTCTTCGAAGGCATCTAATTGGAGTCTTTTTATTTCAGGGAGAAAATCATACAGCATTCGGCTCAATGGATGATTAGAGGCACGAAGAACACTTTTTAATATTGATAAATTGGTCTCATCAAGTATTTTGCCTTCATAGGAAATATTCGATTTTGAATTTGTAGTTATTGTTCCCGTTTTATCAAAAACAATGGTATCAATTTTCGCCAGCTGTTCAATCACTAAAGCATTTTTGAGATAAAAATATTTATTTCCAAAAATCCGCAACATATTCCCCATTGTGAAAGGAACTGTCAATGCCAATGCGCAAGGACACGCCACGATCAGTACCGCCGTGAAAACATTAAAAGCTGTATTAGCATCAAAAAATATCCAATATCCAAATCCTGCGAAGGCTATCAGCAGAAGAATAGGCGTAAAATAACGGCTGATACTATCTGTAATTGTTTTGTGTTGCTGCTCAACTTTTTTCTGAAAAACATCATTGCTCCACAACTGCGTCAGATAACTTTGGGAAACTGAATGCAGTACTTCCATTTCAATAACTTTCCCAATCTGTTTTCCGCCGGCAAAAACTTTATCTCCCGATTTCTTAGTTATCGGAACTGCTTCGCCGGTAACAAAACTATAATCGATTTCGGCTTTATCGGATATCAAAATTCCGTCCACAGGAATTAATTCTTGGTTGCGGATTAATAATCTGTTCCCTTTTTCAATTTCATAAACAGGAATGCTTTCTTCGCTGGCATCTCGGTTTATTTTGGTAATGGCAATTGGGAAATACGATTTGAAATCTCTTTCGAAGCTAAGAAAACTATAAGTCTTGATTTGGAACATTTTCCCTAACAGCATAAAAAAAATCAAACCGGTTAAACTATCAAAGAAACCCGAACCATAATCCATTACAATATCAAAGGTACTGCGTACAAACATCACGACAATTCCCAGAGCAATAGGAATGTCAATATTCAGCATTTTAGATTTAATGCTTTTAACAGCCGAAACATAATACCCGCTTGCCGAATATAAAAAGGATGGCAAAGACAGCGCAAAAATTAACCATCTGAAGAAAGGCCGGTAATTATCCAGCCAATACTCCTTTACCTCAAAATATTCTGGAAAAGAAAGCAGCATAATATTACCAAAGCAAAAGAAAGCAACACCCAGCTTATAGGTGAGGCTCCTATCGATACTGCTTTTTCCTGTTTCATAATTTTCCAGACTAATGTATGGTTCATAACCTATTGAACACAACAGATGAACAATGCTTTTTAGAGAAACATCAGATGAATTATAATTGATTCGGACTTTCTTTTCTGGAAAATTTACCTGCGAAGTGTTTATTCCTTTTTGAAGTTTCTGTAAATTTTCTAAAATCCAAATACAGGAACTGCAATGGATATGTGGAATGCTAAGCGAAACAATAGCTGCTGGCTCTTCCTGAAACTCTAATAACTTAGCAACAATACTTTCATTATCTAAAAAATCATATTTACCATTAATATCCTGCGGAGTGGCACCTGGTGACTTCTCAAAATCATAGTAACAAGTCAAATCATTCAGACTGAAAATTTCATAAACTGTTTTACATCCGCTGCAGCAAAATTCTTTTTCATCAAAGACAATTTTCTCCTCTATTGCGATACTTAAACCACAATGAAAGCAATTTTTATTCTCCATAAATTAAGGGGGTAATTTAAACAAACAAAATTCAAAAATTGATTGTATCCCAACAATGATATTTATCATATAAATGTATAACTTTGTAATCGAAAATACAATTTCGTTATGAGTAAATGTGAACAATGTATCGTAAGAGAATTTAGCTCTTTAAAGGCACTAAATAAAGACGAGCTTATAAGAATTTCAGAATGTAAAACTTCTAGAACAATCAAAAAAGGAGAAAACATTTTTGAAGAAGGAGAAAATGTGAATGGTATTTTCTGCATCAAAGATGGTATCTGTAAATTAACAAAATTGAGTCCAAACGGAAAAGATCATATTGTTAAATTGGTTACCAAAGGAGAATTACTAGGTCAGCGTTCTATGATAAGTGATGAACCCGCAAACTTAAGTGCCGTTGCGCTGGAAGACATGCAGGTCTGCTTTATACCAAAAGCTGAAATATTAGGTTTCTTCGATAAAAACAATCAGTTTTCGATGAATGTTATGAAAACGATTTGCGGTGATTTGAGATTAGCAGATGATCACATGGTCAATATGGCTCAGAAATCGGTAAAAGAACGTTTGGCAGAAACCTTGATTTATTTACATGAAACTTTCGGCACCAATGCAGACAAAACCTTAAAAATTCAGCTTTCCAGAGATGAATTGGCCAGTATGATCGGTACTGCAACCGAAAGCTGTATCCGTTTATTATCTGATTTTAATAAACTTGGATTGATTGAATTGGTTGGTAAAAAAATTGTTTTAAAAGACATTCAGAAGCTGAAAAAAATTGCGGAATAATTGATGATAAATGGTTAATTCTTGCTTGAATCAACAATTAACCATTTATCATTAACAATTAAAGCTTTTTCGCTTCGTTCCAGAAAACATCCATTTCGGCGAGAGTCATATCCATTAAAGGTTTTCCTAATTCTTCGGCTTTGCTTTCCAGATATTGAAAGCGTTTGATAAATTTTTTATTGGTTCGTTCCAATGCATCTTCAGGATTGATATTCAAAAAACGGGCGTAATTAATCATTGAGAATAAGACATCCCCAAATTCGAATTCCATTTTATCCTGATCGCCTGATGCCACTTCAGCCTGCAGTTCCTGTAATTCCTCCTGAACTTTATCCCAAACCTGATGCGGCTCTTCCCAATCAAATCCCACTCCTTTTACTTTATCCTGAATTCGGCTTGCTTTTACAAGCGCTGGCAGACTTCTTGGAACACCTTCCAGAACCGATTTCTTGCCTTCTTTCAGCTTTAATTTTTCCCAATTCTGTTTTACTTCTTCCTCATCTTTAACCACAACATCGCTGTAAATATGAGGATGACGATGAATAAGCTTTTCGCAAATATCATTACAGACATCAGACATATCAAAATCATTCGTTTCACTGCCTATTTTGGCATAAAAAACAATATGCAGTAATAAATCACCAAGTTCTTTTTTTACTTCATTTAAATCATTATCCAAGATCGCATCGCCCAATTCATAAGTTTCTTCTATCGTAAGATGACGAAGAGTCTGCATGGTCTGTTTTTTGTCCCAAGGGCATTTTTCACGCAAATCATCCATTATGTCTAATAATCGTTCAAAGGCCTGGAGCTGATTTTTTCTTGTATTCATCGGGTTATGGTTTTGTGTAAAAATAACAAATCCTGTCAGGAAAACATCTTGACAGGATTAAAATATATTCTGAATAACTTTTAAAATTACTCTTTTTTAGCTGCTGCTTTCTTTGCAGGTGCTTTTTTAGCTGGCGCTTTTACTTTTTCAGCCGCTGCTTCTTCAGCCGCTGGAGCAGTTTCTTCGGCCGCAACAGGAGCTTCTTCAGCAAGCAATCCTTTTGCCTGAAGCGTATTGTACCAGCTTACAATCTTTTTAACATCTGAAGCATATACTCTTTCTTCATCATATTCCGGCAATACTTCTCTAAAGTAAGTCAGCAAAGCTGTGTTATCTTCTTTATGAGAAATCGTTTGTCCATTGTTTTCTTTTTTAGCAATGTTTTGGATAATTTCAGCCAAAGGTTTTTCACCTTCGTAAGTATAAATAGAAATTTCAGACAACAGACTTACATTACTTTTCAAACTTACTGTTACTTTTTTTCCATCCAATAATGATTCTGCAACAAAACCTGTACGTGTCTGTACTTTTAAAACATATAAACCTGGTTTCCCTGAAATCGATAATATCTTCTCTAAACTCATTTTTTATTTTATTTATTTTTTTAACTGAACACTAAAAACTGAACACTGCTAACTTATAATTATCTTCCTTTTTTTGCAAAAAATTTCATTCGGTAATCCTGAAATGTTTTTCCTTCGGTAATGTTTTTTAATTTACCTTGAATCAGGCGTTTTTTCAAAGATGAAATTTTATCTGTAAATAAAATTCCTTCGATATGATCGTACTCATGCTGAATAACTCTTGCTATCAAACCATCAAAAACTTCAGTTTTCATAACAAAATCTTCCTCACAATACTCAATAGTAACGGTTGGTTTTCTGTATACATCTTCTCGCACATCCGGAATACTCAGACAGCCTTCATTAAAAGCCCATTCATCACCTTCTTCTTTTATTATTTTGGCATTGATAAAAGTCTTTTTGAAACCTTTCAGTTTTTTTTGTTCTCTGTCTTCTAAGTCATCATCTTCACCAAATGGAGTTGTATCAATAATAAACAAACGTATCGGCAGTCCCACCTGCTCTGCAGCTAAACCTACACCGCTGGCCATGTACATGGTTTCATACATGTTATCAATAATTTCTTTTAGATTTGGATAATCTGGAGTCAGTTCCTCTCCTACTTTTCTCAAAACAGGGTCACCGTATCCTATAATTGGTAATATCATTTGATTATTTTTTTATTAATATCCAGTATAAACACTGGAAAAATCCATATAATTTAGGTTCACAAAAATAGTAAAAAAAACAGATAACAATTTATCCCGCTATAATAATTAGCATATTTTTGTAAAATCAGACTAGCATAAATCAAATAAAACCGTACAAAGACGTTTATAACTTACCATTGTATTAAATAAATTTACATGATTTCCAAAATAGAAAAATTTACAGACAGCACCTATTTTACTAATGCATTAAAAGCAACAATATCTGCTGTTATTCCTGTATTAGTCTGTACTTATTTTGGTCATTTTGAAATAGGTTTTACTCTTGCTCTCGGAACTTTCCTTACTTATCCCTGCGATATTCCAAGCAGTTTAAAACACAAAATAAACGGAATCATTGTCACTGCTTTTTTGGTTGCCGGAGTCAATTTATTGATTAATCTCACCTATCCCTTCCCGTTTATTTTTTATCCGCTTTTTCCTCTATTGATATTCATTCTGGCAATGCTGTCTGTGTATGGACAAAGAGCCACATTTACATCCTTTTCGGCATTATTATCGGCATCGCTGTCATTTGCACACATGCATACAGGACTGGAAATGATTCAGTATTCAGGTTTGATACTTACGGGAGGACTTTTTTATTTACTGATTTCATTATTATTCCATTATATAAAACCATATCGCTATGCTGAATTACAGATTGCCGAATGTATTAAGCTAACAGCAAAATACCTGAAGCTGAGAGGGGATTTATGGAATAGCAATACCGACAGAAAAGCAATATTAGAAAAACAGCTTCATCTGCAGGTTGAACTCAACGATATACATCATAATATCCGAAGAGTTCTCATTGGGAAACAGATGAATGCTGTTTCTTCAAACCAGAATCGAAAAATGCTTATAGTCTTTGTTTCATTATTAGAAATATTAGAACTGGCTTTATCAACCTCTTTTGATCATAACAGACTTCATCAAAAATTTGATAAACACCCCAAAACTCTGGCAACTTATCAAAGTCTGGCTTATAACCTGGCTTCAACGTTAAAACAATTATCAAAAAACATTGTAAAAAAAACCACTTATATCCCTGAACACACATTACGAGAACACCTTTCTGCCCTAGCAAATGCTATCAGCGAATATGAAAATGAATTAGGAAAGACCCAAGCTTCGGAAGGAGTTTTGATGCTGAAAACCATGCTTGAATATG
This sequence comes from Flavobacterium marginilacus, assembly GCF_026870155.1. NCBI lineage: Bacteria > Pseudomonadati > Bacteroidota > Flavobacteriia > Flavobacteriales > Flavobacteriaceae > Flavobacterium > Flavobacterium marginilacus. Next base: position 1,490,961 of record NZ_CP113975.1, on the reverse strand, counting down.
CCGAAAATCAAATCGATAAAATCAAAATTATTGAACGTGCTTTTACATCGGTAGCCAACAATTATGATTTTAAAGGAAAAGATAAAGATTTAGAGAAGTTTTTGACTCCTCAATATTATCCAATAAGTACATTCATTGAAAATATCAGTTTTTCTTCAACAATATTCAGACATTCTTTACGATTGACCGTTGCTATCATTTTAGGAGGATTAGCTGGCAAGTTTCTTCCTTTCCAAAATGTATACTGGATTCTGATGACGATCATTATTATCATGAGACCGGGCTACGGACTGACAAAACAGCGATCGATACAGCGTGCCATCGGAACTATTATTGGAGGCGTAATTGCGTTCAGTATTTTAGCATTAATGCCAAATCATTTAATATTAAGCATTTTAGCAATTCTCTGTATGCTGCTTGGTTTCTCGTTTGCGCAGATCAATTATACGGTAAGCGCAACTTTTGTAACCATGTACATTGTATTCATTTATGGAATATTAACTACTGATTATCTGGATGTTATTCAGTACAGAATAGTTGATACACTGACTGGAGCACTGATAGCCTACTTCGCTAATCATTTTTTATGGCCGTCATGGGAATATATCAAAGCACCGGAATACTTAGAAAAATCAATTATTGCTAATAGAGATTATCTAAAAGAGATTTTTATTTATTACACTCAAAAAGGCGAAGTTACCACCTCCTACCGTCTGGCCAGAAAAAATGCTTTTATCGAAATTGGCAATCTGATGGCTTCGTTCCAAAGAATGTCGCAGGAACCGAAATCAAAACAAAAGAATATTTTATTACTGTATAAATTGACAGAGCTCAATCATTCTCTGCTTTCATCTACAGCTTCATTAGGAACTTATACTCAATCGCACAGAACTACGCCTTCGTCAAGAGCTTTTACAATTGTGGTCGAAAAAGTTCTTAAAAACCTAGAACAGGCTATTGCTCTGCTGGAAAAAGAAATCATTGTTGATTCTAACGAAATTACCAATGAAGAAGTAGCCAATCGTTTTACCGAATTGAAAAATATCCGCCAGAACGAATTAAAAGAAGGAAATAAAATTGAAGAAGAAGCTTTTTCCTTAAAAATGCAGGAAGCTCAATTAGTCATAGAACAATTAATCTGGCTGATCAACTTATCCGAAGGAATTCAAAAAAACACCAAAAAATTAATGGAGGATCTATAAAAAAATGACAGCTTTTCGATTTCATTTGAATCCAAAAGCTGTCATTGATTTGTTGTATCCTAACGTATTAAAAAAACGTATAGACTTTTAATTTAATTTTAAAACTTCGGCAGTTTTGTTTCTAAGGCTTGCCAATAACTCTGGGTTTTCATTTAATGCCAAACCAAAAGAAGGAATCATTGCTTTCACTTTTTCCTGCCATTCTGGAGAATTAAACTGTTCTGGGAAACATTTGCTTACCAGTTCAACCATAATAGAAACTGCTGTTGAGGCTCCAGGAGAAGCTCCCAATAACACCGCTAAAGTTCCGTCATTTGTATTGATAATTTCAGTACCAAACTCTAATTTCCCTATTAACTCCTCGTCTCTTTTGATAACCTGTACACGCTGTCCGGCTCTTTCCAGTTTCCAGTCTTTGGTTCTGGCGCCAGGAACATATTCACGTAATGCATTAATTCGGTCTTTTGGAGACTGGCGCACCTGCTCAATTAAATATTTAGTAAGCGGAATATTTTTATATCCAGCAACAATCATCGGGATTACATTATCTGGTTTTATTGACAAAGGCAGATCAGAGTATGATCCATTTTTTAAAAATCGAGTAGAAAAACCTGCAAACGGACCAAAAAGCAACGCTTTTTCACCATCAATCATTCTCGTATCTACGTGCGGAACAGACATTGGCGGTGCACCAACACTCGCTTTTCCATATACTTTGGCTTGGTGTTTTGCTATTACTTCTGGATTAGTACATTTTAACCATTGTCCGCTGACTGGGAAACCTCCGTATCCTTTTCCTTCAGGAACATTTGCTTTTTCTAATAAAGGTAATGAACCGCCGCCGGCACCTATAAAAACAAACTTGGTATATACTTTTTTCTTTTGATCAGATTCCAGATCGGTGATTTTTATCCTCCATGATTTGTCTTCACGCTGTTTTAATTTTTTAACTTCGTGACTGTAATGTATCGTAACGTTATCCAATTTTGTTAAATAGGCTAACATATTTCTAGTCAATGTTCCAAAATTTACATCTGTTCCTATTTTCATTGAAGTCGCTGCCACTTTTTCTTCAGGATTTCTGCCCTCCATTACTAAAGGCATCCATTTTTGCAGTTCAGAAGTATCAGTACTGAAAATCATATCAGCAAAAAGAGGATTTGACTGTAAAACTTCAAATCTGTTTTTTAGAAAAGCAACATTAGCATCACCCCAAACAAAACTGATATGAGGAACACTTTTTATAAAATCTTCTGGAGACTGAACTTTTCCTTCTTGAACTAAATAAGACCAAAATTGTCTTGACACTTCATATTGTTCAGCAATACTGATTGCTTTATTTGGATTTATTTTTCCGTCAGGACCTTCCGGAGTATAATTAAGTTCACAAAAAGCAGAATGTCCCGTACCCGCATTATTCCAAGCATCGGAACTTTCAGCTGCAGCAATATCTAATCTTTCGTAAATATCAATCTTTAAATCAGGCTGTAATTCTTTTAAAATCACACCTAGAGTAGCACTCATAATTCCTGCTCCAATTAAAACTACATCTGAATTGGATCGTATTGTTGTATCGGACATTTTTGTATTTTTTTAGAAGTTGCAAAAATAGTTCTAAAAATCACAAAAAAAAATTATTTTTCAGTTACAAACACTCAAATAAAACAGCTGTTTGTTAAATTAATCGCATTATTTTCGGTTTAAATAATCCTGAAGCATAATAGTTGCAGAAATCTCATCTATAAGCGCTTTATTTTGACGCTGTTTTTTATTCAGTCCGCTGTCAATCATCGTTTGAAAAGCCATTTTGGAAGTAAAACGCTCATCTACACGAATGACTTTCATCTCTGGAAAATGATTGGTGAAATGAGTTACAAATCCTTTAATTATAGAAGCGCTTTGCGAAGGATCGCCATTCATCTGCTTGGGTTCGCCAATAAGGACTGCCTCAACCTTTTCTTTGGCAAAATAATCTTTTAGAAAAGCAATTGCAGTTTCAGAAGGAATCGTTGTAAGCCCAGACGCAATAATCTGTAATTCATCGGTAACAGCGATTCCTGTTCGTTTTTGTCCGTAATCTATGGAGAGTATTCTTGGCATTTTATAAAGAGTCTTTATATTTTATGAAACCGAAGACAGAAACAAAACCTGCTTCTGTATCTATGAAATAAACAATTGTATAACCTTTAAAAACATAATCTCTTATATTTTCATTTTCAAAATAAATTGACTTTTTATAATAGAAAGGGTACTGTAAGTCTTTTGTCAAGTTGAAAAGTAAATCATTTTTAAACTTTTTAGCTGCAACTGGTTTATCTCTTGAAATATATCTTAGTTGTTTCTCTAATAAAAATTTAAATTTAGTAGTAAACTTAATTTTCATATTCAGATATTACTTGATCCAAATAACTATCCAACTCTTCTAAAGAGCAATATTGAGCTGTCCCATTCTTAATTTTTTCAAACTCCTCTTCAAGAGTAGCCTTGTTCTTTGCAAAAAATTCATCTTCCTGAACTATTTTTAATTCATCTGATGAAAACGAACTCAATAATTCCAAAATTTTGGCTTTTATTTTTGGCTGAAATTCTAATCGAATCGTTTCCATAATACTATTATTTTGAACTACAAATATATAACATTTTCAACTGATTTCTCTTTTTTGCTTTTGGTTAAAAATGGTATATTTGCGAAAAATTTATCAAAAATGAACGAATTACAATCAATTATAGAGCAAGCTTGGGATAACAGAGCTTTACTGCAGGAAACAAAAACTACTGATGCTATCAGAGAAGTTATCGAATTATTAGACTCAGGAAAATTACGTGTTGCCGAACCAAAAGGTGATGGATGGCAGGTAAACGAATGGGTAAAGAAAGCCGTTGTAATGTATTTCCCAATTCAGAAAATGGAAACATTAGAAGCTGGAATTTTTGAATATAACGACAAAATGTTATTAAAAAGAGACTATGCCGAAAAAGGTGTTCGTGTAGTTCCTGGAGCTTCTGCCCGATATGGTGCATATATTTCTAGTGGTGTAATTATGATGCCTAGTTATGTAAACATCGGTGCTTACGTTGACGCCGGAACAATGGTAGATACTTGGGCAACTGTTGGAAGCTGTGCTCAAATTGGTAAAGACGTACACTTAAGCGGTGGTGTTGGAATTGGAGGTGTTCTTGAACCATTACAGGCCGCGCCAGTTATCATCGAAGACGGTGTTTTCGTTGGATCAAGATGTATCGTTGTAGAAGGAGTTCATGTAGGTAAAGAAGCTGTTCTTGGTGCTAACGTTTGTTTGACTGCTTCAACTAAAATCATTGATGTAACTGGCGAAACTCCTGTTGAAATGAAAGGTTTTGTTCCTGCCCGTTCGGTAGTTATTCCAGGAAGTTATACTAAAAAATTCGCTGCTGGTGAATTTCAGGTTCCTTGTGCTTTAATCATTGGTACACGTAAACCTTCAACTGATTTAAAAACATCATTGAATAATGCTCTGCGCGAATATGATGTAGCTGTTTAAAAAAGATCAGTTTATACATAAAAAAAGGTCCTAATTTTAAAAAAATTAAGACCTTTTTTTATTTCTTCATTGTTAAAAAAAATACTACTTTAGTCGCTATTTTAAAAAAAACATATGAAAACACTGTCGGTTATCATTCTAACTTATAACGAAGAAGATTATATTGAAGATGCCGTAAAATCAGTTGCATTTGCTAACGAAATTATAGTTATAGACTCCGAAAGTACAGATAGAACTGTAGACCTTGTTTCAAAAATGGATTGTAAATTTGCTTCAAGAAAGTTTGACAATTACTGCAATCAAAGAAATTTTGCACTAACCTTAACTACAAGCGATTGGATCTTATTTTTGGATGCAGACGAAAGAGTGACTCCAAAATTAGAAAAAGAAATTTTAGAAGCCATTTCAAAAGAAGAATATCTAGCTTATAAAATATGGTTTCCTCATTATTTTATGGGACGTTTTTTATTTCATTATACCGATAAAGTAATACGATTATTTAAAAACGACAACTCTAAATTTAAAAATGAAGTTCACGAAAAATTAGTGATTAAAACAAAAGTTGGTGTTCTAAAAAATTATATGATTCATTACACCTACAAAGAAATATATCATTTTTTGGATAAAAAAGACAAATACGCTTGGTTTCAAGCCAAAATGAGTCATGACAAAAAAAAGAAAGCCACTTTATTTCTATTATTCTTCAAGCCATTCTACCGATTTTTTCACACCTATTTTGTAAAAAGAGTTTTTTTAGATGGAGTTCCTGGACTTGTTTCTGCAAGTTATGATGCTTATGGCGTATTTTCAAGATATGCAAAATTGTATCTTTTAGAAAAAAATCTAAAATAATTTCAACTTTCCAAAACGTAATTTTAGCATAAACACAAGCAAACTTTCTTCACCTCTTATATCAATTCGTTGAATTTCATAATTGTCTTTAAATGGAAATTCATTAAGTCTATTTCCTATTTTAAGACCAAAACCAATATTATTTTCAGATAATATTTTTTTGAATTGAGAATTAAAAGGTTCTTTTCTAGGGTATTTCCCAAAAGGGTAAGCCAAAGCAGTGTAAACTTTTAAATTATTCTCATTTATGATTTGATTGCATTTCTTGAAATCATCTGCTATTTCTTTATCTGAAAGTTCAGTGTACTTTTTATGATGATAGGAATGATATCCAAATTCTATCAAACTACCATCAATCTGTTTCAAATCTTCGATTCCCATTATTTTTTCAATTCCTTCGTTCCAAAAATCTCTTTTGCCAATATATTCAAACGGAATAAAGAAAGTTGCTTTCAGATTATATTTTTTTAATAAAGGAACAGCATACAGCAACTGATTTTCTGTAACATCATCAAAAGTTAAAACAATACTTTTTGATGGCAATACTTGTAGTTTTGACAATTCTGAAAAATGAAAAGTCGAATAATTGCGTGAAGACAAATACTTAAACTGCTCTTCTAGTTTGCCTTCCAAAATGGTTAGAGATTGATTATCCGAACGAATCAATGATACATTATGATACATTAAAATGGGAAGTCTGCTCATTCTTTTTTTTTCAAAAACATAAAACATATTTAATACTTTTGTTCAAAATTATTGAAAAAATGTCTAAAAATAATAGTCCTGAAAAATTAAGTTTATTTGTTCTTTGTCTTGACCAAAAGCTAGATTTAGAAAACATAAAAAAGAACTTCCATTTTGCTGATGATATTATTTTAATTGGATTTGATTTTAAGGAAAACTTCCTTTCAGACAACATTAAAGAGAGCTTCCGATTTATTGATTTGAATACGAATGATAAACCAATCCTTGATTTCGCAAAAAATGACATCGTTCTTCTTCTCGATTCAGACGAAGAAATAAATGAAGATTTACAAGATGAAATTTTAAAAATCACGGAAAAAGGTTTTAGCAATACCGTCTATTCTATAGAACGAGAATTTATTTTTTTAAATAAAAAAATAAAGTATGGAGCAGTCGAAAACAACACCGAAGTTCGATTATTCAACAGAAAATTCTGCTCTCTGAAAGATGATCTTCCTCTTATAGGAAAAGTGATTCACAAAGGAAAAACAAAAATATTATCCAATAAAATTCAAAATCTAGGCTATAAAGATTTTGACAATTATAATCGCAAGCAAACCACATACAACTATATTATTGCAAAAATGCATTTCAAGAAAGGATATAAAACTAATGCTATTAAATTATTATCCAGCCCTTTTTTTTCATTTATCCACCAATATTTTATAAAACTAGGTTTTCTTGACAAAAAAGAAGGGTATATTTTAGCTTATATTCAATCTTTTGGAAAACTTAAAAGCCAAATATTATTATGGCTTTTAACAAATAAGATAAATTCTTAATTCTTAATTAAACCTTTTCAATAGGATTTAGTCTTATAGTTTCTTAAATGTAAAATCCAAATATATTAAAATCCCAATATGAAAATTTTAGTAGTCCAACAAAAAAAAATAGGAGATGTTTTAGTTAGTACCATTATCTGCAATAATCTTCGTATCGCATATCCTAATGCTCAAATTGATTTTTTGGCTTACGAAAGTACTATTGATGTTTTAAAAGGGAATCCCAATATTGATAACGTTATTTTATTTAAAGATAAACACAGAAAAGATAAATTAGAATTATTAAAATTAGGCTTAAGTATTCGAAAAAGTAAATATGATTTAGTAATCGATGCTTATTCAAAACTAGAGAGTTGGATTCTAGTTCTTTTGAGTGGTGGAAAAAGAAAAATATCATACAAAAAACCAGGAAGAACATTTATATACACTGATAATGTGCCGTTTGCAGAATCTCCTGAAACTAATAAAGGATTGGCTATTGAGAGCCGGCTATCTCTTTTAGAACCGTTACATTTAAATATAGAATTAGATCCTGTACCCAAATTATACCTTTCTGAATCTGAAATAAATGAAGCGAAACTTTTATTTAAAAAACATTCTGTCAATACTGAAAGAAAAACGATACTTATAAGTATTTTGGGAAGCGAAATTGAAAAGACTTATCCTCCAAAATTTATGGTTCAGATTATAGACTATATTGCGGAAAATTTTGATGTCAATATTCTTTTCAACTATTTTCCTAGTCAACTTATAGAAGCCCAAGACATTTACAGTCAATGTTCAGAAAAAGCAAAGAAAAATATCTATTTTGATCTTCTTGGCTCAGATTTAAGGTCTTTTATTGGACTAATGAATGAATGTGATTTGATTATTGGAAACGATGGAGGCGCTATAAATATGGCAAAAGCATTAGACAAACCTTCTTTTATTATTTTCGCGCCAATTTTAGAGAAAAAGCTTTGGGCAACATTTGAAGATGGTAAAAAACATGTTACTGTACATATAAATGACTATGAACCACAGTTATCAAAAAACATGTCTCGCTCTCAATTAAAAAATGCAAATTCTGAATTGTACCAAGCATTCAAGCCTGATTTTTTTCTAGAATTAATTAAAGGTTTTATTCAGCTTAATTTATTCGAACCAAAAGAATAAATTTTATTTTCTTAACTTATCGAAATCGAATGTCAAACTGAGCAAAGTCGAAGCAAATTCATCTATGAAACTCCGACTTGGCTCAAACTGACAATCTATAAAGCTATTCTTAAATTAATTTTGTTAGGTAAACATTAGAAATTAATATTTTTTCCAAAATTTAAGTGTTTTTTTCAAATGCTGCTTTTTGACGATGCCTATTTGAAATTCGTTTGTATAATGAAGCATTTTTTCATAGATAAGAGATTCTGATTCCTCTATAAATTTAGCATATTCATTACTCATAATCGCGATCATTTCAGGTTTTGGCGTCAATCTTCTCAAGTTAAACATCCTCATTTCAAATGACATGGATTGATGAAATTTCATCCGGTTTAAATCTACCAAAAAGAAATCATAATTCCCATCACTCCTTTTTTTGATTAATGTATTCCCTGAAGAATGATCTATAAATTCTATTCCTTTCTGATGTAAATCGTATGAAAAACGCGTAAACTGACGAAGGATATTTTCATGATCTGGATAATCTGGAATTTGAACCAATTCTCGATAAGTCAAATCACATTGCAGATGTTCACTGGCATAATAACTGTCTTTCAAACCGATCCAATTATAATTTTCGAGATAAGCAATTGGTTCTGGTGTTCCAATGCCTTTTTCCAATAAAAATGTAGCATATTCAAAAGAACGTCTCGCCTTTGATTTTCTAAAATATTTGTAAGCTACTTTATTAATCAAATTTGGAATCTTGAATGATTTGATATTTACTGTCTTTTCATCTAATTCAAACAACTTAATGATATTTCTTTTTCCATCTCCGAAAGGTTTTCCAGAGGTCTCAAAATGGAGCAAAGATTCTTTTACAAGCGATTCACAAGATTTAAAATCTTTATTAATTAAAAAATTAGTCATTATTAATTTTAGATTTGATTATTGGCATCCAATAAGATACAACTTTCCGTTTATTAAAACCATGGCAGGCAAATGGCAATTCATTATTATTCAATTGAATTGAAAGCTTTGGTTTTCTATCAATGCAAAATTTCAATGCTTCTTGATAATGAGGAATATTGAAATTTTCATAAAAATCTTTCGCTTTAAAAGACCAAAAAACATCTTCAATTGAGTCTAAGCTTCCTTTTTTATCAGCTAACAGATTAGTTATATATTCTTTATTCTCCTTACTGATAGTATAAAAAACACTAACCTTACGCAGTGAGAAACCGCCGTTCCCAACATTGAAAAATATTCTATTTCGATCCTTTTTCTTTTTCGAATAAAAAGTAGAAATAAAATTGTAAAAATTGTTAACTGATTTATTTTTAAAAAAAGTCTTTATCCAAGGAGAACCTATGTAATCGTAATTTTTATTACACCAATATTCCAATTGATTGATGAATACAAACGCATCAAGCTGACAGATCAGCAAGTATTCATAATCTAAAAATTCTTTGTAAAAAAAATCGGATAACATGAGTTCATTATATCCTAAAATATTTTTAAAATAATGATTTTCAAAAGATTTAACAAAAAAAATAAACTCATTTAATATTTGAGAATCAATTGAAAGGCTTTCTGGTTTTACTACAAAAATATCATAGTCCCCTAATTGCTTAAAACATTGTTTTAATGATATTAATTCGTATTCCGATAAATCAATGCTGTAAATGGGTATTACAACACATACCTTCTTTTTAATATTTGTTTGTATATCTATCATTTATTAATTGACCGCTTTTGTTGATTTTCCAGTAACTAGAACTATTTGCTTTTTCAAAAATAATACTGTTGTTCCTCAGTTAAATATTTAAATAAATTAGGTTCAAAGGTACAAATTTAATGGTTTTAATTTACTACTAACTAATCAACATGACGGCAACAGCAGATATTTTGCCACAAATTACAGAAATTCGCATAGACCTGAATAGCTCTAAAATAGAATTATCTACATCTCGTTACCAATAGTTTGATTTAAAAAACCGTTACATCATCCAAATATTTAATACACACCCAGATATCTTTCTTTTCCACATAGCTTCAATTACATTCATAATATTAAAGCTCAAGCAAAGATTCAGAAGATATTTTAGAAAAAAAATCTAAAAACCTGAACTCGATTAATAATTTTGGTTGAAAATTTTGTAGAAAAAGGTAAAATTTAGTATATTTAAATTTCTGACAATTAAATATTTAACTAAACTCTACCTTATGATTTGTTTTGATAAAATTACAGATATTTTTTCTATTGTTGATGAATTTTGCAAAGATTTTGATAAAACCACACAGTCTTTTCTGCTAGGAAAACCTTCCAAACGTCCTTCGATTATGTCAAAATCAGAAGTAATTACAATTTATTTACTTTTTCATTTGAGTGGTTTTCGCTGTTTCAAGCATTATTACATTTTTTATGTCCAAAAGCATATGCAAAATGAATTTCCTAATACAGTTTCTTATAATCGCTTTTTAGAACTAATGCAAAGTGTTCTTTTGCCAATGACAATTTTTGCCAAAACCTGTTGCTTAGGCAATTGCACAGGCATTTCGTTTGTAGACTCAACACCAATTAGAGTTTGTAAAAACAAACGAATCAGTAGAAACAAAGTTTTTAAAGGTATTGCCACTACAGGGAAATCTACAATGGGCTGGTTTCATGGGTTTAAACTCCACATCATCATTAATGACAAAGGAGAATTGTTAAGTTTTGCTGTAACTCAAGCCAACGTAGATGATAGAGAGCCACTGAAAAATGAGGGCTTTTTGAATGCTATTTTCGGAAAACTATTTGGTGATAAAGGATATATAAGCGAGAAACTCTCTCAATTATTATTTGTTGATGGAATCCAATTAATTACAAGTATTCGAAATAATATGAAAAATAGTTTGATGGAAATGAGTGATAAAATTTTACTCCGTAAACGTTCAATAATAGAAACGGTTAACGATGAACTTAAAAATATTTGCCAAGTTGAACATTCTAGACATCGTTCATTTACCAACTTTTTGTCAAATCTTATCGCTGGAATAATTGCTTATAATTTTCTGCCTAAAAAACCTTCTTTGAAATACGAAACGATTAAAACTAACCAATTGGCTGTATTTTATTAATCGAGTTCAGGTTAAAAAGGATTGGTAATGAAAGTTTAATTATAAATCTATACTTTTACAATACAGCAATACAATAATTATACTACATTTTATAAGTATATTTGCATTTCTATACAATAACATATTCATTACATATTAATAAATTCATGAAAAACCATTTCAAATTAATAATTATCATTTTAATAGGGTTCTCATTAAAAGCTCAAAATATTCCAGTTGGATCTATCGACATGATTGAACAAAGAAGCAGAAATGAACAATTATTAGGCAATGGAAACCCACTTATTTCTTACACTCTTAGACCGTTAGCCTTACCGCTAACAGATTCTACTCAAACCACGGAAATTACCGAAAAAATAATAACAAAAATTCTTCCCATCACATTAACACAACAATACAATACTTTTGCCCCTTATGGATGGAACGATGGTGCCATGATCCCTACCAAAGGATATCAAACCTACATCAGCACTGGTATGTTTGCCGAATATGGAATTTTGAGCATGCAGTTAAAACCTGAATATGTATATGCCACAAATCCTGATTACGAAATTTTACCCCTTACAGAATCAAATTCAGTTCGATATATCAATGCTGTATATTATTTAAACAACACTGATTTGCCAGCTTCTTTTGGAGACAAATCCTATAGTAAGTTAAAATGGGGACAAAGCAATATAAAACTGAATATCAAAAAATTCTCTTTTGGTCTATCTACCGAAAACTTATGGTGGGGACCTGGTGTTAGAAACTCACTAATAATGAGTAATACAGCACCTGGTTTTTTACACTTCACCTTGAATACTAGAAAACCAATAGAAACTATAATAGGAAGTTTTGAAGGACAAATCATATCTGGAAAACTAGAAGGCTCTGGACTGACTAGTCCAAAATCGCAATTTATAATTGATGGCGTTGATTATGAAATACCTAAATCTAATTATTGGCGTTATATTAATGGTCTTTCGATAAATTATCATCCTAAATGGGTTCCCGGTTTATTTTTAGGTATGAATCGCGCCATACAAGTATATCATAATGATATGGGGCACAGTTTTTCAGATTATTTCCCAATAATCATTCCCTTTCAAAAGAAAAATTTAACCGATGAAGATCCCAAAAATAGAGATCAAGTAGCATCTTTGTTTTTTAGATGGGCAATGAAAGAATCAAAATTTGAATTTTATGGCGAGAGTGGCTGGAATGATAATTCTCAAGATTTAACTGACTTATTTGAATCCCCAGAACATTCTAGAGCATATCTTTTTGGTTTCAATAAACTATTTATGCTTAACAAAGAAAAAAACAAATATCTAAAATTTAATTTTGAAACTACTCATATGGAACAAAGTGCCGACCGCATTGTAAGACCAGCTGGGGCATGGTATCTGCATGGAATCATTTTACATGGATATACTAATGAAGGGCAAGTTTTAGGAGCTGGTATTGGTCCGGGAAGTAATTTACAAACTTTAGATTTTAGTGTTTGGGAAAAAGATAAAGTATGGGGAATACAAGTAGAACGTTATGCCCATAATATGGACTTTTATTATGATGCTTATACTGATTACAACAACAAGTGGGTTGACTTATCATTAAATACTTATGCTTATAGAAAATATGGCAGCTTAGGCATTCAAGCAAAATTTAACTTTGCTCAAATGAGAAACTACCAATATCAAATTGACAATAACAAAATAAACATGCAGTTCCAACTTTCTCTTCAATATCAATTATAAAAAGAAATCTACATTCAAAAAACAAAAATTATTCTTTTTATTTAAGCACTTTAAATAGTTATAGAATTTTAGATAAAATGTACTTACAATAAAAACTAAAGCTTTCTGTAAAGAAAAAATGAATTTAAGAATTCATTCCAGATAGTGTAGAAAAAAAAACGTTTATAAGAAATGAAGAAAAAAATTATCCTAGCTATAACTGCTGATGTTAAACTATACGAATGTTTTGTAAACAATTTGAACCAACTTGGTTTTGAAGTGTTATTGTTATGTTATACAGAGCCGTTTAAATATAGAGACAACCTCGACAGAATTATAAATTTTTTACGTAAAGCATTTTTAAACGACAAACTTCATAAAAAAGAGTTACATAGACGATATACAACATCATTTTATTTAGATATTTTGAATAATACACCGAATGATTTTGATTATGCTTTTTTTATAAGACCCGATTTATTTAACGAACAAATTATTAAATTGGTTAAAGAAAAATCTACCTCTATTTATGCCTATCAATGGGATGGATTAAATCGGTACAAAGATGTTTTCAAAACAATTCCTCTCTTTGATAAATTTTATGTTTTTGATAAAAATGATTTAGATAAAAATGAAAATGTTTCCATTCTGAATAATTTTTATTTTGATTGTTATGACGCTATAATGAATGTGGCGCAACCGCAATATGATGTTTATTTTGTTTGCAAATATGATGACCGCATTGAAAATATTTTGAATATCTGCGTACAGCTTCACAACTTAGGCTTAAAATTGAATATCGTTATAAAATGCTCGAAATCAAAAGTTAAAAAATTAAAAAAATATCCTTATGTCACTGTAATTCATCAACATCTTTCATATAAAGAAAACCTTGAAAATACAGCTAATGCCAAAATCCTCTTAGATGTTGGTCATTTCTGCTTGCATAAAGGGCTTTCCTTTAGACCATTTGAAGCATTAGGAAATGATAAAAAATTAATTACCACTAACTCTTCAATAAAAGATTACGATTTTTATAATCCTAATAACATACTTATATATGATGACAATTCAGATCTAATCAATTTTATAAACACAAATTATACTCCTATTGCTCCAGAAATAAAAAAGAAATATAGTTTTACAAATTGGATTAATTACGTGCTTGAACAAAAAACACCAGATTAAAAAACTATCTGTCATATATTTAATTCATTGATAAGCAATTTAAAATATTATTTATAAAACTATTAAATTAACAGAAAATAGGTAATCACACATTGAATAGCTTTTTTTATCTCGATGAATTACCTTTGCCGTTTTATAAAACACAAATGGACATCAATCAAGAAATAATTAATGCATACGAAGTCATAAAAGAAGGTGGAATCATCCTTTACCCTACAGATACCGTCTGGGGAATTGGTTGTGATGCAACTAACCCTGAAGCGATTGCTAAAATATACAAACTCAAACAAAGAGCCGAAACACAAAGCATGATTTGCCTAATGAATGGCGAAAAAATGGTTTACAATGTTTTCAAGGAAATTCCGGAAGTTGCTTGGCAAATCATCGATTTATCCGAAAAACCAACAACATTAATCCTAGATCAACCGCGAAACATTGCTCCGAATATTATTGCTCCTGATAACACATTGGGAATGCGCATTGTTAAAGAACCTTTTTGTTTCAAATTAATGGAACGCATGAAGAAACCATTGGTTTCCACTTCTGCCAATATTTCAGGGCAACCAACTCCAAAAAGTTTCAAAGAAATTAGCCCCGAAATTATAAAAGGCGTGGACTATGTTGTAAATTTGCACCACGATAAAATCACCGAAAAAGCATCTACAATCATTAAATTAACTAATGATTCGCAGGTAAAAGTGATTCGTAAATAGTTTTTCGCCACGAATTCACTAATTTCTTTTAAATAATATATTTTTTAATGACACAAATTATTCACAAAGACGAAAGCTTTCAAATTATGGGAATTCTATTTGATGTTCATAATAATTTAGGAGGTGGTTTTTCTGAAATTGTGTATAAAGATGCGTTAGAATATGAATTCAAAAAATTAAATATCCCTTTCGAAAGGGAAAAAGAATATGATGTAAAGTATAAGGACATTATCTTGAATCATAAATTTTATGCTGATTTTGTGGTCTATGACACAATTATTTTAGAACTGAAATCATGTGAAAGATTAGATTCAAAACATATTGCACAATGCATTAATTACTTAAAAGTATCATCTAATAAACTGGCAATTTTAGCCAATTTCAATAATAAATCCCTTGAATACAAAAGAATTATTTTGTAAAAATCAAGAATAAATTTGTGCCATTAAAAACAGAAACAATCATTGAGATTTAATTTATTAATTCTTGGCAAAAAAAGCAGAAATAAATTAGTGCCATTTTATAATAAAATATAATTAAAAAATTAATTCGTGAATTCGTGGCTAAAAAATATGAACTACAAAAAAGCTCTAAATAATAAAATATTCGAAGTCATTGCGCAGGCTTCCCAAGAACTTAATGTCGAAAGCTATGTCATTGGTGGTTTTGTCCGTGACTTACTTTTAAACAGGGATTTCAAAAAAGACATCGATGTTGTAGCTGTTGGGAGCGGAATTGAATTAGCTTTAAAAGTTTCTGATTTGCTTCCTAAAAAACCAAAAGTTCAGGTTTTCAAGACGTATGGAACCGCAATGTTGCGCTTTGAGGACACCGAAATTGAATTTGTAGGTGCGCGAAAAGAATCCTAT
This sequence comes from Flavobacterium marginilacus, assembly GCF_026870155.1. Taxonomy (NCBI): domain Bacteria; kingdom Pseudomonadati; phylum Bacteroidota; class Flavobacteriia; order Flavobacteriales; family Flavobacteriaceae; genus Flavobacterium; species Flavobacterium marginilacus. The sequence goes on along the minus strand of NZ_CP113975.1, from coordinate 1,475,112 downwards.
AATCAGGACAGCCGAAATCCAATTGTAGAAAACGGAACGCTTGAAGATGACCAAAACAGACGCGATTTCACTATAAATGCGTTGGCTTTATCTTTAAATCCAAACACTTTCGGAGATCTTTCTGACCCTTTCGGAGGTATTGCCGATTTGGAAAACAAAATCATAAAAACACCTCTTGACCCCGACATCACCTTTTCAGATGATCCTTTGCGAATGCTTAGAGGAATTCGATTTGCTACTCAATTGGAATTTGAAATTGACCAATATTCATTGGACTCGATTACCAAAAATGCCGAGCGCATCAAAATAATCTCGGGAGAACGAATCGTTGAGGAATTAAACAAAATCCTTTCTACCGATAAACCTTCTGTTGGATTTTTATTGTTGTACAAAACCGGACTTTTGGACATTATCCTTCCGGAACTAACCGCTTTAAACCAAGTAGAAGAAATCGAAGGTCATACACACAAAAATAATTTTTATCATACACTTGAAGTAGTTGACAATATTTGCCCAAACACTGATGATGTTTGGTTACGCTGGTCGGCCCTTCTTCATGATATTGGAAAAGCACCAACGAAACGCTTCAACAAAAAACAAGGCTGGACTTTTCACGGTCATGAATTCCTTGGCGGAAAAATGGCAAAAAAGATATTCGAAAGACTTCATATGCCGTTGAATCACAAAATGAAATTTGTGCAAAAAATGGTTATCATGAGTTCCCGTCCAATTGTTTTGGCACAAGATATAGTAACCGATTCGGCCGTAAGACGTTTGGTTTTTGATGCTGGTGAAGACGTAGAAAATTTAATGACACTTTGCGAAGCGGACATCACAACCAAAAACCAGAATAAATTCAAAAAGTATCATAAAAATTTTGAAATCGTTCGTCAAAAAATCGTGGAAGTCGAAGAACGTGACCATGTGCGCAATTTCCAACCGCCAATTTCCGGTGAGGAAATTATGGAAATATTCAATTTGAAACCATCCCGCGAAATTGGACAACTAAAAGATGCTGTAAAAGAAGCTATTTTGGAAGGAGAAATCCCCAATGATTATGATTCTGCTTATGCTTTTGTATTGAAAAAAGGGGAAAAACTAGGATTAAAAAAAGTTTAAGGAATGTTTTCTGTCACAGTTTAAAAAATCCTTAATTTTATAAAAATTTAGATTTATGGATACTGATAAATTAAAATCGGAATTAATAGCTCAAATTACTGCAACCAATGACAGTATGCTTTTGCTTAAAATAAAAGAAATCATTGACTCTCACCAATCAATTTTATCTATCAATGAGCCAACTTCAATATACGAAAAAATAGTTCCTGAAAAAATTTATGTTTTTAACGAATGGCAACAAAAAAGGATTGACATTGCTTTAAAACAAGTTGAAAATGGAGAATATTTAACCGAAGAAGAAGACCAAAAAGAAATGCAGAAATGGTTCGAAGAAGAAGAAAAATTATTTGGACAATAAATGTTGTACTCGCCAAGAAAAGTATTTTTCATTATTGGAACAATCGAAATAAATCAATTCTTTATAGCCAAAAATTGAATCAGCTTTTTACCGAAACATTGCGCAGAGTCGAAAATCATCCCGAAGCATCCATCATCACAAAAAAAGATAACATAAGAGCAATCCTGGTCAAAGATTATTATTTAATTTTTGAAATCACGGAATCAAACATAAAAGTCCTAGACATCTGGGACACCCGACAAAATCCTCAAAATTTCCCAATAACATAAAAATGAAAAATAACAAATCCGTAATTATCTGGCTCCTTTCCGGTTGCTTTTTAGTGTTTGTAATGGTTGTCGTGGGCGGTATCACCCGACTGACAAATTCTGGTTTATCCATGACCGACTGGCATCTGGTAACCGATACGCTCCCTCCTCTTACCGAAGCCAAATGGCAGGAAGCTTTCGAGCAATACAAACAATTTCCTGAATACCAAAAAATCAACATCCACAACGATTTTACCCTATCCGACTATAAATTCATCTATTTTTGGGAATGGTTCCACCGTTTCATCGGAAGAATAATTGGCCTTGTATTTATCGTTCCTTTCTTTTATTTTCTGTGGAAGAAAAAGATTGACAAAGCAACTTTAAACAAATGCTTTATACTTCTTGGAATGGGTGCTTTACAGGGATTTTTCGGTTGGTTTATGGTACGAAGCGGTTTGGTGGACAACCCGGACGTGAGTCATTTCCGTCTTTCGTTGCACCTGACTTTTGCCTTTATCACGTTTGCTTATACACTTTGGGTAGCTTTGGATTTAATTTATCCTGACAAAAAAGCACCAAATATTCCTTTGAAAAAAATAGCCCGAATCACATTGATTCTCTTGCTCATGCAAATCATCTACGGAGGTTTTGTTGCAGGGCTCAATGCCGGTCTAGTACACAACCACTGGCCCATGATGAGTGACGGGCAATTCATTCACGAAAGTGTGTTCATCGAACAAAAAACACTCTTCTTAAATCTTGTCGAAGGAAAAAGTGGCGTGCAGTTCGTTCACAGAACATTGGCATACGTAGTAGTGGGATTCATTCTGTTCTTGTATTTCAAAGGCAAAAAAACCAATCTCGACTCCCAACAAAAAAATGGTCTAAACGCTTTGGTTTTCATTGTATTCCTTCAATTCATTTTGGGCGTTTACACCCTGCTTTGCTACGTTCCGCTTTGGTTGGGCTTAACTCACCAAGTCAACGCTTTCTTTTTACTGACCGCAATGACTTATACTTTGCACCGATTGAGCAAATAGAAATGTTTTTTAGGAGCGAAAGAATAGGCTTTATCAGCAGGCATGGATTGCTGCTTTCGCCTTTATCTCTTCGCTATAGGCAATAAACACATACAGTATACAGACACCAATAGAAATGACAGACAAACCAAAATTATTAATTTACGAAGAGCACACATTCAAAGTTGGTGACGACACGTTTATCGACAGTACCACTGAAAACAACAATACAGTAGTATTTGAAGACAATTGCGAAACTGGATATTTCTATGCTATAGACAGAAATAACGGATTGCAAATGTTAGACGGACTTCACATTTATAACGTTGCAAATATTACAGACAAACAAGACCCCTGTACCTTAAAAATATTGTGGACAGAGGATCTTACCAAAGCTTTCTTGTCAATCAATAATTATTATCACGCTGTTTTTGATTTCAAGAATAAAGCTGGTTATTGCAGAAACGCCTTTCCAAATCCGAATAGTACATGGACGAAAATTCAAGAAAGAAAACTAACCGACACTTTAATCGAAGAATTAGCTAGAGATTAAATTCAAAAATCCCACTAAAGCTTTGTAGTCCTTTTAGCCTGTAACAGCAAGCAAGCACAAGCGACAGATTCTGCAAGGACTTAATCATACACTAAAGTCTGCTTTGGGATAGACAAACTGAAGGTGATTGCTCGTCCCTCGCAATGACTCAACTAACTCAAAAAATCCTTGTAAATCAGTTACATCCGTGGCTAATTAACCTATTCCAACTTCTAAACGTAAATTCTAGGTTAAAAAAGCGTTATTTTTGTAGTTACCCTTTATTGTTCCATCCTAATTATTTGCCATAAAATGCCAAAACTCGCCCCAAAATATCAGTTTCTCGATCTTTCCGATTACGGCAGACCATTGGCACGTTTATGGGCAAATTGGCTGAAAAATACCCGCTTCACCCCCATACATGTAACCCTGATTTTCGGAGTTTCGGGATTGATTGCGATTTATTGCATTTTGCAAAACCACTACTTTACCGCTTCCTTTTTTCTGATTTTAAAATCAATAATCGATGCTGTGGATGGCGAACTCGCACGTGTCAAAAAAACGCCATCCTATTCCGGAAGATACCTCGATAGCATATTCGACCTCATCCTGAATTTTTTGATTTTCATGGCGATCTGTTATATATCCCAAACTACTTTTTGGCTAAGTCTATTGGCTTTCATTGGGATACAGCTTCAGGGTACGCTTTTCAATTACTATTATGTGATTTTGAGAAACCATTCGGCGGGTGGAGATACAACGAGCCAAATTTTCGAGGATCATTCACCTCGTGCTTTGCCGGGCGAAAGCCAAAAATCCGTAGATATTTTGTTTGCAATCTACACTGTTGTTTATGGTGTTTTTGACAAAATAATCCACACTTTGGACAGTACTGCTTACAAAGTAAAAACGTTCCCAAACTGGTTTATGACCATGGTTTCCCTTTATGGATTGGGCTTTCAACTGCTATTAATTGCCTTATTATTATCTTTGAACAGGGTTGAAATGATTGCTCCGTTTTTCGTCGCCTATTCGGTTTTGATTTTGGTTCTGATTGGAATCAGGAAAGTTTTTATAAAATCTGAGACCTAACAGGTTTTGAACACTGAAGTATGGTGAAGACCTTAAAAACTTGTTATTTAAATAATCTATTAGTCTCAAAGCATGTCATTACTGCGGATATATCTTTTGACCTTCATCAAATAAATAAGGAAAAACAAAACCTTTTTCTTTGGCTCTCACTTTCATTGATCCAAAACTATCAGTAGGCTCTAAAGCCGGGTCATTTGGGTTAATCGCTAATAAAATATAGCTCTGGGGTTTGTATTTTTTGACCAAAACATTAATCCTATCTTCATATTTCACAGCAAATGGGCAATGGTTACAGGTAAAAACAACTATGAAGCCTTTTGCTGACTTAAAATCAGACATACTATATGATTTACCATCAACTGATTTCAGCTTGAAATCGGTAGCTTTATCGCCAATTTTATAAGGTATTCGGTGTATCTGTGGTAAATCCCGTCATGAAAAAAACGGAAACAAACAATAAAAGACCTGACAAAATTTTCATAATTAGAAGATTTAATTAATATTTTTATTCACAAATTCATTAAGTTCCTCATAGCTCGAAAAAGACCTTTCAGCAAAAACTTTCTTCACACCATTCTGGATAATTAAAGTTGCCGGAATCGATCCTGACCAATCTTTACTCACTATAGGAAGCCAAGCATTATAATCTCTATCGGTAAGTAAAACAACCTCGGAATTGATTTTTCTGTTCTTAACAAACGGCAGTAATTTTGTCTCATACTGATTCTTGAAATCCAGACTTACGAGCACTACTTTTACCTTTTTATTTTCAGAATTTAATCTCTCAAAATAAGGCAGTTCTTTCACGCAGGGAGCACACCAGGTTGCCCAAAAATTGACAACATAAGTGGTACTTTTATCGTTCAAAATCTCTTTCTCTAAAGTGATATAATTATCATAAACTGCCACTTTTTGAGCCACAATTACATTTGAAAAAAGAAGCGGAAAAATTAAATAGAGTAAATATTTCATCCTAAAATTTTATTTGTACTAATCCAACGAAAGTACAATCTTTAATTTTTTTAGGAAAATGATTAACAAAAAATTATCAGTACGAATTAAATATCAGAAGGATAAAAACTTTCCTATGAAAAAAAACAGCTTTTGATTTTTAAAAAAGAGAAGGTAGCTTTTCCAAAAACAACATTGATAATCAGAAACGTTTTTTGAATTCCTAAGAAAAGAAATGCTAACATTCAATCAAATTAACAAACTCACGAAACAAGCTGAATTTCAGCCGTTTTCAAACTCATTTTTACCTAAAAAAGCATTATAAATAAAATCTACACAAAGACACTAAACAACACAAATTCAATATTTTAACAAATTTAGCCTAAATAATAAATATAAATTATTTTCAGCCAATCCAATTTTTGAAATCCGATACCTTTTCACGGCTTACGATTACCTCATCGTCCCTGTAAGTGGGTAAAATAATCTTTAATCTGGAGTTGCTGTATACCGTTATTTCCTTTATGGCTTTCAGCGGAATAATAAATTTTCTGCTGATTCTGTAAAATTCGGCAGTATCCAATTCCTGCTCCAAAACTTCCAAAGTGGAGTCTATCAAATAATTACGATTATCAAAAGTATGAATATAAGTTCCCTTGTTTTCGCTAAAAAGACATTCAATCTCATCAGTAGAAATTACTTTGAGGTGCTGTCCTATTTTAACGGTAAATCTTTTTTTGAATGTTTTTTCGAAAGGGTTGGAGAACATTTTCCGGATCTGCTCAAAGTCAAACTGCATCGGTTCTTTCTGCGTTGTTTTTGAAAGCTGGAAACGGTCTTTATATTTTATTACTGCCACTTCCAAATCATCCTCATCTATGGGTTTCAAGAGATAATCGATACTGTTTAATTTAAAAGCGCGCAGTGCATATTCATCGTAAGCTGTGGTAAAAATCACAGCGCTTTTGATTTCGATTTTGTCGAAGATTTCAAACGACAGACCATCCGACAATTGTATGTCCAAAAAGATTAAATCAGGATGCTCATTTTGGCCAAACCAATTCAGAGCTTCCTCCACTGAATGAAGCATTACTTCTGCCTTGATATTTATTTTTTCGAGTTTGCGCTGCAACAGTCTTGCTGCAGGTTTCTCGTCTTCGATTATTATTGTGGTCATTTTTAAGTTATAAATTAGATATTAGGAGTCAAAAAAAATACTGTTATTAGTTTCAGATTGCAGATTTTCAAATTCGATGAGTAATGTTTTCTATCTCCTGAATACTGTAATCTGAACTCAATCCTTTTACTCCCACTTTTGATTTTTCTCTTTATCCATGATTTCTTTGATCTTTCTTTCTTCCCAATCACTGCTAAAAAAGATGTTTCTGCCAAAGACCGATAATCCATGTGCCAATAAACCTACTCCCCAAAAAGCAGCTGTTGAAAAAGTTTCCCATTTTAAAAAAATTTCACTTCCTATCTCGCTTCTATTGAATGCTGACAAAATTATAAATGCATTCACGAGTACATAAACCAAGGCGTGTATATAAAATCCTTTGATTCTTTTTACCCGTTTATAAGCCAATTCATATCTCGTTTCCGGATTGAAGTTTTCATCCTGAAAATCTTCAAATAATTGTTTTCTATACCTTCTCATTGTGTGTGTTTTTAAATACTGAACTGCTAAGATTTTAAAAATTGTCCATAAAAAACTTAGAATCTTAGCCGCTTTAAAAAATTTATTCCCAAGTTTTTTTTGCCTGCTCTTCTTTTTCCATAAACTCCTTTACCTTTCTTTGCTCCCACTCTTTATTAAAAAGCGGTGAAAAACCAAAAGCTTTCAGTCCATGCAGAACAATCGCTATGCCCCAGCCGAACAAAGAATACCAAAAATATAAATAGCCAGGCGATGTTAAAAGATTTACAGCTATCACAATTGGATTACAAAGCAGATAAACAGCAAGATGCTCATAAAATTTTCTAATTTCTTCTACTTTCTTTTTGGCTCTATAATAGCGGCCCTCTTCGGTATAATTTATTTCCATAGTATTGCTAACGTTTTTATTCCCAAGTCTTTTTTGATTTTTCTTCTTTGTCAATCAATTCTTTAATTTTTTGCTCTTCCCAGTCTTTCCCGAAGAAAGGCAGGCAGTTAAAAACTTTTAATCCGTGAAAGATAACTCCTAACCCCCACCACATCAAAGGCCAATAAAACCATAAATGGCCAGGGCTTGTAACCAAATTTATTATCATTAAAAAGCAATTTACAACAATATAGGAAATCAGATTTCCATAGAAACCTTTAATTTCTTCCACTTTTTTTCTTGCATTATAATAGCGTTCCTCTCCTTCTTTATTTTGATTTTCCATTTTTACTGAATTTTATTTTTTAAAATTTATAACACTGACTGTTATTTCCATGTCTTTCTGCTGTTCTCTTTTCGCAAAATCTCCTGAATCTTTCTTTCTTCCCAATTAACGCCATATCCAAAAGTCTTAAACGCGTGCATTATTACTCCAAATCCCCAGCCTCCGGCAGAGAACCAAAACCAATGAAACTGTGGCATAAAAGTTAGGTTAACGAATATTAAAATCGGGATTATACAGCAATATGAAATCACATTGGCATAGAATCCTCTTAACTGCTCTACGCGCTTTTTGGCTCTGTAATAAGCACTATTTTCGCTATAAACTGCTGCCGTTTCCATAACACTGATTTGTTTGGTTAAAATTGGTATTTTGACCGTAAATGTTTTTTCATTTTGTTCTATTAAAACCTTTCGGTTAGTAATAATTCCGTAGCGATCTACTATGTTTTGTAAACCTACCCCCTGACGGGTCTGCATTACTTCCTTTTTTTGAAAATCATTTTGAACCGCCAGATAATCGCCCTCAATAAATATTCGGATATGTAATGGTCTTTGTTCGCTTACCACATTGTGTTTAACCGTATTTTCCAATAGCAGCTGCAGTGAAAGCGGTACTACTTTTGCATCTGGATTTATAACTATTTCTGGCAATTCATAAAAAAGACTGTTTTCAAAACGCATTTTCAGCAGATTCATATATGTTTTGGCAAAAGACAATTCTTCGGCTACTGAAACCAGTTCTTTGTCTTTTTGTTCTAATACATAGCGGTATATTTTGGACAAAGAGGTTGTAAACCGCTGTGCATTATCTGGATTTTCTTCTATCAATGAACTCAAAACATTCAGACTATTAAAAAGAAAATGCGGATCGATTTGATTTTTCAGGGTTTCAAACTTTGCATTGGCATTTCCTGCTATAATTCTTTGCTGCGTTACCTCAGTTTTGGACGCCTGTTTCCATTTTACCATAAAGCTTCTGGCCTGCATAAAAGTCGAAACTCCCAAAGATAAAATGATGTAAAAAAGATGCACCCAGATCATTCTTTCGCTAAAAAAATTCGCTAAAGGCTGGTTTTGGATAACTACAAAAACAATATAATTTACGCATAAAACAGCAGGAACTGTGTATAAAACTGTGACCAGTATTCCAAAATACACTCTTAAATTCGTTTGCTCCAGCCAATCCCATTTTCTGTCCAAAAGAACATTAAGAAAGCCATTCCCAAAACCCAGTCCGAAAGAGTAAAGACAACTTAAAAGAAATGTTAACAAAACATTCCTTATATTTAAATCAGCTCCCAAAAACGCTGAGAATATTACTGTAAAGACCATAGAAATCTTGAAACACATAATTGTTCCGCTTCTCAAATTTCCAAATGTATTTCTATGATCTTTCATCCAATCAGTTTAAATTATTTTTTATTAAATATTTGAAAACAAAAGCTGTATGCTAATTTGTTTCAAAACTAATTTTCCAGTTAATTCCGAATCTATCATTAACAATCCCGTAATACGAACCCCAAAATGTTTCGTTCATTGCTAATTTAATTTTACCGCCCACAGAAAGCTTTTGAAATAATTTATCAGCCTCTTTTTTATTATCTGCTGTTATAGATAAGGAGAAATTATTATTAGAAAGATTCTCTTTATGGACTTCAGTATTATCAGCACCCATCAATGTTATCTGGCTGCTAATTGGCAGCGAAACATGCATAATTTTATTGTCCTCTTCTTGAAAAATGTGCTTTTCAGCTTGCGGCACATCTTTGTATCGCCCAATATATTTAAATTCAACCTCAAAAACAGACTTGTAGAAATTAAACGCTTCTTCACAATTGCCATTAAAATACAGGTACGGATTTACTGTTATCATATAATGTTCCGGTATTATTCAATTATAAAAATTAGTTTTACTATTTACAGTTTTTCTGGGCTTCCAGTGCTCTTTCCAATCCCCATTTTGGAGAAAAAGAAGTTTCGGGTTTAAAAGTAGCAAAAAGTTCGACAGCTTTATCAACCTGAACGCACAATGGTTTAGTGTCTACACCTGTCCATTTTGCGCCTCCCAGCTGATAATCAGCTTCACCAAAAACAGCTCTTGGATTATTTGGGTTTAATGATTTTGCCTTAGCATAATTCTCCATTATCTTGCCCGAATATTTTTGAGCGTTAGTCATTGGATCCTGCACAACCCACGCTGTATAAAGCAAAGCCTGTAATACATATAACTCTGAATTGCTTTGATCTTTTATAAATTCAACATCCAGAGCATCCTGCGCCTTTGTCAATAATAATTCAATTTTAGATTTGTCCTTTTCTGTAAAAGCTGATGTTGTGTTCACCAAAGCAATATAATAATTTGGCAGCCAGCTGTTTTTTTCAGCAGAAGCAACTCTTTCAAACATAGCCGAAGCTTCTGCATTTTTCCCTTCTTTCCAAAGCCCAAAAGCTTTGCCCATTCCTTGCTCAAATTGTGTTTGAGCGGCTAATAAACTGCTGATAAAAAAAACGATTGTAGTGATAATTTTGGTCATGATATTTAATTTTTAGTTATTAATATTTTTTTTAATTAGTTACTTTTTTTGATGATTGAAACGATTATTAATTTATAGTCCAAATGTATTTCAGTTCTGACGGTTTAAAAATTTTAAAGTACCCAATTGTTGATTTTTGAGGATGAATTGCGGTAGAGATGTTGCACTGCAAAGTCTAACACAAAGAATATTTATAATTATGTCGAATTCGAACGTTGCGAATGCGTTTCCGTTCAAATATTGCGAAGGCATTGCGTTCACGTTGCGAAGAGGCTGTCCGAAAAGGACAGCTTTTTTTATGCTGCAAATTTCAGGAATCGATTTTGGGTTGGTTGATTAATGAAAAAATATTCTGTTACAGTATTTAAAAAGTGAATTTCGACTTTTATAGCTCTATTTAGAACTCTGAAGGAGATTTTTAGATGAGTTTTCGACGCATCATTGTTCTTTGCTATCATTTTTCTGAAATTATGCCCGATAGCCATCAATAGAAATTCCATTTCCACTTTTTCGATGCTTGTGAAAGTAAACCGGCTGAATTTATTGTTGTTTTTTAGCTGTCCGAATACTGCTTCAACTTCTATTGGGCGTTTGCTTCGGTGTTCGAGTCCTTTTTCGCTCATGAGCAGCTCTTTGGCCTGAGCCCTTAATTGGTTCAGGCGGTGGTTTACTTCTATTGTTCTGTTTCCTTTGGCTTTATGGCACAAACTTCTAAGTGGACATCCATCACATCTTTTTGCTTGATAATAAGATACTTGTGATTCGTATCCGTTGGCCGATGTCCGTTTTCCACTGCCAATGTTTTCCATTCTTTGTCCCATTGGACACACATAAAAATCCTGCTGTATATTGTAGAACAAATTCTGGACAAGAAACGGATTGTCCTTCATTTTTTTCTTCTGTTCTTTGTGAAAATAATTATACTTTACATAGGCCGTTATGTCTTTATTTTCAAGCATTTCGTAGTTTTCTTCGCTTCCATAACCAGCATCGGCTACAACTGTTTTGCTTTGTTTTTGATACATTTTTTCAAATTCCTCCAGATGGGATTTTAAAGTCGTAGTGTCGTTAGGTGTCTGATGAATGGTTACATTGGTAATGAATTGATTTTCAGTAGAAATCTGAGGATTGTATGCAGGTTTTAACTGTCCGTTTTTCATATGGTCTTCCTTCATTCTCATAAAGGTAGCGTCAGGATCTGTTTTGCTGTAGGAGTTTCTATTGCCTAAAATCACTAAATCTTTTTCGTATTTTTCAAGCTTTGGCAGGTGCTCTTCCTGAAGCTTTTCAAGCTCTTTGGTTATCTTCTTGTTGGGCTCTTTGAGTTTTTTATTGAGTTCTGATAATTTTTCTTTCAGCTCTTCCGAGTTTATTTTTTTGGTAATTCTTCCTTGTTGACTTCTTGATTATCTGATAAAATACTGTTTTCGATATCGGATAAGATGCTGTTGATTTTTACTTCGAGTTTTTCTTTGTATTTCTCTATAGAACCCCGCCAGACAAAGGTGTATTTGTTGGATTTGGCTTCAATTTTTGTTCCATCGATGTATTGGATATCCAGACTGACATAGCCCATTTCCACAAGCATTTTGACTACTTCTGCAAATAAATCTTTGATGTTTTCTTTTAGAACCTTTCCTCTAAAATCGTTGATGGTTCTAAAATCAGGGGTTGAGTTGCCTGAAATAAACATAAAATGAATGTTCTCGGTGAGTGCTTTTGCTATTTTTCGGCAGGAATAAGTGTTGCTCAAATAGCTGTAAAACAAAACTTTAAGCATCATTCTGGGATGATAAGCCGAGGTCCCTCCTCCTTTATATTTTTTAAGTATATGGCTTATATCCAATGAATTGACGACCTTGTCCACTAAGCGGACAGGGTGGTTTTCTGAAATTTTATCAAAAATATTTATCGGAAAAAGTTCCGGTGTATTGATCGATTGCGATTTAAATATTACTTTAGCCATTGCTCGTTTTTTGTGCAACTCTAAGATACTATTTTAGATTAAAAACAGCAAAAAAAAGGCTGTCCTTACTTTTTGGACAGCCTCTCTACAGTTGAAAAATTTATAAATTTTTCAACTGATTATCATTTTTATTCTGGCTGATGGTCCAGAAAAAACCAACAAAAAAGAATCTATCTGCGGTAGGTGTAACGGCTTGTCTGTTATAAACACCATTTGCATCGGGTAATTTTGCATAATCGTAACCGTAAACATTTTGGCTTCCTAAAACATTCGAAACAGAGAAATAAAGAATTTTTTGTGTAGTCAGTAAATAAGCCCAGTTAAAACTCAGACTGTTGTATGATTTTGTTTTTCCATTCATAAATTTTGTCTCATTTGGATTATTATAAGGCCTTCCTGTGCTGAAACTATTCGTGAATCCGATTTGTGATTTCCAGTCGGTGATAAAATATTTAGTTACCACAGACAAACTGTTATTGGCTATAAAACTTGGAGTCGCCATAGCTGGAAAATTTTTATAATCTCTTTCAGAATCAATGTAGGAATACGAAATCCAGTATTCTAAGTTTTTATATAAATTACTGTCTCTCCAGAACAAATCCAGTCCTTTTGCATAACCAGAACCGTTATTGCTAAAAATAGAGTTGTACTGAATATCTTTCGTATCATATTTAACCAAATTACTGTAATCTTTATAATACACCTCTGCTCTAAAGGTCTGGCCAGGTTTTGTAAACTGGTAATTCAGGATATAATGACTTGCCTTTTCACTCTCAAACTGATGGTATTTTGAATATTTGATATAATCAGCCACAGGAGTTTGTGTAAAATCTCCGTATGCAAAGGAAAACTGGCTGTTTTTAGAAACTTTGTAAGCGACTGAAGCTCTTGGAGCAAGATTGGTTTCATTTAACAAATTGTTGTTAGAAAGCCTCAAACCAACCTTTAAAGCTAAATATTTAGAGAATAAAATATCTCCTTCGGCATAAAAAGCTGCAATGTTTGAATCGTAGCCATTTGAAACTTTAATATCATTGTTATTATCAAAATCTTCATTGAATTTTGTAATAAAGTAGTCTGCCCCAAAAGACAAATTAAAATAGTTCGAAAAATGTTTTCTCAGCTTTAGTTTCAATTGTGCAGCATTTTCATCGCTGTCTACATCATTTGTATTGTACTTCACTTTATTATTATTGTAACCATAACTAATTCCAGAAGTTAAATTCCAGCCTGTACCTATAGTTCCGCTGTATGAAGCATTCAGATAGAAATTATTATTGTTTAAATTGGTTCTGATTTTTTCTTCGAAATTTATATTTTCCTGATTCAAATCGAATTTAGATGAATCAAAAGCGGCATATAATTTAAATATTCCGTTCACAAAATGATAGCGATATACTGTTTCACCAGACAATGATTGGTAAGGACTATTCCAATCTACATTTTGAGGAATTACTGCCTGATAAGGTGCCAGATTGATGTACGCAGTGTTTACACTCAGTGAGCTTTTTTTCCATTTCTGAGTATTTCCTATGCCTAAGCCAACAGTCATTAAGGAAATATCTGTTTTATTCTGATCGGGCTCGTCCTGTGTATTCAAAAGCAAAACACTTGATAAAGCCTCGCCATATTCGGCAGAATATCCTCCTGTAGAGAAAGCAATTCCGCTAAACAAAAAAGGAGAAAAACGGCCGCGTGTCGGCAAATTATTGGTCGATGCACCATAAGGCTGTGCGACACGAATACCATCAACAAAAGTCTGAGTTTCGCTGGCTTCACCCCCTCGAACAAATAAACGTCCGTCTTCGCCTACAGTCTGCGTTCCCGGCAAAGTCTGCAAAGCAGCAACAATATTTCCGGCCGCACCTGCAGTTGTTACGATATCTAATGGTTTAAGAACCGAAACTCTGGCTTTATTACCAGACTCTAATGTCCCCGCAGTAATAACAACCGCATCAAGAGCATTTACATTCTCACTTAGTTTAATAATCTGATTTTTAAAATTAGCAACATCTATTTCCTGTTTATAGGTATCGTAAATCAAAAAACTTACTATCAAAAACTGATTTCCTGTCGAGGTTGTCTCAAAAGAAAATTCACCAGTTTCTGAACTCGTTGCTCCATCATACGTCCCGTCGATGTAAATATTAGCTCCCGCAACTGGCTTTCCTTTTTGATTGGTGATTTTACCCGAAATAGTATTTTGAGCAAAAATAAATGCCGTTGTAAATAAAAATGCAATTGTAAAAAGTAATCTGGTTTTCATACCTGTTGAATTTATTTGATTTTGGTCATCTATGTTATCGCTTTTTAAATATTTGCATACGCAGTTTTTTTGCAGCGATTTCATACTGTTGATTTTGATGAGACAAATATATTTTAACAGATTTAGTTAAAAAATATTTAAAAACCCAACTGTAGAAATTCGGGGATGAGTTGTCAATTAGTTATTTGTATCTTAGCTATTAATTGCAAAAAATCATTGATATGTCAGAAAGTAAAAGAATTTCAAATCTATATCAATCCATTTACAATGGAAATCCATGGCTTGAGGTGACTTTAGCAGATACTTTGAAAGATGTACCCGCAGAACACGCTAACAGAAAAATCAATCCCAATCTGAATACCATTTGGGAAATCGTTAATCATCTTATACAATGGAGAAAGAACATTTTGAGACGCGTCCAGGGAGAAACAGTGGTAACACCGGATCATAATTATTTTGTCCCTGTGATAGATCCGTCCGAAGCTGCTTGGGCACAATCGCTCCAAACTCTGGCAAAATCGCAGGAATCGTGGAATGTTTTTTTTGAAGATTTTGATGATTCTGATCTGGCAAAAGTATATCCGGCAAATAATCACACGTTTTACGAACACATACACGGAATTATACAGCATGATGTGTATCATTTGGGGCAGATTGTCATTTTAAAAAAACTTCTCTAAGACTAACTTTTATGAAAAAACAGATATTAATTGCCGCTTTTCTATTCCTCAATTTAGCAGGTTTTGCGCAGGAAACCGATTCAAAATATGATGAAAAACTTGCCAAATCCTTAAATGCTGACGAATACGGAATGAAAAAATACGTATTCTGTATTTTGAAAACAGGAAGTAATACAACCGCAACCACCGAAGAAAAAAGCAGTCTTTTCAAGGGACATATGGCCAACATAACAAAACTGGCACAAGAAGGAAAACTTGTTGTGGCCGGGCCATTCATGAAAAATGACAGAAACTACAGGGGGCTTTACATCTTTAATGTTGCTACAATCGAAGAAGCCAAAACGCTCGTCTCAACCGATCCTGCTGTAAAAAGCAATCTTCTTGAAGCCGAATTAACACCTTGGTACGGTACTGCAGCCTTGCAGGAAACTGTCAAGATTCATGAAAAATTAGCAAAAACCAAATTATAGTTTTAAAATAATGACAGCAGGTTCGCGATTTTATCTGATGGATTATTTTAAAAAAAAATAGCACTAATCATCTGTGAATCCTGAGCAGAACCTTAATTTCTAATATGACTCATTTACATGATTAACATAAATAAAGTACACCACATTGCTATAATTGTTTCCGATTATTCAAAATCAAAAGAGTTTTACACTGCTGTTTTAGGGCTTACTGTCATTCAGGAAGTCTATCGTGAAGAACGGCAGTCTTATAAATTGGATCTGGCTCTCAACGGCGATTACATCATAGAATTATTTTCGTTTCCTAATCCGCCAAAAAGAGTTTCCAGACCAGAAGCGGCCGGATTAAGACATTTGGCATTTGAGGTAACTGATCTGGATGAAACTGTTGCTTTCCTGACTTCTAAAAACGTTGAATCAGAACCTATACGAATTGACGAAATGACCCATAAAAGATTTACTTTTATCGCTGATCCAGACGGACTTCCAATTGAATTTTACGAACAATGAGATTCCTAATTTAATAATTTTAACATTTTAAATAACAGTTTTTATTCTTTGATAATGGATTTGATTGCCTAAATTTGCGAATCTCATAAAAGCGAGATTCAAAAAAACTTTCCTTGTGATGAATAAAACGGCTCAGATCAAAAAAAATCATCAGCTCATTAAACTCCGAAAATTAATTATAGTTTCCATTTTAATAGGCTTTCTTTCAGCCTTTTTAGGGATTTCATTAAAAAAAATTACGGAGTATTATGAAGAAATCTTTTTTCATCAGGTTACAGTAAATCCGATTTTTTACATCTTATTCCCTGTTTTTGGACTTTCGGTAATTTATTTTTTAAGACAATACCTTTTTAGAAAAAAAGAAAACAAAGGCATTAAGGAAGTTTTTGAAAGTACTCAGTCAAAATCCAAAAACCTGCCGACTTATAAAATTCCTTCACACTTTATAAATGGCATATTGACTGTAATCTTTGGCGGTTCCACCGGAATTGAAGTTTCTACTGTTGTCGCAGCGGCAACAATCGGTTCTGTAGCCCAGCAAAAAGAAAATGTCTTCCGCCAGTATAAAACAGAATTAATCTGCGCCGGAGTTGCTGCCGGAATCACAGCTCTATTCAGCAGTCCTATTGCCGGAATTTTATTTGCAGTCGAAGTTATTTCCAGAAAAGTTACCCGAGCTTTTATCATTTCAAATGTAATTGCTGTTGGGATTGCCTTCGGTTTGATTTCTATATTAAAAGAAGAACCTTTATTCAGTGTAGCTGTTACAGCCTGGCATTCAAAAGCGATTCCTTACTTCATTCTTTTAGGAGTTTTGGCTGGATTATATTCCGTTTATCTTACCCGATGCGTACTGTTTTTTAAAACCCAGTTTTCAAAAATCGAAAAACATTATTATAAAATCTTATTAGGATCAATTGTTTTAAGCGTTTCCTTATTCATTTTTCCACAGCTGTACGGAGAAGGCTACCACTCGCTAAAAGTTATTTTTGGCGATTCTGAAATTCCGTTAACAATAACTTTGGCACTCACATTTGCTGGAATATTAATTTTAAAACCAATTGTAACATCGATAACGCTGGCTTCTGGCGGTGATGGCGGTGTTTTTGCTCCCAGCCTTTTCATTGGTGCGTTTTTGGGTTTATTGCTGGCTTCTATTTTGAACACTTTTTTCAACACAGAGGTAATTCCGGTCAACTTTATGATCGTCGGAATGGCTGCAGTACTCAGTGCCAGTATTCACGCTCCTTTTACAGCTATTTTTCTGGTTTGCGGATTAACGAATGACTATACTTTATTCATTCCGATTTTGGCTGTCTGCCTGATTTCAAAATACACCGCAAAAAAGATTTATCCATTTACAGTTTATAGTTACTCACCAAGTTTAGCAAAATAACCACACACATGCCTGTCCAAAAAATAAAGCGAACCTATCGCAAAACTAAATATATCCTTTACAAAGAGACTTTAGTTGATTATAAAGAGCAGTTTTGGTCATTTTTAGGTTCCTTCGTTGGTATTGGAATTCTAGCTTACATTCAGTCCATACATTTCAAAGGAAACGATGCGGTATATTTAATTGGATCTTTCGGAGCTTCGAGCGTTTTGGTTTATGGCATTATCCAAAGTCCGTTTTCACAGCCTCGAAATTTAGTCGGAGGACATTTAATTTCAGCACTGATAGGCGTTACAGTTCATAAATTTGTACCCGATATTATCTGGATAGCAGCGCCTTTGGCTGTTTCATTTGCGATAATTTTGATGCAGATCACAAAAACCCTTCACCCTCCCGGAGGAGCAACTGCGCTGATTGCTATTATTGGTTCTGACAAAATAAAAGCTTTGGGATATATGTATGTGTTCTCGCCGGTTTTTATTGGCGTGATGATTTTACTTCTCACTGCCTTAATTTTTAACAATATGACTCCGAGCCGTTCCTATCCAAGCCACAGTACTTACCACAAACATTATCATAAATTAAAAAAGCGTTTAAGCAAAAGACAAAATTAAATTTAGACTGCTGATTAAATCACATATTAATTTAGAATCTCTATTCTCAAAAATCTTCTGCAATTATATTATTGTTTGATATTTAAAATGCTATTTTTGGTAAAAGTAATCTCACTTTAACCAGAGCCTCCTTTAAATGAAAAGCAAAATTTTCCTATTATTATTATTAATTGTTGTACAAACTGCATTCAGCAGCAATATTACTGAAAACCAAAAACTAGCCGCGACCTGCAAAATTTGGGGCTTTCTTAAATATTATCATCCAAATGTTGCTGATGGAAGTAAAAACTGGGACGAACAGCTTTTTACAATCCTGCCTCTAGTTGAAAATGCCAAAACTAAAGAAGAGTTTTCATTGGTTCTTGAAAAATGGATTGCTTTGCAAGGAGAAGTTAAAGCGTATGAAGCCACAAAACCGGATTCAAAAGTCGAGTATTTTACTAAAAATTTAGATTTAAAATGGCTTGATGACTCCAAAGTATTTTCTAAAACACTTTCAAAAAAACTAAGATTTATTGAAAAAAATAGATTTCAGGGAAAGCAATATTATTATACGATAGATCCTTATGTAAAAGTTACAAACGAAATTAAATATCCAGATTTTAAATGGACAGATAAAAATTTACGCCTTTTAACATTCTTTCGATATTGGAATTATGTAGAATATTTTTTTCCTTATAAATATCAGATGGATCAAAAATGGGATTTAACATTAGAAGAAATGATGCCAAGATTCAATTCTTGTGAATCTGAACTGGATTTTCACTTAGCATTCAAAGAGCTTACTGTAAAATTAAACGATACGCATGCCTCTCTTGGAACAGGTAAAATGTTTGAAAAATTTGGAAACAAATTCATACCTGCAGTTGTCAAAATTATTGATGAAAAAGCAGTCATTACGAGTTTACACAATGACTCTTTAGCAAAAATAAGCGATATCAAAGTTGGAGATGCCATAACTAAAGTTGACGGAAAAACAATATCTCAAATCATAAAAGAGAACAGTAAGTATGTAGAAGGATCTAATGAGCCTGCAAAATTCAGAAATTTTTATTGGACAATTTTTAACGGAAACACAGACACCTTAAAAATAGAGTTTATTAGAAATGGGAAAGTGGCAGTCAAAACAATAAAACGTTATCCCTATCAAAATTTAAAAATCAAACAGAAAGAAAGAGAAACTTTCAAGATTATAGAAAACAATATTGGATACATCGATATAGAAAATCTTAAAATAACTGATCTGCCTATAATTTTTAGTCAGCTAAAAGATTCTAAAGCTATTGTTATTGACCTTCGTAATTATCCTCAAGAAGACTATATCGAGTCTGCTCTTGCTGAATATTTAAATTTCGAAGAAAAAGAAGGTGCAAAACTTATTGATCCAGATTTAAATTATCCTGGCAGATACATTTGGAGAGAAACTCAAAAATGTGGAAAAACAAATCCAAATAATTACAAAGGAAAAGTTGTTTTACTAGTTAATGAGCATACGCAGAGTCATGGAGAACACGCTGCAATGTTTTTACAAACAGCACCTCATTCTACCTTAATAGGAAGTCAGACAGCTGGTGCAGATGGAGGCGTATTTCAAATAGAAGTAATGAAAGGAATAAGAACCCAAATAACAGGTTATGGCATGTTTTATCCCAACAAAAAAGAAACGCAAAGAATAGGAATTGTTCCTGATATTGAAGTGAAACCAACAATCAAAGGAATTCAAGAAGGCAGAGACGAAATTTTAGATCGTGCCTTGCAATTTATTGAAACTGGAAAATAAACACTAAAATCATCAAAGTTATAAATATCAAAACAAACAAAATGAAAAAAACAACCTTATTATTTCTTCTGCTTCTTACGCAAATTACATTCGGCTACAACAAAATTACCAAAACTCAAAAACTAGCCACAACCTGCAAAGTGTGGGGATTCCTTAAATATTATCATCCAAATGTTGCTGATGGAAGTAAAAACTGGGACGAACAGCTTTTTACAATCTTGCCCGAAGTTGAAAAAGCACAAACCAAAGAAGAATTTTCATTAGTTCTAGAAAAATGGATTGCTTCGCAAGGAGAAGTTAAAGCGTATGAAGCCACAAAACCGGATTCAAAAGTCGAGTATTTTATTAAAAATTTAGATTTAAAATGGCTTGATGACTCTAAAGTATTTTCTAAAACACTTTCAAAAAAACTGAAATTTATTGAAGAAAATAGGTTTCAGGGAAAGCAACACTATGTTCAATATGGTGCGCATGATGCTTCGCTTTTAGAATTTATTAATGAAGTAAAATATCCTAATTTTAAATGGAGCGATGAAAATTTACGCCTTTTGACTTTATTTCGTTATTGGAATTATGTGGAATATTTTTTTCCATATAAATATCAAATGGATCAAAAATGGGATATTATCTTAAATGAAATGTTACCAAGGTTTATTGCATCCGAATCAGAAATCGATTTTCACCTTGCAATTAAAGAACTTTCGGCGAAACTAAATGATACTCATACTTCATTTGGAACCAATAAAATGTTTGACCGTTTTGGAGACAAATGGATGCCTATAAATATTAAGATAATAGATGAAAAAGTTATTGTAACTGGTTTTCAAAATGATTCTTTAGCAAAAATAGATGATTACAAAATTGGAGATGTCATTACAAAAATTGACGGAAAAACAATATCGCAACTTATAAAAGAGAATAAAAAATATGGAGAAGGCTCAAATAAAAGTGCAGTACTGGATAAACTTTATTGGCTTTTTGTCATGGGAAAATCAAATATTGGTGAAATTGAATTTAACAGAGATGGAACTACATCTATTAAAACAATAAAACGTTATCCCTATCAAGATTTAAAAATTCAATTTAAAGAGAAAGAAAAATGGAACGTTTTGACAGACAATATCGGCTACGTAAATATGGGGGATCTTACTGAGGCTGATGTTCCACTGATGATGGAACAACTAAAAAACACGAAAGCTATTATTTTTGATATAAGAAACTATCCACAGGGAACTAATTATGCTATTGCAGAATACTTAAATCCAGAACCCAAGGAATTTGTTAAATTTATAGAGCCTGATTTAAGTTTTGCAGGCAGGTATATTTGGAGGAATGGTATTGAAACCTGCGGAAAAATTAATCCAGATTATTACAAAGGGAAAGTAGTTCTTTTAGTAAATGAAAAATCAATTAGTCATTCAGAATATACCGCAATGACTTTACAAGTTGCCCCAAATGCAACCATAATTGGCAACCAAACTGCAGGAGCAGATGGCGCAAATACAAGATTCGAAATAATTAAAGGACTTCAAACTTCCTTTACCTGTTATGGTGTTTTCTACCCTAATAAAAAAGAAACACAAAGAATCGGAATTGTTCCAAATATTGAAGTAAAACAAACTATCAAAGGAATTCAAGAAGGCAGAGACGAAATTTTAGATGAAGCAATTCGTTTCATAAATAAATAATACTACAGTATTTAAAATCAATTAACCTTTAAAATAAAAACCAAAAATCATGAACAAAAATTTAATTTTTATAGCATTCTTATTACTAGGATCAATAGGATATTCACAATCATTGGATTGCAGTAAGTTCAAAAACGGAAAATTTTATAATAAAAGTTTTCCTAGCTCCAATTTTGTCATTAAAGATACAATCGTGGAAGATTTTAACAATGATGATCTTTTTTTTACTTGGAGTATAAAATGGATAAACGATTGTGAATATGAAGCTGTCTGTACTAAAAGTACGACTGACTTTATTGCTGTTGGAGATAAAATGATTGTAACAATTACGAGTATAGAAGATGAATGCTTCGCTTTTAATAGAAAATTAATAGACAAAAAATTTGCTGATGGTTCGGATACAAAGAGTTTTTATAGTTGTATTAAAAAAGATTAAACAAAGTAAATTGAAATTACCATAACCAAAAATCTTTTCAACAAAACCCAATTCATAAATTTAAAATCTAAAATTAAACTTTACATTTGCTCTTTCAATAAAAACAACGATTATGGTTTATAAATTCAGAGTCATTCTAGATGCCGAGGAAGACATTTTTAGAGACATAGCAATACTTGCAGAGGACACTTTAGAAGATTTACACAACGCTATTTTCAATTCATTTGGTTTTGACGGAATGGAAGTGGCTTCTTTTTATACCTGCGATGAAACCTGGAATCAGGAAGATGAAATCCCAATGTTTGACACAGGCGATGTCCCAGGTCAGCAAAAAATCATGAGTGATTACCAATTGTCAGACATATTAGATGAAGAAAACACCAAAATCATATATGTTTATGACTTCATCAACATGTGGACTTTTCTAGTGGAATTAGCCGCAATTGAAGAACAGGCTGTAGGCCAGACTTATCCTGAAACTATATTCTCTCACGGTGAAATGCCAGACGAAGCACTCGAAAAAAACTTTGAGGCCGATGATATGCACAACGACATTTACGGTGAATTTGAAGATGATTTAGACGAAGACGATCTCGACATGTTTGAAGGAGACGACAGCTTTGAAGACTACGGGTTTGAGGAGAATTGGAATTAGAAAAAAATTACAAAAGAATCAAGAGCCAAGAGTAAAGACTTTAATTTCTGTCTTTTTTCTTGGCTCTTTCATCTATCATCTTTAATAATAAATAAAAAAATGATCAACTTATACAACACGCACATTGAAACGCTATCCATACACCGTGTGGGAAACATGAGCAGGAACGAACCTCTTTTTTTATCGGAAGAACCGTTTAAATTAAATGACGAAATCGTGCCTTTGATGAAAGAATTTTTCTTTAAGCCATTTAAGGAAAAAGAAGAAAACTACTTTCAGTTTGCTCATGAAGTAGATTTGGATTACAATGACATGTTTAAATATGCTAATGAAATTTTCAGTAATCCAAATTCTTTGCATGAGGTTTCAAAAAAAATCACCAAGCATCTTTTTGAGCAGTCAAACCACCCGCATATTAAAAATGGTGAAGTATATGTGACTTATTTGACCAATTTAAGCATTGACAACAATGTAGTTGATGCTATTGGTATTTTCAAAAGCGAAATCCAATCCGACTTTTTACAGTTTGAGGAAAAAGGAACGCAATTGGAAATGATTCTGCAGCATGGAGTAAGCTTAAACAAACTGGACAAAGGCTGTCTGATTTTTAATTACAAAAAAGAAGAAGGCTACAAAATTCTGTCTGTGGACAGCAACCGCTATGATGCTAGATACTGGTTAGAACATTTCCTTTCGGTAGATGCTTTTGAAGATGAAAATTTCATTACCAAAAAATACTTGAAATTCTGCCAAAACTTTGCCAAAGATGTTGTTTTCCCAGCCGAAGACAAAAAAGAAGAAGTAATGTTCATGAACCGTTCTGTGAATTATTTTGCAAAAAACGATCAGTTTGAAGAAACCAATTTCCTAAATGAAGTTTTAGACAACCCAGATCTGATTCCTGAATTTAAAAATTACAAAGTAGATAAAGGCGAGAAATACAGCATCGAAGATGTTACCTCCTTCCCTATTGCAAACGCAGCAGTAAGCGACGCTAGAAAATCGATTAAAAATGTAATCAACCTAGACACACATATTCAGATCAAAATGGATTTTATTAATCCGGACAGTGCCGAAAAATTTGTAGAAAAAGGCTGGGACGAAGAAAAACAGATGTACTACTATCTGGTTTATTTCAACAAAGAAGAAAAATCATAATTGTGGTTTTACGATAAAGAAAACTCATTAATAGAGATTCAATTTACAATCCCCAACTGTTTGATCAGTTGGGGATTATTTTTTTATAACAATAAATCATTTAGAGAAGAGTAAAAAAACTTTTCTGTAAGATTTAAGCTTAATTAATTAAAAAAATGCGCTTTTTGTCGATTTTATTTGAAAAATAACAAAATTTAACATATGTTTGTTTGAAACATATACCCCCCAGATTATGAGCTTCTTAGATTTCATGTCAAAATTTGTTGACAAAAAAACCGCCTGTTCCATTTTTGGACATAAAATAGTGACTGTCAGAAACGTAACTAATCATTTTAAAGAATATAAATGTACAGTTTGTCAAGTAGAATTAACAAACGATCTGCAGGACAAAAAAACATTTTTAACTCCACAGTTAAAAGAAATAAATGAGACTTTATCAAATCATTTCAATAGAAAGAATTTTTCTTCTCTGTAATAGTTTAGGTAAATTTAAAAAACAATATTGAAAGCATTTTTAATTTTAAAAATTGCTGTCAAAAATATTGGTGTTTTTAAAGTTTCGAGTAATATATTCAAAGGCTGCTGCCATAACTTTACCCATAGATTTTGCTTTTTTAAAATTAAGATCCAGCGTGTAGTTATAAAGCTCTATTTTTAGACGCTCCAGATTTTCTTCTGTTGAAATAACATCATCAGCCATTACTTCCATTAGCCGCTCTGTTCTGCTCCCTGCAGAAATAATTCTTTTTGCAAGTAGTGCTCTTTCCTCATATTTATACTGCTCGATGGAATTTATCTGAAGTTTATCCTTTATCATCATTACCATCGGATAATTTTCTTTGAAAAACTGAGGACGATAGACCTTTAAATTGCCTTCAAAACATTGCTGATCAAAATCAATTGCCCTAATTTTATAAACAACCTGATCAAAATCGTGAATTGGAATTACAACGTAGTTATAAGCTCTCATATCTCCCAAAAGGCGTATCATGCTTCGCTCGTTAAACTTCACAAACTCCTTTGAAATTTGAGCCTTTTCAGTTTCGCTGCACTTTTTTAGATTTTCCTTAATAAAAACATCACCGGCAATTCCCATAATGTGCTCTTCGACCAAAGTGTCATTATAAATAAGATAATTCATTTTGTCTGGCGACAAAAGATGCTCTAATTCCAAACCATAAATCCTTGATGCATCTGCCTTTTTCACATAAAAATGAGTGTAATTGTCATTTAGTATATTTCGGACTTTTATTCTAAAGGGTTTTGAGTTTCCAAAAGTGCAATAATCAATACAGTCAACATTTAGATATTTTATAATATTGGAATTACCATCAGAATGCAGAAGCGAATAAATTTTCTTCAATGTCAAATCAATATCAGCTCGCTCAAATTCGTTATAATAAACACGAATCCACAAAGTATCCACATCATTCTTGTCATAAACATTTATAGCTCCAGAGAAACGCAATAAATCACCGTATACAATGGGGACTTTCGAAATTCTATCGTATCGTGCCAGATAATTTAATAAATTGCTATTTATTGGATAGGTAGGTTTTTTAAAAACCATTAACTTCTCATCACTCATTGTAAATAAATTTATTGCAAATTTACATTAAAACCCTTGCATATTGAAGGAGTTAGGACTATAATAATCATAAAAAACTCCCAATAAAAGATATTCTGCCAATGACTCTAAAACAACATTTCTTTCCAGAAAATATTTTATTTCAGTTACTTAAGTAACAAAAAACAAACTAGGTCGTCCTATAAAAAAAACGATATATTTTGGAAACAATTCTTTCAATTCAGAATCTTAACAAGCGCTATGGAAGTCTTCAGGCTCTAAAAAATGTTTCATTAGAAATAACAAAAGGCAATGTTTATGGGCTTTTGGGCCCTAACGGGAGCGGAAAGTCAACTACTCTGGGCATCGTTCTCAATGTGGTGAACAAAACTTCGGGAGAATACAGCTGGTTTGGCGGTAATCTTGAAACACACGAAGCATTGAAAAAAGTAGGAGCCATTATTGAGAGACCCAACTTTTATCCCTACATGACTGCCGAGCAGAACCTGAAATTGGTCTGTAAAATAAAAAACACTGATTATTCCAAAATTGATGAAAAACTGGAATTAGTAGGTTTATCCGAAAGAAAAAACAGTAAATTCAGCACCTTTTCATTAGGTATGAAACAGCGGTTAGCGATTGCTTCGGCGTTGTTAAACGATCCCGAAATTTTGATTTTGGACGAACCCACCAACGGATTGGATCCGCAGGGAATTCATCAGATCCGAGATATTATAAAACAAATTGCTTCAAAAGGAACTACCATTTTACTGGCTTCACACTTATTAGACGAAGTCGAAAAAGTATGTTCGCATGTTTTGGTTTTAAGAAAAGGCCAAGTACTTTATTCCGGTCCTGTTGACGGAGTTTCGGCAAATGAAGGTTTCTTTGAATTACAGGCAGATGACATCGATAATCTAATACAGGTTTTACAAAAACATCCTGCAGTAGACAAAATAACAGCAGCCGACACAAAAGTTCTGGTGTATCTAAAAAGCAAATTAGAATCAAAAGACCTGAATCAGTATCTGTTTGCAAATAATATCTGTCTGAGCCATTTGGTAAAACGCAAAAACAGTTTAGAAGAACAGTTTTTAGAATTAACAAAACAATAGCAAAAGTCAATGGCAATTTCAATTAAAAAAACAACAATCTTATAGCCTATCTAACAATCTAAGCTGTCCAAAAATGAAACGATTACTCTCTATAGAATTACAAAAAATCTGGCTGAACAAAGCCAGCCGTATTTTAACCTTAACTTACTTCATATTACTTTCATTCATTGCTTTGATAGCTTCTATCAAATTTGAAATTGGGCCTCTTCATTTTCAGGTTGCCGAAATGGGCATTTTTAACTTCCCTTACATCTGGCATTTCAATACGTATGTTGCTGCCATCCTTAAGCTCTTTTTGGCTATCATAATTGTCTCGATGATGGCAAATGAATACAGCTATGGTACCTTAAAGCAAAACCTGATTGACGGATTAAGTAAAAAAGAATTTATCCTTTCAAAATTTGTAACCATAGTTCTGTTTGCATTATGTTCAACTGTTTTTGTTTTTATAATGACGCTAATTTTAGGCTATAATTTCTCGTCTTATACTGAATTAAGCATTGTTTTCTCAGATCTGGATTATCTCTTAGCTTTTTTTATAAAGCTGGTTGGTTTCTTCTCTTTTTGTCTGTTCTTGGGAATATTGGTAAAAAGATCTGCATTTGCTTTGGGCTTCCTTTTGGTTTGGAACATAATTGAAGGAATCGCGAAGGGAATTTTGTACTTTCGTATTTTTCCGGAAGGCAAAACTGCTAATTATATTACACAGTTTTTCCCTTTGGAAGCAATGTCAAACTTAATTGTTGAGCCTTGGACCAGAACCTCCATCGCTAAAACAATCGGAACTCAAATGGGAGTCGAAAATATCAAAGATTACAGTGTCCCATTTTCGGCAGTTGTGATAGTTATATTCTGGACAGTTATTTTTTTATTGTTATCTTATAGAATCTTAAAAAACAGAGATTTGTAGTATCTTTGTATACCATGAATCCTCCAAAATTATTAGCAACAGCTATCCTTTTGTTCAGCCTGAGTTTTACAAATGCTCAGGTTATTACAGTAGACGACACCAAAACTGCACAGCAATTAATTGAAAATGTTTTGGTGAATAGTTCATGTGCCAATGTTTCTGGATTTAATGCAAGCGGTAATACTTTTACTCCCGGACAAAAAAGCTACGGATATTTTAATGCCGGAAACAGTAATTTTCCGCTTAAAGAAGGCGTATTACTAAGCACTTTCAACAGCAAAACCGCTATAGGTCCTTATGTAAGCAATCAAATTGGCGGCGGTAATAAATCATGGGCCGGGGATGCCGATTTAGATAGAATACTGGGGATAAAAAGTATAAATGCAACAGTAGTTGAATTTGATTTTGTACCCTTAACCAATTTTATCAGCTTCAATTATATTTTTGCTTCAAATGAATATCAATCTTATTTTCCTTGTGAATTCTCAGATGGTTTTGCTTTTTTAATTAAAGAAAAAGGAAGTACAGATGATTATAAAAACATAGCGGTTATTCCAGGAACTGCTGTTCCTGTTTCTTCCAAGAATATCCACCCCGTTATAAATTCAGTTATAGATTCGCAAAACATCACGCACCCAGGCTGTAATTCAATTAACGAAACGTATTTTAATGGCTTTAACAACACAGCAAGCCCGGTCAATTATAGCGGACAGACTATAAAACTGAATGCTCAGACGGAAGTAACGGCAGGGAAAATTTACCATATAAAATTAGTAATTGCCGATGACGGCCCCGAATATTATGATTCGTCCGTTTTTCTGGAAGCAGGAAGCTTTTCGGCCAAAATGGATTTAGGCCCAGACCGCACCGCTGCCAGCAGCAGCCCTATTTGTTTTGGCGAAAACTATCTGCTCGACACTAAACTATCTCCAAGTTATACATTCGAATGGTATAAAGACAGCTCTCCTATTCCAATTCCTGGAGAAACAAAACCATCGCTTACTGTTACTGATACCGGCACTTATAAAGTAAAAGTCACTTTATCTCCATCAGTTTGTACTGCCGAAGATGAAGTAAGAGTGGAATATGCTCCGCAAATCGTTTTAAGCGATGCAACCTTATACCGATGTGACCCTGACGGCGATGCACTTTCTGTATCTGATATAACTGCAGCAGATAACATCATTAAAAACAACGACCCTAAACTGACAAAACTAGTCTATTATAAATCATTATCGGATGCCCAAAATGAAACGAATCCAATTCAGAATCCAGCAGTCTATTCAAGTTCAGTAGCAACTGAAACTTTATATGCTCGTGTGAGTAATGCTTTTGGCTGTACCAAATATGCTCTTTTGAATATAGTACTGCCCAATAACCCCATCTCAACACAAAACCCAATCGAAAGCTGTGATACCGATAACTCTCAGGATGGAATGACACAGTTTAATTTGAATGTCCAAATCACACCACAATTAATGAATGGACTGCCACAAGGACTTACCGCCGAATATTACCTAACACAAAACGATGCCGTTTTGCGGAAAAACCAATTACCCAATCTTTTTACCAATACAGTTCCGTATCATCAAGTCATTTATGCCCGTATCCTAAATGGTCCAGGTGATTGTTATGGAATCACTCCCGAAACACTTGTTGTAAACACTTTTGATCCTCCCAATTTTCAGGACTTAACAACAGGACTGTGTGACGGCTCCAGCAAAGACCTAACAGTTGACAGCGGGTTTTCCAGCTATTTATGGAATACTGGCTCTACAGCTAACACAATAAACGTGACAGCCGCAGGAGAATATACTGTCACTGTGACAAACTCAAGAGGCTGTCAGAAAACAAAAAAATTCATCGTAAAGCCATCTGGAATTGCAACAATTACCGATGTAAAAGTTAATAATTTTTCCGATGCCGAAAATATGGTTACAATTCACTATATTGGCAATGGTAATTTTGAATTTTCATTAGACGGAAATTTTTATCAGGACAGTCCCATTTTCAATGGCTTAGAAGCAGGAACTTATTGGGTATCAGCAAGAGACAAAAACGGTTGTGGCACAGCTCCATTATATAAATTTTATGTACTTGATTACCCTCGTTTTTTTACCCCAAACAATGATGGTTATAATGATACCTGGAAAATAAAAAATTTAGATATACTCCCAAAATCTGCCTTAACTATTTTTGACCGCTATGGAAAACTAATAAAACAGCTGGATGAAACAGGCAATGGCTGGAATGGCACCTATAATGGAAAAGAATTACCTGCTGATGATTATTGGTTTGCGATAAATTTCGCTGATGGAAAAACAATGAAAGGACATTTCTCTTTAAAGAGGTAGTTTAAAAATATTTATTCTGATGAAAAAAAAATTACACTTATTTTTTATTCTATTAACCATAAACTGTTTTTCCCAATTTAGTAAAACCCATTATATACCGCCTTTAGTTGCTGCACAGGCATTAGCAGAAGATCACTATTTATACATTTCGACACCCAGCCTTGTAAATGTCAATTTTAAAATCATAGCCAATGGCGGAAATGTGGTTTCTGGAACCGTAAACAGTACAAATCCTTATCGTTACAGTATTGGAACCGGTGATAATACCCAATTATTTACTCCTGCTGTAATAACAGGAATCATAGCAAATAAAGGTTACATAGTAGAAGCTGAAGACTTAATATATGTAAGCGTCAGAGTCAATTCTGGTTTAGGAAATGGCAGCTACAACCATGCCGGAGGTTTGGTTTCCAAAGGAAATAGCGCATTGGGAACCACATTTAGACTAGGCGCCATGCTAAATCCTCTTCTTGATCCAACATTACTAAACTTTGCCTCAATACTTGCTACCGAAAACGGGACAAAAATTACCATTTCAAATCTTCCAGTCGGAACCAGACTATTAAATATGCCATCTGTTACCGGTCCAATTACTGTCACTCTTAATAAAAATGAAAGTTATGTCCTTGCATTACAAAATTATTTTGATGATGGCCTCACATCAAATAGTTCAAAAATAATTGGTGCATTAGTTCAATCAGATAAACCTGTTGTTGTAAACTCAGGTTCATTTGGCGGCAGCAACAGTAAAGAAGTACGAATCCAAAATGGAGTGAGTCTGCCTGTAGGAAGAGATGTAGGTTTTGACCAAATTGTACCCTTAGAAAAAACTGGGAAAGAATATATTTTTGTAAAAGGAATTGGAACAAATGAATTGGAACGTGTTTTATTGATAGCCCATTCAGACCAAACAAAAATTTTTCTAAATGGAGATACAGCAACTCCAATTGCAACACTCAACAGCGGGGAATATACAGTTTTAGACGGAAGCCAATTTATAGACGGCAATATGTACATTACTTCAACCCAGAATATATTTGCCTATCAAAGTATCGGAGGATCAGCTTCGCCAGCCAATCAAAACTTATTTTTTGTCCCTCCGATTAATTGTTCGACTCCTAATACTGTAGATAATATCCCCCAGATTCAAGCTATTGGAAACTCAACTCTAATGGGGGTTTTAAACATTGTAACAGAAGCCGGAGCTTCAGTTTCTTTAAACAATGTGCCTATTACAGATCTGCCAACTGCTATTACAGGAAACCCAAATTTTGTTAGATACACCGTAAACAGTTTATCAGGGAACATTGCTGTAAAATCAACCAAACAGGTGTATGTTTCTTATTTTGGAACTAATGGCGCAGCAACCTACGGAGGTTATTATTCAGGTTTTGATTTAAAACCCGAAATTGTTTCAAGCAAAATTTCACTCACCACTTCTTCCTGTATCCCAAATGTTTCTTTAAAAATAAATACGTTATCGTCATACGATTCTTTCCAATGGTATAAAGATGATATTGCAATTCCTTCGGCCAACAATAATGCTTATACTCCTGCTGCTCCTGGCTTTTATCAGGTAAGAGGAAGTATTTCGGGTTGTGTCAGTGATGTTTATTCTGATAAAATTCCTGTGAGCGAGTGTCCAATAAATAACGACAATGATTTAGCAAATGATAACATCGATATTGATTACGACAATGACGGAATATTAAATTGTACCGAGTCCTATGGTAATCAAAACATTGACATCAGTAATCCTCTTTTTGGTACTGTTACAGTGGGAACTTATTCAAACTCTTTTACAGGCTCGTTTGACAATACCCCGCCAGAAGCAGCAATACCATTTCAAGGAAATTCAGACGGCAGTTTTGTGACTGAAGTTATGGCTGGAAAAGGATTTTCCGTTGCTTATAATTTGAGTTTTACAAATCCAATAAACCTTAGTTTGGAATATGTTTCAACTGCAAATACAGAAGATTTACTGAATACAGATTCTGAATACATCATCAATTCTGACATAGATAAAACCGTAACTGTTTTGAATCCTACTAATCAATTACTGATTGATACCAATTATGACGGGATTTATGAAAGTGGCGTAACACAATTTTCTTCTTTTGAAATTCGTTTCAGATTAAACGGAAATACTCCTCTTCAAGCAGGAACCGGAACTTTCTCTTTTCAGTCCTATCAAACCAAATCCTTTAAAATTACCCATAAAAATCTTCTGGATACTGTTGGAAACAAAGCTGCTTTCAAACTTATTGCAACCTGTATTCCTATAGACAATGATGGCGACGGTATTCCAGACCAATTGGATTTGGACTCAGACAATGACGGCATTCCAGACAGCATAGAAAACCAAAAAAAACCAAAAGCATTATCAAATACCGACACCAACCTAAACGGCCTGGATGAAATTTTTGAACCTGCAGATAGTCCAATTGATACGGATAATGATGGCGTAGCCAATTATTTAGATCTTGACAGTGATAATGACGGAATATATGACTTAATAGAATCAGGTACTATCAAAGCTATTGACGCTGATAAAAATGGAATTTTAGACCCTACTTCTTTTGGTACAAATGGATTGGCCGATTATTTAGAAACAAGTGCAGACAGTGGTGTTTTAAATTATACAGTTGCAGACACAGATGCCGATGGCATAAAAAACTATACCGAAACAGACAGCGATAATGATTTATGTAATGATGTAATTGAAGCAGGATTTTTGGATGCAAATGGTGATGGAATTTTAGGTTCAGTTGTTCCTCCTACATTTAATACTAATGGAAAAGTTACCAGCGGAATCGGTTACACCATTCCAAATAATAATTATATCATTTCTGCTCCAATTGTAATAACTTCACAGCCATTAGCCAGTCCAGCATGCGAATTTCAAGATGCTAAAATCAAAATAACAGATAATGGCGGTAATATCTATCAGTGGCAATTATCTACTGATGGTGTGAACTGGAACAATCTTGCTAATAATGCTGTCTACTCTGATGTTACAACAAACACCTTAACAATAACCAAGACTGCAAGTATAATGAGCAGTTATAAATACAGAGTACAATTAAGCAGAACCGGCAATTCCTGCGGGTTAACTTCTGCTGCTACTTCATTAACAATTTATGCATTACCAACAGTAAAAGATGTGACACTAATACAATGTGATGATGACACTGATGGCATTTCTAATTTTAATATAACCGAAAAAAACAGTTTTATTTCAGACAATTATGCCAATGAAACTTTTAGTTATTATACCACTTTGACAGGGGCTAATACAAAAGATACAAATACACATATAGCAGATCCTATTGCTTTTACAAGTGCAAATAATACTATCTGGGCAAGAGTAGAAAACTCGAATGGCTGTTTTAGAACAGCACAACTAAGCCTGATTGTCTCTACCACACAAATCAGCTCTTCTTACAAAAAAATTATTGAAGTTTGTG
This sequence comes from Flavobacterium marginilacus, assembly GCF_026870155.1. NCBI lineage: Bacteria > Pseudomonadati > Bacteroidota > Flavobacteriia > Flavobacteriales > Flavobacteriaceae > Flavobacterium > Flavobacterium marginilacus. Next base: position 1,441,858 of record NZ_CP113975.1, on the reverse strand, counting down.
ATGATTTTATTGATACAGCAAATGATGATAAAGATGGTATAGCCACATTTAATTTTAGTGCTGTAGCCACCGACATTAAAAACCTGCTGCCTTCTCCTTCCACAAACTACACTATCAAATTCTATGCGAATGAAATTGATGCGCTGGCGGAGACCAATATTATTCAAAATTCATCCAGTTATAGAAATACAACAGCAAACCAGCAGGATATTTGGGTACGTGTAGAGAGCAATTTAGACAATGCCTGTTTTGGACTAGGTCCTTACATCACTCTCGCTGTTACCCCTAAACCTAATATTAAAATCAACGGAAATAAAGATGATAATCAATTAGTATGTTCTAATTTACCGAGTTTTTTTATTACTCTCAATGCTGGAATAACAGATAACACACCAACTAGTAATTACACTTATAGCTGGTCAAAAAACGGTGCAATAATTCCAAACGAAAACAACTACACTCTTGATGTCAATGAAGAAGGTATTTACACAGTAATAGTATCTACCCAGAAAGGCTGTGACAGAACACGTAATATTACTGTTAATGCTTCAGATATTGCGCATTTGGATTCGATATCAATTTCAGATTTATCCGATTCAAACAGCGTAACAGCAAATATTTCCGGGCAGGGTGATTACGAATACAGCATTGATTTACCAACCGGACCTTTTCAGGAATCCAATTTCTTCGACAATATTTCACCTGGAATTCACGACCTCTACATTAGTGATAAAAATGGGTGCGGTACCATTAAAAAAACTATTGCTGTACTAGGTATCCCAAAATTTTTCACTCCTAATAATGATGGTTATAATGACTACTGGAATATCAAAGGAGCAAATGAAACATTCAATTCAGGCGCGCAAATTTTCATTTACGACCGATTTGGCAAGTTAATCAAACAGGTTACTGCTTCAGGAAATGGCTGGGACGGAACTTATACAGGAAATCCAATGCCAGCCGATGATTATTGGTACACCATAAAATTGGAAGACGGACGCGAGGCTAAGGGCCATTTTTCTTTAAAAAGATAAACAATCGCTTAAATATAAAAATCAATAATCATGATAAAGTTTTTCGCCATAGGCTTATTATCAATTAGCAGCTTAGGATTTGCTCAAAATTCGAACCTAACCATCAATGTTTCAGTTTTAAAAAACAATACCGGAGTGCTGACAGCTGAATTATACAATACGAAAGAAAAATTCCTCAAAACATCTTACAAAAAAGGTTCTGTCACAATAAAATCAAATACAGCTTCAATTATTTTTTCTGATATTCCTAAAGGAGAATACACTGTTATGGTATACCACGATGAAAACAATAATGGCAAACTAGATAAAAGTTTCATAGGGATGCCTAAAGAACCCGTTGCCTGTTCCAATAATGCCAAAGGTTTTATGGGACCTCCAAAATACGATGATGCAAAATTTACCGTGTCAGCCGATACCAAAATAACTATTAAAATGACTTCGGCGCATTGAATTGCTCCAATTGATTAGTTGGCAGTAATTTTACCTCAGAATCTTAAATTTAAAACATTCTAGTCATTTTTATAATACAACATGAAATGAAAAATAATAAATTGATTGTAGTCTTGTTTTTCTTAATTCCTTTTCTGTGTTTTTCTCAATCAAAAAGAGAGGATGAAAAATATATAAAGGAAACTCAAAAACTTTTATCCGATTTAATAATTCAAAATAAAATTGAGCCTCAATCGGTTTTAAATAATATAGCTAGAGCTAATCTATATGGTTTAAAAGATTGTTTTGATAACTCGTTTATTAATTTAGCAGGACTAAATGATAATGAAGTGTCACAAGTAAAACTTGAAATTTATTCCCAAAATATTTTTAAGTGGACTAACGAATATGTGCCAAACATAAATATCGTTGAAGCATCAGAAATAAACAAAATTTTTGAAGATGATAAAAATGGTTGGAAGAATTTCAGAAAACAATATGGAAATTATTCAATAGTAAGCTTTTCAAAACCAATTTTCTTGAGAAATTATGAAATTTGTATTATTTCATATTCAGTAACTTATGATTATTTAGGCGGTTACGATGAGACAGCTTGCTACAGAAAACAAAATGGCGTATGGGAAGCCTATGGAATTATATGCGGTGGTATGTCATAAAAACTACTACCAACAGATACTACAATGAGTTTAGCCAATAGGCTTAATAGAAGATAGTTTTTTGAAGAATAGTATTTTTAGAATAACAGCAAAAATGCAAAATCTCCCTCTTTAGCCCCGATTGCAGTGAAAATCCTTGTGTGCCGGGTTCAGCCCGCAAGATTGCAGCGGAGCGGGACCAATCTTTCTAAAAATGCCCAATCTTTCTGCTCCTAAAAAATAATCAAACGCCTTTAAAAACAAAAATCCCAAATTCCGATGGAATTTGGGATTTTTAATATTGAAAATTTAAATCTTTTAGATTTTAAATCTCTTTCTATCAGTTTCTGTCAAATAGATTTTTCTCAAACGAATAGATTTTGGAGTAACCTCTACATATTCATCTTTTTGAATGTATTCTAAAGCTTCTTCAAGAGAGAAAATGATTGGCGGGATGATTCTCGCTTTTTCATCAGCTCCAGAAGAACGAACGTTAGATTGTTTTTTCTCTTTAGTTACGTTTACACACATATCATCACTACGAGAGTTTTCTCCAATTACCTGACCTTCGTAAATTTCGGCATTTGGTTCAACAAAAAACTTACCACGATCCTGTAATTTATCGATAGAATAAGGAATAGCTTTTCCTTTTTCCATAGAAATTAATGATCCTTTGTTACGACCTGCAATTTCTCCTTTGTAAGGCTCATATCCTATAAAACGGTGTGACATGATCGCTTCACCAGCAGTAGCAGTAAGCAATTGATTACGTAATCCAATAATTCCACGTGATGGAATATTAAATTTAATAATCATACGCTCGCCTTTTGTCTCCATACTCAACATTTCACCTTTACGAACAGTTACGAATTCAACTGCTCTACCTGAAAGATTTTCTGGTAAATCGATTGTCAATTCCTCAATTGGCTCACATTTTTTACCATCAATTTCTTTGATGATAACTTGTGGCTGACCAATTTGTAACTCATAACCTTCTCTTCTCATTGTTTCAATAAGAACAGATAAGTGAAGTACTCCACGGCCAAAAACCATGAATTTATCTGCAGAATCAGTTTCACCTAACTTCATCGCTAAGTTTTTCTCTAATTCTTTTGTCAATCTTTCTCTAATATGACGAGAAGTTACAAATTTACCTTCTTTACCAAAGAATGGAGAGTCATTGATAGTAAACAACATACTCATTGTAGGCTCATCAATAGCGATAGAAGCTAAACCTTCTGGGTTTTCGTGATCTGCAATAGTGTCACCAATTTCAAAACCTTCAATACCAACTACTGCACAAATATCTCCTGCAATTACTTCTGTAACTTTTTTACGTCCAAGACCTTCAAAAGTGTGTAATTCTTTGATTCTTGATTTTGTTACAGTACCATCTCTTTTTACCAAAGATATTGGCATACCTTCTTTCAAAATACCTCTTTCTAAACGGCCAATTGCGATACGGCCTGTAAAAGCTGAGAAATCTAAAGATGTAATCAGCATTTGAGGAGTTCCTTCAGATACTTTAGGAGCTGGTACATTTTCTATAACCATATCCAACAATGGCTCAATGTTTTCTGTTTGGTTTTCCCAATGATCAGACATCCAGTTATTTTTAGCTGAACCGTAAACAGTTGGAAAATCTAACTGCCATTCCTGAGCACCTAATTCAAACATTAAATCGAAAACTTTTTCGTGAACTTCTTCAGGAGTACAGTTTTCTTTATCTACTTTATTGATTACAACACATGGTTTCAATCCTAAATCGATAGCTTTTTGCAATACAAAACGAGTTTGTGGCATTGGACCTTCAAAAGCATCCACCAAAAGACAAACTCCATCAGCCATATTCAATACACGCTCTACTTCTCCACCAAAATCGGCGTGGCCAGGAGTGTCAATAATGTTGATTTTTGTTCCTTTATATTGAACAGAAACATTCTTTGAGGTAATGGTAATACCTCTTTCACGCTCTAAGTCGTTGTTATCAAGGATTAAGTCACCTGTGTTTTCGTTATCACGAAATAACTGACAGTGATACATAATTTTATCAACCAAAGTTGTTTTACCGTGATCGACGTGGGCAATAATTGCAATGTTTCTAATAGCTTCCATCTGTGAATTTTAATGGGTGCAAAGGTACACTTTATTTTGATATAAAAAATCTTTATGCAATAGTTTGCTATTTTGTTAACACATAAGCAGTTAACACAACACTATAAATGTAGTGTCAGAATTTATTTAAAATGAAGTTTTAAATTTTTAACATTAATTTAATTATATTTGATTAATGAAAAACAAAGCTAACCAGACAACCTTAACTTATACACTCACAGCGTTATTCATAGCTATTCTTTGCTATAGATTAACAAAGCAGTATTCTAACTATTTAAACATCTATAGTTTTGTTTTTATCAAAGACATTCTTTTCATAATTACTACTGGCCTTCTTTTTAGATACATCCTGTACAAAAACAACAAAAGATATATCGAAATAAACAAAAACCTTAAACAAACCAACGACAAACTAAAAGAGTCTAACGAAAAATATGACATCGTAGCAAAAGCAACCAGCGATACGATTTGGGACTGGAAAATACCCGAAGACAATTTCACCTGGAACAAAGGCATCGAAACAATATACGGCTACAACCCAGATCAAGTGAACAATAATTCCAAATGGTGGTTTGATAACATACACCCGGAAGACAGCATTAAAATGTCTATCAAACTCTATTCATTTCTTGAGCAGAAAACCGAAAAATGGCAGGATGAATACCGCTTTAAATGCGCTGACAACAAATACAAATACGTATTAGACAGAGGTTTTATTTTAAAAAACGAAAAAGGGAAAGCCATTCGAATGATCGGTGCTATCCAAGACATCACCAAACAGAAAGAAGAAGAAAACAGATTAAAGCTTCTTGAAACAGTATTCACAGAAGCTCGCGATTCAATCATAATCACACAGGCAATTTCTGATGATAACCAAATTCCTAAAATAGTTTTCGCAAATCCGGCATTCAGCAAAATGTCCGGCTACGAACACTCTAAAATCATAGGAAAATCTCCCAACTTTTTTATGGGAAAAAATTCTGACCCTAATGAAATCCAAAAATTAACACAGGCCATAAAAAACAGAAAAGAATGTTTTCTTGAAATTATACTCTACAAAAAAGACAGCTCAGAATACTGGGTAAGTCTTTCTTTCATTCCTGTTTATAATCTTGAACAGGATTTATCTCACTGGATTTCGATTCAACGAGACATAACAGAAGAAAAAAAATTAGAAAAAGAGAAAGAAATACTCATACAGGAATTAACCCGCAACAATAAAGATCTAAAACAATTTTCATATATCACATCTCACAATTTAAGAGCTCCATTATCAAACTTGACAGGCTTATTAAATTTAATCAATCAAACATCAATTCAAGATGAAGACTTAAAAGAAATCATAGACGGATTCAAAACATCCACCCTGCTGCTTAATGACACTGTCAATGATTTATCCAAAGCGATTACCATAAAAGACAGTCCGGTTATACAAAATGAAGAATTACAGATACAGAATGTTTTTGAAAATATTCTAGGCCAGTTAAATTCAAGTATCGAAACCATAAAACCAAAACTAAATATCTGCTATGGAAACGTTTCAAAAATAAACACCAACAAAACCTACCTTGAAAACATCTTACTCAACTTATTCACTAATTCCATTAAATTTAGATCAAAAACGAGAGATCTAATTATCGACATTACCCTTTCAGAAGTCGACAGCATAATTTCAATCAGCTTTAAAGATAATGGAATCGGAATAGACCTTGAAAGACATAAAAACAAAATATTTGGTCTCTACCAAAGATTTCACGACTATCCAGAAAGCAAAGGCCTGGGACTATTCTTAGTCAAGTCTCAAATAGAAACAATGGGCGGTACAATAAGCATTCAAAGTGAAGTAGACAAAGGAACCGAATTTATACTAACGCTTAAATCTTTTCAAAATGTTAAACTTAATTATGTGCATCGATGATGACCCTATTACATTAATGCTATTTAAAAAAGTAGTACAAAAAGCTTCTTTTGCTAAAGAAATAACATACGCTTACAATGGGCAGGAAGCAATTACGTTTATTGAAAACATTAAGAATGAAGACACAAAACCTCAGTTACTTTTTTTAGATCTAAATATGCCCGTAATGGGAGGATGGGAGTTTCTCGATTTATTTAACGATTCCGATTATTATCTTTCAAATAATACAAAAGTTGTCATTTTGACTTCAACAATCGACCCTGAAGATATCAAAAAATCAAAATCATATTCTAATGTTATTGAATTCCTATCCAAACCTATCACTGTAGAGATGCTGCATTATTTAGAATCGAATCATTTACATTAAATTAACCGTCAGCAAAAAATAGGACATAAAAAAAAGCCCCTTAAAAAGGAGCTTTCTCTATATACAAATTATATTACTTACAATTTAGCAACATGCTTAGTTAACTTAGACTTCAAGTTTGAAGCTTTGTTATCATGAATGATGTTTTTCTTAGCTAATTTATCAATCATAGAAATTACACTTGACAATTTTGAAGTAGCATCAGTTTTATCAGTTGCAATTCTTAATGCTTTAATAGCATTACGAGTAGTTTTATGTTGGTATCTATTTAATACTCTTCTCTTTTCGTTACTTCTAATTCTTTTTAGAGCTGACTTATGATTTGCCATTGTGTTATCTTTTTATCTTAATTATTTCATTTTTTGTAGTCCGTAAGGGAATCGAACCCCTGTTACCAGAATGAAATTCTGGCGTCCTAACCCCTAGACGAACGGACCATATTCCCTCTAAGTTCAGAACTTTCTAGATCAAAAAAATTGTAGTCCGTGGGGGAATCGAACCCCCCTTACCAGGATGAAAACCTGGCGTCCTAACCGATAGACGAACGGACCATTGTTTTTTTATTCTCAGAATTTCAATCTAAATACTTCTTGTAGTCCGTGGGGGAATCGAACCCCCCTTACCAGGATGAAAACCTGGCGTCCTAACCGATAGACGAACGGACCTGCTTCAGTAAACTGCCTTACTTCTGTAATGCGGATGCAAAGATACATCTATTTTTGAGAAGCACAATAGCTGATGCAAAAAAAATTATTTTTTTTTAATATGCCTTAGCAAACAACACCCTTCCAACTGATGGATTCCCAGTAAACACACAGCTTCCCGCCTGTTCAACTCTGTCCAAAGGAATACATCTTATGGTTGCTTTGGTCAATTCTTTAATCTTCTCTTCCGTAGCCACAGTTCCGTCCCAATGTGCTGAAACAAAGCCTCCTTCCCCATCAAGAACCTCTTTAAACTCATCAAAACTATTCACTTCTGTAATATGGGCATTCCTGTAATTTAATGCTTTTCCGAACAAATCTTTTTGAATCTGCTCCAATAAATCGCCAATATAAGTTGTGATTTCATCTTTGGAAACAACTTCTTTTGTCAAAGTATCTCTTCTTGCAACTTCAAAAGTTCCGTTTTCTAAATCTTTTGGACCAACAGCAATTCGAACCGGAACTCCTTTTAATTCCCATTCAGCAAATTTAAATCCTGGTTTTTGAGTTGTTCTATTATCAAATTTAACTGAGATGTTTAATTTTCTCAAAGTCTTTACTAAAACATCAACTTCATTTGAAATTGCATCTAATTGTTCATCACTCTTATATATAGGAACAATAACTACCTGTATCGGAGCTAAATTTGGAGGCAACACCAATCCCTGATCATCAGAATGAGTCATTACCAATGCTCCCATCAATCGGGTTGAAACTCCCCAAGAAGTTCCCCAAACATGTTCCTGCTTACCTTCGGCATTAGCAAACTTCACATCAAAAGCTTTTGCAAAATTCTGCCCTAAAAAATGCGACGTTCCTGCCTGCAGTGCTTTTCCATCCTGCATTAAGGCTTCTATACAATACGTTTCATCAGCACCAGCAAAACGTTCTGTTTCTGTTTTCAATCCTTTTATAACCGGAATAGCCATAAAATTCTCCACAAAATCAGCATATACATTCATCATTTTCTCCGATTCTTCTATTGCTTCTGCTTTTGTTGCATGAGCAGTATGTCCTTCCTGCCATAAAAACTCAGCTGTTCTCAAAAATAATCGGGTTCTCATTTCCCAACGCACGACATTTGCCCATTGATTAATCAACAAAGGCAAATCTCTATAGGATTGCACCCATCCTTTATATGTAGACCAGATAATCGCTTCACTTGTAGGGCGGACAATTAATTCCTCTTCCAGTTTTGCATTTGGATCTACCATTAATTTCCCTGATTTATCAGGATCATTCTTTAATCTATAATGAGTAACTATTGCACATTCTTTTGCAAAACCTTCTGCATTTTTCTCTTCGGCCTCAAACATACTTTTGGGAACAAACAAAGGAAAATAAGCATTTTGATGTCCCGTTTCTTTAAACATTCTATCAAGTTCAGCCTGCATTTTTTCCCATATAGCATAACCATACGGTTTTATCACCATACAGCCTCTAACCCCTGAATTCTCTGCTAAATCGGCCTTAACAACCAACTCATTGTACCATTTTGAATAATCTTCTTCTCTTGTTGTTAGATTCTTGCTCATTTTGAATAATTTGGCATAATATTTGTTTCTTAATAATTTAACTAAATAATTACGCAAAACTAACTAATTTTGTATTGTCCAACAATAAAATAATCTGCCGAAATGAAAACAAATGCATTAATTACCCGGAAAACATCACTTCATTCCTTAATTGTATTTTTAGGCCTGATAATAACTTCATGCGGTTCTTATCAAAACAGCTCCTATTATGATAGTGACGGCATTTATGGTGCAAATGGAGAGAACGCTGGTACAAAAAATAATCAAACTGCTCAGACCTCAGTTCAATATAAAGAATATTTCAATTCATTACAAAGCACTGGAGTATCTGGAGAAATTTTTACTGATGTAAATAGCTACAGCAGTGGTTATAACACAGAGAATGATTCAATACAGGCACCATCTACAGGGTATGCTTCATGGGGAAGTTCCCCTCAAGAAACAACTATAACCGTTTATCCTGACACTTCTTGGTATTTTGGCTATGGATGGAATCACCCCTATTACGGCTATAACTATGGTTATGGCTACCCTTATTATGGATGGGATTATCCAAGGTATGGCTGGGGCTATCCTAACTACGGATATTCAGGCTACGGTTATGGCTACTCATACTATGGATGGGGGTATCCAGGATATAGCTGGGGGTATTCAGGATATGGATATCCTGGTTACAGATACAATTATTCTCATGCAACTCCATATGCTTATAATTACAGCCGAAGAGGATCATCTTACGGCGGGAATTACAACAATAACAGAGTTAGCACTTACGATAGCAATAGAAGCAGTTTTACCAGCAGAAACAGTACCACTGGAAGAAACAGCATTTACTACAACAGAAACAGTACGAATGATGTAGTAAACAGACGGGTTCCTACTTTTACAAACAGAAACAATTATACTAATTCTGCTTCTAGAAATTATAACCAAAGTCAATCTCAATACAGAAACAGCAATTACACCCAAAGCAGAACATATACCCCTAGCCAAAACACTCAAAGATCAAGCTACACTCCAAGCAGCAACAGTTCCTACAGAAGCAGCAGCAACAGCAGCAACATGTCAAGTGGCAGCAGCAGAATGTCAAGTGGTGGCGATGGCGGAAGAACTGGCGGCGGAAGAAGATAAAAAATACTAATCGATTAAACTACTAACTAACTTTAAGTCATACCCATGAAAAAGAACCTTTTGTTATTTTTAGCAGCAGGATTAACATTCTTTACAGCAAACTCACAAGAAATAAATGACGCTATACGTTATGCACAAAATAACCAGAACGGAACAGCTCGATTTAGAGCTATGGGAGGTGCTTTTGGCGCACTTGGAGGTGATTTATCTGCTATAAATGTGAATCCAGCAAGCTCTGCTGTTTTTTCTAACAACCAAATTAGCACAACTTTAAGTAATTTCAGCACCAAAAATAATTCTAATTATTTTGAAACCAATACTTCCAAGAGAGACAACTCTTTTGATGTGAATCAAGCAGGCGGTGTTTTTGTTTTTAGAAACAATAATTTGAATAGTAAGTGGAAGAAATTCTCCATTTCTATAAATTACGAAAACACGAATAATTTTGACAACAAAATCAATTCTTTTGGAACCAATCCAAAAAATAATATTAGTAATTATTTCTTAAGCTACGCCAATGCAAATCCTAGCAGGAATCAACTTGGAATTCCACTAGGAGTAATTACAGATAATAATTATTTTCAGCTAAATTATGCTGACCAACAAGCTTATTTGGGATATTATGGCTTCCTAATTAATCCTTTGAATGAAAATGACAACAGCAACACCATCTACACATCGAATGTACCAGCTGGAGGAAATTACTATCAAGAAAACAGTATAATTTCAACGGGGTATAATGGCAAATTGTCTTTTAACGCCGCCACCTCATATAGAGACAAAATTTATATCGGATTAACTTTGAACTCTCATTTTACTAATTACAAAAAAAACAATCTTTTTTATGAAGAAAATGACAACGCAAATACTAATATTGTTGACTTAGTAAGCACTTCATTCGAAAATGAGATAACCACTTATGGATCAGGTTTTTCATTCCAGCTTGGAGCTATTGCTAAAATTACCAACGAAGTCCGCTTGGGACTTTCATACGAATCTCCAACTTGGTATTCTCTTAATGATGAAGTAAGACAAAACCTAGTTTCTCGAGTTTTCAATTACACCAATAACACTAATCCTAATATATCTTCCGAAAACCCTGATTCAAATGATGTTGTAATTTATGATACATATAAATTAAGAACTCCCGGTAAATTAACTGGAAGCTTGGCTTATGTTTTTAATAAAAAAGGATTAATCAGTTTTGATTACAGCTTCAAAGATTATAGCAATACTGAATACTCAATAGAAAGAGATTCAAGAAATGAGTTTGTAAACAGTGATATATCCAATCAGCTAACTAGTGCTTCGGAATTTAGAATTGGTGGAGAATACAAAATTAAAACATTGAGTCTTAGAGCTGGATATCGTTTTGAGCAAAGTCCCTACAAAAATGCTAGAACCATTGGAGATTTGAATAGTTATTCAGGAGGTTTGGGCTATAATTTTGGCACATGGAAATTAGATTTGGCTTACACCTATGCCGAAAGAAATTCACAACAAAATTTTTTCAGTCAAGGATTTAAAGATAGCGCTAAAATCAATACTGTAAACAACAATCTTTCTATGACTTTAGCATTTGAATTATAGTTTTATAAAGAGATTTACTTTATTTGTATAGAAACCATTTCATTGATTTGAAATGGTTTTCTTTTAGAAAGCCGTACTGAAAAACTAAAAATTATAAAATAAGCCACGATAATAGCAAAAATCCTTGTTACCCAGAGTTTGAGTAACGAGATTGCAGCGGATAGCGGGACAAATATTCTATTATACTACAAATCTTGTGCTCCAAATCATTTTTGCACAAACAAAATGTCCATTTTAAACACGGCATTCGCTTTTAAAAGTTTCTGACACGAATTACACTAATTTGCACGAATTAAGATTGCTATTTAATTACACAAAATGTCCGAAACTGTAAAAGTTGTAAAATTTGATTTCAATTTTGATAAGAACTTAGTGTTAATTGGTGAAATTCGTGTTTATCTTTTTTTAAATGCGAATGCCATGCATTTTAAAAGGAAACAGACAGGGTTTCGGCAAAAAATTGTAATTTTGCGGATTCCTAAATTATCAGGAATATAATATTATGAGAACGAAGTCTTTAAAAAAGAACAAAATAAATGTGATCACTCTTGGGTGTTCTAAAAATGTATATGACAGTGAAGTGCTGATGGGACAGCTTAAAGCAAGCGGAAAAGATGTGACCCATGAAGCCAAATCCGAAGATGAAGGAAATATTATCGTGATAAATACTTGTGGTTTTATTGATAATGCCAAAGCAGAATCAGTAAACATGATATTGGAATATGCTGATAAAAAAGACAAAGGACTTGTAGACAAAGTTTTTGTAACCGGATGTTTATCCGAAAGATACAGACCTGATTTAGAAAAAGAAATTCCGAATGTAGACCAATATTTTGGAACTACTGAATTACCAGCTTTATTAAAAGCTTTAGGAGCCGATTATAAACATGAATTATTAGGAGAACGTTTAACAACAACTCCAAAAAACTATGCTTATTTGAAAATTTCAGAAGGCTGTGACAGACCCTGCAGTTTTTGCGCAATTCCGTTAATGCGAGGAAAAAACGTTTCTCAGACAATTGAAAAATTAGTTAAAGAAGCCGAAGGTCTAGCAAGAGACGGCGTAAAAGAACTGATTTTGATTGCTCAGGACTTAACTTATTATGGTCTTGATTTATACAAAAAAAGAGCGCTTGGTGAATTATTGGAAGCATTAGTAAAAGTAGAAGGTATCGAATGGATTCGTCTTCACTACGCCTTCCCTACCGGATTTCCAATGGATGTCCTTGAAATCATGAAGCGCGAGCCTAAGATTTGCAATTATATTGACATTCCGCTGCAGCACATTGCTGATTCTGTTTTGAAATCGATGCGCCGAGGAACTACACAGGAAAAAACAACACAATTATTAAAAGATTTTAGAGCTGCGGTTCCTGGAATGGCAATCAGAACAACTTTGATTGTGGGTTATCCAGGAGAAACTGAAGAAGATTTTAATATTTTGAAAGACTTTGTTCAGGAAATGAAATTTGACAGAATGGGATGTTTTGCTTACTCACATGAGGAAAATACACATGCTTTTTTACTGGAAGACGATGTTCCTGCCGATGTAAAACAAGATCGCGCTAACGAAATTATGGAATTGCAGTCACAGATTTCCTGGGATTTGAATCAAGAGAAAGTTGGAAAAACTTTTAGATGTATCATTGACAGAAAAGAAGGCGGTCATTTTGTAGGAAGAACCGAATTTGACAGCCCAGATGTAGACAATGAAGTACTAATTGATGCTGCAAAACACTATGTAAAAACAGGTGATTTTGCAATGATTAAAATTATTGAAGCAACAGAATTTGATTTATACGGAGAACCAGTTTAGATTTTTTAATTTTCAAAATTGTATTATGAAAACATTTAAAACAGTATTATTTATCGCGTTTTTATTTTTGTCCGCCAATACCATTTCGGCTCAATACTATAATAATGGTTACGGTGGCGGTTATGGAAACGGCTACGGCAGATCCAATCAGATGAGCCAGATGCAGGCCAGCCAGCCAACTGCACCAAAACCCGTACCCGTAGAAGAAACTGCTGGGAAAATTGTTGCTTATTACAAAAAAGAACTTAATCTGGATGCACTTCAAGAAGTCGTTGTAAAAAACATCTACATCAAATCGTTAAAAAAAGAAGAGGTTTTAATGAAAAAAGAAATTAGCGATGATGACAAAAAACAGGAGTTTAAAGTTCTTAGTGAAATGACAGAAATGGAAATAAAAGAAATTTTGAACAAGGATCAAAAAGAGAAATTCAAAAATCTGATTGATGAGAGAAACAGCAAAATGGAAGCTCGAAAACGTTAAAAAGACTCACGATTAAATACTTTTTTGAAAATATTCCAATCTTATGACGAAAATTTTTTACTATCTCATTATAATACTTTTAATTGTTTCATGCGGTCCAAATCCACATAAGTCAAGTGAAAAAGTTTATAATGACCAAATAAAATCTTTAAATGAAACTATCGCTGTAAAAGAAGCTACTCCTTTAAAAAACCAGCCTTTTGTTGTGATTGACAGCATCGCTTACCGATACAACAATCAATTACTTAATTATAAAGATACGCTTTCTAAAACTGACACTAAGGTTTTACAAAACGGCATTGTATCTGAATGGGTGGGTACAGTAAATTTTAATTTAAGAAAGCCAAATTTTATTATTATTCACCATACTGCGCAGGATTCTATACAGCAGACTTTAAAAACTTTTACTTTAAAACAAACCAATGTAAGCGCTCACTATGTAATCGGCAGGGACGGAAAAGTGGTTCACATGCTCAATGATTATTTAAGAGCCTGGCATGCCGGAAATGGTTCATGGGGGAAAAACACTGACATCAACTCCAGTTCCATCGGCATTGAATTAGACAATAATGGCACCGAGCCTTTTTCTGATTTACAAATCAATACTTTACTGGCTCTTTTGACCAAATTAAAAAAAGATTACAATATCCCAACTCAAAATATAATAGGACACGCTGACATCGCCCCAACAAGAAAAAAAGACCCAAGCGCTTTATTTCCTTGGAAACTTTTGGCAGCAAATGGTTTTGGCGTTTGGCCAGATGACATACTCCCGTGTCCTCCGCCTGAATTCAATACAGAACAAGGCTTACAGGTTATAGGTTACAGTACTAAAAATCTTTCCGCAGCCATTATCGCTTTTAAACTTCATTTCATGCAGACTGAAATTAATGATATTTTGGACGAAAAAACAATCAGCACCATCTATTCTGTTTACAAAAAATAGAAAACAATATTTCACAAAAAACGCTTTTTGGATTAACCAAAAAGCGTTTTTATGTTTATATTTATTTGGTTTTAAAAACCAAATAAATATTCAATATTGAACAAAAACAAGCATCAGCCAAAATCATTTTTTTAAATTCTGTGATTTTAATGTCTAAAAACAATGAGCAACCCAAAAATATGGTTATCCTCTCCGCACATGGGAGGCTCCGAACTTAACTACATACAGGATGCATTTGACTCGAATTGGATTGCTCCATTTGGAGCAAACATAACCGAATTTGAACATGATTTAGAAAAATACCTGTCTCATGGTGTTTTTGTAACCGCACTAAGTTCTGCAACCGCCGCTATTCATTTAGGCTTAATACTTTTAAATGTAAAACCAGGCGATGCAGTAATCTGTCAATCTCTGACATTTTCAGCATCAGCAAATCCAATTTTATATCAAGGAGCAGCTCCTATTTTCATTGACAGTGAATCAGAAACCTGGAATCTTTGCCCTATAGCTTTAGAAAATGCTATTGTAGATACGATTAACAAAGGGCTGGTCCCGAAAGCAATAATAACAGTCCATCTATATGGAACCCCTTATAAAATAGACGAAGTTAGAGCCGTTGCCGACAAATATAATATTCCTATTCTTGAAGACAGTGCCGAAGCTTTGGGAAGCAGTTATAAAGGACAAAAATGCGGTACTTTTGGAGATATCAGCGTTTTTTCATTTAACGGAAATAAAATTATAACTACCTCTGGAGGAGGAGCGATAATCACTTCAAGCCAACAGCTGAAGAAAAAAACTCAGTTTTTAGCTTCGCAGGCCAAAGATGAAGCACCTCATTATCAGCACAGTGAACTGGGTTTTAATTACCAGATGAGCAATATTTGTGCTGGCATTGGACGCGGTCAGATGAAAGTTCTCGACAAACATATCGCACTGCGAAGAGCCATGCACGATTTTTATGTTTCTCTTTTCGAAAATATACCAGGAATCACTGTTTTCTCGACAACAGATCCAGACTATTTTTCCAACTATTGGCTGACTTCTATTCTTGTAGATCCTGCCAAAACCAAAAACGGAATCGATAAAGAAACTATACGGCTGACTTTACTGGATTCAAATATCGAGTGCAGACCTTTATGGAAACCAATGCACCTGCAGCCTTTGTATAAAAACTATCCATTCTATGGAGGAAAAACTGCCGAAACATTATTTGAAAATGGATTGAGCCTTCCTTCGGGATCAAACTTGAGCGATGCTGACAGGGAACGCATACAAATATGTATTTTAAATTTATTAAGCTGATTACTTTCTGAAATAATTATTTTGGCATACAGAAAAATTCATATCGCCTTTATACATTATTAAATCAGAACAACTACAAATTCTACTAAATAAAAAAAGCTGCCAAAACCACAGAGGATTTTGACAGCCAAAAAAAAAATATTCTTTTATTATTTTTTGAAAAGTTTAAACTAAAGAAACTCTTTATTAGAACCCATAAACCACAGCTAAAAGAAATTGAGAAGCTGAACTAGTTGGAGCCAAATCTGAATCTTTAAAATAATCATCCGAATTACTATCTAATCTAAACTCAGGAATAATAGTCAATCCGCTTACTTTATAGTTACCTGATAATGTAAAAGCCGTTACTGATTGATCAGCACCAATTCCATATAAAGCAACAGCCTCTTCTTTTGCTTTAAAATATTCAGCACGTAATCCTAATGAAAAAGCATCAGTAAAAGCATAAGAAGGGTATATTGCCGCTCCTGTATAACCTACTTTATCTCCATTTGAAAAATCAGCAGCATTCAAACCTAATTTGAATTTTTTACTAAGCTGGAAGGTTGCAGTCAAATCTACAATAGTACCGCTTACAGAACCATCCATAAAATTAAGATACGCACTAACTCCTTCAGTTGCAAAAGACAATTGACCTCCCACAGCATTTAATCCTTTCACTGGATCCGCTTTGTATGAATTCCATGTATCATTAAACACTCCTAACATTGCACCAAATTTATCAGATATTTTATAATTTGCTTTAACACCTGCATTTTGGAATGGTCCATTGGTAAACAAATAAGAAGTAGAATAGTTAAAATTACCTACAGGAGAAATTACCTCATATCCTATATATGTTCCCATATAACCAGCTGTAAAACTAAATTTATCTGAAACCGCATAGCTGGCATACAGATTTTGAATGTGGAATGAATTTACATCTGTTCCATCACCATTTGGAATTGACTGATACTGTCCTCTTGGCCCAAAAGAAACCTCACCAACAAAAGACACTTTTTTTATGCTTTTCTTAAATGCAATATCCAGCATCCCCAAAGAAACAGAATTCTGATCTGTTCCAAAACTCGTTCCAATATTTGGAACTTTTGCAAAATCGTACTTGTAATATAAATCTCCAGAACCTGTAATCTCCAATGGTGTCGTTTCTGGTGCATCTTGTGCAAATGAAATACTCGTTGTTAAGGCTAAAACTAAAATTGCTAATAATTTTTTCATGTTTAATTTGTTTTTTAGTTACTAATTTGAATAACGACTTCCTAGTCAGATTTTGTTATTTTTTTTCTTTCTTTGAAGCGAAATTATTAACTTTTCGTTAACATGAAAATTTTTTTAACCGTTTCTGAAAAGAATTATTAATATCCAAAAATCATAGCATAAATATGATCAAATTATGTTTTTTTTGCTTTTATTTTAAAAATTCAATAATCACATTTTTAAATAATACCCATAAAAACAATACGTAATTATACTTATCAATACTTAAAAATTCTATTTTTAAATTAAAAAATTAAAATTAAAAAACATCACCCCCTAAAAAATAGGGGATGATGTTGAAAAATTAAAAATTAAGCCGTAAAACAGCATCACTTCTTAGGTCAAAATCAAAACAGCATTCTTACTGTTCAAATCCTTAAACCCATTATTAAATGTGCTTAAGGATTCCGTTAACTAAACCACTATTGACTGAAAGTCCATAGATTGGGTTAGGCAGACTGAAAGTGCAAGGTTGGATTGCGAAAATTGATGAAATTTTGCCACAGATTCATAGATAAAAAATGATTTTAAAATCTGTGAATCTGTGGCAAAAACTTTTTTAGAAACTAAAGCGAGATGCACTGAAAGTGCATAGTTTTAAACTCTATTTGAGGCCAATAAAATTGAAATCATTCGCAAAAACAACTTCAGCTAAGATTATAATTACTCAATAATAACTGATTTCATATTCATAAATTCTTTGATACCAACACTGGATAATTCTCTCCCATAACCCGATTTTTTTGTTCCTCCAAAAGGAATTCTGGAATCTGAACGCACCAAAGAATTTACAAAAACATTTCCTGCTTCAATTTTTCTGGCTAAAATATAAGCCCGTTCTCTGTCTTCTGTCCAAATGGCCGAAGCCAAACCATATTTATGATTATTTGCAATTGCGACAGCCTCGTCTTCATTTTTTGCTCTAACGAGAACTGCCAACGGTCCAAAGGTTTCTTCCTGAAAAGCAATATTACCAGAGTCAACAAAATCAATCAGTGCAGGCTGAAAATTGCATTGATCCCTTTCTCCTCCAACTACCAATTGAGCACCTTGGCGTAAAGCATGTTCCAACTGACTGCTTAATTTTTCTGCTAAGTCAATTCTTGCCAAAGGCCCCATATCAATACCGCTTTGCAACGGATTTCCCTGCTGCAGTTTTCTTATTTTTTCGGCAAAAAGAAAAGCAAACTCATCGGCGGCTTTTTCTGTAACGATAAAACGCTTTGCACAGATACACGCCTGACCTGCATTTAGCATTCTTGACTGTACAGCAACAGCAGCAGCTTTTTCTAAATCAGCATCATCCAAAACAATAAAAGCATCGGAACCTCCTAATTCCATCACTGTTTTTTTGATATGCTTTCCTGCCAGCGCTGCCACCGAAGATCCTGCTGCTTCACTTCCAGTCAAAGTAATTCCCTGAACAATATCAGCTGCAATAACACTTTCTGCTTGAGAAATATCTATAATTATCTGCTGAAAAACTCCTTCAGGAAAACCAGCTTCCAAAAAAGCTTTTTCAATAGCTTTGGCGCATCCAATAACATTTGGAGCATGTTTTAAAAGCGTAACATTACCTGCCATAATTGCCGGTGCTGCATAACGCAATACCTGCCAAAAAGGATAATTCCAAGGCATAATCGCAAATACTGCCCCCTGAGGATCATAAACAGACATACTTTTAAAAGGAGTGTCATAATATTCATCCTTAAGCATTTTTTCGGCATTTTCAGCATAAAAATCACAATTTGCAGCTGATTTTTCAACCTCTGAAATTCCTTCAGAAAGAATTTTGCCCATTTCATTAGTAATAAGCAAACCTAATTCCTCTTTGTTAGTGCGCAATATAACTGCCAGATTTCTCATTTTGTCGGCTCTTTCCTGAAAAGTAGTAGTGCGCCAATACTTGAATGCCGATTCAGATATCTTTAATTTATCCGCCAATTGAGCATTAGTCAAGACTTCATGTTCTTCTAGTTCTGCTTGTGTGAATGGATTTATGGATTTGAATATCATTTTAAAAGTTTATAAAGTTTAAAAAACAGCAGTGCTGAAAATCTAATAATAAAGGTATGATAATCCTCTGAAAAAATATACTTCTTCAAATAACAGCCCCTAAATTTGAAATATAAATTACAATGCACATTAAACCACGGCATTCGCATTTAAAAAAAGATAAACACGAATTTCACCAATTAACACTAATTCTTATCAAAATTGAAATCAAATTTTACAACTTTTTACAGTTTCGAAGATTTTGTGTAATTAAACAGCAATCTTAATTCGTGCAGATTAGTGTAATTCGTGTCAGAAACTTTTAAAAGCGAATACCGTAACATTAAACTGAAATAATGCTATTTTTTTTTGCTTTTTGAGTAAGAAAACAGCGTTAAACCAATTAAATCTGAAATATTATTGAAATACATGATTATTATTTTTGTACATTTAGTTTTCTAACTAACACAACCAGCACAATTATGATACGAAAAGCTAACATTCAAGACTTGGATCAATTAACAAATCTGTTTGACCAATATGTAGTTTTTTATAAAAACCCATCCAATTATGAAAAACATTATGCCTATCTAAAAGAAAGATTAGAAAATAATGAAGCCGTAATTTTTGTAGCTTATGATGATGCATATCCTGATAAAATTATTGGTTTTGCACTCATTTACATCACTTTTTCTTCATTGGCACTCAATAGAATACTAATCTTAAACGATCTTTTTGTAGATCCATCAGCACGAAAAAAAGGAATAGGCGAACAATTAATTACACAAACTGAAGCATTTGCTAAAGAGCTGGGCTCTCCTACAATTCGTCTGAGAACCGCCAAAAATAATAATGCAGCCCAAAAATTATATCATAAAATGGGTTTTGTAAGAGAAGATTACCTTTACAGCTATGATCTTACTGTTTTATAACCTCACTTAGTAAAACGAAAAAAAATGAGGACTCCTAATCGAAAGTCCTCATTTTTTTTTGAATAAAATAAATCTAATTAGCTGAATTGTTTTGAAACACCTTGGTAATTATTTCATAGATTTTTTCTTTATCTAAAGGTTTAGTAATATAAGCTGAAAAACCGGCTTTCATTATTCTTTCTTTCACTTCTGATGAAGAATGAGCTGTCTGAGCAATTACAATCAGATCTGGATTCTCTTTTTTAATTATTTCAAAAGCCTCATAACCATCTAAAACCGGCATTTTAATATCCATAAAAATCAAATCTATCGCCGGATTTGATCTACTGATATCTACTACTTCCTGACCGTTTCTTGCTCTTATAACAGAGTGTTTTTTTAATTCCAATATTGTTTTTAACAACAAAAAATTGATATTATCATCTTCAGCTACTAAAATATTTTTAGAATCAGAGTTTTTATTCAGGCATTCTTCATCGGGATCTTTATTTTCCTCAATATATTCTTCGTAAATCAATGGAATTGTAAATTTAAAAACAGAACCTCCTCCATAAACTGATTCAACATGAATTTCACCGCCAAGCATTTCAACATAAGCCTTGGAAATAGATAAGCCTAATCCTAATCCGCTAAGTGATATTGAATAATCATCTTCAACTCTTCGAAAACGGTCAAAAACAACTTTCAGATCATTTTTACTGATTCCAATACCTGTATCTTCAACCCTAAACTCTATCAGCTGTTCCTCTTTATCTATCGAATAACCAAAGGCAACATGTCCGCTGTCTGTAAATTTTATTGCATTTGTAAGCAGGTTAACAATTATCTGCTTCAGCTTTACTTCATCCGTTAAAATATTATTTTCTAATTTCTCAGTGCTTTCGCTAATATAAAAATTAATGCTTTTATCCTCAGGTATTGTCACTTTTAGTGTATTATACAGTTCCTTAATGCATTTTTCAATATCCAGCCCTTTATAATTGGGCATTATCAGTTTGGCATCAATCTTTGACATTTCAATTAAATCTTCAATAATAGACACCAAACTTTTGCCGCTGCTATTGATGATTTTCAAATATTTCATTTTCAGATCTTCGCTTAAATTTTCATTTAAAAGCAAATCTGAAAACCCGATAATAGCATTCATCGGTGTTCTAATTTCATGAGATAAATTAGCAAGGAAAGTCGACTTTAGTTTATCACTTTCTTCAGCTTTCTGTTTGGATTTTTCCAATTGAAACCGATTCTTTCTATGATCTTCAAACAAATTTCCGATATGTCCAAATTCCCCTGGCTCCCTTTTTAACAGACTAATTGAAATCTCTCTGTCGGTCTCTAAAATATTTGTTACTAAACGCAATGGTCTGTAAACCCATTTTCTGGAATAATAAACCGCGGCTATAAGTCCTATCAATGTAGTAATGACAATAATCAGCAGCAGTTCTTTGGTTCTTTCAAAATTAAGATAAGAAGATCTCTCAAACAATAATTTCCCAACTGTATAATTTTTATGATCTTTAAGCTGTATTAATGATGTCATTTTTTTATCTCCAATAAGACTGACATCTTCATTATTTAAGAGCCGGACATTAGAACTGCAGATATCTTCTAAATTTTTAAAATATTCCTTATCTAATAACCGAGCCATGAACATATATCCGGCTGGTTTCGTTTTAATTTTTCTAGGATCATTTGAAGCATGAATTGTTCCTCCAAGCACCTCGACTATACCCTCAGGAACTCTCATGTAAAATCTGGAAAACTTGGTTTTATACAAAACTCTCATAGCCTGTTTTGCTATAAAATCTTTGGATTTAAAATCAGGCTTTGCAATGCTTGTAATAAACTTTTTATCGAGACCATAAATCGAAATATAATCTACCTCATAAGTAGGAAATTCATTTGCAATATATTTTTTAAACCAAAGTGTGTCTTTCGATTTTGTAAAATTGACTAAAGCATCCCAATAAGTAAGATCATTTATGGTAACTATCTGGGTTTTCGAATTAAAATCAAATAATCGGTTTATCTCTGTTTTATATTGATTTGAATTAGCTTTGAAAACATCATTTTCCTGCTGTACTGTATATAAATAAAGGGAAAGAAATAACAATATAAAAAGCGAACAAATACTAATGATTAACAGTACCAATTTAAAGTAAGTCGTTAATTTTAATGTTAATTTCATATAGTTACTATCAATGTAGATGCGTCCAATGCTGCCAAAAAAGAGGCGCAATATAGTTCTTTTTGGAACACAAAAAAAAACCAACTCGTTGAAAAGTTGGTTTTTATGTTTTTTTAAATCTAATTCTTACTATTAAATTTTCTTAGCAGTTCTTTTGTTTTCAAACCAGATTCATTCAGGTCTTCATCTTTCCAATTTCCTTCAGAACTGGCAGATTTTTTTAACATCGAACATGTTTCTGTCTTGTCAGAAATTGACCAAACTACCCAGCTTAATTTTTTACTCTCCATCCAGTCAATATATTCCTGCCATGCAGTATAATTCATAGGACCGTCACCAGAAGCTTCCATTCCGGCCGATTCTGAGATAAAAACAGGCAAACCACTTTTTATGGCTTCATCTGTTCTATCTCTAAGCTCTTTTTGATGCGTTGCAGCATAAAAATGCATGGTGTACATTAAATTATCATAGCCTTTTATAGGGTCAGCTGCTGGTAAATTTACATCTTGGTCCCACCTTGGGCATCCTACTAAAATAATATTATCCGGATCGTTTGCTCTAATGACTTTAATTACTTCTTCGGCATAGGCTTTTACTTCCGGCCAGGTTTCGTAGTCCGGTTCATTAAAGACCTCATAAATTACATTTGGATATTTCCCGTATTTCCTGGAGATTCCGTCAAAATATTCTTTGGCTTCTTTCAAATTAATATTATGACTGTGCCAATCGACAATCACATAAATATCGGATTTGATTGCACCTTTTATAACCGCATCTATTTTTTCTTTAGAAAATTCAGGTTCTTTTATATAAGCATACTGCCCAATTTCGATTCCCAATGCTGCACGCACAATATTGCAGCTGAAATCCTTTTTCAGCCAGTCTACCGTTTTTTCATTATAAAATCTTGGCCACATACTATGCCAGCCAAAACTTACGCCTCTCAAAACAATTGGGCTTTGGTTTTTATCCACCAGCTGAGTTCCTTTTACGCTTAGCTGTCCGTGCTTTTTTACGAATTGTGCGCTTGCGATACTGCTGCTTAGTACCAGCAAAAGCAGAATAATTTTAGATTTAAAGTTCATCTCTATCATTTTTAAGGAATTAATCGAAGTGTAATTACATCGTGAGAAGCTATATCAGCAGTAAAATTCTTCTTAGTAGTTCCCGCTTCTTTGTTTTTCCAAAGATCTTTGATTTTAAATATTGTTTTATTAAAATCGGCTTCAAAGCCAAAATCGGCATCTTTGATTGAATTTTTTTTCCAGTCGAAATTGATTTTTTTAAGAGCGTCGGTTCTATTTAAGAAAGTAACAGCCCAATTTCCATCAGCTAATGGTTTTACCCAAACTTCCAGTCCGTCTTCCGCAGAAAGTTTGAATCCCTGGATTCCTAATTTATCCTGATTGACCGTAATTAGTTCTTTATTGGTTAGAATCGCCAAAGTTTCTTTTGACATTTTTCTGAAATCATTTCCCGCAATCAAAGGAGAAGCCATCATACACCACATCGCAAAATGTGTTTTGTCCTCGGTATTGGTCATTCCGTCGCCTACTTCCATCATATCAAAATCATTCCAATGATCTGGTCCTGAATATTTACGAATATCTTTACGCATTTCGGCAATTTTCATGAATCCCCATGATGACCAATTTCCTTCTTCGTGGTGGAATTCACAATCAAAACAAGGATAAATATCTCCCGAAATTCTCCACAAGTTTCCAATTGGTTTTCCCCACTCCCAAGGTTTTGTATCACCCCATTCGCAAAGACTGAAAACAATTGGTCTTCCAGCGGTTTTAAGTGCGTTGCTCATTGTTGTATATGCTTCTGTAGAATTAATTCCTGCCGTATTACACCAATCATATTTCAAAAAATCGATTCCTAAACTGGCATAAAAACGAGCATCTTGGTACTCATAACCGCGTGTTCCCGGATAACCTGCGCAAGTATGTGTTCCCGCGCAATTGTACAAACCAAACTTCAAACCTTTAGAGTGTACATACTCGATTAAAGCTTTCATTCCGCTTGGGAATTTTATTGGGTCGGGAACTAAATTTCCATCTTTATCTCTTTCCTTTGTCATCCAGCCATCGTCAAGAACAATGTAGTTGTAACCCGCAGCTGCCATTCCGGTAGAAACCATAATATCTGCGGTTTCTTTTATGAGTTTTTCATCGATGTTAGTTTCAAAAGTATTCCAGGAGTTCCAGCCCATTGGCGGTGTCATGGCCAAACCTTCGAATTTTCCGGTTCCTTGTTTATAGACATTTCCTTGGGAGAAGCCTTGAATTGCAATGCAGTTTAAAAGTAAGCAGAGAAGTGATTTTTTCATTTTTTTATATTTTGTTATTGCAGTGGTATTCTTGTACAGATGTTTATTTTTTTGTTTGGCACGCAGATCTTGCAGATTTTGCGGTTTTTTTTTAAAACTATATGATCTTGTTCTCCATTTTTTTGGTGAGGGCACGCCCACATTCTATTAATTATTTATTGCATTTATTTTTATTTCAGCATTCTTCAAGCCTTTACTGACTGCTGTTAACGTAATTTCTCCTGCTTCCCCGGTTGTTTGGACAATTACCTGTGCCAAACCATTGAATAATTTACGCTTGTAATTTTCGGCTTTGGTAATAATCTGGATCGTTCCCGGGTTTTGATTGACAACATCCCATTTGTATTTTTTCAATAAAGGCTGGGTGATAATTGCAATGGTGTTTTTGCCTGAATGCAGGATTTTTTTGTCCAATACAAATGAATCTCCTTTTTTGTTTTCTGGAATTTCATTGCTGATTTTATTTCCGTTAATAAAAATGGATTGTTTTTTCCCAAGACTGTTATAGAACAAATTAATTTCCGTTTCGTTATAGTTTGCCGGCAAATTGAACTCAGTTCTGTAAACGACTGCTTTTACTTTTTTACCAAAAATAGTATCTCTGTCGTCTGTAAAGGCTTTTTGCCAAGATTCGGTACTAACATTTTCCTGCGTTTCTTCTGAAATATTGAAATCAGCTGCTATTTTTTCTTTTAAATTTTCAATATTCAAAACGGTGTTGGTTTCTAAATATTTATCAGCTTCCAATGATGTTGGATTTCCGTTTCCAACACCAATAATTTTTCCAGGTCCAGTGATTGAAAAAGTAATTTCATTATCAGCAATTGGAACAGAAAGTCCTGATTTATCTTTGGCACTCACTGTAATCATTGCGATATCATTTTTGGAAGCTTCAATATTATTTTTATCGGATGCTAAATTTAGAACTGCTGCTGTGCCGGTAGTTTTTACGGCATCGGTTATGATTTTCTTTCCGTTTTTGTACCCGACTGCTTCAAGAGTTCCGGGAGTGTAATTGACATTCCATTCGAGATGGCCGTCTTTTTCCATTACTTTTTTACCTAAACTTTTCTTGTTTAAAAAAAGTTCTACTTCGTTACAATTGCTGTACGCCCAGACTTCTATGCTTTGATTTTCCTTTCCTGCCCAGTTCCAGTGAGGCAAAAGATGGAGAACAGGTTCGTTTTGCCACCACGCTTTCAAGTACCAAGCGTCATCTTTATAAAATCCGCATTGATCTACCATCCCAAAATAAGAACCTGTTGAAGGATATTCAAAAGGTGTAGGCTCACCGCGATAATCAAATCCTGTCCAAATGAACATTCCCGACAGATACGGGCGGGAATTATAATGTTTCCAGCCTTGTTCTATACTAATAAAACTCGAACTTGGTGCTTTATCATAAGCCGGCATAATGTGTTTTTGATTGTCGCGGTAATATTCACCACGAGTGGCATTGGTACTGCCCTCTTCGGTTCCCCAAATACATTGATTTGGAAATAATTCATGTTGCTTGTCCGTGCTTTTATTCACGATATAATTGATCCCCAACAGATCCATAACCGTTGTTATTCCGTTACTGCCAATGCCACCGCTAAAAGCAGCAGTTGCTGGCCTGGTATCGTCTATTGACTTTACATAGGACTGCATGGAACTCGCAATTCGGGCACCAACTATGTCGTTTTCAATTCCCCATTCTTCGTTTCCGATACTCCAGCTAATGATAGAAGGATGGTTTCTGTCACGTTCGATCATTTTTTTGATATCTGTCAGATGCATTTCTGTGCTCCCCATTAAACGATTTTCGTCAATAACCAGCATTCCTAAACGGTCACAAGCTTCGAGCAATTCGGGAGTCGGCGGGTTATGAGAACAGCGATAAGCATTGCTTCCAAAGGATTTTAAGGTTTTGATTCTGAAATACTGCAATGCATCCGGCATGGCCGCTCCTACTCCAGCGTGATCCTGATGATTGTTTGTTCCTTTTATTTTGACATGTTTTCCGTTAAGAAAAAAGCCCTCATTGACATCAAAACGAATAGTTCTTACTCCAAAAGAAGTTTGAAAAGTATCTACCAGCTTATCCTCTTCATAAACGGAGGTAATCATTTTATACAAATAAGGATTTTCAAGTGACCAAAGTACTGCATTCTGCAAAATCAAATCTGTTGAAAAGTCTTTGGTTTCTCTTGGGTTTAAAACGCAGGAATTTATTGTTTTTTCTGAAACATTTTTACCTGACGCATCCAGAACAGTTTGACTAATTCTGAATGATTTAGCAGTTTTTCCTTCGTTTGCAAGTGTTACTAATGCGTCAATTGCTGACGTATTGTCTTTTGTTTTTGTTTTCACAAAAGTGCCGTTATCCGGCACATGAAGCTCACTAGTTTTATTAAGCCAAACATGACGATAGATTCCGGCTCCTTCATAGAACCAGCCTTCTTCCATAGTTGCATCTACACGGACGGCGATTGTATTTTCACCTCCATAATTAATATAATCGGTGATGTCATATTCAAAACCCAGATAACCGCTGTCCTGATTTCCTAAATAATGACCGTTTACCCAAACAATGGAATTACGGAAAACACCATCGAATGCGATATGGATCCGTCTTCCCAAATCACTTTCGGGAATGGTTATTTTTTTACGGTACCAGCCGATGCTTTTGTCAGGAAAATTTCGGCCAATGGCTTTGAAGCCGTGACTAAAACTGGCTTCAGGACTAAAACCCTGCTCTACCGCCCAATCGTGAGGAAGATCCAATTTACGCCAGGAACGGTCATCAAAAGAAGCATTGGCTGCGCCGTCACCAAAACCCGCTTTTGCCAAATAAGAAAAATAGGCTGTTCCAGTATTATAGTCTTTCTTAGTATCTGATGGATGACCAAAAGCAAATTTCCAATCTTTGTCTAACAAAATATGTTCTCTTGGAGAATTTTTCAAAGCTGATTGTGAAAAAACAGAAAAGCTAAAAGAAATCAGTACTAAAAAAAAGGATGTTTTAAAATTTTTCATCAACATTTATAAAAAGGTTTGTCAAAAGTTTAACTCTCAAAAATAATGAATCGAAGTCAAGTATATTGATACTTTTTTTTCAAAATACACTTAAAAACAATGTAATAGTGAATTTGAGTATTTCAAATTTAAAGTCATAAGAACTGCTGTAAAAAAAATATTCCCTAATTTTTCAACTAGGGAATATTTCAACTAACTCAAATTAAAAATTATTTTAACACAAATCCCATCTCATCCATTAATATGGTGTTACCGCCAAAATTTCCGGCTTCTTGAAATGTCAATTGATCAAAAGTAGTAGGATTTCCAATCTCTGAGAACGGAATCTCAATAATAGTCCATGATGTATTTATTGATTTTACTATTTGATAAGCCCATCCTCCAAAAACAAATTTCAATTTGGCATCAGGATTTGCAGAGGTACTTTTAATCTTAACTCTAAATGCTTTATATTTTGAAACATCTCTAGAATTAAACTTCAAATCAGCACCATCCCAACCTCCAAAAGCTATTTTCAGGGATGCGTTTCCTTGGGCTTTATCTACAGTATAATTTGTATTAAACTCGTTACCGCTCCAAGTCCAATGTCCTGCATCACCTTGTATTGCATCGTCATACAATGCTGCACCAACTGCTAGACTAGAAGCTGCTGTACCAGTAATATTTGTAACTGTCACCAATTTATCAGCAGAATTAGCTGGCATCTTAAACTTAATCTCTGTCAACGTAGAAGAAACTATAGTTGCTTGCTGCGTGCCAACTTTTACAACAGGATTTAAAAAATACTTTCCATCAATAGTAACTACATCACCTGCTGCTGCATTTATTGAATTGAACCAATTAAAAGTTGGCGGCGGCGGTGCTGTAACAAAATCATAAAGAACAGTTCCGTAATTGGTAACTATTTTTAATTTATTAGAAGCGTTAGCATACGGCGTGCTTTCATCAATCATTATAACAATATCAGTATCTGTTACAAAAGTTGGACGAAAATAAGTCTCAAAATCATTAAAGTACACTTTCTGCGTTGTAAGCAAACCTTTACCATGGATGATATAATAACTTTTAGGATCTCCTTTAGTAACTGGAGCTAATGGCAAAATAACACCATCTTCAGTATAACCTGACGGCATTACTGATTCTACAACTGGAGGACCGGCACTGTCTGAAGTATTAGAATCATCGGAGCATGAACTAAAAAGCATTAAAGAGAACATCAATGCAATACATGCTGTCAACGTAACATTTTTTATATTTTTCATATTTTTAATTTTAAAAATTATTTAAAAGTATACGGAGCTACTTCTGTCAATTTTGGATTTTTAATCAAATCATCTGCTGGATAAGGCAGTAAAAGATTTGTAGCAGTAATCGTTATGTGTTTAGGATTGTCTTTATCTCCTCTATTTTGCGCCTCTAGTATAGCTTTAGCTTTAGCAAAAGGCAAACGTCCCAAATCAAAATAGTAATCTCCTTCACAAGCCAATTCTGCGCGTCTTTCTTTGAATACATCATCAAAAGTAATTGATGCCTTTGCAGACAGTCCTGCTCTTTTACGGACTGCATTGAAAGATTTAAGAGCCAATGCATCTGTGGTGCTTCCTGTCTGAGAACCTATAGCTGCTTCTGCATGAATCAATAATAACTCAGCATAACGCATCTGATACGTGTTCATACTGCTTTCTCCATTAAAAGGCTTATTAAATTTCCCTGTTATAGGTAAATTTTCTTTTCCGATTACATATTTTTTAAGCCCTGCTCCAGAGTTTTGAACTCCATTAAGTGTAGGATTCGCAGTTTTCCCGTCAGGTAAAGTTGCTGATGTTGTATCAAATGTATATCCTAAAATATAAGGAGCATCAACACTAAGATCCTTAGCATAAGTTAAATTAGGATAATAATCCCCAGAAAGCATAAAGGTCTCTCTTCTTCTTCTGTCTCCAGCCTCAAAAACATTATTAATTAAATCCTGAGATGGTGCAATCTGAGCAGAATAAGTAGTTTCTACCAATCTATTTTCAGGAGCAAAAGTTGTATTAGAGAAGTTACCGTCAAAATAAGTTGCTGTCCCTGTCCATTGCCATGCAAAGATTGACTCTTCATTATTATTGTTCATCTGCAAAAATAAATCTGCAAACGATTTTGTAGGCAATTCATCTCCTCCTAATAATTTAAACTCTCCGCTATTAATTACTTCTAAAGCCATAGCTTTTGCCAAGTCATACTTTTTCTCATATAAATATACTTTTGCTAAAAAAGCCTTAGCAGACCCGCTTGATACGTGCGCATTAGCAGCATAATTAGAACCTCTTACTTTTATTCTCAAATTTGCAGCGGCAAATTTTAAATCATTTTCTATAAATTTATAAACATCTGCAACTGGATTACTCGGAGTCACAAAATTTGCAGAATAATCAGCAGTGTTTTCAATAATAGGCACATTACCCCATAATCTCACTAAGAAAAAATAAGAAAAAGCTCTGATAAAATGTGCTTCTCCTAATGCATTATTTAATGCTTCTTTACTAACTTCTGGCCCAACACCTGTAGGCAGACCATTGATAAAAGCATTAGAATTTGCAATAGCACCATAACATGATCTCCATGAATCAGAAATATAGGATGCCGTACTAGTAAAACTCAAATCGGTGAATTTACCAAAATCATTATACGGAGCAGCATACATATTACCAGAAATCACATCAGTAATACCATAATAACCCGCTTTGTTCATATTAAACCATACAAGACCATATAATCCATTAGCTGCATTATCCAGTTTTAAATCTGAGTCATAATAGTTAGTTAAAGTAGGTGTTCCCTGTGCCGGCACATCTATAAAATCCTGAGAACAAGAAGATGAGACCAACAATATCAATGTCATAGCAACAACACTGCTTCTTTTTATTATATTTTTCATATTAATACGTATTAAAATTCAACATTAAAACCAAAAGATATCTGTCTAGGAGTCGGATAACGTCCGTTATCAATACCAGATAATAATGCATCTTGGTTATAAGAACCTACTTCAGGATCATAACCTTTGTAATTGGTAAAAGTATATAGGTTTTGCGCAGAGGCATAAAATCTCAATCTTGACAATTTTATTTTTGAAATAATATCAGACGGTAAAGAATATCCTAAAGTTAGATTTTGAATTCTCAAATAAGATCCATCCTCAATAAAACGAGATGATACCGCATTATTTATATTGTCATAAGCTGAAGGTCTTGGTAAAGCACCATCTAAATTATCAGCCGAATAAAAATCTGCTGCTTCAGTCAAATAATTTGTTCCAACACCATTATTCATTGTACCAGATGCACGAGTTAAATTCATTAATTTATTTCCAACAGTTCCCTGAAGAAAAATAGACAAATCAATATTTTTATATTTAAAATTATTCGTAAATCCGTAAGTTAATTTTGGATTAGGATTTCCAATTGCAACTAAATCTTTTGAATCAATAATACCATCATTATTTTGATCTTTATAAATTACATCTCCTTTTTGGAAATTTGGCAATAATGAATTTGTACCATCTTTTAGGATTGTTTTAGTTCCATTAGTATCATGCCCATAAGTTAACAAATCAGCATCTGTTCTATAAATGCCTTCAGCCTGATAACCAACAAATGACCCTATTGGCAAACCTTCCATTGTTCTGGAAACAGTAACTGTACTATAAGCCAGTGTATTCATTGTTTTAACAATGTTTAATCCTGCCATATCCGTTACTTCATTTACATATTTAGATAAATTCAAATTAGCATTCCATGAAAAATTTTCAGTAAAGTTATGAGAATAACCAAGTGTAACCTCGATACCTCTATTTCTCATACTTCCAAGATTAAAATATGGAGGATTTACACCACCTTCATAATCACCGCCGCCAGAAAGGAAGTTTGGCAAAGGAACTTGATACAAGAAATTTTTAGAAACTTTATTATACACATCCACAGAAGCAGTTAGTTTAGAATCAAACATTGTAAAATCTAAACCTAAATTAGTCTGCTCTTGAGTTTCCCATTTTAAATTTGCATTATTCGTGTTTGATGGCAAATAAGAATTCCCCATTGAACTGTTAACCAAATGCAGATTAGAATCATATAAGTTATTAGGGATTTGATTGTTACCTGTCTGTCCCCAGCCAAATCTAAATTTTATGTTGTCGACATACTTTTTAGTACTCTCCATGAAAGCCTCATTAGAAAGTTTCCAAGAAGCACCAAATGCGCCAAAAGTACCCCATTTTTTACCAACGTCAAACTTTGAAGATCCATCCGATCTTATCGATGCCGAAATCCCATATTTATCGCCATAATCATAAACAACCCTTCCTAAATAAGAAGACATAGTTTGATCTCCTTCGTATGGACTGCTTACAATTGCTTTAGACAAATCAGAATACGCAAGTTCATGATGACTATTGTCTTTAAAGCCAGTAGCATTAATAGAATACCCTTCCCAATGTGCTCTATTAGATTCTTGTACTGCCAAAACTGTAAAATTGTGTTTACCAATAGTTTTTCTATAGGTAAGCATATTTTTCAAGTTCCATGAATTACCAGAAGATGGATTATAATATAAATTAGCATAGCTTTTTACAGCATTTCCTAAAGAATACATTGGATCATACTGCTGTCCTAAATTGTCATAAATATATCCACCCGCTTCAAAACGATAATCCAATCCTTTAAACAGATCAATCTGCGTATAAAAATTTCCGGAATAATTTTTTCTAACCAATGTATTGGATCCTAATAAAGAAGTTGCAACAGGATTAACGAATGAAAGTCCGCTAATTGGTCCTCCAAAAGACCCTGACAATTCTCTAACTGCAACATCTGGAGTTGATAATAGAGAAGTAGCAACTACTCCATTAAACTGACCGTTTAAAGTTAATTTTTCATCAGTAATTGTACCGCTGACATTTGCACCGACTTTTATAAACTTATTAAGTTTAGCATCAATATTAGATCTAAAATTATATCGTTTGAAACCCGATTCAATTACGATACCTTCTTGATTTAATGCACCACCGGAGATATAATAATTCACGCCGTCTTTACCGCCTGAAAAAGACAATTGATTCGATTTCATAATTCCTGTCTGGTAAATTTCTTTCTGCCAGTCTGTTCCAGCTCCTAAATATTCTGGATGAGCAAATTCTGGACGAAGACCAAGACCATATACAGTTGCTAAAGCATTTTGATGTGCCGCATATTGCTGCAGATTCATTGAAGGCAATTGTTTTGGCAGATTACTGATAGAATAAGAATTCTCGTAAGTTAATTTTCCTGTTCCTTTTTTACCAGATTTTGTTGTCACAAGAACAACACCGTTAGCGCCTCTAGAACCATAAATAGCTGTAGCAGAAGCATCTTTAAGAATATCAATAGATTCTATATCACTAGGGTTTATAAGTGATAAAGGGCTATATGTAATATTTCCAGCATTAGAAAAATTAGAATTTCCAGATGCATTTCTTCCAGATGTAGATGAATTTCTTGCATCTCCTGAAATTGGCACACCATCAATTACATATAAAGGCTCGTTTGTGCCTGTCAATGATGATGCTCCTCTAATTTTTACAGAAACATTTCCTCCTGGCTCACCAGAGTTATTATTTATAACAACACCAGCAGCTTTACCCTGCATCATTTGGTCAAAAGAAGCTACCTTTATATTTTCGATATCTTTTGAACTAATACTAGAAACAGCACTGTTTACGTCTTTTCTTTTTACAGTTCCATAACCAATTACTACAACGTCTTTTAAATCTTCTGCACTAGATTTTAAAATGACATTGATAGTTGTTCTCCCGTCTACAGCAATTTTTTGCGTATTAAAACCTACAAAAGAAAAGGACAATGATGCATTTGCAGGAACATCTATAGCAAATTTCCCATCAAAATCAGTTGAAACTGATTTTCCCGAACCTATAACAGTGATATTTACCCCTGGAATAGTAAGCCCTTTATCATCTTTTACAACTCCCTGCACTTTTGTTTGTGCCGTAATGTAACTGCATGATAATAATAAAAACAAAATCAAAGGAATTGGTCTGTGGCTGACTTTCCAATGAATTAAATTAGACAATAGTTTTTTCATAATAAAAATTTGTTAGTTAAGTTTGATAATCCCCGAAAAGGGTTATTCGGAAATTATCTTGGTATTAATTAGTATGATTTATAATTAACAAATTTATAACAGTAGTAAACATTAAATTAATATTATTATATCATTTAATGATAATATATTTTCAAAATGGAAATAAAAATTACATATAATAAAATTTAGTCAATATTTTTTTATGTTATTATTATTTAAAACTTAAAATTAAAGCGATATAAATAATTATTAAAAACAAAAAAGTCCTTTAAATTACTTTCAAAGGACTTTTCATAACATAATCACAAGTTTTCTACAGAATTCGCTTCAATCCTGAGAAATCATCACGGTACTGACTGGGAGTACATTTCTTAAAAGACTTAAAACTTCTGTTGAAATTTGCAATATTATTAAACCCAGATTTAAACGCAACCTCAGATATACTGAGATCTTTCTCTACTAACCATCTGGCTGCGTAACCAATACGAATATCATTAATATAATTAACAAATGTCTTTCCTGTACGTTTTTTTATAAACCGATTGAAAGAAATAGTAGTCATACTGGCAACACCGGCAACCTCTTCCAATGATAATTTCTCAGCAAAATTCTTCTGAATATAATCATAGATTAACTTCATCTTATCATACTCCTCAAAAGTATCATTTTCAACAGTAAAAGTAGACAAAAGCCTTTGATTACGAGAGTTGGCAAGGTCATAGAGAATTGATATGATTTCAAGAAAATAATCCATCCCATCCAGCTTTGATATCTTTATTAACCGCGGAGTAAGCATTTCTGCTACCTGTTTTGAAAATAAAATACCATGTACAGAACGATTAAACATCTCTTTAATTGGAGTCATAATTCGCCTGGAAAGCAAAAAATCATGAAAAAGATCATTATGAAACTGAATCGTTATCTCATGAATATCTTTATTTTTACACTTATATTGTTCCCAACCATGATATAAATTCGGCCCTACCAGCACCAGCTCAACATCATCAATCTCTTCTATAGTGTCACCTACAACGCGTTTTACTCCTTTTCCGTTTAATATAAAATTGATTTCATACTCGGGATGATAATGCACCGGATAATCAAACTCATCTTTAATCCTGTCAAAAACCAAAAAACTGTCTTGTGCCGCTAGTGGAACTATTTCTCTGTGAAAATCTTTAAAAGCGCTCATAATTCATTTATTTTTTTGCAATAATAAGATATAAATTTGATAAAATAATATTAATTCAAAAGATGTTATTACTTTATCTTTGAAAAATGAATTTATGTTTTTGAATGTAAAAATATCCTTAAAAAATATAAATCATTTTAAAACGATATTTTTTTTAACATTTTATCAAAAAATTAATATAAATATAGAATAACAGTTTTCAAAAAACACAACACTCTGAGACTTAATTCACACTAAATACAGTCTAAGCAGCACCATTAAAAACTTTTACTATAAATTATGACAAAAACAAACCACATAATGTCTTTTTTATTTGCTTTGAGTGTGTTTTTCACAGCTCAATCACAGAATAGTGATACTAAATTATCATTATCCGATAAAAAAGCGACAAAAAACACCATTCTATTATATCAAAATCTACACAGAACAAGCAATAAGGGAATCCTTTTCGGCCATCAGGATGATTTGGCATATGGCGTAAACTGGAAATATGAGGATGGACGCAGCGATGTAAAAGACGTTGTTGGAGATTATCCTGCCGTCTATGGCTGGGATTTAGGAGGACTTGAATACAAATCGGATAAAAACATCGACGGAATTCCCTTTGATAAAATGAGACAATTCATCATTGACGGACATAAAAGAGGCGGTGTTATTACTCTTAGCTGGCATTCAAACAACCCATTAACAGGTGGAAATGCCTGGGATACAACTCAAAAATCATTGGCTTCGGCTTTGCCGGGAGGTGTTAGTCATGAAAAATATAAAGCTTGGCTGGATGAAGCAGTAAAATACATTTTAACTTTAAGGGATAATAAAGGGAATCTAATCCCAATATTATACCGTCCTTATCATGAACTTACCGGCACTTGGTTTTGGTGGTGTAAAAACAACGGAAGCCCCGAAGAATTTAAAAAACTTTGGAAATTCACAGTTGATTATTTTCAAAAGAAAGGCCTTCATAATTTAATTTATGTATACAATACAGCTGATTTTACGTCTAAAGAAGATTTTTTAGAATACTA
The DNA here is from genome assembly GCF_026870155.1 of Flavobacterium marginilacus. Taxonomy (NCBI): domain Bacteria; kingdom Pseudomonadati; phylum Bacteroidota; class Flavobacteriia; order Flavobacteriales; family Flavobacteriaceae; genus Flavobacterium; species Flavobacterium marginilacus. Next base: position 1,405,772 of record NZ_CP113975.1, on the reverse strand, counting down.
TCCAGGGTCAGAATACGCTGATATTTTAAGCTTTGATAAATACATTTACAATGACCCGCTGAAAGACAATTCTTTTGTAGAAAACTGTCAAAAACAATTTGGCATAATAGATCAGATTGCCAAAGAGCAAAACAAAATCATTGCATTTGCAGAAACTGGCTATGAAGCTATTCCTTATGACAAATGGTGGACAGACACTTTGATGAAAGCAATGGGAACGTATAAAATATCTTATGTCTTAGTTTGGAGAAATCACGGCTGGCAGGAAAAAGAACAAAAAATGCATTATTACGCTCCTTTTAAAGGACAAGTCAGTGAAAAAGATTTTGTAGATTTCTATAATCTAAACAACATCTTTTTTGAAAAAGATGCTGCCAAAATAAATTTATATAAAAAATAACACCAAAAGACAACAACCTAAAAAATGGAAGAAAAAATTAAATTAAAAGAAAAAGTTGGTTACGGATTAGGAGATGCCGCCTCCTCAATGTTTTGGAAAATTTTCAGCATGTACCTAATGTTTTTTTATACAGATGTTTTTGGAATAGCACCAGCCGTTGTTGGAACAATGTTTTTAATTACACGTATCTGGGATTCCTGCTTTGACCCTTTGGTAGGTATTGCTGCAGACCGCACCAAAAGCCGTTGGGGAAAATTCAGACCTTATTTATTATGGACAGCAATTCCGTTTGCAGTAATTGGTGTACTTACTTTTTATACTCCTGATTTTGATGAAAAAGGCAAAATAATCTACGCCTATGTTACTTATTCATTAATGATGATGATTTATTCTATAATTAATGTTCCCTATGCTTCACTGCTAGGAGTAATGTCTGCTGACCGCAAAGAACGCACCACACTTTCTTCATACCGTATGGTTTTTGCATTTGGCGGAAGTCTATTGGCTTTGTGGCTAATCGAGCCTTTGGTAAATCATTTTGGCGGAAGTTTGAACTCTAAAACAGGCTGGTTATATACGATTGCCGTTTTTGGAATGATTACAACAATTTTCTTTTGGTCTTGTTTTTTTCTTACCAAAGAAAGAGTTCAGCCGTTAACTGATGAAAAACCTAATTTAAAAGAAGATTTAAATGACCTTCTTAAAAACAGACCCTGGTGGATTTTATTGGGAGCCGGAATCGGAGCATTGATATTCAATTCAATACGTGACGGAGCAGCTGTTTATTATTTTAAATACTATGTAAGCAGCACTGTAAGCTATAGTTTTAACTTTTTGGGAGAAAATTTTGCAATGACTCCAACCACACTTTATTTAGTATTAGGACAAGCGGCTAACATTATTGGTGTTATTGCTGCCACACCTATTGCTAATAAAATCGGGAAAAAGAAAACGTTCTTTGGCGCTATGGCTCTTGCTGCAGTTTTGAGTATAATTTTCTATTATTTAGGAAAAGAAGATATAATCCTTATTATGGTTTTCCAAGTACTTATTAGCATTTGTGCAGGCTGTATATTCCCTTTAATCTGGTCTATGTATGCCGATAGTGCCGATTATTCTGAATGGAAACAAGGACGAAGAGCAACGGGACTTATTTTCTCAGCTTCTTCAATGTCTCAAAAATTTGGATGGACAATCGGCGGAGCAGCAACAGGATGGTTATTGGGATACTTTGGTTTTCAAGCCAATGTAGCACAAACATTGACCGCACAAACTGGAATACAATTAATGCTGAGCATTCTTCCTGCAATTGCAGCGGCTATCTCGGTACTTTTCATCGTTTTCTACCCCCTTTCGGAAGAAAAACTACAAGCCATTGAAGATGAACTTAATGATAAAAGAAATATAAATAAATAATACCGATCTAGAAAATTCAACCTATGAATACAACAGCACTACAGCCAGATTTAAAAGAAATAAAAGCTGGACTTGAAAAACAATTTAACACCCTAATACAAACAAAAAACCAGCCTCAGGAAGGCATTGGAAACGGCATATACACTCGCTATAAAAATCCAGTCTTAACAGCTGCACACGCTCCGCTTGAATGGAGATTTGACTTTAATCCAAATACAAATCCGCTGTTTTTGGAAAGAATTCAGATAAATGCAACATTCAATGCTGGTGCCATGAAATGGAATGATAATTATGTCCTTTCAGTGCGTGTTGAGGGAGCCGACAGAAAATCTTTTTTTGCTATTGCTGAAAGCCCTAATGGAGTAGATAATTTCAAGTTTTGGGACAAACCATGTGTCATACCTCAAACAGAAGAACCTGATACCAATGTATATGACATGCGTTTAATAAAGCATGAAGACGGCTGGGTTTATGGTATTTTCTGTACTGAAAGAAAAGATCCATCCGCTCCAAAAGGCGACACCAGTATGGCTGTTGCCAATGCAGGAATTGTACGCACCAAAGATTTAATCAACTGGGAAAGACTGCCGGATTTAGTATCAAATACAGGACAGCAGCGCAACGTGGTACTGCACCCTGAATTTGTAAACGGAAAATATGCTTTATACACCCGTCCGCAAGATGGTTTTATTGATGTTGGAAACGGTGGCGGAATTGGGCTTGGCTATATTGACGATATGACTAATCCAGTCGTAAAGGAAGAAAAAATCATTTACGGAAAACAATATCACACAGTATATGAATTAAAAAACGGTCTTGGACCAGCACCGATTAAAACCGAAAAGGGATGGCTGCACTTGGCTCACGGTGTGCGTAACACTGCTGCAGGTCTGCGTTATACATTATACATGTTCATGACTGACCTGAATGATATTTCAAAAGTAACTCATGCTCCTGCCGGACATTTTATGGCACCAGAAGGCATAGAAAGAGTTGGAGATGTCTCTAATGTTTTATTCTCTAATGGGTGGATTGAAGATAAAGACGGTACCGTTTTCATTTACTATGCTTCTTCAGACACAAGAATGCACGTAGCTGTTTCTTCTGTAGAAAGATTAGTAGATTATGTTATCAATACTCCTGAAGACACTTTAACTTCTGCAGGTTCTGTAAATGCCATCATCAATCAGGTGAATAGAAACAAAGAAATTTCATAATTGTGAATTCTAATTTAAAAAATCTAAAAACAGAACTAAAGCTTGAACTTCAAAGCATTCTCTCTTATTGGATGGAAAATACTTTGGACGAAAAAAACGGAGGTTTTGTCGGGCAGATAGATTACAATAACAATACAAATAATGAAGCTGAAAAAGGGTCTGTACTTAATGCGAGACTGTTATGGACCTTTTCTGCAGCTTATAAAATTTCTAAAAAACAAGAACACTTAGACACAGCTAAACGTGCTTTCGAATATATTTCGAAACACTTTTACGACACTGAATTTGGAGGTATCTTTTGGAGCATCAATTATGATGGAACTCCAAAAGACACCAAAAACCAAATTTATGCTTTAGCCTTTGTCATTTATGGACTGAGCGAATACTATTCGGTAACCGAAGACAACAAATCATTACATCTTGCTATTGCCTTATACAATAGAATTCAAAAACATAGTTATGACAATGAAAAAGGCGGTTATTTAGAAGCTTTTACACGCGATTGGAAACCTATAGATGACTTACGCTTAAGCGAAAAAGACGCCAACGAAAAGAAAACGATGAATACTCATCTGCACATCGTTGAAGGTTATGCCAATTTATATAAAGTCTGGAAAGACGAATCATTGCGAAAAGTCATTATAGAATTATTAGAAACTATCGAAAAATATTTTATCAATACTGAAACAGGACATCTGAGACTTTTTTTTGATGAAAATTGGATAGAGAAGAAAGACGTAATCTCCTATGGTCACGACATTGAAGCAGCCTGGCTTTTACTGCAATGTGCAGAAATTGCAGGTGATGACAATTTAATAGAACGATACAAAAAATATGCGGTTCAAATTGCCGATGTAACCAAAGAAGGAATTGATGAAGATGGCGGATTGTGGTATGAATTTGACCCGGAAACTAATGAATTAATTGCCGAAAAACACTGGTGGCCTCAATCCGAATTGATGATAGGCTATTTTACAGCCTGGCAGCTTACCGGCAAACAGGAATATTTGGATATAATTTTCAAAAACTGGGATTTTACACAAAAACACATCATCGACAAAAAAAACGGAGAGTGGTTTTGGGGAATTTTCAGCGACTATTCGATTATGAAAAAAGACAAAGCCGGATTCTGGAAATGTCCCTATCATAACGGAAGAGCCTGCATTGAATTAATTCACCGAATCGAAAGTTAGAAAACATCCCGTTTTAATTTAAAGTAACCTCTAAATTTAATCATTATGAAAGCATTGCTTGTATTAAGTCTTTTTTTTATTACTGTGACAAATAATGCGCAGACCAACCTTATAAAAAATGCTGGTTTTGAAACTGATTTATTAAATTGGAGAGGCGAAGAAAATGCAGCTATTTCGCCTTATGATAAAAAATCAGGTAAAAACAGCTGTACCATTACTCAATATGTGGGAGCCGAATGGAAAGCTGTAGACCAGATTACCACTATTCCTAAAAATACAGCAGCCATCGAATTAAGCGGATGGATAAAAACTGAGGGAGTAGAAAAAGGCAAAAATGACTGGAACACTGGAAAATTTGATATTGAATTTTTAAATTCTGGTGAGAAAGGAATTAAAAACGAAAGTATCGCTTCAGTATTAGGAACAACACCATGGTCTTTTTACAAAAAAATAATTGCTGTTCCTGCAGGAGCTTCAAAGCTTAGAGTAATGCTGGCACTAGGACAGACTAATGGAACTATTTTTTTTGACGATATAAAAGCTGTTGCTATTACACAAGAGCAGATGGATAAAATACAGCAAGAAGAAAATGCAAAAAATACAGCCACAGCTTCAGGATCGCAGACAGCAGTGTTAACAAATACCGATTTTGAAAACGGAACAGCTTCCTGGCGCGGCAATGCAGCTGTTTCAACAGCTGTTTTCAAAGAAGGCAAGGCTGCGCTTGTTCTAAATTCTGCCACTTTTGACTGGACTGGAATTGATCAGATTGCAACAGTTCCTGATAATGCTGTCTCAATAACAATTTCAGGATGGTTAAAATCAGATGCCATAAAACAGGGTAAAGATCCATGGAATAACGGATTATTCAGTGTCGAATTTACCGGAACCGGAGATCAAAAAACTGGTGATCAAAATATTGCTTTTGTAACCGCAACAACAGACTGGACGTATTACACCAAAACATTTACGCTTCCAGCTGGAACAAAAAAATACAGAATCATGCTAGCCTTAGGATTTGCATCGGGAACGCTTTATGCCGATGCTCTTTCAGTCGATTTCAAATAGCATCTAAATCGTACATTATTTATGAGAAAAATTTATACTCTGACAATTCTGATCGGATTGTCATTCCTTTCGGCCTGCTCTGGAGACAGCTCAGCTTCAGCACCTGATCCGGTGACTGAACCACCTGTAGTTACTGATGTTTTAACAACACAAAATGTAAAAACCTATATGGCTGACCCAAACGCTACGGCTGAAACGGCTGCTTTATTTTATAACCTAAAAAAACTTGCTAAAACCAAATTTGCAATTGGACAGCAGGATGCTTTTAGTGGCATTTACAATAATGGCTCTTCGGCTGAATCAGACATGAAGAAAACAACTGGATACGATCCCGCTGTTTTGGGTTCTGATTTTATGTTTATTACCGACAAAAACAATAATGGACAAACAAACAATTGGTATTACCAACAGGAAATTACTATAACTGATGATGTTAAAGAGGCATACGCCAAAGGAATGATCAACACTTTTTCCTGGCACATCAGAGAACCTAATAAAGACGAAAGTTTTTATGCCGCAGACATGACCTCAGAGGAAAAAGCAACGGCTTTCAAAAGCATTTTGCCTGGCGGAACCAATCATGAATGGTACAAGAAAAAACTTGACAAAGTGGCCAGTGTGATATCAAATTTAAAAGGTTCTAAAGGAGAATTAATTCCCATTATTTTTAGGTCTTTTCATGAGTTCGACGGAAGCTGGTTCTGGTGGGGCGCTAATTTTTGTTCACCAGACGAATATAAAGCAGCTTATCAGTTTACTGTTACTTACTTAAGAGATACCAAAGGAGTTCACAATATTTTATATGCATTTTCTCCTGATAATTCTTATTCAAAAGCGACAGATTATTTGAGCCGTTATCCCGGAGATAAATATGTTGATGTTTTGGGAATAGATAATTACGGTGACTTTAATAATCAAGGGCAGACTGGAGCTGATAAAGCTAATGCTAAACTAAAAATGATATCCGATTTAGCCGCAGACAAAGTGAAAATTGCTGCCATGACAGAAACTGGTTATCAAGTTACAGCAAGTGTTTCTCCGATAGCCAATTGGTTTTCGACTTATTTATACAGTGCATTGACAGCAAACAACATCCAAATAAGCTATGCTGTTTTTTGGACCAATTATCAAGACGGGTATTACGTTCCAACACCGACTGCATCTAATGCAGCTGATTTTAAAACATTCGCATCAAAAACAAAATCGGCATTAGTGAATTCTTTGCCTAAAATGTACGAGCTGCCTAAATAAATTGTAAATTCAGAAAACGCCCAGCCACTAGCCCTGATAGCAGTCTACCGTATGGACACAAATATTTTATGTTAAAATAGCACGCAGATTGGGCAGATTATCGCTGATTTTTTGGTTGTATACTAAAAATATTATGTATAAAACTTATGTTTTTTTCAATACATTTTTAAAAAAAACAACAAATTTATCGATTTAAATCCGTTCAATCCGTGTCATCTGTGGCCTATTAAAAGATGTGTCCACACGGTAGGATAGCAGTGGAAAGCCCGGAGCAGGAAAAGCAAAATTTTCTTGCTGCAAAAAAGCGGCCAAAGGAAGCTCTTTTTGTAACTTTAGAAAATCTGCTTTTCTGCGAGGACTTGAAGCGGATAACAGGATCAGCTTCTTAAAAAAGAAACATAAGTATATATGAAAAAGACATTTCTACAATTAGCATTACTTGCATTATTGATGGTAAATTTTGAAGCCAGTGCTCAAAAACAGCAAGCCAGAATTACAGTAAAAGAAACGCAGTTTTATAAGGGAGACAAGCCGTATTCGTATATTGGAACCAATTACTGGTACGGAAGTTTATTGGCTTCCAAGAAAGTGGGTGACCGAAAAAGACTGCTTCGGGAGCTGGATTTAATGAAGAAAAACGGCATCGACAACCTACGAATTCTGGTTGGTGGCGACGGTGGAAAATATGATTTCACTGTTCGCCCAGCTTTGCAGTATGAGCAGGGAAAATATGATGCTGACTTACTGGATGGCTTGGATTTCCTTATTGCCGAAATGGGCAAGCGCAGCATGTATGCGGTTTTATTCCTAACCAATAACTGGGAATGGTCCGGCGGTATGTCGCAATATCTGGAGTGGAATGGCAAAGGCGCTATTCCAGTACCTGCCATTGCGCCAAATACCTGGCCACAATTTATGGCCTATACCCAGCAATTTTATAGCTGTGAACCTTGTATGGAAGGGCTGAATAATCATGTGAAATATATTATTGGCCGAACAAATGCCTATACTAAAAGGAAATATACAGAGGACAACACCATTATGGCATGGCAGGTCGGGAATGAACCGAGGCTTTTTACTGTAGAAAATGAAGCAAAATTTACTGTTTGGCTGAATAACATTGTGAACTTAATTGACAGTCTGGACAAAAATCATCTGATTTCTACAGGTTCTGAAGGACTGAATAGTTCGAATGATGATATCGGTATTTTTGAAAGAACGCACCTTAACCCAAATATTGATTATTTGACAATGCATATCTGGCCAAAAAACTGGAATTGGTTTAAAGCCGATAATGCTGAAAAAACATTACCGGCAACTCTGGAAAACGCAGGGATTTATATTGATAAACATATAAAAGCAGCTCAGAATTTAAAAAGACCTATTATAATTGAAGAATTTGGCCTGCCAAGAGAAAATGAAAATCTGACCAGTAGTTCTTCTGCTGCTAACAGAGATATTTTCTACAATTATATCTTTAACCGTGTTGCAGAAAGTGTAGCTAAAAAAGATGTACTGCAGGCTGCTAATTTCTGGGGATTTGGCGGTGAAGGAAAAGCGATTACGGCTGATGGAAAATGGAATCCCGGCGATCCGTTAACTACAGATCCGCCACAGGAACCGCAAGGACTGAATTCGGTTTTTTCTACTGACAAATCAACTTTGGAAATCGTTAAAAAATATAATTCTAAATTCAAAAAGTAATGAAGCAGACAATCTCATTATTCCTTGTTTTATCCTTTTTCAATCTTTCTTTTGCCCAAAAGAAACAAGACTTTACGCTGCATTCTCCAAACGGAAAAATCCAGATTAAAATTGCTGTCAATGACAAAATAACCTGGGCCGTTTCGCATGAAAAAGATATAGTTCTGGCTCCATCGGTAATGTCTATGGCTCTGGCTGAAAATGATATTTTAGGAAAAAATGCTGTTGTTGTAAATTCAAAAAAAGAAACTGTCGACACTTCATTTGAATCACCTTTTTACAAAAAAAAATCAGTCAAAAACAATTACAATCAGCTGACTTTGAATTTCAAAAATGATTTCAGCATTGAATACCGTGTTTTTGATGATGGTGCAGCGTATCGTTTTATCACTAAAAAGAAAAAAGATATTACTGTAAAAAATGAAGAAGTTGTTCTGAACTTCGATCAGGATTACAATACGCTGATGCCTTATGTTCGTGATTTACGAAATCCGAAAGATCCTTACATCTCATCATTTGAAGCACATTATGAAAACAAAAAGATCAGCGAATTTGCCAAGGATACTTTGGCATTTCTGCCATTTTTAATTGATTTTAAAAATCATAAAAAAGCCGTTTTCCTTGAAGCCAATCTGGAGGATTATCCGGGATTATTTATAACCAATAACAGTTCTAAATCTGGTTTTGAAAGCCGTTTTTCTAAATATCCTTTACAGGAAAAAAACGGTGGTTTCAATAATATCAACAGATTGATTACAGAAAGAGCTGATTATCTGGTTAAAACCAAAGGAACCCGAAACTTCCCTTGGAGAATTGTGGTTATCTCAGAAAATGACAAGGATCTGGCGAATAATGATATGGTTCAGAAATTATCTGAGCCAACGAAAATTAAAGACATCAGCTGGATAAAACCAGGAAAAGTTGCTTGGGACTGGTGGAATGACTGGAACATTTACAATATTGATTTTAAAGCCGGAATCAATACCGAAACGTATAAATATTACATTGATTTTGCCTCCAAAAACAAAGTGGAATATGTGGTTTTAGACGAAGGCTGGAGTCTGGAAGAAGACATTATGAAACACAATCCGAATGTTAACCTGGAAGCATTGATCGCTTATGGAACAGAACGCAATGTCGGGATTATTCTTTGGAGCTCGTGGATGGCTCTGACCAAAAATACAGACGGAATTTTAAAGAACTATGCCGGCTTGGGAATCAAAGGTTTTAAAGTTGATTTCTTGGATCGTGATGATGCCAAAATGGTGAATTCTGTTTATGATATTGCACAAAAAGCAGCCGATAATAAACTGCTTTTGGATTTTCACGGTATGTATAAGCCTACAGGAATTCAGCGTACTTTTCCAAACATTCTGAATTTTGAAGGCGTAAAAGGACTTGAAAATAATAAATGGACACCAAATGATGATGTCCCAACGTATGACTGTTCAATTCCGTTTATCAGAATGATGGCGGGACCGATGGATTATACACCCGGAGCCATGCGAAATGCAACCAAAAGCGAGTTCAAACCTAGCCATTCTAATCCTGTAAGTCAGGGAACAAGATGCCATCAGCTGGCGTTATACACTATTTTTGAAGCGCCTCTGCAGATGATGGCCGACAGCCCGACTGCTTATATGAAGGAACAGCAAAGCACAGATTTCATTGCTAAAACGCCGACCACTTTTGATGAAACTGTGGCTCTGGACGGGGAAGTTGGTAAATTCGTTTCTATTGCCCGAAAAAAATCAAACGCCTGGTATTTAGGAGCCATCACCAACTGGGATTCCAGAGAAATAACCATTGATTTTTCTTTTCTTGAAAAAGGCAAAAAATACGAAGCTGAAATTTTCTCAGACGGTTTAAACGCTGACAAAGCTGCGAATGATTATAAGAGAGAAATTATCACAGTAGATTCAGCAACGAAATTAAAATACCGATTGGCTGGCGGTGGCGGATTGGCAATGATTATTCAGATGAAATAACTGAATAATCATTAGTAAACACTAATTTCACGAATTTTCACAAATTCATTCGTAAAATTAATTACACGGACTACAGACGCAATAGTTTGTGAAATTAGTGTCAATTTTACCTTTATATTTCTTTCCAGATTGCAGCTTATTTTAATCCATTGGAGAAAAAGTACCATATACTTAATTGCATATTTTGATTTACAATTAGAAAGTAACTACTTTTATACACTCTAATGCCACAAATTTTGAAACCATTATTACACTTTTTTACCTTATTTTTTTTAGGCACATTAATTTGTTTTCCCCAATCCCAAACTGTCTTTAAAAAGATAAATAAATCATCTGGGCTGTCTAACGGCAGGATTACCAGTATGGCAAAAGAAAAGGACGGTTTTGTATGGATTGGTACTAATAATGGATTGAACCGTTATGACGGTCTGGGTTTCAAAGTGTACAACAAAAGGAACAGCAGTATTGGATCCAATGATATTTCGGATATTTTAATTGACAGCAAAAACAGAATCTGGATTACAACTCTGGGAGGCGGATTAAATTATTATAATCCGCTGGATGATACTTTTCAAATTTTCAAAAACAATCCCGGCAATCCTAAATCGCTGATATCTGATAACGTCAGCACCTTAATCGAAGACTCAAAAGGGCTTATCTGGCTTGGTACCGAAAAAGGTCTGTGCAGCTTTAATCCAATTACCAGACAGTTTGTCTCTTACACCAATAAATTCAGTAACAATCAGACCAAAAAGAGCAACAGTATTACCAGTATTTATGAAGATAAAAATAAAAACTTGTGGATCGGTACTTTTGGAAACGGTTTATTTTTATTTGATAAAACTGAAAAAAAATTCACCCAGATTAAATCTGAAAGGGTATATGTTTCTGATTTCATAAATGTTATTTCGGCTTTAAATCCAGACAAAATTCTTATTGGCACCAGCGGAAGCGGTCTGCTGTTATATGATTTAGCAACACAGAAATTTTCTGATTTTCTAAAGGATAATTTAGCTTTAAAACAAGAAATAAACATTGTCCGTTCTGTAAAAATTGACAGTAAAAACAATCTATGGATTGGTACCGATGGCAACGGCGTTTTTGAAGTGGAATATCCCAATGCCACTCATCCAATAATTCATAACTATTTATATAATCCGCAGTTGGAAACCTCGCTTTCCGGTAATTCTATTTATACCATAATTGATGATGCAGACGCCAATATCTGGATTGGTACGGCATGGAACGGCATCAGTGTTTTGGACAAAAAAAACAGAAGCGAATTGCTGTTTAGTGATATTGTAGGTTTAAATCCGTCGCCGGTACTTTCGATTTATAAAAAAAACAACGAACTATATCTGGGTCTTGACGGTGAAGGATTAACCGTATTTAATGCTGCATCAAACAAAGCCAGATATTATAATGAAAAATATCATAATACGTCTATAAAAGGGCGGTACATTCAAAAAATTATCGAAACGACTGACGGAATGCTCTGGCTGGGGACTTTCAAAAACGGACTTGTAAAATTCAATAGACAAAGTGACCAGTTTGAGCAGTTCAATCATAAGTTTGGAAATAAAAGCTCAATCAGTTATGATGACGTACGAGATATTATTGAGGATAAAGACCATAATTTATGGGTCGCTACCTGGGGTGGCGGTCTGAATTATTTTGATACCAAAACAGAAAAATTTATCAGCTACAGAGAAAGTGCCAATAATAACAAGACCATAAATAATGACAACCTTATTGATATGGTTCAGGATGGAGATAAAATATGGATTGCCACATTTGGAGGCGGATTAAATGTTTTTGATACAAAGAAAAAACAGTTCCGCTATTTTAAACACAAAGATTCGGACTCCACAACGATCAGCAATAATAATATCTTCTCATTATGTAAAGATTCTAAAGGCTATTTGTGGATTGGTACTGCCGGCGGAGGTATCAATCGAATGAATTTAAAAACCAATAAAATCGAGCGTTTTGAAAAAAATGACAACATTAAATATCAAACGGTAACGGGTATTATTGAGGATGACAGCCATACCATCTGGTTTAGTACCAAACAGGGGATTATAAACTACAATTATTCGGCCAAAACCTTTAACAGCCTGCCAAAAATAACATCTGAGTTTCATATCAATTCTATTTTTAAAGATGAAAAAGGATGGATTTATTTCGGCGGCATTGACGGTGTTGTAAAGCTGAATCCTAAAACCATAGAAATGAACAGTAAGCCGCCAAAAGTGAAACTTACTAATTTTAAATTATTCAATAAAGAAGTTCCTGCCGAGAAAAATGGAATCTTAACCAGTGATATTGCTTTTACAAAAGAAATTACGCTCGATCATAATCAGGATGTACTCACTTTTGAGTTTTCGGCATTACAGTTTCCTTTTTCTAACAGCTGTGAATATGCCATCAAAATGGAGAATTTTGATGCCGACTGGCGTTTTATCGGAAAAGACAGAACTGCAACTTTTACTAATTTATCCCCAGGAAACTATATTTTCAAAGTAAAAAGTAAAGAAATAGGCGGGCAATGGGGAAAAGAATATGCTTCAGTAAAAATTCATATTTTAAGGCCTTATTGGCTGCAGTGGTGGGCTTATTTAATTTATGGAGCTGTATTGGTTTTTCTGTTTTATTTATTTAGAAAATACACTATCGAATGGGAACGGTTAAAAACTAATCTGGAGTTTGAGAGACTCACTCACGAGAAAGACAAAGAATTATACAACCTGAAACAGCAGTTTTTTACCAATATTTCGCATGAAATCAGAACTCCGGTAACCTTAATTTTAAGTTCGATAAACCGATTGTTCGATAAAGGCGAAATGCTGGAAAGCAGACAGCTGAAATCGGCACATACCATTCGGAAAAACAGTAATTTACTGCTTCAATTGGTTAATGAACTTTTAGATATTAAAAAATTTGAAACAAATGATGTCCATTTAAAAATTACTGAAAACGACTTTGTTTCCTATTGTAAAGAGATTTATCTGTCTTTTTCAGAAATTGCTTCAGACAGGAATATTGAATATACTTTTGATTCAGATAAACCAAAGATAGATTTGTGGTTTGACAAAAATCAATTCGAAAAAGTACTTTATAATCTATTGACAAATGCTTTTAAATTCACCAAAAATGGCGGAAGCATCAATATTGAAATAGAAACTGATGATGAAGCCGTGTATCTGATAGTGAAAGATACCGGAATTGGAATGTCCGAAGGAAATCTGCGCCAAATATTCAATCGTTTTTACCAGATTAAAAATGCAGAAACAGATGGAAAATCAGGATTTGGTTTAGGTTTATCTATTGCAAAAGAAATCATAGACCTGCACAAAGGCTCAATCGAAGTAAAAAGCGAAAAAGGCAAAGGAAGTATTTTTGAAGTAAAGCTTCTCAAATTGAATACTCATTTTTATGAAAATGAAATTGAAAAAACAACAGTTGTGCCCAAACAGGAATTGGATACTATTAAACATTTAAAACAAAAAGCAGTCAAAAACGAAGTCAAAAAAGAAACTATTTTAATTGTTGAAGATAATACAGCCATTCAGGAATCATTAAAAGAAATATTGAGTAATGAATATGTAATTCTTCAGGCTTTTAATGGAGAAGAAGGTTTGAAAACAGCATCAGAAAAATTTCCAGACTTAATTATAAGCGATGTCATGATGCCGGTTATGGACGGAATTGAATTTGTAAAAAAATTGAAATTAAACACTTTTACAAGTCATATTCCAATTATTATCCTGACGGCAAGAACTACTATACAAAACACAATGGAAGGCTTTGAAACTGGAGCCGATGATTATGTTGCCAAACCCTATGACGAGGAATTATTAAAAGCAAGAATCAGCAATCTGCTTAACAATCGGAAATTAATCCGTGAAAAGTTTATAAGTGATAATCTTTTAAATCCAAAAGAACTTGCTATCAGTTCGCCTGACCAGTTATTTCTGCAGCGTCTCTATGAAAGCTTAGAACCCAAGCTGGAATCCACAGATCTAAAAGCAGAAGTAATTGCAAAAGAAATCGGGATGAGCCATTCGGTAATGTACAAAAAAATAAAGGCATTAACAGGACTGTCTTATGTAGAATTTATCCGTGACTACAGACTTTCTATCGCAAAACAGCTTATAGAAGATCTAGGCTATTCTGTTTCGGATACCTGCTATAAAGTGGGCTATTCTGACCGCAAATATTTCAGTAAACTGTTCAAGGAAAAGTTCAAAAAGAACCCTTCCGAATTCCTGAAAAAATAAAAACTTTTTTTGCGTTATACTCAATTTATTTGTTTGTTTTTTCTCTATTTGATTAATTTTTAGTACTTCACCGCCCAAAGCGATGAATTCCACACCCCTATTTAACGAAATCGACCCTCATCAAAGCTCATAGAATCGAGGTAATTGCAGCCATTGAATTTAGTAGGTTTTATTTTTAGCCAGTATCAAAAAATAACACTTATTAAAACTAATCTAACCAATTTAAATTACATTTTATGATGAACCGTTTTCGAAAAAGAAAGCGCTATTTTGAAGTGAAACAGCATTTCTTCATTATGTTGTTTTTATGTTTTACAATAGGCGCATTTGGACAAAAATTAAAAATTTCAGGACTTGTTACTGATGCCGCAACGGGAACTGCTATTCCGGGGGTTAGTGTAACTGTTAAGAGTTCTAATCAGGGAACTACAACGGGGTTTGATGGTAAATATCAAATCCAGGCAAATCAAAATGATGTTCTGATATTTTCTTTTATGGGATATCGAAAAACTGAAATGACAGTAAGCAAATCAGAAACTATCAATGTCCGTTTATCAGAAGAGAATCAAAAACTGAATGAAGTTGTCGTTATTGGTTACGGAAGTACCAAATTGAAATCGGCTACTGCATCAGTAACTGCTGTGACGGCAAAAGATTTTAATAAAGGAAACATTGTTACTGCAGAAAATCTTTTAACAGGACGAGTTGCTGGTTTATCTATTACAACTGGCGGTGATCCAGGTTCTGGATCTACTATCCGAATTCGTGGCGGAGCCTCATTAGGAGCTTCAAACGATCCTTTGATTGTTATTAATGGTCTTCCGGTAGATAACAATACAATTGGAGGCTCACGTTCTGTCTTGAGTTCTATTAACCCAAGTGACATAGAATCTTTTTCTGTTTTAAAAGATGCTGCAGCTACGGCTATCTATGGTTCAAGAGCATCAAACGGTGTTATTATTATCACGTTAAAAAAAGGAACTAAAACCCTTGCTGCAAGCTTAGACATGAATATGGGTGTTAATACAATTACTAATACAGTAGATGTTTTTGATGCTAATGAAATAAGAAGCCTGATATCTGAAAAGAATCCAGCATTATTACCTTTATTAGGAACAGCAAATACGGATTGGCAGAAAGAAATTTATAGAAACAGTATTTCTTCAAATTTGAATTTTTCCGTGAGCGGAATGCTGTTTGACAAAGTTCCGTCAAGACTTTCTGTCGGCAGAACATTACAGGAAGGTTTGATATTAACTTCAGGATTTGAACGCAGCAACGCTTCGGTATCTTTGAATCCAAGTGTGCTGGATAATCATTTAAAAATTACTGTTAATGCAAATGCTTCTTTGGAAAAAAACAGATTCAACAAAGGAGTTCAGGGAACTGCAATAACTTTTGATCCTACACAGCCTGTGTATGATGCTAACTCTCCATTTGGAGGATACTTTCAATATTATAAAGACAATAATGACGGCGTTATCAACAAGAGTGATTTAACAGAACGTGCACCGCTGAACCCTGTAGCAGATTTGATGCAGACCAACAGCCGAAGCGAGGTAAAAAGAATATACGGAAATGTAAAATTAGATTACACCTTCCATTTCTTACCTGAATTATCAGCAGTTTTAAATGTTGGTTTGGACAAAAGTTCTGCCGACGGTTATTCAAGAACTTCAGACCAGAATCCGCTTTCTCAGGCTGATGGACGCATTATAGGTTCGTCAACTGAATATTCTAATGAGCAGAGCAATAATTTATTAGATGGATATCTGGCTTATAAAAAAGCAATAGGAAGCTTAAATTTTGATGTTACAGGCGGTTATTCATATCAAAAATTCACGAATAAAAGATATGCTACCAATGAATTACTGGACGATGGCGTAGATAGTTCTCCAGTTACAAACGTAGATCCAGATTTAGTTTTAATTGGATTCTTCGGAAGGACAAACCTTTCTTTTTATGATAAATATCTTTTTACATTTTCTTATCGCAGAGACGGTACTTCCCGTTTTAGTGAAGAAAACCGCTGGGGTAATTTCCCTGCAGCAGCTTTTGCCTGGAAAATCAAAGAAGATTTATTTCCAGAATCTAAAACACTATCTAATTTAAAATTAAGATTAAGCTGGGGTGTAACAGGACAGCAGGACATCGGTCAGACAAATTTAGATTTGTATATGGCGAGATATATCATGGGCTTACCGACTTCTCAATATATTTTTGGAAATACAATTACAAATATTGGAATACCACAATTTAGAAATGAAAATCTAAAATGGGAAGAAACTACGACTTATAATGCTGCTATAGATTTTGGAATGTTTAACGATAGACTGACAGCAACTGTTGAAGGTTTTTACAAAGAATCTAAAGATCTGCTTGCAAATGCTGCTATCTCAGATGGTTCTAACTTTAGTAATTCTGGTTTTCAGAACATTGGTGATTTTACATCAAAAGGTCTTGAATTTTCTATAAATGGTGATATAATTAAAAACCCAAAAGGATTCAACTGGAATGCTAATTTCAATACCACTTTTATAAAAACACAAATTAAGAGCCTGGCATTAGGCCAAGATCAGTTTATGGGTTCAACAGGATCAGGGACAGGATCTACCGCACAGATACACAGAGTAGGCTATACTCCTTATTCGTTTTATGTGTACAAACAGATTTATAATGAAGCTGGTAAACCAATTGAAGGAGCATATGCCGATCTTAATGGCGATAATGCAATCACTAGTGCGGATTTATACATTCATCATAATGGTATGCCAACTGTAACTATGGGATTTGCATCCAATATGAATTATAAAAACTTAGATCTATCTTTTAATATGAGAGCAAGTTTAGGTAATTACGTTTATAATGCTGCGAATGCTTCAAGAGCACAATACAATTTATTAAGAAACAGTTCAGTAGTATCCAACATACCAACTTCAGTCCTAGACACCAATTTCCAGTCTAATGAAGCTGTATTATTATCTGATTACTACATCGAAAATGCTTCATTCTTAAAAATGGACAATGTAACCCTTGGATATACGTTTAAAGAAACTTTTAATGCTAATTCTTCTATACGCTTATCTGCTGGTGTGCAGAATGTATTTACGATTACCAATTATTCAGGTTTAGATCCAGAGGTATTTGCGAACGGAATTGATAATTCAATAACTCCTCGTCCTAGAACTTATCTAATAGGAGCTAATATGAAATTTTAAAAAGAAACAGTATGAAGAATATAATAAAACATAAAGCAATATACATCTTAGGAACTGTATTAGTAATGGCTGGCTGTACAAATGATCTTAATATTGATGTTAAGGATCCAAATGTACTGCTTGTAGACGACTTTTATTCTACTCCCGAATCCTATAAACAAGGATTAGCAGGTGTGTATGGTAATCTTTCTTTGACAGGAGCTACAGGACCGGGAAGTTCTAACATTTCAGGTCTGGACGCAGGAACAAGCCAATACGGAAGAGGTTTCTGGAACATGCAGGAGCTTACTACAGATGAAGTTAAATGGTCATGGGAAAATGATCCGGGATTAAAAGGATTAAACAATGACACCTGGACATCCGATAATGTGGTAATCAGAGGTTTTTTTGGAAGATGTATGACACAGGTAGCTTTTGTCAATGAATATCTCAGACAGACATCAGATGCTAAATTAGACAGCCGTGGCGTAAGCACTGAATTGCGCAGTGAAATTAAAACCTATAGAGCCGAAGCCCGTTTTTTAAGAGCATTAGCTTACTATCATTTAATGGATTTATTTGGCAAAGCAGGATTTGTTACCGAAAATGATCCAGTAGGTGCTTATCAGTCACCACAGTATGGACGCCCTGAATTATTTGCTTTTGTAGAATCTGAATTGAACGCAATTATTCCAGATTTAAAAAATGCACGTGAAAATGAATATGCCAGAGCAGATAAAGCTGCAGCATGGATGTTGCTTGCTAAAATTTATCTGAACGCAGAAGTTTTTATTGGCCAGAAAAAATACGATCAATGTCTTGCAAACTGCAAAAATATAATTGATGCAGGATACACTTTATCTCCGGTATATGCCAATAACTTCAACGCAGATAATAATAGTAATTCGGCAAAAAACGAAATTATATTCCCTATTGTTTCGGATGGTAAAGTAACGCAAAACTATGGCCCTACTACGGTAATGGTTAATGCTCAGGTGGGATCATTGGAACAAAACGGTGCTAGTTTTGGTGTTGCAGGATGGGCTGGAGGATTGAGAGTTACTAAACAATTCTCAGAAACTATGTTAAATGGAAACTATGCCAAAGATGACAGAAATACCATTATCAGCAAAGACAGAACCATAGAAATGACAGACATGAACAACTATGGAACCGGATATATTACTGCAAAATGGTCTAATAAAACATCATTAGGAGTAAATGGCTCTGCAACTGAAATGGTTGATACTGATTTCCCAATGTTTAGATTAGCCGATGTGTATTTAATGTATGCCGAAGCCGTTCTTAGAGGAGCAGCCGGCGGTTCATTGACTACAGCAAGAGACTATTTCAATCTATTGCGTGCCAGAGCTCACAATACAAAAAAAATATTGACCAGCGATCTTAATTTGGACTTGATTCTAAATGAGAGAATGGTAGAACTATATTGTGAAGCCCACAGAAGACAAGATTTAATCCGTTTTGGAAAATTCACCGGAGGAAGCTACAACTGGTCTTGGAAAGGAAACGTGATGAGCGGTATTGCCATCAGTAATATCTACAATGTATTTCCAATTCCTAAAGCGAGTATAGCGGCAAATCCAAATCTTATACAAAACACAGGTTACTAAAAAAGATATAAAAAATCAAAAATATAGATACAATGAAAAAACTAATCTTACTGTTTATAGCACTTATAAGTTTAAATGCTTGTTCTGATGATAATTCACCCATTTTTACTGCAAAACCAGATGCTGATGGTATAGCATTTACCAATACTTTTGCAGCCAATTATTTAATATCACAGGCTACAAAAGACAACGTAGCCGATCGATTTATGTGGGAATCTGCAGACTTTGGTGTACCTACGAATATTACATATGAACTGCAGGGTGCTACTAAAGCTGATTTTACAGGCTTTAAAGTTGTGGGTACTACCAGCGAAAAGAATTTAGCAGTTACTGTTGCTAAATTATTGGATTTTGCCAAAGATTTAGGACTTGATGATAATCCGGCAACAACTAATGCAGATGGTACTCCAAACAATACCGGACAGGTATACTTCAGATTAAGAGCAACAGCAGGTACAGCTGGAGCTAATGAAACATTATCCGAAATAAAAGTTATTACTATTAAATGGATTGAAACTGTGGCTGCAGGAAACAGCTGCCCTTCACTTTATGCAGTTGGAGAAGCTTTGACAGATATTGGCTGGAATTTTAAACCGGCCGGAGAAATGAAATGTACTAACAATGTTGTACAGATAAAAGCAAAATTAACGAATGGAAACTTTAGATTTTTCCAAGAATCAGGAAACTGGTCATCAGCTTTGGGGTATTCCTATTATAAAGGTGAAGGTTATACTATCGATGCAAGTTTAGAAAACTCTTTAGACAATGACAGCAACTTTAAATTCGTTGGAACTCCTGGAATTTACACTATCACGATAGATAATACCAAAAAGACAATTGTATTAACAGCTTCCAGCTCTCTTTGGGCAGTAGGAGGAGCAGTACCGGGCGGGTGGAACTTTGACGCAGCTAAAACCATCCAATTTACTGAAGCTACTCCAGATATTTGGTCAGCATCTATTACATTATCAAATGATGTTTTCCGATTCTTCCACGTGTTTGGCACTTGGGATACCAAAAATAATTTTGCTTCTTACTCAGATGCGGGTTACAAAATCAACGCAAATTTAGTAAGCGACGGAAGCGGAGATGCTAATTTTAAATTTGTTGGAACACCTGGTACCTATAAATTAACAATTAACGCTGCTGCTAAAACAATTACCCTAGAGTAAACTTAATAATATTATGAAATGAGCATAACAGCAGGCTGTTTAAAAACACCAATTGCGGTTATGCTCATTACATAAAAACAGTAAACAACACATGAAAAGAATCATAACCTTATTATCACTTTCTGCTTTATTAAGTATTCAATTTGCTTGCTCAAGCAGCGATTCTCCAGAAACGCCCGTTGTAGATCCACCAGCTGTAACTGACGATTTTATTAGAGCAGCTGATATTTCTTCCCTTCCTCAAATTGAAGCTGCAGGAACTGTTTTTACCAATAATGGAAAAGCTGAAAATATGCTTACAACTTTAAAAAATGCAGGCTGTAATACTATCCGAATCCGTTTATGGAAAAATCCAGCTGGAGGTTATTCAGGATTAACCGAAGTAAAAGCTTTGGCAGCTCGTGTGAAACAAGCAGGTTTAAAAGTTTGGATTACGGTTCATTACTCAGATTCCTGGGCGGATCCGGGAACACAAACTATTCCGGCAGAATGGAAAAACTTGTCTTTTGCAGATTTGAAAACAGCAGTAGCTAACTACACATCGACAATAATCACAGAAATTAATCCTGATATTATTCAAATTGGGAATGAAATTAACATTGGATTGTTATGGCCACAAGGACATTTGATTAATAATGAAGCTCAATGTATTGATTTGTTAAAAACCGCTAGTGCAGCTGTTCGCAGTAAAGCACCAAAAACTAAAATCATGATTCATTATGCAGGAGTAAAAGCTTCTGACACGGATTGGTTTTTTAATAAAGTAAAATCCGTTGACTATGATTATATAGGACTTTCTTATTATCCTGTTTGGCATGGTACAGATTTGGCAGTTGTAAAAAGTACTATTAATAATCTAGGAACTAAGTTCAATAAAAAAGTACTTATAGCCGAAACAGCTTATCCTTTTACATTAGAATATAATGACTGGACAAATAATATTGTGGGCCTGGCCAATCAATTAGTTCCTGGTTATCCAGCAACTCCTGAGGGGCAAAAAAGTTTTATATTAGCCATTAAAGATATTGTAAAAACTTCTAATTCCGGTATAGGATTCGCTTACTGGGGAGGAGAATGGGTTTCGTTCAAAGGAAACCAAGCAACCGATGGTTCAACATTTGAAAATCAGGCATTATATGATTTTACAAATAAAGCATTACCTGTTTTTCAGGTTTTCAGCTTAAATTAAAAGAGTATGAAGAAGTTTATGGCTTCAGTAATAATTCTGGCTGATTACCACAAATGGAAGTCACAGAAAATCAATTTTATGATGCCGATGGGAGTAAAAAATTTACCTGCTCTTTTTCCATCATACTATTAAATAATTAGACAGACTGATAATGAATAAATTGATAAATATTCTAATTGTATTTTTAACAATTACACAAATTTCCTTTTCTCAGGTACGTACCGTAAGAGAATTGGATAACAACTGGAAATTTCAAAAAGGGGATTTTGAGAATGCTTTTCAAAACAATTTCAATGATTCAAAATGGGAAACAGTAACTGTCCCGCATGATTGGGCAATTTACGGTCCTTTTGATAAAGAAATAGACAAACAGAGCGTTGCAATTGTTCAAAACGGAGAAAAAACAGCTTCTGAAAAAACAGGAAGAACCGCTGCTTTACCTCATGTAGGATCTGCTTGGTATCGAAATAAATTTACAATTTCAGCTGCAGAAAAAAGTAAAAAAGTGATTTTGCTTTTCGAAGGTGCCATGAGTGAACCACAGATTTACCTAAACGGAAAAAAAGTAGGCGAATGGGCGTATGGTTACAGCTATTTTTATTTTGACATAACTGATTTTATTACGGCTGGCGAGAATATTTTGGCAGTAAAACTAACCAATAAAGAATTTGCTTCACGCTGGTATCCAGGAGCAGGTCTGTACAGAAAAGTAAGCCTTATTATAAAAAACAAGGAAAGCATCGACCAGTGGGGAACTTCTGTCACGACACCGTTTATCAGTAAAGAAGAAGCCAAAGTAAATATAAAAACTAAGGCTTCTGGGGATAATGGCTATCTGGTTACCACTATTTTTGATGCCAATGGTCAAAAAGTAAGTTCAGATAAAGCTGTGACTCCTTTTGGAACTGAATTTGACCAAAACATCAAGGTCGAAAATCCAAAATTATGGAGCCCTGAAACACCTTATCTGTACAAAGCCGTTTCACAATGGTTTGTTGGCAGTGAATTAAAAGATGAAGTTACGACCCGCTTCGGTATCCGTGACATAAAATATGAGCCTAATAAAGGATTTAGCCTAAACGGCGAGATCAGAAAGTTCAAAGGCGTTTGTCTGCACCATGATTTAGGACCTTTAGGAACAGCAGTAAACGTGGCTGCTCTGCGCCGCCAGTTAACGATACTGAAAGATATGGGCTGTAATGCAATCCGCAGTTCTCATAATATGCCTTCATTGGAACAATTAGAATTATGTGATGAAATGGGTTTTATGTTTTTAGCTGAAAGTTTTGACGAATGGGCAAAGCCAAAAGTTGAGAATGGCTACAACCGTTTTTTCGAACATTATGCTGAAAAAGATATTGTCAATTTAGTTCATGCTACAAGAAATCATCCATCAATTGTAATGTGGAGCTCTGGAAATGAAGTTCCAGATCAATGGGGAGACGAAGGAGTAAAACGTGCCAAATGGCTACAGGACATTTTCCACCGTGAAGATCCTACAAGACCCGTGACTGTTGGTATGGATCAGGTAAAAGCAACAATGGAATCCGGTTTTGGAGCGTTGCTGGATATACCAGGACTAAATTACCGCGTTCATTTATATGAAGAAGCATTTAAAAAATTTCCGCAGGGATTTATTTTAGGTTCTGAAACAGCATCTACTGTGAGTTCAAGAGGAATTTATAAATTTCCTGTAGTGCAGGCCAAAGACAAACAATATCCAGATTTTCAATGTTCGTCTTATGATTTAGAAGCCTGCAGCTGGTCCAATGTTCCTGATGAAGATTTTGTTTTGCAGGACGACAAACCTTGGGTTATAGGTGAATTTGTCTGGACAGGTTTTGATTATTTGGGAGAACCGACTCCTTATGATGAAAAATGGCCTTCCCGCAGTTCCTATTTTGGAATCAACGATTTAGCAGGATTACCAAAGGACAGATTTTATTTGTACAAAAGCCGCTGGAACAAAAACGAGAAAACCCTGCACATTTTACCGCATTGGAACTGGGAAGGACGCGAAGGTCAGGTAACGCCAGTTTTTGTGTATACCAATTATGACAGTGCAGAGCTTTTTGTAAACGGAAAAAGTATGGGTATTCAAAAAAAGAATAATTCAACACCGCAAAACAGATACCGTTTAATGTGGATGGATGTTAAGTACGAACCTGGAACGGTAAAAGTTGTTGCATTAGATAAAGATGGCAAAGCAGCCGCAGAAGAAGAAATCCACACTGCCGGAAAAGCCTACAAAATAGTACTTGATCCTGACAGAAAAACAATTAAAGCCGACGGTAAAGATCTGTCTTATGTTACGGTTTCAATATTAGATGAAAAAGGAATTCCATGCCCGAATGCTGTCAATCAGCTGCAGTTTAAAGTTACAGGAAAAGGAAAATACAGAGCCGCATGCAATGGAGATGCAACTTCGTTAGAATTATTTCATCTGCCTACAATGAAAGCCTTTAGCGGAAAAGCAGTAGTACTTGTTCAATCGCTGAAAGAAGCTGGAAACATAGAACTTATAGTTAGCAGCAAAGGTTTAAAAACCGCTACAGTAACTCTTAATTCTTCGAACTAAAAATAGCATTAAATTCAAAATCCCTCTTTCCAGAAACTGAAAAGAGGGATTTTTGTTTTGTCTTAATCTGTATTTCTTACTTCAATTCAAAACCGCTTTCTAATCCTTTGTCAGAGCTTCCTCCAACCATGATTTTGAAAGTTCCCGGTTCAACTAAATAGTTCCCGTCATTGTCATAAAACCCAAGTGCTGCATCTGTTAAAGTGAAAGATACTGTTTTGGTTTCGCCTTTTTTCAAACTAACCAATTCAAAACCTTTCAGTTCTTTTATCGGACGGATAATACTTGCATAATCATCATGAATATACAGCTGTACTACTTCTTTTCCGTCATAATTTCCTGAATTAGTAACCTCAACAGAAACCTGAACAGGCTCACCTTTTGCGAAAGCAGTCTTATTTAATTTCAGATTTTTATAATCGAATGTTGTATAACTCAAACCAAAACCAAACGGAAATTGAGGTGTTTTTTCGACATCGGTATAATGTGACCAAAACACATTTTTGTCTGTATTTGCTGGTCTTCCTGTACTGTATTTATTATAGTAAATTGGAACCTGTCCCACGTTTCTTGGGAACGACATTGGCAGTTTGCCGCTTGGATTATAATCTCCGTATAGAACCTGAGCAACAGCATTTCCTGTCTGAGTTCCCAGATGCCAAGCCTCAACAATAGCAGGAACATGTTCTGCAGCCCACGGAATACTCAACGGACGCCCATTATTTAAAACCAAAACAATATTTGGATTTACTTTATAAATTTCTTCAAGCAGTTCCTGCTGTAAACCAGGTAAATTAAGATCCGTTCTGCTGCGTCCTTCTCCACTCTGGAAACCATGCTCTCCCAAAACCATTACAACTACATCTGCTTCTTTAGCTACTTTTTTAGCTGCTTCAAAACCGCTTTTATCCGTAGTATTGAAAACAACCTCATCTAAAAAGGAAGTTTTCCCAACAGTTAAATCTGCTCCTTTTTCAAAAGTCAGTTTATTGTCTTTATACTGCTGCATTCCTTCTAAAACTGATACTGCAGTATTATCATCCGATGCAATTCTCCAGCTTCCCAATGGGCTGTTTTTATCATTTGCCAAAGCACCAATCAAAGCAATTTTCTGTCCTGATTTTTTCAAAGGCAGCAAATTTTTATCATTCTTAAGCAACACAATGGACTTTTTGGCCATATCCAAAACGCCTTCAACATGAGCCTTGTTTCCAATGGATTCTTTTTCGCGTTTTTCGTCACAATATCTGTACGGATCATCAAATAATCCCAATTCAAATTTCACACGCAAAATTCTGCGGACAGCATCATCAACCAATGCTTCTTTAACTTTTCCTTCTTTGACCAAATCAACCAGTTTTGCAACATACAGATAGGATTCCATATCCATATCCGATCCTGCAACAACTCCTTTCAAAGCGGCATCTTCCTCATCTTTGGCATAGCCATGTGCAATCATCTCACGTATCGAAGCATAATCTGAAATTACAAAACCATCAAACTTCCACTTTCCTTTCAGAATATCTCTTTGCAAAAACACATTTCCTGTAGCCGGAATTCCATTCAGTGTATTAAAGGAATTCATAAACGTACGGACACCTGCATCTACAGTCGCCTTAAACGGTGGCAAAACCGAATTGTACAATTTAGAATTACTGATATCCACAATGTTATATTCCAATCCTGCCTCAACATAACCGTAGGCAGCAAAATGTTTTGCACAAGCGGCAATTGTATTCACTTTTGCCAAATCGGCTATTGTTTCCCCTTGAAAACCTTTTACTCTCGCAGCTGCAATTTTACTTCCCAAATACGGATCCTCGCCTGCCCCTTCCATCACACGCCCCCATCGGGCATCATTGGCAACATCTACATTAGGACCAAAAGTCCAGTTTATTCCCGATGCCGAAGCCTCATCTGCCGCAATAACCGCCGATTTTTTAATCGCTTCCAGATCCCAGCTAGCCGATTCTGCCAGCGGAATAGGACTCAACGTTTTATACCCGTGAATCACATCAAAACCAATGATCAGCGGAATCCCCAATCGGGTTTCTTCGACAGCAATTTTTTGAACCGCGCGTACATTTTTTACACCGCGAACCGTCAGCATCGATCCAACTAATCCTTTGCGCAGATGCTCATATTTCAGCTCGGCAGTCCCGCCTTTTGGTGCTGGCCCTGTTACTTCCCAAAATCCATTATACTGATTCATCTGCCCCGCTTTCTCTTCCAGTGTCATTTGCTTCAGCAGCAGATCAACACGTTCTTCAACAGGTTTAGTTTTATCTAAATGAGGTAATTTTTGTGCATTCATAGTTCCAATTGTAATCAGGGTAAAAATCCCCGCAGTAATTTTTTTTTTCATTTTAAGAGTTAAGGATTATTTTTTGCAACATCATATTTAAAAAGACCAGCTTTTCTGCTCAAACTATCTGGGCGTGACCACGCAGCTTCACGGATTTCAAGACATTTTTTTCTTACCCAATTAAAATGAGGATTAAAAAAATATCATAAAAAAACAGGGAGCAATTTACTTTTCTAATTCTCTTTTGACTAAAACAGATGTTGCAAAAACTAAAACAAATGGGGCTTTTATACTTCCATAATTTGAAATTATTCCGTTATAAAAGACGAAGCAGGCAAATTGGCCTTATTAAAAAGTGCTGCCTGATCGGTATTTTTCCAAGCATAACGAGCTTTCACCGGTTTTTTTACCTGATCAGAATGCAGTACTACAGCATTATTTTTTATAACTGCATTTGCCTTATAAAACACATTATCAGCTCCTGCAACTTCAAACATTTCGGCCTTTTTATCTTTAAAATATAATCCATCGGCATAATCAAAAGTAACTGTCACTTTATTTTTATCGATTGTGATTCCTTTATAAAGCGGTCCGTTTACTAATGCTGTGTTCGTTTTATAAGTATTTGCCAAAGCCAGATTCGCCAAGCGTATTCCCACTGATTTTTTATCTTTTGGATGAATATCATCAGTAGGTGAAATATCACTGGTTACAGCCATTCCTGTATTTGGAACTTCCTGTAAAACTTTTCGCTGTGAATTGCGGACAATCGTTCCGCTGAAATGATTTTCTCCATATTTATAAGGTGCAATCTGAACATAGTAAAATGGGAAATCATAATTCCATAGTTTTCTCCAAGACGTGATTAAAGCAGAAAGCGTTTTATCATAAACCTCAGATCCCACATTGCTTTCTCCCTGATACCACAATGCCCCAGCGATTTTAAATTTTGTCAATGGATAAATCATTGCATTAAAAGCACGTCCCGGCTGATTGGGACCGTAACTTTCTTCTTTACGTGTCTTAGCAGATTCCAATAAAACAGCATCATTTTGAATCACTTCTTCCGGCATCCAGATTTCTGCTGGCGTTCCTCCCCAGTTCGATGAAATTAAACCAATTGGTACGTTCTTCAATTCTTCCTGCAGTCGTTTTCCAAAAAAATAGGCTACTGCGCTAAAATATTTCATAGTCTCAGGTGAGCATTCAGTCCAGTTTCCTGATATATTATTCTGTGGAGTTACAGCCGTTAATTTTGGAACCAAAAAAAGTCTTATGTTCGGATTTGAAGCATTTTTTACAGCTTCATCGCCATTCTCGATTCCCCAGCTGGCGCTCATTTCCATATTAGACTGCCCCGAACAAATCCAGACTTCACCAATCAGAATGTTTTTCAGTACTACTTCATTATATCCTTTTATCGTAATAGTATACGGCCCTCCTTCTTTTGGAGTCGGAATTAGAATCTCCCATTTTGCCTGATTGCTGGCTTTTATTTTATAGCTTTCATTGTTCCAGCTTGGCGTAATCACAACTTCTTCCTGCGGATTGGCAAATCCCCAAAACAGCACTTCGCTATTGCGCTGCAAAACCATATTATCCGAAAAAATATTCGGAAGCGTAACATTTGCGGAAGCGGTATTTGAAAGTATCAGGAAAAGGACAAAGACAATAAGCTTATTTTTCATTTAGCAGTTTTTTAAAATAAGGAATCAATTGGTCAGCCATTACTTTATCATCAGCAATATCTGGATGATAGCCACAGCCTTTTGGAGACATTGGCTGAAATTCGAATAATGTAATTGGCTTGTGTGTTTTATCATTTTCAAAAGCCTGAATTACTTTTTTCAGACATTTTACCAAAGTCACATTTTTATCACCCGAAACCATCGGACTTGTCAATAATACAATTCGGGCATTAGGAGCATGTTTGTAAACCGTTTTAATAAATTCGATATAATTGGAAACATATTTTTCTTCATTAAACGGCAGTCTTGCTTTTTTTCCGTCTCCATCAGAAAGGTCATTAGTCCCTAAACAAATACTAACCAAATCAGGCTGAAATGCAAAATCATACGGTTTTGAACTGTCTTTATTTAAATATAGATTTTCATAAACATCCGGAATATTGGGTTCGTTTTCATGCTCGTCATTCCAGTTCCGGTACATCCCGTAACCCGAAACAGAACTCAATACAAAATCGATATTCAAAGCTCTGGAAAGCACCGGACCATAAGCCCAATACGCATTGTGCTGATCGTACCAGTCACCGCTCCCGCAGGGAATCGCCGAAGCATCGTTTCCAAAACCGCATGTAATGGAATCTCCAATCAGTTCAATTTTTTTCTTCTTTTTGGATGCTGTGCTTTTTACTAATTTAGCTGTTGTCCCTGCAAATAAAACCCCTCCGTTCGCAGCTTCGGTAGCTTTGTAAATCGAAAGATGGTGCGTTTTTTTACCATTAGAAACTTTAACAGGATAGCTTTTTATTTCCCCTTTCTCAATTCGAACTCTCCCGATATAGTTTCCGTCGAGTTCCAATGAAACATAGTTTTGATGATTCTCTAAACTTTGCAGTAAAACATCGCATGAGTTGCCGCTAAAATCAAAAGAAACAGCAGCAGCAGCACCTATCAGCACCGCTTTATTATCTGCTAATTTTTCGATTCTTCCGCTATACTCAAAATATGACTG
Organism: Flavobacterium marginilacus; assembly: GCF_026870155.1. Taxonomy (NCBI): domain Bacteria; kingdom Pseudomonadati; phylum Bacteroidota; class Flavobacteriia; order Flavobacteriales; family Flavobacteriaceae; genus Flavobacterium; species Flavobacterium marginilacus. Next base: position 1,376,489 of record NZ_CP113975.1, on the reverse strand, counting down.
ATTTTCAGCGTTTTTTTGCGCAATAGAAATTGACGAACCGCAGACCAATAAAAATAAAAGGTATATTTTTTTATAATTCATAATCTTTTAGGACTTTCTTTGTAATATAGGCAACAAATATAAAGCGATTGCTATTCAAGAACAGATACTATTTTTTCAAATTATAATCAAAAATCTACATGCCGCTTATTTGTAAACAAAAAAACCACCCTGATTAGGTGGTTTCACATACATAATTGTTTTTTAGATTAACTTTTTACCCCAGCTGATGCTGTAACTACAGTTCCTTTTATAGTCAAAACTTTAGGTGCCGTTTCAACATTAGTTGTTACTGATACTGTTTTGGTAAATGTCCCTGGATTAGCAGCATTATACGTAGCTGTAACTGTTCCTGATTTTCCTGGAGCAATCGGCATTTTAATATAATCTGTTGCGGTGCAGCCACAGGAACCTTGAACATTTGTAATTATAACAGCTGTTTTTCCTGTATTTTTAAATTCAAAAACAATAGGTTTTGGTGTGTTCTGTGGAATTGTCCCCACATCAATAGTCTCGCTTTTCCATACAATTGAAGAAGCTGTGATTGTTTTTGAAATTAATACCTTTACTGGAGCGATAGCCGAAAAAGACATTAAGCTTAGTGTTAATGCCAGCATTGAAATTTTGATCATTTTCATATTTTTATAATTTTATTGGTTACTGTTTTGAATAACCCAAAAATAAATTAGAAAAACAGACCCCTTTGTTAAGCGGTTTCAAATCTTTGTTAATGACTTGTTAATGCAGAAAACACAGCCGAATTTTGATTAATATTACATCATGAAACTGAATAAACTCAATGGCAGCATCCTGATTGGCTTAATTGCAATTATAGGAATCCTGATAGCCCAGCTGCTTTGGACAAGGGAAGCCTTTAATAGTGAAGATAAAAAGTTCAGTCAGAAAGCACATATTGCCTTACTGGAAGCTGCCAAAAAATTGTACCGCGGGACTAATCTGGAGCTTCCCGGCAAAAACCCTGTGCAAAAAATTTCTAACGATTATTATATTGTAAATGTTGATAACGATTTTGAACCGGAGATTTTAGAATTTTATCTCATTTCCGAATTCAGAAAAATGAATATCACTACGGATTTTGAATATGCGATGTACAACTGCCAAAGTGAGGAAATGGTGTATGGAAACTACATTTCACTTTCTGAAAAAAAACAGACCAAACATTCTGTACATTTCCCCAAACATAAAAATTTTGTTTATTATTTTGCTGTCCGATTTCCCAACCAAACCGGTTATCTCTTTAGTTCACTGCGTTTCTGGTTTGTACTTTCGATTGCATTAATCATTATTTTATTGGTCTATGTGTATTCTATTTTTACGCTTTTACAGCAAAAAAAATACTCCGATCTGCAGCGTGATTTCATTAATAATATGGCACACGAATTCAAAACCCCTTTGTCCTCCATACTGATTGCATCGAATTATCTCTACAAACAGGATCCAATCAGGCAGGATGAAAAACTGAAAAAATACACTCATATTATTATTGATCAAAGCAACAAACTAAGTCAGCATATTGAGAAGATTCTAAGCATTGCAAAATCTGATAACAGTCCATTAATTTTAAACAAAAAAACTCTGGATGCTCTGCCAATTTTAGAATCAGTAATTGAAAACATACAACTGAAACATCCCGAATCTCAAATAAAAATTGAAACCGATTTAGAAGCTACCAGCATCGAAGCTGATGAATTTCATTTTACAAATTTAGTTTACAATCTGCTGGATAACGCTATTAAGTATAGCGAAAACAAACCCGAAATCACTATCGCTATTTCAAAATCAGGAAAGAATTTACAAGTCAATTTTATAGATAACGGCATTGGAATTTCGTCCAAAAACATTGACTTTGTCTTTGATAAATTCTACAGAATTCCAAGCCAAAAAAGTAATGAAGTAACTGGTTTTGGATTAGGTTTGTACTATTCAAAAAAAGTTTCTGATTTACACAATTGGAAAATTTCAGTAAAATGCAATCCCGAAAAAGGCTGTACCTTTTCACTATTAATTCCCCAAACTAAATGAGTACTTATCGAATATTATACACCGAAGACGATGCGACCTTGGCATTCCTGACCAAAGATAATCTGGAACAAAACCATTATGAAGTCACCCATTGCGAGGATGGAAAATCTGGTTTAGAAGCTTTTAAAAAAGATTCTTTCGATATCTGTATTTTGGATATAATGATGCCAAAAATGGACGGTTTTGAATTGGCTGCCGAAATCAGAAAACTCGATACTGAAGTTCCTATTATTTTTCTTTCGGCAAAAACCTTAAAAGAAGACCGCATAAAAGGTCTCCGTTTGGGTGCTGATGATTATCTCGTGAAGCCTTTCAGCATTGAAGAATTACTGCTGAAAATTGAAGTATTCCTGAGACGTTCCCGCAAAAATACTGCAATTGAAAAATCAATATATGAAATTGGAAAATACCAATTTGACACTAAAAATTTTACCCTTTTCAATGAAACGGAAAAAATCTCCCTCACCCAGCGCGAAGCAGATCTCTTAAAACTATTCCTTGACAATAAAAATGTAGTTTTAAAGCGGGAACAAATTCTGACTTCTCTTTGGGGTGACGATGATTATTTCATGGGACGCAGTCTCGATGTTTTTATTTCCCGCCTGCGCAAAATTTTGGTTAACGAAAAAGGAATTGCGATTGAGAATTTACATGGGATTGGGTTTCGTTTTAAAGCGGAGTAAATGTATTATGGGTTTTAATAGTTCTTGAAGCCGTTTGATGTGTCTTTATTTTACTCAAATATTTTTTAACTTTTTCAAGATTTAGTGATAATCTAAACATTAACATCAAATTCATATTAAATTGCCAAATTCAGAACTAGCACTAAATCAAGCCTAAGAATTTTATTTTTGGGAAACTATTATTAATAGTAATTCTTTTCTTTTTTTAAGCTTGGCAGTTCCGTTTTTTCTTCTAAATTTGTAACCATTGTGTAATGTTAAATAATATGGTTATGAATGAAGAATATATGACGCTTTCTGAAACTTCTGAATACATTGGTAAAAGTAAAGAAACTTTGAGACGTTGGGATAAAGAAGGTAAATTGACAGCTGTTCGTGAACCAATGAGCAATTACAGAGTTTACAGAAAATCAGATGTTGAAACTTTATTTTTTGATTTCTCAGATGAAAAGATTCAGGAAACAGTATCAAATTATATTGAACCTCATAATGAATATACAGTTTTAGAGCTTTTTGCTGGAGCTGGCGGATTAGCAGTCGGAATGGAAAAAGCAGGTTTAAAATGTGTTGCCTTAAACGAAATTGACAAATGGGCTTGTCAGACATTACGAAAAAACAGACCAAATTGGAATGTTTTAGAAGGTGATATAAAAACTTTTAATTTTTCTGAATATAATAACAAAGTTGACATTGTAACTGGTGGATTTCCTTGCCAAGCTTTTAGTTATGCTGGAAAAAAATTAGGTTTAGCAGATGCAAGAGGAACTCTATTTTATGAATTCGCAAGAGCTGTTAAAGAAGTAAATCCTCCTATTTGCATTGGCGAAAATGTACGTGGTTTGTTAAGTCACGAAAATGGAAAAACTCTAGAAGGAATGATTTCTATTTTGGATGAAATTGGCTATAATGTTGTTCCAGTTCAAGTTTTAAAAGCAATAAATTATAATGTTCCTCAAAAAAGAGAACGATTAATTCTCGTTGGAATTAGAAAAGATATTGATTTAAAATATGAATATCCCAAACCATATAAAAAAATATACAATTTAAAAGATGCCCTTAAAAAAGGTGATTTATTTGATTGTGATGTTCCTAAATCGGAAGGTTCAAAATATCCAAAAAGCAAAATTGATGTTTTAAAATTAGTTCCACAAAAAGGATATTGGAGAGATTTACCTCTTGAAATTCAAAAAGAATTTATGGGGGGAAGTTTTCATCTTGGTGGTGGTAAAACAGGAATTGCTCGAAGAATAGGCTGGGACGAACCATGCCTTACGTTAACTTGTAGTCCTGCTCAAAAACAAACAGAAAGATGCCATCCCGAAGAAACTCGCCCGTTTACTGTTCGAGAATATGCCAGAATTCAGACTTTTCCTGACGACTGGAAATTTGAAGGCTCTATTGCTCAGCAATATAAACAAATAGGAAACGCAGTTCCAGTTAATTTAGGGCAAGAAGTTGGTTATTCAATTGTGAAATTTCTAAATAGTTATTATAATTTATTAAAGTCAAAAAGTTGAGAACTTTCAATTTCCTTTGCCAGTTCTTCAACTCCGACATTTATTAAATCCTGAGTATCAATATTATTAATTATTTTTTGTAGATTATCAACTAAACCATTATAAAAGTCAGGAAATCCTGTAACTCTATGCCAAAAGTCTTTACCAATAATAACAGGATGTGTTTTATCTATCACTTTGTAGTGCATACTTAACTCATTCTGTTCTCCATAAAGAACACCAACTATAAAATCTGTGTTATTTATATTTTTAAATGCTTTGTTTGTTCTAGCAAGGTTAATTGTGTCTGAAAACTTTTTTATTAGAGGTTTCACATCCTCAGAATTAATTGTATTTGGCCCCGATTTTAATTGGCACCATTTTCGTCGATTATCTATTTTATCTATAAATTCTATATCCATTCCTTTAATTAAAGAACCTTCACCAATTTTTAAATCAACAAACATATTTTGAATTCTGGTACCAAAAGAAGTATTTATTGAAGTCCCCAACACTCTGGGATAATAAAGGGCTTTAGCCACTCCAACTGCATTATAATTTCCTTCCAAAACTTTTGACAAATACTTTACTACAATAGGATTAATATTGTACGATTTAAGTTTTGAGTGAACTTTTAAAGCCGCATTGATATGATTTTCAAAAATATATACATTAAAATACTCTACTATTTCAATTAAAAGTTCCTTTTCAGTTCTATTTGGCATTTGATTTATCAATTTAATTTTAATCGCTAAAATAGCACTTTTATTTTACAAAGGAATATTTCCATGCTTCCTATCAGGAGTCACACTTACTTTATTTTCCAGCATGGCAAAAGCTTTTATCAGTTTGCGTCTTGTATCTTGTGGCAAAATCACCTCATCGACAAAACCGCGCTGCGTTGCCGTGTACGGATTCGCAAACAAATCGGCATATTCGGCTTCTTTTTCTAGGAGTTTAGCTTCATGATCTTCGGCATCCTGAATTTCTTTCTTAAATATAATTTCCGAAGCGCCTTTGGCTCCCATTACCGCAATCTCAGCAGTCGGCCAGGCAAAATTCATATCGGCACCAATGTGTTTAGAGTTCATCACGTCATAAGCGCCTCCGTAGGCTTTTCGGGTAATCACGGTAACTCTCGGGACTGTTGCTTCGCTTAAGGCATAAAGCAGTTTTGCTCCGTGAACAATAATCCCGTTCCACTCTTGATCGGTTCCCGGCAAAAAACCCGGTACATCGACCAATACCAATAACGGAATATTAAACGCATCGCAAAAACGGGTAAAACGCGCTGCTTTTTTCGAACTTTTCACATCCAGACAGCCAGCTAGAAACATCGGCTGATTGGCAACGATTCCAATGCTTCGGCCTCCCAACCGGGCAAAACCCACAATAATATTTTCGGCATAGTTTTTATGAATTTCAAAAAATGAATCTTCGTCTATAATCCCGCTTATAACAACATGCATATCATAAGGTTTATTCGGGTTATCCGGAATAATGCCGGCCAATTGTTCACGTATTTCATCTTTGAGTTCATACGGCAGACTGCGGGGTTTTTCTTTGTTATTTTGAGGCAGATAACTCAGCAGTCTTTTGATATCTTCCAGACAAACCACGCCATTCACAGCTGTGCGGTGTGCCACTCCCGACTTGGTAGAATGCGTACTCGCACCTCCCAATTCCTCCGAAGTCACCGATTCGTTGGTCACGGTTTTCACCACATTCGGTCCGGTAACAAACATATAACTCGTTTCTTCGACCATAATCGTAAAATCAGTAATCGCTGGGGAATAAACCGCTCCGCCGGCACAAGGTCCCATAATGGCAGATATCTGCGGAATCACGCCGCTCGCCTGAACGTTTCTGTAAAAAATATCAGCATAGCCTCCCAGCGAACGAACTCCTTCCTGTATACGTGCGCCTCCCGAATCGTTCAGTCCAATCATTGGAGCACCTACTTTTACGGCCATATCCATAATTTTGCAGATTTTCTCGGCATGGGTTTCGGATAATGAACCTCCAAAAACCGTAAAATCCTGAGCGAAAATATAAACCAATCTTCCATTGATAGTTCCGTATCCTGTTATAACTCCATCGCCGTAATACATTTCGTTTTCCATCCCAAAATCGGTGGTGCGGTGTGTCACCAGCATCCCGATTTCTTCAAAAGAACCTTCATCCATCAAATAATCGATGCGTTCCCTTGCGGTTAGTTTTTTACTGCTGTGCTGTTTTGCAATACGCTTTTTTCCTCCGCCCAAATGAGCCTGAGCAATTTTATCGCTGAGTATTTTTATTTTGTCCTGCATATCTTTTTTCAACCGTAAGTTTTTATTAATTCTTTTTCTTTTTGGCTAAAGCCAAATGTTTTTTTCACCATTAAGATATTAAGAAAATTAAGTCCTGCTTTCTTAATGAGACTTAATACCTTAATGGTTCAAATCAATTTTCAATTTGGCAATCGTATTATTTTTTGGTCTTCAAAATACTGTTTCAAGGCAACCAAAGCTGCAATTTCGGCTTCCTGTGCCATTTGATTTTTCAGCAAATCGGCATTGTAATATTTCTTGACAAAATGAGTATCAAATTTCCCTGAACGGAAAGCTTCGTGCTCAAAAACAAATTTCCCGAAAGGCAAAGTTGTCTGCACGCCTTCTACTTTGTAATTTTCAATAGCTTTAATCATCAGCTGTAGTGCTTCTTCCCGCGTATGTCCGTAAGTGATTAATTTGGCGAGCATCGGATCATAATAAATCGGAATATCCATACCCTGCTCAAAACCATTATCTACACGGATCCCTTCGCCAACAGGCAATTGATACACATCAAGATGACCAACACTCGGCAGGAAATCATTCAGCGGATCTTCGGCATAAACACGCAGTTCAAGAGCATGCCCCTTTATTTGTAAATCGTCTTGCTTAATTGGCAATGCTTCTCCCCTTGCGACTCTGATCTGCAGTTCGACCAAATCGGTGCCTGTAATCAGTTCCGTAACGGGATGCTCCACCTGCAGACGGGTATTCATTTCGAGGAAATAGAAATTATTATTTTCATCCAATAAAAATTCAACAGTTCCAGCTCCTATGTAATCACAGGACTTAGCCACCAAAACAGCTGCTTCTCCCATTTTCCTGCGCAGTTCGGGAGTCAAAACTGAAGACGGTGCTTCTTCCACCACTTTTTGATGGCGTCGCTGAATACTGCACTCTCTTTCAAAAAAATATAAAATAGTACCATGACTGTCTGCCATCACCTGAATTTCAATATGCCTTGGAGAGGCCACATATTTTTCAATAAAAACGGAGCCGTCGCCAAACGCTGCAACAGCTTCACTTATGGCCCGGTTCATTTGAGACTCAAAATCGGCTTCGGTTTCTACCACACGCATTCCTTTTCCGCCACCGCCAGCCGAAGCTTTAATCAAGATAGGAAAACCAATTGCTGTGGCTGCCTGCTTTGCTTTTTCGATATCAGTAATTGCCTCGTCTATGCCCGGAACCATTGGAATATTATATTCTTTAACAGCATCTTTTGCTGCCAGTTTACTTCCCATAATTTTTATTGCATGTGATTTTGGACCAATAAAAATTAAGTTGTTTTTTTCGGCTTCTTCTGCAAAATCAGCATTTTCACTGAGAAAACCATATCCGGGATGAATGGCATCAGCGTTCAGAGATTTGGCAGCTTCTATAATTTTGTGTCCCAGCAAATACGATTGGCTTGAAGGCGCTTCACCAATACAAACCGCTTCATCAGCAAATTTTACATGCGGAGAATTCCTGTCGGCAGCCGAATAAACTGCTGCTGTTTTAATACCCATTTTCTGTGCGGTTTTCATCACCCTGATAGCGATTTCACCTCTATTAGCAACTAGTATTTTTTTCATATTTTTAATTCTTTAGAATATAGAAAATAGAGAATAGAATATAAACTTTTAGGCAAAAATGAGAGTTCACAATATTCAATCTGTTTTCTTTTTTCTTTACTCTATTATCTTTTCTTCTTTACTCAAATTCAATTAATAACTGCCCTTTTTCCACAGCATCTCCAGTCTTTACGAAAATAGATTTAATCACACCGTCACGGGGCGAAAGAAAACTGTTCTCCATTTTCATGGCACTTAGAATAATTAGATTGTCATTTTCCTTTACGGACTGTCCGACAACAGCATTGATTTCCAAAATCAGTCCCGGCATGGGAGCTTTAATCACATTAACCTGCTTGGCCGACCCAGCCTCAAACCCCATTTCTTTAATCAAAATATCCAGCGGATTTGAAATTACAACAGTATAATTGGTATTATTTACCTTCACTGTAAAGCGTTTTTGATTAAAATCCGATGAGACGATTTCAGCTTTATAAGGCGAATTTTGATGCAGGATATGAAATTTATTTACCCCTGCAGGTATTGAATCGAGCTGAGAAACGCTTTCTTTTTCAAAATCAAAATGGAAAGCATCATTAACAGTTACTTTGTAATTTGAACTCATTCCTATTTATTTTAGTTTAGTAAAAATAGGAAAGAAATCGTTTGAGTTTACAAAAAAACAAATTCACTAAAAAAGTTATAACCTAATATATCAATTAGTTAAAAGGATTATTTGTATTCACAATCTCATTAAATTAGGTTTGAATTCATTCTAAGCAAAGGTCCAGAGGCGCAAAGTTCAGAACGGATTTCTTTGTGTGAGCCATATTAAAAAAAGATATTGATGAATTTTATACATTATTTAGAACATGCTCATGCATTCAGATTTTGAGTAATCTAATGTATAAAACGGAGGCTGATAATAATAAATCAGTCCAGATAAAAAATGTAACCAAAAGTTAACCCGACCTGCCAGTCGTTATATTTGTTTTCGGTAAAAATTTGTTTATTAGGATTTAATCCGTCCACCCAGTCGGAACCAAAATACTGAAGGCGAAATTCAACAAGTAAATCCGATAGAGGAGTTAATTTGTAACGAGAACCTACACCTGAAACAATTGACCAAGTACTGCTGCTTTCGGTAGAAAAACCGTAAGAATGTCCATCCGAAGGAATTAAATATTTTGGGAAGGTTGCTGCCACAGTTCCCAATTCTCCCATCGATGAAGAAGATTTTACATTGTAAAAATTACATTGAAGCCCTAAACTAAAATAAGGTGAAAAAGAGCCTACAGTATATTCAAAATCGTGGATTCTTCTAAATGGAAAATATTCTAGCTGCGCACCCAGATTTAAAATAGATGATTTCCCTTCCATTGCTCTTAACTGCCGTTTGCCAATGCTATTACCATTTTCTGCCCATTTTCCAAAATGATTCAATTCGGTCTGATTAAAAGACAACTCGGAACGTACTTTAAAATGTTCTTTAAAATAAGCACTGCTCATCGAATTGGATGAAAAATTCAGATAATGTATAAAACCAATTGCAAAACCAGTATTCCGATAAGTAGAAGGATCATCATTTCTTTGTCCGTAATCCGATTTCATAACACTAGGACCCAAAAAACCGCCTATTTCATGAGCAACTGAAGACTGAGCATAAGATAAATTGAAAAGCCCAAGAAAAGCAATAAAAATACAAGTAATCTTTTTGGACATTCTATGATTAATTTTATGATTTGGGGACAGTTTTAATCTTTAGCTATACACTTTCATTTATTTTAAAAAAAAACAAATAAATTATAATCCGCAAAGAGAATAACTATAAAACACAATAAAAATTAAAATCGTTGAATGTCAATTTTTATAGCTTAAATACATAATTTTCAACTGTGCTGATGTATAATATTACAACAAACTGACTTACTGCAATATACAAATTATTTTTTTATTATCACTTCTAAACAACTATAACGTTTTCGTAATGCCGATTCCAAAGGAAAAAATTAAATAACGCACAATAGTACAAAACAAAAACCACTGAAATGCAATACAATAACATATAAAAATAACAAAAAGAATGATTTTATTGAATAGGAAAATTCACAACAAAAAAAAGAAAAAAAATGTAGCCTTAATCGAAATCAATATCTTTAAAAATGGCTCACTAATCAAGCACTAATATAAAGAATAAAATTAAGAGCCTGTTTAAGTTTTATTTATTGGCTCTCTTATGATGATTTTTGGTTACAACTTCGTTAAATTTTCATACAATAGCTCTGCTATTTTATAAAAATTTGCCTTGTTTCACTCAAAAATCCTCTAATAATAAATCTCAAAAATAAAATTTAAACAGGCTCTAAGAGAAATTACAAAACTAATAATCCAAACTCCCGTAAAACATTCACTGGTTTGGAGTACCAAAATAGTTCGAAATCTTCCAATTGGATTTCAAAATCGTTTTTTACTTCCTGAAAAGAAAAGGTTTTAGCATTCGAAACCGATAGTTTCTGAAGCATTTCAGCAAGCCATTCACCTTCAGCTTTGCTGGTCTGAATAGTGAAGCTTTGTTTTTTGTCATGAAAAGTCAAAGCCAGCATTTCCCAGCTGTTTCCTTTTTTGGATTTGGTAAATGTTTCAGCAGACGGTTTTCCTCCCAGCCAGACGATTTTGGCTGTAGGTTTTATATTGAAATTGGCTTCTTCCTGCAGTGCATCAAAAATAAAGTCGGGACCTATTTTTGTCTTCGGAATTTTGAAATCGAACCACTCCTGCAGTTCATAGTCAAAACAGATTCCGTGCATGTAATTAAACAGCGATTTCTTAAGTCCGAAACTGAATTTATCGTGATCGATTCCTGTAGAATCCACAAAATTAATATCATTATTAGCAAAAGTTCCAATGTCTTCTGTTTCTTTTACTGCTCCAAACTGCTCTGGAAACATTCCCACCGGACTGTGAGCCGTCATGGCAAACTGATGCCAAAATCCCGACTGCAGCACTCCCGCTTCAAACAACTGGCGCACCATTTCGAGGCTGTCCACCGTTTCCTGAACTGTCTGTGTAGGGTAGCCATACATCAGATAAGCGTGTACCATTATATCGGCTTCGGTGAAATTTCGGGTAACTTTCGCCACCTGCTCTACGGTTACACCTTTATCAATTAGGTTTAATAATCGGTCCGAAGCTACTTCGAGTCCGCCTGAAACTGCAATACAGCCCGAAGCTTTTAGCAGCAGACATAAATCGGCCGTAAAACTTTTTTCAAAACGAATATTTGTCCACCAGGTAACCGATAATTTCCGGCGAAGGATTTCAAGAGCCAAAGCACGCATCAAAGCAGGCGGTGCTGCTTCGTCTACAAAATGAAAACCGGTTTCACCTGTCTGTGCAATCATTTCCTCCATTCGGTCACACAATAAACTTGCCGCAACAGGTTCGTACACTTTTATATAATCCAGAGAAATGTCGCAGAAAGTACATTTTCCCCAATAACAGCCATGCGCCATCGTGAGTTTATTCCAGCGTCCGTCACTCCACATTCGATGCATCGGATTCACAATTTCAATAACCGAAATGTATTTGTCCAAAAGCAGATCCGAATAATCGGGCGTTCCCACCTGCGATTGTTTATAATCGTGCTTCCTGGAATTATTTTTATAAACTACTTTCCCGTCTTCCAGCAGAAAAGTTCTTTTAACCTCCCCTAACCCCTGCAAAAGAGGGGGATTCGATACCAAATTGCATAACAACTCGATTGGAGTTTCACCATCATCCAAAGTGATATAATCGAAAAATTCAAAAACTCTTGCATCAGATAATGAACGCAGTTCGGTATTTGGGAAACCGCCGCCCATCGAAATTTTAATATCTGGATGATGCTTTTTCACCCATTGCGCAGAGCGGAAAGCCGAATATAAATTCCCGGGGAAAGGAACCGAAATCAAAAACAAATTCGGCTGAATATTTTCTATTTTTTCTTTTAAAATTGAAAGCAGAATAGTGTCAATATATGTTGGCTCCTTTTGCAAAGCTTGATACAATTCATCAAAAGAATTGGCACTTCGGCCTAGACGTTCCGCATATCGGCTGAAGCCAAAATTATCATCAATACATTCTACGATAAAATCCGAAATATCTTCGAGATACAATGTTGCCAAATGTTTAGCCTTGTCCTGTGTCCCCATTGTTCCAAAAGCCCAATCCAATTCTTCCAACTGAGCAAAACGAGATGCTTCAGGCAAGAAATCCTCCTGACAAATTTGAAGTGCCAAAGTTGGATTTTTTCCCTGCAAAAAAGCAATAACCGAATCAATCGTTTTGATGTATTCGTCCTGTAAAGCTAGTATTCGTTTGCAGTTGTCGGTTGTTGGCTGTTGGCTGTTAGCAAACAAATTTTGCAATCCTTCTTTTGAAAATAATCTTAAAATCACATCAATACCCAAATCCGCCTGAACGGATTCAATATTTTTGGTATTCAAAAAACCTTTTATATACGCAGTTGCAGGATACGGTGTATTCAGCTGGGTAAAAGGCGGGGTGATTAGAAAAAGTTTTGGTTTCAAGAGAAAAAATTTTCAGCAAAAATAAGGGATATTTGGAGACTTTTCAGGAAAAGATTTTAGGAGTGTTTTTTATGCTTTAGAAACGGAATTTTAGTTTTTTTTTATAAACATTTGATTACATTTGTAAGGTTCCAAATTTTTCTTATGAAACGAATTTTACTTTTTTTTATTTTACTGCATCAATGTACTTTAGTTCTTTCTCAAAATACAAATCCAGATTCGTCTACCCAACATTTACTTGAAGATAAAAATGGACATCTGATTCAAGATTTAGAACAGCAGAAACAATTTTTAAAGATTCGGGAAGAAAAAAAGAAAGCAGAAATACTGAGTTTGAAAACAGTAAACGGGAATACAAAAAAGGGAAACTTGACTTCAAAAACTGCAGCTGTACTTCAGGCGGTAGAAATGTGTACTAATGGAGGTTTTGAGCAATATGAAACCATAAACGGAAGCAGTTATCTAAAGAACTTTCTTTACACAATAGGCGATCCTCCCGGCCCGACACAATGCCGATCGATTACCAATACTGCAGACTCCTACATCAATCGCTATAACCCTAATAACATGAATATTATGGCAACTGGTGTTTCTGCAAATTTAGTTGACCCTTATATGGGAGATATTAAAGCATTTGATCAGTATGCGCTTAAAATCAATCATGAAAACTCCTCTACTTATGGTTCTATTGTTCAAGGCAAAAGGTTTAAAACAAATAACGAAAATTATCTAAAGTTCAACTACAAAGCTGTATTACAAAGTGTATACGATAACAGCCATACTGACAATCAGGCATTTGTAAAAGCAAGAATTCTAGATAAAAATAAAGTAGTTGTAAATGAATTTTGTCTGGTAGGAGATGAAAAAAACTGCATTTTTTCCAAAGTTCCAAGTCAGACCTCTTCTTTTGTTACCTTATATACCACCAACTGGCAATCTGGATATCTGGACATTTCATCAATTCCAAATAATGAAGAATTTACCGTTGAATTTATGGCTTCAAGATGCGGATTGGGCGGGCATTTCGGCTATATGTATGTTGATGATATCTGCTTATTACATTCGGCAGAGAATCTTCAAGGTTCTATAGAACTTGATCCTTTGAATAAAGTCTGTCCTAGTTTACCGATTTCAGTTTGCGGTACTTATACTATTCCAAATTCCGGAGGAATTTCTGCAACCGTTAAAAAAATTACTTTAACAGCTTACAACAGCAACAATGTTTCTGTTTATACAACATCAACTACCTCAAGTCTTGACACCACAAATAAAAAGTTTTGTTTCACACTGAATGCTTCTGATTTCCCAAATACTGCTAATGCAAATTACAATATAGGCGTACAAGTAGATTATGATATTTCCGGAACTTCCTGTGCAGGAACAACATTTAATTCTGCCATAGATCCTGATGCAAATTCTGGCTGGGATATCTCTTTTATGAATTGTACCTCAAGCTGTTCGATTGATGTAAAGACTGCAAAGATCTCTCAATGTGATACAAATCGTGACGGAAGTGAAAATTTTGATTTGTCTAAATTAAATGCTGCAGTAGTGGCTTCTACTGCGGGTTTAAATTTTAGTTATTTCAAAAATTACAACGATGCGGAGGCCAACTTGAATGCCATCACAAATTTTACAAGTTATCCAAGTTCAAGTGCTTCTATTTTTGTCAGAGTGAGTAAGAATACCTCTTGCTACAAAATAATTTCTGCTGATTTAGAGGTTAGAAATCCCACTGCTACTATTTCAGGTATTTTAAATGTCTGTTCTGGGAGCACAATATTGACTGCATCTTCAGGTGCTTCGTATTTATGGAGCACTGGAGAAACCACGCAAAGCATTACAGTAACCTCAATAGGAGATTATTCTGTTACGGTCACTGATTCTTTTGGATGTGGCAGCGATGCGAGTGTTACTATCGAACCGAGTCAAACTGCTGTATCTCCGGTCCTGCAGATTACGCAGCCCTCCTGTTTTGCCTCCACAGGAACCATAAAAGTAACTTCAGCAGCATCACAATATAGTTTTGACGACGGCGCGACGTGGAGCACAAACGACACAAAAAATAATTTGTATCCTGGTACTTATTTAGTAAAAATAAAAACTGTAAATGGATGTACATCCTTTTCTCAAAGTGTAACTATCACAGCAGCTTCAACTTTGTATCCAAGTTACAATTATACCAATCCTCTATTTTGCGGAGATACTGGCAGCATCACTATTATAACTCCTGCTGCATACTATAGTTTTGATGATGGTGCAACTTGGGTAAATAATTCTGTTGCGACCAATCTTCAGCCTGGAAATTATAAAATTCACACCAAAGATCTGCAAGGCTGTATTTCATCGGCCAACAATGTACTTCTAAGCAGTAATACACTGGAAAATCCCACTTATACGATAACACAGCCTGCTTGTACTGCAAAGGGAAGTATTACTATCAATACTGTTTCGGATTTTTATACTTTTGACGGAGGGACCACGTGGGTTACAAGCAGCACAATGAACAATTTAAATACAGGAAGCTATTCTTTAGGGATAAAAAATGCTATAGGCTGTACTTCTTATTATACTTATGTTTATTTAACTGATTTTCAGTATTCCTATCCTGAATATACAACAGAACAGCCTGTCTGCGGAAAAGACGGAAGCATTACGATTACTACAGCAGCAGATTCCTATAGTTTTGATAATGGAGTGACCTGGACTAGTAATAACGTTAAAATTTTACCTTTTGGAAACTATCAGATAAAGATAAAAAACAGTGCGGGATGTATCAGCTCAACATCTTATGTTAGTTTATATCAGCCTTACTTGAATTCGCCGGTTGTCAGTACAGAACAGCCAACTTGCGGTGTAGACGGAAAAATAACTATTAACTCATTATCCGATTTTTACAGCTTTGACAATGGCGCAACCTGGACAACGCTCAATTCAAAATCATTGCCTCCCGGCAGTTATCAAATAATGATAAAAAATAATATTGGCTGTACCTCTTATCCAAGTTATGCTTATTTAAATAATCCAAATATTGCCCCTCCTGCTTATACAGCAGTTCAGCCGACTTGTACTGCTGCGGGCAGCATAACCATAAATACAGCTGCCGATTTCTATAGTTTTGACGGGGGCTATACCTGGGGAACTTCTCCTTCCTTAACTAATCTTAATACTTATACATATTATAACATTGCAGTAAAAAATAATTTAGGATGTATTTCTAACAATATAAATATTTTAATTAACTCTCCAAAACTTCCTGATCCAGATTATACAGTTACCAATCCAAGCTGTGGAAATATTGGTAATATTACATTCAGCACCACTGCAGATTATTATAGTATAGACTATGGTACTACTTGGAGTACAAATAATGTCTTTACTAATTTAGCCCAAGGATATTACTATTTAATGATAAAAAAGGCGGATTGTACTTCCAATATAATTTCCGTTTATATGGATAACACAAGTTTGGCAAAACCAAATGTTACTATAACTCAGCCTGCCTGCGAAACAAAAGGCAGTATTAAAATCAATACTACTGCTGATTTTTATAGCATAGACGGAGCCAATTGGGGAACAAATCCAGTTTTTTCAAATCTTTCGCCGGGATATTATTACCCAAGAATCAAAAACACACAAGGCTGTATTTCTAACTATACCCAAGTATATTTTCAGCCTTTTTATCTCCCAGCTCCAACTTTTAAAATAACACAGCCAACATGTGGAAATGGAGGAAGCATAACCTTTACTTCAACAGAAGCAGAATACAGTATAGACGGAGGAAATACCTGGAGTACCAATCCGGTATTCACTAATGTAAATACTGGATCTTATTATTTAATAGTAAAAAACAATGCCGGATGCACCTCTAATCCTTATAGTACATATGCTTCCCTGCAGCAGTATTATTTACCTAATCCAGATTTCACAATAATTCAGCCAAGCTGTGGCGTCAATGGAAATATTACTATTGCAACAGTCGCTGCTTCTTATAGCTTTGACAATGGCAGTAATTGGTCAACAAACCCAGTCCTTTCCGGACTTACTTCTGGCTATTACAACATAATGATAAAAAATGCAGCCGGCTGTGTATCTAGAAGTCTATCAATATATATCAATCCATATTATCTTCCCAATCCAAACGTAAAAGTGGTTCAGCCGAGCTGCGGCAATGGAGGAAGCATCACTGTCACTACTCCTGCTTACCAATATAGTTTTGACGGAGGTACCACTTGGACTACCAATCCTATTTTACTAAATCCAACATTGACATATTATACTATCATCATTAAAAATACAACGGGCTGTAAATCAAATTCGCAATATGCATATATAAACAAATTTTATCTGCCCTCGCCAAATATCTCCACTATTCAGCCAACCTGCAGTACTCCGACAGGAACTATAATAGTAAATTCTACAGCAGATCAATATAGCTTTGATGGAGGAACAACTTGGACTACAAATCCTATAAAGAAAAATTTAGCTGGAGGCTCTTATTATTATATGCTAATAAAAAACACTCTAGGCTGTACTTCAAATAGTTATTATACTTATATTAATAATCCTCCCGCTGTTCCTGCAGCACCCGCTGTACAGATAGTCCAGCCTTCATCCTGCGGAGCTACTGACGGCAGTATAACCATAACAACACCGGGTATAAGTTATAGTTTCAATGACGGAAACAGCTGGACTACAAGCCCAACAAAAGTAAATATAGGAGCTGGTACTTATATTATTAAAATCAAGACAAATACATATAGCTGCGAATCATTGGCAGCTGTTGTCAATTTAAGTTCCGGAAGTACTATTGCGGCTCCAGATTTCACCACTAATCAACCCAGCTGCAGCTCATCAAAAGGTGCCATTACAATTACTACTAATGCTTCAACCTATAGTTATGACAATGGATTGACCTATGTTTTTTCAAATACAAAAACAGATCTTTCTCCGGGAATTTATTACATAAAAATTAAAAATGCAGCGGGTTGTGTTTCAGATGCCGCTCCAGTCACTATCTCTCCGGTATCACCGCTTCCAGCTCCTGCCTATAAAGTCATTCAGCCAAACTGCACCAATTTTACAGGATCAATTACCTTTGATACCGCAGCCGCTTTTTACAGTTTTGATAACGGAATCACATTTGCAACATCCAATACAAAATCTAATTTATCACCGGGAACCTATAATTTAATGATTAAAAATAGTTCCGGCTGTATTTCTCTGGTAACACTAGTCACTATAGATGCCGCACCTGTAATTCCTGATGCGCCGCAAGTTGTTGTCACAGACCCGATAGGCTGTAATTCCGCGAAAGGCAGCATTATGGTTTCGACTGTTGCAAATCAATATAGTTTTGATGATGGTACTACTTGGAGTTCAAGCAATACAGCCAGTTTATCACCCGGAATTTATTTAATTAGAATAAAATACACCAATGGATGTGCTTCTGCTGCATATAAAGCAGTCATCAATACACCTCCAGATGCTCCTTCTGCTCCAACGCTGAGTGCTACGCATCCTATTAGCTGCAGTAATCCATTTGGTTCAATTATAATTACCAGTACGGCTTATCAATATAGTTTTGATAATGGTGCAAATTATTCAGCCAGTCCAAATTCTGGTAATTTAGCAGCCGGAGCCTATCAGGTTCGTGTTAAAAACAGCAGTGGCTGCGAGTCTTCTCCAGTACCTATAACTATTAATGCACCAACAGATTACCCTAACAACCCTAAATTCACAGCTCCTCAGCCCGATTGTAACAATCTTAAAGGAACTATTACAATAACAGACAGTGCATCAGAATATAGTTTTGATAACGGTGTCAGCTGGACTACAAATGCAGTGCAGCCAAACCTTGATCCCAAAACCTATTTTATTAAAGTAAAAAATAATGATGGATGTGTTTCAAATGCGACCACAGTTACCCTAATTCCTTTTACAAATTTCACTCCAAAACCAACTGCGGCAACTCCGCAGACTTTCTGCATTCAACAGAATGCTGCTCTAAATTCAATTAGTGCCACAGGTCAAAATATAAAATGGTATGATGCATTAACTGCTGGAACACTTTTGCCAAATACCGCTGTACTACTTCAAAACGGCAAAATTTATTATGCTTCGCAGACTATCAATAACTGTGAAAGTGAAAGAACTCCAGTAACCATTAACATTCAAAACACATTGGCTCCAGCGGGAAATACTAATCCGACTTTCTGCTCTAGCCAAAACCCAACAATTGCAAATATCCAAGTTACCGGAACTGCAATAAAATGGTATGACGCTGTAAACAACGGCTCTTTATTAGCCCAAACAGCCAGTCTGCAAAATGGCAAAACCTATTATGCTTCACAAACAATTAATTCCTGTGAAGGACCAAGATTCGGCGTTACGGTTTCTATCGTTAATACGCCTGCTGCTCCAGCTGGAAATGCAAGCCAGGCATTTTGCAAAAGCGAAAAAGCAACACTAAGTACTATCCAAATATCCGGACAAAATATAAAATGGTATGACAGCAATACTTCGGCTGCTGTTATGCCAAATACAGCTTTATTAGAAAACAATAAAACCTATTTTGCCTCGCAGACGATTGGGTGCGAAAGTGACAGAACTCCAATTTTAATTCAGGTAAATGATACTCCTGAACCCACAGGAAACAGCAGTCAGCAGTTTTGTATTGATGATAATGCCGCAATTGCCAATCTGAATATCATTGGAACAGCTGTTAAATGGTATGATGCTGTAGCGAATGGAAATCTTTTATCGTCAACTATGCTCCTGCAGAATGGCACCTATTATACCACGCAGACACTTAACAATTGCGAAAGCGGCAGATTTCCAATTATCGTAAAAATACAAGACACTCAAAGTCCTACTGCTGATTCCCCGCAGACATTCTGCATCCAGAAAAATGCAAAAATCAATGACATTGACATTATGGGACAAAACATAAAATGGTATGACAGCAGCACTTCTTCAGTAAGTTTGACAGGATCAACCCTGCTTGCAGACGGAATTACATATTATGCTTCACAAACCGCAGATAATTGTGAAAGTGACAGAATACCTATTGTCATTAACATACTTGCGGCAACAACAGGAGACTGCATCAATTATGTTGAAGTACTTCCTTATCCAAAATTCTTTACTCCAAACAGTGATGGATTTAATGATACTTGGACAATTGATTTTGCTTATCTGGCTCCAAATACCGGAATTAGAATATTTGACCGCTATGGGAAATTAATAACTGTATTATCCGAAAATAGTTCCTGGGATGGAAATTATTCTAATCAGCCCTTACCATCAACGGATTACTGGTTTACAGTTACACGAAAAAACGGTAAAGAATTTAGAGCTCATTTTAGTTTGAAGAGATAGAGGCTGTCCAAAAAGTAAGGACAGCCTTTTTTTTGCTGTTTTTAATCTAAAATAGTATCTTAGAGTTGCACAAAAAACGAGCAATGGCTAAAGTAATATTTAAATCGCAATCGATCAATACACCGGAACTTTTTCCGATAAATATTTTTGATAAAATTTCAGAAAACCACCCTGTCCGCTTAGTGGACAAGGTCGTCAATTCATTGGATATAAGCCATATACTTAAAAAATATAAAGGAGGAGGGACCTCGGCTTATCATCCCAGAATGATGCTTAAAGTTTTGTTTTACAGCTATTTGAGCAACACTTATTCCTGCCGAAAAATAGCAAAAGCACTCACCGAGAACATTCATTTTATGTTTATTTCAGGCAACTTAACTCCTGATTTTAGAACCATCAACGATTTTAGAGGAAAGGTTCTAAAAGAAAACATCAAAGATTTATTTGCAGAAGTAGTCAAAATGCTTGTGGAAATGGGCTATGTCAGTCTGGATATCCAATACATCGATGGAACAAAAATTGAAGCCAAATCCAACAAATACACCTTTGTCTGGCGGGGTTCTATAGAGAAATACAAAGAAAAACTCGAAGTAAAAATCAACAGCATCTTATCCGATATCGAAAACAGTATTTTATCAGATAATCAAGAAGTCAACAAGGAAGAATTACCAAAAAAAATAAACTCGGAAGAGCTGAAAGAAAAATTATCAGAACTCAATAAAAAACTCAAAGAGCCCAACAAGAAGATAACCAAAGAGCTTGAAAAGCTTCAGGAAGAGCACCTGCCAAAGCTTGAAAAATACGAAAAAGATTTAGTGATTTTAGGCAATAGAAACTCCTACAGCAAAACAGATCCTGACGCTACCTTTATGAGAATGAAGGAAGACCATATGAAAAACGGACAGTTAAAACCTGCATACAATCCTCAGATTTCTACTGAAAATCAATTCATTACCAATGTAACCATTCATCAGACACCTAACGACACTACGACTTTAAAATCCCATCTGGAGGAATTTGAAAAAATGTATCAAAAACAAAGCAAAACAGTTGTAGCCGATGCTGGTTATGGAAGCGAAGAAAACTACGAAATGCTTGAAAATAAAGATATAACAGTACTATGTAAAGTATAATTATTTTCACAAAGAACAGAAGAAAAAAATGAAGGACAATCCGTTTCTTGTCCAGAATTTGTTCTACAATATACAGCAGGATTTTTATGTGTGTCCAATGGGACAAAGAATGGAAAACATTGGCAGTGGAAAACGGACATCGGCCAACGGATACGAATCACAAGTATCTTATTATCAAGTAAAAAGATGTCATGGATGTCCGCTAAGAGGTCTATGTCACCAAGCCAAAGGAAACAGGACAATAGAGATAA
Organism: Flavobacterium marginilacus; assembly: GCF_026870155.1. Taxonomy (NCBI): domain Bacteria; kingdom Pseudomonadati; phylum Bacteroidota; class Flavobacteriia; order Flavobacteriales; family Flavobacteriaceae; genus Flavobacterium; species Flavobacterium marginilacus. Next base: position 1,355,025 of record NZ_CP113975.1, on the reverse strand, counting down.
ACCACCGCCTGAACCAATTAAGGGCTAAAGCCAAAGAGCTGCTCACAAGCGAAAAAGGACTCGAACACCGAAGCAAACGCCCAATAGAAGTTGAAGCAGTATTCGGACAGCTAAAAAACAACAATAAATTCAGCCGGTTTACTTTCACAAGCATCGAAAAAGTGGAAATGGAATTTCTATTGATGGCTATCGGGCATAATTTTAGAAAAATGATAGCAAAGAACAATGATGCGTCGAAAACTCATCTAAAAATTTCCTTCAGAGTTCTAAATAGAGCCCTAAAAGACCATATTTACCTTTTAAATACTGTAACAGAATATTTTTTCATTAATCAACCAACCCAAAATCGATTCTTGAAATTTGCAGCATAAAAAAAGCTGTCCTTTTCGGACAGCCTCTTGTTAACTATAAATTCTATTTTACTTCACCCGAACCAAAATCCATTTTGAAATTTCCTCCAACGCAATTGGGGAGAATGTCTGCTCAATAACAGCATATTCTTCTGGAGCGCCGGTTTTACATTCCTGAAACAGATGATTCAGATTGGGAAGCGTTTTAACAGCAGCATTTTTATTACCTCCTTTTGCGAGTGCTTTTTGAATAGCCTCCAGATTCACATCTGCTGGAACCTGCATATCTTTTTCTCCATTAATTGCCAAAACTGGACATCTCACTTTTTCCAAAGCAACTGCAGGATCAAGTTTTAGGAAACCTATCATCCAGGGACTAGTAATTTGGGCTGTTAATGTTTTAATCTGATTATCGACCATTTTATCACCAACTTTCAACGTCAGATAACTGCTTACTTTACTCTTTAGACTAGGATCACCAGCTGGTGAATCAATAATAATTTTATAAACACCCTTAAAAACTTCTTGTCCTTTTTGAATTTCGCCATCAGAAACTGCCATTAGACGTTCTATTTTTTCCTTTTGCAAAAGCATCAATTTATCACCGCGGATTCCTGTTCCTGCCAATAGTACAATAAAATTAACATCTTTGGAATTCCCTGCGACGATTGGAGCAATTATGCCGCCCTCGCTGTGACCGATTAATCCAATTTTACTTTTATCGATTTCTTTTCGGGTTTTCAGATAATCTATTCCAGCTTGAACATCTTTGGCAAAATCGAATGTTGTTGCTGTTTTATAATCGCCAGTAGATTTTGCAGTACCGCGGTCATCAAATCGTAAAACCGCAATCCCTTTTTGGGTCAAATAATCGGCTAAAACCAAAAATGGCTTGTGGCCTAAGATTTCTTCATCTCTGTTTTGTGCTCCGCTTCCAGTAATTAAAATTACAACAGGAAACTTACCTTCTTTGCTGGGCAAACTTAACGTTCCTGCCAAAACATTTTTATCTGTTTTATTTTCAAATGTAACGTCTTCGGTATAATATGGATACGGTTTTTGCGGTTCCTGCGGTCTTTTTAAAGTTTCTTTTTCTAGTTTTTCTTTAGACAGATTCAACGGAAAAGACTGACCGCTTTGTGTAAAAGTACCAACAATTACATTATACTGATTTAACTCCCCTTCAAATACAATTCGGGCACCAGGGATCTCTAGTTTTAAAGTTTTTTTTTCAAAAGTGGTTGCCGTGACAGGAATTCCTCTTGCTCCCTGATCTGGACTGTCCATAGTGGTGGTATAACCGTTTTCGCTTTTACTTATATTAAAAACAAGTGCTAACTGCCCTCCTGGAACTTTTAAAAAACCATTCCATTGGCCTGTGATTTCCTGTCCTGACATTATAAAAGAGGACAAAACTGTCATTATAAAAAATACTGTTCTTTTCATTTTATTTGATTGTAATGAATTAAAATTGATATTAAAATTTAAAAAACTGAAATCTATTGTTACATTTTTTCTTTTTTGGGATAATGACAAAAAGCCAAATTTCTCCTTTTAGCCTCGATTACTTCGTCAGTCCACTTCCCTCTTGTGCAGTGGAAATCTCCCGATTTACAAGAACAAGTTTTTTAGCTGTAGTTTTTTCTAAATCGCGAATTGGACAATACTACTTACTGAAAACGCATAATTTTTCTGCTCCAAATTACCAACAGAAGCGATTATTTACTTTTCTCTATCTGCTTAAACTTTATATAAGAATACACCATTGGAACTATTGCCAAAACTGCAATAATGGAGATAAAGACTAGGTGGATTCAACATATAAATGCAACAGTATTCAATTTATTGATTTTTTCGGCGAAAATTTCATTAGGTGTTTTATAGCCAAATCTTTTTCTGGGTCTGTTGTTTAATGTATTAACTACTGTTTTTATTTGTTGTTCTTCGATGTTTTCAAAGTTAGATTTTTTAGGAAAATATTGTCTTATTAATCCGTTTAAATTTTCATTGGCTCCTCGTTCCCAGCTATGGTAGGGTTTGGCAAAATAATAATCGATATCTAAATCTTCTGCAATGGCCCGATGATTGGCAAATTCCTTTCCATTATCCGAAGTAATGGTCTTGATTATTGGTTTCCAATCTTTCAATAATTCAATTGTTTTCTGCTGTATTGCACTAGCTTCTTTGCTTTCTACTTTTCCCATAAAAAGTATTCCAGAGGCTCTGTCATTGATAGTTAGTAACGCTCCTTTGTGATTCTTACCAATGACCAAATCAATCTCTAAATCGCCCAATCTACTTTTCTTTTCTACAATCTTTGGACGCTCGCTAATATCGACCCTACCAATAATAAGTCCTCTTTTATCCTTTAAATGTCCTCTTTTTTTATACTTTTTACCCTTGGTCCTAAGATGTTTATATAAGAGTCCTCCTTTGCGTTTATTTTCCCAAATATATTGATAGATTCTTTCTTTAGAAACCATTGCTCTTTTGTCAATTTTTGCTCTGCCAACAATTTGTTCAGGACTGTAATCTTGCTTTAAATAAAACAAAATATTTGCTTCAACTTCTGAGGTTAAAGTGCATTTTTTGATCTTAACCTTATGCCTGTTTAAAGCTTTTTTATCCGCCAAAACAGCTTTATAAACACCACTTCTTTGATCAGAATTACGTTTTATTTCTCGAGAAATAACTGATTTGTTTTTATCTACCAATTCAGCAATTTCGGAAATACTGATACCGGCATTTCTATATACTTCTATTTTGTATCTTTGTTCTAACGTTAAATGTGCCATCTATTTTGAGTGTTGCAACCCAAAGATATGATGATTTTTTCGCCAACTCTAGTGTTATTCTTTTGACCTAGGTCAAAAGAATAACACTAGAGTTTTTTTTCACGTTGCATTTATTACTTGAATCTAAGCTATATTGAAATAATTATTTTCTAAAATCAATCCTCCCAATACGACTGCAAATCCCCCAATAACCCAAAGTTTACCCGCAAAATTATGGGTAAGCTTCCAGACTTCATTGCTTTCTAAAGTCCATGGTGTCCGTATTCCTATAAAATAATTAGGCTGAATTACTTTGAAATAATTACCCAGTACCAAAAATAAGACTCCTGTTAAGACCGGTATTAAATTAGGACTTGAAAAAGACTGGTTCTTGGTAATATATATAATAGACAATGCCAATAAAGACATGCACAGAACAAGAAAAAATTTCAGCTGATGAAACTTGCCCCCCATTAAAGCAATGCGTTTTTTGGGATCAATTTTTGGTGCTGCAAGCAGTAAAACATACGTTAAAACGGGGAGCATAAACAGCAGTCCAATCAGCGAAAATTTATCTCCCCAATGATCAATTTCGCCTTTGTAATTCCAATGTGTCGGGACTTTTTCGGGCAATGAATTCCAAATAAAAGCTAAATAAACAAAAGGTAACAAAACAATTCCAATGATAGGCAGTTCTTTTCTGAAAGTTAAGTTCATTATTTTATTTTTTAAAGGTTAGTATCCACTGCAATACATCTTCCATAATGGTCGTATTGAGAGAATAGAAAATAAATTGTCCTGATTTTTCGGCAGTAATCAAATCGGCACGTTTTAAAATATCCAAATGATGAGAAATACTCGGCTTCGACATATTGAACTTATCAGCAATTTCACCTGCAGATAAATCCTTTGTTTTCAAAAGATCCAGTATTTCTCTTCGAGTGGCATCATTCAATGCTTTAAATATGTCGTTCATAATTTAAAGTATTTATATATTTAGACAAATGTCTAAACATATTCTTGAACAGCCAAATTTTATTTATAAAATCTATAAAAACAAAAAAGAGCTGCAAAACATTTTCGCAGCTCTTTAATATACTTTATCCTTAGTTAACCTAAAATTTGTGTTCCTTTTTACTAATTGCCAACAAAGCGAACAAAGAAATACAAGCCGCAAACGTCAAATAAAAACCAACATAAGTCAAACTATAAGTTGATGCCAGCCAGATAGCAATCATAGGTGCAAAAGCCGCTCCAATAATTCCGGCCATATTGAAAGTTAATGACGCTCCTGAATAACGAACAGTTGTAGGAAATAATTCCGATAAAAAAGTTCCCAAAGGTCCGTAAGTGAATCCCATCAAAGCCATTCCTGCGCATAGAAAGAAAGTTACCATTACTGTGTTTCCTGAATTTAAAAAATAGGAAAAGAAAAATCCAAAAACGGCAATGGAAGTTGTAGCAATAATAAGCATTTTGCGCCTCCCGATTTTATCAGCAACTACAGCTGAAACTGGAATAAACAGAGCAAAAAACAACACCGAAAACAGCTGGAACAATAAGAAATCTCTTTTCTCAAAACCCAAATCGGATGTTGCCCAGCTCAATGTAAATACGGTCATTAAATAAAACACCAAGAAAGTGGTAATAGATGCTAATGTTCCGAAAAGCAGTTGGTTTTTATAGGATTTAACCAATGCAAGAAAAGGAATTTTAACTTCTTCGTGTTCTTTTTTTGAATTCTCGAAAGAAGGAGTCTCAGTAATTTTAGTTCGGATATAAAAACCTACCACCACCAAAAGTGAGCTGGCAATAAAAGGAATTCTCCAGCCATAATCCATAAAATCCTGACTGCTCATCAAGTCGGTTAACAACAGAAAAGTCCCTCCCGAAAGCAGCAGACCGATTGGCGCCCCCAATTGCGGAAACATTCCGTACCAAGCGCGTTTATTTGGCGGTGCATTTTCAATTGCTAATAAAACAGCTCCTCCCCACTCGCCTCCAAGTCCTACACCCTGACCAAATCGGCACAGCATTAATAATAAAGGAGCCACAACGCCAATACTGGCATAACCTGGCAAAAACCCAATAGTTACAGTCGATATTCCCATCGTCAGCAAAGCTGCTACCAAGGTAAATTTACGCCCAATTTTGTCTCCATAATGTCCAAAAAAAGCGGACCCCAGCGGACGGGAAATAAATGCTATGGAAAAAGTTGCCAAAGACTGCAAAGTTGCCATAGTAGCATCTGCACTTGGAAAAAATAATTGCGGAAAAACCAATACTGCTGCATTGGCATAAATATAAAAGTCAAAAAATTCGATTGTGGTGCCTATCAGGCTGCCAAAAAGAACATGTTTTAACGAGTTCTTTTTATTCTGGTCATGTTTCATCCGATTTTGATATAGTTTTTTTTTAGAAAATAGGATGTAAAAATGAATCTTATTTTTGAATGTGGCAAATATTTGTTTTTAATATTTAAACCTTAATTTTATTTAAACAATGAAAAAAATGGGACTCCATTTTGCCAAATACATAAATCGACACTCAAAAAGAACAAAAACTTGGTAATTTGTTAAATAAAACGTAAAATTACAAAAAATTAACTATTACTTAATAATCCAATAGCCTCAAATTAATTTTGAAAACACAGCGTAAACATATTTACATTTTAGATGATTTCACTTTGTGGAATAATTTGAAAGCTGGTGATGAAAAAGCTTTTTCAACACTTTTTGAAAAATACTATTCAGATTTAGTACGTTATGGCAATTCTTTGTGTTCTTATGATGATAGAGTACAAGATTGCGTTCAGGATGTTTTTACAGATATTTGGGTGTATCGGGAATCGCTTTCATCAGACGTTATTATCAAAGCTTATTTATTATCAAGTGTCCGCAAAAGAATAGCACGGCTGTACCAGCGCGATCCTTTTTTCACGAAAAAGAAAAATACAGAAACTACTGAATTTCTATTTGATTTCTCTATCGAACAGCAATTAATCGATGACGAAATTACAGCCGAAAAGGTATTACAGCTCAATACCCTTATCAACAACCTGCCTCCAAGACAAAAAGAAGCTTTGTATCTGCGTTACCATCAGCAGTTATCGGTAGAGCAGATTGCCGAAATAATGTCAGTGAATTACCAGTCTGCGAGCAACATTCTATTTAGAGGAATACAGAAATTGCGCAATGACTGGAAAGAGAATATTTCAATCATTTTACTTCTGGCTTCTTCATCCATCTAGACTTTTAAGATATTTTTTTAAATATTTAAAAAAAAATCATAATTAGATGAGTATATAATAAAAGACTTGTCCTTATTGCTTTTGTAACCCTTATTATAAAGATGCAAAAGCGAAACAAATATACTCGGGCAGAAGACTTTTTAGGTGATGATTCCTTTCGTCAATGGATTCTGCAGAATAAAAACAATTCCAACTGGGAGAATTGGACACTTGAAAGTCCCGAAAGAGCAAAATTAGTAGAAGAAGCCCGTTTATGGATTCTTGCTACCAAAGTCGAAAAACCGCAGATGTTAGCCGCAACTGTGGAATCGGCTTTAGAAAATACCTGGAAAAAAATCGCACTCAAAGAAGCTGCTCTTAAAAGAACACAAAATCCAAAAACTAAAATCTGGAATAACAATTGGTTTAGATCTGCGGCTGCCGTTTTGGTAATAGGACTAGCTTTTTCATGGGCGTATACCAATTATTTTCATTTAACAGATAACAATCCTATCTATAAAGAACTCCTTATAGAAAATAAAGAAGGATTAGTTGAAGAAACAAATAACTCCAAAAATCCTCAGATCATAACGCTTTCTGATGGAAGCTCTGTTTTATTACAGCCCAAAAGCAAATTGAGTTATCCGAAAACTTTTAGCGGAAATGAACGAAAAGTGTATTTATCAGGTGAAGCTTTTTTTGAAATAAGTAAAAATAAAAGAAAACCATTTTTTGTTTTTGCGAATGAAACTGTTACCAAAGTCGTAGGAACTAGTTTTAGAATCTGCGCATTTGAAAACCAGCCAAATGTTGAAGTGGTGGTCCGCACGGGAAAAGTAAAAGTTCACTCGAATACTCTGACTGCCAAAGCCTCATCTGAAGAGGTGGTTTTATTACCGAATGAAGCTGTACGCTTCGTAAGAGAAACTGCCAAATTTGATAAAATAACAGATGTTACCAAAGATATTGTCCTGAAACAGTCTGCAAAAACCATAGAACAATTGAGTTTTGATTTTACAGACACGCCTGTCAGCCACATATTCAAGACAATCGAGCAGGCCTACGAGATAGAAATCGATTTTCCAAAAGAAAAATTAAAAAACTGTCACTTGACTACTTCATTGATCGACCAGCCTTTGCCAGAAAAATTAAAGATTATCTGTAAAAGCATTGGAAATAATACCAGTTACGAAATGAATGGAAACAAAATTATCATAACGTCCGAAGGATGCAATTAAAAATCAAGCCTATGTAGAAAAAATATTTTAAAAAAAAAGCGCCAAATATGCTGTAACACATTTGACGCTGAGTTAGTATCAAAAAGCTTTCTGTAAAAAGCATTTTTGGTAAGTTTTTCAGAACACCCGTTTAAAAAGTATTAATCAAAACAAAACCAAAATTATGAAAAAACCTGTTGTCAAACAACGATTACTCTATCGAATCATGAAAATAACACTCTTTCAGATTGTACTGGCTTTTGTCTTTTCTACTGTTGTAATGGCGAACAGCGTCAAAGGACAGAAAAAACTAGATACAAAAGTCACCGCTTCGATTACAAACGTGAGTTTATCCAAAGCATTATCTAAACTTGAAAAATTAGCTTCTGTAAAATTTTCATATAATTCAAGGATAACTCAGCTTAACCAGAAAGTGAACATTAATGCTGAAGATGAGATGCTCTCCAGTGTCTTAAACGAAATACTTTTACCTTTAAATATCAGTTACTCAGAAATAAGCAATCAGATTATTCTGCAGACTATACCTGCTAAAGAACTTGCAGATTTTAATCTTTTAGAATCTTTAAATTTTAATTTGATCGCATCTATCATTGTTAAAGGTAAAGTAATCGACAATAGCGGAAGTCCTCTGCCAGGAGCATCAGTACTTGTAAAAGGCACTAAAGTTTCAACATTAACAGATTTTGACGGAACTTTCTCTATAGAAGTACCTTCTGGAAGTACCAAAATAATAATTAGCTATATTGGTATGAAAACGAAAGAAGTTGATGCCACAGCTGACTTTATGACTATAACCTTATCTCAATTAGGACTAAATCTTAACGAAGTTGTCATTACTACCGGATATGAAAAAACCTCAAAAAGAACTTTTACCGGAGCTACGAGTAAAATTAGTGACAAAGAATTAAAGGTAGACGGAGTAGTTGATGTAAGCCGAATGATCGAAGGTAAAGCTGCCGGGGTAACAGTACAAAACGTTACAGGAACTTTTGGTACTGCACCAAAAATTACGGTCCGCGGATCTTCATCCATTTTCGGAGATACAAAACCGCTGTGGGTTATTGACGGTGTGGTGCAGGAAGATATTATCAATCTTTCATTTGCTGATCTCGCTTCAGGAAACTCAGAGACTTTACTGAGTTCATCAATCGCAGGTTTAAACGCAAACGACATTCAGAGTATCGAAATTCTTAAAGATGCATCTGCAACTTCAATTTACGGATCACGATCTCTTAACGGTGTTGTTGTTGTAACTACCAGACAAGGAAGGAGAGATTCTCCATTAAAAATAACATACTCATTAGAGCAATCCCTTAGAACAGTACCAAATTATGGACAATATGACATTTTAAATTCTCAGGAGTCGATGAGTATTTTTAAAGAAATGGAAGCTAAAGGATATTTGGATTTACCAACAACGGTAAATGGAAGATATGGAGGCGCATATAATATTTTAGGAAGAGCTATCAATACATATGTTCCGGAAACTGGCGGTTATTTAGTAAACAATGACCCTGTAAGCCGTAACAATTTTCTAAAAAAATATGAATTGGCCAATACTGATTGGTTCGAAGTTCTTTTTAGACCGTCAATTACACAAAATCACTCTTTGAGTTTTGCCGGAGGCGGTAAAAACAACACTTTCTATGCTTCATTGGGTTATTACAATGATCCGGGATGGACTATTGCCGATCAGGTAAACCAATTATCATCAAACATCAAAGGGACATTTTTTGTAAATGATAAATTAAACATAACCTTATCTACTCTGGCTTCTGTCCGTAATCAAAAGGCTCCTGGAAGTTATGAAAGTGAAAAAGACGAAGTTTTTGGAAAAGTTACCAGAGATTTTGACATCAATCCTTTTAATTATGTTTTAAATACCAGCAGAACATTAAGACCTTATGACGATAATGGTAATTTAGAATACTATCGAAACAATTGGGCTTCAATGAATATCCTAAATGAGTTGAAAAACAATTATATGGAAATTGATGTTAAAGACATTCGTTTTCAATTGGATTTAGATTATAAAATTAACTCAAAACTTAACTATAATCTAACAGGATCAGGCCGTTATGCGAATACAAGCCGTCAGCATAAAATATTGGAAAATTCAAATGTTGTAGGTGCTTACAAAGCTGGAACTCCTGATGGCGAAGATGGTGTCAACACATTGGTTAGAGATGAGAATATCTTTTTATACCAAGATCCTGATGATCTGACGGCTCCTAAAGTTTCGGTGCTGCCAAATGGCGGTTTCCTGAGAAAATTCACGAATGATATGACTTCGTATAATCTTAGAAACAGTATATCTTACAGAGATATTTTCAACGAAAAACATGAATTAGAAGGCTTCTTCGGGACTGAGATGCGCGTTGTAGACAGAAACAGCGATAATTTTACTGCAGCCGGACTTCAGTATGACAGAGGTCTTACCGCTTTTACCGATCCAAGAATTATTGAAAAAGTAATCAACGGAGGAGATTCCTATTATGGATTTAATGTAGAAAAAGAAAGAACGGTAGGTTTCTTTGGTAAAGTTGGATACACTTATGACCGCCGCTACACTGCTTCTGTAACTGGCCGTTATGACGGATCAAACAGACAGGGAGACAGCGGTTCTTCGAGATGGCTTCCTACTTACACTTTTAGCGGAAAATGGAATCTTTCCGAAGAAAATTTCATGAAGAATCTTTCATCAGTAGACAATTTAAGCCTAAGAGGTTCCTACGGACTTACTGCAACGGCTGGCCCAGCAACAAACTCATTGGCAATTTACAAAAGTTATATTACTGATCGTTTTGATATTGATGACAGAGAAACTGGAATCCAGATTGATGAATTACAAAATGGATCATTGACTTGGGAGAAACAGTTTGAAACTAATATAGGTGTTGATTTAGCAATGTTCAATAACAGAATTCAATTTACAACAGATGTTTACAGCAGAAAAGCATTTGATTTAGTGGATTATGTTATTACTTCAGGAATTGGCGGACAAAGAATAAAACAAGGTAACAATGCAAATATGGAAACCAAAGGTCTTGAAGTTGGTTTTACTACAAAAAACATTAACAACAAGGACTTTAAATGGTCAACAACATTAAATTTTTCGATTTATAATCAAGAAATCACAAAATTAGAAAATAAGCCTACTGCTTTTGATTTAATCGATGGCAATGGCGGTAATACTGTTGGACACCCAAGAAATTCTATTTATTCTTACCAATTTACAGGTCTAAACAATCAGGGTTTACCAACTTTTATAATGCCTGAAGGAGAAACAGATAATATAACAGGAGCTGATTTTCAGGACAATCAGGATGTTACTAAATATTTAAAATACGAAGGTTCTATTGAGCCTAATAAATCTATTGGTTTAGCAAATACATTTACCTATAAAGATTGGTCATTATATGTCTTTTTCGTTGGATCCGGTGGCAACAAAGTACGTCTAAACCCAGTTTACGACAGTACTTATGATGATTTAACCGTTTTTACTAAAGATTTTACTAACCGCTGGATTAATCCTGGTGACGAAAATTTTACTGATGTTCCTGTTATTGCAGACAAACGTCTGAATTCGAATTACGGAGGATCAAGAACATTGGCAAGAGCTTACAATACTTATAACTATTCAGATGTTAGAATTGCAGACGGTGATTTCGTAAGATTGAAAAACATATCATTGAGCTGGGAGTTTCCAAAAGATTTGAAGAAAAAATTAGGACTGAGCACCTTTACTTTAAGAGGGTCATCTGTTAATCCTTGGCTGATTTATTCTGATAAAAAATTAAATGGACAAGATCCTGAATTCCGCAATACAGGAGGTGTTGCGATGCCGGTTACCACTCAATATACTTTTGCTATAAACCTTTCATTTTAATATTATAAAATTATGAAAAACTTAAAAATAACACTATTACTTCTAATGCTTGCAGGCTTTAGCAGTTGTGATGATTTTCTTTCTGAAAAACCCGACAATAGAACCGAAATAAATACTCCTGATAAAATTTCAGAAATTTTAGTCTATGCTTACCCTCAAATGAGTTATTTCGATATTGCTGAAACAATGTCTGATAATGTATTTGACAGCGGTCTGCCGGAAACATTACCAAAAAACGAACAGAACTACAATTGGGAAATTCAAACCGAAACCAACAATATTGATACTCAGGCCTACTATTGGGATGCCTGCTACAGAGCTATTGCACATGCTAACAAAGCACTGCAGGCAATTGATGAACTAGGAAACCCAAGCAGTCTGAATCCTCAAAAAGGAGAGGCATTATTAGCTAGAGCCTATTCGCATTTTATGCTGGTCTCTTTTTGGGCAAAACGTTACAACCCGGCTAATGCGGCCACAACTATTGGTATTCCCTATGTTACAAAACCAGAAACCGAACTGATTACCCAATACAAACGAAACACAGTTCAAGAAGTATTTGACTTTATTCAAAAAGATATTGAAGAAGGTCTGCCTTATGTAACCAATGAGTATAAAGAACCCAAATTTCATTTTAATAAAGAAGCTGCTAAAGCATTTGCAAGCCGATTTTATTTAATAAAAGGAGATTGGAATAAAGTAATTGAATTATCAAAAGACTTAGGTTCTAAACCGGCAGTTGGAAAAATAAGAGATTTTGCTTCCTACGATTTAATGAGCGTAGATGAACAGCGTGTAAGCTATGCCAGCAGTGCAGCTCAGACAAATTTATTAATCGTATCGGCAAATTCAATTATCAGAAGATCATCTTACCAAAGCAGATTTCATCTTTCTGGTGCCAGATATCAGGAAATTTTGGGCTCTAGCACAAGTCTTTTTGGAAAAAGCTGGCTGTTTAATTTTTATTCATCCAATAGCAGTATAACCGTATTTCTTCCTAAATTCTATGAGTATTTCAAATATACAAATGTAACAGCGGGAATTGGAGAACCTTATGCAGCCGAAGTTTTGCTAAGCAATGATGAGTTTTTCTTAAATCGTATAGAAGCTCATGTTATGGCTGGACAGATAAGTTTAGCAAATGATGAATTAGAATACTTTTTATCGACTAGAACAGTAGGATACAACGCCGCGACAGATAAACTGACAGAAGCTAAAGTTGTTGCAAAATATCCTGTAATTGCTGATGAGTACACGCCATTTTACACCATGACTCCAGTACAGACATCTTATATAAAAGCAATAGCCGAGGCTAGACGCAGAGATTTTATACACGAAGGCATGAGATGGTTCGATGTAAAACGTTTCAACATTGTTGTTAATCATGAAATTAATAACAAACCAACCAATATTTTAGTCAAAGATGATAATCGCAGAGCCTTACAAATACCTCTTCATGCATCAAACAGCGGTATCGAATTAAATCCTAGATAATCTTTAAAAGCAAAATATCATGAAAATAATAAAATATAGTAAAATAGCAGTTTTGTTTTTAACACTGGCATCACTTGCTTCTTGTTCTAATGATGATCAGGTAGGTGAAAGCCAGCTTGATTATAACCAGCCGATAAAAACAGCACTTGACAATTGGATAGGTGTAAATTATCTGACTCCATACAATATAAATGTCCAATATAAATGGAATCAAAATACGGTAGACAACAGCCGTTATTTGTTTCCGCCATTAGTAAGCAGTGTCAAACCAGCACTTGAGATCGTTCAAAAAATATGGCTTGACAGTTATAAAACAATCGGAGGAACAGATTTTGTAAAAAAAATTGCTCCGAGGGAAATTGTTTTGGTTGGAGGAGTTAATTTAAACAGTGTAGGTACTAGAACCCTTGGACTAGCCGAAGGAGGACAGCGCGTAACACTTTTTGAAACTGATTATATCGACAAATCAGACCGTGCAAACATAAAAGAGTTTATACACACTATTCAGCACGAGTATATCCATATTTTAAATCAGAATAAGCCTTTTGATGAAAAAGCCTGGGCGGCAATTACTCCAGTTGGATATACAGCCGATTGGTACAATTATACAAACGCTTCTTCAAATGAATTAGGTTTTATTACTAGTTATGCGAGATCTAATATTAATGAAGATTTTGCTGAAACTGCATCTGTTATTTTAATCAGTTCAAAAGCTGAGTACGCTGCTTTTTTGAATAACATTGTAAGTGATTCGGCATATTTTGCTCTAATAGCAAAAGAAGCATTAGTTGTAAAATATTTTAAAGATGCTTTTGATATGGATTTTTATGCTTTGCGTGATGAAGCTGAAAAAAATACGAATGCTGTTATAAATTAATTAAACACCAATAATTATGAAAGCACAAAATATATTCAAATATTTAATCATAGGATTTATTGCCCTCTTGTTTGCAGCGTGTACCAATACAGATGCTGAGCAAAAATTTGAACAGACTCCAACAGAAAGGCTGAATGCACAGAAAAAAGAATTAAATGATCTTCTCCTTTCTTCAGAGAACGGCTGGAAAGTGGTTTATTTTACAGACAATACCGTATTAGGAGGCTACACTCATTTAATCAAATTTGCACAGGACGGAACTGTACAGATGGCTTCGGATTTTGATGACGATACTGATGTCTATAAAAGTGAATATGCAATTCAGTTAGGAAGTACGGTAAGTTTAGTATTTACTACCAAAAACAGAATCCATCTTTTATCAGATTCTGATGACTATCCTATTCCTGCACTGCGGGCAAAAGGATACCTTGGCGATTTTCAGTTTTTATATTATGGCCAGGAAAACGGCGAAATTATTTTTAAAACCAATAGAGTCAATGAAAATACTGGTGTCAATGGTGAACTGCGTTTTGTAAAAGCAACTGCTCAAGACTGGACAGATCTGCATAAAAATATAGATATGATTGATAATGTGGTTGGAGATCCGTCAAGACCTCTTTTCAGATTACTTGAAACTAATGACGGCAAAACAATTCACCAATTCGATTTTACTTTTTCTGAAGTTACTCGTTTTGCCGAAGCAAATTCTGTAGAAACCGGTTATTCTGTAACTTATGATATGGGGATTGGTTATTCGCCGACAGGTATTGTAGTCAGCCCGGCGGTAGAAGTTGGAGGTCAAAAGCTATCTGTTTTTGTATACAAAGACTCAGACGGAAGTTTTACAGCAACAGGTACAAACGGTGTAAGTGCAACTATTAAATATTCAAGTAAACCTTTGGTTCTGACTGATGATTATAAAAAATTGTTACCCGGCCAGCCTCAATCCGTTTACGCATATATAGCAGCTAACTTATATACGGCTCCAACAAATTCTGATTTATTTAAAACTCTTGTAAACAAAGTTAATGCTACATTGCCAGCAAATCAATCAATTGCTAGAGTACAAATAGTGTTTAACAATGCCGTTAACGGCACTTATATACAATATCAGTTTAATGGCGGAAAAGCGACTATATCACATCTTGTAACTACAAAAGAAGATGCCGTTAATAAAACCATAATCCTGACGCATACTGGATGGACACAATCTGCCGCAGCTGTTGCTTTCTTAAAAGATCTTGATGCAGAACTCACCAATCCAAAAGGATTGTATGTAAAAAAGGAGAACTTTAAAATAACTTATTCTAATACTATTTACACTTTTACTAGTGCAGCAAGTAATTTTAGAATGACAACATATGCCTTATAATTGTTTTTTTTGATTTTATTTCAGAAGAAAGGCTGTCTAGTTATTAGGCAGCCTTCTTTGATAAACAAATATGCTGCAAACCGATTAACAAAAAACACAAAACAATTATGAAAAAACATATTTCATCAATAAATATTATTTTCTTTTTATGGACATTACTTCTTGTATTTATTTCAAAAGAATATGGCCAATATTTGAGCTGCTTCTATTATTTGTCTTTAATAACAATGATTTCATTTACCATTTTTAATCTTATCAAACAAAGAAAAGAAGACAAATTCAATGGCACAACACTATTTAAATCATCAATTTATAGGATGCTGATTATGGCATTAATACTAATAATTTTCTTTTTCATTACTATGCCAAATAATATCTAAACTTTGCAGCTTTAATTTTACATGAAGAAAAAGCAACTCTAAATTGGGCTGCTTCTTTAATTAAACCATGTTTGATGAATTATACCATTTAGAAATTCCAATTCTGGCTCCCTCGCTGGGGTGAGGTTTAAAAAAACTATTTTATATTTCTAAATGGCATTAGTTTTTACAAAGTTTAAAGTTTGCTAAAAAAATACTGTACCTTACTTACACCAGACACTTTCTAATAAATCTTCATGAATTCAAGGCACAAAGACTGCTCTTCAAAAAGGAATCATTTTTAACAATCTCCTGCAATATTTTTTGTTATTTTAGCAATAAAATAAAAACTTATGCCAACCGACTGTATCAGCTATCAAACCTCAGGATATTTCTCCAAATTGATACAAGATTATTTAGATCAAAAACCAGAATTAAAATCACTATACAATCATTTTCCAACTCTCGAAAACTTTAAAAAGCAAATCGAAGAGAAAAAAATCAATTTCAATAACAATGGTAATGACAAAAGACAAACTTTAGTGAATGTCTTAAAAAGTCAATATGCCGAATTGAATGTTTCCAAAGAAACTTTAAACCATATTGAACTTTTAAACAATTCCAATACTTTCACGGTTACCACTGGCCATCAATTAAACTTGTTCAGCGGGCCGTTATATTTTTTATACAAAATCATTTCGACTATTAATTTAACAAAAGAATTAAAAGCAGAATATCCTGAATATGATTTTGTTCCCGTGTACTGGATGGCAACCGAAGACCATGATTTTGAAGAAATCAATTATTTTAGTTTCAAAGGAAAAAAATTCCATTGGAACAGAGAAAGCACAGGTCCAGTCGGAAGATTATCTACCGAAGGTTTAAAAGATTTCCTCGAAATTTATGCTCAGGAAATAGGTTCCAGCACCAATGCCAATACCATCAAAAAACTTTTTGAAGATTCCTATATCAAGCATGACAATCTAGCCAATGCCACCAGATATTTGGCCAACGAACTGTTTGGTTCATCTGGACTGGTAATTGTAGATGCAGATAATCAGGATCTGAAACGCAGTTTTATACCCTACATAAAAGAGGAATTACTGTTGCAGACTTCATTCAAAGCAGTAAGCGAAACCATTGAACAAATGAAGAATTATTTCGTTCAAGTAAATCCGCGCGAAATCAATTTATTTTATATCGAAGATAATCTGCGTGAAAGAATTATTCTGGAAAATGGAATTTACAAAGTCAATCATACCAAAATAGAATTTACTGAGGCAGAAATTCTGGCATTACTGGAAAGCAATCCCGAAAAATTCAGTCCAAATGTGATTATGCGCCCGTTATATCAGGAAGTGATTCTCCCCAATTTATGCTACATCGGCGGAGGCGGAGAAATTGCTTATTGGCTGGAACTAAAATCTTTTTTCACTGCTGCAAAAGTGACTTTCCCGATGCTGCTGATAAGAAACTCAGTGCTTTTGGTAACCGAAAAACAAAGCAAAAAAGCAGACAGATTAAACCTTACATGGTCGGATTTATTTACAAATCAAAACACATTGGTTAACCGCATCACACAAAAACTATCTGATTTTCCAATTGATTTCAAAGAGCAGAAAGATGCTTTAAGAAAACAATTTGAAGCGCTTTTAGAATTAGCCAATCATACTGATAAATCTTTCTTAGGAGCAGTAAAAGCTCAGGAAGTCAAACAGACCAAAGGATTGGAAAATCTGGAAAAAAGACTTCTCATTGCCCAAAAAAGAAAATTCCATGATGAACTGCAGCGTATCATCGACCTGCAGAACGAATTGTTCCCAAACCAAAGTTTGCAGGAACGCCAAGCCAATTTCTCCGAATTTTATCTGGAAAACGGTGAACAATTAATCCCTCAATTAATGAACCAGCTCAATCCTTTAGAACACAATTTTAACATTCTTACATTGTACTAAATGATTATTCACCATAAAAACCAAAAAACCAATGACCAAAGACCGTCTTATTTCACTTGATGTCTTTAGAGGACTAACTATTTTATTAATGACCATTGTTAATAATCCCGGCAGCTGGTCTGCAATTTATCCTCCATTAGAACACGCCGAATGGCACGGCTGTACTCCTACCGACTTAGTTTTTCCTTTCTTTGTTTTCATCATGGGAGTGGCAATCTCATTTGCAATGCCTCGTACAGACGCGATTAATCGCGCCTCTACAAGCACATTAAATAAAATATTCACCCGCTCGCTCCGTATGATCTGCCTTGGAATATTTTTCAACTTTTTCAGCAGCATACAGCTCTTCGGCTTAGAGGGCATTCCATTACTGACTGGCCGACTGCTAATTACAGCCATAGCCGGCTATGCCTTAATGGGAAATTTTGACGCTAAACTAAAAACCTATTTAGCAGTTTCTATCTTTATTATTTATATAATTCTTGCTTACAGCGGTATTGAATCTTATCAATCGGTTCGTTTACCCGGTGTTTTACAGCGCATCGGAATTGTCTATTTTGTCGCTTCGCTTATGTACCTAAAAACAACGCAGCGGACTCAATTAATAACTGCAATTGGAATCCTGCTTAGTTACTGGGCAATTATGACGCTTATTCCTGCACCTGGTTTTGAAATTACAAATCTTGAAAAAGGTACCAATCTAGCGGCTTGGGCTGACAGTATTCTATTAAAAGGGCATATGTGGGAGGCAACCAAAACTTGGGATCCCGAAGGTGTACTAAGCACTATTCCTGCAATTGCAACGGGAATAATAGGTTTACTAATTGGCCAGCTACTAAACAGCGCATCATTAAAAACTGAAAAATTCAAAAAAATACTGCTCACAGGGGTAATTTTAATTATTCTTGGGCAAATTTGGAATATCGTTTTCCCTATAAACAAAGCGCTTTGGACAAGTTCATACGTTTTATACACAGCTGGACTTGCTGCTCTTACTTTATCTCTTTTATACTACCTGATTGATATTGCTGATTATAAAAAAGGAACCCGATTATTCCTGATTTGGGGAGTAAATCCAATGATCGTTTTCTTTCTTTCTCAGATTATACCACAGGCCATGGGAATGATTTCATTGCCAAATCCAAAAACACCTACTGAACAGACTAATCTTTGGGATTATTTATATTTTCTGGGAGTACAGCCGTATTTCGAAAACCCGATGACTGCATCATTAGTATTTGCCCTGCTTTATGTAGGTTTTTGGTCAATACTTTTGGCTTATTTTTACAAAAACAAAATGTATTTTAAAGTATAAAAAATAACAGTAATTACAGATTTCCACCATTAAACCGAAAATTTGCTAAAATATTTCGAAAAAAAAAGTATATTTTTGCACAAAATTTTAAAACACAGAAAAAATGGCGACTAATAGAACTTTTACAATGATTAAACCAGATGCGGTTCAAAACGGACACATCGGAAACATATTAGCAATGATTACAAACGGTGGTTTCAAAATCGTTTCTTTGAAATTAACTCAATTAACTGTTGCAGATGCTCAGGCATTTTACGCTGTGCACGCTGCAAGACCTTTCTACGGAGAATTAGTAGAATTCATGTCAAGAGGTCCTATCGTTGCTGCAATTTTAGAAAAAGAAAACGCCGTTGAAGATTTCAGAACTTTAATTGGTGCTACAAACCCTGCTGATGCTGCCGAAGGAACAATTCGTAAAGCATATGCAGCTTCTATCGGAGAAAATGCAGTTCACGGATCTGACAGTGACGAAAACGCTGCTATCGAAAGTGCATTCCACTTTGCCGGAAGAGAGCAATTTTAATTTATGATTTTAAATTGCTGAACTTAGATTTCAGATTTAATAAAAAATGCCGTTTCTTAATTTGAAACGGCATTTTTATTTATATGCTAAAATCTGAAATCAAAAATCGTTAATCTACAATCTGAAATCTTTACCTCAAAACAACATCCTTCACCACATCTCTCCTCAATTCCTCATTAATCATTTTGATAATCTTGGATTTGCCGTGACTCAATTCTTCCCGCAGCACCGCAGAGGTTAACTGAACATACAGAGTTGATCCTTTCAAAACCACATTGTTGGTATAACTGTTCACACCGTTCCCCATCAGATTACGCCAAGCATCTTTCACATCAATCTCATCCATTCCAGACTGCAGTTTATTCACCTCAATAATCTGTTTCAGGATATCTCCTACAGTACTTTGATTATTTAGTCTTTTTGCCATAGTCATCTAGATTTATCGGTCCTGCTTTTTTATAATGATATTCTTTTTTCTCTGCATTCAAAACAACCAACTCTTTATCTGTCAAAGCTAGTATTTCCTCGCTCCATTTCATGTACGGTGTAGTGTAATCCAAAAAAGTCTGATCCTCTGCAAACCTGATTTTTACTTTCTCGAACGTATTATTCACCAAAAAAGTTCCATCTAATTGTGGCATCACTTTCTTTCGGATTCCTGAATTATTTTTATCAATCTGGAAATAATCAAAGGATTCATTCACGCCATATTGTTTTTCGCTTCCATCCTCCAAAACCACTTTTTCAATTTCCCAATACCCGTTGATTTTTAAAACATCCGCAGGATTTATTTTTTGTTTACAGCCAACGAATAAAAGGGCAATTAATAAAACACCAAATACTTTTTTCATAAATAATTTATTTTTTAAGAAACTATATCCTGCTGTCCGCTGTAAACAAAGTTCACTGAACTCCAATTAAAATGAATGTTTAGTGAAGTAATCAGGACTAAGGAATCCAGCTAACAGCAACTTTAGCGAAACTGCAAAGTTAAACTTAAATAATCCAAAGAAAACAAAAAAATGCTTTGTGATTAAACTATTTTCTATATTTTTGATCCTACCCAAATACCTAATATCATAACCATGTCTAAATCACTACTATTACTATTTGTTGCTGTTTTTTGTATCAATTGTTCCTCAGATAATAAAGAATCAGATACTCCTCCTACTGAAGAACCACTATACTTTCCGCCACTTACAGGAACTACCTGGAAAACCAAATCAGTTGAAAGCCTTGATTGGAATAAAGCAGCCGTACAGCCGCTTTTAGATTACCTAAAACTCAAAAACACTAAAGGTTTTATCATTCTTGTTAATGGTCAGATCGTAATGGAAAATTATTTCAATGGCCATGATGCTGCTACAAATTGGTACTGGGCAAGTGCAGGAAAAACATTAACATCAGCAATGACTGGAATTGCACAGCAGGAAAACCTCATCAATATCAATAATAAAGTATCTCAATACATAGGAACAGGCTGGACTAGCACTCCTATTGACAAAGAAAATCTAATTACCTGCAAAAATTTACTGACAATGACTTCAGGGCTTAACGACGCCACTGATGATGTCACACCATCTGCCTTAACTTATACTGCCGATGCTGGAACACGTTGGGCATATCATAATGTGTATGTAAAACTGCAGGATGTTGTTGCTGCAGCTTCCAGACAAACATGGTCTGCCTATTTCAACACCAAATTAAGAGACAAAATAGGAATGGATGGCTCTTGGTTTGCTTCTGGCAACAACAGCGTATATTACAGCACAACAAGAAGCATGGCTCGTTTTGGATTGTTGATGTACAATAAAGGAAAATGGAATGATGATGTAATTTTAAATGAAAGTTATTTCAATGAAGCTACAAACACTTCACAAAACATCAACTTAGGCTACGGCTATCTGTGGTGGCTGAACGGCAAAGCGAGTTATCATCTGCCACAATCACAAGCTTCTTTTCAAGGAAGCATTATCCCAACAGGACCAAATGACATGTTTATGGCTTTGGGTAAAAACGACCAGAAAATCTATATTGTTCCAAGCAAAAAAATGGTTGTCATCCGAATGGGCGAAGCAGCTGATAACGTTAATTTAGCTTTATCCGACTTTGACAAAACACTTTGGACAAAAATAAATGCTTTGTATCAGTAAGCAAAGCATAAAACAACTATTCTATTTATTATTCCGTACTCTCTTGGTTACTCCCAAGACAAAGAATATTACGCCAATCAATAATAAAACATAATATACCGGAACGCTTTTTTCTCTGAGAACATTTGCCAAAACAAATGCAATAATGCTGACAAAGTAAAAATAAATAGGACTATAATTTTTCATAAACAACTAACAATTATTTAAAAAAGCTGTCAACAAACTCGTATTTATTGAAAACCTGTAAGTCTTCAATTCCTTCGCCGACACCAATATATTTTACAGGAATCTGAAACTGATCCGAAATACCAATTACAACACCGCCTTTGGCAGTACCATCTAATTTGGTAACTGCTAAACACGAAACCTCGGTAGCAGCAGTAAACTGTTTGGCCTGTTCAAATGCATTCTGTCCAGTAGAACCATCCAAAACAAGCATTACATCGTGAGGTGCATCGCCAACCACTTTCTGCATTACACGTTTTACTTTTGAAAGTTCGTTCATCAGGTTAATTTTATTATGCAGACGACCGGCAGTATCAATAATAACAACATCAGCGTTTTGAGCGACAGCAGATTGCAACGTATCAAAGGCTACCGAAGCCGGATCACTCCCCATTTCCTGACGGACAATAGGAATACCTACTCTGTCTGCCCATATCTGCAGCTGATCAATCGCTGCAGCACGGAAAGTATCTGCTGCTCCTAGAACTACTTTATAACCAGCTTTCTTAAATTGGTAAGAAAGTTTTCCAATTGTCGTTGTTTTACCTACGCCATTTACACCAACAACCATCAAAACATAAGGCTTTGTGTTTATCGGAATAACAAATTCTGTAGCTTCACCCGTATTAGTTTCTGATAATAGTCCTGCAATCTCATCTCTTAAAATCTGATTAAGCTCATCAGTCCCAAGATATTTATCTGCTTCTACTCTTTTTTCGATTCGGTTAATTATTTTAAGAGTTGTATTTACTCCCACATCCGAAGAAACAAGAATTTCTTCTAAATTATCCAAAACATCATCATCCACTTTTGATTTTCCAGCAACCGCTTTGGTTAACTTGGAAAAAAAACTGGTTTTGGTTTTCTCAAGACCTTTATCTAATGATTGTTTCGCCTCTTGGCTTAGGCTCGAGTCTTTTTTCTCTGAAGAGAATATTTTTTTAAAAAAGCTCATTTAAAATGGAGTTTTATGATTGGAATTTACATTTATCGGCTTTAACAAGAAAAATCAATTAAAAAAACGGATTTATCTTTTGCTGTCACCTAAAAAAGGTTTTCTTTTGAGATGTAAATATAGAAAATAAAAAAGCTACTTCCGAGTGAAAGTAGCTTATCTATAAAATGCAATATGATTATTTCTTTTTCAAGAATTCATCAACTTCTTCAGGAGCCATAATAGATTCAACGAATGTATATGCGCCAGTTACTGGAGATTTCACCATTTTGATGGCTTTTGATAATCTCTTAGAAGATGTTTGTAACGATGCTACGGTTTTCTTTGCCATGATTCAAATGTTTTACAAAACTTTTACTCAAGTAAAAATTTCTAATTATTTAATTTCTTTATGAACAGTAACTCTTTTCAAGATTGGATTAAATTTTTTAATCTCTAATCTGTCTGGAGTATTTTTTTTGTTCTTAGTAGTTATATATCTTGAAGTTCCTGCAACACCTGTAGTTTTGTGCTCAGTACATTCTAAAATTACCTGGATTCTATTTCCTTTCTTTGCCATCTTGCTATATATTTATTTTGGAAAAGATTATTTAATAAATCCTTCTGACTGCGCTTTTTTCAAAACTGCAGCGATTCCATTTTTATTAATTGTTTTTATCGTAGATGCTGCTACTCTAAGAGTAATCCATCTATCTTCTTCTGGAAGATAAAAACGCTTTTTAACTAAGTTTACAGAAAATTTTCTCTTAGTTTTGTTCATAGCGTGAGAAACGTTATTTCCTACCATCGCTCTTTTACCTGTAAGGTCACAAACTCTTGACATTATACTTATCTTTTATCGTTATTCAAAATCAGGGTGCAAAGGAAAGAAAAATAAACCTATAAACCAAAAAAATTATTGTTCTTTTTTCGAAATTTCTTTCAATAACATTTCAAGCCCTTTTACCGATGCTCTATCTATCACTTTTTCACGTGGTTGACCAAAATCAAACTCTTCTGCAAAAACTCCATTAGCCGTAGCCACAGCAATATAGACCGTCCCGACACTTGCATCTGCCTCCCCTTTTGACGGACCGGCATTGCCTGTTGTTGCGATAGCATAATCTGTTTTTAGTAATGTTTTCACGCTCAAAGCCATAGCTCTGGCGACTTCAGCACTCACAACACTGTGTTCTTCAATCAAATTCTTCGGAATACCTAATACATTTTGCTTCACTTCCGTCGCATAAGCAACAACACTTCCTTTAAAATAATTAGAAGCTCCAGGAACAGAACTTAGCAGCCGCGCAACACCTCCGCCTGTACAGCTTTCGGCGGTGGCAACAGTTTTATTCTGCTGTGTTAGAATCTTTCCTATAACTGTTTCAAGAGTTTCATCATCTTCAAAACCTACAATAATATCTCCTATTATTTCAGTGAGAGAAATCACATTCTCTTCTATTGCTTTTTCCAACAACTCTTTATTAGTTCCTCTGGCCGAAAGACGCAGATTCACCCTTCCGTACGCAGGCAGATAAGCCAGCTTTATAAATTCGGGCAGATTATTTTCCCAGTCTTCAATCTGTTCCGCCACTGCACTTTCTCCGCGTCCGTAAGTCAGTATCGTTTTATGAAGAATATATGGACGCTTATAATCCTGAACTAATTTGGGAATAATTTCATTTTCTACCAAATATTTCATCTCAAAAGGAACTCCCGGCAATGAAACAAACACAGTATTTTCCTTTTTTATCCACATCCCTGGTGCTGTACCAACCTTATTAGCAAGAACAGTACACTTAGAAGGAACCAAAGCCTGATCTTTATTAATCTGAGTAATCGGCCGTTTATAAAATCTTTCTATCAATTGAGTTACATGTTCAAGAACCGCATCATCAACAACCAATTCATCTTCAAAATAATCACAAAATGTTTTCTTAGTTATATCATCCTTTGTAGGCCCGAGTCCTCCTGTAATAATTACAATATCAACTGTATTCTGCAGTTTTGAAAATGTATCCAGAATATGTTCACGAGAATCACTTACAGAAAGCATTTCACGAACCTCAACTCCTATTCTATCTAATGATTTGGCTATAAAACCCGAATTTGTATCAACAATCTGACCAATTAAAATTTCATCTCCAATTGTAACTATGGCTGCTTTCATATTTTAAAAACTTTTGTTTTATATTCAATAAAAAAAATCTAACTATTGTAATCTCTCATACAACTGTTAGATTTTCTATGTCTTATACTTTTATAAAAAAATTAAAGTGAAGACTAAAGGTCGAAATCTTTTTTCAGCTCTTTGATAGCGTCTTTCACCTGTGATTTAACACTTTTATATGTTTCAATTATTTCTTTCTTTTTACCTTCTGTTTTAGTCCAGGCCTCGATTTGCAAAATTTCTTCGAATGCCACATTCAAACCCAATAAATCTAAAGTAGGTTTCAGTTTGTGTGCAAAAGCATAGGTCTGCTTATAATCTTTCTTCTTGATACCATCCCCTATCTGCGCTAAATCATCCGGTACTTCAGTAACAAATAAATTTAAAATTTCATTTACAAATTCCGGGTCATTATCTGAAAGTGCGTACACTTTTGCTAAGTTGTATTTTATAGCCATTATTTTACTTGTATTCTAAATAGTTTTTGTCCTTCTAAAAATCCTTCTAGAACATCATTCGGGTTTACCGCTGCAACTCCCGCTGGCGTTCCTGTAAAAATAATATCACCGATTTTTAATGTAAAAAACTGAGAAACGTACGAAACCAGCTCATCAATACTCCACAACATCATGTCTGAATTCCCTTTTTGGACGGTAATATTATTGTTCTTCAATTCAAAAGTAACATTTTCCAGTGAAACAAATTGACTTTTAGGTAAAAATTCTCCAATAACAGCCGATCCGTCAAATGCTTTGGCTTTTTCCCAAGGCAGTCCTTTTTCTTTCAATTTAGCTTGTAAATCTCTTGCCGTAAAATCAATTCCTACACTAATTTCGTCATAATATTTATGCGCAAACTTAGGCTCAATATATTTTCCCACTTTGCTTATTTTCACAATAAGCTCAATTTCATGATGAATATCCTCCGAGAA
Organism: Flavobacterium marginilacus; assembly: GCF_026870155.1. Classification (NCBI taxonomy): domain Bacteria; kingdom Pseudomonadati; phylum Bacteroidota; class Flavobacteriia; order Flavobacteriales; family Flavobacteriaceae; genus Flavobacterium; species Flavobacterium marginilacus. The sequence continues at coordinate 1,329,237 of NZ_CP113975.1, read as the reverse complement.
TTCCGGAATCACAAAAGGATGCTGTTTTAACAAAACAGCCGAATCCGGTTTCATAAAAATAACCGGTTCAGAAGGGCGCTCATTTTTTAATTCTTCTATATGGCTGGCGTAATTCCTGCCGATGCAGATTATTTTCATTCTTTCTTAAGTTGCTAAGATTCTAAGTCGCTAAGATCCTAAGTTTCTTAGCGACTTAGAATCTTAGCAACTTAGAAACTTATTTCGTATTTAATTTTCTTAATTTAATAGCCGTCAAAACTTTTTTGGTATACAATGGAAAATCGGCATTTTGAATCCAGCTGTAATAACCTGGCTCTGTTTCGAGAATCTTATCCACCTTAGCTCCTTTGTGTTTCCCGAAGGTAAAAATTTCTTCATTATCAGCATCAAAAGCGATCATTCCTGCGAAATCTGCTATTTTTTTTCTAGTAGTAAACTCAGACAATGATTTCATATCATTTTCCAGTTCTGGATAACGGTCCAATTGTGCTTTTAGAATTTCATAAGTCGCCATAGTATCAGCTTCGGCAGAATGTGCATTTTCCAAACCTTTACCGCAGTAAAACTTCAAAGCCGCACTCAAAGTACGTTCTTCCATTTTATGAAAAATAGTCTGTACATCTACAGAAACCCTGTTTTTCATATCAAAATCAACTCCGGCACGCAGTAATTCTTCAGCCAATAAAGGTATATCAAAACGATCCGAATTGAATCCAGCCAAATCGCTATCTTTAATCATGTTGTAAACTTGCGGAGCCAATTCCTTAAACGTAGGCTCATTTGCCACTTTTTCATTACTTATACCATGAATAGCTGTTGAAGAAGGCGGAATTGGAATCGTAGGATTCACCAGCCATGTTTTGCTTTCTTTATTTCCGTTGGGGAAAACTTTAAAAACTGATATTTCTACAATTCTGTCTTTTCCGATATCGATTCCAGTTGTTTCAAGATCGAAAAAACAAATTGGCTTATTGAGTTTTAGTTCCATTTTTTGTATTTAATTGTACAAATATAAAAATTTGGGCTTGATTTCATTTTAAAGTCAGCATTAAAACACTAATAAATAAGAAAACCCAACATTTCAAAAGACAATGTTGGGTTTATTCTCATTTTATATGAATTTAATAATCTCTGTTTATATCAAATGCTTCAAGGTATTCTGCAACGCGTTTCACAAAACTTCCTCCCAAAGCTCCATCTACAACACGATGGTCATAACTGTGCGACAAGAACATTTTTTGACGGATACCAATAAAATCACCTTCTGGAGTTTCAATAACAGCCGGCACTTTACGGATAGCCCCCAATGCTAATATACCTACTTGAGGCTGATTGATAATCGGCGTTCCAAAAACACTTCCAAAAGTCCCAACATTGGTAACTGTATAAGTTCCTCCCTGAGTATCATCCGGTTTTAACTTTCCTGTTTTGGCACGATTCCCCAGATCATTTACAGCTTTAGCCATACCCACCAAATTCAGCTGATCTGCATTTCTAATAACAGGAACAATTAGATTCCCATTTGGCAAAGCTGCAGCCATCCCTAGATTGATATCTTTCTTTTTTATAATAAAATCTCCCTGCACAGATATATTCATACCTGGATAATCTTTTATTGCTTTGGCAACCGCTTCCATAAAAATAGGTGTGAAAGTCAGTTTCTCCCCTTCTCTTTTTTCAAAAGCTTCTTTAACTTTATCTCTCCATTTTACGATATTGGTCACATCAACTTCTATAAATGACTGTACGTGAGCCGAAGTCTGCACAGAAGCTACCATATAACCAGAAATCAGCTTGCGCATTCTGTCCATTTCTATGATTTCATCGCCTCCATTTACCGAAACTGGCACAACTGGCTGTATTGGCTGAACTTGTACTGGCTCCACTGTTTCCACTGGAATACTTTTTGGAGGATCTGCTTTTACCGTCTCGATAGTTTTAACCGGTTCAGCAATACTAGCCGAAGGCTGAGCTCCTCTGCTTTTTATATAATCTAAAATATCATCCTTAGTAACACGCCCTTCTTTTCCGGAACCAGCAATACTTTCTAGCTCCGCCAACGAAACCCCTTCTTCTTTTGCAATATTTTTCACTAATGGTGAAAAGAATTTATCACTTTCAAAAAAGCTAACTGAAGCACTGACAGTTTCTTTAGTCGCTTCAACAGATTTTTCAATTTCCTGAATAACAGCATCCGAGACATCTTGAGCAGGTACTGCCGCAACACCTCCTTCGGTTTCAATAATAGCAATAGTTTCACCTACCTGAATCAAATCATCTTTCCCAAATAATCTTTCAACAAGAATTCCAGAAACCTCGGACGGAACCTCAGAATCAACTTTATCAGTAGCAATTTCCAAAACAGCTTCATCTGCTTCTATTTTGTCACCAACTTCTTTTAACCAGTTTGTAATGGTTGCTTCCGCAACGCTTTCTCCCATTTTTGGAAGCTTTAATTCAAATCTTGCCATATTATTAACCCAAAAGGTGATTTTGATTTTAATTTTGCGAAATTAATAAATATTTTAAATATAAATTTCACTAAATATAATTTTATTTAATTTTTTCAATTCCTCCCCTTCCATTAGAAGAATCACTCCCAATACAAAAATTAGTGCCTTTTGGTATGATTCTAAAGACAACTCCTTTATTAACATATCTTTCGTGAATCTCAATACACTCCTTAAAAGATACAAATTCATTATCCAAAACGATCTTCAACCCGTTTCTTATTGAATTTGATGACAAATTTACCTCTTTTTCTGCTTCCAAATCTAGAAAATCAACCTTTTTTTGAACGGCAGCAGTTATTATTTTCACTAATGTTTCAGAAGCTGACACCAATAAATAATTTTCAGCTTTAATTTTGGATTTAACCTGTCCCTGCATTCTTTTAATCAAAGAAAAAAATATAATTCCAATTTTCATAAATATTGAAAAAAGAAAAGAAACCTTAAAATGTTTTTTATAAAAAAACTCCATTGCTTCCTGGAAACGTTTCATATAAATTCCATCTTTAACTGTACTTTCTCCCTTATAATGTATTACAACTGTTTCATGGAAATAAAAATTACTTCTTCCCATTTGTAAAACTCTATAAGAAAGATCAATATCATCAGAATACATGAAACAATCTTCATCAAAGCCCCCAATTTCCTGATACAATTCTTTTTTAAGAAGCATAAAAGCCCCAACCAATATTTCTACTTCACCTGTTTCGTTTTCGGACAGATGCTGGGCATAATATTTATTAAAAAGAGGTGATTTTGGAAATATTTTATACAACCCCATGATCTTGGTAAAAGCGACCCAGGGTGTCGGAATTCCGCGTTTGCTTTCCGGCAGAAAGTTTCCTGTGCCGTCAATAAGCTTTACACCCACGACCCCGAGTTTTTTTTGTTTTTGGGCAAATGCCAGTACTTTTTCAAATGTATCTTCGGCAACAACGGTGTCTGGATTCAGAATACAAATATAATCGCCATTGGCATGAGCAGCCCCAATATTATTGCCTTTTGGAAAACCAGTATTTTGACTGTTTTGAATGAGCTTGACATTTGGAAAACGGGATTTTATCATCTCACAGCTGCCGTCTGAAGAATTATTGTCAACAACAATAATTTCGGAATCCATGTTTTTCAGAGCGCTTTCTACGCTTAGCACACAGAGTTCCAAAAAATAGCGGACATTATAATTGAGGATAATGACTGATAACTGCATTGGGCAAATATAAACTTAGGAATTTCAAAATACAAATACACAGCTACAATAGTTTCTAAAGCTTTTTGGGATTCTGATGGGTATTAAAAAACCATCAGTAACAGAATACAATCACTTTCAACAAAACACACAATTTTATAACTCCAAATTACAACAAATCTAACTTTATCGATATTGATATGGCACGCTGATTTCGCAGATTAAAATCGGGGGTGATTTCTCGCAAAGGCGCAAAGAACACAAGGAAAACTTTGCGCCTCTGCGCCTTTGCGAGAAAAATTTTAATCAACTTCCATTATGAAAATTTCACAAAACCATAATAGCTCTTTAGCCCTGATCGAAGCGAAAATCCTTATGTCCCGGGGTTCGGGACATAAGATTGCAGCGCAGAGCAGGAACCCATATTTCCCGAAAATGCCTAATCATTCGCTCCAAATCATTTTTATTTGGGAATTGTTTAATATCTTGCTTTTGAATTTCTTTTTGGACAAATGATACAAAAAATACTGTTGCTTTTCTTTTTGTTTGTGACCGGTTCCTACGCCCAAACCAAAGGGTGTACGGATCATTTTGCGAAAAATTTTGACCCAAATGCAACCGATAATGACGGAAGCTGTGTGTATGCTTCCGTAAAAGTGAAAGCGCAGTTCACCGAAAAAATAAGCGACACGATAAAGGAAACTTCGGGACTGACGGCTTTTGATAATTTGCTTTGGACGCACAATGATGACGGCGACACGGCTATTTATGGACTGAGCACAAAAGGCAAAATCGAGAAAAAAGTTGTTTTCCCGAGGGTGAAAAACAATGACTGGGAGGAAATTTCGCAGGACAGCCTGTACCTGTACATAGGCGATTTTGGCAATAATTACAGGGGAAACCGGCAGGATTTACGGATTTTGAGAATCGAAAAGAAGTCGGTTTTGGACAATGCGCCCTTGGTGGACACCATTGCTTTTTCGTATGCAGACCAAACGGATTTTACGGTTCAAAAACCCAATACGACCAATTTTGACTGTGAGGCTTTTGTGGTTATGAAAGACAGTAATTATTTGTTTACCAAACAATGGTCGGACAGAAAAACGGGTGTTTACACCTTACCAAAAACTCCAGGGACACATATTGCCCAACTCAAGGAAACGCTGGATGTACACGGATTGGTTACCGGCGCAACGGCTTTGCCTGACGGGAAAGGTGTTGTTTTATGCGGCTATTCGCCAATGCTTCAGCCGTTTGTTTACTTGCTTTATGGTTATAAAAACAATAATTTTGCCAATGGAAACAAACGGAAAATTAAAATTGAGCTTCCGTTTCACCAAATCGAGGGAATTGCCACCGAAGACGGTTCGTTATTTTACCTGACGAACGAAGCAACAGTAAAAAAACCTTTTGTAAACACGCCACAGCAAATCCATACGATTGATTTGGAGCCGTATTTGAAGAAATAAAAATCAAACACGAATTGCACGAATTTGCACGAATTCTAAATCATTATTAAAAATTACATGAATTATCCCTTTGACAACAAGTTCGTGAAATAATGCATCAGGCAGATTCGTGTAAATTAGTGAAATTCGTGTTTTTTTCCTTTGAATCCGATGTTTGCTGAATAGTTACAAATAAACAATTCGCATTTAGTTACATAATAGCTTACTTTTGCCAAAAAAATTAGCCTTGTGAATTATTTATCAGTCGAAAATATATCTAAATCTTTTGGGGAGCGCACGCTTTTCAAAGACATTTCCTTTGGGATTAACAAAGACCAAAAAATTGCCTTTATTGCCAAAAACGGTTCGGGAAAAACCACGCTTATGAACATCCTCAACGGTTTTGACGAACCTGATACTGGACAAGTGGTGCTTCGAAAAAGCATCCGAATGGCTTTTTTGTCACAGGACAATAAACTGCAGGACGAATTGACGATTGAGGAAAGTATTTTTGCTTCAGACAATGAAAGCCTAAAAGTGATTGAGGCTTACGAAAAAGCATTGGAAAATCCCGAAGACGAGGAAGCCTACCAAAAAGCCTTCGACGCAATGGATCGTCACAACGCTTGGGATTTTGAAACGCAATACAAACAAATTTTATTCAAATTGAAGTTGGAAGACTTCAAACTGAAAGTCAAAAGTCTTTCGGGAGGACAGAAAAAACGTTTGTCGCTTGCCATCATTCTGATTAACCGCCCCGACTTGTTGATTCTCGACGAGCCGACAAACCACTTGGATTTGGAAATGATTGAATGGCTGGAAAGTTATTTTGCCAAAGAAAACATTACGCTGTTTATGGTAACGCACGACCGTTTCTTTTTGGAACGTGTCTGCAATGAAATTATCGAACTGGATAACGGGCAACTATACCAATACAAAGGAAATTATTCTTATTATTTAGAGAAAAAAGAAGAGCGAATTGCCTCCGAAAATGCCAGCGTGGACAAAGCCCAAAACCTATTCGTGAAAGAATTGGAATGGATGCGCCGTCAGCCGAAAGCGCGAACCACCAAATCGAAATCGCGTCAGGATGATTTTTATGTGATTAAGGAAAAAGCGCAAAGTCGTCGTCGAGAGAATAAAGTGGAACTCGAAATCAATATGGAGCGAATGGGAAGCAAGATTATCGAGCTTCACAAACTTTCCAAAAAATTCAAGGATCGCGTTATTCTGGATAATTTCAGTTATGATTTTCAGCGTGGCGAACGCATCGGGATTATTGGTAAAAACGGAACTGGTAAATCTACTTTCCTGAATCTTTTGACTGGAACCATACCTCTTGACGGCGGAAAAGTGGTTGTGGGAGACACCATCAAAATAGGCTATTACACCCAAGCAGGTATTGACCCAAAACCCGGTCAACGCGTGATTGATGTCATCAAAGAATTTGGGGAATTTATTCCGCTGACGAAAGGAAAAATCATTTCGGCTTCACAATTGTTGGAACGTTTTCTTTTTGATGCAAAAAAACAATACGATTATGTCGAAAAATTGAGCGGTGGCGAATTGAAACGTTTGTATTTATGTACCGTTTTGATTCAGAACCCAAACTTTTTGATTCTGGATGAACCAACGAATGATTTGGACATTGTGACCTTGAACGTTTTGGAAAGTTTCCTTTTAGATTATCCTGGATGTTTGGTAGTGGTTTCGCACGACCGTTATTTTATGGACAAAATCGTGGATCAGTTATTCGTTTTCAGAGGTCAGGGAGAAATTGAAACCTTCCCGGGAAATTACTCCGATTTCAGAGCATATGAAGACAGTGCCGATGTTGCCCAAAAAGAGGAAAACAAAGCCGAAAAGAAAGACTGGAAACAGAACAATCCAACCGGAAACCTGACTTTTAACGAGCAAAAGGAATACCAAAAAATTGAGCGCGAAATCAAGGATTTGGAATTGGACAAAGCCAAAATCGAGCAATTATTTTCCGAAGGAAAAGTAGCCGATGCCGACATTGAAAAGAAAGCCAAAGAACTGGAAAACATTATCAAAAAAATTGAGAATAAAGAGGAACGATGGTTTGAATTGAGTGCAAAGATGGAGGGATAATTTTAGTGTTCAGTCCGCAATAGTGCGGAAATCTTTTCAGTACCAACAAACAAAAGCAATCAAAAATTCGGTTAGAATTTGTTTTTCAATCCAATAGCAACAAGAACCCCTAACAAAATAAGCGACTGAATTTAATTCTATTGCGTTTTTTGTATCTTTGTTATTCTTTATAATTCTAAAACAAGAAATTATGACTTTGATATTGGATAGCACATCTGCCAAAAAAATTTCTTTATTAAAGGAACTTGCTTTGCAATTGGGTGTAAAAGTCACTGAGACTCCAACAAAAACTAGAACTAGGTCAAAATCAAAAACGCCAAACGAAACAACTTTGAAATCAATGGCGAAAACAGACAAAGGTATTGGTCTAACAAAAGCCGACAGTGCAAAAGATATGATGCAACAGATTTTTTCTAAATGAGTTACAGTTTAGAATATTCCGGTCAATTTAAAAAAGATGCAAAACTTTGCAAGAAAAGAAATTGGAATTTAGAATTATTGGAAAATATAGTGAACCTTTTGATCCTAAATGGGGAACTTCCTCCAAAAAACAAACCACACATTCTGAGTGGTAATTATTCAGGATTTTGGGAATGCCATATAAAACCCGATTGGCTCTTAATTTGGAAACAAGACGATATAAACAGAATCATTTACTTGGATAGAACCGGATCACATTCTGATTTATTCAAATAAAAAAAACCACAACAGAACCTAACTCCGTTGTGGTTTTTTCTTTATGATAAAAGTCATTACCTATTTAAAGACAAAAATGTACTTTTGAAACAGTAACAATTACAGATCAAAATTACCTCACAACCTCATCCATGAAAAAAATATTACTTCTTGTTTTTATTGCCATTTCGATGCAAATACAAGCTCAATCTACAAACGGAACTGACACAACCCATAAATGGAATTTCGGAATCGAACTCGATGTTTTGCCCTACGCCACCGGAGGTTATTTTGGTGCGGGATTGATCGGTAAGGACAAATGGCGCGGAAGAGCCCTTTTTGCAGATGTCAACAAACCCAATTTTGTGACCAAAGACGGTTTTACCGATCATCACATAAAAGCGTATGCCATTATTTTGGATCGTTTTTTAAAAGACAGCTGGATTGGCTGGTGGATTGGCGGAGGACCCGTTTATTGGAAAAGTGATATTCAAAGTGACAGCAGTAACGCCACAAAAAACTTCGACAACTTTCTGCTAAACGGAAGTTTGGGTTATAATTTCACCATCTACAAAAATATCTATGTTTCGCCCTGGGCAGGTTTAAGTCTTAAAGTTGGCGGTAACGATAATTTTATTCTGGACGACAAAGAATATAATCTGCCTTTGCTAAATCCAGAAGCTTCAATAAAATTTGGAATTTTCTTTTAGCATAAATCATTTTCGGTTTTGCTATATTTGCGTCCTAAAAAATTAACACATTTCTATGAAACATTTATTAGCAGCCCTAGCGGTCTTGACTCTTGTCATTTCCTGTAAAAACAAAGAAGAAGAAGAAAAAGCAGCACCTGTAAAACAAGAAACCGTTGATGTTGCTGCCAAAAACGAAAAAGAAATCACCGATTACATTGCCAAAAATAATTTGAAGGCTGAAAAAACCGAATCTGGTTTGTATTATGTAATTAACGAGCCAGGAACAGGAACACAGCCTACTGCTGCGTCGAATGTGACTGTAGCCTACAAAGGTTCTTTTATCGATGGAACTGTTTTTGACCAAAGCGGTCCCGAAGGAATTTCTTTTGGTTTAGACCAGGTAATAAAAGGATGGACAGAAGGTATTCCTCTTTTGAAAACAGGCGGCAGCGCTATTCTTTTGATACCTTCACATTTGGGATACGGAGATAGTACAATGGGACCAATTCCTGGAGGTTCGGCTCTTATTTTTGAAGTAAAACTGATTGCCGTAAACTAATAAATCCTATAAAACTACAGCAAAAGCCACAACCGAATCTAATTCTATTGTGGCTTTTGTTATTCATGCCTTAACATAAACGCGGATATCTATTGATAATAATAAAATACTTTTATTGTAAAAGTTAAACCTAAATGTGAAATTTTGTTTAGTTTTATGTTTTGCTAAAAATTATAAATCATGCAATTAAACTATTTTCTGGATAAATTCCAGTCTTAATTATGTCTTTTATAAGTAATATGAAATCGATATTTTTTATCATTTTGTTTCTTTTTCTTTCTCAAACCGCTTTTTCACAGGAAACGAATAAAGAAGGTGATAAACTTTACCCTTTACGCACTATTATCGATTTATTCACCAAAGAAGATACTTTAAAAATTAGCAAACCCGATTCCAAAAATCACTTAATCGCATTTCCTACTTTGGGTTATCAGCCCGCAAATGGATTTACACTGGGATTTATAAGCCAATTCAGTTTTAAGCTAAAACCCGAAAATAAAATTTCATTACTCTCCGGCGGTGCATCCTACAGCACCAAAAAACAGATCCTGACGTATTTAAAAAACAATATGTACGTCAATAATGACCGGCTGTTCTTTAGCGGTGACTTTCGCTATTATGTTTTTTCCCAGGCCAATTATGGTTTAGGAACTGATATTATCCCTTGGGGAGCCGAATTTCAGGACTTTGACTACAATGCCATAAAACAGCCCATGAATTACAACTATTTTAAGTTTCATGAAACGGCGTCCTACACTGTTTTCCCTTCATTTTTCATCGGTGCAGGAATTCATTTTGACAGCTATAGCAATATTGTGGACAAAAATTTAGATGCTGCCAATCAGAAATACACTTACCACTATACCTATTCCAAAAAACACGGCTTCAGTGATAGGAATTATGCTGTCAATGGCGTAAGCATCAATTTTATATACGACACCAGAGACAACCTGATAAACACAAACAATGGCTTGTACTTGAATATGAATTACCGTTACAATCCTCAAACGGATCTCAACAAACACCAAAGCGGTACTATGTTACTCGAAAGCCGTTATTTCATCCCCATCAGCAGAACCAACAAACAGCATGTTTTAGGTTTTTGGGCATACGGCCAGTTCTTAGCACATGGCCAATTGCCTTATCTGAATCTTCCTGCCATAGGCTGGGACCAGAACAGCCGAAGCGGAAAAGGCTATATTCAGGGTCTTTTTAGAGGTACAAACCTGATGTATTTTGAAAGCGAATACCGTTTCCCGATTACCAAAAACCAAATGATAAGCGGTACCATATTTGCCAATGCCACCACCACCAGCGATGCAGACAGAAACCTAAAACTGGGAGAATACATCCAGCCTGCCGCGGGAGTTGGGTTAAGAATCCTGCTCGACAAAAACACGCTGACCAATTTTATCGTCAATTACGGATTGGGACGCGATTCACACACTTTCTATTTTAATGACGGCGAAGGGTTCTAAATCATAAATCAGCCAAGCCACTGCAGTATTTTTATTATGGCGTGTCCCAAGGGCCGGGCTGTACGTTCTCGCTTCCCGATGAAAAATCGGGAGAGCTCCACTGCCATCCCTCACGCAAAAGTGCAAACATTCGGCTTTAGTTCAGAAACAGGAATTTTCAATAAAAAAATCTGCAAAAATCTGCGTGCTATTTATTTCACTCAGATTTGGCAGATAAATCAATTTATTTTAAAAAAAGGAGCTCTCTACCAAGCAATCGGACGGTAATCTTTCAAAAATTTTCCGCACCAATGTTTTCCGGTATTAATCCCGTCAAACAAAGGATCCATAACCCGCGCAGCGCCGTCAACAATATCCAATGGCGGCTGAAAATCCTGTTCTTCTTGTTTCCGCTTAGCCAGTTCTGCCGGGTCTTCGTCTGTTACCCAGCCAGTGTCTACGGCATTCATAAAAATTCCATCCTTCACAAGAGTACCAGCAGCTGTGTGCGTGAGCATATTCAGCGCGGCTTTGGCCATATTCGTATGCGGATGGCGGTCTTCCTTGAAATCACGGTAAAACTTCCCTTCCATCGCCGAAACGTTAATGATATGTTTTTTTCCTGTATTGTCTTTCTTCATCACCTCCGAAAGACGGTTACACAATACAAAAGGCGCAACCGAATTGACCAATTGTACTTCAATCATCTCTGTGGTTTCAATTTGGCCTAATTTTAATCGCCAGCTGTTTACTTTTCGCAAATCAACCTGCTGCAAATCGGCATCAAGTTCTCCTTCTGGAAAAACTTCCTGAGCAACTAATGCATTATCAAATGAATAAGGAATCTGCGACAATTTGGCGGAAGCCCGCAGACCAATTCCTGGTTCAGGACCATGCCAGGTTACCGGCATATTCTGATTGGAAGAAGCTCCCGAAGTCAGCACTTTTAATTCATCGAGACAATTGGTATGATCCAGTAATAATTCCTGCGCATCTTGTGGCAAAGAACCAATCGGAAGTTCCTCATTTTCCATCAAATGCGTATAAAAACCAGCAGGACGTCTCACCGTCTGTGCTGCATTATTAATCAGAATATCCAGTCGCCCGTATTTCTGTTCTATAAAATTGCAGAAGATCTCCACACTCGGAATATGACGCAGATCCAATCCGTGAATTTTCAGGCGGTGTCCCCATTCCATAAAATCATCTTCTTTGGAAAACCGCAAAGCCGAATCTACGGGGAAACGGGTCGTAGCAATTACCGTTGCACCACCCCGCAGAAGCATCAGTGTGATATGATAACCAATTTTTAGGCGGGAGCCTGTAATCACTGCAATCTGCCCTTTTACATCGGCTGTCTGAAAACGTTTGGCATAGTTAAAATCACCGCAATCCGTACACATCGTGTCGTAAAAATGATGCATTTTGGTAAATTCCGTTTTGCATACATAACATTTTCTGGGTGTTTCCAGCTCTAATTGCTCTTTATTGGCAAGATCTTTCATCCCTAACAATTTGGGAGCCACAAATACACTGGCTTCGCGAGCCGAACGAATTCCGGTTTCCTTGCGGGCCGTTCTGTCCCTCTTTTCCTGTTTCCGTTTGGCAACAGCCTTTCCTTCTTTTTTCCTCCGGATTAACTCATCGCGATCCGGACGGGCAAATTGACCTGCCACTTTGATTAAAGCAGTACGCTGTTCTTTCGGGATTTCAAAAATCTGATCGGTATCAGTATTTAATTCAGTCAAAACAGCAATGCATTGGTTAATTTCTTCCAATGTTATTGCAGTTTTAGGTTCGATTGCTTCCTTCGTCATCATAAAAATTCATTGCGGTTCCCAGGTAATTTACAAGGGCGCAAAGATAGTTTTAATACATGAATTTCACGAATTAAAAAGCATATCGAAAAATTAGAACACGAATTTCACGCATTAGCATAAATTAAAATCTTAAAAATAATTTGTAAAATCTGTGTTTGTTTAAATAAAATTCGTGTCAATTCTTGAAATTCGTGTTTGTTTAAAATTCTCTGAGTATCTTTGTTGCTATGCTTTTTCAGATCAAATCTTATATAAAATTCCTTTGGCACTCCAAGAATGAACATGCCGTACATTCTCCATTTGTTTTTTCTCTATTGACCAAATGTTTTTATGACAATAAACCAAAACCCGAATATGAAGTTTTAAAAGAATATAGAAATTCGCTTTTGCAGAATAAAAACACTATCGAAGTAACTGATTTTGGGGCAGGTTCACGGGTTTTTAAATCTAATGCCAGACAGATTGCCCAAATAGCAAAAACTGCTGGTATTTCTGCAAAGCGAGCACAGTTATTATATCGAATAATTAATTATTTCCAGCCCGAAACTATATTGGAAATTGGAACTTCACTAGGGCTTGCCACTTCTGCCCTGTCTTTGGGAAATCCGCAAGCGTCTATTACAACATTAGAAGGCTGTCCAAATACAATGGCAATTGCAAAAAATCAATTTAAACAATTTGGTTTAAACAGTATAAATTCTGTGGTAACCAAATTCAATAATTATTTAGGTGATTTTCAACTTTCGGCTTTCGACTTTCGACTTATCTACTTTGACGGAAATCATTCCAAAAAAGCGACATTAGAATACTTTGAATTATTATTGCCAACAATAACCAATGAAACCGTCTGGATTTTTGATGACATTCACTGGTCTGCCGAAATGGAGGAAGCCTGGGAAATTATAATGAATCATCAAAAGGTTACCGTAAGCATTGATACTTTTCAATGGGGACTGGTATTTTTCAGGTACGAGCAGCCCAAACAGCATTTCATAATACGAACCTAGCTTTATACTTTAAAAAATCAAAAAAATCACTTCATGGATATCAAACAAATTTTTGAAAACAACCGAAATTGGATAATTAAACAGCTCCAGATCGACGAAGATTATTTTAAAAAACTAGGAAAAGGACAATCACCCGAATTTCTCTACATCGGTTGTTCGGACAGCCGGGTTTCAGCCGAAGAGCTTATGGGGCTGGAACCTGGAGAAGTTTTTGTGCACCGGAATATTGCCAATATGGTTCCCAATACTGACTTGAATTCTATGTCGGTTATTAATTATGCAGTTGTTCATTTAAAAGTAAATCATATTGTAGTCTGCGGGCATTATGGCTGTGGCGGTGTTCATGCGGCCATGCAGCAATCTGATTTGGGAATACTGAATCCGTGGCTTAGAAACATTCGAGATGTGTATCGAATCCATAGAAGAACCCTTGATGCCATTACGGATGACGAAGAAAAATACAAAAAACTGGTAGAGCTAAACGTTCAGGAACAATGCATTAACGTTATTAAAACTGCCGAAGTGCAAAAAGCATTCAGAGAAAGAGGTTTAAAAGTTTACGGATGGGTATTTGATATTCACTCAGGCAGATTGATAGACCTAGACATCAATTTTACAGAAATATTAAAAGACATTACCAAAATCTACAAAATATCAGACTAATTCTTATTTGATAATATATAACGAGCATTTTAAATAAAAAAAGACAGTCACCCCCATGACTGTCTTTTTATTTAAAATAACTTAACCTCTCAACCTTATTGCTAAATTTAACTATGCAAATAGTCAAAAAGTACTGACAGCTATTATCAAAAATTTGAATTCTTAATAACTAGCACACAAAACTTAAAACTTTTATGACGTAAATCTACAATATAAAAATCAAAACAGGCTAAAAAATATCGTTAAAATTAATTAAAAAATCGTTAAAATACGTTTTTTATAAATTTTAATCATTATTTACTTACTTAATTTATATTTGAATTACAGAAATAAGTACTCTGATTTATGAAATTGTAATATCGATTTCTATTGTGCTTAGTCAATAATATTACATTCAATAAACTGTAACAAAAAGCGATCAAATGCTACTTATGATAAATTAAAAAGTCTTTTGTACTTTTAAAAACAAAATCAATAATCTGCACACGAGTCCTTGGGACGAACTGGCAAAGCAATCTAAATTCTAATGAAAAACCCGCTTATAAAAATTACAAATATCAAAAGAGATTTTGTACTAGGAAACGAAATCGTTTATGTATTAAAAGGTATTGATCTGGAAATTAATAAGGGGGAATACGTAGCCTTAATGGGACCTTCAGGATCAGGAAAATCTACATTAATGAATTTATTGGGATGCTTAGACACACCAACATCCGGCAGCTATGTTTTGAATGGAAAAGATGTCAGCCACATGAAAGATGATGAATTGGCCGAAATTAGAAATAAAGAAATTGGCTTTGTTTTCCAGACATTCAATCTTTTGCCAAGAACAACTGCTCTTGATAATGTAGCATTGCCGATGATTTATGCAGGCCACTCAAAATCCGAACGGACTGTACGCGCCACCGAAGTTCTTAACCAAGTGAATCTTGCTGACAGGATGGATCACCAGCCCAATCAATTATCAGGAGGACAGCGTCAGCGTGTTGCGATAGCCCGCGCATTAGTCAACAAACCTTCTATTATACTTGCTGATGAGCCAACAGGAAATCTTGACAGCAAAACTTCATTGGAAATCATGAAACTTTTTGGTGATATTCATGCTCAGGGAAACACCGTTATATTAGTAACTCACGAAGAAGAAATCGCAGCTTATGCACACAGAGTCATTCGTTTGAGAGACGGTCTTATTGAAACTGATACAACAAAATAATTGCAGATTTCTGATTTTAGAATTCAGATTAAGAATCTAAAATCAAAGATCTAAAATCTAAAATTAAATGAAAGTATATACAAAAACCGGAGATGGCGGAACAACTGCTCTTTTTGGCGGTACCCGTGTACCAAAAGACCACGCCCGCATTGAAAGTTACGGAACCGTCGACGAATTAAATTCCTATATCGGGCTTATTCGCGATCAGGAAATAAACAGCCATTACAAAGATGTGTTAATTGAAATACAGGACAGGCTTTTTACCATTGGTGCAATTCTGGCTACTCCGCCGGAAAAAGAAATCATGAAAAACGGTGAACTCCGCTTAAAAAAACTTGGAATAACCGAAACTGATATCGAATATTTAGAGAAAGAGATAGACACAATGGAAGAAGTGCTCCCGCCAATGACTCATTTCGTTCTACCAGGCGGACATCAAACAGTGTCATATTGTCATATAACAAGATGCGTTTGCCGGCGTGCCGAACGTTTAGCTGTACATTTAAGTCATAATGAGCCAGTTGCCGAAATAGCAATTAAATACTTAAACCGACTTTCTGACTATCTTTTTGTATTGGCACGAAAGTTGTCATTTGATTTAAACGCTGATGAAGTAAAATGGATACCTAGGAAATAGGATTTCAAACTGAAAATTAACAATTTTTGATATTAAATTTAAAATCAAAAATCGTTAGTCATAAATCAAAAATCAGCAATCGTTAATACGTTCTTAACTTTACAAAAAATAAATCGTTTTTTACTTGTCTTTTTCAGTAAAAAATTTATTTTTGCACAAAACTAAATCGATAGATATGTATTGGACATTAGAATTAGCATCATATTTAAGCGATGCACCGTGGCCTGCGAACAAAGACGAACTTATTGACTACGCTATTAGAGCCGGTGCTCCATTAGAAGTGGTAGAAAACCTTCAATCAATTGAGGATGAAGGCGAGATATATGAATCAATGGAAGAAATTTGGCCAGATTATCCAACTGACGAAGATTATCTTTGGAACGAGGATGAATATTAAAAAGTAAACCAAGAAAAAGTCTCAAAAGAGGCTTTTTTTTTGTTTAAATTTACGCAGATATATTAAATAGAAATAAAAACAGATCATGAGTTTCATAAACAGTATTATTAAAATCTTTGTTGGAGATAAATCCGAGAAAGACGTAAAAGCTTTACAGCCGTATTTAAATAAAATAAAGACTTTTGAAAGCACTTTACAAGCTTTGTCACATGACGAATTAAGAGCCAGAACCGTTTTTTTTAAAGAAAAAATAAAACAGGCCCGTGCCGAAAAAGATGCTAAAATTGCTTCTCTTAAACTGGAAGTAGACAGCATTGAAGATATTGACAAACGCGAAGATATTTATATTGCTATTGATGCTCTTGAAAAAGAAGCTTATGATATCTCTGAAAAAACACTGATGGAAATTCTTCCAGAAGCTTTTTCTGTAGTTAAGGAAACTGCAAGACGTTTCAAAGAAAACTCACAAATAACTGTTACTGCTACAGCAAAAGACAGAGAACTTTCAGCTTCAAAAAGCTATATTACCCTTGAAGGAGACAATGCTGTCTGGGCTAACAAATGGAATGCAGCCGGAAAAGACATTACCTGGGATATGATTCACTATGACGTACAATTAATTGGCGGAATGGTACTGCACGAAGGTAAAGTTGCCGAGATGCAGACAGGAGAAGGAAAAACATTAGTGGCAACTCTGCCTTTATACTTAAATGCCTTGACTGGAAACGGAGTACATTTGGTAACAGTGAATGATTACTTAGCAAAACGTGACAGCACATGGAAAGCTCCTCTATTCGAATTTCACGGATTGACTGTTGACTGTATCGACAATCACCAGCCTAGTACCGAAGGAAGAAGAAATGCTTATAATGCTGACATTACTTATGGTACCAATAACGAATTCGGATTTGATTACCTAAGAGATAACATGGCGCATTCTCCTGAAGATTTAGTTCAGAGAAAACACAATTTTGCCATTGTCGATGAGGTCGATTCGGTTTTAATTGATGATGCCCGTACACCTCTTATTATTTCAGGACCAGTTCCACAGGGAGATCGTCATGAATTCAATGAATTGAAGCCAAAAATTGAAAATCTGGTAGCCTTGCAGCGTCAATTAGCGAATGGTTTTCTTGCCGAATCAAAAAAATTAATCAAAGAAGGAAACACAAAAGATGGCGGTTTCTTATTATTAAGAGCGTATAGAAGTTTACCAAAAAACAAAGCCTTAATTAAATTTTTGAGTGAAGAAGGAATTAAGCAGTTGCTTCAAAAAACCGAAAATCAATACATGCAGGACAACAACCGCGAAATGCCAAAAGTGGACGAGGCGCTGTATTTTGTAATTGAAGAAAAAAATAATCAGGTAAGCTTAACTGATAATGGTATCAAATTCCTTTCAGGAGATACTGATTCTAACTTTTTCGTACTTCCGGATATTGGAACCGAAATTGTTGCCATTGAAAAGAAAAAATTAGACAAAGATGCTGAAGCTGAAGAAAAAGAGCGTTTGTTCCAGGATTTTGGAGTAAAAAGCGAGCGTATTCACACCCTTACACAGCTTTTGAAAGCATATACTCTTTTTGAAAAGGATGTAGAATATGTAATCATGGATAACAAAATCATGATTGTAGATGAGCAGACAGGCCGTATTATGGATGGCCGTCGTTACTCAGACGGATTGCACCAGGCAATTGAGGCAAAAGAAAGCGTAAAAATTGAGGCAGCTACACAAACATTTGCAACAGTTACATTACAGAACTATTTTAGAATGTACAGCAAATTGGCTGGTATGACAGGAACTGCCGTAACTGAAGCTGGCGAACTTTGGGAAATTTACAAACTGGATGTTGTTGAAATTCCAACAAACCGTGGAATTGCCAGAATAGACAAAGAAGATTATATCTATAAAACTACCCGTGAAAAATTCAACGCCGTTATCGAAGATGTAACTGAATTATCAAAAGCTGGAAGACCGGTACTTATTGGTACAACATCGGTTGAAATATCCGAATTATTAAGCCGTATGCTTAAAATGAGAGGTGTTACACACAACGTTTTGAATGCAAAAATGCACAAGCAAGAGGCTCAAATCGTTGAGGAAGCTGGTAAAGCAGGTGTAGTTACTATCGCAACCAATATGGCAGGCCGTGGTACCGATATTAAATTGACTCCAGAAGTGAAAGCTGCAGGAGGTTTGGCAATTGTAGGTACAGAGCGTCACGATTCACGTCGTGTAGACCGTCAGTTACGCGGTCGTGCTGGTCGTCAAGGAGATCCTGGAAGTTCTCAGTTTTATGTTTCTCTTGAAGATAACCTGATGCGTTTATTTGGTTCTGAAAGAGTAGCCAAAGTTATGGACAGAATGGGACTACAGGAAGGTGAAGTTATTCAGCATTCTATGATGACCAAATCTATCGAACGCGCTCAGAAAAAAGTAGAAGAAAACAACTTTGGTGTTCGTAAACGTTTATTAGAATATGATGACGTAATGAATGCGCAGCGTGAAGTAGTTTACAAACGCCGCCGCCATGCTTTATTTGGGGAGCGTTTGAAACTGGATATCGCCAACATGCTTTATGATACCTGTGAAGTGATTGTAGATGAAAGCAAAGCTAAAAACAGTTTTAAAGATTTTGAATTCGAAATTATTCGTAATTTCTCATTCACATCACCAGTATCTCAAGACGATTTCACTAAACTGACTGAAATTGAGATTACAGGAAAACTATACAAAGCTGCTCTCGAATTTTATACTCAAAAAACAGAAAGAAGTGCCAGAGAAGCATTCCCTATTATCAAAAATGTTTACGAAGACAGAAACAATCATTTTGAACGCATCGTAGTTCCGTTTACTGATGGAATAAAAATGTTCAATGTTGTAACTGATTTGAAGAAAGCATACGAAACAGAAGGAAATCAATTGGTTGCCGATTTCGAAAAGAATATCACTCTGTCTATCGTTGACGAAGCTTGGAAAAAACATTTACGTAAAATGGATGAATTGAAACAATCAGTTCAATTGGCTGTTCACGAACAAAAAGATCCATTGCTTATTTATAAATTGGAAGCGTTCAACTTGTTCCGTGGCATGCTTGACAATGTAAACAAAGAGGTAATTTCATTCTTGTTCAAAGGTGATTTACCTGCTCAAAATGCTCCTGTTATTGAAGAAGCCAAAATTGAGCGCCAAGTGGAAGATTACAAATTAAGTAAAGACGAAATTCCAAACAGCGAAAATTCCAATCGTGAGGCAGGAGAAACACAGCAGCGCCAAGTTACTGAAACTATCGTTCGTGACCAGCCAAAAATAAACCGTAATGATACAGTAACGATCCAAAATGTAGCTAACGGACAGACACAGGAATTAAAATACAAGAAAGCCGAAAGTTTAATCGCAAGCGGTGCCTGGGTTTTAGTTTCTTAAATATAAAACCGGTTAATCTGAATCCCCAATTACGAAAGTAGTTGGGGATTTTTTATTAAAAGACAAAATTATCTTAAAAATATATCTTATTTTTGCATTAAAATTTAAGATAGTCTGAAACAATTTTTCGTCATATTACTTTCATCCATACTGTTGCTTCCTTCTTTTGGAAACATCATTATTTATGCCAAATTCAAAATCAACCAAGACGAGATTGCTAAAACCATTTGTATTCAAAGAAAAGTAGCCAACAATACATGTAATGGAAATTGTGAACTTAAAAAAAGTTTAAAACAATTTGACGACAACGAAAAAGAGATGCAAAACAATCTGAAAGAAAAAACAGAGCTGATTTACATTCAAAACACTTTAGAAACTGCCGTAACTTTTATAACAAATTCCTCTTTTATTTCTCAAAAGAATTATTTTCATTTTGACGGAAAACCAATTGCGGTTGTTTTATCCAACTTTCGTCCTCCCTCCTTTTTTATATAAATTCTAATTACACTTTTCAAATTATTTGGAAACTCTTTCATTGGCTTAAAGCCAATGAAACAATTGTCATTATCCTATATTTATATAAATTAAAATGAAAAAAATATTATTTTCCCTTTTAGTAATGGGACAAATTACTATTGCACAAAACAAAACCGAAAAAGATTCTACAAAAACTGAAACACTTGAAAATGTTTTCGTTACCGCAAACCGTTCAGCAACTTTACGAAAAGAAACTCCTTCTGCAGTAAGCAAACTGACTGCCAAAACCATTAACGAAACCAAAGCCGTTGCAGCTTATGAAATCATAAATAAAACACCAGGAGTACTGATGGTAAATCTCGGCAATGAACAGCACTCGATGTCCATTCGTCAGCCTATGACAACAAACGCCTACTATTTGTATCTCGAAGATGGATTACCTATTCGCCCGATGGGAATTTTTAACCACAATGCTTTATTGGAAATCAACCAATTCAATCTTCAAAATATTGAAGTTGTCAAAGGACCGGTATCCTCTTTATATGGCCCTGAAGCTGTAGGCGGAACTATCAATTTAATTTCAGTTAAACCTTCAATAAATCCGGAGTTCAAATTTGGAATCCAGGCAGACCAATGGGGCTATAAAAGAATCCAGGCTGCTGGCGGAGCAACAATAGGCAAAGTTGCTTTTCATATTGCAGGAATTTCCAGTTTACAGGAAAACGGCTGGATGACCTACTCTGATTATAATAAAGATAATCTTAACGTTAGGGTTGATTATAATATCAGTGATAAGACACGATTAATCAGCAATACGATGTGGGGAAAATACTATTCCGATATGAGCGGCAGTGTAAATGAAGAAGCTTTTTATAATAGAACCTATAAAAGCACCACCGATTTTACCTATAGAAAATCGGATGCTTTGAGAACCCGATTAACCTTAGAACATGATTGGAATGACAATGCCAGCAGTTATATTACAATCTATCATAGAGACAATAAATTAGGACAAAATCCATCATACGGAATCAAATGGAGTTCTACAGTAAAACCAACAACAGCAACTGGCGAAGTCAACTCCAATAATTTCAAAAGCTACGGAGCCATTGGACAGCACACACAAAAAATTAATTTTTTAAACACAAAAATTGTTGGTGGTGCCTTATACGATTATTCCCCTGTTGACTACTGGGCTTATTTACTGGAAATGAAAGCCTATCTAAATCCGGGAACATCAGGAAAACAAACTGTGGATCATTATGAAATTACTGCAGAACGCCCTGATATAAAATTATCTGACTATACTGCAGACATCTTCAACAAAGCATTTTATGCACAGATGAGTTTCAACCCTATCGAAAAATTGATTGTAACTGCTGGAACCCGCTACGATAATTTAAAAGTCGATTACAACAATGCATTAGATAATTCTACCGGGACTAAAATATACGACAAATCCACTTTCAAGGCTGGAGCCAACTATAATCCAGTTCACTATACCGGAATTTATGCAAACTATGCACAAGGATTTGCTCCTCCGGCAATCACTTCTATATTTAGAGCCAAACCGGGCACTGGAGGAACAACAGGAAAACCAGCGGAATTCTATTATAATTTGGAACCAGCAACTTTCAATAATTATGAAATTGGAGGCTGGTTAGCATTATTGGAAGGCAAATTAAACTTTGATTATGCCGTTTATTACATGGAAGGTAAAAATGAATTACTGAATGTTCGCTTACCTGATAATTCAACAGACTATCGTTCAGCCGGAGAAACAAGACACAAAGGAGTGGAATTTGGAGGAAACTACAGACTGTTATCCAATCAATTGAATATTCGTTTTGGCGGAACAGTCGCCGAACATACTTTTATTGATTTTAAAATTTCAGACAGCCCGGCAGATGCTTTGCAAAACGTGAACGCAAAAGAAATGCCTCAAGCCCCAAGATGGTCTGGAAACTCTGAAATCAGTTATTATCCAAATTGGTTTCCAAAATTCAGAACCTCATTGGAATGGCAGTCGGTTGGAAATTATTACCAAGACCAAATCAATACCGTAAAATATGCAGGATATGATATTTTTAACTTCAGAGCCGGTTATGAATGGAAAGGAATCGAAATTTATGGAAACATAATAAATATAACCGATAAATTGTATGCGTATAATGTTTCAAGAGCAAATACGACAAGTTCACAGCCCACTTATACCGCAGCTGCTCCAAGAACATTTTTGATTGGATTACAATATAATTTTTCGTTCAGAAAATAATAAAAATCAGCCACAGATTGAATAAAAACACATTAAATCATTTAAATCTGTGGTTAAAAAAATAAAATACAATGAACAATACACCAAAAGAAGGAAAATCTTCAAAAAAGAAAGATTCTAAATTCGTAAAAAAAATTAAACAGAAAATATATTCCTGGCATCGTATTATTGGAATCATTACTATAATCCCGGTTATTTTCTGGACATTATCCGGATTAATGCATCCGTTTATGGCGCATTTTTTCAAACCTGAAATTGCCAATGAACGCCTTAATGTAAAACCAATTGATAAATCACAGCTGACATTTTCCATTCAAGAAGTTTTAGACAAAAACAATATAACCGAATTTAAAAATTTCAGAATTGTATCTTTTGATAAATCAGTATTTTATCAGGTAAAAACAGTAAAAGGCGAACTTGAATATTTCAATGCAACAAACGCAAAAAAACTAGAAAACGGAGATCAAAAATACGCTCATTGGCTTTCACGTTATTTTCTGGACGATCAAAAAAGTCCGATTAAAAAAACAGATGTAGTAAATGAGTTTACTTCGCAATACAAATACATCAACCGCTATTTGCCAGTTTACAAAACAACTTTTAACCGTCCTGACGGGATGGAAGTGTACGTAGAAACTGCTTCTGGTAAATTGGCAACGTATAACCCAAAATCAAGACAGGCCTTTATTTGGTTTTTCGATACTTTTCACAATTGGTCTTTTGTAGATGCTATTAGTAACAATAGTGTTCGTATCGTTTTTATGATTTTATTTCTTTCGATTATCTTCTTTTCTGCTGTAAGCGGTATTGTAATATATGGCTTGTTTTGGAAACAATTCAGAAAAACTGATAATCTGAATCCTAAAAAAGGCCTGCGCAGGTACCATCGTCAAATCGGAATCTGGGTTTCACTATTTACTTTGACTTTTGCTTTTAGCGGAGCATATCACGCCACAACCAAATGGAAGCCATATACACTTGACAAAATGGTCTATGAACCAGTTTTCGAAACGAAGGATCTTTCAACATCAAGCAACGAAATTCATTTAGACTGGAATCGATTAGAAAACTTAAGCATTATTGCCTTAAACGACAGCATATATTATAGAGCCCAATTGGCCGAATCTAAAAGTAAATATAATAGCCCGAAAACAGATTCTAAATCCAAATGGGATAAAAAGGAAAATCCAAAAAACGAGATTCTTTACATCAACTCTGTAACTAACAAAGTGATACCAAACCTCGATTTAGAATACGCTAAATTTCTTGCATTGTATTTTAGCGACCCAAATACTAGTAAACCTGCCTGTTGTGAAATGGACAGCGATACTGAAAGTAAACCAAATCTTGAAAAAGCAGTTTTATTAGAAACCAAAACAATAACTGAATTTGAAAGCCGAGAATATGGCTTTGCTAATAAACGTTTACCTGTTATAAAATTAGCTTACGACACGCCTGAAAAAACTACATACTTTATTGAAACCGCTGCTTCAAGACTGGCTGCTGTCATCGAAAAATCAGATGTTACTGAAGGGTATTCATTTGCCATATTTCACAAATTTTTGTTTATGGATTGGGCAGGCAAAAACATTCGTGACTTAACCATGGTTATGGCAGCATTAATTATTTTGGTAATTAGCGTATTGGGTTTACTGCTGTTTTTAAAGAAAAAACAATAACTGACCAGCGATTAATTAATTAGGATTTAACACTAGTTTTTGGGCTTTTAAAATTGAATTTAGATTCAAAAATGTTATCTTTACTATAATAATTTTATAAAAAACAATCAAAATATAGTAGTTATGTCAAAAGGTCAAGACGCAAAGAAAACAGTCAAAAAAGAGCCTGTTAAAACTGCAAAAGAAAAAAAGGAAGCTAAAAGAGAAAAGAAAAACAACCCGAAAAGGGACTAAAATTAGTATTCAGTAAAAAACAGTGCTTAGTTAGTTTTAACTGAGTACTGTTTTTTTTAACTGAACATTGTTTTTTTTAACTGAACACTGAATACTTATTTAACTGGTATATTTGAAAGAATTTCCAATACAAATTTCCAATATTTTTGAGCCGAAGAAATACTTGCTCTTTCATCTGGTGAATGGGCGCCATGAATTGTTGGTCCAAAAGAAATCATATCCATATCAGGATAATTTATTCCTAAAATACCGCATTCTAAACCAGCGTGACAAGCCGCAACATTTGGTTTTTCACCATTTTGTTTTTCATAAATAGAAACCAAGATGTCCAATATTTCAGACTTTGGATTTGGCGACCAGCCTGGATAAGATCCTGAAAATTCTACTTCACATCCCATTAATTCAAAAGCAGACCGCAAAGCATTTGCTAAATCAAATTTGGACGATTCCACAGAAGAACGTGTCAAACATTTCACAGAGAACTTCCCTCCGCCTACTTCTACTTTCGCAATATTATTTGAAGTTTCAACCAGATTATCAAAATCGGCACTCATTCTATACACTCCATTGTGTGCCGTATACATAGAACGGACAAAATAAAACTGAGCTATCGGAGGCATTACAGCTGCTGGAACTGAATCTAATTTTTCGAAAACTACTTCCAGATTCGGTTCCGTAGTTTGAAACTCCGCTTTGATTTCATTAACGATCTGCTGCATATCGAAAACAAAAGCTTCATCATAAACTGAAGCGATAATTACTTTTGCAGTGCTCTCACGCGGTATTGCGTTGCGAAGACTTCCCCCGTTGATTTCGGCAATCTGAAGTCCAAAATTATCAAAACCGTCAAATAACAAACGGTTCATAATTTTATTGGCATTGCCCAATCCTTTATGAATATCCATTCCTGAATGTCCGCCGTTCAATCCTTTTACTTTAATCGTATACCCGACAGAACCTTCAGGAGTTTCCTCTTCATCATACTCAGCAGTGGCAGTGACATCAATTCCTCCGGCACATCCAATGCCTATTTCATCATCTTCTTCGGTATCTAGATTCAATAAAATATCACCTTTAAGAATACCTCCCTGCAAATTTAAAGCACCGGTCATTCCTGTTTCTTCATCAATCGTAAACAAAGCTTCAATAGCCGGATGCGGAATGTCCTTACTCTCCAATATAGCCATAATCGTGGCCACTCCAAGACCATTATCAGCACCAAGAGTCGTTCCGCGGGCACGAACCCAGTCACCATCTACATACATATCGATTCCCTGAGTATCAAAATCAAAAACCGTATCGGCATTTTTTTGATGTACCATATCCAAATGCCCCTGCAAAACCAAAGCTTTTCTGTTTTCCATTCCTGCAGTAGCAGGTTTGCGGATAATGACGTTACGGATTTCATCTTCAAAAGTTTCTAGTCCTAAATTAGCACCAAAGTCTTTCATAAACTCAATTACACGTTCTTCCTTTTTAGAAGGACGAGGTACTGCATTCAAATCGGCAAATTTGTTCCAAAGTGCTTTCGGTTCTAGATTTCTTATCTCTTGACTCATTTATTTTTTGTTTGAAGTTTAACATTTACAAGCTTCAAAGTTACAAACTCCCAAAGCTAATTTTATAAAAGTTTTGATTTATTTTAAATCTATTGACTATTTATTTTGAGAATCAGAAACATTAAATAATCATCCAAAATTTGTTTCTTTACAAATACAATTTATAAAAAATGAAACGCAGTTATATTCTCCCCTTATTCTTATTAATTCAAATCCTGATTCTGAAAATCATACATTTTTTTCCAGAATTCATAGAACATTTATACAGCAACGGATTTTATGTTTACATTTCTAAATTTTCGAGAATCATTTTAGGCAAAATTCCATTCTCGGTGGGCGACTGTATTTATTTTATTCTGATTTTATTTGCTTTGAAATGGTTTTGGAAAAAAAGAAAATCATGGAAGCAGGAATGGAAAAACAATCTATTAATGGTTTTGAGTGCACTTTCGGTGTTTTATTTTTTCTTTCACATTCTTTGGGCACTGAATTATTACCGTGAACCATTATTCGAAAAAATGAATATTGAAAGAGATTATACTGATGCCGATTTATTAGCATTTACCAAAAAGTTAATTGCAAAAACGAATGCCGTTCAAAAACAAATCACAAAAAACAACAGTTTGAAAGTAGTTTTCCCCTATTCTCAAAATCAGGTTTTTGAAATGAACCAAAACGGATATACAAAACTGGCTAAAGAATATGATTTTTTTACTTATTCCAATTTGAGCATCAAGAAATCCCTTTTCAGTCTGCCGCTGACTTATATGGGTTTTGGCGGTTATCTGAATCCGTTTACAAATGAAGCACAGGTAAATTATTTGGGACCAATGTACAGCTTCCCTATGACTGCCAATCATGAAATGGCACATCAGATGGGTTATGCCAGTGAGAGTGAATGTAATTTTATAGGCTTTATGTCTTCAATTAAAAATGACAATCTGTATATTCAGTATTCTGGTTACAGTATCGCTTTGCGGTATTGTTTAGGAAATTGGCAGGTGCGGAACGAAAAAGTTCTGGATCAGTTACTTAAAACTGTTCATCCGGGAATTTTAAAAAATTATAAAGAAAGCCGCGAATTTTGGAAACAATATGAAACTCCAATTGAAACCGCTTTTCATGCTTTTTATGACAACTTTTTAAAAATTAATCAACAGAAAGACGGCATGGACAGCTACAGTAAATTTGTCAATTTGATGGTGAATTATTACAAAGAAAGAGAATTATAAACCACAATATCTAATTAACAACAAACTAAACTATCCCGATTGTTTCGCTAGTTTACTTCGCTCGTAGAAACAGAAAGCGGAACTAATGCAGTTATAACTAATCGATTTATGCATCTAATTATTGAAATTAATTTAGAATAAAATATCGTGTAACAAAATGCACAGGAGTCGTACTAATGGGATATGAGTGAAAATCTAGAACCTTCTTTTGTCAAGCAGCTGCAGGCAAACCAGAATATAATCCACAAGATTTGTAGATTATATACTTCTGGTGAGGATGCACATAAGGATTTGTTTCAGGAAATCACAATCCAGTTATGGAAAGCTTTTCCAAAATTTAGGGGCGAAAGTAAATTTTCTACCTGGGCCTATCGAGTCGCCCTGAATACTGCCATTACATTGTATCGGAAAAACAAACGCAGTATTGCAACTGTTGAGTATGAAGGCAGACAGCATTTCACTCACGACATAGAATATAATTATGAAGAAGAAGAACAGCTGAAATTAATGTACAAAGCTGTATACCAACTAAATGACATCGAAAAAGCATTGGTATATATGTATCTGGAAGACAAAGATTATACCGAAATATCGGAAACTTTAGGAATTAGCGAAGTGAATGCAAGAGTAAAAATGAATAGGATAAAAGGGAAATTAAAAAAAATACTAAATCCATTAGGCGTATGAAAGAGTTGGATTTATTAAAAAAAGACTGGCAGAAGAACAGCGGTTCTTTTGAACAGCTATCGGAAAATGATATCTACAAAATGATTCATAAAAAATCGTCTTCGGTAGTGAAGTGGATTTTTTTAGTCAGTATCATAGAACTAGGATTAGGATTGATATTAGGATTGGCTATATCATTTACTAAATACGATGAAAAAACTGTGGAATTAATTAAGCATTTAGGTATCTATGGCTACTATATTGCGACAAGTGTATTGTTATATATCGTTATTTTCTACTTTATATTTAAATTCTACTCTATGTATCGTAAAATTGCTGTCGATGACAATACCAAAAAACTGATTTCGACCATATTAAAAACCCGAAAAGTGGTGAAGCAGTATATTGCATTTAACTTATCGTTTTTTGCTTTCTTCTTTATTGTTTTTGGCGGTTATCTGTTTTATGAAGGTTATTTGGAAGGAGTTTCAAAAAGCGGTGTGAGCCATCCGGAAATGCCATTAAATATTGCTATAATATCATTTGTAGTGCTAATAATTGCTACAGCGGTTTTTACCTTTGCTTTCTGGCTGATTTACAAATTAATCTATGGCATTTTATTAAAACGCCTGCAGAATAATTATATAGAATTGAAGAAAATTGATTTATAAAAAAAAGAGACAAACGTCTCTTTTTTTTATTTTAATAATCCCATTGTCTGGTTTTATTGAGTTCTTCCTGTTCTTTTAAAACGGCTGCAGGGATAACTTTTAGAAAAGAAGGATGCTGTTCAATAGCATATTCAACCATTTCAACTATTTCTTCGATTGTATCATTTTCATAATCGATAACCAAAGGTTCTTTTATAACAAGCGACTGCAGAATTCCTTTCTTTTTCATATAAAGTCCTTTTTTGCAGAACGACCGTCGAAAACCATCAATAACGATAGGAACAACTATCGGTTTATGCTGTTTTATAATATGTGCTGTTCCTTTTCGCACAGGCTTAAAGGATTTGGTTGTTCCCTGCGGAAACGTAATCACCCAGCCATCGGCTAGGGCAATTTTGATATTCTCAGTATCATTGGGATTTACATCCTTTTTCTCTGTTACATCCTGTCCTTTGGCACGCCAGGTTCTTTCTACAGTAATAGCACCTGCATAAGCCATGATTCTAGGCAGTAATCCTGCTCTCATTGTTTCCTTTGCAGCAACATAATATACATTTAATTTGGGGCGCCACATATACCATACGTTTTTTATGGAATCTTCACGGCCGCTTAAACTGGCATTAAACACATGAAACATCGCAGTTACATCCGCAAAGTAAGTCTGATGATTGGATATAAAAAGAACATTTGTATCAGGAAGATTTTTAATAATTTCGGAGCCTTCTATTTGCAGTTCATTAAACCCACGGTATCTTCTGTGACTGATAAATCCAAAGATTCGAATCAGCCATTTTTTTATAAATAAAATGTGTCCAAAAGGATTTCGTTTAAATAATCCCATAAGATTGCTTATTTGTTTTTAGATTTGGGACTGCAAAATTACGATTTATTTTCCTTTTTTAATATTAAAAGACAATGCTTTTAACAGAACCGGATATTCAAAAATTAATTTTATTCAAAATAGAATTCAAAACAATTTTCAATTCGCTTAACATCATTGCTGTTGCCCCCCAGACAATATGTCCTTCAATTTTGAATGCAGGCACCTCAATAGATTTAGCATAAGAAGTAGTCATTTCTGCATTGACTACAATCGAATCGCTTAGGAATAGAGTCAAAGGCAGTTCAATAATAGCTGCCACTTCAACTGGATCAGGATAAAATATCACTTCGTCCCTGCAGATACCCAAAAAAGGATAAACCATAAAATTACTCGGAGGTATATATAAATTGGTAAAAGCTTTAAGCACTTCTATTTTTTCCTGATGGATCCCAATTTCTTCGTAGGTTTCTCTCAATGCAGTCTGCATAAAATCTGCATCATTATTTTCATATTTCCCTCCCGGAAAAGCAATTTGGGAAGAATGAACTCCTTTGTACGAATTCCGGACTATGAGAACCAAATGTGTTATTCCTTCTTTAGGATAAAACAGCATCATTACACCTGCTTTTTTGTATTCTATTCGATCAAAATTCAATTTTTTGGTAATCTCAAGACGCCCTTTTGGCACCATAATATTATGAGCCACTTCTCCCGGCAGATTTACCGAACTCAAATAAGGAACAATTTGTAAAAAATCTTGAAAATCCATAATCAAAGGTTATTTTTGCAGATAAAATAATTTCTAAATATACTTTAGAAATAAGTGCCGAACAAATTTTTAAACATTCAAAACCCAGCAATATGTACAGTAAAGAAGAAAATCAAAAGCTAAAACACGAATTTTGGGTTGAATTTGCCCAAAAATATCCTCGGAAATGGGTCTTATATGATACCAAAATCAAAGATTTCTCCTTTAAATTCTATGTCGAAAATAAAAAAGCTCAAGTACATATTGACATCGAAATGAGAAACACAGAATTACGCATGCAATATTTCGAAAAACTGACCGCATTAAAAAATATACTGGAAGAAGAATTCATAAAAGATTTAGTATTCGAAAAAAATTACACTTTGGAAAACGGAAAAACCATTAGCCGTATTTGGGTTGAAAAACTGAATGTAAGTATAAGCAACCGCAGTCATTGGGATGAAATATTTTATTTCTTCTATGAGAAAATGAATACTCTCGAGTTATTTTATTTAGAGTATGACGAATTTATAAAGGACATTGAAAAATAGCTTTATATTTTGTAAATTTCTAATCAAAAATGACACGAAATGGATTTATTTGGAAAAACAAATGATTGGGAAACTAAATTGGCTCCAATATTGAAAAGATACAAAGACCAAAAGCATCCGCTGGATTACCAAAATCTATATCAGCTGGTAATTATGGTAGTGCTTTCGGCTCAGGATTCGGATGCCAATATCAATAAAATTGCCCCCGCTCTATTCAAAGTATTCCCAAATATGGAAAGTTTGTCTGTTTCAAATGTAGACGCATTAATTCCTCATATTTCAAAAGTCCGGAATTTTGTCACCAAAGCCAGCTGGCTAATCGAAATTGCCCAAAGCATCCAAAAAGACCAAAACATTCCATTAACGATGGATAATTTAACTGCTTTGAAAGGAATCGGACGAAAATCAGCCAACGTCATTATGCGGGAAGCCGGAGTTCCAGCAGAAGGCATCATTGCCGATTTACACGTTATCCGTGTTTCTCCCCGAATTGGATTAATACCAGAAACAAAGGATGGCAACAAAGTCGAAAAATTACTTATGCAGATTTTACCAAAAAGTATTTGGGGAGAAATCGGTATGGCTATTTCTTTTCTCGGAAGAGAAATCTGCAGACCTAAACCAAAATGCGGGGAATGCCCAATTAATACGATTTGTGAATATTACAGAATAAATCCAATAGCCTAAAACTGTTTTTTCAAAAAATTAAAAAACCACTTAATAAAGTTAAAGATTTCTTCTTTTCATATTATTTAATCTTTTGCTTAATTCCGTTTTAAAAATAATACTAAATCAAACCAAAAAACCTGATCCCTTATACTCCCTTTCCCTCTTTCTTTGGTGTCAATGGTAAAAAACGGATTGATCCGATAAAATTCTCATAAATTAAAAAGCTTCATTTAGCTAATGCTGCATGAAGCTTTTTTTGTACTCAGAGCGGGACTTGAACCCGCACGAACATTGCTGTTCACTGGATTTTAAGTCCAGCGTGTCTACCAATTTCACCATCCGAGCATTTAAAGTGGTACCTCCAGGGATCGAACCAGGGACACATGGATTTTCAGTCCATTGCTCTACCATCTGAGCTAAGGTACCTAAGAATGAAAATATTCAAATCTTAATAAAAAACCCCGTTTCGTTATGAAACAGGGTTTTTATAAAGAAAGGCAGCGACATACTCTCCCACATAACTGCAGTACCATCTGCGCAGGCGGGCTTAACTACTCTGTTCGGGATGGGAAGAGGTGAGCCCCGCCGCAATAACCACCTTAAGGCTGTTAGTCCAAAGTCTAAGGTCATAAAGTCTAAAGTTTTCACTTTATGACTTTTGACTTTCGTCTTTAAGACTGCTCTGCGTCGAGCAAATATCTTAACATACTGAGATAAAGAATATAAAAAGTTTTAGAAAGTTTCTTCTCCCGATTTTCATCGGGAGAGGAGGCGTACATAAGCTTACGGGTTATTAGTACTACTCGACTATGACATTACTGCCTTTACATCTATAGCCTATCAACGTGGTCATCTTCCACGACCCTTAAAAGAAATCTCATCTTGTGGTGGGTTTCGCGCTTATATGCTTTCAGCGCTTATCCCTTCCCAACGTAGCTACTCTGCGGTGCCCCTGGCGGGACAACAGATACACTAGAGGTTAGTCCAATTCGGTCCTCTCGTACTAGAATCAGATCCACTCAAATTTCTAACGCCCACAGTAGATAGAGACCGAACTGTCTCACGACGTTCTGAACCCAGCTCGCGTGCCACTTTAATGGGCGAACAGCCCAACCCTTGGGACCTTCTCCAGCCCCAGGATGTGACGAGCCGACATCGAGGTGCCAAACCCCCCCGTCGATATGAGCTCTTGGGGGAGATCAGCCTGTTATCCCCGGCGTACCTTTTATCCTTTGAGCGATGGCCCTTCCATGCGGAACCACCGGATCACTATGCTCTACTTTCGTACCTGATCGACCTGTATGTCTCTCAGTCAAGCTCCCTTATGCCATTGCACTCTACGCACGGTTACCAAGCGTACTGAGGGAACCTTTAGAAGCCTCCGTTACTCTTTTGGAGGCGACCACCCCAGTCAAACTACCCACCAAGCAATGTCCCCCCGGTTGGGGGTTAGGCCTCAGATAAACAAAGGGTTGTATTTCAACAATGACTCCACAACGCCTGGCGACGCCACTTCACAGTCTCCAACCTATCCTACACATCATTTATCCAAGGTCAATACTAAGCTATAGTAAAGGTGCACAGGGTCTTTTCGTCCCACTGCGGGTAAACGGCATCTTCACCGTTACTACAATTTCACCGAGCTCATGGCTGAGACAGTGTCCAGATCGTTACACCATTCGTGCAGGTCGGAACTTACCCGACAAGGAATTTCGCTACCTTAGGACCGTTATAGTTACGGCCGCCGTTTACTGGGGCTTCAATTCAATGCTTCTCCGAAGATAACATCTCCTCTTAACCTTCCAGCACCGGGCAGGTGTCAGGCCCTATACTTCATCTTACGATTTTGCAGAGCCCTGTGTTTTTGATAAACAGTCGCCTGGACCTCTTCACTGCGGCCCCGATTACTCGGGGCGACCCTTCTCCCGAAGTTACGGGTCTATTTTGCCTAATTCCTTAGCCATGAATCTCTCGAGCACCTTAGGATTCTCTCCTCGACTACCTGTGTCGGTTTACGGTACGGGTACTGATTACCTGAAGTTTAGAGGTTTTTCTTGGAAGCCCTTAGGCGCACTATCTCTTTGTCCGAAGACTCCGAGTACTATCGTATTTCCCCAAAAGATGTGGATTTGCCTGCATCTCTTATAGGTAGGTACTTCAACGAACTATTCCGTCAGTTCGCGGCGCTTTCATCACTCCGTCACCCCATCACAGTAATCACTAGTACGGGAATATTAACCCGTTGGCCATCGACTGTCCCTTTCGGGTTCGCCTTAGGTCCCGACTAACCCACAGCTGATTAGCATAGCTGTGGAAACCTTAGTCTTTCGGTGTGCGGGTTTCTCGCCCGCATTATCGTTACTTATGCCTACATTTTCTTTTCTAACCAGTCCAGCATACCTTACGATACACCTTCAGCCCTGTTAGAATGCTCCCCTACCACTTTACATTGCTGTAAAATCCATAGCTTCGGTAATATGTTTATGCCCGATTATTATCCATGCTCGTCCGCTCGACTAGTGAGCTGTTACGCACTCTTTAAATGAATGGCTGCTTCCAAGCCAACATCCTAGCTGTCTGGGCAGACAAACCTCGTTCTTTCAACTTAACATATATTTGGGGACCTTAGCTGATGGTCTGGGTTCTTTCCCTCTCGGACTTGGACCTTAGCACCCAAGCCCTCACTGCAAGGAAACATTATATAGCATTCGGAGTTTGTCAGGAATTGGTAGGCGGTGAAGCCCCCGCATCCAATCAGTAGCTCTACCTCTATATAACTTATGCCTTGCGCTGCACCTAAATGCATTTCGGGGAGTACGAGCTATTTCCGAGTTTGATTGGCCTTTCACCCCTACCCACAGGTCATCCGAAGACTTTTCAACGTCAACCGGTTCGGACCTCCACACTGTGTTACCAGCGCTTCATCCTGCCCATGGGTAGATCACACGGTTTCGCGTCTAACACTACTGACTAAAGCGCCCTATTCAGACTCGCTTTCGCTACGGATCCGTGGCTTAACCACTTATCCTTGCCAGCAACGTTAACTCGTAGGCTCATTATGCAAAAGGCACGCCGTCACCCCACGAAAGGGCTCCGACCGCTTGTAAGCGTATGGTTTCAGGATCTATTTCACTCCGTTATTCACGGTTCTTTTCACCTTTCCCTCACGGTACTGGTTCACTATCGGTCTCTCAGGAGTATTTAGCCTTAGCGGATGGTCCCGCCAAATTCAGACAGGGTTTCACGTGCCCCGCCCTACTCAGGATACCACTATCCTTTACACTTGTTACCTATACAAGACTATCACTCTCTTTGGTTCTGCTTTCCAGCAGATTCTAGTTCCTTGTGCAAGAAATGTCGTGGTCCTACAACCCCAGAACTGCCGTAACAGCACTGGTTTGGGCTAATCCGCGTTCGCTCGCCACTACTTACGGAATCACTTTTGTTTTCTTCTCCTCCGCCTACTTAGATGTTTCAGTTCAGCGGGTTTGCCCACCTATCGGTGTGCTATGTCTTCAACATAGCGGGTTGCCCCATTCAGGTATTTACGGATCTATCGATGTGTGCTCGTCCCCGTAACTTTTCGCAGCTTATCACGCCTTTCTTCGCCTCTGAGAGCCTAGGCATCCCCCATACGCCCTTATTTTGCTTATTGTACCAATCATAAAATCAATTATGACCGTTGTTTTTGTACAGACGTTGCAGTGCAACATCTCTACGCTTTCTACTTTTATTATTTCTTATCTCAATATGTCAATGAACTTTCTTTAGTCTAATGTCTTAATGTCAAATGTCTTAAAGTCTAGGACTTTGGACTTTCGACTTTGGACTTTATGACCAAAATCGTGGAGAATAACGGAGTCGAACCGTTGACCTCCTGCGTGCAAGGCAGGCGCTCTAGCCAGCTGAGCTAATCCCCCATTTTTTTAGCTTTCAGTTATCAGCCGTCAGCTTTCAGCGGATTGTTGATAACTCAACTTCTAAAATTTCCTTCTTTTAAGTTAAATAGTAGTCCCGGGCAGACTCGAACTGCCGACCCCTACATTATCAGTGTAGTACTCTAACCAGCTGAGCTACGAGACTCTGTTTTTACTTAATTTTTATTCTTTTTTTTTAAATTAACAGCAAGAGTAATATAATCTTCATATTTGAAACCAAAAGTCTCTTCGTCTTCTTTCTTTGGCGTGCACTTGGCTAACACCAAAGCTCTAGAAAGGAGGTGTTCCAGCCGCACCTTCCGGTACGGCTACCTTGTTACGACTTAGCCCTAGTTACCAGTTTTACCCTAGGCAGCTCCTTGCGGTCACCGACTTCAGGCACCCCCAGCTTCCATGGCTTGACGGGCGGTGTGTACAAGGCCCGGGAACGTATTCACCGGATCATGGCTGATATCCGATTACTAGCGATTCCAGCTTCACGGAGTCGAGTTGCAGACTCCGATCCGAACTGTGACCGGTTTTATAGATTCGCTCCTCCTCACGAAGTGGCTGCTCTCTGTACCGGCCATTGTAGCACGTGTGTAGCCCAAGGCGTAAGGGCCGTGATGATTTGACGTCATCCCCACCTTCCTCACAGTTTGCACTGGCAGTCTCGTTAGAGTTCCCGACATGACTCGATGGCAACTAACAACAGGGGTTGCGCTCGTTATAGGACTTAACCTGACACCTCACGGCACGAGCTGACGACAACCATGCAGCACCTTGTAAACTGTCTTACGAAAGGTCTGTTTCCAAACCGGTCAGTCTACATTTAAGCCTTGGTAAGGTTCCTCGCGTATCATCGAATTAAACCACATGCTCCACCGCTTGTGCGGGCCCCCGTCAATTCCTTTGAGTTTCAGGCTTGCGCCCGTACTCCCCAGGTGGGATACTTATCACTTTCGCTTAGCCACTGAAGTTGCCCCCAACAGCTAGTATCCATCGTTTACGGCGTGGACTACCAGGGTATCTAATCCTGTTCGCTACCCACGCTTTCGTCCATCAGCGTCAATCCACTGGTAGTAACCTGCCTTCGCAATTGGTATTCCATGTAATCTCTAAGCATTTCACCGCTACACTACATATTCTAGTTACTTCCCAGTAATTCAAGTCTGGCAGTATCAATGGCCGTTCCACCGTTGAGCGATGGGCTTTCACCACTGACTTACCAAACCGCCTACGGACCCTTTAAACCCAATGATTCCGGATAACGCTTGGATCCTCCGTATTACCGCGGCTGCTGGCACGGAGTTAGCCGATCCTTATTCTTACGATACCGTCAAGCTCCTACACGTAGGAGTGTTTCTTCTCGTACAAAAGCAGTTTACAATCCATAGGACCGTCATCCTGCACGCGGCATGGCTGGATCAGGCTTGCGCCCATTGTCCAATATTCCTCACTGCTGCCTCCCGTAGGAGTCTGGTCCGTGTCTCAGTACCAGTGTGGGGGATCTCCCTCTCAGGACCCCTACCCATCGTAGCCTTGGTAAGCCGTTACCTTACCAACAAGCTAATGGGACGCATGCTCATCTTTCACCGTTGGAACTTTAATAATGGGCTGATGCCAGCTCATTATACTATGAGGTATTAATCCAAATTTCTCTGGGCTATCCCTCTGTGAAAGGCAGATTGCATACGCGTTACGCACCCGTGCGCCGGTCTCTATCTCCGAAGAAATATACCCCTCGACTTGCATGTGTTAAGCCTGCCGCTAGCGTTCATCCTGAGCCAGGATCAAACTCTTCATCGTATATTATTTAGTCTTGCGACTTATTTATTATTCGACTCAGTCTCTATTGGTCTTTATTCAAATCTTAACGATTCTATTACTCTTATTTTATTTGTTCTGATCTAGTCGTTGCAGTGCAACGCCTCTACCAAAACGGCTGTCAATTCAATATGTTTAGGAACGTGTTCTTCTTTATTTTCTCACTTATCGTTATTGCGATTAGCGGGTGCAAAAGTAACAATTCTTTTTTAACCAGCAAGATTATTTTGAAGTTTTTTTTGAAAAATTTTATCTCTCTTTCTTCTCATCTCTTACTCAGTCTATCAAGGAACGTTACGCGTTTTGCGGGGTGCAAAAGTAACTCACTTTTTTAAATCCTGCAAGCTTTTTAAATCTTTTTTTCGAAAATGTTTTCCGTTTTGATCTCTTTAACCTGTCAGTACTTTAAGGAACGCTGTCGCTGTTGCGGGTGCAAAAGTAGACAGTTTTTCCGTTTAAACAATGCCTTTTCGTGATTATTTTTTGTTTATTTTTTAATACACTGGTAACCTTAGGGTTAGAACTGCTCGCTTTGAGGATTTTTGAATTACAGAACGCAATCTGGGCGGGGTTTGCCAGTTTTAAAGGGATTATAAGGATTTCTTTAGCAATTATTCAGCATGCAGGAACTTACCCCGCCCTGCGGGCATCCTCCCTTTGGAGGGGAATCTGAGCCAACTTTACTTGTTTTCCTTTTCAAAATAACATATACATATATATAAGTCCCTACTATATTCTCAAACACAAAAGACCTAATAGAAACGGAAATCATGAAAAAACCAAAGTTCGGTAATCAACATGGAAGCACATAACAGGATCAAGCTAATAAATATTATACTATAATAATAAGTCATTTTTTATTAATCTGTTAAAAAGTACGACCTTTGCAGACTAAACATACTGAAATGACATTACATATTGAAACTCCCGCATTACTGTTTTCGGCTACTTCTTTGATATTATTGGCTTATACTAATCGGTTTTTGACGCTTGCTACCATTATTCGCGGTTTAAAGAAAGCTTACAAAGAAAAAGAGAACCGAATGATTTTGCTTGAAATAAAAAACCTTAATTTAAGACTGACACTTATTCGTTTTATGCAAATGGCCGGTGTGTTGAGTCTATTTCTCTCTGTTTTCACAATGCTTGTATTGTTTTTGGATTATCAATTGACTGGAATTTATTTATTCGGCTTTAGTCTTCTTGCTTTATTAATCTCTTTGGCTCTGTGTTTCTGGGAAATTAATATTTCGGTAGGAGCATTACGCCTACATCTAAGTGACCTCACTCATATAGGTGTTGAAAAAGAGCAACATTTAAATATTGAAGCAAAATAGTTTTCCATATTTTATATATCACATATTTAGCAATGCTTAAAAACAACACACTGAAAGGGGTTTTCCTTGTCGCGATTGGCGCTGCTAGTTACGGCATGCTGGCTACATTTGTAAAAATGGCTTATGGCGAAGGATATACTACCGCTGAAGTTACAATCTCTCAATTTATTCTGGGCATTATTGGAATTCTTATTATTAATGCGTTTCAAAAAGCGAAAGCTGAAAATGAAATTGTGAAAGCAACCTCAAAAAACATATTTCAATTGATGCTTGCAGGAACATCTACAGGATTAACAAGCGTATTTTATTATATGACCGTTAAATATATTCCTATTTCTATTGCCATTGTATTATTGATGCAGACGGTATGGATTGGTTTACTGCTTGAAATGTTTTTGGAAAAAAGAATTCCTTCAAAGCAAAAAATTGTTGCAGCTCTAATAGTTTTGGCTGGAACACTTCTAGCGACTAACATCTTTAAGAATGAAATTCAATTGGATTGGAAAGGGCTGGTTTTTGGTTTTTTGGCAGCTTGTTCATTCACGACAACGATGTTTACGGCTAACCGAGTTGCTTTAGGAATTTCTTCAGCACAGCGCAGTTTATATATGCTTCTGGGAGGAGTTGTAATTGTTTTTACTTTTGGAATTGCAACACAAAACACCGCATTTAATTTTACTATATTCCTTAAATGGGGAATCATATTATCTCTTTTCGGTACAATAATTCCGCCAATACTCATGAATGCTGGATTTCCTCTAACAGGAATTGGATTAGGAAGTATAGTTTCAGCCCTTGAGCTTCCTGTCTCTGTTTTAATGGCTTATTTCCTGCTTCATGAAAAAGTTGACTTAGTACAGTGGATTGGTATTCTCCTTATAATATTAGCTATCATAATAATGAATATTAATTTCAGAAAGAAGTAACCACACTGATTATCAGCATAAAAAAAAAACAATAATAACTGTTTTTTTGTTGTTTATTTTATAAATTCGTAATCAATACAATTCTTATTAAATTATAAAAGCATTATATTGAAAACTGTTTTAAAACATTTTTACCAAATAGCTATTAACTAATTTTTTTATCATGAAAAAACTTTTTGCAGAATTTTTCGGAACATATTGGTTGGTTTTTGGTGGTTGTGGGAGCGCACTTTTTGCAGCAGGCATACCTGATTAAGGAATTGGATTTGTGGGAGTTTCATTAGCATTTGGACTTACTGTTTTGATCATGGCATATGCTGTCGGCCATATATCAGGAGGGCATTTTAATTCCGCAGTTTCTTTTGGATTATGGGCTGGCGGAAGATTCTCTGCCAAAGATTTGCTTCCATACATTATAACTCAATGCATAGGAGCAACTGCAGCTGCTGGAACACTGTTTACAATTACTTCTGGAAAAGCTGGGTTTATGATTGACAATACAAAAGCTGGAGCTTTTGCATCTAATGGATATGGCGCTTTTTCTCCAGACGGTTATTCACTCCAAGTTGCTTTTATAGCCGAATTTATTCTAACATTATTTTTTCTTTTAATTATACTTGGCACCACGGATAAATTTGCAAATGAAAAATTTGCCGGAATTGCTATTGGACTTGGACTTACCCTGATTCACTTAATCAGCATCCCTATTACAAATACTTCAGTAAATCCAGCAAGATCATTATCGCAGGCTGTTTTCGTTGGCGGAGAACCTTTATCTCAAGTTTGGTTATTTTGGGCCGCTCCTATTTTAGATGCTATTGTGGCTGGCTTCATTTATAAAAATTTATTACAAGATCATTCTGAAGTTTAGATTTTTTTCGATTCAAAATAAATTATAAAAGAGAAAAATGAAATAGTAGATTTTGTTTTTCTCTTTATTTTTGCAGTATGAATTCACTTTTTCAATCTGACCCCATAGTTTTTAATTTACCCGATGCCGAAATCATCTACTTTCCCGCTTTTCTTTCAAAAGACGTAGCCGATTCGCTTTTTCTAGAACTACTTGAAAGCACTCCTTGGCAACAAGATGAAATTACGGTTTATGGCAAAAAACATTTACAGCCGAGATTAACCGCTTTATATGGAAACGAAGGAAAGCCTTACTCCTACTCTAATATCACCATGCAGCCTCATCATTGGACAATAACTTTACAAAAAATTAAATCTTTAATCGAAAATATTTCAAACACCAATTTCACTACCGTTTTACTGAATTATTACAGAAATGGCAGTGACAGCAATGGCTGGCATGCAGATAATGAAAAGGAATTAGGCAAAAATCCCATAATCGCATCACTAAGTTTAGGAGCCGAACGCAGTTTTCATTTAAAACATAATACTGATGTGAATCAAAAGAAGAATATTATTTTAGAAGACGGCAGTCTGCTGTTAATGAAAGGCACAACGCAGCATTTTTGGAAACATCAAATTCCTAAAACTACAAAAACTATCGGTTCTCGAATAAACCTCACATTTAGAGTGATTAAATAAAAGAATCCTCAATATTTTTTATTAAAAATAGCACTAATTTAAAAGAGTCAAAAAATTGATTTTTTTTTTACCTAAAATAAAAAGTAATAATAATTTTTATTAATATTGGTATAAGATTTAAAATCAAATTTATTAATCATTAAACCAAATTGAATTAATTTTCACGTGATGAAAAAGAGTAGCCGCAAAGAATTAAACTGGGAACAAACAGAAAGACTGATTACATTGGCCCAAGAAGAGAGAAATCCATTTGAAATTATTCAAAAAGAATTTGGATTAGCTGAGAAGGAGGTTCTTGAAATTATGAAAAAGAAAATGCCGACTGAGAAATATGAAATGTGGAAAAAGAAAGCAATTGCAAGCAAACCAAAACCAAAGCCTTTAAAAATTGATGATTTTGACGAAGACTTAGATGGCAAATATTACATAAAAAATAAATTAGACTAACCAAACCCATTAACTCCTGTTTATCAGGAGTTTTTTTATTTAAAAATCTTCATCTCAAGAATAAGGAAAATACTATTTTCTGATTTTTTTTAACTTAAACAACTTTATTAGCATCATTTCGTAACATTTTCATAATTTGAAATACTAATAGACAAAACAAACACAGACAAAATGAAAAAAATAATCTTTGCTCTTGCTTTTTCTTCTCTAATTTGGACTGGTAAAGCAAGCACTACAAAAACTGTAGACCAAAAAAAAGAAGAAATTGAAGTTAACATCAATCTTACCGATGTAAAAGACGATCAGGTTTTAGTTACTGTAAAAGCTCCTAAAATCAAAACTGAAGACATTACTTATAGTCTTCCTAAAACAGTTCCAGGAACATACTCAGTAGATGATTATGGAAAATATGTTGCTGATTTCAAAGCCTATGACAAAAAAGGCAATTTACTGACCGTTTCAAAAACTGATGATAATACTTGGTCTATCAAAAATGCAAAGACATTAGTAAAAATTACCTACCTAGTAAACGACACATTCGATAGTGAAAAAGGAAAAGGTTTTGGACAAGACGATGTGTTCTCACCTGCAGGTACAAATATTGACACCGGTAAAAATTTCATGCTTAATCTTCATGGTTTCGTAGGCTATTTTCAAGACAAAAAAGAAATACCTTACAAAGTTAGCATAACACATCCTGCAGCACTTTGGGGAGCGACATCAATGATTGACAAAGATGCATCAGTAACAGCCGATCTTTTTGAAATGCCACTTTACTCTGAATTATTGGAAAATCCAATTATGTATTCTAAACCAGACTACACAAGTTTCACAGTTGATGGAATGGATATTCAAATTGCAGTTTACTCACCATCAGGAAAATTTACTGCAGAAAGTATTACTCCTGAAATGAAAACAATGATGACTGCCCAAAAAACATTTTTAGGCAAAGTAAATTCAACAAAAAAATACACCGTTATCCTTTATCTTTCTACTATGTCGCCAACAGATGCCAAAGGCTTTGGTGCATTGGAACATCCTACAGCCACAACAGTTGTAATGCCTGAAATGATGCCGAAAGACGAATTGGTTAAACAAATGAAGGATGTGGTTTCACATGAATTCTTTCATATCGTAACTCCTTTAACCATTCACTCAAAAGAAATTCAGTATTTTGATTATAATGCTCCAAAAATGTCTCAGCATTTATGGATGTATGAAGGAGTAACGGAATATTTTGCCAATTTATTCCAAATCAATCAAGGCTTAATTGATGAAAATGAATTTTATTCACGTATAGCTGAAAAAATTCAAGGTGCTAATGCCATGAATGACACTATGCCTTTCACAACAATGAGTGCAAATGTTTTAACTGAGCCATATAAAGACCAATATCTAAATGTATATCAAAAAGGAGCCTTAATCGGCATGTGCTTGGATATCCAAATCAGAGAAAGCAGCAATGGAAAAAGAGGAATATTAGATTTAATGCACCAGTTATCTAATGAATATGGAGTTTCAAAACCATTCAACGATAGTGATTTATTCGCAAAAATAACATCATTGACGTATCCTGAAGTTGGTGAATTTTTAAATAAATACGTTTCGGGTCCTACTCCAATCCCTTATTATGATTATCTGGCAAAAGTAGGCATTACCAAAACTACCAAAAAAACACCTGATGGAATATTTCTAAAAGGTCAAGTCCCATACATTGGTGTAAACAAGGAAAATAAAGAAATTTTTATTCGCCCAAATCAAGAGTTGCATATTTTCTACACAACATTGGATCTAAAAGGAGGAGATATTATTCTTGCTGTCAATGATACCCCTTATTCTTTGGACAATATTTATGATATGATTAGTTATAGTCAAAAATGGAAAGAAAATGATCCTATCTCTATCAAAATTAAACGAGATGGAAAAGAACAAATAATAAAAGGAAATGTAAAATTGCCATACGTAGATTCAGAAGGACTTGAAGCATCAGATGCATCAAAAATCACTTTGAGAACAGCTTGGCTTAAAGGATAATTTCAATAACCTCTATAAAATCCCAATCTAAATCAGATTGGGATTTTTTTTAAAATTCATTCTCTTTAAAACCATTCATATCAACAATTTTCTTTATTTTGCGCCAAAAATAAACGAACCTAAAACAGCTATTCTTCAACTTTGCAGAATTCCGTTTTATGCTCCCAAAACCAATTTACTTACATATGAAAAAAACTATTATTGCATTTGTTACCCTACTTCTTTTGGTTGCTTGTAACAAAAATGAATCCAAAACAAATCTGCACATCACAGGAAATATCAAAGGATTAAAAGAAGGGACTTTATACATTCAAAAATATAATGATTCTGCTCTTATAGCTATCGACACTATTAAAATTGACGGACAATCAATATTTGAAAGTAACCTTGATTTAAAATCACCTGAAATGCTGTACTTATATCTTGATAGAGGCGTTACCAATTCACTTGATAACAATATTATGTTTTTTGCAGAAGCGGGTACAATAAATATCGATACCAATCTAGACTCATTTATTTCAAGTGCAAAAATTACTGGCTCAAAAAATCAAGAATTATATGAAGAATACAAAAAAATAAATTCTCGTTTCAATGATGAAAATCTAACTTTAATTGAGAAAAAATTCAAAGCTTTAAAAAGCAATAATATTAAAGCAATTGACAGTATTACTGTTGCCCAAGAAAGTAATATCAAGCGAAAATATCTTTATGCGACCAATTTTGCAGTAAACCATAAAGATCATGAGGTATCACCATATATTGCCTTGGCTGAAATCTATGATATCAACATTAAATATTTGGATACCATTCAAAAATCAATGACACCAAAAGTAGCCAGCTCACTTTATGGAAAAAAATTGACCAAATATGTGAATGAGATTAAGAAGAGTGAAACAAAATAAGATCAATCTTATCAAACAAAATGCAAACCGTCTTATAAAAATAGACGGTTTTTTTTTATCTTTTATTTATTTTAACCTCATAACTGGATTAGAATATCCGTTTTTTTTGAATCTTTCAAAGCAGATTTGAATGTCTCGAATATTTGCACTAATAAAATAAAAGATGATTTAAAATAATATAACTATCCACAAAGCATACTAAATATTTTTTTTTCACAGATTACACAGATTTT
The DNA here is from genome assembly GCF_026870155.1 of Flavobacterium marginilacus. Taxonomy (NCBI): domain Bacteria; kingdom Pseudomonadati; phylum Bacteroidota; class Flavobacteriia; order Flavobacteriales; family Flavobacteriaceae; genus Flavobacterium; species Flavobacterium marginilacus. Next base: position 1,284,676 of record NZ_CP113975.1, on the reverse strand, counting down.
ACATGCATTTTTTAGAAATCTGTGTTAATCTTTATAATCTGTGGTCAATTTTATCGATTTGGTATTAGTCACGGATAGTCATATAAAATACTAAATCAAACCAAAAACCTGATCCGAACTAATATTTATGCGTAATTTTTGCTACTTCACAGGTTTTTGGATTGATCCGGGAGAATCTTTCAATGCCAAAACAAAAGCTTTTAGATCTCAGTTGAGAGGTGTAAGAAATGTAGAATTTTTCCTTTTTAGGCTCACTAATATTTATGCTTAATTTTTTGGATCAAGAACAAAGTCTGGGGAGGAAATGTCGAAAAAAAATTAGAAATTTGTCACTCTAACAATTTGTAATGACTTCTATAGACCTTTTGAAATTTATGCTGCCTGATTTTTTAGTTGACCACTTTGAGGTAGTTTCTGCTAATGAAACTCAGGAGATATTACACCTATACTTTGAGGAAAAAGCCAAAGCCCCTAAAGAGTTTGATACACTTGAATTAGTATCAAAGGGATTTGTGGATGAAATTACCATTCAGGATTTCCCTCTACGAGGTAAGTTTGTGTATTTACATATCAAAAGACGTCGTTGGACTAATAAAACCAATGGAGAAATCCTTAAAAGAGATTGGACTTTAGTTGCTAAAGGAACCCGCATGACTCAAGAGTTTGCGGCTTTTTTAAAAGAAATCAATAGATAACAGCGCTACCGACTGTCACACCATCGGGAGATTTTTCGGGGTCAACGGAAAAAAACTTCAAAGACAGTATAAAAAACACCTGAGCTCCTTTAATACTTGGGCTCCACGAGAACATGCCCATCAGTGGATTCTTTACCCTGAAAACATAGGTACACACTTATCGATTGATGAAGTAGCTTTGTCTCAAGGAGAGCTTTACACCATTGTAACCAACAAGAAGTTCAAAGGCAAACAAGGTTGCTTAGTGGCTATTATTGCTGGAACAAAGGCAGATAAAGTCATAGAACACATCAGTAAGATTGATTATAAAAAAAGAAGTGGTGTTCAAGAGATAACACTGGACATGGCTAATTCTATGAAACTGATCTCCAAAAAATGCTTCCCAAAAGCAATACAGGTCACTGACAGATTCCATGTTCAAAAATTAGCATTGGAAGCCATGCAAGAAATCAGAATCAAACATCGCTGGGAAGCTATGGATCTTGAGAATCAATTGATAATGCAAGCCAAAAAAGAGAATAAAACATATATACAGGAGCTCTTGCCTAATGGAGATTCCTTAAAACAACTTATAGCCAGAAGCAGATATGTACTTTATAAATCTCGCGAAAAATGGACTGAGCACCAAAATGAGAGAGCGCAATTGTTATTTGAGTTATATCCAGATATAAAGAAAGCTTACGGTTTGAGTCAACAACTTCGAGGTGTTTACAATAACAACAACGACAAGCACGTTGCGATGACAAAACTAGCACATTGGTACAGGAATGTAGAAGAATCAGGGTTTAAAAACTTTAATATATTACTCAATACGGTAACTATTAACTATCAGACAATTTTAAACTACTTTGATAACAGGAGTACCAATGCTTCTGCAGAATCTTTTAATGCTAAAATAAAAGCATTTAGAAGTCAGTTTAGAGGTGTAAGAAAGATAGATTTCTTTCTATTCAGATTATCTAATATTTTTGCCTAATCCCCAACTTTTGCACCTGATCCCCCAATTTCACCATCCGAGCATTTATTGTGGTACCTCCAGGGATCGAACCAGGGACACATGGATTTTCAGTCCATTGCTCTACCATCTGAGCTAAGGTACCTAAGAATGAAAATATTCAAATCTTAATAAAAAACCCCGTTTCGTTATGAAACAGGGTTTTTATAAAGAAAGGCAGCGACATACTCTCCCACATAACTGCAGTACCATCTGCGCAGGCGGGCTTAACTACTCTGTTCGGGATGGGAAGAGGTGAGCCCCGCCGCAATAACCACCTTAAGGCTGTTAGTCCAAAGTCTAAGGTCATAAAGTCTAAAGTTTTCACTTTATGACTTTTGACTTTCGTCTTTAAGACTGCTCTGCGTCGAGCAAATATCTTAACATACTGAGATAAAGAATATAAAAAGTTTTAGAAAGTTTCTTCTCCCGATTTTCATCGGGAGAGGAGGCGTACATAAGCTTACGGGTTATTAGTACTACTCGACTATGACATTACTGCCTTTACATCTATAGCCTATCAACGTGGTCATCTTCCACGACCCTTAAAAGAAATCTCATCTTGTGGTGGGTTTCGCGCTTATATGCTTTCAGCGCTTATCCCTTCCCAACGTAGCTACTCTGCGGTGCCCCTGGCGGGACAACAGATACACTAGAGGTTAGTCCAATTCGGTCCTCTCGTACTAGAATCAGATCCACTCAAATTTCTAACGCCCACAGTAGATAGAGACCGAACTGTCTCACGACGTTCTGAACCCAGCTCGCGTGCCACTTTAATGGGCGAACAGCCCAACCCTTGGGACCTTCTCCAGCCCCAGGATGTGACGAGCCGACATCGAGGTGCCAAACCCCCCCGTCGATATGAGCTCTTGGGGGAGATCAGCCTGTTATCCCCGGCGTACCTTTTATCCTTTGAGCGATGGCCCTTCCATGCGGAACCACCGGATCACTATGCTCTACTTTCGTACCTGATCGACCTGTATGTCTCTCAGTCAAGCTCCCTTATGCCATTGCACTCTACGCACGGTTACCAAGCGTACTGAGGGAACCTTTAGAAGCCTCCGTTACTCTTTTGGAGGCGACCACCCCAGTCAAACTACCCACCAAGCAATGTCCCCCCGGTTGGGGGTTAGGCCTCAGATAAACAAAGGGTTGTATTTCAACAATGACTCCACAACGCCTGGCGACGCCACTTCACAGTCTCCAACCTATCCTACACATCATTTATCCAAGGTCAATACTAAGCTATAGTAAAGGTGCACAGGGTCTTTTCGTCCCACTGCGGGTAAACGGCATCTTCACCGTTACTACAATTTCACCGAGCTCATGGCTGAGACAGTGTCCAGATCGTTACACCATTCGTGCAGGTCGGAACTTACCCGACAAGGAATTTCGCTACCTTAGGACCGTTATAGTTACGGCCGCCGTTTACTGGGGCTTCAATTCAATGCTTCTCCGAAGATAACATCTCCTCTTAACCTTCCAGCACCGGGCAGGTGTCAGGCCCTATACTTCATCTTACGATTTTGCAGAGCCCTGTGTTTTTGATAAACAGTCGCCTGGACCTCTTCACTGCGGCCCCGATTACTCGGGGCGACCCTTCTCCCGAAGTTACGGGTCTATTTTGCCTAATTCCTTAGCCATGAATCTCTCGAGCACCTTAGGATTCTCTCCTCGACTACCTGTGTCGGTTTACGGTACGGGTACTGATTACCTGAAGTTTAGAGGTTTTTCTTGGAAGCCCTTAGGCGCACTATCTCTTTGTCCGAAGACTCCGAGTACTATCGTATTTCCCCAAAAGATGTGGATTTGCCTGCATCTCTTATAGGTAGGTACTTCAACGAACTATTCCGTCAGTTCGCGGCGCTTTCATCACTCCGTCACCCCATCACAGTAATCACTAGTACGGGAATATTAACCCGTTGGCCATCGACTGTCCCTTTCGGGTTCGCCTTAGGTCCCGACTAACCCACAGCTGATTAGCATAGCTGTGGAAACCTTAGTCTTTCGGTGTGCGGGTTTCTCGCCCGCATTATCGTTACTTATGCCTACATTTTCTTTTCTAACCAGTCCAGCATACCTTACGATACACCTTCAGCCCTGTTAGAATGCTCCCCTACCACTTTACATTGCTGTAAAATCCATAGCTTCGGTAATATGTTTATGCCCGATTATTATCCATGCTCGTCCGCTCGACTAGTGAGCTGTTACGCACTCTTTAAATGAATGGCTGCTTCCAAGCCAACATCCTAGCTGTCTGGGCAGACAAACCTCGTTCTTTCAACTTAACATATATTTGGGGACCTTAGCTGATGGTCTGGGTTCTTTCCCTCTCGGACTTGGACCTTAGCACCCAAGCCCTCACTGCAAGGAAACATTATATAGCATTCGGAGTTTGTCAGGAATTGGTAGGCGGTGAAGCCCCCGCATCCAATCAGTAGCTCTACCTCTATATAACTTATGCCTTGCGCTGCACCTAAATGCATTTCGGGGAGTACGAGCTATTTCCGAGTTTGATTGGCCTTTCACCCCTACCCACAGGTCATCCGAAGACTTTTCAACGTCAACCGGTTCGGACCTCCACACTGTGTTACCAGCGCTTCATCCTGCCCATGGGTAGATCACACGGTTTCGCGTCTAACACTACTGACTAAAGCGCCCTATTCAGACTCGCTTTCGCTACGGATCCGTGGCTTAACCACTTATCCTTGCCAGCAACGTTAACTCGTAGGCTCATTATGCAAAAGGCACGCCGTCACCCCACGAAAGGGCTCCGACCGCTTGTAAGCGTATGGTTTCAGGATCTATTTCACTCCGTTATTCACGGTTCTTTTCACCTTTCCCTCACGGTACTGGTTCACTATCGGTCTCTCAGGAGTATTTAGCCTTAGCGGATGGTCCCGCCAAATTCAGACAGGGTTTCACGTGCCCCGCCCTACTCAGGATACCACTATCCTTTACACTTGTTACCTATACAAGACTATCACTCTCTTTGGTTCTGCTTTCCAGCAGATTCTAGTTCCTTGTGCAAGAAATGTCGTGGTCCTACAACCCCAGAACTGCCGTAACAGCACTGGTTTGGGCTAATCCGCGTTCGCTCGCCACTACTTACGGAATCACTTTTGTTTTCTTCTCCTCCGCCTACTTAGATGTTTCAGTTCAGCGGGTTTGCCCACCTATCGGTGTGCTATGTCTTCAACATAGCGGGTTGCCCCATTCAGGTATTTACGGATCTATCGATGTGTGCTCGTCCCCGTAACTTTTCGCAGCTTATCACGCCTTTCTTCGCCTCTGAGAGCCTAGGCATCCCCCATACGCCCTTATTTTGCTTATTGTACCAATCATAAAATCAATTATGACCGTTGTTTTTGTACAGACGTTGCAGTGCAACATCTCTACGCTTTCTACTTTTATTATTTCTTATCTCAATATGTCAATGAACTTTCTTTAGTCTAATGTCTTAATGTCAAATGTCTTAAAGTCTAGGACTTTGGACTTTCGACTTTGGACTTTATGACCAAAATCGTGGAGAATAACGGAGTCGAACCGTTGACCTCCTGCGTGCAAGGCAGGCGCTCTAGCCAGCTGAGCTAATCCCCCATTTTTTTAGCTTTCAGTTATCAGCCGTCAGCTTTCAGCGGATTGTTGATAACTCAACTTCTAAAATTTCCTTCTTTTAAGTTAAATAGTAGTCCCGGGCAGACTCGAACTGCCGACCCCTACATTATCAGTGTAGTACTCTAACCAGCTGAGCTACGAGACTCTGTTTTTACTTAATTTTTATTCTTTTTTTTTAAATTAACAGCAAGAGTAATATAATCTTCATATTTGAAACCAAAAGTCTCTTCGTCTTCTTTCTTTGGCGTGCACTTGGCTAACACCAAAGCTCTAGAAAGGAGGTGTTCCAGCCGCACCTTCCGGTACGGCTACCTTGTTACGACTTAGCCCTAGTTACCAGTTTTACCCTAGGCAGCTCCTTGCGGTCACCGACTTCAGGCACCCCCAGCTTCCATGGCTTGACGGGCGGTGTGTACAAGGCCCGGGAACGTATTCACCGGATCATGGCTGATATCCGATTACTAGCGATTCCAGCTTCACGGAGTCGAGTTGCAGACTCCGATCCGAACTGTGACCGGTTTTATAGATTCGCTCCTCCTCACGAAGTGGCTGCTCTCTGTACCGGCCATTGTAGCACGTGTGTAGCCCAAGGCGTAAGGGCCGTGATGATTTGACGTCATCCCCACCTTCCTCACAGTTTGCACTGGCAGTCTCGTTAGAGTTCCCGACATGACTCGATGGCAACTAACAACAGGGGTTGCGCTCGTTATAGGACTTAACCTGACACCTCACGGCACGAGCTGACGACAACCATGCAGCACCTTGTAAACTGTCTTACGAAAGGTCTGTTTCCAAACCGGTCAGTCTACATTTAAGCCTTGGTAAGGTTCCTCGCGTATCATCGAATTAAACCACATGCTCCACCGCTTGTGCGGGCCCCCGTCAATTCCTTTGAGTTTCAGGCTTGCGCCCGTACTCCCCAGGTGGGATACTTATCACTTTCGCTTAGCCACTGAAGTTGCCCCCAACAGCTAGTATCCATCGTTTACGGCGTGGACTACCAGGGTATCTAATCCTGTTCGCTACCCACGCTTTCGTCCATCAGCGTCAATCCACTGGTAGTAACCTGCCTTCGCAATTGGTATTCCATGTAATCTCTAAGCATTTCACCGCTACACTACATATTCTAGTTACTTCCCAGTAATTCAAGTCTGGCAGTATCAATGGCCGTTCCACCGTTGAGCGATGGGCTTTCACCACTGACTTACCAAACCGCCTACGGACCCTTTAAACCCAATGATTCCGGATAACGCTTGGATCCTCCGTATTACCGCGGCTGCTGGCACGGAGTTAGCCGATCCTTATTCTTACGATACCGTCAAGCTCCTACACGTAGGAGTGTTTCTTCTCGTACAAAAGCAGTTTACAATCCATAGGACCGTCATCCTGCACGCGGCATGGCTGGATCAGGCTTGCGCCCATTGTCCAATATTCCTCACTGCTGCCTCCCGTAGGAGTCTGGTCCGTGTCTCAGTACCAGTGTGGGGGATCTCCCTCTCAGGACCCCTACCCATCGTAGCCTTGGTAAGCCGTTACCTTACCAACAAGCTAATGGGACGCATGCTCATCTTTCACCGTTGGAACTTTAATAATGGGCTGATGCCAGCTCATTATACTATGAGGTATTAATCCAAATTTCTCTGGGCTATCCCTCTGTGAAAGGCAGATTGCATACGCGTTACGCACCCGTGCGCCGGTCTCTATCTCCGAAGAAATATACCCCTCGACTTGCATGTGTTAAGCCTGCCGCTAGCGTTCATCCTGAGCCAGGATCAAACTCTTCATCGTATATTATTTAGTCTTGCGACTTATTTATTATTCGACTCAGTCTCTATTGGTCTTTATTCAAATCTTAACGATTCTATTACTCTTATTTTATTTGTTCTGATCTAGTCGTTGCAGTGCAACGCCTCTACCAAAACGGCTGTCAATTCAATATGTCTAGGAACGTGTTCTTCTTTATTTTCTCACTTATCGTTATTGCGATTAGCGGGTGCAAAAGTAACAATTCTTTTTTAACCAGCAAGATTATTTTGAAGTTTTTTTTGAAAAATTTTATCTCTCTTTCTTCTCATCTCTTACTCAGTCTATCAAGGAACGTTACGCGTTTTGCGGGGTGCAAAAGTAACTCACTTTTTTAAATCCTGCAAGCTTTTTAAATCTTTTTTTCGAAAATGTTTTCCGTTTTGATCTCTTTAACCTGTCAGTACTTTAAGGAACGCTGTCGCTGTTGCGGGTGCAAAAGTAGACAGTTTTTCCGTTTAAACAATGCCTTTTCGTGATTATTTTTTGTTTATTTTTTAATACACTGGTAACCTTAGGATTAGAATCACAGGTTTTGAGAATTTTTGAATTACAGAACGCAATCTGGGCGGGGTTTGCCAGTTTTAAAGGGATTCTAAGGATTTCTTTAGCGATTATTCAGAACCAAGGAACTTACTCCGCCCTGCGGGCGTCGCTCCAAAAACGGAAAATCCGCCTCAAACTTATTATTGGTCTCTTTTCTAATTATCCTATAAATATATATAAGAGCAGATCTCTCTTATGAAATACCGAAGAGCCCTCATGAAGCGGAAATCCTTGTGAACCGAGGTTCGGACCACAAGATTGTAGCGAATAGCAGAATGAAGCTCCTAATTATCTGAAATAATCTTTTGTCATTCCACTCAATTTGATTTTATACTTATATGCAACAAACCTTATACACCTATTGTATGTGTTTTGTTAATACTTTATATTTGCAATCTTAAAATATAAAAAACAATGATTAAGATTACTTTGCCCGATGGGTCAGTTAGAGAGTTTGCTCCTGGAGTAACTCCGATGGATGTTGCAAAAAGCATCAGTGAAGGATTTGCCAGAAATGTGATTTCAGCTTCTTTTAATGGTACAACTATTGAAACATCTACTCCACTGACGACCGACGGCAGTCTTATATTATATACTTGGAATGATGCCGATGGCAAGAAAGCTTTTTGGCATTCAACTTCGCACGTTATGGCACAAGTACTTGAAGAGATGTATCCTGGAATACAATTGACTCTTGGACCTGCTATTGCAAATGGTTTTTATTACGACGTTGATTTTGGTGATCAAAAAATCACTGAAGCTGATTTTAAGAAAATTGAAGACCGTGTTCTTGAAATTTCAAGAGGAAAACACGAATTCAAAATGCGTCCTGTTACAAAAGCAGAAGCTTTGGAAATGTACAAAGACAATGTTTACAAAACTGAGCTGATCACTAATCTTGAAGACGGAACTATCACTTTTTGTGACCACGATACTTTTACTGACTTATGCCGCGGAGGCCATATTCCAAATACCGGAATCATCAAAGCGATGAAAATAATGAGTATAGCCGGCGCATACTGGAGAGGTGACGAGAAAAACAAACAGCTGACACGCGTTTACGGTACTTCATTTCCAAAACAAAAAGATTTAACTGAATATCTAGAATTACTTGAAGAAGCAAAACGCCGCGACCATAGAAAACTAGGAAAAGAGCTGGAATTATTTGCTTTTTCACAAAAAGTGGGACAAGGTTTGCCGTTATGGCTGCCAAAAGGAGCTGCTTTGAGAGACCGTCTTGAGCAGTTTTTGAAAAAAGCTCAGAAAAAAGCAGGTTACGAGCAGGTTGTTACACCACATATTGGACAAAAAGAGCTCTATGTAACTTCTGGACATTACGCTAAATACGGAGCAGACAGTTTTCAGCCAATCAATACTCCTGCGGAAGGTGAAGAATTTTTATTGAAACCAATGAACTGCCCTCACCATTGTGAAATTTACAATGTAAGACCTTGGTCATACAAAGATTTACCAAAGCGTTATGCTGAATTCGGGACTGTTTACAGATACGAACAAAGCGGTGAATTACACGGTTTAACTCGTGTACGCGGGTTTACTCAGGATGATGCGCATATTTTCTGTACTCCAGAACAATTGGATGAAGAGTTTAAAAAAGTAATTGACTTAGTACTTTATGTATTTGGTTCGTTAGGATTTGAAAACTTTACAGCTCAGATTTCATTGAGGGACCAAGAAAACAGAGATAAATACATTGGTTCAGATGAAAATTGGGAAAAGGCTGAAAACGCAATCATTAATGCAGCAGCTGACAAAGGACTTAACACTGTAGTTGAATACGGCGAGGCGGCTTTCTATGGCCCTAAGCTTGATTTCATGGTAAAAGATGCTTTGGGCAGACAATGGCAGTTAGGAACAATTCAGGTGGATTATAATTTACCAGAGCGTTTTGAATTGACCTACAAAGGATCTGACAATGAATTACATAGACCGGTAATGATCCATAGAGCACCTTTTGGATCTATGGAGCGTTTCATAGCAATTTTACTAGAACATACTGCAGGAAATTTCCCTCTTTGGTTAATGCCGGAGCAGGTAATTATCCTGTCTTTGAGCGAGAAATATGAAAATTATGCTAAAAAAGTTTTAAATCTGCTAGAAAATAACGAAATTCGCGCCCTAATTGACAACAGAAACGAGACAATTGGAAAGAAAATCAGAGATGCGGAGATTCAAAAAATCCCATTTATGCTGATTGTTGGTGAAGAAGAAGAGAAAAACGGAACCATTTCTATTCGTCGCAAAGGTCAGGAAGGAAAAGGAAATATCAGCGCAACAATAGAAGAATTTACTGCTATTGTTGACGAAGAAATAAAGAAAACATTAAAAGTATTTACAGTTTAACTTAAAAATTATAAAGCCATAGCAATAAGAAGCAATAGAGGTTACCAACCTCGAGTAGAAAAGAAAGATGCTCACAGAATAAATAATCTTATTCGTGTGCCAGAAGTACGTCTTGTAGGAGAAAATATAGAAACAGGTGTTTACAAAACTTCTGAAGCTTTAAAATTAGCCGACCAGCTTGAATTGGATCTGGTTGAAATTTCTCCTAATGCAGAACCGCCTGTATGTAAAATAATGGACTATAAAAAGTTCCTTTACGAACAGAAGAGACGCGAAAAAGAACTTAAAGCAAAGTCTACTCAAATTGTAGTAAAAGAAATCCGTTTTGGTCCTCAGACAGATGAGCACGATTACGAATTTAAAAGAAAAAATGCTGAGAAATTCTTGAAAGAAGGATCCAAATTAAAAGCTTTTGTTTTCTTTAAAGGACGTTCTATCATCTATAAAGACCAAGGACAAATCTTATTATTAAGATTAGCTACAGACTTGGAAGAATACGGAAAAGTTGAAGCGATGCCAGTTCTTGAAGGAAAAAGAATGATTATGTTCATCGCTCCTAAGAAGAAAAAATAGTAATTAGGCAAAAGGCACTAGCTAAAAGTTTTACAACTAATAACTATTGCCTAATGGCTTTTCACTTAAAAAATAAGTAAGTAATAATAAATTAAAACACTAGGAAAAAATGCCTAAAATGAAAACAAAATCTAGCGCCAAAAAACGTTTCAAAGTTACTGGCTCTGGTAAGATTAAAAGAAAGCATGCTTTTAAAAGTCACATCTTGACTAAAAAATCTAAAAAACGTAAATTAGCTTTGACTCACTCAGCGCTAGTTCACTCTACAGATATGAAAAGCATCAAACAACAATTAAGAATTATCTAATATTAGTAATTAGTCCTTAGTAATTAGCTCTAAGCTAGTCACTAATCACTGTTTTCTAATCACTAAGATTTCTTTAGGTTAAAACAAATTTAATAACCTTGGAGTATGGCTATAAGTTCCTTTGATTAAATTCAGGACGCCTGCTACAAAAAAACAATAAAATTATGCCAAGATCGGTAAATTCAGTTGCTAAAAGAGCAAGAAGAAAAAAAATAATGAAGCAAGCCAAAGGTTTCTTTGGCAGACGTAAAAACGTTTGGACAGTTGCTAAAAACGCGGTAGAAAAAGCAATGTGCTACGCATACCGCGACAGAAAAGCGAATAAAAGAAATTTCCGTGCATTATGGATTCAGCGTATCAACGCTGGAGCTAGATTGGAAGGAATGTCTTATTCTCAATTCATGGGTAAAGTAAAAGCTAACGGAATCGAATTGAACCGTAAAGTTCTTGCTGATTTAGCGATGAATCACCCTGAAGCTTTCAAAGCAGTACTTAATAAAGTAAAATAAACGTTATATAAACTCAATTTAGAATTACTTACTTATTCAGAAGAGGCTGTCCGAAAAGGACAGCTTTTTTTATGCTGCAAATTTCAGGAATCGATTTTGGGTTGGTTGATTAATGAAAAAATATTCTGTTACAGTATTTAAAAAGTGAATTTCGACTTTTATAGCTCTATTTAGAACTCTGAAGGAGATTTTTAGATGAGTTTTCGACGCATCATTGTTCTTTGCTATCATTTTTCTGAAATTATGCCCGATAGCCATCAATAGAAATTCCATTTCCACTTTTTCGATGCTTGTGAAAGTAAACCGGCTGAATTTATTGTTGTTTTTTAGCTGTCCGAATACTGCTTCAACTTCTATTGGGCGTTTGCTTCGGTGTTCGAGTCCTTTTTCGCTCATGAGCAGCTCTTTGGCCTGAGCCCTTAATTGGTTCAGGCGGTGGTTTACTTCTATTGTTCTGTTTCCTTTGGCTTTATGGCACAAACTTCTAAGTGGACATCCATCACATCTTTTTGCTTGATAATAAGATACTTGTGATTCGTATCCGTTGGCCGATGTCCGTTTTCCACTGCCAATGTTTTCCATTCTTTGTCCCATTGGACACACATAAAAATCCTGCTGTATATTGTAGAACAAATTCTGGACAAGAAACGGATTGTCCTTCATTTTTTTCTTCTGTTCTTTGTGAAAATAATTATACTTTACATAGGTCCGTTATGTCTTTATTTTCAAGCATTTCGTAGTTTTCTTCGCTTCCATAACCAGCATCGGCTACAACTGTTTTGCTTTGTTTTTGATACATTTTTTCAAATTCCTCCAAATGGGATTTTAAAGTCGTAGTGTCGTTAGGTGTCTGATGAATGGTTACGTTGGTAATGAATTGATTTTCAGTAGAAATCTGAGGATTGTATGCAGGTTTTAACTGTCCGTTTTTCATATGGTCTTCCTTCATTCTCATAAAGGTAGCGTCAGGATCTGTCTTACTGTAGGAGTTTCTATTGCCTAAAATCACTAAATCTTTTTCGTATTTTTCAAGCTTTGGCAGGTGCTCTTCCTGAAGCTTTTCAAGCTCTTTGGTTATCTTCTTGTTGGGCTCTTTGAGTTTTTTATTGAGTTCTGATAATTTTTCTTTCAGCTCTTCCGAGTTTATTTTTTTTGGTAATTCTTCCTTGTTGACTTCTTGATTATCTGATAAAATACTGTTTTCAATGTCGGATAAGATACTGTTGATTTTTACTTCGAGCTTTTCTTTGTATTTCTCTATAGAACCCCGCCAGACAAAGGTGTATTTATTGGATTTGGCTTCTATTTTTGTTCCATCAATGTATTGGATATCCAGACTGACATAGCCCATTTCCACAAGCATTTTGACCACCTCTGCAAATAAATCTTTGATGTTTTCTTTTAAAATCTTTCCTCTAAAATCGTTAATGGTTCTAAAATCAGGAGTTGAGTTGCCTGAAATAAACATAAAATGAATGTTCTCAGTAAGTGCCTTTGCTATTTTTCGGCAGGAATAAGTGTTGCTTAAATAACTGTAAAACAAAACCTTAAGCATCATTCTGGGATGATAGGCCGAGGTGCCTCCTCCTTTATATATTTTAAGTATATGACTTATATCCAATGAATTGACAATCTTATCCACTAAGCGGACAGGATGGTTTTCTGAAATTTTATCAAAAATATTTATCGGAAAAAGTTCCGGTGTATTGATCGATTGCGATTTAAATATTACTTTAGCCATTGCTCGTTTTTTGTGCAACTCTAAGATACTATTTTAGATTAAAAACAGCAAAAAAAAGGCTGTCCTTACTTTTTGGACAGCCTCTTTTTATCAAATAAAGTTCATATATACTATGAAGTAATGAATTTAGGATTTATTAAATTATCCAATGAATAAATTTCATCCCATTTATCCTGAGTTATTAATTTGCGCTCGATGACTGCAATTTGATGTACGCTTTTCCCAGTTTTAAGCGCCTCCCCTGCTATACTGGCACTTTCTTCGTATCCCAAAATAGGATTGAGCTGGGTAACAATCCCAATGCTGTTCATTACCATATTATAACAATGCTGCTCATTTGCAGTTATACCATTAATACACTTCTCGATTAAAGTCTGGATAGCTTTAGTCAAATAATCCAAGGATGTAAACATTGCAAAAGCAATTACTGGCTCCATCACATTTAATTGCAATTGTCCAGCTTCGGCTGCCATAGTCACTGTTAAGTCCTGACCAATCACATAAAAACAAGTTTGATTGACAACCTCAGGAATAACTGGATTAACTTTTCCTGGCATAATTGATGAACCTGGCTGACGCGGAGGCAGATTAATTTCATTTAATCCGGTTCTAGGCCCTGAACTCAATAATCTCAAATCATTGCAGATTTTAGAAATCTTGACCGCAGTTCTTTTCATGGTTCCCATTATCTGCACATAAGCTCCCGTATCTACCGTCGCTTCAATCAAATCTGGTGATAAGGTTAAGGGAATTCCAATTTCCTTGGCTAAATAATTGACGCAGATCTCTGGATAACCTTCTGGAGCATTTACTTTGGTTCCAATAGCAGTTGCTCCCATATTAATTTCCAAAACTAAACTTTGGGCAATACGTAATTGCCTAATATCTTCTCCAATAGTGGTTGCATAAGAATGGAATTCCTGCCCCAAAGTCATTGGAACCGCATCTTGCAATTGGGTACGCCCCATCTTTAAAACTTTACTAAACTCATTTCCTTTTGCAGTAAAAGAGACTTCTAAATCTTCTAAAGCCTTGATGAAAAATTCCATTTTTAAATAAACAGCAATTCTAAAAGCCGAAGGATAAGCATCATTAGTTGATTGAGAGCAATTAACGTGATTGTTTGGGTGGAGATATTTATACTCCCCTTTTTTATGACCTAAATATTCCAAACCAATATTAGCAATTACTTCATTGGCATTCATATTTACAGATGTTCCAGCACCACCCTGAATTAAATCACTTACAAATTCCTGATTAAACTTGCCGGCAATTATCTGATCACAGGCATAACAAATTGCTTCAACAACTTTAGCATCTAAAGCACCACAATCTAGATTAGCCATTGCAGCGGCTTTCTTAACATATCCTAATGCTTTAATAAATAAAGGAGCTTTAGAAATTGGGATACCAGTAATATTAAAATTATCTACAGCTCTAAAAGTTTGAATACCATAATATAAATGATCAGGAATTTCCAATTCTCCTAGAAAATCATGTTCTTTTCTTGTTGCTTTCATAATGTATTAATTGCTTATTAATTAGCATTAAAGTTAATACATAAATAAAAAAACACAAGAAAACTTTCTTTAAATTCAATTATATTTTGAAGTTTTATTCATCTCCTGAATGATGCTCAGGCGCTTTGGGTGCAGAGTGTTTTATAACTGAGTTAAGATAAAAAAACAATCGGATAGTATGGTTCATATCATACTGATAACCTGAATATTTTTGCTGGTATACGTTCATGTAACCCAAATCATAACTTAATTTTGGAGTAATATTTTGTTTAATACCAATAAAAAACCTGTTTTGGTCAAAAGTATTATAAACAGCCTCCTTTCCAAAATGGATTAACAGCTCATCGGATAAAACCAATGAAGGCATCTTTTTATCAGTGAATATCGGAATAGTAAAACTGGCTAAGTATCGTACCCTGTCCGTAAAACGATTTTCTCCTGAAGGCTCGTCATTGATCATTTTTTCCTGCCATCTTTGCTCATTTCTCAGCCTTTGAAGAATGCTGACATTTCCTAATTTTGTAATTAATTGAGCCTGCTGATAAATTCTGTTTTCATCTGCATAAGTTGTCCATCCTTCTTTTGTTGGCGCCAGCCACATGTGCGCATAACCTGCTGTTATTGAAACTGCAGAATTAGGTATATAAGAAATACCTCCTCTTAGAAAATAAAAATTATTACTTTCGAAAAAGCCATTCTCACGAATGTGTGCATCTGCAGCAACTCCCCAGTGCTCAGCAAATTTTGTCACTGTGTTTAAAGAAACCCAAGTTTGAACTTGCTCTTTAACTTCTTTTTTAGCGGCACCTTGGCCAAAAATTAAAATAGGAAACAATAAAAATAGAACTTTAGATAGATTTTTCAAAATAATTAGAATTTGAATCAGAAATAAGTTTACACGAAAAATCAAACACAAAACATATTAATTTTTCCATTGTAAATTTACTTTTCACCATAGGATATTAACATGATTTTTATCATTTATCCGAAAAAAAAAGAACTTTTTTATACTAAAAAAGTGATAAGGCAACTAATCCCAAATACATTACTCCTTCTCTTTTAAGTGATACTCCTTAATAATATACTTTGTAATTTCTTTTAATGTTTTTCCTGTTTCAGGATGAAGCCCAGGCTGGTTAAAAAGTTCTATTTTACCATGCTCTTTAGAATACCAAACAACAGGCTTACCATTTTTAAAAAACACCTGTTCCGCTTTAGAATCCAATTTAATTAACTTCATAGTGCTTGCATCAATAGGAACAATATTATTCCATTGACCAATTCCTAATTGACTATTAGAACAATCCACTTCTTCATAATGACTTCCCTGCCACTGCATGCATTGTTTTGCAGGAAAAAAAATATTTTTTGCGGTATATCCTGTAAAAAACAAAGACATTAAAACAATAACTATAGTCATTATTTTTTTCTTCGTACCGCTTCTGTAATAATTCCTTCCTTTTTTGTAACAACTTCAATGTTCTTCTTTGGAACAATATCAACTTCTTCATACTCATTTTCAGGAAAATTTTCATCAGCTATTTCAATAGCTCCTGTGTTTTGACTAAACCTTTTAAAAGGTCTTGGATTAAAATCAACAATAACCGCTGCTAATTCAATTCTAGGTCTATTCTCTGATTTTTTATCTTCTTTCAAAAATGAAATCACCGACTTTAATTTTCCAGTATTAAAATTTTCAATTGTTCTTTCAAACTTTTCATTTTCATTAACATTAAAAAAAAATCTGAATGTAGCTTCATCAGCTTTGGTCATACCTCTTTGAGCAATATACAGACACAAATCCCTTAACTGGGCAGGAGTAATATTAGAAATATCACCGCTCCCATATATCCCTTCAATTTTCTTCTGTTCAAACTGACTCTTAATAGCCTTTTTATATTCTTCAAAAGTAATTTCATTCATAAGCATCATCGGAATTAATTGGAATTATTAGAAACAATCGGAATTACTGGAATTACAGGAATTCCATTGAAATCATTAGGCAGAAACAACATTACTTTGCTTCAGAATTAGTTCTTGTCCGCTTTCGCGATACGGACAAATGTACAAAACTAGTTTCAAAAAAGTGTTGCTAAACAGCGTAGTACGATTATTCGGGAAGTATAAAAATACTATACTGTTTTAGCACACTTCACTTCCCGCAAGCAAAAAAACAATGAGTTTTTAATGGCTCGCCTATCTAGGCAGTAATTCGATTTCAATATCGGACAGCCACACCTATGTCAAATTTTTAAATCCAACAAAATGAAAAGAATATTTCTTATATCGTGTTATATCATTGCTGCAGTGGCAATGGCTTCTTGTACCAATGATGATGTGGAGACTACTCCAACAACAAGTAAACAACAAATAAATGCTGACGGAGATGGTCAAAGCGGGCAAACTCCGCTCCCTCCCCCAAAGCATTAATTTTCAGTAAATTATTTCAAAATCATTACAGTTTTAATTAATTTGAGTATTTTCGGGGAATGATAATAAAAAAGTTACATTTCCCGAATTTTTATTTATCGCTTATATCGTTATTGGTGCTGTTTTCATGTACCAAAAACTCAACAGTTCCAGAAGAAAAAACAACAAATACTGATTATAAAATCTCTTTTGATCGTGCTGAAAAATATTTCAATAGTCAAGACTATGATAGTGCCTTTTTCTATTATAATAAAATAAAGTCTACTTCTAATACGGCCAAAGATCAAGAAAAAATAATTTACTCCCTGCTTAGAATGTCAACTATTGAACAAATTCAAGGTGATTATTCCAGCAGTGAGACCACTGCAACTGAAGCTATTTCGTTTTTTCAAAAAAGTACAAATCCGTATTATAAATGTTATGCTTATAACTTATTAGCTATTAATTACGAGAGCCTTTTTGATTACGACAGGGCTATTTATTACTACAGCAAGGCCTTTAATTTATCTGAAGATAAATTGGCAAAAGCAATCCTTAAAAATAATATCGCAGTTGTGTATTTAGATCAGAATAAATACCCTCAGGCAATTACTATTTTATTACCATTAACAAGAGAAAGCGAAGTGCAGAAAAACAAGGAAAATTATGCACGAATCTTAGATAATTTAGGATACTCTTATTTTCGTTTAAATGATACTAAAAGTTTGTTCTATCTCAATCAATCATTAAAAATAAGAAAACTCATCAAAGATAACTTTGGATTGACAAAAAGTTATATTCATTTATCTGAATTCCATAAAAACAGAGATCCAAAATTATCATATGACTACTCCAAAAAAGCGTATGCTACAGCCACTAAAATAAATGATGTAGACAACCGTCTAAAATCATTGACTTTATTAATGCAAACCAGTAATGGAAATGATTCTAAAAAACACACTGCAATCTATCTCCGCATCAACGACAGTCTTAATAAGGCCAGACAAAAAGCCAAAAATCAATTTGCAAAAATCAAATACGATTCGACCAAAGAAAAAAATGAAAACCTTGTTTTAAAAGCTCAAAAAGCGGAAGATGCTTTAGAACTGGAACTACAGAAAAACCAAAATTATATTGCCTATTTTTTCATTTTTATGGGGATTCTATCTTCTGTTTTTTTATACTATTATTTAAAAAACAAAAGCAAAAAAGATCAACAAGAAGCTGTCTATAAAAGTGAAACCCGAATATCTAAAAAACTGCATGATGAATTAGCCAATGATGTGTACCAGACTATGGCTTTTGCAGAAACTCAAGATTTGCAAGTTCCTGCTAAAAAAGAAACTCTTCTGGGTAATCTCGATAAAATATATGCACTGACAAGAAACATTTCCAGAGAAAACAGTAAAATTGAAACTGGTGCCAATTTTGAGAATGATTTAAAAGAAATGCTATCGGGATACAACAACAATCAAATCCAAATAATTATTAAAGACAACGGCGATATCAATTGGCAGAAAATTGAAGCCGAAAAGAAAATTGCGGTTTACAGAGTTTTACAGGAATTAATGGTCAATATGAAAAAACACAGCCAGTGTTCTTTTGCTTCTATCGGCTTTGAATCCAATGAAAAAGACATCGAAATCAATTATTCGGACAATGGAATTGGAGTAAAAGATTCTTTAATTTTAAAAAATGGGCTCTCCAATGTGGAAAACCGTATTCATACCATAAACGGAACTATTACTTTTGACAAAGGAACCGATAAAGGCTTTAAAGTCAAAATAACAATCCCCAAATAATTACTGAATATGTTCAAAAAAGTTTTGATAGCAGACGACATTGATTTTAATGATATTGCTGCGGTACAAGTGCTGGAAGATTTAGAAATTCCTGAAATTGCCTATTCCAAATATTGTGATGACGCTTTGCTGAAAATCAAAAGAGCCTACAAAGACAACGAACCATACGAATTATTAATATCGGATTTGTCATTCAAAGCTGATTGCAGGGAAAACACTCTCAACTCTGGAGAAGAATTGATATCGGCCGTAAAACAATTATTTCCGGAAATAAAAATCATTGTATTTTCTATCGAAGATAAATCCTATCGTATAAAATCACTGTTTGATAAATATGGCATCAATGGTTTTGTCATGAAAGGCCGAAACAGTATAGTCGAACTCAAAAAAGCTGTCGAAGTCACTTGCCAAAATAAGCAGAAATACTTATCTCCTGATTTGAATTATATTCTTCAGGACAAGACCGTCAATGAAATTGATAATTATGACATCCAGCTCATTAAATATCTTTCGAAAGGCGTAACTCAGGAAAATATGGCCACAGCGTTTGTGGAAGCCGGCATCACGCCAAACAGCAAAAGCACTATCGAAAAACGGCTTAACAAACTCAAGATATACTTCAAAGCAAACAATCCGGCTCATCTTGTTGCCATTGCAAAGGACTTAGGATTGGTTTAAATAATACTTCTTCACTTTTGACCTAACAGGTTTTCGAAACCTGTTAGGTCTTTTTATTTTACTCACAATCAGTTTTAAAAATATTTTGCCTCTTTACGGTTTTCCGTAAAAAACTGAATTTCAATGTTTTTAAGTTTGACTAATTAATAATCAAATAAAAAACAAACCATGAAGTTTCCAAAATTTGTAATCAAAAAGAGCACTAACGATCAATTTTACTTTAACCTATGGTCGAAAGATGAAGCCATTATTTTAAAAAGTGAAATGTACACTACAAAACAAAATTGTAAAAACGGAATTGAATCTGTCAAAACAAATGCTCCATCGGATAAAAATTACGAGAGAAAAACATCTGACAACTTTAAATACTATTTTGTTCTAAAATCTCAAAACAACGGTCAGATAATTGGAACCAGCAATATGTACCCAAACGTAACCGATAGGGATTCCGCCATTGAACGCGTAAAAATTGACGCACCTAAAGCTGAAACTGAAGATTTATCTTAATTCATAAAATCTATGGAACTACCTATACAACTGAAATCTTTGGCCGATAAAATCAATCTGCTAAAGGATAAAATTGAAACCGAAGAATCTACCAAACACGCTTTTGTACTTCCTTTTATTAATATTTTGGGCTACGACACCTTCAATCCTACCGAAGTTGTTCCAGAATTCACTGCCGATTTAGGTTTAAAAAAAGGAGAAAAAGTAGATTATGCCATTATGCAAAATGATGAGCCAATCTTAATTATTGAATGCAAAAACTGGAAAGAAAAGTTAACCGTTCATAATTCCCAGTTATTTCGTTATTTCCATGTTACAAAAACCCGTTTTGCGCTATTGACCAATGGTATTCATTATCAATTTTTCACAGATTTGGATGAAAAAAACAAAATGGACGAAAAACCTTTTTTCGAATTTGACATCTCCCAGTTAAAAGACAGTGCGGTAAATGAAATTGCCAAGTTTCACAAATCTAATTTTGATGTCAACAAAATATTAGACAATGCCAGCTCTTTAAAATTCATCAAAGAAATTCGAAAACAGATTGATAATGAGATTCAAAATCCTTCTCCTGAATTTGTACGGTTATTTGCCTCAAAAATCTATAGTGGCAGATTAACCGAAAAAGTGATGGAAGAATTTACAGAATTAGTCCAAAAAGCGTTCGGGCAATTGATTGGTGAAAAAATAAACGAGCGTCTTCATTTTGCTTTAAACAAAGAAGTCATTATCCAAGAGAAAGACCAGATTGAAGAAGCGGAAGAAAGTAAAATTATCACAAGCGAAGAAGAATTGGATGCTTATCGCATTGTAGTTGCCATTTTGAGACGGAAACTTCACATACAAAGAATTGTTCACCGCGACACTCAATCCTATTTTGGGGTTTTACTAGACGATAACAATCGAAAACCACTCTGCCGATTACATCTAAACGGTGGCAAAAAATACATTGGTCTTTTCAATGCCGATAAAAACGAAATCCGCCAGCCCATTCAAACTATTGATGATATTTATTTGTTTGAGAAAGAACTTCTAGAGACTGTTGGGCTGTATGAAACTGAGTGATTAATAATTAAAATATCTGATTTTATAATAAAATTTTTAATAAATTTATCAAATTAACAACTAAAAATTATGAAAAGAGCATCAGTAAATTCGTCTAACTTAGCATCAATCGGCTATGATGAGCAAAATGAAATTTTAGAAGTTGAATTTAATCATGGTGGAGTTTATCAGTATTATGATGTACCAATAGATGTACATAACGAATTAATGAACGCGAGTTCTCACGGTAAATACTTCATTGCAAACATTAAAGATAGCTACGATTTTAAAAAAATACAATAATGGAAAGGTATAGAAATTCAAGTGGTACATCAGGGGTTAACAGTTTTGAAATAGGTGGAGACTATATTAGAGTCAAGTTTACTGGAACCTCTAAAACATATACTTATAGTCATCAAAAAGCAGGTAGTCGTCACGTTGAAAACATGAAATCTTTAGCAAGAAAAGGTTCTGGTTTGAATGCTTATATTAACCAACATGTTAGAAACCTAAATGATTGAAAAAATAGAACAAATCAAAGATTTTGGAATCTACAAAGATTTCAATTGGACATCATCTCCAAATATTAAAGATTTTAATTTTAAAAATCTTTTTTATGGATGGAATTATTCTGGAAAAACAACTTTGTCAAGAATATTTAGCTCACTAAGAGACAAAAAGTTACACGAAAGTTATGACAAAGGAACTTTCAAAATAAAAACTAGTGATGGTGACTTTATTTCAAATAATTTAGGATTATTCCCTTATGAGTTACTTGTCTTTAACTCTGATTATATCAAAGATAATCTCAATTTTAGCATTCATAAAGACAATGTTTCAGAATCAAAAACTATACTATTCGAAGTTGGAGACAATGCAAAATTTGAAGCAAAGATAAGTGACTTAAAAAAGAAGATTGACTTAATAAATGGTACTGAAATAATCATTGGAAAAAAACATAACCATTTTAAAACAATAGAAGAATTTGAAATATTTGACAAGTCTATCTCTGGAAAATTTACTTTATTAGCAAAAGAAATTAAAAATGAACATTTTGATAGTATAATTGATTTTACTAAAGCTAATTTAAAACCTATAATTTCAAAAATCAAAAATGACTTAACAAGTCATATGATTAAGGATAAAAACAGACTTTCTCAACTAAGAACAATTGTTATAACAAAAGAGCCAAAAGAAGAATTAGATGAAATTCTATTTTCGCCATTTTATGATGAAATAATTGAAAAGACCAACAAAATCTTAACAAATGTTCCTGATAAAAAACACTTAGATAAAATCTTAGACAGTAAGTCCGAAATATATTCTTGGGTTGAGGAAGGTCTCGATTATAACTATGGTAATAAAAAATGTTTATTCTGTGATAATACTATCAAAGAGGATAGAATAAAATATCTCAATGAATATTTTAATAGTCAAGCTTCTAATTTGAGAGAAAAAATAGAGAAACTTAAAGAAATTATTTTAAAAGAAGAAAGCAATATCAATTCGTTAAAATTTCCATCCAGCAGTAACGATTTAAATTCTGGTTATATTGATGAATATAAAACTCTAAAAGCAAGTTTTGACAAATTTGTTCTTCAATATCGAAAACATTTAAAATTAATTTTATCAAAATTAACCGAAAAAACGAATAAATCTTTATATCTAAATATTGATGAAATAAAAAAGTTTGACATTGAGAAATTAACAAAATCAATATCAAATATCAATGCTTATATCATAAAAAATAATGACTTTACAAAAGGATTTCAACATCGCATTCAAGATGAAAGAATTTTATATCTAAATCATTTAGTAGCAACATTTTTATTTAAAGAAAAATATACTTCTAAGGAAAAAAAACACGAAAGATCTTTAATAGAAATTGACAAACTAAATAAACTAATTAAAGAATATGAAAAGGAAATATTCTTTAACGAATCAAAAAAAGTTAGTGATAAAGAAGGTGCACTTCAATATACATATTTTGTCCAAAGTTTCCTTAACAGACTAGATATTGAAATCAAATTAGATACTAAAACAAAAAAATTCATATTATTACGAGATAATGAAAACGCATCAAATTTAAGTGAAGGTGAAAAAACAGCAATTGCATTTTCACATTTTCTTGTTACAATTAAATCTTTAGAATCAATAGGAAAATTTAAAGATTATATTGTTTTTGTAGATGACCCAATTTCGAGTTTAGACGGAAATCATATATTTCAAATCAATTCACTATTAAAAGAAACTTTCTTTTGCCAAATTCCATTGCAAAACAATCCTAATCAAAATCAATGGGATTTGAAATGTAAGCAATTATTCATTTCAACTCATAATTTTGAATTCTTAAATTTAATGAAAGAACTACCAACTAGTAATGGTTACAGATATTCGAAAAAAGATAAAAGTAATGAATCTAGGTATTTTATAGAAAGAAGAATGTTTGATTCAAAAATTCTATTATTACCAAAAATATATGATTCATTTGCTTCAGAATATCATTATTTATTTAGTGAGATTAATAAATTTAACAACGAGCAAGATAAAGGCAATTCCGAAAAATTATTAATAATACCTAACATCTTAAGAAGATTTGTCGAAATGTATACTTTAACAAAGTATCCAAGTGATGAACCTTTTGATGAAAGAGCAGTAGAAGTTTTCGGAAAAATAAACTCTAAAAGAATTTTGAAACCACTACATTATTTTAGTCATTTTGACAATATTGATCGAATTGGCAAACAAAGTGATTTAATAGCAGACTTACCAACTGCTTGTTCTACTCTAATAAAAGAAATTAAAGAAAAGGATGCAAAACATTACAAAGCATTACTAAAAGCAATAAATTGATATAAATGTCAACAATAAAAATAAACCAACAGCTTAAACGTATCGAAATCAAAGAATTTGAAATTGAAAACCCAATAGTTTTTAATTACTTTGATAATTTGTCTGCAACAGAAAGAGATGAAAAGTTGCTTCGGGCAATCTATATTGGTGTTTTAGCATTAATGGAAGATAGAATTTCGGCTTTTTTAGCCAAAACCAATAATGAATTAGGTACTGAACTAGAAAGTCTGAAAATGATTTTCGAAATGAAAAAAGAATTATTCTACAAATCAACCATAAAAGGAACATTGGCGGAAGATGAAATTGCAGAATATTTAAATAATTATTTTTCTGAAAAACGATTAAAAGACAAGGCGTTCCTAACTGGAAACACTGCTGGAAATATTCCCAAAAACAAAACAGGTGATATTATTTGCGAAGTAAACGGTTCTCCTGATTTAAAAATTGCTATTGAATGTAAGTTTGATAAAAGTATTCGTTTCGGAGAAATTGAAAACAAAGAAATTTTCACAAGAAAAACTGATACAGCTTGGAGTCAATTAATTGAATCGCAAGCCAACAGAGATTCAAAAATTAGCTTAATAGTTTTTGATATTTCGTTAGTAGACAACTCTATTCTTAAAAATTTCGACAATGTGGGCTATATTTCTGGAGTAGGTTTTGTTGCAATTATTAATTCTCAAAAAGGAGATTATTCAAATTTGGCTATTGCATATATGTTAGCTAGGGATATAGCTTTAAATGCAAAAGAAATTGAACTAGACAAAGATGTTTTAGCAATGATTGTAAATAGAATAATCAAAGACATAAATGAAGTCCTTTCAATAAAATCATTGGTTTTAAGTAATATCGAAAATAACAAAACTATTTTAAAGCAACTTGACAAATCAATGCTTTTAATGGAATTCAATCAGGAATACTTAAAACGCTTTTTAAAACAAGGTACTTTAACCAAAAAAGATTTACTTGATTTTTACATGGGAGAAGATATAAAAGATAAATTTAAATTAGTAGAAAAAGAGATAAATGAATTTTAAAGGTTCTGCATTTTTAAAGAAATCAATTTTCAACACCCTTCATTGGGTGTTTTTTTATATGCATCCCTTACGGTTTTCCGTAAAGATTCAAACTGAAATCGCTCTATATTTGAAATAAAAAAGAGCATGACAAGAAAACTACTTTTAATTTTACTCCCCTTTTGGTTACTAATCTCCTGCAAAAAAGAACTGCCAAAAATACAGCCTCAAACCTTCTTCAAAGAAGTTATCACTCCAGATGACATCAAGACCATTACGCCCGAGGAAGCCAAAACCTATCACAAAGATCTAAAACGCAAATACGAGTATCGAACAGGAACCTCCGGTAATTATGAATACAACTATGAAGTGAGCGGAGTCAATCAGGAAGGAGATTCTGTATCAGGAGTTATCAATATTAAAGGCAAATATGGAGCAGGAAAGATCATCAATAAAGATAAAAGTTCTGCTGACATTTATGTAGAATGGATGGATTATGGCAAATTAAAAGGCCGTGATAAAAAAGGAAACAGTTATAAACTGAAAGTAAATTAAATAATTCTCAATATATAAAAAATGAAACTACTATCAATCCTATTGCTTTTTACGGTAACAGCAAATTCATTTACGGGAACCAACGTGTATATTTGTGGTTCAGCGGGTGCAAAGAAATACCACTATAAAGAATCCTGCCGAGGACTTAACGCCTGCAAAGACCAAATTGCAAAAATCCCGCTAAAACAAGCACAACAAAATGGATTAACTCTTTGTGGCTGGGAAGACTAAAAAATCCTTTGGCAATCTTTATCTTTGGGCATTATTCCAAATCTATGAACAAATTATTCTGTTTTCTCTTCTTTCTTTTTTTCAATTCTTTTTATTCCCAAACCAAACTTCTTTCATGGAATCTTGAAAACTTTGGGAAATCCAAGTCTGATCAGGAGATTGCCTTTATTGCCAATATTGTAAAAAATTACGATATCATCACGATTCAGGAAGTCGTTGCAGGAAATGGCGGTGTTCAGGCTGTAGCAAGACTTGCGGATGAACTCAACCGAAAAGGAGCAAAATGGGATTACTGTATAAGCGATCCCACATCAAGCAGTACCTATAAAACCGAACGTTATGCTTTTCTTTGGAAAACCAGCAACCTGAAACTAAAAGGAAAACCTTGGCTGGAACGCAATTATCATGTCGAAATCGACCGTGAGCCATATTTTGCGACTTTTGAAATCAAAGGAAAAACGATAACAATCGCTTCTTTTCATGCCATTACCAAAAGTAAACAGCCCGAAACTGAAATTAAATATTTCAAGCTTCTGCCACAGGAATATCCAAATCTGAACCTAGTGTTTGCTGGTGATTTTAACTGCCCACAGTCGAATTCGGTTTTTACGCCTTTGAAGGAAATGGGCTTTGCTCCAATTTTAAAAAATCAAAAAACATCATTAAAAATAAAATGCAAAGGTCCAAATTGTCTGGCTTCTGAATATGACAATGTGTTTTACAAAACGAGTTCAATAAACTATTTAAAGTCGGATGTGATTTTGTTTTATGAAAAATTCATTTCCTTAAAAGAAGCCCGAAAAATATCGGATCATATTCCTATCTGGTTTGAATTCTCTTTGAACTAACGAAATTTGGCCACGAATTCGTATATAATCTTTTACAATAGAAGCTTATAAATTACCGCAAATTCGCAAATTATTTTTATTTCACTAAGGACTAACCACTAAGAACCCAAACTACGTCTTCTGTTTTTTCTTTCGAGCGGCAGGGAACAAAACGTTATTTAAAATTAATCGGTAGCCAGGAGAATTGGGATGCAGATCTAAAACTGTCGCAGGATCGCCCACTTGGTGCTGAAAATCTTCGGGATCATGACCTCCATAAAAAGTAAACATGCCTTTTCCTTTTTCACCATGAATATATCTGGCCTCCCCATTGAGTTCGCAGGTTCCCATTACCAGAACATTTGATTTTACAAATTCAGAATCAAAAGCTGTGGTCTGCCCCATAAATCCTTTGATTAACTGCGTATGATTTTGGCACAGCATGCTTGGAATAAAATCCCATTTGGCAGAATATTCCATCAACGTAAAATAGTCTTTATCCATTGGTATTCTCCTTTTCTGGGTCATATCAATATCTGAGAACTCATATTGTTCCGGTCTTCGCTCCAGCGTAAAATTTTTGAAGGCAAAAGTACTTCCATAATTCAGCTTGGACTGATAATTAGCCTCGCTCGGATCTCCGTCAAACATTGATTCGCAGATATCAACTCCATCTGCTGCCAAAGCAATATCAAAACTATCAGTTGCCGAACACATTGCAAACATAAAACCGCCACCGATTACAAAATCTCTAATTTTTTTGGCAACAGCGCCTTTCTCCTGAGACACTTTTTCGTAACCTAATTTTTTTGCCAGATCTTCGGCATCTCTTTTTTGATCAATGTACCAGGGAATATTTTTATATGCTCCATAAAATTTTCCATATTGCCCTGTAAAATCTTCGTGATGCAGATGCAGCCAGTCATAAAGCAATAATTGGTCACTCAGCACTTCTTCATCATAAATAGGTGTAAAAGGAATTTCGGCATAAGTCAAAACCAGTGTTACTGCATCATCCCAGGGCTGTTTCCCTTTTGGCGTATAAACCGCAATTTTGGGCGCTTTTTCCAGAATAACAGTTTCCATGTTTTGAGAAGGACTGGAAATTTCATTCAGGATTGATGTCTGTTCAGCATCTGAAAGCACTTCGAAACTTACACCGCGAATCTGGCATTCTTTTCTAATTTCCTCGGCATCAGGCAATAAAAAAGAGCCTCCTCGATAGTTTAACAGCCAGCTGGCTTTATAATTTTTGGCCAGACACCAATAGGTAATTCCGTAAGCTTTGAGGTGATTCTGCTGCGTAGTTTCATCCATTGGCAGCAAAATATAGGAAGCTCTCGAGGATACCGCTATTAGAAAAATAAATATAAAAGAAAATATTCTGCGCATCATTTTAAAACGATTTTAAAGCAAAGATAACTGTAAGCAGTTAAAGTATACTTTTAAATCATACAAAATATTTTTTGGCGTGATTCTATTAAATATCTAAAGTAACCAAATTATGCTGTATCGCAAAAACAACCAATCCGGCAATGTTTTTGGACTCCGTTTTTAGTAACAGATTATTTCTGTGGCCTTCGACAGTTCTTGGACTTATGAATAATTTTTCGCCAATTTCTACTGTACTTTTTTGCTTGCAGATGAGCTGTAAAACTTCCAGCTCCCGGGAAGTTATAAAATTGGTATCAAAACTACACTTCGATTTTTTATTGGAAATAATATCTTTCTGGATAATATTCATTACGTAATCCGAATAATAAAACCCCTTTCCTGCCACTTCATTGATGGTTGCAAATAATTCCTGCGGCGTTGAATTTTTAACTAAATAAGAAACTGCTCCTACATCAACCATATTGGCTATAAATGATTTCGAATCATAACTGGTTAATGCAATAATTTTTATATCTGGAAAATCTTTTCGGATAATCTTAGTGGCTTCAATTCCATTAAGCAACGGCATTTTTAAATCCATGATTATAATATCAGGCTTTGGATTACCGCTCTTTAAAAAATCCATCAATTCGAGACCGTTTGAAGCTTCAAAAAGGACCTCAATATTTTTTTCTCCGCTCAGTAAAAACGAAATACCTTTTCGAAAAAGCACTTCATCATCAACAAGAATTATTTTTATAGTTTTATTCATAATTTAAAAATTAAAAATAACCGAAATCCCTTTATTCAGCTGTGATTCAATCTTGAGATTTCCCTCAAGAACTGCTACTCTGCCTGCTACATTTTTCATTCCTAAACCTTTGTGATTCTTCAGCTCACTCAAATCAAAACCAACTCCGTTATCTGAATAGCTGCACGTTTTTATTCCATCTGTTTCATTAAAAGAAATAAAAATTGCTTTTGCTTTTCCATGCTGTATTGAATTAGCAAGAAGCTCCTGTAAAATTCTAAAAACATGAATGTGTTTTTCATTATCTATAAAATCAAACTTTACATTATTTACATATTCTATATCAACATCAGCTGCATCTGCTAATTCAGAACATAATTCTTCAATTCCTGCATGAAGCCCAAATTTTTCTAAAACCGGCGGAAGCAGGCTGTAAGTCATTTTTTTTGAACTCGTTAATGCTTTTGAAGTATATTCAATAATATTTTTGGTAATCTCTTCAATGTCCTTTTGAGATAAATTTGGAATTTTTAATAAATGACAATTTAGAGAAATCACATTTAGCTTTGACCCTAAATCATCATGCAGACCTTGTGCAATCCGTTTTCTGTCCATTTCTAATGAACGAACGGCAGCCGATAACTGATTTTTACATTGAGAAATGTTCAAATTTTGAAATACCATTCTTTTTCTCATATTTGTTTAGATTTAACTAATAAATAATTACTCTTCCTTACAGCGGTTTGGCTTAATAAATAAGAATATACTGTCTGCATAACAGCTGATTCAGCTTACTATTTTCAAATGTCAATCAAATTTATATCAAAATTAGTAATTTTCCTAATAAATAATTTTAAAAACACAGTTATTTATTAACCAACAAACTTACAAACAGTTATTTAAAAAAAATATTCATAAATTTTATAATTTTCGAATGTGTAAATAATACACTATTGATTTATAAAATTAAATTCAGCATATAAGTCAGCACATTAAAAAAACGTTAAGCTTAGGAACGATTTTCGTAAGAAATCATTACCTGTTTATACATTTTGAAACATTTTACTGCTGATAGACAGGCAAAAAAAAGAGGCTGTCCGAAAAGGACAGCTTTTTTTATGCGGCAAATTTCAAGAATCGATTTTGGGTTGGTTGATTAATGAAAAAATATTCTGTTACAGTATTTAAAAAGTGAATTTCGACTTTTATAGCTCTATTTAGAACTCTGAAGGAGATTTTTAGATGAGTTTTCGACGCATTATTGTTCTTTGCTATCATTTTTCTGAAATTATGCCCGATAGCCATCAATAGAAATTCCATTTCCACTTTTTCGATGCTTGTGAAAGTAAACCGGTTGAATTTATTGTTGTTTTTTAGCTGTCCGAATACTGCTTCAACTTCTATTGGGCGTTTGCTTCGGTGTTCGAGTCCTTTTTCGCTTGTGAGCAGCTCTTTGGCTTTAGCCCTTAATTGGTTCAGGCGATGGTTTATCTCTATTGTCCTGTTTCCTTTGGCTTGGTGACACAGACCTCTTAGCGGACATCCCTGACATCTTTTTGCCTGATAATAAAATACTTGAGACTCGTATCCGTTGGCCGATTTCCGTTTTCCCTTACCAACGTTTTCCATCCTTTGTCCCATTGGGCATACATAAAAATCCTGTTCTATATTGTAGAAGAGGTTCTGGGCAAGAAATGGGTTTTCCTTCGTTTTTTTCTTTTGCTCTTTATGAAAATAATTGTATTCCACATAGGCAGTTATGTCTTTATTTTCAAGGATTTCATAGTTCTCTTCGCTTCCATAGCCGGCATCAGCCACCACTTCCTTGCTTTGTTTTTGATACATTTTTTCAAATTCCTCCAGATGGGATTTTAAAGTCGTAGTGTCGTTAGGTGTTTGATGAATGGTTACGTTGGTAATAAATTGATTTTCAGTGGATATCTGAGGATTGTATGCAGGTTTTAACTGTCCGTTTTTCATATGGTCTTCCTTCATTCTCATAAAGGTAGCGTCAGGATCTGTTTTGCTGTAGGAGTTTCTATTGCCTAAAATCACTAAATCTTTTTCGTATTTTTCGAGCTTTGGCAGGTGTTCTTCCTGAAGCTTTTCAAGCTCTTTGGTTATCTTCTTGTTGGGCTCTTTGAGTTTTTTATTTAGTTCTGATAATTTTTCTTTCAGCTCTTCCGAGTTTATTTTTTTTTGGTAATTCTTCCTTGTTGACTTCTTGATTATCTGATAAAATACTGTTTTCGATATCGGATAAGATACTGTTGATTTTTACTTCGAGCTTTTCTTTGTATTTCTCTATAGAACCCCGCCAGACAAAGGTGTATTTATTGGATTTGGCTTCTATTTTTGTTCCATCAATGTATTGGATATCCAGACTGACATAGCCCATTTCCACAAGCATTTTGACCACCTCTGCTAATAAATCTTTGATGTTTTCTTTTAAAATCTTTCCTCTAAAATCGTTAATGGTTCTAAAATCAGGAGTTGAGTTGCCTGAAATAAACATAAAATGTATGTTCTCGGTGAGTGCTTTTGCTATTTTTCGGCAAGAGTAAGTGTTGCTCAAATAACTGTAAAACAAAACTTTAAGCATCATTCTAGGGTGATAGGCCGAGGTGCCACCTCCTTTATATTCTTTAAGTATATGGCTTATATCCAATGAATTGACAACCTTGTCAACTAAGCGGACAGGGTGGTTTTCTGAAATTTTATCAAAAATATTTATCGGAAAAAGTTCCGGTGTATTGATCGATTGCGATTTAAATATTACTTTAGCCATTGCTCGTTTTTTGTGCAACTCTAAGATACTATTTTAGATTAAAAACAGCAAAAAAAAAAGGCTGTCCTTACTTTTTGGACAGCCTCTTACTCTATTTTTGAAAATGAAGCTTATGTTACATTTTAAAAAGGAACATCGCCATCATCATCGTCATCATTATTAAAATTACTTCCAAAAGCATCATTTGCCGAAGGAAGGTTTCTAGTGATAAACGAGCTGTCGTCATGGTTCATACTCGAAGGCAAATCGTCATAACCAGAACTATAATCTTCTAAATTATCGAAACGCCCTAAATGACCAATAAATTTCAAACGAACATTTTCGATACCGCCATTTCTATGTTTGGCAATCATAATTTCACCTTGGCCGGCAGTTGAAGATGCTTCTTCATCATCCCATTCATCGATTTTATAATATTCAGGACGGTATAAAAAGGAAACGATATCCGCATCCTGCTCGATCGCTCCAGATTCACGAAGGTCGGAAAGTAACGGTCTTTTACTCGATCCACGTGTCTCAACCGCACGCGATAGCTGCGAAAGTGCAATTACAGGAACATTTAACTCCTTTGCCAGCGCTTTTAAATTTCGGGAAATAGTCGAAATCTCCTGTTCACGGTTTCCTCCCCCTTTGGAATTTCCACCGGCTGTCATTAACTGCAGATAATCAATAATAATGATTTTTATACCATGCTGAGATACTAACCGTCTTGCTTTAGCCCTTAAATCGAAAATAGATAAGGAAGGTGTATCATCAATAAAAAGAGGTGCTTTTTCTAAATTTTTCACTTTGGTACTCAATTGTTCCCACTCGTGTTTTTCAAGTTTTCCAGTACGCAGCTTCTCAGAAGACAATCCGGTTTCTGAGGAAATCAGCCTGGTGATCAGCTGTACCGACGCCATCTCCAGCGAAAATAAAGCTACTGGATGCCCAAAGTCTATCGCTATATTTCTAGCCATAGACAAAATAAAGGCCGTTTTTCCCATCGCTGGTCTCGCAGCAATAATAATTAAATCACTTGGCTGCCAGCCCGAAGTAAGCTTATCTAATTTATGAAAACCAGTCGCTACACCACTCAATCCTTCCTGACCAGCAATTTCTTCAATACGTTTTTTGGCTTGTAATACTAAACTTTGAGCCGTTTCGGAACTACGTTTTATATTTCCTTGTGTAACTTCGTAAAGTTTGGATTCGGCTTGATCCAATAAATCAAACACATCGGCCGTTTCATCATAGGAAGCCTCAATAATTTCAGATGAAATTCGAATCAGACTTCGTTGAATAAACTTTTGAAGAATAATTCTGGAGTGAAATTCAATATGCGCAGATGAAGAAATTTTTTGCGTAAGCTGAATCAGATAGAAATCGCCTCCGGCTAAATCTAACTTCGCATTTTTTCTAAGCTGAGCAGATACAGTCAGCAAATCGATTGGCTGCGTATCATTAAACAATTGAACAATAGCTTCAAAAATATATTTGTGAGCATCTTTGTAAAACGCATCTGCCTGCAGAATATCAATTACATCATCAACTCCTTTTTTGTCAATCATCATAGCGCCAAGCACAGCCTCTTCCAAATCTAATGCCTGCGGTGGTAATTTTCCTTTTTCTAAGTTTATAATTGTTGTTTTGTCCACTTTTACTGGACTCATATTTTTGAAATTTTCCATGTAGCGAAAGTAACTAAAATTAAAAAAAAATCACAATTGAGTTATTACAGCTTATTGTTTATAAAAACTCACATTTTGTTTATAACCAAAAAAAAATCCGAAACTATAAGGCTTCGGATTAAGATCTTAAAAATGGTGATTCACTCTTTAAACTCCCCCATTTTACAGTATTTCTCCATTCTTTGAGCTATTAAATCTTCTGTTGATAAGTCTTTCAATTCGTTATACCCTTTCATGATGTACTGCTCTACTGTAGTGAAAGTAGTTTCTCTGTCATAATGAGCTCCACCTAAAGGTTCTGGAATGATATCGTCAACTAATTTTTGTTTTTTCATATCTGCTGAAGTCAATTTTAAAGCTTCTGCAGCCTGCTCTTTATAATCCCAGCTTTTCCATAAAATGGACGAACAGGATTCTGGCGAAATAACAGAATACCAAGTGTTTTCCAGCATATAAACCCGGTCTCCAACACCAATACCTAACGCACCTCCAGAAGCACCTTCACCTACGATAATCGTTATAACCGGAACTTTTAAAAGCACCATTTCAAAAATATTTCTTGCAATGGCTTCTCCCTGTCCGCGCTCTTCGGCTTCCAGACCAGGATAAGCACCAGGAGTATCGATCAAAGTAACAACAGGAATACCAAACTTCTCAGCCATTTTCATCAAACGCAAAGCTTTTCTGTACCCTTCAGGGTTAGCCATACCAAAATTTCTATATTGGCGGGTCTTTGTGTTGAAACCTTTTTGCTGTCCAATAATCATAAACGACTGCCCGCCTATTTTACCTAAACCGCCAATCATCGCTTTATCATCTTTAAAACCTCTGTCTCCATGAAGCTCTAAAAAAGTGTCTCCGCAAAGCCCTTTAATATGATCCAGCGTATAAGGACGGCTTGGGTGCCGCGATAATTGCACACGCTGCCAAGCTGTTAGATTTTTATAAATCTGTTTTTTTGTTTCCTCTAATTTTTTATTGATCTGTTTGCAGGTATTAGTAACATCAACATCCGATTCTAAACCGATAACGACACATTTGTCTAACTGCTCTTCAAGTTCTTTTATAGGAAGCTCAAAATCTAAATATTCCATAGGATTTCTGAGTATTTATTATTGTTTTTATTTTTTTGATTTGGAACTGCAAATATAAAATTTAATATCATTATACACTTATTTTTTTGACCAAGTAGAAAAAATAGGTTTTACGACAATAAAAAATCTTACAATCAATCTTCTTTTCTATAATGTTTTATGACTCCGTTTAAAAGCACCGTAATTACAATTACAACTGCTCCAATATAAAATTCTGTACTCATTTTTTCTTTTCCTCCAATGATAAAATAAGCCAGCACAATACCGTAAACCGGCTCTAAATTAGTGGTTAACATAACTGTATAAGGCGTCAATCTGCGCATAACCCTTATCGAAGCCGTAAAGGCATAAGCAGTACAGACCGATGCTAAAACCAATATCAGAATCCAGTTTTTGGCAGACAGCATAAAAAAATCTGCCGTAAAAGAACCTCGAAATAAAAAATAAATCGAAATAAAAATAAACCCAGCCAAAAACTCATAAAAGGAAATCAGCGACGGATCGTGATCCACAATAAGTTTCCCGTTCATTAAAGTAAATACTACTCCCAGCAGAATAGAAACTAATGCCAACAGCATTCCGTTCAAATAATTAATTTCTACCTTCATAATCATTCCTAGACCAGCAATAATGATTAATCCAAAAAACACTTCATACCAGAGTACTTTCCTCCCATAGAACAAGGGTTCCAATAAGGACGCAAAAAATGCTCCTAATGAAAAAACCGACAGCGTAATGGATACTGTAGAGATTTTTATTGCTTCAAAAAAGAAAATCCAGTGCAGGGCAATTAAAAGCCCTACAAAAGTGAACCTGCTTAAAACTTTAAGTGTGACTTTAAATGATTTTTTCTTTAAGCCAAGAAAAAAAGCTAGAAAAACAGCAGCAAAAAACATTCTGTACCAAACCAAAAAATCGGACTGAATGGTTATTAATGCTCCTAAAATTGCTGTAAACCCCCAAATAAAAACAATTAAATGCAGATTTAAGTAGCTCTTTAAATTATCGTTTCGCATTCCGTAGTAAATAAACAGCTAATATTCCAAAAACTATATTAGGCAGCCAAACCGCTATGAATGGCGAAAAACTTGATTTCTCTGCCAATACACCAAATATTTTATCTAAAAAGACAAATGAAAACGCTACTGCAATTCCAATTGCCAAGTTGACTCCCATACCGCCTCTGCGCTTCATTGAAGATACCGAAACGGCTATAATGGTCAATATAAATGCCGAAACCGGTACACTGTATTTTTTATACAAAACAACCAGATAAACGTTGATATTAGAAGAACCGCGTTTTTTTTCTTTATCAATAAACGCATTCAGTTCTCCTAAACTTAAAGTCTCTGCAATGTAAACAACTGGTGCCAAATCCTCAAGATCAAAACTGAATTTCATCTTCTTTTCAGGCGCTTTTTCGATCACGTCATTTTCAGAACCAAGAGTTCTTTTGGTATAATCAAATAATGAATAATTCTTTTCTTTTGGATTCCACTGGATTCTGCTGGCCGTAATTTTATATTCTAATTTTTCTTTTTTAAATCGTTCCAACGAAAAATTATAAGCCGTTTTAGACTCATTATTAAAGCTGTTTACATAGATGAAATCATTATCGCTGATTTGTCTGTAAACATCGGTATTATCACCCCGCATGAGCTGTTTCCCGTCACTCCTCAGATAAGTATACCTGAAATTATTGTAGCCTTCGCTCGATACAGGAATAACCCAAAAACCCATCAGCAGAACGATAATGGATATAATAGAAGCACCTATAATATAAGGCCGCATAAATCGCGTAAATGAAATCCCTGAACTCAAAATAGCAATAATTTCAGTATCATTTGCCAGCTTAGAAGTAAACCAGATAACAGATATAAACAAGAATATCGGAAAGAGGTTATTCATAAAGTAAATAGTAAAATGATAGTAATAAATGGCGATTTTTAAAACCGGCACTTGATTCTCAAGCATTTTATTGATTTTCTCCGATACGTCTATAATTATTCCAATAGGAGCAAACAGCAGAAGCATAACCGCAAATGTGGCTAAATATCTTTTTAAAATGTACTTGTCAATTATTGTTAACATAAAAGCTTAATCGTTTAATTGTGAAATCGTTAATTCGATTATTCGATTATTCGGTTAAACAAATAAACGATTAACCGATTAAACCCAAATTATAATCGTTGAGCCATATTTTTAACCATCATCTCTTTCCATGGTTTAAAATCACCTGCTAGGATATGTTTTCTCGCCTCGCGGACTAACCACATATAAAAACCTAGATTGTGTATCGTAGCAATTTGTTTTCCCAAATATTCATTAGCGGCAAACAAATGGCGCAAATAGGCCTTAGAATATTCCGTATCCACAAATGTATGCCCCATTTCATCTATCGGAGAGAAATCGGCTTCCCACTTTTTGTTTTTGATATTGATTGTTCCGTTGGCAGTAAAAAGCATTCCGTTACGGGCGTTACGAGTAGGCATCACGCAGTCGAACATATCAATTCCAAGTGCGATATTTTCCAAAATATTAATCGGAGTTCCAACACCCATCAAATAACGAGGTTTCTCTTCGGGAAGAATTTCACAGACTACTTCAGTCATTGCATACATTTCTTCAGCAGGTTCTCCTACCGAAAGTCCGCCGATTGCATTTCCCTGCTGACCCGAATTAGCAATATATTCTGCTGACTGACGGCGCAGATCTTTATAAGTACTTCCCTGTACAATTGGGAAAAAAGTCTGCTCATAACCATACTTAAACGGCAGTTTCTCCAAATGATTGATACAGCGGTCCAGCCAGCGGTGCGTCATGTGCATCGAGCGCTGTGCATAGCGGTAATCACAGGGATAAGGCGTACACTCATCAAAAGCCATGATAATATCGGCTCCAATGGTACGCTGGATTTCCATCACATTCTCTGGCGTAAAAAAATGATACGAACCATCAATATGCGATTTAAACTTTACTCCTTCTTCCTTAATTTTTCGGTTAGCCGACAGCGAATACACTTGATATCCTCCAGAATCGGTCAGAATATTGCGGTCCCAGTTCATGAATTTATGCAGTCCTCCTGCTTTTTCAAGAATTTCAGTCTGCGGACGCAGGTATAAATGATAGGTATTCCCAAGAATAATATCCGGGTTTATTTCTTCTCTCAGTTCCCTTTGGTGTACCCCTTTTACCGAAGCAGCAGTCCCAACAGGCATAAAAATAGGTGTTTCAATCACACCGTGATCTGTAGTAATACTTCCCGCTCGGGCTTTTGACTGCGGATCAGTTTTTAGTAAATCAAACTTCATATAGACTTTTTATCAGGGCGCAAAGATAGGTTAATTTAAAACCCGCATCAAAAAAATATTTTCCTGCAAATGAATGAAAAACGGCTCCATAAATTCCAAAAATCTGTCCTCTAAAATCATGCGGCCATCATTAAGTTATGAGAAATCCAGAGGATTTCAACGTTTATAGAAATCAAAAACATACGTTACAACAACCCCGGCGGGCTTGTACGATACCGAAAAACATTCGATTCCTCTGGAGTCATTGTCAAAATCGAATATTATTTATGTGCCTGTCCGCAAATAATATCGTGTATTTTTTTAGCCACTGATTACACAGATTCTCACAGATTTCATTACTGTTTTTTTTAAATCTGTGAGAATCTGTGGCAAAAAAAACATTTAGTATGCTTTGCGAATAGTCATGATTATTTATATAAACATTAGACCTCACTGAGGTCAAAAAAACTCTTAACTTTAATTTGCTCTCGCAGAGACGCGAAGGCGCAAAGTCAAAATCTGCTTTCTTTGCGTCTTCGCGTCTCTGCGAGATTATATTTAAAAAAATATGACTATCCGTGACTAATACCAAATCGATAAAATTGGCCACAGATTATAAAGATTAATACAGATTTCTAAAAAAGGCATGTAAAATCTGTGAGAATCTGTGCAATAAGTGGCAAAAAAAACATTTAGTGTGCTTTGCGAATAGTCATGATTATTTATATAAACATTAGACCTCACTGAGGTCAAAAAAACTCTTAACTTTAATTTGCTCTCGCAGAGACGCGAAGACGCAAAGTCAAAATCTGCTTTCTTTGCGTCTTCACATCTCTGCGAGATTATATTTAAAAAAATATGACTATTCGTGACTAATACCAAATCGATAAAATTGGCCACAGATTATAAAGATTAACACAGATTTCTAAAAAATGCATGTAAAATCTGTGAGAATCTGTGTAATCTGTGGCAAAAAACATTTAGTGTGCTTTGCGAATAGTCATGCTTATTTATATAAACATTAGACCTCACTGAGGTCAAAAAAACTCTTAACTTTAATTTGCTCTCGCAGAGACGCGAAGACGCAAAGTCAAAATCTGCTTTCTTTGCGTCTTCGCGTCTCTGCGAGATTATATTTAAAAAAATATGACTATCCGTGACTAATACCAAATCGATAAAATTAGCCACAGATTATAAAGATTAACACAGATTTCTAAAAAATGGATGTAAAATCTGTGAGAATCTGTGGCAAAAAAACATTTAGTATGCTTTGGCGGATAGTTATATAAAAAAAATCAAGCATGAAACTCTTAACTTAATGAGATTGGCTCCTATCCCCTCACAAAACACAGCCACAGCAAAAACCATTCTGCATATAAATATGACAGTACTTTCTGAAATTTTTAACAAAAAACATTAAAAACAGTAAGAAAAACATTATTTTACTTACAGCCAATTATTTAGATTTGTTTTGTAGTCTATTACTACACAAAACAAAAAAACTATATATGGCAAATTTGCAGAACAATCGGGTAAACGTGACCGTAACGGCGGCACAAATAGCAGCAGTCAAAGCTGCGTTTCAAACTATTTTGACCAATCTCCCTTTCCTTACAGGCTTGACCGCCGACGAAAGAAAGACATTAAACACCATCGATGTCAACAACAAAGCCTTTACCGAGGATGCCATCAATGCCGGCGTAAACAACGCGGCACTGGTACCGCCTTATATATCGGTAGCCAATATGAAAAACGATCTCACGCTTTTTACCCAGCTGGACGAACTCTCTGGCATAGCCAACCAGATATGTGAGCAAATTGAAGACACCAAAATGCTGGCGGGCAGCGAAGCCTATGCATCGGCTCTGGCACTATACAAAACCTTTGGCGCAGCCGCCGATGCGGGAGTACCAGGTGCCGACAGTATTGTAGACCAGCTCAAAAAACGTTTTGCCAGCAATACCGGCAATGCCGTAACCACAGCACCAGTGGCACCACCTATGCCCTAATGCGTTTTGTTCTCACAATACGTACTGCCTCTTTATATCCAAAAGGGGCATTTTTTTGCACCAAACACCTGCAGCAACCTGCTCCATAATAGTCATAATTTACAAAAAACAGGTGTTAAACCATAATAGTAGAGGTGTTAAACCATAACAGTACAGGTGTTAAACACCTCTATTATTGGTGTTAAGCACCAATAAAACAGGTGTTAAAAGCCAATAGAACAGGTGTTTTTCACCAATAGTATTGGTTATTAAAGCCAATAGAATAGGTGATTTCCACTAATAGTAAAGGTATTTATAACCAATAGTATTAGTGATTAACACCTGTTTTACCACCATTAAAAGAAATTCAATAACGATAAAGACAGAAAAAATGACAACCAATAACCGCAAATACAAGAAAGATCTCGGGGAAACCTATCCCTCAATTGGTAATTTTATTCATTACCACATTCTCCAGAATAAAATCAAGAAAGCCGATGTAGCTCGTGCGCTAGAGATACTGCCAACCGGATTGAACGATTATTACAAAAGAGACTCCCTGCAGTTTGCCATTTTATGGAAACTGAGCATAATCATGAAACACAATTTTATTGCCCAACTGGGCGAATACCTGCCCTATCGTTTTGAAACCAAACTTGAGAAAAGCCTGAAAGAGGAACTGGCTCAGAAAGACGCTCTGATCCAGAAGATGGAAATTCAGCTCGAAGCCTTTAGGGAAATGAATCGTAAATAAGTAAATACTGTAAGAAAAAAACCAGCTAACAACAAAATTTTAATATATTTGGAAAGAGCTAAGAAAAGCCAAACATTCTCCAATCTACCCAAAAATGGGTGTATATACGAAGGTTTGTTTCGCTTATATACAAGTTGGGCGACATTTTCGCGCAGAAACAGATAATTAAAGAATCTATTTTGAATTTTAAAAATACTAAATATTGGAAATATCGAAAACTGACAAGAATATTGAAATAATTGTCCCAACTACTAAATATTGGATGCTTTTATTTGTATTTGGAATATCTTCCATAGTAATGGTTCTATCATTTGTAATCTTTTTTATTAAACTGATAATAACTTTAAATTTTAATATTCCTAAAGACGCTTATGGAATATTATTGCTTACTCCGTTCTTTGCAAACTATTCACTTTGGCTCTATAAAGGCAAAGAGAAATTGTTTATTGAAAATGATTCATTAGAATATGTACGTACAAATGGAATTATTACAATCAGAAAAAACTATGAAATAAAGAAAATAAAAAACTTAATAAAAGCAGAAAAACAATTTAAATCTGATAGTTTCATAGATACTCAAAGAGAATTAATAAAAGAAACTCAAAGAGCTTTTCCTTTTTGGCTGAAAATGGGAAAAATAAAATTTCAATATGAAAATAAAAATATCAATATTTTAAACGTATTAGATAATTATGAAATGAATGAAGTTTTCGAAATATTGAAAATAGAAATAGAAAATAGAAGTAAATAAAAAAACGTCGCCCAACCGCTAGTAAGCGATAGTCGGGAATTTGGCTTAATTTAAAAATAGTTTTGTACTTGAAAAATAGTGATTAACTGAAGTATTACGCTTACTTAACCCCGCCCATCGCCTACTAACCAAACGTTAGCCGTAATCCCTCATAGTCCGCCTGCCTTACCTCCCGAAGCTAACGGCCATTGCATAAAAAATCAAAAAAACATAAATTAGCTACGCTCATTGCAAGGCCGATTTGTAAACTGTTGCGTAATAGCACGAGTGTAATCCTGGTTGGGAAGTGTGTGATACCTCCAGTGGTGGTACATTTTTTTTGTAACCCCGATTAGAATATTTTATTTATCCGAAAGAACTTCCTCTTTGAGTATTTTTTTAATTTAAATGTTCAGAATCAGAATGAAAGAACAAAATCAAATTTTGATGGAGATTGTCAATCCTCAAGCAGCAGGAATAGACATCGGAAGCAGGAGTCATTTTGTAGCTATTGGTCAAAAAGAAGAACACGTAAGAGAGTTTGGTGTTTATAATGAAGACCTCAAAGCAATATCAGATTGGCTCAAAGGAAATGGCATCCAAACTGTAGCAATGGAAAGTACAGGCACTTATTGGCAAGCATTATATGCTGTTTTGATAAACGATGGTTTTCAAGTGATATTGTGCAATGGAAAATTTACCAAAAACATCAAAGGAAAGAAAACCGATGTACAAGACTGCCAATGGATACAAAAATTACATTCCATAGGCCTATTATCTGGAAGTTTTTTGCCAGATTTACAAACTGAACAACTCCGAACTTATTGCCGACACAGAGCCGGTTTAATTGATGTTGCTGCTGACACAAGCAAGAAAATGCAAAAATACCTTCGTTTACTCAACCTTCGTCTGGATATAATTGTTAAAGATATTTGTGGTTTGACAGGACTTAAGATGATAGAAGCCATTTGTAATGGCGAAACTGATTCTCAGAAATTAGCCTCCCTGAGAAACGGAAACTGTAAAAAAAGTGAAGCAGAAATGCAAAAAGCACTCCAAAGCAACGGCCGTAAAGATTATCTATTTGCCCTAAAGCAGGAATACCAGATGTATCAAAATCTGCAAAATCAGATCAAAGACTGCGATATAGAAATAAAAAAATTACTTCAAGACCAGATTGACAGCAGCAACAATAAAAAGCAACATTACACGGATCCGAAAGTTCATAAAAGAGTTAATAAAAATACACCTAAAAATATTGATTTAAACCTCATTGGCTATCAATACTTCGAAGGAGTAGATTTATTAAAGATAGAAGGATTCAGCCATCAAACCTTACTTACATTAATGAGCGAAGTGGGGTTAGAAGGGATTAAAAAATTCGGTACAGCCAAACAATTTGCAAGCTGGCTCAGACTTACTCCGAACAATAAAATAAGTGGCGGAAAAGTACTCAGTTCTCGCGTGCCAAAAGGGAGTAACCGCTTGAAAATAGCCCTGAGGAATGCTGCCAATGCCATCGGAAATTTAAAAGAATCAACACCTCTGAGAGACTTTTTTCATCGAATTAATTTTCGAAAAGGAAGAGTATCTGCCATAAGCGCAACAGCAAGAAAATTAGGTATAATCATTTGGAATATGATTGTAAAAAACACCTCCTACTATAATCCGGAAAATTACTTATATTTAGACGAAAAAAGAAAACTAGCGGTACAAAGAAGAATACAAAAACAAATGGAAAAACATCAATTCAAAGTCGATGATTTTAACTTTGTAACAATTTAGTTTTTAGACATTTACAAAAACGTTAGTTAGAATTTACCCACAAAAACTTAAAAATCAAAAAAATTAAATAACAAATGAATATGGATTGGAATTGGTTTTTTAGCT
The DNA here is from genome assembly GCF_026870155.1 of Flavobacterium marginilacus. Lineage (NCBI taxonomy): Bacteria > Pseudomonadati > Bacteroidota > Flavobacteriia > Flavobacteriales > Flavobacteriaceae > Flavobacterium > Flavobacterium marginilacus. Next base: position 1,241,758 of record NZ_CP113975.1, on the reverse strand, counting down.
CATTTTGCCAAAGTGCAGCTGCATTAATTGGTATTATTGGTGCATTTATAATTTCTCGGCTTCTCGGTATTAGTGAAAAAATAAATTCTACTATTTCTGAATTTGATACTTTGGCTATAGAATGTAATAAAATCTTACTCAATATTAATAACTGCCATTTTTATTGGTTTAATAAATCACACGTAAAATATAATAGCACATTAAAAGAACAAATTAAAAATGGAGATTTCGATAATTTAAATCGTGAAGAAATTTTAGAAAAAATTTATAAGTTAGATAATCGATTATATAAGATTGATGATGCAATTATTGAAAGCTTTGAAAAAGTATACGAAAAATACAAACCAACTTATACTCCAGTGGGAAATGGAATATCTATGAAAAATAACAATTTTGCAGGGACTTTTGACATTGCTCCAAAAGGATTATGGGACAATTTAAGCGCTGAAAAAGATAAAATTGATAAGCTCGAAATTGAATCAAGAACCTTAATACAATATTTTGAACAGAATTTACAAAACTTAAATACATTCGATGATTCTATAAAACCATTGAAAATTATAATAATTTTATTATTAATAGCATTTCCTTTAACAGTAATATATCCATTACACTTTATGCCAATGGCAATAAATATAAAGCCAGAGATAACTTATAATGTATTTAAAATATTTCATTCAATATTAACTTTTAAATCTGTTTTACTTTTTATATTTTTTATCTCAATTGAAAGTATTTTTATTTATTTTCTAATTATAACTGAACAATTAAATACACGATTATTAACAGCAAAACAAAATAATTCAGAAGATTTAAGGAGTCTTGAAAGTTATTCTGAACATTTCAAATAAATAAACTACGGCTAATCGAGTAGACGGCTCCGCCCCTAAAGGGACGGAGTGCGCCTCCCACACCACCGAGCGTATCACATACTCGGCGGTTCGCAAATCATCATCCAAAAGCTCTTTATACCTTTTGGGCTATCCATAATTTACTTTAAGACTAGGCTAAGTAAACTTTCCTAATCCAATTTCTTGGAGATTTGAAAATGGTCTTGTATTTGGGAAATTTAGGTAAATTCGAAAATAAGGCTTAATTTACCCCCAAACCTCTTGTAGCAAGGGAACGTTGGTTAAAATTTTACCACTGAAAACCGAAAAAATAGAGATATCATAAATGAAAAAAGTATTTAAAATTATAGGAATTTATCTGCTTATAATTGTATTAAGTGAAAGTTGTTCTCCACAACATTATTTAATTTCAGATATTGAATTTTATGGAGCTTCAATTGATGTGAGAAATAAAGAAAGACAATATAATACTTTCACAGAAACAAACATATTAAAAAATGAAATAATTTTTATAATTGGGTATAAAACCAAGTTTATTGCAAATTTAGATTTAGGATTATCTGCAAAATGTTATGCTTTCAAAAGAGGAAGAATTAATGATAATTCTTTATTGGAAAATACATATTCCTTGAAATTTAATCATCCTTTTAAATATAAAAATGTAACCATAAGTGCAAATCAAAATTTACTTGAAATTGAGGAAATAAAAAATCAAATAGAAATATATGATATTTTTTACGATGAAAAAATATTAGAGTTTAGCCCAAAACTAAAAAGTGAGAGTGTATTTACGCCAGAAAACTATGAAGTTACATTTAGTTGTAGAACTTCAGACAATAAACTCTTTGAAAAAAAGATAACTGTAAAAATTGAAAATTAAAAAAACTACCGCCAATCGAGTAGACGGCTCCGCCTCTAAAGGGACGGAGTACGCCTCTCACACCACCGAGCGTAAAGATCACGTAATCAGCGGTTCGCAAATCATCATCCAAAAGCTCTTTACACCTTTTGGGCTATCCATAATTTACTTTAAGATTAGGCTAAGTAAACTTTCCTAATCGAATTTCTTGGAGATTTGAAAATGGTCTTGTAATTGGGAGATTTAGGTAAATTCGAAAATAAGGCTTAATTTAATCCCAAATCTCTTGTAGCAAGGGAACGTTGTGCCTAAGTTTCGAGCGACAGAAAACCTAAATAAAACAACATTTAAAAATGAAAACATTTAAAATAGTTGCAAAAATCATTTTGGTAATTTTAATATTATTGTCTCTGTTTTTGTGGTTAATAATAAATGCGTCAAGCCATAATATAAAAACTGAAGATAAACTTTTGCCATTAGTATTTGTTATCATATTTATGATACTTTTTTATTTGACAAAATTCATAAAGACAAAAAATGAATAGAAAAATTAAAGTTCTGTCAATCTTAATTTCAGTTGTTTTATTCATATTACTGAACTTCATTTTAGGTCCAACCTCTGTTTTTGGCCTAGCAGAATATATACAGAATAAAACAAGTTACTTTTTCGGAGTTGACATAAATACTTCCGATTATCTTTTAATCTCATCAATTCCAATTTGCAGTTTAGTGTTAACGGAAAAAAGAAAGCGGAAAAATTTATCCGAAATTCTAAAAGACAACTTAATTATTTGTTTGAGTTGCGTTTTAACTTTTAGTCTTGGATTATTAATATTGATTTCGAAAATAGGAAGCCCGTCAGAAAATCCGCTATTTCCAGAATATTTACGAGTAGAACCATTTAAGCAATATTCTTTATTTTTCATTATTTTAGGTTTAATATTGCCTTTTTTATTTACTCAAAAAGAAATTGAAGAAACAAAAAGCGAAATTGAACTAATCGGAAAACAAAATAAATAAAAAACCGAACGCACAATCGAGTAGACGGCTCCGCCCCTTAAGGGACGGAGTGCGCCTCCCACACCACAGAGCGTATCACGTACTCGGCGGTTCGCAAATCATCATCCAAAAGCTCTTTACACCTTTTGGGCTATCTATAATTTACTTTAAGATTAGGCTAATTAAACTTTCCTAATCCAATTTCTTGGAGATTTGAAAATGGTCTTGTATTTGGGAAATTTAGGTAAATTCGAAAATAAGGCTTAATTTACCCCCAAATCTCTTGTAGCTAGGGGACGTTGGCAGTAATTCCCCCTAGACTCCCGCCCTGACCCCGTAAGCTAACGGCGGAAAAGCGGAAAAATGAAAGGAATTAATACGGAAAAATAATTTTACAAATATTTGATTTATAAAACATTAACAAAACGTTAGTTAGAATTTCAAACAACTATGAGCATATTTAAAAGACTTTTTGGGAAATCAGAAAAAAAACCAGAACAAAATTCCACATCAGAAAATATTCAAGACCTCGAAAAAAAAGCAATGGAAGACCTTAAATCTTTGCCTCAAAAAGACCAAGATTTATTTTTAGAAATGCTAAACAAAATTTCAGGTAATCCTGAAATAGAAAGTAACACTCCTAAATTATTTAAGGAAGAAATTTATAATTCTATTAGACGCTATTACTCGTCGCCAGAATACAGAGTTGAATTTGATTTACAAGACGAAAAAGGTAATATTTTTCAAGAACACGAAGCATTTGATTACACTTTTAGTGAATGGAAAAAAATTCGCTCAACTTGGGATAGAAGGTCTATATTGTTTCAACAATGGGATGAAACAGAATTTTCTAAATTACAGAAATGGCAAATAATTGAGCGATTTGTAAAAGATAGATATTCATTAAAAGCTGTTGAATTCCAAAAAACAAGTATAACCCAAGAAGATTTTAAAGATATTAGACTAATAGTTGCATTATCTAAACTTTATAGAACTCTAAACTCAATATCTGATGCAATGAAATATGCAAAAGGTGCTTTTGAATTAAGACCTGATTTAGAAATAGTAAAAGTTGAGTATGCAAATGTCTTGCATTTATCTGATTCAAAAGAAGACCAAGACTTATCTCATAAACTCATAAATGAGATAATTGAAAATAAAATAAAGTCAGAGACTGACAAAAAAGAAATTGCATTACTAAACTACTTTATATTTTCAGAAGGATATATTGATTCGTCAATATTTGCTGTTAATTTCTTGAATGTTGGAGAAGCAGACGGAGAAACTTGGCAAAAAATGGCAGAAGAATATTATTGGTGTCCAATATTTAGATTTGAACATTCAGTATTTTTATCTAAAAACGGAGAGACTTTACAGGCTTTAGCAAAACTAAATTCTCTTGCTGATGAATTTCCTTGGTATAAACAAGGTGTTTTAGCAAACATAGATACCATTAAACAACTTCGTATTCAAAATAATGACTCGACATTTATGACAGAAGAAATGAATAAAATGGAACAATATAAATCTATGTGGAACGGATAAAAAACTACAAGTAACAGGCGTTTGGCAAGATTGCGAATTTTGTAGTAAATTCAGGTTTACATTTCGCAAGTAATTTTTTCTTTAATAGAAAATAATCTGTTCCGAAGCTCGCAACCTCCAAGCGCCGGAACATTGGGCGATATACACCTATAAAACAGTAAAAATGAAAATATTTCTAATAATATTTCTACTTAACATATCATTTTGCTTCGGTCAAAACTATTCACTAAATGACTTTGAAGAATGCAAAATTCCTGAAATGGACAGCAAAGAATGGTATGATTTTAATCATTCATCAAACAAAGAGTTCGTTTTTACACTAGAATCGGGTAAGATAAAAGTATCAAAATACAAGTATGCGTCTTCTGTAGAATATAATATTACCAATGGAAAATTGATTGGTATCGATATGGGAGAATTCGGAGGTGGATTATATTACAAACAAAAAGACTCTACGAAAGTATATTTTGTTAATGGAAAAAATGGAAAAGATATTAAACCAAGGTGGTTTGGAGGTCTAATGACTAGCGAAACGGATCCAATTAATAAAGTGCTTAAAGATTGTAAACTTCTTAAAAGCGGGAATGTAAAATTTATTTTTGGAATTAAAGATTCGATTTATTTGCTAGGAGGTTTATCTCATATGGGATTAAATTCTGGAGGCCTTTATTCAATTAAGTATAATAATGATAATTTTTTTATTTCTGGAGCATTAAATCTTGAAGATGCTCCGTCAGCTATGACACTATATAAAGATTACATTTATTTAGCAGGTAGCAAAGGATTTTATATAATAGATAAAAACTTGAAGTTAAATACAATTTTTGACAATTTATTCTGGTATGGACTTTATCCAACTTCAGTAGTTGTTCTTGATAAAAAGAATGTATTTGTAACAATAAGAGGTGGCTACGTAAAAATAAATCCCGAAGAGAAAAAAATGAAACTTTATAAAGCAAAATAAGTACATCGCCCAACAGGCTGTGAAAAAACTAAGTCAAAAAGAGAAACTATTCGCATACCTGTCGGAGAAAAATTTCACACAGCGAATTCTCAGAGCCTCTTTTTAAGTTTATTCATAGACTGACGTTAGCGACAAGCATAACAGACCTCACGACAATGGAAGAGATTAAAAAATATTTTGAAAAAAATGTTCTACTTACCGACAGCGATTGGCAGATATTTTCATCTAAACTATTTAGGCGAGAATTCTCAAAAAAAACAAAAATTTTAAAAATAGGACAAAAAGAAAATCATCTTTCGTTTATTGAAAAAGGCATTATTCGCTTTTGTATTCCTTCAGAATTTGACGACTTGACATTTGGTTTCGCCTTTGCAAATAATTTTGTAAGTGCCTATGATATTTTTTTGACACAAACATCTTCTACTTACGAATTAGAAACAATTACGAACACTGTTCTTTGGAGTGTGACCTATGAGGACTTGCAGGATATTTACGCTCAAACTAAAATTGGAGAAAAAATAGGTCGATTGGCAAGCGAAGAACTTTTTTTGAAAAAATCAAAACGAGAATTATCCTTGCTAAACGACACCCCACAACAACGCTACTTGAATTTATTTACCGAACAACCCCATTTGTTACAACTAATTCCATTAAAATACATAGCTTCTTATATTGGCATCACATCACAGGCATTGAGTAGAATTCGTAAACGAATTTCTTAACCCAAGTTCATTGTTTTACTTTTAATATTGGCTGACCTTTGCAAAAAAATAATAAGAATGAAACCATTAATTGTATTAATTATCGTATTCAGTATTTCTATTTTTGCTATTAAATTAGCAACTAGCAAATACGACTTTCCATTATCCGCCCGAATTGCAATGTGCGCAATGCTTTGTTTTACTGCAATCGGACATTTTGCTTTTACAAAGGGTATGTCATTGATGATACCCGATTTTATCCCTTTCAAAATTGAAGTAATTTACCTTACAGGTATTCTTGAAATTTTATTAGGCATTTGCTTATTCATTCCGAGTTTTAAAATTTATGCAGGGTGGATTTTAATATTGTTCTTTATACTTATGCTTCCAGCTAATATAAAAGCTTCTATTGACAAACTTGATTACCAAAAAGGAACTTTTGACGGTAATGGACTATTATATTTATGGTTTAGAATACCTTTGCAATTGTTTTTTATCATATGGACATATCTAAGCACGGCAAAATATTAATACTCAGAAATGCCAGCCTATAATCGAGTAGACGGCTCCGCCGCTAAAGGGACGGAGTGCGCCTCCCACACCACCGAGCGTAAGGATCACGTACTCGGCGCGGTTCGCAAATCATCATCCAAAAGCTCTTTACACCTTTTGGGCTATCTATAATCTACTTTAAGATTAGGCTAAGTAAACTTTCCTAATCCAATTTCTTGGAGATTTAGGTAAATTCGAAAATAAGGCTTAATTTAACCCCAAACCTCTTGTAGCAAGGGAACGTTATAGGCAAGCTTAACCAAAATAAACGCAGGATTTTTATGAAAAATAAACTATTTTATTTCTTTTCAATTTTAATGATTACTTCGTGTACTCACAAAAATTCAATAAAAGAGAACTTGTCAGAAAAAGTTACCTTAAAAGAATTTACACCAAACGAAAGAATTATTGCTTTCAAGTTTGCAGAAAGTTTTACCGATGACCAAATTTCAAAAATATCAGGAGATGATTTTGTCATATTAGAATCTAAAAATTTCAATCCAAAGACTGATACTATAAAATATACAAAAAACGAAATCTATATTTCATATTTAGACGCTCTAACCGGTTGTGTGCAATATGGTGGAGACATAATAATAAAAAATGATTCATTAATTCTACATTTAATTCCTCTGAATGACATTGCTTGTACAGAAATGACCGTTGACAGAATGATTTATAGAATAAAAAATCCAAAAAACATCCGATATAAAATTGGCAAACATTGAGTAAGAAAAGCCTGCCTATAATCGTGTAGACGGCTCCGCCCCCATCCTAACGTGTGGACACATCTAAAAACAATTGCCATCCCTCCATTATTGAAGCAAATTTCTGTATTCCGATAGAGAAAGTGGTTATTCCTGGTTTTCTCCCACTTGCATATCCTTTCCATCCACCAAGCCTTGCAATAACCCAAACATATCTTTTTAAATCCTTTTGGATATGAGGATTTTTTAATTTTTCTGTTTTTCCTTCTAATTTTATCATTTGATATTCTAAACATTCAAGTTCTTGATCTGAAAAACAACTTCTCGCTTCTATTTCTTCCTCTGGAATACTATATGCTATTTGCATTAAAAATAGTTTGACAATTGTCTCCATCATCATTAAAGACAATTTTCGAATAGATTTTGCAGAACCTAATTCGCTTGCTTCTATATTAAATCCTTCCTTTTTTAGAATTCTAAAAACCTCTTCTATAATCCATCTACAAGTATACCATTCGATACATTTTAAGGCTGTGTCTAGGTCTAAGACTTTAATGGTTGTTAGTAATCTCCAGCATATTGGATTATCAATGTTATCGCCAATTTCTTTTGCTTCGATGATATATAAATCAAGGCTTTTGGGCGCATTCTTTGAAACTAAATCATTTTTTTGGATAGTTACTTCAGAAAATCTAACTTCTAAGGTAGCTTCCCGTTTGTTTATATTTCTTCTTTTATCACCTTCTAATTCTATCGTATATTTCCCTTTAAGAGGTTCATTGGCTATAAAACTAAACAATTTAACCTTGTTTAGTAGCGTTCTGTTTGCTCTTGCTCTTACCAATAATTCCGTCTTTTGATCTGGAATCATTGCAAATTGCTCATAAATATCACCTTCTCGATCCTGAATGATGATGACTTTTTTTGATTTCTCTAAAACTTCCTTGGATTTTTGGGAAGATTCTATCCATTTATAAGATTCCTTTTCTTCAATTGGAAGCAAATTATAATTCCTTTCCTTTTTTGTAAGTTTCTCTAAAGGCCTGTTCCATATTTTTACATCTGAAAAGCCATACGGAACAAAACTATAAGCATCTATAACGAAACTAGGATGCAGTAAAAATCCAATTCCTCCTTTTGTTGCAGCATTAGTCAATCCTATAAATTCGTCTTTTTTAACTCTGTTTTTATGATTATATAAATTGACCTCACTTGTGTCCTGTATACATAAAACTGTTTTGTCTTGAGCTGAAAAACAGCAGTTTGCTGACATGTTTTTAATTAATTTCGATTCTGAAACTCTTTTGTTCTGCAAGAAACGATAAACTGCTTTACATTCTGAATCGCTTTGTGTAAGCTGACGTATCGAATGAACACAATTATGAAATAAACTATCTAATATTAAATTACTCCTTTTTAATAGTCGAGAATCATCAATGTCTGTAAAATATCTTCGCATATTATATCTTTATTTAGTGATAAAAATAACGAAATTGTATTTGTGTCCACACGGTAGGCCCCCATCGGAACGGAGTGCGCCTCTCACACCACCGAGTGTCACGTACTCGGCGGTTCGCAAATCATCATCCAAAAGCTCTTTACACCTTTTGGGCTATCCATAATTTACTTTAAGATTAGGCTAAGTAAACTATCCTAATCGAATTTCTTTGAGATTTAGGTAAATTCGAAAATAAGGCTTAATTTAACCGGTGGATTCAACATATAAATGCAACAGTATTCAATTTATTGATTTTTTCGGCGAAAATTTCATTAGGTGTTTTATAGCCAAATCTTTTTCTGGGTCTGTTGTTTAATGTATTAACTACTGTTTTTATTTGTTGTTCTTCGATGTTTTCAAAGTTAGATTTTTTAGGAAAATATTGTCTTATTAATCCGTTTAAATTTTCATTGGCTCCTCGTTCCCAGCTATGGTAGGGTTTGGCAAAATAATAATCGATATCTAAATCTTCTGCAATGGCCCGATGATTGGCAAATTCCTTTCCATTATCCGAAGTAATGGTCTTGATTATTGGTTTCCAATCTTTCAATAATTCAATTGTTTTCTGCTGTATTGCACTAGCTTCTTTGCTTTCTACTTTTCCCATAAAAAGTATTCCAGAGGCTCTGTCATTGATAGTTAGTAACGCTCCTTTGTGATTCTTACCAATGACCAAATCAATCTCTAAATCGCCCAATCTACTTTTCTTTTCTACAATCTTTGGACGCTCGCTAATATCGACCCTACCAATAATAAGTCCTCTTTTATCCTTTAAATGTCCTCTTTTTTTATACTTTTTACCCTTGGTCCTAAGATGTTTATATAAGAGTCCTCCTTTGCGTTTATTTTCCCAAATATATTGATAGATTCTTTCTTTAGAAACCATTGCTCTTTTGTCAATTTTTGCTCTGCCAACAATTTGTTCAGGACTGTAATCTTGCTTTAAATAAAACAAAATATTTGCTTCAACTTCTGAGGTTAAAGTGCATTTTTTGATCTTAACCTTATGCCTGTTTAAAGCTTTTTTATCCGCCAAAACAGCTTTATAAACACCACTTCTTTGATCAGAATTACGTTTTATTTCTCGAAAAATAACTGATTTGTTTTTATCTACCAATTCAGCAATTTCGGAAATACTGATACCGGCATTTCTATATACTTCTATTTTGTATCTTTGTTCTAACGTTAAATGTGCCATCTATTTTGAGTGTTGCAACCCAAAGATATGATGATTTTTTCGCCAACTCTAGTGTTATTCTTTTGACCTAGGTCAAAAGAATAACACTAGAGTTTTTTTTCACGTTGCATTTATTACTTGAATCTAAGACCCCAAATCTCTTGTAGCAAGGGAACGTCAGCAGATAGTTATGCACAATGCCAAATAACAGTAACTAAATAACATGAAAAAAATAATACTATTTGAATTTCTATATTTTTTGTTGAGCCTAATTATCGGGTTATTGGGAATAGCTTTATTTTGCAGAATTACATACTCTAAAAACATTTTTGTTATCCCTGTTTTTGGCAATAACATTCAAATGACAGCTGGATTAATGTTATCTTTTTTTTGGTTAGCTTCATTGTTCATTTTGACGCTAGTTAGACAATATAAACAGAAATTCAATAACCTTTTTCATAATTTAATTTTGCTGATATGCTGTTTAGCCCTAAGTTATTTTTTCTTGAATTTTATCGATAGTGCCCAAAACATGAAAAATATTTTTGAAAAAGAAATTCCTGCAGAAAAAAATACAGGATTAAATTATGAAATAGCTCTGTTTTCTTTTCTTCAAACATTCGTTATAATAATTATGATAAAAACTATAATTAATTCTACACTGAAAGTAAAAATGCACTGTGCATAATCGAGTAGACGGCTCCGCCCCTTAAGGGACGGTTTTAATAGCAATTTTACTAAACTAGACGAAGAATTCAATAACCTAATGCAACATATAAAAATAGCAACATTGTTTCTTTTTATTATTCTTGTAGAAAATCCTAATCAGGAAATATTTAGGTTGAATGGTAAATACAAATTTGTTCCTGAATTTCCTGAAAGAAGTCAAATTTACTTGATAGATTTTAAAGATTCAATCTATGTAAAAACTTTACCAAATGGAGGTACAAATCGAAGCGTTGTTCAATACGGTAAAAATTTAATCTATTTACTTGATTATGAACGAGAACTAAAGTTTGTAAATTCTCAAACTGTTAATATGGAAACAAACAAACCAAAAGAAATGGATTTGATAGCTTTAAAAACAGGTAAACAAGATTCAATTGCATATTCTCACCATGCTTATCATGAAGGCGGGCCTGCAAGTTGGCTACATATTACTGATGAAAGTGGTAAATTAATCAAAGTCAAATAAAAACTGCTACTAACACTTGTGACTGTTGCAAAACTTAAAAATAAGTAATATTAGTCCGGAAACGCAAAACACACAAACAATATTTAATTAATTTATAACATATTACGAATTTAATATTTGTAAAAAAAATAATCAAAATTAAACTAAGAGTTAGTCGCGCAACAGCCATACTTGCTTCAAGAGATTTCGCTTGTTACCACTAAAATTATACTCGCAAAGTCTTCTGGCTTTGCGTTTTTTTTGACTATAAACCAATAAAAGCCGAAACTCTTTTATAAGCCGATCAGCTGCAATAAAATCATTATGTAACAAAAGTTACTGTTCAGCTGCAGCTTCTATTGTAATTTTGCAGTGTAAAACAATACACTTTAAGACAGGCACTATGACTTTAGAGAACATTATAAAAGAAAAAAAAGGCAGCATTGTAGATGTACGCACTCGTCAGGAATACAGTGGCGGCCACGCTGCCGGCTCAATTAACATTCCACTGAATGAAATTCAAGACCGATTGGAAGAAATACAAAACTTAGAATCACCGCTAATACTCTGCTGTGCCTCGGGAAACCGCAGCGGGCAGGCACAGCATTATCTTTCACAAAAAGGAATCGACTGTTACAATGGCGGTTCATGGTTAGATGTCAATTATTATCAATCCAAATAGTATCCAAAAAATGATTAAAATACTTCAAAAATTATTCGGTTTCGGCACTACTGCAGACTTTGCCGAACTTGTAAAAAAAGGCGCAGTTATCCTTGACGTAAGAAGCAAAAGCGAATTTGCATCAGGCCACATCAAAGGCGCTGTAAACATCCCGGTCGACGTTTTAAAGAACAGTTTATCACAATTAAAAGACAAAAACAAAACCATTATTACCTGCTGTGCTTCGGGCATGCGGAGTGCTTCGGCAAAAAGCATCCTGAAGGCTCATGGCTACACCGATGTGCATAACGGCGGCGGATGGAGCCGCCTTGGACATAAAATATAAACAAAACTGGAAATAATTTACCTCTAAATTTCTTGGATAAGTCCGCATGAGGGATAGGAATAAGCTGCCGAAGCAGCATGGATAGCCCGACAGCATCCCGATAAAAGGGCGTATACCCGCAAAGTGAAACTGCCCTTTTTTCGGGATGATGGCAAGCTCAAAAGATTTTAGAATTCAGATTGCATAATTAAAATTTATTCCTAATTATGTTTTTAAATCCGCACTAAAATAACATTTTGATTAAAATTGCCCTTAAAATCATTTGCCTCCCCGCAAAATAAAAATTACTTTTGCACCAGTTTAACTTTTACATATAAAATGAAGCCTAACACACAACAATTAAACGATTTAACTATCCAAGTAAGAAGAGATATTCTTCGAATGGTTCACGCTGTTAATTCAGGTCACCCAGGAGGGTCTCTAGGATGTACCGAATTTTTAGTAGCCTTGTATCAAAACCTTATGGACCGCAAAGAAGGATTTGACATGAACGGAACTGGAGAGGATTTATTCTTCCTTTCAAACGGTCATATTTCACCTGTATTTTACAGCGTTTTGGCAAGAAGCGGCTATTTCCCGATTGAAGAATTGGCAACTTTCCGTTTAATCAACTCAAGATTACAAGGACACCCAACAACTCATGATAATTTACCTGGAGTACGTATTGCTTCTGGTTCATTAGGACAAGGATTATCTGTTGCAATTGGTGCGGCTCAGGCAAAAAAATTAAACAATGATAACCATATCATTTACACACTTCACGGTGACGGTGAATTGCAGGAAGGTCAAAACTGGGAAGCAATTATGTATGCTTCTGCCAAAAAAGTTGACAACCTTATAGCAACTGTCGACCTTAACGGAAAACAAATTGACGGTACTACTGACGAAGTTCTAGCAATGGGAAGCCTAAAAGCTAAATTTGAAGCTTTTGACTGGGAAGTTATCGAAATTACCAAAGGAAATGACATCGAAGCTATCATCGGCGGAATGAATGAAGCAAAAGCAAGAACCGGAAAAGGAAAACCTGTTTGTGTTTTATTGCATACTGAAATGGGTAATGGTGTAGATTATATGATGTACAGCCATGCTTGGCACGGTAAAGCACCAAATGATGCACAGCTTGCAAATGCATTAGAACAAAACTATAACACCGGAGGTAATTCAGATTATTAAATTTCAGATTAGAGATTAACGATTTCTGATTTTTAAAACATCGAACCTTAGAGTCTCAGCGACTCTGCAACTCAAAAAAAACAAATGAAAAAATATACAAATACAGGAAGTAAAGATACCCGTTCTGGTTTTGGAGTGGGAATGACTGAATTAGGTCAAAAGAATGAAAATGTAGTAGCACTTTGTGCAGATTTAATTGGATCATTAAAATTTGATGATTTCAAGAAAAATCACCCAGAGCGTTTTTTCCAAATTGGTATTGCTGAAGCAAATATGATTGGAATTGCTGCAGGATTAACTATTGGCGGAAAAATTCCTTTCACAGGAACTTTTGCTAACTTTTCTACAGGAAGAGTTTATGATCAAATCCGTCAGTCGGTTGCTTATTCAGACAAGAACGTAAAAATATGTGCTTCTCACGCAGGATTGACTCTTGGAGAAGATGGAGCTACTCACCAAATCCTTGAAGACATCGGATTAATGAAAATGCTGCCTGGAATGACTGTAATCAATACATGTGATCACAATCAGACAAAAGCTGCTACTATTGCGCTTGCTGACCACCACGGTCCGGCTTACTTACGTTTTGGACGTCCGGTTGTACCTAATTTCATGCCAGCTGACGAACCTTTCATCATTGGAAAAGCAATTCTTTTAAACGAAGGAACTGATGTAACAATTGTAGCTACAGGACATTTAGTTTGGGAAGCTTTAATTGCTGCTGAGAAATTAGAAGAAAAAGGAATTTCTGCAGAAGTAATCAACATTCACACTATTAAACCTTTGGACGAAGAAGCTATTTTGAAATCAGTGGCTAAAACTAAATGTATTGTAACAGCTGAAGAGCACAATTACCTTGGAGGTCTTGGAGAAAGTATTGCTGGTGTATTAGCTTTAAACAATCCTACTCCGCAAGAGTTTGTTGCTGTTAAAGACAGTTTCGGAGAATCTGGAACTCCAGAACAATTAATGGAGAAATACAAACTGAACAATCAAGCAATTGTTGAAGCTGTAGAAAGAGTGATCAAAAGAAAGTAATCTTTCCCTATAAATACAAAATCCCATCTCGCTTAAAAATGAGATGGGATTTTTTTTATACTTTCCCATTTGAAATTTGACGACAATTCTTCTCTTTAATTTAGATTACTTATTTATAAAATTTCACGTCTATACAATTCAAAAACAGGTTCTTTAAAATTATATCAAAAAAAATCCCATTCAAAAACGAATGGGATTTTTTTTATTGACTCATTTTATGACATTCTTTATCCAAATGCCTTTTTTTCTTTTTATCAGTAGGTAAATTCCCATCGCAGTCTGGAATATTTTCAAATGCATAATAGGTTCCGTCTGCTTTTTTAACTTCTCCTCTTGTAGCATAACCATCGCCATCATCATCAAAATCAAGAAAATCGGGAGTTCCGTCACCATCCGTATCGTCTGGATTTGGATTAATCAGATTACCTGCAGCATCCCTTGGCAACTCTCCGGTAGTCCAAACATAACCATCTCCATCAATATCTTCTTGATAAGACAATACTCCATCTGGATCTGTTACTACCAAACCATTAACTATTCTATAATTATCTATATCAGATCTCTTAATTTTATATAATTTAAAACTAAACACTAATGGGGAATAAGCCGGTATAGTCCCATTTCCTGTATTATAATATGCCAGTCCAGAAGGAATAAACATCACTCCTGCTCCAAAATTTGTATATTTAACGGTACCATCCGGATTTGAAACAGCATCTCCAGATTTAAATTGAGGAAAAATTTCTTTCCACCCTCTAATGTAACCAAATAGATTTACAAACCCAGATGGATTTATTACTTCTTCAAATTGTGTAGAAGTAATAGTCGTAACATTATCAGTTGTCGTTTCAGCAAGGTATTTCCCATTGTACGAAGTAAAAACATCATCTACATTACAAGGTTTTTCCCCAGTACCTTCACGTAAAACTAAATAATACAATGTGTAAATTATCCCGTGGAGTTCTACTTTTCTAAATTTTAAGGCATAAACTTTTTGATCCCAAATTGAAACCGTATGATCAGCATCCAGTTTTGCTATTGTAACATCCTGATCTTTTGTCTCACCTGGAGCATTTACAACTGATATATAGTTTGTTTTTAAAAAAGTTTCTATAAGGGCAATATCTTTCGGATATTGTTCAGCATATGGTTTTGGCGGAGTAACTTCTATATCATCATTACTCTTATTGCAGGAAATTACAGTAATAACTCCAATCAATAAAATAAAATAAAACTTAATTTTGCTCATTATTTTAGGTATAGTTTAAGCGACAAATATACATTAATGATTTACTTTTGTAAAGTATTTAACTCCGATTTTAGAAAATTCATGAGAATAGACAAATATTTATGGTGCGTTCGGTATTACAAAACCAGAAATATGGTTACCGAAGCCTGCAAAAAAAACCATATCACGGTAAATGGTATTGTCGCCAAGCCATCAAAAGAAGTTTTCCCTACTGATAAAATCACTTTTAGAAAAGACCAGATCACACAAATCATTACTGTACTCGACATTCCTGAGAACCGAGTTGGCGCCAAACTTGTTGACATTTATCGAAAAAATGAGACTCCCGCCGAAGCTTATGCTCACTTAGAATTATTAAAATTATCGAAAGAGCATTATAGAAAAACCGGAACTGGAAGACCCACAAAAAAAGACCGAAGAGATATTGATGAATTTGGAAACGACATTCCAGACGAAGATGAAACAGATTAAAATTCGCCACTAATTTTCTTGTTTAGAACCAGAATTAATTACATCAATTTCGTCTAACTTTTTTATCTTTGAAAAAACAAAACAAAAATACGCCATGAGCAAAAATATAATCCTCACCAATCAGCAGATAGAACACACCACTAAAAGAATAGCATACCAAATCTATGAAACTTTTGTTGAGGAAGAAGAAATTGTGATTGCTGGAATTACTGACAACGGCTATATTTTTGCAGAAAAAATTGCTCAGGCATTCAGTACAATTTCTACGATCAAAATTTCGCTTTGTGAAGTTCATACCGACAAACAAAATCCTGAAAAACCAATAACCACTTCTTTACCTAAAGAAGAATACAGCAATAAAGGCCTAGTACTGGTAGATGACGTTCTGAGCTCTGGAGCCACATTAATATATGCTGTAAAACATTTTTTAGACGTTCCCTTAAAAAAGTTCAAAACCGTTGTTCTTGTTGACAGAAACCACAAAAAATTCCCGATTAAGGCCGATTTTAAAGGAATATCACTTTCTACTTCGCTATTAGAGCACGTTGACGTTGTTCTTGACAGCAACGGCAACAGCTACGCCAGTTTAAGCTAACAGGTTTAAAATATCATTTATCGTTTCTCCAATAGTTTTATTATCAACATTCACTTTATGCTGTGCGTGATTGTAATAAAAACTTCTGTCAAAAAGATGCTTGGCTATAAACTCCTTCATCTCTTCATCCGTTTTATCCGCAATAAGCGGTCTCTTGCTTCTATTGGCCGCTAATCTGTTAAATAGTGTCTCAATAGATGCTTTTAAATAGATTGACACCACATCATCCCCTATTAACAATTCATGATTATTAGCATAACAAGGTGTACCTCCTCCTAAACCAATAATAATTTCATCAGGCGAATTTAATAATTCAAGAAAATAAGTATGTTCTAATTTTCGAAAATGAATTTCGCCTTGAGTATCAAAAATCTCTTTTATGGACATTTTTGCTTTTTCTTCGATGTATTCATCCAGATCGATATATGGAATTGATATCATTCCGGAAAGTTTTTGGGCAATTGTAGACTTACCGCACCCCATATAACCCAATAATATAATTTTTTTCATTTGAATAAGACCTTACAAATTAAGGCATTAAGATTATTTGTTTAAAAAAGACAAATTTATAATAATTTTGCTTGGAATCTTCGAAAAAAAGTCCTTATATTTGCACCCGCATTCAAGAAACGAAATGACTCGATAGCTCAGTCGGTAGAGCACATCACTTTTAATGATGGGGTCCTGGGTTCGAGCCCCAGTCGGGTCACAAATTATGTGATCAAAGCATAAGTTTCTTGAATCAATGACTCGATAGCTCAGTCGGTAGAGCACATCACTTTTAATGATGGGGTCCTGGGTTCGAGCCCCAGTCGGGTCACAAAAGGTCGAGTAATTTATTACTTGGCCTTTTATTTTTTACGGCCACGTGGAGAAACGGTAGACTTGCCATCTTGAGGGGGTGGTGCTCGTAAGGGCGTGTGGGTTCAAATCCCACCGTGGTCACATTTATATCTTCATTAAATCAAAAAACGCCTTATTTTACAGGCGTTTTTGTTTTTCAAATTATTTTTATACCCGCCATATTTCGGATCAGGTTCAAAATATAAATGACAAACAGTAAAATGGCTATAATAAACAGATGTTCTAGATAGCCATTCTTTTATTTTATAGGAATTTGATTGTCTTTTTTTTACAAATTACCCTTTAACTATAATTGTTGGATCCCATACAAAATAGCCAAACAGCTTCATTGCTGCAGAAGCTCTGTCTAAAGTATAAAGAGCAAAACTAATATTATACTGCTCCGTTCCGCTCGTAATCACATCAGCCTGATAAAACCAATAAGTCATTGTATTTACGAACTGAACAGGAAGAGGAGACACACCTACAGACGGCTGAACTCCTGGCGCAGTAAATACTTTGGATGTAAAATCCCCGAACACATTTGAACCGCCAAATTTCTGCACATTGTACATTATAACGGCACTATTGAAATTGTCATACTCTGATACCGCATTAAATCGAACGACATCCCCAACAAGGGCATTAATCACTAAGTCAGCTGTACCGCTTCCTGTACTTCCTGTCAAATTAGAACCTACCATATATTGGTATTGATGTCCTATTCCTGTTGGGTTTGCAGAATCCTTACTTCCGCCGTTGGGAAAATCATTTTGGATCTTATCCGTATCAATGATTATTTGAATGTTGGTAATTTGTGCAACATTGTTTAATGCTGCTTCTAAAACTTCTGCGTTTTTTAAATTTGAATCCATCTTAATTAAATTTTGATTTTTGCCTACTCATTTTTTCAGTTTTTCGGCTTCCGCTGATGTTATGATTGCAAGACTAAAATTAAAATAGTCCAGCAAACTTAAACAGAGTATAAATACCTAATTATCAAGCAAGTATAAATACGCACTCAGCAATTCTACAGCCAATGTGTGGGTAAAAAATAGATTCCTGTTAATTCTGATTCAAACTTCTAGTTTCTTTAAATCATTTAATACAATTACTAAAAAATTTCTAATATTCTAATAAAAGGGTCACTTTTTTTGCACATATAAAACTCATATACTAATAAGCATTGAAAAGAACTATTCATTTTTTCTACTACTTTTTTTATTTCAAACACTTTTTTTATTATCTTCCCCAAAAAAAGCAAATAACCAATATAACAAACTTATTTACAGTATTTTATAAGTATATTTCTATCAAAAAAACGAATACTTTATGAGAAAATTTTTAAGATCTTTAAAAAACAGTCCAGCCCCCATTTTTAGCATTGCTTTTATATTTTTTTTCTGTTTAAATGCTAAATCTCAAACTGTTAAATTTGATTCTGTAAAAAAACAAAAATACATACTCGTAGATGTCGAGAAAACTTACGAACGAATTGTAGATAAAGGTTATGAATCTGCCGAAATGTTTGAATCATTAGGAAATTATTATTACGAGAACAATAATCTTAAAAAATCAAAACTGTACTTTGACAGATTGTTTGGCAAATACAGCTTGTCTCAAATTTCATCAAAAAGTATAGAAAGATATAAATTGATCAAAAAATAACATCTTTCAGACAGGTTAATTATTCTTGTCTGTATAAAATCTTTGTCAAAAGAACAGCAGCTAATTCTTAACTGATTGACTGCTGTTTTTTTTATGCCATTTTCTTACCCATAGATCTTTCTGAAAATTAAATTAGAAATAATAAAAAATATCATAACTTTCAGCTTCTTAATTTCAAAATTTGAAAACCAAATGGTCACACTGCTCATAAATAAAAAGAAATACACTATTGATGCTGATCCAGAAATGCCTCTGCTTTGGGCTATCAGAGACAGTATTGGACTGACTGGCACCAAATTTGGATGCGGAATAGGCGCATGCGGAGCCTGCAAAGTACTCATAGATAATGTTGCATCCTATTCCTGCCTGACTCCCGTTTCGATGGCTGTAGGCAAAAATATTACCACTATTGAAGGGACTTCAGAAAATTTACAATTACTGCAGAAATCCTGGGAAAAATTCAATGTTCCCCAATGCGGTTATTGCCAGCCGGGACAATTAATCACGGCTGCTTCTCTGCTCAATTCTAACAAAAACCCTTCTGATACTGATATCGATGATGCAATGAGCGGTAATATATGCCGCTGCGGTACATACCAGCGCATTAAAAGTGCCATCAAGCATACTGTAAAACTTAAAAAACAGCGTAAGTCATGAGTGAAATTCAAAATGTAAGCCGCAGAGTTTTCATCAGAAACATAGGATTAGCATCAGGCGGTTTAATCTTAGGATGCAATTATAATTTATTTTCAAAAGATACTGAAACGGGAAATTCTACAGAATTCAATCCCAATCTATTTGTACAGTTAAATTCAGATGGAAGTCTTATTATCGTTGCTTCCCGTTCTGAAATGGGTAACGGCGTACGAACTTCATTAACCTCTGTAGTTGCAGACGAAATGGAAGCCGACTGGAGTAAAGTTTCGGTTAAACAAGCAGTTGGTGATGTAAAATACGGAGACCAAAATACAGATGGCTCCCGAAGTGTAACCGGTTTTTATGACACCATGCGAAAAATGGGTGCAATGACCCGAATGATGCTTATTACCGCTGCCGCAAAAAAATGGCAGGTTCCAGAAAGCGAATGCACTGCCCAAAACCACTTTATTATTCATTCCAGCGGTAAAAAAATAGGTTATGGAGAATTAGTTGATATAGTTACAACACTGCCTGTTCCAACAAACATTACTTATAAGGATCCAAAAGACTTTAAATACATTGGCAAAAATTTAAAAAGCATTGACGTAAAAGATTTTGCAAACGGAAGCGCTGTATTTGGGATAGACAAACGTTTACCCAATATGAAAGTTGCTGCCATAGCCAGATGTCCTGTTACTTTTGGCACTGTCAAATCTTATGACAAAACAGCTGCAATGAAAATCAAAGGCGTGGAAAATGTAATTGAAATTCCAAAAATCGATAAACCATTTGGTCCCTTGGGAGGTATTGCAGTTATTGCGTCCAATACATGGGCTGCGTTTAAAGGAAGAGAGGCGCTGGAAATACAATGGAATTACGGTAAAAACGAGAGTTATGATTCGGAAGCATACATGACCGAATTAACTGAAAGAGTTCACAAACAAGGAAAAGTCGAAAAAGAAACCGGAGATGTAAACAAAGCTTTTAGCGAAGCTGCAAAAGTTGTCGAAAGCACTTTTCAATTGCCGCATTTGGCACATGCTCCCATGGAAGTTCCTAATGCTGTGGCCTGGGTTCAGGGAGACAAATGCGAAGTCTGGGCTCCGACTCAGTCTCCGCAAAGTGCACAGGAAGAAGTTGCTGCATACTTGAACACGACTCACGATAAGGTTACTATAAATGTTACTTTTTTGGGAGGCGGTTTTGGCCGAAAATCAAAACCCGATTATATTGTAGAGGCTGCTATAATTTCAAAAACTATTAATACTCCTGTACAAGTAGTCTGGTCTCGGGAAGACGACATCAAGCATGGCTATTATCATACTGTAAGTGCACAATACATGAAAGCATCCCTGGATGCAGAAGGCAATGTAACGGGCTGGCTTCATCGCTCTGCTTTTCCTACAATCATGTCTACTTTCAGGCCTGGAACTGATTATCCGGCAGGATGGGAAGCTTCCAGCGCTGCTGATGTTCCTTTTGAAATAAAAAACTTAAAAATCGAATCGGGACAAGCTCCCGCAATGGTGAGAATTGGCTGGATGCGCTCTGTAATTAATATTCTTCACGGATTTTCCATCAATGTATTTGCCGATGAACTGGCTTATGCAGCCAAACAAGACCCGTTAGAATTCCGCCTCAAATTAATAGGAAGTGATCGTATAGAAGATACCAAAAATCCTATAAAATACAATACAGCACGTTTAAAAAATGTCTTGAAACTAGCCGCAAAAAATGCCAATTACAACAAACCATTGCCCAAAGGTCATGCTTTTGGCTTGGCTGTGCATTATAGTTTCAATTCCTACGTAGCTTCTGTTGTCGAAGTATCAATGGCAGATGACAAAATAAAAGTTCATAATGTATATACTGTTATTGACTGCGGAACAGCAGTCAATAAAAACACCATAACATCACAATTGGAAGGTGCAGCTGTCTTTGGAATGTCAATCACCTATTACGGAAAAATAACTGCTAAAGATGGCGCTATTGAACAAAACAGCTACAGCGACTACCGAATGATCCGTATGAATGAGGCCCCAAAAGTACATGTAGAAATTGTTGAAAGCACCGAAAAACCAACAGGTGTAGGTGAACCAGGAGTTCCTGTAATTGCTCCTGCCATAATCAATGCTGTGTTTAAACTAACAGGAAAACGATATTACAATTTACCTTTAAGCGATTACGATTTAGTATAAATTATTTATTTGGGCGTTACCACAAGGGCCGGGCTGTCCGCTATATCTTTATTGCCGAACCCCGGCAATAAAGGATGCCGCTCCCATCCCTAACGCAATAACAGCACTGAATAAAATTTAGTGTAACAACAAAAAATTAAAACGAATATCTATTTAATGAACAACTGGATTGAACTATTACAGGAATTTAAAACCCAAAAAAAGCCTGTGGCATTAGTTACTGTTACTAAAATTCTTGGTTCAGCTCCCTGCAGAATAGGTTCAAGAATGATTGTAACACCACAAAAAGACTTTTTTGGAACCATTGGCGGCGGAAAATTAGAATTTCAGGTAATCGATGAAGCAGTCCGATCAATTCGGGAAAATAAAATTTTAGAATGCTCTTATACACTTGGACCAGAATTTGAACAATGCTGTGGCGGAAAAGTAGAACTAATTATCGAACCCATGAATCAATCCCCTGAATTATACATTTTCGGAGCCGGACACATCGGCGTGGCTATCTGCCAGGTTTTAAAAGACACTCCTTTTTCTATCACACTTCTTGATACTAGAGAAAACTGGAAAGAAACTATCGAAATTGACGCTGCAGTTAATTACAGTGATACGCCTTTTGATTTTTATAAGCAAACTGTAAACTGGGGACCAAACTGCTATGTGGTGATATTGACTCACGATCACAGACTCGATTTTGAAATAACGGCTTTGGCACTGCATGAAAAAACTAAATATATCGGCTTAATTGGCAGCAAGACCAAGAAAAACAAATTCAACAATATGCTGATAAATGAATTGAATTTTAAAGCAGGAATCTCACCTGTCCACTGCCCTATCGGGTTAGATCTAGGCGGTAATTCTCCCAAAGAAATTGCCATAAGCATCGCATCAGAATTACTGAAAGCTTATTATGAAAAATGATACCGTATTTGTATTATTGGCCGGAGGCAAATCCGAAAGAATGGGAACCGCAAAAGGACTGCTTCCCTACCAGAACAGCTATTGGATTTTGGAACAAATCAACCGGATTTCAGACACAGCAATAACAGAAATCTACATCGGATTAGGATATAACTCTCAAGAATACGCAAACAAAATCCCTTTATTAAATGAAGCACAGCCGGAGTTTGTTTTTTATAAAAAGATTAAAATTAGAGTGATTATTAACAAAAGTCCAGAACTGGGATCATTCTCAACGCTCCAAACTGTTTTACAGCAAATACCAAAAAACAAATCGGTATTGATAAATCCTATTGATATTCCAATATTAAATACAGCCGAATTACAGTCTATAATCGGAACTCAAAACCAAATTGTACTTCCCAATTTTGAAGGCAAAAATGGACATCCCATAAAATTACATCCTGACTTTTGGAATCCATTAATTCAATTAGATCCAGCCGATAAAAACAGCCGATTGGATTTAGAAATCAAAAAAACAAATCCTTCAGGAATAACAACGATTACAGTAACTGATTCATCAATTCTAAAAAACTTAAATACTCCAGAAGATTGGGCGGTATTTTCTAAAACATAAAAAAAACGTCTCAAATATCGAGACGCTTTTTTCAAAATTAAATTCAAACCTATTTCTTAATCAATTCCTGCAATGGCTTTAACTGTTCCAAATCAATTTTTGATTCTTTCAAAACCGAAATCATATTCATAATATTTGTAGGATTCATGTCTTTTCCTAACACTCTGACGATTGCAAAACCGGCATCGTTTTTATTGGCAAAAAACACAAATTCATTAATATGGTCATCATCACCCACATAAGTAACAGAAGCGCCCTGCTTTCCTGAACTAAACTTCATCAGCTGCTGATACTTTGGATCCTTTAGAATCTGGTTCACTTTAGCACGTTCTGCCTCAAACTGTGATTTATTCTTATCATTCAATTTGAAAGCCAAAACATTAATTTTTTCAAAGGAATGCAGTGCTTCACTTTGTACCGCTGTCAGTTTGGCTTTATTAACATCCAAAATATCCGATGAGATATCCAGGGCAATGAAATCCTTGTTCTCTGTGTTTTCTACAAAATATTTTTGCAGAGATGGCTCAGAATTACAGCTCCCAAAAAGCAGACTGCTTAACAATGCAATTATATATAATGCAAGTTTCATTTTACTTTTTGCCTTTAGTTGCTTTCTTCAGGTCATCTCCGCCGGGAATTCTCATTTTGTCTGTCAAAACCGAAATCTCATTCAGATCAAAATCACCTGTCAGCGACATCAAGACCGTATCATCGCCGGCACCTCCTTCAACAAACATCAGCAGCTCTTTTATCTGACTGTCTTTTGCTCCGGATTTTACCATAATTTTGACATTTTTGCCTTTATCATTTATACGCATTAATTCTTCCAGACCAGCAGTTTTAATATACTTATCGGCAGTTGTTTTCATTTCGCCTTCCACTTTAGAATTTTTAGTGGTAAACACTTTTAAATTATCCAATTTCTTAATCAGGTTCATGTATTGCTGCGCTTCCTTATCAGAGGTATCAACTTTTACTTTACTCATCAGTTCAAACATTTTCTTGTTTACAACTATTGAGGTTACTTCCTCCTGACCATCGAACTTATCGAATGCCGTCTGGGCAAAAAACGGACTTGACACTAATACTGCTGCTAATATTATTATTAACTTCTTCATTTTATTTGATTTAATGATTATTTTTAAAATTCAATTCAACTATTTGGGCCGGAATGCTCTAGAATCACTCCCGCTTTATTTTCATTATTTTATTTCAGCTTATATTTTAAAATATTTTGGGCGTGTCCCTTCGTAAAAACTCCGGGTCGGGCTGTACGTTCCCCCTTCCCGATAAAAAATCGGGAGAGCTCCACTGCCATCCCTCACGTAGAACCAATTCATCAGTATTTCCTCTTTAATCAAGAAACACCTTATCTTTAGTCACTTCGTATACCTGAATATACTGCATTCCTTCGACACCTGCATTTACATTATTGGACAGCATAGCCAATGCTTTTTGGGTAGCTTCAAAAGCTTCTTTGGGATTTTCATAAGTCCCTAATTCATTATTCACTTTTTCTTTATCCGAATTAAAATAAGCATAAGTTCCTGCTCCCAGCAAAACAGCAATAGATGCTGCTGCCGACAGCCATGCTATTTTTTTCTTTTTAGAAATCAGCGGTATGGCTTTCTCAAAATTTTCATTTTTTGCTTCTGCAAAATACCCAAATAAAGGCTTATATTGTTCCAAATGAGGCGCAGTATTTGGTGAAGAAAAATAGTTTTTCAACTCGTTCTCTTCGGCAATACTTGTTTCTCCTTCAAAGTACTTTCCCAAAAGTGCTTCTATTTTATTGAACTCCATAACTGTGTGTTTTTAACATGTATTCTCTAATTGTTTTCCTTGCTCTGGAAAGTGCCACTCTTACGGCAGTTTCATTCATCTCTGTTATTTTTGCTATTTCCGAAAATTCGCATTGCTCAATATCCCTCAGCTGAATAATTAACCGCTGCTGTTCCGGCAATTGGCTAATGATTTTTTCAACCCAGTTTAAACTATCATTATCCTCAACTTTTCTGTCCAAACCTGGTTCGCGGTCTGTAAAATTATTGTGCACAATTTTAAGATTACCGGCCCGTTTTGATTTTAGCTGATCCAGACAATAATTTTTGGTCATGGTCATCGCCATCGCTTCGACACTATTATAAGTATCTAAATTTTCGTTTTTACTCCATAATTTTACCAAAATTTCCTGAGTAGCATCTTCTGCTTCCTCAGTGCTCACCAGCAATCGTTTAGCCAGCCGAAACAGCTTGTCCTTAAACGGATTGATTAAAAGCACAAAGTCCTTTTGGTTCATAAATATGATTTTATTAATCTGGTTATATAATCAAGACGAGCCACTATATTTTTTGTTACAAAAAAAAATTAAATTAAACTAAAGTTAGTATTTTTACGTTGTAGATCTACAACAAAAACTATATGAAGACATCTTTCAAAGTTACATTATTATTATTTTTAGCACTTTTTATTTTTCAGAGCTGTGAAGACAACGATGATGTCGCTCCTCCAGCCAGTCTGGAAGTTAATGACTTTATATGGAAAGGCCTTAACCTGTATTATTTATGGCAGGCCGATGTCCCTAATCTTGCAGATAATAGATTTGCCAATCAAACCGAGCTAAATGATTTTTTAAAAGGATATACAAAACCCGAAGATTTATTCAATGCTCTTCGAGTTGCCCCGTCAATCGATCGATTCAGCTGGATAGTAAGTGATTATTTAACACTCGAAGGCCAGCTTCAGGGAACTACAAAAAATGACGGTGTCGACTTTGGTCTTTATCTTAAAGCTTCCGGCTCTACTGAAATATTTGGCTGGGTTCGCTATATAATACCCAATTCGGATGCTTCTGCCAAAAACATAAAACGCGGTGATATTTTTTATGGTGTCAATGGGACACAGCTTACCACAAGCAATTACCAGAGTTTATTATTAAATGCTGAAAGCTACACTCTCAACTTAGCTGATTATAATAATGGTGTCATTACCCCAAACGGAAAATCAGTAAGCCTGACAAAAACGGTGCTTAACGAAAATCCAATTTTAATCAATAATGTTATTGAAACTGGCGGACACAAAGTAGGATATTTAATGTACAATGGTTTTTATCCAAACTACGACACACAATTAAATGAGGCTTTTGCTTCACTAAAATCAAAAGGTATTACTGATTTAGTCTTAGATTTAAGATATAACAGCGGAGGATCCATTCAATCATCTACCCGTTTGGCCAGTATGATAACAGGACAATTCACAGGCAAAGTGTTTTCGAAACAAAGATGGAATGACAAAATCAATTCCTATTTTGAATCGGAAGACCCAGAGGCTTTAAAAAATTTATTTACAAGCACTGTAGGATCTGCTCCATTGAATAGTTTAAACCTTACCAAAGTGTATATTTTAACTACAAAAAGTACTGCTTCTGCCAGTGAACTGGTAATAAATGGATTAAAACCATATATCAATGTAGTTCAAATTGGCGATATTACAACTGGCAAGAATGTCGGATCTATAACTGTCTATGACTCTCCTACTTTTGGCAAAGAAAACAGAAATCCAAATCATCGTTATGCCATGCAGCCTCTTGTTTTGAAAATCGTAAATGCAGATGATTCTGGAGACTATTTTAATGGCTTAAACCCAACTTATGCTCTAAAAGAAAATTTAGCAAATTTAGGTATACTAGGAACAGCTTCTGAGCCTTTACTGAGTACAGCAATTGGAAAAATTACAGGAACCGCCAAAATGGTTAAGAAAACAGAAGGAAAGACATTTCCATATTTTCAAGATGCAAAATCTATTATTGGACAAAACCAAATGTATGTTGAAAAAGTCCCGGCTGGGCTTTTAAAATCTTTGGAATAGTATAGTATTAATAGAAATGATGAATAAACAACATTATCATTCTATTCAGATTAAAACAAACAACTCAATCAAAAAAGGCTTTCATCACTGAAAGCCTTTTTTTTATTCAAAAACAAAATTACAAATACGTTGATTAATCTAATAGAATACCACAACTATTAAACCACAATCGTATTATGTTTTATTACAAAAAATGTATTAATTATTAAAATAAAACCCGTTTGGTCCTACTCCGACAGTTAATTCTTTTTGTAAAGTTCCAGTTAAATTATAAATATAAGCTTTACTGTCTGCTTTGTAATCACCGCTGTCTGCCAAGTAAATACGATCATTATTAACAGCAAAACCATATAAATTAGCAATCGCAGAAACAGTTACAATCGGTGTAGTTGAAGCCGCTGTCGCAGTAGTGCTTATTCCATAAACTGAATTATACACTGTATAATAAATTTTATCATTATATATATCCAAAAATCCTGCTCCGTCTAAAGCTTCAGGAAATGTAATTTTAGAAGTTGTTTTATCAGATAATTTCACTTTTACAATTTCGCTTCTGCTTCCGTAAGGACCTCTCAAAATATATAGAACCCCGTCTTTCTCCTCCATTGTATCAGCACTTAATCCGATTGTTACTGCAGTTTCAACCGTTTTTGCTGCAATATTTACAATCGATAATTTATCGCTGTTATAAGGCTCTGTGATATACAATTTACCATCCTTTTCTATGATTCTGTTGGCTGTTGCGTTTACATTGATTTTAGACTCATATTTATTAGTTGCCAAGTCAATAACAGCAACATAATCATCGGTGTTGCCAGGAGCATCCGCCGAAGCTCCCCAGTCTGCATAAGTGTTGGCATTAGTTACATACGCTTTACCATCTTTTACCACACCATATCTTGGATTTTTAAGTCCAGTATCAATTTTTGCTATTAACTTGAATGTATATCTATTAACAACATTTATAACATTGGAACCGCCGGCTATGATATAAGCATTATCTCCGTTAAAAAATATATTTTGAGCATATTTTCCAAGCAGGTCACTTCCATTTGCTGCTGTATATGTATCTTTTGTAAAAACACTGAAATCATCGCTGGAAAATGATACTGTTCCCTGACCAGCACTTCCTTCATTTAGGATAAAAAATCCATTATCATAAACTCCTTTTGGATCGTTGCTGTTATCATCGTCATTTGAACAAGAAACAAATAACGAAATACCAAACGCTATTAAAAGTAATTTACTAATCTTCATAATATTAAAATTTTAAGGTTAAATACATATTGAAATTTCGACCTGGCATAGGTCTGCTTTCCAGACTTTCATAATTTTCATTGAAAATATTTAAAACCTGAAAGCCCAGTTTAAAAGAATTCAAGAGCTTGAAATCATAATCAATGCCCAGATTGGAAATCATATAATCGTTTATAATTTCGTCTGGATCATTATCAGCTCTGGTATAAACAAAACCATTGTACAAAAACTGATAATATGCGGTTATTTTACTTCTTGAATACGAAACCGAAGCGGTTACTTTATCAAAAGGAACAAAGAAAAGCTGGTTTCCTGTTTGGTCATCTTCCGATATTGTATGGGCGTATGAAGCATTGGCTCCGAAATTATTCTTCCCGAATTGTTTCTTCCAGCTCAATAAAGTTTCAGCACCATAACTATTAACTTTGTCTTGATTTTGTGGAGTCCAAATACCATTTTTGCCGGGAACCCATTGCAGTAAATCTTTAATTTTGATGTAATAGAAAGTCTGGGTAAGCGAAATACTGTTGAAAGTGAACACATTCCCAATCTCAGCCTGATAGGAACTCTCTGGCTTCAAATTAGGATTTCCGCCCGGCTCCCAATACAAATCATTAAAGGTTGGTATCCTAAAATTTCGGGATACATTCAATTTAAAATTGTACAGTTTGCTAAATTGATACGAAGATCCCAAAGAGAACAAAATAGGCGATTCGTAATTGTTTGTAAATTCTTTTCGAATGCCAAATTCATTTTTCCAATTAGCGAAAAAATCCTGTTTTACCAATAATGACGCTGAACTAATTTCGCGGATATGATTTCCAAAACCAGTTCCGTAACCATTGGTTCTATTGTAATCCAAAATTCCATTTACTTGGGTTGATTTAAATAATGTATATCCAAAATCGGCTTTGGTTATAAGACTTTCCGTTTTTCCGTAAGTATAGTCATTAGTAGAATTATCAGCAAAATATTGATAGTTTTCAAAAATATAAGCGGTTTTTAGATTTGTGGTAAATCTGCCAAAATTCCCGTCATATTCTAATAAATTACGGTTAAACCCATTAACGTATTTACTTTTCATTTCCGTTTCCGTAACCAAAGAAGTATTTCTGTCGGTGTTTGACGTTTGGCTATATAGTTTAAGAATATTTTTATCATTAAGCTTATACCCTAAATTAGCGTTCACAGTTATTATTTCATATTCTCCATTTTGATTCCAGCGCTGTTCGCCTTTCCAAGTATATTTGTTTAGATATTTATAATCATTTGTCGAACTGTTTTTCGAGAAGCCAATTTGAGTACTCCATTTTTCAGTAGCAATATTGGTTTTATAATTAATTCCGATCGTATTAAAACTGCCATAATCCAGTTTTAAATTAGTGTCAAATCGTTTATAAAACCCCAAATCATTGTTCAAATGAACTGTTCCGCCAATTGCCCCACTGCCATAAAGAATGCTTCCG
The DNA here is from genome assembly GCF_026870155.1 of Flavobacterium marginilacus. NCBI lineage: Bacteria > Pseudomonadati > Bacteroidota > Flavobacteriia > Flavobacteriales > Flavobacteriaceae > Flavobacterium > Flavobacterium marginilacus. Next base: position 1,211,726 of record NZ_CP113975.1, on the reverse strand, counting down.
CCCCCGGCTTTTACGGTTACTGAATTATAATCAGAACCCGAAATGGTATTAAAATCAGTACTCCCGTTCATTTGCGAATTAATATTGATTCCGTTCCAAATTACGGCAGTCTGTGAAGAAGTTGTTCCCCTAAAGGAAACCGTTGAGAGCATTCCGCGCCCGTATTCCTTGAAGTAAAGTGTAGAATTAAAATTTAATAAATCAGTCAGTAAAGCTTCATTTTTATTGATAATGGAATCATTGAGTTTTAAAACCGACTGTGAATTGGAGTATTTTTTAAGATTTGCATCCGAAACTACAACTTCCTTTAAGTTGTTTATAGAGTCATTCTGTGCCGAAACGAATTGGCACGATAAAGCAAAAAGGCTAAAAAGTAGTTTTCTTAATGTCATAATCTCTGAACCTTTTTTCCCGAAAGTTCGATATTTGTTAAGAAAAAAGGCAGGTCTCCTGGCTTGCGTCTTGTTGTTTGCCTTCCCATCTTAGATTTCAGATTTTTGAGTTTAGATTTTAGATTGAATCTAAAATCTGAATTCTAAAATCTACAATTTAAAACAGTGGCTTTGTAGATAACAACAAGCTTGATAGCTTACAGTTGCGGGAACAGCGCAAGATTTTTGAATTTTGATGTTTGATACTTGATTTCAGATATTAAATTCTGAAATCAAAAATCGTTAATCAGCAATCTTCAATCACTTGCTTCCCTTTTAATGTGCTTTCACAAAAAGTAAAAACACAACCTTAATTCGAGTGCAAATATAAAGTTAAAAATATCGAAAACTAAAATTAATGAGACATTTTAATTCCAATAAAAACATAACAAATTGTTTAACAAATAATTAAAAACACAAGTTTTACATTTCAACTTTGATTACAGCACCATAATCCAATGGTGTTTTGAAAGCTTCCTGCAGGGGAAGATTGTTTATTTTGCACAAAATGCTTCGAATAACTCCCGAATGCGCCACGATGATAATTGGTTTAGAGTGCATTTTCGAAATGCCATTGTCCAAAAATTCACGAACCCTTGAATCCAATTCCACAAACGATTCTCCGTTAGGCACATTTACGGTGACAAAATCTTCCATCCAAGGATCCAAAACTTCACGGGGAATAGCATCCCAACTCATTAATTCCCAATCGCCAAAATGCATTTCCATCAATCTTGAGTCTTCAATAATGGAATCAATTTGAGTATTTTGCTGAATATATTTCGCCAAAATAGCACAGCGTTGCAACGGACTGGAATACAAAACTGCTTCCTGTGGCAATTGCTCCAAAATTGATTCAAAAATAGCTTCATAAGGCTCCCGAATCCCAACATCACTCTGACCGTAGCAAATTCTTTTCTCACAAACCGTTTCGGTGTGACGGACTAAATAAACTTCCATATTCCAATAATTGACAGGTAAAAAATCACTTCACACACTTGTTGGGTCGCTCCTAAACAATCTCCGGTATAACCGTCAATCCATTTTTGAAAATAGCGGGCAAGAAAAAAGCGAGCGATAAAAACAGGTAGTAAAACCAACAATATTTGCCATTGAAAAAACGACAAAACCACAAGTGGCAGTAATCCAAAAAACAAAGCACCTGCCACTTCTTTCCAAGTGAAATTTTGGGCAATGGGTTTGCTCTTGCTCGAAGCGTCTTCTCTAGAATATTGATGAGTAAAAACTATTGAAATTGCAGACAAACGACTAACTGAATGGGCGGAAACAAAAAGGAGTAGATTGAAGATTGAAGATTGAAGATTAACGATTTCTGATTTAGAAATTGCATTCGAAATTGCCTCAAACTTCAATAAAAACAACAAAACCAAACCGATAGCCCCATAAGCCCCAATAGCGCTATCTTTCATTATCAAAAGGATTTTCTCTTTTGTCCAACCGCCGCCAAAACCGTCACAAACATCGGCAAAACCATCTTCATGAAAAGCTCCGGTTGTCAAAATTCCGCCAATGATTGCAAGAATTACAGCAATTTCATTGGGAAATAAAATCGCTGATAAATAATAAACCGTAAAAGAAATTCCGCTCACAATCCAACCAATCAACGGAAAATAACGAGAGGCTTTATTTAAATATTCAGGATCGTGGTCTATGTTTTTGGGACACGGAATTCGGGTGTAAAACATTAATGCCGTGAAAAATATATGTAATTGTTTTTTCATTTTTTTTATTTTTTTGTTGGTAGAGACGTTGCAATGCAACGTCTCCACGCAATGCAACGTCTCCACGCAATGTATATCAGATTTCGGTATAATAATATTAGGCAAAACGTTGTGTAAAAATGTTGGCGGAGACGTTGCACTGCAACGTCTCTACGCAAATTTACGAACGGCTGACACCGGCAGATTCAAAACTCGCCATTTCATTCAAAAAACTAACTGCCGACTGTATAATCGGAAACGCCACGGCACAACCCGTTCCCTCTCCCAATCGCAAGTCCAATTGCAACAAGGGCTGAACATTCAGATAATCCAATATTTTTTGATGTCCTTTCTCTGCCGATGAATGACAGAATATCGTGTTTTCTTTCACTGATGGGTTCATTTTGTATGCAATTAAAAATGCTACTGAAGAAATAAAACCATCCACCAAAACGAGCATGTTATTTTGTTTCGCCTGAAGCATTCCGCCTGCCATTTGCAAAATTTCAAACCCTCCAAAATACGCTAATTTGCTTTGCAGATTATTTGAACCTTTATAATTTTCGATGGATTTTTTCAGGATATCTTGTTTTTGAATCAGTTTTTCATCAACAACGCCTGTACCTTGACCAACACAATCTTCTATCGGTAATTCCAAAAGAATACTCATCAAAACGGAAGCCGTGGACGTATTCCCGATTCCCATTTCGCCAAAACCGATGCAGTTGCAACCCGTTTCAAAAACCGAATTCACTACTTCCTTTCCTTTGGCAAAACACAAATTCAATTCGGTTTCACTCATTGCTGAAGTATGTAAAAAAGATTGTGTTCCCTTTCCTATTTTGGCCGAAATCAAATTGGCATTTGTCGGAAAATCATAATTGACTCCTGCATCCACTATGGTTAAGCCAATATTATTTTGTCTGCAAAACACATTGATTCCTGCCCCGCCTTCGAGAAAATTAGTCACCATTTGTCGGGTAACATCCTGCGGATAGGCGCTTACACCGTGATTGGCAATTCCGTGATCGCCGGCAAAGACTGCTATGTGAGGTTTTGTTATTTTGGGTTCCAATGTTTGGAAAACAGTTCCTATTTGTTTTGCAAGAATTTCTAAAACGCCAAGCGAACCTAATGGTTTGGTCTTATTATCAATTTTTTGCTGAAGTGCTTCACTTATTTCTGGAGTAATTAGCTCTAAATTGAAGTGAGATTGCTTCGTTCCTCGAAATGACTCAGACGTTGAAACTAAAATCTCCTCAACAATTGGCTTTTCGGCTTTTTGTTTCCAATTCAATTGTTGAAGCATTGGTTGATTACCATAATCGGTGGCGGGTTTACCTACACAGAAATAGCCCAATGGTTCAATATGTTCAGGCAATCCCAAAAGCTGTTTGAACTGATAATAATTTAAAATCGAAACCCAACCCATCGAATAACCTTGCTCTGTCAATGACAGCCAAATATTTTGTGACGCACTGACTGCGCTAAACTTTATCGCTTCATTGCTTCCGACAGTTCCTATGGTAAACTGATTCAAAACCGAACGGTCATAGCAAATTACCAATCCGAGTGGTGCTTCTTCAATAGCTTCGAGTTTTAAAGCCTGATACTGCTTTTTTTGCAACTCATCATCGGTTAATTTTGATGCCTTGTGATCGTAATCCAAAAACAGTTTTTTCACCTCCTTTTTAATTGCATCCGATTTTATCAGATAATACCTTGTAGCATCTGTCAAACCTACTGATGGAGCATGATGTCCCGCTTGAAGTGCTCTTTGAATTACTTCTTCCGGCACTTCATCTTGTGTAAAATGGCGTGTGTCTCTACGGGATTTTATGATTTCATCTAATGTCATTATATGCAGTATTTGCGTTAGGGATGGTAGTGACATCCTTTATTGCCGGGGTTCGGCAATAAAGATATAACGAACAGCCCGACCCTTGTGGTAACGCCCAAATTTATAAAATCTATCCTTTAATCTTTACCGGAATTCCGGAAACCATCAACACAACAGTTTCGGCTTTTTGGGCGATGTATTGGTTCATCCAACCTTGAAGTTCCGTGAATTTCCTGCCAATATGTGTTTCGGCATGGACTCCCATCCCTATTTCGTTGGTCACTATGATGATGGTTGCGCCTTCCTGTTTTGCAATGGCGTCCAATTCGGCTTTGGCTTGTTCCAAACTTAGGGCAACATCATTTTTGGTATCCACAAAAAAATTAGTCAGCCAAAGCGTTACACAATCAACAATGGCAACTTTTCCGGAAAAATCAATTTCGCTCAAATGTTTTTCCTTTTCCATATTCACCCAACGCCCGTCACGATCTTTTTGATGGCGGTCAATACGTTTTTGGAAATCGTCGTCCCATTTTCTCGCGGTTGCCACATACATTGGTTTTTCGGACAATCCTTTAGCTAAATTCTCGGCATAACTGCTTTTTCCTGAACGCTCTCCGCCCGTTATTAAGTAAATCATTTAGTGTTTATTGTTAATCGTTTGTGGTTAATGGTTACAATTAATAAGGGCAATGCGTGCAATCACTTTTACAGCAATATCCTCGTTTGAGATGAAACCAAGGTTTAAAAACATAGTTCCCGTCTTCAAAATAATAATCAATTCCCTCAATTATATTTACGGTTTCGGGCAATTTTGAAGCTTTGTTTCCAATGGCAGTTTCAGGGGTTATGGTGGCTACGAACTCGTCTATCTTATCAGAACAGGCTTTTTTGAAACAAGTCGGACAAAGACAATCATCAATATCAAAAGGATTGAAAATAGGCGGAAAATCATTGCACCAACACGTTTCACCTTGAGGAGTATCTCCACAATTAAAGGGCTTTTGACAGGCCGAACAATGCTTCTCTTTTATAACATTCATTTTGTAAAGATAGCGTTTGTCTTAATTTTTTAGTGCAAAAATTAAACAAGAAATTTATAATTTACTATACCTTTGCCTTCATCGAAAAAAATAGTCTATGCGATTTTCAATCTACAAAGTTCTTTTAATCAGTGTTCTTTTTTCATTTATAGGATGCAAAAAAAATGAAAAAAGCGAAGTTCAAAATGATGCCAACACTCCAAACAGTATTCAATACGCCAAAAGTTTAGCCATTCACAAACACAACGGCTATACTGTGGTAACTGTCTCGAATCCTTGGCCGGAAGCGGTTACAGATTTCACTTATATTCTAAAAGAAAAAGACGGAATTGTTCCGGACAGCCTAAAAAAATACCCTGAAATTTCCGTCCCGCTGAAATCTATTGTAGTGACTTCGACCACAAATATTCCGTTTTTAGAAATGTTGGGTGTCGAAAAATCATTGGTTGGATTTCCTCACACGGACTATGTATCATCCGAAAAAACAAGAGCCTTAATTGATGCCGGTTCCGTTAAAAATGTGGGACAAAACGAAAAACTCAATATCGAACAGCTGATTGAATTGTCACCGGAACTTATTGTCACTTTTGGCATTGACAACAACAATCCAAGTATTGAAAATTTACAAAAAAGCGGTTTAAAAGTACTCATTCAAGCCGATTGGATGGAGCAATCCCCTCTTGGAAAAGCAGAATGGCTGAAACTTTACGGAGCTTTATTTGGAAAAGAAAAAGAGGCGGATTCTTTATTTGAAAACATTGTAAAAGAATATAATAATGCGTTGTCATTGGTTGCAAATAAAAAGCCAACTTCGACTGTTTTATATGGTTCGATGTACCAAGACCAATGGTTTGTCGCGAGAGGAAGCAGTTGGGTTGCCCAATTTATGAAAGATGCTAAAGCAGATTATCTTTGGAAAAACCTCGAAGGTACCGGAAGTCTAGGATTGTCGTTTGAAAACATATTAGACAAAGCCAAAACAGCCAACTTTTGGATTGCTACAGGTTCGTTCAAATCGTTGTCTGAACTAGGAAAAGCAAACCCGCATTACGGTCAGTTTGATGCTTTCGCAAATAAAACTATTTATACTTTTGAAGGAAAATTGGGAGCTACCGGCGGTACGGTTTTTTACGAATTATCGCCTGCAAGGCCTGATTTGGTTTTGAAAGATTATATTAAAATTTTTCATCCTGAATTGCTTTCGGATTATGTCTTTACTTTTGCGACAAAACTGAATTAAAAACCTCACCCCGACCCTCTCCAGAGGAGAGGGAGACTAAACCGAATATCTATAAATCATTATAATTGATCAATCAAAAACGAAATACAATCTTATTCTCATTGCTCTTTTTGGGGCTGATCATACTGTTTTTTGTGAATATCAGTTTGGGATCGATTACGATACCTTTCAAAGAGGTTTATACTAGTTTGACAGGCGGTCAAGCGAGTAAATCGACTTGGGAATACATCATCATCAATTATCGTTTGCCCAAAGCTATTACGGCAGTTTTGGTCGGAATGGGATTATCTATAAGTGGATTGTTGATGCAGACTTTGTTTCGAAATCCGCTTGCAGGACCTTATGTTTTGGGACTTAGTTCGGGTGCGAGTTTAGGTGTTGCTTTTGTGATATTAGGCGCAGGTGTGTTGCCTTCTTTTTTGAGTGGCATTATATTATCGCCATACGGAATCGTTTTGGCTTCAACTCTTGGAAGCACTTCTGTATTATTATTGGTTTTATTGGTTTCGCAACGTTTGCGGGACACCATGGCTATTTTGATAGTGGGACTGATGTTTGGTAGTTTTACCAGTTCGGTTGTTGGGGTTCTTACTTATTTTAGTTCGGCCGAACAATTGCAGAAATTTACTTTTTGGTCCTTGGGGAATCTCGGTAATTTATCATGGACATCCATTCTCATTTTAACAATTTGTGTATTATTTGGTTTATTTCTCAGTTTACTTAGTATTAAACCCTTGAATGCATTACTATTGGGCGAAAATTACGCTAAAAGTATGGGATTGAATTTCAACAAAGCCCGACTTGTGATCATAATTGCAACGGGAATTTTGGCGGGAAGTATAACGGCTTATGCGGGACCGATTGCGTTTGTTGGATTGGCTGTTCCCCATATTGCCAAGTTAGTGTTTCAGACTAGTAACCATACTGTTTTATTTTGGAGTACTTTGCTTTTTGGAGCCGGAATTATGCTGATTTGCGATGTGGTTTCACAAATGCCGGGAATGGAAATTACGTTACCAATTAATGCCATTACTTCGATTTTGGGTGCACCAGTTGTTATTTGGTTGTTGGTTCGAAAAAGGAATTTTAGGTAAAGCATAAAATAATTTAAACACATAGAAACATAGATTTTATAGTTAATCTCTAAGAAATAAATAGAAATAATATTATTTTTCACATACATTAATTGTGTAAAAAAGAAAACATTTCTTAAACTCTTTTAAATCATCAAAAAAAATTATAACTATGTAATTAATAATAATTTCTCAAAAAGTTGCATTAATAAACTATAATAAATGATTACTCAAAAATTTTTAGATGAATTAACATACGAAATTATTGGTTCAGCTATCGAAGTCCATAAATCTATTGGCAAAGGATTACTCGAAAGTGTATATCATCAATGTATGATAGAAGAATTATCCCAAAGAAAAATAAATTTTCACACAGAGATGAATATTCCAATTATTTATAAAACAAAAAAATTAACAACGAATTTCAGATGTGATTTATTTATTGAAAACTGTATAGTCTTAGAATTAAAATCTGTATTGGAAATGAATTCAATATTTGAGGCTCAGATTCTAACCTATATGCAACTTTTAGAAGCTCCTAAAGGAATAATCATAAATTTCAATTGTCATAACATTTTCAAAGAAGGACAAAAAACTTTTGTGAATGATTTTTTTAAACTTCTTCCTAAACAATAATAATCTATATAAAACACCATGGCTACAGAAATTTTAATGCAATCTTCTATGTGAAAAAATTATGATTTTCTAAACAATCCTCAATTTTAAATTAATTCTATGTGTCTCCTATGTGTTTAAAAACATTTTCAAAAAGTATATAACTTAAAATATGCCGACCAATATCCTCATCACTCAAAACCTAAGCATTGGTTATTCCTCCAAGAAGGAAACTACAACCATAGCCGAAAACCTCAACCTGAACTTACAGGCAGGGAAACTGATTGCTTTGATTGGTGCAAACGGTATTGGAAAATCTACTTTGTTGCGTACTATAACAGGAATTCAGAAACCTTTGCACGGAACTGTTTTATTAAATGACAAAAAAATAAACGACTTTGAACCTTTAGCATTGGCCCAAAATTTAAGTGTAGTTTTGACCGAAAAATTACCTCCAAGTAATTTAACTGTGTTTGAATTGGTCGCTTTGGGACGCCAGCCTTACACCAACTGGATTGGCACTTTATCAAATGCGGATATTCAAATTGTTCAGGAAGCTATTAGACTAACGCAAATCGAACATTTGTCACAAAAAAGACATTTTGAAATAAGTGATGGGCAATTACAGAAGGTTTTGATTGCAAGAGCATTGGCACAAGACACTCCTTTAATTATTCTGGACGAACCCACTACTCATTTAGATTTACTCCACAAAGTTTCGTTGCTGAAACTCTTAAAAAAACTAACCCACGAAACAGGAAAATGCATTTTGTTTTCGACGCACGACATTGATATGGCTATACAATTGAGTGATGAGATGATTATCATGACGCCAGAAACTGTTGTTCAGGACGAACCTTGCAATTTAATTACAAAGGGAAGTTTCAATACTTTATTCAAAGACGAACATATCATTTTTGACAACGAAAAGGGTAAATTTGTTATCACTTAATTGGTTTTTTGTTTATAGTTGATAAAAACTAAAAACATAAACTAAACTCCTTTCAGCAAATTAATACTCACCGTCGCTATTTCCGAATCGGGGAATTTTTTAAAATAATTGAGATCCGAAAATAATCCTGCTTCGCCCGCAATTTTATGCAGTACATCAATTTCGACTATATATTGATCCGAAAAACCATGCGTAGCATCGTAAGCGGTTACTGCAGTTTTACCTAAATTCGTAGCTGTTAAATGGGGCGCTATCGTATGCAGTTCAATCATCAGCAATCCAAATTTATGGACATAAGGCGACCATTTTTGGAAGTGTTCCAATAAATTATCTTCCACCAAATTATTACTTATCCGAACGCCTCTATCTGCAAATGCTCCAGTCGAACCGCTTATTCTTTCTTTATTGATTTGTTTCGGCATTTCCCAAATCCGGTTGTGGTCGAGAAAAGTCCTCACATTCAACAAATCTTTCAGATCGATATTGTAATTTTCCTTTAAATCGCCAGCTAGTAAATCCGGACGGCCTATATCTCCCCAAATCACTTTGGCCCAAATATCGGCTTTGATTAAATTGGCTCGTGTTACTTTGAGTGCCGTCTGATTATAATCGGCTCCGACTAGAAACAGAGGGTGTTTATCAAGCATTTTTCCTCTCAAAGTCTGACGGTCAATCACATCAAAAACATGCTCCAAAAAAGCACCGTTGCCACAGCCCATATCCAAAATTCCTTTGGGTTGTTGCTCAATTGGTAAATTGAATAATTTGATAAGAATTTCATCAACAACTTTAAAATAAGTATCGTGCGCACCACCGCTCCCCCATACGTTCATTTCGCGGTCAACGTGAATCTCATCTTCGCCTTCCCCTACGTTTCTTAAGAAAGCGGGATTACCAAAAATCAATTCATCCATTTTCCGAAAAGTAGGTAAATAAGAAACAGTAACGCCATAAGCAGAGGCTCTTTTGGCAAAAAACAATCCAGTTTCGGTAAACTGATAATTTCCGTTTTTTCGAGTGAACCATCCCAAATGTGTCAAAAAATTAAGTACAATTTTGAAGTTTTCGGGAGATTTATGAAACTCTTCCGGGCTAAAGGATATTTCCATAAAATATTTATGAAACATTCCGCTCATTCCCAAATGAACCGTTATTTGCCCGACAAGAAAACCTTCAATATGAGTGAGAATCTGATGCTGAATTTCGTTGGTTAAATTATCATCAGAAAATGAAATTCCGTAATTATTTTGACATTTTTCAAATATCAATTTCATTCGGCTGAAAATTTCTCCTTCAAATAATTTAGGACGTAAATCGGCCGAAGACTGCAATAAATCTACAACATCTTTATACAATGGAAACAACGAAAAAGCAATTGCACTTTTTTCATTAATTCGAAAAGCAATCAGATCAGTCTTTGTATTAACATAATAATCGAGAAAACCTTGCGAAGCCAATGTTCGCAGTGCCACATTGAGATAACCTTCGTTGGTTTTGAATTTGGAAGAAAGTTCGGAGAGGCATATTTCTTTTCTTTCCAAGATATAGGCCAAGACACCTTTTTTATGCAAAGAAAACGCCACAGGAGCAGTCACCAAACCATCAAGATGTCTAAAAATAGTACTTCGAAGGGAAACGTTATCTATCATAAAAGAGATTTAAAACAGAAGAATGTCTATCTCAAATATATGAAATTTCTCTTTAAAAAATAAACTAACTACACTTCTATTAAACAACTAATTACCTGCAACAAAGTGAAGTCTCTTTTAGCTAAGAATTATCATTATCGTATCGAACTCTATAAACATGAAGAAGTTTTTCTAGTTCATTAGATTTTATTGTCAAATCGTCTATTTCTATTTCTTCTTTATTAAAAACAAGATAATTTGTAGGGCTTTTACCAAATGTTTGACAGAAAATTCTATCACCATAAATCTTATTCCAAGGGACTAAATTTTTATTTTTTAACTTAATTCCTTTATCGTTAATTACGATTTGAGGAGCTTTGTCTCTCAATTTATTAATTTGAATATATAACAAATATAAACCATACCCTAAACCTAAAAATAATAATCCAAAATATTCTTTTGGCAACAAATAAATTACTAATGCGCAAATTCCTAAAATATTGACTAATGAAAAAATGACCTTGTTCCTTGAATAATAAATTATAGTCTCTTTTGGGACCGAAATATCATCCTTATAGATTTTCTTTTGAGAAAACATTTTTCCTATTTGCATAAAATTTATTTCAATCCAATCTGCCTCTTCGCTTCTCCAACCACAAAAGCAACCGAATTAGCAATATTAAAACTTCTGATCAAATTTGACATTGGAATCGTCAAATGATTTTCGAACAATACCATAAATTCAGGACTTAAACCAACACTTTCCTTTCCAAAAACCAGCCAATCCCCATCTTGAAATTTTGCGTCATAAATGGATTTTGTAGCATGGGAACTCATCAGGAAAACCCTTGATTTTTTCGGTATTTGCTGCATCCATTCTTCTACATTTTGATATTCGGTAACATCCAAATGCACCCAATAGTCGAGTCCGGAGCGCTTGAGATTTTTATCATTGATTATAAATCCAAAAGGATGGATTAAATGGAGCCGGCTTTCGGTGCCTACGCATAAACGGCCAATATTTCCGGTATTATTAGGTATTTCGGGTTCTACGAGAACGATGTTTAGCATTATGATTTAAGATTTTTGATTAACGATTTATAATTGCAGAGGTTAGCTACGATTAGATTTTTTGATTTTTTTCATTGTTATTTAAATTGTTATTTAAATTAAAATCGTCAACCTCAACTGCTTCTCCAGCTTTTAAATTGTTTAAATGTATGTTTCCAATGCGGACACGCACCAGACGTAAAGTAGGAAAACCGACTGCTGAAGTCATTTTACGTACTTGCCGAAACTTGCCTTCGTTTATAGTGATGGAAGCCCAGGAAGTTGGTCCATGACGCTCGTCCCGAATTTTTTTACCCCGAGGACCAAAATCTGGAATTTCAGTAATGAGCCTCGCTTCACATTTTTTGGTTTTGTATTTTCCTCCATTAAAGCCAATCTCAACACCTTCTTTTAATTCATCAATAGCTTGCTGAGTAATTATTCCATCAACTTGAACATAATATTCTTTATCAACTCTTTTACTTCGGATGATTTCACTCATTTTCCCATCAGTCGTCAATAAAAGTAAACCTTCCGAATCTTCGTCCAATCTTCCGATTGCCATAGTTCCAGCTGGAAAATTGTATAATTCGCCCAAGAGTTTTTTCTTTCTCTTTAATTCATAAATAAACTGACTTAAATAACCATAAGGTTTGTGAAGAAGAAAGTGATGGTGAGACATGCTGACTTTATTTTTTTTGCAAAGATAACGTTGTTTTTAAAGTTTTTTCAAAACATTTATTTGCTTCTATATTTATATTTCATGACACGTATTTTCCTTTCTATGTCATTTTCTCATCTGTTATTCATTCCTTAAATTATTTTTGAATAACTTAAAAACAATCTATTAACTAATAAAAAAAAAGATCATGGACGACGAATTAATGGGAACCATCAAACTTTTTGCAGGTAATTTTGCTCCTAGGGGCTACTATACTTGTGAGGGACAATTATTGTCAATTAGTCAAAATACAGCATTATTTAGTATCTTAGGAACTACCTATGGGGGTGATGGGATAAGTACTTTTAAATTACCTGATTTGCGTGGAGCATTTCCAACACAATGTTCAAATATTGGAGGAGTTCATCCTGGAGGAACATACACATTAGGTGAAGTTGGCGGTACTCAATCATTTACTATAACATCAGTAAATATGCCTCCTCATACCCACACTATAGTAAAAGGTCAAGGATCCAATTTGACTGGTACTATTTCGGTAAATACAGTACTACAAGCTAGTACAAGTCCAGGAGCTGATTCTACACCTTCTGCAACCAATAATGCATTAGGAAAAACAGTTGATACCAATGGTAATAGTGACCCTAATTTGTATACTAATGCCACACCAAATCAAAATTTAGCAGGAATTAGTTCAACAGTGAACAATAATTTGAATTTTGACCCCACTGGTTTACAACTCACTCCTTGGGGGTCTGGTCCATCACCAGTACCCACAGTACCGCCTTTTGTAGCTATGCAATATATTATATGTTACCAAGGAATCTATCCTTCTAGACCATAATAAATAATTAAAAAAATGGACTATTGAATAATAGTCCATTTTTTTTATATATTTGATAATAAATACATTAACAAATTATGATAAAAAAACTACTTTTCATTGGATGTTTTCTAAGTTTGTTTTCATCCTCATTGGCTCAAACCAATTTATCGGCGGGTGACATTGCTATTATTGGTACCAATTACGATGTTGTCCCTTATGAAATGACTATCGTAAATCTTGTTCCTATCTCAGCAGGTACTGTTATTAGAATAACTGATTATGGATATGATGAAGCTACTGGTACTTTCGGAACCACTTCTGTAGCTAATTTAGCAGAAGGCTCGATTACTTGGACGTTAACTTCTGCTATGCCAGCTGGAACAGTTACTAAATTTTCAATTACAGGAGGAACAACTCCTAGCGTTTCTGGATTACCAGGCACTGTTAGCTTTACAGGCTGGACATATAATCTAGCTCCGGGTAGCTGTCCAGTTCCTGCTGGAGGTGATAACTGGTTTATTTTTCAAGGAAGTTCCGCTACATCTGTAAGTCAATTTGTATTTGGCTGGGTAAACACATTTGGTACCACTTTTAATGGTATAAATCAACCAGCAGGGCAATTTCTTGTACCTGGAACTGGACTTCAGCCCAACAATGGTAATTCGTATTTACCTCCATCTCTTACTCTTGGATCAACTGCTATTGCACTTAATAGAGATCCTAATAACGGAGGATATCATGGTGACAATAATACCTATAAAGGCACTTTAACAGCGGCTTCAAAAAGTAATCTTTTAACAGCTATTTGTAGTATTGCAAATTGGAATACTAGCGAATCAACAACTTACGACATCAGTCCAGGAGGAACACAATTTACTGGAACAAATCCTATTTTCAAAATAGGTGTACTGCTTAACACTTCTCCTACGTTAACATTTTCAAGCAATCCAGCAGCAATTACTAGTGATGACGTTGCTTCTGATGGAGATGGTGGTTCGCAAGATATATCCGATATTGATATTCAGGTATATAATATTTCCAATACAAACGGTACTTTACTCCCCGCATTATCTTGGCAAAACAATTCTTATATAGGAAGTTCCAACGCATCCTATTCAGGCCTAACCAATGAAAACAATGCAGGTTCAAAAGGAATGGCAATAAAATCAGCCAATGGCAATGAATTTCGTCTCAATCAATTTGTCTATTACAACTGGGGAGAAACCTCATCCTTTACTAATACGGTAAAGGGTTATAGAGATGGTAATGAAGTAGCTTCTACCACTTTTGATGGTTTTGATTCAGGTTATACTCCAAAAACAATAACTTTAACATCGGCCTTTCAAAATGTAGACGAGGTACGATTTTATATCAGTGCTGGCGGATATGTAGGTAACCAATCTGCTACCAATCATAGTATAAATTCTATTTCAGTTTCAACACCTGTAGTCACAACTAACACTGCGCCTACTGACATTGCTCTTTCGCCTAATACTATTAACGAAAATGTGACGGCTAATTCAACCGTAGGCACACTCTCCACTACAGATATTGATTCAGGGGATACTTTTACTTATACTTTAGAAGCAGGAGCAGGAAGTACAGATAATGCTGCTTTCAATATCAGCGGTTCAAATTTAAGAATAACGGCCAGCCCTGATTTTGAAACCAAATCATCCTATTCTGTTCGCTTAAGAACTACAGATCAAGGAGGTTTGTTTTTTGATAAAGTTTTTACTGTTACCATCAGTGATGTGAATGAAGCACCAACGAATTTAGCCCTTTCAGCTACTTCTATCAACGAAAATGTGGCGGCTAATTCAACCGTAGGCACACTCTCCACTACAGATATTGATTCAGGGGATACTTTTACTTATACTTTAGAAGCAGGAGCAGGAAGTACAGATAATGCTGCTTTCAACATCAGCGGTTCAAATTTAAGAATAACGGCCAGCCCAAATTTTGAAACTAAATCTTCCTATTCTGTTCGCTTAAGAACTACAGATCAAGGAGGTTTGTTTTTTGATAAAGTTTTTACTGTTACCATCAATGATGTGAATGAAGCTCCAACTAATTTAGCCCTTTCACCTACTGCGATTAACGAAAATGTGGCGGCTAATTCAACTGTGGGAGTTCTTTCTTCTACCGATGTTGATGACAGCTCGTTTACCTATACTTTAGTGTCTGGGACTGGAGATACAGATAATGCTGTGTTTACCATTTCGGGGAGCAATTTGAAAATTACTGTTAGTCCTGATTTTGAAACTAAATCTTCCTACTCTGTTCGTGTGAAAACTACAGATCTGGGTGGTCTTAGCTTTGAAAAAGTATTTACTATTACTGTTAATGATGTATGTGAAGTAATTGATACCGTAACTCAAACATCTGGTGTTTTAACAGCGGATCAGCCTGGCGCTATCTACCAATGGATTCAATGTCCAGCAACTATATTAATTGGTGAAAACGGACAATCGTATACACCGCCAAGTAGTGGTAATTATGCAGTTGTTGTAACAATAGGCTTATGCAGCGTAATATCATCATGTGTAGCTGTAAATCCAATCACAACTCCAACAGTTTCAACAACCGCAGCAACTGGAGTAGGTGCTTCAAAAGCAACATTAGGAGGAAATGTTACTGCAGATGGCGGAGCCACTGTAACTGAAAAAGGTATTGTCTGGGCAACAGCCAGCAATCCTACTACTTCAAATAACAAAGTTACAAATGGAACTGGAACAGGAAGTTTTAGTGCAGTTATTTCTTCTTTACCAGCTGGAACACTTGTACACTTTAGAGCGTATGCCATCAATTCTGCAGGTACAAGTTATGGTACAGATTTAACTTTTACTACAAATGCTGCCCTGTCGGCAACAACTTCACAAACCGACGTGGCTTGTAACAGCGGAACCTCAGGTTCAGCTTCAGTAACTGCTGCGGGAGGTGTTGCTCCTTATACCTATTCTTGGTCTCCTTCTGGAGGAAATGGAGCTACAGCCTCTGGTTTAACAGCTGGATCTTATTCAGTTATTATAACAGATAACGAATCGACACAAGTCACAAAAAACTTTACTATTTCAGAACCTACTGCTTTAGCAACTACTGCGGCTTCACAAACCAATGTTTCTTGTAATGGTGGTTCTAACGGAGCTGCTGCAATCAACACACCAACTGGTGGAGCGAGTGGTTATACCTATAACTGGACGCCTGGCAACCCAACGGGTGATGGTACAACTTCGGTAACTGGACTAACTCCTGGTACATGGACCTGTACTGTAACTGATGCAAATAATTGTACTACAGCCGTTAACTTCACAATTACGCAGCCTTCAGCCATTACCGCAACCACTTCGCAAACCAACGTGACCTGCAATGGAGCAACTAACGGGTCAGCTTCGGTAACTGCTGCAGGCGGTGCCGGCGGATATACCTATTCATGGGCTCCATCCGGAGGAAATGCTGCTGTGGCTACAGGATTGGCTGTTGGTACTTACACCTGTACCATCACAGATGCCAACAATTGTCAAATCACAAAAAACTTTACCATAACACAGCCTACGGCTATTACCGCAACCACTTCAAAAACCAACGTGGCCTGCAATGGAGCAACTAACGGGTCAGCTTCGGTAACTGCTGCAGGCGGTGCCGGCGGATATACCTATTCATGGGCTCCATCCGGAGGAAATGCTGCTGTGGCTACAGGATTGGCTGCTGGCACATACACCTGTACCATCACGGATGCCAACAATTGTCAGATCACAAAAAACTTTACCATAACGCAGCCTACGGCCATTACCGCAACTACTTCGCAAACCAATGTGGCTTGTAACGGCGGAACTAACGGGTCGGCTTCGGTAACTGCTGCCGGTGGTGCTGGCGGATATACCTATTCATGGGCTCCATCTGGTGGAACGGCTGCTACAGCTACAGGATTAGCTGCTGGCACTTACACCTGTACCATCACGGATGCCAACAACTGCCAGATCACGAAAAACTTTACCATAACACAGCCTACGGCAATTACCGCAACTACTTCGCAAACCAACGTGGCTTGTAACGGCGGAACTAACGGGTCGGCTTCGGTAACTGCTGCCGGTGGTGCCGGCGGATATACCTATTCATGGGCTCCATCTGGTGGAACGGCTGCTACGGCTACAGGATTGGCTGTTGGCACTTACACCTGTACCATCACGGATGCCAACAATTGTCAGATCACAAAAAACTTTACCATAACACAGCCTACGGCCATTACCGCAACTACTTCGCAAACCAACGTGGCTTGTAACGGTGGAACTAACGGGTCGGCTTCGGTAACTGCTGCCGGTGGTGCCGGCGGATATACCTATTCATGGGCTCCATCTGGTGGAACGGCTGCTACGACTACAGGATTGGCTGTTGGCACTTACACCTGTACCATCACGGATGCCAACAATTGTCAAATCACAAAAAACTTTACCATAACACAGCCTACAGCCATTACCGCAACTACTTCGCAAACCAACGTGGCTTGTAACGGTGGAACTAACGGGTCGGCTTCGGTAACTGCTGCAGGCGGTGCTGGCGGATATACCTATTCATGGGCTCCATCTGGTGGAACGGCTGCTACAGCTACAGGATTGGCTGCTGGCACTTACACCTGTACCATCACGGATGCCAACAACTGCCAGATCACAAAAAACTTTACCATAACACAGCCTACGGCAATTACCGCAACTACTTCGCAAACCAACGTGGCTTGTAACGGTGGAACTAACGGGTCGGCTTCGGTAACTGCTGCTGGTGGTTCTGGCGGATATACCTATTCATGGGCTCCATCTGGTGGAACGGCTGCTACGGCTACAGGATTGGCTGCTGGCACTTACACCTGTACCATCACGGATGCCAACAATTGTCAGATCACGAAAAACTTTACCATAACACAGCCTACAGCTATTACCGCAACCACTTCGCAAACCAACGTGGCCTGCAATGGAGCAACTAACGGATCGGCTTCGGTAACTGCTGCAGGCGGTGCCGGCGGATATACCTATTCATGGACTCCAACTGGTGGTACTGCTGCTACTGCTACAGGATTGGCTGCTGGCACTTACACCTGTACCATCACGGATGCCAACAATTGTCAGATCACAAAAAACTTTACCATAACACAGCCTACGGCCATTACCGCAACTACTTCGCAAACCAACGTGGCTTGTAACGGCGGAACTAACGGGTCAGCTTCGGTAACTGCTGCCGGTGGTGCTGGCGGATATACCTATTCATGGGCTCCATCTGGTGGAACGGCTGCTACAGCTACAGGATTAGCTGCTGGCACTTACACCTGTACCATCACGGATGCCAACAACTGCCAGATCACGAAAAACTTTACCATAACACAGCCTACGGCAATTACCGCAACTACTTCGCAAACCAACGTGGCTTGTAACGGCGGAACTAACGGGTCGGCTTCGGTAACTGCTGCCGGTGGTGCCGGCGGATATACCTATTCATGGGCTCCATCTGGTGGAACGGCTGCTACGGCTACAGGATTGGCTGTTGGCACTTACACCTGTACCATCACGGATGCCAACAATTGTCAGATCACAAAAAACTTTACCATAACACAGCCTACAGCCATTACCGCAACTACTTCGCAAACCAACGTGGCTTGTAACGGTGGAACTAACGGGTCGGCTTCGGTAACTGCTGCCGGTGGTGCCGGCGGATATACCTATTCATGGGCTCCATCTGGTGGAACGGCTGCTACGACTACAGGATTGGCTGTTGGCACTTACACCTGTACCATCACGGATGCCAACAATTGTCAAATCACAAAAAACTTTACCATAACACAGCCTACAGCCATTACCGCAACTACTTCGCAAACCAACGTGGCTTGTAACGGTGGAACTAACGGGTCGGCTTCGGTAACTGCTGCAGGCGGTGCTGGCGGATATACCTATTCATGGGCTCCATCTGGTGGAACGGCTGCTACGACTACAGGATTGGCTGTTGGCACTTACACCTGTACCATCACGGATGCCAACAATTGTCAAATCACAAAAAACTTTACCATAACACAGCCTACGGCTATAAATTTCACAACAACAATTTTATCTGGTTATGATTACAATACTGGATATAGTCAAACTATAGTAGCTTCAGGAGGAACAGACCCTAAAACGTATGCAATTACAGCAGGAAGTCTGCCTTCTGGTTTTTCGCTATCAACAGCTGGACAGATAACAGGTATTTCAACTCAAATTGCTGATAGTAATTTTACTGTTACCGCTACTGATGCTAATAATTGTACAGCTACCTATAATTATGTCCTGAAATTAAATCAAATTCCAATTACGGTAACTGCAACACCTTCTCAAACTAAAATATATGGGGAGAGTGATCCTGTTTTAACTTATACAGTATCACCAAGTTTGCTTTCGGGAGATTCATTCACAGGATCTTTAACAAGAGTTAGTGGTGAAAATATTGGTAATTATGCTATTAATCAAGGTTCGCTTTCAGCAGGGGCTAAGTATTTAATTACTTATGTTGGTGCTAACTTTGCTATTACTGCCAAACCAATTACAGTAACGGCAACTGCATCGCAAACAAAAGTGTACGGAACTACAGATCCTGTTTTTGCCTATACTATTTCGCCAAGTTTAGTAGGTAGTGATGCCTTTACTGGAACTTTAACAAGAGCTGCTGGGGAAAACATTGGAAACTATGCTATTAACCAAGGAAGTTTGACTGCGGGTTCTAATTATACGATTAGTTACGCAGGGGCTAACTTTGCTATTACTGCAAAACCAATTACAGTAACAGCAACTGCATCGCAAACAAAAGTGTACGGAACAACAGATCCTGTTTTTGCTTATACAGTTTCGCCAAGTTTGGTGGGTAGTGATGCCTTTACTGGTGCTTTAACAAGAGCTGCTGGGGAAAACATTGGAACTTATGCTATTAACCAAGGAAGTTTGACTGCCGGATCTAATTATACAATTAGTTACGCAGGGGCTAACTTTGCTATTACTGCAAAACCAATTACAGTAACAGCAACTGCATCGCAAACAAAAGTGTACGGAACAACAGATCCTGTTTTTGCTTATACAGTTTCGCCAAGTTTGGTAGGTAGTGATGCCTTTACTGGTGCTTTAACAAGAGCTGCTGGAGTGAATGTGGGTGTTTACGCTATAACACAAGGTACCTTAAGTGCTGGTACTAACTATAGCATTACTTATGTAAGCAAAGATTTTACTATTACTGCAAAACCAATTACAGTAACAGCAAATACTTCACAAACCAAAGTATATGGAACAACAGATCCTGTTTTTACTTATACTGTTTCGCCAAGTTTGGTAGGCAGTGATGCCTTTACTGGTGTTTTAACAAGAGCAGCTGGAGTGAATGTGGGCGTTTACGCTATCACGCAAGGTACCTTAAGTGCTGGTACTAACTATAGCATTACTTATGTAAGCAAAGATTTTACTATTACGAAAGCAGATCAGGTAATTACCTGGAATCAGACTTTGGGATTAGGCTGTAATGGAGAAACTAGTATTGTTTTGACTGCTGTTGCTAATAGTGGTTTAGCAGTAAATTATGCTTCTTCTAATACTAACATTGCTACTGTTTCAAATAATTCAGTAATTTTCCAAAATTATGGGTCTGCAGCTATTACAGCTTCGCAACCAGGAAACATAAATTACAATGCAGCTCCGGCAGTTGTTTTACCAGTAGTATCTAGTCAGCCTAACCTGATTAGAAAACAATTTGAAAATATTATATTCTTTGACAATAGTTCTAAGAGTTTTAAATTGTATAGCTGGTATAAAAATGGGGTTTTAGTTCCTGGACAAACTTCACAATATTTCAAAGAAAGTGGTCCTTTGAATGGAACTTATTATGCAGTAGCAACAAAACTAGACGGAACATTAATTACAACCTGTACCTTGACTTTATCTCCTACAATAGAAGAAGAGTACATAAGAATTGTTCCAAACCCTGTTAGAAGTAATGCGAGTTTCCAATTGATAACGAATGTTAGTACAAACAGATTACAAAATGCGCGTATTGAGGTTTATAATTTAACTGGTAACTTACTAACTACTATTAACACAAGTCAAAATACTATTGACATGATAGCTCCAAGTGTTGAGGGAATTTATATTGTAAAAATGACCTTAACAAATGGTAAATATTTTACTAAAAACCTTTTAGTGAGAAATTAAAATAATTTATAGAATATGACATCCTCATTTTTAATGAATGGGGATGGATTATTCTAATTTAAAACAAGTATGAAGTCGTCATTAACAACAAGTTTGAGTGAACAAAAACAAATGAGTAAAAAGGCGATAACGTATAGAGTCTCACTAAAAAATAAATTTTACATCTATGAAATTCAATATTAAAAACATAATTGGAACTATAGCTTTCTTAATTTCCCAAGGAATAGCTGCACAGTTTTATGTAGGTATACAGTCCGGAGTAGGGAATATTAAGAGTGATGTTACTGGCACACAAGCAGGTTATCGCCTTGGCGGAGCTGTAAAAGCAGGTTATATCTACTCTTTAAATACACATTTTGGTATTGGTTCAGGGCTAGAGTTTTCACAATACAAACAAGAAGTTTCTTTGTCTCAGTCTTCTGCAATACTTTCTACTTTTGAAGTTGATGTTTCCACTTCGGCATTTATTTATAACGTTACTACCAGCAATTATATAGAAAAACAAACTTTACATGCTCTGCAAATCCCTCTTTTTGTCCAATATAAAACAAATATTAATGAGGGTATTGATTTTAATTTTAGAGCTGGAGCTAAATATTTCTTACCTGTAAATTATAAATTTAAAGCAACAGCGGATTACGCAAATGGCAGTGCTTATTATCCAGATGTAAACCTGACTATTGACGATTTACCAGAATATGGTTTTGGCCGTCAGAATAATTATTCATCATCAGGAGAGTACGAAACTAAAGGAATTATAATGAGTTCTTTTGAGTTAGGATTTACATTTGATATGGCAGCGAAAAATTCGTTGTATGCAGCCCTGTTCCTGGAAAGTGGATATGGTACAATTTTAGACCAAAACAAGAATGAATCCTATATTGGTTATAACCAAACATCTGTATCTGATAGAAAACCTAATGGATTGTACAGTACTGACAAAGATGCTAAAATTAAACCTGTGGCTTTTGGGATAACATTAGGATGGAATTTTAAATAAATTCATTTTTTAAAATAATACAAAAAGGTCTTGACTCAAATCAAGACCTTTTTTTTGCAACACATTCTGTTTTCAAAACAAAGCATCCTTTTGATCTGTATTTGCAGCTGCAGGCGATATTTATTTTCTTAACGAAAAAGAAAACTAATACCATTTATGAATATAAAATAACCTAATTTTTATTCCCTCTCCTTGGGAAAGGGCTAGGGTGAAGAAAAACAAAAAGACTGTTTTACATTCATAAATGGTATAATTCAATAAATAAAAATCAATCTTATTATCCTTTTTATAATGTAAAATGCCGGATTAAAAATCCGGCACTACTGCAATTAAAATTCTAAATACCACATTAAATAATTATTGCAAAAATTAAAAAGATACGTTTATACCAATATTAAACATCCATTGAAATTGATTGAAGGATTGATTTTCTAAAGGATTGATGTAGTAATTCATTCCTGGTTCGATGAAAAAATAAGTTTTTTTAAGGAATTCATACTGCAGTGTACTGCTCAATACCGTACCGTAAACAAAATCATTTACGTTTTTATTCTCTCCAATTGAGCTCCCGTTTAATATAACATCATTAGCAATTAATTTACCGACAAAACCACCTGTATTCATACTAATATTGGTTTTCTTTTTGCTTAAAAGAGAATAAGAAACCTCTAACGGCATTTCGAAATATTTTAAATTCTGAGTCACATTTCCTGTTTCAAAACCTGTACTGGATTTAGAACTTGAGGCAAATAAATAATTCTCATTATTGGAAACCAAAACTATATTACTTTTTACAGTACTTTCCAAAGGTCCGTTAGTAGGCAATGCCCCTGAAGCAAAATCAGCTGTATTGCCCCGCTCATAATAAGCAACTCCATTTATTTTTTGTCCAAGTTCATTAATCTTGAAACCGGAACTTACTCCCCATTTTTTATTCAGTTTATAGTTTGTCTTTATCCCATAGCCATTGGATTGTTTTGAAGCTACAGTGTTTCCTAAAGCTTTGTCATTGTTAAAATTTTCGGACCCCATTACTCCTGCAAAAACTTTAAGCGACCATTTATCAATAACTTCCGGACTTGTTTTTTTCTTAGTTTTATCTTTATCCAAGTCAGCCAAAGCATTTTCTAATTGAGCAACTTCATTTTTTATTTTACTAATTGAATCGTTCGTTTTAGTATTTTCGGCAATTGCTGTATTGGAATTCAATCCGTAAACCTCATCCTTTTTATTAATCAGTTCTGGTTTAGGACTCACAGTCTGAACACTTTCTTTATTTTGCTTCGAACCAGAAATAGCATTGCTTTCAGAAACTGCAATCGTTTTGGCATTTTCACTTGTACTGCCTGCAGAAAAATTATTCATTCCGTTAATAGAAACCGCTTGATAACTATTAGATGTTTGATTTTTATTGACAGCCGCTGCATTCGACTGTGATTTAGCATTATTAGCAGCAATCAGCTGATTATTTTTTTCTTCATTTGAATTCTTAACTCTCTTTGAATTATTTATTTTATATATAATTTCGGGCGTTTTTTTGACAGTTACAGAATTTGTGCTAGCCAAAGAAATACCAGTTTCTTTGGTGTTCAAATTTTCATTCTTAATTTTATCAGCACTATTGTTTTTTTTCTCAAAAGATGTTTTTCCAACAGTACTTTCATCTGCACCTGCCTTCTTATTATTGCCACTGCTGTTTTTTGAATCGTTTTGCAAAACAACTTCATTAGCATTATTTCCAATAATTAATTCCTGATTATTCCCCTGCCCAGAATTAGCGTACCAAATTGCCGGAAGCGAAAGCCCTGCCACTAAACACGCCGCTGTCCACCACCAGACAACCAGCCGCTTTTTCTTTTTAGGCTTATCTAATTGAGCTTCTATTTTATCCCATAACTCTGGCGGCGGAGTACTTGAGAAGTTCTCCAATGAAGAAAAAATAGATTTTGCTTCTTTATTTTTCATGCGTTATTATTTATTTTGAAATCAGTCGGGTCTTTCTTTATTGTACCTGACAGAATTTCAATTTCATGCTGTTTTAGAATTTAGAACCGTCAAAATTTTTTTCTTTAAAATATTTTTGGCTCTATTAAAATTTGATTTGGATGTACCTTCACTTATTTCAAGTAATGCTGCAATTTCTCTATGCTTCATTTTTTCAAAAACATATAAATTAAAAACCATACGGTATTGATCTGGCAGTTCCTGTATATATTCCAGTAATTTTTCTTGTTCAATTGGTTCTAATTCTAATTCTTCTTCTTCAGCGATATTAGTATCAAATGTGTCTAAAAACAGGACTCCCTTTTTCTTTTTCTTTAATGTTTCTAATAATTTATTGATGAAAATCCGCTTGATCCAGCCTTCAAAACTCCCTTGAAATTTATACTGTTCGATTTTTTGAAAGGCAATAACAAAGGCTTCCTGAAAAACATCTTTTGCATCATCTTCATTCCGCATATATTTTAGGCACAGTCCATAAAGCACAGGAGAAAACAGCTGATATATTTTCAGTTGAGCTTCCCGGTCATTTTCGACACATTTTCTAATATACTGGTCTATGTTATTCTTCAAGAATTCTTATTTTGGTATTTATCGATTTCTTTTGGTCTGTTCCAAAATGGTATTATCGGCTTCTTCCTTGACTGCTAATTGATGATTTTTAAAAAAATGATACTCCTTGGAATTCATTTTCCAAATATCCTTTACAAAAATAGGGTTCTCTTTGATATGTTTATCATTTTTATTCACTTCTGATTCAGCAGGTTGAAACTCTCCTTCATCTGTAAAAATGAAAATTTTCCAAGCCCAGCCCTGCATTGCTTCTTCTTTGGAAATTCGTCTAAAACCGGAATTTTCATAGGTACAGGAAGAAACAGTAAAAATTATAAAAAGAATAAAAAATATTTTCTTCATAAAAATTAGTATTTATTTTATTTTAAAAACACATCAGAAACCATTTTGAGCAATCTCCTTTTTTTGTAAATAACGAAACCTTTTTAACCCAGATTTCAACTATGAATCTGGGTTTTAGGATTAAAATGTAATACGTTTAAGATTTGGTTTTTAGGAGAGTTATTTTATCCTGAATCACCTTCTTAAGCGCAATTATTCCCGCAGTCTGATCTGCAGTATTGTCATTGTCCAAATATATTTTAGTAACAACACCTGCCTCGCTCCACTCCAGATAAGTACCTCCTTGATCATGAGCATCTGGTGATCCAAATGTTTTGGTCTGTCCTTTTAAACTTTTTATTTCGGCTGGAATTTTTGAATAAAGACCTGCTAAATCATCAGAGTAAACTAATGCTTTATAATCAGTCTGATTAAATTGGACTGGAAAATTATATGCTTTTGGATATTTAATTACTTTGTAAGCTTCAATTTTATAGAACTGAAAGCAGTCACTCCCCGTACATTCACCAAAGTATGTTCCAACGATTATGTAGTTATTAATTGGATTTATTTTTCTAAATAAAATAGGCTTATTCGATTTTGGAAGCACAACAAAATCCGAAGGATATGTAATAACGGTTAATACACCTTCATCACTTTTTGGTTCTCTTTCAGAATACTCCACTAGGATTTCGCAGTCATTTTCAATAACAGACTGAATTTTTATATCATAGCCGCTCGATGGTTTTGATCCTGATAATAGCCCTAATATTCTTTTTTGAGTAAAATCAGGCATAGGCCCAAAAGGATCGCAAAAAGTAAACTGTTTCAGCAGTTCTTCATTTGAGTTTATCAGTACATAAATAGGCTTTGTTGGATTTTCTTTTAACTGACCGCAGTAAACAAAATTCTCAAAAGCAACATTTCTAACATTACCGCAATTTTGTGCATCACCATTGTCCATCGTATCTGTACAGGAATAAAAACTGAAAGCCGCAAGAGCTGCTAAAATAAAACGTTTCATATTTATTTTTAATTAATTTATATACTACTAAGATGACGCATTTAGTAAAAGGTTGCGTGATGGCAAAAAAAATGTTCATTTAGCGTTGGATTCGCAATAATTCGTGAAATTTCATTTTTTAAAATTAAGTACTACGTATTAATGCTTACTTTTACATTTTTATAAAAAGGAATTATTTATGCTGTCAACTCTTCTTTTATTAGGTGTTTTTATCCTCGCACTAGCGATAGGTGTTTTTATCGGTAAACTTATCTTTTCGGCTCGATTTCAATCAGAAAAAGTAAGTCTGGAAGAACGATTAACGGCTATGAATACTCAATTGGTTCAACAAAAAGAACAATTTTTACTGGATAAAAATGCATTCGAAAAACAACTTGAATTATCCAATTCTGAAAAAGAAAACATCCGAAACGAAAAAGACAGTTTAGCCATTCAGCTTTCTAAAAAAGAAGTCGATTTTGAAAACCTTTGGGAACGCAACAAGGAACAAAAAAATGAAGTTGAAAAGCTACAGGAAAAATTTACCAAAGAATTTGAGAATCTTGCCAATAAAATATTAGACGAAAAATCAAATAAATTTACGGAGCAAAACAAAGAAAATATGAAAAATATCCTGACACCGCTGCAGGATAAAATTCAGTTATTTGAAAAGAAGGTAGAAGACACACACAAAGAAAGCATTGACTACCATGCCGCTTTGCGTCAGCAGATACTAGGCTTAAGCGAAATGAATGCTCAAATGAGCAAAGAAACCCTAAATCTGACTAAAGCATTAAAAGGCGACAGCAAAATGCAGGGCAACTGGGGTGAATTGGTTTTGGAACGGGTACTTGAAAAATCAGGATTAGAAAAAGACAGAGAATACTATGTACAGCAAAGTCACACCACAGAGGAAGGCAATCGTGTTTTTCCTGATGTTGTCATCAATCTTCCTGACGGGAAAAAGATGATTGTCGATTCTAAAGTTTCCTTAACTGCCTATGAAAAATTTATTAACGAAGAAGATGAAATTTTAAAGAAAACCTTTTTAAGAGAACATGTCAATTCGATAAAAAATCATGTGGATCAGTTAGGAGGCAAAAATTATTACGATTTATACCAGATAGAAAGCCCTGACTTTGTTTTGCTTTTTATACCGATGGAACCTGCTTTTGCATTGGCGCTAAACGAAGATCAAACGTTATACAACAAAGCTTTCGAAAAAAACATTGTAATTGTGACACCTTCTACCCTATTGGCAACCTTACGCACGATTGACAGTATGTGGACAAACCAAAAACAGCAGGAAAATGCATTTGAAATAGCAAGACAAGCCGGTGCATTATATGATAAATTTGAAGGTTTTGTTGCCGATTTAATCAAAATTGGTAAAAAAATAGACGAAAGTAAAGTCGAATATCAAGGTGCCATGAATAAACTCGTAGAAGGAAAAGGAAACCTCATCACGAGCGTCGAAAAACTCAAAAAAATGGGAGCCAAAGCTAAAAAAGCACTCCCGGACAGCATTTTGAAAAGAGCAGAAACTGATGAAAGTTCTCTTTTAAATTAAACAGCATAAACAAACACTCTGTACAACTAACAATACCAACAACTCTATTTAACCAATACAATTAAAGACAGCTTTTGTCTTTTCACCAAAAATAAATCTATGGACAAAATTTTCAAAACAGTTGCTTCATCACATGTCAGTATTTCAGTATTGATGCTGCCTTCACATACCAATTTCAGCGGAAAAATTCACGGAGGCTATATTTTATCACTCTTAGACCAGATTGCATTTGCCTGTGGGTCTAAATTTTCCGGAAATTACTGCGTAACGGCTTCTGTAGATACCGTGAATTTTTTAAAACCTATTGAAGTTGGTGAACTTGTGACCATGAAAGCCTCTGTAAATTATGTTGGAAAAAGCTCTATGGTTGTTGGGATTCGTGTAGAAGCTGAAAACATTCAGACCGGATTAAAAAAACACTGTAATTCTTCTTATTTCACAATGGTTGCCAAAGACAATGAAGGCAACAGCGTGCCGGTCCCAGGCTTAATACTGTCTAATTTTGAAGATGTAAAGCGTTTTTGTAATTCATTAAAACAAATTGCCTTAAAAAAAGAACGTGATTATCATCAGGAAGTTTTCAATTATACTTCAAAAGAAACTTTGGAAGGCCTGAAAAAATACAATATCCAGATTAATCTGGATTAGTTTTTTTTAGATGCTGTATAACTAAACTGTTAGGATTCTAAGCGAATACAGCTGAGAACATTTTTTTAAGCACAGAATTTCAGCATCCATAAAAAAGAGTCAAAACACCTCTTTTTCAACATATTAAATCTAATCAAAAAAACCAGTATCAAATGCTTAAACAGTTTGATACTGGGATTTTTTTTGGCGTAATTTTAAGACTGCCCCTCATAAAAAAATCGTAACTTTAAGTACAACCTTTAATAGAAAAGATTATGAAAAAATTTACTCTATTAGCCCTGTTATTAATACTTTTCCCCATTAATGCCCAAAACAAATTTAGCTCATCCAAATGCGTGATTTACTTTGAAGCATCTGTACCGTTATTTGAAGCTGTAGAAGCTAAAAATGACGATGTGAACTGTACACTAGTCCCAAATAAAAGCGAAATAACTTTTACAGCAGTCATCAAAAAATTCCAATTCAAAAGAAATCTGATGCAGGAACATTTCAATAGCAATTACATGGAAAGTGACCGCTATTCTAAAGCTACTTTTAAAGGAGTTATCGAAAAGTTTGATCTAAAAATAGTCACAGAAGAAGAGAAAGATTTCGTTATAAAAGGAAAAATAACAATTCATGGACAATCCCGAATGATTACTGTTCTTGCAAAAATTAAAAAAGCAGGCAGCGGAATCCAAATAAACTCCAATTTTGCATTAAACACGGATGATTTCAATATTGAAATCCCAAATATTGTAATTGCAAAAATTTCAAAAACAGTGAATACACAAGTCAACTGTGTTTTAAATTAATATCCAGCACCTGTAAGGCAATTAAAATATACGGAGTATTTTGATGCAGAATCATTTTTGCCAAAAGACAGACAGCATGACCTTTATTTTGCATTAGTTTTTAATGCCTTTTTTAAATTTTTGAATTGAAATCTGAATCCTAATTTTTTAACTTTATCCGAAGAAACCCTTCTTCCTGTCAAAAGCAGTACAGCTCTTTTTCCCAGTATCAATCGGATTAAAAAAGCAGGAACATTAGGCAGCCAAATAGAAAAACCAAAAGAATTTGCCAAAGCCTTAGAGAAAATTAAATTTGTCGTGCTGTCATTAATCGTAGCATTATAAGAACCTGTCATTTTTTTATTTTCGATAGCTTCAATATACATCATACATAAGTCATGCACGTGAATCCAAGGCATATACTGTTTTCCTGAACCCAAAACACAGCCAAAACCCTTTTTGAAAACTGGGCTTAATTTTTTTAAAATCCCTTCATCTTTTCCCAAGACCAGACCAGTACGTATTTTTACAGTACGAATACCCAATCCCAGCATCAAATCGGCAGAATTTTCCCATTCCTGACAAACTGTTCCGACAAAATCATCGGCTGGCAGCGTGCCTTCTGTACAAATACCTTCACCGTTGACCGCCCCATAATACCCAATACCTGAAGCCGAAACAAAAGCATCAATTCTTTTATTCAGCTTTTTTAAAGTATCATAAATCAATTTTGAAGATTGTACTCTGCTGTCTAGAATCGCAGCTTTCCTTTTGGAAGTCCATCTTTCATCGGCAATATTTTCTCCGGCTAAATGAATGATATAATCGGTATTTTCTATCGCCTTTTCATCAATACTTTGCGCATCAATATCCCAGGTATAATAGGAAATTTTTTCTGTATTGGGTTTACTATCTCTGGTAAGTATTGAAACTGTATAACCTCTTTCCAATAATTTTTCAGTGAGATACCTTCCGATAAAACCGGTACCGCCTGTTATTAAAACATTTTTTTGCATAATTTAAAAATTTGAGGAAATCAATTACTGCATACAAATATAAGCCAATGCTTTTTTTAACAGTATTAATAAGAAGTTAAACGTGAGGGGTATATACACAAATTATACTTAAAATATGTGTTCACAATTATCATTTTAAAATTCCGGCTTTATATGCTGCTATTGCACGATCTCTGGCAAATGCATGATCTATCATTGGCTGACCGTAACCCAAATCAAATTCGGGAATCCATTGGCGGATGTAAATTCCTTTTTCGTCAAATTTTTTGAGCTGTATATCGGGATTAAAAACCCTAAAATAAGGTGCTGCATCACACCCAGTTCCTGCTGCCCACTGCCAATTCCCTACATTGGCCGACAAATCATAATCCAGCAGTTTTTCGGCAAAATACGCTTCGCCCCATTGCCAGCTGATCAGCAGATGCTTGCATAAAAAACTCGCCACAACCATGCGCACCCGATTGTGCATATAACCCGTTGCATTGAGCTGACGCATTCCGGCATCGACCATGGGATATCCCGTAGTTCCTGTACACCATCGCTTGAAGTCCTTTTCATCATTACGCCATTGAATTCCATCATAAGCCGATTTGAAATTATCGCTTACTACTTTTGGAAAGCTAAATAAAATCTGCATAAAGAATTCCCTCCAAATCAATTCGCTCAGGAAAACATCATTCTTGCGAACTGCCCAATTCACTAACTTCCGAATGCTTACTGTTCCAAAACGCAGATGAGGCGAAAGATACGATGTACCATCAACGGCAGGGAAATCGCGGGTTTCATGGTAATTTGCAATTTGTGTTAAATTATGAGGTCTGACTTTTATATTGCTTTCCTCAAAACCTATTGCTTCTAAAGCTGGAAAATCAAAAAGGTTTTTGTAAAAATTAGAGAAATAATTTTCAGTATTATATTCTGCAATCGGAGCCATTGATTTGTATTTTTCCAGCCATTTATTTTTGTACGGAGTATAAATGGTATAAGGCAGTCCATCCGCTTTGGCAATTTCCTTTTCCTCAAAAATCACCTGATCTTTAAAAGAAAAAAAAGAAGCACAATTCTCTTTTGCTAATGTTTCAATTGCCAGATCCCTCTTTATGGCGTAAGGTTCATAATCTTTATTCAAAAAAACTGCCGAAACGGTAAACTCTTCGAAAAGCGATTGCCAAACCTCTATTGTTGTTCCTTTTTTTATTAAAAGCGAGCTTCCGAGGCTATTTAATTTGTCATTTATTTTCTGGAGTGATTCGTGTATAAAACCAACCCGAGCGTCATTTTTTGGCAGACTATTTAGAATATTCGTATCAAAAATAAACAGCGGAATTACAGGCTGTTCAGACTGCAGGGCGTGGTACAAAGCCGTATTGTCTTCCAGACGCAAATCACGTCTGAACCAAAAAATAGAAACTTTTTGTTTTGTCATATTTTTTAAAGTTGTTGAGATGCTAAGCTACTAAGAATCTAAGTTTATAAAAAATAATTATCTGCTTGGTCTTATTTTGAATTAAAAAAGTTGCTTAAATATGGCTTATATGTTGAAATTGTCTTCGCATGAGGGATTACTTCACTTAATTTTTATTTTCATCGGGGTTCAGTGAACTTCGTTTGAAGTGGAGCTCTTTTTTATCCCTTTTTTCAAGGGATAAAAAAAGTGGTAACGGATAGCCCGACCGCCTTTTTCCGGCGGTCATGCCCAAATTATTTCTATTGAAAAATTATCCGCTGACTTTTCTCTTTTTTTAAAGTTACAAATTACACGATTTTTTGAATTATTTTGAGTTATTTACAATCAAAAGTTAAATCTGAGTACCTTCTAATCTTTAAATTCTCTTTATATTTGTGCCTTTCGAAAAAACAACAAAAAATGACTACTTTAAACGAATTGAATGCTATATCACCAATCGATGGCCGTTATAGAAATAAGACAGTATCTCTGGCTCCTTTTTTCTCAGAAGAAGCATTAATCAAATACCGCGTATTAATTGAAATCGAATATTTCATTGCTTTATGCGAAGTTCCTTTACCGCAATTAAAAAACGTAAATCCTAATCTTTTCGACAGTTTACGTAACATTTATAAAAACTTTTCGACCGAAGATGCTCTTTGGATTAAAGAAACCGAAAAAGTAACCAACCACGATGTAAAAGCGGTAGAATATTTCATAAAAGATGCTTTTGAAAAACTAGGCTTGTCTGAATATAAAGAGTTTATCCACTTTGGACTGACTTCACAAGATATTAACAATACTGCAATTCCGCTTTCGACTAAAGATGCTTTTGAGCAGGTTTATATGCCGTCATTAATTGCTGTAATTTCTAAATTAAAGGAATTGAGTCAAGAATGGGCTGCAGTTCCGCTTCTTGCACGCACGCACGGACAGCCTGCTTCGCCTACTCGTTTGGGTAAAGAAATTGCTGTTTTTGTAGAGCGTTTGGAAGAGCAGATGCGTTTGTTGTTTAACATTCCGTTTGCGGCTAAATTTGGAGGAGCTACCGGAAATTATAATGCGCATCACGTGGCGTATCCACAGGTTGACTGGAAACAGTTCGGGACTAAATTTGTTCAGGAAAATTTAGGTTTACACCATTCTTTTCCGACTACACAAATTGAGCATTACGATCACTTTGCTGCGTTCTTTGATGCTTTGAAAAGAATCAACACTATCATTATCGATTTGGACAGAGATATCTGGACGTATGTTTCGATGGAATATTTCAAGCAGAAAATTAAAGCGGGAGAGATTGGATCATCTGCAATGCCGCATAAAGTAAACCCAATTGATTTTGAAAATTCTGAAGGAAACTTAGGAATTGCCAATGCTATTTTTGAGCATTTATCTGCCAAACTGCCAATTTCAAGACTGCAGCGCGATCTGACAGACAGTACTGTTTTGAGAAACATTGGTGTGCCGATGGGACATACTATCATTTCTTTTGAAGCTACTTTGAAAGGTTTAAATAAATTATTGCTAAACGAATCTAAATTCCACGAAGATCTGGAGAAAAACTGGGCTGTTGTTGCCGAAGCAATTCAAACGATTTTACGCAGAGAAGCCTATCCAAATCCATACGAAGCTTTAAAAGGTTTGACAAGAACCAATGAAGCAATAACAAAAGATTCTATTCATGCTTTTATTGAAACGTTAGAGGTTTCAGATGAAATTAAAGCTGAATTACTGCAGATCACGCCAAGTAATTTTATAGGGATTTAAAAAAAGCTGTAGGCTTTAAGCTAATGGCTGTTGCCTAATAACTAATAAGCTATCCTTTTCGGGGTAGCTTTTTTATTGCTAATTCCTTTGTTTAACCGTAAGATTCGCAAAGTTCCTTGTCAAAAAAATCTCGAAAAGACGCAAAGAAATACATTCTAACCTTTGCGTCTTCGTGTCTTTGCCGAGAAAAATTTTAAACTTAACTTCATGACAAGAGAATCTTTGTGGACTTAGCGTAATTCTTTGTGTCCTTTTTGCGGTTAATTTTTCATAATTCGAGGTTAAATTTTCAAAAGCGGCTACCGTTAAAACCTAAAAAAAATCTTTTTTTTGTAAATTAGCCATCAACGATTTTTACAACTAATCTGTCCTTACAAATTACAATCCTAACATATGAGCCTATTAACCGATGTACCTGAAACAACAAGTCATTTAAACCCATTAATAAGCGATCTGGGACTTATCTTAATGACTGCCGCTGTTGCCGTTGTATTATTTAGAAAGCTCAAACAGCCATTGGTATTAGGTTATTTGATCGCCGGTTTTTTGGCGGGTAATCATTTTGATTTTTTCCCTTCAGTCAAAGAAATAAAAAGCGTCGAAGTCTGGGCTGAAATTGGAGTTATCTTTTTGCTCTTCAGTCTCGGATTGGAATTTAGTTTCAAAAAATTAATGAAAGTGGGGGGCACCGCTTCAATTACCGCTGGAGTCCAGATTGTGAGTATGTGCCTTTTGGGATATGTTGTGGGACAGTGGCTCGGCTGGCCAAAAATGGACAGTATTTTTTTGGGAGTGATTCTCTCAATATCTTCCACTACAATTATTTTAAAATCATTTGACGAATTGGGTGTGAAGACCCAAAAATTTGCGGGAATCGTTATCGGCTCTTTGATTGTTCAGGATATATTAGCCATTTTGATGATGGTTTTATTGTCAACGGTTGCGGTGAGTAATCAGTTTTCAGGCGGTGATCTCCTGATGTCTGTTATCAAGTTGCTCTTTTTTCTTGTACTTTGGTTTTTGGGAGGAATTTTTATCATTCCGACAGTACTCAAAAAAACAAAACACCTGCTCACTGATGAAATGTTACTGATAATTTCGCTCTCACTCTGCCTTATGATGGTGATTTTAGCAGCAAATGCTGGTTTTTCTCCTGCGCTTGGAGCCTTCATAATGGGATCCATCATTGCCGAAACCACCCAGGCCGAGCATATTGAACATTTGGTAAAACCGGTAAAAGATTTATTTGGAGCTGTCTTTTTCGTATCTGTCGGTATGTTAATTAATCCTGATGCACTTTACCAGCATGCTCTTCCTGTTGCAATTCTGTCGATTGTTACTATTTTTGGACAATCTATCAGTTCTACATTTGGAGCCATATTATCAGGACAGCCGTTAAAAGATTCTATACGAACAGGAATGAGTTTGTCGCAAATTGGGGAATTCTCCTTTATTATAGCAACATTAGGTGTAACGCTGAAAGCAACTAATTCCTTTTTGTATCCGATTGTAGTCGCTGTTTCGGCAGTAACCGTGTTTACGACCCCTTTTATGATTAAATATTCGCTTCCTTTTTCTGAATATTTGGCGCATAACCTGCCCCGAAAATGGGTGAAACGAATAGAACGCTATTCAGCCAGTACGCAGGCCATAAAAACAGTTAGTTTATGGCAAACGGTTATTAATGCTTTTCTAATTCAGGTAATCGTACTTGTAGTGATTATTCTGGCTGTAATTCTGCTCTCTTCCCGTTTCATGCTGCCATTAGTTGAAGACTATCATTTAGGAAACACTATTGGAGCATTAATTACGCTGGCAATCGTATCTCCATTTTTGTGGGCACTTGCTTTTCGCCGTGTTGCTGTCCGTGAAGTCGAAGAATTAATGCTGGACCGCAAATCGCGCGGACCGCTGACTATGCTGTTTTTCATTCGTATAATACTGTCAATATTCTTTATTGGTCTGCTGCTTAATATATTTTTCTCACCAAAAATTGCTTTTATTGCATTCATCATTGCAGTGGTTATTTATTTTATTTTTCAAAAAAGACTTCACATGCAATACCATAAAATTGAAAACCATTTCCTAAGCAATTTAAATGATCGTGAAATCGCCAAAGCCAAAAGAAGCCGAAGCGACTTGTCTCCTTGGGACGGGCACATGGCAATATTCGATATTGCTGCCGAATCCAATATAGCCGGTGAAGCCCTAAAAAAACTGCAGATTCGAGAAAACCTGGGCGTTAACCTTGTTTCCATCAAGCGTGGCGACGTTATGATTCACATCCCCGATGCTAACGAACGTGTGTTTCCTGGTGATGAAATCTGCGTTATAGGAACTGATGCTCAAGTACAGGAATTCAAAAAATACCTGGATCAGCACGAAATAGATCTTTCTCCAGAAGTTGTGGAACCCGATATTGTTTTGCGTCAAATCGAACTAAAAAACCATACCTTTTTGGGAAAAAGCATCAAGGAATCCAAACTTCGCGAAAAAACAAAAGGATTGGTCGTAGGCATCGAAAAAAGAGGAAAGCGAACCCTAAATCCTGAATCAAATGTTATTCTTGAAAAAGATGATATTTTATGGATCGTAGGAGATAAAAAGTTATTAGCAGATTTGGGACATGATTAAATCTTCTCCCCGACCCTCTTCGAAGGAAAGGGAGACTGACCATGACTACACAAAAAATTTTCGCCGTTTCGACTACTTTATCTCGAATAATTTCACTCCCGATGTACACAATATCCTTTTGTCTCGTCTGAGAACAAGACAAAAGGATATCTACTTCCATCGGGGGCTAGTTACTTCTCCCTCCTATTAATAGTACTTTTTAGGCATTATAAATCTGATTTTTAAAACT
Organism: Flavobacterium marginilacus; assembly: GCF_026870155.1. Taxonomy (NCBI): domain Bacteria; kingdom Pseudomonadati; phylum Bacteroidota; class Flavobacteriia; order Flavobacteriales; family Flavobacteriaceae; genus Flavobacterium; species Flavobacterium marginilacus. The sequence continues at coordinate 1,175,436 of NZ_CP113975.1, read as the reverse complement.
TTTCAAAAAAAATCAATAAAAAAAACGAACAGACTTGTCTGTATGTTTTGTTTTTTATACATTTGATAAAAATTAAAGAACTCATGAGTGTACCAAGAGAAAGAATACTAGAAAAAGCCTCCGTTTTATTTCATCAACAAGGCTATAACAGCACTGGAATTAACCAAATCATAAGTGAGGCGAATGTTGCGAAAGCCAGTTTTTACCAGCATTTTAAATCTAAGGATGACTTATGTGTTGAGTTTCTAATCAGAAGACATGACTATTGGTTTAGTAAGCTTATCGATTTCACCTCAAAAACAAAAAATCAAAAAGAAAAAATTGTAAGTGCATTTGACTTTATCATACAAATGAACGCAAGAGAAAATTTCAGAGGTTGCAGTTTCCTAAATATTTTATCCGAAATATCAAAAGAACAAGAAGGCATTCTTAGAGTTATTCAATCACACAAAAATGATTTGAGAGTATTCTTTAGTCAGCTAATAAAGGATGAATTATTGGCGACACATATTTATCTTCTATTTGAAGGTTCTATTATAGAAAGTCAATTGTTTCAGTCAAACGAAATTGTAAATAAATCAATAGCAATAGTAAAAAGTATAATTTAAATTAATAACAAAATGGAACAGAAACACCCGCTTCCTCCCTTTACGTTGGAAACCGCTAAACAGAAAATTCAAATGGCCGAAGACGCCTGGAACTCACAGAATCCGAAAAAAGTATCACTGGCCTATACCATTGACAGCGAATGGAGAAATCGAAGTACTTTTGTCAATGGAAGAGAAGAAATCGTAAAATTCCTTAGCGACAAATGGAAAAGAGAATTGAATTACAAACTCAAAAAAGAGTATTGGTCACATACCGAAAACCGAATTGCAGTCAGATTTGAATATGAGTACCAAACCAAAGATGGAAATTGGTTTAGAGCTTATGGGAATGAAAACTGGGAGTTTGACGAAAATGGCTTGATGAAAAAAAGATATGCAAGTATAAATGACCTGGAAATAAATGAGTCTGATAGATATTTATAGAATGGTATTCAGGCAAAATGTTGAGAGTATGCAATTTAGAAATGAATCTGCAAGACTTTATCGTGAATTAATATTGGAAACCTCTTTTTAAACTATCTAAAAAGAGGTTTTTTTTATCAAATGTAACATGCACAGGTTTTTAAAACTGTCTCTAAACTCTATTATAATAAAATGAAAAAATACATTATCAAATTTAAAACCGTTGATAAAAGTCCTAAACCCGTAACTTTTAAATTTTCTATTTATTCGGGACTTGGGGGCTTTATTACTATTACAATATTAGCTTTCCTTACAAAAAATCTCCAGCTGCCTTTTATTATGGCTCCCTTTGGTGCTAGTTGCGTACTGGCTTTTGGCGTACCTGAAAGCCCTTTAGCACAGCCCCGAAATATTATTGGGGGACACTTAATTTCAACATTTATAGGGCTTTGTTGCTTTTGGCTATTTGGTAACCAATGGTACTCACTTGCTTTAGGCGTTGGATTAGCAATTGGGACAATGCTCCTAACCAAAACAACACATCCTCCTGCAGGGGCAGACCCAATAGTGGTTATATTAGGGGCTTGCCATTGGGATTTTTTATTAAACCCTGTTTTATCCGGTTCTGTGATTATAACGATTATTGCTTTGTTGTTTAATAACATTAACCCTTACAGGAAATATCCAAAATACTGGAGATAAAGAATTTACTAAAACAAATAAAAAATGCATAATCCACTACTGCGTCAAGCAGCAGAATATTAGCACAATCAACCCCCAGAAACAAAAAATTAAACATAAACAATGAAAGTAATATTGATTCTAAATTTCAATCCCTATTAAAAGTTATCTCAGAAGAATATTTTCACGATTTATTTACAGAACTTCCCGCTGGTGCTCGTTTGCAAAAGAGTACCAGAGTAAGTGTTCGAAACCCTTATGATTGCAAATTCAAGCGATCGTTGAACTGATATATACTCGTCATCAGCTAATTACCTTAAAAAAATCACATCCAAACAAAAAAGGTGCAAGAACTAATCTTACACCTTTTAACTTTTAGACTTTCGCCTTTAAAACTTATTACTATCTCGAATAATTCGGAGCTTCTTTTGTGATTGTTACATCATGCGGATGACTTTCGTTGATTCCGCTGGCAGTAATACGTACAAATCGTCCTGTATCCTGTAAAGTGGCAATATCTTTGGAACCGCAGTAACCCATACCGGCACGAAGTCCGCCAACGAATTGCTGCATACTTTCGTTCAATTCTCCTTTATATGGTACACGGCCAACAATTCCTTCTGGAACCAGTTTCTTAACATCGTCTTCCACGTCTTGGAAATAACGGTCTTTCGACCCTTCCTGCATCGCTTCAACAGAACCCATTCCTCTATAAGATTTGAATTTTCTTCCTTCAAAAATGATAGTCTCTCCTGGAGATTCCATTGTTCCTGCTAATAATGAACCTAACATTACACTATCGGCTCCTGCTGCAATTGCTTTAGGAATATCACCTGTATAACGGATTCCGCCATCAGCAATTACCGGCACACCTGTTCCTTTTATGGCTGCAGCAACTTCTAGAACAGCAGAAAATTGAGGAAATCCAACTCCTGCAACAACTCTTGTTGTACAGATAGAACCAGGTCCAATTCCAACTTTTACACCATCTGCCCCATTTTCTACCAAATATTTTGCAGCTTCAGGAGTAGCAATGTTACCAACAATCACATCAAGTTTTGGGAATTTAGCTTTTACAGCTTTCAATACATCAACAACACCTTGAGTGTGTCCGTGAGCCGTATCAATAATTACAGCATCAACACCTGCATTAACAAGAGCAGTTGCTCTATCAACAGCATCGGCAGTAACTCCTAGAGCGGCAGCTACTCTTAAACGTCCAAATTTATCTTTATTGGCATTTGGTTTTTGAGTCAATTTGGTAATATCTCTAAAAGTGATTAAACCAACCAGCTCATTTTTATCATTTATAACAGGTAATTTTTCAATTTTGTGACCTTGAAGCACAACCTCAGCTTCTTCCAATGAAGTTCCTTCGGCAACAGTTACTAAATTTTCACTGGTCATTACCTCAATAATAGGTCTTGAACCATTTTTTTCAAAACGTAAATCTCTATTGGTAACAATTCCTTTTAAAATTTTATTTTCATCCACAATTGGAATACCGCCGATACCATATTCTCTCATCGCCGCTTTAGCATCAGAAACAGTGGAAGTCAGTAATAAAGTAACGGGATCGATAATCATTCCAGACTCAGCACGTTTTACTTTACGTACTTTGGCTGCCTGCTGTTCGATTGTCATGTTTTTATGTAAAACACCAATTCCTCCTTCTTGTGCCATAGCGATTGCCATTGCACTTTCAGTTACAGTATCCATAGCAGCAGATACAATAGGAACATTAAGCGTAATATTTCTGGAAAATTTTGATTGGATACTCACTTCGCGAGGAAGAACATTTGAGTAATTAGGAACTAATAATACATCATCGTAAGTTAAACCTTCACCGATAATCTTTGAGTTATGTGCTATCATGTTGCAATTTCTAGTTGAATTGCGTGCAAATATAAGCAATTTTGAGCTAAAAACTACCTAACTCCCTTTTTTTATTTTATTTGGACCAAATCCGCAATTCTTCTTTTATTTTAAAAAGACAGACTTATTTCAAAACTTAACTTTAAAACATCATTGCATAGAAGTACTAAACACAGAAAACCGAAGGAAAAAGTCTTTTCAGCTATTTACTGCTGCCTCCCGAAATTATATTAAATCCTATTTGAAATGTTAAAGCATTGGCCTTAGAAATATCTTTATATTCCAAAAGATTATCTGCCAGAACATAAAAATTAACAACACCTATTTTGGCTGTCAGTCCTAATCCTATATTTTTAGCAGAATATGAATCGACTGTATATGTTGCTTTCATCTGCAGGCCTTTGAGAATTCTCCTTCTGTAATATCCCGTCAAGGCTGCCAAGGGCTCTCTTGGAGTTGTCATCAGAAAGAGCTGTGCTCCAACTGCACTTCGATACCAGGCATCTTCATCAACTGTACAACTGCATTCTTCCTGCCTGTCTTCTTCAAATGAATATTGAAAAGAAGAATAAAACTTCAATGGGCGCTGTGTTTTATACTTGTTATATAATGTATCTAAAGGAATCGCTTCTTTAAAATCCTGATAAGCATCCCCAACAGTACCAGCCGAATTGAAATCAGTGATTACTCCTTTATAATTATACTGCCCTTTTAAGGTATAAGTTTCTACATCTTTCGAATGGCTGATGTAACCAATATCAACTAAACTGGCTGTAAGCTGTATATTTCGTTTTGGATAATACGTCACTCCTAAATCCAGTCCCAATCCTAAATTACCTCCAAAAAAAGCACGTTTGCTGATATCATACCGTATATCACTGCCTGCATCACCCTCATAATTTTCATCCAAATATTTAGACAATCCTGAAGTATTAAGCTCTAAATTAGAGTATATAGACTGATTATAAATCAATTTATCGTCTTGAACAGTAACAAAATAACCTGAGTTGTGCGTTGATTTTGCGTTATAAATACTGGAATAAATTTTCCCCCGGACTCCAAGGATAAGTTTCTCATTAATCTGCTTATTAAAACCAGCATGAAAAACAGATAACAGCTCGGCTTTCACACTCAAATCACCCAAATCAAAGGACTTGCCTATATAATCTTTATTTCCGTACAATGCCAATATCGCTGGATCTGTGGGTACATAAATAAAAGAATCCAATTCTTGATACATTCCGAAAGAGACGTAAGATTTACTCTCCTCTCCTCCTACTCTGAATCCGGCAGTAAATACTTCCAGCTGCTGATTAGCCGTTACATAATCGTGACTATTGGTTGCTGCAACTGCATTCTTTACTTTGGTTGTAAAATCCACTCCGTTATCAGCAAATAAACTATAAGCATCAAATCCCGTAGACCCCACATTAGCCGAAATACCAGACAATAACGGCACTCCAAAAAACCATTTATATTTTACATCTGCTCCAGGATTCGTCAATAAACTTTGAGGCTGAGGCGTGAAGTTATATAAAATCTCTTTGTTTTGAGAAAAACCAAAAAAAGAGAAAAAGCAGCTTAAAAGGATAATTGTTTTTCTCATCTTATATCAAAATAAGCGGTTAGACTTGAACTTAACTCAACTCTCCCCGATGTAGAGGCTTTTATTGGCGGTCCCGAAAACATCCTGACAGAGAAAACCATCTTGGTTGTATTTTTTAATATATCTACATTAGCTGCAGAAAATGTTTCTGTTTTTTCTACAAGAATTTCAGTTCCATTATATGCAGGAACATCCATCCTTATACCATAAATTGGTATTCCATTTTTATTGAGAAAAGTAACAGTAAAAGCATAACTCCTATTAATTGTATTTTTAATTCTAAAATACAATTCAGTTTTAACCAAATTTTCGTTGATGAAAGACTTGTTTAAAAAATCGACATCCGAAGTATATGAAAAAATAGGAGTTTCAGATCCGTTCGAAATAAATTCAGGAGCATTTATATTGAAGTAGGCAAGATTACCAATAAGGACTGGCTGTGCATTAAAATCATTGATCTGATCAAAATCCAAATCACTGCTGCATGAAAAAAAACAGCATCCCAAAAAGGTCATCAAAATAATTCTTTTGAAAAAAGTAAAATTCATATTACAGATTTTAATAGCTGTTTCTTATAATAGTAAAACACTACTAAATTAAGCCAAAAAAAATTAAAACCAGTAATAATCAAACACTTAATGTCATAAATAATTTTTTATCAATGAAATTTACCGAATAATTTTGAAGCTTCATTGTAGGCACTTTCAAAACTGATGGGACTGCAGTTGGTTTCTTCCTTTTGAACTGTAAAATAAGAAAGTAATTTCTCGGTCGGCATATTTCCGGTCAGGTTATCCGAAGCCATTGGACAGCCGCCAAATCCCTGAATAGCTCCATCATAACGACGGCATCCACCTTTATAAGCAGCATCTAATTTTTCCAGCCATTTATCTGGTGTTGTGTGTAAATGTGCTCCAAATTCAATTTGAGGATACTGCGGAATTAAATTAGAAAATAAATATTCAATCACATCCGGAGTTGAGCTTCCAACTGTATCAGAAAGTGATAAAATTTTCACTCCCATTCCCGCTAATTTTTCGATCCATTGCGCCACTATTTCAACATTCCAAGGATCTCCATACGGATTTCCAAAACCCATAGAAAGATAAGCAATAGCTTCTTTATTGGTTTTATCTGCTATATTTAAAATCTCATCCAGCGCTGTCAAAGATTCAGCTATGGTTTTATGGGTATTCCGCATCTGAAAATTTTCCGAAATCGAAAAAGGGAATCCCAAATACTGAATTTCGGAATATTGTGATGCTAAAGAAGCTCCTTGAACATTGGCAATAATAGCCAATAATTTACTTTTAGTTTTAGACAAATCAAGCAGTTCTAAAACTTCGGCAGTATCCTGCATCTGCGGTATGGCTTTCGCCGAAACAAAGCTGCCAAAATCAATGCTGTCAAATCCAACTCTCAGCAAAGATTGTATGTATGAGACCTTTCTTTCGGTAGGAATAAAATCCCTTATGCCTTGCATAGCATCCCGCGGACATTCGATAATTTTTATTGCCTCCATAACTTTCTTCCGAAAAAGTATTTAAATTTTGGTTAACAGGAACCCACTTTTTCATCTCATCGGAACAAAAACCTTTTTTATGTGGGATTCAAATATATAAAAAGGTTTTTGAGTTACAAAGAAAGAAAATCGATGCTGGAACTATTTTTTTGACAGAATCGCTTTATTTATTTCCTTTACCAATGCAGGACCCTCATAAATAAAACCAGTATATAATTGAAGAAGGCTGGCTCCTGCTTCTAATTTTTCTAAAGCATCTTCGGCAGAATGTATTCCACCCACTCCGATAATCGGGAATGCTCTATTACTTTTTTCAGACAAGAAACGAATCACTTCGGTAGATCTTGAAGCCAAAGGTTTACCAGAAAGTCCTCCGGTTTCAGTTTGGCTGCAAGAATTTAATCCTTTGCGTGAAATGGTCGTATTCGTAGCAATTACACCAGCAATTTTTGTTTCTTTTACAATATCGATAATATCCAGTAATTGCTCATCTGTAAGATCTGGAGCAATTTTAAGTAGTATTGGCTTTTGTTTTGGCTTAGCCAGATTTTTATTCTGTAAAGTCTGCAATAATTGAGTAAGAGGTTCTTTCTCCTGAAGTTCTCTAAGATTAGGAGTATTCGGCGAGCTTACATTGACCACAAAATAATCTACGTGATCAAACAATGCATCAAAGCAGATTTCATAATCAGAAGTCGCTTCTTCATTTGGAGTCACTTTATTTTTCCCAATATTTCCGCCTATCAAGACGCCTTTATTTTTCTTTAAACGCTCCACTGCCTCAATAACGCCGCCGTTATTAAAACCCATTCTGTTAATAATTGCCGCATCTTCTTTTAAACGAAATAAACGTTTTTTCTCATTTCCCGGCTGTGCTTTTGGAGTCAAAGTTCCTATTTCTATAGATCCAAAACCAAAGTTAGAAAGCTCATTATACAAACTGGCATCTTTATCAAAACCAGCTGCTAAACCTACTGGATTTTTAAACTTTAACCCAAAAACTTCGGTCTCTAACCTTTGATCATTTACTTGATATAAAAATCGTAATAAAGATGGAATTCCGGGAATTTTTGAAACCATTCTAATTAATGAAAAAGTAAAATAATGCACTTCTTCGGGATCAAAACAAAAAAGAATAGGGCGTATAAAAATCTTGTACATAGTTCAAATTTTGGTTGGCACAAAAGTAAAGAAATGTTTTTAGTTTTTAGGCATGGAAAGAGGCATAAAGCCATCCTTTTAGTAAATAACTAACAAAATTGTACAAGCTGTTAACCAAGTCTGATGTGTTTTTGATAAGATTTTTATTTTATAAAAAAGTTCGTCTTTAAAGTACTTTTGATATATCCATTTTTCACAAAATCCAAAGTTTCGTTAATGCAAAAACATCCTTAGCTAGTGCAGAAACGATTGCTTTTTTTCTACATTAGTTGTCCTAAATAAAAAACTATGCAAAAACTAACCAAAGAAGATATCAGTCAAGAAGTTTTTGACTTGTATGATGACTATGCTCACAACAAAATTGAGAGAAGGCAATTTATTGAAAAATTATCGCTTTTTGCAGTAGGAACGTTAACAGTCCCCTCTCTCCTTAGTTTTATGACTCCGAATTATTTGGATACTATAACAATCAAAACTGATGATCCTAGAATAAAATCAGATTATATAACCTATCCGTCTCCAAAAGGCGGGGAAGCAATAAAAGGACTTTTATCACAGCCTGCAGCAACCAAAAAGAAATTACCCGGAATCATTGTAGTACACGAAAACCGCGGACTCAATCCTTATATCGAAGATGTTGGAAGAAGAACGGCAGTCGAGGGTTTTATCTCCTTAGCACCAGATGCACTGTCTCCTTTGGGTGGTTACCCCGGAAATGACGACGCAGGAAGAGAACTCCAAAAAAAACGTACCCGTGAAGAAATGCTGGAAGATTTTATTGCAGCTTATGAATACCTGAAATCACACAAAGACTGTAACGGTTATGTTGGTGTTGTCGGGTTTTGTTTTGGAGGATGGATTGCCAATATGATGGCGGTTAAAATCCCTGACTTATCAGCGGCAGTACCTTATTATGGAGGTCAGCCCACTGCTGAAGAAGCTGAAAAAATTACAACTCCAATTTTATTGCATTATGCAGGATTGGACACACGTGTCAATGAGGGATGGCCTGCTTATGAAGTCATTCTCAAAAAGAACAAAGTCGAAAATACCGCTTATTTCTATGCTGGAGTCAATCACGGTTTTCATAATAATACTACTCCAAGATATGATGAAACCGCTGCCTCTTTATCGTGGACAAGAACTATTGACTTTTTTAAGGAAAAGCTTAAAAAGAAGTAAAATAGTAGCTCCAGATTTTTTATAAAAATTTAACTTAATACATTACAAAATGCGTAATGAATTACCCCGAGGCAGAGCTTCGGGTATCAATAGGAAGAAAATTAATTTTTTATTTTATTAAAACCTTAGGTTTTCAAACTTTCCTCTAACCCCCCGATGCAGAGCATCGAGAAATTAATCGATTCAAATACGGATTAAGTTACTTGTCAAAATTTCTTTTAACAGGATTCAACTCGTTGAAAAACAATCTATTTTACTTTTTTTTGTGTACTTAACGTTTGATTACTTAAAAAAAACACTACAAATAACATAATTAACAATAAAAAACCTATATTTAACTTTGGATTAATTGCCCCCAAAATGTAATTTAAACTAACCTATTAAAAAATGTTTATGAAAAAAAGTACCGAACGGAATCTATATCCCGTCATATCTATGTTATTAGTTTTTTTCTCTGGCTTACTTTATGCACAAGGCCCAATCCCATTTACTATCCAAAACACGTCTACATTTAATGACAATGAGTTATATGTAGCGATTGTTGGAATTGATTACACTACAGGTAATCATGTTTGGGTAAATGCAAAAACCAGTCAAGTACTCCCAATGAATCCTTCCTATAACACAGTGGTAGGGCCAACTATTGGAGGAAATACAGGACCTGGATTGAACTCAAAATACGCCAATTGTTTTGTGAAGTTGAGTGAAATTCCAAACAAGACTTTTACTTTACCACAAATTGCTGGATGTCGTGTTTTTATTTCAAAAGGATCTCAATTGTATTTTTATTTTTTTGGAGCATCAGGAGCAATTAAAGGATATACCTCACCAAATCCATTGAACCCGACCGATCCTAATCAAGGAATATTGTATGAGATAATTGAATTAACGAATAACCAATATGGTTTCTTTGGAAATCCATCAAGAGTCGATTCGTATAAATATCCAATGGGATTAGAATTATTTGGTGCTGATGGTTATCAAAAACGTGTTGGTGAACTATTAAAACACGAGGACATAATCACTTCATTTAAAAACAACGTTCCCACCGAATTTCAAGGCTGTTTAAATAACAGTACAGGAGAGATTACTGCACCATCCAAAACACCTGCTTTTGCTGACGGAACCGGAGGAACTACAGTTGGTCCACAAGCTAATTATTTAAAATCGTATATAGACGCCATTTGGAACAAATACAAAAATGAGGATTTGATATTCTATGCTGGTGATGCAGGAGTGTTCAAAGGACGAATCATTGGTGAACAGCTCGAAGTGATTGGACAATCAGGAGGTTTTGTAGGCAGAACTGGTAGAGTACAATACAGACCTTCTACACAAGAAGCTTTGGAAGGAAAAGGTGTTTTGGACAGAAGAATAAATGATGGTGATTTAGACCTTGTTGTACAAGCTCAATTGACAGCAGCCATAAATCGACATATGGTAAATGTCACAACTCCAAACCCTGGTCAACAAAATTGGTATGATGCTTCTAAATTCTATCAAAGCAATCCAACAAATCATTATGCTAAATTTTGGCATTTACCCGGTATTAGTGTAGACAATTTATCTTATGGTTTTGCATATGACGATGTAGCTGATCAATCCCCATCACTACATTCTCCAAAACCAACAAAAGTTATAGCAAGTTTTGGAGGGTATGCCAATTCGACTCCAACTATTCCCTCAACAAGTGATGTTATAACGGTGTATAAGGATTGTAATTACGCTGGTTTTTCTGGCGGATTATCACTAGGTGAATACAATTTGGCTGCATTAAAAAAGCTAGGAATTGATGAAAATGTAATATCCTCAATACGAGTAACTGAAGGCTTTCAAGCAATTCTTTTTCAAGAAGATAATTTTGCAGGTAGTTCGACATTGATAAACGCAAACAACGCGTGTCTGAATACAACATGGAATGACAAAGTAAAATCGATACGAATTATTTCCAACGGAACAGATACTTTAGGAAATACAACTTATTATTTACAAAACAGATTTAGTGGTTTGTATATGGAAGTAACAGCTGCTAGTACTGCAAATAATGCAAATATTGCCCAAGCCACTCTCAACAATGGAGACCATCAAAAATTCGTCTTTACTCATTTAGGAAATGGAATATACAAAATCGTTGCTAAACATAGTGGTTTATCAATGGATGTAAAGGCCTTTGACAAAGCTAATGGAGCCAATGTTGAACAATATGCCTATGGCGGAACAACCAATCAAAAATTTATCCTAGTTCCTACTGGAGATGGTTATTACAAAATTGTTGCAGGTCACAGCGGTAAACTGGTAGAAGTTGCTGCTTTTAGTACTACAAATGGTGGTAATATCCAACAATGGGAAAGTGTAAATCAAACAAGCGGTCAATGGAAATTGATTCCATACGTTGCTACACCTTCAGTATTGGTGCAAGCAGAATCGTTCACTAATATGTTTGGTGTACAAACTGAACCTACTACAGATACCGATGGAGGTCTCAATGTAGGCTATACAGATACTGGAGATTGGATGGCTTACAATAATATAAATTTCCCAACAACAGGATCTTATTTAATTGAGTACCGAGTAGCAAGTGCCGTAAACGGAGCAAAAATATCTTCAGATTTAAATGCTGGTTCTATCGTATTAGGAAGTGTGTCCATTCCTAACACAGGAGGTTGGCAAAAATGGCAAACTGTTTCGCAAACAGTAACTGTAAACGCTGGAACTTACAACTTTGGAATTTACATCCAAAATTCAGGAGTAAACCTCAACTGGTTTAAAATTACTAAGCTGGTGACTACTAAAACAACTGAAGAAAAAGAAAATCAAAAAGAAATAGCAATTTCAGTTTACCCAAATCCAACAAAAGATATACTTTACTTTAAAACAGATTTGACTGACGCTAATTTAACTGTGATTTCGTCTTCAGGAAATGTTATGGTGAATCAAAAACTTGTAAACAATAGTATTGATGTTTCTAACTTTACTGCTGGATTGTATTTTATCACTATCCAAAAGAATGACGGAACCAAACAAGTAATAAAATTCCTAAAAGAATAAAATAAAATTCATGACCATCCCTTACATTCATTACAAATAAGGATCGGATTTAATAGTATTGATCCTGAGCAAAAAATGATTTATTTATTGGGCAATTAATTGTTTTACAAATCATGTTTGTAATGGATGGTCATAATTATATTAAAAAGCAAAACCATAATAGTTAAGTAGAATTCTCCTGCAGATTTCATTCTCTAAATTAAATGATTGAAAAAAGCAATAATTTTCAAACTTAAAATTATTTACCTTTGTAAAAATGAGTAAAAACCTTTACATTATTACCGGTTGTAATGGAGCAGGTAAAACAACTGCTTGATTTACTATTTTACCAGAAATTTTAAATTGTAAAGAATTTGTAAATGCCGATGAAATAGCAAAAGGTTTATCTCCTTTTCAACCCGAAAAAGTTTCGTTTGAATCAGGTCGAATAATGTTAAACAGAATAAAAGACTTACTTTCTGAAAACAAAAATTTTGCATTTGAAACAACATTTATAACAAAAAGTTATAAAAACAAAATTACGGAAGCGAAAGAAAAAGGATATCGAGTAACATTATTATTCTTTTGGCTTCAAAATATTGATTTAGCAAAGGAACGTGTCAAATCAAAAGTTTCAGAAGGCGGTCATAACATAGAAACCGAAGTCATCAAACGCAGATATGTAAACGGAATTAAAAACCTTTTTGAAATTTATCTTGAAATTGCAGATGAAGTCCTTATTTTTGATAATTCATTTGGAGCGCCAGAATTAATTGCTGAAAAATCGTTAGAAACCGAAATAAAAATCTTAAGCGAAAATAATTTTTTAATTTAAAAAAATATTGGAATGAAAGAATATAAAAGGTCTCAAAATCAACAAAAAATTGTCGATGGAATGAATCTGGTTTACGAAAAGTTAATAGAATTCAAGAGAAAAGCAAATAGCGAATTAGTTATTGTTAAAGACGATAAAATAGTCAGAATAAAACCTTAACAAAAAAAGCCTCGTTTTCGAGGCTTTTTTATTGTCAGGATTTGAGTCTTATTTACTCAAGTACATTTTTCTTCTAGAGTACAATTCATAGAATTGGTCGTCTTTCAGGTCTTCGATAAACAAGATACTTTCTCCTGTTGATTTCATCTCAGGTCCTAATGCTTTGTTTACATTTTGGAACTTACTGAAAGAGAAAACCGGCTGTTTGATCGCATATCCATTCAATTTAGGATTGAAATCAAAATCGGTTACTTTTTTCTCACCTAACATTACTTTGGTAGCATAGTTCACATAAGGCTCTCCGTATGCTTTTGCAATAAACGGAACCGTACGGGATGCTCTAGGATTTGCTTCGATGATATAAACTGTATCGTCTTTTATCGCAAACTGAATATTGATTAAACCAACCGTTTTTAAAGCTTTAGCTATTTTAAAGGTGTGGTCTTTTATTTGCTGCATTACGAATTCACCTAAGTTAAAAGGAGGCAGAGTAGCATTACTATCCCCTGAGTGAACACCGCAAGGTTCGATATGCTCCATAATTCCGATGATATACACATTACCGTCAGCATCACAAATTGCATCTGCTTCGGCTTCGATTGCTCCAGCCAAATAATGGTCTAAAAGCAATTTGTTACCTGGAATCTGCTTCAGTAAGTTGATAACATGCTCTTCTAATTCTTTTTTGTTGATTACGATTTTCATTCCCTGACCTCCTAGTACATAAGAAGGACGAATCAATAATGGAAAATCTAAAGTATCTGCTAAAGCTGAAGCTTCGTCAGCCGTTTCAGCAATTCCGAATTTCGGGAAAGGAATATGCAATTCTGTTAATAAATCTGAGAAACGGCCTCTGTCTTCGGCTAAATCCAAAGCATCAAAACTTGTTCCTATAATTTTTACTCCGTATTTCGACAATTTTTCAGCCAGTTTCAAAGCTGTCTGCCCTCCTAACTGAACGATAACACCTTCTGGTTTTTCGTGTTGTATGATATCATAAATATGTTCCCAGAAAACTGGTTCGAAGTATAATTTATCAGCTGTATCAAAATCTGTCGAAACCGTTTCAGGATTACAGTTAATCATGATGGTTTCATAGCCGCATTCTTTTGCAGCAAGAACTCCGTGTACGCAAGAGTAATCAAACTCGATTCCCTGTCCGATTCTGTTTGGTCCAGAACCAAGAACTATTATTTTCTTTTTATCGGTAACAATACTTTCATTGTCTACATAACGTTCTCCGTTAGCTTTTTCAATTTCAGCCTCAAAAGTAGAGTAATAATAAGGTGTTTTTGCCTGAAACTCTGCAGCACAGGTATCAACCAATTTAAATACACGGTTAATATCCATTGACATACGCAAAGCATGAACTTCGCTTTCCAGACAGTTCATCATGTGAGCGATCTGTCTGTCGGCAAAACCTTTTTGTTTTGCTTCAAGCAAAAGTTCTTTTGGTAAATTAGAAACCTTATAGTTTGAAATTTCTTTTTCCAAAGTATAAAGCTCTTCATATTGTTTCAAGAACCACATATCAATTTTTGTGATTTCGTGAATGCGGCTCAATGGAATTCCCATCGCGATGGCATCATAAATTACAAAAACACGATCCCAGCTTGCAAAAGTTAGTTTCTCGATAATCTGCTCGTAGTTTGTGTATCCTTTTCCGTCGGCACCAAGACCATTTCTTTTGATTTCCAATGATTGTGTAGCTTTGTGCAAAGCTTCTTGGAACGAACGTCCAATTCCCATTACCTCACCTACAGATTTCATCTGAAGTCCCAAGGTTCTGTCAGCTCCTTCAAATTTATCAAAGTTCCAGCGTGGTATTTTTACGATTACATAATCCAAAGTCGGCTCGAATAAAGCAGATGTTGATTTTGTAATCTGGTTTTGTAATTCATCAAGATTATATCCTAAAGCCAGTTTAGAAGCAATTTTTGCAATTGGGTACCCCGTAGCTTTTGAAGCCAAAGCTGATGAACGGGACACACGTGGATTGATTTCAATCGCAACAATATCTTCTTTTTCGTCTGGCGAAACTGCGAACTGTACGTTACAGCCTCCTGCAAAGTTTCCGATACTTCTCATCATTAAGATGGCGTAGTCACGTAATTTTTGGAAAGTTGTATCAGACAATGTCATCGCTGGTGCTACAGTGATTGAATCTCCAGTATGGATTCCCATCGGGTCCATATTTTCGATCGAACAAATGATTACAACGTTGTCATTTTTATCTCTCAACAGCTCTAATTCATATTCTTTCCATCCTATTAAAGCTTTATCAATCAAAACTTCATGAATAGGTGACATTTCTAATCCGTAAGTCAGTTTTTCGTCAAACTCTTCTTTAGTATGTACAAACGCCGCTCCAGTTCCTCCAAGAGTAAAAGATGGACGAATTACTAATGGGAATCCAAATTCCTGCGCTATTTCTTTTCCTTCCAAGAAAGAAGTAGCAGTTTTTGCAGGTGCAGTTGGAACATTTATTTTTTGAAGCAATTGTTTGAACTGCTCTCTATCTTCAGTAATATTGATAGCGTTAACATCAACACCAATCATTCTTACCCCAAAATCCTGCCAAATACCTTTTTCATCAGCCTCCAAGCATAAATTCAAAGCAGTCTGCCCACCCATTGTTGGCAAAACTGCATCAATCTGCGGATGCTCCTTTAGAATTTCAATAATTGACTTTGTTGTTAAGGGTTTCAAATAAACATGATCCGCCATTGAAGGATCTGTCATAATTGTAGCTGGATTGGAGTTAATTAAAATTACTTCAATTCCTTCTTCACGGATCGAACGGGCAGATTGGGATCCAGCATAATCGAATTCGCATGCTTGACCAATTACAATCGGACCTGAACCTATTATTAAAACGGACTTAATGGATGTGTCTTTTGGCATTTTTCTTATTATTGGAGTTATATTTTTATCACTTACAGCTTGAAATTTGTTAGGAAAAATCAAATATCAAACTTTTATACAGCAGTACCGCTTGGGTATAAAAAAAGGCGATACTAAAAAAAGTAACGCCTTATAGATGTTTATTCAAACATTATTTTTTGTGTCTAGGTTCACTAGAAACAGTCAATTTATGTCTTCCTTTAGCTCTTCTGCGCGCTAGAACTTTTCTTCCATTAGCTGAAGCCATTCTATCCATAAATCCGTGTTTATTTCTTCTTTTTCTTTTCGATGGTTGAAACGTTCTTTTGCTCATTGCTTTGTATATTTAAATCTTAATTATAGTATCAGTTTATTTTTCAGTTTTGCTTATTTCAAAACCGAGTGCAAATATACAAAGACTTTTTTTTCTGGCAAGTAGTTTTTAAAAAATATTTTTAAATCCTTTTACTATATTTGCAGACACAAATATACATCAATTATGTTTAATAAAATTATAAAACTTATACTAGCCGGACTTCTTGTAGCCGCTGGTGTTTACGAAATTATCGATGACTCTGTTGGAAACGGAATCTTCCTTATATTATTGACTGCAATTCCAATTTTTCTTTACTTTAAAAACGAATTTATACTGCTTGCGTTCTTAAAACTAAGAAAACAAGACTTTGAAGGAGCAAAAAAATGGTTAGCCTACATCAAAAATCCAGAAACTGCCTTAGTCAGAAAACAGCAGGGATATTTCAACTATTTACATGGAATTATGCTTTCTCAGACTAACATCAATCAAGCTGAAAAACATTTCAAAAAAGCAATCGAACTTGGTTTATCTATGGATATGGATTTAGCAGTTGCTAAATTAAACCTTGCCGGCGTTGCAATGTCCCGCAGAAGAAAACTTGAAGCTACCGCTCTATTAAATGAAGCAAAAAAGCTGGACAAACAAAACATGCTTAAAGAGCAGATTGCAATGATGAAAGAGCAGATGAAAAAAATATAACTTCTGCAATTTTATTTACAAAAAAGCGTTCTAAAATCTATTAGAACGCTTTTTTTTATACCTTTAAGCTATATAAACGGATTTATTTACCGTTAGTCGACTAAGTTATCAAAATGTTATGAACATTTTTATTTTTGCCAAAGCCCTATATACTAATATTTTATGTACAAGACTTTACTTACTTTACTGTTTTTTTTCAGCCTGCATTTCTCATACAGTCAAGATACAATTGTGTATTTCACTGACGCTATAAAAGAGAACATCAATCCTTATAAAAAGGCTTCAAACAAAGCATACGAAAGCAACGATATAGCGGAAGGCAAAAAACTTTTTGATTCATTAGTAAAAACAAAACTAATCGGAACAAAATTTGATGATTTTAATCTTAAAGTTTACAAAGAAAAAAACGTAAAAATCAATAGAATCAGTAAACCTATATTCATCATTACATACGCATCATGGTGTGTAATCCCAAAAGGTGAAATTCCAGCCCTAAACATCCTAGCAAAAGAACACCGCAGAGACCTGCAGTTCATTGTCGTTTTTTGGGACAAAAAAAATGATATAAAAAATATTGCCAATAAATTTAATGACTATATAAAAGTATGTTATGCAAATGAATATTACGCCAGAGATTCACATATAATCTCTACAGTTAAACATACTTTAGGTTTTCCCACCTCAATATTTATTGATGAGAATAAAAACGTAGTCAACATTAAACATTTTGAAAATATAATCAAATTAAAAACACCTATAAAAGAAGCGATTATTACCAGCTATAATTACTTCAGCAAAGACATTAACGAAAACCTTGTTAAGTCAGCACCTAAAAACAAAAGCTTTACGACAAATTAATAATATGTATTTAAAACCTATATTATATCTCACCGCCCTAAAATAATCCGGGGCAGATTTGCATTAAGCCATCTGTATTTAGCAATAATCATAGCATGCGTCCCGCCTTTTACCACTGTACAGCCTTTAATATTTTTAATCGGAAAAACAGTATCGGCATCTCCATGAATATGAACCACATCAGGATTACATTCTGTCCTCTCCCATAAAATCACCTGCTCGATTGCCCAGTCCAGATACCGCTTATCCCTTACTGACAGAAACTTTTCATATAATTTGAGTCTTTCATTTACTTTTTTTCCAAATGAAAATTTAGTAAGACTATCAATATTTTGAACCAGATTCAAAGGAATCAGTTTATAAGCCTTTGTACTTTTGGCCAAAACCATTCTTTTAGGAAATTCAAGATTGCTTTTTACACTCGAAATAATTACAACTTTCCGCACCGGAATAAAACGAGCCATTTCCTGAACCAAAATACCTCCAAAAGAAACTCCTATCAAAACTGGATTTTCATGTTTTATCTTCTCTGTCATTCTCTTGGCATAATCCTGCAAAGTTTCCCGCTCTAATGGAATTTCCCATTCCAGAAAAAACATCTCAAATTCTAACTCAGGAAGCTTTATCCTTTCAAAAATAGCAGTACTGGCTGCTAAACCCGGCATAAAATAAACTGGAACTTTACTCATACTTAAAAAAATAATTCAATAACTTTTAAATTTCTCCTGTTTTTCCCACAAAGCAAAGCACATCCAACAGCACACTAGCAAGTTGTCACCAAAAACCTTTTTTACTGTATATCAAATCATTACCTTTGCACCAATTTTGTTCGCAACTGTATAAATCAGCACAGCATCGCAGCAAACATCATTTAGAAAGCACTATTTAACTCAAAAGATGTACCAAATACAAATAAAATATCTCAAAAATACGAACTGCTTTTGCATCAATTAAAAAAACATGGAAGCTCTTACAAAAATAGAAATTAAAGACAATACTTTTGCCCGACAATTTGAAACAAAAACAAAAACCGGCATAATAGCCGTAGAATATTCTTTTCAGGAGAAAAAAATATTTTTAACCAAAATTAATACTCCGGAAAACCATAATGATGAAGAATTTATTTCTCACTTTCTAAAAAACATAATGGAATCTGCCATTGAGAAAAAGCTAAAAGTTGTTCCAATTCATCCAAAAATTGTCGCTTTCTTTAAAAAAAATCCAATTTACAAAGAGCTGCTTCCTCCTGGAATACGCATATAAAAAAAGAGACTGTTTACAAAAAACAGCCTCTTTCATTTTTTAACCTAAAATTTATTTTTCAATTTCTTTCATGCTGTCCATTTTCTTGTGCGCCAAGAAACCAGTAATATCTTCGAAATGTTCTACAACACGTTTGTTTCCAAATTCAAAAACTTTTGTAGCCAGTCCATCAAGGAAATCACGATCATGAGAAACTAAAATCAAAGTTCCGTCAAAATCACGCAAGGCATCCTTAATAATATCTTTAGTTTTCATATCCAGGTGATTCGAAGGCTCATCGAGAATCAGCAGATTCACTGGCTCAAGCAATAATTTAATCATTGCCAAACGTGTTTTTTCTCCTCCTGAAAGCACCTTAACTTTCTTAGTTATATCATCTCCATGGAACATGAAAGCTCCAAGGATGTTTTTTATCTGTGTTCTAACATCCCCAACAGCAATATCATCTATAGTCTCAAAAATAGTAGCGTTTTCATCCAATAAAGCCGCTTGATTTTGTGCAAAATAGCCTATTTGAGAGTTATGACCAATTTCTACAGAACCGCTGTCAGGAGCAAATTCCTTCATGATAGCTTTGATCATTGTTGATTTTCCTTCTCCGTTTTTACCAACAAAAGCCACCTTCTGGCCTCTTTCAATTACAATGTTGGCATCTTTGAAAACCACATGATCGCCATACGATTTCGACATTTCTTTTACAATAACAGGATATTGTCCAGAACGTGCTGCGGGCGGGAATTTCAACCGTAAAGCTGAAGTATCAACCTCATCAACCTGAACAATAACTAATTTTTCCAGCATTTTTACACGTGATTGAACGGCATCTGTTTTAGAAAATGTACCCTTAAATCTGTCAATAAAAGCTCTGTTATCAGCAATCATTTTCTGCTGCTCATCATACGCTTTCTGCTGGTGAATACGACGGTCTTTTCTTAACTCTAAATAATGAGTATATTTTGCTTTATAATCATAAATACGTCCCATTGTCACTTCAATAGTACGATTGGTAATATTATCGACAAAAGCCCTGTCGTGTGAAATTACCACAACCGCTTTCGCAGAATTAATCAGGAAATCCTCCAGCCATTGAATACTCTCGATATCCATGTGGTTTGTAGGCTCATCCAGTAAAATTAAATCTGGTTTTTTCAAAAGAATTTTAGCCAATTCGATTCTCATTCTCCAGCCTCCTGAAAATTCAGAAGTCTGACGTGTAAAATCTTCTCTTTCAAAACCAAGCCCTATTAAAATTTTCTCTACTTCAGCTTCATAATTTACTTCTTCAATTGCATAAAATTTCTCGCTTAAGTCCGAAACTCTTTCGATTAATTTCATGTACGCATCACTTTCATAATCAGTACGAACAGTCAATTGTTCATTGATTTCATCGATTTCAGCTTTCATTTTAAAGATTTCGCCAAACGCTTTTGACGCTTCCTCCATCACTGTAGCCCCATCTTTAGTCAATAAATGCTGAGGCAGATAAGCAACAACAGCTTCTTTCGGAACAGAAACGCTTCCCGTAGATGGTTTTCCTTCCCCAGCAATAATTTTCAAAAGTGTTGATTTACCAGCACCATTCTTACCCATAAGAGCAATCTTGTCATTTTCATTTATTGCAAAAGAAACATCACTAAAAAGTGTCGTTCCTCCAAATTGAACCGAAATATCGTTAATTGTAATCATTATTTTCTGTGAATTCGTTTAATCGGTTAATCGTTTATTTGATTACCCATTTTTTTGAAGGTGCAAAGATAGATTTAATTAGAGAATTTGGCAATTAGATAATTAGATAATTCTCCCTAAGAACAAAAAGCTTTTTAAACAAAAAAACTCCGCAAAGCTTAACTTTGCGGAGCAATATTTCAATTATCTAATTAACTGACTATCTCATTGACACATTATTCTTTCCTCCATTTTTTTGACTCTTCAAAAATATGTTCTAAGATTGCAGCTTCTTTTTCATCAAAACCCACATTTCTACGGCTCATTACTAATCTTGCGGTTTCAAAAGCTTTTTTGGTAACATAAGTAGTAAATCCCGCTGCACCGCCCCAAGAAAAACTTGGAACAAAATTGCGTGGAAAACCGCTTCCAAAAATATTAGCGCTCACCCCTACCACGGTTCCTGTATTGAACATTGTATTGATACCGCATTTACTGTGATCCCCCATCATCAATCCGCAGAACTGAAGACCTGTTTTAGCAAAACTTTCGGTTTCATAGCTCCACAACTTCACTTCTTCATAGTTGTTTTTCAAATTAGAATTATTACTGTCTGCCCCGATATTACACCATTCTCCCAGCACAGAATCCCCAAGAAAACCATCATGCCCTTTATTAGAATAAGCAAAAAGAACAGCATTTTTTACCTCGCCTCCAATTCGGGAATAAGGACCGACTGTAGTAGCTCCGTATACTTTGGCTCCCATTTTTACCTGAGCGTTTTCACATAAAGCGAATGGCCCGCGAATGATAGTACCTTCCATAATTTCAGTATTCTTACCTATATATATAGGACCAGTCGAAGCATTCAAGGTTACAAATTCCAATTTAGCTCCCTCTTCTATGAAAATATTTTCAGGTGCAATAGCGTTTACGCTTGAAGGAATGGGCTGAGATTTCCTGTCTTCTGTCAAAAACTCAAAATCTTCACGGATAGCCAAATCATTTTTAGAAAAAATCTCCCAAGTATTCTCAATAGTTATGCAGTCTTCATTATATTCCAGAATCTCATAAGTATCAAAATCTACTTCCTGCTGATCGTCTGCATAAAAAGC
This sequence comes from Flavobacterium marginilacus, assembly GCF_026870155.1. Lineage (NCBI taxonomy): Bacteria > Pseudomonadati > Bacteroidota > Flavobacteriia > Flavobacteriales > Flavobacteriaceae > Flavobacterium > Flavobacterium marginilacus. The sequence continues at coordinate 1,153,579 of NZ_CP113975.1, read as the reverse complement.
AATAACATCATCCCCTTTGAAAATGGCCTGATTAGGTCCAAGATTACTAACCATTTCTGCTAAAATAGTATTGGGCAGAAAAGAAGCATTAATCATTACATTTTCCTCCAGCTCAACCATTGGGAACTTCTCTGACAAATATTCCTCTGTAACCGTTGTAGTTGTAGTTCTTAAATATGCTTCCCATTTTTGACGGATTGTCATAATACCAACCAAAATATCGGCGACAGGGCGTGTAAAAGTAAAGGGCAACAAAGCATTTCGAGCAGGGCCGTCAAAAAGTATATAGTTCATAAATTAGATTGTAAATTGTTAAAATGTGATTTGGTTATCAGTACAAAGTTACAATTATTTTTAATTTTTACTTAGTCCTGCTATCCCGCGGTAAAAGAAAGGAGAGTGATTTTCATAAAAAAAGCCCCGCAAATTGCGAGGCTTCTGATTTATTTGAAAACAGCTGAAATTATTTAGCGTGTTTAGCGTATTTAGTTTTGAATTTATCAATACGTCCTGCAGTATCGATAAGTTTAGATTTACCTGTGTAAAAAGGGTGAGAAGTTCTAGAAATCTCCATTTTTACAACTGGATATTCAACACCTTCATGAATAATAGTTTCTCTTGTCTCAGCAGTAGATTTAGTAATAAAAACATCGTCGTTTGACATGTCTTTAAAAGCAACTAATCTGTAATTTTCTGGGTGTACACCTTTTTTCATCTTGAATCTTTTTTTTTATTTGTTTGGCTATAATTTGTCTTGAAGCTTTTCTTCTAACAGAAAAGGTATAAACACATCATAACTTTTTGTTTTTTACAATATTATTTTGAGTTTGCAAATTTACATTTATTTTTTAATATACAAACCTTTGTCTAACTTTTTTTATATGACCGTAAAAATCATTTTATACATGCCCATTATATTGGGAATTGTTATATTTGTGGATTAATTAAAACAGTCTCTATGGAAAATAATGTATCGCCAGCCAAATCTGGTGTTTTGTATGGTGTTTTATTCGGCGTCATAATGGTTTTAGAATTCGTAATTATGTACTTAGTTGGGATGAAATCATTAGTTAACACTAGTGTTGGAACAATTGTAAATATATCTAATTACATTTTACTGCCTCTTTTGTTCATATACCTAGGCTGTACAAATTATAAAAAAAACATCAACAACGGTTTTATAACACTTAGTGAAAGTCTTAAAACAGGAGTATCTATAACTTTTATTGCTGCACTTGTGTACGCCGTTTTTAATATTATTTTTAATTACATTTTCCCTGAATTTATTGATGAAATGATATCTATCACAAAAGAAGGTATGCTTGCAAAAGACCCAAACATGTCAAGTGAACAGCTTGAAATGGGACTTTCAATGGTTAAAAAATTCATGAATCCCCTAATTGTTTTACCAGTAACATTAGTCATGTATTCTTTCTTTGGTTTGCTTTATTCTCTAATTGTTGGTGTAGTAATAAAAAACGAAAAAACACAAAGCTTCTAAATTAATGAATTTATCCATACTCATACCCCTTCTAAACGAAGAGGAATCCTTACAAGAATTGTACACTTGGATTATTTCGGTAATGAAATCTAACAATTATAGTTATGAAATCATTTTTCTGGATGACGGAAGTACAGATGAATCCTGGAATATTATTTCGGGATTTGCTGCTGAGAATCCTAATGTAAAAGGGATTCAATTCATGAAAAATTTTGGGAAATCACAAGCTCTGCACGCCGGTTTTGCTAAGGCAAAAGGCGATGTGATCATCACTATGGATGCTGATCTGCAGGACAGCCCAGACGAGATTCCTGAGTTATATGAAATGATTACCAAAGAAAAATACGACCTGGTTTCAGGCTGGAAAAAGAAACGCTACGATTCAGTTGTCGCCAAAAATATCCCTTCAAAATTATTTAACTGGGCTGCCCGAAAAACATCTGGAGTTGAACTGAATGATTTTAACTGCGGACTGAAAGCCTACAAAAATGTAGTGGTAAAAAACATTGAAGTATCAGGCGAAATGCACCGATATATTCCTGTTTTGGCCAAAAATGCAGGTTTTGGAAAAATCGGTGAAAAAGTGGTACAGCATCAGGCAAGAAAATATGGTGAAACCAAATTTGGAATGGAGCGTTTCATCAATGGTTTCTTGGACTTAATAACGATTTGGTTTCTTTCCAGATTTGGAAAAAGACCGATGCATTTATTTGGCGCGATAGGATCATTCATGTTTATATTTGGTTTTTTCTCAGCTGGATATATTGGAGTTTCAAAACTGTATCATATGTATATGGGAATGCGCTACAGCCTGGTAACTAATAATCCTTGGTTTTACATCGCATTGACAACAATGATTTTGGGAACTCAATTGTTTTTGGCAGGTTTTCTTGGAGAAATTATTTTGAGAACCAAAAACAATGAAGAGCGTTATAAAGTATCGACTGAGGTGAATTTTTAAAAACCTCACCCCCAGCCCCCTCTCCCTCGGAGAGGAGGAGTAAAACAGATTAATAATTTAAACTAAATATATAATGCACATAGCACAAAACATTTTAGACGCTGTAAACGAATGGTTAACACCTACGTTTGATAATGAAACTCAAGTTGCCGTAAAGGAATTAATGACAACTTCGCCAAAAGATTTAGAAGAAAGCTTTTATAAAAACCTGGAATTTGGAACAGGCGGAATGCGCGGTGTAATGGGTGTTGGAAATAACCGCATCAATAAATATACGCTTGGAAAAAGTACTCAGGGATTATCTGATTATCTGCATAAAGTTTTCCCAAACCAGCCATTAAAAACAGTTATTGCTTTTGACTGCCGTCATAACAGTAAATCATTAGCAAAAGTGGTTGCCGATGTTTTTTCTGCAAATGGTATACAGGTTTACTTATTTTCGGACTTAAGACCTACTCCAGAATTATCTTTTGCTCTTAAATATTTAGGCTGTCAATGCGGCATTGTATTAACAGCATCACACAATCCTCCAGAATATAACGGTTACAAAGTTTATTGGGAAGACGGCGGACAGATTGTTCCTCCGCAGGACGGAGATATTATCAATACAATTGAAAAATTAAACTACAGCCAAATCAAATTTGATGCAAATGAAGATTTGATTCAATATATAGATGCAGAAGTTGATCAGGCATTCATCAAATCTACTATTGAGAATGCGAGTTTTGGAACATCACAGGAAGCAAAAGACAACTTAAATATTGTATTTACTTCACTACACGGAACTTCTATTACTGCTGTTCCTGAAACTTTTGCACAAGCGGGATATAAAAATGTAAATATTGTTGAAGAACAAAGAGTCCCAAATGGTGATTTTCCGACTGTAAAATCTCCAAATCCTGAAGAACCAGAAGCTTTAACACTGGCATTAGCATTAGCAGACAAAACCAATTCGGATATTGTTATCGGAACTGATCCTGACTGTGACCGTCTAGGTGTTGCTGTTCGTAACAATGAAGGCAAAATGATTTTATTAAACGGAAATCAAACTATGATTTTGATGACCGCATTTTTATTGGAAGAATGGAAAAAAGCTGGAAAAATCAACGGAAAACAATTCGTTGGTTCAACCATTGTTTCTACACCAATGATAATGGAATTGGCTTCGGCTTATGAAGTTGGATTTAAAGTTGGTCTGACAGGTTTCAAATGGATTGCCAAAATGATCAAGGATTTCCCAGAATTAGAATTCATTGGCGGCGGAGAAGAAAGTTTTGGATATATGGTAGGCGATGCAGTACGCGATAAAGATGCAGTTGCTGCCACTTTATTAATCTGCGAATTAGCTGCGCAGGCCAAAGCTAACGGAAGCACCGTTTACAAAAAATTACTAGAGTTATATGTAGAACACGGTTTTTACAAAGAACATTTAATTTCGCTTACCAAAAAAGGAATGGAAGGATTAGCAGAAATCAATAAAATGATGATTTCTTTGCGTGAAAATCCATTGAAAGAAATTAACGGACAAAGAGTGGTAATGGTTGAAGATTACAAATCATCTGTTGCTAAAAATTTATTTACTGGCGAAGAGGAAACTATCGATATGCCAAAAGCTGATGTGCTAATTTATTACACTGAAGATGGTTCTAAAATTTGTGCAAGACCAAGCGGAACAGAGCCGAAGATTAAATTCTACATCAGTGTAAAAACTGAACTGGATTCGGTTGAAAATTTCACTAAAGTTGAAAAGGTATTGGACGAAAAAATCAAAAATATAATTACTGCAATGCAATTAAGCTAAAAACTATTGCTTTAAATAAAAACAAACCCGGCATTTTTATTAAACTGCCGGGTTTTAATGCCTAAATAACAACTTAAATAATGAGCAGTTTCAAAAAAATAGTTCCTTTCATATATCCATATAAAAAATATGTCTTCTTAAATATTTTTTTTAATGTATTGTATGCCCTTTTTAGCACTCTTTCTTTTGTGGCATTAGCCCCAATGCTTCAGGTATTGTTTGACAAAACAAAGAAAAACACAGTAAAACCTGTACTTAACAGCATTCTGGAAATTAAAGAATATGGCGAAAATTATTTAAGTTATTATATTACGACTACCAAAGAAACCCATGATTCTGGTTATGTTTTGTCCATCATGGTCGCTATTATTATTTCGATCTTTTTATTAAAAAACTTAGCCGATTATTTAGCTATGTTTTTTATCACTTTTTTACGAAATGGTGTTTTAAGGGATATGCGGAATGCTTTGTATAAAAAAACACTGGAACTGCCATTAGCTTTTTATTCTGAAAAAAGAAAAGGAGATGTTATTTCAAGAATTTCTGCCGATGTAAATGAGGTGCAAAATTCATTTTTAGCCATATTAGAACTTATTGTAAAAGAACCTCTTACCATAATTTTCACTATAATTGCTATGCTGTTTCTTAGCCCTCAGCTAACCATATTCGTTTTTATTTTTATTCCAATCTCAGGATATATCATTTCATTGATTGGAAAGCAGCTTAAAAAACAATCAACAAAAGCGCAGCAGGAACAAGGTACTTTTTTGTCTACTATAGAGGAAACTATCGGCGGATTGAAGGTCGTAAAAGGATATAATTCTGAAAACTATTTCAATACCGTTTTTCAAAATTCAACAGAACGCTTTTTTTCTTTATCAAACGGCATTGGCAATCGCCAGAACTTAGCATCACCTGCCAGTGAATTTATGGGAATTACTGTAATTGCCATATTACTTTGGTACGGAGGTCAATTAGTTCTAATTGATAAAACTTTAGAAGGCGCTACCTTTATTGTCTACATGGGACTAGCTTACAACATTCTAACTCCTGCAAAAGCAATTTCCAAAGCTTCATACGGAGTAAAAAGAGGGAATGCTGCAGCAGAACGTGTTTTAGAGATTTTAGATCAGGAAAATACAATAACCAGCAAAGATGATGCGATAGAGAAAAACACTTTCGATTCGGAAATTGCAATTCAGAATATCAATTTTAAATATGAAGATGAAAACGTTCTAAAAGATTTTTCACTTACAGTAAAAAAAGGACAAACTGTTGCTCTTGTGGGACAGTCCGGAAGCGGAAAAAGTACTATTGCTAATTTACTGACCCGTTTTTATGATGTTCATGAAGGAACGATTTCGATTGACGGAATTGCAATAAAAGACTTGAATCTGCAGTCCCTACGCGGTTTGATGGGACTGGTAACCCAAGACAGTATTTTATTTAATGACACTATCAAAGCAAATATCGCTTTAGGAAAACTGGACGCATCCGATGACGAAATTATAGAAGCTTTGAAAATTGCCAATGCTTATGAATTTGTCCAAGATTTACCTCTTGGAATCTATACCAATATTGGCGACAGCGGTAATAAACTTTCCGGCGGTCAAAAACAAAGACTTTCTATTGCCCGTGCCGTCCTAAAAAATCCTCCGATTATGATTCTGGATGAAGCTACATCTGCTTTGGACACTGAAAGCGAAAAATTTGTACAGGTGGCACTCGAAAATATGATGCAGAACAGAACTTCGATCGTGATCGCTCACCGCCTTTCGACCATTCAAAAAGCAGATAAAATCGTGGTAATGAAAAAAGGAAAGATTGTAGAGCAGGGAACTCACGAAGAACTCATTGCAATGGATGGTGCATATAACAAATTAGTGACGATGCAGTCGCTGGAATAATCTAGAAGTTTTAGAATTGTTTAAGGACTTAAAAATTCAATATCGTTTAAAGCTTAAACGGAAATTAACTTTAAACGTTTAAACCTCTTAAACCTCAACAATATTAGATTTATAATTATGTACCTCAACAATCCCAACATAAAACTTCCGCAAGATCCAGATACCATCGTATGGAAATATCTGGACTTGTCGAAGTTTTTGGATTTATTGCTTTCACGAAAATTATTTATGTCGCGTTCGGATAAATTTGAAGATCAGTACGAAGGTACTTTTAGCGAACCTACATTTGAGGAAATCAAGAAACTCTCTATAGACAATCCCGATTTTCTAAATTACTACAAAACACATCGGGAAAAAGTAGCTGTAAGCAGCTGGCATATCAATGAATACGAATCCTTTGCCATGTGGCAGATTTTTACCCAAAACAGCGAAGGACTGGCCATACAATCTACAGTAAAAAGGCTTCAGGAATCGCTTCATCCCGAAAACAATTACAAACAGTATATCGGTGAAGTCAATTACATTGATTACAAAAAAGAATACATTCCGTTTGACGACATGTTTTTCCCTTTTCTATTCAAACGAAAAAGCTTTCAGTACGAACGTGAAGTCCGTATCATTACTGACGTGACCGACAGTAACATCAAATTAAATGACGGTTTGAAAATTAATATTGACATCAGCCAATTGATTGAGCGAATCTACATTCATCCAAAATCAGAGAATTGGTATAAAAATCTGGTGATTCAACTGGTAAAACAGCTGGGGTTTGATTTTCAAATCGAAAAATCAGATTTAGAGAGCGATATTTTGATTTAGGTTTTTCGACACTAATTTTTAAACCATTAAGACATTAAAATTTTAAGAAGAACGAGACATAATTTTCTTAATATCTTAATTGTAAAAAAAAAATTAACGATGAAAATTTAAATCGGATTATAACTCTCCACTTTCCAGTCTTTATTTGTCAAATCGATGTAATTGTAGTGCACTACATCTTTACTGTCGAATTTTCCGTTTTTATTAGTATCCTCAACAGTTCTAAAATACAGACGTTTTTGGGATTCAATCAAATCCCAGTCAATAAGTTCTTGAAAATCTGGTGAAACTTTGGTGAAATTTTCTCCGCTGCTATCGCTCAGGTACAAAGTCGTAATATCACTTACATCTAACTTCCCATCTTTGTTGGTGTCCATATCCATCATCGAATATACCATAATCTGTCTCTTGATTTTAGCTGAAACATCTTTTAGGTAAGTTGCGGTCTGAATTAAAACAGGTTTGTCCGTCAGCGCTTTTATCGAATCGGAACCTATTTTTTGAAATTTAAGATTCTGCAGATAACCTGTAATTTCATTCTCCGAAGCATTTGATATCGTAAAACTCACATCATTCACACTCGAAGAACCATATTTGGTTTTTGGCCCTTTTTCATACACGTTCAAATCTCCCACGGGATGAATCAAATAATTGGTTCCTTCCATTTGTATTGGCAGATCGGCAATTTTTATTTGAGCAGAATCAACCTTCACAGATCCTTTTGCCACTTTTGACGCATCATAACTCACTTTCGGTTTTTCAACATCTTCTTTTTTACAGCTTGCCAAAAGCAAAAGTGAAATCCCAATAAAGGCGAAATGTGATCCTCTCATAATATTTTACTATTTAAAATAAACTCAAATGTAATCATTTTTAAAAAAGCGAAAAAAATATACAGCAGATTTATTCGGACGAACCGTCGTAAAACTGATTACAATCTTACATTCAGCTTCAAGTTAAAGACCCGTGTGGTCATATAATTCGGAATTGCATATTCTGTTTTAGTATATACATCGCGAACCCAAGTATTCGTAATCGCATTTTGATTATTGAAAAGATTAAAAATTTCAAAACCCAGTGCCAATTCTTTAAAATTCTTAAAAAACTTTCTGTTGGACATACCCCCTTTCTGATCTATAAACACTTTGGAAAAACCAATATCAGCACGGCGGTAATCCTTCAGTCGGTTTTGGTACAAATACGGATCAGCATAAGAAGGCGAACCTCCCGGCAGTCCTGTATTGTAAACCAAATTCAGATACAGTTTCAGGCTTGGAATCTTTGGCATATAATCCTGAAATAAAAGTCCAAATTTCAGCCGTTGGTCAGTTGGTCTGGCAATATATCCTTTATTATCAATATTCTCTTCAGTTTTCAGATACCCAAAACTAATCCAAGAATCGGTTCCCGGAACAAACTCACCATTGAGCCTTAAATCCAAACCCTGCACATAAGCCACAGCGCTATTATTGGCGGCATATCTTATTCTGACATTATCAACCGTATAAGGATTTACATCGGTCATCGTTTTATAATAGGCTTCAGTAACCAATTTAAAAGGGCGTTCCTTTATTTTGAAACTATATTCATTTCCTAAAACTACATTAAGTGATTTTTGTGCTTTGGTATCAGGCTGGACTACACCATCATAATCTCTTAATTCTCTATAAAATGGAGGCTGGTTATAAACGCCTATAGTTAGCCTGAAAAGCATTTCTTTTTTCCAATCCGGCTTTATGGCAAATTGTGCTCTTGGGCTAAAAACTGTCTGAAACTTACCGTTTAGATTGTCTCCCGAAACTTCCCAGCTTTGCGACCGCACACCTAAATTGTACCAAATCTCGTTTGACCCCAGATTATCCTTTCTCCCCCATTGTGCATAAGCCGAAAAACGGTCAATGTTAGTAAAATTAACTGCTTTTACTGACTGATATGGAATTAAAAGTCCTGAATAAGGCTGATACGGTTCATCATTTTTAGGCAGAACAATTGGCGGTCTTATCGAAAACCCTGCCGAATCAATCACTTCCCATTCTGAAATCCGGTCACGGATGGATTCTCTGGTATATTTAACTCCCCATTCAATTTGATTTTCTTTCCAGTTATTTAAGCCTTTTACTTCTAAATTAGCGATTAAAGCATCCAGATCATTACGGGCATGATTGAGCTGAGATCCTATTCCTCTTGAAAACTGAATATCACCATACGTATCAGAACCGATATTTGTATCCACTTCGCCTAATCTGTACTGAGCATAAATATCAAAATATTCCTGTTCAATAGTATGAAAAACAGATCCAATAAATTTCAACGAAAAGGAATCATTCACCTGATATGCTGCTTTTAAAGCACCAAAATAAGTATTATACAAATCTTTCTCCTTACCCTGATAATAAACCGAAAGCGCCATAGGCTCATCAACAGTACCAAAATTAGTCTGGCGCGTAAGCGGTTCGTATAAATATTTATTTTGAGAAATATTTCCTAAAAAACTCCACTGCCATTTGGCAGAAGCCTGAAAATTTATATTCGTTTGTATATCTGCAAAAACCGGCTTATAATTTGTCTGGGTTTCCTGACTCTCTACAAGAAGACTATTGTTTCTATATCTGATTCCAGTAATTGCAGACCATTTTTTATTTTTGGAAACAGCATCAACAGCCAGACTTCCTCCTAAAAAACTCATTTCCAGCAACGCTCCAAACTTTGCTGGATTTCTATAAGTGATATCCAAAACGGAAGACATTTTATCACCATACTTTGCCTGAAAACCTCCTGCCGAAAAATCAATATTCTGAACCAGATCAGTATTGACAAAACTTAAACCTTCCTGTTGTCCTGAGCGTATCAAAAAAGGCCGATACACTTCGATTTCATTGACATATACCAAATTCTCGTCATAATTTCCGCCACGAACACTGTACTGTGTGCTCAGTTCATTATTGGAATTTACGCCTGGTAATGTTTTCAGAACGTTTTCGATACCAGCATTTGCACCGGGAATAAACCGAATATCTTTAGCTTCAAAAGTAAGAATTCCCTGAACCAGTTTCTTATTATTATTGATAATGACTTCTCCCATTTGTTCCTCCTGGTCATTCATATACATGTTAAAGACATATACTTCATTGGTCTGCAGCGAAACTTTTAGGCTGGCTTTTTTTAAAGAAACATGAGTAAATTCGACAGTGACATTTTGATTGGATGGAATAGTAATCTGATAAAAACCTTTTTCGTCAGTTTGAGTGCCATTATCACCGCAGATAACATTTACGCCTTCAACAGGAACATTTTTTTTATCCAGAATAACTCCTTTAACAAAAGCCGTCTGAGCAAATGAAATCATTCCCATCCACAAAAAAACAAAACAACACAGGGTTTTAAAGATATTCAATTGGTTTTAATTTTACTGTTTTTTATTTCGTAGAAAATGCGTCTCAAAGGTAGCAGAATTACCTACATTATCAACTACAACTACTTTTAATTCATTATCGCCTTCAGCAGCAATTCCGTCACTGAAATAATGTGTCAAAAGATTGGTCTTATTATCATATTCCATTAAAATCCATTTCCCATTCAGGTAACCGTTATAGGATTGTATTCCAGATAAACCATCCGAAATACGAACCTGAAGAACCTTTTGATCATCCAGTCTTTTGCCCTCAATAGATTTTGAAATACTAATCACAGGTGCAACAGTATCCAAAACCAATTTGTACTGTCCCAAAGTCTTTACTCTCGTTTCATAAACATTATTTTTTTCTCGGGTCGTATTATAACTTACCCCATTACCAGATATTCTGCCTATAAAAACTTTATCTTTATTATTTACATAACTGCTGTTCTCCATCGTAATTGTAAAATTAGTATGCGCTGGAACAGTATCGTCATGTGCTATCAGTACATTATTTTTTACATCAAAATTTAAATCAAAATCATTATAGAATGTTCCTGCAGGAAAAAAAACAGAACATTTGTCTTTTTCAAAAAAACAGTCTTTTGCAGCTTTCACAACATAATTTGCTGCAGCTGGTTCTTTTTCGATTACTGTAGAAAGAGAATCATACTCGACTGGAATGGCAATTGTTGTTTTATTGCCATAATAATCAGAAACGACTAAACTGCATACATTAGATAAATTTGGAGACGGCATGATAACACCTTTAGACTCATCACTTTTTATAATACTCAGATTATAAGGCGGATTCATAAATAGCTTTTGAATCCTCTGACCAGTTTTTTTATAAAATGAATAATCAATAAGCGCATTTACATAACGCATTTCATCAAAGGCATAAGTATTAAATTGATATCCGAAAATAGATTTTCCATTATTAGACAAGTCCACATTAAAAACACCGTTTTTATTAAACGATACATCATCATAATCAAAAGCTGCAATTCCAAAACCAATCTTTCCATTAGCCGACACTTTATCTGCCAGATACGTTCCGTCTTTTTGCAGTGATAAATTAACCGGGATTCGCCGCTGGGCATGATTGACCGTTGTTTTTGAATCCAAAGGATAAACATACAGATTGGAAACTATCGGCTTCTTAGTATCCTGCATCAGAACATCAAACCCAAAAAACATCGGATTGATTATTTTCTCCGACTTTGTATCTCTAAATTCAAAATGCAGATGCGGCCCTTCAGATGCTCCTGTATTACCGGAAAGAGCTATAAGCTGTCCTTTTTTAACAGGCAGCTGATTGGGCTTAAAATACATCTCAATCTCAAAAGACTTCTCTTTATAATGTGTATACTTTATAAAACCTTCAATAGAATCTGTTGCTCTCTGCAAATGTCCGTACACCGAAGTAAATCCGTTAGGATGATCGATGTAAATTGTCTTTCCATTACCGAAAGTAGAAATTTTAATTCTGGAAACATATCCATCAGCCACCGCATATACGTTTAAACCCTCTTTTTGAAGGGTTTTCATGTCAAAACCAGCATGAAAATGATTAGGTCTCAATTCCCCAAAATTCCCCGACAGTTTCAGCGGAATATCAAGAGGCGGACGAAAGTAATCTTTAGGATACTCAGCCTGACCAAAAAGAACAGCTGAAAATAGAAATAAAAAAAAGGAAAGTTTCATATGCAGTTATAAATCATTATTTATCGGTCATCCGAAATTACCAAATCCCGTTTTCAGAAAACTGTATTAGGGTTTTACAATCCGTTTATATTTCTCTTCATACCCTGTAATACATTTTTGCTAAGATAAAAAAAGCAAGCAAAACCCACAAATCAGATTGCCTTTATTAATTTTCAGGAGCAGAAGAATAAGGCATTTTGGAAATATGGAACCTGCTCTGCACTATATCTTTGCTTTTCTAAAGAAAAAAAGCAAAGGATGCCGTTTCGATCAGGGCTAAAAAGTAAATATCAGGCATTTTTGGAGACAGCTGCATCTACATCTAAATCCAATTGAAAGGTAAAACTTAACAAAAACACAATAAACTGATTACCAGAACATTGATTATTTTAATATAAAAAAACCAATAAAATATTGCATTAATAAAAAGGAATACTAACTTTGTAAGATTAAGTAATGAATAGGAATTATAATGAGTGTGATTGCAGAAATAATTGATACTCTTGAAAATAAGATTGGAAAACTTTTTTTAAAAATTAAAAGTTTAGAAAAAAACAATCAGGAATTGCAAAAAGAGTTGAAGAATGCTGCAGTGTTAATACAAAACCAATCCAAAGAGATTGAAGCTTTAAAAGCACAATTAGAAACACTCAAAATAGCCAATACATTATTAGGCAGTGACGACAATAAAAGAGATACAAAGCTTAAAATAAATTCAATAATTCGTGAAATTGATTACTGTATAGCACAGCTGTCAGATTAGTGAAAAACATGGACGAAAAGCTTAAAATTAAAATATCAATTGCAGACAGAGTTTACCCATTGACGGTAGATTTTGCACAGGAAGAAGGACTTAGAACCGCTTCCAAAAAAATTGATGCGATGATTAAGCAATTTGAAGAAAATTATGCCGTGAGAGACAAACAGGATGTATTGGCCATGTGCGCCTTACAGTTTGCTTCTCAAGCTGAACAAAAACAGATTGACAACACCATAAATGGAGAGGAAACCATTGAAAGATTAAATAAAATCAATTTGCTTTTAGACGAATATCTCGAAAACTAAACGTTCTTTACATAGACTAAGATACTGCCTACATTAGTTCATATTGGTAAACTCAACACTAACAATTTAGAATGAGCGAATCATCACTACTAGAGCATGCCACGCTTCGGCGAGGAAACTTGAACAGTGAGTTAGCTCAAAACTTGTCTTTTCGAGTTTATACAACTTCTAATGTAGGCTTTTTTTATATATTAATTTTTAACAAACATGGACATCATAACAATAATTATTTCAGGAATTACAGGTATTGCGCTAGGATTTGGCATCGCCAAAATCATCGAAAAAAGCAACATCTCTAATTTAATTAAAAGTGCTAAAAAAGAAGCTGCTTCGATACTAAAAGACGCCAATCTTGAGGCTGAAAATATCAAAAAAGACAAAATTCTTCAGGCAAAAGAAAAATTTATTGAATTAAAAGCAGAGCACGAACAGGTAATTCTGGCTAGAGACAAAAAAGTAGCCGAGGTAGAAAAAAGAGTGCGCGATAAAGAATCACAAGTTTCAAATGAATTATCAAAAGCTAAAAAAGTAAATGATGATTTTGAAAACAAAACTGCCGAATACAATTCTAAAATCGACAATTTAGAGAAAAAACAGCAGGAAGTTGACCGTCTTCACAAAAGCCAGTTACAGCAGCTTGAAGTTATCTCTGGATTATCTGCAGAAGAAGCTAAGGAACAGCTTGTTGAAGGTTTAAAAGCTGAAGCAAAAAGCAAAGCAATGTCGCATATTCAAGATACAATTGAAGAAGCTAAACTAACCGCACAGCAGGAAGCCAAAAAAATCATCATTAACACAATTCAAAGAGTTGGTACTGAAGAAGCAGTAGAAAACTGCGTTTCTGTTTTCAACATTGAATCAGATGATGTAAAAGGTAGAATCATTGGACGTGAAGGAAGAAATATCCGTGCACTTGAAGCTGCAACTGGTGTTGAGATTATCGTTGATGACACACCGGAAGCGATCATCCTTTCTTGTTTTGATCCTGTACGAAGAGAAATTGCCCGTTTGGCTTTACATAAATTGGTTACAGACGGACGTATCCACCCTGCGCGTATCGAAGAAGTTGTTGCCAAAACAACCAAACAGATTGATGACGAAATCATTGAAGTAGGAAAACGTACTGTTATCGATTTAGGAATCCACGGATTACACCCTGAACTGATAAAAGTAGTAGGAAGAATGAAATACCGTTCTTCTTACGGACAAAATTTACTACAGCACTCCCGTGAGGTTTCAAAACTCTGCGGTATCATGGCTGCTGAATTAGGATTAAACGTTAAACTTGCTAAAAGAGCAGGACTGCTTCACGATATTGGTAAAGTGCCGGATGCAGAAAGTGATTTACCTCACGCTTTATTAGGTATGCAGTGGGCTGAAAAGTATGGTGAAAAAGAAGAAGTATGCAACGCTATCGGTGCCCACCACGATGAGATAGAAATGAAATCATTATTATCACCTATCGTTCAGGTCTGTGATGCAATTTCAGGTGCAAGACCAGGTGCAAGAAGACAAGTTTTGGATTCTTACATCCAGCGTCTGAAAGATCTTGAAGAAGTTGCTTACGGATTCAGCGGAGTGAAAAACGCGTATGCAATCCAAGCCGGAAGAGAGCTTCGTGTTATTGTAGAAAGCGAAAAAGTTTCTGATGAAAATGCCGCTAATTTATCTTTTGAAATTTCACAAAAAATTCAAACCGAAATGACATATCCTGGTCAGGTAAAAGTTACTGTAATCAGAGAAACCAGAGCGGTAAATATTGCAAAATAACAGTTGCCTTTTTTAAGATTTAGAAAAGATTGAAATACAAAAAAATCCAAATTCCAATAATAAATCGGAATTTGGATTTTTTATTTTGAAATAAAACTAAAAGACTATTTTAGAACGATTAAACCTCCTTTTTAAAATAAATCTTAAAAGTTGTTCCAAAATTAAGAGTACTTTCTACCTCAATTTTACCGCCCATATTTTCAATTTGATTCTTTGTCAAATACAGACCTACTCCTCTTGCATCATTATTTCTATGAAATGTTTTATACAATCCAAAAATAGAGTCTTTATGTTTTTCTAAATCGATTCCTAATCCGTTGTCTTTTACATTCAGAACAACAAAATCATTATTAGGCTCTGTAGTAAATATAATTTTTGCATCCTTATTTGGATCAGAATATTTAACAGCATTCGTAACTAAGTTTAACATGATACTCTCTAGATAAGCAGGAATACAAAGTACTTTTACCGAACTTGGAACATAATTCAAAACCTGAATTCCTTTCAGCTTAATAGATTCACACAGTACATCCAATACTTTATCAATAAAATTATTCATTTTCAAAAGCTGCATATTATCTTCTCTTTCTGTATAAATACTTACTAAGTCATTTAGGTTTTCAATAGTCGAAAACAATTCATCTGAAACAATCTGAATATTGCTTAAGGTATCAGATTCCGACAAGAGTGCTTCTTTATGCAGATCCAGTAATGATTTTATATTACCGCTGTGCGTTCTTAAATTATGAGAAACAATATGTGCAAAATTTAGCAGTTTATTATTTTGAGTGTTTACAATTTCGAGCATTTTGGCAAGCTCAATCTCTTTTTCTTTTTGTTCAGAAATATCAGTGTGTGTACCTACAATACGCAAAGGCTTCCCTTCATCGTCTCTTTCAATAACTTTTCCTCTGTCCAGAATCCATTTGTATTTTCCTGAACACAGAACTCTGTGACAGGTTTCGTAGAACGGAATTTTGTTTTCAAAATGCAGATTGATATTTCCATAATATTCTTCACGATCATCAGGATGTACTCTCTCATCCCATTCCTCTGGTGAAGCAACTAAATCTGACTCTGTTAATTCCAGTATCTTCATCGATTCCGAAGAGTAGTATACTTTATTAGTAATTAAATCCCAGTCCCAAACTCCACGATCAGAAGCCTGCACCGCAAAATGATATCTTTCATCAGCAACTTTTAATCTGATTTCCTGCTCCTTCACAATCGTTATATCCGAAATTAATCCATAAAACACTACCTCGTTATGATCATTCTTTTTTGGAGTTGCATCAATACGAATCCATTTATAACCGCTTTCAGGCATTAGCAGTCTAAAATCGACATCCCATTTTTCATTACCTGAAATAGCTTTTTCGTATGAATCCAAAAACATCTTTAAATCTGGCTCATAAATTTTATAGTTGGACAAATTATAAGAGTCTTCAAGAAATTCCTGTATCGAAAATTCGTCAAGAATCTCAATTGGTTTGCTCAAAAAATCAACTGTTATTTGTTTAAGAGAATTTACCCTTATCTGAAAGATTATATTAGGAAGCTGTTTTATTAAACTTTCATATAATTTATTTAAATCTTCTGGGGTTTTATTGGCTGTAAAGATCATATTCTATAAACTTCTTAAAATAACTGCAAAAATATTGAAACTTAAATGATATTATTACAAAAAGAATATATTTATTATAAAAATTACTTTCTTGGATGATAGGTATTAATAACTTCGGTTAAATATTTTCTATCCAGATGCACATAAATCTCAGTAGTCGTAATAGATTCATGACCAAGCATTAATTGTATGGACCGCAGATCGGCTCCGTTTTCTAACAAATGAGTAGCAAATGAATGTCGGAAAGTATGCGGGCTGATTTTTTTATGCAGATTGATTTTCACAGCCAGATCTTTAATGATTGTAAAAATCATTGCCCGTGTCAATTGTTTTCCTCTTCGGTTTAAGAACAAAGTGTCATCAAACCCTTTTTGAATAGTAAGATGAACCCTTACTTCACTTTTATAAATCTCGATATATTTTTGAGTTAAATCCCCAATAGGAACAAAACGCTGTTTATTCCCTTTTCCGGTAATTTTAATAAATCCTTCTTCAAAAAATAAATCGGATATTTTTAGGGCTACTAATTCGGAAACCCGAAGTCCGCAGCCGTATAAAGTTTCTAATAAAGCTCTGTTGCGTTCCCCTTCATTAGAACTCAAATCAATTGCCGAGATAAGCGCATCAATTTCCTCTACTACCAAAGTATCAGGCAGTTTCCGTCCTGTTTTTGGAGATTCTATTAATTCCAATGGATTATCTTCTCTATAATCTTCAAATATTAAATAAGAGAAAAAACTTTTCAGTCCCGAAATTATTCTCGCCTGAGATCTCGGATTTACTTCTTTGGAAACCGCATAAATAAACTGCTGTAAAGTTTCCTCTTTGATTGTAATTGGTGAAACTGAAATCGAATTTTGATTTAAAAACAAACAAAGACGCTCAATATCAAATGAGTAATTATCAATTGTGTTTTTTGACAAACCTCTTTCGATTTTTAAATAAGACTGATAGCTTTTTAGATATGATTTCCAATTCATAATGACAAAGTAAAGCTATTTTAACGCATAAAAAAACCTCACGATTCAAGGCATTCGCTTTTAAAAGTTTCTGACACGAATTACACTAATCTGCACGAATTAAGATTGCTGTTTAATTACACAAAACATTCGAAACTGTAAAAAGTTGTAAAATTTGATTTCAATTTTGATAAGAATTAATGTTAATTGGTGAAATTCGTGTTTATCTTTTTTTAAATGCGAATGCCCTGCTCCCGATTAGAGAGGCTAAATATGCTGTAATCTTCACATTACCATTTGTATAATAATCCGAATTTTGGCTGTGCAAAAATATTATTAAACAAGTTCACATTGATAACTAAATCACTAGTGCTATCACCATCCTCTGGGCTCACATTATTATAACTCAATACTTCGGCCAAAGTAAAAGTTGCTGCCCATTTTGGAGTAAAAAAATAGTTAATCCCTAAATCAATATTCGCCTTGATACCATTGCTTACATTTGAGGTACCGTTAACATAATCCATTTTTGAATGATTGTACCCCAAACCAGCTTCACCATAAGCTTTAAAATTTCCTAAACTCAAGAAATAATATCGTGCAAATCCTCCAATTCCAAATGAATTTGATTTATCATAACCGCTTCCATTTGACAGATAAGAAACAGATGAATAATTGATGTCTGCTCCTACAGCCCACTTTTGATCCAAAAAAAAACCTAATTTTGGAGTCACAGCAAAATAATCATTACTGGAATCTCCAGTTGTCACGCTAATTCCGCCTTCAATCCACATATCTCCTTTAGAAAAAGTTGCTTTTGGCATTGTTGTCTCTTGTGCATTCGCAAAATTAATTGCAAAAACCGTTACTAATAATAAAAATTTCTTTTTCATTTTTTTTGTTTTATTTGTTAATACAAATCCGAATGTACGAAAAAACATCTGTTATTATATTAACTAAAATGTACTTTAACAATAACACTTAGTCACTGAAAATTAATTTTAAACTACAAAAAAAAATAAAAACCAGCTACTTAGCTGAAAAATTTCATCCTTACAAAAAGAACTTACATGATAAAAATAACATCAAAACATTGAATTTTTAAAACTGCAGATTTTTACACAAACAGCATACTATTCAATAGGTATTTTTTATTTTTACAAAAACAAAAAATTATGAAAATCGCCATCCTTAATGGTCCAAACTTAAATTTACTTGGAAAAAGAGAACCTGAAATTTACGGTTCGCAGACATTTGAAGATTATTTTGAAATTTTGAAAAACAAGTTCCCTCAACTAGAATTGACATACTATCAAAGCAATATTGAAGGAGAATTAATTGGAAAAATACAAGAACTAGGATTCAGCTATGACGGAATAATCCTGAACGCTGGTGCTTATACACATACTTCAGTAGGAATTGGCGATGCTATAAAAGCGGTTACTACACCGGTAATCGAAGTTCATATTTCAAACACTTATGCTCGCGAAAGCTTTAGGCATCAGTCCTATATTTCCGGAAATGCCAAAGGAGTGATTTTAGGTTTTGGCTTAAAAAGTTATGATTTGGCTATTCAGTCATTTTTGTAATATTTTTATATAAACTTTAACAAATTCAGCTCTTTATTCGCGTAACATACTTACAAAAAAGCGTCAAACATAAAAACTAAATTTTATGAAAAACGCTTTTTTGTACTTTTTACTTCTATTATCTTTCCATTCTTTTGCCCAAATAAAAGGCACAGTCACTGACGAAAAAGGAAATCCGTTACCGTTTATTAATGTTTTTGAAGAAAACACCTATAACGGAACCACAACAAACGAACTAGGAAAATACCAGCTCCATTTAAAATCTACCGGCAAGAATAAAATTGTTTTCCAGTATTTGGGCTTCAAAACCCAAAAGATAGCAGTTCCTGCAGAGAAGTTAAATCTTCCATTGGATGTAAAAATGATTGAAGAAAACTTCACACTCAATGAAGTAATAATTAGCACAAAAGATAACCCTGCAAACGCAATCATAAAAAAAGCAATTGCCAGCAAAAAAGAAAACACCCGCAAAACATCCCGCTTCAAAGCTGATTTTTATTCTAGAGGAATTTTTAAGCTGAAAAATGCTCCAAAAAAAATATTCGGACAGAAAATAGGTGATATGAATGGCGCTTTAGACTCGACCGGAACAGGAATTATATCACTTTCAGAAACATTTTCTAAAATTATTTATGAAAAACCAAACAATCTGAAAGAAGTTGTAACGGCATCCAAAGTAAGCGGAGACAACAAAGGATATGCATACAATACTGCTAGATCTTCCTTTTATGACTTTTATGATAATACGATACGTTTTGGCATCAATATGATTTCGCCAATAGCAGATAATGCTTTCAATTATTATAAATATAAACTGGAAAGCACATTTGTCGATGAAAACAACCAGACCATTAACAAAATAAAGGTCATTGCCAAAAGAGACAAAGAGCCAGTTTTTGAAGGTTATATTTATATTTTAGAGAATTCATGGGCTATTTACGGAATAGATTTAGATATAAAAGGCTACCGCATGAAAGAAGATGTTATCGATGTAATGACGCTGAAACAAAATTTCAGCTACAACGAAATCAGTAAAATTTGGGCAAAAAAGACACAAAGTCTTGATTTCAGTGCAGGCCTATTTGGAATTAAATTCAGCGGAAAATACACTTACGTTTACAACAATTATGAATTTGTGGATTCATTTGACAAAAAAACATTTACCAGCGAGATTACTACAGTTGACATAAACTCAAACAAAAAAGACACAGTTTTCTGGAATGCAAACAGACCCATTCCGCTAACAACAGAAGAAATTACCGATTACATAAGGAAAGACAGCATTCATAAAGTCCGCAACTCTCCAAAATACTTGGATTCCATTGATAAAAAAGGAAACAAGTTTAAGTTTCTCGATCCAATCACCGGCTATACTTACAAAAGCAGTTTCAAAAAATTTTCTTTGGGTTATAAAGGGTTACTCGACTTCAGCTCTCTAAGTTTCAATACGGTGCAGGGATGGAATTTTGATACTGGTTTTTCATATTCCAACTGGAAAAATGAAGAAAAAGGACGCCAAACCAACATTGATTTAAAAATCAATTATGGTTTTTCTGATGACCGCGTCCGCATTAATGGAAAATATTGGCACCAATTCAACAATCAAAATTATGCCAATATACAAGTTTCTGGAGGAACCTCTGTCGCGCAATTTAACAGAAACGAGCCTATCAGTCCTTTTATAAACTCAATAAGTACGCTGTTTTTTAAGGATAATTACATGAAATTATATAATCTGGAATTTGCCAAAATAGAGTATGGGCAGGATATTGCAAACGGTATTAATCTAAAAGGAAAAATTGAATACGAACAGCGAAAACCGTTATTCAACACAACAGATTATACTTTTATCAATAAAGACAAACTCTACTCTTCCAACAATCCGTTAAATCCGGACGATTACATAAATCCCGGATTCGAAAAACACAGTTTAGCCAAATTGAATCTGACTGCCAAAATAAATTTCGGCAATAAATATGCTTCAAGACCAGACGGGAAATACAACATTCGAAACTCAAACTACCCAACTCTTTATTTAGGTCTTGAAAAAGGATTTGCCGGAACCGAAAAGAAATATGAATTTACCAATATCAACACACAGATTAAATACAGCCACACCTTTGGAAACAAAGGAGATTTTGGATTAAGCCTAAAAGCTGGAAAATTCTTTGATGCCGAAAATATTGCTTTTATGGATTACCAGCATTTCAATGGGAATCAAACCTATGTGGGATTATCAGGAAATTATCTGAATGTGTTTAATTTAATGCCCTATTATACAAACAGTACCAACGACAGTTATTTTGAATTTCACACTGAGCACAATGACAGAGGATTTATAATGAACAAAATCCCTTTATTAAACCTACTTAAATCAAACTTAGTTGTAGGCTATCATTTACTTGCAGAACCAAATATCAATCCCTATTCCGAGTACAGTGTAGGTTTGGACAATCTCGGTTTTGGAAAATTAAAAATGTTCCGAATCGATTATGTCCGTTCCTATCAAAACGGATTTCAAAATGAAGGAGTTATTGTTGGTATAAAATTTATGAATTAGATTAGGGTAATTTAGATTATTTGGGCGTGACCCTCCGTAAAAACTACGGGTCGGGCTTTCCGTTCCCGCTTTTTTTATTTGGCTAAAAAACGCCAAATAAAAAAGAGCTCCACTGCAATCCCTCACGCGCAAGGTCATTACGTTAGGGATTTCATGCTTGAATTTGCTCAAATATAAATCTCGCAAAGGCGCGAAGACGCAAAGAAATCCGATTTTAACTTTGCGCCTTCGTGTCTCTGCGAGAGAAAATTAAAGCTTAACTTAATAACATTGCTCTCACGCTAGCAAATACGAGCCAACAAAATTGACATAAAAAAACCAATACCTTTTTGAAGATATTGGTTTTACTACTTAGATTCAAGTAATAAATGCAACGTGAAAAAAAACTCTAGTGTTATTCTTTTGACCTAGGTCAAAAGAATAACACTAGAGTTGGCGAAAAAATCATCATATCTTTGGGTTGCAACACTCAAAATAGATGGCACATTTAACGTTAGAACAAAGATACAAAATAGAAGTATATAGAAATGCCGGTATCAGTATTTCCGAAATTGCTGAATTGGTAGATAAAAACAAATCAGTTATTTCTCGAGAAATAAAACGTAATTCTGATCAAAGAAGTGGTGTTTATAAAGCTGTTTTGGCGGATAAAAAAGCTTTAAACAGGCATAAGGTTAAGATCAAAAAATGCACTTTAACCTCAGAAGTTGAAGCAAATATTTTGTTTTATTTAAAGCAAGATTACAGTCCTGAACAAATTGTTGGCAGAGCAAAAATTGACAAAAGAGCAATGGTTTCTAAAGAAAGAATCTATCAATATATTTGGGAAAATAAACGCAAAGGAGGACTCTTATATAAACATCTTAGGACCAAGGGTAAAAAGTATAAAAAAAGAGGACATTTAAAGGATAAAAGAGGACTTATTATTGGTAGGGTCGATATTAGCGAGCGTCCAAAGATTGTAGAAAAGAAAAGTAGATTGGGCGATTTAGAGATTGATTTGGTCATTGGTAAGAATCACAAAGGAGCGTTACTAACTATCAATGACAGAGCCTCTGGAATACTTTTTATGGGAAAAGTAGAAAGCAAAGAAGCTAGTGCAATACAGCAGAAAACAATTGAATTATTGAAAGATTGGAAACCAATAATCAAGACCATTACTTCGGATAATGGAAAGGAATTTGCCAATCATCGGGCCATTGCAGAAGATTTAGATATCGATTATTATTTTGCCAAACCCTACCATAGCTGGGAACGAGGAGCCAATGAAAATTTAAACGGATTAATAAGACAATATTTTCCTAAAAAATCTAACTTTGAAAACATCGAAGAACAACAAATAAAAACAGTAGTTAATACATTAAACAACAGACCCAGAAAAAGATTTGGCTATAAAACACCTAATGAAATTTTCGCCGAAAAAATCAATAAATTGAATACTGTTGCATTTATATGTTGAATCCACCCTATTTTATAATCGTTTCTAATCCGGCTCAATATGAATCAATACATGTCCAAGTTCCGGTATTTTTTCCCTCAAAGTATCTTTTAATTTATGAGATAAATCGTGGCCTTCTTTTACCGTTATGGTTCCGCTTACACGAGCATGAAGATCAACATGATATTTCATACCTGCTTTTCGGATAAAACATTTTTCGGTATCAATAATACCATCAACCTGATGAGAAACCTGTCTGATTTCCTCAACCAGATCATCGTATAAATGTTCATCCATAATTTCCCCAAGAGCAGGCCTGAAAATCAAATAGCTATTGTAAAGTATAAAACCTGAAGCAAACAGCGCTGCCCAATCATCTGCAGATTCATATCCTTTCCCCATAAACAATGCAATCGAAATTCCGATAAAGGCAGCAATCGAAGTCAGTGCATCGCTTCTATGATGCCAGGCATCCGCTTTTAGAGATGAGCTGTTGGTTTCTTTACTTCTTTTCATCACCAATTGAAAGGAATACTCTTTCCAGATAATAATAGCCCCAAGCACAAAAAGTGTCCAAGGTTTTGGCAGCTCATGTGGCGTTCGAATGTTTATTATGCTTTCATATCCGATAATCGTAGCCGAAGTGATTAAAAATCCAACAACCAAAAAGGTAATTAAAGGCTCGGCTCTTCCATGTCCATACGGATGATTTTCATCTGCCGGTCTGCTGGAATATTTTATGCCAAATAAAACTAAAAGTGAGGCAAAAATATCAGCAGTTGATTCTATAGCATCGGCAATTAGTGCATAAGAATTCCCGAAAACCCCGGCTAGTCCTTTTATAAGAGCAAGAGAAGTGTTTCCGATTATACTAAAATAGGTCGCTTTTATCGCTTTTTCTACGTTAGACATATTTCATTTTTTATTATAAACACAATTTAAGTCAATAAATTTTGAACTCAAACTGTATAAAAAAACGCTTAAATTATTTTAAGCGTTTTTTAAAATTATTATTCTTATTGTTTTTCTCGAACTATTTTGGCTCCAATTGCTCTTAGTCGCTCGTCTATGCGCTCGTAACCGCGGTCAATCTGCTCAATGTTTTGAATTGTACTGGTTCCTTTTGCAGAAAGCGCAGCAATCAACAATGAGATTCCAGCACGAATATCTGGAGAAGCCATTGTAGTTGCTTTCAATACTGATTTAAAATCGTGTCCAATAACTACAGCTCTATGCGGATCACACAACATGATTTTGGCTCCCATGTCAATCAGTTTATCAACGAAGAACAAACGGCTTTCAAACATTTTTTGGTGAATAAGAACATCACCTTTGGCCTGTGTAGCTACCACCAGAACAATACTCAACAAATCGGGAGTAAATCCTGGCCATGGCGCATCTGCAATGGTAAGGATAGAACCGTCGATATCTGTTTTTACTTCGTAACCGTCTTTATGTTCTGGAATATAAATATCATCACCCTGCTTCTCAAGGGTAATTCCTAATTTTCTGAATACGCTTGGAATAACTCCTAGATTTTCCCAGCTTACATTCTTGATAGTAATTTCACTTCTTGTCATAGCCGCAAGACCGATCCAAGAACCTATCTCGATCATATCAGGCAAAATTCTATGCTCACAGCCACCTAATTTTTCAACTCCTTCAATAGTCAATAAATTAGAACCAACTCCTGTGATTTTGGCACCCATAGAATTCAGCATTTTACAAAGCTGCTGCAAATAAGGCTCACACGCCGCATTGTAAACTGTTGTTCTTCCTTTGGCCAAAACTGCAGCCATTACAATATTTGCAGTCCCAGTTACCGACGCTTCGTCCAATAACATATCGGCACCTGTAAGTCCGTCTGGAGCTTCTACTCCATAAAAATGGTCTTCTCTGTTGTATCTGAATTTTGCACCAAGATTGATAAATCCTTCAAAATGGGTATCCAAACGTCTGCGTCCGATTTTATCTCCGCCTGGTTTCGGGATATATCCTTTTCCAAAACGAGCCAGAAGCGGTCCGACAATCATAATAGAACCACGAAGCGAACCTCCTTCTTTCTTAAAAGCTTCTGTTTCTAAGTATCCAACATTTACTTCATCACATTGAAAAGTATATGAACCATGCCCTAGTTTTTCTATTTTAACTCCTAAATTCCCCAGCAGCGTTATCAGTTTATTGATATCGATAATATCCGGGATATTGTTGATTGTTATTTTTTCTGGTGTTAAAAGTACTGCACATAAAATCTGCAGTGCTTCATTTTTTGCACCTTGCGGGATTACTTCTCCTTTTAAACGTGTTCCTCCTTCAATTTTGAAAACTTCCATACTTTTTTTGAGTTTCTAAGTTTCTAAGATCCTGAGTTTCTAAGTTTTTTTTAAAAAGACATACAAGAAGAATTCCGCAATATCTCAGCAACTTAGCGACTTAGTAACTTAGCCATTTTAAATAAATTAATTATTTCTTTTGAAACGGTTTTTGTTTGCCGTTTTTATTATTCTTGTTGCTTTGAATTTTTGGCTGTCCTGCCGGACCTATTTTATTAGAAACCCTTTTATTGGTTCTTAATAAATCGGTGGTATTTAATAACTCTTCTGAACTTTGCAGTAAATTTAGTTTTCCGTCTGATAACTCATAAAGGTGTTCGAAAATCACATCATCTTTTACGGTATCTTTGTTCCAGCTCAAATAGGATTTTTTCATGTGATTGGCAATTACTTTTACCAATGCACTTTTCATTTCGCCTTCCTCCCATTTATTGGCTACATCAATCATATACTTGATATTGTTTCCATAGTACCTGTATTTGGGATAATTTTGCGGATATTTTAAAGCATCCGGTTTAAGCTGCAGTACTTCCCTTGAAGGTATTGGATAAGGAGAATCGGCAGCTAATTTAAAATCAGACATGATAAATAGCTGATCCCATAGTTTATGCTGAAAATCAGGTACGTCACGCAAATGAGGATTCAGACTTCCCATTACCTGAATGATGTATTTTGCCGCTTTGTTGCGTTTTTCATCATCTTCAATAACAGTAGCCTGTTCGATCAGTTTTTGCAAATGACGGCCATACTCTGGAATGATTAAATGTTTTCTCTCAGAATTATATTCCAAGTTGAAAACTACATCATTCGCATTTTCTTTTTTATATTTTTCGATCATAATTATAAGGAAACTATACCTTCTATTGTGGATAATTCTTGGTACTTATCTATTACTTCCTGCGAATCTTTGGCCGTTACATCTACCGAAATACTGGTGAATTTTCCGGTTTTGGATTTTGTTGTTTTGATTACAGCTCCCATACAGTTGAAGGCATTTTCCACTTTTAGGATATTTTCTTCGTTAGTTGGCACTATAAATTTAAACAAATATTGAGCAGGCCATGAATTACTGTTATCCAATTCGGTTTTCAGTCTTTCGTAAAACTCTGCTGTCTTTTTTTCGTTGTCGTCGCTCATTCCTAAATAAAAATAAAGGCAAATATACGCTTTAGATTTTAGAATTTTGATTTTAGATTTAAGATTTAAGAATCAAGAATCAAGAATTTGATTTTTTTGATATTTAATTTTCTCTTTTTTATCCTTTTTTTATTTCCAAAAATGCCCTATCTCTCTCGCTCATAGCCGTGATGGGAAGGAAAATCCTTTTATTTTTTTCTTTCAAAAAATAAAAGATTTGGAAGGACAGCAGGAATCCATTTTTACTAAAAAATCCTTATCATTCGCTCCATAAACAACAGCCTATTTTAGTCTTAAATATTCTTTTAAAAAACCAATAAGTTTGAGTATTTTTGCCGTTTAATTTGAAAAAGTGCAGAAAGAAATTATTGTTATCATTGGCGGTCCTGGTACGGGGAAAAGTTCTATTATAAAAGGTTTGGTTGCCAAAGGTTATTGCTGTTATCCTGAAATTTCCCGTGAAGTGACACTTGAAGCCCAAAAACGCGGTATTGAACAATTGTTCTTGGAAGATCCCTTATTATTTAGCCAAATGCTGCTTGACGGCAGAATCAAGCAATTTAATGATGCGAGAAATGAATCTCATCAATTGGTGTTTATTGACCGCGGAATCCCTGATGTTGTTGCGTACTTAGATTATATTGGCGATAATTATCCTCCTCATTTTGTTGATGCCTGCCACGCAAATATATATACGAAAATTTTCATTCTTCCGCCTTGGGAAGAGATTTATGAGAGTGACAGCGAGCGCTATGAAAATTTTGAACAGGCAAAAGAAATACAAGAACACCTCACAAAGACTTATGTAAATTACGGTTACGACTTAATTGAAGTACCAAAAGATACTGTTGATAACCGAATTCTTTTTATATTGGATAAAATTTAGCAATTATTGAATTTCAATAATTAGTAAGAATCTAAACTAGAAAAATGCCAACAGCACTAGAAATTCTTCAAAAATATTGGCAGCATGACACTTTCAGGTCGTTGCAGAACGAAATTATTGATTCGGTTTTGGACGGTCATGATACTTTTGCACTAATGCCAACTGGTGGCGGGAAATCGATTTGTTTTCAGGTGCCGGCTCTAATGAACGAAGGAATTTGTTTAGTGATTTCTCCTTTGGTAGCACTGATGAAAGACCAAGTTGCAAATTTGCAGCGGCGCGGCATCAAAGCTATTGCTTTGACTGGAGGCATTAAATCTGATGAGATTATTGATTTATTGGATAACTGTCAATTCGGGAATTATAAATTTCTGTACGTTTCTCCTGAACGTTTGCAGTCGGATTGGATTCTTGACCGAATAAAAAATCTTCCCGTAAATCTGATAACGATTGACGAAGCGCATTGTGTTTCGCAATGGGGACATGATTTTCGACCGGCTTATCTGAAGATTTCGGAATTAAAAAAACATTTTCCTAAAATTCCTTTTTTGGCACTAACAGCCACGGCAACTCCTCGAGTAAAAGAAGATATTATAACCGAACTGGGAATGCAGAATCCTGTTCAATTTGCTAAATCATTTGCCAGAAAGAATATCGCTTACATGGTTTTTGAAATAGAAGATAAACTTTTCAGAATTGAACAGATCCTTAAAAAAAATCCACAGCCATCTATTATATATGTTCGAAACCGAAAAGCCTGCCTGGAGATTGCTGAACAACTGCAAACTTTAGGATTTAGAGCTGCCTATTATCACGGCGGTCTTACTTCCAGAGAAAAAGACAAAAACATGCAGCTCTGGATGGAAGAAAAAGCGCAGGTTATTGTTGCCACAAATGCTTTTGGAATGGGAATTGACAAACCTAATGTAAAAACCGTAATTCATATTCAGCTGCCCGAAAACATAGAAAATTATTATCAGGAAGCAGGACGTTCCGGTCGAAACGGAGAAAAGGCTTTTGCCGTTTTATTGACTAGCCCATCTGATATTATTCAGGCAGAAAGTCAATTTTTAAAAGTTTTGCCTGATAAAATGTTTTTGACTACGATGTATATTAAACTCTGTAATTATTTTCAAATAGCTTATGGCGAAGGAATAAACGAAGAATTCATGTTTAATCTGAATCATTTTTGTCATAAATATGATTTTCCTGCACTGAAAACGTTTAATGCCATGCGCTTTTTAGACGGACAAGGGATTCTGACTCTGTCTCAGGAATTTTCAGAAAAAATAACTTTGCAGTTTCTAATCTCGTCCAAAGAAGTCATTCGTTATACAAGCCTAAATCCAAACGACGAGGAGATTATTTTAACCATTCTTAGAACATATCCTGGTGTTTATGAAATGCAGACCGCATTTAATTTACCGCTGATTGCTAAAAAATCGAACCATTCGGAAGTTTCTGTACTTGCCGTTTTACACAAATTAAAAGATAAAGAAATTATTGAATTTCATTCAAAAAACAATGATGCCGTTTTAATTTTCAATGAAATCCGCGAAGATGAAAGAACAATTAATAAAGTTTCCAAGTATCTTGTCCGCCAAAATGAACTCAAAAAAAAACAATTACATTCGGTACTAAAATACGTAGCTGAAAAAAACAGCTGCAAAAGCAAAATGATTTTGGATTATTTTGGAGAAAAAACAACTGTTAATTGCGGTATTTGTTCCTATTGCATCACCCTGACAAAACCTAAAAAGGATTTCAAAGCTCTTTCTGAAAAAATTATAGCCTTATTGCAAAATGAAAGCCTAAGCTCAAGAGAAATTCAAAACAAGACTAAAAATACTGCAGACGACGTTATCTTTGTACTGCAGCAATTATTAGAAGACGAACTTTTAATAATTCAAAAAAACAACAAATACATTTTAAAAACCTGATGAAAAAATTACGAATCATATTTATGGGAACTCCAGAATTCGCAGTAGGAATTCTAGATTCTATAATTAAAAACAATTATGAAGTAGCTGCTGTAATTACCGCAGCCGACAAACCAGCAGGCCGAGGACAGAAAATAAAATATTCGGCAGTAAAAGAATATGCCTTAGAAAATAATTTACACTTATTACAGCCGGCAAATTTAAAAGATGAAGCTTTTTTGGAAGAATTAAAATCACTGGAGGCTAATTTGCAAATTGTAGTTGCCTTTAGAATGCTCCCAAAAGTAGTTTGGGAAATGCCATCTTTAGGAACATTTAATCTGCATGCGTCACTGCTTCCTAATTACAGAGGCGCTGCACCAATTAATTGGGCAATTATTAATGGCGAAACAAAAACCGGCGTAACTACATTTTTTATTGATGACAAAATAGATACCGGCGCAATGATTTTGAGCAGTGAAACCGCAATCGACAGCAATGAGAATGCCGGACAGCTACATGACCGCCTGATGCATTTAGGATGTGACACTGTCATTGATACTTTGAAACTGATTGAAAACGGCAATGTAACCACTGCTATTCAAAAAGATTCATCAGACATCAAAACAGCTTACAAGTTAAACAAAGAGAATTGCAAAATTGACTGGTCACAATCTACTGCAGCCATTCACAATCTTATTAGAGGATTAAGCCCATACCCTGCAGCTTGGTGTTATTTTACAGACAAGAATGAAGAATGGAATGTAAAAATCTATGAGGCCAAAGCAATTATAGAAAAACACAATTATGAAATTGGCTTTCTAATCTGCACTAAAAAGGAAATGAAAGTTGCCACGAATGAAGGTTTTATTCAAATAGTAAGCCTGCAGTTTCCAGGGAAGAAGAAAATGACCGCTGCAGAATTATTAAACGGAATAACATTTTCAGAAAATGCAAAAGTTCACTAACATCAATAAAAACAAGGGTTAAGTAC
Source organism: Flavobacterium marginilacus (assembly GCF_026870155.1). Classification (NCBI taxonomy): domain Bacteria; kingdom Pseudomonadati; phylum Bacteroidota; class Flavobacteriia; order Flavobacteriales; family Flavobacteriaceae; genus Flavobacterium; species Flavobacterium marginilacus. The sequence goes on along the minus strand of NZ_CP113975.1, from coordinate 1,123,215 downwards.
CGTTTCTTTCAGAATTTTACACTACTTTATGAACAATAAAAGTAAGTTATTAACAAAATATGCTAATTTTGTATAAAACATTTGCACACACCGTATTTCCTGCTAATTTTGTTCTATTAACAATTATTTTAACCAACAATTAACATCCATTATTATGAACAAATCAGAATTAATCGACGCTATCGCTGCAGATGCAGGAATTACTAAAGCTGCTGCAAAATTAGCGCTTGAATCATTTTTAGGAAATGTAGGTGGTACTTTGAAAAAAGGTGGTAAAGTATCTTTAGTAGGGTTCGGATCTTGGTCTGTATCTTCAAGAGCTGCAAGAGACGGAAGAAATCCTCAAACAGGAAAAACTATTCAAATAGCCGCTAAGAATGTTGTAAAATTCAAAGCCGGAGCAGATTTAGAAGGAGCTGTAAACTAATCTATAGTTTATTTCATATAATTAAACCTTCCGATTGGAGGGTTTTTTTGTGCTTTTAAACGAATAAGGCAGGAAAAGTTTGGTTACTCTATATAATTTTTCTTAAATTTAATTAAAAATATAGCCTTATGATTTCAGAAAAATTAAAAAAAGGATATCTACTTATTGCTGAGCCATCAATAATAGGAGATTTGTCATTTAATAGATCTGTAATTTTATTAGCAGATCATAATCAAGATGGCTCGGTAGGCTTTATAATGAACAAACCACTGAAATACACAATCAATGATTTGATTCCTGAAATAAATGCCAGCTTCAAAATTTTCAATGGCGGTCCTGTAGAACAAGACAACCTGTACTTTATCCACAATATTCCTAAACTGATACCCAATAGTATTGAGATATCTAATGGAATCTATTGGGGAGGAGATTTTGATTCAACAAAAGATCTTATAAACAGCGGCCAAATCAAAAAAGAAAACATTCGTTTCTTTCTTGGTTACACCGGATGGGAAGAACATCAGCTTGAAAATGAAATGAAAGCCAATTCATGGATTATTACAAAAAACAGCTACGAGAATAAAATAATCGGTAAATCGACTCTTCATTTCTGGAAAGAACAAATCATGGAATTAGGAGGCGAATACCTTATTTGGTCTAATGCCCCTGAAAACCCTTATTTAAACTAAGCCTAAACTATCGTTTAGCAACATCACTAAAACCTTTGAGGTTTCAACTGAAAATTCCTTTTTTCTGTACTTTGTAATTGGCTGTATACCTTTAATCACATTTGTCACAAACAATTCGTCAGCTTTTTGAAGATCAAAAGGAGAAATAATTTCTTCAAATACTTCAATACCCTCAATTTTTTTGGCTAATTCTAGAATCTGTTTTCTCATAACTCCATTCAGACATCCTTCTGAAACTGGAGGAGTAATTAATCTGCCCCCAATAAGCATGAAAATATTACCCTGTAATGCCTCAACAACATTTTTGCTGTCGTTTAATAAAATACAATTATCTAAGCCATTCTCATGTGCATAAATACTTCCTGTTACATTTATCAAACGGTTAGTTGTTTTAATCGAAGACAGCAATTGTTTTGCAACATAAAAGTCTTTATACAAATCAACTTCATATTCCTGCCCATTAAGCGAATATTCTTTATTTTCGAGCGGCATGGTCTTTATCAAAAACAAAACGGTGTTATCTTGTGGCAAATAATAACCGCCATTATTTCTACAAACTGTAATTCTGGCTCTAGAAGATGATTCTATATTATTATTTTTAACCAAAGTGAGAATCTGCTCTTCCAAATATTCCATCGTGAAATTCATTGGAATTTCCATTCGAATTACACGCATCGAAGACATCAGCCTAAAGTAATGATCTTCCAGAAACAAAATCTTCCCATTAACAATTTTTACAGTCTCAAAAACTGCATCACCGTATAGAAATCCTCTATTTTCAACTAAAATATTTGCATCTTCAGATACAATTGTACCATTAAAATTTATCATACTGTTTTTCAAAAAAAAGTCACGCTAAAAAGCGTGACAAATATAAGTTATAATATACAATTTCACTACACTGAACCTATAACATGTTTGAGGTCTGAAATTTGATTTTCCCACAGCTGGGTTGCTTCTTCAAGATCTTCTTTATGAGCAAAATCAACAACCATCAAAGAGACATCTTTGGTCAACTCATCCTCTAAAATATTTAATTCAAAAAAATAATCTGTATCCTTATTATTCTCGTCAACCCACCTAAACTTTACTTTTTCTCCCGATTTTTTTGAAGCCAATCTTGCTTTCTCCTGAGAGTCGTTCCAAATAAAAGTAAAAAACTCACCACGGGAATTTACATTATCTGCAAACCATTCAGATAGGCCTGAAGGGGTCGAAATATACTGATATAATAATTGGGGGGAGGAATTTATGGGGAACTCTATCTCGTAACGCACTTTTAAATTCATGAATACTGTTTTTTGTTTGCGAAATATATAGATTATTACTCCAAAAAAAAAACCTTTTCAAAAAAAATTTTTTTTTTAGATTTTGCTTGCAAACTCTAATTATTATTCTATCTTTGCACCCGCATTAAAGGACAGGATATGTCCCCAAATATGGCGAGGTAGCTCAGTTGGTTAGAGCGCAGGATTCATAACCCTGAGGTCACGGGTTCAACTCCCGTCTTCGCTACAAAAGACAAAACCCTTAAACAGAAATGTTTAAGGGTTTTTTATTGAAGTTATAACCTCCAGAACATGCTATAAGTTGTGGATTTATCAAAAACACACACAATCTAAATACTAGAAATCCATCAATAAATTAGACAATTTATTGTATCTTTTCAGTTTATCATTTAAATCCATTCATCATTAAATCAAGAACTTAAACAATAAAATTTACCTGCTATAATTCTTCTATAAACAGAAAATTTTATATATTATTAAAAAATAATCTCTTAAAGAATTAAAAAAATTAAAAACAGCGATACTCTAGCAGTAATTAAAACAGCCTTTTTGCAAACAAATTAATCTAAACTAAAATGGATATAGTTAAATTTAAAATCACATCAAAAACAATAAAAGTAGAAGTACGCAATTCTAATAATTATGTTTTTAATTTTAATACTGCATTAGAGATTGCAAAAGAAGACAAAGATGTTTTACTAAAGCTATACAATGCACTAGACCTTCTTTTTAAGAAAGAAAATGCTCCCGAAACAAAAAACTATATTTCACCAAACCAAACAAGCATACTAGACCAAATTTCAGCTGCTGATAATTTATAAAAGGAAAAATAATATTGAGGCAATCTTACACAAAATCATCAGCCATATTGAAACAAAAAAATTAAGGAAAATCAAAAAATAACGCAAAAACATTTTTTGTCTTCCCTACAAAAAACGAATTCTCAAACACTAACTGTTTAAATTTTGGTAATATGGTCAAAAATATCACTATATAAAAAAGAAAAAGATTAACCACTCAGAATTCAACTACGAACTCAACGCCTTCTCAAAAAATAAAAAAAGCCCTTAAACACAATATTTAAAGGCTAATTCATTTTCATTAAAGATATTTTTTCCTTATCTCTTTAATATTTTATTATACCAAGAGGTTTTTTTAACATTCACTCCATAACCATATCCATAACCATATCCTTTTGTTGAGTCAGTATCGTTTAACAATAAGCACATATTTGGCAGTTTATTTGCTTTGTACAATTCATTAGGGATATTCAGCATACGTTTTTCCAAAAAGTTCGCACGAGCAACATAGATAAAACAATCAGCATGCTTAGCAATCAATAATGTATCAGTAACCAAACTCACAGGAGCGGTATCAACAATAATATAATCATACTGATTTTTAAGAGTTTTAAAGAGGTCATCTACTTTATTACTCATTAACAATTCTGCTGGATTTGGAGGAATAACCCCGGCAGGAAGGATGTAAAAATTATCGAAACCATCTTGCTTTACAATTAAATCGTCCAATTTTACATCTTTCGATGATAAATAATTCGTAAAGCCCCTGCCTGGTAAAGCAAAATACTCATCTAACCTTGGATTCCTGATATCCATACCAACCAGTAATACTTTTTTACCAGACAAAGCAAAAGTTCCAGCGAGATTAGCTGACACAAAAGTTTTACCTTCCTTAGGAAAAGTAGAAGTCAAAAAAATAGTTTTTGCCCTATTTTCATCTGCTTTGCTTAATATAAATTCCAGATTAGTCCTGACAATACGCAATGCCTCAGCGGAACTGGTTCGACTATCAGCTTTTATGATATCAGAAGGTGAATCAGAAGTAGGAACATCTCCAATAAAAGGAATCAAAGTCTTTCCTTCTAAATCTAACCTGCTCTTTATTTTAGTATCCAACAAATTAATTACATAAATAATTCCAAAAGGAATCAATAACCCTAACAATAAGGCTACTAAATAAACTATTTTCTTTTTAGGAGAAGCTGGAATTTTTTCGGCTTTACCCGAATCGATTACTCTTGCATTGGGTTCTGTAGCAGCTAATGAAATAGCCGTTTCTTCTCTTTTTTGTAATAAATACAAATACAATTCTTCCTTAACCTTTTGCTGTCTGTCAATTATTCTGAATTGGTGTTCCTGAACAGGAATTTTTCTTATTTTAGAATTTAAAATCCCCTCATTACGCTTCAAATTATTCTTTTGGATAACTAAATTAGATTGCATTCTCAACAAACTAGCAAATACATTTGACTTTAATGATGCAATCTGCTGATCTAATTTAATAACCGATGGATTTTCTGGAGTTGCAGATTTCAGAATTCTATTACGGTCTAATATTAGTGTATTATAGTTGTTTATTAAATTACTCGCATCTCCTTTTTCACTAATAATGTTAGCAGGCAACAAATCTGAACTCGAACTTTTTTTAATAAAACTCAGCATCGAGTTAACTACATTCAATTGAATTTCTGTTTCAACTCCCTTTTTAACATATTCATCGGATCCTTCAACATAAAGTTTGGCTTCTGATTCTATATCTGTTACTTCATTAGAAGTCTTAAAACTCTCCACATTTTTTTCAACGCCATCCAGTTCTTGCGTAATGATTTCTAATCTATTATTTATAAATTCAGAAGTATTCTCAGCTATAAAATTCTTATCTGTAGCCGCATTGCTATTATAAATAGCTATCAAATTATCTAAAAAATCTTCTGCTTTTTTTACAACTGGATCTTTTATCGAAATTTCTACAACACTGCTCGTTTTACTTATTGGGTTTACAGAAACTCTTTCTCTAAAACTGTCAACTATATCTTCCAGCGGACTAATTACGATACTAAACTTTCCGAATTTTTCTTTTAAATCATCAACCTTTATTTTAGATTTACGAATGATAATTTGTCCATACTGAGTGGTAATCAATTCGTCATAATGATATTTAGCAACTGAAGTAGAATTAAGAACACCCTGCTCTTTATCTTCTTTAAATTCAATTTCTAATTCAAAGGTATCTGGAGCTAATTCCTTATAATTTAAGATCATTTCATTCTCATAAAAATGCTTCTCAGGATTGATTAATGTAACTTCAATTGGAGATTTTTCATAGAGTTCAATATCTTTAATCTTCCCTTTAAAAATAAAACTTACCGTAAGATTTAATTTTTTTATGGTACTTTCTATTAACGTTCTTGATTTTAAAATTTCAATTTCATTATCAACATTATTAACCACACTCCCACCTAATCCCATATCAGCAAAAGCTGAAAGTTCAGAAAGCATGCCCCCTTTCTTTTCGTCTTTTACCAAAATTGTGGTAAATGCCTTATATTGAGGTATTGTATATCTCAAATATAAAAAAGCCATAATCAAACAAATGCTCACCCCAAAACCAAACCATTTCCAATGAACCAAATACTTATCAAAAAATTCTTTTAAATTAAAATCATTCTCTAAATCTTCCTCAAAGCTTTTATTATTGTTGTTTTCCATTCTAAAATTTTAATTTGATGTTGTGACAATTAAAGTAATTAATGTAATTACCAAAGAGGTAATTGAAATAAGGACTCCAGTATTAGGACCTATTGCTGCTCCATTAATCTTATTCTTATTAGGCTCAACATACACTACATCATTTTGTGTCAAATAATAAAAAGGGGAATTTATAAAATCTGCCTTAGTAATATCAACTCTATTATAGGTTTTAGCACCATCAACCTCCCTAATAATTAATATATTATTTCTTTTACCATAAATTGTCAGATCTTTTGCCATTGCTAAAGCTTCAATTAAGGTCACTCTCTCCGTATTTACACTATAGCTACCTGGTGATGCAACTTCGCCTTGTACAGAAATTTTAAAATTAACTATTCGAAGATTAATAATTGGATTTTTAATATAGACACCTATTTTAGTATGGAACATATTTAGTATTTCTGTTCTGGTTAAACCGCCGACTTTTAATTTTCCTAAAATAGGAAAATCTATATATCCATTTGAATCCACCAAGTAGGACTGCATAGTTTCCTCACCTCTTGCACTATTTTGTCTGCTTTGGCTAACCACACTTACAGACCGCAAATTAAATGGCAAAGCAATTTCTAAATCTTCCGCAGAAACAATAATAGATAATAAATCATCTGGCTGAATTTTAATTTCATAACTATTTGCATTTTTTTGAGTTGTCATTCTATCAATATTTTGATAATAGACAATATCACCTTTTGAGGCACAAGCACCAAGTAAAAACAAAAATATCCAAAAAGCAGATATTTTTGTAAAAAAAGAAAATTTCAATTTCATCAGATTTACAGTTTTACGGGACAAATATAAGTATTTATTTTTTTTTCAATCAACGATTTGCATTTGCAATAAAAAACATATTAGTTATCTTTTATCATTATGTATTTAATATGCATTTTCTTCCCCTTTAAAAACATTTACAACTGTCTTTATAATAATTTTCACATCCAGTAACAAACTCCAATTCTCAATATACCATATATCAAAATCTACCCGATTCTCCATATCTATAAGTTCTTTTGTCTCTCCACGGTATCCGTTTACCTGCGCCCAGCCAGTAATCCCTGGTTTAGCATATTGACGTACTAAATAATTATTAATCAGACCACTATATTGTATTGTATGATTCACCATATGTGGTCTTGGTCCCACCACAGACATATCTCCCCAAAGCACATTAAAAAACTGAGGAAGTTCATCAATACTAGTTTTACGAATAAACGCGCCTGATCTAGTTAGACGGCTGTCTCCTTTTTTAGCCTGTAAATCATTAGAAGAAGTATTTACTCTCATACTCCTAAATTTCAAACACTTAAAAGACCTATTATCTCTTCCTGTACGCTCTTGTGTAAAAAAAACAGGCCCGGGAGATTCTAACTTTATAATCAACATCAAAATAGGAAAAAGCCACGGGAAAATCAATAAAATTACACTTAACGAAAAGAAAATATCAAATGTCTTTTTCACTAGACGGTTTACAGTAAACTCTAACGGTTCACTACGAAACATCAATACTGGTGTATTCTCATAAAAAGAAATTTCCACTTTACTAGATTTGGTATATAACTGAAAATCAGGTATGAATTTAATGCGAACCATATGATGTTCACAAATTTGAATCAATTTATTAATTACAGCAATATTATCAATATGCAATGCAACATACATTTCGTCGACTTGTTTCTTAAAAAGAAACTCCTCAATATAGTCAAAATCTCCTAAAATAGGAGATGATATAAATGCAAAAGGATCAACCTTTTCATCAAAAAAACCTAAAAACCGATAACCGTAAGTCAAGTCTCTTGCCAATACCTTACGAATTCTTTCGCCAGTATCATTAGCTCCAACAATAATAAAACTTCTAAAATTATAGCCTTTAGCTCTAATATACCCTAAAAGCTTCATGCTTAAATATCTAGAAATCATTAAAAGACAAAAGAAAAAAACATAAAAATAAGACAATCTTAGATTTGAAATACGCGAATATTTTAAGAAACCTACAAAAACAGCTATTAATGCTATATGAATTACAATTTTTTTTGTAGTTCTTTTTAATATAGATTCAATTGATTCCACTCTAACAATCCTATAAGAATCATGATGCAACAATAATCCAATCCATAAGATGTTTGCTAATAAAGAAACTGTCTGCACTTCTTTTAAGAAAAGATGTTCTATATTGCCAAATCTACATAAAGCAGACAAAACTATAGCACTATTCAACAAGATAATATCCCAAACTACAAATAAAAGTTTGAAATAACGAGATGAATTATGATTAGATAATTTCTGTAAAATCTTCATATTAAATATTATTATTATTTTATAATTCCTCAATTAAAAAAAAATCAGAAACTATGTAAAAGTAAATTTAAACCCTAAAATTACTCTCTACTAGGGAAATATAAGATAAAAAAGCTACTTCAATAGCTTACAAATAATTATTATTTATACAGTCTCCTATATAGCTGATTAATTTCAGTTGTTTTACATGGAACAATAAATCTTTAACCAAAAAACTAGTTCTTTTACATTAAAAAAAACATTCTAAATAACACTAAACTGTTACTATTTTTTCTTTAACAAAAGACAAAAAACTATTATTAAATATCTCTGTACTAAAACTTTCAGCATGAGTACGGATTATAACTGGATCAAAACTCAATTGTTCAAATTCTTCAACAGCCACAATTATTGAATCACTAGTTTGTTCCTTAAACAAAATCCCTGTTAAACCATGCTTTACAGTCTCAAGACTTCCTCCCTTTCCATAAGCAATTACAGGTGTACCACAGGCTTGTGCTTCTACAGGTACAATTCCAAAATCCTCTTCTGCAGCAAATACAAATGCCTTCGCTTTAGCCATTTTTTCTTTCAAAACTTCAAAACTTTGATAACCTAACATTTTTATATTTGGAAGGCTTGACACAACTTTATTTAATTTTTTAAATTCTGGACCATCACCAATAACCACAAGTTCTTTGTCAGGCATTTTTGAAAAGGCATCCACAATAAGATCTACTTTTTTATAAGGAACTAATCGAGAACACGTTATGTAGAAATTTTCTTTATTAGTCTGTAATGTAAAAGCATCTACATCGACAGGGGGATAAATTGTATCTGATTTACGACGGTAAATTTTATTAATCCTTGATGCTATAAAATTTGAATTAGCTATAAAATGATCTACACGATTGGAACTGGCTATATCCCAAATACGTAAATGATGCAAAAAATATTTTGCAATCATACCCTTAAAACCACTTTCTAGATTGGCTTCTTTAATATATTTATGATGCAAATCCCATGCATAACGTACCGGAGAATGACAATAACTAATATGTACCTGATTATGATTGGTTAACACTCCCTTTGCCACACAATAGGAAGAACTTATAACTAAATCATACGATGATAAATCAAACTCTTCTATTCCATATTTAAACAAAGGAAAATAGTTTCTATACCGTTTAGGACATCCTGGCAAACGTTGTATAAATGAGGTAGTAACCTTTGATTTATCAATATTGAGTTTTTCTAGAATATCATCGTTGGCAACTAGTGTAAAGATGTCGGCATCTGGATACAAAGAATGTATAGAGGCAAAAACTTTTTCAGCACCTCCCATTTCGGTCAACCAATCTTGAACTAATGCTACTCTCATTTAATGTTATTATTAATAATGTTACTTAATTTTAAAGCACTTTGATCCCAAGAAAAGCGTAACAGATTTTGTGCGCCTTTTTCTATTAACTGCTCCCTTATGTCTTTGTTTTTTACCAAAGTAGTCATTGCGTTACTTATTTCATCAATCGAATTTGGATTACAATATAATGCACTATCCTTAAAAACCTCTGGCAAAGAACTAACATTCGAAACAATCACTGGACATCCACAAGCTTGTGCTTCTAAAGGAGGTATCCCAAAACCCTCATAATAAGAAGGATAAATAAAACCCAATGCATTTGTATAAAATTTTATTAACTGTTCATCAGAAACTCGCCCAACAAATCGAATGGCTTTATTATTATTATTATTATATTCCTCTATATCAATCGCTTTAAAACTTTTACTTTTTATATCTCCAATAACTATTAGTTGCAAGTTATTTTCATATTCACTTGATATTTTTTTAAAAGCGACAAGCACTGAATGTAAATTTTTTCTATAGTTTAAAGACGAAACTGCTACTAAATACGGAACTTTCGCTTGCTCTAATGAACTTGAACCATTAGAAAATTGACTATCTACAGCGTTATAGATTACCGCTATTTTATCTTCAGAAATCTTGTAAAACTTAACAATTTCACTTTTAGAAAAATCACTTACAGTAAGAACATGCTTTGACGAATGAATTACTTTAGGTATTAAAAACTTATAAAAAAACAAAAACTTTTTGGAATAGGTTTCTGGATAAGCCAAAAAAGCTACATCATGTAGCGTAACAATTTTATTTTTATAAAATAAAGGAGCTGTATTACATAAATTTAACAATAACGGTTTTTTAATTTTATATAAATATTTTGGTAAATCAATTTGTTCCCATATATGCCCATTTTTTTTTCCGATAATTTGGGCATCTAACTCTTTAGCTAATTTATAATGAATAATATTTGAAGGAGTAACAAATTGTATTTCGTCTTTAAATTTTTTTTTTAATCTTATACAAATTTCAATTGCAAAACGCTGCACACCTGTTATTGGTTGGGTCAAAAAACGAGAATTAACTATAATCATTATTTTGTTTTCATTTTATATTTGGTTAAAAAATAATTTTCATAAAATATTGAATCAACATAACTAAACTATTGTTATTATTGCTATTAAGAAATACAATTAATTTCCACTATCAAAATGTAGGATTGCTTAAATCAGGTAACGCTAATATCTGAGCAATTAAATAAACTACATCAAAACAAGATAGCAATAATTGATGTATATTTATATCTATTTTTATAAAATTTCATCTCTCTTAAAAGAGCCCTAAACAACTAGAAAACAAAAAATATTATAAGGTATTCAGAATTTGCAAACAAATTAAAAAAATACTTGAAACTCTATGACTACCTAAGCCAAGACCAAAACCATATGTTTCTTGGAATAATTTTAAACAATACGCATTTGATCTTGGTTTCTCAATAAAAAAAGCGTGCCAAAAACCTGACGCTAAAAATCCCCCTGCAAAAGATGTTTCAATTATACAAGTTTTTTTTTGAAAGAATAGATAAATGAAAAAAGGGCTGCTTTAGGACAAATTTCTTCACCGTAAATACTTCTATTGATATTATATCCTTAAATAACTAAATATTTAAACTCACAACAAACTCTGTTTCATCACCAAATTTATGGTCATTAATTACTAAAATTTTCATGCCTTTGATTATAAAAATTTAAAATTTTCAACAATTTATGAGTTAGATTGAGTTAGATTTTCATGCCCATCTTCCTAATGAAAGACTTGATACGAAATTTAAAAAATTGATAGTTAAGAAAAAAAAACGCTAAAAATGGATTCAATTCTCCAGTTGCTATTGCTGCTCGATGGTGTTCTATAAATACATTTGCAGCATTTGTACTTATTCCACCCTGTTGCATTTTCACAGTAATTTTATCCATAAAGGCACTTTTCAAATATTTTCCTGGTCTTAATAAAAATTCAAAGTCTGCACATATTTTATAACTTGTATCATATAATCCATATTTCTCATATAGCTCGCTATGATGTAAAGAACCCGGATGGGCAATAACATTTTGCAGTCTACAAGTTTTCCAGTCCCAAGGTAATCCTAAAGTTTTAATTACATTTCTATCTCCATCAGTTAAATTTAATTTTGACGAAACATACTTTACATCTTTATCAATCGTGGATAAAAAGTTAGCATAATCATCAAAAGCAGTTGGATATAATGCATCATCCGACCCTAAAAATGTTATCCACGTACCCTTAGCCTGTGCAATTCCTTTATTCCAAGCATCATAAATCCCCGAATCTTTTTCGCTAATCCAGTAATTAATAGACTTATCATACTTTTTAAGAATATCAACTGTTTGATCAGTTGAATTCCCATCGATAATAATAAGCTCAAAATCCTTAAATGATTGCGATTCAATACTATCCAAACAATAAGTTAGGAAGCTACCGCTGTTGTAGGTAGCAATTATTAATGATATTAACGGTTTAGTCATTTTAGAAACAGCTTTAGTTTTTATTTGATACTATCAACTTGCAAAAATAGATTTTACAGACAATAGCATCATTGTCATGTTAATAATATTTATCATTTTTATCAGAGTATGATTTCTCTTTTTTTAATCATTATTTTTTTTGTCCCATAAATTAGTATTAGGGAACATAAAATAAAATATGAAATCGCCTCTCCGTTTAATAGTACAATCATAAAAACGCAGGAAATAATAATTCCTAATTTCTTAAACACTTGTCTAAAAACAAATAAGTAAACTAAAAGAAAAATCAGTCCCAACTGATAAGATATTTCTGCTATTGATGATGTTACAAATAAGCTATCTTCTGCACCTAACTTCCCAACTCCAAAAAATGGGTTATCAATAGCGATGTTGAATGCTTTCTGTGTAGATGCAACTCTATCTGTTAGGGATAATGCACTGGCTTCGCTAGTACCCATTAACTTTCCAAGTGTTTGATCATAAATAAGCTCACCCACATCAATATTTGTCGAAGTTTGAAGATAAATTATCCCTGAAGTAACTAATAAAACTGAAAATGAGAGATAGGTAATCATTGTTTTCTTTACTTTTTTATCATTATTGTTCAATAAGATATGAATCAAGATTAACATTAGTAAAAAAAAACCAGTGGTAGAGCTTGCTAACAATACTCCAAAAAGGAAGTATGGAATTTTTTTATACTGTCTCTTTTCTATAACTAACCAATAAAACGCAAATGATAAACTAAATGACCAAGCTCCAGGTTCCCAAAAAATACTCTGAGCCCGAAAGTCATTACTGACACGATCAGTATAAATAATTAAATTATAAAAGCCGTAACCGTCAATATCAAAACCACTTGTTGAAATGGGAAATGTACTCAGCAATGAGTAGTTTACTAATGTTATAGGAGCAATAACCAATGTTACCAAACACAAAAAAAATATGACCCTCGCATATCTATCTAACAAAACATCTAGCTTTTGATAGCTTAGGCAACTCAAACTTAAATAAACCGCAGCACTTGAAAAGGTATTTACTAAGCTGCTGTTGATATTAAGATTAATAATCTTCGAAAAAAAAGGCATCAATATAAAAAATAAAGCTAGTCCATTAGGACTTCTGATCTTTTCACCTTTTGAATGTTGAAGAAAAATGTAAAAAACGATACTTAACAATTGTAATCCTAAAAGAATTATTTTATCAACAGCAAAATAAAGCCATGAACCATTTGTATAGACAAATAATGTAGCAAGATAAAATTCATAAATATGTATGAACTTGGTTTTCTTTAACATTTATTCCTCTTTATGAATTGTTCTTATAAATTTAGCTGGATTTCCAGCCCAAATTTCGTCGCTCGGGATTGATTTTGTAATCACACTTCCAGCACCAATAATTGCTCTATCACCTATAGATACATTTTTGAGAATAATCGAGTTTGCACCTACGAAAACATCATTTCCGATTTTGATAGGTTCACTTTTCACTTTTTCAGAATTAAACAAATTCTTTCTTCTTTCTAAATAATCAAGCTCATGGAAGTCAGTATCCCAAATAAAAACATTCCCTCCAAAATTACAATAATTTCCTATTTCTATTTTATTAGAGCAATAAATTGAAACTCCACTAAAACCAGTATAATTTCCAACCCTGAGGGTTGCTGAGCCTAGAACTGCAATCGATGATTTTTTGTTTAATCCAATTGGATTTTGTGTAGTACAATTGTTAATTACAATATGACTCCCAAAAATAATTTTGCTACCTCTCTTCAAATGTAAGGTAGTTATACCTTTACTCAAAAAACCGTCCCCTATCTTTACATCTGAACACATAAAATAAATAATCATTTTGGTAATAGCAGAATCTAATGAGTATTTTCCAGATTTAAACATCCGGAAAATATTTTTTAAAATTATAAACATGACCTAATTAAGTTTTATTTCCATAAGTAAACAAATATTGCATATTATGAATCTTTAATCGTTTTATACACAGAAATCAATTCTTCGATAATTTTAATCTGATTATGCCTTAATTGTGCTTTAAACTTACCATTTTGTGATAACAAATTTAATAGTTCTTGATCTCTACTCAATTGAACTACCCATGAAACTATCTCAAAAACCCCATTTGAAGGAACTAAAATTCCAGTTTCCTTATGGTCTATGAGAGAAGAAATCCCACCTACATTACATGCTATGACAGGAACACCCATTATTTGAGCTTCACAAACACTATTAGGACTATTATCAATATAAGACGGATGTATAAAAATTGATGTCTGTAAAAGAATTTCTTTCAATTCATCAGGTGTTTTTTTTCCGATGAACTTTAAGTTTACTTTTTCAGGCTCAATCTTTGTCGATGAAATAAAATATTTCAATAATTTGTCGTCATCATTTAAGCCAATAATACTCCATTCAAAATCTATTTTAGTTTCATTCTTTAAAAGATTAGCAGTTTTTAGAATTACATCAATTCCTTTATAAATGGTTGGAGAAAGAGTAGACACTATAATAATTTTACTCCTTTGAGTTTTTCTTTCATTTTTATTATTATAAAAATGAGATCTTAACACTTCGTCCACATGAAAATATGAAATATCAGGATTATAGATTTTTGCAACCCGTTTATCCCATTCTGTCCTTCCCATTACATATTTAGCTCTTCTAAGACAAACAGCCTCTCTAGTTGCCTGGTTTTTAAATCGCTTATAGCCTGAAAGATTACCTAAACCAATTATATTCATTAAAGAAAAAAAAGGACTAAACAAAAAACTAAGAGAATTATGTCCCGATGGAAAGTAGGCATTTACATATGGATTAAGTAAACCTTGCAAATGAATTACAACTGGTATTTTGGTATAAGTCTGCACGGAAGAAAAAATCTCTTCAGTTCCAAAAACATGAATTACATCTGGTCTAAAATCATCAATAACATCTAATAACTTTGGAATAATAATATGCTCAGACTCTAACTTACCAGACCTTTTATTTACAATAAAATTTAATAGATTCTTCCTACCTGATTCTCGTAGTATTGGGTAATATGTTGTTTCCTCTTTAATTAGTTTATGTTGGTCTGCACGATGAAAAAAAGAAACTGCAAGTTCTATTGATTTATCTTTTTGTAAAAGTTCCTCTAGAGATTCAATCCAACCACCTCCATGATAGGAATGCTTACCTTGATCATATAATGAAGGTGTATTTGTAAACCATAAAATTCTCATTCTTTTCTTGATTTTATATACATTGAATAAAATATAATATTATTAACAAAATAAAATTACTATTTTGAAATAATTTATAAATCGAATAATTCTCAATAAAATGGATGGATTATAAACGCTATCCTATTTATCAAAGCTATATTGTTTTTTAATTGTAGAAGACTATTTCTATTTATCTCTTGAAATTCAACCGAGAAACTACAAAGTGATTTATGGTGAATATTTGGTTATATTCTATAAGAGGAATTACCTGATTAATCATTTTTTTTAATTTAGGATATAGCAAAATAAAATGCTCTCTTATTTTTTTGTCTTTATCAAAGAATCTCTTAACTGTACTAATTTTATTAGATTCATTCATTGCTAATCTATAATTTGTTAACACTGTATTAATATAAAAACTTTTTTTAAATAAAGCTATATACCTAACTAGTAGCATATAATCTGATGATGAATAATAAGAATCATTATTCTGTTTAGTCTTAAAGCAATTATCGCTATGAAAAAAAGTTATCCCAAGATCAATATCTTTTTAATTTGAAATAAGAGTCTCCAGAGATTCAATCCATCCTCTTCCATTATATGATGTTTTTAAATTTTTATATTTTGATGGAGTTGCAGTAAACCAGAGAAAAGACAGAGTATTTATATTTTTCATGCACCACCTTAATCATTTAAATCTTTTATAAGAATCAATCATAGAACCCTCTGTCATATTAATAATTTTTGCCTTTTTATATAAAGCATAATCTTGAAGTTTATCATGACTATCAAACATTACAGATAAAATCCATAGATGAGTTTTTATTTTAAGAGTTCCAAATCCCTTAACCGTATCAATAACAGGTTTTAATAATACATCATCACTATCCTGATAAAAATGCATTTCTTTAGCACATACTTCATTTTTTTCATTGACTGCCCATGATAAAAAAAAGTCATGATCTACTCCATATACATTAATATCTTTATAACCATTAAAGATAGCTAGATATATTGCCAGATTTGAAACATTGCCTATTCTAGGCATACAGTATCCTGTATCATAATATTTATTTCTTAATGATTCGTAGCCAGAAAAATCTATTCTATTAGTTATAATAAATTTTAAATTAAGATTTTTAAGTTTACTATATTCAAAAAACAATTTATTCTCTCTTTTAGTTGGGAAAGAAATATATACATACATTTTCCAATCTACTTCATTTTCTAGAATCTCAAACGTACGTTTGATATCTTTTAATCTTGATTCATAATCTTGATAAAACATTGGATCTGAAAAACAATAATGTTTTGGTTGAATTAATTTAAAAACAGAATCTAATGCAAACAGATTCATCACAATAAAATCACAATTATTAAAATTACTATCAATAGTAAGGGATGGTATAACTTTTGTAAGAGAGGGACCATTCGCTAATACAGCTACTTTACCATTAAAGCAATTTTTAGTTTCTATCTTATAACTTTTTCTAAATAAAAGTTTTAAATTAAAAGTTAAAAATGGAACGAAATACTTAAAAAAATGGTAATAGGGTCTTAGAATATTTTTCACCTTAAGATTATTCATTAGTTTATTTATTTGAAATTTTATTTTTGACAAACTCATTAATTATTTTTCGATCGACAGCAGTTAGACCAAATACCATAACAATAATCAAAAGCATTATCTCTAAAACTGTCGTTCCGCCTACAAACTCTAAAAAGCTTAGTTTATAATCTAAACTAAAAACAACAAGGACAATCAGGTAGGCAAAGGGTATAAGGACAGACACAAAATATGAAACGAGTTCCTTCTTATCAAAATGGAGATATTTATTAATAAAGAAGTACCTGAAAATTTGATTCACTACACTAATACCTAATTTCCCTATTAATACTGAAACAGGATCGAACCCCAAATAAAGTAACAAATAAGCTAACGGCAATACCAACATATTAATGATGGTTAATACAATATTATATTCTTTTATATTACCAATAGCTTGTGCAGACATCCAAAAAGGCCCAGACAATGAATCTATTAACGAAATCAAGATAACAAACTGCACAAAACTTCCAACATAGGGAGGAAGTGAATTACCGAGCCATAGAGTCAAAATATAATTCGAAAAAAAAAGAACAGGAGCTGATAATACTGCCATTAAAAAAAAAGAGTATTTTGAAGTATTCAATACCATTTTTTTATGCGTATCTACTTCATTTCGAGCGTAGGATTGTATCAGTTGTGGCCTAAAAGCTGTCTGAAAATTAGACACAAAAGAGTATACTGCATTATTTACTTGAATCGCAATACCCATTGAAGCATTCACCAAAACTCCTACAAATATATTCAGAATCATATTTAGCCCTTCAGTCGCACCTATTACAGCCACCTGCCCCATAAGCATCCAGCTGGAAAAAGTAACCAATTCTTTAAACAAATCCTTATCTTTAAAGTTTTGATATTCAACTTCTTTTTTAAACTTATTATGACAATATCTATAATATATAAAATTTATCATAAGAATAACTACTGCAATCAATAAGCTATACAACACCAAATAATCATATATTGGAAAATAAATTAATATCCAAACCACAGCCAGCTTGGACAAACTTTCAAAAATGCCCAGAATTGCAAAAAAAGAAAACTTTTCATGCGCAAGTATCATGGCATTATATGGCACTTGTAACACTCCCAGAACTGTTGTAATAGTCGATATCTGGTATACAACATTTGCAGCATACATACGATTATCGGGTATATTTAGTTTGTAGTTTAGAAACCAAAGACCAACGGTTTCAGAAAGGATAACTATTACAATTGAAATAACTAGATGAACATTAAGACTTGTAGAGAATACTTTTCTTACATCTTCTAACGCACTAGAAGTAAATGCTATATTTATATAACGCTGAGTGGTTGAAGACATGGCTGCATTCAAAAAAGAAAACATTACCACTATTCCTCCTACTAGGTTATATATACCAAAATTTTCGACACCTAGTACTCGCAAAACTATCCTCGAAGTATAAAGGGATATTAACAACGTAAGGAACATCCTAAAATAAAGGAAAAGTGTATTTTTGGCTAAAGCTTTATTATTTGACATTTTTTTGTTTTAAAACAGTGCTTTTTATAAAATGTCCAAAATCTTTTGTTAGAGATTTTGCTAAAACCATTTGTCCGTAATAATTTAAATGCCCACCATCGTAATACATGATTGTGTCATTGTAGTAAGGCATATTTTTAAATACATTGCTCCTAGAAATATCATAAACAAAGACATTATCCATAGTATCATCAAGATTTTGTATTTCTTTTGGCAATTTATAAGAATATTGACATAAATGATTACTCGTATTTCTTACAATCCCTCGATTTATTTTAATAGGGTTAATATCGTTTTTCACTTTGGGAAACGATTTTATTATCACGAGCTTTTGTTCTTTCTTTAAACTTTTCGCAAGCTCTATAACAGCAAATTTCTCAGATGGTATTCTGTCATACCTAGCGCATGTAATAATGATAACATCACTTTTTTTCACATCTTCATTTATAAAATCAGCTACTTTTGTTGCCTTTTCAAGCGCATTGAATTGATTGGGAGTTATAAGGTCATACGGGACTTCTTCCTTTTTCAATCCTTTAACAGGAGGATAAGTATGTGTATTAATTGCTAAAAAACTAAACCCTTCTTCTTTACCTATGTAATCATAAAAACGTTTAAGTGCTCCAAGATTACTATCACCTATTAATAATATTTTATCATTTTTTTTGACATCTCCAAATTTTTCAAATGCAGGTTTTTTTTCAATTGAAATATTAGATTTACTGCCATAATAAAAAGGATCGACAAACTCATTTGGAAGTTTTTTAAATACAGCTATTTTTGGAAACAGAACAGAAAGCAATATTAACAAGATAGAAACCGGAAGAAAATTCTTGACAAAAGCCTTATTGTCAGTATTTCTAAAATAGCTTTCAACATATTTATAAGATAGCCAAGCAAATACAATTGTGAGTAATGTTATTCCTAACATTTCTTGAATAGTAAACAGATATTGGTCATTGCTATATCTTAATAGTGCCATTATTGGCCAGTGCCACAGATATAATGAATAAGACAACTCACCTACATAAACTGAAATCTTGTTTGAAAACAACCCTGTTAAATTAGTTTCAGATGAAATCAATATTAAAACTGTACCAACACACGGTATTAAAGCAACGACACCTGGAAAATGAGAAGATTCATCTATTATTATGGCACTTAAAAATATCAATATTAAGCCTGTTATAGTGGCTAAAAGACTGGTATTCTTACTTAAGCTTTTATTTTTAAAGGCTATAGCAAAAATAACTCCCACTAAAAATTCTGGCATTCGGGAAAGCAGTGAAAAGTACATAATAGGCTGCATACCGTTTGTGAAAATTTTATATGAGCTGTATCCAGTTAATATAATAATTAGGATAGTTACTATTCCTTTTATATATTTATTTTTTACTAACATGAGTAAAAAAGGCAAGAATAGATAAAATTGCATTTCTATAGACAATGACCACGTATGTAATACTGGGTTTTGTGTACTTTTTGCACCAAAATAATTATCACTGTGTGCAAAAACTATATTCGAAAAAAATAGAGCTGAACTCACAAACCATTTACGTAATGTTTCAATATCAGTATATAAATAAGAATAAAGACTAAACACTGCTACAAAAAGCAACATTACAAATTGTGCAGGAACAATCCTTTTAAATCTTTGTAGATAAAATTGGTAAAAGTTAAAAGATCCATTTTCTTTTTGAACCAATATTATTGAAGTCATCAAAAAACCAGAGATAACAAAGAAAATATCAACTCCCACAAATCCTCCGGGTAGCCATTGCGAATTTAAATGAAAAACAAACACCAATAAAAATGCCAATGCTCTTAACCCTTGAATATCTTTTCTAAATCTCATCTTTACATGATACTTTATTACTAAATATTCCTGAAACTTTTGCCATAATTTTTTAACTTTTTATTTTGTAAACCATAAAAGGTAAGCAACTTTTAACCTTATATCATAGTCATCAAAATTCTATCTATAAAAAACCAATAAAATCCGACCTATTTTATGCCTAGTTTTTTTATTGCAAGACTCTAAAATTGCTTTTTATACTTTATTTTAATGTACTTATTTTTGTTGTAAAGATATTTGACGTATTATTTTTCAAGATATCATCTTCTAATATTTTAACAAAAATAATACCTCCTTCTGGAGATCTTAAACGATCATAAACTATATTCAATACTCCTGGATCAGTTTCAATCATGTCTGGATAGCTTACGCCAGCATAATCGCCTTTATAGCTATTATCAAGTATTTTATAATTATCTATAATAATTTTAAAGGGCCAATTAACACCATCATCTTCAGAAAGGCAAACTGTCATTTTCGATCTATCATAAGCATTATTAAAAATAAGTATTAATCGTCCAGAATTTAATTTACCCAAATAAAATCGGGATTGTGTAGTAGCACCAAGAGCAGTAAATCTCTTGGCATCCTGCCATATATTTCCATCACTACTTTTAGAGTAATAAATTCCATCTAGAGTTCTAACCATTCCTAAATAAGTATTATCTTTAAGTTGAACAAGCATGTGTTCATAAACATAACTAATCGAAACAGGCACAGGAATTGCTCCTACTTTTGTGAAATTAACCAAGTTTTTAGTTCCATAGTTTGCCTTATATATAAAAGGTTTATGCAATTCAGCATTGCCCTCATACCATCGAGCAATAGGAAACATCACTTCATCTGAAACACTTGAGTAAAATAATTTGTTAAGCATAATCCCTTCAGCAATTCTTCTTGGAGGAGAATAATTAATAGTATTGCCATCATCTGAAAGACTTAATTTAGAATACCAAGTTATCATCCATTCCTTGGCTGCGACATTTTTTTTTTGAACATGCTTTGCCCAATACATATAAAGATTTCCAAACTTATCATTGAAGAAATTAGGATCTTTCATTCTTGTGGAATCCTGTGGATTAACTGACAATATCAATTTATCATGACTCCAACTCATTCCTTTATCTTTACTTACAGAAACCGTAAGATAATTACTATTAGACTCCCCTTCACCACCAGAAATCCATGCTACATACAAATTACCCGATCTATCTTTACCGATTGATGGTATACCCTGCCACTTCCTTGTAGACAGCATAAATTTAGGATTGGCACTTTGATTTTGCAAAATTTCTCCTTCAATATATAAATCAGAATCTGGCACATGATCTTTTGGTAATAAGGTAAAATCGTCGCCAGGAAATGAAGGCTTATTACTATCTATTGGAGGCTTCTCTGAAAAAGAATCTTTCTCTGAACTGCAATATGTAAAAATAAATAGTAATAAAATAAATAAGTGTTTTTTTTGCATAAAAATAAATTCTAATAAATATATTAAATAAAAAGATAGTCACTAAAATAATATAAATAACTATTTTTTCTGACTACTATAACCCTGAAAAACATAAAAAAAAATTAATTTAGATGTACTTCGCATATTCCAAATAACTAATTTAAAGTTTTAATATTTAATTTTAGAGGTGTAAAGTTATTTACTTGTTAGTCTTTCAATGTTTAGTGGTAAATTAAAACTTATCATTAGTTCATTAATAAGCTAGGGGTATCAAAATCTATTTGACTTAATAATTTAGAATCTAAAGAAGGAGAAAAGTCTTAAATTACCTGCTTTTAACAATAAGCAAACATCTTTACGCCTCTATTTAATTTTTTAATTACTCTTCTCATTTGGCTCATACTTATGGTGTTCAACAGAATGAATTTCTTTCTCTTGTTTACCACAAATTGATTGTGCAATTTTCATGTCATGAACAAAAGTTCTAAACTGATTAGTCGATAAATCTAGTGCTACTCCATCAAAGTGAATCCAATCTAAATCTCCCAATTTTACATGTTTTTCAATCATTAACGCGCCTGCAGAAAGTGCCATCATAGATGCAGTTGAACCGATATCATGACTAGAATATCCAGGAATGATATTTGAATATTCTTTAACTTTTAAATTATTATAATGTCTTATGACTGATATCTGACACGATTCTGGCGGAGCCGGATAAGATGATGTGCATTGAAGCAAAAACAGTTTCCTATTTTGGGTAAAGTTTTGAAGAACAAATTTTTCATATTCCATATCAGTAAATCCAGTAGAAATAACAAGATCTCCTTTAAAATTATTTCCTACATTTAATAAAAAATTCTTGTGCTTAGAAATTGTGCTAGGAAGTTTTAAAAGTGGCAGATCATATTTCTTAACATACTCAAAAGAATTAATATCTAAAATTGACAGGAACCAAAATATTTCATTATTTGCACATTCTTCAATTAAAACATCAAATAATTTATCGTTAAGTTCCACGCCATTTCTATAATCTCTTAGTGTTTTTCCAAATGGAGACACGTATTCAGAATTCAATTCTGCCTCAGTATAAAATGTATCAACATCTCTTTTTTGAACCTTAATAGCATTAGCACCAGCACCTTTCGCAAGTCTAATCATCGCTCTTAATCTGTTTTCATCACCAATATGATTATTAGTTAATTCAGCAACAACTATAGGAAACCCTTTTTCTGTATTCTCTAAAAGCTTAAGATAAAGTTGATTATTTTGTTTTAAACTATTAGGCTTGGTAAGATTTACATCATCTCTGTTGAATATTTCAATAGAAATATCACTATACGTTCTATTTCCAACATGCAGAAAATTTATTCTACTTGAATGTATAAAGTACCTTTTAACAGTTTTAAAAACACTTTCTTGCGTTTTTAAAACCATTTCAGTGTATTCAGGCTGATGATCTGAAAAATCAGTAATTACATTCGGAACATTATTATAAAAATCAAAACCAATAAAATAGACTTCCATTTTTTTTGATAATTCATGTTGAATTGCCAACGCTAATTTAGTTGCCGAAATAAATAAAAAATCAGTAATAGAAAGTTCATTATTTTCCATTATCGATATTGTTCTCTCTGATGTTTCGAAGGTTTCGGGCTCGTATGGTAATTGATGCCAATACGTACTAGGAGCCATAACCCTCGAACTAAAATAACATTTTGCTTTTGCTCCATTAGCTTTTATGCTTTCGTGAGCCCATAAACTGTGAACTAAACAAAAATGCCCAGGGAAGATACGCTCAGAATCATTAATATTTATTACTATACCATCTTCAAGAATACTCGTATTGATTTTTCCTGAAGTTGGACCTTTCCCTAAAATGTAAATTTTATTTGTTTGTAATTCTGAAACGATACTTTTTATCTGGGTCAAGAAGTTCTCCATAATATTTCTTATTATTAACAATTACTGATAAACCATTTTCTAATGCTAAATTTAATCCAGGAATAATATCCCAAATTTTAGCTCCTTTCGGATTTTCAAAACTAAAAAAAGATCCCGTTATAACATTATACATATTATAAACCGCACAACCTATAATTCTATATTCAAACCCTGTTTCTAATTTTAAAATATCTTCTTTAGTTAAACTTGAAGAAATGCCACAAATTCTAGATTCGAATTTTGTAATACTATCTCCAGTCTTAAGATAACAATTTAATTCAGGCAAAGCAAGCATTGACTCAACATGCTTCCCTTTTTCATAAACACAAAGAGCCACTCCCCATTCTTTCAAACCAGATGTAAAATTTTCAGTACCATCAATAGGATCTAAAATAATTACTTTCTCTTTTTTAGAATTAATGACATTAAGTTCTGTTGATTCTTCTGAAACCAAAAAATAGTCCGGTAAATTTTCAGCTATAAAATTTCGAACGATCTTTTCGCAAAGCAAATCTCCTTCGGTCACATAACTGTTATCTTCCTTCATTATTCTTGTATTTCTTTTTTCAAGAATTTCTGGAAGTGAAGCATTAATTGACTCAATAATTTTGCTACAAATTGACATATTAATTATTTATTAAAAAAGTCTGTATTTTCCTTCAACTTATCATACACTTGCTCAGCTATAAAAAAATCTAAGGGTGTATCAATATCTAATCCTTCAATATGAGATACGGAATATATTTGTGGATTAGGTCCAATTACTGTTCTATACTTTATAAGAGTTTCTCTAGACAACAAGCATAGACCAAAATTAATTGCAAGAATATCTGTTAACTCTTGACTTTTAGGGTGCTTTTGTAACGAAAAATTAAGTGGTGCATCACCTCTCCATAAAAACTCTTTTACAACGCTTGCGGTTACAATGCTTCTATCAGTAGCAAAATCAAAAAGTTCAATACATTTTTTAAATGTTTCTGGCTTAATAAATGGATTAGTTACAGGTGTATATGCTACTAAATCACATTCAGTGTGTTCGCCTAAATACCAAAAATAATCATTTGCAGGACACTCTGTTGAAGCATAAAATGATTCCCTCCTGTGAAATTTCACATTATTTTTAATTGCTATTTCAATTGCTGTTTCAGAATCAGTATTAACAACAATTTCATTAATTTCACTTACTTCTTTCAATGCATTTATTTTATACTCTAACAAATTAGTATCGCCAAATGCTTTTACATTTTTATCTTTTACCCTTTCTGAACCTTTTCGTATAGGAATAACAGCTGTGATTTTCATATCTATTAAATTTATATAACCTAAATAAAAAAATATTATTTAATTTGTTGAAATCATCTTTTAAGTGGCTAAAATTTTACAAAATACTTTATTCAATAAAATTCTATTTACTAAATATTCATTTTCTAAAACAATTTCAAATCACTTTCAACCATTTCCTTTACCAAAGCGGCTAAATCATATTTAGGTTCCCAACCCAATCGTTTGGATTTTGCAGGATCACCAATCAATAAATCTACTTCGGTAGGGCGGTAATATTCAGGATCCACACGTACAACTACTGAACCAATTTCCAGTTGATATAATGGGTTATTACAAGCCACAACTTTAGCTACTTCGTTTTCTTGTTCTCCTTCAAAAGATAACTCTACTCCAATTTCTGCAAAAGATAAACGAACAAAATCACGGATATAAGTCGTAACTCCTGTTGCAATTACATAGTCTTCTGCAACGTCTTGTTGCAAGATTCTCCACATCGCTTCTACATAATCTTTTGCATGTCCCCAGTCTCTTTGAGAGTTTAGGTTTCCTAAATACAGACAATCCTGTTTTCCTTTCGCTATAGCTGCCGTTGCCATCGTAATTTTACGGGTTACAAAAGTTTCTCCTCTGCGTGGCGATTCATGATTAAATAAAATTCCATTGCAAGCAAACATATTGTAAGCTTCACGATAATTTTTAGTAATCCAAAAACCATAAATTTTAGCCGCTCCATAAGGTGAACGTGGATAAAATGGAGAGCTTTCATCATAAAAACCTTTTTCATTTTTATTTTCTGCCAAACCACCATATAATTCTGAAGTAGATGCTTGGTAAACTCTAGTCTTTTTAGTTAATCCTAAAAGCCTTACCGCCTCCAAAATTCGCAAAGTACCAATACCGTCTACATTTGCCACATATTCGGGAGAATCAAAAGATACTTTCACATGAGACATAGCACCTAAATTATAAATTTCATCAGGTTGTACTTCCTGAATTATTCGTATTATATTAGTAGAATCGGTCAAATCACCGTAATGTAATTTGAAATCAACATGTGCTTGATGCTGATCTTGATAGATATGATCAATACGTTGAGTATTAAAAGAGGAGGCGCGTCTTTTAACTCCGTGTACTTGGTATCCTTTTTCTAATAATAATTCGGCTAAATAAGATCCATCCTGACCCGTGATTCCTGTTATTAATGCGACTTTTTGAGTGCTCATTTTTTTAATTTTTTAGTTATAAGTTTTTAATTTTAATTGAGCTGAAAAAACAAGTTAAGGCTTTTAGTCTAATTAAAATTTCTCATTTCTCTACAATTTAACTTGTTTAAATTTACCTACGTTCTGCAAAAACCAATCATAGGTTTTTTGAATTCCTTCTTCAAGATCTACCTGATGCTTCCATCCTAATTCATGCATTTTTGAAACATCCATTAACTTTCTAGGTGTTCCATCAGGTTTACTGGAATCCCAGATAATTTCACCTTTATGTCTTGTAATCCGCTGTACAGTTTCAGCTAACTGCTTTATAGTCAGATCTTCTCCTGTTCCAACATTATACAAATAGTCGGGTAATTTATTCTCTAACGCAAAAATAACTGCTTTAGCCATATCATCGACAAATAAAAATTCTCTCATTGGAGTACCGCTCCCCCAAAGGGTAACAGGAGCATTATTATTTTCTTTTGCTTCATGAAATTTACGTATCATAGCTGGCAAAACATGTGAAGTGTTCAAGTCAAAATTATCATAAGTGCCGTATAAATTTGTTGGCATTAAGCTGACATAATCTTTTCCGAATTGTTTTCTGATCGCTTGACAGGTCTTAACACCCGTGATTTTTGCTATTGCATACCATTCATTAGTTGGCTCAAGCGTATCTGTCAATAAATAATCTTCTTTTAAAGGCTGTGGAGCCAGCTTTGGATAAATACAAGAACTCCCTAAAAAAATAAATTTCTCTACTCCACTTTGTAAAGCTGCATCAATAAGATTGTTCTGAATCTGCATGTTTTCCATAATAAATTGATATGGATAATCATTATTAGCAAGAATACCACCGACACGGGCAGCAGCATCTATAATAACTTCAGGATTTTCTTTTGCAATAAAATCACGAACTGCTTTTTGATCTCTAAGATCTAATTCTTTACTAGAAGCACCTATTAAATTCTTAAATCCACTATTAATTAGTGTTCGCCAAATAGCACTGCCGACCATTCCGTTGTGCCCTGCAATATAAATCTTAATTTCTTTGTTCATCAATTAACTTTTTTAACTCAATTAAATTCTCAACTGCCTTAATTTCACAACAAACAGCTAGTTATTTTAAAAAAAACAGCTTCACCAAAAGACAATGAAATAAATAAATCAAATTTATAAGAAAGCATTTCAATTCTCATAATTTCAATCTATTTTCTCTCACCTCAAT
The DNA here is from genome assembly GCF_026870155.1 of Flavobacterium marginilacus. Classification (NCBI taxonomy): domain Bacteria; kingdom Pseudomonadati; phylum Bacteroidota; class Flavobacteriia; order Flavobacteriales; family Flavobacteriaceae; genus Flavobacterium; species Flavobacterium marginilacus. The sequence continues at coordinate 1,095,789 of NZ_CP113975.1, read as the reverse complement.
ATACAGCTTCGCAATTCAAACTCCCATTTTAGAGCTGAATAATTTTCCTAATCGGCTGTAAATATACAGACATTATAATGTTTTTAACAAATGGAGCTATTAAAAAAAAAACAGAAAAACATAAATACTCTAAAAACCAGCATTTTATTATCGATATCTTTTTTTAAACATAAAAAAAGATAAATATCATAAAAAGCTAATGCGAAATTATTCAGTAATTACCTGCAAAAAAAGAACAATAATCCGATAATTAGTTTATTATCAATTAACAAATCTCACTTAACCATTGCAAAACTTATTTTATCATGAATTTAATTTGCTGCACTTTTTCAAATTTACTTATCAAATCTCAGAATTCACTAAAAACTATTTTCTTAACTTTGTGGCATGCTTACACTTTTCAAATCAAAACCAATACTCAGGGATCTCATCCCTGACAGTCATATAGATATTCACTCACATCTTTTGCCAGGAATTGATGATGGCGCCAAAACATTTGAAGACAGCTTGAGACTTACAAAAAGACTCCTTAGTTTTGGTTTCTCTCAATTTATAACAACTCCTCATATCATTCAGCATGTTTGGGACAATACTCAAGAACAGATTCTAACCAACAAAGAAAAAACTGTAAAAGAACTAGAGAAAAACAGCATAAATGTCCCTTTCCGTGCTGCTGCCGAATATCTGATGGACGATCAATTTGTTCAATTATTTCAATCTGGAGAATTATTAACTTTAAAAGATAATTATGTTCTTGTAGAGATGTCTTATATAAATCCTCCCATCCATTTGCATAATATTCTTTTTGATCTCAGAATAGCTGGCTACATACCTGTTTTAGCACATCCCGAACGCTATTTATTCTACCATAATAATTTCAATGAATATTTAAAACTAAAAAAAACAGGCTGTCTGTTTCAGCTCAATTTATTATCAACAGTGGGATACTATGGCAACAATATTACTAAAATTACCGAAAATCTTTTAAAGAAAGGAATGTATGATTTTGTTGGCTCAGATGTGCATCATGACAATCATTTAGCAGCTTTTCAGCAAAAAGCACAGGTAAAAGATTTGTCCCCATTAAAAGAAATCATTTCTAATAACCAATTTTTTAAAATAGAATAAGAGATTAACAAAACAACAATTAGCGTTAAAAAAACCGCAGACCAAAACTGTTGTCACAAAATTCTATTTGAATCATTAGTTTGACCACCAAAACCTCAAAAATATCATCCATAAAAAACAATAATGCGCTCCCCCATCTTATACTGCTTACTACTCATTCTTTGCACAATTACATCCGTACAAGCCCAACTAAAAGCTATAACAGACCAAACCGACTATCCATTCTGGATTAATCTGCCTAAACAGGAGATATTAGACAACAAAGCCCCTGTTATCTTATTCCTGCACGGCAAAAGCCTCTCCGGGACAAATTTGAACCGTGTAAAACGTTACGGAGTAATCCGGGCCATCGAAAGAGGAAAAGAAATTCCTGCCATTGTAATTGCACCGCAAGTAGCTCATGGGGCTTGGGATCCCGAAAAACTGCTGAAGGTTTTAGAGTATGTACAAAACAATTACAATACCGATTTGACAAAAGTTTATGTCTGCGGAATGAGTCTGGGCGGTTACGGTACTTTTGATTTTGCAGGCAGATATCCTGAAAAAATTACGGCTGCTGTAGCCATTTGCGGAGGCGGAAACACAAAAGATGCATGCAATCTTGCAACAATCCCACTTTGGGTCATTCATGGGAACAGGGATTACATTGTTCCAATTTCGCAATCCAAAAAAATGGTCAAAGCAATTCAAACCTGTAATCCCGATGCGAATCTCACTTTTACAATTGTTAAAGGAGGAAATCATGGCAGTGTAGAACATTTTTTCCGTGAAGATAAAATTTACAATTGGATGCTTGAAAAAAGTAAATTTATCCCATAAAAATTAACAATTCTGTTTATCTTAACTCTTTAAAATATCAATTAAAAATATTTTTTTACTGACAATAATTCACCAAACCACACATCTTTACAAATCCTGAAGCTTAACAAATTTTGTAAAATAATTACACGAATCAATCCGTGATAATTTATAAAATTCAGCATTGTTTTTTGTTAGGCTAAATTCTTCCTTACTAATTCTCCATAAAATAATATTACATAAAATTAAAAAATCATTTCTCTAATTTTTCGTTTTTTAGTATCCTAAATACAGGTCACGACAGGATAGTAATGTTAAATTTTTATCTTTAATTGTCAAACATTTAACCAAAACACCAAGAATACAGCTGTTTTTTATTTAATTAAACAGCTTTTCAAACCACATTTAACTAAAAAAACAGCTTATATTCACTTTTAAAATTACACACAGCCAATTTTAAAATCAGAGTTCGCCATGAATATTAATTAACACTAAAAACTAAACAAAAACCAGCCTATGAAGACCAATTTTACCATTACAAAAATGAGATTTTTTCTTTTGGCAATTTCATTTTTTGGATTTGTGAATTTTTCAAATGCCCAGATTATTAACTGGACAGGAGGAACTGACACTAATTTTTACAATGTTAAAAACTGGGATAACACCAGTATTGATTTTGCTAATTTAATCACAGTGGATTTAATTATAGGGGCAGGAAGCCCTAACAACCCTGCAAATTTAGGATTTACAGGCACTGAAACCATGGCCAAACGCCCCCGTACATTCACAACAAATACTGGCGCAAATATCACTATAACGGGAACATTTTTCCCAAATGGCTTATCAACTTTAAATGGAACAATTAACGTTGATGCATTAGCTGCTCAATTCAGCATGAGAAATACTGCTTATTTAGGCAAAGGCACATCAGGGATGTTAAATATAAATGCGGGAAAAGTATTGGTTAAAAATGCACTTTATATAGGAAATGCTACTGGAGGGAATGGTTTAGTAACTGTAAATTCCGGAACTTCATTAGAAATAGGGAACTCTCTGGAAATAGGAACCGGAGTAGGAGACCCGATAGGAGATTTAAGAATTAAAGGCGGAACTGTAAGTGTTGAAACTGCTCTCAATATTGGTCCAAATGGACATGCTTTTATAAGCGGGACAGGAAAACTTATTGTAACTGGCAATAAAGAAGCTGTAATAAAATCCTATATTAAAAGCCGTGCTGTCAGCTGTACCGTTGGAAAAACATTAGAAGTCCTTTTTGACGGGACAAAAACTACTGTCCGCATTAAAGCATAAAAATGAATTCACTTTTTTGTATAGAAAAAGGCTGTAAAAACAGCCTCTTTTTTTTATTTTAAAAGCTCTTTCAGCTCTTCCAGGTTTACTTTTTTCTGTTCTCCGGAAGCCAAATCTTTCAAAGCATATTTATTCTCATTCATTTCGGCATCACCCACGATTACAGCATAAGGTATAAATCGTTTATCGGCATGCTGGAATTGTTTAGCCACTTTAACATTATCAGGATATAATTCAACTTTAATTCCTGAAGCACGCAATTCTTTGATGGCTTTCATCGAATAAAATGCCTCTTTTTCGCCGTAGTTAATAAACAAAGCTTTAGAAGTTGAAGTCACTGCTTCCGGGAATAATCCCAATTCTTCGATAACCAGATAAATTCGGTCAAGACCAAAAGAAATCCCTACACCGCTCATGTTTTTTAATCCAAAAATACCAGTCAAATCATCATAGCGTCCGCCGCCGCCAATAGACCCCATAGCAACAGTTTTTGGAGCAGCTACTTCAAAAATAGCACCTGTATAATAATTTAATCCTCTGGCCAATGTTACATCCAAATCCAAACCTGCAGTTGACAATCCTAAATTCTGCACATTGTCACAAATGAAACGCAGTTCTTCAACACCTTTTAATCCTTCGTCTGATGAAGAAAGCAGTACTGATAATTTTTCTATTTTCTCTGAGATGGTGCCTGTAAAATTGAATAACGGCTGAACTTTGGCAATCGCCTCTTCGGCAATTCCTTTCTCGATCATTTCTTTTTTTACACCATCCTCGCCTATTTTGTCGAGTTTGTCCAAGGCTACTGTAAAATCAATCAATTTATCTGATGCTCCGATTACTTCGGCTATTCCCGAAAGAATTTTTCGGTTATTGATTTTTATGGTTACTCCTGCTAATCCTAATGCAGTAAAAACCGAATCATACAATTGCACCAATTCTACTTCCTGCCACAGCGATTTTGAACCCACCACATCGGCATCACATTGAAAAAATTCTCTGAAACGTCCTTTCTGCGGACGATCGGCGCGCCAAACAGGCTGAATTTGATATCTTTTGAAAGGAAATTCGATTTCGTTTTGGTGCTGCACTACATAACGTGCAAACGGAACGGTTAAATCGTAACGCAAGGCTTTTTCCGAAATGCTTGATGTTAATTTCGTGCTGTCTTTGGCTTCCAAATGGCTTTCATTAGCTTTTGACAAATAATCACCGGAGTTCAATATTTTAAAAATCAATCGGTCTCCTTCTTCTCCATATTTACCCATTAAGGTTTCGGAGTTTTCGAATGAAGGAGTTTCTATAGGCTGAAATCCAAATTTCTCGAAATTGCTTTTTATGATCTGGATAATGTATTGCCTTTTTGCCACCTCAGCAGGTGAAAAATCTCTGGTTCCTTTTGGAATGCTTGGTTTTGAAGCCATTTATTTTAGATTATTAGATTTTCAGATTTATTAGATTCTTGGATTCAGATAAAAAATAACTAAATCCTATAAACATCCTTTTTAAATAATTCTGCAAATATCCTACTTTTAAAATAATTCCTTTTGAAAATTTCAACTTTTAATTAAAACTTCCTTAATGATGAAATGCCCTAGCCCAGATGGGAACGACATCCTGTTGTCCCGGAGTTCGGGACAACAGATATAGTGGACAGCTGGAATAAGCTCCTTAGAAAAATTAGCAGAATTTCTCAAATAGTAATTGTAACAAAAATTGTATTTTCGTGTCAAACGATATTATGATAAAACTATTCAAAGAAAATATTCGAATCGCTTTGGGTTCTATCCGGACTCAAATATTACGAACCACTCTTACGGTACTGATTATCGCCATTGGTATAACTGCTTTAGTTGGAATCCTGACTATTGTAGCAGCACTTGGCAACACCCTGTCATCTAACTTTGCTTCGATGGGAGCCAATACATTTAACATCAGCCAATACGAAAATACGTCCCGACGACATGGCGGCGATGAACGTGAAGTTATAAACCCTATTATTTCCTATCCCGAAGCAGTGGCATTCAAAAATAAATATAATTACCCAATGACCGAAACGTCATTATCCTTTACTGCCACATCGACTGCTGAAGTAAAATATGAATCTTTAAAAACTGACCCTGAAATAAGCGTTTTAGGGGTTGATGACCGTTTCTTAACTAATTCTGGTCTGGAAACCAGCTCAGGAAGAAATTTTACCAGTTTTGACATTTCAAACAATGCTTACGTTTGTGTGCTGGGATCTGATTTTGCAAAAGGAATTTTGAAAGATGTAAATCCTATAGGTAAAACGATTTCTGTACGCGGCGCCAAATTTAAAGTGATTGGCCTGCTGAAGGAGAAAGGATCCACCTTTGGAAACAGTCAGGATTTAAGAGTTTTGATCCCTATACAAGTTGCCCGATCTTTATTTACATCGCCCAACATTAACTATTCTGTGAGTGTAATGGTCGGGAAAAAAGAATTATTAAACCAAGCTACTGACTATGCTATTAGTATGATGCGCAGAATTCGAAAATTAAGTCCTGTAAAAGATAATAATTTTGGCGTAGTACGAAGTGATGATTTAATCAATAAAATAATGAGCATCTCGGAATATTTAAATACGGCTGCTTGGGTCATAGGAATTATTACAATCTTGGGATCATCTATCGCTTTGATGAATATTATGATCGTTTCGGTAACGGAACGCACACGGGAGATTGGAGTCCGAAAAGCTTTGGGAGCAAAAAAATCGACCATTGCCTTTCAATTTTTTATTGAAACACTGCTGATTGGCCAAATTGGCGGTATGATCGGAATTATTTTTGGAATTTTAATTGGTCTTGGAATTTCGACTGCAATGAACTTTGCATTTGTAATTCCGTGGGGAGCCATTATAGCCGCTTTTGTAACCAGTTTTATTGTTGCTGTCGTTTCTGGATTGTATCCTTCTGTAAAATCGGCAAATCTAGATCCTATTGAGGCATTGCGGTATGAGTAGGGTTTAGTTTTCGTCAAACATTTTGGGCGTGACCGCATTAAGTTAACGAAAAATGGAAAGAAATTAATACCTAACAGGTTAAAAAAAAACCTGTTAGAAAAACACTATCCTAACAGGTTTTTTTTTAACCTGTTAGGTATTACAACTGTTAACTTAATGACATTGCCCACACGCACATTACGTATAACGAGATATTTAGTTTAAAAAAACAGCATTAGCCTTTAGATTGCAAACTTTAAATCATCTCCTTTCTGTATTTCTTTTGAAAGAATCGAGTATAATTTTTCGATTTCTAATGGTTTTAGTATTAACCCATTGAAAAGACGAAAATTCTCCTGATCATTTTCGGTCATAACATCGGCAGTTACTGCAAAAATTGGCGTGTTTGAATTTTTATTTGCATTCTCTCTAATCTGTTTTGTGGCTTCAAATCCATTCATTTCGGGCATGTGAATATCCATAAGTATCAAATCATATTTTTTACTCTGCACGGTCTCTACTGCCAGTTTGCCATTCAAAACATGGTCTGTTTGAATGCCCCATTTTGAAAGTACTTTTTTCAGCAAAAAGGCATTTAAAGGTGTATCTTCTACAATCAGCACCTTTTTATCGTTTAAATTAAAAAGCTTCTCTTCTTTTTCAACAACTATTTCCTCGGCTTTTTTTAATTTTAGAATAAAGAAAAACTCTGAACCTTCTCCTTCTTTACTGATAACTTTTATTTCGCTTTTATGAAGTTCTACCAGCATTTTTACAATAGCCAGTCCCAAACCTGTCCCTCCCTGCTTACGAGTGGTAACCGGTTTAATCTGTGAAAAGCTTACAAATATTTCCGATAAATCTTTTTTCGAAATACCTTCGCCAGAATCAATAACTCTTAATTCTAAAAGATCGTGATTCTTTCTTTCTTCTATAATTTTGGCTCTAAACTCTACTTTCCCTTTTTCGGTAAATTTTATGGCATTACTTATAAGATTCCCCAAAATCTGAGTGACTTTGGTTTCATCTACTAAATAGGTTTTGTTTTTTAAAATATCATTTTGAAAAACAACTTCTATCCCTTTTTCCTTGGCCATTCCTTCATAGGTATTGCAGATATTATCGCAAAGTTCTTTGAAATTTGAGGGATACATTTCTAGCTTTGATTTTTTAGAATCCAACTTATTAAAATCCAAAATATCATTTACAATGTTAATAAGATTGTTTGAAGCGAACTGCAGTTTTTTAATCATTTTTTGGCTCTCAACATCAACTTGATTCTCAAGAATTGAAATTATGGTCGTAATTGCATTCAACGGAGTCCTTATTTCGTGACTCATTATAGAAATAAATTTTTGTTTTAACCGAACAGACTCTTCTTCGTCCTTGTTTTTTTTATCAATTAGTATCTGTCTTTCCTTTTGAAGAATTGCCTCGCGATCTAAGGTATTCATTTTATGTATTAGCTCATAATTCTCAATTACTTTAAGCGTTTGAGTATTAATAACCAATTCTTTTTCTTTTATGTATGATTCTAAATATTCTAATGCTTTTAATTTGTAATTACTTAGCTTATGAATTTGATAAAGCAAATAGTAATTCTTTATCTTTATCATAGAAATATTATATTTTATACTCAGCTCAAGTCCTTCTTTTGTAATCGATTCAGCCTTCTCAAACAAATTTTCTTTTAGATACAAAACTCCTAGTTTATTATAAGCCATTGCTGTGCCCATTTTTTCTCCCATGGAGATATGTATCTTTGCTGCTTCAAGAAAATCTGCTTCTGCTTGCTGAATATTACCATTTTTATAATGCACTTTTCCTCTTCCATAAATTGCAAAAGCAAACCCTCGAATATCGTTGGTACGCTTTTTCAAATCCATTGAGTATTCAATAATCTGCATCGCCAGCTTATCTTTGTTCTTTTTTATTAATAGACCCGAAAGATTATTATACACATTCGATTCTAAATTAATATCATTTATTCTTTTTGCAACTCTTATGGAACTTTTAAAGGACTTAAATGCATTGTTGTAATCACCAATATATTCATAAACAGTACCTATAGCTTTTTCAGCTTTAGATTGATTGTAGAAGTCTTGGAGTTTTTTATATATTTTGAGTGCATCAATTAGATACATCAATCCCAAGTGATAATTATTTGTTTTATAATGGACACTTCCTATATTATACTTGGCATCGGCAATACCTTTTTCGTAATTTAATTCCTTGAAATAAAGAATGGCTTCTTCCGATTTTTTATTGGACTCTTCAAAATCACTTACAATCATATAATATAGAGAAAGCAGATTTAAACTTTTTCCAATTAATTTCTTATCCTCTATTGCAGTGCTAATTTGAAGTGCCTCTTCTGCAAGTGCAAAACTTTTGGGCAAATCATTAACGCGTAAAGCATAAGATTGATCTAATAGAGTAGTGATTTGGTCTTTATTAGTTTTTAATAAATTATTGGACCGCATATTAGGTTTATTCTTTTTTTTGGGGGAAATCTTCGGTCCAAATATATAAATTAAACTTAAATAAAAGCACAAAACTTTAGCGTTGCATGCTTTTTATAACGATATTTAGCACAATAAATTCAAATATTTTTTTTATATAAAAAAATGGCTAAAATAAAAAAGTATTTAGCACGAATAATCTTGTTTACAAGTAATTATAATCTGCATTTACCAGCAATTCATTCCCGACAACCCTTCGTCATCCTGTCATTTCCATAAATATCTTTCCTCAATTCGACATCTTTAAACCCCATTCCTTCCAATAAATCAATCATTTCTTTTCCCAAACATTGATTGATTTCAAAATACAATTGTCCTGAATTAGCTAAATTCTTTTGAGCTAATTCGGATATTTTTCTATAAAAAATCAAGGCATCATTATCCTCAACAAAAAGAGCCAAATGAGGTTCGTTGTCCAAAACATTTTTCTTGATTTCCTGTTTTTCTAAATTACGTACATACGGCGGATTCGAAACAATAATATTAAACTCTTGCTCTAAATCTTCCGTTTCCAAAATACTTTGATGAAGAAAAATCACATTCACATCATTGAGGCTGGCATTTTTTTTGGCAACAGCCAAAGCTTTCTCAGAAATGTCAAGAGCAAAAACCTGGGCATTTGGAAGATTTTTAGCCAGCGAAATAGCGATACAGCCGCTACCCGTTCCGATGTCTAGGATTTTAATCTTTTGACTTTTCACTTTTGACTTTTGACTCTGAATAATCCAATCAACTAGTTCTTCAGTCTCTGGTCTCGGAATTAGAACATTTTCATTGACTTCAAAATCCAATCCATAAAAACTTGTTTTCCCTAACAAATACTGAATCGGAATCTCCAATCTTAATTGTTCCAAAATCGAATTCCAAACGGTAATTTCTTCCTGCGAAAACTCTAAATCAGACTGTAATGCCAAATCAATCCTTTTCAGCTGCTGTTTTTCTTCCAAAATCAAATAGAAAAAACTTTCCGCTTCGCCTTCATCATAAATCGGTGCTAACGTTTGAATAAATTGATTTCTGTATTCTTTTATTTTCATGTTATTATTTCCAAATAGAACTTTTTATTTTTCAGTTTCCAGCGGTAAATCTGAAATCAGATATCGTTAATCAAAAATCTAAATTCATAAATCCTTAAGCATCCAGACAGGACAGCTGGTATGACCAGTACTTCCCATTGGAGAACAAATATATTCGAAACCCGATTTTCTATACAGTTTTTGAGCATCATGCATAAAAGGCATCGTTTCCAGATAACATTTTTCGAAACCAAATTCACGTGCACTCTGCAGACATTGCTCCATCATTTTACTTCCAATTCCATGTCCGCGGGCTTCTGGGAGAAAATACATTTTCTGCAGCTCGCAATAAATTGCTGCTTCATTTGCTAATGGAGCCACACCCGCTGCACCTACAATTCTATTATTACTTTCGACTACATAATAAACAGACCTTGGCTTATTGTATTCTTCAAACATCAAATCGAGATACGGATCTTCATAAGCCGTTCCTGTTTTCGGAATATTCAATTCATCAAAAACATCTCTTATCAATTGAGCAACTGCTTCATTGTCTTCTTTTTGTATTTTCCTGATAATCCACTTATCCATAAAAGCACTCTGTTTATTAATTCTGTTTACAAAAATAGAGATTGTAAACGGGAAACATCCTAGTTTCGAAACAAATTCCTAATTCCAAAATTAGTACTTTTGTAGAGTGAAAATACATGAAAAATATATAAGACGCTGCATATCTCTGGCCAAAAATGGACTCGGTGCAACTTATCCCAATCCAATGGTTGGAAGCGTCATTGTTTATGATGGCAAAATCATAGGCGAAGGCTGGCACAGGAAAGCAGGCGGACCTCATGCCGAAGTCAATGCTGTAAATTCGGTACAGGATAAATCACTGCTTTCAAGAGCGACTATTTATGTGAGTCTGGAACCCTGCAGTCATTTTGGAAAAACGCCTCCCTGCTGTGATTTAATCATAAAAAATAAAATTCCAAATGTGGTCATTGGTACTGTAGATCCTTTTAGCGAAGTGGCCGGAAAAGGAATTAAAAAACTAATCGAAGCGGGAATCCATGTTACAGTCGGCATTCTGGAAGAGGAATGCAATGAACTCAACAAACGGTTTTTTACTTTTCATCAAAAGAAAAGACCATACATTATATTAAAATGGGCAGAAAGCCAGGATGGTTTTATTGCTCCTCTTGAAAAATCAGAAAAAAAACCAGTATGGATTACCAATACGTATTCCAGACAATTGGTTCATAAATGGCGTACCGAAGAGCAGGCAATTTTAGTAGGGACGCAGACTGTTCTTGACGACAATCCAAAACTGAACGCCAGAGATTGGTACGGAAACAATCCTGTTCGGCTGGTATTAGACCAAAACAACCGTATTCCAAAAGAAAGTGCCGTTTTTGACAATCAGACAAAAACAATTGTTTTTACTGATTCCAAAAATACTATTCCCGAAGAAAACACTACCTTTGACAGTATAGATTTTAAACAAAATATTGCTGGACAAATTGCCGATTCATTATACATCCACAACATTCAATCGGTAATTATAGAAGGAGGACTTCGAACGTTACAAACCTTTATCGACGCCAATCTTTGGGATGAAGCCCGAATCTTTAAAGGAGAAATAAGTTTAAGCAGAGGAATTCAGGCTCCTTTACTGCCAAAAACAGATTCTGAAAAACAATTAATTGAAAAGGACGAACTTACAATATTAAGAAACCATGATTAATGCTATAATTTTTGATTTTGGAGACGTGTTTATTAATTTAGATAAACAAGCCACACTGGACGGTTTGAAAAATCTTGGCATCCCACATTGGAACGAAGATTTAAACCAATTGAACTTACAATATGAAGTAGGCGCAATTTCGGGTGACGATTTTTTATCCGGAATTCAAAAACACACCAATGGTGCTTCTATCGAAGATATTCGTGCAGCCTGGAATGCCATACTGGCCGACTTCCCATTATATCGGTTAGAATTTCTTCAAATGCTTTCACAAAAGTACCGCTTATTTTTATTGAGTAATACTGATGCAATTCATATTGATACTTTCGAACAAAAAACCGGAGCTTCATTTTACAGCGATTTTTACCAATGCTTTGAAAAAGTATATTTTTCTTTTGAAATTGGCATGAGGAAACCCAATCCAGATGTGTACAGCTTTGTACTTGACCAGCACGGTCTGCAGGCCAAACATACCTTATTCATAGATGACAAAAAAGAAAATACAGATTCAGCTTCAGCACTTGGTCTCCAAACATGGAATCTGCAGGTAGGAGAAGAAGATGTGGTTCATTTGTTTGATAAAAAAATACTTTAGCAAAAAGCAATATCAAAAATCAATATCAAAAATCAATGGCAAAAATCAAAAGGACAATGAAAAACTTCAGTAAAAAGTAAAGAGAAATACAAAATGTTTAAATTTCAAGATTCAATATTGATATTGATTTTTGACATTGATATTGATTTTTGAAAATGAAAGACACCTATAATACCATTGCATTTCCTTCAGAAGAAACTCTTTTCAAGGAAAAAAGCAGTAAATTCTTTGGATACGCGTTTCCCATAGAATCTGAAAACGAAGTAAAACCTGTTATTGAAGTTTTAAAAAAGAAGCATCCGCACGCAGTTCACTACTGTTACGCCTACCAAATAGGAACAGAAACTATTCAATACAGAGCGAACGATGACGGAGAACCCAGCAATACTGCCGGAACACCAATTTACGGCCAGATACAATCTTTTGGACTTACAAACGTTCTTATAATTGTGGTTCGAATTTATGGCGGAATAAAATTAGGCGTCGGCGGATTAATTTCGGCTTATAAAACTTCAGCGCAAATAACATTAGAATCTTGTGAAATTATCGAAAAAACAATCGATGTTCATTTTCAGATTTCTTTTGATTATAAAAATATGAATAAAGTGATGCGTATAATCAAAGAAAAAAAACTGGATATTGTGAATCAGGAAATGGAAATAAATGAAGAAACTAATTTACCAATAGGCAGATTTGTAATAAAAACAAGAAAAAAAAATGCCGAAATGGTATTCGACACTTTTAATTCATTGTTTGAAATTGATATAAAAAAACTATAATTCCGCATTAAAAAGAACCCATACTGATGATTATTCAAAATTTTTTAGTAGTTCTAAAATGTAATCTGGAGGAGCAGTTGGTTTGCCTGTTTTTAAAGATACAAAAACCAATAAAAATTGAGCAGTTGTTAATAACTCTTTCGCTTCATTATAAATAGCACAGTCAAATTCAATCTTCACAGACGTCTGACTTTTGAAGACTGTATGCACCGTAAGCAGCTCATCATATCTAGCCGATTTTTTATAATTGATATTCATATTCACAATAGGAAGGCCAATACCGCTTTCTTCCATACTTTTATATGAAATCCCTTTGTTTCTAAGCCATTCCACTCTTCCTATCTCAAAATAAGGAATGTAATTTCCGTGATAAACGACTCCCATTTGATCTGTTTCTGAGTAGCGTACACGGACTTGAATTTGATGATCTTTCATTAATTTTGTATTAAAAATTTAAATTTAAAAAAGCTTATTACAACAATTTTTCCAAAAATTATAACTTAAAATATTTTTTTTTACAGATAATTGTTCACATATTTGTTGTCCCGAAAAAAGAACTTTTTTTACATTCTTTTTGTAAGATAATAAACACCCGAAGAACATAATTTAACTAGTAAATATGAACAAGACTGCACAATCAGTATGGGAAAACTGCCTGTCCTTTATAAAGGACAACATTCAAGATCAGGCCTATAAAACTTGGTTTGAGCCAATTAAATCAGTTGAACTTACCGATAATGCATTATATATTCAAGTACCTAGTAAATTTTTCTACGAATGGCTGGAAGAACACTACGTAAAATTATTAAAAGTAGCCTTAACAAAAGAACTTGGAAAAAACGCAAAGTTACTTTATAAAATTAAAATGGAAAACACTTATGGCAACAAACAGCCGTTTACGGAACAGCTGCCAAGTGCTAATAGAGGACCAGTAAAAGCGCAGGAAGTAGATGCCCCTTTTAAAAACCTCAGTCCAGAATTAAAAAATCCGTTTGTAATTCCAGGAATTCGAAATTTAAAAATCGAATCCCAATTAAATGCTAATTATAGCTTTGATAATTTCTTAGAAGGCGATTCTAATAGATTAGCGCGTTCTGCAGGTATGGCTGTTGCCAACAAACCGGGCGGAACTTCATTCAATCCATTATTAATTTTTGGTGGAGTTGGATTAGGAAAAACACATTTAGCTCATGCTATTGGAGTAGAAATTAAAGATAAATTTCCTGAGAAAACTGTTTTATATATTTCTGCCGAAATTTTTACACAGCAATATATCGATTCGGTAAAGAAAAATAACCGAAATGATTTCATTCATTTTTACCAATTAATCGACGTTTTAATCATTGATGATGTTCAGTTCCTTTCCGGGAAATCTGGAACACAAGATGTATTTTTCCATATTTTCAACTATCTGCACCAAAATGGCAAGCAGGTTATTCTAACTTCAGATAAAGCTCCTGTTGACATGCAGGATATTGAGCAACGCTTATTATCCCGTTTCAAATGGGGATTATCTGCCGAACTGCACCAGCCTGATTACGAAACTAGAATTTCTATCTTAAAAAACATACTATACCGCGATGGTGTAGAAATGCCGGACGAAATTATAGAATATGTTGCAAGAAACATCAAATCAAATGTCCGCGAACTAGAAGGTGCTATCATTTCTTTAATCGCACAGTCTTCTTTCAACAAAAAAGAAGTAACTATTGAATTGGCAAAAAGCGTCGTAGAAAAATTTGTAAAAAATGTAAAGAGAGAAATTTCAATCGATTACATTCAAAAAATTGTTTCCGATTATTTCCAATTGGATTTAGAAACTTTACAGTCCAAAACAAGAAAAAGACACGTAGTACAAGCGAGGCAGTTGGCCATGTTTTTTGCCAAAAAATTCACCAAAGCTTCATTAGCCAATATAGGCTCCCAAATAGGAGACCGTGATCACGCTACTGTATTACATGCCTGCAAAACTGTAGACAATTTAGTTGCTACCGACAAACAATTCAAAAAATATGTCGAAGACATTAATTCAAAATTAACGCTATAAAGCAATGCCTGTTAAAATTTTAATGGTTTGTTTAGGCAATATCTGCCGATCCCCTCTGGCAGAAGGCATATTAGCCTCCAAACTACCTAACGAACTGTTTTATGTAGATTCTGCAGGAACAGGTTCTTGGCATGTTGGTCATGCCCCAGATAAACGTTCCATATCCACTGCACAAAAAAACGGTTTAAATATCAGTAACCAAAAAGGAAGACAGTTCTCAAGAGCTGATTTTGATACCTTTGATTATATTTTTGTAATGGACAAGAGCAATTACAATGATGTAATTCATCTGGCACTAAACGAAACTCAAAAAAACAAAGTCCAGCTCATTTTAGATTCCATATTTCCAGACGAGAATGTAGATGTACCCGATCCATACTATGGAGTAGCAAATGGATTTGATATGGTTTATCAAATGCTTGACGAAGCCTGTGAAGTAATAGCCAAAAGACTGATTGCTAAACATTCAGAATAAAACTGAATCTGTTATTTTCATAACTTTACCAGCGCACTAGCAAAAAATCATTCTTATAAGGATAAAACTTTTCATTCCTAAAAAATCACCTTATGAAATCAGCACCTCTTTTTGGAAAACTGTATTTAATTCCAACTACAATGGGCGATTGCGACCCAATGGATGTATTACCGCAGACCATAAAAAGATGTGTCGATTTAATAGATCATTACATTGTTGAAAACGACAAAACTGCCCGAAAATCTATCAAGCTCACCAATCCAGAGAAAAAACAATCGGAGTTAAAGCTTTTCATCCTCAATAAACACACCGAATCCAAAGAACATCAAGAGTTTATCAAACCGCTTTTGGAAGGAAAAAATATGGGACTCATGAGTGAAGCCGGCTGTCCCGGCGTAGCCGATCCTGGCGCTGTAATTGTTAAACTAGCACATGAAAAAGGAATTCAGGTTATTCCGCTGGTTGGTCCCTCTTCTATCCTATTAGCCATGATGGCATCTGGGATGAACGGACAAAGCTTTACTTTTCACGGCTATTTACCGATTGAAAAAGACGAAAAAAGAGCCAGCTTCAAAAGTTTAGAGCGTATTTCTTTTGAAAAAAACCAATCACAGATTTTTATTGAAACACCGTACCGTAACAATAAACTACTGGAAGATTTAATTCAAACCCTGCATCCCGAAACGCATTTATGCATCGCCACTGATATCACTCTGCCAACAGAATACATAAAAACAAAGAAAATCGCAGCTTGGAAAAAAGAAACAATCGATTTGCACAAACGCCCCACTATTTTTATTATCCATAAAATGTAAAAAATCTTAAGCATATGATTACAAAAAATGGCCCAGCTCATTTCTGCAATGAGCTGGGTCATTTTTTTATGCTATTTAGCTAATCCGTGACCTGCTGTTACTGCAGCTAGTTTTTTCCAATTTTATTAAATTAAGATTTGATTTATTTCCCAAGGCACAAGACCTAAAGCTAAAATCGATTTTCCTGCCCCTAAAATCTTTGCTGGGAATTATACCCTGTTAAAATCCAGCAAAATATTCAGTTAAAAGATTATCAGACTAATATATTTAAATGTAATCGATTACATTTAAATGGTTTTATTGTATATTGCATCGATTTCGCCCTTGAATTTACTAATCCAAAACTTTTATTAAATGAGAAAACTATTTTTAGGAGTCTTTTTACTTAGCCTTTACAGTCTTTCAGGACAAAACTATTATATGGCAAATCCTCAAGGGTTTGGCGCAGCCACAACAGGCGGAGGATCGCCAACAGCATCAAACACCGTAACTGTTGATACCTATGCTAAACTAAAAACTGCACTTACATCAACAACTACTGCTAATTCAGTAATTTTAATATCAGGAACGATTGACTGTACTTACACCAGTGTACTCCTTACAAACAAAACCATCATTGGATTACCAGGAGCCAAACTAAGAAACTTACAGATAACACCCGGAGATTCCCCCACTTCAGCAGCAAACTCAGGAACTCTCTACATAAAAGCCGGATCAAATAATGTTATTATACGAAACCTTATTTTTGAAGGTCCAGGCGCTTACGATGTTGACGGCAGAGACAATCTTACTAACGAAGGGACCAATGTCTGGGTAGACCATTGCGAGTTTCAGGACGGAATGGACGGCAATTTCGACATCAAAGGCGCAGCTGACAACGTATCGGTTTCATGGTGCAAATTTACCTACCTAAAAGCTCCTACAGCAGGAGGATCGGGAGGATCTGCAGATCACCGTTTTACCAATTTAGTTGGTTCCGGAATTACTGATTTCCCTGCTGACGGACGTTACAGCGTAACTTTTCAAAACTGCTACTGGGCCGAAGGCTGTAAAGCCAGAATGCCTAGAGCCCGAAACGCAGAGCTGCATGTTCTAAACTGTTATTACAAAACCAGCGTTTCAGGAGCTTCTGCCTTTGGTCTTGGTGCTGGAAACCAAGGAACCACCTGCTATGTAGAAAACTGCAATTTTGAAGAAATAGCAACAATTTCCAGCCCCGTAAGCGAGGGCACAGGAACCGTTGCTGTCAAATTCGACAATTGTACCAAAGGAATAACACCAGTACCGGTAACCGGCCTTGATGCAGGAACCGCCTCCAAGCCATCATACACCTATAGTATAACTTCTACAGCCAATGTAGCTTCTTATATACCAAATACAGCTTGTGGCGCCGGTGCCACCTTAAATGTTACTGCTGCAGGCATCATATCAACGAGCTGCACTAATTTAGGTATTGAAGATCAGACTTTAAATGAAAATATAAAACTGTATCCTACAATCACTGATACTGTTTTGAACATTAATTTATCCAATTCAATTTCAGGAGAAGCTGTTATAACTGTCTACACTATTACTGGAGAAAAAGTTATCTCTTCCTCGAAAAGCGTATCTCCCAATGAAAAATTATCTCTTAATGTAGCCAGCTTATCCAAAGGCATTTATTTATGCAATCTTAAAACAGATAGTTTTTCAACTACTTATAAATTCATAAAGCAATAATTTTCAATTGAAAAAACACAAAACAGCTCTAAAATTTCAGAGCTGTTTTTATATTATATCATTTCAAAATAATTAAACTTCCTCTTAAATCAAAATTTGGGCATGCAAACCCACAGAAAATCTAGTGCAAGACAAAAAGTTTATTTTACCGCAATAGGTTTTTATTTTTTGAAAAAACAATTAGCCAGCCAGAAAGGGCATAATACAATTTTTCTTAATTTTGAAAATAAAAACACATTAAGTCTTCCTTTTAAAATCAGCAAATAACTATGAAAATCTTCATTTTAATTATAAGTTTATTTACAAGCATTTGCTGTACAGCCCAAGACAAATTAGACTTCAATTTAAAACCTATTGATTGCGAAGATAAGTGGGTTGTCTTTCCCTCCGACTTATCCGGTTCCTACAGCTATGGCTTTGTGTATATGGATAATCAGACAGGCTTAACTTTCGATTTTGCCGGTACCTTCAAAATAAACAGCAGCGGAAAATTTCTTATTAGCAAAAAAGAAGCAGATAGGACTATGAAATTCCGATTACAGCCCAACAAATCATTAGTGGCAATCATTCCCGAATCTTATTTTGCCGAATTTGATATTTCAAAAACTCCCGATTGGCTCAAAGCTTATCAAGAAAGCGAAAACGCAGCCGATAAATTATTCAGATGGGCCATTACTTATAACATATGGAATGAATGCGCCAAAGGATTAACTTACCTGGAAAAAGTAAAAACCATCGACCCAAATTACAAAGGCCTTAAAACCGAGATTGCCTTTTCATACAATTGTCAAAAACAATATGAAAACGCCATTACTGTTTTGAAGGAAGCTATTAAACAAACACCAGACGATGCATATGCCTACAAACAATTACTTTACTCCCAAGTATATAACAACCAGCTGCCTGATGCAATAAAAACCTATTATAAAATAGAAAAAGACATAACCGACAAAACTTATAAGTCCGAAAACGCATTCAATATTTTATGCGCCTTCTACAGCCAGAATAACTTAAAAAAATTCAACGAGTGGTTAAACCTCACTCAAGTTGACAAAGATGAACGCTTCAAACCTTATATCGAAAAATTTAAACAGGATTTGGAAAAAATGAATCAAGGGACTCCTCAAAAACCATGATCAATCCCATTCTATATTCTCACTAAATTATCCATCAAATCCCTCATCGGCATTTAGACAAATTGGCATTAGTATAATTTGGTTTTAAAAACCACTTTCATATAACTGAATAAATTCATCTATCACATGAGTAAATTACCAAATGTAACGACCAGTATTTTTACCGTAATGTCAAAAATGGCGTCAGAGCATAATGCAATCAATCTTTCGCAGGGATTTCCAAACTTTCCCGTTGACGAAAGACTTACCCAAATCGTTTCGAGACTGGCAAATGAGGACGTTCATCAATACACACCCATGTCGGGATATCCGCCTTTACTAAGCAAAATCACCGCATTAATAAAATCATCATACAGCAGGAACATCATTCCCGAAACCGAACTCCTCGTGACAGCCGGAGCTACTCAAGCCATATTCACTACATTGCTGGCTTTGCTGAAACCAAATAACGAAGTAATCATTCTTGACCCGAGCTACGATTGTTACGAAGCACCAATTTTACTAAGCGAGGCAAAACCCGTTCGGGTGGCACTCAATAACGACTACACGCCTAATTGGGATAAGATTGCCGATGCTTTTTCCGAAAAAACCAAAATGATTATCATCAACAATCCACACAATCCAACAGGTAAAATCCTAAATAAATCCGATTTTGAAAATTTGGAAATACTTTTAGAAAAACACCCAAATGTATTACTGCTCTCGGATGAAGTTTATGAATACATTACTTTTGAAGAGAAACATATTTCGACCCACACCCGTACAAAACTCCTTGACCGCTGTATCACGGTTTCCTCATTTGGAAAATCATTTCATGTAACAGGCTGGAAAATTGGTTATCTCGTCGCTCCCATGCATTTAATGAAAGAAATCAAAAAAGTGCATCAATTTCTGGTCTTCAGCGTAAACAGCATTTGTCAAATAGCTGTTTCAGAATATTTAGACTGTGTCAATGTAAACGAAATCAGCACATTCTATCAGGAAAAACGAGATTATTTCAGATCATTATTAAAAAACAGCCGATTCGAATTAATGCCCTGCGAAGGAACTTATTTCCAAGTAGCATCGTATGCTAATATTTCGAATGAAAATGACGTAGATTTTTGCAAACGATTAATAACGGATTACGGTGTGGCTGCAATTCCTATATCTACTTTTTATGAAAATGGAAAAGATTTAAAACTAATACGATTCTGTTTTGCTAAAGACGATTTCACACTAGAAGAAGCATCAAGAAGATTGTGTAGCATTTAAAAATAGCTACTAAACTTCTAAGTATTTGATAATCTATACCCTAAACTTAACACCATAGCATCTCAGAGAATTAGCCATTCTTAAGTTAATTATGCATGCATACTATTTTATTTTATTATATTTACAATTCAAAATATAAAAAATTATGAGTTATACCGATAAAATGTTAAGAGACGATGCTTTACAAGGCAAAGTAATAGTAGTTACAGGAGGCGGAAGCGGTTTAGGAAAAGCGATGACCAAATATTTCTTAGAATTAGGAGCAAAAGTTGCCATTACTTCAAGAGATTTAGACAAACTGAAAAGTACTGCACAAGAATTGGAAACTCAAACAGGAGGAACTTGTCTCCCTTTGCAGTGTGACGTACGTCATTATGAAGAAGTAGAAAATATGCTTCAGGAAGTATTGAAAAATTTTAGCAGAGTTGATGTATTGCTAAACAATGCGGCTGGAAATTTCATTTCGCCAACAGAGCGTTTATCAGCCAATGCTTTTGACACTGTAATCGACATTGTTTTGAAGGGAACCAAAAACTGTACACTTGCTTTTGGAAAACACTGGATTGATACCAAACAAACTTCGGCAACAGTTTTAAATATCGTTACAACTTATTCTTGGACAGGTTCTGCATATGTGGTTCCCAGCGCAACTGCCAAAGCAGGAGTTTTAGCCATGACGAGAAGTCTAGCTGTAGAATGGGCAAAATACGGCATCCGTACCAATGCTATTGCTCCCGGTCCATTTCCTACCAAAGGAGCCTGGGATCGATTATTACCTGGAGATCTGGCCGAGAAATTTGATATGGCCAAAAAAGTCCCGCTAAAAAGAGTCGGCGATCATCAGGAATTAGCCAATTTAGCAGCTTATTTAGTTTCTGATTTTTCAGCCTATGTAAATGGTGAAGTAATTGTTATTGATGGCGGCGAATGGCTAAAAGGTGCCGGACAATTTAATTTATTGGAAGCAATTCCTGAAGAACTTTGGGATCAGTTAGAAATGATGATTAAAGCTAAAAAAAATCGTTAACACCTAAGATTATTCTTTCTTTTTGAGTCAAATAAATAAAATATAACACCAAAAGAGAGCTAATACAGTTCTCTTTTTTGTTTCTCCAAACACAAAAACAGTAGAGAATACATGAAATTATCGAGATATTAAAAGAAGTCTTAAAACTATTTCTTTTTGTTAACAAAATAGATTTTCAAAACCCATAAATAATTGTATTTTTACCGTTCAAAATTTAGAAAATAAATGGGCAAAATCATAGCGATTGCGAATCAAAAAGGGGGGGTTGGAAAGACAACAACCTCTATTAACCTAGCTGCTTCACTTGGTGTATTAGAAAAAAAAGTATTACTAATCGATGCTGATCCACAGGCAAATGCCACATCTGGATTAGGAATTGATGTCGAAACAGTGGAAATTGGGACCTATCAAATTCTCGAACACAGCCACACACCGCTGGAGGCTGTTATAAAATGTTCCTCTCCAAATGTTGATTTAATTCCTGCACATATCGATCTTGTTGCGATTGAAATCGAACTGGTGGATAAAGAAAACAGAGAATATATGCTCAAAACTGCATTGGAAAACGTAAAAGAGCAATACGATTATATCCTGATTGACTGTGCACCGTCTCTTGGACTTTTGACCTTAAACGCCTTAACTGCAGCAGATTCAGTTGTTATTCCAATTCAATGCGAATATTTTGCATTAGAAGGTTTAGGAAAATTATTGAATACAATAAAAAGTATTCAAAAAATACACAATCCTGATCTGGATATTGAAGGCTTATTATTGACTATGTTTGATTCTAGACTGCGTTTATCCAATCAGGTTGTAGAAGAAGTTCAAAAACACTTTAATGATATGGTTTTTGAAACCGTGATACAACGAAATGTAAAACTGAGTGAAGCACCAAGTTTTGGCGAAAGCATCATCAACTATGACGCAACAAGCAAAGGAGCGGTAAATTATATTCATTTAGCTCAAGAAATCATAAAGAAAAATATTAAATAGCTGTATGTCAAAAGCAATAAAAAAACAAGCCTTAGGTAGAGGTTTATCTGCATTATTAAAAGATCCTGAAAACGATATTCAATCGGTGGAAGATAAAAATGCAGATAAAGTCGTAGGAAATATTATAGAGCTTGAAATTGATGCTATAGAAATAAATCCATTTCAGCCCCGAAGTAATTTTAATGAAGAATCTTTACGTGAATTAGCCACTTCCATCAAGGAATTAGGGGTAATTCAGCCTATTACTGTCCGTAAATTAGACTTTAACAAATACCAATTAATTTCTGGAGAACGCCGTCTGCGTGCTTCAGCATTAATAGGTCTTACATCTGTACCTGCATATATCCGTATTGCAAACGATAATGAGTCCTTGGTTATGGCCTTGGTTGAAAACATTCAGCGTCATGACTTGGATCCAATAGAGATTGCGCTATCATACCAAAGACTTATTGACGAAATTCAGTTAACTCAAGAACAGATGAGTGAAAGAGTAGGTAAAAAACGCTCAACCATTGCCAATTATTTAAGACTTTTAAAATTAGATCCAATCATTCAGACTGGAATTCGTGACGGTTTTATCAGTATGGGTCATGGCCGTGCTATCATCAACATTGACGATCATGATGTACAGACGGATATTTACCAAAAAATAGTAAGCCAAAATCTTTCAGTAAGAGAAACGGAGACTTTGGTAAAGAATTACCATGAAAGTTTAAAACCAAAGCCTGCTATCCCTGCGAAAATAGCATCTTTTGAAATTAACGACGAAGATGTGAGCACTTTCAACAAATATTTTGGAACAAAAATTGATGTGAAAGTAGCTGGAAATGGTAAAGGAAAAATCACTATACCTTTTCATTCGGAAGAGGACTTCAACAGGATTATAAAATTAATAGAAGGGTAGTGAATAAAATCATTTTCATAGGGTTATTGCTTTTTCTCATAGGAAACGCTTCGGTTTTTGCACAAGCAAAAACCGAAACTGTTTTAAAGCCTAAAGACACTTTAAAATCAATAGACATAGATCCTTTGACACCAGCAAAGGCAGCCTTTTATTCAGCTATATTGCCTGGATTAGGCCAGGCATACAATAAAAAATACTGGAAAATACCCTTAGTTTATGGAGCAATGGGCACCAGTTTATATTTATATGCCGACAACAAAAAGAAGTACCACGAATACCGCGATGCTTACAAAAGCCGCCTAGCTGGAAATCCCGATCCCTATTATGCCAAACTTAGCGACAAATCATTAATTTCTGCACAAGAATTTTACCAAAGAAACGCTTCTTTATCAGGACTTTTTGTAATTGGCTTTTATGTACTAAATATTATTGATGCCAATGTAGATGCAGCATTAATCCAATTCAATGTTAATCAGACTTTATCAGTAAGACCAGAAATAACTCCTGATGCTGTAACATTCAAATCAAATTTAGGACTAACACTTAATTATCGTTTTTAGATTCAAAATTTATTTTGTCTCTTTATAAAAATTAAAAAAATATACATAATGAAAATTGCGCTTTTAGGATACGGAAAAATGGGACAGGTGATTGAAAGAATTGCTTTAGAAAGAGGTCATGAAATTGTTTTAAAGAAAGATGAATTCAATACATATGACGGACTATCAACTGCCGATGTCGCTATAGATTTCAGCGTACCGACAGCTGCCGTAAGCAATATCTCCAGCTGTTTTAACGCTAATGTTCCTGTGGTTTCAGGTACAACTGGCTGGCTGGAACATTATGACGAAATGATTGCTCTTTGTGCCGAAAAAAATGGAGGATTTATATCAAGTTCAAATTTCAGCCTTGGCGTTAATTTATTCTTCGAATTCAATGAATATTTAGCCAAAATCATGTCAAAATTCGACCATTACAAAGTAGACATGGAAGAAATCCATCATGATCAAAAACTAGATGCTCCGAGCGGAACAGCAATTTCACTAGCCAAAGGTGTTATTAAAAACAGCAGTTATTCCAATTGGACATTAGACAAACCAAAAGAAAATGAAATTCACATTGAAGCCATAAGAACCGGAACAGTACCCGGAACGCACACAGTTACTTATAACTCTGAAGTGGACTCTATCGAAATAAAACATACCGCTCATAACCGAGAAGGTTTTGCCCTTGGAGCTGTAATCGCTGCTGAATGGCTTGCTGGAAAGCATGGCGTATTCACCATGAAAGACGTACTAAATGCATAAACAACAATCATAAAATAGAATTTCACCCTCAAATCTAATCTTCTATTTTAACAATAAACTTTTTCAAATTATGACACTAAATCATTGGATTTTATTTTTCTTCGCTGTTCAGGTTATTCATTTTTTAGGAACTTGGAAATTATATGAAAGTGCTGGGAGAAAACGCTGGGAAGCTGCCATTCCAGTTTACAATGCTATTGTTCTAATGAAAATAATCGGACGTCCAACGTGGTGGACTATATTACTTTTCATCCCAATTATTAATTTGATAATGTTTCCTGTTATCTGGGTGGAAACTATTCGCAGTTTTGGCAAAAAAAACACTCTAGACACCCTGATTGTAATTGCGACTTTAGGATTTTATATCTTTTACCTTAATTACACACAACCATTAACATACATAGCTGACAGAAATGCAGATCCAGAGCATAAAGCTGCCGACACAATCAGCTCATTACTATTTGCTGTCATTGTAGCCACAATTGTACACACGTACTTTATCCAGCCATACACCATTCCTACTTCATCATTAGAGAAATCATTATTAGTAGGAGACTTTTTATTTGTAAGCAAAATGAATTATGGAGCCAGAGTTCCAATGACCACTGTTGCAATGCCTATGGTACATGACACCATTCCTTTGACTAAGCAGAAATCATATTTGAACTGGCCTCAATTACCTTATCTTAGACTTCCTGGCATACAAAATATTAACCGTACAGATATTGTTGTTTTTAACTGGCCAGCAGATACTGTATATAAATTTAGAGACCACTCTGGACTAAGAGCAGACAAACCTATTGATAAAAAATCAAATTATGTAAAAAGATGTGTAGGCATTCCTGGTGATAGTTTATCAATAAAAGACGGATTAGTATATATTAACGGAAAAGAACTGGCTTTACCTGAACGCGCAAAACCTCAGTATTCATACAAAGTAATTTTAGATGGTAAAACACCTATAGACTTTGAATATCTTTTCAAAGATATGGATATCACTGACGGCGGTTATTTCTTAAATCAGCAGACTAGAGACACATTAGTTATAAGTGCATTAACATCTGCCGGAGCTGAAAGATTAAAAAACATACCTGGTATAAAAGGTGTAAACAGAATTATTTATAAAAATGCTGACAGCGGAATTTTTCCACATACTAAACAATGGAGCCAAGATAACTTTGGACCAATTTATATCCCTCAAAAAGGAAAAACAGTTGCATTAACATTAGAGTCTTTACCTTTTTACAAAACCATTATCACTGATTATGAGAAAAACGACCTGAAAGTGAATGGCAATGAAATCATAATTAATGGCAAAGCGGCTACAACATATACTTTTGACCAAAACTACTATTGGATGATGGGAGACAACCGCCATAACTCTGAAGACAGCCGTTATTGGGGTTACGTTCCGGAAAACCACATTGTTGGTAAGCCAATATTCATTTGGATGAGTATCGATGGCATTAACGGTCCAAAAAGCAATTGGAAAATCCGCTGGGACAGAGTATTTACAACTGTTGACGGTGAAGGGCAGCCACAATCCTATTTTAAAATATTCCTGATTGCACTTGCAGCCTTTTTTGTTGGTGAATATTTTTGGAAAAAAAGAAAAGCTAAAACAAATAGTTAAAAAAGTTTCAGGTTTCAAGTTTCAGGCATCAGCCTAAACTTGAAACCTTATATCTGAATCTTGAAACTTTAAAAAAAATGAAAACATTACTGCATCCATCTTATTTTCCATCCATAAGCAATTTAGCCGCTATGGCGCAGTCAGACAGTATCACGTTTGAAATGGAAGATAATTTCCAAAAGCAGACCAATCGAAACAGAACATATATTTATAGCCCAAATGGTATTCAGCTATTGAATATCCCTGTAAAACATTCTAATTTAAGTCATCAGAAAACAAAAGATATTAAGATTGAACAGGAATTTGACTGGCAAAAACAGCATTTTAAATCTCTGGAAGCCGCTTACAGAAGTTCTCCTTTTTTTGAATATTTTGAAGATGATCTGATTCCAATTTTTCAAAAAAAACACACTTTTTTGATGGATTTAAATTTCGAGGCATTGGAAATAACCTGTAAATGCCTGCGGATGAAATTAGAATTTGACACAACAGCTGAATATTTTCATAAAATAGATAATCAGCAGATTACTGATTTCCGCTATTTAGTAAATGGCAAAAAAGACCATTCAGTTTTCGAACCTTACCCTCAAGTCTTTGATGATAAACATGGTTTTTTGAACAATTTAAGTGTTCTTGATTTATTATTCAATGAAGGAAAATTTGCGATGGATTATTTAAAAAATCAGATTCTTATCTGATAAATTCTACTTCTTTTTGAAGATTTACAAGACACACACAGAGATAAAATATTCAAACAAAAGTGTAAATTACTATTCCATCGATAGTTTTGCCATGATTGGAAAATGATCCGAATTTTGAAAATCAGAAAAACTTTCAAACTGTTTCACTTCCATACTTTCATCAGCAAAAATATAATCTATTCGAGCCGGATAATATTTAAATTTATAAGTCGCCCCAAAGCCTTTGCCCGCTTCTTCAAAGCTGTCTTTTAATTTTCCTTTTATATTGCGGTATACGTATGAAAAAGCACTATTGTTCATGTCGCCGCAGATAATGATCGGATATTTACAGTCTTTCACGTGCTCTTTAAAAATAGCCGCTTGTTCCTGTTGCTGCTTAAAAGCTTTGCTGATTCTGATATAAAGATATTTAGATTTTTGCTGATCAATTACATCAATATTTTCCGAAATCTCACCTACTTCCGGTGAAATTTTTATAGACTGCAAATGCATATTATACACCCTTATAATGTCTTTCCCTTTCTTAATATCAGCAAAAACAACATTATTGTTCGAATGAGGAAATACTATCAGTCCCTGATCAATAATAGGAAACTTAGAGAATATTGCCTGACCGGTTTTAATTTGCTTACCCTCCATCAAAACATACTTGTAAGGATACACTTTTAGGTCAATATCTGCAGAATTTGAAAACTCCTGAATACATAATATATCAGGATTCTGAGTATTGATAAATTCTAAAATAGTGTCTGGAATATCGTCGCGGTCAAGCCATTTAAACACATTAAACAATCTCACATTATAACTCATAACAGTAAAATCCTTGTCGCTTTCCTGAAAATCTTTGGCTGAAAATTTATAAAATTTATTAAAAAAAGTAATCCCGACCAGCAGAACTATACCAGACAAAATCATTCGTTTTTTAAACTGAATTGCCCAGTACAAAAAGAACAATCCATTGGAAAGAAAAACCAATGGCATAAACAAAGTTAACACCGATAAAACCGGAAAAATTTTTGGTGCCAAAAAAGGAAGCAGATAAGCAATGAATGTTAGCACTATAAGTACTAAATTCAAAAGAAACATTCCTTTATTAAACCATGAAAGGTTCTTCATTTTTTAATGTATTTTGAACTTTTGCAAACTGAAAGTTCTCGATTTACACTTCAATAATTAGATAAATTTAGGTTATTTTCCGGCTTGAAACAAGAATTCTTTTTCTTCTTGATTCAGACTGTCATAACCAGACTGACTGATTTTATCCAAAATCTCGTCAATCTGCTGCTGTTTTTTATCTTTTACGACTATTTTAGAAATCGGTTTTTCAGCTGGTTTTTTATAATTTTTATGTACTTTTTTGAAAGGCGTAGTAGGCTTTTTAAAAAGATTAGCAAAGAAATCCAAAACCGCAGTTACTATCTTACTCAAATCAATTCCATTTTGCAGTAACTTCACATATATAAAACCAAAAAGAACCCCAGCCAAGTGTGAAATATGCCCTCCTGAATTTCCTAAGCGAAACTGCATTAAATCCAAAACAACAATTACTGCTGTAACATGCCATAATTTGACATTACCAATCAATAACAGCCTCACATCCATCAAAGGATTATATGTTGTTGCGACCATTAAAATTGCCATAATTGCTGCAGACGCTCCAACAATTGCACCGCTGTAATGCATTAAATTAAAACACAGAGCAAATATCAGCCCAGAAAAAATGGCACCCAAAATATATACTCCTAAATACTGCTTGGAGGAGAAAAATGTCAAAAATAAGTAGCTGGAAAAATTCAGCACAATCATGTTAAAAATCAAATGCAAAGGACCGTCATGAAGAAAGGCATATGTTAAAAAAGTCCAAGGCTTTAGTACAAAAACAGATGGTTCTGATGATAAGGCAATCCAATTGGGAAAAATAAATCCTCCTGAACTGAACTGATAGAAAAAAATCAGCGAAACCAAAAAACAGCCCACATTCCAATAGATCATTTTCATGGCGATTCCGCCTAATCTGTATTGCATTTTCAAATCGTCTAAAATGTTCATACTTTAAATTATTCGGTTACACAGTTTCAGTTATAAAATCTTTTGAATATTCTTTTTAAATTTAAAAAATTAGTCCCAGCGATTATTATTAAACTGGTTTTTTCTCCAGTACCACATCATAAGATAGCCTGTTAAAGCTCCGCCGACATGAGCAAAATGAGCTATTCCAGTACTGCCTGCGCCAAAAATAGACTGCCCTTTAAAACCTAAAAACAAATCAATTGCCAATATTCCTGGCACAAAATATTTAGCTTTAATAGGAATTGGGATAAACATCAAAGCTAATTCAGCATTTGGAAACATACAAGCAAAAGCTACCAATAAACCATAAATCGCTCCCGATGCACCAACAACTACTCCTTTTGAAAGCATTGATGCATTAACAATAGTATTGAATTGCTCTTGAGTACAGTGCACTCTTTCTAATATTGAATTTATTTCGCCAGGCATCATTTTACCATTTGCATCAAATAACGCACTATAATCAGCATTTAGCAATTGATGTATTTCTGAATTTGATAAATTCAAACTGGAAACTTCGGACAATAAAGAATGAATTTCAAAATAATTAACTCCAGAATGAAGCAATGCAGCTCCTAATCCGCAAGAGATATAAAAGAAAATAAATTTTCTGCCTCCCCAAAAATGTTCCAAAGCACTGCCAAAAGAATAAAGTGCAAACATGTTAAACAAAATATGTGCAACATTAGGAAAAGGTGCATGCATAAACATATGCGTAATCAGCTGCCAGCCTTTAAAATTATCGCTCTCAGGATAATAAAGAGCAAAAAGATCATATGTTACCGGCACTAATTGCGAACCAATAAAAAAGATAATATTAATAATCAGTAGTTGTTTTACAACCGGGGTAATATTCATCATAACGCAAATTTTTTATCTAAATCTTCCACACGCATCGTGATGAAAGTTGGTTTTTGAAATGGGGAAACATTCGGATCCTTGCAGGCGAAAAGACCATTCACTAAATTCTCCTGCTCTTTCTCGGTCAAATAAGCACCTGTTTTGATAGCAAGGCTTTTGGCCATTGATTTGGCAATAGTATCATTTTGACTGAAACTGTTCTCTGGAATTCCATTATGCAGATCACTTAAAAGCTGATCCAAAACTGCCGCTACATCGCTCTCAGTACTATTCACGGGAATGCCCGAAATCACGATATGATCTGTATTCGATTCTTCAAAAACAAATCCCGTATTGACCAGTGACTGCTGGAGTTCGGCTATAAGTTCCATTTCTTGTGCCGAATAAAACAAATTAATAGGAAACAGCAGCTGTTGGCTCGCAGCATGCTGCACTGTCATATTAACTAAAAACTGTTCGTACAGAATACGCTGATGTGCCCTGCTCTGATCCACAATAACCATACCTGACTTAATAGGAGAAACAATATATTTTTTATGAATCTGATACGTTTTATGAACTGTCTGCTCCACTTCCTCATCATCAAATAGAGATGAAGTTACCTCTTCGTTTTCAAACGTAAATTCACTACTCGCAAAACCTGAATCACTTTCGCTTGACTCAAAAGAATCATCGCCGGAAATAACTTCTGTATCGTGTTTAACCCCTACATACAGACTTTCCCAGCTGGCTGCTGACTCCGGCTTTTTATAAGCTGGCGAAAAACTCTTTGCAGGTTTGTCTTCTGCAAAAGGATTAAAAGTACGATCAACCTGAATAGTTGGCACTTCGGCCTCCAGATTTTTATAATGGTAAGGCGTGTCCAAATTGGCATCCCTTTCAAAATCCAGAACAGGAGCTACATTAAACTGCCCTAAACTATGCTTAATCGAAGCTCTTAAAATAGCATACATCGCACTTTCATTATCGAATTTAATTTCCGTTTTCGTAGGATGAATATTGATATCGATAGTATTCGGCGGTACCGTTAAATACAGATAATAGCTTGGCTGGGAACCGTCTTTCAAAATACCTTCATAAGCAGCCATTACCGCATGATGCAGGTATGGACTTTTTATAAAACGGTCATTAACAAAGAAAAACTGCTCTCCCCTATTCTTTTTGGCAAATTCAGGCTTGCTCACAAAACCCTGAATATTCATCATCTCGGTATCTTCCATAACGGGAACCAGTTTCTCATTGGTTTTTCCGCCAAAAAAATTAACGATCCGCTGTCTTAAACTCGACGGAGGCAGATTATACATATCGCTTCCGTTATGATAAAACGTAAAATGAATTTTTGGGTGTGCCAGAGCCACGCGCTGAAATTCATCAATAATATGGCGGTATTCTACCGTATCCGATTTTAGGAAATTACGGCGGGCCGGAATATTAAAAAATAAATTTTTGACTGCAAATGAAGTTCCTTTGGGCAAAACAGCCACATCCTGAGAAATAAACTTACTCCCTTCAATAATAATATGAGTTCCCAGTTCTTCCTGCTCCAATTTAGTTTTCATTTCCATATGCGCAATCGCGGCTATGGATGCCAAAGCTTCACCTCGAAACCCTTTGGTATGCAGTGAAAATAAATCTTCGGCCTGGCGGATTTTGGAAGTAGCATGGCGCTCAAAACACAAACGCGCATCAGTCACGTTCATTCCTGAACCATTATCAATGACCTGTACCAGTGATTTTCCGGCGTCTTTTATAATCAATTTAATGTCGGTCGCTTTTGCATCCACCGCATTTTCCAACAGCTCTTTTACTACCGAAGCGGGTCTTTGCACCACTTCACCAGCGGCAATTTGATTAGCAACATGATCGGGAAGCAATTGAATTATACTCGACATTGAAAGATTTTAGGTTGTAGATTAATGATTTCAGATTTCTGACAAAAAAATCAAAAGAAATACAAATTTAAGGAATTTCTATTGGGTTTTATCTTTTTGGCACTCATAAAAAAAACCAAAAAAACCGCAGCAATTCTAAATAACTTTTCATCAAGACTATACCTTATCAACTCTTTATAAAAAATAAAAAAACCCATACCGTTCCATGAACAATATAGGTTTCTATTAGTTATTTAAAATTAGCTAACAGCTAATCCAAAGAAAAAATTATTCTTCTATCTGCAAAGGCAGATTGTCGATTCTCAAAGCGCCGGAAGACAATAAATGCTGGTCGTCAATTCTATGACTTAACGAAGCCTGCTGACGGATATAAGCCATTTTTATCGCTGCAACAGCCGCTTCTGTACCTTTGTTTCCGTGAATACCGCCGCTTCTGTCAATAGACTGCTGCATCGTATTATCTGTCAATACACAAAAAATAACCGGAATATCAGTCTGAACATTCAAATCCTTAATCCCCTGCGTCACTCCTTCACATACAAAATCAAAATGTTTTGTCTGTCCCTGAATTACACATCCAATAGCAATTACAGCGTCTACATTCTGTGTCTGCAACATTTTTTTGGAACCATAAATCAGCTCAAAACTTCCGGGAACATTCCAGCGGATAATGTTATGAGGAAGAACTTCATTTTCAAGCAATGCAGTAAGTGCTCCATTATAAAGTCCCTCAGTGATATTATCATTCCATTCTGAAACAACAATCCCAAAGCGAAAATCTTTCGCATTTGGGATTGTGTTTTTATCGTAATCGGATAAATTTTTATTTACGGTAGCCATATTATTTAAGATTGCAGATTGCAGATTTAAGATTGCAGATAGACTGCTATCTGAAAACTGCCGTCTAGATTACTGTGACAAACCTATCAAACCATCAACTGTAGCAGCTTCTGGCGAGTTTTCATAATTTTCTTTAATATCTGTAAAATATTTCAAAGCATCTGCTTTATTTCCTAGCGCCAATGCTACTTTACCTGCTTTCATCAGGAAACGCGGCGTTGTGAAATCATTTTTACTAGCTTCAAAAGCTTTGATATAATTTTCTAAAGCTTCTTTTGGCTGATTTTTTTGAGAATAAGCATCGCCAATAGCTCCTTTTGCCAAAGCACTAAGCATCACATCACTTGAACTGAATTTACCCAAAAAATTAATCGCTTCATCATATTTACCTGTATTCAAGTAAGCAATACCAGCATAATAGTTAGCTAAATTCCCAGCAGCAGTTCCAGAATATTCATCAGCAATTTTCACAAAACCAAATTTTCCTTCAGAACCGTTCAATGCCAATTTGTACAATGAATCGCTTGCCACACCATTAACAGCTTTCTCAAAGTTAGACTGAGCAACAAACATTTCGTTAGCAGCATCGTCTTCTTTAGGATTAGAAATGAATTTTTGATAAGCAAAATATCCAACGGTTATCAATGTGATAGCTCCAACAACCCCAATTATAATTTTTTGATTCTTAGCAACCCAGTCTTCTGTCTTAGAAGCCGTCTCATCTAATTTCGAAAAAACCTCAGCCGTAGCACTGTCTTTTTCGTCAATGATTACATTTTCAACTGCATCGTCTTTTACTTCCTTTTCTTTTGGTGCTTTATATCCTCTTTTATTGTAAGTAGCCATTTAAAAATTTAATTTAGTGAACGGCAAAAATAAAATTTTTATTGTAATGCACGTAAAAAAAATCGATTTTATATTAAAAATTGAAAAAAAATATTCTCATCGCAATTTTCATCCAAAAAACCACCCCAATAATCCAAATAATGAGGGCGTGCCCCCATTGAAAAAAGAGGCTTACTTATGGTAATGGTTACACAGCCCCTTTCCTCAACTCGGTCGGGCTATCCATGCTGCTTCGGCAGCTTATTCCTAATCCCTCACCGAGCGAGCGGACGTGACAGAAAAATCTAGATTGCAGACAGAAGAATTTAGATTTTAGGAAGTTAATACAGTACAGCATCAAATCTTAAATCAAAAATCGCTAATCGAAAATCTTAAATCAATTCCCTCTTTAAATATCTCGATAATTTTCGATAATTTGCGCCCTCTAAGAAACCATCCAAAAAAAGGCTTCAAAGGCAAAAATTCCAGTAAGACATTCAGATGTATTTAAAAAAAATATCGTTATTCAATTACAAAAACTTTTCCGAAGCCAATTTCGAATTTGACGGCAAAATCAATTGTTTTGTAGGCAAAAACGGCATCGGAAAAACAAACGTACTGGATGCCATTTATCATTTGTCTTACGGAAAAAGCTATTTCAATCCGCTTGCCGTTCAAAACATCAAGCACGGCGAAGAATTTTTCGTGATTGACGCTGAGTTCGAAAAAAACGAAAGAACCGAACAGATTGTCTGCAGTCTCAAAAAAGGCCAGAAAAAAGTCCTCAAACGCAACGGAAAAGCCTACGATAAATTCTCGGATCACATCGGTTTTATTCCACTAGTTATTATCTCGCCAGCTGACAGAGATTTAATTGTTGAAGGAAGCGAAACCCGCAGAAAGTTTATGGACAGCGTAATATCCCAATTGGATCCGCACTACCTGCAGCAGCTCATTCAGTACCAAAAAGTAATGAGCCAGCGCAACGCCCTGCTGAAATACTTTGCCCTGAACCACACTTACGACAACGACACCTTGTCTATATATAATGAACAGCTAACCGAATTTGGCCAATCCATTTTCGAAAAAAGAAAAGCATTCATAGCCGAGTTTATTCCTATTTTCAACTTTCATCATCACAACATCACAGGCTCAGAGGAATCGGTTCAAATCATTTACGAAAGCCATTTATTCGAAAATGATTTATTGACACTATTGCAGCAAAACATCAGCAAAGACCGGATACTGCAATACACGAGCATTGGAATCCACAAGGATGATCTTTCTTTTGAAATTGACAATCATCCCATCAAGAAATTCGGTTCCCAAGGCCAGCAGAAATCATTTTTGATAGCCTTAAAACTCGCTCAGTTCGAATTCCTGAAAAAACAAAGCGGTGTAAAACCCATTCTGCTTTTTGACGACATCTTCGACAAACTCGACGAAACCCGCGTTTCCAAAATCATCGAAATGGTAAACAATGATACTTTTGGACAGCTTTTCATCTCCGACACTCACCCTGAACGTACAGAAGCCATTGTAAAATCGACGATGCAGAGTTATACGATTTTTAATTTGTGATTTAAGATTCGGGAAAAACTCAGTATATTTATAACTTATTTAAGTGAGAAAAATACGGAAATGCCAAGATACAACTATGGATGAAATAATTGTGTATAAAGAAATTTTAAACAGTTGCATTACCGAAATACAAAATGCACGTAATGCTATTGCTAAAAAAATAAACCAAACCTCCATATCAGTTTATTGGAATATTGGAAAACTGCTTTCAGAAAAAAGTCAAGCTGAAAATTATGGCAGTGGCGTAATTAAAAAACTCTCAAACGACTTGAAATCTTCTTTTCCAGATATGGGATTATCTCCTAGAAACCTTTGGGATATGAAGAAATTTCATGAAAGATACAAAAACTCAGATGTAAAACTGCGACAGTGCGTCGCAGTTTTACCTTGGAGTCACAATTTACTGATAATGAGCAAAACAAACTCTGACGAAGAAGCTTTGTTTTACGCATCAAAAACAGTGGAAATGGCTTGGACGAGAGATATTTTACTAAACTATATCAAAGCCAAAGCCTATCTTCAAGAAAATACAATTGAAAAAAGTCAATCCTGTCCTAAATAAAACTATCGGATATAAAATCTGACCATTTCATTGAGTTTATACTATGAAATGGTCATTTTTTTAAAACAGAACCCCCTGTATATTTTCTGGGGGAGGTTCTATGTGTTCCTCAAAGGGTTTGTTCAGCCATTTTTGCAGGTCAATTTTAACGAAAAGATTTAAACGAATGAAAGCTACTAAATTGGACAAATACCAATCAAATTTAGATTGTGCTTTTAATGCTTTAAGAATGAGAATGGTGATTAATGCTGTCCAGATTTGAATCATAACCGCATTTTCTGATGTTCCTATAAATGATTTTATGTGAAGCAGCTGCTTTATGTCTCTGAAAAAGATTTCTACTTGCCATCTGCTTTTGTATAACTCACTAATGGTGTTGGGAGACCAATGAAACTGATTTGTAATGAGTTCTATAACTTGCCCATTTTCTTCATTCCATACCGCGACACGTCGTAATTGTTTTGGGTATTTTATTTTTGAGGGCTCATTTTTCAATTCAATCAATTCGTCTTTGATAATATGCTGATGACGGTTTTCAGGCAGATCATTTTCTTTCACTGTAGTAAATTGTAAATTCTCTTTATGTCTAATTACAAAAAAGACCTCGTTGCTGTCCCAAATATTCAAAAGGGAGAAGTCATTATAAAATCGGTCGGCAACAATCACACTTCCTTTTAAAAGAGGAATTTCGTAAGCTCCTTTATTATCAGCTGTTTTTCCATTGGTAATATTGATATAAGCAGGCAGATTACCATCAAAATCAAGCAGTGTGTGCATTTTAACAGCTCCTTTGGCTCTTTTGTATTTTGCCCAATCAAACAAACTTAAGCATAAACTGATGGTGGTTGAGTCTAATAAAAAAATCTTTGACTTTATTCTGAATTTCACTTGTTTAAATTTGGGATGCTGTCCTAAACTTTGGAGCAATTCAAAATAATACTCTTTAAAGAGTTCGTGGGAACGATTTTTATTTTGATAGCTAATCGAAGATTTCGAGGGAGCCTTATTGATTCCAAGATGATTTAAGTTTCCAGTAGCTGAACGAAGACCATTGCTGATATCTCGAACAGATTGACTCTTTGCAAACTGACAGAAAAGCATTGAAACTAAATGATTCCAACTACTGAATCCTTTATTGTGCCTGTCACTTTGTTTCTTCGAAACTATTTTACTGAATTTTGAGCGGTCTAATTTTGAAATTATTTGAGAAAACAAAGTTATATTTGCCATAAGAGGGCGGGTTTTTGTTGTGCAACTCAAAGTTAATTTGAGATACAAAATTCAGCCCTCTTTTTTTGAACTTTTTTTAAACGTTTAGGACGCTATTGGAAAAAAGTCATAATTTTAAAGAAACATTACCCGAAAATATAGCAGAATATGCAAACGAAATACTAAAAAGCAGTTACAATTTAGGTTTCTTGGGCATTACAAAAAGCTTAAAAGAACGAGAATTGGAAAATCGGCTAGTCGAAAAAATAAAACAATTTATTTTAGAACTCGGCAAAGGTTTTTCATTTATTGGCAATCAATATCGTTTGGAATATAATGAGAAAGAATATTTTGTAGATATGCTATTCTTTCATCGGGACTTGAAATCACTTGTAGCCATTGAACTAAAAATTGGTGAATTTCAACCTGAATATATCGGAAAAATGAATTTCTATTTAACCCTGCTAGACAAATTTGAACGAAAAACTGATGAAAATCAGCCCATCGGAATTATTTTGTGTGCCGACAAAAATCATCTAGATGTAGAAATTGCACTCCAAGACATCAACAAACCGATTGGCGTAGCTGAATATCAGTTATTATTGCCCAAAAACCAATTGGAAGAATTAATCAAAAAAGAATTGGAACAGAAAGAAAACAACTAATTCAGAGCTTCGCTATTTTCAATTTGTGATTTGAGATTCTTTAAAGATTCAAAAAGGCAAAAATTGCTTAATTTTACATCAATTAATACTAATTTCCAATGAAAATCAAACAACTCTATTTATTCATCATATCCTTCATTGTTTTCTCCTGCAGCGGACAAACATCGACAAATGTTAAAACCATTGATGTTACCTCTTATTCTGAAAAAATAAAAGCCACTCCAAACGCACAAATTCTGGACGTCCGCACACCCGATGAATATGCAAAAGGACATATTGAAAACTCAGATAATGTTGACTTTCTCAGCAGCACTTTTGTTTTAAAAACAGATAAATACGACAAAACAAAACCCGTGTTTGTATACTGCAAAAGCGGCGGAAGAAGTGCAAAAGCATCTGCAAAACTAGCCGAACTGGGTTTTACCTCTATTTACAATCTTGACGGCGGAATGCTCAAATGGGAAGCTGCAGGACTGGCAAAACCAGACACCAAAATCATCGGTATCTGCAGTCAGGAATATGCTGAACTGTTAAAATCCGATAAAAAAATAGTAGTAAACTTTTATGCACCTTGGTGTGCTCCCTGCAAAAAAATGGAGCCTTACATTCTAAAAATGCAGAAAGAAATGGCCGATAAAGTAACCATCATCCGCCTGAATGCCGACGAAAACAAAACCATTATGCAGGAACTAAAAATCAGTGAACTTCCTACTCTGCTTTTATACGAAAAACAAGCCGTAAAGTGGCAAAAATCAGGATTCGTGAGTGAAGAAGAATTAAAAACCCAATTACAATAATCAGGCCCATGCTCTCAAAAGACACCTTACAATTCCTCGAAGATTTAAAAGCCAACAACAACCGTGATTGGTTTCTCGAAAATAAAAAACGTTACGAAGCCGTAAAAAAAGACTACCATCAACTGGTAGGTTCTTTACTCGACACATTGAAACCTCTAGATCCTTCGCTGGAAATGCTGGAAGTCAAAAACTGCGTTTTCAGAATTAACCGCGACGTTCGTTTTTCCAAAGACAAATCTCCTTACAAAACAAATTTGGGAATCTGGATTTCTGCAGGTTCAAAACACACCGAAGCTTCGGGTTATTATCTTCATATAGAAAACGGAAAATGTTTTGTTGGCGGCGGAATGTATTGCCCTCAGCCGGATCAGCTTCAAAAAATCAGGAAAGAAATCCATTTTTTCTATGATGATCTGGTCGAAATCCTAAATGACAAAAAATTCCAGTCCGTTTACCAAAGTCTAAACAGAGACGAAAATTCGACTTTAAAAAATCCGCCAAAAGGCTACGACAAAGAAGATCCAGCGATTGAATTTTTGAAATTAAAAAGCTTTACGGCAACGCAGTCATTCGATACCAAATTGGTTACACAAAAAGATTTTGTTGCGACAATGGCAGAAAAAATGCTAGCCTTAAAACCTTTCAATAATTTTATCGAAAGAGCTTTATACACTGAATAA
Organism: Flavobacterium marginilacus; assembly: GCF_026870155.1. NCBI lineage: Bacteria > Pseudomonadati > Bacteroidota > Flavobacteriia > Flavobacteriales > Flavobacteriaceae > Flavobacterium > Flavobacterium marginilacus. The sequence goes on along the minus strand of NZ_CP113975.1, from coordinate 1,056,944 downwards.
TTCCTAAAGCAAAACACTCTTAAATCCAATTCTTAATGGAAATTTTAAATAATTTTTCTTTAAAAAACTACAATACATTTGGCATTGAAGCCAAAGCCGAACAATTTGCCGCCGTCCACAGCTTAGCAGAATTGAAAAGTATTTTGGAACAAAATAAAAACAAAAAAAAATTCATCCTTGGCGGAGGAAGCAATATGCTTTTGACAAAAAATATCGAAGCGCTTGTAATCCACATTGATTTAAAAGGAAAAAAAATAATAAAACAAGATGCTGATTTCGTTTGGATCGAAGGACAAGCTGGTGAAAACTGGCATCAATTTGTGCTTTGGAACATTGAACAAAATTTTGGAGGACTCGAAAACATGTCACTTATTCCGGGAAATGTTGGGACAACGCCCGTTCAAAACATTGGCGCTTATGGCACAGAAATCAAAGACACTTTTATTTCGTGCGAGGCGATACATATCGAAACTCAGGAAATAAAAACTTTTACCAAGGAAGAATGTAATTTCGGATACCGAGAAAGTATTTTTAAAAACGAAGTAAAAGACCAATACATCATAACTTCAGTCGTTTTCAAACTGACGAAACAAAACCATAAAATAAATACATCCTACGGTGACATTCTCGCCGAACTGGCCAAAAACAACATCACATCTCCCGGTCTAAAAGACGTAAGTAACGCCGTGATTGCCATTCGCAAAAGCAAACTACCCGACCCAGCCGAATTAGGAAACAGTGGTAGTTTTTTCAAAAATCCGATACTTTTAAAATCTAATTTTGAACCAATACACCAGAAATTCCCTGAAATGCGATTCTTTGACATTTCCGAAACCGAAGTCAAAGTTCCTGCAGGCTGGCTGATTGAACAGGCTGGTTTAAAAGGAAAACGTTTTGGCGATGCCGGAGTTCACAAAAATCAGGCATTGGTTTTAGTAAACTACGGAGGCGCAACGGGGCAGGAAATCTTGAATGTTTCCAAAACTGTTCAGGAAACCGTTTTTGAAACCTTCGGCATTCATATTGAAGCGGAAGTAAATATAATTTAGCACTAAAAAAATTTCGTCCAAAAAAATGCTGACAATCAAAATTTCAGATCCAAATGCCCCCGAAGCTTTCGCAATAATAGAGGAATTATCGCAAAATCTTTATGAACGTTTTGGCAGCGACGGCAAAAACTCATTTACAGATTGGAAATCTGACAATCCAAAACATGTATTTGTCATAGCAGCATTAAACACTGAGATTGTGGGATGCGGAGCGATTAGACCGCTTTCTGAAAAAACTGGAGAAGTAAAACGAATGTTTGCCAAATACCCTGGAAAAAATATCGGACAAGCCATTTTATCATTTTTGGAGTCGAAAGCAAAAGAGCAGCATTATGAAGAATTAGTATTGGAAACACGTGTAAAAAACCAAGAAGCCTGTTCCTTTTACTTGAAATCAAACTATAGAAAAATACCTAACTACGGCAAATACGAAAACCGTTTAGATGCTGTTTGCTTTCAAAAAACACTCTAAATTTTAAAAAATGTACAACCCGGATATATTCAAGAACGAAGACAAAGACTCCATTCGAAAATTTCTAAAAGAAAATGCATTTGGACTTCTCATCAATCAAACCAATGGGAAATTATTTGCCACGCATATTCCCTTAGAATTGGATTACAACAAAAACGGAGAAGAAATTCTGCACGGTCATATTTCAAAAGAAAATCCGCAATGGACTGCTTTTGAATCAAACGATGAAGTTTTGGCAGTGTTTACAGGAGCTCACGCTTACATATCTTCGTCTTGGTACGATCACGAAAATGTTCCCACTTGGAATTATTCAGCAGTACATGTTTATGGAAAAATCAAAATCATAGAAGGAGATGAAGTAATCGATTCTTTAACGAAATTGGTAGACAAATACGAACAAAACTCCAAATGTCCAGTCCGAGTTTCGGAATTATCCAAGAAAACAATAATGCAGACACGAGGCATTGTGGCATTTGAAATTAAAATTGAAGAGATACAGGCCAAAAATAAAATGTCACAAAATAGAGATGATAAAAATTATTCTAATATTATTTCGGAATTGAAAAAAACAGAAAAACCTCAATCTAAGGCTGTAGCAAAAGAAATGTCTAAATTGAGAAAGTAATTAGTCATTTTACATTGATAATTGACAATTGCTAATTACATTTGTAATCGTTTTAAAAGCCAAAAAATAAAAGATGCTAAACATTATTTTATACTTTTTTATTGCTGTTGTTGCTGTTCAGCTTTTTTATTATCTCATTGTTTTTGCAAAGTTTTCTTTTGCCAGAGCACAGGAAATTAAACCTACAAATATTCCAATTTCGGTAATTGTGTGCGCCAAAAACGAAGAGGAAAATGTCGCTAAATATATTCCATTATTGGCCGAACAGAATTATCCCGACTTCGAAATCGTCTTGATTGACGATGCTTCGAGCGATACTACTTTGGATATTTTTGAAGAATTTGAAAAACAATACTCAAATATCCGTTTAGTTAAAGTAAAAAACAACGAAGCTTTTTGGGGAAATAAAAAATACGCCTTGACATTAGGAATCAAAGCTGCCAAAAAAGAATATCTTCTCTTTACAGATGCAGACTGTTACCCAGCTTCCAAAGACTGGATAACTTCGATGAGTGCACAGTTTACCAAAGAAGAAACAATTGTTTTGGGTTACGGCGGATATGAAAAAATAAATAATTCTTTTCTAAATAAAATAATCCGTTTTGAGACGCTGCTTACGGCTCTTCAGTATTTTTCATGGGCAAAAACAGGCAAGCCATATATGGGTGTGGGCCGTAATTTAGCTTACAAAAAAGAAGAGTTTTTCAATGTAAACGGTTTTATAGATCATATTCAGATTCGTTCTGGGGATGATGACTTGTTCATCAACCAAGCTGCAAATTCAGAGAATACAAGTATTAGTTTTTCACCTGACAGCTTTACATACTCAACTCCAAAAACCAGTTACAAAGATTGGTTTATTCAAAAAAGAAGGCATGTTGCCACTGCTAAATATTATAAAGCATTCGACAAAATACAGCTCGGACTATTCTTTAGCTCACAATTATTATTCTTGCTGTTACCAATTGCATTATTGGTTTTTCAATTTCAATGGATATTAGTATTAAGCCTTATCGGCTTTAGATATTTAGTTACTTGGATTGTCATTGGCTTTGCTTCTGGAAAATTAAAAGAAAAAGATGTAATGTATTGGTATCCTATTATCGAAATTATACTTATATTCACTCAGATTAATGTTTTCATAACCAATATTTTTTCAAAACCTGCACATTGGAAATAAGCAAACAAATAGAAAAAGCTAAGAAAGGAAACCAGGTTGCCTTTACTTTTCTATTGGATTACTACTGGAATGAAGTCTACGGTTTTATGCTGAAACGAACCGAAAACGAAACCACAGCCGAAGACATTACCATTGAAACTTTCTCTAAAGCCTTTGATAAAATAGCTACATACAACCCAGAATTCCAATTTAACACTTGGTTAATTTCTATTGCAAAAAATGTTCATATTGATTTGATCCGCAAAAAAAAATCGAGCCTTTTTATTGAAATTACCGACGAAGAAGACCAGACTGCCTATAATGTTGCCGATACTACTCCATCGGCAGAAGATGTATTAATTACCGAGCAGAATCTGTCACAGCTATTGCGGTTTATCAAAGAACTGAAACCTCATTATCAGGAGGTAATTCAACTGCGCTATTTTCAGGAAATGAGTTATCAGGAAATTGCGAACAAAATTGACGAACCTTTGAGCAATGTAAAAATCAAACTGCTTCGTGCCAAAAAATTACTTTCAGAAATTATTCAGAACAGAAGGTAATTTTACCAAAATAGTTTACTGAATTTTTATCCCAAAAATACTTTACTCCCTTCCATTATAAGACTTCAGATTAATTCACATTAACAGAATTAATTTGTTAAAAAACAATAGTTATATTCAATAAATATTACTATATTTACTTACAGCGATACCTATTTAACAACTTTATTAAAAATAATCACATTCACACATACTAAAATTCCTGTTATTTGCGTTAGAAACAAAAACCTCCTTTAGCTTATGATTTAATCTCTACTTTAACCATTAAATCCATAAATTATGTCTAAATTAAACCTCTACGAAACAAGCTGGACTGACATCGTATTCGAAAACAGAAACAAAGAATACGGCGCGTATCATTTACGTCAGGAAAACACTAAAACAACCTTTTTTGCACTCTTCATGGGAGTATCGCTATTGACAGCTGCAATAAGTATTCCGATAATTTATAATCATCTGAATCCAGGAAACCCGATTACTAATATAGTCCCAGACTTACCACCGATAGTTGTCGTAGACCTTGTTGATCCTATTGTACCAAATGAAACAAAACCGGAAGAAGCTGCTATGCCTGCAGTTGAAGAACCAATTGCACAAAACATTAATACCGATCAACAGCTGATTAACCCTATAATTACACACTCTACAGAAGCAACGATAGAGCCAATTGCCACCAATGAACAGCTCAAAAACACTACTGACAACAGTACTGCAATTCCAGGCGGAACAGGCGTAGGCACAGGAAACCCTGCAGGTACAGGAGCCGAAACCCCCAGCATACCTACAAATGCAATTTTGAATAGTGCAGTACTGGATAAAAAACCTGAATTCCCAGGAGGAATCAACAAGTTTTATACCTATGTTGGCAATAATTTTGAAAAACCAGAGCTGGACAGCGAAATGGTTATCCGTGTGAGTGTTTCTTTTGTTATTGAGAAAGACGGAAGCATGACAGACATTAAAGTATTAAAAGATCCTGGTTACGGATTAGGAACAGAAGCAATCCGCGTTTTAAAATCATTAAAAACCAAATGGAGTCCAGGAATTCTTGACGGTAAAGCAGTACGAACTTCTTACAACCTGCCAATAACAATTCAAACAAATTAAATTTTAACCAATAAAAAAGAGAAAGCTGAATGACAATAATTCAGCTTTCTCTTTTTTTGTTCTAAACTTCTAAGATTTATTATTTCTTTTTAGCTGTTGTCGTTTTCTTTTTAGTCGTAGTTACTGTTTTCTTTGGAATAGTATTGACAATTGGTTTTTGCACATACAGCTTATACAAACCATCTTTTTCAGCTCTTGCTTTAGCAGTATCAGCTCTTAGTTTAGAATCAGGATGTGAACTCATCATCTGATCGATGAAAGAACTTTCAGCACCTTCACTCATTTTTGCCAATATTCTAAATGCAGATTCCTCGGCATTTACATCATAGCCGTTTTTTTTCATAAAATCATAAGCAAATAAATCGGCCTCTGATTCTTGTTTACGGCTGTATTTGCTGTCAATCATTGCACTTCCAATTTTAGCCAGCTGGCTGTCAGTAACAGCTGCAACTTTAACAGACTGCGAAGATGCCGCATCGATCAACGCTTCTTTTTGATACAGCGCTTTCATAGCATCTCTCGAATCATGATTATGAACATGTCCAATTTCGTGTCCAATAACCGCTATCAGCTCATTATCATCCATTATATCCATCAATCCCGAAAAAACACGTACGCTTCCATCTGCAGTAGCAAATGCATTAACATCTTTGGTTAAATATACTTTATAATTTAATGTATAAAACTCCCCTTTCGTATATTTTCCAAAAACTCTAGCCAAACGAATTGCGTAAGGATCTGTTGCCGGTGCTACTTTATTTTCGGCATCCATTTTATCGACCGCTGGTTTGGATAAAGCTGCTGCATCGGCATCAGTAAAAGTGAATGCTGTAATTCCTTTTTGAACTGCTCCTAATGCTTTTTCTCCAAAATTAATTTGAGCCTGAACCTTAGACAGCCCAAACAAAATAACTAATGCACCTGATAGTAATGTTTTAGTGTTCATTTTTTTTATATTTAATTGAGTGTACAAATATACTACAACTTTAAAAACAACGGAATCCCGAATTATTTAAATATTTAAATTTAATGTCGTAAATATCTAAATCCGCCTTTATCTGTCTTTTCTTTTTTTAAAAGTTAGAATTAAAAAACAGAGCTGACAGCACAACAAGTTTTGTCAAAATTCATAAAAATGGAACCTTAATTCTAAAACTACATTCCTTATCTTTGCAGTCTGAAAATTAAAATATGGAAACTGTTTTAGATAATACATTACCAGCTGCAGCCAAAGACGGTGCCGAAGCGGGTACAGCTAAACCAAAATGGTTAAGGGTAAAACTGCCAATAGGAAAAAAATATACTGAACTTCGCGGTTTAGTTGACAAATACAGCTTAAATACTATATGTACTTCTGGCAGCTGTCCAAACATGGGAGAATGCTGGGGAGAAGGAACTGCAACATTTATGATACTTGGAAATATCTGTACACGTTCCTGCGGTTTTTGCGGCGTAAAAACCGGCAGACCCGAAACTGTAGATTGGGATGAGCCTGAAAAAGTAGCCCGTTCTATCAAAATAATGAATATAAAACACGCTGTTATCACAAGCGTTGACAGAGATGATTTGAAAGACGGAGGCTCGATTATATGGATTGAAACTGTAAAAGCCATCCGCAGAATGAATCCAAATACAACTTTGGAAACCTTGATTCCTGACTTTCAAGGCATCGAAAGAAACATTGACCGCATCATAGAAGCCAACCCTGAAGTGGTTTCGCATAACATAGAAACTGTCAGAAGACTGACCCGCGAAGTGCGCATCCAAGCTAAATACGACCGAAGTATGGAAGTTTTGAGATACCTTAAAGAAAAAGGCATCAACAGAACAAAGTCTGGAATTATGCTTGGTCTTGGCGAAAAAGAAGAAGAAGTTTTTCAAACCATGCGTGATCTGCGTGCCGCAAATGTGGACATCATCACTATTGGACAATATTTACAGCCTAGCAAAAAACACCTTCCTGTAAAAGAATTCATCACGCCGGATCAATTCAAGGTATATGAAAAATTCGGATTGGAACTGGGTTTCCGTCATGTCGAAAGCGGTGCATTAGTCCGATCTTCATACAAAGCGCAAAAACATATTTTATAAATTGTTTATTCGGCAGAACGTTTAATCGGTGAATCGTTTAATTGTTCAGCCAATGAAACAGTTAAACGGTTAAAGAATTTAAACTTGAAAACAAGAATCGCTATTAATGGTTTTGGAAGAATTGGAAGAAATTTATTCCGCCTTCTTTTAAACCACCCTGCTATTGAAGTAGTTGCTATCAATGACATTGCCGATAAAAAAACCATGTCTCACTTAGTAAAATACGATAGTATTCACGGTGTTTTGCCATTTGCAGTAAGCTATGATGAAAAAGGGATTGAAGTTGACGGAAAACATTTTTTATTTTTTCATGAAAAAAATATTTCAAACTTAGACTGGAAAAGTACTGACATCGATTTTGTTATAGAATCTACTGGAAAATATAAAACTTTTGATGAAATAAATGCTCATGTTTTAGCTGGAGCCAAAAGAGTGATTCTTTCTGCTCCAGCTGAAGTTGACAGCATAAAAACAGTTGTATTAGGCGTTAATGAATCAATTCTTGACGGAACCGAAACGATTATATCCAATGCCAGCTGTACTACTAACAATGCTGCCCCTATGATTAAAGTTATAGAGGAATTATGCGGCATAGAACAAGCTTACATCACAACAATTCATTCCTTTACAACTGATCAAAGCTTACATGATCAGCCTCACAAAGATTTACGAAGAGCCAGAGGAGCAAGCCAATCGATTGTTCCGACAACAACCGGCGCTGCAAAAGCTTTGACCAAAATTTTCAAATCACTTGACGGCAAAATGGGAGGATGCGGCATTCGTGTCCCTGTACCAGATGGTTCTTTGACCGATATAACATTTAATGTAAAACAGACTGTTACCATTGAAGAGATAAACAATGCTTTTAAACTAGCATCAAAGACCAATTTAAAAGGCATTTTAGAATACACCGAAGATCCAATTGTATCTGTAGATGTAATTGGCAACAAAAATTCATGTATATTTGACTCTCAGCTTACATCAGTAATCGATAAGATGGTAAAAGTTGTAGGCTGGTATGATAATGAAATTGGTTATTCTTCCCGGATCATTGATTTAATTTTATTATTGAATTCTAATAAAAACACAAATTGAACACATAAAATACAAGTAATAACCTACGAGTTACTATGAAAAGATAAGGCATATCCATAAATAGCAACCCATGAAGTACTTTTTACTATTATTATTTTTTATTCAAACACAACTATATCCGCAAAAAAAAGCGCCTATAGACAGTGTTGCCTATTACTCAAAACTGATAGCTGACAATGAAAAAGAAAATAATTACAAAGAAGTTTTATTATACACTCAAAAGTCAATCAATTATTGCAGGAAGACCAATAAAATCAAAGCCGAAGCTAATCAGACTTTAAAGTTAGGAAAAATTTATTTCGATCTAAAACTTCAAAATGACGCTATCGAAGTTTTCAGCAAGAGCATCACAATACTCAATACTATTTCTGAAAAACCTTCCAAAGAAACAGCAGAAGCCTATTATTATCTCGGACTGGCTTATATAGAAAAAAAGAAATATACTCTCGCTGAAAGCAGTATTCTAAAAGCTGAAGAAATTCAAAAAAAACTAAATCTTAAAGAATATACAGACCAAATCAATCTGCAAAAAGGGATACTCTCAAAACATAAAAACAATACTTCCTTAGCATCGTCCATCTTCACGTCCATTATTGCCAAACCCCAAAGCAGTATTTTCACAAAAACAGAAGCCTTATATCAGACAGGAATTATTGAGGCCGAAAAGAAGCGTTATAATCTGGCTTTAAATTATTTCAGCAAAGCACTGGAATTAAACAAAAAAGAAAAAAACCTTAACCAGCAGTCAAATATTCTGTTCGCCATAAGCACGACTTACGACAAACTGTTAGACAAAACCGCCGCCTATACTTATTTAAAAAAATATCTGAATTTAAAAGAAAGCATTACTCTTGCAAATGACGAAAAATTAGGCATTAACGATTATGAAGCTTTTAAAGAGTCTCAACGGATTAGCGATAAATTACAAAAAGAAAAAGAGAAAAAAGAACAAGAAAAAAACAATAAATTCTCCAGACTCATCAGCATATTAGCCATTGCTATAATTTCTATTCTTTCTCTGCTGAGTTTATCATTGTACAAAAACAATATTATACGTAATCAGACCAATTCATTACTGAAAGAAAAAAACAATGAATTGATTGCTGCCAAAAACAAAGCTGAAGAAGCCTCAAAAGCCCGATCTGAATTTTTATCAACTGTGAGCCACGAACTCCGAACGCCTTTGAACGCAATTAACGGAATAACCCATTTATTATTAGAAGAAAACCCTAAAAAAACACAAATGCACTACTTAAAGTCATTACAGTTTTCGGGAAATTACTTAACTAATTTTATTAATGACATCTTAGAAATTAACAAAATTGATTCCAACAAATTAGAAATTGAGTACATCAGCTTTAATCTTAAGCAGTTATTAATAGACATTCAAAATTCTCTTAAAGAAATAGCTACTATAAACAACAATAAATTCATACTTAAAATTGACCCTGCTATTCCTGAAAATTTAATTGGAGACCCAACGAAATTATCTCAGATTTTCATGAATCTAATTAACAACGCTTTAAAATTCACGAACAATGGCACGGTCAGTGTTATTGCGCGTTTAAGAAATTATACAAATGAAAATGCAGCTATCTATTTTCAGATTGTTGATACCGGTATTGGAATTCCTGAAGACAAATTAAAAACGGTTTTCAAAAGTTTTTCGCAGGGATCAGTCGAAATCAATAGAAAGTTTGGAGGAACAGGACTAGGATTGACTATTGTAAAAAAACTTGTCCGCATTTTAGGCGGGCGCATCCTATTGAAAAGCACTGTCGGTAAAGGTTCAACATTTTCATTTGAACTGAATTTTAAAAAAGACCCAAAACCTATTCAAATTAAATCCAAAATTAAAAATTACGATCCCGAAATATTTAAAAACAAAAAAATATTATTAGTTGAAGACAATAAAATCAACCAAATGATAACCAAAAAAATGCTTTCAAGAAAAGACATGGAATGCACCATTTTGGACAATGGAGAAGAAGCTATTCAAGTATTAAAAAATAATACTTACGATTTAGTCTTAATGGATGTACATTTATTGGGAATAAACGGCACTATTGCAACACAGCAGATCAGAGAATTTGACACTTCAACACCTATTATTGCCTTGACTGCTATTTCATTAAATGAAAACAGAGAAATGCTAATCTCTTTTGGAATGACAGATGTAATTACAAAACCTTTTATCCCTGAAGATTTTTACACTACGATTGCACAAAATTTCAGCAATTCTTAACCGTTTACAATTAACTCTTTAATTAACATCCGCAGATTAGGTTCGGCTTCTTTGGCCGCCTGTAAAACCTCATCGTGTGAAATTGTCAATATACTTCCCTCATCGCCCATATCAGTAATAATAGACACACCAAAGGTTTCTAATTCCATATGACGCGCCACAATTACTTCGGGAACGGTTGACATTCCCACACAATCAGCACCTAGAATTTTAACCATTTTATATTCAGCAAGAGTTTCAAATGTTGGTCCCTGTAACCCCAAGTAAATCCCATCCTGAACCTCTATGTTTAATTCTTCTGCAATTGCTTTGGCTTTGGCAATCATTTCAACAGAATAAGGCTGGCTCATATTCACAAATCTTGGACCAAAACGCTCATCATTTTTTCCGCGCAAAGGATGCTCCGGCATAAAATTGATATGATCTTTAATGATCACAATCGAACCGACCTTATAAGTTGGATTTACTCCTCCTGAAGCATTGGAAACAATTAATTTTTCCACACCTAAATATTTCATCACCCGTACTGGAAAAGTCACTTCTTTCATCGAATAGCCTTCATAAAAGTGAAATCGACCCTGCATTGCAACTACTTTTTTACTTCCAATTGTACCAAAAACCAATGCTCCTTTATGCCCTTGTACCGTAGAAACTGGAAAATTTGGAATTTCCTCATACGGCAATGTATATTCAATCTCAATATCATTGGTAAAACCTCCCAAACCTGATCCTAAAATAATCCCAAACTCTGGAGTAAAATTTATTTTTTCTTTAATAAAACTAACGGTTTCCTGTACTTGATCCCACATAATTTAAAATATTTTCATCAAAATTATCTCCGTCTGAAAGGAACGAACTTTTTATTGGCAGATAATAAAGCTGTTCACTCAAAATACTTCCTTTCAATCGGACAAAATCTTTTTCTGTTGTTACAATAATCTTATCGCCTGCTTTTTTCTTAATTTCCTGTAATTCGCTTTCGCTAAAATGATGATGATCGGGAAAAGTCAGGCATTCGTCATTACCTTGCATCAAATGAGCAAAAAACGACTCGGGTTTTGCAATTCCTGCCAAAAGCAATTTTTCCCGGCTTTTAATTACGCTTACTTTTATCGTCTTTTCATTCGAATAAACGACATCATCATAAGCAATAAAGGTAAAAAACAAACTTTGATTTGGAGAGAGATTCAGCTGTTTTTTTATGGTGTTTTGCTTCTCTTTCGAAAGGTCTGAAGGGCATTTTGTAACAACCACAATAGCAGCTCTTTTTACACCGCTTCTGCTCTCTCTTAGATTTCCTGTTGGCAGCATATAATCATCACAATACAAATCTCCATAAGCGGTAAGCATAATATAAAAACCCGCTTTTACCTTCCGGTGCTGAAAAGCATCATCTAACAAAATGACTTCTGGAGGATTTGAATGAGAAAGCAGCTGATCGATTCCGTTTTTTCTATTGGCATCGACCGCCACCTGAATGTTATTGAATTTTTGATAAAACTGAAATGGTTCATCGCCCAATTCCAAGGCATTTGAATCAGAATTTGCCAAAATAAACCCTTCTGACTGCCGTTTGTAACCTCTGCTCAATGCCGCCACTTTATATTTATCCGAAAGCAGCCGAATTAAATATTCAATCTGAGGTGTTTTTCCTGTTCCGCCGACACTAAGGTTTCCCACAGCTATAATTGGTAAATTAAAAGAATATGATTTTAGAAACCTAATATCAAATAGAAAATTCCGAACACTAGTAATAAAGCCATATAAAACAGCAAAGGGGAACAATATTTTTCGAAGTAAATTCATTTTACGAAAGTAAAGCATTTTATAATAATAGCGAAAGCATTACAAATCTAAAAATGTTTTTTTGCCGGTTTAATATGTTAGCAAATAGTATTCAGAATTTCAAAACAAGATCCTTTTGCTGTTTTATTTTTTAACAAAAAAAAGCCCCCTAAATTATGATAAGAATAAATTAACATATTGTTTTTTATCGTTTTCTAAAATCTGTTTGCAGTATATCAAATTACCTTCAAAATCTCATAATCAGTTCGTTTTTAATTCTATTTTTGTTAAAAAAGCATGTTATTTTGATAATTTCGAACAAAAAAATAACATAATTAATACTATTAAACACAGCCGAAACCAAATTTGTTTAACCTGCAATTATTACATTATGAAAAAAAACTATTTTACTGTTTTAATTTTATTATTACTTACCGGTACCGTTGAAGCCCAAAAAGAAAAAATAAAAGAAGCTGAAAAAGAGATGATCGGGGGTAATTTTCAGAGTGCAATCTCTATTCTTAAAAGTATTGAATATCAAGTTTACAATTCTAAAGAAGAAGAAAAGTCTCAATATTACTTCATTCAAGGAAGTTCATTTTTAGGATTAGCCGATAAAAAAACTGACACAGGCAAAAACTTAGTTCTAGCAGCAAAATCGTATAGAGAAACCATCAAAATTGAATCAGAGTCAGGAAAAAGAAGATATACCGGCCAGATTCAGAGTTCTTTTAAAAATATTAAAGAAGAATTGGTAAAAGCTGCTAATGACGATTTTAAAGACAGCAAGCATATAGACAGTGCCAACGAACTCTATGAAGCTTATCTAATAGATCCAAAAGACACCATCAATTTATATTATACTGCATCAGCCTTCACAAATGGAAAAGATTTCATTGCTGCGCAAAAACATTACGAAACACTAAAAAACATTAACTATTCTGGAATTGGCACTGATTATTATGCCGTAAACAGGACTACAAAAAAAGAAGAACCTTTTGCAACTGTAAATGACCGGGATATTTCTATTCAAGCTGGTACCCATGAAAAACCACGAAACGAAAAAAGACCATCTAAAAGAGGCGAAATTTATAAAAACATTGCTTTAATCTATTTTCAAAACGGATATATTGACAAGGCAAAAAAAGCAGTTTCAGATGCCATAGTAAAAAATCCTGAAGATATTTCTTTGGCATTGGCACAAGCTTATTTGTTTATAGAAACCAAAGACTATGAATCGTTTAAAAAAGCAATAGAACCTATTTTAAAAAAGAATCAGAATGATGCAGATTTAGTTTTTAATTTGGGCGTTCTGAGCGCTAAAGCCAAAAACACTGTCGATGCCGAAAATTTTTATTTGAAAGCAATTACACTTAATCCTCAATATATTAATGCTTATATAAATCTATCTTTTCTAAAACTGGACGAAGGTGAAACTATAAATGATGATATGAATAAATTAGGTACATCACCTGGTGAAATGAAAAAATATGATGATTTAAAAGCAAAAAGAGATATAATTTATAAAAAAACGATTCCTTATCTCCAAAAAGCTATTGAAATAGATCCTAAACACGAAGACGTTTCTAAAAGCCTTCTGAGTGTTTACAATGCTTTAGAGATGACTGCCGAGTATAAAGAATTAAAAGCGAAACTATATTAATTCATAATTTATAAAAATACCAGATTTAATCAGTTGCTTATCCTAACTGTAACATTTAGGATTGAGAAGGTTTTACTTTTTTATTAATCTGAGACAAAAATTCAAGTCAATTAAGCCTTAATAAAAAAGCGGTACAAAATGGCTGACAGAATTATAATTTTTCGGAGCAAATTCTTTTTACGAATATATAATATTTTATCTTTGAACGGAAATTATTAAAAAATAAACAAACGGTAACTTTACAAATAAATTTAGATCAATTTACGTTATTGGTTTATAAAAATTACCGCTAACAAATACCCTGAAAAGATTAAAAAATGAGTACAATAAAAGAAATCCTTTCTGTTCTTGAAGAAATGGCTCCATTGGCTTATGCCGAAGATTTTGACAACGTAGGTTTAATAATTGGGGACGAAAATACAACGGCAACCGGAATTTTGGTCTGCCATGATGCTTTGGAGAATGTAATCGACGAAGCCATTGCCAAAAAATGTAATCTGGTGGTTTGTTTCCACCCTATTTTATTCAATGGAATAAAAAAAATAACAGGACAAAATTATGTAGAGCGCGCCCTGCTCAAAGCCATCAAAAATGATATCGCCATTTATGCTGTTCATACCGCACTGGACAATCATCCTGAAGGAGTAAATAAAATATTCTGCGATACTCTGGGACTCATAAAAACCCAGATTTTAATCCCAAAACAAAATCATATCCGAAAACTGGTTACTTACACCATCCGAGACAATGCCGAGAAAGTCCGCAACGCTTTGTTCGATGCAGGTGCAGGAAGCATTGGGAATTATGACAAATGCAGTTTCAACTCTGAAGGAACTTTTACGTATCAGGGTAACGAAAAAAGCGAACCAACCATTGGAGAAAAAGGTGTATTATCAAGAGGAACCGAGGTTAAAATCGAAGTGGTTTACGCCAAACATCTGGAGTCCAAAATCATAAAAGCCCTAAGAGAAAACCATATTTACGAAGAAGTTGCCACCGAAATCTACAATATGAAAAACACCTTTAACCATATTGGTTTAGGAATGATTGGCGAGCTTGAGGAAGAAATGGACGAGATAGATTTCTTAGCATACGCCAAAGACAAAATGCAGGCCGTCGGAATCCGCCACTCGGCATTTACAGGCAAAAAAATTAAAAAAGTAGCCGTCTTGGGCGGTTCTGGAAGTTTTGCCATCAAAAATGCAATTCAGGCCGGAGCTGACGCTTATCTGACATCTGATTTAAAATATCATCAATATTACGAAGCCGAAAACAAGCTTTTATTGGCTGATATCGGACATTTTGAAAGCGAACGCTATACAAAAGAGTATATTGTTGATTATCTTAGAAAAAAAATCCCTAATTTTGCAATCATTTTATCGGAAGAAAATACAAATCCAGTTAAGTACTTATAGAATATGGCGAATACGAAAGAATTAAGTGTTGAGGACAAGTTAAGAGCAATTTACGATTTACAGTTAATTGACTCTAGAATTGACGAAATCAGAAACGTTAGAGGAGAGCTTCCTTTAGAAGTTGAAGATCTTGAAGATGAAGTTGCTGGTTTAAGCACTCGTTCAGAGAAATTGAAAGGAGAACTTGAGGTAATCGAGAACCTTATCAAGCAGAAAATCAATGCAATTGATGAGCACAAAGAAGCTGTCAAAAAATACACTAAGCAGCAAGAAAACGTTCGCAACAATAGAGAATTCAATTCTTTGACAAAAGAAGTTGAGTTTCAGGAATTAGAAATTCAATTAGCAGAAAAGCAAATTAAAGAAATGAAAGCTTCTATTGAGCACAAAAAAGAGGCAATTAGTTCTTCTAAAGAAAAATTAGATTCTAAATCATCTCATTTAAAACATAAAAAATCAGAATTAGATGCTATCATGTCCGAAACTCAAAAAGAAGAGGCATTCCTGACTGAAAAATCAGCAGAATTTGAAGCATTAATCGAAGAGCGTCTTTTGGCAGCTTACAAAAGAATCAGAAGCAGTGTTCGTAACGGACTTGCAGTTGTTTCTATCGAAAGAGGAGCATCAGCTGGATCTTTCTTCACGATTCCGCCGCAGACACAGGTTGAAATTGCAGCCAGAAAGAAAATCCTAATCGATGAGCACTCTGGAAGAATTTTAGTCGACACCGTTCTGGCTCAAGAAGAAAGAGAGAAAATGGAGCAATTATTTGCTACATTCTAAAAAACAACTAAGTCCCGATTAAATCGGGACTTTTTTTATACTACATTATTTTGAGCCTAAAAAAAAGCATTCAGTTTTTATTTGTCAAATCTGTTGGGCAATACATTAATTTATTGAGTTTTGTGCATCCAAAAAATGCGCTGAACCTATCGTATAAACTTTTTACCAACCCCAGAGTAGGTAAAATTCAGGAAAACCAGCTCCCTGAAATCCTTCAGGGCACCATAAAAGAAAAATTCCAGCATGACGAACACTATTTCCAAACCTATACCTGGGAAGGAAATGACACCAAAATTCTTTTGGTTCACGGCTGGGAAAGCAATTCGGCCCGCTGGGAGAAAACCCTGCCCTATCTCCAAAAATCAGGAAGCACCATCATCGCCATAGACGCCCCTGCACACGGACAAAGCAGCGGTAAAGAATTCAACGTGCCCCGCTATGCCGAATTTATCAACAAAGCTGTCAAAAAATACAACCCGAGCATCATTATCGGTCACTCTATCGGCGGTTCGGCCTGTGTCTATCATCAGTATCTGCATCCAGAAACCAGTATCAAAAAAATGGTGATTCTCGGCGCTCCTTCCGATTTAAAAACACTCATCGATAATTATATTCAAATGCTGAGTCTCAACCGCAAAATGTTTGCACTTTTAGAAAAACGATATCTGGAAAATTTCAATTTCAGACTGGAAGATTTCTCAGGAGAGACATTTGCCAAACATATCCAAATTGACGGAATCATCGCCCATGATACCACCGATACAGTAGTTGCGTTTTCTGAAGGACAAAAAATAGCCAGCGGCTGGAAAAAAGGAAAATTCATCACTACTAAAGATTTAGGCCATTCCATGCACGACGATAAACTATATAAAGAAATCTATCAGTTTTTATTTGAAAAATAGACTTTTAGATTCTTAGATTAGCAAACTGCATAACTATCAAAAAAAAGCAATCTAAAAATCTAAAAATCCAAGAAGTCTAAATTTTGACTATTTTTGCACTATGGAAGAAAATCTAAAACGTCTCAATAAATTCATTGCCGAAACAGGCTACTGTTCCCGCCGTGAAGCCGATAAATTCATAGAAGAAGGCCGGGTAACCATCAATGGAGCAGTACCGGAACTAGGAACCAAAGTCGCGCCAGATGACGAAGTGCGTATAGACGGAAAACTAATCCGTGAGAAAACCGAAAAACCTATATATCTTGCTTTCTACAAACCAGTAGGAATAGAATGCACCACCAATCTGGAAGTCCGCAACAATATTGTGGATTACATTAATTATCCCAAACGTATTTTTCCGATCGGCCGATTGGACAAAGCCAGTGAAGGTCTGATCTTTATGACCAATGACGGTGATATCGTCAACAAAATACTACGGGCCCGCAACAATCACGAAAAAGAATATACCGTAACGGTAAACAAACCCATAACCGACCGTTTCATTGAACGAATGGGCAATGGCGTACCTATTCTGGACACTGTAACCCGCAAATGTAAAGTAGAGCAAATCAGTAAATACATCTTCAAAATCATTCTGACGCAAGGTTTAAACCGCCAGATCCGAAGAATGTGCGAATATTTAGGCTACGAAGTTACCGCTCTGAAACGCATCAGAATTATCAATATTTCACTGGACATTCCAGTAGGACGCTACCGCGATTTAACCGATGCCGAAATTAAAGAACTTAACCAATTAATCGAACCTTCTAGCAAAACAGAGGAAGCAAGTTTACCAAAACCAGAACCTCAAAAAAGAAGAACTGAATTCATCAAAAAGGATGATCCCCGATTTAAGAAGGGAAGAGATTATTAAACTAAAGAGGCTGTCCGAAAAGGACAGCTTTTTTTATGCTGCAAATTTCAGGAATCGATTTTGGGTTGGTTGATTAATGAAAAAATATTCTGTTACAGTATTTAAAAAGTGAATTTCGACTTTTATAGCTCTATTTAGAACTCTGAAGGAGATTTTTAGATGAGTTTTCGACGCATCATTGTTCTTTGCTATCATTTTTCTGAAATTATGCCCGATAGCCATCAATAGAAATTCCATTTCCACTTTTTCGATGCTTGTGAAAGTAAACCGGCTGAATTTATTGTTGTTTTTTAGCTGTCCGAATACTGCTTCAACTTCTATTGGGCGTTTGCTTCGGTGTTCGAGTCCTTTTTCGCTCATGAGCAGCTCTTTGGCCTGAGCCCTTAATTGGTTCAGGCGGTGGTTTACTTCTATTGTTCTGTTTCCTTTGGCTTTATGGCACAAACTTCTAAGTGGACATCCATCACATCTTTTTGCTTGATAATAAGATACTTGTGATTCGTATCCGTTGGCCGATGTCCGTTTTCCACTGCCAATGTTTTCCATTCTTTGTCCCATTGGACACACATAAAAATCCTGCTGTATATTGTAGAACAAATTCTGGACAAGAAACGGATTGTCCTTCATTTTTTTCTTCTGTTCTTTGTGAAAATAATTATACTTTACATAGGTCGTTATGTCTTTATTTTCAAGCATTTCGTAGTTTTCTTCGCTTCCATAACCAGCATCGGCTACAACTGTTTTGCTTTGTTTTTGATACATTTTTTCAAATTCCTCCAAATGGGATTTTAAAGTCGTAGTGTCGTTAGGTGTCTGATGAATGGTTACGTTGGTAATGAATTGATTTTCAGTAGAAATCTGAGGATTGTATGCAGGTTTTAACTGTCCGTTTTTCATATGGTCTTCCTTCATTCTCATAAAGGTAGCGTCAGGATCTGTCTTACTGTAGGAGTTTCTATTGCCTAAAATCACTAAATCTTTTTCGTATTTTTCAAGCTTTGGCAGGTGCTCTTCCTGAAGCTTTTCAAGCTCTTTGGTTATCTTCTTGTTGGGCTCTTTGAGTTTTTTATTGAGTTCTGATAATTTTTCTTTCAGCTCTTCCGAGTTTATTTTTTTTGGTAATTCTTCCTTGTTGACTTCTTGATTATCTGATAAAATACTGTTTTCAATGTCGGATAAGATACTGTTGATTTTTACTTCGAGCTTTTCTTTGTATTTCTCTATAGAACCCCGCCAGACAAAGGTGTATTTATTGGATTTGGCTTCTATTTTTGTTCCATCAATGTATTGGATATCCAGACTGACATAGCCCATTTCCACAAGCATTTTGACCACCTCTGCAAATAAATCTTTGATGTTTTCTTTTAAAATCTTTCCTCTAAAATCGTTAATGGTTCTAAAATCAGGAGTTGAGTTGCCTGAAATAAACATAAAATGAATGTTCTCAGTAAGTGCCTTTGCTATTTTTCGGCAGGAATAAGTGTTGCTTAAATAACTGTAAAACAAAACCTTAAGCATCATTCTGGGATGATAGGCCGAGGTGCCTCCTCCTTTATATATTTTAAGTATATGACTTATATCCAATGAATTGACAATCTTATCCACTAAGCGGACAGGATGGTTTTCTGAAATTTTATCAAAAATATTTATCGGAAAAAGTTCCGGTGTATTGATCGATTGCGATTTAAATATTACTTTAGCCATTGCTCGTTTTTTGTGCAACTCTAAGATACTATTTTAGATTAAAAACAGCAAAAAAAAGGCTGTCCTTACTTTTTGGACAGCCTCTTCTTTGTATCAAAACCATCTTCTTCTTTTAAATAAAAAAACACCAAACATAGAAAGCAATACTGAAACAAGTATAATAATTGGCATACCGTAATTATTGTTTTCTAAGTTATTTGGCACATTCATCCCATACAAACTGGCAATTACTGTAGGAATCATCAAAATAATGGAGATAGAAGTCATCTGTTTCATAATCGCATTCAAATTATTAGAAATAACCGAGGCGTAAGCATCCATCATTCCTGTTAAAATGTCGCTATAAATATTAGTTGTTTCTTGCGCTTGACGCAACTCAATCTCTACATCTTCCAACAATTCAGGGTCATAAAAATCTCTTTGGGATTTAACATTCTTGATTCGATGGAGTAATATATCATTGCCTTTCAAGGAAGTCATAAAAAAAACCAAACATTTTTCTATTTGCAGCAAGGCTTGTAATTCTTCATTTTTGATAGATTCTTCCAAATTATCTTCGGCCAGTTTTATCTTTTGATTAACCTGTTTCAAGTATTTCAAATACCAAACGCTTGATGATAAGAGCAGTTTTAAAACCAAATCAAAATTATCTTTGATGTCTTTATTTTTCCGCTGAGTGTAGATTACAAAATCCGTCAGCATTTCCGTTTTATGAAAACTAATGGTAACACAAATTTCTTCCTTAAAAATAACACCAACAGGAAT
The DNA here is from genome assembly GCF_026870155.1 of Flavobacterium marginilacus. Classification (NCBI taxonomy): domain Bacteria; kingdom Pseudomonadati; phylum Bacteroidota; class Flavobacteriia; order Flavobacteriales; family Flavobacteriaceae; genus Flavobacterium; species Flavobacterium marginilacus. The sequence continues at coordinate 1,036,608 of NZ_CP113975.1, read as the reverse complement.
TGTGTTAAAAGGCAGTTTTACATTATCTGTACTTACTGGAATCCTAATAATAATCAAAGTCCAGCCATTCTCTACTTCTATACGGGGTCTTTCATCAATATCTTCGATATCATTGTAGAATTCCTCAGGGATTTGTAATTCTTCTAAGAGGTATTTTTTTTCGTCTTCTGTTGGACATTCAATATTTATCCAGCAGTTTGGAGTCCACTCTTTAGACTCGATTAATCCGTTATTGTTTTTGTAAAAAGCCTTCATTTCAAAATTCCATAGGTTAAGTTATAGCATCTTGAAAGTTTTTCAAGTGCTTTATTCTTTCAATATTTCCGAATAATAATCGTCCATTGAGCTGTTCATTTTAAGTTTTGCAAAAATATCCTTTATATTTTAAAAACATCAGGAAGGAATGGATATTTAATAAAGTCTTAAGCAAAAAAAACCTCAAACTTTCATTTGAGGTTATACGGATAAATTGTCTAAAACAATTTTATTTATTTCTGCTTCTGATTTCTCTTGCCAATAATGTGTTTTTTAACAGCATTGCAATTGTCATTGGTCCAACACCGCCTGGAACGGGAGTGATGAAAGATGACTTTTTGCTTACGCCGTCAAAATCAACGTCACCTGTAATTTTATATCCTTTTGGATTTGAAGCGTCTTCAACACGGGTAATTCCCACATCAATTACTACTACGCCGTCTTTTACCATATCAGCCTTTAAAAACTCAGGCACTCCTAAAGCCGTAATAATAATATCAGCATTTTTGGTGTACTCTTCCAAGTTTTTAGTTCTGCTGTGCGTCAAAGTCACCGTTGAATCACCAGGATTTCCCTTACGGCTCATCAAAATACTCATTGGCCGGCCCACAATATGGCTGCGCCCGATAACTACGGTATGTTTTCCAGCTGTTTCTACCTTATAACGCTCCAATAATTCCATTATTCCATATGGAGTTGCCGGCAAAAACGTTTCCATATCCAAAGCCATTTTTCCAAAATTGGCAGGGTGAAAACCATCCACATCTTTGTCAGGATCAATAGCCATCAGGATTTTTTGCTCGTCAATATGTTTTGGAAGCGGTAACTGAACGATGTAGCCATCAAGATTATCATCTTCGTTTAATTCCTTAATCTTAGCAAGAAGAGCTTCTTCGGTGATATCAGCAGGTAAACTTACCAAAGTAGATTCGAAACCAATTTGTTCGCAGGAACGCACTTTGCTTCCCACATACGTTAAGCTTGCTCCGTCTGTTCCTACAATAACTGCTGCCAAATGAGGTACTTTTTCCCCATTGTCTTTCATTGTTTTTACTTTGGCTGCGATTTCATTTTTAATGTCTTCCGATGTTTTTTTCCCGTCGAGTAGCTGCATTTTTTTGTCTAAAATTTTAGTTTATGATTTTAAGTTTTCTTGTCTAAAACAGTAACTTCTAATTTATTAAATTAAAAAAGTTTCAAATTTCTGTCTCAACAATTTGAAACCTGAAACTTGAAACTATGTTTATTATCTCATTCCCGGCATACCTCCAGGCATTCCGCCTTTCATTCCGCCCATCATTTTCATCAGGTTTTTTCCTCCCGGCCCCTGCATCATTTTCATCATTTTGCTCATTTGCTCAAACTGTTTCATCAATTGATTCACCTGCTCCACTTTTGTCCCGGAACCTTTGGCAATCCTAATTTTTCTTTTGGCATCAATTACGGCAGGCTTGCTTCTTTCAATCGGTGTCATCGAATGGATAATCGCTTCAATATGTTTGAAAGCATCATCTTCAATTTCGATATCTTTCATTGCTTTTGAAGCTCCCGGTATCATTCCTACCAAGTCTTTCATATTACCCATTTTCTTAACCTGCTGAATCTGTGAAAGGAAATCGTCAAAACCAAATTCGTTTTTAGCAATTTTCTTTTGGATTTTTCTAGCTTCTTCTTCGTCATATTGTTCTTGAGCTCTCTCTACCAAAGACACAACGTCTCCCATACCAAGGATACGCTCTGCCATACGATTTGGATAGAAAACATCAATCGCATCCATTTTCTCGCCTGTACCAACAAACTTAATTGGTTTGTTCACTACTGATTTAATCGAAATCGCAGCTCCTCCGCGGGTATCACCATCTAATTTGGTTAAGATAACCCCGTCAAAATTTAAGATATCGTTGAATGCTTTTGCAGTATTCACAGCATCCTGACCTGTCATAGAATCCACAACGAATAAAGTTTCCTGTGGCTGGATTGCTTTGTGAACTTTCTCAATTTCATCCATCATTTCCTTATCGACAGCCAAACGCCCTGCAGTATCGACAATTACAACATTGAATCCATTAGCTTTGGCATGTTTGATTGCATTTTGTGCAATCTCAACCGGATTTTTATTTTCTGGTTCAGAGTAAACCTCAACTCCTATCGAATCTCCCACAACATACAACTGCTGAATCGCCGCCGGACGATAGATATCACAAGCAACCAAAAGCGGTTTTTTATTCTTTTTTGTCTGAAGATAATTCGCCAGTTTACCGGAAAAAGTAGTTTTTCCAGATCCCTGCAAACCTGACATTAATATAATCGATGGATTTCCCTGAAGATTAACACCGGCAACATCACCGCCCATCAGTTCAGTAAGCTCATCTTTAACAAGCTTTACCAATAATTGCCCCGGCTGTAATGTCGTTAATACATCCTGACCAATTGCTTTTTCTTTTACTTTGGTGGTAAAATCTTTGGCAATTTTAAAGTTGACATCGGCATCGAGCAAAGCACGGCGAACTTCTTTCAAAGTTTCTGCAACGTTTACCTCGGTGATTTTTCCGTGTCCTTTTAATATATGAAAGGCTTTGTCTAGTTTATCGCTTAAATTATCGAACATAATGGTGTTTCTCTTAAATTAAGGCGCAAATTTAATGATTTGATATTGAAGTTTAAATAGTATTAGAAATAAAAAATCAATTGTTTTGAAAATTAAAGCAAAAAAGTCCATCTGCATATTATTTTGAAAAAGTTTGCCGCTTAAGAAACATCTTTACAATTTTTTGCTGGAATTTCACAAACCTGCAGAAAACTGCCAAAATAAACCGTAAAAAAATTGTATTTCAACTATAAAAAAACAAATTTTGATTCCTTATCAGTACCCAAATGAATTAAAATCCAAACTATAAATATACATTTTAAGATTTTCTATTCTACTTCTTTCTGCAATCTATAAATGGATAATTTTGTCGGATTTTTTACACTTTTAGCATCAATTTAATTCAAACGTTTTCGTTTAATTAGCTGTTTGCAGAAAGATCAGTTTTAAAAACAATGACTTTTGTTAAAATATTAAATATAATTTAATTTAAAAACATAAAAAACGTTATAGATTTTGATATTTATAAAAAAAACACATTTTTTTTATAAATTTAATAACAAAATATTTTGTCGATTGAAAAATAGTTTATACTTTTATCCTAACAAAAAAACACAAAAAACACAAAAATATAACATAAAAAATATAAAAATTATGAGAACAATTATCACCTTCGCTTTATGTGTAAGCTTATTTACTGTATCTTATTCACAAGAAAAAAAAGTAAATAAAGAAACAAAAATTGAAGAGCTGCCTGAAGTAGTAGTATCATCAAAAAATGATTTTACTAAATACATCCCAGACAACAATCCTGATGCAGTTGTCAGAAATACTCAAAACGAATTTCTTTCGTATAAAGTGGATGATGGCTGCAAAGATTTTGACAGCTATTTAGTGACTTTAGAAAGCAAAAAGGGATCTTTAACAGCTACTTACAATGAAAAAGGAATATTAATGTCTGTTTCCGAAAAATATGTAAATGTGGAATTGCCGAGAGAACTTATGAAAACAGTTTATCTTGCCTATCCTGAATGGACAGTTACCCAAAGTAAGTTTGTATATTCACAAGAAAAAGGGCAAATATTGAAAAAAGCATACCTTTTGAAACTTAAAAAAAATAACAAAACTCAAAATATATTAGTGAGTTCAATAGGCGAGATTACTAAAATAAGTAAATCAGAAGGATTAGCAATGAATTAAAAATCGCTGTAGCTCAAAAAACCAAAAAAAAAAATCAACTAACCATTAGTTAACCAGAGGAGAGACGGTCTGTAGTTTGAGACGGTCTCTCCTTAATTTTTTACATAAAAAGATTCAAAATTCCGTTATTAGTATGTCAAAAAAAGGGCTGCCCATTTAGAACAGCCTCTCTTCTTCAAAAAAAACAAAACTAACTAATTTGCTTATCTAATTAAAATGTCGTTGTACTATTTGCCTGATAAGCAAAATTAAAAGTATAATAAGGCGACACAGATGTAGCATCTGGTGTTACAGGCGCATCTTTATAATAACTTAAGATTTCGAATTTTGCATACTTGCCATCATGCGTTTTTACCACAAATACTTTTCCTGCAATAGCCGAAATAATGTGTGTTGTTGAATTATACGAATACCAACCATTTCCGCTTCCTGTAGGAATTGCATAAACTGAAGTTGCATCTGCTTTAAAACTAGTTGCCACTGGAAAAGTAGTTACACTAGCAAATGTTCCAGAAACAGAACTTACTAATCCTGATCCTGTTCTCGCTGGTTCACCTGCATCTGCGGCATTGTATTTAGCTCCTCCATTTACGATTATAGTCGTTCCTCGGAAAGCAATATCCCAATTATCATTGGTTACAACTTTGTTTTCAGAAAAACTGAATTTTGTAAATTCGCCACCCGCTGGTACTGCTTGTCCACCTGTCTGCGGTGCATAAAGATTAGAAAATTTTTGAGTTACTACAGCAGGTATTGGATCATTATCATCATTACTGCACGATGCGATAAAAAGTGTCAAGGCTAAAATCGAAAGTTTTAAAAAATTTGTTTTCATTGTAAAAGTGTTTAAATAAGGGTTAATTAAAAATTGTATTGAATTCGTGCAAAAAGCTGTCTTCCGGAAAGGTTTGGAATTTGACTTGGATCGGTATAATTAAGTAAATTATTGGCACCAGCCTGAAATAGTATTTTGTCTGTTATGTATTTTGAAACCGAAAGATTAGCTGTAAAATAATCATCTACAAAAGTGTCGTGTTTGTCCAGAATCTGATTTCCATTAGTGTCATACAAACCGTATCTGCTTCGGTAAAAAACACGCAGATTGACATCTGTTTTTATTTTCGGAATCGTATATGCCATTTTAATATTGGCAGTATGTTTCGAACGATTGTACAAACCGAAATAATCCGATTTATTAATTTTAATGGTTTGCAGTTCAGCATTTCTGATGTATTGATAATTCTCAAAATTATCAACAACCGATTTGTCTTTCGCAGTCAAATATTGATAACCGATTGATGCAGAAAATTCATTGGTAAAATTATAAGCCGAATTAAATTCTAACCCATAAGTAAAAACTTCGCTGACATTGAAATAACTAAAAACGTTCTGGCTATTGTTTTTTTGAGCCACCACTCTCGTATCAATCAAATTACTTATCGAATTGTAAAATGCGTTTGCATCAACTTTCAATTTATTTCTTTTGTAAAAAGTTCCAAAATTGACATTCACGGCACTTTCGGCTTCCAATGGAGTATTGAAACTGATCCCTTCTACTCTTTTCAAAATTTGGCCTTCAGCATCCAATTGATTCAAGCGATCTTCGGCAACATTATAGCCCAAAACCGTATAACCAACCGACGGATTAGAAAAATCAAAATACAGCTGGCGAAAATCAGGCGCTTTGTAACCGTAACCAACAGATCCTTTTACAGAAAAATCAGTATTGATTTTATAATTTACGGCTAATTTTGGACTTAACTGCGAGGCATATTCACTGTGATTATCATATCTAAATCCCGCAAGAATATTCCATTTTTCGCTTGGATTCCAATCGTATTGCACAAAAACATATTCAGAAGTGAATTCTACATTTTTACTAAAATAAGTTCTGTCCAAAGTTTCATAATTCAGTCCTATTCCAGCAGTAAGCTTGTCATTATTTATTGCCAAAGTTGTTCTTGCTTCTGGTCGAAAAAGCCATTGATTATAATAGGTTTTATCATAAAGCACATCGTTTTCATCATTCAAAAACGAATCATTTTTATAATTGGTAGCATATAATTCATATTCCGAATAGAGTTTTGAATTCCATTTGTGTTCCAATTTTACTTGGGAATTCCATTCGTTTTCTGCTGCGTCTCCTTTGTAATTTTCAGCATCAATTATGGCAGCGTTATCCATTTTCTGATTATAGAAACGATTGCTCACAATCAGCTTTAGATTTTCTGAAAAATCATAGTACAGCTTGGGCTGAATGGTGTAATTGTAAAAATTTTCGAGATTTTTTAAAGGCGTACTTTTATCTAAATCGTATCCATCAGAGGAATAGAAATTAGCAAATAAATTAGCCGAAAACTTCTTCTTTTTCCAAAGAAGATTTGCATTAGCATCATTAGTATTAAAAGAAGCATATCGATAAGAAAGACTGCCCGAAAACATATCTTTTTTCGGCTTTTTTGTAATTACATTAATCACTCCGCCCATGGCTTCGGAACCGTACAAAGCAGATGAAGCACCTTTTACAATCTCAATTCTTTCGATATTTCCGACAGAAACTCTTGATAAATCAAGAACTCCTGCGCTTCTTCCTACCAAAGGCACACCGTCAATTAAAACCATAGTGTAAGCCGAATCTAAACCCTGCATCTGAATACCCTCAAAACCACTTTCGTCCGGAATCAGGATAATTCCTGTCTGCTCATTTAAAATTTCATTCAATCTCGTTACGCCAGTTTTAGCAATTTCTGCCGAAGTAATTATGGTCATCGGTAACGGCAATGACGAAAGAACTCTCTCTGTTCTTGTTCCTGTAACCACCATTACCTCTAACAATTCATTAGTTTGAATACTATCTTTTTTCTTTTGCTGGGCGAAAGAAATCTGATAAAAAAGGAGAGCAGAAAAGAAAGTAATTCTATGTTTCATTATTTTTATTTAGTCTTAATAAGTGATGCAAATATATAGTTATTTTTATTTATTCTAAATAAATTTAATATATTTGTCAAAAAATTTTTAAAAATAAAAAACCAATTATGAACACAAAAAAGACTTATCTAACTGTATTAATGACTATTACAAGCCTTATTGGATTCAGTCAAGACGCTAAAAAAGAAGACATAAAAGCCATCAAGTCGATGTGCGGCTGCTATGAAGTAAAATTCAACTTTACTGAAACTTTCAAGTATCCAAAAGATTCTGCCAGCTACAAACCATCAGAAACAAAACATGAATCTGCACTTGAATGGATAGAATTACTGGAGGACAAACCCAGCAAAATAGTATTACAGCATTTGTTAATTGTTGGGAAGGGAGAAAACGACATTGTAAAGCACTGGAGACAGGACTGGCTTTATGAAAACACCGATTTATATTCTTTTTACAAAGATAATACGTGGAAGTTTAACAAATTGACAGCCAAAAACGTAAAAGGACAATGGTCACAAAAAGTATATCAGGTGGATGACAGTCCGAGATACGAAGGTTCTTCAAGCTGGGCACATATTGACGGGAAAAACTATTGGCTAAACACCGCTGATGCACCGCTGCCAAGAAGAGAACACACTAAAAGAAACGATTACAACGTTCTAAAAAGAAGAAACATTCACGAAATCACCCCTACTGGCTGGAATCACGAACAGGACAATCAAAAACTGGTAAGGGACGAAAGCGGAAAAGATTATCTATTAGCCGAAGAAAAAGGATTTGATGTTTATACTAAAGTGGAAGACAGCAAATGTTTATTGGCACAAAACTGGTGGAAAAACAATAAGGAAGTCTGGGCAAAAGTGAGAAGCAAATGGGAAAAAGTTTATGGCAGCAATAAGGATTTATCGCTGCAGAATAAAGTAAACAAGAAATCACTTTTCTCTCTTTTATTTGATTTAAAACCAACTGCAACCCAAGCTGAAGTTGATGCAATAATTGATTCATTTGTCATTAAATAGTGATTAGTCCTTAGTGATTAGCTTCTAAGTCTAAATTCGAAATTTCACAAAAACGGATTCTTTCTATGCTGTACAACTAAGGACTAAAAGCTAAGGACTGAATAAAAATAATAATTCAAAGAACCACACTTATGTGCAATCTAAAAGTATTAAACCGGACTTCAAATGGCATTTTGCTCTTTTGTCAGCATAGAGATATGTATCAGCTGCTGTTCAATAATCTTACCTTTGACTTGAGCGGCATTGAAATGACTAGTTTTGCCAATTATATCGATCAGATTGATATTGATTATTGGGAAAGGGAATATAAAAATTCCATTTATGACAAGAAGATTCCAATTCCTACTCTGCAGTCTAATTTTATTATTCTGCTCAACAGAAAAGAACTGGAAGAACTGCGCTTTTTGGTCGATTGTGTCAGCGAAGATAAAATACTGAAACCGGTTGAAATCAATTATCTAATTATTTCAAATTGATATAAAAATTTAGCACATAAAAAAACCGAACTTTTCAGTTCGGTTTTTTTATGTTTATTTTCGAAATTACATTCTCTCCGGAACATTTATCCCAAGTAAACTAAAAGAATCAGCAATAACATCTGCTACTTTTTTGGACAGCTGTACTCTGAATGTTTTTTTAGCTAAATCAGTTTCCCCAAGTATGGAAACAGCCTGGTAAAAAGAATTATACTCACGAACCAAATCGTATGTATAATTGGCAATCAAAGCCGGGCTGTGATTGTTGGCCGCGTTCTGAATCACTTCTGGAAACAACTCAAGCTGTTTTATCAGTTCTTTTTCTTTTTCGTGAACCTCTGCAACGCCTGATACTGCATTCAAATCAAAATCGGCTTTTCTTAAAATGGATTGAATTCTGGCATAAGTATATTGAATGAAAGGTCCTGTATTTCCAGCAAAATCAACCGATTCTTCTGGATTAAACAGGATTCTTTTCTTTGGATCCACTTTCAAAATATAATATTTAAGTGCTCCAAGACCTATTGTATTGAATAGTTTTGCTTTTTCATCGGCAGAATAGCCGTCCAATTTTCCTAAATCTTCAGAAATTTTTTGAGCTGTTGCAGTCATTTCATTCATTAAATCGTCGGCATCTACAACAGTTCCTTCTCTTGATTTCATTTTTCCAGAAGGTAAATCTACCATTCCGTATGATAAATGGAAAAGATTGGAAGCCCAGTCAAATCCTAATTTTTTAAGGATTAAGAACAATACTTTGAAGTGATAGTCCTGCTCGTTCCCTACCGTGTACACCATTCCGCCAACATCCGGCATATCTTTTACACGCTGAATCGCAGTTCCAATATCCTGCGTCATATAAACCGCGGTTCCATCAGAACGCAACACAATTTTACGATCCAAACCTTCATCAGTCAAATCAATCCAAACCGAACCGTCTGGGTCTTTTTCAAAAATTCCTTTGTCCAATCCCACCTGAACGACATCTTTGCCTAACAAATAAGTGTTGCTTTCGTAATAATAACTGTCAAAATCAACTCCTAGGTTTTTATAAGTTGTTCCAAAACCGTCATAAACCCATTGGTTCATCTTTTTCCAAAGTTCGATAACTTCTGGTTTTCCAGCTTCCCAATCCAAAAGCATTTGCTGTGCTTCAAGAATGATTGGCGCTTGTTTTTTGGCCTCGTCTTCAGTTTTTCCTTGTGAAATTAATTGGTTTATTTCTTCTTTGTATGCTTTATCAAAAGCCACATAATAATTTCCAACCAATTTATCCCCTTTCAAACCTGTCGATTCAGGAGTTTCTCCGTTTCCAAATTTCTGCCAAGCCAGCATTGATTTGCAGATATGAATTCCTCTATCGTTGATGATTTGAGTTTTATAAACTTTTTTACCCGAAGCTTTGATAATTTCGGCAACTGAATATCCTAACAAATTATTACGAACGTGTCCTAAGTGCAGCGGTTTATTAGTGTTTGGCGAAGAATATTCAACCATCACCGCTTTATCATCTGCCGAAGGCGTTACAAAACCGAATTTATCAGTACTTCTGATTCCATTAAAGAAATTCAGATAATAACTGTCTGCAATCACAATATTTAAAAATCCTGAAACCACGTTAAAACGAGCTACTTCTGAAACATTTTCTACTAAATAGTTTCCAATTTTGTTTCCTAATTCTACAGGATTACTTTTTACCACTTTCAATAATGGAAAAATCACCATCGTTATATCGCCTTCAAATTCTTTGCGGGTAGCTTGAAACTCAATTTTATCAATGGTTACGTCAAACAAAGTCTGAATTGCTTTTTCTATCGATGGGGTAAGAATATTGGATAATGACATCTTATGATTATTTTTTTTTAAGTGTGCAAATATAAGGCTTATTCGCCAAATAGCGAAAGTGAATAACTACATTCTGTTTGAGACTTCCTTTTTAAAAACGTTACTGTAAAATAGTATCCAATAACAGGTGAAAAAAGTCTAAAACAATTCAAAAACATGCTATTTCAAGAAAAAAAAATCAGATGCCAAACCTTTAATAATCAAAGTTTATCAATACGAATCGAAACAAAGATGTATTTTTTTTCAAAAATAGTGTTACAAAACAAAGACAAAACAGTCTTATTTGCAATCATCAATCAAAACAATCAATCAAAAAAACAATTATGAAAATTAAACTTTTAGTGTTTTTCCTATTGAGTTTCGTGGGAATTACAAAAGCAGAAAACCCAGGAGTCCTTTCGGGTAAAGTAAAAAACAAAGCAACAAACCAGCCGGTTCAATACGCTTCGATAGTAATAAAAGATGCCGGAAAAATAATTACCGGAATTGTAGCTGACGAAAACGGAGCTTTTTCCATTAAAAATTTAGAACTAAAAAAGTTTACACTGGAAGTAGAATTTATTGGATATAAAAAATACGCCACGTCTATTGAATTAAATTCCGCAAAAAAGAATTCCTCGATCGAAATCCTTTTGGAAGAGGAAGCCACAGAACTGCAGTCGGTTGATATTGTCAAAGAACATTCGATGATTGAACAAAAAACAGATCGAAAAGTAATTAACGTAGGCAAGGATTTGCTGAGTGCAGGAGCAACAGCTTCCGAAATTCTGAACAATATTCCTTCGGTAAGCGTAGATCCGCAGACCAATGCGGTGAGCCTTAGAGGAAATTCAAATGTTCGAGTATTTGTGGATGGCAAACCATCAACTGTTAGTGCTTCTCAGCTATTACAGCAGATTCCGGCAGCTTCAATTAAACAAATTGAATTGATTACCAATCCTTCGGCCAAATACAATCCGGAGGGAATGAGCGGCATTATCAATATAGTATTAAACAAAAATGCTAAAATTGGTTTTAACGGAAGCGTAAACAGCGGCATAACCTTTGGTGAAACTCCAAAAACCAATTCCTCTTTTGACATGAATTACCGTAACGGAAAATTCAATCTTTATGGAAATTATGGTTTAACAACCGGAAAACACCATAATCATGGAAAAATAGAAACGCTGGAGCCAAACGAAGAAAATACACAAAACTTTGATTTTTTAAATAACGGTACTTCACACTTGGCCAAAGTAGGTTTTGATTTTTATTTGAATGAAACCAATACAATTTCTGTTTACACAACACAAAACATCAATAATGAAACAGGAAAATCAAATGTAAATGTAATTTATAACAACCCGGCTGCTAATATTAATCAGATATTTAACAGCAAAAATGATAATTATACCCAAACCTATAATTTCGATTATAAGAAAAGCTTCAAAAAAGAGGGACATACCCTTGAATTTGAAGCCAATTACAGCAATAATGACAATGAAGAAAACAGTTCATTCACCAATCCAGCTGCATTGAATGATATAACCAATAAAGGCGAGAATATTTTACTGAATCTGGATTACGTAAATCCTTTGACAGAAACTATCAAACTGGAAGCCGGATTGGAAACCCGTCTTGAAAACACAAAAAATAATTTTCTGCTGAATGACGCTTATAATTCTGATTTCAATTACGAAAGAAAAATTTATTCAGCCTACACTACCATTGCTAAACAATGGAAAAAATGGAATGCCCAAGTGGGAGCCCGTTTTGAAAAATACACTGCCGATGCGCTTTTCCAAAAAGTAAATCAAGCCGACGGAACATTTAATGATGATTTGTTCACCGTTTATCCTTCTGGTTTTGTAACCTACACACCTACCGAAAATAATTCCTTCAATTTCAGTGTTTCAAAACGTGTGGACAGACCGAGCATTGATCAAGTGAATCCTATTCGTGAATGGAGTACGCCTTTGATAGACTCCGAAGGAAATCCTGAATTATTTCCTCAATTTACTAACTCGGTAGAATTGAATTACACACGAAAAACTAAAATAGGTTCTATCACTTCGGGCGTTTTTTACCGTCAGATTAATGACGAAATTACAAGAACCCTTAATGGAAACCCTACTGATCCCGAAAGACAAATTTTGTCGTATGCCAATTTAGGCGACAACAACGCTTATGGAGTTGAACTTTCAGGAAATCTGGATTTCACAAAATGGTATACTGCCAACATCAGTTTTGATTTATACAACAAAAAAACCAAAGGATACGTGGAAACCGATTATGTAGAAGTAGATGTGACCACTATAAACTCCCGCATAAGCAATACTTTCAAAGCGTCAAAAAATCTGCGCTTTCAATTGACAGGAATGTATCGAGGCGAGGATTTGGGACTACAGTTCCTAAGAAAACCAATGTGGAGAATCGATGCAGGTTCAAGTCTTACCATCCTTAAAGGCACTGGAACTATAACCGCCCGAGTAAGTGATTTATTTGACAGTATGCATTTTGCCTTCGATGCTACAAAACCAAAATTACAAACCGGAGAATTCCATTGGGAAAGCCAAACGGCCTACATTGGTTTCAACTACCGTTTTGGAGCTGGAAAAAACAAAGCAGTTCAAAGAAAAGAAAGAGATAAAAACGAAACCCAAGGAAGCGGCGGTTTCTAAAAATTAGTTTTAATATTAGAATTGGTTACAAAAGAAGAAACCCCAGAGAATGCCAACTCTGGGGTTTCTTATGCTTTTACATTTAGTGTAAACTCTGTTTCAATGCTTTTATTTCATCAGCATCTGCTGTTTCACCTGAATCAGTAATTGCAGAAGAGTGATAAAAAAGAGCGTTTGTTTTTCTCATTATCATCTTACTATTTAAGGAGCGAAATCCTCCGCCTGGCATTATTACAATTCTGTTTCTTGCTTTTTCTGCCAATACCGATAATACCTCAATTCCTTCCAAAACATTTGCTGCTTGTCCCGAGGTTAATATGGTTTTGAAACCGCAGTTAATAACTATTTCTAACGAATCATAAACTGACGGAACCACATCAAAAGCGCGATGAAAAGTGCATGGAAATGGACTTGCCAAAGCAACTAGCTGTTTGTTCTGTTCAACGTTTACAGTTCCATCGTTATTCAAAATTCCAAACACAAACCCATCGGCTCCTATACTTTTAAACTGCTCAATGTCATTCTTCATTTTACTGAATTCTTCATTAGTATATACAAAATTTCCTCCCCGAGGCCGAATCATTACATACATCATAATATGCAATTCGCTTCGGACTTTACGTGCAGTTTCAAAATCAGGAGTAGTACCTCCTTCCTTCATGTTAGCACATAATTCTATTCTATCTGCCCCATTTTGCTGGGCAATAACTGCAGATTGTAAATTAAAACACGCGATTTCAAGTAAGCTGTTTTTCATTTCAAAAAATCTTAAAAAAAAACTTGAAGTACAGCCTTCAAGTTTTTTTAAATTATAATTATCACAAAGTTTTATATTACCATTTTATAATTGCGCTCGCCCATGTAAATCCGCTTCCGAAAGCTGCTAAAACTACGGTATCGCCGGATTTTATTTTTCCTTTCTCCCAAGCTTCGGTCAAGGCAATCGGAATAGAAGCAGCAGTAGTATTTCCATATTTTTGAATATTATTGAACACCTGATCATCTTCTAGCCCGAATTTCTTTTGTATAAACTGCGAAATTCTCAAATTTGCCTGATGCGGAATCAGCATATCAATATCCGAAACCTGCAGATTATTGGCTTCCAAACCTTCATTGATAACTTCAGCAAAACGAACCACTGCATTTTTAAATACAAACTGTCCGTTCATATAAGGAAAATAACTTTCGTCATCTGGGTTATTGTCAGCAATAATATCGGTAACCCATCGCGCTCCCATTCCCGGTGCAGTCAAAGCTAATTCTTCAGCATGAATTCCTTCTGAATGCAGGTGTGTTGACAAAATACCTTTCGACAGATCTTCTTCTCTGCTCAAAACAGCAGCTCCTGCTCCATCTCCAAAAATCACCGAAACACCTCTGCCTCGTGTTGTCATATCCAATCCAGTAGAATGAACTTCGGAACCAATTACCAGAATATTTTTATACATTCCCGTTTTAATGTATTGGTCGGCTACAGAAAGTGCGTAAACAAAACCCGAACATTGGTTTCTAACATCTAATGCTCCAACTGTTCTCAATCCCAGATCCCGCTGTACCAAAACACCCGGTCCTGGAAAATAATAATCGGGACTCAGTGTTGCAAATACAACAAAATCAATATCAGATGCAGCAACACCTGAACGCTCTATCGCAATTTTGGCCGCTTTCACACCCATTGAAGTAGTAGTGTCCTCACCTCTGATGATATGTCTTCTCTCCTGAATACCTGTTCTTTCCTGAATCCATTCGTCATTGGTATCAATGATTTTGGACAAATCATCATTAGTCACTACATTATCTGGGACATAATATCCCAATCCCGTTATTTTTGAATGGTACATAGTTTATCTTTTTATTAAAATCAAGACATCAAATTCAAACATCCTTTAAAAACCAGAATACAATATCGTCTTTTTTTAGATATTTTCAGTTTTATTCAGCATTTATTTTTCTTTATGCTGCTAATAGTCTTTTCTTAAATGATTTTTAATATCACCTCCTGATTGAATTCTAAAGCAGTTTCATGCTCAAAAAAGATAACTCTTCTGTCGAAAACAGCTTTTATTAAAAAACGGCTTCCTTTAAAAAAAGATTCTTTTACTATTGCTTTTATAGTTCCAGCAGGATCTGCTTTTAACTGATGCGGATACAATAAAACGACCTCGTCTTCTCCTTCAATCGGCATTAACTGAGATAATTTTAATTCATTAACTTCACCAAAAAGGGAAGCAACATATTTATTCAAAGGATATTTATAGACATCGGCAGAAGGTCCTTTTTCCATAATTCTTCCCTGATACAAAACAATGGTCTCGTCCGAGAAAGAAAGAGCATCAACACTATCGTGAGTTGCTATAAAACAAGTGATTTCTTTTTTCTTTAAATAAGCAAAAAGGTTTCTTCGAAGTGCGTTTTTTCTAAAATTATCAATATGGCTGAACGGTTCATCTAACAATAAAACTTCTGGCTCCAAGGCTAAAACTCTAGCCAAGGCCACTCGCTGCTGCTGTCCTCCGCTCAATAATTTCGCTTTCACATTTGCAAATTCAGTCATTTCGACCATTTCCAGCAGTTCTTGAATACGCAGTTTCTTTAAAGGCATAAAACCATTAGAAAGAAACTTGCCTACATTTTCGGCTACAGTTTCGTAAGGCATCAAATCAAAATCCTGCGCCAGATATTTCATAAATGGCATTCCTGGAATCAAATTATATTTTGGCCCCCGGATCTCTGTATCATTATACAAAATACGTCCATGATTTAAATCATACATACCATAAAGCAGTTTTAAAAGCGTACTTTTTCCACAGCCGCTCTCACCAAGAATTGATATATTCTGCCCTTTAGCAACAGTGAAGTCTACATTTTGAATTATGATTTTCTCGGTGTAGCCGAATGAAATATTTTGAACTTGAAGCATTCTACAGCATTAAAATTTAAGAAAACAAAGATAGTTTCTTTACTAAAAAAAATATGTTGATAATTGAATTTAATCCAAAAAAAAACTGCTTTTATGATAAAGCAGTTTTTTCAAATATATTGA
This sequence comes from Flavobacterium marginilacus, assembly GCF_026870155.1. NCBI lineage: Bacteria > Pseudomonadati > Bacteroidota > Flavobacteriia > Flavobacteriales > Flavobacteriaceae > Flavobacterium > Flavobacterium marginilacus. The sequence goes on along the minus strand of NZ_CP113975.1, from coordinate 1,020,595 downwards.
GGCTAACCTTTATTGTTTCTTTTTAGCGTCTTCAATCATTTTAGCATTTGCAGTAATTGCAAATTCTACACGGCGGTTTTGGCTTTGTCCTTCTTTTGTATCATTCGTAGCAATTGGGTCAGCTATTCCATAACCGGATGTTTTGAAACGGCTTGCCGCCAATCCTTTTGAAATCAAATACGTTTTTACAGATTCGGCTCTTTTTTGTGAAAGTATCAGATTGTACTCTGGTTTACCCGTATTATCCGTATAACCAAAAATTTCAATGTTGGTATCTGCATACGAATTGAATACTGGAACTAATTTATCCAGATTCGCTTTGGCTTGAGCTGTCAAAGTCGCTTTATTTACATCAAAACGAACAGCGTTCTCGTTTAAAGTCAAGTGAATTCCTTCTCCTACTCTTTCCACTTCTGCTCCAGGCAGAGCCTGATCTATTTCACGGGCTTGTTTATCCATACTGTTTCCAATCAAGGCTCCGGTTCCGCCGCCTACAGCAGCACCAATCGCAGCACCTGCAGCAGTTCCTAGCTTGGTATTGTTTCCAATAATTGCCCCGATAACTCCGCCGGCAACGGCTCCTATTCCTGCTCCTTTTTGAGTATTATTGGCATTCTTTACTGAATCACATCCAGTAAAAAGAATGCTTAACATAAACAAACTGCTTAGTCCTATAATCGATATTTTTCTCATTTTTCCTATATTTAATTAGCTTTTTGAAATAAGTAAACAACATCTGTCGGCTTACTTCCTACGTTTATTTTATCAACCAATTCAAACGAAGTTTCCGATTGATTTCTTACAGCAAGAACAAAACCGGTTTTTACGTTTTTAGATTTCAATCCTTCATCTAATATTTTTAGCACAAATTGTCCTTCCTTATTAATATACCATGTAATTGCCGACGTAAAAGCAGTACAATTTGGACTATTCAAAGTCATTGTTCCTTTATTATTATTAGAAATAAAATGCCAAGTGCTTCCTATAAAACATTTTGAATCGGCAAGATTAAAAGAATTTACTTTAATATAATCAGATCCAGGATAAGTTACACTTACAATCTGCCAATCTCCTTTTATTCCAACTTGAGAAGCCTTATCTAATTTTGTCATTGGAGCATTAGAAACTGGTGCTGGTGCTGCAGGTGCTGTCGGAGCTGTAGATCCAGACTTACAAGCAAAGACCATAATGGCCATAGCGCATATTAAAAGAATTTTTCTCATTTTTTCTCAATTTAAATTAATTTAGCTACAAAGATACATATCAATTTCGTTCAAAATTATTTTTTTATTTATATAATTTGGCTACAATAATTTTCAGAAGGGTGGTGTTTTTATAACTGCCTGCTGTTTATTAAAAAAACAATCTGCGGTTAAAATGTTATAAAACAGGAATTTTGATGGATATCTATTTATAAATATCGAAATTATTGGACATGTCCAAATGCAACTTTTTGAGGCAAAAAAACGCTGCTAAAATGTACTTTTCTTTTCAAAAATCTTCAAAACTGCCTAACAACTGTACTTTAAATCCAATTTATTTACTGTTTCAGGATTGCTTCACCGCAGTTCACAGAACCCACTTACGACAATTTGTCATTATTAGAAGAATTGGTATTCTATTTGAAAGTAATTTTTCCGATTGTAAAACCATTAATAAAATATAAAAATATGACAACAGGTAAAATTAATGTTTCGGTTGAAAACATCTTTCCTTTAATCAAGAAATTTCTATACAGTGATCACGAAATTTTCCTGCGTGAATTAATTTCTAACGGAACCGATGCAACTTTAAAATTAAAACATCTAATCAGTATTGGAGAAACTAATGTTGAATATGGTTCACCAATTATTGAAGTTAAAATTGACAAAGAAGGCAAAAAACTTCACATCATCGATCAAGGTTTAGGAATGACTGCCGATGAAGTAGAAAAATACATCAATCAGGTTGCTTTCTCGGGAGCTGAAGAATTTTTAGATAAATACAAAGACTCTGCTAAAGATTCTGGTATTATTGGTCACTTTGGACTTGGTTTTTATTCAGCTTTTATGGTTGCTGAGAAAGTAGAAATCATCACAAAATCATACAAAGACGAACCAGCGGCACACTGGACATGTGACGGAAGTCCGGAATTTACATTAGAACCAGCTGACAAAACGACTAGAGGAACTGAAATCATTTTACATATTGCAGAAGATTCTCTTGAGTTCCTGGAAGAATTTAAAATCTCTGGCTTATTGAGCAAATACAATAAGTTCATGCCTATTCCGATTAAATTTGGAACCAAAAAAGAAACACTTCCAAAACCAGAAGATGCTCCAGAAGATTATACTGCTGAAACTATCGAAGTTGATAATATTGTAAACAATCCAAATCCAGCCTGGACTAAACAGCCGTCTGATTTATCTGATGCTGATTATAAAGATTTCTACCGCGAAATGTATCCAATGCAGTTTGAAGAGCCATTGTTTCATATTCACTTAAACGTAGATTATCCTTTTAATCTGACTGGTATTTTATATTTTCCAAAATTAAGCGGAGATCTTCAGATCCAGAAAGACAAAATTCAATTGTACCAAAACCAAGTATTCGTGACGGATAACGTTGAAGGAATTGTTCCTGAATTCCTTATGATGCTTCGCGGTGTTGTTGATTCGCCGGATATTCCTTTGAATGTTTCACGTTCAGGACTTCAGGCTGATGGTGCAGTTAAGAAAATCTCGAACTACATCACCCGTAAAGTGGCTGATAAATTGAAATCTTTGTTCAACGAAAACAGAGCTGATTTCGAACAAAAATGGAATGATATTAAAATTGTTCTGGAATACGGAATGCTTTCTGAAGATAAATTCTACGAAAAAGCAGGAGCGTTTGTACTTTACCCAACTGTTGATGACACTTATTTTACTCTTGAAGAATTAAAAGAGAAAATCAAAGAGAAACAAACCGATAAAGACGGAAAACTTGTTGTTTTATATGCTGGAAATAAAGAAGCACAGCACTCTTATATTGAAATCGCAAAAGACAAAGGATATGAAGTTTTGTTATTGGATTCACCAATCATTTCACACTTAATCCAAAAAATTGAAGGAGACAATAGCGGTATGCAGTTTGTTCGTGTCGATTCTGATCATATTGATAACTTGATCAAAAAAGAAGAAAACGCTATTTCTAAATTATCTGATGAAGAAAAAGCAAACTTAAAAACGGTTCTTGAAACTATTGTTCCTAAACAAACTTACACTGTACAGCTTGAAGCATTAGACAGTGAAGCAGCTCCATTCATTATCACGCAGCCAGAATTTATGCGTAGAATGAAAGAAATGAGTCAAACTGGCGGCGGCGGAATGTTCGGAATGGGCAACATGCCGGAAATGTACAATTTGGTTGTGAACACTAACTCCGACTTAGCTACAAGTATATTGAATAACTCCGACAAATCGGCACAGGAAAACTTGGTTAAACAAGCACTTGATTTGGCTAAATTATCTCAAAATTTATTAAAAGGGGAAGCATTAACCGCTTTCGTAAAAAGAAGTTTTGAACTGATAAAATAACTTCATCCACATCACTTAGAAATTAGTGATAAATAGTAATTGACCCTGCAAAGTTAAATTTGCAGGGTTTTTTATTTCATAATCTGTCCGATTTTCAGCAAAAGAGAAACAACAAATAACCATATTATTAAAAAACAGCATTCTACACCTAATTTCGTGTTGCTTTTTTGATTAATTTTAAGAATTACAAAACGATCTTATTTTTCTAAAATACCCCGCATTGCTTTTTTATTTTCAAAAGCTCAATTCAAAAATGAAATAGTAAACATATACACGTATTGAAAAGCTTATAAACCAATTTTAATGCTGATTGATTTAAACCTAACTTAAACCTAACAGATATGGCAAGTAACGAAATCAAAAATCAAAACGAAACGGAATTAGAAAAAGAAAAAAAGACAATAAAAGAAGCCGAAACCTCAATCTTACTGACATTGTACATGGGTCTTTTTTTAGGATTAGTCCCTGTAATTGGTTTTCCGGTTACTATTCCAGAAATGGGAGGGAAAATTCTTTTTATTGGAATAATCCTTGGCATAGCCTCTTTTTTAAGTTTTTTTTTCACGGGAACACTCTTCGGTATGCCCAAACGAAACAATGAAAAAGAAAGTGATTATTCTCTAAACAACAGCTTAGTTGAAATTTCAGACTGGTTAACCAAAATAATTGTCGGGCTTGGACTAGTCAATCTAAAAGAGATTCCAGGTTATCTGGTTTCGCTGGGAGAATATGTAAAAACCTCATCCAAATATGACGGTCAGCTTCTAAATATTTACAGCATCGGAATAGTAATTTATTTTGGTTTTTTAGGCTTATACATTGGATACAACTATATGCGCCTCGTTTTATCCAGTAAATACAAATATGCCGATGACAATCTGATTCGGAAAGAACTGGAAATAGCAAATGAAAAAATCAATGAAGTAAAAGAAGAAATACAGCAGAAAGAGATAAAAATAATCCAAAGCCAAAATCTGATACAAGAAAAAGAACAGCTGACAAAATCTTTAATAACTAAAATCAATGAACCATCGATATCAAGTACCGAGTTTGAAACGACAGTCAAAAAAATAACCAGCGCAGATGAAATTAAAAAAGACAGAGCAAACATAAAATCCGAAGTCGACAAAATGATAGATGAAGCCAAATTAAAACTGCACAAAGGCCTAATCCTAAATCATGACGACCCTCAAAAAGGACAATGGAAATCAAAAGCAGTAAACAATGAAAGAGAATTAAAAGCAACTGTTACCGAGGAAAACAAAGGATTATACCATATTAATTTACAGATAGTTTCCACAAATCCTAAAAGTAATCCATTAAAAAATGGTGAATACGTATTATTTGCTCTTCACAATACCTTTGGTAATCTGCCTTTCAAACTCGTGCAAGTCGAAAAACAATCTGCAGAAATTACTTTTTACAGTTATGGTTCTTTTACTGTTGGAGCCTTTGCAGATAATGGCACAACTGAATTGGAACTTGATCTAGCAGAATTACCAGATGTTTCAAGTTATTTTAAAACCCACTAATATTTTTTCGATTTCAATATAGTTTGTAAGTCAAAATCTTACATAAAAATTATCATATCAGCAATTTAACATCCACAGATAAAGCCATAATTTAAAAATTTAACACCTTTCATAATAATTAATTCATATAAAATAATAAATTTGGCTACCCAAATAACAAACTTAACCAAAATCAAAATTTTTATGAGAAACAATACCTTATTATTCTCTGCTTTTGCAGTTACTTTCCTATCATTTATTTCGTGTACTAAAGAAGACTCATTGGCAGCAACAGATAATAGTTCTGTAGTAGCTTCTGCTTCTATTGATTTAGTTAATGAACTAGATATTAAAACAGGAAATCAAATATCATTTGATAAATTAACAACAAAACAAACTGGTAAATCCTTAACTGCTTCATGTGCTGCTGTAACTATGGATCCAGTAACAACCACTTTTCCTAAAACATTTTATGTTGATTTTGGAACTGGATGTACAACAAACGGCATTACAAGAAAAGGAAAATTAAAAGTAACTTTTTCAAATTACATTACTCAGACTGGAAGTACTATGACAATTGAAAGAGTAGACTACTATGTAAACGGAAACAAAGCCGAAGGAAAAATTGAATACAAAAATACAACTGTAAGTCCAAACACCCCGCAATGGACAAGAACCATTACAGGGGGAATATTTACCGATACGAAGGGAGAAGTATATTTAAATTCCGGCACTCATACTATAAAACAAACAGCAGGTGTTTCAACTGCTGTTTTAGATGACAATACCTATGAAATGATAGAAGGAACGCATTCTGTCACCAAACAGAATGGAGCAAAAATTACTTTGACTGTTTTAGAATCATTAGTTAAAAATTACAATTGTGATTATATATCAAAAGGAAAGCTTAAAGTAGAAAGTCTTCTTTTAAACGGTACAATCGACTACGGCAATGGTGACTGTGACAAGAATGCAACCTACACACAAAACGGAATAGTATTTCCTTTTACGATGTAAAAATATTTTAAAAGATTTCACAAAGGCTGTCATGATTTTGAACAGCCTCTTTTTTTGCCCATTTATTCCTATTTGGTCAAAAAAAAATTACAAACTAATGATAAAAAAAATACTTATCTGCCACAAAATTAAATTTCAAAAAAATTAACAATTAAAATTTAAATACTAAATTTGTTAGACAAATCCTTATTCTTTTCGCACAAGAACAACAACAAAAACAGCTCATTATGTACAAGTTAGATATAAACGATTATTACACTCCATTTTTTTTAAAATCTCAGTTTTTTAAAATTATTTTGGTAGCATTTGTTTTCAATGTACTTGCCTTTTTGAGTTTTAGAATAACTGTTTCCCCAGACAATTTATCGCCAATTTTCCCAGATGTTGGATTTGCGCTTGCTGCTGTATTAATTATAGGACGCAAAGCTATAGCTGGAGTCTGGGCAGGGTCATTTGTTGCGAATATATTTTCATTCTGGGATGTCTGCAAAATGCTGGACAAATCATTACTCGAAATTATACTCTCATCAGCATCTGTAGCGACAGGAGTAGTAATTGGAGTAGCTATTAGTGCTTACTTAATTAATTTAATCAACAAAGGCGAATATCCTTTAAAAACAGGATTTTCAGTTATAGCCTTTTTAGGAGTCAGTATTTTATATTGCGGCATCTGTTCTTTATTATGTGTTTCAGCTATTTCGTTTTGGGAATTGAGTACCCCAAACCATTTCATTTCCAATTGGACAACTCTATGGAAAGGTGATTTAATCGGCACAATACTCATAACCCCATTTTTAATATCCTGGTTCTATCGTCATCACATAAAAATTATTTCGACATCACTTTTAGAAGCAATATCATTAGGATTAGCAACAATATTAGTCTGTGTACTAATTGCTTTTGACCATTCAAGTGATCAATACCTATTCATTATAATACTATTGTGGGCTACATTTCGCTTTAGAATAAGAGGAGTATCAATCTTAGCCTCAATGTTTGCTCTTTTATCATCAATATATGGATACCTAGGCTATGGTTCATTTGTAGTAGTCAACTCCGAAGATTCACTGATCAACATTAATCCTTTTTTTGGATTAACAACAGTTATCGCCTTAATATTATCAGGATACTATTCTGATTATTTACATCATAAACTAGAACCTCAAAAAGCTAACTAATTGAAATCCTTTTAAAGGATCAAGAACAAAGTCTGGGGAGGAAATGTCGAAAAAAAATTAGAAATTTGTCACTCTAACAATTTGTAATGACTTTTATAGATCTTTTGAAATTTATGCTGCCTGATTTTTTAGTTGACCACTTTGAGGTGGTTTCTGCTAATGAAACTCAGGAGATATTGCACCTATACTTTGAAGAAAAAGCTAAAGCTCCTAAAGAGTTTGATACACTTGAATTAGCATCAAAGGGATTTGTGGATGAAATTACCATTCAGGATTTCCCTCTACGAGGTAAGTTTGTGTATTTACATATCAAAAGACGTCGTTGGACTAATAAAACCAATGGAGAAATCCTTAAAAGAGATTGGACCTTAGTTGCTAAAGGAACCCGCATGACTCAAGAGTTTGCGGCTTTTTTAAAAGAAATCAATAGATAACAGCGCCACCGACTGCCATACCATCGGAAGGTTTTTCGGGGTCAACGGAAAAAAACTTCAAAGACAGTATAAAAAACACCTGAGCTCCTTTAATACTTGGGCTCCACGAGAACATGCCCATCAATGGATTCTTTACCCTGAAAACATAGGTACACACTTATCGATTGATGAAGTAGCTTTGTCTCAAGGAGAGCTTTACACCATTGTAACCAACAAGAAGTTCAAAGGCAAACAAGGTCGCTTAGTGGCTATTATTGCTGGAACAAAGGCAGATAAAGTCATAGAACACATTAGTAAGATTGATTATAAAAAAAGAAGTGGTGTTCAAGAGATAACACTGGACATGGCTAATTCTATGAAACTGATCTCCAAAAAATGCTTCCCAAAAGCAATACAGGTCACTGACAGATTCCATGTTCAAAAATTAGCATTAGAAGCCATGCAAGAAATCAGAATCAAACATCGCTGGGAAGCTATGGATCTTGAGAATCAATTGATAATGCAAGCCAAAAAAGAGAATAAAACATTTATACAGGAGCTCTTGCCTAATGGAGATTCCTTAAAACAGCTTTTGGCAAGAAGCAGATATGTACTTTATAAATCTCGCGAAAAATGGACTGAGCACCAAAATGAGAGAGCGCAATTGTTATTTGAGTTATATCCAGATATAAAGAAAGCTTACGGTTTGAGTCAACAACTTCGAGGTGTTTACAATAACAACAACGACAAGCACGTTGCGATGACAAAACTAGCACATTGGTACAGGAATGTAGAAGAATCAGGATTTAAAAACTTTAATATATTACTCAATACGGTAACTCTTAATTATCAGTCAATTTTAAACTACTTTGATAACAGGAGTACCAATGCTTCTGCAGAATCTTTTAATGCTAAAATAAAAGCATTTAGAAGTCAGTTTAGAGGTGTAAGAAAGATAGATTTCTTTCTATTCAGATTATCTAATATTTTTGCCTAATCCCCAACTTTTGCACCTGATCCCCTTTTTATCTTCAGATTATCCAATCTTTTGATTTAAAACTGATCCATTAGTCAAAAACAAAAAACCACCTAACAGAAGTTAGATGGTTTTTATTAAGAGCCGATAGAGGGACTCGAACCCACGACCTGCTGATTACAAATCAGCTGCTCTAGCCAGCTGAGCTACATCGGCCTATTCAATATGTTTTTTTTGTAATGCAAAAATTTAAATAAAAAACCATCTATTTTTAACTAGATGGTTTTTTGAGCCGATAGAGGGACTCGAACCCACGACCTGCTGATTACAAATCAGCTGCTCTAGCCAGCTGAGCTACATCGGCCTCATTACGGGTGCAAAGATAAGCTTGAATTTCGTTTTTCCAAAAAAAAATCAAACTTTTTTGCCCTTTTTTTTACTACAATTCGTTGATTTTAGCAATCAATTGATTAGCAGTTTGTTCCAATTCTACATTTATTTGTTTGAAGTGTGCTTTTTTGTTTTCAACATTTTTAGCATTCACTTTAGTGATTAAACTGTCAAAAGCAACAATAGCCTCGTCAATCAATGCATTCGTTTCATCTGTTGGTTTTCCTGTTGTAGAAATTTCGAACAAGTAAACTGCCTCAATAATATCACCTAAAACGTAGTTGATGTCTTTCTTTAAATTCTTAACGTTTGCCATTTTATTTTTTATTTAATTTGCGTCTGCAAAAGTACACATAATCTTTCTATTACGAACTATGAAATATAAATTTCTAAAATTGAAGCTTTTCCCTTCAAATTATAATCCTTCATCACTGCTGGAATAAGAATTGTGTCTCCTTTTTTATATTGATATGCCACACCTTCATAATCAATTTCAAACGAACCTTCTGCGCACATATATACAACAAAAGAAGCCCCAGAATTAACTACATTCTTTTCATTTTCCAGCGGAATAAAATTAGTTGTAAAGTAAGGGCAGTCAACTACTGTATTCGATATATTTACTTCTTTGGCATATTCTTTATAAGTATCGACTTTTTTATAATTAATAGCGTCCAAAGCCAAATCAACGTGAAGTTCTCGGGTATTTCCCTGAGCATCTTTCCTGTCAAAATCATATAAACGATAAGTGATATCCGAGGTCTGCTGTATTTCGGCTATGACCAGCCCTGCTCCAATAGCGTGAACCGTCCCTGTTTCTAAGAAAAAAACATCTCCTGGTTTTGCTTTTACAGTATCTAATATATCAATCAGTGTTTTATCATTGAGATGATCCATATATTCCTTGGCGCTGGAATCATTCTTAAATCCAACAATGATTCTGGCATCGGTATCAGCCTGCATAACGTACCACATTTCTGTTTTACCAAAAGAATTGTGACGTTTTTTTGCTAATTCATCATTAGGATGCACCTGAATAGAAAGATCTTCGCGGGCATCCAAATATTTGAAAAGTAATGGAAATTGTTTTCCAAATCTTTCATGAACAGCAGTTCCCAGAATTTCATTTGGATATTCATTGATTAATTCGGTCAATGATTTTCCTTTATAATCACCATTTGCAACAACACTAATATCACCTTCCACTGTAGACAGTTCCCAGCTTTCTCCAGTAATACTAGATGTAATTGGCTTATTCAGAATAGTTTTTAATTTTTCGCCTCCCCAGATTCTTTCTTTAAGAATTGCATCAAACTGTAATGGATAAATTTTTGAACTCATATTTTTTTATTTACAAATTTCTATACTTTTACTTTCAAAAGGTAATATTATTTTGTCCTTTTATAATTGTATTTCTTTGATTGCATCAAGTGCTTTTGGGATATGATCTTTTGCTTTCATGCTATCAAAAACCATAATTATTGTACCAGTTTTATCAGCAACATAAGTAACTCTGCCAGGTATTAAACCAAACAAATTAGAAGGCACTCCAAAAAGGGTTCTAATTTTCTTGTCAGCATCTGACAAAAGAATAAAAGGCAGTTTGAACTGACTGCTGAATTTTTGATGTGAAGCCACACTGTCACCGCTGATTCCTATTACCTCAGCGCCAAGATCTTTGAAATCTTCATATTGATCTCTAAAACTGCAGGCTTGAGCTGTACAGCCCGGCGTATTGTCTTTTGGATAAAAATAGATAACCAAAGGCTTTTTGCCAATTAAGTCAAAACTATCAAAATAGTTCCCATCCGTGTCTTTTGCTGTGAAATTTGGAATTTTATCCCCTGCTTTCAGTCCCATTATTCTCCTTTATAAGTTACAAAATTACGGGGCGTTTCATAAAGAACCACTTCCAAATCAAGTTCCGGCTTTACTTTTTTTCGTATTTTATTCCAAATCACTACTACTATATTTTCAGCAGTAGGATTCAAATCTTGAAATTCGGGCACGTCCAGATTCAGATTTTTATGATCCATTTGATTCTCGACTTCTTCCTTAATAATATCCGTCAGGAATTTCACATCCATGACATAACCCGTTTCCTGATCAATCTCTCCGGTAACACTCACTATTAATTCGTAGTTGTGTCCGTGAAAATTAGGATTATTGCATTTGCCAAAAACAGCATCGTTTTGTTCAAAAGTCCAATCTTTTCGATACAGACGATGAGCAGCATTAAAATGGGCTTTTCTGGATATGGTTACTCTCATGTAGGTTTAAGAATTTAATTTCGACAAAATAGATTAGTTCCTGTTTTCTAACGCATGGTCTTCTAAAAAATGATAGAATTCTTCAAAAATGATTTTGAACCAAACTGTATAAACTTCTGGATTTAAAAGCATATCACTTTGTATATCCTCAATTTTCATCCATTTCCAGTCTTCTACTTCTTCAGTATTTATCATAGGTTCGCCGTCATAATAACCAATCATTACATGATCGAGTTCATGTTCTGTCAAGCCATTATCAAAAGGTGCTTTATAGATAAAATGAAAAAGCTCTTTCAATTCGGTATTAAAACCCATTTCCTCATACAATCTGCGGTTACCGGCCTGAATATTGGTTTCACCTTCCCGCTGATGACTGCAGCAAGTATTGGTCCACAACAAAGGAGAATGATACTTTTGATGAGCTCTTTGCTGCAGCATGATTTCATTTTTATTATTTAAAATAAAAACTGAAAAAGCACGGTGCAGAATAGCTTTTTCATGCGCTTCCAATTTTGGCATTAAGCCAATCTGCTCATCCAATTCATTTACTAATATTACTTTTTCTTCTTCCATATTCTGTATTGATGGAACAAAAGTACAAAAAAGATACCTTTATAAAGGCCTAAAGATTCTTTTGTGTTTTGCAGAAATTATTATCGTCATGGTCATTAGCTTCTTCAAAACAAAAATCTAAGTGTTAATTTTCTGCATATTTCATATCCCTTTTTTTTCTGTACTATATCCGGTAACTACTCTTTTAAAACCAAAAAACCATTTTTAACGTATATCAAAATAGTTAAAAATTATATAAATAGAATCAAATTGTAAGATAACCGACATTTCTATTGCCACTCTTCCATTACATTTGATATATAAAAAATCGCCGTTATGAAAACAAAATCTTTTTTTTGCATTTTACTGTTTCTTCCCCTATTTATTTTTGAAGCTTGCGGACAGAATAAAGAAGTGAAAAATTCGGAAATGACATCCGTTGAAACCAATTCAAGCAGAGCTAAAAACCCCTATTATTCGCATACCGATACTACAAAACTGAATTTAACAGATGCCGAATGGAAAAAAATTCTGCCAGAAGACGTTTATTTAGTTTCCCGCAAAGCAGATACTGAAAGACCTTTTACAGGCAAATATTGGAATACCGATGTAAAAGGAACTTATTACTGCGCAGCCTGCGGTAATACACTTTTTCGATCTGGAGCAAAATTTTCGAGCAGCTGCGGATGGCCAAGTTTTTTTGAACAGGAAAACAAAAAAAGCATTGTATTTAGAGAAGATAATTCTATCGGCATGGAAAGAATAGAAGCCCTCTGTGGCAGATGCGGCGGACATCTTGGCCATTTATTTGATGACGGGCCGGCTCCAACCGGCAAAAGATACTGCATGAATTCCATTGCACTTGATTTTACACCAGATGCTAAATAAAAACCAAAACCCGATTATGATGAAAACGAAAACATTAATTTTACTCTGTTTATTATTTACCGGAATATTATTTTCCCAAAACAATACTAAAACTAAAAAAATGACACAATCTAATTTTGAAACTATAACTCTTGGTGGCGGCTGTTACTGGTGCGTAGAAGCTGTTTATGAAAATCTGAAAGGTGTAAAAACAGTCGTTTCCGGATTCTCCGGAGGAAAAACCACAAACCCAAGCTATGAAGAAGTCTGTTCGGGAACGACAGGTCATGCCGAAGTTGTTCAGATTACTTTTGACAAAAATGTGACCAGTCTTGATGAAATTTTTAAAGTATTTTTTACCGTTCATGATCCTACAACCCTTAACAGACAAGGTGCTGACAGAGGAACGCAGTACAGATCTGTTATTTTTTATAATGATGAAGAACAAAAAAAAGAAGCACAGTCCATTATTGCTGAGTTAAACAAAGCAAAGGTTTATCAAAATCCAATTGTGACTACGGTAGAGCCTTTTACTAAATTTTACAAAGCCGAAGATTATCACCAAAACTATTATGCCAATAACAAAAATCAGCCTTATTGTCAAATGGTTATTCAGCCAAAAATTGAAAAATTTGAGAAAGTCTTTAAAGACAAGCTGAAAACCAAAAAGTAATTTCAAACTCCTCAAAGCCGAAATCCATTTTCGGCTTTATTATTTATCAAAACATCAAATTCATTTTCAAATGATTATACAAAAGTCTTGGACCGCATCAGAAAGTTTACCCGAAGATTTAATTTTAATCAAAGAAAGACTTTTGGACAATTATGATTTCAAAATCACGCAGCCTATTCTTGAAGCAGAAAGCACTGAATATGGAGCCTGCCGTTTTGTTCTAAATAATTTAAATATTCTATTCCGAACTGCTAAAATCACACCTGCTAAAACCGGGCAGTTTGTTACGCTCTGGAAAAGAATAAATCAGGGGCCAATTCAGCCTTTTGACACTGCCGATCCAATCGATTTCTTCTTTATCAGCGTCCGTAAAGACAATGATTTCGGACTGTTTATTTTTCCTAAATCAGTTTTGATAACCAAAGAAATTGTTTCAGATAAAAAAGAAGGGAAACGCGCTATCCGTGTTTATCCGCCTTGGGATATTACAACCAGTAAACAGGCACAAAAAACGCAGAAATGGCAATTGGATTATTTCTTAGAATTACCAGATTCCCAAACAATAGATGTAAACCGAATTGAATCACTATTTTTCATAAAACACTAAAAAACAGATTTTAACAAAACTAAATATTCTTTTCCTATCTTTATAAAGTCATTAATCTAAAAAACATGAATAAAAATATATACAGATACCAAAGCTTTTTCTTCTCATTTCTATTTATTCTAAGCCTAAATCTAACTTTGGCTCAGGAAAAAAAAGTAGCTCCGACTTCACAGGAGCTGTACAACGAAATTGCTTCGATGGACACACAGCTTTTTGATGCCTTCAATGCCAAAGACATGGCAAAATTCAAACCTTTGTTTACCGAAGATTTAGAATGGTACCAAGACAATGGAGGCCTAATTTCTTACGAAACTGTTTTTTCAAATTTTGAAAAAATGTTTAAAAACGAAAACAAACTCATCCGAAGTTTAGTCAAAGGCAGTCTCGAAGTACATCCCATAAAGGATTTTGGAGCTATTGAAACTGCCACACATCAATTTCGCCACATGGAAAACGGAAAAGAAGAAATAGGCACTTTTAAATTTCTTGCTATTTGGAAAAAAGTTGGCAGCCAATGGAAAATTTCAAGAATGGTAAGTTATGATCATTGACTCCATTCCTCTGCTATATAAAAATTATTTTTGCAAAACCTCAGCAATTTTCAAAGCACATTTTTCACCGTCTATCGCGGCAGAAATAATACCTCCAGCATAACCTGCTCCTTCGCCGCAAGGATAGAGTCCTTTTATCTGCAAATGTTCGTATGAAATTGGGGCTCTCGGAATGCGGACTGGAGATGAAGTTCTGCTTTCTGGCGCATGTAAAATCGCTTCATTAGTTAAATAACCTTTCATTGATTTTCCGAACTCAGTAAAACCTTCACGCAGAATCTGCGATAAAAATCCTGGAAAAACCTGTCCCATTTCCACCGAAGTGGTTCCTGGAACGTAAGACGTTTTAGGAATATTGGCAGAGACTTTATTTTGTGTAAAATCGACCATTCGCTGTGCCGGAACTTTTTGGGTTTCTCCAGCTAAATACCAAGCTTTTTGCTCAATGCTTTTTTGAAATTCCATTCCTGCCAAAGCGCCGAATTTTGCAAAAGGCTTAAAATCTTCCAGTTTCAATTCGATTACAATTCCAGAATTGGCCGTTGACTGATCTCTTTTGGACGGTGACCAGCCATTGGTAACTACTTCGCCTGGACTTGTGGCACAAGGTGCGATTACTCCTCCCGGACACATACAAAACGAATACATTCCGCGACCATTCACCTGTTTTACTATAGAATAAGGTGCTGGAGGCAAATGTTCACCTCGATAATCGCAGCTGTACTGAATGCTGTCAATCAATGACTGCGGATGTTCGGCTCTTACGCCTAAAGCAAAAGGTTTCGCCTCAATTAATACTTTCTTTTTATCCAATAATTCAAAAATATCGCGGGCAGAATGTCCAGTAGCTAAAATTAATTTATTAGCTAAAATTGTATCACCGCTTTGAGTTACAATTCCCTGTACTTCATTATTTTTTATCAAAATATCAGTCAAACGGGTTTCGAACAAAACCTGTCCGCCGCATTCGATGATTTTTTCACGGATATCCTGTATAATCTGCGGTAATTTATTGGTTCCAATATGCGGATGAGCATCAACCAAAATATCTCCAGTAGCACCAAAAGCGACCAATAATTCTAATATTCTATTGACATCTCCACGCTTTTTGGAACGTGTATATAATTTCCCATCCGAATAAGTTCCTGCTCCGCCTTCGCCAAAACAATAATTGGAATCTTCATCGACAATATGATCTCTATTGATTGCCTTCAAATCGCGTCGGCGTCCGCGAACGTCTTTTCCGCGTTCGATAACAATTGGTTTCAGACCTAACTCAATTAACTGCAAAGAAGCAAAAAGACCTGCCGGTCCTGCTCCAACTACAATGACTTCCTGCGCATTGGAAACATTTTTATAATCCGGTAATTCTATTTTGTTTTCCTGAAATAATTCCCCTTTTAAATAAATCGAAACTTTCAAATTGATTTTAATCGCTTTCTGACGCGCATCAATGGAGCGTTTTAAAATGGCCACATGCTGAATTTCATTTACCGAAACTTTTATTTGTTTCGATAAATAATCTTTTAGCAGCAAATCATTTGCTGCTATTTCTGGAGTTACCTGAAGTAAAAGTTCTCTTGGCATTGTATTGTATTTATTCAATTAGCTTTTCTTGCTATGAAAAGAAGATGCAAAAATACTATTTTGGAACTGAAATTAATTATTTAATCTAAAATCGATTTCAAAATGACTTTGTACCTTTGTTACTTTGAAACTTTGCACTTAAAAATAATGTCCAGAAAAATAAAACTAATATGGGATTTTCGGGGTCCAGCTTCGGCAAAAACAGCTGAGCATCACGAAATCCACTTAAAAGAATATATCATTATCGAAAAATTACCGATAAACATCACCGGATTTGAGATTTTAAATGAAATGTATGCAACCGCTTTTATGGTCGTAACCGAAGAAAATATGATTCAGGTAAGAGATGCATTGAAACCGCATTGCGGTGAGGTTTATGAGTAATCAGATAAAAGAACGCAGACTTCAGTTTACTGTACATAAAAAATCCCATTTCTATGAAACGGGATATTTTTCTAAAATCTGCCTGCTGAAAACTGCAGACTAATTTGCTACTTCGCTAATGAATTTTATACGCATCAGGCGCAATTCATCTATATCGTAGTCTCCATCAAATTCTTTAAGTGCTTTCTCGATGCTGTCTGATTCTGATTCCATAAAGTAGTCATGGATTTCTTCCTGCTGATCGTCATCAAGCATTTCGTCCAGCCAGTATTTGATGTTTAATTTAGTTCCTGAATAAACAATTTGTTCCATTTCTTTGATCAGATCATCCATTTTTAGTCCTTTTGCGGAAGCGATATCAGTCAAGGACAACTTTCTGTCGATATTTTGAATAATGTATAATTTATTGACAGAATTGACTCCGGTAGATTTTACTACCAAATCATCGGGACGAATAATGTCGTTTTCTTCTACATAACGGCTTATCAATTCGATGAATTCTTTACCATATTTTTTAGCTTTTCCTTCGCCAACACCATGAATGTTCACCAATTCTGATTGAGAAATTGGATATTTCAAAGCCATATCTTCGAGGGAAGGATCCTGAAAAACCACAAATGGAGGAACTCCTAATTTTTTAGCTACTTTTTTACGCAGTTCGCGCAACATTGACATCAACAATTCATCGGCAGTTCCAGATGATTTTGAGGCCGTTACTATAGCTTCATCATCAGCCTCGCTGTATTCATGGTCTTCCGACATCATGAAAGATTCCGGATTTTTCATAAAGGCCAAACCTTCTTTGGTTATCTCTATTATACCGTAACTTTCAATATCTTTTTTCAATAATCCTGCCACAAGAACCTGCCGCAATAATGCCATCCAAAATTTCTCGTCATGTTTTGATCCCGACCCAAAAAAGGATTGAGAATCTGTTTTATGTGCATTGATAACTGCATTTACACGGCCTATCAACGTAAATACAATTTCTTTTGACTTGTAAATATGTTTGGTTTTTTTGACAACTTCCAATAGTTTAAGCACTTCATCTTTGGCTTCCACTTTTGTTTTTGGATTGCGGACATTATCATCCATATCAGCTCCTTCACCGGTTTCGCTGTCAAATTCTTCTCCGAAGTAATGCAGTAAGAATTTACGTCTTGACATTGAAGTTTCGGCATAAGCTACTACTTCATGTAGCAAAGCAAATCCTATTTCCTGTTCTGCAACTGGTTTTCCAGACAGGAATTTCTCTAATTTTTCAACGTCTTTATATGAATAATAAGCAAGACAGTGACCTTCACCTCCATCACGGCCAGCTCTTCCTGTTTCCTGATAGTAACTTTCCAAAGATTTTGGAATATCGTGATGAATCACAAAACGCACATCTGGCTTATCGATTCCCATCCCAAATGCGATAGTTGCAACAACAACCTCTACATCTTCCATCAAAAACATATCCTGATGTTTGGCGCGTGTTTTAGCGTCAAGTCCTGCATGATATGGAACGGCGCTTATTCCGTTTACCTGTAACACTTCGGCAATTGATTCTACTTTTTTACGGCTCAAACAGTAAATAATTCCCGATTTTCCTTTGTGCTGTTTTATAAACCGAATAATATCCGATTCAATATTTTTGGTTTTGGTACGAACTTCATAAAACAGATTGGCTCTGTTAAATGATGCCTTAAAAGTTTTTGCATTTGCCATCTCCAGATTTTTCAAGATATCTTCCTGTACTTTTGGAGTAGCCGTAGCTGTAAGACCAATAATAGGAACTTCACCTAACTGCTTGATAATATTTTTTAGATTGCGGTATTCTGGTCTAAAGTCGTGTCCCCACTCTGAAATACAGTGTGCTTCATCAATAGCTACAAATGAAATAGGAACAGTCTGAAGAAACGCAACATACTCCTCTTTGGTCAAAGATTCTGGAGCGACATATAACAGCTTTGTTATCCCCGCACTAATATCGGATTTAACTTGTGCGATTTCAGTTTTTGTAAGTGAAGAATTTAAAACATGGGCAATCCCATTTTCAGAAGAAAGGCTTCGGATAGCATCTACCTGATTCTTCATTAATGCTATCAAAGGAGAAACAACAATAGCTGTTCCTTCCTGAATTAAAGCGGGTAATTGATAGCAGAGTGATTTCCCTCCTCCTGTCGGCATAATCACAAATGTATTCTGCTTATTGAGCAGACTTTTAATAACATTTTCCTGCAGGCCTTTGAACTTGCTAAAGCCAAAATACTTCTTTAATTCTTTGTCTATGTCAATTTCGTTTGAATTCATTCTTTAATATGTGGTATTTTATATAAATTTGCGGCACATAAAGATACAACTTTCTTTTACACTTACAAATTTTAAATTATCTGTTTTGATTACAAAAGAAAACATACTGGCTAACGCCAAGAAAACAATTGAATCAGAAAGCCAGTCTATAGCCAAATTAATTGACTTCATTGACGATACTTTTGCGGAAGCGGTACAGTGTATCTACAATTCCAAAGGACGATTAGTAGTAACAGGAATTGGCAAAAGCGCCATTATTGCTCAAAAAATGGCAGCGTCATTCAACTCAACCGGCACTCCATCATTATTTTTACATGCTTCTGAAGCCATACACGGCGATTTAGGAATGCTGCAAGAAGGCGATGTTGTTATCTGTATATCCAAAAGCGGTAACAGTCCAGAAATCAAAGCACTAGTTCCTCTTTTGACCCGTTTTGGGAATAAACTCATTGGCATGACCGGAAATATGACTTCCTTTTTGGCCAAAGGTTCTCATTATGTTTTAAATACAACTGTTGACAGAGAAGCCTGTCCTTTGAATCTGGCTCCAACTAACAGCACAACAGCACAATTAGTTATGGGCGATGCCATAGTTGTCTGTTTGATGGAAATGAGAGATTTCAAAGCAGAAGATTTCGCTGTATATCATCCTGGCGGTGCTTTAGGAAAAAAATTACTGCTTCGCGTAAAAGACATGCTGGAACACACTTTAAAACCCGAAGTGACTCCCGATACCTCAATTAAAAAAGCAATTTTCGAAATTTCAGAAAAACGCCTTGGTGTAACCGCTGTAGTAGAAAACAACAAAGTAGTAGGAATAATTACTGACGGAGATATCCGAAGAATGTTAAATGACCGCGACACAATTGCCGAATTAACAGCAAAAGACATTATGAGCAAAAGCCCAAAAACAATAAAATCGACAGATATGGTTGTAGATGCTTTTAATTTAATGGAAGATTTCTCTATTACTCAATTAATAGTAGTAGATAATGGAGAGTACAAAGGCGTATTGCATTTACACGATATTTTAAAAGAAGGAATTGTATAATGGCAAAAAAAAATCTAGGCGAAATGTCTTTTTTAGACCATCTTGAAGAATTAAGATGGCTGTTAGTCAGAAGTACAACTGCTGTAATTATCATGGCTTTTGTAACTTATTTCATAAGCGATTACTTGTTTGACACCATTATATTTGGGCCAACAAGACCGACGTTTTTTACTTATCGCTATTTCTGTGAATTATCTCATTCATTGGGGTTTGCAGAAGGACTTTGTATAACCGAAATGCCTTTTATCATTCAGAATACAGAAATGGAAGGTCAGGTTAATATTTTTGTATGGATGTGTATTCTGGCAGGTTTCATTTTAAGTTTCCCATATATTTTATGGGAGATCTGGAAATTTATCAGTCCTGCTTTGTATGAAAAAGAAAAGAAAAACGCTCGGGTATTTATATTCACTTCTTCCCTGCTTTTCTTTATGGGTGTGATATTTGGTTATTATGTAGTAATTCCAATGTCTGTTAATTTTGTGGCCACATTTACAATCAGTGATGTTGTCAAAAATCAATTTACGCTTGACTCCTATATTGGCATGGTAAAAACCAGCATACTGGCCAGCGGATTATTCTTTGAACTTCCTATAATTATTTATTTCCTGACAAAATTAGACCTGGTAACCCCTGAATTTTTAAGAAAGTACTGGAAATATGCCGTTGTAATAATCTTGATTGTTGCCGCAATTGTAACACCGCCGGATGTGGTAAGCCAGACAATTGTTGCCATTCCGATGCTCCTTATTTATGAAGTAAGCATCTTAATATCAAAAATTGTAGTATTAAATAAAAAGAAAGCAAATGTCTGATATTGTACAAGAATTTAACGACTACCGTTCTAAAATGAACGAAAAATTATTGGCAGACAATAATAAAATAGTAAAGCGTATTTTTAATCTTGACACCAATGCCTACGCTCCCGGAGCCTTAGATGTAAAAACCAAAGAACTGCTCGGACTAGTTGCTTCGGCTGTTTTACGCTGTGATGACTGCGTAAAATACCATTTGGAAACCAGCTATAAAGAAGGTGTTACCAAAGAGGAAATGATGGAAGCTATGGGGATTGCAACGCTAGTAGGCGGCACAATTGTAGTACCGCATTTGCGCAGAGCTTACGAATTTTGGGAAGCACTGGAAGAGCAGGGCAATTAAAAAATAGTCAATTAGATAATTTTACAAAATATTAATTTGTTTATCCGATTGATTAATTTTACTTATTTTGTCTCTTTAGGACAACAATTATTATATTATTCAGGTAATTTCAATTGACACATTATCCAATTAAAAATGAAGCTAAGAGCAGAAAATTTAATAAAAACCTACAAAGGCAGAAGCGTTGTAAAAGGTATTTCGGTAGAAGTAAACCAAGGTGAAATTGTTGGCCTTTTGGGACCAAACGGTGCCGGGAAAACGACTTCTTTTTATATGATCGTAGGCTTGGTAAAACCCAACTCTGGGAATATTTACCTGAATGATCTAAACATTACCGATTATCCAATGTATAAAAGAGCTCAGCAGGGAATTGGTTACTTGGCACAGGAAGCTTCTGTTTTTAGAAAATTAAGTATCGAAGATAATATTTTAAGCGTACTGCAGCTGACTAAACTTTCTAAAGAAGAGCAGATAGCCAAAATGGAAAGTTTAATTGCTGAGTTCAGTCTGGAACACATTCGTACCAACCGCGGGGATCTGCTTTCAGGAGGAGAACGCCGCCGAACCGAAATTGCCCGATGTCTGGCCACTGATCCAAAATTCATCTTACTTGATGAACCTTTTGCTGGTGTAGATCCGGTTGCTGTGGAAGATATTCAAAGAATTGTCGCCCAGCTGAAAAACAAGAACATCGGAATCTTAATCACCGATCACAACGTACAGGAAACACTAGCCATTACCGACAAAACCTATCTAATGTTTGAAGGGGGAATTCTAAAAGCAGGTGTTCCAGAAGAACTAGTTGAAGACGAAATGGTGCGCCGCGTATATCTAGGCCAAAACTTTGAATTAAGAAAAAAGAAGCTGGAATTTTAATAATCAGCGGTCAGTTTTTGAACAGTCTGTTCCTTAAACATCATTAAACCACTGATTTTCATTCACATCATCTTATTTTCACTAAACAAATATTGGCATGATTTCAAATACAAAAAAGGACGATTGGAGAGATAATGACCCCGATAAAGAAACATCAGACAGATGGAGAAATGATCCAAATAACTGGAAATGGAAAGGTCTTTTCTACTACAACAAAGAAGACGAACGCCTTTTTGTTCCAAAAAAAATAGAATGGAAAGGAACTGCCTTGAATTTTGCCAATAAAAAATCAAAATGGGCCTCTCTTTTATTTTTACTGTTCTTTTCAACTGTCCTATTTTTTATTCTAAACAGACTTTAATTCGGCATCCTGCTGATTTTCCAGAGTAAAAAACATTATCCGTTCGATTTCTTATACTTTAATGCCTAGCAATGATTAACATTTCTTCTCTTTTGGATTCATACATTATCGCTTTTATACTGACGCTGCTATGATTGCAAAATTGAGTGAAAAAAAATCCTATCCATGGATAGTCGTTGGCTTATTATGGTTTGTAGCATTGTTAAATTATCTGGACAGGCAGATGCTTTCTACTATGAAACCCGCAATGATGCTTGACATTCCAGAGTTAGCAAAAGCCGAAAACTTTGGTCTGCTGATGGCTGTTTTCCTTTGGATTTATGCTTTAATGAGTCCTGTTTCCGGCATTATAGCCGACAGAATCAATAGAAAAAAAATGATTGTCTGCAGTCTTTTTATCTGGTCTGGAGTGACAATGACAATGGGATACGCCACAACTTTTAACCAAATATATGTTTTGCGTGCCATAATGGGCTTCAGTGAAGCCTTTTATATTCCGGCCGCATTATCATTGATTGCCGATTATCATCAGGAAAACACCCGCTCTTTTGCCATAGGTATTCACACTACCGGAATTTATCTGGGGCAGGCACTCGGCGGATTTGGAACAACTATTTCCAATAAATTTTCCTGGCAGTTTACCTTTCATTCTGTAGGACTTATTGGCATTATCTATAGTTTTCTATTGATTTTTATTATTAAAGAAAAGAAAACCTACACTTTTGACACCTCCCAAAAATTAACGATAAGAGTGGAATTAAAACAAATGTTCAGAGGTTTGAGTATTTTGTTTGGAAACATATCCTTTTGGGTTTTGCTTTTTTATTTTTCAGCACCAAGCCTTCCGGGATGGGCGGCCAAAAACTGGTTACCCACCTTGTTTTCCGAAAAACTGCATCTGGATATGTCTATTGCAGGCCCAATTGCAACAGTCAGCATAGCGATGTCTTCATTTGTAGGCGTTCTGCTTGGCGGATTTGTTTCTGACAGATGGGTAATCCGAAATCTTAAAGGAAGAATCTACACTAGCACGATAGGTTTAGCCCTTACAATTCCAGCCCTTTTTTTATTAGGCAAATGTGAGAGCATCGAAGCTATTATAGCCGGCGGCATGCTTTTTGGTCTTGGATTTGGAATTTTTGACACTAATAACATGCCTATTCTCTGCCAATTTGTTTCGCCTCGTTATCGCGCCACAGGATACGGCATCATGAACTTTGTCGGGATTTCTGCCGGAGCGGTTATTACTGAATTTTTGGGAAAAGCTGCAGACAAAGGCGGTATGGAACAAATATTCATTCTGCTGCTCTTTGTAGTGTTGATCGCCATCGTTTTACAGCTGGTCAGCTTACACCCAAAAACGATAAACATGACCGAAGAAAAACAGCAAAGCTAAAATTTTACCAATATTCATTATTACATTACTATCCTTAACTAATACCAAACAAATCGAATTAGTGACAGATTAAAAAGATTTACACAGATTTTTTTAAAAAATAGTAATGAAATCTATAAGAATCTGTGTAATCAGTGGCGAAAAAACACATGGTATTATTTGCGGACAGTCATATATTATTATATCCAATAGCCAAACTCATTTATTGGCAATGGCTACCCCTTGAATGAAGCTCTTTATAAAAAATCCTATTAGGAATACTCTCTTTTAAAATTGTTTTATTTTTTGATAATGGTTTAAAAAAACATTCAATTTTCCTTCAGCTGAAGCTAAATGTTTTTGCAAATTTCAGGCCTTTTTCACATAAAAAATCATTCTACGGTTATATACTGCAGCTGTTCCAAATCGCCATTATAAATGTTAACATCAACAGTACGGTCAATTCCAGGCACTTTGGCTTTCTCTGTAAACTGCCAAAAGAGCCAATCATCTTCGATTTCTTCGCGATAAAAATTGTAATTGGCTATCCAAAACAAATAATCGCTAAATTCTTCTTTCAAAAAATCATCATAATATTTTTCTCCAGTGTAAATAATCGGACGTACGCCATAATGCTGTTCTACAGCACTTAGCCAGCGCTTTAATCCAATTTTCAGCCGTTCAAGAGACTGTTCTTTTGGCAGCTTTTCGATATCCAAAACCGGAGGAAGATCACCTTTCCTGAGTTTTACTGTTTTTATAAAAAGTGAAGCTTGTTCAAGAGAATTTTCATTTGGACGGTAATAATGATAAGCACCGCGTATCATTTTATTTTTTTTCGCTCCAAGCCAGTTCCTTTCAAATTGACGGTCTACTCTGTCATTTCCGACAGTTGCACGTATAAAAACGTAGCGTAATGGATATTTCTCTTCAATAGTATCTACATAAGACCAACGGATTTTTCCCTGATATTCTGAAACATCAATTCCTACTGTTTTTCCGTCATTTTTTTCTAAGACCCTAAGATTTCTTGCCTCAGAAAAAACATCTACCTCACTTTTATAACGCGGTCTAAAGCCCAGATAATTTGCCAGCCCAGAACGGTAATGATATGCTGTTGAAAAAATAATAAGAACAACTATCCCAATAAAAAAGAAATCAATCCACTTTCCTTTTTTCTTTTTTGATTTACGCCTTGGCATAGCACTGCTGTTTTTTTTATCTAAAAAATTACTTCTTTTGAAACTTGTTATTAATCACTGATAGTAAAACGTAGAAAACAATAACTAATGTAACTCCTAAATATTGCAGAAACAGTAACAATAAAACAGAAACTGCCAAGAAAACAATCTGAAGTGCATTATCCCTGAAATTAAACTTTTTTATTTTTAAAGAAAACAAAGGAATCTCAGCATTTAAAATATAGGCACTAAACAGTGATATTAATAATAAAAACCATTTCTCCGTAAAAATTTCAAGTACCATCAATGAATCAGCAGCATAATACTCTTTAACCAATGAAAGGCTCAATATGAAAAGGGCATTTGCCGGAGTTGGCAGTCCTATAAATGAATCCGTCTGACGCGTGTCAATATTGAATTTTGCCAAACGCATACACGATCCCAAAGTAATAATAAAACCTAAATAAGGAAAAAACTGCAGCCATCCTTCATTCATATAAGCTGAACTGCTCTGCATCATTTTGAACATTACAAACCCAGGAACAACACCGCTTGTAACCATGTCAGCAAGAGAATCCAGCTGCAGTCCTAATGGACCGGAAACTTTGAACAGACGGGCAAAAAAGCCATCAAAAAAATCCAGAAAAATTCCGAGGCAGACAAAAAAGAACGCCATCTCAAACTGATCCCTGCTTACAAATACTACAGCGATACAACCGCAAAAAAGATTCAGTAAAGTAATTGTATTTGGAATGTGTTTTTTGATATTCATAGTGATTAAAATTGAATTATAAGCTTGGCAAATTTA
This sequence comes from Flavobacterium marginilacus, assembly GCF_026870155.1. NCBI lineage: Bacteria > Pseudomonadati > Bacteroidota > Flavobacteriia > Flavobacteriales > Flavobacteriaceae > Flavobacterium > Flavobacterium marginilacus. The sequence continues at coordinate 994,957 of NZ_CP113975.1, read as the reverse complement.
ATACAATATGTGAAAGCTCACCTTGTTTTTAGTGATTGATTTCAGACTGTTTTGTACAAAAATTATTAATTAATTGAATTGAAGCAGTTACATCATCAAAAAACTTTATTTTTGGAAAATAATTAAAATGGTTTTAAACCGACAAATTAAGATCCGTTGAAAAAAATACAGCTTTTTTTACTCCTATTCATAATAAATAGCAGCTATTCCCAAACCGTTCGAAAATACTCGAATGAGTTTATGAATATTGGTGTGGATGCTAAAGCTCTAGGAATGTCAAATGCCCTTACTGCCTCTACATCCGATGTTAATTCCTGTTATTGGAATCCTGCCGGACTAATACATCTTGAAGACAATCAAATCTCTTTAATGCATTCTAATTATTTCGCTAATATTGCCAAATATGATTATGCGGCTTATGCCAGTCCCATTGACGACCGCAGTGCCTGGGGAATTTCGTTAATACGTTTTGGAGTTGATGATATTATGAACACCACCGATTTAATTGACAATGAAGGCAATATCGACTATAACCGGATATCTCTTTTTTCGACTGCAGATTATGGCTTTACATTTTCCTATGCTGTAAAACTTCCGGTTCCGGGATTTCAATATGGAGTAAATGCTAAAATTATCCGACGAATAATTGGAGATTTTGCGACTTCATGGGGATTTGGATTTGACTTTGGTCTTCAGTTTGAAAAAAATGACTGGCAATTTGGATTAATGCTTCGGGATATTACCACTACTTACAATATCTGGAATATCAATGAGGAAGCTTACCAGAAAATAGCCGATGCCATTCCCGGCCAAAATCAAGAAATGCCTGAAAGTACTGAAATAACACTTCCTAAAGCGCAGTTAGGCGTCGCCAAAAAAATTATTTTTCATGAAGATTACAGCCTTTTGACCACCGCAAATATGAATATGCAGTTCACTCAGACCAATGATATAATTTCAAGTTCTCTTGTAAGTATTGATCCTGCTGTAGGTTTAGAATTTGGATATACTGATCTTGCCTTTTTAAGAGCGGGTGTTGGGAATTTCCAGCAGGTAACACAATTAGACAATGGCAAAAAAATAGGATTTCAGCCCAATATCGGTTTGGGATTTAAATACAAAGGAATTGCCATCGATTATGCATTAACCTCATTAGGGAACCAAAGTACTGCATTGTACTCAAATGTTTTTTCATTAAAAATTGATTTATCTCTTTTTAGAAACTAACTTTGATTATTTAAAAAACTATCTCTTATTTTATATCTAAAAAACAGCAAAATGAAAGCTCCCTTATTAAAAAAAATATTCGTTTGCATTCTTTTGAGTTCCGTTTATAATTTATCAGCTCAAGATATTTTGCTGTCAAAAAATGCTCATGTCAGCATCCTTACCTGCGGTACTGGTAATGAATCCTATTCCTTATTTGGCCACACTGCTATAAGAATTAGTGATCTGGATAATAATTTTGATGTCGTTTATAATTACGGGAATTTTGATTTTAATACCCAAAATTTTGTGCTGAAATTCACAAAAGGAGATTTGGATTATTCTATTACTAATAATAGATATGTTGATTTTCTTGGTCAGTACAATTATGAAAAAAGAGATGTTTACGAACAGGAATTGAACCTTCCTTTAGAACTTAAACAGGAATTATTAGAAAATTTAGCCAAATCAATGCTTTCTGATGAACGTTTATATCAATATAAATTCATTGATAACAACTGCACATCAAAGGTAGTAGATGTGATTAATAAAACATTGAAAGGAAATGTAATCACAAAAAAAACATCGACTAATCAAACGTACAGATCAATTTTATTCCCTTATTTCAATAATCATTTTTATGAAAAACTGGGAACGAGTATTGTTTTTGGGACAAAAGTAGATCAAGTGGGAACAAAAATATTCCTGCCTTTTGAGCTTCAGGAAAGTTTAAAACACATTCGATATAAAAATCAGCCTTTATGCAAAGAGAACAAAACAATATTAAATTTTGAAGAAGAAACTCCAGCTTCCTGGTGGAATAACAGTTATACTTATCTTTTTATTTTAGGATTTGTAACTCTGATAAACAAGAGAAGTATTGATTATATTTATTTGTCAATAATATCCTTATTGGGTTTATTATTTGTTTTTTTAGGCTTTTATTCTTTTCATCAGGAATTAGAATATAACTACAACGTCCTTTTATTCAGTCCTTTTATTTTGGGCGTACTGTATTTTGCGAAAACAAAAAACTCAAAATGGACATACAAATTATCTGTTTTCAATATTCTGCTTCTAATAGTTTATTGCGGATTAATGCTGTCAAAAGTTCATTTACTCATTGTTTCTCCGATATTACTGACCAATTTATTTGTTCTATCCCGAATTGCTATTAGAAATAAAAAACGTATTCCAATAATTATTTAAATTACTGCCCCCTATAGAACAAAACTGTTGAAACGGTTTTAAAAGCAATATTCAAATCCAGATAAACACTTCTGTGTTTGATGTAATATAAGTCATACTGCAGTTTTATTAGACTATCCTCTAAGTTTACACCATAGGGATAATTAATCTGTGCCCAGCCTGTAAGTCCTGGCTTAATAATATGACGTGTTTCATAGAATGGCATAATTTGAGCAATTTCATTAACAAATACTGGTCTTTCTGGTCTTGGTCCAATCACAGCCATATCTCCTTTTAAAATATTGATAAACTGCGGAAACTCGTCTATTCGGGTTTTCCTTAAAAACTTTCCAAATTTAGTTACTCTGGAATCATTAACTTTAGCAAAAACAGCCCCCCCTTTTTCGGCATTCTTGACCATCGTCCTAAATTTAATTATTTTGAAAATAACACCATCTTTACCTACTCGTTTTTGAGTGTAAAACAAGTCCCCTTTGTTCCAGAAAGCATTACCAATAAGAATTATTGGAATTAAAACAAGTCCAAAACTCAATCCGATTAATGACAAAAGAATTTCAAAAAACCGTATAAACATCAAATATAATTTGTTTTGATTACTGCGGCTAAATGGAAAAAACCGATAAAAATCCCTAGAAATATACTGAACCGGAATACGCTGCGTTTTACTTTCATATACTTGTGTATATTCTCGAATACTCTTACCAGATTCCAGCAGTTTAAGCAGCTGATGATATAAATCAGTAGTGATTCCATCTGTTTTTTGAGAAGCCACCACTATTTCAGAAATACCATTTTTAGCTACAAATGAAATTAAGTTCTTTATTTCAATATGTCTCACATATTGAATTTCAAAATCGGAAGCTGAATCACTGTCAAGATTAATATATCCGATAATTTTATAATGAGGGTCGACGCTTTCTAATCCTGAAACAAGTTCTTTCACCTGATCCTTATCACATACCAAAACTGCATTTTGGACAAACCTGTTAGATGCTAAAAAATGAAGATAAATCATTCTCCATGCATATAAAGCTATAAAAAAAGTAATATAAAAAAAGAGTAACTGCAAGCGGTTTTTGGGCAACTCAGGAGAGAAAAACGGTGTTAATAAATAAAACAACACCGTAGAAGTAGTGGTCAAAATTGTACTTCGCAGTACTTGAAAATTATTGCTTGCTACCTGAAGGTTGTACATTTCAAAAATACCTCCAAATCCATTAATGTAAACGGCCAAAACAATAATCCAAGAGTAATTTGTTACTAAATATTGGAAATAATCAAAGTCTGAAACAAAACTCAAACAATATAATCCAAAAAATACAAATACTACATCAAAAAAACGTAAAAGCAGTTTACGCTCAGATATTTCAAAATGCATCTTTTTTGAATCATTCATTATCAACAGGAATTGTATTTCGCTGCAAGTTAATAATTATATAAAAAACAAACCTTTTTTATTTTAAAATTGTCAGCCATTTCTGCTTAACCTTCTGCCATTCAAATTGTTCTGATTCTCTTCTTGCTTCAGAGGTAATTTTGCTAAATAAAGCCGGTTCTTGAATTAATCTAACTATAGCATGAGTCATTTTATTAACATCCTTATCCGGAATCAATAATGAGTCTTTTTCGTTTTCTAATAAAAATGGTATACCTCCAACATCAGTAGAAACAACGGCTAAACCTAAGGACATTGCTTCTATCACGCTAACAGGCATGTTGTCAAAATGGGTTGTATTTATAAAAACATAATAATTTTTAGAAGCATCAATCCAATCTTGCTTAGACAATTTGCCTGTAAAAAGAACTTCAACATTAAGTTCTTCGGCTCTTTTTTTTGTTTCTAACAAGCTGCCATCTTTTTCAGGTCCAACCATACAGAGTGTAGCTTCTGGATATTTCTGTTTCAAACAAGCAAACACTTCAACAGCCATTATAGGATTGTATATTTTAGCAAAAGAGCGAACCCACAGTAAATTAGGAGATGCTTTTTCTCGTTTTAAAAATGGATACTTATCCAGTTCGATTGCATTTGCAATATGAATTACATTATCATATCCTTTGATTTTGAATTCATGGAGCAAAAAAAGAGAGGGAGCAACATTCTGAAAGGAATGTTTGAAAATCATTTTACTAATTTTAGGATTCTTTCTCAATCGGACTGTTAAGTTCCCACCGTGCAAAATAGGAATGTATTTAATTTTTAACAGGCGACACAATTGAGAAGTGACAAAAGCATACCAAAAATTAGTTGTGCTATAAGTATCAATAAGGACATAATCAGCTTTTCTATATTGAAATATACTGCATATCATAGCAAATAATCGTAATACCTGATTTTTCTGAGAAGAACTATATCGCAGTTTAAAACCTTCTTGCTCCAAAAGGGGACCAAGAGTTTCAATAGTAGTAGGAGTAACTCCATGCTTAGATAATTTATTCCCTATATACAGCAGGTTTTTCAACAGTATAAACTTTTAATAATGAAAGTGCATAAACAAAAGCTGGTGCTGCTAATCTCATAGCAGCATGATTAATTGTTAACAGCCAAAAAACTAAAAAAGACAAAGCCAAAATATTCTGTCTATTAAACATAAATAAAAATATAGGAGTACAGAATAAAATAATTAAATCAATCAATCCAAGAGAACCATGTTCTGCCAGCATTCTAGTGATTTCGTTGTGTGAAGCCGATACAATTCCTGTTTCTTTTTCTCTGATTTCTTTATTCCTCCCCACACCTACTCCTAAAATAGGATTCTCCCAAAACATCTGCATTTCCGAAGCAATGAGAGTTTCTCTACCAGACAATTGGCTTTTCTTTTCACGCCCTCTTGCGTCCTGATTGGCATACCGCTTGTTAATCAAACCCCCTGTCTGCAGAGAACTATATCCCCAAACCCCCAATCCTGCAACAAATGACAGTATAATTATCATACCTATTTTAGGTTTTGTTTTTCCATTAGCCTGAAAATACAATACCGTCAAAAACATAAAAATCATCATTACTGCCGTCAATATCCCACCCCTAGAAAAAGTTACAATCCCTCTAAATGCAAAAACCAGTACAAATCCCCCATTAATTAGCTGTATTAATCTGCTTTTAGAATTCAGAACCAACTGCACAAAAAATATAAAAACTCCTAATCCTAATATAGTAGATACTTGATTGGGTCCAAAACCGCCAGAAGTTTCAAAATTGGATTGAGTCCCTGTTACTACAGCTCTTACACTTGGTGTATATAAAAACAAATAAACAGCAACAGCAACTAAAGGTAAAGAAAATGCTGTTACTACTCCCATTAACCGGTCAAATGACATTTTCCTTTGATAAGAATATATTGAACAAAATGCTAAACAAACAGGTCCTGATAAATTAAATGCAATTGCCTTTCTGATATCCGTTCCAAAATCCAAGGTTAGTGTGGCCAAAATAACGCTAGGAATCAATAACAGTAAAAACATCCAATACAACAATGCATTTTTAGAGAATCCTGAATAAATCATTCCTAAAAACATAAAAATAAGAATAGCATATTTACCAAATTCATTAAAAAAAATTCCATCAGTCATCCTTAAAAGCACTTCAATGCTTACTACATACGCAGACAAAATAAGAACTTCATTATTCTTGTTTTTTGTCTTAACTATATAATAAATTCCAAAACTAAATATCGTTAATGTACATATTTTTGAAACAAAAGGCAATACAAATAACAATACTCCAAGCAAAGCATGAAACAACAATAAGTATATATAATACAATTCTTCTTTCTTCATATTAATGGGCTTGTAGCCAATTTATATATTTTTTCATAACGCTTTCAGCGGTATAATTGGCTTGTATTGTATTAAAAAGAGTTTCACCAAAGTCTTTTCGCATATTATCATTCTCTATTAAAGCTACCAAATATTTATAAAACAAATCTGGTCTATCTGCATCAACTATAAACCCATTTTGTCTCGCTTTTACAATTGAAGGAATTTCGCCTACACTCGTAACAACGACTGCTTTTTTATATAGGCCATATTCTAAAAGAGCTACTGGCAATCCTTCAGATTGTGAGGTCAAAATTGCAATAGATGCTTGATTGAGTATGTTTTCTACATCTTGTTTGGAACCATACAAAAAGACATTCTTACTCAGATTAAAATCTAAAATCAGGCTTTTTATTTGTTTAGAATAATTATCATCAAAATCTTTTCCAATCAAATGAAATGTCCATTCCGAATGAGATTCTTTCAGTTTCTGAGCCACTTCCAACAGCAAAAAATGATTTTTATCTTCTCGAAGATTTGCCAAAGATACTATCTGTTTACCTTTAATCCCCTTTATAATAGTATTCTTAACAACAGTATTATCCTTTATTGGAAAATTAGGCAAATAGATAACTGTTTTAGATTTTAAATTATTTTCAATCCAGTATTTAAGATTTTGATTAACGGCAATTACTCCGCTAAAAAAAGGCATCACAATCCTAAAAATCAGAACTCTATTTTTAGATAACGTTTGATTATTTCCATAATGATAATGCCAAATCAACTTTACAGAGGGTAAAATTGATTTTAATAAAAAAGCTAAGAAAAAAGAAGTACTATGCGCATGAATATGGGTTATCTTATTTTTCAGTACAAAGGATCGTAATCTTAAAAGACTTTCAATGTCAATTTTTTTACTTTTTTTTAAAAATAAATACGACACTTTTGGATGAATCTGATGTAACAATGCTCCTTCCTTTCGAGTTGTAACTAGTCCTGAAAATTCAATTATATCAGCCAAGGCATTAGCATAACTGACTGCCATACGTTCTGCACCTCCAGCATCTAATGAATCAATTAATTGAATAATTCTCATAGCAATAACATCTTTCTTATTTCAGTTTCAAAAATATCAACAGTATATTTCGTTGACCAATCATAAGCCTTCCGTGCTTTGGTTGCAAAGTCTGATCTATCTTTTAATAAAACTTCCAATTGTTGTACATCATGTTTCAAATCCATTTGCAATTGCAATCCCCTATTTCCAAAATCTAACATAAAAGGCACGCAGGATACTGGTGTAGCGATTGGAACACACCCCCAAAACATTCCCTCCGCTATTGCCTTAGGCCAGCCTTCACTTTTGGAAGGCAAAATAACAAAATGGCTGTTTTGATATCCTATCTTTACAATATCCTTGGATTGATTCCCTTTTAACTCAATCACTTTCTCCAAATTAGATTCTAGTATATAACGTTCTAGGCGCTCCCGCTCGATTCCTTCACCGTATAAATCTAAATGAACCAAATGACCTTTTTTAAATAATTCTTCTACTAATTGTACTGCATATAGTGGATTTTTTCCTTTTACCAATGTCCCAACAAAAATAAAATGAATAAATTCAGTCAGCGACTTTTCTTGGAACATTTTTTTATCTGATGCTGAATACGTTGCAGTATAAAATGGGACAATATTTTTAGACTGATTTTTCCATTCTCCATAAACCAATACCTGCATATTTCTAGTCAAAAAAGTATTAGTCAAAATCCATTGCTGCAAACGATAACTCCACGGTTGTTTAGATTCTGGATCCCAATTTCCTGCATATTTCGCCGTTTTTTTTTTACTAGGGAACAAAATTTGTATCAGACATCCTAAGAGACCAATATTGCCAGGACAACGCAAATGAATATGATCTGCTTCACACATGGCTTGAAAAATGACCCAAATTAGTTTAGGTAATAGTAATATTGTTCTAAAAAGCTGACGAATTGAAATTAAAGAAAAAGAAGGAACTTGAAGGAACTTGATTTTAGAATGCTGATAAGGATAATCAATTGCTGTGGGTACTTCATAATTCAATGGAGCAACTACAATCACTTCATCCATAGTTTTAATCCACATATTCATTTCATGAATATAAGGAGCATAACCTAAATACTGATGTTGATCATGCTTATGGATTACATGAGTAATTATAGCTAATTTCATTTCATTTAATTTTGAATTTTGTTACAAAAAGTGTTATCTCAAAAGAAGATATATGCAATATTTTCAACAAACTGGAACAAAATCAAAAAAATTTTTTGATCTTTTAATCAGTTATTATCAACTGAAATAAATCCAGATTATTTTTTTTTCTTCATCAACATTGTCAAATGCATACAGTCAAATAAAACTGAATCTGATGTTTTAGAATTGCTCCAGTCATAATTGTGCCATTTTTGCCCAATTTCTTTCTTTTTTTTTTCAGAAATTGGTAATACATTTATCATGGCTATCCATTTTGATTTCCCTAAAATGCCTCTTCTTTCAATTATATCAAAAGAATTTTGAAACTGATAAAAAGTTTTTTTCGTAAATGGCCATTCCCAAGCAGCATCAGATTGAAAAGGCCTATATAGTGTCCTTACTAACTTTACAGGAAAACTTGTTTCAAGCGGGTCATAACTTATAATTTCTCCTTCCGAAGCCAGTTTTTCATTCAATCTATCTATTAAAATATTGATATCTTTAAAATGATGTAAAACTCCATAAGCATAAATTAAATCAAAATTATCAAAAGTGAAATCATCCGAAAGAAAATCAATTGCCTCTGCTCTCGCGTGAGGTAAATGCTGAATCCTTTCGTTTAATTTTTTGATTGCAATATCACTTAAATCAATCCCTAAATATTCTTTTGAATTTTCTGCTAAGTATATTGACCAATAATTTCCAGAAAAACACCCCAGATCTAACACTTTTTTAGATGATAAATCTCCAAACCACTGTTTATGCAAAACATACGATTGATCCTGAACTCCAATACTTTTTTTTATTCTATTTAAAACTCCATTTCTAAATCTGGACCATACCCAAGTAACAAAATTTTTATTTTTAGTATTGTAAAATTCCTTTTGCTTTACGTTCGTTTCTAAAATTGCATCTTTAGATTTCATTTTTAATTTTTAATTTATTAAACAGCAAACTTTACCAACATTAAATTCAAAATAACCATTTGCATTTTTAAGCTATTTCAAAATAAATTTTAAAAAAATACAACTCAGAAACCTGTTTGCCTCTGCCACAAAACTGTGGTACATTTATTTAATTATTTTTTAATCAAGTTTTTTGATGACTTCATATCGATAGAAATCAATATTCTTACTGACAATATTATTCAATCCATATTTTTTAATCACAAACTCTCTAGCTGTTTTACCCATTTGTTCTGCCTTTTCTTTATTAGAAAAAACCCACAAAATCTTTTCAGCAATATCATCTGGATTATAAGGATCGCATAACAAACCGGTTTCATAATTTTTTATAGCCTCAGGACCAGGCCCTAATCTTGTAAAAACAACTGCTTTTTCCATAGCCATTGCTTCTGGAGCTACTAAACCCTGAGTTTCCATATGAGACGGAAATACGCATACCGAAGCTTCTGCATAAGCCAGCGGAATCTCATTATAAGCAACAGTGCCATGAAAACGAATATCTTTTACATTTTCTCCTAATTGAGGTAATTCTTTCTCTTTTAGCATTTGAATATAAGAACTCTTATCTGGAAAAAACCAGTCTCTTCCATAAATTTCCAAAGTTACATTCGGATATTGTTTTTTTACAATTGGAAAAGCCTGTATTAATTGGCGTATTCCTTTTTTTTCACAAACCGTACCAGCAAAAACAATTTTCAGATCAGATAGTGTTTTTTCAGCTGGTTTAAAAAATTCAGTATTAATTAGATTATTAATATAACAGACACGTTTTCCATTGTAACTCAAATATTTTTCAGTATGACTTTTTACATACTGAGAAACAGCGACAAAAACGTCACTTTTTTTAAAAGATCTTTTTTCTTGAAATCCTTTCCATTTATTAATTTTTCTCTTTTCGCTTTCGGCAAAAAAATGATGGCCTCCATGAAGTCTGATAATGTATTTAATATTTTTTATTTTTGAAATAAAAGCTAGACCAAGTTCCGATGCTTCAACAATATCTATGGGATTGTCTCTATGAATTTCTTTGATTTTTTTATTGATTACTCTGGAATTAAAATACCAAGAAAGACCTTTTATATTGCTTTTTTTCAATCTATAAATGGTAACGCCGTCTGCTATATCCACCTCATCATTCTTTGTATAATTTATCCCAACTATTGAAACTGTAATACCATTTTTAACCAATTCTACGGCTAATGTTTTTGTAAAACTACCTATTCCACCATGAGGGAATCCTTCTTTTGGATATTCGTTTATTAAAAAACAGATATGCATTATTGAATTAATTTAATGTTTTACGTATAGTAAGTGAAGCCGTTTTATAATCTTCCAGCACGATTTCTTTCCATCGATTCATTTCCAAACTACTGTTTTTTTGAATAATCACCTTTTCAATAATTTCTTCTTTGCTATTCAGCCAGATAACTGCATTCTTATTTGGCATACTTCTAAAATGCTGGAACTGATAAATAGTCTTTACGGACCAATCTTTTACCTTCTTATTTTCTTGGTCATAATTAATAAACACACACGGTTTACTAAACATAGCAAAATCAAAAGCCATTGTTGAACCTACATTAACAACTACATCAGAATAAAAAGCGGTACTTACCAATAATTTTACATCATCAAAGGACGGATAAATAGCACTCCATTCCTTTGAAGCATTAATGTGCCATAAAGGAGTGGCTTCTTTTATTAAATCTTTATACTCATTTACAACAGATTCAAATCTTCCCGAAAAATCCACTGGACATCTTCTCAATAAAATTTGATATTCATCCTGCAGATTTGCTTTTGTAATTTCTTTGGCAATATCTTTTAAATAGCTTGGATCATCTGGAGATGTTAAGGTATCGTCACCCGAAAAACAGATGATTTTTTTATTTGGATCTAAATCATATTTCTTATAGAAAACTTCCTTTTCAATTATATTGCTTTTATCTTGATAAAACTCAAATTGAGGACTCCCCGTAATATGAATACTTTTAGGCGAAATTTCAGGATAATACAATCCCATTTCTTTTTTCATATACTCAGACCAAACCAAATAATTATCTGCAACAAGAGCCATTCTAGCCTTAGGCAGATTATCCCAGGAATAAATTACAGTTGTGGTTGTAATTCCTAAATCGGTAGCTGCAGCAAAAATCGTTGCAGCTTTCAAGGATCGTTGGTGAGAACAAAAAACAACCCTTGGTTTCACTTTCTTTAAAATATTTTTCACCTCATCATAAAAAGGATTTTGGCGGATTATTTTTTGATACTTTCTTTCTAATTTTAAAATCTTAGAATAATTTTTATAAAAAGGAACTATTCTTTGAATTAACTTATAAAATATTTTTTTTGAAAATGTCTTTTGATTCCAATTCCAATATGCCAATATCGCTTTATTACTAACTATTTCAGCATTATAATACAATCTGGAAAGACAGATTAATTCTCTCAAAAACTTCTCTTTAACAGACTCATTATATACAGGAATGGTAATTGAATCACTAATTGAAGTGTTCTGTTTAATGGCTGTTATAGTTTCCGGATCAAAATTATGAAACAGAACTAAATCATTTTTTGTTTCTTTAAACACTTTTGAATAAAGATAATTTCTGATGCCAACTCCATCTGGAAATAACAATAAAATCTTATTTTTTTCTTCCATGTAAATTGATCTATTTTTTAACTGTTATTTTAAAAAAATCATTAATTATCCTTGCAGTAAACAGCTTAGCTCCTTGATCATTCATATGTCCGCAAGACGAAAAATATTTGTCCTCAATCACAACATTTTCATAATTATGAATTTCTGGATATGTCTTTTTTATTTTATCAAAATAATTCATTCCTTTTACATTTTCACACATTGGTGTCATTACAGCGATAAAGTTAATCTTATTGATATTACAAATATTTTTAATCTCTTCATAATATTTATTATGCTTTAAAGGATTTAGAGCAGTAATATTGTTTTTCATGTTCCCCTTTTTGTGCTTGATTAAAGGATAATATCCTAAATTATCTAAAGAACTAGTCTTTTCATCTTTTACGATTTTATAAACCTCTCTAAAACCTATTTTCCCGTCATATTTTATATATCTGTAAAATGGAATATAAAACAGTTCATTGAAATCCTCTTCATTTTGAAAATGTTTTTTTATTATATCTGAATTATGAATATAGGGCAGAAATTTAGCAGATATGCCCTCCGACTCTTTATTATTTGAAAGATTTAAATCGGCCTCCAAAATAATATTTTTGATTATATACTTTCTTTCAATCATTAACTTCAACAGTAATGATGCCTCAAACAAATGACCTCCGCTCATTCCATAATTAAAGGTTTTCAAACCTTTATCCTCAAACATCTGTGTCACAAAATGATTATTGGCACGGGAAGACCCTAAAATTATTACATCATACTTTTCTGCTTTAGAATTTATAACAGTTTCTATTTTACCTCGATTTTTAGAATGCATAAAGGCGATTGTGTACAACCCATCCAGTAAAACTGCTATTAAAAATATTATAAGAATAATTTTGGCTGTATAAATTAAAAAATGCTTCATTAAAACTGGAAATATATAAATTCTTTATAATCTGAATAAGTCCCAAAAGCTATTATTGTCATAATTGCCAAAGCTATTTTCAGCATACTTCTTTTTCCTGACAAAGGCTCTGTTTTACTGCGATTATTCCATTCAACCAAAATAAAAAAAACAACCATTATGAGCAATTCATAATTGTAACGTTCATTTACTAAATATTGAGAATTAAAATTTCTATCTGCAATAATACGTTTTAAATACAATATTGCATCAGTTATAGTTTTGGCCCTAAAAAACACCCAGGCTATACAAGTCAGCAAGAAAGTATACAGAATGCTTATAATTACTTTTACAGAATCAAAATTAAATTTCAGCTGTACAGTATCCATATTATTTCGGTTACTGTTAGACAAAAGTAAAGGCAGGAAATAGACAGCATTTATAAATCCCCAAAAAACATAAGTCCAATTGGCTCCATGCCAAAATCCGCTGACTACAAAAATGATAAAGGTGTTTCTAATTTTCATCCAAATACCACCTTTGCTTCCGCCTAAAGGAATGTACAAATAATCCCGAAACCAAGACGAAAGCGAAATATGCCAACGACGCCAAAACTCAGCAATATCACGCGAAAAATATGGATAATTAAAATTGCGCAATAAATCCAATCCGAACAATTTTGACATTCCCAATGCCATATCCGAATACCCTGAAAAGTCTCCATAAATTTGAAAAGCAAAATAAACGACTCCTAAAATAAGTGACATGGAATTCATGGAAGCATAGTTGTCAAAAATAGCATTGGCATACGTTGCACAGGTATCGGCAATAACCACTTTTTTAACCAATCCCCAGATTATCTGACAAACACCCTCTTTTGCTTTCTCTAAATCAAATTCCCGTTTAACTTTTATTTCTGGCAATAAATGTGTCGCTCTTTCTATAGGTCCTGCAACCAAGAGCGGAAAATAACTGACAAACAAAGAATAATCAACAAAATTATATTCGGCTTTGATACGCTTATAATAGATATCAATTACATATGATAGCCCATGAAAAGTATAAAATGAAATTCCAACAGGAAGAATTACATCTAATAATATTGGACCCGCTTTTACTCCAGCTGAATTTAATAAACCTGAAAAAGAAGCTGCAAAAAAATTATAGTATTTAAAAATCCCTAAAAATCCTAAATTCACTAAAATACTAAGCCAAAACCAAAAATTTCGGCTTTTTTCTGTCTGGCTTTTCTCAATTCGAATACCCGTGTAATAATCCAGAAAAGTAGAAAAAACCAGTAAAAACAAAAAACGCCAATCCCAGCAAGAATAAAAATAATAACTGGCAGCAATTAATAAAGCATTTTGGTTGCTTTTGGTTTTATTGAAAACAAACCAATACAAAATAAAAACGATTGGTAAAAAAACAGCAAAAGCCAGAGAATTGAAAAACATAGGTTATTTAAAAAAAATTGTATTCTAAATTTTAAATGTGCAAAGAAAAGGATTATTCTTTATAAATAACGGCTTTAAATTATTCTCAAATCCATTAGAAAGTTTTTGTATAAAATAATTTGAGAATACTACAGAAATATTATTTCCAAATTATCTATCCCTAAATTGTTTCTGATGATTCATTTGCCAAAGATTCTCTTTTTGAAGAAACTCCAAAAATAATTGAGCACTATTACCCTGTCCAAAATCAGCTTCTGTTTGTTGTATATAGTGGGAATCAATTACCCTTAAGGCTTCAGAAATATTTTTCAATTCATAATCAACATTCACGATATCTGCATGAACAGCCCTATTTTGCTGACGGGTACCAATATTGATAATCGGAATCCCATAATAAGGAGCTTCCCGTATTCCAGCACTGCTATTTCCAATAATGAATTGGCAATTTTTCAATAATGTCAAAAAATATTCAAATCGCAATGATGGAAAAATTCTAAAACGCGAATTCCCTTTTAAACGTTTATAAGCATTCAAAATTATTTGGCTTCCCAAGTCATTATTAGGAAAAACGACAACGTAATTATGTGTATCCGCTAATAACGCTTCTACAAAATTGGATGCATAATCTTCCATTGAATCAATTTCTGTTGTTACTGGATGGAACATTACAATTGCAAATAAATCAAAATCAATTTGATAATACTCTTTTGCGACAGACAGAACAGGCAGTTTGTCAGAAAACATAACATCAATATCTGGCGAACCAATTGTAAAAATTGATTCTGCTATCTCTCCCATTTGTTTTAGCCTATTGGCCGCTTCCGCATTTGAAACAAAATGAATATGGCTCAATTTGCTTACGCTATGCCGAATCAATTCATCTACTGTCCCTGATATTTCTCCTCCTTCAATGTGAGCCACAAGAATATTATTCAGTGATCCCACAATGGCTCCTGCTAAAGTTTCCACTCGATCACCATGTACAAGAATTAAATTCGGCTCTACATTTTTTACATAACTTGAAAGTCCTTCGATAGTTCTTGCCAATGTCAAATCCATCGTCGTTTCATGGGTATGATTTTTAAAAGTATGAATGTTTTTATATCCACAACGCTGAATTTCCAACAAGGTATAGCCATACTCTTCCTGTAAATGCATACCAGTTACAGCTACAAAAACCTCAAATTGGGGTTGTTGTTCCAAAATCGAAATCAATGATTTTATTTTCCCAAAATCGGCCCGTGTTCCAGTTAGGAAAAGGATTTTTTTTATTCTATTCAAAATCAGAAAAATCTAATTGCTCATCATTAATAATAGTTCTCGTTGCAATTTTTCCCAAAATTTTATCAAAATGCTCCGCCAGAATCTTTCCGGTTCCTGGACGTTTCACCCAAATATTCTCTTTCGTGAACTGCTCCCCTTTCTTTATATCGGCTGTAGCACAAACTGTGGCAAAAGCAAAATCAATAGTCACTTGCTCCTCTAGTGCAGGTTTTTTAATTCCACCACGCATTTGCCAAATTTCATTTGAACTTACAATAAGTTCTTTCGAGGTTCGCTCATCCATACTGCATATAATATCTGGTCCTGTACGCTGCATTGTATCTGTAAAATGTCGTTCCAAAATACTTGCTCCTAGAGCCACTGCGCCCAAACAAGCATTATTATTTAAAGTATGATCCGACAAACCAAAGACTTTATTAGGGAAAGCATTATGCATTTCTATCATCGCACCAAAACGCACCAAATGAATAGGTGTTGGATACAAATTGGTAGTATGTAACAACGCAACTGGAACTGCATGTTTGTCAAAAATAGCAACCGCTTTGCTAATACTTTCAATAGTATTCATTCCAGTACTTAATATAACAGGTTTCCCAAAAGAAGCAATATGTTCCAATAAAGGATAATTATTGCATTCGCCAGATCCAATTTTATAAGCTGGAATATCAAATTTTTTCAATCTCTCGGCTGCTGCGCGGGAAAATGGGGTCGAAATAAAAATCATGCCTTTACTCTCGACATAATTCTTTAATTCTAATTCATCGGTTTCATTTAACGAACAGCGCTCCATAATTTCATAAATTGAAACATCTGCATTGCCAGGAATTACTTTTTTGGCAGCTCCGGACATTTCGTCTTGGACAATATGTGTTTGATGTTTGAGAACTTCAACTCCTGCTCTCTGCGCAGCATCAACCATTTTTTTGGCTGTTTCTAATGAGCCCTCATGGTTAATACCTATTTCAGCAATGACCAATGGTGGGTAATCAGACCCTATTTTACGTCCTGCTATTTCTATATATGGATTCATTTTGTAGAATTTAAAATTTGTTTTTTTTGATACAAATACTCCGCATACTCCAAATCTTCTAGAGTATCAATATCAACATTGGAAAAAATATGATTAACTTCAAATGGAAAAGCATTTTCTGAAATAATAATATCTTTTAATATCAAAGAGGCTTTTGTAATATATAATAACCCGTTCTCAAAATAAAGAGCTTCTAAATCTTGACTTCTTTGACCTATAGAATAATTAAAAGGGATAAACTTACTATTTATAATTTTACCAAATTTATGATAATCTCTAGAAACCGTAAACAAACTATCTAAATTCTCCTTTAGATATTTCTCAAAAATTTCTTTTAATAAATTCTGAGGGCGCAACGGATTTGTGGGCTGTAATAAGATAACATTTTTAACATCCGTTTTTACAGATTCCAAAACATGTTTCAATGCTGAAACTGTAGGTTCAAAATCTCCAGACAGTATTTGCGGTCTTTCAATTACTTTAGCTCCATTTTCCAACGCTATATTTTTAATTGTTTCATCATCAGTCGAAACATAAACGTCATCAATAATTTCCTTATTAGCTAATGCATATTGTATAGAATGTACCAATAAAGGAACTCCTCCAAACATCTGAATATTCTTTTTTGGAATACGCTTCGATCCTCCTCGCGCTGGAATTATGGCTATGGTTTTATTCATAAATACTATCCCTATTTTTAAAATCCTTGAAAAATAAAGGTTTAATTTTTTCTAATTCTGGCTCAGAAAGACTCCACCATTGTAAAGTTTCAATTTCTTGAATAATGGACTCCGAAAAACGCTTTCCAATTGGTTTTGCAGGAACACCGGCAACTATGGTATATGGAGCAACATCCTTAGTAACAACTGATCCCGCTGCTAAAATCGCTCCATTTCCTATATTAATATTCCCTACTATAATTACACCATGACCAATCCAAACATCATTCCCCATAACAATTTCATTTTCTTCTTTTAATAATTTAAGCTCTCCTTGAAATAAATTTTTATTAATATAAGTTGTCATTGTAGAAACAGGATGATTTGTAGCATGACAGGCTACATCAGCTCCAAACTGGCAAAACCTTCCAATACTAATGGTTCCAGACAGCTGATTATTATAACCTAAAGTCGTAGCATAGCCTATTTTTATATTTCCAGAAAAATTACATCTGTCAGGTACTGCGTTTTTTCCTTCAAAAATTACATTTTGCAAACCTCTTGAAAATCCAGATACGGTTACTTTTTCATTTACCTTAACTGTATTTAAAAAATAAAACAAAATTTTTTTAACAAATTCTCTCATGCTAATATTGTTTTGCCTCGTCTTTTGTTAATCCTTTGTATCTTAAAAATAACTGCCAAATTACTTTTCGGGTAATTACTTTAAAAAAAAACTTAGCTAAGTATCTTAAATAGGTATTGGAATTTTTAGTTAAATAATTTGGAATGTTAATCTCAGTTTTATTTTCTTTAATCGCAGAAAATGCTTCTAACATCCAATCTTCAAATGTATTTCCCATATGGTACGCATAATTGCCTGCAGTTGACAGCCTCCAATATCCTTTGTCTTGAGCTGGCTTATCTAACAAGGTTTTCTCACTATCACCCCCTAGGCTATAAGATGAAAATCGTTTTTTAATACCATCAAAACATTCACCTCTGTAAGTAGCTATAAAATGACCAGCCCCAATTACGGCATTAACATTATTATTAGTGATTGTCAAATTTTTATTCAAATGAATATCCTTATACAGTCCAATATTACCAATACTTTCAGCAAACATTTGCAAACCCAATTTGTCTTTTGTTTCAGTAAATTTTAACTTTTTAGAAAATATATTATCAAAATAAATATTCTCTGTAAATTGTTTTAACATTTTTGAAGAAGGAACAGGACTAACTACGCCTGTCTTTCTAAAATTTTCAAAAACATCATAAGTTTCTTTCTGCCAATCATTCAAAAAAAGAACATCGGCATCGCTAATCGTAATCAAATCAAAATTATGTCCAGCAATACCTTTCAAAATAGCATTTAATTTTCCTATAGCTGACGTGTGAATCAATTCTTGTATTTTCCCTTCCTTATATAAATCATCTAAGTAATTAATAACTTCAATACTGCTTCCGTTATTTACAATAACAAGATAAGTTTTTGGATGACACGTTTTAAAAAGAGATTCTAAACAATATTTTAATATCTTAAAGCTATCTCTGAAATACCCCTCATGATTGGGAATATATACAGGGATAACCACTTGATGAAAAAAATCATTGGGTTCTTGATGTTTATCCTTATTAGGGTTAATACCTACTCTCATTTTTATTTTTTAAAAAACAATATATACGCCAACAGCTTTAAATTATTAGCTTTAAACATCCAATACAAATCTAATTTAAATACATTTTTCAGAGTTATTAATAAATTCACTTTCGCCATTTTTAATTGATACTGACAAATAAAATTCAATAAAATGTCAAATTCTTTTTTATCTATTTTTCCTGAATTGTATTTATCTATTACAATTTTTTTCAAATATTTTGGTAATTCCAAATACTTAAATTTATCTTCAGAAAGATTATGAGAATGTATCCTGTATTGTACTAATGGTTCATCAAGATAATAAAATTTTGTTTCAAAAGAACAGCGTGTCCAAAACTCAGTATCTTCTCCTGCTGAAGGCATTTTTTCATTAAAAAAACCAATATTTTTAATAATCTGAATTCTAACTAATGGAGTTGACATCATAACAGTCCAATTCCCCATCATTCGCATTAAAACATCCCCATGTTTTACTTCGGGTGTTCCAGGTCGTCCAACAATTGTATTTCCCGCAATACCATCCTCATCAATAACCTCACAACAACAATGAACCAGACCAAAGTCTGGATTATTTTCTAACACGGTCACCTGCTTCTCTAATTTATAAGGAAGCCACAAATCATCATCATCCACAAAAGCAATATACTTTCCTTTTGCCTCACGAATTCCAACATTTCTGGGTTTGGCTGGTCCCCCTGAGTTTTCAATTTTTATGTATCTTACTTTATCAAATGTCTGGCATAAAAAGAAATTTTCATCATTTGGTGTACCGTCATCAACAACAATAATTTCAAAATCCTTAAAAGTCTGATTTAAGACGCTTTGAAGTGTCAATTTTAAATAATCAGTTCTTTTATATGTTGGTATAATCACACTTACTAACGGATACCGCATACTTTCCTTATTCTTTGTATTATACGGTTAAAAATTCCTAAAAGAGTTTCTCTTTTAGCCTGATTCAGCTCGCTATGCATACGGAGCATATTTTTGTAGTCATCAAAATATAATCCATAATATTCTCGAAACATACTCTCACTTTCTAATAAATGCTTTTCATTATGTCGCGGATCATTACTTACTCCTGATAAATCGAAAACAGTTAATGGATAATTAATGTGTTTAAAAATAAACTGATTACTTAAAAAACATTTGATATAGAAAGCTCTGTCTGCAACTACTTTATAACGCTCATCGTACAGCCCCATTTTATCAAAAACTTCTCTTTTAAACAACGTACTTTGGTGCGGTAATGAAGTACGGACAAAAAATAACGGAGATAAATTATCTGGGAATATTTTCCCTCCAGTTTGAAATTTATAATCTCCATAAATAATATCACCTGCAAAATCAATATTATTTACAAAATCATTAACTGCAGTCATACCATTTAGAACATCACCACTATTAAGAAATAAAAGATATTCTCCTTTAGAAGCTTTTATACCTTTATTCATGGCATTATAAATACCCGTATCTGGTTCGCTTATATGATAATTGATGCTAGTCGAATATTGATTAATTACATCTTTACTCCTATCAGTAGAATCACCATCAACAATCAAAAATTCAAAATCTAGGTAAGTCTGAGTAATAACAGATTTTATAGTTGCGTCTAAACCTTTGGCGTTATTATAATTAATTGTAATGATTGATAATTTAGGCTGTATCATTTATTTAAATACCAATTATTCATGTTCTTACTTCTCCTCTATAAAATACAATGTATCTCATCCTATGCCATATGCTAATTCAATATAATTTATTCAGCATAATCCTAAATTAATTTATCGATTTTTTTTAAAAAGATGTCAATGTTCAATTTTTGTTCAAAAGCTATTTTTGCATTATCACTATACCAGTTGTAATTTGAAGTAATTTTTTCGATAGCTGAAGGGATGTCTGAAGGGGTATCTACAATTACACCTAAGTTATTTTCCAGCACCAGCTCCCTTAATCCACCTGTATTTGAAGCTATTAAAGGAAGACCATATTTTAAATATTGGTATAATTTGCCAGAAGCTGCTCCAATTGCATTATAATTTTCATCAGTATTATTTGTATTGTAAATCACTAACCCAATTTGCGCAGAATTAAATACTGTATGTAATTCAGAAAACAATACTGGATCCAGCGATAAACAAATATTTTCTTTTCCTGCAGTTCTTACTTTATCTAAATACGGATCCTCCTCACCATTTTTCAGTCTATTATGAAAAATAATTTTTGTTTTATTCTTAAAACTATAATTACCAACAGCTTGAGCAATTTCAAAACTGCATACTTCATCACAAATCATACCGGCAGAAAGAACAATTAAAGTTTCAGTATCCAAATTGAACTTCTTGTAGAAAAAATTACTCTTTTTAATTTTTTCATTTTCTAAATTCATTCTAATAGAATTAGGCAGTAATACAAAGTTATCGTCTAAAATATTATTAATTCTCTTATAAATCTGCCATCTAAAATGATCTTGTATTAGAGTAAATGAAATTTTTCCTTTTAAATAATTTCTTTCATTCTTCTTAAGAATCATATTTAACCAATTACTTTTTTTCTTTAAATCATATGATATCTCCAGAGATAAATTTACTATCTTTTTTGAGTTTATTTTACTTTTTTCATAAGCAAAAAGACCAATTGAATCGACACAAAATGTCACATCAAAAAAGTCTTCTTTATTTTTTTTTATTTGTCTTGAAAAATTATTTATGTAAATATAAGGTTCTAAGTTTTGAAAGCTGTTCTTTATAAAACTAAGGGCTTTTAAAGAAAATAAATTAGTGTTTATCAATTTATTTAAAACAAAAGTCAGTTTATGAATAAATTTTATTCTTAAACTGGATCTTCTTGATTTAATCCTTTCAAAAGTTACGTTATTCTTATCAAATGTTTCTATTATTGACAAATCATATTCGTTATCATCCCTTAAATAAACAAAAATATGATTCTCTTTTTCTGAAAAATACTCAATTAATGATAATAAAGTTGGCGCAACGCCTAACCATCCATCCCAGAAAATTATTGCTATTTTTTTTGACATTTACTACTTGATCATCACATTTATTACATCAGCAATCTCCTCATTAGTCAATCCCAATCCGCTTGGAATATAAAAACCATTTCTAGCTAATTTTTCGGCTGCTGGATAACTTTCATTCTTAAACAAACCCATCTTTTGAAAAACGGGCTGTTCATGCATACACCAAAAAAAAGGACGCGTGCCAATTTTTGCATCGCTTAGTTTTTTTACCATTACTTCTTTTTGCTCTTCAGTGTCGGCTGTCAGTCCAAAAACCCAATAAATATTTTCTGCATACTCAGTATTTACTAATGGTAATTGAAACCCCCTAAGTTCTTTCAGCCCTTTGCTATATAAATTACCAATTTCTCTTTTTCTCTGAATATGAAATTCCATTTTCTCCAATTGTGCCACACCCAAAGCTGCCTGAAGATTAGTCATTCTATAATTCCAGCCAAGCTCATAATGAATAAATCGTCTTCCTTGTGGTTCGAATGCTAAATTTCGAAGTTTTTTACACTTTTCAGCAGCCTCATCATTATTACAAACAATCATACCGCCTTCTCCAGTCGTAATATGCTTATTAGGATAAAAACTAAAAATACTTATATCCCCAAAACTGCCGCACATTTTACCTTTATAGGTTTGTCCGTGCATTTCGGCAGCATCTTCAATCAGTTTTAAATTATATTTCTCACATAATGCTAAAACAGGATCCATATCAACTGGCAGTCCATAAATATGAACGACAAGTATTGCCTTAGTTTTAGAAGTAATTTTGGCTTCAATTTGAGTTACATCCATGTTCCAGGTAATAGGATCACTATCTACCAAAACTGGTATAGCTCCTGCGGTAACAATTGACTGAGCAGGAGAAATAATTGTAAAAGCAGGCATTATAACCTCATCGCCTTTTCCTACTCCTAAGGCTTTTACCGCTATATCCAAAGCAGCAGATCCATTCGCAACTGCTATTCCGTGATTTCTATTTACATATTGGGCAAATTGTGTCTCAAATTGCGTTACATAACCTCCTTCTGACGAAATCCAGCCAGTTTCAATACATTCAGCAACATATTTTAATTCATTTCCTGATAAAAGAGGTGTATTTACTGGTATCATAATTTATTTTTTTTTAATACAAAACATACGCCCCAAGTATCCTGAGACGGACTGTTTCTAGTTAAAAACTCTTCTGCCTGCAATACTTCAAAACCAGTTAATACTGCTAACATTTTAATTTCAGGAATAGAAAAATGCCTCATTAAGTGTTCTTCTTTAATAGTTTCTGCAACCTGAGTTATTTTATCTTTGATGATAACTTCAAAATTAACAGCTACCACGTTTTTATCAGATTCCATTTCAGATTCAGTCAATCTAACCACTTCAATTTCATCATCCTCCAAACGCTTAATTCGGGTTTCGGGTTTTAGATGATAAACAGCTGGAGAATACCAAATATCAAATATAAAAATGCCTCCGATATTCAGCTGTTTATTAGTTGTTTTGAAACAGTTTATTAATGCTTCATTTTCTGTTAAATAAGAAATGACATGAAATAACGAAATAGCAGCATCAAATTGTGATGATACCTCATAAGAAGAAATATCACCTACAACAGGGTTAAAGCCAATTATCTTTTTAGCTTTTGCAATCGCTGTCATTTCCTGGCTTCTTTCAATACCAGTAACTTCAAATCCAGCTTCACAAAAATAATTTGCATGAGAGCCACTTCCAGATCCTAGTTCAAGAATCTGTGTGGCATTTGGTGCAAAACTTTTTATTTTTTCAATCACATAATGGCTTTCTTCTCTATAATTTTTGTCTTTATAGAGCAGATCGTAATACTTGCTATACTGCTGAAAATTTGTCATTATTATTTTAAAATTAAATGATTCTCATCTATAGGCAAAAAACGTACTTTGTCTCTTTCTCCGCAATAAGGACCTTGCTTAACTTCAATCATCTCAGATTTTTCAAGCATTTTGAAACCATGTCCGCCATCAGAAAGTAGAATTACGTCTCCTTTTTCTAAAACAGTGCTCTGTATATAATTTTGATCATTGTCATAAAAATCAACACGTACTTTTCCGCTCCTAATAAAAAGAACTTCTTGTGTTAAATGCACCGCTCTAGGAACTATATTATGCCTATGAGGAGGAATTACGTAGCCTTCATCTCTATTCATATATCCCAGCTGCTGGGAATCATCATCATTTGTAAAAAATTCAATCCCCTCTTTTTTATAGTCAGATCGAATGATTATAGCTAACTGCAAGCCCGCGTGGTTGATTATTTCAATCATTTTTTAAAATTTTTCCAAAGATTAATAACAAATGAGGGAATGAATGGTCTAATCATTCTTTTTACTCTTCTTATTTTTTCTTTTGTAGTTTTCTTTTTCCTCCTGCCAAAATAATCTCCTTTTTTCGAATATCCTAATTTAAAAGCTTTAATAACTTTAGAAACTTCTTTTACGTCAACGGAATAAAAAACAGGAGCTGTAGTTACCATTGGCGGAATAATATTTTTATTAACATGAGTTGCATCTTCTGATTCGATATGATTGCTCATGGAAAGATTTGGATATAAAGTTAACCAGCCTTTTAACACACAAACCGCCTGCCATCTAACATCCCAAGATGTACTTTTATTTTTAATCTGATCATAAAGCATACCCATAAAATCAAATGCCCCATAGGCATTAAAAACATAAGCTTTATCCTCATTCTTATTTAATTCAAGTGATAATTCTTCAATATTTGGATTAAAAAAATCCCATCTGTTTTTCCATGTAGCCCAACCCCAACAATCTGGTAAAGGAACAAAAAAATAATTGGGATAATTTTTACCACAGGCAAAAAAATTGCATGCACCTATTTGTCCTACCTCAAGGTTATTTTCATATCTATCCAGTGAGTCATTCATGTAGGCAATAAAAAACGGTGACACAATTAAATCATCCTCCAATACAATAACTTTTCCATGAGTATTTATAACATTAGTAACTCCATCTATAATTGAATTTTCTAAACCTTTATTTTCTTCTGCAATAACTGTAATTATTTGTTTAAAGCGGTTTTCATTTTTTATAATGGTTCTAACTGCATCAATTTTATTTAAATCCTCATCAGCTGGATTATGTTTCAACCCGTCACAATATATGTATAAAATACTATCCTTTGCTTCTGCATTTTTTGAAAGAGAATCTAATACCTGTTGTGTATGTAAAGGACGATTATAAGTAAACAAAACTATTGGAGCTAATGTATTTTTCATTATTGATGATTATTGTGATTTTATATTGTTCTGTGAAAATAATTCTGTCACTGAAAAATACTATTCTAAAATCAAATTTATTTTTTCTGTATTTAAAAGTACTCTACACATTAGGTGTTTTTTAAAGAAAAACAATAAAAACTGTTTTTACTTTATCAGCTCAATTTTAATCCGATTCTTATCTAATGCAAGAATACTTACAAAAAAGCGTCTTATACATTTACAAAAGGAAACAAAATTAAAATTATATATATATAATTTAATCAAAAAACTCCATTCCTGCATACCCAATTTTCTATTCTCTTTTATAGCTAATTCGTACATCATCAGTAAATCTAATCTTTGATTATGACTGAACAAATTTAATTTTTTAGTTAAAATATCTTTAAACAATTGAATATTTGCTTTGTCTTTTAGTTCCTGACTATCTTTACGACCTGAAATATTTAAATTTGAAATTCTAAAATGGACAATACTGTCATTTATGGTATATATTAATTTTGCATCAGGAAATTCTAACCAAGCTTTACAATCACTTCCCCAAGCTAAAGGATAATCATAAAATCCATATTTGATATACGATTTTCTAGAAAAAATATATTCAGACAAGGAACTTCTACTTTGCTTTTTCTCACTTCTAATAAAAAAATCGGATTCTTTTTCCCATAAAGGATGATTATAAACCTTAGAAATAGTTTCAGATTTTTCATTTATCACCTTAGTGGCAAAACGAATTAAATTAGATTTTTCATTAAAAAAAACATAATTCTCATACCATGAAGCTACTACGGTGTCCTCTAAAACATCATCATCACCTAATATCATAATCCATTCTTCTTCAGCAGATAAAGCAATACAACGGTCCCACTGTTTCGAAAGGGAAATTCCTCCCAAATTATTTTCGAATCGATGATATTTAAAATCGAATTTTCCTCTGAACTGTTCAAGCAAAAAAGTGCAATCTTCAGCACTGGCATCATCACCAATATATACCTTAAACCGCTTATCAGTTTGGCTGGCTAACGATTGAATAGTTTCCGCAAAAAAAGAAAGTTTATAATAGGGAATTATTATTGCTAACATTTATTTTAAAACACTTATTTTAAAATTGAAACAATTTGTTCATAAAGTAATGGGCATATCTTCTCAGGAGAAAGTTCCGAAAATAACTGTTGCGCCATTTCTCCATCTTCTTTTCTTTTATTTGGATTATCGTAATAAAATTTAATTTTTTCAACCATAGCTTTGATATCTAAATAAGGCACAACACATCCACCTCCCTTATCAATAATTTCCGCGGTCCCTGAAGCCTTTTCAAAACATATAATAGGATTCATAAGTTTTGCGTTTTCAATACAAACCATTGGAAAAGAATCTTCTCTAGAAGTCAAGAGAAATACATCAAAATCCTGATAATATTTTTCGGGATTATGTACCTCACCAACAAAAATCACTTTATCAGTTAAGCCTAATTTAAATATATCCTGTTCAATAATAATTTTATTTTCAGAATGATCACCAACCCAAACGAACTTAATTTTTAAGTTTGGATATTTTTTAACAAATTGGTTAGCTATAAGAATAAAAATATCATGCCCTTTTGCCCAATAAACACTCCCCGAGGCTCCTACAATGAATGTATCATTATCCTTTAATTTATGTGTCAGACTTGTTGATGATCCAAACGCATGAACAACATTTACTAAATTTGGATTAACGTTATAATTTTCAACAAGATTATTTTTAACTTTATTGGATACTGCTATAAATCTATCAATAAGACCAGAATAATCTTTAAAGGAAGGCAAAGCCATTTTAATTACTGTATTCAATTCATGAACATGTAGCACTAATTTCGAATCCTGAATAATGCTTTTAATTTTTATAGCTACAGGTATCGATAAAATTGTATTGGCATAAATTAAATCATACTTATTTTGAGATATTTTTTCCAAAAAAAGACGCTCCTTATTCTTTGGTTTTAATCCTAATTTCGTTAGAAGTCTTTTTTTTAAAACAATCGAAAATTTAGGAGCTTTATGAAGTTCCGAATACAGGTAAACATTATTACATTCAGCAGCAAAATCGTCTTTAATCCCCCCTCCATCTAACATCAATATATCAAACTGATAATCTGAAGTGTTTTTATTTAACCATTTAAGTAAATGCAATAATATCAATGGAGCCCCTGTTCTAGTAGCTTGATGGGCTATAAAAAGTACTTTTTTCAATTGAAAATAATTTTAGTAATTTATTATCCATAATATAAATCATTTTTTTGTGAAGTATATAGAGCCTGTTTAAAATTTATTTTTGAGATTTATTATTAGGGGATTTTTGAGTGAAACAAGGCGAATTTTTATAAAATAGCAGAGCTATTGTATGAAAATTTAACGAAGTTGTAACCAAAAATCATCATAAGAGAGCCAATAAATAAAACTTAAACAGGCTCTATAGTAAATTATTTTTCGAATAAAACCGATTGTAAAAATTGATCCTAAAATTGAGCTTGATTATAACAATAAAATAAGTCAATCACTTTTTAAAATTTGTTCAACAAACCTAACTTTATCAATAACCGTATTTTTCTTGATTTTTTAATATTTATTATCCCTTTTTCATATTTATCTAGTTTATCAATATCATCTAAAAAAGCAGAAAAACCAGTTTTAAGTACCAATTGCCGTTCATCAAAAATCATTTTTAGATTTTCAGATTTTGAACTAATACCATCCAAATAATATGTCGATAAGGTTTCATCAATCTTTTTATATGAGCAATTGTGCCTGCAGACACTTTCTATAAAGAATTTCCAATCTGACACAATTTTAAATCCTTCATTGTAAAATCCATTAATATCAAATAATTTTCTTTTAATAAATGTTGCCGGATGTGGTAATGTTTCTAAGATAAAATAAGAAAAGAATAAACGTTCTGGATATTTATGTATCCATGATTTTGCACCATCAACAAAATTTAAATTAAAATATATCAAATCATTTTCAGCTAGGAAATGATTAGTGTTTTCTAAAACATTATTATTAAATAGATGATCACCACTATTCAAAAAAAGCAAATATTCTCCTTTTGCCTGCACAATCCCTTTATTCATGGCATTGTAAATCCCTTTGTCAGGTTCGCTAACCCAATAATCAATTTTATCGTTTTGACTTTTTATATATTCTGCACAGCCATCAGTAGAACCACCATCAATAACAATATATTCAAATTCCTGCCAAGTCTGGTTTGTAACACTCTGAATAGTTTTTTTTAAACCTTCAAGATTGTTATAATTAATGGTAATTATAGAAATTAATAGCATTAGTGAATCATTACTAAATTATAATTTTTTCTTTTTTTTGTTAATCTTCTCAATAAAATCTTCTATTTCAAAAAAATATTTTTCAACTAAAGCCAAATCCTCTTTTTCAAAATCCCACCATTTTATTTGTAAAAGCTCTTCTATTTTTTTATCCTCAAATCTATACTTGATGATTTGAATTGGATTTCCAACTGCTATTGCGTAAGAAGGAATATCTTTAGAAACTACTGCTCCAGCACCAATAACTGCTCCATTTCCTATACTTACACCATCCAAAACAGTTACATTCATGCCGATAAAAACATCATTCCCAATAGTAATAATCTTAGTTTCTTCCACTTTATCAATCTCACTCAATGTCGTACCATTTTGCTTTTCTGTTGAATAAAACATTGGATGTGTTGATAATCCGTTTGTTGGATGTATGCCCCAACCACAAACCAAATTTGTACCTATTGAACAAAACTTCCCAACTACAGTATTATTAATAATTGAATTTTCTGAAATATATGTATAATTTCCTATTACAGAATTGGATAATCTAGATTTAGGATAAATTATACATTGCTCTCCTAAATAAGAGTTATTGTTAATTACGTCATAATTGTCATTCTTCTCCTGTATTTTTTTCTTTACATCTGGAAATATTTTAAAGAATGTACTTCTAATTCTATACTTTAACTTACTTTTTAGTCTAACTGGTTTTTTAACTATAGCTGGTCTTTTTAATTCCTTATAAAATAATTTTACAATTTCCTCGGCTTTTTTATTTTCAATTAATGTTATTGATTCAATTTTAATATGATCTGAAAGTGACAAATTTTTAAAGTGAGTTGTTTCTCCATTATGAACACCAGAACTATCAAAACCTATATTATCTACTAAAGATTTTCTAGGATACAAAGTATATCCATTTTTTAATAAAACAGAAACGTGCCATTTTATGAACCATGTTTTAAGTCTACCAGATATGTTGTGAGCTAATTGCTCACTCAGGTAGTCTTCTCCAAATTTATCTACTTTATCAAATAGTTTTTCGTTTTTTAGTTGCTTCCATAACATTATTGAATCATCTTCAAAATGATCCCAAGCTCTTTTCCAAGTTGCCCACCCCCAACAAAGAGGCACATTGAAAAAGAAAGTCTCTGGCAATTCCTCTTTATGAGGATACATATATCCAGAAATATGCATTACTTTATCATTATCCTGATAAAACAATAATGCATCATTCATGTATTTTAAAAATCCAACTGAAGTTACAATGTCATCTTCTAAAACAATAACTGCCCCATGCCTATTAACCACTTCTGTAATTCCATCAATAATAGAATTAGCCAAACCTTTATTTTTTTCCTGAATTTTAATTATAACTTTTTTAAACCTTTTTTCTGAATTGACTAATTTTACAACCTCTTTAATTTTAATTAAATCATCAGGAGTTGTGTGTTTTTTAGCACCATCACAATAAACATACAATGTACTATCCTTAGCCTCCAGATTTTGCGCTAGCGAATTTAAAACTTGCTGTGTATGCAATGGACGGTTGTAAACAAAAAGAACAATGGGAGCATAATTATTCATTCTTTAATATTTTTCACAAGATTTAACTAGCATAAATAGTCATTATTTCTTTAAGATTATTCAATCGTACTTCAGTAGATATTGTTTCCTTAAGCTTTTCTATATTATCTGTAAAGTTTTTCTTTTCCTCTATGATAATTGATTCCAAATTACATTGACCAATTAAATTAGCATCATACGTTTTAATACCAATAGCCGTAATATATTTTTTTAAAACGTTCTCATTTTTAATAAACACTGGTTTTCCTAAAGTTAAAGCAGTAACAATATTGCCCCAAGCTTGTGAACGATTATGATACATAA
The DNA here is from genome assembly GCF_026870155.1 of Flavobacterium marginilacus. Classification (NCBI taxonomy): domain Bacteria; kingdom Pseudomonadati; phylum Bacteroidota; class Flavobacteriia; order Flavobacteriales; family Flavobacteriaceae; genus Flavobacterium; species Flavobacterium marginilacus. The sequence goes on along the minus strand of NZ_CP113975.1, from coordinate 964,450 downwards.
AAATAACATCCATTTGATTCACAAATTCAACATATTCTTTTCTTGGCATAAAATCGGTTATTGGATAAAAATTTTCTCCAAAAACTCTTTCCCCTTCGTGCATAACTATTCGTTTATAATAATCAGATCCATAAGACAAGACACAATAAATTTCAATATCCTTTAATCTTCTCAATTTCTCAAAAGCTTCCAAATGGTTATTAGCTTCAGTGGCAGAATTACCTACTAAAATTTTAATTGCAACCGAAGTTTTCGTTTTAACATTTATCTCATTAGCCAAGTCAAAATTCAAATCATAATAACCTGCCAAGTGTTTAGCTTTGAATGTTGGGTATAATTCATTTACTTTTTCTATTTCACCAGTATTAAATTGCCCACAAACTATATAATCAATTCGCTCAACTTGTTTCTTTTTATATTCATATTGCTGTCTCACAATAAAAGGATATCTCAAAACATTTTTAATAGTACGAATCGTTTTAAAAATATTTTTTTGCCAAATAATTTTAGGATATGATTGTTTTTTAATAATGGAATACGTTTTTTTATCATAAATCCATTTAGCATGATGCCAAAAGGGTTCTTCGTACATCTCTCCTCCCCAAAAAAACACAATTAACTTATTAGGCAAATCATAAACCAAATCAGCAATCCACTTATCATACCAATGTATAAAAATTGTATCTGCTGGATTTAACAATTTAAGTTTATTCTTCAAACTTAACCTGTCATGACCAAGATATTCTATGAGTTTATCCGTTGTTATATAATTTGTTTCTCCTTTATCTCCTCTAAACCAAAAAACATTATTATTTTCCTCCCCAATAGCATACACATCTGCAATAAAAGAATCCAAAAACTTATCTTGCACCATTATGTGGTAGTTCATAAAATTATTCCTTTATCACATTTATAATCAATTTCAGATCCGCATCAGACAACTCATAATAAAATGGCAATCGCAACAACCTGTCTGAATATTGATTACTGCAAATCAAATCATCTCCTAAATATTTCTCATTATAATATGGACTTTTATGTAAACTCAAATAATGAAAAACCGCATTAATGCCTTTGTTTTTTAAACGACTAATACATTCGTCCCTTTTTTCTAAGGATTCAAAAACCAAATAAAACATATGGGCATTATTTGTCGCATAATTGGGTATTTGAGGCAACTTAAAACGCCCCTTAACTGTCGCCTTTTTTAAGCCCTCATAATACTGATCCCATATAATTTTACGCTTTTCTTGAATCTTGTTTAACTGTTCAATTTGAGCCCAAAGAAAAGCAGCGATAACTTCTGATGGCAAAAAAGAGGATCCAACATCTACCCATCCATATTTATCAATTTCACCTCTAAAAAATGCAGCTCGATTAGTTCCTTTCTCCCATATAATTTCTGCACGACTAGCAAATTGCTTATCATTAATTACCAACATACCGCCTTCTCCCGAAATAATATTTTTGGTTTCGTGAAAAGAAAAAGCTGCTAAATGTCCTATAGAACCCAAAGCTTTTCGCACCCCATCTCTACCAATATAAAAACTATCTATAGCTTGAGCAGCATCTTCTATAATGTATAAATTATATTTATTTGCCAAATCCATAATCATATCCATATCACAGGCAATTCCAGCATAATGAACTGGAACAATCGCTTTGGTTTTGGGGGTAATTAACGATTCTAGTTTACTCGCATCCACATTTGGATTTTCGGTATTAGAATCAGCAAAAATAATTTTAGCCCCTCTTAATACAAAAGCATTCGCAGTAGAAACAAAAGTATAAGATGGCATAATCACCTCATCACCTGGTTGAATATTGATTAAAATAGATGCCATTTCTAATGCATCAGTACAAGATGTTGTGAGCAAACATTTACCAAAAGCATATTTCTGTTCGAAAAACTGTTGACACCATTGGGTATATTTACCGTTACCCGATATTTTACCAGAGGCTACTGCATCGGTAATATATTCAGTTTCTTTTCCTGTGAGATAAGGCTTATTGAATCCTATATGTGTCATTTTTGTAAAATTGCTAGTCCAATCCCTGTTTTACCATATCCATTACCATTATAAAGCATATATTTATTATTCTTATGCTCAAAAACAAAAGGATAGCATATCATTTTCGAATCCCAACCTGTCTCAGAAACATCTAAATCTAAAACCTCATCTTTTCTATTCCATATCCTACCATCTTGAGATTCGGCGTAACCAATCCTATAAAGCTCACTTTTCGGCCCACCTCTATAAGAATACCACATTCGATACAAATTATTTTCTTTAATTACTCTTGGTACAGAAATAGCATACTCGTTTTGATATTTAAAATCTATTGCAATTTCATTATTTCGATTCCAATCGATTCCATCTATAGATGTTGCATATTTAATATGGTAATAATGTGTTATTTCTCCGTTAATTATATCCCATTTTGTGCAGCTTAGATACCACATTTTATAAATGTTTTCATCAAATAAAACACAATTTGAAGCAACAAAATGGGGTTCATTTCTCGACCTATCTAATATTGGTCCCTCAAACTTTTTGACAAAACTAAGTCCATTGTCGCTACTTACTGCTAAACCTATAGAATTACGAAAAGGGACTGTAGTTCCGAGATTCCATCCAATATAATACATCCAAACTTCTCCATTATTTTGCAATATACAAGATGGCATTATGCCACTATCATCAAAAGTACCTAATTCTCCTAGTTCAATTTTAATTGATTTAGGTAATTCTAAAATCTTTTTAATAGAAAAATCATAATCAATAAAGTATGGAATAGATTGATTCCTTTCATTTCTAGTACAAAAAATAATTCTTATAATATGTTCTGACAACCAAAATCCAGATGGCAAAGTTGAGTACTTAAAACTGCTCCCATAATCATTGAAATCAAATATCAAACCTAATTTTATCCAGCTTTGCTTCATATCAAAGTTTTATTATACTACTCTTTTTATCAAGTTTTATTGATTTTGCAGGTACATAGATAGAAGCTTCTTCTGTATTCTTCGTGATAACTGCTCCAGCACCAACAAGAGTTTCTTTGGCTATTGTCACCTGATGCCCAATCGTTGCATTAACACCAATAAAACAATTTGGTTCAACAACACAATGCCCTGATATGACTACATGTGAGCTAATAAAATTATGACTTTCAATAACAGAATGATGTCCGATATGATTACCACTCCATAGTGTAACATTTTTTCCAATCTTTACATAAGGCTGAATAGTGTTATCTTCCAAAATAAAAGCATTATCGCCAGGAGGAAATTGAGATAAATAAGTACAATGTGAACTTATATAAGAAGCTATTGTATAATTCATCTCCTTAGATTTCAAATACTTTGTTTCTCTAAGCTTATTCATTTTTGCATAACTTAAAGCTATAAACATTTCAACCTCATTGGGAGAAAAATGCTTTTCAACATCTTCAAAAGGAACTAATGGTAAATTCTCAAAAGTTGGGGCTAAACAATAGTCTTTATCTACTGTAAAGCCAACCACTTCGTAGGATGAATCGATATCAAAATAATATTTTGCCAATTGAGCAATATCACCAGTTCCAAATATGATTAATTTTTTAGATTTCATTTTCTAACAATTATTGAAAATTCATAAAGATTGTAATCGTGTAATAAAGCTACATTTTTTGAAAAATTCTTTTTGCAATAATCAAACAATAGTAAAGGATCTGCATAATATAAATAATCTTTCATATATTCTTTGTCCGAATATTTAGTTAAAACATTAAAGGAAAATCCTTTGACGCAACTTTCATCAATTTTCATTAATGTTTCTAAAATATAAGTCAGCCAATCTTCATTGGTGTTTTCAAGTTTTACATTAAATATACCGCTTGCAATAACATAGTCCGTTTTTTCTATTGGAAGTCTGGTTGACCATTTAACATTTTGTTTCGTAGAAAATTTATTTAATGCGACAGTAATCATATCTTCTGACACATCAAATCCAATATATTCGAAAGATTGATATTTAGTTTCAAAATAAGTTAACATCGAACCAAAACCACAACCATAATCAAGAATCGAAAAATGATCTTGATTATTTATTAAACTAGAAAGTACTTCAAACCTCAATTCTTGAGATTCAACTGAATTCCAATCAACGCCTTGAGGGGTAGCTCCAAACTGTTTAATTTTTGATGAATAATACCCTTTTATCTGGTCTTCTATTTTATTCATTAAAAGAAAATTTTAAAAAATTAGCAGCATTTTTCCCTTCGCAAAAAATCAAATCCAAAACAGATACTCCATGATCAAATGGTGGATATGGCTGTTGATATTCAGGATATCCTGAATAATCAAAATAATTAATTTTTACTCCTGCTTCATAAAAAATCCGTTCATTCATATATGCTTTAGCTGCTGGTCCTGAATAATAGTCCGTTCCTTTCAATTTTAAACAAATGTCCAATAACCGCTCAGAACGTTCTTCTTTTAGTTCAAATTCAGAAGAGAAACGAATATTTGTTCTTATTTTAAGTATTTCACAAATAGCATTAATAAAACGAAAATTAATTTCTGTTAAATATAATGATGTTGAATTTAAGTATAATTCTTCGAAAAAATCCTTATAATCTATAAAATTTTTAGATTTACTATAATTCTGCTTAAGACTATTCCAATGATCTTTATTCCAATTTTTATCTGATATTTTAGTCTCATTTATCTTTTGAAAATATTTTCCTTTAACTTCAACAGGAATTGTCAGCCATTTATTTCCATTAGGTGTTTTGATTATATTTCTGTTTCTCCAATCCCTGCGGGTAAATTGCATATCATCATAAATTACAAACTCATCAGCTAAAGCAATAGCATCAAAATATCCTTTCCAAGGAATATAATTAGATTGAGTTATTACTATTTTTTTCATCAAAAAATAGTATCGTTAATAGTCCAAGGCAAGGAAGGTCTTATCATCCCGTTCACTTTGCCTAAATAACCTGATTCTCTTTTGACATCCTTAACCTCAAAAGTCAATAATTCTTCATCACTGTATAAACTGCTCATGGCATTCGTATGAAAGTAGACATGAATTTGGTACACATCATCATTTAAGAAATTAGCTGGAATTTGACAGCTTATATCTATAACTTTTCCAATACTACAGTCAAATTTTCCACCACTGCCAAACACCACATCTCCTTTTATAGTTCGCAAATCATAACCAATAGAAATCCTCTCTTGAATGGTTTGATTGACAATTTTCATCCTAAAGTCAATTGCTGAAGTTACATCAATTACTTCATTTTTATCTAATGTAGAGGCATTTTCAATCGCAGCATAAAGAATTTTAACATGCTCATTTCCTTTAGCATCATCAATACTATCAAAAATAATTTTTCTTTCAGAAAAAGAAGTACTTTGCAAATAATCTGATATAATTTTAGTAGGATTTCCATTTCCTATAATACTGCCGTTTTGCATACTTATTACTCGTGTGCAAAGTGTTTCAACCGCCGCCATATTATGACTTACAAACAGCACAGTTCTTCCTCCTCCTTTAGAAATATCTTGCATCTTACCAATGGCTTTCTTCTGAAACTCAGCATCTCCCACAGCTAATACCTCATCGACAATAAAAATTTCAGGCTCTAGAAACGCGGCTACTGCAAAAGCCAGGCGTACATACATACCACTGCTGTAACGTTTTACAGGTGTATCTATGTAACGTTCACATCCTGAGAATTCAATAATTTCATCGAGTTTTGAAGCAATTTCTTTTTTGGTCATACCCAGAATAGCTCCGTTCAGGAAAATATTTTCACGTCCAGTCATTTCGCCATGGAATCCTGTACCTACTTCCAGAAGCGAAGCCACACGCCCTCCAAATTTTATATTTCCTGTCGTAGGTGCTGTAACTCTTGATAAAATTTTAAGTAAAGTAGATTTACCCGCACCATTCTTACCAATAATTCCGAGAACCTCGCCACGCTCTACTTCAAAATTAATATCTTGTAAAGCCCAAACATAGTCTGATGTCCCTTTCGTAGAACGGTCATTAACCTCTCCTATTTGCAAATACGGATCTTCCTTACCTCGAATGCTATGCCACCATCTATTCAAATCGTGGCTCAAAGTCCCTGTTCCTACATTTCCCAAACGATACTGTTTAGAAATGTTTTCGGCTTTTAATATAATGTCTTTCAAAGTTAGAGATTAGAAGTTAACGATTTTAAAATTGAAATTTGCCATTGAAATTGCTATTGCCATTGAATTTTTAAACTGTATCTATAAAAGTCTTCTCTGTCTTGTTAAAAATCAAAAGTCCAACAAAAAAAACAATTACTGTCACTGAAAAAGTGTATAACAATCCTCCAAATGAAATAGCCCCGACATTCAATAACATATAGCGGGCAGTTTCTATTAAATAGGCTAATGGATTATACTGTACCAGCCAGCCATACTCGGGTATTTTCTGTTTAATTAATTCCATTGGATACATCACCGCTGACAAATACATTAGCAATTGTACTCCGAAAGTAATTAAATTACTGAAATCACGATATTTGGTTACCAATGAAGAAATAAACATTCCCAAACCTAATCCCAAAATCCCCATGATTACAATCAATATAGGAAAAAATAAAACTAGCCCGTTGACACTTAAATTTGTCCCCTGAACATAAAAATAGATATAGAAAGCAACAAAAATAAAAAACTGAATTCCAAACTTTATTAAATTTGAAATGATAATCGACATGGGAGTAATAATTCTAGGAAAATATACTTTTCCAAAAATGCCAGCATTACTGGCAAACGTATTCGAGGTACCATTGAGACAAGAGGTAAAATAGTTCCAAACTGTAATTCCTGCCAAATTAAACAAAAATGGAGGAACAGTCCCCGTATTAATTCCAGCTACATTATTAAAAATTATAGTAAAAGTAACAGAAGTAAATAGAGGTTGAATCAAGTACCATAAAGGACCTAGAACAGTTTGTTTATAAACAGTTATTACATCACGTTTTACAAAAAGCATCAGCAAATCTCTATATTGCCAAACCTCTTTAAGATTTAATGTAAAGAATTTATTCTTCGGTGTTATTTCAAACAGCCAATTGGTATTTTGAGGAGAATTAGTATTCATTAGTATTTGCAGCAAAAAACAATATGCATAATATTTATCATTAATATATAAAAGTACAATTTTAAAAGAAAGATGCGAACTGTAGCATGGAATTATTGTATAGAACAAATTCTATAATCTGTTTCATGATCTCCTAATTGCAAATCAGAAAAAACAACTGCTTTTTTGAATTCATTTTTTTAAACAAGTTACATAATTAAACGGCACAGCTTCGCAATTCATACTCACATAGTCAGTTGAATTCACATGAAATTTTATCGGCAAATATACTTAAATTAACTTATGAGTCTACTTATAAAAAAAGCCTATTTACAGGTTTTTTGTGTACGAAAAGGAGGCAATAAACCAAGTACAGATAAATATCTTATACGTTGTCAAATCCAGTCAAATAGCAGTTAAAACAATTATGATAATGCAATTTATAAATTTCTACAGATACAAAAAGCAATAAATTAGAGATGTTTTTTGTTTTTTTTTGATCAAATTGAACATTCAGCAAACATCAATAAAAGAGAAGTGAGTAAAAAAAGTAAAACTTAGACATTAACAATAACCAACCTAGAAACGACAAAATAAAAAATCATGTTTTCTCTAAATAAAAAAGGTTTACAAGAACACCCCTGTAAACCTTTTCTTTTACTATTTTTTTTAATTCTTATTTATCCAAAACCTCAAAAGTTGAATTCATACTCTTAAACTCAGGAACGATGACTTTCATTTTTGTAACTATATCATCATTGTCAAAGAAATTTGCAATCCCAATAAGCTCATTAATGTCTGCATGAAGATTTTCAAATTCGTCTTGAATTTCTTGGGCAATCATTATTTTTTCATGATATGTGGGAATCGTTTTAGCTGTATCGTTAAGCAGTTCTTCATATAACTTTTCACCTGGCCGTAAACCAACTACTTCAATTTTTATTTCTCGATCGGGGATAAAACCTGCCAATTTAATCATTTTTTTGGCCAAATCTAAAATACGTACAGGCTTACCCATATCAAAAATATAAATTTCACCACCATTCCCCATTGCTCCAGCTTCAAGAACTAACTGACAGGCTTCGGGAATAGTCATAAAATATCGAATAATATCCGGATGAGTAATTGTAACAGGACCACCGCTGGCAATTTGTTTTGTAAATAATGGTACTACTGATCCATTTGACCCCAAAACATTTCCGAAGCGGGTAGTTATAAATTTAGTAGCATTTTCCTTATTCTCTTTCTGATGCTTTATTTGTAATGACTGTACATATTTTTCTGCAATCCTTTTACTGGCTCCCATAACATTGCTTGGATTTACAGCTTTGTCAGTTGATACCATTACAAATTTTTTAACATGATATGCACAAGACAAATCAGCCAAATTCCTAGTTCCTAATATGTTAGTTAAAATTGCTTGCGATGGATTCTCCTCCATTAAAGGCACATGTTTATAAGCCGCAGCATGATACACTACTTGAGGCTTATATCTTTTAAAAACCTTATCAATAGCTTCTTTATCCCGAACATCAGCAATAATATATTCAACTTTTGATTTCGAATTTGTTTGTTCCAGTTCAAGACTCAAATGATGCAAAGGCGTTTCGGCTTGATCTAAAACAACCACTCTATGAGGATTAAACAATAATACTTGTCTAACAATTTCACTTCCAATAGAGCCAGCTGCTCCAGTAATTAAAACTGTCTTATCCTTTAACTGTCTTGAAATAGATTTTTTATCTAAGACAATCGCTTTTCTCTCTAATAAGTCTTCAATCTGAATATTTTTTACTTTTTGAGAAATTTCTTTTTGATTTTCCCAATCCGAAATCAAAGGGACAGTATAAACTCTGTAATTAAATTCTAAACATTGATCCACAATAATCAACTGTTCATCTTTACTGATACCTTTATCAGCCATAATAACAGCTTCAGCACCAACTGACCGCATTAAAGAGGGCAATTTTTTTCTTTGAATCAATATTGGCAGATCCATCATCCTTTTGGAAGCATTTTGATTGTTTCTGTCAACAAAACCAACTATTTTGAAACGGCTTGGGGTTTCAAACTTCAAAGCATTAGCTACAGATATTGCATTAGCATCTGTTCCATAAATAACTGTTCTTATTAACTTAGTTGCATTTTTATCAGATAAATACAATTCAAATGTTTGTTTAACCACTACACGATATAAAAACAAACCACAAAATGAGAGCAGAACATTGATAAAAAGAGCTGTTGTTAAAAAAACTTTTTCGTCATATAATAATTCATAAGTAAAATTAAAAAACAGGAACACAACCAAAACTGACATTTGAGAAAACAACAGCTTCACTGCATCGTTATAAGATGAGTGTCTAATAATTCCCGAATAAGTTCTAAACAGCCAGAAAAAGAAAATATTACATGCAAAAAAACAAGCTGTAAAAAACACATCATGAACTGTATTGATATATTTCAAACCAGTTCCTCTAAAAATAAGCAAAGTAAAGAAGAAGGTTATTGTCAAAACTGAAACATCAATCAACACAATTATCCACCTAGGTAAATAACTCAAATTACGTATACTTAATTTCAAATTATCCCTAGAAAAAAATCCAGTATCCATGGAATTTTTCGACATATGATATGCTTTTTAATTTTATAAAATAACTATAGACAAAAACAAAAATACAATTTATTATTCTTAGATAAGAAACTAAATAACTCTTCGTAAACAATTAACATGATAAGTAATAACAGCGTGTTGAAAATCAACTAACACCACGTTTCATTATCTAACCTTTCGAAAAACAAAATTGATTATTAAAAAACATACTCTTTTAAAAATAAATACCAAAGTGGCAGTAATAATTTTTAAATCGTTATAAAGACTTTGTTGTTTATAATAGTCCAAATTCATTCTTACTTTATCTGGAAAAATAACAATATCATTATAAGCTAAAGAATCAGCCTGTTTTTTTAACAATGTCTGTTCATCATAATATTTCAGAGAAGCCAAACTAGTTAATCCTGGTTTTAATTCGAGAATTTTCCGGTTTTCTCCTTCCAGCAAATCATAATAGCCCTCGACATCTGGTCTTGGGCCAACAATACTCATTTCGCCTTTCAATACATTAATAAGCTGGGGCAGTTCATCTAATTTAAAATCCCTAAGGAATTGACCAAGTTTAGATATCTTCAACCCTTTTAAATTTTGATCTAATTGTATAGTCCTTAATTTATAAATTGTGAATCGTTTCCCATATTGGCCAATACGAACTTGAGTGAAAATCCCATTAGTTCTAGTATCAATAATTGCTGCAAACCAAGCTAGAAGCAGTAACCAAAAAAAAATAAAAAAAGCCAATGCGGCAAATAAAACATCAAATAACCGCTTTATCATTGGCTGCAGATAGAAACTAATTTAGTGAATGAACACTCTTTTATAATTACGGTAATCATTAAATTATTCCTAAAGTAATTTTTCGAATAACTCTATTTCTAATCCATAGATAAAACAAAGTTTGAAACAATAAAAAAGAAATAATAATTGGAAGCGACAATTCTCCAAACTGCTGAAGATAGAACAATAATATGTTTATTAACAACTGTATTCCTGAATACAATATAGATACCGTAATATGAGAATACTCTAATTCATTAGCCAGATATTGATACAAATGGGATCTGTGAGGCTGAAAAATATTTTCTTTCTTTTTTAAGCGTATAAAAATGGTAATCATTGCATCAATACCATATACAGATAAAAACAAAACATACCCAATTTGACCAGAGTCTAAAACTGTTTTCAGCATAAAATAACCCAAAAAAAGAGCCATGCTAATACTTCCCACATCACCAGCAAATGTCCTGGCTTTTTTTCTAACATTAAAAAACCCAAATACAAAACAGGACAATGCCATAGTTATCAATAATGGTAAACTACCCTTATTAACTTCTAAAAAAGAAAAACTTAGAATAGCAACAAGTGCATATAAAACAGTAATTCCATTAATACCATCCATAAAGTTAAAAGCATTTACCCAGCCTATTAACAAAATAAAAATTATAGGTAAAATCCAAATCGGCTGAGTAAATAATCCTAAATCATAAAAAACCAAACTCATTGCCACTGCATGAGATAGGAATCGAGGTAATTGAGATAAAGGTTTTATGTCGTCAATAAAACTAACAATGGCAACCAAAACTACAGCTAATGTTATAGACAGAGAAACATATTCTAGTAAATAAGCAGTCAAAACAGCTATAGGAAAAATAATCCCTCCTCCTCTCAAAGTAATTGAAGTGTGCGAAGAACGGCTATTAGGTTTATCTATTATATTGAAATAATCAGCGGCTTTAAAATAAATCAATTCAATTCCAATAAACAAAAATAATAGTGTAATATAAATCATGAATATAGTATCTGTTAGTTGGCTTATTTTTACAATTCTTAAAAATCCAATAATCTATTAATTATAATTTGTGTTTTAAAAGGCCTAACAAATATTCACCATAACCTGATTTTTTTAAAGGATCTGCCAAATCTCTCAATTGCTGCTCAGTTATAAATCCCTGTCTCCAAGCAATCTCTTCAATGCATCCTACTTTTAGCCCTTGACGTTCTTCTAGAACCTGAACAAACTGCCCAGCCTGCATTAAACTATTAAAAGTTCCTGTGTCCAGCCAAGCAGTGCCTCTACTTAAAATTCCAACTTTTAATTTACCATTCTCTAAATATACTTTATTTACATCGGTAATCTCATATTCACCTCTGGCACTTGGCTTAATGTTTTTTGCAATTTCTACCACAGAATTATCATAAAAATAAAGCCCAGGAACCGCATAATTAGATTTTGGCTCCAAAGGTTTTTCCTCTATAGAAAGTGCTTTTAAGTTTTTATCAAATTCCACTACGCCATATCTTTCAGGATCTGAAACATGGTAAGCAAAAACAACTCCTCCATCAGGCTTTGTATTCGATTGTAAAAGTTCATGCATATTAGCACCAAAGAAAATATTGTCTCCCAGAACTAAAGCAACATCATCATTACCTATAAACTCATCGCCAATCACAAAAGCCTGTGCCAAACCATTTGGAATAGCTTGCTCAGCATAACTGAATTTACATCCGATTGCAGATCCATCTCCCAATAATTTTTTGAAATTAGGTAAATCATGCGGAGTTGAAATAATTAATATTTCATTAATACCTGCCATCATTAAAGTTGATAATGGATAATAAATCATTGGCTTATCATAAACTGGCATCATCTGCTTGCTCATCGCAAGCGTTAAGGGATGCAAACGTGTTCCGGATCCTCCAGCAAGTATTATTCCTTTCATTTTTTTGCTTTTTATGTAAAGTTAATATCTAAGGAGTTGGGCAAGATTATGCTTCTTTCAATAATTCCATACATCGGGCTAAGCTCACTTTATAATCAGGAACAACAACTCCAAATGTATTTTTTATTTTAGTCTTATCTAACAATGAATATTGCGGACGTCTTGCAGGTGTAGGATATGCACTGCTTGGGATACCGGAAACCAAACAATCAAAACCTCCATTTTCCTGAATTGCTAAAGCAAATTCATACCAGCTCACTTCTCCTTCATTTGAAAAATGATAAATCCCAGCCTGCCATGTTTCGTGAGTTAATATCGTAACGATGGCTTGAGCCAAATCGGCAGCATACGTAGGACTTCCAATTTGGTCATTAACCACACTAAGACTATCTCTTTCCTGCATCAAACGTGACATTGTTTTCACAAAATTATTTCCAAAACTGGAGTATACCCATGAAGTTCTTATGATTATTGCAGAAGGATTTTCTTCCATACAGGCTTTTTCTCCTGCCAATTTAGTCACTCCATAAACATTAATCGGTCCCGTTAAAGCAGATTCTGTTAATGCTGTAGAAGCTGTACCGTCAAAAACATAATCCGTAGAAATATGTATTAGTTTGCAGTCATTAGAATGGCTCCATTTTGCCATAACAGCAACTGACTGATGATTTAACACATCAGACAATTCAACCTCTGATTCAGCTTTATCAACCGCTGTGTGTGCTGCACAGTTGATAATGATTTGAGGATTGGTTTTCGCAATTGAAATCTCTAAATTTTTCAAATCACACAAATCCAATTCTTGGTAATCGGTAAAAATCCATTCAAATTTATTCAGCTGATTAGATAATTTTCTTAACTCTGAACCAAGCTGTCCATTGGCACCTGTAACTAATATTTTTTCCATATTTATTTTCTCAATACTCAGCCAGTTTTTTAGGCTAAACTTCTTTACTTTTTCTAAATTAAAAAAAACGAATTTCAAAACTAAAATTCCCAATCAACAGCATCAAAACTCGGTAAAATAACATCTTTGTCCGAAACAATAATTTCTTCTCTATTTAATTGCCAATCAATTGCCAAAGTAGGATCATCATAACGAATCCCTCTTTCACTATCTCTGTTATAAACCTGGTCTACTTTATAAAGCACAGACGCCGTTTCACTCAAAACCGAAAATCCATGTGCAAAACCGTGAGGAACCATCAATTGTTTTTTATTAGCTGCACTTAAAACAACACTCACGTGCTGTCCGTAAGTAGGCGAATTTTTACGCAGATCTACTGCAACATCAAGTATTTCTCCTTCAAGAACTCTAACCAATTTCGCCTGTGCAAAAGGCTTAATCTGCAAATGCAATCCTCGAATCACTCCTCTTTTTGAAAAAGATTGATTGTCTTGAATGAATTGGTATTTAATACCATACTCATTAAATTTTGCTTTATTATATGCTTCAAAGAAATACCCTCTATCGTCTGGAAATAAAGTTGGGTTGATGATTACTAAATCGTTTATGAATGTTTTTTCTATCGTCATTGTTATATTATTTTTTAAAAGAGTCAAAAGTAGTTAACAATCCTTCTCTAGCAGAAACTGGAAATTCTTTTCCTATTGCATCTTTTATTTTTTTATTAGAGACTACATAATTCTCTGTTAATTTTTGAAGGCGTTCGGAGTTGAGTGGCAGTTTCAACACATCTCCAACCGAAGCAATTTTCTTAATTAATAATGCTGAAATTTTAATTATTCTATTTCTTTTCCCTAAACTTAGCCCTAGCAGACCAATTAATTCATTAGTAGACAACGATTCGTCATCTGCAACATTATAAATACCTGAAGAAATATCTGTACGTTCTAAAAGCTCTTTAATTACAAAACATAAATTTTCAACACTTAGAAAAGATCTCTTATTTTTAAAAGCACCTAATGGCCAAGGCAGTCCTTTAGCAACCAATTTATATAATACATTCAAATTCCCTTTATTTCCAGAGCCATGAATCATGCAGGGTCTAAGAATATAAACTCGTTTAGTACTTGGTAGTTGTTTAGATAAAATATATTCCTCCGCCTGATGTTTGGCAATACCATAATGCGTTTTAGGATTTGGCATTTCGTCTTCGCTCAATATTCCTTTTACTTCATCAGCAACAGCTTTCACAGTACTCATAAATATAAAAACAGAAGCTTCTGAATTTAAAAAAGAGTCAAATAATTGTTTGGTTAACTCGAAATTTGCTTCGTAATAATCCTTAGGTTGAGAAACCTTTTTCAAATCATGTGCTTTTCCCGCTAAATGAATTATTGCATCTGTTATTAATTCAAACTCTTGGTCTTCTTTATAGCGCACACATAAGTTTTCTAAATTATGAAAATGTCTAAGATACTCTTGAAAATTTCGCCCAACAAAACCAGATGCCCCTGTAACTATTACTTTCATTTCTTTAAAAATCCAAATAACTTCCAAAAAAAACGCATTTTTATCATTAATGGAGAAAACAAAATTCCATTCATAGTAAGAGCTTTTTGAATTTCCTTTGTAATTAATTTATAAGAAGATGATCCTGAACTGCTCAAACCTCCAACCAACATAGACGTAGTCACTATCCCAGAATATTTCCAACTAATTTTATTCTTTATGAAAAATCTAGTTATCAATTCATAATCTGCTCCTATTTTAAAACCTAAATCATAAACTCCTAATCTGGGAAAAAGTCCTTTTTTAAAAAAAATAGAAGGATGCGGGGGCATAAATCCTATTCTCAATTTTTCAGGATTCCAATATTTCGAAGAGTATAATCTTACTATTTTGCCATTTTCTTTCCGCTGAACAATATTTCCAATTGATGCATCAACATCATATTTTTCATGAAAATCTACTATTTCTTCAATAACAAAAGTAGAATTAAAAACATCATCAGAATTCAAAATACCTATCAAGTCACCCGATGCCATTGCAATCCCTTTATTCATAGCATCATAGAGCCCTCTGTCCGGCTCTGAAATCCATTTTGACACCACCTCCTTGTACTTCTGAATTATCGCAAGAGTTTGATCTTTCGAATTTCCATCTACAATGATATATTCAATATTTTTATGAGTCTGATTTTTTACTGACAAGATTGTTTTTTCAATCGTATTTGAGCTATTATAACAAACTGTTATTATGGAAATTTTCATTATTAAATTCTTATATTGATTTGGAATTTCGACAGATAATCAAAATAAAGCATAAATTATTATCTTTCAATAAAGTATTAATATCGTACGAACGCGACACAAATAAATTATATTTCGCACATAATTCATAATATAATACTCTTTACATCCATACCTTCGTAAAAAAACACATGAACGAAACTAAAATACAACGGGTGGACAATTTTAGATTTGTAGCACGATATCGGTAATTATTTTACATGTTACAACTACATTATTAAACAGTATGGAATCACCCTGCTTATTGGTGGATTGAAAATATTGTAGAAAGCTGGGTTAGATTTAGTGTTCCAGTATTTTTTATGTTAACAGGTGCATTGTTTTTTGATAAAGAATATGCTATTGATACTTTTCCAAAAAAAGATTTTTTACAATTATTATTCCATTCCTTTTCTGGAACATTTCTTATATTTTATTTAGCTTACTGCTTAAAGTATTTCATAAAGAGTATTTAGATTTTTTCCAAGTTTTCAATTTTATCATGGTTCAATTCAAAAACGGTAGTTCTTATCATTTATGCTTTGTATATACACTGTTAAGCATTTATATTTTCTCCTCTATAATCATCAAATGGGTTCGTAACAGTAACCATAAAGAGATTTTATATTTTTAAATTATTTAGTTAATTATAGTTTTATTTACTTATCAGATTTTATCTATTTTTGAGACTAAACTAGACTTTTCGTATTTCACAGGTTTTCTGGGATATAACCATACTGGGATATTATTTAAAAAAGATAAACTTTGAAAGTTCTAGCATAAAAGACCTTATTGCAATTGTTTTATTCTTTATTGGTCTTATTGTAACCATTATGGAAACCTTCTTTTTATATAATCTTAAAGGAAAAATGGATGAACTATATTATAAATATTTAACATTGAATGTATTAATTTGCTCGATTGGCATTTATCTCTATATGTAGGGATAAAAATATAAAGAATCAGTTTATTCTAAAGTTTTTAAATTTAATGAATAAATTTAGTTATGGCATTTATTTAGTACATGTGTTAGTTTTAGCATTTCCAACAAAAGCTGACATTACCTGTTTCTTTTTCACCCTTTAATTGGAATCCCACTAACTACTTCATCGCATTTAATATTTTCATAATCAATACATTACAATCAACAAACTGTCTTATTAAAAATATATCTTAAGCTAATAAATCTAAAACTCTAAATACTCTTCGCATATTTTTTATGTTATCAAACTTATCCTTAATTTTATTCTGAGCAGCTCTCCTTATTTTGAAATTATTCTCTTTATCCTGTATTAATTCATATATAGTTTCAGCCATCAGATTGGTTTTGAAGGCTGGAATTAAAAAACTGTCTATTTTATCATCAATAATTTCATGAAGGGCACCAACATTAAAAGCAACAACAGGAACACCAAATGACATAGCTTCAGCTACCACAAAACCGAATGATTCACTTTCTGAAGGATGTACTAATAAATCGGACTGCCTATACCAATCTGATATATTGTTTACATTCCCTAGCACTTCGATTTCATTATTTAAATTTAATCGATTTATTTCGTTGATAAAGAAATTTTGATACTCTTTATCTGAAGACTCAGAATACCACCCTAAAAGAGTCCATTTAAATTCAACTTTATCTTTTAATATAGAAAGCACCTCCAACAAATGATGGGCTCCTTTATGAGGAACAGGATGAGCGATAGATAGTATTCTAAAAGGCACTTTTCTTTTAGATTCCACATTAATTTCTTTCTGTATATTTACACCATTGTATACAACTTCAATATTTCCTCTGATACCCTGAAGCTCTAAAGATGTTTTAACGGTTTTTGAAACCGCTAAATATCTGAAAACAAATGTTTTTTGAAAAAGAAGCAATATTTTATTCAAAAAGCCATTCTTTTTAAAAGAAAGCGAATGTACTACTACATAAACGTTTGAAAATAACCAAGGAATGAATAATGAATATGAATATAATTCTGTGTTTATTAGACATTTTGTATGCTTTTGTTTTCTAAAAATATTGAGGTAAAAAAAAATTAAATAAAATTCGATACTAAACCTTGTCAAGGTTTTTAGAAAAAAACTTTTAATATGTTTTAATGCAACATGCTTGTTATAAATCACATCTATCCCTAATGATTCCATCTCCTCAGAAATTATATCTTTTTCTGGGTAAATAACCGTTAATTTTACCTTTGTATAATCTAAATTGTGGTAGAAATTTTTCAAAAAAGTATTTGGACCAATGTTACCTAACCACGGATTTACAATTAATAAATGATCTGATCTCATCTAGTTCCTATTTTCTTAATTTCTTTGGCTGGCACACCACCATATATTGTGTTTTTGGGTACTGATTTATTTACCACACTTCCTGCTGCAATAATTGCGCCGTCTTCAATCGTAACTCCTCCCAAAATTAAACTTCCATATCCTATCCAAACACTATTCCCAATTGTAATATCACTACTTATTCCCTTACCAGCTCTACGAGTAAAATCACCAATTTCATGTGACCCACATATGAGACTAACATTCGATGAAATGTCACAGTTGTTCCCAATCTTAATCAGAGAATTACCACCCATGAAAAGTGTTCTATGGCCAACGAATGAATTATTTCCAATCTCAACTTTAATTAAACCAAGAATTTCAACGGAGCTATATAGTACAACAGCACGTCCAAGAATATGTCCCATTAATATATAACAAAATCTATTTATTTTAGGGAAAGCTTGTAATGGTAAAATTTTCAATATAACCCTACCAAAAAAAGGCTTTAATCTTCTAATCATAAAAAGCAATTTATATAATTATTTGATATTTCTTTAAAATTAATCGATTTAATGTTTTCGCAATAACTCATATATTGATTTACACTTATAATTTTTTCAATTTTTTCAGTTAAATCAATTAAATCATCTACAACAAACACCTCACCTGTATTGTATAATTTTACCAAATCTTCACTGCAGCCAACATTGTTTGAAACTATTAATGGCAAACCATGGTATAAAGCTTCTTCAATTACTAAACCCCAAGGTTCCGTTCTTGAAGCTAAAATAAAAACTTCGTTAACGCTATATATTTTTTTTAATTCGTCTCTATTTTTATATCCATGGTAAGTTATATTATCATTTGCAGCGATTAAATTTAAATATTTTTCATCTTCTATGCTCCCAACAATATTCAACCTAAGATTTACATTTCTCTCAAAAAAAGTCAACAACAAATCGATTCCTTTTTCAACTGAAACACGACCTACGTAAAGAAATTCTGTTACCTTTTCTGGTCTATTTTTTACTATTGGCTCATAGTCAAAATCCAAAACCCCGACCCCTTTTGATATTTTTATTTTTCCATTAAATCCCAAATGGTGTACTAATCTAGCATGTGGTTGTCCACTCACAATACATTCAGAAATTCCATTGAGAAAAAATTTTTTTAACGGTGTAGCTAATTTTGATTCCTTAAACTCATTTATAGTTGACTCAACAATTAGTTTAAGCTTTCGTTTCGGTATTACTAATCTCAAAAACCAAAAATATATATCATCCCAACCGCCTAAAGTTACAAAATCAGATTTTCTGCTTTCCAAATATAAGTTTTTCAGATTTTTAAAAAAGTTTCTCTTTTTAACTATATTTTCATTTTCTAAACCATATCGAAAAAAATCACCTGTTCTTTTAATCTTTGAATCGTAAGTAAAAAACACCTTTAATGTGTTTTTTTCTGCTATTCTTCTAAATGCTAAATTTTTATAAAAACTAGGTAAACACGTTACGATTAATTGTTTCATTACTGTAAATAATTAATAATTCTTTTTCCGACATTTTCAAATCCCCAATTTTCTCTTGCATACTGTTTTGCCTTTTTACCAACTTCAATTATGGTTTCATTATTCAAATTACTTACAATAGCTAAGATATTGTCTGGAGAATACTCACTTAACAAAAAGCAAATATCATTCGGTAAATTAACATAGTCCCCAATAGGAGTAACAATTATGGCCTTTCCTGAAGCCATATATTCATAACCTTTTGAAGGTGTTTTTTGCTGGGAATTTCGACCGGTTGGATTTTGCAAAACTAAGCAGACATGTGCTTCTTTCATTAATATAGTAAATTCTGCTGAACTTACAAATCCGTAGTATTTCAAATCTAAATTAGTAAATGACGCCAAAGAGTTTTTGAGGACTTCTTCATTTAACGAAAGACCTGATATCTTGAATCTAAATCTATTGGCTAATTCTTCATTTTTATTTATAATATATAATGTTTGTAAATACAAATCAATTCCTTGTTCTTCATCTAGCATACCTGCTAATAGAACATTGATTTTCTCATCTTCAAAAATTAAGCTTTTATCAGCTGAAACATCAATACATCCATCTATAATAAGAACATTTTTACTCTCAATTGTTTTAAAAAAAAAATTTGAAGATGGAATAATAATTAAATCTGACAACCCTATAGATATTCTCATTAAAAAGCCACCGATTGACTGCTGTATTGCAAACATTATTGAATCACCAAACCAGTCACTGAGTTTGGGTGTTACAATATCTTCTAAGTCTTCAATTATTTTAATTTTCTGAATTTTAGCAAGCAATCCAACAAAAACAGTTGATGGATAATAACAATAGAGCATTACAATTCTAATGTTTCTTAAGAAAGTTAATCTTAAAAAAATCCATAACATTGAAAAGAATTCAAACAAAATACTTAAATAGGGAATTGCTAAAGCTGGAGCATAAACAATAATAATTCCATTTTTCCGTACAATATGAGTAGAATGAATAATTTTAGAGTTAAATTTAATTCTAGCACTGCAAGCGGGTGAAATTATATAGGGCAAAAAACCTTGAGTTTGAACTGCTTTTGACAATCTCCACATTCGATTTGAGCCAGCTGGATTAGGAGCAATCAAACTTCGCTCCTTTTGTATAATTTCATCTAAATAATTACCAATAAAAACCGAAATATTGATATTCTTTTTTTTATTCCTCACTTAAAATCTCTTTATAAATAGTATTATATTTAATGGCACAATTTTTTATAGAAAATTTCTTTTCTGAATCTTCAGAAATCATTTTTCTATCAAACTTATTATTTAGACAATACGATAAGCCACTTACAACATCATCAACGTCTTTAAATTTTGCAAGATATCCCGTTAACTTGTGATTTATAATATCACTAGGCCCAGTCTCTTCAAATGCAATCGCAGGTGTACCACAACATTGTGCTTCAGCTACGGTCATTCCAAAACCTTCTGCTGTTGATGTACATAAAAAAACATCTGCTATCGCATATAAATCGGCCATTTCTCTCCGATTTGAAACAAATCCAAAATTTATAATTTGATGAAGACGGTTTGATAAAACAATCTGTCCACCACCAAATGTTAATACCTTTAACTTTTTTCCGTCATACTGATTTAATGCATCTATACTTAGCTGTACTCCTTTAAAGGGAGAATTTAAATGTTGAGCCCCAATTAAAATGACTGTATCATCATTTTTAAGATTAAACTTTTCACGTAAATCAGAATCATGCCTAAAATTATAGACACTACAATCTATACCACTTGGTACTACTTCAATAGATTTCTCCTTAAGAAGGGCTCCTAATTTTGCTTGTCCTTTCATCCAACTGCTTATTGCAACATATTGAATATTTATTTTAGGGTAATATTTCCTTTTTCGATTAAATACATAATGAGATAAATCATTATGATTATTGCTATTTAAAACTTGACAATTGCCACAAGAATTTTTAAAATTTTGACAAGAAGAGAAATAATGACATCCTCCTGTGAAAACCCAACAATCATGCATTGTCCAAACAATAGGCTTATTAAGTTTCGATAAATCCTTAACATCTATGAATGCATGATTAACCCAATGGAGATGAATAATATCAGCATTTTGAACATCAACATTTGTTGAAAGATCTAAGCCAAACAAACCCGGCGAAAATACTTCGAATTTTCTTTTAGGATAATATTTAAGAAGAATTCTATCTGCCAAAGTTAGCAAAATACGTTTTACCTTTTTTAACTTAGAACTTTCATAAAAGGAAGTATTAATAACATTTGAAGATTGTTTATTTAAAAACAATATTTTTGATTCAATCTTTTCATCCAACAGTGCTTCATGCAGTTTAACACAAGCGATTCCAGCACCTACAGAAGAATTAGCAGCTGAGATATGTAATATTTTCATTATTTTTAGTGTTAGCAAGTTGTGCTATTAATAACCAATACATAAAACCTACTCCATCGTATACGATATGTTGACCCGAAAGCCCAAATGCCAAATAAATTGAGGTAAAAGATAGAATTATAAAACACTCATCTGTACTTGACAAGCTTTTATAAGCAAAATATAAAGTTTTAAAAAGAAGAAAAGCAAATAAAAACATACAAAAAGCACTTGTCTGACGACCTATTTCTAAAAAAATATTATGTGAACCCTCAGGCCATAACACCCATTTATCTATATAATCAAAATAAACTTCAAGTGCACTGCCTGAAGGCGCAATAAAAAAATTTTGTGCTTTTATTTGTAGCAACGATGCATCCCAGATTGGCTTCCTATCACCAATTAATTTAAACTCAACATAACCCATAGCACTTGTCAAATCATAACCCATTTTATCAACTGGTAATAGAACAACATATATGGTTATTAAAATAGGTAGAAGTATAAAAAGCAAACCTACATACTTTAAATTTTTTTGATTGAAAATTCTAATTTTAACAAAAAGTAAAAAAATAAAACTAAATATTAGCATCGCCACTATAGTAATTGTAGTTTCCAGACCAATTAGGGTCTTACCCAAACACAAAACTATTAGTGCTTTTAGAGGAAATGATTTAAATCTAAACCACAAGTACGGCAAAAAACCAAACGTTACAAACAGCCAATGAGCATTCATTAAACCAAGACATAGCGAGACAGCTGATATAATGAAAATCTTATCAAATTGCTTCAAAAACTCTCTTTTTGACGAAACCACCTGAGGTATCAATACTACTCCCAAAGTTAATGCAATCCTAAACCCAACAGTAAGTCCCGCTTTATTTTCAGCACCAGAAAAGAATGATAGGAATAAACCAATTATAGAAAACAAAACTGCTAATGACCACAAGCTAAATAACCAATAAGACTTTGTTTTAGAAAAATTCAGGACTGCCCTCACGGGTACAGCAAGAGCAAAAGCAAATTTAGTTGATAATGCAATTGGACCAATTATTAGCACATTTTTAAATAGTGCGTATATACCAACATTAATATTACTTATATTTTCAGCATCCGAATTTTGCCCCATACAAATATTAGTATATAGCAATAAGAAAACTACATACAAATCTACTTCTTTCTTAAAACAAAAATAAAAAAAAGCATAAAATGAACTTACAATAATAGCAAAATCAGCTATAATACCACCCAAAAGATGTAGTAATATTAGAAAATACAGTACTCCATATTTTTTTAAATCGCCTTGAATTTCTCTCAACTTAATAAACAATAGTGTAGTTCATAATAATCTAAAAATATTTATCTTTTAAGATCTTTTATCTCGGAATTATATAAATTAATAATCAGATTTTATACTTTTCATTAATTTTATTTTATTTAATCCGCTTTTTAATTTTCTTTCAAACCTCAAAAAGCTTCTTTCAAAGAAATTGAAATTTTTTCTGGTAAAAATTCTATCTTCTTCTAAAAACAGTGAAAAATTTTCTTTTGAAAACCCCTCTTCATCCCAAATACTAATGATATCTTCTATATGAAAAAATTTCCCTTTTGAATTTGAAATTCTATATAAAAGATCTCTGTCTGAAATAATTTTATAATCTAAATTATAATAACCAACCCTATTAAATACCCTTCTACTAAAAAAAACACTTTGGTGACAAATTGTATTTAAAAAAAAGAAATAAGGCTTAATTATTTTGTAAGGAATAAAAAGAATCTCTCCTTCATTTTTGGCCAAAGTATTTCCATATATAATATCATAATCGCTAATGTTTTTATTACCTAAAAATGTTTTCCTAAAAAAATCATTATTATAAAATAAATCACCGCTGTTCATAAATATTAACCACTCACCTTGTGCCAAATCTACCCCCTTATTCATTGCATCATAAATGCCTTTATCAGACTCAGAAATAAAACAAGATATTTTATCACAATATTTTTCAATTATATCACAAGTTCCATCTGTAGAACCTCCATCAATAATAATGTACTCAATACTCTCATTATTTTCTTTTAATTCTAACACATTTAGGATGGTATCCTCAATGTCTGTTAAATTATTATAAACAACTGTAATTACTGACAACTTTAGCATTAAAATTTTCTTTAGAATTTATTAGCGACCAATACTTACTAATTATAAAAACGTTCTCTCACCCAATTAATATTGGTTTTAATTAATTTCGAAGGAACTCCTGCTGAAACAGAACAACTTGGAATATCTTTAGTAACAATAGACCCTGTCCCAATAATACTATTGTCCCCAATACAGACACCTTTTAAAATTATTGCACGAGCTCCAATCCACACATGATTACCAATAGTAATATTTTGAGCATCATTAATTTTGATGTTTTTTTCAACATCAATTATAGCATGTGAATCACCTGTCCTTAATTCAATTTCATTGGAAAACATACAATCCTCTCCAACATGAATACTAGTTTTCACCTCTGTTACTGCAAAATGTGCTGACTCAATAGTAGTATTTTTACCTATAATTATTTCGCAACAACTATCCTCAAACCAAAGAAAACCTCTTTTAAAAACACAATTTTCTTCTATTTTAAGTTTATGATTATTGCCTCTTATGAAAATAGTTAGGTCTGACAGTATCGCCTTATCTTTTATTTCAATCTTATTATTATTTCCAATAATATCATATTTTACATTACTTAATACTCCATTATTAATAACAATATTATTTTTGCCTATGATTGGTTTTTTGAATTTAAACATCAATCTGTAAATCTTTATTTTGATTGAATATAGCCTTTTATTATTATTTACAAAGGATTTTATCGTATTACGCATTTCTATAATTAAATTACGAAAGAATATTAAACTATTTTTTGTCTAAAAATTCAATTTCTTCTTGTATTAAGCTATCTAATACTTCATAAAAACTTAAATTATATTCCCACCCTAATTTTGTTTTTGCCGGTCTATTATCCCCATAAATATCATCAATATCAGTTGGCCTTAATAGTTCATAATCTATTATTAATTTATTCATCGGAACATCTAATTTCTTAAAAACATGTTCAATAATCGATCTTAGAGTTATACTTTTTCCGGAACAAATTATAAAATCATCGGGATTTTGAGACTGCAACATTAACCACATTGCTTCTACATAATATGGAGAGTATCCAAAATCTCTTTTAATATCAATATTACCAACTTTTAAATTCCAATAAGGATTATTTTTATTCCTAACAGTCTCATAAATAACCTTTTTTACAAAAAAACCAGTAGACCTTAAAAATGATTCATGGTTAAACAAAACACCATTACAAGCATAAATCCCATAAGATTCACGATAATTAACGACAGTCCAGTGTGCAGAAGCTTTTGAAATAGCATAAGGACTAAGTGGATGCATTGGAGTATCTATACTAACTGGTAAGTTTGTAACTTTTCCAAACATCTCACTGCTAGATGCCTGGTAAAATCTAATATCCGGTTTAATCAATCTTATAGCTTCTAATAAATTCAGTACTGATACAATATTAAAACTTATTGTTCCAATAGGTTGCTTAAAAGATAATCCTACAGAACTTTGGGCTGCCAAATTATAAATCTCGTCTGGCTTATATTTATTAATTAAAGCTATGACACTTGAAATATCAAGCAAATCACATTCTTCCATGATGATAAATTCATCAATACATAAACTCTTCAGTTTTTGCATGTTTTCAGAATGATTATTCCTTGTAATTCCAATGACCTTATATCCCTTTTTTAATAATAATCTAGACAGATAGGCTCCATCTTGACCACTAATACCTGTAATAAAAGCAATTTTCAATTTATAATTATTCATATACCTTGCAAAACTTTTTAAATAACTTGCTTTAGCTTAATTTACATTACGGATTTATATAACTCTAATGTGTCATTAAAAGTTTTATCCCAAGAAAATTCATTCAATCTAACTTTTCCTTTCTCTTTTAGTTCTTTTCTTAAAGATTCACTATATATTAATTTTTCTGTAGCTTTTCTTAGTGACTCTGTTTCAGTTGGATCGAAATATAGAACTGAATCCCCACCTATTTCACTTAAGGATCCTCCATTACTTAAAAGTGCGGGACAATTACAAGCAAAACTCTCCAATACAGGAATCCCAAAGCCTTCATATAAACTTGGAAAAACAAAAAATAACGCATTAGAATAATAGTTTGCCAATACATCATCGTTTATTATTCTTTTGAAAGAAATATGATTTTCAAGTTTTAATGATTTTATAAAAAGTTGTTCCTCAAAAGTAAAATCACCTCCTCCTGCACAAATCAATTTTAAATTATTTTCAATTAATAAATCTGCTATTCCAGAAATAAAAAAATCAAAGTTTTTATAATCTCTTCTATTTCCAACAAACAATATATAATCTTCATTAATCAATCGCTCTTCTGCAACGGTAAAATTTTGAAGAGAATTCCCTAAATAAATCACCTCAATTTTAGATTTGTCTACACCAAAGATTTCAATAATATCATTTTTCGTTGTTTCTGATATTGCAATTATTTTATTTGACTGTTCAAGCAATTGTCTCTTAATATCAAACATTTTAGTATTCAATCTATAGGATTCAAATTGATTAGTAAATTTTTCATGAATCATATCATAGAACGTAACTACAAAAGGTTTTTTTTTTATCCTTCTAAGAAAATAATCATCATAATAAGTCGGATGAAATACATCAAAATCACCTTTTCGAACTTGAACTATAGATTTTTTTTCGTTAAGATAATTCGTTATCCTTTTCTTCCCTTTAAAATTCGAATTTGGGAGAACTCTATTTAATTTAGGATTATTTTTTTCATTGTAATAAGCATTTTCGGTAAATAAAGTCCCTACTCCACAACTATTATCAATTCCATCAAATCTTTTAATCAACTCAAAAAAATATCTAGAAATACCTCCGTATTGTTGGTGTGTAAATATTTGGTGATCGTACAGTATTTTCATATATTTAATTACTTGAATAAATAATCCCTGACAATTACGTATGTCGGATGTATTGGAAAAAAAAGATTAACAAAAATCCATTTCAACTTATATTGCAAAGGCATTTTTTTTATAAAATTTTGAACTAACTCTTTATTACTCTCACTTTGTTTACCAAATTCAATATAATTAAATAATGAATGTAATGAAAAACTCTGATTTAAAAATTGCTTAAATGCAATATTCGAATATGATCTAATAGAATGAGGTAATGATTCAAACCAACGAGGAATTTCCTCTAAATAAATTTTTACTGAAGAACCTATCCATGTTTTTTCGACTGAAAATACATCAATATTTTTAGCACTAACCACAGCAAATTTTCCACAAGAAAATGAACTACAAGCGAGTTCCCAAATTACTCCAGAATAAGCATGACTTGTTCCTTGATATTTAACACAATCTTTTTGAAAATCAAGAAGTTTTGCTCTTTCTACATTAACTATTAAGTTCCCAAAAGGAATTTTATCCCAAAAAGATAAAAAAGCTTCACCTAGTTTATTTACGGTACTTATATCATAAACTCCATCGGGATAGTCCTTAACAAAAGTTCCATTGAGTAATACTATAAAATCTACATCATCTTTTAGCAGCTGAAAAATTGAATTATAGGATTTTTCATTTAAACAATCGTCATCACCAAGTAACCAGCAATATTTAGTAGTACACAATTGCAAGAATTTAAGCATGTTTTTATCTATACCAATATTTTCTTCATTCAAAGAATAATGGATATAATTCCTATCAAACTCTCCAACAACATTTTTAGCTATAGGATTTTGGGCATTATTATCCGAAATAATAATCTCTTTAAAACCACCACTCCAATATTTAAAAATTGATGAAATAGAAGCTTTCAAAGACTTATCCCGATTGTAAGTGGGTATAAAAAAAGAAAAAAGCATAAAGTTTTTAATTAACTTAAAATCCTAGTTAATAATTTAGTTTGTTTTTGGCTAAAAATAAAATAGTATACTTGTATTGGGGATAGCAAAGAACTAATGCTTAAACAAATAATATTACTTAATATAATACCATTTAATCCCATGTCCAAATATTTTCCAAAATAAATAGCTAGCGGAATATTTAAAACACCCTGGACTACAGTAGAATACATACCTAAATTAATCTTACCAATACCTCCTAACACATAACTAAAAATATTATTCCAAACCGATATTACGGTATAAATTCCAATTAACAAGGTTAAAGTTTGGGACACCTCGATGGCATCTCCTAACCAAACTCGTTTCAGTAATGGGAAAAAACAAATAACGATACCTATAAAAAAAACGAAAGGAATCATTAGTTTACATAATAAGCTTACCTTAGACCGAATCCATTTTAAATCCCCTTTAGTATATGCCTCTGTATAAGATGAATACATAGGAACCAAAACCATATTAACCAACATCCCTATATTATTAAAAATCAAAAAGGGTACATTATAAATTGAAACATACTTTGGTCCTAACAATTGGGTAATAATAATATTGTCTGTAGAGAATATTACTATACCAATAATTTGAATTACAAAAAACTTTATCCCTAATGATAATAATTCCCGAATCCTTGCCTTATTAAAAAACTTTATTTGAGGCGACAAATTCCTATACTCATTGTAAAATACTATCGAAACAAAACTAATCATAAAGATTAGACATAGTGTATAAACCAATGAGGTTCCTAGAAGATTTGAAGAGGCATCTGGGAAAAAAAAATAAATGATAAATATAAAAAATAAAGAGGTCATTAAAGGTGCAATAGAAGTCAATGAACTTCTTTGTACTGAATACATGACCTGATTTAATAAAGAAAGTACGAAAAACAATACCATTGAAATAACAAAAATCATGACTACCCATCGGGATTCTGCTTCCGAAATAACTTCAGTATTAAAGAAATGATTCCATTCAAATAAAAAAAACACTGGCAACAACAGCACTACTAAAGTCACCGCTATAGAAGCCATTAAAAAATATGCTGTAGATACATATTCTTTAGCCTCCTTCTGCCTATTAGCAGACAAGGCCTCTGTTAATTTTATACGCAATCCATTTCCAATACCTATATCCATCAACGAAACCCATTGTACCGTCGATAGTAATAATGCCCAAATACCATACTTTTCTTGCCCTAACTTTTTTAATAATAGTGGAACCATTAAAAATCCAATAATTATACTTAAAGCTTTAAAAGAAACCGATGAAAAAATTTGTCTCAAAATATTTGAATCACGAGCTTGATCATTAACTTTATGTACCTCAATTTTATTGAGCTTAAACAAACTAAACATATTCTTTGTCATTATTTCTAGAAATCTTCATAGATTATAGTATCCTCAGGCATATATAATTGATCCGAATAAGCCAATAAAATAAAATCACTAGCTCCCCTATTTATAAAAATATGTCCAATATGATTAGGGACATAGATAGTCTGAGGATGACTTGAAGATAAATAAATAGTTTGTTTCTCTCCTGTCAGAATATCAACCATTTTTAATTCACACTCACCTGTAATTAAAGTAAACCATTCATTAGCTTTTACATGATAATGTCCTCCTTTTGATTCACCATATGAAGCATTAGTTAAATAAACTTCACCTGTATAAGTCGGTAAATTATATTCTAATCCATTGATTACCTTCAAAAACCAACCTCTTGAATCTTCAATTTTTTTTCTCTCAATAATTTCAATCTTAGACAACAATCCCATTTATTTTATTTTTTGTATGATTCGATAGTCAATTTTAATCCTTCACTAAGACTAAATTTTGGATTCCAACCCAAACTTTGAAATTTGGAAATATCAGCATCTGAACACAATAATTCATTTTCTCTCATCGGAATTTTACCAAACAACAAGTTAGAATTGCTACCTGAAACATCTTTAATAGTTTCCACGATTCTTCTGATAGTAAATACCTCTCCCGAACCCAATGGCAAAATATTAAAACCGCTAAATTTATTTATATTATTTATTAAGCATAGATAAGCACTTATAACATCATCAATAAAAATAAAATCCCTTAATTGAGTACCTTCAGTAAGTTCAATATCTAGCATATTATTCTTCATCCTATAAATCATGGATGAAATAAATTTTGAATCATCATCATCGGGGCCATAAAAATGTTCAAGTAAGATGTTTAATGTTATAATCTTTGAAGAAAAAAACTGGAGACATTCCGAAAATTGATTTTTAAACAACGAATATTGGTTTGTTAGGTAAGGTAATGAAGTCCCTGTGTTAATAAAATATTTAACATTATGTTCAATTCCATATTTTAACAATAACAAAGGAAAATCTAAATTAGCTTCTTTGATTTGAAAAATTGATTCATTTTTTCTCCCGTACAATGTTGCAAAATGAATAATCATATCTACATCATTTTCTTTAAACATTTTATCAAGACTTACCTCATCAGTATTATAAAACTTAATATTTTTACACAAACTACTAATTTTTAAAATATCTGACGTTTCCCTTTTAACAACACATATGCTAGATTTAACTTCTAATATTTTTTCTAAAAATTTAAATCCAAGATATCCAGTGGCACCTGTAATTACTACACTCTTAGTCATTCAAAAAACTTTTTATTTGATTAATAGTAAAGTTTCCTATACTATTTTTATTTAAATTGAATTCGTTATACCAATCCATAGTCATTTTAACAGCTTGATGCGCATTATATTTGGGACTCCACCTTAATTCGGTAATCGCTTTACTAATATCTAATTTTAATAACCCAGCTTCGTGAGGCTGTTCCTCTATTTGTTCTATTATATATTGACCTTTTCCCAAACTTTCAACGGCCAATTTTAACATTTCTTCAACTGGAAGTGCGTCAGCTAAATTTGGTCCAAAATTATAAGCACAACCAAACTTTACAGAATCTATCGATAAATTAGCACCAAGCTGTAAATAACCAATCACTGGCTCCAAGACATGTTGCCAAGGCCGTATAGATTTTGGGTTTCGTATTACAACTGGTTTTTCAATGGCAAACGCTTTAGCGATGTCAGGAATTAATCTATCTTTCGACCAATCGCCCCCACCTATTACATTACCGGCACGAGCGACGGCAATACCTTTTTTGTGAGTATTGTAATTATTACTATTAAAAAAAGAATTACGATAGGAATCGATTATCAGTTCGGTACAGGCTTTACTAGCACTATAAGGATCAAATCCTCCTAATCGATCATTTTCTCGATAAGGATACAACCATTCATTGTTATAATAAACCTTATCGGTCGTAATTAAAACCACTGAACATGATTTATCAAGAAGTCGCACAGCATCCAAAACATTGGCAGTACCAATTGCGTTTATTTCAAAAGTTTCTGCAGGAATCTCGTAAGACAAACGTACTAGTGGCTGAGCTGCCAAATGAAAGATAAAATCAGGTTGGAAATCTAGTATTTCTTTTTCTAATCTCTTTTTTTCACGTAAATCAGCAATAACGGAATCACATAAATTATCTCCATCAATTAGATAATACAAATCATTAGGAGTTGATGGTCCAAGAGCATACCCCTTAACCACTGCCCCCAATAAAGACAATGTTTTAAGCATCCAAGAACCTTTAAAACCAGTATGCCCAGTAAGAAAGACTTTTTTACCTTGATAAGTACTTTTTAAAATTTCAAAAGAAGAATCTACCATGTTTTCCATTTCGCATTTCCAGAGTTCCACATTTCCTCCAATTCGTGACGATCTCTTAGCGCATCCATACACTTCCAAAAACCCTCATGTTTAAAAGCAGCCAATTGATTATCTTTAGCTATAGTCGCTAAAGGTCCTTTTTCCCATTGCACATTCTCCACATCATAATCCAAGTACTGAAAAATTCCTGGTTCTAACACAAAAAAACCACCATTAATCCACATACCATCTCCCACCGGCTTCTCCTCAAAACGCCCAACTTCTCCAAATTCATTGATGTCCAAATTTCCAAATCGTCCAGGAACCTGCACACTAGTCAAAGTAATCAATCGTCCATGTGAACGATGAAAAGTTAGCAATTGTGTCAAATCGATATCTGAAACACCATCGCCATAAGTCAACATAAAAGTTTCTCCTTGTACATATTTCTGAATACGCTTTAATCGTCCTGCAGTATTGGTATGCAAACCGGTATCTATTAAAGTCACTTTAAAGGATTCTGTCTCCGAGTAATGCACATTTATATTATTATTGGCTAATTCGATTGTAACATCAGAATTATGCAAATAATAATTATAAAAATATTCTTTTATATAAGTAGCCTTATATCCAAGACAAATAATGAACTCGTTGTAACCATGTCGTTCGTACATTTTTAAAATATGCCATAAAATAGGTTTTCCTCCAATTTCAACCATTGGCTTTGGTCTTGCCTCTGTTTCTTCCATTAAGCGAGTCCCAAAACCACCTGCAAAAATTACTACTTTCATTATTTTATATAATTATTATGGTTATTATATTTCAACACTAACATTATTTGCCAAAGGCTAATTACAACAAAGTAAAAATTCATTTTCAGCTAAATACTTAATTTTTTTTTATCCCGGCTTTTTGAAACATAAAGTGACTATATCTTCAGTTTCTTTTTTAACCTCCTGAACTTTTATCATATAATTTTTCATTTAAATATTTAAGCAAAATTATTTAAGTACTTCTTTAAATATTCTCTTAAAAATTAAAAAGAACACAACTAAAAAACCTGCTAAAATCCCTCCTAATAAAATACCTTTCGCTTTCCCAAAACGCTCTTTCGGTAGTGGCAAAATTGGTCTATCAATTACTTGAATCAAAGGGGTTTCTTTACGCAATGTAACTTTTGCTAATTCAGCCTGTTTCACCAACTCCGTCAAAATAGCCGTATTCGCCTGCACATCGACCTGTCTCCTAGCCGAAGGAGTCCTACGCACATTAAGCGCAGGGTTCAGATTAAAAGTATTGTCATTAGCGACAGCAACTCCGGTAATAGCACCATTAAGTTCAGCACGGATGGAATCAACCTGATGTTCCAAAATTTCCATGTTCATGCGGGCCTTTTTGCTTTTGGTCTCAACATAAAATTTTCCAACTTGTCTCGCTAATGCTTCACAAAACCGAAGAGAGAACAATTCATCAGTTGAAGAGACATCCATCGATATAATCGCAATCTTTTTATCTTTTTGCCCCACAGACAAAGAAGTCTGAGATAAATTTTGATAAATCACTCCCAAAATGCTATCATGCTCCCTTGTAAAATACTTCCGTTTAGTCTCGGGCAAAAATTGAATATCCTTAAATTTAGGGTTATTGTTCCATTTTTCCCTCCACTTATTATTTTGAATATACATTTCAGCCAAAGAAATCACTTTCCCGTTTACTGCAACAGGTGTCATCAAAGTTTGCTCCACCATCGTACGGGACTTGAACAATTCGGTCAAATTCGAACCGGAAAATATACTTCCTCCACCGCCACCAACATCAATCCCAAACGAACTGGCCAACCCAAGAGCACCACCCATTCCTCCTGATTTTTCATCTTCCAATGCAAATGTTAAGGTTGCCGTATATATTGGTTTCTTTGTAAAAGAATAAGCTAACCCCAAAACAGCTCCAATTACTCCAGCCAATACAATGATTTTCCATTGGCTCAATAAATAAGCATACCATTCTTTCCCTTTTTCAATAAGTTCCTTTAACGAAATTTCGTCGTTTGCTATTCCTTTATTTTGTTCCATAAATAACTATAGACCTTCTTTTATTTTATATATTTAGAATACTTAACCTCAAACTTCTCATTACAACGTATAATTCATAACTCACTTCTCTCCCTACTTAAACGAAGTAACAATCAACAATGCCAAACTGGTAATCACACTTCCAATACTTACCCATTCACCAGTAGTCATTTTCTTTGTCTCAGGTTTTTCTGGCACTACAATTTGAGAACCAGGTTCAACTTTTGGACTAGACCTAATCAATAAAAACCTGCGAGTTACTGCGGCCTCTCCATTTGGATAAATAACATATGCTTTATTTCTCCATCCTTTGGCATCCAAACCTCCAACAGCATCAAGGTAATAATTAAATCCTCTGCCTTTTTTATAAGGAATCTCTGATGTCAAAAGAACGTTTCCAGCAACTTTTACAGTCTCGTTGAAAGCCGAAACCTCGATTTCATCTCCAGGCTGTAAAGTTATATTTGCATTTCCATTTTGATTTCTGACAACTTTTTCCCAATCAACAGGAATAGTGGCATACTTCAAGTCTTCTTTTAATTTCTTTTTCAATTTATTTTGGATACTATCTTTCTTGCCTAAATTTAAATTTATATTTTCCAATTCTTCAATTTGAGCTTTTTTAATAGGCCTCTTTATTTTTACCCCATTCAAACTTGCCAATGATGTAAGACCGCCAGCCCTTTGAATAACATTATAAATCTTCTCTTTTTTATTAGCCAAAACATACTTCCCAGGATAGGAAACCGACCCGGATATAGTTACCATCTCTGGTTTCTCAACAACTGCCATTCGCCTGATATTAATGACATCAAAAGGTTTCAGTACAAAATTAATCGATTGTTCATTCGAATACGGAGTGATTTCAATATTAAACAATTCAACTTTGTTCGGATTAGAATCATCTATATCTTCAGCCTTAATCATTCTAGCTATTTCAACACGCTTGGATGCTGAACCCGTCAAACCGCCCGCAGTAATAATTAAATCATTCAAAGTTAAATTATCCTGATAATCATAAACATCTGGTTTCTTTACTTCACCGTCAATCGTCACTTTGTATTCTTCCTTAAAATCCAAAATAGAATACACAGTTAATATATCTTCTTTTTTTAAAGCAACATCAGCATTCAAATCCCCTACAATTGCTTTAGATAAATCAACATTAACAATCTCAGTCGTCAAATCTTCTTTTAAACGAATGATTCTAGCTCTTTTAAGATAAGCATCTTCTTTCAATCCTTCAGCCTGACGAATCAAATCTGAAACTCTCATTCCTTGATAAAAAGAATAGGTATCTGGTCTGAATACTGCACCATTAATAATGATACGGTTTTCAAAACGATTTAAAATTTTGGAGATACGAAACACATCTCCATTTAAAGGCAGATAACTGTCATATTGAGCAGCTTGTATATCAGCTACTTTAAATTCTTTTCCCGTTTTTTGCAAAACATTTACCGAAGCTGTATAAGCAAATTCATTGAATCCGGATGCAAAATTCAAAAGATCTGAAAAATGCTCACCCTTTTTCATTTCAAAAATACCCGGACGCTTTGCTTCTCCCTCAACGGTAACCCTATTAGTATAAGCCGGAATACGAATAACATCATTATCCTTTAAACCAACATTATCTGATTGATTTCCATTAACCAAAAACCGATAAATATCAATATTTTTAAATACTTTATTATTACGGATCAGCTCAATATTTCTGTAACTTGCATTTTTCCCTGGGCCACCACCCAAAAACAAAGCATTATATACAGTTGCTAAAGATGAAACTGAATAATTTCCTGGCTGCTTACTCCCAATAATAGTAATTTTTATGGTACGAATACGGCTTAAACTCACTTCTACCTGCGATTGACCAGAACGAACAGTACTATATACTCTTGAAATAGCTCCTTTAATTTTTTGAGTTGCGGTCTCAATAGTCATTCCCGATACCGAAATCTGGCCTACGTATTGAATAGCAACTTTACCCTCAACAGATACTGAAACATTATCGTTAAACTCCTGAACTCCATTTACGCTAATTTGCAGTTCATCTCCAGGACCTAAAATATAATTGACAGGTGTGGCCAATTTCAAATTAGGCTGGAAATTCAATGTAGGGTTATCAAATAATTCAGATCCAAACACTAGCGAATTCAAACTATCCTTAACCTTTTTATTTTCAATTTTTTCTTGTTTCCGTTCAATAACATCGCTATTATCCTCTTCATCTTCCAGATCTGAATCTTTTGATTTTTTCTTAGTCGTTGTTTTTTTATCAACTGCACTTTTAGAAGTTTCGGTAAAAGCTAAACGCTTTTTTAATTTGGCAAATTCTGCAGGATCCATTCCTTTGGACAAAGCCATCGATTCTACTTGATCTATAGTTAGATTATTTGTTTGCAATTGTGATTTTATTTTTGCAATATCACTATCCGATAAGTAATCAACCTTTACAGTACTCAAGTCGCTTCCTTTTAGAATATCCTGAGCTAATATAGTGTTAGTCTGAAAAAGAGCTATAAGAAAGAGAATTACGGTAATTAGTTTTTTCATTGTTGCTATTAAATTAATTAAATGAAATTATTATCTCATTCAAATTATATTATTTATACTTCTTGTGGTTTTACAGTATCTATATATGATTTCAAAAATAGTTTATCAA
The DNA here is from genome assembly GCF_026870155.1 of Flavobacterium marginilacus. Lineage (NCBI taxonomy): Bacteria > Pseudomonadati > Bacteroidota > Flavobacteriia > Flavobacteriales > Flavobacteriaceae > Flavobacterium > Flavobacterium marginilacus. The sequence continues at coordinate 928,141 of NZ_CP113975.1, read as the reverse complement.
AAAATTATTTTATCTTATTCGCAAACGTTTTTTTCATGGCTTCGCCATTGTGAATCCCATTTTATGGATCCACATTAACATTTCATAAGAATTTTGCAAATTTATAGTAAAAAAAAAGATTTATCTCATCTTTTAATTATTGTTTTGAAACTTTAATCTTATTAATAATAAATTAAATTACATAATTTACAATCTGTTTTAAATAAGTGTTTTAAAACAAAAAAATAGATAAACTATTTTTTTTCAACTTTAAGAATACATCCTAAAGATTCTAAAATAAGTATATAATGATTCTGTTTTACCTCTTGAACAATTGCTGATTGTGCCAAAAAAGGACCTGATTCTAATACAATACTATCTCCCTTTTGCCATTTATCAACCACTAATTCGAATGTATCAGGCACATTCAACCAATCTTGAATAATTTGAATTTCTTTTTCCTTTACGACTGCTGGCTTCCCAAGCCAAAACAAATACCGAACAGCACCTGAAATTTCAAAAATAACATTCCGATTCTTTTCATCAACTTGTACAAAAATATACGAATTAAACAGTGGTACTTGTATTTTCTTTTTACGATCCGACCATTGGCTTATTTTAGTAATTAAAGGACAATAGGCAGTAATCCCAATTTCATTTAAACGTTCCGCAACTTTTCTTTCCCACTTGGGTTTGGTATAAACTACGTACCAGTTCATTTTTTTCTATTTTAATGCAAAAATTAAGTTCCTTAAATTTAAAACTATTATGAATATTGTTTATCATAATACGAAGCATAAGCTCCAGAGGTTACATTATTTAGCCAATCTTGGTTATTCAAATACCAGTCAATTGTACTTTCTAATCCTTGTTCAAATGTCACAGATGGCTTCCATCCTAATTGAGTGTTTATTTTTGAAGCATCAATAGCGTAACGTAAATCATGTCCTGGTCTGTCTTTCACATATGTAATTAATTGAGCAGATTCCCCATCTGCTTTTCCTAATTTTTGATCCATAATCTGGCACAAAACTTTTACTAAATCGATATTCTTCCATTCATTAAACCCTCCAATATTATAAGTTTCATGATTTTTTCCATCATGAAACACTAAATCGATGGCTACAGCATGATCTTTTACAAACAGCCAGTCTCTTGTATAATTTCCATCTCCATAAACAGGTAATGGCTTATTATTGATAATATTATTAATAAACAATGGAATTAATTTTTCTGGAAAATGATAAGGTCCATAATTATTAGAACAATTTGTAATTACATAAGGTAAGCCATAGGTTTCACCATAAGCCCGTACAAAGTGATCTGAACTTGCTTTAGATGCAGAATAAGGCGAATTAGGGTCGTAGGAAGTAGTTTCAGTAAACAATCCTTCAGCGCCAAGCGAGCCATAAACTTCATCGGTACTTACATGGTAAAAACGTTTTCCTTCGGAATTTCCTAACCATATTTTTTTGGCTGCATTTAATAAATTCATAGTTCCAATCACATTGGTTTTTACAAAAGCCAAAGGATCTTCAATAGAACGATCAACATGTGACTCTGCTGCCAGATGAATCACTCCATCAAACAATTGTTCCTGAAACAAATTAAAAATAAAATTTTCATCGGTAATATCTCCTTTTACAAAAGTGTAATTAGATTCATTTTCGATATCCTTGATGTTTTCTAAGTTTCCAGCATAGGTTAAAGCGTCCAAATTAAAAATTTGATAATTTGGATAGTTATTCACAAAACGTCTTACGACATGTGAACCAATAAAACCAGCACCTCCAGTAATAAGTATCTTTTTCATCATTTTATGTTTTTAATTTATGTCTTTTTTAGCTTATCATAATCTACCATCAACATCATCAGCCAAAACCCCCTTAACATCATAAAGCACACTTTTCTTACTTCTAAGTGAATTGATATTTAAATCTAAAAACTCCACATGAGCAACACCTAAAACTATAGCATCAAAAACTGCATCAGGCTTTTCATTTATAGTCTTTAGTCCATATTCGTGATTCACTTCATCTGAATTTGCCCAAGGATCAAAAATAGTAACTTGAATTCCATAATCTTCTAATGCTTTTATCACATCTACAATCTTAGTATTCCTAACATCTGGACAATTTTCTTTGAATGTAATACCTAACATCAGTAAACTGGCACCATTGATTGAAATACCACTTTTAATCATTAGTTTTACAACCTGCGAAGCAACATATTCACCCATACTGTCATTCAAACGACGGCCTGCCAATATAATTTCAGGATGATACCCTTTTTCTTGGGCTTTTTGTGCTAAATAATATGGATCTACACCAATACAATGCCCTCCAACTAAACCTGGTTTAAAAGGTAAAAAATTCCATTTTGTACCAGCAGCTTTAAGTACAGCTGTAGTATCGATATTCAAAAGATTGAATATTTTTGCCAATTCATTGACAAAAGCGATGTTAATATCTCTTTGTGAATTCTCAATTACCTTAGCGGCTTCTGCAACTTTTATTGAAGGAGCAAGATGAGTTCCGGCAATGATTACTGATTTATATAATTGATCTACTTTTAATCCAATTTCTGGTGTAGAACCTGAAGTAATTTTTAATATTTTATCAACAGTATGCTCTTTATCTCCTGGATTAATCCGCTCAGGAGAATATCCCGCAAAAAAATCAACATTAAATTGTAATCCTGAAATTTTCTCTAAAACCGGAACACATTCCTCTTCAGTAACACCCGGATATACAGTAGATTCATAAATAACAATATCTCCTTTTTTTAAAACAGAACCAACTGTTTCACTTGACTTATACAAAGGGGTTAAATCAGGGCGATTATTTTTATCAACCGGCGTAGGTACTGTAACAATAAAATAATTACAGTCAGCAATATCTTTTACTTCAGAAGAACAAAATAGTCCAGTTTTATGATCCCTATTTTGAACTAACACACTTTGTAACGTTTCACTATCAACCTCTAGAGTATTATCTACTCCCGATTGTAATGCTTTAACTCTTGAAACGTTAATATCAAAACCTACAACTGAAAATTGTGTAGCAAACAATCGAGCCAAAGGCAAACCAACATAACCCAAACCTATTACTGCAATTTTTATGTCTTTATTCAACTTCTTAATATATTGTTGGCTTTTAAATTCCAATTATAAAATTCAAAGAATAACATTTTTAACAATCAAAATGCAATCCTACTCTATATCGGGTCGGCAAAGATACTAAAAATAAACAAGCAATTTTGCCAAAAAAACAGCTTTAAAACCAAAATAAGGATTTCCACCGACTAAAAGCATAAGCATCTAATAATCAGCAAAAATCTATTTTTTAAAATTATAAATAAAAGTAAAAAATCACTGTTTTTAGTGACTCCCTTTGTTATAAAAAAAATTGCTTTTAAGTTGCATTTTACTACAAATTAGAAAATTAAGAGCCGATAGCCTGATAAGCAAATCCAATTCTTTCCAAATCTGCTTTATTCAATATATTTCTTCCGTCAAAAACAAAAGCTGGTTTTTGCATACTGTCATATATTTTTTGCCAGTCGTAATTCATAAATTCATCCCATTCTGTAAGTACAGCAATAGCATGAGCATTTTCACAAGACTCATACGGATTATCAAAACTAATAACACTCTTTAAATTTTCTTCTGAACTCCTGGTTCCTAAATAATTTAAATCAGCTAATACCTTCTCTCTTTTTACCTTAGGATCATAAACAGCAATTTTAGCTTTTTCATTAATCAAATCATCAGCTATGTATATTGCCGCAGACTCCCTAGTATCATTAGTGTCCTTTTTAAACGCCCAGCCTAAAAATGTGATTTTTTTATCCGCAACTGTGTTATAAAGTGTCTGCACAATATTATTTGAAAAACGACGCTTTTGATGATCATTTATAATAATGACCTGCTCCCAATAATCGGCTACTTCATTTAATCCGTATGATTTTGCGATATAAACTAAATTTAATATGTCTTTTTGAAAACATGAACCGCCAAATCCTACAGAAGCTTTAAGAAATTTAGGTCCAATTCGACTATCCATTCCAATCGCTCTAGCAACTTCATTAACATCGGCTCCTGTTTTTTCACATAATTCAGACATTGCATTGATAGACGATATTCTTTGAGCCAAAAAAGCATTTGCAGTCAACTTTGACAATTCTGATGACCAAACATTGGTAGTCAATATTTTTTCAGGATCTACCCAATTCAAATAAACATCAACCAAAGCTTGAATCGCTTCTTCTCCCTCAGCCGAAACATCTCCACCTATTAATATCCTGTCAGGATTCAACAAATCCTCAACAGCTGTTCCCTCTGCCAAAAACTCAGGATTAGAAAGTATTTGAAACTGAACTCCATTGCCTGTTGTATCAAGAATACTTTTAATAGCCTCGGCAGTGCGTACTGGCAAAGTTGATTTTTCAACTACTATTTTATTGTCTTTAGCTACTTTTGCAATTTGTCTTGCGCACAATTCAATATATTTCAAATCAGCCGCCATTCCTTTTCCTTTACCATACGTTTTTGTAGGTGTATTCACGGATATAAAAATGATTTGAGCTTCATCTATTGCTTTATCAACTTCCGTTGAAAAAAACAGATTTCTTCCTCTGGCTTCAGCAACAATAGCATCCAAACCAGGTTCATAAATCGGAATATTATCTGTGTTTTCATCATTCCATGCAGCAATCCTTTCCAAATTCAAATCCACCACTGTCACTTGGATGTGAGGACATTTTTGCGCAATAACAGCCATAGTTGGACCACCAACATATCCAGCTCCAATGCAGCAAATTTTTGTAATTTTCATATTGTCAATCTTTATCTTCTATTCTTTATTTCTACTAAGATTCTCCCAATACCAGCTTACCGATTCCTTCAATCCTTCCTGCAGAGAAAATTTAGGATTATATCCTAAAATTGATTTAGCTTTATCAATACTTGCTAATGAATGCGGAATGTCTCCAGCTCTATTAGGACCGTATTCAATTTCTATTTTTGCAATCTCAGAATCATACTCCGCTAAAAAAAATTTTAAATAACCAACCAAATCATTCAAAGTATTGCGATCACCATAAGCCGTATTATAGACAGTATTTATCGCTTCTGGATTCTCTGTAGTCATAGCCAGCTCATTCATTTGAATCACATTATCAATATAAGTAAAATCCCGTGAATAATTTCCGTCACCATTTATTTTGGGACTTTCATGATTCATCAATTGCATAACAAATTTTGGAATTACTGCTGCATAAGCCCCATTAGGATCTTGTTTTCTTCCAAATACATTAAAATAACGCAAGCCAATAGTTTCTAATCCATAAGTTCTGCTAAAAATTTCAGCATACAGCTCGTTTACATATTTTGTTATAGCGTATGGAGAAAGAGGCTTCCCTATTACCTCTTCTACTTTTGGCAAACCTATAGAATCTCCATATGTTGAAGAACTTGCTGCATAAACAAATCGTTTAACATTTGCATCTCTTGCGGCAACTAACATATTCAAAAAACCAGAAACATTAACATCATTTGTTGTTATCGGATCATTTATTGATCTTGGAACGGAGCCTAAAGCCGCCTGATGCAATACATAATCAGCCCCTTGCACTGCTTTATGGCATGTATCTAAATTCCGTATATCTCCTTCTATTAAAGAGAAGTTTTCATTATTAAGAAAAGCTGTCAAATTATATTGATGACCTGTAGCAAAATTATCTAAACAGACTACATTATATTTTTTGTCCAAAAAATATTCGCATAGATTAGACCCAATAAATCCTGCTCCTCCAGTAATTAGAATTGTTTTTCTACTATTTCCAGTCATCACATAATATTTTAATTGTAGGCTATTTCTTTTTCTTAATTACAATTTTCTCCATTAAACTTTTTTTCTTCTCAACTTCATGATATCCACTTGAATAGCTACTATTGCCGTAGCCGTAGCCATAGCCGTAACCATACCCTCCTCCATACTTAGCTTTATTTTCAAATCCATTCAAAATGATGCTCGTATTATGGAGTTCTCCACGGCTTATTCTATTATTCAGTAATGTTATCATCTCTTTTTTTGTGAAATTCTGCCTTACAATATACAAGGTAACATCACAATACTGTGTCAGCTCAAGTGAATCGGCCACCAAACCAATTGGAGGTGTATCAAGAATAATGTAATCATACTTGCTTTTAAGCTCGTCCATTAATTCTTTCATCCCATCATTCAAAATTAACTCAGACGGATTAGGAGGAATTGGCCCAGACAATATCACATCTAGAAATGGAACTGAAGTTGGATATATAATTTCACTCAAAGTTTTATCTTTAATTAAATAATTCACAACACCCACAGAATTATCTAAACTAAATTCATCAAACAGCTTTGGTTTTCTCAAATCCATCCCAACAATTACAGTCTTTTTTTCACTTAAAGCAAATACTGTTGCAATATTTATAGAACAAAAAGTTTTTCCTTCACCACTAATTGATGATGTAATCATGAGAGTTTTTGCTCCTTCTACATTATTTTTTTTGTACAAAAACTGAAGAGATGACCGAATGGCCCTAAAGGATTCCGATAATGGTGATTTTGGTTTGTCAAAAACAGCTAAATTATTTTTATCCGGATCAACCCCAACAATACCAATTAACGGAATAGATGTCAATTTACTTACATCCTCAGGATTATAAATAGTATTATTGACAAAAAAAAGAATTGTAATTACCAGTAACGGCAACAGTAATCCCATAAATAATGCCAAAATGTAATTCACTCCTGTTTTTGGACCTATTAGTCCTCCTCCAACATCTTTTGCAGGATCGATAAAATGAATGTCTGATAAATTCGCAGCTTTAACAATATCTGCTTCACTTCTTTTTTGTAAAAAAGTACTATAGATATTATCATTCAAATCATATTTTCTTTTTATCTTAATTAATTCCTGCTGATCATCCGGAAGACTCTTGATTTTACTTTCTGTCTCATTAATTTTACTTTCAACAATTGCCAGATCATACTGCAAAGAAGCTTTGGCTGTATTAATATTTTCTAATAAAACATTCTTAACAGCTTCCATTTGATTATCAAAATCCCTGAAAATTTTTTCACTTTTTACGGCATAAGCCATTTCCGATCTTTGAGTCGAAAGTGCTATCAATTTGGACACATTCACAGCAATATTAGGATCTTCAATTCCCGCCACCGAAGGAGCAGGAAGTTTTGAATAATCAACACTGTTTTTTAAATATGCTTTTAAAGAATTATAATATGTTATTTTTCTGTTTACAGCATCTTTCTCAACATCAAAATCAAGAATTTTATCAGAAAACTTAGCTCCGCCTCCACCTTCGATCTCAAAAATATTTTTATCTTTTCTAAAAGATTTTAGTTCATCACCAGTTTTTCTTAGCTGTGACTCCATTGCCACAAGCGTGCTGTCAATAAAATTAATAGTATTAGTTGCAAACAGATTTTTATTATCCAGCTGTCTTTTCATAAGCATCTTAACAGTAGAATTAAGATACTCAACCATTCTGGCTTTATTGGTTCCCTGCATTCCCAAGGTGATTATTGAACTACCCTTGTCATCTGCTCTAACATTCAGATTTCTGTAATTCGCAACAGTTCCATCAAAATCATTAAATCGAACAAAATATTCATTTCCTTTATACAGCCCTGGATTTTCATTTATCTGCAGTTTCCAATTTAAAAATGGCAAGGATACTTGTTCGCCAACTTTGTACTTTTTAATAAACTCTCCTTCAGCAACAGAAGTATTAGCATAACTATTATCCGAATAATGAATTATTGAAACTGAAGGTCCTTCAAAAAGTATTTTTATTTGATATTCATTTTCACTAATAAACTTTATTCCGATTAGAGTTCCTGCTAATTGCCCTTGCTTTTTATCAATATCTACATGAAATGGAACTGCACCATAAGCATCAAGAAGATTATACTTCCCTTGTACCAAATAGTCAATATAAAACTGTAATTTATCCACAACTAGCTCATTATGAGAACGAGACTGTAACGTGGTTAAAATAGTTTGAATCTGATCAGAAGCACCTCCCCAATTAAAAACTAAATTTGTGCTTGAGGTAAAAAGAGGATTGGTTTCTTCTTTTGCAGAGATTAAAGTTTCAATACTATAAATTTTTTCTTTACGTATATTAATCTGATAAGCAACCATTAAGGCTAAAACAACGGATACTAAAAACCATTTCCAATAACTTAGTATTTTAAGTAAAAAACCCTTAAAATCAAAACTTGGAACATTTTCAAAAACTGCAAAATCTTTAATATCTAACATATTTGGGGAATTGTTTTTATTTTTTAAGCAATAAATAAGTGGTAGAAACTAAAGACAAGAGCGTAATAATCGTTGTCAAAGATTGAATTCCCGTACTACCTGTTCCCCATGTTTTTTGCTTGAGCGGTTTTACATAAATATAGTCATTTGGCTGTAAAAAATAATAGGGCGAATTCATTACATTGATATTAGTCAAATCAAGGTCTTTCATTTCGGTACCATTGGGAGTCTGCCTAATAATCGTTACAGCTTTCCTGTCACCAGTTGTACTAATATCTCCAGCATTGGCGATAGCTTCCATTATATTTACTTTTTCCTGAAACAAAGTTTTAGTCCCTGTACTTCCTACCTCGCCATTTATTGTATAACGAAAACCTGCTAATTTTACTACCACAAAAATACTGGCATTATCTTTAAAATATTCGGCTAATAATTGTTTTTCAATACTAATACGCACTTCTTCCAAAGTAAATCCCATCACATTCATCTCTCCCAAAACAGGAATTCTAATATTACCATGATCATCTACTGTAAAACCGTCAAAATACAACCCTGACTCTGACTGATCTAACGCTGAACCATCTGCAGTTGGATTAAAAATAGTTACTAATTTAGGATCCGAAGCTTTGATACTAATCCTCAGCACATCATGAGTCTGCAGACGATATGGCTTAGACTCCACCATTGCAATCGCATTTTCATTTGAAGAATTGTCCTTTTTTTGAAGGTAGACCAAATCTTTTACTGGTATACATGATGTAAAAAATACACTGATAAATAAAAAAATATAGACTAAGTGCTTGTTCATTCGTATTTATTTAATAACAAATATAGTTTTTAGATTACTATTTAAAAAGGGACGATACTTAATAAACAGTTTAATTGATTTTCAATGATTTTTCAAATGGCACTCTTTGCAGTATACTTCTGCCAAGGGTAACTTCATCGGCGTATTCTAATTCGTCTCCAACAGCAATTCCTCTTGCAATTGTAGAAACTATTATCTCTAAATCAGCTATTTGTTTATAGATATAAAAATTGGTTGTATCCCCTTCCATTGTAGAACTTAGAGCAAAAATAATCTCTTTAATTTGCCCTAATTTAGCCTTTTCTACCAATGAACTGATAGTAAGCTGACTAGGTCCGACTCCATCTATTGGTGAAATTTTACCTCCTAAAACATGATAAATCCCTCTAAACTGTCCTGTGTTTTCGATGGCCATTACATCACGAATATCTTCTACCACACATATAATATGATGATTACGGCTTGAATTAGTACAAATTTCACAAACTTCTTTATCCGATATATTATGACAGCTTTTGCAATATTTAATTTCCTCACGCATTGTAACCAGCGCTTGAGCTAAAAAAACTGTTTGTTCTTTTGGCTGCTTTAAAATATGCAAAACCAATCGCAAAGCAGTTCTTTTACCAATTCCAGGCAATTGAGCCATTTCATTAACCGCTTTTTCTATTAATTTTGAAGAAAATTCCATGGGTACAAAAGTAAGCAATTTGACAAACCATCATTTAAAAATTAAACCTATTTTAAAGACAATAGCCAACTTTAAAACAAATAAATTTTTATTTTTTCGAAAAAAGCAGATCGTTTCAAAATATCACATCACTATAATTTATGCCATTTGATTTCTACTTTCAGATAGAAACAAATCCAATTAATATTTATTTAATGTCAGTAAAACTAATGTACAGGCTGCTTCAAATTTAATATTGTTTAATTCCAAAAGCTGATAAAACTCTGGGTTTTCAGTCCCTGGGTTAAACAACACGCGTTTAGGACTAGCCTCTACAATATAATTATAATAATCTTTTTGTCGTGAAGGATTTATATAAAGTGAAATAGTATCAATATTTTTGACCGGAATTGCTTTCGTATTTATTTTTACACCAGCAACTTCCCCTGCATTCTGCCCTACTGCAAGAACAGAATGTCCTTTAGCAACAAGCATATTAACTGCTTTAAAAGCGGCCCTTTCAGGCTTTGTAGTTGCTCCAATAATTAATGTTTTTTTATTTTTTATCATTGTAAATCTTTATGAAGTGCAAAAGTAAGCAAAAACAAGTAAGCACTAACTAAATAGTTGTTTTAAACCCGTATTCAGCATTAGAATTTTGAAGCTCTAAGGAACTGCAGCTAAAAACACTATCGATTTGAAATTTCATAATTAGCACCCCCTTTTACTGAAATAAACAATAATCTAACCCTTATTTAAACTTAATTATAGAGAAAATTGTAATTTTACAATCAAAAATCAATACTGAATGGATTTATTTATTTACCTATTTGTTGCTTTATTTTCTGTATTAAACCCTATTGGAACCGTTCCAATTTTTGTCGGCCTTACTCAAGACGATTCTAAACAGGAATGCTCAAGAATTTCACTATGGACTTCAATAAATGTATTTTTAATTCTTATAATTTCATTTTTTATAGGAAAATATGTTTTAAGCTTTTTTGGAATTAGTATTGATTCTCTAAGGATTGCAGGAGGATTAATTATCGTAAGCTCTGGATTTTCTTTGCTTTCGGGTAAATTCAATAAAAAGCGCGGTATCAATAAAAAGATAGAAACCGATGCTCAAAAAAGAAATGATATTGCATTGACACCGCTAGCAATTCCAATGCTTGCTGGTCCTGGGTCAATATCTCTATTAATTGCTTTTTATCAGGAACATCACAAAACGAACGAACTTATAATTGCCTCTCTAGCTATATTAGCAATCGCAATTGCTATTTTTATTATTTTAAGAAGCGCTCACTATTTAGCTCAAATACTTGGAGCTTCCGGAATTGTTGCCATTTCAAGAATTGTTGGTTTTATTGTTGTAGCTATCGGTATTCAATACATAGTCAGTGCACTAATCAATATCATTAAAAGTAATTTGATGTGATGGCACAAAAAATCCCAAATTCTAAAGTGCTGGAATTTGGGATTTAATTTTTTGAATTGTATTTATTATTCTCTCGGCAAAAAAATCTCAGCCATCATACAGCGTGCGCTTCCTCCGCCACAAGCTTCAATTGTATCTAAATTTGAACTCAAAATTGTAACATGCTCTTCTAACTGGACAACTTGTTTTTTGGTCAGACTCTGATGAGCCGAAGCGCTCATTACTAAATATCTTCTGTCATCAGCTCCTTTTACTTCGAGCATATTGCCTGCAAAATTATTCACTTGCTCTTCAGTAATCAGAATTATTTCTTTTTCATCCCCTTTCAAACTGTCAAGAACCATTTTTCGTTCTTTTTTATCATCAATAGAATCAGCGCAGATAACAGCAAATGTATCTCCTATGCACATCATGACATTAGTATGGTAAATCAGTTTTCGCTCGTTATTAACCGTTTGAAAAGCTTCAAAAATTACAGGTGTAAATTCAAAATCTTCACAAAATTCAATAAATAACTCTTCATCTGCTCTTGGAGAAAGAGCACAATATGCTTTGCCGTTTTCTCTATCTAATAATAAACTTCCTGTTCCTTCCAGAAAAAAACCATCTTCTTCTGCAGAAGTATAATCCATAATATTATTAATTATAAATCCTTTTTCTTCTAGAATATCCAGAATATCTTCACGGCGTTCCTGACGGCGGTTCTCAGCAAACATCGGATAAAGTGCTACGTCTCCATTCTCATGAAAAGAAATCCAATTATTTGGAAAAATACTGTCCGGAGTATCTGCATTTTCTACATCATCTACCACTGTTACGTCTACCCCAACTGAGCGAAGCTTGTCAACAAAAACATCAAATTCCTGTTGCGCTTTTGCATTTACTGTTGCCGGCAAAAGACCATCTAAAACTTTTTGATAATAATTATTCACTGCCGTTTGCTCGTTCATACGAAAAGCAACTGGCCGAATCATCAAAATGGAGTTTGTTGTTTGTGTCATATTCTTATTTTTTATAGTTTGAAAATGTATTGTCTAAAGTTAAACAATATAAGCTCAAAACACACTATTAATCTCTTATTAATGGCAGAGTAGAACACCTTAATAGTCCCTCTTGCTTTGCAATTTCAGCATATGGGATTTCTTCTACAATAAATCCATTTGCTCTTAGCCAATTATTTAATCTTGTAAAATTTTTCTCAGAAACAACCACATTCGTATCTATTGAAAACACATTAGAATTCATATTATACATCTCATCCCTCGTAATATGAAATAGATTTTCTTTACCAAAAAGATCAACCAAAAACATATAATCGGCCTCTTCTCTAAACCCCCTCTTATAAATAATGCCTTTGTCTTTCCCAACGGGCTGAAAACAGCAATCCAAATGCAGTGCATTATCTCTTGCTTCGATCTTTGATTTTACCAAATCAAATTCTTTTACAATTTTATTTGGAAACAATTCTTTTATAAAATCAACACCATGCATATTTGTCCTTGCAGTAATATAATTTGCATAATCACTTCCTTTATATGTTCCAACAAAAACATATTGGTTCCAAAGCATTACATCACCTCCTTCAATATGGACTTCTTCGGGCGGCCGAATTATTTTTTCTGGATTTATTTGATCAATCACATATTGAATAGCATCTAATTCTCTTTCGCGGTCAGGCAGAATATTGGATTTAACAAATATATCATCAATTACAAAACCAATATCTCTAGCAAATATTTGATTGTAGTTTTCAATCATTTTGGGACGTAAAACTGTAACCCCATATTTTTGAAAGACCGAATTAAAGGCTTCCGTTTCAATAATCATATCACTTTCGACTGGATAAGTATTAGCCAAAATATGTTCTAAAGATTTTGGATCATAGGCTTCATCTGCTTTTGGTGTTGGCCCATTGCTAATTGCAGATCCTAACACTACTGCCCTTAATCTCGAAGTTTCATTCTTAACATTTAATTTAAGCATTGTTATAAATTTTGCCAAAGATAAAAAAAAAGCTTCACTAGTAAAGTGAAGCTTTGATAATCTGTCTGAGAATTATTATTTCTTATATTCTCTTAAAGGATAACCCGTATAAACTTGTCTAGGTCTTCCGATTGGTTCTTTATTTTCTCTCATTTCTTTCCATTGAGCAATCCACCCTGGCAATCTACCAATTGCAAACAAAACAGTAAACATATCAGTTGGAATTCCTAAAGCTCTATAAATAATTCCAGAATAAAAATCAACATTCGGATATAAATTTCTTGATTTGAAATATTCATCTTCCAATGCCGCTGCTTCCAATTTTTTAGCGATTTCAAGAATAGGATCATTAACTCCTAAAGTTGAAAGTACTTCATCTGCAGCTTTCTTGATAATTTTTGCTCTTGGATCAAAGTTTTTATAAACTCTATGACCAAAACCCATCAATCTGAAAGAATCATTTTTATCTTTTGCTTTTGCTAAATACTTATCTGCATCGCCGCCATGTGCATGTATTTCTTCTAACATTTCAAGAACAGCTTGATTTGCTCCACCATGCAAAGGCCCCCATAATGCAGATACTCCCGCAGAAATTGAAGCAAAAAGACCAGCGTGAGAAGAACCAACCATTCTAACTGTAGAAGTTGAACAGTTTTGTTCATGATCAGCATGAAGAATAAATAATTTATCTAATGCATCAATAACAATTGGATTAGCAGTATATGGAGCAGTAGGAAGTTTAAACATCAAACTCATAAAATTCTCAACATATCCAATAGTATTATCATAATAATTTAAAGGATACCCCATACTTTTTCTATAAGTCCAAGTAGCAATAACTAAGAATTTAGCAATAGTTTTACAAACAGCATCATACATGTCTTTTTCATTGCTTGCATCAACAGATTTAGGATTAAAAGCTGTTAAAGCACTAGTCAAAGCAGACAATACTCCCATTGGGTGAGCAGTTCTTGGAAAACCATCAAGGATAATTTTCATTTCCTCACTTACCAGAGTGTGCTTTCTAATATCATTTTCAAATTGTTCTAATCTTTCTGCAGATGGTAAATCACCAAAAATTATTAAATAAGAAACTTCTAGAAAATGAGATTTTTCAGCCAACTCCTCGATTGAATATCCTCTGTAACGTAAAATACCAAGCTCTCCGTCCAAAAAAGTGATTTCACTTTTGCACGCTCCAGAATTTTTATATCCTGGATCAAGCGTAATCACACCAGACATATCACGTAATTTACTAATATCAACAGCTGCCTCATTTTCGCTCCCTATTATAACTGGAAGCTCAAACTTGTTACCATCGATTTCTAATATTGCTATTTTTGACATATTGTTTATGAAATAAAATTTAAATTATAATTTACCAAATCTAAGTAATTTCTAAGTAATTTAAAAACTTATTAAGTATTGAATTTGTTAAATATTCAATAAAAAAGCCATTCATCATAGACGAATGGCTCATTTATTACAAATTCATTACAATTACTTTATTTTAAAAGCTTTTTTCCCAGGAAAATATGCAGAAGTCCCTAATTCTTCTTCAATTCTTAATAATTGATTGTATTTAGCCATACGATCAGAACGTGAAGCAGATCCGGTTTTAATTTGACCACAATTTAATGCAACTGCTAAATCAGCAATTGTATTATCTTCAGTTTCACCTGAACGGTGAGACATAACTGAAGTATACCCAGCATTTTTAGCCATATTCACAGCAGCAATAGTCTCTGATAATGTTCCGATTTGGTTTACTTTAATCAAAATCGAATTAGCAATTCCTTTTTCAATTCCAGTAGATAAACGCTCAACATTAGTTACGAATAAATCATCACCAACTAATTGAGTTTTAGTCCCAATTTTTTCAGTTAATAATTTCCATCCGTCCCAGTCATTTTCATCCATACCGTCTTCGATAGAGATAATTGGATATTTAGCAACTAATTCAGCTAAATATTCCACCTGCTCGGCAGAAGTTCTAATTTTTCCAGTTGGCCCTTCAAATTTAGAATAATCATATTTTCCGTCCGAATAAAACTCAGATGAAGCGCAGTCCAAAGCCACCATTATTTCATCACCGAAAGAATATCCAGCCTTTTCAACAGCCAATTTAATAGTATCTAATGCATCTTCAGTTCCTCCTGCTAAATTTGGAGCAAATCCTCCTTCATCACCAACAGCAGTACTTAGACCTCTATCATGCAATACTTTTTTCAAATTATGAAAAATTTCAGTTCCCATTTGCATAGCATGAGTAAAAGAAGTTGCTTTTACCGGGAAAATCATAAATTCCTGAAATGCAATAGGCGCATCAGAGTGAGAGCCACCATTGATAATATTCATCATAGGAACAGGCAATGTGTTTGCAGAAACACCACCCACATATCTATATAAAGGCAAACCTAATTCATTAGCAGCAGCTTTTGCAACAGCAAGAGAAACTCCTAGAATAGCATTTGCACCTAAATTAGCTTTGTTTGGCGTACCATCCAAATCAATCATTGCTTGATCTATAAGGTTTTGCTCAAAAACTGAAATTCCAATTAACTCTTCAGCAATTTTAGTATTTACATTTTCAACGGCTTTTAAAACTCCTCTCCCAAGAAAAGATTTTCCTCCATCGCGCAATTCAACAGCTTCGAATTTTCCAGTTGATGCTCCTGAAGGAACAGCAGCTCTTCCTAAAACTCCGTTTTCTGTTACTACGTCTACTTCTACTGTAGGATTACCTCTTGAATCGAAAATTTGTCTTGCGTGAATTTTAACAATAATACTCATTATTCTTATTTTTTATGTTATTAATTTGTATTTTACTCAAAATTAAGTAAAAAAATTCATTAGTCTTCATTATTTAATCGTTAATATAATTTTATTTATTAACGATAACGTTTTAGATCTTATGCTGATTTGATATTTTCTATAAACTGGTCAAAAAGATAAGAAGAATCGTGCGGACCTGGGCTTGCTTCTGGGTGATACTGCACAGAGAAACAATTTTTATTTTTCATTCTCATACCTGCCACAGTCCCGTCATTTAAATGCAAATGTGTTATTTCTAAATCTGGATGCTGATCTAATTCTTCTTTATTCACAGCGAAACCATGATTTTGCGAAGTAATCTCCCCACGATCACTAATTATATTTTTTACAGGATGATTAATTCCTCTATGCCCATTGAACATTTTATAAGTAGAAACACCGTTTGCCAAAGCAATAACCTGATGCCCTAGACAAATACCAAACAGAGGTTTATTATTTTCAAGTATTTCCTTCGCTACTTGTATAGCGCTTTCCAAAGGATCTGGATCTCCAGGGCCATTAGACAAGAAAAAACCGTCTGGGTTAAAAGATGCCAATTCAGTGTAAGAAGCGTTATATGGGAAAACTTTAATATAACAGTCTCTTTTAGCTAAATTTCTAAGAATGTTTTCTTTTATTCCTAAATCTAAAGCTGCAATTTTATAGGTAGCATTCTCATCACCATAAAAATAAGGTTCTAATGTAGAAACTTTCGAAGCTAATTCTAAACCTTTCATGTCTGGAACTTCAGCTAGCATCGCTTTCAATTCTTCAATTGGAGTTTCATCTGTACAGATGACAGCGTTCATAGCCCCGTTTTCACGTATGTAACTCACTAACGCACGTGTATCAACATCTGAAATACAAATTAAATTCTGTTTAGCAAAATAATCTTCTAGACTTCCTGATGAGTCAATTCTAGAATAATTAAAACTAAAGTTTTTACAAACCAATCCAGCAATTTTTATACTGTTGGATTCAACTTCTTTATCATTTACTCCATAATTCCCAATGTGAGCATTTGTAGCAACCATCAATTGACCAAAATATGAAGGATCTGTAAAAATCTCTTGATATCCGGTCATACCAGTATTAAAACAAACTTCACCAAATGTTTTTCCAGGGATTCCAATCGATTTACCATGGAAGATAGTTCCGTCACTTAATAAAAGAATAGCGCTTTTTCGTGTTGTATATTTCATATCTAATTTAATATTGTGCAAATTTAAATTTTTAAAACAGTGGACGCAATGTTTTTTAGGAATAATTATATCTATTTGAAACCGTAAACATCAGAGTAACAAAAAGGCATTAAAATGTTTTAAAAAAGATCTCCAAATCAACTGTATTCTCTACTTCCTTTAACCTTTGATACAGAATGCTTATTTATTTTTCAAAAAAAAAGGATAAACTATAAATAGTTTATCCCTCTTTATTATTGAATTATTATTCTCATAATTATTCAGCTGCATCAGTTGTTGGTTCAGCTTCAGCAACTGGAGCTTCAGTAGCTTCCTCTGCTTTTTTAGCTTTCCCGCCACGACGGCTTTTTGCTTTTTTAACTTCTTTTTTACCTCCGTTGTAAAGTTCATTGAAATCAACTAATTCGATCATTGCCATATCAGCATTATCTCCTAAACGATTTCCAACTTTAATGATACGAGTGTATCCTCCTGGACGGTCACCTACTTTAGCTGCAACATCTCTGAATAAATCAGTTACTGCATATTTACTACGTAAGTAAGCAAAAACGATACGACGATTATGAGTAGTATCAGATTTTGATTTTGTTATAAGCGGCTCAACAAATTGTTTAAGCGCTTTAGCTTTAGCAACAGTAGTATTAATACGTTTGTGCTCAATAAGAGAACAAGCCATATTAGCCAACATAGAACTTCTATGTGCAGTCTGTCTGCTTAAGTGATTGAATTTTTTTCCGTGTCTCATGACCAATTTATTTTAACTTCATCTTGCTGCAATCCACTATGGAGAGCAAAATATGAAGTAAATTATTCTTTATCTAATTTGTATTTTGCCAAATCCATTCCGAAAGTTAAATTCTTAATTGCAACTAGTTCATCTAGCTCAGTTAAAGATTTTTTACCAAAATTACGGAACTTCATTAGGTCATTTTTATTGAACGATACTAAATCACCAAGTGTATCAACTTCAGCCGCTTTCAAACAATTTAATGCTCTAACAGAAAGATCCATGTCAACAAGCTTAGTTTTAAGCAATTGTCTCATGTGTAATGACTCTTCATCATAAGATTCTGTTTGTGCAATTTCGTCAGCCTCAAGTGTAATTCTTTCATCAGAAAACAACATGAAATGGTGAATTAAAACTTTTGCAGCTTCAGTAAGAGCATCTTTAGGATTAATTGAACC
Organism: Flavobacterium marginilacus; assembly: GCF_026870155.1. Classification (NCBI taxonomy): domain Bacteria; kingdom Pseudomonadati; phylum Bacteroidota; class Flavobacteriia; order Flavobacteriales; family Flavobacteriaceae; genus Flavobacterium; species Flavobacterium marginilacus. The sequence goes on along the minus strand of NZ_CP113975.1, from coordinate 909,731 downwards.
ATCAGTTTTAATTTCAAAAACTAATTTTTCATAATCTGTTTTCTGCTCTACACGGAAGTTTTCAATAGCATACTTAACATTTTTTACCGGAGTAAAAATTGAGTCAGTAAATATAGTTCCTATTGCAGCATTCTGTTTTTTGTTTTCTTCAGCAGGAACATATCCTCTACCTTTTTCGATAGTTAAATCGAAATTCAGTTTAATTTTACTATCTAAATTACAGATAACAAGATCTGGATTCAAAACTTGGAAACCTGAAATAAATTTTTGAAAATCACCTGCTGTTAATTGATCTTTACCCGAAACAGATATAGTAACTGATTCATTATCGATATCTTCAATTTGACGTTTGAAACGCACTTGCTTAAGATTAAGGATAATTTCGGTAACGTCTTCAACAACTCCTGAAATAGTAGAAAACTCATGATCTACACCTTCAATGCGAACAGATGTAATTGCATAACCTTCTAATGCTGAAAGCAAAACTCTTCTAAGTGCATTACCAACAGTCAATCCATATCCAGGTTCTAAAGGTCTAAATTCAAATTTACCTTCAAAATCGGTTGAATCGATCATGATAACTTTATCGGGCTTCTGAAAATTAAATATTGCCATAAATTTCGACTAAGTCAATTATTATTTGTTGTACAACTCTACGATTAATTGTTCTTTAATGTTTTCTGGAATTTGAAGTCTTGCAGGTACAGAAACAAATGTTCCTTCTTTAAGATCTTGATTCCAAGTAATCCATTCATAAACATGACTTGAATTTGATAAAGAACGTTCGATAGCCTCTAATGATTTAGATTTTTCACGAACAGCAACTTTATCACCAGGCTTAAGGTGGTAAGAAGGAATATTAACAACTTCACCGTTAACTGTAATGTGTCTGTGAGAAACGATTTGACGAGCACCTCTTCTAGAAGGAGCAATACCCATTCTGAAAACTACGTTATCAAGTCTTGCTTCACATAATTGTAATAAAACCTCACCAGTAACCCCTTTAGTAGCTGATGCTTTTTCGAATAAATTTCTGAATTGTTTTTCTAAAATTCCATAAGAATATTTAGCTTTTTGCTTTTCCATTAACTGAACAGCATACTCAGATTTTTTTCCTCTTTTTTTAGCCATCCCGTGTTGCCCAGGAGGATAATTTCTTTTTTCGAAAGCTTTATCATCTCCGAAAATTGCTTCGCCGAATTTACGTGCGATTCTTGTGCTTGGACCAGTATATCTTGCCATTTTAAAAAAATTTAAGGTAGAGATTATGAATTCAGGTCTTATCCTTCGATAATCGTTATTCTACCTTTATTATACTATAAATTTATTTGAGTATTATACTCTACGTCTTTTTGGAGGACGACATCCGTTGTGAGGCATTGGAGTAACATCGATAATCTCTGTAACTTCAATTCCACCATTATGCAAAGAACGGATAGCAGACTCACGTCCATTTCCTGGTCCTTTTACATAAACTTTAACTTTTTTAAGTCCAGCCTCAAGAGCTACTTTACTACAATCTTCTGCCGCCATTTGAGCTGCGTATGGAGTATTCTTTTTAGAACCTCTAAAACCCATTTTACCAGCTGATGACCAAGAAATAACTTCACCTTTTTTGTTAGTCAAAGAAATGATGATGTTATTGAAGGTAGCAGAAATATGAGCCTCACCCGTTGATTCAACGATAACTTTACGTTTTTTTGCAGTTGCTTTAGCCATATTACTTATTATTTAGTTGCTTTTTTCTTGTTAGCAACAGTTTTTCTTTTACCTTTTCTTGTTCTAGAATTGTTTTTAGTTCTTTGTCCTCTCAAAGGAAGACCAGATCTATGACGAATTCCTCTATAACATCCAATATCCATTAAACGTTTGATGTTCAAAGAAATTTCAGAACGTAATTCTCCTTCAATTTTGAAAGATGAAACTGCTTCACGAATTGCTCCGATTTCATCATCATTCCATTCTTGAACTTTTTTATCTTGGCTAACTTGAGCTTTCTCTAAAATCTCAATAGCTCTACTTTTTCCTAATCCAAAGATATAGGTAAGTGCTATAACACCTCTTTTGTTTTTTGGGATATCTACCCCTGCTATTCTTGCCATAATTATCCTTGTCTTTGTTTAAATCTAGGATTCTTTTTGTTGATTACGTATAATCTGCCTTTTCTACGCACAATGATGCACTCGGCGCTTCTTTTTTTAACTGATGCTCTTACTTTCATTTTGAATATCTTTAATATCTATAAGTAATTCTTGCTTTTGACAAATCATAAGGGCTCATTTCTAGTTTTACTTTATCACCAGGTAATAACTTAATATAATGCATACGCATTTTTCCAGAAATATGAGCAATTACAATATGTCCATTTTCTAACTCTACACGGAACATCGCATTTGATAATGCTTCAATGATAGATCCGTCTTGTTCTATTGCTGATTGTTTTGCCATAAGTTAAGCTACCGCTTTTCTATTTTTACCACTTTTCATCAAACCATCATAATGCTTATTCAACAAGTATGAATTAATCTGTTGAATCGTATCAATTGCAACTCCAACCATAATAATTAATGAAGTCCCTCCAAAAAACATAGCCCAAGATTGCTGAACATCCATAAGACTTACAACAATTGCTGGGAACACAGCTATCAAAGCAAGAAATAAAGATCCTGGAAAAGTTATTAAAGACATCACTTTATCAAGATAATCAGAAGTCTCAACACCTGGTCTAATACCTGGTATAAAACCGCCGCTTCTCTTCAAATCATCAGACATCTTGTTAGTAGGAACTGTAATTGCAGTATAAAAGAAAGTGAAGACAACAATTAATGTTGCAAACAAGAAATTATACCAAAAACCGAACATATTACTAAAAGCACCAACAATAGATTGAGAAGCATCTGATTTAGACAAACCAGCAACAGCAGCAGGAATAAACATAATAGCTTGTGCAAATATAATTGGCATTACACCAGATGCATTAAGCTTTAAAGGAATCCATTGTCTGTTACCACCCATCATATCTTGTTCGAAATCACCAGATGTTGTACGACGAGCATACTGTACTGGAATTTTTCTAACTGCCATCACAAGCAGTACACAAGAAATAATTACAAGTAACCAAATAATGATTTCAACAACCAATAACATTGGCCCTCCATTATTATTAGTTACTCTTGTTGTAAATTCTTGGATAAAAGCTTGTGGTAACCTAGCTAAGATACCAACCATGATCAAAAGGGAAATACCGTTTCCGATACCTTTATCAGTAATTTTTTCTCCTAACCACATGGCAAAAATTGTACCCGTAACTAAGATAACTACTGAAGAAAATAAAAATTCAAATGAATTAAATCCTAAGATAAAAGCTGAACTAGGTAAAGTTCTGTAAAGATTGTAGATATAAGTTGGTCCTTGTACTAAGGTAATAACTATAGTTAACCAACGGGTAATTTGATTGATTTTCTTTCTACCGCTCTCTCCATCACTTTGTAGTTTTTGCAAATAAGGAATCGCAATTCCCATAAGTTGCACAACAATAGATGCAGAAATATAAGGCATAATCCCTAAAGCAAAAACTGACGCTTTAGAAAATGCACCTCCGGTAAACATGTCCAGAATAGATCCTAATCCATTTTTGGTTTGTCCCGCTAAACCAGTTAATTGAGTTGCGTCAATTCCCGGTAACGTAACGTGTGCACCAAAACGATAAACTAAAAGCAGACCTAAAGTAATTAAAATTCTATTCTTTAGTTCTTCTATTTTCCAAACATTACTTATTGATTCAATAAATTTCTTCATCTTAATTGCAGGAATTACATGATTACAGCCTCTCCACCAGCAGCTTCAATAGCAGCTTTTGCAGTAGCAGTAAATTTGTGAGCAGTTACTTTTAATTTTGCTTTCAATTCTCCTCTACCTAAAATCTTTACGATTTCATTTTTAGCAGCAAGACGATTAGCTACATAAACTGTCATATCAACAGTATCTGTAATTACTCCATTATCAACCAATAATTGAAGAGTATCAAGATTAACACCTTCGTATTCTTTACGGTTGATGTTAGTGAAACCAAACTTAGGCACACGTCTTTGAAGTGGCATCTGACCTCCTTCAAAACCAATCTTTTTAGAATAACCAGAACGAGATTTTGCTCCTTTGTGACCACGTGCAGCGGTACCACCTTTACCAGAACCTTCACCTCTACCTAATCTTTTATTTTGATTGTGTGTAGAACCCTCAGCAGGTTGTAAGTTACTTAAATTCATAACAGTATTTGTTATTTAGCTTCTTCTACAGAAACTAAGTGTTTAACTTTATTTATCATCCCAAGGATAGCAGGATTTGACTCATGCTCTACAACTTGTCCCATTTTACGTAGGCCTAAAGCTTCCAAACCTCTTTTTTGAGTAAGAGGGCAATTGATTTTGCTTCGAACTTGTTTTACTAATAATTTAGCCATAATTTCCTTGAATTAACCTTTAAAAACTTTTTCTAAAGAAACACCTCTTTGTTTTGCAACAGTATGAGCGCTTCTCATTTGTAATAAAGCATCAAAAGTTGCTTTCACTACGTTGTGAGGATTTGAAGATCCTTGTGACTTAGACAATACATCGTGAATTCCAACTGATTCAAGAACCGAACGAACAGCTCCACCAGCAATAACTCCTGTACCATGAGAAGCAGGAATTAAGAACACACGTGCACCACCAAATTTACCTTTTTGTTCGTGAGGAACTGATTGCCCGCTCAAAGGAATTTTCACTAGATTTTTCTTTGCATCTTCAACAGCTTTCGCAATTGCTTCCGAAACATCTTTAGATTTTCCTAATCCATGACCTACAACTCCATTTTCATCACCAACAACTACAATAGCAGAAAAACCAAAAGCTCTACCTCCTTTTGTAACCTTAGTAACACGATTAACACTCACCAAACGATCTTTTAATTCAAGACCACTTGGTTTTACTATCTCAATATTCTTGTATTTAGACATAATATATTAGAATTTAAGTCCAGCAGCTCTTGCGCCTTCTGCTAATGATTTAATACGACCGTGGTATAAATAACCTCCTCTATCGAAAGTTACCACATCAATACCAGCTTTTAAGGCTTTTTCAGCAACTAGTTTACCAACTGCAGTAGCTACTTCAATATTCGTACCTTTTCCTATTTCTTTTTCTCTTGAAGAAGCTGCTAACAAAGTAACTCCGTTTACATCATCAATAAGTTGAGCGTAAATTTCTTTGTTACTTCTAAAAACAGATAGTCTTGGATTAGCAGCAGTACCACTGATCGTTTTTCTAATTCTGAATCTAATACGTTGTCTTCTTTCAGGTTTTGTTAATGACATAATCTTATTTTTTAAGCTGATTTACCTGCTTTTCTTCTTAATACTTCACCTACAAATTTAACACCTTTTCCTTTATATGGCTCTGGTCTGCGGAAACCTCTGATTTTCGCAGCAACCTGTCCTAAAAGCTGTTTATCTAATGATGTTAATTTTACAATTGGATTTTTACCTTTTTCAGATATTGTCTCAAGAGATACCTCAGGAGCTATTTCTAAAATAATATTGTGTGAGAACCCAAGAGCTAAATCTAATTTTTGTCCTTGATTTGAAGCTCTATAACCTACTCCAACCAATTCTAACTCCTTAGTAAAACCTTCTGTTACCCCTATAACCATATTATTGATTAAAGCTCTATACAAACCGTGTTTCGCTCTTTGGTCTTTATGATCAGAAGATCTTTCTACTAAAACTTGATCTCCTTCAACTGTAACAGCTACGTCCGAAAACCCCTGTGATAGTTGACCTTTTTTTCCTTTTACTGTAATAATACTGCCAGCAACTTCAACAGTTACTCCAGCTGGTATTGTTACTGGGCTTTTACCTATTCTTGACATCTTATATAGTCTTTAAAATTAGTATACGTAACAAATTACTTCTCCACCAACATTTAACTGCTTAGCTTGTTTCCCAGTCATTAGACCTTTTGAAGTTGAAACAATAGCAATTCCCAATCCGTTAAGGATTCTTGGCAATTTAGAAGCGCCTGCATACTTACGTAAACCTGGCTTACTAATTCTTTGAATATCTTTGATAACCGGCTCTTTAGTATCTTTATCATACTTCAAAGCAATTTTGATAGAACCTTGAACAGTGTTCTCTTCAAACTTGTAACTTAAGATATAACCTTGATCAAATAAGATCTTTGTTATTTCTTTTTTAAGATTAGAAGCGGGAATTTCGACAACTTTGTGGTTTGCAGCCACAGCATTTCGAACTCGCGTCAAATAATCTGCAATTGGATCTGTATACATATGTATAAAATTGCGGTTTTGGTATTCTTACCGGACCATCCGGAAGAACCTGAAACCATTAAACTCATTAATTAATCAACAGATAGTTGTCAATTTACCGACAAAAATCCGGCAAACTTACAACTATCTGTTGAAATATCAAAATCGCAAATAATATTTATTACCAGCTTGCTTTTTTAACACCTGGAATTAGTCCATTATTAGCCATTTCACGGAAAGTTACACGTGAAATTCCGAATTGACGCATATACCCTCTAGGTCTTCCTGTTAATTTGCAACGATTGTGCAAACGAACTGGTGAAGCATTTTTCGGCAATTTCTGTAAAGCTTCGTAATCTCCAGCTTCCAATAAAGCTTTTCTTTTCTCAGCGTACTTTGCTACCGTTTTTTCTCTTTTCACCTCACGGGCTTTCATTGATTCTTTAGCCATATCTTAATTCTTTTTAAAAGGTAAACCTAGTTCAGCCAACAATGACTTTGCTTCTTTATCTGTTTTTGCAGTAGTAACAAAAGTAATGTCCATTCCAGATATTTTATTTACTTTGTCAATATCAATTTCAGGGAAAATGATTTGCTCTAAAACACCTAAATTGTAATTACCTCTACCATCAAAACCAGTTGCTTTAATACCACTGAAATCTCTAACACGCGGCAATGAAGAAGTGATAAGTCTATCTAAAAACTCATACATTCTTTCACCTCGCAAAGTAACTTTTGCTCCAATAGGCATCCCTTTTCTCAATTTGAAAGACGCAACGTCTTTCTTTGAAATAGTAGATACTGCTTTTTGTCCAGTAATCTTAGTTAACTCATCAACTGCATAGTCAATCAATTTTTTATCAGATACTGCTGCACCAACTCCTTTACTCAAAACGATTTTCTCCAATTTTGGAACCTGCATTACGTTTGTGTAACCGAATTCTTCTTTAAGAGCAGAGATAACTCTACTCTTATATTCTTCTTTTAGTCTAGGTATATATGCCATTACTATAGTACTTGATTAGATTTTTTTGAAAATCTTACTTTCTTATCTCCTTCAACTCTAATACCTACTCTTGTTGTTTCCTTAGTTTTAGGATCAATTAGAGAAATATTTGATATTTGAATAGAAGCTTCTTTTTTTACAATACCACCTTGAGGGTTTTTTGCACTTGGTTTCGTATGTTTAGAAACTAAGTTTACACCTTCAACAATTGCTTTGTTTTTCTCTTTGTACACGCGTAAAACTTTACCTTCAGCACCTTTATGGTCACCAGCAATAACTCTTACGATGTCTCCTGATTTTATTTTTAGCTTTATCATCTTAAAACGAATTAAAGCACTTCTGGTGCTAATGATACAATTTTCATGAATTGTTTTTCACGAAGTTCTCTTGCTACCGGACCAAAAACACGAGTTCCTCTCATTTCCCCTGCAGCATTCAAAAGAACACATGCATTATCATCGAAACGGATATAAGAACCATCAGCTCTTCTCACTTCTTTTTTGGTACGTACAACAACTGCAGTTGAAACAGCACCTTTTTTAACGTTTCCGTTTGGTGTTGCATCTTTAATTGATACTACAATCTTGTCTCCAACAGAGGCATACCTTCTTTTGGTACCTCCTAAAACACGGATAGTTAAAACTTCTTTAGCTCCTGTGTTATCTGCTACTTTTAGTCTTGATTCTTGTTGTACCATAATTATTTAGCTCTTTCTAGGATTTCAACTAATCTCCAACATTTTGTTTTACTTAAAGGACGCGTTTCGCTGATTCTTACAGTATCTCCAATGTTACAGTCGTTTGTTTCGTCATGTGCAACAAATTTCTTTGTTTTCAACACGAACTTACCGTATAATGGGTGTTTTACTTTAGTTACCTGAGCAACTACAATGGATTTATCCATTTTGTTTGAAGTAACAACCCCAATTCTTTCTTTTCTTAAATTTCTTTTTTCTTCCATCTTTCAGCAGAATACAATTATTGTAATTCTTTTTTAGTAAGCTCTGTAGCTAATCTTGCAACTGTTCTTCTAGCACTTCTAATTTGAAGCGGATTCTCAATTGGAGAGATAGCGTGAGCTAATTTTAGGTCAGCATGTGCTTTCTTAGCTTGGCTAAGTGCATTTTGCAACTCAGCTATAGAAAGATTTTTTATTTCTGATTGTTTCATAATATAATATAGATTATGCTTCGAAATCTCTAGCAACAACAAACTTAGTTTTTACTGGAAGCTTTTGAGCTGCAAGGCGCAAAGCCTCTTTTGCAACTGACAAAGGAACTCCTCCAACTTCAAACATAATTCTTCCGGGTTTAACAACGGCAGCCCAATATTCAACGGCACCTTTACCTTTACCCATACGTACCTCAAGAGGTTTCTTAGTGATAGGTTTGTCTGGAAATATTTTAATCCATAATTGTCCTTCTCTTTTCATGTAACGAGTAGCAGCAATACGAGCTGCTTCGATTTGACGAGAAGTTAAGAACATTCCATCTTCATGTACAGATTTAATACCAAACATTCCATTAGAAAGTTCGTGTCCTCTTTGGGAATTCCCTTTCATTTTACCTTTTTGTACCTTACGGTATTTTGTTCTTTTAGGCTGTAACATTTTTCTTTAGTTTAAAAATTTACTTTCTTTTACGAGCGTCTGATTTTCCACCTTTATTAAAAGGCTTTCTGTCTCCTCTTGGAGCATCTCCACCTTTAGCGCCAGCTTGTTTTTTGTCCATTCCGGCAAGCGGAGAAAGATCTCTCTTTCCGTAAACTTCACCTTTCATGATCCATACTTTGATACCCATTCTACCATAAGTAGTATGAGCTTCAGCCAAAGCATAATCAATATCAGCTCTGAAAGTTGATAGAGGAATTCTACCTTCTTTGAAACCCTCTGAACGAGCCATCTCAGCACCATTCAAACGACCAGAAATCAAAACTTTGATACCTTCAGCGTTCATACGCATAGAAGCAGCAATAGCCATTTTGATTGCACGTCTGTAAGAAATACGGCTTTCGATTTGACGACAGATGCTTGTAGCAACTAGATACGCGTCAAGTTCAGGTCTTTTAATTTCAAAGATGTTGATTTGAACCTCTTTGTCAGTAATTTTCTTAAGTTCTTCTTTCAACTTGTCTACCTCTTGTCCGCCTTTCCCGATAATGATACCTGGTCTTGCAGTAGTGATAGTAACGGTTACAAGTTTCAAAGTTCTCTCGATGATTACTTTTGATACACTAGCTTTTGATAAACGAGCATGGATATACTTTCTGATTTTTTGATCTTCGGCTAATTTATCACCGTAATCATTTCCACCATACCAGTTTGAGTCCCATCCTCTGATGATACCAAGTCTATTTCCAATTGGATTTGTCTTTTGTCCCATGCTGCTTAAGAATTGCTTTGTGTGTTATTGATAGCTCCTAACACGATTGTAACGTGGTTAGAACGTTTTCTTATTCTGTGTGCTCTACCTTGTGGCGCTGGACGAAGTCTTTTCAACATCATTCCACCGTCAACACGGATTTCTTTAACAAATAAACCAGCTTCTTCAAGACTAGCTTCGCTATTTTTCTGCTCCCAGTTATTGATTGCAGATAATAATAGTTTTTCTAATTTTCTTGAAGCTTCTTTAGAACTGAATCTTAATATGTTAAGTGCTCTTTCTACCTTCTGACCTCTTACCAAGTCCGCTACTAAGCGCATTTTTCTAGGTGAAGTAGGGCAGTTATTCAATTTCGCGAAAGCAATAGACTTATTAGCCTCTTTTCTCGCATCTGCTGTTTCTCTTTTACGAACTCCCATTGCTTCTTATTTTTTACCTTTATTTTTTGCTCCAGCATGACCTCTAAAAGATCTAGTTGGTGAAAATTCTCCTAATTTGTGACCTACCATGTTTTCTGTAACGTAAACTGGTACAAATTGACGACCGTTATGAACTGCGATAGTCTGTCCAACGAAGTCAGGAGTAATCATAGAAGCTCTAGACCATGTCTTAACAACTCCTTTATTTCCACCTGCAATGTTTTCTGCAACTTTCTTGTCTAACTTATAATGAACAAATGGTCCTTTTTTTAATGAACGTGCCATATCTTAATTATTTCTTTCTACGTTCTACGATATACTTATTACTCGGGTTTTTCGGAGAACGAGTTCTATAACCTTTAGCTGGTACTCCATTTCTTGAACGTGGATGACCTCCAGAAGAACGTCCTTCACCACCACCCATTGGGTGATCAACAGGGTTCATTGCAACAGGTCTTGTTCTAGGTCTTCTTCCTAACCATCTTGTTCTACCTGCTTTACCAGATACAACTAATTGGTGGTCTGAATTAGAAACCGCTCCAATTGTAGCTGAACAAGTCAACAAGATCAATCTTGTTTCACCTGAAGGCATTTTAATTGTAGCATATTTTCCATCTCTTGCCATTAATTGAGCAAATGTTCCAGCAGAACGAGCAATTACAGCTCCTTGACCTGGTCTCAATTCAATACAAGAAATAACAGTTCCTAAAGGAATTCTGCTTAAAGGCAATGTATTACCAATTTCTGGCTGAGATTCTGGTCCAGAAACAACTTTCTGACCTACTTTCAATCCATTTTGTGCAATAATGTATGTTTTCTCTCCATCAGCATAAGCTAATAAAGCGATAAATGCAGTACGATTTGGATCGTATTCAATAGATTTCACTGTAGCTGGAATTCCTTCTTTAGTACGTTTGAAATCAATAATACGATATCTCTGCTTGTGACCACCACCCGTATAACGCATGGTCATCTTTCCTTGACTATTTCTACCTCCAGAGTTTTTTATCGGCGCCATCAAAGAGCGTTCCGGCTTATCAGTTGTAATGGCGTCATAACCATTCACAACTCTAAATCGCTGACCTGCGGTAATAGGTTTTAATTTTCTTACTGACATTTTATCTTAGATATTGTTGTAAAAATCAATTGTTTCTCCTTCTTGTACTTGCACAATTGCTTTTTTAATTGCATTTGTCTTTCCACTGATTAAACCACTTTTAGTGTATTTGGTAGTTCTATCCGGTCTCACATTCATTGTATTAACACTCAAAACATTTACACCGTAAGCAGCTTCAACAGCTTTCTTAATTTGTACTTTGTTTGCTTTTCTGTCAACAACGAATCCGAAGCGGTTTAAAACTTCACTTTCTTTGGTTACTTTTTCCGTTACTATAGGTTTAATTATGATGCTCATATCCTATTTATTTACTTAAATTTTCTTCAATTACTTCCAAAGAACTCTCCAAAAGCACTAAATTATTAGCATTCAAAATAGCGTAAGTGCTTAATTCATTGGCACTTACAGCGTTTGATGCTTTTAAATTTCGTGACGACAAATATACATTTTTATTCGTATCACCCAACACAAACAAAGATTTTTTGTTTTCTAACTCTAAAGCTTTCAAAACATTAACAAAACTCTTAGTGTTTGGCGTTTCAAAATTGAAATCTTCAAGAACAATAATGTTTGATTCTTTTGCTTTAATTGAGAAAGCAGATTTTCTAGCCAAACGTTTCAAGCTTTTATTCAATTTAAATGAATAACTTCTTGGTCTTGGTCCAAAAACTGTTCCACCACCTTTAAACAAAGGATTCTTCACACTACCCGCACGAGCAGTACCCGTTCCCTTTTGTTTTTTTATTTTACGCGTACTTCCAGTCACTTCAGCTCTTTCTTTAGCTTTGTGTGTACCTTGTCTTTGATTAGCAAGATATTGCTTAACATCAAGATATACGGCGTGATTATTTGGCTCTATACCGAATACTGAATCAGAAAGCTGTACTTTTCTTCCAGTATCTTTTCCGTTGAAATCTAATACTTTTGCTTCCATTACTTCTGAATGATTACATAAGAGTTTTTGCTTCCTGGAATACATCCTTTAACAACAAGCAGATTCTTTTCAGCTACTACTTTTAAAACTCTAAGATTTTGAACTTTTACATTATCTCCTCCCATTCTTCCAGCCATACGCATTCCTTTGAATACTCTAGATGGATAAGAAGAAGCTCCTACAGAACCTGGCGCTCTTAAACGGTTGTGCTGACCATGAGTCGCTTGTCCAACACCACCAAATCCGTGACGTTTAACAACCCCTTGAAAACCTTTACCTTTAGACACACCCTGTACATCTACAAATTCTCCTTCTTCAAAAATTGAAACCTCAATAAGATCCCCTAATTTTTGTTCAGTTGCAAAATCTTGAAATTCAACGACTTTTTTCTTAGCAACAGTTCCAGCTTTTTTAAAGTGACCTACAGCCGCTTTTGTGGAATGTTTCTCGTTTTTGTCATCGAAACCAAGTTGCAACGCTTCGTACCCGTCAACACCTTTGGTTCTGACTTGGGTAACAACGCATGGTCCAGCTTCAATTACTGTACAAGGAATATTCTTCCCGTTTTCATCGAAAATACTAGTCATGCCGATTTTTCTACCAATTAACCCAGACATAAATATTAATTATTAATTATTAAATATAAATATAGAACGCAGCTTTTAAGCAAATCCTATTTTTAAAGTGGGTGCAAATGTATAACTTATTTACACACAAACCAAAAAATATTTTTTACCTAAAAACAGCGTTCCTTTTTACTCTTAAAGTACTTAAACTTTGATTTCAACTTCAACTCCGCTTGGTAATTCAAGCTTCATTAAAGCATCAATAGTTTTAGAAGAAGATGAATAAATATCAATTAATCTCTTATATGACATTACTTCAAATTGCTCTCTTGCTTTTTTGTTTACGTGCGGAGAACGCAATACTGTAAAAAGTTTTTTGTGTGTTGGTAATGGAATTGGACCAGTTACAACAGCACCAGTAGTTTTTACTGTTTTTACAATCTTCTCAGCAGACTTATCCACCAACATGTGATCGTAAGATTTTAGTTTTATTCTGATTTTTTGACTCATTTTCTTAAAATTAAGCGTTTCCTTTTGCTTTTTTGATTACTGCTTCTGAAATATTAGAAGGCGTTTCTGCATAGTGTGAAAATTCCATAGTAGATGTTGCTCTACCAGAAGACAATGTTCTTAATGTAGTAACATATCCAAACATTTCTGATAATGGAACATCAGCTTTAATAGTTTTTGCACCATTTCTGTCACCCATGTCATTCACCTGACCTCTACGACGGTTAATATCTCCTACGATATCCCCCATATTTTCTTCTGGCGTAATAACTTCCATTTTCATGATTGGCTCAAGAATTACAGCTCCAGCAGCTTTTGCTACTTCTCTATAACCCATTCTAGCTGCTAATTCAAAAGAAAGCGCATCAGAATCCACAGGGTGGAAAGATCCATCCAATAAAGTAACCTTTAAACTATCTACTTGGTAACCTGCTAAAGGACCAGTTTTCATAGCTTCACGGAAACCTTTCTCTACAGAAGGAATATATTCTTTTGGCACGTTACCACCTTTTACTGAATTAATAAACTGCAACCCAACAGGAACTTTACCATCAACTTCATCAGCAGGCTCTAGTACAAATACGATATCACCGAATTTACCACGACCTCCAGATTGTTTTTTATAAGTTTCTCTATGCTGAGCAGATTTAGTAAACGCTTCTTTGTACTCAACTTGAGGCTCACCTTGGTTCACTTCAACCTTGAATTCACGTTTCATACGATCAACCAAGATATCTAAGTGAAGCTCACCCATACCAGAGATAATAGTTTGTCCCGAAGCCTCATCAGTTCTAACTGTAAAAGTTGGATCCTCTTCAGCCAATTTAGCCAAAGCCATACCCATTTTATCAACGTCAGCTTTAGTTTTAGGCTCAATAGCAATACCAATTACCGGAGCAGGAAATTTCATAGACTCAAGAATGATTGGGTGTTTTTCATCACACAATGTATCTCCAGTCTTAATATCTTTAAATCCAACAGCAGCTCCAATATCTCCAGCCTCAATATATTCGATTGGATTTTGTTTGTTAGCGTGCATTTGGTAGATACGGGAAATTCTCTCTTTGTTACCAGAACGAGTATTCAACACATAAGAACCAGCATCAAGTCTTCCTGAATAAGCACGGAAGAAAGCCAAACGACCTACGAATGGGTCAGTAGCAATCTTAAATGCCAAAGCAGCGAAAGGCTCTTTTACATCTGGTTTACGCAAAATAGTAGTTTGATCTTCTTCAAGCAATTCAGCATCATCTGGGTGAATCCCAGTAATACCTTCTTTATCCATTGGAGATGGCAAGTATTTACATACTGCATCTAACATGAATTGAACCCCTTTGTTTTTGAAAGAAGAACCAGCAATCATAGGAATGATTGCCATATCCATAGTTGCAGCTCTCAATGCTTTATTGATTTCATCTTCTGTGATAGACTCTGGATCTTCCATGTATTTATCAAGCAAGTTTTCATCATAATCAGCAACCGCTTCGATAAGGATATCTCTGTATTCCTTCACTTCATTAACCATATCCGCAGGGATATCGATAATATCAAAAGTAGCTCCTTGTGTAGCATCATGCCATACAATCGCTTGATTTTTAACTAAATCAACGACACCTTTGAAATCATTTTCTTCACCAATTGGCAAAGTGATCGCAACAGCGTTTGATTTCAACATATCTCTAACTTGCTGACATACATTCAAAAAGTTAGAACCTTGTCTATCCATTTTATTAACAAACCCCATACGTGGTACACGATATTGATCAGCTAATCTCCAGTTAGTTTCAGATTGAGGCTCAACACCATCAACAGCACTAAATAAGAAAACCAAACCATCCAATACACGCAAAGAACGATTTACCTCTACGGTAAAATCAACGTGACCAGGAGTATCGATAATGTTAAAGTGATAAGGCAATGTTTCAGGTAAAACTTTACCTTGTTCAGTTGGAAAATTCCACTCACAAGTTGTAGCAGCAGAAGTAATAGTAATACCTCTTTCCTGCTCTTGTGCCATCCAGTCCATTGTTGCAGCACCATCGTGTACTTCACCAATTTTATGTGATTTTCCAGTATAGAATAATATACGCTCAGTTGTTGTTGTTTTACCAGCATCAATGTGAGCCGCAATTCCTATGTTTCTTGTATATTTAAGATCTCTAGCCATTTCTTTAAGAATTAAAATCTAAAGTGAGAGAAAGCTTTGTTAGCTTCTGCCATTTTGTGAGTATCCATTCTTTTCTTAACAGCTGCTCCTTCTTCTTTAGCCGCAGCTAAACACTCTGAAGCCAATCTCTGAGCCATAGATTTTTCGTTTCTTCTTCTTGCATAAAGAATTAACCATTTCATAGCCATAGAAATTTTTCTGTCTGGTCTGATCTGCATTGGAATTTGAAATGTAGCTCCACCAACTCTACGGCTACGTACTTCTACGTGAGGCATAACGTTTGTTAAAGCATCTTTCCAGATTTCTAATGAAGTTTTTTCGTCATTTTGCTTTTTAGTTTCAATGATATCAATTGCATCATAAAAAACTTTAAAAGCTGTTGATTTCTTACCATCCCACATTAAGTTATTTACAAAACGTGTTACCAATTGGTCATTAAACCTTGGATCTGGTAAAAGTGGTCTTTTCTTTGCCGCTCTTTTTCTCATGTCTTTTGTTTTTTTACGCAGTTACGATAAATCGCATCTTTACGTGAGTTGATTTACTTTTTAGTTTCTTTTGGACGTTTTGCACCATATTTTGAACGACGCTGCGTTCTTCCTGCTACACCTGATGTGTCAAGTGCACCACGAACAATGTGATACCTAACTCCTGGTAAATCTTTTACTCTTCCGCCTCGCACTAATACTATCGAGTGCTCCTGCAGATTATGTCCTTCACCTGGGATGTAAGCATTTACCTCATTTCCATTAGTCAAACGTACACGCGCTACTTTACGCATTGCAGAGTTTGGTTTTTTTGGAGTAGTTGTGTAAACACGCGTACAAACACCACGACGTTGTGGACAAGAATCTAAAGCAACCGATTTACTCTTCTTAGTGATCTGAGTTCTTCCTGTTCTTACTAATTGTTGAATAGTTGGCATAATTAAATACTAAAAATTACTTGTTTATAAAATTCCCGCTTTTTACGGGGTTGCAAATGTATAAATTAATTTCCACTATACAAACCATAATTGGTTTATTTTTGAAATAAGTAAGCATTTGGCTTTTAATAAAATACATCTCGATATAAAAAACAAAAAACTACTAAAAAACAGTCCTTCCAGTCATTTAAACCACAAACATTATGAATATTAAAACAAACAGCAGATATTTGCGTTACTTTCATGAAAAAAGAAATCAAATTGAAATCTAAAATTCTTATTCTGTTTTTTTTTCTTCTCTATTTGACTTCTCAAAGTCAGACTATCCAATTAAAAATAATCGGCAAAACTCCATTAGAAACCAATACAATTGATTCTATTAGCTACTCCCAAAAACAGCAAAACATAAAAACCACAATTGAAGAAATAAATATTCTCAGCAGAAAACTAAAAGATAATGGCTATATCAACAACCAAATACTTGAGAAAAACAGAGAAAATGACAGTGTTTTTTACGCTAAAATTTCACTTGGCAAAAGAATAAAAAACATACATATATATATAGGTAAAAAAAACGAACTGATCTTAGCTGATTTTTTCGAAACAAATCAAGATTCGATACTATTACCATATTCTCAAACAGAAGCGTTTTTAAAACAGATTCTACAAAATTTAGAAAAAAACGGCTATGCTTTCGCAAAAGTAAAACTCAACAACATTCTACAGAAAAGACAAGATCTTTATGCCGAATTATTTATTTCAACAGACATTAAAAGAAATTTAAACACAATAGAAATAAAATACTCCGATCAGAAGCAGAAAAAACTTTTTCCAAAAGGAGCTCAAAAACAAATCACAAAAAAATACAAAAACTCAATTTTCAATCAAGAAACAGTAAAACAAATAAATCATGATTTTGAAGAATTTGGATTTATAAATCAAATTAAATTTCCAGAAATACTATTCACACAAGACAGCACCAAAATATTTGTATACCTAGAAAAAAAGAAAGCAAATAATTTTGACGGCTATTTAGGATTCAATAACACCGAAAATAAAAAAATTCAATTTAACGGATATTTAGACCTAACCCTAGTCAATGCACTTAGAAACGGAGAAGAATTATCTATTTACTGGAAAAACGACGGAAATAACCAAAAGCTTTTTAATGCTAATCTGAATATCCCCTATTTATTCAACAGCCCAATAGCAATTAAAGCACAAATTAATATTTTTAAACAAGACAGCATTTTTCAAAACACAAAAACCGCTCTGCAATTAGGCTATTTTCTAAAATACAACAAACGTATATATCTTGGATTTGAATCTACAGAGTCCAGTGACATTCAAAACCTGAACAGCCAGAATTTATCCGATTACAAGAACACTTTCTATACCGCTTCTATAGAATTCAAAAAAAACAATTCAAAAAACAAACTATTCCCAATTAAATCCCTAGTTGACTTAACAATTGGAATCGGAAACAGGACTATAATAGAAAATCTGCCACAAAAACAAAATTTTGCTAATTTTAACATAATTAATGATTTTTATATTAATGAGAAAAATATTATAAATATAAAAAACCAAAATTATATTTTAAAAAGTCAAAATTATATCACAAATGAATTACATCGTTTTGGAGGAACAAACTCAATACGAGGATTCTCCGAAAACAGCCTGCAAGCAAACTTAATGATTGCTTTAATGACAGAATACAGATATTTAATTTCATCAAACTTATACTTCAATTCCATTCTAGACTACTGTTATTACGAGGATTCCACAATTTCTGCTACAAAAAAAAACAATGATAAACTTCTAGGTATAGGGTTTGGATTTGGTGCACAAACTCTAAATGGTTTATTGAAATTTGCCATAACAAACGGTAAGTCTAAAAACGAAGAAATAAAATTTTATAACACAAACATAACGATAAGTTATAATGTTAAATTTTAGTCTTAACAAAAAAAGAGTTTCAGATATTAGGAAACTTAACAAATTATTATGATTTTTGCCTCACTAATTCAAAATATTTAAAAATGAAACTAAAATTTAATGGATTCCTAGTGCTTCTTCTAGTACTAATGGCGCAAATCACATTTGCACAAGAAAGATCTGTTTCAGGAATTGTTACCGACAATGCAGGAATGCCTTTACCAGGGGTTAGTGTATTAGTAAAAGGAACAAAAAATGGAACTCAATCAGATTTTGATGGTAAGTACACTATCAAAGCAGCACCAATTGACGTATTGGTATTTAGCTATATAGGTATGAAATCCACAGAAAAATCTGCAAGTTCAACCTCACTTAACATTAAATTAACGAGTGATGCAACTGAACTAGAAAGTGTAGTTGTAGTAGGATACGGTACTCAAAAAAGAAAAGAGGTTACTGGATCTATAACTAGCGTAAAAGGTTCGGATTTAAAGAATTTGGTAACTGCCAGTTTTGAATCTCAATTAGCAGGTAGAGCAGCAGGTGTGCAAATTACTACTCCATCAGGAATATTAGGAGCAGCTCCAATTTTCAGAATTAGAGGTATTGCTTCTATAACTGGTGGTACTTATCCTTTGGTAATTGTTGACGGTATGCCTATAGTAACAGGTGATACTGGTGGTGTAGCACAAACAAATGGTTTGGGAGATATCAATCCAAACGATATAGAATCCTATGAGGTTTTAAAAGATGGTGCTTCTACAGCAATCTATGGATCTCGTGCTGCAAATGGTGTAATCTTGATTACAACAAAAAGTGGTAAAAAAGGGAATCTTAAAACCAGTTTCGATAGTTCAGTCGGTTTTTCTAATGCTGTAGAGACATACGATTTGTTACAAACTCCAGACTTTATAACTATTTCGAATGAAAAAGGAGCTCCAACTGTATGGGCTGCAGGGACTACTTACAATACAGATTGGCAAAAAGCGACAATGAGAAACAATGCGCAGCAAGTAACAAATAACCTATCCGTTAGTGGAGGTTCTGACAAAAGTAAATTCTATTTATCATTAGGCTCTACTGACCAGGAAGGACTTGCGAAAGCTAACGATATGAAACGTTATACCGCTAGAACAAATATTGATGCTAGTGTAACAAAATGGTTAAACATTGGAACCAATATAGGACTTACCAAAACAGACTATAATGGTTTGAATACTGGAGGTACAACAGGTAATGCTCTTTCTGGTAGTATTTACGCGGCTACAAAAATGTTACCTAATACACCTATCTACGACGAAGCTAATCCAACTGGATATAACCTAGATTTAGTAAACAATAGAGTTGGTCAATGGGATAATAAAATTGCAATTGCAAATAACCTACCAAATATTGTTTATATCATGGATAAAAACAAATATTCATCAAAAATAACTAGAATTTTAGCGAGTGCTTTTGCTAACGCAAAAATTACAAAAGATTTGAATTTTAAAGTTCAAGGAAGTATTGACAATTCAATCAATAAAGGGTTTCAATATCTTAATCCTTTAAATGGTGATGGTTTTTCAAACAAAGGTTATGTTTATAACGATGATACTGAATTTTTACGTTATAACGTCCAAAATATTTTAACGTATAACAAAACATTTGCTGAAAAACATACTATTGGTATAACAGCTGTATCTGAATATCAAAAAGAAAAGTACGAAACTTTCTGGGGTTCAGGAGCAACATTACTAGATGGGTTTTACAACGAAGGATTAATTACAAATTCATATACAACCAAAGATTCAGGTGGTTCTCAATACGAGAATGGTATTATATCTTACGTTGGCCGCCTTAACTATGACTATGGCAAAAAATATTTCTTTCAAGTTTCAATCCGTAGAGATGGAATTTCAAAATTAGCTGATGCAACAAGATGGAATAATTTCACCGGATTTTCTGGAGGATGGACTATCTCTAATGAAGATTTCATGGAGTCAATTCGTTCTGTAGTTTCTGATTTAAAAATTAGAGGTTCTTATTCTGAAGTTGGTAATACCGATATAGGAAACTATCCTTATAAAGGACTTGCTATAGCATCACCATACGGATCATTAAATGGATTTGGATATTCTCAATTTGGTAATGATCAGTTGCAATGGGAAAGAAGTAAAAAAACAGATTATGGTGCAGATTTAGGTTTATTTGATGATAAATTAAGATTCACTTTTGATTATTTCTCTAATGATGTAGATCAATTAATTTTAGCTGCTCCTCAAAGTCCTTCATTAGGTATTCCTGGTAATACAAGTACTCCATATGGAGTAATTAACAAGAATATAGGTGCACTATATAATAAAGGTTTAGAGTTTTCTGCAAGTTACAAAATGGTAAAAGGTAATTTCACTTGGGATATCACTGGTAACTTAACTCTTATTAAAAATAAAATCACTAAGTTAAATCAAGGACAAGACATCCTTTTTGACTACAACATCATTAGAGAAGGCGAACCATTAAAAGCGCTTTACGGTTACAGATATTATGGAGTAAATCCTGCAAATGGAAATCCCGTATATTACAAAGCGGATAACAGCTTAGTACAAGGAAATGCAAATACACAAACTTACACTGTTTTTGACCCCGCTAATCCAAGCGCAGCAGGTGCTTCAAGTACATTAGATTCTGCAAAAGACAAATCTGTTTTAGGAAACAGTTTGCCTACTTATTATGGTGGATTAAATAATACCTTTACTTACAAGGGGGTTGATTTTGGATTTATGTTTAGATTTAGTGGTGGAAATAAAATTTTCAATGCTACGCGTAGAGATCTAGTAACTCAAGATTTCTCTAATAATGGTACCGAGATTTTAGGAAGATGGCAAAGTGCAGCCAATCCTGGTGATGGCTGGACTCCGAGAATTGTTGGAGGATCTAATACATTTACAAATTTAACAGGTCACTTAAGCACACGTTTTCTTGAAGATGGTGACTTCATATCTTTAGACAATATCACTTTAGGATATACATTACCTAAGTCATTTACTCAAAAAATTAGTATTGATAGTTTCCGTATTTATGCTTTAGGGCAAGGATTGGCAATGTTTACTGACTACTCAGGAATTAATCCAGAAATGCAAAACACACAAGTTACTCAATATTCAGGTGTAGATTACATTGGAACACCAAGAGTAAAAACAATTTCAATAGGTGTCAATGTTAACTTTTAATACAAATTTAAGATGAAAAATATATTTAAAACGTTACTACTTCTTTCTGTAATTGTTTTGGGAATGAATTCCTGTTCAGAAGAAAAACTATTGGATTTAGACCCAATAAATAGTCCTTCAGAAGACTATCCATTTACAACTCCAGATTTAATTGCATCAGCAATGAATGGTGTATATAATGCTGCAGCCATAGGAACATACACTAGTGGTACTGCTAATGGTGGTAGAGGTTATATTTGGGGTGCCGCTTTCGTAGAACAAGGAGACTGTAGAGGAGAAGATGTAGTAAATACTGCAACTTTCTACCAACTTACTTATACAGCTACCTATGACGCCACTACAGCAAACAACGTTTATTATTGGGTAGATGGTTACCGTTTAATTAATCGTTGCAATTTGATGATCGAAGGTGTAAATGATGCCGTCGCTAAAGGAATTATTTCAGCTGCAGTTGGGAACGATTATATTGGTCAAGCTAAATTCTTACGCGCAATTACACATTTTGAACTTTTGAATTATTTTTCCAGATGTTATAACTATACAGCAACAGCAGAGCATTTGGGAATTCCTTACAGAGAAGTTGGAGTTAATACTCAAGGCGAAATTGATTCTGAAGTTCTTAAACCAAGAAACACAGTCGCTGAGTGCTACACTAAGATTTTAGCTGATTTAAATGACGCTGAAAATCTTATAACGACTACAGGAATTGCAAAAGCTTCAAAAAATGCAGCTATCGCATTCAAAACAAGAGTATATCTTCAAAAAAGAGACTGGGCAAATGTAATCACTGAAGGTAATAAACTGAACGGAAAAAGGACATTAACAGCTAATCCTGGAGATGCATTTGTTTTGGCAAACAATTTAAGCAATACAGAATCAATATTCTCCATACAACACTCAACTACTTCTAATCCAGGAACAAATGCTGCATTAGCTTCTATTTTTGGAGGAAGAAAATTAGTGGCTGTTAGTCCAATTATATGGAGAAATCCTAGTTGGTTAGTTGACGATAAAAGAAGAACTGCAATTGTAAATCCAAGTTCTGGTGTTATTGGAGCAACTGAAATGATAATCAACGTTAATGGTCGAATATATACTAACAAATATAAAGATCAAGTCAATTTTACAGATGCAACACCTGTTATTAGATATGCAGAAGTATTATTGAATATGGCAGAAGCGCAAGCTCGCACAGGAGACTTAGCTAATGCTTTGATCAACTTAAACACAGTTAGAAATAGAGCTCTTGCAACTCCTGCTACACAAGCTTATACAGCTGCTACTTTGAGTACAATACCATTAATGGTAAATGCCATTCTTACTGAAAGAAGAATTGAATTCTTGATGGAAGGAAGAAGATGGTCTGATATTCAACGTCTTGAAAAAGATGACATTGCTCCTTCTACAGGTATTCCTGCAAAATATGCAAATGCAGTTCCTGCTGTTGCTGACTATACGCTTGGAACACCTTACACAGGTCCTCGTACAGTTCTTGCAATTCCAGCTTCTGACTTTAGATTCTTATGGCCAATACCACAAGTTGAGTTAAATACAAACCCTACTTTGGCTAAGCAACAAAATCCAGGCTGGTAAAATTTCATAAATAGAAATGAAACAAACTGTTTTATTTAATTTCCCGATTACATAATGTAATCGGGATTTTTTTTGTTCAAAATTTATAAAAAAAATTATGAAGAATATTGACACTAGTAATACCAATTATAAATTCGTTATAGATCAATGAAAATCAAACTATATTCATACCATATCCAATTATTCCCCTTTAAATTGAACCACTTAAAAATATAGTTTATGCAATTTTGAATTTACCAAAGCTATTACAACAATAAAATATCAACAATAAAATCCTACCTAACAATAAACCTTGGGAGCAGGTATAAAGAAGCATAACTGAAATCGCTAATACAAAAAACTAAAAAACATTTAGCAAATTTCAACATAACAAATAATACCAATCACACATATTATATAGTCCAAATTTTATCTAAAAACACATAGCCATACCCGCAGATACTCATTACCTCATTTTTAGTTGTATTTTTCACTGCATCAGTAATAAAATTTTCGATATCCTCTAATGATTTGTAAAATTTATTAGAGAATTGTCGTTTGTATTTTGCCCACATTTTTTCAGCGGGATTAAGTTCTGGGCTATATGGTGGTAAAAAAACAAGAACAATGTTTTCAGGAATAATTAATTTTTTAGCTTTATGAAATCTTCCATTATCCAAGACCATTATTTTAAGTTCTTTGGGATTTTCTTTTGAGAAGTTGTTTAGAAATACTTGAAAATTATCCGCATTGCAGTGTGGAAGTATTAATTGAAAATGATCTCCTGTTATTGGAGAAAATGCTCCGGAAAGCCAAGTTGATCTGAATACTTGCTGAAAAGTACAAATTGGTTTCACATCAATAGCAGTAACTGATTTGCCATTGCTAGTGAATAATCCATAACGGGATTCATCTTGAAAATATAGATTTACAGATTTAAAATCCCCCACAGCATTCAGTGCTATTTCCTGGCAGATTCTTCCGAAGTCTTTTTAAAAGAGATTCCTTGGTTTTCATCTTTTTTAACGTGGCTTTTTCGGGCTATTTTTACGCTTGATTTAAAATTTCTAATGCAGTAATAAAGTAAGGTGTTATAATTGAAGGTTTTCCCCGTTTCTTTTTCAATCCAATCTTTCAATTCAACATAGCCTTGGAGCCCGTTTTGGGGATCGTTGAGTTTTGTTTCCAGCATATCGTGTTCAGCAGAATTGAAAACAGAGGGCTTGAAACCTTTTCTTTGATGTTTCATCAAACCCTCAATTCCTTCATTAATATACAATGTTCTCCATTTATGAACGCTGTTTGGATCGACCATAGCTAATTTAGCAGCCTCACGTTTGGAAATTCCTGTTTTTTCGTTTTGTTTTAAAATCAACAAAACTCTCAAACGCTGACCAATAAATGGAGTAGAATGTTTGAGCAAATTTTTAATTTCTTTTTCCGTTTCCTTGATAGTCAAAATTTTTGAATGTGCCATAGTATCACTTTTACAATATAATCCAAATTTAATATAAAAAAAACAATTATAAAAATTGGTTGGTATTATATTTTTGTTCGGTATAACTATTTTTTTAACAAGAAAATAAAATCAAAATTAATTTCACAAAGCAAGATTTATTTACCCTCTGAATTATTAATATTTAGAAGCATAAATACAATTCGTTTCTTTCAGAAAATAGTTTACTGGCCAATTTTTCGACTTCGATAATTATAGAAAAACGTTAATTAATTCTTCGCAATCTACAACTAAACCCAACTCTAAACCACTGAAATTAAAGTTTTTTAATAATAAAAACCAAATATTTAAATTAACACATAAAAATAATAACGAAAGAAATCAAAAAAATATAACACAAACATAACTATAAGTTATAATGTTAAATTTTAACCTTAACAAAAAAAAAGAGTTTTAGATATTAGGATAGTTAACAAATTATTATGATTTTTACAGTACTAATTCAAAATATTTAAAAATGAAACTAAAGTTCAATGGATTCTTAGTACTTCTTATAGTACTAGTGGCGCAAGTAACTTTTGCGCAAGAAAGATCTGTTTCAGGAATTGTTTCCGACAATGCAGGTATGCCTTTACCAGGTGTGAGTGTATTAGTAAAAGGAACAAAAAATGGAACTCAATCAGATTTTGATGGAAAGTATTCTATCAAAGCAACACCAAGCGATGTATTGGTATTTAGCTATGTTGGCATGAGATCTTCAGAAAAATCTGCAAGTTCAACTTCACTTAATGTAAAACTTTCTAGCGATGCGACAGAACTAGAAAGCGTAGTAGTTACGGCCTTAGGTATTAAAAAAGAGAAAAAAGCATTGGGATATGCTACTTCACAAGTTAAAGGTGACGAATTACAAAAATCTCAAGAACCTAACATTATTGAAGGTCTTGCTGGAAAAGCTGCAGGAATCCAAGTAACTGGTTCTGCAGGAACACCTGGCGCTTCGAGTAGAATCATTATTAGAGGCCAAAAATCTATTAGTTTATCCAGCCAACCGCTAATCGTTTTAGACGGGCAAATAATAGATAACTCGATAAACAATAATGCCGGTTCTGGAACAAACATTGGTGGTGTTGATGACTCTAACAGAGCTGTCGATATTAATCCTGATGATATTGAAAGCGTATCTATCTTAAAAGGTGGGGCAGCAGCAGCGATTTATGGCGAAAATGCTAGAAATGGTGTAATCATTTACACTAGTAAAAAAGGGAGAAAAAAATCTGGCATAGGTGTTGAATTAACAAGTTCAATGTCAGTCGATCAAGTAAGCATGTTGCCAAAAATTCAACTTGAATATGCAGCAGGTACGAATGGAACTACCTACATACCACCAGCTACATATGGTTCTGACGGATTCCCTACAAGTAATGGAACTAATCAAAGTTGGGGACCAAAAATTTCAAGCGTTCCTGGACTTAAAGCTTACGATAATCCAAAGAATTTCTTTCAAGATGGAATTACAACGACAACCAATATTGGCTTATCTGGTGGTAATGAAAACGGAACTTTTAGAATTGGTTTCGGCCACATAGACCAAACTGGTATTGTTCCAAATACTTCTCTAAAAAGATCGAATGTTAGTATTAATGCACAATATAACATAACAGATAAATTAAAAGCTGGAGCTGACATTAAATACTCTAACACAGGAGGAGTTAGGGCACAGAAAGGAAGCAACGTTGCAGGGATAATGCTGTCATTATTCAGAACACCTGCGAGTTATGACCTTAGAGACTACGAAACTCCACAAGGAACTAACAAAAACTATTTTGCGGCTTATGACAACCCATATTACACTGTCAATAATAACGAATATACAGACGAGACAAACCGCGAAATAATTAGCGGACATATTACATATAATCAAAGTAAAGCCTTTAATGCATTACTAAGAGCAGGTGTAGACACATACACTACTCATGCACAACAAAACTATTCTTATAGTAGTAATGGTAACTCAACTGCAGACGGAACTGGTCAAGTAATATTAGATACTTATAACGCAAGCCTTTATAACATAGATTTAATTTTCAATGGTGATTTTCATTTCTTAGATGATAAGTTATCTTTAAGCTATAATGCTGGAGCATCTATCAACTCGAAGTTCTCAAATGACATGTATACTGTCGGATCTACAATGCTTTTACCAAATCTTTACAATCTAAGTAACTTTTCAACTTTTTCACCTTCAAACTATGATACACAACAAATAAAAAGAGGTGTATACGGACAAGTTGAACTTGGTTTATATGATCAATTATATTTAACACTTACAGGAAGAAACGACTGGACTAGCACATTACCTGCAAACAACAGATCATACTTTTATCCTGCAGTAAGTGCATCATGGTTAATGAATAAAACACTAAACTTGCCTGAGTGGGTAAATTTAGCTAAATTAAGAGGAGCATATGCAAGTACTTATGCTTCACCAAATCCTTACAACGTACAAACTGTTTTTACTACGCCTTATTATTATGATACATTTGGCCCACAATTATATGCCCCTTATGGAGGTGTTGGAGCATTTGGTTATTCAACTACACTTAATAATCCAGACTTAAAACCAGAACATAACGAAGAATTTGAAGTAGGTCTAGAATTAGAAATGTTTAGAAGATTACGTTTAAACTTAAGTGCATACCAATCTACTAATTACGACTTATTAATCTTAGCACCAATAGCTACATCTTCAGGATTCAATTACTCTTTCACTAATGGTCCAACTGTACAAAACAGAGGATTAGAAATTGAATTAGGATACGACATCTTAAAAGATTCAGCATTTAAATGGGACATTAATGTAAACTGGAGTAAAAACGTAAATAAAGTAACAGAAGTTGCTGACAATCTAAATTACTCAAGTATGGGAAGTGATTTCTTCTCAGGAAATGTAACTCCATCAATCATAAAAGGCCAACCTTTAGGAGTTATGTACGGAACAGCATGGGAAAGAGACGGTTCTGGTAACTTAGTTATTGGTTCAAATGGTATACCATTAGTTCAATCTGCTTCCCAAATCATAGGTAATCCAACTCCAGATTGGATGTCAGGAATAAGAAATAATTTTAGCTACAAAAATATATCTTTAAGCTTCCTTCTTGATGTAAGAAAAGGTGGGGATATTTGGAATGGGACACATGCAAGGCTTAATAGACTTGGAATTACAGAAGAATCTGCTGAAGACAGAACTGCAACTTATGTTATTCCAGGAGTGACTGAAACAGGAACACCAAATACAGTAGCAATAAGCAATAAAGTTTATTACAACAGCTACTTAGGTGACTCAGGAGCAGCTAACGAGCAACAAGTTGAAAAAGACGTTAACTGGGTAAGAATGAGAGATATCAGTTTAGCTTATAATTTTGGGAAATTTCTTTCGAAAAGCACCCCGTTTGTTAGAGATGCCTCGTTAACACTTTCAGCAAGAAACTTATTTATAATTACGAATTACAACGGAGTGGATCCTGAAAACTCTTTTGCTGGATCAGGTTCAAACACAAGTGGATTTGATTATTTTAATAATCCAGGTTCAAAAAGCTACGCTTTAACATTAAAACTTAATTTTTAATATTATGAAAAAAATAATTTATTTATCTATAATATTAGGAGCGATATCTCTAAATTCATGCACACATGAATTAGAAACCTTTAACGATAATCCTAATAGACCTACCGCATTAACTACTCCAACCACACTACTCACAGGTGCCGAAGTTGGAACAATTAATAACTCAGTAGGCAATTTAACAAGAGGCTTTTCAATATTTACTCAACATACTAATGGTAATGCATTTCAATCTGCCGAAGCTGGAGCTTATATTCTAACAGAATTAGATAATGAAGGCGATTGGGGTAACATCTACCAAGCTGGTATTAATGCTAACACAATTGTAAAGGATTATGAAACTGCAAATCCTTACTATGGTGGTATAGCAAGAATAATATTAGCTCTTAACATGGGCTATGCAACTGATGCATGGGGTGACATTCCTTTTTCAGAGGCATTTGGAGGTCTTGATGGTAACGTTTCGCCTAAATACGACACTCAAAAAGATGTAATTGAACGAATTCAATCTTATCTTGACATAGCTATAGCAGACTTATCTAAACCAGCAAGTGCTAATGCTACTATACCAGGAGTTGATGATATTTTTTATGGAGGTAATACTGCAAAGTGGACTAAACTTGCCTACGCAATCAAAGCAAGATATGCTATGAGATTAACTATAAAAGAAGGAAGTGCTGTAGCAGCGCAAAAAGCACTGACTTATTTACAAAAATCGTTCACAACAAAAACTGATAACTTAGTAGCTACTTTTGATGGTGGTAATAATCAAAGCTCATGGTTTGCTTTTAATAATCAAAGGTCAGGCTATATCGGAATGGGTAAATATTTCATTGATTTATTAAATACTACATCAGATCCTCGTTTACCGTTTTATGCGACTAAAGCTAGTAATAACACTTATACTGGAGCTGCTCCAGAATCGCCAGATGCTGACGGTACAACATCTCAATTTGGAAATTATATTGTTGGAGGACCGGATACCCCATTAAATATTTTTACTTTAAGTGAAATAAAATTTATTGAGGCAGAAGCACAATTTAGATTAGGAAATACTGTAGCAGCCCAAACTGCTTTACAAGCGGCAATAAGTGCTTCTTTAGTAGATGTTACTGGTTCAGACAATCCTGCATTCGCTACAAGCGCATCAGCTACAGTTACATTGCAAAACATTATTACACAAAAATACATTGCTTTGTTCACTAGTACTGAACCATATAATGATTGGAGAAGAACAGGATTTCCTGTTTTAACACCAAATCAAATCAGTGCATCTAAAAAGATTCCTGTAAGATTAATAACTCCAAAATCAGAGAGAACGTTAAATACTAATGCAACTGTTGTATCAAGTTTTTATACTCCTGTTTGGTGGGCTAGTGGAAATTAAGCCCTGTTCAATAATTAATACCAAAACCGTTTTGTTAACTCAGAACGGTTTTTTTTTATACAAACCTTTTACATACCTTTGCGCCATGGAAAAAGAACATCAAATTTTTGGAATCAGAGCAATAATTGAAGCCATTCAAGCGGGTGCAACAGTTGATAAAGTATATATTCAGAAGGAAGCAAGCGGCGAACTTATGAAAGACTTAATGAAAGTGATGAAGCGCAGCAATATCAATTTCTCTTATGTTCCCGTAGAAAAGTTAAACCGATTAACTCCTAATAATCATCAAGGTGCTGTAGCTAGCATCTCTCCTATTTCGTTTTTTGATTTAGAAACCCTGATAGATACTGTTGTTGAAAATGGCAAAAAACCCTTGTTCTTAATTTTAGATCAAATTTCGGATGCGCGTAATTTTGGAGCCATAATCAGGACTGCTGAGTGTACTGGGGTAAACGGAATTATTGTTCAAAAAGCGGGTTCGGCTCCAGTAAACGGTGACACTGTAAAAACTTCGGCAGGTGCGGTATTTAATATTCCGATTTGTAAAGTAGAACATATTAAAGATGCTATTTTTCTATTGCAGGCAAGCGGTATAAAAACTGTTGCCGCTACCGAAAAAACAGACCAAAATATTTATGATATTTCTTTGAATGAACCTCTAGCAATCATTATGGGATCAGAAGACCGAGGGGTAAATCCTTCAGTGCTTAAAATTGTAGATGAGAAAGCAAAACTTCCTATGTTTGGCTCTATAGGATCATTGAATGTTTCTGTTGCTTGCGGTGCTTTTTTATATGAAACTGTAAGACAGAGAAGCTAATAATTTTAGATTGCAGAATTTAGATTTTAGATTGAAATTTAAAATCTAAATTTTTCACTATTTAGATAAAACGAAATGAATCAAGACTCTGGTTTTGATTCATTTTTTTTATTGATAGATTCTGAATCTTCTATATAATCGTAGACAACATTTGAGTTTGACAGAAAAAAAGGATTGATTTCTACTAACTCGTCTTCTACTATTTCAGGTTTTGGCAAATTGACAAAATTACCATTCTCATCAAACCGCTGCATAAATTTATCTTCGGAGGAGTCATAATCCGGCCTTTCCCAATCGTATTTTATCACTTTTTTAAATTCTGTCTTTTTATGGAAAAAAGTAAGTATAAAACCGGCAATCAGTCCAGATAAATGACCTTCCCAAGAAATGGTTTCGTCAATTTTTGGAAAAACATACCAAACCATTCCGCCATATAAAACTACAACTGTGAGAGACAAGGCAACCAATCTATAATATTGGGTCTGCAGACCTTTGAAAAAAATAAACGAAACCAAAACATAGATCAAACTGCTGGCGCCAATATGATAATTTTCTCTTCCGATAAGCCAAGTCAAAGTTCCGGAAAGCAGAATTCCGTAAACCATAATTCCTACTGCTTCTTTGCTGTAAAAAAAGAAAAGTGCTGCCAGAAGCGCTAATAATGGTATTGAATTATTATAAAGATGTTCAATATTCGAATGGATGAATGGACTAAAAATTATGCCCTGCATTCCTGAAAAAGTTCTCGGCAAAATTCCATTATCGTCAAAATCGAATCCAAAACGAATTTCCAGCCAATAAACAAACCATAAGAACAGCACAAAAAAAAGCGGTACTCCTAAAACTGCATTGCTGAATTTAAAATGATTTTCTTCCATTATTCTGAACACTTATTAAGCTAATTAAAACTATTTAAAACGAATCAAAAATGAGTCCAAAAGCAATTTAGTGTTATTTTGTCATATAAAATAAATGCTTTTACGAAAACAAATCTCTTAGCCCAGATCGAAATGGAAAGCCCGCAGTCCTGCTGACTTAAATTTTTTGGGTTTACAAAGCGACAGCAAGAAGCTCTTGCAAACACTTAAAAATTTTGTCAGCGGGACGAGGACTTGTAATGCGGAGCTGGAATAGCTCCAAAAAATATAAAAATTGCTTAATTTTACAGCATGGAAGCACCATTAGCAGAACGTATACGCCCACAAAAACTTGAAGACTACATCAGCCAGTCCCATTTGGTAGGTCCCAATGGCTCGCTGACACAACAGATTGCAAAGGGAATCATTCCATCCTTGATATTTTGGGGCCCTCCTGGAACTGGAAAAACAACTTTGGCACAAATCATTGCTCAAGAGTCTAACCGTCCATTTTATATATTGAGCGCCATTAATTCAGGGGTTAAGGATATTCGGGACGTCATTGAAAAAGCAAAACAAAGCGGTGGTTTATTCACTGCTAAAAATCCTATTTTGTTTATTGATGAGATTCATCGTTTTAGTAAATCACAGCAAGACTCTTTATTGGCTGCGGTTGAAAAAGGATGGATTACATTAATAGGTGCAACGACCGAAAACCCAAGTTTTGAGGTTATTCCCGCTTTATTATCCCGTTGTCAAGTCTATATTCTGAACGCATTTACAAAAGCTGACTTAGAGCATTTATTGCAAAGAGCAATGAAAACGGATACTTATTTAGCCTCAAAAAACATACAACTGCAAGAAACAGAAGCTTTATTACGTCTTTCTGGCGGTGACGGGCGCAAACTATTAAATATTTTTGAACTGGTCGTAAACGCCTCCGCCGAAGACGAAATTACGATCACCAATGACCGCGTTTTTGAATTAGTTCAGCAAAATACTGTTTTGTATGACAAAAGCGGCGAACAGCATTATGACATAGTTTCGGCTTTTATAAAATCGATCCGCGGAAGCGATCCTAACGGAGCTGTATATTGGCTGGCACGGATGATTGAAGGTGGTGAAGACGTTAAATTCATAGCCCGAAGAATGCTGATTTTATCCAGTGAAGATATTGGCAATGCCAATCCAACCGCTTTTATTATGGCCAATAATGCTTTTCAGGCTGTATCAACTATTGGTTATCCAGAAAGCCGGATTATTCTCAGCCAATGCGCTATTTATCTAGCTACTTCGCCTAAAAGCAATGCTTCTTATTTAGCGATTGGCACAGCACAGCAATTAGTAAAACAAACTGGAGATTTACCAGTACCAATCCATTTACGCAATGCTCCTACCAAATTAATGAAAGAATTGGGATATGGTGAGGATTATAAATATTCGCACGATTATGCCAACAATTTTGCGGAACAGGAATTCCTGCCAGAAGCATTGAGTAACACACCAATTTATGTTCCGGGACAGAATTCCAGAGAAAACACAACCCGTGAATTCCTGAAAAACCGCTGGAAAGATAAATATGGATATTAATTAAGACTACAAAATTATCAGATATATAATTAGTACAAACAAAAAACCTCGGACAGAGCCACCGAGGTTTTATATTATTAGGAAAATTTTCTTTACTCCTGAAATTAAAACTTCACTTTAATTTTTTCAGACATTAAAGTATCTTTCTCATAATATTCAAAGTACCATTGGTTATCTTTTAGAACCAATGTTCCTTGTATATCCCCTTTAGATGCCATATATATAGATGGATTAGTTGTTTTAAAAGCTTTCAGAACGACTTTTGGCGTACTGTCTACTAATTGATATCCATTTTTTATTGGCTGTGCAAATAATACTGAGCCGTCTGGTTCGGTACTGCTGTTAGGAACATTTACTGCCACCGCTGCTGCTGCAGTAACTCCAGCAGGTGCTGCTTGTACTCCCTGCGGAACTGCAGCCATTCCTGTATATCCATTATTAACAGCCGGCGTGCCATCATATTTATAATGCAATGCATATACAGACTCAAAAGCCATATTCAATGCTTCAGCATAAGCTACATCATATTCTTTCTCTTTACTTTTCCCAACTTCAGATTTATAAATCTCTTTGCCGCTGCAATCCTTAAAAACTACATAAAGCTTCGTTACTAAAAATCCATTATCTCTTATTACATCTACATTCAATAAGCTACATCTGTCATTGTACCCGCCCGGAAAATTTTCATTAGCATAAAAAGCTTCGAAACCAGCTTTTTTTAAATTAACCTTAGTTAATGTAGCAAGGCGGTACTGATTTTCAGATTTAAGGAAATCATATTTCAAAGGAATAATCACTCCTGTATAATCATTGATTGATTGTGAAAATCCAAAGCTTGAAACAAGCAGTAATAGGTATAAAAATTTTGACTTCATGACTTATAAATATTTTTTTAGTTCTAATAAATGGGTTATTTGTTTAATATCTTGTTCAACTTTAATTTTTTTATCATTAAAAAAAATAGCTTCCAATCCAGCATTTAAAGCTCCCTGTACATCAGCCTCGAGACAGTCACCAATCATAACACTGTTTTCTTTATTGGCTTGAGCCTGATTAAGAGCATACTCAAAAATAAACGGATTGGGTTTCTTAACACCTGCCATTTCTGAATTGGTAATGGTTTTGAAAAAACCTGCAATATTCGAATTATTTATTTTTTTATACTGCACATCTGCAAAGCCATTGGTAATGATATGCAATTTATACTTTTTTTCTAAATATTCCAGTACTTCTATCGTTCCGTCAAACAAGCGGTTATTTTCGGGCAGTAACTGAATATAATCATTTGCCATGCTTTCTATCTGTGCGTCGGAAACAAAATATTCCAAAGCATCAAAAGTATGTTTAAGCCGATTATACCTTAACTCTGCGTGCGTAATTTTATCATACTGATATAATTTCCAGCAGGCCTGGTTAATGGGAATATATTTTTCTATAAAAGCGGTAATTTCGATTGCTGGATGCTGTTTTGTTAAAATAGCTTCAAAAGCCAGTTCTGAATTGGCATCAAAATCCCAAAGCGTATGATCCAAATCAAAGAATATATCGGTTATTTTAGAAGATAACATGTATTTGCAATTATTTTAAAATGTTTGTCAAAAAAAACAGCCTGTTCATTATTTTTAATTTAATCAAAATCAACACAATGCAGATTAACCTAAAAACTAAAATCATTTTTAATTACAGGCGAATGTCCTTTCAAAATACAGACTTTATTTCTTTTATAAAATTACCCTCGAAAAGAGGCGTTCCAAAGGTACAGGAAAAACATTTCAAACAATATTGACTTCAATAATATTTAACGTTTCTCCAAAAATACATTTACCTTCATTACAAAGCCCATGAAGATTTACAAAAATTAAAATATTCCTTCATCAACAAAACTATAATAGCCGTTTTCGGTAATGATTAAATGATCGAGAACCGAAATATCTAATTGCTGGCCGGCAGTTTTAATTTTTTTTGTTATTAAGATATCAGCATCACTGGCCCGTAATTTTCCAGAGGGATGATTGTGTACCAAAATTATAGAAGTTGCATTTTGCTCAAAAGCAGTTTTAAAAACAATCCGAATATCAACCATCGTTCCAGTCATTCCGCCTTTGCTCAACTGCTTTTTAAAAAGTATTTTATTAGAATTATTCAAAAAAAGAACCCAGAATTCTTCGTGTGACAGCTCCCCTATTATCGGATGCATCACATCAAAAACTGCCTTGCTTGAAGTTACTTTTGTCAGCTCTACTGCATCTTCGCTTCTCCGCCGCCTGCCCAATTCCATAGCCGAAATTATCGAAATCGCTTTGGCTTCGCCGATGCCTTTAAAATTCATTAATTGTGAAATAGATAGTTTTCCTAAAGTATTTAGATTATGATCGACACTGGCCAAAATCCTTTTGCTCAAATCTACCGCCGATTCGTTTCGATTCCCAGAACCAATAAGAATTGCGATTAATTCGGCATCGCTCAGAACGCTTTTGCCTTTGAGCATTAATTTTTCGCGGGGCTTGTCATCTTCAGCCCAATGTGTTATTGGAATGCTGTTTTGTTCCATTTGGCAATGATTAAATTTCAATATTCCAAATGTAATCAAAATCTTATTTAAACATAAGACAATCGATAGTATTTATGCATAACAATGTCATTTCGTAGGAATCTTTATAAAACTGCCTTGAGATTCCTACCGAATGACAAACATTACCGCACGGCATACACTTTTAAAAGTTTCTGACACGAATTACACTAATTTGCACGAATTATGATTGCTGTTTAATTACACAAAATATTCGAAACTGTAAAAGTTGTAAAATTTGATTTTAATTTTGATAAGAATTAGTGTTAATTGGTGAAATTCGTGTTTATCTTTTTTTAATTGCGAATGCCGTGACATTACCGCTGATTTTATTACGCAATCAATCCTTTTACTTCATCAAAATTCAAACCTCCATAATTTCCGGAACTCATCAATAATAAGGCTGCATTTTCAAGATTCAGATTAAACAGATATTCTTTGAAAGCTGCCGGATTGGTGTAAATAATCAGATCTTCTCTATTGAAAGCTTTGGCAATCTGCTCATAGGTTACTTCTTCCAGCTGCTTGATTTTCACTGCATCAGGAGAGTAAAACACCACGGCAACATCAGCATATTCCAGTGCACCTTCATATTCTTTAAGGAACTCGGCATTCAGACTGCTGTAAGTATGCAGTTCTAAACATGCCACAACGGTACGGTTTGGATATTGTTCTTTTACGGCTTTTGTCGTTGCTGCAACTTTACTTGGGGAATGGGCAAAATCTTTATAAGCTACTTTGGTTTTGCTTTCAGCGATTTTTTCCAAACGCTTCGATGCTCCTTTGAAACTCGCAATCGCTTCATAAAAATCAGCTTCATCAACACCCATATTCTGGCAGATCCATTTGGCTCCAGCCAAATTATTTAGATTATGCGCACCAAAAACTTCTATAGGCATTGGTCCTTCTGGAGTTTCTAACAATGTTACCCCGTCTTTAACTTCGTATTTTGGTGTTGTATAAGGAATTTTACGGATTGGGTTTGTGGCTTTCTCCGCAACACGTTTCACCTCAGAATCATTTTCATTGTAAACTAAAATTCCGCCGTTTGTGATTTTGTCGATAAAAATTTCAAACTGTTCTACATAAAAATCATAAGTTGGAAACACATTGATATGATCCCAGGCAATTCCCGAAATCAAGGCAATATTCGGCTGATACAAATGAAATTTAGGTCTACGGTCAATTGGCGAAGACAGATATTCATCTCCTTCAAGAACCATAAAATCATTCTCCTCGGTAAGATGTACCATCGTATCAAAACCTTCCAATTGTGCTCCTACCATATAATCCACTTCTATATTGTGATAATGCATTACGTGCAGAATCATCGAAGTGATCGTTGTTTTTCCGTGAGAACCGCCAATGACCACACGGGTTTTATTTTTGGACTGTTCGTATAAAAATTCAGGATACGAATAAATTTTAAGTCCCAATTCCTGTGCTTTTAAAAGCTCGGGATTATCTGCTTTGGCGTGCATTCCAAGGATTATAGCATCAATATCGGCAGTAATTTTCTCGGGAAACCAGCCCAGCTCAGCAGGCAGAATTCCTTTTTTTTCCAAACGTGATTTTGAAGGTTCAAAAATAGCGTCGTCACTTCCCGTAACCTGATATCCTTTGTTGTGTAATGCCAATGCCAAGTTGTGCATTGCGCTTCCGCCTATGGCTATGAAATGTGTTTTCATTTAGTGTTCTTTATGTTTTTTTTATCAAATAATCGATAACTCTATTTTTTCTTATTTCTATATTCCTCCCAAACCGTATTGGCTTTATCAGGCTGTTTCATTTTATTCTTATAAAAATCGGCCAATGCCTGATAGCAAACCTTTGAACCTCCTATCAAAATAGCTCTTTTGTATTGCTTTTCGGCTTCAGTATACCTTTTAAAATATTCTTCGATATGTCCGCGGGACAAATACCCGTCAACTGGCGAGAGTTCTCTTAATTCGGATGAATATTTAATAGCTTTGGACTCACTTCCTCCAACTATTCCGGGCAATTGCAGATTCAATTCAATCAGCGCCCAGCGCGCTTCGATATGTTTCGGATTCAATTCGATCGCTTTTTCAAATGAAGTCCTTACTTCTCCGACCATTCCCAAAGCTTTTAATTTACTGACTTCTGCAGTCTTCATTGCCAAAGCACCGCCATATTTAAAGTAATAATCAGCCTCCTTAGAATTTGTAACTTTAAGTTTTTTATAATAAGAAATCGCCTTGTCCCAAGACTTATGGTATGCGGCGATGTCACCTAAATATTCTATTGTTTTAAGATTGTTCGGATTACTTTTTAGGAAGTTTTCAAAAATGGGCTGTGCTTGATCGTATTTTTTTTCAATGAATAATTTTTCCCCTTTTTCAAAAGATTGGGACAATAGCAGCAATGGAAATAACAAAAGGACACTCAGCAGTAATTTCATCCTCCAAAAATAAAGAATTTCTAAAAGAATAGAAGTCTTTTAACCAAAAATTAGAAATTGAATCCAATCATTTTTTAGTCTAAATTTTAGACATAAAAAAAGTGCAAAAGCAAAAACTTTTACACTTTTTTATCTTGACTAATTGTAAAGAACTTTTATTCTGCAGGCTCCAATTGAGTGCTTATAGCAATTCTGTTCCATGC
Source organism: Flavobacterium marginilacus (assembly GCF_026870155.1). Lineage (NCBI taxonomy): Bacteria > Pseudomonadati > Bacteroidota > Flavobacteriia > Flavobacteriales > Flavobacteriaceae > Flavobacterium > Flavobacterium marginilacus. Next base: position 871,759 of record NZ_CP113975.1, on the reverse strand, counting down.
ATTTATGGTCACAACAGCCATAATAATCTGGGCAATAGTATTTTTATCAAAAAACTGTTCGGCATTTTTATATGTTTCGTCAGATAGACCGTGATTGTGAATCAAGGTGATTTCTTCGGTAATTGCCAAGATTACTTTTTCTTCCTCAGTAAACAGATTCGTTTCACGCCAGGCATTCAGTAAAAAAATACGCTGCGCAGTTTCGCCATATTTTAGTGCATCTTTTGTATGCATATCAATACAAAACGCACAGCCATTGATTTGGGAAGCTCTTATTTTTATTAATTCCTTTTGCGTTTTAGACAATTGGCTTGATGCCAAATATCCTTCCAAAGCGTACATCGCTTTATAGGCCTGCGGTTCAATTTCGCTGATATCTATTCTCTTTTCCATTTTTTTGTTTGTTTTAAATTAACAGGACAAAATTCGGAAACAGATAATGAAAAAAACTTAAACCAGTTTAAGAACGCTTTTTGTTTCTGATTTCGCTCAAATATTCGGGGGTAAAACCTAAAAAAGAAGCAATTAAATATTGCGGAATCCGCTGTACAAATTCAGGATAAGAATTTAGTAAATGATGGTAAAACTCTTCTTTGGAAAAATCATATAAATATTTCAGTCTCACCTGCGTGGCCGCATAAGCACGCTGATAGACAAATCTAAAATAACGTTCCATTTTGGGAAATGCAGCCAATAACTTTTCCTGCGATTCGCTGTCAATCACTAATATTTCTGAATTTTCTACCGCCTGAATGTAAAAATCAGTTGCCAGGCCCCGCTCGTAAGCAAAATTGTCGGTCATCCACCAATTTTCAATTGCAAATTCGGTAGTGAGTTCAATCCCTTTGTCATTGACAAAAAACTTCCTCAGACAGCCGTTCAATACAAAATAATGCAATTTACAGATCTGTCCCTGCTCCAGTAAATTTTCTTTTTTCTTAACCTTTTTCACTTGAAAAAAAGATGAAATTTCAAAGAACTCTTCCTCGTTTATTTCAATGAATTTCTGCAGATGCTTTTTAAATATTTCAGACATGATTTTTTTCAAATGATTAATACAATCTCATATTCTCTATCTCTTTATAAATCGTTCAATCCCTTTCCTTTTAGAATTTGGGGAATGCATTTCTCTACTCTTGATTCACGGGTTTTGGATTGTTTTGGAGCCGAAAAATGCAGTAAATAAGCCTTTTGCCTTCCTGGTGTAAGAGCCTCAAAAGCAGTTTTTAATTCAGCTGATTCGTCGAGTTTTATTTTAAATTCTTCGGCCACAAGGAACTCTTCAGTTGTTTTGAATTTTACTTCCAAACCCGCTTTTTCGACTTCGATGGCTTCGTAAATATAGGCCTTGAGAATAGCCTGCTGTTCAATAATCTGCTCGACATTAGTAAACCGAATCTGGCGCGCCGATTGTACATTTTTGGACTGCTGGACTAAAATATTAGCAGCATCATTTAGCAGTACTCCCTTGAAAAATAAAAAAGCACAGTATTCCTTAAACTCGTGGATTAATACAATATTATTTCCTTGAAAAGTATAGCAGGGACTGCCCCATTTCAGTTCTTCGGTAAGCTGGCAGTCCAGAGCAATAACTCGCAACTGTTCCAATTCTCGTTGCCATTTTTGGGAATCAGCAAAATAAAAATCAGCTTTTGAATTCATAATATTCATTTATTGATTACTGAAAAAAGCTTTTGTCAGATAGAAAATTTCAACTTTCTACTTAGGAAACAAAAACTAAGAATCTCAAAGATATTGAAAAATAATCATTTGGTTTTACCCTAAAAAAACAGTAATTTGTACGAAAATTATTTACTGATATTCGATTATGAAAAATATTTATTTAGTACTTCTTTTTGTATCAACTTCTTTATTTGCCCAGCAATATGAAAAAGACTGGAACAAGGTTGTCAAAAATGAAAATGAAGGCAAAATAAAAACTGCCAATGAAATTGTTGATAAAATTCATAAAAAAGCATATCAGGGAAAAAACGAAGTACAGCTTTTAAAATGCTTTTTTTATGAATCAAGATACCTACAAAAACTAGAGGAAAGTGCAAAAACAAAAATTATAAAAAAACTAAAAATAGAAATCAAAAACGCATCAATTCCATCAAAAGCTATTTATAATTTGATTTACGCAAAGTGTTTGAATGAATATTATAACCAAAATAGGTATTATTTAAAAACTAGAACGCAAGTCGATTCCTTAACTGATGATTTTCTAATATGGAGCCAGAACGATTTTGAAAAACAAATTCAAATTACTTATGACAAAACTTTAGAAAATGATGCGATTTTAAAGAAAACCCCTTTGACTGATTACGAACCAATTTTTGACTTTTCTACTTTAGAAAATTTCAAAAAAGAAAGCCTTTTCAATTTTTTATTAAAAGAATATATCACTTTCTACAAGTCAAAAATAAATCAATGGGAAATTAGAACTAATGATTTCACTAATTTTAAAGATGCTTTCTTTGGCAATTCTGATGGTTTTACAACATTGAATTTGGATTTTATAAAAAATGAACCTCTAAAAAAAATCCTTGAACTATACCAAAAACAAGAATCAAATGCTCCAACAGTGGACAATCAATTGGAGCGCATTCTATTTTGCGAAACCTATATTTTGAAATCCAAGGAAGATTTGATAAGAATACTAAATTCTTTACAAAAAAAAGCCAAGGACGAAATCCTTTTACAAAAAATACAGTTTGAAAAAGCTAAAATTTATTCTAGTCTAGCCTCAAAAGAAATCCATCCTGATTATAACATTAAAGCAATTTCGATTCTAGACAGCATTATTAATATAAAAAATCGTTCGAATTCCTACAAATTAGCTTTCCAAAAAAAACAGGAACTCAATTCTAAAACTCTAGCTGTCCAACTTCAAAAATTCAGTTACAATAACGAAAATACCCGTGCACTAATTAATTATGCAAATGTTCATAAACTACAAATTTCATTCTACAAAATCAGTAAAGAAATGAGCAAAGCTTTTGCTTTTCCTCAAAATCGAAATAAAGATGACTTTACTGCATTTAGCATCATCAAAAAAAACAAGCCTGTTAAAACTATTGATGTTCAACTCCTAAATAAAAAAGATTATTTTTCATACAGTACTGAGGTACTCTTGCCTCAATTGGAAACAGGAAACTATTTCGTCTTTTTTGAAAGCGATTCCTATGCCGATGCTAAGGCTTTTGCTTATGAAACAATTACGATTTCCAATCTAGCGGTTTTGGCTTGGCAAAAAGAAAACGACGAATACTATCAAGTGTTGGACAGAAAAACAGGAAAACCAATAGAAAATGTAAGTGTGCAAACACCAACATTTTCGATTAAAACAGACAAAAACGGTATTGCCATTTATAACAATGAAAAAACTAAAAACGAAGATTATAGATCCGAAAATTTAGAATTAATGCACGAAGGTGATTCAATTCTATTTTACAGAAACTACATAAGAAAGAACACAAACTATACTGAAAAAGACAAAAGAAATACCAACAATAAAGTTCAATTTTATTTGGACAGAGCAATTTATCGCCCGGGACAAAACGTATTTTACAAAGGAATTGCGATTCAGAAAAATATACTTAATGAAACAAAAGTTATAGCCAACACCTCTTTTAAAATCATTGTCAAAAACAGGAACCAAGAAATCAAATCTTTCGTGGTCACGACCAATGAATTCGGTTCTTTTTCAGGAGAATTTGATTTGCCTAAAAATGGATTGACCGGTTATTTCAGCATTGAAGCCCATAAACCCGATGACTACAAAAAAGACATTATTTATGATAAAAACAAAGAAGAACATCCATTTTGGAGTTATGGTGATTTAAATCATTCTCAAATTTCATTTAGGGTCGAAGAATACAAACGTCCAAAATTTGAAATCATTTTTGATTCCCAAAAAGAAATCTTTCAAGTTAACCAAACCATAAAAGTCAAAGGAATTGCAAAGGCATTTGCCGGAAGCAACATCTCGGACTCAAAAGTGAGTTATTCGATAACACGACAAACCGATTATCCTAACAATTTTTATAATAAGTATGAAAATGAAACTATAGCCACTGGCGAAACAAAAACAGACGGTCTAGGCAAATTCAACATTGAATTTGTGGCAACTCCAAATGCAAATGTAATAAAAGAACAATTTCCCGTTTTCTATTACCGCATCGTAGTCAAGATTACAGATGTCAACGGCGAAACCCATTCTGCTGAATCTATAACAAAAGTTGGATATTATGATTTAGTCCTTAGCGCAAAAGTTCCTAAACGAATTGAAACTGATGGCAATAATCAAATTAGTGTAAATAGCACCAACATCAATGGTAATTTTTTGCCTACCAAAGGCGAAATTAAAATCTATTTTGTCCGCGCCTTTTCAAACAAATTCAAAAAAAGAGTTTTCCCAAAACCCGAAATCGAAACTATTAGTAATGACGATTTCGAGCGATTATTCCCTTTCGAAGAAAATGAAAAACCTTTAACAGAAAAAGACTTTGGGTCTTTGGTTTTCTCCAAAAAAATAGACACCGAAAAAGATAAAAAACTAATTCTTGATTTTATCACTGATTATCAATCTGGGAATTACAAGGTTGTCTTTTCTGCTAAGGACACTTTCGATAATCTTATTGAAAATTCCGCAGATTTTCAAATCATCCAAAGCAAAGACAAATTCAATCCGAGTCAACTGTTAACCATTAAACAAGTAAACACAAATGCCCTGAAAGATGGCTTTGCCTTGATAAAAATCACATCGGCAATTCCTGAATTGTATCTTTCGGTAACTGGAAATTATCAAAGGAAACTGTTTTTTGAGGAAAACCATCTTTTACAAAATGGCGAATTATTAGTCAAAGTTCCAATTAAAACAGAATTTGAAAAATCCATAAAAATTGGTATTCAGTGTTTGTTTGATAATCAAAATTTCAATAGTGACATCGATATTGATTTATCCAAAGACGAATTAAATTTGGAATTTTTAGTCAAAAGTTTCAGAAATAAAATAGAACCAGGAAGTAATGAAAATTGGAGTTTTCAGCTGAAAGCCAAAAACACCGCAAAAGAAGCCGAAATTCTCGCTTCGATGTATGATAGTTCCTTGGATCAATTTGCAAAACAAGACTGGGATAATTTAAATGCTAACTATTACAATTATGGCTATTACAATTATATCAATTTTAAAACAAACTTGGGATTTGAAACGGCCAATTCTTTTTTAAGAAATTTGAATCAAAATTCATATCCCCTAAATGTTCAAAATGAAGCAACTTCATTAATGTGGTTTGGTTTTGATATTAATTCAGCCTACAATCCATCACTATACCTAGAGTACCTAAAACAATTAGAAAAAAAAGAAAAAAAACCTTTGAATTCAAAAATGATTTCGGGGATTGTATCTGATAAAGAAGGCCCTCTGTCAGGTGTAACTGTATTTGCAAAAGGAAAACAAGTAAGCGCAACAACTGATTTGGACGGATATTATGAAATAACAGCTAATATTGGAGAAGTACTTACATTTATCCACGTTGGTTATGCCACAAAAGAAGTGAAAATTACATCAAAAACAATCACGACACAATTAAAAGCATCTAGCGATAACTTATATGAAGCTGTTGTTGTCGATTATGGCATCCAAAAAAAAACATACTTAACCGGTGTGACTTCAAGAGAGGTAATCGAAGAGGACAACAGCGTACATAGTTTAGCGGGAATACAAGATGACTACAAGGATAGATTTACCAACATTCTAATTAAAGGAGCTAATTCAACTCCTGGAAAAGAACCTTTATATGTAATTGATGGCGAAATTGCCGATAATATCAAAAACCTCAAATCTTCAGAAGTTATTTCAATTGATGTCCTAAAAGACGAAGATATTAAAAAAATTTATGGAGAAAAAGGAGCAAACGGCGTCATAATTATCACAACCAAAAAAGCACTAGAAGCCTTAACCCAAGTAAAAGCCAGAAAAAATCTCTCGGAAACCGCTTTCTTTTATCCTAACTTAAAAACAGACTCCAAAGGAAACGTGAGCTTTAATTTCACCTCTCCCGAAGCTTTGACAGCTTGGAAACTCCGTTTATTGGCGCACAACAAAGATGCGGTTTCCGGCTATCTCGAAAAAACAACCATTACTCAAAAAGATTTAATGGTAACGCCAAACTTTCCAAGGTTCTTCAGAGAAAAAGACAGCATCGTAATCACGACAAAAGTGTCGAATGTTACCAATGAAGCCAAAACCGGAATCGCAGTTCTCCAACTTTTTGACACCACAACGATGCAGGCCATCGATGCCAAAATGAACAATACCAATACCGTAAAAAACTTCACAATTCCTGCTTATGGCAATACAACAGTGAGCTGGAAAATCTATATTCCTGAAGGATTGCAGGGTGTTCAATACAAAGTTTTGGCAAAAGCCGGCAATTTTTCGGATGGGGAAGAAAACATTCTGCCTGTCTTGACCAATAATATGCTAGTGACCGAAAGCATACCGATTTGGGTCCGCGGAAATTCGAAGAAAGAATACACGTTTGAGAATTTAAAAAACAATAATTCAAGTACTTTAAAAAATCATCAGTTTACACTGGAATACACTTCAAATCCAACTTGGCTTGCAATTCAGTCCCTGCCTTATCTGATGGAATACGAACACGAATGCGCCGAACAGATTTTTGCCCGTTTTTATGCAAATGCTTTGGCTTCGGAGATCATTTCCAGTAATCCAAAAATCGCCGAGCTTTTTGAAACCTGGAGAAAAAACGGAAAATTAAATTCCAAACTGGAAGAAAACGAAGAATTAAAATCGATTATTCTTGCTGAAACACCTTGGTTAAACGACGCTCAAAACGAAGACGAAAAAAAGAAAAATCTAGCTCTGCTCTTTGATTTAGAAAAAATGAAAACTTCGCAACAGGCAGCTTTTGATAAATTAAAACAAAAACAAAAAACCTCGGGAGGATTTCCATGGTTTGACGGAAGCGACGAAAACGAATACATTACTAGACATATTTTGGCGGGGTTAGGCCATTTGGCAAAATTAAATTCAAATGATGAAACCATTGAAAAAATAGATTCAATTTCAGAAAAAGGTATTCCGTTCATTGACAGCAAATTTTTGGAATACCACAAAACGAGAACCAAAAACTTAAAGAAAACAGATAAATTGATTTGGATAAACCCATATTCTGATCTGCATTATTTATACACCCGCAGTTTTTATTTAAAAGATTATCCATTAAACGATACTTTGAAGAAAGCAACAAAACTGTATTTAGAAACAGCTAAAAAAGATTGGCTAAACTATTCTTTGTATGAAAAAGGAATGACGGCTTTGGTACTGAATCGTTTTGGCGAAACATCATCTGCCAAAAAAATCATCGAAAGCTTAAAAGAAACCGCTTCGAACAATGAAGATTGGGGAATGTACTGGATTGCAAATAAGCCAGGCTGGTATTGGTATCAGGCGCCAATTGAAACGCAGGCTCTGCTGATTGAAGCTTTCGCCGAAGTGGATAACGACACGAAATCTGTCGATGCGATGAAAGTTTGGTTATTAAAAAACAAACAGACCAAAAACTGGCCCACCACAAAATCCACCACCGAGGCTGTCTATGCGTTATTAATGCAGGGAACCGACTGGCTGAGTGTAAAAGACAACACCTTTATCAAAATTGGAGATGAAAAAATCCTGACCAAAAAACTAGCTGGAAACGAAAAAGAAGCCGAAACTGGTTATATCAAACTGAGTTGGAAAGCGAATGAAATCAAAAAAGAAATGGCTTCAGTTTCTATTCAAAACAAATCAACAGTTCCAGGTTTTGGAGGTTTGTATTGGCAGTATTTTGAAGATTTGGATAAAATCAAAAACAATTCGGGAACTAATTTATCGGTTGCCAAAGAATTATATATCAAGAAAAACACAGACAAAGGTTCTGAACTGCAAAAAATAACAGCCAAGAATAAATTGAAAATTGGTGATTTAGTTACTGTCCGATTAATAATTTCTGCCAAAGAGGATATGGAATTTGTTCACTTGAAAGATATGCGAGCTTCCTGTTTTGAGCCTGTTGATGTGCTTTCGGGCTATGAATACAAAGGCGGTTTGGGCTTTTACAGAAGCACCAAAGATGTTGCAACTCATTTCTTTTTTGACCAGATAAACAAAGGAACATATATTTTAGAATATGATATTCGGGTAAATAACACAGGAAATTTCTCCAATGGAATTTCAACGATTGATAGTATGTATGCTCCTGAATATACGAGTCATACTAAAGGAATTCGGGTGAATGTAAAAAATTAGAAAATTCTTCATTCAATTAAAAATCCGTCTCGTTAAATTTAACGAGATGGATTTTTTATACACAAATAATACTAAAAACACATTGGGATAACATAGCGGTTTTACTTTCGTAAAAACTAAAAATGAAAAGACGAAGAAAAATCCCCTTAGTTGTTATAAGCGATGTTCACTTAGGCACTTACGGATGTCAAGCCAAAGAATTATTGCAGTATTTAAAATCAATAAATCCTCAGACATTGATTTTAAACGGTGACATCATCGATATCTGGAGTTTTACCAAAAGTTACTTTCCCGTTGCCCACATGAATGTTTTAAGACAAATCATAAAAATGTCCAATCAAGGCACTCGGGTTATTTACATTACTGGAAACCACGATGAAACTTTACGAAAATACTCAGACTTTATTTTGGGCAATTTCGAATTATTAGACAAAATCATTCTTGATTTGGACGGCAAAAAAACCTGGATTTTCCACGGAGATGTATTTGATTCTTCAACCAAAGGCTATGCCAAAATACTAGCCAAACTTGGCGGGAAAGGCTATGATTTATTGATTCTGATTAACAGTTTGATTAATTGGTTTCTGGAACTTTTGGGCAAAGAAAAAAGAAGCTACTCCAAAATGATCAAAGACAGCGTCAAAAAAGCGGTTTCTTTTGTTTCCAATTTTGAAACCACAGCTGCCGAAATAGCCATCCAAAAAAAATACAGTTACGTAGTCTGCGGACATATTCACAAACCACAAATGAAAGAAATTGAAAATGAACACGGAAAAGTATTGTATCTGAATAGCGGCGACTGGATAGAAAACCTTACTTCATTAGAATATAAAAAAGGAAAATGGAGCCTTTACCATTATAAAAAAGAACATTACAAAGACCCCGATTTATCTGAAGACAAAGAAGTAAATGACATTGTCAACAAAATTCTTTCATAACCTAAAAAGCTAACAATGAAAATATTTTACGCAATACAGGCAACAGGAAACGGCCACATCAGCAGAGCCATACAATTATATCCTTATCTGCAAAAATTTGGAGAAGTCGATTTTTTTCTAAGCGGCAACAATGCAACTCTGGACATCGATTTACCCATAAAATTCAGAAGCGCCGGCTGCAGCCTTCATTACAGCAAATGCGGAGGTTTAAATTACTGGGATATTGCCAAAAACATAAAACCAAAGCAAATTTATGACGATGCCAATGCTTTACCGCTAAAAAATTATGATGTTGTCATTAATGATTTTGATTCCATTACCTCATTAGCTTCCAAACTGCAGAAAGTGAACTCAATACAATTTGGACACCAAGCCAGTTTTATTTCGCCAAATACTCCAAGACCCGAAAAGAAAAGTATGATGGGAGAAATGATTCTGAAACATTATGCACCGTCTCCTAAAAACATCGGACTGCATTTTGATAAGTACGATGATTTTATTTATCCTCCCGTCATCAAAGACGAAATCGTAAATGCCGATCCAAAAAACAAAGACCATATTACAGTTTATCTTCCTTCATTTCAAAAAGACTGTTTGGAAAAAACATTCAATAAACTTCCTAATTTAAAGTTTCATTGGTTTTTGGAAGAAACAAAAAACAAACATACTATAAAAAATGTGACGTATTATCCCGTCAGTAAAGACCTCTTTAACAAAAGCCTGATTAACTGCGAAGGAATTATCACTGGCGGAGGATTTGAAACTCCTGCTGAAGCTTTATATCTTGGCAAAAAAATACTTTCGATTCCAATCAGACAGCACTATGAACAGGAATGCAATGCCGCAGCACTCAAAAAAATGGGCGTTCCTGTGCTTTATGAAATAGGTGATGATTTTCATTTAATAATCGAAAACTGGCTCGATTCCCACATAAAATATCCAACTATAAAAGCCAATAATATCAACGACACACTGCAGTATTTATTTGATACTTATAATGACTGATACTTTTCTTATGCAGCCTGATTTCGATTTTTAATTATTCTAAAAGAGAAGAAATAATAATCGAATGTGGTTACAAACAAAAAAACCGTTTCAGTGATGTAACGGTTTTTAAATTTTTAGTCAGTCAATACTTTTCAATAGTTTATCTTTTCAAAGAGAAATGTCCTTTAAGTTTCTTTCCTTCTTCTGTAATTAATTCAAACCAATAATCCGAGGAAGGCATCGGATTGTTATTATAATTACCATCCCAACCCATACTGTCACCTTTTAGACTCGTCATAATCTTGCCATATCTATCATATATCACAATCTTTACACTGGCACCGCCAGCAGAAGCTATAATATTCCAATAATCATTTATTCCATCACCATTAGGTGTGAAAAAATTTCGATACATCATTAAAAAAACCTTATCCCTGATTACAGAACAATTATCTTTATCCCTGATAAAAATTTGGTATTCTCCAGGCAGTAAATCTTTAAAAACAGGTATATCCTGATATGTTAAACCATCCATAGAATATTCATAATTACCAGATGCTAAAATTTCTATTTCATTTTTTTCGCTTTTCCAATCACTAGTTTTTATTGAAAAAGGAATATTCGCATTTTGACTTTCTGCTCTTAAATAAATAAAAAAAGAACCTACATCAAAACAGCTGCTCATAACTGAATTTTCAATTCTAAAAAAAATCTGATTATCACTTTTCTCAGCATAATATGGAAAAACTATTTCATTGATTTTATTGACAGCATCATCATAAGAATTGTAAAAACCAATGTTATATGTACCCTTTTGTCCATTTAGAATCTCTTGAGCTTTAGCATCAAAATCGTCCAATTTATAATTTGAATTCGGCGATTTACAAATAATAATATCTTTAGGATTAGAAAAAACAGCTCTAAAATTCAAATTAAATCCAAATTTAGATACCAGAAAACATCCAGTTAACACATTAGTTACTCTAAAATAAATAAAATTAGGATTACTATTAAAAGCATATATATCTGGTAACGAATTACTGTTATTTAAAGCATCCGATTCAGATTCATAAAAAGTCACTTTTAAATTAGACTGATTCCCTATAATATCGGGTTCAACAGCTTTAAGATTAAAATTTAAAGGGAATCTATCGCAGATTGAAATATCTTTTGGTATCGTAAAAACTGGAGTTTCATTTAAATCTAAATTGAAACTGGAAACTGAAAAACAGTCTGTTGACAGATTTGTTACTCTAAAAAAAATAGCTTTAGGATTACTATTAAAAACTGAGACATCTGGTAACGAATTACTGTTATTTAAAGCATCGGCATTAGACGCATAAAAAGTCACTTTTAAACCAGATTGATTCCCAATAATCTCAGATTCAACTGCTCTAAGATTGAAGCTCAAAGGAAATATACCACAAACTGAAATGTCTTTTGGTATTGTAAAAACCGGCAGCTGGTTTATAACTAAATTAAAACGCGAAACCACAAAACAGCCCGTTAATGGATTTGTTACTCTAAAATAAATAGAATTAGGATTACTGTTAAAAGCATATATGTCTGATAAAGAATTACTGTTATTTAAAACATCTGTATTAGACGCATAAAAAGTCACTTTTAAACCAGATTGATTTCCTATAATCTCAGATTCAACAGTCTTAAAATTAAAATTTAAAGGAAATCTATCGCAGATTGAAATATCCTTCGGTATTGTAAAAACTGGAGTTTCATTTAAAGCTAAATTAAAACTTGAAATTGAAAAACATCCAGTTAACACATTAGTTACTCTAAAATAAATAGAATTAGGATTACTATTAAAAGCATATATATCTGGTAACGAATTGCTGTTATTTAAAGCATCGGCATTAGATCCATAAAAAGCCACTTTTAAACCAGATTGATTCCCTATAATCTCAGATTCAACTGCTCTAAGATTGAAGCTCAAAGGAAATATACCACAAGCTGAAATATCTTTTGGTGTCGTAAAAACCGGCGGCTGGTTTATAGCCAAATTAAAACGTGAAACTACAAAACAGCCTGTTGATGGATTTGTTACTCTAAAATAAATAGAATTAGGATTACTATTAAAAACTGAGATATCTGGTAATGAATTGCTGTTATTTAAAGCATCGGCATTAGAACTATAAAAAGTCACTTTCAAATTAGACTGATTTCCTATAATCTCAGATTCAAGAGCCCTAAGATTAAAATTTAAAGGAAATATATCGCAGATTGAAATATCTTTTGGTATTGTAAAAACCGGAGATTCTTTTATGATTAAATCAAAACTAGAAACAGAAAAACAGCCTGTTGATGCATTTGTTACTCTGAAATATACTTTTGCATTTTTCCCGCTTATGGTATAAAGGCTCGGCAATGGATTACTGTTATTCTTTGCATCAATTTCTGATTTATGAAAACTGACTGTCACATTGGTTTGCGACCCAATAATCTCAGAAACAGTCTGATTAATATCAAAAAGAGATGCATTAGTATCAAATTCACAATGTTCAATGTTTTTTGGATTTGTATATGATGGCGAAAATCCTATTTTTATATCGACTGGTACAATTTGAGACTGCTGATTGACTGAGTTATTAATAACGGCATATACTGTTTGTCCGCCTGGAATTGTATTGTTCCAAGTGGACGGCAGTGCATTCACTTGATTTTGTGCATCAGCAGCTGTTTCATAGACTTTTACATCAAAAGCTACAGTTTCGTTTTTCCCTGCTGCTCCATACCATGCTCCACTCGAAAAATCATTATTTAAAATAACTTCATTATAGATAGAATCTGAATTGATTTTTATCCTAAATAACTGATTTGATGTAACACCATATAAACTGCCTAATTCACTGGCTAAACCGTATGTTTCATTTGGCAGATTCCCCAGAACTTTATGCGAAACATAATTCATATTATTATCAACAGTCACTTCATAAAGCTGACATTTTCCAATACTATAATTATTCCAAGCGATATACATTTTATCGCCATACATCACAAAATCACCGGCTGCACTGCCAAAAACAAAATCATGCCATAAATTTGCTTGATTATAGTTTCCATTATTGAGACGATATACACTTGAACTGGAGCCACCAAAATAAATATTAGACTGTCTATCGAATGACAGGGAATTAATATTACCTATTACATTAGAAGTATATATATTTACAACACTACAGTCTGTTTTATTTATTTTGTAAATATTAGATTGATAAGAAACATATGTATCTCCGTTTTGATTATAGGCAATATCAAATATTGGCACAATCGAATTAGAGCATACCTTTATTTTAGAAGGATTTGTTGTTAAATTAGTAACTAATTGTATTTCGCCTGAACTTGTGCCTATATAAATACCCGATTCTGCAATTATTTGAGACGAATTAGCATCTAATGCACGGTTTTTTAAGTCTTCCAGATTTATGGAAACAATTCCATCACTGTCTGTATCGCAAAATTGAAAAGGTGAGATTGCTGACTTTTTAGCAACATTAGCTATTTTACTAAAAGTTTTGGGATATATGCTATAATCCGCAGAAAGATCTTGACTAAAAACAAATAAAGGAAATAAACAAAATAGCAGGTAAATATGTTTCATAATTCTTTTAAACAATTGGGTAAATATAATAAAAGAAATAGTGTTAATTTAGATTTAATCACCATAAATAAACCTTCATTTCAAGTCTAAAAAAACCACTAACAAATCGAATTCATTAGTGGTTTTTATGTGTTTTAAAAATATATTTTACTCATTCAGCATTTTCCATAGCTTGTCTTTCAGCTCTGTTAATCCCTGCTGTGCAACCGATGAAATAAACAAATAAGGAATACCTTTGAATTCTTCGTCTAATTGTGTTTTCAATTCCGCTTTCAATTCATCATCCAGCATATCGATTTTTGAAATCACCAATAGGCGTTCTTTATCCAGCATTTCCGGATTGTATTTAGTCAGTTCATTTACCAAAACATCATACTCTTCCTTGATATTTGGCGTATCCACAGGAACTAAAAACAATAGAGTCGAATTACGCTCGATATGGCGCAGGAAATAATGACCAAGCCCTTTACCTTCGGCAGCACCTTCAATAATTCCCGGAATATCGGCAATTACAAACGATTGAAAATCCCTGTAAGCTACAATTCCAAGATTTGGTTTCAAAGTCGTAAATGGATAATCTGCAATTTTTGGTTTTGCTGAAGTCAATACAGACAATAGTGTTGATTTTCCAGCATTTGGAAAACCTACCAAACCAACATCTGCCAAAACTTTTAATTCCAAAATCACATCCATTTCCAAACCTGGCAAACCTGGCTGTGAATAACGAGGCGTCTGATTCGTTGAACTTCTAAAGTGCCAGTTTCCTAAACCTCCTTTTCCTCCTTTGGCAAGTATTTGTTTTTCACCATCCTCAGTAATCTCAAACAATGTTTCGCCTGTTTCTTTATCTTTCACGACAGTCCCTAATGGAACTTCGATATATTTATCATCTCCGTCAGCACCTGTACTTCTGTCTCCTCCTCCGTCACCTCCGTGACCTGCTTTGATATGACGGGCAAATTTTAAGTGAAATAAAGTCCAAAGATCCTTATTCCCTACCAAATAAACATGTCCGCCACGACCTCCATCACCTCCATCTGGACCTCCATATTGGATGAATTTTTCTCTATGCAAATGCGTAGACCCCTTTCCTCCTTTTCCGGAAGAAACATAAATTTTTACGTAATCTACAAAATTTCCCTCTGTCATTTTCTTTTGTTTAAAAGTTTAAATCTAAAGTTTAATCGTTTAATCGTTTAATCGTTTAATAGAAAATCTATCAACTTTAAACTTAAAACCTTAAACTATTTTTAAACTAAATTTAATCTTTTAAGGCTCTCACCATTACTTTATCGATCTTCACGCCATCCATATCGATAACTTCCAGCACAAATCTTTGCCAAATCAGCTTTTCGCCTTCTTTCGGAATATGTGATAACTCCGTCATTATTAAACCACTTAGAGTGGTCACTTCATAATCATTTATCAAATCATCCAGCTCGAAATAGGTAAGGAAATCGTGCAGTGAATAATGCCCGTCTACCATCCAGGTTCCGTCTTCTCTTTCAATTAACTGAAAATCGTCTTTATAGAAATCGGAAGCGTTTCCAACCAAAGCTTCCAGAATATCATTCAGCGTAATAATTCCTTGAAAAACTCCATATTCATCGGAAACCAATGCATAATGAATTCCTGTTTTTTTGAATTGTTCCAATGCCTTATAAGCCGTAGTCTGCTCCATCATAAATGGGGCATCAGTCATAATTTCTGCCAGATTAAAATTGTCATTATCAACATTAGCAAAAATGTTTTTCAAATTGACAACTCCAACGATATCATCGTGGTTTTCATTATAAACCGGGTAAACAGAATGCAGTTCTTTGATCATAAAACCTCTTACTTTGCTTTTATCAGCATGTAATGGCAGCATCATCACTGATTTTCTGTGAGTCATTAACGAATTTATTTTTCTATCTCCAATATGAAAAACACGCTCTACAATATCCTGCTCTATTTCCTGAACTTCTCCTCCTTCGGTACCCTCCTTGATAATTGCTTTTATCTCTTCCTCGGTTACTTTTCCGTCGGCGGTAGGTTTTATTTGCAAAATATCGAGTAAGAAATCAGTAGAAGTAGTTAACAGCCATATAAAAGGTGCTGTTATTATAGAAATTATTTTCATTGGCAAAGCCACTGCTTTGGCAATTCCTTCGGGATAGTTTAATCCAATTCTTTTAGGAAGTAATTCTCCTAATACCAATGAAAAAAAAGTCAATACAACAACAACAATCCCAACGGCAATTGAATGAGCATAAGGAATCAGTATCTGAAATCCTTTTACAAAAGCTTCAACATCGGCAGTAATTTTATCGCCGCTGTAAATCCCTGTCAGTATTCCAATAAGTGTAATTCCTATTTGTACTGTCGACAGAAATTTATTCGGTGAATTGGCCAAATCCAAAGCAGTCTGGGCATTTTTGTTTCCTTTTTTTGCTGCGGTTTCCAATCTGTTTTTTCGGGCCGAAATCAATGCAATTTCAGACATAGAGAAAACCCCATTTAAGAGTATTAGAAAAAATATTATAACTATTTCCAATGTTTAGATAATTCGTTTATACTTTGGATTTTATGCAATCCTTTTGTTATTCATTCTTATTTTAATAGCCCAGATGGAAGTGAAAAACTCATAGCTATAAAAAACTAATTTTTCCTGTTATACAAAGAGCAGATCCTCACCCCGACCCTCTCCAAAAGAGAGGGAGAAACAGGATGGTTCCTTCTTACTTCTCCTTTTATGACATAGAAAAATTAGTTTTTTATAGCTGTGACTTGTAACGTACAGCTGGAGAATGCTCCTATAAATTATCGATAACCGCTGTTAGTCTTTCAGTAATTTCCTGAATAGTTCCTATCCCGTTTACTGCATGAAACTTATTTTGATCCTTGTAATATCCTATCAGCGGAGCCGTTTTTTCATTATATTCCTGATAACGGTTTCTGATTTTTTCTTCGTCCTGATCATCAACTCTTCCGCTTGTTTTTCCTCTTTCCAGTAATCTGGCAACCAAAATATTGTCATCAGCTTCCAAAGCTACTGTAGCAGCAACGTTTGAACCAATTGTCGGTAAAAAAGCATCCAGTGCTTCAGCCTGTGCGATAGTTCTTGGATAACCGTCGAATAAAATTCCGTTGGAATCCAAGTGTTTGTTCACCTCATCAATAAGCATTTTTGTTGTTAATTCATCTGGAACCAAATCCCCGGCATCCATAAAAACTCTTGCTTCTTTACCAAGCGGTGTATCATTTTTCAGATTGTAACGAAAAACATCTCCGGTTGAAATATGTGTTAATTTGTATTTTTCTTTTAAAAATTCTGCCTGAGTTCCTTTTCCTGCTCCCGGCTTTCCAAATAAAATTATATTAATCATTCCTTTTTTATATGTGGTTTTTACTATTTTTAGTTTTTTGGTTATTCTTTTAACTGATACACTTCTGGCAGATTTCTGCCCAATCCATCGTAATCCAATCCAAAACCTACGATAAATTTATTTGGAATCCGGATTCCAATATAATCAATTTTCAGATCTTTTTTGAAAGCATCCGGTTTGAAAAAAAGTGTTGCTATTTTAAAATGTTTTACATTCTGGCTTTTGAACAATTTTTTCAGTTCCTCTAATGTATTTCCTGTGTCGATAATATCTTCTATAACAATTACGGTACGGCCTGTTAAGTCCTGATTCAGTCCAATTAACTGCTTAACGGAATCGGTAGAGGATGTCCCCTCATAAGAAGCTAACTTGATAAAAGAAACTTCGCACGGTTTTTTGTATAATTTTAAAAAATCGGAAACTACCATAAAAGAACCATTCAGTACTCCAATAAAAATCGGCGTTTCATCAAAAAAATCGTCTTCTATCTGTGCTGCCATTTTTTCGATAGCAAAGTTTATCTCTTTGGCAGAAATAAACGGAACAAATTGTTTATCGTGTAGTTGTATCACAGTTTTATATTTTAAAATATTTGGCAAAGATAGGGATTTCACTTTTGACAATTGTCAATTGATTTGTACTTTTAAATCAAAAACAGAAATGATGGTCAGCGAATTCCAGAAAAATTTAGATTATATAACAGGACATAGAGAAAACCGACAAAAATATGCTGATGAAGTACTGCATAATCAAGAACTTTTCCCTGAATTAATTCGGCTGTGTTTTCAGGTTTCAAATAAAAATTCGGCCAAAGCCTGCTGGATTTTGGAATTTGTCTGTTACCAAAAACTGGAATGGATTGAAAATCATCTGGATTATTTTTGTTCCAATATCAAAAACCTGAAAGATGAAAGTGCCATTCGCCCCGTTGCCAAAATCTGTCAACTGCTGGTTCATTCTCATTATAAAAAAAGTGAAATACAGCTTTCCGAAAAACATCTGGAAGCAATCATCGAAAGTTCTTTTGACTGGCTGATTAACGATACTAAAGTAGCATCCAAAGCTTATTCAATGAGAACTTTATACCTATTAGGACAGCATTATGACTGGATTCATCCCGAATTGAAAACTATTGCCACAAAAGATTTTCCAAATCACAGTGCCGCTTATAAAGCCGTTGCCAAAGAAGTTTTGAAGAAAATAAAATAGCATTTTCCTATTCGATTAGGAAAAAGTATCTTTGCAGTTGCTGGCAATGTGCTGAGCAGACAAAGTAAATACAATCACAATGAACTATTTTTCTTCTGATTTTAAATTAGGAATCTTAGGAGGCGGGCAGCTTGGCAAAATGCTGCTGTCTGACACACGAAAATTTGATATCCAAACTTACGTTTTAGACCCAAGTGACGAAGCTCCTAGTAAAATTGCCTGTAACCATTTTGTAAAAGGCGATTTGATGGATTTTGAAACTGTTTACAATTTTGGAAAACAAGTAGATGTTTTGACCTTTGAAATTGAGCTGGTAAATCTTGAGGCACTGGAAAAACTGGAAAATGAAGGCAAAAAAGTATATCCTTCTCCAAAAACGCTAAAACTCATACAAAATAAAGGAATCCAAAAGGATTTTTATATCAAAAATAATATCCCGACAGCTCCTTACAAGCGTTATTCTACTCTAAAAAACTTAGTAGTTGATTTAGTAGAAGCAAATATTCAGCTTCCTTTTGTATGGAAATGTACTGAATTTGGATATGACGGAAACGGCGTAAAAATCATTCGGCAGACAGCTGATTTAGAAAATTTACCCAATGTAGAATGCATTGCTGAAACAATGGTGCCTTTCAAAAATGAATTGGCTGTAATTGTCTGCCAGAGTCCTTCCGGCGAAATCAAAACCTACCCAGTTGTGGAAATGGAATTTCATCCAGAAGCCAATCAGGTAGAATATGTAATCTGCCCTGCCAGAATTGATAATAAAGTTGCCGAAAAAGCAAGAGCGATTGCATTGAATGTTTCGCAGCAATTTAATCATGTTGGCCTTTTGGCAGTTGAAATGTTCCAAACCAAAGATGATGAAATTCTGGTAAACGAAGTAGCACCGCGTCCGCACAACTCAGGACATTACTCAATCGAGGCTAGCTATACTTCGCAGTTTGAAAATCATCTGCGTGCTATTCTTGATTTACCTCTTGGAAACACAGACAGTAAAGCTGCCGGAATTATGGTAAACTTAGTCGGTGCCGAAGGCTTTTCTGGCGACGTAATTTACGAAAACATCGAAACTATTTTGGGCTGGAACGGCGTTACCCCGCACATTTACGGCAAAAAACAAACCCGCCCTTTCCGAAAAATGGGACACGTAACCATTGTCAATGAAGATATGGCCGAAGCAAGACGAATTGCGGCCGATGTTAAGAATACTATAAAAGTGGTCAGCATTCAGTAATCAGTTTGCAGTTGTTAATCAATGTCAAATTAGATAAATTTGTAAAAAACAATACATGAAAATTTCAAAATTACATATTGATACTTTTAGACATTTAGAGAATCTAGATTTTGATTTTACGTATCCTTTGGATTATAAAGACAAAGAAAAAGCAGGGAAACCTTTAAACAAAATTTGTTTTATTGGGCAAAGTGCAACTGGAAAAACTAGTCTATTGGAGTTATTAGATATTAAAACGCATAATAACTCTTATATAGATTATCCTGAAGAATTCAAACATCACTCATCGTTAGAAAAGTTAAAATCTTCTTTATGTGTGTTTTTCAATGACAATACTGAAGAGTTCTGTATTCAGAATCAGGAAATATTAATAAACTATTTCGTTGACAAAAAATTAAAAACTAACGATTTAACCAAGAAAGTTTTTTTTCCATCAGAGTTAAATATAAATAAAATAATTAATTTTCTTCAACCTGAAGAATTAAAAAATTCAAATTTTAAAGACAAAGATTTTCTTTTAAAAAATTACAATCAATTTAAACTTAGCGAAAACAATTATAAAGAAATTTACAGATTTTTACTAAATGATTTTATCAATTATCGTGAAGAACTCCTAAAGAAAAGCTCTGACTTCTTCAGCTATTCAAATATTAATGACATCATTGATGATTTAAACAAATGGAGAAAAGAAAATCCAAATCCTAATGAAGAATTTGCAATAAAATTTAATGAGGTTTTAAAAAAATTAAATCTAGAAGTTGATGTCAACAATCCATCATCTTTCCTAAATATTAAACATTATAAAAGTGATGTCTTTATACCAATACTTTCACTAAGTACAGGAACAAAACTTTTAATATCGTTACTTTTACCATTGTATAAATTTGACACCAAAGATTCCATCATTTTAATTGACGAACCCGAGCGTTCATTGTATCCTGATATGCAGATGGATTTAATGGATTATTATCAAAATCTAGCTTCTGAAGCTCAGTTTATAGTTGCTACACATTCCCCTTTTATCGCTGCTTCCTTTGAACCCGAAGAACGTTTCATTTTATATTTTGATGAAGAAGGAAAAGTAGCCGTACGCAGAGGAAGTTCTCCAATTGGCGATGATCCGAATGATATGCTAAAAAATGATTTTGGAGTAAATTATTACAATAAGCACGGTGAAGAAGCATATCAAAAATATATCAAACTTAAACAGGACGTTGCTAATGA
Source organism: Flavobacterium marginilacus (assembly GCF_026870155.1). Lineage (NCBI taxonomy): Bacteria > Pseudomonadati > Bacteroidota > Flavobacteriia > Flavobacteriales > Flavobacteriaceae > Flavobacterium > Flavobacterium marginilacus. The sequence continues at coordinate 850,863 of NZ_CP113975.1, read as the reverse complement.
GACTGATCCTAAAAGAAAAAAAGAATTACTATTAGAAACTGTTAAACTGGGAGACATTTATAATTTCTAATATGAGGAGAGTTCTTAAAAACCATGATTCAGAAGTAATTAAAAATAATTTAAATTATATAGAAGGCAATTCAAACAATAATTTAAAAATTTCGAAAGTTTTATATAAAGAGCAAAAGGGATTTTGTTCATATACAGAAGAGTATTTAGGAAGAGCTGATGCACGGGACATTGAGCATTTTAATCCAAATCTAAAAGGAACTATTGACGATTCTTATTCAAATTGGTTTTTGGTAAAACACCAATGGAATATAGAGAAAGCTTCTAAATGGGAAAATTTACAGCCTGTTTTAAACCCAGCAGCAATTGATTTTGAAGATAGAATCGTTTATGACAGCGGCGATTATCGTGTTTCAGATTTAAATGATAACGAAGCAATTAATTTAATTAAGTTATTAAAGCTTGATGATATCATTTTAGCTGATGAAAGAAAAAAATACATACAAAGAAAAACTAAAGAATTATCAGTATATGGTGTTTCTGCTGAAGATTTCTTTAAAATCTTAATTGAAGACGATATAAAACAAATATCCTATTTAAGAGCCATCCAAGAAGAATTTAATATTGACATTTGGAATATGATTCCAGAACTAAAATAAATAAAAAAACAAATGAGCAAAGTAGCTGTAATAATGGGAAGCATTTCGGATATGCCGGTAATGCAGGATGCCATAGATATTTTAAAAAGTTTTAATATAGAAACCGAAGTCGACATCGTTTCGGCACACAGAACACCCGAAAAACTGTTTGATTTCAGTATGAACGCACACAATCGCGGAATTTCGACAATTATTGCCGGAGCTGGAGGCGCAGCGCATTTACCTGGAATGGTTGCTTCGATGTCACCGCTTCCTGTAATTGGAGTTCCTGTAAAGTCTAGCAATTCTATTGATGGCTGGGACAGTGTTTTATCTATTTTACAAATGCCTGGCGGTGTACCAGTAGCAACTGTTGCTTTAAACGGAGCAAAAAATGCCGGAATCCTTGCTGCACAAATTATAGGAAGTGCCGATAAAACTGTTTTAGACAAAATCATCGCCTACAAAGAAGGACTAAAAAAAGCCGTTTATCAATCTTCGGAAAACTTGAATAAATAAAAAAAAGCTCCTAAAATACGGAGCTTTTTTTTGATATTGCAAAATTCTAAACTCGGGGAAATTTAGCATTTTCAATACTTTTTTCTTTTAGGTTAGGGACAAAAAGAGTTTGTTTTTTTGACAGTATTAATTCTATTAAAGAAATTAATTATTCGACAAAAATACACAAAATATCGATTAAATACATTTTACTTTTAAATTTTAATGAAGTTTATTTTTTTTTCAATTTCAGACAAAAAAATAACCTCCTAATATTTGGAACAAAACAGATCTTATAATTATGAATATACTACTCAATAAATTTGACACCAGGCTAGATACAGCGCCATTTTCACAAATAAAAAACGAAGATTATCTTCCTGCATTTCAGGAAGCAATTGATATGGCAAAAGCCGAAATTGATGCAATAATTAACAATGCAGAAAACCCAACTTTTCAAAACACTATTGAAGCTTTGTCATTTAGCGGCGATACTTTGGATCGGATTTCAAATATCTTTTTCAACTTAAATTCGGCAGAAACGAGTGACGAAATGCAAAAAATTGCCCAGGAAGTTTCGCCGCTATTATCTGAATTTGGAAATGATATCCGCTTGAATACTGCTTTATTTGCCAAAGTAAAAACAGTTTACGATCAAAGAGAATCTTTGAATTTAAATCCAGAACAAACAACACTTCTGGACAAACAATACAAAAGCTTTTCCAGAAACGGAGCTAATCTGCCGGAAGAAAAGAAAAATCAGTTAAGGGAAATCGACAAAGAATTGTCCAAATTGAGTTTACAGTTTGGCGAAAATGCTTTGGCCGAAACCAATGCTTTCGAATTACATCTTACTGACGAAAATGATTTAGCCGGCTTACCAGAAGGAACTATCGAAGCGGCTCGTTCATTGGCGAAGGCCCAAGAAAAAGAAGGCTGGATTTTCACTCTGGATCACCCTAGTTACCTGCCTTTTGTGACGTATGCAGATAACCGCGAACTGCGTAAAAAAATAGCTCTTGCTTTCGGAGCAAGATGTTTTCAGAACAACGAATTCGACAATCAGGAAATCGTTTTAAAAATTGCTAAACTGCGCTTTGAAAGAGCTAATCTTTTAGGATACAAAACCCATGCCGATTTTGTTCTAGAAGAACGCATGGCCGAAAGTCCAGAAAAAGTAAAATCTTTTTTAAATGATTTATTGGCCAAAGCAAAACCAGCAGCCAAAAGAGAATTTGAACAGTTATCGGCTTTCGCCAAAGAACTGGACGGTATCGAACAGCTCGAAAAATGGGACGGAGCATACTATTCGGAAAAACTGAAACAGCAGTTATTTAATTTAGATGACGAGAAACTGAAACCTTATTTCCAATTGGAAAAAGTGCTGAACGGCGCTTTTACGATTGCAGGAAAACTGTTTGGCTTGACTTTTACTGAAATTTTTGACATCGACAAGTATCACGAAGAAGTTACTGCCTATGAAGTAAAAGACAAAAACAATGAATTGGTTGCACTTTTCTACGCTGATTTCTTTCCAAGAAAAGGAAAACGAAACGGTGCTTGGATGACTTCTTTCAAATCACAATACATCAAAGACGGCGTAAACGAAAGGCCGCATATTTCCAATGTCTGCAACTTTACAAAACCAACAGAGACTAAGCCGTCGTTATTAACTTTCAATGAAGTGACAACTCTATTCCATGAATTTGGCCACGGATTACACGGAATGTTAGCGAATACAACGTATCCTAATTTATCAGGAACATCGGTTTATTGGGACTTTGTGGAACTGCCAAGCCAAATTATGGAAAACTGGTGTTATGAACCAGAAGCTTTGGCTCTGTTTGCACACCATTATGAAACCGGGGAAGTTATTCCACAGGAATATGTAGAAAAAATCAAGGAGAGTGCTAGTTTCCAGGAAGGAATGGCAACGATGCGCCAACTGAGTTTTGGATTACTGGATATGGGCTGGCACGGGCAAGATCCAACGAATATTAATGATGTAAAAACTTTTGAAACGGAGCAATTTTCTTCCACTCAATTGTATCCTGATGTAAAGGAAAATGCAATCAGCACAGCCTTTTCACATATTTTCCAAGGAGGTTATTCATCGGGTTATTACAGTTACAAATGGGCCGAAGTTCTTGATGCCGATGCATTCGAATATTTTCAGGAGAAAGGAATTTTCAACAAAGAAGTGGCTGATAAATTCAAAGAAAATGTCCTTTCAAAAGGCGGAACCGAACATCCAATGGTATTGTACAAACGCTTTAGAGGACAGGAACCAAAACCAGATGCTTTGCTGAAAAGAGCGGGGCTTTTATAGATTTCCAGATTATTAGACTTCTTAGACATTTATAAAAACCGAGGCAGAAACGCTTCGGTTTTTGTTTATTAAAACAAAAAAGATTACCCGAATTAGGTAATCTTTTTAAATTAGTCAGTAAAAATTGTCTTAAACCGCTTGCTCTTTTAAGGCATTTACTGCTTTAACCGGTACATTTTCAACAGTGTGTCTCCAGTATGAGAAACCGCCAACTCCATTCCATGCATTATCGATAGCTAAATGAGCATTGAACTCAGCCAAGAAAGAACCAATTGCCGGAGGAGGAACTGAATGCACATACTGCCCTTGCAGACTAACTAATTGTGTATATTTTCCTAATCCTGCTGCATATATTTTTCCTTTTACCTGAACAACAATGTGGCTGTCAGGACCGCTTACTGCCTGAGTAATTATTACTGTACCTGTTACGGTATGCTGTGATGGTACCACCACTAAACTAAATGTTGCGATTGGAGCACCTGGTGTTCCAACATTTCCAATTGTCCCTTTTGCTAAATAAGCACCTGCTAATAAATCTGCCATGATTTCTAAATATTATTTTTATCTTACTCGTTAGGCTTTTCAGAACCGCCTCGTTTTTTTAAGTGGGATCTGCTCCACTTTTTTAATTGTATTTTTAATTAAATCAATAAACGGTGTTATAAATCAGAAAATAAAGCACCTTATATACATTTGATAATCAATAACAAACAAATAAAATCCTTCTCTTTTTATTTTCTACATCAAAACTATACTAGACTTATAGAATTAATTAAAAAAATGCTGCAGAACAAAAAATTTCAGTTATGAAAGAAACAAAATCTAGCATAAGATAATTACTACTTTACTTTTGGAATGATTTTTTTAAAACAAACTTTCAATTATTTTTGAAAGTTTAAAAACTTTTGTTTACATTTGTTCCAACAAAGGGAAATAAATCCAAAAATGGAATTCAAAGAGGCAAAAAATAAGTTTGTACAAACCTGGGGAGCATTAGGTTCTCAATGGGGAATTAATAAAACCATGGCGCAGATTCATGCTTTATTAATGGTCTCAAACGAAGCGGTTTCTATGGAAGACATCATGGAAGAATTACAAATTTCACGCGGTAACGCCAGCATGAACCTAAGAGCATTAATGGACTGGGGAATTGTCTACAAAGAATACAAAGCGGGTGAACGCAGAGAGTTTTTTACTGCTGAAAAGGATTTAGATGAATTGGCTTCCAAAATTTCGAGAGAAAGAAGCAGGAGAGAAATCAAACCTGCGCTTAAAATCCTAAAAGAGGTTTCGACAATTGAAGCAAAAGATTCAGCCGAAGAAAAACACTTCGTTGACCAAACTTCCAAATTGTATGATTTTGTTTTAAAAGCAGATAATGTCTTAGACAAAATGACCGAATTCAACGAAAACTGGTTAGGTAAATTGGTTTTAAAAATTATGAAATAGCCAACACTAAATATTTGATAATTAGATTAAATTTCTACTGGCTATTCAATGAGACAAATAAAAAACAATAAAAACGAATTAAATAGCAGTAAAAAAATTTACCACTAAGTTTCATTTTTTTCTGAAAGTTTAAAAATTTAAAAATAAATAATTATGAATTTCAACATTATCGGGTATTTAATTTACCTCAGCATTACGATTTTCATTATTCTGAAAGTTGGAAAAATATGTTACAAAAACGGAAATATTTACGTGGCTGAATTAATCCCAAATCATGCTGAAATCTGTCAAAAAATCAATCAGGTTTTACTTTTAGGATATTATCTTTTAAATATTGGTTACTGTGCCATGACCCTAATTTCCTGGCAAAAAATAACTTCTTCACCCCAATTGATAGAAACCATCGGCACCAAAACCGCAGTCATCATTTTTATTATTTCGGTACTGCATTACACAAACATTTTAATATTAACCAAATACATTCACAAATTAATTAAATAACACTTAAATACTTATTATCATGGAAACTACAAAAATCTTAATCGGTTACGCTGTCTATTTACCAATCGCTTTATTCCTTACCTATTATGTTTCTAAAACCCTTTTCAAAAACGGAAAAATATTTATGCTGGACATTTTCAAAGGCAGAGAAGAAATTGCGCAGGCAACAAACAGACTTTTTGAAACTGGATTTTATCTGCTTAATTTAGGCTTTGCCTTAATGATTTTACAGTTGAGCATTTACGACAACAGCTATCAGTCACTTATCGAAGCCCTGAGTTATAAAATTGGCGGATTTTCTATCTATCTTGGAATAATGCTGTTCCTTAACTTATACTTTTTCTTCAGAGGAAAAAGAAAATCCAAAGAAGCTCAGCAAGAAGAAAGATTGGTTTTTAAAGCTTAATTTATTCAACAAACCTAACTGGTTTTTGAAACCTGTTAGGTTTATTCCACAAAAAACAAAACAACAATGACAAAACTTATTATAGCTGCAGGAACCGGATTTTTAGGTCAGATTTTGACAAAGCATTTCAAAAATAAATTTGATGAAATTGTAATTCTGACCAGAGGCAAGTCAGAAACTGCTGACGGAATTAAATTCGTCAACTGGAATGCCAAAACATTTACAGGCTGGGAAAGCGAGTTGGAAAACACAACAGTTTTAATTAATCTTGCCGGAAAATCGGTTGACTGCCGTTATACCAAAGAAAATAAAAAACAGATTTTATTGTCGAGAATTGAAAGCACAAAGATCTTAAATAAAGCTGTTTTGAATTGCAAAAATCCACCAAAACATTGGCTGAATTCATCGACTTCAACAATTTATCGTTTTTCATTAGATAAACAAATGGATGAAACCGATGGCGAAATCGGAAATGACTTTTCGATAAATGTTGCGCTTTCCTGGGAAAAAGCATTTTTTAAAACTGAAACTCCAAAAACTCTTAAAACAGCTTTGCGGACTTCAATAGTTTTGGGAAAAAACGGCGGGGCTCTTGTTCCTCTGAAAACGCTGGCAAAATTTGGTTTTGGCGGAAAACAGGGAAAAGGAAATCAGTTTGTAAGCTGGATTCACGAAGAAGATTTTGCAAATGCAATAGATTTTATTATTCAAAAAGAAATCATTGACGTTATCAATATTGTTTCTCCCGAGCCAATTCGCAATGCCGATTTTATGCAAAAACTGCGAAAAGCAGTTGGTTTTCCTTTTGGAATTCCAATGAATACATTTCTTCTTGAAATTGGATCTTTCTTTATTCGAACAGAAGCAGAATTAATATTAAAAAGCAGAAATGTAATTCCGAAACGGCTTTTGGAAAATGGGTTCCAATATAAGTTTGAAAATATAAATAACGCTTTTCAAAATTTATTAAGCAAATGACAACCATCCACCTCACAACCAAAATAAAAGCACCCAAAAATATCGTTTTTGATGCTTCCCGAAATATCGACATTCACCAGCTATCGGCAAGTTCTTCCAAAGAAAAAGCAATTGCCGGAGTTACATCGGGTTTGATTAATTTGAACGAAACGATGACTTGGCGAGGCAGGCATTTCGGATTTTACTTAACCCATAAAAGCCGGATTCCCGTAATGAATCTTTATGATTATTTTGTGGATGAAATGGAAGAAGGAAATTTCAAATCATTCAAACATCGACATTATTTTGAAGAAATAAACGGAGTTACCATAATGACAGATAAACTGCAGTATGAAACTCCGTTTGGTGTTTTTGGTAAACTATTTGATTTTTTATTTTTGAAAAGGCATTTAAGGACTTTTAATATATACAGGAATCAGGTTTTGAAAAGTTTGTGTGAGAAATAATAATAATAATAATAATAATAATAATAACCCGTTGGGTGTAATTAAATTATTTGATTTTTAATATTGTTTATAGGTCTATCAAAAATGAATTTATTGATAGACTGAACCAATGTTAATGCTGTTATTTTTGCTAAAATTCTTGTTTTAAAACCTTCAAAAGTTTTAGCGTAATTGTTTCTAATTCTGAACTGGTCGCATAGTTGAGAAAATAATGTTTCAATTCTTTTTCTTGATTTTCTAAAGATATAAGGTTTTGGTTTATAGTCTTTTTGATTTTTCCTTTTTGGTGTTACTAATTTAATATTTACCGTTTGAAACAAATCCAATTGAATGCTTTGAGACAAGTAACCTCTATCGACAAGCAAAATACAATCAGACATTTGATGTTTTATGTTCTTTAAAAAATGAACATCGTGAACTTCTGCTTTTGTAATATCCAATGAATGGAAAATTCCATTTATAGAACAAACCCCGTGCAATTTATATCCGTAAAACCAGTTGTTTTGAAAAGCACAAAACCCTTTTGAAGGAGCAGTTTCAAACTCGTTTTACGACACTATCCTAAAAAGTGTGTAAGTTTAAAAATATAGGGGTTTGTGCAAACCCTAATATCTTTTTTACTTACACACTTTATGAGATAGTACCTAATTTTTATAATTTAATTGTTGTTCCTACTCATAAGGCTTTTCAGAATTCGCCCCTGCAATTAACCTTTACAGGAAGATTCGTTTATTTAGGGTCTGCTGAAAAACTAACTTAACGCAAATTAGTGTCAATTTTTACCCAAAATCCTCAACTTTAGTAGTTTTTGAAAGGTTTTAATTCATTTATAGCCTTTAAAATGGAGCTTTAAAAATATAAATTGCAAAAATTGAATTATATTAGGTGCAAGGTTTGAGGATGATTGTGCAAAAACCTTGCACCTAATAATAAAATTCAACTTCTCAACTACTGCTTTTTATGAGGTTTTGAGTTTTTCAGCAGACCCTAATTATAATTTACCGTATAGCTAAACAAAATTAATTGTTATTAACACTTAAAAAAGGATCAAAAGTATAATTTGTACCATCAATACTAACTACTACTGAGTATTGAATATTTCCTGCTGGCAAATTTGGAGCTAAAAGTCCCTGCCATGATCCATCAGCATTCATTGTAGGAATCAAGGCTTTACTGCTTATCATTTGTCCAGTAAAACTATTAATACTTACATCGGAATCAGGATCAACTGGAGCAATTGACCATACAATAGTATCTGATTTTTGACTTGTACTTGTGCAAACTGTATATAATTCTGCTTGACCTTCGTTTCCTGAACCGACATGTTTATTAGTATCTACCAAATAAACATTATTTTGAAGATTCCCTGATGTTGCTGCTCCTAAAGCATCAACTACTATTAAAACATTAATTTTACTCATTTTTTTAGTTTTTAGTTTCCCCTACTCATAAGGCTTTTCAGGATTCGCCTCGTTTTTATAGTGGTTTCTGAACTCCACTTTTTTCATTTATTTTCTCATTAATGTATTTCAACAAGTCATTTTAAAAATACTGATAGCACAGCCGGGTATATACTTTTGAATCATTAAGTTGGAAAAAATTAAAAATAAATCTAGCTAGCTTTTTATTTCTTTAGTAAAACTAATACAACTCCACTTTTTTAATTATAAAAATGGAACAAGCAAAGCCTTCTTATCCACGAAAGTGTCAAAAATTAGCACAAAAAAAGACTTAAAAAACAGTAACTGTCTTTTAAGTCTTTCTTTACAAATCTGAACCAATAAATTTAAGATTTTACATGGATCAAAAAATAGCTCTCCATTAAAATCGTTTTTGAAGTATATTATCTTAGAGTACGGACTCTCTTTAAAATATCTTTATATTTCTCGCTGAGAGTTACCTTGTGTCCCCCAATCAAAAAAATAAGATTGTCTATAGGAATAATTTCTGTTATTTTTTGAATGTTTACAATATAATTTCTATGTGTTCTATAAAAAAGTTTTGCATCAAGCAACTCTAGTATTTTAGTTAATGAAATTAGAATTAAAAACTTTTCTTTTTCAGTAACTATATTGCAATATTTTTCTTCTACCTCAATATAAATAATATCCTGCAGATGCACTTTTTTGAGTGATTTCCCTTTTTTAATGAATAAAAATTCTTCACTAATAACGGTATTTTCTTCATCACTCAGAAAAACATCTTTTTGTCCATAAAATTTTTCGACGGCAAGTTCAAGAGCGAATAAAAGTTCTAGCTCATTAAATGGTTTCATCAGATAACTGAACGGCTTGGTAAGTTTTGCTCTTTCAAAAATATGCATGTCAGTAGAACTTGTTAAAAAAACCAAAGGTTTTGGAGCATTGGGCAATACATTTATGGTTTCGGCAAATGCAATACCTTCTGGAGAACCATTTAGAAAAATATCTACAATAGCGATATCTATTTTGTTGCTGCAAAAAAGAGCTAAAGCATCTTTATGATTTGCAGCTACACCAACTACATTATAGTTATTGGCTTCAAGTACTTTAATAAGGGCATCACTTTCTGATGGAGTATCTTCAACAATCAGCAGGTTAATTTTGTTCATGAGGCGGCGTTTTAAGCAAAGATACAATGAATTTTGTTCCTTTTCCTAACTCGCTTTTTATATCTAATTTTCCGTTATTTTTTTTAATCATTGACTTACACAACTGTAAGCCTAGACCTGTACCTATGCTCTTTTCATTTTCTTTTTTAGATAACAATGTACTGTCTTTAAGAATACTTGCTATAGTATCGCCACTCATGCCAATACCATTGTCTTCAATAATTAAATCGCAATAAGTATCACTATCGTTTTGAGTATAAATTTTTATAAATCCATTTTCATTTGAAAATTTAATAGCATTGTCAAAAAAATTTCGCAGCAGTAATTTTAGCGATTCCTGATCGGCAAGAACGAAATCTTTTTTGGAGATTGTATTTTCAAAAAGAATATTTTTCTCTGCCATCAAAGGCTGATAATTGTATGCCACTTGCTCTACTATAAAAAATAAACGCAAAGAAGTGATTTCAAAATAAGCTTGTTTTGTTTGCAATAATGCCCAGTGCAAAAGGTTATCTAATAAATTGTAAGTACTGTTTGCAATACCACTATTTTGATGCAATATGGTATCAATTTCTTCCAGATCTTTTGTGGCTACTTTTTCTAATAACTTGGCATTACTGGTTTTCATAGCATGTACCGAGGAACGCAAATCATGACTTACAATAGAAAACAACTTGTCTTTTGTGGCATTCAACTCATCTAGGGTTTCTTTTTGTTTTGAAATCACTTGATTTTGCTTCGCTTTTTGACGGTAAAAATATACAGCCATTAGGAACAAAATACTGACCAAGGTTATAGATACTATTAAACCTAACTGTTGTGTTTTTTGTACTCTATTTTCAGTTTTGAGTAAATTAACTTCATTTTGTTTTTGCTTAACGGCAAATTTCTTTTCTGTTTGTGCTATTTCCCATACTTTATTTTGATTGTTCAAAGAATCTTTCCATTGGTCATATTCTTCTCTGTACGCTAATGCTTTTGCAAAATTATTGCGGTTTTTTTCGATAACAGCCATATTGAGTGCTGTTCTTCTTTTTAAATCGAAATTTTTGATTTTTTTTGATAAAGCATATGCTTTCTCAAAATAGGGAATGGCAAGATTGTCTTTATATTGTACATAATATAAATTAGCAACATCTCCATAAGACCCAATAAGCATTAAAGAATCTTTTTGCTGCTCTTGCAGTTTTATGCTTTCAAGCAGATAAAACTCAGCTTTTTCAAATACATTAAGATGCAAATAGCATATTCCTAAGTTATGCTTTACATTACTTTTTTTTATTCCTAGAAGTTTACTATCGTTTACATGTTCAATTTCTTTGAAATACTTAATCGCTTTTTGAAACTGCTTTTGTTCAAGAGCAATTTCAGCCAATTTCATTCTGGCATTATAATAAAAAGCAAATTCTTTAGAAACGTTGATTAATTCTTTTTGGCCTTCATTAAATATCTTCTTTTCTTCAAAGCTAAACCCTCTAAATAAATGACAATAATTCTGGATTTCTCGATTTTGTGAAGACTGACTTAATTGCTTCATGGCATATACTAGTGTAGAATCCCAATTTTGCTCTAAAAAAAAAACTTGCGCTTTCTTAAAATCAGGGTCTTTAATGTAGTGACCACTTCTGTTTTTAATTTCTTGTTCAAAAATCGTAGTACTATTACTATGCTGAGAAAAAATAAATAGTGAATTGGTAAAAAAAACAAACAAAAAGACTACTTTATATAAATCTTTCATAAGCGAATTTTATTCGCAATTTAGTTAAAATTTAACAATAAAAAAAGCAGAGAAAATTATGCTCTGCTTATATTTAATAATTCGCTTTTATCTTTTTATTACTATTATGAAGTTGGTTGAACAGTCGTTTCCGTTCCTCTTGAAGTTATTGGATCGGTATCTCTCAAAAATATTTCTACAGTATCTATATCTTTTAACTTAACACCTTTGGGTAACTTTTCTTCTTTGGCATCAAAACTAAGTTCGTAAGTTTTAAAATTACTAGATTTAACTTCATTAAAATCATAGGAAATAAAAAACTGTAACTGATTAACACCCAAACTAGAAACCGAATACGACTGGGTCACAACAATCTCAGGATTTTCACATCCTTCAACGATAAACACCACTACACTAACATTGATACCATTAGCATCAGCTTTACGGTTTGCTTCTATTAAAGCTGGTAAAGGTTTTTGGGAACGAATATGATCAAACTGAATTGAACCATTTGATTTTGGTTCAAAAACACCTAAATCTACATAAGGGTCAAATTTGATTTTTTGTTTTATTTCGGCTGTTTCCATAATTAAAGAATTTAAAGTTTTTTAATAAATTAAGCGGTATAATGAAATGATATTTTTTTTACTTCTAAAAAGAATCGTAAACTTATTTCACATTAAATATCAAGTTCATTTTGATATGATTATTTGGGGCAAATGTTTCTTTGAAACTTCAATTATAAAAAACTAATTATTTTATAATTGAAATCAATTCCATAACAAAAGAAATTAAAAAAGCTTTAAATCTCAAAATACAATGCACAAGTTCGTATATTTTTAGCACAAGACACTATATTTATAGCACAAGAGAATAAAAGTTAGGATTTAAGGCATTCGCTTTTAAAAATAAATATTGCTATATCATTTCGCAAAACAGTTAAATTAGCCACGGATTCCATGGATAAAACAGATTAGAACAGATTTTTTAACAAATCCGTTAAGAATTTAGCTGGAATCTGTGCAAGATCCGTTATATCCTTGTCATCTGTGTGCCATTTTTTTATACTTTGGGTATATAGAATTTAAAAGTTTTAAAGCGAATACCCTGATTCACGGCACGGCATTCGCTTTTAAAAGTTTCTGACACGAATTACACTAATCTGCACGAATTAAGATTGCTGTTTAATTACACAAAATATTCGAGACTGTAAAAAGTTGTAAAATTTGATTTCAATTTTGATAAGAATTAGTGTTAATCGGTGAAATTCGTGTTTATCTTTTTTTAAATGCGGATGCCGTGACCCTGATTAGGATTATATAAACAGTAATTATTATTTTTCTAATTATAAGCCAGCATTAGCCACCAAAAAACAGGCACTGCTTCGACCCAAAATGAAGTGTAATATTTGGAGCGGTTTGGATTTGCAAATGCAATAAAAAGCATTAGTATAACCACCATAACAAGATTTATCAAAGCATCATGATAATTGAATGTCGAAATAAAAACTTCCAAAAACCAGAATGGACCCAACAATAAAAAACCTAAAAACTTTGTCTTTTTTACGCCAATCATCTGGGGAACGGTCTTTAAATGCGGATCGTCATTGGCCAAATCAATGATTTCAAAAACCAGAATCAGCACAAAAACCAGAATAAACCGCTGAATACATTTTATAAAAAAATCGGAAGAAAAAGGAACCTCTGCATTAATAAAAGGCAAAACCAAGGTTGCACCAACCCAGCATAGTGCCACGATGTAAATTTTTACGCCAGCCCAGTTTCGGGCATTACTCCTGTTAGGAAAAAAAGGAAGTGTGTATAATGCTGTAATAGCCAGAATTCCGAACGAAACTATCTGAGTAATTCGTTTTAACTGAAAAAAATAATATCCAACCAAAACAATCGAAATCAAACTACAAAGAGCAATAATCTTCAATAAATTCCCAATCGGTTTTTTCTTCACCCGGACCAAGGCATCATATTTAACAAAATTATACCCTACAATTGTTCCAAAAAAAACAAATAAAGCCATCGGCTTATCGTACTGAATATGAAACACATGAAACGTAATCTGTACCAGTGCATAACAGGACAAAGCCACATGAATACTGCTATTCAGGTAAAAATTCAATAGCTGTTTCAATAGCTTCATTTCGTAAATATAATTAATTATTAACAAATCAACTCTTTAGTTATAAATTTCACAAAAATTGAAGTTAAAAATACCCATTAAATTATTAATAATACTTAATTTTGCGCCACAAAAAAACAACACATTTACTGTAAAATGTAATAATCTTGGTATAAACTTAATTCAAATGAAGAATATACTTTGCAGATTACATTTCTTTTTTAAAAATAGATAGCTACAAATGAAAACAGATGCTTTTGCTTTAAGACACATTGGTCCAAGAGAAACAGATCTTCAACACATGTTACAAACCATTGGAGTTGAATCGATCGAACAACTTGTTTACGAAACCCTTCCTGACGACATTCGTTTAAAAGCACCGTTGAATTTAGATCCTGCAATGACAGAATTCGAATTTGCAAATCATATTCGCGAATTAGGGAAGAAAAACAAAACATTTAAATCATATATTGGTTTGGGTTATCACCCAACTATCGTTCCGGCTCCTATTCAAAGAAACATTTTTGAAAACCCAGGATGGTATACAGCTTATACTCCTTATCAGGCAGAAATTGCTCAAGGCCGTCTTGAAGCTATTTTAAATTTCCAGACTACCGTTATCGAATTAACTGGAATGGAAATCGCAAACGCTTCTTTACTTGATGAAGGAACGGCTGCTGCAGAAGCTATGGCGTTATTATTTGATGTTCGTACTCGCGATCAAAAGAAAAACAATACGCACAAATTCTTCGTTTCTGAAGAAATTTTACCTCAAACTTTATCTGTACTGCAGACTCGTTCCACTCCAATCGGAATTGAATTAGTTGTTGGAAATCACGAAAATTTTGATTTTTCAAATGAGTTCTTCGGAGCGATTTTACAATATCCAGGAAAATACGGTCAGATAAATGATTACAGCGCTTTTGTTGCTAAAGCAAAAGAAAACGAAATCAAAGTAGCCTTCGCTGCAGATATTTTATCATTGGCGACTTTAACTTCTCCGGGAGAAATGGGAGCTGCGGTTGTTGTGGGAACTACACAGCGTTTTGGTGTACCAATGGGTTACGGTGGTCCTCACGCAGCTTATTTTGCAACAAAAGACGAATACAAAAGATCTATGCCGGGCCGTATCATCGGAGTTTCTGTTGATGCAAACGGAAACCGTGCTTTACGTATGGCTTTAGGAACTCGCGAACAGCACATCAAACGTGAAAAAGCAACTTCGAACATTTGCACTGCTCAGGTTTTATTAGCTGTTATGGCGGGAATGTACGCAGTTTACCACGGACCAAAAGGTTTAAAATATATTGCAAACAAAGTTCACGCATCGGCAGTTACGGCTGCTGAAGCTTTAAATAAATTAGGAGTTTACCAAACCAATACAGCTTACTTTGATACTATTTTAGTAAAAGCAGACGCTCAAAAAGTAAAAGCCACAGCGGAGAAAAACAAAGTAAACTTCTTTTATCCTGATGCCGACAGCATTTCGATTTCATTTAACGAAACGACTTCAGTTACAGACATCAACCAAATTATTGCGATTTTTGCTGAAGCTTTAGGAAAAGAAACTTTCACAGTTTCAGAATTAAGTGAAATAAGTCAGTTACCGGCTTCATTAAAAAGAACATCTACTTTCTTAACGCATGATGTTTTCAACAATCATCATTCAGAAAGTCAGTTAATGCGTTATATCAAAAAATTGGAACGTAAAGATTTATCATTGAATCACTCGATGATTTCGTTAGGTTCTTGTACGATGAAATTAAACGCAGCTTCTGAAATGCTGCCTTTATCAATGCCAAACTGGAACAGCATTCACCCATTTGCACCAGTTAATCAGGTTGAAGGTTACCTTACAATGCTTAAGAAATTAGAGCAGCAGTTAAATGTAATTACTGGTTTTGCCGGAACAACTTTACAGCCAAACTCGGGAGCTCAGGGAGAATATGCTGGTTTAATGGCAATTCGTGCTTACCACCTTTCTAGAAACGATGGTCACCGTAATGTATGTTTGATTCCTTCATCGGCTCACGGAACAAATCCTGCTTCTGCAGCGATGGCCGGAATGAAAATCATTGTGACTAAAACGACTCCGGAAGGAAATATTGACGTAGAAGATTTAAGAGAAAAAGCGATTGAACACAAAGATGATTTATCTTGTTTGATGGTAACGTATCCTTCTACTCATGGAGTTTTCGAATCTTCAATTATCGAAATCACAAAATTAATCCACGATAACGGCGGATTAGTATATATGGATGGTGCAAACATGAACGCACAAGTGGGATTAACAAATCCTGCTACAATCGGCGCTGACGTTTGTCACTTAAACTTACACAAAACATTCGCTATTCCTCACGGAGGTGGCGGACCTGGTGTTGGACCAATTTGTGTGAACGAAAAATTAGTTCCGTTCCTGCCAACAAACCCAATCTTAAATGTTGGCGGCGAGCAGGCAATTACAGCAATTTCATCTGCTCCTTATGGATCTGCTTTGGTTTGTTTAATTTCTTACGGTTACATCACAATGATGGGAGCTGAAGGATTAAAAAGTGCTACTGAACATGCAATCTTGAATGCTAACTATATGAAAGCACGTTTTGAAGGACACTATCCAATTCTTTACACTGGTGAGTGCGGAAGAGCTGCCCACGAAATGATTTTGGATTGCCGTGCATTCAAACAAAACGGAATCGAAGTTGGCGATATCGCAAAACGTCTAATGGACTACGGTTTCCACGCTCCAACAGTTTCTTTCCCAGTTGCCGGAACACTAATGATCGAACCAACGGAATCTGAAGATTTAGCCGAATTAGACCGTTTCTGCGACGCTTTGATTGCTATCAGACAGGAAATTGAAGAAGCAACGGCCGAGGACAAAAATAATCCATTGAAAAATGCACCTCACACATTGGCAATGTTGACTTCTGATGCTTGGGATTTACCATACACCAGAGAGAAAGCAGCTTATCCTTTGGATTACATCGCTGACAACAAATTCTGGCCGTCTGTACGTCGTATTGACGATGCTTACGGAGACAGAAATCTGGTTTGCAGCTGTGCGCCGATTGAAGCATACATGGAGAGCTAGAATTTCAGCAGATTTTAGATTATACAGAACCCTTTCAGCTACAAACTGAAAGGGTTCTTTATTATAGTCAAATATTTATTTTTAAATTTATTAAAACCGTTTTCGAATTACTGCGATAGGTATCAATTGGTTTTGCTAAATAATAAAAACCACGCATTTTTTAGTTAAAATAAAATGATATTTATCCTTTTAAAATAACAAAAAACAACTTTATAACAAAAAGAACTCTGTTTGTTATTTATACCTATTCTAAGAATAAAACGCATTGTTTAATCATTTTCAATAAAAAATATTCAATATTTTTGCCATATATTTATTATTCCATAATTATATGCACGCATAATAAATATATTAACTATTATACATTTATTATAATTAATTTAGCCAAAATTTATTCTGGAAATTATCAAAATGAAAATAAAAATAACTGGTATAGGAAGCTATATTCCTGAGAAAAAAATTAGCAATACTGATTTTAGCGAACATGTTTTCCTTAATGAAGACGGTTCTCCATTTGCTTACCCAAACGAAGTTGTAATTAACAAATTCAAAAGCATTACCGGTATCGAAAAAAGAAGGTATGCCGAGGATCATTATACCTCTTCTGATTTAGCTTTTTTTGCTTCTCAAAAAGCAATTGAAAATGCAGGCGTAGATCCAGAAACATTAGACTATATTATTTTTGCCCATAACTTTGGTGATGTAAAATACGGAACAAACCAATCCGATATTATACCAAGTCTTGCAACAAGAGTTAAACATAAATTACAGATTAAAAACCCAAGGTGTGTCGCTTACGACATTCTTTTTGGCTGTCCTGGATGGATTGAAGGCGTACTGCAGGCCAATGCTTTTATAAAATCGGGCATGGCAAAAAAATGTCTTGTTATAGGAGGCGAAACTTTATCTAGAGTAGTTGATGCCCACGATAGAGATTCGATGATTTACTCTGACGGCGCTGGTGCTTCGATTATAGAAGCCTCTGATGATGAAGCTGGAATGCTGTCTTATGAAAGCGCAACTTATGCTGCTGAAGAAGCTAATTTCCTTTTCTTCGGAAAATCATACAATCCAGAGTTAGATCCAGACACTAAATACATCAAAATGTATGGCCGTAAAATATATGAATTTGCACTAAGTCAGGTTCCAGCAGCGATGAAAAGCTGTTTAGAAAAGAGCGGAATTGCTATTGAGGATGTCAAAAAAATTCTGATTCATCAGGCTAATGAGAAAATGGACGAAGCCATCATTCACCGTTTTTACAAATTGCACGGGCAGACTCCTCCAAAAAATATTATGCCAATGTGCATCCATGAATTAGGAAACAGCAGTGTAGCAACCGTTCCCACCCTTTTTGACCTGCTGATTAGAGGACAAATTGAAGATCAGGAAATAAACAAAGGTGACATTGTCATTTTTGCTTCGGTAGGAGCTGGTATGAATATTAATGCATTTGTCTATCGATATTAAGATTACCCCTGTACGTTTATTGTAAGCCCGCTCACTTTTTTTAGTGCAGTGGGCTTTTGTTTTAGAAATAAAAAAATACATTTCTAAACTCAAATAATATTGGGACAAATATTAAATTACAAACAGTATAAGAAAGAGAATCTTTATATTTGCAGACGCTAAAGCAAAAGCGTAGTCAAAAATTAAAATCATGTACGAAAAAACATTTCCCAATAAACGATTCAAGCATACTTTAGAATTTTTAAAGAAACATGTATCTCCTTCGCAAACCATATTAGATCTTGGTGTTGACAATCCTTTTTCTAAAATTATGAAAGAAGAAGGCTATTCTGTAAAAAACACCACTGGTGAAGATTTAGACATGAATCAAAATGTTTTTTCAGAAGGAAAGCAGGATGTCGTTACTGCTTTTGAAATTTTTGAACATCTGCTCAATCCGTATACTATTTTAAGTGAAATAAAATCAGATAAATTATTAATTTCAATTCCATTGCGCCTTTGGTTTTCTTCTGCCTACCGTAGTAAAACTGATATGTGGGACAGGCACTATCATGAATTTGAAGACTGGCAATTGGATTGGTTATTAGAAAAAACAGGCTGGAAAATCATTGACAGAGAGAAATTTACTCATCCGGTTAAAAAAATTGGTTTCCGTCCCTTATTACGATTTTTCACGCCGAGATATTATATAGTTTACGCAGAAAAAGTTAAGATTTAAGATTACTGATTAACGATATCTGATTTTTGATTTTTATTTTAACCTTTACTCAAAATCGTTAATCTAAAATCATCAATCTAAAATCTAAAATTCTTAAAATGAGATATTACATAGTTATTCCAACCTACAACGAAGAAACCTTCATTCAGCTAACCTTAAACAGTTTAGCAAATCAAACCGTTTTGCCGGCCAAAGTTGTTGTAGTAAATGACAATTCTACTGATAAAACTGCGGAGATTGTTTCGGCTTTCGCCAAAGAAAATCCGTTTATTAGTCTGGTAAATAAAACTTCGGAAATAATTCATTTACCTGGAAGTAAAGTGATTCAGGCTTTTCAGAAAGGATTTGAAACTTTGGACGAAGATTATGATTTAATCGTAAAAATTGATGCCGATTTAATTTTTCCTTCTAATTATTTTGAAACCGTAATCAAACATTTTAAATCGGATGACCGAATCGGAATGGCCGGCGGATTTTGCTATATCGAAAAAAACGGTGACTGGGTTCTTGAAAACCTAACCGACAAAGATCACATCAGAGGCGCACTGAAAGCATATCGAAAAGAAACTTTTAAACAAATTGGCGGATTAAAACCTGCAATGGGCTGGGATACGGTTGACGAACTGCTTTGCAAATATTACAATTGGAAGGTTGTTACCGATGCTTCTTTGCACGTAAAACATCTTAAACCTACGGGTGCAAATTACAACAAAACTGCGCGCTACAAACAAGGTGAAGCATTTTACACACTTGGCTATGGCTTCTGGATAACTGCAATTGCATCAGCAAAATTGGCAATGATGAAGAAAAAACCACTTCTTTTTCTCGATTACATCCAAGGTTTTTGGAAAGCAAAATCGGCAAAAACTCCTCTATTAGTTACTAATGAACAGGCAAAATTCATACGCAATTATCGCCTGCAAAAAATGAAAGAGAAATTGTTTTAATATTTACCCTTTGGTAATTAAAAACAAAAATTCCAACAAAATACAGTATTTTTGCATACCTGTATTCTTTTCTGAATACTGTAACCCGTAAACTGAATACTAGAAAATGATGCTCATTCGCTATTTATCCCAAATTGGGAAATATTTTTTAATGTGGAAAGAAATCTTCAGAAAGCCAACAAAATGGTCTGTTATGAAAGGTTTAATCTTCAAAGAAGTCGATGATTTAATTATTGATTCACTAGGCATTGTTGCATTCATTTCATTCTTCGTTGGCGGTGTTGTTTCTATACAGACTGCTTTGAACTTAACTAATTCTTTCATTCCTAAATATCTTATTGGATATGCCACCCGTCAATCGGTGATTTTAGAATTTGCACCAACATTTATGTCCATCATTATGGCAGGAAAAATGGGTTCATTTATAACATCGAGCATAGGATCAATGCGCGTTACAGAACAAATTGACGCTCTAGAAGTTATGGGAGTTAACTCTCTTAATTATTTGGTTTTCCCAAAAATAATAGCATTGCTTTTATATCCATTCCTTATCGGAATTGGAATGTTTTTGGGTATAGCTGGCGGATATATCGCTACCGTTTATGGCGGTTTTGGTGCCGATGTTGATTTTATCGAAGGAATTCAGCGGGATTTCCTTCCTTTTCATGTTGTATATTCTTTCACTAAAACATTTATTTTTGGTATGCTTTTAGCAACCATTCCTTCTTTTCATGGTTATTATATGAAAGGTGGGGCACTTGAAGTAGGTAAGGCAAGTACCGTATCCTTTGTTTGGACTTCGGTTACCATTATTGTACTCAATTATGTTATTACCCAATTACTCTTAACAAAATGATAGAAATAAAAAATATAGAAAAATCATTTAACGGCGTCAAAATTCTGAAAGGGATTTCCAGTGTTTTTGAAGCAGGCAAAACCAATTTAATTATTGGCCAGAGCGGATCTGGGAAAACTGTTTTATTGAAATCATTATTGGGAATCCATACTCCAGAGGCAGGAACCATATCATTTGACGGACGGATTTATTCAGATTTAAATGCTGACGAAAAAAGAGAAATACGTACAGAAATCGGAATGCTCTTTCAAGGAAGTGCCCTTTTTGACAGCATGACTGTTGCCGAGAATGTAGCTTTCCCTTTAAGAATGTTCACCAATGACAGCAAATTAAAAATCCAGAAACGAGTAGATTTTGTTTTAGAAAGAGTAAATCTTGTGGGCGCACATAAAAAATTACCTTCTGAAATTTCGGGAGGAATGCAAAAAAGGGTTGCAATCGCAAGAGCCATCGTAAACAATCCTAAATATCTATTTTGTGATGAACCAAATTCGGGATTAGACCCCAATACGGCAATTTTAATTGACAACCTCATCAAGGAAATAACGGTAGAATACAATATTACAACAGTCGTAAACACACATGATATGAACTCTGTTATGGAAATTGGCGATAATATTTTATTTCTAAAAAATGGCGTTAAAGCCTGGCAGGGAAATAAAGAAGAGATTTTCAGAACCAACAATGAAGCCATCGTAGAATTTGTTTATTCTTCAGAATTGTTCAAAAAAGTCAGAGAAGCGCATTTAAAAGAATAATCTCTTCAGCAAAATATATAAATACACCATCATCTTTGGAGTAAAACTAAAAAGGGCCGCAATTAAATTATTGCTGCCCTTTTTAAGTAAAATATATTTCGGTTATTTCAGCTGAGAAACAATTCCTTTTATTTCCTGTTCTTTACTTTTTGGATAAATCAATAAAACTGAATCTTTATCAACAATAATATAATCATCCAATCCGTCAACAATTACTTGTTTCCCTAAAGCTGTTCTTACAATATTATTGGAAGAATTCTGCAATAATACCGTAGCATTTACTACTGCATTATTATTATCGTCTTTTGGCAGTTTTTCATGTAATGAACCCCATGTTCCTAAATCATTCCAATCAAAAGTTGCAGGAAGCACATACACATTTTGAGCATTTTCCATAATCGCATAATCTATGGAAATATTATCAGCATTTGGATAATTTTCCTGTATAAAAGCATGTTCATCCTCTGAATTATATACATCAAACCCTTTCATAAAATGAGCATACATTTCAGGCTGAAATTCTTCAAAAGCTTTCAAAATAGATTTAACACTCCACATAAAAATACCTGCATTCCACAAATAATTCCTGCTTTGTATAAATCTTCTAGCCGTTTTTGAATCTGGTTTTTCTCTAAACTGTACAACTTTTTTTATCGAGCGGCTGTCTAATTTATCAAATTCAATATAACCATAACCTGTATTTGGAGCTGTTGGCAAAATACCTAAAGTCATCAGAGATTCTTCTCTTTCGCACAGATCAAAAGAACGCTGTAAATTGGCCACAAACTGCATTTCGTCTTCAATCCAATGATCACTTGGAGCGACTACCATCACAGCATTTGGATTCATTTTTTTAATTTTTAATGAGGCATACAAAATACAAGGTGCTGTATTTCTCATTGCAGGCTCCAAAACAATCTGCTCCTGTTTCACCATTGGCAGTTGTTCTAAAATCAAATTATTATAACTCTCATGCGTCAAAATCAAAATATTCTCTTTCGGAATAATTTGTGACAATCGGCTGAATGTCTTCTGAATTAAAGTTTCTCCAGAACCCAGCATGTCATGAAACTGTTTTGGGAACTCTTTCGTACTTACCGGCCAAAATCGGGAACCGATCCCTCCTGCCATAAGTATTGCGTAATAGTTTTTGTTCATTTTTAACTTCTTTTTATAGCCTTCTAACAGCTTTTATTAATTTGGCAGCAATTCCACCTCAGCATTTGGATTAAATAAATACAATCGTCCGGAACTTATTTCTAAGCATTCGTAACGCTTGGTTCGTATTGCTATTTTCTTAAAAATCTTCCCATTGGAAATTCTAAAAACACTTCCGTAAGGAATTTCAAATATATAACTTTTATCATTAGGTTTATCATACTGCTTTAAAGCTAACGCTAATGTAACATCTGTATCACTGCTTGCAGACGGATTTTTAAAATGTCTCGCCAGCAAAGGCAGTAAATGACTGGGGAAAATCTCTGACCGGATAAACGGCATCATCAGCCTTTGAAAAGAATATTTCCATTCATCTCCATGAGGTTTAATATTTCTTCCGAATTTTTCAAATGCCACCAAATGCGAAATCTCATGAATCAGTGTTATCAAAAACCTGTATTTATTAAGACTTGCGTTTACTGTAATTTCGTGTTTCCCGCTCGGTCCTTTTCTATAATCGCCATGGCGTGTCTGCCGTTCATTGACAATTTTAAGATGCACCTGATTTGCCACAATCAGTTCAAAAGCTGGTTTTACGGCATGTTCAGGCAAATATTTAAAAAGCGTCTCTGACAAAATAGTTATGAGTTATAAATTATGAGTTATGAATTTTTCTTCGAAGTAATGATTATGCTTCTAATGATTTTAAAAACTTCATTACTTTGCTGATGAATTGTACTAAATTCCTTTTCAGAAATATAATCTGTTTCCTTTAAAAGTTCTAACCAATACATTGTTTCATCACACTCTTTTTGCGAAATAGACAACTTATGAATAAAATCAGCTTTACTTTGAGCATTTACAGCTTCACGAATATTTGCACCAACAGAAGTTACTGAACGCAAAAACTGTTTACTCATTACAAATTCTCTCTTTTCGGAAACTAAATATTTATAAAAATTAACGCCTTTTATCGCTAATTCAAAACTTTTTATTCTGATAATGCTTTCACTCATATCTTATAATTCATAACTTATAATTCTTATGGATTTGTAGAAGAAACCGGCAACACTTTACCATTAAAATATTTATTCCCTGTAAGCGTAAAATCATAGATATAATGAGCCATTTCACCAGCCGAAAGAGGTGCCTGATAACCTGGAAAAGCTTCCTGCAGCATTTCGGTCTGAACTGAACCCAAAGCCAAAACATTAAATGAAATACCCTGGTCTTTATATTCTTCTGCCAATAATTCAGACAAAGTGATTACCGCTCCTTTACTGGAACTATAAGCTGCTAATCCTGCAAACTTAAGACTTCCTTGTACTCCTCCCATAGAACTAATAGTGACTACGTGGCTTCCTTTTTGTAAATAAGGCAAGCAGATACGTGTCAAATTAGCCACTCCAAAAACATTTACTTTATATATATTCTCGAAATCATTTTGAGTGGTTTCAGAAAAAGGTCTTAGTAATAAACTCCCAGCGTTATGGACAACTGCATCTATTTTTTTCCAAGTACTAAATAAAAATTCGGTCACTTGCTGCAACTCGGCTTCATTGGATAAATCAACAGAAAGAAAAGTAATGTTTTGATGAGAAAGCAGCTCTTGATTAGCTTTTCTCGACAACGCCAGTACCTGATGCCCTTCATTAGCAAATTTCAATGCCAATTCAAAACCTATTCCTCTTGAAGTACCTGTAATAATAATATTTTTCATGTGGCAAAAATAAGCAAAACAGTTAAAAAACCACACTTTTAAATTTCAAAACTAATATCCATTATCTGGCTGAATAATTACTTCTCCATTTTTTTTATTTTTACAAAAAACTAGAATCTGCAAAAATGATTGATCACATCCAATTTGGAACAGCAAAAATCACTGATATTGAAGGTGTATTGGCATTACAGGAAATTTATCTGGTCTCGAACATGACCGAAGAAGAAAAAACTGCTGGTTTTGTAACCACTCCTTTTTCTGTTGAACAATTGCAGGAAGTCATCCGCCAGGAAGGTTTATTTGTTGCCAAAGAGAATGGCAGAATAATCGCTTACATTTTTGCAGCAAGCTGGCAATATTTCAGCCAATGGGCGATTTTTAATCATATGACACCAATGCTTCCCGAGCTTACCTTTAAAGATTTCAAAATGACTGATAGCAATACTTTTCAATACGGTCCAATCTGCATTGACAAAAAATACAGAGGAAAAGGGCTGATTAATCCTTTCTTCGATTTTATGCGGATTCATCTTTGGGAAAAATTTCTTGTGGGTATTACTTTTATCAACAAAACCAATATACCCTCACAAAAAGCACATATTGAAAAGCTAAAATGGTCTGTTATTGGTGATTTTCAATTTAATAATAACAGCTATTTTATTTTGGCATACGACATGAGTCAATCGTCTTTGATTCTTATCTAATGTATTTTTTATAGACTTTAAAAATCTGGAAGAGGGCCAAAACAACAAAAAATAGCGGAATACATATCGGCATAATGTATTTCGAAAAAGAAAATGTGTTCTTCGATAAAGAATCCAGTACAAATATTGCTAATAACATTCCCCAAAAGGTTCCCACTAAAGTTCCAAAAATATAATGAAATTTTAGTTTACTATCCAATACTATGTGATTGGCATTCATCAAATATAAATTCCAAGCCACCCAAAACGGTATTTGAAGAAAATTCATCCCGCACAATACCATTCCGATTAGAAAAGGAGAATACCTAACATAACTTTCTAAATAATTATGTTCTTCGACTGATTGATTCGAATGGGCATAAAACAAATAAGCCAGCAGAAAAAGAAAAAACACAGCAAAGAAATCAATCCCTTTCATTAACTTTTTATTGCCCACTAATTTATTGGCAAAAATCACTGTGAAATAAATCACAACAGCTTCAACAACAATAACTCCTAACAAATAAAAAATCAAAGGATTTATTCCAACTTTAGAAAGAACCTCAACTCCAATGATATTCAAGTAACCAAGAGGCAGTGAGCCTAGAAAGCTCACCACAAACCCAACTGCTATATTTTTAAAAGCTTTCATTTATTGAAAGTTTATAATTTTCTTATTCTGCATTTGATGCAGACGATATTCTTTCATTCCTGCTTTGTGCGATAGATACGGAAATCCATTTTGATAATTAGCGGAACTAATTTCATACATATAGGTAATATGTCTGGCAAGTTCCTTCCAAGCAAATAATAAGGAATGTTTGGGATCATAAATATGTGTCGGTTCACTGGCAGCGCCATTCAGTTCTACAACCGAGAAATTCTTTCCTTGTTCCAATTCTTCAAAAGTATTGTACATAATATCCAATCTTCCAAAATGGAAACCAGAAATCTGACCACACATTTCATTAAAAACTGCAGTAAGTTTTGGCGTTATCAAATGGCTTACATCCAGAAATTTAGCGCCACGTGCATGATTTCCATAAGGAACAAGATTTATTTTTTCGCCCACAGGCAAAACCTTCTGTAATTTACTGCCATATTCTTGTTTCAATACTTTTAATTGCAGTTCAAATCTAGGATTTTCTTTTATCAATTCTTCAATAGTTGCGTGACCATTTCCAGTAACAATTAAAAATTCTTTAGCTACAATGCCGGTAATTCTTCCTTGCTTTTCGTGTGGATATCGTACATAAAAAACACCTATTTCATTTTTATACGGAATCAGATTTTGCACAATAAAATCAAAATGAGCTTTTTCAGCATATTGTTTTAAATCGGAGAAAGTCTCTATTTTTTTGACCGCTGAACCGCGCAGACCAATATCGGGTTTAGCAATAAAAGGATAGGTAATTGATGCACTTTCAAGGATGTTTTTTATATTTTTTAAAGAAGTTCCTACTGGAATCAATTCGGTTTTTGGGTAATAATTTTGTGGAATCAGGTTATAAATCTGCTTTTTACTTTCCATCATAAAACCGCCATTTTTGATAGTGGGATTGGAAGCATTAAAGAAAAAAATAGATTTTGCCTTAATAGAATAATACGCCCATAAAAAATATATAGGTATGTAAACCATTTGAAAAGGCCAATATTCCCAGTGGGTCAATTTGTGAAAGAATAGTTTCAAGAGTTATGTTTTAATTGTATTCTGATTGGCAAAAGTAAAAATCAGGAGGATTATGATATCAAATAGCTATGAATGTTTTGGAATATTCTTTTGCTGTTATCAGATCCAAATGATTAATTATCACTTTATTTTTCTCAATAACTGACTGGGTAATACTCAAGGTTTTCATTTCATTATTTCTATTGATAATCAAACCGTGTTCCTTGTCATCCCTTTCGGTATACCGATGAAAATGAAGCATTTTATCTTCAGTAATTACTGGATTATTAGCTAAAAAAGTATAAAACCAACTTGCCCTCTGTTCTCGGATTTCTTTAGAATATAAAGTAGATGAAGACCAGATATAATTTTTATCAATCTCCAAATCTACAGCTGCTTTTTCAATTCCATTCCAGCGCAACTGAAAAAGCTGTTTATCCTGAAATAAAACTAAGGTAAAAGGCTCGATATTATCTAAATCAATTTCGTGCCAAAAATCCTTTGGCGAAGCACTGCTAATCATTTCGAGAACAATTAAACCTCGGCTTTTTCGATAAGGCAATTTAACGTCGTGCTTTTCATCGGCTCCGTTTAATAAGACTACAACCGTTCCATTCTCATCAACTGCATACCAAGTTCCTCCAGCTTTGGGATCTTTAGGATAAATAATATTTTTTCCATTTAAAAAATAGTTCTTCGGAGGGATTGCACTCGGTCTGATTATTTTTTCATCACGATTTGAGGTAATGATAATTGTATCATTGTAACTAACAAAACTTACTGTGCACATTGTTTCCTGTATTCAATTGTAGAACGGGCTACTCCAAAATTTTCATCAACTGTTATATTTTTATATTGCAAAACCGCCACTTTTATCAATGCCTGATGATGGATACAATGTTCTAAATTATACAGCAATTCCCGATAATAATTACTTTGAATTTTGACAGCAGCACCATCTATGATTTGCTGTAATTCTAGATTTTTGTTTTCTTTTGCGATATTATTTTTGATATCTGAAATAATTTGAACTGCAAAATCAATATTGGTCTGTATCAATACGTTTCGTTCTCTTTTATCATAATTCACAATTCCTGAATTATAATTCAGAATCAAACACTGAAACATTTCTACTATATGCCGTGTATGTTCCCCAATGCTTGCACCACTTAATTCGAAACAAGATTCTGAATATTCTTTTTCTTGCAATTGATTGAGAAGACCAATCAATTCGTTTAAACTATTATTTATGGATGAAATCAGCATACTACAATTTTAATTTAAACAGATTAGGTATTTTACTTTTATTCCAATAAATCAGCGCAATACAACAAAGAAAGGTAATTATTGCCAAAATGAACAACTCTCCCCCATCATTTTTTACTTCGATTCCCAATACAAAAAGATGCGAAAAAATAGCTCCAAGCATAACACCGGCTCCCATCAAAGCACCTAACAAAGTTGTTCGGGGAATCAGAATTAAAATAGCCGCAATTAATTCTGTAATTCCTGATCCAATTCTTCCGTATGGTTCCATTCCTAAAGTGGAGAAAATATAAACACTTTCTTCAGCTCCGGAAAATTTAAAATAAAGCGTTTGTAGCAAAATAACTGCTGCCGTTAAACGCACTATCCAAATTAAAATTGATGTTTTCATGATCTCTTATTTTATAATTTTTTTCCAATTAGCATCCGCTTTTGCTTTCAGGTTGTTTTCGTCCTTATTCCAACTTTTTAAAGTATTATTGAAAAAGGCATTATAAAACAGATACAATTTTCCGTCAATGATTTTGAATGTTTCAGGATTAATTTCGACTTTCTCTCCGGCGCTTCCCATTGCATAGGCGCACCAACCTCCATATTGTGGTTCGAAAGAAGCAGGATTTTTTGAGAAAATTTCTTTATTTGATGCAGAAGAAAATTGATAAATAATACCCTCGTATGAAGCTGAAATTTCTTTTTTCCCTTTTACAGCTTTATTTTGTTTAAAATAAGACACGGGATCATAGCCTTGAATGGCTGCTTTATTTTCCAAATTATATTCGGATATTTTTTTGCCTGCACTTTGAGCAAATGTTGCCGAGAATGCAAAGACAACCAACATTAATATTATGACTCTTTTCATGATAACCTTTTATTTATATATTTCTACAATACAAATTTAAAACAGTAAAAAAAGGCAAAATGTCGGGTACTTTACATTGGAGGTAAAATTTCGAAAAATTAACTGACTGCTCTGGCAAAACCAACAGTGTCACGGTAGGTTTGAGGAGAAACCTCAGCATTGGTTTTGAAGAAACGGCTAAAATAATGCTCATCTTCGTACCCAAGCTCATAGGCAATTTCCTTTACCGCCTTGTTCGTTAAATACAATTCACGCTTGGCTTCGATAATGATACGTTCTGCAATTAAATTCGTCAGTGTTTTATTGAAGTGATTTTTGGTAATTTTAGCTAAAGCTTTTGGAGAAATATTCAGCAATTCGGCATAATCGCTGGCAGAATGTTTGGTTTTGAAATTTTGCTCAATGAAATTTCTTAAATTTTGAAGGACAAATGGCGCCGATTTTTCATCTATTACAGAAGTTGCAACAGCTTGTTGTTCTTTTTTTAATCGAGAAGCTGTAATGAGAAAAATTTTTAAATACGATATCAGCAACTCATATTGTGCCATTGCCGGATTTTGCATTTCAATTTTCATTTGTTCCAAAACCATATTGAATGTAGCTCCAGCCATTTCATCAACCATTACATACGGCGGTTCATAAATATTATTGAATAAAACCCCATTACAAGCTACCTCATCATGGTGTTTCATGATGCAAAAAAAATCAGGATGAAAATGAATCACTTTCCCTTCAAATAGATCATCTGGTGATAGCATAAACGGCTGATAAGGTGCAAAAGCCAACAATTGATTTTCTGTAAAATCATATTCAGAGAAATCAACTTTTACTTTGCCTTTTCCTTTTTGAACCCAAATTAATGAATAATAATTCAATCGCTGAATATGATCGAAACAAGCATTGCTTTCAAAAGAAAAAATTTTGAAAGCAAGATTTCCGTTTTGAGGATTGACTAAAGTAAAGGCGGATTGATTTATCATATTATAATTTTTATAAACAAATTTAGCTTAAACCTGCTTCTTTTAATTTGTTTTTAAGATTTTCTATTTCTTCTTCTAATTTTTGAATATGGGCAAACTTTGGTTCGAAAGCCCGCTGTATTTCTTCCACAGTAAAACTTGGTGTGATGTGCTGCGGGCAATTCCAATCAAAAGCTTCTATATGAAAAAGTATCATGCGCTCTGGATGAAACTTATACTCACCCAAATCGAGTTTAGCTAATAATTTGGGATTGTCTTTGAGTTCAATTATTTCGGCTTTGGCCAAAATTTTCAATCTCGCTCTTGCTGGATAATCCACCATAATTAATGCTACATTATTGTTGGTTGCAAAATTCCCAACAGATATGTATTGTTTGTTTCCCGAAAAATCGATGAAACCAATTGTGTTTTTGTCCAAGACTTTCACAAAACCTTTGGGTCCGCCACGATGCTGAATATAAGGATAGTTTTTTTCGCCAATAGATGCCAAATAAAAACTATCCCGATTGGCTATAAAACCCATTTCATTTTCGGATAAGCCATCAATGATATTGAACTTTTCCATTCGTTCATACCCTTTTCGGCTACCATGTTCTTCCTGTAACGCTTTGGCAGCATCCGAAAATGCTATTTCTGCAAAATTTTTAGCCATGACTAAAATTATTTAAATTTTCTGTCTTTCTCTTCTATTGGTAAGTCATTGATACTTGCAAAACGTTTGCGCATCAAGCCATTTTCATCAAACTCCCAATTTTCATTTCCGTAGGCGCGAAACCATTGGCCATCAGCATTTCTATATTCATATTCAAAACGAACTGCCATTCGATTTTCGCGAAAGCCCCATAATTCTTTTTTCAGTTTATAATCGAGTTCCTTTTCCCATTTGCCTTTTAGGAATTCTTTTACGGCTTCACGTCCATTAATAAAATCGGTTCGATTGCGCCATTCTGTATCAACAGTATAAGCCAAAGCAACACGTTCCGGGTCTTTGCTATTCCACGCATCTTCGGCTAACTGTACTTTTTGCAAAGCAGTTTCCATATTGAATGGAGGAAGTGGATGTTTTTGTTCCATGATAATTAAGTTTATTTCAATTGTTTGAATGCAATTATTTTTAACACATAGAAACATAGATTTTGTAAGCTTAAAAATAGGCGTTTCACTTTTTTTAAATCCACATAGTTATCTATGTGAAAGAAATCCATTTCTTTTTGAATTCTTTTTAAAAACAGAATCTATGTTTCTATGTGTTTAATAAATTTTATGAGTTATACAAAATGCGGTATTAAAATACAATGCAAACCAACTTATATTGAAATGGTTATCGCTTTTTACCTTTTTTAAAATTACAAATTATAAAGATGGTGCCAAAGGAAAATCAACTGGCACTTTTGTCAAATTGTGCAAATAATTCATCGCCGTTTTATCACTTATTAAAAGTATCAAATCCACTAAATTCTCATTCGTAAAACCTTGAGCAAAAAAAGCATCCACTAAATCCGAATTAGCTTCTCCTCTTGTTTTAGTAATTTCGCCAGCAAGCTGTACTAATGCATTCAATTTTGCATCAGCAGCTTTTCCTTTTCGAATGTCGAGTATTTGCTCGTCTGTAAAACCATTCATTTTTCCAATAACAGTGTGGGCGCTCACGCAATAAACACAGTTATTAACTTGGCTTACGATTAAATTTACGGCTTCTTTTTCTTTATTGTTTAAAGATGTTTTAGCATTTTGATAGGCTAAGTATTTTTCTAAACCATTTTTTGAATTTGCAATCACAGCATATAAATTTGGAACAAATCCTAATGCTTTTTGCAGATTGTCAAAAATTGCCTGATTGTTTTCTGAAACTTCTGATCTTGCTGGAACTGAAAATGTTGTAGTTGTCATTTTATTTATTTTTAAAATTGCTTGTCATTATTGACATTACAAAGATGCGACAGCTTTAAAATTTATAAAATGGACAATAAGCGCAAGGTGATGGACAATTTTCCTTCATGAAAATGAGCCCGCTAATTTAAAAGAATATGACTGTCCGCAAATAATACCATGTGTTATTTTCGCCACTGATTACACAGATTCTCACAGATTTCATTACTATTTTTTTTAAAATCTGTTGCTTATTCGATCTGTTTGGTATTAGTTAAGGAAGTCCTATAAAACAAAAATTACAATTTAGTAATATCTTCAATAATAATTTCTTTGCGATTATAATGCAATAAACCATTGGTTTCCATCTCATTTAGCAATTGAGTGGCTGTCTGTCTGGAAGTACAAATAATCTGCGCCATATCATTTTGAGTGAGATAATTTTCAAGAATAACTCTATTATCGGTTCGCCTGCCTTCTCTCTCAGCCCAGTCTTTTAGGAATTGATGCAGTCTGGTTTTGGCATCTTTCGAAATTAAATTAGCATAACTGTTTTTAATCCGTTTCATTTTCAATCCTACAAACTTGGTATAAGACAACGCCAGACTAGGATTTTGAAGTAATAAATTTTCAAAATCAGATAATAGGAAACTGCAGATAATGATTTCATGTGTTAGTGCTTTTGCATATTCATTGGAATTCACATCGTTTTCCAATGTCAATTCACCAAACAAATCTCCTTTTTGAATAATGTCTTTGATAGTTTCATTTCCATCTTCATCGACAGCAACGATTTTGATATTCCCTTTTTTAAGCAGAAAAACTCTGGGCACATCTGAGGAAGAAAAATAGATAATATCTCCTTTTTTGGCTTTTTTAAAACCTGTAATAATGCACAACTGTCTGATTTGTGACATACTCAATGTCCAAAACAGCTTGTGATCCCGAAGGTACCAATATTTTAATTCTTCGTACATAACTACTTATAAGTGATTTACTAATTTAATGTAAAAATAAACAAAGTCACATTTCAAAAAACACATTATAAAATAAAAAATCCAAACTCGAAATTCAAGTTTGGATTTATTTATTAGTCTCTGAGTTACTAAGTAACTAAGCTTCTTAGTAACTTAGAAGCTATTTTAAAACATTTATGCTATTAAAGTTCTCGAAATTACGATACGCTGAATTTCGGAAGTTCCTTCATAAATCTGAGTGATTTTGGCATCGCGCATCATGCGTTCTACGTGATATTCGGCCACATAACCGTTTCCTCCGTGAATCTGCACCGCTTCGATAGTCGTATCCATAGCCGTTTGTGAAGCAAATAATTTGGCCATCGCTCCCGATTGCGAAATGTCTTTTCCTTCATCTTTTTGAGTCGCCGCATTCAGACACAATAATCTCGCTGCCGAAATCTGGGTCGCCATATCTGCTAATTTAAAAGCTATTGCCTGGTGTTTGAAAATTTCTTTACCAAAAGATTTTCGCTCCTGTGAATATTTCAAAGCCAGTTCATAAGCGCCGGTTGCAATTCCCAAAGCCTGCGAAGCAATACCAATACGGCCTCCGTTTAAAACTGCCATGGCAAAATTAAATCCAAAACCATCAGCACCGATTCTGTTTTCTTTAGGCACTTTTACATCATTAAATAATAAAGAATGCGTGTCGGAACCGCGGATACCCATTTTCTTTTCTTTTGGACCAATGTCAAATCCAGCCCATCCTTTTTCTACAATAAAAGCATTGATTCCTTTGTGTCCTTTTTCAATATCCGTTTGTGCAATTACGATATAAGTAGAAGCTGTCCCGCCGTTAGTAATCCAGTTTTTGGTTCCATTCAGCAAATAATAATCTCCTTTATCGATTGCAGTTGTTTTTTGCGAAGTTGCATCCGATCCCGCTTCGGGTTCAGACAGGCAAAATGCTCCAATCACCTCTCCTTTGGCAAGCGGTACAAGATATTTCATCTTCTGCTCTTCATTACAATATTTTTCTAATCCGGCGCAAACCAAAGAATTATTCACAGACATAATAACAGCTGCTGAAGCATCTACTTTGGCAATTTCGGTCATTGCCAAAACGTATGAAACGTTATCCAATCCCGAACCTCCGTATTTTGGATCAACCATCATTCCTAAAAACCCAAGTTCTGCCATTTTTTTGACCTGCTCAGCAGGGAATTTGGAGTGTTCGTCTCGTTCTATCACTCCTTCCAGCAGCTCAGCCTGAGCAAAATCCCGCGCTGCCTGCTGTATCATTAATTGTTCTTCGGTTAGATTAAAATTCATAATAATATAAAATAAAGTGTGGTTTTTGTTAAAAAAATATTATCAAAGGTAATTTTTTAATTATGAAATTTTAAATTTTGAATCGTAAATTTGACCTATGAAAAAAGATTACTACAACGTTATAGGAGTGATGTCAGGAACTTCGCTGGATGGGGTCGATTTGGCTCATATTCAATTCCATATAAAAAATGAAAAATGGGCATTTGAAATTCTGGAATGCGAGACTATTTCCTATGATTTGAATTGGATTTCCATTCTAAAAACAGCTGTTGATTATTCCGAAATTCAGCTTGAGGAGCTAAATAAAAATTATACACAGCTGCTCGCTTCAATCATTACAAATTTTATAAGCAGACACGCTCTTGAAAATTTAGATGCAGTCTGCTCTCATGGGCATACTATTCTGCATCAGCCACAAAACGGTTTTACACTTCAAATTGGCAATCTGCCTGAAATTGCGCAATTAGTGCAGCAAAAAGTAGTCTGCGATTTTAGAGTTCAGGATGTTCAATTGGGAGGACAAGGCGCACCTTTAGTTCCTATTGGTGACCGTATCTTATTTCATGAATACGATTACTGCATGAATTTAGGAGGATTTTCGAATGTGTCTTTTGAAAAGAATAACATCCGAATTGCTTTTGATATTTCTGCCGTAAATACCGTGCTTAATTTTTATGCCAGTCAATTAGGATTCGATTATGATGATAAAGGTAAAATTTCTAGAACCGGTCAATGCAATCCTGATCTATTAAATGAATTGAATTCACTGGATTTTTACAAAACACCGCCTCCAAAATCATTGGGATTTGAATTCGTAAAGGAAATTATTCTTCCAATGATTGAACGTTATTCTATTTCTATTGAAGATAAACTGCATACATTTACAGAGCATGTCTCTATTCAAATAGCATTGGCTTTAGAAAATTTTGAAACCCAAAAGAACCAAAAAAGAAGTATGCTGATTACTGGCGGCGGTGCCTATAATGACTTCCTGATTGAAAGAATCCAATTTCATCTTCCCGAAATGCAAATAATTATACCGTCGGCAAAAATTTTAGAATTCAAAGAAGCCCTAATTTTTGGATTATTGGGTGTCTTAAAAATGAGAGAAGAAGTAAATGCACTTCAAAGTGTCACTGGAGCCCTACATGATCATAGCTCTGGAATAATTTACAGCTGTTAAAAAATAGCTGTTTTATCTGCTCCATCATTTTTTATAACAATTTTCCTTTCAGATCTATTTTTGCAAGAGCTTAAAAAATAAATATTTTCTTACTTTAGGTGTAAGTCTTTATTTACTAACAACTTATGTTTTTATGAAAAATAACCAACTACAACGTTATAATATGCATATTTAACAAAATAACACCCCCTTAAGGCATCATTAATAACAATTTAGCATTAATTTTGCGCAAAAATAAAAAAATTTATGACTGCTAAAAAAATAGTATTAGCGCTAACTCTTATTATTTGTGCCCTGTTTTCATCAGAAGCTATCGCTCAGAAACAAATTGTGTTTGAAGGAGTAACTATCCCAAGAACAATGAGTTTTGAAAACAAGACTTTACAGCTGAATGGTGCAGGATCCAGATCCAAAATGTGGGTAGAAGTTTATATTCAGGCTTTATATTTAAGCCAGTTGTCCCAAAACCCTAAAGAAATTATCAATGACAATACAGTGATGTCAATCCGGATTGAAATTACCTCAGCTTTAGTTTCATCAGGTAAATTAACTCGGGCGATAAATGCAGGATTTGAAAAATCTGCTGGTGATACATTCGAATCTTTTAAACCAAGAATGGAATTACTCAAAGGTTTCCTAGCTGACGACATTACCAAAGGAGATGTTTACGAACTAACCTATTCTCCTGCAGACACTTCTATCTGGATTATAAAAAATGGTGAACTTAAGGGAAAAATTCCTGGATTTGATTTCAAAAAAGTATTTTTCGGCATATGGTTGGGAGACAAACCAGTCGATGAAGAATTAAAAAACAGTTTATTAGGCATCTAATACTGAAAATATCATTATTCCTGAAACAGTTTAATACCACAGATTTAATACCACATCTACAAAATGAGCATTGATTGAAGTTGGTTGCCATACCAATAATGTCGTGCTCATTTTATTTTAAAAAACAGCTGGTTTCCTATTATTAGTTCAAATTGCCCCGAATACAAAAAGTGCTTTTCAATCTATTTAACAAATAGAAAAGCACTTTTTTTATGCTGGTAATTCAAATTCAAAAAAAATACACAACTATATCTTTCTCATAAAACCTTTTATATATTTGCCAAAAATAAATATATCACACCCAATGAAAGATTTGTTAAATAAATTCGAAAATAAAGCTCCTGAAATCATTTTCAACTGGAAAGATTCTGAAACAGAAGCCGAAGGCTGGACAGTAATAAACTCTCTTCGGGGCGGTGCCGCAGGCGGAGGAACCCGTATGAGAAAAGGACTTGACATGAATGAGGTTTTGTCTTTGGCAAAAACCATGGAAGTAAAATTTTCGGTTTCTGGCCCAGCCATTGGCGGAGCAAAATCCGGGATAAATTTTGACCCGAATGATCCCCGCAAAAAAGGCGTTTTACAGCGCTGGTACAAAGCAGTTTCTCCTTTATTAAAAAGTTATTACGGAACAGGCGGTGATTTAAATGTAGACGAAATTCACGAAGTTATTCCCATGACAGAAGAATGTGGTGTCTGGCATCCTCAGGAAGGTGTTTTTAACGGACACTTTAAACCTACCGAAGCCGATAAAATCAATAGAATCGGGCAATTACGCCAAGGTGTGATCAAAGTAATAGAAAACCCAAAATTCTCGCCCGATGTTACCCGAAAATATACAATAGCTGATATGATTACCGGATACGGAGTCGCCGAAGCGGTACGTCATTTTTACAATACCTATGGCGGAACTGTAGCTGGAAAGAAAGCCATTGTACAGGGTTTTGGAAATGTAGGATCAGCCGCTGCATTTTACCTAGCCGAAATGGGAGCCAAAATCATCGGAATTATTGACCGGGACGGCGGATTAATCAATGAAGAAGGTTTTACTTTTGAAGAAATAAAAGCTTTATTCCTTGCCAAAGACGGAAACAAATTAGTAGCCGAGAATATGATTCCGTTTGAAGAAATCAATCAAAAAATATGGAACATTGGTGCCGAAATTTTCACTCCTTGTGCAGCGTCAAGATTAGTTGCACAAAGTCAGATAGATAGTTTAATTGCCAACGGACTCGAAGTAATTTCCTGTGGTGCGAATGTTCCTTTTGCCGACGCGGCAATTTTCTTTGGTCCGATAATGGAAGAAGTGGATCATAAGGTAAGCTTGATTCCTGATTTTATTTCCAATTGCGGTATGGCTCGTGTTTTTGCTTATTTCATGGAAAAGAAAGTACAGATGACAGACGAAGCTATTTTTCATGACACTTCTGAAATCATCAAAAATGCCATTGAAAAAACACATGCTTTGAATCCATCCAAAACAAATATCAGTGCAACCGCTTTTGAAATTGCACTGAAACAATTAGTATAATTTTTTTTTACTTTCTTCTAAACGGATCAAGCTAGATTTAAATCGGTTTGATTCGTTTTTCATTTAACGATTATTTTATCTAAAGAAACAAAATTTCCTGTACTGCCAAATCCTGTTCCGTCTTTTTTATACCAGTTGCCATGTTCCCCTACAACGGTTACAATAAGTTTATAACTGCCTTTTTTCAATACAGGACTTAAATATTTTAAAGATGATTCGGGATATTTGCAGTACATTTCAATTAGATTCGACTGAATTCTTTTTCCATTATGATTCTGAATTTCTATTTGAGCATAACCGCCGTTTGGACGGGCTGTACCATAAAGTCCAATTTGAGTTCCGTCAAAATTTACCGAGAAAGAAGCTCCTTTGACATCAGAACTGTTATCTGAAAAAGAATCTGCCGATGACTGTTTCTTCCAGTTATCAGAATACTTTATTTTATCAGTTTCTGAATTTTGAATAATTGTCCCTTTCAGAGCTAAATCAGACCACTCTCCGGTTGTGGTATTGATCTGCCAATTTTCCTTATAATCAGGCAAAGAAATCGAATCGTTTTTTACCAATAAAGGCTGCCAAACATAAGTCGCCGCCGATTTTTGACGCGGAAAAGCCCAGCGGTCTCCGCCAAACAAGTAGGTAGTCCCTTTTGAACCAACAACAGGAAATACAAATGTTGACTGCGAATTCCATGTTAATGAATTTTTGGGTGCGAAATTCTCATGAGCTTTCCACGGTCCTTTTAAGGAATTTGACGTAAAATAATAATTATCATTTCGTTCCCATGAAGTCAGAGAAGAACCCAGCCAAAAATAGATGCTGTCTTTTTTGAAAATAACTGGAGCTTCACAATGCTTAGTCATGTCTTTCACAATCTGTTCCGTAACACTTTTGTAATCATCACTAAGTTTATATAAATTACCAGAATGCGTTATAACGTAGCCACTTCCGTCAGTATCCTGAAAAGTACCCATATCCCACTTTTTGATGGGTTCTCCGTTAAAAAGTAAAGGCCCCTGAAAAGTATAAATACCATTGATCGTCTTTGACGTAGCATAACCCACACACTGATCTTTATACTTCAGGTCATCGGTATGCATATACATGATATACTCGCCTGTTTTTGGACATTTCATCACTTTGGGTCTTTCGCCAATGTGGCCTGGCCCTAATTTTCCGGATCCTTGAACAGGAAGGACAATTTTCTCAAATTTCCAATTGTATAAATCCGAAGAAGAATAACAGCTAAAACCTGTAAAATCGATAACTGTATCGCTTTTGTATTCGCCAAAAAAATAAAACCGGCCGTTATCTTTTATAAGTCCGGCACCATGAGCACTTACGACATTTCCTTTTTCATCATACCAGGGAACACCCGAATAAATGGCATTTATTTTTTCTTTCTCCTGCGCATTTCCAGCTATATAAATTCCTAAAAAGAATAGTGACAGAATTGATTTAATTTTATAATTCATATTTTAAAACTGCATTTCTTTAAAGACCAAAAAACGATTTTTTGTTTCAAAAACAAATTATCTTTCAAAAGAATGTTCTCCCGAACCAATGTTGTCCAAATAAAGATAATTTCCTTCCTCGACAGCCGCTACTTCTCTGTTATCCAATTTAACTGCAGTTCCTTTTTTACCGCATTTTGGCACGTACACTTTTGCAGTACAATTGACAGGAACAGTTATTTTTAAACGATAATTATTATTTGTGTAATTCCAGTCAGCTTTGACATCTCCTTTATCCGTTGGATAAATTCCTTTGGCATACGTTAGTTTGTCACCGAACCAAAGTGGTTTTATCTGGATTTTTTCATGCTGCGGGCTTAAGGCTTTTATTCCTAAAATATAATTCTGCATAGCCAGCAGACCTACCGCTCCCCATGGATGCGACATACTTTGGCCAGTTGTATCTGCATCCCAGGATTCCCAGGTTGCAGTAGCTCCCTTTGTAATGGTTTTTGCCCAGCCTTCCCATTCAGGATTAGTATATAAATCAACCAGATGTGCTCCTTCATCAGCCTGTCCAATTGATTCCGGCAGCCAGCGCAGACAAACCATTCCGATATTCATTTTTTGTTTTTTGATTTCTTCTATAACTTGCTTTTTATTTGTTTCGGGTACAATATTTAACGCATAAGGAAGAATGTTTGCATGCTGTGAGACATGAGTACTCACACTTTTATCATTGTGAATTCCATCAATATAGACACCATCCTGATTAATAAGATTTGTGTTAATTGCTTTTTTAACAGCTTCGGTTTTCTCTGCATAAAGTGCTTTATCTGCAGAATTACCAACGACTTCGGCAATTTTTGAGAGAATATTGAAATCCTCATAAGCATAAGCATCAATAACCGTTCTGGAATCTGCAGTCATGTCGTAGCCATAGCGCATGGTTGCAGGCCAGTCAATAATTCCAAATTCATAAGGCCCTTTTCCGCCTTTTAACTGATGGATTAATCCTGTACTTTCATTTTTATAAGCATCAACATAATCGGCTATTTTTTTCAATCGGGAATAATTGGACTTTAAAAATTCAATATTAGAAGTCTGCATATAATAATCCCAAACCCACAGAAGATAAGCCTGAGTAAAATCGGGAATATCCCTTCCGCCGTCAACATTTGGATACACGGCATTTAATCGTCCGTCAGGCCAATACTGATCCTGAGATTCTAAAAATTCGTTTAGCGTACGCATATTCATCGTACGATCATACATTACACTCATACAAGGAACGGCCTGTGACCAGCTGTCCAATAAAAAACCTCCTTTTTCTCTTGTCGGCGTATCAACAAAATCTTCCTGTGCCCCCAGAATTAAAGTATGCTTCATTAACTCCCACGTTTTATTCAGCATTTCATTCGATGTTTCAAATGAAGAACGAGAAGAATCCAATTCGAAATGACGGCTGATAAAACTGACATTGCTTTGATTCAGTTCATTTGGTGCATTATCAACCTGTAAGTAGCGCATTCCAAAATAAACATTCGGATTAAAAACAGAATTACTGCCGCTCGGAATGTATTTAAAGGCCAGATTAGTAGATTGGTTAAACTTTGGTGAAACCGTTCCGTCATCAACCAGAGCAAATCCTCCTAGCATTTTGATTGTATCTTCTGGGAAACGTTCCTTAAAATTTATCTTGAAACTGCCGGCGTATATTTTGCCTAAATCAATAATATATTTTCCATTTCCTAAATTTTGTATGCTTTTAGGTTTGATTTCTTTTTCAATAACTCTTGTTAAATCGGATGGTAAAATACCTGTCCAAGGAGCAGTAGGCTGTGCGCCAATTTCTACTGCGCTGCTCCAATTGGAATCATCCAGTTTTGCGGTATTCCATCCAGCAATACTTTTTCGGCTGTCAACCGATTCTACTCTTCCTACTCCCTCACCGCCTCGTTGCGGCTGGCCAAGAAGCCATTGCGCAGCCTGCGTCTGTTTCCAGGATTTATCAGACCCAATAATCGTCTGTGTGCCATCACTATATTCGATAATCGTTTTTAGAATCATGCCTCGGCTTGCCGCTGCACGCCCCTGCCCGCCTCCGTACCAGTGCGTGAGACATGCCAGCAGGTTTTCAGTATTCTTTTTTAATAATGCAGTAACATCCCAGGCATTGTAATAACTGTATTGCGGATAGTGATTATTGAATCCTTTGCCAACAAATTGCCCATTCACATATAATTCATAACTGTGACAGGCAGAAAGGTAAACGATCGCTTTCTTAATTGTTTTATTGGGAAGACTCACTTTTTTTCTGAAATAAGTAAAATCATCGTTGTCTTTTGAATCTCTTTTAATCCATTGTGCAGCTTTCCAATCTTTGTCATTCAACAAACCTGTTGTAAAACTAGCAGGATTTGAATACGCACTCACATTTCCGTCTTTATCCCAGCTGCGGACTTTCCAATAATAAGCAGTAGCAGCTTTAAGAGCCGCTTTTTCTAAATAAATATAGTTTTGTTTTCTGGAACTGGTCTTTTTACTATCCCAGACATCTCCTCTGTCAGCTTTAAGATTAGCGAGACTGGAAGAAACAATAATCTGATAAGCCGATTGTATTTCGTTTTTATCCGTATCGCTTACATACCACCCAAAATAAGGCTTATCATTTGTACCAATAGGATTTTGTTTGTCAAAACTGCGTAAGTTAAAAGGTGCATTTGGATTTGCTGCTGTAATTTTAATAAACGAAAGAACAAAAAGTGCTAAAATTAAAAATTGTTTTATCTGCTTCATCAATGGTGGTTATGATTTGGTTAAAATAAAATTTGCTTTAAAAAAAGAGTTCACTTTTATGACAGCTTCACAAATTTATGAAAGTCTTTTTTTTTGAGTATCCTGATTGAACGCAGACAGTTTCTTTAAAATACTTTAACTGATTTTTTATCACCAGCTCTTCTCAATTCACATCTTTTACACTTAGCTCATTTTTTATTCTTGACAATTTTTAGTACTTTTCAGCGTTCTAATACCATAATAATAAATAATGAGCACTGCATCAAGAAACATTAGTCGTCTAACATTCCTTTTTTTTGGACTGCTTTTTGGTTTTATCTTAAACTCTTCCCTATCTGATAAGAAAAAATCTTTGATTATGTCAAGTATTATTTTTGGCATGCTGCTTTTATTAATGTTTTTTTTACGCTTTTGGCCACCATATAATCCGGAAAACAATGCAGCACTTGCTGGCGGAGGAGGCGGAGGCGTTACAATAAATTTTGGCGACAGCGATTTGGGATCAGGCAGAGACACAAAAAGTGAGGCTTTGAATGTTCAAAATGAAGCCAAACAGACTCCTGCAAAAAGCACGCCTCAGGAATCCATTTTATCACAAGAAAATACCACCGAAGAAAGTGTCGTAATTCCGCAGAAAGAGAAACCTAAAAAAACCGAAGTGGTTGTCAAGGAAACTCCTAAACCCGAAGCCGTAAAACCAAAAGTATCCAATTCTACGAATGATGCCTTATCCAGCATACTAAAAGGTTCCAAAAAAGGAGGTGACGGCAACGATAATACTGCCGGCAACAAAGGAAAATCCAACGGAAGTCTGACCGCAACCGGCTACTATGGCACGGGAGGTTCCGGCGGAGGAACAGGTGGCGGTAACGGAACAGGAAACGGTATTGGCAATGGCAGCGGTTACGGTCCTGGAAGCGGAGGCGGTTCTGGCGGAGGTACTGGAGGCGGTTCCGGTTACTCGCTTGGTAACAGAAAAGCGCTATCCAAACCCGCTCCAAAATATACCTGCAACGAATCCGGAAAGGTGGTTGTGGAAATTTCTGTTGATCAAAACGGAAAAACCATAAGTGCAACACCAGGAGTAAAAGGAACAACTAATACGGCAAGCTGTCTTTTAGATCAGGCTCGAATTGCTGCAATGAATACCAAATGGGAATCTGACAGCAATGCCCCAATAAAACAAGTTGGAAAAATTATTTATAACTTCAGTTTGAATTAATCCTACGATCAGGAGCACAGCTTTTGTGCATTTTCAACAGCAATTCCGCTGTACAACTACAATTCTCGATCAAGAAAAACTTCGGCAAGAAAGTCTTGTTTTTCTTGATCGGAGATATCTCTCCATCGGAGTTAGTTTACTGATTTTATTTTTCAGAAAAAACGCATTTTTTTTGAATACCTCATCAATAATCTGAAACAAATATTTGTACATTTATCTAAATTTGGATAGATATGTGAAAGGTTGTTGCTTAAATATACAAGTTGGCAGACACTTCAACCAAAAGAAGAAAATAGAAATATGAAAGAATTTTTAGAACTGAACAAACCTAAATTACCATTTGCTTTTAAAATTACTTCAATTTTATGTTTATCTGTTTATTCAATCTTTTTGATTTTAGCAAAGTTCAATCAAAACCAATTTCCGAGCATTAATTTATTGCTTCTAATCTTGATGATTGCAGGATTTCTATTTCCAATATTGATTCTTCTTACTGCATATTTACATTGGGAGAATGAAAAACGATATTATAAAAAATTTATAATAGCAAAAACTGATAAAAATGAAAATAGTTTTGGCTATTCGGAAAAATTAAT
This sequence comes from Flavobacterium marginilacus, assembly GCF_026870155.1. Lineage (NCBI taxonomy): Bacteria > Pseudomonadati > Bacteroidota > Flavobacteriia > Flavobacteriales > Flavobacteriaceae > Flavobacterium > Flavobacterium marginilacus. The sequence continues at coordinate 807,218 of NZ_CP113975.1, read as the reverse complement.
GAATCAAGACTCAAAATGTTTTTTTGCAACAAAAATATTGTCTAAAAATATAAAGAGTTTTGAAGTTGAAATAAAATTTGAATATAAGGAAATCGCTTTTTATATATGCGCAATAAATAAAGATATAGAAAATGCTAAACTAAAATATTTTGAAAAAAAACTCAAAGAATTAAATTTTGAAAATTTCATTTTTAGGGTATTTGTTTTAAAAATAAAAAGGAAAGAATTTGATGAAAACTCTTTAAAAGATATTGAAATTAAATTAGTAAAGCTTGTTAATTTATTCGAAGAATATGATTACAAACCTGAAAAATAGAAGTGATCTGCCAACACTTGCTACAATAAATTTGGGCAATTGGCTTAATTTAAAAATAGTCTTGTATTTAGGTGCTTAGGTAAATCCGAAAATAAAGCATAATTTAATCCTAAATCTCTTGTAGCAAGCGAAACGTTATAGAGCATTTTAAAAGTACACAACAAACAAATGACGGAACAAAATAGTAAAGACACAATTGTTGAAAAACTAAATAGATATCCTGATATTAAATACTACAAAAAAAATGAATATGAACTTGAAATATTTTGTAGAAACGAAAAGGGTTTTAATATTTTGCTGCAGACAAATCAACGTGAAAGCACACTTCACTTTGGAGCTTTTCATTGGCACTATGACTTTACAGAATATCAAACTAATGAAATGCTAAACCAACTTCTTTTCGGTTTAACAGGTATTACAAGGTTAAAAGTGTTTTCAAAAAAGAACAAAGCATATAAATGGATATTGCAGATTCAAGACAGAGATGAGAATTGGTTTGATAATGGATCAATGGGACTAATAAACTTTAATTTTTGGACAACGGCAGACATTAAATATTTTCAAAATGACCTTTTGCCAAAGAGTTTATTATATTCTGAAGCTGAAAAAACAGAAGCTAACTGAGTAAAAAATGCAATTTCCTTAAAAGCTTTTCTAAGCAACAATTTAAAATAAAATGGAGAATAAAATAAATATTCCTAAACCCTGTAATCAAAATTGGAATTCAATGACACCAGATAAAAATGGTAAATTCTGTAATTCCTGCAATAAAACAGTTGTTGATTTTAGAAAAATGGAGAATCTCGAAATTCGAAAATATTTGGTTGAAAATTCAGGCAACGAAAGTGTCTGCGGGCATTTTAAAGCTAATCAAGTTGAAACCGGAAACAATATCAGATATTCTAATCTGAGAAATCGAATCAGCCGAATTAGAATCAAACCCATTAAAAAAGCGGCATTGTTTTCCCTGAGTATTCTTTTTACTTTATCAAGCTGTATGGGAAAAGCAGCAATAGATGGAGAACCGGCTATTGAAAATGATACAATTAATGAAAATGAAATTCTTAAAAAAGAACAGAATACAGAAAAACAGAATGATTCTATAAAAAAAGAAATTATTCAGAGAAAGCAAAAATAACCTCTGCTAACAGCTATCAAACTAAAATCCATCTGAAACAAAATGAATAAAGGTCTCCAAAATTTCCCAATATTAATAACTGAAAGGCTAACGCTCCGGCAGCTTTCAATTGATGATACTGCAGAAATTTTACTGTTGCGCTCTGACGACGAAATAAATAAATTTTTCAACAGGAAACCAAGCAGAACATTAAACGATGCTTTGCACTTCATCAAAATTATTATTGAAAATGACGATACTTTTTATTGGGCGGTTACAAAAACTGGCGACGAAAAACTAATTGGTACAATCTGTCTGTTTGACTTCGAAGATGATACGGCGAAATGCGAAATCGGATACGAACTAAGAACCGAATACCAAGGACAGGGAATAATGGCTGAAGCCGCAAGGAACGTTATTCAATATGCAGCCGATACACTTGGAATAAAAACAATAGATGCATCAACACACAAAGACAACAAAAGTTCAACAACCCTTCTGCAAAAATTAAATTTCAAAAATTTGGAAAGCATTAACCCTGAAAATCCAAATCTGATTTCATTTAGATTAATCAAATTTAAATAAATATGCGAAGATTTATTTCGTACACAAAGAAGATTAACTAGCAGCAATATGAACGACACGGCAAAACATAAACAAGAACTTTTAGACAACGGATTTTCTGTTATTAACGATATATATTCTATTGATGAAGTAAACAGTATCCTGACAGCTATTAACACTGCTGATACTTCAAAAGATACATTTAGAAAATCATCCGATTTATTTGCTATCAGACAATTTCTAAAAGAACTGCCACAGATAACTGACCTAATTTTTAATGACAAATTAAAAACTATTATCGAACAGATTTTAGGCAGCAATTTTTTTGTGGTCAAAAGCATCTATTTTAACAAACCTGAAACTTCCAATTGGTATGTTTCTTATCATCAAGACTTAACAATTTCAGTTGATAAAAAAATTGAACTTAACAGCTTTGGCCCTTGGACAACTAAACAAAATCAATTTGCAGTTCAGCCGCCAACAGAGATTTTAGAAAACATAACAACCATTAGAATTCACCTTGACGACACAGACGAAAATAATGGCGCTTTGCGGGTTGTGCCTAAATCACATCTAAAGAAAATTTACAGACCCGAGACAATTAATTGGGACATTGAAACAGAAACTGCCTGCTCTGTAAAACAAGGCGGATTAATGCTGATGAAACCATTGACATTACACAGTTCAAACAGAACAACTAACAACAGAAAAAGACGAGTTATACATATTGAATTTTCAAACACTGAATTGCCGAAAGAACTTAAATGGGCAGAACGGATAAACTTAAACTGACTTGACAAACTGCAGACGATTACCACGTAAGTTTTTTATACAGAAAACTATTTTCTTTTATATGACTGTCCGCAAATAATACCATGTGTTTTTTTCGCCATTGATTACACAGATTCTCACAGATTTCAGTACTATTTTTTTAAAAAATCTGTGTAAATCTTTTTAATCTATGTCTAATTCGATCAGTTTGGTACTAGTTAAGGATTGTCATATTCTTTTATTTCAAGAAAATTTTCTTTCCTGTTTCTGCTGCTTTATAAACTGCATTAATAATTTTTATATCCTTTAATCCTTCTTCTCCTGTGATATGATCAGGCAGTTTTTTATTTTCTAACAATACTTTACAAATTTCATCCAATTGTGTTTTCTGCTGATTTATTACAGGAAATTTCAATTCCTTTTCTGATGTTCTGCCAACAAAAGGTCCATAACTCAATGCGGGGCTTAATTCAAAACTGCCCTCATCTGCCGATGCATAAAACCTGTCAATATAGTAACCGCAGGAAGTATTGCAGTTTGCTACAGCACCGCTCGGAAATTCCATCTGCCAGGAAATGCTTTCCTCGGTCTCCGAAAACCTGTCTTTATTGTTCACCGGACCAAATTGTGCAGTAACCGCAATGGGTTCTTCACCTAAAACGTAACGGCTCGCCTGAATACAATAAATCCCTAAATCCATTAAAGCGCCTCCGCCTAATTTCTTATTCAGTCTCCATTCACTTCGGTTATTCTTATCAACAATTGTTTTTTTATCTAGAGTGTCATATGTTTTATAACCTAGCGATGCTTCTATAAACCGCACTTGTCCAAAAACTTTTTCTTGTCCTAATCTTTTAATTTCCAAATGTGTTGGCTCATAATGCAGGCGATAACCAATAGCCAATTGAACATTATTATCATTGCAGGCTTTTATCATTTCTTCACAATCGGCAGGAGAAACTGCCATTGGTTTTTCTGTAATTACATTTTTGCCTGCTTTTGCAGAACGGATTACAAATTCTTTGTGCAGACCGCTTGGTAAAACAACATAAACTAAATCTATATCTTTATTATTGACAATCTCATCGAAATTCTGATAATTATAAATGTTCTTTTCGGGAATATTATACTGTTTCTTCCACTTTACCGCTTTTTCAGGTGTGCCAGTTACTATTCCCGATAAATTGCAGTACTCGGAAGCTTCAATTCCTGCGGCTAACATACCTGCGTAATTTCCTAAACCGCAAAGCGCTATATTTAACTTCTTCCCAGTATATGGTTTCTCAGTCTTTTCTGATGAAGTTATGTAAGAAGGAAGTGTTGTCATAACAGCAGCTGCTCCAACACCCAAACCAAATTTATTAACAAACGTGCGTCGTGAAATGTTTTTCATAAAATATACTTTTAAGTTCGTTCTTGAATTTATTAGTATACTCTTTTTTAAAATGTTACGCTTTTCTTTTTTTTTGAAATACTACTATGCAAGCTTTTGCTTTGTTCCTTGTGCTGACCTGTTTATGTACAAGAAATCCTAACAGGTCTCCAAGACCTGTTAGGTATCAAAAACCCATTTTGCTTCTAAAAAACAATAATACCTAACAGGTTAAAAAAACCTGTTAGGATAGACAAATATCTCATTTTGCAGCATTCCGCGTGAGAGATAGAAGCAAGTTACCGAAGTAACGCGGATAGCCCGACAGCATAAAGAAAAGGAGCCGAATCACCGCTGCGATGATTTGGCTCCTTTTCTTTATGCTGGCACGCCCAAATATTTTTAAAATTTTTATTTGGGACTTGTGGCGATGACAAATTTTAAGTTGTTCTTCACTCCTATCTGCAATACATCGACCAAATCCTGAACCTGGAGATTGAACGGAATCCGGACAACCACGGTTTGGTCTTTTTGGGTATCAATTTTAGACATCAACGTAGTTTCGAGTTCTTCGAAAGCAACGGGCTGTTTGTCGATGAAGAATTTCTTGTCCTCTGTAACTGACAAACTGATGAATTGTTTGTTGGTTTTTTCATGGGATTTTGCCTTTGGCAGTGTCATTTTTATCACGTTTGGATTCGCCAAAGTGGAAATAATCAGGAAAAACAGCAGTAAAAAAAACATAATGTCACTCAAGGACGAAGTGGCGACCTCGGCGTGAAATCTTCTTTTTCTTTTGATGGACATAGTTTATGCTTTTTGGATGATATTTACGAATTCCAATATTTGTTTCTGCACTTTTAATGCATAACTGTCAATTTTTCCGTTGAGTAAATGGTAAGCACTGTAAGCAATGATTCCCACGATAAGCCCGGAACCGCTGCTGATCATTTTCTCATAAAGTCCTCCAGAGATATTCCCGATACTGATGTTTTCGGTCACAGATATGCTGTAGAAAATTTTGATTACTCCAGAAATTGTTCCGATGAATCCAAGTGTTGGCGCAATACCTGCAATAAGTCCCAATTGTCCAAGATGCTGTTCCATTTCGGCGATTTCGATATCGGCGGCGCGGTCCATATTCGATTCGATTTCGGCAATAGGACGGCCAATCAGCGCGATTCCTTCTTTGATAACATTTCCTGAAGCGGTGTTAGAGCGGTCTGTAATGGTAAACGCCAGATCAAATTTTCCCGAAGTCAGGTGATCTTTGACATCGCGCATCATAAGCGGATCTACTTTGGCTTTTTTATTTATGTACAAATAACGTTCTATAATGAGGTAAAAAGTATAAAATAGTAAGATTGCAATAGGTATTAAAAAAAATCCTCCTTTTAGGATGAACCCTAAAACAGAAATTTCGGTAGTTGGCGCAATTTTTTCGACAACAGCACTAGAAGCGGCAGCAAGGGTATCAGCTTGTAATTGTATTAAACTAAACATATTTTATTCTGGGTTTATAATCGTTAATTCTAAAAAATATTTCAATTTTGTAAAAACTATTTTTCACTGTAATATTAAACTAAAAAAAGGGAAAATTATTTCAATTTACAACTATTTTATCAAAAATTAATGAACTATCAAGAAACCACAAACTGGATGTTTAATCAGCTCCCAATGTATCAATTGCAGGGAGCATCGGCTTATAAAAAAGACTTAACCAACATCCATTTGCTGGCAGACCATCTTGACAGTCCGCATAAAAAGCTAAAATGTCTGCACGTTGCCGGCACAAACGGCAAAGGTTCTACTTCGCATATGCTTTCTTCTATACTGCAGGAAGCGGGCTATAAAGTTGGATTGTACACTTCCCCGCATTTAATTGATTTTCGGGAGCGCATCAAGATCAATGGTGCCGAAATCTCTGAGGATTTTGTCTGTGAATTCATAGCGCATCATAAATCTTTTTTTGAAGCCAATGATATGAGTTTCTTTGAAATGACCGTTGGATTGGCTTTTGATTATTTTGTAAAAGAAAATGTAGATATTGCTGTTATTGAAGTGGGATTGGGCGGAAGACTGGATGCTACAAACATTATCACTCCCCTAGTTTCGGTAATAACCAATATCGGGATTGATCATGTTCAGTTTTTGGGCAATACGCTGGAATCTATCGCAGGTGAAAAAGCAGGAATTATCAAACCTAAAATTCCAGTAGTTATAGGCGAATATACTCCAGAAACTCAGCCTGTTTTTTCAGCAAAAGCCAAAGAAAACAATGCCGAAATCTATTTTGCATCGGATTTGATTACAGAAACTCCTCCTTCTGATTTAATCGGCGATTATCAGCAGCACAATAAAAAAACGGTTATAGAGACTTTTAAAATCCTAAACGAACAAACCAATTTTAAAGTGAGTGGCGAAAACATACAATTGGGTTTGATGAATGTCGTAAAAAACACCGGCCTGCTTGGCAGATGGCAGCAATTGGGAGCAAATCCAAAAGTGATCTGCGATACAGCACACAACAAACACGGTCTCGAAATTGTTTTGAAACAAATACAAAAAGAAACTTTTGAAAACCTTCATATTGTCCTGGGAGTTGTCAATGATAAAGAACTGGACGAAGTACTGCCATTATTTCCAAAAAATGCTGCTTATTATTTTTGCCGGCCAAATATTCCAAGAGGTTTGGATGCTGATATATTAAAAGAGAAAGCTCTAATGTTTGAATTAACAGGAAATACATACAGCTCTGTATCAGAAGCTTATGCCACCGCTAAGAATAATGCCGCAAAAAATGATTTCATATATGCAGGCGGCAGTACCTTTGTAGTGGCTGAACTGCCTTTAAACAAAGAGGTTTAATCAATTCCTGTTTTTTCTCCTAAAAAATAAATCAAAAACACATAACTACTTGATTAACAATTTACTAAATTTATATATGTTTTTTGTTAATTAATAATTTAATTTTTGGTTTATTATGAAAAAGAGATTTTTTTTTTCGCTGGGAATGTTAATTTTAACATTCTTTCTAAGCATAAACAGTTATGCGCAGGACCTCCCCAAACAAGATTCCCCAAAGCCTGTATTTATTACAATGACAACCCTACACAGAAATTTAGATACGGATCCTAAAGATTGGAAGGCGACGGAAAAAGAGTATTTTGACAAAGTAACGAGCAAAAATGATTTAATAATCGGCTCTGAAATTCTAACTCATTATTACACTGGAAACAGTACCGAAATTATTCTAGTCAGCGTTTACAAAAACTGGGACGATATAGAAAAAGCAGAAGCCATTTCAGATGATCTTGCCAAAAAAGCCTGGCCCGATGAGAAAGCCAGAACTGCTTTTTTTGATAAACAAAGAAGTTATTACTCTCCTTATCATTCAGACGAAATTTACAGTTCTATTGAAACCATTGGCGTGAAAGAATTCAAAGCCGCCACAAAAGAACCCATGATTGTTTACATCCGAAAATCCCAAATGTCTTTTAATAACAAAGGAAAAGGCATGAAAGAATACAATGAAAAAATCACCCTGAAAGATCCGTTTATCAAAGGTTATTATCCGTTTCGCCACGCTTGGGGATCAGACAGCAGGGATTTTATGGAAGCCTACTTTTATGATTCTTTTGGAGATATTGAAAAATCAAATCTAAAACAAGACGAATTGGTAAAAGCCACATGGCCCAAAGAAGCTGACAGTAAGGCTTTTTTCGATCAGTTAAAATTAGCATTCACAGGTGTGCATGGAGATTACATATACCACAACCTGCCCGAAGCTTCCAAATAAAATAACAAACAGCACAAATTGCGTTCTTACTATGCCGTTTGTGCTGTTTTTTTGCCTCCTTTTCCCAAAATGTAGCAGACTTTAAAATCATAAAACCTCATCTTTCTGTTTATGATTTATTTAAACTTTCTTAATGTAAGATTTATTGTTTATTAACAAGCGATATATAGTATTAGTATAGTTTTGAAAACAAAAAACAATTTATCTACAACATGCAAAAATTTCACTTTTTAATGCTATTTCTTAGCATGAATGCTTTCTCTATGCCTTTTTCAGAGAATTTTATACTTACTAATGATGGATCGAAGATTAATATAAAAGCTAACTTTTTTCGAATTGATAATACTGAAAAGATAGTACTCTACAAACTGCCAAACTCCGATGCAGAAAGCAGAATTAAATTTAAAGACTTTAATTATATCCATATTGGAACAACTAAATTTAAAACATATAAATTAAATAATTCTAAAGAAATAAACGGCTATTTTGTTCTGTCAGAGACACCTTCAAAAACACTTATTTTTACAACTAAACAAAATGATGACGAAGAAAGTTCTAAAATAAACTATGTTTTTTATGTGCTGGATTCAAATAATAATATCCTAGACGGTCTGGAATTTGACAATCTTAAAAGCACTAAATCAACTGCAGTACGAGGTGATATTTTTCCTAAAATTCAATTTTATTTTAAGGGCTGCGAACAATTAATCGCACGAATTGAATCCTATGACAATGTAAATAATCAGAATATGTCCATTTTAGATTTCTTTGATTCGCCGGTGTATATAGAATGTCTAAAATAACAAAGCTTCCAACTGATTGGGAGCTTTGTTATTTTATAATAGAATCAGTTTCAACAAACACGGCATTGGCATTAAAAAAAAGATAAACACGAATTACACTAATCTACACTAATTCTTATCTCAAATCAAGTTTTACAACTTTTTACTGTTTCGAATATTTTGTGTAATTAAACAGCAATTTTAATTCGTGCAGATTAGTGTAATTCGTGTCAGAAACTTTTAAAAGCGAATGCCGTGTTCAACAACTGCTTTTGCTTTCTATTAATTATCTTCTGCATCTTTCGTCTCTTCAATGTCCTGACCCTGACTGCCCATTTTTATTTTTGGTTTGTCCTGAGTTCCGGTAACCGTCAGCGGAATACCAAAAATTCCAAACGGCGGTAATCCCAAACGCATTTTGATATTCAGTTTGCCGTCAAGGCTTGAGGTTCCTTCAATTCTGGGTCTGAATCCAGCATATTTGAATTTGAAACGCTCAATAGTAACTATATTGTTTTTCACCGTGGATTTGATGTCTACCTTGGACAGTTCAGGGTTTTTGATCGATTCATGATTTGTGGTTTTACTCACAGCATTGAACATTTTCATCCCTTTTACTTTCACATCTTTTATCGAAAGTACGCCTCCGCCAATCAGCGAAGGATAAACAGGCATCATCTGCTGGTTCAGTCTTCCTTTTATTTTGTAATCCAATGAAACAATTCCCTGTGCACTTTCGGCTGCGCTGGCCATTTCTTTGAACATTTTTACTTCCTTGTATGCTCGGTGTATATCAAAATCAGTGGCTTTGATCTGGTATTCAAAGACTGCTTTTTTAGGAGTTATTGCCTGATAAGCAGCATTCATCGTAACATTACAGCCAATTAAATTGAAACCAGTATTCTGCATCACAATTTTTCCGTTTTTCATTTTCACGGCACCTTTCCCATCCTGCAGAGTAAGCCCCTGATAATTGATTTTGTGTGCTGTGGCATAAAACTGCAGATCCAGATTAGACGGAATGATAATTACTCCTGTTTCCTGCGTTGCAGGTTTTGGACTATTTTCTGTAGTGGCAGGAATTTTATCAATTGTAGTAGTTGTAGATGTGCTCGACATAAACTCATCAACATTGATGTATTTTGAATTTAACGTAAACGATCCTCTTAAAGTCCCATTTTTGGAAGACATAAAATTAAATACATTCTGCAGATAGCCATTCAGCTTGAAATCAGACTGACCGTAGGAAGCCAAGAATGTATTAAACGACATTTTATCCTGATTAAATTTAAAAATTCCTTCTTTAATCAGCAATGATTTTGGCAGATATTCCGTTTGAACATTAATGTTTCGAAGTTCAAGAGTTCCTTTATTCTTTAATTTACTGTAATCACCTTTTTGTGCATAGCTCTGAATCCCTTTCAGTTCCAAATCGGCTTTGATAAAACCATCCACATCCAGTCCTTTTTGCGAAAATACCTTGTAAATTTTACTGATATTCAGAGTCCCTTTGGCCTTGATGTCATAATTCAAATCATCAAAGTTTTTCATGTCGGCTTTTACCCAAAAAGGTTCTCCTTCAAACGTAAAACCAGCCGGAGCCAGCACTACCGAAAGTCCGTCGTAAGTTCCTTTCGTATTGTTTATTTTGGATACCACATTGATGTTGGTAATCGGATTTGGATAATATTGTGTTTTCACAAATCCGTTTTTCAAGTTCAGTGAACCGCTGGCGTTTGGAAAAAGTCTTTGCTTCTGGTCAAGCTTTCCTTTTGCTTTCAGATCACTTACTAACAATCCTTTTAACTCAACATTCGGAATCCCGAGTGCTTGGTTTAATTTTTCCAGATCAATATTGGAATTCAAAACCAAATCAATGTCGGGCGCAGACAGACCGTCCATTTTCAGCTTCGTTTTAAGATAATTTTTCTCAATGTTTAATGATAGGTTTTTGGCGTCCAGCTGTAAAAGTTCTGGATTCAAAGACGGCACTTTTGTCGCAACATCGATGTTTAGATTTGAAACCGGAAAAGCACTTTTTTTATAATTTATAAATCCGTCTTTTATTTTAAGGTCCATATTCAAGTCTGGTCCAATATTTTGCGAAGCGATGTATCTGCCTTTCAAAGTAAGCAATAAATCAACATTTCCCTTAAGTTCTGTATCTTTTAACCACGTAATGTATTTTGGCGGAAAAGCCGTAAAAAGATCATTCAGGTTACTTTTATCCGACTTAATTTTGAAATCCATATTATAACCATCCTTCAGGAAATCAAATTTTCCGGTAAAATCTACCAGCAGTTTATTGATAAAAAGATCATTTTGCTCAAAAACAAAAGACAGCGAACTGGTATTGATTTTAGTAATCAAATCTCCGTCCACTTTTTTATTCATCAAATAAGGTTCTTTTTGATAAATTACATTCAATTTCCCGATTTTGACTTTGGAATGCAGTGCAAATATGGCTTGGCTAAAATCCCCGTTCCCTAAATAATCAAACCCAAAAGCGTCTATATGGAATTTTGTAGATTGATCATCATAAACGAGCTTACTGTTGTTAATTTCGATTGCTTCCAGTTTCAAGCCTGTGTCGGATGCTTCTTCTGGCTCTTTTTCCTTTTCCTTCTCAGCGATATAGACATTATAATTGGCCTCGCCTTTCTCATTTACTTTCACATTAATCAGTGAATTCGAAAGGAAAATCTGGTCGATTTTAATCGTTTTCCCAAAAACAAGACTGCCCAAATTAATCCCGAAAGCAACCTCATCGGCAGCAATTAATCTTTCATTTTGAAAAGGAGCCGAGCCATTAAGCTTAAAGTCAGTCAAAGAAAGAGTTAATGACGGAAAATGCCTGAAAAAAGAAACGTTAGCTTCATTATAATTCAATTCACCGTTTAATTTTTCATTGGCTGTTTTCTTCACCTGTTCCCTGATTTTATCTGCAAAAATCAAAGGAGTGATAAACATCAGTGCCAATAAAACTGAGAATGTAATTCCTGTATATTTTAGTATTTTGAAAAAAAGTATTTTATAGTTGGTTGCCGCCATATTTTTTATCTGAATTAATAAATAAAATTTAAAGTACTAAAATTTATTATTCCAAAGAATTATTATCCGTGAACTGTTTCATTTTTGCCATAATTGGTAATAATCGAGGTTTCATACTCAATCCATTCCTTCCAGCGCTTGTCTACGTCAAAATTATCTACATATTTTCGGGCAAAGCCAAGGAAAGTAGTGTAATGCCCTGCCTCTGAAATCATAAGATCTCTGTAGAACTTAGCTAATTCCTCATCTTTTATGTTTTCGGACAGCACTTTGAAACGCTCACAGCTTCGGGCTTCAATCATAGCAGAAAACAACAGTCTATCTACCAAAGCATCCTTTCGACTTCCGTCTTTTTTCATGAATTTGAAAAGCTCATTTACATAATGGTCTTTGCGTTCCCTGCCCAAAGTCAAGCCTCGGCTTTTTATCAGATTGTGCACCAATTGCAGGTGATCCAGTTCCTCTTTGGCAATGACCAATAACTCCGTTACCAGCTCTTCCAGCTCCGAATTGTAAGTGATTAAACTAATGGCATTGGAAGCCGCTTTTTGTTCACACCAAGCGTGATCGGTCAATATTTCCTCAATATTACTTTCCACTATATTTACCCAACGAGGGTCGGTTGCTAATTTCAATCCAAGCATAACTGTTGATTTAATCCCGCAAAATTAGTCATTCCCTGCCGATTTTCCTTTAAAAATGATGCTTTAACCGCTCAAAATGCATTATTTTGCAACATTATCATTAATTCTTATGACCCAAATTCAAACGCTTTTAATCATTGGTTTTGTTTGGCCGGAGCCCAATTCTTCAGCTGCAGGCGGCCGAATGCTGCAGTTAATTGAACAATTTCAGCAGCAGGGATTCGGCATAACATTTGCCAGTCCGGCTATGGACAGTGATTTCATGACTGACTTAGCTTCATTGGGCATAAATAAAAAATCAATCGCTTTGAATTGTTCCAGTTTTGACACTTTTGTCAAAGAACTGAATCCTGCCGTGGTTTTATTCGACCGATTTATGATTGAAGAACAATTTGGCTGGCGCATTACCGAGAACTGCCCTGATGCGCTGCGGATATTAGACACCGAAGATCTGCATTGTCTGAGACAGGCGAGACAAAAGGCATTTAAGGAAAAACGAGAATTTGCTCTTATTGATTTACTGAGAGAAGATGTTGCTAAAAGAGAAATCGCCAGCATTTTGAGGTGTGATTTATCACTAATGATTTCCGAATTTGAAATGGATCTCTTGAAAACCACTTTCAAAATAGACGAAAAACTACTGTACTATCTGCCTTTTTTATTGGAACCGATTTCGGAAACCACTTTCGAAAAACTTCCTGCTTTCCAAGAAAGAAAAGATTTTGTGTTTATAGGCAATTTTCTTCACGAACCCAATTGGAATGCCGTTCAGTATTTGAAAGAAACCATCTGGCCTTTGCTGAGAAAACAGCTGCCCGAAACTGAACTTCATATTTATGGAGCATATCCTTCGCAAAAAGTATTGCAGCTGCATCAGCCCAAAGAAGGTTTTCACATCAAAGGCCGTGCTGCTGATGCCGATGAAGTAGTGCGAAATGCAAGAATTGTTCTGGCTCCATTGCGTTTTGGCGCTGGAATTAAAGGAAAACTGATTGAAGCCATGCAGTGTGGCACTCCGAGTATTACAACAGCAATCGGTTCCGAATCAATGCAGGGAGATTTACCCTGGAACGGATTTGTAACTGATGATGTGCCTGAATTCATAAAATCTGCCTCTCAATTGTACCAAGACCAAAAACTTTGGACTGAAGCACAACATAACGGAATCGCTATTATCAACCAGCGGTATTCAAAAGAATTATTTGAAAACGATTTTGCCGAAAAAATCCATTTTTTGATTACGCAATTACCGCAACATCGTTTGGATAATTTCTTTGGGGCATTGTTGCAGCACCACACTTTAACCAGCACTAAATACATGTCCCGCTGGATTGAAGCCAAAAACAAGAAAGTTTAATTATTAAGAGACAAAGAAGCATCATTCAAATGTTTCATTTCTAATTTCTATTGGCTTTACCTGCTAAAATTTTCATATTAAGACATTACTAAAAAAACAATATATTTGTAGCCTATAGAGCTAACCACGAGCTTACTATAGTATTCCATAACAAAACAATTTTTACCTGCAATGACTTCCAATAACAAATTTTCAAATGCTATTGCCTTATTTTCGACAGGTTTACTAGCGGGCACTTTTTTCTATGTGAAATTTAACATATTACCAACTTTTTGGGAAGTCCCTACATTGGTTCATCTCAGTTTTAGGTCTACTCTAATGAAACATAATGATATTGTTTTTCAATCATTAATGATAATTTCAATTATTACCTGTATTTGGTTTACATGGAGAATAAGAACACTAAAGCATATCTGCATTTTGACTGGTTTTGCCGCAATTTTGGCAATAACAACCTATTTAATTACTTATTTCGGGAATTTACCCATCAATGCTCAACTTAAAATCTGGGTACAGACCACGCCTCCAAAAAACTGGGCTAGAATTCTTAAAACTTGGGATTTTTATCATACCTGCAGGACAGCTACCGCCATAGGAAGTTATATAATGATATTAATTGCTACTTTTTTTAAAAAACAATTGTTTAAAAGACAATTGCTCCGCAATAATTAACCTTTTGATTCTTTTTGCGGTTCAATCATCTCCTTGGACAATATTAAAATCAATTTTATTGTATTTTTTTATTTTTTTAAAACACTAAATACCAGCAAACTGAATAATTTTTAAAAATAAAAAGCAAAATTTCTTCGAAAAAGTTTTGCATAAGCGAAAAACCTGCCTATATTTGCACTCGCAATCACGAAATGATAGCAGCCTAGTAAAATAGGGCGATTAGCTCAGCTGGTTCAGAGCACCTCGTTTACACCGAGGGGGTCGGGGGTTCGAACCCCTCATCGCCCACCAAGAAACTCCTTAAGAAATTAAGGAGTTTTTTTATGTCTTTTATTTTTGTTTTGTAACCAAATTAAAAAAGGATCAGGTTCAAAAGTTGGATCAGGTGCAAAAGTTGGGGATTAGGCAAAAATATTAGATAATCTGAATAGAAAGAAATCTATCTTTCTTACACCTCTAAACTGACTTCTAAATGCTTTTATTTTAGCATTAAAAGATTCTGCAGAAGCATTGGTACTCCTGTTATCAAAGTAGTTTAAAATTGACTGATAATTAAGAGTTACCGTATTGAGTAATATATTAAAGTTTTTAAATCCTGATTCTTCTACATTCCTGTACCAATGTGCTAGTTTTGTCATCGCAACGTGCTTGTCGTTGTTGTTATTGTAAACACCTCGAAGTTGTTGACTCAAACCGTAAGCTTTCTTTATATCTGGATATAACTCAAATAACAATTGCGCTCTCTCATTTTGGTGCTCAGTCCATTTTTCGCGAGATTTATAAAGTACATATCTGCTTCTTGCCAAAAGCTGTTTTAAGGAATCTCCATTAGGCAAGAGCTCCTGTATAAATGTTTTATTCTCTTTTTTGGCTTGCATTATCAATTGATTCTCAAGATCCATAGCTTCCCAGCGATGTTTGATTCTGATTTCTTGCATGGCTTCTAATGCTAATTTTTGAACATGGAATCTGTCAGTGACCTGTATTGCTTTTGGGAAGCATTTTTTGGAGATCAGTTTCATAGAATTAGCCATGTCCAGTGTTATCTCTTGAACACCACTTCTTTTTTTATAATCAATCTTACTAATGTGTTCTATGACTTTATCTGCCTTTGTTCCAGCAATAATAGCCACTAAGCGACCTTGTTTGCCTTTGAACTTCTTGTTGGTTACAATGGTGTAAAGCTCTCCTTGAGACAAAGCTACTTCATCAATCGATAAGTGTGTACCTATGTTTTCAGGGTAAAGAATCCATTGATGGGCATGTTCTCGTGGAGCCCAAGTATTAAAGGAGCTCAGGTGTTTTTTATACTGTCTTTGAAGTTTTTTTCCGTTGACCCCGAAAAACCTTCCGATGGTATGGCAGTCGGTGGCGCTGTTATCTATTGATTTCTTTTAAAAAAGCCGCAAACTCTTGAGTCATGCGGGTTCCTTTAGCAACTAAAGTCCAATCTCTTTTAAGGATTTCTCCATTGGTTTTATTAGTCCAACGACGTCTTTTGATATGTAAATACACAAACTTACCTCGTAGAGGGAAATCCTGAATGGTAATTTCATCCACAAATCCCTTTGATACTAATTCAAGTGTATCAAACTCTTTAGGGGCTTTGGCTTTTTCCTCAAAGTATAGGTGTAATATCTCCTGAGTTTCATTAGCAGAAACTACCTCAAAGTGGTCAACTAAAAAATCAGGCAGCATAAATTTCAAAAGGTCTATAGAAGTCATTACAAATTGTTAGAGCGACAAATTTCTAATTTTTTTTCGACATTTCCTCCCCAGACTTTGTTCTTGATCCATTATTCAAGGATCAGGTGCAAGCCTTAATGAATAGAATTTTTGCTAATAAATTTTTGGAATTTGTTTTTGTATTGATCAGCGACAGTAATTCGTTGCTTGTTTATAATAACTTGGTTTCTCTCAATTTCTTCAATTTTGTCTAGTGCTACAATAAAAGAACGATGGATTCTCATAAATTTGGAATCAGGTAATTTTTCTTCCAGAGATTTTAAACTCATTAAGGTCAAGATAGCTTTTGGCTGATTTACAATCCAAATTTTGATGTAATCTTTCAATCCTTCGAAATATAAAACTTCATCAAAATTGATTTTCAATTGTTTGTATTCAGATTTTACAAAAATAAAATCGGCATTTTTTGGATTTTCTGTTGCTTCTTTTCTTTTCAAGACAAACCATTCTTTTGCTTTAGCGGAAGCATTATAAAATTCTTCAAAATTAAATGGTTTCATCAAATAATCTAAAGCATCGGCTTTGAAGCCATCAAGTGCATATTCGCTAAAAGCTGTGGTGAAAATGATTCGAGTCTCTTTTGAAATAGTTTTTGAAAGCTCCAGTCCTGATAATTCGGGCATTTGGATATCTAGGAAAACCAAATCAATTTTTTCGAAATTTAAAATTTCCAATGCATCAAAGGCATTACTACATTTTCCTTTTAATTCTAAAAAGGGTGTTTTTGAAACATAATTTTGAATAAGCTCCAATGCAAATGGTTCATCATCTACAATAATACAGCTGATTTTAGTTTCTTGCATAACCTTTATTTTTGGGTATTAATTTCCAATTCTGCTATAAATAATTCCTCCGAATTCTGAATCTTAAACTGGTGTTTTTCGGGATATAACAATGCTAGTCTTTTTTGAATATTTTTGAGTCCAATACCAGAACCACTTTTATCTGAATCGTTCTTTTTGAAATTATTATTTTTAGTTTCAAATCTAATTTTTTGTCCTTCAATTTGCATTGAAAAATAAATATTGGAATAATCAACAGCCGAAACGCCGTGCTTGAAAGCATTTTCTATCAATGAAATAAATAGTAGCGGAGCGACTAGTAAATCTTCAGTTAGAACAGGAAAATCAGTTTTGACAATAGTCTTTTCAGAAGTTCTTAAATCCATTAATTCAATATAACGTTTGATGAATTCGATTTCTTTTTTCAGACTCCCTTTTTCAGCATTGGATTCATATAAAAGATAGCGCATCAAAATACTCAAGCTATGTATGGTTTCTTTTGCTTTTTCTGGAGAAATATCGACTAATGAATAAATGTTATTTAAAGAATTAAAGAAAAAATGGGGTTGCAATTGGTATTTCAAATGCTGTAATTCTGATTCTAATTGTGAGTTCTTGGATTCTTTTTTTTCATCTTCGGTTTTAACCCAACGTTCATAAATGCGCAACGTGATTGAAAAAATCAGCGGAATGATTAATGAAAGCGTGTCGATATAAACAAAAAATCTTCTGGGTGGAAAATCTGTTTTTTGATTATTTGGCGCAAATTTTTCTCCAAAATAATCCCGAAGTAAAAAGTTCATCCAAATAAAAAAAGCTATAATCAATATGTTGACTATGAAATAAACTATAAGTCTTTTTTTGAACAGAAAAGAATCTATAAAAAAGAAATAATTCAGATAAAAAATAACCGCATAAAAAGCCAATGGAATCCAGGAATGCTCGATTATTCGTTGTAAATCAAAGGATTGACCAGAAGACAAAAGATAGGGAAGGCTAAATAAAACCGCCCATACAGAAACATGGCTGATGACAGCAAACAGGCGGTTATTTTTTATAAAATTATTCATAACGTAAAGCGTTTATTGGATCTAGGGCTGCTGCTTTTCTAGCAGGATACCATCCGAAAAATATTCCGGTAACGGCACAAACAGCAAATGATATCAGAATGGAAAACAAGGTAACGCTTATAGGCCAATTTAAAACATTTGCAATAAAAACAGTCGAAATCAAGCCTAAAGTTACTCCAATTATTCCACCTGTAATACTGATAATGATAGCTTCTGTCAAAAATTGCATTAAAATATCTCTTCCTGTGCCTCCAACAGCCATTCTTAAACCAATTTCGCGGGTTCTTTCCTTAACAGAAACATACATGATGTTCATAATTCCAATTCCTCCAATCAACAAAGAAATCCCTGCAATAGCAACCAAAAGCAAGGTCATCATTTCACTGGTTGAGCTAAACATAGTGATTAATTCTTGTTGAGAAAACACATTAAAATCATCTTCAGCAGTGCCTATTTTGTGGTTTTCTCTCAAAATTTTAGAAACTTCCTCAACCGCTTGAGGGGCTTTATCTTCACTTTTTGCGGATGTAACAATAGATTGTAAATAAGTTACAGCAAGTACTCTTTTTTGGATAGCCGTGTAAGGAGCCAGAATTACATCATCTTGATCCTGACCAAAAGTATTTTCTCCTTTTTCTGAAAGGACTCCAATAATCTTAAACGGAATTTTATTAAAGCGGATGGTGGCTCCAATTGGGTTTTCACCTGCTTCAAATAAATTTTCGACAATTGTTTTTCCAATAACAGCAACTTTTGCAGAAGCTTTTACTTCTTCATCTGTAAACATAGTGCCGTCCTGAACATCTAAAACCCTTACTTTTAAATAATCTGGTGCTACTCCATAAATAGAAGTTGGCCAGTTTTTTGAGCCTTTGATGGCCTGACCGTTTCCGTTTACCACAGGAGACGTATTTTCAACCAGAATTGCTTTTTTTTGTATGGATTCTAAATCTTTAATGGTCAATGTCTGCATACTACTCACGTCCATACGAACACCGCCCTGCATTCCCGCTCCGGGACGAATAGTAAGCATATTGGATCCCATACTGGATATTTGCGACTTAATGCTTTCCTTTGAACCTTCACCAATAGCAAGCATGGCAATAACTGATGCCACACCGATGATAATTCCGAGCATAGTCAGGAAGGCTCTCATTTTGTTAATTTGGAGCGCTTTGAGTGCTATTTTTAATAAACTAGAAAGATTCATAATTGATGTTTTTTAATGCGGTTAATCGTTGTCATTCCCCATGTTTTTCAATGCTTCGGCTGCATTCATAATGTTTTCATTTTTGTAATCTTTGATAATGTTTCCGTCTTTCAGAACAATTGTTCTTCCGCTAAACATAGCAATATCAGGTTCATGGGTTACAAAAACAATCGTTTTTCCTTCAGCATTTAATTTCTGGAAAAGGACCATAATTTCATAAGATGTTCTAGTATCCAAATTTCCTGTGGCTTCATCGGCAAGAATCACTACGGGGTTGTTGACTAATGATCTTGCTATGGCGACACGTTGTTGCTGCCCACCCGAAAGCTGGTTTGGAGTATGATGTAAACGCCCCGACAATCCCACAAGATTCAGGGAAGCTATCGCTTTTTCACGTCTTTCTTCTGTTTGAATTTTTCTGTTGTAAAGCAAAGGCAGTTCTGCATTTTCAATGGCTGTTGTTCTCGGCAAAAGATTGTAAGACTGGAAAATAAAACCGATTTTTTCGTTTCTGATTTTAGCCAATTGATCTTTGTCCAGATTTCGAACAGGAGTATTATCAATTTCATAAAGGCCTGATGAAGGCTGATCAAGACACCCCAAAATATTGAGTAAAGTTGATTTGCCCGAACCTGAAGAACCCATGATAGTCACAAATTCTCCTTCTTCTATTGAAAACGAAATTCCTTTAATGGCGCGGACTATTTCGTCGCCCATTTTAAATTCTCGCTTTAAATCCTGAATTTTTATAATTGAATTTTTCATTGCTTATTTTTTTCCTGGAGGTTTTGGCATGAACGGGCTGGAAGAATTACCAGCAGAACCAGTTGTGCCTTCTTGTTCTTTTTTCAGGACAGTTACCACTTGATTTCCTTTCGTTAAACCACTTATTATTTCGTAATTAATTCCATCGTTCTTTCCTACGATAACTTTTTGCTGATGAATTCCATTGTTGTCTTTTATCCAAATAAATTTGGTGTTTTTATCTTTAGAAGGTACTTCAAACGATACTTGTCCAGTTGTGGTTTTATTCGCATTATATTCAGTTACTAAAGCCATATCAGGTTCAAAAACAAATGCTTTTGCTTCCAGCGTTAAGATGTTTTTTAATTCCATGGTATAAATTGAAACTGTAGCTGTAAGTCCAGGTTTTAATTTTTCATCAGGATTATTGGCTTTTATGATTACAGTATAGGTTACCACGTTTGATGTTGTTGTCGAATTCAAACGAACCTGAGTTACGTAACCTACAAACTCCTCATCTGGAAAAGCATCTACCATGAAAGTTACTCTTTGGCCTTCTCTTACGCTCCCGATATCGGCTTCATCAACATTGGCTTCTACCTGCATTTGTTTCAAATCTTTTGCGATAGTAAAAAGAGTAGGAGTGCTGTAACTTGCGGCAACGGTTTGTCCCTCATCCACATCTTTGGAAAGTACAACACCATCAATTGGGGAATAAATATTGGCATAACCCAAATTGGTTTGTGCTTTTCGCAAATTTGAACCTTGTTGTTGAACAGTTCCTTTGGCAGTGTTTAAGTTATAAAGCGCTTCCTGATAATCGGCTTTGCTGATGACATTTGCTTTGAAGAGTGAATTTTGTCTGTCGAAAATAACTTGCTTGTAATTTTGATCCAGCAATGCCACATTATAAGCCGATTTTGCCTGTTGCAATACTTCCTGCAGATTTTCTTTATCCAGTTCTGCAATAAGCTGACCTGCTTTTACCGTAGAATTATAATCTACATAAATTTTTTGTACCACTCCGGAAACTTGTGTTCCAACTTCAACTTGCTTGGTTGCCTCGATGGTTCCTGTAGCAGTGATTACATTACTTATATTTCCTTTTTTTACTGGGACAGTTTCTATTTGAATAACTGCTTCTTTGTTAGTAAAAGCAAAGATTGAAGTGCCAATGGCTATCGCTATAAAAGCGGATGCTAAGATTATTTTTGTTTTTTTATTCATGACTGTTAATTTAAATTTGAATTTGGTTTCCTTGATAAAATTGAAGTAACTGGTAATACAGTGCCAGCGATAATTTGGCTTGTAAATAAGTTTGTTCTGCATTGAGATACGTGTTTTTACTTACCAATAAATCAGTTGAACTTAATGCTCCCAACTCTGATTTTTTCAGGGACATATCGTAGGCTAATTTGGATGAGTTTTTCAGTGCAATGGCGGCTTCCATTTGGCTTTGACTTGAAATTGCATTTTGCCAGGCACTTTCAATTTTCAAATACAATTGCTTATTTGCGGATTGGACAGAAAGTTTAGAGCTTTCAATTTCAATTTTTGCATTCTCCACTTTTGCTTTGTTTTGATATTTACTAAATATTGGAATGCTTAACGATAGTCCCACACTTTGATAAAAATTACCATCAAATTGATTTAAGAAATTATAAGACTGTGTATTAGTATATCCTGAATTTAGTCCTGCGTTTAAACTCAATGTTGGTAAATAACCTGATTTTGCTTTTGATAATTCTAATTCGTTAATAGAGGTTTGAATAGTAGCACTTTTAATTTCAGGAAGATTTGTAGAAGCATAATTGTAAACTGTTTTCAATTCAGGAATTGCAAATTGTTCAGTAGTCAATTTTGTTGCAACAATATCAAAGGAATCTTCTGGATTTAATTCTAGTAACTGCTTTAAGTTGATAAGCTGTTGATGGTAGTTATTTTGTACCGTTATCAAAGTTACTTCGTCATTTTTAAGCTGTGTTTCTAAATTAGCTGCGTCGATACCTGCAACAGAACCTGCTTTTAATTTAGTGTTCATTTGGTTCAATTGTTCTTTTGAAGAAGCGATGATGTTTTTGGAAACCTCAATTCCTTCTTTATAATAAAGCGCTTGTAAATACGCTTGAGCAACACTCAAAAGAACATTGTTTTTAGCCTCGGAAACAAAAAACTCATTTTGTTTTACTAAAAGTTCGTTCTGTTTAATCGTATTATTGATGTAATTTCCTTTGAACAAAGTTACCGAAGCATTAACTCCAGCACTTGTTGAATGTACTAATTGAGTCACATAACTACTCGTAATTGGGTCAATACTACTTCCATTATTCATGCTTTGAGAAGCATTAGCAGTGATACTTGGTAAACGTTCATATTTGGATTGTTTGTAATTGATTTCACTGCTGTTTTCCGTAAGCTGTGCCTGTTTTACCGTAATGTTATTTTTGATTGCGTATGCAATGCAATCTTCGAGACTCCATATTTTTGAGTTTTTTTCCTGTTCCTGTGCGAAAGCAAGGATAACTTGAAAAGTAAGGAGTATTGTTATGATTATTTTTTTCATTTCTTTGAGTTTTATAGGTCAAAGGAATGATTAATGGGAAGGATAAAAAAAAGAAGTAGAAGTCTGGTCTTATTTTATCTACTCTGATGATGATTTTATCGATGGGAATTTTGAGTACTGCCGATTTCTTTGTGCAGTTTTAAAATTTAATTTCCAAAAGTATAGCGCAAAGTAATTCCTGAAGTAATATTGGTCAATGGGTACGAAGTAGAAATAACAGGTTTAGAAAAAGAATGATTGTAATAAATGACAATGGTTAAGTTCTTGCTTAGGGAATAGTCAGCGGTGGCGTTCAGAGTCCAAATATTTTGACCGCCAACTAATTCATTATTGTCATAATCCAAATAACGTACAATGGTTTGATTTTCTCTCAATGTCAAGTCGGCTTTTATATTAATATCACTTTTGATAATACCCGTTGGATTATCTGCCAGTTTTGATGAAAAAACAACATCTTTTATTCGATATCCAAGACCAACAACATATTCCAATCCTTGTACTTCGGTCAATAAATTATTATCAAAACTCATAGACAAACTTCTGTCTTTATTGATTTGTGTTAATAATTTAAAGGAGTTTTTCAATTCAAGATCTACTTTTATAAGGGGGTTAAATTGTTCTATCAATGCTACATTCGACATTATGGTAAGGTTGTAATAGTTTCCATTCTCATCTACACCCGTTGAATTTTTTGTGTAATTATAATTGGAATTGAAAGCATTAACAGTATAGGATGCCTGGTAATTATGCTGTAGTGAAAAGCGTTTAAATGTTTTTTTAAAAAAATTATACCGCATTAAACCATTGTATTTAATAGACCAGTTTGGAATTGGAAAGCTTCTAAAAATTCCTAACGAAACGTTTTCAGGATTACTTCCTGTATAAGCAGATAAAAAGGAAGATAATAACACAGCTTGGTTTGAACTGCCATATCCTATTGGAAAACCATCGGTCCCAATATTACTTGGATTATTTAAATTAATTCCTCTTCGGGTGGCAAGTCTGTTAGCTATTGTTAATCTATTATTTCTAAAATCATCGAAGGCAGCAGAACCATTTTCATCACTAGTTAAAAAGGCTGTTTTTATCAATACTGTAGAAATTGAAAAAGCGCCAGAAGTATAAGGCGATCTGGAGTTGTAATGACCATTGGTCACATCATATTGCTCCGAGAAATTTTCGGAATAGAGTCTACTGGCTAAAAAATCAATTTTAAAATCAGGAGCTAGTTCTACATTGACAGAACCTTTAAATACTTGATTGTTTGTAGTGGTGTAATTTTGATTAAAATCAGCATAATTGGTAAGCCATCCTTTTTTAGCAGCTTCTTCCCGAATATCGCTTTGACTTCCAAATACAAAACCTAAAGTAGGTTTTGAAAAGCCAAAAAAGTTGGTTGTTGGAAGATAACCAGGCAAAACAGTTCCTTTATTCTCTGCAAAACTTAGATTTACATTTTTGATACTGGTTAATACTCCATATAAACTTTCTAAAAATAAATTACGGTTGTTTTTTTTGTATACATTAGCTTTAAGCATCTTTTCTCCAGGCTTTGGAACTGTTTTTTTTGAGGTTGCTACAGTTGTGTTAGAGCTTTTTGAGATACCAATGTATTTATAAAAGGATTCCATATTTAGAGTCATATTCAAATTGGTGGTACTTGCATTTTGAACCGTGTTTCCTAAATTATAGGTACTATCGTCAACTTCGATTTTAGACAATGCTTCAGAGGATCGTTGCCAATTATAATCTCCAGTGTACGACAAATTAGCTTTTACAAAACTGAATGCAGGAATTTTAGACAATGGAATTTCATAGTTTAAAACAAACTGTTGGGTGTGTTTATTAGGGTCTCCAATATTCCAATAATTTTCAGAAATTTTAAACATATCAATAGGTTCATTGTCATTGTTTAGATAGTTTTTTACAATATTACTAGAAGATGCCATATAATTTAATTTTAAAGATTTGGTCAAATTAAAATTAAAGCCATATTGATAATTGAATTCAAAATCCCTACTGGTCAATGGATCCAAAGCAATTCCTTCGACATCAACTTGTCGGTATTGTTGTCGATTGTAATGTCTTATAATATTGGTATTAAAAGTAATATTGGAAGGTAAATAATTGAAATTAAAATCACTTAATAGTTTCCAATAACTACTTTTTTGCATGAATTTAGTTTTCTTAAAAGGTTCAATATTTTTGGGTTGAGTGCTAAAGTCATAATTTAAAGCAGTACCACTCTTTTGATCTGTATAACTTTCTCTTTCATAATCATGACGAAGTGTTTCACTGTAAGTTTGAGAAAATGAAAAATTTTCTATATCATAAATATGTACTTTCTGGTTTGGACTCCTTTCTTTACGAATACCTATAAAGTTGATACTGGTGTTTTTTTTATAGTCAACTGCTCTGTTTTTAATATTAGCCCTTTCTTGTGCATTTTCGGTAGCATCCAACATGGTTTGAAGGGTAATATCTGGATTTTCAGGATCGTATTTTGGTGTGATAAATTCTTCACCTGATGAATAATTAAAAGGTAAATGAACCCCCCATTTGTTGGGCAATAATTTTCCAAAATTGACATTGGTGACTAGATTATATTGTTCAACATCTTCCTGAGTTCTTTCTGTTGAACTTTGTTCTAAAGACCCAAAACCCATAGTACTCATCTTTCCAGTTGCTGATACAGTTGCAAAATCGGCCAAATTCGTATCGATATTCACCTCTGTCGCCATACCACCTGAATTATCCATTTCTGCCAATCGCAATTCATCAAACCAAACTTCTCCTTGTATATCTTGATGTAGAGCATTACTTTTAATACCAACCATTAAAGTCCGGACTGATCCCAAATTTGGACTCCCTTTTACACCTAATCTTAATTTATTGACTTTGTCTTTGAGAGAGGAATCCAACTTTTCATCATCTTCACTTAGATAATAAACGCCATCAGCAGGTAAATCACTTGTATCTATTTTTTTGTACAGCATTTTTAATTTAGACAATAATTCTAAGGACAAGTCTATTTGATTCTCATCTGGCCATACCACTTCGGCACTTAAAGGAGCACATTTAGATGGTTTTGTAACTTTCAATGGAATTTCTATCTGATAAAAATTTTCTGTAAAATCATTTCCCAAACGAATAAAGCCAACCATTTGATTGTCTGCAAGGGCTATTTCATCTGTTAAAGATTCGGCATGTAAAAACATTTTCAGTTTTTTATATTGACGCATATCAATACTAATGTTTTTATAAACTGCTCTTGAATCATTGGGTTCTAATCCTTTTCCTGAGACTTTTAGACCTAAAGATTGTTCGTCCTGATATATGACGGTGTTGCCACTATAAGATTGCTGTCTCTCTACACTTGGTGGTAGTATGTAATTAATGGGGCATTTCCCATCATTTTCTTCAATGTTTATCGCTAACACATCAAGATTGGTATTGTCATCTGTTACGTTTGTATCATCATAATCTAACGAATTTGTATAGGTTCTCCATTCTCCTCTTTCTAAATCTAAAGAACCAAAACGAACGGTTATCGGCTCACTAAAACCAGTCATAAACATTCGCATAAAACGTATTGATGTAAAATCAGAAATGCTTCCAATTGTATTCTCAGGCTGAGAAACAGGGATTTTAAACTGGATCCATCTGGCTTCGGTTGTATTGCCATTGGGTAATGTTACTTGGGTATTTCTTATATCGGTTATATAATTGGTGCCAATTTCCATATTAGGTTTCATATCAATGCTGTATTCGTAATATGCATTAATGGTATTCATAGTGCTGTCACTATTGATATCTTCAACATTCGGAAGGGTTGTAGATCCTCTATTGGCATCATCTGTGCTAACGGCGGAATTCCCATCGGTACCATTGTATTTTTTATATCGGTCTAAAACGTTTCCCGAAGTATTTAAATAATAGGTGTAATCATCTGCTGCTGGATCGGTTTCGGAAGCAAAATTAGTATATACTGTGGCTTCCTGACTGTTTTTTAAACCATCTAAACCAATATCCTGATTGGCTCGATTTCCTGAATCTGTATCAAAGGCATAAGTCAGGGATTGCGATGCAGGAACGTCGCCCCATATTCCTTGCGGGCTTACTAGTATTTGATCTGGACCGAGTCCGTTTTCATATTGTTTTCTTCCATCTTTGAGAATGTCTTCTGAAATTTCTCCTAAATTGAAATAAATTTTACCGGAATTCTCCTGAGTTGTTTTGCTGTTTCCTACATAGGGATCCAAAACCCAAAACTGGATGTATTGTACGTTTCCCTGCTCAAAATTTGTTGAACTTAATGATCGCATTATTCCTCCGAAATTTTCTCTTGGAGTTGTTGCAAAATCAGAATCATTATTATAAGAACCTCTTTCGGAAGGATAATAACTCAAATCAAAAGTACTGACTACTAGTGTTTGTCCATCAGCAGTACTTGTATTAGGATATAATTCTTCTTTATAAATTCTTCTGGTGGAATTCAGGGAGATATCATCATTTGAAATGCCTGAAGGTTTTGATGTAAAAAAAATAGGATCAATTGTATACCAAGATAATTTTGCTCTTTTGAAACCATAACTCAAATCGTTTGCACTTTCATTAAAACCATAGGTACTTACCGAATTATTTGCGGGTGTTGATGATAAACCCCATGAAGAAGGAGAGCTTAAATCAGTTTCAGAAGCAGCACTTTCAAAATCGTCAACATATATAGTAGATTCCCCTTGAAAATCACTTGCTTTTGAAGTATTTGGCTTTAAAAAAGCAACTTCTCCTTTTACCGAAATATTCGAAGGTACATCGGTATCTATATTAGGCAATTTATTGACTAATCGGGTCAAAAATGGGACTTCGCTGGAAAAATTGGTATTGAATCCAAAAATAGTATTATTGACTGATTCTTGGCCATAACTTGATTTTTGAGTAAAGGGTTTTTCGGTGTATTTTAGATAAGTTGCACCAATGGTAAAATTATCGGATATTTTATGATCTATATTTAATCCTATATAACTTTTGGTTTGCTGTCCAAAAGTTGAATTGTTTTCTAACGTAACCGTAATAGCAGCGTTGGAGGCCAGAAGAGAAGCGTCTAATATATGTACTTTTCCCAATTGATAATCTACACTGTAATCAATTCCTTCCACTAGAGTTCTTCCTTCGGCAGTAACAATAACAGATCCTTTTGCGATATTGGTAGAACCTACAGAAATACCATCTGATCCTGTTGATTTATATTTTCCTTTTAATAAATATTTGTTCTTATCACTATCTAATAATGCTGTGGTTTGAGTATTGCTGTACAGGCTTCGAAAAACATATTTTTTTTGGTTGGCATTGTATGTAGAAGTGTCATTATAATCTTCACCTGTGGTATTTGATAATTTTTTAAAAATGAGTTCGCCAAAAGGTTCTTTGGTGGTAAAAATTATTCTTCCATTTTGTGCATCAATTGTTAATCCTGATACAAAATCAAAATAACCATCTCCGCCAGTTTGCGGGTCATTATTAGAATTCAGACGATCTAAATTAAAAACTTTAAGCAAGGGTGTTTCGGCTACTTTATTTTCGATAGCTGGATTTGATGGAAAGGAAGTTACCGGACTAATATAATTTAAGGGAGAAGGATCAGAGTACAGTATATTGAATTTAAAATCATCCTGCTTCACTTGATAGGCACTTGGAATTTGATAAATATTTTTCATCATCAAATTCCAAACGGGATTTTTTAGATTGACTAAACTGCTTTTTAGCATTTTTAGAACTAAACTTTGTGTTGATACGGTTTCCGAAGTTACTACAGTTGCATCAACACCATCATTTGCGAATTCTCCAACTTGATACACTTCATCGCCTATGGTGTATTGATAGGCTACTGCCAGAACTTCGTCATTTGCAAGTTTCTGTTGCAGAGAAATATAACCCAATTGTTTATTTAAGGTATATTCAGTTGCACTCAATTTTCTTGCATTTTCTAGTTTTGAATAGTCTTGGCCTTCTCTTACTGTCACATTAAATCCAGAATTGGAAGTCGCTATTTCACGTATTTTGCTATTAAGCAGTCCAGTTCCCGATTTTATCTGAGCAGGATCATAATCATTATTTGAGTTGTCAGATGGAGAATTGACAGCATTATTAAACATCCCTGTTGACGGATCTAAAACAACCAACTGACTATCTGTAAGGCCTGTTAATTGGGATTCCCCTAAATCCTGAAGAGCAATAATATTCCTTAAATTATTGGCAGTTGTACTTACCCGGCTTTGTTTGTTGGTGACCCAGACTTCTATTCTGGAGATTTGTATTCTGCTGTCTATTAAAGGATAATTTTTGAGCGACGCATCATATTTATTTCTAAAATATTGGGATAAAAAGAAGTGTCTGTTGCTGTCATAATCTAGAGCATAGATACTAAATTCCTGAACGGCTCCACCACCTTCGGCCGCCACACTTTTGGTTTCTGATTTTTGTTGGGAGAATACACCCGTTACAGTCGTTTTGCCAAATTGTAATTCTGTTTTAACACCAAATAGATTTTGAGCACCAGTAATTAAAGTGCTGTTTAATGGCATACTTACATTTCCAACATCAATTTTCTTAACAATATCGTCTTCATCGGGAGTATATTCTAATTTGAATAAATTTTGAAATGCAAATGTAGATTGAGTATCAAAATTAGCATTCACTTTTAGTCGCGTACCCACTTTACCCATTAAACTCAAATTGATTCTTTGGCTAAAATCAAAAGAAAGATTAGTTCTGTTTCTCGGGGAAAATGAGGGGTTATCTTGTTTGGTGTATAATAAACCCAAGTCAATTTCTACAGATCCTGTGGGTTTAACATCAATAGTATTGCTTCCAAAAATGGATTGAAAAAGACCTGATTTTATATAATATCTGGGCAATAAATCTTTTTTGGTTGCTTGACTACCTGATTTTATTCCGTCTATAGCATCTACTTTTTTCTTGAAATAATCGCTCATGGACTCTTTCAACATTATATCTTCATACTCAGCAGGAGTTAAAATAATTGGATAATTAATATTAAACCCTTCAGCCGAATTGGTGTAAATATACGTATCAGTTGTGGGATCATAAGTGTAAGCTGCCAGTATGGTCTTTGGATTTGCAATTTGAATTTTGCCTACAGCATATCCTTTTTTAATCGTATCCTGAACTTCCTGATTCACTTGAGCTTGTGATACAATAGACCAAGATAATACCACAAAAAAAACAACTATTTTATACATATTGATTTGGCTCCCAGTAACCTTCCTACTTCTTCATTTATTACTTTGCCTATAACAGCTACCAGATGTTTTTATCTTTTTCGGAAGCATACTATGTATTTAGCACAACTCATTTTTTTAATAAATTGTCTGGGGCTAAGCTTCAAAAAGAGAAAATCTTTTTTAGCTTTGATAATAAAGAATTCGTTTTGTGTTACTAAAAGTAGTTGTGTTTAATAAGTCGTATTGGTATTATTTAATGAATAATGTTGAGGTATATATTCTAATATGACATTTGAGTTATATATTTATTTCCTTGTTTTCTTCAAAGGAATAATTAAAGGTTGGGATTAAATAATAAAGTAGAAGTATGGGCTGTTTTGATATACTAAGACAAAGTTTTAATCGATTAAAATTTTGATGAGTGTCAAAATAATTTAAAAAAACATCTAAAATATTTTTTATAAAACGAAAGCAAGAATATATAGCAGTAAATCTGTGGAGCAGTAAAAAATTAAGCATAAATATTAGTGAGCCTAAAAGGAAAAATTCTACATTTCTTACACCTCTCAACTGAGATCTAAAAGCTTTTATTTTGGCATTGAAAGATTCTGCCGAAGCATTAGTACTTCTGTTATCAAAATTTTTTAGCCTATTTATAATCCAGCTCAATATAAACGGGCAAGTGATCTGATGGATATTTTAGATCTTTTGAGTCACTTAAAACAGCAAATTTTTTCACTTTTAATTTGCTGTCATCGGATATAAAAATATAATCCAGTAAAACGGTTACTGGTTCATTGTGCTTAAAACCATTAAATGTGCCAGAAGGTCCAAAAGCTTTTACCTCGGAAAGATCGCGGGTGTCTTTCATCTCCTGTTTTAAAATTGAAATTACTTCAGATGCGGGTTCAGAATTAAGATCTCCCATAAAAACTACTGGATATATTTTTTTGTCTAACTCTTTTATTTTTGAAAGAATAAGCTTTATTCCATTTGTTTTCGCCTGAACTCCAATATGATCTAAGTGAGTATTAAAGACCCAAAAAAGCTGTTTAGTTTTCAATTCCTTAAATAAAGCATAGGTACACACTCTTGCATAAGCGGCATCCCAGCCTTTTGAAATTTCGTTGGGCGTTTCCGAGAGCCAAAAAGTATTGCTCGATAGCATTTTAAAACGCTTATGCTTGTAAAAAATATTTGATGACTCCCCTTTTTCAACACCATCTCTTCCTATACCGACAAAATTATATTGACGAAGAGCTGCTGCAATATCATTTACCTGATTTGGTAACGCTTCCTGAACCCCAAAAATATCTGGGTCATAAAACTGAATCTGGGCAGTAAAAAAATCCTTTCGGTGTGTCCAGTCATTCTCCCTATCACTTGCTAAATCCAGACGAACATTATAAGTCATCATCTTTATGTTCTGAGCATTAATCTGAAATGCCCAAATGAGTAATACCAGCCATTTTATTTTTTTCATGTTCTTAGTTTTATGGTTACTTCGATTGATTTTCAATATTTTAAAATTATTTTTCCTTTAAACAATCTCAATAGGCACTTCCAAAAAAATGCTCATCAAGAAAATCCTTTTTAATATTTTAAAAAACGCTGCTCCAAATAAATAGAACAGCGTCAAAAAAAACTAACTAATTGATTTAAAAAACTTATTGCTAATCAGCTAACAGCCACATCTTTTTATTAATTTCGTCATAACCACCATACTGTCTGTTCAAAGCTTCATTCAAATTTTGACTATTATAATTCAACTCCGAAGATGGATATAAATATCTTACTGGTAAATCAGCAGGACTCTTAACATTTAGATTGGTAACTGGATCAATTTCAAAGTCAGGATATTTTGTTCTTCTATATTCAAAATAAGCCGTTTCAGCATCAACTAAAAAATTAAGGAGGTAACGCTGCAGCCAGATTTGTTTGAGCTGGCTGTCTTTATCCGAAGCAAATGATGCTTTTCCTGCAAAATAGTTATCAATATCACTTTGCATAATTGGATTTCCGTGGGCAAAGGAAGCATCTGTGCTCATAACATTTGTTAGAGCCGCTCTAACTCCATTTTCATAATACTGCTGTGCACTGCCGGTACTTATCCATCCCTTAATACGTGCTTCTGCCAGAATAAGTTCTTGCTCGGCATAAGTGAGCATTCTTCTCGGCTCACTATTCTGTTTTGTCTGATACCTTAAATTTATTTTAGAATAATTTCCTTTGCTATAATTGGCATTCATCAGTCCATAGTCTAATGATGTTTTCACGCCTATGTATGCTTCCATATCATTAGAGGCATATCCGGCAATTAACTGAGAAGCAGAAGGTTCTCCAAAATAAAAAAGACGCTTGTCTTTCAATTCTTTAAGGTTTTTAACAACTGTTGTACTCAAAAGAGTTCTTCCTGTAAACATATCGTTAGTACTATATAAAGGATGTGAATTTATGCTGCCGTACTCCAGACCAAAATAATCAGAAGCTTTTTCC
Source organism: Flavobacterium marginilacus (assembly GCF_026870155.1). Lineage (NCBI taxonomy): Bacteria > Pseudomonadati > Bacteroidota > Flavobacteriia > Flavobacteriales > Flavobacteriaceae > Flavobacterium > Flavobacterium marginilacus. The sequence goes on along the minus strand of NZ_CP113975.1, from coordinate 774,918 downwards.
AGTAAGACATTGTCATTAACAATAGCTAAAAATCTTTGTTTAATTTTTAAATCAACATCGTTTTCTTTAGCACTTAAACTCATTAGAACCTTAAGTTCAAATGCATTACAGGCTCTTTTCCATTTAGTTGGATCTCCTTGAAAGACAGTTGGATCTCCTTGAAAAGAAGCTCCTTTAGAAAAATCTGCATTTGCCAATTCTAATTCATTAAGAATGCCAATGAATACATCTTTCTGCAGATCGTACTTCGGTTTATAATTGCCCTGACTTCCTTGGTTAGCCTGACTGTATGGAATATCTCCCATTTTCATGGTGAGCAGGTAAAAAGTATATGCCCGTATAAAATGAGCGACTCCTTTATATGAATTTTCTGCTGGATCCCCTTTCGCAAATTCCAGCATTTTATCAATATCCGGCAAAATTGTCATCTTATTGAAGCTTGAATTTGTTATAAAATTATACTGGGTTCCCAATTGTCCTTCATTCGCATAACCAACATATTTTGGCAAGGCATTTTCAGAAATATATTCTTTCGAATCAGCACCCTGATATTTAGCAATGCTCAGGATAATGTTTGTGCATAACAAAGAAGCACTTACTTGAGTTGGAGTATTGGGGTTTGTATTAATTTCATCAAAATTACTGCAGCCTGCCAATATAAGTATCCCTGCAATAGCGGTGATAATTTTTTTCATATCTATAGTTTTAAATTATTTGTTGCTTTTAATCAATTTAAAATTCAAGTTTAACATTACAGCCTACAAATCGTTGAGATGGATCGCTAAAATTATCAGAGCCTCCGTCAGGGTCTGAATATTTGAAATCTTTGGCCCAAAGAAATAAGTTTTGCCCCACAGCAGATATAGAAGCATTCTTAGCTCTAATAAAATGGCATGCCGTCTGCGGAACATTATAAGTTAAAGAAAGTTCTCTTAGTTTCAGGAAGGTTGTACTGTATGTATCGTAAGGAGAAGGTGTCCCACCCCAAGCATTCCCTTTATGGACTCTTTTAACATAGTTTTCATAAGTTACATATACATCGTTGGCTGCATATTGACGAGTATCACTGGTTATCTCTCCATAAGAATTATAAATTACATTCCCAGAAACCACTTTCACTCCATCGCCCAAATAATTACTTGTACCCGTAGTAGCGTCCTTATATCGAATATCGTTTACCGAATCAGGATGGTTGCCAGATTGCCACATATACATTTCGGTAGTTGTTTGGGCTAAACCTCCAACTCTGCCGTCCATAGAAATGTTTAAAGTAAAGTCTTTATATCGAAGTGATGATGTTAAACCCCATATCCAATCTGGATCAGCGTATCCATGTACTGATTCATACGATGAGTATACAGGCAGTCCGTTTTCATAAATCATGTTACCTTTTCCATCTTTCAGGAATTCATTCAAAACAAATGCATCTGCTCTCTTGCCTACTTTTACCCAAGGCTTATCAGCAGAAAACTGCGGATCTAATTTTGTATAATAACGTGCGTATTTAGACCAATTGGCCGTTAGATCCCATTGCCAGTCTGTAGTTTTTACAGGTGTGACACTTAGTGTAAGTTCAAAACCTCTTCGGGTAATTTCTTCGTTTATGTTAGTATAATTGGAGCTAAAACCAGATGCACTGCTTACACTTGTCGCTTTCAAAAAGTCAAACATTCTTTTGGAATAAAAGGTAAAATCTAAGGAAGCCCGCTTTTTGAACAGATTTGCAGCTGTACCCACTTCCCAAGTACTTGAAGACTCTGGTGCTACTTCATTTCCTCTTACTGTATCTGGATATGAGGCAGAATTAGAACTACCCCAGGCATTTGTTGTTATGTTGTATACCGAATTGGAATCGTAAACACCTGCTGGTGTCTTTGACGATGTCCAAGAACCACGAAATTTCCAAAGAGACAACCAATCGTATTTTGGTAAAATTTCAGAAACCATAAAACTGCTGGATATAGACGGGTATAGGTATGAACGTGTAGATTTTGGCAAAGTTGAACTCCAGTCGTTTCTTAAAGTACCTTCAAGAAACAGTATACTTTTCCATGATCCCGCAAGTCTTCCGTACAAACTATTAACTTGTCTCTTGTAAATTGTCGAATTTACAAGGGCACTAGTAACTGACGATTTTAATGAATAAAAACCTGGGATAGTAAGACCACCTTGGGTTCTGGCTTCAATACCTTGATCTTCGGTATAATAAATAGTCCCTCCAAAGAGGCTCTCAATATCAAAGTCCTTAATTTTTTTATTTCCGGTCAAAATAAAATCGGTGTTTGAACTATAACCACTTCCCATACCTTCATTGTACGAACCTTTTAGCGATTCTCCCCAAATCTCAGAACCGTTTAAAATAACAGTAGAATTACCAGCTCCTTGAAGTGATCCTCTAGATATACGTATAACCTGCTTATTATTGTAAGTATCAAAACCTGTTCTTAAAACAGCATTCAATCCTGGTACCAATTCATAAGTTCCCGAAACAAAACCGTTGAAAACCTGACGATCAATACTATGCAGCCTTTCATATCTGTCAAAATAAGGATTGTTATTTGTACCTGTATAACTATTATTTTGTGTTTCATTTTTCACAAGCCAATAATCTTTGTAATCTCTTAAATCATAATCTGGAGAAGACCAAATCAGTATGCTGTACATTGGGTCATAACCTTTGTAACCATTAAATCCAATATTAGGCGAAGTCTGCTTGTTTATGGATACTGAAGATGATAATTTGAACTTATCCATATCTATATCACCGCCCAAAGTATAAGTGTATTTATCATATTGAGAATTAGGATACTGTCCTTTATTGGATACCCAAGTAGCAGAAGATCGTATACTGCCATGTTCGCCTTGCTGGGTTAAGCTAAAATTATTATTAAGAATATAGCCCTGTTCTAAGAAATTCTTAAAATTATCCTTTCCGGTCGCAAGATATGGCATCTGCTTATTTGCTTTACTAATGGGATCCCACTGGATAACATTCTGCCCCTCCATTGGTACACCCCAAGAGCCAGTTCCTTTATAAATATTAGTGACTGCATCTATCTGTCTTCCAAAAACAGTTTGCGTTTTAGGAATAGCTAAGTAACCAGCAGTGAACATTGTACTGCTGTTTACAGAAACTGCAAGTCCCTTCTTATCTCTGCCTTTTTTTGTTGTTACTACAATTGCTCCACTTGCGCCTCTATAACCGTATAGAGCCGAGGCGGTTGCGCCCTTAAGCACGTTCAAACTTTCTATATCATCAGCAGGAATATCTCTAAGCGTCATATTTCCATACGGCACACCGTCTATAACTAATAATGCATTTTCTCCACGCAGCTCTACTGTTGGAGCTTCGGCAAACTCAGTGCTGTTTTTTACCAGTAAACCAGCAACCCTTCCTGTTAAAGAAGTCGCAACGTCAATCCCTTTGACCGTTTGAACAGAAGAACCCTGTACTTTTTGCATAGCATAACCAAGTGCTTTTTCTTCTCTTTTGATACCCAATGCCGTTATTACCAATTCCTTTAGCATTTCTGCTTCTTCGGTAAGAATTACATTGATTTTATTTTCCTGTCCAACCGTTTTTTTAATCGTTTTAAATCCTATACAAGAGAAAACGAGAATTTGGCCTTCTTCTGCCTCAATAATATAACTGCCATCAAAATCAGTTTGAACTCCAAACGATGTTCCTTCAACAAGGATTGAAGCTCCTGGGATTGGCTTGCCTGAATTATCGGTAACCTTACCTGAAATTTTTATCTGTTTTGCTAAAACAGGCATTGTTTTATCTCTAATGGAAGTATTTGGCTTAAAAGTAATTAAACCATCATTTATTTGATAAACAACTTTGAACTTAGCCGCTGCCTCTTTAAGCAATACTGCTAATGTGTGTGTCCCAGAACTTACAGGAGTCTGCGTTTTTAGTTCTGCTACTTCATCTGTATATAGAAGAGAATAATCAGTTTGACTTTCAATAGCCTTAAACAATGATTTAAGCTCATAAACATTTTTTGAAACTGATACAGGGGTAGATTCTGTACTTTGCGATTTAATTGCTTCCGCAAATGTCAGCTGTGTCAATAAAGCAGCCAATAAAAAGAATAAGACCTTCTTTTTATTGTTATTTTTTTTTGTTACAAGATACATAATTTGAATATATTTGTTTTATGTTAATTATTTTCAATTAATACAACCCGATAATTGGTGGCCGCCATGTTCGGGTTTTTTGTCTTTACATAGTTAAGTAATATTTCATCTTTTCATAGGCATCAGTTTTTACAGGGTTTAAGTCTTATATTTATAGTGTCCTTTTTGGTTATAACAAAATCCATATCGTTAATGAAACGAATAGCATTTAAGATTTTTTCTATATTATTTCCAGAGAAATTACCACTAATGGTATTGCACTGATAAAGAGGTGAATCTAGTTTTAAAACAACATTGTACTTTCTTTGAAGTGTCAGCAGTACTTGATCTATATTGGCATGATCAAAAAAGACCCTGCCGTCTTTCCATGCCAAATAATCTGAAGATTCTATAGTATTGTATCTAACTAAAGAACCTGTCTTATCATCATAAATAACCCTTTGATTTTTAGTAATAATCTCTGAATTTGAAGAATGCAGATCTGTAACCTGAACCTTTCCAGACACTACCGTTACCGAAGGAATCCCTTTTTCGTAATTTGTTACGATAAATCGAGTTCCTAAAACCTGAGTTTTAAAATGATTGGATGAAATTATAAAGGGATGTTTTTCTTTATGCATTACCTCAAAGTAAGCTTCTCCTTTCAAGCTGACAGCTCTTGAATTTTCTCCGAAATGTTCAGGATAGATAATACTGCTCCCAGAATTTAAGTAAACAATTGACGAATCGGGCAGCATCATTTTTTTTTGTTCACCAAATTTGGCAGCAACAGTAATATAGTGGTTGGTATTAAAAACAGAATTGAAAGTAAGCCACAAAGTTCCCAAAAGAATAATAGCTGCTACAGATGCAATCATTCTGTAAAAATTGGTCATCTTTTTTTGTCCTAATTTTTTTTCAATTCTAAATAGGATACGCTGTCCCACAGCATCAGTATCAATATTGGATTCCTTAATACCATACTCTTGTATTTTGGAAAAATAAGTATTTACCGCTCTTGCTTCTTTTTCTGAAGATTTGCCTTCGCTGTATCTTTTAAAAAGATGCCTGTATTGTTTACCCATGTGTACTATTTTAAAATAAGTTCTTTATTAGTATAGTACACGAAAAGGAGCTAGCACCTATAAAATATAATAAGGATTACAATTTGTTAACATTCTTAACAAAAAACAGCAAAAGAGATTACAGCGAAGAACAGACAATAAGCAGGCCTAATAATTTAATGCGGTAATTATCCCCAGCCTTCAATAATTTAAGAGCTTTATTTATCTGATTTTCAACAGTACTGATCGATAAATTCTTTTGTTCCGCAATTTCTTTAATGGTCATATTATCATAAAATCTAAGCGTAAAAATATCAAGGCATTTTTTAGGTAAAATTTCACAAGCCTTTTGTTTCACTTCCTCGATTAATAGTTCTTTTGAAAGTTCAATGGCTGGTTCTTCTTCAATTAACTGTAACACTTCTTCAAAAATCTCTAGCTCAAAAGCTGTTAATTTTTTGGACTTAAGCTTTTTTGCACACTGATTTCTAACAGCCTGAAATAAATAAGCGGTAAAATTTTGTATATCAGTTTCATTCATTCGCAGCCAAAAATCGATAAATATCTCTTGAATAATATCTTCAGCCGATTGTTTATCCTTCATAATATTAAAAGCAAAAACATACAGCGCTTTCCAATTTTGTTCATAAACTTTATTGAAAACAAGTTTTTTATTTATGAAAGTATTGTGTGCCATATTCAAAAGATAAATTTAAAATTACTGCAAAGCTATAAGTCACTTTGCAAATCTCTCCTGTATGAATATGATGTTTTGATTAAATTTTTTATGCCTCGCAGAATCTTATTAAAAAAAGGTGAGCCTCCTTCATTCTAGTACAAATCAAACAGTATAAAATTGAAACCAATAGATTCACTGCAAACTGAATCAGTCTTCTGCTAACTAATAACCTTTTCTTCTAATTCTAAATTAGAAATTGGTTGATACACAATGGAAAGTGCAAGAATTACGCAGAATTTGGCAAAGGCTGGCATGATGCAAGCACAAACGGTCGTTAAGGATGATGTTATGACTATTCTTGGTCGTCCTAGTTTGACAATAGCAGAATGGGCAAAGAAAATTTTAATTTAGTCCTATATTAGTAATCAAATGCATAATTTTATACTTTCAAAAAACATCAAAATAGGTATCAAGTGTTCGATTATAATCCCTGACAGCCCACCAAGAAACTCCTTAAGAAATTAAGGATTTTTTTTATGCTTCATTTTTTCTTTAAACACCGCCCTCTCGGCTCATCACCCTCATGAAGCACAATTTCGGAATGCAGGAACTCTGCTGCATCGGCTGAATCTTTTACTTTGACAGCACTTCGCTTTAACATTTCTGCTTCAAATTCCGTCAGAACACTTTCTCTAATACCCGCTTTCCTCCATTGCGATAAAGGCCGGCATTCTCTTGTGATTGTCCGAGCCAGCATGAGCGCATCCAGTAAGGCCTGATTTGCTCCCTGTCCTTTGAATGGACTCATTGGGTGGGCAGCATCGCCAATTAGTGTAACCTGTCCTGCTTTCTTCAGCAATTCTGGCTTTAGTAATTGCCGGTCATATACCGGATAACCTGAAATCTGAGTTTCTAATGTAGCCTCTAATATCTGTGGTATGGGATCGTGCCACTGGGTTCTGCGGCATGCTTCTTCCTTGAGTGCCTGAGTGCCTTTTGCACTTAATGTCCTGGCTTCTTCTTCGGTCATTGGAAAACTAAGCTGCCACATCACCGAATCTGATGTATAAGGCATCATGTAAATCCTTTCATGACCATTAGCCGTTTGAAATACAGTTGCCGAGTCCAGTAAAGAACTGCTATTATCTTCCAAAGCCTGCAAAGGACAAATACCCAATATTACAATACAGCCAAGGTAACGCAAAGGAGCAATTTCCTCGCCAATCAGCAGTTTTCGCACGGAACTGCGGATACCGTCAGCCCCTACCACAAGATCTGCACTGCAATTTTTTATTTCGCCTTTTACCAAAAAACTTAAATCAACGCCTTCTCCCTCCGATTGTTTCAAATCCACTAGCAGATGTCCCCACTGTACTGCATTATGCCCTCCAAGCTGTTCCAGTAAAGCTAAACGCAAGGACTGCCGTGCGATATGCACATTTGATCTTTTCTGAGATGTTTTCGAATCTGACTGTATCCACTTTCGGACTCCCCATTCCCCAATCACTTTTCCTTCTGTAGTATGTACCAAATGCCTTGTTGAAACCACTCCTTCTTCTAATGAAAAAATCCCCAGTCCTTCAATCGCTTTACTGGCTTGCTGCAAAGTAAGTCCGTAGCCTTGTGACCGGGCTTCGAAATGAGTATCACGCTCAAATAAAGTAAATGGAATTCCTCTGTGCAAACAAGCGACAGCCAGTGCCACGCCTCCTATGCCTCCTCCAATAATTGCAACATGCGGGTAATTTTCTTTATTGGGTACAGGACTGCTGGCAGCAGGAAGCAAACCAGATCCGTTACAATTCAAACATGGGTATAAATGCCCCTTGGGACGAACTGGAAAGGTACCTTCTTTCGTTTTTTCAAATTGATCGACGGCCGTCTGGTAACGAAGTTTCACTTTCTTGCTGAGTCTTTGTCTTTTTTGCCCACGCCCCTGACATTCCTCACAAATAGTCCAGTTCCCAGCTGTATTTTTCATTTTTTTCACTTCCTCTTTATTTAACTTGATTGGCAACATGCAAAAAAACTCTGCCAATACAATTGCTGTCAAACCTAATCATAAAGCAACAATTATACCTTTCATTAGCTCTTTATTTAACATGAAACCTTTGCATTTCAGTGCATGCCACTTGTAGTTGTGCAAATTTAAGACAAAAGATCTGAGTACAAAACGGCTTTAGAATTTTCAGAGAAAATCAAAACTATTAGAATATCCGCTAAAGAATCTCATTGCGTTAAAGTCAATAAAACAATTGCACTTGTTAATAAAAAGTTAATTTTAAGTACTATGTGATACACAATACCTTTTTTAAGACATATATTTGCATAGGATATTATTATATGATCCAAATTATTAATCAATCATCAATCAAAAAAAATTAATTATCATGAAAAAATCAATCGTTTATTTAGGAGTAGCTTTAATCACAGCAACAGGTGTTTTATCAGCATCAAATCAGTATTCATTTTCAAATGGTTTACATAAAACCGAATACACAGAAACAGTTTCTCCCTTGAGTATTGCTATCTGTAAAGGAGATTTAAACAGTGTCAAAAAGTTTATCGAATATGGTACAGATATAAATGAAGTTTCAAACGGAATGACTCCTTTAATGGTCGCAGCCCGTTATAACAAAACCGAAATCATTAAATTTTTATTATCAAAAGGTGCCGTTTCTACTGCAAAAGACAAAAATGGGTTTACTGCTTTAAAATTTGCAGAACTATCTAATGCTCACGAAGCTGCCGAACTTTTAAAAAAATAAACCGAAGAAATTATAAATGAGATATCATTGATAATGGTATCTCATTTTAAAAAATCAATCATCAATCAATCATCAATCATCAATCATCAATCATCAATCAAAAAACATTAATCATGAAAAATTCAGTTTTAATCTTAGGAGTTGTATTAGTATCATTTTCAACTATTTCTAATGCAAAAAACACAGTTAACCTGCCATACCGTTCATTTAAAAACATCACATTATCTGATGATTTTTTAACAGAAACTAATGGTACAGCAAAATTTGGAAAACCTTCTTTGGCAAATAATGCTGAAGTTTTTAATCCTGAAACAGTAATTGCCTATAATCCAAAAACTATAAAAGAAATCATTATCGAAGGCAATAAAATTGTAGAAGCTACGGATTCTGACGAAATAGAATTTTTGGAATATGAAGAATCAATGCGGGAACTAATTGCTCAATCCGATTTAGTTATTGAAAGCACCGTTTCTGATACAATTTACCCGCTTCACATTGAAAGAACAATCTCTGACGAAATAGCCGAACTTGAATTAATTATCGAAAGTAGTGCTGCAGATGAGGTAAAACCATTGGACTTTAAAAAAATCAATGGCGATTCTATCATGATTAATTCCATCAGTACTAAAAAATTTATCGGTATGAATTAAAGATAAAGAAGTAATCTAATATTTAGAGCGTTTTAAAGCATTTTTACGAAAGATGAACTGTAGCTGCAAACGCTGTGATTCAAATTCATGCAGGTACTCGCTGCAAACGAGCTCCAGTGGGGATTTGCGGCTAAATTGAGCCCATTACTCGGATTTGCGCCCCGAGCGGTAGCGGACAGGCGAAGCAAATCTCACAAATACAAAACCAACTTTTTATTAAGCCCATTGTCCAAATCTATTGTAGCTGTTAATGGCGACCTATATTTTCATTTATAACCTTATATCCAGTTTTTCGAATTTTGATTCTATCTGTAATTTCCTTATCAAAATATATTTCATTTATCTCTGGTTTAATCTTCGAATATTTAATTAAATAAAAATGATCTAGTTCAGCAGGAATGCTATTATATCCAACTGAGCTATAAAAAAGTTTACCATTTACAAAATATTTATATCCAATGTATTCATTTTCTCCATATGCCTTTATTGTTTTAGCAATTGTCCATACACAATCACCACCCAAATATTTTTTACTCTCACTCTCATAGTTCTTGAGTGTATATATAAAAAAGACAATGCAAATAAGGAGAACAATTAATTTTCCATATTTCGATATTTCTTTATGAATGAAGTTTCTATTAAGATTCATTTGTTTTCAGGTTACCACTAACGAGTTGCTACTACAGCGGTTTTGGGATTAAATTAAGCCTTATTTTCGGATTTGCCTAAACTTTCCAAATACAAAACCATTTTTAAATTAAGCCTATTGCACAAATCTATTCTAGCAAGTGTTGGCAGTAGTATTTATTTTAAGGGTGATTTAATTTCAAATTCTTTCCTCTTTTTCTTTGATATTTTTGTCGTTACATTATGGCTATTCAAAGGAATCATAATTGGATAATCAGCAAGGTAATTTACATTTACAAATTTTCCTTTAGTGTAGTTATAAATGTTAAAAAGCCAATAATTGTGTTTTCCGAAATTTTGAAAACTTTGAGTTATGATTTCATATTTTCCATCGTTATTAAAATCTCTTTCAAGTCTATTTTCAAAATTCTCATACATATCTGTATAAATAAACTCTTTAAATGTTTGGTCTTTGTTTTGAAATAAAATAGCAGTTTGGCAATAAACATTATAATTTCCACAACCATAATTTGGAAATATTATTTTTAAATCCTTTAAACCATCTCCATTAATATCTTCAACATATATAGGCAAAGGCTCTGAAATAGATTGTGTATTAATTTCAAATCTATTAACCATTCTGTTGTTTCTGTAGACTTTTAATATGCTATATTCGATACTGTCTGTTAAAGAAAAAGCAAACGTTTGTTCAATTTTTAATATTGTTTTTTTAGTATCAAATTCAGAAATTAAGATTTCCCGCAACATTGGTAATGAATCTTTAGGATTTTCTATAGTTTTCCATCCTTTATATTCTTTAAACTTTATCGATTTAATTTTTTCGAATGGATATTGTGCTTTAGTAACTAAAGAGACAAAGAAAAACATTATAATAAGTATGTTACGTCGTTTTTTCATAGTATTGACTCCAACTCCCCTTGCACAAGAGGATTGAGATTTAAATTAAGCCTTTATTTTCGGATTTACCTAAACTTCCCAAATACAAGACCATTTTTAAATTAAACCAAATGCCCAAATGTCTTGTAGCAAGTGTGGCTGTTGCACAACTCAAAAATAAGTAATATTGGTCAAGAAATGCAAAATGCATAAATTGCATTTAACCGACGTATAACATGTTTATAATTAGATATTTGTAAAAATAAATCAAAATTAAACTAAGAGTTAGTTGTACAACAGCCACAAGCGTTATGTGATGCCCATATCTACGATATATTTGTCGATAAAATTAGTTCATCAATCATATGAGTATCTTCGTCTAACTCTTTTGATTTCAAAAATAATTCTCTTGCTTTTTCTATTTCCCCAATATCAAAATGGTAAATTCCAAGATTTCGATATGAATATGAATTATTTTTGTCAAGTTTAATAGACTTTTCTATGTCTGCTAAACCTTCGTTAATTCTTCCTGTTTTAATTTTCGAAAGACCTCTGTTATTATAAGAATAAGCAAAAAATTCATCAACTTCAATTGCTTTATCAAAAAGCGGAATTGATTCTGAATATTTTTCGAGTAAAATCAAGGTAAAACCTTTGTTATTTAAAGAATATACATTTTCAGAGTTTAGTTCGATAGATTTACTATAAAAATATAAGGATTCATCATTCATATTTAGTCTACTATAAATAAGCCCTCCATTTGAATAATCATCCGAAGTTAATTTGAATTCTTGCTCAAAATTATCAAATAATTCTTTTGCTCTTTCAAAATTTTTGATTTGCATATTTGCAATGATATTTAATCGATAAATATTTTCATCTTTTAATTTCATCTTTAGAAAGTAATTAAAAAGATTTATTGATTTCTTGTATTCTTCTTTATTAAATAAATCAATTGCTTCAGCATATTTATTTGGAAATTTTCTGTATTTAAAAAGCTTAGATAATGTGTAACCATCATTGTAAGTTATAGTTCTGTCAAATAACTCAATTGGTTTTTTATCAGGTATTAGATTTCCAAATAAATCTAATATTGAGATTGCGAAAAATATTAGTGCGAAAAGCAAATATAAATCACTAAAACCTTTTAAAAGTGCTACATACAAATAGAGTGTGGCAAAAATAGAAGAACAAATTGGCCCAGTTAAAACATAAATAATTTGTTTATTAATTGAAATATTTTCTGCTGATGGAACACACAAACCATTTTTCCAAGATAGCATTTCATAACTTAACCACACATCCAAAAGTCCAATTCTGAAATTTATACTTTTCTTTGGATTTCCATATGAGCCGATGTATATAGAAACTTTTTGTTTTGTTAATATGATTGCTGGAATTGCGTGTCCAAGTTCGTGTAAAATCACAACTATGCCTCTCACAATTGTTAGTAAAAGAAGTGATTCAATTATAAAAGGTAATTTCATTTACGGATTTTCTTGATGGATATCTCATAACGTCCCCTTGCTACAAGAGGTTTGGGGTTAAATTAAGCCTTATTTTTCGGATTTGCCTAAACATTCCAAATACAAGACCATTTTTAAATTAAACCAAATGCCCAAACCTCTTGTTGCAAGTGTTATGCGACGTTTTTCTTTTTTAAGGTTAATTTCTTTCGAGTAACATTTTAGCACTTTCTATATTCGGCCATTTATCAGCAATCATATGCATCCTAATTTTTTCTATCCAATGTTTTTCATCCGAAATGTCGCTAAATATAGATTCTTGAGATTTGTTTTTGTTGTCAGATTTTGTGACATTTTTTTCTGCTACTAATTTTATAAATGTCTTAGCTAAAACTTCTTTCGTGAGTTTTAGAGATTTTAAATTTTCAGGTAGAATATCTAATGTGCAAAACAATGTATAACACAAATTATATAAATCTTCATAATTCACAGCATTTTCTAATTTCAAATTAAGATAATTAAAAAGCGTTTCAGCATTTTGTATTTCAAATTCGGATTTTGATTCCGATATTTTATCTTGCAATTTACTTTTTTTCATTATCAAGTTGAATATTCTCATTTGGTTAAATGTCGCATAACGTTCCCTTGCTACAAGAGGTTTGGATTTAAATTAAGTCTTTATTTTCGGATTTACCTAAACTTCCCAAATACAAGACCATCATCAAATTAAGCCAAATCCCGCCATATTGCCAAACAACGGTTGGCAGATCGTTATTTTCTCAATTTTCAAATTTCACAGTAATATTTTTTTCAAACGCCCTATTATCTGACGTTTTACAATTAAAAGTTATTTTATAATCATCATTACTAAATACACTTAAGTTTTTGAAATTTTGGCTGAATTCAATTACTCTATCTGCACTACCATTATTAAATGTTTGATAATTTTCAAATATTGATATTTGGTTTTTTATGTCTTCTTAGATTCAAGTAATAAATGCAACGTGAAAAAAAACTCTAGTGTTATTCTTTTGACCTAGGTCAAAAGAATAACACTAGAGTTGGCGAAAAAATCATCATATCTTTGGGTTGCAACACTCAAAATAGATGGCACATTTAACGTTAGAACAAAGATACAAAATAGAAGTATATAGAAATGCCGGTATCAGTATTTCCGAAATTGCTGAATTGGTAGATAAAAACAAATCAGTTATTTCTCGAGAAATAAAACGTAATTCTGATCAAAGAAGTGGTGTTTATAAAGCTGTTTTGGCGGATAAAAAAGCTTTAAACAGGCATAAGGTTAAGATCAAAAAATGCACTTTAACCTCAGAAGTTGAAGCAAATATTTTGTTTTATTTAAAGCAAGATTACAGTCCTGAACAAATTGTTGGCAGAGCAAAAATTGACAAAAGAGCAATGGTTTCTAAAGAAAGAATCTATCAATATATTTGGGAAAATAAACGCAAAGGAGGACTCTTATATAAACATCTTAGAGACAAAGGGTAAAAAGTATAAAAAAAGAGGACATTTAAAGGATAAAAGAGGACTTATTATTGGTAGGGTCGATATTAGCGAGCGTCCAAAGATTGTAGAAAAGAAAAGTAGATTGGGCGATTTAGAGATTGATTTGGTCATTGGTAAGAATCACAAAGGAGCGTTACTAACTATCAATGACAGAGCCTCTGGAATACTTTTTATGGGAAAAGTAGAAAGCAAAGAAGCTAGTGCAATACAGCAGAAAACAATTGAATTATTGAAAGATTGGAAACCAATAATCAAGACCATTACTTCGGATAATGGAAAGGAATTTGCCAATCATCGGGCCATTGCAGAAGATTTAGATATCGATTATTATTTTGCCAAACCCTACCATAGCTGGGAACGAGGAGCCAATGAAAATTTAAACGGATTAATAAGACAATATTTTCCTAAAAAATCTAACTTTGAAAACATCGAAGAACAACAAATAAAAACAGTAGTTAATACATTAAACAACAGACCCAGAAAAAGATTTGGCTATAAAACACCTAATGAAATTTTCGCCGAAAAAATCAATAAATTGAATACTGTTGCATTTATATGTTGAATCCACCCTTCAATTTCTAATAAATTCTGATTTTCGCTTATTATTTTATTGTTATAAGTAAAAGGACGATTTAGTTTTATTGAATATGAACTTTCTAATAAATCATTATCAATAACGCTTCCTTTCGTAAAAGCATAACACTTGTTTGAAAACCCCAAATCAATTCCTGCAATATAATCTGTATGGTATGAGATAATAAAAACAATATCTTTTTTAAATACACTTGTAGGTAAATAATTATTAAATTCTCTTCTATCTTTCCTTTCTTTAATACTTGCACTTGTGAAATCAATATCGGATATTAATAAATGGTCTGGTGTACAACTGTTACTTAAAAAAATTAAAACCAAATAAACACAAATAATTTTAATAATTTTTCTCATTTTTTTGTTTTATGTTTTTCTTTTTTCTGCGATAATGTCTGCAAACGTGTTGCTACTACAGCGGGTTTGGGATTAAATTAAGACCATTTTTCGGATTTGCCTAATCTTTCCAAATACAAGACTATTTTTAAATTATGCCAATTGCACAAATCTATTGTAGCAAGTGTTACCAGCTGTTTTTTATTCTATTATTGGACAATTAATTTCATAAGGTTCTTTTGGGAAACCATATAAAATCATCTTTTCTCTGTCAACATATTTTATTGGAATTAGTTTGTCTAAATAAATATCTGTATAAAGTGAAAGAAATAGTGTTTCATTTAGTTTTCCTAAAATAATTCTGCTTCCTTCCTTATTCAAACGTTTGTTTATTTCTTGTATAATTGGCGAGTCCAAAACTTCATTAAATCTAACATTCATTTTTTCTCCATTCCAATTAAACTCAAACTTTAAATTCTGAATTTCACTTTCTGTTAATTCAGTTTCAGTAGCGTTTAGTTTTTCGTAATCATCTTCAAATATACAATCTTCTGTTGTAGACTTTTCTTCGCTTAAAACTCTATAAATTTTTCCTTTTTTGAAAAATCTAATTCGATTTGGATTAATAAATTTATGATCTATTTCGGTTAGTTTTTCATTTCTATTTTCGTTTTTTATTAAAAAGGTCCCTTCACTTTTTTCAACGTTAAAATAATCAATGTTATCTTCAGTAAACTGAATTATCTCGGGGTTTCCGTAATGGTCTGGTGTTTTAATAAAAAGCCAATTTTCTTTCATATGTGATTTTGTAAAATAGCTGGCAACTCGTTTATACTAGCCACTAAGCAACGACAATCTACTCAAAATCGGGTAAATTGTCGCTGCTTTGTTACGGTTATTAATCAAATATATAAATATTATTTTTATTACAAATTATCAAATGGACTTTTAATTTATCTGCTAAAAACCAGTCAAATTATATAGTTTTTTTGAATACTCAAGTTGTGTCTGTGATGTTTTCTATTTGTTTTCACTTTGATTCAGTTGGGCAGTATTTTACAAAAATGCTTTTGAAAAACTAAAGCAGTAAACCAGCCTCTCTCTTTTTAGACGAGACGCACAGCAGGAATGATGCTGATGAAGAATCGAAAACTGCTGCTCTTAATACTTGTCACAAAAAAAGCGATACCATACTAATAATGATACCGCTTTTCTAGCGCTGCCTAAGCAGGTGTTTATTTTACTAATTCAAAGCTGTCTTTCACACGAATATCTGCAGAAGAGGAACCTATCATTATATCAAAATCGCCTGGTTCTGAAACAAATTCTAATGCATTGTTATAAAATGACAATTTTTGATTGTCTATTGTAAACTGAATGGTTTTGGTTTCTCCGCGGTTTAATGCTATTTTCTGAAAATCTTTTAACTCGATTATCGGGCGCACCACAGACCCAACTTTGTCTCTCAAATACAACTGAACAACTTCCTCTCCCTTTACGCTTCCTGTATTGGTTATGTTTACTGAAACTGTAATGGTTTCGTTATTCTTCATTACTTTTTTGGAAAGCTTCAAATCTGAATATCCAAAAGTTGTATAACTTAAACCGTATCCAAATGCAAATTTAGGCGTAGTTGGCAAATCAATATAAGCTGATTTATAGTTTTTATCTTCATTTACAGAAGGTCTTCCTGTATTGAAATGATTGTAATAAATTGGAATCTGTCCTTCTGTTCTAGGAAAAGTCATTGGCAGTTTTCCAGACGGATTATAATCGCCAAAAAGCACATCGGCAATCGCATTACCTGCTTCTGATCCCAGCCACCAAGTGTAAACAATTGTCGGCATATTATCAGCAACCCAGTCAAAAACCAGCGGTCTTCCTGCATTAATCAGAATAACAATTGGTTTCCCCGTTTTTTGAAGTTCTTTAATCAATTCCACCTGAACGCCTGGCAGCTGTAAATTGCTTTTACTTTTGGCTTCGCCGCTTTTATTGAAATTCTCACCTATGCTTAAAATAATAACTTCAGCCTGGCTGGCAACATTCAGTGCATCTGCAAAACCTTCTTTGCTTTTGTCTTCAACACCGCAGCCTTTGGCATATAAAATTTTAGTTCTTTTGCCTACTTTGTTTTCCAAGCCTTCCCATTGAGAAACAATATAAGTCGAATCCACATCTTTTACATCTACTGCCCAAAATCCGTGGTTGTCTCTTTTGGGCTTAACCATTGGCCCAATAAATGCGATAGTTTTCAGCCCTTTCGAAAGCGGCAGCACATCTCTTTCATTTTTTAGCAGCACAATACTTTTTGCCGCCATTTCTCTAGCTGCTTTTGTATGTTCGGGATTATTTAATGCAGCCTGCTCTCTTTCCGGACTGCAGAATTTATATGGATCATCAAAAAGTCCCAATTCAAATTTCTTGCGCAAAATTCTTTTTACCGCATCGTCGATTAAAGCTACCGGCACTTTATTTTCTTTTACCAATTGCTCCAAATTATATCGATAGGCATTGCTTTCCATATCCATATCACTTCCTGCAGTTATAGATGCAAGAGCAGCTTCCTTGTTGTCTTTTACATATCCGTGATTTACCATTTCACCAATAGAACCCCAGTCGGAAACTACAAATCCCTGAAAGTTCCATTTACCTTTCAGAATATCTCTAAGTAAATAATTATTAGCGCTTGCCGGTATTCCGTTAAGATCGTTAAACGAATTCATAAACGTAGCTGCTCCTGCATCAAGTGCTGATTTGTAAGGAGGCAGATAAGTTTCCCAAAGCATTCTGTTACTCATATCAACCGAATTGTAGTCGCGTCCGCCAACGGCTGCTCCATAAGCTGCAAAATGTTTTACACAGGCCATAACCGAATTCACATCACCCAAATTTCCCTGAAATCCCTTAACTCTTGAAAAAGCAATTTTGGATCCCAAGTAGGTGTCTTCCCCAGCACCTTCCATCACTCTGCCCCAGCGCGGGTCACGAGAAATATCAACCATCGGCGCAAATGTCCAGTGAATTCCAGAAGCCGCCGCTTCGACAGCAGCGATTCTGGCCGAAAGTTCAATCGCTGTCAAATCCCAGCTTGCCGCTTCGGCCAACGGAATTGGGAAAGTCGTTTTGTAACCATGAATGACATCCAAACCAAATAACAATGGAATTTTCAGTCGGGACTGCATTGCTAATTCTTGGTATTGTCTCGTGTATTTTGTACCCATAATATTCAGCATCGAACCAATTAATCCTTTCTTGATTTCGCTTTGTTTATTGGCATTAATAGTAATCGGACCCGTAGCAGTATTGTCACCTGTATATTGATTCATCTGACCGATTTTTTCTTCCAGAGTCATTTTCTTCAGTAAAGTTTCTACTTTTTGATCTATCGTCTGCTGCTGTGAAAAAGCAAAAAAAGAAGCGAATGCTAATATTAGTGTAGCTGTTGTTTTCATTTTACAAATTTTATATTTAATTGAAAATCACTATTTAATTTTAGTGCTTTTTAAATTCCAGAAAATTAAGATTAAAATTTCCTCCTTCAAAGTTAACACGAATTTTATTTATGCCTTTCTTAAGAATAACATTTTTAAGCAAAACAGTTTTCCAAGTTTTTAATCCTCCCGAAACAGGAAGAACGATTGATTCTGAGATTCTCACATTATCTTGTTCCAAATACAATTTTCCGCCCGCTTTCTCGCTGGAATATCGAATTTCGACATCAAAACTGCCTTCTTCTTTTACATCAGCTGTAAACTGTAACCATTCTTTATCTTCGATAAAAGAGACTTGAAAACCGTTGGTGTTTATATCCTTGCAGGATTCAATATCAACTCCGTCATTTCTCATTTTCCCTCCTTTATTCCATTGCGTGAATTTAGTTCCGTTATAATTCGCCACATCATTATCCGAGTATGCATATCCGTTTTGGCCTAAATCAAACTCAGTCGCATATACTCTTCCTGGAAGCTGATGATTTTTATATTTTTTGGTATCATTTGTCTGTACCTGTCTGAACATAGCATCAATTACATCCTGTCTGATAGTTAAATGCTCCATTTTATAATTGGCAGCCATTTGCATCAGTACTTTTTTGGCAAAATCTGTTTTTGGTTTTTCACCTCCTTTTTTCCAATAATCCAGCAGCTTGTCATAACCAGCCGGTTTTGTTACCGAAGTTACTCCTGCTAAATTCTCAATTTTTTTCATTGGCCAAAAAGCCCAGCCGATGTTATTGGATTCCATTAATGAAATGGCTTCTTCAAACCATACATTAGAGTTTTCTCCGCTTTCGCCTAACCAAATCGGCACATTGTATTGTGTTCTGTAATTCAGCATAGTCTGAATTGAAGCCGTATCATTTTTATTCCAATACTTATGAAAACTCAGTGCCATGTTTTCGTCCCAAAGCGGGAATATTCCATTGTAGTTATTCCCCCAGCAATTTCCTTCAATGATAATTAAATGATTGGTATCAATAGCTCTAATAGCTTTTGTAATTCTAAGCTGCAGTGCTCTCAAAGGAGCGTTTAAAGCTTCATCACAGCCGTTTATATTGGCTTCTGTGAAATTCCAATTGGGTTCATTGATAATATCATAGCCCCCAATCCATGGATTGTCTTTGTAACGTTCTGCTAATTTCTCCCAAAATGCTGTCATTTTATCTTGATTTGCAGTACTCTCCCAAAGTGATGGTTTTGAATCATCGTAGTCGGATATTGCAGCATCTTTCCCTTGGCCTCCAGGAGCAGCATGCAAATCTAAGATTAAATGTATTTTGCTGGCAGCGCACCATTTTACTAAATCATCGGTCATTTTAAAACCTTCTTCTAACCAGGTAATCTGCCCGTCTTTCTCATTCTCAATAGCAGGAGTGTATAAGTTGTAATGCATTGGCAGACGAATAGAGTTAAATCCCCAAGCTGCCAAAGAATCAATATCTCTCTTTGTGATTCCGTTTGTTTTGTATGCTTTATAGAATTCATCGGTGGCTTCCTTACCAATTAAATCGGTAATTTTTTGTTTAATTTTGTATTGTGATCCAGCGAATCCTCCAGTTTGAATCATATATCCTTCCTGTACCATCCAGCCACCAAGTCCTAAACCGCGCAAAACAATATTTTTACCGTTTCCGTCTACAATGTTTTGTCCGTCTCTATGCAGGAAACCCTGACCGAATGAAGCGGCGGCAATGCACAAAAAAGAAATTACTATTATTTTTTTCATCCTATTATTTTTAAAATCTTAATATAAAAAGAACTCTTTGGCGTACCTTTAAGTTAAAGACTGAATGATAAAATGATTGCTGATTTTTGATTAACGATTTTTGATTTCAGATGTAAAAAAAACTCATAAAATCGGCAATCTATCATTTAATCACAAATCGTTAATCTTCAATCTAAAATATATTAAATCAGTAACATACCCATCACACATAACTATCAACTTTACGGGATTAATACACCAGAGTCTGTATTGCATTAGGCAAAATCGTAACCTCAGCAGCCTGCGTTCCTATACACAGATTATAGATTACCGCTGCATCACTCTGGTTCATTACAACGGTTACCATTTTTCCGTCTTTGTTCAAGAATGAAGTACTCAAGAGACTGCTTCTGCTCACTGCAGAATTTACTCTTTTGGCTTCAGGGCGAATAAATTTTGAAAAATGTCCTATATAATAATAAGACGGAGTATAAATTAATTCTCCCGTTTTAGTATCAGCATGGATTGGTGCAAAACAAAAATTCCCCACATGATTAGGTCCTCCTTTTTCGTCCAAAAGAATATTCCAGTCTGTCCAGCCCACTGTTCCGTTATTAAAATCATGAATCATTGATGATCCATAACGTTCTCCATTGGCCCAGAATTGATATTTAGCAGCATCAAATTTCTCTATACAGCCTTCTGTAAACATTACGTTTTTATTTGGGAATGCTTCATGAACTTTCCCCACATTTTCAAACATCTGGTCGCCTCCAGCCCATGTTTCATACCAATGAAATCCAATTCCCCAGGCATATTTTGAAGCTTCGGGATCATTGAAAATAATATTGGCTCTCTGCAGCATCAAATCACGGTTGTGATCCCAAACAATTATTTTTTTGTTTCCCAGTCCTTCTTTTTTCATAGTTGGTCCAAGATAATTTTTTAGAAAATCTCTTTCGGCTTCAGCAGAATAAACACATGATTCCCATTTTTGTACTGCCATTGGTTCGTTCTGCAGAGTGATTCCCCATATCGGCATTCCTTCTTTTTCATACGCTTTTACAAACTTTGTATAATAGTCTGCCCAAGGCTGAAAAAACTCAGGCAGCAGTGTTCCGCCTTTCAGCATATTTTTATTGCTTTTCATAAAAGCAGGAGGACTCCACGGACTTGCATATAGAATTATTTTTCCGCCTGCAGTCTCCGTTGCTTTTTTTATCAGCGGTATTTTAAATTCTCTATCATGTTCGATAGAAAAACTTTTCAATTCAGTATCACCTTCATTTATATAAGTATAACTCCCAGAAGCAAAATCGGAACTGTGAATTGTGGTTCGTGCCAATGAATAGCCGATCCCTTTTTCGGCACTGTAATATGCGTTCAGGAATTCCTGCTGTTTTTCTTTGGACAGTTTAGCAAAAACCTCAGCACTTGCATCCGTTATTGCTCCGCCAATTCCAAGTAAGGACTGAAAAGTCTGGTCAGGATTTACAAAAACACAAACCTGTCTTTCTGTAGGCTGCTTCAGTTCTGAAAATTTAAGATCATCTGTTTTAGACAATCTCAAATTAGTGCTTTCGGCTGTAGTGTATACTGTCACTGTTTTATCTTTTGCGGAAAAAGAATTTACAGCTGCTTTATTTTTTTGCTGCGCAAAAACAAAAAAGGATGCCAGTGCTAATGCCGTGGTGGTTATTTTTTTCATAATCTATGAAGGTGATAATTTTTATTTTTTTGATATTCTATTGCCAAATATATGTTCCTACTGCTCCACCTTCCAGTGAAGTAGTAATCCATTTTCCATTGTATTTAACATTAAATAATTCGACAGAGCTTCCATCATTGACAACCAGCAGCACTTTTTTTCCATCCGGAGTTTTGAAAGCAACATTGTGCAGACTGCCTACAACTGCGCTCCCAATTCTGACAGAACCTGCAGGCAAAAACTTGGACGCATGAGCGGCTGCATAATACCCTACATTACGGCTTAATGATTCACTGCTGTTTATTGTTATTGCTCCTTTACAGGTTGTGCATCCTCCTTGTGTATGAGGACCAAAAGTACCGTCATTGGCTAGATTCCACTGCAGAGCGTTTTTACTCCAATTACGCATTGAGCCGATAATTACATTTTTGGTCTGCCACTTTAAATCTCCTGCAAATGCGCCTGTAGATGAGGTGTACTGCTCCGTGAAATAAACATCTCTATCTGGGAATGCATCATGAACGGTTGTAAGCGCACTGATATCACCTCCGTACAAATGAAATGCCGAACCAGTTACAAAAGGGTAAGCTGCCGCATCTTTTAAAACCGTAATAGGATATTGGGGGTTATCACAATTATGGTCATAGGCAATAATCTTTGTCGCAATATTGGCCGATTTAAATGCAGGTCCTAAGTTATTTTTAATAAAATCGGCCTGCTCCAAAGCAGTCATTACCATACTCGGATTGTTACCCTCGTGTAAAGGTTCGTTTTGAGGAGTAACCGCATCGATTACAATTCCTTCAGCTTTCATTTTTTGAATGAATTTCACAAAATACTGAGCATATACTTCATAATATTTAGGTTGCAGACTCCCACCCACAAAATTATTATTGTCTTTCATCCAAAGCGGTGCAGACCAAGGAGTACCCATTATTTTTATATTAGGATTAATCGCCAGAATTTCTTTCAGCAGCGGAATCAAATCGGTCATATCAGGAGCCAGACTAAAATTAGCCAGACTAACATCTGTCTGTCCTGTCGGCATATCGTCATAAGTAAAAGGAGAAGCATTCAGATCAGAAGCTCCAATACTGATTCTCAAATAACTCAATCCAATTGAATTATCACCTGAACCAAACAATTCCTGCAATAATTCTTTTTTCTTTTGAGCAGTCAGCTGATTTATCACTTGGGCACTTCCGCCTGTTAATGTAAATCCAAAACCATCAATTGACTGATACTTTTGAGTATCATTAACTTCAATATTCTGATAAATATTTACCTTGTTCCCAAAGGCTAAAATACCCGTCTGCTTTTGCAAAAGTGCAGATTGATTCCCTGTTGTCAGCCAAAAATCGACTTCATTTTTTACAACAGGAGTTGGCGTAGGTGCTGGTGCTGGCGTATCTCCTCCTTCATTTGAAGAAGAACAGCTGATGTGTATGGCTGAAAATGCTATTATAAAAAACAGCCTGCCTAATTGATTTATTTTTTTCATTATTTATTTATAATTAATTCGATAAAAACCAGATAATAATCTGTTTTGGATTCTGAATTATTGTTATTTGATTTTCTATTCCTGATAATCTCGAGTATTTTTTTTTGAATGACGGCAAAAAAGCATAATGTTTCCTTTTAGCCCCGATTGCAGTGAAAATCCTTTTGTGCCGGTGTTCGGCACAAAAGATTGCAACGGAAAGCGGGACGATGCTTGCTGAAAATGCCTAATTTTTCTGCTCCAAAAATTAATAATCGAGTTCAGACTAATCAATGCTCTCCAGTTTCTTAATTATACACTCTTATATAATCCACCTCAAAAACTGAAGACGTAAAATTTGGATCTACAGTACCTCCCCAAACTCCTCCCATAGCAAAATTGACAATCAGGTAAAAGTTTTTGTTGAAAGGGAATTTATCCGAATTTATAAAAGTGTAATACAGCTTGTCATCTACATAAAACTTTATATAACCTGCTCTCCAATCTGCAGTGTAAATATGGAATTCGGTATTATCATTCGGCACGCTTATAGTTCCAGTATCTGGAGTTGCTCCTGAACGGCCGGGAGAGTGTAATGAGGAATGATTGACATACATCTCTTTTCCAACCGATTCTAAAATATCAACTTCGCCACAGGCAGGCCACCCAGCGCTGCCAATATTACTGCCCAGCATCCAGACTGCAGGCCAAGTCCCAACACCAGTAGGCAGTTTTGCCCTGATTACAATTTTACCATACGTGAAATCGAATTTTCCATTGGATTCCAATCTTCCAGAGGTGAAGTCACCCTTTCCGTATTTTTCTCTGATGGCTTTTATTTTCAAAACACCGCCTTGAACAATTGTGTTTTCAGGACGATTGGTATATGACTGAAGTTCGCTGTTAACGTGTCCCGGATCCCAAATCTGGAAAGTCCATTTGGCTGGATCTGGTGCGCCATCAGTATTAAATTCATCAGACCAAATTAACTTGGATTCTACCAAAACGGTAATAGAGAGCGATGTACTGACAAATTTACCAGCATTATAAGCAGACACATATAACACATAAGTATTAGTACCCGATGCAGTATAAGTATAAGAAAAACTGCCATTTGTCACTTCTTTTGTTTCTCCATTTCCAAGAGTAATTTTATATGATGATGCATTAGCCGCCGATAAAGTAAAATTTACAACACCGGTACCGTCTCCATTTGGATTTTGCGCCGTAGCCCCAACAATTGAAGCTGTAACTTTTAAATTTTCAGGTGTTTGATCTGCTGTTACCGGCTCATCTGAATTTGAACCGCTGCAGGAAATAAAGAGCAGGCAGTTCAGCACAATAATTAAATTAATTCTAGAAAGATATTTTTTCATTTTTTCACTATTCGTTAAAACATTCCATTAAAAAAAATGGCCCATAATCATAGAGAATGGGCCATTCTGCCAACTCAACCTAACTAACTACTAATTAATTTCTTTAATTAAAAAACAATTACAAAGACGGTCTCATTTCAATATTCTGAATTTTGATACCAGCTTTCATATCTTCACCGCCGCCTCTTATTACCAGGTAAGCTGTACCAGTCTTAGCAGCTGTGAATATTCCTAAATTGTTTGCCGCCGAACAGCCCACAGCAGAAATTTTTCCTGAAAAAGCAGTAGTTGCACAACCGTCCCAAGTACTTAATGCTCTTAATTTTCCTCCTTCGGAATAATCAGTTCCAGTTACTGGTGCAGCATAACCGCAATACACTTCAAGCCAAGTATTACTGCAGCCTGTAGTTGAAGAAGTAACCATATCGATTACATATTTTTTTCCTGCTGTAACACTAATTGCCTGATATATTCCGTTACCTGCCCAGCCGCTGGCTGTCAAAGCAGCCGAACCGCTTCCAAAAACAATACTGGCGCTGGAAGCCGGATTTGTAACCGTCCATTTTGCCCAGTCATCACTATTAGCTAGTTTTCCTCCTTTAAGGATATTTCCTTTTACAGGATCTGAAGTTGCTACAACTAATTGCTGTTTAGCTTCAGCTTTTGCACCACCTGCCCCTACAGCTGTATGAGAAATAGTATAGGTTCCTGCATCTGGCAAAGAAATTTCATAAGTCATTTTTCCAGCAGCCAATCCATCACCAGTATCCCAAAGTGATCTTAAAACTCCTTTTGGCTGCGCTGCAAGTTTGTATACATTTACTTTGCCCTCAACTGGAGTTATTGTAAATGATGCATCAACTGCTGTCGAAGTTAAACCATTGTCAGCAAACGAATCTTCAGGCTGACAACTTGTGAAATTTACAATCGCAGCGGCAATAAGCAATAGTAATGCTCCCTTCTTTTTAATTATATGTAAGTTCATAAAATAGGATTTTAACAATTAGTAATTAGGATTTTGAACAATTTTTGTGTTCGGTATGTTATTGTAAGGTATTGGCCAAATTTCATTTTTACCAGGCACAAAACCTTTACTAGCCAGAGCTGCCGGCGCTGCACCTGTACGTACCAGATCAAACCAACGGTGTCCTTCACCTGCTAATTCTTTTCTTCTTTCTAACATTATTGCATCCTTAGAAACAGGTACCGAAGCTAAACCTACTCTCGCTCTAACCGCATCTAATAGTGCTTGTGCTCTGGCTCCTGTTCCTCCAAGTGCTTCAGCCTCCATTAAATAAGTATCTGCTAAACGAATCGCATACACATCCTGTTTGTAATTCAATGCTGTTGCTCCTCCTCCTGTTGAAGTATCAGAATTTAAAGGGGCGAATTTTTTTAAGAAATATCCCGTATCTTGATAATTAGGAGCCCAATCTGCTGTTCCATCAGCTTTCAATGCTTTCATATCTAATATGGTTGCATCAAAACGCGGATCACCTTTTAAAACATTATACAAGGCTGGTGTTACTGTATTAAAACTCCATCCAGAAACATAGTCTGGTGCAGGTGAATTTGTTGGTCTTGTATAACCGCGCGGACCAACCATAATATTTACACTGTTTCCTTCATCGGCACCGCTGCCCCAAAATCCCCAATCCGCATTGCTCTTGTCGGTATGTGTAATTTCAATAATGGCTTCTGAATTAAATTTGTTGCTAATTTTCCATAGGTCAGCAAACTTGCTTAATAATTTATATCCATACACGCTTGTTCCTCCTGGCGTACCGTTTACTTCGGCCAGTTCAGCTGCTGCTAAACTGTTTTTCCCTTCATACAAGTACACTTTACCTAATAAAGCCTGCACAGAACCCTTAGTCAATCGGCCTGCTTCGGTATCAACCGATAACAGTTTATTAGGCAAAACTGCTTTCGCTTCGATCAAATCCTTTTCTATTTGAGCATAAACTTCATTTGGCAAAGCTTGTACAATATTATAAGTTTCTGATGGTGAAATAGAATGCAGAATCAATGGAATATTTTTGAATGTACGCACTAACTCAAAATAATAGTAAGCTCGAAGTGCTTTTGTCTCTGCTGTAAAGCGTGCTTTTTTATCTGCATCCATGCTAGTTTCCGGCAGCCTCTCTAATAAAATATTAGCTCTTGAAATCCCTTGATAAAAATCACTCCAAAAACTTTCTGGTATATTGATCTGATCTAAAGTATAATTATCGAATGCATGAATTCCAGCTCCGTCTCCTGCTCCGCCGCCGGCAGCAAAAAAATCATCTGAACCAGCATTCAGCATACAAATCATGTTTTCAAACCCTCTGGACTGTTTGCCCATAACATCATAAACAGCGACTAAACCAGAGTAAGCCTGATCTTCATTTTTATAATAATTCCCAACCAATTCTAAACCCTTCGGTTCAACATGCAAGAATTCTTCACTACAGGAGGAGACTGTAAAAAGTACTCCAACAGCAATGCCTAAATTTTTTATATTTTTAAGTTTCATAATCTTTTTTTTAAAATTGTAAATTAACGCCCAACATAAATGATTTTGCCTGCGGATAATACCCTCTATCAACTCCAATTACACCACCCCCAATTTCAGGATCGTAACCTGTGTATTTCGTAAATGTGAATAAATTTTCACCTGTTACATAAATTCTAGTTTTAGATAATCCTATTTTACCAATTATATCACTTGGTAAACTATATCCTAATTGAATCGTTTTGAATCTCCAATAATCACCATCTTCTAAATAAAAATCCGATGCATTTGTGAAGTTTTTATTTCCATCTACTGTTGATAATTTTGGATACGAATTACTAGTTCCTTCTCCTGTCCAACGGCCCAAAGCAGATGTCTGATAATTAGCATTTCCAATGTCTAACCTTCTTAACCCTTGAAAAATCTGATTTCCAACAGCTCCTTGTGTAAAGATTACTAGATCAAAATTTTTGAAATCTACATTTAATGTAATACCGTAAGTATATTTAGGAAGTGAATTTCCAATAAAAGTCTTATCATCATCAGTAATTTTTCCATCATTATTTGTATCCTGCCATTTAAAATCTCCTGGCTGAGCATTTGGCTGCACTAAACCTCCTGAAGAATTTGTATAGGCATTAACTTCATCTTGATTTTGAAAAATTCCTTGAGTTTTATAACCGTAAAATGAATTTATTGGATGACCAACTTGTGTTCTAGTGATATTACCCATACTTTGGAAAGAAGCATTTCCATCTATAAACTTGATACCGTTACCTAAATTGGTTACTTTATTTTCGACATAAGAAATATTACCTCCCAATTTAAAATTAACCTGCCCTATTTTTTTTCTATACCCAAATTCGATATCGATACCTTTGTTTTCCATATCGGCAATATTTGCAGAAGGATTTCCAGTAGTACCAACATAACCTGGAAGCTTAATATCTTGTAGAATACCAATAGTTTTTTTATTATAAAAATCAATTGTTAAGTTAAGATCTTTGAAAAATACAGCATCAAATCCGATGTTACTTTGACTGGTTTCTTCCCATTTTAAATCAGGATTTGCCGGCGCATTTGGACTGGTTCCAATAACAACCGATCCTTGATTACCTAAAGTGTAATTTCGTCCGCCGCTTACAGTAGCTTCATATTTAAAATCACCAATTGCATCACTGCCTACAATTCCGTAACCGCCTCTAACTTTTAGACTTGTTACAACATCATTTTGTGGCCAAAAATCTTCATTTGTAGGAACCCAGCCTAAAGAGAATGATGGGAAAACACCATATTTATTGTTGTTACCAAAGCGGGATGAGCCATCACGGCGAATATTACCCGTAAATAAATATTTTTCTTTATAATCATACGTCGCTCTAGCAAACAAAGATGTCACAACATGCTCATATCCATCGTAAGCAGATGCAGTAATATTATCTTTTACAGCACCATAATTGAATGATGCGTCATCAAAATTATCAGCCGGAATATTTTTATAAGTTACATAAGTCCCTGACGAAATATTATCAACATACGCTCCCTGACCGCCCAAAACGGTGAAAGTATGGTCTTCAATTTTTTTGGTATACGAAATCGTATTTTCAACTGTCCATCCAAAACCTTTATTAGTTCCTCTGCCTAAGCTGTTCACAGCATTTATAGTTGAAGAGTTTAGGTATGATACAGGATTAAAGCTTTCAGAACCCCAATATGCTAATTTACCGCCTACAGTACTTTTCAGTTTCAATCCTTTAATCACTTCCAGCTCTAAATATGCATTCCCAACAAAATTATCAGACCATCCGTAATTTCCTAATCGCGTTTGAATATAAGCTAATGGATTACTCATTTCCTGAGTAACTACCTGAGATATACCATATGGATGTCCATTTGCATCTCTAAAAATCCCTGCTTGATTACTATATGGCGGAAGATTAGCCTCTACAGGATCTGTTACAACAAGTGGAGTTGTAGGGTCAAGATTAATGGCAGAACTTAAAGGTCCTCCAAACTCACTATTAGTATTCCCCAATCCGATATTTTTCTCATGAGAATAACCTAATGTCTGACCAAAAGTCAAGCCTTTCATAATTTTGTGCGTAGAATTTAAACGAATATTTTTTCTGTTATAATTAGAAATTGGAGAAGCAACAATCCCTTCTTGATCTAACAATCCAAAAGATGCATAAAAAGTTGAAACATCATTTCCGCCGCTTAAACTTAATTCATGTCCAGTCCGCACTGCACTGTCATTAAAAATGGCATCTTGCCAATCAGTTCCTTTTCCATAAGCAGTAGTAGATTGATAAGGAAGTACAAAAGGATTAGTTGGAGATGGAACATAACCATTAGCATAACGCTCGTTCATTAGTGTAGTATACTGAGTCGCATCCAATAAATTCAGCTTTCTTGCCGCTTGAGAAAAACCTGCATATCCATTATAAGACACGCTCATCTTACCCGATTTTCCTTTTTTGGTAGTAATAAGAATTACACCCGCGGCAGCACGGGCACCGTATATTGCCTGAGATGCTGCGTCTTTCAAAACATCCATAGTTTCGATATCAGCTTGGTTTAAAAAACCAATTCCTCCGTTATCAACTACGACACCATCTACTACCCAAAGAGGATCATTGTTACCAATTGAAGTAATACCCCTTACACGAATTGTTGAAGAAGACCCTGGCTGTCCAGCATTTGCTGCTATAGTAACACCAGAAACTCTGCCCTGCAAAGCTTGTTCTACTCTAGTTATTGGTAAATCTTTAAGCTGAGCAGCTTTAACTCCTGATATTGCTCCGGTTAACACAACCTTCTTTTGTGTACCGTATCCAACTACCACAACTTCATTTAAGTCTTGTGATACAGAATACATTTTTACCTGCACTGATGTCTGACCATCAATAACAGTCTCTACAGTTTTATATCCTACAAAACTGATTGTCAAAACTCCATTTTTAGGAACTTTAATTTGGAACTTACCGTCAAAATCACTGCCGACTGCAGTTGAAGTTCCTTTTAATAATATAGTTGCTCCTGGAATTGGCAACCCCGTTTCGTCTATCACTTTTCCACTTATAGATACATCCTGTGCATACCCATAAACTGAAAATAAGACCGATAAAATACAAAAAACAAATGCTTTTAATAATTTCATTTTTCTGATTATTTTGGTTAATTAATTAGTTATTTGATGCAATAGTATACCTAAAATTTCTAATTTCAGAATTAATAATCACTACAAAATCACATCAATAACGTTATCGCAGTATTACAAAATATTATCAAAAAAAATATAATTATCTGATTACAAATATTTTAAAAACCAAAAAACATTACTTAAAAAAATATTAATTCAAAAAAATCATTACAATTACCATAAATTAGATACTTTAGCTTAAAATCTGCAAAACAGCCGTGAAAATCAGCACAAAAAACATCTAAAAGGCTCTTTACCATACTCTAGATAATAACATCAGATTATTACAATCCGAAATAATAAAAAAGAACTATCCATGAAATTTACCAGACATTTTTTACTATTTATTTTACTTAACATGCCTATACTTTTTTTTGGGCAGGTAAAAAAAATTGGCCTTCCCTTTATTAAAAATTACACGAGAACAGATTATAAAGGAGGAACACAAAACTGGAATATTGATCAGGATAAAAACGGAAATATCTATTTTGGAAACAATGACGGTCTTTTACAATTTGACGGATCGAAATGGAATAAATACAAAGCAAAAAACTCTGATGCTATCAAATCCTTAAAAGTAGATTCATCTGGTAAAATATATGTAGGCTGTTATAATGAGTTCGGTTATTTTAAAGCCAATTCAAAAGGAAAACTCGAATATTTTTCAATTTCCAATTCATTAGATAAAAAAAAATTAGGCATAATTGACTTTGTCTGGAAAATACACCTTTATAAAAACGAAGTAATTTTTCAGGCATTTGACCGCATCTATATATATAAAGACAATAAAATTAAAATTATAAATGCTCCAAAAAAGTTTCAATTCTCTTTTCTAATTAATTCCAAATTATACTTACAAGATATTTCGTCAGGAATTTTGGAATATAAAGATGGTAAACTAAATTACCTTAAAGGATTAAATACTTTGAATAATTCTGAAATTTGGGGCATGATTGAATTGGAAAACAATAAAACCCTCGCAGCAACTTTAGATAAAGGTCTTTTTATAATAACAAATAATCAGGCACTGCCGTGGAATACCGAGGCCAATACCTTTATAAAAAAGAATGGCTCTCTTGGATGTATTCTTTATAAAAATAAATACGTTGTAATCAACTCGGTTCTTGACGGTATTATCATTTGTGATCTAAACGGAAATATAATACAGCACATCGACCGCAGCAAAGGACTTCAAAATAATACGGTTCTTACTTCTTTCATTGACAAAAGCAATAATCTATGGCTGGGATTAGATAACGGAATTGCATATGTAAACGAAAACTCATTTCTTACCTATTTTGGATTCAGCTACAATTTAGGAACCGTTTATTCTTCTGTTGTGTATAAAGGCAATTTATATGTCGCAACCAATCAAGGTGTTTTTTACCATCCCTGGGATACTGATTTCAAAGAAGGATCTTTTAAACTTATTGAAGGAACGACTACCCAAGCATGGAATGTACAGATAATAAACGGCGAATTGATATGTGCCAGCAACAAAGGTGCTTTGCTCCTGCAGAATGGAAAAATGGTTAAAAATCTTGATCCGAAAGGATATTTTGGATTTAAATCAATACCTAATCATCCCAACTATTTTATAGGGGCAAATTACAATGGCTTTTCCGTTTTTGAAAAGACAGATTCAGGGATGAAATTCAGAAATAAAATAGAAGGCATCGATAAATCATCCAATTCATTTGAACTTGATAAAGATTATTTATGGCTAAAAAAAGACCAGTACATACATCAGATTACGCTGAATAAGGATGTAAGCAAAGCCAATACCATTAAAACTTTTACTCAGTTTTCAGAACAAAATTCTGGTACTGGAAGCCTTCAAAAAATAAACGGCAAAGTCTTTTTTCAATCTAATAATATTTTTTACACCTATTCTAAAACTCATGGCACATTTGAAGAAGATGCCGTAATGACCAATATCTTCAAGTCAATTCCAAAAATTAAAAAACTGACAGAAGATGCTAATGGGAATATCTGGTACAATTTTAATGAATCAATGGGAGCACTGATAAAAGTGGGCAGCGGCAAATACAAACATGTTATAACGCCGTTCTCAAACTTAACGGGAAAATTAGTGGCCAACTATATGTCTATAAACACTATAGATTCCAAAAACACTTTTATAGGCTTAACCGATGGTCTTGCACATTATGACGCGGCTATTGAAGCTAAATCCGCATTAAAACCAATTGCTCATATAAGAAGTTTTACATTTCCCGGCGACACTATATATCTCGGAAACAAACAGGATAAAAGTGAAAAATATGAACTCCCTTATTCCTCAAATCAAGTGAAGTTTACATTTTCGTCCCCTTCATACGAAAATCTGGAGAACATAGAATTCTCCTATCAGCTCGAAGGTTTTGATGAAAACTGGAGTGATTGGTCCAACAACACTATAAAGGAATATACCAATTTAAAAGAGGGCAATTATAAAATGAAAGTAAAAGCACGAAACAGCTTTAAGATTCAATCTGACGAAACATCTATTGAATTCAGAGTGTTTCCTCCATGGTACAGACATTCGCTCGCCTACATATTTTACTTAATGCTGGCCGCCGGTTTAGTTTACTACACCCGTTTTAGAATAAGAATGAAAATAAGAAAAAACAAATATGTTGAAACACTGGAACAGCGAAGATTATATTTAGAAAAAGAAACTAAAATAAGGCTGGAACAATATGAATTAGAAAAAGAAATTGAAAAACTGGAAAATGAAAAACTGCAGATAAAATTACTTTCCAAAGACAAGGAATTGGTGAACAATACCTTACAGGTTGTCAAGAAAAACAAGATATTAAACGGAATTATTCAAAGACTGAGAGACATCAATACGAGTTCTTTTGACGAAGCTGCAAAGACTCAATTTGTAAAACTGAACAAAAGTATCATCAAGGAAGTCACCACCGACAAAAGCTGGAAAGATCTTGAAAAACACTTAAAAAATGTTCATTTCGAGTTCCTTAAAAAATTAAAAGAAAAACACCCTTCCATTACTCCTAGGGAAATGGATTTGGCAACTTATTTATTAATGAACATGTCCACCAAAGAAATTGCAGAATTCATGAATATATCAACAGGCGGAGTAGATTTGGCCAGATACCGATTAAGAAAAAAACTGGAATTGAATCAAAAAGAAAACTTAATTGGGTATTTCATGAGCATAAAATAAATAAAAAAGAGGCTGTCTCACTCGTGAAACAGCCTCATGAATTAACTGCAAAGCTATTTCATCCTGATTTGCAGTACTCTCCCAGAGTGACGATTTTGAATCATCTCAGTCGGATATTGCAGCATCTTTCCCTGGCCTCCAGGAGTGACGTGCAAGTCAAAATTAACTATGTCATCCTTGAAAAAATTTACTGCTATTTATAATTAATTTCGGCAAAAACCGGAAAATGATCCGATGGGTATTTCAAATCTTTAGCATCTGATAAAACAGCATATTTATTCACAGTAATAGCTTTTCCTTTGGATATAAAAATGTAATCTATCAAAAGTGTAACTGCTTCATGATATTTAAAACCATTAAAAGTTCCATAAGGACCAAAAGGTTTTTCTCTCGAAACTGTTCTGGCATCATCCATTTTGCTCTTCAATGCAATTATTCGGGCTGTCTCGGGTTCAGAATTAAAATCTCCCATTAAAATTACGGGATACTTCCTGCTGTTCAATTTTTCAATTCTTGACAGAATCAGTTCTAATCCTTTGGTTCTAGCCTGTTCTCCAACATGATCTAAATGCGTATTAAAAACCCAAATCAGTTTATTATTCTTCACATTTTTTAAAAGTGCATAAGTACAGACTCTGTTGCAAGCAGCGTCCCAGCCTATCGAAATAACATCCGGCGTTTCGGATAACCAAAAGGTGTTAGATTCTATTACTTTGAATTTTTCTTTAGCATAAAAAATATTCGAAGATTCCCCTTTTCCAGCTCCTTCCCTTCCTATCCCCACATATCCATACTGCGGAAGCGCCGCCGCTATATCTAAAACCTGATTTGGTTTTGCTTCCTGAACTCCAAAAACATCCGGTGCGTAAAACTGAAGCTGTGCATTAAAAAAGTCTTTTCGATGTGTCCAGTCATTTTCTCCATCCGAAGCAATATCAAGCCGGATGTTATATGTCATTATTTTTAAGGTTTGAGCATTTAAGAGAAGGTTCATTAAACCAAAACAAATTACTAATGTGCTATTTTTTTTAAACATTTATCCAATTATTAAGGAATTATTTTATCCAATAAATTTACGCAATTTATACAGATGAACTTCTAAATCAGCTTTGAGATTTTCAGTTTTTGTCATTCCTTATTTCAATAAAAAATCCTGTTTCAAATCGGCAATCCGAATAGTGAATGTTCCTTTTTCTGAAACCCATTTTAAATCATTGTCTACAAACTGTAAATCTTTTTGGTTTAACGTAAACGTCACTGTTTTGGACTCATTTGGAGCTAAATTGATTTTTTGAAATCTTTTTAATGATTTATATTCGGGGGTTATACTGGCATAATTATCCGTAAGGTATAATAAAACGGTTTCTTTACCAGCTTTACTTCCTGAGTTTGTAACCGTAACCGAAACATTTACATCATCAGAATTTGAAATTTCAGTTTTATCAATTTTTAAGTTCGAATATTTAAAAGTGGTATAAGACAAACCAGAGCCAAATTCAAATTGCGGTGAATAACTTTTCTCGTATTTAGCATCGTTGTTTTGTTCATCTTCAGCAATGCTTTCTGTATATTTTCTATTGTATTTTTCTAATGAATTTGGGTATTTCGGATAATTATAAGGCAGTCTTCCGCTTGGATTTACATCACCGTACAGAATATCAGCCAAAGCTCTTGCGCCCTCGTTACCTGGCAGGTAGCATTGTAAAACAGCACTCATCTGGTCTTCAAACTCACTGATTAATCTTGGTCTTCCTTCATTTAAAACCAAAACAATCGGTTTGTTTAATTTTGCCAATGCCAATGCCAGCTTAACCTGAGATTTACTCATGTACAAATCGCTGATATTTCCAGGTGTTTCTGTATAATTTTTTTCACCAAGACATAATACAATTTTAGATGCATTTTTAGCTAAATCAACTGCTTTCTGAATTTCAGCATCATCTTCAACATCTAAATTAGCTCCTTTTGTATACAATACGTTTTCCTTCCCTAATTTATTCTGAAAAGCTTCCAGAATGGTGAATTTATCTGCTACATAAGTATCTGAGTTTTCACCCTGCCAGGTGTAAGACCAGCCGCCGTTCAAATATTTCATACTGTTGGCGGTTGCACCTGTAACTAATATTTTTTCATTTTTATCTAATGGGAG
Organism: Flavobacterium marginilacus; assembly: GCF_026870155.1. Taxonomy (NCBI): domain Bacteria; kingdom Pseudomonadati; phylum Bacteroidota; class Flavobacteriia; order Flavobacteriales; family Flavobacteriaceae; genus Flavobacterium; species Flavobacterium marginilacus. Next base: position 739,387 of record NZ_CP113975.1, on the reverse strand, counting down.
AACCGACTTGTCATTCTTCAGCAGTGTAATGGATTCCGCAGCTGTATTGTAAGCTTCCGCTATGTGCTCTGCAGATCCGAATTTTGGATAATCTTTTAAATTGGCAACAGTATTTTGGAACAGATTCAATTCGAATTTCATCTTTAAAATACGTGAAACCGCATCATCAATGCGCGACATTGGCACTTCTCCTTTTTGAACCAAATCAATTAAGTCTGTGTAAAATGAATATTCTTCGGGAACCATGCTCATATCAATTCCAGCCATAACAGCCATACGGACAGCATCCCGATTAGTTTCGGCAACTTTATGACGCGTGTGCAGATAAATGATATCCTGCCAATCTGTTACAACTACGCCAGTAAAGCCTAATTCGTTTTTAAGAATATCAGTAATGATATGCTTACTGGCATGTACGGGAGTTCCGTTAATTTCTCCGGAACTTACCATTACGCTTTTTGCCCCAGCTTTGATCGCTGCCTGATAAATAGTCAAATCATATTGTCTTAAAATACGTTCCGGAATAATACTTGGTGTTCTGTCTTTTCCAGATGTAGTGCTTCCGTATCCGATGTAGTGTTTCATACAGGCCGCTACACTATACTTAGAGCCAACATTATTGTCTCCTTCAAAACCATCAACCAATGCAGCAGCCATTTGAGATGACAAATACGCATCTTCTCCAAAAGATTCCCACATTCTTGACCAGGCTGGGTTTCTAGGAAAATCTAAATCTGGTGAAAAAACCCAAGGTATTGAAGAAGCTCTGGTTTCGTAAGCCGAAATCTGAGCACCGCGTTTTACCAAATCAATATTAAAAGTTGCTGCTAGACCAATCTGCTGCGGAAATAATGTTGCTCCTGCTGTATAACTCGCACCATGAATGGCATCAATTCCATATAAAATAGGAATTTTAAGTCTTGTTTTATTTGCTTCATTGGTTATCGTGGTCATGGTTTCCTGCCATTTCTGCAAAGTTGGCGCACCTGGATTTGGCACATTCAATATGGAACCAATATGATGAGTCTGAATACCATCTTTTAATTTTTCGAGATCCAATATTCCTTTCTTGCCGTCTTTTTCAAATATGGTAACGGTAATCTGAGTCATTTGTCCCACTTTTTCTTCCAAAGTCATTTTTGAAATCAATTCAGAAACTTTAGAATTAATTTCGGCTGATTGAGTATTGGACGTTTGAGACCACGATACGCTGTAAAAAGACAAAGCGCAGATAAATAAAACTTTCTTTTTCATTTTTATTATTTTTTAGAAGCTCTTAAGCTTTCTATTTTTTATCTATTAATATATCAATGTTTGAATTCCATGTGCTGGAATCTGGAGTTTCGCTTTTGAATTATTCACATATAAACTGTAATCAATAGAAGCGTCTGTCGCATTCATGATAACTGTTACTATTTTTCCGTCTGTATTGATAAATGAAGTGCTGGACAAAGTAGTTCTGCTTACTGCCGAACTTATTCTTTGGGCATTTGGTTTTATAAACTTTGAAAAATGACCAATATAATAGTAGGAAGGAGTGTAAATTAATTCGCCTGTAGCTGTGTCTGCATGTATTGGAGCAAAACAAAAATTACCTACGTGATTAGGGCCGCCATGCTGATCCAGTAAAATATTCCAATCCGTCCAAGCTGCTGTACCGTTATTAAAATCATTAATTATAGCGGTTCCATAGCGTTCTGCATTTGGCCAAAATTGGTATTTTGCAGGATCAAATTTTTCAATGCAGCCTTCGGTAAACATTAAATTTTTATCAGGATATGCTTCATGAACTTTAGCAACATTAATAAGATTCTGTTCTGCTCCTGTCCAGGTTTCATACCAATGAAAACCTAATCCCCAAACATATTTTGACGCTTCAGGATCAGAATAAATGACACTGGCTCTTTGGAACATTAAATCACGGTTGTGATCCCAGGCAATAATTTTTTTATCTCCTAAACCTTCTTTTTTTAATGTTGGTCCCAAATATTTTTTTATAAAATCCCTTTCTGCTTCTGCTGTATACAAACAGGATTCCCATGTCTGCGTTGCTAATGGCTCATTTTGGGTAGAAGTTCCCCAAATAGGAATTCCTTCTTTTTCATAAGCCTTGATAAACTTGGCATAATAGTTTGCCCATACCTGATTATACTCAGGTAATAAAACACCGCCTTTCAGCATATTATTTGTGTTTTTCATAAAAGCCGGCGGACTCCAAGGAGCTACATAAGTCAGCAGTTTTCCTCCTGCGGCAGTGATCGCTCGTTTTATCATTGGAATGCGGTACTTTCGATCTGGTTCAATAGAAAATGTTTTTAACTCCTTGTCACCTTCTTTGATATAGGTATAACTCCCGCTTCCAAAATCTGAACTGTGAATACTGGTTCTCAATAATGTGTAGCCGATACCTTTATCTGAAGTATAATAAGCGTTTAAAAATTCCTGCTGTTTTTCCTTGGATAATTGTGCAAAAACTTCGGCACTTGCATCAGTAACAGCTCCGCCTATGCCCATGAATTTTTGAAATTTAATTCTTGGTTCCACTACTACAGAAATTTCAGTTTCAACTGGCTGAGATGCGGCTTCAAAAACTATTTCTGCTAAAGGAGATAAGCGATTACTTGAATTTTCAGCAGTTGTAAATACCTGAATTGTTTTACCAATATTAGTTTTTCTTTGCAGTTCATTATCGTTTTTTTGCTGTGAAAAACAATTAAACGCTAACAGGAAACAGAAAATTTTTAAACTATTTTTTTTCATTTCTTATGCTGTTTTTTTTAATTTAAATGCCAAAATCTCAAACCTTTGTTTTCAGCTCACCCCAGCCCTATCCAAAGGAAAGTGATCTAGAATTGGATTACTTTAATATTTCTAAATTGTATTAATTCATAAATAAAATTTCTTCACATATTAGGTTCATATATAGAAATAATTCTCCGCTAGCAATTTCAAATACTTGAAATGCCATAATTTAATGAGGATTAAAAAACACTCACAGAATAAGAATTAGAGAATAAAATTTAAAACTGCAAAAACAAACTGTTCTTGTTTCAATGCTGATTTTTTCATTCTTCGCAAAGGTTTTTATTAACTAACCAAATAAAAACCTTCACTGAAGAACAAACACAAACTACTAACTTAACTTAATCAAAACAATTAATTATAAACCCTTACATAATCAATTTCAAAAGTTGAAGAAGTAAAATCAGATGCAATTGTTCCGCCAAAATTGCCTCCAATTGCACAATTAATAATTATAAAAAAGTCCTGATTGAATGGTGCAGCACTCGTATTAGGAAATTCTATAATTTTTTCATTATCTACATATATTTTAATATAATCTGCTCTCCAGTCCATTGAATAAACATGAAACTCAGATGTAACATTTGCAACGATTTTAGATGCTGTAACAGCATTGCCTCCTGAATGATCTGGATAATGAAATGTTCCATGAATTTTGTTTAACTGATTGTACACATGTTCCATTACATCCATTTCACCACAAGCCGGCCAGCCCGCTGTGCTTATATTATTTCCCAGCATCCAAAGTGCAGGCCAAGTCCCGCCTCCGACTGGAAGTTTGGCTTTAAATTCAATTTTTCCGTATTTGAATGAAAATTTACCTTTGGTTAAAAGCCTTGCAGACGTGTATTTGCTTCCTTGATACGCTTCTTTAATTGTTTTAATTTGTAAAACTCCGTCTTTCACTATTACATTTTCCGGTCTATTTGTATAGTATTGCTCTTCGTTATTTCCCCAGCCGCCTGCTCCTAAATCATACCCCCAATAAGTACTATTTGGTGCACCGTCAACATTGAACTCATCGGACCAAATAGTTTTTGATGCAACAAATAGGGTCATTGGGATTGTGGTACTAATTTCTTTATTTAGATTATAAGCAAAGACACGTACAGTATACGTTTGGGTTCCAGGATTTGAATAACTATAACTAAAACTGCCTCCCTGCACTGTTTTTATTTCACCATTTCCAAAATCAATTTTATAAGAAGTGGCATTATCTGCATTAATAGTAAAATTTACATTTCCGCTTCCGTCACCATTTGGTTTGTCAGCCGTAATTCCCGCAATAACTGCAGTGACATTTAAATTTGCTGGTCCTGTACTTATTACTAAATCTGTTGAATCCTCTGGATTTTTACTGCAGGAAAAACAGATCAGACAATTTAATACCAGTAATATAATTGTAATATTTTTTTTCATTGTAAGAAAGTAAGGAATCAAGGTTTAGATTTTAATATGAAAATAGGATTTAAAAAAGTCTATGCTTTTTTTAAACCTTCATATATGATTAACTGCATTTTTAAAATTTTAAAATCGAAAAAGGAAGCGTTTTTATCTTCCTTTTTCGAAAATAAACTAACTCAAATTATTCTGGTCTGAATACAAATGTCCAACCTGTACCATAAGTTTCACTATTACTTAAATAGAGAACCATTTTATCAGTAGTTAGTGTTACAATAGTGTATACACCATCTTTATTCCCTGCTGCTGATCCTAACATAGTTGTACCTTTAACAATCAGTTTTTTATTTGCTACATCCAAAACAAAACTGCCTTTAACTCCTGTACCGGTTTTAGTTTCATAGTGAGTATAATTTGCTGCTCCAGCTAAATCAAAATGCATTTTTCCATTAGCATCGCTAGGTCCGCAGCAATCACCAGCATTCCACCAAACTGACATAGCACCATCAGGGCTTCCCGGAGGAGACATAAACCACCATAATGAACCGCTTCCTTGGTTATCAAAAACCCAAGTTTTACCCGCTGCTGTATTTGTGCTAACTAAGTCATACCAATCCTGATCTAGTGCATGATCCAGTTTATCTACCTGAACATTTATTGTTTTGGTAAAAAACTCTGCTCCTAAAGTACCTGTATAAGTAAATGTGGCTTTTCCAGGAATAGGATAAATAAACTTTATTTTATTGGTTAAAGCTTTTCCTAAATTATAATCCCAATAGCCTGTAACGCCAGGTGTCATCATGTCGATAGTAATTTCATTTCCACCAGGTGTACTTTGGGTTGCAACCAGTTTAACTCCATCGACATTTGTCGAATTCTCTAAATGATCTTCCTCTACAATTGGTTCGCAGGCTGAAAAAACCAGCATTAACGAAGCAATAATGAGATATGTTATTTTATTAATTTTCATAGTTATAATTATTTATCGTTATCAATTTTACCACCCTGGATTCTGAGTATATGCACCATTAGCTAATCTTATCTCTGTTTCTGGGATCGGCATTAATCCTTTGATTTCTGGTCTATATTTTTGTGTGTAAGTTCCGGTGCTTCCTGAGTTTCTTACTGGAAAAGAACCCGTAAAAGCGGTTTCAACATCGCCCCAGCGAACTAAATCAAACCAATGCAATCCTTCAAAAGCTAATTCATGTAAACGCTCTTCTTTTAAGGCGGCTAATGAATATCCAACAGCACCTAATCCTGCTCTAGCTCTTACAGCATTTAAACCCGTAGCCGTACCTGTAATTTCAGAATGCATTAACAATACATCGGCAAAACGCATGTAAATAAAATCCTGAGCATGCATTAACTGCATATCGGCATTAGACCATCCATACATTTGAACAAACATTCCCTTAACAGTAGTTGTTCCTGGAACATTATGTTGAAGAGAAGCATATTTTTTGTTAAAGTACCCTGTTTCATGATCTCCTTTATCTGCTGCATATCCAGCTGTACCTTGTTCAGCTTTGCCTACTTGAAGGATAGAACCTAATTTTCTAGGATCGGCATCAGCCCAATCATTGAATAGTTTTGGATTTACTGTACACATTCCCCAGCCTTCTCCAAAAGGACTTAAAGAGTTACCACGCATTGAGTTAAATAATGCTAATCTGTTCGTGTATCTAGGACCATTTGTCCAGCCCCAATCTCCAAATGAAAATCGCTGTACAAACATAGTCTCGTAATTTCCTGTACCAAAAGTTGGAGCAGAACCATCTTGCCCAACCCAAGCTAAATTATTTGTAGCTGCCCAAGGCAATACATTCGTTCCTGCACTTTTATTTACGTAAGAATAAGGCCATAAGTTTCTGAAATCCGAAGCTAATTTATATCCACTATTAGCAATACAATCGTCCAAGTAAGTTTTAATATTAGCGGCGCTCAAACTTGCTCCACCTACTGTTGGCAACTCAGTTGTAGCTTTCTTTTCAATATTAGTCATATATCCTGTGTACATTAAATACACACGTGCTAAATAAGCCTCAGCTACCCATTTATTTGCATGTCCATACTCAGCAGTTGGAATACTTGGAAAAGGTTTTGCCGGTAACATAGCAATTGCATTTTTTAAGTCAGTAGCAATTTGAGCATACACTTCTGTATAAGTAGATCTTCCAACAGTTTTTGAATCGCTCACCTTAACGATCAAAGGAACACCTCCAAAAAACTTAGCCAATCTAAAATAGAAAAAGGCTCTCATAAATGTTGCTTCTCCAATTGCATTTTGTTTAAATGCTTCTCCTTCTTCTTTGGTAACAAAGAATTTAGAAAAATCAGCTGTAGCAGTTTTCTCAATAATAGCATTAGCTCTACCGATACCATTATACGATTCTATCCACATATCGCGATACGTATCTTCTTGAGGATCTTCAAAACTATCTGCCCATTTAGCCGCTTTATCATCTGGACCACCGCCACCCAACATCATATTATCCATAAGGTTAGCTGCAATTTGCTCTTCACTTAGAGGCGCGCTAATGTAAATTGCATTATAAACTCCTGACATTGCTTCCGTAATATCAGTTGGAGTTTTATAATAGGTCTCCAAACTTTTACCGTAAAGATTTTCTGTATCCAAGTAATCTGTACAACTAGATGCAACAAAGATTGTTGAAATAGCTATAAAATATTTTATTTTTTTCATTTTCAAAGTTTTAAGATTAAAAGTCAGCACTCATACCAAACATAACTGTTCTTGCTTGAGGGTACAATCCAAGATCAATTCCAGAAGCCCAACTTGCATCATGTCCAAAACGAACTTCAGGATCCATTCCGTTATACTTAGTAAATGTATATAAGTTATTAACAGCCATATACATTTTTAGATTAGAGATAAATTTAACATTAGATAAAATCTTATTAAAGTTATACCCTAATGTTAAATTGTTAATCCTCACATAATCAGCATCATGCATGTAAATATCAGAAATATTTTGAGTGTTTCTATTAGAAACAGAACTTATTCTAGGCAAAGTGTTTGATGTACCTTCTCCATGCCAACGATTAAAAATATCAGAAGTATAATTTTGGAAAGGGCTATCAGCAAATGATCTGTAAGACTGCATTACCTGCATACCAAATTTTCCAGCTAAAGTAGTGTTCAGATACACACCTTTATACTCTAAATTCAACTGTAAACCCAATTCAAAATCAGGATTTGGATTTCCTAAATAAGTTTTATCATTCTCGTCAATTTTTCCATCATTATTTAAATCTACAAAACGAACATCTCCTGGACGTTGATCAGCGAAATACGGTTTCCCATCAGGCCCAACATACGCATCTGCCTCATCTTGATTTTGAATAATTCCAGCAGTTTTAAAACCATAAAAATAACCTATTGGCTGCCCTACTTGTACTCTTGATACTTCTCCAGTTCCTTGTGATAATACATTACTAGGGCCGTGAATTATACCGTCTGTATTAGCAATTCTAGTTACTGTATTTTTATTTTTTGCTCCACTTACAGTCACACCGTATTTGAAATCACCAATTTTATCATTCCAGCTTACTGACAGTTCAAAACCTTTATTTTCAATATCACCTCCATTAATAAACGGAGCACCTGCACCAAAAGTTCCCAAAATTGGAGCTTCAACTAACCAATCTTTAGTAGTTTTTTTATACCAATCAAAAGTCAATCCAAGTTTTGAATTAATAAACTGCGCATCTAAACCAAGATCCAATTGCTCTGAAGTTTCCCAAGTAACATCAGGATTAACTACTTTTTGAGGATATGATGTAGTCCCTGAAACTGGTTTGGTATCTCCGAAGAAATAGCCCGGAAATGCATAAGCAATTTGAGAAGAATAAATAAAATTAGGAATCGATTGATTTCCGTTTTGCCCCCAACTCGCTCTCAATTTTGCGTAATCTAGAAACCCAGAAGTACTGGACATAAAATTCTCTTTAGTCAAAATCCACCCTGCAGATACAGAAGGAAAATACCCCCATCTATTTCCAGCAGCAAAATTAGAAGAACCATCAGCACGCATAACTGCAGAAAGCAAATATTTTTCTTTATAATCGTATTGCAAACGAGCCATAAAAGATTGTACACCTCCACCACCTGCGGCCCAGTCAGCACCATAATTACTTATGTCACCTACTGTTGCCGCGGCTTTAGTATTATTTAGGTAAGCATATTTTGGATCTCCAGGAAATAACAAGCCATTTCTTGAACCTCCAACTTCATTATTTAAAATATTTCGAATTAATTCAGTTCCAATTAAAGCGGTAAAATTATGATCACCAAGTCTTTTATCATAAGAAAGTGTATTAGTCCATGTTGTAGTTGATCCCATATATTGACTTTGGGAAGCACCATCAGTAGTATCATTATATAAAACACCTAAATGATAGGTTGGATTCATTGATCTGCCATGTCCAAACCAAGATGTAAGTCCATAAACTGACTTAAATTTTAAATCTTTAACGGGAACGACTTCAGCATATACATTTGCATTAATATTGTTCCCCTTACCATAATTATAATTATTACGATAATACATAACTGCTAAAGGGTTGGTTTGAGTTGTTGATAATCCATCTAACGTTGGAGAATAACCAAACTCACTGATGTTTTTGTCAATAGAAGTTTGCCAATAGGCTGGCTGCAAAGGATTTTGCACTAAACCGTTATGCAAATCGTTCCAATAAATATTTCCTGCAGCTACACTTCTATTTTGAGTATTTGTATAAGTAAAATTTTCACCAACAGTAAGTATAGCATGATTACTATTCTTTTTTAGAACAATATCTGTATTCATTCTCGCAGTAAGTCTTTTATACCCCGCATCTATAATGTTTCCACCAAGAATACCATCTTGATCATAATACGAAAGACCCATAGAATAAGTTATATCCTGACTCCCTCCAGTAATATTGAATGCATGACTCACAACCGGTGCATCTTTCTTTGTCATTTCATTAATCCAATTGGTACCTTCCCATCCATTTTGAAGTTTATTCCAAATTTCTTCTCCGTACTCAGTACCTGTTCCTGGATAATTAGTATTCAGCCAAGAATTATTAGTAACAATACTATGCCAGTCTTTTGGAGCCAAACCATCATTTACCATTCCCTCATCCAAAATATACATATATTCCTGAGCGTTTAAAGGATCTAAGTTTTTATATATATTTTGAACTCCAAAGAAATAATCATAGCTGATTTTAGCTGGACGATCTTTCGCACCCTTCACTGTAGTCACTAAAACTACTCCATTAGCAGCTCTAGATCCGTAAATTGCGGCAGATGCGGCATCTTTTAATACCGTTATAGACCCAATATCAGAGGGACTCAAATAATCGATATCACCAACAGCTATCCCATCTACAATATACAATGGATTGGAATTTCCAACAGTGCCTAATCCACGAATAGTAACTCTTGTTCCTGCGCCAGGAGCACCGCTATTTCTAGTAACACTAACTCCTGGTGCAATTCCTTGTAATGCTTCCATAGCTGAGCCTGTTTTCAATGCCGCAATATCTTTTCCTTTTAAGCTAAGACTTGCACCTGTTGTTAGCATCTTCTTTTGGGTTCCGTATCCTACTACTACAACTTCATTCAGGTTTTGCGATTCTGGATTCAATTGCGCCGTTATTTGTGTCCTGCCGCTAATTTGTAAATTCAATGTTGTATAGCCTACAAAACTGATTACCAAGACGCCATTAGAAGGAGCCTTAATTTCAAATTTTCCATCAAAATCCGAGGAAACAGCTGTTGGAGTCCCCTTAATTAAAATAGTTGCTCCTGGGACAGGCATCCCTTTTTCATCATTTACTTTTCCATTAATAGTAATGTCCTGCGCCTGCATGACTACCGTAAAGAGTAAAGACGAAACACAAAAAATAAGTAATTTTGTTAATTTCATTTTTCTAAAAATTTTGGTTAATTAATTAGTAATTTGATGCAATAATAAGTTAAAAAAAACAAAATCAATAAAAAAAAAACATGACAAAAACCCATCAAATAGCAAATTGATATATTACAAAAACACATCATAATTTTTCCAAACAACTATAAATCAATATTTTAAAATTAAATTTCAATAGTTATTAATATGTTAATTAAAAAAAATACCCTACATTTACATAAATAATAAACATTAAATATTCACTAATAAAATAATAACATATACGCATTGCCAATGATGCCTAAAAATCAAGACATATTACAGAATAATTAAAAAATTAGATGAAATTTACGAAATCAGCAATACTCACAATATCTCTATTATTAACCATTCTGCCTGCCAGAAGGGCTTATTCACAAGTTAAAGAGTTAGGAATACCAGACATTAGAAATTATAAAAGAAATGAATATAAAGGAGGACCTCAAAATTGGGATATCGATCAAGATAAAAAAGGAAATCTTTACTTTGCCAATGGCAGCGGTCTGTTAAAATTTGACGGAACAAACTGGCATAAATTTTTGCTCCCTAACGCCTCCGTTTTGCAAAGTTTAAAAACCGATGATTCAGGCAGAATCTATGTGGGAGGAAATAATGAGTTTGGATATTTTTTAAACAATGAGAAAGGAAATCTTACTTATCACTCATTATCACAAGGTTTTATAAAAAACAAAAACATTTCAAAAAAAATAAATCTAATTTGGAAAATTCACTGTTACCAAGATGAGGTGATTTTTCAATCTTTTACAAAAGTGTTTTTTCTAAAAAAAAACAAATTACGTTACTATGAATGTAAAAACAATTTCCAGTTTTCATTTTTAGTAAACAATAAACTTTATTTTCAAGACAAAAAATTAGGATTATTATCCTACTCAAAAGAGAAATTCACCCCGTTAAAAGGCACTGCCGCATTAAACAATTCTGAAATATGGGCTATATTTCCTCTTCCAAACGACAAACTAATAATAGCCACTTTAGAAAACGGATTATTTATATATGACAACAATTCAATACAGCCGTGGCGTACTGAGGCTAATGATTATCTTCAAAAAAACTCTTCCTTAGGCGGATGCATGATTAAAAACAAATTCATTGTATTTAATACCGTTCTAAATGGAGTTATAATTTCTGACTTAAACGGGAAAATAATTCAGCATTTAAACAGACAAAAAGGCATCCAAAACAATACTGTCCTAAAATCATTTGTCGACAAAAACAACAATCTATGGCTGGGACTTGATAATGGGATTACATTTATAACCGAAAATTCTCCGTTTACTTATTTCGATTATAGCTATAACATGGGAACGGTTTATGCTTCTTTGGTTCACAAAAACACATTATACGTTGCAACAAACCAAGGTCTTTTTTATCAAAAATATGATGAAATGCGTTTTGACAAACCATTTAACAGAGTAGAAGGCACAATCTCACAGGCATGGAATATTCAGCTTATTGACGGGCAATTACTTTGCGCCAGCAATAATGGAGCATTATTAATAGAAAACAATAGAATTGCGAAGGTACTTAATCATCAGGGGTATTTTGGCTTCTTGAGCATTCCAAATCATCCAGGCTGTATTCTTGGAGAAAACTATAACGGCTTTTCAATATTCAAAAAAAAGAATAATAAATTCGAATTTGAAAATTCTGTAGCAGGTTTTGATGAAGCAGCTAACATGCTGGAAACATATTTAGATGTAGATTTCCTTTGGGTTAAAAAAAATTCCGTTTTATATCAAATGGAATTATCAGACGATTTGAAAAAATTTAAAAAAATTACAATTCACCAAAAAATTAGTGAAAAATACAACGGTATTGAAAGCATCCAAAAACTAAACGGTAAAATATATTTTCAGACAAAAAATCATTTTTTTAGATATTCCAAAGAACAGGAAATCTTTTTTGAGGACAAAAAAATATCATCATTATTCAAGAATACACACCAATTAAATAGAATAATAGAAGATAAAATTGGAAACATATGGTATCGTCATAATACATTATTAGGCGTGCTTGAAAAAGACAAGAATGGCAATTATATCAAAAGAGAAGCTCCTTTCACTAATTTATCAGCTAATTTAGTTACCGATTACATATCCATTAACACAGTAAATCCAAACAATGTTTTCATCGGACTTACGGAAGGTCTAGCACATTTTGATTTTACTATTCCGAACAATTTTATCACAAAACCAAAAGTTTATATAGACAGCTTTAGTACCCTTCAAGATACTATTATAACCGGAAACCTATCTAACAGTAATAAAAATTACAATTTAGCTTACAGTGCAAATCAAGTAAAGTTTACATTTTCGTCACCTATATACGAGAATTCTCAAAACACGGCCTATTCCTATAAATTAGAACCTTTTGAAGAAAATTGGACTAACTGGACTTCTAGTTCAATGAAAGAATACACCAACTTAAGAGAAGGCGACTATGTCATGAAAGTTAAGGTTAAAAACAGCTACGGTGTGGAATCTGAACCAGCAAAATTATACTTTACAATTTCCCCGCCATGGTACAGGCACCCTTTAGCATACTTGACTTATCTCATACTTATCATATTAGCTGTTTATATTGGATACAACAGAATAAAGCTAAAAATAAGAAAAAACAAATACTACGAAACCATCGAACAGCGAAGGCTGTATCTGGAAAAAGAATCCAAAATACGCCAAGGACAATTTGAATTAGAAAAAGAAATTGAGAAGTTAAAAAATGACAAACTGCAGATTCAAATTCTTGCGAAAGACAAAGAACTCGTTACAAACTCATTGCAGGTTGTGAAAAAAAATAAGGTTCTAAATGGAATTTTACAAAAAGTAAAAGAAATTGACACTAAGAATTTAGATGAACCTATGAAATTTCAAGTTAATAAATTAAACAAAAGCATCGTAAAAGAAGTTAATAACGACAAAAGCTGGAAAGACTTAGAAAAACACATCAAAAATGTCCATTTCGATTTTTTAAAAAGACTTAAAGAGAAATACCCTACAATATCACCAAGAGAACTAGACCTATCTACTTATTTACTGATGAATATGTCTACAAAAGAAATTGCAGAAATTATGAACATTTCTATTGGAGGGGTTGAGTTAGCCAGATACAGACTTAGGAAAAAACTAGGATTGAATAAAAAAGAAAATCTAATAGGCTTTTTAATGAGTATTTAAAAAAAGAAAACCAGCGTTTGAATGCTGGTTTTCTTTTTAAATGAATTCTAGAGTACGTTCCAAAGCCATTCCTCTGGATCCTTTAATGAGAATCATGTTATTATCAATTTTTTTTACTTTAATGGCTTCAGAAAAATTTTCAAAATTTTCGAAGAAGAAAAAATTTGATTTTGCTATTTTATTTTGATAAAAATCCTTTCCGATAAAATAACAATCAATCTGATCTTGATTCACAAGCAGCTCTAAGACTCCTTTATGTTCTGCCAGACTTTCATCTCCCAATTCAAACATATCGCCAAGAAAAAGTGTTTTATTCTTTTTATCTAAAAGCACGAAATTTTCAATCGCCACTTTCATACTGCTGGGATTTGCATTATATGCGTCTAAAATAATTTCATTTGTCCCTTTAGTTATTAGCTGCGATCTGTTGTTTTCAGGAATATAACTTTCGAGAGCCTCTTTAATAGAACCTCCTTCAACACCAAAATAATTCCCTATTGCAATTGCTGCATTTATATTATTAGCGTTATACAAGCCAATTAAATGTGATGAAATCTGATTTAGTGAATACGATACAGTTACAAAAGGATTAGCTTCAATATGATCAATATTTATATCTGCATCATTTTTATTTACTCCAAAAGAATACGACTTTAAATCTTTTGTCTTTTCAACCTGGATAGGGTCTTCTAAATTTACAAAAGCTAATTTTTCATTATTTGAAAGATATTGATACATCTCACTTTTCCCCTGAATAACACCTTCAACACCTCCAAAACCTTCAAGATGTGCTTTACCAAAATTAGTAATATACCCATAATCCGGCTGTGCAATTTCACAAAGAAACTCAATTTCTTTTTTATGATTGGCCCCCATTTCTACAATTCCAATCTCTGTCTGTTCATTAAAAGACAACAATGTTAATGGCACCCCAATATGATTATTTAAATTTCCAATGGTTGCTTTGGTTTTAAATTTCTTGGAAAGAACAACATTTATCAATTCTTTGGTCGTTGTTTTACCATTGCTTCCGGTAAGAGCAATTATTGGCAGTTTCAAATAATTCCTGTGAAACTTAGCTAATTCCTGCAGTGCAGCCAGAGAATTATCAACCAAAATAGTTCTTTCGTCAATAAAATAGTCTTTATTATCAATCAATACATATGAAGCTCCTTTATCTAAAGCTTCCTTAGCAAAAGTATTTGCATCAAAATTTTCTCCTTTGATCGCAGCAAAAAATGAATTAGCACCGATTTTACGTGTATCTATTGAAACTGAACTGCATTTCAAAAATAGACTATGAATGTAATTAATATCCATATATAAATATAGTTTAAAAAATAAAAGCCCTAATGAAAGGGCTTTTATTGGTATTAATCTAAAAAAAAATTAATTTCTTGGTGTTTTTTTGGTATTTGATTTAGAACCTACTCTAGACATAGCACATCTGAATCCAATATAATCTGTAGCCATATCTTGTGGGAAGAATCTTCTTTGTGCAGGATCTAACCAATAAGCTCTATCTCTCCAAGAACCTCCTTTGTATACACGAACAGCATCATTTATCAAAGTAGTTCTTTTGTTAGACTTATCGTATTTTCTTTCCATATTACCTAAACTGTCAATTTTTACATTTTGTTTAGGTGAATTATACATGATTTCTTTATCTGATTTCTTTCCATTATCAGCATCTGAACTTGTAAACTTATAATATTTACTAGACTGTTTGTCACCGTCTCTGTAATTGATATTATCACTAGTACTGAAGTTTTGTCTCAAATAAGTTTCATTATCATCAACAGGTACTTGTGCTATTTCGCCTGGTAAATGTTTTGGAACTAATTTACCATTGCTTAATGTATCATAAACAATATCTTGATTAGTGATAATTTGAATTTTTCCGTCTTTACCAATTTTATTTTTGGTATAAACATTCCCTCTAAAATAATTGAAATCATTAGTTTCTACATCAACTATAGGTCTGTAAACATCAGCAACCCATTCTGCAACGTTACCAGCCATATCATACAATCCAAAATCATTTGCTGGATATTGTTTAACCTCATTTGTAATATCAGCTCCGTCATCTGACCAGCCTGCGATTCCGCCGTAATCACCATTACCTTGTTTAAAGTTAGCCAATTGGAAACCTTTATTAGATCTTTTTCCTGAACGAGTGTAGCTTCCAGACCAAGGATATTTCTTTTGACCTTTATAGATATTATACTCTCTTTGTCCTACATCAGCAGCCGCTGCATATTCCCACTCAGACTCAGTTGGCAGTCTGTATTCTGGCAATAAAATCCCTGAAGATCTTTGTGCATATACATTTTTCTCTTCAGCTACATTTCCGTCTTTGTCTGGTTTTGGCGCTTTTTTACGGGCTCCTCTGCCTTTCAAAAGTATTTCTTCGTTTCCTCCATATGTTGATGTTGGAGAAGCCAAATAAGTTTCAGTATTGAAATTGCTTTCAGCAGATACTTCTAATGTTTTAGCATTTTTCTTTAAATATCCATTTTTTTCAAGTACCGCTTCATTTACACGGTCTGTTCTCCATTTACTGAATTCAACAGCTTGCACCCAATTTACCCCAACAACAGGATAATTAGCATAAGCAGGATGTCTTAAATAGTTATTGGTCATAGTTTCATTATATCCCAATCTATTTCTCCATACAAGTGTATCAGGCGAAGCTCCTTCGTAAATGTTTTTATAATTCTCTTCTGTTGGAGGGTATACTTTTTTAAGCCACTCAAGATATTCAAGATACATTAAGTTTGTCACCTCAGTCTCGTCCATATAAAAAGACATTACGTGCTGTTGGCTTGGTACATTGTTCCAATCGTGCATCACATCGTCTTGAACTAGTCCTTTTGTAAAAGTTCCGCCTTCTACAAATACCAATCCTGGACCTGTTTCTTGTGGTTTACCAGCTGTTCCTTTAGCAAAACCGCCTTTGGAACTGCTAACATTCCAACCTGTGCCTCTTGATGCGCTATCGGATTTAGATTTTTTGCTACAACTAGCTAATCCTAATATTAATGCAAGGGATAGCATTACTTTTAGCGGAATAGTCTTATTTACTCTCATAGTTTCTGGTAGGTAATTATTAAAATTTAGGTAGTGCAATGTAATAATTAAAATTAAACTGCAAAACCCTTTTTAATATAATTTTTAACGTTTTTTTAGATGTAATTAAAACGCAAAAATATATTTTTTATTACACAAAACAAGGAAAAAGACTTTTAAAATTTTTTATTTACTTTTAGCAATTATTTACACTCCAAATCGTTATCCATTTTCATGAGAAATCTAGTCTTTTGCTTTATCATACTTTTCCCCCTAATAACGTTTTCTCAGACTAATGGAGATGTTGTTATAGACTGGATTGAAAACAATACTGCGTCATCTGTCGGCAACAAACCTCAAGCCCCAGTTTTTAAAGGGAATAGCTACTTTTATGATCATTTTAACCAAGCAGTTTATTATAATTTAAATCTAAATAACAGCTCAGATTTAGACCCGAATAGTATCCAAATTACTAACATAATATACGAATCTGCATCACCATCTTTTATTGGAAATTTAAATCCAGCAGGCATTCCTCTTACAATAAAAACTAAACTTTACAGCACAAAATCCAGAAACAGTATTCAAAATTTCCTAAAGATTTCTCCAATAATCAGAGAAAATTCAGGGTACAAAAGAATAAAATCCTTTTCATACACTCTTAATAGCGGCTCTGCAAAGAAAAATTCATCAATTAAAAACAGCACCAGCATTACCAATTCAGTTCTGAGTTCCGGAGAGTGGTATCGCTTTTATATCGAAAAATCTGGAGTTTATAAAATTTCTAAAGATTTCCTGCAGCAGCTCGGACTCAATCTAAACGGAGTTAATCCCAAAAGAATAAAGATTTACGGTAACGGAGGCAAAATGCTTCCGCTTGCAAACAGCAGTTACTACCCAGCCGATTTAACTGAAAATGCTATTCAAATTCAAGGAGAAAGCGATGGTGTTTTCAATTCTGAAGATTACATTTTATTCTATGGCCAAGGAATATCAGATTGGAATGAAGAAAGCCAGACTAACCTTAATTTATATGATACAAAATCCTACTATTACGTAACTATACAGGGAGATGACGGTAAAAGAATTTTGGATGTATCACAACCAGCAGCACCAAGCACTATATCACTAACATCATATGATGACCAGCAATTTCATGAAGTTGATTTAACAAATATAGCCCAGCTTGGACGCCAATGGGTTGGAGAATCATTCGAAATTAATGATACTCAGGAATTCATATTTGACTTTCCAAATATTGACTCTTCTGTCCCTGTAACTTCAAATGTTGTTTTAGCTTCTGCAGCTTACACCCCTACTTCTTTTAAAGTTGCAGCTAATGGAGCAGATATTGGCACAGTATCATTTGCTTCATTGAATACAGGTTCTGAGATACAATATTCCAGCAATAAACTGACTAACGCTGCATTTACAGGTTCTTCAACTATAAAAATCAAATTAACCTATAATAATAATGGTGTTCCTGGCTCTAAAGGCTTTTTGGATTTTATACAATTAAAAGCAAAAAGCAAACTGCAGGGATATGGAAAACAATTTCACTTTCAATACGATTTAGCAAATTCAAGTCTTGGTGTTGTTTCATATAATTTCACAAATGCATCTTCTATATCTCAAATTTGGAATATAACTGATATTTATAATGTAACAAAAGCAGAAAACAAGAATGCAAATGCATTTTCATTCAAGGCAAATCTTGGAGATTCGCAAAAATACATCGCCGTTGATCAAAACGATTACTATATTCCTCTAAAAGAAAACAAATCTAAAATAGCCAACACCAATATAAAAGGCACCGTATTTAAAAACGCCCAAGGACAATTTCAAGATATTGATTACATAATTATTACACCTGAATTCTTAAAAATTCAAGCAGAAAAACTAGCCGTTTTTCATCGGGAAAATTCAAATTTGAACACAAAAGTTCTTACTCTGGAATCTATTTACCAAGAATTCTCTTCTGGTAAACAAGATATAGCCGCAATCAGAAACTGTATTAAATACATTTACAATAATGCATCTTCCAGCGATAAAAAAGTACGATATATAAATCTCTTTGGAGATGCCTCATTCGATTACAAAAACAGAATATCTAACAATAATAACATTGTCCCAATTTATGAAGCCCTAATTAGCAACACCATTGGTGAAGATTCTTTTGCATCGGATGATTTTTTTGGATTGATGGACGATTCTGAAGGTAATATTACTAATGATTATGGAGGTATTGACATAGCCGTTGGCCGAATGTTAGTAAGCACTACAGCCCAAGCTGATGAAATGATAAATAAGATTTTCGAATATTATAACAAAAAAGCTTATGGCTCTTGGAGAAATAATTATGTAACTCTTGCGGATGATTCCGACAAATCTACAGATGCCACTTTGCAGTCAAGACAAAATACTCTGGCTGATGAAATTGAAGTTCAAAAACCTTTTTTAAATGTGTCCAAAATATTCCTCGATTCCTACACACAAGAAGCCGCTGCGGGCGGTGAAAGATATCCAGCTGCAAAATCTGAATTTTACAACGAATTTGAAAAAGGAGCATTAGTCTTTAATTATTTAGGACATGGAGGAGAAGACGGACTGGCAAGTGAACGAATTTGGGACAAAACTAACAGTCAAAGCTTAAGTAATCAATACAAATATCCTTTATTTATTACTATAACATGCGAGTTTTCTCGTTTTGATAACCCAAAAAGACCTACCGCTGGAGAGTATATTTATTGGAATTCAAAAGGGGGGGCGATTTCTCTAATTTCAACTATTCGGGAAATTGGGCAATTTAGTGCTGAAAACTTTAATGATGTTTTTGCAAAAAATCTTTTCGCTTATGGTACAAATCAATATGTTTCTATTGCTGAAGCTTTAAGAGTTTCTAAAAATGAAAATCCAAATGCAGCAACGAATGTTGTATTATATATAGGAGATCCTGCATTGTTCCTTGCTATCCCCAAACCAAAAGTAATACTTACAAAAGTAAACGATATCCCAATCAATCAAACAATTCCTGATTTTAAATCATTAGCTAAAATGAAAATATCAGGACAAATAACGGACGAAAATAATATTCCGATGCCAAATTACAATGGTTCTTTGTCTGCAGTCCTGTTTGATAAGAAAATAACAAAAAAAACTTTAAACAATGACGGATACAGCCCGTCGATAAACTTTACAACATTAGGCGAAGCAATTTTCAGAGGAAATGCATCTGTAATTAATGGACAGTTTGAATGTAATTTTATTGTCCCTAAAGATATCCGTATTCCATTAGGCAGCGGAAAAATAAGTTTTTATTCCCAAAAAAATCAATTATCAGAAGACGTCACAGGTTATGACACAACAATAAAAGTAGGCGGAATAAATGAAAATGCTGCCACAGACAATAATAGCCCAAAAGTGAAGTTATATATGAATGATGAAACTTTTGTCTCAGGAGGAATAACCAATGAATCTCCCGTTTTTATTGCGAATATGGAGGATGAAAGCGGGATAAACACCGCAGGGGGAATTGGCCATGATATAGTAGCTGTATTAGACGGTGATGTAAGCAATCCTATTATATTAAATGATTATTACCAAACAGAATTAGACAGTTATATGACTGGGAATTTACATTTTCCTTTAAGAAATTTAAAAGCTGGTCTTCATACAATTACATTTACTGTTTGGGATGTTTATAATAACGCAGCAACTTCTGAAATACAATTTTTAGTAGTTGGCAACGAAACAGTAACATTGACAAATGTATTAAATTACCCTAATCCATGTGTCAATTATACTGAGTTTTGGTTTACCCATAATAAACCTAATGAACCATTAGAAGTCCAAATTCAAATATTGACAATTACTGGAAAAATAGTCTGGACAAAAAACCAAACTATTACTACTCCAGGCTTTCTATCGCGAGATATAACATGGAATGCTCGAGATGATTTTGGAAATAAAATTGGAAAAGGAGTTTATGTGTACAGGCTCACAGTAAAAGCAGTCTTGTCAAACAAGAAAGCTGAAAAGATTGAAAAACTTGTGATTCTTTAATAATATAGTATATTTATACCAATTAATTTTTTTTAAAAGTGATGAAAAAAACGTCCTTATTAATCGTATTCTTTTATATCTTTAATTTTACGTATGCCCAAGAAAGACCTATAACAGTAGCTGTTCCTTTTCTTTTAGTTGCCGCAGACGCTAGGGCCGCAGGTATGGCCGATAACGGAGTAGCCTCCTCTCCAGATGCCTTTTCGCAAC
Organism: Flavobacterium marginilacus; assembly: GCF_026870155.1. NCBI lineage: Bacteria > Pseudomonadati > Bacteroidota > Flavobacteriia > Flavobacteriales > Flavobacteriaceae > Flavobacterium > Flavobacterium marginilacus. Next base: position 718,683 of record NZ_CP113975.1, on the reverse strand, counting down.
AATGGAATCCATCCAAATATGCCTTTGCTACGGATCAGCATGGGTTTTCAGTAAGCTACACTCCCTATTTAACAGCCTTGGTAAATGACATTTCATTAGCGCAGTTAACATATTACAATAAATACAGTGAAAAAAGTGCATTCGCTGCCAGTTTCCGTTATTTTGGTTTAGGAGATATTGATCTAAGACAAGATTTTGACAGTCCAGTGCAAAGAGTATCCCCAAATGAATTTGCGCTTGACTTATCTTATTCGATGAAACTAAGCGAAAAATTCTCAATGGCAGTCGGCGGGCGTTTCATCAATTCTAACCTTAAAGTAGCAACCGATAATAATGATGCTTCTTCTTCAAGCAGTTTTGCTGTAGATGTTGCAGGGTTTTATCAATCTGAAGAAATTGCATATAATGATTTTAATGGAAGATGGAGAGCAGGATTTAATTTTCAGAATATGGGACCTAAAATGAGTTACGACAACGACGACATAAATGCCAATTTTCTGCCTGCAAACATGAGACTTGGAGGAGGTTTTGATTTTATTTTGGACGAATACAGCACCATCGGCGTTAATCTGGAATTTAGCAAATTAATGGTTCCTACTCCTCAAGTTTCATACGATGGCGACAGTTATCAAGGAGTTGACATTAATGGAGACGGAATAATTAACAAAACTGACAGTGATCTTGCTAAAACTGAATACAACTCTACAGGCTGGTTCTCAGGAATGTTTAAGTCATTTACGGATGCACCTGGCGGATTTAGTGAGGAATTAAAAGAAATCACCTATTCTTTTGGAACAGAATATGTTTATCAGGATGCCTTTGCATTTCGCGCTGGATATTTTCATGAAAGCCCAGACAAAGGATCTCGAGAGTTTTTCTCGCTTGGGGCTGGATTTAAATACAGTACTGTCAAAATAGATGTCTCTTATTTATTCTCTACTTCCAAAATTCAAAATCCTTTAGAAAATACTCTGCGTTTCTCATTATCATTCAATTTTGGAGAAAAATATGAAAACTATTAGTAGTTTGAATTTTAATATTTAAAAACTAAAAAAAATCCAAACTTCATTATTTTGAAATTGGATTTTTTTAGTTTTATATTGTTCATTTGTCACTGCAATAATCACAAATCGTAATTCTAAATTATATAGAAATCGTTTAAAATAATATTCGAATGAAAGAAATAACAATTACTTCAAAAATTAATGTTTTTGGATCCATTCAAGAATTACCTGAAGCAGAGCAAAATTTAATAAAAAAAGCAATTGAAATTAGACAAAATGCCTATGCTCCCTATTCTAAATTCAGAGTTGGAGCTGCTATTCTGTTAGACAATGGAGAAATAATTGTTGGTTCTAATCAAGAAAACGCAGCTTATCCCTCTGGACTCTGCGCAGAAAGAGTTGCTGTATTTCATGCTGGAGCACTTTACCCTGAAGCCACTATACTAAAAATAGCAATTTCTGCCGCTTCAGACAATAATCCTACGGTGATTCCTGTTCCTCCATGCGGAGCCTGCAGGCAATCAATATCCGAATATGAAGTACGTCAGAACAGCCCTATAAAAATTTACTATACTGGCGAGACAGGAGAAATTCATCAATCTGAATCCCTAAAAAATTTACTCCCTTTTATGTTTGATAACAAATTACTTTAAAAAAGAAACTAAAAATTAGCTTTTAAATTTTAGTTCTTAGCAGGAATGTCTTATTTTTGCATCCCGACCCCTCTGGGGCGCAAATTTGTGGTGAGGAAACTATTTTGCGTTACTAGGTCATGATTGATAAAACAATAACACTTAAGCAAAAGAATTATTTCAGATGAAAGAAGTTACAAAAGAAGTTTATTTAAAGTGGTATGAAGACATGCTCCTTTGGAGAAAGTTTGAAGACAAACTTGCAGCATTATACATTCAGCAAAAAGTTAGAGGTTTTCTACACTTATATAATGGTCAAGAGGCAGTTTTAGCAGGAGCTTTACATGCAATGGACTTGACAAAAGACAAAATGATTACTGCATACAGAAATCACGTTCAGCCAATTGGCATGGGGGTTGACCCAAGACGTGTAATGGCCGAACTTTTAGGAAAAGCAACTGGAACATCCAAAGGAATGGGTGGTTCAATGCATATCTTTTCTAAAGAGCACCGTTTTTATGGCGGACATGGAATTGTTGGAGGTCAGATTCCATTGGGAGCTGGACTAGCATTTGGAGATAAATACAATGGAACTGGCGGAGTTACTATGACTTATTTTGGTGATGGAGCAGCTCGTCAGGGCTCTTTACACGAAGCATTCAATATGGCGATGTTATGGAAACTTCCAGTAGTTTTCATCGTAGAAAATAATGGATACGCAATGGGAACTTCTGTAGAAAGAACAGCAAACCATACTGATATCTGGAAACTAGGTTTAGGGTACGAAATGCCATGCGGTCCAGTTGATGGAATGAATCCTGTAAAAGTTGCTGAAGCAATGACTGAAGCAATAGACAGAGCAAGACGCGGTGACGGACCTACTTTCCTTGAAATGAAAACATACCGATACAGAGGCCACTCTATGTCTGATGCACAATTATACCGCTCTAAAGACGAGGTTGAAGAATACAAAAAAATTGATCCAATCACACAAGTTTTGGATGTAATCTTAGATTTAAAATACGCTACTCAAGAAGAAATCGAAGTAATCGATAAAAGAGTTAAAGATTTGGTTGAAGAATGCGCTCAGTTTGCTGAAGAATCTCCTTATCCAGAAATCCAGCAACTATACGACGTAGTGTACGAACAAGAAAACTATCCATTCACACCTCATAAATTATAAATCAATTATGGCAACAATTGTAACAATGCCCCGCTTGAGCGATACTATGACTGAAGGAACGGTAGCAGCTTGGCTTAAAAAAGTAGGAGACAAAATCAGCGAAGGAGACATCCTTGCAGAAATTGAAACCGACAAAGCAACAATGGAATTTGAATCCTTCAATGAAGGAACCCTTTTATATATTGGAATACCAGAAGGAGAAACTGCACCAGTAGACTCTTTATTAGCAATTATTGGAAAAGAAGGAGAAGACGTATCTGCTTTAATCGCTGGAGGCACAGCTCCTGCACCGGCAGAATCTGCTCCAGCAGCAGCTGAAGCAAAAGCACCCGAAGCACCTACATCTGCTCCAGCAGCAGCTTTACCAAAAGGAGTAATCGTAGTAACAATGCCACGTTTGAGCGATACTATGACTGAAGGAACAGTTGCTTCTTGGTTGAAAAAAGTAGGAGATAAAGTTGCTGAAGGAGATATTTTAGCCGAAATCGAAACTGATAAAGCTACAATGGAATTCGAATCTTTCAACGAAGGAACATTATTGTTTGTTGGAATTCAAGAAGGAAACACAGCTCCTGTTGACAGCCTTTTAGCAATTATAGGACCAGAAGGAACTGATATTAGCGGAATCGCTGAAAACTATAAAGCAGGCGGAGCTGCTCCATCAGCTGCTGCTGCAAAAGAAGAAGTTAAAACTGCATCAGCAGAAACTGCTCAACCAATTGAAACTGTTGTTGACGGAAAAAGAATTTTAGCTTCACCATTAGCTAAGAAAATAGCTTCTGACAAAGGAATTCAATTAAACCAAGTTAAAGGATCTGGCGAAAATGGACGTATCGTAAAAAGCGACATTGAAAACTTTACTCCATCTGCAGCTGTTCCTGCAGCTGTTGCATCAAAAACTCCAGAAGCTGTAAAAACTGAAGCTCCAAAAGTATTTGTACCTGCTGGCGAAGTTTTTACAGAAGAAATCAAAAATTCGCAAATGCGTAAAATCATTGCGAAACGTTTAGCTGAATCATTATTCACTGCTCCTCATTACAACCTTGTAATTGAAGTTGCAATGGATGATGCAATGCAGTCAAGAGCAGTTATCAATACCGTTCCAGACACCAAAGTATCTTTCAATGATATGGTAATCAAAGCTTGCGCATTAGCATTGAAAAAACATCCAAAAATCAATTCTCAATGGAAAGAAGATGCTATCATCATCAATCACCACGTTAATATTGGTGTAGCTGTAGCTGTTGAAGATGGATTAGTAGTTCCTGTTTTAAGATTTACTGATACAATGAGCCTTTCTCAAATTGGCGCTAGCGTTAGAGATCTTGCAGGCAGAGCTAAAAACAAAAAACTTGGACCTGCAGAAATGGAAGGAAGCACATTTACAGTTTCTAACCTTGGAATGTTTGGTATAACTGAATTTAATTCAATCATCAACCAGCCAAACTCTGCAATTTTATCTGTTGGAGCTATTGTTGAAAAACCAGTTGTTAAAAACGGACAAATAGTAGTTGGAAACACAATGATGCTTTCATTAGCTTGTGATCACCGTACAATTGACGGTGCCACTGGAGCACAGTTTTTACAAACATTAAAACAGTACATCGAAAATCCAGTAACTATGTTGGCTTAATAGCTAGTTAGTTTATAATTAAAAACCCGTTCTGAAAGTTTCAGAACGGGTTTTTAAGTTTTAAGATACTATAAAGTAAAAAACGCTTGTTTAAATGAGTGTCTAAGAAGAGGTGTTTTATTAATTCGAAATATTAAACGAATTATCTTATTCTAAGATTGCTCAAACATTCAGTATTGTTTTTAAATAAAACTTTTTTTAATTTTTGACAAGAACTCATGGGAAACTCCAAGGTATGATGATAAATTTTTGTTATTGATTTTGTGACTTTTCTGGGGGTATTTTTTTACAAACTCCACATATCGTTGTTTCGATGTCTTGTTTAACACATCCAGAAGCCTTTCTTGCATAACAATATTAGTTCTCTCAACCATTAAAGTATGAAATTGAATTAATTTTGGTACTTGTTCAAATAATAAAATTTTATTGACCTTATTGATTACTAATATATCACTGTCTTCGAGAGCTTTTATATTGTATTTAGCTGGCTTTTGATAATAGAAGCTTTCAATATCTGAGAGCCAATCATTTTCAAATGCAAAAAACAAAACGCTTTCAGTTCCATCTTCTTTTAGCATATAAATTTTAAAAGATCCTTTCAAAATAAAACCTTCGTATTTACTATTTGAATCTTGAATTTGTAAAAACTGATTTTTTTTCAATTTAATAAATTCCGTTTTCTCAATGATTGTCTTCCATTCATTGTTTGTGAGTGGAATTTTACGTTCTATATTCTTCCTTAGTAATTCGTACATGTCAGTTGAGTTTTATATGTGCTTAAATTTTTCTAAGTGTTTTTTTATTAAAACATATTGATGCAAAAAATGTAATCGATTACGCAAAAATATAAAAAATTACAATACATGTAAAAATATTGTTAATTAAAAATTAAAACCATAATTTTTTTTACAAAAAGTTGAACTTGTTCAACTTTTATGTCTAAAGTTTTTAACAGATTTGCAGTGTTATAACTTAACATTAACCAAATAAAAAAAAGTATGAAATCAAAATTATCAACCTTTTTACTTGCGATTTTTTTCAGTTTTGCAAGTTGTACTAATGAAGATCTTAAAATAACTGAAGAGAACCAAACTAGTATTTCTAACAATGCCGAAGTGACAACTCAAAAAAGTTTAACTGCAAAAGTTGGAAATTGTTCTGCAGTCCCTGGTTGGGCATCTCAAAATGGCGGAACAACTGGAGGTGGAAGTTCTACAGAAACTGTAGTTACTAACTATGCTCAATTAAAATCGGCTATTGAGAATAGTGCCGTAAAAGTGATTAAAGTTACTGGTACTATTACAATTCCGGCAACTTCCACAGGTAGATTAGCTTTTCAAGATCAATCTGGAAAAACAATATATGGGGCTAGTGGTGCCAAAATTGTTTCAACTGACCAAACGAAAGCTAATTCGGGTATTATATATATTAAAAGATGTACCAATATTATAATCAGAAATTTAATTTTCGAAGGTCCTGGTGCATATGATACCGATGGCTGGGACAATGCTACTTTGGATAATTGCCAAAATGTATGGGTTGATCATTGTGAGTTTAGAGACGGTGTTGATGGTAATTTCGATGTAAAAAACATGTCTGATTATATTACTGTATCTTACACAAAATTCAGCTACTTAAAAGCGCCAAAAGCAGGAGGTTCCGGTGGATCTGACGATCATAGATATTCAAATTTAATTGGTTCTAGTGATGGAGCAACTGGTGATCGCGGCAAATTGAGAATTACATTCGCTCGTTGCTGGTGGGCTAGTGGCTGTAGAGAAAGAATGCCAAGAGTTCGTTTTGGAAAAATACACATTATAAATAGCTATTTCAACAGTACTGTTAGCAACAAATGTATTGCAGCGGGTTTTGAAGCGAGCATCCGTGTTGAAAACAATGTATTCGAAAATGTCAAACAGCCTATTGATCTAATGACTGGTTATACGGCGGTTACTGCTATTGGAAATGTTTTTACAAATGTTACAGGAAATACTGCAGGAAGTAATACTGCTTTTACACCTCCGTACACAATTGTAACTCTTTTAGCATCTGCAGTTAAAGCAGATATTACTGGTGGTGCTGGAGCTACTTTTACAGGTAATACTTGTGGTTCGTTTTAATTGTTTTAAGCTTAAAAAAAAAAGCAGCTCCAATTGGACAGCTTTTTTATGAATGTACATTCTCAAGAAAGAAGAGCGTAGATAATGTTTGAATTATATCCTGATACAAGAACAGCATATAATATGACTATCCGTGACTAATACCAAATCGATAAAATTGACCACAGATTATACAGATTAACACAGATCTCTAAAAATTGCATGTAGAATCTGTATAATCAGTGGCAAAAAAAATATTTAATCTGATAAAATTCTAACAAATTAAAAAGAGGCTGTCCAAAAATGCACTGCCCCCAAAAAGTTAGACACTATTTGGGGGCATTTTTATGGAAAGAAAAGTCAAGTATGATTATGAATTTAAACTTCGATGTGTAAATGAGGTTTTAAAAAAGTATCAAGCAATAACTATTGTCGCAAAAGAAAATGGTATTGGGAAAACCGGTCTTAAAGATTGGATTAGTCGCTATCTTGAATTTGGCAATGAAGGTCTTTTGCCAATACAAAAAAATAAAAATTATAACGCTGAGTTTAAATTAAAAGTTCTGAAAGCTATTAAAAGTAAGTCATTATCTTTGAGTAAAGCTTGTTTATTATTCAATATTCCATCAAGTGCAATGATAAGACGCTGGCAAATTCGTTATATTGAAGAAGGTTTAACAGGTTTAAAACCTAAAGCCAAAGGCAGACCAATTGTTATGAATTTTAAAAGAAAACAAAGAAAAACAGACAAACCTTTAACAAGAGAAGAAGAACTATTAAAGGAATTAGAGTATCTGCGAGCAGAAAACGAAATTCTAAAAAAGTTCAATGCCTTAATTCGAGCCGAACAAGCCAATCAAAACAAAAAGCTAAAACCATAATGGAATTAAGGCATAAATATGATTTAGATCTTTTGCTAAATTGTATGAATATCGGTAGAAGTACATATTATTACTATGAAAAGAAATGTCAGTCAATAGATAAATACCAAGAGATAAAGCAATTAATTAAACAGATTTTCAACCATCATAAAGGCAGATTAGGTTACAGGCGAATTACTTTATTAATCAAACAAAAAGGCATTATAATTAATCACAAAACTGTACTACGTCTAATGAAAATTTTAGGGTTAAAGAGTTTAATACTTGAATCTAAGGAGAATAAAAACTTAATCTAAAAGGAATGAGCCCGATACAATATCGAGCTCATTATTATCAAAATTAATTATAAATTCGTCTAAACTTTTGGGTGCAGTCTATTTTTGGACAGCCTCTTTTTGTACTCAGAGCGGGACTTGAACCCGCACGAACATTGCTGTTCACTGGATTTTAAGTCCAGCGTGTCTACCAATTTCACCATCCGAGCATTTTAAAGTGGTACCTCCAGGGATCGAACCAGGGACACATGGATTTTCAGTCCATTGCTCTACCATGGATCAAGAACAAAGTCTGGGGAGGAAATGTCGAAAAAAAATTAGAAATTTGTCGCTCTAACAATTTGTAATGACTTCTATAGACCTTTTGAAATTTATGCTGCCTGATTTTTTAGTTGACCACTTTGAGGTAGTTTCTGCTAATGAAACTCAGGAGATATTACACCTATACTTTGAGGAAAAAGCCAAAGCCCCTAAAGAGTTTGATACACTTGAATTAGTATCAAAGGGATTTGTGGATGAAATTACCATTCAGGATTTCCCTCTACGAGGTAAGTTTGTGTATTTACATATCAAAAGACGTCGTTGGACTAATAAAACCAATGGAGAAATCCTTAAAAGAGATTGGACTTTAGTTGCTAAAGGAACCCGCATGACTCAAGAGTTTGCGGCTTTTTTAAAAGAAATCAATAGATAACAGCGCTACCGACTGTCACACCATCGGGAGATTTTTCGGGGTCAACGGAAAAAAACTTCAAAGACAGTATAAAAAACACCTGAGCTCCTTTAATACTTGGGCTCCACGAGAACATGCCCATCAGTGGATTCTTTACCCTGAAAACATAGGTACACACTTATCGATTGATGAAGTAGCTTTGTCTCAAGGAGAGCTTTACACCATTGTAACCAACAAGAAGTTCAAAGGCAAACAAGGTTGCTTAGTGGCTATTATTGCTGGAACAAAGGCAGATAAAGTCATAGAACACATCAGTAAGATTGATTATAAAAAAAGAAGTGGTGTTCAAGAGATAACACTGGACATGGCTAATTCTATGAAACTGATCTCCAAAAAATGCTTCCCAAAAGCAATACAGGTCACTGACAGATTCCATGTTCAAAAATTAGCATTGGAAGCCATGCAAGAAATCAGAATCAAACATCGCTGGGAAGCTATGGATCTTGAGAATCAATTGATAATGCAAGCCAAAAAAGAGAATAAAACATATATACAGGAGCTCTTGCCTAATGGAGATTCCTTAAAACAACTTATAGCCAGAAGCAGATATGTACTTTATAAATCTCGCGAAAAATGGACTGAGCACCAAAATGAGAGAGCGCAATTGTTATTTGAGTTATATCCAGATATAAAGAAAGCTTACGGTTTGAGTCAACAACTTCGAGGTATTTACAATAATAACAACGACAAGCACGTTGCCATGACCAAACTAGCACATTGGTACAGGAATGTAGAAGAATCAGGGTTTAAAAACTTTAATATATTACTCAATACAGTAACTATTAACTATCAGACAATTTTAAACTACTTTGATAACAGGAGTACCAATGCTTCTGCAGAATCTTTTAATGCTAAAATAAAAGCATTTAGAAGTCAGTTTAGAGGTGTAAGAAAGATAGATTTCTTTCTATTCAGATTATCTAATATTTTTGCCTAATCCCCAACTTTTGCTCCTGATCCCAAACAAGGTTGCTTAGTGGCTATTATTGCTGGAACAAAGGCAGATAAAGTCATAGAACACATCAGTAAGATTGATTATAAAAAAAGAAGTGGTGTTCAAGAGATAACACTGGACATGGCTAATTCTATGAAACTGATCTCCAAAAAATGCTTCCCAAAAGCAATACAGGTCACTGACAGATTCCATGTTCAAAAATTAGCATTGGAAGCCATGCAAGAAATCAGAATCAAACATCGCTGGGAAGCTATGGATCTTGAGAATCAATTGATAATGCAAGCCAAAAAAGAGAATAAAACATATATACAGGAGCTCTTGCCTAAGGAGATTCCTTAAAACAACTTATAGCCAGAAGCAGATATGTACTTTATAAATCTCGCGAAAAATGGACTGAGCACCAAAATGAGAGAGCGCAATTGTTATTTGGGTTATATCCAGATATAAAGAAAGCTTACGGTTTGAGTCAACAACTTCGAGGCATTTACAATAACAACAACGACAAGCACGTTGCCATGACAAAACTAGCACATTGGTACAGGAATGTAGAAGAATCAGGATTTAAAAACTTTAATATATTACTCAATACGGTAACTCTTAATTATCAGTCAATTTTAAACTACTTTGATAACAGGAGTACCAATGCTTCTGCAGAATCTTTTAATGCTAAAATAAAAGCATTTAGAAGTCAGTTTAGAGGTGTAAGAAAGATAGATTTCTTTCTATTCAGATTATCTAATATTTTTGCCTAATCCCCAACTTTTGCACCTGATCCCCCAATTTCACCATCCGAGCATTTAAAGTGGTACCTCCAGGGATCGAACCAGGGACACATGGATTTTCAGTCCATTGCTCTACCATCTGAGCTAAGGTACCTAAGAATGAAAATATTCAAATCTTAATAAAAAACCCCGTTTCGTTATGAAACAGGGTTTTTATAAAGAAAGGCAGCGACATACTCTCCCACATAACTGCAGTACCATCTGCGCAGGCGGGCTTAACTACTCTGTTCGGGATGGGAAGAGGTGAGCCCCGCCGCAATAACCACCTTAAGGCTGTTAGTCCAAAGTCTAAGGTCATAAAGTCTAAAGTTTTCACTTTATGACTTTTGACTTTCGTCTTTAAGACTGCTCTGCGTCGAGCAAATATCTTAACATACTGAGATAAAGAATATAAAAAGTTTTAGAAAGTTTCTTCTCCCGATTTTCATCGGGAGAGGAGGCGTACATAAGCTTACGGGTTATTAGTACTACTCGACTATGACATTACTGCCTTTACATCTATAGCCTATCAACGTGGTCATCTTCCACGACCCTTAAAAGAAATCTCATCTTGTGGTGGGTTTCGCGCTTATATGCTTTCAGCGCTTATCCCTTCCCAACGTAGCTACTCTGCGGTGCCCCTGGCGGGACAACAGATACACTAGAGGTTAGTCCAATTCGGTCCTCTCGTACTAGAATCAGATCCACTCAAATTTCTAACGCCCACAGTAGATAGAGACCGAACTGTCTCACGACGTTCTGAACCCAGCTCGCGTGCCACTTTAATGGGCGAACAGCCCAACCCTTGGGACCTTCTCCAGCCCCAGGATGTGACGAGCCGACATCGAGGTGCCAAACCCCCCCGTCGATATGAGCTCTTGGGGGAGATCAGCCTGTTATCCCCGGCGTACCTTTTATCCTTTGAGCGATGGCCCTTCCATGCGGAACCACCGGATCACTATGCTCTACTTTCGTACCTGATCGACCTGTATGTCTCTCAGTCAAGCTCCCTTATGCCATTGCACTCTACGCACGGTTACCAAGCGTACTGAGGGAACCTTTAGAAGCCTCCGTTACTCTTTTGGAGGCGACCACCCCAGTCAAACTACCCACCAAGCAATGTCCCCCCGGTTGGGGGTTAGGCCTCAGATAAACAAAGGGTTGTATTTCAACAATGACTCCACAACGCCTGGCGACGCCACTTCACAGTCTCCAACCTATCCTACACATCATTTATCCAAGGTCAATACTAAGCTATAGTAAAGGTGCACAGGGTCTTTTCGTCCCACTGCGGGTAAACGGCATCTTCACCGTTACTACAATTTCACCGAGCTCATGGCTGAGACAGTGTCCAGATCGTTACACCATTCGTGCAGGTCGGAACTTACCCGACAAGGAATTTCGCTACCTTAGGACCGTTATAGTTACGGCCGCCGTTTACTGGGGCTTCAATTCAATGCTTCTCCGAAGATAACATCTCCTCTTAACCTTCCAGCACCGGGCAGGTGTCAGGCCCTATACTTCATCTTACGATTTTGCAGAGCCCTGTGTTTTTGATAAACAGTCGCCTGGACCTCTTCACTGCGGCCCCGATTACTCGGGGCGACCCTTCTCCCGAAGTTACGGGTCTATTTTGCCTAATTCCTTAGCCATGAATCTCTCGAGCACCTTAGGATTCTCTCCTCGACTACCTGTGTCGGTTTACGGTACGGGTACTGATTACCTGAAGTTTAGAGGTTTTTCTTGGAAGCCCTTAGGCGCACTATCTCTTTGTCCGAAGACTCCGAGTACTATCGTATTTCCCCAAAAGATGTGGATTTGCCTGCATCTCTTATAGGTAGGTACTTCAACGAACTATTCCGTCAGTTCGCGGCGCTTTCATCACTCCGTCACCCCATCACAGTAATCACTAGTACGGGAATATTAACCCGTTGGCCATCGACTGTCCCTTTCGGGTTCGCCTTAGGTCCCGACTAACCCACAGCTGATTAGCATAGCTGTGGAAACCTTAGTCTTTCGGTGTGCGGGTTTCTCGCCCGCATTATCGTTACTTATGCCTACATTTTCTTTTCTAACCAGTCCAGCATACCTTACGATACACCTTCAGCCCTGTTAGAATGCTCCCCTACCACTTTACATTGCTGTAAAATCCATAGCTTCGGTAATATGTTTATGCCCGATTATTATCCATGCTCGTCCGCTCGACTAGTGAGCTGTTACGCACTCTTTAAATGAATGGCTGCTTCCAAGCCAACATCCTAGCTGTCTGGGCAGACAAACCTCGTTCTTTCAACTTAACATATATTTGGGGACCTTAGCTGATGGTCTGGGTTCTTTCCCTCTCGGACTTGGACCTTAGCACCCAAGCCCTCACTGCAAGGAAACATTATATAGCATTCGGAGTTTGTCAGGAATTGGTAGGCGGTGAAGCCCCCGCATCCAATCAGTAGCTCTACCTCTATATAACTTATGCCTTGCGCTGCACCTAAATGCATTTCGGGGAGTACGAGCTATTTCCGAGTTTGATTGGCCTTTCACCCCTACCCACAGGTCATCCGAAGACTTTTCAACGTCAACCGGTTCGGACCTCCACACTGTGTTACCAGCGCTTCATCCTGCCCATGGGTAGATCACACGGTTTCGCGTCTAACACTACTGACTAAAGCGCCCTATTCAGACTCGCTTTCGCTACGGATCCGTGGCTTAACCACTTATCCTTGCCAGCAACGTTAACTCGTAGGCTCATTATGCAAAAGGCACGCCGTCACCCCACGAAAGGGCTCCGACCGCTTGTAAGCGTATGGTTTCAGGATCTATTTCACTCCGTTATTCACGGTTCTTTTCACCTTTCCCTCACGGTACTGGTTCACTATCGGTCTCTCAGGAGTATTTAGCCTTAGCGGATGGTCCCGCCAAATTCAGACAGGGTTTCACGTGCCCCGCCCTACTCAGGATACCACTATCCTTTACACTTGTTACCTATACAAGACTATCACTCTCTTTGGTTCTGCTTTCCAGCAGATTCTAGTTCCTTGTGCAAGAAATGTCGTGGTCCTACAACCCCAGAACTGCCGTAACAGCACTGGTTTGGGCTAATCCGCGTTCGCTCGCCACTACTTACGGAATCACTTTTGTTTTCTTCTCCTCCGCCTACTTAGATGTTTCAGTTCAGCGGGTTTGCCCACCTATCGGTGTGCTATGTCTTCAACATAGCGGGTTGCCCCATTCAGGTATTTACGGATCTATCGATGTGTGCTCGTCCCCGTAACTTTTCGCAGCTTATCACGCCTTTCTTCGCCTCTGAGAGCCTAGGCATCCCCCATACGCCCTTATTTTGCTTATTGTACTTACGGTTTATTGCTTTTTTTGTTAATTCTTTATAGTTTTGCAACTATAAAATAAAAACTATTAACAACAAACGCATTTGTTCTTTCTACTTTTTATTATTTCTTATCTCAATATGTCAATGAACTTTCTAAAGCTTTAGGCTTTAAGCAATACGCTTTAAGCTTTTTTAGCTTATGGCCTACAGCCATTTGTGGAGAATAACGGAGTCGAACCGTTGACCTCCTGCGTGCAAGGCAGGCGCTCTAGCCAGCTGAGCTAATCCCCCATTTTTTTAGCTTTCAGTTATCAGCCGTCAGCTTTCAGCGGATTGTTGATAACTCAACTTCTAAAATTTCCTTCTTTTAAGTTAAATAGTAGTCCCGGGCAGACTCGAACTGCCGACCCCTACATTATCAGTGTAGTACTCTAACCAGCTGAGCTACGAGACTCTGTTTTTACTTAATTTTTATTCTTTTTTTTTAAATTAACAGCAAGAGTAATATAATCTTCATATTTGAAACCAAAAGTCTCTTCGTCTTCTTTCTTTGGCGTGCACTTGGCTAACACCAAAGCTCTAGAAAGGAGGTGTTCCAGCCGCACCTTCCGGTACGGCTACCTTGTTACGACTTAGCCCTAGTTACCAGTTTTACCCTAGGCAGCTCCTTGCGGTCACCGACTTCAGGCACCCCCAGCTTCCATGGCTTGACGGGCGGTGTGTACAAGGCCCGGGAACGTATTCACCGGATCATGGCTGATATCCGATTACTAGCGATTCCAGCTTCACGGAGTCGAGTTGCAGACTCCGATCCGAACTGTGACCGGTTTTATAGATTCGCTCCTCCTCACGAAGTGGCTGCTCTCTGTACCGGCCATTGTAGCACGTGTGTAGCCCAAGGCGTAAGGGCCGTGATGATTTGACGTCATCCCCACCTTCCTCACAGTTTGCACTGGCAGTCTCGTTAGAGTTCCCGACATGACTCGATGGCAACTAACAACAGGGGTTGCGCTCGTTATAGGACTTAACCTGACACCTCACGGCACGAGCTGACGACAACCATGCAGCACCTTGTAAACTGTCTTACGAAAGGTCTGTTTCCAAACCGGTCAGTCTACATTTAAGCCTTGGTAAGGTTCCTCGCGTATCATCGAATTAAACCACATGCTCCACCGCTTGTGCGGGCCCCCGTCAATTCCTTTGAGTTTCAGGCTTGCGCCCGTACTCCCCAGGTGGGATACTTATCACTTTCGCTTAGCCACTGAAGTTGCCCCCAACAGCTAGTATCCATCGTTTACGGCGTGGACTACCAGGGTATCTAATCCTGTTCGCTACCCACGCTTTCGTCCATCAGCGTCAATCCACTGGTAGTAACCTGCCTTCGCAATTGGTATTCCATGTAATCTCTAAGCATTTCACCGCTACACTACATATTCTAGTTACTTCCCAGTAATTCAAGTCTGGCAGTATCAATGGCCGTTCCACCGTTGAGCGATGGGCTTTCACCACTGACTTACCAAACCGCCTACAGACCCTTTAAACCCAATGATTCCGGATAACGCTTGGATCCTCCGTATTACCGCGGCTGCTGGCACGGAGTTAGCCGATCCTTATTCTTACGATACCGTCAAGCTCCTACACGTAGGAGTGTTTCTTCTCGTACAAAAGCAGTTTACAATCCATAGGACCGTCATCCTGCACGCGGCATGGCTGGATCAGGCTTGCGCCCATTGTCCAATATTCCTCACTGCTGCCTCCCGTAGGAGTCTGGTCCGTGTCTCAGTACCAGTGTGGGGGATCTCCCTCTCAGGACCCCTACCCATCGTAGCCTTGGTAAGCCGTTACCTTACCAACAAGCTAATGGGACGCATGCTCATCTTTCACCGTTGGAACTTTAATAATGGGCTGATGCCAGCTCATTATACTATGAGGTATTAATCCAAATTTCTCTGGGCTATCCCTCTGTGAAAGGCAGATTGCATACGCGTTACGCACCCGTGCGCCGGTCTCTATCTCCGAAGAAATATACCCCTCGACTTGCATGTGTTAAGCCTGCCGCTAGCGTTCATCCTGAGCCAGGATCAAACTCTTCATCGTATATTATTTAGTCTTGCGACTTATTTATTATTCGACTCAGTCTCTATTGGTCTTTATTCAAATCTTAACGATTCTATTACTCTTATTTTATTTGTTCTGATCTAGTCGTTGCAGTGCAACGCCTCTACCAAAACGGCTGTCAATTCAATATGTCTAGGAACGTGTTCTTCTTTATTTTCTCACTTATCGTTATTGCGATTAGCGGGTGCAAAAGTAACAATTCTTTTTTAACCAGCAAGATTATTTTGAAGTTTTTTTGAAAAATTTTATCTCTCTTTCTTCTCATCTCTTACTCAGTCTATCAAGGAACGTTACGCATTTTGCGGGGTGCAAAAGTAACTCACTTTTTTAAATTCTGCAAGCTTTTTAAATCTTTTTTTCGAAAATGTCTTTCCGTTTTGATCTCTTCGGCCTGTCAGTACTTTAAGGAACGCTGTCGCTGTTGCGGGTGCAAAAGTAGACAGTTTTTCCGTTTAAACAATGCCTTTTCGTGATTATTTTTTGTTTATTTTTTAATACACTGGTAACCTTGGGATTATAATTACCGTTTTTGAGGATTTTTGAATTCTGAAAGGTGATTTAGGCGGGGTTTACCAGTTTTAAAGGGATCCAAGGGGTTTCTTTAGCGATTATTCAATACCAAGGAATAGTCCTGTCCTGCGGGCATCCTCCCTTTGGAGGGGAATCTGAGCCGACTTTACTTGTTTTCCTTTTCAAAATAACATATACGTATATATAAGTACCGACTATCTTCTCTAACACAAAAACCCTAATAAAAGCGGAAATCATTAAAAAACCATAATTCAGCAATCAACATGGAAGCACATAACAGGATCAAGCTATTGATTACTTAAAATCAATCAATCGAATCGAATAGCTTTGACCGGAGAAATTTTTGTGACTATATATGACGGTATCAATAATACAAGTGCGCAAATTGTTACCGTAAGGAAATTTAACGCTAAGATATATCCTAAATCAAGGTATACTGGCGCTTGATTTACATAATAGTTTTCAGGATTTAATTTTATGACTCCAAATTGCTGCTGTAACAGCAACAACGAAATCCCAATGAGATTACCCCAAAACAATCCTTTTACTATAAGATAGAACGCATTATAAAGAAAAACTTTCCTGATTGACCAATTATCCGCACCTAATGCCTTTAGAATTCCTATCATTTGCGTGCGTTCAAGTATTAATACCAATAACGCAACTACCATATTTATGGTTGCAACCAATATCATCACCACTAATATTACGATAATATTAAAATCAAAAAGCTGCAGCCATTCGAATATATAACTGTACTTTTCAATGATTGTCTTGGTGTCCAGATTTGAGGATGTTGATTTATATACCTGCTCCCCTGTTTCTTTTATTGTATTGAAATCTTTTACAAAAACCTCAAATGCACCAATTTGATTTGAACTCCATTTGTTTATCCGCTGAATATGCCTAATATCACCTATTATATAGGTAGCATCAAACTGCTGAAATCCGGAATTAAAAATTCCAGCTATTTTAAATCTTCGAACATTTGGCAATTGATTTTGATTTTCCTTAATAAAAAAGGTATTAAAAAAATCACCAACTTTTAATTGTAAACGATTAGCTAAGAATTGACTAATTACTACTTCTTGAGTAACATTTTTAGACAAATCAGGCAATCTTCCAGAAACTAAATACTCTTTTATGTTCCCCCATTGATAATCATTTCCAACTCCTTTGAAAATAATCCCTTCAAATGCAGTTTCTGTTCTAACAATTCCAGACTTACTTGCTATTGCCTGAATATGACTTACTCCCGGAACAGTATTAAACTTTGGGTAAAAACCCTGATTCTTATCAATAGGCGATAATGTAATTTCGGATTGGTTATTATCGTAGTTCGAAATTATAATATGCCCATTAAAAGCAGCTATTTTTTCTCGGATTTTATTCTGCAATCCTATACCAGTTGCCACTGAAACAATCATCATGACCATACCAATAGCAATAGCCGAGATAGCAATGTTGATTATTGGAGCCGAAATACTGCTTTTATAATCTTTGGCAGTAATAAGCCTTTTGGCTATAAAATATTCTAAATTCAAATCGATTTATTTTGAGGAACTAAGCAAATATACATAAAGTTTTAATTAAGGCCCCGTTAAACCTTTTAAACACTTTGAACTACAAACTTGTTTTATAGATAATACTTAGAGCGGTAATTTTTTTTTCATTTCTTCAACAATATTGAATGCTGCTGGACATATTGCAACATTCTTAAGCGTTAAATCTGTAATCTGCTGAAATTTTTTTCGGTCTGTATGCGGAAACTCTCTACATGCTTTTGGGCGTACATCATAGATCATACAGGCATTTTCAAAATCTAAGAAAGCACAGGGAACTTTTTGCAACACATAATCTCTATCTTCATCTATACGCAAATACTGTTCGATAAACTGTTGTGATTTTAGTCTTAAAAACTTAGAAACTCTCTCAATGTCCGCCAAAGTAAATAGCGGTCCAGTAGTTTTACAGCAATTAGCACATTTTAAACAATCCGTTTTCTTAAATTCGGCTTCATGAATATCCGCCATTATATAATCTAGATTCTTAGGTGTTTTCTTTTTTAACTTATCGAAATACTTTTTGTTTTCGATATGCTTATCTTTGGCAAGTTTTCCTAATTCGTTTAAAGCTGGTTTCAATTTTGAGATTTGATAATGAATACGCAAAAGTAACAAACTTTAAACTCGGAAATTTAAACTGAAACCTAAATTTATGAAAGATCTTTTTGGGAAAGCAATGCTTGACTACCAAACCAATAACGAACCTGAGGATTTAATAACCGAAACTTCCATTTCTGAAGCAGATGAAATGAGCGTCGCTTATCTATTTCGCAGCTATGCCGAAATGCCTAAAATAGAACAAAAAGCATTACAGCTAGCCAAAGGAAGAATCCTTGATGTGGGATGCGGAGCAGGAAGTCACAGTTTGTCTTTGCAAAACGAAAGACAGCTTGATGTTACTTCTATCGATATTTCGGAAAATGCAATTAAAACTTGTAAACTCCGCGGATTAAAGAATGCTAAAGCACAAGACCTAATGACTTTTGAAAATGACAAGTTCGACACCATCATTGTTCTAATGAATGGGCCAGGAATTTGTGGCAAATTAAAAAATCTTTCTAAATTTCTTTTGAAATTAAAATCGCTATTAAATAAAGGGGGGCAGATTTTAATGGATAGCTCAGACATCATTTATATGTTTGACGATGATGAAGATGGCGGGAGATGGATTCCAACAGAAAATGAATATTATGGCGAAACCATTTTTAACATAACATACAAAGGAGAAAAAGAAGATCCTTTGGACTGGTTATTTCTAGATTATAACACATTGCAAAATGCCGCTTTCGCAAATGGCCTTCAATGTGAGATACTCCTTGAAGGAGAGCATTATGACTATTTAGCCAGACTTTCAATCTAAAAAAAAAACCAAATGTTAAACAACATTTGGTTTTCTATAAAAAAAGGTTTCTTATATTTCAAAACTCCAATTAACCTTGACCCGCAATTTTAATAGGCACTTCATATAGAACCCTAACTTTTTTTCCTCTGGTTTCTCCTGAGGTCCATTTAGGAGACTTACTAATAACTCTCTTTGCTTCAGCACCAGTGCCTCCGCCAAGATCTTTTACTACATTAACATTAGTTACACTACCATCAACTTCGATAATAAAAGCAACTTTTAAAGTCCCTCCGGTGCCATCGTATTCCGGCATTTGAAAATTACTGCTGATAAAAGTCAAGAATGCAGCGTTTCCTCCTGGAAACTCTGGTCTCACTTCTACCTCCTCATAACTATAAGGGGCATCATCAACAATAGTGGCAGTTACCTGTGCCGAAGCAAAATCCACAATAAACAAAGTAATTACAGAAAGTAGAAATTTTTTCATGGGCTAATTGAATTATGTTTATAATTATATTCTAAAAGTAGGTTTTGGTAAATATATAAAAAAATATACTTATAAAAACATATTGTGCAAAAATAACAAAAAGAAAACAATAAATTATCATAAAATTATATTTCACACATAACAATTAATGTTTAAAGAAACCAAAGTGCCTAATTTACAGCTAAATAAACAACTACAAATAAATTAAAAAAAATATTGTTAATTACCCGACAAACGTCTTAGTAATTAACAATATCCTAAAAAATGATAAAAATATAAGCTGTAATTATATTTTATGGAATATTCAAATACTTATGTGTCTGCAATGATACACGCCATTTTGGATTATTCATGACATATTCGACAATTAAAGGAGTCATTTCTTCTTTTTTGCTCCACTCTGGCTGAAGAAAAAGAATTGCATTTGAATTAACCCTTTCAGCTTGTTCTTCTGCAAAAACAAAATCATGTTTATTATATATAATCACTTTGAGTTCATCTGCATTATCATAAACTGTTTGTGTTGGTAATTTATTTTTCTTTGGCGAAAGACATATCCAATCCCAAGTACCGCTTAAAGAATATGCACCAGACGTTTCAATATGGACTTTTAAATTATTCTCTTTTAGTTTTTGAGTCAATGAACCCATATCCCACATTAAAGGCTCACCTCCTGTTATAACAATTGTATCAGCATATTTTGCAGCATTCTCGACTATCAAATCTATTTTAGTAGGCGGATGCAGCTCCGCATTCCAGCTTTCTTTAACATCACACCAATGACAGCCAACATCACATCCGCCTATTCTAATAAAATAAGCAGCTGTTCCAGTATGAAAGCCTTCCCCCTGAATAGTATAAAATTCTTCCATTAGCGGAAGCATAGTTCCTTTATTAACTTCTAATTGAACTTCTTTAGATAACATTGTATAAATTTAAGCTACAAATATACGCAATTAAAAGAAACCTAAAGAATCAGCAGAAAACACAACACACCATTCGCTTTTAAAAGTTTCTGACACGAATTACACTAATTTGCACAAATTAAGATTACTATTTCATTACACAAAATATTCGAAACTGTAAAAGTTGTAAAACTTGATTTCAATTTTGATAAGAATTAGTATTAATTCGTGAAATTCGAGTTTATCTTTTTTTAAATGCGAATACTGTGAAAACACAATCAATATTAAGGTATTAATCAATAATTTATAACAAAAAAAAACGGCAACTATTTCTAATTGCCGTTCTTTAAAAAAAAATTAATTATTTTAAAGATTTCAATGAATCCAAAGCATATTGATTTGCTGGATCAATAACTAATGTTTTATTAAAATACTCTATTGCTTTTGTTTTGTCCGAATTTGCATAACTAGCCCCAGCAGTATTATAACTTTCAATTAATTTTTTAATTACAGCAGGTTTTGCTAATTCTTCAGCACCTTTTTCAGTAACTATATTAACATAATCATTATAATATTTTATTGTCATCTCATCGTTCTCCAATAAACTGTTAGTTCTTGCTCTGTACAAGTATGCATCTTGTGTCTTAGGTGATGCCTCAATTACGGCAGCATAAGCCAAATCTGCTCTTTGCAAAGCAACTGGATCTGGTTTCACATCTTTTCTAGTGTTATCAAAATACAAGCTATTTCCCAAATAGAAGTTGTCCAAAGTATAGTTTTTAGATTCTTTATTTGCAACAGCAATTTCATAAATTGTAGCAGCCTGTTTAAATAATTTTAATTCATATAACTTTTTTCCAATATCACTAATGTTCGGAGCCAAACCATTCGCATCCATCTCAGCAGATTTTTTTACATCCAAGAGACCATTATCAAATAAAGCAGTGTCAAGGTTTTTTCCGTCTTCACCTATTGCTTTTTTAATTTTAGAAAAACCTAAAACTTGATAATCAAAAGCAATAACTTTATTAGCAGCATCCGAAATAAAACTTTCTAAAGATTTTATTGCAACCTCATAATTACCATTTTGATATGCTGAAATACCTAAATAACGAAGAATTCTAGGATTCACTTTGTCAAGCTCAACCATTTTATTTGCTTCCGCTTCCAAAGCTTTATACTCGCCCGCTAAAACTAAGAAATCAGCATGACGCATTCTTGAACTAACTGAATAATCTGTCAAACTCAAATACTTTTCATAATTAAGCAAAGCCTTTTCAATATACACTTTATATTTAGAAGGTTCATTTCTTCCCCATAAATAATATGTCTCAGCCAATTCACGATAAACTGGACCATAATTTGCATTAATAGCAATAACCTCGTCATACGCTTTTACTGCTTCAGTATACGCTTTGGCTCCTTTTAACAAAACACCCAGCTGCATTTTTGCTCTGATCATTGTATTATCAATAGTATACGCATTTCTATAAGCTGAATAAGCTTCGTTTTGATTTTTGTCTCCGAAATAAGCATTCCCTAATGCTAAATTTAATTGAGCATCTTGAGG
The DNA here is from genome assembly GCF_026870155.1 of Flavobacterium marginilacus. Taxonomy (NCBI): domain Bacteria; kingdom Pseudomonadati; phylum Bacteroidota; class Flavobacteriia; order Flavobacteriales; family Flavobacteriaceae; genus Flavobacterium; species Flavobacterium marginilacus. Next base: position 696,687 of record NZ_CP113975.1, on the reverse strand, counting down.
ATTAATCAATTTAGCTCTATTTAAATATTCTAATGCTTTTTTATAATCGGGATTATTCGAAAATGTATAAGCTCGACCTATAAAAATATACTCTTCAATATCTTTCTTTCTTATGTCTTTAATAGCCAAAGCAAATTTTTCTTCAGCAGCGGCAGCATTTCCATTGTCTAAATCAATCAAACCTAGACCAATATTATTTAACCTTGCCCCTTCTGATGCAGTAAGCCCTTTTTGGTAATAAATTTTTGCAGAATCTGCGTTATTTTGCAGTAAATAGACATTACCCAAATAAAAATCAGCTGTACCATTTGTAGGTTTTGCTGCAATTATAGATTTTAAAATTGATTTTGCACTTTCAAATTGTTCAGCATCGATTGCTTTCTTTGCTTGATTAAGATCTTGCGCTCGGCCAGTTGCCACAACTGCCAATAAAGCAATACTTAAAAATTTAACTTTATTCATCTTTATTACATTAAATTAATTTCAATTATTTCTTTTCACTATTAGTCTTACCTCGAATAATATTTAATTTTCTTGCGGGTATCTCAAATGGTAACAAACCTGATTTTAGAACAATTCTTTGTCCAATATCACCCGCAACGAATGAAGAGAATCCCATTCCCAAACCAGAATACCCTTGACAATTCACAACATACAAATCCCTCAATAATGGATAAGATCCTTCTGCAAAATTATTCTGAGAAGGAGCGAAATATCCTTCTTTAGCTAACCCTTTAACACTTAGAACATTGATGTTTTTAATAACAGAATCCATTGATGGATTAGGCTGTGACAACCAGTTAACGCCCACAACACCAATCATCCCATTATTTTCAGATACAAATTTCAAAACTTCATTGTTCGTTTTAAAAGTGTACACATCCTTCTCTGGCAAACCATTCAATCCTGATAAATTATTCATATAATTCACAGTGCTTGAATTTGGATTATCAAAAACTAAACCTTTAATCTTAGAACCTCTCTCCCCTTTCATAAAACCAATAACATCTTTCAAGGCAATTAATGTATCGCTGCTAGATTTATTAGAAACAAAAGCTATACCATCAGTAGCAAATTTAGTTATTTTAGGAACTATTTTTCTTTGCTCAAAAAGATTTAACTCTTTTTTTGACAAATTACGGGCTATTACAACAATACTAGCTTTTTTGTTATATAATGAGTTTAAAACTTCAGATTCCGATTTAGAAACTAAAGTAAATTTTGCGTCGTAAGAACCCTCAAACACCATAACTTCCTCTTCAACTATAGGAGTTACAGTTTCATCAACATAAATACTCGCTTTTCCTTTTAAAATTGTCTCATCATTGAGAGCGGCACTTTCATCTTTTTTACAATTAAAAAAAAGAAAAATAAATAACCCCAAAACTAAATAAACATTAAATCTAGACATAATCAATCTTTATTAGCATTATAAACTCGAAAGAACCGAATAATAGCATAAACAATTAATACAACGCCTAAAGCTATTCTATATTGCATCTGCATATTAAATGGAAACTTATCCCAAAAAATAACCATTATTCCTAAAAAAAAATAAGCTAAGAAAACCAATATGGTTATAACAAGAAGAAATCGCTCAATAAGCGATTTCTCCTTCAAATTGTTAAATAAATTATTCAACATTATTCTGCTGATTGAATGGTAATCGGTAAAGAATACAAAACTCTCACTTTTTTACCATTTTGCTCACCTGGAAGCCATTTTGGACATTTATTCAAAACCCTAATTGCCTCTTTTCCTGTACCATAACCAATATCTCTAACTACTTTGATATCTGTTAATGATCCGTCTTTTTCAACAACAAATGTTACATAAACTTTTCCTTTAAGACCTTCTTCTTCAGGAGCTTGATAATTTTTACCTACGAAAGCATAAAATTTCTCAATTCCCCCAGGAAATTCAGGTTTTTGCTCGATACCCGCTAAAGAGTGTACACTAGTATCTTCTGCAATAACTTCAACTACTGGACCATTACCTACTTCTTCAACTGTAAGAGGAGCATCTGGATCTCCTTTGATAGTTTCTGCTCCAGTTTTTTTGTCTTTGATATCATCCATTTTTGGCGGATCTTCAGTAACGTCTTCAGCCTTTGCAACAACAGGTTTCACAAACTTAACCTGATCCTGTTTCGGCGGCGGCGGTGGTGGCGGCGCAAGATCTTTAGGAGCTTCAACTTTCTTCTTAGGAGGAAGCTTCACGGTGACAATCTTTTTATCCATGTCTTCTTCTTCTCCTCCCTTTGGCAAGTAACTTGCAATAAGAGGAGCACTGATAGCTAGACTAAAAAGAACGCTGCCAATGATAAGAGCCCGCATAGAAGTCTTACGATTCGATTTTCTAAGTTCGTATGCACCATAAAGTTTATTACGACCTTCGAAAACGATCTCAATCCATTGATTTTTTATTAAATCTAATTTCATTTTTTATAATTATTAGGTTATTAGTAAAAAAATTATTTTCTCACTTCTAACAATTTTACTTCTTCAGGTGTAAATTCATTCACTATTGCATAAGAACCAGTCTTATTTACACCAACAATTGCCATTTCATCCAAAACGTCCACCAGATTACGATAGGTCGACTTTTTACTTGGTTTGATAATTACAATCATACCATCATTAGGTTTTCCTTTTGCTGTTGAATATTGCTTAACCTGCTCCATTCTAGACAATAAATCTTTACGAATTCCATCTTTACCATATGAGAAATCTTTCGGTGCCACAAGAGGCTTCTCCAACATCCCCATATAACGTACCAATTTGCCATTCTCACCAAGCAATAAAGTTACTGTACGATTTTCATCGACTTTAATGTTATTTGTTGGTTCACTTTTATCCTCCTTATCTGGCAACGTCAAATCCATGGATTGTGGTTTTGACAAAGTAGTAGTAAGCATAAAGAATGTGATTAATAAGAAAGCCAAATCCACCATGGCAGTTAAATCTACCTTAGAGTTTTGTTTTTTACTTCTTACTTTGCCACCTTTTTTGCCACCGCCACTGTCGGTATTTAATTCAGCCATTTTAGTGTATCTTTTTAATTAAAAATTCTTTCCTCTTAAACCTGTAACCAAGTTAAAGCTATTAACCTTTTGATCTTGCAACATATCCATTATTTGTTTTATTGCAGGATACTGCTCTTTCGCATCTCCTTTTATTGCAAAATTTAATTCTTTGTTATTAACCTCAATATTTGCTTTACGAGAATAAAGAATCCAATCTTTCAATTGATTATCTAAAGAATCCTTCGGTATTCCAGGCTGACCTGCTTTACTTCTATCTGACCCTTTCATATTCAAAATTTGTTTTAAATTTTGAATTGGCACACCAAAACTTTCCATTAATGCAAATTCTTCTGACTCTTTTTCAGTAAAAGGAACATTATATTTATCAGACATAAATTCAAGTGCTTTTTTACGAACATCTTTACCTTTTAGGTCAAAAAATACAGCTGTTTTTCCTTCTACCTTACCAATTGTCAACATTGACAGATTATCTGCAGGCAATTTAGTCTGAACAGTAGATTGCGGAGTATCAACTGGTAATACTTCAGGTGTTTTAGCAGTGGCAGTCAAAATAAAGAACGTCAGCAAAAGAAACGCAACATCACACATCGCCGTCATATCGGTAGATGTGGACTTTTTCTTCATTACTATTTTTCCCATTATTTTTATCTTTTATTTGACATTTTTACATATCAAAATTTAATTTATTGTTTTAAACTACCTCTAAAATGTCTGTAAGTATTTACGATTGTAGTTCCTGCTTCGTCAATAGAATAAGTTAAATCATCAATTTTTGAAGTAAAGAAGTTGTAAGCAACAATTGCAGTAATAGAAGTAGAGATACCTGTAGCTGTATTAATCAAAGCCTCAGAGATACCAACCGCAAGAGCTGCTTGGTCTGGAGTTCCAGCAGAAGCCAAAGCACCAAACGCTTTAATCATCCCTGATACAGTTCCTAATAATCCTCCAAGTGTTCCTAAAGAAACTAAAGAAGAAATAATAGTCATGTTTTTTTCTAACATTGGCATTTCAAGAGCAGTAATCTCTTCAATTTCTTTATGAATCGTTTCAGCAGCTTCTTCACTGTTGAATCCTTCTTTTTTAACTTCTTGGTATTTAACTAATGCTGATTTAATTGCATTTGCTACAGAACCTTGTTGTTTATCACATGAAACAATAGCTCCATCAATATCTCCAGATTTAATACTTACTTGAATTGCCTGCATGAATTTATCTAAATTTCCTTTACCAGCAGCTTTTGTAATAACAAAAAATCTTTCGATAGAGAAAACAATAACCATTAATAACATACCTAATAATACTGGTACTATAAATCCTCCTTTGTAAACTTGTCCTAATGTATTTAACGGGTGCCCTTTTTCAATATCCCCTCCTTCAAAATTCGTTGGATCACCCATTACTTGAGACCAAACCAACCAACCAACAAAAATACATAATGCAATAATAATTCCTGAAACCATTCCTCCACCTTTTGAAGTGCTTTCTTTTTTAACTTTAACGTTTGCCATTTTTTTAAATTTTAAATATTTATTTTAGTTTTAATAAACTTGTATAGGAGCAAATTTAATTTTTTAGTTGAAATAAAAAAACTTTTTTTTAAGTAATCTCACAATTTATTTTATTGTTAAAACTGTACTGCATCTTTTTTTAAGAATAATTGAATATTTTTTCTAAAAATACTTTCTAAATTATTCAAAAAAAAAGCGTTTTTAAGCATTCTGGATGTTTTTATTCAAAAAATAATCAAAACAAAAAAAGAGATAAATTCATCAAATCAATGCTTTTTTGTGATATTATTTATAAGAAACACTTGATTATTTCATTTAAAGAATATTTAATACCTTGCAGTTAACATCTAAACCAGCAAAACATGAGCAAAAAGGAAAATTTTATTCAGCAGATAAATGACGGATATTTATCCAAAGGAGAGAGCATAACGCTTGGTGCCGCTATCCTTGACGGCGAAGTTTTACCCAATACTTTTATAAAAATTCCATTAAAAACATTAAACAGACACGGCTTAATAGCTGGCGCTACAGGAACAGGAAAAACAAAAACGATTCAAGTACTTTCTGAACAATTATCCTCATATGGAATCCCTGTTTTAATGATGGATATTAAAGGTGATTTCAGCGGTGTTGCCAAAGAAGGCGAAGAGAAAGATTTTATAAAAGAACGCCATGAAAAATTAAAGATTCCTTATTCTGTATCAAGTTTCCCTGTTGAATTAATGACGCTCTCTAAACAGGATGGCGTAAGACTCCGTTCTACAGTTTCAGAATTTGGTCCTGTTCTTTTTTCCAGAATTTTAGATTTAAATGATACGCAGGCAGGAGTTGTCTCAATTATTTTTAAATATTGTGACGACAACAAAATGCCTCTGCTGGATTTAAAAGACATCAAAAAAGTCATTAATTATATAACTGACGAGGGAAAAGCCGAAATTGAAGAAAGTTATGGCAAGATCTCCACTTCGACTACAGGGACTATTTTACGAAAAATAATTGAACTCGAACAGCAGGGCGGTGATTTGTTTTTTGGAGAATTGTCTTTTGAAATTGATGACTTACTGCGTATTGACGAAAATGGCAAAGGCTACATTAATATTATGAGACTCACAGATATTCAGGATAAACCTAAATTATTTTCAACTTTTATGCTGAGCTTATTGGCCGAAATACACCAGCAGATGCCTGAAAAAGGAGATGCAGACCAACCAGAATTAGTGATATTCATAGACGAGGCACATCTGATTTTTAATGAAGCCAGCAAGGCATTATTAGAACAAATAGAAACCATAATAAAATTAATCCGTTCCAAAGGAATTGGCGTTTATTTTATCACTCAAAATCCAATGGATATTCCAAGCGGTGTTTTGGCTCAGCTTGGACTCAAAATTCAGCATGCATTAAGAGCATTTACCGCCAATGACAGGCAGGCCATCAAACAATCAGCTGCTAATTATCCAACATCCGAGTATTACAAAACTGATGAAATATTGACCAGTTTAGGAATAGGCGAAGCTTTTGTAACTGCCTTAAATGAAAAAGGAATCCCAACACCGCTTGCAGCTACAATGATGCGTGCTCCTATGAGCCGAATGGATATTTTAACTGATGCTGAAATTCAGGAAATCAACGACAAATCTAAATTAGTTAAAAAATACAGCGAAGCCCTTGACCGTGAAAGCGCATATGAAATGCTTACTAAAAAAATAGAATCTGCTCAAGAACAAACTGCCGTTGTTGAAGAAACTAAAAAAACGAGCAATGAACCAAGTACTGCAAGTGTAGTTACAAAATCAGTTTTGAAAGTTGTGACTAGCGCTACGTTTATAAGAGGAGCATTTGGAATACTTTCTAAACTATTAAAAAAATAACTGCAAGATGAAAAAATTCACAAACCCCTTTATCAATATCTTTATTCTTCTGTTGGTTTTGAATAGCTGTTCTCCAAAATCAGAAACAAAAAATCCAGCCTATGTCAAGTTACAGATTGTCAAAACTGAAAAGGACTTTGAAAAATTAGTAGCCGAAAAAGGACCAGCGGAAGGATTTTATCAATTTGCAGATTCCAATGCCGTTATCAAAAGAGAACACGACACTTTAATCATTGGAAAAACCAATATTAGAAATTATTATTCCAATCCTAGATATCAAAACATAACAGTTACTTGGTCTCCTGACGCTGTAACTGTTTCCGATACTGGCGACATGGCTTCAAGCTACGGCAAATACGTCTGGACTTCTAAAGATTCCTCTGGAAAAGCACAAGTTTCAAAAGGTATTTTTCATACTGTTTGGAAAAAACAAAAAGACGGCACTTGGAAATACATTTGGGATTAAAATTAATTTTTTGCAGGATAAAAAACCAGCTTTGTAGAAGACTGTATAATTTCTTTTTTATTCAATTTCATTTTTCTGAATTTTCCTGAATTATACAATTCAGCCTGATCACTGTAATGACTGCTAAACGGGTTCCCGGATTGACCCGTTGGTAAAATTCCCCAGCTATTTTCAATATCTGAGAAATCTATTACTCTTCTGCTTGAAGGACCGCCTTTTACTTTATAAAAACCATTGTCAGCAAAATCAAAAAACTGATTGTTTATCACTTCATTCGATCCTGAAACTTCAAAAGGCCCCGCATTAAAAAATGGTCTTAACACTGCCAATTTACCAATTGGATGCTGATATTCTACTGTGTGAACTTTTTTCCACTTCCAATCCGAAGGTGAATTTCCTAATTGTTTTTCTAAAGCTGTTATTGCTTCTACAAATGATTTTGTTAGTATCTCATTTCTTGTTTCTTTCTTATTTTTGGTTGAAATATCATCCCACCACGGAGAATTTTCAAAGGAAATCTGTCTTGCGGTAATTTGCTTCATAAGATGAGTTCCAAGAAACTGCTTAAACTTTTCATCACCTAATTCATCATGAAAAGTATTCTTTAAATACAGATAGATCCATTTATTATAAATTGCGGGAGCTGCATCATCCAGATTATTGGTTCCTTTCCATGATTTTAAAACCGTTATTGCTTCCATTTCTATTTTAGAAAGTGATTTTAAACTTAAACCTGCAATTAATTTTTTCACCATTTCGGGTGCAACAGCAGATGTATTGTCATTAATCATCTCACCAACAGAATTCTTATCCCAATTGGATTTTGAATCTAATAATTGTGTAATTCTTTTTGCTCTGTCTTCCGGCAGGTAATATCCCGGATAAACAAAACCATCAATGGCGCTGGGCTGATTGTTTGCAGAATAAACATAATTCCACTCTGGATTGACTGCTGAAGGGTTTTTAGAAAAATCTAAATATTCGAGATCATCATCTTTACCATTTGATCCATTCAGTATAAAATTAGTATTTACACCATTCCTGTGTCTGTATAATTTTCCCGTTGCCCACCAGCCCACATTTCCTTTGGCATCGCCATACATCACATTCAGTCCCGGCGCATGTATTAGCGCAACACCTTTTTCAAAATCGGATATAGATTTAGCATGTGACAGAGCATAAATAGCTTCAATATTATGATTGGGATGCTGTGTATAAATCCAGGACATCGCAACAGGTTTATCTTTTTCCAAACCCTCCAATAAATCATTCATAACAGGACCGTGATGACTTATTTTTATATTCAAAACAACATCAGAAGAATCTTTTATTTTAATCGTTTTCTTTCTGATTTCATAATTACGGAATCCTTTCTTGGTTTTATATTGATTATTGTTTTCTGGATTGTTTTCCTCTTGGTAAAAATCTACATCATCATTTTCAAACATCGTCAGACCATAAGCATATTCGTGATTATGCCCTAATAAAGGAAAAGGAGCGCCTGCCAGATAACAGCCATATAATTCGAAATCGGGAGTTTCTATACAAGCTTCATACCAAGTTCCAGGCTGCGAAAATCCAATATGAGGATCATTGGCAAAAATTACTTTTTTATTTTTTGTTTTTGGCGGAGCAATCACCCAGCTGTTACTGCCTACAAAAGGAGCGATTGGCGATTTATCTAATAGTGAAGCGATAGATTGTGATATAACTGCATATTCCTTCTGATATTGCTTAGCATTCTTAATCTGAACTGTATTGAACTGTCCTTCTAAACCAAAGTCTTTAAGATAATTCATTCCAAATTTATTACGGATATCTGTAAGCAAAGGATCCGTTTTTTGAGCCATTGCAAAACTAAAAGACATATAACCAAAAATATTATACACATCCTGCACCGTAAATTTCTCTTTTTTGATTCCTAACAATTGAAACTCCACAGGTGCTGGTCCCTCATCCATATACTGATTAATCCCATCGAGGTATCCCATCATTAATTGATATGCCGGACTCTTTTTATCTAAATCAGCGATTGCTTTTTGAGAAGCTTCTTCAATTCCTAAGCCAGCAAAAAACTTATCATTCTTTAAAGCGACTGAACCAAAAATTTCGGACAATCTCCCGGGAACTATCCGCCTTAGCAGTTCCATTTGCCATAATCGGTCTTGAGCGTGCACATATCCCAAAGCTGTCATTGCATCTTTGGAGTTTTCTGCATAAATATGAGGCACTCCAAACTCATCAAAATAAACTGTAGTTTCCTTTTGAATATTTTTTAAATAAATTTCTCCTTCATATTTGGGCTTTTGATATTCTCTGTACACTGCAAATAAAATCAATAGAGCAATCAGTAAAAAAATAAAAGCAAACAAGATCTTTTTCAATATTTTCATCAGAAGCAATTTTATAGAATTTTTCAAACTTATATAAAATCATTATACTTTACACGTATTTTCTAAAATATCTTTAAAAAATGCAGACAAACCCTTTTAAACATTATTGTCATTTTTTACTTCAAAAAATGAATACAATTAAACAACCGTTCCTTATATTTGTTTAAACACAGAAACACATGAAAAGCATTTCAAAAGAAACCATTTTAAAAATGGATAAGATTGAGAAATTAAATTTAATTAATTCATGTACCGGATTTAAATCTGCCAATCTCATTGCTACAAAATCTATTGAGGGCAATACCAATGTTGCTATTTTCAGCAGTGTCACTCACTTGGGAAGCAGTCCGTCCCTGATTGGTTTTATTGTACGTCCAACCACTACTCCTAGAGACACTTATAAAAACATCATGGAAACCGGCTATTTCACAATAAACCATATTACAATCGATATGATTGCTGATGCACATCACACATCGGCTAATTATGAATCCGGACTCTCCGAATTTGACAAAACCAATCTTGAAGAAGAATATAAAGATGGAATCAGCATTCCGTTTGTAAAAGGGAGTCCTGTACAGCTCTACTGTAAATTTGTAAATGAATACATAATCAAAGAAAACAATACGATACATGTTATAGCATCCATTGAAAACATATTTTTTGACGAAATACTGGAACATAAAGACGGCTGGCTGCAGCTAGACAAAGGAAATATTGTTACACTAAATGGTGCGGACGGTTATTTTTTACCAAAACTTATCGATCGGTTCCAGCAAGCGCAGCAAGACGTTCCAACAAAATCCTTGAGAAGAGACAAAGAATAAAAATTAATTAACCGAAAACGGGAACAGCATTTAGAACTATTCCCGTTTTTTTATTTCTCTAATATCCCTCTTTTCAAAATCTGACCAAAGTGAAACATATCTTCATAGGAAGTATATAATGGAACTGGTGCCAATCGAATTACATTGGGTTCACGCCAGTCTGTAATTACTCCGTTTTTCATTAAATAGTCAAACAGCTTACGACCTTCTCCGTGAAGAAAAACAGATAATTGACATGCTCTTTCAGAAGGGTTTACCGGAGTGATAATTTCAAAAGATCCATGAACTTCTTTGCTGATTTCATTTAGAATAAACTCTAAGTAAGATGTTATTTTATCTCTTTTTAAGATTAATTGATCCATTCCAATTTCGTCAAACATTTCGACAGAAGCTAAATATGGCGCCAAAGATAAAATAGGCAGATTGCTTACCTGCCATCCTCCGGCTCCCTGAACAGGATCAAAAACCGATTCCATCTTGAAACGACGTTCTTTGTTATGACCCCACCAGCCGGCAAAACGAGGCAGTTCTTTATTATTGTGATGTTTTTCATGAACAAAACAGCCCGATGCATTTCCTGGTCCTGAATTCATGTATTTATAACTGCACCAAGCCGCAAAATCAACATTCCAATCGTGCAGTTCTAATTTGATATTTCCAGCAGCGTGAGCCAAATCCCAGCCTACATAAGCGCCTTGTCTGTGACCAGCTTTGGTAATTGTTTTCATGTCAAAAACCTGACCCGTATAATAATTCACTCCGCCTATTAAAACTAGAGCCAGCTCCTCTCCGACTTCTTCAATTTTTGATAAAACATCTTCCTGCCTGATGTTGTGTTCTCCTTCACGGCGCTTGATTTCTACAATAACATCTTCTGGTTTATAGCCGTGAAAATTCACCTGACTCTGAAACATATACTGATCGGAAGGGAATGCTTTTTCTTCGCAAATGATTTTGTATCGTTTTGCTGTTGGTCTGTAAAATGATACCATCAGCAAATGAAGATTCACTGTCAGCGTGTTCATAACAGTAACTTCTGAAGGCAAAGCACCTACTAATCTGCTCAATGGATCTGCAAAACGCTCATGATAGTCCCACCAGGGTTTTTCAGCATAAAAATGGCCTTCAACAGCTAAATCTGCCCAATCATTCATTACTTCATCAACATACTTTTTGGCTCTTTTGGGCTGTAATCCCAATGAATTTCCTGTAAAATAAATCACCTTTTTCCCATTTACTTTTGGAAAAATAAATTCATCTTGGTATTTGTGTAAATAGTCTTGAATATCTAATTTTTGAGCAAATTCCAGAGTGTTTTCGAAATCCATTTTTTTATTATTTATGCCGTAAAAATAGAAAAAATAAAACAAATCAGTCGTTAACAAAGATAATTCAACAAAAAATCAATCTATTTTAAATCAAATTTTAAACTTAAAGCAACAATCTTCTTATGAAAAACAAATTGCGTTAGGCTCATAATTTAGATAACAGATATTAGATGACAGTATTCAGTTTTTTTGTTTTTTGTTTTTTTGAACCGTCTGTTCGCTTCGCTCTATTTGGTACAAAAAAAAATCTCGCCATTGCTGACGAGACTTTGTATTTAATTTTGAATATGCGATTAGATAATCAGCATGGCATCTCCATAAGAATAGAATTTATATCCTTCTTTGATTGCTTCTTCGTATGCTCTTTTCATTAAATCGTGTCCGCAGAAAGCAGAAACCATCATTAACAAAGTAGATTTTGGAGTATGGAAATTCGTAATCATACAAGTTGGAATAGCAAAATCGTGAGGAGGGAAAACGAATTTGTTTGTCCATCCATCATAAGGATTCAGCGTGTTTTGTGAAGAAACTGAACTTTCTACAGCACGCATAGAAGTAGTTCCTACCGTACAGATTCTTTTCTTTGCTGCCTTTGCCGTGTTTACAACATCACAGGCTTCCTGAGTGATTTTCAGCTCTTCGGAGTCCATTTTGTGTTTTGACAAATCTTCAACCTCAACTGGATTGAAAGTCCCTAAACCAACGTGAAGCGTCACTTCTGCAAATTTAACTCCTTTAATTTCTAATCTTTTCAATAAATGTTTAGAGAAGTGCAAACCAGCAGTTGGTGCTGCTACAGCTCCTTCTTCTTTAGCATAAATCGTCTGATAACGCTCAGCGTCTTCTGGAGTCACTTCACGGTTAATGTATTTTGGAATAGGAGTTTCTCCTAGTTCAGTCAATTTATTTCTGAATTCTTCATAAGATCCATCATAAAGAAAACGCAATGTTCTTCCGCGTGAAGTTGTATTGTCAATTACCTCAGCCACCAATGAATCATCGTCGCCAAAGTATAATTTATTCCCGATTCTGATTTTACGTGCCGGATCTACCAAAACGTCCCAAAGTCTTTGTTCTGCGTTTAGCTCTCTTAACAAAAACACTTCAATTCTTGCACCAGTTTTTTCTTTATTCCCATATAAACGGGCTGGAAAAACTTTAGTATTATTCAAAATTAAAACATCACCATCATCAAAATAATCGATAACGTCTTTGAACATTTTATGTGTTATCGTCTGATTCTTGCGGTCTACAATCATCAAACGAGACTCATCTCTGTTTTCGGCTGGATATTCTGCAAGAAGTTCTTTTGGTAAATTGAAGTTAAAGTGGGATAATTTCATTTGCTGTTTTTTAAAAAGTTTAAAAATTCAAGTCACAGACTGTTCAGCCTGAACTTAAAAATCTTTCGGGTGCAAATATACGATTGTGAAACAGGCGTTGTCAAGTGTTTAGGTGTTTATTTTTACCTCACTCCAGCCCTCTCCAAAGGAAAGGGAGTTGAAACTCAACAATCGTCTAGGTAAATGACCATTTTTGAACAACAAAAAAGCCCAGTCTTTTTAAATCATCCCAAAAATCAGGATATGATTTTGACACCACATCGGCATTATTGATAATAATTGGCACTTTTAATGCTAATGGTGCAAATGCCATTGCCATTCTGTGGTCGTTATAAGTATCAATTCTTATTTCTTCATTAATCTTATCTGTTGCCGCTAATGTCAAACTATCATTGGTTACTGATATGTTAGCTCCAAGTTTAGTTAATTCGATTCGGAGTGCTTCCAGCCTGTCAGTTTCCTTAATTTTTAAGGTGTGCAGGCCTGTCAAGTGGCAGCCAATACCCAATCCCAGACAAGTAACTACAATAGTCTGTGCAATATCCGGCGTATTATTTAAGTCGAAAGTAATGTCTTTATAATCGAAACCTTCTTGTTTTGTCAAAATAATTTTATTGCCTTCAAATTGGGAAGAAACCCCCATTTGTTTATAGATTTCAACCAAAGCAGAATCTCCCTGCAGGCTTGTTTCTTTATAACTTGTCAACGAAACAGAAGCTGTTTTTGCCAAAGCAGCTAAACTGAAAAAGTAAGAAGCTGAACTCCAATCGGATTCCACTGTCATTACTTTGGTTTCTACTTCTTTTTTAGGTTTTACTGTAATAACGTTTCCAACGAAACTAGTTTCAATATTTAAATCATTTAGCAGAGCCAAAGTCATTTTGATATATGGAACAGAAGTTATTTCGCCAACCAAAGTCAGTTCAATTCCGTTCTCTAATTTTGGCGCTACCAAAAGCAATGCCGATATATACTGACTGCTTACATTCGCAGGAATGCTGACTTTATTTGCTGTAATTTTCTGCCCTTTGATACGAATTGGCGGATAGCCTTCTTCTTTTTCATATGTTATTTTTGCTCCTAACTGCACCAAAGCTTCTACCAAAACTTTAATTGGACGTTCAGTCATTCTTTGAGATCCTGTCAAAACCACTTCACGGCCTTCGTTTACTGCAAAATAAGCTGTCAAGAAACGCATTGCTGTTCCTGCATGATGGATATCTACAATTTCATCATCGCCTTTCAATGCTTTTTGCATCACTTCACTATCATCAGAATTTGATGTGTTGGCCAAAGTAATATTGGAAAACAAAGCCTGCAACAGCAAAAGTCTATTGGTTTCGCTTTTGGAACCTGTTATTGCAATTTGATCTTGTAAATCGAGATGGGAAGTTTGAACTAGTAAATTCATTTTTGAATACGTTGTAATTGGTCTTTTGGCAAATTTATTTTAAAAAAAGTAACAACCAAAGTTTTGCCGTAACTTATAACATTATTTTAGTTTATCGTTGTTTTTGTGGCGGTCCTTGTCTCTAACTGATTTCAGATCCATTTTTTTATCAAAAGCAGCCTGTAAATCGATTCCTGTCTGATTCGCCAAACACAATACTACAAAAACTACATCAGCCAATTCTTCCCCAAGATCCTTATTTTTATCACTCTCTTTTTCAGATTGTTCTCCGTAACGGCGTGCTATGATTCGGGCCACTTCACCTACTTCTTCGGTAAGCTGCGCCATATTAGTCAGTTCATTGAAATAGCGGACTCCGTGTTCTTTAATCCAGGTATCTACGTCTAATTGTGCATTTTTTAAATCCATTTGTAAATTTTTATGACAAATATACAAACGGGCGAAGTTTTGCTATATTCTTTTAAGAACTATTTTTTCAGTTTCTTTCGTTATCATCTTTTGATAAAAATCTTTGATAGATTCATAAAAATCAGCTGAAACGATAGCCATATTAACCTCTTTGGTCATTAAAATCTGTATCCTATTCTGTTCATAGACGATATTCATCGAAAAAGACAATTCCTTTCCTTCTGTAGAAATCTTGATAGATTTAGGAATTGATTCTACGGTATAACCTTCTGGAATTTCATAACTGACATTATATTTTTCTAATTTGGGATAGCCGAAATAGATTGGCATTTCCCTTTTTTCCTGAACAAAAGGATTATGTGATTCTGTAAAAAACAAAACGGGGTTAAAATATATTTTATCGCCAATAATATCACATTGATTGTTTCCAGAAAAAGCGAATGTTTCTATAATAGGATCCTCAAAACGAGTCTTTTTATTATCAATAACATACCCTTGGATTTTAATTCCATTTAAATTGTTTTCTACTTTTTCGAGATAATTATCAGTATCCATTTCTGCATATTTATCTCTAAATTTATAGGCTTCATAATCTGTCAGCTGTGATCGGCACTTCCCGTCTATCCCGCCAGACTTATCTAATTTTACCATCAGGGTATAATTCTTAATCGAATTCTTTACAGGTACTAATTCTACTTCCTCAGAAATTCCTTCTTGCTTAAGAAGCCTTCCTTTCCAGTTTAGAACATTCAATGGCAAAATATTCTGTGTGGTATATTTATGGGTCGCATCTAATAAAATCTGCTTTCCATCAATATTCACGGAGGCAATAACATAATTAAAAACAGTTCTATTTGGAAAAACAGGCAATCCATGTTCTTTGGTACTTACTAATACAGGATTTGCATCTAGTCCTACTAATTTCAACATTGAGATAAGTATAAAATTTATTTCGGCTACATTTCCCGTTCTATTATTATACGCCTGTTTTACGCCTTTATCTATATAATATCCATAATCATTGTTCCAATGCATACGGTCTTGAACGAATTTAAAAACTATTGCCAGTTTTTCTTCCTTAGAATCAATTCCTTTTAAAATCAATCTAGCATCTTCCAGAAGATAAGAGCTATCTTCTAACTCTTTTCCAAATCCTTTATCTGCATATATAGTTTTGGCTACACCATCCCAATCTTTGGAATAATTCTTTTCTTTTTCATCAGGAAAATTTGTCTTTTCAAGCTCATGATGCAATGACGATTGGTAATTGTGAATATTATCAACAAAATCCTCTTCTTTTAATGCTGGAATATTTTCTGCACTGTATTTATTTTTAATCTGATCAAAACTCAAATTAACTGATTGATGATATTGATTATCATAATTAAGACTTCCGTTTGTAACTTTTGAATCTAATTTAAGATTTACATAACCAACCTGAATAGGTTTGTAAGTAAAAAAGTAAGGGATATTAGTAGTGTATTCAGCTTTATTTACTGGAATTTTATCTTGAAAATAAAAAACCGGAAATTTAACTATGTTCTCCGTTTTCAAAACATATTTAAATTCTATCACTGAGCCTTCTTTTATATTTGGCAATGTTATTGTAGCTTCATTCCAATATTCGTTTACATTTTTCTTAAAACTGCCTTCATTGTTGAGTTTAGTTTTAGCGATTGCACCATTTTCTAAATTATAGGTTACAGCACTTGAAAAAGCGACAACATCGTCATTATAATTTTCGTATCCCACATAATATGGCACAGTAAAATTGGCCCAATTATAACCTTCCTTCTTATAAATTTTAATCCGCATGGAAACTTCAGTGATTGCTGTAAATCCTCTATCTCTGTTGTATTCAAAACTAGTTTTACCGTTCTTATATAATATTGCAGCTGCCGCACTTGAGTCGTTAGGATGCTGCTTTTCTTTTAATTCTGCAATTGATACTTTTCCTAATTCAAAGTTTTGAGCATTTATTTTTACAAATGAAAACAATATCAACAATCCAAGAAAAGTTTTAATTTTTTTCATTATTTACACTTTTTTCAAAACAATTTTTTCGGTTTGTTTGGCAATCATTCCCTGATAATAGTCTTTTATCATAGAATAATATTCTGAGGATATGATTGGAGTATTTATCTGATGGGAAATAATCAGCTGTATTTTATTTTCAGCAGCATTTATTCTAAATTTAAACCCGCCTATATTTTCTTCCATATTTAACTGAGCCGACTTTGGCAATGTTTCTACGACATATCCGTCAGGAATATTAATATTGATATTGTAATTTTCTATAAATGGAAAACCATAATCAATAGGATATTCTCTAGTTTCTTGTTTAAAAGGATTGTGTTCTTTGGTAAAAAACAACAATGGATTAATATATATTTTTTCTCCTATGACTTCACATAGGTTGGTACCTGTAAAAGAACACGTTTCTATAATTGGTAATTTCACATCCTTCTCATTGGTTCTGGTATAATCTGCAATTTCAATTTTTTGATTTTCATTTTCTAATTTTTCCAGATATTCTTCCTCTTTTACATTCTCAATTTTCGCCCTGAAACTCATTGCATTCTGATCGGTTCTCTGTCTTCTTAATTTTCCAGTAATTTTTCCGTTACTCTCGATAGAATACATCATTAATACATTGTCAGTTGAAGCCATTTTAGGCATCAGATCAACATCTTCTGATGAACCATCTTTTCTTATCAATCTACCGAACCAATTTAAATCTCTAAAAGGCAATACATTTGGATTAGAATATTTGTTTGTTGCATCTACCAGTATCAAGCCTTCTGAAGTCTCTACTGCAGCAATCACGTAATTGTAAGCAGTTCTATTAGGAAAAATTGAAATTCCGTTAGATCGGGTGCTTACCAAAACAGGATTTGCCTTTAAGCCAGCTGTACGCAGCATAGCGGTAAGCATTAAATTAATATCGCCTACATTTCCAGTTTTATCTTTATATGCTTTTTTAACTCCATTATCACAGGAATAGCCATAATCTCCATTCCATTTCACTGCAGCTTTTACATAATTTAAAACCGCTAAAACAATTTCATTCTGTGAAGTCAATCCTGCGACAACCGCTTTTAAATCGTCTTCAAAATAACCTGTTTTATTCAGCTCTGGTCCAAAATCATCATATTCATAAATGGTTTTTGCTACAGAATTCCAGTCTGTAGAATATGGTTTAATAGGTCTGTTTGGATATTGTATCATTGATAATTCCTGAGCCAAGCTAGTTGTAAAATTGTCAATATTATTTACAAATGCCTCGTCTTTCATAGCAGGAGCATTTTCGACAACATACGTTGTTTTTGTTTCGTGATAATCAATTTTATCAGATGTAAAACTAGTACTGCTGGCAGTCCATCCCCCTCCTGATCTTTCTTTGCTGTTGATAGTAAGAGACTGATTCGTTTTTTCTATTGTGGTTTTTGGAGTAATAAACCCTTTTAGTTTAGTGTTATATACAAAGTATTCGGGTATGTAGGTTATATATTCTGAGTGATTTACAGGAATATCTGTTTGAAAATCAAATTCTCTCAGCATTCCAATATTATTAGTTCGTATTGCATATTTATATTCTATCACAGAACCTTCTTTTACATTAGGCAAGGTTATTTTTTTCCTATTCCAAAATTTATTAACTTTTTCTATAAATTCACCCTCACTTTTAAGCTTTGTTTTTTCTATTTTACCATCTACTAAATTATAAGTTACCGCATCCGAAAAGGAAACTTTTTCTTTACTAGTACCATTTCCAACTAAAAAACCTACCTGCTTATTTGCCCAATCGTAACCCTCTTTTTTATAAATTTTAATGCGCACGGTAATTTCATTAAGTACATCAAAGCCTTCCTCTTGAGAAAACACAAAACTGGTTACTCCCTTTTTAAACAAAATAGCAGCTACAGCTGAAGAATCTTTTGGATGTACTTTTTGTTCTAATTCTGCAATGGAGACTTTACCTAATTTAAATTCTTGGGCACCTGCATTGGAACAAAATAATGCTAAAAAAAACAGCAGGGTTAAATTTTTAATTTTCATTTGGTTATTAGCTTTTGGTTAAAATTATTTTGGCATTGTCGTTTCTGGAAATCTGTTCCATAAATAGACGGAATTCATCGTATTCCTTATTGGTATATAATCCTTTTTTCAAAAAGAACTTTCGCTTGTAAATGATATTGCTATTGTCTTTTTTTATGATCTCTGTTTTATATTCTCCAAATTTTCCTGTAATTTCAAAATTAGCTGGAAGAAATTCGATAGAAAAATTAACTGGCAAAGCAATTTCAATTTCATCTATATCTACAGATCCTCTTTGAATTTCCAAAGGATTTTTTCTATTTCGGATTCGTTTTACATTTTGGGTCAATGGATTAAAAGCATTTAGAGCAAACATCATTTTATTGGCAGACACGTTTCCATAATTTACAGCTGTTATCTCTGCATTTTCGGTAAAACTTACTTTATCAGTATCGTTTTTAAAAGTGATTTTTTTTATTTTCAGATTATTAATAGTACTCCAATAGTCTTTATAAAAAGCTTCCATTTCTGTTGGCGAAAGCTTATCATTATGAAATTTTTGATTGTACTGAGATCCTTCGGAAACAATTCCAATTTTACCAGAGAAATCACCATTTTCGGCAATAGAATAGGTTCCTTTACTCGTTTGAAGATTATCCAGATCTTCATAAATTTTGGTATGAACAATTTCGCCGCCTTCAGGTTTTACAATCAAAACATTTCTATCATCTGTAAACGTTCCTTGATATCCGAAAGGATCTACCTGACTGGTACACTCCAGAAAAATATACGAATTTTTATTTGGCACTGCCAAAATCATGTGATTTCCCTGCATCGAAACAAAATCAGCTTCAATATCCCTTTTTCTTGGATTTCCGTATAAAATCACATTATAGGAAGAAACATCAACAGCTTTGAGAAGCGCTTTGGTGTAATTACTCAAAGCTTTACAGTCTCCATAACCCAATCGGTCTACATCACTTGCCAGCATTGGTTTCCAACCGCCAATACCAACACTAATATTTACGTATCTCGATTTTTCCTGAACATATTTATAAATGATTTGGGCTTTCTTAATAGGATCGGTTTCGGCACCAACCAAAGCTTTAATTTTTGCTTTCGTTTCTTCTGGCAGATCAGTAGTTCCAGTCAGAATTTTTTCATTGTACCATTTTCCAAATTCAATCCAGCTTTTAGCATTTCCATCAACTCCTTCCAAATGAAACAGCTCTAATCCCATCATTACTCTTGGAAAAAGATAACTCACAGATGGCCCCGCCGTTTCTTCTTTTTGAGCTACTATTCTGGTTGCTTCAAAAGAAAGTCCCGTGGCAGTTTCTCTTGTTTTCTTTATATTAAAATTGGAAAAATTAAATTCTTTGTATTTAAATCCAAGGTTCGAAGGATAATTTATATTGACAATGCTTTTTTCTATACTTACAGCATAATCATTTAGAGGCATCCATTGTGGAATAAAAGCGGTATTAGAAGTTTCTGTTTCACTTTCAAAAACTACTGTGATTGGATACTGTGTAGGTGTATAATCCAAGTAAATATATCGGTTCTCTGAAAAAAGTGTGCTACCGCTTACGGCACTTACATCTCTAAAATCACCTTTTTTTATTTTTTTAATCTCTTTACCGAAACCATCATAAACTATTGCGGATATACTTTCAATTGAACTTGATTTATTATAGTATTCGTAAGCTTCAACAGCTTGAAATCCATTATCATTTAAGACAGTTACGACTCTCTTCGTTTTAATATTCATACTGCGCTGCGATGCAATCATGATATCAGTTTGGTTTAAACGAACAACAGCGTTGGCATTTTCTTTGAGACTATCCGAGATAGTGAGGATGCTGTAATCACTTTTTTGACCAAAAAGGAACGTAGTAGTTAATAATAGAGCAACTGTTAAAGTTGTAATAAATCTGTAAGGCATAAAGTGTATTTTGGTGGTGAAATATAAGAAAATTTAGTTTAAAAGAAACTTAATTTTATTATTTATTTTACAGATCCGCCTCTATTCTAAAATAAATATAATACAGAATTTGAAACAAAAAAACTGCCCTTTTTATGGACAGTTTTTCAATAATTTCTATTATAGGAAATTAATTTTATGCGATTAATAAGAATTCTCGTTTTTTTATAACGAACGAACAATACCTTCTTCTAATCCTCTTAATTCTGCTAAACCTCTAAGTCGGCCGATAGCTGAATAACCCGGATTGTTTTGTTTTCCTAAATCATCTAACATTTGGTGTCCGTGATCCGGGCGGAAAGGAATTGAAGTTTTATATTTTTTCTGAATTAATAGTAATTCTTTCATTACAGCATACATATCAGTATTTCCATCTAAATGATCCGCTTCAAAAAAGTTTCCTTCTTCATCACTGCGTACGTTTCTTAAATGAATAAAATGAATTTTATCATCTAATTTTTTAACCATTTCAGGTAAATCATTTGCTTTTGAAGCCCCTAAAGAACCAGTGCAAAAACAGATTCCATTTGATTTATATGGTGCATTCGACAAGATATAATCATAATCTTCCATTGAGTTTACAATTCTAGGCAGACCTAAAATATCAAAAGGAGGGTCATCTGGATGAATAGCTAACTGCACACCGCATTCATCAGCAACTGGGCAGATCTCATTTAGAAAATAACTCAGATTACTTCTTAAAGCATCTCTGTCAATGTTATCATAAGCCTTCAAGGCATTACGCATCCACTCAACTGTTATCTTTTTTTCACCAGGTATTCCAAACATCACTGTGTCTGCTATTTCCTGTAATCTTTGCTCAGTAATTGTAGAAAAACGCTCTTTGGCTTTGCTAACGATGTTTTCAGGAAAACTTTTTTCGGCATTTTCTCTTTTTAAAATATAAACATCAAAAATTGCCAAATCTACCCAATTAAAATACAATGCTTCTGAACCATCCGGCATCACATAATCAAGCTGCGTTCTAGTCCAGTCATTAACCGGCATAAAATTGTAAGTGATTACCTTGATACCACAGGCCGCAACATTACGGATACTTTCTTTGTATTTGTCAATATATTCCTGATAATTTCCAGTTCTGGTTTTAATAGATTCATGAACTGTGATACTTTCCACTACATCCCAGACTAAACCAGATGCTTCAATTTCGGCTTTTCTTTTATTGATTTCTTCTATTGTCCAAACTTCACCGTGGGGAACGTGATGCAGCGCTGATACAATTCCTGTTGCTCCAGTCTGTTTGATATAGGATAAACTTACGGGATCATTTGGTCCAAACCATCTCCACGTTTGTTTCATTTTATACATAATTTTTCTTTTTAAAAAATATTAAACTCCGCTAAAAATTGTAAAACCACCGTCTAAAGTTACTTTTGATCCAGTTGCAAATTTAGACGCATCACTTAACAGCCAAACCAAACCTCCAATCAACTCTTCTGGATTACCAAAACGTCCGTAAGGAGTATTTTGAATTACCAAATTACCTCTTTCAGTCAGACTGCCGTCAGCATTGGTCAACAAAGTTCTGTTTTGTTCCGTTAAAAAGAAACCTGGAGCTATTGAATTCATTCGGATTTTATCACCATAACGTTTGGCAAGTTCTACTGCAAACCATTTAGTATAAGAATCGATAGCCGATTTTGCTAAGCTGTATCCTAAAACCTTTGTCATTGCTGCAACTGTAGATACTGAAGAAATATTCACAATGCTCCCTTTGCCAACAGTGTCTTTCATAGCTTCTCCAAAAATTTGGGTTGGTAAAAGCGTTCCAAACAAGTTAAGATTTATTACCTGCTGCAAAGCATCCATATTTAATTTAAAAACATCCTGATCTGGCTGTACTACAGCGTCTGGCATATTTCCACCGGCTGCATTAACCAAACCGTCAATTTTACCATATTTAGAAAGGATCAAATCACGAGCTGCAATTAAATCTGCTTCTATGGTAACATCAGCTATCAAAGCAATTGCATTTCCGCCTTTATCAGTAATCTCTTTTGCACGCTCATTTGCTACTTTTTCATTTCTGCCCAAGATTCCAACTGTTGCTCCAGCCTCGGCAATTCCATCCACAAATGCACCGCCTAGAATTCCGGTAGCACCTGTAACTACAATAACTTTATCTTTTAATAAGAAATCTGTTTTCAATTTTGGTTATTTTTAATTAGTATTTTAATTTTAAGTCTCGAAAGATACGGATTTTATTAGGAAAGGAAATTGTTCCGCATAAAAAAGCACGGCATTCGCATTTAAAAAAAGATAAACACGAATTTCACCAATTAACACTAATTCTTATCAAAATTGAAATCAAATTTTACAACTTTTTACAGTTTCGAATATTTTGTGTAATTAAACAGCAATCTTAATTCGTGCAAATTAGTGTAATTCGTGTCAGAAACTTTTAAAAAATGCCGTGATAAAAAAATGCACGCGCACAGCTATAATCATGAAATCTCAACTGAATCGACAAAACAGCTCAGCCATTGTGACTATTAAAAATCTGAAAAAAAACAAAAAGCGGTTATTCCATTAAAAAAACAGTCAGTCCTCTTGCTCCGTGCGCCCCTAAAACTAAAGACTGTTCAATATCGGCCGTTTTTGAAGGTCCTGCGATAAAGGTTCCAAAACCATATTCCTGATTACCAATACGGTCATAAGCCTGATGCATTTTGGCAACAATATCTTTTTTATTAACAACTATTGCTAAATACTGCGGGATAAAAGTCGAAACCCTTTGTCCCATTAAGTCATCTGTAACCCAAAGTGCACTGTTTTCGGCTACGCCAAAATGCGCTTTAACGAGAATAAGTTCGGCATTCTGCAGAGAATGAGGATCGTCGTTGGTCCAATCCAAATTTGCAACTTCAGAAAGTTCTGGAAGAGTCGTTAGTATACGTTTACTGATATCGAAATTTTCTTTAACAAAAGTAACAATTTCAGCATAACTTGATACTTCTTCAAAATCCCCTCCAATGCCTTTTAAAATCGTTTTATACTGCTCTAAAACATCCAAATCAGATTCTTTTAAAGGTTCTAAACTTGGAAGTTCATTCAGCTCTTTTGGCTGATTCTGTTTTATTTTTTGTAAAATAGATTCTTTACTGCTCATCATTTTTCCCTTTAGCTGCTTTACCGTTTTTCTTGTACCATTCCCTAAAAGATTCTTCAGGAACTTTAGGCATTTCCCTCTGGTCGTACCATTTATTCAGTTTATTATTTACCAGACCAGGCAGATTCTTCATTGCAAAACGGCCGGATATACCAGCAATTTCAAATACCGTAGGATTAGCTAAAACTGTTGCCATAGTTTTCATAGCTATCGTTTTGGCTTTTGGAGTATAACCCTCTTTTACTAAAACCTGTCTCCATTTGTATAACTGATCATGAATATCAATTTTTACAGGGCATACATTTGTGCAGGAACCGCATAAAGTACTGGCAAAAGGTAAATCAGCATTCTTTTTCATGTCCAGATTAGGAGCCAAAATCGAACCAATTGGTCCTGCAACTGCATTGTGGTAACTATGTCCTCCGCTTCGTCTGTACACTGGGCAGGTATTCATGCAGGCACCACAGCGGATACATTTCAATGAATTTCTAAAATCTTCTCTTCCTAACTGCTCACTTCTTCCATTATCAACGATAACGATATGAATCTCTTTGCCGTCTCTTGGTTTTTTGAAGTGGCTGGAAAACGTTGTTATAGGCTGTCCAGTGGCGCTTCTTGCCAATAATCGCAGGAAAACCCCTAAATGCTCACGCTGCGGAATTAATTTTTCAAATCCCATACAGGCTATATGAACGTCAGCTAAGTGCGCACCCATATCTGCATTTCCTTCATTGGTACAAACCACGAATTCACCAGTTTCGGCAACTGCAAAATTTACTCCTGTTAGGGCAGCTTTACGCGTCAAAAAAACATCTCTTAAATGATGACGGGCAGATTCGGTTAAATACTGCGGATCAATATTTCCTTTTTCTGTTCCAAGATGTTCATGGAAAGTTTCACTTACATCTTCTTTTTTTAGATGAATAGCAGGCAGAACGATATGGCTTGGCGGTTCGTTACGAAGCTGAACAATGCGCTCTCCTAAATCCGAATCTATAACATCAATGCCTCGCTCTGTCAGATAATCATTCAAATGGCATTCTTCGGTAAGCATCGATTTAGATTTTACCATTTGCTTAATGTTATGCTTTTCTAATATCGAATGAACAATAACATTATGCTCCTCGGCATTGGCAGCCCAGTGAACAATAATTCCATTCTTTTGAGCATTGGTTTCAAATTCCACCAAATAATCATGGATATTTGAAAGCACATTGAATTTTATTTTTGATGCTGTTTCTCTAAGCAGTTCCCATTCCGGAATCTGATGTGCAGATCTATCTCTTTTTTCACGAACAAACCAAAGCGTTTCGTCATGCCAATTGACACGCTCTACATTTTTATTAAAAATGGCAGCGGCTTCACTGTGCGGTATCGTTTTATTTGAACTCATTTTGCCTTTTTTATTCTTTATCAGAAAAATTCAATACGTTTTCGGTAATGTATTTTTTATCAGTAATGGTTTCTGCTTTTACATTTTTTAGAAATATATTCTCTACGGGTAATTCTTTCTGACCTAATATTCGTGCAGTAAATTTCACATTCGCAGCATTCACATTTTCGAGATATACATTTTTTATTGGTGTGAGTCTTCTTTCAATGGTCGGCACCAAATCCCTCCATTGGTACAATACATCAGTCTCAATCCCAAGTATTCCCAGATCGATTTTACCAGAAGCTACATTGCTGACATAAATATTGTTTACAAAACCGCCTCTTCGTTCGTTGGTTTTTATATACAATAGATGATTTAGCTTTGCACCGTCAACTACATTGCATTTATCGATAAATACATTTTCGATACCTCCGGACAATTCACTTCCTATTGCGACCAATTGGTGGCCGTTTTTGACCGTGCAATTTCGGATAACAATATTTTTTGAAGGTGTATTTAATCGCCAGGCATTTTGTCCGCAGCCTGATTTTATAGCAATGGCATCATCCCCCTGGTCAAATACGCAATTTTCGATTAACACATTTTGGGCCATCTCCGGATCGACACCATCATTATTATGTCCGTGTGCATATACTTTAAGGTTTCTAAGCACAACATCTTTGGATAAAAAAGGATGAATGGTCCAAAACGGGCTATTGGTGATTGAAACGCCATCCATCAATATATTCTGGCAGCGGTTAAACTGAATAAACTGAGGGCGAAGATGAGCAGTGTCATTCACCATTAATCTCTCTTCCATCGGCTTTTCATAAGAAGCAAGATAATATAATCGTTTAAGGCTTTCCATGTGCGCTTTAGGGCGTTTAAACCATTCGGTCCAGACATCCATCTTCGCTTTCAATTCTCCTTCACCAGTGATAGCAACATTTTTGCATTGATAGGCATAAATTAATGGAGAATAATTTAAACATTCATAACCTTCCCAAGTACTTTTGACAGCAGGCAGATAATCATTAGGATTTTCTGAAAATAAAAGAACAGCGCCTTTTTCTAAATGCAGATTAACATTGCTTTTAAAGTGAACTTTACCGGTAATCCATTCTCCTTTTGGAATTACTACAATACCGCCTCCCATTTTATTAGCCTTATCAATAGCTTGGGCTATAGCTTCTGAATTTTTATTTTTATCGCCTTGTACCGCACCAAAATCAGTAATGGTTAACTTTTTACAATTCTTAAAATTTGGAATGAAAATTTCAGGCATTTCAAATGGAGCTTTTACTTTTACTCCAATTAAAGTAACTGTATCTTTTTGAGCATTAAATGAAAAAAAACAAAAGGCACAAACGACTAATAAAATTGAGATTACCTTTTTCATCGTGTTTACCTTTTTAAAGTATTTAAAATTTCTGCGATATGAATAGTTTTTATCGGGCTTTGCTGTCTTCGCAGAATCCCCTCTAAATGCATTAAACAGGACATGTCTGCACCGGTAATATAATCAACCTGATGTTTTTCGTGATCTTTGATTCGGTCTTGCCCCATTTTAACAGAAATGGCTTCTTCGGTCACACAAAAAGTACCTCCAAAACCGCAGCATTCATCTTTTCGGGATAAGGATACCAAATCGATCCCTTTAATTTTGGTTAATAACTGTCTGGGTTTTGAAAAGGACGGAGCATTTAATTCACTCATCTGCGAAAGTTTCAGTCCTCTCTGTCCATGACAGCTTTGATGCATTCCTACTTTAAATGGAAAATCACCTTCTATACTTTCAATTTTTAAAACATCGGTAATAAATTCGGTTAACTCGTAAACAGTAGATCGGATTTTTGCAGCTAATTCTTTGTTGGTATCACTGTGCAGATGTTCTTTTACGTGCATCACACAGCTTCCCGAAGGACAGACAATGTAATCAAAACCGGTGAAATTAGCAATAAAATTAGCATCGCATCCTTCTGTTAAATGCTGATAACCGCTATTTGCCATCGGCTGTCCGCAGCATGTCTGCTTCATTGGAAAATCAACATCACAGCCTAATTTTTGCAATAACTCAAGTGTAGCAATACCAATTTTTGGGTAAAATTGGTCTACATAGCAGGGAATGAAAAGTCCAATTCTCATATGGAGATATTTATTTTTTTATTGGTCATATGTAATTCGCATAACTTCATTGGTGTTTCAGATCAATTTTCTGTTCTGCACATTTCATATGGAAATATTATTTTTAAGAATAACGCATCACGATATTCTCAATATTCATCTCATAGAGATTAAAATTTTATTGGTTCCGATATTAAAATAATAAAGGAACCAATTTTTTCATCCTGTAATTTTCTTTAAGAAACTGGGATGTAATTTGTTTTTCTGAAATAACCATTGCTGCTCCTAAAGCGGAACCTAATGGCGAGTGTGTAGATAAAACTTTAAATGAACTGAAATGATGTGACATCAATTTCATAAAAACATCATTATCAGTAAATCCGCCGTCAATAAATATCTTTTTAATTTTACTGTTTCCAATAGCTTTATTGATAGTATCTACCTGCAGTTCCATTAACTCAATCATTAACTGATGATAAGCCTCTTCAAAAGTATCGAATAAATTCAATTCTGTTTTTTGTGGCAGACGCTGCAGAGAAATCCCCTCAAATTTAAAGTAAACTGCTGGTTTTTCAATTAAATTCAAATAAATATTCTGGTCGAATTTTACTTCGCGGTGATAGCCATACTCCTTTTTATAGTATTCGCAAAGTTTTTCAACCTGCAGTCGGTATTCATTACCCATAAAAAAACGGGAAGCTTTAACTCTTTTACCGTCAATACGCAGATAATTCAAACAATTGTTTGAGATATCTTCTTTATTTAAATTTTCGGAATTAAACGGATTCAGCGCAATGCTCCAGGTACCTGTTGAAAGCAGTAAAAATGGTTTCTTTTTACTTAAAACATAAGGCAACAAGGCAGAGGAACTGTCATGAATCCCCACTCCAATTTTTATTTTTTTATTTTTATATATCGTATTAATACTGGCAGAAGTTGGAACAATTGGAGGCAGTATTTTATCAATACCCTCATCATGAACCCATTTATGATACTCTTCGTGCTCATAATTCCATAAATTAGTATGGCATCCAATACTGGTATATTCACTCACAGGAATTCCTGTAAATAAATAAGACAGATATTGTGGCAGATGCAGGCTGCATTTTATCTGAGCAAATATTTCAGGCTTGGTTTTTTTGATCCAGTAAAGCTGCATACCAGAGTTCAACAATCCTGATTGTGGCGGCGAAGCAGTTTCGGCACCAAATGTAAGAGCATCTCCATATTTGCTGTAAAAATCCTCCAGAATTTCCTCTGGAAGCTCTTTTATGTAATTATAAAGCGGCGTTAGCGGTTTTCCTTTATAATCCAGATGAACCAAACTTGCGCCATAAGACGAAAAATTCAACGTTCTGACATCAAATTCTGCGGACTCTAAAACAGAATCAAAAGTATCTTTTATCCAACGTTTCAATGCTGCTAAATCTTCGGTTTCAAAACCGTCTTCATCTACTGTAAGCGGAAGATTTACGTAATCGCGATATACTTCATTATAGTCGTCGTCAAAAAGAAAAAACTTTTTATTCGTTTTCCCAATATCAAATACTGCATTTACCTTAATCATCATAACTTATAAGCCTGTAGCCATTGTTTTAAGTCCTCTTTCACCAATAAGTTCTTTTCTTACATTCAGATTACGGTACAATGCAACAGGATTTAATGCTGCTCCATTGCGCAAACGAGCTTCAGCAACTAATGCGCGAACGTCTGTGCGGAAAGCATTCTGCAAAATTTCCTGAGCTTTTACTACGTCATTTTCTGCTTGTGCAATTTCTAATGCTTTTCTGTCTACCGAAAGTGCTTGCGCATAAGCAATCATAATCGCTTCAACAGACTGCAATAAATCTTCCAAAGGATCTTTGATATTGTGTGAAGCATCTATCATCCAGCCTAAATCTTTGGCGTGATTCATTCCTCTTGCATCCATACCTTCAACCAATTCGTTAAAAATCAAGAATAATTGGTATGGTTTCAAAGCTCCAGCTGTTAAATCGTCATCGCCATATTTTGAATCATTGAAGTGGAATCCACCCAATTTATCTTCCATCAGCAGTAAAGAAACAATCTGTTCAATATTTGCATTTGGCAGATGATGTCCTAAATCAACTAATGTTTTTGCTTTGTCCCCTAATTTTTTTACATACGAATACGACTGTCCCCAATCGGCAACAGTAGTAGAATAGAAATTAGGCTCCGCACATTTGTATTCTAAAAACAGTTTCCAGTTTGATGGAAGAGCTGCATAAATTTCCTGCAAACTTTCTAAAGTATTTTCGTAAGCTTTTCTGAAATTTAATTGACCTGGAAAATTAGATCCGTCTGCTAACCAAACAGTCAATGATTCAGATCCTAATTCAATACCTTGTTTGATAACTTCGATGTTATGATCTACGGCTTGTTTACGTACCGCTTTATTTACATTTTGCAACGAACCATATCTGTATGAATATTCAGAATTAGCCTGATCTTGAAAAGTGTTGGAATTCACCGCATCAAACAATAAGTTATGCTGTGCCGCTAAGCTTTTTATGGCTTTATGATCTTGCGGAATATCCCACGGAATATGCAGCGAGATAGCTCCCGAAGCATTATTAAGTGCATGAAGCAAACCTACATCTTCTATTTTTTCTTCTAATGAGCGCGGCTCTCCTCCTCCGGCAAAACGTCCAAAACGAGTACCTCCTGTTCCTAGTGCCCAAGATGGAATTGCAATTTGAAAATCAATTAATTTTTGAATAATTGCCTCGCTGTCTGCTATTTCAGAAACGGTAAAAATTAATTTATTGGAATGACTTTTTAATAAATCGTCATTATGTGAAGCTATTTTGTTTGATTCTATTAACATAATCTTGTTTGTATTATTAGAGTTTGCAATTTACGTGATTTTAAAGTAAACTAACGTTTGAAACCATCAAACGTTAGCTACTTCTGGTTAAACCAATAAACCAACCAAATCAATATTATCTATAAAAGCCCATTGCTACTCCTCCGTCTACATTCAGAGCATTTCCTGTTGATTTACTCAACAAACCTCCAACAAATGCAAAACAAGCATTAGCAATATCATCTGGCAGTATAATTTCGTTTAATAAAGTACGTTTTGCATAATATGCCGGCAATTCTGCAACCGTAACACCGTATGCTTTCGCACGGCCTTCTGCCCAGCCTCCTGACCAAATGTTTGAATCAGAGATTACAGCATCTGGATTTACAGTATTTACACGGATTTTATCAGCTCCTAATTCAGCAGACATCAAACGTGTTAAATGTGCCTGAGCCGCTTTGGCTGAGCCATATCCAGGATTATTTGGTCCTGCAACTACAGCATTTTTAGATACAATGTTTACGATATCACCGCCAAAACCTTGTTTACGCATTACTTCAATTCCAGCTTTTGAAACAATGAATTGTCCTTTCACCAAAATATCATACAATCTGTCCCATTCTTCAAGAGAATGTTCTGCAATAGATTTTGAAATACTGATACCTGCATTATTTACAACAATATCAACACCTCCAAAAGCCAATGCTGATGCATCATACGCTTTTTCGGCACTTGCTTCATTTGTTACATTTAAAAGAGTACTGGATACTGCATCTTTTCCAAACATTTTAACAAATTCAGCCTTAGCACCTGCTAAACGCTCTTCATCAATATCATTAAGGATAACACATGCACCTTCTTCGGCGAATTTTTTAGCGATAGCTTTACCAATTCCGCCTCCTGAACCAGTAACAAGTGCTACTCTTCCAGACAATGCTTTTGGTTTTGGCATACGCTGTAATTTAGCTTCTTCCAACAGCCAGTATTCAATGTCAAAAGCTTCCTGGCGCGGTAATGAAGTGTATTCAGAAACTGCTTCAGCACCTTTCATTACATTTACAGCGTTGATATAATATTCAGATGCCAAACGAGCCATCGTTTTATCTTTTGCAAAAGTGAACATACCTACTCCTGGGTATAAAATTACCACTGGATTTGGATCACGCATTGCAGGTGAATTCGATTTTTTACAAGTATCGTAATAAGCAGCATACATTTTTCTGTACGCCTCAAAAGCTGGAGTTAATTTAGCTTTGATGGCATTCAAATCAGATAAATCTTCATTTGGATCTAATTCTAAAACCAAAGGACTGATTTTTGTTCTCAAAAAGTGATCCGGACATGAAGTCCCCAGAGGAGCCAATTTCTCTAAATCATTAGAATTAATGAACTCTAAAACTCTTGCATCATCTGTATAATGACCAATCATTTTTCTTTCAGATGAACAGAAACCTCTTAAAATCGGAGCTACTTTCGCAGCCTGCAGCTGACGTGCGTCCGGATTCAAACTCTCTAATTTCTGACCTCCGAAAACAGGACGTTTTTTTCCATAATTGCTTTCTAAATACTCGGCACATTTTTCAATTACCTCAAGTGTATTTATATAACTCTCATAAGATGTATCTCCCCAGGTAAACAAACCGTGAGATCCTAACATTACCCCTTTTAATTTTTTACCGCGGGCTTCAGCTTCCTCTAGGCATGCGCGCATTTGCAGTCCTAGATCAAAGCCAGGACGCTGCCATCCTACCCAGCCAATTTCTCCGTTGAATAATTCTTCGGTAATTTGTTTTCCGTCTTTTGCTGCTGCAATCGCAATAGCCGCGTCCGGATGTAAGTGGTCAATATGTTTAAATGGCAAAAATCCGTGCAAAGGCGTATCAATCGAAGGAGCTTTTGAAGCTAAATCAAAAATACAGTGGTTGAATAATTCCACCATTTCATCTTCAAATTCTATTCCTCTGTATACGTTTTCAAGATTACGAAGTCTTTCTAAATATAAAGCCGCACAGCCTGATTTTGTCAATGTCCCGATGTCGCCGCCCGAACCTTTAATCCACATTACTTCAGATGCTTCACCCGTTAAAGGATCTTTATCAGTAATTTTAACTGAAGTGTTTCCACCTCCATAATTTGTTAATCTTAAATCAGCCCCTAATATATTAGAGCGATAAATAAAAAGCGCTACTTCATCCCCAGCTAATTCTTGTGCTTTAGCCTCATCCCAAAGATAACTTACGTGCTTAAAAGTCATATTCCCAGTATTTATATTTGACATTATATGTGTTTTTTAAATTTTGTTATTGTGTGTTATTATAGTGAATTGCCAATTCCTACTAATACAATCGAAAGCATAATCAATCCAATTCCTAATAAGAAAGTATTAAATGTTTTTTTGGAAACTCCAGACCATTCTTTTAAATAAAATCCCCAGAAGTTAGCAGTCAAAATAATTGTTGCCATGTGCAGAATCCAAGAACTTGCTCCGTTTCCTAATTTGCTTTCACCCATACCATAAAAGAAGAACTGCAAAAACCACATCGTTCCTGCCAAAGCCGAAAACATAACGTTCTTACTTATTGGAGCTGCCGTATTAGTGTAATCACCAAAAGTTTTGTTTTTAAAATTAAGATAGATACACCAAATAAAGTTTGTAGTCAATCCGCCCCAAAGCACAACGATATAAGTTACATTGTTTTGGAACAAAGGATTACAGCCGCTAACCACAGCTGCTTCAGCAAGAGGTTTCCCTACTTCTATTCCAAAATTGAAAAAAGAGCTTAATATTCCAGAAATCACTGCAATAATCAAACCCTTTACTAAACTAAAATCCCTGTCTTTATCCTCATGTCCTACTGCAAAATCTTTCTCTTTAAGCATTCCAGCTTTTCCAGAAATCGCAATTCCAATCAAACAGACCAAAACTCCAAGCAAAACCAATTTACCTCCAGAGCTGGCAAGCATTTCTGTAAAAGAAACTTTCCCTTCTGATGGATAAAAATTATAATAGATTGACGGAACTAATGCTCCAAAAGCAGAACAAAAACCCAATACTATTGAATTCCCTAATGACATTCCCAAGTAACGGACACCAAGACCATATGTAAGTCCTCCAATTCCCCAAATCAGTCCCATCGAAAAAGCAAGCGCTTTTATAGAAGGTGAAGCCACACTAATAATTTCAGCAAAATTAGGTATGGTCAGATAAGCCGCAATCGGCGGAACAATTAACCAAGAAAAAAAACCACCTATCAGCCAATAGCTTTCCCAAGCCCAGCCTTTAACTTTTTTGAAAGGCATATAGAAACTGCCCGATGAAAATCCGCCGATAGAATGAAAAAGAATTCCGAGTATTGATTCCATTTATTAAATTGTTTTTTGGTTAATTGGTTATAGTTTAGGATTGTAAAATAATAGAATAGAAAAAAGATAACTATCCTGTACTATCCTTTAATCTGAATCATTTTTTATCATCATTCAATAAGTTTTTATTTTAAAAAAGTGTTAAGGGTATTTTAAACCTCTCATTCAAAATAAAATACTCCCAAAAAAAAGGGCTTCAACACTAATAATGATATTTTAACCTTATTTTATTTTACTTTAAATTTTTAAGTGTTAATTTTAAATAATCATTAAAATTTTATTCGTAATTATTACGAAATACTAATTTTAAGGTTTATATTTGTGCAATCGATTACATGTTTGATTTTATGCTGATAAGACAATACATTTAATTTAGTTTGCTGCATATTTTTAAAACAAATCGATTATTCAGATAAATCCATAAATACCATTTTTAGCCATTGGCTGACGGGATAAAAAACAAATTTAAAGTTTCGTTTTCTTTATATATTTTTGGAGAAAAAACATCTAAAAGCGAAAGCTATGATAAAGATTATTAACATTGACGAGGACTCGCGCGTACCAAAATACAAGCAGATTGTTGATTCAATTTTAACTAATATTGGCAATGGAAGTTTAAAAATAAATCAAAAAATTCCATCGATTAATAGTTTTAGTGAAGAGTTTTATATGTCTAGAGATACTGTTGAAAAGGCATATAACATTTTAAAAGAACGAAAAATCATTACTTCAATCCGGGGAAAAGGATATTATATTACACAGACCAAACTGGTTTCGAAAGTAAATGTGCTGTTTGTCTATAATAAATTAAGTTCCTATAAAATGGCAACTTATAATTCTTTTATTGACGCCATTGGAGCCAATGCCCACACCGATCTTCAGATTTATCACTGTGATGAAACACTGTTTCTGAATCTCCTTGACAAATACGAAGGTGCATATGATTACTACATAATTACTACTCATTTTAAAACTGACAAATTAAAACACAGCAGTTATACTGATGCGGTTATTAACGCGATTAATAAAATTCCTAAGGAAAAACTGATTATTATGGATAATATCAAGTTGGGAATTAACAATGATGTTATTAAAATTTATCAGGATTTTGAAAATGATATTTACAATGCACTGAAAGAAGGTTTAGACAAAATAAAAAACTATACCCGGATAATTTTAGTATATCCGGAGAAAGCTGTCTATCCATACCCTAGAAGAATCCTGCATGGTTTCAAGAAATTCTGCGTCGAATTCGAAATCAATTATGAGATTTTAGATGAAATATATGATGACATTATTCTTAAAAAAGGAGATTTATTCATCACCATCGAAGAATCAGATCTGGTAAATCTGGTGAAACAGATCAGAGACAACCAAATGAAACTAGGCAAACACATTGGCGTTATCTCTTATAACGATACACCACTGAAAGAACTATTGGGCATTACTGTAATATCAACAGATT
Organism: Flavobacterium marginilacus; assembly: GCF_026870155.1. Taxonomy (NCBI): domain Bacteria; kingdom Pseudomonadati; phylum Bacteroidota; class Flavobacteriia; order Flavobacteriales; family Flavobacteriaceae; genus Flavobacterium; species Flavobacterium marginilacus. Next base: position 661,780 of record NZ_CP113975.1, on the reverse strand, counting down.
TTAAAATAATGGGGGAAACTGCAGCGCAGATGATTTTAAACAAAGAAATCGGACAGGTAAAAGTTCCGTTTAATTTCATCGACAGAAGATCCATTTAAAACTTAAAACAGCAACACTTTACAAAACAATGAAATTTAAATTAAATCAATTATTATTTCTTGCATTTGCAGTCACATTCTCAAATTGCCCCATAAATATTCAGGCACAAAATAATGGTTCGTCAAAAGATTCTTATAGCGGCATTGAATTTAAAATGAACAAAATAAACGAGCCAAAAATTCCAAATAATACTGTAAACATTGCAGATTTTGGAGCTGTAAACGGCGGAACCGTTTTATGTACCAAAGCTTTTGCAGATGCTATTGACGCTGTTTCCAAAAAAGGAGGAGGAAAAGTAATCATTCCTCCGGGAATGTGGCTTACTGGTCCAATTATTCTAAAAAGCAATATCGAACTGCATGCACAAAGAGGAGCACTGATTAAATTTTCGACTGATAAAAATCTGTATCCAATTATTGAAACCAGTTTTGAAGGATTAAATACCTGGCGCTGTATCTCTCCTATTTACGGCAAAAACCTTGAAAACGTAGCTTTTACAGGAAACGGTGTTTATGACGGTTCGGGCGAAGTGTGGAGAATGGTAAAAAAAGGCAAATTGACCGAAAGCCAATGGAATGATTTTGTAAAGTCCGGCGGCGTTTTAAACGATAAAAAAACAAGCTGGTATCCATCTGAGCAATATGTAAAAGGAAACCAAAACGCTGATCAAAATGTACGCGCTGATTTAAAAACCAAAGAACAGTTTGAAGAAATCCGCGATTTTCTTCGTCCGGTAATGGTCAGCATTCAAAACAGTAAACGTGTTTTATTTGACGGACCTGTTTTTCAAAATTCACCAGCCTGGAACATCCATCCCTTGATGGTCGAAGATTTAATTATCCGCAACACAACAGTACGTAACCCTTGGTATTCTCAAAACGGGGACGGCCTGGACGTAGAATCCTGCAAAAATGTATTAGTAGAAAATTCCAGTTTTGATGTTGGTGACGATGCGATCTGCATTAAATCCGGGAAAGACAAAGACGGACGCGATCGTGGTGTTCCCTGCGAAAACATCATTATCAGAAACAACATTGTGTATCATGGACATGGCGGTGTAACCGTAGGAAGCGAAATGTCCGGTGGTGTAAAAAACATGCATGTTTCCAACTGTACTTTTATGGGAACAGATGTTGGTCTGCGTTTTAAAAGTAACCGCGGACGCGGCGGTGTGGTAGAAAACATCTTTATTTCGGATATATATATGAATAGTATTCCATCACAGGCCATTTCATTCGACTTATATTATGGCGGAAAATCGATTGCCGAAAAACTAGCCGAAGGAGAAACAAACACCGTAACTACAGCCATTCCTGTTGATGAAAAAACGCCTCAGTTTAAAAACATCGTTATTAAAAACATTTATATAAATGGCGCACAGCAGGCAGTATTCTTACAAGGATTGCCAGAAATGAATTTAGAAAATATCGAAATTTCGAATTTAACAGGTAAAGCTGACAAAGGTTTTTCTATCATTGATGCAAACGGAATTAAACTTAACAACATCAATTTGGACATTGCAGACAGTACAATTTTTGATATTTACAATGGAAAAAATATGTCACTGAAAAACATCAGTTTCAATTCAGATTCTCCAAAAGCAGTTACGATAGATGGTGAAGCCAGCAAGAATATTGAATTGGTATCGAATGCAAAAACTGACTTTAGCAAAAAAACCACGATTGGTGATAAAGTAGCTAAAAGTGCTGTAAAAATGTAAGCATATCGTTTTTTATAGATTTAAAAAAAAAGGCAATTTTACCAAGCGATAGAATTGCCTTTTTTAGTTATTTTTAAAAAAATTACATTCAGAACTAATGATATTTTATTTGTTTTTAAATAAGAAATGCCGACCAAATCCTATCGATTATTTACGGTTGTTTTTTATACATTAGCAACATAACTGAAATTCTTTTTAACTAAATTTTACAAATTGAATAATTGGCAATAATATTGTCATAAAACTTAAAAAATTATTGTTCATTATGAAGAAAAAAAATATTCGTTATTCCTTTATAACTTTATTTTCAGTCTTTTTATTTTTGTGCTTTAATTCTATTAGTAGTAAACCAAATGGTTATGATACATCTCAACAAAGCATTACTGAAAGTGAAAGTAAAGGAAAATTTATCCCTGAACAAAAAAAAGATTACATCTTCACGACAATAGAAGTGGAAAATCAATTTATCGAAATTACCATTGTAAGTTTATTAATTATAACAGCAATTATTATCATTCGAAAAAAATCAAGAACTAACAAAAATAGGATTTAATTAAATTTCCAGACTTTTACACCTTAAAATATTCTGTTATGAGAAAAATTTGTCTCCGACGTAATTAAACGTTTTATTTTATCAAAACTAAAATATTGATTAACAACTATTCAAAACCTATGCTGGCATTCAACAGAAAATACTTCTTCTTAACAATTCTAATTTTTATCATAGAGGTTTTAATTGCATTATACCTTCATGATGAGATTATTCGCCCGTATATCGGCGATGTATTGGTTGTGATTCTGATTTACTGTTTTATAAAATCATTTTTAAAATTACCTGTTTTACCCCTTGCAATATTCGTTTTACTATTTTCGTTTAGTATAGAATTTCTTCAGTATTTAAATATTGTTGAAAAACTCGGTCTGCAAAAATCAAAGCTGGCCAGAACAGTTATTGGCACATCATTTGCCTGGATTGATTTAGTATGCTATATTGCGGGAATTATTATTGTTCTTATTACAGAGAAAGTTTCTGCAAAAAATTGAAACACAGTATTTAAGAGCTTTCAGAAAAAAAATAAAAAAAATGAAAAAGTTTATTATCATAGTAGTTTTAATTTTAACAGCTAATGCTTTTGGCCAGAAGAAAACTGAAAATTCACAGGCAATTTCGGAACAGGACACTATTATTAAAGTCGTTCAAGTAATTAAATACAAAGGCGGGAAAAAACCTGCTTACTTTTTGAATGGAGAACTTGTCAATCAAAGTATCTCTAATTTTTTAGACCCAAATAAAATTGAAAGCGTCAAAGTTGAAAAAGGAGATATTGACATTAACAACACTAAATATTCCGGCAAAATTACAATTGAAACAAAAAAGGATTACAAGCCAAATTTAATCTCCCTGAACGAACTCAGAAAAAGATACACAACAGTGCAGGAAAACGCCGTAATTTATCAGATTGACAATGAAATAATTGATGCTGACTATGATAAATATGTCATAGACAAAAATTATATCTTAAAAATAACTATCAATAAACTTGAAAATCCAAATCTAACTGTCATAAAAGTAATCAGTAAATCAGAGGAAAACATCAAGAAATCAAACGAAATAATAATTCGAGGCGACAGCATTCGTTAAACTAGCTTTTCCCTAAAACCTTAAAAACTAAACTTTTTGACAAATCTATTTAAACTTCGGATTTGTTTTCACCAGTGCTTTATAACGCATCATCGCTTCTACCAAATAATAATCGCCATACGTGAGCGGTGTATCGATTTCGGTTTTCTTAGGCATGTTCCCTACTCCGTGTTTCAGCAAAAAACCGCCGTTCGTTCCCACTGCCGCAAAATATTCCGGCGTTAATAAATTAGATAAAATTATTTTGGCCGAATCATAATAACGTATTCCGTCTTTTTTATCTGCATAACCGCCTAACTCCAATAAAGCTGAAGCAATTAATGAAGCCGCAGAAGAATCCCGTAAAGCATTAGGAATATTAGGAGCGTTAAAATCCCAATAAGGAATTTTATCTGCCGGCAGATTCGGGTGGCTTAAAATATAATTGGCAATGTTTTTTGCCTGATTTAAATACTTTACATCTTTTGTTTCTCGGTACATTACAACATATCCGTACAATCCCCAGCCCTGTCCTCTCGCCCAAGACGAATCATCGGCTGCACCTTGATTAGTGATTTGTTTGGTAACTTTTCCAGACTCTGTATTGTAAACCACTTCATGATAGGAGCTGTAATCTTTTCGAAAATGATTAACCATCGTTTTATCGGCATGCTGAACAGCAATTTTATAATACGTACTGTCTCCGCTGTGTTTTGCTGCCCAGAATAAAAGCTCCAGATTCATCATATTATCAATAATCACAGGAGATTCTTCATTTGAAGCATGATTCCATGGTGCGCTGTCCCATGATTTGATACAGCCTGTTTTTGGATTGAAACGGCTTGCCAATGATTTGGCACTGTTCATTAATATCGCTTCATACTCTTTACTGGGATGCAGCCTTTCTGCATTTCCAAAACTGCAATACATCATAAAACCCAAATCGTGTGTAGTGGTATTGAACTGTTCTTTTTTCAGATCTTCCATTACGTTTAGTGCTACCTTTTTTAATTCGGGAGCTCCTTTTGCCTCATCCAGATACAGCAGCGTCCCAGGATAGAAACCACTGCACCACCAGCCGGAATCAGATGTTTCCAGTTGATTTTTATCTGCAAAATAAGTTTTAGGATACTTTCCCACACTCACTTGTCTGCTCAAATAAGCATATTGCTGTATTGCCGTCTGCAGTGCCACATTTATTTTTTCTTCTAAATTTTGTTTCCGAAAACCAGCCGAAACAAAAAACACAGCCACAATTATCAATAAGCAATACTTCTTCATATAATTATTTATTTATAGGTATTTTTTTTAATTCAATAACCCGCACGGCTTGAGGTTCTGTATCTGCCAATCCCTCACCATCGGCCTGACTTACATTTTGAGAAAAAATATGCAGCTCTGACTTTTCCTTCCACAATTCTTTATCAAAATTAGGCTCCCACTGCCCTACAGAATAATTGATAACATCCGTAAGTTTCCATTGCTTTTTTTCTAAATTGGCGCTAGCCAAAGTAATTTTATTTGCTCTTTCCTCATCTCTAAAAAGTAAATAAAGCATTGACTTGCTAACCAAAATTTCAGGGCGCGAAATAGGAATTTTTTTTGTTCCTCCTCCTCCCAGCGTAAAAGGTTTGCTGTGAAAATCAGTATCCATTTTATTCCATTTTCCCTTATCCAGATACACCACTTTATACTGAGGAATCCCGTTATCATCCCAATAACCTGCAATATACGGATTTCCCTGCATATCCACTGTCATAGAAGTCTGATTAATTAAACTGCTTTTTTCAGGCACTTTCCAGGCAATTTCTGCGCTGGTTTTTGTTATTGGCAGACTGTATTTTTCGCCGGTAGATTTTTCCCAAGTCTGCCCGCCATCTGCTGAAAAAGCATAACAGATATCATGATTAGTCGAAACATCCCAGCTCTCACGCCAAACCCAAGAAATATAAATTCCTTTTTTGCTCACGAACATCTGCCAATAAGCAGAGCGCTGATTTTCGCCGTCAATAAAATTATTCTGCAGCGGACTCCATTTCTGAGTTTTCACATCATATGTTTTCAAAATCAAATTTCCTCTGCCCGAAGCTCCAGATCGGTAAAAAAATAAAAGCTTTCCGTTTGGCAGATTATGAAATTCGGGATAGGTCACCTTGGCTTCGTCACTGCCAGTCATCGGCTGCTCTTCACTCAATTCCAGACTAAAAGGTGCTTTGCCTTTAGCATAGCGCAGACGGGTATCATGCTGATCCCAGCTTACATGAAGGAAACCGTCAGTGTCAACCGCGATACTTATGCTGTTATGAGCATCTTTAACGTTGCCACCGTATGGAGTAATTACTGTCTGCCATTTTTTGGAACTCAGATTACGCTTTGCCAAAACCATTTTCCCGTCTGGATTGTAATAAGCAGTAAACTGCCAATTTTTAAAAGTGGTCAAAGCACTGTTTCTAAAAATTACAGTGTTAACAGAATTATTGCTCCAGCCCAAACCAATCTCGCTTTCCTCTGTTTTTAACTGCGCATTGCTGTAAAATGTAAACAAAAGCAACATCACAACAAGACTATTTGAAATAACAGCTTTACTATTGGTTTGTTTTTTTAAAATTTTGTCCATGGTTTTTTGGTTAGGTGATTAACTAACAAATGTAATTATAACATTTAAAAACACAGACCTGTACCTACCAGTATTTTATTAGATAGTCTATCTTAAAAAATGGCTGAATTTAGTTTGTCTTTTTATTTAAACAGCTCATTCAAGGATAATAATAACAGATTGTTTTAATCCTTAATCAGTGACAAAGTCAGCTTCCCGTATTGGTTTTGAGAATCATTCGCATTAATTTGATAGGTATAATTTCCAGGTTCAAGAAGTGTCTCTCCAACATAATCTATTGGCTGCAGGGTATATGTTTTTCCATTAATTACCAGCTCAACGAAAGCGTATCTATAAGCTGCCGCAAAAACTTTATAATCCGATTTTTTACCTGATTTTAAATTCTCGAAGCTTACCTCTCCACTGGTAGTATTTACCTTAATGTTTTGAAAATCGAATTGACTGACATTGGACAATCGAATTTTTAATCCAGATGAATCTTCATCATCGTTTGAGCAGCTAATGAATACTGCAATCGAAATAATTAACACTAGTATTTTTTTCATAATCAGAGTTTTATTACTAGATGCTAAAAATGCGACATAGTTGCGTTAATAGATTTAAAATTAAAAGCAAAAAAAAGGCAATTTTACATAGCCGTAAAATTGCCTTTTCCATAATCCTTAAAAAATTAATTTTTAATGTGTTTTTACCAAAACGATATCAGGTTTCGGAGCAGGTTTCATTCCTTTGCCCATATAAAAACTAGCATGTGGCGGCTGATTGTAGCCTACATTCTGCCAGGCAATGCTTAAACGGTATTGCGGATCGTGCATTAAAGTATACTGCCTGATATCCGTTGGAATTGTAGTGCTGTAGATTCTTAATTCAGTATTATCAGTGCTTCGCAAAATTAATTCTTCTCTCCAATCACCTAAAATATCAGCTGACAAACCAGGAGTCGATTTCGTTCCATTATTGGATTGTGCACCTTCGGCTGTAAATAATCTTCCTTTTCCGTATTTGTCAATATAATTAGAGTTGAGAAGTTCACGGGAAGCATCCCCATCCCAATAAATTAAAAAATTAGCAGCTCTTGGAGATTCCCCAATTTCATTTCCTTTTATGTCATACAAAAATTTAGAACCAGACCACCACATTTGAGCTCCAGCTCTGGTATTGTCAATATTATCCGCTACACCTCTGCCTACATCTTCATCATTCATGGCTGTAAATAATGTTTTCCCGTTTGCTGCCGAAAAAAGAGCAACACCTGGACCTTTTGTTCCTTCTTCAATTTCATGAACACCAAAGACTTCCAAACCTGGAATTTCTGGATCCAAATCACTCACATGCAAAGCATCTCCGTGACGATAGCCCGTTGTATACAATCCTTTGCCATTATCATCGACACACATCGAACCATAAATAATTTCATCTTTCCCGTCCGCATCTACATCGGCAACTGAAAGTCCGTGATTACCCATTCCGGAATAAGGACTTTTACCGTCTTTGGTATCAAAAACCCATCGTGAAGTTAATTTCTTATCTTTAAAATCCCATGCTGCCAAAACTATTCTTCCATAATACCCTCGGCACATTACCACACTCGGATGAACGCCGTCCAAATAAGCCACACAAGCCGTAAAACGGTCAACTCTGTTACCACTGGCATCATTTCCTCCGTTACCGCCTCTGCCTCCCCAAGCGCCAATATCTCCTCTTTCGGCAATGTAATCTACGGTTGTAACCGCACTTCCTGTTCTTCCGTCAAAAACAGTAAGATATTCCGGCCCCTTTAAAATTTTACCAAAAGTTCCAGACTTCTCGTCAGTATCTCTCCAGTCTTTTGATGCATCGCCAATTACTTTACCAGTTCCGTCTACAGATCCATCGGCGGTTTTGCAGACAATTTCGGCGATACCGTCACCATCTAAATCGTATACCATAAACTGAGTGTAATGTGCTCCTTCTCTAATGTTTTTACCCAGATTTATTTCCCATAAAAATCTGCCTTCAAGCGTATAAGCCTGCAGAACAACCGGATCTGTCAAACCTTTATGCGAATTATCATGTCCGACTCCCGTCATGTGCACTACTAATTCATATTGCCCGTCACCATTCAGATCACCCACCGAAATATCATTGGCAGTATATCCGTTTATCGCTTTCAGCGGAATAGACAGATAATCTTTTACTGCTGCATTGGCTGTAATAGTAAAACTTCCTTTTTCTTCTTTTTCTTTACCATTTACAACCGTTTTTACAAACCAGGTATTATTTTCATTTGCCTTTGCAGTTTCATCGATGAAATTGGCGGCTCCGGTAATTGGTTTTTCATTAAGCAGAATGGCATTTCCTATTTCACTTTTTCTATATAAATTAAAAGCTAAATCGTCAGGATCTGTTCCCAAAACCCGCCAGCTGATAAAGAATTTTCCATTTTGATTAATGGAAATAATCCCTCTGTCTAAATTTTCCATCTGTCTCTGACCAAAAACAGAAAACCCAATTAGAAACAACAATAGATTCCATTTTAGCGGCTTAACTTTTGACATATTTTATCTTTTAAAACGAATTAGTATAAGAAAATTTATTGTAGTGAAATTTCTCCTTCCATAGAAAGACAATCTTTTATACTAGACTGTTTATTGAATGGATGGTTTAAAACATTTTCTGAAAACCTTCACTTTTTACTTTCCAAGAACCGTCTTTCGGAAATCCCGGATTCGCTTCGGTCGTACCTTCCCAGCCTCCGCACATCATGGCAATAGCCGTCAGTAATCCTCCATTTCCTGGAAGATAAAGCGTCAGTCTTTCTGACTGATAATTGTGTCCGTTTTTTAGATACGTATTGGTAGTTACATTCATAAATAAAGCGTCAATTGCTTTTTCAGGAAGTCCTAAACGAGCTGCTGACATAGCGGTCATAGGGAAATCCCATCCCCACGTTTTTTGCCAGGACCAGGTATCCCAAATCAGATCGAAGGTGTTTTTCATTATTTTTTTATCCAATAAAGACGTTTCAGGGAGCATCCCGAAAGTTCCCAAAACCGATGGATGATCTGTTTTGAATTCTGGATTAGTATACGAATCGGGAGCACTTTCAGCCGCCAGATACACATTGTTTTGAACAGCAAGCGGTGACAAATCTTTTAGTACCGCTTCCCATTTTTCAGGAACAGGCTGATTCATTTTCTTTTTCCATGCAATAGCTGTTTTCAATCCCCAGTTCCAATACGCCAATTCGTAAGTTGGGTTAAAAGTCTGCATCGCTACAAAACGCTCCTGTGCCGGAATTACTCCTGGCCCTAACATATAACGCTTTTTTTCTTTGTCATAAAAAACAAACGAAGCCATAAAATCAGCAGTAGCAAAAACACGTTCGCTGTATTTTTTCAAAGTAGCTTCTGATTGAGATGATTGATACAATAACTCAGCATAAGTAATAAAATGAGGCTGCTGCCAAATCAAAAATGCTCCCACAGACGACGGAGTTTCGTTGCCGTCAGGATCGGTCATTTTCTGCCATCTTGCTCCTTCGAAACCTTGCCTCTGCGCTATTTTTTTGGCTTTGTCAAAAGCGTTTTGGTACCAGCCTAAGGTGTTCTCTAAATATTCCGGTCTGTTCCAAAGCGCGAAATGAACGCCGTGCCACCAGTGCATTTCTAAGTGCGGTTTTCCGTACCAGCTGTTGTAAGTCAGTCCTGTTTCCTGCGGAGGCAGAGAACCGGCACATTGTATTTTGGTCAGGTATTGCGAAAGTACAATTCTGCGCTCCAATTCATTAGCGCGTTTATCGGTGCTTCCTGAAAAATCAACTGCGGCACCGCTTGTCCAAAATTTTTCCCAGCCGGCAATACTGCTTTTTTCAATAGCTGTAAAATCTGGAATGGATTCTTTATTTTTCTCGGTCTGAATAAACGAACAGCTCAATTCTAAACTGCTGCTGTTTGATGGCTCCAGTAAAAAATAATGTTTTGCTTTTTCTTTCACTGATGCTGTTCCTTTCCATTTCAGATTAATATCATACGAAATGCTGTCCATCAAGTGAGTAATAGTGGCTTCCGATTTGTTTTTGATTTTCAGATTGCTTTTATAATCCTGTTTTCCCCCCCATTTTTCCCCCATATCAGTTCCTGCAATAGCAACCGCCGAATTATTTACCTCTTGTTTTTCTTCCCATTTTGTCCCCATATCGCCCCAGAGTCCTGTTGGAAACGGGATGCGGACACGAATTTTCAAACGGCCTTGTTTGATTAAATCCGATTCAACTTTAAAACCCAAAGCATCTTTTTTCTGATCGCAGGCTGTAATTACTTTTACCGAAGTCCCTTCGATTTCAAAATAACTTTCAATTTTTCCTGTCCATAAATTCAGTTTCTGATTGATCGCTTTGATGTCATCTGGCTGAACTAAACTGCCGTCTTTTTTGGTGATTTCAAAACCAATATTTCCCAACTGCAGTAAATGCGGATTCTGACGAAACCATTCGACAGCTTCTTTTTTGTGTGCAGGTTCTTTAATCTGTGTCGAATACGAAACTTTTCTTCCGTACTGATCGACCTCTTTCAAAGTTTCCGAAAACTTATATCCGTTTACATTTTTATAACTGTCCCAGCCCCATTCAGCCTGAGTTCCTAATGGAATTCCCCTTTGATATTTTTCTGGAAAAGTCTGCATTCCTGTTACATCAGCAGTATAGGCAAATTTTCCGTTTCCAACACTCAGTGAAGCCAGAGTATCGATTTGTGAAATTTTGACATCGTGTCTCGTTACCACTGCCTTACGGTCAATTTTTTCTTGAGCGATCATCCCAACAGAAAACAATAAAATGTAAATAATCGAATATTTTTTCATAACTTTTTTATTTTTAAAATAGCACGCAGATTTCGCAGATTCAGCAGTTTTTTTTTAAATCCGTGTATTTCTTTTTTATTTAATTTATCTAATTAATGTCGCGCTCATCAGGCCAATAACTACATCATTGGCAATGGTTTGTATAGAAAAACTTTTCAGTGTTTTAGATGTATTCAAAGGAAGATCCAAAATGGTTCCTGCCCCGCCGTCAATACCATTATTAGCAAATCCTTTTATGGCTTTATAATCGTTGAAAGTGCGGGAAATAATTCCTGACTTCAGATAAACGCGCGGTGGTTTCGGGGCATTGGTAGTAAAAGCCAGTCCGTCAACAAAATAATCCTGCTCAATTGGCCACCAGTTCTCCGGATTTTTCAGTTCCAATTCTTCCGAAGAATCATCGGTATAATTAACGATTACTTTTCCATTTGTCATTCGGCTCTGCATTGGATTAGTAGAACCTGCCAGCATCAGATACAAATGTGAGGCTTTTCCTTTTAGCGGAATTACAGTCTTTTCAGGATAATTGTCCCACATCGATGTAAATACAATATTATTTTTAGCAGCATCCGATGGTGTTTCAAAAACGATTCCTTCCGGAGTCGTAATTTTCTCTGTTGCTTTGGCTTTAGCACGCAGACCGGAATCATCAATTTCTGGATTAATCATCGGATAACACCAGTTCCCAATTCCCTGCAAAGGCAGTTGCAGCGTAGGCGTTTTTGGACGAGGTGATTCATATTTTTGTTTAAAAATATCCGTCACTTTAGCATTAAAAAAAGGAGCTAATGAAACTGTTTCTGCCTTTAAAGTTTTGTTTTCAGGAATGTCCCAGCTGATAAATGAAAATGGATAAACTTCGCCATCAGCAGTTTTCAATTGGAAATTATTAGTTCCTGTAATCAGATTTTTTAATGGAATTGAAATAGTTTCAGTGCTGCTGGCTTTAATTGAAACTGCCTGCTGAATTTCATTTCCAAGCGAATTAAAAAGCATATTTCCATCGCCGGTTTTATTTGAATTATTCTGAACAAAAAGCAGTAAATCATTCGAATTTACTTCTTTTACAGTAACTTCAAATCTTGGTTTGCAGTTAACAGCGACAGGTTTCCACCAAATCATTTCGCCTTGCTGCAACTGTACAAAAAGTGTTTTATCTCCAATGCTGTTTACAATACCGGTAACTTTGTTTTCTGTTTTAGAAATGGAACTTAAAACCTTTTGCGGATCATAAACTTCAATGATTTTGGCATTTTTAGTTCCCAATACAAAAGCGTCTTTCGGATTGAAAATTTCTTTTGTTTTTATTTCTTCTAAAGCCTTAGTATCCCAATTTATTACAATGCTATATTTTTCGGAAAATGGTGTTTCAATTATAATTTCAGGTTTGCCTATTCCGTTTTTTGTAATGGTATAATTGGCTTTATTTCCATTAATGGTTACGCTGTTTATTTTTTCAAAAGCACTATTCACAATGAATTTCAAATCCATTTTTGACGCTAAACGATTCGTAATTTCATAAGAATCGGTATTTTTTTCTCTTTTGAAAGAAAAAGAAATATCAGGAATTTCTAATGAAGCCGAATCCCATTTTTCTGGAAATCCGGGTTTAATGGTGAGCTGATGCGCCAATGCATCCGGCTGAATTCCAAAAAGTCCTTCGACTAATGTTCTCGATGCCATTCCGATTGGATCGGCAAAATCACGGTACAATTCGCCGCGTATTGCATCTTGATGCATCAATTGTTCAAACCCGCCCGGTGAAGGACTTAAGTACATGCTTTCTACCAAGGCGCTTTCCCACATTTTAAACGCTTTTTCAGAATTGCCTCCCTGCCAGTACGCCAGCGAAGTGTGTAATTGTTCTGCCAAAGCCACATTATTGATTGACCAGGTATACGGCTGCCAATTGGTTGTTCCAATAACATACAAATCATTTTTATCCAAACCTTCTGCCTGAATCGGGATATGCGGAATCTGGGTGTCAACATAGCGAAGCATCTGATAATTCTGAAAAGGATCTGCTAATTCGGAATCGATAGTGTGGTAAATGCTCCATATTCCCGGAGTTTCGTGCAATAACTGCCTGCCCATGGCGTCTTTATATTCGGCAAAAATACCTTTCTCGGGAAGCCATAATTTATTGGCTGTGGCTTTGGCAATTTTGTCTGCTTCGCTTGTAAATGAATTTGGATTTTGCTGTAAAGCGGATGCAATTGTTGCTGCAGTTTTATTCGAATAATAATTATATGCTGACGAATGAATCACGCCTCCGCCACTGTACTGCAGGGCATCACTTGCCCAAATGGATGCATACGAATCATATAAACCGTCATTATCCACATCGAAATTTCGTTTTTCCCAATCGAGATGTCTTTGTAGAACAGGCCACATTTCTTTCATGAATTCGGTATCTCCTGTCCATTTAAAATGACGCAGCATCTGATCAAAGAAAACCAGATTCATATCGTAATGATGGGCAATTGTATTATTATCCGGCTTACGGCTGATGTAACCGCTGCTGAACATCGATGTTCCCATTTCTTCTTTTTGACGCGCCATATTCCGTTCGGCATCAAAAACGACAGGACCAGATAAAGGCTGTGTAACCTGCGAATGGCTGTAACTTGTAAAATGAGTTTTTGCTCTGTCGTGCCAGCCCAGAGGATCGGCTGTATAGGCGCCGCGCCAAGCATTTAAGTGCATACGCCAAGCCACCGCACCATGCAGATAAGCGGGACTTTCCCAAATTCCATCAGCTGCAATGGCTAGTGCCGAACCTAACGTATTTATATAAGGATCGGGTGTTGTTACTTTTACCCGGCTTGCTAATTCCTTCATATCCTGTGATGTTTTGGTAAACAGCCTGGCCAAATCGGTTTGATTATTTATTTTAGATTTTGCATCAGCATTCAGCGACCAATATAAATCTGTTTTTGAAATTGAACTGATTTTACCCACAATCAGATTTTGTTTGTCAGGAGCGGATGCAAATAATTCTAAAGGTGAATTTTGCTTTTCTGCATTCGCTAAATGAACTTCAGATGACGGAAACATTCCCAGCAGGCTTTTATCATTTCCTGCCTTTTGTTTATTCACTTCGGAACCATATTCCAATACAAAAGAATCCTTATTTATCGTGTATTGATTATTGGTACAATACTCGGGTTTTAAGTAAAAACCAGATTCCGGATCGGCTCCGATATCACCGTCACGGCTAAATTTTCTGCCACTGGCTCCGCCAAAAGCCCAGATTAAAGAAGCCTTTTTATCAATATCCAAACCAGAAACTTTCAATACAAGACCTTCTTCATCTTTCAGTGCAGCGATTTCAAGTTTCAGTTTTCCTCTGCCTAAAACAGCATCCTGAATTTCATAGTACATTTTTCCATTGGCATAACGCGCAGAAATGGAACTGGCTTCGGTAATCCATTTACTGCTCTTTCCATTGGATAACCCCAACTTTAAATTGCCTCCCATGCCGGGCATATACATAGCAAATTCCGGTAAATCGCCAGTTTCCACTCTGAAAGCAGTATTAGAGCCATACAAAGCACGATTGAATTTTCGGCTGCCATTTTTTAATAGAAAGCCATCACCATCCGGCACATAATGAATTTTGCGCGGTGCAGTTTTCTTTTCGCCTTTTTCCTGTCCAAAAAAGACTGTCGAAAGCATAATAAAAAACAGGCAAAACAGTAAAACAGCTTTAATTTTCATAAAATGTCTATAGGCAATATTAAACTTTTCTACATTTTTTTATTCCTATTAAATATCTCTTTAAATAGAGACTAAAATCAGCTTCCTAATTACTAAAAAGTAAAAAAAACGCACTTTAAATAATAATTAATAACGCAATATTGCTGTTTTTCAAACACAATTCTATCCTGTACCTACCCGCAATTTATATAAAATCAGCACTTTTTTAACGTTTTCGGCTAACCTAATAGTACAGGATAGTATTTATAAAGCGAAAAGTTAGTTTTGAAAATCTATTAACCAAATTTATATTAAATGAAACCTTTTAGAATCTTTACACTGCTTGTATTGGTTTTGTGTTCTTCAAATATTCTTTTATCAATGGGTAAAAATGATGTTGAAACTGTAAAAAATAACAATACAAAAAGCACAGCTGTTCCCGTTGAACCAAAGGTTTTTAATTTTGAATCTTCTAAAAAAAATAACAAATTCACTAATGTACTTACTGCATCAAAATATGAAGAAAGTACCGGATATGGTTTTGATTTTGAAACAGATGCGAATGCAGTCTTTACAGCAACTGGATTAAACATCAGCAAAAGCACTTATTTTTCGGTAAAAATTCCTGAAGGAAATTACAAAGTAAAAATCACTTTGGCCAATAATAGTAATGACTCCAATATTACTGTAAAAGCTGAATCCCGAAGAATAATGATTGACCAGCTTCCTATAAAAAAAGGTAAATCTGCTGTACAGGAATTCAATGTAAACGTACGCAGCAGCTACATTGATGAATCCAATTCGATAAAATTAAAAGACCGCGAAAAAGGAGACCTGAATTGGGATAACAAACTAACCTTAGAATTTTTAGGATCTGCCTGTGTTCAAAAAATTGAAATTATTCCTCTTGAAAAAGTAACCAGCATTTTTCTGGCCGGCGATTCTACTGTAACCGATCAGGATGTAGAGCCTTGGGCTTCCTGGGGGCAGATGATTCCTCAATATTTCGACACGAATATTGTTATTACCAATTATGCCTGCTCTGGCCTTGCTTTAAGCTCTTTTAAAAGCAGTAACCGTCTGTTAAAAATAAGTTCTCAGATTAAAGCTGGCGATTATTTGTTTATTGAATTTGGCCACAATGATGAAAAAATAAAAGGCCCTGAAAATACTGCCTGGAAATCCTACTCCGATTTATTAGCCGAATTTATTCAGACAGCAAAGGACAAAGGTGCATTTCCTGTTTTGGTTACCCCTACACAGCGCCGCGCCTTTAATTCTGATGGAACATTAAAAGAAACACACGGTGATTTTCCTGATGCTATGCGTGCCGTTGCAAAAAAAATGAATGTGCCCCTTATCGATGTAACTAAAATCACAACTGTGCTGTATGAAAAATGGGGAGATGATGTTTCTAGAAAAGCTTTTGTACAATATCCTGCCAATACTTTTCCAGGGCAGACAAAAGCATTAGAAGATAATACCCACTTTAATAGTTTTGGTGCCAATGAAATTGCGCTTTGTATAATTAAGGGAATTCGCGATCTGAATTTACCTTTACAAAAAAATATATTGAAACAGACACCAAAATACAATCCCCAGCAGCCTAATTATATTTCAAATTGGACTCTGCCAATGAGTACCCGTTTTGAAATCGCAAAGCCTGATGGCAATTAATTTTTTTGAATACATTTAAAATGAAAATACAACAAACTTTACAATTTCTTTTTATTGCGGCTGTAACTGCCTTTTCGGCGCAAAACAGTTCTGCACAGCAAACGGAAAAAGTTTTCCTTTCCGGAAAAGATTTTGAACACCCGGTACAATGGGATTTTTATTGTACAGATGGCAATAACAGCAAAAAGTGGACCACGATCAACGTTCCTTCTCAATGGGAATTAGAAGGTTTTGGCGAGTACACTTATGGAAGATGGTATAAAGAACTCAACCAAAAAGAGCCCAGCAAAGAAGAAGGGCTTTATAAATATGTATTTGATGTTCCAAATGATTATAAAGACAAAGAAGTAGTTATTGCTTTTGGCGGAGCAATGACAGACACTGAAGTAAAAATTAACGGAAAACTGGCAGGAGAAATTCATCAGGGCGGTTTCTACGAATTTAAATATGATATTACTTCTTTAGTAAAATTTGGCACCAAAAACACGCTGGAAGTTCATGTATGGAAACATTCGAACAATAATTCGGTTAATGCTGCAGAACGCAGAGCAGACTGGTGGCTTTTTGGCGGTATTTATCGTCCGGTATGGCTGGAAGTATCTCCAAAAACACAAATTCAGCATATTGCCGTAAACCCAAAAATGGACGGTTCGATCACTATTGATATGAACCTTAAAAACATTCCTAAAAACACGGTTGTAGAAGCTGGTTTGAAAGGATTGAACGGTGAAATTTTTCAAACATTCACTTTTCCTGTTAAGGCAAAAAGCATCAAAGAAACCATCGCTGCCCAATGGAAAGATATTAAACCATGGAACCCGGAAACTCCAAATTTGTACAGCTTAGAACTGTCTTTGAAACAAAACGGAACTATACTTCACAAATTGGACAAAAAAATTGGTTTCAGAACTTTAGAATTCAAGAAAAAAGACGGCATTTATGTGAATGGCACCAAAATCATAATGAAAGGAATCAATCGTCATTCCTTCTGGCCGGAAGGCGGACGAAGCACCAGCAGACGCATCAGTGTGTTAGACGGCCAGCTATTGAAAGATATGAATATGAATGCAGTCCGCGGTCATTATCCGCCAGACGAGCATTTCATGGAAGTCTGTGACTCTTTGGGGCTGTTTGTTCTAAATGAATTAGCCGGATGGCAAAACTCTTATGATACCAAAACAGGAACAAAATTAGCTGCCGAAATGATTACCAGAGATGTCAACCATCCGTCTGTAATTATTTGGGACAATGGTAATGAAGGAGGATGGAATTATGAAGTGGACAAAGTATTCGATCAATTCGATCCGCAAAAAAGAATTGTAGTACATCCTTGGTCCGATTTTAATGGCTGGGATACGCACCATTATCCTACTTATTTAACGGGTATGCACCGATTCAACAGCGGAGAAAACGTGTTTTTCCCAACCGAATTCATGCACGGAACTTACGACAACGGACACGGAGCTGCTCTTGAAGATTTCTGGACGCGTTACAAACAAAGTCCTTTGTTTGCCGGAGGATTTATGTGGGCAATGCTGGACGAAGCTGTTTTTCGTTCAGACTGGAAAGGTGATGTAAAATTTGACTCCAAAGGCTCTTTGGCTGCTGACGGAATTTTAGGTCCGCACCGAGAAAGAGAAGGAAGTTATTATACGGTAAAAGAAGTCTGGGCACCTATTCAATTTGCTCCAAAGCAAGTAACAGATGCTTTTGACGGCTCCTTTTTGATAACCAATGATTATCTGTTCAGCAATTTGAATTCCTGCAAAATGGAATATAAAATAATGAAATCGGATGCAGATGTTCTTTATACTGATGGTGTTTCAAAAATACTAAGCTCGGGTAAAATTGAAATTCCAAGCATTGAACCCGGCGAAACCCGCAAAATTAAGTTCGCTGTTCCTGCTAACTTTACAGAAGGTGATGTTTTATCAATTACTGCAAATGATTTATATGGCAAAGAAATCTATACTTGGACCTGGCCTATTCATAAAGCCAGCTATTTTGCTTCTAAATTTTTAGCATCAAAAACAGTTAAAACAAAAGCCACAGCTACCCGAAATGGAAATAATATTGTTTTAAGCGGCGATAATGTTACCGTGACTTTGGACAGTACCACTGGAGAAATCCTGACGGTTAAAAACGGAGTTACCGTAATTCCATTGACAAACGGTCCGCGTCCTATCGGGATGAAATCCAAACTAAAAGAGGTACAGATTTTGCAGGAAGGCGAGAATGCAGTCTGTACAGTTACTTATTCCGGCGGATTAAACTCTATAAAATGGATTATGTGTCCTGACGGAAGATTTAAAATGGAACTTCTTGCTTTGAAAAATGCAGAAAATGCAGGCGGTTTTGACGGCGCTTATTTTGAAGATAAAATTAATTCATTCGGAATCACATTCAGTTTCCCTGAAAAGGAAGTTACGGGAATAAAATGGTTCGGAAGAGGTCCTTACCACGTTTGGAAAAACAGAATCAAAGGAACAACTTACGGTGTTTGGGAAAAGAATTACAACACCACGATAACTGGCGAAAGTTTTGAAAATTTGGTTTATCCGGAATTCAAAGGTTATCATGCCAATTTATTGGGAGCCAATCTAAAAGCAGGTACATCGTCATTTAAAGTTTTTAGCGAATCTGATAATTTGTTTCTGAGATTATTCACACCTGATTTACCGAAAAATGGTTTTCCGGGAAGTAACCCGCAGCCGGATTTTCCGGAAGGAGACATTTCTTTTATGTATGAAATTCCGGCGATGAGAGATTTCAAACCATTGGAACAGCAGGGACCAGAAAGCCAGCCGACAAATATCCGCATCAAAAAAGGAGATGATGGAATATCAATGAATCTTTGGTTTGATTTTAGAAATAATAATTAAGAAATAAGCTGAGTTCAAGAATCTCTGTCTGATATAAATAAAAACAAATACAAATACATTATGAAAATTATACGATTAATGGCTTTACTGTATGCTACAGTACTTTTTTTTAATTTCACCCAAAAAACGGAAACCAAACCAACCATTTTTATAGTCGGCGATTCTACTGTAAAAAATGGAAGCGGAAAAGGAGACGGCGGTCTTTGGGGCTGGGGCGATTTTATTGGCCAATTTTTGGATACCACCAAAGTTGCTATTCAAAACCATGCTTTGGGAGGAACCAGCAGCCGAAGTTTTCAGTACAAAGGATTATGGGAACCTGTTTTTAAACAGCTCAAAAAAGGCGATTATGTCTTTATTCAATTTGGACATAATGATAACGGTACCATAAATGATACAACAAGAGCCAGAGGAACGATTAAAGGCATTGGCAACGAAACCGAAGAAATTGACAATCTGTTAACCCACAAACACGAAATCGTTCATACGTATGGCTGGTACATTCGAAAATTAGTACAGGATGCCAAATCAAAAGGAGCCATTCCTGTGGTTTTTTCACCAATTCCAAGAAACGACTGGAAAGACGGAAAAGTTCTCCGCAACAACGAATCGTATGGTTTATGGGCAAAACAAATTGCTGAGCAGGAAAAAGCAGCATTCATTGATCTGAATGCCGGTATGTCTTCAGCATTAGACAAAATAGGACAAGAAAAAGTAATGGGAACCTATTTTTATGAAAGAGACCATACGCATACCTCGGCAAAAGGAGCTGTTTTATCAGCTACAGTAATTGCAGGTGAACTCAAAAAAAACAATTCATTGAGCAAATATGTTTTAGCAGATCCGAAAATTAAACTTCCAAAAAAGAAAAAAATCTTTTTGATTGGCGATTCTACGATGGCAAACAATGGCAACAATGAAAATGCCGTAGGCTGGGGAGTTGCTTTCCCAAAATATGTAGATACAATGCGTGTCGATGTAATCAATAAAGCAAGAGGCGGACGAAGCAGCCGTACCTATGAATTTGAGGGTTTATGGAAGGAAGTCCGAGAACAATTGCAACCTGGTAATTTTGTAATTATCCAGTTTGGACATAATGATGCAGGTGCTGTTGACAAAGATAAATTCAGAGGTTCTCTAAAAGGAAACGGTACAGAAACACAAATTGTAAACCGTGCCGACAGTATTAAAGAAACAGTTCGCTCTTTTGGCTCTTATATTGAAACTTATATCAAAGAAGCCAAAGAAAAAGGAGCAATCCCAATTGTGATGAGCCAGACCGTACGAAACGAATGGCCGAACGGAAAACCTGAACTTAGAGATGAGAGTTACAACCTTTGGTCTAAAACAGCTGCCGAAAATCAAGGCGCTGATTTTATTGATCTAAATGTGATTATCGCCAAAAAATATGAAGAATTAGGTAAAGAAAAAGTAAGTGCTTTTTTCCCTAAAGACCATACACATACTGGTCCTGAAGGAGCCGATTTTAATGCACTGACCGCAGCTGAAAGCATTAAAAACTTAAAAAAATGTGCTTTGAGGGATTATATTGAGATTCCGAAAAAGAAGGAATAAAAAGCTTTAGACTAGAGCCTTCAGCATTGCGATTTTTTTTACCAGAGATTCACAAATTATACTCTTTTTATAATTTGTAAAACTCTGGTTTGTTTTTTAAAGACTGAAAATTATATTTTCTAAATTTATTATTCTTAAATTCTTTATTTTAAACCGATAAACCATTATTCATGCTGATAAGAAAAATTACGTTTGCGGCTGTTTTATTGCTGAGCTTAAATGGATTTAGCCAGTTACAAATTAAACCAAGTGACAAAAGCATCACTTATATGGGACGTGTAAAGTTAGCACAAGATTCAGCCTGTTTTTACTGGCCAGGAACTTCAGCAGCTATTAATTTTAAAGGATCAAGGATTTCCGCCAGTTTAAAGTCACGTAATGAAGTCGGTTATTTTTATGCCATTATTGATAATGATGCCGAGCACGCATTTAAGTTTAAATCAGATACTATGAAAACAACAGTATCTCTGGCAAGCGGACTTTCTTCTGGAAATCATACTTTGCAGCTTTATAAACTTTCAAACAATACCTCCGAAAATATTTTTTATGGATTTCAAATTGATGGTAAGTCTAAAATCAATACTCCCAATAAACCTCTAAAAAGAAAAATCGAATTTTACGGCAACTCCATTACAGCTGGGCATGGCGTGGATGTTGAAAAAGGAGGTCAGGATTCTGGAAAACCAGAAACTTTCAATAATTATTACACTTATGCAGCTTTGACAGCTCGCCATTATAACGCACAATATTCCTGTATTGCTCGCAGCGGTATTGGCATTATGGTTAGCTGGTTTCCAGAAATTATGCCCGAAATATATGATAGGCTAAACCCTATGGATCCGAATAGTAAATGGGATTTCACTCAATACACTCCCGATGTGGTTGTGGTCAATCTCTTTCAGAATGATTCATGGATTGTCAACATGCCTAAAAATGAACAATTTATTTCTAGGTTTGGCACTTCCAAACCAACGGATGAGTTTACCATTTTGGCGTATCAAAATTTTATTAGTTCAATCAGAATCAAATATCCAAATGCTCACATCATTTGTGCCTTGGGAAATATGGATGCCACAAAAGCGGGCTCCAAATGGCCTAACTATATTAAGCAAGCTGTTGAAAGAATAAATGATAGTAAAATTTATAGTTTGATTTTTCCTTATAAAAATACAGGAGCCCACCCAAATAAACAAGAACAGCAAATGATGGCAGATGATTTAATTGGATTTATAGATAAAAATATTAAATGGTAATCCCTAAATAGTGAATACAAAATATCCTAATCTAAATCCATGAAAAAATATTTAATTCTTGTACTTTCAATTGCTTTAGCTGCCTGCTCCTCCAATTCAAAAGTTGGAAAAACACAAGCATCCGATACAATTCTGACAATACCCGACAGTCTGTATCCTTCGGCTGACTTATCTATTCCAACACATAACGAATGGACCAGCAAGAATTATCCCAAAATGATTAAAAGTTTCAAAGCAAATCCTCTGCAGTTACATGACATTGTTTTTGCAGGCAACAGCATTACTTCGCAAGGAAGAAACTGGGGAGAACGTTTGAATAATAAAGCCATTAAAAACAGAGGAATAGCTGGTGATGTTACTGATGGCCTAATAGCACGACTGGGTGAAATAAATTACATAAAACCAACTGCGGTATTTATTGAAATAGGTATTAACGATTTATTAAACGATACATTATCACCTGAGCGCACCGCGAAGAATATCATTCAAATCACAAAAATAATTCATCAGCAGAATCCAAAAACCAAGATATTTGTACAAACAATTTTTCCAACCAATAAAGTCAATCAGGCAGCACGTATAAAGCTGACGAATGATATTATTAGAAAACATAAGAGAAAGGGCGTATTTACATTAATAGAAACACATATTCTGTTTGCCGGCAAAGATGATTTAATGCAAAAAGAACTAAGTACTGACGGCATACATCTAAATGAAAAAGGATATCAAATCTGGGTCGATTGCCTAAAAAAATATTTCGAATAAAACAGATTTTTAATTCCAATCTACAAATTATTTCATGTATTTTTTCTTGGAAGCAGATTTGTCATAATGCAATAAATACCTCAATTAAATGTTATATAAAAAAGATATAACTGTTTTTAATTAATGGTATTTCAGCTTATGAAAAGGATAATATTCTTGATTGGTGTTATTAGTATTTCTCTTCAGGGATATGCTCAGGATGGAAATAAAACTAAATTCAAACCGATTCCTCCAAAAAATACGGAAGAAAAAATAATTATTCCGCCCAGAGAAATTACGCCAAAAAATGAAGCTGTGGCTGTTGTAAAAAAACCAGATCCTTATCAGATCAATCCCGAAGAGCTTTTTAAAAATCCTTATCTGTATAAAAAACCAAACAATTCTGAAGGTATATTTTACAGACAAAATCAATATTTAGGAAGTTTTAAAACGAAGGCATTTACTTCTACCATCCGATTTCGGGATGCTGCCTTTGTAGACGGTGATAAAATAAAGATATACCTGAATGACAAAATGATTCAGCCCGAAGTCAGCCTGAGCGGTGAATTTCAAAGCTTCAAAATAAATCTGACCGATGGTATAAACAAAATTGATTTTGAAGCACTAAACGAAGGTTTTGCATCTCCAAATACCGCCCAGTTTGAAGTCTATGATGACAAAGGAACTGTTATCACTTCAAGCCAATGGAATGTGGGAACCGGTTATAAGGCCACAATTATATTGATCAAAGAGTAAAAAACAGACTCTTTTTTAAACTCTCAGAACAGCTCCAAAAAAACTTTTATAATTAAAGACAACAAAAACAACAGTGGTTGGTGAGGCAAACACTAAAAAAAGTAATGTCTGCCATTTACATGCTAGAATTATTTTTTTATAATTTGACCATAAAATAATCAATGCAAAAATTGAGCAGAAAGAAATAAGGAACGCTGTAATTAAGTTTACCCAATTTTCATCATATGGCAAGAATTGAGCCTGATAAATTTCATCCCAAATCATAAAAGCTACAAGAAAAAGAATAATCGAATATATAATTTTATAACTATCTCTGACTAATACCATCTATCATAACAAATTAATTCCCGTTTTTTTATAAACGATGTTATTTCTGATATATTTTACCCGTAAACTAAAATTTTGGCTTTATTTACCCGGTCTCTATCTCTGGTTTTAATTTTTCAGCTAAAAATGTCTTTAGAGCGGACTTCAAAATTCAATCTGCTATAATTTTCTTTTTATCGAAATATAGTCCAAAACAATTTCTGTCTGATTTACCAAAACGGTTATATTTTGTTTTTTAGCAGCAGTAACCGAAAATGGAACTTTTACAACTGCACTGTTTCGTAATACATTTTCTTTCCAGATAGTATCGCGGTCTTTGGTATTAATTAAAAATGGTTTCGATTCCTTTCCATTTATTCTGATTACAGCTTCCTGATCAAAGTTATTCGAATGAGTTGGTAAAAAATGTACTTCGGCCTCATAATCTCCCATCTCTGAAACTTCAAATTCGTACGAAACAGCGGGTTTATCTTTCTTAAAATAATGATGGTTTAAAGGAAAAAGTGTCATAGCATTATTACTAAAACCAAGACCATTAATTGACTGCCATTTATAATTTTCAATGCTTTTTGAAGCTGTAAATTGGTTTGCCTGAATTACAATAGCGCTGTTTGTTTTATTGGCTTCATAAGTCTTTGTGTTTTTTGCTACCGAATCAAAAACAGGAAGATTTCGAGGATGCATTGACATCATCTGATTCCATTTTCCGCCGCTCATTTTTGTATTATAAAATGCTGTAAGCTCTTTTATTTTCTCATAAGCTTCGGATGCCTGTTTATGGTATTTTTGTTTTTGAACCTCATCATTGGCTGTCGCTTCCAAATTCCAATACAGAAATTTAAAATTCATGTTGGCTGCCGCTTTTACAGGATACACAACCAATTGAAACCAGGCATCTTTTCGTTCATCAGGTATTAAAGAAGATAAATCATCTGCTTTTTTTACCAAATCCTCATAAGCTTTGATTCTTTCCTCTATTTCTTCTTTTGTAAAGTTAGAAGGCTTAATCTGAGTTGTAGGTTCGGTCTGGCTCCAGCCCATATACTCCGGTTTTCTGATGAAAGCCAAACGGTAGTATTCTGCAATTACAGGACTCAATTCGCTGGCAATTGTTGGCGTAAATTCTCTTGAAATCCATTTTTCCAGATTTTTATTAATCCCATCAAACGGAATACTGTTGATATTCCATGCTAAATCCATGAAAAACTCCATATTATATTCGCCTGGCTTGATATCTCCCACATTTACAATCCACATTTTTTTAGCCCCGTTTTGGTATGCTTTTGACATTTCGCTCCAAATTAATCCAGGCTGTGCAGTACTTAACCAGAGGTAATCATGAGGACGCCCCCAATAACTAAGATGATAATAAACACCGCCTCCGCCGCTTCTTTTTTGTTCATTTTCATCACTTAAACGGCGTATGTAGCCATAATTATCATCGGGCCACACAAGAGTAACATCATCGGGCACTTTGAGTCCGTTATCATACAATTCCAGCACTTCTTTATACGGAACAAAAACCTGCGGAATTTCATTTAATGGCTTTTTGAATGTATTTGAAAGCATTTCGCGCTGTACGCCAATTATCTTATCCACCATTATCTTCGACTCTTCCGTATTTTTGGCGCCTTCCATTTTACTGTCGTGAACGCCTCTCATCCCTAGTGTCATGACCACTTCATTATTAGCTGCTTTTATTTCGTCTAAACGGTCCTGCCAATATTTATTTACTTGATTACTGTTTGTAAAGTAATTATAATCTCCAAAGTCTTTTTTCCATTCATCGACATTATTTCGAAGCATGGGTTCGGCATGAGAAGAACCGATTATCATATGATACTTTTCCGCCATTTCCTTATTTCCGTTAATGGTAAAAAAACCTTTGGTACACGGATGCATCGCAGGCCAGATCGTATTAGCTTTTAATCTCAAAAGCAGCTGAAATATTTTCTCATTCGTTTTTGGTCCTATATCTCCAGTTTCGGGTTCAAAAGTTTTCGCAGCCCAAGGCTGTAATCCCCAGTCTTCATCATTCAGGAAAATTCCTCTGTACTGCACTGACGGCTTTTCGGTTATTCCTTTTGAAGGCAATTGAAGCACCAGTTCTTTTCTGGCAATTGGATTAACATCAGCCCACCATTTCCAAGGCGAAACTCCCAGTCGTTCTGCTGTTTCAAAAATGGCATAAACAGTTCCTCTGACGTCACTTCCTGCAATTATCAGGTTCTGATTTTCTTTTTTTATATAAAATTTCTCCCATTGACCGGCTAATTCTTTTTGAATATTTTTAGACTGAAATAAAGAACTTGAAGCCTGACCAATGTATATTCCGTTTTGAGAAATTTTGTCTGCAGTAACAATACTTAATTTCTTTCCCGTAATTTCTTCCACGTCCGAAACCAGTTCATTGACTGCCCAGACCACTAATTTGTCTGCTTTTGGATCAATAAATATTGCAGCGGTTTCATTGGCTTTTACAATAGAAAAATCAATTGACTTATCATTTTGGCCAAAGGCTGTATCTGTTAAAAAACTAATTACTGCAATTAAAAAAAGGTGTCTTTTGAACATTATATCTGTATTATTTTATTCTGATTTATTCGTCTCTGCTATTTTTGGATCTTTCTTTATTTGAACATCCAGTTCCTGCTTCATTTTCCCGAAGATCTCTTGATTCAGAGGCAGAACATTATTCTTTTCTTCTGGATCCTTTTCTATATTGAACAATTCATAATCTGGCATCCCTTTTTTGGAAGGCAGATTTTGAATCAGTTTCCATGGTTTTTGAATTAAACAGGCCTGTTTATGACCACGGATATAAATCGGCCGTTTTTTAATTTCTTTATTTGCCGAAACTTCATTCCATATATTCTGTCCTTCTACGGTTTTTGGCAATTTTTCAGCACCGGCTAATCCTAAAATCGTAGGCAGAAAATCAATCACTGAAATATAATCTGAGTTTTTATAATTTTTTAAACGGCCTTTCCAATACAGCACACAAGGCACTCTAACTGCTCCTTCATAATTTGAAGTTTTCCAATCACGCAGTGGCGTATTATCTCCCAAAGTTGTATTTGATCTGTGTATTCCTCCATATTCTTTTCTGGAATCCCAGTTTTCCATAGCACCGTTATCACTCATAAAAATGATAAGGGTATTCTCGTCTAACTTTTGCTTTTTCAAATTATCAAGCAAGATGCCGATGCTGTGATCCAAATGCGCCATTGCCGCATCATAATCCCTGCGGGAACTGTCTTTAGCTGTTTTATTATAAGGTATCTTCCATTTCTCTTCTTCCTGCAAAGGAAAATGAGGTGCACTGTATGCTACCTGCAGGTAAAAATTCTCCTTTTTATTGCGGATTTCCGAAAGCCATTTAATCGATTCCTGAGTAACTAAATCGGTAGTATGCCCTTTTTCATCAATAAATTCTCCATTTCTATACCAGCTCTGATCGCCATTTTTGTAGCGGTGAGTGTATTGATCAATCTGTCCGTGCAAAAAACCATAGGAATAATCAAATCCGTATGCTTTTGGGCTGCTGTTTAACTGCAGTCCTAAATGCCATTTGCCGATAAGCGCGGTTTCATATCCGTTTTTTTTCAATAATTGAGGCAGAGTTGGAATTGAATCAGGTAATTTCAATTCACTTTTATCACTTATCGGAGCTAAAATTCCCATGCGGCTGGCAGGTCTTCCAGTGAGAAGAGCCGCTCTTGTAGGTGAGCAGGTAGGGCTGACATAAAAACGGTTAAGCTGCACACCATTTTTTGCCAGATTATCAATATTAGGCGTTTTTATTTCAGAACCATTATAGCCAACATCATTCCAGCCGGCATCATCAGCTATAATCACAATGACATTAGGCTTTTGCTCTTTGGGTACTTTTTTCTGCTGGGCGTATATCACCTGATTGCTTAAAAACACTAGAGCTGTATAAATAAATACTTTTTTAGAATTCATCATCAAAAAATTAAAGTACAAATCAGTTTGCAAAAAAAGCTGTTTCCAAAATGCGAAACAGCCTTTTATAAATTATAATAGTATTAATAAAAAAATGAATATTAATCATAACCCGGATTTTGTTCATACAATCCTGGAACAGCCAATAGTTCCTGCAAAGGTATTGGATATAACAATGAATTATTTGTTACAGTCTGAATTCTGTTTGCTTTATCTTCTGTCGCTCTCCACGCATTCATTGTGGTAACTGCATTACCAGATCTAATCAAATCAAACCATCTTGTTCCTTCAGAAAAGAATTCTTTTCTTCTTTCTGCAAATAACTGATCCAAAGTAGTATTAGAAGCATTAGCTGTAATACCGGCTCTTGTTCTAACTTTATTCATAATTGCATCCACATCAGCCTGAGTTCCGCCGCCGCCATGGAGCGTACATTCGGCCATTAACATTAAAACATCAGTATAACGAATTACCATGAAATCAACTCCCCAGTCTTCACGCCCGCCAGTTCCATATCTTGTAGGATCAATATACTTTTTGAATACAGGAAAAGTATAGCTTCCTTTATAGGTGCCAGATGCTACAGTATAACTTGTTGCGATACCATCAGTTTTTCTTTTATCAGCTGCGTCAAACTTTGCTAAAAACTCTGTTGATACTGGTCTTCCTTCTAACGAACCTTGTGCCGATCCTATTCCAACTGAAGCAAAATAAGGCTCATATCCTACTTCCACCATAAAGTTACCTCCAACAGAAGTAGAAATACTTTGTGTATATGGAATTGTCAATACATTTTCTTTATTGGCAATACCTTCGGTTTTAAAAATCGTTGCATAATCAGTACCAAAAACGAATAATCCGCTTGCTTTAATATCATTTAACTGCTGATAAGCTTTGTCCCATTCATTTACACCAAGCATTGCACCATCAATACCATAAGTTGGACTTGAACGGGTCATGTAAACCAATCCCAATAATGCTTTAGCACCATATTTTGACACGCGACCATAATTTGCTGCATCATAAGACGGACTGAGATCTGGAATTGCTAGTTCTAAATCAGAAATAATTAATTTATAAATATCCGCAATTGGAGCTCTGCCAATTTTGGCCACTTCCTGCGCTGTCATGGTTTTATCAATTAATGGCACTTTACCAAACCAGCGTATCAGGTCAAAATAACAGAATGCTCTAAGAAAGCGTGCTTCAGCAAGCATTGAAGCTTTATCTGCAGGAACTGTAAAAATCTGATCTCCTTTTTCAGTAATTTTTTCAATTAATTGATTTGCCTTATATATGGCGCTATAATTCGTTGAATAAGCCTCTGTCACCATCGAATTGGAGCTGATAGAACTAAAAAAACCATTAATTCCCTCCCAGTCTCTAGAAGCAGTTGTAGTAGCATACAAATTATCTGATCTGGTTTCACTTAAGTTCAGTACTCTATTTGCATACCCATAAGTAGATGCCCCGTGAAAAGCATACGAATAAGTAGCATTTCGAGCCTGAATAAAATCATTTGGAGTCTGATAAAAATTATCTGTCGTCCCTTGAGACAATGGAACCTGATCCAATTGGTTTTCGCAGGATGCCAGTACAAATATCAATAAGGCACCTGCCACTGAATAAATATATTTTTTCATTTTATTTTAATTAAAATTAATGTTAACACCTAAAACAACTGATTTTGCCAAAGGAGCTCCTCCATAATCTACAGGAACAGCAAAATCACTATTTGAACTTCCTGAAGTATTAATCGCTTCAGGATTAAAACCTACTTTATATTTATTTCTATAGAATAAATTTTCTCCTGTAACATAAAGTCTAATGTTATCAATACGCTTTATGTTTTTCACTGCTTCTTTTAGATTATATCCTACAGATATACTTCTAACACTAATATAATCTGATTTATACAGCCAATCCGAATTTGCCTGATATCCAAAAGTAGTTCTCCAGTTTCCTCTTACTGCAGGATCTACGTCTAATGAATTTTCAACCTGTCCCATTCCAGTCCTGTCAATTGCTCTTCCTGTCAGTCCATAAACAGTACCTCCGTTTTGACCTTGAACCAATATGCTTAAATCAAAGTCTTTGTATTTGAAGTCATTCGTTATACCCCAAGTGAATTTTGGTGTCGGATTCCCCAAATCAACACGGTCTCCTGAATTTATCTTTCCATCTCCATTTTGATCTATATATCTAGGATCGCCTAAAACTAAACTTTTACCGCCAATGGTAGTCCCTCCTTTGTCAATATCAGCTTGTGTTATAACGCCATTTTGCTGTAAACCAAAGATGGTATACATTGGTTTACCAACTTCTAATTTTATAAAAGGCACTCCGCCGTCAAAACTATTGCTGATTTCAATTTTAGTTTGGTCTGGACCTAATGCTACTACTTTATTTTCGTTATGGCTGATATTAGCCGAAGTCTTCCATTGAAAATCTTTAACGGCGACATTTACTGTATTTAACTCAAACTCCCACCCTTGATTCTGCACTTCACCAATATTAGTCAGGTAACTAGGGAATCCTGATGCAGTCGGTACAGGAACTCTTAACAATAAATCACTGTTGTCTTTTCTATACATTTCAAAGGTTCCAGAAATTCTGTTTTTTAAGAATGAAAAATCCAAACCAAGATCAATACTTTTTGATTCTTCCCAGTGTAACTCAGGGTTTGCAATTCCTAAAACTCCCTGCCCTATAGCAGCTGCACCGCCAATAGAATAGTTATATGTTGCTAATGTAGAACGCCAGGCGTAGCTTCCAATATTATTACTTCCATTAGTTCCAAGACTTGCTCTCAATTTTAAATCGCTTAACCAATCAACATTATCCAAAAATGATTCTTTCTTGATTCTCCAGCCTAAAGACAAAGAATAAAATGTTCCCCAGCGTCTTTCGCTTCCAAATTTTGAAGAACCATCATTTCTTATACTGGAAGAAAGTAAATATTTCTCTTTGAAATTATATTGTAATCTTGCAAAATAAGAAAGCAGTGTGTTTTTCTCTCCGCTTGTACTTCCAATAGATCCTGCAGGCAGTGTTTCTATACTGGAACTATTATACAAAGCTCCTGATGCCAAAGTAGACTTTGTAATTTCATAAGAGTTGAAAGACTGCCCCAAAAGCACATTAAAATTATGATTCCCAAAAGATTTATCATAGTTCAATGTATTTTCATTTACAATGTTCTGTCTTCTATAGGTATTATAAGTCCCTCTAATACTAGCTATTACTTCATTTGGAGTATATCCTTCAAAAGTATTATCTGAGTTATCAAAGTTAATCGTGCTTTTCCAGGTCAGACCTTTTAAAAATTGATAACTAAGATACGTAGAAATTAAATTTCTATACATTGAATTTCTGCCCGTTCTGTCTAATGCGTTCAGCATATTGGTCGTACTGCTTCCCCATGCATATCTGGTAGTATATTTTTCTCCTGCAGCATTTGAAGTACTTTCAAAAACTGGAGTCGCAGTAAGTGCTTTAAACAAAGTATTATCCTTTCCTTCTACTCCTGGATCATTTTTAACCGAATAGGAAGGGGCTAAATTGATTCCCATTTTAAAATTATCAGACAGCTTAATATCGACATTGGCTCTGGCAGAAAAAACGGTGTAATCTGTACCAACTATATAGCCTGTGTTCTTTTGATAATTAGCAGATACATAATAATTAACAGCATCTGTAGCTCCAGAAGCCGTAAACTGATAGTTAGTAAATTCGCCTGTCTTAAAAACTTTATCCTGCCAGTCAATATAATCTAAGCCTGGATGACCTGGTATGTCCCATCTTGCATCGTAGATATATGTAAAATATTTTGCGTTTGTTTGGTTCAAAGGTGTAGTTGGAAATACTGCATTGTAGGCCGCAATCCTTTCCGGCATTGTCTGTGAAGCCAAAGCCCCTGCAATACCAGAAGCAGCCCATTGTGCATCAAGCATTACTTTTGATCTGTCAATCCATTGCTGGGAAGACAGCATATCTACTCTATTCGCTTCTTTATTAATACCGCCGTATGTATTAAAAGTAAATTTTGTTTTTCCTAATTTTCCTTTTTTAGTAGTAATTAGAATAACTCCATTAGAAGCTCTTGAACCATAAATTGAAGCTGCGGCGGCATCCTTTAAAACTTCAATAGAAGCAATATCATTTGGGTTAATATTATCTAATGGACTTCCGTTTGAAAAACCTCCGTTTGCATTTGATGGTTCTGTATAAATAGGAAATCCATCAAGTACATACAACGGCTCATTTCCAGCCGTAATAGATCCTCCCCCACGAATTTCAACACTAAAGGGCTGACCTGGCAAACCTGATGTCGTTTTTACTCTCACTCCGGCTACCTGCCCGATTAATCCTTGGTCAACTCTTGAAATAGGTCTTTCTGCAAAACTTTCTGTTTTAAGAGATGACATTGCACCAGTAGTCAATTTTTTCTTTTGAGTACCATAACCAATTACGGTTACTTCTTCCAGAACCTGATTATCTTCTGCTAAAACCACATTAATTGTGGTTCTGCCCTGAACAGCCTCTTCTGCTCTTTTAAATCCAATCGAAGTAAAAATCAAGACATGCTGTCCGTTGTCCTGCAAATCAATTGTATAATTTCCTTCCATGTCGGTATCAACTATATTTTTTGTACCCTTTTGAGTTACGCTTACTCCGGGAACAGCTAATCCAGCAACATCCTTAACCGTACCTTTAATCTTATTCTGTGCATGTATGCACCCAAAGGAAAAAAACATACAAAGCAGCAAAACAATTTTACCTGCTGACTCTTGGCAACTAAATTTTAATCTCATAAACATAATTTTGACTTATTAGTTCGTAAAAGAAAACTGTTATTTATTTCATAAAATTATAGAAACACTTTTGACGCCGTATCCTGTAGCATCCTGTACTATGCTATTATTTTTAAATATTCAATAAAAAAAACAAAAATAAACTGCTTAATCCAAAACTGAATAATTCACATTATACTAACCATATAACTGTATTATTTTAAATTTTACACCATTAAAAAACCCTTTACCAAAACTATTACGTTTTAGTAAAGGGCAGTAATTTGAATAAAAACCAAAATTATAAACAAAAAATAATTTTAGCTTTTTTGAATTATTCGCAATGACTAATTTACAGGCTTACCATTAACTTTCACATTCTTAAAAGTCACCCTCTTGATGGCAGTTTTGTCAATTTCACCATTTTTTGATTCAATGTTAAGATTCTCAAAAGCAAAGTTTGTCAAAAATATATTCGGGTCTTTCTGCACTTCGTAAAACTTATCACATTTTAAATTAATATTACGCAGCGTTACATGATCTCCATACGAAGCGGGTGTATCTTTGCGTCCTTTCATATCAAAAAACTGATTCCATTGGTACACTACTAATCCTTTTACGGCAGTGCCTTTAATGTTTTCTACCAAAATGTATTCGTATTTTTGAGGCGTATCTGGCCTCATTTTCAGCCATAATAAACGCGATACATCTGTAACTGAACAATTACGCATAATCACATTTTTGTTATGGATAGATTCACTTCCATTTGTTAATGCCGAATGTGAAAATCCATACGTACAATCTTCAATAATAATGTTCGTATTTTCTCCATTTCCTTCTTCGGTATCTGCCCATGGTCCTTTTCCTCCTTTTAAGGCAATAGCATCATCGTTAACCGACATATAACAGCCTTTTACCAAAAAATTAGAACATACATCAATATCAATAGCATCAGTACTTGGTGCTTTGATTTCTAAATGTGGCGAAAAAATATACAGATCAATCAGTTTTACATTCGAACATTTATAAAAATGATTTGTCCAGAAACCTGAATTAATCAGCTTCACATCTTGAAACTGCACATTTTTTGAATTCCAGACAAAAACCAATCGTGGTCTTGAAACTTCCAAATTGGTACATTTTGGATTTTCTTTACGTCTTGCCCAAAAAGCCTCATAATACTTATAACCATTACCGTTTATCGTTCCTTTTCCAGAAATGGTAAATCCATCCAAATTGTAAGCGTTAACAAGCGCTGGAAAATAATCCAGATTCTGCCCTTCCATACGCGAAGGCATAATTGGATAATTAGAAATATCATCAGAACCTTTCAAAACGCCGCCTTCAGAAACATGCAAATGTGTTTTTGGCTTAAAAAACAAGGCTCCGCTCAAGAACACTCCCTTTGGAATTACAATCACACCTCCGCCATTTTCAGAAGCTTTATCAATTATTTTTTGAATGGCCACAGTTTGGACTACAGTGCTGTCTATTTTTACGTCATAATCGGTGATAACATACTGTTTCCCTAATTTTTCTAATTTAATTTTGGATGCATCATTAAACCAAGCGGGAATTTTTGTTCCGTCAGGAAAAACATTTTTGGCTTTTTTTTGAGCTATCGAAATCTGAGATAATCCGATAAACAAGATAATTAATACGATACCTTTCTTCATTATAATCAATTTAATTTAGTTTTTATATTTTCTGTTCAACCACGATTCCGGTACATTTATAATACAGATATTCATCGTTTTATTATCCTCAGATAACATTGCCGATTCAAATTGTATTTTGGTTCCTTCTCTGTTAAATGTGGGATGAATGTGATCTTTTGCCGTTTCTTTATGACCCGTTGTAAGCATTACTACCTCGCTTGTTTTTCTATCTATTAAATACAGACTTCTTGAAAAATCATCTCCTGCAGCCCATCTGCCATCAGATGAACCGTGAACATGCCAAAAACCACTGCCTGATTTTGTTTGACCAGCAATAATCATTTCCCTTGTTCTAAGATTAACAATTGCCAATCCTGTCGGTTTTTCACGAGTTCCTGTAGCCCCCCAATTACTTTCCTGTCCAGGATTTTCGGGATTTTTAACTTCTTTACTATCAGTAACCTCAGCAGGAGTTTCTTTTTGAATGTCAATTTTTCTATGTCCCATTATCGCCATTGCAACTTCATCTTTTCCAATTACTGCTTCGTGAGTAACCCATTCGTAAGGAGCTTCGGGATATAATGGCCGTAAGCCCGAACCATCGCCCATCACAGTCCAAGTTCGTTGTGGTGACTTGCCTCCTGTTTCCCAGCAAAAAATAATTTCGTTGGGATTCCACGTGTTAGATTGAATATGACCAATTTGAAAACCAACAGAAATTACATGTTTAAACTCACCCGTTTTCAAATTCATACTTGAAATCCCTCCTGGTCCAGCGCCCATATTTCGAGGTCCAAAATTCTTTTCAAGAACTGTGTTCTTATCCAAATATTTTAAGGCTTCTTTTTTACCTACTCTAAAATATACTTTATCTTCATTAGCATCCAAAGCCATATCGCCTGAGGCTTCCATTTCGGATGGAGCTTTTCCACAAATGCGTTCGTAAGCAGACACAGCCTGCATTTTTCCAGATTTACTGTCTTTAAAAACTTTATCCAAATCTACTTCCATGATTTGCATGGCTTTTTCGCCAGCATCACGCATAAAATACACTTTCATCGATTTTTGGGCGATACAGAACGTTCCTGAATAACCGCCTTCGGTAACCTGAACTATGTCACCCGATTTTTCATTAACAGCCATAATCTCTCCCTCAACACGATGCGAACGGAATAATACCCAATTGCCATCCGAAGTCCATTGCGGATGCGTTGGATAAATTTTAGAATCTCCGTTTGGTTTGCTAGTCAAAAAAATGATTTCATAGCCCGTTACTGGGTCTTTGACAATCTTTTTTTCAGATGGGAAACGCTTTCCAATCTGACCAAAAGCAGTAACTGTACAGAAAATATAAAACAATAAACATGCTGATTTTTGCTTCATAAGTAATTAAAATAATTTAATGATACCTTTTTAATGTAATAACCAAGTATAAAATAGTCTGTTATATTTTCCTCACCCCAGCCCTCTCCAAAGGAGAGGGAGCTAAGATTGGAATATTTTATTCTCCTTTGGCAAAAACCATTTATTATCAAAATAATTCGTAATTGTTACTTGTTATCCTTTATTTTTTAATTGTATAGAACTGTCATTGATCTCAAACTGACTGTTATTTAACAGCGTGATCACTTCGGCACCAGCCAATAAAACAGGACCATAACCATGAGCTGCAAATGTGTTTATAGGACGGTAATAGTAAAACGCAGGATCAAATCCCATACCTGTACCAACACAGGTTCCTTCAACCTGACCTTTGTCATTTACTTTTGATGCTACTGCATTCCAAGCCAATAAAACTGTTGGAGCATACGTCATTTTATCCACATATCCTCTATTTATAGCCCTTGCAATTGAATAAGCGTATATTGCTGTCGCAGAAGTTTCAAGATAAGTGTCGTTTCTGTCAATCAGCTGATGCCAAAAACCGGTTCCATCCTGATATTTTTGCAGTCCTGCAATATGAGCCTGTAATTGTGCCAAAACTTTTGGATATCCCGGATGATTTTTTGGCAATGTTTCTAATAATTCCACCATAGTCATAACCGCCCAGCCATTGGCTCTAGCCCAATGAAACTGAGGATGCACCTGCATAGATTCTACCCAGCCGTGCATATAAAGACCTTTTTCGGTATTAAACATTCTTTGTGAAAACTGCGTTACTTGTTTTACAGCATCATCAAAATATTTTACATCACCTGTATAACCGCCCATTTGTGCCAATGCAGGAACACTCATAAACATATCATCAAGCCACAGCGTGTTCATCTGCGGTCTGTTTCGCGCCAAAGTTCCATCACTCAGACGCTGCTGTTTTTGGCTTATGAACGTAATTAAATTATTTATTACTGGGTCTATATTTGATGCTAAACCCATTTTTTTTGCTTTGATAAAAGCAGCACATAACGCTCCGGCATCATCCAAAGCATGTGGCTTAATTACCGAATGTATTGGAGAACCTTCGATGTTTTTTTCATCAGTATTGGCATAAAGATCAGCAATGAGCTTCAGTCTTTTGTTTACATAATCTTCGTAATTTTTATCAGAAGTCACTTGTGCTGTCAAGAGCATACCTGCATAGGTTACTCCCCATTCGTAACTAGTAAGTCTAAATGCTCCTTTATCAAAAGCAATGTTGCCGTCAATTTTCTTAAAATTGGTTACTTCTGAATTATCCTTTTTATTTACAGCTCTTGAAGCGGTATTTGCCTCTAAAAAATTATAGACTTTATCTAAAACTGCTTTTACGTTTTCTTTTTGAGGGATAACATACGGAGTTGGATATACTGGCTGAAGCAGATGCAGTGGAGCAGTAGCGTCATTTGTCTGAGATTGTGCAATTGCAAATGCTCCCAAAAAAAATAAAACGAGAATCTGGTTTGGTTTTTTCATAATTCTTAGATTAAATTATTTTTTTGATTAGTCCATTATTTTATTTCAATACCGATTTTGGCTGAAAGCTGTTCAGCCAGAGCAGTAACATATTTGGCAAAATAAGCTGCGTCTTTAAAATTTGGATCAGCACTTAACTCCCAGCCCGCTACTGCATAATAACTTACAGGCTCATTATTTTTAACCGTTAATTTAGCCAGATAAGAATCAGTTAGCTGTCCTGTTTTAGGAGCTTCAATATAGCCCTTATATAACTTTTTTGGAACTATAATTGCTGTTCCTAATATCCATTGCTTTTCGTAAGTTAAATGCCCATGCTGTATTAAACAGACAAAATCCCCCGACTCAATTTCTTTTAAAGGATTCATGTTATTAATATTGGAAAGAGCTGCCAGAAACACTTCATTTCCCTGAAGCCCGTTTACCTTTACTGTATT
The DNA here is from genome assembly GCF_026870155.1 of Flavobacterium marginilacus. Lineage (NCBI taxonomy): Bacteria > Pseudomonadati > Bacteroidota > Flavobacteriia > Flavobacteriales > Flavobacteriaceae > Flavobacterium > Flavobacterium marginilacus. Next base: position 624,228 of record NZ_CP113975.1, on the reverse strand, counting down.
TTTATATCCGTACATTCCCGGCCAGATTGAAGTTGTCTCCTGTACCTGATACTTTTTCCCGTTAATATCCCAATTATGATAATTATAACTTAAAACCGAATTCTCCGGTCCTTCACTTACAATTTTAAACGTTGTTGTTTCAATAGTATTTAAAGGCTCTTTTGCAGTAATTCCCAATCTTTTTATTTCATTATTCACCAATAAAGCATAACCTCCTAAACCTGCTGAGTTTCCAACTGGAAAAATATCTCTTCCCCAATCGTACATTTGGTGGTAATTATCTTCTACTGCACCTTTGCTGTTGATACCTACGTTTTCTGGAGTAATGGCTGGAATTTTTTTTCCAAAAACATCTTTAGCATTTCTTCCGTCTAAGTAATGCCTGAATCCTACTTTATCATTTTCCCAGGACGGACCATCTGTCTGATAACGCTGATAACCTAATGCAGTGTGCACTTCATTGGCTGGCATTATTTCTTCGACTGCTGGTTTTACCGGCTCCTCTTTTCCAGCTCTTTTTCCAAAACGAACGCTTGTTCTTATTGTAAATTTTGGATCAGTTACAGACCATTTTAGCACTAATTCTTTTTTCTCTTTGGCGGCAAAATCAGCAACCAGAAATATCTCATCCCATTTCCCGTCTCCATCTAGATCATTTAACTGTGCGGGAATAGTATCCTTTTGCTGCAGCAGAATTGGATAACCAGCTGTATTTTTCACAACAGGAAGAAGGCTTCTTTTAATTTCAACTGCCTTTTGAGGCAGAGCAATATCCGATGTATTCTTCAGAACAATTTTTGAAGCACCTTCACTTTTTTGAGCTTTACAGCTGTTCAATGCAAGTACTGCGGCTGTAATTGTTAAACCAAATTGAATACTTTTTTTCATTTTATTTACTTTTTCTATTAAAAAACATCAGAACTGCTGTTCCAAAATATTTTTTTTACAAACCTGACTATCAATTTCACACAGCAAAAACCTACTGAAAGCCTTCAGTATAATTCTTTAATCTGCTCTAAATTAATTTACAAAAAAAAACGCTAAACCAAAAAGATTATAGCGTTTAACACGGCATTCGCATTTAAAAAAAGATAAACACGAATTTCACCAATTAACACTAATTCTTATCAAAATTGAAATCAAATTTTACAACTTTTTACAGTTTCGAATATTTTGTGTAATTAAATAGCAATCTTAATTCGTGCAAATTAGTGTAATTCGTGTCAGAAACTTTTAAAAGCGAATGCCGTGAGCGTTTAAAAAGAATGTTTTGTAAAAACTCCACTTATAGAATTAACTTTCTTTTTAAAAAAATTTAAAACCACTAACTAAACCAAAACAACTGTAAAGAGTCATTAAAACAACATAGATTCAAATATATCTATTAAAGCGGGTAAGAGTATCCTGTTGTATACTGCTAACTAACTTGTTCCGTTTAATCAATAAATTAATCCAGATGAAAAACTTCCTTTAACGAAGCCGAAAGCGGTGAATTGTCAGGATTAGTCTCCATAATATCCCCCATGTATGCCCACCATTTTTTCACAATTGGATGATTTGGCAAAAATGCTGTATCAAAATCTGGACTTAATTTTTGAACTGCAAAAAGAATAAGTGTTTCTTCATCCAAAAAAATACTATAATCCTGAATTCCTGATTCAGACAGCAGGGATGCTAATTCTGGCCAGATTTCGTCATGTCTTTTTTTATATTCTGCTTCAAAACCTTTTTTCAATTTCATTTTGAAAGCATTTCTATAGGTGTTTTTCATTTTTATGGCTGTTTTAAATTTATATAAACAGGATTATCCCTGTGACAAACAATTTCGTTATTCTCTAATTCTAATTCGGCTGCTTGAATCGAACTTCTTCTAGTCTGGTAATTATCTATTCCTTTGTTTTCGGGAGTTCTTCCTGGATGTGTAAAATAAAAAATATACGCTTTACCATTATTTACTACTACATCTGCATGTCCTCCAATAACCTGATCATCGATTCCTTTACCTGGAATTTCCAGAATATTTTTTGGCTGACGTTTCCAATTAATAAAATCTTCTGACGAATATACACTTAGTCCACGCCAAGTATCACAAATCATCCAATTTTTGCCTTTCCACTGAAAAACTTTTGGTCCTTCGCCACGCTCATTTACAACTTTTTTACCAGCATCTGTCCAATTATATAAATCAGGACTGTCTGCATAATAAATAGATTTTCCGTCATTTTCATTATTGTAATACATGCGCCAAGTTCCATTGGGCAATCTAAAAACAGAAGCATCGATACACCGCTCTGACGCTAATTTTAATTTTGATTCAAATTTCCAGTCTATTAAATTTTTACTCGTCAGATGAATAATAAAACGCGGATGGTACCAGTCTTCAAAAATCCCTGGAACAATCGTTAGATACATATGATACAAGCCTTTATTTTCAATAACATCTGGTGCCCAATGCGTAATTCCTGGCAATTTATAACCAATTTTACAAGTGTCTTTATAAACCCAATTCACTCCATTTGTTGATTCGGCGATTCCAATTCGAGTTCCGTGAACCCAGCTAATACCTTTGGCTGTTGAATCATTAGCCCTGCGATTGGTATAAAACATGAACCATTTTTTCTGTTTTTTGTTCCAAATAATAACTGGATCTGCGGTTCCATCAAAAACAGGATCTCGAAACAATGGTTTACTGGCTAAATTCTCAGATTTTTGTGCTTCTGCAGAGAAACTAAAAATTTGAAAAAACAGAAATAACATCAACAAAAACCTTTTATTTAATGCAATCATAACTGTTTTTCGTTTCTATTGATTTCCCCAATTGTCTGTTCTAAATGGTGAAGCTGGCAAATTTTCGGTATTGAATAAATTTGGATCAGGAACTGGCTTCCAAGCAAAACGAACAGCAATTGGATTTTTTACTTTATCAGAAGAAACAATTACGGTTTTCCCTTTAATTTTAGCTTCAGCTGGATAAAATACCTTGTCTTCGCCAGCAATTTCAAACTCTTTTAATGTTTCTCCTTTTTGAAGAAGACCAGATTCTGCATAATCAAAAAACAATTGTATTTGCTTTTTATCTGCTTTCATGTGATTGTAAATAGGCCCTGAGTAGACCAACTTACTTTCATTGTATGTTCTTGAACGAGCAATCAATGATAATCTATATCCAACAGTCTGCTTATCGATTGGATGAATATTAGTTTCATTTCCAACATCTGTGGTAACCGCCATGCCGCTGTTTTTAATTTTATTCAAAGAAAGAAGCTGTGCTTCACGAATATAGGCATTTTGACCTTTGTGAGGTGCTATCTGAACATAATAAAATGGAAAATCACCTTGTTTCCAGTCGTCTCTCCAGTTTTGCACCATTGCAGGGAACAAGGTTTGATACAGCAATGCTTTTTCGGCATTACTTTCTCCTTGATACCAGATAACTCCTTTCATCGTATAATTAATTACGGGATGCAACATCCCATTATACAAAACATAAGGATATTTATTCTCATCTGTTTTCTTTGGTTTTTTGAGTTCTGCCGTTGCAGTCCCATTTTTCAAATTAGTATAATAAGTTTCTAAATCGGTATAATACTGCTTCTCTTTTTGAGCATTTTCTATCAGAATTGGAACTAAGTCTTTGTTCTCTTCTAAAACTTTTGCCGATGTCCAGGCTTCTGCTTTGGTACCTCCCCATGAAGTTGAGATCAATCCAATTGGCGTTTTAATATTTTGAAACAAATCACGACCAAAGAAGTAGGCAACTGCCGAAAAATCATTGATGCTTTCTGGAGAACATTCTTTCCAACTCCCTTTTACATCATCTAATGGTTTCTCTGAAGCTATAGTTGCTACGGTAAACAATCGGATTAATGGGAAATTAGCATTTTTGACTTCTTCTTCATAATTTTTTACTCCTGTTTTCCAGGTGCCTTCTTGTTTCCCAACAGGAAAGAACATATTGGACTGTCCTGAACAAATCCAGACTTCGCCCAGTAAAACATTATTAAGAACAATTTTATTGGAAGCCTGCAGTGTTATAGTATATTTTTTTTCGTCTGCTTTTGGAGTTGAAACTTCAGTTTTCCAATTTCCTTTGGCATCTGCTTTTGTTTCAACTAATTCTTTCTGCCATCCTAATTGAATTTGAATGTTTTCATTTGGCCCAGCCCAGCCCCACAAATTTACTTTTGCATTTTGCTGCAAAACCATATTATCACTTACAAGAGCCGGTAATTTTATCTGTGCATAAAGGAATTGACAAGCAATTAAAAAACAAAAAAGCAGCAGTTCTTTTTTAACTATTTTCATATCTTCTTTTTTACATTGAGTAGAGGATTTAAAAATACAGGACAACTTTTTAATAAGCGTCCTGTACTCTCCTGATTATAAAAAAACAAACCGCCTCAAAATAGTTATGAGACGGTTTATAGTTATTATAAAAATCAAAGATTAGTTATATCCTGGATTCTGCATTTCTTTTTTCTGAGCTGCTGTTAAAGGAGCTCCATTAGCATATATTCCGTCTAAGAAAGTTTGAGGAATAGGTCTCAAATTATGGTAATCTTTAATATTTGCAGCCGCTTCAATATTATATGCTTTTGCTCTAGCCACCAAAGTTTTGGTTCTGCTTAAATCTTCCCAGCGGTGAAACTCTCCACAAAGTTCTCTAGATCGCTCATTCAAAACCAAACATAACATTCTGTCATAATCACCAGAATATCCTAACTTAGTAATTACTGCTTCATCACTCGCAGGCAAAGCTCCAATACTAGTTATATTCAAACTTGTTGCTGTAGTAACTGTAGCTGCAATATTATTGGACTCGTAGTAAGAACTTTCCGGAATATAAGATATTGGAATTCCTGCCTGTCCAGTTTGTGTATAGGCTGCACTTCCATCTGCATAAAGAGCACGATTTTCTCCACTTTTATAAGCAGCACGTGCACGAACAGTGTTAATATAAGGCAATGCATCTGCAAACGCAGCTCCACCTGCTTTTGCTAAACGTACTTTTGCTTCGGCTGCCATTAAATAGGTCTCTGCCGAGCGCGCTAAAACCACATCACGAGATCCTTTTGTAACACTCAAATCAACTCTATTTCCATCCATATACTTACTTAAAGAAGGAAAACGAACATCCGCCATTAATCCAACTTTATCTGCTGCATAAGCTACATATACACTTGGAATTGTTTTTCCTTTGTAGAGTATCGCTGGATTATCGTTATTTTTAGTTTTTGCAAAACGAGTGTCAGCAGCATTATTAACAATATACATAATACCTAGATCCCCATTTTTATAAACTGCTCCTGAAGCATTATTAACAATACTTTTGGTTTGAAAACTTTTCCAAAAACGAGAATCGTTTACCTGATCGTATATATCATACATAAAATAAGTAGGAGCTAAACGGCTAAATGGTCTTCCGCCTGCAAGATTACGCTTCATTTGAGGTAACTGATCATATGTAGAAAGGAAATACAGGTGTTGCTGATTTCCTCCAGTAGTCAAAGTATTCGCATTAAACTGTGCTGACAAGATTAATTCCGAAACTTTTTCATTTGCACCATCCGCAGCAGTATAATTCCATAAATCTCCAAAGTTTGCTGTCAATGGATGGTGAGAAATAACTTCATCAGATAACGTAACTACTTTTTGCAGATCAGCAGTTTTTGTAGAAGCATTCCAAGAATCATTAATTTCACTAGCACGGGCTAAATAAGCTTTTGCTAAATAATGAGCAGCGGCATCTTTTGTTATTTTAGCAGGAAATCCGGCATTGCTTAATAAATTATACGCTTGAGTAAAATCAGCTATTATCTGATCGAAAACTTGCTGCGGAGTTGCTCTGGTATATTCTAAATTTACTGATGAACTAGTCTTCAATACTAATGGCACACCACCATATTGACTTACTAATTTTAAATAATTAAAAGCTCTTAAAAAATATCCTTCTCCCAATGCCGTTTTCTTAATAGCATCATTGCTGGATACAATTGCTGTAGCGGATTCAATTAACTGATTGGCATTACCAATTCCACCAACATACAAATTGTCCCAATTCGTATTCGCCGCAACAGTATTAGCATTAGACACAGTCACAAAAGCCTGAAAACCTGAAGGAGAATAAGAATTCCAAGTCCAATTCGAAGGATCTCCTCCAGCATGAAATTCATCTGTACCTGACTCATTTGCTGTAAGAGGAACTTCTCCAGCTAATTCGGCTGCAAATGTTTGGTAATAAGCCCCAACTGCTAAAGCCTGAATTCCTGCTTCGGTTTTGTAATAATCCTTGTTATAAGCTGTAGTCAAATCCTCTTCGAGGAAATTATCATTACATGAGCTGCTAAGTACTAATGTAGCCGCAAGAATTAAATGAATATATATTTTGTTATAATTTTTCATAATTTATTTTATTAAAATTCAATTTTAGAATTGCACATTTACTCCCATTGTAATTCCTCTGTTTGAAGCTGTAGTTTGCGTATCCAAATCAGTCCACTTAACTTTTGTGAAAACCATACCAGGATTATTTACTTGAAAATACAATCTCAGTTTAGATAGCCCTATTTTTTCCACCAAGTCATCTGAGAATCTATACCCTAAAGAGATATTTCTCATTTTTAAGAATGAACCATTACGATATCCTAAAGTAGGATAATAGGAATCACCTGTTCCTGCTGAATAGATTGGTTTTTGGTATTCAGAGTTGGTGTTGTTGTCATTGTAATAATTAATTGATCTCTGACTGCCTTTTGCTCCTTCATTTTCACCACCTGTATCATAAATATATCCCATTTTTCCATATACAAAGAAAGACAAATCAAGATTCTTATAATTGAAAGTATTTGTCATACCTACTATAAATTTTGGGTCTTTGTTGCCTATAATCACACGGTCGTTAGTAGCATCAATTTTATAATCACCGTTTTGATCAACAGGTCTCGCACTACCAAATGTAAACGCCCCTGGAGTTATAGCATTGAATTTAGCCATTTCCGCTGCGTCTTCTGGTTTCCAGATTCCGTTGGATTCGAAACCATAAATTGCATTTTGAGATTGACCTATAAAGAGGCTGTTATTGATATCGTTAACTTTACCATTCTGTAAAGTAACGATTTTATTTTTTTGATAGGAACCGCTAAAATTAGTACTCCATTCAAAGTCTTTAGCCTTAACATTGATAGTATTCAAAGTAAGTTCAACTCCATTTGCTTCTGTTTCTCCAACGTTTTGATAAGTGGTACTAACTCCAATAGGAGTAGGAACGCTTCTTTTAAATAATAAGTCAGTAGTATTACTTGTATAATATTCCAAAGCTCCCGATATTCTGCTATTTAACATGGAAAAATCCAAACCATAATTAAACTGTGTAGTTTCTTCCCAACCCAATAATTGATTAGCCAAAGAAGTATTATTAACAACCCCTGAACTCGTACCGTAGAGAATTCCTGTCAATGCTGGATCAGTTGTATAAGCTGGTACAGCGGAATTACCTGTCACACCATATCCTGCTCTCAATTTTAACAAATCAATCCAAGTGGTTCCTTTCATAAATGACTCTTTATCTAATCGCCATCCTAAAGATAAACTAGGAAAATCAGAACCTTTATGCCCAGGTGCCAGCTGAGAAGCATAATCCCTACGCCAAGAAGCAGTAAGCAGGTATTTATCTGCAAAACCATAAGTGATTCTTCCCATATAAGACAATAAAGCTGTTTGATTCAATCCAGAAGAATAACCTGCTAAAGTTACATTGGAAGGAGTTAAAGCATTCCATTTATTCTCAGGATTTGGAATAGAATTGGCAGACATAGAACTTGATTCATTATGGTATTGTGTCTGACTTGCTAATAAAGTTAAACCGAAATTATGATTCCCAACAGTTTTGTTGTAAAAGATCAAATTGTCTAGTGTATAAGAAATAGTTTCCTCCTTTGTTAAGGAAGCAAAACTTGTTCCGGAACGAATAGCTGATTTTGCATCTAAGAAAACTCCATCACGATAAGAACTTAAATCCGGACCAAAATTTATACGGTATTTCAATCCATCAAGTACTGAAGAAATCGCTCCTAAGTCAAACTGAGTATATAAACTAGCAAAAGCACGCAAAGTAACACGCTGATCTTGCGAATATTTATATTCGTCTACAGGAGTCCTAATTGTAGAATCTCCACCTGGGCTATCAATTCTATTTCCATTAGCGTCATAAGGAACTGCATAAGGAAGATTTGTACGAGCTGTAGCATATATACCTGTAGAACTTGTAACAGCCGTTCTTCCTGTGTTCGATTGTCCATACTCGTTAATGGTATAACTAGTATTAAGATTGACTCCCATAGAGAACCACTTGGTTGGCGTGATATCAACATTTGCATTTGCACTATAGCGTTTATAACCCTGACCAAAGAGAGTACCTGTATTATCTAAGTAACCGAAAGAACCATAACCTTTCATTTTTTCAGTACCCCCGCTAACACTTAAATTGTGCTGTTGAGTAATTCCTGTACGGGTAACAAATTTAGTCCAATCAGTAGTAGCAACTTTAGAACCATCCCACACATCATTGCCATTACTATCCTTACTCCATCCTTTTGCTATGTTTGCCCAAGCTGCTGCATCGGCTGAAGCTAAGAAAATAGTTTTGTCATTCGCAATAGTTGGTGCATTTCCACTTGGAAAGCCTGCTGGATTAGTAGCACTAAGAGGGCTAGAATAATATTTACCCCAACGACGAAATTCAATATATTCTCCAGCTGACATCATTGGAGCGTTCTCGTGTATAGTTTCTGTGATGACAGAAGAGTCATAGTTTAATGTAAGTCTTCCATTTTTTCCTTTTTTAGTGGTTATAATAATAACCCCATTGGCTCCTCTAGAACCATAAATAGCCGTTGCCGAAGCGTCCTTTAAAACATCCATTGTTTCAATATCATTAGGATTTAAAAAATCAATCCCCCCTGAATTTGCATCAACAGTGATTTTTCCTGCTGAATCGGCCACCAGTTTTGTATTAATAGGAATCCCATCTACTACATAAAGCGGCGCATTGGTAGCTGAAATTGAACGAGCTCCACGTATAGTAACAGATCCTACCTGTCCAGGGCGCTCATTTGAGCCAACATCTACCCCTGCTGCTTTACCCTGCATAGCCTGAACAGCATTTTGAACGGGTCTGGAAGCAATTTCCTCTGCATCGACACTAACAATAGAGCCTGTTAAATCTTTTTTCTTTCTTACACCATATCCTACAACCACAACCTCATTTAAAGAATTACCCGCTTCCTTTAATGAGACATCATAATTACCTGCATCTCCTACTGTTTTTTCTTCAGATTTGAAACCGACAAAGCTAAACACAAGAATAGATCCCTTTGAGGCCTCAATAGAATAGGAACCATCGATGTCTGTACTTGTGCCTTTTGATGCAACACCTTTAACAAGCACATTCACACCAGGGATAGGAATTCCCGCGGCATCTTTGACAACACCTTTTACAGTTTTATTCTGCGCATAGAGTGATGAATCCAGTAATGAAAGCACCGCAATAATGAGCAGAAGAATAAATTTGTTTTTCATAAAAGTTAAATTTTAGTTAATTAGTTAACTCAAATTTATTTAGAACACTTTCATGCACTATCCTGTACTGTCCTGTATTTCAATTTACAGATTCATAATTATCAGCTATTTATAAAATTATTATTGGGTTTTTATCTTTTATATACTGTGCAATCGATTGAATTGGAATTAAATACTAAAAAATATGTTAAAAAATTGAATAATTATAAAAAATTATGCTTTTTTAAATTATTTATATTTTTTTATTCATAAAAAAATATCATACTAAAAATTACATCATAAAATCATTAAATATTTTAAATTACAGATCAACTTAAAACTATAGCATCTATGACTTTTTAACTTTTACAAACAATTTCAAGCCGATAATTTAATTAGAATTTATAGTCTCCCATCAAATGTATTTTATAGACAATAAAAACAAAATCTTACAGCAATATCAGATGACCTAGTTGTAATATTATCGACATATGCCCTTAGAAGAAATAGAGAAAAGAAAATTATGTTTTTCATGATATTGGGAAGTATTAAAAACTTAACGGCAGTGCTTTGAAGTACACACTGAGAAAAACAATACATTAAATTCCTGATTATAAGCAGAAAAAAAAAGGCTGTCCAAAAATAGACAGCCTCTTCTCATATTTAAAAAACTAAAAAAGATTAATAACCTGGATTTTGCCAAGCCGCTTTTTGTGAAGCTGACAAATTCGATCCGTCTTTATTTAACACACCGTCAATAAACGTTTGCGGAATTGGACGAAGTTCATGCTTATTAGCAGTAATAAATTTAGCTTCTGGATTAAATGCTTTAGCTCTTTTGACTAAAGTTCCTGTACGGGATAAAGTTTCCCAACGATCCCATTCACCCAATAATTCACGAGTACGTTCGTTTAGAATAAAATTCAATGCACGTTCCATATCATTTGAAGCACCAACTTTAGCAATAACCGCTTCGTCTTCTGCAGGTAAATTAGCAGGAAATGATTTTAATGTCAAATCAGATGCCGCAGTGGTAACTGCTACTCCTGGATTAGACAAATAATACGTATTCATATTTAAGTTTGAATTAATATAATTTGTTGCCGCGGCACCTGCATTTAGAGAATTCTTTTCAAATGCCTGAGAACCATCACTATAATAAGACCTATTTTCTCCGCTTTTCCATTGAGCACGGCTGCGAACAACATTGATATCATTCATTGCGCTACCATATTGCCCCAAACGAACATAACATTCAGCACGCAAAAGATAAGTTTCAGCAAGACGTGCCATGATTACGTCACGATGAGCATTTCCTTTTTCGGCAGTACGTGATCCATCATCAGTTTTATTGATACCAGCAAAGAAATTACAAACTGGCTGGTTTTTAAACGTAGGTGCCACATAAACACCATTTTGATATAAAACTGATGCATTTGGAACAAATTGCCCTACTTTACTTGTCAAAGATCCCGATGTAGCTTTTTGGCGTCCAGCAATGCTCCATTCCGGTAAACGACCTGCGTTATCCTTCCATGTCGGGTTTTGGACAAAGCAACCAAAAGTAAATCCATTATAAGTATTATCATTTTTGTCATTTAGAATCATTACAATCCCTGGATCACCCAGTTTTACATTATTTGGATTAGGAGTCTTTACAGTGTTTACACCATAAACAGTCTTAAATGTTTTCCACATACGGGCATCATTTACGTGATCAAAAACGCCATAGCTATACTCAGTAGGACGACAACGCTGAAAATCCATCGATCCAATCCATATACCACGAGCTACCCAGCCACCTGCGAAACTTGAAAATTGAGGAGCAAAATAATTATATGTTTGATTTCCGAAACGGCCTTCTGTCGCGGCATCTCCGTTGAATCCAGCTGCCATCAATATTTCATTCAGCTGTTCATTTGGACAATCGATACCAGTCCAGTTAGCATACAAATCACTATAGTTTGGCGTTAACGCTCCACGAGAACTAATAGCATAGCTGCATGCATCTACTGCTTCTTTATAATCGTCTGTTTTATAAGCACTGTTCCAAGCATCATTGCGTTCAGAAGAGCGGAACAATAATGCTTTTGCCAAGAAGTGAGCTGCAGTAGCTTTAGTCCATGTAATTCCTTTACCATAGGTAAAAACTTCACCTTCAAAAAGATTATAAGCATTACGCAAATCAGATATAACCTGTTTCCAGCAATCTTCTTCACTTGAACGAGTAAAATTACGTACAACCGTTTCAACAGGTACCGTTTGAAGAACAACCCCGCCATACTGAGCGGTAAGACGATAGTAATTATAGCCACGCAAAAAATAAGCATGCGCCAAACAACGATTACGAACTTTTACGTCAGTAATAACAGTTGCTGCTTTTGCAATAATAGTATTAGCAGATGCAATACCAAAATACATCTCATCCCAAAGTGCCCCTGTAGAAGTTGCATTTGCATTGGCAGCTCCTGTCGCCGTGGTTGCTGCTAATGGCCCTAAACGATTATCATAAGTATTCCACATTTCATTTGTCAAGTCATTTGCATTTGTGAACTCATCGGTACCATAAAGATTAATTCCATAAGCCCACTCATACCCAAAATGCCATCTAATATTACCATAAAGAGACTCTGTCAAATCTGTAAGCCCTTCAGGTGTATCAAAATAGGCAGTCGAATATTTATTTGTTTGTTCCTCGTCAAGGAAATCATTTGAGCACGAGGAAGACAATAGTCCCATCATTGCTAAAAAAACTATCCCTATATTTTTAAATTTATTCATTTTCCAATTATTTTAATGTTAGTTTTTATAACTTAATTATTTAAAATCCAACTTCAAGTCCCATAACAAAACTTCTGTTATAGTATGTTGCATCTACATCAAAATCATACCAGCTCAAAGATTGATAAATATTGCCCGGATTTAACGCCTGAGCATATAATTTCATCTTTGCTACACCAATTTTGGAAGCAAGGTCTTTAGGAAAATTATAACCCAAAGAAATATTACGAAGCTTAACAAATGCTGCATCCGTAAATCCAAGACTCCCTGAATATTTATCTTGTGATCCAGATGTTGCCTGCCCAAGAACAGGCTTTTGGAACTCTGCACCTGTGTTTGATGGTGTCCAATAATCCGTTTCACGCTGATTTGCATGAGATGTCATTGCTTCTCCTCCTAAAGATGCAGTATATCCCATACGGCCGTACATTTCAACACCCAATTCAAAACCTTTATAATTAAATGAGTTATTCCAGCCCATTGTCCAATTAGGGTTGCTGTTTCCAAGAATTACTCTATCAGCTTCTGTCATTTTGTAATCGCCATTTTGGTCTTTAGGGCGAACATTACCAACCGTAAATCTATCTCCACCAGGGACAGCATTCCACTTAGCCATTTCAGCAAGATCTTCAGGGGTGTTCTGCCATATTCCAAGGTTATCAAAACCGTATTGAATATTAATTGATTGTCCAATAAACCTTCTATCGTCTACCATGTCATTTTTACCATAAGCCAATTCTTCTATCTTATCTTTTTGCCAAGCACCAATCAAACTAGTTTCCCAGCTAAATCCATTTTCTATCTGTACAGGAATTAAATTAAGCGTGACCTCAATCCCTTTGTTACTTGTCTTGCCAACATTATCATATGTATTAGGATATCCAGTTAATGGAGGAAGAGTAACCAACAAAAGCAAATCATTAGTATACGACTTATAAGCCTCAATGCTACCGCTAATTCTGTTATTTAAGATACCAAAATCAATCCCAAGATTATATTGCGTTGTTTTTTCCCATCCAAGTTCCTTGTTAGCCATTGCAACTAAGTTTGTTGGAGTTGTATAATAGGGTTCATTAGTAGTATAAGTAATTTCGTTAGCCAACCCATTAAAAGGAACGTAGACTGAAGTGATCGGACCTTTTGATGCATAAGGCTTCACACCTGCGTTACCAGTTGTACCAACACCTAAGCGAAGTTTTAGGTTTTGAACCCAATTTACATCTTTAAAGAATTCCTCCTTATTAATACGCCACCCAAGTGCTGCTGACGGAAAAAAGTCCCATTTGAAGCCTTTTGCTAACTGAGAGGCTCCGTCCCAACGCCCTGACATTGTCAATAAGTAGCGATCATCATAACCATAGCTCAGACGCCCCATATAGGACGTAAGCTGGTATTCAGTAAGTCCAGAACTAATAGCTACTTTATTAGCAGCATTAGTAACATCTACAGTACCAAAAGCATTCCATAAAAATTTTGAATTAGGTATATTATTAGCACTCATCGATGTATTTTCAATATTCCAAGATGATGCAGTCTGCAGCAATGTAACACCAACATTGTGCTTCTCCGCTAAAGTACGGTCATACGTTATCATATTATCCAAAGTCCATGAAAAATCACGACGGTTTTGAAGCCTAGCATAATTTGCACCTGCAATTCCACCAGCACTCATCCTATTTACAGATGTTCCATCAATATAAACACCATCTCTCAAATGACGGAAATCAGGACCAAAATTTAACTTATAGCTAAGTCCTTTCAATGGCTCCCACATTTTTCCAAAATTTAGAGTACCTGAGAAATTACCTAAAATACGCATCGTTTGTGACAATTGGGTACTTTTGTCCCATTCATTCATTATTGTATAAATAGTACTTTCACCCCCTGGATTGATTACTAAATTGCCATTTGCATCATAAGGAACTGCCATGTTATAAATTGATTTAGCAGCCGCATAAATTGTATTAGGTCCCGAAGAGCTACTGCTCCCCAAAGTTGACATACCATAACTTTGCTCACTCCATGTCGTATTCAATGAAAAAGCCATTTTGAACCAGTCAACAGGAGTAATATTAGTACTAAGTTTTGCTGTGTAACGTTTATAAGACTGTCCTATTTGAGTACCCTCATTATTCAAATATCCAAATGAACCATAACTGTTCACTTTATCTGAACCACCACTTGCGCTCAAAGTATGTTCAGTTGTAATTCCAGTTTGAGTTACAAAATCTGTCCAATCAGTATTCTTTACCTTAGAAGGATCCCAAGTACCACTGGCCCAGCCATTCAAGACATTATCTCTGGTAGACTGTCCGTCAAGTGCACTGTCAAAAATCAATTTGTCATTTGCATACGTAGGAGCATCCGGACTTGCATAATTTGTAGTAGAACCTGGCATAGAGTTAAGATTGTATGCGGCCGTACGTCTGAAATTTATAAAATCCTGAGCACTCATTGAAGGCGATCTGTCAACAATATTAGATGTAGTAATCGTTCCCGCGTAATTCAAGCTGAACTGTCCTGATTTACCTTGTTTAGTAGTAACAATGATAACCCCGTTTGCACCACGAGAACCATAAATAGCTGTTGCAGAAGCATCCTTAAGGATATCAATACTTGCAATATCTCTTGGATTAAGCGTTTCAATAGAAGAAGCTGACATCAAAGGCACTCCATCAACTACATAAAGAGGATCACTATCAGCAATTATCGAACGTCTACCACGAATACGTACTGTTCCAACTGTTCCCGGACGCTGACTTGTAGTAATATCTACACCGGCAGCTTTACCCTGTAAAGCCTCAATAGCATTATTTACTGGTCTAGAAGTCAAAGCTTCTGCATTGATACTCGATACAGATCCTGTCACATCTTTCTTTTTAACCGCGGCATATCCAATAACTACTACTTCATTAAGAGTAGCTGTTTCTTCTCTTAAAGTCACATTTAAAGCATCTGAAGTTCCAACGACTCTCTCTATTGTTTTTGTTCCTGTAAAACTAAAAACTAAAATGTCGCCCGTCTTGGCATCAATAGAATAATGTCCGTCAAAATCAGAACTTATTCCTTTTTTTAATCCCTTAATCGTCACATTTGCTCCAGGAATTGGTAATCCAGTTGGGTCTGTAATTACTCCCTTTATGGCCTTATTCTGCGCATATGTTACCGTTTGTAACAAAGCAAACAAAACCATAAAAACCCAAAGACTTGTTTTATTTTTCATAAAAAGTTAAATATAGGTTAATATTAATCCTCAAAATTATTTATCATTATGACGCTTACTATCCTGCAGTATCCTGTAACATGACTATGTTTTATTGTATAGAAATCCTTAATAAAAACAAATCTCTTGTTAAAATATTCATAATAAGTTGTTTAGGTGTTGTTAAGAATTATTCAAAAAAAAATATTTTTTTGAAATAATTTCATAAAATATTGATTACAAAAAAATAAAATTTTAAGAAAGTCTCAATTTTAACAAACAGGACGCAACAGGACACCTATTAAAGCACATAATTCTATTTTTACGTTTCTTTATATCCATACTATATCAACAACTAATTAGCCACAAATGATAGTCAAAAAAGCTAGTTTATTTACAGTAATCGCATTAACATTTATTTCTATAACTTCTGCACAAACTGTATCTAAATTTCGTTTGCAGGAAATAAGCAATATCAATCAGCCTTGGGCCCGATGGTGGTGGATGGGAAATGCCGTAGACAAACCCGGCCTGAAAAAAAGTTTAATCGATTTTCACAAAGCGGGAATCGGCGGTGTAGAGATTACTCCCATATACGGTGTAAAAGGCGAAGAAAATAATTTTATAGATTATCTATCGCCAAAATATATGGAAATGTTAGGCTATACTGTAAAAATTGCAGACAGCCTGAAAATGCAGGTCGATATGGTTCTTGGAACGGGCTGGCCTTATGGAGGTCCGCAGGTTACACTTCCTTATGCAGCAACAAAACTAGTTGTAGAAAAATACCAAGTTAAAAAAAACGAACTTTTTAATAAAGAGATAAAAGCCGATCCTGAAAAAGAAAAAATACCAGCACAATTAATATCGGTTTCAGCATATGGAGACGATGGGTCTTATTTTGACCTGACAGACCAATTAAAAACAAATCTGCTGAACTGGAAGGCAAAAAAAACAAATTACACCCTGTATGCCGTTTTTGCAGGTAAAACTGGACAGCAGGTAAAACGTTCAGCACCTGGAGGTAAAGGATACACTTTAGATCATTATTCGGAACTTGCTTTCAACGAATATGTTGTTCCTTTTGACAATGCATTAGTAGGATTTGAAGGAAAGTTAAGAGCCATTTTTAACGACAGTTATGAAGTATATGGAACCGATTTCACTCCTTTGTTTCTTCAGAAATTTAAAAAACGCAGAGGGTATGATTTAAAAATGCATATTCCGGAATTGTTAAGCGAGAACGACAATGAAATAGGCAACAGAATTAAAAGTGATTATAGGGAAACTATTTCTGATTTACTGTTGAATAAATTTGATCTCCCTTGGACAAAATGGGCAAACAGCAAAAATTACAAAACCAAACTGCAGGCACATGGATCACCTGGGAATTTAATCGATTTATACGCTTCTGCCGATATTCCAGAATGCGAAACCTTTGGATCAATGCCTTATGACATTCCAGGTTTTAGACGTGAAAAACAGGATATCCGCGAAGGCGATGCTGATCCGGTAATGCTGAAATTTTCATCATCTGCAGCGCATATTTCAGGAAAACCTTTAGTTTCTTCAGAATCATTTACATGGCTTAGAGAACACTTTAAAACCGCGTTGTCACAATGTAAACCCGAAGTAGAAGACTTATTTTTAAACGGTGTCAATCACGCTTTTTTACACGGTTCTACTTACTCTCCAGACAGAGCTGCGTGGCCAGGATGGAAATTTTATGCTTCAGTAAATTTCAACAGCAACAATACTATTTGGGAAGATGCTCCTGCATTATTTTCTTATATCGCCAATTGTCAATCTTTGCTTCAACAAGGAAAACCGGACAATGAAATTTTATTGTACTGGCCTATTTATGATGTTTGGAGTAAATACGACAAAGGCTCTCTGTTTATGCAGTTCAAAATTCATTCTTTATCCGAATGGCTTTATGGAACTTCATTTTATGACACTACCAAAAACTTAATGAGTAAAGGCTATAGCGTCGATTTTATTTCGGATTCCTTTATAAAACAGGCAGTTGTAAAAGACGGATTAATAGTTTTGCCAGGCGGAAATTTCAAATCACTGGTTGTCCCAGTCTGCAGAACAATGCCATTGGAAACATTAAAAAAGTTAATCGATTTAAAGAAAAATGGAGCTAAAATTATCTTTGAAGGACTGCCGGAATCTGTTCCTGGATTTAATGAATATGAAAAACAAAATTTAGAACTTCAAAAGTTAATTACCGAAAATAAAGATGTAACTCAGACTTCTTCAGATATCTTAAAGAGTTTGAATTCAGAGAATATCAATCCTGAAAGCTTGGTCAATACAGGATTAAAATTCACACGAAGAACTCTTGACAACGAAAAACTATATTATTTAGTAAATCATACCAATAAAACTATTGAAGGAATGATTCCATTACAAATCGGTAATAAAGAAGTAGTCATATATGATCCGTTAACTAATCTGTACGGCAATGCTATTGTGCAAAAATCGAATGATCAGACACTTGTAAAACTACATATCGAAGCTGGAAAATCACTGATACTGATTACAGAAAATACAGCAAGCCAGCAAAAATGGAACTATTGGGAAACAGCATCTGCTACAGTTCCTTTAAACGGAAAATGGCAGTTAAATTTTGACAAAGGCGGACCTGAACTTCCACAGCCTGCTGAAATAACAGCCTTGGAGTCCTGGACAAAAGTATCACCGCAAGCCGAAGCCTTTTCGGGTTCTGCCACTTACACTTTGCAGTTTGACAGTCCAAAAACCACTGCCGAAAATTGGACTCTAAATCTTGGCGATGTCCGCGAAAGTGCCAAAGTTTGGTTAAACGGTACATTTATCGGAACGGCTTGGTCTGTTCCTTATCAATTAAACATTGGCAGATTGAAACCAGGTAAAAACGAACTTAAAATTCAGGTTACTAATCTGGCTGCCAACAGAATCCGCGATATGGAACTCAAAGGAATAGAATGGAAAATATTTTATGAAATCAATATGGTTGACAAGGATTATAAAAAATTTGATGCAACCAAATGGGATCCGACTCCTTCAGGATTGTTAGGTCCTGTTTCTATTACTCCTTTAAAAAACGAAATCACGAAATAAATCAATACCAAAAATGAAGAAATTAATTTTATTTATCACGTCAATTTTAGCCTATACTACTGCGACGCAAGCACAACAGACATTCGACAAAAAAACAGTTTTATCTCAAATGGAATTGGCTAATAAATATTTTATGGACAAATGGCCTGATACTGGCAAAACCATTATTACCAACAAAGAACGCCCAAGCAACATATGGACACGAGGAGTTTATTATGAAGGATTGATGGCTTTGCATGAAATATATCCAAAAGACATTTATTATAACTATGCATATGATTGGTCAGAATTTCATAAATGGGGTTTTAATGGCGGTAACACGACTAGAAATGCCGATAATTATTGTGCTGCTCAGACTTACATCGATTTGTATAATTTAGAACCAGATGCAAAAAAATTAAAAAATACCAGAGCAAATATTGCAATGCTTCTCAATACGCCTCAAAACAATGACTGGTCATGGATTGATGCCATACAAATGGGAATGCCAGTTTTTGCCAAAATGGGCGTATTAGAAAAAGACAATCGTTATTTCGAGAAAATGTATGAAATGTATATGTTCTCCAGAAATAATCATGGAGATCATGGTTTGTTTAATCCAAAAGACGGATTATGGTGGAGAGATGCGGATTTTGATGCTCCATACAAAGAACCAAACGGCGAAGACTGCTACTGGAGCCGTGGCAATGGCTGGGTTATTGCTGCTCTTGCAAAAGTGCTGACGATAATTCCAAAGAACGCTCCGCATAGAGATCAGTATGTAAAAGATTTACAGGCTATGGCCAAAGCCTTAGTGCCAATTCAAAGAACAGACGGATTTTGGAATGTGAGTTTACATGATCCAACTAATTTTGGAGAAAAAGAAGCTTCTGGAACTGCTTTGTTTGTTTATGGAATCACTTACGGAATCAACAGTGGCATCTTAGATAAAAAAATCTATTTACCAGTTGTTGAAAAAGCCTGGAACGCATTAACAGCCGAAAGTCTGCATAAAGATGGTTTCTTAGGTTATTTACAATCTACTGGAAAAGAGCCAAAAGACGGTCAGCCGTTAAATTATGATAAAATCCCTGATTTTGAAGATTATGGATTGGGCTGTTTCCTGTTAGCTGGGTCTGAAATTTATAAAATGAAGTAATACTAATGATTAAATAGTAAAAAGGGAGGTTTAACAGCTTCCCTTTTTAATAAACAATAATCCCATCATTATGAAATATAGAATTTTACTTGTCCTCATTTTTTTGAAAAGCTTTCTTCTGTCAGCTAAAGAATTTTATGTTGCTCCTCAAGGAAATGATACTAATGATGGCAGCATTACAAAACCCGTTGAAACCATCAAAAGAGCACAGAAATTAGCTGATTCTGGAGATATTGTTTATATAAGAGGCGGTATTTACACTATGAGAGAAGACCAAATTGCTGAAAAAAAAGGCATTATGGCTTATGTAACTAAATTGGATAAAAACAACATTTCTTATTTAGCCTATAAAAATGAGATTCCGGTATTTGATTATAAAAATATTAAACCAGCCGGCTTTCGAATAATTGCTTTTTTGGTAAGCGGTAATAATATTCATGTAAAAGGTATTGAAACAATAGACATTCAGGTTACAATTAACTCGCACACGCAATCAGAATGTTTTGAAATCAGAGGAAGCAAAAACATATTGGAACAGCTGAAAATACACAACAATATGGCAATCGGAGTTTATATGCTGAGCGGTTCAGATAATCTGATATTAAATTGTGATGCTTATAATAACTGGGACTCTGTTTCTGAAGCCGGAAGAGGCGGAAACACAGATGGATTTGGTGCTCATCTAAAAAAAGGAAGCGTTAATAATGTTTTTAGAGGCTGTCGTGCTTGGTTTAACAGCGATGACGGTTTTGATTTAATCAATAATGCCGAACCTGTTTTAATAGAAAACTGCTGGGCTTTTTATAATGGTTTTTCATCTGATTTTGTAAGTCGCGGTGACGGAAATGGTTTTAAATCCGGTGGCTACGGTAAAGGCCGAAATCCCTATAGCAACCTTATTGCTAATTACGCTCCAATTCCTAAAAACACAATCCGCTTTTGTCTTGCTGTAGGAAATAAACAAGGCGGTTTTTATGCTAATCATCATTTAGAAGGGAACTATTGGCACAATAATACTGCTTATAAAAACAGAGTAAACTATGATATGCTTAACTGCGTGGCATTTAACCCAAATGATTTTGGAACAGACGGTCCTGGCTGGAATCATGAATTGGCAAACAACTTAGGCTTCGCTGCTAAAGTAAAGGAATTAGGAAATATTGATAAATCCCGCTGTATATTGAAAAACAATTATTTTGATTTAGCAGATATTTCAATTACAGCTGCTGATTTTTTAAGTCTGGACGAAGCTTTACTGACCGCTCCAAGACAAGCCGACGGAAGTCTTCCTAACAACGATTTTTTAAAGCTGGCTCCTTCAAGTAAGCTTATAAATGCGGGAACCGATATTGGCTTCCCTTTCAATGGAGAAGCTCCTGATTTAGGCTGTTTTGAGAAAAAATAAATACTAAAATATGAAAATAGCCTAAACTATTTTTTTTATGTTTCATTATTATTAATTTTCAGTTTTTATGCGCATTGACAAGAATTCTGCAGAAAGAAATACCATGTTAGTTTCGGGTTGAAAATTTAAAACTAAAGACGCCGATGGAGCATACGCAATTAAACTATAGTTACATTGTAGAAATAAAATTTTATAAAAATGACAAATAGAATTAACAAAAGAATACTTTTTGGAACAATACTTTTTTTTGGATTTTCCATTAACGGTTTTTCACAGGAAAGTGCTGCGTTTCCATTATGGGATCAAATTCCGGGAGCTATTAAAAATGACGCTTACAAAGAAGAACCGCGACTGGATGCTCAAGGCAATCGAACAGGAATACGAAAAGTCACAGAACCCACTTTGATGCCTTTTTTGGTGAAAAATGATTCAGGCAAAAACGCTGCAGTTGTCATTTGCCCAGGCGGAGGCTATACCGTTTTGTCGATTGACAAAGAAGGAATCAATATTGCAAAATGGTTTAACTCGATAGGAGTTTCGGCTTTTGTACTAAAATACCGTTTGCCATCAGATGATATTATGACGGATAAAACTGTTGCACCGCTTCAGGATGCTCAGGAAGCCATACGAACATTACGCCGAAATGCAGTAAAATGGAATCTTGATGTTGCTAAAATTGGAATCATGGGATTTTCTGCAGGAGGTCATTTGGCATCAACGGCATCGACTCATTATCTGGATAAAATATATGACAGCAAAGACGATATTAGCGCGCGTCCTGATTTTTCGATGCTGATTTATCCTGTAATTTCTATGGAAGATGGAATTACACATAATGGCTCCAAAGAAAATCTTTTAGGGAAAACCGCTTCTGCAGATTTAATTGCAAAATATTCGAATGAAAAAGTAGTAAACGAAAATACGCCTCCTGCATTTTTAGTACACGCCACAGACGACAAAGCAGTTCCAGTGGAAAACAGCATCAATTATTATTTGGCTTTGAAAAAAAACAAAGTTATTGCTGAGATGCATTTGTATCAAAACGGCGGTCATGGTTTTGGTTTAGGAACAAAAGGAACACAGACGTATTGGTCCGCTGCCTGCAAAAATTGGCTAATCGCGAATAAAATTTTAGAAGAAAAACAAACTTATTTATTTTCTTATTTTAAAGGAAATGGTGAAGACGGACTTCATTTTGCCAGCAGTACTGATGGTTACGAATGGCAGACCTTAAAAAACGACACTTCCTTTTTAACTCCCGAAGTTGGTAAAGACAAGTTAATGAGAGATCCCTGCGTTATTAAAGGCGGTGATGGTTTATTTCATATGGTATGGACGGTAAGCTGGACTGACAAAGGAATTGGCTATGCTTCATCCAAAGATTTAATTCATTGGTCAAAACAGGAATTTTTGCCAGTAATGGAATATGAAGCGGACACACGGAATACTTGGGCTCCCGAAATTACTTTCGACGAAAAATCAAGAACCTATATGATTTATTGGGCAAGTACAATTGAAGGGAAATTTCTGGAAACCAAATCTGAAGAAGAAAAAGGATACAATCACCGAATCTATTATACTACAACAAAAGATTTTAAAAAATTCAGCAAAACAAAACTCCTTTATGAGCCTGGCTTTAATGTGATCGATGCTACTATTTTGAAACAAGACAAAGGGTATGTGATGTTTTTAAAAGATGAAACCAAAGTTCCTGTACAAAAAAATCTTAAAGTTGCTTATAGCGATAAATTGACTGGTCCATATTCAAAAGCAAGTACTCCGATTACAGGAAATTACTGGGCAGAAGGACCAACTGCTATCAAAATTGATGGGAATTGGGTTGTCTATTTTGACAAATATACTTCAAAAAAATACGGAGCTATAAAACAAACCGAAACGGGCTGGGAAGATATTTCAGATAAAGTTTCATTTCCACAAGGAATGCGGCACGGAACTGTTATCAAGGTTGATCCAGAAATTATTGCCAATCTGAAAAAAGAGTAATTCATTTTTCGGGAATTATCGTTCCCTTGCTACAAGAAGTTTGGGGTTGAATTATGCCTTGTTTTCAGATTTGCCAAAACTCCCAGCGACAAGACCATTTTTAAATTAAAGCAAATGCCCAAATCTCCTGTAGCAAATATTGTATTGCAGACAGTAGTTTATTTTGATGTTTTAGATTTCTTAATATTTAAGGTTCTCTGTTTTATCCATTGAATTGAAATATCAAAAGGTGTTGTATCACTGTCAAATACAGTATTGTGACCTAATGCTGAAAACAAAGTATATTCAAAAGGTTTGCCTTGAACTTTGAATGTATTCAATTGTTCTATACACATCTTTACCGGAATCTGTATATCTTTTTCTCCAAATAACCAAAGTCCAGGAATTGAAAGAGTGCTGAGAGATTTTTTTGGGTCAGTCGCCACAAATTGATATCTGTCTGGGTCATTTTTAGTATGTTCACGAGCATCTGTTTCTGTATGATTTTCCCAAAAATTATTATTCCCATTAGTATAAAACTGAAATCGAAGCTGTTCTAAAGTTGTAATTGTTGGACAACTAAACAAAACCATAAATTCTATTTGCGGGTTTTTACTCGCTGTAATTGGGATTATCCATCCTGCTTGACTAAAACCAACTAATCCAATTGGTGTTTTTTTATCTTTCAAATAAGTTCGAAATGTATTTACTGCAGAATTTGCATCCTGCGATAATAAATTAAGATTAGTCGTATCAATATTATTCGTGCCAACAGTTGGCCCTACATACACCCCGCCTGATTCTCCTACTCCACGTTTATCATACGTCAATACAGCAATGCCTTCTTTCGCAAGACGCTTAGCAAATTCCAATTCTCTTTTTACAGGATCTGACCCGTGTACAATTACAACTGCTGCAATTGTTTTTTTAGGCTTTACAATTGAGCCTGCAAGCGTGACACCCTGACTTTCAAACTTTACCTCTTGAATGGTAAAGTCAGATTGCGAAAATGCAATTTCTGGCAATACCATTAATAATAACCAAAAAAATATGCTAGAAAAAAAGTTAGTGCTCATTTTTAGTGTAATTACAATTTAATTTTGATTGGTCTTTGTTAGCATTGCCACAACTATCAGGTAGTTCCCGAATTTTTTATCTGTTACTCCCTATTTTTACTGTCCATTATAATGGTAACAGGACCGTCATTAAGTAATGCCACTTTCATATCGGCGCCAAAAAGACCCGTTTGAACTTTCCTGCCCAGTTCTTTTTCCATCTGACTCACAAATTTTTCATACATCGGAATGGCAATTTCTGGTTTTGATGCCTTCAAATATGACGGACGATTTCCTTTTTTGGTCGAAGCATGAAGCGTAAACTGCGAAACAATAATTATCTCACCGTCAATGTCTTTTACAGAAAGATTCATTACGTCGTTTTCATCTCCAAAAATGCGGAGATTACAAATTTTTTGGCAAAGCCAAATACTATCTTCCTGATTATCGGCATCTTCTATTCCTACTAAGACAAGAAGTCCTTTTTGGATATCGGCTATTTTATTTCCTTCTACAGTCACAGAGGCTGAGGAAACTCTTTGAATAACTGTTTTCAAAATTATTTGTGGTAAAAATTTAATTCCCTAAGTTGGTCAATTAACGAATTTTTAAATTTGATATAAGAGCCTAGTTCTTCAAGCTTTGAAATTTCTGTTTTCTGACCAATAATCTGATACAAATCAGCAATTACCATCCCGTTCTTTCTTTTTTTCTTAACTTGACTTTCTTTAGAAATACGGATTATATTTTCGATTACCGCTTTTGGATTGGCTATTTCTTCGGGTTGTTTATGAATTCCTAAATCAAAATCAGACATTTCTATACCAATTTCATGCTTTAAAAGTTCTTTATCAGCCAACATCCAAGATTCAGTCATTTGGACGGGAACTATTGCAACTATTTTTTTACAAACCTCATTCTCATCTTGCTGATTGACGAATTCTTTTGCTGGTATAATTCTGTTTCTAAAAGCATCCAAATCGTCTGTATTATCCGAATCAGTATGAACAAATAAAATTAATACCCCAAAATCATTTTTTGATTTTTGTGCAGCTTTAAGAACTTGTTCATTAAAACTTAAACCCGCCTTTTCTATTTTGATGATTTGTAATTCGGTTTCAATATCGCCTGAACAATCAAAAGCTACATTTTCTAAAGTTGTTTTTACAACGCTTTCTAAAAAACGAATATCAGTTGTTCCTTCTGTAAAAAGACCTGTTAAAAGAAAATTACTCATATTAAACTATATTATACTCAAAATCAGCTGTTTTTAAATAATCTTGAACAATAGAGAGTGTTAATTTTCGGTCTTGTTCTGAGAAAACTAAATTTAATTGTTGCGTATTTTCTTTAAGCACAGGACTTATTTTTGTTGAATTCAATTTTAATCTTGTCTCATCAATATCAGAAATAGAAGTTCTCATTTGAGCATACAAAATACTTACATTTAAGTTATTTTCCCATTTCAACATATTACCAACTAATACTGGAGAATGTGAATTTACTATAACCTGACGCAGTGGAGTATCTATTTCATCAAAATCAACCGACAAATCTTTTAATAATTCTGTCATTGCCTTTATTCTAAAGGGATGTATCCCGTTTTCAGGCTCTTCAAAACAAAGTAATCCTGTATGTTTTTCATCAAACTCTAATATGCACAGAGCTAAAATTCTTAATGTGCCTTCTGAAAGTACTCTTGAGGAGAATTCTTTCTTATCTTTATCCTTTAATTTTATTAAATATTGTTTGTTTTCTTTATCATCAATAACATCAACTTCAATAAAATTAGGCAAAAAACTATTTAATTTTCTTGAAATAGCAACAAGATTAAATTTATCTTCCTGCTTAATTCGAAATAAAGCAGCGGCTAAATTTTTTCCACTAACCGAAATAATGTCTTCCCCATTATTTTTACTTGTTGCCTGTCTTAAATCTTCAGGATTAAGCTGAAGAAATTTCCAACTTTTCATTTCTTCTTTAGCCGCCAAAACGTGAGGGAAATCAATTGTATCAAAACTACTTAACACTGTTCTAGTAGCATTACCTAAAGGAAATCTTCTTTTATTTCCAGTTGTTCCATCTTGAGAAACTAATATTACAGGTAAATCATTTTCAATTTCAGTTTGAATATATGGAATACCTCTTTTTCCTGTAACCACTTTTGGCCTCCAAAACTCTAATGTCTTTTTAGGAATTAATTTAATCCAATTATCCTCTTGATGATTTAATTTTATCAAATTCTCTTTAGAAACTGTCAATTCCTCAATACCAGATGAATTAGTATATCTTCTAATTGACAATTCATAACGTAATCTAGTATATTTTAATTTACCATCGTTACCCCATGCGTCTTTTACCTTTTTATTAACCAACATTTCAATAATAAATTCTATTTCGTTGGCATAATTATCATCTCCATATTGCGTAAACAACTCAATGAATTCACCCCTTTGCTTGCCAAATTCTCTTTTTATACTGTCAGTTTCTGCTAATCTCGACAGTAAACTTAAAGCATCAAATAAATTGCTTTTCCCAGATGCATTTGCACCTGCAATTACAGTAAAAGGAGTGAACTCCATTTCAAAATTATGGAAGGATTTAAAGCCATTTATTTTTATGTATGTTATCATTTTATAGGCGTTAAATGTTTATAAAATCTAAATGCAATATAAGAAAATTATAAGACTTTAAATTATTTCCTCGACTCATCACTTGCTTTTCTATCCTCGTCATAATTATCAGTGCGGTAATGTTCATCATCACCTTCAAGGATTTTAAGGTAGCTGTTATAACGCGACCAAGCGATTTCATCGTTATCCAATGCAGCTTTTATGGCACAGTGCGGTTCTTCTTTGTGAAGACAGTTATTGAACTTACATTGGTCTTTAAGCCTAAAAAATTCAGGAAAATAACCGCTGATTTCTTCTTTTTCCATATCAACAATCCCAAAACCTTTAATTCCCGGCGTATCAATTATTCGGGCGTTGAAACTCAAATCATACATCTCTGCAAATGTTGTGGTATGCTGTCCCTGTTTGCTTTGTTCTGAAATTGTCTTGGTTTTCAGCTGTAATGTAGGCTCCAAAGCATTGACCAAAGTAGATTTCCCCACACCGGAATGTCCGGAAAACATCGTTACCTGATCAATCATTAGCTGCTTTAACTCTTCTACACCTTTATTTTGGGTGGCAGAAACTCTTAGACATTGATAACCGATTTCCTGATAAATATACTGCAGATACAGCTGTTCATCCAGCATCGCATCATCAAAAGTATCTATTTTATTAAAAACCAAAATCGTTTCTATCCCATAAGCTTCAGCAGTAACCAGAAATCGGTCAATAAAACTGGTCGTTGTGGGAGGATTATTTATCGTAATCAAAAGAAAAACGCGGTCAATATTAGACGCAATAATATGCATTTGATGCGAAAGATTCACAGATTTTCGAACGATATAATTCTTTCTGTCGTGAATCTTGTGAATGGTTCCCGTAACATTGTCCGAGGTTTCTTCAAGCTCATAATCGACAATATCACCTACAGCAATCGGATTGGTACTTTTAATTCCCTTAATTCGGAATTTCCCTTTCATACGGCATTCAATGAAATCACCTTGTTCGGATTTTACGGTATACCAGCTTCCTGTAGATTTATAAACGGTTCCTGTCATAGAGGATTTTTGATTGAAGATTAACGATTTTATATTTATGATTTAAAACCTAAGATTTTGCAAAGATAAAATGATTTTTGATTGAAGATTAACGAATTCTGATTTATGATTGAAAATCTAAGCCTTTTGATTGAAGATTTTCGAAATAAACAAAAAATCCCAAAACCTTAAGCTTTGGGATTTAATAAAATCTAATTTTTCAACTAACAAAATCTGAAATCAAAAATTGTTAAATCTGAAATCATTACGAATTCAAGATTCTCTCTTGGTGTTCGATACTTTCCTGGTGAATAGATTTGAATAATTTAGTGATAAATTCTTCTGTCAATCCTTTTTTAGCACCTTCTGCTACCATTTTGGCTTGAATTTCGTTCCAGCGGTTGTTTTGAAGAATCGCTACGTTATTGTCTTTTTTCACTTGACCAATTTCATCAGCAACTTTCATACGTTTTCCTAGCAAGTCTAACAAATTAGCATCCAAAACATCGATGTTAGCTCTTAATTTTGTCATTTTTTGCTCAAAATCAGCTGTATCTCCGCTCACTTTTCTTACTTTCAAATCTTTGAAAATTTGTTTCAAAGCATCTGGAGTAACTTGTTGTGCGGCATCAGACCAAGCATTATCCGGATCATTATGAGTTTCGATAATCATACCATCATAATTCAAGTCCAAAGCCTCTTGAGTCACTTCAAGAATCATATCACGGTTTCCTGTGATATGTGATGGATCAATGATTAAAGGCAAATCAGGGAATTTATTCTGCAATTCGATAGCAATCTGCCATTCTGGAATATTTCTGTATTTTGTTTTTTCGTAAGTAGAAAAACCTCTGTGGATAACTCCTAATTTTTTGATTCCGGCAGCATATAAACGTTCAACTCCTCCTAACCATAAAGCCATATCTGGGTTTACTGGGTTTTTAATCAAAACGATTTTATCCGTTCCTGCCAATGTATCAGCAATCTCCTGAACCGCAAATGGATTTGCAGTTGTACGGGCACCAACCCATAAAACATCGATATCATTTTCCAAAGCTAATTTACAGTGAGCTGCAGTAGCAACCTCAGTTCCCATAAGCAAACCAGTTTCTGCTTTAGCTTTTTTAAGCCATTTCAATCCAATTTCTCCAACACCTTCAAATCCTCCTGGACGAGTTCTTGGTTTCCAGATTCCAGCTCTAAAAACACTAACATCAGAATCTTTCAATTCATGAGCAATTTTCAAAACCTGCTCTTCAGTTTCAGCACTACAAGGTCCTGCAATTACGAATGGATGAGACAATTTGAATTCGTTCAACCAATCTCTCATTTCTTTCTTGTTTTCCATCTTTTCTAAATTTACTTTTTATTATTTTTATGTGTTGTTATTATTGATATTGCAATTGATTTTTGTAATTGCTTATTTTTTCATTCCGTTTAATATTTCTCTTATTTTATTTACGCTCTGCATTTCATTATAAATCGCTTCGTAATCATCATTCACCAGAAGCTCCTTAAAGTTAGACAAATTTGCGATATATTCCTCTAACGTCTTGACTACCTGTTTTTTATTCTGCTTAAAAATCGGCGTCCACATTGCTGGTGAACTTTTGGCCAGACGAACGGTGCTTTCAAATCCGGAACCTGCCATATCAAAAATATCCTGCTCGTCCTTTTCTTTATTGATTACCGTTTTCCCAAGCATGAACGAACTGATGTGTGATAAATGCGACACATAAGCAATATGTTTATCATGCGATTTCGGATCCATGTAGCGGATTCTCATTCCGATTGCCGAAAAAAGCCACAATGCTCTCTCTTGTAATTTAAAAGCTGTTTTTTCAACCTCACAGATGATATTCGTTTTCCCTTTAAACAACCCTCTGATTGCTGCTGAAGGTCCCGAAAACTCTGTTCCAGCAATAGGATGCGTGGCCATAAAATTTCTCCTCTTCGGATGATTTTCAACTGCTTCACAAACTGGAATTTTAGTCGAACCTACATCAAAAACAATAGCCGAGTCCGAAACCAAATCCAAAACCTTTGGCAAAACCACAATAGCTATGTCCACGGGAACCGAAACAATAACTAAATCTGCCTTGGATAAGTCATCAAAAATAGCTGTATCATCAATAACTCCAAGCGCAGCTGCCTCTTGCAAATGCTTTTCATTAGTGTCAATTCCAAAAATTTTAGCATCAGGATTCAAATCTTTAGCGTCTAGTGCTATTGACCCACCTATTAATCCAACACCTATTACATATATATTCATATTCTAATTTTTTGGAGCTAATCCTGCTATTCGTTGCAATCTTTTATCCCGAAAAAAAATCGGGATAAAAGGATTTCCACTGCTATCAGGGCTAGGAATCCCATTTTCTCAACAACTTTATATTTTCCAATTTTAGTTTGTCATTTCTGATAAACTGCAATCTGAAGTCAGTAATCTAAAATCTATCTATCGCTTCCTGCACTTTCTCTTCTTTCACACAAAGCGCAAATCGGATATATCCTTCTCCATTGCTTCCGAAAATAGTTCCCGGCGTGATAAAAATTGATTTTTCATACAATATCTTATCTATAAAATCCTCAGCCGAATCAATTCCTGCCGGCAATTTTGCCCAGACAAAAAGACCAACGCCTTCTTTGTATACTTCACAGCCTAACTTTTCAGCCAGCTGTTCTGTCAAAATTCTTCGTCTGCGATAAATTTTGTTCATATCTTCAAACCAGGATTTGTCACTATTCAATGCTGCAACAGCCCCTTTTTGAATTCCGTAGAACATACCGCTGTCCATGTTGCTTTTTACTTTCAGCACTGCATCAATAAGACTTGCACTTCCTAAAACCATTCCAACTCTCCATCCCGCCATGTTGAAGGTTTTACTCAAAGAATTCAGCTCTAATGCTACATCTTTTGCTCCTTCCACCTGCAGTAAACTCATTGGTTTATCATTCAAAACAAAACTATAAGGATTGTCATTGATCAATAATATATTGTGTTTTTTCGCAAATGCTACCAATTTTGCAAACAATTCCAAACTTCCTCTTGCTCCTGTCGGCATGTGAGGATAACCCAGCCACATGATTTTTACTTTTGACAAATCCAGTTTTTCCAAAGCTTCAAAATCAGGTTCCCAATTATTAGCTTCTTTCAAATCATAATAAACCGGCACAGCACCAACAAGATTAGTTACCGAAGTATAAGTAGGATAACCCGGATTTGGAATCAGAACATGGTCTCCTTCGTTCAGGAAAGCCATAGAAATATGCATAATCCCTTCTTTGGAACCAATCAATGGCAAAATTTCAACAGCAGGATCCAGCGCTACTCCATAATTGTTCTGATAAAAATCAGCCATTCCTTTTCTAAGTTCCGGCAGTCCCTGATAACTTTGATACTGATGTGCATTTTCGTCCTGCATTGCATTTACAACAGCATCAATAACCACCTGTGATGGTTTTAAATCCGGACTTCCAATTCCCATATTGATAATTGGTTTTCCTTCTGAGGCTAATTGTCTCACTTCTCTCAATTTTGATGAGAAGTAATATTCTTCAACTACATTTAAACGTTTTGCTGTTGTAATCATAATTTTATTTTTTTTGCTTTAGGCTGTACGCCTTACGCTTTATGCTTTCCTATTATAACTTTCGACTTGTGACTTTCGGCTTTCAGACTTATTTACGGTTTGGTATTTTTATATTCTCCTAACACTTTAAAATACTCCGCCATAATTTCTAATAACGATTTGGCTTTGGCAAAATCTTCGTATTTATCAAAAGTTACATCAACGAAAAACGAATATTTCCAAGGCGTTTCAATTTTTGGCAGCGACTGAATTTTAGTTAAATTCAGTTTGCAGTCACTCATTACATTCAAAACTGCTGCTAAACTGCCGCGTTTATGATCCAGTTCAAATTTTATCGAAGCTCTGTTTATTTCATTTTCGTCAACAAAATGATTTTCTCTGTTGATAATCACAAAACGGGTCATATTATTATTTATCGTTTGGATTTCAGGAGCCAGAATTTGCAAATCATACATTTCAGCAGCAGTTTTACTGGCAATCGCTGCAATTCCTTTCAGCTGTTTTTCATGTATTCTTCTGGCTGTTTCGGCAGTATCTTTGTCTTCAACCAATTTTATGTTTGGGTATTTTTTCAAAAACTCCATACACTGCAGCAACGCCATAGGATGTGAATGTACTTCGTGAATATCTTCTATTTTCTGGCCTTTCAGTGCCATTAAATTTTGATGAATGCTTAAATAATGTTCACCAATGATATGTAGATTATTTTTATCAATCAATGCATAGTTTGGAATTATCGGTCCAGCAATAGAATTCTCAATAGCCATTACCGCCTGATCTGATTTTCCAGATAACAGACTAGCTACCAGTTCTTCAAAAGACATGCATTCATCAACACTTACTTTACTGTCATAATATTCCTTAACCACTTGATGGTGGAAAGATCCCTTAATTCCCTGTATTGCAATTTTCGTTTTCATTGGGTCAAAAAAAAATCCTGATTTTCATCAGGATTGTATATTATTTTTATTTGTTTCTTTTATTTTCAAATAACCATAGCACAATCCCTTACTTCCTAAAGAAGAAATAAAAAGAGTTGCTAAAATAAAAACGGTTATTAGACATTGTATTGTATTATTTGTGTTTCAATTATTTGATGCAAATGTATAACATATTTTGGCTCGCCCAAAATAAAAATAATATTTTGTATAACAAAAAAAGATTTCTTTGTGAAACTGCTTATAAAACTACTATTTAATAAAAAAGAAGCTTTATAAGCGAATAAAATTATTGATTTTAAAATGAAAACTCCCCCAGAAATCATGGATTATTCCAAGAACAGCTTTTTTTTGAAATTTTATCCATAAAAATTTTGATAAAAACGATTTCACCTATTACTGAATATCGTTATAACTTCGTAAAGAATAGAAATAAGTTATCGAAATAACGAGTTACCTTGAAAACCAAACTACTATGGACTGAAAGTCCATAGATTTGGTTAGGCAAACAGAAAGTCTGCAAGGTTGGATTGCGAAAATTGATGAAATTTTGCCACAGATTCACAGATAAAAAATGATTTTAAAATCTGTGAATTCTATCTAACTCTTTTTTTAAATCACTGATAAATAATTAGTTTCTATTTTGTATTTTTTTATCATTTTATTTATTTGTAAAATCTTTTTAGTCTTCATTTCTTGAATATATTCTTCTGTATTAACAGGACTATAATGCGTTCTTTTCACAATCATATTCCACATTATGATGGCAATTTTTCGAGCTGTTGCCGTGATTGCAGCCCCTCTTCCTTTTTTGTATGCAACTCTTTTAAAAAACAACATCAAATACCCCTCTTTTTTCCTGTCAATTGAATTGGCTGCATTTCTTAAGGTCAATGCAAATTTATTTTTGCCTTTAGGAGTTTTACTGCTCAATATTTTCCCTCCGCTAATTTTATTATTAGGAGCTAATCGAAGCCAGCTTACAAATTGTTTTGCTGTTTGAAATTTGTAAATATCAGTTCCTACTTCTGCCAAAAAACTTGCAACTGTTCCTTCGCTAATGCATTCGATAGCAAATAAATCTACACCAAATAATTTGCAGCAATGAGATTGAACATCCAGTTGTATTTCTTTTTTTCGACTTCTGTTCTTTTTTACCATTTCGATATTCTCAGGTAAGACAATTTCTTGTGTCTGCTGTTGTAAAACTTCATTTATCTTTAGGCTGTTTTTCTTTATTTTTTCTTGTATAAAAAGATAAATATCAAAACAATCCGATAATTCATGTAATAATTCAGGATTGATTTTTCCTTGTAAAGCATCCGCTATTTCCTCCTTGCTTTTCTTTACTGGTTTGTCGCAATTCTCAGCCAATTTTTCACCAGATGTTTCTCCAGACAAAATAGATTTGATGATTCGAATGCCTGAAACTCCTACAATATCGCTTATAGCAACATCTAATCGAAAATTCATTAAGCGTAATGCTTTTTGCATTTTGTTTACATATTTAACACTTTCTTCCACCAAACTTTCGCCATGTCGATGTAACGTTCGAATTTGCAAAGTACTTTCGCAAGGAAGGAAAGATCCTCTCAATAATCCTAATGAATGCAATTTCTGTATCCATTGAGCATCTTTTACATCGGTTTTTGCTTTCAAGTTTTTTGTTTGGGTTCCTTGAACCAAAATAACTTCAAATCCTTCACTTTGTAATAGCATGAATAAAGATTGCCAATAACTCCCAGTGGATTCCATGGCAATGGTTTTGATTTGATTCGTTTTAAGAAAAACAACTAATTCAGTTAGTCCCGATCGATAAACATTGAACTCTTTAATTTGATTGTCTTCTTGTCCAACTGCAACAAAATGAGATCGGGAACCAACATCAATTCCTGCCGCATTTGTATTTAAAACTTGCATTTTTTTAAAATTTTCCATAAATCTGTTTTTTAAAAATGCGAGGAAATGTAATATCTTTGCTAAAATTATTCTATACGAGATAACAAAATGTTTCATCATTAATTGTCTCAAAGGGCCTCCTACCAGAGGCCTTTTTACATTTCTACCAAAATCTGTGAGGGGATAGATTCACCATTTTACAAATAGGCTTCACACGCTTACACAAGTTAGCAACTCTTTGTCAAAGTCACACCACTTTCTTGAAATCTGTGGCAAAAACTTTTTTAGAAGCTAAAGCAAGATGCACTGAAAGTGCATAGTTTTAAACTCTATTTGAGACCAATAAAAAGCATCCGCAAAAACGGATGCTTTTTTAAAATAAGATAGACTAGAAATTTTTTGAAAGTCCTATATTAAATGACTGTCCAAAATTGAAATAAAAATTACTGTTCTTTCCATTATTTTGATCACTCTTTGTGTTTGAATATGTTAATCCGCCAATACCAAAATTTAATCCAAAATTGTTTTTAATATTTAAAAATAAACCGGGTGCAAAACCTGCATAAACGCCATCAAACGTATTTGTAAAAGTAACTGGATTAGAAAAAGAATTAGTGTTAGTTTCTTTACTGTTCTTGTAACCTGCGCCTAAATCAGCATACAGCAAAAACATTTGACTAAGTGATTTTGAATATCTGACAAAAGCTCCAACTGAGTAGTTTTTACTTATTCTTTCTTGATTATTCATTGCATTTTCTTGATAAGTATATACATTTTTATCAGATGAAAATCCAGATTCAATCCCGACAGTCCAATTATCCTTGAACTGATATCCTATTCTCGGAGAAAAACCGAATCTATCAGTCTTACTTTCACTTGAATTATTAGAATCTTTACTAGACCAAAAGCTCACATTTCCAGATACAAAGTAAGTACCTTTTTGAGCATTTGCAAAGCTTACCACAGCTAAAGCAATAACAAGTAGCATTTTTTTCATAATTTATTTATTTTGTTTGTTAAAAATTAGTAATCTCTTAACAAGAACTGTGCCAGTATTTACTAATTTTCACACAATTAACATCTGTGTAAGCTGTATTGAATAGGTATGTTAGCTGTCAATTAGCATAAATTTTTCCGATTCATAGAGAACTATCTATTTTCTAATTACTTTTGCAGTAAATAAAATTTTATGTCAATAGAAGTAAAAAACATTTCGAAAAGTTACGGTGCTCAAAAAGCATTGGACAATATTTCTTTTTCTGTAAAAAAAGGAGAAATTGTTGGTTTTCTGGGGCCAAATGGTGCCGGTAAATCAACTTTGATGAAAATTTTGACGACTTATATCAATGCTGATTCTGGTGTAGCACTCGTGAACGGATTTGATGTAAACACTGATGAAAAATCAGTACAGCTTTCTATTGGCTATCTGCCGGAACATAATCCGCTGTATCTGGATTTGTATGTGAGAGAATATCTGGCTTTCAATGCTGATGTATATAAGGTAGAAAAATCAAGAATTGAAGAAGTGATTCAGCTTACAGGTTTACAAAACGAAAGCCATAAAAAAATAGGACAATTATCCAAAGGTTACCGTCAGCGTGTGGGACTGGCCAATGCCTTACTGCATAATCCCGATGTTTTGATTCTGGACGAACCTACTACGGGACTGGATCCAAATCAATTGGCCGAAATCAGAAACGTAATTAAAAACGTTGGCAAAGACAAAACGGTTTTCCTTTCGACACATATTATGCAGGAAGTGGAAGCGATCTGCGACCGCGTAATTATTATTGACAAAGGACAAATTGCTGCCGATAAAAAACTGGAAAATTTAATCTCTGCCGATAAAGAACAAGTAATCGAAGTTGAATTTGACAAGAAAGCAGAAGAAGATCTTATTGCTGAGATTCCGCATTTAAAATCTTTCAAAAACACTCATGGGTTTTCTTGGGAACTGACTTTTGTTTCTGAAAAAGACATGCGCCCGACCGTTTTTGATTTCGCTTATGATAATGGATTGAAGACTTTACAATTGAACCAAAAAAATAAAAATCTAGAAGCTGTATTTAGAGAGATTACTAAATAATTGTTGTCGATTTTAATCCTCAGTTTACAAATAAAAAGACAAGCTAATTTACTTTTTTATACAAGCTTGTCTTTTTAGCCGCTAGAAATTAATTTAATTTTTATCTACTGAAATCCATCTCCAAAATTGTTTCTTTTAAAGACTCAATTGCAATCTTCACATCTAACTCTGTCGTTCTCCAATTCACAAACGAAGCGCGGATTCCTTTTCTATTCTGATAAACTGTAGGCGTCATAAATACTTTGCCTTTATCATTAAGATGCGTTAAAAACAAATTTACTTTTTCCTGATTGTGGTCTCCCGCCAAAGAAAAACAAACATTATTCAGACGGGTTGGTGCCAATAATTCGAAATTTTGACTTTGTGATATGAAAGCATCAAACTGTTGTGCCATCTCGATACTGTTTTCTACTATATCCTGAAATCCCTGTTTTCCATACGCTACAAGCGAAAACCAAACCGGCAGCGCTTTTAAACGTCGGGAATTCTCAGGAAGGAAATTCAGGTAATTGAAATTCTCCAAAGGATCACCCAAATAAGGTGCATTTGAGTTTTGAAACGTTTCTACCTGAAGGTTTTTATGCTGCTCTTTTATCAGATAAAAAGCACTTTCGTAAGGAACATTCAGCCATTTATGACAATCGATCGTGATGCTGTCTGCATTTTCCCAGCCGTATACCAAGTGCTGATACTTGGGAGAACAGGCAGCAAAACCGCCAAAAGCAGCATCTATATGCCACCAAAAATTATATTCCTCTTTGAGTTTTGAAATCGCAGTGAAATCATCAAAATCGGCTGTATTTACTGTTGCTGCACTTGATATTAGAATAAAAGGCTGCCCTTTTAAGTTTTTTATATTCTGTTCTAAATCAGAAACATCAATGGCTTCCCGATTGCCTTCAATTGTTTTTATTTTGGTGAAATTCTGGCTTCCGATTCCCAGCATGGCCAAACATTTTATCGAAGAAGAATGCGGTGTAGCGGTAAGAATATTTAGAGGAACTGTAACCCCTTCTTTTGCAAAATCATGCCCTAATTGCTTTCCAAGCCATTGTCGGGCTACCGCCAAAGAAGTGAAATTTGACATTGTAGCGCCAGTTACAAATCCGCCCAAAAATGATTTTGGCAGCCCCAATAACTGCAGCAAAAAATTAATAGTTTCAAATTCTACCAAAGCCGAAACACCTCCCTGAGCTTTTACCGCCTGTGCATTTGGATCGTAAATAGTCGTTAACCAATCACCCGCAATCGAAGCTGGAGTTGCCCCTCCAGTAACAAAACCCCAATACCGAGGTCCTGCCTGCGAAACCATCAAGGGAGCTAAACGCTTTTTGAATACTTCCAGTGCAGCCAATGATCCAATTCCGGAATCATTTAAATTACCAGTCGTATCAATAGTATTTTGGGTGGAAGCTGGAACAGTATCAATAGAATTCAAAAAATCAATTCCATGCTGTTTTACCTGTTCAAGGATATTCTCAATATCTTGTAAATCTTTCTGTAAGGCCGGATTCATTTTAATTTTTAGTTATAAATTCAATCCGCTAATATAACAAAATCACACAACTTAACTTACAGAATTATCTTTTCATGGCAAAATGCCCCTTATATACCTTTCCATTAGCTCTCGTTACAACAAACCAATAATCAGTAGAAGGCAGTTCGTGCCCATTATATGTACCGTCCCAAGCGGAAGCAGCATTTAGTTCTTTAATAAATTTACCATATCTGTCAAATATTTTGACCATGAGTTTGGGCTCAGATGCTGAAAACCGTATTGCCCAGCTGTCATTATATCCATCTCCATTAGGCGTGAAAAATTTTGGATAATTCAAAATATAAACTTCCTGACTGGTTATGCCGCATCCATTTTTGTCTCGGACATAAACCATATAATCTCCGCTTAATAATCCCGAAAAAGTATTACTGTCCTGATACGTAATTCCGTCCAGCGAATATTCGTAGTTCCCTACGCTTGAACTGGAAACATACACAGCAATAACATTTTCGGTATCTGTCCAATCTTGGGTTTCGGTAGTTACTACAGCCACATTAGATAACACTACCATAAAATTCTTAACTGCGGAACAAACTGT
This sequence comes from Flavobacterium marginilacus, assembly GCF_026870155.1. Taxonomy (NCBI): domain Bacteria; kingdom Pseudomonadati; phylum Bacteroidota; class Flavobacteriia; order Flavobacteriales; family Flavobacteriaceae; genus Flavobacterium; species Flavobacterium marginilacus. The sequence goes on along the minus strand of NZ_CP113975.1, from coordinate 585,737 downwards.
ATTCCCATGATTCTGAGTTACTGTCACCGAATAAGCTCCCGCATTTGAAATCTTTATAGAAGGAGTAGTTTCCAAAGTTGACCACAAATAACTGTCAAAACCAGTACCTGCATTTATAGTAATATCATAATTTTCGCAGACAGGAATACTGTCGGGTATTGAAATAACTGGCTCATTCACGAGTGTCAGAGTCAGCCTGCCAATTTGATAACATTTATCATTAGAATCAATTCGGACATACACTATTGAAGTCCCAGATGCCAGATTATAATTTGCAGAAGCAGTAATCTGATCGGCTGCAGATTGATTTTCTGCTCCGGACAATGATGTAAAATACGTAAAAGTACAGCTGCTGCAAGAAGCTATTTTTGAATTATAAACCATTAAGTCTACTTGTTCCGAACTGTCGCCTGCGCTATCACAAATAAAATCTGCAGTATCATTTACAGCCAGACTTGGAACAACTATCGATGCCGAAACTGCCAGCCTGCTGATGCTTTCACAGCCGTTAACCGTTTGGCTTGCATAATAGGTTACTCCATTTACTAAATTTGTAGTAACTGGCAGAACTGTTCCGCCTGCTGCCTGATCATACCAGATTATTGATGAGCCCATAACTGCTAAATTAGCAATTGATGGTTTTTGTGTGATACAAAAATTCTGCACTGAATCTCCCGCTGGAACTGGAGTTTTTTGAATGTTCACTACTACAGGAAGACGTAAGCTTTCGCATGTCGTTATTGTCTGAGATGCATAATATGTTTTACTCTGCAGTATTGTTGTACCAGCCAGCAAATTTCCATTGGTAACAGCATCGTACCATTTAACATTTGTTCCGGATATAGCAATGTCGCCAATAGCTGCATTTTGCTGTACACAAAAAGTCTGTGTAGCTGCTGTTGGAAGCGGTTCGGTATTTACAAAAGCTTTGATTTCGACTTCATTTGCCACTAGCGAAATACATCCAATTGTGTTTTTTATCAAAACTGGATAAATATTTGGGACTAAACCCGTTTTACTAGGGCTTGCAGTCCAGTTCTGTCCTCCGTCAAAACTATATGAAGCTGCATTATCTGAAACAATTATAGTTCCTGTTGATGTACTGCAATCTGGCTGTGTAACGCTCACTGTCGGTGTTGGCGGATATCCTGGCGGAACAAGAATCGTGGCGGTGATTGCCGTTTTTTCACATAAACTGCTATTTCGAGTTTTGACCAAATATTCGCCAGGAAGAAATCCTGTCTTTACATTACTGGTCTGCCAAGTTAATCCATCATCAAAACTATACTCAGCATCCAAACTGGTAACTGTGATCGTACCAAAAGGGTTGTTACAAATTACAGGCTGAATAATATCTATCGCAGGGACAGCACTAGAAACAGCTTTCAAATTAATATGAGCCGCAACGGGACTCGAAACACAGCTGGAACTTTTTGCAGTAACCTTATAATCACCGCCAGCCAAACCTGAAAAAGTCATCGATGACTGATAATTTACACCATCCACACTATACAAAAGTCCTGCTGGTGCTGTTACAGTAATCGTTCCCGAAGGCACATCACAATTGGGCTGTATTGTTTCTACAGTGGGCGATATCGGTCCTGATTTTACATTAATCGTTATTTCGTTAGAAAAAACACGGCAGTTAGTCGAGCTGATATTCGAACTGTCTGCAGTTGCCAACCGGTATTTATAAGTACCCACAGCACCTGAGACAAAAGTATAAGCAGCATTATTTGCTCCCGGAATATCAGCCCATGTTATTCCTCCGTCAGTACTGTTCTGCCATTGATAACCAACCGTTGTATAAGCAGAAGATGAGACAGAACCACTAAGTGTTATCGATTTTGATTCACCCTCACATACATCTAAATTAGTTACCGACTGATCAACAATTTCCGAAGTTACAGTAGGCCCGCAGGCTCTGAAAGTAATATCATCCAAAGCAATATCATTCCCCGGAGCAGCACCCGCTTTGTTATTCCGCATTCGGATCACAACAGTATCAACACCCGAAGGAGTCGTAAAAAAAAATCCGTATTGTTTCCATACAGCACTGCTTGACAGCCCAATATTACCTGTATTATATGTACCTAAAATTGTTCCGTCAGCTGATTCAATTGTAAAAGTGATATTAGGCGGACTATTATCCTGGCTTCTCAAAAGATTCATAATCCAGGCGGCAAACTCATAAGTAGTGCCTGCGCACAAACCCGAAACCGTATTTTTATAAAAATAATCAGTAGTCGAAAAACTGGCATTAACCACCATCATGTACCCTCCGCCTGTATGATCTGTGGTTGTCCACCAAGTTCCGGGCGTATTTGTAGTACTTTCGACGGTATAGGAACCATCGCTTGGAAAATTTGCTGTAGTATAAGTATAACTCGTAATCCCTGTCCCTAATGCACTTCCGTGAATCGACGTTCCTGAACCAAAATCTAATTTAACAACAGGGTCACCCAAACTGCCTGTACATAACTGAGCATGCAATTGAGGGAATAAAAAAACGCTAATCAGCAGTGTAATAAGGTATTTGAAATTCAAAACAGAGTAGTTTAATAAAGTAAAACTACCTTATAAGAAATATATTTTCAAAAATCTTATACCAGTCAGTACTATTAATCGATAGAAATTAAATACTTATCTATTAAAAAATAAACTGCGTATGGACTTGATATCAACAGTTTGGTTAGCAGACTTAAAGTTTGTAAGGCTGTTGGGCTTATTTATTTGCCACAAATTGCACAATTAGCAATTTGTGACAGTCTTTTTAAAACCTAAAAAGAAAATACAGTGAAATTACAGGTTCTAGCCTACATTTGAAACCAATAAATCTGCATGACTCTTTTCATTGAAATATTCTCCAAAAACTAACTTTTGGGTAAAGGTGCTCCAACAGCAATATCACAGCGGTGTCCTGGTTTTCCATGTGGTGGATTCATTCCGTCTGCAGTTTCAACATTTGTGGAACTTGTGGATAATAATTCTGGAACTGGAGGCTGAACAGTAATATTTTTACTTACTACACCGGAGGCTGGTGCTGGTGTTACAGCTGTTGATGCCGTTGCAGCAGGTTTTGAGTTTAATGGTGCCCCTACTGGAATATCACAGCGGTGATTTGGCTGTCCGTGAGGCGGATTCATTCCTCTTGGCGTTTTTACGACAGATTGTGTTATAGTCTGAACTTGTGGCTGCATCGGCACCTGATTGGTCTGCGGAGCAGCTGTCCCGTTAACTGGAGAATTCAATGGAGCTCCCACTGGAATATCGCAACGGTGATTTGGCTGTCCGTGTGCCGGATTTACACCTGCTGCGACTGATGGAGTCCCAACAGCGTTATTTTCGTGAAATAAATTATGCTGTTGCGGAGCAGTCTGCTGACTAGTCTGTGCAGTAACAGCTGTTTGCTGCGTAAATGGCGTGATTACTTTTGGAATAGACTTATCCTTTTCTTCATCATTGTTTTTACAAGACGTTATTGTAATTACTGCCGCTAAAAAAGTATAGTAAATAGGTTTCATTGGGGAAAAATCTATGATAATAAAATCAAATATAGTATTTTAATGTGACGCTCCAAAATTAGTCATTTAGCAGTTCTTAAATTATTAATAACAGCTAAAAAACTATTCTCTGCTCCTAGCTGGCCATCAATTGCCTTTGTCTTTTTTAATAAGGAAAGATTTAGGGAAGAGCAGGACTTATATATCCAATTATTTACTGCTTCAAAAAATAATTATTATCCTCAAACCAATCTGTTAATCGCTGCGGCCATGTTTTCAACGCATTGGTTTTCGCTCTTTTGCCCATATTAAAAGCATGTCCGCCTTTGGAATACAAATGCATTTCTACTGAAACATTTGCTTTGCGGTACCCATTCAGCAGTTCTACAATAGGCGAAGAACAGCAGAGATCATCATTTGCTGCACATAAAAATGCAGGAGGAGCATCGGACTTGATTTCTTTAGGAATAAATAATGGACCGGGATATATCAATATTTGAAAATTAGGCTGTGCATCTTGTTTATCGACAGCGTCTGAACCATTTTCTAATGTATTTTTAGAATTATAAGCGACCATGGCTGCTACTTCTCCTCCGGCAGAAAATCCCATTACGCCTATTCTGTTTGGATCAATTTTAAATTCGACCGCTTTGCTTCTTATCAAACGCATCGCTCTTTCTACATCCTGCTTGACATGAATTTCCAATTTATAAGGAGATCCAGCTTCTCTTGCTAAACGGTATTTAAGGACAAAAGCAGTTACGCCAATACTAGTAAAATACGCCGCTGCATCTTTCCCTTCGGAGTTAAAAACCAAATTTTCATGACCTCCACCTGGGCAAATGAGAACAGCCATACCATTTGGTTTTTCTGGAAAATAAGCCGTTATCGATGGATTATGAATGTTTCTTACCCACCAGTCTTTGGCTTGTTCTGGCTCATTTTTACGATTTTCAAAACCCGGAGCACCATTTTCCCATAGAAAAATTTTCAAACCATTTTCCTGAGCAGAACCTTTACAGCAAATAGTTAAAAAAAATAAACAGATATATAGTTTCAGCATTGTTTTCATTCAAGACTTTTTAAAAAATAACAACTCCTAAATATACTACAAAACATTTATAATTTACCGCATCCTAATCACGGCATTCGCTTTTAAAAGTTTCTAACACGAATTACACTAATTTGCACGAATTAAGATCGCTGTTTAATTACACAAAATATTCGAAACTGTAAAAGTTGTAAAATTTGATTTCAATTTTGATAAGAATTAGTGTTAATTGGTGAAATTCGTGTTTATCTTTTTTTAAATGTGAATGCCGTGCATCCTAATTATTTCGATAACTCTCTTAATACCTTTTTAAATTTTAATGGAAGTTGGGTTAACTCGTTGGATAAAATTATTTTTAACCATTTTATGTTTAAAAAAACTTTGATAGACGTTTTACTGTTTCATATATTCAATCTATGTGAAAAATAGAGCTATTTCTATCTATTCTTTGACGAGTGATTAAATCTATGTGTCTATGTGGTTCTTTTTTTATTTCATCGAGCGGTTAGGCTACTAATCTTTTATTTAAGATTAAAAAAATACCCGATCGGTTAATAATAACCAATCGGGTATTCAATTTGAAATTAACAATAATCCTTTATTTAAAAAATCTGGCTCGCTATCTGTCTGATGTTTTCTGATTTCCCCATTGAATAATAATGCAGAACAGGAACTCCCGCCGCTTTCAGTTCGATAGACTGCTGAATAGCCCATTCGATTCCTACTTGACGGATTTCAGCATTGTTTTTACAATTATCAACAGCATTTATCAAATCTTCCGGCAAATCTATTCTGAAAATCTGAGGTAAAATCTGCAGATGTTTTTGTACCGCAATAGGCTTGATTCCTGGAATGATTGGAACTGTAATTCCCATTTCTCTTGCTTTTTTTACAAATTCGAAATATTTAGAATTGTCAAAAAACATTTGTGTCACCACATAATCGGCACCTGCATCTACTTTTTCTTTTAATCTTTTCAAATCAGTCTGCAAAGAAGGGGATTCTAAATGTTTCTCCGGATAGCCTGCCACACCAATGCAAAAATCTGCTTTGTTATCGATATCCATAACATCATGCAGATATTTTCCGCAATTCAGCTGATTGATTTGTGTAACTAAATCCACTGCAAAATTATTTCCTCCCTCTTTTGGCACAAAAGACTGTTCATCTTTCATTGCATCACCGCGAAGCGCCATTACGTTGTTGATCCCCAAGTAATGACAATCCACCAGCATATACTCAGTTTCTTCTTTGGTAAATCCTCCGCAAAGCAAATGTGGCACGGTATCCACTTGGTATTTATGCTTAATAGAAGCGCAAATCCCCAAAGTTCCCGGACGCATTCTGGTCAGTTTTTTGTCCAGCAGACCATTTCCTTTGTCAATGTAAATATATTCCTCACGGGAAGTAGTTACATCAATAAATGGCGGTTTGAACTCCATCAGCGGATCGATATTGTCATACAGTTCCTGAATGCTTTTCCCTTTTTGAGGCGGTATAATTTCGAAAGAAAATAATGTTTCTCCTTTGGCTTTTTCTATATGTTCTGTTACTTTCATTATTAGGTCTTAAAGTTTGAAAGTCGAAAGTCAAAAGTCACTCTCTTTATGCCTTTTACGACTATATTTTTAATCAACGATATTTTTAATCTTAAAGTTTGAATTTCGAAAGCCATATCCTTTGAGACTTTATGACTTTTGACTTTATGACTATTTTTAATCTGCAATATTAGGATTCAGCCATTTCATTGCGTAATCCGTTGGAACGTTTCTTCTTTTGGCGTAATCAATAACTTGATCTTCTTTTATTTTTCCAAGACCAAAATACTTACTGTCAGGATTTCCAAAATAATATCCCGAAACCGATGAAGCCGGCCACATTGCCATACTTTCGGTTAAGGTTACTCCTATTTCTTTTTCTACATTCAAAAGTTTCCAAATGGTTGGTTTTTCCAAGTGATCCGGACAGGCAGGATAACCCGGTGCCGGACGGATTCCTTTATAATCTTCGTCAATAAGTGCTTCTTTGCTCAACACCTCATCCGATGCATAACCCCAGATTTCCTTACGGATTTTTTCGTGCAGATATTCGGCGAATGCTTCTGCGAAACGATCTGCCAAAGCTTTAACCATAATCGAATTGTAATCGTCCAGATCTTTTTCGAATTCGGCCGCCCATTCGTCAACACCAAAACCAGTGGTTACGCAGAACGCTCCCATATAATCCACTTTTCCGCTGTCTTTTGGAGCAATAAAATCGGCCAATGCGATATTTGGAGCTCCTTTTGTTTTTTGTGACTGCTGACGCAAAGTCAAAAATGTCTGTAATGACTTTCCGTTTTCATCTGTCAGCTCAATATCATCATCATTGATTTGATTCGCAGGGAAAATTCCGTAAATACCTTTTGCCTGTAATTTCTTTTCTTTCAAAATTACTTCTAACATTGCCTGCGCATCTTTAAAAACAGAAGTAGCTTGTTCGCCTACAACATCATCAGTCAAAATCGCAGGGTATTTCCCGAACAATTCCCAAGTTCTGAAAAACGGAGTCCAGTCAATATAAGGAACCAGTACATCCAAATCCACTTCGATAATCTGTTCGCCAATCACTTTTGGCTTAACAGGTTCGAAATGTTTCCAATCCAATTGTAATTTGTTTTTACGAGCCTGTTCGATTGTTAGGAAATTCTTGTCGCGCGAACGGTTCAGGAAAGTTTCTCTAAACGCATCGTATTCGGCACGAATATCGCTTGCATATATTTTTCGGTTATGATCCAATAAATTTCCGGCCACGGTAACCGCTCTCGAAGCATCATTTACGTGAATCACAGTCGATTTGTATTGCGGTGCAATTTTCACAGCTGTATGCGCACGCGAAGTCGTTGCTCCCCCAATCATCACTGGAATGGTAATATCTCTTTTATCCAATTCTTTTGCGAGATAGACCATTTCATCCAACGACGGCGTGATCAGTCCGCTCAATCCAATAATATCTACGTTGTGTTCGATAGCAGCTGCAACAATTTTTTCGGGAGGCACCATTACGCCTAAATCTACTATCTCATAATTGTTACAAGCCAATACCACAGAAACAATATTTTTACCAATATCGTGTACGTCGCCTTTTACAGTTGCCATCAGGATTTTTCCGTTACCTTGTTTGTCACCCGCTTGTTTTGAAGCTTCAATAAAAGGCAGTAAATAAGCCACCGCTTTTTTCATAACACGGGCCGATTTTACCACCTGCGGTAAAAACATTTTCCCCGAACCAAACAAATCACCAACAACGTTCATTCCCGTCATCAGGTTGATTTCAATTACTTCGATAGGTTTCGTGGCTGCCAATCTTGCTTCTTCAACATCAACCTCAATAAATTCATCAATCCCTTTTACTAAAGCGTGTGTGATACGTTCCTGAAAAGTTCCTGAACGCCACTCCTGTACCGCTTTTTCATTGGTTTTTCCCTCTCCTTTTACACTGTCGGCAAAATCCAGCAAACGTTCTGTAGCATCATCACGTCTGTCCAAAATTACATCTTCAACATACTCCAGCAAATCTTTTGGAATATCGTCATAAATCGTCAGCATCTCCGGATTTACAATTCCCATCGTCATTCCGTTCTGAATCGCATGATATAGGAAAACCGAGTGCATCGCTTCTCTCACCACATCATTCCCTCGAAACGAAAACGAAACGTTACTCACCCCGCCACTGATGTGCGCGTGAGGCAGATGCTCGCGAACCCATTTGGTTCCTCTAAAGAAATCCAAAGCATTCAAACGGTGTTCTTCCATACCAGTTGCCACTGGAAATATGTTCAGATCGAAGATGATATCCTGCGGAGGAAAACCAACTTTATTTACCAAAATATCATACGAACGCTGGCAGATTTCAACTCTGCGCTCAAAGTTATCAGCTTGTCCTACTTCGTCAAAAGCCATAATAATGGCCGCCGCACCGTAGCGTTTTATTAACTGAGCATGATGGATAAAAGCCTCTTCTCCTTCCTTTAACGAAATCGAGTTAACCACACATTTCCCCTGCACGACTTTCAAACCAGCCTCAATGATTTCCCACTTCGAACTGTCGATCATAAGCGGTACACGCGAAATATCCGGCTCGGCAGCAATCAGATTCAGGAATTTGGTCATCGCATATACACCGTCAAGCATCCCCTCGTCCATATTGATATCGACAATCTGCGCCCCGCCTTCTACCTGCTGTCTCGCAATATCGAGCGCTTCCTCATATTTTTCCTCCTTGATCAATCGAAGGAACTTTCTGGAACCCGTCACATTGGTACGCTCCCCAACATTCACAAATACGCTTTCCGGCGTGATGATTAACGGTTCTAATCCCGACAATACAAGGTTTCTTCTTTTTTCTTTCATTTCTTTTTTGAGTTACTGAGTTTCTAAGATGCTTAGATTCTGAGTTTTTATTCTATGTTTTTTTCAAGGTTTCTAAAGCCTTGAAAGTATTTCTATTTTGGGCGTGACCACAAGGGTCGGGCTATCCGTTTCAAGTCCTCGTCTCGTCAAAAAGGACGAGACTGTGGGCTTTTCACTGCTATCCCTCACGCGGTATTCTCCAATACATTTAATTTTCCAATAATTTATCCAATTGATTTTGAAGTGTTTTTTTGTCAGGCAAATACGATTGATACTTGCTCAACAAGACTTTATTGGTAATACTATCTGTAGCATATTCAACTAAAATATGGTTTTTATGCGCACCCAAAACAATTCCTATTGGCTCATTGTCTCCTTCTGTTGCTTCTTCCTTTTTGAAATAATTCAAATACAGATTCATTTGACCAATATCTTGGTGATCTATTTCTCCTCGCTTCAAATCTACCAAAACAAAACATTTTAGTATTCTATGATAAAAAAGTAAATCCAAATAGAAATGTTTTCCTCCAATACTCATTCGATATTGTCTGCCAATAAAAGCAAATCCCTTACCCATTTCCATAATAAACTGCTGCAGATTGGAAATGATTTTTTCTTCTAGTTCATTTTCTAAATATTGATATTGCTCTGGGATATTCAGAAAATCCAATACAAAAGGATCCTTTATCAGGTCTTCAGGATTTTCTACAATGTGTCCTTCTTTTGCCAATTTCAAAACTCCTTCCTTGTCTTTGCTTAAAGCCAATCTTTCAAACAACGAACTTTTTATTTGGCGTTTTAGTTCCCTCACACTCCATCTTTCATGTTCGCATTGTTTGCTGTAAAAACTAATTTCCAACTCTGAATCGGCTTTCAAAATTTCAAAATAATGACTCCAAGTCAATAAGTGAGACAGTGTCTCACTTATTGGAAAAGACAAGTATAACTTACGCATATACAAAAGGTTTGATCTGCTAAAACCTTTGCCATGTGCAAACGTTAAATCATTCGAAAGGCGTTCAAACAATTGACTGCCATATTCCGCCTTTTGATTTCCGTTTTGTTCAAACTCTACAATATGTTGTCCAATAAACCAATAAGTCTGCACCAAAATAGTATTGACCGATTGCAAAGCCTGTTGTCTTCCTTGCTGTAACAAACCGCCAATTTTACCAATTAATTCACTATATGGTTGCTTTTCTAGGCTCATTGTTTATTTCAATTAATTACAAATTGTAACCTATTATTTTTTTCAAGAAAATCCTCAAACCTTTTGAAGATTTCTTTTTTTCAATTCAATCAAAATTTATTTCTCTTCCTATGAATAATTTATCTCTAGGAAATTTCCAATTCGTCAGTCGGCAACTGACGATAAGCTATCGTTATGAATTACTTCTGTGTTAGACGCAATAAATTGCGTCTCTGCCGGAATTACATCACCGCAGTAGAAACCCTCGGCTTATATTCACTTGCAGCTTCGGCAATTAAACGAATATGATCTGGCGTTGTTCCGCAACAGCCTCCTATGATGTTTACTAAATTATCATCTAAATATTCTTTGATAAAAGCCTGCATCTGCTCTGGCGTTTCGTCGTATTCTCCAAAGGCGTTTGGCAATCCTGCGTTTGGATGTGCTGAAACGTTGAATGAAGTATGCTGCGACAATGTCTGCAGATAGGGTTTTAATAAATCGGCACCAAGGGCGCAATTGAAACCTACGCTCAACAACGGAACATGCGAAACCGAAATCAAGAATGCTTCTACCGTTTGTCCTGAAAGTGTTCTTCCTGATGCATCGGTAATTGTTCCCGAAACCATGATTGGAATATCTAGATTGCGTTCTTCCTTTACTTCTTCGATGGCGAAAAGCGCAGCTTTGGCATTTAATGTATCGAAAATAGTTTCTACCAAAAGTAAATCACTGCCGCCATCCATTAAGGCTTCGACTTGCTGTTTGTAAGCAATACGCAAATCATCAAAAGTTACGGCTCTGTATCCTGGGTCATTTACATCGGGAGACATACTTGCCGTACGGTTTGTTGGTCCTATTGAACCAGCAACAAAACGAGGTTTATCTGGATTTTTGGCGGTGAATTCGTCGGCTACTTCACGGGCCAATCTTGCCGATTCGTAGTTTAACTCATATACCAAATCTTCCAAATGATAATCGGCCATACCTATGGTAGTTCCTGAAAAAGTATTCGTCTCTACAATATCGGCTCCTGCTTCAAAATAAGCAGCGTGAACGGCTTTGATTGCCTGAGGCTGCGTCAGGGATAATAAATCATTGTTCCCTTTCAGCGGATGTGGGAAGTCTTTGAATCGTTCGCCTCGAAAATCTTCTTCGGAGAAATTATATCGTTGCAGCATGGTTCCCATTGCTCCGTCTAGCACGAGAATTCTCTTTTTTATTTCTTCTTGAATTTTTGACATTTTATGTTTTATTTCTCGCAAAGACGCAAAGGCGCAAAGCTTTTTATTATTGTTTTATACTTCTCAATTTGTTTTCCTGCAAGGTTTTTAGAACCTTGTAGGTATATAAATTCTCAGAATACCTACAAGGTTCTAAAAACCTTGCAGGATGACCCAATAAAATTAGGTTCCCAAAAAATCACAATTCTTAGCCTTTTAGCTCCGATGGAAACGGCATCCTTTTATGCTGGGGTTCAGCATAAAAGATATAGTGTACAGCGGGAACTTTGATGGCAAAAATGCAACCATCATTCGCTCTAAAAAATTATCAAAATGTTATCTGGAAAAGGTTTGAAAAATACGGGGATGTATCTTGTGTTATCTATCCGAGCTATGCTTGGTAGAATGTAGCACCTTTCTCGTAAGGACGGGAGGTTGCTAAGGTTTCATTGGGTCTTTTCCCTCCGCCTTTCGTGATAACGTTCAATAAAATTAGGAACGGCGCAAAGTTATGAAATAGCCTTGCGACTTACAAGTTTTTTTTTTAAGTTTCTAAGTTGCTGAGTTCCTAAGATTCTAAGTTAAAAAAAAGTTGCTGAGTTTCTGAATTTCAAAGTCTAAGCTAAAATCTTAGAACCTAAAAAACTCAGTAACTTAGCAACTTAGTAACTCAGTAACTCTTTTTTAAACTATCGCTTTTACAACAGCTTTTGGAGCTTCTTTACGAGTTCCGTCGAATCCATCAACTCCGGAAACGGTGGTGTATTTCATCACATATTTTTTACCTGGATTGATAATTTGGTAAGCAGCTTGGCACATTAAAGTGGCCTCGTGGAATCCACAAAGAATCAATTTTAGTTTTCCTGGGTACGTGTTTACGTCGCCGATGGCGAAAATTCCAGGGATATTTGTTTGATAATCTAAAGCGTTGTTTACTTTGATTGCATTTTTTTCGATTTCCAATCCCCAGTCAGCGATTGGACCTAATTTTGGAGTAAGACCAAAAAGTGGAATGAAATAATCCGTTGGAATGTTCATGTGGGCACCATCGATATCTACATCTACAGATTCTAAATGCTCAGCTCCGTTTAAACCAACTACTTCTCCTGGAGTAATCATTCTGATTTTTCCAGCATTTTTTAATTCCTGAACTTTTTCAACTGAATCTAAAGCACCACGGAATTCGTTTCTTCTGTGAATCAAAGTTACCTCAGAAGCTACATTGGCCAAGAAAATACTCCAGTCCAAAGCTGAATCTCCACCTCCTGAAATCACCACTCTTTTGTCTCTGAATTTTTCTGGATTCTTGATGAAGTATTTAATTCCTTTGTCTTCGTAAAACTCGATATCTTCGATAAGCGGTTTTCTTGGTTCGAAACTTCCTAACCCACCTGCAATGGCAATAACAGGTGCGTGGAATTTCTTTCCTTTATTGGAAGTAACGATAAAACTTCCGTCTTCTTGTTTTTCAATGGTTTCGGCACGTTCACCAAGGGTAAATCCTGGTTCGAACTGCTTAATTTGCTCCATTAAACCATCAACTAAATCTCCAGCCAATACTTCTGGAAACCCAGGAATATCGTAGATAGGTTTCTTTGGATATAATTCTGAAAGCTGTCCGCCTGGTTGTGGCAAAGCGTCAAGAATATGACATTTTAATTTTAATAATCCTGCTTCAAAAACTGCGAATAGACCTGTTGGTCCGGCTCCTATTATAAGTATGTCTGTTTTAACCATTATATTTAAATTTTACCTTTATTATTATTTAATGAACTGCAAATGAACTGATGATTTTAATTTCTGTAGGTGATTTTTATCACCGAATTTCATTTAGTTATTTCTTTGATTCCATGATGGGTTAAAACCTGATGCATGAAAATAAACCTTTCTTATTATTTTTTATCCTTTTTTATTTTTTAACGCTTCGGTAATTTCGTTCATTCTATTCACTTTTTCTTCGAAATTTCCTTTTAGCGTTTTTCTGTATTCGTTTAGGTTCTCGACCATTTTATTAACATCCTCAGGAATTACTTCTTCGAAAAACTCCCGTAGCCTTTTGGCTGTTGTTGGCGATTTTCCATTGGTCGAAATGGCGATTTTTACGTTTCCTTTGGTCACAATTCCGCCTAAATAATAGTCGCATAATGGCGGTGTATCGGCAATATTACAAATCAAATAACGCTTTCGAGACAAATCATAAACTCGCTTGTTTACTTTCAAATCATCGGTACAAGCAATAACCATGTGGCGTTTCTTGAGCATTTTTTTCTTGAACTTCGCTTGAGTCAATTTAACTGAAGGATGTTTTTCTGCTAATGCTTCCAATTCGGGTAAGAACTTTGTCGCTACTACCTCAACATTGGCATTCGGACTTGATTTCAACATAAAAGACAACTTTTCTAACCCAACATTTCCTCCACCAACAATCAACACATTCATGTTGTGTAATTTTAAAAACACTGGATATAATTCATTTCTTTCTTCCATTATAATTTAATTTCAGCGGATACAAATTCTTCGTAAAAACCTTTTATTTTATTGCTTTCTTTCACCACTTCTCCAATAACGATAATCGCTGGTGAACTTAATTTGTTTTGAGCTACTATTTCTTCAATCGTGTTAATTGTTCCAATTCCTATTTTTTCATCTGGAGTAGTTCCGTTTTGAATAATAGCAATCGGAGTTTCTCCTTTGGATTCCTTTTGAAATAATGAAACAATTTGTGATAGTTTACTCATTCCCATCAAAATTACAACAGTCGCTGATGATTTTGAAGCAAGAGCAACATCATCAGACAAACTTCTATCGGAAGTTGTGCCCGTGATTACCCAAAAACTTTCTGAAATACCTCTTTTCGTAATGGAAATTCCCTGACTCGCAGGAACTGCAATTACAGATGAAATTCCGGGTACTACAAATGTAGGAATTCCAAAGCTTTCTACGTATTCTATTTCTTCACTTCCGCGTCCAAAAATAAATGGATCACCACCTTTTAATCTCACCACATGACCATACGTAAGCGCATTATCAACAATCAATTGATTGATTTGGTCTTGCGTATAGGCGTGATTTCCTATTCTTTTTCCAACAAAAATCTTAATCGATTCTTTCGGAGCATACGCTAATATTTCGTCATTTGCCAAAGCATCATACAACACCACATTCGCTTTAGCAAGTGCTTTTACAGCTTTTAGCGTAAGCAAATCTGGGTCACCAGGTCCTGCGCCTACTAAAGTTACTTTGGGTTGAATGGTATTAAGCATCAGCTAAATCTTTGGCTCTATATTTTTCAATTGTATCAAAAAAGGTAATTCCTTCTTGAATGTATTTTTTAGCGAAAGCTTCTGAAGGCTCAACGGCATTGATTTGATACACCAATTCTCTGAAAGAAGTAGCCAATTCAATTTTATTAGTTGCTACAAAAACAGTATCAAATAAATCAACGATTCCTGCGTGGTTATTTGTTTTTTCGTTTTCAGAAAGTAATAATGCTTTTGCACCATTTACAAATCCAGCGTAAGTGTGGTAGATTGCATCTGAATATTTTCCTTCTTCGAAAGATTCTTGTGCAAAAGTCAATTTATCTTTCGCTTCTAATAATAAAGTCGCTACTAAATCAATTACAACACCAGCACATTCTCCAACTCCAACCGCTTTTACGTAGTTATCAGCATTACCCCAATCTACGAAATCAGCTTCGGTAAGATTAGTTACATCTGCAAAAGGTTTTAAAATTTCATAGAAATATTTCTCTCCTTTGGCATCATAATAATCAAGGAATTTTTGCCCGTTTCCGTTTGCATCAAAATCATTCAAAATTGCACGCAAAGCATCTGGGCCTCTACGGCTTGGCACTTTGATTACTTTATCAGCAAAACGTCCTTCTCCGTTCCCTAAACGTCCACCACCTAATAAAACCTGCAACGCTGGCGCTACCAATTTCCCTGAGTTGATTGACATTCCCTGGAAACCAATAGCCGACATATTGTGCTGTCCACAAGCGTTCATACAACCACTGATTTTGATTTCAATTTCGCTGTTGTTGCTGTATTGTGGATATTCGGCTTTGATTACTTTTTCTAATTCTTCTGCAATTCCTGTACTGCTTGCAATTCCTAAGTTACAAGTATCTGTACCTGGACAAGCCGTTATGTCACCAATCGTATTGTAACCTAAAGAAACCATTTCTAATTTGGCTAATTCCTGATAAAAGAAAGGCAAATTCTCTTCTTTTATATTACGAATTACAATGTTTTGTCTTAATGAAAAACGCAATTCATTAGCTCCGTAATTTTTGATTAAATCCGCTAATAATCTTGCTTTATCAATATAAAAATCTCCTAACAAAACTTTTACACCAATAGCGAAATAACCCTCTTGTTTTTGAGCAATTACATTTGATTTTTTCCAAGCTTCATACGCTTGTGTATCTTCAATTGTAACTTGAGGAACTTCTAATAATGGTTCTGGAATAGCACCTTCAAAAGCAGTAGTGTCAATTTCGTATGTTTCAAAAGCGATTGCTTTTTTCTCTTTTGCAACCAAATCAAGGAAAACATCTCTTCCCATTTCTTTGATTAAGAATTTCATACGCGCTTTCATTCTTTTGGCACGTTCACCGTATCTGTCAAAAATACGGATGATTCCCTCTGCTGTTGGAATGATTTGGTTAACCGGAATAAATTCTGAAAGCAATTCGGCATGAGCTGGCTGTGAACCTAAACCTCCACCAAAAACTACTTTAAAACCTTTTTGTCCATCTTTAAGTTTTGGAATAAATCCCAAATCGTGCAGATAGCTCAAAGCCGTATCTTCGTCAGAAGAAGAGAACGAAATTTTGAATTTACGTCCCATTTCCTGACAGATAGGATTTCTCAACAAATATTGAAACATGGCATGTGCATAAGGTGTAACATCAAACGGTTCGTTTACATCTACACCTGCCAATTCACTTGCTGTAATATTACGAACAGTGTTCCCGCAAGCTTCGCGCAAAGTGATATCGTCTTTGGCCAAATCAGCCCAAAGTTCAGGCGTTCTGTCTAAACTTACGTAGTGAATTTGAATATCCTGACGCGTTGTAATGTGCAAACGTCCAGTAGAATATTCCTCAGATACATCGGTAATACGTCTTAATTGTTCGCTGGTCACTTTACCATAAGGCAATTTGATACGAATCATTTGCACGCCTTCCTGACGCTGTCCATAAATTCCACGTGCTAAACGAAGAGAACGAAAACGCTCATCATCAATTTGTCCGCCACGGAATAAATGAATCTTTTTCTCTAAATCGATAATCTCTTTTTGAACTATCGGGTTTTCTATTTCTGTTCTAAAACTTTCCATTTCTTTTAGTTTATGGTTGGTTGTTTTTGGTTTGGTTGTTGGCAGATAACTATCAACTAAAAACCATCAACTATCAACTATTTAATAAAACCTACTCCTGCTGTAGTATTTGTAGTTGCATCAATTAAGATAAAAGCTCCATTTGATTTGTTATCTGTATAAGCATCAAAATAAATAGCTTTACTCAATTTAATACTCACTTCTCCAATTTCGTTAATCGACAATTGAGAAGCTTCTTTTGAACCAGAATAATCCGTTGCGATTACATTTTTCACGCTGTCAATTTTCGCCAAAACTCTATTCGTATTATGCTGTACATAATATTTAGCGCCAGCTACTAATTTTTTGCTGTCCATCCAGCAGACAGTAGTTTCGATATCTTTCTCCACTTTTGGAAGCTCGTTAGATTTTACAATCATATCGCCTCTGGTCACATTAATATCATTTTCTAATTCGATAGTAATCGAAGAACCTGCCTTTGCTTCATCAAATTGTTTGTCGAAAAAGTGAATTTTTGTCACTACAGATTCTGTCAAAGAAGGAAGAACCGTTACCGCATCTCCAACCTTAATAGAATTTCCATATAATTTACCAGCGTATCCTCTAAAATCGTGGTATTCTTCCGTTTTTGGGCGAATTACGGTTTGTACAGGAAAACGTGTTTTTCCATTATCATAAATATCTTTTGATTCTAAACCTTCTAAATGCTGAAGGATAGTCTGCCCAGTGTACCAAGGCATTTTTCCTAAAGTTTCTACCACATTATCTCCTGTTAAAGCACTCAATGGAATGTAACTTACGTTTTGTTCTTTGTAAGCACTTTTTGCATTTAATGCTTGAAAATCGGTTTTGATTTTATTGAAAACTTCTTCCGAATAATCAACCAAATCCATTTTGTTTACAGCCACAATCACGTCTTTTACTCTCAATAAATTATTGATAAAAAAGTGACGGTACGTTTGCTCAATTACTCCTTTACGGGCATCAATCAAAATGATAGACACTTGCGAAGTCGAAGCTCCTGTAACCATATTACGAGTATATTCTACGTGACCTGGAGTATCGGCAATGATGTAACTTTTTTTCGCAGTCGAAAAATAAATATGAGCAACATCAATCGTAATTCCTTGTTCTCTCTCGGCAACCAAACCATCAGTTGCTAACGAAAAATCCAAATAATCGTATCCTTTTTGTTTACTGCTTTTTTCTATTGCTTCTAATTTATCTGTAGTCAATGATTGCGTATCATACAATAATCTCCCGATTAAAGTACTTTTTCCGTCATCTACACTTCCTGCTGTTGCTATTTTTAAAACTTCCATTCTTTTTATTTAGTTGATGGTTGTTAGTTGATGGTTGTTGGAGTTAAACTGCTCCAGTTAGTTCATCACCTAACAACAATTAATTATTAGATTTAGTTGTTGAATTTTAAAGATGGTTATTGACGAAATTGAAACTATCAACCAAAAACCATCAACTATCAACTAAAAGTAACCTTGCTGTTTTCTTTTTTCCATCGCTGCCTCAGAACGTTTATCGTCGATTCTGGCTCCTCTTTCAGAAATGGTAGAAGAACGAATCTCTCCAACAACTTCAGAGATTGTTGCTGCATACGATTCAACAGCAGCTGTACAGCTCATATCTCCAACGGTTCTGAAGCGAACAATTCTTTCTTCGACTTGCTCGTCTTCTTCCTGGTACACAAAAGGAGAGTGTGACCAAATTAAACCGTCTCTCAAAAAAACTTTACGTTTATGTGAAAAGTAAATCGAAGGAATTTCGATCTGCTCTTGTTCAATATAACTCCAAACATCTAATTCTGTCCAGTTTGAAATAGGGAAAACACGAACGTTTTGTCCGTTTTCAATTTTTCCGTTCAAAAGGTCAAACAATTCTGGACGCTGGTTTTTTTCATCCCATTGACCAAAATCATCACGAACAGAAAATATACGCTCTTTAGCTCTTGCTTTTTCTTCATCACGACGCGCTCCACCAATACAAGCATCGAATTTGAATTCTTCGATAGCATCCAAAAGTGTAGTCGTCTGCAAACTGTTTCTGCTTGAGTATTTTCCAGACTCTTCAACAACTTTCCCTGAATCGATAGCGTCCTGTACGTTACGAACGATTAATTCCAATCCTAATTCGGCTACCAATTTATCTCTAAATTCAATAGTTTCAGGGAAATTATGACCTGTATCCACGTGTAATAACGGGAAAGGAATTTTTGCAGGAAAAAAAGCTTTTTGTGCCAAACGCACCAATGTAATCGAATCTTTACCGCCTGAAAAAAGCAAAACCGGTTTATCAAATTGAGAAATTACTTCTCTGAATATGTAAATTGCTTCGCTTTCTAAAGCATTTGTTTTTAAAACTGAACTCATTATTTTATTTGTTGATTGTTGATTCGTTAAATCGTTAAATCGCTGATTTGTTATATCGTTGAATATTCAACAATTAAACTTTTCCGATTAAACCTTTAAACAAATAACCGATTAAACTTTTTAAACTTTTATTTCTGGTGCAATCCGCATTCTTTATGGCTTGATTCCCATGACCATCTTCCAGCTCTAATGTCCTCTCCTTCGGCAATCGCTCTGGTACAAGGCGCACAGCCAATGCTTACGAAGCCTTTTTTGTGCAAAGCATTCTGTGGCACATTATTTTCATCAATATATTTTTGAACATCTTCCAAACTCCATTTCAGCAATGGATTGAATTTTATGATATTGAAATGGGCATCGTATTCAAAGGCTTTCAAATCATTTCTGTTTTCTGATTGTTCAGCACGTAAACCGGTAATCCAAATTTCATTTCCTTTCAAGGCTTTCGTCAATGGAGCTACTTTTCGAATAAAACAGCATTCTTTTCTATTCTCCACCGATTCGTAGAAGCTGTTTGGCCCTTTTGTATTCAACAGATTTTCCACAGCACTGGCCTCAGGAAAATAGGTTTGAATAGCTACTTTGTATTTTTTTACCGTTCTATGAAAAACATCATAGGTTTCCTGAAACAATCTTCCAGTATCCAGTGTAAAAATGCTGATTGGCAATTCATTCTTGGCAATCATTGCAGTTATAACTTGGTCTTCCTGTCCAAATGAAGTCGAAAAAATCACTTTCCCTTTGTACTCATCAGCCAAAAAAGCCAAAGTTTCCTCAATCGAGAAACCAGCCGTTTTTTCCAATAAAGCATTTGCTATTTCTGTGCTCATTTTTATTTTCGTTTTCCTCACCTCAACCCTCTCGAAAGAAGAAGGAAAAAGCGGATTTAATTTTTATTTTAAATCCATTACCCTATCGGGTTACTAGATTACTTTGCAAAAGTACTACTTTTTTTTAAATTGAAAATAAATTTTAAATAAATTTTATAATTTAGAATGCAATGTCTGCCAGAGTGTTATTCTCAAGAACCTTGAGTGTATTGTCCCTAACCTGAGTCATTAAGCGGCGAGCGCCACAGGTTATTTCGTCATCACAATCATCACATCTTTCATAAAAATTGTGACTTGCACAAGGAAGCAAGGCAATGGGACCTTCAAGGATGCGGTATACTTTGGCCATACTAATGTCTTTTGGGTCTTTTATCAGGTAGTAGCCGCCTCCTTTTCCTTTTTTGGCACCAAGGAAACCGGAGTTTCTAAGCAATAACAAAATACTTTCCAGAAATTTTATCGAAATGTGCTCGCTTTGAGCAATATCAGCAATGGCAACAGGCTCTTTATTCTCGCGTCTAGCCAGAAAAGTCAGTGCTTTTATTCCGTATTTTGTTTTCTTTGAAAGCATGTTGATCTAAGATTGCAGATTTTAGAATTTAGATTTCAGATTTTTTTGAATATAAAAAATCATTTTTAAAATATATTTGCGAAACTACAAACTTTATCCTTTTGTAAGTCAGTTGTATGAAATTATTTTAAAAAATCATTACAGATTTCAATCGCGAAATCTTTATCTGTATAAAAATCATGTTCTTTATTTTTTATGATTTCAAAAGCTATGGATTTTTTTTGAAACCAATCACTCTTTGGCTTATTGCTGTCATTTTCTCCGTAATAGAGTTTTATTCTTCCTTTCGGAGTTTCATTCTCATAACGCAGGCGTGTTGATGAAACAGCAAAAAAACTTCTAATATTCAGTCCTTTTAAAACCGCTTTCCATGCAATTGTACCGCCAATACTAAAGGCCAGAATATCAATTTCATTATTTCCTGCTTTCAAAAGATTCGCAACTGCTTTTTCTATCCCGCCATTAATAAACTGATTATGGAGATTTTCTTCGAAATATTCGGTTTTGTCAATTTCTGCCAATTCACAGCAGTCATAATATTGAATTTCGAACTTGTCCTTTAATAATTCAGTATAAAATGAAACCCAATTAGATTTTTCCTTTCCCCATAAATCCGATAAAATGATTAATCTTGGTTTCATTATTGAATAAATGAATAGTATAAAATCAATAAACCCACGGCTGAAACCGTGGGCTATTGCTATAATTATATTTACTTATGAAACTTCACCTATTTGATCCATTTCATTAAATATTCTTAGACTTTTTTCTAATTCTTTTTTATCAACAACATATGTATCTGAGATAGAATCATGCCAGCCTCTTCCTGAATTACCTAAAAAAGAAAAAGCTTCAAATGGAATTAAACGACATAGTGTTCTTTGAAAAAAAATTCCAAATGATGGTTTCTCACCATTTTCATCTACTACTATAGTCCCCGTTATAAATTTTGCAAGTGACCTGCCTAGTATTCCTTCTGTAAGTACATAATAGATTATCATTACAATAACGGCTATTATATTCGATTGTAAATCAGAAATATTCTGCATCCAAAGAAGTACATTTGTTAAACCTAATAACGTAGCAATGACAGCCGTTATAAATGCCAAAAAAACAATAAATATTACATAAAAAGATAAATCTAAAATATAATTCAAGAATCTTTTCCCGCCGGATACTAATAATTTTTCATCAAGAATATATGTAGTGTTTTTCATGTTTAAAATCAAATATAATCGATTATACTATTTTTATTACGTACGAATATACTCTTTTTAAATCAAAAAAATAGAACTTAAAAAAAGAATGGCTTCATTTAAGAAAGCGCCTGCTCCAAATCGGCGATTACATCTTCTACGGTTTCCAATCCTACGGACACACGAACCAAACCATCTGTTATGCTCACGGCAAGACGCTCTTCAACGGTTAATTTACTGTGAGTTGTAGAGGCCGGATGCGTTACAATTGTTCTGGTATCACCTAAATTTGGCGACAATGAACATAATTTTATTTTGTTTAAAAATGCTCTTCCCGCTTCAATGCCACCTTTCACTTCGAACGCAACAATATTACCTCCTAATTTCATTTGTTTTTGAGCGATTTCATACTGTGGATGCGATTTCAGGAACGGATATTTCACGCTGTTTACGTTTGGATGTTTTTCCAGAAACTCAGCCACTTTCAATGCATTTTCGCAATGTCTTTCGACACGGACTGCCAAAGTCTCCAAACTTTTTGACAATACCCACGCATTAAAAGGTGATAATGCAGGACCTGTAAGTCGTGAAAACAGGTAAATATCTTTAATCAGATCGGCGTTACCTACTGTGATTCCGCCCAAAACTCTTCCTTGACCGTCAATTAATTTAGTTGCCGAATGGATAACCAAATGCGCACCCCATTTTATAGGCTGCTGAATGTATGGCGTAGCGAAACAGTTATCGATAATCAAAATCAAGTTGTGCTTTTTGGCAATATTTCCCAAAAGCTCTAAATCAATAATATCAACAGCTGGATTAGTCGGTGATTCAGCAAAAAGTATCTTTGTATTTGACTGTATCAAACCTTCAATGGTTTCTGGTTTAGTAAGGTCAAAATAAGATGTTTCAATACCCCATTTTGGATAATAATTCATAAACAAAGAATGAGTTGTCCCAAAAACACTGCTAGAAGACACAATATGATCTCCTGATTTCAGCAGAGCCATAAAAGTAGAATACACCGCAGCCATACCCGATGCAAATGCGAAACCTGCCTCAGCACCTTCCATTCTGCAGATTTTATCTATAAATTCGTTCGTATTCGGATTGCTGTATCGGCTGTAAATATTACGATCTTTTTCATCTGCAAAAGAAGCACGCATGTCTTCGGCATCTTCAAATACAAAACTGGATGTTAAATATAAGGGAACTGAATGCTCTAAATATTGAGTTCTTTCTATTTGACCGCGGATGGCTTCGGTTTCAAAACCAAATTCTTGTTCGTTCATGTTTTTTTGTTTGTATGTTTTTTAGTTTATGAATGTCTTTAGATTTTGGCTAATTCCACTCCGTTCAAAACTACTTTATAGTGTATTGTTGCTGTTGGTTCTACAGTTTTAGAAACTGAACAGTATTTATCGAATGATAATTGTGCCGCTTTGGCCGCTTTGTCTTCTTTAATATTTCCTTCCAAAGAAAAAACCACATAAATATCTTTAAATGGTTTTGCTTCACCTACCTGTACACGTTCCCCTTCAACCTCAGCTTTGAAAGAAGTGATTTCCTGGCGCTGTTTTTTTAGAATCGAAATCATATCGATACCGCTGCATCCTGCAACGCCCATCAATACTAATTCCATTGGGCTTGGTCCCATATCATTTCCTCCAAATTCTGGTCTTGCATCAATATTTACGATGTGACCGCGTTCGTTTTTTAACTCAAAATGGAAGTTATCGTTTACTCTGTTAAGTGTTATTTTCATTTTTATTGTTGTTATTTCCTCACCCCCAACTCTCCAAAGGAGAGGAAAGCCAAAGCAGGAGTTTTGTTATTTTTATTTATCCTCAGTCTCTAAATTATTATTACCCTTTAAATAATCTTCAATTATTGTCCTTGATGCTTCCTTATCAGATTCATTAACCTGAAGCTTTACAGGATTCAACCCTCCCGAAGTAACAGCCCAAGGCTCAATATTTGACATGTATTCATTTTGAGCAAAAACTGAAATTTCATTTCCTTCCAATAAATTTCTAACGTTCATTGCCTCAAAATACGAACCACTAAAAACTTCAACCATAGCTATTTTTTAATGTGAATAATACGTTTTTCAAACGCAGATTCAACGGTTATCATTATCCTGCAATCTGAAATCTAAAATCAAAAACCTGCAATCTAAAATCCTTTACCCTTTATCCGATAATCTCAAAATATCTCCAAAAACACCTCTCGCAGTTACAGCAGATCCTGCTCCAGCTCCTTGAATCACGATTGGTCTGTCACCATACGATTCTGTGTAAATTTCGAAGAACGAATCCGAACCTTTCAATCCGCCTAGTGCAGTGTCTTTTGGTACTGAAACTAATTTTACTTCTAAATTTCCTTTGTCATTTTGCAAATCACCCGATAATTCACCAATGTATCTTAACACGTGGTTTGGCTGTTGGTCGGCTTTAATTTTATCATAAATCGGATCAAACTCTTTCAGTTTATTTAAGAAATCCGAAACTTCTCCTTCACGTAAATGCTCTGGAATTAAATTCTGAATTGAAATCTCTTCAAACTCATTCTGTAAGTCTAATTCTCTAGCCAAAATCAATAATTTTCTTCCCACGTCGTTTCCACAAAGGTCTTCTCTTGGGTCTGGTTCTGTGTAACCATTATCGATAGCTTCTTTCAATATTTCGCTGAACGGAGCGTCTTTGGCAGAAAAATTATTAAACAGATAACTCAAAGTCCCTGAGAAAACCCCTTTTATCTTCGTGATGTTTTCACCCGAAAGATGTAATAATTTTATCGTATCAATCAATGGCAAACCTGCACCTACATTTGTTTCATACAAATATGTTTTTTGGTTGTCTTCCAATACCTGACGCAATTGTTTGTAAAATGAATAACTCAACGTATTCGCCACTTTATTGGATGAAATTAGGTCAAAACTATTTTCTGCCAGTTTAATATAATTCTCAACAAAAGATTTACTTGCTGAATTGTCAATGGCAATCAAATTCTCCAAATGATTATCATTAGCGAAAGCGATAACATCATCAATCGTATAAGCAACTCCATTGTTTTGAATTTCATTTCTCCAGTTTGGCGAAACTCCGTCTTTATTCAAAAGCAGGCTTTTGGAATTAGCAATCGCAAAAACATTCAGTTTAATTCCCTTACGCTTTTCGATAGCTCCAGCCGATTCCAATATTTGGTTAATCAGCGTTCCGCCTACCAATCCATGACCAAAAACTGCAATGTTTATTTTCTTGGAAACTCCAAAAATCTCTCCGTGAATTACGTTCAATGCCTTGTTCAGCTCGGATTTTCTCACCACCAAACTCACGTTTTTCCCCGTAACCGTATTGTTGAAAAGGATAGGAACAATTTTGTTTTTAATCAAAGCTGTATAAGGTTTGTGAAACGTGCTCAAATCCTGGCCAATAATCGAAATCACCGAAACATTATCGGTAACCGTAATTTTATTGACGTCTTTGGAATAAAAATCGTTTTCAAATTCTTTTTCCAGTTCAATCATCGCTCGGGTCGCTTTATCGGCATCGACCACAATTCCGATTCCCCTTTCGGATGAACCCTGCGAAATGATACTCACACTGATTTCGTTGTCGCCCATCACTTTAAAAATTCGGGCATCGACACCAGTTTTACCAAGCAGTCCTCTTCCTTCCAGATTCACCAAAGCCACGTTCTCAAGAACCGAAAGTGTTTTAATTCCTTCCTTATTAGCATTTGACGTAATTAAAGTTCCTTGATTTTCATGATTGAACGTATTTAAAATACGAAGCGGAATATTTTTTTCCAGCAACGGAATAATCGTCTTTGCATGCAAAATGGTTGCTCCAAAATTGGCCAGCTCATTCGCTTCATTAAACGTCAAATGATCAATTTTTTTAGCATCAAAAACCAAATCAGGGTTTGCAGTATAGATTCCATCAACGTGCGTGTAATTCTGAAGCTCTTTTGCATCCAGATAATTTGCAAGCAGTGAAGCCGTGTAATTACTGCCGTTCCTGCCCAGAGTCGTTGCTTCGTTTTTACTATTGGAACCTATAAAGCCCGTAACAACATTCACCGTCTCGCCATTGTGTTCCTTAAAATAAGCCACCACATTCTTCTTTGACAATTGCTCCACAGGCTGTGCATCACCATAATTCGAATCGGTTTTTATCAATTCTCTAGTGTCGGCAAAATTGGCTTTTATACCTTTTTTTACCAAAATCGCGGTCAATAATTTAGCCGAAATCAGTTCGCCTTTAGACAAAACCTCATCCTTAATTTTCACGCTGTAATCCCCAATGAGGCTCACGCCTTCAAATAATTTTTCCAGCTTGCTGAACTCTTCAGACAAATCTACGTCTGCATAAACATCCTGCTGATATTTTTTAAAATCCTCAAAAAGCGGTTTGTAATCCCCATTTTTTGAAGCAAGCGCCAATATTGCTTCCAATTCATCTGTGGCATTCCCGCGTGCCGAAACTACTATCGCAATCTGCTCGCCTGCTTTCACCTTACTCTCAATAATTGCAACCACTTTATTGATTCCGTCTCCGTTTGACAAAGACTTTCCTCCAAATTTTAATATTTTCATTGTTCTACTCTTTTAAGTCAAAATCTTATTTCGACCAATTCTTTTATATCTTTTTCTCCTTTTATAATCATTAATTGGGCGTGCCACCATCCCGATAAAAAGGGCAACTTCACTTTGTCTTTACTCGCCCTTTTATCGGGATGCTGTCGGGCTATCCGCGCTACGTTGGTAGCTTGCTTCTATCCCTCACGCGAGCAGTTATCCACAGCTTTTCTGCAAAACCACAATCATTTTGCTTCTAAAAAACACCTTTAAGCAAGCTGTCCAATTGTTTATATTCAATCAGGAAAGCATCATGCCCATGAATGGAATCAATCTCCTGAAACGTGACGTTTTTCTTGTGTTCTTTCAATGTTTCGTAGGTCGCTTTATTTTCATTTACCGTAAAAAATAAATCCGAATTAATCCCGATAATATGTATATCTGCTTCTATCTGTGATGCCACCGCCACAAAAGATTCCCTTCCCCGGGCAACATCTATCGTTTTCAGCAGCTGATTCATCAATTTGTAAGCCGAAAGCTGAAAACGTTTCTGCAATTTTTCACCGTGGTGCTGTAACCAGCTTTCGATATTAAAAATCAATAACTCCTGATTCGTCGTTCGGTCAAATTTTGCCTTAAAAGACTCCGGCGTTCTATAACATAACATGGCATGAATTCGGGCATCTTCAATCGGCTTTGCCGAATTACTCAGAATCTGTTCCTGTAAAAAACAGTTTGCAATCAGCCAGTCAGTCGATTTCCAGTCGGTCGCAATCGGAATTAAATGTTTTGTTATTTTAGGTTCCAATCCAGCAATTTCCCAAGCAATTCCACCACCTACAGAACCGCCGATGATGGCATATAATTGATTAATTTCAAGTATTTTCAGCCCTTCTATAAAAAGTTTTGCCACATCTCTCGCCGTAAAATCCAAATGGTTTTCAATAACTGTTCCATCAAAACCATTTCCAGGCACATTAAAAGCAAGTATGGTATATTTACTAGTATCAATTGTTCTGTTTTCACCTATCAGTACATTCCACCATCCTTTAGACCCCACAACATGTGAGTTTCCGGTAAGTGCATGATTGACCAAAACAATAGGCGCAGTATGCAGATCACGTCCGAAAATTTCATAACTCAAATTGATCGAAGCATAAAAAGCACCACTTTCAGTAGTAAAATTTTGTATGGTAATTATAGTTGGTTTATTTTCCAATTTCAAATCTTTATTATTTTTTTTGATTTGTACCGGAAATATTATGAAGAAAGCTGAAAAAAACTAGATGATTTTCTTTGTGTTATCTTTCCACGTTTGGGCGTGGTAGAATGCAGCACCTTCTTCGATAAATCGAAGGGTTGCTAAGGCTTCATCGGGTCTAATCCCTCTGCCTTTCTTTATAACATTTCAATACGTTTCTGAACTTAACGGTGCAAATTAACCACAATTTTATGAAACCACCAAATAATTATTCAACTGATATTTAAAACAGCCTTTCTTCAACATTAAAAAAATTGCCAAAGATTGCACTTATTCTCACGTATTTCTTTTTATACAAAAAGATATTCCGTGTTTTTATCTGTGCAATTTTTGGCAGATAATTTTAACCTGTCAATTTCTAGTGTTACGCCTGTTTTGTGTCAGATAAAAAGAGTTTCATTTTCTTTAGAATACATATGAAACAATAAAGAATTATTCCCTCTTCTCTCTTTCAAATCAAAATTTTCATCTACGTCAAATCTTGGGTGATCCAACTCTTTTTTTGGATTGAATGGTTCGATATTTATAGTTTTTGTAATTGTCCTTTTGAAGAACTCTACTGTATTTCTGATGTATGTTATCGTTTTCATGATATTGTAATTTTGTAATTATTTTTATGGCTTATACTTATTTTATACTTTCTGTTTTTTGGCATTATGAGTCTGCTCTTTAAAAAACAACCGGACGCTTTCTCTTTTAATACAACAAAAAAAGATCGACAGACTTGCTGTGTGAGATACTTTTGATTTTATTTTTTTAGAACTCATAATTTTATTTTTTTTATATTTTCACTTAAACAAAAAACCCTTTTAGATACATATCCAAAAGGGTTTTAAGTTATACTATAAAACTTATTCTTTTGGAATCAACAAATACGGGCAGCCATCATGGCATTGACACGCATCATCGTCTTCTTCATCTTCTTTGCCTTGCAAACGGTAATCTTATTAGTGTAAAGTTGCTGCATGCTTAATTATTGTTTTACTTAATCTTATTATTGTTTTAATCTTTAAAAAAAATGACTTAGGAAATGACTAAAAAAAAACCTCCCAATAAGTTGGGAGGTTTTTGCTATATATTTTTTAATTTAAAATAAAGCTATATACACCTCCCCTTGCAGGTTTTCACCTGAATGGCTTTTTTAGACATATTGCAAAGATTAAATCTCATTTTTCTGTTTTTATTTTGTTGTACAAATATCTAAACTTTTTTTCAATTTTCCAAATGCTAAACGTAAATTTAATAATAAAAATATATTAAGTTAAAATACTAACTATTTACCAATCAATAATTTAAACAAATACCGTCTAAATATTTTAATATTTCTTTCTCTTTTTTAACAAAATTTTCTCTTTTTTTTCCGACTAAACAGCTGAAAATTAAGCAGAAAACAGGAAATCCTGATACTTTGAATGGATGGTTTGATAAAATAAAACCCCTACTGCGCCAAACAATGCGATAATAAAATGCAAAAATGGATTTGGAAAAAACGAAAAACTCAAAAAACTAATAATCACCAGCCTTAAAAAATCCAAATGAAAAATCCATTTTTTTTGATCCAGCATTGCGCCAGTTGCTATTACGCTCAAAATAATAAAAACCGTTATTAAAAAAATATTGAACGCAGTTATAAACTCTGCAAAAAGTATCGTCAAGAATAATACGATCATCGTCACAGCAGTTTTGGCTATAATTGAATTAGTCAGCTTCTTTGAATACTTAACATCAGCTTCAACTGTTTTTTTAGAAAACTTTCTTTCAAGAAGCAATCGGATTCTGGCATCAATATCATTTGGACCTCCAAAAATTACTTTGAATTTCTGTTTCGCAGTTTTAGCCATTCTAAAAGCAACCGCCAATTCGAGAACATAATGAAAATGCTGCCATAAAAAACTATAACTGCCTAATGATTTGGTTAATCCAAATTTAGGTTCCGTGGTTTCTTCAATAAAAGTTCCAAAGATTTTATCCCATATAATCAGCATGTCACCATAATTTTTATCCAAATACTCTGGATTACTGCTATGATGAACCCTATGGTGTGATGGCGTTACAATAATATACTCCAGCCAGCCCAGTTTACCAACCAGTTGTGTATGTGTAAAAAAAGGATAAGTCCCGTGAATGAGCAATAACACCGTAATCATTTGCGCATTGAAACCAATAATGGGCAAAACACACCAAAACAAACCTCTGGCAACGGCCTGAAAAACGGTAATTCTGGCAGCAGCCGTATAATTAAAATCGTCACTTTGATGATGTACTATATGTGATGCCCAAAAAAGATTAACAGTATGCCCAAATCGATGGTACCAATACCAAAGCAGATCGGTAGCCAAAAAAAGTAAAACCCAAGTTGTTGCGGTTGATTCAATTGAAAAAATAGAGAAATTTGCATTTAGCCATGAAAAAATAAAGAAAAATGTTCCCGTAGTCAAAAGATCGGCGATACGTTCTGCGATTCCGACGTTTAGATTGGCAACACTTTCGTTAAAATGATGAAGTTTTTTATTTTTCCTTACACTAATATAGTATTCCAAAAGCATGAATATTGCAAAAAATGGAACTGCAAGTGCTATATAATTTAAATTCATATGTAAATTTTATTGCTTTTTATTGGTCATATGTAATTGATGACTGTTTATATTTTATTAGAATCATCGAACTACGTTTCGCATATAATCATTGGTGCTTGCGACCAATTTGTAGTAATACTCATTTCATTTGGTATTTATTATTGCTTTATAGCCAAATTGCTTCTTTTATTTTTATTTTTTCGCTTACTTTTAAAATGTCCAAGAGAATTCCTCTGGCAATTGTTTCCGTCTTTTTTCCTGAAGTATCTCCACGCACAATAATTGGATTATTTCCTCGGGATTGTGTATAAATTTCATAGACTGTTTCGGTTCCTTTTAATTGGCCAATAGCGGAAGAAACGGGTTCAGAAACCAGCTTGACTTCAAATTTATTTTCTGGAATCGAAATTTCTCCAACATATCTTAACACTTCATTTTCTGGCTGTGTAATTTTGGCCACTTCAAAATCTTTGTCCAATACACTCGCATTAGATAAAAATTTTGACTTGAGATTTGAATCCTCCAGGCCGTGTGACAAAAGTGAAGTTATTTTTATATCCAAAAACTCTATCTCTTTGCCCAATTCTCTTGCTAAAACTAATACTTTCTTTGCCACTCCAATCCCAGAAAGCTCTTCTTTATAATCGGTTTTTAGCAAACCTTTTTTATCTGAATCGTTTAATATAGAAGAGAAAGACACCGCTTCTGATGAAAACCTATTAAAAATATAGCTTAATGAATCTGAAAAAACACCTCTGATTTTTGTTATTTTTTCTCCTGAATAATACAGATCACTGATGATTTGCAAAACCGGAATTCCTGCTCCAATATTAGTTTCATACAAAAATGACTTATCAAACCTTTTTAGATTTCTTCGGATTTCTTTATAAAAATCAATGTGCAATATGTTTGCTTTTTGATTCGCAGCCACAATATCAAATCCGTTTTGAATTAAGGGAATATAATGTTTTACTAATTCTGAACTTTCTGTAGCATCTACAATTATTACGTTCTCCAGTTCTTTGATTTTGACAAACTCAACAATATCAGCTATTGTAAAAGGAAACGCTAACTTATCGAAATTGGCTTCCCAACTATTTTTGACTCCCTCTTTTTCAAAAAAAGCTAAAGTTGAGTTGGTAATAACAGGGAAGCGCAAATCGATATCTTTCTTTTCCTGATAGAACTGCTGGCTTTCAATAATCTGATTTATCAATGCGCTCCCCACGCTTCCAATTCCAAAAAGGATTACATTTATCTTAAGCGCTGGCATAAAGGTGCTGTTTATTAAAATTAAAAATTGGTTTCAAAATATCGGACAGCTGATTGAATTCTATCAGATAAGCATCGTGACCGTGAATGGATTGAATCTGGTGATAAAAAACATTCAGCTTTTTATTGGTCAATTCTCTGTAGGTTTTACGGGTTTCCTCGGCAATAAACAAATAATCTGTATCAACAGTTACAAGATGAATATTGCTCTCAATTGAATTGGCAACAGTCAAAAAATCGGGTCTGTTTCTAGTAATATCAATTGTTTTGAGCAAATGATTCATCAATTTATAAGCAGCCAGCCGGTATCTGTTTTTTAATTTAAAACCATGATCGAGCAGCCAATTCTCAATTTTCAGCGCTGATAATTCATCCAATTTGCTTCTTCTGAATCTTTGATTGACATATTCGGGAGTTCTATACAGCAATGTTGCATGCAGACGAGCATCCACAATTGGATCATCCGAATGGTTTAAGATTTGATCCTGAATCAATACATTGGCAATAACCCAATCGGTAGCTTTCCAATCAGTAGCAATTGGAATGAGATTATCAATCTTGTCTGGCTGTAAAGCTGCCATTTCCCAAGCTATGGCTCCGCCTAAACTGCCACCGATTACGGCATAAACATTTTTTACTTTCAAGTAAAACAAACCTTCCCAAAAGATTCTGGCAATATCCCGAACACTAAAATCGCGATAATTATCAATCAGATTCTCAATATTATCATCATAGCCATTGCCTGGAATATTAAACGCAATAACCGTAAAATAATCGGTATCAATTGCTCTGTTTTCGCCAACAATACCATTCCACCATCCTTTTTCACCAGTAACTTTAGAGTTTCCTGTCAAGGAATGGTTTATTACCACAACAGGAGCACTGCCCAGCGGTCTCCCGAAGACATTATAAAACAAAGGCAGATATGCTTTTTGCTTTCCTATTTCTAAATCAAAATTAAAGAGATCTATTTTTTCTAAATTTTCCATATCATTTAAAATTATTTTTTGTAAAAACTACCTTAGGCTAACAATCCAAAGTAGCTAAGGCAGTTTTACTAACAAAAAAAACACATTATTAAGCTAATTGTGGCGTTTTTATGGTTTCAAAAACAGCTTTTAAATCTGCTTTTAAATCCTCTATATCTTCAAGCCCAACGGACAGTCTGATTAAATCTTTGGTAACACCTGTTGAGATCTGCTCCTCATCTGTCAATTGCTGATGTGTGGTGCTGGCAGGGTGAATAATCAGTGATTTTGTATCACCGATGTTTGCCAATATGGAAAACAGTTTTGTGTTATCGGCTACTTTTTTGGCTGCATCAAAACCTGCTTTTAAACCAAAAGTTACAACACCGCTTTGGCCTTTTGGCAGATATTTTTGAACTAAAACATAGTATTTACTAGATTTCAATCCTGGATAATTTACCCAAGCAACCTCATCCTGAACCTCTAGCCATTGTGCCAGTGCCAAAGCGTTTTCGCTATGTCTTTTGATGCGGACTTCTAAAGTTTCTAAGCCTTGTATAATCTGGAAAGCATTAAAAGGACTCAAGGCAGCTCCATGATCCCGTAATCCTTCGATACGTGCTTTTGCAATAAATGCCGCATTTCCTAAAGCTTCGTGATATACTAAACCATGATATCCTGCAGATGGCTCGGTGAATTCTGGGAATTTTCCATTTGCCCAGTCAAATTTTCCAGCATCGATGATTACTCCTCCCAAAGACGTTCCGTTTCCTGAAATATATTTAGTCAAAGAATGGATAACAATATCTGCTCCATGTTCAATTGGGTTCAATAAATATGGTGAAGCGACTGTATTATCAACTATAAACGGAACTTTGAAAGCCTTTGCTTCCTGTGAAATTGCTTTTAAATTCAGCACATCCAATTTTGGGTTTCCTAAACTTTCTACAAAGAATGCTTTTGTATTCTGTTTGGCAGCACGCGTAAAATTTTCTGGATCTGCAGCATCTACAAATGTGGTTGTAATCCCTAATCTTGGCAATGTTACTTTCAATAAATTATAAGTTCCGCCGTATAAACTGCTGGATGCTACAATGTGATCACCAGCTTTCAGCAGCACTAACAAAGCTGTCGAAATAGCTGATGCTCCAGAGGCTGTCACTACAGCGCCAATACCTCCTTCCAGAACTGCCAATCGTTTTTCGAGAATGTCATTTGTAGGATTATTTAATCTCGTATAAATATATCCTTCTTCGGCAAGGCCAAATAAATTGGCAGCATGATCGGAATTATTAAATACATAAGAAGAGGTCTGATAAATTGGAACTGCTCTAGATCCGCCATTTTTAGTTACGTCGTGTCCTGCGTGTAATGCATTTGTTGCAAAGTTTTGAGTGCTCATGATTTCGTGTTTTTTTAATATTATTAAATAGTATTTTGAATTAGTAATGCTTTATTTTTTAAACAAAAAGGTCTTCTTCTTCTAAATCATACATTTTAAATAGTAATGATTCGTGACCTGTTAAATACAACTCTTCATTTTGCTGAGATGCTTCTGTTTGAACATCCTCTATTAAGTTGCTGTTTTGTTGATTATTTAATGTTTTCATGATTATAATTTTTAAAAGCGTGGAATAAAAAAACCTTTCGACAGACTGGCCAAAAGGTTTATAGTTTTTTACTATAATAAAGATTCATCTTTCACTTTTGACAACAGCAGCTTGAAACACATTTTCGCATCATACAGCACATTCTCTTTTTATCTGATATTGTTTTCATATTATAATTTGTTTTTAATTGAAAAATTCTTTGAATTATTTTAATTCGACTAATTTGATAGAGTAAATGTAGTAAGTATTTTCAAACCACCAAAAAAAAATACATTTTTTAACATTTAAAAAAAGATTCAGTTTACCAATTTTATCAAAAAAACCTTTAAAAACTTCTTTAAATTCAAGGCTTAAGGAGTTTTATGTGTGAAAAATATTTTTTACTAAAAATTTATAATACCGCTGCTTAAAACAAATCTTTATACTTTTTTATAATTAATTATATCTAAAATGAATTCTAAAATTTCTGCAACAGTTTACCTAATTAATTATTATCAAAAAGATCAATAAGTCACAATCTTTTATATGACTGTCCACAAATAATACCATGTGTTTTTTTCGCCACTGATTACAGAGATTTTCACAGATTTCATTACTATTTTTTTTAAAAATCTATTTGGTATTAGTTACGGAGAGTCATAATCTTTTAATTGTCTTAATTTTTAAGATTTAAAATCTGTCCTTCTTTTGATTACATTTTTGGTAAGTGAAAATCAATATATTTATAAATTCTATAGAATTACTATACATTGTTAAATTCCTCTTAATTAATCAAAAAAAGTAAAAGAATAATTTGCAATTCAAAATGGTTTCATACCTTTGCACCCGAATACAAGAGGAAAAATTTGAACTGATTGCAACCTCTTCATAATGAAACGACTTCATTATGAGTACTGAAAAATTTTCAGTATAAAAAATGCTAAAGCAGAAACTCTCCTTT
This sequence comes from Flavobacterium marginilacus, assembly GCF_026870155.1. NCBI lineage: Bacteria > Pseudomonadati > Bacteroidota > Flavobacteriia > Flavobacteriales > Flavobacteriaceae > Flavobacterium > Flavobacterium marginilacus. The sequence continues at coordinate 550,844 of NZ_CP113975.1, read as the reverse complement.
AGCATTCCCGCAATTGTTTTTCCTCGATTAATTTTAAAAATTTATATTTATTATGGCTTATTTATTTACGTCAGAATCTGTAAGTGAGGGACACCCAGACAAAGTTGCAGATCAGATTTCGGATGCATTAATTGATAACTTTTTGGCATTTGATGCTGACTCAAAAGTAGCTTGTGAGACGTTAGTGACTACTGGCCAGGTAATCTTGGCAGGTGAAGTAAAATCGAATACCTACTTAGATGTACAGCAAATTGCCCGTGAAGTAATCCGCAAAATTGGTTATACCAAAAGCGAATACATGTTTGAAGCCAATTCCTGCGGTATTCTTTCTGCAATTCACGAACAATCTGCAGATATTAATCAAGGGGTTGACAGAGCTAGTAAAGAAGAGCAAGGAGCTGGTGACCAGGGAATGATGTTTGGCTACGCAACAAATGAAACTGAAAATTATATGCCTTTGGCACTTGATTTATCTCATAAATTGTTACAGGAATTAGCCATCTTGAGACGTGAAAACAACGAAATCACTTATTTGCGTCCTGATGCAAAATCACAGGTTACTTTAGAATACAGCGATGACAACAAACCAACACGTATTGATGCTATCGTAATTTCTACACAGCATGACGATTTTGATGAAGAAGCTGCAATGCTTGCGAAAATCAAAAAAGACATTATCGAAATATTGATTCCAAGAATCATTGCAAAAAATCCAGAACACGCACATTTATTCAATGACAAAATTCAATACCATATTAATCCAACAGGAAAATTCGTAATTGGAGGACCTCACGGAGATACTGGCTTGACAGGAAGAAAAATTATTGTTGACACTTACGGAGGTAAAGGAGCTCACGGTGGTGGTGCTTTTTCTGGAAAAGATCCAAGTAAAGTAGACAGAAGTGCTGCTTATGCTACACGTCATATCGCTAAAAACCTTGTTGCAGCTGGTGTTGCTGATGAAATTTTGGTTCAGGTTTCGTATGCAATTGGAGTGGCTAAACCAATGGGTATTTTCATCGAAACTTACGGAACATCAAAAGTGAATTTAACTAATGGCGAAATTGCTAAAAAAGTAGAAGCTATTTTTGATATGCGTCCTTATTTCATCGAACAAAGATTAAAATTAAGAAATCCAATTTACAGCGAAACTGCTGCTTACGGACACATGGGACGTACTCCTGAGACTGTAACCAAAACTTTCTCTGCTCCGGGCGGATTAACTAAAACAGTTACTGTTGACTTATTTACCTGGGAGAAATTAGATTTTGTAGATCAAGTAAAAACTGCTTTTGGATTGTAAAATCTAAAATATTTTATACAAAAAAAACCATTCGGCAATCGGATGGTTTTTTTTTGTCAATTGGCGGATTTGCAAAAATTAATATTTCAAAATCGTTGTATAATTCCCTTTGCCAAAACTAATTTTTATCTATTTTTACAATCTTATAAAGTATGAATTATAAAATCGTAACATCGTAATGCACATAGCTATAGCTGGAAATATAGGCTCAGGAAAAACAACATTAACCCGTCTGTTAGCCAAACATTTTAAATGGGAACCTCATTTTGAAGAAGTAGTAGACAACCCCTATCTTGATGACTTTTACCATCAGATGGAACGCTGGTCTTTTAATTTACAAATCTACTTTTTGAACAGCCGTTTTCGTCAGATAATGCAGATTCGTGAGAGTGGAAAAAAAATCATTCAAGACAGAACCATTTATGAAGATGCTCATATTTTTGCTCCCAACCTTTATGCTATGGGGCTGATGACAAGCCGTGATTTTGAAAACTATTCTTCTCTGTTTGAATTAATGGAAACACTTGTCAAAGCTCCCGATTTATTAATTTACTTAAGAAGTTCCATCCCTAACTTAGTAGGCCAGATTCATAAAAGAGGACGTGAGTACGAAAACACCATTTCCATTGACTATTTAAGCCGACTCAATGAGCGTTATGAAGCATGGATTCAAACCTACAATAAGGGAAAAATTATGATTATTGATGTAGACAATATCAATTTTGTAGACAATCCAGAAGATTTAGGAAATATCATCAATAGGATTGATGCTGAGCTAAACGGATTATTTTAATATTGTACTTTCATCTCTTTTGAAAATAAAAAATGCCCCGAATCTTCGGGGCATTTTCATTTAAACAACTATTTTTATTTCAAAGCTTCTACTTTAGCTTTTACTTCTTCCAATGAGCCTTCAAAAACCTGTACGTTTTCATTGCCATTTATTGAAGTAGTTACTGTAGCTGCTACTTTTCCGTCTTTATTTATCAGCTGTACTTTCACTTCTTTTTCTGCCTGTCCTTTTTTAGCACAGCATGATTTTCCTTTTGGTTCAACAAATTTGCCGTCTTTATCATAATGAGACAAACACATTTCTTTCTGTTCCGGAGTACATTTTAGGCTGTCACACATTTTTGCACATTCCTCTTTAGTCATTTTTGCACATTTAGACATGTCGCATTTTTCCATCATCATAGCTCCTTCATCTGTATGGCATTCTTTCATTTTGATTTCTTTCTTTGCACAACAGCTGTCAGTCCCAACTGTACTGCTTCCGTTTCCTAAAATCGGAGCCATAACTAACCCAATCAAACAGGTCAATTTGATTAAAATATTCATTGACGGCCCTGAAGTATCTTTAAATGGATCTCCAACAGTATCTCCGGTAACCGCCGCTTTATGCGCGTCTGAACCTTTATATGTCATTTCACCATTAATCATAACCCCAGCTTCAAATGATTTTTTAGCATTATCCCAAGCACCGCCGGCATTGTTTTGAAAAACTGCCCAAAGCACTCCCGAAACAGTAACTCCAGCCATATAACCACCCAGCATTTCGGCGATTAACTGATTATTATCTCCGTACACTAATTTCCCTATAAGAACAATTGCAATTGGAAAGCCAATAGTTAAAATACCCGGTAACATCATTTCGCGCAAAGCTGCCTTTGTAGAAATATCAACACATTTTGCATATTCCGGTTTTCCGGTTCCTTCCATAATTCCAGAGATTTCTTTGAACTGACGACGTACTTCGTAAACCATGTCCATTGCCGCTTTTCCAACTGAATTCATCGCCAAAGCCGAGAAAACAACTGGTATCATTCCGCCGACAAATAACATTGCTAATACAGGCGCTTTGAATATATTGATTCCGTCAATTCCTGTAAAGGTCACATAAGCTGCAAATAAAGCCAAAGAAGTCAAAGCAGCCGAAGCAATTGCAAAACCTTTTCCTGTTGCAGCAGTTGTATTTCCTACTGAATCCAAAATATCGGTTCTAGTACGTACTTCTTTTGGCAGTTCACTCATCTCGGCAATTCCTCCGGCATTGTCTGATATAGGTCCAAAAGCATCTATTGCTAACTGCATCGCCGTAGTTGCCATCATCGCTGAAGCTGCTAATGCAACACCGTAAAATCCAGCCAAAGCATAAGAAGCCCAAATAGCAACTGCAAACAATAAAACTGTTGGAAAAGTAGAAATCATTCCTGTAGCCAATCCTGCAATTACGTTTGTTCCTGCTCCTGTGCTTGATTTTTGAACAATAGCTAATACTGGTTTTGTTCCCAATCCTGTATAATATTCAGTTACCGATGAAATAGCACCGCCTACAACTAAACCTATCAGTGTTGCATAAAACACATGCATGGACGAAATTTCTTTAGAACCTTCACCAAAGAAAGTCATACTCATTGTTTCAGGAAGCATGTGATGTACTAAGAAATAACAAGCAATTGCTGTTAAAACAATAGAAATCCAGTTACCAATATTCAATGCTTTTTGAACCTGAGCTTCTTTGGCGTTTTCGTCTGTAATTTTAACGAGCATAGTGCCAATTATAGAAAACAAAATTCCAAAACCTGCAATTGCCATTGGTAATAAAATTGGCCCGATACCACCGAAAGCATCCTGAATGTTCCCGCCCATATCTTTTATCACATAATTCCCAAGAACCATTGCTGCCAAAACAGTTGCTACATACGACCCAAATAAGTCAGCTCCCATTCCCGCAACGTCTCCTACATTGTCTCCTACGTTATCTGCAATAGTAGCTGGATTACGAGGATCATCTTCTGGGATTCCTGCTTCGACTTTACCAACTAAATCAGCTCCAACATCGGCAGCCTTGGTGTAAATTCCTCCGCCAACACGTGCAAACAATGCAATAGATTCAGCTCCAAGAGAGAAACCTGCCAAGGTTTCCAGAACAACGGTCATGTCTTCTGTTGATGTCCATTCACCGTTCATAAATATTCTAAAAAAAAGAATAAAAAAACCGGTTAAACCTAAAACAGCTAAACCGGCTACGCCTAATCCCATTACAGTTCCTCCGCCAAAAGATACTTTCAAAGCTTGTGGCAAGCTGGTACGCGCGGCCTGAGTAGTTCTAACATTGGTTTTTGTTGCGATTTTCATTCCCATATTTCCTGCCAATGCTGAGAAAAATGCTCCGAAGACAAAGGCAACTACTATTAATATATTGGTTTTAACTCCAGGGATAAAAGTGATTCCTGCTAATACAACACTTGCGATCAATACAAAGACAGCCAATAATCGGTATTCTGCCTTTAAGAAAGCCAAAGCCCCTTCATATATATAATCTGATATCTCCTTCATTTTGCCATCTCCAGGATCTTGTTTTAACACCCAAGATTTTTTAACAGTCATAAAAATAAGTCCTATTATTGCCATGACAATTGGCACATAAATCATAATTGAATCCATAAATATTTTTTTTGATTCGGTTAATAATAAAAAAAGTAATGGATAGCAATTTAACAAAAAAAAGCAACACTCTTTGCAGAGTATTGCTTTTTTTACAAATTCAAAGTGTAAAAATTATTTAATGCTAAATAATCCTTCTGCTTTATTTGGAATATCATTAAAACGCTGTGTACATTCTTTGATGATATCAAATGCTTCATTTACATCTCCCCATCCTTCTACATCTACTTTTTTGTGTTCAAGATCTTTGTAAACCTGGAAAAAATGTTCAATTTCTTTCAATAAGTGAGGATTGATATCTGATAAGTTTTCTAATGAATTCCAGATTGGATCAGAAACTGGTACGCAGATAATTTTTTCGTCTGGTCCTTTATCATCAGCCATATGGAAAACTCCAATAGGTTTTACTTCAATTACACAGCCGGGAAAAGTAGGTTCGTTTATCAAAACTAAAACATCTAACGGGTCACCGTCTAATGCTAAAGTTTCAGGAATGAATCCATAATCAGCTGGGTACATCATTGAAGAGAATAACATCCTGTCAAAACGCATTCTTTTTATCTCAAAATCGTACTCGTATTTATTTCTACTTCCTCTTGGTATTTCAATTAATACGTCAAAAGTTTTTAATTTGTCTGCAGTCATTATTTTTTTGTCTTTTCTTAATTTTATTAACGACTGCAAAAGTAATCAAACAATACTTTTTTGCAATAAAAAAAGACAATAATGACTATAAAGTTTTTGTTAATTAACAATTTAATACACAATTGTCCTTTTTCGTTTTCTTAAATAATAATGCCAAAGCAAAAATGTTGCATAAGAGCGGTATGGACTCCATTTCTCTGTGTGAATTTCCATTTCTTTTCTGTCATGAATGTCAAGCAGTTCTTTGATTGTATTAATAACTGCTATATCGCCCAGCGGAATTAAATCGGGTTCCTGCAGGCAAAACATGAGGTAAATATCGATAGTCCAGTTCCCGATTCCTTTTAATCTGATTAATTCTTCCCGGACCTGCTGTGCAGATTTGGCTGCTAGACCTTCAATATCAAGTTCTTTATTAAGGACGGCCTGGGCTAATACTTTTATATAATTAGTCTTCTGCCTGCTGACTCCCAAAGCTCTAAACTCTTCGTCAGGCAAAACAGACATCGCTTCAGGACTGCAGTCCGTATGTGCTTTTATTTTTAAAAAAGTGGCTTTTGCCGAATCTATGGAAACCTGTTGCTCTAAAATTAACAGCACCAGCGTTTCAAATCCCTGAGGTCTTCTTGGAATTACCGGCAATCCGTAGGTATCAATTATATGCTGAAATATAGGGTCTTTTTGAAATAGATAGTCAATTGCTGCCTGCATGGTTTGATTTTTTTTAGCCCGGATTACTTCGCAAGTTCGCTACGCTCGGATTAAATGAAAAGCCTTATGAAAAAAACTGCTGATTTTTGTTGAAGTAAAAAAACGGTTAAAGGACTCCCTTTTTATTTTTACAAAAATAGCAGTTTTTTAGTCAGCTTGTAACGGATTTGTCCAGTTCGCAGTACAACCCCTAAAAATAGAACCCAAACGATCCCTTAACAGCAAATCGGTTAATGTTTGGGGTATTTAAGTAACTGCCTCTCCAAGAAAAATCCAATCGAAAGACCTTGAAAATATTTCCTATTCCTGCATTATATTCCCAGTATATATTTTCGGGTGCAGTGTATTCTAATCCAGAAGCGTTTATACTTTTATTAGCATCACTAATGGTTCCGTAAGCCCCTTTAACTCCTACAATTTCTCTCCAATTTAGTTTTCGTAAAAATGGAACTCTGGCAAACAATCTTCCGTTAAAATCGTGATTCCACTGTAAAGTTGCATATTTATCTGTAACAAATTCATAATAGTTAAGATTACTGAAAGCGTTTTCCATAGTGAAAAAAGTCTGGTTTCCAGGCACAATACTTAATAATCCCAAAGGTACAGTTCCAAAGGTTTTTCCCGCTTCCAAAATTAAATTGGTGCGTCCCAATGGGCCAATAATAATAGGCTGTTTGTAGTAAATCTCAAGTTTTTTATAATTGAAATCGCTGTTTAAAACTCCTTTATATCCTTGACTATAATTTACAAATAAGGTGGTGTATGGACTATTAGCTATACTTCTTTCGACACCATATGCAATGGTTCTTCGATTTGGAGTGTACTCTGCCTGAATATTAAACTCGGATTGAGTAGTCGTACTTTTTACAACACCTGCAGGGTTTGCAGCAGATGGTAATGCAGTATAGTAGTCTAAACTAAAGACTGGCGATGCTGACTCCAGTGTTTTATATGTTACTCCTGTTTGAAATGTTAGGTTTTTTATTGGCTCAACAGCAACATAAAGGTTTGTTAAACCAATATTTGTTAATTTTCCATTTGATCCGGTGGTGAAAAAAGAAGATGAACCATAATTCCTTGCCAATATATCATTAGTCGTTGTCAATTGAGCCCCTAACTGCTCTATATCGCGTCTGTTTCCTCCCGATATGATGATTCGGTTTTTCTTGTCGATCATCCATTTTCCAGCTAAACCATATTTAAATTTATCGTCTCTGGCACCATAGGCAATAAATGCCTGTACGCGCCAAGGGTCATTTGGACCAAAATAGGTTCGCGCACCTAATCTAGTTTTAAACCCTTCAACTTCATTATAGCCAAAAGTGGAAAAAATAGGCCCAAAATCATAATTGCCATAATTTACGTAACCACTCGCCAGCGTCGTTACTAAATTGGTAATCTGTTTAAAGGCTTGTACATTTTTCAAAGTGTCGAGCATTTTGTAAACGCCCTGCTCGTCTTTGGTTAATTTTTCAAAGCGATTCTCTTCCCAGTATTCATCACTCTTCTTGTATATTTCGTTGTCTATAAAATTAACTTCTTCTTTATAGAATTTTTCCGGTTTTTGGATGTTGAATTTATGATTCTGATAATAAGTGGTACGCTTACCATAAACTCCTTTTGATTTGTCTTTTTTATTAAAGGCAAAATCAGACATCAAATAATCTTTGGTCAAAAGAAAAACAGAATCGTTTAAAACTTCAAATTCCTGTTCTACATAAACATCTTTTACCCAGTTAATATTGGCACTTTTGGTAACTGCCATATTGATTCTTTTTATGGCAAATGTCGTATCATTTACCCAAAAATCTCCTTTGAAAGTCAATTCGTTTTTCCTCCTTGGATAAAAAACAATATTATAGCACCATTTTTTATCAATATAAGCACTGTCTTTTAATACATAATTATAGACATCAATTCCTGTTCTGGATAGCGGGCTGGTAAAACTTTTATCAAATAATGCTATGTAATTATTATATATGTTGTAATCAGAATATAAATCTTTTATGAATGATAAAATTTGCTGATTCCCATCAAAACCAGAAGTTTTACTGGCTTTGGTGATTTCTTTTACTTTTGGTATTTTGTTGTCTCCATAAACATCTACCAGCGCTTCATTTACAAAAATAGGCAAATAGGTTTTCCCGGTTACTTTTGAAGTGTCAACATGGTCAAATATGAATTCCATGCCTTTGAAAATCTTTTGCTTTCTATATGCACTGTCAATAGAATTGATATCAAATTCCACTTTTTCATATTTCTCCATCTGGTATTGTGCAAACTGATACAGTCCATTTTTTTTCTTTTTCTCCCAAATTTTTCGGAGGATATCAAGCGCCGGATTATTTTTCTTGGAGGTTTTTCCAGCAAAAATTACGACTTCTTTCAATTCCTGCTGCTCACTTAATTCAATTGTGAAATTATAATTAACCGTTTTGCTAAGCGTAATTTCTTTGTCAGCAAAACCTATCGAAGTAATTAATAATGTTGTGTAGGTGTTTGGAGATTCCATATAAAACCTTCCATCTTCGTTGGTCACAGTACCTGTACTTGAATTTTTGAAAACAACATTCGCGTAAGGAACTGGCTGTTTGAGTTTATCCACAACAATACCGCTCACTTTTGTCTGACCAAAAATGGAGTTAGCTGCAATAAAAATTAATACGATAACGGATACTATTTTCTTCATGATATATAAAAAAAAGCTTCATCAAAATTACAATTGATGAAGCTTTTTAAATAGTTATATGCAAATTATTTGTATAATACTTTCTTCACTGCTTTTACAACATCAACAGCATTTGGCAGCCATTCTTTCAATAATACTGGAGAATATGGTGCTGGAGTATCAGCTGTAGTAATACGCTGGATTGGCGCATCAAGGAAATCGAAAGCCTGTTCCTGAACCAAGTAAGCAATCTCTGAAGATACACTTGCAAAAGGCCAAGCCTCTTCAAGAATTACCAATCTGTTTGTTTTTTTAACGGAAGTTAAAATCGCATCCTTATCCATTGGACGAACTGTTCTTAAGTCGATAATTTCACAGGAGATTCCTTCTTTTGCTAATTCATCAGCAGCGATATAAGCTTCTTTGATAATTTTTCCGAAAGAAACGATAGTTACATCAGTTCCTTCTCTTTTAATATCTGCAACTCCAATTGGAATAGTATATTCACCATCTGGCACTTCACCTTTATCACCATACATCTGCTCTGATTCCATGAAAATAACTGGGTCATTATCACGAATAGCCGATTTCAATAAACCTTTGGCATCATAAACATTTGATGGAACTATTACTTTAAGTCCTGGAGTATTTGCAAACCAGTTCTCGATAGCCTGCGAGTGAGTTGCTCCCAATTGTCCTGCCGAAGCAGTCGGTCCGCGGAAAACGATTGGTACATTAAACTGCCCGCCGGTCATCTGACGCATTTTGGCAGCGTTGTTTATAATTTGGTCGATTCCAACTAAACAAAAGTTGAAAGTCATATACTCAACAATCGGGCGGCATCCGTTCATTGCTGATCCTACAGCAATTCCAGTAAAACCAAGTTCAGCAATTGGTGTATCGATTACTCTTTTTTCACCAAATTCAGCAAGCATTCCTTTAGAAGCTTTGTAAGCTCCATTGTATTCTGCAACCTCTTCACCCATTAAGTATATGGACTCATCGCGGCGCATTTCTTCACTCATCGCTTCACAAATGGCCTCTCTAAATTGTATCGTTCTCATATTTATATAGTCGTGTGTAATTTTTAGAAATGCAAAAATAATTATTTTAAATTACTTAAAAGCATAAAACACTTTAAAATAACAAGGTTTTATACTATTGTTTTTTTTAGAGCCATTTAGCACTGGTTCTTTTCATTCCTATTTATCTGCTGAAATAATTAGTGTTTATTTTGATCTAAAAAGTATCCGTAAAAAAAACCGCTGTCTAAATCTTTTCTTTTTATTCACTTAATGAACTTTTGATAAATTGTGACAGCTGATGTAAATTGCTGAAATTCACAAAATATTGTTCATTTTTTATAAAAATTATCATTATAAACATTCTTATCACATTATAATTAACGAAATCGTAATAGTTGTAAAAAATGTTATGCATGCATAGTAAATTATTCGATTTATTATTTTAAATTTGTCTGAGAAAAAAAAGAATTTAATATATAGATTATGAAAATATTAGTTTGCATCAGTCATGTCCCTGATACTACATCAAAAATCAACTTCACTAACGGTGATGCTGAATTTGACACCAATGGAGTTCAATATGTAATTAATCCAAATGACGAATTTGGCCTTACCCGTGCTATCTGGTTTCAAGAACAGCAGGGAGCCACAGTTACCATAGTGAATGTAGGCGGACCAGATACCGAACCAACCTTAAGAAAAGCATTGGCAATTGGCGCCAACGAAGCGATTCGTGTAAATGCAAATCCAACTGACGGCTTTTTTGTAGCAAAACAATTAGCCGAGGTAATTAAAAACGGCGGATATGATATTGTAATAGCAGGAAAAGAATCACTTGATTATAACGGAGGAATGGTTCCTGGTATGATTGCCGGTATTTTGGGGTATAACTTTTTAAATTCCTGTACAGCAATAACTGTAGACGGAACTAATGTAACTGCTGTCCGCGAAATAGACGGCGGAAAAGAAACCGTAAACACTTCATTACCAATTATTATAGGAACTCAGAAAGGAATTGTAGAGGAAAAAGATCTGCGCATTCCAAATATGAGAGGAATCATGACTGCCAGAACTAAAGTTTTAACAATTCTAGAACCAGTTGACGCCCCTGTAAACACAAAGGCTGTGAAGTTTGAAAAACCAGCTCCAAAATCGGCGGTTAAATTGGTCTCTGCAGACAATCTGGACGAATTAATAAATTTACTGCACAACGAAGCGAAAGTAATTTAAGACTTTAGATTGCTGATTGAAGATCAACGATTTTTTATTGCTGATGGCAAAAAAATCTAAATTTTTAATCGGAGTTCTAAAATCTAAATTCATAAGTCTAAAATCTAAAATCACAAATCATCATGTCAATATTAATATATGCAGAATCTGCAGAAGGAAAATTTAAAAAAGCAGCATTAGAATTAGCTTCTTATGCAAAAAAAATAGCCGAATCATTAGGAACAACCGTGACAGCAGTGACTATAAATGCTGGAGATGTTTCTGAATTATCAAAATACGGAGTTGATAAAGTCTTAAAAGTAAACAATGATAAATTAACTGGTTTCACTGCCAAAGCCTATGCTGATGTTATTAAACAAGCAGCGCAGAAAGAAGCTTCTAAAATAGTTTTACTCTCTTCAACAACAGACAGTATTTACTTAGCACCATTAACAGCAGTAGCATTAGAAGCCGGTTATGCTTCAAATGTTGTTGGATTGCCAGTAAGCACTTCACCGTTTCAGGTAAAAAGAACTGCTTTTTCAAATAAAGCTTTCAATATCACAGAAATCAATACCGATGTAAAAGTATTATCCATAGGCAAAAATTCTTATGGCATTTTTGAAAATGCCTCTTCATTAACCGAAGAAGATTTTAATCCTGCTATCGGAGATGCAGATTTTGGAGTAAAAGTTGCTTCTGTAGAAAAAGTATCAGGAAAAGTTTCAATTGCTGATGCAGATATTGTTGTTTCTGCAGGACGCGGTCTTAAAGGACCTGAAAACTGGGGAATGATTGAAGAACTAGCAGGTGTTCTTGGAGCCGCTACAGCTTGTTCAAAACCAGTATCAGATTTAGGATGGAGACCTCACGGAGAGCACGTAGGCCAAACAGGAAAACCAGTATCGACCAATTTATATATTGCTATTGGAATCTCTGGAGCCATACAGCATATTGCCGGAATCAACTCTTCTAAAGTAAAAGTAGTTATCAACAGTGATCCAGAAGCTCCTTTCTTTAAAGTAGCAGATTATGGAGTTGTAGGTGATGCATTCGAAATTGTACCGCAATTAATCGCCAAATTCAAAACTTTCAAAGAACAGCAATCTTAAGTAATTAGTGAATAGTCATTAGTAATTGGCCTGGAAGTGCTGATTTTGATAAAAAACAAATCACATTTCACAATTACTAAGACTTAAATAACTGCAGATTTAATTTCTCTTATAATTAGCTGCCTAAAAATAAGATAATCGTATCTTTGTTTTAGGCAGTTTTTTTGTTCCATAAATTTTGATTAAAATTGCACTTTATTTAAAACAAAAAATAAAACACAATTAATAGAGTACTTCGTACTTTTCACTACACCAACATGAGCTTAGTTAAATTATCTATAAAAGGGATTTCATACAGTCAAACTCAAAATGGCGCTTATGCGTTAATTTTAAACGAGGTTGACGGAGAAAGAAAATTACCTATCGTCATCGGAGCTTTTGAAGCTCAATCTATAGCGATTGCTTTAGAAAAAGAAATTAAGCCGCCTCGTCCTTTGACACACGATTTGTTCAAGAATTTTGCTGAACGTTTTGATATAGTTGTAAAACAGGTAATTATTCACAAATTAGTTGACGGTGTTTTTTATTCAAGTATCATTTGCGAAAGAGATAAAATCGAAGAAATAATTGATGCCCGCACTTCAGATGCAATTGCCTTAGCTATTCGGTTCAGCGCTCCTATTTTTACTTATAAAAACATATTGGACAAAGCTGGAATTTATCTAAAAGCCAATCCTCTTGAAAGTGATACGTCTAGCGAAATAGAAGATATTCTTTCAAATCCTGAAACTTTCGGCTCTGCTGAAAGTAACGAATCGGGCAGCACCTATTCTAATCACAGCCTGCAGGAATTAAATGAGCTATTGACACAGGCCGTCGAACAGGAAGATTATGAAAAAGCGGCTAAAATCCGGGACGAAATTTCTAAAAGATAATATTAAAGGCATTAGGCTATAAGCATTAGGCTATACGCTTAAAGCATAGAGCGTAGAGCATAAAGCCCTAAAAAATGAAACAATACCTAGACTTAGTAAAACACGTTTTAGAAAACGGAAATCAAAAAGGAGACCGTACAGGAACTGGTACAAAAAGTGTATTTGGCTACCAGATGCGGTTTGATCTGAGCGAAGGTTTCCCAATGGTAACTACTAAAAAACTGCACCTTAAATCGATCATTTATGAATTGCTTTGGTTCTTAAAAGGTGATACTAATATTAAATACCTTCAAGAAAACGGGGTGAAAATTTGGGATGCCTGGGCTGACAGCAACGGCGATTTAGGTCCTGTTTACGGTCATCAATGGCGTAATTGGAACAGCGAAGAAATTGATCAGATTTCAGAGCTTATTACAGAATTAAAAACGAATCCAAACAGCCGCAGAATGCTTGTATCGGCTTGGAATCCATCAGTATTGCCGGATACCAGTAAGTCTTTTGAAGAAAATGTTGCTAATAACAAAGCAGCCTTGCCTCCGTGTCATGCCTTTTTTCAATTTTATGTTGCTTCCCCAGATACATCTAAAGGAGAAACCAAAGGAAAACTTTCCTGTCAATTGTATCAGCGCAGTGCAGATATATTCCTAGGAGTACCTTTTAATATTGCATCCTATGCTTTGCTGACAATGATGATTGCACAAGTCTGTGATCTCGAAGCAGGTGAATTTATCCACACTTTTGGAGACGCACATATTTACAATAACCATTTTGAACAATTGGAATTACAGCTTACCCGCGAGCCTAAACCATTGCCAAAAATGATTTTAAATCCCAATATAAAAAACATCTTCGATTTTGATTTCGATGACTTTACACTAGAAGGATATGAACCTCATGCCCTTATTAAAGGAAATGTTGCTGTATAAAACACAAAAATCCGCTTCGAGCGGATTTTTTTATGTTATATTACTAATACACTATTTTCAGCGCCTGCAAAATCATTCCATTTAAACGAATCTGCTTCCGGCTCATTTACATAAGTACCGTCAACTACATATTTAAATTCATATTCTGCATCTTTACCTAATTCAAAGGTCCCTTTAAATGTGCCGTTTTTTAATTTACTTAAAATGCCATCTTCAATTTTCCAATCATTAAAATCACCAATTACAGATACTTGATCAGCCTCTTTTGCTTCTAAAGAAAAAGTAACTTTAACAACAGGCTTTGTTTTTATAAATTGTTTTTTTACTGACATAACTGTTTAATTTTTAAGGTTATAACAAAGTAAGCAAAATAATCTCAAAAAAACACAAACCACCTCATTTTTAGCATAATAGCAAAAAAAGCATTCCTTTTTTATCATTAAAAAAATTTTAAATCTCTTAAATTTTATTTTCAATTCAAGAAAACGTTTTCCCATTAAATATTAAACATCCAAAATAGTTACATTTAAAAATAAATTTTACCTTTATAAGCAAAATTCTACATTATGGAAAAGGAATTACATGAACAATATGAGTATGCAAGAAATCGCATAAAGCAAAAAAAAAGACTGTATTACCATTTTGTTTTCTTTACATTGAGCAGTATTTTTTTATTCACTGCAGTATATTTTTTTGAAACAGCCATAGAATTAAATTGGTGTATCTGGATTATTACTATATGGCTATTTATTTTTGTACTGCATTTTATAAAAGTCTTTATTACTGATAGATTTATGAATAAATATTGGGAAAGAGATCAAATTGATCGGCTTGTGGCTTTACAGCAAAAAAAAATAACCCAATTACAATCCAAAATCGAAGACAATAATTCAAAATAAATCTCAACATTATGATTATTATGATTGCTGCTGTTGCAGAAAACAATGCTCTAGGAAAGAATAATGAATTGGTTTGGCATCTGCCTAATGATTTTAAAAGATTCAAATCCTTAACTACCGGCCATCATATAATAATGGGACGAAAAACATTTGAAAGTTTCCCAAAACCGCTCCCAAACAGAACACATGTTATAATAACCAGACAAAAAGATTATAATCCAAAAGACTGTATTGTGGTTGACAGCATTGAAAAAGCTCTTGCTGTATGTCCGGAAAATGAAACTTCATTTATAATTGGCGGAGGAGAGATTTATAATTTAGGAATTCCGTATGCTGATAAGCTGGAAATCACAAGAGTCCACCATAATTTTGAAGCAGATGCTTTTTTTCCTGAAATCAATTCTAATGACTGGAAAGAAGTTCAAACTGAATTTAATCCGATAGATGAGAAACATCAGTTTGCATATACTTATCAGACATTTGTCAAAATATAATATTCAAGCAACTAAAATATTTTAAAAAGGCTTATTATGTAATATGGGGCTAAAAAAAATTTAAACCGCAGAAGAAAACGGTTCTATTTTTACCATTCATTCACTTTATTAGCATCCATTTTAATAAAAATAAACAGTAAAATAGTGAATCCCCAAAGTCCTGATCCTCCATACGAAAAGAAAGGCAACGGTACTCCAATGGTTGGAAAAATACCAATAACCATTGCAATATTCACAAAGAAATGAATAAATAAAATACCTGCGACACAATATCCATAAACTCTGCTGAACTTAGTTTTTTGTCTTTCGGCCAAGTAAATTACTCTAAGAAACAAGCCCGTAAAAAGTGCTATTACAACCAAAGAACCAACAAAACCCCATTCTTCACCAACTGTAGTAAAAATATAATCGGTATGCTGTTCCGGAACAAACCCCCCTTTGGTTTGAGTCCCTTCAAGGAAACCTTTTCCTAACCAGCCTCCAGAGCCAACAGCAATTTCAGATTGGTTAGTATTATACCCAATACCTTTCATATCAACTTCTTTCCCTAACAATATATTAAATCTATCTCGGTGGTGCTGCTTGAAAACATTTGTAAAAACATAGTTTACAGATAAAACAAAGCCAGATATAATTGTAAACAGGATACCGCTCATCACTATATTTCTATCAGCCAGTCTTGACTTATAATGAATTAGAACAATGACTAA
This sequence comes from Flavobacterium marginilacus, assembly GCF_026870155.1. Classification (NCBI taxonomy): domain Bacteria; kingdom Pseudomonadati; phylum Bacteroidota; class Flavobacteriia; order Flavobacteriales; family Flavobacteriaceae; genus Flavobacterium; species Flavobacterium marginilacus. The sequence goes on along the minus strand of NZ_CP113975.1, from coordinate 534,820 downwards.
AAGAGATATCAAAATAACATATTGAGGCTCTAACACCAATGTCATCATGAACAGCAGAACAGTTATAAAACCAGTCCAGACATACCAGGCAGGTAATCCTTCTCTAAATAAAACAATAATAAAAATACTGTAAATCAAGGCACTTCCGGGGTCAGGCTGAGGCAAAATAAGCATAACAGGCAAAAAAACAATAGCCAGCGCCTGTACCTGTCTGTTAACTTCCTTTAGATTTATCTGGGTATCACTGAGGTATTTTGCAATAGCTAACGAGGTAGCCGCTTTTGCAAATTCAGAAGGCTGTATTGTAAAACTTCCAAATCCATACCAGCAGCGCTGACCCGCAATTGTTTTACCAAACACAAACAGACCAGCAAGCGATACTAAAGAAATAACAAAAATGATACTGGCATACTTTTCATAAAACTTGCCATCAATATACAATAAGATAAAAATCATTGGAACTGTCAAAGCAATAAATATGGCTTGTTTTTCATAGGTGCCATCGGTAGACGACAATGAAGAAGAATAAATATTTAACCAACCCATAAACACAAGTGCGATGTAGATAATGATACATATCCAATCAATATTACTCGATAAACTTTGATTTTTCATCTGATATGAATGTATTATTTTTTGGTTTTGGTTGTGTCAATTTTTTGAGCAGCTGCTTTTAATTTGCTTTGGGTAATAGAATCTTTAATTCTTAATTCCTTTTTTACTTCTTCCGAAAGTCCTCCCAATATTGCATATCGGCTTTGTAAACTCGTATTTAATACGCGTGTTTCCAAATCAGTTCTAGTGATTTTTTTCTTAAGATATTTTTCAATCATCAAACTGGCAATAGGACCTGCTATCGTTGCTCCAAAACCTCCATTTTCAACCAAAACAGCTATAGCTATTTTTGGATTATCTTTTGGCGCAAAAGCCACAAAAATAGAATGGTCTTTTAACTGTACTCTTTTGCCGTCAATTTTAGCAAAATTTTCGGCAGTTCCTGTTTTTCCGCATATATCAATACCCTCAACGCGTAATGCATAAGCTGTTCCTCTGTTATAAACATCAAAAAGTCCGCTTATCATAGGAGGAAAATATTTTTGATCAATGGTCGTAACGTGTTTTGTTGTAAACTTGGAATCAATTTTTTCTCCTTTTATTTTTTTAATGATATGAGGAGTGTAATAATACCCTTGATTAGCTACAGTAGCCATCATATTGGCCAATTGAATAGGAGTTGCCAAAACTTCTCCCTGACCAATTGCATTGGAAATAATTGTTTTCCCGCTATAGCCCCATCCTGGATACATTCTTTTATAGGTTTTTGAAGTCGGAATCTTTCCTCTTCTTCCTATCGGCAAATCATATCCCATAAATTCTCCTAATCCAAAACTTTTAATATGATTACTCCAAACATCAACAGCATAAGGAGTACTTTTATATTTCCCGATAGTTCTCAGATACACATTAGAGAAATAAGCATTACACGACTTATAAATTCCAACATGCAGATTTAGCACTCCACCACCGCAATGACATCTTTGAAATCGTCCAGGAGCATAATAGAAACCATGGCTACATACAAATTTGGTTTCTTCATCGACAACTTGTTCCTGCAGCCCAACAAGACCAGTCATAATTTTAAAAGGCGATCCAGGAGGATATTCAGCCAATAAACCTCTGTCATAAAGTGGTTTTGCTATAGAATCACGATACAATTTGGTAAAATTTTTGGAACGCTGTCTTCCTACCAAAATCCCAGGATCATAAGAAGGAGCAGTAACAAGAGCTAAAATTTCCCCGGTTTTTGGCTCAATAGCAACAATTCCGCCTCTTTTGTTAACCATTAATTGCTCTCCGTATTTTTGAATCTCTGAATCAATAGTCAGATTTATATCCTCACCCTGAACAGCAATAGTATCGAATTTTCCTTCTTTGTAGGAACCTATTTCCCGGTTAAATTTATCTTTCTGAAAATATTTTACTCCTTTTATTCCACGAAGAACTTCTTCGTAGCTTTCCTCAACCCCTTGGACACCAATCAAATCTCCGCTCTTGTAATAATGATTTTTTTCAACTTGCTTATCATTAACCTGATTGATAGAACCAAAAATATTGGCTCCATAATTTACCTCATAATCACGCAAAGAACGCTTTTGAAAATAAAAACCTTCAAATTTTCTGATTTTTTCCTGAAAAGCTGCAAACTCAGTCTTATTTAATTGTGCCAAAAATACAGAGGGCAATCTTGGACTGTATACTTTGGCTTTTTCTATTCTTTTTATAAAATCATCTTTGGTGATATTCAATAGCTTACAAAACTCAATAGTATCTGTTTTATTTAATTCCCTTGGAATAACCATGATATCATAAGAAGGCTGATTGGCAACTAATAAAACACCATTTCTATCATAAATATAACCTCTCTCTGGATAATCATATTTGATTTTTATGGCATTATTTTCTGATTTCAACTTAAACGAATCATCAATAATCTGCAAATAAAAGACACGTATGATTAACAAAGATGCACCAATAATAATTAAAGCTGGCAACAAGACTTTTCTCATCGTTTATTTGGCTTTATTAAATAAATAAGAATAATACAGGTTAATATAGTAAATAGCGTGCTTAAAAGAGTTCGAAGTAAAACGTCTAATATGAAAGAGAATTGAAATGATTCTAATAGAAATAATATAATATGATGTGTGATAACTGACAATAAAATAAAGGTAAACCGCTCTGGTGTAAGTACATCATTTAGTTTGACGGTTTGATATTCATAACTAAGTCCAAATGAAAATTTAAAAAACGAAGGTCTTAAGTGTGCCAAAACAACACATGCAGTGGCATGAACACCTCCTGAATTACAAAATAAATCCATCATCAGACCAAGAAAAAAACTAGCGAGAAGAAGATTAGCTTTATTTCCGTTTACTGGATAAAGAATAATAAAAAGGATATAAGGAAACGCTCTTACATAACCTTCAAAATTCATATTATTAAAAACTAGAATTTGTAAAGCTAATAAAAGCACAAAACGAAAAATATTCACTAGTAACGTGCTATTCATCTTTTTTATGTTGGTTTTCTAAGTTTCTAATTTCTTCGCTATTACCCGATTTTATTATATATACATGACCTAAGCTGGTCATATCATTAAATAATTTTACGTTTATTCTATAATAATGTGTTTTATCATCAGGAATGTATATCTTATCAATTGTACCAATTCCTATATTTTCTGGAAATATCACTGATTGCCCTCCTGTAACAATAGTGTCACCTCTTTTTATGGTAGCCAATCTTGGCACATCAATCAATTGTACAAAACCAGCATTTTTTCCATCCCAATTCAATGTCCCAAAATGATCAGAGTTTTTAATCTTTGCGTTTATCTGTGATTTAGTATTAAGAATACTTATTACTGTTGAATAATTAGCAGAAACATCATCTATAATACCTACAATTCCTAAACTGTTAATTACCCCCATGTCTGGTCTTACTCCAGACTTAGCACCAGCATTCAATGTTAAAAAGTTCTCATATACATTGTAGGAGTTACGAATAACTTTACATACAACAATGTCTTTCGGCAGAACTCCTTTTAAACTGTCTAAATTTGGAATTTCAGCAGAATCTTTAGTTTTAAACAGCAGACTTTTTAAATTGGCATTTTCTCTAGCCAATTCATCATTCTGTTCTCTTAGATTAAGATATTCTTCAACAGAATTTATCCTTTCATAAACACCTCCGCTCAGGAAATTGGCCGAACTGATTACTTTACTTCGGTGAAAAGAATGAGACTGTATAGTAAGCGACAACGAAATACCTAAAAGCAGCAAAAACAGTATTCTATTACTGTTTTTTATAATAAATGAAAATATTTGCTGCATTTTTTGACGGTATATTGAATGTTAGATATAAAGTAACTTCAGTAAAAAGAGGTTATATTACTTAATCAAAATGTTTTTAAACTTTGTAATGTTTTTAAGAGCCATTCCAGTGCCTCTTACAACCGCTCTCAATGGATCTTCTGCAATATAAACCGGTAAATCAGTTTTTTGAGAAATTCTTTTATCAAGACCTCTTAACATAGACCCACCGCCTGCAAGATAGATACCTGTATTGTAAATATCAGCAGCTAATTCTGGAGGTGTCTGAGATAATGTTTCCATTACAGCATCTTCAATACGCTGAATTGATTTATCCAATGCTTTTGCGATTTCTCTATAAGATACTTCTACTTGTTTCGGCTTACCTGTCAATAAATCTCTTCCTTGAACAGACATATCCTCTGGAGGAGTTTCTAAGTTCTCGATAGCGGCACCAATTTGAATTTTTATTTTTTCAGCGGTACTTTCTCCAACAAATAAGTTATGCTGCGTACGCATGTAGTAAACAATATCATTAGTAAATACGTCCCCTGCAATTTTTACTGATTTATCACAAACGATTCCGCCTAATGCAATTACGGCAATTTCTGTTGTTCCTCCACCTATATCCACAATCATGTTTCCTTTTGGCTGCATGATATCGATTCCGATACCAATAGCTGCCGCCATAGGCTCATGAATCAAGTATACTTCTTTTCCATTTACTCTTTCACAGGACTCTTTTACCGCTCTCATCTCCACCTCTGTAATCCCTGAAGGAATACAGACCACCATCCTTAAAGCAGGAGTAAACATTCTTTTTTTCAATGCCGGAATGCTTTTGATAAACATATTTATCATTTTCTCCGAAGCATCAAAATCAGCAATTACACCATCTTTCAAAGGCCTGATAGTTTTAATGTTTTCATGCGTCTTCCCCTGCATCATATTGGCTTCCTTACCAACTGCAATAATTTTGCCTGATATTCTATCACGCGCAACTATAGACGGACTGTCAATTACGACTTTGTCATTGTGAATGATTAAAGTGTTTGCTGTACCAAGGTCTATCGCAATATCCTCGGTCATGAAATCAAAAAATCCCATATGCCTTTTAAGGGTTAAAAAGTTATAAATAAATTACGCACAAAGTTAAACAAATTAATGTTTAAAATGACGTGTTCCTGTAAATACCATCGCAAGATCATTTTCATTGCAATAGTTAATACTCAATTCGTCTTTGATTGATCCTCCCGGCTGAATTACTGCTGTTACTCCAGCTTCTTTTGCAAGCTGAACACAATCCGGGAAAGGGAAGAATGCATCACTGGCCATAGAAGCACCTTCTAGGCTAAACCCAAAAGATTTTGCTTTTTCAACAGCCTGCATCAAAGCATCAACTCTTGATGTCTGTCCGGTTCCTGAAGAAATTAAAGTTCCATTTTTGGCAAAAACAATTGTGTTTGATTTAGTATTCTTACACACTTTAGAAGCAAAAATTAAGTCTTCAATTTCCTGTTCTGTCGGTGCTTTTACAGTAACGGTTTTTAAGTCCGCTTTAGTATCTGTGATATTATTTCTTTCTTGAATTAACAATCCATTCAAGCAGGTTCTCACCTGTTTTTGAGGCAGTTCCACTTCATTCTGAATCAATATAATTCTGTTTTTCTTTTCCTGTAAAACAGCAATAGCTTCTGCCTCATAAGACGGAGCAATTACAACTTCACAAAATAACTTATTGATTTCATTGGCGGCGGCCAAATCAATTGTTGCATTAGCAATCAAAACTCCTCCAAAAGCAGAAGTCGGATCACAGGCCAAAGCAACATTATAAGCTTCGCTAATAGTTTCTCTTGTCGCCAATCCGCAGGCATTATTATGCTTCAAAATAGCAAATGTTGGTCCGTCATTCTTGAATTCGTTAATTAAATTCACTGCAGCATCAACATCAAGTAAGTTATTATATGACAATTCTTTTCCGTGAACTTTAGTAAACATTGCATCAAAATCGCCAAAGAAGAATCCTTTTTGGTGCGGATTTTCACCATATCTCAATACTTGTCCGTTTTCTATGCTTGCTTTATAGATTGTTTCATCAGTATTGAAATAGTTAAAAATTGCTCCATCGTAATGTGAAGAAACATGAAATGCTTTAGTAGCTAATAATTTTCTGTCTGCCAATGTTGTAGCACCGTTTTGAGCAGAAATCATATCCAAAAACAAACCGTATTGATCCATAGAAGGAACAATTACAGTATCTTTAAAGTTTTTTGCAGCAGCACGAATTAATGAAATACCGCCAATATCTATTTTTTCGATTATATCTTCTTCACTTGCTCCAGAAGCAACTGTTTTTTCAAATGGGTACAAATCAACAATTACCAAATCAATCTGAGGAATATCATATTCCTTCATTTGCTGCACATCGCTTTCATTGTCCTGACGATTTAGAATACCTCCAAAAACTTTTGGGTGCAAAGTTTTCACACGTCCGCCAAGAATAGATGGGTAAGATGTAACATCTTCAACAGGTATTACAGGAATGCCTAAATTTTTAATAAATTCTTCCGTGCCTCCTGTAGAATAAAAAGTCACATTTTGTTCGTGTAATTTTCTAACAATTGGCTCAAGACCATCTTTTGAAAAGACTGAAATTAATGCAGATTGGATTGTTTTTGCTGTGCTCATTTAGTAGTTATAATTTTAAAGTGCAAAAATAGTTTTTTTTGATAATATAATTCAATAAAAAAGATGTAACAATCTCTTAAAATATCATACCTATTGTTAAATGTATTTTTTTAGGTTTTTGAAACCGCCGGAGTGAAATTTCTTCTTGTTAAAATACAAAAAACAGTTCCTGGCGATGTAATTTTAAATACTTTTCAAAAGAAATAAAAAGATAGAACTTTACAGTAATACAAATTTTAAAAATATGCTAGTTTACTTACGGTTATTAAAAGAAAGTTTCGGTTTTGCCATGAATGCACTGCGGAGCAATAAATTAAGAACATTTCTTTCTTTATTAGGGGTAACCATTGGAATATTTTCAATAATAGCAGTACTTGCTGCAGTTGATTCTTTGGATAAAAAAATCTCAAAAGATCTGAGCAGCATGGATAAAAACACAATTTATTTATTAAAATTCCCTTTTGGCCCATCTGACATCCCGCAGTGGAAAAGAGAGCAGTTTCCTAATGTAAAATATTCCGAATACATTTATCTAAAAGATGCAATGACGCATACTGATGAATTGGGATACCGCATATTTACCAGAAGCGAATCAATAAAATACGGCTCAAACATTGTAAGTGCTGTACAGATACTGCCAGTTTCACATGAATTTATTGACATAGAAGGACTAAAATTTGAAGAAGGAAGATTTTATAATGAGTCCGAAGCAAATTCTGGAGCTGCAGTCATTGTTTTAGGAGACGATATTGCAAAATCTCTTTTTGAAGATACTGAAGCAATTGGAAAAAACGTAAGATTATACGGCCAGCGGTTTACCGTTATTGGAGTGTTAAAAAAAGAAGGATCTACATTTGGAGGAAGTAATGACTCCGCAGCTTACATCCCTGTTAATTTTGTCCGAAAACTGTATGGCGACAACAATCCTAATTTAACGAATGTGATCATATTCAAACCAGAAAAAGGAGTGGACATAGAAGAATACAAAGGTGAAATTTCTCAAAAACTTCGAAATTTCAGAGGATTGAAAGCGGGAGAAATTGATAATTTTTTCATTAATGTTTTTGCTGGTTTTTTAGATTTTATAGATGAGATTTTAGGCTCACTCCGTATAGGAGGAATTTTTATAAGTTTCTTTTCTTTCTTAGTAGGCGGTTTTGGCGTTGCCAATATTATGTTTGTTTCTGTAAAAGAACGCACCAATTTAATAGGAATCCAGAAATCATTAGGCGCTAAGAACCGATTTATTTTATTCCAGTTTTTATTCGAAGCTATCATTCTTTGCGTAATTGGCGGATTAATAGGTCTTTTCATGGTCTGGATTGTATCTATAGTTCTTACCAAGGCATTAGATTTTGAATTCATCCTAAGCTTCTGGAACATACTGATAGGTTCGGGACTATCAATTATTGTAGGAGTTGTGTCCGGGATTATCCCAGCGATTACAGCTTCTAAGCTAGATCCAGTAGAAGCTATCAGGACTGGAATGTAAAATTATTCTCATTCATTATATTATTGTTATTTAAGTGTAATTTGGAGAGCGATGAATATTTAGTTAGTTTTGGATATAGAATCCAATTAATTAAATTTTTTATAAATGAGCTTTATTTTAAAAAATGTAGATATAGTTGACTCTATTAGTAGAGAGGATTTTAAAAAAAACTATTTAAACAAAAAGAAACCTCTAATCATAAAAGGTCTGACAAAAGATTGGCCAGCCCGAGATAAATGGTCAATCGATTATTTCAAAGAAATAGCTGGAGATATTGAAGTAAAACTTGTGGACAATTCCAAGGCTGATCCTGCCAAAATAATCAATGCATCGATTGCCAGCATGAAATTTGGCGAATATTTGGATTTAATTAAAAGAGAGCCTACAGATCTGCGTATATTTTTCTTTAATCTTTTCAAGCACATACCAGAATTAGTCAATGATGTAAAAGTTCCCAAGGATTTAATGGGAGGTTTTATAGAAAGTATGCCGGCCATGTTTTTTGGAGGATCCAAAGCCATTACTTTTTTACATTACGATATTGATCTGCCTCATCTTTTTCACACACATTTTGGAGGCCGAAAACATATTATACTATTCGATTATAAGTGGAAAAAACGACTTTATTGTATCCCCAATACTACTTATGCCTTAGAAGATTATGATGTTGCCAATCCGGATTTTGAAAAATTCCCAGCCCTAAAAGGAGTTGAAGGTTATGAGGTTTTTCTGGAACATGGCGATACTTTATTTATGCCGACTGGAATGTGGCACTGGATGCGCTATATTGACGGCTCTTTCTCCTTGACGCTTCGTGCTTGGGACCAATCAATTACCAGAAAAGCCGCCAGTGTCTGGAGCTTATTCATGCATGGTGCTGTTGATAGTGCTATAAAAGTAGTTTTCAGTGAACGATATGCCAAATGGCGTGAAAAATTAGCTTTTAAAATTGCCGAAAAAGAATTAAACAAGAACAGACCGAAATAAGCTTCAAAGTCTTTGAATTTCTAAGTTTCTGAGATTTTATTATTTTGGAAATTTGATTTTTGTCTTGTCCCATTGAATGCTTCCTGAATAATAAGTCTTATTGTTTCTCTTATAAAAAATAACAGTATCTTCTTCTTGTGTTGTCCGTCTAATAGCGATAAAATCACGATCTTTTTTGAAAATATTTAAAGCTTTATATAAATCAAAAAAGATTTCAGAATCTATTGTATCAGAATTTGATGCAATAAAAGTTGCATTTCTAAAGTCATCGTTATAATTCAACTTTATAAAATCAAAAATATTTTTATTTGAAATTTCAATTAAATCTCGAGGATTTAAATCCGCAAAATAAGGAATTGTATCTGCTGTCATTGTTCCGCAAACAAATCCTACCCCTTTGTTTTTCATATAATATGCTGTAGTATCAGAATTAATGATAAATGTATCTGTTCCATAAAATAACCAACCAGGAATAGGCGGAGGAGGAGGAATTATATAATTACCTTTAATTCTCTCTTTATTCTCTTTAGAGATTATATAAGAAATGTTTTTCTGTTCGCTTTCTTCCTTTTTACAATTAAAAAAAAGCAAACAAATCAGTAAAACAGTAAAAATTCTCGCCATAAACTAAATGATTTAAAATAAAGATGTAAAAAAAAACCAAGAAAAATTTTCTTGGTTTTTTATGTTTTAGAAAACTCGTAAATTATCTAATAGGATTGTTTTGAATCAAATCAAGATATAAATTAATCTTATCTTTCAATTCTTTTCTTGGTGTTATAAAATCTAAGAAACCATGTTCAAGAAGAAACTCAGCGGTTTGAAATCCTTCTGGTAAATCTTTACCAGTAGTATCTCTTACTACACGCGGACCCGCAAAACCAATTAAGGCTCCTGGTTCAGAAATATTGATATCTCCCAGCATTGCATATGAAGCTGTTGTCCCTCCAGTTGTTGGATCAGTACAAAGTGAAATATACGGTAATTTAGCTTCGGCCAGCTGTGCCAACTTTACAGATGTTTTTGCTAACTGCATCAAAGAATATGCCGCTTCCATCATTCTGGCTCCACCTGATTTAGAAATCATCACAAAAGGAAGTCTGTTTTTGATTGCATGATCAATTCCTCTTGCAATTTTTTCTCCAACAACTGCACCCATAGATCCGCCAATGAAGGCAAAATCCATACAGCAGATTACGACTTCTTTTCCTTTGGATTTTCCAACTCCTGTACGCACAGCGTCTTTTAGCTGGGTTTTGTCCATCACCTCTTTTAATCTTTCTGAATATTTTTTGGTGTCAACAAAATGCAATGGATCTTTGGAAGTCATATTTTTGTCTAATTCAACAAACTCATTGTTGTCAAATAAAATATCAAAATAGGCTTCACTCCCAATTCTAACATGAAAACCATCTTCGGGACTTACAAATAGATTACGTGCTAATTCTTCAGCATCAATAATTTTCCCTGTAGGTGATTTGTACCAAAGCCCTTTTGGGATATCCATTTTGTCTTCAGTCGCCGTAGTGATTCCTTTTTCTTTTCTTTTAAACCAAGCCATTTTTTTTGTAATTATGAATTATAAATTATGAATTATGAGTTAGACCCATAATTCATAATTGGTAATTTGAAATTTGAAATTTACAATGTATTCACATTGTTCAGGTCAGCGAAAGCCTGCTCAAGTCTTGCTGTGAAAGTTACTTCACCTTCACGAAGCCATTTTCTTGGATCGTAGAATTTTTTGTTTGGAGCATCTGCACCAGTTGGGTTTCCAATTTGAGTTTTTAAGTAATCAATATTGTTCACCATAAAATCACGGATACCTTCAGTAAATGCAAACTGCAAATCAGTATCGATATTCATTTTTATAACGCCATAGCTGATTCCTTCTCTGATTTCTTCTAGTGTAGAACCAGATCCTCCGTGGAAAACGAAATCAACTGGGTTTGAACCTGTTTTGAATTTATCCTGAACGTAATCTTGAGAATTTTTCAAGATTTTTGGAGTTAATTTTACGTTTCCTGGTTTGTAAACTCCGTGAACATTTCCAAAAGCAGCTGCAATTGTAAATCTTGGACTCACTTTTGATAATTCTTCGTAAGCATATGCTACTTCTTCTGGCTGTGTGTATAATTTTGAGCTGTCAACATCAGAATTGTCAACACCATCTTCTTCACCACCTGTAATTCCAAGTTCGATTTCAAGTGTCATTCCCATTTTGCTCATTCTCTCTAAATATCCTTTACAGATTTCGATGTTCTCTTCGATAGGCTCTTCAGATAAATCAATCATGTGTGAAGAGAATAAAGGCTTACCAGTTGCTGCAAAATGTGCTTCTGAAGCGTCTAATAACCCATCAATCCATGGTAATAATTTTTTTGCACAATGGTCAGTATGCAAAATAACAGTTGCACCGTAAGCTTCTGCCAATGTATGTATGTGTTTTGCTCCAGCAATACCACCTGCAATAGCTGCTTTTTCACCAGCATTAGAAAGTCCTTTTCCTGCATTGAATTGCGCTCCTCCATTTGAAAATTGAATAATAACTGGGGCATTTAGTTTTGCAGCAGTTTCCAGTACTCCATTAATTGTGTCAGATCCTATAACATTTACTGCAGGAAGGGCAAAGCCTTTTTCTTTTGCATATCTAAATATTTCCTGAACTTGGTCTCCTGTAGCTACTCCGGGTTTAATATTGTGTGCCATTGTAATTTTCTTTTAATTGTTTTTTTAGTTTTTAGATTATAATTTGCAAAAATAAGAATTAATTAGCACTTAAAAAGGGTAATTGATACCAAAATTAAATACAGAATTTGCAAAATTATATTGTGTAAACCATCTTTCCCCAGTTTCCTTGGCTGGATTGTAGGTTTTAAATCCTAAATCTATCCTAACAACGAAGAAACTCACATCATATCGGAGACCAAATCCTGTTCCTACAGCGATTTCGCTCAAGTCTTTTACACTGCTAAACTTTGCCGCTTCATATGTAACTGCATCCAAAACGTTCCAAATATTACCCGCATCTGCAAAAAAAGCTCCTCCCCATTTGCCAGCAATTGGAAAACGATATTCGCCGCTAAAAGCAATTTTCATGTTGGCTTCATTAAAATCATTAGAAAAGGAACTGCTCCCTGGCCCAAGATTGTAAGGCTGCCATGCTCTGTTGTCATTTGATCCTCCTGCAAAGTAACTTTTTGTAAACGGGATTGTATTTGAGTTCCCGTATGGGATAGCAATTCCAAAAAAACTGCGCATGGCAAAGATGCCAGTTTTACCAACACTCCAATGTTTTATGAAATCAAATTCCGTTTTTATATACTCAGAATATTCTAAATTAAAAAGCTCATAATTTCCGTTCTGGTTTTTAGGAATATTTCCAATTGCAGATATTGCTGACAATATAGTACCCGCAGATTCTATTTTTGTTCTGAAAGTATAAAAATCATTGTCCTGCAAATCCTTTCGGCTTGTTTTTGTAAAATTAAAATTAGTTGCCAGTATAAAATCATTATCAGTAAGTCTTATTCGCTGCTGTTCAATACTGTTTACATTTTGAAATTCAGCATCATTTGGCGTCAGCGCTGTCTTGAGTGTTAAAACATCATTTGTAAAACCTGTTGTTCCATTCTCTATAATTAAATTGCCGCTGGTGTCCACATTGAGCGGATTTACATTATAGGTTTTTCCAATACTATTTATAGCATCATAAGAACTGGTATAAACATGAAAATAATTACTAGGATTCAGATTGCGGACAAACTGAAAATTTAAAAGATCCAAACGCGTGGTTGTATTTTTTTTTGGAGTCCAATTGTATGAAAAAGATCCTGTAAAGTTTTCCTTGTCCAGTCCAATATTGGTTTGTTTGGAAAGCCCCAGACTAATCACTGTAGAAGGAATCATGCTTTTTGGGATTATTTTTTCGGTTTTGACTGGAAATAACACCCGAGGGAAATTCAATTTTGCATCTACACCATATTCAGACACATTAAAAAAACTATCATTAGAATTAGCAATGTCGTTTGATGCTCCAATATTACCTCTAGCCGAAAGTTCTAATGTTTCGGCGCCATTAAATACATTCCGCACTGTCTCTGTGATACTTCCTGTAATACCAAAATCTTCAATATTAGAATGTGTAAAATCTAAAGTATAGCCAAAGCTGAATTTTTTTCGGGGAGTTAAATAAACTTTAGCAATCAAAGACTGTGCAGTTATATCTTTTTTATCGATTTCATATTGGATAACTGGATAATTAAAGGTTTTTAAATTATTCAAATATCTGGTAGACAAAACAGTTTTGGTATCAGTAAACACATCTCCTTTGGTGATAAATATAGCATCTGTTATGGCGTGCGGCGTATACTTTATTTTTTCAAAACCGTATAAAGTCATATTATTATATGTCACACTATCCTTAACTGCTTTATTGTGATTTGCTGTCGAGTAGTCTGTGAAAATTTTAATCCCGCTGATTTTGTATATTTTAAAAGGCTCCGTTTTCGTCGAATCGTTTTCTTGGTACGAATAATTTTCAACATTTAAAACCACTGTTGCTTTGTTTTTTTTATTGATAGTATCTATATCGAAATTGATATAATTGGGCTGAAAACGATAAGCTCCATGATTTCTAAAATAAGTACTGATATAATTTTTTTCATTTTCAAAATCTTCAGTTTTGTATTGATTTCCAGGAATCAATGCCGATTTTACACCTTGATAAAGTGAATCTAAAGCAGGAGTTTTTATTTTGGTCTTTACAGAATCAATAAAATAAGGATTTCCAGTAGCCAAATAGTACTTTATCTGAGCTTTTTTAGGGGTCAGAGAATCTAGTTTGTATGACGCTTTAATATCAAAATAACCGTTGTTAAAATAATAACTTTTGAGCCTTGTAAGTGATTTTATTGCTTTTAAAGTATCTGCTATTACTGGTGCTTCTCCCGTTTCTTTTAAAAAATTGTGAATCCCAAGATACCAAAACGAATGTCGAAGTCCCTCAATCTGTTTTGCCGAAAGCCATTTAACCTCTCTGTCATATTTTTTTTTATTATTTAAATATTTCAGATTAAAAGTAGAATCAGGATTAGGATTTGCCAGATTGTAGATGTTCAGCAGCATTCGATATCCTAATATATCACTGTTAGGCTGCTGATATAACTGATCATAAATAGTCTGGTTTTTGAGTAATTTATCATTCTCAAAAATTTCGTTTTTTACAAGGAGCTGTTTTCTGGCAGGAACTCTTTTTTCTGAATTACAAGCATAGAAAAAAACACTAATTAGAATAAATACTGCTATTTTTGCCACATTCTTTTTCTCCTTAAAAAGTATAGACCGCCTTACATCTTTGGCAAAACTATTTTTTATTTTAAAGAAAAAAAAACATTTATTCATGTGGGAATTCGTGTTATAGTATATTTAATTCAAAAATACATCTTTTATGCTTAGTAAAAACCAAATAAAACTTATATCTAGTCTGCAGCAAAAAAAATATCGTTTTGCTAATCAGCTGTTTTTTGCTGAGGGTGTAAAAGTAATTCAAGAATTAGTAAAATCAAATTTTGAACTGGAACATCTTTACACGATCAAAGAAGATTTCAAAGAAATTTCTTCTCACAGCAAGACACTCATCTCTGAAAATGAACTGAACAAAATAAGCGCCTTAACTACTCCAAATACGTGTTTGGCAGTGTTCAAAATTCCTGTTGAAAACAAAATAACTGAATCCGGACTCGTGCTTGCTCTAGACTCTGTCCGTGACCCAGGCAACATGGGAACGATTCTTAGGCTGTGCGATTGGTTTGGAATTCAGCAGTTAGTGTGTTCAAAAGAAACTGTTGATATTTATAACCCAAAAGTAGTTCAGGCAACTATGGGTTCAATTACTAGAGTAAACGTTAATTATGTCGATTTAGTTTCTTTTCTTGAAAAAACTAAACTGCCTGTCTTTGGAACCTTTATGGACAGTGAAAATATTTACACAACAGCTTTACCTCAGGAAGGTATTATTGTTATGGGAAATGAAGCAAACGGCATCTCTGAAAGCATAGAAAAACTGATTGCAAAAAGAATCACCATTCCTCGTTTTGGAGAACTCCAAATCACCGAAAGTTTGAATGTAGCTACAGCAACTGCCATTATTTTAAGCGAATTCAGGAGACAGGGTTTGAATTAAAATTTCCAGTCTGGTTCGGTAATAATTATAAATAAATGCAGAAATACCCAATGCTTATCTTTAGCCCTGATTTCTCAATTACTAAAAAAGCTTTTTCTGTTACTCAAAAAAACAATAATTGAATTGATCCTAATGAAAGGTGAAATTAATTAAAATTGCTCTCGATTTCATAGATTCTATATTGCCGGTCCAAGGGCTGTTTGGATTTTTATCCCGAATTAATTCATCTGAAAGTCCAAATTGTCCTCTAAGGGAAGGCGAGAATATAAAATACTCTGAAAAAATATCAATTCCAATTCCCAATTCATAATTGGTTGTCCAGGTCTTTACTCTAAACCGCTCTTCGAGATTGTCATCTGGGGATTTTGCATTGCTCGACAAATTTAAATTTGCAGATACTCCCCCCAGTAAATAAGGTCTTATATTTCCAGTTCTAAGGGCTGAAAATTTTAGCAGTAACGGAAAATTAACATAGGTGCTGTTTACCTTTCTTATTGCATCATTCGGAGTGTCAAAAGCTGCGTTTGAAGGATAATGCAGAGTTCTGTCTGAATAATAGAGACCTGGTTCAAACCTTAAGTCTAAATATTCCTGAAGCCTGAAGTTTGTCACAAGTCCTACATTGAAACCTCCCGATTTATCCACCTGCACATCAGGACCTACAGTTTTATAATCAATTTTAAAATCATAAGAATTGAATCCTAAGAAAAAACCAAAATAGAGTCTCTTCTTTTGCCAATTTTCTAAATTAATTATCGGATCCTTACTAAAAATTCCTTTAGAATTTTGAGAGTTCCCTTTTACAGCAATACACAATAAAATTAAAACAATTATTTTTTTCATATTTGTGCTGAATATTTATGCTGAATGTTTCAGCATTATTTTTTGGAAGCAGAATAAATAGTTGCAACGCCAAATGTCTGAGGCAATGCGTTCACCATTATAAACCCAGTTTTTCTCAAAATATTGTTTAAAGCCTCACCATAAGGAAAAGCAGCCGCAGATTCAGATAAATATCCATAAGCTGCATTGTCTTTTGAGAAAACTTTTCCGATTAGAGGCAAAATGTTTTTACTGTAAAAATTGTATCCTTGTTTATATGGTGTCTTATCAGGCACGGATGTTTCCAGAATAACAAATATTCCGCCAGGCTTTAATACCCTGAGGATTTCTGTAAGACCTGTTTCAAGATGTTCAAAATTCCTAACACCAAACGCAACCGTTATTGCATCAAAATAATTGTCCTCAAAAGGCATATTCTCTGAGTCTCCCAATACCATTTCGATAGTTTGTGAGAGATTTTTTTCTTGAATTTTTTTAGTCCCTATCTCAAGCATTCCTGCAGAGATATCAAGACCAATAATTTTTTTTGCTTTGGTTTGTGACATTAAAATAGCAAGATCACCAGTTCCTGTAGCAATATCTAATATAGTCTGAGGGTTAGTTTCTGAAACTAATTTCAAAACTTTTTTTCTCCATTTAACGTCTATTCCAAACGAAATTACGCGGTTTAGACTGTCATAGTTGCCAGAAATTGTATCAAACATTTGGGCAACTTGTTCTTTTTTACTGAGAGAAGAATCTTTATATGGGGTAATTTCTTTTGGCATTTTTTTAATTTCTACAAATATAAACAAACTGTGTAAACTATAAATGTGTTTTTTTTACTGTACAGAATTTTATTCTATACGAAATTGCCTATGTAATTTTAAATCAGTTACAAATTATCAAAACAAAAATAATTGAAATATCACCAAAAGTGGGTATTGTGGATACTGATTTTATTACTGATGTTTGTACTTTAAATTTAAATGTTTTATAAATGATTAGACGGGAACTAATGGCCCAAACCAAATGGATTCTTCTTGCGCTGTTTATCTCATTTGTTCTTGTACTGTTTTTTGAAGGTACTGTCAGCAGTGGCTGTATTATTTTAAAAGCGCAAAATACGTTCTTAGGATTAAATTTGTTTTTGGAAATTTTAATTTTCTTCACCTTTAGTACCTTCGTGGTATTTGGTACTAAAGGTTTTTTTGAGTTGTACTCTCAAAAATTATCAAATTATATTGTCCTCGTCTCGGGGATAATATTGATATTTGTGATTTGTATATTATGTTATCAAATCGTAGTACAGGAATAGGTCATTCCGCTAATCATTTTAAAAAAAGCATTCTAGTCATAGGATGCTTTTTTATTTCAAAAAAAAACACCTGCAAAATAATTTACAAGTGTTTAATTAGTTTAATAATCTCTGTCGCATTTATCTTTTAACTAATTTCCCTTTTTTATCGATAGGAATATTGGTTTTGACAATTGATTTTGGCTGTAGATCATTCAAAATATTTAAAGCTTCTTCAACATAAATGTCTTTCGATAAATTTTCATGCCATTTTTCTCTTTTTTCTTTTAGAATAGGATCTTTACTTATTGCTTCTAATTCATATGGCAATGAATTAAAATTTAAATTATTTTTATAATCAGCGATTGGTTTAAATTTTTTGGCCGTTTCTTCAGTCAGATTTTGGGCAATTTTAAATTTATCGATATTCAGGCTGTACTCTTTTTCAGCGCTTCTGCTGTCAATCCATTTTGCGTTTTCTTCGATTAATTTAAATTGAACATTATTTTCAATTCTCTTTTTGCTATTGATAACAGCTTCATCAAATCTTGAAGTGCTGTCCCAAACTTTATAAACAGCTGAATCTATTTTATCCCAAGGCAAAGCATTCGCTTCATCACGTTCCCCCTTTTTTAAATAAGCATAACGATCCGGCATTACCACGTCACTGCTTACTCCCTCTAATTGAGTAGAACCGCCGTTGATTCTATAAAATTTTTGAATAGTTGTCTTTAAAGCTCCAAAATCTCCGTAAATATTATTCTTAATATATTGATTCAGGCCGATTACTCTTTGAACGGTTCCTTTACCAAAGGTTTGTTTACTGCCGACTATTATCCCGCGTTTATAATCCTGAACTGCTGCTGCCAATATCTCAGAAGCAGAAGCAGAGAATTCATTTACCATAATTACCAAGGGACCGTCCCATTCTATTTTTTTATCAGTATCATACAGAATTTCTTTTTTTAAAGCTGACCTAACCTGAACTATGGGTCCTTCCTCTATAAATAAACCTGCAATTTTTACAGCTGTTTCCAATGAACCTCCGCCATCGTCACGTACGTCAAGAACAATTCCTTTCACGCCAGCTGTTTTTAAACGATCTACTTCCTGAGCCATATCTTTAGCGGCGTCTCTTCCCTTTCCGTCTTTGTTTTCGAAATCGACATAAAATTTAGGCAGATAAATAACGCCGTATTTTAGACCGTTTTTCTCAATAACACTTGATTTTACATACGTTTCTTCAATTTCAACAATGTCTCTAATGATTGGAATAATTTGAATCGTACCATCTGCTTTTTTTACAGTAAGACGGACTTCGGAACCTTTTGGACCTTTAATTTTTTTTATAACATCTGGCAGACGCATACCTACAATATCTAAAGCAGCACCATTTGACTGAGCTACTTTAATAATTAAATCTCCTTTCTCCAATAGTTTCCCTCTCCATGCCGGACCTCCAGAAATAAGCTCTAAGACTTCAATGTAATCGTTCTTCTTTTGTAATTGAGCACCAATACCTTCAAATTTACCGCTTATGCTTACATCAAATTTTTCTTTTTCTTCTGGAGCAAAATAAGTAGTATGAGGATCGAATCCCGACATAATAGAATTAATATACAATGCAAACCAATCCTCTCTTTTTAATTCATTCATAGACCCAAAAGATTCATTCAATGACTTCATAGAACTTTCTCTTGTCTCTGCTTCCAGAACGGCATCCGTTTTTATTATATATTTTGAATCCTTTAACTTCTTTTCGTTTTCCAATTTTTTCTTGTCTGTAAAAGAGGAAAGCGTAGATAATTTAATTTGTTTTCTCCATTTTTCTTTTAATTCTATATTGTTTTTAGCATATGGTGCCTTATCATAATCGACATTAAAACTCTCCTCAATTTTATAATCGAAAGGAGTGTTTAATATTTCTTTATATATTTTATTTCCCTCGCCCATACGAAGCATCAAACGGTCATAAGTCAGATTAAAGAAAGTCAGATCTTTGTTCATTAACTGATCATCCAGCTCCAGTTCGTATTTAGAAAACTCAATTATATCCGACTGCAGGAAAAAACGTTTGGACGGATCCAAAGCTTTTATATACTCGCCATAAACTCCTTTTGAAAAATTATCATCAATAGCTGCAGGACTATAGTGCCCTTTGTTTATTACAAACATCAATACCTCCATCAGCAGTTTATCTTTATCGGGATCAATTGCTTTTTTGGAATTGTTTAAATCACTTGTAAATGCATATAGGCTGACCGAAAGGCATACTACAGCTATGAGTTTTTTGTAATTTTTCTTCATATAAAACCTTTTATTTTTGACTCCCAACAGCACTTGGAACTAGATAAATTCACTTATAAATACTAGCATCTATACTGTTTTATTAATATGTTTTTAGATAAAACTAAAATATTTCTTTTAAAAAAATCACATTATAATAACAGCTTCTTAATTTTTAAATCTCAAAAATATTTCGCTAAAGATATAAATTAGTTTTTCTAACTTAAAAAAATCAATCAAACGAAAGACCGTTTATTCTATTATTTAACATTTATCACTTCTATTAACAAAAAAAAACGCTCCAAAAATTGAAGCGCTTTCTATTATTATAAAATAATTTAAATTTATGATTTAACCAGCTTTCCTTTTTTATCACCAGGAATACTGGTTTTTACAATTGCTTTTGGCTGTAAATCTTCCAAAACATTTAAAGCTTCTTCAACATAAATGTCTTTTGACAGACTTTCGTGCCATCTATCTCTTTTTTCTTTCAGAACTGAATCTTTGCTAAATCCTTCTAATTCATATGGCAATGAAGTGAATTTTAAATTGTTTTGATAATCAATAATAGGTTTAAACTTTTTAGCAGCTTCCTCTATCTGATTTTGAGCTACTTTAAATTTATCTGCATTCAAGCTGTAAGTATTCTCATGGCTTCTGCTATCGATCCATTTTGCATTTTCTTCAATCAATTGAAATTGAATATTTTTCTCAATTCTTTGTTTACTATTAGCAACCGCTTGATCAAATTTTGAATTTTTATCCCATACCGTATATGGAGCTGGATCAATTTTGTCCCATTTCATTGCGTTCTCCTCATCACGTTCACCCATTTTTAAATATGCATAACGATCCGGCATAACTACATCGCTGCTTACTCCTTCTAATTGTGTTGAACCTCCATTAATTCTGTAAAATTTCTGAGTGGTTGTTTTCAGCGCACCTAAATCTCCTGTAGAATTATTACGTACAAATTGATTCAAATCTATCACATTTTGAACAGTTCCTTTACCATAAGTCTGTTTACTTCCAATGATAATTCCTCTTTTATAATCCTGAATAGCTGCAGCCAAAATCTCTGAAGCAGAAGCAGAAAATTCATTTACCATGATTACCAATGGACCATCCCACTCGATTTTTTTATCCGTATCATACAGAATCTCTTTTTTCTTTCCTGCTGATTTTATTTGAACAATTGGCCCCTGCTCAATAAACAAACCTGCAATATCAACAACAGTAGACAAAGATCCTCCGCCATCATCGCGAACATCAAGAGCAATACCTTTCACGCCTGCTTTTTTCAATCTGTCGACCTCAAGTGCAATGTCTTTACCAGCATCTCTGCCGTCTTTGTTTTCAAAATCGATATAAAATTTAGGAAGATAAATTACTCCGTATTTGTTACCATTCTTTTCAACCACACTTGATTTCGCATACGTTTCTTCAATCTCAACAATATCGCGTATTATAGATATAATCTGAATAGTTCCATCAACTTTTTTAACTGTCAGACGAACTTCAGAACCTTTTGGCCCTTTAATTTTTTTAACAACATCATCCAGACGCATTCCAACCACATCAACCGGCACACCATTACCCTGAGCGACTTTCATTACTAAATCTCCTGCTTCCAGCTGTTTTCCTCTCCAAGCCGGCCCGCCTGATATTAATTCTGAAATTTCAGTGTAATCATTTTTCTTTTGCAGTCTGGCACCAATTCCTTCAAGTTTACCGCTCATGCTCACGTCAAATCTTTCCTTTTCTTCTGGAGCAAAATAAGTAGTATGCGGGTCAAAACGAGACATAATTGAATTGATATATAATGTAAACCAATCGTCTCTTTTTAATTCATTCATAAACCCAAAAGAATCATTCAATGAAGTCAAAGAACTCTCTCTGGTTTCTGCCTCTAAAGCTGCATCACTTTTTTCTACATATTTTGGATCTTTCAATTTCTTATCCTCTTCCAGTTTTTTCTTATCTGTAAAAGACGAAAGAGTAGATAATTTAATTTGTTTTCTCCATTTTTCTTTTAGTTCAGTGCTGTTTTTAGCATATGGCGCTTTATCATAATCCACATTGAAATCTTCATCAACACTATAGTCAAAAGGTTTGCTTAAGATATCTTTAAATATTTTTTTGCTTTCATCCATACGAAGCATTAAACGATCATATGTAAGATTAAAAAAGGTTAAATCTTTATTATTCAATTGATCATCTAATTCCAATTCGAATTTGGAAAACTCATTAATATCCGACTGCAGGAAAAAACGTTTGGACGGATCCAATGCTGCAATATAATCTTTGTAGACTCCTTTTGAAAAATCATCATCAACAATAGCAGGATTATAATGTCCTTTCTCAATTACAAAAGTTAATAATTCCAAAAGCAGTTTGTCTCTATCCGGATCTATAGCTTTTCTAGAATTAATATTAAACGCAAATAAGGTAACCGATAGGCATACCACTGCTATAAGTATTTTATAATTTCTTTTCATAAAGCTTACAATAGAATTCATCAATTTTTTTAAACTAAGTTACGTTAAAAACCATGCCAACCCCTTACAACACTACATAATTTTTTGTTAAAGGTATAAAATAGATTTTTTCTCTTTCTTCAAATTTGGCACAAAAATATATTTTATTTGTTCGCAATATAAGATTTTGTGTTAGTACATTTGTTTTCAAATACAATTTTTATCAAAAAATTATTCTTTTTAACATCCCTCCAATGAAAAATGAAAGGCCTTTAATACTAATAACAAATGACGACGGAATCGCTGCTCCCGGAATAAGAACTTTAATCGAAGTAATGGCCGAAATAGGCGACATTATTGTTGTCGCTCCAGACAAACCTCAAAGCGCTATGGGCCATGCCATCACAATAAACAACACTTTACATCTCAATAAAATTTCCAAAGACACTGATCCAATTACTGAATACAGCTGCTCCGGCACACCTGTCGATTGTGTAAAAATTGCAGTACATGAAATTCTAAAACAAAAACCGGATTTATGCGTTTCGGGTATCAATCATGGCTCCAATTCGTCAATAAACGTTATCTATTCCGGAACGATGAGTGCCGCAGTGGAGGCAGGAATCGAAGGTATTCAGGCGATTGGCTTTTCTTTATTGGATTATGACTGGAATGCCGACTTTACACAAATCAAATCCTACATCAAAACAATTACACTGGAAGTTTTGAAGAATAAACTGCCAGAAGGTGTCATCTTGAATGTGAATTTTCCAAAATTAAAGGAAAAAGAAATCAAAGGAATCAAAATCTGCCGTCAGGCGAATGCCATCTGGACCGAAAAATTCGACAAACGCCAAACCCCGCAGGGCAAAGACTATTACTGGCTGACTGGAGAATTTGTCAATTTTGACAAAGGGGAAGACACTGATGAATGGGCACTGCAAAACGGATTTATTTCCATAGTTCCTGTACAATTTGACTTAACGGCACACTACGCCATACAAAACCTGACCAATAGAGACTGGATTAAATAAAAGAGACTAAAATGAATAAAAAAGATTTACTCATCGGATTTATAATAGGAATTGCAGCTTCCTTTCTGGGAATGTTTCTCTACATCACGCTTGTAACCCACTCGGATTTTACAGCCGGAATTCAATCCATGAAAAGAGAAGGCCACCTCGGAAAAATAGTAACTCTCGGTTCCATACTTGATTTAATTGCCTTTGGCATATTACTGAAAATGAATAAAGAACTTATGGCAAGAGGTGTCGTTTTGGCAGTTATTATCCTGACCATTGTTACTCTGTTTCTTTAACCATAAAACCGCTAAGACGCTAAGTTTCTGAGATGCTAATGAAAAATCTTAGAAACTTAGTATCTTCGTACTTTCTTTGTTTACCAAAAAAATAAAAAATGAAATACTACATTATTGCAGGAGAAGCTTCAGGAGACTTACACGGTTCCAATTTAATGAAAGCTCTTTACGAAGAAGACCCAAATGCCGATATCCGTTTTTGGGGCGGTGACTTGATGCAGAATGCAGGCGGAACATTGGTAAAACACTATCGCGATTTAGCTTTTATGGGTTTTGTTGAAGTGCTTTTCAACTTAAAAACCATTTTAAACAACATCACTATCTGCAAAAATGATATTACTCAGTTCAAACCGGACGTCATTATTTACATTGATTATCCTGGTTTCAACATGCGGATTGCCAAATGGGCCAAAGAAATTGGATATAAAAACCATTACTATATTTCTCCCCAAATCTGGGCTTGGAAAGAAAACCGAATCAAAGCGATTAAACACGACGTAGACAAAATGTACGTGATTTTACCTTTTGAAAAAGACTTTTACGAAGTTAAACACAAATTTCCGGTTGAGTTTGTCGGTCATCCCTTAATCGATGCCATCCACAATCAATCGAGTATTGATGCCAATGCTTTCAGAGCCGAAAATCATTTATCCGAAAAACCAATCATCGCCATTTTGCCGGGAAGCCGCAAGCAGGAAATCAGCAAAATGCTGTCGGTAATGCTGAGTATTGTCAAGGATTTTCCAGATTATCAATTTGTGATTGCAGGAGCGCCAAGTCAGGAATTATCATTTTACCAGCAATTTATATCAGGCGAAAATATAAAATTTGTTTCCAATAAAACCTATGCTTTATTGCGCAACGCTGCGGCCGCACTAGTAACATCAGGGACGGCTACGCTGGAAACGGCACTTTTTAAAGTTCCCGAAGTCGTTTGCTACAAAGGCAGCTGGGCTTCCTACCAAATCGCCAAACGCATCATCACGCTGAAATACATTTCGCTTGTCAACCTAATCATGGACCAAGAAGTGGTAACCGAATTAATTCAGGACGACTGCTCAAGCAAACGCATCCGCGAAGAATTAACCAAAATCCTCGAACCCAATTACCGCAAAACCCTGCTCGAAAACTACGATCTGCTCGAAGAAAAATTGGGCGGAATTGGTGCGAGCAAAAAAACGGCACATTTGATTGTGAATTCAATAAAATAACTCTCATTTTGGAGCGCAATCCGTAAAGAATGGAAGCTAAATAATTCCAAATACAAAATCAGCTTTCAATTAAGCCAAATGCACAAATCCGTTGCAGCTGTTAGCACCAATAATTTATCCGTCAATTAATATTCGTTTTTGCGGGGCTTGATCTATAAATTCAATTGTCACATAATGGCCAATTTTAGTAGAATATAATGTCAAAGACCAATGAACAGGCTTATCTGTAATCCTTGTTAAAGAAATTCCATCTATAATAAATTCTTTGTCAAAGTCAATAATTTGATTTTCTTCTTCCCAATCTTCCAATTCATCTTTTAAGTGCGGAATAATTATGTCAACTTTTATTGCTGAATAATTGTTTCGCAATTTAGTATAGAATTCTTTTTGTTTTTTTGTTGGGCCATTTTCATCAGCATCAATTGTTACTCCAATTTCTTTTAGGTCAAATTTCACAGTACCATCATAAAAATTTTTAGAGTTGTCACTAAATGTAGTGTAGTTTAATTCACCGAATATATCGTCTACAAATTTTGGCTTCTTTTTAAATATGTCGAATATTCCCATCTATATTGTATTATTGGTGCTAACGTTTTGCCTGTAACCGCAGTCGCGAATCAAAGCGAACTGAATTCTCTTTGCCGAAGATAATGTTTCTTCGTGAAACAACAACTTCCAGCTACGGAAATCTCCGCGATTGCGGTTACAGGCTGTTACTAGCAGTTAGATTTTGTATAAATCGCTAAAATCCTCAACTGAAATAGCTACATCCAAATTTTTTAAAAGAGAATCATTTGTCACGATTTTACATTCTTTTCCATTTCCGAGATAAATTAAATGTAATAAATCTAAAAAGTCATTTCCGCCAGGTAGTTTATTTTCTGAACTTTTAGTAGCCAAATAGTGTGAAAAATATTTTAGATATACATCGAAGCTACCATTATAACTTGCAAAAATTTTAGCTCTATTGATGTTTGCTAAATTTAATTGTTTTTCAAGTGCATCAATTATATCGTTGACAATTACGAAAAGTGTCATTCCTTCATTGAGTTCATTATTTAAACGTAAAGACTTAACAAACTGCTTTGCAAATGAAGTTGTATCACTATCAACTTGCGATTTTATTTTTTTGTTTGCGCTTATTGTTGCTTCAATGAAATTACAAGAATAAAGTTTGTCAAGATTATTAAAAAATTGATGGTTATATTTTGAACTTTCTGAACTCTGTAAAAAACTATCGCGGTCATTTGTTTTTATTAGTTGATTTACAAGCTCTTTTAATCCATGAGTTTCAGCATCATCAAAAGTTATTTGAGGAAATGCTTTTGCTTTAATTGTCTTTTGAGAATCCCAGTTGATATTTAAGTTGTTGCTGATAACATTATTTATTACACTCTTTCTAATATTGAATTCTTTATCACTTTTAATTAAATCTGACATTAATTCAAAGATTGACAATCCAGAAGTAAAACAATTCTTCGGTAGTAAATGCAGTTTTTTATTTAGAATTCGAAGTGAATTTGTTTCTAAGTAGTAATTCATACAAATTAGCGAAAGTTCGGTTACTTATATACTTTTTTCAAATATAGGAATTACCTAAATAAAACCGTCATAAAAAAAGACTTCATTTCTTACAAAATTTTGTATTTTGGCATAATGAAAATATTACAATTTCCGCTAGCAAGAATAACAGCAGCCTTCGTGGCAGGAATCCTTCTTGCCTATCTTTTAAAAACAATCCCAGTGATTGCATTTATTTTTCTTAGCGCAGCTATTGTCGCTTTTGTCGGGAGTTATTATTTAGGCAGAACAAATAAAAAATTTCAGCTTCTTTTTGGTATTGCTGTCTATTTTTTAGCTTTTGCAATCGGCGTAACCACACAAACTATCCACACCGATTCCAATCAGCAGGATAATTATATCCATTACAAAAACATCTTTGATAAAAACCACACTTTCACAGTGACTCTGAGAGAAAATTTAAAACAAAAGTCTTTTAATGAACGATATATTGCGCTTGTAAACAGCATTGACGGCGATAAAGCATCCGGCCGAATATTAATCAACATCCGAAAAGACAGCTTGACTCATTCTTTCAGCATTGGTGACCAATTAAAAATCAACTCATCATTAAACAAAAACACTTCTCAAAAAAATCCCAACCAATTTGACTACCAAAAGTATCTCGAGAACAAACAGATTTATGCCCAGCTCTACACAGATCCCTCCGAAATAAAAATCAATCCTGAACCTGTCAGGGATATTTGGTATTACACCGCACTATTAAGAACCCGGATTATCTGTAATTTAGAAAAAAGCAGCTTCAGCAGTAAAGAATTAAACGTTGCTGCAGCATTAATTATGGGGCAGCAACAGGACATTGATCCAGAAATTATTCAGGATTATCAATATGCAGGAGCAGTGCATATTCTGTCGGTTTCGGGACTGCATATTGGATTTATACTGCTGTTTGTTTATTCACTGCTGAAACCATTTCCGAATACCAAAAAAGGTGCTTTGATAAAACTGCTTATTTCGCTCGCTGTTTTATTTCTTTTTGGTGTCTTGGCGGGACTGGCACCATCGGTAGTACGGTCGATAGTGATGTTTTCATTTGTTGCTATTGGACAATATTTAAAAAGAAGTGTCAATATTTACCACACGCTGCTCGTTTCTGTTCTGCTTATTCTGCTATTCCAGCCCTCGTTCCTGTTTGACGCAGGCTTTCAGTTAAGCTACATTGCGCTGTTTTTTATTGTTTGGTTACAGCCGTTATTAGCAGATCTTTGGAGACCAAAAAACAAAATCAAAAACTACTTTTGGGACATATTGACCGTTTCATTCGCAGCACAAATTGGCACTTTAACCCTTAGCATTTATTATTTTCATCAATTTCCAGGATTATTCTTTGTCACAAACCTTATTGTAATTCCGTTTCTGAATATTATCATGGCGTTGGGATGTTTGGTTATGATTCTAGCAGCTTTTAATTGGATTCCTTTTTATCCGGCAAAAATATTGGAGATAAGCATTTACTGTCTGGATAAAACAATAAATATCATTGCTTCATTGGAACAATTCATTATCAAAGACATTCCATTAAACACTTCTTTACTAATCAGTGGTTATTTAGTCATTATCACAGTGATTATTTGGCTGCAGCAGAAACATTTTAAAAATTTAACTTTGGCATTAACCTCAATTATATTATTTCAATTAGCCACAATTACAACCAAATGGGAAGTACAAAACCAAACTGAATTTATTGTTTTGAATACTTCAAAAAACACCCAGCTCATAGAAAGAAAAGGATCAGAAGCAACACTGTATGCCAATGACAGTATTTTGAAAAACATTACACACAGCAAAATACTGGCTTCCTATCTTACCGCTAATTTTAGCTCTCTGAAAGAAAAACATCCTTTGAAAAACCTGATTTATTTTGAAGGAAACAAAATACTTTTAATTGACAGTTCAAAAGTTTATCCCAAAAACGCAAATCCAGATATTTTAATAATCACACAATCACCAAAAATTAATTTTGAACGATTACTGAAAAATATAAAACCCAAAATCGTTGTAGCCGATGCATCCAATTACAAATCACTGCTGATGAAATGGCAGATAACCTGCTCTCAACAAAAAATCCCTTTTCACGCAACACGCGAAAAGGGATTCTATAAAATTAATTGATTGTGAAAATCTATGCTTTTTTGGTTTTCGATTTTGATTTCGATTTTGGTTCAGGAGCCATAGCAGCATTTTTAACAAAAGGGTCTGCTGCCGCCAGCCAAGCTGTAGGACCGCCGGCTACATAACCTGTATTTCCCAAACCTTCAAAATTCATTTTTCCTTCTTTGCTGAGAGTTGCTTTAGCAAAAACTATAGTTGGAAATCCTTGTATGCCAAATACCTGCTGCATTTCATTATTCTGTTTTTTAACTTCGTCAGATTGTACCGTTCTTCTTGGATAATCCAACTCAACCAATACTACATTTTCTGAAGCCCATTTCCCAAACTCAGGAGTTTTCAGCACTTCATTCTGCAGACGGATACACCAGCCGCACCAATCACTTCCTGTAAAAAACAGCATCAATGGTTTTTTCTTATTATTTGAAACCTGCACAGCTTCTTTTACGTCCGTGTACCATTTTAATTCCTGAGCACCAACTTTGAATGCCCCGATTAAAAACAATGTTATTAAAAATACTTTTTTCATTTTGCGGTAATTATTTTTTTTCAAATGTAAACAAATATTGCATCAAAATTATGAGCTATTTTACATCTTGCATTAATTTTTTAATCAAAGGAGAAACTGCAATCAGGATAACCCCTGCCACTAACGAATAAACAGCCAGCTGATAGTAACCATCAGTATATGACTGCAGCTTAGACATTAAAGTTGTACCAGTATTTGATTTTGAAATTTCAGCTCCCAATTTCCCTGCAAATAACTGGCCAAAAGCACTTGCCAGAAACCACAATCCCATCATCATTCCAAAGAGTCTTTTTGGCGAAAGCTTAGTCAAAATCGACATTCCAATTGGTCCTAAACACAATTCGCCGATTGTTGTTACCAAATAAGCAAATGTAAACACGTTCAGCGAAGTGATTCCGTTAACATCTGCAAAAAATTTAGTGTAATAAAAAATATAAAAAGAAGCCGATAAAAATAAGAAGCCGATACCAAATTTAATCAAAGTATTAGGCTCAATTTTCTTTTTGGCCAGCCAAAGCCAAAGCAGTCCGACTAAAGGACTAAACACAACAACAAATAAAGTATTTGAACTGTTGTTTACCGCATTTGGATCTACAGTGAATCCTAGCAGATTATAACTTAGATTATCTTTGGCAAAAAGTGACAGCGAACCTCCGCTCTGCTCATAGATTGCATTAAACACTAAATAAAAGAAAACAAAAGTGAATGCTGCAATCATCTTTTTCTGCACTTTTATATCGCCTAATTTTATGACTTCGTACAGAAAATAAATAATCGCGATTATACCAATTGTGTACATGAAATAATCCGTATAATCAGTATTTTTTACCATTATAAAAATAAGAGGAATACTCAATAACGATCCAATATATACCGCTATTTCTCTAAATTTTCTTTTATTTGGTTCTAAATGCAGCAGTGGAGAATTACCAATTGGACCAAGATGTTTTTTGGTAAACAAAAAAGTAAGAAGCCCAAACATCATAACAATAGCCGCTGAAAGAAAACACAATTGCCAAGAATAATATTTCCCTAAATAAATACACAGAATACCTCCAAAAAAACCGCCTATGTTAATTCCTGCATAGAACATTCCATAACCTGCGTCTCTTCTATGATCATTTTCATGATAGAGTTCTCCAACCATTGAAGAAATATTAGGTTTAAAAAAACCAGTTCCAATTATAGAAAATGCTAAACCATAATAAAACAGCTGCTGCGGAGCAAAAGCAATAAGCAGATTTCCCAGAATCATAACGATACCTCCAAAAAACAGAGATTTTTTAAATCCTAAAACTTTATCCGCAAAAATACCTCCAACAAATGTAAAAGCATATACAAATGCCTGAATAGCGCCATACTGCAGATTCGCAGCATCATCTTTTAGAAAAAGCTGGTCAACCATAAAAAAGGTCAAAACACCCCGCATTCCATAAAAGCAAAACCGTTCCCACATTTCTACAGTAAACAAATACCATAATTGTTTAGGATATTTTCCTTTAAAATTTTGAATTTGTTCAATACTTAAATTCTGTTCCATTATAATTATTTTAAGTGTATAAACAAAAAACATCATCTTTCAGACTAAATCCAAAGATGATGTTTTTCTTGTATTTTTTATTTAGTTAAATTATCTGACACCATGCATCATTTTTTTCAAAAATGGAGTTAATGCAAATAACAATAGTGCTGCAAGCCCAGTTAAACTTACAAAGACCATAAAAAACTCAAATAAATTATGAATTTCAAAACCAGCAAAAACCGGGTTATGATCCATAATCTGATTTTTGTCTAATAATTGTAATTGTTCTGCTGTTAGAGTTATTTTTTTATCCAATACAGCCTGCAAATCAATTCCTAATTCTTTTGCTTTAGCAAATTTGTCTCCTGTAGCCGGCAATATTGCTCCTAAAGTTCCTGCAAGTGCATATCCTGATGCATTCGACAAGAAAAATACGCCATATAGTAACGAAGAAAAACGTTTAGGTGATAATTTACCGACCAATGACAAACCAATTGGAGATAAACAAAGCTCGGCACAGGTATTCAATAAATATAGCAAAATCAACCATTTTACAGCCAATAATCCAGAGTTCCCAAGGTCTTTTACCTGATTAGCAATCATAAAAAAGCTTATCGCAATTATCAATAGCCCCAAAGCTAATTTAACAGGAGAAATAGGTTCTTTATCTTTAGCTCTTAATTTATCCCAAAGCATACTAAATGGAACCGCTAATGCAACAACAAATAATCCATTAAAAATCTGTACCATTGATGCTGGCATTGGCCAACCAAAAAAGTTTCTGTCCGTTTGGTTATCGGCAATAAAAGTTAATGAAGAACCAGCCTGCTCAAATGCTGCCCAAAAGAATATAATGAAAAATGAAATGATATAAATAACCCAGATCCTATCTTTTTCAACTTTCGTCAATGAACTATCCGATAAAATTAAACCTGCCAAAGTGATTCCGCAGGCATAAATAATTGGATAAATAATAGTTTTAACAACATTATCTCCGTCTACTGAAAAATGAAACAAAAAGAACATTCCAACGAAAGCTAACGCAGAAACTATTAATGATTTAGCAGAAAAAACTGCGCTTTGAGCCTCTCCTTCTTCATAATCAGATGATTCATTTTTAGACGGAAGTCCTCCTAATGGCTTACCTTCCGGTGTTACCACATATTTGTTTTTCAAGAAATAAAACACCAGCGTTCCTATAAGCATTGCAATCGCTGCTGCAAGAAATCCCCATTTGAAAGCATAAATATCCCTTATACCACCTTCGCTTTTAACATCACCAACTAATGGACATATAAATTGACCTAAAAAAGCACCTATGTTTATTCCCATATAAAAAATGGTAAAAGCTGTATCCAATTTAGTCTTTTCCTGTTTTGGATATAAACTTCCAACCATACTGGAAATATTTGGCTTAAAAAAACCATTCCCAAAAATGATTACCCCTAATCCAGAATACATTATAGCAGTAGCCAAACCGATATTATCAACAAAAACACTTGCACTTGTAAATAACAACAACTGTCCTATAGCCATTAATAATCCGCCCAGCATGATACAGTTTCTATTCCCAAAAAAACGGTCTGCAATAAAACCTCCTAACATTGGAGTTAAATAACAAAGCCCAAGGAAACCTCCATAAATTAAAGAAGCATCTTCTTCTTTCATTAATAAAGAATTTACTAAAAACAGAGTTAGCAGGGTCCGCATTCCATAGAAGTTAAAACGTTCCCACATTTCGGTTCCAAATAGCACCCAAAGACCTTTTGGATGTGCTGTTTTCGTTTGATTTTCGGTCATTTTTGTTTTGGTATTTGTGATTTGGGTTATAAATTTTCTTTGATAAAGTTAGTCATTTTATTGTACAGCTGAATTCTTGTTTTACCGCCATATATACCATGGGTTTTATCCGGATATATCTGCGAATCAAATTGCTTATTTGCTTGAATTAAAGCTTCCATCATCTGCATGGTATTCTGTACATGTACGTTATCATCACCCGAACCGTGAATCAAAAGAAATTTCCCTTTCAATTTACTTACATGATTAATTGGTGAGTTATTATCATATCCGCTTGCATTCTCCTGCGGTGTCTGCATGTATCTTTCAGTGTAAATACTGTCATAAAAACGCCAGTTGGTTACCGGAGCTACCGCTATTGCCATTTTGAAAACATCGGCTCCCTGAAAAATACAGTTGGAAGCCATAAAACCACCATAAGACCACCCAAAAATTCCAATTCTTGAGGCATCTGCATAAGGATAAGCTCCGATTACTTTTGCAGCATCAATCTGATCTTCAACTTCGTATTTCCCTAATTCTTTTTGAGTAACTTTTTTAAAATCGGCACCTTTAAAACCGGTTCCCCTTCCGTCCACACAAACCACAATGTAACCCTGCTGGGTAAGCGACAGAAACCAATAATCGTCAGCAGAATTCCAGTCGTTATTTACCTGCTGTGATCCTGGTCCAGAATATTGGTACATAAAAACTGGATACTTTTTAGAAGCATCAAAATCTTTTGGCTTCAAAATCCAGGCGTTCAATTCATTTCCTTTTGCAGTTTTTAAAACAAAAAACTCTTTTAACGGCAGATTATAACCCGCTAATTTTGAAGCAAGGGCCTGATTGTTTTCGATAACCTGAATTTCTTTCCCTGTTTTTGAATCGTTTAGAGTATAAGTTATAGGCTGAGAAGCGCTTGAGAAAGTATTGATAAAGAACTGGAAGTTAGGGCTGAAAGTCGCAGCATTTGTTCCAGTGTTTTTAGATAAACGTACTTTGTTTTTTCCGTCTAATCCTATGCGGTAAATATCTCGGTTGATTGAACCATTTTCTGTAGACTGATAAAAAATGGTTTTTGTTTTTTCGTCAAAACCGTAGTATGAAGTAACCTCCCAGTTTCCTTTCGTAATTTGAGTTTTCAGTTTTCCGGTTTTATCATAAAGGTAAATGTGGTTAAAACCATCTTTTTCACTTGTCCAGATAAAACTGTTATCATTCAGAAAAGTCAAATTATCTGTGTCAATAAAATCAATATATCCTTTCTCTGTCTCGTTAAAAACAACTTTGGCAGCTCCTGTAGTTCCGTCAACAAATAATAAATCTAAATTATCCTGGTGACGATTAACAACTTTTGCAGATAGAATATTGGCATCATTTGTCCATTCAATTCTAGGAATGTAAAAATCATTATATTTTCCTAAATCAACATTTAGCAAAGCTTTAGAATCAACATTATATAAATGCAGTGAAACTAAAGAGTTTTTTTCACCTGCTTTAGGATATTTAAATGTTTCTATTGTAGGGTACAGGCTTTTTTGAAAAATCGACATTGAAAATTCAGGAACCTGACTTTCATCAAAACGGATATAAGCTAATTTTTTACTGTCTTTGCTCCAATCGAAAGCGCGGACAAAAGCAAATTCTTCTTCATAAACCCAATCCGTAATTCCATTAATCACGGCATTCTTTTTTCCATCGGTGGTAACTGCTGTATTTGTTTTCGAAGCTATATCGTAAACATATAAATTATTTTCTTTGGCATAAGCAATTTTAGTTCCATCAGGCGAAAAAGTCGGCTCCTGTACCTGAAAATCAAAAAGCTTAGTCAGGGTTTTACCAGCGATATCATATAAAAAATAATCTGCTGTAAAAGAGTGGCGGAAAATTTGGTTTGAATTACAGGCAATTAAAATCTTTTTTTCTGAATCATCAAACGTATAGCTGTCAATTCCGTCAGCCAATTCCTTGAAATTTTTAGTATCAATCAGGTTAGACACTTTTTTTAATGTTGCAAAATCATAAAGATCGATCTGCATGCTTCTGGTTGTTCTGTCCGAATTCAATACCGTGTATTGATTCGTATTTTTCATCGATTGCAGTTCATCCATTCCTTTGGTACGAAAAGCACCTGTATAAATTTCTTCGACGGTTATTTTTTGCTGTCCAAAAACCGAAACACACAAAAATAAAAGCAACACAGTAATTTTATTCGAAATCATATATAGTTAAATTTGTTTCATTTGCAACATTACAATTCGTTTAGGTAAGAAAATCAGTATTTATCCAAATTAAATATTATGCAGATCTTACAATACCTTTTAAGTTATAAAAGTGACAATTTTAGTGAAAATTTTATAAATAAAACACTTTTCCCCTGTTAAATGTTATAAAAAATTATTTTTAACAATTTCTATGAATAATCCCAAAACAACTAAACAAACTGCAATCATTCTTCCCATTTATTTTGCAGTATTTAAAATTTCACAACAAAACAAAACTTATTATTACAAAATATATACACTGTTTTGAATTTCAAAAAATCATTTTTCTAAATAAATTTACTGAATATAAAATAGAGAATCATTTTAAAAAAAGCAATAAAACGGAATGTGTATCTTTGTGGTCATTAAGCCATAATTTATACTATGAACAACGCTGTTGCCGGATTTTCTAAATTATCCAAAGAAGAAAAAATAAACTGGATTGCCAATAACTATTTTTCAACTCCTGGTGAAGCCATCACATTATTGAAAAACTACTGGAATTCGGACGAAAAAATTCAAAAACTGCATGATGAATTCATAGAAAATACGATTTCAAATTTCTACATTCCTTTGGGAGTCGCTCCAAACTTTCTGATTAATGGAAAGTACAGCACTATCCCAATGGCAATTGAAGAAAGTTCTGTTGTTGCAGCTGCTTCCAAAGCGGCAAAATTCTGGTCTTCACGAGGCGGGTTCAAAGCAACGGTTGTCAGCACCGAGAAAATTGGCCAGGTTCATTTTATTTATGAAGGCGACAAAACCAAACTGATTCCATTTTTTGCTCAATTAAAATCCAAATTATTTGAAGCCACCGAGCATTTAACCAAAAACATGCAGAAAAGAGGCGGCGGTATTTTGGATATAATTCTAAAAGACAAAACCGATCTCCTCCCAAATTATCATCAGCTTCATATTACTTTTGAAACGGCTGACAGTATGGGCGCTAATTTCATCAACTCCTGTCTGGAACAATCTGCCCAGACATTACGGGAAGAAGCACACAATTATGACTTATTTTCGGAGGAAGAAAAAAACATCAAAGTAGTAATGAGTATTCTTTCCAATTATGTTCCAAACTGCATTGTACGAGCCGAAGTTTCCTGCCCGATTGAAGATCTCGCCGAAAAACATATTGAAAACCCACATGATTTTGCAGCAAAATTTATACAGGCAGTCCAAATTGCCGAAGTAGAACCTTTTCGTGCTGTAACACACAATAAAGGTATAATGAATGGAATCGACGCTGTTGTACTGGCCACAGGAAATGATTTCAGAGCAGTTGAAGCCGGTGTACATGCCTATGCTTCAAAACACGGTCAATACTCCAGCCTATCTCATGCCAAAATCGAAAACGGAATCTTCAGTTTCTGGCTTGAAATCCCATTGGCTCTAGGAACTGTCGGAGGACTGACTTCACTTCACCCTTTGGTTAAATTATCTCTGGAAATGCTTGAAAAACCTTCTGCCAAAGAATTGATGCAGATCGTTGCAGTTGCTGGACTGGCTCAAAACTTTGCCGCATTACGTTCCTTAACTACAACCGGAATTCAGGAAGGACACATGAAAATGCATTTGAACAATATTCTCAACCAGTTTGAAGCCAGTGATGAAGAGCGTCATCTGATTAAAAAACATTTCAAACACCACGTTGTATCACATAGTGCAGTAGTTGATTTTATTGAAAATTTAAGGAAATAATTATTGTTTTAAAATGAAAAAAACATTTTACAGCAACGGAAAACTTTTGATAACTGGAGAATATCTCGTTCTTGACGGTGCAAAAGCATTGGCTCTGCCAACAAAATTCGGACAAAACCTTATTATAGAAAAAGGCGAAAATCAGGAAATCAAATGGAAAAGTTATGATTCAGACGGAAGTATCTGGTTTGATGATATAATCCCAATTTCTGTCATTCTAACAAAAACTCCTTTTGAAAATGAATCAATAAAAAATACATTAATTACTATTTTAAGAACAGCAGACCAACTCAATCCTGAACTGTTGCTAAATTCTCAGGGCTTCAACATAACAACCCAATTGAATTTTCCAAAAAAATGGGGACTCGGCACTTCTTCCACATTAATAAACAACATAGCCCAGTGGTTCAGCATCGATGCCTTTACACTTCTTAAAAACAGCTTTGGGGGCAGCGGCTACGATATTGCCTGTGCTCAAAATAATTCTCCAATAATATACCATCTTGAAGAAAAAAAACCAATTGTTGAAACTGTAAAATTCCATCCTGCTTTTTCAAAAAATCTATACTTTGTTTATCTCAATCAAAAGCAAAGCAGTAAAAGTGCAATAGCTTCGTATAAAGAGAAAAAGAACAATTTAAAGGAAGCAAAAAAAATCATCGATCAGATTACTGAAACAGTTTTGAATTCAAAAAACGAAGACACTTTTGTACAGGCTCTAGAAAGCCATGAAAAAGTACTAAGCTCTATTCTTGAAACAAAAACAGTAAAAGAATCTTTATTTCCGGATTTTACCGGAACCGTTAAAAGTCTTGGGGCTTGGGGAGGAGATTTTGCATTGATAGTCTCGAAAGAAAATCCTAAACCTTACTTTTTGGATAAAGGATATGAGACAATAATTCAATACAGCGATATGATTTTGCAGCTTCATGGCAGATAACCAACATAATCATTAGATAAAAACATTGACCTAATTCACTTTTTTGCTTTTATTATATTTTCCAGATTGTATAAGCTGGATTGTATGATCTGCTTTTTCGTTCGATTCAATAAGTGTATTGTGCAGACGCTCAGCCATTTTTTCGATGCTGTTAGTTATAGAATCACACACTAATTCCATTCTGCGGTGCTTTTCTTCTTTTACAGCTCTTAAAACATCATCAACAAAGATTTTGTCATATTTCTCAGCTACTGAATCACGGGTGTTTGTTAATCTAATAACTGCATCATTACTAAATATCGTAACTCTAAAATGCTGTTCTTCATTGCTTAAGTAATATTTACCTCCTAATTCGTCACAATTAATATCTGTAACGCTAAGTTTCAATAACTCAGTAATTATTCCAAAAATGTGATTTTCAATTTTGGAGTACACTTTAGTTTTTTTTCTAAAAAATTTAAACATACAAAACATTATTAGTTAAATTATTTCTCATTTTATAAAAACCATTCTTTATAGATATAAATTCTTTCAAAATAACAGAGCAAATTAATAGTATTTTTTCTAATAACACAAATAGTTTAGATTAT
Source organism: Flavobacterium marginilacus (assembly GCF_026870155.1). Taxonomy (NCBI): domain Bacteria; kingdom Pseudomonadati; phylum Bacteroidota; class Flavobacteriia; order Flavobacteriales; family Flavobacteriaceae; genus Flavobacterium; species Flavobacterium marginilacus. The sequence goes on along the minus strand of NZ_CP113975.1, from coordinate 497,168 downwards.
ATATCAAAATAAACTTTAAACAGTGTTTTTTATGCAATTCTGAAACACAAAAAAATATCATTTTATAAAAGGAAAGAAAGGTAACAGCTATCAAATAAAAAACTGCATTACATTTTGCCACAATTTTATATGGGAAAATATCTGCAGGGAATAATAGGGTTAAAACAAAAAATCCGATACTCGCAGTTATAAGTATCGGATTTTTTATTTTAAGATTAACTACTTTTAGTAATTAAAATCTTTTCTATTATCTTTTATATCAGCGCCTTCTTTTAGTGCAGGCAGTACTCTATTTGCATCTGATGCACTTTGTGCTTTTAATTTAGTAACATTTTCAGCATAGCTTTTAAGAGCTGGAGCTTTAACAGTACTTATATTTTTCACAACATAAACACCAGTAACACCTTCGATTGGAGCAGATAATTTATTAGCAGCCAAAGCAAATGCATTTCCAACTACTTTAGCTTCTTGACCAACACCTCCAGGTAAAACTGGATTTTCTAAAGTAACATCAGTTGCTTTCTGAACAGCACTACCTGTTGCTTTTGCAATTGCCTCCAATGAACTTCCAGACATTTTAGCTTTTAGAATTTCAGCTTTTTTCTTGTTTTTAAGAATTGATTCCACATAAGGTCTTGCTTGTGCAACCGGAACTAATCCTGAATTATCGATAGCTTTAAGTTTCGCAATTACGTGCCCTAAATTTGCCACTTCAAATCTTTTAACAGCTCCTTCTTTAGAGTCTTTCTCGAAAGCCCATCTTACAATATTTCTTTGAGCTCCTAAAGGACCAAAGCTTTCATCCATTGCTTTTACTGAAACTGCTGGAGATACAGTAAGAGCCATTTCTTTTGCAACTTTATTAAAATCTTTGTCAGCAACTTCCATTTCAAATTTAGTTGCCTGCTGGAATACTTTATCAGAAGTAGCTTCTGAGGCTTCAATTTTTTGAGCAACAGTTGCTAAACGAACACCATCTTGTTTATCTGTAATTTTAATGATATGAAAACCAAATGGAGTTTCTACTAATCCAACTTTACCAATACCGTTGTTGAATACGAAATCATTGAATGGTTTTACCATTTGACCTTGTCCAAAATATCCTAAATCGCCTCCCTGCTGTGCTGAAGAATCATCTGAAGCAGTAAATGCCAGCATCATGAAACTATCAGGGTTTGCAGTAACTTGGGCTAAAATAGCTTCTGCTTTAGCTTTAGCTTCTTCTTTAGTTCTTTTTTCTTTTTTATTTGGAACTTGAGTTCCTTCATAACTTATAAGAATGTGGCTTGCTTTAGCATTTACACCAGATTTTTTTCCTAATGATTTAGAAATGCAGTAGTATTTTCCAAAAACATATGGTCCATAAACCTCCCCTGGAGCTAAGTTGTATAATTTATCGGCATCAACAGCAGGTAAATCTTTTTTGGCAACATAAGAAGAATCATAAGGAACATCAGAATTTGAATTTACAAATTCTGCAGCATTTTTAGCATTTTTGAAACCAGCCAAAGTATCATTTTTAGCAGTAGCCTGATTGTAAACCACACTTCCTGATAATAAAGAAGTAAGTTTAGCCTTAACTTCACTAATATCTGCTGGAGAAGCTTTATCTTCAATTAAAACATATTCTATATCACGTGTTTCATCAGACTTGAATTTTTTTGGACTTGCTTTCATATAATCCAAAATATCAGCATCTGTTACTTTTACTTCACTATCTTTTATAGTAGAGAACAAACCGGCAACATAGTCAAAATTTACTTTGTTAGAAGCCAATTCATAGTTGAATTTACCTTCACTTTCAGTTGTATAAATACCGCCTTTAATTAAAGTATTATAAATTTGAAATTTAGCATTCAATTCAGCATCTTTCTCTCTCTCTTTTAAGTATTGAGCCTGCTCTGGATTTGACTTAAAAAATTCTTTAAATTTAGCAACATCAAACATACCTGCAGCATTCAAAAACATTGGATTTTTTCCAATATTCTGATCTGCTTTAAGAATATCCAAAATATGTTTTTCACCTACTCTTAATCCTAATTTATCAAATTCAGCAGTAAGCAAAGCGATTGTCACTTCTTGATCCCATACTCTTGCAGATGCTTGTGTTGCAGAAATTCCCTGCCCGCTTTTTTCGACATTGCTGACTTTCAGCCTAAAGTCTTCAAATGCGATATCTTTTCCATTGATGCTTCCAACATCCTTTGAGCTTTTACCAAAATTCCCTTTTGTAAAAAGATCTTGTATGATAAATGAGAATAATGCTAGAGCAATAACTCCAATCATTATCGCGGAATGTTGTCTGATTTTTGATAAAACTGCCATTGTATATTATTGTTTATTTTAAAATTTTGTTTGCGAAAATACAATTATCTGATTAATAATTATAGAACTAGTGTTTTTTTTTTGCTTTTTTTTAAATTAAAAAAGAAATCTTAGTCCAGTATAGTCATTTTAACTAATTCTATCTTCTTATTTGTTGCTTCTTCAATAAGAAATTGATAATTTTCTATAGTAATTTTATCTCCTTTTTGAGGAATTTCCTTAGTGAAATTCACGATGAATCCCCCGAGGGTCCCATAAGAATCGCTCTCAGGAATTGCCAGTTTATATGTCTGATTTAAATACTCCACATCAAAACGGGCTGAAAATAAAAATGAATTGCTGTCCAGCTCTTTTTCGACCAATTCCTCATCCAGATCATGTTCGTCTTCTATTTCGCCAAAAAGCTCTTCGACAATATCTTCAATAGTAAGAATTCCCGATGTTCCTCCATACTCATCCAAAACAACTGCAACACTTTTCCTTTTCTTAGTTAATAAATTCATTGCATCTTTTACATAAATCGTTTCTGGAATAAATTCTACAGGGATTATGATTTCTTTAATACTAGAAGGTTTTTTAAACAAATCAAATGAATGCACATAACCAATAATATCGTCTAATGAATTTTGATAAATAACCATCTTAGAATAACCTGTTTCTATAAATAATTCTTTCAGCCCGTCTATTGATTCCATTACATCAATGGCTGCAATCTCAGTACGCGGTGTCATTACATCCCTCGCTTTTATCCCCGAAAAATCCAGAGCATTTCTAAAAATCTGTATTTCCGAATCTACTTCTTCATCATCCTCAACCGTGCTCATTTGTTCGGTAATATAATTTCCCAATTCTATTTTACTGAAATAAAGCTGTACCTGATCTCCATCTGTTTTGAAAAATTTTTTCAGAATAAAATCTGAAATCCAAATTAAAAATGCAGAAACTAAATAGAATAATTTATAAAAGAAGTAAGAAGGTATGGCAAAAAACTTAATAAGTGAATTGGCATAAATCTGAAAAAAAACCTTCGGAAGAAATTCTGCCGTTATTAAGACTATTAAAGTTGAAATTACCGTTTGAATTAAAAGGCTTATAACTTCAGAAAAATGCAAGTCAAAATACAGCAGCCATCTCATCAATAAATCGCCCATAAAAAAACCATAAACTACCAATGCTATATTGTTGCCTATAAGCATCGCAGCAATAAATTTTGAAGGCTTTTCTGTTAATTTGGCAAGTATTCTGGAAAGAAAATTATCTTGTTTTTTCTCTAACTCCAGATAAATTTTATTCGAAGATATAAAAGCTATCTCCATTCCTGAAAAAAAAGCACATAGTATTAAGCACAATATTATGATACTTATTTCCATTTCATTTTAAGATTGTTTATTATTTCTGTCTTCAAATTTCTTAGCAAACTTCCTTCTAAAGAAAAACATAAAAACTGCAAGCCCTGCAATAACAAAACTCAGTACAGGATTTTCGTTTGCACTCCATTTAGTATATCCTTCATATAAAAAATAGATTCCAAAAGCCAAGTATAAGTAAGATGTGTATTTTAAAAAATTCATGTGTTTGTTTTTTATTATTCTTTCGATTCAATTTCCCCCTGTATCCTTTGCGAATTAATCGTTTTAAAGTCTTTGCTGAAATCAATTCCCTGACCAGTAGAACTATTTGCTGCATCAGTCAGTTTAAATTTTTTCTCTGTATAGAACCATTGATTTTTTTGGTCAAAAAACAATTGTTCTGTTTCTAGTATCTGCCCTGCCTCTGAAGTAATTTTTACTTTTCCCTGCAAATCAATAATATTAGTCTCCTTATATGACACCGCATAATTAGATCTGATAAATGTCTTTTTGCCTTTATTGTCATAAATTGTCACATCAACACCCTTAGGGAATTCTGTAAAAGCAAAATCAACATTGGAATAATCAAACATTTTCGGACTTATGAGTATGGATTTTATCTTTCCAGAATCAGTATATTTTAAATTCACATTATCTGCATCACCGCTTGGAACAAACTCAGAATAATCATTATTATGCACCTCTTTAAAATTACTTTCACAACCAAAAAGAACACTTACAATAATGAAAAGTGATAAAACAAAAGAAATATCTTTATTTAAAAAACTCATAGCAATTATTTAAGCAACATCGAAAAACGAATTCCTTAGATTAAAATTAATCAATTTTTCTATGTCCAAACCATTTGTCATTAAGAGAAAAACTAATTGAAAGAGTGAAGTAATTTTCCTGAACCAGTCCTTGAGAAGTTGTCCCTCTTTGTCCATATTCTAAACCTACATTAACATTGGAAAGACTTCCAATGATAGGCAGTCCCATTCCAAAACTAACTGCTTTTTCATCAATTTCTTCAGACTTGATTATTGTACCTGTTTTGGTATATCTCAAACCTCCTCTATATACAACTTTTTGAAAATATTTTGAATAAATACTACTTTTAGGAACATAAAAACCTCCTAAACTATAACTAGAATATTTACTATAAGACACATTGTCTACTGTATTAAAATCATCTGTTAATTTTCCAGCATTCTGAAAAACCAATTGCGCACCTAAAAGCCACTTTCTAGTTGCTCCAACTCCAAAACCAAAAGATGTTTTTTCAGGAATTTTTAAATCTGTTCTAATCTCTTTTGGATCTAATGCATCATAAACAGCAACATCATAATTAGAATTATAAGTTACAGTCGAAATTGTTCTAGTATTTGTTGACGATAAAGTTGCCTGAGGAGTATATGTAAAACTGGTATATAAGTTTGTTTTTTTATGGATTTTGTACTTATACATGGCACCAAAATTAGCCGCAAATCCTTTTAAATCTGCTTTGTTTTTTTCTTCAGTCCCAACCAGTACTCCTGTTAAAAATTCTAAATTTGAGTTGTTAATTCTTCCAAAATTATACTGTATATCACCACCTACCACTAAATTAGGAATAATGGTATATCCCAATGAAAAAAAAGCTTTATTCAAACCGCCAGTTCCTTTCAGCACATTATTTACACCATCTGGATCAGAATTAATGGATTCAATATTATAACCAACTGAAGTGTAAGGCATTAATCCGAATCCAACACCAATTTTACCTAAAGGCAAAGCAACAGCCAAAAAATCAAGAGTTGTTCTTTTTGCATTATCACTTTTGGAATCTGTTTTCAGTTTGGTTGATGTATAATTTCCTCCAATTGTAAAAGCTGTGAACCTTATAGCTGCAAAACTCGCAGGATTCAAAATATTTATATGAAGACTGTCTTGCTCTATACTAAGTCCTCCCATAGAACGATTTTCAAGATTCCCTTTAAACCTGGATTCACCTAATCCGAAAAAAGAATAAGGAGACGCAGATCCACTTTGAGCATTAGCCAGCAGCGAAAAAAAGAAGCATGCAATAACAATAATTTTTTTAATCATTTTCTATTTTATATTGAAAAATTTGATTCAAACTCTCTAATAGGAAATTTGAATTGGCAAATATGGTATTTTTTAATCGTTTAGCCAAAAAAACTGCATCTCCACCCGTTAAAATTATTATAAAGTTTGAATGTAATGTCTTATATTCATCTATAAAACCATCTATTTCATAGACCAATCCGTTTACAACTCCCGAATGTATCGATTCTGAAGTAGATTTCCCAACGAAATGATCTGGGTTTTCCAATTCTAACAAAGGAAGCTTTGCCGTAAAATTATGCAATGCAGCGTAACGAAGCTGTAATCCAGGCGAAATTGCTCCTCCAAGATAATTATTCGATTCATCTACAAAATCATACGTCACGCAGGTCCCGGCATCAATTACCAATCTATTCTGATTTGGAAACTGAAGCGTTGCACCTGCAGCAAGCACCATTCTGTCTACTCCTAATGTCCGAGGCGTTTTATAATGATTTACAAATGGAAATAGATCATCATGAGAGACAAAATGAATATCAGCAAGATTTTCAAATTGAAAAAAAGACTTTTTTTCTATATCCGAAACCGAAGAAACGACCAAATGGGTTATTTTTTCATATTCTTTTAAAATTTTTTTAATGTTTTCATCAAGCTCAGTTTTCAAAAAAACAAAGCCCTCTAAAACGATAGAATCCTCAAATACAGCAGCTTTAATTCTGGTATTCCCTACATCAATTGCTAGAATCATAATATGGATTTAATAATGCGAAGATACGAATTGATTTTTTTTTAAAATTTCTTTTGGATAAATTAAAAATGGTTCTATATTTGCACCCGCAACAGCACGGTACCTTAGCTCAGATGGTAGAGCAATGGACTGAAAATCCATGTGTCCCTGGTTCGATCCCTGGAGGTACCACAAGAGACTATCTTTTTAAGATGGTCTCTTTTTTTTTACCTCCTTCTGTAAACAATTCATTTTGAAAATGCCACATTATTTTTCAGAATACACGAGCTGAATTACTAACTTAAAATTTCTGAAACTAAATCCAGCAGTACAACAAAAACAGCCTTTCTATAGTAAAATACTAGAAACTATTCTGTTAATTTATTATCTTTTTTAAAAAAAAATAATCTTTTTGTTATTTGTTATAATTTTTTATATACATTTATCAGATAATCGACGAAAAAACGCACTTAATCGATTATTTAAAATTAATGCAAATAGAAAATTAGCTTGATAACAAATAAAATATGACCCCCATTTTACTTAATCAACTACGAAGCGTAATAACTTCACCATTAATTTCAATGTTTTGTAAAAAATATGAAGAGAATGAAATTTTATTAAAAAAATCAATTGACACCAGTATCTGTACTGTACTTATTGGTATTGATAAAATAATAGAAAATCCTTCCTTATATGATAACCTCATTGAATGTATAACCCTTACTGAATTCTATAAAACCTTAGAATACGACAACGGGAAGTTATCAACACTGAACTACTCATTCGAAAAAGAAGGTTTTACCCCTCTAAATTTGATTTTTTCCACTAAAAAAGGGAGAATATCAGAAATGATATCTAATGAAGTAGGCATTAAAAGTGCAACTGCAGGAGCAGTTTTAAATTTTGCCGTAATGCTGATTCTGTCACATTTTAAAAATGAAAAGCAGAAAACAGAAAACATTCAGGGTAATTTAAATATTGAGAAAAAACTAATCTTAAATACTGTACCAGAAGGCATTAGAATTTTACTTGGCTATGCTAATTTTCAATATGAAGATAACAGTAATAATTTTGATACTTTAATCAAAACTGATGCAAAACCTCATTTTCTAAGTAAAATTTTTAAATTATAATTCAAAATTTTACTCAAAAAAAGGCAGCAATTTTAGAATTGCTGCCTTTTTTTTGAAACTACTATTTACTGTTATTCATTAATCCAAGAATCTATTTTCTTTTCCAATAAAGCTAAAGGTATTACACCGGATTCCAATGTTTTTTCATGGAACTTTTTAATATCAAATTTAGCTCCCATTTTGTCTTGTGCTCTTTTACGCAGTTCCAAGATTTTAAGCTGACCTATTTTGTAGGACAAAGCCTGTCCAGGAATAGCCATATAACGTTCGATTTCGACGGTAATTCCTGCTTCACTTTCAGCCTCATTCTGAAGAGAATATTTAATTGCCTGTTCTCTTGTCCATCCTTTGCTATGCAGTCCTGTATCGACTACTAAACGCACTGCTCTGTGCATTTCATTACCCAGCATTCCAAAATATTGATAAGGATCTTGATACAAACCTAATTCCTTGCCCAAGCTCTCAGTATATAATGCCCAGCCTTCACCGTAAGCACCAAACCAATTGAATTTTCTAAAATCTGGGAGAGCAGTATTCTCCTGCTGTAATGAAATTTGAAAATGGTGGCCCGGAATAGCTTCATGCAGAAATAGATCTTCATCACCATATACATTATATTCTTTTACATCTGGAATTGGAACATAAAAAATACCAGGGCGAGAACCATCTGCTGTTCCCTGCATATACTCAGCACTGGCAGTTTTTTCTCGGAAAGCTTCAGTTCTTCTGATTTCAAATTTTGTCTTAGGCTGTAATGAAAATAATTTGTCAACATTTGGTTTTATGACACTATAAATCCTTTCAAAATTAGCTATTACTTCCTTCGGTTTTTTAAATGGTTTCAACTCAGGTTTGTTTCGTACGTATTCAAAAAATTCAAGAAGCGTTCCTTTAAATCCAACTTGATTTTTTATCTTTTCCATTTCAGCATTTATGCGGGCTACCTCTTTTAACCCTAATTCATGAATCTCTTCCGGACTCATTTCAGTAGTCGTCCATTGTTTTACATAAACTGCATATAAATCTTTCCCAAAAGACAGACTTCCAATTCCGCTGGTAGTTCTTGATGCAGGCAAGTATTCGTTTTTAAGAAAATCTGTCATTTTTTTATACCTCGGTATCAGTTTTTCATTGATTACAGCAGTGTATTTAGCAGTTAAATCTTTTTTTACCTCCTCAGAAAATGTGGCAGGCATCAGCTTAATAGAAGAATAAAACAAGTTGTCTTCAATCTTTGGAGTTGGCATATCAGCAAACTGCGGAATTACTTTTACTGTCAATGCTTTTGGCAGAACTATTCCTTTTTCAATTCCTTTCTTCATATATACCAGCGCAGAATCAATCCAAGTACTGTATTTATCCATTCTTTTTAAGAAATCAGTATAATCCTTTTCTGTTTTAAAAGGCTGTCCGCTTGTGCCTCCGGCAAATTGTCCCATAGTTAAATGAGTACCCCAAAACTGATGAATCGGCATTAGGTTTGTGGGCTGTTCCAGTAGTTTTTTCCCAACTTCAACTTCCCATTTTATGATTTCATAACTGGTTTTCTCTTCTTCAGAAAGCTGTTTTTCATCAAAATTTTTCAAACCAGACTCATATTTATTAAAAAACTCAAGTTGTTTTTTTCTAAAACTTTCTGTCATTTCAAACTGCAGCTGGTCATTATATTCATTTTGACCGTTTTGTGTTGCTCCCAAGGGATCTAATGCATTCTTGTCATCAAAGTATTTTTTGGTAAATAATGAAAAATCTTGTTTTTTCTCATTATTCTTACAGTTCACTAATACTATTGAGACAAACAGCATGGTTATAAAAAACGTAATTTTTTTCATATTTGTTATATTTAAGAATATATAAAACTAATTATTATTACGAACATAATTGTTAATTTCTTCTTAAAAACATTATCGTAATTGAAGTCAAGAAACTATAACTTACTTTCAAACACATAAAAAAACCTCAGCATTCGATACTATCATAAACAAAAAAATCCCTTCCACATAAAATGAAAGGGATTTGAAAATATATTTTTTGAAAATTACATGTTTTTCAAATTGATAACTTCTTGGTCTGTAAGTAATCTCCAATTTCCTCTTGGTAAATTTTTCTTAGTTAAACCAGCAAAAGCTACACGATCAACCCTGAGAACATTATATTCAAAATGTTCAAATATAGCGCGAACTACTTTTATGTTGGACGATTTTAACTGAATACCGATTTCATTTTTGGATTCTCCTTCAATATAACTTACTTCGTCTACAGTAACTCTGTGTCCGTCTAATACCAGTCCTTTATTTATTTTCTCTAAATCTTCAAATTTTAAATTCTTATCTAAAGAAACCTGATATATTTTAGATGATTTTTGGTTTGGCAATGTGAATTTACGGATCATGTCGGTATCGTTAGTAAAAACTAACAAACCTGTTGTATTCTTGTCCATTCTTCCTATAGGACCAACTTTTGAAGTTGTTGAACCTTTTATCAGCTCCAAAACATTTCGGTATTCCTGACCTTCATCCAGTGCTGTCGTGAAATTTTTAGGCTTGTTCAATAGAATATATACTTTTTTCTCCGGAGTTAAAACTACACCGTCAAAATTTACTACATCGCCCGATTTTACCATATATCCCATTTCGGTAACGGGAACTCCGTTTACTTTTACATTTCCTGATTGTATATAAATATCAGCATCGCGTCTTGAGCAGGTTCCTGAGTTTGAGATGTATTTATTCAAACGAATTTCATCTTTTACTTTGGGTCTCTTTGGCGCTTGATTTGGCTTTTTTTGTACTTTGTCAGCCTCAGCTTCGGCTGCTTTGGTATTTATTTTTACTTTTTTTGGCCCCTGAGCCCTTTTTGGCAGTGCAGGTTTTGGCTTATTGGAACTTGGTCTGGAACTGCTTGATCTTGCACTACCGCCTCTACTATTGCCTCCCTTATTATTCATAATATTCTATAATTTAGTGCAAAGATAGCATTTATATCATTGAGAAACGATTTTTGATAATTAGAAAACGTTAACTGCTTAATTTAATGATTTTTAAAAATTTGACTAGAATGTAATGCTAACAAAAATGCCTTATATTCACCTTTACTTTCTAAAGACGGGTTTGAAACCCGTCTCTACAAAAAATTGTAACGGATAACGGAAACCCATGTTTCCTGAAAATGCCTATTCTTTCTGTTTCAAAAAATTATTATCCCTAAATCGTCATCAATACTTTTTTTCCGTGCCAAAGAACGCTGGGATTTATGAGTACAATGCAAAAAACTCCAGCAACAATAAGGAACTTTAAAACGTTGTGAAGCATTATATACTGCGCTTTTGTCTGCCATTTCCACAAGTACAACAGGAAAAAAATCAAAACAATAAAGCCGAAATAAAAGTAAATGTCCATATAACCCACATCATAGATATTGATTAAAAAATAAACGGGAATTACCGTTAATAATGTCAATATGGTTATGGTTTTTTTGGCAGTTTCTTCTCCGTAAATTATTGGAATGGTTTTATAGTTATTGGCAAAATCACCTTGTAAATTTTCTAAATCTTTTATCATTTCTCTGATTAAAATTAATAAAAACAAGAATGCGCCGTGCGAAAAAATAACAGCGAGTTTGCTTGTATTGCTTTCGATTTCATACAATGGCATTTGTAAATAGTAGTACAATAAAATTCCGAAAAAAGGCAGAACGGCGAGAAACGCAGCCATTAAATTGCCAATTAGGGCATACCTTTTGATTTTATGAGAATAAAACCAGATTAAAAATATGTAAACCGAGTAAAACAAAACAGCTCTAAAAGAAACGAAAAAAGCGATTAAAGCAACAAAAAGGTTAAGACTGAAATAAACCTGCAGTTTTGTTTTTTGGCTCACCAAACGATCTAATTGCGATTTATTCGGGCGGTTAATTAAATCCTTTTTGCTGTCATAAAAACTATTGATTATGTAGCCGGAAGCAATCGCTAAACTGGAACAAAGTACTATAATAAAAAGCCGGAAATCCAATAATATGAACAAAGCTCTCTGCTCTGGTGCCAATATAAAAATAGCCGATAAATATTGAGCTAAAGCTATAATGGGAATATTATAACCTCTAACGACAGAGAATAAACTGATGATTTTCCATATAAAAAGTTTATGCTTTCTGCTTAACATGAAGTTTGTTTAGAATTATAACGGCGCTTATTGTTTTTTCTTACCCTAAAATATTAAAACTGATAAACAACTTCCAATTTAAAATCTTTCAATGATACTTTTGCTTTCTCTAAATCTTCGGTAAATCCTAAAATGTAACCGCCTCCTCCAGATCCGCACAATTTTAAGTAATAATCATTTGAGTCGATTCCTTCCTGCCAGATTCCATGAAACTGCTCTGGAATCATTGGTTTAAAATTATTAAGCACGACTTTGGACAATTGCTTTGTGTTTTCAAATAATGATTTGATATCACCGCCAAGAAAGTTTTCTACACAAGCGTCTGTGTATTTTACAAACTGATTTTTCAGCATTGTACGGAAACCTTGGTCTTTCAGGTTTTCCATGAAGATATTTACCATTGGAGCGGTTTCGCCAACAATTCCTGAGTCTAATAAAAATACAGCTCTTTTTCCGTCAAGGCTTTGAGTTGGAATTCCTGTTGCTTCGATATTATCTTTTGAATTAATCAAAATTGGAATACTCAAATAACTGTTCAATGGATCAAGTCCGGAACTTTTTCCGTGAAAGAAACTCTCCATCTGGGAAAAAATCGTTTTTAAGGTCAATAATTTTTCACGCGTTAAATTCTCTAAAACGGTGATTTTATTTTGTGCATATTTATCATAAATAGCGGCAACTAATGCACCACTGCTCCCTACACCATATCCCTGAGGAATACTGGAATCAAAATACATTCCGGTCTGAACGTCATTATTTAAAGTCTCTAAATCGAACGTAACCAAATCAGGCTGTTCTTTTTGCAATTGCTCTAAATATACAGCATAGCGTTTTAAATGACCATTTGACTGTATCGCTTCAGCAGAAGGATTAGCATCTTTCTTTAAGGCTCCGTTGTAAAAATTATACGGAATTGACAGCCCCTTGGAATCACGAATAATTCCGTATTCTCCAAAGAGTAATATTTTTGAGTAAAATAAAGGTCCTTTCATAGGGATATTTATTGAATTTTCTTAATTTTTGCCGGGTTTTGTCTTGTGTCAAAAAGCGCAACTATATATATTCGTTTACTAGTAAAAGTATAAAACAACGTAGTCTGTCTGCTAACAACGCATTTATGATACTTTTCATTTGTTTCTGATTTAGGAAAGATCTCAGGATTAGCTCTAATTATTTGTAAAGAATCATACAGTTTCTTTGCAAATTTAATTCTAACTCTTTCTGACCATTTTGCCTCAAGATATTCTAAAAGTATTTTTGTCTTTTTTTGAGCATTAATTGAAATTTTAATTTCTCTCATTTTTAATGCATATACTTCTTAATAAATTCTTCAAAATCTACAAACTCACCTCTTTCGATCTGTCTTTCTCCTTCTTCAATTTCATCCTTTTGTTCTTGAGTCAGTTCCTCCCAAAAGTCTTTCTTTTCCGATTTGAAAATTTTCTTTATTGCTTTAATTATTGAGATATCATTGGTCTCTTCCAACTTTTTCATCAATTCTGATTTTTCAAATTGTATGTCCATGATTCTAAAATTTTATAACTTGGAAATCATTCTTTCAAAAATCGACTACATCTCCACGATTTTCATTTTGGATTCCTATGTTTATTTCTTCCTGCTGTTCGGGAGTTAACTCCTCCCAGACTTTTTTTTCTTTGTCTTCAAAAACTGCCTTTATTTTTTTCAGAATGGCAACATCATCAGTTTCTAAAACTTTCCTGATCAATTCTAATTTTTCGGCATTCAAGTCCATAATTACAATCATTAAGAACTAAAGATACAAAAAAAGTATTAGCCTAGCAAAGCTCCATTACCAATTTGGTCGCAAAGATACTGACCATTTTGGCAATAGCCAACTAATTCTCCTGTAATAAATTGCAACACTTTTTCTTTCACATCATTTGGATACAAAACATGCACATTGGCGCCTGCATCAAGAGTAAAGCAAACTGGGATTTTGGTTTCATTTCTGAATTTCCAGATTGCATTAATTATCTGCAGTGTATTTGGTTTCATTAAAATAAAATAAGGCAGGGAAGTCATCATCATCCCGTGTAAAGTCAAGGCTTCGCTTTCTACAATTTTGATGAATTCCTCCAAATCACCATTTTTGAAAACCGGAATCAGTTTATCTAGATTTTCATGTGCCTGTGCAAAACGCCTTTCGGCAAATGGATGGCCGTGCATTAAATCGTGGCCAACAGTGCTCGAAACTTGTTTTTCTCCTTTATCAACGAGCAGAATCGTATCTTGAAAATCTTTAAAAACAGGATGAATTTCATACGGATATTCCACTCCGTATAAATCGGTGCTTCCTTTTATATTCGCCTGATTTCCCCAAACTACTACTTGTCCTTTTACACTTCGGCAGGCACTTCCCGAACCTAATCGTGCCAAAAATGAAGCTTTATTAAGAAAATATTCTTCGGTAATTGCTGGATTTAAAGCTTTTTCCAAACTCATAAAATTCATCGCCAAAGCAGCCATTCCTGATGCAGATGAAGCAATTCCGGAACTGTGCGGAAACGTATTTTGGGTGTCAATTGTAAAATGATAGTCTTTCAGAAACGGCAGATATACCTCAACTCTTTCTAGAAATTTTTGAATTTTTGGTTTAAAGTCTTCTTTTGGTTTTCCTTCAAATAATAAATCAAAAGAGAAATTGTCGTCGTTCTGTTTTTTGGCGAAAGCCAAAGCTGTAATCGTTTTGCAGTTATTCAATGTAAAACTAACGGATGGATTTGCAGGAATCTGTTTGTCTTTTTTTCCCCAATATTTTACCAATGCAATATTACTGGGAGCACTCCAAGAGAAACTTCCTTGGTCAATAGAATTCGTATATCCTGATGGAATAAAATCGTCAGCTTTAAACATAAATAATAATTTTCGGCAAAGATACTTTTTTTTGATAAAGTTGCTAAGTTTCTGAGTTCCTAAGTAGCTAAGAAACTTAAATAAATTAAAAAAGATTTAAGTATTTTTGAACTCAAAAATTAGAAGAAAATGAATAAGCTTACCCGAATATTATCTATTGTTGTTACTTGTCTCGTTATTGGCTATTTTTCTGGAATTGTTACCCGATCAGCCATTACGACTTGGTATCCCACATTGATTAAACCGAGTTTCAACCCGCCCAATTGGGTGTTTGCTCCCGTGTGGAGCATGCTTTACATTATGATGGGAATTGCGGCAGGATTAGTTTGGGACAGAATTGATTTCGAAAAAGAAGCCGTTAAAAAAGCACTGCAGTTCTTCGCCATTCAACTGGCTTTAAATGCTTTATGGTCGTATTTGTTTTTTGGACTTAAAAACCCGATGCTGGCTGGACTGGAAATAATTGTCCTTTGGTTAATGATCTATGAAACCTATATTCAGTTTGCCAAAATCAATAAAATTTCGGGTTATTTGTTTATTCCATGTTTACTTTGGGTAAGTTTTGCGACTATTTTGAATGGAAGTATTTGGTGGCTGAATAGATAAATATTTAGTTTTTTAACTTCTGAAATTCAACGTTTTTAACCGAAAGAAAATCCATCATGCTTAGCACATTGTTATGCTCCATTATTTTTTTTGATTTAGGATCTAAATCGCAAAATTGAAGAAAAAGATTAATCTCTTCCGGTTTTAATTTTAAAGTTTCCAGATAAAATTTTTGATCACATGTGTTTTTTGCCAATACAGCAAATTCAATTTCTGGTGGAGTTTCTTTTTCTGGTTCTTTTTCTTTTGAGAATAGTTGTAAAAGCTTTTTGCCAATAGTAATAAAATTTAATCCGTTAACAAAAGTTCCATCTCTCATAGCCTGATGTCCCTCTCTATTATCAAACTTTTCTGTAGCATATCCATCTAGTTTACTTTGCTCGTATGCCTTGTCCGTGCTTAATTTTATACTTTGTTTTTTGGCAACTACCACTTCCTCTAATTGTTCGGCTTTTTTAAGCATTTCAACTTCAAGATTGTTTAGCTCAATCTGTTTTTGAGAGACTTTCAGCCTTTTTAAATGAAAATCTTTAATATAGAAAAGCAGGCTGTCATTAGCTTTAACGGCAATTATAAATTCACCATTTTCATTGGTTTTAACACTTTTCTGAGAAGTTTTATTAATGACATCTACGTTTGATAATAAAAAATTCTCTGATGACACTACTCCTTTTAGATTTTTTTCAGTTTGTGAAAAGCTGAATTGGCTTACAATCAAGGATAACGCAATAAGTAATTTTACTTTCATTTATAAGAGTTTATCGAAAGTAAATATATCTCATAGTATTTAAGAAAAACTTATAATTGATGTAATTTTTTGTTAATTAAACACTAAAATAATCGATAATTTTATGTGTGATTTTATATATTTGAAAAATAAACTACTGATATGTTACAATTTAAAACTATATTTCTTTTTTTGTGGGTGGCTACAGTGTCTTACTCTCAAGAAATTGTTTTAAGATACAAAGGGGAAAAACAAGAAAACATTCCAATTGTCTGTCGGCAATTAAAATTTTTAAATGAACCCACAGTTATAAATGAAAAAAATAGAATTTTCACACTAAAGACAGAAACTCCAATAATAATCAAATGTATTGACTTTAAAAAAGAAACTCCAATTTTTGCTCTGCCGAATGAAATCATTGAATTTACAATAAACGAAAAAGGATTAATTGATTATTTCTGTAAAACTAACCAATACCGCCAACTAGAGTCCCAATTTATAAATACTTGTTTTGAAAAATTTGGAAAAGCTGAAAACATTTCGGATTATAATGAATTAAAGCAGATTCGTTTATTGAACAAAATGATAAAATATTTTGACCCAATTTACTTAAAAGAGCAAGAATTATTAGAAGATTATTACAAAAACAATAAGGTTTCAAAAGAATTTTATCAATATTTCAAAACGATGTACTGGTCATTAATAAAAAACAATGATCTTGAAAGTAAAGAAATTAACCCACTAACTTTTTCATCAATTGAAAAAAGTTTTCAAGATGCGGATGAATTAATTATTGTTGATGAATACCGTGATTTAATACAAAATTATGTTCGTAAGTCTTTAAAAAAAGAAGGTAAAACAATCAATCTTTACAATCAAGTTAACTTTACAGCCACAGCTATCGAAAATCAAAAAATCAAGGATTATTTGTTGTATACCTTTATCAATTTCACTCTAAATAGTAGGGAATCCAAAGAAAAAGCAGATCAGGCTTCGATTGACGTATTTATAAAAAACTGTAAAGACCAAGAATATCTAAATGCTATAAATCTAGATTTGCAGCCTAAAAAGGCACCATTTATCTTGCAAAATAAGATCGGTAAATATCGAGGTCAATTAGTTTTAGTCGATTTTTGGGCTTCTTGGTGCAAACCTTGCCGTGAAGAATTCCCAAGTGAAAAAAAACTGATGGAGAAATATCCTGATATCGTTTTTCTTTTTTTATCGGTTGATAGAAGTGCCTCAGCATGGGAAAAATCAATGGCTCAATATCCTGACATTCTGAACAATGACAACAGTTTTTTGCTTTCAAAATCAGATAATGATCAGCTATTGAAAGATATAAATTTAGGTCCAATCCCTCGTTATGTCTTGTTTGGAAAAAACGGCTTAATCATACACAAAGATGCTCCTAGGCCATCGAGCACAGAAATTGAGACATTAATAGAAGAACATCGACAACAGCACTAATTGGGAAAAGAAGGAATTGTTTATACTGCATTTGCCAAAATAAACCCACTTGTCCAGGCATTTTGGAAATTGAATCCGCCGGTAATGGCGTCGATATTCATGATTTCCCCTGCAAAATAAAGATTCTCGTGAAGTTTACTTTCCATCGTTTTAAAATTGATTTCCTTTAAATCGATTCCGCCGGCGGTTACGAATTCTTCTTTGAAAGTACTTTTACCATTTACCTGAAAAGTGCCATTCGTTAATTGATTTACCAAGTTTTGCAATTGGGTTTTAGACAAATCAGCCCATTTTGTATCGGCAGGAATTCCTGAAGCTAATACTAGACTTTCCCAAAGACGATTGGTTAAATCAACCGCCGATTTCTTGGAAACCGATTTTTTGGCGTGTTCCTGTTTGGTGGTTTTTAAGATTTTCTCTGCATCTTCGGCATCAAGATCGTTGAGCCAATTCACGTAAATGGTAAACTGATAGTTCTTGTCGTGTAAAATCCTCGCTCCCCAAGCCGATAATTTCAAGATAGCCGGACCGCTCATTCCCCAATGTGTGATCAACAATGGACCGGTTGAAGTCAGCTTTGTGTCTTTTACTTTTACGGTAACTTGAGCTGATACTCCTGGCAATTCTTTAATTCGGGGATCTTTTATGTTGAAGGTAAATAAAGAAGGAACCGGATTCACAATTGCATGCCCTTGTTTTTGAAGCATTTCCCAAACTTTAGGATTACTGCCTGTGGCAAGAACCAATTTTTCAGCAATGTAATTTTCATTTTGTGTTTCTACTTTCCAAAAATTGTCTTTTTTGAAAATGGACTGCACACTTTGACCCGTGAAAACTTTGATTCCAAGCTTTTGTGTCGCTTTTACAAAACAATCAATTATCGTTTGCGAGGAATTCGAAACTGGAAACATACGGCCGTCTTCTTCGATTTTCAATTCCACGCCGTGTTTTTCGAACCATTCAATAGTGTCACCCGAACAAAACTGATGAAATGGCCCACGTAACTCTTTTTCTCCACGGGGATAAAACTTGACCAACTCATTAGGCTCAAAACAGGCATGCGTCACATTACAACGGCCACCTCCTGAAACACGGACTTTTGCCAATACTTCAGCTCCTCTTTCTAAAATGGCAACTTTCATTTTCGGGTTTTTCTCCACGATATTAATTGCCGTGAAAAAACCGGAAGCGCCACCGCCAACAACGAGTATGTCAAAATTTTGAATCATTATTTTGTAAAAGAATTGAAATGCAAATGTAAACATTAAAAAAAACAAACACGAATTACACAAATTGGCACGAATTAAAACCTCTTTTAAAATTACACGAATTCTAAAAACAACTAGAATTTGTGTAATTATATTTCAACTTTGCATATAATTAGTGATAATTCGTGTTTAACATTTTTAAACCCTATCCAAAAAATCGGTGATGATGCCATCCACTTTTAACGATTTCATTTTTTGAATATCATCAATTTCATTTACCGTCCACGGAAAAACAAGGATTCCTTTCTCCTGAATTTTGGTGGTATAATCCTTTGTCAATAATTGAAAATCGGGGTGCAAGGCTTCGGCTTTCATAAATCGGGCGAAAGAAATGGCCAAATCCATATCGGTTTCGGTTAAAACTCCAATTCGGATGTCGTTGTTTAAAAAACGGACTTGTTGTAAGGCATTCCAATCGAAACTGGAGACTATAAAATGGCTGTGATCCCATTTTTTTTCTGAAATATAATGTTCTATCAATTGAACCACTTTCTCCGCTGTATCCTGATTTTTTAATTCAATATTTACAAAACATCTTTGGTTAACCAAATCCAAAACCTCATCCAATGTTGGAATTGTATATTCGCCATTGATTGTAAAAGACTTTAATTCCTCCAATGTTAATTGGTTTACAACTCCTTTGCCGTTTGTGGTTCGGTCTATGGTTTCGTCGTGGATGACAATCAAATGTCCGTCTATACTAAGATGCACATCCAATTCGATTCCGTCTGCACCCATTGTAATTGCTTTTTCGAATGAAATTAAAGTGTTTTCGGGTTCGTATCCTTTGGCTCCTCGGTGCCCTATTTTTAGCATTTTTTTCATCTTACTAAAATAAAAAAAAACCTCGAGCTAAAGCCCGAGGCAATTTAAAACTAATAAATTATGATAATGCTATTTTTAAGTTAGACCCAACAGGTTTTAAAAACCCGTTAGATCTGTAAAATTTACTTCATCGATTCCAACAAAACAATATCAAACTCACTGTCAACAGTCACTTTTCCATTCAAAACGGTTGCTGTTTTTCCGGAATAAGCATCCCTAACTTTGGCTCCTTCCTTGAAGGCTGAGCCCACAGGGATTTCCTTTTTCCCCTTGGCTAAATCCAATCCGATTACGACTGTGTCTTTATATTTCCCTTTGGTAAAAGTTCGTGAACAAACATACGGTTTTGTCGAAATCTCTATATTCACGCCGGCTCCAACCGATGGATGATTCTTTCTGAACTGACCTAGTTTTTGCCAATGCAACAACACTTTTTGGGTTTCGGGATTTGTTTTTATGGCTTCCCAATTCATATTAGAACGCAATATAGCATCGCCCTGAGTTCCTTCGACCACAAGCGATCGAGCAGATTCATCGCCATAATACATTTGCGAAATACCGGGAGTCAAAAGTAATTTTGTTCCGCTTTCGATGCTTTTGGTACGTTTGGCATCAAAAGGGCCACCATCGTCGTGAGAAGACAAATAATTCAGAACACTATTGCCTTTCAATTGATTGTTCAGTAAGCCTGAATATTTTGAAAACAGGGTAGAATAGTCTTTTTGAGCATCGCTTTTGAACTCAAAATTGATCATCGCCGTAAAACCATTCTCGTAATAATTTACTTTTTTGTCCCCAAAATCGAATAGTTTTCCGTTGCTGATATTGTAATTATAGACTTCGGCAATGGTGTAAAATGGGTTGTTGTCCAAAACTTTCGTAGGATTATTTTTTTTCCATTGTGCGAAAGCGTAATCACATTGGGTTTTGAAATCGGCCCAAACGCTTTCGTCTGTATGTTTCACCGTATCGGCGCGGTAACCATCAATTCCGAACTCAGTGATGTAGTCAGTTAACCACTTTATGATGTAATATTTTGGAGTTCTTGGGTAACCCGTTCTTTTGAAAAAAGCGTCCAATGAAGCTACTTCCTTTTCATATCTCCCTTCGGCTTTCCATTTTTCAACCAAAAAAGGAGGGAGTGAAACTTCAACTTTACTTTCGGTTTTTACATCCGGTAAATTGGCCACCAATGTACAAGCAGTAGTATTTTCAAAATTGCTGTATTTGCAATTTGGTCCTGTGCGAACCCAATCTTCAGGCCAAACAGTATCGACAGGCGTAACCGGTCCCGTATGATTGATTACCCCATCAAGCATGATTCGGATTCCTTTAGCGTGCGCTTTTTTGACCAATTCGGCCAAGTCTTTTTTTGTTCCGAAGTTAGGATCCAAAGCCGTCCAATCCCTTGTCCAATAACCGTGAAATCCATAACTAAAACCTGTTCCTTCATCGACTCCGTCATGAATTTGTTCGACAATAGGTGTGAACCAAATCACGTTGATTCCTAATTTTGTAAAGTAACCTTCGTCTATTTTTTGAATAATCCCTTTAAGGTCTCCACCTTCAAAACCTCGAAGTTTTCCGGCAGTTTTAGTTCTGTTATAATTTACATCATTCGATTTATCTCCATTGTTAAAACGGTCGGTCATCAAAAAATATAAATTGGCCCCTTCCCAAACGAAAGGTGTTTTTTCTGTTTTTGCGACAGCGTTTTTTTTCGCTTGTGCAAATACTAAAGTCGTTGCCAACAAAAACGACAGTGATAGTATTGTTTTTCTAATCATTTTATAGCTGTATTTTGATTTCGTTATCTAATCCTTTTTTCAATACTACCGGAATTTCAAGCGTGGAAGCATTGGTTTTAAAATCCACATTCGCTCCGTTAACGGTAACTTTCGTTGGTTTTGAACTGATGTTGTGAACCAATAAAGTAACATTTTTGTCGACGCTTACAAACTCTTTTCCAACCGTGGTGGTTATTTTCAATGTAATAACTTTTGCGGAAGCGTTGCTTGAAAAATTCAAAATTTCATACGCTCCTTTTTCGAAAGCATTTGGAGTCAATCCATCATCATTGTATAATTTCCCTGAACTTGACATTGTTTTTTCATCAAAATAAAAATGCAAATCAAAGTTAGCCAACGAATATTTTGTCGTGTTCTGAATTGTTTTAATCATCGGGACAAATGCACCTCCGCGAACAAACACCGGAATATTATCTGCCAAAACAGCAATGTTCTCCATATTTCCTCCTTCGTGTTTTTGTCCTGTATAAAAATCAAACCAATTGTTGTTTTTTGGGAAATAAACAGTTGCATTGGTAACTCCTGCTTTGGTAATTGGTGTCACCAAAAAATCATTTCCCCACAAATAGGAATCGCAAGAATTCAGTAACTTGTCATTGGTTGGTTCCTCAAAAAACAAAGGACGCATCAATGGCAAGCCTTTGTTGTTATTTTCGAAAGCCAAAGTGTAATTGTACGGCAACATTTGGTAACGCAACTCGATTTGTTTTTTGACTTTGGCTTTGGTCAGAATGTCTTTGTTAACAGGTTCCGAAGCCACATCTTCCTGCGCGTGCGGACGATAAACCGGCTGAAATACGCCGTACTGCAACCAACGAACATACAGCTCATTGTCGAAATAATCTCCGGCAAATCCTCCCAAATCCGAATGCATATATGCCATTCCCTGCATTCCCATCTGCAATGCTATTTCGGGTTGCGATTGTAATCCTTCCCAACTACGACTTACATCGCCCGACCACGGAATCATTCCGTAATGCTGTGATCCCGAATATCCGGCGCGCATCAAAATAAACGGACGCACATTTGGAAAATCCTTAACGTAGCCATCATTAATCATTTTGGCCCAAGTATGGCCGTAAATATTATGCACTTCATCAGCTTTTCCCTGTGCGGTAAAGGACGCTGACGGAAACACTTCGGGTTCTCCCAAATCGCCCCACCAACCGCCAACTCCTTGATTGATTAGATTTTTATATATGTTCCAAAACCAAGTTTTCCCTTCGGGTTTAAACACATCTACAAGTCCGGTATTCCCGAAAAAGAAATCATATTTAAACGGATTTCCGGCATCGTCTGTTGCCAAAACTTTCTTATCGACTGCATCTTGCCATCTACTTGAAGTTGTCAATATGAAAGGCTCGGTAATCAAAACGGTTTTAACTCCTTTACCGTTCAAATCGCTTATCATTTTCTTTGGATCAGAGAAATTGTCTTTGTCCCAATCCAAATTCCCCATCGTTCCCGTAACCGTTTTCCCGAACCAATACAAATCAAGAATAATGGCATCGACAGGGATTTCATCTTTCAAATATTTGTCAATGGTTTTCATCACTTCTTCCTGTGAATGGTACCCAAATCTACTAGAGAAATTCCCCAAAACCCAACGAGGAACAAGAGGCTGTCTTCCTGTCAAAGCTGTGTAATTTGAAGTCAAATCAACCCACGAATCACCTGCAATCACCTGATAGGTTTTTCTGCCAGAGATGGTTTCATAAACCAAAGTATTATCTTTTTTACTGTCCAAATCCAACCACCCGATAGCACCATTATCAAAATGAACCGCATAAATTCTGGAAGACATTACTAGCGGAATAGAGAAATTCATTTTCTTAGAACGTGTTCCATATCCATAATCAGCTTGGTTGTACAATTCCAAACGGTTTCCGCGACGGTTCATACCCAATGCTCTCGCTCCAGCACCATAAAGCGCTTCGGAGGCATCCAAATTAAACTCAAGAGTTTCTTGTGGTTGTTCCTTACTGTTTGTATTTCTTTTTACATATCCGTTTTTCTCCGAAATCAACTCTTTGTTTTTGTACAAATAGGCAATTTGAAAAGGGCTTTTTGTGATAGTAACCGAAATTCCGTTTGAAGAATACACCAATTCGTTTTGAGTTTGCTTTACTTTAAAAACCGTTTTTTCTGGAGTTAAAACAACGGCATGCGAATTGGAATTTGATTTTTCGCCCTTAGGCAAAAAAGTGGTTTCAATTATTTTATCCGAATAGGGTTTTATGAAATACTGCCCGTCAGATGTTTTTATTTCCAAAGAGTTTTGGACTACTTTATAACTTTCAAATTTTCTGTTTGCGTTTTGGGCAAAGGAAAAATTGGAAATTAAAAGCAATAAAATTATTTTTTTCATAGCTAATCTAAAATTTTGAACCATTAAGATATTAAGGTTATTAAGCTTTCTTAATGACTCTTAATATCTTAATGGTTTAAAAAAATCACTTCAATTCCAAAAGCAGAACCGATTTTCCTTCGATGGTGATGTCATTTTTCAAATCAATTGATTTTCCTGAAATCACATCATTTCCAGTTGAATAATTCACCAAACTCTCCTGAAAACGGTTAGTTGCAAAAGTTTTAGATTCCTTATTGTTATTGATGACCACCATAACCGCTTTGGAATCAGTATATCTGAAATACACATAGACATTATTCTCCGGAATGTAATGTTTCATCTTCCCGAAATGCACGGCATCATTGGTTTTTCTCCAATTGAACAATTTTGATGAGAAATCAAAAAACTGCTGCTGCTCGGTCGTTCTTCCTTCTTTTGCGAAAGCGTTATTGGCATCACCTGCCCAGCCTCCAGGGAAATCCTGACGAATGGCAGCATCGCCGTCTTTGTCTTTACTTCCTGCCATTCCAATCTCGGAACCGTAATAAATCTGTGGAATTCCTCGAACGGTTGCCAGCAAAGTCATTGCCATTTTATATTTCGATAAATCTTTTTGATAAATTTCGTTGAAACGGTTTGTATCGTGATTTTCGGCAAAAATCATGATGCTGTTGATGTTTGGATACAGAAAATCATTGGTGAAATTTTCATAAATATTGACCATTCCTTCGTTCCATTTTCCATTGTCTTGATTGAAAACATTGGCCATCGTTTCCATCAGTGTGAAATCCATTACAGACGGCAGGTACGAATTATAATCCTGTATTGCTGCAATTTTACTGTCTTTCTGCCAATACGCCATCTGCGCCTGATCGTGCATCCAGACTTCCCCAACGATGTTGAAATTTGGGTATTCATCGGTAACGGCTTTGGTCCATTCGGCGATTCCTTTTTTATCACAATACGAATAGGTATCTACACGAAAACCATCTAAATTGGCATACTCAATCCACCAGATTGCGTTTTGTTTCAAATAAGTATTCACCAATGGATTCGACTGATTCAAATCAGGCATTGATTTTACAAACCAGCCGTCCATACACATTTTAGCATCAATCTGCGATGCGTTCGGGTCAAACTGAGTGGTCATTCTGTAATTGGTTTGGGCATAACCCGGAAACTGATGAATCCATTCATAAGTAGGCAAATCTTTCATCATCCAATGTTCGGCTCCCCAATGATTGGTCACGTAATCCATAATGAGTTTCATGTCGCGCTTGTGCAGTTCGGCCGAAAGCTGTACATACTCTTCATTAGTTCCAAAACGGGGATCAATTTTGTAAACATCCGATTGTCCGTAAGTATGGTATGAATAGGCTTTGTCATTATCTTCGCAAAGTGGTGTCGGCCAAAGTGCCGTTGCTCCCAATTCTTTTATGTAATCCAAATGCTGAATCATACCGGCAATATCTCCACCGTGTCTTCCGCCAGGAAGCGCTCGGTTTCCTTTTTCAGTAACTGATTTATCGCTGTCATTTTTTGGATTTCCATTCGCAAAACGATCGGACATTATCAGATAAATCAAATCGGAGGCATCGTAGCTTTTTCTGGAAGCGGAATTTTCCCTTCTTTGTTTTAAACTGTATTTTTTTGTGAAAGCGACTTTTTTGTTTTTCGAAAATGAAAAAACTAAATCCTGAGCCGTCACATTTTTAGTATCGATGGTAACAAAAAGATAATTGGGGTTTTCGGTCTTTTTTACTTCTTTGATTACAATATTATTGGAAACAGTCACTTCATTCTCGGCAATATTTTTACCATAAAACATAATCTGCAGTTCTGGATTATGCATTCCTGCATACCAAAACGGGGGCTCAACTCTGTCAATTTGAGCAAAAACGGATGCTGATATAAGACACATGAGAATAATTGCTTTTTTCATTACTGCTATAATTTTAAAACCCTTTCGAAGTAATACTAAGAAAGGGTTTGTTTACTAATTTATTTTAATGATTTGGCTGAACCAAAACTGCTGTGCCGTTCACATAAACAGTTAATTCATTTGTCCCTTCCAAAGTGAATTTAGTTTCCTTATGATCCACTGCAATTTTCAGAATCTGGTTTCTAAAATTGATTTTAAAGGAATAACCTTCCCATTCTTTAGGAATTTTTGGAGAAAAATGAAGTGCGTCATTTTTCACTCTCATTCCGCCGAATCCTTCCACAATGCTCATCCAGGTTCCTGCCATTGATGTGATGTGACAGCCTTCTTCCACCTCTTTGTTGTAATCATCAAGATCCAAACGGGAAGTTCTTAAATAGAAAGCGTAGGCCATATCCATTTTATCTAATAAAGCAGCCTGAATCGAGTGTACGCAAGGCGAAAGCGAACTTTCATGTACTGTAAATGATTCGTAGAAATCAAAATTACGCTCCAATTCTTCTTTCGAAAAATGATCTTCGAAGAAGTAAAAACACTGCAATACGTCAGCCTGTTTGATGTAAGGCGAACGCAAAACTCTGTCCCAAGACCATTTTTGGTTAATTGGTCTTTGTGAACGGTCTAAGTCTTTTACACGGACTAAATCTTTGTCTAAGAAACCGTCCTGCTGCAGGTAAATCCCCATTTCCTCCGATCTTGGGAAATACATATTGCTCGAAACTTTATTCCATTCCGCTAATTCTGCTTCCGAGAGTTTTACTTTTTCGATAATGCGTTTGTGGTCTGCAGGATATTCTGCTGTAACTTTTTGAATTTGTTCAGTAGCATAATCGATACACCATTTAGCAATATAATTGGTATAGAAATTATTGTTGATGTTATTTTCGTATTCGTTTGGACCAGTTACACCCAAAATCATGTATTGATTTTTGTTTTTGGAAAAAGAAGCTCTTTGATGCCAAAAACGGGCAATACCAATTAATACTTCCAATCCTTTCTCTGGAATATAGGAGTAGTCGCCTGTAAAACGGTGGTAATTGTAAATTGCAAAAGCAATCGCTCCATTTCTATGGATTTCCTCATGGGTGATTTCCCATTCGTTATGGCATTCTTCACCATTCATGGTAACCATCGGATACAAAGCTGCACCATTAGTAAAACCTAAATTATCTTTAGCATTTTCAATTGCTTTATCCAATTGATTGTAACGATACGTCAATAAATTACGGGCGACCTGCTGGTCTTTGGTAGCCATATAAAATGGAATACAATATGCCTCAGTGTCCCAATAAGTAGAACCTCCGTATTTTTCGCCTGTAAATCCTTTTGGCCCAATATTTAAACGGGAATCTTTACCTAAGTAAGTTTGATTCAATTGGAAAATATTAAATCGGATTCCCTGCTGTGCTTTTACATCGCCATCGATAGTGATATCCGACATTTCCCAGATTTTTGCCCAAGCATCAATCTGATCCTGTAATAATTGATCGTATCCTTTTGCTAAAGCTTTTTGAATAACATTTTCTGCTGCCGAAACGGTATCGGTATGATTTAGCGAAACAGTGTAACCTCCAATTTTCTGGATTCCGGATTTTTCTCCTTTTGCAGCAATAACATCGTAATAAAATAAAATTTTATCAGCAGTCGTATCAACAGAAGTAGGAGATAAATTTTGTTTTTCGCCTTTTGCAAAAATGGTATTCTGCATAAAGGTTGTTACTTTAAAATGCGTTTTGAAAGTCTGTGCTGTAACAAAAGCTTCGTTTCCAGATTTTTTAACGTCTAATGGTTCCCAGAATTTCTCTTCCCAGTTAGCATCTTCATTGGTTACACCAGCATCGATGTAAGGTTTATAGATAATTTTGGCGTCTTTGTTCAAAGGAGTGATTTCATAATTGATTACTCCAGCTTCGTCTAAATCCAGAGATAGAAAACGACGGACATTCACCGATACTTCAGTACCATTTTTAAGTGTCGCCTGAAAGGAACGGTTGTACCAGCCCTCTTTCATATTCAATTCACGACGGTAATTTGAAACTTCGGTACAGGTATTCAAATCAAAGTCTTCTCCATTAATTTCAATATTGATTCCAATCCAGTTTGGAGCATTCAATACTTTAGCAAAATATTTTGGATAACCGTTTTTCCACCAGCCTACTTTAGTTTTGTCTGGGTAATAAATTCCAGCAATGTAACTTCCCTGAAAAGTTTCCCCTGAATAATTTTCTTCAAAATTCGCTCTCTGTCCCATAGCACCGTTACCGATACTGAATAAACTTTCGGAAGATTTAACTTGTTCCTTATCAAATCCTTCTTCGATGATAGACCAATTATCTGGTTTTATATAATCTTGATTCATTTTTTTTTTAATGTGTTAATGTGAAAATTAAACTCTTTGTGAATTATCCAATTTTCACATTTTCTGATTGACTAATTATTTATTAATTAATAATTCCAAAAAAGTGGAATTCATTTCGGTAAAATCTTTAAAATTGTATTGTGCTTCATACAGTGTTTCTTCGTGACCAATGCCAATACTAATCATTTTGGCAATGTTTGCAGCTTGAATTCCTGCTACAGAATCTTCAAAAACTATAGAGTCTTCATTGGTTACATTCAATAATCGTGCAGCGTGAAGGAAAACTTCGGGATCTGGTTTTGCATTCACCACATCATTTCCATCAACTATAACGTCAAAAAATGGCAGAACTCCAGTTTTTTCAAGAATTGGTCTTGCATTTTTACTAGCAGATCCCAAAGCAATTGGCTGATTGTTCGCTTTTAAAAACTTTAAGACCTTCATCACTCCCGGCAGAATTTCAGTCTCATTCATATCGACCAGATACGAAAGATAATCTTCGTTCTTTTGGATCAGCCATTTGTCTTTTTCTTCCTGAGAAGCCTGAATGTTTCCCAATTCTAAAATGATATCTAAGGAACGAACGCGGCTCACTCCTTTTAATAATTCATTATGTTCTAATGTGAAATCAATTCCTAATCCGCTTGCGATTTTTTTCCACGCTAAGAAATGATATTTGGCAGTGTCAACAATTACACCGTCTAAATCAAAAATAAATCCTTTTCTCTTTTCCATTATTCTGCTTATTATTTTATTTTATTCCTGCACTTTTTCTTTAACGAAAAACACAGCCAAACCAGCAATCAGCAGAGATATTCCTGCTATTACAATTATCGCCATTGGTTCTCCTCCGAAAAGCACAATTATAGTACTTCCTAATAATCCTGCTGTTATTTGTGGCAGCGTTATCGTGGCATTAAATAATCCCATATATACCCCCATTTTTTCGGCAGGCAATGACCCTGAAAGCATTGCATATGGCATGGCCAAGATAGCCGCCCAAGCCAATCCTACTCCCGAAATAGAAAGCAGTAACATGTTTTTGTCTTCGACTACAAACATAGAAATCAGCCCTAATCCTCCCATAAATAAAGAGAAACTGTAGGTTTTTTTTCTTCCGATTGATTTAGCAATCGATGGAATTAAAAGTGAGAACAATGCTGCAACACCACTATAAAATGCAAACATTACCCCTGTCCAGTCCCCTGCTTCATTAAATCCGACTGATTTAGCATCGAGAGCGGCGGGTCCCCAAACTTGATTAGCGATAGCTCTTGTGGTATAAACCCACATTAAAAACAAGGCAAACCATGAAAAAAACTGAACAATGCCAAGCTGCCAAAATATTTTAGGAGCATTGCCTATCAGGTTAAAAATATTTTCTTTTGGCTTATCTTCAGCAGCATTCAAATCAATATTATTATATTCGGCATGTTCTTTTGGCGCATATTCTTTAGTTCTTAACACTGTCCAAAGTACTGTTGCTAATAATATGGCTCCTCCAATGTAGAAAGACCAGATTACGGATTCTGCTACTTTTTCGCCAGCAGCAGGGACGTTTGACAATCCTATTTTTACTAAAATCCAAGGCAATAATGATCCAAAAACAGCACCAAAATTAATTAATGCACTTTGCAGTGAATAGCCTAAATTACGCTGTTCATCATTTACCATATCACCCACAAGCGCTCTAAATGGCTGCATGGTAACATTAAATGATGTATCCATAAGCAATAGCATCACAGCTCCAAAAGCCAGAGGTGTCAACAGATAAGTGAAATATTCAGCATTGGGCATAAAAAACATTGCCAGTGCCGATACAATTGCGCCAAATAATATAAAAGGGATACGGCGGCCTAATCTGGTCCAGGTTTTATCGCTTGAAAGACCAATAATAGGCTGTACAATTAAACCAGCCAACGGCGCCGCTAACCAAAAGTACCCAATGCTGTGAACATCGGCACCTAGTGCTTCTAATATTCTACTTGTGTTTCCATTTTGCAAAGAATATCCGATTTGAACTCCCAAGAATCCAAAACTTAAATTCCAAATCTGCCAAAAACTTAAATTTGGTTTTCCCATTATTAAAAATTTTATTTATTTACTAAACAAACAGTTATACAATGTTTATCATTAAAAATTAACTATAATTTCTAATAAAAAACACCCATAATAACAAAATGAAATTGAGTTCAAATCAAATGCCTTCAAATCAATTCTTATATCACACTTTAAATTTCCTTTCAAAAAAACCAGCCTTTGGTTTCTTCTAAAAAAGCAAAATTAAATTCATTTGCTTAGAATTATTAAGTGCATTTTATAAAAATTGTAATGGACAACAGCATCGTACAGCTAAAAAATATCCTCAAAAGGATTCACTCATATAGTTAACTATACTTTTGTAAAAATTCATTAAATCATTATAATTTATTGAATCTTTTTTTTTAAAAGATTATATCAAATGCAAAAAAAATAGCATCCGAAATTTATCGTTATAAAAAACTCATCTCATTTTCGAAGTAAAAGAAAAGTTATAAACGTGGAGTAAATGTATAAAAATCTTTTTAGTAATTATTTAATAAAATTCAAAAATCATCATTTTTTTTTACTACAAGGTTGTAGTAATTAATAATTTACGTATTTTCTTTGCAAATCTTTTCAGAATTGACATATTGCAAAAAAAAATCAAACGGATTCAATCCATTCGATTTTGGTTTTATTAGTTTTTTCAGCAGCAGAATTTTATGGATTCATTCTCATAGCAATGCTGCATGTTTTTTAATTGGTAGATTCTCTTTCGACCAGATAGGTTTCAATAACTTCGGTAATGTAATTTTCTTCCTCCGATTCATCTTCCGATTCCAGCCGGTCAATAATTATTTTAGCAGCACGGTTACCCATTTTTACGCCGCTTTGACTTACAGTAGTAATCGTTGGAGTTGAATATTTGGAAATCATTCCATCGGTAAAAGCAATTACTGCAAGATCATTGGGGACATTCAATCCAATTTTATGAGCCGTTTTGATACAGGTAACGGCAAAAATTTCATTGACAGCAAAAACGGCATCGATAGCTTCATCTTCCAGTAACTTGCCAATAATAATTTCGCAGGTATCGATATCTTCAATTTTTATAATCAAATGCTCATCAAAAGGCAGATTATTGTCCAGCAGTGCTTTTACATATCCATCAGTCCTTAATTTACCAACACTTACATAATCGACGGTTGTTACAAGAGCAATCTTTTTCCGGCCTTTATCGATCAGGCTCTGAACGGCCTCATAGGCGGCCTGTTTGTCATCAATAATTACTTTGTCACACAGAACTTCATTCGTCACACGGTCAAACATGACTACTGGCATTCCCTGATTAATCACTTCGGTAATATGATGAAAATCCCCTTTAAACTGGGTCTCTTTAGATAAGGACATGATAAAGCCATCAATACTGCCATTGGCCAAAAGTTCCATATTGAGCACTTCTTTATCAAAGGAATCATCCGATAGGCAGATAACTACACTGTATCCATTTTCGTTAGCTATCTGTTCAATACCATTAATTACTGTTGAGAAAAAATGATGTACAATTTCAGGGATGATAATTCCAATAGTTTTGGTTTTCCGGTTTTTCAGGCTCAGCGCAATATTGTTGGGTTTATAGTGATAAAACTTAGCAAAAGCCTGAACTTTTAATCGTGTTTCTTCGCCAATTTCAGGGCTGTTTCTAAGTGATTTTGAAACAGTTGAAATAGAAACATCCAATTCTTTGGCAATTTGCTTTAACGTTATTTTTTTCTTCATATTAAAGTGTCATTACTTGATTGTACTATTCGATTCGTAATAAAGGTAACATAAATTTTTATTTATTGTAAATATTCGCATAAAAATTGAGATAATTTACAAAGTTTTCAACACTATCACGTTTTCGTAAGCTGATATAATTTTCGCCACGTTGAGCGTGTTAATAAATTCATAATTTTGGAATTCGAAGTAAAGAAAACTTAAACAAAACTTAACCAAAAAAACAATTAATTTAAACAAAAAGTATGAAAACAATTTACAAAAAGTTGTTATTTTTATTACTCCTGCTTCCTTTTTGTGCTATGGCTCAGAACAAAGTTGAAGGAACGGTACTTGATAATGTATCAGGTCAGCCAATCTCAGGAGTAAACATAAAAGTAAAAGGGAGTACTACAAGTGCTTCAACTGATTTTGATGGTAAATTTCAATTAGCAAATGTGAAGCCAACGGATGTGTTGACCATTACGTATATGGGATACCAAACTAAATCAGTTACAGTTGGCTCTCAAAATTCATTAGCTATCAAACTTGAAGAAGATGCTAATCAATTGAAAGAAGTTGTGGTTCAAGTAGGATACGGAGCTATTAAGAAAAAAGATGCTACAGGAGCTGTAGCTGTATTATCTTCAAAAGATTTTAATAAAGGTGCTGTGATCTCAGCCGATCAATTGATTTCTGGAAAAGTTTCGGGAGTTGTTGTAACAAGCGCAGGAGGTTCGCCAGATTCTACTTCAAATATCAGAATTAGAGGAGGTTCATCTTTGAGCGCAAGTAATAGTCCATTAATAATTATTGATGGTGTTGCTCTTGATAATATTACGCCAGCAGGTTCTGCAAATCCTATGTCACTTGTAAACCCAAATGACATTGAAACTTTTTCGGTCTTGAAAGATGCTTCGGCAACTGCTATTTATGGATCTAGAGCTTCCAATGGTGTAATCCTTATTACTACCAAAAAAGGGACTTCTGGTACACCGCAGTTTTCTTTTACAAATATTACATCGATGGGTTATATTAACAAAAAGATCGATATGATGGATGGTGATGCTTTTTCAAAATTCATCCAAACCAATTTTCCTGCTCAAACCAATTTATTAGGAATAGACGATCCGACTACTACAGCAGTTGATAATCTTGCTACACCACAAATTGAAGGCAGAATTTTATCTAATACTGATTGGCAAAAAGTAATTTATAGAAATGCAGTTTCTTCGGATAATAACTTTAGTGCAAAAGCGAATCTTTTCAAGAAAATACCTTTTAGAGCTTCAATTGGCTACTTAAACTATAATGGTTTAGTAAAAACCAATGATTATAAAAGATATTCTGGAGCCTTAAAATTAAGCCCTTCGCTATTAGAAGACCATTTAAAAATTGATCTAAACGCAAAAGTACTGCGTTCGGAAAAAAATGCCGTTGACGAAGCAGGTGCCATCGGAAGTGCCCTTAACATGGATCCGACAAAACCTGTTTATGATACAAATGCTAATAATATTTTTGGAGGATACTATCAAAACTTGAATCCAGCCACTAAAAATATTGCTGGGCAGACAAACCCTTTGAACATTTTAGAGCAAAGGAGAAGACCAGAAGAAATTAATAAATTTTTAGGGAATGCACAGTTTGACTACAAACTTCATTTCATGCCATCTATAAGAGCAGTTGTTAACTTAGGTCTTGAAGCTTCCAATTCGCATATTGAAGAAGTATATGGAGATTATGCAATTCAAACTTATGGTTTAAATCAAACTACAAACACTAACATTTTAAACCCTGGAGTTAATTACAAAGAAGATCAAACAATTACCAACAAAACTCTTAATTCTTACTTTGTATATACATTGCCATCTACAAGTGATTTAATTTCTAAATTTGATGTTCAGGCTGGATATGATTATCAAAATTTTGTTGTAGACGGCAATAAATCTATTTTTAGATATAACCCAACAACTCATATCAGAGAGCCATTTATTGAAAACTTAAACAATACAAATAACAGATATTATAATTCATATAATATTCAATCGTTCTTTGGAAGATCAAATGTTGATTTGTTGAATAAATATCTTTTTACTTTTACAGTAAGAGCAGATGGTTCTTCTTTGTTTAAATCAAATAACCGATGGGGCATTTTTCCAGCAGCTGGTTTTGCCTGGAGAATAAAAGATGAATCTTTTTTGAAAGATGTTGAAACTATTGAAGACTTGAAATTGAGATTAGGTTATGGTATTACTGGGCAACAAGATATTATCAGTGTTGCAGGCTACTACCCTACTACTCCTTTGTTTTCTCCAGGAACAATAACTAGTCAGTATTTACCAGGAATTAATACCTATTCTGCAAAACCATTTGATGACTCATTAACTTGGGAAAAAACAACTACATTCAATGTTGGAATTGATTTTGGATTATTTAAAAATGATTTATTAACAGGTACAGTAGATTTGTATGCTAAAAAAACTAACGATTTGTTAGCAAAAGTACCAGGAAAACCAGGTCAATCATTGACTAATGAGTTTGTAGCCAATGTTGGATCCTTGACAAACAAAGGTGTTGAAGTTAGTTTAAATTTAAAACCTATTGCAACAAAGGATATTACCTGGATTATAAATGGTAATGCCGCTTATAACGAAAGTAAAATTACTGATTTAAAAGGTGTTACAGCAAATCCAGTTGCCGATTCCAAATTACCAACCGGTACTGGGATTGCATTTGCCTACAATGCAGTAGGTCAGGCTCCTTTTTCTGCTTGGGTATTAGAGCAAGTATATGATGCTTCTGGAAAACCTATTCAAGGAGCTTATGTAGATAGAAATAAAGATGGCATTATCAATAATGACGATAAATATTATGTAGCCTTAAGACCTAAATTCACTTTTGGTTTTGGAACTAGTTTGACCTATAAAAATGCTGATTTCTCAGCTAGTTTTAGAGGACAATCAGGAGGAAAAACATATAATTCCAGAAACTTAGTTGCTGGAAATGTAGCTAGAGCATTTGATACTCAATCTAATACTTTAAACAATGTACTAGACATGGAAATTCCATTTCAAAATACATTAAACGGAGTAGAATCTTCTGATTATTTCCTAGAAAATGCAAGTTTTTTACGCTGCGAAAACATTACTCTTGGTTATAAATTTAAAGAATTATTAAAAGGATTAGACTTAAGAGTTTATACTGCGGCAAATAATTTGTTTATTATCACCAAGTATTCAGGACAAGACCCTGAAAATTTTAATGGAATAGACAATAATTTTTATCCAAGACCTACAATGTACAGTTTAGGTGTTAATGTTGATTTTTAAATAAAGTTAGAATATGAAAAATTTTAAAAATAATATAGTAGGTTTAGGGTTATTATCTCTATTACTATTTAGTTCTTGTGTAGATGATTTAAATACAGAACCAAAAGTAGAACTTACTTTCGATAAATTACTCCAGCAGGATCCTAATGCAGCTTTGGGATTAGTATCAAAAATGTACGGTACTTTTGCCTTAACAAGTTCTGATGGGCCAACTACTTCTGATATAACAGCCACGGATGCAGGAGAAACTGGTTTCTTAAGAAACATGGTTAATCTTGAAGATTTTACTGCTGATGACATTAAAAATCGTTGGGGTGATAATGGGCTAGATCAGTTGACTACAACTTCAAAATGGGATGAAAACAATAAGTTTTTCAGATACCTTTTTGATAGAGTGTATTATACAATTCCGAACTGTAACAATATCATCAATGCATTAGGAACTGCAAATGTAGAAAACAAAGACCTTTATGTTAACGAATTACGTTTCTTGAGATCTTTAGCATACTACTACATGATAGACTGTTTTGGTAAAGGAATATTAGTAACTGAAGCAGACTTAGGTACTATTGAAGCCAAACCAGAAGCATCCAGAAAAGAATTATTTAATTTTGTGGAATCAGAGTTGAAAGCTATTGAACCTTTAATGCCTGCTAAAAACACTTATGGAAGAGCAAATAAATCTGTAGTAAGAATGCTTTTAGCAAAATTATATTTGAATGCGGAAGTATATACAGGTACTGCTCGCTATGATGATGCTGCTATATATATCAAAAAAGTAATTGATGAAGGAGGATACACATTAGCTCCAAATTTCAGAAGTATTTTCTCTGGAGACAATAATACTTCTACTGAAATTATCTTCCCTTTAATTGCAGATGCTCAAGTAAGTCAGAGTTATGGAAACACTACTTATTTAGTTCAAGGAAATGTTGATGCTTCTACAATGACACCTTCTGCTTATGGAATAACAGGAAATGGCTGGGGCGGACACAGAGCAACTAAAGCATGGTATGGTTTATACGGTACCGATTTAGCTGCTTCAACTGATGATAGAGCAAAATTATTTTGGACAACAGGACATACTTATGAAATGACCGATTATAAAACATGGACAAATGGATATCCTGCTATTAAATTTACAAATAATAATTTTACAGGATCGTCTATTTTAACAGAGTTTTCAAATACTGATTTTCCATTATTCCGTTTAGCTGATGCTTATTTAATCTATGCTGAATGTAATTTGAGAGGGGCTGCAAGCACAAATGCTGCTACAGCTTTACAATACGTAAATGACGTAAGAAAAAGATCCCATGCATCTGTAATTACTGCTTCAGAACTAAATCTTAATTTCATTCTTGATGAAAGAGGAAGAGAATTAAATCTTGAAGGACACCGTAGAACTGATTTAATTCGTTTTGGCAAATTCACAGGCGGAAGTTATTTGTGGCCTTGGAAAGGCGGTGCCAAAGATGGAACTTCTATACCAGATACCTATAAATTATTTCCATTACCATTAACTGCGCTTAATGCTAATCCAAACTTGAAACAAAATCCAGGGTATTAATAGTATTAATTTCTTCCTGGAAGAAATATCTGGGAAGATTTAAAAAATTAAATTATGAAAAAAATAATTATAAGTCTAATTTTATTAACAGGAACACTAGCCTCTCTTGTTGCTTGTAGTGACGAAACACTAGATCCAGTAGGTTCTGTTGTTAAAAACACAGCTGTAAGTTCGCCTGCCGCTGGTACAGATTACATATTGGAAGCAAAAACAGCATCCAATGATGCCTTTACTGTAAAATGGTCATCAGTAGATTTTGGGTATATTGCTGCTGTTAGTTACCAGTTACAGATAGTAAAATCTACATCTGCTAATTTTGATGCAGATGCTAAAACCTTTGATTTAGGAAGCTTCAATGAAGGTCTAGAAGGAAGTACTCATCAAAAAACACTTACTCAGCGTGAATTAAATAGTATCCTTTTGTCTGCAGGAGGTTCTCCAGCAGAGAAAGCAAGCTATAAATTTAGAGTTGTAGGAAGTCCATCTGGCCAAGAAGTTAAAGCTACAAATAAATTGATTTCCAAATCTGGAGAAGTGGCTTTTACAGCAACTCCATATGACACATTTGATGAATTTGCTAAATTATATGTACCTGGAAGTTTTGGAGGAGCTAGTACTTATGCTGATTGGAATCCTGCTAATGCACCTAAAATATACTCACCAAACAATGACGGAAAATATGAAGGTTTTGTTTGGATGAACGTTGCCAGTCCAGCCTTTAAATTTACAGATGACCAAACTTGGACAAACGATAAAGGAGATATTGCTGAAGCGCCTAATACATTTACAACATTAGTTCATACCAATGGAAAAGATATCAAACCAACTAATGGTGCCGGTACTTATTTTATTACTGTGGATTGGACAAAAAACACCTATTCAATCGCTCCTAGACAAGTTGCGGTAATTGGTGATGCAACTCCAAATGGATGGGGTGCTGCAACTTATTTAAACTTTGAGACTAATGCTGCTTCACCTTATTTTAGAATGTATACTATAAACTTAACCCTCAAAGCAGATGCTTTCTTAGTGCGCTTAGCAGATGATTGGTCTGTAAAAATGGGTACAGTATCAGGCAGTAAAGAAACATTAGTTGCTACTTCTGCTAATAAAATAAGATTGAATGGAGGTGACATGGTTGTACCTGCTGCAGGAAATTATAAAATCGTTCTTGATTTAAGAAATGCTGCAAACTATAACTTAAGACTTATTCCTAATTAATCTTAAATTAAAATTTTTAAAGAGGCTGTCTCAAAAGGATAGCCTCTTTTATTTTAAAATATCCCTTTTTAATAAAACTAACTAAACAACTAGTATTATGAAAAAAACTCTACTTATGTTCAGCCTTTTGCTGTCAGCAATTTCATTTGCCCAACAGCAGACTGTTACATATTTAATAAACCCCTCCACATTCGATGAAACAGCTTCTATCACAATCACTATTAATGGGAACAGCATCA
This sequence comes from Flavobacterium marginilacus, assembly GCF_026870155.1. Lineage (NCBI taxonomy): Bacteria > Pseudomonadati > Bacteroidota > Flavobacteriia > Flavobacteriales > Flavobacteriaceae > Flavobacterium > Flavobacterium marginilacus. The sequence goes on along the minus strand of NZ_CP113975.1, from coordinate 459,036 downwards.
ATGAGAGCACTTGGGGAGTAACTGGAAATGCACTTTACATGTGGGCCTGGGCTTTTGATATTGACGATACAACTCAAAAAGGCACTCCTCTTAATGGCTCTTGGGATTCTTCAAATGAGGCAAGTAAATTCACCTATAATGCAGGTAATGATACTTATACAAAAACTTTTGTCCCAACTACCTATTATAACACAACTAATATTGGTAAAATTGGTTTTCTAATAAAAGCTAAAGACGGAACGGGAGACAAAAAATCGCAGGATATCCTTGCCGAAGTAGGCTCTTTCCAAGTTACCCTAACTTCACCATCACAAAACAGTACTACTATTTTGGCATCGGGCGGAAGTCTATCAATTACTGCAAGTAATACTAATGGTGCTGCAAATTACAACCTAAAATCTAACGGAACCAGTATCAATACAGCTTCAGCTGCTTCAAATTATTCATATACCCACAGCAGTATTACTCAAAATCAAAACTATGAACTGGAAGTAACACAAGGTACCACAACAATTACCAAAAAATTCAGTGTAATCATAAATCCAAATACAGTTTCAGAAACAATCCCTGTTGGTTTGTCCGAAGGAATAAACTACAACCCAACTGATGCTACAAAAGCTACTTTAGTTTTAGAAGCGCCGCTAAAAGATTTTGTATATGTTGCTGGAAGTTTTAATAATTGGCAGCCTGGTAATTCATATGCCATGAAAAAAGACGCAACAGCCGGCTCCACAAAATTTTGGCTGGAATTAACAGGTTTGGTATCTGGAACAAATTACACTTACCAGTATTGGGTGGGAGAATCAACCCCTATTGCTAATTCGCCGGCTCTTGTAAAAACTGCCGATCCTTATTCTACGTTAGTATTATCTCCTTATGATGATTCAGGAATTCCTGCTGTAAACTATCCCAATATGCCTGCATATCCTGCTGGACAGGATAAAGAGGTAACTGTTTTACAAACTGGACAAACACCTTACGCATGGAGTAGTTTCACAACTAATTTTGTAAAACCAGAAAAAGATAAACTGGTAGTATCCGAAGTGTTAGTAAGAGATTTTGATGCCAATAGAAATTATCAGAATATAATTGACCGTATTGATTATTTCAAAAATTTAAAAATAAATGCCATCGAATTAATGCCCGTCATGGAATTTGAAGGCAATGAAAGCTGGGGTTACAATACCTCATTTCATATGGCACTGGATAAATTTTACGGTACTTCTGCAAAACTGAAAGAACTAATAGACCTATGCCATAAAAACGGCATTGCAGTTATTCTAGATGTGGCTTTAAACCATGCCTTTGGCAGAAATCCAATGGTAAGAATGTGGATGAATGATCCTGATGGTGACGGTTATGGCTCCCCAACGGCTGAAAATCCTTATTTCAATACCGTTGCAAAACACAGTTATAGTGTAGGTGAAGACTTTAATCATTCATCGGCATTAACAAAAAACTATGTAAAAAGAGTCATCAAGCAATGGATACAAGAATACAAAATTGATGGTTTCCGCTGGGATTTAACCAAAGGTTTTACACAAAACTGCACGGCTTCTGATGAAAGCTGCACCAACAGTTACCAACAAGACAGGGTAGATATCTTAAAAGAATATGCCGACTATTCATGGTCATTGGATCCAACTCATTATACAATTTTTGAACATTTAGGCTCTGATACCGAAGAAAAAGAATGGGCTAATTACCGTTTTACCGAAACTCCAAGTAAAGGTGTAATGATGTGGGGAAAAATGACTGATAATTACAATCAATTATCAATGGGATACAATTCAAGTAATGATATTTCAAGAATGTATGGACCAAACCACAGCGGTTTTCTAGGAAACAGAGTTATGGGCTATGCCGAAAGTCATGACGAAGAACGTTTAATGTATAAAAATATTCAATACGGAAATACAGCCAATGCTGCTCACAATGTAAAAACACTTAGTGTCGCTTTATCAAGAATGTCGGCCATAGGAGCCGTCACTTTATTAATACCTGGTCCGAAAATGATATGGCATTTTGGTGAATTGGGCTGGGACACGTCAATTTATACCTGTACCGACGGAACCTTAAATGACAATTCATCAACAATTGCAGGAGATTGTAAATTATCTACCAAACCACAGCCTCAATGGACTAACAATTGGCTGAGTGATAATTCCAGAAATAAAATCTATTATGATTGGGCAAGAATGATTGCATTAAAAACAACCGAGCCGGTTTTTTCAGGTACAGCTACAGTTCCATCAGCTACAACATTAACGCCAAACATTAAAATAACAAACAGTTCATTAGCAAGCTCGACCCTTAAAGATGTTCTTATAATTGCGAACTTTGATGTAACTGCCAAAAATGTAGCAACAGGATTTCAATATACTGGATCATGGTTCAATTTAATGGACAATTCCCCATACACTGTCACTGACGTTAATGCCACTATTAGCCTCCAGCCTGGTGAGTTTAGGATTTACGGAAATAAATCAACTGTCTTAGCAACAACTGATTTTGAAATCATGAAAGATATTTTCATTTCACCAAATCCAGCTTCAAATTACTTTTCATTAAATACTGATACTGCCAAAATCCAAATCTTTTCAATAACTGGACAATTAATAAAAACGTTCAGCAAACCACACACTAAAGAATACCTATACAATATAAACGAATTAAATAATGGTTTATATTTTATTAAAGTTTACAACGAAGCCAATCAAATAAAAGTAATTAAACTTATAAAGCAATAATTAATTTAACATAAAATCGGCCGTCAAATTAAGTTTTGATGGCTTTTTTTATAAAAATCAGGCAAATAATCTGCATACTCTAAGGTTGGGCTGTCCATTATATTCCCTATTATCAAAAACTAAGATAGAAAGCGTTGTTTTTCTAAAACGGGGCATGTCATTTTCATTTCTCCTGTAAATCATCCAATACAGCATTTCATGTTTAAACCAGAAATATTCAAACAAAAAAAACAGCCCAAAAAGAGCTGCTTTTCTCAAAATCCTAACTATCCTTAACCACAATCTAATTAATTAGCCTCAGCCACATTTTGATTTTTGATCTTCAAATCACCTTTATACACTTCAGTAAGTGATTTTCTAGACAATGTAGTAGTCTTATCCGCAACCACAATCTCGTGCACCACTTTCTTTAGATTAGTTTCTACTTCCAAGAAGTAAACTCCTTCAGGAAATTCCTCAAGATTATACGCCCTTGCAATTCCTTCTTTTCCCGTTACCAGTTCATTATAAATTATGTTATGAGACTGATCATAGATTGTCACATTGGCTTTTTTAATCTCATTTACCGAAAAACTAATTTCTTTTCCCTCACCCTTTTTCACATTAAGCAAAAAATCATCGTTGATTGCGTATGTATTAATACCAGTCATTGTCACTAATACTACCAGACTTAATTTTAAAATCGTTTTCATAATACTGCGTTTTAAATTAGTAATTATTTTATACTGCTAAAGTAGCATCATAATTCCATCCAAAACACAACTGTATTTTCTGATACTTATGCTATTTTAACATTACGAAAACGATATATGGAAGCCTATGATAATACAGCAAAGGTTTGAGTTAAAATACCATAGGCTTTAATAATTATAAAGCAGATAATTTGCTGACAATTACCACAACGAATCCAGTACAAAAATCATCAGTTTTAATTCTGCAGACTATTGTATTTCAGCAGATTTATTTTTAATCCAATATACTCCAGCTGAAGCCCATTTTTGAGTACATCGTATTCAGCGGACAATAATTGATTTTTAACCGAAGAATACAAAATTGCTTCCACTTTTCCATTAGTAAATTTGGCCTGAGTCGTAGTTAGAGATGCTCTGGCATATTTTTGTTTTTCATTCAGTTTCTTCTGCAACTCAAGATAATTGCTTCTGTTTTGTTCTTCAATAGCAACTTGTTTTTCTAACTCCTGTTTTTCCTGTTCTATGAGCTGTTTTGATTTTTCGCTTTCAATTTTTGAAGCATCTATTTTTTTGTTGTTCCTAAATCCGTTAAAAATGGGAACATTCATCTGGATTCCCACTTGCTGGTTTTTATTGTCATCTAATTGATTTCTGAAACTATCGGTATTTCCAGCGGGCTGATTTAAAACAGTATAATAAAAAGTCGAATATCCGTAGTAAGCAGACACTATCGGCAAATTATTAGCTCTTTCTGCATTTATCAATTTTAAACTGTTTTGATACTTAAGTTCGGCTCGTTTTATTTTAGGGCTGTATTGTATATTTTCAGTTTTGCCGGATATGTTTTCATTCAAAACATTTTCTAATACAACATCTTTAGTTACTATGCTTGTAGCATTCATCAATTGGAACAATTGCAGTTTTTTGATTCCATACAGTTGTTCCGATTCAAGATTTCTATTTTCCTCTTCTGAAAAGCTCAGCTGCATATCATACAGATCACTTTGTGGTTTGCTCCCAATAGCAACTTCTTTTGTTACTCTTTCAAGGTTAAAAACCGCCTGCTTGAACTGTTCTTTCTGAATTTTTAATAATTCCTGAGCATAAAGTGTTTGATAAAAACTTTCTAAAATCTGCAGTTTATATTCGTTTTCAATCACTTCTTTATCAGCTTTGGCGAGTTCAATATTGATTTTATCTTTTTTGGCATTGGCGAAAGCGCTAAAATCAATCAAATTTGTTCGTGCATTCAGATAAAAATTATCATTCTGAATATTGGAACTTACTCTCCCATTTGATGCAGGATCTATAGTTGAACCGAAATTATAACTTTGTTCTCCAGATAAACTAACAAAGGGCAGCATTCGATTCAAAACAGAATTCTGAGATTTCTGAGTTCTTTTTATTTCAAGCTGTCTGATTTTGATTTCGATATTATTCTGCAAAGCGGCCTCCATGCATTTAGTAAGCGACCAGGAATTTTCCTGGCCATTTACTAAAGCAAAAAATAAAAAAAAGATAATCGTTACAATTAGGCTCTTATTCATATTTTAGGTATTTCAAAACATCCATTCTAGTTGCCTGATATGCTCTTGAAAGCACTACCAAAAGTGTTAAAAACAATAAAACAATAAAACCAATTATAAACGGATAAATAGTGATGTCAATTCTATTTGCAAAATTTTCCAGCCATTTATTAAGTAAGTAATACGCCGGAAACAGAGCTGTTAAAAATCCGATTACACTGAAAATAATATATTGTTTGGAGAGTTCTTTAAGCAAAACATCCGTTTCGGCACCCAATGTTTTTCGAATAGCAATTTCTTTCATACGTCTTTCGATAGAATAGGAAGCTAGAGCGAATAATCCGAAAAGGGCAATAAGGATTACAATTCCATTTAGCAGTGAAAAAAGATTTTTCTGTTTTACATACGCTTTATAAGTTCTCATATAGCTTTTATCAATAAAATCATATTGAAAAGGATAATCGGAATCGACATTTTTGATCCAGAACTTTTCAATAGCAGCAATAGTCTGCTCCATGTTTTCTGCTTTGATTTTCACATAGATGTGCTGAAGATTACCAATAGTCCACGGCACAGTTTTGAAATGGAAAAAAACCATTGGAGGCACTTTTCCCTGAGGACTGAAAAGATTAAAATCTTTGACAACTCCAATAATTTTCAGCTTTTGATCATTCCAGTCGACAATTTTACCAATTGGATTCTTCTCATTCATTATTTTCAAAGCAGTTTCATTGACCATCATAGAATTTATGGTATCGGAAGCTATTTTGAGATTCAGATATCGCCCTTGAGCCATTTCGATTTTCATCATTTCGAGCATACCAAAATCAAGAGCCAGATTCTGGCCTTGAATACTGGTACCTTTATAACTAAAGCCTGAAGAAGAATCATTGCCTCCGCCAAATTTAAATGCTCCGGTAGTTACCTGTTCTACTCCTTTTATTTTTGAGAGTTCATTTTTGACAATAGTGTACCGGTTAAATATCAGCTTATCCGAATTTTCGGCAAGAAGAAGAGATTCTGGCTTAAAATAAAAAATTTCTAAAACCTGCTCTCCAGAAAAACCAAGATTTTTGTTTGCCAGATAGCGCACCTGCTCATACACAATGTAAGAACCAACAATAAAGAAAGAGGCAATGGCAAACTGCAGAATCAGCATTCCGTTTCGAAGCCACACTCCGCTTTTATTTCTTCCAAAATTTCCTTTCAGCACTTTTAAAGTTTCAAAATTGGATACATAGATGGCCGGAAATACACCAGCAAAAATTACTGTAATTATAAAAATCAATATAATTTGTCCGTAAAACTGGTTTCCATAAATGATCAACTCTTTGTCCAAAAACTCATTATAATACGGCAAAGACAACTCAACAATAGTTAATGCTAATAAAATAGAAATTAGAACCGTAATAATTGTTTCAAATAAAAACTGCCTGATTATATCCGATTTTGAAGCTCCAACTATTTTTCGGACACCTACTTCTTTAGCTCGGCGGATAGCATTTGCTGTTGCCAGATTGATATAATTTACAATTGATAAGATCAAAATCAAAACGGACAATCCTGACATTATCAATAAAAATTGATAATTGCCCTTTCCCTCGGGTGAACCTTGTCCCTGGCTATGCAATCTTGAAACAGAAAGCGGTTCTAAAATAAAAGTAAACTTCCCGTATTTTGACACAAATTCTTTTGGGCTGATTCCTTCGGATTTTGCATCTTTAATTGTTTTATTCTGATAATAAATAGCATTTAGTTTTTTAGAAAGCTCGGCAGTCTTAGAGGGATCTTTTAATTTTATATACCAGCCGTTATTAAAGTTTCCCCAAGAGTCTTTACCGCGATCTAATCTTTCTTTCATGTTACTTACGACCGCATCTGGAGCAATAGATGAATTTCCAGTAATTTTATATATTGCTGTAACCGTTAGAATTTTATCTTCATATTGAATTTGTTTTCCTATAGGATTTTCAGTTCCAAAAAATAATGCAGCCGTTTCCTGTTTCATCGCAATACTATTTTCGTTCTGCAATGCCGTTTTTGGATTTCCCTGCACAAATTCAAAAGGAAAAAAATCAAAGAAATTATTTTGAGCATTAAATAATTTTTTAATAATTATTTTTTTGCCATTGTATTTATAGAGAGGTGATTCGTACCAGTTTTCGCAGTACATCATTTTCTCAATATTGGGATCATCTTTTAGAAATGGATTGAACGTAACTGGCGCATTTGACCAGATCCTATCCTCTCCTATGTCTATCAAAACCTGAAAGACATTATTCTTCTCAGGGTTCCAATCGTTGTAACTCTGTTCGTCATTCCAATAAAGAGTAGCGAAAATCAATCCAGCAATTCCGATTGATAATCCCAAAACATTCAAAGCTGTAAAAAGCTTATTATTTTTAAGATGATAGATAAATATGTTTGTCCAGTTTTTTAACATGTGATTTTGATTTTTTGATTTGATTGATGCTTTAACAAACTATCTCATTCAATAGTTCAATTAAGGCGGTAAGGATTGTGACAATGATTTTTAGTATCATTTTTTATACTTTAAAAACATCAACGTTTCTATGATTCAGTTTTTCCGAAAGTACTATTCCGTCTTTCATCAAAATTGTTTTCTGCGAAAATGATGCATCATAATCCGAGTGGGTTACCATTAGGATTGTTGCACCATTGGCATGCAGATCTGTTAATAACTCCATTACTTCGTTTCCGTTTTTACTATCCAGATTTCCCGTAGGCTCATCGGCAAGAATAATTTTCGGATCATTGATTAAAGCCCTTGCAACCGCCACACGCTGTTGCTGTCCTCCAGAAAGCTGCTGCGGATAATGTTTCAATCGATGCGAAATATTCAGTTTTTCGGCAATTGCTTCTACTTTTTGTTTTCTTTCGGATGAAGGAACTTTGTTGTAAATCAGAGGCAATTCGATATTGTCATACACTGATAATTCATCTATTAGATTGAAATTCTGGAAAATAAAACCAATATTTTCCTTTCTGACTTTCGATTTAGCTTTCTCTTTCAGCCCGATCATTTCCTGATTCAGCAATTGGTAACTGTCTCCCGAAGCACTGTCCAGTAACCCGATAATATTTAATAATGTGGATTTTCCACTTCCCGAAGGTCCCATAATAGAAACAAAATCACCTTGATTAATGGTTAATGAAACTTCGCTTAATGCTTTTGTTTCAATTTCTTCTGTTCTAAAAATTTTCGAAAGGTTTTTGATTTTAATCATGATTATTGTTCGTTTTTTGATTGATGTTCTTTTATATATTATTTATAGCAGTTTTATTCTTTTAAACACATAGAGACATAGATTAAAATAGAAAATAAAAGATGCTTTGCTTAAGATAGTTTTCATAGTGCTATGTGTAAAAATGTATTTTCTTAAACAACCTAATTCACTTTATTCAATTCTATCTTTCTATGTGGTTCACCTTTTCATCTTTGCTCTTGATTCTTTACTCTATTTTCTAGGTTCTTTATTCTAAATTCAAAACTTCTGCTAATTTATAGTCTTTATAAGAGGAGGTTATTACTTTTTCGCCTGCTTTCAATCCGCCTAAGACTTCGTAATATAATGGATTTTCACGGCCCAATTTGATTTCTCTTCTTTCGGCTTTATTTCCGTTTACGACAAATATCCATTTCCCACTTGTTTCTTCATTAAAACTGCCTTTTGAAAGCACTGTAGTTTTTGTTTTTTCGGATAAATTTAATTTTACGCCAAAACTCAAACCTTGTTTCAAATCCATTTTATCTTTAGAAACAAAATCCAATTCCACCTGAAATCTTCCGTTTTTCACCTCAGGAATCACTTTTGTTATTTGAACTTCTATGGCTTTATTTTCAAAATCAACAGTCCCTTTTTGTTTTTCCGAAATTCGATCCAAATAAAACTCATCGATATCAGCCACTAATTTATATCCTTTTTGGTCGTCAATAAAACCAATGCTTGTGTTTTGTGCATAGGTTTTTCCCAGTATCGGTTCAAATGACGAAAGCCTGCCGGAAATTGGCGCTGTTACCAAAAAATTCTTTTTATTGGTTCTCAGAATTCCGAGGCTTTTATTCATGATGCCAATCGATTGATTAAGCTGTCCAATCTGAATTTGATTTGCCTGCTTTTCTTTGTTCACACTTTGTTTGATGATATACATCCGTTCTTTCTGAAAGCGATAATTTTCTTTTGTCTTTTCCCATTCGCTTTTAGCGAGAATCTCCTGTTCAAAAAGGTTTTTATTAGTGTCCAATAAATTTTTCGCATCCAGATAATCATGTTCTATCGCGATCAGATCCTTGCCTAAATTCAACTCCTGATTTCTTAAATCCAATTTGGCTTTCTCCAGATTATTTATCTGTTCAATAATAGCCGTTTCCTGCTGCATGTATGCCAATTCCGCATTCGGATTGTATAATCTAGCCAGCGATTGCCCTTTGGTAACCATATCGCCATTCTCGACAAATATTTCCTGTACCGCACCGCCTTCAATAATATTAACGAGCATGGAATTTACAGGAACCGCTTTGGCCTGAAAAGACATAAAATCTTCAAAGAAATTATCTTCAACCATTTTAATCGTAATTTCTTCCTTTTTTACATTCAAGCTTCTTTTTTTGGTAGCCGATGCAAAAGCGATATAACCCAGAATCAAGATAATGGGTAATGCGGTTATTAGATACTTTTTTTTGTTATTTTTACTTTTAATTATGGTGTCCATCTTTGCTTATTTATTGTATATAAGGTGATTATCGTGCCAAAAAAATAAAAATTTACAAAAGCCTTATTTTTAAGGTTTTATTTTTAATAGAAATTTCGAGCTGTCCATTATTGGACAACTTTTGTCCGCAACCGAACAATAATGAAAAAAACAAATGCATCCATTTTAATCATAGACGACCAGGAAGACATTCTTTTTGCCTCCAAAATGTTTCTGAAAAAGCATTTTGAAAACATTTTTACACTGAATAATCCAAAATTGGTGGTCGAATTATTGGCAAAAAACACTATAGATGTCGTTTTATTAGACATGAATTACCGGATAGGTTTTGAAGATGGAAAGGAAGGATTGTATTTGCTGAAGGAAATAAAAACGCTTTCGCCAAAAACAGTTGTTATTTTGATGACTGCTTTTGGTAAAGTGGAAACGGCTGTTGAAGGTCTAAAAGCGGGCGCTTTTGATTATATTTTAAAGCCTTGGGAGAATGAAAAATTACTCAGTGTTGTAAAACAGGCAGTCGATATAAGCCGAAAAGAACAGAAAAAATCAAATCCTGCTGAGCCTCTACATACTTTTTTCATTGGCAATTCTGATGCGATAAAGAAAGCCTATTCATTAGCTGATAAAGTAGCCAAAACGGATGCGAATGTTCTCATTCTGGGCGAAAATGGCACAGGAAAATTTGTTTTGGCTTATCATATTTTCAATCAATCCGAGCGGAAAAATGCACCTTTTATCCATGTCGATTTAGGTTCTTTAAATTCCAATATCTTCGAAAGCGAATTATTTGGCTATGCTAAAGGTGCTTTCACTGATGCTAAAGCAGATACTCCAGGACGTTTTGAAATGGCTCAGAACGGAACCATTTTTTTAGACGAAATAGGAAATGTTCCGTTGCATCTGCAATCCAAACTTTTACAGATAATACAAACCAAAACCGTTACCAGATTAGGGGAATCGAAACCCAGACCTCTGAATGTCCGTATTATTACAGCGACAAATCTGAATTTAAAACAGGAGGTAGCTGATAAAAACTTTAGAGAAGATTTGTATTATCGCATCAATACAATGGAAATCACATTGCCTCCTTTGCGGGAACGAAACGAAGATAAAGTGCCATTAGCCGAATATCTTTTGCAAAAAATGATTACTAAATACGAGCGTGACAAAATTATCTTTGATAAAAAAGTGATTGAACAAATAGAAAAACACGCGTGGAATGGTAATATCCGCGAAATGGAAAACCGAATTGAGCGTGCTGTGATTCTCTGTGAGAACAAGCATATTACAGTTTCCGATTTAGATTTGGAACAGATAACGGTTTACGAAGAGAATCCAGAAGACATCCAGCTTTCTGCAATCGAAAAAGCAACTGTCGAAAGAGCACTTCTTAAAAACAATAACAATATCAGCAAAACAGCTGATGAATTGGGACTTTCCAGAGGTGCGTTATATAGACGTTTAGAAAAATATAATATCAGCACTAACTGATGCATCAGTCTTTCAAAATATACAACCAGATTTTTATTCGATTGATTATTATTCTTTTGGGGACAGGTTTTGCAATTTTTATTTTTCTAAACCGCTTGATTTTTACTTCATTATTCATATTTTTTATCGATATCATGCTTATTGTAGAAATGCATTTTTATGTCAAAAATGTATTTTCCATTTATGACAAAACAATTAGCTCAATCCTGCAGAATGATTTTACAGCCGATTATTCGAAACACAGGTCATATAACATCTATCCCGATTTATTTCATTTGTATGAAAATTTAAAAAACAAGGAAAAAGAACGAGTTTCAAAAGATATTGTTTATCGTTCGATTCTAAACAATATTGAAAGCGGAATTATTATTCTTCAAAAAAAAGAAAATGATTGGGATATCTTTTTAATGAATAATTATTTCTCCAGGCATTTTAATGTGCCGAAAGTTTCAAAATGGAAATACCTGAAAAACCTGTTGCCTACATTATGTGCAATAATTGAAGAACAGAATTTCCAAGAAATAAAAACAGCATTAGAAATCCGTGTGAATCAGCAGGATAATCAGACTTTTGCATTGCAGACCTCCAGAAGCGAGATTTACAATCAGGATTATTTTATTGTTTTACTGGATTCAATTCAGAATGTAATTGAGAAAAAAGAAAAAGAAGCATGGATAAATTTGATGAAAGTGATTTCTCATGAACTTCTGAATTCAATCACTCCGATTCGATCACTTTCGCAAAATCTGCAGGATCTGGTACAGCAGGAAACAATTTCGGAAGATGATTTGGATGATATAAAGAATAGTGTTGCCACAATGCTGAGACGAAGCGATCACTTACAGCAATTTGTAGAAAACTATCGAAAACTGGCTATGCTGCCTTCACCAAGAAAGAAAAAGATAAGCCTGCAGCAATTGATTGAAAACAGTTTCCAGATTATGAATCCTTTATTCAAAAAGGAACAAATTGAAGTTATAAATACAGTTTCTTTTAATCATTGGCTCCAGATAGATGCACAGCAGATAGAACAGGTTTTAATTAATCTTTTTACAAATTGCATTTTTGCGCTGAAAGAAATTTCAAAAAAAGAGATTACAATTTCGGCAGAAGTCAAAGAAAAAAGAACCTTCATTCAAATTTCAGATAATGGAAAAGGAATCGAAAAAGAAATTGAGAGCAAAATATTCCTGCCATTCTTTACAACACGCAAAGAGGGAGCTGGAATTGGCTTAACTTTATCCAAAAATATTACCGAATCACATGGCGGTTATCTTGCTTATCGAAAAAATGAAGATGGCAAAACTACTTTTGTAATTTGTTTGGTTGATCAGTAATTCGGATCAAGAACAAAGTCTGGGGAGGAAATGTCGAAAAAAAAATTAGAAATTTGTCACTCTAACAATTTGTAATGACTTCTATAGATCTTTTGAAATTTATGCTGCCTGATTTTTTAGTTGACCACTTTGAGGTGGTTTCTGCTAATGAAACTCAGGAGATATTGCACCTATACTTTGAAGAAAAAGCTAAAGCTCCTAAAGAGTTTGATACACTTGAATTAGTATCAAAGGGATTTGTGGATGAAATTACCATTCAGGATTTCCCTCTACGAGGTAAGTTTGTGTATTTACATATCAAAAGACGTCGTTGGACTAATAAAACCAATGGAGAAATCCTTAAAAGAGATTGGACTTTAGTTGCTAAAGGAACCCGCATGACTCAAGAGTTTGCGGCTTTTTTAAAAGAAATCAATAGATAACAGCGCCACCGACTGCCATACCATCGGAAGGTTTTTCGGGGTCAACGGAAAAAAACTTCAAAGACAGTATAAAAAACACCTGAGCTCCTTTAATACCTGGGCTCCACGAGAACATGCCCATCAATGGATTCTTTACCCTGAAAACATAGGTACACACTTATCGATTGATGAAGTAGCTTTGTCTCAAGGAGAGCTTTACACCATTGTAACCAACAAGAAGTTCAAAGGCAAACAAGGTTGCTTAGTGGCTATTATTGCTGGAACAAAGGCAGATAAAGTCATAGAACACATTAGTAAGATTGATTATAAAAAAAGAAGTGGTGTTCAAGAGATAACACTGGACATGGCTAATTCTATGAAACTGATCTCCAAAAAATGCTTCCCAAAAGCAATACAGGTCACTGACAGATTCCATGTTCAAAAATTAGCATTAGAAGCCATGCAAGAAATCAGAATCAAACATCGCTGGGAAGCTATGGATCTTGAGAATCAATTGATAATGCAAGCCAAAAAAGAGAATAAAACATTTATACAGGAGCTCTTGCCTAATGGAGATTCCTTAAAACAGCTTTTGGCAAGAAGCAGATATGTACTTTATAAATCTCGCGAAAAATGGACTGAGCACCAAAATGAGAGAGCGCAATTGTTATTTGAATTATATCCAGATATAAAGAAAGCTTACGGTTTGAGTCAACAACTTCGAGGTATTTACAATAACAACAACGACAAGCACGTTGCGATGACAAAACTAGCACATTGGTACAGGAATGTAGAAGAATCAGGGTTTAAAAACTTTAATATATTACTCAATACGGTAACTATTAACTATCAGACAATTTTAAACTACTTTGATAACAGGAGTACCAATGCTTCTGCAGAATCTTTTAATGCCAAAATAAAAGCATTTAGAAGTCAGTTTAGAGGTGTAAGAAAGATAGATTTCTTTCTATTCAGATTATCTAATATTTTTGCCTAATCCCCAACTTTTGCACCTGATCCGGTAAAAAACGGATTGATCCGATAAAATTCTAACAAAAAAAAGCTTCATTTAGCTAATGCTGCATGAAGCTTTTTTTTGTACTCAGAGCGGGACTTGAACCCGCACGAACATTGCTGTTCACTGGATTTTAAGTCCAGCGTGTCTACCAATTTCACCATCCGAGCATTTATTGTGGTACCTCCAGGGATCGAACCAGGGACACATGGATTTTCAGTCCATTGCTCTACCATCTGAGCTAAGGTACCTAAGAATGAAAATATTCAAATCTTAATAAAAAACCCCGTTTCGTTATGAAACAGGGTTTTTATAAAGAAAGGCAGCGACATACTCTCCCACATAACTGCAGTACCATCTGCGCAGGCGGGCTTAACTACTCTGTTCGGGATGGGAAGAGGTGAGCCCCGCCGCAATAACCACCTTAAGGCTGTTAGTTGTTGGTTTTTGGTTGTCAGTTGATGGATTTCTCCAGCAACTATCAACTATTAACCATCAACTGCTCTGCGTCGAGCAAATATCTTAACATACTGAGATAAATAATATAAAAAGTTTTAGAAAGTTTCTTCTCCCGATTTTCATCGGGAGAGGAGGCGTACATAAGCTTACGGGTTATTAGTACTACTCGACTATGACATTACTGCCTTTACATCTATAGCCTATCAACGTGGTCATCTTCCACGACCCTTAAAAGAAATCTCATCTTGTGGTGGGTTTCGCGCTTATATGCTTTCAGCGCTTATCCCTTCCCAACGTAGCTACTCTGCGGTGCCCCTGGCGGGACAACAGATACACTAGAGGTTAGTCCAATTCGGTCCTCTCGTACTAGAATCAGATCCACTCAAATTTCTAACGCCCACAGTAGATAGAGACCGAACTGTCTCACGACGTTCTGAACCCAGCTCGCGTGCCACTTTAATGGGCGAACAGCCCAACCCTTGGGACCTTCTCCAGCCCCAGGATGTGACGAGCCGACATCGAGGTGCCAAACCCCCCCGTCGATATGAGCTCTTGGGGGAGATCAGCCTGTTATCCCCGGCGTACCTTTTATCCTTTGAGCGATGGCCCTTCCATGCGGAACCACCGGATCACTATGCTCTACTTTCGTACCTGATCGACCTGTATGTCTCTCAGTCAAGCTCCCTTATGCCATTGCACTCTACGCACGGTTACCAAGCGTACTGAGGGAACCTTTAGAAGCCTCCGTTACTCTTTTGGAGGCGACCACCCCAGTCAAACTACCCACCAAGCAATGTCCCCCCGGTTGGGGGTTAGGCCTCAGATAAACAAAGGGTTGTATTTCAACAATGACTCCACAACGCCTGGCGACGCCACTTCACAGTCTCCAACCTATCCTACACATCATTTATCCAAGGTCAATACTAAGCTATAGTAAAGGTGCACAGGGTCTTTTCGTCCCACTGCGGGTAAACGGCATCTTCACCGTTACTACAATTTCACCGAGCTCATGGCTGAGACAGTGTCCAGATCGTTACACCATTCGTGCAGGTCGGAACTTACCCGACAAGGAATTTCGCTACCTTAGGACCGTTATAGTTACGGCCGCCGTTTACTGGGGCTTCAATTCAATGCTTCTCCGAAGATAACATCTCCTCTTAACCTTCCAGCACCGGGCAGGTGTCAGGCCCTATACTTCATCTTACGATTTTGCAGAGCCCTGTGTTTTTGATAAACAGTCGCCTGGACCTCTTCACTGCGGCCCCGATTACTCGGGGCGACCCTTCTCCCGAAGTTACGGGTCTATTTTGCCTAATTCCTTAGCCATGAATCTCTCGAGCACCTTAGGATTCTCTCCTCGACTACCTGTGTCGGTTTACGGTACGGGTACTGATTACCTGAAGTTTAGAGGTTTTTCTTGGAAGCCCTTAGGCGCACTATCTCTTTGTCCGAAGACTCCGAGTACTATCGTATTTCCCCAAAAGATGTGGATTTGCCTGCATCTCTTATAGGTAGGTACTTCAACGAACTATTCCGTCAGTTCGCGGCGCTTTCATCACTCCGTCACCCCATCACAGTAATCACTAGTACGGGAATATTAACCCGTTGGCCATCGACTGTCCCTTTCGGGTTCGCCTTAGGTCCCGACTAACCCACAGCTGATTAGCATAGCTGTGGAAACCTTAGTCTTTCGGTGTGCGGGTTTCTCGCCCGCATTATCGTTACTTATGCCTACATTTTCTTTTCTAACCAGTCCAGCATACCTTACGATACACCTTCAGCCCTGTTAGAATGCTCCCCTACCACTTTACATTGCTGTAAAATCCATAGCTTCGGTAATATGTTTATGCCCGATTATTATCCATGCTCGTCCGCTCGACTAGTGAGCTGTTACGCACTCTTTAAATGAATGGCTGCTTCCAAGCCAACATCCTAGCTGTCTGGGCAGACAAACCTCGTTCTTTCAACTTAACATATATTTGGGGACCTTAGCTGATGGTCTGGGTTCTTTCCCTCTCGGACTTGGACCTTAGCACCCAAGCCCTCACTGCAAGGAAACATTATATAGCATTCGGAGTTTGTCAGGAATTGGTAGGCGGTGAAGCCCCCGCATCCAATCAGTAGCTCTACCTCTATATAACTTATGCCTTGCGCTGCACCTAAATGCATTTCGGGGAGTACGAGCTATTTCCGAGTTTGATTGGCCTTTCACCCCTACCCACAGGTCATCCGAAGACTTTTCAACGTCAACCGGTTCGGACCTCCACACTGTGTTACCAGCGCTTCATCCTGCCCATGGGTAGATCACACGGTTTCGCGTCTAACACTACTGACTAAAGCGCCCTATTCAGACTCGCTTTCGCTACGGATCCGTGGCTTAACCACTTATCCTTGCCAGCAACGTTAACTCGTAGGCTCATTATGCAAAAGGCACGCCGTCACCCCACGAAAGGGCTCCGACCGCTTGTAAGCGTATGGTTTCAGGATCTATTTCACTCCGTTATTCACGGTTCTTTTCACCTTTCCCTCACGGTACTGGTTCACTATCGGTCTCTCAGGAGTATTTAGCCTTAGCGGATGGTCCCGCCAAATTCAGACAGGGTTTCACGTGCCCCGCCCTACTCAGGATACCACTATCCTTTACACTTGTTACCTATACAAGACTATCACTCTCTTTGGTTCTGCTTTCCAGCAGATTCTAGTTCCTTGTGCAAGAAATGTCGTGGTCCTACAACCCCAGAACTGCCGTAACAGCACTGGTTTGGGCTAATCCGCGTTCGCTCGCCACTACTTACGGAATCACTTTTGTTTTCTTCTCCTCCGCCTACTTAGATGTTTCAGTTCAGCGGGTTTGCCCACCTATCGGTGTGCTATGTCTTCAACATAGCGGGTTGCCCCATTCAGGTATTTACGGATCTATCGATGTGTGCTCGTCCCCGTAACTTTTCGCAGCTTATCACGCCTTTCTTCGCCTCTGAGAGCCTAGGCATCCCCCATACGCCCTTATTTTGCTTATTGTACTTACGGTTTATTGCTTTTTTTGTTAATTCTTTATAGTTTTGCAACTATAAAATAAAAACTATTAACAACAAACGCATTTGTTCTTTCTACTTTTTATTATTTCTTATCTCAATATGTCAATGAACTTTCTAAAGCTTTAGGCTTTAAGCAATACGCTTTAAGCTTTTTTAGCTTATGGCCTACAGCCATTTGTGGAGAATAACGGAGTCGAACCGTTGACCTCCTGCGTGCAAGGCAGGCGCTCTAGCCAGCTGAGCTAATCCCCCATTTTTTTAGCTTTCAGTTATCAGCCGTCAGCTTTCAGCGGATTGTTGATAACTCAACTTCTAAAATTTCCTTCTTTTAAGTTAAATAGTAGTCCCGGGCAGACTCGAACTGCCGACCCCTACATTATCAGTGTAGTACTCTAACCAGCTGAGCTACGAGACTCTGTTTTTACTTAATTTTTATTCTTTTTTTTTAAATTAACAGCAAGAGTAATATAATCTTCATATTTGAAACCAAAAGTCTCTTCGTCTTCTTTCTTTGGCGTGCACTTGGCTAACACCAAAGCTCTAGAAAGGAGGTGTTCCAGCCGCACCTTCCGGTACGGCTACCTTGTTACGACTTAGCCCTAGTTACCAGTTTTACCCTAGGCAGCTCCTTGCGGTCACCGACTTCAGGCACCCCCAGCTTCCATGGCTTGACGGGCGGTGTGTACAAGGCCCGGGAACGTATTCACCGGATCATGGCTGATATCCGATTACTAGCGATTCCAGCTTCACGGAGTCGAGTTGCAGACTCCGATCCGAACTGTGACCGGTTTTATAGATTCGCTCCTCCTCACGAAGTGGCTGCTCTCTGTACCGGCCATTGTAGCACGTGTGTAGCCCAAGGCGTAAGGGCCGTGATGATTTGACGTCATCCCCACCTTCCTCACAGTTTGCACTGGCAGTCTCGTTAGAGTTCCCGACATGACTCGATGGCAACTAACAACAGGGGTTGCGCTCGTTATAGGACTTAACCTGACACCTCACGGCACGAGCTGACGACAACCATGCAGCACCTTGTAAACTGTCTTACGAAAGGTCTGTTTCCAAACCGGTCAGTCTACATTTAAGCCTTGGTAAGGTTCCTCGCGTATCATCGAATTAAACCACATGCTCCACCGCTTGTGCGGGCCCCCGTCAATTCCTTTGAGTTTCAGGCTTGCGCCCGTACTCCCCAGGTGGGATACTTATCACTTTCGCTTAGCCACTGAAGTTGCCCCCAACAGCTAGTATCCATCGTTTACGGCGTGGACTACCAGGGTATCTAATCCTGTTCGCTACCCACGCTTTCGTCCATCAGCGTCAATCCACTGGTAGTAACCTGCCTTCGCAATTGGTATTCCATGTAATCTCTAAGCATTTCACCGCTACACTACATATTCTAGTTACTTCCCAGTAATTCAAGTCTGGCAGTATCAATGGCCGTTCCACCGTTGAGCGATGGGCTTTCACCACTGACTTACCAAACCGCCTACGGACCCTTTAAACCCAATGATTCCGGATAACGCTTGGATCCTCCGTATTACCGCGGCTGCTGGCACGGAGTTAGCCGATCCTTATTCTTACGATACCGTCAAGCTCCTACACGTAGGAGTGTTTCTTCTCGTACAAAAGCAGTTTACAATCCATAGGACCGTCATCCTGCACGCGGCATGGCTGGATCAGGCTTGCGCCCATTGTCCAATATTCCTCACTGCTGCCTCCCGTAGGAGTCTGGTCCGTGTCTCAGTACCAGTGTGGGGGATCTCCCTCTCAGGACCCCTACCCATCGTAGCCTTGGTAAGCCGTTACCTTACCAACAAGCTAATGGGACGCATGCTCATCTTTCACCGTTGGAACTTTAATAATGGGCTGATGCCAGCTCATTATACTATGAGGTATTAATCCAAATTTCTCTGGGCTATCCCTCTGTGAAAGGCAGATTGCATACGCGTTACGCACCCGTGCGCCGGTCTCTATCTCCGAAGAAATATACCCCTCGACTTGCATGTGTTAAGCCTGCCGCTAGCGTTCATCCTGAGCCAGGATCAAACTCTTCATCGTATATTATTTAGTCTTGCGACTTATTTATTATTCGACTCAGTCTCTATTGGTCTTTATTCAAATCTTAACGATTCTATTACTCTTATTTTATTTGTTCTGATCTAGTCGTTGCAGTGCAACGCCTCTACCAAAACGGCTGTCAATTCAATATGTCTAGGAACGTGTTCTTCTTTATTTTCTCACTTATCGTTATTGCGATTAGCGGGTGCAAAAGTAACAATTCTTTTTTAACCAGCAAGATTATTTTGAAGTTTTTTTGAAAAATTTTATCTCTCTTTCTTCTCATCTCTTACTCAGTCTATCAAGGAACGTTACGCGTTTTGCGGGGTGCAAAAGTAACTCACTTTTTTAAATCCTGCAAGCTTTTTAAATCTTTTTTTCGAAAATGTTTTCCGTTTTGATCTCTTTAACCTGTCAGTACTTTAAGGAACGCTGTCGCTGTTGCGGGTGCAAAAGTAGACAGTTTTTCCGTTTAAACAATGCCTTTTCGTGATTATTTTTTGTTTATTTTTTAATACACTGGTAACCTTAGGGTTAGAACTGCTCGCTTTGAGGTTTTTTGAATTACAGAACGCAATCTGGGCGGGGTTTGCCAGTTTTAAAGGGATTCAAGGGGTTTCTTTAGCGATTATTCAATACCAAGGAATAGTCCTGTCCTGCGGGCATACTCCCTTTGGAGGGGGATCTAAGCGGACTTTACTTGTTTTCCTTTTCAAAATAACATATACATATATATAGATACCGACTATCTTCTCTAACACAAAAGCCCTCATAGAAACCTACCGTGTGGACACAAATACAATTTCGTTATTTTTATCACTAAATAAAGATATAATATGCGAAGATATTTTACAGACATTGATGATTCTCGACTATTAAAAAGGAGTAATTTAATATTAGATAGTTTATTTCATAATTGTGTTCATTCGATACGTCAGCTTACACAAAGCGATTCAGAATGTAAAGCAGTTTATCGTTTCTTGCAGAACAAAAGAGTTTCAGAATCGAAATTAATTAAAAACATGTCAGCAAACTGCTGTTTTTCAGCTCAAGACAAAACAGTTTTATGTATACAGGACACAAGTGAGGTCAATTTATATAATCATAAAAACAGAGTTAAAAAAGACGAATTTATAGGATTGACTAATGCTGCAACAAAAGGAGGAATTGGATTTTTACTGCATCCTAGTTTCGTTATAGATGCTTATAGTTTTGTTCCGTATGGCTTTTCAGATGTAAAAATATGGAACAGGCCTTTAGAGAAACTTACAAAAAAGGAAAGGAATTATAATTTGCTTCCAATTGAAGAAAAGGAATCTTATAAATGGATAGAATCTTCCCAAAAATCCAAGGAAGTTTTAGAGAAATCAAAAAAAGTCATCATCATTCAGGATCGAGAAGGTGATATTTATGAGCAATTTGCAATGATTCCAGATCAAAAGACGGAATTATTGGTAAGAGCAAGAGCAAACAGAACGCTACTAAACAAGGTTAAATTGTTTAGTTTTATAGCCAATGAACCTCTTAAAGGGAAATATACGATAGAATTAGAAGGTGATAAAAGAAGAAATATAAACAAACGGGAAGCTACCTTAGAAGTTAGATTTTCTGAAGTAACTATCCAAAAAAATGATTTAGTTTCAAAGAATGCGCCCAAAAGCCTTGATTTATATATCATCGAAGCAAAAGAAATTGGCGATAACATTGATAATCCAATATGCTGGAGATTACTAACAACCATTAAAGTCTTAGACCTAGACACAGCCTTAAAATGTATCGAATGGTATACTTGTAGATGGATTATAGAAGAGGTTTTTAGAATTCTAAAAAAGGAAGGATTTAATATAGAAGCAAGCGAATTAGGTTCTGCAAAATCTATTCGAAAATTGTCTTTAATGATGATGGAGACAATTGTCAAACTATTTTTAATGCAAATAGCATATAGTATTCCAGAGGAAGAAATAGAAGCGAGAAGTTGTTTTTCAGATCAAGAACTTGAATGTTTAGAATATCAAATGATAAAATTAGAAGGAAAAACAGAAAAATTAAAAAATCCTCATATCCAAAAGGATTTAAAAAGATATGTTTGGGTTATTGCAAGGCTTGGTGGATGGAAAGGATATGCAAGTGGGAGAAAACCAGGAATAACCACTTTCTCTATCGGAATACAGAAATTTGCTTCAATAATGGAGGGATGGCAATTGTTTTTAGATGTGTCCACACGGTAGCATAGAAACGGAAATCATGAAAAACCATGATTCGGTAATCAACATGGAAGTCAATAGCAGGATGAAGCTATTGATCATACTGCAGAAAGGAAAGATTTCTTTAATAGAGAATTCGGCACCACAAACAAATTCATCAGAAGCACCATAATATATAGTCACAGTATCACCATCTGGATTTAGAATATGTCCATTGGTAAAAACTACATTACCAAAGAAACCGGCAAGTTCATAATTTTCAGTTGGCGACACAATAGGATCTTCGGTTCTCGCTATTACTCTTGAAGGATCCTCCAAATCCATTAAAAAAAGCACCCAAACAATATTGATGCTTTTCATTCGCACCATGATATATAGCAAGCCACCCTTTTTCGGTTTTTATTGGAGAAGCACCTGCACCGATACGGGCGATGTCCCAAAAACGACTTCTTGTACGCAGAATACACTGATGATTCCCCCAATGAATTCCATCAGGAGAAGAAGCTAGCCATATATAATTCCCGCCAATTTCCAAACTGCTTGGACGGTGGAGAGCATAAAAAAGATTATTGATTTTTTCTTCAAAAATAGTACAGTCTTTATTGTGCGGAGGCAGTATCATTCCGTAGGACTGAAAATTTAACCAATCGGAAGTTGTGCGCAAACCCACTCCAACTCCATTGGGAGATACAGCTGTATAGGTCAGATAATAAACACCACCTATATATGACAACCGGCAATCCTCAATTCCAAATGACTCAAAAAAACCTTCACCTATTAGAGCCTGTTTAAATTTTATTTAATAATAATTTTATAGTTGCAATTTTGACCATATTCTCGGATGTTTCAAAAAGTAGTTCATAATTTCTACATAATCTTCGGTCGTTGTCAAACCAAGAGAATGTTCTCTCTACAATCCATCTTTTATGTATAGGTTTAAACCCCATTTTTCTATCATCTGAACGCATTACCACTTGAATAATATAGCCAAATTTATTTTTTATGTTTTCAATCACTTCGCCTCTGTAACCACCATCGGCAAGGATTACTTTTATAGGACATAAAAAATAGTGAAGCGTCCTCATTAGTAAATCTGCCGCTTTACTATCATGGACATTGGCAACTGTTACCATTATTGCCAAAAGAAACCCATTTTTATCAACCACAATATGCCGTTTAATTCCTTTTACTTTTTTATTGCCATCAAAACTATTTAAGGAACGATTATTTCCCCATCGTACACTTTGACTATCCATTATTCCTAGACTTGGCATTGTATTTTGACCTCTATTAAACCTGACTTTTTCTCGCAATTTTGACAGTAATAAATCAAAACATTCCAAATTTGACCATTTCCAATAGTAATAATACACTAATTGCCATTTTGGAAAATCTTTAGGTAACATTCGCCACTGACAACCTGTTTTTACGAGATAATTAATCGCATTCCAAATGATTTTCAAATTATATTTCCGCTTTCTATCATCGAATTCTAAAGTCTTTTTTATAAATTGCCACTGGGTTTCTGTCAAATCGGTTGGATACATCTTTTTATGGTTTGGTCACTACAAAAAGACAAATTTCAATCGGTTTCTTTAACCCATAACAATTATTTATTTTAAATTTTTAAACAGGCTCTTAATGAAAAACATCCTTCGGGCTCATAGAATTTTCGCCCATCATCACTGCACACCAACCGCAAATGCGATAATGTAGTTAAATAATAAGCTTCTTTATATTTGACAACCCTCGCATCTTTGGCAATCATTTCGGGATCATTCTCAGGAATTTCAATAATTTGAATTCCTACTTTCAGTAAGAACTTGAAACGACACAACATTATCTTTTTGTTCTGGTCTTTCAGCAACGCGGATAATAATCCATATTTTACCATCAAACTGGAACACACCAGGATTTAGAAGACAAACTACCTGAAGACCTTCGCGACTTGGGACTACTTCAGAAGGAAACAATATAGGATTTTCAGGAAACCGCTTAGCAATATCTTTCATAACTCTGAATTTCATCAATTAAAAAAAATCAGAAGTAAGAAAATCTAAAAACAGCAGATTGGTTTTGCTGTTACTTTATTATTTAGATTTTTACACTAAGGCAAGAGGAATTGAGACACGAAAGGGCTGAAAACAAAAAAACTTCTCAAGAAGAGAAGTTTTTAGTGCGGATAATAGGACTCGAACCTACACGCCTTGCGGCACCAGATCCTAAGTCTGGCATGTCTACCAATTTCACCATATCCGCTCAATTGTGGGTGCAAAGATAATCATAACTTCGAATATTCAAAGAATTTTTTAAAAAAAATTATTAATTCTGTTTTTTGTATTTTTGATTCTTAAAAAAATCTGATTCAATGGAAGATATAAAATCATATGTTACAAAACACAAAGAACGGTTTATCAACGAGTTAATTGAATTATTGAAAATTCCATCTGTAAGTGCTGACACTGCTTTTTCTCAAGATGTCCTTGACACTGCCGAGGCCGTAAAAACAAGTTTAGAGGCCGCAGGATGCGATTTTGTCGAAATTTGCGACACTACAGGCTATCCAATTGTATATGGAGAGAAAATAATTGACCCAAATCTCCCTACAGTATTAGTTTACGGCCATTATGATGTTCAGCCTGCCGATCCATTAGAATTATGGACTTCTCCCCCATTTGAACCTATTATCAAAAAAACAGACATCCATCCCGAAGGCGCTATTTTTGCCAGAGGTGCCTGTGATGACAAAGGTCAGATGTACATGCATGTAAAAGCTTTTGAATATATGATACAAAGCAACACTTTACCTTGCAACGTAAAATTCATGATCGAAGGTGAAGAGGAAGTTGGAAGCGTCAGCCTAAAAACATTTGTAGAAAACAATACCAAGAAACTAAGAAACGATGTCATTCTAATTTCGGACACAGGAATGATTTCCAATCAGCAGCCTTCCATTACAACTGGACTTCGCGGTTTGAGCTATGTGGAAGTTGAAGTTACTGGTCCTAACCGCGACTTGCATTCCGGACTATACGGTGGCGCAGTAGCTAATCCTATTAATGTTTTGGCTAAAATGATTGCCCAGCTTCACGACGAAAACAATCATATTACAATTCCTCGCTTTTATGACAATGTCGAAGAGCTTTCTCTTGAGGAAAGAGCCGAAATGGCCAAGGCTCCTTTTGATCTTGATAAATACAAAAAAGCATTAGACCTAAATGATATTTACGGCGAAAGCGGCTATGTAACCAATGAGCGAAATTCGATCCGACCAACGCTGGATGTAAACGGAATTTGGGGCGGTTACACTGGCGAAGGTGCAAAAACCGTTATTGCCAGCAAAGCTTTTGCCAAAATCTCCATGCGTCTGGTTCCAAACCAAGACTGGGAAGAAATCACAGAACTTTTTACCAAACACTTTATCAGCATTGCTCCTGCGGGCGTTACTGTAAAAGTTACACCTCATCACGGCGGTCAGGGTTATGTAACCCCAATTGACAGTATTGGGTATCTGGCAGCCAACAAAGCATACACCGAAACTTTTGGAATTCCAGCAATTCCTGTACGTTCCGGAGGAAGTATTCCAATAGTTGCTTTATTCGAAAAAGAATTAAAAAGCAAAACAATCCTTATGGGATTTGGCCTTGACAGTGATGCCATTCACTCACCCAACGAACATTTTGGCGTTTTTAATTTCCTGAAAGGAATCGAAACCATTCCGTTGTTCTATAAATATTTTGTGGAGCTTTCGAAATAAATCGCATCTAACATAATTCAAAATCCGTTCAGTAATGAGCGGATTTTTTTGTGTCTTATACCATTTAGACATATTAAACAGTCTGATTTAAATAAAGAAATAATCAAAACTGCATAGATTTTAACAAACTTTTCAGTTATCAATTCTTTGACTATCTCATCTAATTTAATTTTAAGTTCTTCCATTGTTTTGTAGATTTTGTTAGTAGTTTTCCTTTTCATATTAAGCCAAACAAGTTCTGCTGGATTGAGTTCTGGAGAATAAGGGGGAAGAAAAAGCAATGCAATATTATCGGGTATTGCCAAAGATTTACTTTTATGAAAAGCCCCATTGTCTAAAACAACCACTTTAAATTCTTGGGGATTATTTTTTGACAATTCATTTAAAAATATCTGAAAATTATCACCATTACAATAAGGCAATTCCATCACTAAGCTATCGCCATTATAGGGCGAAAAAGCTCCAAAAATATAAGTTGATCTGAATACGTTTTGATAAGTACAAATTGGCTTAACTCCTTTTGCTGTTAGCGATTTTCCGTTTCTAGTGAATAAGCCGAACCGGCTTTCATCTTGGACATAAAGATTAAAAGATGAAAAATTAAATGAAGCATTTTTTAAAACTGTTTCAAGAATTAAAGGGAAGTTTTTTTAAAAGTATCCGAAGCGTCTTGATTTTTATTGACATGACTTTTTCGAGCCACTTTTATTTTAGCTCCAAAGTGTCTTTTTACATAACTATTTAGGGTCTGATAATTAATACCTTCCGACATATAATTATCAGTTATCCATTGAATTAAATCAATATATGAGGTAAAAGTATCTTTAGGCGAATGCAGTCGTTTTTCAATTGCCTGATGCAAATCAGCACTGATTAGTGAAGGTTTAAAACCAATTCTGCCATCACGCAACAAACCTTAAATTCCGTTTTTGGAATAAGCAGTTCTCCATTTTTGAGCAGTGTTATAGTTGATTTTTAATATTTTAGAGAGCGCTTCTTTGCTTAATAATACCTCACTCTTTTTTAAAACCAGTAACATCTGTATTCGGTTTTTTAAATGGACAGGTTGTTTTCTCATTAACGACTTGAGTTCCTGCTCGCTTTCTTTTACTAGTATAAATTTTGCTAATGCCATAAGCAAATATATAATTATACTTATAAATTAGTCTGTTTTTTTTGATAAAAAAACAACCTGAATAAATCAGGCTATTCTATAATTATAATTGGTATTAGCCATTGCTCGTTTTTTGTGCAATTCTAAGATACTATTTTAGATTAAAAACAGCAAAAAAAAGGCTGTCCTTACTTTTTGGACAGCCTCTTGTTTTATAGGTTTAACCATAGGTGGTGAATCTCTACGTAATGAAATTATAAACAATCCTAAAACAAACCGCCTCTATTCTGCCACACAATCCAAAGAAACAGTCCTAGATACATCATACAGACAACAAACTTCATAAAAGACGAAGCCAGAAAGCCTATCAATGAACCTGTAGCCGCTTTCAAAGCACGCTGATGGTCTTTGTAATCATAAATAAGTTCTCCAGCAAAAGCCCCAACAAATGGTCCGATAATAAATCCCAGCGGAATAGGCGCAAAAATCCCGACAATCAATCCGATATTGGTTCCCCAAATACCATAAGAACTTCCGCCAAATTTTTTGGTTCCTTTAGCGGGGATAACATAATCCAAAATGGTCAGAACAACCGTAATCAATAAGGAAATCCCCAAAATCCAGTAATTGGCAGGAACAGCTTTTGTAAAATAAAGCAGTACAATTCCGATCCAGCTGACGCTTGGCCCCGGTAAAACTGGTAAAAAACTTCCAAAAACACCCACAATAACACAAACTAAACCCAAAATCAAAAGCAGGATATCCATAAAAATATTTTTAGTAATTTTGAGACCGAAAATACAATGTGTATTCCATATACGAATATGAGAAAAATAATTGTATTTTTATATAATAGTATTCCCATTCAAAAAACAAGCCTTGAAGCAGTATTTCCTTTTTTTAGTTTTTATATTTTTTAATTCCTGTCAGTATTTTGACAAGCAGATTCCTTCAGAAAAAGAATTACTGCAAAAGGAATTGAAAGCTATTAATTGGAAAGAAGTTGACGAATATCCCTCAATGGTAGACTGTGATAAAATTGAAGATAAAAAGCAGCGTCAGCAATGCTTTTTTGAGGTTTTGACTCAGTTAATTCAGGAAAAACTATGCAGTGACACACTTGCAATGCTGTATCCAGAGCTGGACACTATCGAAGTAAAAGTGACCGTTTTTCCAAACGCAACTATGAAATTTGAACCGCAGTTCCCGAAAGATTCTGTGGCTTATGATAAAGTCAAAATTGACAGTATCCTCAAAGTCCGCCTAGTGGATTTTCCAAAAATCAATCCGGCAATAAAGAGGGGAATTCCAGTAAAAACTCAGTTTATTCTTCCAGTAATTTTAAAAGTGGAGTAGAATAGATTTAAGAATTCAGATTTCATCATAAATTTTCAACTTGAGTATTGTTTAGATAAGGAGCTATTTCCAGCTGTCCACTATATCTGTTGTCCCGAACCCCGGGACAACAGGATGCCGTTTCCATCTGGGCTAGAGCATTCATTTTCATGACAAGATTTGTTTAAGATTAAGAATATTGAGAAACAATCTAAAATCTAAAATCTTCTCCCTTTCCATTCGTATTTTCCAAACAAGGAATACAAAGCCACAGCAGTACTGAAAAACGGATACCACAAACTGCTTAAAAGTAAATAGCGAATTTTATGTTTCGTTAAAAATTTATTTGTTTGTTTTATTAGCACAGTATCAATTCCAAATTTAATTAGGAAATACATTCCGATAAAAAAATAAGGAAACATTCCCAAGAAAGTCATCACAAAACAATATACAAATCCGAAATTCATCAAAAAGACAATTAATCCTAACCTTTTCCCAAAAAGACTTTGATACGAAGTGGTTTTGGAAGCCCAGCGCACGCGTTGGTAGAACAACGATTTCCAATCATTGGCGGGTTTTGTGGTAACGATGGTATTTTTCGATTTTAAATAAGCGACTTTTTCAGGGTATTCGGCTACGGCCTTCTGTAATAAAAAAACATCATCACCACTCGCAATTGAATTATTGCCTTCAAAGCCGTTTAACTTTTTAAAAAATGATTTGGTATAGGCAAAATTGGCTCCATTGCACATAAACCCTTTGTCGATCCCAAAACTGCCAATAGTTGCGCCTTGCAGACTAGCCAAATCCAATTGCTGAAAATGGTGTAAAAAAGAATTTTGACAATCGTAAGTAACCGCCCCCGCAATCATTGAAACATGATGCAGCTGAATGAAATTGTCCAATGCCAATAACCAATTTTTGTTAACCACACAATCCGCATCTGTGGTGATAACCCAATCGGTTTTTACGATTTCCATAGCCGTTGCAATGGCATCTTTCTTGGGAGAATTTGAGACACGAATGTTATCAATTAAGGAAATCTTAAATCTTAAATCTAAATTCTTAAATCTAAAATCAGAAGCATCATCGACCAAAATCACTTCAAACAAATCCGTCGGATAATTCAATTTTGAAATACTTTCCAATAGAATCGGCAAATTCTCTTCTTCATTTCTGAAAGGAACAATAATACTAAAGCTGGTTTTTGGAGCCAAGCCAATATATTCAAATTGATTTATTTTGGTAAAACCATAAATGAGCAAGCTAATGGTCAGCATATAAAGGATTGCTATGCCAAATAAAAACAAAATCATTGCTCTGTTTTTGTTTTAAAATTCAACACATAATAGCTTCCCCAAATAACGGGTAAAACCACGTTCAGAAACCACATCAGCGTGGAGACAAAGACAACCACCCATTCGTTTACACCCAATATTCCGAAGAAATACACGGCTACGCTTCCTTTTACGGCAAAATCCAAAAACTGGAAAGTAGGCAATGCCGAAGCCAGAAAGTAAACGCTCGTTATAACCGACATCAAAATGAGGTATGGCAAATCCACATCAAAAGCGAGAAACAAAAAATAGTATTGATGGGAGAAAACCAAATAGCGTAAAATAGCCAAAAGCATATTCTTTTGATGAATCGATTTTGGGATTTCATTAATTTTATGGATCAGTTTTTCAATGGAATAGCCTTTGATATTTACTTTTTTCGAAAAAAATAAAGCGACAGAAAGTAAAAAGCAAATTCCAAAAAGGATAGCAATAGATTTTTGAGTGATCACATTGTATTGCGCATTGAAATAAAGCAGTCCAAAAACTCCAAAAATAATAGTTAGTATCATCTGTATTCCGTTACAGATCAGGTTTAGAAACACTATTTTTTTGGTTTCCTTTTTGTCAAAATACAATGCCTTTCCTGCGTATTCACCCACACCGTTTGGCGTAAACAGACCCGCTGTGAGTCCTGCGAGAACTTGTTTGGTCGCTTCGCCCAAAGAAATAGGACGGAGATAAGAAACTAAATATTTCCATTTTAAAATTTCAAATAAGCGGTTCAAAACACTCAGAAGCAAAATAAAACTGATTCCGGAAACTGACTGATTCTTATGAAACAGCACTAAGAATTTTTGCCAGTTCAGTTTGTCATTGTTCGCCAGCTGATTGTAAATAAAATAAAAGGCACCGCCTACAATCAAAAGTTTGACTAGAAGTACGAGGAATTGTTTAGCTTTGTGTGGTATTGAAATCATACCGCAAAGTAAAGGAAAAACTATTATACAAGATAGCATAAAGTCAAACAGAGATTCGTAAATCTAATACTAAAAAGAAATGAGGAACAACAAAACGTGGCACGAAAAACACCATGAAGCATTAGGCTTTGGGAGCCGTTTGGCCGATTGGGTGGCCAAGGGAATGGGATCTTGGAAGTTTATTATTCTTCAGACCATTTTTGTGATGATTTGGATGGGATTGAACCTCGTTGGTTATGTGTATCATTGGGATGCATATCCTTTTATATTACTGAATCTTCTTTTCTCGACTCAGGCTGCTTATGCTGCACCGATTATCATGATGTCGCAAAACAGACAGAGCGAAAGAGACAGGATTCAGGCGCAATCGGATTATCAGACTAATGTTGATGCAAAACTCGAAATTGAAGCACTGGCAATTCGATTGGATAAAATCGAAGTCGAAAAATTGGATAAAATAATTAAGATGCTCGAAGAAATGGAAAGCAATTCGGCTAAATAAAACAAACTTTGACAAAAGAACGCATTATATTAGGAATAGACCCCGGAACCACGATTATGGGTTTCGGATTGATAAAAGTTGTCAATAAGAAAATGGAGTTCTTGCAGCTCAACGAACTGCAGTTGTCCAAATACGACAATCATTACCAAAAACTTCGAATCATTTTTGAGCGCACCATCGAGTTAATCGAAACCCACAATCCAGACGAAATAGCGATTGAAGCTCCTTTCTTTGGCAAGAACGTACAATCCATGTTAAAATTAGGAAGAGCGCAGGGCGTAGCAATGGCTGCAGGACTTTCCAGAGATATTCCAATTACCGAATACGAACCTAAAAAAATAAAAATGGCAATTACCGGAAACGGAAATGCTACCAAAGAACAAGTTGCCAAAATGCTTCAGCAGTTATTAGGTTTGAAAGAACTGCCTAAAAATCTGGATTCTACAGATGGCTTGGCGGCTGCGGTTTGTCATTTTTTCAATTCGGGTAAAATTGTTGCAAGAAAAAGTTATTCTGGCTGGGATGCTTTTGTGAAACTGAATGAAGATAGAGTAAAAAAATAAGTATATTTGTAAAAAATAACTTAACCTTTTTAAATAATGATTAAAATTAAATTTATTGCTTTTATTCTATTTACAGTTCTTATCACATCATGTTCTTCGGGAGATGATAGTAATGACAATAATAATCAATCAACAGGCGGATCTTTTGACTTAGTTTATAATAACGAAACAAAAAAAGTAAGTTCATGGGAAGCGAAAAAAATAGATGATTATATACAAGTTGAAGGTGTAACATCTGACGGAATTGGAGTTAATTTTGTATTTAATGTTTATGGGAACTTGTACGAAGGATTTACTGATGGTATTTCAGTAACAAGTTCTGTAGTTAAGCATGAAGTTTCAGATGTTTTTACCTCAAATACTTTTACTTTTACTTTAGAGGAACTTAATACAGCCAATAAAACGGTAAAAGTAAAATTTTCGGGTAAATTATATGAACATGGATACGATTACGAGGCAAATTATATTACAGATCCAACAAAATTCATTCCAGTAAGCGGTGCGTTTACCGTTTCTTATAAAGATTTGACTGCTGATATTCCCGGATTGGGAACTTTTGCAAAGTTGGATGGCAAAGACTGGCATGGTATGTCACTTGACAGTTCTACTGAATTGATAGGTTTTGACAAAATTACAACACTTAATGTGGAGAATGATGGAGAATATAGTTTAGGAATTGTTTTTCCAAAAGCTGATGTTAAAACGGGTACATTCCCTTTTACAAGCAATGCTTCTTACAACAGAATTTCTTTTATGAAATTTGATTTAGCAACACATGAATATGTAGTTTATAATGTTTCAGGCACTATAACTTACACTACTGTAAATGATGTTTATGTGGAGGGGACTTTTAGTTTGACAGCAACTAATCCTGTTAATAATTCAAAAATTGTCATTACAAATGGAAAGTTTAAAGAAGGGAGATAAATAACAATATACCTAAATATAAAATTAATCTCTGAAGAGAAATTAAAGATATTTTTAATTTTATCGGAGATTAATGCTAATTATTAAAGAGCAAGATTTAACTTGCTCTTTTTTTATTATGTCAGGAATCTATATACACATACCATTCTGCAAGCAGGCTTGTCATTACTGCGATTTTCATTTTTCGACTTCGATGAAGAAAAAAGATGAAATGGTTTTGGCTATTGCCAAAGAAATCCGAATGCGTAAAAATGAGTTTGAGAACGAAGTGGTAGAAACTATTTATTTCGGCGGAGGAACACCTTCAGTATTGCAGATTTCAGATATTAGATTTTTGATTTCAGAAGTATCTGCTCACTACAGAGTTTCTGAGAATCCCGAAATCACTCTAGAAGCCAATCCCGATGATTTATCAAGAGATCGAATAATCGAATTATCCAAGACTTCAATTAATCGGCTAAGCATCGGAATCCAGTCTTTCTTCGAAGATGATTTGAAAATGATGAATCGCGCTCATAATTCGGCGGAAGCCAAAGAATGTTTAGAATTTGCAACTCAATATTTCGATAATATCTCATTGGATTTGATTTATGGAATTCCGGGGATGAGTAACGAAAGATGGAAACAAAATATCGAAACCGCTTTGAGTTTTGGAATACCGCACATATCAAGTTATGCTCTAACGGTCGAACCCAAAACAGCTTTGAACAAACTCATTCAAACTGGAAAAATAGCAAAACCTAACGATGAATCGGCTCAGGAACATTTTGCAATTTTAGTCGAGACATTGGAAGCAAATGATTTTATTCATTATGAGCTGTCTAATTTCGGAAAAGAAAATTATTTTTCGAAGAACAATTCGGCTTATTGGCTGGGGAAAAAGTATATTGGAATTGGTCCGTCTGCTCATAGTTATGACGGAGTTTCCCGCAGCTGGAATGTTTCCAATAATCCTCTTTATTTAAAATCTATTCAAGAAGATAAATTACCGAATGAAATAGAAGTTTTATCCATCGCCGACCGTTACAATGAATATATTATGACGGGTCTTCGAACAATTTGGGGTGTTTCTTTGGAAAGAATTGAAGCGGAATTTGGAATTGATTATTTAAACTATTTGCGTAAACAAGCTCAGAAATATCTAAACGACGGCTTGCTTTCGATTGACAACGCTATTTTGAAACCAACTTCAAAAGGAAAATTCCTGACAGATGGAATTGCGAGTGATTTGTTTTATTTAAATTCGTAATAAGGGCTTAACCGCAAAGTGCGCGAAGGTTTACGCAAGGAGCGCAAGTTTTTTGATTAAGGCGCTAGGGACTTTATTTTGTAATTTAATATTTTTCTTATATTTGGTTAAAGTAAAAATATAAAATTAAGTTTCGCATTCTTTGTGTAAACCTTTGCGAACCTTACGGTAAAATAAATTATGACTGAAAATGAATTATCTAAAATTGTTTTTAATTGCGCTTTAAAAGTTCATCAAGCTTTGGGTCCAGGGCTATTAGAAAGTGCTTATCAAGAATGTTTGTTTTATGAATTAAAAAAATCAGGTTTAGAAATTCAAAAACAGCAAGCACTACCTTTATTCTATGAAGAAGTTAAACTAGATGTTGGTTATCGTTTAGATATAATTGTCGAAAATAAATTAATTTTAGAGATAAAATCTGTGGACGCGTTAAATGATATTCATTTTGCGCAACTTTTAACTTATTTGAAACTAACAAATTGCAAATTAGGGTTACTTATAAACTTTAATGTTCTATTGATAAAAAATGGAGTTAAAAGAGTCGTCAATAATCTTTAACTTTTAGAGTTTAGCGTCCTTTGCGTAAATCTTTGCGACCCTTGCGGTTAAATAACTATGAAAGCATCAATCCAACATAACAATAATACGTTTGAAGTCGATTTATCAAAACCCATTGATATTTCAATTCCATTGACAAATACTGATGAAAATCCGATTGCTTGGTATTTAGAAAAACCCATAATTGAGCCTGTTGTTTTTGGCGATTGGATAGGTAAGGTTTCCGAAGGGAAATCATCGACCAATTTTAATAATATCTTTTTTAACCCCCATGGACACGGAACTCATACTGAATGTCTCGGTCATATTACACGGGATTTTTACAGCATTAATCAATGGCTGAAGCAGTTTTTCTTTTTGGCTGAATTGGTTTCGGTTGTGCCGGAAATGCAGGGAGAAGATTTGGTAATAACGAGAAATCAGATAAAGAAAGCATTAGGCGTTAAAACTCCCGAAGCAATAATTATCCGAACATTACCCAATTTCAAAATAAAAAAATCACTGAAATATTCGAATACCAATCCGCCTTATCTGGCAGAAGATGCAGCACATTTCATTCGCGAAAGCGGCATCAAACATTTGCTGATCGATTTGCCGAGTGTGGACAAAGAACATGACGAAGGGAAATTATTGGCACATAAAGCTTTTTGGAAAGTAAAAGATGTTAATGATTTAAATCCTGATGCGCGATTAGATTGTACGATAACTGAAATGATTTTTGTTCCTGATGAAATCGAAGACGGTAGTTATCTGTTGAATCTTCAAATCGCTTCTTTTGAAAATGATGCGAGTCCAAGCAAGCCTGTTTTATATTCTATTTTGTAAAATCTAAGGATTGAAAACACGGAAATATAGAAGTTGCCATAACCAATATTTGCTTAAAATAGCATTGTTTTTTGCTATTTTGCTTTTAGGAAACGGGACTGTTTTTGGTCAAAAAAAAGAACGAGACAGTTCTAAATTTGTGTTTTATCCCGATGAGATTTTGATTAGAACTAATCTTAGTACGCAAACTGACTCACAAATTTTGGAAGACAAAAATGGTGGCAATCTGGATTTGGAAACCAATAATAATTACAAAGTGTTTTTATCTGCAGATTATAAATTTATAGGTTTTAGTTACGGATTTTATCCTCAGTTTATAGGAGGAAATAAAGATGAAGATGTAAAAGGAAAATCTAAATTTTCAGAATATAATTTTCGTTTTTTTCTTGGAAAATGGCTTCAGACGGTTGATTACAGCAGGATCAAAGGATATTATATCGCAAACACTCAGGATTTTTTACCAGATTGGAAACCTGATATTGCCCCTTATATTCAATTTCCAGATTTAAAAATAACCAAATACGGAATGTCAACATCGTATATTTTCAATCCCAATTTTTCATTAAAAAGCATCACATCGTTTACTGAGTGGCAAAAAGAAAGTGCAGGAAGTTTTATCCCAACACTAATATATGATTATAAAAAGATTTCTTTGGAAACTGATATTTTAAAGACGTATCAAAATGAATATGATGTAAGTGTGGGGATTGGTTATTTTTATAATTTTATTATTCATAAAAAGTTTTATGTGGCGCCTAATTTAACAACAGCTCTTGGAGTAAAATTCCTGAATTCTACAACAGATGAATTAGGAATTCAAAAAAAAGAAAAGCATGATTATTTTTTGACCACTCTTACTGGCGGGCTAAGACTTGGATATAATTCGGATCGAATTCTATTTGGAGTCAACTTTAATTTCAATTCCAGTTTTTATAATGAAAGTAAAAACCAGGTTGTTTCAAATGGTGGTTCGTTTGGATTGTTGTATTTTGGTTACCGATTTGATGCGCCAAAATTTATCAGCAAGCCAGTGAATAAAATCGGTTATAAATTAAGACTTTAATTTTTATTTAAAATATGGACAGTAAGATTTACGTTTCTACAGATAAACAACAATTAAATGTTCCTTTTATCCAGGATTTTTTGAAAGATATTTATTGGGCTGCGGGAAGAACCATTGATGAAGTTCAAAAAACAATTGATAGTTCGATTTGTTTTGGGATTTATAAGGACGATGTCCAATTTGGTTTTGCGAGGGTTATCACTGATTATGTCGTTTTTGCTTATGTAATGGATGTTTTTATAGCCGAAGAACACAGAGGAAAAGGATATTCTTCGATTTTAATTGACGCTATGATGAAAGAACCGCAATTGCAGGAAGTAAAAATATGGCGTCTGGCTACATCTGATGCTCATTTTTTATATGAGAAATTTGGTTTTAAGGCCTTGGCGCACCCAGAAAAAATGATGGAAAAAATAGTATCATGAAAACAGTTATCAAACTCGAAGAATTAGGATTGTTTGTACTCGGTATTTACTTTTTTAACCAATTGAACTATGCTTGGTGGTGGTTCTTGGTTTTAATTTTAGTACCTGATTTTTCTATGATAGGTTATCTCTTTGGAGATAGAATTGGCGCATTTTGTTATAATTTAGCCCATCACAGAGGCATAGCGATTGTTTTTTATCTTGTCGGTATTTTTTGTTCCAATGAAACGGTTGAGCTTATTGGTGTTATTTTATTTGCGCATTCGTCTATGGACAGGATGTTTGGTTATGGATTAAAATATGAAACAGGTTTTAAATATACCCACTTGGGTGAAATTGGAAAATAAATGAACTTAGAAACGTATTACGAATATTGTCTTTCCAAGAAAGGAGTTACGGAACATTTCCCTTTTGATGAAGATACTTTGGTATTTAAAGTAGGCGGAAAGATGTTTGCTCTATCATCTTTATTGCAGTGGGAAAAAGGAAATCCGCATATGAATCTGAAATGTGATCCTGAGCGTGCACAAGAACTGCGTGCCGAATATGATGCCATACAGCCCGGTTTTCATATGAGCAAAGTGCATTGGAACACGATTAGCGTAAATCAAGATGTTCCGAATACACTGCTGAAAGAATTAATTGATCATTCCTATGAATTGGTTTTTAAAAGTTTAACGAAGAAAATTCAAACTGAAATTATTGACCTAGAGTAAAATATTTTACCGAATAGCAGAAGCAATTAGAAAAATAGACATTACTTTTGTTCAAAAACATCAGACACTTTCAAATAAAATACTATGATTGATAATCTTAAAAAGTTCCTTAACGAAGAACAAGATCCAAAAGCCATCGAAAAAATTACTTCAAAACTGAATGATTTATTGATGAAAAATGAAGAAGTAGGGTATATCGCCGTTCAGAAAAAACCAGCTATTACTGTTTTTCCGGATAGTATTGTGGTGACCAATAAAAGAATTATTATTTGTCAGCCTAAAAATATGGGGCTTTCAATGAATTTTACCGATTTTACATGGGACGAAATTGAAGGCACGTTTATGAAGGAAAATATTTTAGGTTCTGAATTTTCATTTTCGACCAAAACACAGGTTCAGGTTTCTATCGATTATATTCCTAAAATTCAAGCTAGAAAAATTGCTACGTTTGCCAAAGAACAATTGGATATTTTGAAAAACAGAACAGCAGCTCCTGCAGCGGCATCAGTAATTAACGAAGAAAATGTTCCAGAATTGATTCAGGAATCGGAGCTGATTGAAGAAATGGAAACGGAAGAAGTAACTGATTTTGCCGAAATTATGCCGGTTGTTTCTAATCAAGCCGAACCTTTTGCTGAAAGTTCAGCTGCTTCTAGAGAGAAAATTAACAGTGGATTATCGCAGGACGAACTTTTTGCAAAACTGCAGAATTATAAAAAACTCCTTGATAACGGATTGATTATGCAGGGTGAATATGATGCTTTCAAAAAAGAGATTTTGAGCCAGATGTAATTTATAGCCGAAAGTCATAATGTTGAAAGTCTTAAAGTCAGAAGTTAATTTCTTTTGACTTTAAGACTTTTGTCTTTAGAATCTATAAAGTTTTTATTTGCTTTTCAACAAAATTATTGGATTGCTGTTCCAGTAATTCCGTTGCGTTTTTTCGCTGCAGATCGTATAGTTTCTTATCCTCAGCGATATCTGCATATACTTTATCGTGCATCGAGGCACTGGTTTTTATCAGCAATTCACGTTGGTATTTGTCCTGTTCGATTGTAGCTTTGAGCGCAGTTTCTAAATCTTCCAGTTTATAATCGTATTCCCCTTTTGGAGATAATAACTTTGCAATAATTGGTGAAGTTTCAATAGCAAGGAACAACAGCATTATAAAAAATGAAGGCAGCCAAGGCAGTTTATTCAAAGCGTTAATCCGCGCCATCAAACCGTCAAATCCGTCAATAACTGGCTGTGTCTCGGTGACTTTTTTGTCTAAATCTGTCTGCAGTGTTTTGGTGCTTTTTTCCAGAACAGCGATTTTGGCTAAATTGTTTTTTTGAATGGTATCTAATTCTTTTTTTGCTAAATCGTGTTTCGCTATTTTTTCTTTAAACACGGGACCTTTGCCCATTAATTTTGTTCCTGCAGTTCCTTCGGCTTCTTGAATATAAGTCTGATAAAGCGTATTTACCTCTTTTTCTTTATTGGCTATTTCGGTTTTTAGGTTTTTGATTTCGTTTTTGTTTTTGTCCAAATCCGATTTGAAATAACTGCTGACTTCTTTTTTATTATTCAAAGCCATTGCGTTTTTTTCTTTCAGTAAAACCGTATTGATTTCTTTTTCGAAAATTTTAATTTCCAAAGGTTTTGAAATTACGATTGCAATGATAATGGCCAAAAGAATTCGAGGAGTCGCTTGTAGAAATTCACTAGAAAAATTGTTTCTTTTTCGAATGGTGGAAACAATAAAACGATCCAGATTAAAAATAAGTAAGGCCCAAACGAATCCAAAAAGAAGTGCAGGAATAACATTATCGAAGACAGTAAAAAGGGCATAAGCACTGGCTATGAAAGCCATAACTGCAGTAAAAAAAACGGTAGCACCAATACCAACATATTTGGTTTGTTCGCCTTCGGAGCACCCTTCCAGCAGCGGTTTGTCTGCGCCTGAACACAGGATAAAAAATTGTTTTAACATGATTGATTGATTTTTGATTGATAAATTTGATTGGTACAAATTTAAGGTCAAAAATCCATATGTTTTTCAATTCGCTAATTTCTTTTGTGTTAAAAGTATTTAAATCAGCAAATTATTACTGCCAATAAGGTAAAAAAGAACTAATGTCAATTTTTATTGGCAGTAATATATTGAATAGAAAAATTCGGCTGCAATAAATTACTTTATTTTTAAATTTTTACCAGCGATATCTTCCCAACGGTAAAAATGAAATGTTTTATCGGTACTCATTGCTACAAACAAACCATGTTTAAAGTTCGAATTTAAAGGGATGCTGGTTATTTCGGAACCATCGCTTTCTGTGGCTGAAACATTTATCGTCTTTAAATATTTGTGCTCAAATGGATTGTTTTTTGTGCCTTCACGGCTAAAAATCTGGAAACGGTTAGCCCCTTGGTCTGATACTAAAATATAGCCTGTGGTATCAGTAAGTTTATAAATAGAAATACCTTCGTGGTCTTCGGCAAAACCTGTTGTGCCAAATAAGGATAATTGTTCGTCTCCTTTGGCTGGATCTGCATAATACTGGCGTACACCAAATTGCTCATCAGAATAGTAAACATATCCTAACTCATTATCAACAGCAATTGACTCTATTTCTTTTTTACCGCTGTATTCTCCAAATTTACGAACTAAAGTGGCTTTTACTTTTCCATTACCGTTGTCCTCTAATAAATATTGATAAAGATAACCGCCCGTTTTAGGTCCGGTTTTGCGGCCGACAATAGCATATATTTTTGCATCTTTTGAAGTATAAACAGCTATACCCATTGGAGCATTGTAATCTGCTTCGGTTTCGTTTTCAAATACTTTGATTCCTCCGTTGTCAACAGGTTTCATGTCCGGAATTGAAAAAAATCTAAGATCCTGACCTAATCTTTCTGTCGTAATGGCAACATCTGTTGGTTTTCCGTTAAGCACCAATCCGTAAGCAATATCTACATTATTGGGTCTTTTTAGATTTTTCACAGTCTTGTCTTTTAGTATTTTCCCTTGCAGGTCAAATACATAAAGTCCTCCATCTTTTTCTTTATCAGTTCCAATAACCAGACTTTTTGAAACATCAGCTTTATTAATCCAGATTGCAGGATCGTCACTGTCAAATTGTACGGGTTCAGAAATAAAAACTGGTTTTACTACAGTTTTGGATGCGGTTTTGGTATTTTTTTTATCGTTTTGACAGCTGAAAGACAGCACTGCAAGCGTAAATAAACTTATAGAAAGTATTATTTTTTTGACCATTTTGTAAGGTGTTGATTTAATTGTTTTTGATTTATTTAGCCACGCCATAAGCACCAATAAAGGCAGCTGGCGCCGGAGAAGCATATGCCAATCCGTTGCTAAAAGTGATAGGATTATTAAAATGTCTAACAAAATTAGTAGTTCCTTTGCCAAGAGCAATAGAATTTGATTTTAAATGAAAATCCCAAGAAGTATTAAAATCAGGACTGCTTACAGGGTTGTTTAAAGGATAATTTACAAAACCTGGGTCGTTTTGGCCTGCAGTTGTTCCTCTCACTTCGTTTGTGCCGCCAATAACATCTTTAGAGGGCTGAAATTGATTAACGGTTGTCTGATCATAGCCATAATAAAGATTATTGCTAATTGTAGAGCGGGAATCTTCCAAGCTTTTAGTATCTCTTTTAATACCAAAACGGGTATTGGCAAATAAATTATTATAGATGTGGGCTACTACAGCATTTTCGACCCAAATTGATCCTCCTTTTGCTGTTGGTCTGCGCCAGCCGGTATTAACAAAAGTGTTGTTATAAGCAACAATATCGGCTTGTGGATTTCTAAGTCCTGCATTAGATAATTTAAAAGCATTTGTATTGGCACTATAAATTAAATTGTAAGCGGCATCGACTAAACAGCCTGATTTGAAATTCATCGCCTCACCGCCAGATACGCCTGTAGTGTAGAAAATATTATTCGAAAAAATAATATTTCCGCCTTCGATATAAGTACAGTCTTCTTGAAAATTTCTAATGATGGAATTAGTCACCACCAATTTTCCGTTTACGTTAGAAAACCATAAAGCGGGTAAGTTTTCGCCGGCAACTGCTTTGTATAAACCTAATTTTACTGATGTTGAAGCATCTGAAGTTGTGCTTCCTCCATATTCTAAAATAGTGTGATCCAGAATGAGTTCGGCGCAGGTTTTAGCTGCCAAAATTCCGCCCCATTTTTTACCAAATTTATTCTCTTCGGTTCTGTCTTTTTCCGCTATGGTAAATTTCACAGGATTATCTGCGGTTCCTAATGAGTATAAATTACCTTTTACAATAAATTCGGTCTTTGCCACAGGATCCATAATTACGGTAACACCTTCTTCTATGGTCAGTGATTTTCCTTCGGGAATAATTACGTCACCTGTAATGTTGTGTGTAGTTCCTTTTTGCCAGATTCCTGAGATTTCACCCGAAGAAACTCCTCCATCTACATCAGTATATACGTCGCTATTCGCTTTTTCGCAGCCAGCAACAGTTATTATAATGAGTAATAAAAGAGCAGCGTTAAGATTTTTAAAGATTGTTTTCATCTGTATGTATTTTCTTTGGGATTAACTAATATTTGTAACGTACGCCAATGAGGTAACTCTGACCATAATAATCGTCTCTTATCAGTGTTCTGCCATTGTATTCTAAATTACTTTCAGCAATGTTTGTGTTTGCTGCGTTCGTGCCTTTTAAGAATAACTTGTGCGGCGTGTTTAGGATATTATTTGCTTTTAGGTAAATGCTAAACTTTGATTTAAATCGTTTTTCGACCGAAGCATCCATTTGCACAAATCCTTCCTGCCATAAATCATTATTAACAAATTGAGAAACAGTATTGATGCGAGGACCTGTATATGAAACAGAAAGCTGTGCATCCCAGCCTTTTTTGCTGTCATTATAAAGTATAGCGGCGTTGGCAATGTGTGCCGATTGACCATAAAGAGGTCTAGTCTGCATTACCGATATTTTTTGTAAGTTTCCGTTAGCGTCTAAAACTTTTTGGTCTTTTGGAGTGGTAATTTTAGAGTCGGTATAGGTATAGTTTACTTTGAATCCTATTTTGTTGAAATAGGTGATATAATCTAATTCGATTCCGAAGTTTTTTGCGGTACCAAAGTTGCCTGGGCTGTAATACGTGTCCTGCCCGCGGGTGGCATCGGCCAAAAAGGTATATTCGATAGGATCTTTAATGTTTTTATAAAAAGTGCCTAAAAATAATTGCGATCCGGCTTTTGGGAAAAACTCATATCTAAAATCATAATTATCAGCAACAGCAGGTTTTAAATCGGGATTGCCTCTTTCCTGATATTCTTCGTTAACGACTTTGCTAGGTACAATTTCATAAAATCCAGGTCGGTTAAGCGAACGGAAATAAGAAGCATGCAATTGTTGTTTATTGCTTAGGAAATATTTTAAAGTTAAGCTGGGCAGGGTGTAGGTGTAAACTTGGTTTCCTGTTGGTCGAGGCTCTCCGGCAGGAAAAAGCAGATTATAACCTTGGTCGGTATTCTCAATACGAACACCTCCTATTGCCTGCCATTTGTCTGTTTTATAATTAAACATTCCGTAACCGGCAGCTGTTTTTTCACTTGCATCGTAAGTCAAAGAGTTACTTACTGCTCCGGTTGGATTGCTTACTACTAAATCCAATTGCGTATAATCCGTAAAATCTACTCCATAAGCCGCATTTGGATTTGTTGGAGCCAAAGTATAATTATTGTAAAAACTGCTTCGCTGTTTATCTCTGTAAAGACCTCCAGCCGAAAAATCGATATTGCCGTCAAATAAAGGCAGCGTATATGTTAAATCTAAATATCCCGCTAAATCCTCGTCCGTATTGCGCTCCCAGCGATGCGTGATTGGGTTAATAGCCAGTTTTGTACGGGTACTAACATAATTTTTCTCTTCGCCGTTAACATTAATATTGGTATTGTCTGGAACTTGATTACTGGCAAAAGAGTAAGCTGCCGACCAATGAATTTTAAATTTATCGTTCAATAAGGTATTATTTCCCTGTAAAGTGTTGTTGTAAATCTGCTGCTTGGTAAAACGTGTACGTGTGGAGTAAAGCAATTTTGCATTACCTGTTTCTGGGTGATACTCGGAGGTATAATCGGTAGTAAGCGTATTTCTAGTCTGAATATTATCTAGATTCAAGAACACACTGTACAAACTAATTTTGTTAGACGAATTGAACTGGTAATCTGCCTTTCCCTGTACCCCGTATCTTTTTTGCTGTTCCGAATATTCACGGTAATTTTTACTGACAATGCTGGCAAATTCATCTGTACCAATAAGCTGGGTATTGTAAAGCGTAGAGTTACTGCCTCTATAAGAATTTTGAAAACTGCCCGCAATCAGCACGCCAAATTTGTTGTCAAAAAATCGTTTCCCTAATGAGATATTAGATAAAAAATTGGGTGCAGGATTGGAGTATTTGTAAGCTAATGTTCCTTTTGGAAAATCTTGTGAAGCAGCTTCGTAGCTCTTAGGATTTAATTCATACGGAGATTTTTTGTTAATCTCATCATATCCGTAACTCATAAATTTCCTGTCAAAAAACATCTGGCTGTAACCTCCAGAAATAGTAGCACTGAAAAGCGGTTTAGAAGCCGGCGCATCTTTCATTACCATATTTACGGCACCGCCTATCGCATCACCTTCCATATTTGGCGTTAATGTTTTATAAATTTCTAATCGGTCCAGTAAGTCAGAAGGAAAAATGTCTAAAGGAACATAACGGTATTTATTATCAGGACTTGGAATTTTCACGCCATTAATCAGCGTGTAGTTGTATCGTTTGTCCATTCCTCTAATAATAGCATATTGTCCGTCTCCATTACTGTTCCTTTCTATAGACACACCCGAAACGCGCTGAATTACGTTGGCTACAGTAAGATCTGGGGATATCTCTATTGCTTTGCCAGATACAATATTGATAACTTGGCTGTATTCTTTTTCTAATCTTCGGGCTGTATGTTCTTCACTGGCACCACCTTTACTGTCTACGATGACTTCTCGCAATGATTTAGTTTCAGCTTGCAGGTAAAATTTTAAATCCTGAGAAGTTTCTTTATCAATTGTAATTTCTTTCGAAATACTTAGATAACTGGCATAACTGATTTTTATGGTATAAGTTCCAGATGATAATTCGTTAAGTTTAAATGAACCATCAAGTCCGGTAATGTCATTATGTTTGCTGTTTGTCAGCGAAATCGAAACGCCGGCCAAAGGCTCTCCTGTTTCCGAATCGTAAACATTACCTTTAATAGTCGATGCTTTTGCGGTTATAGTAAGAAAAAAAGAAAATGTAAAAAGAAGTATAAATTTTTTCATGTAATTAATTTTTTGCAAATGTAAAAGCGCGATGTTAAGCCAATGCAACCTAATAGTTAAACATAGTCTATTGTTAAATTGAATTTATTTGAAGGAATATCACTCTAAAAATCACTATCTCAGAACTTAAATTATAGGTCTGGATACTATGTTTTATATTATTTTTTGATGAATTTTGGTAGTGCTTATATTTTTCTTTTTCATCAGGGCATAAAAAAAGCTGTTCGTTATGAACAGCTCTTTCAGTTTTGAATTAATAATTTTCTTTATGTTATTATCGGTGCGCCTGCTAATATTTCAGCATTGGCAAATGTTGCAAATGTTGCAAAATTAGCTTCGAATTTATGAGCCAATGCAACAGCTTTTGTATCGTATAAATCTGTATTCTCCCAAGTATTTCTTGGATTTAGGATTTCGTTTGGAACATTTGGGCAAGACTGAGGAACTGCGATTCCAAATACGTCATGG
This sequence comes from Flavobacterium marginilacus, assembly GCF_026870155.1. Classification (NCBI taxonomy): domain Bacteria; kingdom Pseudomonadati; phylum Bacteroidota; class Flavobacteriia; order Flavobacteriales; family Flavobacteriaceae; genus Flavobacterium; species Flavobacterium marginilacus. The sequence continues at coordinate 414,225 of NZ_CP113975.1, read as the reverse complement.
TTCATAAATTCTACAGAATCTAATTCCCCTTTCAAAGCGGCCGTAATCATGGCACGGGTATATTTCAGTTTCATTCGGCTTCCGGTTCCATAAGGTCCGCCAGTCCAGCCTGTGTTGATCAGCCACACTTTTACATTTGCGTCTTTCATTTTTTGACTCAGCATTTCAGCATATTTTGTTGGATGCAAAGGCATAAAAGGTGCTCCAAAACAGGCTGAAAAATTAGGCTGAGGTTCCGTTACTCCTGCTTCTGTTCCAGCTACTTTGGCGGTGTAGCCTGATATAAAATGATAAGCGGCCTGTCCAGCAGTTAGTTTTGAAATTGGAGGCAGAATACCGTAAGCATCAGCAGTTAAGAAGAAAATGTTTTTTGGATTTTTGCCAATAGATCCCGGCTGAATATTTTCGATATGCTCAATAGGATAGCTGACTCTAGTATTTTGTGTAATCGAAATATCCTCAAAATCAACTTCATTGGTGCCTGATTTGAAAACTACATTTTCTAGAATCGCTCCTTTTTTGATGGCTCTGAAAATATCCGGCTCATTTTCTTCGGTAAGATTGATTACTTTGGCATAACAGCCGCCTTCAAAATTGAAAACAGTATTTTCATTGGTCCATCCGTGTTCATCATCACCAATAAGTTTTCTGTCCGGATCTGCTGATAAAGTTGTTTTCCCTGTTCCTGATAATCCAAAGAATATTGCGGTATCACCATCTTCGCCAACATTAGCGCTGCAGTGCATTGGAAGCGTGTTTTTGAACACAGGCAGGATGAAATTTAATGCCGAAAAGATTCCTTTTTTCATTTCGCCGGTATAGCCTGTTCCTCCAATCAGAGCAATCTTTTTTGTAAAATTTAGTATTGCAAAATTACCTTGTCGTGTTCCGTCAACTGCAGGATCAGCATGAAATCCGGGAGCACAGATTACTGTCCATTCGGGAGTAAAGTTTTCTAATTCGTCATTAGCCGGTCTCAAAAACATGTTGTGACAGAATAAATTTGCCCAAGCTGTTTCGGTAACTGCACGTACATTTAATCTGTAATTGGTGTCGGCGCAGACATAAGAATCTCTAACGTAGATTTCTTTTCCGGATAAATAAGCTGTTACTTTTTTATAAAGTGCATCAAAAGCGCTTGGTTCAAAAGGAATGTTTATGTTTCCCCACCATACTTTATCCTCCGTAATGCTGTCTTTAACGATAAAACGATCTTGTGGAGAACGCCCGGTAAACTCCCCAGTATTAATTGCCAATGCTCCCGTATTGTTTTCGAGCCCCTGTCCTGATTTAATCGTAATATCATGTAACTCATTCGGGCTTAGCTGATACTGAACTGCAGCATTTTCAATTCCTAGTTCTTTTAACGAAATCGATTTCGTAAACAAAGCGTAGTTGTCCATAAAAATAAATTTTTTTGAGTGTGTTTTATTTCACTGCAAAAGTATAATTTATTTTTATAACTGCATTATAATTTATTTTTCTTTTTTAAAGGCTTAATTAAGTCAAATAACAAAACGAACCATGCGGAAATAAGAAATAATCCACCGATAGGTGTTATGAAGCCAATTACCTTAAAGTCGATTGGCATCAATGAATTGGTGGCTAAAAGATAGATGGAACCTGAAAAAAATAAAACTCCCAGAATCGTCAGATTGAGGATGGTTTTTTTTAATTTTTGGTTAATTATAGAAGTTGTTCCAATAAATAATAAAAACAGAGCATGATACATTTGATACCTTACTCCAGTCTCAAATGTGGTAAGCTGTCCAACAGTGAGAACATTTTTTAGTCCGTGCGCACCAAAAGCACCCAATATTATCGCAATCATTCCAAAAACCGCTGCTGTAGAAATTATTTTCTTATCCATTTCTTTTTATTTAAAGTATGGCAAAAGTATTTCATATATTTTAAAATGACTGCATTTTTTATATGACTTTTGCAGTAGTTTTTAATATTTAAGCCCGATTGATTTTATTATCGTTTGATTTGAATGTTTTTAATTGAGATAAATAAAATGCTAAAATCATTTGTTATAAATACAACAATAATATATATTTGTGTTATATTTTTGCTAAATCAGATGTTTTAAATAAAGATAAAAATATCTTATTTATCAAAATTGTAATGTCCGCTTTGGATTTTGAATTAAACAGCTATGAGAACAATTCTAATTATAGGAGCAGGAAGATCTGCTTCATCTTTGATTCAATACCTTTTAAACAAATCGGAAGAGGAGAATCTGCATGTTATTATTGGGGATTTATCTTTGGCTTTAGCCCAAAAAAAGACTAATAATCATCCCAATGCAACTCCAATTGCTCTTGATATATTTGATGAAAACCAAAGGAGAAATGCTATTCAAAAAGCAGCTATTGTGATTTCGATGCTGCCGGCCCATCTGCATATAGAAGTAGCAAGGGATTGTATTGCGTATAAAAAGCACCTTGTTACTGCATCATATATTAGTGATGCCATGCAGGAATTAAATGAAGCGGCTAAAACTAATAATTTGATTTTCATGAATGAAATTGGACTCGATCCAGGAATTGATCACATGAGTGCGATGAAGACTATTGATGAGATAAGAGAAAAAGGAGGCAGAATACTTTTGTTTGAATCTTTCTGTGGCGGACTTGTAGCACCAGAATCTGATAATAATCTGTGGAATTATAAATTTACATGGGCACCAAGAAATGTGGTGTTGGCAGGACAGGGCGGAGCTGCAAAATTTATTCAGGAAGGGGCGTATAAATACATTCCGTATGTGAATCTGTTTCGCAGAACCGAATTTCTTGAAGTGGAAGGTTATGGGAAATTTGAAGCATATTCCAATAGAGATTCGCTTAAATACCGCAGTGTTTATGGTCTTGATGATGCGCTTACTTTGTATAGAGGAACTATTCGGAGAGTTGGTTTTTCCAAAGCCTGGAATATGTTTGTGCAGCTGGGCATGACAGATGATAGTTATATTATGGAAAACTCCGAAGATATGAGTTACCGACAATTTGTGAATTCTTTTCTGCCATATCATCCAACAGATTCGGTTGAAATAAAAATGCGGTTGATTCTGAAAATTGACCAGGACGATATTATGTGGGATAAACTGCTGGAACTGGATTTGTTTAACCCCAATAAAAAAGTGGGAATGAAAGATGCTACTCCTGCCCAGATTCTTGAAAAAATCCTCACCGACAGCTGGACTTTACAGCCTAAGGATAAAGATATGATTGTAATGTACCACAAATTCGGTTTTGTCCTCAACGGGGAAGAAAAGCAGATCGATTCCAAAATGGTCTGCATAGGCGAAGACCAGACTTATACAGCTATGTCCAAAACTGTTGGATTGCCGGTTGCAATGGCGACTCTGCTAATTTTGAATGGTAAAATCACTACTCCTGGAGTACAGCTTCCTATTAAGAAAGAAGTGTATCTTCCAATTTTGAAAGAACTGGAAGAATATGGTGTTGTGTTCCATGAACAGGCGAAGTCTTATGTGGGATATAATCCTGACAAGGTTTTTAATTAATTTTAATTTTAGATTTTATTTTTTTTCTTAATCCGCTTCTGTTTTTCAAGAAGCGGATTTTTTTTAATTTTAATCTGGGCTTTGAATTGTTATAGGTAAGCTATATAATGTTCTAACAGGCTTGTTGTTTATTGTTCCAGGTAACCAATTTGGCGATAATTTTAAAACTCTAACAGCTTCTTCTCCTGTTCCATAACCAATATCTCTAAGTACTTTAAAATCGGATAAGGAACCGTCTTTTTCTACTATAAATGTTATGTATACTTTTCCTTTAAGTCCTTCTTCTTCTGGAGCTTGATAGTTTTTACCTACAAATTTGTAAAACTCTTCAATACCACCTGGGAACTCAGGTTTTATTTCTAATCCAGCAAGAGATCTTACTGTGTCATCTTCATCAGGCAACGTTGATTTTTCTTCTATACCAACGCTGCTTTTTTCAATTTTATTTTGTTTTTTTGTATTACTTTCTTCAGGATTATCTTTACAGCTAAAAACAAATAATAATAGGCTGGTAATAATTCCGATGCTGCATACTTTCAGAAATATTCTTGCGGGCGATTCTTTTTTTGTCATCATAATAAAACGTTTTTTAGTTATTAAATAGTTAATGTTACTTGCTAAAATGATATTAGTTTTATTAGAAGCAATCTCAAGTAACAAAGATTGATATTTGGTAACTTCTCTAAATTGATTATTTACCACAGCATCTGCTAAGAATTCGTGATTGAGTTTAATCGCTCTTTTATAGAGAATTACTAATGGATTAAACCAAAAAATAATTTGTAGAAACTCAATAAATAGTATGTCTAAAGTATGTTTTTGATCTAAATGTGCTTTTTCATGCGCAATTAATTCGGATGGAATTCTATCATTTTTGAATTCTTGTTTATTGATAAAGATTGCATTCCAGAAAGAATGTGGTAAAATAGGTTCATTTATTAGAATGATTTTTTCACCTTTAACAAATTGAACTTCACTTCTTAATACTTTATTATATAATGAAAATAAATTCAGAAGGAAACGAATAATTAATACTAAAAAAACTGTAACATAAATGGCAAGAATAATATTGGTTAAATCTAGGCTTTCGGCTAACGATTTGAAGCTTTGACTATTTTTTTGAATTGCTAATTCGTCTAATTGGACGGATATTATTTTGCTTGTAGCAGAAGGTTCAAACGAAATAAGTTGCAACGGAATCAAAAGACTAAAAACTAAACTTGCTAGTAAATAGATCCGATTAAAAAGAAACATTTTTTCGTTTTCTAGCCACAACCTATATATTAAGTAAAAAATAAATAGCAGTATTCCTGATTTTAAAAGGTATGTTGTCATTTTTTCTTTTTTTGAATTTGTGAATCGATTATTTTCTTAAGTTCTTCCAATTCGGAGGTCGATAAATTGGTTTCGGTAGTAAAGAAAGAAGCAAACTGTGAAGCCGAATTATTAAAGAAATTACTAATCAATCCGTTGACGTGTTTGGAGAAATAATCTGTTTTTTTGACCAATGGATAATATTCGCGCAAATTACCAAATTCGTTGTATGCAACAAATTTTTTATCAATCATTCTTTTTAACAATGTGGCAACAGTTGTTGTGGCTGGTTTTGGATCTGGGTGTGCTTCGAGCAAATCTTTCATGAATGCTTTTTCAAGCTTCCAGAGATGCTGCATTAATTGTTCTTCTGAGTTGGATAGCTGCATGGTTTATTTTTTAAGAGTTATTTTTTTTACACTTTGTTCGGAGATTAATTCTCCTTTATTATACTTTTTGATTTCAGTTAATTTCCCTTTATCGGAATAGAATTGCCATTCTCCAAAATAAAACCAATGTGTTTCGACTGAATCAGTTTCAATTTTAGTTTTTCCTTTAGATTGAAGCTTTCCGTTTTCATGATAATATTTTACAATACAAATCCCGTTTTTATATTTCTCCGTTTTATAAATTTTATTATTGATATAAGATTTCCACTTTTTTACTGGTATATCATTTTTATAATATTCGTAAGATTTGTAATGAAGGTTATCTTCCGAATATTCTTGAATCCAAACGCCTTCTTTTCTCTTATTAATCTTTTGATTAATTAAAGTGTTTTTGCAGGCGGTAAATAAAACTCCGAATAAGAATATTACAAAAAGGTTTTTCATTTTTTTTAATTCTACATTTATAGATTTTACTCTACAAATGTAGAGTAAAATTTTTAATAAGCAAGTTTTTTTGAATATTTTTTTACAGAAAACACCTAATGCTGATGTAATTTAATATTAAGAATCAATGTTTTATAAAATTCAAAAGCCCTAGCCCAGATGCAAACCTACCGTGTGGACACAAATACAATTTCGTTATTTTTATCACTAAATAAAGATATAATATGCGAAGATATTTTACAGACATTGATGATTCTCGACTATTAAAAAGGAGTAATTTAATATTAGATAGTTTATTTCATAATTGTGTTCATTCGATACGTCAGCTTACACAAAGCGATTCAGAATGTAAAGCAGTTTATCGTTTCTTGCAGAACAAAAGAGTTTCAGAATCGAAATTAATTAAAAACATGTCAGCAAACTGCTGTTTTTCAGCTCAAGACAAAACAGTTTTATGTATACAGGACACAAGTGAGGTCAATTTATATAATCATAAAAACAGAGTTAAAAAAGACGAATTTATAGGATTGACTAATGCTGCATACAAAAGGAGGAATTGGATTTTTACTGCATCCTAGTTTCGTTATAGATGCTTATAGTTTTGTTCCGTATGGCTTTTCAGATGTAAAAATATGGAACAGGCCTTTAGAGAAACTTACAAAAAAGGAAAGGAATTATAATTTGCTTCCAATTGAAGAAAAGGAATCTTATAAATGGATAGAATCTTCCCAAAAATCCAAGGAAGTTTTAGAGAAATCAAAAAAAGTCATCATCATTCAGGATCGAGAAGGTGATATTTATGAGCAATTTGCAATGATTCCAGATCAAAAGACGGAATTATTGGTAAGAGCAAGAGCAAACAGAACGCTACTAAACAAGGTTAAATTGTTTAGTTTTATAGCCAATGAACCTCTTAAAGGGAAATATACGATAGAATTAGAAGGTGATAAAAGAAGAAATATAAACAAACGGGAAGCTACCTTAGAAGTTAGATTTTCTGAAGTAACTATCCAAAAAAATGATTTAGTTTCAAAGAATGCACCCAAAAGCCTTGATTTATATATCATCGAAGCAAAAGAAATTGGCGATAACATTGATAATCCAATATGCTGGAGATTACTAACAACCATTAAAGTCTTAGACCTAGACACAGCCTTAAAATGTATCGAATGGTATACTTGTAGATGGATTATAGAAGAGGTTTTTAGAATTCTAAAAAAGGAAGGATTTAATATAGAAGCAAGCGAATTAGGTTCTGCAAAATCTATTCGAAAATTGTCTTTAATGATGATGGAGACAATTGTCAAACTATTTTTAATGCAAATAGCATATAGTATTCCAGAGGAAGAAATAGAAGCGAGAAGTTGTTTTTCAGATCAAGAACTTGAATGTTTAGAATATCAAATGATAAAATTAGAAGGAAAAACAGAAAAATTAAAAAATCCTCATATCCAAAAGGATTTAAAAAGATATGTTTGGGTTATTGCAAGGCTTGGTGGATGGAAAGGATATGCAAGTGGGAGAAAACCAGGAATAACCACTTTCTCTATCGGAATACAGAAATTTGCTTCAATAATGGAGGGATGGCAATTGTTTTTAGATGTGTCCACACGGTAGGATGGAAGCGACATCCTGTTCTCCCGGGGTTCGGGACAACAGATATAGTGGACTGCTGGAAATAGCTTCAAATATTTAGAATAATACCATTTAGACTTATAAAATAGCCTGAGTTTTTCAGGCTATTTTTTTAGATAAATTAAACTACTATATAATTCTAATTATTTATATTTGTGTATGGCAAATTCAAAAAAAATAATCGTAACAGAAAGTGAATTGGAACTTAAGAGATTAATGCGACAACAACCAATTCACAAAAAAAACCGTATTCAAATGTTGTTAATTCTTAAGAAAACTAAACATTCATTGAGTAAAATAGAACTCGCCGCTATTTTGAAAGTCAACCACAATACGGCTCAAAAATGGCGAAAGGCTTATTTTGAAAAAGGAATTGATGGATTACTGTTTGATCGAAGAATTGGTTATAAAAAATCTATAATCACTAGTGAAATCCATCAAGCAATTCAACAAAGGCTAAACTCTCCAAAAGATGCCTTTACCTCTTATGTAGATTTAATTCATTGGATTGTTGAGAATTACATTCCTCAAGGCATAAATTACCACACAGTAAATAAATATGTGAAAAGGCATTTTGGTGCCAAATTAAAAGTATCTAGAAAAAGTCATGTAAAAAAAGACCTCAACGCTGTGGAATCTTTTAAAAAAACTTCTCAATAATTCTTGATTATACATTAAAAAATGTTTCAGAAAAATTCACTCATTTTAATCTTTACGTGCAAGACGAAAGCCGATTTGGATTATTTACCAGAAACGGCAGAGCCTTAACGGCAAAAGGGGTAAAGCCCATTTGCACTTACCAAAACATATTCAGATCAACCTATATTTTTGGAGCATTTTCCCCAATCAACGGGGATAGTTTAGTAATAGAATTGCCGTATTGTAATGGGGATAATTTTCAAATATTCTTAAACGAATTGTCAAAAAAGAAACCCGAAGAATTAAAAGTAGTTATTTTAGATAATGGTGCTTTTCACAAAGGAAAAGCGTTAATCATTCCAGAAAACATAATACTTATTTTTCTTCCACCATATTCTCCAGAACTCAATCCAGCAGAACTTGTTTGGCTTAATATGAAAAGGAAAATTACTAACAAAATCTACAAAACAATGGAAGAACTTAAAATTAAATTAGATCAGATAGTCAAAGAATTGATAACTGAAAAGTTTGTTAAAAATCTATGCAGTTTTGACTATTTCTTTATTTAAATCAGACTGTTTAATATGTCTAAATAGTATAAATACTGTAACAGAATGTTTTTTCATTAATCAACCAATCCAAAATCGATTCCTGAAATTTGCCGCATAAAAAAAGCTGTCTTTTTCGGACAGCCTCTTTAAACAATATTTGCGGTCTGGACGGGACTCGAACCCGCGACCCCATGCGTGACAGGCATGTATTCTAACCAACTGAACTACCAAACCCTGTTTTATTGCGAGTGCAAAAATACAATATTTTTTTGTTTACGCAACTATTTTATAACACAAGAATCAAAAAAAAATTATAACTCCCTTAAAATCAAAAAAGCTATCCACAAAGTGGAAAGCTTTTCATTGGTCTAACTACAAACCGATCCCGTCATTATTATTGGACGAGAAACAACACAACTAGCTTTAGATACCGTATTTGGGCAAAAAAGCCTTTCTGTTACGAAAGGCTTTTCCCAATATTGCGGTCTGGACGGGACTCGAACCCGCGACCCCATGCGTGACAGGCATGTATTCTAACCAACTGAACTACCAAACCTCTGCTTTATTGCGGTGGCAAAGATACAATAGATTTTCGTTTACGCAAGCCTTTTATTAGAGAATTTAAAAAAAAATTTATACCGTTTACCCAAACTTTTGTTTTTCAACAAGGTAGGCTGTCAAAATCTTTTCAAAACTTTCGTTAACCCCCACAGGAATGTACTTTATTTTATTCTGAGCACAGGTTAACGCCAGCTTTTTAAAGTATGCATCAACTTTTTTTTCATATTCCTCTTTCACATTATCTGCAAAAATCACTACCTCATCTCCTGTTTCGACATCAATAAACTTTCTCGGGGCATTGTCAAAATCAAATTTAAGTTCCGTTTCGTTATCAACAACATGAAACAAAACCACTTTGTGCTTGTCGTGTTTCAAATGCTGCAACGCATTAAAAAGCTTTTCTTCATTTTCACCCTGAAACATATCGGTAAAGAGAATTATCATCGAACGGCGATGAATTTTCTCAGCAATCTGATGCAAATAGGTGATCGTATCTGTCTGTTTTTTTTCTTTGGTGACTTCCAAAAGACCTTCCAGCTTATTCAATATCATTCTGTGATGGCGGTCGCTTCCTTTCTCTGGTGCATAATATTCATAACTGTCTGAAAAAATGCTTAATCCCACAGCATCACGCTGTTTTTTCAGCAGGTTCATTAAAACTGCCGATGCCAATACCGAAAAACCTATTTTGCTTTCATAAAACGGCTGATTGTCCTTCAATTTAGGATAATGCATCGACGAGGAATTGTCAATGATAATATGGCATCTCAAATTGGTCTCTTCCTCAAAACATTTGGTATACAAACGGTCTGTTTTGGCAAATAACTTCCAGTCAATATGCTTGGTGCTTTCCCCTGTATTATACACTTTATGCTCAGCAAATTCAGCTGAAAATCCATGGAAAGGACTTTTGTGCATTCCCGAAATAAAGCCTTCCACCACTTGATTGGCCAGCAGTTCCAAATGCTGAAAACTGGATATTTTTTCTATCTGCGATTCGATCTTCATATTCCAAATGTATAAAAAAGTTTGAACACACTACATCGTGCTAATAACAATTTAAAAGCAATCCATTAATTAAGTATCATTATGCTTAACTATAAAAATCCTAACACAACAAAATATTTAAAAACAAAAAGGCCCGACTTTCGTCAGACCTTTTCAGCTTATTTCAATTTAGATTACAATAAAGCATCTAAACTATCAGCATATGTTTGTTTTGGAGCTACTCCAACTTGTTTTCCAACTACTTCTCCGTTATGAAAAACTAATACTGTCGGGATATTTCTAACACCATATTTTGCAGCAAATTCCTGGTTTGCGTCAACATCAACTTTCCCTACAACAACTTTCCCTTCATACTCGCTGCTTAGTTCGTCAATGATTGGCCCTACCATTCTACAAGGCCCGCACCATGCTGCCCAAAAATCTACCATTACCGGTTTATCTGACTTCAAAACTACTTCATCAAAAGTAGCATCTGTTATTGCTAATGCCATACTATTTTTATTTTATGTTTAAAATATTAATTATTTTAACTAGACTACAAATTTAGAAATTAAAAACCAACCAAACGCCATTCCTAAATTAGTTTTCATTATAAATGTATTGCTAATTGCTATTTTCAAAAATGATAAGGAACTATTTCCTGCTGTCCCCTGTATCTTTCCTGTCGAACCCCTGCAGGAAAGGTAATTGCGAGAGCAATTCGACCATCAAGGCTAGGGCATTTATGCATTCAAGATGTTTTTTTCAAAAAAAAAGACCCTCTTTTCAGAAAGTCTTTCAATATATTTTAACAGTATTTGATTACAGACTGTATTTCAAGCCAAAAGTAAAACCTAAACCGGAAATTCCAACGTATGAACTAATATCATCGGTAGCCTTTGTATTATCAAAACCAGCAGCATTCGTTACTTTACTATTTGAAGTTGTATTGATTTGGTCAACATAATTCATATGACTTGCAGAATAGGATGCGTCAGGACGAAATGTAGTAGGAGTATTTAATTTATCTACACCATTTTCTGTATATTCCTTTGTTTCTTTTGATTTTCCATGAACAGTAAAATTACGGTATTCTAGCTCTGCAAAAAGAGAAATATTTTTACCTACTTTGTACGATGTTCCTAAAGCTGCCATAAAACCAACAGTCGGATTTGGCAATACTACATCTTTTGCATAAGTATTTAGAGCACCAGCAGGTGTAGTATATGTTCTTTTTGTTTCAATAGTTAAATCTCCATGAACAGGAACAATCACTCCTACTTTAGTATATGGTTCAAAGCCGTTAGTTTCACCTAAAAACAAAACAACCGCAGGCGCTAAATCGAAAGCTGTAATTTTACCTTCGGCAGTTCCTGATACAAAAACTGGTCCAGCAAAAACTAATCTGTTAACTGTTTCAACCATAGTTTTGTTTTTTCCTGAGAAATAATTAAATCCCATTTCGACACCCAAACGCGGTGAAAAACGGTATCCTACATTTAAACCTGTACGAAATCCTTCTCCAAAAGAACCATGATTTGTTTCTCTAGAAACCAAAGTAGTCCCATTTGCAGCATATACATCTGTGTTTGGAGCTGAACCGTTAACAGTTGGAAATTCAGTTGCTGCAGTTTGTATAAAATAAGAACCTCCTAATTTGAAATACCAAGTTTCTTTTTTACTATCTGTAGTGTTGTTAGTTGTTTGCCCTGCCACAGTCATAGCAGAAGCCAATAATCCCAATAAAAATATTTTTGTCTTCATTTTTAAAATTTAATTTCAGACAAAAATATACTTAATTTACAGACACTTCGTGAATCGATGAAAAAATAACAAAAATAAACACTAATCAGTTAATTTTTTTAATAAAAATTTATATTTATTACTAAAATTCAAATAATTATTTATTTATATTACAAAAATAATTATTTAAACAAATTAAAAAAGAAATACTAATACTATAATTTAATTAAAAAAATGCTTTTAATCTATGTTTTTAACAGTTTTTTACAACAGGACTTCACAAAAATCACATTCAAGAAATCTAATTTAATTTAAAATTAATCTGCATTTTCTCTAGTTCAAATAAAAGCTCATTCGAAATCTGAATTTTTAGTTTTCGGCTAGGCATCGCTAATTTAGTAACTACTTTTATTTCTTCGACTTCAGTGACTTGTTTGGCTTCGATTATTTCACCTGCTTCTTCATTTTCATCCACGAATGCTTCTTCATCTGCTTCAAACTCGGGAGTGGTTTCAACTACTCGTTTTATTTTTTCGAGTTCCATGATTTCAAAAGCTACAGTATTGTCGCCTTTATACTCTTGGAAAAGATGATTCAGCTTATGAACAAATTCAGCTTCAATATCTTTAATATTCAACAAAAGAATCAATTTTTTAGCAAAAGTGCTCAGTACATCCTGCAGATACTGCACCAAAACAAACTGCATTCTAGGTTCTGCTTTTTTACCGGTTTCCTGATTCACCCAGCCTTCCTTAATCAGCACTTTCATGAAAGTGAAATTGTTCTGAATAAAGAAATGCCTAAACTTTAAATACTCTTCTCCAAAAATTTTAAATTCATAACTTTCGTCATATCCTTCAAGAACAAAAGTCCCCCATCCTTTTCCGTTCTTTGCAACCCGGTGCTGAACGTTTGTAATAATTCCGCCAAAAGTCAGGTTCTTGCCTACATACTGTTCCATATTTTTCAAAGCCTCAAGCTTGGCATTACAGAAATATTTCATCTCAAATTTATAGTCGTCCAATGGATGCCCCGAAATATAAATCCCTACCACATCTTTTTCCTTGGCCAATTTTTCCATCGTGCTCCAGTCTTCACACGGAGGCACAACCGGTTCGGCAATCTGTACATCACTGCTTTCGCCAAACAGACTTACCTGTGAGGAATTTTCGTTTTCCTGATACTTGGAACCATAGCGCATGGCTTTTTCGTAAAAGGTAATTCCGTCGCCATCATCGTGAAAATACTGTGCTCTTGTAGTTCCTTCAAACGAGTCAAAACCTCCAGCCAATGCCAGGTTTTCAATCGCTTTTTTATTAGCGGCACGCAGATCGATACGTTTCGCCAAATCAAAAATTGACTTGTATTTTCCGTCTTTTCTGTTTTCGACAATCGTGGCAACAGCACCGGATCCAACACCTTTTATAGCACCCATTCCGAAACGAACCGCATAATCATCATTTACCGTAAATTTATAATACGACTCGTTCACGCAAGGCCCCAAAACCTGAAGTCCCATACGTTTACATTCTTCCATAAAAAACGATACCTGCTTGATATCATTCATGTTATTCGAAAGTACCGCCGCCATATATTCGGCTGGATAATGCGCTTTCAGGAAAGCGGTTTGGTACGCAATCCATGCATAACAGGTCGAGTGCGATTTATTAAAGGCGTAACTAGCAAAAGCTTCCCAGTCTTTCCAGATTTTCTCCAAAACCTTTGCGTCATGGCCTTTGGCAGAAGCCTGCTCGACAAATTTAGGTTTCATTTTATCCAGAACGTCCTTTTGTTTTTTTCCCATCGCTTTACGCAAAACGTCGGCTTCACCTTTGGTAAATCCTGCCAGCGACTGGGACAAAAGCATTACCTGCTCCTGATAAACAGTAATTCCATAAGTCTCTGACAAATATTCCGCACAGGCATCGAGATCGTATTGGATTTCCTCATCACCATTTTTTCTTCGAACGAAAGACGGAATGTACTCCAAAGGTCCCGGACGATACAAGGCGTTCATTGCAATTAAATCCCCAAAAACTGTTGGCTTCAGATCCTTCATGTATTTCTGCATCCCAGGTGACTCATATTGGAAGATTCCGACGGTTTCACCTCTTTGGAACAGCTCATAGGTTTTGACATCGTCAATCGGGAAAGTGTCGGGATCGAGTTCAATTCCGGTTCGGTATTTTACCAGTTTTACCGTGTCCTTAATCAGGGTCAGGGTCTTCAGACCCAAGAAGTCCATCTTCAGCAGTCCCGCACTCTCTGCAACCGAGTTATCAAACTGCGTTACATATAAATCAGAATCTTTGGCAGTGGTAACAGGCACATAATTGGTAATATCCGATGGCGTGATAATCACACCGCACGCATGAATACCGGTATTTCGCATAGAACCTTCCAGAATTTTTGCCTGCTGAATGGTTTCTCCAGCCAGATCATCTTCGTTGGCAATAGCGATTAATTCTTTTACCAATTCAAATTCATCAGCCCCTTTTAATGCTTTTTTAACCTCATCTTCTGATTCAGAAAGGAAACGCGCCAAATTCCATTTGGAAGGCATCATTCCGGGAATCAGTTTTGCAATTCTATCGGCTTCAAACAACGGCAGATCCAATACACGAGCCGTATCACGAATAGCCGATTTGGTTGCCATTTTACCATATGTGATAATCTGTGCCACCTGATTGGCACCGTATTTATTGATTACATAATCCATTACACGGCCACGCCCCTCGTCATCAAAATCGATATCAATATCGGGCATCGATACACGATCCGGGTTTAGGAAACGCTCAAAAAGTAAGTCATATTTAATTGGGTCTATATTGGTAATTCCCAAACAATACGCCACTGCTGACCCCGCTGCAGATCCACGTCCCGGTCCAACCGAAACATCCATTTTTCGGGCTTCGGCAATGAAATCCTGTACAATCAAAAAGTAACCCGGATATCCGGAATTCGAAATCGTCAATAACTCAAAATCCAGACGTTCCTGAATCGATTCGGTAATCTCACCGTATCTTTTTCTAGCACCTATCATCGTCAATTCTCTCAAATAGGCATTTTCACCGCGAACACCATTGTCTTTTTCGTCTTCGGGATCAACAAATTCTTCGGGAATGTCGTATTTTGGAAGTAATACATCGCGATAGAGCGAGTATGTTTCAACCTTGTCTACAATTTCCTGAATGTTGATAATAGCTTCGGGCAAATCCGAAAAGAGTTTTTTCATCTCCTCTTCCGACTTATAATAATACTCCTGATTCGGCAGTCCGTAACGATATCCTCGACCACGGCCAATTGGTGTGGCTTGTTTTTCTCCGTCTTTTACACACAATAAAATATCGTGCGCATTGGCATCTTCCTTGTTTAAATAAAAAGTATTATTGGTCGCAATTAATTTAACATTGTGCTTTTGTGAGAACTCAATCAAGGTTTTATTGACACGGTTTTCATCCTCCTGATTGTGGCGCATTATTTCGAGATAAAAATCATCTCCAAATTGTTCTTTCCACCAAATCAAAGCTTCTTCGGCTTGGTTTTCACCAATATTCAGAATTTTACTCGGAATCTCTCCGTATAAATTTCCAGACAGCACCATGATGTCTTCCTTGTATTTTTCGACAACGGTTCTGTCAATTCTTGGCACATAATAAAAACCATTCACATAAGCGATAGAAGCCATTTTGGCCAGATTATGATACCCATTTTTATTTTTGGCCAATAAAACAACTTGGTAACCATTGTCTTTTTTGGACTTATCCAAATGATTGTCACAAATATTGAATTCACAGCCTACAATAGGTTTGATTTCGGTTTCGGTTGGTTCTTCGCCAGCCTCGGTCAAAGCTTTATTTTTGGCAGAAGCCCCTTTGTTGTGATTCATCACTGCACTCACAAAATGGAAAGCCCCCATCATGTTTCCAGTATCGGTCATCGAAACTGCGGGAAATTTGTTTTTAGCTGTAGCCGATACCAAATTCCCAATTCCGATAGTCGACTGCAAAACCGAAAACTGTGTATGATTGTGCAAATGCGCAAACTTGGCTTCTTTTAATCCTTGCTTGTCCGAATCAGAAACTACGGTCTGTTTATCATCCGAAGCTAATGCTTTCAGCTGTTCTCTAACAGCATCCGAAGCTTTTTTTAAATTGATATGTTTTAATCCGATTAACGGAATTTCCTTCGGGTTTTTATTTTGAAAGGCTTCGAAATAATCCTTTGGAACATCGAGCTCTTCTTTGGTAAAAACTTCACGACGGATTAACTCTAAGAAACAGCGTGTAGTTGCCTCAACATCGGCAGTTGCGTTGTGCGCTTCCGCAAAAGGAACGCTGAATAAATATTCGTGTAATTCTGTTAATGTTGGCAATTTGAATTTTCCTCCACGACCACCAGGCAGTTTCAACAACGAAGCTGTCACTTCGGTACAGGTGTCCAGAACCGGCATCGAACTCATTGGAGAATCCACTCCCATTCGGTGCAGTTCGGCTCCCATAATATTAACGTCGAAACCTAAATTCTGCCCTACAATAAATTTTGCTTTTCCTAATGCAACATTGAATTTATCCAAAACTTCGGCCAAAGAAATTCCTTCGGCCAGCGCCAATTCGGTCGAAATTCCGTGAATACGCTCGGCATCATAGGGAATATTAAACCCCTCCGGCTTTACCAAATAATCCTGATGTTCGATAAGTGTTCCCATCTCGTCGTGCAACTGCCAGGCGATTTGTATACAGCGGGGCCAGTTATCAGAATCTGTGATGGGCGCATCCCAACGCTTAGGTAATCCAGTAGTTTCGGTATCGAATATTAAGTACATAATTGCAAATGAAGTGATTGTAATTTTCTAAAATTACAAAAAGTGAATTTCAAAATTAGGGATTTTTTTGGGGTATTCCAGCTTAATTTATCAACAAACAATTTATAAAATGCATAACTCAATATGTGAAAATTAGCACGCAAAAAACACTTACAGATTAGCTTATTTTTTGTATCTTAAATAAATCTACATCCCTTTCAAAAAACAATAAAACTTCTTATAAATTTTCTTAAAAAACCAAAATATCTCCTTTTTGGATGTCGTAGTATTTTTTCAAAAAAAATCATTTTTATTAATAATATTTCCTTTAAAAAAGACAAAATTACTTTGTCAAAAATAGAACATAAACCAAAATTCACAACCGGCATTTGTTACTATTTTATTTTAAAATGTTATATTTTTTAAACCAAAAACCGCTATTTTATAACACAATAGCGATAAATTTGCCAATTATTAAAAACAACAGTAAACCTAGTGTTAGTTATTCGATTTAAAAAAAAGTATCGGCTATAGTAAATAGTACACTTTCTAAAATAAAGCAGTAAAAGTTTGCTGTCCAAAATACAGAAATGTTTGGGTATCGTATAAAACCAAATATGGCAATTGACGGCAATATAACTTTTTTTTACTTTTGAACTTCTATTATAATTACACCAAAGTTTCTGTGGTTATACCAATTACAATTAAAAAAAAACAAAATGAGTAAGACATTATTTGACAAAGTATGGGATTCACATGTAGTGCGTAAAATTGAAGATGGGCCAGATGTGTTTTTTATTGACCGCCATTTCATTCATGAAGTTACGAGCCCTGTTGCATTTTTAGGATTAAAATCCAGAAACGTAAAGGTTTTATACCCAGAACGTACTTTTGCTACTGCCGATCACAATACACCAACTATAAACCAGCATTTACCTGTTGCTGATGCACTTTCTGCCAATCAATTACAGGCATTGGAAGATAATTCAGCTGAATACGGAATTTCTCACTGGGGATTGGGTCATCAAAAAAATGGAATTGTACACGTAGTAGGTCCAGAAAACGGAATTACTTTGCCAGGTGCAACTATTGTTTGTGGGGATTCACACACTTCTACTCACGGTGCTTTTGGAGCGATTGCTTTTGGTATTGGAACTTCTGAGGTTGAAATGGTACTTTCTACTCAATGTATTATGCAGCCTAAGCCAAAGAAAATGCGTATCAACGTAAATGGTAAATTAAGCAAAGGTGTGGGACCAAAAGACGTTGCTCTTTATATTATTGCTCAATTGACTACTTCTGGAGGTACAGGATATTTCGCTGAATATGCAGGAAATGTATTCGAAGAAATGACAATGGAAGGCCGTATGACGGTTTGTAATCTAAGTATCGAAATGGGTGCCCGTGGAGGTATGATTGCTCCTGACCAGACTACTTTTGATTTCCTTGAAGGAAGATTATATGCTCCTAAAGGTGAAGCTTGGACTAAAGCAGTTGAATACTGGAAAACGTTGAAAACCGATGCTGATGCTATTTTTGATGCTGAATTAAACATCAAAGCGGAAGATATCGAACCAATGATTACTTATGGTACAAATCCTGGAATGGGAATTGGCATCACTAAACATATTCCAAACGCTAACCAAGTAGAAGGCGGTGAGGAAACTTATAAAAAATCGTTAGCTTATATGGGCTTTCAGGAGGATGATGTAATGATCGGTAAACAAATCGATTATGTTTTCTTGGGAAGCTGTACAAACGGACGTATTGAAGATTTTAGAGCTTTCGCTGAAATTGTAAAAGGCCGTAAAAAAGCAGACAACGTTACTGCTTGGTTAGTTCCAGGTTCTCACGTAGTTGAAGCACAAATTAAAGAAGAAGGTATTTTGGATATTTTAACTGATGCAGGATTTGTATTGCGTCAGCCAGGATGTTCTGCTTGTTTGGCAATGAATGATGATAAAGTTCCTGCTGGGAAATATGCAGTAAGTACTTCCAACAGAAACTTCGAAGGCCGTCAGGGTCCTGGTTCAAGAACGCTTCTTGCGAGTCCAATTATGGCCGCTGCCGCTGCTGTTACTGGAAAATTAACAGATCCTAGAGAGCTTTTTTAAAGGATTTATGAATGCAGATCAACGATTTTTGATTTCAGATTTCGTTAACCGCATCAAAATATTTTAAAATTCAATTTACATTTTACAAAAAACATTAACGATTTTTATTTTAAATCTAAAATCAGAAATCGTTAATCAAAAATCAAAAATCAAATGGCATACGATAAATTTAATATCCTTACCAGTAGTGCAGTGCCACTACCGATAGAAAACGTAGATACAGATCAAATCATCCCAGCCCGTTTCCTGAAAGCTACAAAGCGTGAAGGTTTTGGAGACAACCTTTTCCGTGACTGGAGATACAATGGAGACGATACTCCGAAAGCAGATTTCGTTTTAAACGATTCAACTTACTCAGGAAAAATCTTGGTTGGAGGAAAAAATTTTGGTTCAGGTTCCTCTCGTGAGCACGCTGCATGGGCAGTTTACGATTACGGATTCCGTGCTGTTGTTTCTTCATTCTTTGCAGATATTTTCAAAGGAAACTGTCTGAACATTGGTGTTTTGCCAGTACAGGTAAGCCCTGAATTTGCTGAGACAATTTTCAAAGCAATCGAAGCTGATCCAAAAACAGAATTGGAAATTAACTTACCAGCACAGACTATTACTTTATTAAGTACTGGCGAAAAAGAATCTTTCAATATCAACGGATACAAAAAGAACAATATGATCAACGGATTTGATGATATTGATTATTTACAGAATATTAAAGAAGATATTGTAGCTTTTGCTGACAAACTTCCTTACTAAGATTATAAAAATTACAGGTTAATTTTAATAACACCCGACAGGTTTTAAAAAATCTGTCGGGTTTATAAATAAAATACATATGGTTTTAGAAGTGGCTGTTCTACAGGTAATCAAAGGAGAAGAAGTTCATTTTGAAAAAGATTTTACCATTGCCAGTCAATATATACAGTCCATTCCAGGTTATTTAAATCATAGTTTAAGAAAATCTATCGAGGAAGAAAACAAATATTTATTGTTGGTTGATTGGGAAAAATTAGAAGATCATACCATTGGATTTAGAGAATCCGAAGCGTATTTAGAATGGAAAAAATTGTTGCATCCTTATTATAATCCGTTTCCGGTTGTAGAACATTATGAAATGGTTTTGGAGAATAAATAGCATTTTTAAGACAAATGAAAGCTAACAAACATATCCAAAGAGACGGACAGGAATCTACTAAGGTATTTGATAGAAGCCTTGCCAATGATTACAGGCATTTGTCTTCTATTCTGAAACCAGGGATGAAAGTTCTGGATATTGGATGTGCTACTGGTTTTATTTCAAAAGATATTGCAAACATAGTTGGCGAAAACGGAAAAGTCACTGGAATTGATAACACCGAAAGTTTGATTTTAAATGGACGTGAATTACATAAAGAAGTAACTAATCTGGAATTAATTCATATTGATTTATTCGATTTTAATCCTGAAGAAAAATTTGATTTAATCGTTTCAGCAAGAACGCTGCAATGGCTGAATAATCCGAAAGAGGCTTTAGTAAAAATGAAATCGTTGCTGAAACCAAATGGTCAGATTTCGATTTTGGACTATGATCATACAAACTTAAACTGGAATCCTTTGCCTCCGGAAAGCATGCAGGAATTTTATAATATATTCTTGAAATGGAGACAGGACGCCGGAATGAACAATAGAATTGCAGAAGATTTGCCAGCTTTATTAGAAGAAGTAGGCTTTCATTCGGTTGAAAAAATCAATTCGGATGAGTTTTATACCAAAGTAAGAGAAGATTACAAATCGAAAATAGGTATTTGGTCTAAAGTTGCCGGTTCACCTCAAATGGTGGAAGAAGGTTATTTAGACAATGATTTGCGATTAAAAGCAATTGAAGAATATAATCATTGGGTAGAAACGGAAGCGATTTCGATGACAATGAAATTAAATGAAGTGCGAGGCAGAATATAATATTTAATCAATAAATTCTCTTCGGACGACCGCGTGAGGGATTGAAGCGGAAATCCTTTTTTATAAAATGGAGCTTGGAATTTTATAAAAAAGATTGCAGCGTAAAGCCCGACAGCAATAAAAAACGGCTATGTACAAAGTAGCTTTTGCCGTTTTTGTATTGGTGGCACGCCTAAAGAATTATAAAAAACAAATCTGTTAAAGCTCGACATAAGGCTTTTGACAACCAAAATTGACACAAAAAATATAAGTCAATAATTAAACAATAATGGAAAAAAGAAAAATTGAAATAATGGATACGACGCTTCGAGATGGTGAACAAACCTCGGGAGTATCCTTTTCGGCAGCAGAAAAATTAACCATTGCGCAATTATTGCTTGAAGAATTACATATTGACCGTATTGAAATTGCATCGGCTCGTGTGAGCGAAGGTGAATTTCAAGGGGTAAGCGGCATCATGTCATGGGCCGCAGAAAAAGGCTATACGAATCGTATCGAAGTATTGGCTTTTGTAGATGGCGGCATTTCTATCGAATGGATGAAAAAAGCGGGAGCGAAAGTACAGAATCTTTTGACGAAAGGTTCTTTGAACCATTTGACTCATCAGTTAAAAAAAACACCTGAACAGCATTTTTCCGAAATTGCACAGTCTATTGCATTGGCAAATGAAAACGGAATTGCTACTAATGTATATCTTGAAGACTGGAGTAATGGCATGCGTAATTCTCCAGAATATGTTTTTCAATATTTAGATTTTTTAACGACTCAGCCTATCAAAAGAATATTGCTGCCTGATACTTTGGGAGTTTTGATTCCATCAGACACTTTCGAATTTATTTCAAAAATTACCTCAAAATACCCTAACATACATTTTGATTTTCACGCACACAACGATTATGATCTGAGTGTTGCTAATGTGATGGAAGCCATAAAAGCAGGTATCAGCGGACTGCATGTTACTGTAAACGGAATGGGAGAACGTGCTGGAAATGCACCGCTGGAAAGTACGGTTGCGGTGATTAATGATTTTATTCCAGAGGTGAAAATCAATATTAAAGAATCGTCCTTATACTCGGTAAGCAAACTGGTTGAGACTTTTACAGGTTATAGAATCCCTGCCAACAAACCTATCGTTGGCGACAATGTTTTTACACAAACTGCAGGAATTCATGCAGATGGAGACAATAAAAACAATTTATATTTTAATGATCTGCTTCCAGAACGTTTTGGGAGAAAACGAAAATATGCTTTAGGAAAAACATCAGGCAAAGCCAATATCGAAAAAAATCTGCAGGAATTAGGATTAAAACTAAACCCTGAAGATTTGAAATTAGTTACTCAGAGAATAATTGAACTGGGCGACAAAAAAGAAACAGTTACCAAAGAAGATCTGCCATACATCATTTCAGATGTTTTGGACAGCCAGACGTATAAGGAAAAAGTTGTAGTGGAATCGTATTTATTATCTCATGCCAAAGGACTGCGCCCTTCGACAACACTCTGCCTAAAAATTGACGGTGAAGTTTTTGAAGAAAGTGCACAGGGTGATGGTCAGTTTGATGCTTTTATGAATGCACTTTCAAAAATATATAAAGGCAGAAAAATGACTCTGCCAAAACTGATCGATTATGTAGTTCGCATACCTCCTGGAAGCAGCTCGGATGCTTTGTGCGAAACGATTATCACTTGGACAGACAACGAAAAGAAATTTAAAACAAGAGGATTAGATTCAGACCAGACTGTGGCTGCAATCATTGCAACACAAAAAATGCTGAATGTGATTCATTAAAAAAGTTGCTAAGTTACCAAGATTGTAAGTTGCTAAGATTTTCTAAACTTTCTTAAAATATTGGTAATTAAGTAACGTATACAACTATAAAACTAAAAAATATTTAAAAAAGACTAAGCAAAAAACTTAGAATCTTTGTAACTCAGAAACTTAAAACTTAAAAAAAATGAAATTCAACATTGCCCTTTTAGCCGGAGACGGAATCGGACCAGAAGTAGTTAACGAAGCAGTTAAAGTATCTGATGCTATTGCTAAAAAATTCAACCATGAAATCACTTGGACTCCAGCACTTACTGGAGCTTGTGCTATTGATGCTGTTGGAGTGCCTTACCCAGATGAGACTCACGAAGTTTGTATGGCTGCCGATGCTGTTCTTTTTGGAGCTATCGGACACCCAAAATATGATAATGATCCAAGCGCGCCGGTAAGACCAGAGCAAGGTTTGTTATTGATGCGTAAAAAATTAGGTTTGTTTGCTAATGTACGTCCGACTTTTACTTTCCCTTCTTTGATTGACAATTCTCCATTAAAAAGAGAAAGAATCGAAGGAACGGATTTAGTTTTCCTAAGAGAATTAACCGGCGGAATCTATTTTGGTGAAAAAGGAAGAAAAGACGGCGGAGACACTGCTTTTGACAACTGTGTATACACTAGAGCTGAAGTACAGCGTTTGGCTAAAAAAGGATTTGAACTGGCTATGACGCGTTCAAAAAAATTATGCTGTGTGGACAAAGCAAACGTACTAGAAACTTCCCGTTTGTGGAGAGAAACAGTACAAGCTATGGAAAAAGATTACCCAGAAGTTACCGTTTCTTACGAGTTTGTTGATGCTGTTGCAATGCGTTTGGTACAATGGCCAAACTCTTATGATGTATTGATTACTGAAAACTTGTTCGGAGATATTTTAACTGATGAAGCGTCTGTGATTTCAGGCTCTATGGGATTAATGCCGTCTGCATCTGTTGGAGAGCATACTTCTCTTTATGAGCCAATTCATGGTTCTTACCCGCAAGCAACTGGATTGAATATTGCTAATCCATTGGCAACTGTTTTATCTGCTGCCATGATGTTTGAAGACGCTTTCGGATTAAAAGACGAAGCTGAAGCCATCAGAGCTGTTGTAAACAAGTCATTAGAACAGGGAATTGTTACTGAAGATTTGGCTGGAAAAGGTGCAAAAGCATATTCAACCAGCGAAGTTGGTGACTGGTTAGTTGCTAATCTATAATAATATATTGTGCGTAGAAATGCACTGCCATATATTTCTAGATAACAAAGAGGCTGTTCCTAAATGCACTGCCCCCAAAAAGTTAGACACTATTTGGGGGCATTTTTATGGAAAGAAAAGTCAAGTATGGTTATGAATTTAAACTTCGATGTGTAAATGAGGTTTTAAAAAAGCATCAAGCAATAACTGTTGTCGCAAAAGAAAATGGTATTGGGAAAACTGGTCTTAAAGATTGGATTAGTCGCTATCTTGAATTTGGCAACAAAGGTCTTTTGCCAATACAAAAAAATAAAAATTATAGCGCAGAGTTTAAATTAAAAGTTCTAAAAACTATTAAAAACAAGTCATTATCTTTGAGTAAAGCTTGTTTGTTGTTCAATATTCCGTCAAGTGCAATGATAAGACGTTGGCAAATTCGTTATACTGAAGAAGGTTTAACAGGCTTAAAACCTAAAGCCAAAGGCAGACCAATTGTTATGAATTTTAAAAGAAAACAAAGAAAAACAGACAAACCTTTAACAAGAGAAGAAGAACTATTAAAGGAATTAGAGTATCTGCGAGCAGAAAACGAAATTCTAAAAAAGTTCAATGCCTTAGTTCAAGCCGAACAAGCCAATCAAAACAAAAAGCTAAAACCATAACGGAATTAAGGCATAAATATGATTTAGATCTTTTACTAAATTGTATAAATATGGTTAGAAGTACATATTATTACTATGAAAAGAAATGTCAGTCAATAGATAAATATCAAGAGATAAAGCAATTAATTAAACAGATTTTCAACCATCATAAAGGCAGATTAGGTTACAGGCGAATTACTTTATTGATCAAACAAAAAGGCATAGTAATTAATCACAAAACTGTACTGCGTCTAATGAAAGTTTTAGGATTAAAGAGTTTAATACGAATCAAGAAATATAAATCATATAAAGGAGAACAAGGGAAGATTGCCCCAAATATATTACAGCGTAATTTTAAGGCTGTTAAACCTAATGAAAAATGGGCAACAGATATCACTGAATTTAGCGTCTCAGGAAGTAAATTGTATCTCTCTCCAATTATTGATTTATTTAATCAAAAGAATTCCTCGAGGCTCTGCCTCGGGGTGATGCGCAAAGATTAGTATATTTGTTTGATGAGTGAACATATTTTCAAACGGCATAATAAAAGCTTGTTGCTTTATCATTTGGTTTGTCCGATAAAATATCGAAGAAATGTTTTATCGGAGGATGTAGAACTGAGTTTGGTAGAAGTTTGTAGAAATATTTCGGAACGATATGAAATTCATTTTGTTGAGATAGGAGCAGATGAAAATCATGTACATTTTTTGATACAAAGCGTGCCAAAGATTTCTGTTGAAATTATTGTCAGGACAGTAAAAAGTATTACAGCAAAAGAGCTCTTTCGTTTACATCCAGAAGTTAAAAGTAAGTTATGGGGAGGTAATTTTTGGACGAGTGGATATTATGTAAATACGGTTGGTCAGTATGGTAATGAGAATGTGATTCAGAAATACATTCAAAATCAAGGAGAAGAAAAGACTGTTTACAAATCGTTTAACAAAAATCAGCTACGGTTGTCTTTTGAGTAATGCGATACCTCGAGGCTCTGCCTCGGGGTAATTCATTGGAGAAATAATAAGTTATGAATTATCTGAGAAACCCCATTTTAATCAAATAGTCAATATGCTTAAAAAATCATTTAGGAAAATATCAAATAACACAAATTTGATCTTGCACTCAGATCAAGGATGGCAATACCAAATGAAACAATATCAGTATTTATTAAAGCAAAAAGGAATTAAACAAAGCATGTCTAGAAAAGGAAATTGTCTTGACAATGCTATTATTGAAAACTTCTTTGGAATCCTGAAATCTGAACTTTTTTATCTTAAAAAATACAGCTCTATTAATCAATTGAAACAAGAAATAATCGAATATATAGATTACTATAATAATGAGAGAATAAAACTTAATCTAAAAGGAATGAGCCCGATACAATATCGAGCTCATTATTATCAAAATTAATTATAAATTCGTCTAAACTTTTGGGTGCAGTCTATAAAAGAACAGCCTTTTGTTTTGTCATAAAGCCATACAATCGAACATACAGAATTTTAAATCACTAAAATTTTATTGTTTGTTATTCCAAAAAATCATTGACCTAAATGAAATATATGCCGTCAAAAAAGACAAGAATATTATACCACCACACTAAACTACATTAAAATTATTATCACATGTTTTTAAATACAAAACCTTAGCTGTAATATTAAATCACAACTAAGGTTTTTCGGTACAGAAAATTTAAAAATATGGACAGGTTAAATCATGAAATTATTTCCAAGTAAATGGCAGGTACCAGTTATTAATATTCATTAATTTAGCTCGAACTTCTGCGGCATGAGTATTTCCTTCTTTATCTAATTTATCATACACTTTATCTGCTAAAAAGGCTGGATTATTTCTGCGTAATGAAATACGAACTAAATCTTCCCAACGGTTACCTTCATAAGCAAGTGAAAGTGCGGCTTCATCGATGATATTATTTTCAATAGATGTTAAACTATCTGTCAAAACAACAGCAGCGTTTGGTAAATTTGCGCGGCCTCTAACACCTGTCCCACGATACCAGTTACCTCTATAATAAGGATGTTCTCCTTGACGGGCATCAAAATCATAAGGAAAAGATCTTTGGTTTTTTCCTGGTACGACCGTATTCATAGCATTAGTTACATCATCCGCACTAACGGAAAGATTTCCACGATTAAAAGCACGCAGTATCCCATTATTTAAAATTGCATCAGCAATTCTATACTGATTATCTCTATTAGCTGCTTCTGCATAACGCAGATGCAATTTTTCGGCGCGGTATAAGAACCAATCTCCATCTGTTTTAAAAACATCGGCTGCAGCTTCATACTTGTAAAGGTATTTCATGATAACAGGATCATTACCTACCATTTTATAAGTCATTTTTGAACCGCGTGCATCATATGGAATACCATTACTTTGTGTATTACTTTTCCAAAGATTTATTGCTCTTTGAGATGGTTTTGCTAAATATTGACCTCCAGTTTTTGAAAAAATAGCTATAAATGGGTTTTTTGGTGCAAATCTACTGTCAAAAGGCAGTGACCAAATCCATTCTGAATTCCATGTTGCATCTCTAGTTCTAGAAAACATAGATCTCCATCCCTGCGTATCTGAATTAATCAATGCTGAAGCATCTTGTGCTTGCCCGGTTGGATATGCAACTGTAAAATCAGAGTATGTAACGCGATATATTTGATAAAGATCATTACTGCTTGGTCTCCATGAAGCTGTTTCCATTACGGTTTTGTAATGCTCAGCAGCTTGACGATAGTTGCCTTTCCAAAGTTGTAAATCACCTAACAAACATTGCTTGTTAATAAAGAGTCTATCTGTATAAAAACCATCAACAGTTGTTAATAAGCTGCTGGTAGAATCATATAAATCTTTATACTGCAATGCTTCTGTAAACTTAACAAGTTCTTCAAGAAGTTTATTAAAAGAAAGTCTTGGGTGTTTATTGATATCCTTAACATCCTCTAATGATGTTATAGGCTCAGTAATATAAGGAACAGTACCATATTGAATTCCTAACTGTAAATAAATCCAGGAACGGATACAGGCGATATCGGCATAACGCTGATCGTATTGTGATTGTGTAAATTTCTTTTCAGCAACCATAATATCAAAATTTTTAAGGGCATCATTACAGCTTTGAATAACCTCGTAAAAATCTTTTGGATTTACATAAGGGTTCTCTGCTGAAATATTTTGCTCTGAAAGTTCTTTTAAATAGGGATCTGAATTACCGGTTGTGGTCATTAGGTCTGCGCGCATTTCATTAAGCATAACGTATTTGCCTGCAAGTCCCATAAACTTACCATATATCCCAATAACTGCAGCATCGGCATCATATACATTGCGGTACATCTGCTCGTCAACAAGTTTATCCTGAGGCTGTACATCCAGATATTCTTCGCAAGAGCTTAGGCTAAGAAGTAGTGCCATCCCCAATAAGAAAGTTTTGGCAACCTTTTTTGTTTTTTTTCTGATTATTGTCATCATCGATCTGTTCTCTATGTTGTAAAAATAATTTTAAAGTCCTAAACGTAATCCAAGCTGGTAACTTGTAAACTGAGGAACCAAACCTACATCTGCTCCTTGACCAAAAATGGATGAAGTAGCGCTAAATTCAGGATCGAATCCTAGATATTTAGTAAAAGTCAGCAAGTTATTTGCAGTAGCATACAGCTGAATATACTTAACGTGCTTACTGTCATTCACAGGCACATCATAGCCTATCACTAAGTTTTTTAGCCTTAAGTAAGAACCGTCTTCAATCCATCTGTCTGAAAATACTGCATTACCCATTGGATCTCCCCAAACTGCTTTTGGAATATCTGTCTGCTGACCTTCAGCTCTCCAGCGGTTTGCAACAGCAGCGCTTTGATTTTCATAACCGCTCATTTTTTCAAGATTGTAACGCACTCCATTATAAAGGTCATTACCAGCTGAAAAATTAAATAAAGCTTTTAGACTAAATCTTTTATAGGTAAAATCAGTATTGAAACTTCCTGTTACCGCTGCATTTGGATTACCAATAACCACACGGTCTTTATCATCAATAATTTTGTCTCCATTAACATCAGTAAAACGCATATCACCTCCGCCAAAAGGAACTAAATCACCATTTGTTAAACGCTTTGACAATCCAGTTGCAACAGCTTCTGCAGTAGTACTATAAACTCCATTACTTCTTAATCCATAAAATAAGTTCGCATCTTTACCTTCTGATGTTAAATAAGCAGCACCGCCAAATTCTGTTAGAATATCGCCGCTTGGTAAACTCTGCACCTCATTATTATAGTGGCTTACTTTAAATCCAAAGTCAAAAGTAAAATCTGGAGTATTAACTACACGGGCATTCATGCCTAATTCAACCCCATAGGTGCGCATTGCACCGCTATTAGACTCTACGGAATCAAATCCATTTTCAGCAGCAGTTTTTTCATAAACAATCATATTAGATGTTTTGTTTGAAAACACATCAAAACTACCATTAATACGTTCTTTATACACTCCGAAATCTACTCCTAAATTCGTTTTTAAAACTGTCTCCCATTGTAAGTTAGTGTTTCCTATATTACCTCGAACCAAACCTTGCATTCCTAATAAATTTTGAGAAACATAATAAGTTTGTGCTGTATAATTCCCAATATCGTCATTTCCGCTTGTTCCGAATCCAACTCTTAATTTAAGATAATCTATATCATTTATACCTTTCATAAAATCTTCTGATGAAATCAGCCAAGCTCCAGAAATGGAAGTCATTAATGCATATTTACTTTTTCCAGTTTCCGGATCATCTCCAAAACGGCTTGAACCATCTACAGCATAATTGGCAGTAAGAAAATATTTATTACGGAAATTATAGTTCCCGCTGGCATACATATTTAACCAGTGCCATTCTCCTAATTCTCCTCCTACAACACGCAGCAAACTTGAGCTTGCGGTTACACTAGTAAAATCATCGGTTGAAGAATTGAATCCTAAGCCTAAATCAGTTTCAGTTTTATTGCTTTGAGCCCTAAATCCAAAACGAACATCTAAATTATGATCATTATAAAACTTTTTCATGTAGCTGGCAAAAGTATCTGTATAAAGACCATTATAAGTTTGAACTTCACTTCCAGAGCTGTTTTTACCAACTGCAGTTGGTAAAATAAAATCAGCAACTCCTTTATCAGGTATAAAAAATAATTCTCTTTCTTTATTGAAGCTCAAACCAACTATTGAAGTAATATTCCAAGCTTTGCTTAACTCATAATTGAATTTTAAATTACCAAAAAAGCGGTAGTTATTATTTGTACCAAATCCGTTTGTCAAAATAGCTTTGGGATTACTTACATTAAAATAATCAACATCAGCTAAGTTAGGAGAAAATTCACCTGCGTCACTAACAATGTTTTCTGATAATAAAGGAGATTTAGTTAGTGCTAAATAGAGCGGGCTAGTGTTTGAAAATGCTTGATTCCATTGGTTTTGTTGGTTGTTAATAAACGACAGGTTAGCATCAACGCTCAATTTTTCGGTTAATCGTAAAGCGGCATTCAAGCGAACACTGTAACGTTTTGAATCTGTTTTATCGATTATTCCTTTACTGTCAAGATAACCTACAGATAAACCAAACTTTGCAATATCATCGCCTCCGCGAACTTTAAGGAAGTAATTTTGATTAATACTGGATTTAAAAACTTTATCCTGCCAATTGGTCAGATTATGGTATTTGTAATACCCTGGAGAACCAACATTATCATTCATATACGGCAAACTGGCAATTTGCTGTTGTGATAAACCACGTGTAGCTTCTAACTGAGAAAGGTGAGTACGGTAGCCATCAGCATCTAATAAAGGCATTTCATCCGGAGTTTGATTAACTCCTCCATACATCGTGAAATCAATTTTAGTTGATAACTCGGCAGCACGGGTAGTTGTAATATTTATTACTCCATTGGCTCCTTTGGTTCCATATAATGAAGTACCATCTTTCATAATTGTTATGTCTTCGATATCTTTAACATCAATATTCGTTAAAGGAGAAGAATCGTTATTTGCTATGATTCCAGATCCATAATCTTCATCATCATAAATCATTCCATCTACAATAATTAAGGGTCTATTACTTCCATATAATGAATTAAAACCTCTTAAAGCCAAATAACTGCCTGCATTAGGAGCACCTGAATTTTTAATACTGGTTAAACCAGTAGTTCTGCTCTGAAGAAATCCTGCCACAGATTCTGTTACAGGAGCTGACCATTGCTCTTTCTTAAAATTAACTACACTTGCTGCGCTGGTATTATTATACTGCATAAGGTCGCCAGACGGCAAACTCGCATTAAGATAAGTAGGAGAATAATAGGCTTCACTTAATACTATATTCAAACCTGATTTTCTGTTTTTAACAGGGTAAACTTTAGTTTGAAAATCCTGCCCGCTAATAGTAAGCAGTGCCTGTAAATTTGGAACCCGAATTTCAAAACTACCGTCATTATTGGAAATGGCTGCTGAAAATCCTTCGACAGCAATATTGATTCCTGATAAAGCTGTATTGGTTTTTGCACTTTTAACAACACCTTGTACTAAAATTCCCTGTACTTTTTTCTGGGGAACTATTGCAGTTGAATCCTTTGTTGTCTGCGCATACAATTGCGCTTCAAGACCACCAGCAAAAAATAGGCTTACAAGGCAAGTTAGTTTTATAATTTTTAGCATAACTAATTTTTTATAATATATTATTTTTTAACGTCTGGAACAAATTTCAAATAATCAATAGTGAGCGGGTTTTTGGCCACAGTACCAGCCCATAATGTAATCAAATCAATATTTCCAGATTGAGTGATATCAAAACTGCCTAACAAGAATGGGTTATAATCTTTGACCAAAACATCTTTATATCCAAAATCTTTTAAAGGATTTAACACCGAAATTACAATACCCGTTATCTGCAATTTTCCGCCTACTTGCAATCTCTGAGAAATAGGAACAGTTAACTGATCGTTTATTGCGCGCCAATACACCTTATAAGTAGTACTGAACATGTCCTTTGCAGCATAAGTCATATAAAACTGAGCCGCACCGGGAGCTGGCGCCATAATATCGTTATAAGGCAGTCCAGTTGTTGGATCTATCAGTTCGCGAGACGAAAAACTACTGCGGGATCCATTACCATAACCTGTATAAGCTTCTCCTTGGATTACTGTAGGAACTAAACGGTCTGAAAGTTTAACATCAACTTTTTTCATGATGTAAATAATTCCGTTACTTAACTGTATTGGCTCACCTACAATCTGCGTTTGATCTACATCAAACTGAACTCCAAATCTTGATGTTAATGTTTTAGGTAGTTCACTTTTTTTGTAAGCTTTAGGAAAAGCCAAATCTCTAGTCGTGAAATAGCTACTGTAAATTGCCGTTGAATCCTTTTTAGGATCATTTGATGTTTTAGTCAAATACGGTTTCATTTTAGTTACTTCGGCATTGTAACCGGCATCTTCCATTAAGAAAAGGGTATATGAATTTTTCTCATTGTTAAGATTATACACATTTCTTAAATAGGAATTAGATAAAGAATCTGCAAGAAATCCAGTGGCAGCTTTGGCTTTTGCATCAGCATCCTCTTTGTAAATACTGAATTCTTTTAAGTACACTAAATACGCACTCATTGCCGAAGTACCTTTATTAGCATTAATATATTCCCAAATATTTAATTTTGGAGTAAGCGCTTTATTAATAATATGAAACACTCCATTAGCAGCATAATGATCAGCAGTAACAATAGCAGCATCGCCAATAGCTGTACTTCCTTTGAATATTAAATATTTATCATCTAACATTAAGATTTTGTCCTCAGTATTTTTTCTTACCGATGAAAAAGAAGTTAATGCAATGTGATTGGCCACAAATTTTTTAAGCGACTCAGCATCATTGAGTATCGCTGCGTCTACCTTAGCCAGTGCTTCATTAGTAGGTGCGAAAACAGTATAAGTTTTTGAAGCGGCCAAAACTTTATCATAACCTGTTTGGATCAATAATTTCCCAAACTGTGATACTTCAGCTGTATTTGTAATGGCTTCATTAAGCGTAACATCCAGATTGGAATCTCCATTGCTTTCCCTATCATCCCAAGGGTTAGAACAAGAAACTAAAGCTACAGTTAACAAACTAACCAATAGTCTTTTATAATTTAAATTTAATATGATCATTTTTACTTAATTAAGTTTGAACTTATATTCATTTATAATATTAATATCCGCTGTTACCATTATCCCCTTTCGTTGCATCGGTTCTTTGAACAAAACCGCCGCCATAACCAGGTTTAAATTTTGGCCATATCTGATCCATATCTACCGGACGGAATTCAACCATATCAAACCTGTCTGCATCTCCTGCACTACAGCCTGTACATGCATCTGTAACAAACTTAATTTTATGTTTTCCAGTTGTTAATACTTCTACAATACCTACAAATCTAGAATTGAGAGCATCACCCTTAACAAATGGAAATATATGACGTTTGTAACCTTGTGATTCTAATACCCTGTCATTTATACCTGTTGTGGCAACACTAGGGTCATTTGGAAATTCAGTCTGATTGATAATTCTAGAAGTTTGTACCCCATTAAAAAATACCTTTGTATTAGGAGAAGCTTTAGCATGTGCACGATAGGAAACCCAAATTTTATATTTTCCTTTGATAATTACCGGAGTATCGAACTCAATCTCATTCAAACCTCCAGTACCAGTACGGAAACGGAAAATATTCCAAAGATCCCCATTAGCTGCTCCTGAATAAGGCTGCCATGACATAGTATATGTCTTATTTCCTGTCCAAGTAACATTAGCAAGACCTCCAAATACAAAACTGAAAGTTACTCCTGCCGTTTTTCTATAATTAGCAACATTCGCAACCATTTCCGGCTGATTACATAAATCAAAATAAACTGGTGCAGCCACACGTTTTTTAATAGTGAAATGTCCGTCTACATAATGCAGTACCCCATTAGAACAAGTTGTATTACTTGGATCTCTTACTATTGCAACACCCTGCTCTTGTAATCCATTAAAAATATCGTGATTTAATAAAATAGATTGTTTGTCTAATTGAGAGCTAATAACTTCCAGCGGAGCTTTAGTTTCAAACACAGGTGTTATTGCCATGTCACTTAAATAATTTAAATTAGGCAATACATGATACTGTACATATAAATTCAAACTATCAGCTGCTTTAGTTGGATCTTTTAAATGACTGTATCTTTTCTTTAAATCGTCTAAGGTGTTAAAGCCGGCTTTACTTAAAACTTCATTACTTTCTCCTAAAACCGTTAAAAAACTACCAACTTTATTTGCATCATAAACAATAGGCTGATTTAATTTATCATACCATCCTGTAGCTTTTAAAACTTCGGTAAATAATGAAAGATTTTTATCGGCTTCAATGCTTTGTGCTATTGTTTTGTCTGCAACACGCAGTACTTTATCAATAGCATGAATAATTCCATTACCCGCGATTATGTTTGAAACTACAATATTTGATGTCTTATTAACAGTTTCACTAGAAACGCCATTGACAACAATATTTCCAGTTATTAAAAATTGCCCCTGTAAACTCGGTGTTGGGATTTTTCCATCTGTAAATGAAGTAGTTGCTATGGTTTTGTCTAAAATATGCAGTTTAGCTATTTTTTTCAAATCTTCTACAGGAACTTCTTTTAATGAACTAACTCCCAAATCCTTTAAATACTGTTTTACGGCATCATTAGTCGGAAGAAATAATGTAAAAGTCCCATACGTATTCATGTAGGAAGCATAATTCGTTATATCCAGAATTTCTAAAAACATAGAGTAGTCTGGATTCTGTCTTAAATATTCGGTGATATTAGGAGTTTTATCAGTGCCTTCTTTTATTTTTTGCTCAGTACAGTTTTGAAATATCAGAACAATCAAAAACACTAAAGTAAGTCTCAAGAAGCTAGGTAATCTTAATAATCTTTTCATGTCTTATTTATTTATTATTTATAAAATGGGTTTTGTACTAGTGCTTTATTAGTATATAGTTCGCCAATATTAACTGGTAAATAATGACTATTAGGATCTTGCAATTTGGCTATAATTGATTGCTGCTGATCGGCTGGAGCATTCTCAACAGCGGCATTAATAAGAATGTCTTTTCGAGCATAGTTGTTTCTTCTGGCAACTCTAAGCATATCGAACCAGCGTTTACCTTCAAAAGCCAATTCACGGGAGCGCTCTGCCAATATATAATCTATAACACCATTTTTACTTGAAGCACCAGGAGACTGAGCTGTCTGAGATATTGCACGGCGTTTTAGCCTAATATCATCAACAATTGCAAGTGCCTCTGCCCCTTGATTTAATTCAGCAAGAGCTTCTGCCTTCAATAGCAGCACATCACCATAACGATAGAGAAACCAGTGGGTATCTGAATCTTGCAAGGCTTTGAAACCTTCACTGTTACCAACGAATTTCCAAATCTGATTTGTTGAAGCTATTATAGAACAATTTTCACCACGAATATCTCTCTTACTTAGATCATCAAAGTCAACTCCAAAAACTTTTTCAGCGACTGTCCCAGAAATCATAAACTGCGGTCTTTGTAAAAAAATACTATAAAAAGGACCTAAGTTTGCTGTTGTATATTGGAATTCAAAAATACTTTCAACAGAATTTCCATTAGCAAAAACCGTATTATACCAAGTACCGTAACTTGTAGATTGGTACAAACTGAATTTTTTAGAATCTACTACCTTATTTGCGGCAACCAGTGCTTCTTGAAAATTATCTGTCCACAAATAAACATCTGCCTGCATCGCATTAATAGCATAAACTGTGATACGTCCTTTATTATATAGATTGGTTCCATAATCTTCTACCGCATAGCTTTCAGCTAATTTAAGATCTTTGATTACCTGAGCAAATATTTCGGCTTGAGGTGAAGCTGCTATCTGAAAATTATCTTGATCGGTTAATGTAGCAGTTAATTTTAAAGGGACATCTCTAAAAGTACGAGCCAGTGTAAAATATAAATAGGCTCTTACTGCTAAAGCTTCAGAAAGAAAATTATTTAATTGACCCTGAGTTAAAGTTGGATCTTTTTGTAAAACAGCTGGTGCCAAATCTATTACAGTATTACAGTAATTAATGGTCCTGTAAAAGGCATCCCAATTTGTTAGGCCATTAGAAGGTGTAATATTTGAGTTCATAATACCTCTTTGGTCATCGCTTGCAAAACTCCCTGGAGCTACCATGTCACCTCTTAAATCTCCATACACGAACAAATACTGGCTTATTGGCAAATCACTTACTCCAGGAGGTGATTGTAATAAGGAAGAATAAATTCCGGCAACTGCGGCTTGAATATCTTCTTTGGTTTGCCAAAATTCAGCACGAATAATTCCGTCCTGCGGTTTTAAATCTAAATAAGAATCACACGAAATTGTGGAGACTAATAAGATGAATATTGATAAAATTGTTTTTATTTTAGTTTGCATAATTCAAATTTTATTATTAGAAACGAACAGAAAGTCCAAGAGTAACACGTTTTGTTGGCGGTGTACTAGAATTATCAATTGCTAAACCAAACGCTCCTTTACTCATATTCACCTCAGGATCTTGTCCTTTATAGTTCGTAAAAGTAAATAGGTTATCTGCAGTTGCATAACAGCTCAATTCAGTAAGTCTTATCTTTTTTATGAAGTTTGCGTTAAATGCGTAGCGGAATGTTACAGAGCGAAGACGAGCAAAAGAAGCGTCTTCAACATAACGATCTGAACCTAACCAATTATACCCCGCTCCAAAAACAGCTCTTGGCATATCTGTTACATCACCAGGATTACGCCATCTCGATAATACAGCTGTGCTTTGATTGCTATATCCATACATATTGGTAGCATACATATCGGCACCATTGATAACATCATAACCCAATCTATAAGTAAAATAAAACAATAAAAAGTATTGGTTTTTATAAGCTAAATTTGGTCCAAAACCTCCAGTAAATTTAGGATTACTATTCCCTAAATAAACTACGTCACGGCTATCAATGTTACCATCATGATTAATGTCTTCATATTTAGAATCTCCAGGCTGAAACACATAATCTGTAAGCGGATAATTAAAACGCATCAAAACTTCTTCACCATTAGGTCCTGTAATTTTATTTCCGCTGGCATCTGTAGCTTTTGTAGCTTCCAAATCTGAATACACTCCTTTAAAACGGTAGCCATAAAATGAACCAAACGGGTTATCAATTTGAAGGAAACGCTTATATTCACCATTTTTATCGGTATTTCCACTTTCACTTGCGTAGTATTCTGAAATTTCTTTAATAGTGTTTTGGTTACTTGAAACATTGAAATTAAAATCAATTTTCCAGTCTTTAGATTTAAAAGGAGTTGTAATAAGATTTACTTCATATCCTGTATTCTGCATTGTCCCTGCGTTTTGGTCAAGAGAGGAATAACCCGAAATACTAGTTACCGCCATATCTTCAAAAATCAAGTCGGTAGTCAAGTTTCTATACAAATCTACATCTAACGACACGCGGTTTTTAAACATTTGAAGGGTAAAACCTAAGTTGGTTCCTTTTAATGTTTCCCAGCGTAAATTACTCAATTCAATATTAGAAGGAATAACCCCATTGAGATCTAGATACTGAGTAGAATAGTTCTTATAAGTATTAAAGTAGCGATAATCCTTTTTAGGAGCCCTGCCAGATTCTCCGTAACTGGCTCTAATACTCAAATCATTAATTGCTGTAACATTTTTCATGAAGGGTTCACCAGAAACTCTCCAACGGCCAGATATAGAAGGAAAATAACCATATCTGTTTTCGGGTCCAAATTTAGAATTTCCATCCACACGCAGACCAGCACTAATAAGATAACGATCTAGTAAGCCGTAGTTCACACTTGCTAAAGCACCAACGCTTCTAGCTTGACTACTACCGCTTGCCAGCTTTAATTCAGAATTTTGAGTTCTTGACGGAACTGATGGATCTGTTAATAAAGACGAAGCAGTATTTGATGTTAATGCTTCATGAGAGCTATACTTATAATCATTGGTCTGCAATGACACTAAAGCTTGCAAAGTCTGATTTTTTCCAATATTTGGCTGATAAACAAGGTTAGTTTTAGTTACAATATTAGAACCGTCAATATCAGCATCTGAAGCTCTATTTACAACAGTTTCTGTAAAAGGCCTTCCGGTGGCATTCTGTGGTAAAAAAGATTTATTTTTTGTACTGC
The DNA here is from genome assembly GCF_026870155.1 of Flavobacterium marginilacus. Lineage (NCBI taxonomy): Bacteria > Pseudomonadati > Bacteroidota > Flavobacteriia > Flavobacteriales > Flavobacteriaceae > Flavobacterium > Flavobacterium marginilacus. Next base: position 376,708 of record NZ_CP113975.1, on the reverse strand, counting down.
TATAATCAAACTGCAGATCAAATGAAGCATATAACTCTTTAGGAATAATATCAACATTCACGTTAAAATGGGGTGTTATACGATCTACCACTTGATCATTTGTTGCAAATTCTGCCATTGCAACTGGATTATAAGTGCCAGGATAAAGACCTTGAATATTTGAAGCTGGCGTAAAATAATTTGGCGTAAGATTACCCTGCGCATCATATTCATAAATACTCATATTCGGCATTTTAATGTAAGCAACTCCACGCAAAAGATCCTTATCATCACTATTGTTAAAACTATTCACATAATTACGCTGTGTATTAGTATGCGTATAAGAAATATCAGTTCTAAATCGAATACGATCAGAAACAACATAATCTAAATTCAATCTGGTATTTAATCTCTCTAAACCAGTTCCTTTAGTTACACCTTTAGAATTGTAATATCCAACCGAGCTAAAATATCTTGCTTTTTCACCGCCTCCTGATAAAGAAAGAGTATGCTCACCAGTTTTACCGGTTTGCGTAATAGCTCCTATCCAATCTGTATTTTGGCTGTAATTCTTATAATTGTAAACATCCTGAGGATCATATTGAAACTCTTTAATGAACAGCGTATTCAATGGTACACCATTCCTATTCATATATTCTTCTGGGATCAGCTGAGAATATTGATCTCCATTTAACATAGGAACTGTAGGAGGCGTTTTGGCATAAGTTGCTTTATAAGTGTATGAAATTTTTGGAGCACTTACACCTCCGCGTTTAGTAGTAATCAATAAAACCCCGCTGGCGGCACGCGAACCCCACATTGCTGTAGCAGCTGCATCTTTTAAAACAGTTATAGTTTCAATATCTGTAGGGGAAATATTCAATAAAGCAGAATAGCTTTGTTCATCGGCAGTACCAAAGTTGAAATCTGGCGGCACAGCAGTTTCATAAGGCATTCCGTCAACTACAATTAAAGGATCTGAAGATCCAGAAATTGAAGAAGTTCCTCTAATTCTAATCTGCATACCTGCTCCGGGATCACCACTATCTGAGGTAATATCTACACCAGCAAGACGCCCTTGTAATGCCTCATCAATACTTGGTGCCTGGGTGTAAGCTAAGTCCGCAGCGTTTATAGAAACAGAACTAGTAGTTCTATTACGTTCGTCAATTTTCAATAAACCATTATCTGATTTTTTTGAACTGTTTACAATTACTTCATTAAGAGATTCTGTAGTAGAAACTAGTGAAATTTTGATTGATTCTCTTCCTTTAATATCAATACGCTGCGATTTATATCCTATAGTAGAAATAAACAACTTGTTATTTGGATCTTTTACCTTTATAGCGAAATTCCCGTCAATATCCGATATCGCTCCAGAAACAGTACGGTTTTCAGCGTCTTGTTCTGCAATAGTTGCTCCTGGTATACTGAGTTTATCACTTGCGTCAATAACTTGGCCACGAACTAAAAAAGTTTTATTGCCTTGTTGTGCCAAAGCTGGTAAAGCTGCCAGAATAATGTAAGCAAATGTTAAACTGTAAAATATATTTGTAATTTGTTGTCTCATTTTGATTCTCTAAGTTTAAGATAGTTGTCTACTAAATGGATTAAAGACCTGTCTGCTAAATTATTACTGCTTGCTGATATAAAATTAGCAGCCACATTTTCATCTCCGGATTCATCCTTAAACGATAATGTTCTAGCTGTACCATCACTAATTACTGCAACATATGTCTTGTCTCCCTGTCCATTTTTTCTTAAGGTTTCCCATTGTCCAGTTGTCAATCCATCATTTGAAGCCGTTTTATTAGTAATAATATGGTATTGTATAAATTCGGCAACCAAGTCTCTTTCTCCTGTAGTCTGTAAAGCTGGATTAGGTGAAGCTGGAAGAAGTTTAGCCGCAACAGCTCTTGCAATAGCCGCTTTATTTGGGACTATGAAAGTATACGAAGTACCCAGATCTACCCCTTCAATTTTTCCTGTTGCAGCATTAAAAATTTTAGAATTTGCAAGATATTGATAGAAACTATTGTATTCAGTGTTGCTTGCCGCTAAACGTTTAATAACCAAACCTTGAAATTCAGTAGAAAATTGTGGAAAACTATCAACATAATAGGTGATTCCATTTTCCTGTAATTCTTTGCCAATTACTTTCGTTACAGTTCCATTTGCAACATCACCGGCTGCATAAACTTTGTTGTTAGACCATTTAATATACTCACCTGGCAATTCATTATCTCCAGTACGGATAATCCCAGAAGTAGTTGCAATGTTATTCAGTTCCCCATTAGGCGTAAGAACGATACAATTGTAAAAAAGTCTTACTAATCTATTTCTGGCTGCACTTCCGTTTTCAGTTTGTCCTGTTATAGGATTAATGTATACCCATTGCAGAAATCTTGAATCCCAGCTGAAACCAAGAGCTCCTAATACCGTATCAGATGGAAGGAAAATAGTATATTTAATATTTATGTTACTAATCATTTCTTTGATACCAGATCCGTCATTAAATATTTTAGTTGCAAAACTGTATTTAGGATCTAAATAAGCAGAAGTATAAACAGTATAAAATAAATTTGATTTCTGCACTTTGTTGGCACCATAAAAAAATCCGTTACTTAAAACTTTCTTCTCAATAATATCAGTTGCAAAATTAAATGTCAAATCTTCTTTCAAACCATTTGCTAAATCATTCTTTGAAGGCCATAAAGCGCCCTGCACCATGTGTGCATTTATTAAATCCTGAAAAACATACTTTGGTAATTTATCACGAGAAGGATAATTTTTAAGAAGAATTTTGTTTATAAACTCCTCTAAAACACTATTTTCCGGAGCAATAAGCGTATAGGCTTCTGCCTGACCATCATTGTCTTCTGTTTTTATAAAATTTTCATTATTAGGCGAAAATGCCAAAGTAGGATCATACAATTTGACATAAACCTTATCAGATTTACCAGTATAATTATAATATTCTGTAGTAGCCGGCTGATAATAAACATAGCTGGTAAGATTTTCTTCTAATATCTGATGAAACAAGCTGTATTTACTGTTTTGCTCTAGGTACTGATCGATATTCATTAATGGAAGACTTACTTTGTCTACTTCATGAATAACACCATTTTCAGCAACAACATCAGCTTCTAATACTTTTGACTCTAAAACATTAAATCCTGTATACTCTTTTCCTGGATAGAAATAATTAAAATCATAAGAACTTAAATTTTTAGTCTTAAAATATTCATCCGTAAAATAGGTAATATATTTATTGTTATAGTCTCCTGAAACATAACCGCCGTTACGATTAGATCCTACTATAACCATCGGCTGACCGTTAATAGTTTTAGTCACAAAACCATCATAAAAAGCAGTTCTTCTTCTGAATGCATTGTCTGCTACCCATCCTTTTGACGATTGGTAATCAGACAGCCTGTCTTTCATAAAAGCATTATAAACAAGCGCATATTTAACAATTTTAGCAGCAGTAGCATCATCTATTTTAGTTACATCTGAGATACCCTGTTCTTGGAAAAATTTAGCAAAAGCTTCATCATTGGGTGCAAACATGGTCCAATATCCTGCTTTTCCTAAAATATCTTTATAACCCGCCTTTTCAATTAAGGCTGTTAAATTTTTAAAATTCCCTCTTGCTTCCAATTGCTGATAAATAGGATCTTCAAGACCTGCAGGTCGTGCATAGTATTCATCATATACATCGGAACTACAGCCAAAAGATATGGCTAAAAGAGGTATGACAAGTAAATAGTAGTGTAATTTTTTCTTCATTTTTAGATAAAATTGCTGATAAATATTTATACTTTTTTTAACTTTTTTAATTATTTCTTAACGATCAAATATACATGTTCACCTACCTCAGACTATCCTGTCCCGTCCTGTAAATTTTAATTATTTTTTTATTATCAATAAAAAAATGCATAATAAAAAGATATTGCTTCAAGGAATTAACCATAATATTACACATTACGAAGCCTTGATTTTATTGGCTCAAAGTGATTTTCAATCCTAATAATTAACCCATACTAAACAATTAACTTTTCCTTATGAAAACAGAAGACACCAAACAAAAACAATGAAAAAATCACCTGTAAATTAAAAAGGGAGCAAATAAAAAATAAGATTTTACATACTGTTTAATTCGGAGAGGATTTCAAATACAGCCAAAATCTTAACGAAGTACTATAGAAAAAACGGAATTGCGCTTCAAAATAACAAAAGAGCTCAAAAAATACAAGTATCAATTTACAGCCAAAGACAGGTCTTTCTTTCAAATTTTTAATACTATAGGCTTTTTTAGCTCAATAACCAAATCCTTATTAGCGTTTGGAGAAACCTAATAAAAACAAAAAAAGCTGCCTCCGCAAAAATGGGAGACAGCTTTTCTGATATTAGACACAATAAATACTAAACTATAATAAAAACAGAATCTAATTTTTTAATAAAAATCAAACCCTGCTTTTTTACGTTTATTTTTCTTTAAGATGTTAAGATTAATTTTCTGGAGCTAGTTCTAATTCTAATCCGTCAAGACTTTCAGTTATAGGAATCTGACAGCCTAATCTGCTGTTTGATTTTACATAAAATGCTTCTGACAGCATAGCCTCTTCGTCATCTCCCATTTCTGGCAGCTCAACATCATTAAGAACATAACACTGACAAGATGCACACATTGCCATACCGCCACAAGTTCCTTCTACAGGAAGCTCATAAGCTTTGCAAAGTTCCATTATGTTCATCGCCATATCTGTAGGCGCCTGTAAATCATGAATTATTCCTTCTCTATCTTTAATCTTAATTAAAACATCCATTTATTATACTATCTTATTTATTTCTTTATAAAACGGCAGCCCTTGTTTTTTTTAACCTTTTACCTCAAGATCTACCGCCATTTCTTTTCTATTTTCTTTGTTTAATATTTTTAAACCAATAACATCTGCATTATGAATTACAAAAACCACTACTGCATTTGGGGCATATGTCCCGTCATGTGTTTTAAAAATGAGTTTTCCTTCATATGTCAAATTTACTAAACCATTTTTATCCGTTTTAGTTTTGGTCTGCACCTGAGAAGAAAATTCAGCAGTTACATAGGCGCTGTTCTCTAACATATTTGCCTTACCGCCACTAAGTTCCTTCAAAAATTCAGCATTAGATATTTTTAACTGTCCTGTTCTATTAGACCAAATATCTATAATCTTACTAAAATTTATTTCATTCCATTCATCATCAACATTCACATAAGTTTTAGTAACAAATGCCTCTTGAATTGGTTCCTGTCCATATGTTTTAAAAAGACATAATAAAACGGTCAATAAATAAAGCTTTTTCATAATTCAAAATTTGTAAGTTAGTGTTACAAATGTAAATTTTTATTCGAAAAACCAGTCGAAATAAATTTGAATTATTTACACTGTTTTTTACACATAGTGAAAAAAAACGCTGTTATATTAGTAATTCCTTAATGATAATCTTCTAAAAACCCTCTTTTTACTCTATTTTAACAAGTATAAGTTTCAAATCCAAGAAGTGTAAAAATGACATTTTTCGTTTTGTTAATGATTTTTTTCGTTAAAAAAAATCTAAATTTTATTCAAAATAAAATGTCCTTCTTTTTATACTGTTTACATGATATTTACCACTGTTTCAATTTGAGGTGCATACTTCTTTATAGTTGTTTCTACACCTGCTCTCAAAGTCATTTGGTTAACACTGCAGCTAGTACAGGCTCCTTCAAGCCTAACTTTGACATGCTTTCCCTCATCAATTGAAATGAGCTTAATGTCTCCGCCGTCTGAATTCAAAAAAGGTCTGATTTCATCCAGCGCTTTCAAAACATTATTTGTTAATTCTTCTGTTTTCATAATTGGTATCTATTGTTCACCATCTTTTAATTCAATCAAAATCACTGACAATAATTTTAATTTTATCTATTGACGGCATTTGAATTCATATTCAAGTTTCAGAATTATTTCTTAACTGCTGAACATCCTGCCATTGTCGTAATCTTGATCGCTTCCGTTGGTTCTAAATTTTCATTTCTGTCTACAACTTCGCTAACAACATTACGCGTTATCTCATCAAAAACATTTTCAATAACCGATCCTGTCTGCAATGCTGCAGGACGTCCATAATCCCCTGCTTCGCGGATAGACTGAACTATCGGCACTTCACCTAAGAAAGCTACTCCTAAATCCTGTGCAAGATCTTTGGCTCCTTCTTTTCCAAAAATGTAATATTTATTATTTGGTAATTCTTCTGGAGTAAAATAAGCCATGTTCTCTATAATTCCCAAAACCGGCACATTAATCGCTTCTGATATAAACATTGAGACTCCTTTTTTAGCATCGGCCAATGCTACTGCCTGAGGCGTACTTACCACAACTGCTCCCGTAACTGGTAACGACTGCATAATCGAAAGGTGGATATCTCCGGTTCCTGGAGGCAGATCGATTAACATAAAATCTAATTCTCCCCAGTTTGCATCAAAAATCATCTGGTTCAGTGCTTTAGAAGCCATTGGTCCTCTCCAGATAACAGCCTGGCTTGGAGAAGTAAAAAATCCAATAGAAAGCATTTTTACTCCATAACTTTCAACTGGCTTCATTTTTGATTTTCCATTAACTTCAACAGAAATAGGCTTCTCACTCTCTACATCAAACATAATCGGCATAGACGGCCCATAGATATCGGCATCAAGAACGCCAACTGCAAATCCCATCTTTGTTAATGTTACTGCTAAATTTGCTGTAACTGTAGATTTCCCCACTCCGCCTTTTCCAGAAGCTACTGCAATAATGTTTTTTATTCCCGGTATCGCTTTTCCTTTGATTTCATTCTTTTCAGGAACTTCAACTTTTATGTTTACCTTAATTTTGGCATCTGCTGAAACCAAATCCTGGATTGTTTTTTTAATATCGTCTTCAGCTCTTTTCTTTATATGCATTGCCGGAGTGTGCAATACCAAATCAACTACAACCTCATCGCCAAAAGTGACTACATTTGTAACTGCGCCGCTTTCTACCATATTTTTACCTTCACCAGCAATAGTAATTGTTTCTAATGCTTTCAGAATGTTATTTTTATCTAATTTCATTTTTTTAATCTCTATCTGTTTGCGTTTTTAAAAAACGTGTTTTTATTTAAACTAATTTCAGATTGCAAAGATAACGGATTAAGTTCTTATTCTAAAAGATTTGGATTGGTTTTATCGATGAGTACACTCAATAACAGCTATAACTGCCAATGCTTTTTTACTGCAGGACACAAGTATAAAGAATTTAAACGGCCATCTCCGGAATCCAGAAAACCGCCTCAAAATTCATGATTTGATTATCCACAACAACAATTCCTTCGCTTTCCAGCAATTGCTGCATAAGATTGGTTCCGTCAAAATGATGTTTTCCCGTTAGCAATCCTTTTCTGTTTACAACTCTATGAGCAGGGACATCTTCTAAGTTATGAGCGGCATTCATAGCCCAGCCAACCATTCTTGCAGAACGTGTAGCTCCTAAAGTTTTTGCAATAGCTCCATACGAAGTAACTTTTCCATACGGAATCTGCCGTACGACAGTGTAAACTCTTTCAAAAAAATTATCATTTGCTGGGTTCATAGCATTTAATCAAAAATATCCTTTAATAAGCTTAAAAAGTGTAACTATAGAAACAAGTCCTGTAAGAGTTCCAATAATATAATTCCCATTATTGAGTAAAAAAGAAGATTTGGCCTCTCTTTTTTTAAAATACACGATATAAAGATAAAAAACCAAAAAAGAACCTGCTACGACTCCCATCACAAATGCATAAATGAAAGACTCTACAAAATAAAAATAGCCATAAGCAGCGAGTGTAATGGAAACAAAAACATAGTATGGAATAGGAAATAAATTCAGTGCAGAAAGCAACATTCCCAGAAAGAACCTGTTTGTCTTACTGCGTATCTTTGTTTCGGCTTTAGTCAGTTTTGGTCTTTTGGCTTTCCAAAAAAAATAAACCGTAAGCCCTATGAAAATAAACAGCCCTATTTCCTGCAGTTTATTTATTACATCAGGATGGCTATTGATAAAATTGGCAAATAATAAAGCTGAAAATGTCTGAAAAAAAACTATTACCGTAGCACCAGCAGCAAAAAAAACAGCTTCAGTCCTGCCGTCTTTCAGACTTACTTTTGCAGCGGTCATATTGATCAGACCGGGAGGTGTTATCCCGATAGCTGCAACAATAAATCCGAGAAAAAAAGGTAATAGTAGCGTCATACTTAATTAGCTGTTCCAGTCTGCAGCTTCAGCTTACAAACTGAAAACCGGGGCTATGAACTATTTGATTTTAAAACGAATATACGTAATCGCCTTGTTAATTTCTAAATACTGCTTTTCATAAAATGTCTGAAAAGCGGTAACTTCTTCAGGACTTCCTTCGTTTACATACACATTATGATTAGCATACAAAACCTCATGCCCTTCACCATGAAGCAGTCCAAGTGTGTATCCGTGCATGAACTCGCTGTCCGTTTTAAGGTTTACAACACCATCCTTTTTGAGGATTTTTTTATATAATTTTAGAAATTCCGAATTGGTCATTCTATGTTTTGTTCTCTTGTATTTTATTTGAGGATCCGGAAAAGTAATCCAGATTTCATCCACTTCATTTTCGGCAAAAATATGATTGATTAATTCAATTTGCGTACGAATAAAAGCCACATTATGCAGTCCTGTTTCAACAGCAGTTTTTGCTCCGCGCCAAAAACGGGCACCTTTAATATCGATTCCTACGAAGTTTTTATTTGGATATCTCTCAGCCAGTCCAACAGAATATTCGCCTTTTCCACATCCTAATTCAAGCACCAAGGGATTTTCATTTTTAAAAAAATCTGAATTCCATTTTCCTCTCAGCGGAAATAAATCTCCGACCACTTCTTCCCTTGTTGGCTGAAAAACGTTATTGAATGTTTCGTTTTCTTTGAACCTTTTTAATTTATTTTTACTTCCCACGATATAATTACTGTTTCGGCAAAATTAAGGAATTATATAAGAATGAACGCCTCGGTACTGAAAAAATCAAAAATTATCATTTGGAACTTCCTTTCTGAATTAATACATCTTCTATCGGTGCAATGATTTTAACCACTTCATCAACATTGTCATTTGGAATAGTAATTGACAGAACATAATGCTTAATTTTCCATTCCTTACCTATTTTTACAACAACACCAGAACCTCTGCAGATTTTCATCTGAGTATTTAAAAGCTCATCAAACCACGCTGTTTTCCCTGAACTATCAAAATAAATATGACGTTCTATCATCTTAAAGTTCCATGCCTTTCCTTTGTCAAAATAGGGTTTGGCAAATGCCTTAAATGCTTTTATACCCCAATTCTCAGATGGATCTGTTCCAATAAAAATAGCATCTTCGGTCATCATTCCGAAATAATTATCAAAATTAGCTTCGGCTGCTGCTTTGTGCCAGCCATCGAGCATCCGGTTTATCTGCTGTTTTTCATCTGATTCTTTATAATTCAGAGAATCAAAACTAACTAATATCAATACCGCTAAACTTAAAAATAGTACTCTCATAAATTACTTTTTGTTTTTATCAGGAAGGCTTCCCAGTTTTATTTTCATTTTGCCGTCTTTCCCGTATACTATCAATAAATGCTTTTCCCTTTTTGAAGAAATTCACTCATACTGTATAATTTATTATAAAAATTAAACGGAGATCTATAACTTTAAAATAACTGAATCAAGAGGTAAAGAGATACCTCCATTTCAAAGTTAACATAATATATTTACAAAAACTGGCGTTATATATCAAATGTTTGATTCTTTTATTCTAATTATTACTTGGCAGTTACATAATAATTTTCATCAAAAAATGAGATATTGTTTTTGCTCTTTTGTAATTTTTATGAACAACAGAATTAAAATTTTGTAGTATTTTTAAAGTAATCAGCCCTGAAAGCAAGGGTTATAATCTAAAAACAAAAAATATGCGATCATTAAAAATTTTACTGATAGGTGCTTTCCTAATGTTAGTGTCTACAACAGTTTCAGCACAAAAATTTGGAATTAGAGCTGGTGCCAATTTTTCAGACATCAATGGAGATGGCTGGAACACTGATGCCAAAACAGGACTTTATGTGGGTGTTTACAAAGAAATCCCATTGGTAAAAAGCCTGTTGTTTATACAGCCTGAGGTTCAATACTCTCAAGAAGGTTTCTCCACAAATATTGATGATGTAAAAATAGATTATCTTACTGTGCCTATTTTAGCAAAAATATACGCTGCCAAGTTATTGAGCTTTGAAACTGGTCCTCAATTTGAATTTCTAGTTAATGATGATAATTTTGGCGATGCAAACAGTTTTGTGCCTTCATGGGCTTTTGGAACCTCTTTGAATCTGCCTCTAGGTTTATCTATAAATGCCCGATATATTACGGGTTTAGATGATACCTACGATGGTATTTCAGGAAAAAATCAGGTTTTTCAAGTAGGTGCCGCTTTTCAATTCTAAGAAAACCAACTAACTCAATTTTACTGAAAAATGCCTTAAAGCAGTATACTTTAAGGCATTTTTTTATACACTTTTATTTTTTACAAAAAAACAACAAACTATAAATCAATAATTTAAAAATAAATCTTGATTGACTTCAAAAATATTTTAACAAAAAATTAGGATATTTAAAAAATATATTTAAATCTTTGCACACGAAAAAATAATTAACCCTTTAAAAACGAAGAACAATGTTTGTATTCAAATCATCATTACAAGGCTTCACACCAGTTGGAATTGGTGCAGCACATCTTCGTGGCTTATTTCAATCTTAGAAATTCAATTTTATACTATATGAAAAAGCCCGAAGCAATTTAGATTTGGGCTTTTTTGATTTTATTCTAGACTCTTCTCAAAAAATTCCCGAATACAGCTCCTTACTTTATCCCAAACGGGATTAAGATACTTTGCCGTTACATCTCATTTTCTGTATTTCAGATTGGCGATTTGCAGCGCTGCAAACAAAACGAACAATAGTAAAAATTTCATGGGAAATAAATTATCGGGAAGAGATCTAATAAAATTAGGCTTCCCAAAAAACAATAGTATCAATATCGCCTTAGGGCAGATTAGCAGATACCGAAAAAAAGAAAAAAAAGAGCGTATCATCAATGAAGCCAAAGATGTATTACTGCATCCGGAGAATTATAAAAATGACGGTACTTGGGGAAAAGTGGCCGAAGGTCTTATTAATCCTGTCGTGGTTAGAATGCATCAGCTGCAGACCACGCGTGCACCATTCTCTATTTTTGGAGAAAATGAAATTGATGAACAGGCAAAATTTCAATTGTATGATTCTTTAAAACTGCCAATTTCTGTAGCAGGCGCTTTAATGCCTGATGCACATTCTGGTTATGGATTGCCGATTGGCGGTGTTTTGGCAACAGACAATGCGGTTATTCCGTATGGTGTAGGAGTCGATATTGGATGTAGAATGAGCTTATCGATATTTGACCTGCCAGCTTCTTTTATCAAAGGAAAAGATCATCAGTTACAAGCCATTTTAAAAGAGCACACCAAATTTGGAATGAACGAAAACCACGCTAACAAAGCCGATCATGAAGTTTTCAGCAGACCGGAGTTTCAGGACATTCCATTACTTAAAGGATTACTTTCTAAGGCATACAAACAATTAGGAACCTCGGGAGGCGGCAATCATTTTGTGGAATTTGGAACCGTACAGCTGGATACCGTTCTGCCGGAATGGAAACTGGAACCGGGCAGTTACTTTTGCGTTTTATCACACAGCGGTTCGCGCGGCATGGGAGCCAATATTGCAAAACATTACACCTATCTGGCGTCCAAACAATGTCCGCTGCCAAAGAATGTACAGCATTTGGCCTGGCTTGATCTAAACACGCACGACGGTCAGGAATATTGGCTGGCGATGAATTTGGCTGGAGATTATGCCAAAGCCTGCCACGATGATATTCACCGAAGAGTGGCCAAAGCAATTGGTAAAAGAGTAGTTGTAACGATCGAAAACCATCACAACTTTGCCTGGAAAGAAATGTTGAACGGAAAAGAATGCATTGTCCACAGAAAAGGAGCCACTCCTGCCCACGAAGGTCAGCTGGGCATTATTCCGGGATCTATGACTGCGCCGGGCTTTGTGGTTATGGGAAAAGGCAATCCTGATTCATTAAACTCGGCTTCACACGGAGCGGGAAGATTGTTTTCGAGAGCCAAATGCAAAAGCACTTTTACGCAAAGTGATATTAAAAAAACTTTGAAAGACCATGATGTACACCTCATCGGCGGGAATGTTGACGAAGCACCGATGGCGTACAAAGACATTCACAAAGTCATGGGACTGCAAAACGAACTAGTCAATGTATTAGGCACGTTTACGCCAAAAATTGTCCGCATGGACCGATAAAATTTAAAGTATGGAAAAAATAATTCAAATAACAGCAGGACGGGGTCCTGCGGAATGCACTTGGGTAGCTGCCCAAGTGCTTAAAAAAATCTTGGAAGAAGCACAGACCTGTCAAATTGAAGCCACAGTCCTGCAGCGGGAAGCCGGAAACGAGAACGGAACAGTTTTAACGGCTTTGATTCTGCTTAAAGGGAAAACGGTAACCGAATTTGTGAACTCTTGGAAAGGAACTATTCAATGGATTGGACAAAGCAGTTTCAGGAAAATGCACAAAAGAAAAAACTGGTTTATCGGTATTTTCGAAATGGATGCTTTAGCCATAAAATCGATTTCCGAAAAAGATATTCAGTATCAAGCCATGAGAAGTTCCGGTGCGGGCGGACAGCATGTAAACAAGGTAAGCTCGGCCATCCGCGCTACACATGTGCCCTCGGGATTGAGCACTGTGGCCATGGATTCGCGTTCGCAGCACCAAAACAAAAAACTGGCTACCGAAAGACTGCTTGAAAAATTCAAAGTTTTTGAACTGGAAATGATCAGGAAACAAGCCAGTGATCAATGGGAAAACCAATTGAATGTGGCCAGAGGAAATCCAACGAGAACGTTTACCGGATCTGATTTTAAAAATGAAAAAACAGTCAAGAGCTACAAATCCGAAAGGCAAAAATTAAAACAGCAACTGAATCATAGAACTGAATATATCGATTCATGATTCTAATCTTAAAAACAATATGAAAACAGCAGATAAATATATTTTTCAGGCATTAGACAATTATCCATACTGGCTCGAAGGAACCATAGAATCATTAGATTATGCTTTGTCATATAACGAAAAAGACACTACAGCATTATGCTTATACGGCAGAGTGCAATCCGAACAGCTGCAGGATTATGAGGAGGCCAAGCGTTACTTTCAGGAAGCGCTGGCCATCAATATTCACGCAGTTGCAGTTTATCCTTATTATTTGAATGCCCTGCTTTTGAATGAAGATTATGAGGAAGCTTCAAAATTAATTGATTTTGCCTTAACGGTAAAAGGGACAGATGAAACCGCTATTCAGCTCAAAAAAGTAATGCTGTTAGAAAAACAGCAGGAAATTATATCAGCTTTGAAACTGATAAAAGAAGTTAAACTTTTGATGACTGCCAATGATAATTTACAGGAAATAGAGGAAACCGAAAAACGGCTGAAAACCAAAAAGAAATTATTAGCTCCCAAGAAGAAACCAAAATCTGAAAAAGAGGTTCCTGAAAAAGAAAAGAAAAAGAAAAGCAGAAGAAAGTGGTTTTTTCTATAAATAAAAAGGCTGTCCCAAAAGACAGCCTAATTTATATATGCTTGATAATTTGCTTAATGCGCTTTCTGCTTATCGAATGTAGTATTTAGTACTTTTTTGATTTTGTCCAAAGCTCCGTTGAATGCTTTCTCAATCGAATCGGCGTGCTCTGTAACGGCTATCGGCTGCATATTGGCAGGGCGTGCTTCAATAACGCAGCGTTTATCTCCAAAACCTGATTTAGCACTATTTTCATCACCAAAATGCACTTCGATACGCGTTACTTTATCATCAAAACGGGATAATACTCTTGATACTTCACTAGAAAAGTAAGATTCTAATCTTTCGCTTCCTTCTATATTCTTGTCGGTGTTAATTTGTACTTTCATTATATTGAATTTATTGGTTTTTAATGCTTATTCTCAAAGTTAAAAATTATTCCCTAAAACAGCTCCCTTTTAGCAAAAGATTATGAAAGAAAAAAGTTGTTTTTTTATTCCCATGAAGGAGGAACATTCGTTAATTGCTGTGTCCTGTAATTAATAGTATTCAGAATTACAGCAATACAAGCACCTAGATTTTTTTTGATGTCATTGCTCCAAAAACGCAAAACTTTCCAATTCTGAGATTCTAAATAATGATTGACTTCAAGATCACGTTGTATATTTCGTTCAATCTTTTTTATCCAATATTCTGAATTGGTTTTTGGTTTTTTTATCGTTTCCCAGTCTTTACCGTGGAAGAATTCGCCATCAACAAAAATGGCAATTTTTAGATTTCGAAAAGTCAAATCTGGACAACCAAAAACTTTTTTATTGTTTTTTCGGTATCGTAATCCTATATGCCATAATGCTTTGGCCAAACGCACTTCGGATTTTGTTTCTGTGCTTTTTATAGCACGCATGTTTTTGGAACGCTGTTGTGGTGTGTGACGATCCATAACAATTAAGTTAACTATTTAATGAACTTAGTTTGCCGTTGGCGAACTACATATAAAAAGTCTTGAAGGCTTAATAAATTTAATTGTTGAGAAGCTGTAAAAGTTTCCTTCAAAGATTGTGGAATTACAAGTTGTAAATTTTGCGCAAACATTTCATCAGTCTGATTTAGGCTTATTGCTGGCTCTAAAGTAATTAAATGTTTCTGGGAAATCCTATCTGCTTCTGACAAAACTTGTCTCCATCTATCTTTTGCTGTAGTCTTTACACCAAGCATCGTCAATAATTCAACTGGAAAATCTGGCTTATGATAATTTATTATCGAAGGAAAAAGAAAATCTGGTTTGTTATTCCTTTCTGTTTTTGCCCCCTTAGAAAAACTTATTTTTTGAGATTTAAAAATAGATTCGAGATGATTTTCAAAAGCAAAACCAGCACGAGACTTTCTTCTATTTTGAACGCTTAATGAAAACGAAATAAAATCGTCTACGTCTACCTTATTTTCTCCAAATCCTTGTTCAAGTTTTTTTGATACAATATGTTTCTCAAGCGTTTTGAAAAGCATCTCTTCTCTTTCAAGCCAAGCAATTAAAGTTTTATCAGGTTCTTCAATTGGGGAAACATTATTAATTGTAGAGCGTGCAAAATCTGAAAAAACCGCTGTTGAGGGAAACTGATTTCCAAATGTTTTAAGTATCAAGTCTAAGAAATCTGGCTCAGCCTCATCAATTTCAAAACCAACTGAATTTAGAATATACTTTCCTGCAAAATTAAGTTTGGTGTCATTTGAAGAAATATCACGGAAAATAAATTTGTTTCCAATCTCTTTTATTTCAAAAAGCCAAAGCAATTGTTGTTCAGCT
Source organism: Flavobacterium marginilacus (assembly GCF_026870155.1). NCBI lineage: Bacteria > Pseudomonadati > Bacteroidota > Flavobacteriia > Flavobacteriales > Flavobacteriaceae > Flavobacterium > Flavobacterium marginilacus. Next base: position 361,204 of record NZ_CP113975.1, on the reverse strand, counting down.
GTTGTCCCCCTTGGGGCTATCAGCACAGCTAATTTATTATCATGTGTAAGTCCAATCAATAAGAAATCCCCAGCATTAGCCTTTTCCATAATTTGTGTTGTGGAATAATAAAGTCGAAATTCATTTCTTGTGGGATGATTTTCCCGTGCGTTATACCAAGTCAGAGAACCTACTTCTTTCAGTGTATCTTCTTCATTATCGGTCAAATACACAAAAACACCTTCGTATATAGATTTTTCCGAACCTAAAATTGATTTAAATTCATTAATACCATTGAATTCGTGTTGGTTAGAAATTCGGGGATCAACTTCAACTTCACTAAGTTTTTTTGCGACTATGCCTTTAAAGTATTTTGATAGAAGACCTTTTTCCATTATTAATGAATTAAAATTAATTTATCACAATTTGTCCCGTTATTCTCTCTAAGGAATTAAATTTTTGACAGCCTTTCGCTTTGCAATTTCTGCGACTAAATTCTCACCAACTGCTTGCATTAGAGGAGATACAACTGAATTCCCAAACTGTTTATAGGCCTGATTATCCGAAACAGGAATAATAAACTCATCTGGAAATCCCTGAAGCCTTGCGCATTCTCTCGGTACTAATCTTCTTGGATTTTTACCTTTTTGAGGAATAAGTATTTCTGCTCCATCTTTATAATATCTAGCACTCATAGTTCGTGAAATTCCATTCAAGTCAGCTAAACCAAATCCAAAACCATTCCCTTTGGCTTTATGTTTTTTTGCATATTCTTGAAGATAATTCCATAGTTTATCTGATAATGTATATTTAGGATCTACTTGAGACAAAAGAATATCTTTTAATGCAAACTTTGCTTCAGTCATTTCTGGGAATTTAAAATTTTCTTTTCCTTCAAAATATTCGTTATCAAAACCAACAATAATAATTCTTTCTCTATGTTGAGGAACAAAGTATTTCCCATCTAAAACTTTATAGTAAATGGTGTAATTTAATTCCTGCAAGGTTTTTTGAATGACTTTGAATGTATTTCCTTTATCATGAGATACTAGATTTTTGACATTTTCTAACATAAAAGTTTTTGGTCTTTTGTGTTTTAATATTCTCGCAATGTCAAAAAACAATGTTCCTTGCGTTTCGTCTAAAAAGCCATGATTTCTGCCTAATGCATTCTTTTTTGAAACCCCTGCAATAGAAAATGGCTGACACGGGAATCCTGCAAGTAAAACATCATGATCTGGAATTTCAGTTTCTTTAATTTGCGTTATATCCCCAAATGGCACTTTTCCAAAATTAGCTTCATAAGTTTTTTTAGAATAAGTATCCCATTCACTAGTGAACACACATTTTCCTCCTAAATTCTGATAAGCTAGTCTTATACCTCCAATTCCAGCAAATAGGTCAATAAATTTAAATTTTGGATTTTCAGGTGAAGGAAATGGAATGTCCCATTTTATGGGCAAATAATATTGAAAATTTGGTTCCTCAACAATATTTAATTTCTCATGTAAATTTGTGAGGTATTCTGTAGCCTCATTTTTGTAATATTGTGAAACTCCATTCTTATGATTCTGAAAATAATGAGTAAGCTTTGCCAGCCCATTATCCGTCTTTTTATCAACATCAATTTGAAGTTTTTTTCTGATTTCTGAATATTTTTTTGCTTTTGTCATTTTTTAAAACTCATGTCGTTAAAAAAAGCTCCAAAATCAGTATCAAGAGCTGTAATAATTTTTTCCATAATTTCTATAGAGACATTTCTTTTCCCTTTTTCGATGTCGGAAATATAAGTTCTGTCTACATTTGAAATATTTGCCATAAACTCAATAGAGAAACCTTTTTGGCTTCTCAGTTCTTTGACTTTTGATCCGAATTTTTCTTTTATATTCATAGATTATAAAAATAGTTTCGTGAGGACAATTGACCTGCTTACAATTGTCCTCGTCAAGAATTAGTTTTCAACTTGTTTTCAAACAAAAAAAACGCCAATCTTTCGACTGGCGTTTCGTATTTATGAAAAGGTTTATTTTAATTTTCCTCTTCTAAGTTTTCGAGCTGCATTTCTAAAACTTTATCTGTTTTAATCCGCTTCACGGTTTCTTTACGGGCTATAAGCAGCGGAATAGCAACCCCAGCTGATAAAGCCAAAATGATAAAACAAGCCGAGAGTCCGTTGTTTGCTGTTTCAAAGAAAAGTTTGGAATACACATCCGGGTCTTTTTCGGCGGTTAATTTCATAACGCCTACCATCGCTTTATAGGCAAAAAAACCAGGAATCATAGGAATTAAAGCAGGAAGCGAAAAGGTCATTGGCGGTGCTTTGCGGTAATGAGCAGCCAAAACACTTAAAAAACCGATAAGACTCGATCCGCAGAAAGCAGCAAAAACCAATCCAAATTCGAGTGAAATCATATAAAACTTCAGCAATCCTCCAAGTGCCGACATAATGTAAATAGCTGCTAAAGTACGGCGGGGAACATTGAACAATGCTCCAAAACCAATTCCAGCACATCCTAACCAAATTCCTTTTTCTAATAATGCGAAATCCATTTTAATGTAATTTAAAAATTAATAATGAAACCATAAGCCCTAATGCAATGGCAAAAGCGATAACCAAAACGTTAACGCCTCGTGTGGTTCCGTTTAATATGTTTCCGTCAATAAAATCAGAGAAAGAATTAATCATTGGCACTCCGGGAATCAAAAACAGAACAGAGGTGGATAAGGCATGTATAAAATCTTGATCAGGATTAAAATGCCACCAGGCTCCAACTAAGAAAGAAGAGGTTAAAGCCGCAAAAAAGATACAGAGATAAAAATTAAATTTGAGCTTTACCGTTTCCTGTCTTACAAACAAGCCTAGGAAAGTTCCCAAAAAGCAAAGAATCATTTCGGCTAATCCCCCGCCAAAGAGTCTGCAGAAAGAGGCTCCTGCCAAGGCAACAAGAAATAAAACCAACGCTCTTGGATATAAGGGTTTTCGGTCAAGCAGTTTCAGTTCATTATTTATACGTTCCAGTGACCATTTCTCTTCGACTATTTTCCAGCTCATCGTACTGATATCGGAGATGAGATTGAAATTAAGATGCATATTGGGCACCCATTTTACGCTGGTGAATGTTTTAATCTGATCTTTATACTTTACGGTAATCATCAAAGCATGATTGGTAATCATTAAATCCGAATCGCAGCAAAAAGCACCGGCAATTCTGCTGATGGTTAATTTGACCCGTTCGGTATTGGCGCCCGAAACGATGAGTAGGGAACCTATTTCCAGGAGCATTTCTCCCAGTTCATATTTGTTTGGTTTTGCAATTTCCATATAAATGCGGTTGTTAATTTTACTCTCAAATTTAACGAATTGGCCTCTCAAAAAGGCTGATTTTTGTCTGAAATCAATAATTTATTTAGAGAATAAATAACAAGTGCTTTCTATCGATTTCGCTTGCCATAAATTGTAAAAATCGGGCTTGAATCTGCTTTTTTTGGAGTCAATTTTTCGATTTTGAACTTCATTTTAGTTTTTTAACGGCCCAAAAAACGTCAGCAAAACGACTTTCGTTTGCTGAAAATTCATTTTTCAGCACAACTTTTTAATGAATTATTCTTTTTTTGAAGTTAAAAAGAGGATAATTTAATCTTTTATGGATTTCATGCATTACACATGGGACAGATAAGTGGTACGCGGATAACACCGATTAAACGGATTTGCACAGCTAATTTGTTTAATCTAAAATAGTCTATAAAACCTAATTCTTAGGTTTTATATAAGAATCCGTTTAACCAGGCCCATCTATGGCTCATTTTGGCATATAGAAAATTTTGAAATGAATATGAAAGAGTGTCTTCTTATGAAAATGCATGCCCTGATGGAAGCTAAAAGCCTTTTGAAATAAAATACCATTTTTCCTAGACAAAAAGAGCGACCAGCGGAAGCTTCTTTTTGTCCAGGAAAAAATAGCAGTTTTATGAAAAAGCTTGCAGCGTACAGCAGGATTAAGCTCAATATCATTAAATTTAAAAGATTCAAACTTTAAAATGATTGCTGATTTTTGATTAACGATTTTTGATTTTTGATTTCAGATGTTACAGACTCTATAAAATCGACAATCTTAATATTAAGCAGCTCCAAATCCAAAATAATAAATCCGTTAATACTTAATCTAAAGTTGTTAGTTTATTGATATTACGAAATTTATAATTAATACTTGTTTTATTTTGGTAATGCTGTAAATCCCATATTATAAAGTGTAAAAGCCTGAATATCGCAGCTTTCCTGAATAGTTGCAGCCAATGATTTTCCTGCTCCGTGCCCTGCGTTAATATCAATTCGGATTAAAACGGGATTAATTCCCGACTGTTTTTCCTGTAACTCGGCAGCAAATTTGAAACTGTGTGCCGGAACTACCCTATCGTCGTGATCGCCCGTAGTGACCATTGTCGCGGGATACTGAACACCTGATTTAACGTTAGCAACAGGCGAATAATTTTTGATGTATTCGAACATTTCTTTACTGTCTGCCGATGTTCCATAATCGAAAGCCCAGCCAGCGCCTGAAGTAAAGGTGTGGTAGCGCAGCATGTCCATCACACCCACGGCCGGCAAAGCGACTTTCATCAGATCGGGACGCTGTGTCATGGTAGCTCCTACCAATAATCCCCCATTGGACCCGCCTCGAATGGCAAGGAATGCAGATGATGTATATTTTTTTGCAATAAGAAATTCGGCAGCTGCGATGAAATCATCAAAAACATTTTGTTTCTGCATTTTAGTTCCTGCATCGTGCCATTTTTTCCCGTATTCCCCGCCTCCGCGAAGGTTGGCAACGGCATAAATTCCGCCGTTTTCCATCCAAACCGCATTGGAGACACTGAAGGCTGGCGTCAAACTAATATTGAATCCGCCATAACCGTAAAGTATTGTTGGGTTCTTACCATCGAGTTTTAATCCTTTCTTGTGAGTGATTATCATTGGGATTTTTGTTCCATCCTTAGAAGTGTAAAATACCTGTGACGAAACGTAATTTTCGCTTTTAAAATCTACTTTTGGTTTTTCATAAACCGCCGATTTTCCTGATTTTGGTTCGAATGAATAAATCGTTCCCGCTGTTACGTAATTAGTAAACGAATAATAAAGTGTTTTTTCTTCTTTTTTACTGCCAAATCCAGAAGCTGTTCCTAAGCCCGGCAACTGAATTTCGCGTACTAATCTGCCTGAATAATCGTATTGCCTCACAATCGACACGGCATCTTTCATATAATTAGCAAAAATGTAACCAGCTCCCGTGGTTGGTGTCAAAACATTTTCGGTTTCGGGAATTACGTCTTTCCAGTTTTCGGGTTTTGGACTGCTGAAATCCACACTCACGATGCGTTTGTTGGGAGCGTTCCAATCGGTTTCTATGAACAATTTACTGCCTTCGGTTTCTATAATACTGCTGTCGCTATTGAAATTATCAACTACGGTTACAATAGGGCTGTTAGGCTTGGTCAGATCCTGAATGTAAAGCTCGTTTCCGTATGTGGCATTGGATGCTGTGATTACCAGATAATGACCATCCTCGGTAACATAACCGCCCACATAACGGCGTTTTTGGTCTGCGCCAAAAATAACCTGATCGTCTTTTTGCGATGTTCCTAATTTATGATAATATAATTTGTGCTGATCGGTTTTGGCTGACAGTTCACTTCCTTTTGGCTTGTCGTAACTGGAATAATAAAATCCTTCGTTCCCTTTCCAGGACACACCGCTAAATTTGATATCGACCAGTGTATCTTCCAGTTTTTTGAAACTAAAAACATCAATCAGAATTACTTTTCTCCAGTCACTTCCGCCCTCTGAAATGGAATAGGCTGCTTTGGATCCGTCTTCGGAGAAATTTACTCCGCCCAATGATGTGGTTCCTAATTTGGAAAATGTATTTGGATCCAGGAAGATTTCTTCTTTGCCTTTGGAATCTTTGCGATACAAAACTGATTGATTCTGCAGTCCATTATTTTTATAATAATAAATAAAATCCCCTTCTTTAAATGGTGCGCTTATTTTTTCGTAGTTCCAAAGTTTTTCGAGTCTTGATTTCAAAGCCTCTCTAAAAGGAATTTTGGACAGATAATCATAAGTAACTTTGTTCTGTTCCTTTACCCAAGTAGCAGTTTCTGCCGATCTGTCGTCTTCAAGCCAGCGGTACGGGTCGCTTACTTTGGTGTCAAAATACACATCGACTGTTTCGCCTTTTGCTGTTTTGGGATACGTTATTGGACTTGATTTTTGGGTCTGCCCCAAAGAAGCCATTGAAGTTGATACAGCCATCAGAAATAGGATTTTTTTCATTTTAAAGTTAGGTTAAGTGCCTAACAAAATAAGGAAAGTTTTTTGAGAAATTAAAGCTAAAAATTCATTTTAACTTAATTAAAACCAAAATTCACAAAGAACAATAATGTTTTACTGAAGATATTATAGGTTTTTACTCTTTTGAACTATTAAGAAAATCAAGGAAAAATCTAGTCTTTAAACATAAAAAAAGACCCAAACTATGTTTGAGTCTTTTGTGGAGAATATCGGATTCGAACCGACCACCTCTTGCCTGCCAGTAGCAAACATGCCGAAAATTAACACTGACAATCAGTATTTTACATTTTTGTATATTTGCAAAAAGTAGCATTTTTACTCATTTTACCACTTAATAAGTGTACTTAGATTCAGAAAAATTTATTCTTTAAAGTAATCTCTACCTATGAAACCTTCTGTATGTACAAATGTTTCTGAAATTCAATAAACAGAGAGCTTATCTTTGAGACATCTCCTAAAATACCTTTGGCATCTTCTAACGAATGATATTTATTAGTAAGCAGAATTGGCAACTTTTCTTGGTCAAGTTCTTCAACACCTGTTTCAACATATTTACCCAACACAAACTCAATGAATTCTTTTTGTTGGTCATTTAGAATTGCAAAAATAGTAGCTTCTGCTGCGGCAACACGCTGTTCTCTAGTCATTGGTTTTACATCGCTATTAAATACATATTCCAATACATCGAATAAATCGCTTTTCTCTGCATCTATTAATTTTTGAAGCGTTGCTAATTCTTCTCTTCCAAAACCAGCATCATCTAGTTTTTCTAATAAAACTTTTCTTGTAGTTGGGTTACTCCAAATAGTTCTTAACTCTTCTTCACTTGTAAATAATTTAGGCAATTCTCCGAAAAGATTATTCAAAAAATCTTCTGCTGAAATAGGTCTACCGTCTGCGCTCCAAAACGAAGTAGAAATCATTGACTGTATTTCTCTTTCTTTTCCGTCACGCAATTTTATTATAATTCTTTTTCGTTTTGTGCAAACACAAGGGCTTTCGCCACAAGTAAGACAGGCTGGTGGAGGTTCATTAAGACAAATACAAGGCTTCTGATAGCAAACTTTACAAGTCTTTTCTGTAGGCGGAACTATTGGTGATTCTGGTTCTAATGGTTCACCATCCCATTCAGGGTCCGCAAAATGATGATAGGCGTCTACAAAATCATAAATAGTAAAAAAATATTTTCCATCAAACAGTCTTGTTCCTCTACCTACAATTTGTTTGAACTCTATCATTGAATTTACTGGTCGCATTAAAACAATATTCCTAATATTTCGTGCATCTACTCCAGTTGATAGTTTTTGTGAAGTGGTCAGTATTGTTGGGATTGTTTTTTCGTTATCTTGAAACTCTCTTAGAAACTGTTCTCCAATTTCTCCATCGTGAGCAGTAACACGAACGCAATAGTTTGTGTCTTTGGTTTTTTTGTATTGGTTTACTAAATCACGAACGGCAGCTGCATGTTCTTGTGTAGCACAAAAAATGATTGCCTTTTCGTTTTGATTGGCTTCGTCCATATAAATCTGAACACGCTTAGCTTCTCTTTCTTTTATCTCAATGATTTTATTAAAATCTGGTTCAGTATATAATTTGCCCTCTTCGATTTCTCCTTCAACAATATGGTCATCGCTGGTGAAGATATAATCGTCAAGTGTGGTTTTTATTCGTTTTACTTTAAAAGGAGTTAAGAAGCCGTCATTTATACCTTCTTTAAGCGAATAGATATAAACAGGTTCCCCAAAATATTTGTACGTATCTGTATTGTCCTTTCGTTTAGGAGTTGCAGTCAAACCTAATTGTACGGCTGGTGCAAAATAATCTAAAATTCCTCTCCAATTGCCTTCGTCATTCGCTCCACCACGATGACACTCATCAATTATAATAAAATCAAAATAGTCAGCAGGATAAGCACCAAAATAAGGTGCGGGTTTACCTTCAGAATCCGTGCCACTCATAAAAGTTTGAAATATGGTAAAGAAAATGCTTCCGTTTGTGGGAACGCTTCCTTTTTTACTGATTTCTTTCGGACTGATTCTTACCAAAGCATCTTCTGGAAAGGAAGAAAATGAGTTGAAAGCTTGGTCGGCTAAAATATTTCTATCGGCTAAAAATAATATTCTTGGTCTTCGGCTACCATCTCGTTTTAAGTTCCAACGGGTTTGAAATAGTTTCCATGCAATTTGAAATGCTATTGCTGTTTTACCCGTTCCAGTGGCAAGTGTTAATAAAATACGCTGTTCGTTATTGGCTAATGCTTCTAAGGTTCTATTAACTGCCAATTCCTGATAATAACGCAATTGCCAACTACCACTTTTATCTTCAAAAGGAATGGAAGAAAATCTTTCTCTCCATTCATTTTGAACTGCAAAGGTCTTGTCCCATAATTCATCTGGAGATAAATAATCGTTAACTAAACCTTCAACACCTGTTTTCATACAGATGCTATATATTTCAGTTCCATTTGTAGAATAAGTGGTTTCTAAAAGAAGTTTTTCGGCATATTGTTTGGCTTGTGCCACCCCTTCGCCAACTCGTAAATCATTGCTTTTGGCTTCTACTACAGCCAGTTTGATTCCTTTGTAAACCAAGACATAATCAGCAATTGTTTTTTTGCCTCTTATGCCTCCTGTTTGGATTTTGCCTGCCGTAATATTGTATTCACGAAGGATTCTTGAACCCTCAATAATGCCCCATCCACAAGCTTTTAGCTTTGGGTCTATTAATTCTGCTCTAGTTTCTGCTTCGTTCATTTCAATTTATCGATAAATATTTTATTTCTCAGTTTTGCTCTTTCCAATAACGTAGAGTACTTTATTATTTCTGTATAAAGTGAGCCGTCAACTCTTCCAAACTTTCCAACAATCCGTTTATAAGGTCTAAAAATATAACCAAGGTTTGGAGCGTTCATAAAATCTGAATCATTGTCTATGATATCATCAGCATCAATACTTTCGCCTACTAAATATCCATAAAAAGTATTAAACTTTAATGTGTCAATTGAAAGATTGTTGATTAATGAGGCATATCTATTAATTTGGTTCAAATGGTCTGATACATTTGCATCTGGAGCTTTCAATTCAATAATTATACATTTTGCCTCTGCTGGAAATAACAATATATCTGTACGTCTTAATCGAGCATCACCACCTTGCTTTTTTCTATATTCGTTTTCTTCTACTGATAGATTTTCTTTTAGTATTTTTGAACCATCACATTCTATTTGTCCCAGAAGTCCTTCTGACACTCCTCTAAAATAAATGTATTCTTCGTTTACAAGCCATAAGTCACTATTCATTGGGTCATTAGAACTTTGCTGAAAAATTAGATTATGTAATACATCTTCATCAATTCTACCACCACTCTTTAATTTACTTGTCTCATTATTTAATATTTTTTGAAATAGCTCTAATACCAATTTTCTGCGAGCAACATAATGAGTTAAAGCTTTTTTATTTTGTAGAGGAATCGTTTTTACAAGTTTATCTACAGCTTTTACTAATTCATCTTGATACGTTGGTTTAGTCGTATCCAAATTTTCAAGTTTATCAACAGATTCTTTAATTGAAGCATCAAAAGACGCTGATTTCCTAGCCTCAGCCTCATAAAATTTTTCTAGAATTTTACTTTCACTATCATTTATCGATACACTAATATCTTTGGCTATTTCATCGTCTAACAAAAACATTTCTTTTAATTTAGCAAAATCATCTTGATGTTTCTGTTTGACTTCTTCAATCTCTGGATACATTGTGTTAATCGATTTATTTACTTCTTCCTGAATGTCTTCAATGAAAATCTCCTCTTGATTGGCAAACAAATCTTTTCCAAAAGAATCTTTGTTTGGGATATTTAAAATACCTCTCAAATTCGTGTCTCTTGAATCAATATAGTTACTTGATACCAAAAACAAATACTTATTTCCATTTACATTGTCGCTTCCTGCAAGGTTTTCAAGGCTAACAGGCGATTCTTCAATTACTTCTCCTTTTGAAACTAAATTTAGTTTATTTTCCTTTAATTGAGTTTTGGAAATCTTAAAAGCATCAATAGTAAAATCTTCTGTTTTTTCTATTTTTTCAATATCATTTTTAGCTTTTATTGAGTACTGGAGTTTTATAGGTAGCGTTTTATCTATGTTAGGAATATCAGATTTTGAAATAGTTGATTCTCCTTTCAATTCTGATTGCACATAAAATTCGATTTTGATTTTAGGTAATTTGTTTTTATTGTAACAGAAATAATGAATGTACTTTTCAAGAAGTTTGTCTTTTAAAGTCTGCTCATTAAGGTCATTATAAATTCCACTGTTTTCTAGCAATGTACTAAAACTTACTGTGGTTCCTGAAATAGATTCAGTTGTTTCCTTGGAAGAAATGTGTTTAACAATGGCATTATTCTTTAAGAAATCTTCTTTCTTTGAAACACTAAATACAATTTCAAAGAATTTTCCATCCTTTTCAAACATACTTTTTATTCTAGTAGTATCAAAATAATGTACATATTGTATTCGACCTGAACCAAGGTTTTTAAACCCTTTTGTTGTTAACTTAAATGTATTGAAACGTTTGAATTCATCTTCGTTAAAACCGATACCATTATCACTGATAGACAAACTATTAAACTCTGTACTTTGTATAGTTAATTCTGAAGCGTTGATTTTTAAAAGGATTTCACCTTTATGTTCGGCATCCAATGTTTGCTTAATTTTAATAGCTTCCAAAGCATTGGTAAAGCATTCAAATATTGGCTGCAATGCAGATTTTGACTTTTTAATGTCGTGCAATACTCCAACAAATGACAAATCCTGTGCTGTTATGAATTGATTGTCTTTATAATTCATACTCCAATTTCTTATTGGTTAATTCTCCCGCAAATGCCTTTTGCAAAATACTCTTTTTTAACTCCTCTAAATCATTTATTTTTTGTTGATAGATGGCTTCTAGTCTCTTTGTTTCAATTAATACAGTTTCGATTTCATTTACTATTTTGTTTTGTTCATCTAGTTTAGGAAATGGAATCTTAATATCTTTTAAAATTTTGGCAGAAGGCACGTTTGGAATTGCAGCTCCACCAGAATATCTAAAAATAATGTCTTGAAAAATTTTGCTCCTCAACCAATGTTTTAAAAAATGAGCCGAAACATCCTTATTAGGTGTTAATTTCAATAGTGCTTGATTTATTATTCCTCTCGGAATACCATCAGGAACAATGGCAACACGCCCCAAAGTCACACCTGAACAACTCATAATTATATCACCTGACTTTACTTCAAATCTTGCCATTTCATTGAATTTTTCTTCATCAATAAAATATCTCAATTGATTGAAATGGTCATGTATTGCGTGTTTTTGTTCATAAACAACATATCCACTTTCTTTGAAAATAGATTTTTTTAAACTGCCACCAAAAGGACCTCTAACAAAATGACATAAATCACCCCATTTTTTGATTTGCCAATTTTCCTTTGGATTTAAAAACAAATTTTGCAAATAACTCTCAAAAAGTTCCTTTGCGTTTTTAAGGTTTTGTTGAGCTTTTGCTTTTGCTTTATCTATAGCGGTAAAGGCTTCGTCTAAAATGGAAACTATGCTTTGTTGTTCTTGAAGTGACGATGGAAAGGGTATTTCAACTTCTCTAATCTCTTCTAAATGCAAGTTTGGTACTCCTGAGCCTTTTAATCTTTTGTTGAATTGTTTTTTTGCAATAGGAGAATTTATAAAATAAAGCATATAATGAGGAGAGACTTTATCTAAAACTCTTATATGAGCAAGACTAACATAAATATCAAAAACTACATCTTTATCAACCATAGCTGCAACGCCAGTTGTGCCATTTTTTGCTAATAAAATATCACCAACTCTTGGCGCAACTCGTTTATGCATTTCTAAATGTTGTTTTTCATCAATATATTTAATGTTATTCCAATCTATTTTACCACTGGTTACATTTTTTGACGAAAGAAATACAACACCGTCATCAAAATATTTCGGTGTTTGATGTGTGCCATCAGTAATTTTTGCACAAACTTCTTTTAATTTTTTTACTTCCCAACCTCGTTTCATATTAGTTCCAAAATTGAGTTCAAAATAGCTTCACTTTCTTCATCCAAGACTTTCATTTCTGTTAAAATTTCCATTGGTTTACGCAAGGCAGCTTCTTCTCTTTTGTTAGGATTTTTGGTGCTTAGGTCAAAAGTGGTTGTGTCAATGTCTTTTATAGCTATATTCCAAGAGTTTTCGCTTTCGGTAAAGTTTTTTTGTAGGGTTACAAAATCGGCTAAATCTTTTTCGTTTAGTGGGTTGGTTTTGCCTAAGTTTCTATCTAAATTCAGTTGGTAAAACCAAACATTTTGAGTTGGTTTTCCTTTTTCAAAAAACAAAACCACTGTTTTTACCCCTGCACCTGTAAAGGTTCCTCCTGGCAAATCTAATATAGTGTGCAGGTTACAGTTTTCTAATAACAATTTACGCAAAACAATACTGGCATTATCGGTATTACTTAAAAAAGTATTTTTAATTACCACACCAGCTTTACCACCAGCTTTTAATATTTTTACAAAATGTTGCATAAACAAGGAAGCAGTTTCACTTGTTTTTATAGGAAAGTTTTGTTGTACCTCAGCACGTTCTTTTCCACCAAATGGAGGGTTTGCCAATATTACGTCATAGCGGTCTTTTTCCTGTATATCAGCCAAATTTTCGGCAAGGGTATTGGTGTGTATAATATTAGGTGCTTCTACTCCGTGAAAAATCATATTCATAATCCCAATGATGTATGCTAATGATTTTTTCTCTTTACCGTAAAAGGTTTTCTTTTGGAGGATTTCAGTTTCTTTGGTTGTAAGTGATTTGCTGTTTTTAAGATAATCAAAGGCTTCACACAAGAATCCCGCAGAACCTACTGCACCATCATAAATAGTTTCGCCAATTTGTGGGTTCACTACTTTTATAATTGTAGTAATCAATGGGCGTGGCGTGTAGTATTCACCACCATTACGACCAGCATTTCCCATGTTTTTAATCTTACCTTCATAAAGATGGCTCATTTCGTGCTTCTCAGCGTGGGTTCTAAAACGCAGTTCGTCAATACGGTTTAACACTTCTCTTAAATTGTAACCCGATTGAATGCGGTTTTTCAGTTCACTGAAAATCTCACCAATTTTATACTCAATGGTATCAGCACTTTCAGCTTCTTTTTTAAACTTTTTAAGGTAAGGAAAAAGCTCTACATTCACAAAATCGGCAAGGTCATCGCCAGTCAATGCTTTGTGATAGTCTAATTTACCGTCCGCATCTTTCGGGCTTGCCCAAACATTCCATTGAAATTCGGGGGCAATAATTGGGTTATACACCTTTCCTGTTAGTTCGGCAGCGGTGGCTTTGTCTGCTTCTAAATCATCCAAATACTTAAGAAATAAGACCCAAGAGGTTTGCTCTACATAATCTAATTCACTTCCACAACCTGCGTCTTTATGCAGTATATCATCTATATTCTTAAAGGTTTGCTCGAACATTCTATACTAATTAATTTGTTTTTAAAGGTAATTATTTTTGAATGAAGACCAAGGTAAATGTAAAAAATGTAATTCTAAAGAATGTTATTGGTTTCGAAAAAAATCTTATTCAACACTGCTCCTGTAGTTGATATTATCTTCCCTTTTGGCACACCTACTTTGTCAAGTAGCATGAGCATTTGTTTGGCGGTTAGTTTTAGTTTCATATCCTTTGTTTAATGATAAATATCTCGTAATGGACCCAAACACCCATGAAAAAATAAATTATTATCCAAAATGAGGCTATGCGCTCACACTACATAATGAATTGATAGCTTTTATTAGTATTTATGAAATAATTCAATAGAGCAAATACAGGAGCGTCTAAGCCCAATAGGTACGGATAAACAACTGATTAAGGTAAAAATAGAACCAAAATTTCCCGTGATATTTTTTTTGAATATCGATAGGGGTATATATCGATATTCGAAAAATACCGTACTATTGAGGCGAGTAACGGTTATCTTGATATTGAAAAAAATGAATTAATAACGGGGGAAGGGGCCTGCCGGCCCCCTAATTATTAGTTTATGCTGAACCCAAAACATGGCTTTGAATAACATAGTTAGCTTTTGGATTTAACCTGTCTTGAATCATAAGAACTTTGTCTTTTATTGTATCATTTTTTCCAAATACAATGGTGGCATCCACGAAATTCAATTGCTCGCCATTAGTGATTTTTTCCTGTAGCATTGACTTGATTCTATCGCTAAAATTCAAAGCTTCTACATTCACTTCCAAAACAGAAACCGTTTCAACTGTAGGTACTTGTGTTTTTTTGATTGCGTTCAAAACAACTTTGGTTTTTGTAAGAGCTTCCATATCGAGATTCTGTTTTTCTTCATTAGACAATTTGGCTATTGTCTTAATTCCATATTGCTGAATTACGGCATCCATAACCTCTTTTACTCTCTTTGCATAATCTGGATGAAAAAACAAAGCATCATATACATATCCAACGAATATCCCTTCTTTATTTAGTTGCTGAATAACAGCTGTCATTACCTCAACTTCTTTGGCAAATAACCTTCGTGAAGTAATTTTGTGTTTGAATGGGCTATTGTATTTCTCCGCAATAACTTTCTGAAGCATTATCGGCTCATTTTGTTGGTAATATGGGTAAAGAGGAGATTGTTGCATTTGCCAAACCTGTTTATTGAAAAATGACAAATGTTCTACTTTTACCGTATTTATATCAATATTTAACTCTGAACCTAAATCATAATGTGTTAAATTGGATGTGGACCCGTCGTACAATGTAATGGCTATATTTGGATGCAGACAACTATAATCACTTTCAACATGAATATTCCCATTAACTACAACCAGATTTCTTATCCAACTTGGCATAAGTGTAAAGGAATCAACCACACGACCACCGCTAGCCTCACCACCAACTGTAGGAATCAAAAGACCATTATCAGTTAAATATTCAAATATCTCAATAGCATCTTCAACAAATGATAGTTCTTTATGATTTTTATAGTATGTCCTAGCGTGTCCATTCAGCTTTCTTAGTTTCTTGCCTTTCTTCGTAACGTATCCTGAAGCAATTAACCTTTCAGCTTCTTTTTCAATTTGGTCTATAGTTGGAAGGCTAATGTCCTGATAGAAGCGGATTAGATTCTCACAAATTGGATTCTTTTTGGCTTCACCTAAAACCCTGTAATAGTGCTTATTTAGAAGGCCTATAGCCTCTTTTGTTTTTAAATCACAACTCACTATCCCTTTGCCTAAATAAGGCTCTGTCAAGCGATAAAAATGATTCTTTTCACCAATGATAGGCTTATAGTCACATTCCAGAATTGCCCCTCTTTTCAAGGGTTGTTCTAGTGCTTTGATTACTTTTTTATAGGTCAGGGGACTTAGGCTTAAAAACTCACGTAGATATTCGGCTCGTAGTGATTTCCATCCTTCAGGTTGTTTTCCGTTTTTAATATCAAAATAAGTGGAATTTAATTGGGAACAAAATAACAAACACAGTTCAATAGACACCTCAACATCTTTATGGATTTCTTTTAATAGCTTTCTCGATATGTATTTTCGTATTACGTGTTCCACTTTGCTTGGTATCTTTATTCTATTATTATTGATTGCGAATAGCGATAATTGAGCAGAAATATCAGTAGTGATATTGTCGTCATTATAGGTTGTAACCCTTGGTATATCTAGTATTTCTTTCTCTTTTGGTAATGTGTTTTTATAAACATCATTAATGAGTAGGTAAGTTGATTGATTAGATGATTGAAATTTCCCTAGTAGTGACTCATAAGTAAAGTTATCATGTAATTGGAAGTTATTATCAAAAAAATATAAATTTGATAATAGGGATTGGTTTTGTAGCATGGTTTCATAATTATTCTGCTTTTATGTTATTTTTGGATTCTGCTTCTTTTAACTGGGGCAGAACCCAGATAGGAGCTTACTCTATCTGGACCCAGTAATTGCCTGTTAAAGCAATATTATCAACGATACTTCTTTCTATTGGAATAGTCAATAGGGAAATCATCTAAAAACAATGTTTTTTTAAATTTTCTTTAATGGTGAAACCAAATGAGCAATAACATCAACAGTCATTGCCAATCCAATTGCCTTTAGCTTGTTGGTCTTGGATACTCTTAGTACATCTGAAACATATCCATCAGGAATGGTCATAAGCCTTTCGGATTCTAATACACTAGGTAAACGATAGCATCCGTTTGGGAAATCATATTCATCAAAGCCTGAACGAGATTTTCCTATGTATCCTGATTTGTGAAGTATAAATGGATATTCAAGTAATTTTTGTTCAGTTGGTTGGTCTGCAAATTTTCTGTCCTTATATATAAGGTTTCCAATATTCATTTTATAGTATCTAAAAATTCCGTTGGTTAGGGTGCAATTGCTGCCTAATAATACGTTAGCCTTTTCTTTGTCAACATATCCATTGACTACAATGTCTTGGTACTTTATTAGTTTTGGTTCAGGAACTCCTACATTAGGAATGTTGGTCCAGTAAAGTCTTCTTCTATTGGCTGGTGCAATATCTGCTGAATTTATCTTCACTAATTTCACATCATAGAATATTTCTGAAAGTTCATTAGTAATTATGTCTCGGTCCTTTGCAGTCATACTTGCAACATTCTCCATGAGGAAATATACTTTCTTTTTAGTTGGTGCAAATAAATAGATGTCACGAATGATTCTTTTTGCTTCATAAAACAATTTAGATTCAGTTCCTTCAAGCCCTCTTCTATCAACTGGATTAATGCTAGATAGATTCGTACATGGACTTCCAAAAACTACTAGGTCTATTTCACTTGCTAAGTCTATTCCTTCAATCTTGCAAACATCACCCAATTGGATAAAATTGGTGTCACCAGAATAATGATGGTCCTGAATCGCAAGAGCATGAGGACATATTTCGCTACTGTAATATTTATTGATTTTGATTCCAGCTTTCTCTAAAGCTAATTTGGCACATGAGATGCCATCGAATAATGATAAGACATTTATTCCGTCTTGGTTGATTTGGGTTTGATTCATAATATTTATCTCTTTTTAGATAAATATTTCCCCATGTCAAAAAAGACTAAAAAAAAGAGGTTTAATCTTTAACTATTTTAAAAATCTCTTTATTCACGAGGGCTAACACGTTAAAAAAAAATAAAATATTTTAATTATCCCTGGCGCAGCAAGTAAATTCCTTGTACACTCGCAGTGTACAACAAAACAATAGATATGGAAACCTCAACAAATACAATGGAAATCGCTAGAACAATTTTGGAACAAATCAAATGCGGGGACCGTTCTGCATTATGGGCTTGGGGAGCAACCAATTTCGCAGCTATCTCAGAAACTAAAGAATTTCAAGGTGGATTGGAATTTCAGGTAAACGGACTAACCCATAAAGGTTGGGTTAAGGTTCAGCTTAGATGGGTTGATGATTATACAATTACGTTCGTAAATAAAAAACGTAAAATTGTAAAAACGTTCGAAGGAGCTTATTGCGACATGTTGGTTCCAGTTATAGATTGGATTGAAGGAAAATAAATTTTACTTACTAATAAAAAGTATCATTTTTTTGGAACAGAGTCTTCGGTGTGCCGATATTTGTCACGATATAAGTTGAAAATTGGTTATCTATTTTTAAGGTAATTCCTCTAATTATGGTTCTTTTTTTTAATATTCAATTAATGTTTTTTTAATTAAATATTTAAATGTGATAGACAGGGCTGTAATTATTGACTAAATTATACCAATCTGTACTTTCATCATTTTCAATCCTGGAAATTAATTCCTCAAGATTATATTCATGAGCTTTTAATTCTTTTAATACTGAATCTTTACCTTCTAATAAAAGGTTTAATGAAAATTGGTAAGATTCAAAGAAATTATATGAATACTTTGCTAATCCAATTCCTATCAATGTACCGTAAACGGATGAAATTCTCCAATCTACCATCCAAAGATGAGATAATACATCTTGATTATAGTCAACTAGTAAATTTGGAAAACCTATGTTTTTGAATTCTCCATTTTGAGAATGAACTCCACCTTCACAAATATTTAAAAATATAAGTCTTCTATTTTCGTTTCTATTTCTTAATGAATTGAATTCTCTTATATTTATGCTTTCAGTGTCAGATAATACTATGTGAGATTTATTTGTTTCATAGTGCTCGTGATGTCCATGAGATGATATCCAAATTACATCAAAAATTTCACTATTACATTTTATTAGTAATTCTTCCTTAGTATAATCGTTTGAATTAAGAATGATAAGTTCAATGTTAGAGTAGCTGAAAACTTCTTTAATAGCATTAGTTTCAATTTCAGAAGTCATACTATTTCCTTGCCAATAAAGCACTCTTTCAACTTTTGAGAAAGAATATTTTTCTGTTAAACTCAAGTTTAATGGAAAGGTTAAACCTGTTTGTTCAAGCATTAAAGGTTGAATTGGAAATGAATTTAAGTCAAATTGACATATGGAATATTTAGAAGTAAGTTCTTTAAAATTAATTAAGTCAAATCGATAATAATTAAGAAGTTTACTTTTAAAGATTTTAGCTTTTAGTTTTGTTGGCTGGCCTATTGTTTTATTAGGTACTACTAACTTTTGATTAGTTTTACCTTTTAATAATCTAACTGTATTAAATATTTCATTCTCTAAATCTACAAGTTCGACTAATAAGGTTTTAATATCATTTGGCACAATTGATGTTGTATTGTTAAAACAATATGTTACTCCTTCAGGTTGATTTGGTGATATAAATATGATTTCATTGGAACTACTTGGAAGAATTATATTATAATAGTTAGTTAAAATATTTTCGATATAATCACTTCGCCCATTTGTAACTGCTATTTGTATTGGAGTGTTTAATAAATTTTTAAAAATTCTAGCTCTATTATATGTCAATTCAATTTCTTTTACATTATGAAGAGACACATCATTATTATATGCAGAAATGGCATCGATTAATTCTTGTGAATTTTTATCCAAAATTAAAATATCACAAGAAATAGCTATTGCTGCTTGCATCATATTTAGACTATGTAATAAACCAGAATTTTTCAAGTCTGAATAGATTAATTCTTTTTGCTCAATGGTATGATAATTTTTGAACATTAATAGAGATAATCCAAATTCTGCTTTAACTTTGTTTTTTTCTACATCAGAAGTCCAATTATTTCCATCGTAGGTTAATTGAATAAATTCTTTAATCTTTTTAACGGAATCATGTTTTTCATAAAGCTCTCCCCAAGATAAAAGGGTTGATAAAAAACCAGTATAATATTTAGGAATAAAAGGGTTAACAATTAGTCTGTTTACCAATGCATCATAAAAAAGATTACACCATTCCGATAAGCCAGAAAAAGACTTTGAATAATAAAAAAGTTGATGCAACCATTCGTCAATTAAATCAATACTATTTCGTAAGTACTCACTTTGTGAAAACATGTACCTATACAAAAAAAGAGTATCAAAATATTGCTGCTCTCCATTTTCTGGTACTGTTTCGAAAAGAGATTTATTAAAAATCCCATAGCAATATAAAAATTCACCTTGACAATTAAATCTAGTAGATGCACAAACTCCCCAATTTAATTGTAAATAGGCTAATTTCTCCTCGTATTCGGGTATATCACATCTTCTCCTCAAATCTATTATTTCATCAAAAACAGCATGTGTTATTGCATTGATTTTTTCTGATAGCTTATAATGCTCAACAATTCCAATAAACTCAATTTGCATTAAGTGCTCAATTTCTGCTAATAAACTATCTTCATTCCAATCACAATTTAATTCCCATACAGGATTGTTTTTTGTAACAGAATAAACAAATAACTCTTTAAAAATTTCTTTAACTGTCATATTGGTAGTACTGTCAGGCTTTAAATATTTATAATTAAGTGAATATAGTTAAAATTGATATAATCTAAACCTTTTCATTTAGAACCAATTTATAAGTGTAGGATTTTATAAAACTTTATTCATCTCAAAGATACTTGAAAATCGATGAATCTTTTAAGTTGATATATAGCTATGTACTTATTTTAGCTATATCCTAGATGTAAAGAGAATTAATTATTTTAAATAATTCACCCTAGAAATTTGAATTTTCTTTATTGTCAAAAATAAAACATAAAAAGCTGGCGCAGGAAGAAAATTCCTCTTACACTCGTGGAGTACAGCGGATTCCAAACATCCGTTTAAAGTTTTGCTATAAAACTAAAAAAAAGTCAGATTATAAAGACAAACTATTTTTTTGGACTGTCAATTTTAGATTTACACTATGGTTCTTTTCTAAAGCGGAAGTTGAAAGCTGAAACCCAACAAAACCGATTAGAATGTTTTAAAATAATTTGGACTCTAAAACTAAAACAAAATTCAACCTAAATACCTTAATATTATGAAATACTACTTTTATTCTCGTACCTCAACTGTCCTTCAAAATTCTGCTAGACAAATTGAATCGTTTAAATCGCATGAAGGATTTGACCCCTCCAGATTGTTTGTCGAAAGGATTCAAGGAAATGTTCCGTTTATGGAAAGACCTGAAGCAGTTAAAATGTTTGATGAAATCACAAATCAATCTGAAAGATGTACTGTAGTAGTCGATTCAACGGACCGCTTGGGCAGAAATTTATTGGATATTTTAAATACAATATCTGTCTTTAAAAAAAACCACATCAATTTGAAATCACTTAAAGAAGGATTTTCAACATTCTTGGATAATGGTGAAGAAAACCCAATGGCTAATCTTGTGATTTCCGTAATGGGTAGTATTGGAGAGATGTCTAGAAATCAGATAAAAACCCGTTCTATGGAAGGTATAAAAATTGCTCAGGCTCTTGGAAAATTCGCTGGTAGAAAAATTGGGGCTGTACAAAGTGATGAAAAACTATTGGAACGACACCAGACCGTACAAAAGAAATTACAGAAAGGATTAACTGTAAGAGAGATTACAGAAATTACAGGGGCATCAAGTACTACAATAATAAAAGTTAAAAAAGTTATGAGAAACAGGAATATGATTTGAATCGATTTCTATTAGATTTAAAAAGGCTTCGATTACATAATCGAAGCCTTAACTTTTAATAATGATTGTTAATTTCCACAGTATGCAGATACAAAAGTCGATGGACTATTATATTCACCTCGGGTAAAAGTAAATTCCACTGTTCTTCCATTTACTTTAACTTTATCCCATTTTACATCAATTTCAAAATTTCCATCATTGTCAAGACTACTGCGCCCAACTTGACCTTCTCCCCATTCTTCTACTAAAGATTGATAACCTCTATATTTTACATATGAAATAACCTCTGAACAATCAGAAAAATTGGTTTTTGCTTCTGTTTTCTCATTTTTATCTTCACCGCTGGCAAAAGCTAAAAACACAAAAAAACCTGTTAGTAAAACTGAAGTAATTGTTTTAAAGTGAAAATTCTTGTTTCTCATTTTGATTGAATTTATAGTTAATTATTATTACACTTAAACATAAAGCAAGGATTGTAAAAATTAAGTCTAATATGTCAAATGTGCCAGGGAATAATTTTAACCCTTGTGCAACTTCAACAATTGACCCTAAAATTAGAGGGATAAATAACCAATATTTTCCTTTTTTAAATTGGTCTTTCCATAAAATTAATAATGCTGATGAAAATGAATAAACCCAAAGTGCATCAGGTAAAGAAAAGTAGAACCAAGAAGGAAAATGGCTTTTTGATGGGTGTATTGTGGTACGGATTAATGTTGTTAAGAAATCTATTTTACTCCATTCAAACCAATTAAACATTCTTAAAGATAGACTGCGAAAAGAAATATAAATTAGCCCTCCTAATATTAATGGAACTGCAACATGAATGAAAATTAGTTTTTTCATTATTTACAATCCTAAAATTTGTTTTTTCTTCAAATCAAATTCCTGCTCAGTAATGATACCTTCTTCATGCAATTGCTTCAATTTTTTTAAATCAGAATATGATGTATTTTGGGATGCGCCATCTGTAATTGATTTTCTTCTATTTAAAATTTCCTTTTCAACTTCGGTAATTTTTGAAACTTCGTTATCAAGTGCATAAAACTCAATATTATTTCCACTTTTATTTCCTATTGTTACCAATATTCCATGGTCTGAAAAATGATTATTGATTAATCTACTTAAAAAAGTTGTCTGAATAGCCGCAGAAAATACATATCCCCAAAATATTAAACCTGAAATCAAAAAAGAACAAACAAATATTATTATTGACGACCATGCTAAGAAAATGTCTGATGAACTTGCTGTAAAAAATATGCCACCCCATTCGTCTTTTATTGGTATTGTGATTGTAAAAGCAATAGCCCATCCCAAAACAAGAGTCCTAACAGCTAAAGCAAAAGGAGTAACTCTAGGCTTAGTAACATTTTCATAAGTATAATTGTCTAAATTATCATAGCTTATACTACTATTATAATTGGTACTATTTACATTCAATGAATCATTGAGAAATGTTATATTAACTCCTGTGCTAAAACTAAATTTATTATCTGTACTGTTCATATTTATTAAGTCTTTCCTTGTTAGATTTAAAATTTCAACAAACATAATTATATTTCAATTAACATACTATAGTATGTTAATAAAATTAAGCATTATTCTCAAATTGGCTTCATATGGAAGCTATGGATAACACAAGTGAATTGAAGCGTTTGGGATTGCGGATTAAGCAATTAAGAACGGCTCGTGGTTTATCACAAGCTAAACTTGGTGCACTTATATTTAAAGACCAGCAATCCATCCACAAAGTCGAAGCTGGAGAATTTAATCCTACATATCTCTATCTTCTCGAAATATGTAAAGGACTCGAAGTAACCATGAGTGAATTGCTTGATTTTAACTAATACTTACAATTCCTTATAGTATAGATTTAAAAGAAGTATATAGAACTTTTAAATAAATCAATCCTCTAATATATTATTTACACTAACTACAATTAAACAAATAATTTCTATTCGCTTTTTCCAAATACTATATTTTTACATTCAATCTTAATTTAAAAAGATGAATAAAAAGGAACGACTGGAATACTACAAACTGGTAGAGCCAAAACTAAGAGCAATTTTTATCAGCAATGGATTTACTGCTCCCAACGAGGAGGAATTTCAAAAACTTGACTTATCGAAGAAAAACAGAGAGGAGTTTTTGGCGTATTTCAAAGACAGATGGTTCAATATCGAGCATTTTGGTTCTGAGGAGCTTGCTATAGAATTAAAGGAAAGCTCTGCTTTCCTTGAAAAAAAGCTAGGTTCTGAGGCGATGAAGCACATTTTAGGTTCAGATGAGAATCCTGCCAAATTACAGCTACCCAGCAGTTCAGCACTGTTTCAAATTAGCAGGTACATTGATATTGAGAAATTTTACTATCATTTAGAGAATAGGCACACTTTTATAGTGGTTCACAAACAGACTGGTGCGGTCACAGGCGGTGCAACTTTAAGCACATTATCAATTAGTTATAAAAATGTACTTGAAATTATTAAAAAGGATACTACTCAATTTGAAGTTTTCGAAATAGAAGACCACGTTTTATTCTGTAAGCTCTTGGAAAATGGAGACTTCAAGAAGATAAAAATGGAAAAGTTATTCGAGAATGAAATCTACGAAGTCCCAGATGATTATCCGCTGTCAACTATTTTGAAAAACATAAACCTATATGAATTTGCCGAGGCTCTTAATGAAGGTAAGCCACTAATAAGGTATGATTTACGCATGCGCTGGTACGGTACCTTTAAAGATGTAAACGATTTTCATTCCTTTAATGATACCTATAATAATGTTCTGGAATTGGAAGGTCTTAATCGTATTGACAGGAAAAATGACACAGGATATGTGTGGTTCTATGCGGAAAACCCGCTTCAAATTCGTCAGGAATTGGTCTTTGGAAACTTCAAAATCTTAAAAAGGATAAAAATTATAGAAAATATTTATACTTTTTTACCTAATAATAACGTGTAAAATGAGTTTTTTACTCATTTACCGCACACCTAAGGCGTCTGTAAAACTTGTGAAACTCCTTGATTCGTAGTACATTTGTAAAAGAAAATAAATACAAAATGAAAAAAGATTACAAGAAACATTTCAATATCCATGACATCGTTAGGCTGGTGCAACATCTTGTTAAAGATGAACAGTATGGATATGGTTTTATGCTAATGATTGGGAGTACATTAGGATACAAAATCGGAATGCTATTAGACATGAAATGGGAAAACTTTGTCGATGAGAATGGAAAATGCCTGAGCGAAATCAGAACTGGAATTAGTGAACCTAGGCCAGTTACACTTTTTCTGAAAGGCTTTATTGAATATATATATCAAAAGACTGATAATCCACTATTAGATTCAAGCCCTTTTGTTAATCATGTGACAAAAGAACCATTCAATACCAGAAACCTCAACCGAGAACTCAGGAGAATACAAAAGAAATATGTCTCTATTGTTGGAATGCCTTACCCATTAGAAACAGATACTATGAGGCGGGTCTTCGGGTTGAGTGTTTGGGATAAATGGCATTATCAAAATGCAGCTCTGGGCGTGCTTAGAAAACATTACGGTCATAATTCCGATAAAATGACCAGAGCGTTTCTTATGATACCTGAAAAGCTCACTACTTATAAACCTGAACTCGATTAATAATTTTGGTTGAAAATTTTGTAGAAAAAGGTAAAATTTAGTATATTTAAATTTCTGACAATTAAATATTTAACTAAACTCTACCTTATGATTTGTTTTGATAAAATTACAGATATTTTTTCTATTGTTGATGAATTTTGCAAAGATTTTGATAAAACCACACAGTCTTTTCTGCTAGGAAAACCTTCCAAACGTCCTTCGATTATGTCAAAATCAGAAGTAATTACAATTTATTTACTTTTTCATTTGAGTGGTTTTCGCTGTTTCAAGCATTATTACATTTTTTATGTCCAAAAGCATATGCAAAATGAATTTCCTAATACAGTTTCTTATAATCGCTTTTTAGAACTAATGCAAAGTGTTCTTTTGCCAATGACAATTTTTGCCAAAACCTGTTGCTTAGGCAATTGCACAGGCATTTCGTTTGTAGACTCAACACCAATTAGAGTTTGTAAAAACAAACGAATCAGTAGAAACAAAGTTTTTAAAGGTATTGCCACTACAGGGAAATCTACAATGGGCTGGTTTCATGGGTTTAAACTCCACATCATCATTAATGACAAAGGAGAATTGTTAAGTTTTGCTGTAACTCAAGCCAACGTAGATGATAGAGAGCCACTGAAAAATGAGGGCTTTTTGAATGCTATTTTCGGAAAACTATTTGGTGATAAAGGATATATAAGCGAGAAACTCTCTCAATTATTATTTGTTGATGGAATCCAATTAATTACAAGTATTCGAAATAATATGAAAAATAGTTTGATGGAAATGAGTGATAAAATTTTACTCCGTAAACGTTCAATAATAGAAACGGTTAACGATGAACTTAAAAATATTTGCCAAGTTGAACATTCTAGACATCGTTCATTTACCAACTTTTTGTCAAATCTTATCGCTGGAATAATTGCTTATAATTTTCTGCCTAAAAAACCTTCTTTGAAATACGAAACGATTAAAACTAACCAATTGGCTGTATTTTATTAATCGAGTTCAGGTTATAAAGTAAATGAAATATACGACTGCTATGACCCTAAATGGACTTATGAGACCATAGCCCTCTAAAACCACAATCTAAATTATCAATTATCAAAGCACAAACAATGTTTAATGGCGTAGCTTGCCTAAAATAAAATGACACAAATGACATAAAAATATTCACAAATTTGATTTCAATTAATGAAACAAAAATTCAACTAGTCGGGAGACAGATTGAATTACTTCACAAGACTTTCTACTTCTAGAAAGCAAAAAAATCAAACAGTTTATTAAATCAAAAAAAATCTATTTAAATATGGACAGGAAGAAAACTGCCATAACTCAACCTTAAAAATTTAAAACTATGAAAAATTCAATGACAACAACAGTAAATGATTTCCAAGTAATTAGTGTAGTAATTCCAAGTTTAAATGGTTCTTATGCAAAGCTACTGTTCTTAACTGGTCTAGAATATGCCAAACTTAAGAAGACAAGCAAATCAAACATAGGAAAAAACAAAAAAATATTTTCATTGTATATGGAATCGAATGTTAATCACGATTTGTTGCAATCTGGAATGGGTGTTCTAACAAAGAAACAATTTGATGAATTACTTAAGGAAAACTACAACTCAAAGATGCAACAAGGGCGAGGAGGAAAATTGCTTAGAGATGCAGTATAAAGTTATAATAGTTACCAAGCTTTGACAAAAGATATAATCTAATTTCTCTTTCCGTTCTGGAAAGCAAATAATCAAACAATTTATTAAATCAAAAAAAATCTATTTAAATATGGACAGCAAGAAAACTGCCATAACTCAACCTTAAAAAATTAAAAACTATGGAAAATTTTAAAAATGAAATTAAAAGTATGTTAGAAGAAATAATATTTATTTGTGAAGATAATGAAATTGAATATAACGATGTCATTTTGTATGACATTGCATTTGAAGGAGCAGGCTCATTTTCTTTTCATAATGATATTGAATGTGATGATTTGCCAGATGATTTAGTAAAAATGGCTGATGATATAAATGTCTTGTTCTTAGAAAATATTCTAAAATATGAAGACAGGCAAGATATTATGGATGAAATTATTGATTCAATGATTTAAAAAAATTATAAATTCCCTTTTCACTTACTTTTCATTTCAATTCCGAAAAGAAATCCTAAAACAATTTTATCAAAAACTTTTTTACCCAGCAATTGGGTTCAGGACTTCTTGTGTCCTATTGAAATACAAACAACAATTAAAAATTAAATAATATGGCTGAAAATAGCAAAATTGAATGGACGCATCACACGGCAAACCTATGGTGGAGATGTACAAAAGTACACGCTGGCTGTGACAACTGTTACGCATTAAACTTCGCAAAAAGAGTTGGTAATGATATCTGGGGCAATGATAAACCAAGAAGAATGATTAAAAATGTATGGTCTGAACTTTCAAGATTTCAGAAGGAAGCAAAAAATCAAAGAACAACTCGTAGAGTCTTTGTTGGCTCGATGATGGACATCTTCGAAAAACCAATGCCATTAGTGGACCATAAAGGAAATCCATATTCAGAAGAAGAAAGTGAGTTCTGGAATACGGGTCAATTGAGAGACAAATTCTTTAATGAAGTTGTTCCAAATTCTCCAAATCTAATGTTCTTAATGCTAACCAAAAGACCTTCAAATATCAATAAGTATATTCCTGAGAGTTGGAAAGAGAATCCTCCAAAAAATGTAATGTTTGGAACTTCTCCAGTAAGCCAAGAAACAGCAAACAAATTAATCCTTCAACTTTCAGAAGTTAATGGTTTAAGATTTCTTAGTGTTGAACCTCAATTGGAGAAAGTTGATTTGATGGCAAAAGCTAATGACGGAACAGATAAAGTTTTATTGGACATGGTTCACTGGATTATACAAGGTGGAGAGTCAGGACATCATAGACGACCATTCGATACGGACTGGGGTAGATTGATTAGGAATAACTGTAAAGAAAAAGGCGTTCCGTTTTTCTTCAAACAGATTGATAAAAAATTAGAAATCCCTCAAGATTTATGGATTAGAGAATTTCCAAAATTTAATGATAACATTTAAAAACCTTGCTGGGTATAGGTAACAGTATAAAAATATGGAAAAAAATAACAAATTAGTTTTTAAACTAGAAAAAAAGCAACTCCCAGATTACGAAGAATGTCACAATTATTTGGGTTTTAAAAAGATTGAAATTATTGAATTTAATTACGATGGCAAAGGAAATGCTTTAGTATTTGAAGATGGCGAGATAAGTTATTGCTCTCCAGATACATTAAAGTTTTTATTTTTCGGTGGGTGGTACACTTTGATAAAAAAAGATTGCATTAAAAAAACTAAACAATAAAATTAAATATAAGAAAAATGAAAACAAAAATGAAAAAATTAAAAAGTGCAACTGTCGAAGAATTAAGAATTATTAATAAAAACTCAATTAAAGCAAATTTTAATAGAACTTTTGATATTGATGGCTTAGTAAATGATGGAATCCTCAGTGATATTCCGCATTTTGCGTATAATGTTCAGCTTTGCATGGTTCATCCAAATCAAGATGGCACCATCGCAATGAGAGTTTATATAAGCACTAATACAAGATTTGAGTCATTAATAATGGACATGACCTCAGAAGACTACGATAATTTATTTCGAATGAAGTTTAGAGTAGTTGCTTAATCAATAGTCACTAAGACTGTAAACTTTTAGAGAATTAGGTGCACCATTCTCTAAGTTAAAATCAATTTGTTTTCGATTCCGAAAACAGCAAATTCTAAAGAAAAAAGAACGAAATTTTTTAAACTCACCTAATTGAGTCAAAATTTCTATTTCTAAATTTAAAAATAACCTAAATGTTTTATATAAATAGAATGTACTTAAAGGAGATACCTAAACTAATAAATCGAAAAGATATTAGAACTGCAAAGAAATGGTGCAAGAAAAACCATTTAAAAATCCATAAAGATTCATCAGGCGAATTTGCTTTCCTAAATGATTTTGATTTAGTATTTGATAAGCTTTTAATAAATGATTTGAAGTTGAAGTATGACGATAATTGGGAGGATTATTACCATGCTTACAATAAAAATGAATTGCACAAAATATTGGATTCGCCTCAATCAAAGAAAGTTGTGAAAATGAGTTATGTACCAAAAGGCAAATTGTCATCAAAATTATTTGGCGGGTCACTTAAATAAAGTACACTCGCATTAAACTTAAATTATAAATCATGAAAATACTGAAATATAAAAAATTTACTGGTTTGCATATCGTATGCAAGAAGTGCAACAAACTCATTGAAGTCTCACAGGAGACATACAAAGGCTGTAATCATCCAATTGACAGGCAGAAGTACAAAGCAATACTAAAGCAAAATGGAGGTCGTAAAACGAGAGATTTAAAGTCTGTGGAATACGATGAAGCAATTAGAGAG
This sequence comes from Flavobacterium marginilacus, assembly GCF_026870155.1. Lineage (NCBI taxonomy): Bacteria > Pseudomonadati > Bacteroidota > Flavobacteriia > Flavobacteriales > Flavobacteriaceae > Flavobacterium > Flavobacterium marginilacus. Next base: position 331,735 of record NZ_CP113975.1, on the reverse strand, counting down.
TTGCTGGATTTTAAACATGAATTGGCTAATCCAATTCGGTTGATTGCTGAGATCCCAAAAGTTGAGGTTAAGCATGAATTGCTGAAAGATTGTATTATGATGTTTGGTGATTGGCTAGAAAACGTAGATGTTCCAAACCATCAAAAAAGACCTCGCTCAAGTAGTCATATTAAAAACACTCTTAGCAATCTTATGAAGTTTAGTAGGTTTCTTGAAGATAATAAATTTGACCTCAACAGATTTAAAATCTATGACTTAAATGATGTAATTATAGGAAAATATTATGACCATTTAGATTTGACTTGCAAGATGGCAACTACTTATAATCATAATACTAAATCCCTAAAAAGTTTTAATAATTTTTTAATTAATCAGAAAGGCTTCAATATTCCTAACTTCTTTGGAAAAGTAAAATTGAAATATGAAAGCATGAACCCAACAAGCATTAAGGATGATTATTTTAAAAAATTATTGAATGCTATATCAAACGAAGATTCTATATGTATATACCCTAATGGGCGCAGAAAGAATGAGTATCGACCTTACACTAGAGATGCTATTGAGTTAGTTGCCTACACTGGAATGAGAATAGAAGAAACCATGAGTTTGAAGTTTTCAGATATTGTGTTAGATGATGATGGAAATATTCAACATTTAGTCGGAACAGATTTAAAATTTGAACGGGCGCATAATTGGAATAACACCAAGGCTCCTAAAAAAGTCTTGATTCCAATTTCAGCAGAGTTGGAGAACGTATTGAATAGATTGGACTATAAAAAATACATGGGAACTGATAAGTATTTGATTGCTGATGATTTTAATATTTCTCGAAAAACACTAGCGACCCAACTAAGTCATTCATTCACGTTTTTTAGAAAGAAAGCAAACCTATCTGATGATTTTAGTATTAAGCATTTGCGAAAAACATTTCTAACAAAGTTGCATACTAAAACTGGATTTATTGAGTCATTAGGTTATCAACGGTCTGCAAAAGTGACATTGAATAATTATATTGATAAGGTTCAGGTTGTAAAGGAGATTAATAAAATAGGGTTTGGATATTTTAATGAATAGTATTTTCTAAGAAAAACTTTAGCGATATACACTTTTCCTTAAGCTAAAAAAGTATTCAACAAATAAAATATTCATTTGATGATTTGTAAAGATTAAAATGTATATTGGGTTTTGAAAAAAATGTTGTACAGAACCGCATATTTAAACAAGTCAGAAAAATAAATTGATGAGTGGATTATTTTTAAATTTCTATCAAGTAGATATTCCAACAAAAGCAGTTTCAATTGATTCAATTGAATACAGTAAGCATTCTTCAAAGGAGGCGTTTATTGCTTTAAAAGATAATTTTCCAAATCTTTTTTTCTATCGTGATGACGATAAATTTTTAATTTGGAAAAACACCAATGAAGCCGAACTTCCTGAAAATGTTAATTCAATAAATATTGACTTTTCCGAGAAACCCAAAATACTTTCAAAAATATTTGAAAGGTCAATTATTGATTTCATAGAACCCAAAGGGTATAAAATTTTCAAGAATAAACATTCCAATTCTTGGGAAATTATTTCATCAAAAGATATCCTTAAGGGTAGTATTGAAGGTTTGATAGTCAACAGAATTGTTAATTTCTCACCTTGCTTTTTTTTCAAAGAAAGCAAATTGCTTTTAGGCTTTTCATTATCAACATCACTAAAAAATTCTTTTACTTGGAGTAAGGCAGAATTTGAAAAACACGGGATTGACATTAAAGGATTGAGGGGAGATGAAGAACGGATTTATGCAAACAGACAATCATTAAAAAGATTCTTAGAGACTAAAGGAGCAACGTCCAAATATGACCAAATCATTAATGATGAAAACAGGAACGCTAAAGTATTCTCAGTAATTGATAGTTTTTACAAATGGCTTGAAAAGAATAAAGCGGAAATTCAATTGCCTTATGGATTGGTGATTAATTCAATTTCCAAAAAATATCTGCCATTTGAAGATGATTTGATAAAATCTGAAATTATTAATAAACCACAACGATACTTTTACAGCAACCGCAAGAACACACAAGGCTTACAATATTACGACCAAATGGTTAAGGCATATCAACCTTATTCATTGGAACTTTATCAAAATAAGCAAATCAATATTGGCATTATTTGCCCATCAGAATACCAAGGTGAAACAGAAGGGTTTGTCAAAAAAACGGAAGCAAAGTTGAAAGAAGTATTTCATTTCAACTCTTTAAACGTTCACTTCAAGACCATTACCAACAAAGATTTAGAAAGCTACAAAGAAGTGCTTTATGATGAAACGTTACTTAAATGTGATTTGGTGTATGTTATTGTAAATGAAGCACAAGAAAAATTAAGCCCTAGCAATTCACCTTATTACGTTTGCAAGGCAAAGTTTATTGGAAATGGAATACCAACACAAGATATTCAAATTGAAACTATTAGGCAAAATTTGAATGCATTTACGATGACAAATATTGCTCTTAACTCTTATGCTAAACTTGGTGGAACGGCTTGGACAATTGAAAAGGAAGAAAAACTAAAAGATGAATTGGTTATTGGAATTGGTTCGACACTTTCAGAAAGTGGACAGTTTGTTTTAGGCATTGCGCAAGTATTTCATAATGATGGCAGGTATATGACAGGGGATTGTTCTCCCCTTTCTTCGTTCGATAATTATGCTGAAAATTTAGAAAACCACCTTTTTAAAACATTACAGCCCTTGGTTGAGGAAATGAGCAAGTCGGGTACATTCCGTTTGATTTTTCATTTGTTCAAATCAGCTAGCGAAGAATACGAAATAAAAGCCATTAACAGATTAAAAGAAAGATTTACTAATTTCAACTTTGAGTTTGCCTTGGTTCATTTGGCTTATGGTCATAATTTCCGACTGTACAACAACGATGGAAATAATGACATCAAGCAAGGAACATATATTCAACTAAGCAAATATTCGGCATTGCTTCATTTTGTTGGCAAAAGTGATTTGCCTTTAAAAATTGATTTAGACAAACGTTCAACCTTTACAAGTTTATTTTACTTAGCAAAACAAGTTTATTGGTTCTCTCACTTATCACATAGAAGTTATATGCCTTCTAAAAGAACCGTAACCATAATGTATCCTTCCTTAATGGCTAAAATGACGGAAGAACTTAAAAAAGTTGAAGGATGGGATTATGAAAGATTAAAAGCAGTAAGCGAAAAATTATGGTTTATTTAAGAGAAATATTAAAACATAATAAGGAAAAGTTGATTCAATACAAGAATATTGAGTTAGCTGCATATTTGCATATCCAATCTTTTGAAGATTTGCCTAATCAAACTTTTGAACTGAGTCCAGAAGAAGAAATTGCGCTGATTGGTTATAAAAAAGAGTCTATTGAAATTGCAAAAGTAATTTCATTAGTTTCTAAACCTTCGATTAAAGGAATAAGTGCAACTTCCAATATTTATAAATTCTCAGGGCTTTATTTATCTGCTAAAAGTGAGTTGAGTCAACAACTGAATGAAAAGTATCAGCAAGGTGATTTAAAACAAAAATACTTTTTGAGCAAAATTGAGCCATCGCTTCAATCTCAATTATCAAAAGAAGTTTTAGGACTGCACAATAATTCTTTAGCAATTCTAATAAAGACAGTATTCGATGTAAATTTGTTAAAAGAAACAGAATTAAATATAGCATTACAAAACATTATGTTAGGAAGTGATATTGATGTTCAATTACAAATCCTATTGGAGGATATTGAAGGCACTTTGATACAAACAAAGTTTGTAAATAAAAATGCTGACGAAATGGTTCGTGATGTGTTGAATAATTTTAGTAATGCCATTCAAAAAATAATAAGTGGAAGAAGGTTAAATCATCCTAATTTTAAAATTGAAGATGAATATGATGTTCAAGATGTTTTGTATGTAATACTAAAATCAATCTTTCCAAATCTTCGGGATGAAGACCCGATTTCAAAAGTAGGTGGAAAATCAACAAAAATAGACTTGATACTTCGAGAAGAGAAAATTTTGATTGAGGTAAAAATGATTAAAGCAAAAGATTCAAACGAAACACATTTCATAGAACAGTTAAAGGTTGATTTTGAATCTTACCATGAATGTAAATGGTTGAGAAAGCTATTTTGCTTTGTTTACGACCCTTACAAAAAAACTCGTGACATTTCAAACTTTAACGATTTGAATGGAGAGAGGACAAAGGGTGAACACAATTTTGATGTTGAAGTAATTGTAACAAATTAAAACTGATTTTTCTAAAAGTACACTCTAAAAGTACACTTAGATAAAATAAAAAAGCCTTACATTTCCGTAAGGCTTGATTTTACTGGTGGAGAATATCGGATTCGAACCGACCACCTCTTGCCTGCCAGGCAAGCGCTCTAGCCAAATGAGCTAATCCCCCAGTATGATGGCGCAAATATAACATATAAAAATAAGAATATGCAAATTTCAAAAAGACTATTCTTGAAATCCAAAAATAATACCATTTTACTTCGGTTACTTTTTTAACTTTACATCAAAATACGGCTTATGCTTGCATCTGATAAAAACGGAACACTTTTAACTTCGATTGAAAACAAAATAGCTACAGTGCAGTTTGGGCATCCAGCGAGTAATTCTTTTCCAAGAATTTTACTTGACAGATTGACCAATGAACTTATTTATTTGAGCAGCAACGAGGATGTTTCTGTGATTGTTTTAAAGAGTGAAGGAACAAGCACTTTTTGTGCAGGAGCTTCTTTTGATGAATTACTGGCGGTAAGCACCCTTGAAGAAGGAACCCGATTTTTTTCGGGTTTTGCCAATCTGATTAATGCGATGCGTTCCTGCAAAAAAATAATTATAGGACGCATTCAAGGGAAAGCTGTTGGCGGAGGCGTTGGTATTATTGCAGCCTGCGATTATGCTTTGGCTAATCTGGAAAGCAGTATTAAATTATCAGAACTGGCTATTGGAATCGGTCCTTTTGTGATTGAACCTGCCGTAAGCAGAAAGATAGGAAAAACGGCGATGTCCGAAATGACTTTGGCTACTCACGAATGGAAAACGGCGACTTGGGCTTTACAAAAAGGATTATATTCTAAAGTTCTGGAAACAAAAGAAGAACTTGATTTGGAAGTTGATGTTTTCTCCAAAAAACTCGCGGGTTACAATCCTGAAGCACTTTCTGAAATGAAAAAAATATTTTGGGAAGGAACAGCACATTGGAACAAATTATTAAAAGAAAGAGCTGCAATTTCCGGCAGATTAGTACTTTCTGATTTTACAAAAAATGCTTTAATTAAATAAAAATGACAGCTGTAATTCTATTGCTTCAGAAAGTAAATGTTGAAGAAAAGATTAAAAATGCTCCAGATTCCGGCTATCAGATAGGCGTTCTTATTGGCTCATATCTGCCGTTTGTCGTATTGGTTTTATTGGCTTATTGGACTTATCATCGGGCCAAAAACAGAAAAGAGTAATTCATTTCAAACCGCTTCTCTTTTGAAAAAAACAATTCTTTTTGGCATAATCTTCTGTTTCTTTATTTCCTGCCGGCAACAGGAACAGCCAGCGGTTTCTTTTTATTATTGGAAAACTATTTTCAGGCTTTCGCCAAAGGAAAAAAGCACACTGACCGAAAATCAAGTCAGAAGACTGTATATCCGATATTTTGATATTGATTTGATCGGACAAAGCCAAAAACCGTTTCCTAGAACTCCAATTCGTTTTGAGGATTCAGCTTCAGGTTTTGAAATTATTCCAGTGGTTTACATCAAAAATAAGGTGATGCTGGACAAGAATTTAAACGTGATTGATTTGGCTCAAAAAACAGACAGTTTCATAAAACAGATTAATTCCAGAAACAATATTTCAGTTCAGGAAATCCAGATTGACTGCGACTGGACACTGGAAAGCAAAGACAATTATTTACGGTTTATAGAAGCTTTCAAAAAAGTTTCCAATAAAAAACTCTCAGCCACCATACGCTTACATCAGATAAAATATTTCGAAAAAACAAAAATACCAAACGTGGACCGAGGCGTTTTGATGTATTACAATATGGGTAAAATTGCCTCTGATTCACTGAATTCGATCTACGACAGAAACATAGCCAAACGCTATTTATCAAGTCTGCAAAATTATCCATTGCCAATAAACATTGCACTGCCAATTTATTCTTGGGGAATTCACATTCGGGACGGAAAAATAATTGGTCTCAGAAACAAAATTGATGTCGATAAATTAAAAAATAACAATAGTTTTGTTCTTACAAAAGAGAATTGGTTTACCGTAAAAAAATCCGCTTTTGCAGAAGGTGTTTTTTACAAGGAAAACGACCAGTTAAAAATAGAATCCATATCCAAAGATGATCTGTTTGAAATAGCAGATGATCTTGAAGAAAATACAATTCAAAATCCGAAGGAAATAATCTTTTATGATTTAGACGAATTCAATTTAAAAAACTATGATACAGCCATTTTTAAAGAAATTACTAGTTGCTTTTAGCGCTCTGATACTTTTAGTTTACGGAACTATTTATGCCTGTTCGGATGGTGATTGGGGCTGGTCGTTTGACTCCAATTTCACTCCCGAAACTTTTGTGGATAAGTCCTATTCTCCTTTGTTTTTATCTTCCGATGTCTTTTACGGAATAGGTTTCGACACCGAACATCTTACCAGATTTAACAGCGAAAATATCAAAGACTGGTCAGCATATCTGGAAGACCGAATCAACGAAAAAGACTTAACCTTTTTCCTGACCGATTCCAGCAGTGCCGATGTTTCCAATTTATATATGTATTACAAAAAAGGAAAGCCGAATAAAACATCTGAAAAATGGAACAAAAAAATAAAGCTGGATGATGTCAAAACCAAGGATTTTCTATTCTTTTTAAATGATGCCCAAACAGTTGAAACTTATTCTACTCAGCGATTCGATTCGTGGAGTTATGACGAGACTATAAAAAACCAAGTCATATCCGATCCCAGATGGATCAAAACATTGGAACAGAAATACAGCGACTCTAAAGATCCTTTTATAAAAAACAGATATTGGTTTTTGACTATAAAAGCAGATTTTTACAGCGACAAACCGGCAAACGGAATTGCTTTCTTTAACCAGACTGAAAAATCCACACCAAAAAACACTTTGTATTACAGAGCATTAGCCTATTTGGCCGGAATTGAATACAGGCAGAAAAATTATGCCAAATCCAATTATCTGTACAGCAAAGTATTCGACAAATGTCCTGCAATGCGTGTGGTTTCGGCCTATTGTTTTCATCCTAAGGAGGAAAAAGACTGGAAACAATCGCTGTCTATGACCAAAAACGATGAAGAAAAAGCCGCTCTTTGGGCGATTCAAGGTTATTATAATGACGAAGAAAAAGCCATTGCCGAAATCTATAAACTACAGCCAAAAAGTCTGCATATCGATTATTTATTGACCCGATTAATCAACAATCAGGAAAACAAAATAGATAAATCTTTCAAAGACAAAACCGTTCTTGAAAACAAAAAAAGAACTAAAGACAGCATACGCAAATCGACTATTGATTTGGTTACCAAAATTGCACAGTCCAACAAAACTTCACAGCCCTATTTATGGAATATTGCTGCTGGTTACCTAGAAACTCTAAATGGAAATTTCAAACAAGCCGACAAAGATTTTGATGATGCCGAAAACAAAATGCCAAAAACACCTTTAGCAATCAGTCAGATCCGCTTATTGCGATTAGTAAATAATCTCAGCAAAATAGACAAGTTAACTCCCGAAAACGAAAAAACAATCCTTGCCGATCTGTCTTGGTTATATTTAGAACTGCCCAAAAATCCTATTGATAATTTCCGTTATGAAAATGCTACGGCTTGGAGCCAAAACTATTTGGCTGCATTATACCGCGCGCAAAAAAATACGGTAATGGCAGAAATTTTCAACCATGATTCTGGTTTTTATGATAATGAAAAACAGCTGCTCGATATGAAGGCTTTTTTGTCAAAAAACAACAAAACCGAAATCGAAAAAATTGGTGCTTCTATCTATTCCTTAAAACTGGATGACATCAACTATTTTCAAGCGGTAAAAGCCACTTTCAATAACAAAATTCCTGAGGCTATCGCTTTCATGAAACAATCGGATAAGCTGCAAAACACAGTTTTTTATGGCAATCCATTCCTCGGAAACATCAAAGACTGTCATGACTGCGACCATCAAGCGCCGCAGAAAAAGAAATACACCATGCTTGATTTTCTTATGATTATTCAAAAATTACAGGATAATATTGACAAACAAACCGATGTCTACAGCAACAGTGGTATACTCGGAAATGCTTTTTACAACATTACGCATTTTGGCAACGGACGTATATTCTATGAAGGAAATATTGCAGGATACGGTTCAACCCCTGATTTTTTCAGAGAGCCAATTATGAAAATGATTACCGACTGTTCTTTGGCGAAAGCCTACTATCAAAAAGCATTTGCATCGTCCAAAAACAACGAACAAAAAGCCAAAACTCAATATATGATTGCCAAATGCGAACGCAACGATTATTATAACAAAAAATACTATTCGCTCAATTTATCGACTTGGGATATTCAGGACGACAAGACTAATTTTATCGCTTGGCAGGGTTTCAAAAATCTGAAAGCTAATTATTCAAAAACCAAATATTATAAAGAAATCATCAACGAATGCGGGTATTTCAGAACCTATGTTCAGAAATAATTTTAGAATTGGGACTGTCAACAATTTGTCCTAATCAGGTCTTGGAGACCTGTTAGGTATGAATTTATTCATCTCGGGATAAATAAAATACCTAACAGGTTGAAAAAACCTGTTAGGATAAACGAAATCAGGAATGTGCCATCGCCATACAAACAATGCTAATCTTGGCTCCAGGAATTTTTAATAACGCTTTCGAACAGGCCTCAAGAGTGGATCCGGTGGTCAAAACATCATCAATTAAAAGATAATGTTTATTAGCATCTTTTTCTGAAAAAGTAACATCAAAAATAGTTTCAATCCCTTCAGTTCTTCCCAAAAAACTTTTCTTTGATTGCGTTTTAGAATATACTTTCCGCTTTAAAATGGAATCATTCAGTGGAATTTTAAAATTTTCGGACAAAGCCATCCCAAAATTTGTAACCTGATTATAACCCCGTTCTTTCATTCTCTTTTTATGCAATGGCACAGGAATAATAGCATCTACATTATTCATTATAGAATTGTCTTTCAAATCGGATGCGTACCATTCGCCCAAAAAAGTACCAATTTCTTCATGACCTTTGTATTTCAAACCGTGAATCATTTCCTGAACCATTCCTTTTTTATGAAAAAATAAAAATGCTGAAACATGTTCGACCGCTACCCTGCCATAAAACTTTTTAAAAGCCTCATTTTCAGGATTCAAATGATGATTCGTTACGGGCAGTTCATGCCGGCAGGACGTACAGATTATGTATTCGTTACCGCCTATAAATGATTTACAGCCAGCACAAACCTTTGGGAAAAACAAATTTATCAGGGAATTAAACATAAAAAAATTGATTTATCCATAAAAATAAGAAAACCTCCTCTTCAAACTTCATTTTTTTTCTTTTTTTAATTTCCCTTTTTATATTTTTGCACCACTATGGCAAAACAAGAAGATTTATTTAAGAATGTCGTTTCGCATGCAAAAGAATACGGATTTATTTTTCCGTCAAGCGAAGTGTACGATGGTTTAAGTGCAGTATATGACTACGCACAAAACGGAGTAGAATTAAAAAAGAATATACGCGAATATTGGTGGAAATCGATGGTTCAAATGAATGAGAACATCGTAGGACTGGACGCGGCTATATTGATGCATCCAACAACTTGGAAGGCATCTGGTCACGTGGACGCTTTCAATGACCCATTGATAGACAACAAAGATTCTAAAAAAAGATATAGAGCTGATACTTTAGTCGAAGATTATGCTGAAAAGTTAAATCAGAAGGCTGTAAAAGAAATTGAAAAAGCAAAGGCTCGTTTTGGAGACGCTTTCAATGAGCAGGAATTTATTACCACAAATGCACGTGTTGTAGAATATCTTTCTAAGAAAAAAGAAATTCTGGAAAGACTTGCAAAAGGTATGAGCGAAGATTTACAGGATGTAAAAGCTTTAATCGAAGAATTAGAGATTGCTGATCCTGAAACCGGTTCAAGAAACTGGACTGATGTAAAGCAATTCAACTTGATGTTCGGAACCAAATTAGGAGCTTCTGCAGATTCTGCAATGGATCTGTATTTACGTCCGGAAACGGCTCAGGGGATTTTTGTAAACTTCTTGAATGTTCAAAAATCTGGCCGTATGAAAGTTCCTTTTGGAATTGCACAGACTGGAAAAGCGTTTAGAAACGAGATTGTAGCAAGACAGTTCATCTTCCGTATGCGTGAGTTTGAACAAATGGAAATGCAGTTTTTTGTGCGTCCAGGCGAAGAAATGCAATGGTACGAGCACTGGAAAACCACTCGTTTGAACTGGCATTTATCCCTAGGTTTAGGAAAAGAAAACTATCGTTTTCATGATCACGAAAAATTAGCGCACTATGCAAACGCTGCAGCTGATATTGAATTTAATTTTCCTTTTGGTTTCAAAGAATTAGAAGGTATTCACTCTCGTACAGATTTTGATTTAAAAGCGCATGAACAATATTCAGGAAGAAAACTTCAGTATTTTGACCCTGAACTGAATGAAAACTATGTTCCTTATGTAGTGGAAACTTCGGTAGGACTGGACAGAATGTTCTTGGCGATTTTCTCTACTTCATTAAAAGAAGAAACATTGGAAGACGGTTCGACTAGAACAGTTTTAAAATTACCAGCAGTTTTAGCTCCAACAAAAGCAGCTGTCTTGCCATTAATTAAAAGAGACGGATTACCTGAAATTTCCAAAAAAATCATCGATGATTTAAAATGGGATTTCAATGTGTCTTATGATGAAAAAGATGCTGTGGGAAGACGTTACAGAAGACAAGATGCTTTAGGAACTCCTTTCTGTATCACAGTAGATCACCAGACTATCGAAGATCAGACTGTTACTATCCGCCATAGAGATACAATGAAACAAGACCGCGTAGCGATCTCTGAATTAAAATCAATTATCGAAAATGAAGTTTCGATGAAAAACTGGTTAATGAAAATGTAATCACATCAAATCAGGATAAAAAAAAGCTTCTCAATCGAGAAGCTTTTTTTATAATTAAAATCGGTATCCCATAGAAAAACCACCGCGTCCTACTATCTGATAATCATCATCATAATAACCATCATTATTGTCGTTTGAACTATTAAATAAATTTCTTCCAACACCTATATTTAGTTCAAATACAAAACCTTTTTTAGTCACCCATTTACCGCCTAAACCAAATCCTAGAGCAAAATCAGTAACTACCTTATCTGGGAAGCTCATCGTAGACACTCCTGTGCTAAAATCGTACACATTATAACCTTCCATCTCATAAGCATTAAGCATCCCAAATCCTTCAACAAAAAATCCTGATGCAGGTTTTTTTCCAAAATAAAATCGATAATAAGGCGTAGCACTAAACTTAACATCGATATCCTTATCAAAACGTGTAAATAAAGCTAATCCCACTCCGGACTCATCATTCAGCAATCGCTCATAAGTAACCTCAAATGCACCTGCAATTAACATTACGGCATTAATTTTTAATTCATTTCTATTAAAAGAAACTGGTTCTTTTTCCTGGCAGTAACCACTGAAACTTATTGTCAAAAGCAGCAAAATTAAAATCTTAGTATTCATATGTGACTTTTATTAATGATTGTTAGTAAATTTTATATCTTAATTTCACCGCAGCCTTTTTGCAATAAACATTTTTTGTCAAAATCGCTTTTTGCTGATTAAAATTTCAAAAAAGACAAACTATTATTTTTTAATTTAAAAATTCTTACAAAGAAGCTTAATTATTTAATAAAATACAAACAAATTTAAAAATAAATTAAACTAGAACAATTTACTAACAGTACTCATAAAACCATACATTCCTAATTAACAGGTATATAGGAAAAATATTTATATTATTTTGAACCAAATTATAATAAAAAAATCATAACTTTGATAGTTTCTATTTTATCTTTTTCAATTATAATCATTTTTTAAATTTGAATTATTCTTTTGAAACCTGCACTTTTAATGTAGAAACCACGATCATTAAGAATAAAATTAAGTATTAAAATTAAGTCGCAAAGAATGAATTACACCTACATTATTATTGATGACGATCCGGAAAGCGTTTTGAGAACAAAGGCAATTGCCAGCGAATTTTCAGAATTAAGTTTTCTTGCCTCCACTGATAATTATGCAGACGGCGTGAATCTAATTCTAGAACATATGCCAAGGCTCATATTTTTAGAAATAGATCCTAATGACAAGAGCAGTAATTTATCATTACAATTAATAAACGGATTATTAATGTATTTGAAAGAATTACCAAAAATTGTTATTACAACCAAGAAAAAGGATTTTGCTTTTGACTGCATAAAATATGAAGTTGTAGATTATTTATTAAAACCATTATTAGTAATTGATTTTGTAAAATTGGTTCATAAACTGAATAAAATAAACACAGAAAACGAAATAGTTCTTGTTCAGAACCCAAGTTCTCAGGAAAAACAGAATCTGGAAAAAATTGAATCTAGGAATAGTAAAAAATCATTCATCTTATGTGTCAAATCATATGGCGATCACAGATACATTGATTCTGATGAAATCTGCTATTTTCAAGCCGATAATAATTCTACAGATATCCATTTAAAAAATGGGGAAATGGTAACGGCTTTCAAAACGCTGAAACATTTTGAAAGTGTATTGACAAACCCTTTCGTTCGAATCCATAATAGTTATATAGTAAACCGTAATTTTATTTCTAGAATCCATACAGGAAACTCTTTGTGTTATATAAAAAAAACTACGATAAAACTTCCTTTTTCTAAGTCATACAAAAGCAATATTGACTTTATAATTAGTGAATTTGCAAATGAAAATTATATAGAAACTTAAAAAATAGCCGTTCACATAGAATTGCTATCCATTCACTATCAGACGAATACCATTGACCATAAACAGCTGTTTTTAAATTGTTTATCCAGGCTTACTGTTTAGTTTTACTAAAGAATTCCAACACAAACGGAATCAAAAAAGTAAAAAATAACAACAACATAAAGCCCAGAAATCATGAAAAAAGCTGTCTTAACAATCGGATTATTTACATTAGTATTAGTATCAACTTCATTCACTTCTCCGACAAATTCAAATTCTTCAATTGCAGACAATACAGAAATAACATCTATCGATGGAACTGGCAGTCAATCAACTGGCGGTAACAAAAAAGTAGATTTTAATGGCAACACTCATCAAAACCAATTTGCTGACATAGACGGAACTGGCGGTCAATCAACTGGCGGTAACAAAAAAGTAGATTAAAAAAATAAATCAAAGCACTAAAAAAGACTGTCAAAATTGACAGTCTTTTTTTATATAGAAAGTTTTAGTATTTTTGATACAATCCAAAACTTTCAATTGAAAAAATTTTATTCCATATTATTATTTTTTTTAATTATTCTCATTGGCTGTACTAATAGAAATAAATCCAAACAAAATAGTATATCTTCCAATGATAGCCTATCTTCATATCTATTATTAGCCAATGATTTTCAATTATCGTATGAGTCCAAACAAAAATACAATCGTAAAGCTTTTGAAATAATAATTAATCAAAAAGACGATTCTATTAACAAGGTTTACCTTTTCAAAATAGCAAATCGCTACTATAATATGAGCGATTGGGAAGGATATTTTAGAACTTCCAAACTTATTTTGGAACGTTCTAAAAACAGTCACGATACCGTCAATATTGCTAAAGCATATACTTATCTTGGGGACTATTACGTCTCAAAATCCGTCTCAGACAGCGCTTTTTACTGTTATTTTAAAGCTGAAAAATTATATATTCTACTCAATGACAATTATAATTTAGCTAAAACACAAATAAGTAAAGCAAACTTAAGATATCATGAAAATGACATTTTTGACAGTGAAATTACTGTTTTTAAAGCTTTAAAGAGTTTAAAAGAAATAAAGGCCAATGATTTGTTATATGAATCCTATAATCTTTTGGGTATTTTATACAATGAACGTGAAGAATATAATAAAGCACTTGAATTTCACCGCAAGGCTTTGGCTACTTTAATAGATCAATCCATACCAGCTGAATTTCAATCCAAGGCAACTTCATTAAACAATATGGGGTATGTCTATTTGAATTTAAAAAATTACAAACTGGCAAAAAGTAATTTTGAAGAGGCCCTAAAACAAAAAAACCTATTTATAGAAAAAACAACTTTGTATGCCATGTTGCTGGACAATTTGGCTTATGCCAAATTTAAACTGAAAGAGAAAAAAGAACTTCCTGATTTATTTTACAAAGCGCTTAAAATTCGAGATAGTTTGAATATTACCTCGGGGATTATTATCAATAAAACACACTTGTCAGAGTACTACGCATTTCAAAAAGATACTTTAAAAGCAATTCAATATGCAAAACAAGCACTTGCTCTATCACGCAGTACCAAGCGATTGAGAAGCATACTTGAAACTCTTAAACAAATGGGAGTGGTAGATCCAAAAAATGCTTCAACATATTCTAAAGAATACATTCTTATTAATGACCGTCTGCAAAAAATAGAACGAAAAATTGGCGAAAAATTCACGCGTATAGAGTATGAAACAGATGAAATTAAAGTAGAAAACACAAATCTGGAAGGTCAAAACAAAAAACTTTTGTTATTTTTTGGAGGTTTTGTTATTTTAGCATTATTGCTTTATGTAATTAATAATCAAAAAGTTAAACAAAGAGAATTACTATTTATACAGCAGCAGCAGCAGGCAAATGCTGAAATATATAATCTATTAATCAATCAGCAGAATACTATTGAAAAAAACAATATCAAAGAAAAGAAAAGAGTAGCAAGGGAATTACACGATGGAGTTCTTGGCAGGATGTTTGGGGTTCGTATCAATTTAGATGGTTTAAATAAACTAAAAGATGACTCAGGAATCGAAATGAGGCTAAATTATTTAACCGAGCTAAAAAATATCGAGCAGGATATCCGCGAAATTTCTCATAATCTAAATAGAGAAAAATCAGAATTAATTAATAACTTCGTAGCAATAGTAACTAATTTATTTGAAGAACAGAAAAAAACATTTTCAACAAAATTTCTGGCCCATGTAGATCCATCTATAAAGTGGGATTCTATCGACAATATTGTAAAGATTAATATATATCGAATTCTTCAGGAATCGCTTCAAAATTGTAATAAATATGCCAATGCAACAAAGATAAAAGTAGAATTTAGAAAACAGAATGATAATTTAGTTTTAAAGATTAGTGATGACGGGTTAGGATACAACGTCAACCGTACAAAGAAAGGAATAGGTCTCCAAAATATAAAAACGAGAACTATAGAATGCGAAGGGACCCTCGAAATAAAATCAAAAAAAGGAGAAGGAACTTCTATAACAATAATAATTCCAATCAAAGAAACACAAAAAACCACTGCATAATGACTATCGATGCAAATGCACAAAAATTAATTAAAAAGAACATTTTAATTGTAGACGATCATCCTTTTATAATTGACGGATATAAAAACGCCATTACCCGTTATAAACCCGAATGCTATGAATATTCATTTACGCAGGGAAAGGACTGCATGACGGGCTATAACATCATTACAAATCCGGAAACTCTTCCATTTGATGTTGCTTTTTTAGATATCAGTATGCCTGTATATGAAGAGAAAGGAATTCATTCTGGTGAAGATTTAGCCAAACTAATTATGGAATACATGCCCAGCTGCAAAATAATTCTGCTAACCATGTATACTGAATTGCTCAAAATAAAAAATATAATTGACACTATAAATCCAGCGGGACTAGTAATTAAAAATGATTTAACCTTTGATGAATTACTTTTCGGATTTGATGTCGTATTGAAAGATGAAATTTATTACAGCCATTCAGTAATTAAAATGGCCAATCAAAACAATAAAGATATTGATGGAATTGACCAATTTGACAAATTGATTTTATTCCACATTTCTAAAGGAACAAAGACTAAAGATATTACCCAATACATTCCTATTTCACTGCATGCTATTGAACAGCGAAAAGTCAATCTTAAAGAATTATTTAAAATTGAAGATGGAAGCGATGTAGATTTAATAAAGGAAGCAAAGATTAGAGGAATTATTTTATAACCTTTCCAAAATTAAAAACCAAAAAACTGCATATAATGAGTGCCGTTTTTTGGTTTTCAACTGACATGCTATATAACAGACCTTTTATTCGCTGATAGCATTCCAGCCTCTAGCTTTTAAAGGTATTTTAGTATTAGCACGAGTTACCAAATGCACACCTTCGCTTTCCTGAGTCATGTGTCCAATTATTGAAAAATTCGGATTTCCTTTTATTTTATCAAAATCTTCCATAGCGATAGTGAAGAGCAGTTCATAATCTTCTCCACCATTGATAGCAACAGTAGTACTGTCGATATTAAACTCTTCGCACACATTGATAAACTGAGGATCAATCGGCAGTTTATCTTCATATAAATTACAGCCTACACCCGATTGTTTACATAAATGTATAATCTCCGAAGATAATCCGTCTGAAATATCAATCATTGACGTAGGTTTTATTTCTAGCGCATGTAATAAAGTACGCACATCTGTACGTGCTTCAGGTTTTAATTGCCTCTCTATCAAATACGTATAAGCATCTAAATCAGGCTGCGAATTAGGATTAACCTGAAAAACCTGTTTCTCTCTTTCCAATACCTGCAGTCCCATATACGCCGCACCAATATCTCCCGTTACTACCAATAAATCAGTTTTACTGGCTCCGTTTCTATATACGATTTCATTTTCTTCAGCTTCGCCGAGAACAGTAATGCTAATAATTAATCCCTTTTGGGAAGATGTAGTATCACCTCCTATTACATCAACTTTATACTCCTGTGCAGCACGCTCAATACCTTCATACAGTTCTTCCAAAGCTTCCAATGGAAAACGGTTGGACACAGCTATCGAAACTGTAATTTGGGTTGGTTTGGCATTCATCGCACAAATATCGGATACATTCACTACTACTGATTTGTATCCTAAATGTTTTAAAGGCACGTAAGCCAAATCAAAATGAACGCCTTCAATCAATAAATCGGTTGATACAACTACTTTCTTTTCTTTAAAATCCAAGACAGCCGCATCATCTCCAATTCCTTTTAGTGTAGAAGGCTGAGTAATTTCAAAGTTTTTGGTTAAATGATCTATCAAACCAAATTCACCTAGTTGACCAATATTAGTACGCTGCGGGTTTTTATCTTCAATCATGATTATTGAGAAGAATGAGATAGAGTTACACTGCAGTGTAACTCTTCATTCAATATTATTGATTTTACAAAATTTTGAGAGTGCAAATATACAAAGAAATATTCGCACCTATTTGAATGGTTTTTTATGATTTTTTTCGCATCTTTATTAATCAAAACATCATAAAAATGAATCCATACGATATTATTACTCTTACTGTCAATCCAGCTTTAGACAAAAGCACTCATTTTAAAGGATTAGCTGCCGAACAAAAAATTCGCTGCTCTGCACCCCGCTTTGATGCTGGCGGAGGAGGAATCAATGTATCTAAAGCTATTTCACGTTTAGGAGGTAATTCATTAGCAGTATTCACATCGGGAGGCCCTTTGGGAAAAATGCTGGAAGAATTAGTTGCCAAAGAATCTATCGACTTTCAGGCTATACCAATCCAGACCTGGACAAGAGAAAGTTTCGTAGCTGTAGATGACAATACTAATTCACAATACCGTTTTGGGTTTACCGGCGGAGAAATTACTAATGAAGAAGAAAAAGCTTTCCTTAATGCTGTTACTAATTTAAAATCAGGGTTTATTGTTGCCAGTGGCAGTTTAAACGAAGGTCTGTCCTCCGATTTTTATCAAAAAATTGCGCAAATAGCAAAACAGTCAGGTGCAAAATTAATAGTGGATACATCAGGAGAAGCTTTGAAAAAAGTACTTGAAACGGGCGCTTATCTGATTAAGCCAAATGTAGGAGAACTGGCTAAATTAATCGGTGTAGAACGGTTAGAAATGGAAGAGGTAAATGAGGCTGCCAAACAGATTATTGCCAAAGGCGGTGCTGAAATTGTGGTTGTTTCGCTTGGTCCCCAAGGAGCAGTTTTGGTAACTAAAGATAAATATGAATTTGTTCCCGCGCCAAATGTTGCCAAAAAAAGCACTGTTGGTGCTGGAGACAGCATGGTGGGCGGAATGGTCTGGGCGCTTTCGCAAAATAAAAACCTAAAAGAAGTAATCCGCTGGGGAGTTGCATGTGGATCAGCCGCTACGATGAATGAAGGAACACAATTATTTAAAGGGACCGATGCTCAGCGATTATTCGACTGGCTAAAAGACAAATAAAACCTTCCTAATACCATTTAGTAATCCTCAAAAGATTTAAAAATATGACCTCAAAAATTGTTAAGAATTATCTTTATTAGATAAAATTAGACGAAAAACAGTTTTTAAAGACTAACTAAACGAATGTATATGTAAGATAAATTCTCTAATATTTTATTTATTTGGAACGAATTAACTCATATTTAAACAGAAATATTAGAATTTCAAACCATCTCCATCACTTCAAGATGTTGATATGCAGTTAATTACACCTAAATCCAATTGTAACCTCCAAAAAATCTGAATAAATAGTTAAAAAATTTGATATTGTATGTTTTTTTTTATATTTTTAGCATACCCCAAATTTATAGAAAACATGAATAATGAATTAACCCATAGTCAAATAGAAGACTTAAAAAAGAAGATCAAAGCAGGAGCTTTTGATATCGACATCGAAAAAAACAACTTGATTTGTTTAGGATTTGAACAGCAAACAGCCAAAGAGCTGGTGATGGATGTAATTAGAAGTCACAAACATGACCTTTTGGATAAAGCTAATGAAAAAAGGGACTATAACGACAGAAACATTATTGCTTTAGGTTTAGCAATCGTTTCTTCGATATCTGTAGGTGTACTAGGAGGTAATAGCGTTTCGATGGTTATGCTTTCTATCGTTCTTGCATGTTTTGCTGGTTACTATGGACACCCTAAAAAAGCAATTCCAGCAATGATAGGATTTACTATTGGCGCAATCATAATGCCATTTGCCTGCCAATTTTATTTTAACAGCAGAGATACATTTATGAATATTGAGCTATTAATCCCAACATTTATCTCATTTGGACCAGCACTTTTGATAAAATATCTGTTATCAAAAATAATGTACTCCGAAGATTAAACATTCGATTAAAGAATAATCAAACCACTAAAGACATTTTGTTCATAGTGGTTTTTTTTTGCTTACAAGTGAAAAACCTAATCTTTTTGCTCCAAGAAACAATAACACTAAGGTTTTTAAATAATTTATAAAAATTGAAAAGCTGCTGACAAACTGTTGTCACCAGCCCTCTCTAATTTTGAAGAAGTAAAATAAAAACTTTAAAATTATGAAAACATTAGCAGCACAAGTTATTACTCCCGAAGATTTATTGAAACACTGGCAAGGACATCGCGCCTTGACACGCCGTGTAATAGAATTGTTTCCAGAAAAAGATTTTTTTGAATTTTCAATTGGCGGTATGAGACCTTTTGCAAAATTGGCCGACGAACTTCTAGCCATTGGCGCACCTGCTTTAAAAGGAATTGTAAATAGAGAAATTAAGCCTTATAATCCAGAAGAAGGAAAATTAATTTTCAAAGCACAATATCTTGAAAAATGGGATGAAGCTACAGCAGAAATTAATGAAAATTGGCAGAAATTAACCATCGAAGATTTTAACGAAACTTTCAATTTATTTGGGCAGTACGAATTCCCAATTATCCATAATATTTTGTATTTTATTGATAATGAAGTTCATCATCGCGGTCAGGGTTATGTGTACTTGCGTGCATTAGGAATTGAACCTCCTTTTTTCTGGGAAAGATAAAAAACTAAAAAAGCTCCTAAAAAATATTTTTTGTTTTAGGAGCTTTTTTTATAAAAGGCGCTGTCTGTTTCTTTCCAGTAATTCCAAAGTTTTGATTTTTAAACTTTCTGGTTCCAGTATCGTTGCATAATCTCCAAACATCAGATACCAGCGCGAAAGGCCTTCCATCGAATCACAAGACATAAAAGTCATTTCAATTTTGCCATCCATTTCCTTTTCCGAAACAAAGCCGTAATATTTCCGGTCGCTTGCCAGATAACTGGCTATTCTTTTCTCCACAAGAATCCGAACTTTGGTAGTCGAAACATTTTTATCTTTATCCAGATACGTCTCTAATGCATTATGTTCTACTGAAAAAGGGATTTCTGTTTTTTGGATTCCATGAACACGGTCAGCTCGAAATTGTCTGTAATCCTTGCGCAGATGACAATAACCAAACATGTACCAATTGTTATTATCGTGAAAAACGCCAACAGGTTCAATATGCCTCACAGTAATTCCCTCTGACTGAATTGCTTCATACGAAAGAATGACCTGTGTTTTCTCTGCAATACTTTCAAAAAGCGTGGCTAAAGTATTGGGAGCTTTATCATTAAAAAGCTTCTCCGAAGACTGCATCAAAATACTGGATTCTATACTCGAAACCCAGTCTTTATCATCGCTCCGTAGTACCGCTTTTAATTTATACATCGCCGACGCATAATGATTTCCAAGAGCTGTGTCAGTGAATTTCTGCATTAACTTATCGGCAGCAATAAAACTGCTGGCTTCCTCACGGGTAAACATTACAGGAGGCAATCGATAACCATCCATTAAAGCATAACCCACTCCAGCTTCACTGTAAATTGGAACTCCCGAAGCTTCCAAGGTGCGGATATCACGATAAATAGTCCGTAAACTCACTTCGAAACGATCGGCTAATTCCTGTGCTTTTACAATCTTTTTGGATTGCAATTGAATCAAAATGGCAACAATGCGGTCAAAACGTTTTGGGGTCTCGTCGAGCATACTCGTGGGATGTTTATTTAGTTTATATTATGGATTTTCGGAAAGATTGAATCATTTGTTGATTATCTTCCAAAACTATCATAATTGTCTTCAGCATATTTTTCAAAACGTTCCAATAGCTTAGAGCCTGTTTAAAAATTTAAAATAAATAATTGTTATGGGTTAAAGAAACCGATTGAAATTTGTCTTTTTGTAGTGACCAAACCATAAAAAGATGTATCCAACCGATTTGACAGAAACCCAGTGGCAATTTATAAAAAAGACTTTAGAATTCGATGATAGAAAGCGGAAATATAATTTGAAAATCATTTGGAATGCGATTAATTATCTCGTAAAAACAGGTTGTCAGTGGCGAATGTTACCTAAAGATTTTCCAAAATGGCAATTAGTGTATTATTACTATTGGAAATGGTCAAATTTGGAATGTTTTGATTTATTACTGTCAAAATTGCGAGAAAAAGTCAGGTTTAATAGAGGTCAAAATACAATGCCAAGTCTAGGAATAATGGATAGTCAAAGTGTACGATGGGGAAATAATCGTTCCTTAAATAGTTTTGATGGCAATAAAAAAGTAAAAGGAATTAAACGGCATATTGTGGTTGATAAAAATGGGTTTCTTTTGGCAATAATGGTAACAGTTGCCAATGTCCATGATAGTAAAGCGGCAGATTTACTAATGAGGACGCTTCACTATTTTTTATGTCCTATAAAAGTAATCCTTGCCGATGGTGGTTACAGAGGCGAAGTGATTGAAAACATAAAAAATAAATTTGGCTATATTATTCAAGTGGTAATGCGTTCAGATGATAGAAAAATGGGGTTTAAACCTATACATAAAAGATGGATTGTAGAGAGAACATTCTCTTGGTTTGACAACGACCGAAGATTATGTAGAAATTATGAACTACTTTTTGAAACATCCGAGAATATGGTCAAAATTGCAACTATAAAATTATTATTAAATAAAATTTAAACAGGCTCTTAATGTTGTTTTTTTCCAAAGAGGTTAATTCTTTATCAACATTTTCAGAAATAGGGATATACCACTCTACTGAATCGAAAAACTGGCGGTAGCTTTTTTTCTTAAAAGTATAACCATGTCGAGCATAAATAGTATTTCGGAGAATTTCCAGCTCTAACTTTTTCAAATTTTTAAGACCTTTTTCGGTCAATTTAGTTGTAGAAGAATTTATTTTTGTAATTATATCCGAAGCAGTACGATAGCTTTCTTCGGTATAGACTTCTGCAACTTCGGTCGTATCAGTCTGCTGCTCAATTATAGTATCGATTCTTGCACTATAATAATCCATATAAGCTCCATCTTTAGGCAGCATAGCATTTGGATTATATTCGAATTCTTGTTTTTTTAATTCAAAAGTACGTTGTGTAACATGCTGGTTTTTATCATTTGAAAACCAAGTTCCTTTTAATACTTGGTGGATTCAACATATAAATGCAACAGTATTCAATTTATTGATTTTTTCGGCGAAAATTTCATTAGGTGTTTTATAGCCAAATCTTTTTCTGGGTCTGTTGTTTAATGTATTAACTACTGTTTTTATTTGTTGTTCTTCGATGTTTTCAAAGTTAGATTTTTTAGGAAAATATTGTCTTATTAATCCGTTTAAATTTTCATTGGCTCCTCGTTCCCAGCTATGGTAGGGTTTGGCAAAATAATAATCGATATCTAAATCTTCTGCAATGGCCCGATGATTGGCAAATTCCTTTCCATTATCCGAAGTAATGGTCTTGATTATTGGTTTCCAATCTTTCAATAATTCAATTGTTTTCTGCTGTATTGCACTAGCTTCTTTGCTTTCTACTTTTCCCATAAAAAGTATTCCAGAGGCTCTGTCATTGATAGTTAGTAACGCTCCTTTGTGATTCTTACCAATGACCAAATCAATCTCTAAATCGCCCAATCTACTTTTCTTTTCTACAATCTTTGGACGCTCGCTAATATCGACCCTACCAATAATAAGTCCTCTTTTATCCTTTAAATGTCCTCTTTTTTTATACTTTTTACCCTTGGTCCTAAGATGTTTATATAAGAGTCCTCCTTTGCGTTTATTTTCCCAAATATATTGATAGATTCTTTCTTTAGAAACCATTGCTCTTTTGTCAATTTTTGCTCTGCCAACAATTTGTTCAGGACTGTAATCTTGCTTTAAATAAAACAAAATATTTGCTTCAACTTCTGAGGTTAAAGTGCATTTTTTGATCTTAACCTTATGCCTGTTTAAAGCTTTTTTATCCGCCAAAACAGCTTTATAAACACCACTTCTTTGATCAGAATTACGTTTTATTTCTCGAAAAATAACTGATTTGTTTTTATCTACCAATTCAGCAATTTCGGAAATACTGATACCGGCATTTCTATATACTTCTATTTTGTATCTTTGTTCTAACGTTAAATGTGCCATCTATTTTGAGTGTTGCAACCCAAAGATATGATGATTTTTTCGCCAACTCTAGTGTTATTCTTTTGACCTAGGTCAAAAGAATAACACTAGAGTTTTTTTTCACGTTGCATTTATTACTTGAATCTAAGCTTTATTTTCAATAGAAAATTTGAATTCCCCATCATATTTGCTATTTCCTGGTTCTCTTAATATAAACTCGTAACCGTTAGCTATCTTTTTAAATTCACCAGATAATGGTCTGCTGCTACCTGCAACAATGCTTCGGCCAGATACTATATTTTTTTCTATTTTTTTGATAACAATATTTATTTTGTTTACATAAACAAAATCGTCGGTAGTATCATGTACACTTGCTACAAAATCGCCAACCCAATTACCATATAAATCTTTATAAGGATCATTTACATTTTCACCTTTTTCTGAAATTTCTAATTTTTCTTTTTTGCAGGAAATCAATCCTAGAATAAACAATAGAATGAATATTTTTCTCATTTATATTTTTGTTTAAATATACAATATTCTATAAATAATAAATTAGGAACCCAGCCTAACCAAGCGATAATTTGATAAACATCCATTGGAGCAGGATGAAATAAAGATACAATGATAACTTTCCATAACCGTAAGGTTACTGCTGAAAAAGTCAAAGCAAAACTCCGCATCATAAATGCTTTATGACATTTGATATTGTTTCTTTTTATCAAAATAAATCCTTTTAATGTAAAGTAAAACCATAGAATGGATAAAATAACAAAAGAAATTTTAGAATAAAATCCGCCATTAGCAAAGATTCCAATAAAGAATCCAGATGGAGACGCTAATACTAAAGTCACAAAAACATACAATTTCCCAATCCATTTGTGTACAGATGGAAATTGTTTTAAAATGTTCGGATTAAATTGAGTAAAGCCAGCAAGTAATGTAAATATAGAAGAGCAGACATGGATATAAAAAATAAAGAGATAGGATTTAATCTCTATAACTTCAGTCTGTTTTATTTGTAAAAAAGCAACATTTGAACTAATTGGAAAATATTTCAATGTTATGAGCAGCATTAAAACAAAAAACCAGACAAAGACTATTAGCCAAAGTGTTTGTTTGTAGTTTTTTAGAATCACTTTTAAAAAAAATATAGGTTTTTTTGAATGCCAAAGTAAATGAATTTGTTTGATAAAATCGTTTTATTTTTTTTAAATTAAACAAAAAAACCTGACAATTTTTACATCATCAGGTTTCCTCTTTATTCTTGTTTCTTTTTTCTATTCTCTAAAAAAAATCTAATCATTCAACTTCAAAACAGCCATAAACGCCTCTTGCGGAATTTCAACATTTCCTACCTGACGCATACGTTTTTTACCTTTTTTCTGTTTTTCTAATAATTTACGTTTACGCGAAATATCCCCGCCGTAACATTTGGCAGTAACGTCTTTACGTAAGGCTTTGATCGTTTCTCGGGCAATGATTTTGGCACCAATAGCCGCCTGAATCGGAATATCAAACTGTTGTCTCGGAATCAGCTCACGCAATTTCTCGGTCATTTTTTTACCAATGTTGTAAGCGTTGCTTTCGTGAATCAAAGCAGAAAGAGCATCCACCTGATTAGCGTTCAATAATACATCCAGTTTTACTAGTTTGGAAGCACGCATTCCAATTGGAGAGTAATCAAAAGACGCATAACCTTTGGAAACGGTTTTCAATCGGTCGTAAAAATCGAATACAATTTCGGCCAATGGCATGTCAAAATTCAATTCCACACGCTCCGTAGTCAAATACGTTTGATTCGTGATAATACCACGTTTTTCAATACACAAACTCATTACGTTACCCACAAAATCAGCTTTAGTAATGATAGTCGCTTTGATGAAAGGCTCTTCCACACGATCCAGTTTTGACGGTTCCGGCAGATCTGAAGGGTTGTTGACTATAACAGCTGTTTCTGGATCTTTTTTGGTATAAGCCAAATACGAAACGTTAGGAACTGTAGTAATTACCGTCATATCGAATTCGCGCTCCAAACGTTCCTGAATAATTTCCATATGAAGCATTCCTAAGAATCCACAACGGAAACCAAACCCTAAAGCCGCCGAACTTTCAGGAGCAAACACCAGCGAAGCATCGTTCAGCTGCAGTTTTTCCATCGAAGCTCTCAGCTCTTCAAAATCTTCAGTATCTACAGGGTAAATTCCGGCGAAAACCATTGGTTTTACATCCTCAAAACCAGTAATCATATTAGTTGTAGGCGTTTTGGCATCAGTAATAGTATCCCCTACTTTTACTTCTTTGGCTTCCTTAATTCCGGAAATCAAATACCCAACATCTCCTGTCGAAATCACACTTTTAGGAACCTGATTTAATTTCAAAGTTCCAACTTCATCGGCAAAATATTCATTGCCGGTAGCCATAAATTTAATTTTTTGGCCTTTCTTTATTTCACCGTTTACAACTCTAAAAATAACTTCAATTCCTCTAAAAGGATTATAATGAGAGTCGAAAATCAAAGCCTGTAACGGTTCTTCTTTATTTCCTTTCGGAGCAGGAACTTTTTCAATAATCGCAGCCAAAATATTCTCCACACCAAAACCGGTTTTCCCCGAAGCATGAATAATATCTTCCAGTTTACAGCCAAGCAGATCAATTATATCGTCACTTACTTCCTCTGGATTAGCGCTTGGCAAATCGACTTTGTTCAAAACCGGAATAATTTCCAAGTCATTTTCTAATGCCAAATACAAGTTAGAAATCGTCTGCGCCTGAATACTCTGCGCAGCATCAACAATCAATAATGCACCTTCGCAGGCAGCAATCGAACGCGAAACTTCATAAGAGAAATCCACGTGACCAGGAGTATCAATCAGGTTCAGAATATATTCTTCCCCTTTATATTTATATTCCATTTGTATCGCATGACTCTTAATCGTGATTCCTCGTTCACGCTCCAAGTCCATATTGTCCAGCAGCTGTGCCTTTTCTTCACGAGCCGTTACCGTTTGGGTAGCACCCAATAATCGGTCAGCCAATGTACTTTTTCCGTGGTCAATGTGTGCAATAATGCAAAAATTCCTAATATGTTTCATTTATGATAATGTCTATGTTATTCCGAACAGCCACTGTCTGTTCTCCTCTTAATATCAAATCTCACGCAAACCCGTCGTTACGACAATTAATCTGCAAATATACTCTAAATTCAACAGTTTCAAAGTTTCAAAACACGAAACTATTTATTTACCATATAAGTCATATAAAGTTTTAGTTTTCAGCCAACAAATCTTAAATGACCTTAAGTTCCCTATTAAGGTTTGAAAATAGTTTTCAGCCATAGTTTTTAAAAACTTATATGACTTATATGTTTCAAAAAAACTCTTTGATTTATTTCAAACAGCACTAAAAATCACGGTTTTAACCCTCTATTAGCAGTTGGCTATTTTCTATTCACTTAAAAGTTGTAATTTTGCAAAAAATTTCAAGGACAATGATTAAGATTGGCAATATAGAATTACCCGAATTCCCATTACTGTTAGCACCTATGGAAGATGTGAGCGACCCTCCATTCCGCCGTTTGTGTAAAGAGCATGGAGCCGACTTAATGTATTCTGAATTTATTTCTTCCGAAGGATTAATTCGTGATGCCATCAAAAGCCGAATGAAATTGGATATATTCGATTACGAAAGACCTGTAGGAATTCAAATTTTTGGAGGAGATGAGGAAGCAATGGCTTTATCATCCAAAATTGTTTCTACGGTAAACCCAGATTTAATCGATATCAATTTTGGCTGTCCTGTTAAAAAAGTAGTCTGCAAAGGTGCCGGTGCAGGAGTTCTGAAAGACGTAGATTTAATGATCCGTCTGACCAAAGCCGTTATCGACAGCACGCATTTGCCAGTTACCGTAAAAACCCGTTTGGGATGGGATGATAGTTCTATAAATATCGACGAAGTTGCCGAACGGCTGCAGGATATTGGCGTAGCCGCCCTGAGCATTCACGCCAGAACACGTGCGCAGATGTATAAAGGTCATTCCGACTGGTCACACATCGCCCGTGTGAAAAACAACCCAAGAATCACGATGCCTATTTTCGGAAACGGAGATATCGATTCTCCCGAAAAAGCATTGCATTATAAAAACGAATACGGCATCGACGGAATAATGATTGGCCGTGCCGCCATTGGTTATCCTTGGATTTTCAACGAAATTAAGCATTACTTCAAAACAGGAGAACATTTGCCTAAACCAACAGTTGCAGACAGAGTTGAAGCAGTTCGCAACCATTTAACCTGGGCAATGCAATGGAAAGGCGAAAGACTTGGAATTGTAGAAACACGTCCGCATTACACCAATTATTTCAAAGGAATACATTCATTTAAAACCTTCAGACAAAAACTAGTAACGCTGGATCGTCCCGAAGAATTATTTGCCCACTTGGATGATATTAAAGAGGCTTATGCTAATTATGAGGCTGTGTAATAATTAATCCTTCTCTTTGATTTTGTAAAATAAAAATTACTTTTGCAAAAAAAGAGTTAATGAAAAAAATTATAGTTCTAGGTTTTGTTTTAATTAGTTTCATCGTAAAAGCACAGGAAGCAGAAAAAGTATCGGTTGAGAAAAATTTATATGGCGTTCAGCTAGGTTTGCTAAGTACAAGTTTTTATTATGAAACTCAATTGCAAAGAAAAATTTCACTTCGAACAGAAATAGGGCTGACATTAATATCTTCTACGAGAGATTATGAAGATCCTGAAATTAAAGATGAAACTGCGACACTTATTAGTCCTTATCTAACACTTGAACCAAGATGGTTTTATAGTTTAGATAGACGTAAAAGACTTGGGAAAAAGACCTATAACAATTCTTCCAATTATATTTCATTGGAAACGTCATATATTTCTAACAAGACTCCATTAATAAATAACGGTGATTTTGATGTTGTATCAGCTATTGCTATTATTCCTAAATATGGAATCCGCAGAGCTTTTGCAAAACATCTCAATTATGAATTTTCAGGAGGCGTGGGTTACCAATATAATATATTTAATAAAAGCAAAGGCTGTGACTGTGACCACAACAATACTGCAGTCGATCTTAAAATAAGAATTGGATACGATTTTTAATCCAGCAGCTTCTTACTCACCCTGCTGCTCGCAATCATCGAAGCAAAAAAACCAAGTGTGACAATAGTCGCCATTACAATCCCAACATTTTCAAAAGTAAAAACCACTGGATAAGCCAGTGTTGGAGTTATCATTATCAATTCATACTGTTGCTGCAGCAACACAATAACAACTCCCAACAACAATCCAATGATCCCGCCAAAAACACTCAGCAAAACACCCTGAAGAAGAAAAATATTTCTCAAATCCTTGATGTCGGTTCCTAGGTTAAAAAGGGTTTTGAGGTTTCCTTTTTTATCCAAAATCATCATGATAAGTGCTCCAACCAAGTTAAAAAGCGCCACCACAATCACCAAAGTAAATATCAGGTAGACTGCTATATTTTCTGTATTCAGCATTTTATACAAGGCCTCGTTAAGTTGTGCCTTGTTCTTTATCGTAATTTTATTTTTGAAGATTGAATTCAGTTTTGCTGTCACAGCGTTTTCGTCAGCATCTTTCTTTAATTTTATTTCTATACCCGAAACCTGATTTTCCTTATATTCCAATAATTCCTGCGCCAAACCTAAATCGGCAAACACATATTTGGAATCCAGATCTTCACTGATGGCATAAATTCCAACTGGAAAAATATCGGTTTTATTAAAGGCCTGTTCAGGATTTTCTATAGCTCCCTTACCGGGTCTTGGAACAAAAACCTCAAAAGCATTTTTATAATCAAGCAATCCCATCGAAAATTTCTGCGCCGTACCATATCCAACCACAACCTGAAAAGTATTTGGCTCCAGCCATTGTCCGTTGTATATTTTTTTGTCGAAATGACTAACTTTGTTAAAAGAAGAATCAACTCCTTTAAGGTAAGTAACCTCCTGTTTTCCATTGAACGTGAACAAGACCCTTTCCTCTACAATTTTCGAATATGAAGCGACACCATCAATCTCCTTAATGTCTTTTTCCTGTTTTGGTTCAATAAAAAAAGATTTCCCAAGCGTACTGCTCACCTTAAGATCAGGATCAATATCGCTGGTAAAGGAAAGACTGAATTCCTTTAACCCAGTAAAAACCGAAAGCACCACAAACAGCGCCATCGCTCCCACAATAGTCGCAAGACTCGCAATACGATTAATAATATTGATAGCATTACTTTTACTTTTGCTAAAAATATACCGCTTGGCTATGTAAAGAGGAAAATTCAAATCTTATTTAAATCTGCGTTTATCCAACAAATCTCTATTCTCTATAGGATTCTCCTTGTTTGCCAATGCATTGTCAATCTTCTCGATATAATCCAAAGAATCGTCAATAAAGAAAACCAAATTAGGCACTTTGCGCAATTGCAGACGCACCCTTTGCGACAAATCGTGCTTAATTAAAGTAGTATTTGTTTTGATACCCTGAAGCGTTTCCTGCGCTTTATCTTGAGGAAAAATACTTAAATGCACCGTCGCCACAGACAAATCTGTAGTCACCGTAACCTTGGATACTGAAATTATCAAATTCGTAATTCCGTTTTTTCTCACTTCACCCTGCAGAATATCAACCAAATCTTTTTGGATCACCCCGCCTATTTTTTTCTGTCTATTTGTTTCCATAGCGCAAAAATACTATTTTTTTGAGAGACAGCCCCACAAAGTCATAAACTCCTAAAGTTTTTTATATTTGTTTTAAGTTTTATAAACCAAATAAGGAGCGAATGATTGAGGCATTTTCGGCAGACATGGATTCCCGCCATCCGCTGCAATCTCCCGTGCCGAACCCCGGCACAGGAGGATTTTCGCTGCTGTCGGGGCTAAAGAGTAAATAATTGGCATTTTTGGGAAGATTTCAAAAAAAGCAGTTCAAGCAATACGCTCTAAATTCGCATTTTCAATCTGCATCCCAAGCAAAAGCGAATAAGCAAAGCAAAATATATACAATCCGCGTGAAATTATTCTTTGAATCAGCAAATCTCTAAACTAACATTCAAAATGAAAAAAATAGAACACATAGGCATCGCAGTCAAAAACCTTGAAGAATCCAATCTGTTATTCGAAAAACTCTTTGGCAAACCTGCTTATAAAGAAGAAGAAGTTGCCAGCGAAGGTGTAAAAACATCTTTCTTCATGAACGGTCCTAACAAAATAGAACTCCTCGAAGCTACCGATCCAGATAGTCCGATAGCCAAATTCCTCGAAAAAAAAGGCGAAGGAATCCATCACATCGCCTTTGATGTCGAAAATATCCTCTCCGAAATTCAACGCCTTAAATCCGAAGGATTCATCGTCCTAAACGAAATCCCCAAAAAAGGTGCCGACAATAAATTAGTCGCTTTTTTACACCCAAAAGGCACAAATGGTGTATTAATTGAACTCTGCCAGGAAATAAAATAAAAACTAGTCAATTCATAATCAGTTCTTTTCAAAAAAGATTTTACATTCTAATAACATAATTCAAAATCAACATAAAAAACGCTTGTGACAATCAAAAAAATGTAGTAATATTGCAAACTCTTAACCGGTCCTATAGCTCAGCTGGTTAGAGCACCTGACTCATAATCAGGTGGTCCCTGGTTCGAGCCCAGGTGGGACCACAGTTAACACTTAAAAAGCCTTATAAACACTGCGTTTGTAAGGCTTTTTTATTTTCTGCATTTAAAATTATTTCAAAAATTCCAAATACTCTTCAACTTTTTAAAAAAAATAAGACAAATTAAATTTTAAAATCTTATCTTTAATTTTGTAAAAAATATTCCTTCAAAGGAATTTTAATTTTATAATATTAAAAAATACACTTACTTGAATTTGCTTTTATGTAGGTTTTTACTCTTATTTAACAATTCACATAGTTGATTTACCGTATAATTTTGTATTTAATCGTAATTAATTTATTTTCAATATAAAAAAAAACATATTTTTGCACTCAAGGATTATTTAAAAAATCATAATACCACATCCCCAAAATGAAGATATTTTTAAACAAAGCTTTATACAAAGGTAGCATTCTATTTTTTCTGCTATATGGATTTGTCATACATGCCGATCCAAATGTTCCAGGCGACCCAGATTATATACCACCACCACCTGACGAAGGAGATCTTCCAATAGATGAAAACATTACAATACTAATCTTTATAGCCGTTATATTTGGGCTTTACATTATATATAATCACAAACTAAACAAAAAAAGACCAATTTAAAATTGGTCTTTTTTTGTTTATAATCTCATTTTCTGTTCTATTTGCTTACATAAAGCCTAGAAACATACTTCCCAATTACATCAAATTCCAAGTTTACTTTGGTTCCCACAACAAACGAATGAAAATTAGTATGTTCATAGGTATAAGGTATAATAGCTACACTAAAATTATTCTTGCCAGAATCCACCACAGTCAGACTAACTCCGTTTACAGTAATTGAACCTTTCTCGATAGTAATATTTTTCAAAGCCGCATCATACTCAAAAGTATACAGCCAGCTTCCTCGGGTTTTCTCAGCTACAACACAAATCGCCGTTTGATCCACATGCCCCTGCACAATATGTCCGTCCAGACGATCTCCTAGTTTCATCGCTCTTTCCAGATTAACTTTATCTCCAGCTTTCCAATCTGAAATATTAGTTTTTTTTATAGTTTCTCCAATAGCAGTAACCGTATAAAGTGTTCCTTCAATAGCTACAACAGTCAGACATATTCCGTTATGAGCAACGCTTTGATCAATTTTTAATTCATCAGCCAACACCGAATCTATAGTGATATGAATATTATCCTGCTCTTTTTTAACTTCTTGAACTTTGCCAAGTGTTTCAATAATCCCTGTAAACATTTCTTATTTTATTTTACTAAATTTGCAGTTCAAAATTAGCAATAAATAACTTGAGGACATTATGAAAAAAGCAGAAAATATAATCGTAGGAATTTCAATAGGAGATTTAAACGGTATTGGAAGCGAAGTAATTCTAAAAACATTCGAAGACAGCCGCATGTTAGAATTATGCACCCCTGTTATTTTTGCCAATGTAAAAATTTTATCATTTATAAGAAAGAGTTTCGAATCCACAGTTCCCTTACATGGTATCGACAAACTAGACCAAATTGTGATTGGTAAAGTAAATGTTTTCAATCTTTGGAGAGAAGGAGTCGATTTAAACCTTGGAACCAATGACGAAAAAATAGGACAATATGCAATCAAATCATTTACTGCTGCCACCAAAGCGTTAAAAGAAGGAGATATCGATGTCTTAGTTACAGCACCTATAAATAAATACAACATTCAGTCTGAAGATTTTAAATTTCCGGGACATACTGATTATCTAAATCAAGAATTAGAAGGCAATGCGTTAATGCTGATGGTGCAGGACAACCTGAGAGTTGGTTTATTAACAGATCATGTACCAATCAACGAAGTTGCTTCACATTTAACCGAAGAGTTAATTTTCAAAAAAATTGAAACTATCAATCAGACTCTAATTCAGGATTTCAGCATCAACAAACCCAAAATTGCAGTACTCGGCCTTAATCCTCACTGTGGTGACGGAGGCGTTATCGGAACTGAAGACGACAAAGTATTAAAGCCAGCATTGAAAAAATTATTCGACAAAGGAACATTAGTATTTGGTCCTTTTGCCGCCGATGGTTTCTTTGGAAGCAGCCAATACGAAAAATACGATGCTATTATTGCTGCATATCATGACCAGGGATTAATCCCTTTCAAAACATTATCTTTTGGAAATGGCGTAAATTATACAGCTGGACTTAACAAAGTTAGGACTTCTCCAGATCACGGAACCGCATATGACATCGCAGGAAAGAATAAAGCCGACTATAATTCTTTCAAAGAAGCTGTCTATCTTGCAATTGATGTATATAATTCCAGAAATCTGCATGCAGAAATCAGCCAAAAACCCCTAAAAACAAAAGAAAAACAGTTATAAACAAAAAAAGGTGAATAACATTCTTGGATTTACAATTATTTTATATCTTTGCACTCCCGAAGTTTAGGGCAAATTGTTGTTGAAATGAGCAAGACAAAAGAATATACAATCCCTTTCGTAGGATTGAAGCTAGGAAAACACAAATTTGAGTATCAAATAGATAATGCGTTCTTTGAAATCTTTGATTATAATGAATTTCAAAATTCAGACATCAAAGTAACTGTAGTTTTAGACAAAAAAAGCAACCTGTTAGAGTTAAGTTTCAAACATGAAGGAACTATCAATGTTCCGTGTGACCTTACAAGTGAAGATTTTGATTTACCAATAAAAGGAAAATTAAAACTAATTGTACGGTTTGGAGAAACTTTCAACAATGACAATGAAGAGCTGCTAATACTTCCTTTTGGAGAATTTGAAATAGACATCGCTCAATATATATATGAGATGATAATACTTTCAGTTCCTCAAAAAAGAATCCATCCCGGTATAAAGGATGGCAGTTTAAACACTGAAGCTTTGACAAAACTGAAAGAGTTAACAATTAAAGAGCAAAAAAAAGAAAAAAAAGAAGAAGAAAATACAGACCCGCGCTGGGACAAATTAAAGCAACTATTAACGGATAAATAATATAGTAAAATGGCACATCCTAAGAGAAAAACCTCAAAAACAAGAAGAGACAAAAGAAGAACACATTACAAAGCTACAGTAGCTCAGATCGCTACATGCCCAATTACTGGAGAAGCACATTTATACCACAGAGCTTACTGGCATGAAGGTAAAATGTATTACAGAGGACAAGTTGTTATCGACAAATCTGAAGTAGCTCTTGCTTAATACGTTTTTGTAAATTATACTAGAACTCTCACCTCGTGAGAGTTTTTTTTGTTGTTTATAATTTACCCCCTCAAATAAGAAAAACTTAACAATATTAGTTTAGTTTTTTTATTGTAATTTTAGAGACTTTTAAAAATTTTGCAAATGGCAGCATTTGCAATAAATAATCGCATATTAATGAGTACAATTACAGCCGCAATTACCGCTGTTGGTGGTTATGTTCCGGATTTTGTTCTTTCCAACAAAGTTCTGGAAACAATGGTAGACACTAATGATGAATGGATAACCACACGCACAGGAATTAAAGAAAGAAGAATACTAAAAGATGCTGATAAAGGAACTTCTTTTCTTGCTATAAAAGCAGCGCAGGATTTAATCGCAAAATCAAATATTGACCCTCTTGAAATAGACTTAGTTTTAATGGCAACCGCAACTGCAGATATGCCAGTAGCCTCAACGGGAGCACATGTAGCAACATCTATAGGGGCTACAAATGCATTCTCTTATGATTTACAGGCAGCATGTTCAAGTTTCCTTTACGGAATGTCAACTGCAGCAGCTTATATTCAATCCGGAAGATACAAAAAAGTACTGCTTATAGGTGCTGATAAAATGTCATCTATTGTTGATTATAAAGACCGATCAACTTGTATTATTTTTGGAGACGGTGCAGGTGCAGTATTATTTGAACCCAATTACGAAGGATACGGATTACAAGATGAATACTTAAGAAGCGACAGCGTAGGCCGTGATTTCTTAAAAATACCTGCTGGCGGATCCCTCTTGCCAACAAGTATTGACACCGTAAATGACAACAAACATAACATTATTCAAGACGGAAAAACTGTTTTCAAATATGCAGTTACCAATATGGCTGATGCAAGCGAATTGATTTTAAAAAGAAACAATTTAACCAACGAAAATGTAAATTGGCTTGTACCCCATCAAGCAAACAAACGCATCATTGATGCAACTGCCCACAGAATGAATCTGGAAGACGAGAAAGTATTGATGAATATTGAAAAATACGGCAATACTACATCTGCGACATTACCCTTAGTATTATACGATTTTGAACATCTTTTCAAAAAAGGAGATACTATCATTTTTGCTGCCTTTGGAGGCGGATTCACTTGGGGATCAATTTACTTAACTTGGGCCTACGACAAAAAATAAATTAAACTAAAAAGAAAAAATTATGGATTTAAAAGAAATTCAAAATCTAATTAAATTTGTAGCAAATTCAGGTGTTGCAGAAGTAAAATTAGAAATGGACGATGTAAAAATCACCATCAGAACTACTTTAGAAGGTAACGTTACCGAAGCGACTTATGTGCAGCAGTTACCTGCCCAAAACATTCTTCCGCAAGCTGCCGCTCCACAGCAGATTGCTCCTGTTGCAGCCGCTGTTCCTGCAGCTGAACCAGTTGAGAAAAACAATTACATTACTATAAAATCACCAATCATTGGTACTTTCTACAGAAAACCTGCTCCAGATAAACCTATGTTTGTTGAAGTTGGAAAATCAATCGCTAAAGGAGATGTTCTTTGCGTAATTGAAGCAATGAAATTATTCAACGAAATTGAATCAGAAGTATCTGGTAAAATCGTAAAAATATTGGTAGACGATATGTCTCCTGTAGAATTTGACCAGCCTTTATTCTTAGTAGATCCATCATAATTTTAGATTTTAGATTGCAGATTTTAGATTACTGACTGATTTTAAATCAAACTAAAAAACTAATTATCTAATTATCAAAATTGCCTAATTATCTAATTGAAAAAAAATGTTTAAAAAAATACTAATAGCAAATAGAGGAGAAATTGCGCTTCGTGTCATCCGAACCTGCAGAGAAATGGGTATCAAGACGGTAGCTGTTTATTCTACTGCAGATGCTGAAAGCCTGCATGTGAAATTTGCTGATGAAGCTGTTTGTATAGGACCGCCTCCAAGTAACCTTTCCTATTTAAAGATGTCCAATATTATTGCTGCTGCCGAAATTACAAATGCAGATGCAATTCATCCAGGTTACGGTTTCTTATCTGAAAACGCAAAATTTTCAAAAATCTGTCAGGAACATAATATAAAATTCATTGGTGCTTCTCCAGAAATGATTGACCGAATGGGAGACAAAGCTTCTGCAAAAGCAACAATGATTGAAGCTGGTGTTCCCTGCGTTCCTGGTTCTGAAGGAATTTTAGATTCTTATGAAGACGCGAAAGAAACTGCTGCAAAAATAGGTTATCCAGTAATGATGAAAGCTACTGCCGGTGGCGGCGGAAAAGGGATGAGAGCTATCTGGAAAGAAGAAGAACTTCTGAAAGCCTGGGAAAGTGCCCGTCAGGAAGCGGCTGCAGCTTTTGGTAACGATGGGATGTACATGGAGAAATTAATCGAAGAGCCGCGCCACATCGAAATTCAGGTTGTTGGTGATGCTTACGGTAAAGCCTGTCACCTTTCTGAAAGAGACTGTTCTGTTCAGCGCCGTCATCAAAAATTGACTGAAGAAACTCCTTCTCCATTTATGACTGACGAACTGCGTACAAAAATGGGTGAAGCAGCTGTAAAAGCAGCTGAATTTATAAAATACGAAGGTGCTGGAACTGTTGAGTTTTTGGTTGACAAACACAGAAACTTCTATTTCATGGAAATGAATACTCGTATCCAAGTTGAACACCCGATTACTGAACAGGTTGTTGATTATGACTTGATCCGTGAGCAGATTCTAGTTGCTGCTGGTGTGCCAATTTCAGGAAGAAACTACCTTCCGCAGTTACACGCTATCGAAGTTCGTATCAATGCAGAAGATCCTTATAATGATTTCAGACCTTCGCCAGGAAAAATTACCACATTACATATGCCTGGAGGTCATGGAGTACGTTTAGACACTCACGTATATTCTGGTTATACTATTCCGCCAAATTACGATTCTATGATTGCTAAATTGATTACTACTGCCCAATCACGTGAAGAAGCTATTAGTAAAATGAGAAGAGCATTAGACGAATTCGTAATCGAAGGAATCAAAACAACTATTCCGTTTCATAGACAATTGATGGATAATCCTAAATATATTGAAGGCGATTATACAACTGCTTTCATGGATACTTTCAAAATGAATCCAGTAGAATAATAATTTTTAAAGGCTGTCAATATTTAGACAGCCTTTTTTATTTTCAGCCCTTTTAGAATTCAAAATTCTGAAAGGGTTTCTTTTTTATGCTTTAAAGTAAACACTATTTGTGTATACTTTTTATACAGCTATCCATAGAATTATACACTTTTCATTCATTTTGAATTTTGGCATGTTTCAAAAAATCCCTTTAAAAACAAGCCCTGACAGCCTTTGATACTTTTATTTTAATTAATGGCATACTATTTTCATTATCTAAAGCGTAAACAACAATTTAAATAATTAAAATAAAACATTATGAAAAATTTATTTTTATCAGCCGCAATTGCTTTAGGAAGTCTAACTTCATTTGCTTCGACTACAGCTCCAGTCATTATTGTAAAAACCATTTCTATCGGAGATGAATACACTGAAATTAAATTAGAAGAATTACCAACTGCTGTTACTGACGCTTTCAAAAAAGCATATCCAGCTGATGCAGTAATTACTAAAGCATACAAAAACGAAAAAAAGGAATACAAATTAGATATTACTGCCGGCGGGAAAACAGAAACCCTTTTTGCAAATGAAGACGGAACCTGGATTAAAAAATAATTTCACCGAGTTTTAAAAATTTAAACAATAAACATTACTAAATACAATCATTATGAAAAATTTATTTTTATCAGCCGCAATAGTTTTAGGAGGTTTGGCTTCTTACGCTTCAGTTTCTCCTATTTCAAATACAATTGTAAAAGCAGTTTCCCTTCAAGAGGAATACACTGAAATAAAATTAGAGGAAGTTCCTGTTGCAGTGACCGATGCTCTTAAAAAAGCATATCCAGACGGGGTTCTTTCGAAAGCATATAAAAATGCAAAATCACAATATAAACTCGAAGTTACTGTTGGTGACAAAATAGGTTCTCTGTATGCAAATGCAGATGGAACATGGATCAAAAAATAAAACAAACATTATAAAAATGCTGATCTTAACAGTGGCTATTATTTTAAGATGCGCAGCAATTTACGCTGACAAGTATACAAAGATCCAATCTGATATTGAATCTCAATACACAGAAGTCAGCATGAATACAGTCCCTGCCACAATAAAAGCAGCCTTAGAAACAGCATATTCTGGCACGAAGCTTATCAGAACATATGTGAACCAGAAAAAAGAATATAAACTAGAATTATCAGTTAATAACCAGAAAGCTACTGTTTATACAGATGTTAATGCCAACTGGTAAAACCATATTTGGGGGAATTGGATTTATGTTTTTGACGAAAAAGAGATTGTTACGGCAATCTCTTTTTTTGCATAATTTTATGACAATCCAAGTTTATTAGTGCTATTTTAGCAGAAAAGGGCTAAAAAATACATGTCAAAGATATTACTAATAGAAGATGATATTTCATTCTGCAGATTATTAGAAAAATTTCTAATAAAGAAAGGATACGATGTGACCATTGCTTTTTCTGCATCCGAAGCTAAAACAGCCATCAAAAATGAATCCTTTAATCTGATTTTGATGGACATCCGTTTACCAGATTCAGACGGAATTGGGTTAATGACAGAATTCAAAAATTCAAATCCAGAAATACCAGTTATCCTCATGACTGGATATTCGGATGTAAATACTGCCGTAAAAGCCATCAAAAACGGCGCTGCTGATTATATTTCGAAGCCTTTTAATCCAGACGAGGTTTTATTAGTCATTACAAATGCAATGCCGTCTTCACAAGAAGAAATTCCAGTCAAAGAAAAGAAAGCGATTAAAAGACAAACAGCTTCTGAAAATGAATTTGTAAAAGGTATTTCAGTTGCTTCAAAAAAATTATTAGATCATATACAGCTGGTGAGTCCAACTGATATGTCTGTTTTAATTATTGGCGAAAGCGGCACAGGAAAAGAAATTATAGCAAAAAGCATCCATCAGCAGAGCAGCAGAAAGAACAATAATTTTATTGCTGTAGATTGTGGTGCAATACCAAAAGAATTGGCTGCGAGTGAATTTTTCGGCCATCTTAAAGGATCTTTTACTGGAGCCATCAGCGATAAAATAGGATATTTTGAAGCAGCAAATGGAGGAACTCTTTTTTTGGACGAAATTGGAAATCTTTCTTATGAAAACCAGATCCAATTGCTGAGAGCTTTGCAAGAGCGGAAAATTAAGCCAGTTGGCAGCAACAAAGAAATTAATGTTGATATCCGAATTGTTACCGCGACGAATGAAGATTTGCGGGAAGCAGTCAAAAATGGTGATTTCAGAGAAGATTTATATCATAGAATAAATGAGTTTTCCATTCTGTCCCCTTCGTTAACAGACAGGGACGAGGATCTAATGGTTTTTGCCGATTATTTTCTGGAGAAAGCTAATCAGCAGCTCAATAAAGAAATAATAGGCTTTTCGCCGGAAGTTGTTGCTATTTTTCAAAAATACAGCTGGCCGGGCAATCTGCGTGAACTGCAGAATTGTGTAAAACGCGCCACTCTTTTAACCCGTGGCAATTATATTGAAAGCGATGTTTTGCCTTCAGAATTTTTTCAAATACAAAAACAGCAGAGTTCAAGCGATGCTTTTTCTTTATCCGAAAATGAAAAAGAAACCATTATTAATGCCTTGTCAAAAACTCAGAATAACAAATCGGAAGCAGCAAAATTGCTAAAAATAACCCGAAAAACGCTTTACAATAAATTAAAGCAATACAATATCACTTAGCCCATTTCCTTATTTAAAGCTGAAAAAAGCAAGCCGCTTTTTATTTTTAGAGAGTTCAGCAGACTTCCTAAATCCAAGACGGCTAACTCACTTTTCTCTAATAACTCCAAAATTCTGCTTATTTCATCTGCTTCAATCTGCCGGAACATTGGTGCTATTCTGTGTGCAATTGCATTGATTTCTAAAGTGTTTTTTTCATGAACCGCATTTTCCAGATAAGCAATGTTGTTTTTACTGCTTTCAATAAATTGTTTTAAAAATACATTTAAAGCTATAGTATCGTTTCCTAAAAATTGTTTTAAGGTTTTTAAAGAATATAGTTTCGGAATTGAAATTTCCTCAGCAGTATTGATTCTAATATCTGTAAAATCTTTGTTTTGTAAAATATGCTGCATGATTTCCAGCAGTACTTTTGGCGAATACGGCTTTTTGATTACGGTTGTAAATCCAGCATCGATACAATCAGAATATTCCAAATCGGCACGGCCTGTAAGTGCAATTATCGGCTGGTTATTGTATGTGGAATAATTAGAGTTTTTTAATTTTTCAACAAATGAAAATCCATCCATTACAGGCATCTGAATATCGGTAATTATAAAATCAAAATCAGTATTTTCGATTATTTCCAAAGCTTTGACAGCACTGTCAAATGATAAAACCGTGTGACCTTCCTGTTTTAAGACACTGCTGGTTAAATGCAGCAGATTGATGTCATCATCAATAACTATAAAAGTATATTTTTTTGTATCGGCAAAAATTGGTTTTTCTGCTTGAGGAAAAGTGTTTACACTATTGTCAAATTGCAAAGGAAGATTAATTATAAAAGTACTTCCTTTGCCAAACTCACTTTCCAGTTTTAAATTTCCTTCTAAAATAGTGACGATTTTTTGACAGATGGACAGCCCTAAGCCTGTTCCTCCGTATTTTTTTTCGATGTTTTCGTTGGCCTGAGTAAATTCTTCAAAGACAAATTTCTGGTTTTCTTTCTCGATTCCAATTCCAGAATCTGCAATAGAAATGCTATAAAAACTATCGTCTGCATTTTTCCTAGCGTTGATTTTAATATATCCCTCATCTGTAAACTTATAGGCATTCCCTATAATGTTGCTCAGAATCTGTTTGAGGCGAAACGGATCGCCTACAATTCTAGCTTGCAGATTTTCATCAATATCGATGACTAGATCAATATTTTTTTGTTTATAAACTGCCTGAATGCTTCTGGCTGCCTCTTCGATAACTTCGGGCAATAAAAAAGGAACTTTTTCAATTGTGATTTTTCCTGCTTCTATTTGGGAAAAGTCCAATAAATCCTGAACTAACTGCGTAATGTATGTGGAAGAATCCTTAATGTTTTTGACAAAATACGACTGTTTTGTATTGACATCAGAATTGCCTAAAAGTTCAGTGTAGCCAACAATGGTACTCAAAGGCGTTTTCAAATCATGGCTAACAGTTGAGATTAACTGTTCGCGGCTTTTTAGCAGATTTTTGGTTTTGAAATTGGCGATTTCCAGCTGTTTTTTATACAATTGTGACTTAGAATAATCACTCACAATTAAAATCGAGAAAATCAATGTCAATACTAAACCTATTATTGCCGATGTCATTACGACTTCGTTGACTTTTTTTAATGATTTTTCTTTAAGTGTATTGTTTTTTATAGAGCTGATAATGATTTCACGTTCAATAATCCGAAGCACTTTCCGAAGCTGTTCGGAGATAGCGATTTCATTTTTGAGCAGTTTGTTTTCCTGAAAATTTAGCGAAACCTTTTTCTTTTCCGCTTTTACTTTTACTGATGTTAAGAGCTTTTTCGAATTGGCAAGAATAGAATCCGAAGCTTTTTTGCTGAGTGTATTTGTGCTGTCGTCTGGAATGTTCTGATTAAGATAATCGACATATTTTCGGAGTACGTTCCGCTGATAACTTCCTAATTGTTCTGGATTTTTGGCAAAATCCTTTAAAACCAGTTTACGGAGTTTGGACTCCATTCTGGTGATTTCATTAATGGCATTATCTACTGAAACTTCATCATCGGCCTTATTTTTTATAGCTTTTAATTGACGGATATTTTTAGTTTTCTCGGACAATAAATAAGTTACACTATCCAATAAAGTCTTTTGATATTGTGTTGTAACAATTTGTTTTAGCGTATCTATTCTCGATTTTAAGGAATCGGTTTCGACAAGATAGCTTTTAAAATCTTTTTCGGAATTTGTCTGGATTGTTTTGCGTCCTAAACTTTCAGTCTTGTAAATATTCGAGAAAAGCTTGCTGACTTTTAAAATCTTCGTTTTTTCGAAAGCAATTTTATCTTCGAGTCTGCTGTAAACCACATTTTCAGAATATAAAACCCAGCCTACAGTAAGGACTAATGCTATCAGTGCAAGATAACCTAAAAGGACTTTAACGGGCGTATAACTTTTTTTGTTTTCCATAAACTATATAACGCTGTTTTGGAAGCTTTAGTCCTTAGTATTTAGAAGAATTATCTTTTACACTGATGTCCCATTCCAATTATAAATAAAACCAGAAATATGAAATAGTTTTTTACCTCACCCCAAGCCCTTTCCAAAGGAGAGGAAGCCAATAGTAGGTCAATTTACATTTCAAAAAAAAAGCCGTTTCAGATTTATGAAACGGCTTTTGAAGTAGTGTTTAAATTAGTTTTAAGCACCAATTTTCTTAACGATATCTGATGGAACCCCTCCTTTATTTACCATCAAGGAAGTGGTTTTGT
The DNA here is from genome assembly GCF_026870155.1 of Flavobacterium marginilacus. Classification (NCBI taxonomy): domain Bacteria; kingdom Pseudomonadati; phylum Bacteroidota; class Flavobacteriia; order Flavobacteriales; family Flavobacteriaceae; genus Flavobacterium; species Flavobacterium marginilacus. The sequence continues at coordinate 288,769 of NZ_CP113975.1, read as the reverse complement.
ATTTTACAAAATTCTTGCTCACGTATAAATATCCTTTGTAATCATTTGTAGTTCCCCAAGAATTTTTTACGATATAATATTCTTTGCCCATTTGATCTTTGGCAATACCTACGATATGCATGGCGTGATCATCGGTTGTTTGGTAATTGTCGAATGCTTTCTGACGAATTTCTTCAGTGATTTCCAATTCTGGTTTTGGACCGTTGAACATGTTCTCTTTTTCCTCGGCAGTCATTTCGTCAAACTTTTTGGCAGGAACGTAAGCCACCCCATTCTTCCAGCTAAAACTTTTCTCACTCACATCTGAGGCCCAGGCTACTGTATAACCGTTTTTTAAAGCGTTGTCAATGATGGCCGTCATGTCATTCATTTTGATGTTATACACCAAATCAAATGACCAGTTATCGGGAACCATCATCATCGTTTTGGAATAATAAGGCTGATTCGCATAAGAAGCAAATTCAACATATTCATCCGGATTTATTCCTACCACTTCTTTGGCAAAGCTTTGAGGTGTGTAGCTTTTACCTTTGTATGTGAAGTTTTCTGGAACCTGTCCCAAATAAGAATCTATTACAGCAGCATACGCTTTTTCCCAGTTTGGAGTAAGTTCTCCGTTTGGATTTTTAACTACTGCAGTCAATACTGCTTCAGTCAATGAAGCCATTTCGGCAAATTTATTTTTGGAAGTTCCATAGTTTAAACCGGTGTAAATTGATTGAGGAACTGCTCCGTACTTTCTGTACATATTGATGACGTCATGTAATTCTCCTCCGTCGCCCAAGGTTACTGCACCATGCATACGCACATAGTTTTTTCCTTTTTCGACATAAGCGTTTCTAGCAGAAAAAACCTGAGACAATTCTACTGGCTGTTTTCCAATTCTGATCATTTCTGATTCTAAAAAGGAATTAGTTGAATAACTCCAGCAGGTTCCTGATGAACCTTGATTTTTGATAGAAGTATTCCCTAAATTAATTACATCGGTAAACTGGAAACTCTCAGCACTTTTTGCGCTGGCATTTACTTTCAATGAGTTGACCAACCCGTCTTGAGCAGTCATAGTGTGCATTCCAACAACTAAAGCTGTCGCAATAAAAAACGGTTTGATTGATAATTTATACATTTTCAAATAGGTTAAGATTTTTTAATATGTAACAAAAGACGAAATATTGTTACAAAAATATTGATTCATTTGAGATTTACAAGGTTTCATTAAGCCATTTGTAAAATTCTTTCTGCCAGATCTGAGCGTTCTGAGGATGCAGCACCCAGTGATTTTCTTCTGGAAAATAAAGGAATCTGCTTTTGATTCCTCTTAATTGAGCCGCCTGAAATGCTTCCTGCCCCTGACCAATTGGTACTCTAAAATCAATTCCTCCCTGAATTATTAAAATAGGTGTGTTCCAGTTTTGGACATAATTAATAGGATTGAACTTTGTGTATGCTTTTTGTGCCACAGCATTGTCTTTCTCCCAGTATGCACCGCCAAAATCCCAATTGTTGAAGAAAACTTCCTCGGTAGTTCCAAACATACTCTGAGTATTGAAAACTCCGTCATGAGCAATAAAAGTTTTAAATCTGTTATTATGGATTCCTGCTAAATAAAATACAGAATACCCTCCGTAACTAGCGCCAACACAGCCCAAACGGGTTTTATCTACATAACTCTCTTTGGAAACATCGTCAATAGCCGACAGGTAATCGTCCATTACCTGTCCTCCCCAATCTTTACTGATCTGTTCGTTCCATTCCACCCCGTGTCCCTGCATACCGCGGCGGTTTGGTGCTACAACCACATATCCGTTCGCTGCCATTAATTGAAAATTCCAACGGAAAGAATACGATTGTGTCAATGGAGACTGCGGTCCTCCTTGGCAGAATAACAGTGTCGGGTATTTTTTGGAAGCATCAAAATTAGGAGGAAGAATTACCCATACCAGCATTTTTTTGCCATCAGTAGTTGTTACATAACGTCTTTCAGTTTTGCTTAATACTAATGATGAATAAGTCGCAGTATTAACATTCGTGAGCTGTTTCCAAGTATTTTTCTTTAAATTATAGGAGAATAATTCTGTTGCGTGATTCATGTCAGTTCTTGAAACAATGATATTATCTCCTGAAAAGCCTACCAAATCACTTACATCAAAATCACCATTTGTAATTTGGTGAACTTGAACTGCTATTCTGGTCATTCCAGGGAAATTCACTTCAAATAATTGTTTTGTGCCGTCTATTGGCGCAATAAAGTAAATTTTTCTGCCATCCTGACTCCACATAAAACTGTCTACTGTTCCGTCCCAATTTGCAGTCAGATTCATTTTCATGCCTTTGAAACTAACAATCAAATCGTTTTTGTCCGATTCATATCCGTCACGTTTCATCTGCAGCCAAGTCAAATCTCCAGAAGGAGAAAACTGTGGCGCTGTATCATAACCCAAATTCCCCTCAGATCTGTTGATCGTTTTTCCAGATTCCAGATTGTACTCGTATATATTAGTATCTGTAGAAATCGCATATTGAGTTCCTGCTTTTTTCTTGCACACATATACAATGCTTTTACTGTCCGGCGACCAGATATAATCTTCATCACCGCCAAAAGGTTTTTGCGGACTGTCGAAATTTTCTCCCTTTAGAATATCAATTCCTACAGCACCTTCTTTATTTTCTTTGTAAAAAACGTGATTAAATTTCCCCTCGTTCCAAGTATCCCAGTGGCGGTAATCTAAACCGTTATAGATTTGAACATTGGATTTGTCTAAATCTGGGTAAAAATCTTTCCCTAATACTTTATCGATTTTTACTTCCTCATTGTAAACAATAAATTTTCCGTCAGGAGAGATATTTTTATCAGCCAAAATCTCTTTTGTATCCTTAATTTCTACAGCAGCTCCGCCATTAATAGCTACGGTATAATACTTCGAACTGGATTTGTTTTCATCGACAGAAGGAGTTGATACTTTATAGACAGCATTCCTGCCGTCTTTTGAAATTCCTAATGGAGAAATTCGTCCTAATTTCCAAAGTAATTCTGGAGTCATTACATTTTGAGCACTCGCGGTTAAACCCATCATAGTTATCATTAAAAAGAGTGTTTTTTTCATAATTATTGAAAATATATGTTCAGTTTTCAAATATAGCAATATAATCTTCAATAAGAACAAATGACTGCACTTAAAAAAAACTTAAAAGAATTGAAACATTTTCTGGCCGAAAAATGGAGATAAAAATTTACTGTTTATGTAGTATTTCAGCAGTAATCAGGGTGAAAAAAAAGCACAATACTAATATAATTATACTTGCAATCATTATTTTTTTTAAGAGTGATTTCTCCATTTTTTTTGCTTGAGAATCAAATGCAGATGCAGAATTAATTTTTGAAAATGTTTCAACAGTCTGCATATACTTTATCCATCCGCCGTTCTCATAAATCTGTTTTCCTAAATCTGTCAGATCACATCTAAAACCTTGACTGCTTTCCAGCAAAACAAGTCCTTTTTTAACTAAAATATCTGCAAAGGCTTTGGAATTTTTCAGATTAAAACCATATTCATCCTTGAAATTAATACGCATCATATATTGGGATTTCGATGCATACAGCAGCTTCATATTAACTTCTATGAGCTCATCAATATTTTCAAACATAACAAAGTATTTTAATTTAAATTTTCAGGTTCAGATTTCATCAAATGAAAAAATCTTATTAATAAAGCCTTTATTTACGTCACAATTATAATGCCAAATTATATCACATTTGAAATAATTACGTATTTCAAAAAACTTGTATCTTCGGGTGATATTAGATAGAAGGTGTTTAAAACTAAAAAAATATTTAATTTTATAAAAAAAGTCAAATGCAGTTAAGCTATTGGGAAATAAAGAATTGGTTTACTAACGTAGATTTTGCCATTGCGGGAAGCGGTATTGTAGGGCTTCATACCGCATTACGCCTGCGCGAAAAGTATCCAGCCAGTAAAATATTAATACTCGAAAAAGGAATGCTTCCGCAAGGTGCCAGTACTAAAAATGCAGGATTCGCCTGTTTTGGAAGTATTTCAGAAATCATAGAAGATTTAAAATCACATACCGAAGAAGAAGTAATTGAGCTCATTCAAAAAAGATGGAACGGACTGCAGTTATTAAGAAAAAATCTTGGTGACAACGTGATTGACTTCAAGCCTTATGGAGGTTATGAATTGTTTTTAAAAGATGATGAAAGCAGTTTTTCAGAATGCTCGAATAAATTATCTTTCATAAACGATATTTTAAAACCTTTTTTTAAAGCGGATGTTTTTGCCAAAGAAGTAGACCGCTTTGGTTTTGGAAACATCCATGACTATTTGATTTTCAATCCCTTTGAAGCTCAAATCGACACTGGAAATATGATGCAGGCTTTATTAAAAAAAGCTATTGCACAAGACATTTTGATTCTGAACCAGCAAACACTGACTTCTTATATTGATAACGAAAACAGTGTTGAAGTTGCCTTGGGAGATTTTAGCTTCACTGCCAAAAAATTATTGTTTGCAACCAATGGTTTCGCCAACGAACTCACCAAAGGCAGTGTAAAACCCGCAAGAGCACAGGTTCTAATCACAGAACCAATTCCAAATCTTGATATAAAGGGAACTTTTCATTTGGACAGAGGCTATTATTATTTTAGAAATATTGGTGATAGAATATTGCTTGGCGGAGGCAGAAATCTGGATTTTGAAACCGAAAACACGACCGAATTCGGCCAAACAGAAATTGTGCAAAAAAAATTGGAAGACTTATTAAAAAAAGTAATTTTGCCTAACCAAGAAGTTCAGATTGAACACCGCTGGAGCGGTATTATGGGCATTGGCAACAGTAAAAAACCAATTATAGAACAACTCTCTGAAAATGTGTACTGTGGCGTTCGTCTTGGTGGCATGGGAGTAGCAATAGGCAGTTTAATAGGAACAGAATTAGCAGATTTAGCATAAAAAATGGCAACCAAAATAACACCCAAAAAAACAACAAAGAAGCCCGCTAAAAAAAAACAGGGAGGCTTTATGACTAAAGTAAAATGGTTTTTACTCAAAGTATTGTTATGGTTTTTTGGACTATCAATAGCATCTGTTGTACTTTTTAAATTCGTGCCCGTTCCATTCACTCCTTTAATGGTTATCCGTTACTTCGAAAACAATTCGGCTGATAAAGAAAATCATTTCAGCCACGATTGGGAACCCATTGATAAAATTTCGATGAACCTGCAAAAAGCAGTGATTGCAAGCGAAGACGGTACTTTCCTAACACATAACGGTTTTGATTTTATAGCTATGCAAAAAGCCTATAAAAGCAATGAACGAGGCCGAAAGGTAAGAGGCGGAAGCACTATATCGCAGCAGACTGCCAAAAATGTTTTCCTTTGGCAGGGACGAAGCTACCTTCGTAAAGGTCTGGAAGCTTATTTTACCGTTTTGATAGAACTCATTTGGGGCAAAAAACGCATCATGGAAGTATACCTCAATAGCATCGAAATGGGCGATGGCGTATACGGCGCTTATGCCGCAACCGAGCATTGGTATCGCAGAGACGCATCCAGTTTAACGATGCAGCAGGCCGCCGGAATCGCAGCTATTCTGCCCAATCCAAGGAAATACAAAGCAACCAGTTCCTCATCGTACATCAACAATCGAAAGACAAAAATTGTCCGGATTATGAGACAGATCGGAAAAGTGGAATATTAAAACAAAACCCCAATCGCAATTAGCCATTGGGGTTTGTTTTTTTGGAGCAGAAAGATTAGCCATTTTCAACAAGAATCCTCCGCGTTTCCATTACTCCCGAGCAATAGCAAACTGACAAAGTAATCTTATAATAAGCCGAACCCCGGCTTATAAGGATTTCCATTGTAATTGGGGCTAAAATCAACATTCTGCTTTTTTAAAATTTTAAAATTTGAACGCAACACCCAAAACAAAATTCCTTCCCAGGTTAGGTATTCCAGAAGCTGCCAATCGTGACAAATGCGGAATATACGTTTTGTTCAGCAGATTGTTTCCATTCAGATTAACGTCAAAAGCAGTTTTTCCGAGATTTACTTTTCCGCCAAAACCCATATTCAGCAAAGTGTAGCCATCCGAAGGAATGTCAAAACCGCTAATTTTCTTCTGACTCAAAGTAGTTGAAACATTCAAAGTTGCAAAACTGTCATCAAGCCATTTACCAAGTTTAAAATCGGTTTTTATAGTGTTGTTCCAGTTGTTTGCCGGAATTTGAGGCAAGTAACCGCCATCCTGCAGTTTTCCGGTTACGGTTTCAAAACTGGTTTCAAAATGCAGCCAATCCAACGGATGCGGGTGAATGTGCAGTGCAGCTTCTCCACCGTAAAGACTGGCATTGTTCTGAATATAATCATACACTTTAAAACCATCTATTTCGACACCGCTTGGAGAGGAATAGATATAATCGCTTATATGATTGTAAAAACCGCTTACGCTAAATTCAAAATGAGTGCTTTTGTATTCCAAATCCAAATCGGTCTGGAGGTTTTGCTCAGTTTTCAAATTAGAATTTCCAATTTCATAACGAAATGTGCCTTCGTGAACACCATTGGACGAAAGTTCCGCCAGATTTGGAGCTCTAAAACCTGTTGCGGCATTTAATCGAAAAGTCAAATCTTTAGCAAAATTTGTTTTGTATCCCAATGAGGCATTGAAACTGTCGTACTTTTTATCAAGTGCTTCAAAATAACCTTCTTCATCAGCAATTCCATGTTCATCAGAAACTAAATGTCTGTTATCAAATCGAATACCTGCCTGTAAAGAATTTGAACCCCAGCCATAAATCCCTGTTGCAAAAACCCCAAAATCATTGGTCGCTGCATTTGGAATTAAATATTCTTCCCCCAAGTTTTTATTGCTTTGGGACATTCCCTGAACGCCAACAATAGTCTCTACTTTGCCTATTGCCGGCAGATAGTATTTGACATTATAATCGAATGTGTTTAAAACCATATGAAGGACCGCCACATCACTGTCTTCAAACTCGCTCCGGTCATTTTGAATAAATCCCAAATTCACATCCATTTTTGAATTACTAAAAAACAGCGTGTTGTTCAGAGAGAATAAATTATTGGAAACACCTTGTTTTGGGAAAGCGGTTTTTTTAGTTGTAGTTTGATCCGCAATTCCATCTTCGGGAATTCCTAAATCCAAGTTATTGTAATTGTATCTCAAAACGCTCGAAAATTTGGCATTACTATACCCGATTCCTGCTTTGAAATCCATTTCCTGAAAACGGGTGTTAGTCACACGGTCACCATCGGGAATTTTATAATCAGATTGGGTGCTGTAAGCACCGCGGATTAAATATTTCCAATTATCAGTAGATGCTTTCAGCCCTAAAGTTGTGTTTGATCCAAGTGTATTTGAAAACATCCGCTGTCCAAAATCACCTTGAAAAGTATTGGCCAAAGCAAATTTTTCGGGATTAAAAAACAGAACGCCGCCCAGCGCATCCGAACCATACAGTAAAGAAGCCGGACCTTTTATAACCTCAACATTTTCCACTCCGGCATCATTTAATCCCAAACCGTGTTCGTCACCAAACTGCTGATTCTCCAATCTAATTCCTTGTGTATAAACCAAAACACGGTTACCGCTCAATCCGCGGATTACTGGTTTTCCGATTGATGTTCCCGTAGAAACCTGCGAAACTCCAGGAATTGCTGCCAAGCCTTCTATCAAAGTGGCGCTTCCTTTTTCCTGCATAGATTTCACGCTTTCGCGGTCGACTTTCATCACGTTTTGGGACTGTAACTTGGAGAAAGGCGTGGAGACAATAACCTCGTCCATTTGAAAAGCCATTTCATCCATAACGATATCGAGTGTCTGTGTATTTTGAACTTTTTGGATCTTTTTGTTTTGGCTCGCAAAACCTACATATGAAAACACCAGAGTTTCCTCTCCATTTGGAAGTCCGCTCAAAGTATACATTCCGTTTTCATCTGTTTTTGCTGACTTATGCGCCTCATCAGCATAAACGACAACTCCAATTAAAGGACTGTTTTTGGTATCGGTTACTTTTCCCGTTATGGTGTTTTGTGCCTGTAAAAAAGTGGTAAGTCCTAAAAAGAGGACTAATAAATATTGTTTCATATAATGTATGTTATTTTCCAATCAATGATCTTTTTAAAAGACAGCAATGATTGAAAATGTTTTGTGAATAGTTGAATTAGAGACTAAATCTCTTATTGGATTTAGCCTTTGTGGTGCTTTTTTTATTTGAAAAATTTACAAATTCCGCAATAGAACACGGATGACGCAGATCAAAAAGATTTGCGCGGATTTATGGATTATGCCAAAAATATTTGATAACGTTTGGCAATAATTCCAAAAATGCACTATTACGGCTCTTTAGCCCCGATTGCAGTAAAAATCCTTGTGTGCCGGTGTTCGGCATACAAGATTACTTCGTCAGTTCGCTATCGCTCGGGTGCAGCGGAAAGCGGAACTATTATTGCCGACAAAGCCAATTCTTTCGCTTCAAATAATTTTAGTGGCAGTTATGAATTTGGGGGGCCGCGATGGGAATACAGACTGCCCGAAAATGAAAAAATAGATTCGGTGTATGTAAAGAAATAAGGAATATTATATTTCCCAGCGAATAATGCATAGGAATATTTTATTGGTGTTATAAAACTGCTAAAACCAAACTGGCAAACATAACAATGGTCAAAACTATGATGCTGGTGTGTAAACTCGGCACTGGAATTATAAGTGTGATGACATTCTTTTTCGGAAAACTTCTCTTGAAGGTGGCTTATACTATCAAAAGACTGAAACAATATTGAGAACAATATTGTAACAACTAATGAGAGATTTATTATGAGCTGCTTCCTTTTCACGCTGCAAAGGTAGTAAAACAAAAAAACTACAACCGTTTAAATTGTAGTTTTTGTAGTTATTAAAATGTAAAAAGAATTAAAGCAATTTTCTTTCTATTTTACATTATACTCTTTTATTGTCTTTATAACTAATGTTTCCACTTCTCTATAGCTCATCCCAAATTGTTTTTCTAAAACCGAATTAAAGTTTTCCTTGTTGGAATTGTACAATTTCCAAATTCCTTCTTTGCCCTGTTTTTCATAAACAAGTTTGCAAATTACTCCGCCGGTGACATATAAAATACTGTTATCAAATTTATTCCTGATTTTAAAAGTCATTATATCATCTAATGTAATTTTTTCCTGTTTTTGAAATGTTTTTGAAACTCTTTTTAATGCTTCTTCAAAAGTTTCCTTACTGTTTGGTCCTGCCAGCCATGTAGCTATGCCTTCAGTAATAATCATTGGGCATCCTGAAACATTATCTTTTGAAGCAGGAAATAACATATGAACAAACTCGTGTGGATAGCTCTCTTTGCCATAGGTTGTAAAAATTTCTCGAATAGAAGTCAATGTTTGCCCTCCTAAATACGACATCCAATAATCAAAATTATAAAGTTTACCCATTTCATCTGAATTCGGCAATATGTAATATGTAAAAGGTTCCACTTTGAGATTAAACTGCTTCGCTGTTTTTTCGCAAAAAGCTATCGCCTTTGACGCTTCTTTTTTGTTGAAATCACAATCTGGATGTATTACATAATTAATAAATTTATATTGGTATTTCTCCCATTTTCGAGTGTCATAGGAAATTGTATTCTCTAATTTAAATTGCCCTGCAGCATCTCTCACAGCATACAATTTCGTAATATAATCCGGATTGAATTTTTCATCTTCAGCGTCTGGACATTTGGCAGCAAAAATAGTTTTGATTTGATATCTATTTGCTGCAATACTGTCAATTTGCAATATTTTAGGAATATCGTTAGCAAAAAACTTAATCGAATTGTTGTAAAAAAACATTTTACCGGCGGACCTGTCGACGACCATTTTATTTTTTAAATAATATTTCGCTTCCTTTATGTTCCAATTGGGATTTTGATAAATGCTGTCTGGCTTTGAATTAAGGTAGTTTTTGTATAGATGATATACTTGTTTTACAGATACTTTAGAGGTATCTACTCTCGCCGAAATATTTGGCACAATATTTTGTCCATTAGAAGTTACAGCAATTAAAAAAAGTAGAATTAACAACTTATAATTTTTCATTTTATCCCAACTATATATTAACATTCTGAAAAAGTTTTCACCCGAAAATAAACAAAAAAACTACAACCATTTAAAGTTGTAGTTTCTTTATTTATTAATTCTAAAAATGGATTAAACCAATTTTGCTGCAATTAAGTATTCTGCAATCTGAATAGTATTTGTAGCGGCACCTTTTCTTAAGTTATCGGCAACAATCCACATATTCAAAGTATTGTCCTGACTTTCGTCACGACGGATACGGCCTACGAAAACATCATTTTTACCTTCGGCATATTTTGGCATTGGATAAGTAAAAGTATCTAAATTATCCTGAACCACTACTCCATCTGTCTGGCTCAAAATAGTTCTAACCTCGTTTACGTCAAAATCATTGCTGAATTCAACATTCACCGCTTCGCTATGTCCGCCTACAACAGGCACACGAACCGCAGTAGCCGTTACTTTGATAGAATCGTCGCTTAAGATTTTTTTAGTTTCTTTCACCAATTTCATCTCTTCTTTAGTGTATCCGTTATCTTCAAAAACGTCACATTGCGGGATACAGTTACGGTTGATTTCGTATTTGTAAACCATATCGCCTTTTACTCCGGCTACTTCATTTTCGAATTGCTGAACTGCTTTTACACCAGTTCCTGTAATGGATTGGTAAGTAGAAACAATAACACGTTTTACATTGTATTTTTTGTGCAATGGAGCCAAAGCCAATACCATTTGAATGGTAGAACAGTTTGGGTTTGCAATTATTTTGTCCTCTTTTGTTAATTGATTGGCATTGATTTCAGGAACAACCAATTTTTTAGTTGGATCCATTCTCCAAGCTGATGAATTGTCAATAACAGTAGTTCCTGCTTCAGCAAATTTTGGAGCCCATTCCAATGAAGTTCCCCCGCCTGCAGAAAATAAAGCTATATCCGCTTTCATATCTACTGCTGTCTGCAATCCAACCACGGTATGTTTTTGCCCTTTGAATTCAATTACTTTACCTACTGATCTTTCAGAAGCTACAAGAATTAATTCTGTGTATGAAAAATTTCTTTCTTCTAATACTTTCAACATAATCTCGCCAACCATTCCGGTAGCTCCTACAACTGCTATTTTCATTCTATATATTTTTATTGTGTATTTCTATTTTGAAAGACAAAAGTATGTAATATTCAAAACAAAACAATGGTCTTCACAAAAAATAACAAATTGTTATAAATCAAACATAAAAAAGAACCACCCGTTCATAGAGTGGTTTAGTTAGAATATATAGTGTTGAGCGGTATAATTTCTTTTTAAAGTTGTAAAGTTACTGAGATACTAAGTTGCTAAGATTTTTTCTTAGAATCTTAGGAATTACTTTTTCAATAAATCCCTGATTTGGGTAAGTAATTCTTCCTGTGTTGGTCCTGCAGGCGGAGCTTCTGCAACGACTTCCTGTTTCTTGGTTTTTTCATAAGCTTTCAGTACTATAAAGATACAGAAACCGATAATCACAAAATCAAAAACGGTTTGTATGAAAGCTCCATAATTGAGTGCAACTTCTGCAATTGCAGGCGTTTTTTCAACTCCATTTTCCATTACTGCGGGAATACCGTCCTGAAGCACAAGTTTCAGGTTTTTGAAATCAACCTTTCCTAATAATAATCCAATGGGAGGCATCAAAATATCATTCGTGAATGAAGTCACAATTTTACCAAAAGCCCCACCAACGATTACCGCTGTTGCCAAATTTACTATTTCACCTTTCATCAAAAAGGCTTTGAAATCACTGATAAATCCCATAATATATTGATTTTGGTTCGTTTATAATGTAACGAATATAGTAATTTTTTAACAAAAAAACCGCGTTACTCCCTATAAAAAACACGCTTAACACGCTGGGAAATACTGGTAAGAATCTCATACGGAATCGTTTTCAATTGTTCCGCCATATAAGTCACGGTCGGGCTTTCGCCAAAAATCACTACCGAATCTCCCTCTTTGCAGTCAATATCAGTTACATCAACCATCAGCATGTCCATACATACACTTCCTAGGATGGGAGCTTTTTGATTTTTTATTGTAATGAAGCCAATACCATTTCCCCAATGTCTCGAAATTCCATCAGCGTAACCAATAGGGATTGTAGCAATTTTCGATTCCTTATCTGCCATAAAACGCCTTCCGTAGCCAACACTTTCACCCGATTGAATCGTCCTTATTTGAGAAATAATCGATTTTAACGTTCCCACGTTTTCCAGATATTTTTGCTCTTCTGAATCATTGGAAACGCCATAAAGACCAATTCCCAAACGAACCATATCATACTGCGCCTCCGGAAAATTACTGATGCCCGAAGTATTCAAAATATGACGAATAGGAGTAATTTGAAGTTCATCCATCAATTTTGAGGACAGTTTTTCGAATAACCTGATTTGGTATTGAACAAAATCTTTTTGCTGTAAATCATCGCTAGTCGCTAAATGGGACAGAATACTCTTTACTTTAACCGTTTGGTTTCCTTTCAAAGTGGCAATTAAATCATCAATCGTGTTTAACTCAAAACCCAAACGGTGCATTCCAGTATCCATTTTTATGTGAATCGGAAAGTCTTTTAGTTTTTTCTGTTCCGCAATTTTCAGGAAAGCATTCAAGCCTTTCAGACTGTAAATTTCAGGTTCCAGCTGATGCTGAATAATTGCTGGAAAACTCGTGTTTTCGGGATTCAAAACCATGATTGGTAATTTGATTCCCATCGTTTTCAGTGAAATTCCTTCATCGGCGAAAGCCACACCCAAATAATCCACCTTGTGATGTTCCAATAATTTCGCGATTTCAAATCCTCCACTTCCATAACCAAACGCTTTGACCATCGCCATCATTTTGGTGCCGGATTTCAGTTTTGATTTAAAGAAATTAAAGTTATGGCTTATTGCATTTAGATTGATTTCGAGAACCGTTTCGTGTGTTTTCTCAGCCAATGCCGACACAATTTCTTCAAATTGAAACGATCTTGCGCCTTTTATCAGAATGGTTTCATTTTCAAAATTAAGCTGTTCCAACTGCAATAAAAATTCGTCGGTATCTTTGAAAAAGAAGGCATTGTCAAGTTTTGTTTTTAATGTCGAAACCGTTTCGCCGATTCCGATAAAACGACCGATTTTATTGGAAACTATCAGCTCGGCCACTTTAGAATACAGCTGTTCATTCGACAATCCGCTTTGGAAAATATCCGAAAGAATCACCGTTTTTTTCTGATGCTGTTTTTGACTTTCCAAAAAATCCAAAGCTATTTTCAATGACTGAAAATCGGAACTGTAACTGTCGTCAATCAGACTGCAGTTGTTGATTCCCTTTTTCACTTTCAGGCGCATTTCCATCGGAAACAATAATTCGATTCGGCTTTGAATCGTTTTAGCATCGTATTCCAAATACAGTAAAACCAAAAGACAGGAAATCACGTTTTCGACAGATGCATCATCCACAAAAGGAATCTGCAAGGTCGAAATATTCCCTTTATAGGTATATTCAATATAAGTATGGTCGTGCGTGTGTTCTTTTTTGGCTACAAAAACCGTAGCGGTTTTATCAGTAAAAGACCAAGAAATCGCTTTTGTTTTTGGAAGAATAAATTTCTCTACACTGTTGTTTTTTTGATAAATCACCACTTCGGAATTTTGGAAAAGCAACATTTTTTCGCTGATTTTTTCTTCCAGATTTTCAAAACCTTCATCGTGAGCAGAACCGATATTGGTCAGGATTCCGATCGTTGGCCGAATGATTTTTTCGAGTTTATCCATTTCTGAAACCGTCGAAATTCCAGCTTCGAAAATTCCAAGATTATGCTGTTCATTAATCGCAAGCACAGACAAAGGCACACCTACCTGCGAATTATAACTTTTCGGACTTCGGATGATATTACAGTCAGGACTCAGCAGGAAATTGAGCCATTCCTTCACAATGGTTTTGCCGTTGCTTCCCGTCACGCCGATAATAGGAAACGAAAAAAGACTTCGGTAATAGGACGCCGTTTGCTGTAAAGCTTCAAGGGTATTTTTGACAACCAAAAAATTGGCTTTTCCCTCAAAACCATCTGGAATATGGGTCACCACAAAATGACGAACGCCTTTTGCAATTAAGTCTTTTATATAAATATGGGCATCGTGATTGCTTCCGACTAATGCAAAAAAGAGTGTTTTTTCGTTGTTTTGCAGGGAACGGCTGTCGATGGAGATATTATCAATTTCAATAGTATCCTGAATGTCGATTGTTTTAGCATCCAGAATTGAAATGATTTTTTTTAAGGATAAATTCATTTTGAAGAAGATTTAAAAATTTTAAAACACATTATTTTGTTCTTTTAATTTTTAAAGGTTCTTGCCGGCAATCAAAGATATCGACAATTTCAACTAAGTTTATTTCTAAATCTACATAATAAACTATCTTATGATTTCCACATAAAAAATAACGAAATTCTTGTTCTCTATTTACTAAAAGCTTTTCTTTTTGACCTATAAATGGGTACTTCTCAAGAATAAGTACTTCTTTTGAAATTTCTTTTACTTTATTTTTTGCAGTTTTTAAATTGGATTTGCTTTTATAATATAAAAATATTTTTCGCAATTCATTTTTGGAATATTCCGTCCAATTTAATTTTAGCTCCATTTTTCAATCTCTTTCAATAACTCGTTTGCTTCAATAACTCGTCCATTTTTTGAATCATCCATTGACTGGTCAATTCTACTTTCAAACTCTTCCATTGTCATCGGCTGGAAATTGATGTCTTCTATTCCGTTTTTTTTAATTTTTAACAATTTTTCTAAGCGGGAAATCATTTCCTCACTTTCAATTGAAAGAAATTCTTGAACTAATGCTATTTTTCTTGCTTGTAAATCCATTGCCGTTAATTTTACATCAAAGTTAAAAAAAATAGCAATGGAATAGTCCTTATTTTAGAGTTTTATTAAGTTAAAAAAACCTCTGAAATCATTATCAGAATTTTAGATTTTTTACTCCTTTTGATTTTCATTAAAAAAGAAAATTAATCGGCGATTAATCTAAATTTTACAGGTTGAAAAAATATATTGGAATTTTTCTCAAAATAAATTCCGTTTTCTTTTTTATCTAATTTTACTTGATAATTATGAATTATGGCAGTTTGTGCAATCACATTTACTGTATAAGTATCTCCAATTTTGTTTACTTCGGATATATCCTGAACAATACCATTAATCACAACCGATTTAGGAATAACAGCAGTATTATTTAATTCAAAACTAACTACATATCCTTTCTCGCTATTCCTGTTGTAACTTTTATACGTTTGGTTTTGAATCTCTAAAAGTTGTCTGGAACAGGAGAAAAGAAAAAGAATTCCGAAAGAAAACAATAAAAACACGGCTTTTGGAATACTATTCTTCATACTTTTAGAGTTTTATATCTACAAAGCTAACTTAATTTAAACATTGAAAAAACAATGAGATTAAAATATATTATTCCAACATTAATTCTAGGATTGGCCTTTACTGCTTGCAGCAAGGATTCTGACTCTAATGAAACAACTGCTTCCAAGCCAGACGAGATTAACAACTTTGTTTGGAAAGCGATGAATTCCTGGTACTACTGGCAGCCCAACGTTACCGATTTGTCCGACAGCAAAATCACTTCTACCTCAGCATATAACAATTTTATTAACGGAAAAACTCCTGATGCGCTTTTTTATTCACTCCTGTATCAAAGAGAAACTGTCGATCGATTTTCTTGGATTGAAAACAGTAATGAGGTAGTGTATGCTACAAAAATTGCAGAAGTCGAAAAAAAAGGTGGTTTTAGCTATGGAATTTATCCTAAAGACGCATCCAGTATAAATATGGTAGCCTTAATCAACTACGTTGTGCCTGGCTCACCATCAGCTTTGGCAGGATTGAAAAGAGGCGACGTTATTACAAAAATAAATGGAAGCCAGCTTACTTCAAGCAATTATGACCAGCTGGAAAACACACAAATCACAATTACTCTGGCAGCAAGCGTGCAATTTACAAGCAGCAGTTTAGTAACCACAGACAAAGCAGGAACTGTGACTGTAACCAAAACCGAAATTGACGAAAACCCAGTTGCTTATTACGAAAAGAAAATATATGGAGCGAAGAACATTGGTTATCTGGTTTTTAATGGTTTCAAATCAGATTATAATGATGAACTCAATTTGGCTTTCGCTAAAATGCAATCGGATGGAATTAACGAATTGGTTTTGGATTTAAGATACAATGGAGGAGGCTCAGTAGAAACGGCAATTGCTTTGGCGCAGATGATTAACGGCAGTTTTACCAATAAGCCTTATATTTATTTGGACTTCAATGATAAACACAATAGTGAAGATGGCTATGAAAATCTTTCGGAAAAAGTGAAAATTTTTAACTTAGTTGATAATCAGCCAACTTTTCAGAGAGAAGAAAGTATAAACAGTCTTGCTTTGACAAAAATATATGTGCTGGTAAGTTTTCAAACTGCTTCTGCGAGTGAGCTTACGATACAATGCCTAAAAAAATACATTAGTGTAATAACAATAGGTGAAGAAACAGTTGGTAAATTTGTAGGATCTAACACACTATACGATTCTCCTGCTTATGATTATACCTCCTATGCTAATCGAAGCACCAAACACAAATGGCAATTGCAGCCCATTACCTTTTCATATTATAACAAAGATAAAGATGCGAATCCAGCGAATATTAAACCCGATTACGAAATTAATCCTTATAGCATTTTCTTAAATCTGGTTGAATTTGGAAACGTAAAAGATCCTTGTTTAAAGAAAGCCATCGAATTAATTACGGGCCAGACTTTGCGAACGACAGCAAAAAACACCGATCTCTCTTTGCCTTTTAAAATTGACAATCTTACTGCATTTAACCCTACAAATACAGCCAAAGGTCTATATATCGAAGATTTTAAAAGGTTGAAAAAACAATAAACAGCAACGAAATTAAATTTAAAAGTTAAAAATCATCAATCTCAGCTAAGGCTTTTCAATTTAGATAAAATTGGTGTTTTAAAAATATAACCTAACCCTTTTATCTCAATAAAAGAGCTTTGTTTTTTTAGCAACTTTGTCAAAAAGCAGCAGTTATGATAACCGACATTAATTCATTGGATTTAAACAAAAAATATTCCTATGCCGATTATTTAACATGGCAATTTCAGGAAAAACTGGAATTGATAAAAGGAAAAATTTATAAGATGAATCCCGCACCAAGCACTACTCATCAAAGAATATCTAGAAAACTGACAGGCATTATGATTAATGCTTTCAAAAAAAATTCTTGTGAATTATTTATTGCACCGTTTGATGTTCGATTGCTTGACAAGAAAAAATCGACCTTAGACAAAGAAATATATAATGTAGTACAACCTGATTTGTGTATGATTTGTGATGATTCCAAAATTGATGAACGAGGCGCTATTGGTGCTCCTGATTTAATCATTGAGATTCTATCGCCGGGAAATTCAAACAAAGAAATGAAGTATAAATTTGATTTATATGAAGAAGCGGGAGTATTAGAATATTGGATCGTAAACCCCGCAGACAAAACGGTTTTCATCTATGTCTTAAAAGAAAATCAGTTTATAGGAATGCATCCTCTGATTGAGGAAGACAACATTCAAAGTAAATTATTTCCTGAATTGGATTTTAAATTGGAATCTATTTTTAACTAAAAAACAACAAAAGCCCCTTTCAAAATTTAAAGATTCGAAAGGGGTTATTGTTTTAGTTCTTTTCCTCGTCTTTCCGCATGGCATGATAATAAGCGGCACGGCTCAAAGGCTCATACTCCTCGGTTTCGCCAAGCATTACGAGTTTATCATTATCGGTTTTTCGAAAACTGTAATGGGCTAAATTTCCGGTTCGGGTACATACAGCATGTACTTTGGTTACATACTCAGCCGTAGCCATAAGTGCTGGCATAGGACCAAAAGGATTTCCTTTAAAATCCATGTCCAAACCGGCTACAATTACACGAATTCCCTGATTGGCAAGGTCATTGCAGACCGTCACGATTTCGTCATCAAAAAACTGGGCTTCATCAATCCCGATTACATCACAGCCTTGTGCCAAAATAGCAATATTGGCCGCTGCAGGAACTGGCGTTGAACGGATTTCATTGCTGTCATGAGAGACTACCATTTCGTCATGATAACGGGTATCAATGGCGGGTTTGAAAATTTCTACTTTCTGTTTGGCAAACTGAGCCCGTTTTAATCTACGAATAAGTTCTTCGGTCTTTCCCGAAAACATTGAGCCACAAATGACTTCAATCCATCCAAACTGCTCTTTATGATTTACTGTGTTTTCGAGAAACATTTTGTTTTTTTCTGCCTTAAAAAATGAATAGTTTTTATTACTTTGTATCGGTAATAAATCAATTGGGTAAATTTCTGTTTTACCTCGTTTCAAAAGTAGATAATTTTTATCAATTCGAAAATCTGAGAAGTCTTATTTCAATAATAAAATTGAAAAAGAAATTTAACCCGCTTCATCGATTACCAGTAAAGAACAATTTATATAAAGCCACATATTCATATAATTTCAAAAGTTATGCAAAAAAAACTAGAAGCCGATTTAATCAGCATTGCTCATAGAATTTTACAACTTAAAAATAAATCAGACATCAATCAGCTTTATTTGGAAACACAAAAATTATATGAAAAATTAGCTGTTTTACGATTTGTTGAAGAGCATTTTGGAGATCCAAAACCTACCATTGGTCAAGCTGAAGTTGTAGAGAAAATGAAAGAGTTTTTTGAAAACATGGCTATACCAGAGTTTCAAAAACCAATTCCGGTCAGTGAACCAATTATAGAAGAAACACCTATAACTGAGAAAATAAAGGACAAAACTGTTGAAATTGAGACTGCAGAAGTTGTATCTCCTGAACCAATTGCAGTTGCAGAAGAACCTGAAATTATTGTTTCTGAAATTATCGAAAAACCAGCACCAATTGAAGAGCCAGTCGTTTCTGAAAAAATGGCATTTGAACCAATTGTTGACGCTATAGAAACCATAATACCCGAAACTCCAAAGAAAAAAGAAGCCGTTCAGATTTCGTTTGATGATCTTCTTGGAGGCCACTATACCGATCCTGATTTTGTAAAAGTTTCAGATAAAAAACAAGAGCCGGAAGCTATCAAAACTGCTCCTTCTTTTCAGCTTGAAAAAGAACCAATTTTATCCGCTCCGCAAACTAATTTCGAAAAAGCTGAGCCTAAATCAGCTACTTTGAATGAGAAGCTGGCAAAAGAAATTACCATTGGCCTAAACGACCGAATTGCATTTGTAAAACATTTATTTGGCGGAAGCAATGAAGATTATAACCGTGTTCTCAACCAGCTGATAACATTTGACACTTTTCTGGAAACTAAAAGTTTTATCGATGAAATGGTAAAACCAGATTACGATAATTGGGAAGGAAAAGAAGAATATGAACAGCGTTTTATGGAAATCATAGAGAAAAAATTCTTGTCGTTTTAAAGGCATTTGGTTCAAAATATTTTATTAAATCCCTTCTTTAAACAAGAAAAATGTCAAAATTATATATCGTACCCACTCCTATCGGCAACCTCGAAGACATGACTTTTCGGGCTATTAGGATTCTTAAAGAAGTAGATCTAATCCTTGCCGAAGATACCCGAACGAGCGGAAAACTGCTCAAACATTTTGAAATTGGCACGCACATGCACAGCCATCACATGCATAACGAACACAAAACAACAGAGAATGTAATTTCCAGATTGAAAGCCGGTGAAAACATCGCTTTGATTTCGGATGCGGGGACACCGGCTATTTCCGATCCTGGTTTTTTATTGACTCGTGCCTGTATCGAAAACGGAATTGCAGTGGAATGTTTGCCTGGCGCAACGGCTTTTGTACCAGCATTAGTCAACAGCGGACTGCCAAATGACAAATTCGTTTTTGAAGGTTTCCTTCCGGAAAAAAAAGGAAGACAGACCCGATATCTAGAACTTGCCGAAGAAACCAGAACGATGATTCTGTATGTTTCGCCACATAAATTGGTGAAAACCTTGGCTGAATTCGTTACTTATTTTGGCGAAGACCGGCAAATCTGCGTTTGTCGTGAATTGTCCAAACTGCACGAAGAAAATCGTCGCGGAACAGCTCGCGAAGTGCTGACACACTTTGAAAAAACAGCTCCTCGTGGTGAGATTGTTATAATTGTTGCAGGAAAACCAATTGTAAAAGAAGCCAAAAAAAATAAATTTCAGAAAGAAGAAGAATAAATACATAAATATGACTATCAGTACCTTTTTAGAAAATCTAAGACAAAACCCAACAGCCAACACATTTGCAGAAACAATTGCAGTAATAGAAGAAAATTACAATTTTACGCCAACTGCATTTCAAAACGGAGACACTCACAATGAAGCAGGGACCAATTCAGGATCTTGTAAATTATTTTCTTTTGCGCTATTGCAAAAATTATCTGTTGAGGAAACATTAGCTTGTTTTGGAGCCTATTATTTTGAAGAAACTTTGGGAGATCCAAACGGTACCAACCACCAAAATATCCGCAACTTTATGAAAACTGGCTGGGATGGAATTAAATTTGAAGGTAAAGCATTAGAACTTAAATAATTTTAAAATTGTAGCTTTTTTGATTCATTATGTGTATTTTTAATATATATTGAATCAAAAAAGTTACAATTTAAACAAAACAATCTGATTGTCAATTTGCTCTATTTGATTGTTTTCAATACCTGCTTTAACGGCATAATCCTTCCAATTGGAAAGCACATCATTGCACTGCTCGATAATTGGTTTCGGTTTTTTAAGGTTTATATTTTTGGCCACAGCCAAAAGATCCTCCAATAAAATATTCTCCCTTTTTCCGTTAACACTCATTTGATGGGCTTTCAGCCAAAAATTATCCGGATTGTAAGCATAAGTCACATCATAAGCCGGAGAGAGTTGCCATTCACCATTCGGGAACATTAAAAACGAAATATTCTTGGTGTGATCATCCTGATTTCTTGACATCACATTAAAAACCATTCGCCTGTACAATTCTTCCATATCCGAATGGGGCAGTCTCATTTGGCGCATCACCTGAAACGCCTGCTCATAAGAATAAGCCCTCGGCTGATTGTAATCAAAGTGAGCCATTCCGCATAAAGTCTGCATATGGATTTTTTGATTATTCTGCCTGTCAAAACGTTTGGTCATAAAATGTGAGCGGTTATTCTCGGTCATCAATTTACTCTCAGACATTGTTATTCCGGCATCGACAGCCATCAAATAATAAGCATACTCAATATTTCCATAACCTTTCGGGTCACCCAGCTGATGATTGGTAACCCCATCAAATTTAATCAGCCAATAATCAAAACCTTCCAATCCATCCACTTGTCCTGAACGCACATCGCCAGTGGTTTCGTTATAGGCAATAACCGCTTTGGCTCTTGCACCTCCCGCTGAACTTCCCACCTGCAGTATATCCGAAAATCCTTTTTCCGAGTTCAAATCAGAATGAAAACCACTTCGGGTATCAAGAACTTCCTTGGCAAATTTTACCAGTTCCTGAATTTCGATGGGATTCGATTTTTCGACAACACTGTTACTCGCAGGTTCAAATTCCAGAGCTCCCATTCCCCGTTTGCCAATATAGCAAAGACGGTCAACGGGATTGAAATCACTACCGCTTTTACCCTGTTGAGCCAGCCAGGCATCTATCATTTGATTACCAAATTTATCGGGCAGACTGTCTGAAAGTAAACCAGGCAAACCTTTAAAAGTGTCTGGATTTAATTGAGGAAAAGAAAAAACTTTTCTGCCTCTTTGCGCATCGGCAACAGGCATCATTATCGGAGAAAGATCCAATCCTGTTTTAAAAAACTGCTTGTCGTATTCAAAAACACCATAATTTCTCTGCTGCTCCCAAAGTATAACTCCAACCTTATGGCTCCAAATTTTCACATCGGCAATTGCAATCATAATCCGTATTCGTTAGAATTAGAATTTCGGGATGTTGGCGAAGCTTTCTTGCGGAGTTTTTTCTGGGCTTCCATCACCATCATCGGACTGATTTCGGGTTCTTCGTTCAGGTAATTTAACAATTCCAGTTTTTCCAAAGCCCGAAGCAATTGTATCAATGTCATCAAATTGATTGCTTTTCCGGTTTCCATCCTGCTGATTGTAATCCTGTTGACACCTGATCTTTCGGAAAGTTCTTCCTGCGAGATATTTCTATTCAAACGCATTTGTTTGATACTTTTGCAAAGTGTCTCTACAATGGCATTGTCTGTCAATGCATACCAGTTTTTATAGTAGCTTTTTTGTTCCATTATATATTGTTTTTAATTATAACGAAGCTTATTTGTTTCAAAGTTACTATTTTTTATCGGATATTTTACTTTTGTCCCAATAATTTAAGAAACAATTGTCGTCTGTTTTGATTTAAAAAAATTAAATTCGTATCCTAAAAATTGTTGCTAGAATACACTTGATTTTACATACAATTTATCAAACCTCCATAAAAAATGCGTTGGACAATTAAGCCAAAACCTTCAGAAGAAAAAATAAAGCACTTAGCTCAGGCTCTTAACATAGAAGACTTTGTCGCCACTTTACTAATCCAAAGAGGAATTGAAACTTTTGAGCAGGCCAAACAATTTTTTCGTCCAACGTTAGACGATCTGCACGATCCTTACCTGATGAAGGACATGGACAAAGCTGTCGAACGCATCGAAAGAGCAATTCAAAATCAGGAAAACATACTCATATTTGGCGATTATGATGTTGATGGTACAACGGCTGTTTCGCTGGTTTCGTCCTATTTGAAAAGCTATTACCCAAATATTGCTACTTATATTCCCGATCGATATGATGAGGGCTATGGAATTTCTTTTAAGGGAATTGATTTTGCCGACGACAACGGATTTTCATTAATCATAGCTTTGGACTGTGGTATAAAATCAATCGATCATATCGCTTACGCAAAAGAACGAAACATTGATTTCATCATTTGTGACCACCACAGACCCGGAGCAGTTTTGCCAGAAGCCGTAGCGGTTCTCGATCCAAAACGCGAAGACTGCAATTATCCTTATGACGAATTGTGCGGCTGCGGAGTGGGTTTCAAGCTTATTCAGGCTTTGGGGACAAACAGAAACCAAACGATTGAGGATTTAGTATTATATCTTGATTTAGTTGCTACTGCAATAGCCGCTGACATTGTTCCTATGACTGGCGAAAATCGTGTTTTGGCCTATTTCGGATTACAGGTAATCAATTCACAGCCAAGACCAGGAATTAAAGCATTAATACATCAAATAAAAAAGAAAACACTCGATATTACCGATGTTGTTTTTATAATTGCCCCTCGAATCAACGCTGCCGGACGTATCAAACACGGTAATCATGCCGTTGAATTGTTAACCGAATTTAATTTTGAACAGGCACAGCAATTTGCTTCCGAAATTGAACAATATAATTCGGACCGAAAGGATTTAGACAAACAAATCACTAAAGAAGCACTCCAGCAGATTACACAAAATCAGGAAGAAAAAAACTTTACTTCGGTAGTTTTTCAAGAAGATTGGCACAAAGGCGTGATTGGAATTGTAGCTTCCCGATTAATTGAAACTTATTACCGCCCAACATTGGTTTTTACAAAAAGCGGAGACAAATATGCCGCTTCTGCACGATCTGTAAAAGGGTTTGATGTGTACAATGCTCTCGAAGCCTGTTCAGAACATTTAGAACAGTTTGGAGGACATATGTATGCCGCAGGGATGACTTTGGCGGCAGAAAATTATCAAAGTTTTAAAAATGCTTTTGAAAAAATAGTTGAAGAAACTATTCATCCCGATCATTTAACCCCAGAAATCACCATTGACGCCGAAATTAATTTTGCAGACATTTCACCAAAATTAATCCGGATTTTAAAACAATTTGAACCTTTTGGCCCTCAAAATATGACGCCTGTTTTTTTGACAAAAAAAATAAAAGATACAGGTTATGCCAAAACATTAGGATCCGAGGACGAACATTTAAAACTGTTTGTAAAACAAAATAACTCCGAAGGTTTTGCTGCAATTGGCTTTGGGTTGGGAAATAAAAAAGATTTGACTAACAGTCAGCAGGAATTCGATGCCGTATACTGTATCGATGAAAATGAGTGGAATGACAAAGTGAGCATTCAATTGCGATTGAAAGATATTAAATAGAAAAGACTATGAGTAAGAAGAAAAATGATCCTTATGCAGCCCTGCGCTATAGAGAGTTTAACGTGTTTTTATTATTGCGTTTTGCTATGGTTTTTGCGTGGTCAATGCAGTTTATCATCATAGAATGGGAAGTATATAGTTTAACAAAAAGCGCACTTTCGCTGGGAATGATCGGATTGATGGAAGTGATTCCGGCCATTGGAATGGCATTATTTGCCGGTCATATTGTAGATCAGAAAGAGAAAAAAGGAATGCTTCTTAAATGTATTCTAGGGTTTTCAATCATAAGTTTTGGATTATTTTTACTTACTTGGCCAAAAATTGTGAGCGGATGGTCTACCAATGCGATTTTGTATTCTATTTATTTTTTGGTTTTTCTAGGCGGATTGGTTCGGTCTTTTCTTGGGCCGACAATCTTTTCTCTTTTGGCATTGATTGTTCCTAAAAAAGCTTATCCGAATGCTGCTACCTGGAGCAGTTCGGTTTGGCAGATTGGATCTGTGGCGGGACCTGCTGTGGCGGGATTTTCGATTACCTGGATTGGAGTTCATTGGTCTATGTGTTCTATTTTTGCCTGTTCCGTTTTTGCTTTATTGATTCTAACACAAATTTCCAAGAAGCCTATTTTAAACACAAAAATCGGAGAGCCAGTGATGGAAAGTTTAAAGGAAGGAGTCAAATTTGTTTTTACCAATAAATCTATTTTGGGAGCATTGACTCTCGATATGGTGGCAGTTCTTTTTGGCGGTGCAGTGGCATTACTGCCTATCTTCGCACAGGATATTTTAAAAGTAGGTCCCGAAGGTTTTGGTATTTTAAGAGCTGCTCCGGCTGTAGGTGCATTGCTGACGATGTTCGTTTCTACTCATCTGCCTTTTTACAAAAACGCAGGAATTAAGCTTTTGGCTGCTATTTTTGGTTTTGGTATATGTATTATTGTTTTTGGGCTTTCAACCTGGTTTTGGTTATCTGTTTTTGCTTTGTTTATGAGCGGTGTTACCGATGGTTTTTCAGTAGTGATCCGCCAGACGATTTTACAGCTAAAAACTCCGGATCATATGCGAGGGCGTGTATCTGCAGTGAATTCGATATTTGTGGGTTCTTCGAATGAATTAGGCGCTTTCGAAAGCGGATTGACAGCAAAGCTTATGGGAGCTGTTTCGGCAGTTGTTTTTGGAGGAAGCATGACATTGTTGGTCGTAATCTTTACAGGACTGAAACTACCGGGATTTAGAACGCTGGATTTACAAAAAGACTTAGAAGAACACGAAAACCACAAATAATTGAGAAAAAAGATTCAATACATTAAAAAATAAAACTGCTTCTCTTTTTAAACAAGGATTAAGTCCCATTCACTTAAACCAAGGCATAATTGTATCGGGGACGCTTTCGATAATTTCAATTTTAGGTGTCAGCACTTTTCTCTTGACTGCATTATCCATTAAAAAGAAATTGAATCTGCCAATAATGATTGCTATTAGCTATTTGATGTGGCCAATACAAATCTTATTGATAATTCCTTTATAAAAGTTAGAAAATTTATTTTTTCGGTGCCGTCAACTCATCATACAGCACAAGAAATCATCAATTCTTTTTAAAATATTTTTCCCCAGACACTAAACTCTCTTTCTTTTGAATTACTGTGCGGTTTAGAAGGCTGGCGGCCGACGGCAGTTCCTATTCCTGTCGGGTCTATGGAGTATCTCTTTTGTTTTTAAAGAAGAATTGATTTAGCGGTTAGTTATTCCACAGGAATGCAAAAATCAACAATAGCTATTTTTTCAGGATGCTCATTAAAGTTGTTGTGATAGATTTCAAACGGATTTCGGTCTGCTTTCTTAAAACCATTTTCGTTCATCCAAATAAAAAGACCAGTCCAAGCTTTTTCAAATTCATGAATTCCAATTTCAAAATGCCCCACAATACATTTTCCTTTTTCGATTGCTGTCAAGCCAATTTCGCCATCCGCTTTGATTTTTTCTTTTAAAATAAGGCAGGCACTCATTCTAACTTTATTAGGGTCAGTTATTTTAAAACTATCGTGATAAATAGTCAGCATTTTAGAATCTTCTTTCAAAAGACCCTTAGGAATTGCCCACTGCATCAATCTACCGTAAGCATTTCCTAATCCTTCGTGACCAATTTGAGTGATAAAAGCCAAATCTAGTTTTGGCATTTCTATAATTTCAATTTTTGCATTCATTTTAATCCAATTAACGTGATTCGTAATGCTGCAAATATATTCTTCAAACAATCCGTTTTGTTGTCCATTCTTGCTTTCAGCTTGTCTGATCTTGCTATATTTACTGGGGCTTGATTTTCGAAAGTCTGAAGGACTTATTCCGTAAAATTTTTTGAACGTTTTTGTAAAGGAGGAGTTGCTGCTGAATCCGTATTGAAGCGAAAGTTCAGTTATGCTTACATTTTTTTGATGCAAAAGTATCGATGCCGTTTTTTCAATTCTTTTTCGAGTGATGTATGCGTTTAAAGTTTCATTTGTTATCGCTTTAAAAATCCGATGAAAATGAAATGGAGAATATGACCCGATACTGGCAATAATTTCTAACGATAATTCCGAGTCCAGATTGTCGTCAATGAACAGTAAAATGGTGTTTATCCTTTTTATATAATCTTCTTTCATTCTTTAATTTCTAAACTTTGATGTTATTTAAAGTAAAAACTAAATGTCCTTAAAAAGACTTATATTGTCAAAGGTTTTTATTCGAATTTTTTCACTTCAAATGTTTCTCCATCAAAAACACCATAAGTGAAATAACTAATCCAATCACCCAGATTAACATACTCCGAATTTTCGCCTACAGTTTTTATCATTGGCAGATGGCGATGTCCAAAGATAAAATAATTATAATGCTTAGTTTCTAATTTACGTTTCGCATAAAGTATTAACCATTCATTTTCATCACCGAGAAATTTCACATCAGCTTCGCCGGAAATCAGCTTGTTTTTCACTGAAAGATATTGTGCCAATTTAACTCCAATATCCGGATGAAGCCAGCGATACAGCCATTTTGAAAATGGATTAGTGAATACCTTTTTCATTCGTTTGTATCCTTTATCGCCAGGACCTTTTCCGTCGCCATGACCAATCAAAAAGGTTTTATTGTTAAAAGTAAATTCTTTATTATCGTGGTAAACAGGAATATTTAACTCTGTTTCAAAATAATCAGACATCCATAAATCATGATTTCCTACAAAGAAATAAATCGGTATTCCGCTGTCACGGATTTCGGCCAGCTTGCCTAAAATACGGACAAATCCTTTGGGAACGACAGTTTTATATTCGAACCAAAAATCAAATAAATCGCCCAGTAAAAAAATAGCTTCCGCATCTTTTTTTACTTCGTCAAGCCAAGCGACAAATTTTTGTTCTCTTGGAAAACTTAATTCAGGTGTTGGCGCACCAAAATGCTGATCGGATGCGAAGTAAATTTTTTTATTATTGGATAACTGCATGAATTACTTTGTAGATAAATTATTGATTGTCACTTGCAAACCATTCAGCAAAAGATGACTCGGTTTCCTGCAGTTTCAAAGAAAAAAGTTTAATATTCGAAGGTAATCTTTTGATAATTCTTTGCGAAAAATCAACTACCATATTTTCACTTGTAGGCTGATAATCAACCAATATTACATGGTGACCGCGATCTTTTAATTCATTAGCCAATTCAATATGAGGAGTAGTTTCATTAAAAACAGTCGCATGATCAAACTGATCAACAATCTCTTCTTTTACTATCTTTTTTAAATCCGAAAAATCAATGACCATACCAAACTTTACGTTATTACGATCAGTAATTGGTTTTCCAATAACGGTAACAGATAATTTATAACTATGGCCATGCACATTTTTACACTTTCCGTCGTAACCATACAAAGCGTGGCCGGTTTCAAAATTAAATTGTTTGGTGATTCTGATATTGCTCATTGAAGTTTTATTTTGGGTGCAAATTTAATGAATTCACACGAGAAATGGTCATTAAAAAGAGGGTTTCAGTCACTACAAATCCATAGCCAAGATGGTAGCGGCATCCTTTTTATAAAGCAATTTTTCTTTCCTTTATAAAAAGATACAGCGGAAAGCAGGAAATCGAAGATTCAACAAAGTTAAACAGCTCCTAATAATTTGCAAAATATTTCGATTACAGTAAATATAATTGTTATTTTGTAAAATAAAATTTTAGCACATTATGTTCAAAAAACATTTTAAATATATTCCTTTTTTGCTTCTGATTTTTTTTATAAGCTGTGCCAAAAGAGGTTCTATTACCGGTGGCGCGAAAGACACCATTGCACCTACTTTGAAATCCAGTTACCCCGAAAATTATTCTATTAAATTTACTGGGAATAAAATCAAACTTACTTTTGACGAAAATATCAAACTTAAAAATTTAAATAAGCAATTGATTGTTTCGCCTCCTATGAAAAATGAATTACTTGTTCTTCCTACGACGGCCTCGAAAACATTAACAATTACTATTAATGATACTTTGGCACCAGATACTACTTACAGCATGAATTTTGGCCAAAGTATTGCCGATAACAACGAGGGCAATCCCTACAACCAGTTTAAATATGTGTTTTCGACGGGAAATTATATTGATTCACTAGCTCTTGGCGGGAGAGTAAAAGATGCTCATGAGAAAGAAGTGGCTTCGTTTGTTTCTATTATGCTTTATGAAGCAAACGAAAAATTTAATGATTCGACTATTTACAAAGAAAATCCGCGTTACATTACCAATACTTTGGATAGTTTAAAAACGTTCCGATTGGAGAATTTAAAAGCTGGAAAATACTTTCTGGTTGCACTTAAAGACAATAACAGCAATAATAAATTCAATCCAAAATCGGATTTAATTGGGTTTAACAAAGGCATTGTAACGATTCCAAATGACACCGTTTTTGAGTTGGAATTATTTAAAATGACATTACCATTTAAAGCAATTAGACCCACTCAGGCATCTGGAAACCGATTAATAGTAGGTTATGAAGGAAGTTCTGGAAAGAATAGTGAACTGGCAAAACTTACTTTGAAAAATCATAACGAAATAGTGCCGGCTATTATTACTAAAATGGGTAAGAAAGACTCTCTGCAGGTTTGGTATAAACCGCTGAAGACTGATTCTCTCTCAATGCATATCGAAAAAGGCAAATACTCGAAAGACTTCTCTTTTAAAATTAAAAAACAAAAAAACGACACGTTGAGCATCAAAGCCCTGCAAGCTGGTTCACTTAATTTTAGAGACCGATTTACATTGGAATCCAGTCTTCCTCTTATTAATTTTGACAAATCTAAAATGACGCTTACAGACAAAGATTCAGCTGCTGTGCCTTTTACTACAGCTTATGATGAGTTTAACCAGCAGTTATATGTTGATTTTAAAATCGATGAAGCGCAGAAATATAATTTTAAGATGATGCCGGGCGCTGTTACCGATTTTTTTGAAAAAAAGAATGACACTTTAGATTTTAAAACAGAGACTCGAAATTTTGCTGATTACGGAAACATCATTCTTTCTTTAAAAAATGTAAATCGCTTTCCGGTTATTATCGAACTGACCAATGATAAAGGAGATATTATAAAAGCAAGCCAATATACTGAAGGAAAAACCGAACTTGAATTTAATTTGCTAGAACCCGGCGTATATGGTGTTAGGGCAATTTATGATGACAATAAAAATAAGGAATGGGATACCGGAGATTATCTTGAAAAACGACAAGCCGAAGAAGTTGTTTATTCTAAGGATATAGAACTTCATGCTAATTTTGATCAGCAGGAAACCTTCGACTTAAGTATTCCGTATACTCCAGAACCCAAAAAGAAGAAACCTAAAGACGCTGACAAGAAGAAAAAGAAATCAGCTTTTTAGCGTGAAAGCATCACGGTCATTTAAAAAATTGAATTTTTTTCTGGCCAGAAGCAGTTCAGCTTTATTCAATTCGAGTTTAAAAACGCCTTCATTCTCTACAGGTTCTAAAATATAATTTCCCAAGAAATCAACCGCTTGGGAATGTCCGTTGTGTACAAATTTATTATCATCTTCCCCAACCCTATTAACTCCAATAGTATAACTCACATTTTCTATGGCTCGTGCTTTGAGTAAAGAATCCCAGGCATTTATCCTTATTTTTGGCCAATTGGCAACATAAATTAACAAATCATATTCTTCGACATTTCGGGCAAAAACTGGGAATCGTAAATCATAGCAGATTAACGGACAGATTTTCCAGCCTTTATATTCAACAATTAATTTTTTATTGCCTGCAGTGTAGATTTCGTCTTCACCTGCCAGTGTAAATAAATGCCTTTTATCATAAAACTGAATTTCACCCGACGGAAAAACAAATACCAATCGGTTATAGAAATTACCATTCTCAGTTATAACCAAACTTCCTGTAATGGCTGTTTTTTTGGCTTTCGCCAAAGACTGCAGCCATAAAACAGTTTCTCCCTGCATGGTTTCGGCAACTGCTGATGAATTCATCGTGAAACCCGTCGAGAACATTTCAGGAAGTACAATCAAATCTACTGTTTCATCAATAGCATTGATTTTTTTTTCGAAATGATTTCGATTGGCTTGGGGATTTTCCCAAACTAATGCAGATTGCAGGATAGCTGTTTTCAACTTTAGGATTTTATTCAAAGATAAAAAACACTTTTCATTTATCTCTCAACCCAAATTTTTTTTTGATTCGCAGCTAATATCAGGGAAAACCCCTAGATGAAAAAATCAATAATTACCCTGACAATTAAACTATTAAGTAATACTAGCTTGCCATGGTAAATAATAATTTATTAATTCTCTTTTTTCAAAACAGTATCAACAAAAAAATGTACACAATGAAAACAAAATTTAAAACAATCTTCTTTATTCTAATAGTTTTACCTTTTATACTAATCTCCTGCTCAAGTGATGACGATTCTACTCCTTCAAATTCAAAAGCAACAGATGTTTACATCGTAGGCATTACTCGAAATAGTGCCAACAAAGCCATTCCAACCATCTGGAAAAATGGAGTCCCAACAATCTTGCCCTCAGATACAAACATCAATACTACGGGCTTTAAAATAGCTGTAAGCGGAAATGATGTTTATGCCATAAACGGAAACTTTGACGAAACAAATGCTATTATATTGTGGAAAAACGGAATCTCAAGTGTTGTGGCAGCAAATGCCATTGCCGAAGATTTAATAGTCGAAAACGGTGATGTTTATATCTTAGGCAGAATCGGTAATTCTTTCAGATATTGGAAAAACGGAGTAGAGACCATACTTACTAATGGGCTAAGCAACAACTTTGTTAGTGATATGGTAGTCATCAATGGTGATGTTCATATTACAGGATCTGAAAATAATGGAGTTAAAAACGTGGTAAAATATTGGAAAAATGGAGCCGCAACCACTGTCTCAAATCCTGATCTAAGAGCTTTTGTCAATGGAATTGATGTAAATGGAACCGATGTTGCCATTCTGTTTCGCGAATTAACCGCTGAAAACACCTATACTCTAAAAGTTTGGAAAAATGGAACCATTACTACTCTTGAATCTGGAATACATAATGATTTTAGTATTGGACGAGGAAAAATAGTAACTAGAGCAAATACCATTTTTGCCACAGCGCATTTAGCTGTTAATAATGAAAACAGCAAAATTGGGTTTTGGAAAAATGGTTTAAAAACAAATTTAACCTCAGGAATCACTTCTTCCTCACCCCTTGGCATGGAAGTTATAGGGGATGATGTCCACATTATTGGTATCGAAAGAAATCCTGGCACAAATGGAAGGTCAGTGTTGAAATACTGGAAAAACAGTCAAGAAACTGTTTTAACATCTGATGCTGATGGCAATATCTTCAATCCTGCTATGGCCATTTCTAAAAATGGCGATGTACATATTACAGGTAAAAACAAATATTTTCTGAATAGCACACCAACAGTCTTAGCAGGAACTAATCCTGAAGCCTTTGATGTTTTTGTAGTGAATTAAAAACATAAGGAAAACATCCTCTTCTAGCTGTAAATTAATAAAAGTAACTTATGAAAACTACAACTATACAACCCTTTTTTCTTTGCATTGTATTCTTGTTTTTATCGGCTTGTAATGAAACCAATTCGCAAAACAAGAAATCCAAACCATTGACCCAAACCAAAAAAACAATGGCGGCCACCGGTTTATTTACAGGAAACTATGCAGCCTCCTATGAAAACGCAGCTATATCGGCAGAAATGACAGAAAATCAAAATGTTGTGCGAGGCTTTTTTTATATGGATGGCGTAAAAAATGAAATGATTGCCATAAGTGACCGCAATACTATGAAAGGAAAACTGAAGGACAAAAGCAAAAACATTCATTATGATTTTTCGGCAGTATTAAAAGATAATGTGCTTCATTTTTCCATCACTTTCCCAGAATTAAACAATCAAGTTATTGCTCTTGTTTTAACCAAGCAAGGCAGTTTAACTACGATAGAAAATGCACCAATTTCAAATTCTAAACCGAATGCTGCAATCAATTCAAAAACAAAAGACAGACGGCTTATTGGTACTTGGCGCTATACCGAGGTGCTAAGCAGTGGCGGTTATGGCAGTAATTATACTTCATTAGCAACGGATTACTTTATACAATTCAAGCCCAATGGCGAATGTCTATCTTGGACAGGAAGTAGTGCTGGAGGCTCAAGCGATACCACTATAGAAAGCAGAGGCACCGGTAATGTAACCAAAGAAGGATGGTATACAGAAGGTAAGAATGTGATTTTTTATGACCTAAATACCAATGAGGAAACAAGCATTCCTTTCCTGGCAGACGAAAACAGATTCCTGCTCAAAGGAGGAAGCACAAAAATATACCAACGCGTAAATTAATTTTAAAAAACGAAGAAAAAAAACAAGTATTCCCGTCAAAATTAATAAACGGAAATTGCAGTGCTTTACCAGTAAATTACAAATCATCACAGCAAGAAACAGGATTTTTTTTCACTCTTACCGGCTATTCACAATCAATTTATCCTAGTACTGTATACCGATTTAGCACGCTAAAAATCTGGCGTCAACTCCATACACACGTTTCACAAAAAGGAGTGCAATAAACTTGAATACTGACATCTTTGATCCCAATATAATTGAAAGTAATACTAAGCTGACAATGACAATACCGAAGATTTATATGGAAATTTAAAATTAGATTCTTTCAAAACAAATGGAATAACAAAAATTACGAATTATACATTTTGGGAAAGAAAAGGAGAAACCTATGACACCAATTCAGCAAAAGGAGTAACATCTGCATATAATGGAACGGATACTAAAATAAATTCATCAAAGGTTTTGCTTTCTAATTGTACCAATGACGATTTGTTAGCTTGTAGTATTTTGTAGAAGGACAGTTATATGATAAAGACCTGATGAACCCAAAATATGTTTGTAAAGAATGCAATGGGGCACCACGAGAAATTAATCTTAGTGCTTATGCCAGCCAAATAAATGCATTACTTCCAAATGAAACCATAAAGTTAAAAATAGGTGATGACTCCTTTTTTGAATTGAATTTTTTCGAAAACGGAGATAAAAATAGTTCGCATATTAAAACCTATTGGTCAATTGAGGTCACTGCAAAATAATTTTTGATTTGCTACTTCAAATTTAAAATAGCTGCAAATTACTTTTACTAGCAATTTGCAACTATATTTATTAATAACTTTAGAAAAAAAATATCAAATGCAAAAGCATTATTTTTTCATTATTATCTATCTGTTTTCTTTCTGTGCCATAGCTCAAAAAGACAGCTTGACCATCCAAAAAATAATGGATGAAGCGTATTCTTTTGAACAAAATCAACCTCAAAAAGCATTACGATTGTATACCAAAAGTCATCAATTAAGTTTGAAATCCAACTACAGTGATGGCGCTTACAAATCCCTATTATACAGCGGAATAGTGTACAGTAATATCGGAAAATATGACTCCGCACAATACTATTACAACAAATGCATCAACTATTGTAAAAAAACAAAAATTCTTATAGGAGAAGCAAAAGGATATGCCAACTTAGCCAATATGCATCAATATAAAGGAGATTATTCTAGGGCTGTCAAAAATTATTTAGCCTCTATTAAAATATTTGAAAAAACAAAAGATAGCAGTATAATCAGCCAGAGCTATCAAAATCTTTCAGCAATATATACTCAATTCAAAAACAAGGAATTAGAATTTTTTTATTTAAAAAAAGCAGAGCAATTTGTTCCAAAAACAAATGCAGTGCAATTAGCTTTACTGTATGGAGATATTGGTCTTGGTCATATTAAATATAAAAATTTTGTCGAAAGTTTTGATTATTTCAAGAAAGCAGAAACTATTGCCCTCAAAGAACAAAACAATGAATTATGGTTTTATGTCTATCGTAATTTTGGAGAATATTATAGATTAAAGAAAGACTATACAAAAGCAATTCCATATTATGAAAAAGCTTTCAAATTAGCTGATTCATCAGTCGATATTATAAGAAAAGCAGATTTGATATACATTGTAAGTGATGTATATTTAAAACAAAAAAACTATACTAGAGCATTGGAGTTGGCCAATCAATCCTTAGAACTCTCCAAGAAAATAGGTTCTGGTGAATTAGAATATAAATCCTTGAAACGTCTTTCTGATATTCATAATAAACTGCATCAACCCCAAAAAGCTTATAATTATTTAGAAGAGAGTTATATACTTATGGATACTGTTTTCTCTCAAAACCATGTAAAAGAAACTACTTTACTCCAAACCAAATTTGAAAGTGAAAAAAAAGACAAATCAATTGCAGAACAACAAATAATGCTCAAACAGCAAGAGTTGGATTTAATCAAAAGTAAAAAAGAAAAACAACTGTATTTTATCGCTTTTATAGCATTGGTTGTCATTTCTATTGGTATTTGGTATTTCTTTAAACAAAGACAGAACATCAAAAACAAAGAAATACTCGCCTTACAACAACAACAAGAAATCAATACACTCGAAGCCCTGATGGACGGGGAAGAAAAAGAGCGACGCCGTATTGCTCAAGAACTTCACGATGGACTCAATGGCGATTTATCTGCAATAAAATACCGATTATCCACATTAGAAGAAGCTGGGCTGAGTCCAATAGATGCTGACAATTTAAATAAAGTTATTGATATGATTGACGAATCTTGTGCACAAGTTCGGAATATTTCACATGATTTAATGCCTGCTTCAATTCTGGAATACGGTCTAATCGAGACCATTAAAGAGTATTGTTTCAAGATTAATAGTTCCAAAAAGATCAAAATTGATTTTCAATATTTTGGCAATTATATCGCTCTCGCCAAAAAAAATGAGACTGTTATTTATCGTATCATTCAAGAAATGGTAACCAATATGCTCAAGCATTCTAAAGCCACTGAAGCGATGATCCAATTCAATTATAGAGAAGAGGAACTTTTTATTACCGTTGAAGATAATGGTATTGGTTTTGACAAAAATGCAATTACTGAAGGAATAGGTCATAAAAACATCAAAACCAGAGTTGCCTTTTTGAATGCACAATTAGACAGTAACAGCTCCGATTCAGGAACTTCCTACACGCTTTCCATCGACTTAAACAAAACGAAATGATCCCAGTAGCCATCACAGACGACCACACAATTGTAATCGAAGGCATCAAAACAATGCTGAAATCTAATAAAGAAGTCGAAATTGTACAATCTTTTGAAAACCTAAAAGATACCTTTGAGCATCTGGATGCTTCAATTGCTGTTTTACTTTTGGATATAAACCTTCCTGATGGAAATGGAATCAATGCCTGCAAAGAGTTATTGAAGAAACATCCAAATCTAAAAATTATAGCCCTCACAAATTTTGAAGACAGTTTGTTTATCAAACAGATTTTAAAAAATGGTGCTTCTGGTTATTTGCTGAAAAACACTAGTAAAACAGAAATGATAGAAGCCATTAAAGAAGTAATGGAAGGCAAAAGATACCTCCCTAAGAGAATAAGTGAAATATTATTAAATGATTCGATAGGTTTAGAAACCTCTAGCTATTTTATCCCAAAACTAACCGCAAGAGAAAAAGAAATTTTAAATCTCATTATCCAAGAATACACGACAGAAGAAATGGCAACAAAACTATTCGTAAGTGCTAAAACAGTGGAGTCCCATCGAAGTAATTTGATTCAAAAATTGGGAGTAAAAAACACTGCTGGTCTAGTTCGAGTCGCTTTTGAGAAAGGCTTGATATAACAAAGTGCCCATTTCTCAGATTTTGCTAAATTAGTGAGTATTGAATTAAGGCGGTTTTCATACTAAAAAATTAGCCACGGATTATACAGATATGACAGATTCAGACAGATTATATACATCATTTACTAACTTTTGCAAAGCCTTTTTTCATCGATCAATGGGACTGTTTGCTATCGCTATCGTATCACGATTTAAAAAAACAGAATTCCGTAACATTTTTCCAATCAAAATAAAACAAATAACAAGTAATAATCCTGACTGCAAATATGTTGTTAAATAAAGCTGTTTTGGATTATAAAACACAAATAGACTAGACGTTAGAATATATAAACAGAAAAAAATCACTTTGAGTATTTGTGGTTTTTTATTCATTTCCATATCTTTTTTATCAAATATATTCCATGTCAATAAGACATCCATCATAGGTTGTACTTGATCTTTTTCTAGAATCATTCCTCTTTGCTTAATTCTTCCCGATTCCATAAAAGAAATAGATAAAATATTTTGAGACATTTTACTATTCACTTTTATGCTGGTAATATTGGCAAAACTAACAACTGGTGATCCCGAGCTAAATAACATAATATTTAACGCTGCTGTTAAGAACATGAAAGCGAATGTAGTTCCGTAAATGGCCATTGGAATATTTGATATAGTATAAAAATAAATACCCATCGCAGTAAATAAAGGAATTGATATTAAAAATACCATTAGTGTTCTAAAAACATAGGTTACCGATTTGCTATAATCCGCTACTAAATTAATATCTGGAGTTTTACTAAAAACCAATTTGTCTTCAAAAAAATGCACATATTCATGTTTAGTTTTTAAAACAATTTTAGGCACTTCTTTTTCAGATTCAAATTCGATTAATTCATTTGGTGCAACACCCAAAACAGAAGCCAATCTTTTAAGTGTTTCAGCTGTTGGGATCGTTTCCCCATTTTCAACCCTCTGAACTGTACGCAATGATAATCCTGCTTTTCTGGCTAATTCATCCTGCGATAAAGCTTCTCTTTTTCTTAATTCTTTTACTCCTTGTGCTAAATTCTGGTTTTCCATAAATCAATTAATAATCCTCCAAAATTAATTCAAATCTGTTGTAATTAATGAAATCTGATTATGTCATCTTTACGTCATTTTCCTTATTTTGAGAAAAAAAGATTCT
This sequence comes from Flavobacterium marginilacus, assembly GCF_026870155.1. Lineage (NCBI taxonomy): Bacteria > Pseudomonadati > Bacteroidota > Flavobacteriia > Flavobacteriales > Flavobacteriaceae > Flavobacterium > Flavobacterium marginilacus. The sequence continues at coordinate 251,010 of NZ_CP113975.1, read as the reverse complement.
ATAAAGATTTTCAAACAAAAAAACGTCCCAATTTCTCGGGACGTTTTAGATTCTTACTTCATCAGAATGACAAAGCAGATTATTATTTCAAACTTGCAGAAAGATATTCTCTGTTCATACGGGCGATATTTTCCAAAGAAATTCCTTTTGGACATTCAACCTCACAAGCTCCAGTGTTTGTACAGTTACCAAAACCTTCTTCATCCATCTGGCGTACCATGTTTAAAACACGGGCTGTTGCTTCTACTCTACCTTGTGGTAACAAAGCATATTGAGAAACTTTTGCTCCAACGAATAACATTGCAGAACCATTTTTACAAGTAGCCACACAAGCACCACAACCGATACAAGCTGCTGCTTCAAAAGCTTTATCAGCATCATCTTTAGGAACTGGAGTTGCATTTGCATCAATAGTATTTCCAGAAGTATTTACAGAAACGAAACCTCCCGCTTGCTGGATTCTGTCGAAAGATGTTCTGTCAACAATTAAATCTTTAATTACTGGAAATGCTGCTGAACGCCAAGGCTCTATAACGATTGTATCACCGTCGTTGAACATTCTCATGTGTAACTGGCAAGTAGTAATTCCTGTATCTGGTCCGTGCGCACGTCCGTTGATGTACAAAGAACACATTCCGCAGATTCCCTCACGGCAATCGTGGTCAAATGCTACTGGTTCTTTTCTTTCGTTTACTAACTGCTCATTTAATTGATCTAACATTTCCAAAAACGAACTTGCCGTAGAAACATCATTCAATTTATATGATTCCATTTTTCCTTTCTCTTTGGAGTTTTTCTGACGCCAAATCTGAAGGGTGATATTTATATTTTTTGCTGCGCTCATGATTCCTATTATTTGTAATTTCTAGCTGCGATTTTGATAAACTCGTAATTCAATTCTTCTTTGTGAAGTTCTTCATTTTTGATGTCGTAGCCTTTGTATTCCCAAGCTCCAACAAATTTGAAGTTTTCATCATCACGAAGCGTTTCACCTTCAGCATCCTGATATTCTTCACGGAAGTGTCCTCCGCAAGATTCTTTACGTTGTAAAGCATCCATAGCCATTAATTGTCCCAATTCGATAAAATCGGCAACACGAAGTGCTTTTTCCAATTCTGGGTTCAATTCATCAGAGCTTCCTGGAACGTAAACTTCTTTGAAGAATTCTTCTTTCAAAGCTGCAATTTCTTCAATAGCTTCTGTTAAACCTTTTTCATTACGCCCCATTCCAACTTTATTCCACATAATGTTTCCTAAACGTTTGTGGAAATGATCCACTGATTTAGTTCCATTATTGGCCAAGAATTTATTGATTTGATCTTTTACATTTTTCTCTGCTTCCACGAATTCTGGTAAATCTGTAGAAATTTTTCCAGTACGGATATCGTCAGCTAAATAATCAGAAACAGTATAAGGCAATACGAAATATCCATCAGCCAATCCCTGCATTAAAGCCGAAGCTCCCAAACGGTTAGCTCCGTGATCAGAGAAGTTAGCCTCTCCTGCAACGAAACAGCCTGGAATAGTTGATTGTAAGTTATAATCAACCCAAACACCACCCATTGTGTAGTGAACGGCTGGATAAATTTTCATTGGAGTTTCATAAGGATTCTCATCGGTGATTTTTTGGTACATAGTAAACAAGTTACCATATTTTTCCTCCAACCATTTTTTTCCTAAAGTAAGAATCTCTTCTTGAGTAGGATTGTGATTTCCTTTAGCGTAAGCGGTTTGTTTTCCTTTATTTTGAATCTCAGTAGAGAAATCCAAATAAACACCTTCGTTAGTATCGTTAGCCTCAATTCCGCGGCCTTCATCACAAACTTCTTTACCAGCTCTTGATGCAACGTCACGAGGAACTAAGTTTCCAAACGCTGGATATTTTCTTTCTAAGTAGTAATCTCTATCTTCTTCAGCAATTTGTGTTGGTTTCAATTTACCCGCACGAATCGCTTCAGCATCTTCTTTTTTCTTTGGAACCCAAATACGTCCAGAGTTTCTTAACGACTCAGACATCAAAGTTAATTTGGATTGGTTCGTTCCGTGAACTGGAATACAAGTTGGGTGAATCTGTACATAACATGGGTTTGCGAACAAAGCTCCTTGTTTGTGGATTTTCCAGCCAGCAGTCACATTCGATCCCATTGCATTGGTAGAAAGGAAATAAACATTTCCGTAACCTCCAGTTGCAATAATTACAGCGTGAGCAGAATGTCTTTCTAATTCTCCTGTAATTAAATTACGAGCAATGATTCCGCGGGCTTTTCCATTCACTTTTACCAATTCCAGCATCTCGTGGCGGTTGTACATATCGACTTTTCCTAAACCGATCTGTCTTGATAAAGAAGAATAAGCTCCTAATAATAACTGCTGTCCAGTTTGTCCTGCAGCATAAAAAGTACGCTGTACCTGCGTACCTCCAAAAGAACGGTTGTCTAACATTCCGCCGTAATCACGGGCAAAAGGAACTCCCTGAGCCACACACTGGTCGATGATGTTTCCAGAAACTTCAGCTAAACGGTGAACGTTTGCTTCACGTGCTCTGTAATCCCCTCCTTTAATTGTATCGTAAAACAAACGGAAAGTACTGTCACCATCATTTTGGTAATTTTTTGCAGCATTGATACCTCCTTGTGCTGCAATAGAGTGCGCACGACGTGGAGAATCCTGATAACAAAATGCTTTTACATTATAACCCATTTCGGCAAAAGACGCAGCTGCAGAAGCTCCAGCCAATCCAGTTCCTACTACGATAATATCTATTTTTGGTCGGTTGTTTGGAGCAACTAACCTTAAATGGTCTTTATAATCAGTCCATTTTTGTGAAATGTGACCTTCTGGTATTTTAGAATCTAACTTCATTATAGATTGATATTAATTATTTATAAAATGATGAAATAATGCAATGAAAATAAATCCAAAAGGAACTATGATTGCAAATCCATAACAGATTTTATGCAGTGACTTCCCAATTTTATTATCGAATCCTACAGATTGTAAAGAGGAAGTGAAACCATGCCAAAGGTGTAACGCTAATAAAACAAAAGCAACAACATACAATCCTGTACGAACCGGGCTTTCAAATTTAGCAACTAATTCATGGTAATATCTTGTTTCATCAATTGAATTGACTTCAACATATTTATAAAGCATTTCATGAAACCAGAAATCGTACATGTGCAATCCTAAAAATGCCAACACAACCAAGCCAGAAATAATCATGTTTCTAGATGCCCATGAAGCATTTGCAGCACCATCATACTTAACGTACGCAACTGGTCTTGCTTTTCTGTTTTTCAATTCCAGGACGAAACCCATAACGAAGTGAAAAACTACTCCCGCAACCAGAACAGGCTGCATAACAAATTGAATTAACGGGTTGTAACCCATGAAATGTGACATCGCATTGAATGAACTCTCACTAAAAACAGATACGAAATTAATGAAGAAATGAAGCGATAGAAACGAAATCAGAAAAAGTCCTGAAAGCGCCATAGCCACTTTTTTAGCTATCGACGACTTCAATATTGCAGATTTTGCCATAATGTTATAAATATTATATTTTTTTAAAAAGTCGAACAAATTTAGGGTAATTAGGAAAGAATAACAACCAAATATGCAATTTTACTTCGCAATTTATAATCATTTTAAAGTACGTAAAAAATACGTATTAAATACTTATGAAAATACGTAGTTTTGTTTTTTTTATAACAAATTGCAATCGATTACATATCTAAGAAAATATTGTTTCTGAAATTAAATGATAAAAATCAGCTGTCAGCTAAAATTTAAGTAGTAAAATGAAACACAAAATTATATTTCGCTGACAAAAGACACAAAAACTGATAATCTTATAATACAAAACAAGATTTGCAGCTTATTCACTAAAAATTGTAAAACACTTATTTTATAGCCCCTAAAAAATTGTATTTCCCCAAAAGCAATTTTAACTTTACCGCTTTTAAATTTTACACATGAAAACTGGAATTGACGCTATTGCATTTGATGTTGCCAAATTGCATTTACCTATAAAAACATTAGCCACAGCTAGAAATATAGAACCTGAAAAACTCGAGAAAGGCTTAGGGTTATTGAAGATGACATTGCCTGATACACATCAGGACACTGTGGTTTTTGGTGTCAATGCTTTGACCAAACTAATTCTGGATAACAACATCAAGCTAGACGAAATTGCCCGGATATATGTCGGAACCGAAAGCGGCATTGACAGTTCAAAACCAATAGGCTCCTACTTAATTTCACTGATAGAGCAGAAGTTTGGAGATAATACTTTGTCTGAATGTGATGTTGTCGATTTTACTTTCGCCTGCATTGGCGGTGTTGACGCCATGCAGAACTGTCTTGATTTTGTTCATCTCAATCCGACCAAAAAAGCAATTGTTGTTACAACAGACTTTGCCAAATACGATTTAAATTCTACTGGAGAATACACACAAGGTGCTGGCGCAGCTGCTATGCTGATTTCTTCAAATCCGAGAATTATCACTTTTGAAAATCACTGGGGCGTAAGCACGAAAGGCGTTTTTGATTTTTTTAAACCGTACAGAACTATTTCGAAAAAGGAAATTACAGGAAATACAAACAACGAATCTTGGTTTGATAATCTGGAAAGCGAAATCGAAATCCACAAGGATCAGCCCGTTTTTGACGGCCAATATTCGAACCAATGCTATATGGACCGTACCAGAGAAGCTTACTTCTCTTTCAAGAAATTAAAAAATACTACTGATACTGTTTATAATTCCTGGAAAAGTATTGTGATGCATTTGCCATATGCTTTTCAAGGACGCAGAATGTTATCTGAAATTTATGCTCTCGATGCAGTAACGCCAATTTTATCTGGTAATGAAAATGCTTCTGAATACCAAAATAAACTGAAGGAAATCAGTAAATCGGATGATTACAAAACTTTTGTTTCAGAGAAATTACAGCCTGCGGAACTGGCTTCTTCATTAATTGGAAACCTATATACTGGTTCTATTTTCATGGGACTGCTTTCTACTCTGGCTCATTTTTATGATACCAAAAAAGAAATAACAGATGAAAAATTCGGTTTTCTCGCTTACGGAAGCGGTTCAAAATCGAAAGTTTTTGAAGGAACTATTCAGTCTGAGTGGAAATCGGCCTTAACGAATGTCAACCTTTTTGAAACGCTGGAAAAAAGTTTTGAAATTGATTTTGAAACTTATGAAAAATTACACAAAAAAGAACAAAAGCAAAGTATTCAAACTCCAAAAAACGAATGGATTCTTGACCGAATAGAAAGCGAAATTCCAAATTTAATTGGAGCTCGTTATTACAAATGGATTGATTAATTTGTTCTTTAAAACCCAACAAAATGTCACAATGGAATTATTCTTTTGTGGCATTTTTTTTTGAGATCTAACAAGTTTTAAGAACCTGTTAGATCTTGCGTTTTGTTTAACGTTTTTTTAATGACAGCAAAAAAGCGGGACCAATACCTGCTAAAAATGCCTAATCTTTCTGCTTCAAAAAAAATAATCGGGATCAAAATTATAAACAATAACGTTATAATGCAGCTAGTAATTGTTAGCTACGGATTTAAACAAATTCATTTAGTACCTTTGTATTTCATTTTAAAGAGCGACGACTTTGCAATATTTTAATTTTATAGGGTGGTATAAAGCCAAAGGAAAATACAAAAAAAACTATCGAGATGTCAAAGCATCCTATCTGCTTAGGATTCGTATGGCGGTTTCTATGTTTTATTTTGCTATGGGTTTGTGTTTTGCGACTTGGGCAAGCCGTATTCCAACTATTAAATCAACTTTGCATTTAAGTGACGGGCAATTAGGTACTATTCTTTTTGCGTTGCCAGTCGGGCAGTTAACGATGATGTATTTTTCGGGAAAATTAGTGACCCGTTTCGGCAGTCATCGGATTTTACCTTTTGCTATTTCAATGTATGCAGTAAGTTTAACCAATTTGGGATTGGCACAAAATGCATGGCAATTGGCACTTGCATTGTATGCTTTCGGAATTTTTGGTAACCTGACCAATATCTCTGTAAACACTCAGGGCATTTATACCGAAGGGCTTTTTAAAAGAACCATTATGTCCTCTTTTCACGGAATGTGGAGTTTAGCTGGATTTACTGGTGCGCTGGTAGGTTTGGGGATGTTAGCGTTACAGCTTAGTACGTATACTCATTTTTTAATCGTTGCTTTTACTGCTTTTTTGTTAATTGGTCTCAATTTCAAACTCTTGATAAAAGCCAAGGAAACGGTTAAGGCGGAGAAGAAAAAAGGATTCCGTAAACCAGATAAGACCTTGATTTTACTTGGAGTTATAGGATTTTGCAGTATGGCCAGCGAAGGAATTATGTTTGATTGGAGTGGGGTTTTCTTCAAAGATATTGTCAAAGCGCCAGGTGCGCTGATAATTTTGGGTTACACTTCGTTTATGATTATGATGGCCAGCGGGCGTTTTTTTGGGGACAAATTAATCAATAAATATGGGCGAAAAAAAGTAATGCAGATTAGTGGAATCATGATTTCATCTGGTTTCTTTACTGCAGTGGCTTTTCCATATATAATTCCATCAATGCTTGCTTTTATGGTTATCGGATTGGGAGTTTCTACTGTAGTTCCTACTTTGTACAGTATCGCAGGAAAACACCCGACAATACCAACTGGTGAAGCTCTGACAACTGTTTCAAGTGTGAGTTTCTTAGGCTTTTTGATGGGGCCGCCCGTTATAGGCCATATAGCCGAACTTTCAAGTCTGCGGTTTTCCTTCGCATTTATTGGAATCTTCGGTTTTCTTATCGCTTTTATGGTAGGACGCATAAAAGTGATTAGTGAATAATCACAAAAAATAAGTTTTTACTTCTTTTTTTAAATAGTTTTTTTCTTATGTTTGTTTCCGAAGTTAATCGGGAGCTATTTCTATTTGGTTGATATTCAAAATACCATTTTATTTTTCCAAAACATTTTTTATCCTTTTTGAACAAATTTAATCTCTGGGTTTGTTTGTGTTTTGTCGCAGTGCATTCCATTTGTTTACAAAATAGGTATGAAGAAATTTTTGTTAGGAATGCTTTTTTTATGGAAAATAACTTTTGTTTTTGCTCAAAAACCAACAGGTGTTAAAGGGAAAATAATAGATTCTAAAACTCAGAAGCCATTAGAAAATGTAGTAGTTACTGTTGCAAATACTCAGTTGATACAACTCACTTCGAGTGATGGCATTTTTAGTTTTTATAATGTTTTGTCGGGAAATCAATTAGTGCTTTTACATAGTCAGGGTTTTAAGGATCTGTTGCTTTCTATTGTGATTTCAAAAGATCAAATGCTTGACTTGGGAGTTATCCCGATGGAAGACAGTCAAATGGTCGAACAGCAGACGGGCTTAATCACGCTTCTCGAAACCGATTTGAGCGATGATAACAGCGGTTCCGAAAGCACTTCGGGACTTTTGCAGTCTTCCAGAGATGCTTTTCAGCAGGCGTCAGCGTTCAATTGGGGTCAGGCTCGATTTAGAATTCGAGGATTGGACAGCCAATATGCCACGACAACCATTAATGGCATTACAATGAACAAATTGTACGACGGCCGTCCGCAGTGGGGTGATTGGAGCGGACTGAATAATGCCGTTCGGAATCAGGAATTTACAATTGGTTCTTTCCCTTCGGACTATGTTTTTGGTGGAATTTTGGGAACCCAGCAGATTAATACCCGAGCTTCTATTTACAGAAAAGGAACGGTGCTTTCCTTCTCGGGAACCAATACCAATTATGATTGGCGGATGGTCGGAATGTATGCCTCGGGAATGAATGCAAAAGGATGGGCATTTGTAGTTTCTGCAGGTACCCGCTGGGCTGAAGAAGGTTATTTTGAAGGGACGAATTATAATGCTATTGCTGGTTTTATTAGTGTCGAAAAGAAAATAAACGATCAGCATTCTTTAAATTTCTCCGGATTCTACACACCAAATTCCCGAGCCAAAAATTCGCCAAATACCGCCGAAGTTACCGAATTGACAAGCGAAAAGTACAATTCCTACTGGGGCTGGCAGAACGGGAAAAAACGAAATGCCAGAATAAAAACCATCGAAGAACCGATCTTGATGCTGAATCATTTTTTTACCATCGATGAATATTCAACGCTAAATTCAAGTTTAACGTATCAATTTGGAAAAATCACAAACAGTAATATTGACTATCAAAACGCCATTAGTCCGGATCCAACTTATTACAAAAAAATGCCAAGCTATTACTCTTCAATGTATGCTTCGGATGATGGTGAATTTTCGGGAGCATTTACTCCTGATTATGAAGAAGCGCAGAAAAGCAGAGAGCAGTTTCTAGCCAATAATCAAATTGATTGGAACGCTTTGTATTATGCCAATCAGGCGCCGGTTTTGGATGGAAACGGAAATATAACTGCCTATAAACCCGCAAAAAGCAATTATGTTTTGTATGAAGATCATACTGACGACCAAACTATGACGGCAACTTCCTCTTTCAATACACAGATAAATGATAATCTTTTTTTGACGGCGGGTGGTTTTTACAGCCATTTAAAATCTCATAATTACCAGCAATTAACAGATTTATTGGGAGGTTTGTATTTTGAAGATATTGATGTTTTTTATAATGGAGATCAAGCGCAGTCGGATTTGAACCATCCCGACAGACAAGTTGTGGAGGGGGACACCTACGGCTACAATTTTAATTATGTGGCGAATTCTTTAAATCTGTTTACCAATTTTAAATTCACCTACGACAAAGTCGATTTTTATTTGGCACAAAATTTTGTAAGTACCAATTATCAACGGGAAGGTTTGTATCAAAACGGAATTTATCCAACGAATTCTTTTGGCAAAAGTGAGAAAGTGCAATTGGAGAATTTTGGCTTCAAAGGTGGAATTCTTTTCAAAATTTCGGGCAGACAACAAGTAAATTTTAATGGGGCCTATCTTTCGAATGCACCGACAATTAGGAATGCTTTTCCGAATTCTCGTTTGAATAATTCGGTTGTTGCTGGATTGGAAAATGAAAACATAAGCAGTCTGGATGCGAGTTATTTTTATCGTACCCCAAAATGGCAAACACGCCTCACTCTTTTTTATGCCAAAATAAAAAACATCACACAAACTTCGTTCTTTTATGCCGAAGGAATTTTTGATGACGGAGCAGGATATGCCAGCACTGATGCTTTTGTAAGCCAGACTTTAACACATTTGGACAAAAGGAATTTGGGTGCCGAGTTCAGTTTTCAATATCAATTAAGTCCGACACTGATGGCTAATTTTTCGGTGGCGTATGGGCAATATACTTATGCTAGCAATCCCAATGTCACTATAACCAATGACGCCCAAGCCACTGAAGAAAATCCAAACCCAGTATTCAATTTTGGAACTTCTGCATTAAAAAATTACCATCAGGCAGGAATGCCACAGCAGGCCGTTTCATTAGGGATCGAATACCGCGATCCAAAATATTGGTGGATTGGTGCCAATATCAATTATCTGGCCGAGTGTTTTATAGATGTTTCTCCTATTTCCAGGACCGATACATTTTATAAAAATCCGGCGAGCGGTTTCAATTTCCCTGAAGCTTCAGAGGAAAGAGCTCGTGAATTATTGACACAGGAAAAATTTGATCCTATTAATTTGTTGAACATTTCTGGCGGAAAATCTTGGAAAATAAAAGGCAAGAATGTTGGGCTTTTTGCTTCGCTAAATAATGTTTTGGATTTGAAGTACAAAACTGGAGGATATGAACAAGCGAGAAATGCCAATTTCAGACAGCTCAATCAGGATGTTTCCAGCGGGACTCCCAATTTTGGTAATAAATATTTCTACGGTTATGGGAGAACCTATTTTGTAAACCTGTACATCAATTTAAAAAATTAATGAATATGAATTTAAAATGCTGCACTGTTTTTTTAGGAATTGTAATGATTTTAAATGGTTGTGCCAAAGAAGAATTTGATGTGCCAAAATTAGCCTGTAATCAGCCTGACCTAAATGTAAACCGTACTGTTGAAGAAGTCCGCGCTATTACAAGTTCCATAGTGACAGAATACAAATATGATGATATTATTGAAGCCTATGTGGTTTCCAGTGATGAGGAAGGGAATTTTTTTAAGACTATTTCGTTTCAGACTTTGGCAACAGCCAAAGCACCAGCGACGGGTTTTAGTGTTCCTGTTGATGCCTCGAATAGCTATATTGATTTTAGATTGGGCAATAAAGTTTATATCAAAATGAAAAAACAATATACCGATATTTATTATGGCGGTCTGCGCATTGGGGATATTTTTGTTAATAGCTATAACGAAGGCGGTGTTGGCCGAATTTCTCAAAACGATTATAAAAAAGTACTGAATGCTTCCTGTACAATGATTGATGAAAGCCAATTGGTCAAGCTGGTTAGTGTTGAAGAGGCTTTAGATGATGCCAAGATTAATACATTAATCGAATTGAAAGATGTGGAGTTTACCGAATCGGCGCTGGGACGGCATTATTATGAAGAAACCAATGATGTTGGCGGAGCAACAAACTGGAATCTGCGGGACAAAACAGGAAGTCAGATTATTTTCAGAACAAGCGGTTATGCTGATTTTTCAGATCATTTAGTACCAGAAGGAAGCGGTACAATCCGTGGAGTTTTGACAAAATTCGGCACCGATTATCAATTAATGGTAAGGTCTGAAAAAGATATTGTAATGAACGGAAATAGAAGTATTCCCTTCTTTGCTGAAGATTTTCAATCCGTTAAAAATAATGTAAATTTTGCGTTGCCTGGCTGGAGCAATGTTGTCGAAAAAGCCACCAAATTATGGAAAAGCATAGTCTATAGTGGTAATGGCTATGCCGAGTTCAATACGACAAGTACTACCGCAGCAGAAAATATTGCCTGGCTGGTTTCCCCAAAAATTAATTTGAAAGATTATAAAAAGTCTGTATTGTCTTTTCGAAGCGCACAGCATGATTTGAAAATCGATTCTCCTCTCAACACATTGGAAGTATATGTATCAGCCAATTTTGACGGTTCGAGTATAACCAAGGCAAAATGGACAAAATTAACTGCCAAAGTACCGTCCTTATCAACACCGGCCCGCACATTTATCAGTTCCGGCGGTATTGATTTGTCTTCTTATACAGGAAATATTCACATCGCATTTAAATACATTGGTTCTGGCAAAGACAAAACTTTAAACGGAGCTTTTATGATCGATGATGTCAAGATTTTTGGAGAAAAATAATTAAATGAACCATTAAGGAATTAAGGGTACATTAAGAATTAAAACCTTAATTCCTTAATGGTTCAAAAAGAAAATTACTTTTTATTTTCAATAATGCTAATCGCATAACCACCTCCTGCGGCGCTCAGTTGAGAAAGCTTAGATTTATTGGTCACTTCTATTTTTCGAATGATGTAAGCCTGCGGATTTGTTTTGTAATCAGCATCTTTTGCATCAGCATAAATAGTGGCGGTATATTTTTTTCCTTTTTCCAGGAAAGAAAAATTAATGTTCGAAGTTCTCGGTTCATATCCGTTTACATTCCCGACAAACCAATTATTTGTTCCTTTTGCTTTTCGGGCAACAGTGATGTATTGTCCTGGTTCAGCTTCCAGATAATTACTTTCACTCCAATCTATTGCTACATCTTTAATAAATTGAAAAGCATCCGGAAACTTATTGTAATGTTCAGGGAAATCGGCCGCCATCTGCAAAGGACTGTAAAGCGTGACATACAGTGCTAATTGATTTGCAATAGTGCTGTTTACATGTGATTTATTGTTTGGACTGAATTTACTTAAATCCATTTCGAAAATTCCGGGAGTATAATCCATTGGTCCGCCAATCAATCGGGTGAAAGGTAATAATGTCACGTGATTGGGTTTTGAACCTCCAAAAGCCTGATATTCTGTTCCTCTAGCCGCTTCGTTACCGATTAGATTTGGATAGGTTCTGCAGATACCTGTTGGCCGAACCGCTTCGTGTGCATTGAGCATAATTTTATAATCGGCCGCTTTTTCTATGGCATATTGATAATGATTAATCATAAATTGGTTGTAATGATTATTGCCATTAGATATGATGTCGCCTACATAACCGCTTTTTACAGCATCATATCCATTATCTTTCATGAACTGGTATGCTTTGTCCATATGGCGTTCATAATTGCGAACTGATCCAGATGTTTCATGGTGCATAATTATTTTTACGCCTTTAGATTTTGCATATTCATGAAGTCCTTTTACATCAAAATCTGGATAAGGTGTCACAAAATCAAAAACGTAGTCTTTGTAATGGCCAAACCAGTCTTCCCAGCCTTGGTTCCAGCCTTCGACTAATACGGCATCAAAACCATTTGCAGCAGCAAAATCAATATATTTTTTTACGTTGGCATTGTTAGCGCCATGTGTGCTGTTTGGTTTTGCTTTTGAAAAATCGGTAACACCAAGCTGTACTGATGGGAATTCGTCAGTGTAGGACCATGAGCTTTTTCCTGTAATCATTTCCCACCATACACCTACATATTTTACAGGTTTAATCCATGAAGTATCTTCTATTTTGCAGGGATCATTCAAGTTTAAAGTCATTTTGGAAGCTAAAATTTCTCTGGCATCATCGCTTACAATGATGGTTCGCCACGGCGAATGGGATGGAGCCTGAATATATCCTTTGGCACCCTTTTCATCTGGAGTCAGCCATGATTCAAATACCATGTTTTTATCATCCAGATTCAAGTGCATACAGGAATAATTAATCAATGCGGCTTCGTGCAGATTGATGTAAATCCCTTCATTTGTTTTCAGCATAAGAGAGGTTTGCACTCCTGTTGGTGAAAAGGATGTCTGTGATAAGTTAGCAGTTTTTGCTTTTTCGGTTAATCCTCTTATTTCAGATAATTTTGAAGTCGTATAATCGTATTCCTGAGTGTCATAATCTCCCGGAATCCAAAAAGCTGTATGATCGCCTGTCATGGCAAATTGGCTTCTTTCTTCTTTTATAACAAAATAAACTAAGTTCTTTTGTGCCGGGAATTCATAGCGGAAACCAAGACCGTCATTAAACAGCCGAAAACGGATGACGATTTGTCTATCGGTTTCTTTTTGGTTTAATGTAAGTGCCAGTTCGTTATATTGATTGCGGATCGACTCCGTTTCTCCCCAGACCGGTTTCCAGGTTTCATCAAAAGTTGAAGTTTTATGATCTATTACTGTAAAATCATTGAGTAATGACTTTTTATCATTTTTTAGTTCAAGCCCCAATTTACTCGGCTTTATGATTGTTTTGTTTTTGTAGCTTAAACTATAACTTGGAGTTCCGTCATTTTGTAATGCAAACTCCATAATAAAATTACCATTGGGAGATTTCAGCTGCTGTGAATTGGCATACTGCAAAGCCAAAAAATAAAATAAAGCGGTATAGACTAACTGTTTCATATAAATAAAATTTGGTTATTATTTCAAATCTAAGTTTTTCAAAATCGATTATTTTTAAATCATTAGGCTTGATCAAATTGACCAAAGATGCCGTATTTTGATATTCAAAAAAAAATCGTTTTCGAAAAAGTAAAAGTATACGCTTTGAAGTCCTGAAAATTTTGATTTTTATAAAAAGTAGATTGGTTTTTTAAAAATACAAAATAAATTACTAAAAATCAATAAGTTGATTTTTTTTTGATTTTAAAAAAAAGTGGTGCAGGAATAGCTTAGAATTCCAAAAACGAGTAAAATAGTGTCCCATAAATTTAAGAAATAGAAGGTTTTATTCCTCAGTTTTTCCAATCTGCATTACTCTTTCTTCAAATTCATCTCTGGGACCGGCAGATTTGTTTTTGAGCTGGGAGCGGTAATTGTATATAGTCGAAATCGAGTAGCGAAGGAAAACAGCAATTTTAGCACTGTCTTTTATACCCAGACGGATGAGTGCAAAAATCCGCAGTTCAGTATTGAGCTGTTCGCCTTCTTTTGGCAGAATAGCTTCACTGGGAAGCAACAGCGTATTAAAATCATTGATGAAATTTGGAAATAACTGTAAAAAAGTTTTGTCAAAATTGGTATAAAATTCTTTTAATTCATTTTCGATATATTCTTTTGACTTCACCGTATTTACAAGATCGTTTATTTTTCCGGTCGTTGCCAGTACATTAAGTTTCCGCTGATATTCATCTAGTTTTCCTAAATAATCTGAACTTTGGTCCATATAACGGCCAATATAAATTTCTTTTAAAAAATTGGCTTCAGATAAAGTATTGTTTGAAAGATTTAATTTTTCATTGAAGATATTTAGTTCGGAATTCAATTCAGAAAGTTTATCATTTGCCAAACTCAGCTCTTTTTTTGCGGCTGCTAATTTTTTCATCTGCTTAAAAAACAAAAGCAAAAGTGCTAATAAAATCAGTACTAAGAAACTGGCACTAATTAAAAAGATAACCAATTGGAATCTGTTAGTTTCATTTTGCTGCTGGTAGGATTCACTGATGATGGGCAGCATCTTTGATATTTCATAAGTTCTTAAGCGTGCGTTGCACAGAACTGCGTCATCCATTGAACGTTTGATATACGTATAAGCCCGATCGATATCGCCATCTTCATATAGTAAAAAAGCTAACGAACGAAGAGAAATATACTCTTTTTTGGACAGCTGTAAGTCTGATAAAGCCGAAATACCGAGCCATTTTTTTTCTTTATCTCTATTCTTTTTTTGCTTGTAAGCTTGGGAAATAACATAGGCTATAATTGCTCGGTTAGGGTCATTCTGATGAATTTTTGGAAAAAGAGGAAGTAATAAATCAAGAGCTTCATCTTGTTTTTTAATGTCAAGATACCAATCTGCCTTTGCGATAATGTATGAAATGGAATTGACAGGATAAAAATTCACACAGGAATCCCGATATTTTTTGGAAAGCAGCTGGTACTTTTCTTTTTCTTGTTTAGAAGAAGCATTGTCAGCCATTTGTCCATAAATCATTCTGCTCACACTAAAAAAAGAACCTTTTAAATTTGCAATAGAAACTGTTTTAAGGGAATTCAAAGCGTCGATACCTTCTTTGTACATGCCTAAAGTTCCCATTATTGTTATGAGATTTAATTTGGCTTGATTCAGTTTTTCAGTTTCATTTAGTTTTTCAGCTATTTTGAGATTCTTTCTGGCATATACTAAAGCAGAATCAGACTGATATGAATTATATCTATTGTACAGTTTTTGGGTAACCTCATATTCAGAAATAGGAGTATGGGTGTTTTTTAAAAGTGATTTGAGCTGGGAAATCTCACGTTCTTTTTTTTGAGTGTAAAAGGAATTATTTTCAATTGTCTGATCTATTTCAGACAATAAGGCATCTGATTTTTTTTGTGCCAATGAATAGTAGGGCAGTAACAAAATGGCAGCAAACACTAAAAATTTATTCATTGAACGCAGATTTGTTTCCTGTAAAAATAATTAAAAATTGAAATGAAAAACCGCCTTGAATCTTTAAAAGATTTAAGACGGTTTTATATTTTGATGTACTAAAAGTTACTCTATTTCAGAAACTCTTAAGGTATTTACCATACCTTTTTCAACAATAGGCATAGCAGCAAGGTTGATTAAGAAATCTCCTTTTTTCACAAAACCTTTCTCTTTTACGATATTATTTACGTCTACAACAGTATCATCTGTGCTAACTGATTTTTCGTAATAAAATGATTTTACTCCCCAAAGTAAATTAAGCTGAGTCAAAATTCTTTTATTTGAAGTAAAAACCAAAATATGTGCAGATGGTCTCCAAGCCGAAATTTGAAATGCAGTATAACCGCTGTTGGTTAAAGTACAAATTGCTTTTGCTTTGATAGCATTGGCCATGATAGCGGCATGCTGGCAAACTGTTTTTGTGATAAAACGGTTTGTTCTTACCTGAGGTGAGTTTTGTGGAACTTGAATAAGCGGTGAATCTTCAACAGCTTCAAGGATTTGAGTCATTTTTTGGATTACCTGTACTGGATAATTACCTGTAGCAGTTTCTCCGGAAAGCATCACGGCATCAGCTCCATCCATAACCGAGTTGGCTACGTCGTTTACTTCTGCACGGGTTGGAGTTAAGCTGGTAATCATTGTTTCCATCATTTGAGTAGCAACAATAACTGGGATTCTGGCAGTTTTAGCTCTGCGGATTAATTCTTTTTGAACCAATGGTACTTCATGCGCAGGTAATTCAACTCCAAGGTCACCTCTTGCAACCATCAAAGCATCACAATAAGCAACAATTCTATCCATATTGTCTAATGCTTCCGGCATTTCGATTTTGGCAATAATTGGAATTTTATGCTCAGAATGTTTTGCAATCAATTCTTGTAAATCTTGTAAATCTCTAGGTGTTTTTACAAATGAAAGAGCGATCCAGTCTAATTTCATTTCTATTGCAAAAATGGCATCAGCAATATCTTTTTCTGTCAATGCAGGTAATGAAATCTTAGTATTTGGCAAATTCACTCCTTTTTTGGATTTCAATTCACCTCCTTGGATAACACGTGCAACAACTTCAGATTTTTTATCGGTTTCAACGATTTCAAAAATCAATTTACCATCGTCCAATAATACTCTTTCTCCAGGATTAACATCATTAGGGAAATTTTGGTATTTCATAAATACTCTTTTAGAAGTACCTATTATATCTTCAGCAGTTGTGAAAGTAATCAAATCACCATCATTAACAACAACTCCATCTTCCATAACCCCAACACGAAGTTTAGGGCCTTGTAAGTCTCCAAGAATACCAGTAGTGTATCCAAATTCTTCGTTTATGCCGCGTATAATATTGATTTTGTTTTTAACATCTTCATAATCAGCATGAGAAAAATTCACTCTAAATACATTTACACCTGCCTCGATCATATCTTTAATGATCTCTCGTGTACTACATGCAGGCCCAAGAGTGGCTACAATTTTGGTTTTTTTGTTTGTAAGCATTTTTTTTAAAAAATTAGATTGTTTTTTGATTTTATCTTATTTATTTCAACAATATAGTTGGCAGCTATTTGATCTATTGAATTCAGCTCACTTTGAATTTTCAAAAGATTGGTGTCGTCTTCGCTGTTTTCAATTTTCAAAAAGTAATTTACTTTTTTAAATTCAGGAATCATGTACACTTTTTTTGCTACTTCTATGTCAAAATTTGTAAACAAACTTTGATTGTCTTCTTTTTTTTGTTGAATGACTTCGTTTATATTTTGTATCAAATCCCATAAAATATCTTTTTTCTTTTCATAATAATGAAATCTAGAAAAATGAACTTCTCCTTCTTTATCAGTAATTTGAATTTCTTTGATAGATTTATTCAGGTTTACATGAAGTTTTTGATTGATAAAATAAGCCAATCGGTAATCTTCTAATGTGGTGTGAATAGCAATAAGACTATAATCTATCTCGTCAAATTCACCAAAATTCAGTTTATGAATCGCCATGGTCATTAAAAAATAAGCTGTAAATATAATATTTCTAAATTAGTAAAAGGACGCTTACTGACTAGGATTATGATATTTTATTAACGAAAACGATGTAGCATTAATAATCATTTAGCTATTTTCTTTCAATTTTTTCCTGAAAAGCAAAGTAAGCGCGCTGCGAAGCTTTCTCTTCTGCTTTCTTTTTTGAAGTAGCTCTGGCTTTTGCAACTACTTTGTCATCAATACTTAGTTTAACACCAAACAGCCGCTGACCATCAATTGCATTGTCGTCAAAAATATCATAATGGAATTGTTTTTTCTCTTTTTGACACCATTCTATCACTAGGCTTTTATAACTGATTACTTTGCCTTCCAGTCTTGCAATGTCCACATAGGGAATAACAACCCTTTTTTGTATAAATTTTTCACAGTATTCGTACCCTTTATCTAAATAAATTGCGCCTATTAAAGATTCAAATATGTTTCCATGTATGTTCTCTCCAAAGTGATGTACAGGAACTTTGCTTTCAACAAATTCAATTAGGTTTAAGTCTTTGCCTAGTTCATTCAGATGCTCCCGGCTTACTATTTTTGAACGCATTTTCGTTAAGTAACCTTCATCTCCTAATGGGGCTTCATTGAATAAGTAGGCAGCAATAACCGAACTCAGCATCGCATCACCTAGAAACTCAAGTCTCTCATAATTAATTGGATTGCCTTTTAAATCGATGCGGTTTGATGAACGATGCGTAAAGGCTTTTCTGTAAAATTCCAGAGAAATAGGGTCAAATCCAAGGATGGATTGAATAGCAGTAAAAAAAATCCCGTCTTCTTGAGAACGGGATTTTGAGAATATTTTTTTTAGAAAACGCATTTTATGCTTTGTAATCTAATTTTTTAACCAAAACGCAGGCGTTATGGCCACCAAAACCAAATGTATTACTCATAACAACATTCATTTCTCTTTTTTGAGCAACGTTAAAAGTAAAGTTTAATTTTGGATCGATATTTTCATCATCTGTAAAATGATTTATTGTTGGAGGCACAATTCCGTGCTTTAATGAAAGAATACATGATATTGCTTCTATTGCTCCAGTTGCACCAAGTAAATGACCAGTCATAGACTTTGTTGAATTCAGATTCATTGTATATGCATGTTCACCAAAAACATGAAGAATTGCTTTAGATTCTCCAATATCACCAAGCGGAGTTGAAGTTCCATGCATATTTACACCGTCTACATCTGTTGGCTCTAAGCCAGCATCTCTTAAACAGTTTAGCATTACATTTTTAGCTCCTAATCCTTCAGGATGCGGTGCAGTAATGTGATATGCATCTGCAGACATTCCGCCTCCTCCTATTTCGCAGTATATTGTTGCACCACGGGCTACCGCATGCTCGTATTCTTCTAAAATTAATGCTCCAGCACCTTCTCCAAGTACAAATCCATCTCTTCCTTTGTCCATCGGTCTTGAAGCTGTTTTTGGATCATCATTTCTTGTTGATAAGGCAT
Organism: Flavobacterium marginilacus; assembly: GCF_026870155.1. Classification (NCBI taxonomy): domain Bacteria; kingdom Pseudomonadati; phylum Bacteroidota; class Flavobacteriia; order Flavobacteriales; family Flavobacteriaceae; genus Flavobacterium; species Flavobacterium marginilacus. The sequence goes on along the minus strand of NZ_CP113975.1, from coordinate 232,066 downwards.
GCATAGCATTAAAACCTCCCATTCCAGCAATTGTTACAGCAGCTTCAGAGCCGCCAGTTACAATAACGTCTGCATGACCAAGACGGATATAATTGAAAGCATCGATGATAGCATTTGTTGATGATGCACAAGCAGAAACTGTTGTGAAATTTGGCCCTCTAAATCCATGCTTCATAGAAATAAGACCGCCAGCTATATCTGCAATCATTTTTGGTATAAAGAAAGGATTGAACTTAGGTGTACCATCCCCTTCTGAAAAATTAAGAACTTCAATTTGAAAAGTTTCTAATCCTCCAATTCCTGAACCCCAAATAACACCGACTCTGTCTTTATCTAATTTGTCATAGTCAAAATTAGCATCATTTACGGCTTGGTCAGATGCAACCATAGCGTATTGTGCATAACGGTCCATTTTTCTGGCTTCTTTTCTATCAATAAAATCTTCTACATTGAAGTTTTTTACTTCACAGGCAAATTTTGTTCTAAACTTTGAAGCATCAAAATAGGTTATTGGTGCAGCGCCGCTAACACCGTTAATTAAGCCATTCCAAAACTCCTCAACAGTATTACCAATGGGAGTAAGGGCTCCAAGGCCTGTTACAACAACTCTTCTTAAAACCATAAACGTTTTTATTTTTGTTATCTTTTAACAAATAAAGCCCATGCTTTCTATACTATAAAAAGTAACTAAAGAGTCATGGGGATTTATTGTAAATATAATTTGATTGAAATTCAATCGGAATTTAATTTTTTAAATAATAACACCCGATTTAAAATTAAGAAATTTTAGAAATCGGGTGTGTAATTATTATTTTTTAGCTTCCTCGATGTAAGAGATAGCTTGACCTACAGTAGCGATGTTTTCTGCTTGATCGTCTGGAATTTGAATGTCAAATTCTTTTTCGAATTCCATAATAAGCTCAACAGTGTCTAATGAGTCAGCTCCCAAATCATTAGTGAAGCTTGCTTCTGTTACAACTTCGTTTTCGTCAACACCTAATTTGTCTACGATAATCGCTTTTACTCTTGATGCAATGTCTGACATAATCTTTTAATTTTAGAATTTAATTTGTTGGCAAAAATAAAACAACTTTATTTTAAAACAACTATTTAGTGAATAAATGTGAGTACTAATTTATAAAATTTATTCCAACAAAGATTTTGTAAACCTATTTATTTTCGTTTTTTATTCCTTTTTTTGCATAAAATCTAAAAATAGAATTATGAAAAGAATACTGATATTTGCTTCTGGATCGGGGACTAACGCTGAAAACATTATAAAATATTTTGGCAATGGGGAGATTGGGAAGGTAGCAGCTGTTTTTACCAATAATGCAGCAGCTACTGTTCTTGATAAAGCAAAAAAATTAGATGTTCCTACCGTGATTTTTTCTAAAGAAGAATTAAATTCAGGAAAAGTACTACAAAATGTAATTCAATTTGAACCGGATTTAATTGTCTTAGCGGGATTTTTATTAAAATTTCCAGATGATTTAATTAAAACTTATCCAAATAGAGTCATAAATATACATCCTGCCCTGCTGCCAAAATTTGGCGGAAAAGGAATGTATGGAATGCATATTCACAAAGCAGTAGTAGAAAATAAAGAAATTGAAACTGGAATTACTATTCATTATGTGAATGAAAATTATGACGAAGGGAATATTATATTTCAGCAGCATGTCAGTCTTTTTGAAAGTGATACACCAGAAACGGTTGCTGCAAAAATCCATGAACTGGAACAAAAACATTTTCCTGAAGTTATAGAAAAACTGCTTCTTAATAATCTTTAATTACCGCTCTTGAATTACGACGTACATATATATACAGACGGCGCTGCTAAGGGAAACCCCGGAAATGGAGGTTACGGTGTTGTTATGGAATGGGTTGGGAAACCTTATAAAAAGGAGTTTTACGAGGGTTTCAGGCACACAACCAATAACCGGATGGAATTGCTGGGAGTAATTGTTGGTCTTGAAAAACTAAAAAAAGAGAATACAGCCGTTCTGGTTATTTCGGATTCAAAGTATGTTGTGGATTCGGTTCAGAAAAAATGGGTGTTTGGCTGGGAAAAAAAAGGTTTTGCCGGAAAGAAGAACCCTGATTTGTGGAAACGCTTTCTGCTTGTTTATAAAAAGCATCAGGTTGATTTTAAATGGATAAAAGGGCATAATAATCATCCTCAGAATGAAAGATGTGATGAACTGGCTGTTATGGCTTCTATGCAGAAACAGCTTTCGATAGATGCCTTTTATGAAAAAGAAGAGGGCAAACTTTTATGAAAACTTTGCAAAATACACCCTTTGCAATATTGCAACTTATAAACTATCTTTGCACCCTAATTCGAAACTCATATAATGAATAAATTATTGATTGTTGGAACAGTAGCTTTCGACGCAATTGAAACTCCTTTTGGGAAAACAGACAAAATTCTAGGCGGAGCAGCAACTTATATAGGAATATCGGCTTCTTTTTTTAATGTTAAATCGGCAGTAGTTTCTGTTGTTGGAGATGATTTTCCACAGGAATATTTAGATTTGTTAACAGATAGAAATATTGATATTTCTGGAATCGAGGTTGTTAAGGGAGGTAAAACTTTCTTCTGGAGCGGATTGTACCACAACGATTTGAATTCAAGAGATACTTTGGCAACTGAATTAAACGTTTTGGCAGATTTTCAGCCGAAAGTGCCTCAGGATTATAAAAATGCCGAAATTGTAATGTTAGGTAACCTGCATCCATTGGTACAAAGCAGTGTTTTGGACCAAATGGAAACCAAACCAAAATTAGTAGTTCTTGATACTATGAATTTTTGGATGGATTGCGCCTTGCCAGAATTATTAGACATCATAAAAAGAGTAGATGTTATTACTATAAATGATGAAGAAGCGCGTCAGCTTTCTGGAGAATATTCTTTAGTTAAAGCAGCAGCAAAAATTCACGAAATGGGACCAAAATATGTGGTAATCAAAAAAGGTGAACATGGAGCTTTGTTGTTTCATGGAAAAGAAATTTTCTTTGCACCGGCATTACCGTTAGAAGAAGTTTTTGATCCAACTGGTGCTGGAGATACTTTTGCAGGAGGATTTTCAGGATATATAACACAAAGTGAAAATGTTTCTTTTGAGAATATGAAAAACGCAATTATTTACGGTTCGAATTTAGCTTCTTTCTGTGTAGAGAAATTTGGAACAGAAAGGATGATTGGTTTAGAAGAGGATGAAGTGGTCTCAAGACTTAAACAGTTTAAATCTCTGACCCAGTTTGATATAGAATTATAATGTTCTAAAGCCTCGATATGAGGCTTTTTTTAATTAACACAGTTAATATTTATAAGAAACAGTACGAATTTGCTTCGTATTTGGTTTAAAGAAAAGTTATACAGACACCAATAAATACCAACAACTACAAACAACAAAACAATGAGCGACGCTTTAAAACACGAATGTGGAATAGCTTTAGTCAGACTTTTAAAACCTCTTGAATTTTATAAAGAAAAGTATGGTACCGCATTCTATGGTATACAGAAAATGTACCTGATGATGGAGAAACAGCACAACCGCGGTCAGGACGGTGCTGGTTTTGCAAGTATTAAAATGGATGTAGAACCGGGTGAAAGATACATAAGCCGTGTCCGTTCTAATCATGCACAGCCTATTCAGGATGTTTTCAAACAGATAAACGAAAGAGTAAACGAAGTGATGGCGGCTCATCCTGAATATTCGGATGATGTTGCACAGCTGAAAGCAAATATTCCTTATATAGGAGAACTGTATTTAGGACACGTCCGTTATGGAACTTTTGGTAAAAATAGTATAGAAAGCGTACATCCGTTTTTGCGTCAAAGCAACTGGATGCACAGGAATTTGATTTTGGCTGGAAACTTTAATATGACTAACGTTAAAGAACTTTTTCAGAATCTGGTTGAATTAGGACAGCATCCAAAAGAAATGGCAGATACTGTTACTGTAATGGAAAAAATCGGCCATTTTTTGGATAAAGAAGTAATGCAGTTATATCAGGACTGTAAAGCCGAAGGTTATTCTAAAAGAGATGCTTCTCCAGTAATTGCAGAGCGTTTGGATATCGCTAAAATACTTATGCGTTCTGCCAAAAATCTTGATGGAGGATATGCTATGGCAGGTCTTTTGGGTCATGGAGATGCATTTGTATTTAGAGATCCTGCAGGAATACGTCCGGCTTATTATTATCAAGATGATGAAATTGTGGTGGTAGCCTCTGAACGCCCTGTGATTCAGACAGTCTTTAATGTTCCGTTTGAAAAAGTAAAAGAAATTGATCCTGGTAATGCTTTAATCATCAAAAAAAATGGAGATATTTCGATGAAAGAAATTTTAACTCCAACTGTAAAAAAAGCATGTTCATTCGAACGCATCTATTTCTCAAGAGGAAGCGACGCAGAGATTTATCAGGAAAGAAAAGATTTAGGGAAATTGATTTTGCCTGCAGTATTAGAGTCTATTGATAACGATACTGACAACACTGTTTTTTCATACATACCAAATACAGCAGAAACTTCCTTTTATGGTCTGGTAGAAGCGGCTCAGGATTTTTTAAATCAAAGAAAGAAAAATTTTATTCTTGAAAATAAGGATACATTAACAGTTGATTCTTTAGAAAAATTACTTTCAGTAAAAATTAGAACTGAAAAAGTTGCTATAAAAGATGCTAAACTTAGAACTTTTATTACCGAAGACAGCAGCAGGGATGATTTAGTGGCTCACGTTTATGATGTAACTTATGGAGTAATCAAGCCAACGGATAATCTTGTTATTATTGATGATAGTATTGTAAGAGGAACAACTCTTAAAATGAGTATCATTAAAATGATGGATCGTTTAAAACCAAAAAGAATTGTAATCGTTTCGTCTGCACCGCAGATACGTTTTCCTGATTGTTATGGAATTGACATGGCAAAATTAGAAGGACTTGTTGCATTTAGAGCAGCTTTAGAGTTATTGAAAGAAAGAAATCTGTATCATATTGTTGATGAAGTGTATGCTAAATGTAAAGCGCAGGAAAATTATCATGATACAGATGTTGTAAATTATGTTACAGCAATATATGATTCTTTCACTTCCCAGGAAATCTCAGATAAAATTGCCGAAATGCTTAGTTCATCAGATATTAATGCTGAAGTAAAAATTATTTTCCAAACAGTAGAAGATTTACATGTAGCTTGTCCAAAAAACCTAGGAGATTGGTACTTTACAGGTGATTATCCTACTCCAGGCGGTAATCGTGTAGTAAATAGAGCTTTTATGAATTTTTATGAAGGTAAAGACGCCAGAGCATACTAAATTGTCCGATTATCGGGTATGTAGGTACTTTGTCGAATTTATTTTAAAAATCATTAATATCAAATTATGTTTGCTCTACCATAATTTAGTAGGTTAAGTTTATGGTAGATTTGGGGCAAAAAGGGTGAAAGTAACATTTCACCTTTTTTATTGGAATAAAGTCAGGTTTTTGCTTTTTATGATTCTGTTTTATATTGTACAAATAGAATATTCAATAATAAGATTTACTGAATATGGGTAAATTCTTTAGTTAAACGACTTTATTGGGCATTTATCGAGAATAATTTAGAAATACATTTTTACAAAGTACATTTGAGTACCATAATTTTTAGTAGGTTAAGTTTATGGTAGATTTGGGGCAAAAAGGGTGAAAGTAACATTTCACCTTTTTTATTGGAATAAAGTCAGGTTTTTGCTTTTTGTGATTCTGTTTTATATCGTACGAATAGAATATTCAGTAATAAAATTACTGAATTCTGGCAAATTCTTTAGTTAAACGACTTTATTGGGTATTTATCGAGAATAATTTAGAAATACGTTTTTATAAAGTACATTTGAGTACCATAATTTTTAGTAGGTTAAGTTTATGGTAGATTTGGGGCAAAAAGGGTGAAAGTAACATTTCACCTTTTTTATTGGAATAAAGTCAGGTTTTTGCTTTTTATGATTCTGTTTTATATCGTACAAATAGAATATTCAGTAATAAAATTTACTGAATATGAGCAAATTCTTTAGTTAAACGACTTTATTGGGTATTTATCGAGAATAATTTAGAAATACGTTTTTATAAAGTACATTTGAGTACCATAATTTTTAGTAGGTTAAGTTTATGGTAGATTTGGGGCAAAAAGGGTGAAAGTAACATTTCACCTTTTTTATTGGAATAAAGTCAAAAAAAGAAAATAGAAATAAAATTAAAAGTGTCTTAAAAAAAAATAGACGAACAAACTCTAGGTTCGTACGTCTATCATGTATTGTATGTCCTTTATTCTATTTTCTTACTTCTCTAAAGCAAAACGTCTAGATACTTCAGTCCAGTTAATTACACTGAAAAAAGCTTCAATATAATCAGGTCTTCTGTTTTGATAATTCAAGTAATAAGCGTGTTCCCAAACATCCATACCTAAAATTGGAGTTCCTCCGCAGCCTACTTCAGGCATTAATGGATTGTCTTGATTTGGAGTACCGCAAACGTCTAATTTACCTCCTTTTTGCACACATAGCCAAGCCCATCCAGAGCCAAATTGTGTAGCACCAGCTTTAGCAAATTTTGCTTTAAATTCTTCAAAAGTTCCAAAAGAGCTTTCGATAGCCTCTAACAGTTCACCAGTTGGTAATCCGCCTCCATCAGCTGACATAACAGTCCAAAATAAGTTATGATTGTAAAAACCACCACCATTATTACGAACAGCAGCATTAGATTTATCTAAGTTAATCAAGATATTTTCAATTGTTTTTCCTTCCAAATCAGTTCCTGCGATAGCTGCATTCAAATTTGTAGTGTAAGCGTTGTGATGTTTTGAATGGTGTATTTCCATTGTACGGGCATCAATATGTGGTTCTAATGCGTCATACGCATAAGGTAATTGTGGTAATTCAAAAGCCATAGTATAGTTGTTTAATGATTTATAAATAATTTCAAAATTAAACATTTAACTTTGGAATTGAAAATTCTATTTTGTTATAATTTTATCAAATAAAATGATAGTTCCTTTTGGCGGTCAAAAAAACAGTAATTTGGAGCTGTTTCCCGCTATTCGTTTCAATCTTTTTATCTCGTCCCAAAAGCCGAGACAAAAAGGATTTCCACTTCTATCGGGGCTTGGGATTTTGTGATTTCAACAAAATTTGTTTTCAAAAATAAAAACAGTACTTAATATATGGAAAGACCATCTTTCGCCATTTATGATGCCTCAGCAGGTTCCGGAAAAACATATGCACTTGTCAAAGAATATCTAAAAATTATTTTAACGGCAAACAAGAATGATGCCTATCGAAATATTCTTGCCATTACTTTTACCAATAAAGCGGTTCATGAAATGAAAAGCCGTATTGTAGGCAGTTTGTCCGAATTTGCTAAAGATGAACCAAATGCAAAAGCATCAGATTTAATGCAGGATTTATCCGTAGATACCGGACTTTCTATAATTCAGATTAAGACCAAATCACAGCAGATTATCAAGCATATTATTCATAATTATGCAGCTTTTGATATATCCACGATTGATAAATTCACCCACAAAGTGATTCGGGCTTTTGCACACGATTTGGGACTGCCTATGACTTTTGAGGTGACTTTGGATACCGAAAATTTATTAATCGAAGCCGTGGATGCGATAATTGCACAAGCGGGCGAAGATGAAACGCTAACCAAATTACTTATCGATTTCACAATGGAAAAAACCGATGATGATAAATCTTGGGACATCTCGCGTGAAATTCTGGAAACAGGAAAATTAGTACTCAATGAAAATAACCGAAACGAAATTGTCCATTTTCAAGATAAATCAATAAGTGATTTTATAGCTGTAAAAGATAAATTAGTTCAGGTCTGCAAAGATTTGGAAAAAGAAAATGCGGCGTGTGCTAGTGAATTGCTGCAATTAATTGATAAAAACGGAATTGATTTGAAATCATTCTCCAGAGGAACTTTTCCTAATCATCTTCAAAGCATAACGGATGGAAGATTTAATTCCAAGAATAAAATGTTTCGGGAGTTTGATGATATTGCAATTAATAAAACGGCAAAAGACCGCGCTTTAATAGAAAATATTATTCCTGATTTACTGCAGAGTCTTTCGGGAATTTACAAAAACTTCGAAAAACGAAATTTCTATAAAGCTTTCTTGAAGAACATTACACCTTTGTCATTGTTGAATACGGTAAGTAATGAATTGACAAAAATTCAAAACGAGCAAAATACGTTGTCTATTACCGAATTCAATGCTATTATTCACCGTGAAATCCAAAATCAGCCGGCTCCTTTTATATATGAAAGATTGGGAGAGCGCTACCGTCACTTTTTTATTGACGAATTTCAGGATACTTCCGAAATGCAGTGGCAAAATTTGATTCCGCTTATTGATAATGCGCTTGCTGGTCAGGATGATTCCGGCCAAAAAGGAACTTTGATGATAGTTGGTGATCCAAAACAGTCTATTTATCGCTGGCGTGGCGGTAAAGCCGAACAGTTTATTGAGCTTAGTAAAGATCAAAATCCGTTCAGTAATCCTGAAAAAAAATTAGAACATTTAGATAAAAATTATAGAAGTTATTCGCAGGTAATCGAATTTAATAATAGTTTTTTTAAATTGTTATCAGGTGAATTCGATAATCCAGATTACAAAGATCTATACGAAAACCATAGTCATCAAAAGATAAATAATAAAGTAGGCGGTTATGTGAATATTTCATTTTTACCCGAAATAGAATCTTCGGAAGATGATGAAGAAACTCTCGATAAATCAGAACTATATGTTTTGGCGACATTAAATACGATTCAAAAAGTATTAAAAGAGGGTTTCGAATATAAAGATATTGTAATCCTGACTCGAAAAAGAAGTCAGGGAATTGCAGTTGCCAATTATTTGACGGAACAAGGGGTTCCGCTTTTGTCTTCCGAAACACTGATGATTCAAAATGCAACTGAAGTCCGGCTGATAATCCATATTCTGAAATATTTAAAAAACAGCTCCGATTTAGAGTCGAAAGCCAATTTTTTGCAGTATTTGGCACAAAATAAACAAAATGAATTGCCTGTTCATGATTTCATCGCCAAAGGAATGGAATTGAAAGAAGAAACAACTTTCGAAAAATGGCTCGAGAACTGTAATATTGAACTCTCTTTTCAAAATATTAGAAAAAAATCTTTGTATGAAGCAGCTGAAGTTATTATTTCTAAGTTTCTAACAATGAATAAAAATGAAGCAGATCAATCTGTAGGGACAGCTTATGTTCAATATTTTTTGGATATTGTTCTTGAGCGTGATGTTCGTAATCAGGCAGGGATTTCAGATTTTTTGAATTATTGGGATAAAAACTCCGAGAAATTCAGCATTCCTTCTCCCGAGGGAACAAATGCGGTAAGGATTATGACCATTCATAAATCGAAAGGGTTGGAGTTTCCGGTCGTGATTATGCCTTTTGCTGAAGAAGATTATAATAGAAAACCAAAAGACAAGTTATGGCTCAATTCTGAAGAGCAAGATCTTAATATGCCGAAAGTATTGGTAGATAACAGCAGTGCTATTGAGGAATTTGGTGAGGAGGCTTCTGCTGTTTATAATTTAAAAAAACAGGAAGAACTGCTGGATAATATTAATGTGCTGTACGTTGCTTTGACAAGGGCAGAAGAACAATTGTATATTATTTCTCAAAATGTAAAGCCTAGAAAAGATGGTGAATATCCAAGTAATATGGCTTCTTTTTTTATAAAATATTTGATGCAGCAAAGACTTTATGAGGAGAATAAATTAGAATATCAATTTGGTAATTCAACAAAGTTATCAGATAAAGAAATACATATTGAAACTACCAAAAATATTCCTGCAGTTTTGGAAGTCCTGAATCCTAAAAACATAAAAATAGCTCAAAGAGAAACATTAATGTGGGGTACTCATCAGTTGGAGGCAATTGAGTTTGGTAATGTAATACATGAAATACTTTCTTTTATATCGACAAGAAACGATGTTGAATTGGCAATTAATAAAGCAATCGAAAATGGGTTAATTACGATACTTCAAAAGGAAATAGTTTATAATGCAATAACTGAAATAGTAAATCATCAGGATTTAGCTGAGCATTTTGCTGAAGGGAATGAAGTTTTAAATGAAAAAACGATTATTCAAAAAGAGAGTGGTACTATTAAACCTGACCGGATTGTGATTAATAAAGCAAAAGAAGTTTTTTTGCTGGATTATAAAACAGGGCTTCCTAATCAGAAATATAAATATCAATTAGAAAATTATCAAATGGCTATTGAAAAAATGGGCTTTAAAGTATTAAAAAAAGCACTGGTATACATTGGAACCAAAATCGATATAGTACATTTGTGAAAAACAAATAATTTATCAAATAATTAAATTTAAGACTTATTTGTCTTTAGATTTTTAAAAATTAATAAAAATGTACGGTAAAATTCAGCAACACTTGCAGTCGGAGCTTCAAACTATTGAAGAAAACGGAATTTTTAAAAAAGAAAGAATTATAACTTCTGCACAAGGAGCAGAAATTACCATTTCGACAGGAGAAACTGTTCTAAATTTTTGTGCCAATAATTATTTAGGACTTTCTTCTCATCCCGAAGTGATTCAAGCCGCAAAGGATGCGATGGATACTCATGGTTTTGGAATGTCATCTGTTCGTTTTATTTGCGGAACGCAGGATATTCATAAAACATTAGAAAAAAAGATAGCGGATTTTTATGGAACAGAAGATACTATACTATATGCTGCAGCTTTTGATGCAAATGGAGGTGTTTTTGAGCCTTTGTTTGGAGAAAATGACGCTATTATATCAGATAGTTTAAATCATGCTTCTATTATAGACGGAGTGCGTTTGTGTAAAGCAGCTCGGTATCGTTATGAGAACAGCAACATGGAAGATTTAGAACAGCAGTTAATTAAGGCAAATGAATCAGGAGCCCGTTTCAAAATAATTGTTACTGATGGTGTTTTTTCTATGGACGGATTGGTAGCTCCATTGGATAAAATTTGCGATCTGGCTGATAAGTATGATGCTTTGGTTATGGTTGATGAATGCCATGCGGCAGGGTTCATCGGAGCGAAGGGAAAAGGTACTCTCGAAGCTAAAGGAGTGATGGGTCGCGTTGATATTATTACTGGTACACTGGGAAAAGCTTTGGGAGGTGCTATGGGAGGTTATACAACAGCCAAAAAAGAAATAATTGAGTTGCTGCGTCAGCGTTCCAGGCCGTATTTGTTCTCAAATTCATTGGCGCCAGCTATTGTTGGTGCGTCTATAAAAGTATTTGAATTATTGGAAGAGAATACAGTTTTAAGAGATCAATTAGAGTGGAATACTAATTACTTTAAAGCGGGTATGAAAAAAGCTGGTTTTGATATAGTAGAAGGAGATTCGGCTATAGTGCCAGTAATGTTATATGATGCAAAATTAGCTCAAACTATGGCTAATGAGCTGCTGAAAGAAGGAGTGTATGTAATTGGATTCTTTTTTCCTGTTGTTCCTAAAGAGAAAGCGAGAATACGAGTGCAGTTATCAGCAGCACATACAAAAGAACATTTGGATAAAGCAATAGATGCTTTTATAGTCGTAGGACAAAGACTTGCTGTAATATAATTGTTAAAATTTCAATTTGAGAAGCGTTTTATTTAACAAATTATTTTGATATTACAGAAAATCATGCTATTTTTGTTTGAAATTAACTAATTGTAATTAAAATAACAAAGTATGAAACATCTTAACAAACTTTTAGTTGCTGTAACGATGGTGATGGGGTTAAGCTCTCAGGCACAGGACAGTAACAATAGATGGGCAATCGGTTTTGGAGTAAATGCGGTTGACTACAGATCTAGTGCTGGTGATGGCTTTAAGAGTCATTTTGATCAGCCATTTAATGTAAGTGATAACTGGAATATCCTTCCTTCTGTTTCTTACATAAACGTTTCTAGATATGTGGGGAGTAATTTTATTGTAGGGCTTACAGGTTCAATCAATAAGATTGATAAATTTGTAACTGCTCCCAATGTTGTTGTAAATCCTGGTGATTTGATGTACTATGGTATTGATGCAACAGTTACATATAGCTTTATGGAGTTGATTAAGTCTAAAGTATTAGAGCCTACATTAAGTGTTGGAGCTGGATATACTTTCTTAGGAGATGAGAGCTACGGTACAGTTAATCCAGGAATTGGATTAAATATTTGGTTTACTGAGAATGTTGGTCTTTCATTGCTAGGTACATATAAAACATCTTTCGGAGACAGAACGTATGCTGACGGAAAAACACCGGACTCTCCATCTTATTCTCAATATTCTGCAGGTCTTACTTTCAAGTTTGGCGCTAAAGATACTGACGGTGACGGAATCTATGATAAAGATGATGCTTGCCCAGAAGTTGCTGGTTTAAAACAATTTAACGGTTGTCCAGATACTGATGCTGATGGTATCGAAGATTCTAAAGATAAATGCCCTACGACTGCAGGTACAGCAGAATTCCAAGGTTGTGCTGATACAGATGGTGACGGTGTAGCAGATCCTGATGACGCTTGTCCTTCAGTTGCTGGTTTGAAACAATTCCAAGGTTGTCCTGATACTGACGGTGACGGTGTTACTGATGCTTCAGACAAATGTCCTACTGTAGCTGGTCCAGTTTCAAATGGAGGATGTCCTGAATTAGATTCTGATAAAGACGGTGTAATTGACAAAGAAGATGCTTGTCCTACAGTATCTGGTCCTGCAAGTAATAAAGGATGTCCAGAAGTAACTGAGCAAGTATTGCAAGAACTAAAAGTTCAAGCTAGAGCTGTGTATTTTGTAACTGGTAAAGCAGTTCTTGAAACAGCTGATAAAGGAGCAACAGATGGTAGATTAGAAGCGATTAAAGAAATCCTTAAAAACTATCCAAATGCTAAATTCGCTATCGAAGGTCACACAGATAACACTGGTAGCGCTAAAGTGAACCAAAAACTTTCTGAAGACAGAGCAAAAGTTGTTATGGATAAGTTAATCGAAAAAGGTGTTAATCCTGCTAACTTAACTTCAGCTGGTTTTGGATCTACTAAGCCAGTTGCTGACAACAAAACTAAAGAAGGTAAAGCATTAAACAGAAGAACTGAAATTAGACACATTGGTACAATATCCGAAGGTAAATTGTAATCAATTATCTAAATAATTTTAAAAAGCCATTCTTAATTGAATGGCTTTTTTTATATTTATAAAATGACAAATACTTCTTTTTTAGACAAAATAGCAACGGTAATACTACAAGATTATAATGATAAGCTAACTGAAACAGTTATAGTTTTACCTAATAAACGAGCAAAAATATTTCTTGTAGAAGCATTAAAAAATCAAACAGAAGAGAATATATTTTCACCTGAAATTATAAGTATTGAGGATTTTGTACAAGATATTTCCGGAATAAGAGCAATTGATCCCATAGAATTGTTATTTGAATTTTATGCAGTCTATTTGTCTATTACAGAAAAAAACCAACAGTCTTTTGAGCTTTTTGCCAATTGGGCAAAAACTTTACTGCAAGATTTTAATGAAATAGATCGCTATTTGTTAGATCCAGATCACGTTCTTTCTTATTTAAAAGATATTGAGGACATCAAGAAATGGGGTATTGAAGTTGAAAACAAGACCCAATTATTGGAAAATTACATTGATTTCTGGAAACTATTGCCTAAATATTATAATTCTCTCTATGATCATTTACTGGAAAAAGGCATTGGTTATCAAGGGTTAATATATAGGGAGGCAATTAAAAATAGTAATAATTTTTCAAAATCGATAACGGGCAAACAATTTATTTTTGCTGGATTTAACGCTTTGAATGCTTCTGAAGAAAAAATTATTCAGCATCTTATCGCTTCAGATCAGGCAAAAATTTATTGGGATGCTGATCAAACATTTCTCAATGATCCTTATCATGATGCTGGTTTATTTGTCCGCCGTTTTAAAGAAAGCTGGAAACATTATAAGTCAAACCCTTTTGAATGGATAGCTGATGATTTTTCGAATACTAAAAATATTCAAGTTATCGGTACTCCAAAAACAATTGGTCAAGCCAAAATAGCTGGAAGTATTATAGAAAGCATCAATAAAGATAATCCAAGGGAGTCTCTAGATAACGTGGCCATTGTTTTGGGTGAGGAGAATTTGTTAATTCCGCTGTTATATTCATTACCTACTACAGTTAATGCGTTAAACATTACTATGGGTTATTCCGGTAAAAATAATCCTGCACAAATTTTAATTGCCAAGTTGTTCAAAATGCATACCAATGCACTGTCCAGAACAAACAGCAGTTATGTTTTTTATTATAAGGATGTTTTGGATGTGTTAACCCATCCCTTGATCGAGCCTTATGCAAATACAAAAGCATTAGTTGGAATTATCAATTCAAATAACTATACGTTTATCAGCCATCACAAATTATTGGACTTAAACAATAATGCTAATGATTTATTTTTGCTTTTATTTCAAAAATGGGAGAACGGTTCAATTGCCGTTCTTGAAATTATTTCTAGTTTGCTGTTAAAGGTTAAGAATAATTTAAATAATGAAAATGAAGAGGAAAAAATAGCCAAAACTTTTGTGTATGCTATTTTTAAAGTGATTAACAAACTTATTAATTACTTTTCCAAATACAATGTAATTGATTCAATCGAGACACTTTATGCAATTTATAAACAAATAATTGATTTAGCAGAAGTCTCTTTTGAGGGAGAACCTTTAAATGGATTACAGATTATGGGTGTGCTTGAAAGCAGGGTTTTGGATTTTGAAACCGTGATTATAACTTCGATGAATGAAGGGAAATTTCCAGCGGGTAAATCGCAAAATTCATTCATTCCTTATGATGTAAAGCGAGAGTTGGGCTTGCCTACTTTTAAAGAGAAAGATGCCATTTACACCTATCACTTTTATCATTTGTTACAACGAGCTAAAAACATTTATTTGCTTTATAATACGGAAAGTGATGGACTTGATGCAGGAGAAAAAAGCCGTTTCATTACCCAATTGGAAGTTGAAAAACAGCCAAAACACAATTTGTCTCACGAAATCTACAATGCAGTTTTACCAGAAACAGCGTATTCGCCAATGGTGATTCCAAAGTCTGAAAAAGTAATGATGCGTTTGAAGGAAATTGCCGAAAAAGGATTTTCGCCTTCAGCGTTGACGAGTTATATACGTAATCCTATTCAGTTTTATTTTCAAAAGATATTACGGATCAGTGAAGTCGAAGAGGTAGAGGAAAATATTGCGCTGAATACTTTGGGGACAATTATTCACGAGACTTTGCGTGTTTTGTATGAACCTTTTATTGGCAAATTTATTTCGGAAATCGATATTAAAAATTGTATCGAGAAAATTGATTCCGAAGTTTTGATTCAATTCAAATTGGTTTACAAAGAAGGTGAAATAAAAAAGGGGCGAAATTTATTGGCTTTTGAAGTGGCAAAACGCAATGTCTTCAATTTCCTGAAAATGGAATTGGAAAGCATTAAAAGTGGAGATGCCATAAAAATTCTCGAGCTTGAAAAGACTTTTGAAAGGAAGTTAGAACACCCAAGTTTGCCATTTCCGGTTTTGATAAAAGGGAATGTGGACAGAATTGAAGAACGCAACGGAAACATCAGAATCATTGATTACAAAACCGGTAAAGTTGAAAAAACGAATGTTACCCTTAAATCTTGGAAAGGATTGGCAGATGATATTAAAAACGATAAAATTATCCAAGTTTTGGCTTACGCTTACATGTATGAAGCAAATGCTAATGGGAAACCAATAGAAGCCGGAATTGTCTCTTTTAAAAATTTAAAATCTGGTTTTCTGCCTTTTAATATTAAAGAAGAAAAAGAAAGCACTGCTATTATCAACAGTGAAATTCAATCGAATTATTTGGAGCAGATTGTTTCGTTATTGAGTGAAATATTGGATCAGACGATTCCTTTTGAGGAGAAAATTGTATAAAAAATGAGTAAGAAATGGTTCAACTTATTTGAGTTTTTCAAAAGCACAATTTCAATTAATCTTGTGGCTAGTTTTTTTGTTTTTCTTTTTGGAGGATCTATCGCTTTTAATTATTCAATTCTCAGTTTTGGTTTTGTTTTAAGTCTGCTTTTTAAAGAAGTATATTCTAAAAATGAATACGTGTTTTATTTTAACAATCAAATTTCCAGAATACAGCTTTGGGTTTCATCATGGTGTATTACGTTTGTCTTTTTATTGATTTCTGTGTGTGTTTTTAATCTAATAAAGCTATTGTTTTGAAAAAGCATTTATTGGAGATAGACAGTGTTCAGAAAACTTTTGAGAATAAAAACATATTGTCAGATGTTTATTTGAAATGCGGGACAAGTGATATCATTGGCCTTTTGGGCAGAAATGGCTCAGGCAAATCAACTTTGCTAAAAACCTGAACTCGATTAATAAAATACAGCCAATTGGTTAGTTTTAATCGTTTCGTATTTCAAAGAAGGTTTTTTAGGCAGAAAATTATAAGCAATTATTCCAGCGATAAGATTTGACAAAAAGTTGGTAAATGAACGATGTCTAGAATGTTCAACTTGGCAAATATTTTTAAGTTCATCGTTAACCGTTTCTATTATTGAACGTTTACGGAGTAAAATTTTATCACTCATTTCCATCAAACTATTTTTCATATTATTTCGAATACTTGTAATTAATTGGATTCCATCAACAAATAATAATTGAGAGAGTTTCTCGCTTATATATCCTTTATCACCAAATAGTTTTCCGAAAATAGCATTCAAAAAGCCCTCATTTTTCAGTGGCTCTCTATCATCTACGTTGGCTTGAGTTACAGCAAAACTTAACAATTCTCCTTTGTCATTAATGATGATGTGGAGTTTAAACCCATGAAACCAGCCCATTGTAGATTTCCCTGTAGTGGCAATACCTTTAAAAACTTTGTTTCTACTGATTCGTTTGTTTTTACAAACTCTAATTGGTGTTGAGTCTACAAACGAAATGCCTGTGCAATTGCCTAAGCAACAGGTTTTGGCAAAAATTGTCATTGGCAAAAGAACACTTTGCATTAGTTCTAAAAAGCGATTATAAGAAACTGTATTAGGAAATTCATTTTGCATATGCTTTTGGACATAAAAAATGTAATAATGCTTGAAACAGCGAAAACCACTCAAATGAAAAAGTAAATAAATTGTAATTACTTCTGATTTTGACATAATCGAAGGACGTTTGGAAGGTTTTCCTAGCAGAAAAGACTGTGTGGTTTTATCAAAATCTTTGCAAAATTCATCAACAATAGAAAAAATATCTGTAATTTTATCAAAACAAATCATAAGGTAGAGTTTAGTTAAATATTTAATTGTCAGAAATTTAAATATACTAAATTTTACCTTTTTCTACAAAATTTTCAACCAAAATTATTAATCGAGTTCAGGTTAAAAATTATTTTCGGAATTGAATCTGCCGATTTTAAATTTGTTAGAATTGATGGCAGTGTAAAAACTAAGACCAAGGATTTGTTTAACGAGATTAGTTATTTGCCACAGGACAATTATATTCCTAAAGTATTTTCAGTAAAAAAAGCAATAGAACTGTCCGTTACCAAAGATAGGATTTCTGAGTTTTATACTGATCAATTGATTAATACGATGGTAGAGAAGAAAATCGCCCATTTATCTGGTGGTGAATTACGGTATTTAGAAATTAAAATTATTCTCAATAATTCTTCAAAATTTATTCTGCTCGATGAACCTTATAATGGGCTATCACCTTTAATGGTCGAAAAGGTAAATGAATTGATAATGGAGAATTCAAAAATAAAAGGGATAATCATTTCCGATCATAATTATGAAAATGTAATCAAAGTGTCAAACAGATTGATTTTGCTCAAAGAAGCCAAAGCACACCATTTGCTTTGCAAAGAAGAATTGATTGAAAAAGGATATCTAAAAAAAGGAATGCTTTAGATTGTTTTGATAAAAGAACTTAAAACTGCAAGTAATTCTTCTCGGTTTTCTATCGAACTCATGTGACCATCACCAAAAGTCACCAATTCGATATGGGTACCTTTTATTTGCTCGAGATTTTCTTCATAATTGAGAACAGGATCTTTTTTTCCTAAAATCAATAATTTTGGATAAGTGGTTGTATGCAGCAGAAATTCCCTGTCTTTACGGATTTTCATTCCTTCTAGAGACGCTACTATTCCTTGTAAAGGTGTTTTTAAAGCCTGAATTTTTACTTCTTCGATTTTTTTGATTAGTTTTTCTCTATTGTCTTCACTGAATAAATTAGCGATGGAAAGCCTGATGAAAGTTTCGTAATCTTTTTTGACCGCTTTGATGGCACGGTCTCTGTTTTTCTTTCTTTCGGAGCTGTCTTCTTTGGAAGTGGAATTGAGCAACACCAATCCTTTCATTTTCTCCGGATACAATTCGGCGAAAGCCAAAGAAACATAGCCACCCATCGAATGTCCTACAAGAATTGCTTTTCGAATTTTTAATTTGGATAAAACGGCATGAACCACATCGGCATTTTCTTCCATGGTTTGGATGTAGCCCAAACTTTCGGTTTCTCCGTGACCTAATAAATCGATGGTTATGATTCGGTTTTTTTTACTTAATTCGGAAACATAAACATCCCACATCGTTTTATTTTCCAAAAATCCATGAAGCATGACTACTGCAGTGCCTTTTCCGTTATCAGTATAGGATATTTGTGTGTTTTTGTAGAGAAGCGTTTCCAATGGAATGAGAATTATGTTGAATATTTCAATTGCAAAATTAATTCTTTATAATCCAAAATACGATTTTGCGTATAGCATTTTATAAAATAATTACGGCTCACCAATAAGTAAGCCGTAATTATTTTTAAATTTAATTTATTTTAAAACCTATTATCACCATCCAATAAATTCCCCAATCCGCCAAGTAAACTTCCTTCATCACGACTGTTTCCGCCTGCTCTTGGTGCTGAAGCAATAATACGATCCGCCAATCTGGAGAAAGGCAATGATTGTATGTAAACCGTTCCTGGTCCTTTTAAAGTTGCATAAAACAAGCCTTCGCCTCCAAAAATCGAATTCTTGATGCCACCTATAAATTCGATATCATAATCAACATCTTTGGTAAAACCAATGATACAGCCCGTATCGACTTTTAGGACTTCACCATGAGCTAATTCTTTTTTGGCCATTGTTCCTCCCGAATGTACGAATGCCATTCCGTCTCCTTCTATCTTTTGCATGATAAAACCTTCCCCGCCAAAAAGACCACGTCCTAGTTTTTGAGAGAATTCTATTCCGACAGAAACACCTTTGGCAGCGCAAAGGAAAGAGCTTTTTTGACAAATAAATTTCCCTTGAAACTGCGTTAAATCAATAGGAAGGATTTTTCCGGGATATGGCGAGGCAAATGAAACTTTGCTTTTAGTGTAGCCTTGGTTTAGGAATGCCGTCATGAACAAGCTTTCGCCAGTAAGGACTCTCTTTCCTGCGTTTAAAAGCTTGCCAAACAAACCCGAACCCTGCTGTTGTGAACCATCGCCAAATATGGTTTCCATTTGTATGTTGTTTTCCATCATCATAAAACTTCCCGCTTCGGCAATTACTATTTCCTGCGGATCCAGTTCTATTTCGACATACTGCATTTCTTCCCCAAATATTTGATAATCTATTTCGTGTGCTTGCATGATTTCTGTGTTTTGATTTTATGAATGAGTCGGGAATGAATTTATAATGTTACAAAACAGCATGTGAATTAATTTCAAAATTTCTTATGATGAAATTATTTCACAGAGACACACAAAGAAAAATGAAGATTCTCAAAGAAAGGCTTCTTTAAAATATTCACATTAATTCTTTGTGTTTCTCTGAGTGTTCTTTGTGAGACTTTGTGAAACAAATAATACAGCAAATAGAAAAAGTGGTTAATTCAAATGAAAAATTTGGGTTTATTGAAAAAAAAACGGCTCGCATTACCGCAAGCCGTCTATTATCTAAAATCTATATTCTATTTTCTATAAAACTAAGAATTCATCAAACTTTCGATTTCTTCCACTTCAATCGGAATATTTTTCATCAAGTTGAAAGGTTCACCTTTTTCCTGAACAACCACATTGTCTTCCAAACGGATTCCGAAGCCTTCTGCCGGAATGTAAATTCCTGGTTCAACCGTAAAAACCATATTAGCTTTCATTGGTTCGTGCAACAGTCCGTAATCATGCGTATCTAAGCCCATGTGGTGCGAAGTTCCGTGCATGAAATATTTCTTGTAAGCCGGCCAATCTGGGTTTTCATTTTGCACATCAGCTTTATCAATCAATCCCAAACCAAGCAATTCCGATGTCATGATTTTACCCACTTCTACATGATATTGTTTCCAGAGTGTTCCCGGTGTGAGCATTTTGGTCGCTTCGTTTTTAACTCTCAAAACCGCATTGTAAACCGCTTTCTGTCTGTCAGAATAACGTCCCGAAACTGGAATTGTACGTGTTAAATCACTCGAATAATTGGCGTATTCGGCGGCAACGTCAAGTAATACTAAATCACCTGCTTTGCATTGCTGGTTATTTTCGATGTAATGCAGAACATTGGCATTGTTTCCAGAAGCAATAATCGGCGTGTAGGCAAAACCCTTGGAACGGTTACGTATGAATTCGTGAATTAATTCAGCCTCAATCTCATATTCGGTTACGTTTGGTTTTACAAATGAAAGTAATCTTCTGAATCCTTTTTCGGTAATATTACAGGCATTTTGAATTAAATCTAATTCTTCCGATTCTTTTACAGAACGAATGCGCTGTAATATTGGATTACTTTTCGCAACCTGATGCGCAGGATATTTGTCTTTCCACCATTTTACAAAGCGTGCCTCACGGGTTTCCGTTTCGACCGAAGCACGGTAGTGTTCGTTGGTATTGATGTACATTATTTCTGCGTAAGTCATCATTTCGTTCAGAATTTTCTCGAAATCCTGCAGCCAATAAACCGTTTTAACTCCCGAAACTTCAAAAGCGCGCTCTTTGGTTAGTTTTTCGCCCTCCCAAATAGCAATATGCTCACTGGTTTCTTTTAGGAATAAAATTTCTCTTTGGTTCTCATACGGAGCATCTGGAAAAAGCAGTAAAACGCTCTCTTCCTGATCAACTCCCGACAAATAAAATATATCGCGATGCTGTGCAAAAGGCAGGGTGCTGTCGGCAGAAACTGGATAAATATCGTTAGAATTAAATACAGCTACACTATTAGGTTTCATTGCAGACATGAATTTTGCTCTGTTTTTAATAAAAAGAGCAGAGTCAATTTGATGATATTTCATAAGAAAATGATTTTGGGTATTTAATCTTCAAAAATAGAAACTTTTATAACGAAATTAGTTCTTTGAGTGATTTTTTTAAGGTTTTTATAACGGACTTTTAATAATGACAATAATTTGATTGTTAATTTTTTTGAAGCAGAAAGCTTGGGTCATTTTTAGGAGATATGGTTCCCGCTGTCCGCTGCAATCTTGTGGGCTGAACCCCAGCCCACAAGGATTTTCACTTCCATCGGGGCTAAAAATCAACATTTTGCTTTTTTAGAATTTGAAAAAAAAGCAATGATTCGAGTTCGTAATCTGCCGCCAGATTTAAAGAATTTCCATCAACTAATCTGTGGCGACTATTTTTAGAATCCAAAATATTTAATTTTATAAGCCGATTGCTTTTTTCTGTTCACTGCTTTGAATGGAAGCCTCGATAATCTGCATTACACGTGTGCCGTCCTGCGCTGTGACAGGTTCGAACGAATCATTTACAATCGACTGATAAACACCATCAAAATAATCATAATAATTCCCTTGAAGTGTTGGAACTTTTTTCTTAATGATTTCGCCATTAATTTCGGTATGCAAAAAGCCTTCCAGTTCCTTTGGTTCGGTTCCCCAAGTATCCAAGTTTGGTTTTTTGCCCAATTTCAATTCGTCTTCCTGCACATCACCGCGAGGTTTCAGGAACGAACCTTTTTTGCCGTGAACAACATAGGCCGGATTGGCTTCTCTAACAAAAAAACCAGCTTTTAATCTCACTCTAAAATCCGAATAAAAAAGCAGAATATCAAACCAATCATCTACCAACGAATGTTCTCTCGTTATGCGGATATCGGCAAAAACACTTTTTGGAAATCCAAATAAATACAATGCCTGATCAATGATATGCGGTCCTAAATCCTTTAGAATTCCAGCTCCAGCATTAGCTGTTTCTTTATGCACTTTCGGACTCAAAATTGGATTGTAACGATCGAAATGAAACTCGGCTTCGACTAATTCTCCAAGAACGTCGCTCGAAACGATCTGCCGTACGGTTTTTAAATCACTGTCCCATCTACGGTTTTGAAATACCGAAAGTTTCAATCCTTTTTCTTTGGCTATATCTGCCAATTCCTGAGCTTCGGCAACCGTAGTGGTAAATGCTTTTTCGACAATGGCGTGTTTTCCTGCTAGTAAAACCTGTTTTGTGTAATCGAAATGAGTGCTGGTTGGCGTATTTACAATAACCAAGTCAGCATCACTTTGAAGCACTTCTTCAAACGTGGCAAAACTTTTTACATTTGGGTAGTCCAATTGTATTAATTGTTTGCTTCTTTCCCAAGAACCAAGCAACTCAAATCCTTCATGCAGTTCTAAAAATGGCGCATGGAAAACTTTTCCAGACATCCCGTATGATAATAGTGCGGTTTTTATTTTTTGCATATATTTTATTATTAGTTTGCAATCCTGCAAGGTTTTGGAAACCTTGCAGGAAAATTACTTATTGCTTTTTTGCTCGTTCGTATTGTTTCGGCCATTGAACATCAACTCCTAATTCACGGGCAAAATCCAAGCCTATATTTGGGTTTCTTAATGACTCTCTGGCAAACAAAACTAAATCTGCTTTACCGCTTGCTACAATATCTTCAGCCTGTTGCGAAGTAGTAATCAAACCAACGGCTCCTGTCATTATTTTGGATTCCTTTTTTATTTGCTCGGCAAAAGGAACTTGGTAACTTGGTCCTAAAATAATCTGCTGATGCGACACCAATCCGCCTGAAGATACATCTATTAAGTCGACTCCCTTTTCTTTTAAGATTTTGGATAATTCAATAGATTCTTCGACATTCCATCCGCCTTCAGCCCAATCGCTAGCGGAGATTCGTACAAGTAATGGTAATTCTTTCGGCCATTCTGATTGTACTGCTTTGAGAATTTCTAGTGTAAATCGGATTCGGTTTTCAAAACTGCCTCCGTATTCATCAGTTCTTGTATTTGTTAAAGGAGACAAAAACTGGTGCAGTAAATAACCGTGTGCTCCATGAATTTCCAATACTTGATAACCTGCAACAACTGCTCTTCGGGTGGCCAGTTTGAAATCGGTGATTACTTTTTGAATGCCTTCTTTGTCCAAGGCTGTAGGAGCCGGCACATTGTCATGATAACCAATAGCACTTGGAGCAAAAGTTTCCCACCCGCCTTGATTTTGAGCTAGTTTTTTATTACCGTACCAAGGTGATGAAACACTGGCTTTTCGGCCGGCATGAGCGAGTTGAATTCCGGGAACGGAGTCCTGACTGATAATAAATTTGGTGATTTTTTTTAACTTTTTGATGTGGTCATCGCTCCATAAACCCAAATCGGAGGGAGAAATTCTGGCTTCGGGAGAAACGGCTGTCGCTTCCTGAATGATTAAACCCGCACCTCCTGTGGCACGGCTTCCAAGATGTACTAAGTGCCAATTGTTGGCAAAACCCTCATCGGCGGAATACTGGCACATTGGGGAAATTGCTATTCTGTTTTTGAGCGTGATACTCTTTATTTGCAGTGGAGAAAATAATTGTGATGCCATAAATGAAATTATAGTTAGTACTTAAACCTGAATTTAATTGTAATTGTAGATACTGGCAAAAAGGCAGTATGTTTATCTTTAGCCCCGATCGAAGTGGAAATCCTTTTTATTTTTTCTTTAAAAATAAAAAGATTGTAACGAAGAGCGGGAACCATTATTCCTAAAATGCCAAATCTTTCAGCTCCTAAAAAAATATAAGAGCCCAGTTGTAACAAAGTTATTGCACTAACGCCAAATTAAAAATGAAAAATACATTAATTAACAAAGTTTTAAAGCGATACCAAAAAATATTGCGTAATTAATAAAATAGAAAACAGTACTTTTGTCCGTCATTAAAGAACCGAAAATTAAAAAATGGAAATAGTTATCAAGCTTTCTCAATTTTTATTGAGCTTATCATTACTTATTATACTTCACGAATTAGGGCATTTCCTTCCCGCCAAAGCATTTAAAACCAGAGTTGAAAAATTTTATTTATTTTTTGACGTAAAATATTCACTGTTTAAAAAGAAAATTGGTGAAACCGAATACGGAATCGGATGGCTGCCTCTTGGTGGTTACGTGAAAATATCGGGAATGATTGACGAAAGCATGGACAAAGAACAAATGGCCCTGCCTGCACAGCCTTGGGAATTTCGTTCTAAACCGGCTTGGCAGCGTTTGATTATTATGCTGGGCGGGGTAACAGTAAACTTTATACTGGCTTTCATTATATATATAGGTATGGCTTTTGTTTATGGGGATTCCTACATTGCGAATGCTGATATGAAAGACGGTCTTTTGATAGAAAATAAAGCCTTGATAAATGCAGGATTTAAAACTGGGGACAAAGTTGTTGCTGTTGACGGTGAAAAAATTCTAAAGTTTGACAGCGATATGCCTATGAAAGTCTTGACTGCAAAACAAGTTTTGATTGAAAGAAACGGTGCAGAGCAAACGATAAAAATGCCAATCGATTTGGTAGATAAATTATCGAAAGAAGAAAAAGGATCATTGTTTTCTATTAGAATGCCATTTGTTATTTCGGATGTTTCATCATCACAAAATAAACAATTGAAGGAAAAAGACATTATGCAGACATTAAATGGCAAACCAGCCAGATATTATGATGAAGTCACTTCAATTTTAAAGGAAAATAAAGGAAAAACACTATCAGCAACGGTTTTACGAGACAATAAAGTAGTTCCAATTGAGGTGAAGGTTACCAAGGAAGGTAAACTGGGCGTTATGCTAAATCTTGATTTGGATTCTCTAAAAAAATTAGGTCTATTTAAAGTTACTAAAATAGAATATAGCTTTGCTGAATCAATTCCTGCAGGATTGAAAAGAGGAAAAGATCAATTCTTAGGATATGGGAAACAATTAAAAATGATGTTCAATCCAGAAACCAAAGCTTATAAACAAGTAGGCGGTTTTCATGCTATTTACAAAGCTTTTCCAGACACATGGAGTTGGGAAATTTTCTGGAAATTAACAGCATTTTTATCTATTGCCCTTGGTGTAATGAACTTATTGCCTATTCCTGCGCTTGATGGCGGTCATGTAATGTTTTTATTGTTTGAAATCGTAAGCGGTAAAAAACCAAGCGACAAATTCCTTGAAAATGCCCAAATGGTTGGTTTTGTACTTCTTATCTCATTGCTTTTGTTTGCTAATGGGAATGATATTTACAAGGCAATCGCAGGCAAATAAAAATATTTAAAAAAAGAGTGAAAATATTTTTGGAGAATTAAAAATTCGACTATATTTGCACTCGCTAAAAAGAGCAACAACTTCCTCCTTAGCTCAGTTGGTTAGAGCATCTGACTGTTAATCAGAGGGTCCTTGGTTCGAGCCCAAGAGGGGGAGCAAACTTTTTTAGCAAACATACATACCTTTAAGGTGATTCCTCCTTAGCTCAGTTGGTTAGAGCATCTGACTGTTAATCAGAGGGTCCTTGGTTCGAGCCCAAGAGGGGGAGCAAAAAAGACTATCAGAAATGATGGTCTTTTTTTTGTTTATAATTGAACGAAAAAAAAATTACCTCCAAA
The DNA here is from genome assembly GCF_026870155.1 of Flavobacterium marginilacus. Lineage (NCBI taxonomy): Bacteria > Pseudomonadati > Bacteroidota > Flavobacteriia > Flavobacteriales > Flavobacteriaceae > Flavobacterium > Flavobacterium marginilacus. The sequence goes on along the minus strand of NZ_CP113975.1, from coordinate 206,157 downwards.
TTCATATCCTAAAAACAGATACTTAATATCATAGTTAATCAAATACAGTTCCAATTTTTTTTCTCTAAACTCGGAATTGAAATACATTAAGTCTACAAATTTAGCATCCAATTTTTCAAATACGACAGAAGCCTAATATTGAACATCTGATTAAAAAACATATTCTCATGGTCAAATATCAAGCTTTTATAACATTTTTTCATATTGCAGCCCTATTATTTCAACAATTTTGAATTATCCAATGACTAGAACAATTTCAGCCCTATAAATTATTCGGCTGATAAAACAGAACCTAGTCTTTGAATACACTATTAATTCTAAAAAATAATATCATGTTAAAACGTAAAGACTTTGCTGATGAGATAAATTTACCTCAAGTAGCCAAAAATTTGGATATAAACAAAAAGGAAGCATTATTTGAAACTGCCCAAGACAGCACAGGTATATTAGAAAATCTGATGTCAGGATATACAAAACTTGTAATTGAAGATCCTATAAGGCCATTCAATGAAGACAAACTACAACAAGTAGTAAACAATGTGGATTATGGTATTTTAAATGCATTAGAAGGTACATGGGTCAGCTACAACCACAATGGACAAAATAATAATAAATCAATCGGAAGCGGCATCCATACTACCATTCTGCCTTCTCCAGGAACAAGCCAAGGCACCATTCCTGGGAAATATAGTTTTGCATGTGAGGAATATATAGAAAAACTAACTTTTGACTTAGTCGAAGGAGGAGTTCGCAATCGTGGGGGTGCAAACGAACAATTTTGCGGTGCGGTAAAGTACGAACAAAGCATTAAAAGCGTAAATAAGGTATCAGACGAAAATTCCTTAAAATACACCCCAATCCACGAAGAAAACGGAATGTATTTATGGCTTAGTGATGTGTTCAATTATGCAGCTACCAATAAAACGATTACAGAAGACCGCGGTATTCATCCGATAGCACCAAATAATCCAAATAAAGATTTATATAAAAGCGGTTTCCAAGATGAAACACTTTTCTTGATTGTAAATGATAAAGGTGAAAAAGAATATGTAACTCTGGAGAATTTAAACGGACGGGAATATCTTGAAATTATTGCAGCCAAAGAGCTTAAATCCGGAGCTGGCCAGACAGGACCATATTTTATACCTGATTATTCTATTTCCCGAAGTGGGGTAATTCCACATGGAAGCACAATAACTTTATTGGGAGATTTGGTTCAATTAGGACCAACGTTTTTGAATGAAGGCTCTCCACAATTTCCTAAAGGTGATGCAGCCTGGAAATACGACCATCTTTCGATTTCAAGAACTATGGGTGGAGCCGGTGCAAGTGAAACTCATCCCATAAATCTTGACAAACCAGCACCAGCATGGGTGTTTGAAGATCTTAACGATGAAAATGATCCAGGAGAAAATAAAATTTATACACAACGGATACTGGCCCATCCTTTATATCCTTATTCCGTGAGACCAGATTTACGCCTTCGCGACAACAACACTGGAGAAAATATAAAAAATTATGTACTTATTCAGATGTCATCCAAAAACAAAACGGGAGCACAAGGAGGTATTTTAAATATTCCTTTTGTAAATCGATTTGTTCCCACAGTGGAAATGAACATGAAAATGTGGATTGAAACGGTTGTAGAAGACGGAAAGGAAATCCTTCAGCTGCAATACGAACAAATCATATTTTTTGAATTTGATTTTGGAGATGACGGTGGCACGACAAGCTGGCCACACATACAGGTAAATACGCTTCGTAAAATTGAAGATGTTTCCTTGGATCAGAGACGTTTAATAGAGGAACAGTTTTGCTCAAATAAAACTAAATCTTCTGCACAGGCTTCAGGATGTCCTTATCATAAAGAATAAAAAAAAGCCACAGTGTTTTTTGTGTTGAAACACTGTGGCTTTTTTGGTATTTACCAATTACTGATTTAACTAAATAACGTTCAATGTAATAAGTTTTACTTGCTATCAAGCACCATTTTTATTATTGACAAACAAGTATCCAAATCTTTATTTATCTCATTAGTCCAAAAGCGAAGCACTGTCCATCCATTTTCTGTGAGGAATTTGTTAACCTCTAAATCTCGTTCCATATTACGGACAATCTTCTTATGCCAAAACTCGGCATTTGTTTGAGGCTTCTTGATGGTTTCTCAATCTTTGCAATGGAAAAACTCGCTGTCTACAAATATTGCAATCTTCCTTGTTTTGAATGTAATGTCTGGTCTGCCAAAAACAGTCTTATTGTTTTTGCGGTAACGGTATCCTAAATGCCACAAAGCTTTCTGAATCCTTATTTCAGGTTTTGTTCCCGTGCTTTTTATGGCACGCATAATCTTTGAACGCTGTTGTGGAGTCACGATATCCATTTGAAAAGTATTTTTTTGGATTAACCAAAATTACAATACTTTCAAAAAAACATGTTTCAAGATACGGCAGTAAAAATTCAACATTATAACATACAAGTAAATAATATACTTCCTGTTTCATTTCTCTTGTTTCCTGGTAAAAACATTGGTCCCAAAAATATATTCCATTCGTTTATTAAAACAAAAGATCTTCTGGTTTCCAAAACTTTATAATGCGAATTCTAAAAAAAATGCAATCAAAAAAATTAGAATTATTAAAAAAAAACAGCTTAAAACACAAAACAACATAAATTAAAAAATAATCACACAAATATCATTTTTACTAATAATAATTTAATAACTTAGACCAAAGACTAGGCAAAATAGACCCTTTTACACAAAATTGTTAATTATTTAATACTAGGGAAATATGATGAAACTGATGCCGCAATTAAACCCAAAAGGCTGGGACGAAATGTTCTCTAATGAAGGAGTAAGAAATTCTTATACTCAAGTACTGCATACTCTGCAAAACTTAAGTCAGGAAAATTTAAATGACAAACAGCTGCAAGCTTCAGATTTATTCATGAACCAAGGGATAACATTTACTGTTTACAGTGATGACAACCAAGGAATAGAACGAATTTTCCCCTTTGACATTATTCCCAGAATCATCACAAAAGCGGAATGGAGCGAAGTAGAAGCAGGAATCAAACAGCGGTTAAAAGCACTTAATTTATTTTTGGAAGATGTTTATAACGGACAGCATATTATAAAAGCAGGAGTAATTCCCGCTTCATTAGTTGCCTCGTGCCCACATTATATACAAGAAGTTCACGGAATAAAAGTGCCTCACAATATACACGTCCATATCGCTGGAATCGACTTAATACGCGGTGCCAAAGGAGAATTCTATGTTCTGGAAGACAATCTCAGATGCCCAAGCGGTGTAAGCTATATGCTGGAAAATAGAGAAATTACAAAACGTATTTTCCCTGACATGCTTGCAACCAATAAAGTAAGCACTGTTGGAAACTATCCAAATATTTTCCACAACATATTGATTTCGCTTTCACCTCGAAATGTATCTAAACCCAATGTGGTGCTGCTTACGCCTGGCGTTTATAATTCGGCATACTATGAACATACTTTTCTGGCAAGACAAATGGGAATTCCGCTTGTAGAAGGAAGGGATCTAGTGGTTAATAACAATAAAGTCTATATGAAAACCACTTCGGGCTTACAGCAGGTGGATGTGATTTACAGACGTCTGGATGATGATTATCTCGATCCATTGGTTTTTAAACCCGAAAGTACACTGGGAGTCCCAGGACTAATCAGCGCCTATCGTCACGGAAATGTAGCTCTGGTAAATGCTGTAGGCAATGGTGTTGCCGATGACAAGGCTGTCTATGCTTATGTTCCGGATATGATAAAATATTATCTCAACGAAGAACCCATTCTTAAAAATGTTCCAACATACCAAATGGAAAACCCAGAAGAAAGAGAACTAGTATTTGCCGACATGGAAAATATGGTAATCAAAGAAACCAATGGAAGCGGCGGATACGGAATGATTATGGGAAACAAAGCAACACAAGAAGAACTTGAAAATGGAAAAACTGCCATTCTTGCAAACCCTAGAAATTTTATAGCACAACCTATTATTCAGCTTAGCACTGTCCCATGTTTAATCGACGGCCAATTGAAATTACGCCATGTTGATTTAAGACCTTACGCTTTATGCGGACCCAATGGAGTAGAAATTGTACCTGGAGGCCTTACTCGAGTCGCACTAACCGAAGGTTCATTGGTCGTAAATTCTTCGCAGGGAGGAGGGAGTAAAGACACTTGGATCATAAAGTAATTTCGTTTTAATTTTTTAAAATGAATCAAAATGGAAAAGAATACAACAAACACAGAAAAAAAAGACAAAACAATGTTTGCCTTTTTACCAGAGATGGTTATTGAACATATAAATCATCCTGAACCAAAAAAAATTAAAGTCATCACTAATGATGCAAAAGATGATGAAACCTCAAATGCAACATTATCACAAAATATAGTTTTTGATCCTCTTGCAGATCCTTTTGACGGAATAAATATAGAAATAGAACCGCGCAAAAAAAAAGCAAAAAAAGCAAAAAAAATAAAAAAGCAGAAAATAAAGTTTACTGAAACGGTAACTGTACCAAAATTGGAAACTATCACAACCACCACTTCAGAAAATAAAATCATAGAATTTGTAAAGAAAATCAAATGCAGCTTTTTTAATTTTTAAACAGCAATAAACCAAAACAGTATTTCAATATAAATTATAACCAATAAATTTTTTATCTATGAAAACAATTATGACAAGCGGAGCTACAAACGGGATGTTTTTACTCAACACAGAAACCTCAATCATTTCAAATCATTCGATGAAAAAAGAAATAACAGTTAAAATGGAATCGCATAATCCAATTATAGAATCCATTATCGAAACTATAGTCGAACCGATTATATACAAATGCTAAAGCAAAGGATTGGTTTTAGCTTAATTTTCTTCTGATGAATCTAGTTTGAAACATCAGAAGAAAATACAATCATACGATTTCTAAAAATCTAACGCAATTTATCCCAATTTTAAAAATCGATTCTAATGAAAGCAAATATGCTAAGCCGTGTTGCAGACGGAATGTTCTGGCTCAACAGATATATGGAAAGAACTGATGGCATGCTGCTTACTCTTAACACAAGTTACATACTGTCATTTGACAAAGAAACCGATGATTGTCAAGGTTACAAACCCCTGTTAAACTATTACACCAATTTAACGTACAATCAGATAGAAGAAGTACAAAACGATACTGCCTTTATTTTAAAATATATTATTTGTGACAGTCAAAATCACAATTCGGTTAAAAATCTGGTTGTAAAAGCACGTGAAAATGCAAGAGGATCACAGGATAAAATTACCAAAGAACTTTGGGAGCATATCAATTCGCTCTACCATTATATGAATTCACCCGATCTTCCTAGAAAACTGGAAAGCTCTGACGCTTTAAAGGTTGTAAACAAACTTAATAAAGAACTATTGCTTTACAACGGTATTTTCCATGTTACAATGCCTAGAGGACTTGGCTGGAGTTTTTCGAATATTGGAAAACTAATTGAACGATGTCTGCAGACTATTTCCATGACGCAGGCCTATTATATTCCTATCAATTACAATCTGGACGGAAACGAAGATGTAATGTACTGGAAAAGGCTCTTGCTTTCATTATCTGGCTATGAACTGTATCTGAAGAGCTACAGCAACATTAAACATAACCGAAAAATAGTTGAACATGTTATTTTTAATTATGATTTTGCACATTCTGTAATTTTTACATTGGACTTGATCAATAAATATTTGGACAACCTTGTAAAAGACAGCGAAATAAGTGAAGCCCGAACATTGTACAATCAATTTGGAAGGTTAAAAAGCTACATCGTTTATACGGATTATCATCACATGACCAACAAACAATTAGAAGAGGTTTTAGAAACTACCAAAACACAGCTCAATCAGTTTTCTGTCGATTTTTCAAAATTATTTTTCTCCTATACTTAACATTTTATGGCAATATTTAAAATAACACATATCACTAAATATCAATACAGCTTGCCTATAAAAGAAAGTATAAACGAAATCCGTTTATTTCCTCATCATTTTAAGGATCAGGAAGTACTTGACCATCAGCTCTTGATTTCACATGATCCCGAAATAGCTTATTTTAGAGATTATTACGGCAACCTAGCCGCTAATTTCAATAATCTGGAATCTCATAATGAAATGGCTATCGAATCCCGAATGACTGTCAAGGTAAACCATTCGCTCAAAATTCCCGAAATCGATGCCATTACTGTAAAAGATTTAGAAGAAGAAAAAAATAACGACATCACCTTATTAAGACTCAGCTATCCCGAAACGATCACAAAACAACAGGATATAGACACTGTTTTGGCAGGTTTTGATCTCGCCAACAGCTCAATTATTACCGTTGCCCAGTTGTGCAATGAATATATATTTAACCATTTTACCTATACCAAAGGAATCACCAATATAGAAACAACTATAGATGAAATTTTGGAGTTAAAAAAAGGTGTCTGCCAGGATTTTGCTCACATCTTACTGCAGTTTTTAAGAACTGCCGGAATTCCTTCCCGATATGTAAGCGGTTATGTATGCCCCAACGAAAGCGGGCTAAGAGGTGAAGGTGCCACACATGCCTGGGTCGAAATTTATTCCCCAATCCAAGGCTGGCTTGGACTGGATCCGACCAATAATATCTGGACAATGGACAACCATGTTAAACTATCTGTGGGCAGAAATTTTTATGATTGTACTTTAATCAAAGGGACTTTCAAAGGATTAGCAAGACAAACCCTGTCCGTTAGTGTTTCAATAGGATACGAAGACGGGCGTCATTATGAAGAAATGAATGATGTTCAGCTCGAAAAAATCCCGCAGGAAATAAACGAGCAGATAAGTTATATCGAACAGCAGCAACAGCAATAAAGAAATTCACAGCTTCGGCTAGAAATCAAATTTAAGCTGTACCACAATTGTTTTCTTGATTTCAGTATTCAAATTGCTCAAAGAAATACCTAACAGCCGTACCGAATCCTTCATTCTTTCCTGATACAATAACTCTTTGACTGTTTCAAAAATCAATGATTTATCAGAAATAAAATAAGGCATGGTTTTACTGCGCGTCTGCTGGGTAAAATCGCTGTATTTGATTTTGAGAGTGACTGTTTTTCCTGAAATTTTATGCTTTTTTAAACGGCGTTCCAGTTCAGATGCTATTTTCTCGAGTTTTTCCACCATAAATATCTCTGAAGAAAGGTTGCTGTCAAAAGTGTATTCGGCCGCAACCGATTTGGCGATACGATTGGATTTAACTTCACTGTTGTGAATGCCCCTCACTACATTATAATAAAAACTTCCCGATTTGCCAAAGTGCTTTTCTAGAAATTCGATAGGTCTGTTTTTAAGATCCAAACCGCTAAAAATACCAAGCTGAAACATTTTTTCGGCCGTGACTTTCCCTACTCCATAAAATTTTTGAATAGGCAGCTGTTCTAAAAAAGCAATAACTTCATCAGGATTAACCGTTTTCTGCCCATTTGGCTTATTATAATCACTTGCTATTTTGGCAACAAATTTATTAACCGAAATCCCAGCCGAAGCTGTTAAACCGACTTCATTAAATATCCGCATCCTAATTTCCTGTGCCAATAATGTAGCACTGGGATTTCCTTTTTTATTTTTGGTTACATCCAAATAAGCTTCATCCAGAGATAAAGGTTCTATCAAATCTGTATAATCTTGGAAAATCTTATGTATTTTTTTTGAAATTTCTCTGTACCGATCAAAACGGGGTCTTACAAAGATAAGTTCAGGACAGTTTTTTTTGGCCAAAACACCGCTTATAGCACTCCGAACGCCAAACTTCCGAGCTTCATAACTTGCTGCCGAAACTACTCCGCGGTTTTCTTCACCTCCAACAGCAATAGGCTTTCCACGCAATTCAGGATTATCCATCTGCTCCACCGATGCATAAAACGCATCCATATCGATGTGTATAATCTTTCTATGTGGAATTGGTTCTGGCATATCACAAATTTAGAAACGTTTTAAACGAAATAGAATGATAAAACTGTTAAAAAATAAATGAATACCTTTGAGCTTTTACACGGCATTCGCATTTAAAAAAGATAAACACGAATTTCACCAATTAACACTAATTCTTATCAAAATTGAAACCGAATTTTACAATTTTTTACAGTTTTGAATATTTTGTGTAATTAAACAGCAGCCTTAATTCTGTAATTCGTGTCAGAAACTTTTAAAAGCGAATGCTCTGGAACTTTTACTAGTCCAGATGCAAAATTGCTTTCGCAATTACCTTTTTATTTTAAAAAAAAAGACATAGTGTACAGCTGGATAAAACTCCTAAAAAAATATTCAAAATGATAGAAATAGAAAGAAAATTTTTGGTTACATCAGACGCATTTAAGGCAGAAGCTTTTGCTCAGAACCGAATAAAGCAAGGCTATTTGAGTTCTGTTCCCGAAAGAACTGTTCGGGTACGTATAAAAGGCAGTAAAGGTTTTTTGACTATAAAAGGAATTTCTAATGAATCTGGCATGTCACGTTTTGAATGGGAAAAAGAGATTCCTGCAGCCGATGCCGAAAAATTATTGCTATTATGCGAAACAGGCGTAATCGACAAAACCCGATTTGAAGTAAAATCGGGCAGTCATATTATAGAAATTGATGAATTTTATGGTGAGAACGAAGGTTTAATTATGGCCGAAATCGAATTAAGGTCAGAAACTGAATCTTTCAAAAAACCAATCTGGCTGGATAAAGATGTTACCAGTGACAAAAGATATTACAATGCTTATTTGAGCAAAAATCCGTTTAAAAGCTGGCTGCATCCTTAGTAATTAGTTTTTCATAAATCACTAAAAAACTATCATTTTCGTAACTCTTCAATTTTTACGATTACGGCTCCGCTGCTTTTATTGGATGCAATTTCCATAAAAGCTCTTTTGCTTAAGTCGATTTCTCTTCCTCTTGCAAAAGGACCTCTGTCAATTACCTCCACAATTACAGATTTACCATTGGCTTCATTGGTAATCCGCAGTTTGGTTCCAAAGGGGAATTTTCGATGTGCAGCTGATAACTTTTGGTTATCAAACCGTTTTCCGCTGGCCGTTTTTTTACCATTAAATTTATCATGGTAATAAGAGGCGTGGGCATCTTTTTTAAAAAATACAAACTTTCCAGTTTCAACAATTACAGTATCTGGGGCGATAGCAACTGGTTCAATAACTTTTTCTGCAACTTTTACAGTTTTTTTTACAGTGTCTTTATTAATGGAAAATTTTTTGCTTGTAATAATAGTACTTTGACTGCTTACTACCCAAACATTGGCTAGTAAAAATGAAAGTGTGATTATTTTTTTCATTTATAGTTTATTAGGTGAAACTTTGAAAGGCAAAAAAAATATGGGTAAAAAAAAATCCTTTTCAGGATTTTTAAATTTGGTTTATAACCACAATGACCAAGGAATCCTGCTTAAAATAAGCAACAATCCTAAACCATAAAAAATAGAAAAGGTTTTAAATTTTGATTCGCTTGAAGTTAATTTTTTATGTTTTGACCAGCCAATTGTAATTAGGGCGACTGCAATTAAGTTGATCAGCGGGTGTTCTAAAGAAGTTAAGCGTAAAGCTTTGTCAGACATTTGTCCAAAAGATGCCAATCCTAGCGGAGAAACAAAATAAAGTATTATACCAGCTAGTAATTGAACATGTATTCCAATTAATCCGAATAAGCCAATTTTTCTGTCTTTTGGGGTAAATTCTTTTTTGGATGACATTCCTATTATAGCATTAACAACTGCAATAACAAGAACTAACAATGCAATATAAGCCCAGCCTGAGTGAAATTTTTGTAAAATATTATACATAAAAAGTTTTTTAATTTAAACAAATATAACAAAAAAAGCATAAAAAAACCACGTTTTGCAACGTGGTTTTAAAATCTAGCCATTCTAAATAAATATTATTTTCCAAATATATATCTAAGTGTAAACTGTGCTTGCCAAACATCTGAAACTGAAGTATTTTTTTGGTAAGTATCTTTAATCAAGAATCTATTTCCATCAGCATCTGTTTGTGTAGCAAGAGTATACTGGGGAACATTTGCTGTTGTTGCAGAAGAAAAAGCTAAAACGTTAGAATTTGTTGCTCTTTGAGATACTCCCCAATCTTTATTTAGCATATTTGTAAAGTTTAAGATATCTGCTCTAAACTGGAAACTATTCTTTTTACCTGCTATTTTTACATAAAAATCTTGAGTTACAGACAAATCTAATCTATGTAACATCGGCAAAACAGATTCATTTCTTTGAGCATATTGACCTCTTCTTGTACGTAGATACTTGTCTTGATCGATATAAGCATCAAATGCAGTTCTTTGTTCCGCCTCTGTATAAGTTCTAGTTGTTGTAACTCCAGTTACGGTATTAGTACTAGTTACTACAAGAGGAACAAAACGAAGCTCATTTGCACTATTTGGCACATAGATTAAATCATTTGCACTAACTCTATCTCCATTCATATCACCACTATATGTGTAAGAAAACGGATTTGCTTGTTCTCCAATATATCCTAAATTTATCGAAGTTGCACCACCTAGACCTTTACCATATTCAATTCTATAACCAATAACACCTACTAAACGATTTGGCGTATTGTTATTTGAATTTGACACTTCTAAATCATTATTACCATTTACAGATCTAGCACCAGTCCAAGAACCAGAAGCAACTGACCCTGGAGAAATTAAATCAGTAGCTTTAGAATGAGTATAGGCGAATGATCCCCAAAGTCCTTTTTGGTATGGATATTCTAATTTAAATGTAGTAGAATAAAAATATCCTTCATTAGAGTTTGTTAAAACGATTCCATTTGAAACATTATCATTTACACGTACACCATTATCATTACGAGCATATCTTGGTCTGTTGTCAGTACCACTGAAAGTTCCTACTGGAGCATCAAAGTTGGCATTGTAATAGTGAATAGCATTAATGTTTTTTTGAATAATTGCCTCAACAGTACCTGTAAATCCATATAGAAGCTTTTGATCAACAGCCAAAGTAGTTTTCCAAACCTGAGGAGATTTAAATTTTTTATCATTAAAAGATAAATCATAAAAAGATGGAGCAGTAGGTGTTGCTGGAGTAAAATAATCAGCAGGTCTTGGAGTAAAACCATATCCTCCCGCTACCAAAGCAGCACCACTAGCATCTACTGAACCTGTAAGTACACCATTATTACCAACTTGATTTGATATATATACTGCAGGAGATCTACCAGTAAATATACCCGAACCACCTCGAACTATTGTAACAGCATCTCCTTTTAAGTCAAGATTGAAACCAACTCTAGGTTCAAATAAATATGCTGCATCCGGCATATCACCTGTATTCAATTTTTCACCATTAGCAAAAGTCATCGCAGTTACTGTTGGATTCTCTAATGCTGTATCAGCATACCAAACTCTTGAAACTCTTAAACCTACCGTAAATTTGAATTTGTCACTTAACTTCATTTCATCCTGAGCATATAAATCTAACTTGTTAGATTTTAATATTTGCCAAGGTTCTGCACCACCTGGTAAGGCAGAATATTTGTATTGAAAACGTGCAGGTGAAGTAAGACTTACAGATGATGGAGCACCAGCATTTGCAACAGACTGATTAGCAGCCGCGTAAAAATCAGTTAACGAGTTAAAGATGTAAACACCGTTTGATCCTGAGAAAAATAAATTTTCAGATTTAAAATATTCGAAATTTGCACCAAATACTAAAGAATGTTTTCCGATAGTTTTAGTCAAATTATCAGTGAAGTGTAAAGTTGAATAATTAAGTTTATTCCCTTGAGTAAAAGGATCTAAACCAACTGAAATGTAAGTTGCCGATCCTTGTTTAATATCGATAGTTGGGAACAGACCTCCTCCTTGTAAACCTCTGTCTTCTATCTGCTTGTCGTAACCTCCAATAAAGTTATTGTACCAAGAATTGCTTAATTTACTGTTTAACTCTATTACAATAGATCTAGTATTGTCTAAAATAGTATAACCGCTATTTTGGAATGACATAGCCAAAGAACTTGTTCTTCTATTTCCAAAACCTAATGAATTTGAATTAGATGTTAATTCATCAGACGAAGAATCATGATGAACGTATCTTGCAGTAAGCTTATGATTATCATTAATATTCCAATCAATTCTACCTAAGAATTTTTTTGAACTTTTTTTGGCATCATAATTTTCCCATGCGCCTGTATCATAACCAAATTTCTCTTTCATAAAATTAGAAAGAGTCTGCATTTCAGTATACGTTGGAAGAGAAATTTGTCCACTTGGATTAGGAGATCCTGTAGATGTCCAGTTTGTAGCAGGGCTAATATTTTCAATTTTTTCAAAATTTCCAAAAAAGAATAATTTATCTTTAATGATTGGCGCTCCAATACGAGCTCCCCATACCGTTTCGTCAAATTTACCTGAAGTTACTTTCACATCACCAGCGTGATTCCCAATATAGTTTTTACCATTATTTCTAAATGAGTTATAAACAGATCCTTCAATTTCATTTGTACCACTTTTAGTCACAGCATTAATTCCTGATCCTAAAAATCCTGACTGACGAACATCATATGGCGCCACACTTACTTGCAATTGTTCAATAGCATCTAATGAAATTGCCGTTGAACCTGTTCTACCTCCAGCTTGAGAATCGCTCCCTAGTCCAAATCCATTATTAAATACCGAACCATCAATAGTAAAGTTATTTAATCTTGAATCCTGACCACCAAAAGTTCCGTTTGCACCTGCATTAGCATTATATTTAGTAACCGAATTTATAGAACGAGCTCCTAATACTGGTACAGCTGAAATCTCTCTATTAGAAAATTGTTGTGATGCACCTGTTTTTCCTTTATTAAAATTGCCTTTTGTTTTTGTAGTAACCACAACTTCTTTAAGGGCACTTGATTCTTGTTGAATATTTACATTCACAGTAAGGTTATTACCTAAACCTACATTGACATCAGTAATCTCAGTTGTCTTATAACCAATATAAGTAACTTTAACTGTATAAGGCCCTCCTGGTCTTAAACCTTGCGCAGCATAACCACCGTCATAACCTGTATTTGAAAAGTATTTTGTCCCTGTTGGCTTGTGAACAATTTCAACAGTTGCTCCTGGGAGTCCTTGCCCCGTTTCTGATCTAACTGTTCCAGAAATTGCCGAACTCGTAACTTGAGCCTGACCTAAAACCGAGAGAAAAATAATCAAAATAAAAATAATTTTTTTCATTTTCTTGAATGTTTGTGTTTTGTTTTAGTTTAAATATTTTTGGCAAAATTATAACATTTAAACGAATAAATGTTAACAATGCTTTAAGAAATTGCTTCTTTTACTATACATGCATACTAAATAACCATATCCGTATTTATTAATTAATATTTTAGTTTTTATCTATAATTTAACTAAAATAAACAAGAATGTCATAATTAAAATTTCAATAACAATCGTTTTGATTTGAATTATTTAAAAAAAAACTCTTTTGAAACCAATAAAAAAAGCCCCGATATTCGAATATCAGGGCTTTTTAATTTCTTAACGTGATACTAAAGAATCTACTTGTTTTTTAAAAAATGGTTAAGTAAAAAAGTAGTCGAACTATCATGGGTTTTTACCGTTTTAGAATTAATTTCCTCTAAAATAGAATTAGCTAACTGCTTCCCTAGTTCAACTCCCCATTGGTCAAAACTAAAAATGTTCCATATAATTCCCTGTACGAAAATTTTATGCTCATACATGGCAATCAATGAACCTAAAGATTTTGGCGTCAGCTTTTGAATCAAAATTGTATTAGTTGGTTTATTTCCTGTAAATACTTTGAAAGGCAAAAGTGCACTTGCCTTTTCTGCGCTTAATCCTTGTTTATCAAATTCTGCCTGAACCTGTTCTTGAGATTTTCCATTCATCAAAGCTTCTGTCTGCGCAAAAAAGTTCGACATTAATTTGTCATGGTGATCTTCATCTCCGTATAATGGTTTTACGAATCCAATAAAATCCGAAGGAATCAATTTAGTCCCTTGGTGAATTAACTGAAAAAACGCGTGCTGTGCATTGGTTCCTGGTTCACCCCAAATAATGGTCCCTGTTTCATAATTTACAGGCTTCCCGTCACGGCCAACACTTTTACCATTACTTTCCATTGTTCCCTGCTGTAAATAAGGAGCCAGTTTCTGTAAATATTGTGTATAAGGAATCAAGGCTTCACTTTCGGCTCCAAAGAAATTATTGTACCAAACGCTTAACAATGCTAATATTACTGGTATGTTTTTGTCAAAATCAGCTGTTTTGAAATGCTCATCCATTTCATTAGCTCCAACCAACAAATCATTAAAGTTATCAAAACCAACTGCCAGACTTATTGAAAGACCTACTGCACTCCATAAAGAAAAACGTCCTCCAACCCAATCCCACATTGGGAATACGTTTTCTGGGTTGATACCAAATTCAGTTACTTTTTGAATATTAGTAGAAACAGCCACAAAGTGTTTAGCGACATCTTCCTGCTTAGCTGATTTTAAAAACCAAGCCTTTATAGTTTCTGAGTTAGTTAAAGTTTCCTGAGTTGTAAAAGTTTTAGAAACAATAACAAATAAAGTAGTTTCAGGATTTAGTTTTTTAATGATTTCATTTACGTGATCTCCATCAACATTCGATGCAAAATGTACGTTTAAATGATTTTTATAGTATTGCAGAGCTTCAACAGCCATAACTGGCCCCAAATCAGAACCGCCGATACCTATATTAACAACATCAGTAAATGCTTTTCCTGTATAACCTGTTCTTTGTCCTGAAGTAACTTCGTTAGTAAACGATTTTACTTTATTCTTTACTTCATATACTTCTGGCATCACATTCACGCCGTCTACATTGATTACAGCAGATGCCGGAGCTCTCAAAGCAGTGTGCAGAACAGCTCTGCCTTCCGTTTGATTGATAATTTCTCCGCCAAAATAATCAGCAACAGCACTTTTCAAACCAGTTTCATCTGCTAATTCAAGCAGCAAATCAATAGTTTCTTGACTAATTCTGTTTTTAGAGTAATCAACTAAAAAATCATTCCATTTCAAATGAAACTTTTCGGTTCTTGATGAGTCAGCTTGAAACATTGCTGCCATTGAAGCATTTTGTATTTCAGTATAGTGTGCCTGAAGTTTTTTCCAGGCAGAAGTTTCGGTTGGGTTTATTGTATTTAAAGCCATTTTATTCTTATTTTTTATGTTGTGCAAATTTACTGAATTAAGTTTGAATGGACTAAAATCAGACAATTATATAACAATAAAAAAACAGCCTCAGATACACAAATTTTAAATCCTTTTTAATCTGTGAATCTGTGGCTAAAATATTTTTCGAAAGTGAGAACACTTAAACCCCCTAAAAATAAATTCAATTTGAGAATAACAATTTAACTCTTGAAATACCCTGAAATTTTTTATTACAAATTAGATACGCTATCCAATTCAAATTTTAAATGCTCTATTTTCTTCAAAAATCTTGCTTTATTTTTTGGATTCATTGGTTCTCCATTAGGCAATTTTAATCGTAAAGCATCGACTTGCACTCCATTTTTCCAAAAACGGTAACATACATGCGGTCCTGTAGCCAGCCCTGTACTTCCTACTAAACCAATAGTCTGTCCTTGAGTCACATGTTGTCCGCGTCGCACTAATATTCTGGACATATGTAAATATTGAGTCGAATAGACCTTATTATGCTTCACTTTTACAAAATTTCCATTACCCGCAGTATAACCTGTTTGCTCTACAATACCTGCTGCTGTAGTTGAGATAGGTGTTCCATATGGTGCTGCATAATCAGTTCCTTTATGCGCTTTCCAGATCTGCTGTACAGGATGAAAACGATTAGCACTAAAATGAGAGGTAATGTGACTAAATTTAATTGGTGTCTTAAGAAAGAAATTCTTCAGTGTTTTTCCATCTTCATCATAATAATCGACACTTCCTGACCCTTGATTTTGTTCGAATGGAAAAGCATAAATAATTTTGCCTTTATATTCAAAAAAAGCTGCCTGAAGACTGTCAACACCGTCATAAATAGAATCGTTAATATAGCGCTCAGTAAAAGTCAAACCAAAACGGTCTCCTTTTTTAACTTTAAAGAAATCAATAGACCATGCAAAAATCTTAGAAATTTTACTCGCTAGAGCACCTTCCACTTTTGCGTTATCTAAAGTTTCAGATAAGGACCCTTTTAATACACCGCCAATGGTTCTGCGTTTTAATGTTAAAGGTTTTGTTTTTTTAGAAGCTTTTGCAATTGAATCCCTTAAATCTATTACATAATAATGAAGCGCATCGGGCTGGTAGATAAAAACATTTAAAGTGTTCGTTTTATTCTTGGAACGAAGCAGTGTATACTTTTTATTAATTCTAATGGTACGCACATCAAAAGTATCTTTTACCTGAGCTACAATATCAAATACTTTTTTATCGCCAATATTTTGATTCTGCAGAATGCTTCCAAAAGTATCTCCAGGTTTTACCGAATCCAGAACAACATTAAAATCCGAAAACTTAAATCCAAAATCACTTTTTTTAGATTTTGGAATCACATGATTTTCTACAGCTTCCTTATCTTTATCACAAGAAATTAAGGAAAAAAGGACTGCCGCAATTACAATTATCTTTTTCAAATTATCTCTTTTTATCTTTAGTTTTCTACACCCCAATTAGCTAGTTCTTCCTTACTCCAAAGCTCAGGAAAAAAAATCCTTCTTTGGTATCTAGGGTGCATATATTTTTTCCAATCGCTCCCGCCGGTGGCTTCACCGTCTCCTTTACCGTTATCAATATATTTTCTGGCAGCATTCAGATGTCCCATAACCCAAGTAACATTTACTGTATGGTCATAATGACGCATCGCCTTAACTAATTCGGGATTTTCACGGTCAGTATCTGGCAGCTGTTTGAATTTCTGCCAAAGGTTTATCGTGTTGTATTCTTTCATTTGAGTTATAAATGCCGCTTTGTATTTACGTTCAAATTCTAAAAGTAAATAGGACTTCTCGCCTGTTTGATGATCCTTTCCTGCAGCCTGCCAATACATATGATCCAAGGCGTGTTCATAAGGCGTATTTCGGTCAATAGTGGAACGAAAACGGTAATCGATAAGATTAATTAAATCCGTGGAAGCAATCTCTATCATTCTGTACTGTGCGCTTTGAAAACCGCTTGCCGGAGTCAGCGTATTTCTAAACTTCATGTATTGCTCTACCTCCATTCCATCGCCCATAATATCAAAAGAAGTGGTAAGCATATCAAAGTATCGGCTGATTCTCATTAACCTTTCGGTAAAAAAAACTGCCGTCAATTTTTCAGCATAGGAAATCTGATGCATTTCCCAAAGTATCATTTTAAAAAGCAGTTCATTGACTTGATGATACATTATAAAAACCATTTCATCGGGCAGTGTTGTTCTCTGAATCTGCAGATTCAATAAAGCATCTGTCTGTATATAATCCCAATATGTTATTGGTTTTGACCAAAGCAATCCTTCAAGATGGGTTTCCGTTTTTTGATTAATCTGCTGGAATTTTTGATCAATTTCATCTAAAATTGATGCTGTGGTATCATTTATTGTCATTTTGCTTTTAATTTAAACGGATTATTTAACCCTTTGTAATCTTCCAAATCCGCTTTTAAAGACCCTACCAAAAGTGTTGCTTTTATCCGAACGGGGATCTTATTATAGTCGTCTGAAATCCATAAAGTTAAACTTTCCTCTTCTTTAAATATACGTCCAGACTGCACCAAAGGTCTAAAAATCATGGTCGAAACGACTCCAAATTTAGTTTTAATATCTTCTCTACCTATAAATTTTAACTTAAATTTTGTAATCTCTCCATCAAAAAACATGTCGATAATAACAGATTCTCCAGCTTTTATTTTATTGATATTGGGATAATTGCGCAGATAATAAAATGAGGAAAGAATATCCTGCGCGTTTTTGGGAAAATCGAAAGCCTTTTCTGTTTTGTGTTTATAATCTTTTACCAATATCCTGTTAGTTCTCTGATTGAAAAATCCTTCCTGATTTTTGGTATAACCGCCTTCATTGATTTTTCGAACAAAACGATACGGGTTCCTGGTTTCTTTGTCTATATAGCTTTCATAAACATCCTCAACTTCAAAAAAGAATTTGGTCATACCTGTAGAAAAGCCTTTTCCTATTACATGAAAAACTGGCTCATTATTCAGTGTTTCATCCTTAACTTCGATAGTTGCATAACCTGCATTTATAATACCGTAATGAACTCTAAACTTTAGAAATTCGCCTGCAGCAAAAGCTTCCTCCTTTTGTGTATCGAAACCTAAAGTGATAATCACTAACAAGAAAATTATAATTTTTTTCATTGGATTTCGATATATTATAAAAAATAAATCTCAAATGTATTAAAACAAAAAAACTCAGTCAAATTAATGACTGAGTTTTTATGCTATTAACTAACCAAAAAACTATAAATTATGAAAATTTATATGAAACTAAGAAGGAAACCACCCCTTCGTTGTTTACAGGTGCAAAGTTATTGCATAAATCGAATTATTTTTAGCAAAAAACCAAGTTTAACACAACATTTGCACCTTTAAGGGTTCTTTAACTATTATTTTTTTTGATAATGTAAAAATAATTGAATTTTACAGAGTTCCTCGTAATTCCTGTTCACGCTCAATAGATTCAAAAAGTGCTTTAAAGTTCCCCGCACCAAATCCTTTGGCTCCCATTCGCTGAATAATTTCAAAAAACAAGGTAGGACGGTCTTGAACAGGTTTGGTAAAAATCTGCAATAAATAACCGTCTTCATCGGCATCAACCATAATCGCCAGTTTTTCTATTTCATTCAAATCTTCTTTCATCATACTCATGTGTACGCCCAATCTCTCGGGAATAGCTTCATAGTAAGCGTGAGGAGGGGACGATAAAAACTCCACTCCTCTCGCTTTCAACTCCGAAACTGTTTTTATAATATCGTCAGTAGCAATGGCGATGTGCTGAATTCCTGGTCCTCCGTAAAAATCCAGGTATTCTTCGATTTGCGATTTTTTCTTTCCTTCGGCTGGTTCATTGATAGGGAATTTGATTCTTCCGTTGCCATTGGACATTACTTTACTCATCAAAGCTGAGTATTCGGTATTGATTTGTTTGTCATCAAATGACAGGAAATTCACAAATCCCATCACATCTTCATAAAATTTAACCCAAGTATTCATTTCGTTCCAGCCCACATTTCCTACCATGTGATCTATATATTTAAGCCCCGTTGGTTCTGGATTATAATCGGATTTCCACTCTTTGTAACCTGGCAGGAAAACACCTTTATAATTTTTTCGTTCCACAAAAATATGAACCGTTTCTCCATACGTATAAATTCCAGAACGCACTACTTCTCCATACTCATCCTGCTCTACTGTTGGTTCCATAAAAGAACGAGCGCCGCGTTTCATTGTTTCTTCATAAGCGCTTCGGGCATCTTCTACCCAAAGTGCGGCTACTTTTACGCCGTCTCCGTGCTTTTTCAAATGATCATGGATTGGAGAGTCCTGCGTTAAAGGAGTTGTCAAAACAATTCGGATTTTGTCTTGTTTCAAAACATATGAAGCTTTGTCTTTTACGCCCGTTTCCAGTCCGGCATAAGCCAATGACTGATAACCAAAAGCGGTTTTATAATAATGAGCCGATTGTTTTGCGTTGCCTACGTAGAATTCTACATAATCGGTTCCTAATAACGGAAGGAAATCCTGTGCTCCTTCAAATATTTTCTCTAATCCGTATTCTACTGATTTTATTTCTTTACTCATGATGTTTATTTGTTTAATCGGTCAATCGTTTATTTGACGAACCGAAATATTGTTGTAGATTGTGTTTTTCTTACCGCAGAGAGCGCAAAGTTTTACGCAAAGTTCCGCAAAGCTTTGTGTTCTTTGCGTGAACTTTTCTTGAGTTCTTTGCGGTAAAATATTTTTTTTATTCTGTCCAAGATTTATAATACTGTCCGTCATCAATTCCCATGGCTTCTTCGGTCACCATAAGCGGGTGAAAAGTATCGACCATTACGGCTAATTCCTGAGTTTCCTTATGTCCGATGCTTCGCTCCATCGCGCCGGGTGCTGGTCCGTGAGGAATTCCTTTTGGATGCAGTGTAATGTGTCCCTGCTCGATATTATTTCGGCTCATGAAATCGCCGTCTACATAATACAAAACCTCATCGCTGTCAATATTGCTGTGATTGTATGGCGCCGGAATGGATTTTGGATGATAATCGTATAATCTTGGCACAAATGAGCAAACCACAAAAGTTCCCGTTTCAAAAGTTTGATGAACTGGCGGCGGCTGATGTACGCGTCCAGTTATAGGCTCGAAGTTGTGTATACTGAAACCGTATGGAAAATTATAACCATCCCAGCCCACAACATCAAAAGGATGCGTGGCATAAACCACTTCGTGCATCATTCCTTCCTTTTTTATTTTGATAATAAAATCTCCTTTTTCGTCATGAGATTCTAGTTCGTTAGGCAAAATAAAATCGCGTTCGCAAAAAGGCGAATGTTCCAAATGCTGTCCCGATGCATTTTTGTAACGTTTTGGCGTGTAAAACGGAGAATAGGATTCTACATAAAATAAGCGGTTTTCTTCTGTGTCAAATTCAATCTGGTAAATAATACCGCGCGGAATAATCAGATAATCGCCGTACTCAAAAGGAATATTTCCAAGCATAGTGCGGAGTTTTCCTTTGCCTTTGTGAATGAAAATCATTTCGTCGGCATCAGCATTTTTATAGAAATATGCGGTTAGGGATCTTCTAGGCGCGGCCAGTCCGATGATGCAGTCTCTATTGACCAGCATGGGCTTACGGCTGTCCAAAAAATCGTCTTCGGGTTTTAATTCGAAACCTTTTAATAATAGTGATTTTATGTTTTTCCCAATGGCTATTTTGGGTTCGACTGAATATGATTTTAAAATTTCCTTGACCTGAGTAGGTCTGTGAATATGATATGACAATGAAGAATTGCCATGAAAACCCTCTGTCCCAAAAAGCTGTTCATAATACAGTCCTCCTTTTGGATTTTCAAATTGGGTGTGCCGCTTTGGAGGGATATTTCCCAGTTTATGATATATTGGCATGACTTTTTAAATTAGAAAATTAGAAAATGTGTTAATTAGAAAATTATAACAATTACTATATCATTGAAAAAAGAAATGAAAACAATTAAAAACTGTTTTTACAAATCAGATCTCCTTATAGAATTATCTAATTTTCTAATTGAAGAATTAACCAATTAAAAAAAATCACTCTGGATTTCTCTTGATTAAGAATTGAAGATATTCTAATAAACCTTTCCAATTTGCTTTCATAATTACAAATGTCGTAATTTTTTTTAATAAAAAATGTAAATCAAAAAATAAATCCAACAGAAAACCAAAGATAAGAATTGGAAATTTCCGGTGACCATGAATATTTTATCTCAACTGGTCCAATAACAGTTTCCAATCCATAACCCAAAGCATATCCTGAATACTTTGGCAAAGAAATCCAATCTAACGATTTATAAAGATCATCGCCTAGATTAGCATAATTAGCAGAAAAATTAATATGGTTTTTTTTGAAAACTTCATAATCAAATGTAATGGTTGATTCCAAATAACCGCTTCCTGAAATACTTAAGAAATCATAACCATAAAAATACTTGAAATTGTTGGTATTATAATATCCATAACCCCCTAAAATAAAATCGAAATAAGGTATGCTTTTATCACCAACAGGTGTTCCTGCCTCGGTTTGAAATTTAATGGTTGCATTTTTAAAAACTGTTTTTGCAATACCTGCTTCGCCTTTTACTATAAAAAAAGGATTAAAATTAGCATCACTCTCTGAAGAAAACATATAAAACTGAGGGTTTGCTGAGAAATACCATCCCTTTTTTGGGAAGTATTTATTATCGTAGGAATCGTATTTAATATACCCGAAAACACTGCCGTATGTACTCTTTGTAATATTTGAATTCAGCTCAAGTGTTTCCGAAGAAATGTCCAGATATTCGAACTCTGCTCCAACACCAATAAGAAATTTTTGCGCAAATAAGGATTGAATGTATACTTGATTTGACAAATTTAAATAATCAATATTTATAGAATTTATACCGTTAATGTTGTATGTTATTACGCTGACAGGTACATTTTTATTAAACTGGTTCAATTGTGATTTAAAACCATAACTCAATTGAAATCCGTTATCAATATAATAATCAAAATAATACCTTAGGTTATCTCCCAAAACCAAATCGGCAGATAAAAAGTCATTTTTGAAAAAAGTTTTTTTATTGGTAATATTAGCAAGAACAGCACTTTTGTACAAGCCATCGTAATGCAGTGCAAATTTTAAATTTGTCTTTACAGGACTTTCCGTTAAAGTAAGAACCAAGTCATCGTATTCTCCGTTTTTGTCAAAATAATAACTGACATTGCTAAAATTCTGTGTAGCATTCAGGTTATTTATTCCTGTTTCCAAATCTCTAAAGCTAATTTTAGACTTGGGCTTAAAATTTAATTTACCAATA
The DNA here is from genome assembly GCF_026870155.1 of Flavobacterium marginilacus. NCBI lineage: Bacteria > Pseudomonadati > Bacteroidota > Flavobacteriia > Flavobacteriales > Flavobacteriaceae > Flavobacterium > Flavobacterium marginilacus. The sequence continues at coordinate 183,536 of NZ_CP113975.1, read as the reverse complement.
ATATAATCCCTTGAATAATTTTTGAGTTCATTTATTTTTATGCTGACAATATTCAAGCTGTCGGTCTGCACTTTCAGTTTGGGTTTGTGATATGGATTAGCCTTATCTACCAAAAGATCTATTTTTTCATATATAGAAAAAGCAGCGTCCTCGCCTTTTTTAATAATTTCTGCCGCTTTTTCAAAAGATACTACTCCATAATTTTTAACATCAGGCTTTATATAGATTTCAGTCAGATTTGCATTTGTTTTCATTCTTTCAATCATCTGCAGATTGGTAATCTGAAAAAAAACTTTTGAGGCACTTCTAAGTTCATCTTTACTCAATAATCCAGATTGAACATCGACTCCTATTATAATATCAGCACCCATCTTACGAACCTCATCAATCGGATAATTATTAATTACGCCTCCATCAATAATTAGATTGTTATCAATGATAATAGGCGCAAATATGGAAGGAAGGGATGCACTGCCTGTTATGGCCTGAGACAAAATTCCTTTGTCAAAAACCACCTGCTCTCCTAGAGCGATATTGGTTCCAACACATACAAAAGGAATTGGCAGCTCATTAAAATTACGAACATGCCTTACAGGAAATGTCAAACGGCTCAATAAATTAAAATTGTACATTCCTTTGGACAATCCCTCGGGAGTACCAATACTAAATTTATTGAATGGAAGTATTAAAGCATACAATTCATCATTTCGTTTTTCATAGAAATTTTTGGAAGATCGAGGAATAAAGTCATTAATAACATTACTAAAATTAGTAGTATCAATAATAGAATCAATCTGTTTTGCATTATATCCCATAGCATAAAGACCTCCAATTACAGCCCCCATACTGGTCCCGCCAATGTAGTCTATTTTTATTCCGGCATCTTCCAATACATTTAAAACTCCTATATGTGCAAATCCTTTGGCACCTCCTCCACTTAGCACCAAACCTATTTTAGGTCTTTTGGGTGCATCCTGAGCGTTTGAGGCAATAGGCAATAAGCAATAGGCAATGAGAAAAAAGGCTTTTAATATAAAAAACAGGCTGCTGCCAACCTTTGCCCATTCAATGCAGACAAAATCAATTTTTACTTTTGGCTGTTGCCTTTTGGCTGTTGCCTCAATTCTCATATTAAGTATTTTTATTGTAAAAGTCGGTAATTTTTTTGGCTTTTGATACACCTACAACCTCCGAAATTTCTTTTTCTGTCGCCAGTTTCAATCTTTTTACACTTTTAAAATGCTGAATCAAGGTAAGCATTGTTTTTTCGCCGATTCCCGGAATGCTTTCAATCGAAGAATTTAGTGCCGATTTACTTCTTTTATCCCTATGAAATGTTATCCCAAAACGGTGTGCTTCATTTCGCAGCTGCTGAATAACTTTCAAGGTTTCCGACTTTTTATCTAAATACAATGGAATGGAATCTCCTGGATAGAATAATTCTTCAAGTCTTTTTGCAATTCCTATAATAGCAATTTTACCCCGCAGTCCCAAAGCATCAATACTTTTTAAGGCCGATGACAATTGTCCTTTTCCACCGTCAATGATAATCAGGTTAGGCAAAGGTTCACTTTCATCCAGCAGTCTTTTGTAACGGCGATAGACAATTTCTTCCATCGAAGCAAAATCGTCAGGACCCACTACGGTTTTCACATTAAAATGCCTGTAATCTTTCTTACTGGGTTTTCCGTCCTTGAACACCACACAGGCAGCAACAGGATTAGTTCCCTGAATGTTCGAATTATCAAAACATTCTATATGTCTTGGTTCTACCGGCAAACGCAGATCGCTTTTCATCTGTGCCATTATTCTGTTGGTATGACGGTCTGGGTCTACTATCTGTAATTGTTTCAGCTGTTCAATTCTGTAGAATTTGGCGTTACGAATCGACAAATCCAATATTTGTTTTTTATCCCCCAGCTGCGGTACCGTAATCTTTATTTTTTCACCTAAATCTACTTCAAACGGAACAATAACTTCTTTGGATAGTAATTGGAAACGTTCTCTAAGTTCAATAATTGCCAATTCTAATAATTCTTCATCCGTTTCTTCAAGTTTCTTCTTGATTTCCATTGTATGGGATCGAATGATTGAACCATGTGATATCTGAAGAAAATTGACAAAAGCTGCACTCTCATCCGAAACTATCGAAAAAACATCAATATTGGTAATCTTAGGATTTACAATAGTAGAACGGGATTGATAATTCTCGAGAATTTCTATTTTTTCCTTTATTTTCTGTGCTTCTTCAAATCGCATATCCTGCGCCAGACTGGTCATCAAACGTTTAAAATCTCTCATGCTCTCCTTGAAATTTCCTTTTAGTATTTCACGGATGGCATCAACCTGCTTTTGATAATGTTCTAATGTTTCAAAACCTTCACAAGGTCCTTTGCAATTACCGATATGAAATTCCAGACATACTTTGAATTTACCATTGTCAATATTACTCTGATTCAAATCATAGTTGCAGGTTCTTAACGGATAAAGTTCCTTTATTAAATCCAGAATCGTGTGCACTGTTTTGAAATTGGTATAAGGTCCAAAATATTCCGATCCGTCCTTGACCATTCTTCGGGTGGCAAAAATCCGGGAAAAAGGTTCTTTCTTGATACATAGCCAAGGGTAGCTTTTATCATCTTTCAATAGCACATTATATCTTGGCAAAAGCGTTTTTATCAGATTATTTTCTAATAAAAGCGCATCTGTTTCTGTAGGCACAACTATGTGTTTGATAGTAACAATTTTCTTTACAAGCACATTGGTCTTTGCCGTATCATGAATTTTATTAAAGTAGGAAGCAACCCTTTTTTTAAGATTCTTGGCTTTTCCGACATATAAAATTTTCCCTTCCTTGTCATAATATTGATACACCCCGGGACCATCGGGCAGGGTTTGTATTTGCAGGGCTACATTAGAGTTGATCATTGGATTTTATGAATGCAGATTAACTTTCAGTATACAAATATAATCATTAATCTTTTTTGGTTCGAACTCTGACTTTGCCAAAACATTCATAAGATGTTTCAGAAAGATATATCAATAAATAACGCCATTTTTTAATTTTCATTATTAAAATATTATTAATCTTATTTAAAATTTTAATAATAAATTTCAATTTTTTAATATCTTAAATTAAAAATTTAGTTACTTTATTTAAAATTTTTAATTATAAACAATAAATATTATAATGTAATATTAAAATTTTAAATAATTTTTATAATTTTAGATAAAATATTTAAATTCAATACAGTATGCCGATAGATAATTTAGGCAAAGTTCATTTTTCGAATACACAGATTGAGGATATAAATCAAGCCTTGGCAGTCTTAACGGCTGCTCTAGAGAATATGTCTGTAAATCTGAGCCCATCAGAGCATCAAAAATATGGACGCATAAAAGAGAAAAACAAATTACTCATTGACAAGGTAAAAAACTACCATGATAACGAACCACAATTGAGCTCTCCCGAGGTGGACTGGGATGAGTTTAATCGTGATTATAACAATCGTTTCCAAGTTTCGCAGATGCTATCCAAAATTAAATCTATCGAAAACCAGCTCATAAATATTAAAATACTGGGCGATTACGACAATTATAGTGATGCCCTGAGAGATTATCAATATGCCAAATACAAAAACAGGTTTGCTTCTGAATATGGCTATGAAAGAAAAATTGAAGATATGATAGGTTTTTTCCCCCGGACAGGAATAACCAAAAAGAAGATCTAAAAGCTCCTATGACAATCAATTCCTTGCCGGAGTTCATATTTTTTAACTTTTTTAAATATTTATGTTTCTATCTGTAATCTGGTAATTTGGCCTAAAAATAATTTCTATATTTAGGCTTTTATTTTACAGGATGAAAGACACAAAACCATTAATAATTTTTGGCGAAATTGTTTTGCCGGGAGAAAGCAAAACCATTCAGCTGGAAATAGCCCGATTGCATACCACTACCAAACTGACGATTCCAATAATTGTAAAACGTTCCAAATTAGAAGGACCTGTAGTGCTTTTTTCGGCAGGGATTCATGGTGACGAGTTTAATGGGATCGAAATCGTGAGACAGCTCATTACAAAAAAAATAAATAAGCCCAAAAAAGGAACCATCATTTGCATACCCATTGTAAACATTTATGGCTTTATCAACAAATCCAGAGAGTTTCCGGATGGAAGAGATTTGAACCGTGTTTTCCCTGGAAGTAAAAAAGGATCACTGGCCAGCCGGTTTGCCTATCATATTCTTTCCGACATTATGCCTCTTGTAGATTATGCTGTCGATTTTCATGCTGGCGGTGCAGGCCGCTTTAACGCCCCTCAGATCAGGCTTACGCCAAATAACCCCAGCGTGCAGCTATTAGCCGATGCTTTTAATGCGCCTTTTACCTTATTCTCAAAAAATATAGCGGGTTCGTTTCGAAGTGCAAGCGAAAAACTGAATGTGAAAATGCTGCTGTTTGAAGGCGGGAAATCATTAGACATAAATCATGAGGTGGCACAGGAAGGCATCAATGGAGTAAAGCGTCTTTTGAAACATTTAGATATGCTGGATTCAAAACATCATGCTCCCACACAAAAAAAACCAACAATTTATATTGAAAAATCGGGCTGGCTGCGTGCTAAATGTTCGGGTCTGCTCATCGATAATAATCTGGTTGGAGAATTTGTAAAAAAAGGAACCGTTTTAGGAATGATAACCGATCCTTTTGGAAAATTTGAACGAAAAATAAAAGCTCCAAATGACGGTTATGTACTCAATGCCAATCACTCACCCATCGTGTATCAAGGAGATGCTATTTACCATCTTTCGAACACTGCCGAAGAAGACAGCGAGTAAAACCTAACAATTATCATATTTTTCAACAGTCAATACTCTTATTTTTGAATAAAAATAGAGATTATGCTGTATTGGAAAAAGTTATCCCAAAAAGAAAGACAAGCCCGAATCGAAAAAGCCCTTGAAGAAAACGTAAACTTTACTTTGGATACTTCTTTGGGTTATCCAGCTTCAAAATTAGACAGTAAGGTATATTATGAGGAAGCCTCATTCTTAGCCGATGCACCTACTTTAAAAACATATGTGGCCAATCCAAACCATATTGGATGCCACACTTTAGGCAGTTCAGAAAAAGCATTCAAAGGCACTCAGGAAATGGAACGCGAAGTACTGGATGTCCTTGCAGCAGATATTTTTAAGGCTCAGCCAAAATCCTACGATGGGTACATTTCACCAGGAGGAACCGAGGCCAACATTCAGGCCGTCTGGATGTACCGCAATTATTTTATTGACAAACTTGGCGCAAATCCTTATGAAATTGCGATTTTAGCATCTGAAGACACCCATTACTCCATCCCAAAAGCATCTAACATATTGATGCTGGACTGGCTGAAAGTACCTGTCGATTTTGAAACGAGAGAAATTGATACTTTTCGATTGGAAAACATCATCATAAAGGCAAAAAAACAAGGAAAAAAATATTTCATCATCATCTCAAATATGGGAACTACTATGTTTGGGGCAATTGACAATCCAAATGATTATGTCCAGGTTCTGGAAAAACACCATCTCATTTATAAAATACACCTTGATGCGGCCTATGGCGGTTTTATCTATCCTTTCAGCAATCGGGATTCAGAGCTGAATTTCGAAAATCCAAAAATCAGTTCCATAACTATCGATGCTCACAAAATGTTGCAGGCACCTTATGGAACCGGAATTTTTCTTTGCCGTAAAGGATTAATAGAAAACGTTTTGACCAAAGAAGCAGAATATATAGAAGGAATGGATCTAACCCTTTGCGGCAGCCGGTCAGGATCTAATGCAGTTGCAACATGGATGATTCTGTTCGCTTACGGACCCTTCGGATGGTGCGAAAAAATACGGGTTCTGCAAATGAGAACACAATGGCTTTGTGATCAATTGGACGAATTAGGCGTTGCCTATTTTAGAGAGCCATTTATGAATATCGTTACTATTCAGGCGCAATTTATCAAAGAATCTTTGGTCAAAAAATTTGATTTAGTCCCACAAAAACACAACGGAGAAAATTCATGGTATAAAATTGTGATTATGGATCATGTAGAAGTAGATCATTTGAGTACTTTTATAGACGATCTAAAAAAAACACTTTATGTTAAAAAAAACATTACGGACAAAGTATAAAACACTGCGAAATGAACTATCTGAAATTGAAATAGAAGAAAAAAGTCTGGCTATTGCCAATGAAATACTTAAACTCCCAATTTGGGACAAAACCTATTTCCATGTTTTTTTATCCATTGAAGAACAAAAAGAAGTCAATACCGAATTTATTCTTCACCTCCTTTCTGGAAAAGATAAAGAAATCGTGATTTCAAAAAGTGATTTTGTGACTAGGGAAATGACTCATTTTCTTTTGACAGATAATACCAAAATCAAAAAAAACGAATACAATATTCCCGAGCCAATAGACGGACTGGAAGTACCTGCTACAAAAATCGATGTAGTTTTTGTACCGCTTTTGGCTTATGACATAAAAGGAAACCGTGTGGGTTACGGAAAAGGATTTTATGACAAATTCCTCTCACAATGCAAACCCGAAACCATTAAAATTGGCTTGTCTTTCTTTGAACCGGAAGAATCAATTCTGGATCTTTTTGAAAATGACATTTTGCTGGATTATTGTGTTACTCCAAATGGAATATATCGGTTTTAAGGTATTATATAGTAAAATTACTCTCATTAGCTGGCCAATTAGCTATCGTACAGATTTTGTGAATTAATTTTTAAGTGATTTTATATAGGACTCATACATAAATAAAAAAATAGGCTGCTCATTACGAACAGCCTATTTTTTTTATGATTCAAAAAAGTATTTATGGATGTTTCTGAAAAGCTTTTTTATTAAATACTATCAAAATACCAACTCCAGTAGATATGGCCATATCGGCAATGTTGAAAATGGCATTAAAAAAAGTAAAATTACGTCCGCCAAAGTAAGGAACCCATTCCGGCATTGGATAGTCCTTTACAAAAGGAAAGTAAAACATATCAACTACCTGCCCGTTCAGCCAGGTTCCATAAGGATTGTCTGAAAACAGAGTAGCGAGCTGCTGATGACTGTTATCAAAAATAACTCCGTAAAAAACGGAATCAATTATGTTTCCTAATGCACCTGCAAATATTAAAGCTATGGCAACAATAAGATAATTTGAACCTTTCTTTCTTTCTGCAGAGTCCCACAGCCAATAGCCAATTCCTGTTACCGCAAAAAGCCTAAAAACAGTCAGGATTAATTTTCCATATTCTCCAGGTATTTTAGTTCCCCAAGCCATTCCTTCATTTTCGATAAAATGAATCTGAAACCAATTGAATACATGAACCTCTTCCCCTAAAATAAAATTTGTTTTTACATATATTTTAGATACTTGATCTACTAACAATATAAGAACAATAAGTAAGTATGCTTTTACTAATGACATCTATAAAAATTTAAAGGCGTAAAAATAATAAATTAAGAAAAAAAAACGCTCCTAAAGGAGCGTTAATTATTGTTAAGAACAGATACTAAGTGACTGAGATACTAAGTTTCTAAGTTTCTTTAGGTTTAACGATAGTTTTTTAAAATTATCTTCCAAAATCTTAGCAACTTAGCGACTAAGAATCTTAGCAACTTTTAAAAAGTCTTTTTTATCTCTGAAGATTTTTTGCCTCGATGCTCATTGTAGCGTGAGGAACAATTTTTAGTCTTTCTTTTCCAATTAATTTTCCGGTGATTCTGCATACACCGTACGTTTTGTTTTCTACTCTGAATAATGCACTCTTCAAATCCCGTATAAACTTTTCCTGACGAATGGCTAACTGCGAGTTAGCTTCTTTAGACATTATTTCGCTCCCCTCTTCGAATGCTTTGAACGTTGGAGATGTATCATCCGTACCGTTGTTAAGGTCATTCATGTAGGCGCTCTTAATCAAATCCAAATCAGCCTGAGCCTTTACGATTTTATTCTGAATGATTTCCTTAAACTCTGCTAAATCAGCGTCAGAGTATCTTGCTACTTCATCTACCATAATACTAATTTTTTGTAATTATTATACTTGTTGTTATTCCATCAAAGTCAATTTCCGTGCCACTTTCTATAACATTTTCGAAAACAAGCGTTTCTGTCAGTGTTTCCGATTTAATGTAGTCTTTATTGGCGTTTACTGCTATTTCCAAAGAATCATTTTTCTGCAAATGAACTTTAATTTTATCTGTAACTTCAAATCCCGCATCTTTACGGATGTTTTGGATCCTGTTCACCAATTCCCTTGCAATCCCTTCTTGTTTTAATTCATCTGAAATTGTGATATCCAGCGCAACCGTTATTCCATTTGAGTTGGCAACCAGCCAGCCCTCAATGTCCTGTGACGATATTTCTACATCTTCTAATGATAAAATTACACTATTTCCCGCAATTACAATGGTTAAGGCCCCCTCTTTATCAAATTGTGAGATTTGTTCACTGGTTAAATTCTGTATCTCTTTAGAAATCAATCCCATATCTTTTCCAAAACGTGGCCCTAAAGCTTTGAAATTCGGCTTGATCTGCTTGATTAATATACCAGAAGCATCATCAAGGAGTACGATTTCTTTTACATTAACTTCTGCTTTGATTAAGTCAGAAACTGCTTCAATTTCAAGTCTCTGATTCTCGTCAAGTACTGGTATCATTACCTTTTGCAATGGCTGACGCACCTTGATCATTTCCTTTTTTCGCAGTGATAAAACAAGAGAAGAGATTGTCTGCGCTTTCTGCATTTTGCTCTCTAACATTTTATTAACATACTTTTCAACTGAAACTGGGAATTGAGCTAGATGTACCGACTCAAATTTTTCTGTTTCAGCAGCTTTTGTCAGGTCTCTGTAAAGGGAATCCATAAAAAACGGAGCAATTGGCGCACTTAGTTTACTGATACTTACTAAACAGGTATAAAGCGTTTGATAAGCAGCAATTTTATCTTGTGCATATTCGCCTTTCCAAAAACGGCGGCGGCATAAACGAACGTACCAGTTACTTAAGTTCTCCTGTACAAATTCGGATATGGCACGAGCAGCTTTCGTAGGCTCATAATCCGCATACGCTTCATCTACTAATTTTATCAATGTATTCAATTCCGAAATAATCCATTGGTCGATTTCAGGTCTCTCATTTACCGGAATTTCCGCTTCGGCATATTTAAATCCATCGATGTTAGCATATAACGAGAAGAATGAATACGTATTGTAAAGTGTTCCAAAGAATTTACGGCGAACCTCAGCAATTCCTTCAATATCAAACTTTAAGTTATCCCACGGATTTGCATTTGAGATCATGTACCAGCGTGTGGCATCAGGACCATATTCTGCAATCGTTTCAAAAGGATCAGTTGCATTTCCTAAACGTTTAGACATTTTTTGTCCATTTTTGTCCAGAACCAAACCATTTGAAACTACATTTTTATAAGCAATTTTATCAAAAACTAAAGTTCCGATTGCATGTAAAGTGTAAAACCATCCACGTGTCTGGTCTACTCCTTCAGCGATAAAGTTTGCCGGGAAATCTTTATTCTCATCAATTTTGTCTTTGTTTTCAAAAGGATAATGCCATTGTGCATAAGGCATTGCTCCAGAATCAAACCAAACGTCAATTAAATCACTTTCACGCTTCATTGGTTTTCCTGAAGCAGAAACTAAAGTAATTTCATCAACAACATTTTTGTGCAAATCAATTAAATCATAATTTGATTCAGACATGTTTCCGATTTCAAAACCTTTGAGTGGATTTTCTTTTTGAAAACCAGCTTCGATAGATTTCTCGATCGCATTGTACAATTCTTCAACAGAACCAATAAGAACTTCTTCTTTTTTATCTTCAGTTCTCCAAATTGGCAACGGAATTCCCCAATATCTAGAACGAGATAAGTTCCAGTCGTTGGCGTTTTTCAGCCAGTTTCCAAAACGCCCTTCACCAGTAGATTTAGGCTTCCAATTGATAGTTTCGTTCAGGTCGAACATTCTATCTTTTACATCGGTTACTTTAATGAACCAAGAATCTAGTGGATAATATAATAACGGCTCATCTGTTCTCCAGCTGTGTGGATAACTGTGTACGTATTTCTCAACTTTAAATGCTTTATTTTCTTCTTTTAATCGAATAGCGATTTCAACATCTACAGATTTCTCCGGAGCCTGTCCTGCATCGTAATATTCGTTTTTAACGTATTTACCGGCTAAGTCAGCTAAATGAGAAGTGAATTTTCCTTGTAAATCTACTAAAGGGACTGCGTTTCCATCTTCGTCCAAAACCAACATTGGCGGTACTTCCGGCTTTGCTTCTTTGGCTACTTTAGCATCATCTGCACCAAAAGTCGGAGCCGTGTGTACCACTCCAGTTCCGTCTTCTGTAGTAACGAAATCTCCGGCGATTACTCTAAATGCATTTTCGGCATTTTCGTATGGTAATACATAAGGCAATAATTGCTCGTAACGGATTTCAACTAAATCTGCTCCTTTTGCTTCGGTTAAGATTTTGTACGGCAATTTTTTATCACCGTTTTTCACATTGTCAAAATCAGCGTCATCTTCACTTAAGAAAAATCCTTTTCCGAATTGTTTTCCAACTAAGTTTTTAGCCAAAACAACATTGATTGGCTCAAAAGTATATTGATTGAAAGTTTTTATTAAAACATAATCGATTTTTGGACCAACTGTCAAAGCTGTATTTGACGGAAGTGTCCAAGGAGTTGTCGTCCATGCTAAAATGTGAATATCTCCAAAACCTTGTAAAAACGAAGGCAATGTTTCAGGTAAAGTTTTAAACTGCGCTACAATTGTAGTATCCGTTACATCGCGGTAAGCCCCCGGCTGATTTACTTCGTGAGAAGACAATCCTGTTCCTGCTTTTGGTGAATATGGCTGAATCGTATATCCTTTGTACAACAAACCTTTATCATAGATTTGTTTCAAAAGCCACCAAACCGATTCCATATATTTTGGTTTATAAGTAACATACGGATCTTCCATATCTACCCAATAACCCATTTTTTCGGTCAAATCATTCCACACGTCGGTATAACGCATTACGGTTTTTTTACACGCTTCGTTATATTCTTCGATAGAAATTGTTTTACCAATATCTTCTTTTGTAATTCCTAATTCTTTTTCGGTACCCAATTCAACAGGCAGACCGTGAGTATCCCATCCGGCTTTTCTTTTAACCTGAAAACCTTTTTGAGTTTTATATCTGCAAAAAATATCTTTAATCGCACGCGCCATCACGTGGTGAATTCCTGGTAATCCATTAGCCGAAGGCGGACCTTCAAAAAACACGTAAGGCTCTGCTCCTTCGCGCGTGGTTACACTTTTTTCAAATATATTTTCTTTCTTCCAAAAATCCAGAACTTCTGATGCCACTGTAGGCAGGTCAAGTCCTTTGTATTCAGTAAATTTTGTGCTCATTTTATCCTTTTCTTAATCGAGGTGCGAAAGTAATAAAATTAAGTCGAAAGTCGAAAGTCAGAAGTCAAAAGTTACACTTTACGGCTTTTTATTCCTTCCTCACAATTTTAAGAAGCTTTACATTAATTAATAATAATACTTATAATGAATTCACACAAAGCACTTTACGTATCAAAAAACAGGTATTTCTACGCTCATTTGATTTTTAAAATATTTGTAGGTTTGAACCTCTTAATCAGCATGTTAAACCAATAACAACTCATGAATTTAACTAAGATACTAGACAAACTTTGCAAAAAAATCACTACTGAAATTGCTGTATTGAATAATGGAGTTGCCGTAAGTATCGAATTGACAAATGTTGCCACATTAAATGACGGAGATAATTTTATACAGGAAAAATCTTCAATGATCCTTTCTGTAGTAAATATTGAAGAAGACAAAACACTAAAAAATCAAAGTCTATACAAAGAATATTCTGGAAATGGCAGCTCCATTGAAAAATACAAAAAACCTGCTCAAAATCTGATTTTGTCTCTATTGTTTACTTCGTACAATAAAGATCAGGCAAAATATGCAGAAGGTCTTGACAAATTAGAATACATCATCAAATGCCTTCAGTATAACAATGTGTTTTATTATGATACTACTAATTTGTTTGAACAAACCGAAGTTTCTGAAAATCAGGCTAAGTCTATGAATAAAATCATATTAGATCTGGTAAGCCTGAAGCCAGAACATCTCAATCAGATGTGGTCTTATCTGGGAAGCAGATATATGCCCTCAGTATTATACTCCATGCGGATGATCCGCATACAAAATGAAAACAGCCTGCCAACGGATCCTGTCATCAACAATGCAAAAGCCCAATTATGGACTAATGACAAAAGTGATATAACGGGGGAAATAGAAGCCAGTTCCTTTCTATTAGATTAAAATTAATATTCCAATAATTTTTAAAAACCAATAAATAATAAGTCATGAATATTAGCTCTATCAAAACACCTGGAGTCTACATCAATGAGATTGATGCATTCCCGCCTTCTGTTGCTCAAGTAGCGACTGCAGTACCAGCATTTGTGGGTTTTACTGAAAATGCACCCACTCCAAACATTCCAACCAGAGTATCTTCTTTTTTGGAATTTGAACAACTCTATGGCGGAGCTCCCCGACCAACTGGTATTACAGTCGATTTAGATACTAATCTGCTTCCAACCGATAATTCAACGGTTCTGGAAAGCCAGTTTAAACTCTATAACAGCTTACAATTATTTTATGGCAACGGCGGTGGAGAATGTTATATTCAATCTATCGGGCTGTATTCAGATGCTCCTGCTTTTGACGCTGCTACCAAAACAAAATTCATTGCAGGTGTTGCTACTCTGGAAAAATTTGATGAGCCAACATTGCTTTTGTTCCCCGACGCTGTGAATCTGAACGCTGCAGATCTTGGCGAGGTTCAAAAACAAGCATTAATGCAATGCCAAAAGCTCATGGACCGCTTTGTTATTATGGATGTAAAATATGATAAAGCAAAAACAGCTCTTGCTGATAATGCTGATTTTAGAGAAAATATCGGAACTAATAATCTAAAATATGGCGCTGCTTATTATCCGTATTTGACATGCAGTTTTCCGCAGTCCTTTAGGCTGTCCGATATTAGTACTGCATTAGCTTCTACAGGCGGTTTCAAACAATTTTACCCTAATGACACAAATCTTAAAGCGAACATCACTTCATTCGAAGCACTTCATACAGATGTTTCTGGTTTAAAATCAAGTCATAAAGATGCAATTAGTGCCAATAAATTATTGGATTGGACACCAACAGTAAATGCAGCAAAACTGAATGCCAACTTAATAAAAAGCTGGAATCTCATCAAAGTTTTTGCAAAACCAAATGATTATACTAATTCAGATTTGGTCACTTATGTCAATGCAGATTTGGTTTCGATTTCTTTGAAACCAGTGGTTCAAAAATTAATCGATTTTAGAAAAGCATATGAAAAACTAAAAAAAGTCGATGGTACCACTAATGTTGATCCTTTGCCATTAGCAACAATTCTTGATGCAAACTTTAATGGCAATTGGGGTGCCATTACGGCAATTACAGAATCTCCAGTAAACGAGTATGATGGCAAATTGAGCAATCTGATTCCCGTAGCCGGACCAGTTCCAGCTCATAATGAACCTGACTTTATAAAAATTCAGGCTGAGCTTAATAAATTACATACTCTCGTAATAAATACATTAGACACTGCTGTAAATGCTGTCTACAAATACGAATTAGTGCAAGAAAACAACCTCATCGCACAAATGCCAATTTACGGAAGCATTATTTCTAAATTATCACAAAGTATGAATACGGTGCCTCCAAGTGGTGCCATAGCTGGTATTTATGCACAAACCGACGGCACTAGAGGCGTTTGGAAAGCACCAGCCAATGTCAGTATCAATGGAGTTATTGGATTGACCAGAGATATCAACGACTTTGACCAGGAACCTATGAATATTCATGAAACTGGTAAATCCATCAATGCCATACGCAAATTTACTGGCAAAGGATTTTTGGTTTGGGGCGCCCGCACACTCGATGGAAACAGCAATGATTGGCGATATATAAATGTAAGACGTCTGGCCATTATGGTTGAAGAATCGGTAAAAAAAGCCTGTATGCGTTATGTTTTTGAGCCTAATGTTTCTCAAACATGGGTCAACGTAAAAGGTATGATTGAAAATTATCTGACCTTGATTTGGAATGATGGTGCATTGGCTGGAGCCAAACCAGAACACGCTTTTTTTGTAGCTGTGGGAATCAACCAGACAATGACTGCCCAAGATATTCTGGAAGGACGATTGATCGTAAAAATAGGATATGCTCCATCCAGACCTGCAGAGTTTATTATTCTTGAATTCAAGCAGATGCAGCAAAAATCATAACGCCTCACAAAAGAGAAATCATTTCGGAAAATAGTTTTTTACTAATTAATTTAAAACATAAAATCATGCCTAATACAGACTTTCCAATACCAAAGTTCCATTTTAGTGTTGAATGGGGCGGTACCAAAATAGCTTTTACCGAGGTTTCGGGTTTAAATAAAGAAATGGATGTTATAGAACACCGAGTGGGTTCCAGTCCTGAATTTTTCAAGAAAAAAATGCCTGGCTTACAAAAACTAGGTAATATTTCCCTTAAAAGAGGTGTTTTTGCTGGTGATAACGAGTTTTATCAATGGTACAATACCGTAGCTATGAACACTGTCGAAAGACGAAATATTACCATTTCTCTTTTGAACGAAGCTCATGCACCAGTTGTTGTTTGGAAAGTGAAAGACTGTTTTATTGTTTCATTAAAATGTTCCGACATGAAATCTGATGCTAATGAAGCAGCAATAGACACTGTTGAAATTGCCAATCATGGTTTTACGATGGAACATGTAGCTTAATCCTATGGCGAGTTCAAATCCTATAGTAGGTTTTCATTTTTCGGTAATTTTTGAACTGCTACCCCAGTTTAGTATCGATACCAAATTTCAAAGTGTGGGCGGTTTAAAAGCAACTCTGGAAATGGAATCGGTAAAAGAAGGCGGCCAAAACAGGTTCACACATCAATTACCCATACGATCTGGATATCAGGATTTGGTACTCAAAAGAGGACTGACTTCGGATATGTCGGGTGTATCGATGTGGTGCCTGAATGCTATCGAAAATTTCAATTTCAGTCCGGCTAATCTGGTGGTTTCCTTATTAAATGAAAATGGGAATCCAGTAAAAGCATGGTATGTATCACATGCCATTCCATTGTCTATAGATTATGGGGATTTTAATGCCGAAGAAAATAAAATTGTCATTGAGACTATCTCTTTAAAATATAATTTTTTTAAAGAGATTCCGATTCCGAACTTTTAGAAAAATCAACTGTTTGTTCATCTTTAAAAATTATGCCAATAGAAATCAAAGAATTGCGCATTGTCGTGAAAATTGAGGAGGAAAAACAATCTTTCCAATCTCAGGCGCCTTTGGATAAAGTGCAGTTAGACTCTATAAAATCAGAGCTTATCCGTGAATGTACCACTAAAGTTTTAGAAAAAATAAAAGAAAAATCCGAACGATGATACAGGCAGCTTTAGGTATAATAGACAAAATGAGAATTGAGGTTTTTGAGACCAATGAGTACGACAAGGATCCCAAGAATACCATTTTTGTACAGCTCAACCCAGAGAAGTACACCATGAAACAGAATGTTGTTTTTAATGAAAGCCAGCCTATGGGTGCCACCGGCAACGATTTGAAATTTAACAAAATTGAAGGCGAAGAGGTGACTTTTGAATTCCTTTTTGACAGTTCGGGTGTTGTTCCTCCAGGTAAAATTAAAGACGGGAAAGGAGAAATGTCATTTTTGGATAAAGCAGGCGATGTTTTGGATGCACTAAAACCGGCAATTGTAAACCCTTTTGCCGAAGTAAAATCAGTAGAAGAAGATTTGGAAAAATTTAAAAACCTGCTATTAGGTTACAATGGCAAAACTCATCATACCGCATATTTACAGCTTTTATGGGGCGGTTATAGTCTGCAATGCCGTTTGAAAAACATGGAAATTGAATATTATTTATTTCGAAAAGACGGAAGACCCATTCGAGCCAAAGCCAAATGTACTTTTAAAGGAACAGTCGCTTATAAAATAATGGTCAAGGAACAAAAGAAGAGTTCTCCAGATCTTACTCATGAACGCGAATTTGAAATGAATGACAAACTCACTCTTATATCCGAAAACATATATGAAAGTCCCAATTATTATATAGATGTAGCACAATCTAATAACATATTGAGTTTTAGAAATATCCGCTTAGGTAAAAAATTGATTTTCCCGCCTATAAAATAATTTAGTATGCCTATTAAACCTTATATAGACGAAGATGAAGTCCTAAAATTGGAAATCCTGGTGAAGGACAAAAACGACGGACTGGATACCTTACTCAAAGAAGCACACGTTCATTTTGAGCTCAATAAAATTCCATCTGCCAAATTCACATTTATTGCTTCCAATAGGGATGTCGACAAAAAAGAAACTTTTCCTAGTGATGCCTTAAAAGAAAATGATGAAATCACTTTTAATGTTACTATTAAAAAAGAGAAAAAAACACTTTTTAAAGGAGTTATAAAAGCTACTGAAAAAGTGCAGAACGGCAATTTTATCGATATAAAAATAGAATGCAAAGACATTGCCTTTGATATGACATTGCCCAGTACGGAAGCTGAGACCAACAATCAGACTTTTGAGGATAAATTAAAATTATTTACAAAAAAGTTAAAACTCAACGATGAATTATCTGGAAAAGATTGGGGGAAAGAAAAAATAACACACAACCCGGCTACGCTGCCATGGGATTTTGTTTTGGGTTATCTGGACTCGGTTGGGGTTTTCGTTTCCATAAAAAATGGGGAATTTAATGGTGTAGACTTATTAAAATCGCCACCTACAGAAAAATATCTGGCCGAAAACGGAATTAATGTTTTCTCCTTTACAGGAAAATCAGATGAAACAAAAAAATTAAAAAAAGCAATTATTGAGCATTGGGATCCCGCTACTCAAAAAATAGTGAAAACAGAAGAAACACAGGAAGCCATAAATCCCTTTGAAAAATTAATAAAACTCAATGAAAACAGATTTAGCGAGGGCACTGTCAAAAGGATGCTCAAAGCTATTCTCAAAAAAAGCGAACTCCAGACCATCAATGGCAAAATCCAGACTTTTGGCAATCTGGAAGCACATACAGGAGATTTTATAAAATGCAATAAAGTAAATGAAAAAATAGATGACAAGGCTATTATCATTAGTGCCATAGAACATACAATTGAGAATGGCAGCTGGAAAACCGAATATACTTTGGGTTTTGAAGGAGAACCTTCATTTGCAGAAAATGCCAGTAAACAAACGGCAAGCCCTCAGGCACAAATGGGTCAGACCAATTCAATCAGCGGATTGCAGATAGGTGTTGTGGTTCAAATTGAAGAAGACCCAAATAAGGAGTTCAGGATCAAAGTCCGAATTCCTACACTCTCTGAAAAAGGAGAAGGAGTATGGGCAAGGCTTGCTACTCTAAATGCTTCAAAAGACATGGGCAGTTATTTTATTCCCAGTTTAGATGATGAAGTCATATTAGGCTGTTTGGGAAATAATCCTGATACTCCGATTATTTTGGGAAGTTTATACAGCAGTGCCAAACCAATGCCTTTTCCCATCGCAAAGGAAAATTATCTTAAAGGTTTTGTAACCAAAGAAGGCACTAAAGTGATTCTGGATGATGAAAAAAAAGCTATTGAACTAAGCACGAAAAAGGGAAATAAACTTCTTATAAGCGATGATGAAAAAGGATTCGTTCTGGAAGACGAAAACAAAAATAAAATTACTATGAACAAAGATGGAATTACGATAGAAAGCAGTAAAGATTTTATAGTAAAAGCATCTGGAGATGTAAAAATAGATGGAACAGGCTGCAGTGTCAGTGCTTCGGGAAATATGGAATTAAAAGGAGGTATCATAAAAATAAATTAATAAAATATGCCAGCAGCAGCAAGAGTATCAGATATGCATGTTTGCCCTTCGGTAGGACCAGGCTCAGTTCCTCATGTAGGCGGACCAATTTTACCAGGAGGAAATAGTACTGTCCTCATAGGCGGCATGCCTGCAGCTGTTGTTGGAGATAACTGTGTGTGTACGGGTCCGCCCGATTCGATTACAAAAGGTTCGGGAACAGTTACCATTGGCGGTAAAGCGGCCGCACGAATGGGAGACTCAACAGCACATGGAGGAACAATAATACTAGGTTGTTCAACAGTTTTAATAGGAGGTTAGAAAATATGAACGACGAAACATTTATAGGAACAGGCTGGAGTTTTCCGCCCACATTTAATTCCATTTCCGGTTCAGTTGAAACGGTAAACGGAGCCACTGATATCAACCAAAGTCTGCAGATTCTTTTGGGAACAAAACTTGGAGAGCGTATTTTAAGATCTGATTTTGGATGTAATCTTTCCCCTTTATTATTTGAAAACATTACAGTAACACTGCTTACTAAAATAAAAGAGATTGTAAAGATGGCAATACTCAAATATGAACCCAGAATAGATCTCAATAACGTTTCTTTTGGTTCTGAAGAAACATCACAAGGACTTATAAAATTAGAAATAGATTACACAATACGAACTACCAACTCAAGACAGAATTACGTTTATCCTTTTTATCTGGAAGAAGGAACATACATTAAATAAAAACTGATTTTTTATTGCTGAACTATTTATAATAAAAATAAAAAAATGGACGATTGCTCATCAAACATATCAATTCATCAAGGAATGGGAACTACCCAGGAAGAGCGATTTTTGGTGGCCCTTAAGCCCGATCATTTTCTTATAGATGAAAGAAAGGAAATCGATTTTATTGCATTTGCTCAAAAAATGGCCAGTCATATAAAATTTTATAATGATTCGAATGTTGAAGACGGAAATTGGGCTAATTTTTTTCAATGGGAATCGACTTCCATTCTGGTACAACTGTATTTGTGGGATGTCCAAAAACTGCAGGAACAATATAAAATTACCAAAACCGAAGTCAAATCTGCAACAATTGTAACAGATCAAAAAGACATACTCTTATCTTATTTTGAAACCATCAACAGCCAGTTTTTAGATTTTACCCGAAAAATAAATTTTCTTGATTCAGCTATTTCAGTCAAAGAAACATTACAGGGAACTCAGCCTTATTTTATTCAAAAAATAAAGGATTTGAAAGACAAAATAAACGCAGCATCAAATCCATTAGCATTATTCTCGAATAGTCAGTTTGACAAAACGGTACAACAGCTTTATGGATTAATTCAAAACTGGAAACAGATTTCTGGAGAAAGTATCGACAATCAGCTGGAAAATTATTCCAATCACAAACCTCATTTTACATTATATCTTTCGTTTTTGAAACTTTTGGGTATTGCACAAACTCAACTCAACGAATTTACAAACAGACATCTTGATTTTTATTACAAAGACGTTTTACAAATACAACCTGCCAATGCATGTCCTGATTATGTACATCTGCTCTTTGAACCTAATCCGGATAAAACGGTTCTGATTCCAAAAGGCACTGTTTTTCCTGCGGGCAAAAATAGTCTGGGCAAAAATAAATTCTATGCTTCAACATCAGATCAGGTAATCAACAACGGTGTCCTGCATTCTTTTTTAAGCAATTATAAAACTTTGGATTTTCCTTGGAAACAAAATGATTTTATAAAATCGAATGCACAAAATAAAGCATTCAGTGCGTTTTCCGATACAGCTACAATGGTAGAAACAGGATTGCTTATTGCCAGTCCTTTATTTTTCCTAAGTGGCGGTTACAGAAAAATTGCACTCAGAATTAATGATGAAGAGTTAGATTTAACGCACTACAGGTTTTTTATGACTGGTGAAAAAAAAGTAATAGAAATTACTAATATCACTAATCGTGAAGGATCCATATTAATAGAAATTCCGCCATCCGAAAAAAAAATAATCGCTTATAATCCAGAAATTCATAACACTATCAAGATAAATACCAATTATCCGGTTCTAAAAATTGTATCACAAAATGAAGCAAAACAGATCGATATAAACAAAATAGAAATTGGAATCAGTGCTTACGGTTTAAAAAACTTTGTTTTAGGAACTGATACCGGATTAGCTGATACCAGCAAATCATTCAAACCTTTTGGTGATTTTCCAAAAAATGGTAATGCATTTGTGATAGGCTGTAACGAAGCTTTTGTCAAAAAAAGTTCTCAAATATACCTTGATATCAATCCCAGTTTATATAATACTGTAACGATGCAAACATCAAATCTGGCTGATGGACTATGGACATCCCCGGAAGATTTTTATTATTATATTGAAAATACAAACCCCATACCGGAATATCAGGAAAAAAATACATTACCAGACTCTTCTTCTGTTTCTGGTTATACCAAAATTATACTAAACGATACCGATTTTGCAGGAGAAAAATTTCTGCAGGACTTCATTGGCGCAAGCAAGAGTACTACCCTTCCTATCGTTTTGCCAGCTGCACCCACAATTAACGACATCAGTTTGGGATACTTTGTGGATGACACTTACAGTAATGGTGTTTCCAATAACCCAATTGAAGTATATCACATTCTGCCTTTTGGATATAAAAAAGATGAATTGTATGATTCCAGATTTCCACATGATGCACCTCTGGGCGGGGAAATTTATTTGGGTTTTGATATAGTAATTCCAGGAAATGGATTATCACTTTTGATTCAGCTTGCAGAGGGAACTGCCAATCCCAGACAAGAACCGGCAAATGTAGAATGGTTTTATCTGAATCATAATTCATGGACTCTTATTAATGCTCACGAAATGGGAGATGAAACAAATGGATTGTCCCAATCTGGTTTGGTTCAATTAACGATACCCGAATTTGACACCAGTGACACTACTATTCTGGAAAAATCACTTTTTTGGGTAAAAATTACAATAGACCGGATCGATGCTATTTGTCATTTTATAGGTATTCATACCCAGGCTTTAAAAGCAGTTTTGACAGATTTCGAACAAAATGGGAATGTTTTTATTGAAAATACAACCAAAGAAACTATCTCCAAATGTAATGAGCCAATAAATTTTATAAAAAAAGTAATTCAGCCGTATGCTTCTTTTTCGGGCAGGAAAAAAGAAGATGACCTGTTGTTGTATCAGCGCTCCAGCGAAAGACTAAGACACAAAAAACGAGCGATTACTTTATGGGATTACGAACGCCTTGTTTTGGACGAATTCCCCGAAGTGCATCGCATAAAATGCCTGAATCATTATCGCTATAATACCTCAATTTTATCAAATGTTTCGGCGGGATACATTACATTAATTCCCATAGCAAAATCAAATAATTATCAAAATCCTGTTTCCTGGAAACCGCTTTTGAGTTTGGGAATTATGAAAAAAATCCAGCAGTATATTGCCAAAATAGCTTCGCCTCATGCCAGAATTGCTGTAAAAACACCAACATTAGAAAAAATAGAAGTCAGATTTAAAGTTAAATACCACGAAATTCCGGGTGCCGATACAATTATGTATGCAAAAGAACTGACTAAAATCATCAATTCTTATTTGAGCCCTTGGGCATTTGAGAATACTGAGCTCGTTTTTGCCAATGCTATCGAAATATCGAAGCTGATTCAATTAATAGACAATCAGCATTTTGTCGATTATATTACTGATTTTGAGGTCAATCAAATTATTCTCAATGATACGAACGACAACATAAAAAATATATTTTATAAAGTAAAAGAAATTACCCCGATGACCGATTTTACCTTATTTGTACCCAATGAGTCTCATTTTATAGAAGAAATAAATAATTGATCCTATGAGAACAGATTATTTTATAGCAAAAGACCGAAAGCTTCCTCTCTCTCAGGATTATGAATTTTTGAGAAAAGAGGGAATGAAATATATAGAAAAACTGGGAAACAAATTCTGGACAGATTACAATGCCCATGATCCGGGCATTACCATTCTTGAAGTTTTGTCTTACGCTATTACCGAGTTGGGATATCGAACCACTTTTGACATCAAAAACATTTTATGCAACAAGTTTGGAGAAATTTCAAACAATAGTTTTTTTCCCGCCAGCACTATTTTCTCCAATGCGCCCCTTACCGAAATCGATTATAGAAAATTGCTCATTGATATCGATGGCATTTCGAACGCCTGGTTTTTGGCTACCAGAAAAACTGCTGATTCTTCAGGCTTTCCTGCTCCGCATGATAATGAAATTCCAATTTATATAAATCCGGTAGAGGATAAATTAAGTTTAAAACCGGTTGATAAAAACAATACCGCTTTACAAAAATTACCCCTTAGAGGTTTGAACAAAATAGTGCTGGAACTGGAAGAAGATCCGATACTTGGCGATTTAAATTCGACGCTTCTGGATTTTGAATTTTTAAATCAGGATCAATGGATTCAGGTAAATATCAATCCGATGTTTGACACGTGGAGCAGTCCAAAAGCCAATCTGCTGGAAGCATTAAGCAAGCCCGCCAAAATAAAAAGTAAAAAAATAAAGAAAATTGATAACAAAGTTGTTCTTACTCTTTTTAAAACTCCAAACGGAACAGAATTTTTGACTTTTACGATTAGCTGTTATGATCCAAGTGAAATAGATCTTGTATTCGCTCATTTTTCTATTTCAAAAAACTATCTTGATTTAGTAACACTTTTTAAAGATAAAAAAAATAAGGTCGATACTGCTTTTCAAAAAGTACATCAAAAACTGCATCAAAACAGAAATTTCACCGAAGACTATTTATGTCTCTCCACTATCGAGAGTATTGAAATAGGAATTTGTGTTGATATTGAAATAGAGGCTCAAAGCAATGTAGTTGATGTTATGGCACAAATTCAAATTGCTATTTTTGATGTCATCAATCCTCCTATCCGTTTTTACACATTAACACAATTACTCAATGAAGGGTATCACTCAGAGGATTTATTTTTAGGTCCAAAACTCGACCACGGATTCCTAAAAGATGAAGAATTAATCCATTCTTCGTTACCAACGGCGATTCATTCTTCGGATATTATTGCTGTATTGATGGATGTAAAAGGAGTGATTTCGGTAAGCAATCTTTTGCTGACAGCTTATGACAAAAATGGCAAGCCTGTGCCTGGAAGTTCCAGTCAGCCCTGGAGTCTGAATCTTTCTGGGGAAGTCAATCCTGTTTTTACTCCCAAAAAGTCCAAAATACTTTTGTTTCAAAAAAAGATTCCATTTCTGCTTTCTGAAAATAATCAGATGCTGGTAGATCAAAAAATAGAAATATATAAGTCACAGCAAAAAAAATATAAATTACTCAATACTAATAATGAACTTCCTTATCCGTCTGGAACTTTTTATCAGCTGGATGAATTTTACAGCATTCAGGATGAGTTTCCTCAAAATTATGGTTTAGGAAAAAACCAATTATCAGATAAAGAATCCGATTTGCGAAAAGCACAGGTCAAACAGCTCAAGGGTTACCTGCATTTTTATGATCAGATTTTGGCTGATTTTTTCAATCAGTTATACAACTCCAAAAACATTTTGGACACAAAGACAATAGACCGGACATACTTCCCGAAGTTTCTTTCCAAAAATGACTGGAACGGAGGAAAATTTTATTCTAATGAATTGTACACCAGTTCCTTTGAGGAGAATTTGTGGATTCCAACTGATGATCATGTAACTATTTACGAAAACAAAACTAATTTTTACGAGCGACGCAATCGCGCATTGGACCATTTGATGGCTCGTTTTGGAGAAAGCTTTAATGAGTATGTTTTTATGATGTATCAGGTCAATCAGGATGCAAAAGGTTTGGGTGAACTTAGTTTTCAATACGAAGATTTAATTCAGGACAAACAGAACTTCATTAATGCTTATCCCGAAATAAGCAGTAAACGAGGCGTCGGAATGGATTACATACATCCAAATACGCTGACTCCACCCGATTTTTGGAATTCCAATTCCCGTGGCGGATATGAAAAGCGAGTTGCCAAATTATTAGGCATCAATAGTATTATTTTGAGAGATATTGTCCATGATGATACTCCTCAATCTCAATTATCGATCCCTACAAAACTGGGAATAATTCATTTTAAAATACAAAACCCTGCCACCGATTTGATAATTAAATGGAACTGGCTGCAAGAACATATTTTTGAACCCAATGATTATGCAATTCATAAATCGGGTTCCAAATATTATCTCTATCTCGAACAGGACACCGCTAAAATTGCCAAAATTGACAAATCATTTAACTCATTTGCAGAAGCGTACAACTATTACAATTCATTACTGCAAGCTCTCAATGAAACTTTCGAGAACTTTTATTCGATAGAGCATATATTGCTTCGGCCTTTTTTGGCAACCCACACAGACAGTGATTTACTCACCGTCTGTTTACAGGATGACTGCAGGGATGAAGCCAATAATGATCCTTATTCTTTCAAAGCGACGATTGTTTTACCTGGTTATTTAACCCGTTTTCGGAATTTGACTTTTAGAAAATATGCAGAGAAAATTTTTAGGCAGGAAGCTCCTGCTCATGTGTTGCTGAAAATTTGCTGGGTAAATGCAAGTGATATGATTCAGTTTCAGAAAGCGTATAAAAACTGGCTCGAAAGCTATCGGTATTTTAGGATCAGGCAATGTTCTAAAACACTCTTGCCAAAAGACGAAACCAGCTTTTTACTCTGTCATAAACAAATGATAACTGCTCTCAATGAATTGAACACTATGTACCCCGAAGGAAACTTATTCGATTGTCATCTGAGTGAAACAACCAACCCGATATTATTAGGAAATACAGCATTAGGAACACTTTAAAAATAGCACTATGAAATCGCCAATATTAACAAGTTTGTTAAAAACAAACACCGATAAATAAAAAAGCGATACCATATTTGACTTCTAATAAATAAATTTTACAGATATGAAAGCATTTAACAACTCCAAATATCCCGTTTTTGAGGCCGATCAAGTCCTAAGCCAAAAACATCTTAATACTGTTGTAAGTTATCTTGAGGAGCAGGATCGTTTATCAAGAACAGGCCTTTTAGGGATGGGAATTGTTTGTGGATTAGAGATTTCGCATCCACAACCCAATCAAATAAAAATAAGCTGCGGAACAGCAGTTACTTCGTTGGGTTATGAAATAAACTGGGAGGAAAAACTGTTTACGTTTTATCATAATTTAGAACTTTCGGCCAATTTTTTGGGAGCCAATTACAGTAAAGAGCCTTTTTTGGAACCCATTTTGAAATACGGATCCAAATATCTGCCATTCAAAAATGCCATTGAATTACTGGAATCTGCCACTACCGAGCCATTAAAAACAGCAATTCCCAACGGCTTTTTCAATGATAAAACAGTTTTGTTTATTTTGGAAACTGCATTAATAGACGAAAAAAACTGTGTCAATACCAACTGTGATGACAAGGGCAAAAGACTTGAGTTTAACATTCGGCCACTGGTTATAAACAATGCAGATATTGCACCATTGTTACTGCAGGGTTTTGATATTAAAAAAACTTCCCAAAAACTCGTTAGTCCCAGATATAATGTCCCATTCAAAAACTTAATAACGGGTCAGCAAGTGCTTAATGGTTTTAAAAACTGGTATGATGATGCTTTCCTGACTACGCTTTCTAACCAAATAAATGAAATTTATAATACGAATAAAAATGTACTCAAACCCACTTCTGATTTTTCTTCATTAAATAATTGTAAAACGCAATTATTGCAGATCATCAATGCAAATAAAGACAAATTGCAAGTTCAATACGTATGTGACTGGATTGCCGATATTGTATCTGCTTACAATGAAATTGTAGATTTCCAGAATCAGAATCCAACTTTTTGCTGTTTTGACGAAAGTCAGTTTCCATTTCATATCATTTTAGGAAATATCAATTTCGAGAATAATTTCAGAACTCCTTATATAAAAACAGGAAATACTGATAAAGAGATTCTGCTAAGAAACAAACTCAATATATTGTTTGAGCGATTGGTTCTTATGATAAAATCATGGTCAATTTCGGATACTGTTTTGCGGATAACTCCCACTATTTATGGTAAAAATCCTTTGTCGCAAAAATCTATTCCATACTATTACTCTAACTTTTTGGAACTCAATAAAAAATGGAATCCAGATAAAACAGTAAAAAATAAAACCAACGAAATTCTTTCTTATCAATCCGAAAAACCAAATTATACCAATTTACAATGGGTCAAAAAACCATTGTTATATGACTTGGAACCTTATAATTTTTTTAGAATAGAAGGGCATATTGGCAAAAATTATCTGGAAGTACTTACCGAATTGTCTTCGTTAAAAGATACTTACAATCTGCCTTTTAAAACAATTGCACTCAATGCAGTAGATTTTACGGGTAAAGATGTAGATATTACAAAACATCAGGGCGATTGGTCCGATCTGGAAGTTGATTACGATCTGGCCCGAAAGAAAGTATACAATATTACTGAGTTTGTAATTAACTGGATAAGTTCAAACAAAACCGAAATTGTCAAGCAAACCATGATGACTGATGCCACAATTACTTCTCTTAAAAATATTTTGAATGAAGTAAAATCATTGCTGACAGATGATTTAAGTGAATTTTTGCCTAATTATAAAAGCTTTTATGAAATTTTCAAAAACCTGAATGTGCTGTTTTTGTTTCATCGCTTTTGTTTGTTGTGGAATAAAAAAGACATAACCATTTTGGTTGAAGATCTGATAGACCATTTGGATCAGATTAATGAATTATTTCTGGAAGATGCCTTCACAGTAATTTATGATGAAGCTGTAAAAAGATGGAATTCCAGTTATAAAGATTTGTTTTTATCCTCTTTTTTACAAAAAAACAAAGGAATGGAACACCATGCAGGAGTATCTGTAGGCGGGACATTTATTTTGATATACTCGGATACTACCATTTTCAAACCACAGCAAACTGCGCCCAAGTATCAGGTGCTTCTTAATTCGATAAAAAATTATACCAATAGTTTTTCTTTTGGAACAGTTGAAGAAACCAAAACCATTAAGGACGATCTTACCAAAAGTGTATTATTAAACAAAACAAAATTCACCGCTATCGATTCCTATGATGCAAATGCGCTCAAAGATTGCAAAAATGAAACGGAGAATCTCAAAGCGAACTTGATTAAGGTGGCTCAGCAAAATCTCTCTGCAAATTATCCAGCACATTTACAAGAGTTTTTCCTTACAAATATCACAAGCTTGTTTCAATTTGAACCATTAGTTCTTATAGAAAATACCGCTCCTCAAAAAGTAGTACTTGCCGATTTTTTCCTGCCTTACATTCAGAGCCCGGACGGCAATAATATAAACATCATTATAGGCAGTAACGAAACAAAAATTGGAGATTTTGAAAAAGCAGACTTTAATAATGATGATTTTAACACCTAGACAATAATCCTAAAAAATAAAACTATGGCAACCAAACAAGAAATAATTACAGCAATTGACGGCAAAATTATTGCAAAAGGAAATATAAGTGCTGTTGATACCAACAAGATTCTTAAAGACATTTTGGATTTTTCGGATAAACCTTCAACGGCAATTAATAGTTTTGATTTTGGAAATATTGATAATCCTTTAAAAACTGAACAGCTTGCATCAGTAAAAGTGAATTTTACCGGAATCGAAAAACTTTCATGCTCACTGTACCTTTGTATTGAAGCCATGCTGCGTGATCCCCAAAAAGAAGGAAGAGATAATCCCGAATGGCTTTTTATTCCTATCAAAGAAGAGGAATATAAAATTTTGCTGTCTTTTTTACCCAACATCAATAAGAAACAAATGTATCTCACATTTATCGTTCCTTTTTTTGAAGCTCAGGACAAAATAAGCAGTACCGCTCCTGCAACTGGGGACATTAAAACCAATCTAGAAACTAGGTCAAACTCAAAAAGCGGATCTGATTTTCCAATGATGATTATCGGAGTGGGTTTATTAGTAGACAGACAAAAACAACCCGGAGTTCATATCATTTTGCCTTCGGCAGGACATATTTCTACATCAATGGCTTTGCTGTATAAACCAAATCATTTTGAATATGGTCTATTCTCTAAAGAAATGCAAGAATCCTTAGATAAAATGCTTAGCAGTATTATAGAAGATAATGATTTAATTTTCGAAGAAAAATAATGCACTTGGTTCAGCAACATACTTTACAAATCAATTGTACTTCTGCCGATTTCGGGAAAGAAATACAAAATACTGTTGCGATGTTATTAGAAAAAGAATTTTATCCAAAACTTGAATCATTACTCAATATTTATTCTTTGCCAGACTATATCTGGAAAATTGACAAACTGGAAATTGAACTTCCGCCATTATCCAAAAAAAAATGGAAGGAAGAAATCGTTACGCATTCTTTACAACAGATTGATGCCTATTTAAAATTACATTTCGAGAATATGGAACAGCATTTAAATGTAACTGATAACCTGCAGACACTGTTTTTGCAAGAAATAATAGCTGAGAATTTATTTTTTGATTTTTTAAAAAAAGGATTTATTCCAGAAAATGGACAGTTCCAAAACATTGAAGAATTAATTATCAAGTTAGAGATAAATGATTCTTTGATGCAGAAACTGCTGTCACTTTTTCTTGAAAACCCAAATAGCTTAATTCGTTTTATATACACTTTTTCAGAATTGTTTAAATCGAAAATAGAAAACCGGCTTGAAGGTTTTCAAAATGGTTTCAGAGAGTTATTACAATCGGCACTGGTTTCAAAAGCAACTTACTTTCCTCAGACAATTTTAGAAACCTGGATCGAATTTATGGCCTGGCAATTTTATTTTTTTAAAGAAAAAAAAATTACACGCTCTGAAATTTATAATACAATTAAAATTATTTCATCAGAATATTGGGATATAAAAATCAGCTCTTTTTTGGTGTTGAAAGAACTGTTAAATCCAGAAATCATCAGTTATAATACTCAGCAAAAGTTTATGAATTCTGAGTTTATAGCTTTTTGGGAAGCGGTTTTAAACGATTTTGCTTCTTTAAATAAAAATAAAGAATCAGCAGTCGAAGAAAAAAACACTTTAGAAATTCTAGGAAACGATGAACTGGAAAGTCCCAATTCTAAAACCGAAAATCTGATATATGTTGAGAATGCGGGTCTGATATTATTTCATCCTTTTCTGGAACGTTTATTCGAACAATTAGATCTTATTGAAAATGGAAACTGGACAAATAAAATCAATCAGCATAAAGCCATTTTATTGACACAGTTTTTAATTAACGGAGAAACCAAAATAGGAGAAAATAAATTGGTTCTCAATAAGATTTTATGTGGTTTTCCTATAGAAAATGCCGTAAATACAAAACTCAAAATTAGCCAGAGAGAAATAGAAAAATGTGAAAGCTTACTATTGGCAGTTATCGGGCATTGGAAAATTCTTGGAGATACCTCGATTGCCGGTTTACGGGAAACATTTTTACAGCGAAAAGGAAAAATCCTGCTGACCGGGAATAAAAAAATAGAATTATGGGTAAAACAGGAAGGTGTCGATGTTTTACTGAATCAATTGCCATGGGGAATCGAAATGATCAAAACCCCATGGATGGAAGATTTTTTAAACTGTTATTGGAATTAAAGAAAACGATCACAATGAATTAATACCTTAATCATTAGATAAAATGTCTAAAACAGGACTTCAATTTAAACCAGTTAAAAAGCCACAGCGAAAAACAATTCCCTTTTTTCCTTCTGCAGTAAAGAAGAAAAAGAAGGTAAATGCTCTTGTGCCCGCAGCTGTAAAGGTTAAAAAAGAAGCGCCAGATCCTGTGATTAATCTAAAAAAAGCATCTATTCTTGATATTCAGAAAGCCAAAATTGCCAAAACCGCAAAATCTCAAAAAAAACACGGAACCCCAGCCGAGAAAAAAGAGGAAATGCAAAAATCGGTTGCTATAGATCCATCATTAGAAAAATCAAGTGTGGCCAAATCCAATCAGGTGGATGACATGGCAAATCAAAAAACTAAAAAATTTGATTCCAAAAAATTCTCTGATGCAATTCTGGAAAACATTAAAAAAGTGATTCCCAAAAACAAAGAAGAAATGGAGAAAGACCAGACTTCTTCTGAAAAAATGGGCAATGCACAACAAGGTATTACAGATACTTTAGAAAAAGAAAAACAAAATACAAATGGCGATTTATCTAATTCCGTTAGTGCTAGTCCAGATCAGAATAGTGTTGTCACAAAAGTCGCTGTTCCATTACCCAAAGAAGATATTGGAGCCTATCCAACTGTTTCCAATCCTGGTTTTGCGCCACCGCTAAAAACTGCACAGGACAACGATCTTTCTTCCGATTCTAAAAAGATAGATGATGAATTGGCTAATAATGATATTTCCGAAACACAACTCCAAAATGGTAATGAGCCCGCTTTTGACCATTCTTTAACCGAGAAAAAAGAAAGCCAGAAAAAAGCAGCCGGCACCCATCAGCAGTATTTAAAATCAGCAAATCCCATTGCAGGTTCTGCAAAAAGCAGTACCAATGCTCTTACTTTAGGAGGACTGGCTAAAATGAATGCAACCCGAAATAAACAATTAAGTCAGGTCGATAAAAATAAAGAACTTAAAAAGCAAAAAGAGGAAGAGATTAGAACCAAAGTCGCAGCAGATTTAAATAAAATCTATGATGACACCAAGCTTTTAGTTGAAACCAACCTAAAAAACCTGACCGAAAAAGTAAATAAGGATTTTGATGAAGCACTGGATATTGCCAACAAAGCATTTGAAAAAAATGTAAAAGAAAGAACTGATACTAACTGGCTGGAAGATTTAGCCAATTGGGCTGCCGGAATTCCAAATGATATCAAGAAAGTTTTTATAGAAGAGCAGGATAATTTTATCAATTCGCTGGCGCCTGTAGTGCGTAAAATTGGTGATTTTGTCGAAAAAGAATTGAATAAAGCTACCAAAGACATTGAAGATGGGAAGCTCAAAACTCAAAATTACTGGAAAAATCAGGATAAGGACACGCAGAGAATTGCAGGCGATGTTTTTGCACATGCCACTGATAGATTTACAGAACTTGACTCCAAGGTAGAGGAAGCTAATGAGGGACTCAAACAAAGTATTACTACCAAATTTAATGCTGCCGTTGCCAAATTAGAAGAAACTTTTGACAAAATACAAGAAGAAAACAAAAGCTGGCTGGAACGTGCTTATGATGCTGTTGTCGGGGTAATCAAAGCAATAATAGAAATGAAAAATCTGCTGCTTAACATATTAGCAAAAGTGGCAGATGTGGTAGGAAAAATAATTTTGGATCCTATTGGTTTTCTATCCAATTTACTGGATGCAATTGTTTTGGGTTTCAAAAATTTTGGCAAAAATGCATTAGAACATCTCAAAAAAGGATTTTTTGAATGGCTGATGGGAAACATGCCTCCATCAATAAAATTCCCGAAACAATGGGATTTAAGCGGAATTTTTGAATTCATAATGTCGGTTTTTGGCCTTACTTGGGAAAACATTAAAGCCAGAGCTACTAAGATGTATGGTGCAACTGTAGTAGCTGCATTAGAAACTGGTTTCGAAATTTTTCAAATCATCCGAAAGGAAGGTCTTGCCGGACTATGGAATTTTATCAAGGAAAAAATAGGCGATCTCAAAGTCATGGTAGTAGATGCCATACAAAATATGCTTATCGAAACCGTAATTAAAGCAGGAATTACCTGGGTTATCAGTTTGTTCAATCCGGTGGGCGCTTTTATAAAAGCCTGTAAACTCATTTATGATGTAATTAGCTGGTTTATCAATAATGCCCGACGAATACTGGATTTAATAAACAGTATTGTCGATAGTACCGCATTGATTGTAGCTGGAAAAATTACCCAAGCCGCCACATTTGTAGAAAATTCATTGGCCAAACTAGTTCCTATAGCCATTGGTTTTCTGGCAGGATTGTTAGGTCTTGGAGATTTAAGTAAAAAAGTACAAGCTTTACTTGATAAAATACAGGCTCCTATTAATAAGGCCATCGACTGGGTGCTCGAAAAAGCGGGGTCAGTTGTAAAAACGCTATTTAAAGCCGGAAAAGCCGGAGTAAAAAAACTGATGAGCTTTTTTAGTATCAAAAAGAAATTTAAAACCGAAGATGGGCATTCGCATAGCCTTTATTTTGAAGGTACTGAAGAAAATGCTGAATTAATGGTGGCCAGCACGCCTGCTACTTTTGCTAAATTTATAAGCAAATTAGGAAAAACAGATGCCAAAAAAACAGAATCCAAAAAAAATGCTCAGGCTGAATTTAATCTGCTGAAGGCCGCTATTTCTAAAAAGAATAAATCTGCCAAAGGGTCTGAAAAATATCAAACAGAACAAACCGAAAAATATGAGGTAGTTACAGATCATGTCAATAAATTAAGCAATCATATGATTCCGCTTTTTAATATGGAAAGCATAGGAAAATTTGAACTTACTTTTGGATCATTACAAAATGGTTTTGGAACAAGCATGGAGGTGAAGAATCTTCATAAAACAACAAAACCTCCTACAGGATCTGTACCGGGAGTTACCAATGCTGGCTATGAAACATTGAAGAAAAAACGAAATGGAAGTTCGACTTATTACATTTTAGGGCATTTGTTAAATCATAATCTGGGAGGCAGCGGTAATGATTTTAGGAATCTAACACCTCTAACCAGAAAAGGAAACAAAGATCATAATGTTGGTATCGAAGAAACTGTAAAAAAAGATTTAGCTGATGATAAAGTAATCAATTATAAAGTAACTCCTATTTATGGCGGAAATACTGTAAAAAATCAACCTGCTAATTTGTCTGCCAAAAGAAAAAAAATTATCGAAATGGAAGAAAAAACACCATCGGTAATAAATTATGAATTCTCTTCTTGGAAAAAAGAAGATCCAAATACTAAAGTTACAAAAACCGACCATTTTTCTAATGGATTGGATTATAGTCATGGCGATTACACAGAGTAGTTTCAAAATTATAGATTTAAAAAATAAAACATGCCATTCCAAATTCTGAAATCATTCCTTATCCAGTCCCTTCGTCCTTTAGAAAGTGTCGAAGAACCTGTTTCCTATAATTTCGACAACTCTTTTTCCGAAGCTTTAGGTCATACAACGACACATGAGGAAGCGGTCATTTTACTTTTGGCATTAGTGCCAAATATCCTCCCTCATTTTTTTGACGAAATCATAAAAGAAATTTATCCTGATGGTGGTGAACTCCCTGAATTGGGAGGAATCCGACTTGAGAATCATAGAGGAATGCTTCCTACAGGCGAAACTGCACAATATGTTTTAGCAAAAGAAGATATCAATTATCGATTAGAAATACAGCAGTTATTTTCACCTTCACATTGGTTTTGCAAAGAGAATATTTTATTTCTGGAAGATGTAAAAGAAGGAGAACCCTTAATGAGCGGCCGTATTATTTTACCTCCAGAAGTAGTACATCTTTTGTTTTATGGCGAAAAATTAAAACCAAAATTTGGCACAAACTTTCCTGCTCAGGAGATTACAACACAAATGCAATGGGAAGACTTAGTTGTAAATCAGAATACACAGGATCAGATCAGCCAAATTAAACTTTGGCTAAAACATCAGGATCAATTGCGTCATGACTGGGGAATGTCCAAGCAGATTGCTCCTGGCTACCGGTGTTTATTTTATGGTCCATCGGGAACTGGAAAAACACTTACTGCTACTTTATTGGGAAAAGAATTCGGGAAAGAAGTCTACCGCATCAGTTTATCACAAGTCGTGTCCAAATACATTGGCGAGACAGAAAAAAATCTGGAAAAAATATTCGTTCAGGCCGAAAACAAAAATTGGATTCTCCTTTTTGACGAAGCTGATGCACTGTTTGGCAAGCGGACACAAACCAAATCTTCAAATGATAAATATGCCAATCAGGAAGTTAGTTACTTATTACAAAGAGTCGAAAATTTTAATGGATTAGTAATACTGACATCCAATTTCAAAAATAATATTGATGATGCTTTTTTAAGAAGATTCAATTTCATTATTCATTTTAACAAACCTACAGCCGAAGAACGTTTGCAATTATGGGAGAATTGTATGCCTAAGAAAACAAAACTAAAAGATCATAACATTCTAGAGATAGCTGCTAAAAATTATGAACTCAATGGTGCCCAAATAGTTTCAGCGATGGCTTTCGCCTGCTTGCAGACACTTGACCAAAACACCACAATAATCGATTCTGAACACATTTTAAAGGGAATCGAATTAGAATACAGCAAAGAAGAAAAACTGTTTATTACCGCAACTTTGGTTTCCAAAACGGGATAACAATGAGTCGCCTTTACAGGGATCAGGAAAAAACTTCTTTCAAAACATCCAAAGATTTAGGTCTTTTGAATCCGTCGAGATGAAAACTATAATAATCAATTAAAATTTTTAAAAGCAATTGCCTTTCAATAACATGAAACGTTTTTTGATCATTATCAAATTTTAGGTTAATCAGTTTTTTGAACAGCTGTGTTTCATGTTCTGTGAGCGAACTAATAGCATGAAAAGGCGTAAAAACACCTTCAGTCATTTCGAAAAAAGACATATCAATATCTGAAGTGTCTGGATAAAATCCAAGATATTTTGTAGTTTCCAGCATCAGAATCAAATGAAAATTGGAAATCTCATCGTGCTGGTCCAGCCAATGCAAAGCAGTTTCTAGAAAAGTAAACAAAGATTCATTTTTCTCTTCTTCATGAATCGAATGATGCAGAATTTCGGAGAGAAACAAAACCATTGTACTCTTAAAAATATCCGAATGTATGGAATGAAAAGGGTACGAGATTTTTACTTCTTTGAAGTTTTCCAGAGTACCTTTGTTTTTATGAACTGCTTCAATTTCTATAATGCTCAAAGGCTGAAAATATGCTATTTTAGAGCTTCCTTTCCTGGAAGAAAAAGCATCACGAACCATATAAGATTTCAAACCATTTGAGAGCGTAAAACATTTTACAATCAAGCTTTTTTCCTGAAACTTTAAGGACGAAATTACTATGGCTTTGGTTTTGACCTGCATCAAAAAATTTTATTATCTAATTTTTCAATTTCTTTCTTAACTTCATTTATCAGCTGTTCTTCTGTTGGCAGGTATAATTGATATTTACTGGCAATAATATTTGAATTATTTTCTGGTAAAGAAATTTTCACCACAGCATCATTTTTATCGGTACACAGCAAAATCCCGATACTTGGGTTTTCAAAAGATTGTTTTTCAAATCGGTCATAGTAATTCACATACATTTGCAGCTGTCCAATATCTTGATGGGTAAGCTTACTTGTTTTTATTTCGATAATTACAAAACATTGCAGCAAACGATTGTAAAAAACCATATCGATAAAAAAATCATCCCCATCCAAATGAATACGTTTTTGTCTGGCGACAAATGCAAATCCATTACCCAATTCCAAAATAAAATCCTGTATATGAGTGATTATAGCATTTTCTAAATCTTTCTCATAATAAGAATTCTCTCTTTGTAATCCTAAAAACTCTAAAACCATAGGGTCTTTGATAATCTCTTTAGCTTCTACAGGATTTTTTTCTTCTCTGGCAACGGCCAGAACTGATTTAACATCATTACTAAGTAATAATCTTTCAAATAGCTGACTGTTTACCTGTCTTTCTAATTGTCGGGCTGTCCAATTATTTTTTTCAACTTCAGCTATATAAAAAGCTCTTTTATCATTATTATCAATACGGATAAGTGTTCTGTAATGTGTCCAATTAAATTGTGAACGCAGTGCGTTCACAATTGGAAAAATTCGATAAAATTGACGAAATAAATTTAATTGTCTATATGAAAAACTACTCCCCAATTGTGGCTCTAGACTTTCTGCTAATGATTTTATCAGAAATTCTCCGTAACTCGCACGTTCTTTTCCTTTTTGTTCCTCTTCAAAAATAATTTTACCTATTTCCCAATACATTAATACCCTTTGCGTATCTACAGAACGAATTGCTTTTTCCCTAGAGATTGTGACAATTGACAAAATCTGTTCAATAAGTTCTTTTTTTAATTCCATCATCAAATGATTTTTATTGTGTTTGAACCTTTTAACTTATAATACTTTGTTTTTCATTAATAAATTTCTGTTTTTCATATTTGTGAAACTTCTCTCTCCAATCTATTATCTATAATCTGTTTTCTACCTTATAATCATTACCTTTTTAACCTTGGTTTCACTTCCATCCTGAGCCGATACAAAAATCATATATACTCCTGATGCTACTTTGTACTTTCCAAAAGCGGTG
The DNA here is from genome assembly GCF_026870155.1 of Flavobacterium marginilacus. Taxonomy (NCBI): domain Bacteria; kingdom Pseudomonadati; phylum Bacteroidota; class Flavobacteriia; order Flavobacteriales; family Flavobacteriaceae; genus Flavobacterium; species Flavobacterium marginilacus. The sequence continues at coordinate 147,173 of NZ_CP113975.1, read as the reverse complement.
GTGTCCCACTCTATTGTTCCTCCTTCGGATATGGCCTCGAAAACCAGATTACCAGCCACATCGGTAATTTTTACATTGGCTTTATTAAGCAATCCATTTATTTTTACTGTCCCAGTATATTCTGGACGAACAGGATTCGGATAAACATATACATTGTTTAAATTATCGCTAGCCGAGGTAGCAATTCCTTTGAAAGAAATCAAACCTTTGGAAGTCGCTATAAAAACTTCACCTGTGCTTTTATTGATACTAATGTCATTTATTGCATTACTCGGCAGTGGTGAATTCTCTGTTGTAAAATGATATTTGGTTTCCTGACCGTTTGAAGAAACCATAAATACGCCGGCATCTGCAGTTGCAATCCATTTTTCATTGGCTCCATCAACTTCGATGTCGGTTATAAATTGTTCGTAAAGCAGTTCTTGAGCCAGATTATCTTCCATAATAATAATGCTTTCGGCAGTTAACTGGCTTTCTGTTTGAAAACTGTTTACATTAGTCAAAACTCTCAATCCTTTTGTAGTTCCTATCCAAAGCTGATTCTTAGTATCAACGGCCAGCGCTCGAACATCTTGTACAGGTAAATTTCCCTGATTGGCTCCAAAAGTCATTTTTTTGAACGTATTACTGCTTTCATTAAATGCTATTACACCATTTATATTGGTAGACATCCATTTTGTCCCATACTTATCAATAACCATAGTGCCAAAATCATTACTTCCGGGCGTATTTATAATTTTATCCATGGCATAAGTCTTCCATTGCCCGCCAGAACTTAACATTTTTAAACCATTTACAACTCTGGAATTATTGACCCATAAATTTCCCGATTTATCAAAAACTGTCCCTCCGATTCTAATATCGATATAACTGGGATCTGGCGGACTGATTGTTAAAGATTCTAAACTGCTGTTGTTTTGATTGTATAAAATCGTTGGAATATCGCTTTGTATTTTTAATAAGCCTGAAAAATAAGAACTCGCATATACTTCTTTTTCATTGGCTGGATTAATTGCAATTCGGGTCATGGATTTGGCTCCAAGCACCTCAGCAAAAGGAATATTTAACCATCCTGATGTTGAATATTTGCTAATTCCAAAATCATCCAAATCATAAGGATTATAAAAAATATCATAATCACCATACACTGTCCAAATCTGATTTTGTGATGCTTGAAGAGCAAAAATATTATTGCGTGAAGGCCCGATTGGGGTTATATTATCGAATGCTGAACTGCCAGAAAGTGAAGCTGTAAGCAGCCCTTTTTCATTAGTACCCATAAAAATAGTATCTCCAATTACTGATGCACAGCTAAATCCGCCGTGCATTTCTGTAATTTGATTTTGATTTATCTGACGCTGGAGTACCATTTGTTTATTGTAAATCAAAACAGAATTAGGTATTGTTATAATCAAATAATCAGCGTTGGAACGAAAATTAACAGCTGGTTCTGATAATTGCAAAAAACTACTAAAAGTATTAGATGCCGAATCATATTTATGAACATAACCAGCTGTATTTACAGCATACAATTCAGTTCCAAATGATGTAATTCCAGACCAATTACCTGCTGTTGTTACATTCCATTGTTTGTAATCTATTAAATTCGGGTTTGTAATATCTCCTTTTCGAATACCATTAGAAGTTGATGCGTAAATAAATCCGCTGTGGACTGCTGTTTGCGAAACTTTGATTTCGGCTCCATTGTCGCCGATAAAATAGGTGTCGCCAAATTTCTGAGTGGTTAAATTGAACTGTACGATTCCAAAATCGGTGGAAACATAAACAATTCCGTTGTATTCCATGAAATGATTGATTCGCTTTATATTGGCCGGCAGACTTTTATTGATAATATCCACAACTCTAAGCATAGAACCATCGGCTTCGTTGATTACCGTTAACAAGCCGTTTTGATATCCAATAATCGTTTTGTTAAAGGCTGGGCTGTAATACAGTGCAGTGATGGTTTCCCCGGCAAGCCCGTCAATTGTTGTTGTGGTTTTTATAATACTGGTGCTGTTATCTTTAGAAAACAAGGCATTTTCAGAAGCAGCATAAATTGCTTTTGGTGATTCGGAAACTGCTTTGATCTGGGTGTAAGAAAAATATCCCTGCCACAACAAATTACTTTGGGCAAAAGTGATTTGAACCACAAATAAAAAAAACAGGTATAAAAGTCTTTTTCGCATTGAACAACAAATTGGTTCACAAATATAGCACAAGAGATTTTAGATTGCAGATTTTAGACTGCAGAATTCAGGTTTTAGATTGCAGATTGCAGTCTGGAGAAATCAGATATTGTAGAAGTACAAAAAAAATGCCTTTAATCTTATACAGAAAAAAGGCATTTTTACTATTTAAATTCTGCAGACTGAATTCTGCGATCTGCAATCTATAGTTTCTAAACCACACCTTGAGCAAGCATTGCATCGGCAACTTTTACGAATCCGGCAATATTGGCTCCTCTTACATAATCTGTAAAACCTGTTTCATCTGTTCCATATTTCACACATGAAGCATGAATGTCTTTCATGATGGCTTTTAATCTTTCGTCTACTTCTTCGGAAGTCCAGCTTAGACGCAGTGAGTTTTGTGACATTTCAAGTCCTGAAGTGGCAACTCCGCCTGCATTGGAAGCTTTTCCGGGAGCAAATAAAATTTTAGCCTTTAGAAAAACATGAACAGCTTCGGGAGTTGAAGGCATATTTGCTCCTTCGGCTACACAGATACATCCGTTGGCAACAAGAGTTTTGGCTTCGTCTTCATTTAATTCATTTTGAGTTGCACAAGGCAGAGCAACATCACATTTTACTTCCCAAGGACGTTTGCCGGCTACATATTTTGCATTTGGATATTTCGCAGTATAATCGCTGATTCTTCCTCTCAGCTCATTTTTAATCTGCATTATGTGAGCCAATTTGGATGCATCAATTCCGTCAGCATCGTAGATATATCCAGCAGAATCAGACATAGTTACTACTTTTCCTCCTAACTGCACTACTTTTTCAGCTGCATATTGTGCTACGTTTCCTGACCCGGAGATAACTACTGTTTTGCCTTCAAAACTTTCTCCTTTAGTTGCCAGCATGCTTTGTGCAAAATATACATCACCATATCCAGTTGCTTCCGGACGGATCAATGATCCTCCAAAAGAAATTCCTTTACCGGTTAAAACCCCTGTAAACTCGTTTCTCAATCTTTTGAACTGACCAAACATGTATCCCACTTCTCTTGCTCCTACACCTATATCTCCAGCAGGAACATCAGTATCAGCTCCAATGTGTTTTGATAATTCGGTCATGAAGGCCTGACAAAAACGCATTATTTCATTATCTGATTTTCCTTTTGGGTCAAAATCGGCTCCTCCTTTTCCGCCGCCCATTGGCAGTGTAGTCAAACTGTTTTTAAAAGTCTGTTCGAAAGCCAAAAACTTCAAAATACTTAAATTAACAGATGGATGAAAACGAATCCCTCCTTTATATGGTCCGATAGCCGAATTCATTTGAATACGATACCCTCTATTCACCTGTGTATCACCTTTATCGTCTGTCCAGACTACCCGGAACATAATGATACGATCTGATTCGACCATTCTTTCCAGAAGCATTTTATTCTGATATTTTTTATTTTCTTCGATGAAAGGAATTACTGTTTCAGCAACTTCTGTAACAGCCTGCATAAATTCCGGCTCATTCGGATTCTTTTTGGCAACCAATTCTATAAAATCTGTAATACTTTTTGACATGGATTAATAAATTATAAACGTTTAGCAAACGCTTTCGTTAGTTGTTACAAATATACATCTTATTAAGGTATTTTAACTTTTTTTACACTGTATTATGACAAAATTATCTTTTTATTAATCATTTATAAAAAATCAAACACATGAAACAATGTTTTCACGAAATCGATATAGTATTAATAATAATTATAAAGATACACTCATTTTTTAAAATTTTATTTTATTTTTATAATTTAATAAATCCTATCTTGTGGTTTTATTATCTTTGCTCAGTCACTAAAACACCACGGACTTATGACTCAACTAAAGAAAATTGCATTACTATTATTAATTGGTTTACCATTTAATTCTTTTTCGCAAGCAGGAATAAGCCATGAGTTAGGTGTAATAGCTGGACGAATTGAGTTTCGCTCCGATTACGGGCTGCGTAACGATACCGAAACCAATTTAAATAATATGGGGTTTGGAATTACATTTGTTGACTATATGAATTTCTCCTATACTGACTTTGTAAATAGTTATTTCGCAGAACATTTCAAAGTGAGAAACGAGTTTTCTTACAGTAAAACCGATTTAAAGCATTACGGAAAATGGGTTGAAAAAAACACTATCGGATCGAAACAGCTAAAAGCAATGCGGGGTTCGACTCAAGTGGTTAATTTAGGCTTCCAGCTTGAATACAGCTTCATTCACATTCATGATTTTGAGAGAACAATAGGGAGTTTTGCTCCATATATCGCTATAGGGCCACAAATAGGCTATTATACCGCAACTGCCACTTCTGAATTAGGAGAACTTGGAAATACAGCCACCACTCATCCAAAATATTTAGTCCCTTCAGACGGACATCCATATGGGTTTTCTAACGAAAGTAAAATGGTTTTTTCCGGAGTCCTAAATATTGGAACCCGCTATAAACTGACTCCAATGTCTGATCTTGTATTTGATATGAGGGCTCAATATTTCAATTCGGATTGGGTTGACGGTCTTAATCCTAATGCTGAATTATTTAAAGAAAATAAAAATAACGATTGGCTCACTTTTATAGGTGTGGGGTATATCTTTTACCTTGACAATTAGTAATAAAAACATATTCAAAAAAATCCCAACTCTTAATTTTAAAGTTGGGATTTTTTAGTTTTATGCTAATGCCTGATTTAAATCGGCTATTAAGTCTTCGGCATCTTCTATACCTACGCTCAGTCGAACCAAGTCATCAGTAATTCCAACTTCTTTTCTTTTTTCTTCAGGAATAGAAGCGTGAGTCATTAAAGCCGGATGATTGGCTAACGATTCTACACCGCCTAGAGATTCGGCCAATGTAAACACTTTCAATTTTTCTAAAAACTGTACTGAGTCTTCTTTTTTCCCAGATGCAAAAGTGAAAGAAACCATTCCGCCAAAACCGCTCATTTGTTTTTTGGCAATTTCGTGGTATGGATGATCTGGCAGTCCTGGATAATAAACTGTTTTTATTTTAGGATGATTATTCAAAAACTCAACTACTTTGTTACCATTTTCAGAATGTCTCTGTACTCTTAAATGCAGTGTTTTAATTCCCCTAAGCACCAAAAAACTGTCCATTGGTCCCAAAGTAGCTCCTGTCGCAAATTGCTGAAAATGCAGCTGTTTCCCTAAGTCTTCGTCTTTTACAATTAATGCTCCTGCAATCACATCTGAATGTCCGCCTAGATATTTAGTTGCAGAATGCATAACGATATCAGCACCTAAATCTAATGGTTTTTGCAGATAAGGAGTTGCAAAAGTGTTGTCCACCGCAAAAAGAATATTGTTCACTTTAGTTATTTTGGCTATTTCTTCAATATCAGCCAATTTCATTAATGGGTTTGTTGGTGTTTCCACCCAGACCATTTTGGTGTTTTCATTAATCAGGGACTTGAAATTATCCAAATCGTTCATATCGACAAAATGAAATTTAATTCCAGAATCCTTGTAAATTCGGGTAAACATACGATAAGTCCCGCCGTATAAATCGTCCATCGCGATGATTTCGTCCCCTGCTTTGAAGGATCGTAAAATACAGTCAGTAGCCGCAAGTCCTGATGAAAAAGCCAATCCGCGGGTTCCGTTTTCGATACTCGCCAAAGCATTTTCAAGAGCAGTTCGCGTCGGGTTTGCTGCACGGCTGTATTCGTAATCGGGATTTAAGGGGTTTCCTGGACTAGTCTGTACAAAAGTAGAGGTTTGATAAACGGGAGGCATTACTGCTCCAGTGCTTGGATCGTGATGCTGACCTCCGTGAATGACTTTGGTATTGAATTTCATCATTTTATTTTTTCTAATTATTCAACTTTTAAATCTGAGACAAAAAAATTAGTACACTAATTTTATTCTTTCAAACGATTACACGAACTTTCGGATGCTCATTAAAACTCCAAGATGCAAGCCTTCGTGAAAATTATTGAATTCAATAGCTCCTACAGCACTTTTTAAAATAAATCCTGTGGAAGTTGGATATTCATGATAATTTACAAAAATTCCATTATTATAGTCAGATTCCAACTTATCTACAGTTGAGAATACCAATGATTTTATAAAATCTACCTCTTCTTGGGCAGCATCTTGCTCTGGTTTGGTTCCTTTGCGGTATTTTTCAACTAATTCGTCGGAAATCACCATTGGCAAACCTGATAATTTGTAAACTAATAATTGCTGAGTCACCACAATGTGTGCAATATTCCAAAACAAATTATTACTGAATCCTTCCGGAATTTTATTTAATTGTTCCAAAGTGTAATTTTCAAAATAAGAATTCAGCATTCTTCTTCCTGTTCTGGCAACTTCAAATGTATCTTGCATAGTTTTAATTTTTGCATAAAATTAAACATTTTAAAATCAAATGTTTTCCTTTGCATTTAGAAAACAGAAAAAATAATGAACAAAATATACTATCTCGCTTCGTGCGACACTTGCCGAAAAATTATAAAATCACTGCCTGAAGGACATAATCTGGCTTTTCACGATATTAAGCAAAACCCAATAACTGCTGAAGAACTGGAGGAAATGCACAAACTTTCGGGAAGTTATGAAGCTCTGTTCAGCAGAAAGGCACAGTTATACAAATCGATGGATTTAAAGAACAAATCCCTTTCCGAGGACGATTATAAAAAATACATTTTGGAACATTATACGTTCCTGAGCCGTCCGGTTTTTATCATTGACGAGAAAATATACATTGGTAATTCTCAGCAGAATATTCATCAGGTGATGAAAGTATTGGGGTAATATGCTTTTTTGGTCTTTTATGGAGACCTAACAGGTTTTAAAAACCTGTTAGGTCTGAGATGCCTACAAAAAATACAAATGTTTCTCTTTAGCCCCGATTACTTCACTATACTTTTATTTCTATAGGAGTTCAGTGAACTTCGTTTGCAGTAAAAATCCTTATAAGCCGGGGTTCGGCTTATAAGATTGTAACGAAAAGCGGGACCAATGCCTGCTAAAAATGCCTAATCTTTCTGCTCCAGAAAAAGAATCAATTCTATCTTTTTGATAAATTAATGAAAAATTATCTGCGTTGTGACGCACTGATTACTAAAAACGGACCACTGACCACTTTTTTCTTATCTTTGAACACTTTTAGAAAAATATATGATACAATCGATGACTGGCTTTGGTAAAGCGACTTTGCAGTTACCAACCAAAAAAATTACGGTGGAAGTAAAATCCCTGAACAGCAAAGGTTTGGATTTGAGTGTGCGAATGCCTTCACTGTACCGCGAAATGGAACTAGGTTTACGCAACCAAATCGCCCTTAAACTGGAGAGAGGGAAAGTGGATTTTTCGATTTTTATCGAAAGTACCGCCGAACAGACTTCGACCAAAGTCAACGTGCCTATCGTAAAGGCTTATATCAGCCAATTGAGAGAAGTCTATGCCGATGCCGATGAAACCGAATTGATGAAAATGGCCGTGCGCATGCCGGACACGATGAAAATTGAACGTGAGGAAATCGACGAAAATGATTGGGCTCAAATCCAAACCGCAATAGAAGAAGCTTTACAAAATATCTTAAATTTCCGTAGAGACGAAGGTTTGTCTTTGGAAAATGAATTCCAATTGAGAATTGCGAACATTCGTCAATATATGAATGAGGCTTTGGAACTTGATCCGGAACGTGTTCAAGCGATAAAAGACCGTCTGCAGACTGCCATTTCTGAATTGAAAGTCAATGTTGACGAGAATCGTTTTGAACAGGAATTGATCTATTATCTCGAAAAATTGGACATTACTGAAGAAAAAGTCCGCTTGACAAACCATTTGGATTATTTCTTGGAAACCATCAACGGAACAGAAGCCAATGGAAGAAAACTGGGATTCATAACACAGGAAATGGGTCGCGAAATCAACACTATGGGTTCAAAATCTAATCACGCACAGATGCAAAAATTAGTCGTTCAGATGAAAGATGAACTGGAGAAAATTAAGGAGCAGGTATTGAATGTTTTGTAACAAAACTTGAGATGCAATATATTCAAGAAATAAAGGAAATATTAATCAAAGCACGACAACAAACGTATCGAGCAATTAATTCCGCTATGATTGAAGCTTATTGGAAAATAGGTGAAAAAATTGTTTTACAAGAACAAAACGGAAAGGAAAAAGCAAATTATGGTGAAGCCGTTTTATTAGAATTATCCAAAAATTTATCGGCTGAATTAGGAAAAGGTTTTTCATATTCTAACCTACGTAATTTTCGACAATTCTATTTGACTTATCCTGACGAACAAATTTGCTACACACTGTGTAGCAAATTGAGCTGGAGCCATAATCGATTAATAATGAGAATCGACAACTTGGAAACCCGACAATATTATTTAAAAGAAGCCAGTCAACAAAATTGGAGTGTACGAACTTTGGAGAGAAACATCAAAACTCTATACTACAATCGCTTACTATCTTCAAAAACTATTTCAGACAACAAAACAAGCAATATAAACATTAAAGATTTCATCAAAGACCCCTATGTTTTTGAATTTCTTGATATCTCTCAACCAAAAAACCATTCAGAACAAGAAGTGGAGGGTGTTTTAATACAAAATTTTCAGGTTTTTTTAATGGAACTTGGTAAAGGTTTTTCTTTTGTTGGCAGACAGTACCGTATAAGCAGTGAAACCGAACATTATTATATTGATTTAGTTTTTTACAATTATCTTTTGAAATGTTTTGTTTTATTTGATTTAAAGATTGGCAAACTCACCCATCAGGATATTGGGCAAATGGATATGTATCGCCGTATGTTTGATGATTTAAAAAAACCAGAAGGTGATTTGCCAACCATTGGAATTATTCTATGTACGGAAAAAAGTGAAACCGTAGTTAAATATTCCATTATAAATGATTCATCTCATCTTTTTGCCACAAAATATTTACCCTATCTACCAAGCGAAAAAGAATTAATAGATGAAATCGAACGTGAAAAAATACAATTAAAATTATTAGGTAACTGATTCAAAAAAACAACTGAAACAAATTCAGCATAAACAATGAAAAAAGGAAAATTAATCGTATTCTCGGCGCCATCAGGATCTGGGAAAACCACCATAGTTAGACATTTATTAAAACAGGAAGATTTGAATCTGGAATTTTCCATTTCGGCTGCCACACGCGAAGCACGCGGTGAAGAAGTAAGCGGAAAGGATTATTACTTCATGTCCCTTGAAGAATTTAAAAACCATATCCGCGCGGAAGATTTTGTTGAATGGGAAGAAGTGTATCGCGATAATTTTTACGGTACGCTAAAAAGCGAAGTGGAACGCATTTGGGCTTTAGGCAAAAACGTGATTTTTGATATTGATGTGGCCGGCGGTTTGCGTATCAAACACAAATTCCCTGAAGAAACTTTGGCAGTTTTTGTAAAACCACCAAGTGTCGATGAACTTAAAAGAAGACTAAAAGAACGTTCCACCGAAAGCGAAGACAAAATCAATATGCGAATCGCTAAAGCCCACGTAGAACTGGCCACTGCACCCCAATTTGATGTGATTATCAAGAATTATGATTTGGCTGTAGCTTTGGAAGAAGCGCATCAATTGGTTAAGGATTTTGTTTCCAAATAGTCCCTAGTAATTAGATTTTTAGTCCTTAGTTTTTCAAAAAATAATTCCTAAGAACTTTAGGTTTTTATAATACTATTTTTTTTCAAAACATTAATTTATAAATTTTATGGGCGGAATAAAATCATACAAAGAATTACTTATTTGGCAAAAAGGAATTAAAATTGTTGTTTTAATTTACAAACTCACCAAGGATTTTCCAAAAGAAGAAATATACGCCCTAACAAGTCAGTTGAAAAGAGCAAGCGTATCAATTCCTTCAAATATAGCAGAAGGTTTTGGACGTCAAACAGATAAATCATTTAACCATTTTTTGAATATTTCTAGAGGTTCATTAAACGAAATAGAAACGCAACTAATCATTGCTAAAGAATTAGAATTTATTCACAATGAAGAGATATTCAACGAACTTTTATTCTTAATTGAAGAAGAAGCTAAAATGATAAATGCTTTTTCAAAAAATTTAAAATAGTCTTTAGTTTTTTAGTCCTTAGCACATTAACTAAGGACTAAAAAACTAAAGACTAAAAAACTAAAGACTAAAAAACTAAAGACTAAAAAACTAAAGACTAAAAAACTAAAGACTAAAAAACTAAAGACTAAAAAACTAAAGACTAAAAAACTAAGGACTAAAAAATGAAAATCGGACTTTATTTCGGAACGTTTAATCCCATACATGTTGGGCATCTTATCATTGCCAATCACATGGCGGAGCACTCCGATTTGGATCAGGTCTGGATGATCGTGACACCGCACAATCCAATCAAAAAGAAAAGCAGTCTGCTCGATGATCACCATCGTCTGCAGATGGTTTATCTCGCCACCGAAGATTTTCCTAAAATAAAACCTTCGGATATTGAATTCAAATTACCACAGCCCAATTATACCGTAAATACATTGGTTCATTTAGAAGAGAAATATCCCAATCATGAATTTTCCTTAATTATGGGTGAAGACAATTTGAAGTCATTTCACAAATGGAAAAATTATGAAGCGATTTTGGAACATCACAACATTTATGTTTATCCCCGCATTTCGTCTGAATCGGAGAATCTGGAGCTGAAAAATCACCCAAAAATTCATCTGATTGATGCTCCGGTTGTTGAAATATCTTCTACTTCTATCAGAGAAAATGTCAAAAAAGGAAAAAATGTACAGCCTTTGTTACCTAATAAAGTCTGGGATTATATTGACCACAATAATTTTTACAGGAAGTAATAATATTATTTTAGATTTTCATTAAGCATTTTATAAATATTATTATATCCGTTACTTTCATCTGACACAAACCTAAGTGTTTTTTGATTTATTTTATCAAATGAAACAGGCAATTTAAAAACCTCAATAATCGCAATGTTTTTTGAGGAATCAAAAGCAAACTCTCTAAAACGATAAACGACTAACAATGTATTGTTCGAATCATTACTTGTATAATAGAAAAAATGAATATACATAGTACTATCGTTGTCGCCTTGATATTTTTGCTTTTGAGATGATTCATTTGCTTTTAAATATATTTCTTTCTCAAGCTTGTTTTTTATATCATTATATACCGCATCGCATTCCGATTTATTTCTTCCTTTTTTATTTCCGTCAATATAAAGAAATGAATATCCTGTCAATTTATTTTTAGTGTCAAATAAGATTTCTGAAACTTCCGGTTTCCCATCTTTTGGATTCATTGGAGAAATGGAAAAATTGTATCTGAGATATTTATACCCGTTTGCAAATTTTTCACTTTTTTGTTCTTTTAAGCTCCATTTTTTATTAGCAGTAATATCCTCTAAAGCCATATTTGTTTTAATGACTGCAGGAAACAAATCATAATTTGCAATTATTTTTCCGGTTTCAATATCCAATTTTTTTTCTTCCGAAAGTAATTTAGCTTTTTCATCTTCATTTGTATTTTGAGCAAAAATGCCATTACCTATTAACACAAAAAGTATAATAATTACGTTTTTCATTCTTTAATTTTTTAGATTGTTTTCTTACTGATGAAAAGAAATTTAATCAACTTATAGTTTACTGATAACTGCCGTAAAACAGCGGATTTTTTTTTCATTCGTTTTGTAAATATACTTAGAAAAAAAATTCAAAAACCATAACTGAATCAGAGTTGTTTAGCGATGCGGAATGATTGGATATATGTTGGCAACAAAACAACAATGAGGCTGTCCAAAAAGTAAGGACAGCCTTTTTTTTGCTGTTTTTAATCTAAAATAGTATCTTAGAGTTGCACAAAAAACGAGCAATGGCTAAAGTAATATTTAAATCGCAATCGATCAATACACCGGAACTTTTTCCGATAAATATTTTTGATAAAATTTCAGAAAACCACCCTGTCCGCTTAGTGGACAAGGTCGTCAATTCATTGGATATAAGCCATATACTTAAAAAATATAAAGGAGGAGGGACCTCGGCTTATCATCCCAGAATGATGCTTAAAGTTTTGTTTTACAGCTATTTGAGCAACACTTATTCCTGCCGAAAAATAGCAAAAGCACTCACCGAGAACATTCATTTTATGTTTATTTCAGGCAACTCAACCCCTGATTTTAGAACCATCAACGATTTTAGAGGAAAGGTTCTAAAAGAAAACATCAAAGATTTATTTGCAGAAGTAGTCAAAATGCTTGTGGAAATGGGCTATGTCAGTCTGGATATCCAATACATCGATGGAACAAAAATTGAAGCCAAATCCAACAAATACACCTTTGTCTGGCGGGGTTCTATAGAGAAATACAAAGAAAAACTCGAAGTAAAAATCAACAGCATCTTATCCGATATCGAAAACAGTATTTTATCAGATAATCAAGAAGTCAACAAGGAAGAATTACCAAAAAAAATAAACTCGGAAGAGCTGAAAGAAAAATTATCAGAACTCAATAAAAAACTCAAAGAGCCCAACAAGAAGATAACCAAAGAGCTTGAAAAGCTTCAGGAAGAGCACCTGCCAAAGCTTGAAAAATACGAAAAAGATTTAGTGATTTTAGGCAATAGAAACTCCTACAGCAAAACAGATCCTGACGCTACCTTTATGAGAATGAAGGAAGACCATATGAAAAACGGACAGTTAAAACCTGCATACAATCCTCAGATTTCTACTGAAAATCAATTCATTACCAATGTAACCATTCATCAGACACCTAACGACACTACGACTTTAAAATCCCATCTGGAGGAATTTGAAAAAATGTATCAAAAACAAAGCAAAACAGTTGTAGCCGATGCTGGTTATGGAAGCGAAGAAAACTACGAAATGCTTGAAAATAAAGACATAACGGACCTATGTAAAGTATAATTATTTTCACAAAGAACAGAAGAAAAAAATGAAGGACAATCCGTTTCTTGTCCAGAATTTGTTCTACAATATACAGCAGGATTTTTATGTGTGTCCAATGGGACAAAGAATGGAAAACATTGGCAGTGGAAAACGGACATCGGCCAACGGATACGAATCACAAGTATCTTATTATCAAGCAAAAAGATGTGATGGATGTCCACTTAGAAGTTTGTGCCATAAAGCCAAAGGAAACAGAACAATAGAAGTAAACCACCGCCTGAACCAATTAAGGGCTCAGAGCCAAAGAGCTGCTCATGAGCGAAAAAGGACTCGAACACCGAAGCAAACGCCCAATAGAAGTTGAAGCAGTATTCGGACAGCTAAAAAACAACAATAAATTCAGCCGGTTTACTTTCACAAGCATCGAAAAAGTGGAAATGGAATTTCTATTGATGGCTATCGGGCATAATTTCAGAAAAATGATAGCAAAGAACAATGATGCGTCGAAAACTCATCTAAAAATCTCCTTCAGAGTTCTAAATAGAGCTATAAAAGTCGAAATTCACTTTTTAAATACTGTAACAGAATATTTTTTCATTAATCAACCAACCCAAAATCGATTCCTGAAATTTGCAGCATAAAAAAAGCTGTCCTTTTCGGACAGCCTCATTAGTTTTTATAACGTTAGTTGCGGTACATTCTTTTTGACTTGATCTCGAATTTCAGATAAACTTAAATCAATTAAAAGTTTTCCGTCTCTAAAAACTTCTTTCAATTCTCCTTTTTGCTCTTCTTCCCAAGACACTTCATCTTTTAAAATATATCTGCCATCAGCCAATTCAATTTTCATTAATCCTTTGGCTGATTTTTTGGTACCGTCATCTGTAATTGGATCTTTAAAAATAGCTCTTCCCTCACCGTTTACTTCTCCGTACGTAGCTTTCATCGCAAATCCAAAAGTATCTCTTGTATTGTATTGATAAGTAAATGAACCTATTCCAAGCACTACATTGGTAGATGCAAAACCTTTCGCTTTCAATCGTTCACAAATGGCTGTTGCTCTAGCCACGGTAATACTGTCTCCATAAATAGCTCCTATTTGAGGAACTAATTCTTTGAACCCTTTTTCATTTATTGTACCTCCAAAAACATCCCAAAGCAATTCGATTACCCCTTTCCTTTCCTGCTCGGTTTTGCCATTTGGGTTACCACAGATAATATCAACCGGATCACCGCTGTCTGGACGAACGACTACTTTTCCTGCTCTGGAAACTATTTGATTTTTTAATCGAGGCAGATAATCAGTAAGTACTTTCCATAAATCCCAAGTATCAGAAACGATAGAAACTATTCCTTTTGGATACACCTCGCAGATTAATCTTTCGAAAGTTTCGTATTCTCCTTCAGTTGTACCCATACACATTACAGAATGCTCGGTTGCTGCAACAGAGCCTGCTATTAATTCAGTATCTGAATTGGCATTGTAATATTCTTCCAAAAAATCTATTGCCGGAATCGTATCAGTTCCTGTAAAACTCAATAAATGTCCAGCAGCTGATGTTACTGCAGCCTCGATACAGCCCATGCCGCGCATCGAGAAATCGTGGCCCTGCCAATCAACAAATTCGGGCATTGAAGAAGTTTCTTTGGCATATTTGTCCAATACTTTTCTATATTGTTTTGCAATTGTAGCCGAATTACAAGGCAGCCAGATTACTGCGGAAAGCAGTGTTTCGAAATAATTGGTCAGCCAAAAAAACTCAGGAATTGTATTGTACATTGTGAACATAGGCACACGGACAGGCACGCTGGCACCTTCAGGCAAAGCCTTAAATACCATAGGAATATATCCCAAATCATGCAAATCCTCTATATGTTTTGTACCTACTTGGTTTTCGCCCAAATAATTATTGATTCTACGGGCATATTTTTTCACAACAACTTCTTTTGGCTGTTTGAAGAAATACTGATCAAAATCTTGAATAATATATTTTTTAAGGAAATACTGCAATCCAAAAAATACAACTTCGTCAATGCCTTCAATCCTTGATTTTCTTGGTGTCCAATTAGAATATACTAATGTAGTTCCGTCTGGATATTGTCTTTTGTGGTCAACTTTGTAACCATCTGTTAATAGTAATGGGTTCATAATTATCGTTTTAAATTTTCGCAAATAGTATCAAATTGAGAAGCCAATTTCAAGTATTCTTCACTCCATCCATTCTGCATAGAGATTTCTTGAAAAGTTCCTGTGGGTAAAAATGACATTAGAAAGAATTCTAAACCTTGTTCGTTGTTATCTTCAAGCAATTTAGAATTAAAATCTATTTCTGCTATTAATTCTTCTATTGAATTATAATGAGTCCACATTAAATCTGTATCAGATGCAATTTTGGATTTTATTATTTCGCCTAATTTTATTATTTCAAACATATTCAAAGGTTTATCGTATTTCATCCCTAACTCCCTTCAATGCAAAACCCAATATCCAAGTTTAATTTTGTTTTACATTATTCTATTTTTAAATCAATCCTACTTATTTCTTCCTTTTTCTTTTGGATACAATGATTGTACAGCATCGCTTTGCCAGAACTTTTTAGTTTGAATGTCAAAACATGTCAGTTTTCCATAAAAACCAGCTCCCGTGTCAATATTCCAAACATTACATCCCTGCATTGGCACTTCAATATTATAATTTAACGTAGGCGTATGTCCAATATAAATCTCATTATAGATCAATAATCTTTTGGGATAAGAAAGAGAATCTTTTCTGATTCTTTTATCCATCGTCAAAGCCATTTCCCAAAGCGTTCTATCCCAAGTATAATTAGTAGCATAATGTTCTTTTTCTGGCCCATGCATTGACGAAAAACCTGCGTGAATAAACAAATTATTACATTCATCAACATAGTAATCTTTCATCTTTGCAAAAAAATCAAGGTGCTCCGCTTTTGTCAAAATATCAATATCCTGATAACTATCAATAGTCGATTTTCCGCCATGTGAAAACCAAATATCATTTATTTCTTGATTAATCAACCAATCTTGACACCATACATCATGATTCCCTTTAATAAAAACACAAGAATACTTTTGAGAAAGTTCTATTAAAAAATTTATCAATTGAGCTGATTCTGACCAACCGTCTACATAATCTCCTAGAAAAATCAATTGATCATTTTGATTAATTTTAGCTCTATCAAGCAATTGTAATAATGCTTTTAAGCCACCGTGGATATCGCCAAAAACGAGTGTTCTTTTTTCCATTTTAATAATCCCAAATTAATCCTTTTTCATTTAATCTATATTGAAATTTTTGAGTGTCTCCAAATGTCTTATAATCTTTATAGTTTCCGTTAATTATTTCATCGTAAGCTAAAAACATTTGATTTGAAGCAATATGAAATGGCATTCTTCCACAACCTGTTGCTAATCCAGGAATAGCGACCGTTTTGATTATTTTATTATTTTTACAAGCTATTAATATAGCTTTCATCGCTAAAAGGAGTTGACAGATGTTGCTATATTAAAACTCATAGGAACTCGCATAGTTGGGGCAGAAATTAGGTATGGAATTTTTTCATTTCCTGTTGCCAAAGTAATGGACTTACCTATTAATAATTCTTTTTCGTCTAAGCTTGCAATTTTTGCTTGCAATTCGTCTTGTAAATGCCAGCCAAATTTCTCAGAAATATGTAAATCCAAACCGCCATCCATAAATCCAAAAGAATTTGCAGGACTAACAATAGCATCACACTCTGTCTCTAAAATATTGCCATTTAAAATTGTTACGTTTTTACAACCAGCAAAATCATTAATCCATGCATTTCCAAGCTCTTCTTCTAAATAAACTAATTTTATTTGTAGCATTTTTATTTTAATTTAATTCGATATATTTAGTTGGTACTTCATCAATTAACCAAACATTGTTTTCGGAGAGATAGAATTTATATCCATCTAAAAACATTTTTTGGGCATTAATTTTTAAAATAATTGGCTTTCCTCTTCTGGCACCCACTTTTACAGCAGTCTCTTTATCTTTACTCAAGTGAACATATTGTCTGCTCATCTTTTGCAAGCCGTTCTCTTTTATTAAATCAATAAATTTTTCGACTGTTCCGTGATACAAAAAATCATTAGGCTCATACTCCTTTAAGTTTAAGTTTAATTCAACATCTATCGAATGACCTTGATTGGCTCTTATTTTTGTTAAATCCTCATTGAATGTAAATCGCTTTTTGTCATTGGTTTCTACAACTTCCTCTAATAGTTCAAAATCAAATTCTTTTCCAAATTGATGGCATTTCATGATTAATTCATCGACATCTGCCCAGCCGTTTTTGTCTAATTTTAATCCGATAGTTTCAGGCGAATGTCTAAGCACTAGACTCAAAAATTTGCTGACGCTTTTTGCTATTTTTTCATTCATCTTTTTCGAGCCTGTTTAAATTTTATTTAATAATAATTTTATAGTTGCAATTTTGACCATATTCTCGGATGTTTCAAAAAGTAGTTCATAATTTCTACATAATCTTCGGTCGTTGTCAAACCAAGAGAATGTTCTCTCTACAATCCATCTTTTATGTATAGGTTTAAACCCCATTTTTCTATCATCTGAACGCATTACCACTTGAATAATATAGCCAAATTTATTTTTTATGTTTTCAATCACTTCGCCTCTGTAACCACCATCGGCAAGGATTACTTTTATAGGACATAAAAAATAGTGAAGCGTCCTCATTAGTAAATCTGCCGCTTTACTATCATGGACATTGGCAACTGTTACCATTATTGCCAAAAGAAACCCATTTTTATCAACCACAATATGCCGTTTAATTCCTTTTACTTTTTTATTGCCATCAAAACTATTTAAGGAACGATTATTTCCCCATCGTACACTTTGACTATCCATTATTCCTAGACTTGGCATTGTATTTTGACCTCTATTAAACCTGACTTTTTCTCGCAATTTTGACAGTAATAAATCAAAACATTCCAAATTTGACCATTTCCAATAGTAATAATACACTAATTGCCATTTTGGAAAATCTTTAGGTAACATTCGCCACTGACAACCTGTTTTTACGAGATAATTAATCGCATTCCAAATGATTTTCAAATTATATTTCCGCTTTCTATCATCGAATTCTAAAGTCTTTTTTATAAATTGCCACTGGGTTTCTGTCAAATCGGTTGGATACATCTTTTTATGGTTTGGTCACTACAAAAAGACAAATTTCAATCGGTTTCTTTAACCCATAACAATTATTTATTTTAAATTTTTAAACAGGCTCTCTATTTAAGTCTTAATTTTTTATTCAATTTTTCATCTTCAAAAAGAAAAGGTTTTTCAGCTGGAATCAGCAGATTGTCCAATTCTTTATTCTGAACAAATTTATATTGCTCTTTTACAAAATTTGAAATATCCTCAATTAACAAAATATCTTCTTTGGAATAAGATCTTGTAAATTCGTCTCGCAAACCAATCTGAATTGCTCTTCTTTCTAATTTTTCTCCGTACGGGCTATGATCCGGATCCCATTGTAATCGTACTGAAGAGGATTTTACTTGTGACTGCCATTCTTCATAACTCACTTCAAATTCTATTGCATAAGAAGAATAAACAGCATTTTGAAGGTATTTTTCGAATGCTTCTCTTTTTAGATGGATTGCCAAAACGACTTCCTGCCCTTCTTTTGTACCCCAGCCGTTTCGATACATCATCCATAAAAAATTGGGCTTAATCCAAGTCATTCGGTCAAGACTGAAAGCACCTCCAAAAAACTGATTTTTTACGGCAAATTCGCCTATTTCTTTTCGGTATGACTGATATACTATTATTTTTTCATCGTCGTACTGAGCCATTATATGATAACCAGATTTCGGCCACTCTTTTAATTGCTCGCTATATTTTTTTAATTCTATTTTCATTTTATTACAACACAATAACGTGATTGCATTTTGTTCTTTAATTAATTTTTGGTGGCTTAAAAATCATAAACCACAACTTTTATATCTTGATTAGATAACGTTTTAAGAATAATTGGTTCTATCATTTCCCATTTTCCGCCAGCTAAACCACATCCAATTCTTGGCATATGAACTGATGCATTGTTTGTTTTTGCAAAATCAGAGACTGCTTTTAATCCTTCTTCAATAGCATGATATCGAATTGGAGCTTCGCCGTTTTCATCTTTATTGATTTTATGCTGTCCTATTAAATTAGTTACCCATAAATTTTCTTCAACCTGAACAAACTGTACTTTTCCTAATTCAAAATCATTTTTAGATTTGAACCATTCTCGATATTGCTTTTCTGGTTCTTTCCATCTTTTCGAAATAGCCATAACAAATCCTTTACCCCATCCGCCAATGTCATTACAAACGTGAACAATTATCTTATTCTCTGCTCCTTCTGGAGATGTTGCATCGCCTTTTATATATTGAATATCTTTCATCTTTTATTAATTTTATTTCAATTCATACCTAACTTCCATCAAAGCAAAACCCAAAAGGTTTAAACCTATCCATTTTTCGGGATTGTTAATGTCTTTATGATCTGTTGCCATACCAATTCCCCAAATGGAATCTACCGGACTGGCTTCGACCAAAATTCTTTCTTTGGTATTGATAAGGAATTCTTTTAAATCTTTATTTTGACTGAACTTATGAAAATTACCCTGTTTTACTATTTCATATCTATTTTCTAACCAAAGGGAATCTACATAATTTCTCACTTCTCGTCCTAATTTTTTGGCTTCAGCTGGTGAATTAGCCTGAATTATTTTTTCTAAAATTTCTTGATCATTAAACAGTTCTGCTTTCTTGGCCATCATCCAATGCTCTGCAGTTTTATAAGTTATGCCTTCTGCCACAAATGGACTAATCCACCACTGACTAAAACAGGTTTTCGTAATGGTTTCATCTTTTGACGGCTGATGTCCCCAAAAGAAAACATATTTATTTTCACTATTTTGAGCCATCAATTTTTCCAAACTGTATTTCATATCAATTGACTTAATCCTATAACTTCAACACTTTCTCCTTCAAAATCTTTGAATGAATTGGTAGTAAATATTTTTTCGAAACAATCCAAAACTTCAAATCCTTTATTGAAAATTCCGTGGCTTACCGCCAAATACAGCTTACCGGCATTCTTGTTTTTCAGTTCTTCAGCAAGTCCGACAAATGTTCCGCCTCCATCACAAATATCATCAACAATCAAACAATCTGCGCCCTGTAAATCGTCATTATACACTTTAAAGCCTGACAATCTTCCTGTTTTTACATCACGGCTTTTACTGCATTCCACCACTTCAACTCCGCTAAGAAATTCAGAAACTTTGTAAATCTTCTTTAAAGCACCACCGTCGGGAGAAATTAATTTGACGCCGTTACCTATTGCTTTTACAACTGCTTCAATAAAAGTATGGTTTGTAATTACTTCACAATTGTTTACCAATGCCGGAGTAACTTCTGAATGCGCATCAAAAACAAACACTTTGCTGAATTGCATTCCATTAATAATATCAGCATACACTTTTACAGACAGCGGTTCTCCTTTAACCATAACCCTGTCCTGTCTTGCGGCAGGAAAATAAGGAATGAAAAGTTCCGTGTCTTTCACACCCATCCTGCGCAACGCGTCAACGGCAATGCACAATAATCCCAAATCATTGAATGAATTTAGTCTGTGGGTAATAGTGACTTTTTGCGTCACGTCAAAATTTGGTTCTATTTTGATGTGAGGTTCACCGCCTGAAAAAGTAAAATTCTGAAAACTGATTACTGACTCCGTAGTAAATGGTTTGAAATTTGGATCTAAATTGAGTATCATAATTTTTTCATTTTGCGTTAATTGTACGCAAATATAAATATTAAATTTAAACTTACAAATTATTTTGTGTAAAAATTACGCAAATTTGATTTCGAAGTGAAAACCCTCGCTCAATAAAGCATTGTATTTCTGTTTGTTAAATTTGAATAATTTAGCGGGTCTTCCGCTTTTAACTGGAGAAAATCGATCTGTTTCCTCAATAATTTCGAAGCTTAATATTTTCTTTCTAAAGTTTCTTCGATCGATTTCTTTTTCCAAAATGATGCAGTATAAATTTTCGAGTTCAGAGAACAAGAACTCTTTTGGCAGTAAATCAAATCCAATGGGTTCATAAGTAAGTTTGGCTTTTAGGCGTTTAATTGCCTTGCCCAAAATAATTGTATGGTCAAAAGCCAAGGGAGGAATCTCATCAATTTTAAACCATTGCGCCTTTTCGGCATCCGTATCGGCTATAACTTTTAATTTTTCAGCATCCACCAACGCAAAATAAGCCACCGAAATAACCCGGTTTCTAGGATCACGAAATACATCGTCACCAAAAGTAAAAAGCTGTTCAAAATAATTAACCGTAATGTTGGTTTCTTCTTTCAATTCCCTTTTTACAGCGTCCTGCAAAGATTCATCGTTTTTGACCAAACCGCCAGGCAACGCCCAATAGGATTTTTCAGTTCCAAATTTTTGCTGAATTAACAATACGTACAGTTGGTTGTTTTGGTAGCCAAAAACTATAGCATCAACAGCAACCCTGATATTCTGATTTTCACTCATATTTATAAATGCGTATGATTTACACAAATATAAAAATAGTTTTACAAACTGAACTTTATTTCGGAAATTCTTAAAGAAAATCTAATTGAATGAAACACAATTTTTATAGTTCGCTTTTTAGAATTTTAAACCAAATCAACTCCCTAAAACCGCTTTCAACTCATTTTCTATATCCTCAAAAACAGCACTCAAATTACTGTTTTTACCCGACAACAAAAACACAGCTGTACTTGGCATTTCGGCGCTATTCCATATCAACTGCAACTTCTTTTCTTCGATCAAATTTTTAGCATTGATATCCCAAGTAACGGCTATTCCGGTATTTTTACTAAGGATTTCAAGCATCTCATATTCGGATGGAATGATATAATTGGCAACCATTGATGGCCTTTTTTTGGCGAAAACATGAAGCCAAAACAATTTTATATGCGGAATTCCCGCATCATGGCTGAACCATTTTTGCTCGTTCAGCCAGTTTTCAATAGCTACATAATCTTGATTTTTCTTTTTTGATTCAAAATCAGAAAGATCAAGATTGGCTGAACCGACAATCACTTGCTTAATTTCCCCCACTTTTTTCTGAATCGTATCAAAGGTGTCAAATTGTTTGGTCATTATAGCAAAATCTAATTTTTTAGTATTTACCAAATCAAATAACGCATCGTTGATATGAAAACTAAAATCGATAAAATCAAATTTTGAGACCAATGCACTCCCGATACTGCTCATCAAATGTCTTGAAATTCCAACTGAAATTAATCTGTTCGAATTAAATGCTTTAGCTCTAAAACCATTCTCTACATTTTCCAATCGGTCCAATGCATCAATAATTAAATTATTGAGTAACTTAGCGTATTCCGTTGGTTCAACCCCTTTGGACTTTCGATTAAAAAGCTTGTAGCCTACATGTGCCTCCAACATAACAATCTGCTGACTTACAGCGGGCTGGCTGATAAATAATTCTTTGGCTGCCAAAGAAAAGTTTCCGTTTTTATACACTGATTTAAATGTTCGATACCATTCTAGATTGACCATGATATAAATAAATTTATCACAAACATAATTTAAATTATTTTTACTGATACCATATTCGTCATAAATTTGCTCATCGATAATTATTAAACACATCAAATTATGAAAAAAATAAGTCTATTAACAATCGTATTATTAATTGCAGGTTCCTTTATGGCAACGGCGCAAAAACAAAATAACAAAAAGATGAAAAAAGTATTATTCGTAGTTACCAGTCACGATCAATTGGGTAACACAGGAGAGAAAACAGGATTTTGGACCGAAGAATTGGCTGCGCCATATTATGCATTATTGGACAAAGGCGTGATTATTGACATCGCAACTCCAAAGGGAGGACAGCCTCCGATTGACCCAAAAAGTGCTGATCCTTCATCAGCAACAGAAGACACCAAACGATTCGATGCCGATAAAGTTTTATTGGAAAAACTAAAAAACACAAAAAAATTATCCGACGTAAATCAAGCTGATTACGATGCTGTATTTTATCCTGGAGGCCATGGACCGCTTTGGGATTTAGTCGAAGACAAAAAATCTATCGCTTTGATTGAATCTTTTTACACACACAAAAAACCAGTTGCATTTGTATGTCATGCACCTGCCGTTCTAAAAAATGTAAAAGTAAATGGAGAATTTTTAGTAAAAGGAAAAAAAGTTACAGGATTCGCCAACACTGAAGAAGAAGCTGTTGGATTGTCCAAAATTGTTCCTTTCTTGCTAGAGGACGAATTACAAAAAAATGGCGCTATATATTCCAAAGGAGCTGATTGGGGAGTATATGCAGTAGAAGACGGCTTGCTGATTACAGGTCAAAATCCTGCTTCATCCAAACTGGTAGCTGCTAAATTATTAGCACAATTAAATTCTAAAAAGTAGTTTCTGAGTCTCTGAGATTCTAAGTTACTAAGATTTAAAAAACTTAGAATCTTAGTAACTTAGTTGCTTAGTAACTTCTTTATTAAAAAACATACATCATGCTAAACTTCGAATTATACAATCCTACCAAATTGGTTTTTGGAAAAGGACAAATTGAAAAATTAAACACACTGATTCCGGCCAATGCCAAAGTCCTTCTCGCTTATGGCGGAGGAAGCATTTTTAAAAATGGAATTCACGAGCAAGTTCGCAAAAGTCTGGAAGGATACGATATTGTTGAATTTGGCGGAATCGAAGCCAATCCGCATTTTGAGACTTTGATGAAAGCCGTTGCTATTATCAGAGAGCAAAATATTGATTTTATTTTGGCCGTTGGCGGCGGGAGCGTGATTGACGGCGTGAAATTTATCTCGGCTGCCGTTCCTTTTGAAGGAGATCCAATTGATATTCTTAAAAAAAGAATTCTTTTTAAAGAAGGAGCAAATGTCGTACCATTTGGAACAGTTTTGACTTTGCCGGCAACGGGAAGCGAAATGAACTCGGGCTCGGTGGTAACTATTGCAGCGACTCATGAAAAATTGGATTTTGGCGGTTCTGCTTTATTTCCAAAATTTTCTATCTGTGATCCTACCGTAATTGAATCACTGCCAAAAAAACAATTACAAAACGGAGTTGTAGATGCCTACACTCACGTACTGGAGCAATACCTGACGTATGTACATGAGGGATTTTTACAAGACCGAATTGCTGAAAGTATTTTACAGACTTTAATCCAAATTGGTCCAGATGTAGCAGAAAACCCAACAGATTATGCTTTGGCTTCCAATTTTATGTGGAGCTGTACTATGGCTTTAAACGGATTAATTCAAAAAGGAGTTCCAACCGATTGGGCTACACACATGATTGGACACGAATTAACTGCTCTTTACGGAATTGACCATGCCAGAACACTAGCAATTATAGGTCCTAACCTCTATAAAGTAATGTTTGAAACCAAAAAAGGGAAATTGGCTCAATACGGAAAACGCGTGTTTCAGTTAACAGGAACCGAAGATGAAATTGCTAAACAGGCCATTCAGAAAACGATAGCATTTTTCCAAACTATGGGAATGAAAACCCTGCTTTCTGAAAATGCTGAAAACATTGAAAAAACTGCCGATTTTATTGTTGATCGTTTTGAAAAAAGAGGCTGGAAAGCTTTAGGAGAAAAACAAAATATTACTTTGGAAAAAGTGAAAGAGATTGTTTTAGCAAGCTACTAATCAAAACATTACATATGTTCATAAAAAAAGGCGCTCATTTAACCACAATGGACGCCTTTTTAAAATACTAAAACAAAACTAACTAACTCAAAATTCATATTCTTACTTAAACATTTTATTTATAATCACTTACAACGTAAGTGCTGTGTAAATATTGCATGAAATCAAAAAAAATATAAATAATTTAATTTTTTGGCAAAAGACATTAAAAACCCCTGTAAAATAGACACCTAACAAAAAAATTAATTTGTGTAATTGGTATATTTTTAAGTACTTTTGGTGAAATTTTATAAAATAATGGACGATAATTTAAAATTTGCAGTGATAGGCGGCGGAAGCTGGGCAACTGCTATAGCTAAAATGTTGTGCGTTAATCTTCCCGAGATTTCATGGTATATGCGAAATGAAGCAGCCATCGAACACATTAAAGCCTACAAACACAATCCTAATTATTTAAGCTCTGTAGAGTTTGATAATAAAAAACTCAAACTTACGAACGATATTAATGAAGCTGTTGCTTATGCAGATTACATTATATTTGCAATTCCTTCGGCATTTTTAAATGCTGAATTAGAAAAACTAACAGTTTCTTTAAAAGACAAAATCATTTTTTCTGCTATAAAAGGAATCGTTCCCGAAACCAGTTTAATTGTTGGGGAACATTTTCACTATAAATATGATATTCCATATTACAATATCGGAGTAATTACAGGCCCTTGCCACGCTGAAGAAGTGGCATTGGAAAGACTTTCGTATTTAACCATTGCCTGCGGCGATCCTGAAAAAGCTTCAATAGTTGCCAAAAATTTATCCGGAAATTATATCAAAGCAAAAATATCAGATGATATTATAGGTACTGAATATGCCGCAATGCTGAAAAATATTTATTCCATTGCAGCAGGAATTGCACACGGATTGGGTTATGGTGATAATTTCCAGTCAGTGATTATGAGCAATGCCATTCGGGAGATGAAAAAATTCATCAAAAAAGTGCACAAAATGAAACGTAACATTAATGATTCTGCCTATTTGGGAGATTTATTGGTGACTGGGTATTCTGTTTTTTCCAGAAACCGAATGTTCGGAAACATGATTGGAAAAGGTTATACCGTAAAATCGGCGCAAATGGAAATGAGCATGGTTGCCGAAGGATATTATGCCGTAAAAAGTGCCTATAAACTCAACCAGGGTTACGGTGCCAGCACACCAATTATTGATGCTGTTTATACAATTTTGTACGAAGGAAAAGAAGCCAAAGCTGTGTTTAAAAAACTAACTGAGGAGCTTGATTAGAGTGCAGGTTTCAGATAAAATAAAATCATAAAAAAAGGCATTTTCTTAAATTAGAAAATGCCTTTTTTATTCATATTTAAAAACCTGTTAGGTCTGATAATAAACTTTTATTTCACTATCACTCCGTCAACAAACAAGAGCGGTACTTCTTCCACATCAGTTTCATTGATGCTGTTGGCTTTGAAAATAAATTTTTTGTCGTATAAAGTATTTCCAATGAAGTAGGTTACCATAAATTCATTGTTAAGTGCCAATACGCTTTTTTCAACCATTTCGATTTTCACCACCGAAACCGCGGGAACTTCCATAAATGCATGACGTAAAAGAGATGTTTTCTTCATTTCACCATCAATAGTTCCAAAGGCTTTGGAAACAACCATAACGCTGTCAAGCTGAAAGTCGCTGTCATTTATTAAGTAAGCATACCATACTTTTTCCATAAAATCGTCGCTCCATTCTTGAACGGCGGCAAGGAATACATTTTCTACTTCTGGGATGGTAATGTCTGATTTCATTTTGAGATGATAGATGATAGACTGAAAGATAATAGATGGATAACGTTCTTTCATCTATCCGTCTATTATCTATTTTCTTTTTATATACTTGCTTTGAATTGTTCCAAGAAACGCACATCGTTTTCATAAAACATACGGATATCGCCAATTTGGTACAACAGCATCGCGATACGCTCAATTCCCATTCCGAAAGCAAATCCGTTGTATTCGGCTGGATTGATTCCACAGTTGGTAAGAACATTAGGATCTACCATTCCGCAGCCCATAATTTCCAGCCAGCCTGTTCCTTTTGTGATACGGTAATCAGTTTCTGTTTTAAGTCCCCAATAAATATCTACCTCGGCACTTGGCTCAGTAAATGGAAAATAGGATGGTCTCAAACGGATTTTTGATTTCCCGAACATTTCTTTTGTGAAATACAAAAGTGTCTGTTTCAAGTCGGCAAAAGAAACGTCTTTGTCTATATACAAACCTTCCACTTGGTGAAAAATACAGTGTGAACGTGAAGAAACTGCCTCGTTTCGAAAAACTCTGCCTGGAGAAATAGTTCTAATTGGCGGTTTGTTATTCTCCATGTAACGAACCTGCACTGATGAAGTGTGCGTACGCAGCAAAATATCAGGATTGGTCTGTATGAAAAAAGTATCCTGCATATCACGTGCCGGATGGTATTCCGGAAGGTTCAATGCTGTAAAATTATGCCAGTCATCCTCGATTTCCGGACCTTCGGAAACGTTGAATCCTATATTTGAAAAAACATCGATAATTTGGTTTTTTACCAATGAAATAGGATGACGGGAACCAATTATTGAAGGCTCGGCCGTGCGGGTCAAATCACCATAAAATCCTTTAATTTCTTCCTTGCCTGCTAAGACTTCCTGAATTGTTTTTACCTTGTCTTCGGCAGAAGTTTTAAGTAAATTAATTACCTGCCCAAATTCCTTTTTTTGGTCGTTTGGTACGTTTTTAAATTCAGCAAAAAGATCTTTCAGCAAACCTTTGGTTCCCAAAAATTTTATTCTAAATGCCTCTAGTTCTGCTGGATTTTGAGTAGAGAAAGCCTGAGCTTCACCAATATATTCTTTAATCTTGTCTATCATTGTCATTCCGTAATTGAGAGTGCGAATTTAAGGAAAAGTTAGAAGTTAGAAGTTAGAAATTAGAAGTTTTTCTAATCATCTGTTCCAAAATCTTAAATCGTTAATCGATAAGTTCCTTTTCCAAAAAATAATTGACGATTGCTTCTTTCATCAAAACAGATTGTTCCCCAGCCTTTAGAGCGGGTAATTGTTCTTTTACGATATAATGTGGCCAGCCGTCTTCGTCAAAATAATCAAATTCGTAGAATCCATAAGGCTCCAGTAATCGGCATATGGCAATATGCATCAGATTGAGTTTCTCGTCTTTTTTGAATTCACGATGTAGTTTTCCTAATTCCTGTACTCCTATTAAATAAATTATGGCATCCAAATCCAAATCTTCACCTTGTGAAAACCGATTGGAAAGTATATCGACAAGCCGTTCCCAGCGTTCTTTTAGTTGTGTATCTCTTGACATTTTTTAGAAAATAGAAAATAGAATAAAGACCTTATTCTTGGATTTTTAAAAATTAGATTTCTGCAAAGATAGCAACTGTATCCTGACTTCTCTATTTTCTATTCTCTATTTTCTATTCTCCCCTCCTCATTCACACCAATTCTTTTATCTTTGTGGCTTTAATTTTTAAAATAAAAAAATGAGTTTTTTTGATATTATTGTAGGCGGACTCTTGTGCTATTCGCTGTATAAAGGAATCCGAAACGGACTATTTGTAGAAATGGCTTCGTTCTTTTCGCTTATTCTTGGCATTTACATTGCCATCAAATTTTCGGATATATTGAGGAATATCCTATCAGGCTGGCTGCATTGGAATCCTTACACTATTCAAATCTTTGCTTTTATTCTGACTTTTATTATTGTGGTTGCCGGTATTTATCTGATTGGCAAATTCCTGACTAATATTGCTGATTTCGCTTTTTTGGGCTGGATAAACAGTGTTGGCGGCGGTTTTTTCAGAGTGCTGAAAACCATTTTAATCATGAGTATATTTTTTACTGTTTTCGAAAAAATAAATTACCATAATTTTTTAGCCAAAAAAGAAACTTTGGACAAATCAATTTTCTTTAACCCTGTTCAAAAAATTGCTGGATTTGTTTTCCCTTCTATCGAGAAATGGTACGATAAGGCGAGGAAGTAAGATGACAGTTTACAGATGGAAGATTCACGGCATTCGCATTTAAAAAAAGATAAACACGAATTTCACCAATTAGCACTAATTCTTATCAAAATTGAAATCAAATTTTACAACTTTTACAGTTTCTAATATTTTGTGTAATTAAACAGCAATCTTAATTCGTGCAAATTAGTGTAATTCGTGTCAGAAACTTTTAAAAGCGAATGCCGTGGGAAGATTTTATACCAAACACAAATGTAAAATAATTTGTTACTTTTATCCTCACCTCAGCACTCTCCGAATGAGAGGGGAAAAGATTGGATTATTTTATATTTTCTTTGATCTTACTTGAAAATAATTTTAAAAACATCTTATGACTAAAATTACCTTCTCGCTTATAGTTTTTTTATTA
This sequence comes from Flavobacterium marginilacus, assembly GCF_026870155.1. NCBI lineage: Bacteria > Pseudomonadati > Bacteroidota > Flavobacteriia > Flavobacteriales > Flavobacteriaceae > Flavobacterium > Flavobacterium marginilacus. The sequence continues at coordinate 117,867 of NZ_CP113975.1, read as the reverse complement.
TCTTTTACGATATGTTTTTCTCAAACCAAATTACAACGCTCCAAGATGCAATTGAACAATGGGGCAACAGGGAATTCTACTACAGCTTCCAGTTCAAAAAAATCATCGTCTTACAATAACAGTAATAATGATGGTCTGGGGTTTATTGGAGATATAGTGGCAGGCATCGCTTATTACACCGTTGGTTTTGTCATGATAGGAAACTATCGTGGAGAATCTCATTTAAGTAATGAGGTTTCACCTTATCCCTTTTTTAGAGCAAATACCGGTAATTACTATAATCCAGACACAGTACACGTGAATAAAAACTTGGTGCGGCTGGATGTTGAAGATTGTCTAATGATAGAAAACAATAGTATTTATGCTAATCATTTTCGAGCCAAATTATATCCTTCAGCCTATTTTAATATTACAGCAGATTATCATCAATTTCTAGAAGTAGAACCCAATACAAAAAACACAACTAGTCTTTCGGTATTTAATGCTAGTTTTTGGTACGATAGAATCCGAACCAAAAACTTTAATCTGGGTTGGGGAATTGGAGTAAATTATATTTCTAATAACATTAATAAAGCTGGAATTACTTTTGGATTAAACACAGATATCTTTTTTGCCAGAAACATTAATTTATACAGCGGTGCAAAATGGAGTTCTGTAAATTCACAATCTTTAAACAACTTAGAATTGGGGCTGAAATATCATAAAGAAAAATATTTCTTTTCTTTCGGTTATGAAAACTTAAAAATTGGCACACCAAAATACAATTTTGTCACTTTTGGTGGTGGAATTACATTATAGTTACGACAATAAAGACTGGTTCATTTTAACACATTGGATCGTCTTTTACAATATTGAAGGTGAAATAGAAAGACAATTAAACCTAAAAAAACAGCCTATAGTTTTTATACTACAGGCTGTTTTTTTTTATTAAACTGTCAACACACTTGACTGCAAACTGAAATGAAATCTACCATCTGAGAACTATTACTTTACTTCTTTAATCGATTTAGCTTCAATCCAGCCTTCAGTCCCATCAGTCAACTGAATTTTTTTCCAATTTCCCAGTGTTTCTTCAACATATACTTTGGTGCCTTCATGCAGGACAAATGTAACTGAACTTGATTTTTGCGGTTCACTCCTTAGTTCAGTAGATTCAGCAAAAACAATGGCTGGTTTTTCATTGTCGAAATGGCTTTTTTCAAAAAAAGCTGCAGAAAGACTCATTAAAAGCAACAGTAATATTATAAACATTCCCAGGAAAAAAATCCTTTTCAGCAGTACTGTTTGAGAAAAATAATATCCAATAAAAAAAGACAAAAACAAGAATGCAAAAGAGATCGTTATCCAAGCCCAAGTATCAAAAGGATAAATTCCCGTAAAATCACGAAGCAGTTTAGCGAAACCTACTTTTGGCACCACTTTTATTTCATCTATAATCTGTTTTTGAGCAAATTTTATATTGTTTAAAACATTTTTATCAGACGGATTCAAAACTAAGGCCTTTTCATAATTATAAATTGCTGGTGCTGTCTGGTGCAGTTTATAATAGCAGTTTCCTAAATTAAAATACAGCTCAACTGATTCTTTATTTGCCGCCACAACCGATTCATACTCTTTGGCAGCAAGATCGTATTTCCCTTTATTGTATAAATCGTTCCCCCTTTCAAAGCCAGTTTGAGCAAAGAAAATCTGCGAAACAAATAATAATAATAATAAGTAAAAAATATTTTTCATTTTATTTTATTTTTAGTTTCTAAGAAGCTTAGTTTCTTAGAATCTTAAATTCTTAGCCTCTTTATTTAGTAACTTATATTTGTTTTTCTAATTCAGAAATGATGGCTATTGCTTTATCAAAATCGTGCTGTATTGCTGCACTTGATGAAGGCGCATATCTTGCAATCTCGCAATTCTCAGTCAGGGAGATAAAATCGCTTACCGCCTGAGGATTTGCTTTTCTGGACAATATTAATTCCTGAATATTATCTTTACTCATTTCAGAGGTTTCGATATGTAATTTCGCTTTCAGGAAATTATGCATTGCTTTTTCCAGAGCAATATAAAAAAGCTCTTTGTTATTAATTTGTTTTTTGGCTTCTGATAAATATTTTTTAGCCAATCTATTGTTCATTTTAATTCTGTTGCCAAAAACATCGCTGTCGATTGCCTCTTTTTTCTTTTTGAACAATACAATTATCGGAAGCAGTAAGAATGGCAGAAACAATAAAGCATAGAATTTATTAGATTGGAAAAAAATTGGTTCTTTGCTAGATGTAAGCGTTGTTCTTAAATCAATATATCTAAATTGCTCAACAGGTTCAATTTTATTTTTGCCCGCACTTGCAGTGTTATGTGTTTCTGCCGTTTGCGAAGGCCCATCTAAAACACTAATCTTTATCTCAGAAGAACTGATTGTTTTGTAAGTACCAGTACCTAAATCGAAATACGAAAAATGCATTGGTTTAATAACATAATCCCCTTTGTATTGTGGTACAATAGTATAGGAATCGGATATTTTACCATTCATTCCAGATAATGGTGTGTTTACTTTTTCATCATGTACTGCATCATACATTTCTAATGCATTTGGCACTTCTGGTTTTGGCAGCGTAAATAATTTAAGGTTTCCTGTCCCTGTTACACTCAAAACAAGATCTAAGCTTTCGCCATTTTTTAAAGTGGTTTTAGAAGGAATAGCTTTGAAATCAAATTTACCTACAGCTCCTGTAAAGTCAATTGGTTTTCCTGTTTCTGGCAAAGGTTTTACGTTAATGGTTTTTGCTCCAGCCGACACCCGTTTATCTACAATATTTTCAATTACACTACCAAACATATCTCTACGATTAGTAGGCAATTTAACCTCTATATTCATTGCCAAAGGTTCAATCACCAGCTTACCTGATTTTTGAGGATATAGAATTACTTTCTTTAATACCACATAACGATACCTCTCCCCTTTGAACATGCCTTCTTCGAGAATCAAATCTTTGATTTCAATATTTTGACTCCAAAAATCATTGTATTTGGGTTTACTAAGTTCATCCCATTTATTAATTCCGATGTTGTAACTGAAATACAATTTATAAACCACCGTAATCGGCTGGTTGATGTAAGGATTGGTATTCGTAATATCAGCAACCAGATAAAGATTGTCGTCTGCCGAAATTTGAGAATCATTTGGATCTCTCGGCTGTTCTGTAGCTGCAGTTACATTTATTTTTATAGGCTGTGTTTTATAAATCTGACCGTTAAATTCGATCACTGCCGGCCTGATCGTCAAAATACCTTTTTGAGCAGGTAATAAAAAATAAGAATAGCTTTTTTCAAAAGATGTTCTTCCATTGATCCAAGACTGGCTCACCTGCTGGCTTGGTCCGGCAATAATTCTAAAACCTTCGAAAGAAGGCTGCACAAAATTATCGCCATCAATATTCATTACAAAATCGATACGAAGCCTCTCGTTGAGCCCCAGCGTCGTTTTGCTTACTCTTGCCTCAAATTGAACCTGAGCCAAAAGTCCTTGAAAACATAATAGGAATAAAATTAAATATCTTTTCATTACTTTTTTAATCGTTTAACTATTTAACGGTTTAATCGTTTAAATGCCCCAATAAACAAATAAACGAATCAACTTAAATTTTACCAGTCTTTCTCTGTTTTTACAGGTGCTCCTTTTACCTTATTGGCATTTACTTTATCCTGAATTTTCTTTTCTTCGTTGTTTACGGCATCCAAAAGATTTTCCATCCGCTGTTTTGGAATCCCGCCAGGTTTTGGTTTTGGCTGCCCTTGGTCATCTTTAGGCTTGCCGTTATCCTTTTTATCTTTATCTCCGTCTTTCTTATCGTCCTTTTTATCCTGATCTTTCTTGTCCTGATCTTTTTTATCGTCCTTCTTATCTTTGTTTTTATCCTTGTCTTTGTCCTTATCTTTATTCTTGTCCTTATCTTTATCTTTATTTTTATCGTCTTTTGGAGGAGGATTATCTTTTAACATTTTCTTGGCCAAGGCATAATTATAACGGGTTTCTTCATCTTCAGGATTATTTCTCAAAGCATTTTTATACGCTTCAACCGCTTGAGTATAATTTTTCTCTTTCATGAAAACATTCCCTATATTATGGAAAGCTTTGTGTTTTTGCGATCTCAATTTTAGATTTTTCAACGCATTCGCATAAGCATATTTGGATTCAGAAAACTGATTCTGCCTATAAATTGCATTTCCTAAATTATAAGATGCTACCGTTCTATTTGGAAATTTAGAGTGTGATATCCTATAATTAGCTTCGGCATCAACAAAATTTTTGGCTGCATATTCCTCATTTGCTTCAGGCAGAACTTTGTCTTTCTCTTGGGCATTGGCCACAAAAGTCAGAAGCATTAGCAGTACATATATAATTCTATTTTTCATTATCATTAAATGTTCCTTACAAAGTATTGAATAACGATTAACGCATTAATTCGTCCTGATTCTAATACTCTATTTATTTTCGTTAAATAAATTCAATTTGTTTACCCAGCTGGTTTTTCTTTCTAATAAGAAAACATCCATAAATAAAAGCACAAAACTAATTCCTAAAAACCATTGGAACTGCGATTGAAAATCGGCCATTTGTGTCGCTTCAAATTCGGTTTTTTGAATTTTATCCAATCTTGCTTTTATGTAATCCAGTACCTCATGAGTATTGTTTCCATTTACATATCCGCCATCGGTAATTTTTGCAATGGTGGCTAAACTGTTTGGATTTAATTTGGTAATGACCACTTCGCCGTTATTATCTCTTTGATAACTTTCTACGACTCCATTTCTTTTTAATGGAATAGTTCCGCCTTTCTCTGTACCAACACCAATAGTTACAATTTTCATTCCTAATTTCTTAGCTTCTTCAGCTGCAGCTTCAGCTCCTTCTGAATGATCTTCTCCATCAGAAATCATGATTAGTAATTTGCTGGTTTTGCTTTTATCATCAAAATAAGTCCCTGCCAATTTTATTGCCTCATCAAGCGATGTTCCTTGTGAAGAAACCATTCCAGGTCCCATACTCTGCAAGAACATTTTGGCAACACTGTAATCAGTAGTTATAGGCAGTACTGGAAAAGCACTTCCTGCGTAAGCAACAATCCCGATTCTATCGCTTCCCAATTGATTGATAATCTGCGACACAATCTGTTTGCTTTTTTCCAAACGGCTTGGTGCTACATCCTCACAAAGCATACTTTTGGAAACGTCCATTGCAAAAACAATATCTATTCCTTCTCTCTTTACTGTTTCTACTTTTGTTCCGATTTTTGGATTAACCAAACCAATAATCAAAGAAGCTAATCCCAAAAGGATTACTCCTAATTTTAAAAATGGTTTGAAAACAGAACGCTCCGGGCTTAGTCTTTTTATTATCTCCAAGTCACCAAATTCACGCTGTTTTTTTCTTTTCCAATACAAATTAATCAGAAAAAGTACCGCTGCAATTGGCAGTATAAAAAGTAAGTATAAATATTTTTGTTCGTCTAATTCCATAATAATTTTTGATTTTGGATTAACTATTTTTGATTGCAGACAGCAATAAATCAGAAATCACAAATCGTTAATCTTCACTCATCAATCTTTTTTATATAAAACTCCTATAAACTGTATTCCGTAAACCTATTTCTATCAATAATAAAAGCCCTGACAGTAAAGCAAAAAGTCTGAATTTTTCATCATAATCATAGAATTTCAGTTCTTCGATTTCAGTAGTTTCAAGTTTATTGATTTCGTTATATATTTCAGCTAACTTATCATTGCTGGTTGCTCTAAAATATTTACCGCCTGTTTTCTTAGCAATATTTTTCATTAACTGCTCATCGATTTCTACTTTCATCATTTGGAAAAGAAGCTGTCCGTTTGGACCGATTGCATAAGGTGATTCAGCCATTCCATTGGTACCAATACCAATAGTATATACTTTTATACCGTACTGCTGTGCAATATCCGAAGCTGTTTCGGGTTCAATAAATCCCGCATTGTTAACTCCGTCTGTCAATAAAATAACCACTTTACTTTTGGCTTTGCTGTCTTTAAGACGATTTACGGCTGTAGCCAATCCCATCCCGATACCTGTACCGTCCTGCAGGACATTATCATATTTAATACTTTGAATTGCCTGCTGAATAACCGCTTTATCACTTGTTACAGGCGATTTTGTATAGGCTTCAGAAGCATAAACTACCAATCCGATTCTGTCATTAGGTCTTTCGTCAACAAAAACCGAAGCAACTCTTTTCAGCGCTTCCATTCTGTTTGGCTTAAAATCTTTGGCAAGCATACTTCCTGATACGTCAACAGCCACCACAATATCAATTCCTTTTGTGGTTTTGGTCCTATTACTAATGTCAACCGTTCTTGGTCTGGCCAGTGCAACGATTAATAATGACAATGCCAATATTCTTAAAATATCCAGCCCTGGTTTTAATTTCGCTAATAAAGATTCTGATCCATTGAATCCTTGAAGCGAACTCATTTTCAAGGTCGCTGTCTGCTGGTTTCTTTTCCAAAATAGCCAGGCAATTGCAACTGGCATTAGAAGAAACAACCAAAAAAATTCTGGATTTAAAAAGGTTATTTTTTCCATTAGTTACCTGCTGATTTAAGTTCAACCGAATTCATTATACGGTCTGTCAATTCCGTTGCATATTTATCTCCTTCTTCATGAAGAATAAGCAGCTGCTGTAATCCTCCTTCTTGTCCAAAAAGCACTATTTCATAATATATTTTGGAACTTGATTGATTTTCGCCGTCGATTCTAGAAAAAGTTCCGTATCCTTTTTTCCCTGTTATTCCTTTATTTGTCTGAAAATCTTCTTCTTTAACAATCATATTTTGTGCTCCTTGAGTTTCCAATACTTTCAATGAACTTTCAATAGCTTTTGACAAATCCAATGCTCCTTCTTTTTTATATTTCATAGTGGATACCATAATATAAAAATTATCTGACAGACTTCCGTATCCAAATGACTGCATTTCTTTAATGAGTGCCATACCGTCTTTTGGCAATGATTTTGTCAAATCTATTCGTTTCAAAACTTTTGGAGTTTCTACAATGACTCCTGGATTTCCATACTCACTTTTAACCCATTCTCCTTCCAGCAGCTCTTTGGTTGGATGTCCAAGAATATTGTCTTTTACATAATCAAATCCCTTGGTGGCAATAAAGTAAGCTGTAGTTGCAAAAAGCAAGAAAACAACCGATCCAATTGATATTGCAATACGCTGGTTTCTCTTTTTTCTAAGCAAAATTTGAATCTGTTTCTGCTTTTGAGCTTCATTCAAAATAGTATCTTCCTCGATTGGTACCTCAACCGGAATCGCTTCATCCAGTGTCAAAATCGCTTTTTGAATTTTATTTCTATCATCCGTAATTTCAAATTCCAAAGGCGTTGACTTAGCAAATTTTACTAAATCGGCTTGTTTTAAAACAGCAAATAAATTTTCTATAGTTTCCTGCGAAAGCTTCATTTTCTTTTTTAAAGAAGCTTTTTTCAATCCTTCAATCAACTCAGAAGTAGTGCTTTCCATTGCCGGAATTTCTATAGCTTCTTCAATATAATTTCTGGCAATATCAGTCAGTTCACTATAGTATTCTTTGACTTCACCATGCTGCCAAAGTTCTTTCTTTTCTAATATATTTAGTAAACTTGTTGCTTTTTCAATCGGCGTTTTATAAACTTTTTCTTCAATTTTCTTCTTCTGGCGGATTTTGGTGTACCAATAAACAAAAGCTCCAATTCCTAAGATTAATATAATTCCCAAAAGATATTTCCACCAGTCACCTATCGAATCTTCGGCTTTTACAATCTCCTTAATGTCATACATTTTTTGTCTTAATGTATCGACCTGCACATTGGCAACCTCAACTTTGAGGGAGTCGCTCAAAAATTCTTTATTATTAATTAAGATTTTAATGCTCGGAATGGTGTAGCGCCCCGAATCAAATTGAGTCAGACCGTATTTTTTAATTAGTTCATAACGGTCGTCTTTTTTGATAGTATCAATTGGATAAGACTGAATTACTTCCAGCGCTCCAATGTTTTTCAGTTTTGGAAAAACAACTTTAGACAAAGTGTCCACAGAAGTTTTTAAAGTCAATTTAAACTCTGCTCCAATTTTATTTTTTGTGGTATCGATACTTGTTTCTACTTTTTTTTGTTGGGCAAAAATAGAAGTTGAAATGAGTAAGAATAATAATAGTTTTTTAAACATTGATTTTGGAAATTTGATTTTTGATTAAAGATTAACGATTCTTGATTTAAGATTTATTCTCTGAACTAAAATTGTTATTCAATCAAAAAAATATATTATTTCAAATTTGTTTTTGCGGTTTTTATACTTGATACGAAAATAGAAATCAATTCATTTACTTCTGTCTTTGCCATCATTAAATTATTTAAATCTGAACTTAACTTTGCTTTTTCAACTATTTTTAAACACACAAACGTTTCTCTTAATTCTTTTAAGCAAATACCCATTTTATGAATAAAATCCTTAGTACTTTCTGCACTTTGGGCTTCACCATAATTTAATGCCGGTGAAGTCCCAGATCTAATTATTTGTCCCCCTAAATGATTTCCTGCGTAACTTGTTTTAAAAGTACTTGCCGAAATTATTATAGCAGCTGCAAAATCTATTAATCTGTTTTCAAGTTCTTGTTTATTCATTACATATATTTAGTTTACCTAATATATCATTTTTCATGATTCAAAAATCTTTATCTCATTTCAGAAAATCAGCAATCAAAAATCGTTAATCTTCAATCTGAAATCCCTACCTCGATTTAAAATAGCCTAATAATTTGGTAACATAGCTTTCATCAACTCTAGTATTTACAACACCCGAACCTGATTTGCTAAAAGTCTCCTTGAAATAATTCACATTATCATGGTAATGTTTCTCATAATTCATCCTCACCGATTTCGAACCTGTATCAATCAGTCTTGTCTCGCCTGTTTCTGCGTCCAGCATAGGAACAATACCTAAATTTGGTATTTTTTCTTCTCGGATGTCATACACTCTAATACCCGTAATATCGTGTTTCTTTGAAGCTATTTTCAAAGTATGTTCATATTCACCCGACATGAAATCGGAAATGACAAACACGATGGCTTTCTTTTTTTGGGTACCCGATAAAAACTTCAAAGCCTGGGCAATATCTGTTTTATAACTTTTTGGCTCAAATTCTATCAGCTCACGAATGATACGCAGCACGTGCGATCTTCCTTTTTTTGGCGGAATGTACAATTCGATCTGATCTGAAAATAAAATCAATCCAATTTTATCATTGTTCTGAGTAGCCGAAAATGCCATTGTAGCAGCAATCTCGGTAACAATTTCTTTTTTAAACTGATTTTTAGAGCCAAAACTTTCAGAACCAGAAATATCAACCATTAACATCATGGTCAATTCTCTTTCTTCTTCAAAAACTTTAACGTGAGCTTCATTATAACGGGCAGTTACATTCCAATCGATAGCACGGATGTCGTCGCCAAACTGATATTGTCGAACTTCACTAAATGTCATTCCCCGGCCCTTAAACGATGTATGGTACTCGCCCGAAAAGATATGATCGCTCAGTCTTCTGGTTTTGATTTCTATTTTACGTACTTTTTTTAAAAGCTCTTTTGTATCCATTTTTTTGGGCATTAGGCATTAGGCATTAGGCATTAGGCGTACAGCTTAACGCTTATAGCTTAATGCTACTAAGGAACTTCAATTTCGTTTATGATTTTATTGATGATGTCAACCGATGTAATATTTTCGGCTTCAGCTTCATAAGTAACTCCAATTCTGTGGCGTAAAATATCATGTACAACAGCACGAACATCTTCAGGAATTACATACCCGCGTCGTTTGATAAAAGCATAACATTTTGCCGCTGTAGCAAGATTAATACTTCCACGAGGCGATGCTCCAAAACTGATTAAAGGTTTTAAATCAGCTAATTTATATTTCTCCGGATAACGAGTAGCAAAAATAATATCCAGAATGTACTTCTCTATTTTTTCGTCCATATAAACCTCACGGACAGCTTCCTGAGCTCTTAAAATCTGTTCAACAGAAACTACAGGATTTACTTTTTCATAACTTCCTTTAAGATTCTGGCGGATTACCAAACGCTCATCTTCCATTTTTGGATAATCAATAACAGTTTTCAGCATAAAACGATCCACCTGCGCTTCAGGCAATTGGTATGTTCCTTCCTGCTCAATAGGGTTTTGAGTTGCCAAAACTAAAAACGGCTTATCTAATTTGAAAGTAGTATCGCCAATAGTAACCTGTTTTTCCTGCATCGCCTCCAGTAAAGCAGACTGTACTTTGGCAGGAGCACGGTTAATCTCATCAGCAAGAACGAAATTTGCAAAAATTGGTCCTTTTTTTATAGAAAACTCATTAGCTTTAATATTGTAAATCATGGTTCCTATAACATCGGCAGGTAATAAATCCGGCGTAAACTGGATTCTGCTGAAAGAACCTTGAATAGCTTGTGAAAGTGTATTTATGGCTAATGTTTTCGCCAATCCAGGAACCCCTTCCAATAAAATATGCCCTTGTCCCAAAAGTCCGATTAACAATCTTTCGACCATATGTTTCTGGCCCACAATAACTTTGTTCATTTCCATTGTGAGAAGGTCTATAAAAGCACTTTCTCTTTCGATTTTTTCATTGATTGCTCTAATGTCTAAAGTCGCTGAATTTTGTTCCATATTATTATATTTAAGCCTCTTGTTTTTGGCATCTTTTATTTGATGGTGCAAATTGAATTTTTTTTTAGAAGTAAGATGTTAAAAAATGGTTAAAACTTCGGCGAATCCCCTAATTTTAAGGACGAATTATGATTGCTTTTATCTATTTTTAAGAACAATAAAAAATAAAACTCAATTTCATAGAACCAGCCCCATAATCATTAGGGGATATTAAAAGTAAGCCATGAGTAAAATTCCATTTTCAAAAATTATTGCCGGTACCATGACATGGGGAATCTGGGGCAGAAACTGCAGCACGGAACAAATGATAGGTCTTATGAACTCATGCCTCGAAAATGGTATTTCGACCTTCGATCATGCTGATATTTATGGAGGATATACAACCGAAAAAGATTTTGGAAAAGCTTTCAGCGAAAGCAGGATAAAGCGTAAAGACATTCAGTTAATTTCGAAGTGCGGTATCCAGATGATTTCTGAAAACAGAAATAACACAATTAAGCATTATTCCTATTCTAAAGACTATATCATCGCCTCGGCAGAGCAGTCTCTTAAAAATCTGCAGACTGATTATTTAGACCTGCTTCTGTTACATAGACCGAGTCCGTTAATGCAGGCTGACGAAATTGCCGAAGCTGTCGAAAAGTTAAAAACAACCGGAAAGATTCTGGATTTCGGCGTATCTAATTTTACGCCAAGCCAATGCAATTTGATTGAAACAAAAACCAAAATAAATTACAATCAGATTGAATTTTCAATCACCAATTTAGAACCAATGCTCGACGGAAGTCTTGATCACATGCAGACCAATCGGATTACTCCCATGTGCTGGTCGCCTTTGGGAACTGTTTTTAGAAAAGACGATGAGCAGTCACAGCGTATTCAAAAAACTGCAGATGAATTAGCTTCGAAATATGAGGTGGCCAATGATATTATTTTATTGTCCTGGATATTGAAACACCCTGCCGGAATTTTGCCTGTCTGTGGTACTTCCGACAAAAACAGGCTAACCAATTTAATGCAGGCCGCCTCTATTGAAATGGAACTGGAAGACTGGTTCTCTCTTTGGAAAGCGAGTACCGGAAAAGATGTAAATTAACGTTTTTAGGTTTAATATTAGGATTACAATTCAAAACACTTTGCCAGTTTACTATATATCAAGCCATTAGCAACTAATCGGTAATTATAAATCAAATGATTAACAAAAGGCTTCTTATCAAAAATCTTCTTGCTCACAATGATGAAAGCAGTTTTTATGATAAAAAGAGACAGTTAAATTTACACACCAGGGAAGGCAAAGCAAAATTCTTGAAACACATCTGTGCTTTATCCAATTCTAATCCTACAAACAATTCTTATATAGTGGTTGGTGTCGAAGATGAAAATAATCAGATTGTAGGAGATGATTTTTTTGACGACAGCCGGATTCAGAATCTAGTAAATGCTTTTCTTGAAAATCCGCCCAGAATTCAATATGAAAATGTGCCTTTCCCTAATTTGCCAAAAGACAAAGTAATTGGTTTGGTTACCATAAAACCCAATAGTAAAACTTCTTTTTTCAAAAAAGGCATACATACAATTACAGCCAACACTGTTTTTATCCGAAAGGGAAGCAATACAATGCCCGTTGAGGGTGAAGTAGAGAAAAACTTCCAGAATACCGAAACCGTTATCGGTATTGAAAACAATTCTAGAAACAGCATCAAATATACACTCGACGGCGTGATTGATTTTATGAATTACCGCCATAAGGACATGGCTCCAAAATACTATGTTTTCAAAGAATTATTCGTTATCTGCTGGGCAGGAATTATCAAAAAATCCAAAAATAAAACGTACTTGTCCCGAGTTGATATCGAGCTGATTAACGAACAGATTAAATTATTTTATTCAGCTCAGGATGTAGTTGAAATTACTTATGATGAGGACAGTTTTACGATTATTGAATACGTTCCTTTGGATTTGAATGACAAGACAAGTTATTATCCTCTCGAAGAGCAGACAATTCATTTTCAGGATAACGGATATTATAAAATTGACCGAAAAATACTTTTTGAACCGCCGCAATATGATAAGAAAATGTTATTCCATGTTTATAATTCGAACATTGCTTTACTAAATAAACTCGAAAAAAACATTAAACTGACAGAGCGGGAAAAAAAGGATTTAAATCATCTGCCTTCCACCTTTATGATCTGCTATCTCAATGATTTTGAAGATGCTAAACAAAAGCTTATAGATTCCAAAGAATTACTGAAACCTTTTACACAAATATATCTTTCGTTTAAAGAGGCTTTACGAATTTTAAGAAAAATGAAGTATGATGTCCAATAACTGTATTACTGCATCATCGGATAGTTTTAATCAGCTGAACAGCTCCGCTGCCCAAGTAACTAAATCAACAATGACTTGGCAGATAAAATTAGTCATCAAAAGCAAGAAAGTGAGAAGTGCATTCATTTTGAAAAATTTTAAGTAAAATTACAATGATTCCTAATACAAAACAATCCCTAAAAATAATGATATTTTGGACTTCAAAAATACTGAAAATTACTATACCTAGTTCATTATCATATTGAAATTCAACGGTTATAAATGACCTTTCGACCGATTTATTCTTAATAAAAACTTAAATTTATTTACTGCTTATTTCTTACATTGTTTTTAAAATCACTTTGTGCCTGAAACTCAAGCTCTTTACATTCTATTTTCATTTTTACTGATAAACTGCTTTATCTCCTTAAAAAAAACCATCGATTCTACTTTTCTGCTATTTTTGTAAAAGAACAAATTGAGAATATGAGAACATTAGTAATAGGAGATATACATGGCGGTTTGAGAGCCCTGCATCAAATTCTGGAAAGAGCAAATGTAAGCACAGAAGACAAACTCATTTTTTTGGGTGATTATGTAGACGGATGGAGCCAGTCACCGCAAGTAATCAATTTTTTGATTGAATTACAAAAAACTCATGATGTTATCTGTATCCGCGGCAATCATGATGAGCTCTTAAGAGAATGGCTTAAGGATAATAAAGACAACGAACAATGGTATCAGCATGGCGGAGAAGCTACCGTTATGGCTTATGAAAATGTAGATGGAGAAACCAAAAAAAAGCATGTCCTTTTTTTAGAATCGCTAAAAGATTATTACTTAGATGAACAAAACCGAATGTTCATACACGCAGGCTTTACGAACATGAATGGTGTAAATTACGAATATTTTCCAAAGCTGTTTTATTGGGACAGAACGCTTTGGGAAACAGCTTTGGCATTAGATCCTAAAATGAAACCCGACCATCCTTATTATCCCAAACGATTTACATTATACAGCGAAATCTACATCGGTCATACACCTGTTTCCCGCATTGGAGAAACAATTCCTGTGCAAAAAGCAAATATCTGGAATATCGATACCAGTGCTGCTTTCAAAGGACCGCTGACAATTCTGGATGTCGATACAAAAGAGTTTTGGCAAAGCGAACTTTTACCTGCTTTATATCCTACAGAAAAAGGGCGAAATAGAATCTAAATCTTATATTTGTAAAAAATAATTATCTAATTATATTTTCAACAAATGAAAAAAATTATTACACTGTTATTCGCAGCATCTTTTGGTTTAGTCAATGCACAACAGGCTTTTAAGGGAAAAGGAGATGCAAAAATTAATATTGGAGCCAATATACAGGATGGCGGCACAGGAATTCAGGGGTCTGCAGATTTTGGTCTTGGCGAAAATTTCTCTTATGGATTTGTGGCTTCTTATTTATTAGGAGTAGATGAGTTCTCCGGTATCAATGGTGAAAACATAAAACCAGAATTTCAAGATCGTTTTGATGCAAAATTCCGATTCAACGCCAATTTAAGCAGCGTAATTGGAACAGAACAATTGGATATTTATCCTGGTCTGAACTTAGGATTACGCAATTTTGGAGGTCACATTGGAGGCCGTTACTTTTTTACTGATGGTTTTGGTGTTTTTACTGAATTTAGTTTTCCTATTGCAAAATACAATGATAATAAAGATGTATTTGATCATTTAAACAATCAGGCTGCCTTTAGTATAGGCGCTTCGTTTAATTTAGATTAATTTTCACATACCAATAAAAAAAGTGGCTTGTTTTTTGATAAACAAGCCACTTTTTTTATTGGTAAAATTAACTACAAATCAAATTTTATTCCCTGTGCCAATGGCAGGCTCGTAGTATAATTGATTGTATTGGTCTGACGGCGCATATAGATTTTCCATGCATCGGAACCAGATTCTCTTCCGCCGCCGGTTTCTTTTTCCCCGCCAAAAGCACCGCCGATTTCAGCTCCCGAAGTTCCTATGTTCACATTGGCTATTCCGCAGTCTGATCCAACAGCCGACAGAAATTGTTCCGCTTCACGCAGATTGTTTGTCATAATCGCCGACGACAATCCTTGAGCAACTCCGTTTTGAATATCGATTGCATTTTCGACAGTTCCCGAATATTTAATCAGATATAAAACAGGTGCAAAAGTTTCGTGCTGTACAATTTCAAATGAATTTTGTGCTTCGGCAATTGCTGGTTTTACATAACAGCCGCTTTCGTAACCTTCGCCCGAAAGTACACCTCCTTCAACCAGAATTTTTCCTCCTTCGGCAACAACTTTAATCAATGCATTATTATACATTTCAACTGCTTGTGTATCAATCAACGGTCCAACATGATTTTTTTCATCCAATGGATTTCCAATGCGAAGCTGTCCGTAAGCAGAAACAACAGCGTCTTTCACTTTTTCATAAATACTTTCATGAATGATTAAACGACGGGTTGAAGTACAGCGCTGTCCAGCCGTTCCCACAGCTCCAAAAACAGCACCGATAACCGTCATTTTGATATCAGCATCCGGTGTAACGATAATAGCATTGTTTCCTCCTAATTCCAATAATGATTTACCAAGACGTCCTGCAACAGTTTGTGCTACAATTTTCCCCATTCGGGTAGAACCTGTCGCCGAAACCAAAGGCACACGTTTATCTGCAGTCAATAATTGTCCTATTGTATAATCTCCATTAATCAAACATGAAATTCCCTCGGGAAGATTATTTTCACGGATTACCTCAGCAATAATATTCTGGCAGGCAATCCCGCACAAAGGTGTTTTTTCGGATGGTTTCCAAACGCAGACATCCCCGCAGATCCACGCCAAAGCCGTATTCCAAGACCAAACAGCAACCGGAAAATTGAAAGCCGAAATGATTCCGACAATTCCCAGCGGATGATACTGCTCATACATTCGGTGTCCAGGACGTTCCGAGTGCATTGTCAATCCGTGCAGCTGGCGCGAAAGTCCAACAGCAAAATCACAAATGTCTATCATTTCCTGAACTTCTCCGTAACCTTCCTGCAAAGATTTACCCATTTCATAGGAAACTAATTTACCGAGAGCTTCTTTATTCTGACGCAGTTTCTCTCCAAACTGACGTACAATTTCTCCGCGCTGCGGTGCTGGCATTAATCGAAATGTTTTGAAAGCTTCGGTAGCAGTCTGCATTACTTTTTCGTAATCGGATGGAGATGTCATTTTTACGGAAGCAATTAATTTTCCATCCACAGGAGAAAAACTTTCTAGAATTTCTCCGCTTGAAAAATGACTATTTCCCGTTGAAGTTCCTTCATTTATGGCTTTAACACCCAATTTCGCTAATGCCTCTTTCATCCCAAACTGATCTGCTATTGTTGTCATTGTAACTTTTTTGGTTAAAATTGTTGTATTTTTATGTAAAGATATTCTTTTACAATGAATTTCAAAACTTCTGAATTATTAAACAATTATTCAAAAAAACTATTCCTATAATTTAGATCTTATACTTGTATTTTAAAAACCTGCTTAGTCATTGTCTAAAAACAAAATTAAGGCATTTTTTAGGGCTCCTTGCCGATTTATCCAAAAAAACACATTCATTAAAAAAGAAGAAACTAATTTTGTTACATAAAACTTTTGACAATGGCTTCAATAAATAAATACAGTATTTTTTTCTTTTTGATAGCGACACAGCTATTTGCCCAAAAATCAGCATTTAACATTGTTCCCTTAGGGGTTAAAGGCGGTCTTGATGAAACCAATCTTTCGGCCTATTTAGTTGCCCCTAAAAACACCAATGCTTTTATCTGCCTCGATGCAGGAACTATAAACGCTGGGATTGAAAAAGCAATTTCAAACAATGCATTCACGGTTTCGGCTGATGAAGTTTTACGAAAATATATCAAAGGTTATTTAATTTCTCATGCACATCTTGACCATGTTTCAGGTTTGATTATCAACTCCCCAGCTGATTCTTCCAAGACAGTTTATGCAGCCAAAAAATGCATGGAAATGATGAAAGACCATTATTTTAATGGAGAAACCTGGGCTAATTTTGGTGATGACGGTGTGGGTTTTCAAATAAAAAAATATCATTTCCAAACGCTTCCTCTTGGAGAAGAAATACAATTAACCAATACTGAAATGACTGTAAAAACGTTTCCTTTGAGTCATGTAAATCCCTTTGAGAGTAATGCTTTTTTAATCAAATATCAAGAAAATTATGTTCTGTATTTAGGCGACACTGGTCCAGATGAAATTGAAAAAAGCAATGATTTACGGATATTATGGCAGGCCGTTGCTCCTTTGATTAAAGAAAAACAGTTAAAAGGAATTTTTGTTGAAGTTTCATTTCCTAATGAACAGCCGGACACGGCATTGTTTGGTCATTTAACTCCCAACCATTTAATGAAAGAACTTAGCAAATTGGAGGAATTTGCCGGAAAAGGAAGTCTGCAGGATTTAAAAATCATCATCACGCATAGAAAACCGCCCACAAAAAATATTCAGAAGATTAAGGAACAATTGAAGAAAGAAAACGCTCTAGGCGTTGATTTGGTTTTTCCGGAACAGGGGAGAAAATTTGATTTATAGATTTTCAATCAAGCAATCTATTTAACCGCAAGGTTCGCAAAGGATTTTTTTTGAGGTAAATTGAGTAACGGAAAAGTTAAAACTGTTGAATTAAAATAAAAACTAAAACATGAAACTAACTCGCATTATTTTTTGTTTACTTGTTTTTTGCACTTTCATTATTTTAAATTCTTGTAATAATTTTATTCCGACTGCATTTTGGAAAAATTATAAGAGTAATTATATTATTGAAAATATAAGTGACCAAGGACCTTACGGAGGACATGCAGCAATGTATTGGAAAACAAAGACAAAAAAAACATTCACATCTGATACTATAATTGCTTTTGCAGTAAAAAATGGATGGACTTTAACGGGAATAGAGAAATTCAATTTAAAAAATATTAAAGAATGGAAAGAAAATGGCAAAGCTATTTTTCCTTTAACTTCTAATGGCTTTACTCCAAAATTAATTGAAGATAATATTTCCGAAGATTTTCCCAGATGGATAAATTCGGATATTACAATTTATAAATTCAAAACAAATTTTGTAATTATTAAGCCAGAAAGTGATGACTCAATCGAGGAAAATGGCTTTGTAATAATAAACAAAGAAGGAAATGAAATGAGTATCTATAATTTATGGGGAGAATAAAAAAACTAACGCTAAAAAGCTTAATGACCGCAAAGCTTTGCGAACCTTGCGATTTTAAAAAAAACAATTTTCCCTTGCGTTCCTTGCGGTTAGAACAAACATTACTTTTTCTCCCGTATCAAATAAATATAAACTGGAAAATGATCACTAAAACCAATTTCGGTGAGGGAATGCCGTAACGGATAACCTTTGTATTTGCCGTTTTTTTGGATTAAAAAAGGTTTATTGTAAATTCCGGCTTTCCAATATTGGAAGGTTTTATAATCTTTTTGAAGCAGCGATTGGGAAACCATCACTTGGTCAAAAATATCCCAGGCATCCCGAAAAGCAATTGTTCCTAATCCTTTGTTCGCCATTTCTTCAAAAGGATTGTAAATACCAAATGGCTGGACTTCCTGTATTTTTCCTTTGGCTCCAAGTCCTTTTTTAACGCTGTTATTAAACGGGCTGTCATTTAAGTCGCCCATGGTTATCACTTTTGCATCGGGATTAATCTGTTGCAGCGAATCTATAATTTTTCGATTCAAAGCTCCAGCCATTTCCCGATAGGGACTTGATTTCTTCTCTCCTCCAGCCCGCGACGGCCAATGATTGACAATAATGTGAATCTCCTCTCCGTTCAGAAAACCAGTTACTAATAATTGATCTCTGGTGTAAATCCGGTGATTCTTGGTGCTGACCTGAATTACATCTTCGGTTTCAGAATCTTCTGGAGTTTCTTCTTTTTGAGCCTCTTTATGTGGCTGTTCATTTTTGTACATATACAGCGGAATATTGACATAACTCGTTGGCTGAAACTGTTTCTTTTGGTAGAGTAAAGCAACGTCTATTCCTCTTTTGTCGGGGGAATCAAAATGGATGATTCCGTAGTCTTTGTCAATGAGTTTGGGCTGTTTGATCAAATCTTCAAGGACGGTTTGATTTTCGATTTCGGCTCCGCCAATGAATGTGGGAGAATTTAGGTTTTCAGAAGTTCCTATTTCGGATAAAACTCTGGCTAAGTTTTCAAGTTTTTGACGGTATTTTTTGGTGTCCCAATGCTGGGTTCCTGCAGGCGTCCAATCCTCGTCATTGATGATTGGATCGTTGATGGTATCATAACAGTTTTCAAAATTATAAAATGCCACGGTATGTATCACAAAAGCTTTGGTTTGTGCGCTGTTTTTTGAAAAAAGAAGAAACAAAATGAGACAAAAAAAGTTTTTTTGCATTGCTATTGATTTTTGTAAATATAGTAATTTGATTACAAATAAAAACAATGGATCTATTTTTACTATTTGTTCTCGAAAGGTCTTTAAGTTAAGCCATATTTCACACACAAATAGACACGAAGACGCAAAGATTAAATCGGATTTCTTTGTATCATTGCGACAAACTCTAGTGAAAAATCCTTAAATGTCTATTCTCTATTGCTTGAGTGGAAAATTTTTGCCACAAATTAGCACAAATTGCTTATTCGTTAAAATTTGAATTCCTGTTTTTATTTTGATGAATTAACAAATTCAACAATGTTTTAAAAAAAGCAGTCCAAACATATCAAACTATAATTTGTGTTAATTTATGAAATTTGTGGCCTAATTTCAGAAATGCCTATATTTGCTTTGGTCAATATTACTTTGGGGCGGATTTTACTTTTTCGGATAATGGCTAAAAAGCACACCCGAGCAATAGCGAACAGGCGAAGCAAATGCTGTCATTTAGCCCCGATTAGAGTGGAAATCCTTGTGTGCCGGGGTTCGGCACGCAAGATTGTAACGGAAAGCGGGAGGATACTTCCTGAAAATGCACAATATTTCTGCTCCAAAAAAAAAATGTCCTTAATTTATAAATTTTTCAAAAAGAACAGTATGTATACAAATCCATTTTCTTTTATTCAAAAACAAAGTGTTTTGTATCTGATGTTATTGCTTATTTTTACTTTACAATCTATGAACAGTCAAGCGCAAACTACTATGATTACACCGCCTTATTTGCAAAAAGGAGATACCGTTGCCATTGTGGCGACTGCCCGAAAAAATGTTGATGATAACCTAAAACCTACGATTGATTTATTGCATTCATGGGGTTTGGAAGTCGTTATTGGAAGTACCATCGGACTGGATTTGAATCAATTGGCGGGTACTGACGAACAGCGTGCGGCCGATTTTCAGCAACAGATGGACAATCCGAATATTAAGGCGATTTGGTGTGCCCGTGGCGGTTACGGTACGGTGCGTATGATTGATTTGTTGGATTTTACCAAGTTTAAACAACACCCAAAATGGATTGTGGGTTTTAGCGATGTGACGGTACTGCACAACCACCTCAACACAATGGGTTACAAATCAATACACGGAACGATGCCCGTGAGTGTAGAAAGAACGGCTCCTGAATCGATAGCGACTTTGAAAACGGCTTTGTTTGGCGAAAAATTATCCTATCAGATCGATCCGTTCCCAATGAACCGTTTTGGGAAAGCCACCGGAGAATTAGTGGGCGGAAATTTGTCTATTTTATATAGTTTATTTGGATCGAAATCGGCTATTGACTGCACTGACAAAATTTTGTTCATAGAAGATCTTGATGAATACCTATATCATATTGACCGAATGATGATGAACCTGAAACGCAACGGCTGTCTGGAAAGCATCAAAGGGATTATCGTGGGCGGCATGACCAAAATGAAAGACAACGATATTCCGTGGGGGAAAAATGCCAACGAAATTGTTCAGGACGTGACACAAAAATACAATATTCCAATACTCTATAATTTTCCGGCAGGGCACGTTCATGACAACAGAGCCTTGATTATGGGAAATATCATTACCATGGATGTGAACGAAAACTGCAATACGGTGGTTTTTGAGTAAAAAGAAGTATAGAGTAAAGAACATAGAATATAGAAAAAAAATGTTTTAGACTCCTTTTTAAATCTATTTTCTATGTTCTATTTTCTATTCTCTCAAATCAGAAATCTGCATTCTAAAATCTAAAATCTCAATGGCTGCACACAACGAACTTGGAAAACTGGGAGAAGACTTGGCGGTAGATTATCTTCGGAAAAATGGATACGCCATTCTTGATACCAACTGGACATTCCAAAAAGCCGAAATTGACATTATTGCTAGAATTGAAAACACGCTGGCCATTGTAGAAGTAAAAACGCGTTCGTCAATCGATTTTGGCCTGCCACAGGATTTTGTGAAACCAAAAAAAATTCAGCTTTTGGTAAAAGCAGTTGATTCCTACGTAAATCAAAAAAACTTAGATATTGATGTCCGTTTTGACATTATTGCCATTCATAAAGAAGGCAAATCCTTTGCTATTGAACATCTTATAGATGCTTTTTTTCATTTTTAAAGAAATTTAACAATGTTATATTTGTAACAAATTGTTTTTTTATATATATTTGCACCGATATTAGAAACTGAACCTTTTCGATATCTGTATAACTACAAAAAAAAAATAACCAACTTGAAATTATGAAAACTGTATCGTCTATTGTAGAAAACTACATTAAAACAAAACCTTTTTTATTGAATGCTTTATCGCTGGGCATTATCAACTTGACTTCTTTGTCAAGAAATATTATGACCGAATTGGAAAGCGAATTTGGTAAAGAAGTAAAACAAGGTGCCGTAGTAATGGCTCTGAAAAGACTGACTGAAGAATTAGACTTTCGATTGAACCATAAAATCAATAAAGTAATAAAAAACATAGGAGAAATCACGGTACGATCTGCTTTGACAGATTATACGTTTGCTGTTTCCGATACGGTTTTGAACAAACAGGCCGACTTAATTACAGACATCAATTCGTTACCAGATATTTTTTATACCTCATCCAAAGGTGTGAACGAAACAAACATCGTTGTAAGCAACAGCGTTAACCATTTGGTAGAAAAGCATTTTTCATCCGAAAAACTGATTCAAAAACTGGAAAATCTGGCTTCGATTACAGTAAAATTACCAAAAGAGAATATTGTAGTTCCAGGGATTTATTATTTCATTTTCCAGCGTTTGGCCTGGGAAGGAATTATTATCAATGAGGTAATTTCTACATCAAATGAATTTACAATCATGGTAAGCGAAAACGAAGTGGATGTAGCTTTCAAAGTGATTAAAGATTTGAAAAACTAGATAAAGGAATCTTTTATATTCAAAAAACGAGGCTGATTGGCTTCGTTTTTTTTTGGAGCAGAAAGATTAGGCATTTTTAGCAGGCATTGGTCCCGCTTTTCGTTACAATCTTATAAGCCGAACCCCGGCTTATAACGATTTCCACTGCAATCGGGGCTGAAGAGAGAGATTTTGCATTTTTGCAATGATATCAAAAAAAGAGAAGCCTTCATCACAAGTTATTATTTTGTAAAGCTATAAAAGGATTGTAGCAGTCAAATCATTAAATTTGCAGTCTTATTTAAAGACATGCTAGAAAAAGAAACAATAAATTTCGAAAAAACAGCCATAGTTGGTATTGTAACCCAAAATCAAAGTGAAGAAAAACTCAACGAATATCTTGATGAATTGGAGTTTTTGACGTTTACCGCTGGAGGAGAAGTAGTCAAACGTTTTACGCAAAAAATGGAGCGTCCCAATCCTAAAACTTTTGTAGGGACAGGAAAATTAGAGGAAATATGTCTTTTTGTAAAAGAGAATGATATTTCGACTTTGATATTTGACGATGAGTTATCACCTTCGCAGCAAAAGAATATTTCCAAAATTATAGATTGCAAAATATTAGACAGAACCAATTTAATCCTCGATATTTTTGCTCAAAGGGCCGAAACCTCTTATGCTAGAACTCAAGTAGAATTGGCACAATGCCAATATTTACTGCCAAGACTTTCCGGTATGTGGACGCACTTGGAACGACAAAAAGGAGGTATCGGAATGCGTGGTCCTGGTGAAACCGAGATCGAGACCGACAGACGTATCGTTCGTGACCGTATAGCATTATTGAGAGAAAAAATTAAAACCATTGATAAGCAGATGGGAGTGCAGCGAAGCAACCGCGGAGCAATGGTGCGTGTTGCTTTAGTAGGTTATACCAACGTTGGAAAATCGACTTTGATGAACGCTATTGGAAAAAGCGATGTATTTGTCGAAAACAAACTTTTTGCAACATTGGATACAACTGTTCGAAAAGTAGTGATTAAGAACCTGCCTTTCCTGCTTTCTGATACAGTTGGGTTCATAAGAAAACTGCCAACCCAATTGGTTGATTCTTTCAAAAGTACCTTGGACGAAGTTCGCGAAGCCGATTTGTTATTGCATATCGTCGATATTTCACACCCCGAATTTGAAGACCATATCGAGTCGGTAAATCAAACTTTGCTGGATATCAAAGCACATGATAAACCAACGATTATGGTTTTCAATAAAATTGATGCCTACAAACATTTGACAATTGACGAAGATGATTTAATGACAGAGAAAACTCCAAGACACTTCACATTGGAAGAGTGGAAACAAACCTGGATGCACCGTTTAGGAGAGCAGAATGCTTTGTTTATTTCGGCAACACAAAAAGAAAATTTTGAAGATTTTAGAGAACGTGTATATGAAGCCGTTCGGCAAATACACATTACCCGCTTTCCATACAACAAATTTTTATATCCGGATTATAAAGATGCAGTGGAGAAAGAAGAGAAAGAAAATGATGAATAAACAAAAAGACCTTTTAGCAAAAAATTGTTAAAAGGTCTTTTCATTTTGTTTAAAGCAGTTTCAAAAAATGTTATTTTTTTGCCGATTTGTACAATGGCACCGCCGAACAGGCTTCTCCATACATAATACTTCTGGCGTAGGGCTGCAGGTATTGCGCTGCCAAAACATAAGCTCTCATAGGAACAGGTTTTCTGGAACAGCCCTTTATAATAACAGGTTTATCTTTATAAACAGAATAATCAATTTTAGAAAGCAATTCATCGTACAAAGCCGAGTCTAAATCTTCTGTATAACCATTCACAATTTTTTTAGCATAAGGAGCCAGATGCATCGTAACTAAAATGATTGCCCATTGCGGAATAATCGCATCCGTTCCACAGGAAACGGCAACATACTGGTCTTGGTATTTTGACCAATCCTGATTATTAAGCTGTTCTCTAAAGTCTTTTTCCTTTAACAAAAAACCATCAATAAGCCATTGTGAAATATCGATCTGCACACGGTTTCCTGCAGGATAATAGTCTTCAAGATCAAAAACTTCCAGTACGCTATTGGCTACTTTATTGATTATTTCTTCCATAATTATTTCGAAAGTCTTAAGTCAAAAGTCGTAAAGTTAAATTTTTAGACTTTAAGACTTTTGACTTTATGACTAATTTAAAGCATTCCCAATTCTAATTTTGCTTCTTCGCTCATCAGATCTTTACTCCAAGGCGGATCAAAAGTGATTTCTACTTCGGCATCTTTTATATGCTCGATTGATTTTATTTTTTCCTCAACTTCTCTTGGCAGACTCTCCGCTACAGGACAGTTTGGGGAAGTAAGCGTCATTAATATTTTTACTTCATAATCGGTATTGACCATAACGTCGTATATCAATCCCAATTCGTAAATATCTACTGGAATCTCCGGATCGTAAATGGTTTTCAGTTTTTTTACGATTGATTCTCCTAAGTCTTCGGTGTTAATTTCTTGTTCCATTTTTGTATTTGTTTTTCACCTTTGAGGTGATATTTAAACAGCAGTTTTTTTATTATTTTACCATTAAGATATTAAGTTCATAAAAATGTAAACTTAATTTTTCTTAATATCTTAATGGTTTAAAGTTTATTTTTTAGCATCAAATGCCAAAGCATACATTTTAATATTTTTTATCATCGAAACCAATCCATTGGCGCGTGTTGGCGAAAGATGTTCTTTCAAACCTATTTCATCAATGAAATCGGTATCGGCGTTTAATATGTCAATTGCTTTTTGATTTGAAAAAGCGCGAATCAAAATTGCGATTATTCCTTTGGTCAAAATAGCATCGCTGTCGGCAGTAAAGACAATTTTGTCCTCTTTTTGCTCACCTTGAAGCCAAACTTTGGATTGACACCCTTTAATCAGATTTTCGTCTGTTTTTAATTCCTCCTTAATTAGCGGAAGATTCTTTCCCAATTCAATGATGTATTCATAGCGCTGCATCCAGTCATCAAACATTGAAAATTCATCTATGATATCGTTTTGTATTTCTTTTATTGTCATTCTTCTTTTTTTGAAAAGGATAGTATTGTATTTACTAAGTTCTTTATTTTTTCGGGAGGAAAACCATTGTCGAAAGTCTGGCTTTCATATGTTTTTCCTTTGTATGTCACCTTTAAATTTGCCATTGCTGCGCCGTCATGAAATCGTTTCTGTGTGGGCGCTTTCAAATTCGGAATTTCTTCCAGATTCACCTTTTGAAATTCATTTATCAAAGTATTCCATTGTGTTTCTGTCAGAGAATTTGAAACTGGTTTTCCGTCTCTTGTTTTCGTCACAGAAACTGTTTTGTTTTCCACAGCAATGTTATTATACAAACCTCTTGAATTGGCCGTGTATTCGACTTTGGCGGAAGCCAAATCTACATTTTTTTGACTCTGGCAGTTGTTACCAAGGATTATCGTCAAAAACAAGAGTGCTATAAATTTCATAATTTTCTAAATTTATGACAGCATCATTTGCGCTTTTTTCACAGCTTCGACTAATGCGTCGATTTCTTCTTTGGTATTGTAAAAAGAAAACGAAGCTCTTATCGTTCCTGGAATACAAAAGAAATTCATAATGGGCTGGGCACAATGGTGGCCGGTTCTTACGGCGATACCCAATTTGTCAATTATCGTTCCAATATCATACGGATGAATACCATCAATATTAAACGAGATTACCGAAGTTTTGTTTTCTGATGTACCATAAATTCTAATACCGTCAATTTCTGATAATCGTTTTGTGGCATATTCCAGCAATTCCAATTCCTGCTTCTGAATGTTTTCAAAACCAATTTCATTCATATAATCAATAGCAGTTCCTAGAACGATTCCGCCTGCAATATGAGGAGTTCCTGCTTCGAACTTATGAGGCAGATCGGCATAGGTTGTTTTTTCGAAAGTCACCTCTTTGATCATTTCACCACCGCCTTGGTAAGGAGGTAATTTATTCAGCCAACCTTCTTTTCCGTATAAAATTCCTGTTCCCGTTGGACCGCACATTTTATGTCCCGAAAAAGCATAGAAATCACAATCTAAAGCCTGAACATCTGGTTTTAAATGCGGAACAGCCTGAGCTCCATCAATCAAAACAGCTGAACCAACTTCATGTGCTTTGTCAATCATATATTTGATAGGATTGATAATTCCCAATGCATTTGAAATATGATTTACGGTAACGATTTTAGTTTTTGGCGAAAGTAATTTATCGTATTCGGCCATTATCAATTCGCCGTTTTCATCCATCGGAATTACTTTGAGCGTTGCTCCGGTTTTTTCACAGAGCATCTGCCAAGGCACAATATTGCTGTGATGTTCCAATGAAGAAACAATCACTTCATCACCCGGTTTTAGAATTGAAGCAAATCCATTAGCGACCAAGTTGATGCCAAAAGTAGTTCCCGAAGTGAAAAGCACTTCGTGGGTATATTTGGCATTAATATGATTTTTCACTTTTCCGCGTGAAACTTCATAAGCATCTGTTGCCAATTGGCTCAATGTATGAACGCCTCTATGAATGTTGGCATTTATTTCCTGATAATACTTTGCAATCGCATCGATAACCACCTGCGGTTTTTGCGAAGTGGCTCCGTTATCGAAATATACTAGTGGTTTTCCATTTACTTTCTGAGAAAGAATAGGAAAGTCGGCTCTTATTTTTTGAATATCTAACATGCGTTTATTTAGATTTTTTCTAAATACAAAAGTAACACAATTGATTTAGTTTTCTAGGAACAATAAGGAATAATTGTGAAATCGCTTTGGAAGAAAATATTGTTATTGATGAAAAATCGAACAGAATGTATCAGTCTTTATTTTTGTGTTCCTTTTTTTATTAAATTAGGATAAATATCTCCAGTTATGAAAAAATATTTGAAAATAATCGTCTCTTTGGTTCTTTTGTTTTTGATTTATTTTGGCATTACAACTTACCGAAGATTGGAATTAATTTCAGGATTTTCGGCCAAAAGCGTTGCAAGCTGTCATTTCATAGCCAATCGGTCATTGGAAAACATCGAGAAAAGTGATAATGATTTTGACGTTATCCGTTGGGCTTCCAATGAAATAAATGAATCAGGAAAATTTGCAACGGCTACCGTTTTTGGATTTAAAAAGCGAAAAGCAATTTTTAGAAATGGCTTGGGTGCAACATTAATCAATGATAATTTTGATATTACCAAGCCATACGAAATTCCAAAAAGAGCGAAATCTAAAAACAATTTTCCTTTTCCGTATGGAGATGCAGAACCCAAAGACAAGATTTTTGCCAATGTGGATTATGCCAAATTGAATCAGGCTGTCGCTAATGCCTTTGATGCCGAGGGAGAAGATGCTAAAAGAACTCGTTCCGTTCTAGTTATTTATAAAGACAGAATAATTGCCGAGAAATATGCAGAAGGCTTGACTAAAAACAGTATTCTTTTGGGCTGGTCCATGACAAAGAGTATTACGGGAACACTTTTTGGAATACTTCAAAAACAGGGTCGGTTTGATATTTACAAACCGGCTCCAATTCCTGAATGGCAAAATGACAATAGAAAGAACATTACAACCAATGATTTACTCCACATGAATTCAGGTTTGGAATGGGAGGAGCATTATGACAGAATTTGTGATGCTACAGAAATGCTTTTTGACGATGAAGATATGTCTCGCTCACAATTGTTGAAACCGGCCGTTTTTAAACCCAACACGCATTGGAATTATTCTTCGGGAACTACGAATCTGCTGTCGGGTATTTTGCGGAAGCAGTTCAAAACGCATCAGGAATATCTGGATTTTTGGTACTCAGCATTGATTGATAAAATCGGAATGCATTCGATGGTGATTGAAACCGATATGACCGGTAATTATGTGGGTTCGTCCTATGCGTGGGCGACGACGCGAGATTGGTCTAAGTTGGGTTTGCTTTATTTGCACAAAGGCAATTGGAACGGCGAACAGCTATTTGATGCCAGTTGGGCAAAGTATGTTTCGACTCCTACAAACACTTCAAATGGTAAATACGGAGCGCACTTTTGGCTCAACGCCGATGGATTTTATCCAGATGCTCCAAGGGATATGTATTCTTGTAATGGTTTTAACGGACAAAAGGTATTTATTATTCCGTCACGCAATTTGGTAATTGTGAGATTGGGGTTGACGGGTGATGCCAAGTTTGATTTTAATGAATTGTTAAAGGGGATTGTGGGGAGTTTAAAAAAGTAAGTATGGATAAAATTTTAAAATCGTTTGTTATCTCTATAGTTGGTATTTTAATCACATTAATTTCAGGTACTTTGCTGATCAGAATTATTCCTTATTTTGGAAAATTCGTTTTGTTTATTGGATTAGGAATGATTTTATTAGGATTCTTTTCTTTCATATTTGCAATATTTGATAGGCGAAAATAAAAACCCTTTTAAAGTTTAAAACTATAAAAGGGTTTGTTTTTGTTTGCAAAATAATATTATTTGAAAATCAAAATGCATTTTAATCTTTAATACTTAATCCCTAAAAATTTCTTCCACATTGAAAGTCAGTTCAGGAAATAGAGGACTGTGAACTAATCCTTCCTCGGCGATAGGTTTTAGTCCAATGTATTTATCGTTTTTAAGGGTGTAGATTAATATTGATTTTTGAAAAGGCTCTACTATCCAATATTCTTTGACTTCATTTTCTTCGTATAAGTCAAATTTGATGTCCATTTCTTTTTTTGAATTTCCAGGCGAAAGAATTTCAATAATTAAATCAGGAGCTCCAATACATCCTCTGTCGTCTAATTTTTCTTTATCGCAAATCACACAAATGTCAGGCTGGACAACAGTTGTAATTTCTTTGTCGGAAGTGCTTTTTTTGAAATTTTTTAAACGGACATCAAAGGGAGCATAATAAATATTACATAATTTGTTTTCGAAATAACGGTCAAATTTTCGGAAAATTTTTGCTGAAATTTCCTGATGTTTTCTGCTTGGTGCAGGACTCATCTTGAAAATTTTACCTTTCAGAATTTCCAGTCTTTCTTGAAAATTCCAAGTAAGATAATCGGCGTAAGTGTATGATTTACTTAGGTCTAAATCATTTATGTCGGTTATGATAGTTGCCATCGTCGATTGAATTTAATATTCAAAGATACTCATTTTTTTAATCGATGTGTGTTTTGCCCCTGATGGAAATGGAAAGCCTTTTGCAGTAATGGTGCAATTTTTCTAAACAAAAAAGAGCGACCAGCGGAAGCTCCTTTTTTGTTTTTAGAAAAATGCAACAGTGCCAAAAAGCTTGTAATGAACAGCAGGATTAGGCACATTATAAATTGTTACAAATCAAATCCAATTTTTACGCCCAATTTATTAGCGATAATTTTGGTGATTCGTTGTTTTAATTCCGGTATTTTGATGTTTTCAATTACTGAGTTTGAGAAAGCATACATCAATAATGCTTTGGCTTCTTTCTTTGGAATTCCGCGTTGTTGCATATAGAACATAGCAGTTTCGTCCAATTGTCCAACAGTACAGCCGTGAGAACATTTTACATCATCAGCAAAAATTTCTAATTGCGGTTTAGCGTTGATAGTAGCTTTGTCGCTCAAAAGGATGTTGTTGCTTTTTTGGAATGCATTTGTTTTTTGAGCTTCTTTTTCAACATATACTTTACCGTTGAAAACTCCAGTGGAACGGTCGGTGAAAATTCCTTTGTAATCCTGAAAGCTTTCGCAATTTGGCGAAGCATGGTTTACCAAGGTGTAATGATCAACGTGCTGTTTATCTCCAATAATTGTGATTCCGTTTAAAGTGCTTGTCAGTCTTTCTCCAAAATGATAGAAATTCAGATTGTTTCTGGTTAGGTTTCCTCCAAAAGAGAAAGTGTGTACCGAAACGTGACTTTCCTGTTTTTGAGAAACATATGTATTGTCAATTAAATTAGCTTCCAGATTATCATTTTGGATTTTGTAATAATCGACAATGGCTCTTTTTTGAGCAAAAATCTCGGTAACCGAATTGGTCAAAACCGGATTGTTGTTCAAACTTTGGTGACGCTCAATGATTTGTACGTGTGAGTTTTCGCCAACAATAACCAAGTTTCTAGGCTGTACCAAAAGAGCAGTTTCGTTTCCTGTAGAGAAATACATTATCTCGATAGGTTTGTCGGCAACTTTGCTTTTTGGGATATTGATATAAGCTCCTTCATTGGCGAAAGCCGTATTCAAGGAAGTCAAACTTTCGTCTTTACTGGCGATTTTATTGAAATAGGTATCAATCACCATTTTGTATTTGGGTTTGTTCA
The DNA here is from genome assembly GCF_026870155.1 of Flavobacterium marginilacus. Taxonomy (NCBI): domain Bacteria; kingdom Pseudomonadati; phylum Bacteroidota; class Flavobacteriia; order Flavobacteriales; family Flavobacteriaceae; genus Flavobacterium; species Flavobacterium marginilacus. The sequence goes on along the minus strand of NZ_CP113975.1, from coordinate 87,162 downwards.
ATGCCGATGACATTAGACAAACGTCAATTCCGTCGTGGGTTGTTGAAGATAAATGCGAACTAAAAACACCATCAATAAACACTACTTTGTAGGTGTCTATTTCGTGTAAAAAATATTTTTTTACGTCGCTGTATTGAATGCTGCTTTCTGTTTTTGGGAAAACGCTGAAGTCATTTTTTAGGATGGCGCTTAGCGAAGTGTATTTCCAGCTTTCTTCCTTTTTGGTTGGGAAACCTTTATTTTCGAAGTTTTTTATGGCGATAGTTCGAACATCATGAAGTTCAGAGTGAACATCAACACGTTCTTCAAAAGCCATAAAAGACGATAGTAATTTTTCTTTTAAATCCATAATTTAGTTGATGGTTGATAGTTGGTTGTTTGTTGGTTACCAATAACTGACAACCAACAACAGACAACTCTTATGCCTCTTGTTCTTGTTTGATCCAGTCGTATCCTTTGTCTTCTAATTCGTGTGCAAGCGACGCATCACCAGATTTCACGATTTTTCCGTTGTAAAGAACGTGAACAAAATCTGGAACGATATAATCCAATAATCTTTGGTAGTGCGTAATTACAACTACTGCGTTTTTCTCGCTTTTCAATTTGTTTACACCATTGGCAACGATACGAAGTGCATCAATATCCAATCCAGAATCGGTTTCGTCAAGGATAGCTAATTTGGGTTCCAGCATTGCCATTTGGAAAATCTCGTTACGTTTTTTTTCTCCTCCAGAAAATCCTTCGTTTAAGGAACGGGAAAGAAATTTTCTGTCGATTTCCAATAATTCTGATTTCTCACGAATCAATTTCAGCATTTCATTTGCTGGCATTTCTTCCTGACCTTTAGCTTTACGGGTTTCGTTGATTGCCGATCTCATAAAATTGGTTACCGAAACACCTGGGATTTCTACAGGATATTGGAACGAAAGGAAAACTCCTTTGTGTGCTCTTTCTTCCGGAGCTAATTCGGCAAGATCTTCTCCGTCCAAAATTACTTCTCCATCGGTTACTTCGTAATTTTCGTTTCCGGCAATTACTGCTGATAAAGTACTTTTTCCAGCACCATTAGGTCCCATAATAGCGTGTACTTCTCCCGCTTTTATTTCAAGGTTAATTCCCTTTAAGATTTCTTTGTCACCTATTGAGGCGTGTAAATTTTTTATTGATAACATATCTTTGTTTTATTCGTAATGTCCTTTTAAAGACAGGATATTTAAAATTTCAATTGTTTCTTCTTCAGTAACTCTATAAATTATTCTATGTTCCTGATTTATTCTTCTTGACCATCTTCCTGTCAATTGGTGCTTTAATTGCTCTGGTTTTCCTAATCCTTCAAATGGATGAAGTTGAATATCTTCAATCAAAGAATATATTTTATTAATTATTCTTTTGTTACCTGATTTTATCCAAAACTCTAAATCTTTTTTTGCTTTATCAGAAAAATCTATTTGCATAATTCTTTCAATTCTTCCATTGTCATTCGAATTCCTTTTCCATCTTTTATGCTTTGTTCTGCTTCCAAAATTTCTTTTACAAATTCAGGATTATATGGTTTTTCTTTTTTTTCAACAATTTCAAAACCAAGTGATTTTGCCAATGATTTCAACACTGGAAAATCCTTTTTCTTTACGTTTTTTAAAATTATGTCCATATCTTTTAGTTTTGATTATCCAACAGAACCTTCCAATGAAATTTCCAATAATTTTTGTGCTTCCACAGCAAACTCCATTGGCAATTTGTTCAACACATCTTTACTGAAACCATTTACGATAAGTGCAATTGCTTTTTCAGTTGGGATTCCGCGTTGGTTGCAATAGAAAACCTGATCTTCACCAATTTTACTTGTTGTTGCTTCGTGTTCTATTTTGGCCGATGGATTTTTACTTTCGATGTAAGGAAAAGTATGTGCACCACAATTGTTACCCATTAATAAAGAGTCACATTGTGAAAAGTTTCTGGCGTTTTCTGCTCTTGCACTAATTTGCACTAAACCTCTATAACTGTTTTGAGATTTTCCTGCTGAAATTCCTTTAGAGATAATAGTAGATTTACTGTTTTTACCCAAGTGAATCATTTTGGTTCCGGTATCTGCCTGCTGGAAATTATTGGTAACAGCAATCGAATAAAATTCTCCAATTGAGTTATCTCCTTTTAAAACAACAGATGGATATTTCCAAGTAATTGCAGATCCTGTTTCTACTTGTGTCCAGGAGATTTTTGCATTATTCTCACACAATCCTCTTTTGGTTACAAAATTGAAAACTCCTCCTTTACCTTCTTTATTTCCTGGATACCAGTTTTGTACGGTAGAATATTTTATTTCAGCACCTTCCAAAGCGATTAATTCTACAACTGCAGCATGCAATTGGTTTTCATCACGGGTTGGAGCAGTACATCCTTCTAAGTAAGAGACATAACTTCCTTCGTCAGCAACTAATAAAGTTCTTTCGAATTGTCCGGTTCCTGCTTGATTGATTCTAAAATAAGTAGAGAGTTCCATTGGACAGCGAACGCCTTTTGGAATATAACAGAAAGATCCGTCTGAGAAAACAGCCGAATTCAAGGCCGCATAAAAGTTGTCTTTTTGAGGAACAACAGTACCGAGATGTTTACGGACTAATTCTGGATGTTCTTTGATCGCTTCAGAAATACTCATGAAGATTATTCCTTTCTCGGCCAATGTCGCTTTGAATGTAGTTGCAACCGAAACGGAGTCAACCACAATATCCATAGCGATGTTGTTCATCTTTTTTTGCTCATCGATTGAGATTCCTAACTTTTTGTACATTTCCAAAAGTTCTGGATCTACATCGTCAAGAGTCTTGTTTGGATCCGCTTTTTTAGGAGCTGAATAATAGGAAATTGCCTGAAAATCGGGTTTTATATAATTAACATTTGCCCATTCCGGCTCAATCATTTCCTGCCAGGCGCGAAAAGCTTCTATGCGCCAGTCGGTCATCCATTGCGGCTCGTCTTTCTTTTGGGAGATCGCTCGAACAATATCTTCGTTTAAACCAATAGGAAAAGTTTCAGATTCTAATTCAGTATAAAATCCGTACTCATATTCTTTGGTCTCTAATTCGATTTTTAAATCGTCTTCGGTGTATTTATTCATTTTTAAGTCTTAAAGTTTGAAAGTCTAAAGTTAGAAAGTCATTATATGGTCTTTCGACTTTATGACTTTCGACATTTGACTAAAGTGAGAAAGATTCCCCACAACCGCAGGTCCTATTAGCATTTGGATTATTAAAGACAAATCCTTTGCCATTTAATCCTCCAGAAAATTCTAAAATTGTTCCTGCTAAATAAAGGAACGATTTTTTTTCGACTGCAATTTTTATTTCGTTGTCTTCAAATATTTTATCATCTTCGCCTTTGTTTTTGTCAAATTTCAAATCATATGACAAACCAGAGCAACCACCGCTTTTTACACCTACTCTTACGTAGTCTATAGCAGCATCATAACCATCATCTTTCATCAAATCGATGATTTTCTTTTTGGCAGTATCAGAAACTTGTATCATCTTAGTTTTTTTTTAAATTTTTTTAGAATTAAATAACTTATTGTGAGTTCTGTAGTCAGCACAATTTCTGTAAGCTTCTCTAAATCCTAATCTTTATTTCGTCTAAATTAACTGCAAAGATACTATATAAAATGCTTTTTTTCATAACTGATAACATTTATATAACTAATATCCAGATAGAAATTTGTTATATGAGGAGGATTTAAGCCATAAGATTTTGGTAAATTGCATTGTTTTTTAACTTTAAAATATATTGATGAAACTTTATCCCATAGAAACCGGTAATTTTAAACTTGATGGAGGCGCAATGTTTGGCGTTGTGCCAAAAACTATCTGGAACAAAACCAATCCTGCCGACGAAAATAATCTGATTGATATTGCAGCACGCTGTCTGCTGATTGAAGACGGAAATCGATTGATTTTGATTGATACGGGAATGGGGAATAAACAGTCAGAGAAATTTTTTGGATATTACTCGCTTTGGGGAACGCATTCTATGGACAAATCATTGGCTAAATATGGTTTTCACCGCGACGATATTACCGATATTTTTATGACGCATCTGCATTTTGACCATTGTGGTGGCAGTATCCAATGGAACAAAGACAAAACGGGTTATGAACCCGCTTTTAAAAATGCTAAATTCTGGACTAATGAAAATCATTGGGAATGGGCAACAAAGCCAAATGCCAGAGAAAAAGCATCGTTTTTAGCTGAAAATATTTTACCGATGAAGGAAAGCGGACAGCTCAATTTTATTCTGAAATCCGAAAGTGATTTTGCAGTTTCAGACGAATTGGGATTTGGAATTTTTTATGTTGATGGGCATACCGAGAAAATGATGATTCCGCATATACAATATCAGGACAAAACCATAGTTTTTTGTGCAGACTTGATTCCTACAGCAGGACATTTGCCTTTACCTTATGTAATGGGATATGATACAAGACCTTTGTTAACAATGCCTGAGAAGTCAAAATTCCTGAATGCCGCCACTGATAATAATTACTATCTGTTTTTGGAACACGATGCGCATAACGAAATTATTACTGTTGAGCATACCGAAAAGGGGGTAAGGCTGGCAGGTGTTTTTACATGTGAGGAAGTTTTGTAGCAATTTTTTCAGAATATTTATTAATTCTTTTGAGATAATAAGGCCGTTATTTCTCAAGGATACTATTCCAAAAATAAGTACAGAGCCTGTTTAAGTTTTATTTATTGGCTCTCTTATGATGATTTTTGGTTACAACTTCGTTAAATTTTCATACAATAGCTCTGCTATTTTATAAAAATTTGCCTTGTTTCACTCAAAAATCCTCTAATAATAAATCTCAAAAATAAAATTTAAACAGGCTCTAGTTTTTTTAGTAATAATTTCTCTTTAATATTTTTATAACAAAATCTGCTTTCAAACGCATTTTTTCATAAAAAACCGTTAATGATTGCGTAATTTTTAATTTACTTCTACTATTTTTGGAGTTCATTACTAAAACCGAAAAATTACGTACAGATGAAAAGAATAAACTTAACTTCATTAACATTATTGGCAGCTTTGTCTGTATGCCTTTCTGCAAATGCACAAACAGCTTCACCTTATGTTGGTAAAAAAGGAAAACTAACCGAATCCGAACTGCAGCGATGGTCACATCTGGATTTAGCCAAAGACAGTGTCCCTGGAATGAGTGTTGACAAAGCTTATGCCGAATTATTAAAAGGCAAAAAAGGGGTTAAAGTAATTGTTGGAATTGTAGATTCTGGAGTAGATATTGATCATGAAGATTTGAAATCAGTTGTTTGGACTAATAAAAAAGAAATCGCCGGAAACGGAAAAGATGATGATAAAAACGGTTTTATTGATGATATTCATGGCTGGAACTTTTTGGGAGATGCAGTGCATGAGACTCTTGAAATGACCCGAATCGTAAAAAAAGGTGATGACGGATCAGCAACATACAAAAGCGCTTTGGCAGCTTATGATGAAAAATGTGGCAAAGCTTTGAAAGACAAAAAGCAGGTTGATTTTCTCGTGGGTGCTGATAATGCGGTTCAAAAACATTTAGGTAAAGAAAATTATACTATAGAAGATTTAAACGGAATTGTTACTACAGATCCTGATCTGACTAAATCTAAAGCGGTTATGACTCGTATTTTAACTAATGCGGGACCTGCTTTCAGGGATGAAATTAAAGAGTACAGCGATTATGTTGACGGACAGCTGAAATATAATCTTAACAAAGACTTTGATGGCCGAAAAGCAGTAGGAGACAATGTTGAGGATATTAAAAATACCAAATACGGGAATAATATTGTTTATGGACCAGACAAAGAAGAGGCACTTCACGGAACTCACGTTGCCGGAATTATTGCACAGGTAAGAGGCAATGGCATTGGCGGTGACGGAGTTGCTGATAACGTTGAAATTATGGCCGTAAGAGCAGTTCCAGATGGAGATGAGTATGACAAAGATATTGCTTTGGCTATTCGTTATGCTGTCGATAACGGAGCCAAAGTAATTAACGGAAGTTTCGGAAAAAGTTATTCCCCTCACAAGCAATGGGTTTTTGATGCTATAAAATATGCCGAAAAGAAAGACGTACTTTTTGTTCATGCTGCCGGAAATGACGGAAATAATATCGATCTGCCGGAAAATGCAAATTTCCCTAATGATTCTGCAGACAATACAAAAGAGTTTGCATCCAATGTGCTTACTGTAGGTGCTTTGAACAATCAATATGGAGATAGTGTAATTGCACCGTTTTCAAATTACGGAACTTTTAATGTAGATGTTTTTGCGCCAGGTGACGAAATCTACGCTACGATTCCAAACAATAAATACAAATATTTGCAGGGGACTTCAATGGCTTCGCCAAATGCTGCCGGAGTTGCTGCCTTAATTCGTTCATATTATCCAAAATTATCTGCCAAACAAGTAAAACAAATCTTGATGGATTCCGGTACACCGCTGCCGGCTGATGTTGTTGTGGGTGAAAAGCAAGATGTAAATGTTAAGTCTGATCGAACATCAAAATCGGCCAAAATGGTCAATGCCTATAACGCACTTTTGATGGCAGAAAAAATGTCAAAAAAATAATTCTTAATTACTATTAATTCAATGGAAGGGCTTTTGGTTCTTCCATTTTTTCATTTTAAATACCATGCGCAAACTCTTTTTATTCATCCTGCTTTCTGTGAGTGTAAGTAATCTGTCCGCTCAGAAACAAGGTTATTGGCAACAGCATGCTGATTACAAAATGGATGTCACTATGGATGTCAAAAGTTATCAGTACAAAGGAAAACAAGAACTGGTTTACACCAATAATTCTTCGGATACCTTAAAGAAAGTGTATTACCATTTGTATAATAATGCTTTCCAGCCGGGAAGTGAAATGGATATCAGAATTCAGACAATCAAAGATCCAGATTCCCGAATGGTCTCCAAAATTAAAGTGGATGATAAGGAAATAAAAGAAAGCCGAATCAAAAACCTGAAACCAAATGAAATTGGGTATTTGAAAATTTCCAATTTTAAACAGGACGGCATTGCAGCAACTATTAAGGAAGTAAGCACTATTCTTGAAGTGACTTTGGCGAAACCAATTTTACCCAATTCAAAAACAACTTTTACTCTTGATTTTGATGGTCAGGTGCCAGTGCAGATCCGCCGTTCGGGACGAAATAATTCCGAAGGCATCGAATTGTCAATGGCGCAGTGGTACCCGAAAATTGCCGAATTCGATTTTGAAGGCTGGCATGCCGATCCTTATATTGCCAGAGAATTTCATGGTGTATGGGGAAATTTTGATGTAAATATTACCATTGATAAGGAGTATACATTAGGCGGTTCCGGTTATCTGCAAAACCCGAACGAAATAGGTCATGGTTATCAGGATGCAGGAGTGAATGTGGTTTATCCTAAAAAAGCAAAAACGCTGACCTGGCATTTTGTGGCTCCAATGGTACATGATTTTACTTGGGCAGCCGATAAGAATTACCAGCACGATGTTGTAAAAGGGCCAAATAATGTCGATTTGCATTTCCTTTTCAAAAACACGCCCTCAGTAGTCGAGAACTGGCGAAAAGTAGAGCCATTATTGGTAAAAGTGATGGATTATTATAACAAAGAGGTAGGCAGTTATCCTTACAAGCAGTACTCCTTTATTCAGGGAGGTGATGGCGGTATGGAGTATGCTATGTGTACCCTTATGCTGGGCAACGGAACTCCCGACGGAATTCTAGGTACGGCTGCTCACGAACTCGGACACTCCTGGTTTCAGCATATTTTAGCTTCCAATGAGTCCAAGCACCCTTGGATGGACGAGGGATTTACTACGTATATAGAAGATTTGGCGCTGAATGAGCTAAAAGATAAAAAAGAAGAAAACCCATTCAGAGGGAATTATGGGGCTTATTATAAACTGGTTGAATCCGGCAAGGAGCAGCCACAGACTACTCATGGAGACCGTTATGACGAAAACCGTCCATATAGTATTTCTTCTTATGTAAAAGGAAGCATTTTCCTGTCACAGCTCATTTATGTAATCGGACGGGACAATCTGGACAAAACGGTAAAAAAATATTACCAGGATTTCAAATTCAAGCATCCGTCGCCAAATGATATAAAGAGAACAGCCGAGCGCGTTTCGGGAGCAAACCTTGACTGGTATCTGGTGGATTGGACGGAAACTTTAAACACTATTGATTACGGAATCAAAGACGTTAAGGAAAATGCAGATAAAACGTCAGTAACCCTTGAGAGAATCGGCCGTATGCCAATGCCTATAGATCTTCTGGTAGAATATACAGATGGCAGCAGAGAAACGTTCTACATACCATTGCGCATGATGAGTTTCGAAAAACCAAATCCCACACCCGCTATCACCAGAACTATTCTCAGCGACTGGGCTTGGGCATTTCCAGCATATGAGTTTAGCATTTCAAGACCCAAAAGTGCGATCAAGAAAATCACCATTGACCCAAGCGGTTTAATGGCCGATGTTAAACAAAACAACAACGTTTACGAAAACAGATAAATAGTTTATCAGGGCGTGCCGTCATAAAGAAAAGGGGCTTAATCATCATTATTGTGATTAGGCCCTTTTCCTTTATGCTGTCGGGCTATTCATGCTGCGCTGGCAGCTTATTCCTATCCCTCACGCGTCATGTCCATAAGCCATCTAGACCAGCCTTCTTTCAGGGTGAGTCGAACGGCTTATGGCTGGAGTTCCTGGCGCAGACAGCATTGCAGACCAGTTCAAAAAACGCTTTGCCAGCAGTACTGGCAATAGTGCGACAGCACCAGCAGTACCCATCTGCTATAACCGGATTTCTATTTACAAAATCATCCTTTTAGATTCATAAAGGGCAATTTTTTTTGCAGTTTTTTACGCATTAACAGCAAAAATATGCAGGACGTACCAATAGTATTAGTAGGACAAGCCAATGCTATTACTGTGTCGAACCAATAAACCCTCTAGGTCGTATTAATAGTATTAGTAGCTCGAACCAATACTATTACTGTGTCGAACCAATAAACCATCTAGGTCGTACTAATACTATTACTAGTACAAGCCAATACTATTAGTAGCTCGAACCAATAAACCATCTAGGTCGTACTAATACTATTACTAGTACAAGCCAATATTATTAGTAGCTCGAACCAATAAATGATCTAGCTCGTACTAATAAAATATGTAGGACATACTAATGCTATTACTACGAGCTACCACTTTTGCACCATCAAACACATAAAAAATAATATGACTATCCTTAAACTAATATCAAACAGATTGAGTTAGTTACAGATTAAAAAAAATAGTAAAGAAATCTGTGAGAATCTTTGTAATCAGTGGCAAGAAAAACACATGGTGTTATTTGCGGACATAAAAAATGATACGCAACAGCACTAAAAAGCAGTTTGCCGAGAAAGAGGCAATCATCCTTAAACTGTAAGTGCAGCACGAAATCCTGCGGGAATTTACAATAAAATAAAGCGGACGAAATGTGAGACAAATCATTATATTTGAAGAATAAACTACGCTTTGTAGCGCATATGAAGTAGTTAGCTGTTATAGTACAGCAGAATCGTAGAAAAACAACACTTTAAAACAAAAATATTTATGACATTTATTCTCTTTATTGCTGTTATAATTTTAATCTTCGCATTAATCTCTAACAAAAAGAAATTAAAAAAAACTATTAATGATTTACAAAATATCATAAATAGTTTAAACTCTAAAATAAAAAATCTTGAACAAGAGAGAGAAAATCTTAATCAGAAAATTGAATTTTTAGAAGACAATAATAATTCTTTAAAAAAGTATCAAGGCATTGTTGATACCGAACAAAAAGCAAAAGACATTCTATTCAAAGCAAATCTAGAAGCTACAGAACTATTAGAAAACGCAAAAACAGAATTAGAAAATGCTATTTTAGAATCAAAAGCAGTGAAATCAAAAGCTAATATTGATGCTACAAATTTTAAACAAAATGCTATTAATCTTTTAAATAACGCAACAACAGAAGCTAAATCAATAATTGAAAAAGCTGAAATAAAAGCAACAGAAATTGCAGGCGATGCTTATAAAGCAATGCAGAACTCAAAAGAACTTGAAAAAACTGCTAAAGCGATGAAAAATATAATTGAAGGCTATGGAAATAAATATTTAGTACCAACTTTTAGTTTACTTGATGATTTAGCAGAAGAATTTGGTCATACAGATGCGGGACAAAAACTTAAATTTTCTAGAGAAAAAACTAATTTGATGATTAACAATGGGACATCCGCAAAATGTGATTATGTTGAAGCAAACAGAAAAGAGATAGCAATAAATTTTATTTTAGATGCATTTAATGGAAAAGTAGATAGTGTTTTATCAAAAGTAAAAAAAGACAATTATGGAACTTTAGAACAAAAAATAAAAGATGCATATCAAGTTGTAAATAATAATGGTAAAGCATTTAGAAATGCAATTATTACAGAAGAATATCTAAATTCCAGAATTGACGAATTGAAGTGGGCAGTAATTACGCAAGAATTGAAATGGCAAGAACAAGAAGAACAAAGAAGAATTAAAGAACAAATTCGTGAAGAGGAGAAAGCTAGAAGAGAATTTGAAAAAGCAATTCGTGAAGCTCAAAAAGAAGAAGAAACTCTAAAGAAATTAATCGATAAAGCACAAAAAGAAGTTTCACAAGCTAATAATGAGCAGAAATTTAAATTTGAAGAAAAATTAAGAGAATTAGAAGAAAAATTAAAAATTGCCGAAGATAAAAATCAAAGAGCAATTTCAATGGCACAACAAACTAAATCAGGGAATGTTTATGTTATTTCAAACATTGGCTCGTTCGGAGAAAATGTGTTTAAAATTGGTATGACTAGACGATTAGAACCTTTAGATAGAATTAAAGAATTAGGAGATGCAAGTGTTCCATTTGAGTTTGATGTTCACTCAATGATTTTTAGCAATGACGCACCAAAATTAGAAAGAGAATTGCACAAAAAATTTATGCGCCTACAAATGAATAAAGTAAATCCACGAAAAGAATTTTTTAAAGTTACACTTTCAGATATTAAAGATGAAGTTGAAAAAATGGAAATAAATGCAAAATGGACAATGACAGCAGATGCATTACAGTATAGAGAAAGTTTAGCAATTGAAGAAGAAATCTCAAAAGACAAGCAAAAAGAACTTGAATGGCAAAAATTCCAATTGAAAGCTGAAGAAATTATAGCCGAAACTGAAGAGGAAATTAGAGAAGAAATAGAGGGGTAACAAAAACTACAACAGCTAACAGCTAGAGTTTCGTTGCGTGCGTAGCACGAACAATGAAATCTGTGTTGAACGGATTTGGTCAATTGGCTTAATGGTCAATTGGTCTTGTATTTGGAATGATGTAATAAAAATGCTTTAAATTCATATACATTCATAAACAAAAACCACCACATAAGATACTTACAGCTTATGTGGTGGTTTTTTTTATAAAGTATTTAAAAGCTATTTTCTTCCTCATTCAGATGCCGGATAATTTCGGCAATAAGTCCAGTCCATCCCGTCTGATGATTAGCTCCTAGGCCTTTGCCGGTGTCTCCGTCAAAGTATTCAAAAAACAAATGATTTTTATTGAAAAGCGGATCTTCCTGAAACTTTATGTATTCGCCGTACATTGGAATTTTTGTATTGGCATTGGATACAAACAGTTTTAGTAAACGTTCGGCTACACCTTTGGAGGCTTCCTGTAAATTTACTAATTCACCAGATCCGGCAGGGAATTCAACTTTGAAATCTTTTCCGTAATAGCTGTGGAATTTTTCCAATGAGTCCAAAATCAGATAGTTCATCGGGAACCAAATCGGGCCTCTCCAATTAGAATTACCGCCAAACATATCTCCAGTGGCTTCAGCCGGAGTGTAATCTACCTGAATAATACCGCCGTCATACTTGAATTTGTATGGATGCTCTTTATGGTATTTGGACAAGGAACGAACACCATAATCCGATAAAAATTCTTTTTCGTCAAACATGCGCTTGAGGATCATTTTCATACGATGTCCTCGGAGCGTAGAAAGCAGACGGGTTTCGCCTTTTCCGGGATTGTACCAGCTGGAAACCAGACTGGCCAAGTCGGGGCGGTTTTTTAAAATCCATTCAACACGGCGTTTAAATATAGGGAGTTTTTCAAGCAATTCAGGTGTTAAAACCTCGACAGCAAACAGCGGAATCAATCCAACCATCGAACGGATTTTGAGCAGCTGGGCATCACCGTTTTCTTTGTGAAGCATGTCATAATAAAACTGATCCTCTTCGTCCCAAAGGTTTACTTTATTGTCACCCAAAGCCTGCATCGCCCCCGAAATTTGAAGGAAATGTTCAAAAAATTTGGATGCCATGTCTTGATAAACAGGATTTTTTAGGGCTATTTCACAGGCTATCCGCAGCATGTTCAGGCAGTACATTGCCATCCATCCAGTACCATCGGCTTGTTCCAGATGTCCTCCTGTAGGCAAATCGGCAGAGCGGTCAAACACTCCAATATTATCCATTCCGAGGAATCCGCCTCCAAAAATGTTGTTTCCGTTTTTATCTTTTAAATTGACCCACCAAGTAAAATTGAGCAGCAGTTTATGAAAAATGCGTTCCAGGAAAACAGTATCTCCTGTGCCTCCATTGGCTTCTTTGTCAATTTCATAAACTTTCCAGGTTGCCCACGCGTGTACCGGAGGATTAACATCTGAGAAGGACCATTCATAAGCAGGAATCTGCCCATTAGGATGCATGTAATATTCCCGAAGAATAACCGATAACTGTCTTTTAGCAAAATCCGGATCCAGTCTGGCCAAAGGTAAGGTATGAAAAGCCAGATCCCAGGCTGCAAACCATGGATATTCCCATTTGTCCGGCATCGAGAGAATGTTGGACGTATACATGTGTTTCCATGAACTGTTGCGGCCTTCTTTTCGGTTGGCATCAGGTCTTGGAGTAGAAGGATCGCCTTTTAACCATTCAAAAACATTATAGTAATACCATTGTTTCGTCCAGAGCATACCTGCATAAGCTTGCCGCTGAATGGATTTTAATGTTTCGTCTTTTACTCCTTTTTGCAGCGGTGCATAAAATTCATCTGCTTCTTCGATTCTTTTTCTGAAAACGGCATCAAAATCTTCAAAAGGATCATTTGGAGCTGTATTTGTAAAACGAATGCGGTATTCTTTTTTGCCAAGCGGCGGAATAAAATCATCAAAATGTACTGCCGCTTTAGTTCCAACAGCTTCGGGATTTATACCGGATTTTTCTTGGCTGATAATATAATCGTTAATACCGTCTTTGGCATAGGGTGACTGAGCAGGGGATTTGTATAGTTTTTCAAAATTGGTTTTATTGTCGCAAAACAGAAGTTCTTTTGCATTTTCGGCATACAGATTGAAACTTCCCACAAGGCGGTGCTGTACTTCAATATGTGATTTTCCTACTCCGGTCAATGTAGGTTTGTGCTTGTAATTGTCATATCCCCAGCTCCAGGTATTTCTAAACCAAATGGTAGGTAATACCGAAATAGGAGCTGCCAGCTTAGAACGGTTTTCCACCGTTACTTTAATTAAAATATCCTGTTCTTCGGCTTTGGCATATTCTATTGTGATGTCAAAATATTCGTCTTTGTCAAAAACGCCAGTGTCAAGCAGTTCATATTCGGGTTCCTGACGGCTGCGTTTTTTACTTTCTTCAATTAACTTTTCATAAGGGAAAGCTGCATGCGGATATTTATACAGCATTTTTTGATAGGAATGCGTAGGAGTTGCATCAAGGTAATAATAAATTTCTTTTACGTCTTCACCATGATTAGATTCGGCAGGCGTTAATCCAAATAGACGTTCTTTTAGGATGCGGTCTTTGTGATTCCAAAAGGCAAAAGCAATACAGATATGCTGTTTATTGTCTGAAATTCCTCCAATGCCTTCTTCTCCCCAGCGGTAGGCTTTGGAGCGGGCCATGTCGTGTGTGGTGCTTCCCCAGGCATAACCGCTTTGCGAATAATCTTCTCTAACAGTTCCCCATTGTCTTTCGGATAAATAGGGACCCCATTTTTTCCAGCCTTTGTTGTCGGTTCTTAGGTGCAAACGCGTTCTTTCGGCGTTGTTTTCCGGATCTTTTTCTGGCATACCAATCTAAATTTGTTTCTAAATGCAATTTAGTCAAAACACGTATAAAAACGGGTAAATAATTGGCAAAAATCTTTGGGAATAATTAATGATAAAAAAAATATAAATTGTTTTTTTATTGTATTTACAGAATTGGAATAAACGTAGAAAATGCAGAAGCAAAAAAGTATGGATTATGTTTCTACAACAGATTTAATAGATCAAGCTAATTAAAAAAATTATAACCTCTATCTTGTTTAAGAGATTCGGCAGGGGATTCGCTTTTAAAACTTTTAAATTCAATATACCCAAAGTATAAAAAAACGGCACACAGATGACACGGATTTAACGGATTTTGCACAGACTCCAACTAAATTCTTAACCAATTTATTGGTCTCAAATAGAGTTTAAAACTATGCACTTTCAGTGCATCTCGCTTTAGTTGCTAAAAAAGTTTTTGCCACAGATTCATAGATTTTAAAATCATTTTTTATCTGTGAATCTGTGGCAAAATTTCATCAATTTTCACAATCCAACTTTGCAGATTCAGTCTGCCTAACCCAATCTATGGCATAGTGGTTTAGTAAAAAAATCCGTTCTAATCTGTTTTATTCGTGGCTAATTTAACTGTTTTACAAAAAGGACCAAATCACCAGTATAGTGAGTTTGGTCCCTTTTTTATAGAGATACGCTCAAAATTGTGTGTTTTATTACAAATCAATACTGTATTGCGGAGCAAGGTTTTTCAGCATTTCGGCAGTCATAGTTTCGAGATCAAATTTGTGATTCCAGCCCCAGTCTTCTCTGGCTTGGGAGTCGTCAATGCTTGCAGGCCAGCTGTCGGCAATTTTTTGACGAAAATCGGGTCCATAAGTGACTTCGAGTTCAGGGATGTGTTTTTTGATCTCTGCAGTAATTTCGGCTGGGGTAAAACTGATAGCTGCAAGATTGTAAGAAGAGCGGATTTTGATTTGCTCAGCCGGTGCTTTCATGATGTTAATCGTTGCGGCAATGGCATCGTCCATATACATCATCGGCATTTTGGTTTCGGAACTCAGAAAGCATTCGTATTTTTTTTCAGAAAGAGCTTTGTGGTAAATATCCACAGCATAATCGGTGGTTCCTCCGCCGGGCAGCGTAGTCCAGCTGATTAGCCCTGGATAGCGTATGCTTCGGACATCGACACCAAAAAGAGTATGATAATATTCGCACCATCTTTCGCCAGCCTGTTTGCTGATGCCGTATACCGTAGAAGGTTCCATAATGGTGTATTGTGGCGTATTTTCTTTTGGAGTTGTGGGTCCAAAAACTGCAATGCTCGAAGGCCAGAATATCTTTTTTATTTTTTTGGCTTTCGCCAAATTTAAGACATGAAACAGCGAATTCATGTTTAGATCCCAAGCAAAAGCAGGATTTTTTTCAGCTGTTGCCGATAGCAGGGCAGCCATCAGATAGACATCGGTAATCTGGTGAATTTCGACTAAATGTTCGATTTGGTTAAAATCCAAAGCATTAATTACTTCAAAAGGACCAGAATTGACCACATCATTATTCAGTTTTCGAATATCGGAAGCAATCACATTATCGGTTCCGTAAATTGCCCGGAGCTGATGCGTTAATTCGGTGCCAATCTGTCCGCAGGCACCTATAATTAATATTTTTGGATTCATATCAAAAAGATTTGTTTTGCAAATATAACGATTTCGCAAATTATAAGATGTAAATACTTTATTTTTTGTGAATTTTTTAAAAAAATAATATAAAAACTTTAATATCGTAATTTTGACTCAATTAAGATACAGCCTGTTTACTGCAGATTTTAATATAAATATAATTATTTCCATTGATTTTGGAATTGGTTTTTATTATTGAAATTGTGATTGATTTTTGTCATTGATATTACTATTGTCATTGCCATTGATATTTGTAACTTTGCGGTTCAAAAATTTTGGAGATGAATAATAAATTAGCGCTGTTTTTTTTGGTGATTTTAATGCAGTTTTCGTGTAATAATAATAACGATAAGCGTCTTGCTGATCAATTAAGAGATGCAAAAAAGAAAGAGCTGATTTTTACCAATATAAAGAAAGGCTGGACTTTTTTTGACACTCCAATTAATGAAACTTCAGAAGCTTCAATTCTAACGTGGCCGCAATGGCGTGAGTTTATGGAGGAATTAGCAAAAAAACCAAGAAAAACAATTACTGATTATCAGAAGAAATCCAAAATACTGTCAACTAAAGTGATGGCTTTGAACAGCAGTATTCCTGCGCAGTTTGACACACCGCAGATACGAAGCAGGATTGCAGCTTTGATTACGCAGGTAAGAATGCTGGATTTGTATATAAACCTTACTGATATCTCCGATAAAAAAGTAGTAAAAATTGTTGCAGAAATTAATATTGAACTGGTTTCCCTGCAGCGACAAATGGATAAAATTGTAGAGAAAAGCAAAATCCCGATGGAAGCAGGAGAATCCGAATTGTTACAGATGATTATCGATACGACTCGGGCAATTCCGTCAGGAAATCCGATGATACCTGGAAATCCTGGAAATAACGGAGCACCTGAAAAATATCATACAATGCCTGGTAATCCAGGAGGAACAGCCAGTCCAAAAAATCCAAATCCATCACAGCCTTGAGTAAAGCCACTTTTATATATTCGGTTTATGATTCTTCTCCAAAAACGGCTCAGATTGTAGCCGGTTTACAGGAAAATAATCAGGTAAAAATGCAATTGGACGGTCTGCTGGGATCAGCAGTTTCTTTTGTCATTCAGTCGGTTTTCAAGAAATCGGAACTTCCTTTTTTGGTGGTTTTGAACAATAAGGAGGAAGCTGCTTATTATTTGAATGATTTGGAACAAATGATTGGCGAACAGGATGTGCTGTTTTATCCGGGTTCTTTCCGTCGTCCGTATCAGATTGAGGAAACCGATAATGCGAATGTTTTACTTCGTTCCGAAGTCCTTAACAGAATCAATTCCCGCAAAAAACCTGCAGTAATTGTTACCTATCCTGAGGCACTTTTTGAAAAAGTGGTGACCCGTCAGAATCTGGATAAAAATACTTTGAAAGTTGCGGTTGGTGATAAAATTTCGATTGATTTCCTGAATGAAGTTTTGTTTGAATATGAATTCAAACGAGTTGACTTTATCACGGAACCTGGTGAATTTTCGGTTCGTGGAGGAATTGTCGATGTATTTTCCTTTTCGAATGACAATCCATACCGAATAGAATTTTTTGGTAATGAGGTAGAAAGCATCCGGACTTTTGATGTTGCAAGCCAATTGTCATTGGAACAAAAGAAAAAAATTACCATTATCCCGAATGTTGAGAATAAGGTTTTTCAGGAAAACAGAGAAAGTTTTTTGGATTATATAGCCGAAAGAACGGTATTGTTTTTTCAAAATACGGAGAATCTTTTATACGAACTGGACAAGCAATTTGGAAGAGCCGAAGAAGCTTTTGAGAAATTGTCCAAAGACATAAAACACGCCACGCCGGAACAATTGTTTTTGAATCAAAAAGCATTTGTAAAAAGGGCGCTGGATTTTTCGGTAGTCGAATTTAATTCGAAACCAGTTTTTAAAACGACCAAAAAGTTTGAATTTCACATTCAGCCACAGCCGTCGTTCAACAAACAGTTTGATTTACTGTTGAATAATTTGAGCGACAACCATTTTAACGGTTATCAAAATTATCTGTTTTGTTCCAATGAAGCGCAGACAAAGCGTTTTCATGATATTTTCGAATCTTTGGATGAAGCCAATTCCGAGAATATCCGCAAGCAGTACAAGACAATTGTTTTGCCATTGTACCAAGGTTTCATCGACCAGGAAAATCAGATTTGCTGTTATACCGATCATCAGATTTTTGAGCGTTATCATAAATTCAGCATCAAAAACGGTTATTCTAAAAAGCAGAATCTAACCTTAAAAGAACTGACTACTTTATCCGTTGGCGATTATGTAACGCATATCGACCATGGTATCGGGAAGTTTGGAGGACTGCAAAAAATACAGGTCGAGGGAAAAACGCAGGAAGCGATAAAACTCGTTTATGCCGATAATGACATTGTGTACGTGAGTATTCACTCGCTGCATAAGATTTCGAAATACAACGGAAAAGACGGAACGCCTCCTAAAATTTACAAATTGGGTTCAAGCGCGTGGAAGACTTTAAAACAAAAAACCAAAGCGAGGGTCAAACATATTGCATTCAATTTGATTCAGCTGTATGCGAAACGAAGACTGGAAAAAGGATTCCAATTTGCGCCAGACAGTTATCTTCAAAATGAATTGGAGAGTTCATTTATTTACGAAGATACTCCGGATCAAATTAAATCGACACAGGAAGTCAAAGCTGATATGGAGAGCGAACGCCCTATGGACCGTTTGGTCTGTGGTGACGTAGGTTTTGGTAAAACCGAAGTGGCGATTCGCGCGGCTTTCAAAGCTGTTGATAATTCTAAACAAGTAGCAGTTTTGGTTCCTACGACTATTTTGGCATACCAGCATTATAGAACTTTTAGCGAAAGACTGAAAGACATGCCGGTTTCTATTGGTTACTTGAACCGTTTTAGAACTGCCAAACAAAAAGCGCAAACTTTAAAAGATTTAGCTGAAGGGAAATTGGATATTGTCATTGGAACACACCAATTGGTGAATAAAAATGTAGTTTTCAAAGACCTTGGTTTATTGATTGTCGATGAAGAACAGAAATTTGGCGTTAACGTAAAAGACAAACTCAAAACCATTGCGGCTAATGTCGATACGCTTACTTTGACTGCAACCCCAATTCCGAGAACTTTACAGTTTTCGCTGATGGCAGCGAGAGATTTATCGGTGATTACAACGCCTCCGCCCAATCGTTATCCTATAGAAACGAATGTGGTCGGGTTTAATGAAGAGCTGATCCGGGATGCGGTTTCGTATGAAATTCAGCGTAACGGGCAGGTTTTCTTTATCAATAACCGAATTGAAAATATCAAAGAAATTGCAGGAATGATTCAGCGTCTCGTGCCAAATGCGAGAGTTGGAATTGGCCACGGACAAATGGACGGAGCCAAACTCGAAGAATTAATGCTCGCCTTTATGAACGGCGAATTTGATGTTTTGGTAGCCACGACGATTATCGAAAGCGGATTAGACGTTCCGAATGCGAATACCATATTTATCAATAATGCCAATAATTTTGGTCTGTCCGATCTGCATCAGATGAGAGGGCGTGTGGGGCGAAGCAACAAGAAAGCATTTTGTTATTTTATCTGTCCTCCTTATTCGCACATGACCGAAGATGCAAGAAAGAGAATTCAGGCTTTGGAACAATTCAGCGAATTGGGAAGCGGTTTGAACATTGCGATGAAAGACCTTGAAATTCGCGGAGCTGGAGATTTGTTGGGAGGAGAACAAAGCGGTTTTATCAATGATATTGGTTTTGATACGTACCAAAAAATCATGAATGAGGCTATCGAGGAATTGAAGGAAAACGAATTCAAGGATTTGTACCCTGAAGAGAATAATATTGAGACCAAGGAATATGTAAAAGACCTACAGATAGACACCGATTTTGAGCTGCTTTTTTCAGATGAATATATCAATAATGTCACGGAGCGTCTGAGTTTGTACAATGAGTTGGCTGAGGTGAAAAATGAGGAAGAACTGGTTGTTTTTCAAAATAAACTAATTGATCGTTTTGGTCCAATGCCTCCGAGAGCACTCGCTTTAATGAACAGTATCCGCATCAAATGGATTGCAACGCGTGTGGGAATCGAAAAACTGGTCATGAAAAAAGGCAAGATGATTGGCTATTTTGTCTCCGATCAGCAATCCGATTATTACCATTCGAAACGTTTCCATAAAGTGATTCAGTTTGTGCAGACGAACAGTAACATTTGTGTCATGAAAGAAAAACAAACACCTGCCGGTTTGCGATTATTGCTGACTTTTGATAATGTCAAAACCACGAGAAGATGTTTGGAATTGATGGAAATGTTGGGAGGGGAGTAAAGTATATATGTTTTTTATTCTGTATTAAACAACTATATAGTTTGTTTTTTTGCTGATTAAGCCTTAATTAACAATTATATGGTTGTTTTTATTGTTTTAATTCTTAACTTTGCCAAATCTTCAACGGTGAATTTTTAGCTATATGGATAAAAACACCCAAACATTAGCTGATTTAGAAATAACCGCAAAATTTAGAGACAATGTCTTGTCAAAACTAACAATTGAAGATTATTGTCAAGGATCTTTAACAAATGATCAATTTGGTACTAGCCCAATGTGGGTTTTCGGAGCCACTGTAAAGAAACAAGAGGTTTACATTAAAATTACAATACTGCCAACAAAATCATTTTGTATTTCATTCCATATTTCAGATCATCCCTTAAAATATCCTTTTAAAAACATTTAATATGAAAAGTCCGTTTACAGGTAATGAAATGACTCTAGTAAAAGAGAAGAAAAATTTAATTTTTAGGAAAGAAGAATTTACATATACCCATCATTCCTATTTTTGTGAGGACACTAAAGAAAGTTTTACAGACACACAATTAGATACATTAAATTTAACCCAAGTTTACAATCAGTATCTAGATAAGTATAACTTGCCATTTCCAGAGGAAATCATAAGCATTAGAAAAAAATATAATTTGCCCGCAAACAAAATGGGGCTTTCTTTAGGGTTCGGTGTTAATACCTATAGGAACTATGAAAGTGGTGAAGTTCCTAGCTTGGCAAATGCTAAATTGATACAATTAGCAAAAAATCCAAAATCTTTCAGATTGCTTGTTGAAGAAAGTCAAGGAGTTTTTGGAGATGTGGAGAAAGTAGAATTGTTAAAAAATATTGATGATTTAATTCAAGAAGAAAGAAAAAATCATTTTAAAGTTGGTTTACAAAACTATATTTTAGGAGATAGTAATCCTGATATTTATACAGGTTATAAGTCTCCAAATATAGAAAAGCTAACAGAAATGATTGTGTATTTTACGCAACAATTAAGTCCATTGAAAACAGTGATGAACAAGTTGCTTTTTTATGCTGATTTTTTAAACTTTAAAAAAACTTCATTTTCAATAAGCGGTACAAGATATGTTGCTATTGATTTTGGACCTGTTCCAAACAACTTTCAAACTATTTTTGAAAAACTGCAAAGAGAAAATAACTTTATAATAAACACCATAGACTATGGCAATGGCTATTGTGGTGAAGAGTTTAAACCTATTGAAAACAGAATATTTAACTCAGACTATTTTAGCGAGTCTGAAGTGAATACCTTAGAAGAGATTGTAAAAAGATTTAATGGTATTTCTAGAAATGAAATTGTCAAATTAAGTCATGAGGAAGAAGCATGGATTAGAAATTATGAGGATGGTAAAAAATTAATCGGATACCATTACAGTTTTGAATTAAAACATGTTTAAAAAAATACACTTTGATTTATTCAACTCAAAAAGTAAGTGTAAATAATATTTAGATTATTCTGAGCTTTTTTTTAAATTAGATTTAAAATCAATTCAATTTTTTAATACTTCTATTTGAAAATATTTTCTTTGTAAATCCCTATATTTGATTTTTACAAATACATTCCTAATGAAATCAAGATCAATAGAAAACTTTTACGAAGACATTTCTTCAGAATATTTTATAGAAAAGAACGCATTGCTGCTGCCTAATGGGATTCAAAAAGAAGTTGGACACTTTAATGTTTTTAATATCAAGGAACTTTATGAGAGGCTGAATGGAAAATCCTGCATGCCTTATGACAAGAGAGCCTATTATAAAATAAGTCTGATTCGTGGCAAAAACAGGGTGGAGTATGCCAACAAGGTAATCGAGGTTGACCAGTATGCTCTTTTATTTGCAACTCCAAAAATTCCATATAATTATCTTCCTTTGGACATGCAGCAGTCTGGGCATTTTTGTGTTTTTACCAATCAGTTTTTTACCAAGGATAAAACGGGAATGGATCTGGATAAACTGCCTATTTTTCAAACAGACGGTTATCCGGTTTTTCAGCTGACTGAGGAAGAAGTTGCTGAAATCGATTTGATTTTCAAAAAGATACATCAGGAAATCAATTCTGATTATGTGTACAAATACGATTTGATTCGGAATTATGTGGCGGAGCTGATTCATTTTGGACAAAAACTGCAGCCCGTTACCGCTTTGTATTCCAAACATAATTCTGCAGCGAGAGTTTCTTCTTTATTTGTTGAATTACTCGAAAGACAATTTCCTATTGAATCTTCCCGTCAGCGTCTGGAATTGAAATCAGCCAAAGATTTTGCTGCCCGTTTGTCTATTCATGTCAATCATCTTAATAAAGTTTTAAAGGAAAATACAGGAAAGACTACTACTGAATTAATCAGTGAACGATTGATTCAGGAAGCCAAAACTTTGTTGAAAGAAACAGATTGGAACATTTCGGAAATTGCTTATTCGCTCGGTTTCGAAGAACTGGCACATTTCTCTAATTTTTTCAAAAAGCAGACTGCGCTGTCACCTTTGTCTTTTCGCGTTTAAATGGTTTGATTTGAATTTCGCAAATTCTGGATTGATATTTGCAACTAATGAACTTTACATCTGAATTAATTTTGTCTTAGATAATTTAAAACAAAATTTAAGATGGGAAATAAAATTGCTCTGGTTACTGGCGGGAGCCGCGGATTAGGAAAAAATATGGCTTTGAGTCTTGCCAAAAAAGGACTGGACATTGTGTTGACATATCACAGCAAAAAAACCGAAGCTGAAGAAGTTGTAAGCGAAATCGAAAAATTAGGCCAAAAAGCCGTGGCACTTCAGCTGAATGTCGCTGAGGTAGGCAGTTTTGATTCTTTTTTTCAAAATGCATTATCGGCTTTAAAAAACACTTTTGGTACCGATAAAATTGATTTTTTAATCAATAATGCCGGAGTCGGAACTTATGCAAGTTTTTCCGAAACCACAGAAGCGCAATTTGACGATATGGTTAACATTCATTTTAAAGGGACATTTTTCCTGACTCAAAAAGCTTTGAACATATTGAATGACGGCGGTGGAATTGTAAATATTTCGTCTGGATTGGCACGCTTCTCATATCCTGGATATTCTGCTTATGCGAGCATGAAAGGGGCAATTGAAACATTGACAAGCTATCAGGCGCAGGAATTAGGCGCAAGAAAAATCAGGGTGAATATTGTTGCTCCGGGAGCGATTGAAACCGATTTTGGCGGTGGTGCAGTTCGTGATAATGAACAGCTAAATCAGCAGATTGCGTCTCAAACGGCATTGGGCCGGGTGGGGCTTCCTGATGATATTGGAAGTGTGGTTGCTTTTTTATGTACAGACGATTCAAAATGGGTAAACGGACAGCGAATAGAAGTTGCTGGAGGAATTCATTTGTAAAACTTATTAATTGAAAAAAACAAAGAGGCTGTCCAAAAAGTAAGGACAGCCTTTTTTTTGCTGTTTTTAATCTAAAATAGTATCTTAGAGTTGCACAAAAAACGAGCAATGGCTAAAGTAATATTTAAATCGCAATCGATCAATACACCGGAACTTTTTCCGATAAATATTTTTGATAAAATTTCAGAAAACCACCCTGTCCGCTTAGTGGACAAGGTCGTCAATTCATTGGATATAAGCCATATACTTAAAAAATATAAAGGAGGAGGGACCTCGGCTTATCATCCCAGAATGATGCTTAAAGTTTTGTTTTACAGCTATTTGAGCAACACTTATTCCTGCCGAAAAATAGCAAAAGCACTCACCGAGAACATTCATTTTATGTTTATTTCAGGCAACTCAACCCCTGATTTTAGAACCATCAACGATTTTAGAGGAAAGGTTCTAAAAGAAAACATCAAAGATTTATTTGCAGAAGTAGTCAAAATGCTTGTGGAAATGGGCTATGTCAGTCTGGATATCCAATACATCGATGGAACAAAAATTGAAGCCAAATCCAACAAATACACCTTTGTCTGGCGGGGTTCTATAGAGAAATACAAAGAAAAACTCGAAGTAAAAATCAACAGCATCTTATCCGATATCGAAAACAGTATTTTATCAGATAATCAAGAAGTCAACAAGGAAGAATTACCAAAAAAAATAAACTCGGAAGAGCTGAAAGAAAAATTATCAGAACTCAATAAAAAACTCAAAGAGCCCAACAAGAAGATAACCAAAGAGCTTGAAAAGCTTCAGGAAGAGCACCTGCCAAAGCTTGAAAAATACGAAAAAGATTTAGTGATTTTAGGCAATAGAAACTCCTACAGCAAAACAGATCCTGACGCTACCTTTATGAGAATGAAGGAAGACCATATGAAAAACGGACAGTTAAAACCTGCATACAATCCTCAGATTTCTACTGAAAATCAATTCATTACCAATGTAACCATTCATCAGACACCTAACGACACTACGACTTTAAAATCCCATCTGGAGGAATTTGAAAAAATGTATCAAAAACAAAGCAAAACAGTTGTAGCCGATGCTGGTTATGGAAGCGAAGAAAACTACGAAATGCTTGAAAATAAAGACATAACAGTACTATGTAAAGTATAATTATTTTCACAAAGAACAGAAGAAAAAAATGAAGGACAATCCGTTTCTTGTCCAGAATTTGTTCTACAATATACAGCAGGATTTTTATGTGTGTCCAATGGGACAAAGAATGGAAAACATTGGCAGTGGAAAACGGACATCGGCCAACGGATACGAATCACAAGTATCTTATTATCAAGCAAAAAGATGTGATGGATGTCCACTTAGAAGTTTGTGCCATAAAGCCAAAGGAAACAGAACAATAGAAGTAAACCACCGCCTGAACCAATTAAGGGCTCAGGCCAAAGAGCTGCTCATGAGCGAAAAAGGACTCGAACACCGAAGCAAACGCCCAATAGAAGTTGAAGCAGTATTCGGACAGCTAAAAAACAACAATAAATTCAGCCGGTTTACTTTCACAAGCATCGAAAAAGTGGAAATGGAATTTCTATTGATGGCTATCGGGCATAATTTCAGAAAAATGATAGCAAAGAACAATGATGCGTCGAAAACTCATCTAAAAATCTCCTTCAGAGTTCTAAATAGAGCTATAAAAGTCGAAATTCACTTTTTAAATACTGTAACAGAATATTTTTTCATTAATCAACCAACCCAAAATCGATTCCTGAAATTTGCAGCATAAAAAAAGCTGTCCTTTTCGGACAGCCTCTTTTATTCCCAATGAACGATCCTAACCGAATCCTCAAATCTTGCAGCACTTGGGGGTATGTGGCAAGGATTTATTCATCGGAATTTGTCATTACAATTTAGCGGGACAAATGTTTTTATAATTTTTTCAATCCTTTCATATCGGCATCGTTTGCTTCTTTGATGCTGATGGCAACTCCTCCTCCCGGAGCTAAAAATTGTTTCAATACTGTTTTAGAATTTACAATTGCTTTAGTTACCGTGTATTTTTGAGGATTTTCATTCCAGTTTGCCTCTTTTGCATCGGCATACACTGTAGCAATGAATTTTTTTCCAGCAGGCAAATAGCCGAAAGTAATGTTAGCAGTTCTAGCATTTTCATCGGTAATTCCGCCAACAAACCATTCATTTTTCCCTTTTGCTTTACGGGCAATCGTGATATAATCTCCAGGTTCGGCTTCCAGTACATAACTGTTGTCCCAATCTACAGCAACATCTTTGATGAATTGAAAAGCATCTGGAAAACGCTCATAATTCCCAGGAATATCTGCAGCCATCTGTAACGGACTGTACATTGTTACATAATAAGCTAATTGTTTTACCAGAGTGGTATTGACACGCTGTTTGCTTCCCGTTCCATAATAAGAAAGGTCGGTTTGGAAAATCCCTGGTGTAAAATCCATAGGGCCCCCCATTAATCTTGTAAAAGGCAAAATAGTAGTGTGATCTGGATTTAATCCTCCCATAGATTCAAACTCAGTTCCACGGGCAGATTCCTGTGCAACCCAGTTCGGAAATGTACGGTTTAAACCTGTTGGGCGAACGGCTTCGTGGCTGTCAATCATGATTTTATAATCGGCGGCACGTTTGGCTACATTGATATAATGATTTACCATCCATTGCCCATCATGATGTTCTCCGCGCGGAATAATTTTGCCCACATAACCTGTTTTTACAGCATCGTAACCATTGTCGTTCATGAATTGAAAAGCACGATCCAATCGGCGTTCGTAGTTGGTTGCCGATCCTGAAGTTTCATGGTGCATGATAATCTTTACACCTTTTGCAGCAGCGTATTCATGTACAGCTTTGACATCAAAATCTGGGTAAGGCGTTACATAATCAAAAACTTCTTCTTTCCAATTTCCAATCCAGTCTTCCCAGCCTATATTCCAGCCTTCGATAAGGATAGCATCAAAACCGTTTTTGGCAGCGAAATCAATGTATTCTTTCGCTCTTTCGGTTGTAGCTCCGTGTTTTCCGTTTGGTGTTAATTTCGAAAAATCATCGGTTAATTTTACATTATTTTCTTTTCCGAATGCCCAAGTACTTTTCCCAGCAACAAAATATTCCCACCAGATTCCGATGTATTTTACTGGTTTTATCCAAGAAACATCCTTGTAGCTCGTTGGTTCGTTGAGGTTCAATATTAATTTTGAAGCCAAAATATCAGTCGCTTTATCACTTACAACAATAGTTCTCCAAGGTGATTGTGCATCAGTCTGCATATAACCTTTATTACCAACAGCATCGGGTGCTAAATGGCTGCGCATTTTATAAGTCGCAGCATCAAGTTCCAGATACATTGCAGGATAATTGATTAGAGCCGCTTCGTGAATGTTTATATATAGACCATCAGTGGATTTCATCATTGAAGGTGTTTGTACCGCTAGTTCTTTGATTGTCCACTGGGAATTGATTTCGATAGTGGCTTTTTT
Source organism: Flavobacterium marginilacus (assembly GCF_026870155.1). Classification (NCBI taxonomy): domain Bacteria; kingdom Pseudomonadati; phylum Bacteroidota; class Flavobacteriia; order Flavobacteriales; family Flavobacteriaceae; genus Flavobacterium; species Flavobacterium marginilacus. The sequence continues at coordinate 60,109 of NZ_CP113975.1, read as the reverse complement.
CATCAACAAAGGAACTTCAGAAATTTTTGAAGTAGTGTAGGCATATTCATTGGTATCATAATCTCCTGGAATCCAGAAAATTTTATGATCACCGGCCAATTGAAATTCGGTACGTTCTTCTTTAATTACAAAATAATTCAAGTCATTCTGTTTCGGAAATTCATATCGGAACCCTAATCCATCATTAAATAATCTAAAACGGATGCGGATGTATCTGTTGTTATTTTTGGCCTGAGCCAAAGTAACCAGCAGTTCGTTGTAGTTATTACGAATCATTTTTTCCTCTCCCATAACTGGATTCCAGGATTCATCTACCGATTTTTGTTCCGTATTTATAATAGAAAAACCATCCATAAACGAAGGAGCATCTATGATCTCTAATCCCAATGAACTAGGCTTAATTACTGATTTTCCTTTGTATGTAAGCTGGTAGGAGGGAACTCCATTTTCTTTTAATTCAAATTTTAATGCAAGATTCTTATTAGGCGAATTTATTTCCTGTGCCTGTATTAAAAAAGGAGCAAGACAAATCAATAAAAACAATGCATTAAGCTGTATTTTTCTTAGGTTATAAATCATTTTTTATTTTTTTGGAGTAAAAAGAATAATGCAAAGGCACACAAAGACAAATAGTTTCGAAGTATTAAAAATTTAAACAACCATACAATTAATTTAAACAAAAAGTTATATGAATTAAATCTTTGCAGTCTTTGTGGCTTTGTAATAATGTTGTGAATTACAAAGATATAAAACAAGGTTAAATAACCTATTTGTAACCTATTAGTTTATGCGATTTTTAAACTCAATATTTTTAAGTTTTTTTAAAAAACCAATGCTTCCCGTAAAGCTTCAATACTTTTTATATGTATTCCTCTGAAACAATCATCTTGACACCCATCTTCGACATAGCCGCAAGTGGAAATTAATCCATTGTTTTTGGTCTCAAAGTATGTTTTTGCATTATTTCTTTTGGGTAACCATTCCAGTTCGGCTTTTGAATATATTTCATCTAAAGTTAGAGCAACTGCCCCATTATCTTTGTGAATGCCTATTTCATTTCCATTTTCAGTCCATTCTAATGCTTCTTTTGGAATATTATTTCCTAATCCTTGGGTATTAGTATATTTAAACTTTCTTTGAACAACTTTTCCGTTAGATACGCTTATGGTAGTTTCCCAAGCTGGGCCACTCCAAGACGCTTCAACGACTGTATATTTATAGGAATTATGAGTTGTTTTTTTAAAATCTGATAATGCATTACTGCTTGTTTCGAAATCATTATTGAAGTCTGAGTTATCATCTGATTCACAAGAAGAAATCAAACTACTAATCAATACTAATGTAATAAGGTAAATTCTATTTTTCATAATTTCTATATTTTATTAATATAGATGCAATTTTGGCTATTAGGTTGCTTATTAATCTGTTATATTTTAAAAAACCGTTGACTTTATCAACGGTTTCTCTATAAATAATAGCATTTTTTAAGCTTCTGGTTGTTCGTACTGCCAGCCCTCCTCAAGAAAATCCTGAACGATTACACTATATTGTGCTCCTACTTTTTCGGAAAGAATATCAGTCTTAAAAACAATTTTTTCTGATAAATAGTTTTTAAATAAAAACCCCGCAATCAATACAATTACAGCTGGTATTATTCCGTCAGAAAAAGCGTCAGCACTAAATGTAAATAAGAAAGGTAAAATAAGGATAATACCCGCAGCAATAAAAATATATTTTTGAGCTTTTGCGTTAGCTCCTTCATGAATAGATCTACAGCTTTCGCACCTAGGCACGCCAATGGACACTTTGTTGAAATTTACTTTTCTAACAACCAGATAATTAGATCTTTTTTGTTCAAAGAATAAAGTTTCAAAAAAGCAGCTATCAATCAATGTCATATCTTTTTTTCGGCAATAGCTGCATTTTTTTTCAAGAGGTTCAATCCTTTTTAAAGTTTCATTTACAATGTATTTTTCTTCCATAGGTTAATGTTTATTAATGATTAGGTTATATGTAATTAAAAGTTTGAAAACCAAATCTAGTTAATTTATTCGTATGAAAAGAATTATTATTTTCTTATCTGGTTACTTCATCCACCAAATAAAAAATAGATTTAAAATCGATACCGCTCATTTTTTCGAGTCCTATTTCGCAGGTTCTGCTGGTTGAAAAACCGTCTTTACAGCTGGCTGGAATCTGTGCTTTTAAATCTCGTAGTCCGTGTTCGTTTAGTTCAGGAATTAAGAAACCTCTGTCTCCGGCAAAACCGCAGCAATTGCTGTCAATAAGGGTTACGCTGTCTGCACAAAGTTTAGACAAGGCTGTTAATTGTTCTGTCATTCCAATTTTTTTAACGGAACAAACAGGAAAAACGGCCACACTGCCTTTTTTCTTTTTTACTGTCAACTGAGGCATTACATAATCCAGCATAAATTCAATCGGATCGACAATTTTTAGGCTTTTGGAAAACTCTTCTTTCGAATGATAAAAACACGGGCTCATATCATACAAAACAGGATATTTACCATTTTCTGAAGCTTTTAGCAGTTCTTTTTCCAATGTTTCGGATTGTGTGTGATTAGCTTCTGCATAGCCCTTGCTTGAAAAAGGCATACCACAGCAATGACTGTCTATCGATTCGGGATAAATTATTGTGAATCCGGCACGAACCAATAAGCGGTGCGTAAGTTCGGTCAATTGCAGATCGTCTGAGTCCTGAAAATGGGTTTTTCCCATGCTTCTGTTTATGCAGGAAGGAAAGTAAACGACTTTTAAATCGGTAGCTGTATTCATTGTTTTTTATTAAAAGGTTGACCGCGAATACTCAAATTTTTAATTTAGAACCCTTTAAAAATTAGTCATAAATTGAAAAAAGAAATTCACGGAATTGCGATTAATTTTTAGTGTTAATTTTGTTGGCACCTTTTGGCATTTCTGGAATCCATTTCGGCACTTTTCCAAAGCTGACAAAATGTGACACATTAGATAAGGCTGTCATAATGGTGGTTCCAAAAATAGAATGGAAAAAAGAAACCATTTTTAATCCGGTTCTCATAACCGATGTAGTTCCCGCCATGTGTGAACCAATGTAAGCGGCAGTTTTTTTATTGCCGGCACTTAGTTTATTGGCACGCCAGGTTTTTACAAATTTTCCGGTATCAATATGAACGGGGCAGGCCAAGGCACAAAGTCCGTCGGTAGCACAGGTTTCATCCAGCTGGTAAGTAACGTCTTTCCGAATATCGGCTAATCGCTGTGGGTCATCATTCGCTTCTTCCAATCGGCTGATTTCTCTTGCAATCACAATGCGCTGTCTTGGTGATAAAGTTAAACCTTCGGATACACAGTGCGGTTCACAAAATCCGCATTCCATACATTTATCAACGATGGCATGGGATTCCGGCATTGGTTTCAGATTTTTGAGATGTGCTTTTGGATCCGGATTGATTAATACGTCAGGATTTATTTTATTATTTGGATCAAAAATAGTTTTGATTCGTTTCATGATTTCATAAGCGGCAGAACCCCATTCTTTTTCTACAAAAGGAGCCATATTCCGGCCGGTTCCGTGTTCGGCTTTCAAAGAACCGTTGAAACGATCCACAACCAAAACAGATAATTCGGACATTAGTTTTTCGTAACGGTCTACTTCAGTCTGATTTGAAAAGTCCTGTGAAAACACAAAATGAAGGTTTCCTTCCAGTGCGTGTCCAAATAAAACGGCATCGTGGTATTCATATTTTTTAAATAAATTTTTCAATTCCAAACAGGCATCTGCTAGTTGCGGGAGGGGAAAAGCGACGTCTTCTATGATTACCGTTGTTCCGTTTTTTCGCAGTCCGCCAACTGTTGGCAGCAAGCCTTTTCGTGCTTTCCAATTAAAATAATACTGTTTAGGATTCGATGTAAATTCATATTCTGCATAGGTCGGAATAGATTCAATTTCTAAACGGACTTTAAGCTGTTTCAATAGCATATTGTCCAAATCATTATCCCGGCATTCAACTAATAAAGCGCAGGCGGATTCTGGTAATGTTTTGAAATAATCGGGAGCATCAGGATCATTTTCTACAGAACGGATGGATTCTCTATCCAGTAATTCTACTGCAGCAACAGGAGCCGATTTCAATAAAATAGTGGCATTGCAGGCATCCTGAATCGTTTTGAAAATTAATAAAGAACAGGATTTATGTTTTTCGTCTATAACCGTTTTGAAAGTCACATTCGAAATAAAAGCCAGAGTTCCCTCAGAACCGACCATCAGATGTTTGATGATGTCAATAGGATCTTCATAATCGACTAAAGCATTAATACTATAGCCGGTTGTGTTTTTTATTTTGAATTTGTTTTTAATCTGATGATAAAGCGTTTCGTCATTTTTGATCTGATCTCTTAGGCTTTCAATTTCTTGAATCAAGGCAGGCTGATCTTTCTTGAAGGCAGTAACACTTTGTGCATCGGCGGTATCAAGAATGGTTCCGTCATGGAGTACAATTCTGATGTCGGCTATGGTCTGATAGGAGTTTTGTGCCGTTCCGCAGCACATCCCGCTGGCATTATTGGCTACAATTCCGCCTATCATGCAGGCGCCGATTGAAGCTGGATCCGGACCGATTTTCAATCCGTGCGGAGCCAAAAAAATATTGGCACGAGCTCCAACAATTCCGGGTTCTAGTTTTACTTTTTCCTTGCTGTCAAAAAGTTCAAAGTTTTTCCAGCCGTGCGTGGCAACTACTAAAACCGAATCGGTAATTGCCTGTCCTGATAAACTGGTTCCTGCTGCACGAAAAGTCAATGCGATATCGAGTTTTTTGGCTTGTTTTATAATTTCGACAACCTCCGCTTCGTTGTGCGCGAGAATGACGATTTTTGGAATCAGCCGGTAAAAACTTGCATCTGTTCCGTATGCAAGTGTCTGCAGCGGATTGGTCAAAATACGTTTAGGATCAATAGTGACGGATAAAATGTCTTTTAACTTTTGATAGGAATGTGCTAGCATTGCGATTGCATTTTATAAAGAGGGCTCAGGTTTTTGTAATGAAAGTGTAAATTTAGGGATAAGTGTATGTTCTGCAATTTGAATTCTTCTGAATCTTCATAATTCTTATTGAGAAAAAATAAGCAATCAGATTTACTTAGATTTTTTAAGGTTACTTGCAAAAAAACACAAATGTTTCTCTTTAGCCCCGATTGCAGTCTACCGTGTGGACACATCTAAAAACAATTGCCATCCCTCCATTATTGAAGCAAATTTCTGTATTCCGATAGAGAAAGTGGTTATTCCTGGTTTTCTCCCACTTGCATATCCTTTCCATCCACCAAGCCTTGCAATAACCCAAACATATCTTTTTAAATCCTTTTGGATATGAGGATTTTTTAATTTTTCTGTTTTTCCTTCTAATTTTATCATTTGATATTCTAAACATTCAAGTTCTTGATCTGAAAAACAACTTCTCGCTTCTATTTCTTCCTCTGGAATACTATATGCTATTTGCATTAAAAATAGTTTGACAATTGTCTCCATCATCATTAAAGACAATTTTCGAATAGATTTTGCAGAACCTAATTCGCTTGCTTCTATATTAAATCCTTCCTTTTTTAGAATTCTAAAAACCTCTTCTATAATCCATCTACAAGTATACCATTCGATACATTTTAAGGCTGTGTCTAGGTCTAAGACTTTAATGGTTGTTAGTAATCTCCAGCATATTGGATTATCAATGTTATCGCCAATTTCTTTTGCTTCGATGATATATAAATCAAGGCTTTTGGGCGCATTCTTTGAAACTAAATCATTTTTTTGGATAGTTACTTCAGAAAATCTAACTTCTAAGGTAGCTTCCCGTTTGTTTATATTTTTTCTTTTATCACCTTCTAATTCTATCGTATATTTCCCTTTAAGAGGTTCATTGGCTATAAAACTAAACAATTTAACCTTGCTTAGTAGCGTTCTGTTTGCTCTTGCTCTTACCAATAATTCCGTCTTTTGATCTGGAATCATTGCAAATTGCTCATAAATATCACCTTCTCGATCCTGAATGATGATGACTTTTTTTGATTTCTCTAAAACTTCCTTGGATTTTTGGGAAGATTCTATCCATTTATAAGATTCCTTTTCTTCAATTGGAAGCAAATTATAATTCCTTTCCTTTTTTGTAAGTTTCTCTAAAGGCCTGTTCCATATTTTTACATCTGAAAAGCCATACGGAACAAAACTATAAGCATCTATAACGAAACTAGGATGCAGTAAAAATCCAATTCCTCCTTTTGTTGCAGCATTAGTCAATCCTATAAATTCGTCTTTTTTAACTCTGTTTTTATGATTATATAAATTGACCTCACTTGTGTCCTGTATACATAAAACTGTTTTGTCTTGAGCTGAAAAACAGCAGTTTGCTGACATGTTTTTAATTAATTTCGATTCTGAAACTCTTTTGTTCTGCAAGAAACGATAAACTGCTTTACATTCTGAATCGCTTTGTGTAAGCTGACGTATCGAATGAACACAATTATGAAATAAACTATCTAATATTAAATTACTCCTTTTTAATAGTCGAGAATCATCAATGTCTGTAAAATATCTTCGCATATTATATCTTTATTTAGTGATAAAAATAACGAAATTGTATTTGTGTCCACACGGTAGGTTTGCAGTGGAAATCCTTGTGTGACGGGGTTCGGCATGCAAGATTATAACGGAAAGCGGGACCAATACCGGCTGAAAACGCCCAATCTTTCTGCTCCAAAAAAACTTTTGAATGCAAAAAAAATACCCTTCGCATTGGAAGGGTATCATTTTATAAAATAATGCTGTTATTATTTTTTATTCAATTTAGAAAGCAATCTCAGGAACTCGATATATAGCCAAACTAGCGTTATCATCAATCCCATAGCGCCGTACCATTCCATATATTTTGGCATTCTTTGTTCAACTCCTTTTTCAATTCTGTCAAAATCTAAAAACAAATTTAACGCAGCGATTACTATCACAAATACACTGATACCAATACTCATCATAGAATTTCCATAATGTACAGGTACAAAACTTGTAAATAAAGAAAACAGCCAGGAAACTAAATAATAGGTTGCAATTGCTAATGTAGCAGCAATTACTACAGATTTGAACTGCTCCGTTACTTTTACAATTTTATATTTGTACAATCCAAGGCAAACGGCAAAAGTAACAAAAGTTGCCCCTACTGCCTGAGTGACAATTCCAGGATACATTGCTTCGAAAATAACAGATATCCCTCCTATAAACAATCCTTCGAAAAGAGCGTAGCCAGGAGCTAAATAAGGTGAATATTCTGGTTTAAAAGATGCTGTCAGAACTAAAATCAATCCTACGATGGCACCGCCAATTATTGGAACTGCTGGATTTAGTAATTCATTAGAAGCGGCCCACCAAATTACAGTTGCTGATGCAATCAATAACAAAAAAAGGATTAAACTTCTATTGATAGTTCCAGACAAAGTCATGTCCTGATTTTCTTCAATAGTGACTGCGTTAAAAGAATCCGTTCTTCTGGAAACAGCAGTTGAAAATGTTTTGTTATTTAAAAAAGGGTTATTCGAATTCATATTTTCTAGTTTAAATTTTACCAAATATAAATTATAATTCTGAGATGATGATTTAATTTTTTATTAATTTTTTTCTGCTATTTAGGTGCCAGCCAAAGTTTCGGATTAGTGTACGTCATGTTTTGGGTTATCACAAATTTTAATATTGTTTTACCATCACCATTAGTCTTTATTTTTCCCAAACTTTGTTTTATGCTCACATTATCACCCAAACTTACTTTCACTGAGCTCAAATTTTGATAAATAGTAAAAAAGTCACCATGCTGTAATATTACCAATTTATTTACGGGCGAAATAACGTTAATTCTCGTTACGATTCCAGAAAAAACAGCTCTGGCACTAGCTCCCGAATCCGTAGTAAATTCCAATCCGCTGTTGTGGATTTTAAGTTCTTTATACACCGGATGAAATTGATCGCCATATCCCAAAGAAATAAATCCTCTTTCGACCGGCCAGGGCAATTTTCCTTTATTGGCTTTAAAATTATCTGAATCCACCTTGTCCTTAGGCGACATATCTATTTTGGTAGATGAAACAGCTGCGGCTGGTTCAACAGGTGCTTCTTTGGCAACAACTGGTATTTCCTTTGCGATGGCTTTTTCAACTTCCTTCGGAATCGGAATTGGTTTTGGTTTTGGTTTTGCTTCGGCTTTGGCTTTGGCTGCTGCCAATGCATTTGCTTTCTCGATTTCTTTTTTCTTTTCCAATGCTTTGGCTTTTTCCAATGCAATGGCTTTAGCAGCCGCTTCGGCTTTGGCTTTTTCAAGTGCAGCTTTTTCTCTCGCTGCTTTTTCTCTCGCTGCTTTTGCAATGGCGGCCTTTCTGTTTGCCTCAGCGATTGCTTCCCGGATTAACTTATCTATTTTTCTGTCAATTGCCTTAGACTCTAGCTGCTTTTTCTTAATGTCGGCAATAATTTTCTTTTTATCATTTTTTAAGGACTCAACCAGTTTTTCCTGTTCTTGTTTTTCTTTTTCTAAAGACAGTCTTTCTTTATCATTCTCGGCAATCAGCTGTTCTTTGGCACTTTTTTGAAGATCTAATTTTGCATTAAAAGTATACAAAGCATATGATTTAGACTTTATTTCCTGTCCCTGAATTCTCCTATAATTTGCATATTGTTTCATATACTGCGCCCTTTTATAGGCCTGCAGAAAACTCTCCGAAGATAATAAAAACATTGCCCGGCTCTCTTCGGAACGGCTTTTATAGGATTGAACAATCATCTTAGCATAATCTGCTTTGAGTAATTCGAGTTCTTTTTCCAGTTTATTTATTTGGGCTTGATTTACAGAAATTGAATTTCCAAGAAGTGTTTTTTGTTTTTCGGTAGTTGCAATTAATTCTTCTTTAAGCTTGATTTTATTGCTTTGCAAAACGATGGCCTTAGCAGCTGTTTTTTCTTTCTTCTTTACCGTTTGAAGTTTGGTCTCGTTTTCGCGGATCTCTTCTTGAATTTTAACTTTACGCTCTTCTAATTTTTTTTGCTGATTGTCCTGGCTCCAAATTACAGCCGATGTTATTAGAAAAATAAAGCTTAAAAAATATTTTGGCATCGTAAATTATATATAATGCAAATTTAATGAATGATTTTATTAAAAAACAGCACTATTTCATTTTTGTAAATAAAATAGTGCTGTCATTATTTTTTGCAGAAAGCCTACATATTATAAAGCCAGCTTGCAGGATTGTTATAAGTTGTATTTTGTGAAATTGTAAATTTCAAAATTGTTCTTCCATCTCCGTTTGTTCTTATTTTTCCCAAATTTTGTTTGATATTTACTTTTTCACCTTTGGTTACATAAACAGAACTCAAATTTTGATAAACTGTAAAACAATCTCCATGCTGTATCATTACCGCTTTATTTACCGGAGATAAAACGATTACACTGCTTACTTCTCCGCCAAAGACCGCTCTGGCATTTGCTCCCTGTTCTGTTGTAATTTCCACTCCGCTGTTATGAATCACAAGGCTTGGATAAACAGGATGCGGCTGTTCTCCATACCCCAAAGACACAAAACCTTTCTCTACAGGCCAAGGCAGTTTTCCTTTATTTGCTCTAAAATTATCTGCTAATATTTTAGCTTCGGCTGTTAATACTATTCTGGACGATGTGTATGCTCCTGCTGAAGCATTTGGGTTTTCACTTGCTGCCTTTCTGTTAGCCTCTGCGATTGCTTCACGAATTAAACGATCAATCTGACGGTCAATCGCTCTGGATTCGGTTTGTTTTCTTTTGATATCAGCGGTGATTTTTTTCTTGTCTTTTTTGATTGAATTCACCAGCTTTAATTGTTCTCTTTTTTCTTTTTCAAGAGACTGTTTCTCTTTATTATTTTCTGCTAATAATTTCTTCTTGGCAATTTTTTGAATATTCAGTTTTTCATTAAAACCCAAAAGTTCGTTTGTTTTGGATTTAATTTCTTCTCCCTGCATTTTTCTAAATCCAGTATATTGTTTCATGTACTGAGCTCTTTTATAGGCCTGCAGAAAATTTTCCGATGATAATAAAAACATAGCACGGCTTTGTTCGGATCGGCTTTTGTATGATTTGACTATCATCTTAGCATAATCTTCCTTGAGAACAACTAATTCTCTGTTCAGCTTGTTCATTTTTAACTGATTAATGTACATATCATTTCCGAGAATCTTTGTTTGTTTCTCTGTAGTACGAATCAGTTTTTCTTTGAGTTTAATTTTATTGCTTTGTAAAATAATTACATTAACGGCAGATCTTTCTTTATTCTTTACCGATTTCAACAGCTTTTCATTATCCAAAATTTCTTGCTGAATTTCGGCTTTACGCTTTTCTAATTTTTCCTGCTGCGACTCCTGACCCCAAATCAATGAGGTTGTGCATAAAAAAAATAGTCCTAAGAGAAATTTTTGCATTTTACAATTATATATTGGTTCAAATTTACTTAATTAAAATTCTTTTATAACCACTTGGCACACTATATGGAAAATTAAGTTCTTCGTTTATGGTTATATTATTGTATTCCAAATCAATGCTTGTTTTACCTTTTTCCTGTACAGCATTTATGCCAATATCGGCTGGTAATTGATTTTCATTATATTTTTTATAATTCGAATACAAAATTTCAATATTTCTGTTTTCCGAAGTTTGAGAAATCTCCTGTTTATTTAATAAAAATAAATCCTTGTCAAAAAAGAAATATTTTTTTGTATTGCTATCTGCAAGATCTTCTAATCGATAAGACTGATCAATTAATGAATCCTGATACTTTCCTTTAGTTAAATCATCAAGAGTTTGCCCAATCAGCATATTCTGCACTTTATTATAATCCAAATCTGTACCCAGCCATTTGCTTAAGGTGCTAAAATCCCCTTCAAAATAAGTACCGTTTAATTTCTCATAATAACTTACAGAAACTGGTGTTATTAATGCCTTGGCCATTGTGATTCCCAGAAAACGAATACTTACCAAAATTTGTTCGTCTTTTTTTATTTTAATTTCTGCCGATAAATTTTGACTTTGTTTTTCGTCTTCATATTTAACGCTGGATTTTATATACAGCGTTTTAAAATCAATTTTATTAGCATAATGATTTTTCACGATCCGCTCTGCAGACAATTCTTTGGAATCTTCTTTTTTACTGGCTTCCGCAACTTTTCCTTTAGCTTTACATGAGACCAACAAAGATGAGCTGCCTACACAGATTATACAAACAAAAAGTAGTCTTACAAGAAATCGATTCATTATTTTTTTTCCTTTAATAATTGATTGGCTTTATTAAAATATAATTCTTTTTTGGCTGTATCGCCTAATCCGTTATAGGCTTCACCAAGCTGGATATTGAAATTAATTTCTAAATCTTTATTGTCTACAACATAATCAATTCCCATTTCAAGAATATCCTTGGCTTTTTTAAAAAGCTGCAGCTGATTATTAGCCAGACCTGCATAGTAATAAAACTGGGGTTCTGCCGGATAAGTTTCAATCATCGTCATAGCTTTTTTTACTACGGATTCAAACTGTTTGAGTTCAGTACTGGCTTGAAGCCAAAGCAAACTGGTATCCAAATCGATTTCTGAATTATTTTTTTCAGACATTTCATAATACTTAATAGCCTTGTCCCATTGTTTTTTATTGTGATAAAATTTACCAATTTCTTTGGCCGCATTTATTTCTTTATCATTTTTGAAATAACCAATGGCTTTGTCCAAATCAGCTGTAAACTGCGGATTGGCATTAACAAAAAGCAAAAATTCATTCAGAATTCTATGTTTTATTTTTGGATCAACTTTAGGGCTTGCCAAAACTGCATTCATTGATTTTACAGCACTAGAGCCATCATTTTTTTCAATATAGTTTTTAAACAAACTTATTTGCGCCCAAACAGATTCCGGTATTTCTTTTTCTAATTTTTTTGCAACTTCCTCTGCTTTGTCATCTTCATTATTACTAGAATACAAAAAAATCAAAGCAATATAATTGGATTCTTCTTTTGGATTTTTATCAATAAGATCTTTTAAATTAGTAACCTCTGCATTTTGAAATTTACCTGCCGATAAAATTTCCATTTTATACATTTCCCTTCTTTCGGTTTTTCCAACTTTCTCATTCAATTCGTTAATTCCGGCCAAAGCTTTATCAAATTGCTTGGTTACCATATAAAGCGAAACCAAGTCTTCTTTATATTCTTCATCAAAAGGAATTATTTTACTGACAATATTTATAGCCTGATTAAAATCTTTGGTCTCATAACATACGTCATATAATCCAACCCAAAACCATTTATTGTTAGGATCAATCTGCGCAGCATGTTCAAATGAGGAATAGGCATTTTTGTAATCTTTGGAAGCCAGATAATTCTTCCCCATTTCAAAATAAATCGTAGCATTATTGGGTTTCAATTTTAAGCATTGATCTAATGCTGCTAATGATTTATCGTAGTTTTCAATGCTTTTCTGAAAAATGGATTCGTAAAAAAAATCTTGAAATTTGTCTCCATCTACTTTAATTTCCTCTGGTTCTGTTTGTGCCAATACCGAAAAAGCATTGCAAAGCAAAACAGAAAAAGCGAATATGAAAGTCCATTTTTTTTTCATTGAAAAGAAGTCTTGGGAAACAAAATACTATCGTCAAATTTACACGCTTTATTTCAGAACAGACACTCCTGCAAAATAAAATAAAAAAATAACAAAGCAGCATAATAAAAACTTAAATAATGCTGCTTCGTTATTTTTAAATATTTCTTTTAAAATTATTCTAAAACTGAGTAATCGCCAATGCTTATACTGGTAAAATTCCCATCAAAACTGGCATGATTCCCAATCATTGCATTGTCTAAAACTGCATTTTTAATATGTGAATGTGTCTGCACCAAACTGTCTTTTATTGTACTGTTTTGTACATGACAGCTATTTCCTAATGAAACGTTTGGCCCGACAGTTGTATTGATTAAAATTACATTTTCTCCAATATAACAAGGAGGAATTATAGTTGAATTTTCTAATTTGACATTTTGAGCCACCAGATTAATTCCGTCGTTATGAAGGAAACCAAGCATTCTGGAATTGGTTTCAACCGTAACATCTTTGTTACCGCAGTCCATCCATTCATCCACTTCACCAGGAACGAATTTCATTCCCTTAGCCATCATTTGTTTAATTCCGTCATTAATCTGATATTCGCCTCCATGAATAATATTGTTATCCAGCACTGACTGCAGTTCATTTTTTAAAACGGCAACATCTTTGAAATAATAAATTCCGATAACAGCAAGATCCGATACGAATTCTTTTGGTTTTTCAACCAGTTCGATTATTTCGTTAGCTTCATTTAAATTTACCACACCAAAAGCTTCAGGTTTATCTACTTGTTTTACCCAGATAACACTGTCTGCTGTTGTGTCCAGATCAAAATCGGCACGGATTAAAGTATCTGCATAAGCAATAACTGCTGGTCCGCTCAAAGAATCTTTGGCACACATAATTGCATGGCCGGTTCCAAGAGCTTCATTCTGATAATAAATAGTTCCTTTTGCTCCTAATTTTTCAGCAATCGTAATTAAATCATCTTCAACTTTTTTTCCAAAACTTTCGTGAATAACGAATGCTATTTCTTCTATCGGCTGATTTAAAACTCCGGCAATGTCTTCGACTAATCTATGAACAATAGGTTTTCCTGCAACTGGAATTAATGGTTTTGGTATAGTTAACGTATGTGGGCGAAGGCGTGAACCGCGTCCAGCCATTGGGACAATTATTTTCATGTTTTTATTAAAAGATTGAAAAATTAAAAGATTGAAAAATTAGAAAAATCTTTCAATCTTTTAATCGCTAAATTATTAAATTATTTTACTCCTGTACTTCCAAACCCTCCTGCACCTCTTGATGTCTCGGATAATTCATCAACTTCTATCCATTCGGCACGTTCGTGTTTGGCAATGATGAGCTGTGCTATACGTTCTCCATTTTGAATAACAAAAGCATCATTGGATAAATTTACTAAAATTACTCCTATTTCGCCTCTGTAATCGGCATCTACAGTTCCGGGTGCATTGAGAACTGTAATTCCGTTTTTGGCAGCAAGTCCGCTTCTTGGTCTCACCTGAGCTTCGTAGCCTATCGGCAATTCTATAAAAAGACCTGTTTTTACAATAGCTCTTTCTAGTGGCTGCAATGTTATGGCTTCGGTTATATTCGCTCTCAAATCCATTCCTGCTGAAGCTATGGTTTCATAATTTGGCAATGCATGCTGTGATTTGTTGATGATGTTTATTGTCATTATTTTTTTAAATATAAATTGTATCGTCTGTAAAAGTCTTAGTCCTGATTACTCCTAATTTTTAACCGGCCGTTTTAAAATTCGCAAAAGTGTTTCTTTTTCATTGTAATAAATAAAACCCATAAACACCGCCAAAAGTAAAACTCCTATGTAATAATTTTGATTAAATCCATAAAAAGAGATGCATGAAAAACCAATTGATAATGATAGATAACCGCCTATTTTTTTCTTGTCGTATGGAATTGGATAATATTTGTTCCCGAAATAATAGGAAATGAACATCATGCTTCCGTATGCCGCAAGAGTTGCAATAGCCGAACCATAATAGCCGTATATTGGAATTAATAAATAGTTTAATACCAAGGTTACTATTCCGCCTACAATTGAAATATATGCCCCAACATAAGTTTTATCAATAAGCTTATACCAAACAGAAAGATTCGTATAAATACCCAGAAAAAAATTAGCCAATATAATTAATGGCACTACTTTCATCGCTTCCCAATACGTCGAATCTCGAATCATAATTATTTTTAAAAGATCAGCAAATACGATGACGAACAATAAAATTAAAGACCCAAAAATCACGAAATATTTGGTAACAGTTGCATACGTCTGCTGTGCATTTTCATTGGAAGCATGGCTAAAAAAGAAAGGTTCAATTCCTAAAGTATAAGCTGTTCTGTATAAAACCATAAAGAGCCCTAATTTATAACAAGCAGAATATATCCCTACTTGCTCATCGGCAATATTTGCAGGTAATAATTTTCCCAAAAGGATTTTATCAAACTGTTCATTGATGGCAAAAGCAATTCCCGCAACCATAATAGGCAATCCATAGCGCATCATTCGCTTCCAAAGTTCGTAATCGAATTTCCATTTGATGGAAAAATAGTCTGGAAACAGAACAACGAATGTTAGAAAACTCGCAATGATATTAGAAAGAAAAATATATCCAATTTGAAAATTTTCAATATAAACAGTACTTAAAAAACTGTTTGGTTGAGATATTGATATACTTGGCAAAAACATCAAGAAAAACAAATTCAAACATAAATTCACAACAACATTCCCTATTTTGATTGTTGCATAAAATATAGGTCGCTGATTAGCTCTTAACTTGGAAAAAGGCACAATAACTAAGGCATCCAATGCCAAAATCCAGATTGAATACGTAATGTACTGGGTATCTACTCCCGACCAAAGTGCCAAAGAATTTCTAAATAACAACGCCACGAAAATAAAAAGTATAGTGGTCCAAAAAATAGAAATAATCGTGGTTTCGACAACACTTTCCTTATTTTTCTCAGAATTATAAAATCTAAAGAAAGCCGTTTCCATTCCGTATGCCAGGATAACATTGAAAAAAATCATCCAAGCGAAGACTATCGATAACTTTCCATATTCAGCTTTATCCAATAATCCTGTATAAAGTGGTACCAACAAGAAGCTGAACATTCTTGGTATTACTGTGGCAAGTCCGTAAATGGCGGTTTGTTGAAGAAGCTTTTTATATAATCCCAAAATGAGTTGTCTGTTAATTATTATAAAGCAAAAATAACCAATTCTTTGGTTATTTTTTGTGTTTTCCAGTTGAATAATTTGATCTTTAAGGTAATTTCAGATTATTTAATATCAGTAAAAAATAAAAATTATCCTATAAAAAAACTGATTTGGTTTTGAGTATCTTTGGGTTCCGGCACATCTGTTTCTGTAAAAGTTTTTAATACTTCCTGATTAATCAATGACAGACTTACTATTCTGTTCGCTTGATTTTGAACACACTTTTCAAATAAATTGCGGACAACTCTGGCATTTCCAAAATTTTCATCTTTCTTAGAATATAGTAATTCAAAGGTATCGGTTAATTTTTCTTTAGCATCTGCATCTATTATAAAATCAGAGTTTTTGCAAAAATTCTCAAAGATTAAAAATAACTGTTCAGGTGTAAAATGGTCAAATCTAAAAAAACGGTTAAAACGAGACCGCAATCCTGGATTGGATTCTACAAAGTCTTTCATTGGTTCTGTATATCCGGCAACAACAACAGCCAGATCTGCACGATGATCTTCCATTCTTTTTAACAGCGTATTAACCGCTTCAGAGCCATAATCATTTCCTAAAGCATTCTGGGTTAAAGCATAAGCCTCATCAATAAACAATACTCCTCCCAGACTTTCTTCCACCACTTTATCCACTTTGGAAGCGGTTTGTCCCACATAGCCCGCAATCATTCCTTCTCTGTCGGTTTCATACATCTGTCCTTTTGATAAAAATCCCAAATGCTTAAATACCCTGCTCAAAAGTCTGGCTACTGATGTTTTTCCTGTTCCGGGAGGTCCCAAAAAAACAGTGTGTAAAGTAACTTCAATGTTTTTTAATCCTTCTGAAGAACGCTTTTTTTGAATTTTCAAAAGATTTATCAGTTCGTAAACATCTTTTTTTACTTCCTCCAATCCTATTAATTGATCTAATTCCTGAAGCACAATTTCTAAAGAATCGTTCTCTGAAACAAAAGTTACATCCGAATTTTCATTTTTTTTATCCTTTGTTTCTAATCCAATAAATACTCCGAAATCTTCTCGGTTTTTAAACTTAACTTCATAAGAATACTGCAGAAAGTTTTGATATTTCTCTAAAATTCTTTCGCAGTCAGGATTATTAATTTCCAATAAAACACTCGGAATGAAATATTTTTTATCACTCGGCTTTGACCAAAGCAGACTGTTTTCACTTCTGATTTTTGAAATATGCTTTTTAAAATTTTCAGAACCTACTAATGAGTTTAAAGACTTAACCTCTTTTTCATCGGCAAAACTGCCGTTTCGCAAAGCATCATAATAATAGGCCAAAGTAAATCTGGCTCTATCATTTTCTTTTCCTAAACACAGATTGTACATTTCTATACAATCTGAGAGGAAAAAATGTTCTGTTTTTATCAGCAGTCCATTCGAATTATTAGGAACTGCAAGCTCATTTATTTTTTGAACAAATAAATTTTCTTTATTTAATGATGAACAAATGGCAAAGATTTTTGAAGTCTCATCTCTTAATTCTTGAATAAATGAAGCGGTAAAAGCCATTGTTTATCTTTATTACTATTTCTAAAATCTTTTGACAACAGACCAAATTACATTTTTAAAAATCTACTCTATTACGAAATCATCATTTGATGGACAATCTCTTTACTTAGTTTTCGATGGTCTTCTCCAAATTCCGTCCAAGCCAGTCCAATATCCCTAAGGTCATACTTTGCAACAATAGTTCCATATTTTTCTTTTTTCCCATTGATTGTGGGATTCCCGATTACATAAATTGATTGCGCTAGTTCCAAAGCCAATTCAATATCATGTGTAGAAAATATTACCGTATTATAATCGGAAGTTTTGCAAAGCAAAGCAAATGATTTTTTCACTTCTTCAATATTTCCAACATCTAAACCAGAGAAAGGCTCATCCAAAACAATAAAATTATCCGAAGAAAACAACTGTTCTATAATTGCTGTTCTTTGTCTCTGCCCTCCCGAAAGTTCATTTGGATATTTATCGGCACAGTTTTCCAGTCCCCATACTTTCAAATATTCTTTTATTTTACTCTCTTTTTCAGTTTCCGAAAGTGTTGTTTTCCTCAATGAAAATTTAAGCGCCTGATGAACTGTTTTATGTCTGAACAAAGTATATTTTTGATCTACAAAACCAATATCACCTTCTTTAACAAGCTTAGCAGCATTTGGTTCAGGATTTTCAAAATCACGTATCAATATTTTCCCATCTGTACAAGGGACTAATCCCGTTAAGGCTTTAAAAAAAGTAGATTTTCCTCTTCCAGATCTTCCCACAAATGCAATTACCTGTCCTGTACAGTCAACTCCTTCGCGAATAACATCTTTTTCGGTAAGGTTTATATCTTTTATAATTACAGTGTCATCATAGGCAACACTAAGATTTTCTACATATAAAAGTGTTTCTTTATATTCGTGTTTCATTTGAATTTATATTTTTGAATATCTGAATATTGTTTTTCTTAAAAAATTTATACCCGCGTCAAGTGCTAAGCCTATTAATAAAATAATAATCTGCAGTGCTATTATACGTCCGGTATTCATGAATTTATCGGAGTTTTTTATTAAAAATCCCAATCCGCCTGATGCAACAACTATGGATTCAACTGTAACAAGCATCATCCATGTAATCGCCAGATTTTGTCTGATAACATCAATAACATAATCTAGTCTTCCTAAAATAATAACCTGCCAAAGCACTTCCAATCGACTGCATTTTAAAGTTTTGGCATGGTCAAATTCTTCTTGAGGAATGTCTTTGATAACCGCAATTAAAGAGGTTGTCAAGAAAGTTGTCAAGAAAACAACTAGAATCCAAACCTGCATTGTTCTCGCTTCATGGATTACCATTGTGATATAAAATGACAGACCAGTAAAAGGCAAAAAACGGAATTTAGTCACAAATTCAGAAACAGATTTTAAAGCCGGAATTGGCCATGTATAAGCAAATAATAACGAAATTATTGTAGCCAAAAAAATTGAGATAAAACACAATTGCAAAGAATTAAAAATGTGGACAACCAAGCCTTCATTATACAAATCCGTAAAACCGGTTAAAACCTGTCCTGGCGAAGGAAAAAGATGTTTTGTCCCTGAAGTTCCAACAAACCAAATCACTATCAAAAGAAATAGCCAGCCTAATAAAATGAGCGTTTTGTGGCTTTTTGATAATTTCTCAAAAGGGGTAAAAATTTTTATCATAAAAAATATTTTAAAAAACAAAGACACAGTTTTCCATTAACGGATTTCCTGTGTCTTTGCTATTATATAAAAGTTTATTTCAAGAACGTAATTACAACTCTACGGTTTTTCGATTTACCAGATTCTGTACTGTTGTCAGCAACCGGCTCATTTTGACCTTTACCGTCAATCAGCTGGAAACGGTTTTCCGGAATACCTTTTTGTTTCAGATAATCAACAACAGCCTGCGCTCTGCTTTTTGATAAAGCTAAATTAGATTCGCTGTTTCCAACATTATCTGTATGTCCAACAACTGTTAATTTACTATTTTCTGCCTGAACCAAAAGATTATAAATTTTCTCTAAATCTTTATTCGAACTGCTTTGAACAGAAGCACTTCCTGAACTAAAATTGATTTTCCATTCACCAGAAGCCATAACCTCAGTAGCTTGTGTAGAATAATCTGCTTTATCTGCAGAAGTTGATTCGATATCGTTAATATTTTTAAGGAAAAATAAATTTACAGCCTGATCATAAGGAACTACAGCTCCTACATTTTCATTAAATCCAAACGGATTCAATTCAGTTAAATATCCAGAAACTTGATTATAAACTGATTTATATCTGTTTACACCGTCTGACATTCCAAAATACTGCATTGCATCAGCATAATTAAACACCTTTGAACCTCCCATATTATAGGTCAATCCAGCTTTTGTGCCCTGTTGTCCTTTAAACATTTTGTACCAATATTCTGGAGTTTCCATTTTATAAGTATCGCTAACTGCCTGAGAAGCTCTTACTTTCCAGTCTTCATAATTTTTCATTTGATTTGAAGCTGTCAAAGCCGATTTCAAAATATTGGAAACAATATCAGGATTTTTTACCGCCCATTCTTTCACACCAATAAGTGCTGTTGGCATTTGATTATTGAATTCTTTCGTAGAAACGATATCAACAAAACCAGAAAGTTTATCAAAAACCGTTTTATCTCCAGGCGTCCAGGTAGCACAGCCATCAATTTTTCTGTTAACCGATTTTCCAGTTAATTTTCCATTTACCACTTCTTTCAAAGTAACAGTCCAGCCTGTTGTTTGGGATTTAATCAATTCCTCTGCAGATTTGATGTAATCATCATTTTCTGAAGGATAAATATTTACCGCTTCTGCATCATAAGTTGTTGGATCTGGATTTACTTTTAATCCATTTGCAAAACAATAATTTACGGTCGTAACCCAGTCACCATCTCCAAGAACAGCCGAAATAACAGATCCTTTCATAGATTTTGGATCAGATTTCCAATTTGGCGGTCCGATTAATTTATCTTCACCATAACTCATACCGACCACACCCATAACCTGTAAGTGGTATTTGTCTTTTCCGTATTTCTCGTCTAATGATTTTTGAGCAGAACTAATATAAAAAGGTGCTCCGTCACCCATAATCATAACTGCAAAAACACTCTTGTCAGATGAAGGAAAAGCTTCTCCCTTATCAAATTCTTCGATGAATTTCATCTGCATATTACGCAATTCCGAAAGCCAGTCCTGACGCACAATTTCAAGATTAACTCCGTTTTTTTCCATCAAAGAACCCTTTGTTGTTTTTGGTCCACCATTAGCAACAATAATTCCTGACTGAGCATTCCAGGCATATCCTCCAATTCTTACTAAAGGTTTACTGCTTACTTCAGAAGATATGTCAGTAGACGGAAGTGCAATTTTTTCGGCATTAGTAACATTATTTACATCTGTGCCATTCAATTCCATTCCGTTCAATTGTTTTGAAATAGCAGTTTTGATTCCTGGAGAAATATAATATACTGCTCCTAAAATTCCTCCTATTGCAATAATAACAATCAATAATTCAGAAAAAGTGGTTAGCTTTTCCGTTCTTAAAATTTTTCCCATTTTATTTTTAAAATTTAAATTATTTATTAAAAAATATCTCCAAAACCGCCACTAGACATTTTGTCTTCTTTAGTCAGTTTATAATTTGGACTCGAATATTTCGTAGAATCTGGAATAGTATTGTCTCCTGTTTTAATTTCGTCTGCCAATGAATCTAATCTGGAATACAATTCATCATTATCTACAGAATATTTAGAAGTAAGTGAATCAATATCAATCAGGTTTTCAGAAGTTCTGGCAATATCCAGCGCAATTGTCGAAGTTACCACCTCCAATGCATATTCCAGTTCCCAATCTTTGGTAAACATCATCGCACTTTTGGCACTTTCTGTTGCTTCTTTAGCATTTCTGGCAAACTCATATTCTTTTTGAAGCATTGTAACTGTTGCGTCAAAATCAGCAATTTTTATATCAATTGCTGTTCCTGCCAACGTCAGTTTTCTGTCCATTTTTCCTAAAACATTGGCACGAACACCATACTTTTGAATGAAATTTTTGCTTTGCTCATATTGAGTAGAAATCCTTTGTGAATCACTTAACTTTTTGGCTAACTCACTTTGAAGAGCAACATATTCATCAGTATCTTTGGCGCCAGCTCCGTTCAGTCTAACCATTTCATCCATTGCCGATTTCAGCTTTTCGCATTGGCGTTTTAAGCTTAAAACATCTTCCTGAAAAGATTTGGCCTCTTTTTCAGATTTACTGGCTTCAATTTCCATTTCATTTTTAAGACCTTTCAGCTTGGCTTTGGTATTCTTAAAAACTTCACGGTTTTTTACCATTTTTTGTTTCTGCTCTTCCAATTCATTAAAAGGATTGCTTTGAATTAAAGCTTTATGAAGATTTTTGGTAGCAAATCTCAATCCTTTCATAATTACCGGAAACATCATTACTAAAAAAACCAAAAAAACTCCGGTTGCCGACAAAGCAATTGCCTGACCCAGCATTGTAAAAAGAGGCGGAATGATATATGTCCAGGTTAAATATCCTCCAATACCTAATAAACCCAAAGCCAAACCCCAAAAAAGAGTCTGCTCGCCTTTTTTTAAGGTTCCAGATTTTAAGGCTATTTCTCCTTTTGACTCGTCAAAATGTTTTAATATTGGAAGTGATAATAGAGTACTTTTTTCTTGTTCAAATTTGTCCATTAATTATAAATATTGATTAATTCCTGTTACTACTGTGTTGATTGAATCGATGATTTTATGTTTGGCCAAATCGTTAGCTTCCATCTTTAGTTTTATCTCCGAAAACTGTTCTATATTATTGGAATCCATTTTTTGAAATTCTGCTTTCTTGGTTTCCAATTCATTCTGAAGCTGAAGAATCTTCGTATTTAATTCTTCTATACTTTTGGAAAGATTGTATTTTTCTTTGGTCAGATTATTTTCTAAATCCGTTTTTTTCGTTTTACCAATAGTATCGTATTTAGTATATACTTTTTCAATTTCGGTAACATAAAAATTGGCCTTATCAAGAAGAGACTGTTTGCTCAAATCAGCCTGAATGGTTTTACCCATCGTAAAAGCCATCTGATAACTCTGAGGATTAGAAATCCCGACAGCTACAACAGATTTATACAATTCAAAAAAATCAAAACCAGAAGCATTCAAAGATTCAAAACCTTTTTCATAAACTTCCAGAATTTCTTTTAAAAAAGGATTAGCAGCTGATTCATAAGATATTGGCTGAGTAGCGTGATTTGGAAATTTAGTAACCTCGCTAGGTTGGGGAGTTATTGGAGTCTGCGGTTTATTTGTTTCTGATGGTGATTCAGTTTCTTCATTAATAAAAAGACTTTTCCAATTAAAACTTTCTTTTGCCATTTTGTGTATTATTTAATCTTAGTTTATAGAGGTTGTAAAACAATTTCTACTATTATACGCTGTACTTGTTAAAAAGTTACTAAAAAATAAAATATAAATATAAACTTTTTCAATAAACAAAATGCATTTGGACTATGTCAATCCCTCTTGGTTTAACATTTTTACAAAATGAAAGCCTCTTGGCTCAAACCCTTGATTGTAATAAAAACGATGGGCGGTAAAATTACCTGTGAAAGCATCCAAAACAATAGCGTTACAGCCTTCGTCTTTGGCTTTAGCATCAATATAATCGGTCATCATCTTACCAATTCCTTTGGATCTATAATCAGAATGAACAATAAAGTTGTCTATTTCTATATACTTCCCCGTCCAAAGTTTGACTGCCGTCCAAAAACCAGATAATCCTACACAAATTTCACCATCAAAAACGGCAACCTGCTTATAATTATGCGGAACCATTTCTTGCAGATAGGCCTCATATTTTTCCAAAGTAAGCTTAGGATATAAATGGTGCATTGTCCCAATTTGGTCTAGCATTTCAGTAACGGCGGTAAGTTCGGCGATTTTCAATGGAACTGAATTTTAAGATTAAAGGACAAAAATAAGCAAAAAAGAGCCATTTGATAAAGTAAAAAAAATTATTAAAAATCACTAAAAGTGGGTATTGCAGGAACGCATTTTATGATTGATATTTGTAATGTAAAAAAATAGAAAAGGGGTTTTATAAAGCTATTGTCCCCTCAAAACAAAGCACGGGCGAAGCTAAGTTTTACCCACAAAAAAAACAGAGCATAGGGTTTATAAAGCTAATTGTCCCTCCAAAACAAAGCACGGGCGAAGCTAAGTTTTACCCATAAAAAAAACAGAGCATAGGGTTTATAAAGCTAATTGTCCCTTCAAAACAAAGCCATAGGGAAAGCTAATTCATCCTTAAACAAAGAGCACAAGGACTATAAAGCTATTTGTTCCTTTAAAAACAAGCATAAAAAAAAGAGCCGTTTGGCTCTTTTTTCGCTTTTTATATATTCTAGAAATTAACCTTTCAAAGCCTCGGCACCACCAACAATTTCTAAGATCTCATTTGTAATTGCTGCCTGACGTGCTTTATTGTAAGTCAATTTTAATTGATCTCTCAAATCAGTTGCATTATCAGTTGCTTTATGCATTGCAGTCATACGTGCTCCATGCTCTGATGCAAATGAATCACGGATACCTTTGTACAATTGTGTTTTCAAAGCTTTTGGAATTAACGTCATTACAATTTCTTCCTTTGCAGGTTCAAAAATGTAATCCCCATTAGATACCGCTTTATCAGATTGAATAGGTGCTAATGGCAAAAACTGTTCTACCTGAACGATTTGAGTAGCAGCATTTTTAAATTGATTGTAAACCAATTCAATTTTGTCATATTCACCCGAAACAAACTTTTGAGTTAATGTTTCTGCAATAGCCGCAACATTGTCAAAAGTTAAATTATCAAAAATTGCACTTTGATTGTCAATTACAGTTGACGTTTTAGATAAAATATCGTTTCCTTTTTTTCCGATAGCAAAAACATCTACTTGTTTACCTGCATAATATTCAGAACGGTTTTTAGCTTCCTTAATTACATTCGTGTTAAAAGCACCGCACAAACCTCTGTTAGAAGTGATTGCTACAATTAATACTTTTTTTACTTCACGCTGTGTAGTAAATTCTCCTCCAACATCACCATCAAGTGAAGCAGATAGATTCTGTAATAATTCCGTTAATTTTTCGGCATAAGGGCGCATTGCAGTGATCGCATCTTGTGCTTTCTTTAGCTTTGCTGCAGAAACCATTTTCATCGCCGATGTAATCTGCATCGTAGATGAAATGGAAGTAATTCTATTACGGATTTCCTTTAAATTTGCCATTTTTTTATAGTTGTTGGTTGTTAGTTGTTGGTTGATAGTTTACTTGGATAAATCCAGCAACAATCAACCAACAACCATCAACTAAAATTAGTTATATTTCGCTGAAATTTCTTTTGCAACAGTTTCAAGTACATCTGTAATTTCATCTGTTAATTTTCCTGCTTTTAAAGCATCAAGAGTAGCTCTGTGCTTGTTGTTCAAGAATTCCAAGAAATCTTTCTCAAATTCTTTCACTTTGTTCACAGGAACATTTCTCAATAAGTTTTTAGATCCAGCATAGATAATTGCAATTTGGTCTTCAACTGTATAAGGATCATTCAAACCTTGTTTCAAGATTTCAACGTTTCTTTTTCCTTTTTCAATTACGTTCAATGTTACAGCATCAAGATCAGAACCGAATTTAGCAAACGCTTCCAATTCACGGAATTGTGCTTGATCTAATTTCAAAGTACCTGATACTTTCTTCATTGATTTAATTTGAGCATTACCTCCAACACGAGATACAGAAATACCTACGTTAATTGCAGGACGAACACCAGAGTTAAACAAATCTCCATCCAAGAAAATCTGTCCGTCAGTAATCGAAATTACGTTTGTTGGGATATATGCAGATACGTCACCCGCTTGAGTTTCGATAATTGGCAATGCAGTCAAAGAACCTCCGCCTTTTACAATTCCTTTCAAAGAATCTGGTAAATCGTTCATGTCTTTAGCAATACTGTCATCAGCGATAACTTTACAAGCTCTTTCTAATAAACGGGAGTGTAAGTAGAAAACGTCTCCAGGATATGCTTCACGTCCTGGTGGTCTTCTTAATAAAAGAGAAACCTCACGGTAAGCAACAGCTTGTTTAGACAAATCATCATAAACGATTAAAGCCGGACGGCCTGAATCTCTAAAATATTCTCCAATTGCAGCACCTGCGAAAGGAGCATAAACTTGCATTGGAGCTGGATCAGAAGCATTTGCTGCTACGATCACTGTGTAAGCCATTGCTCCTTTTTCTTCTAATGTTTTTGCAATTCCTGCAACAGTAGAAGCTTTTTGACCAATTGCTACATATATACAAAATACAGGTTTACCTGCATCATAAAATTCTTTTTGATTTAAGATGGTATCGATACAAACAGTAGATTTTCCTGTCTGACGGTCACCAATAACAAGCTCACGCTGTCCACGTCCAACTGGGATCATAGCATCAACTGCTTTTACACCTGTTTGCAATGGTTCAGTTACCGGCTGACGGAAGATAACTCCAGGAGCTTTTCTTTCCAAAGGCATTTCGAATAATTCACCACCGATTGGTCCTTTTCCGTCAATTGGAAAACCAAGAGTGTTGACTACACGTCCTACCATTCCTTCTCCTGTTTTAAGAGAAGCGATACGTTGTGTTCTTTTTGCTGTAGATCCTTCTTTTATTCCTGTTGAAGGTCCTAAAAGTACCACCCCAACATTATCTTGTTCAAGGTTCAAAACGATTGCTTCTAATCCGTTTTCGAATTCAACTAACTCACCGTATTGAACATTTGAAAGCCCATAAATAAGAGCAATACCATCTCCAACTTGAAGTACTGTACCCACTTCCTCTAGTGTAGCACCAGACTCAAAACCTTCTACTTGCTTTCTTAATATCGCTGAAATTTCAGCTGGTTTAATTTCCGCCATCTTAAATTATAATTTAGACACTTATGTGTAATAAAACTAATTACTTAACTCTCTCTTTAATATTTGTAATCTGCTGGCAACAGAAGCATTATACTGCTGATCGCCTATTCTTAATATAAATCCTCCGATGATAGAAGGATCTACAGTATTTACTATCGTGATTTTTTTATCAGAAAGTGTTGCAATTTTAGCCAAAACTTTAGCTTCAAGTGCAGCGTCCATAGCAACAGCAGTTGTTACTTTGGCAACTTCAACATTATTCTTGATATCAAACAATTTGCTGTATTCTGCCGCAATAATATCAAGGATTTCAAATCTTTTGTTTTCAAATAACAAATGAATCAAACCTTTGGTTACATTGTCAACAGTAGCAAAAACTTCTAAAAGTGCTTTCTCTTTCACTTCTACTTTAATGGTTGGGTTTTGAATAAAAGTATTCAATTCCTCATTTCCCTTAATCGTTGAAGCAATAGATTTCATGTCATTATTCACAGCTTCAGATACCCCTTTTGAATTGGATAAATCTAAAATTGCGGTCGCATAACGAATTGCTGCTCTAGTACTTGCCATGATTAGTTCAATTTAACGTCACCTAACAATTTCTCAACCAATTTAGTCTGAGCTTCTTTGTTAGACAATTCCTCTTTTAATAATTTTTCAGCAATACTAAGTGACAAAGTTGAAACTTGCAATTTCAATTCAGCCATAGCTGCATTTTTTTCGCTTTCGATTGCAACTTTCGCTTGGTCAATCATTTTTTGACCTTGAGCCTGAGCTTCATTTTTGGCATCGTCAACCATTTTGTCTTTCATTTCACGAGCTTCTTTAAGCATGTTGTCACGCTCTAATCTAGCTTCTTGTAAAATACGCTGGTTATCAGCTTGCAAATTCTGCATTTCTTTTTTTGCATTTTCAGCAGAAAGCAATGCGTTTTTAATTCCTTCTTCTCTATCGTTTACAGCATCAAGAATCGGTTTCCAAGCAAATTTTTTCAATAAGAATATTAAACCAACAAATATTAATACTTGCCAGAAGAACAAACCTAACTCAAACTGATTTATTAACTTTTCCATGTTTTATAAATTGTAAGTTGTATTTTAAAAATAAAATTTAATCTGTTTAATATAATTTTCAAGCATTTAATTAAAACAATAGTTACAACCAACCGTTGTAACTATTGTTTTTTTAGTTTTAATTAAGATGCGAATAACGCAGCAAAACCAATACCTTCAATAAGTGCAGCTGCAATAAGCATTGCAGTTTGGATTTTACCTGAAGCTTCTGGCTGACGAGCGATAGCATCCATTGCTGAACCACCGATTCTACCAATACCTAATCCTGCTCCGATAACGATCAATCCTGCTCCTACGATTTGTGGAATTTCCATAATATATATAATTAAAAATTAAACATTCAATTTTAAGGTTAGACTTCAGAACTTAGAGGTTAGAACTACTTCTAACTTCTTATTTCGAATTTCTAACTTTTTTAGTGATGAGCTTCCTCATGATGATGCTCTTCTACTGCTGCACCAAAGTACAAAGCAGATAACATCGTGAAAATATACGCTTGTAAAAATGCTACTAATATTTCAAGGATAGAAAGTGCAAATGACAATCCAAATGACAAACTGCTTCCTAGCCAGCTTTTGAAAATAAACATCAAACCGATAATACTCATCAATACAATGTGCCCTGCAAAAATGTTTGCATACAAACGTATCATCAATGAGAATGGCTTAATGAAAACTCCTAATAATTCAATAGGAGCCAAAACAATACGCATAACTTTTGGTACACCCGGCATCCAGAAAATGTGCCCCCAATAGTTTTTATTGGCAGTAAAGTTTGTTATTAAAAAAGTAAGAATAGCTAATGAAAAAGTAATAGTAAGATTTCCTGTAACGTTAATACCAAAAGGCATCAAACCAAAAATATTCAGGAACAGCACAAAGAAAAAGATAGTCAGTAAATAACTCATATATCTTTTATAATGTTTCTCGCCAATGTTAGGGATTGCAATTTCATCACGTACATATATTACAAGTGGCTCAAAGATACGAGCTGCTCCAGAAGCGATTCCATTATTTTTAGCATAAGATTTTGCTAAACCTGAAAAAATGAAGAACATTAAAATAGCCGCTATTATTATAGACAAAACTGATTTTGTAATTGACAAATCCAAAGGACGCTCATTTACTGGAAAACCTGTTGCTTCATCTTCGGTTATAGTACCAGCAGCATCTGTTTTGTAAATTTTTCCGTCATGGTGATTTAATTTGTAGTAGTTTCCGTTTGATTCGGCAACAGCTTCACCGTGCTCAAATTTTGAAGAAGAAAAAACTTGAAGTCCACCGTCCCAAATAATAATTGGTAATGGAAATCCATAATGTTCTCCTGTTTCATCATCTTGAAAAAAAGAAAATTCATGAGAATCTAAAACGTGGTGTTTTATAAATGCCTTAACTTTAGATTTCACATCTGTAGGTTCACCGTGAGCTTCATGACCTGATTTCGAACCTTCGTGAGATTCTACATTTTGAGCATTTGTAGTAGCAGTTTCAGGGTTTGCAAAACTAATAAAAGGAAGACATATAACGAAAGTCGCTATAATAAATCTAAGTGCTTTGTTGGAAATCACCATATCTCTTAAATATCTTATTTTTTAACGATTCTAAAATTTGGTGCAAAGGTACATTTTTTATTAATACTCAAAAGGATTATAATCGTATTTTTTTGAGAATTTGATTCACAGCGATATTGATTATTGCTTTTCGTTTACTAAGCGTATCGTAAAAAGTGTCTCAATTGTTAAAAAGACAATAAACAGGATAAAGAAATTTATTCGTTCCGCAGGATTATCTAACTTTGGAGTCTGCAATAACGGTCTTAAAATCAAGTAACAAAAAACCATCTTAACACTGGTCACCAAAAGAAACGACATTCCTACGTTGTCAAAACTTTTTTCTTTGACTGTTAATAAAACCTTG
Source organism: Flavobacterium marginilacus (assembly GCF_026870155.1). Classification (NCBI taxonomy): domain Bacteria; kingdom Pseudomonadati; phylum Bacteroidota; class Flavobacteriia; order Flavobacteriales; family Flavobacteriaceae; genus Flavobacterium; species Flavobacterium marginilacus. The sequence goes on along the minus strand of NZ_CP113975.1, from coordinate 30,747 downwards.
AAAATAACTGCCGACAAAGCCAGGAAAAAGAAATAAAGTGTTTCCAGTGAATAATGAAAAGACGCTTCTTTAATGTTTAAAACATAGAAAACCATTTTATGAATTACATATAATAGGAATGCGGCACCTATTAAAACAAAAAAAGAATACATTTTTTTTAAACTCATTACACTTTACTATTATTGTTTTTATTTATTTCGTTTACTTGGCGGATTACATTATACAGTGCCAAAAAAACACCGGCCATTACCATTATTTTTACATAATATACTTTGGTACTTGGATGATTCTCATCCAGCCAATTTCCTAAATAAGAAAACAAAAAGATAATAACTCCCATTTGGATGGGAATATTAATCAAGGCCAGCCATTTATTGTAGTTGTTCTTTTTTGGGGAGTTATTTGTCGGCATTTGCTGGAGCTACAGTTTTTGTAAACATAACACAGGAAGCATTGAAGACAGCGCCTGGTTCTACCGCCAGTTTGCCAATTTCGACCTCACCAATAATATTGGCTGATTCTTTTATATTCAAAAGGCCTTCTACCTTTATTTTGCCTTCAAATTTTCCTTCTATGTCTACTGTATTACAAATAATATCTCCTTTGATACTGCCCGAAGGTCCAATTACTAATTTACCATTAGATGTAAAGTTTCCTATCAGCTCCCCGTCCAATCTAAAATCGGCTGGCGAAATAATATCTCCGTGTATAGTAGTCCCTTCGACTATTCTATTTGTCTTTCCTAAAAGGTCTGTGTAGGATTTGGGCTTTTTATCAAACATAATTACAGTTTTTTTAATGAAAGATATTCTTCAAAATTTTTCTTGATTTGAACTATTTTATAATTTTCACCAGAAATAATAATTCCTGGCTGGCTGATTTTATATTGTTCATTCTCAGCAAAAAGAGCAGCAACGAATTGTGCATACGATTGCGAATGTATACCGGTTATTGAAACAAAACTTTCCTTTTCAGAATAGGAATCACAGGTATATTTTAGCCTTTCTACATTTTCATTGGCAAAAAACAAAGCTATCCTGCTTTCAATTATTGTTTCAAGTTTAGTGTCATTTTTATCTATTTTAAAAACAACTTTCCAGTTATTGTTATCCGTGGTACTAAATTTCATTTGTTCCAAAAGCGGAATCTGGGTTTTGAGAATTTCTTCAGCATCTTTTCCTTCTTCACTGTTTGAATAATTATCAGCAACATATTGTATTGCTTTTTTATAAGCTGCCAATCCATATAACTTTCCTATAGTATTTGCTTTCAGCAGTTCAAATTTTGGTACAATAGCTTCACCTGCAAAATTGCTGATTAAACCATCGACCTGACTCAAAACTAATGCAAAAGATTCCTGCTTAAACTGTCGGTATAAATTATCATATTCCCCTTCCGGAGTACCTATGCCTGCTCCTTGAGCCGTATTTAAATTTGTAATAATCTGTGCATATCTCGAATTAGGGTATTGGCTTACTAACTCCTTTTTAATGCCTTCTGCTTTAGCAGCATTAGTAATTTCGTAGATTTTATATAAATTGTATTTAGTGGGAATAATTAGTTTTTCTTCAGGCTGGTACAATAATAATTGTTCTAATCTATTGGAAGCCAAATCGTATTCTTTGAACTTTTCTTTATAAATAACTCCTAATTCATAATAAACTGCATTTCTTTCTTTGCTTATACTATCAATCTCTTTTTGTGATTTTGGCAATTGCTTCAGATAATAATCAGTGGTATATTTCTCATTCACAGCCATTGGAGCGGCTCGTTTATCATCTGATGGTGCAACAGTGATTTCTCCTGCAGCGTTTGCTCCAGAAGCTGCTCCTGAATTTGCTCCCGATGAAAATCTCCAATAACTGTTTTGAATCCTGTTTCCCCAGATTCTCTTAAACTCTAATTTTCCATACGCCACCGTATTCGGATTATAAAAATAAAAGGTATTAGCAATTGGAGATGAAGGCGTATCAGGAATATTAGCCGGTAAACTTATAGATTCTACATTTGGATTAGGAATTGCTGGATCTGGATTATTTTGATTTCCATTTAACAAAATGTTATTTTCTATTTTTTTCTGTTTCTCCTCTAACAGTTTTTTAAGCTCATCACTGCTTTTTAATTTTTGAATATAATTCTCGTAGTAGACAATCTGCTCAGGCTCTTTTAAATTATATACATAAATAATGCTGTCATTTCTTTTAGCGATTGTCTCATTAACAATAGCCTGATCTAAATTTTTTCTGATTTTTGAAATCTGAAGAAACTCTCTGGTTTTAGGATCCAATAGTCCCAAACATTTATCATAGCTTTTGGCCGCACTGAGATATTCAGTATGCTTGAAATACAAATTTCCAATGTTTCTATAATTGGAAGCATTCAAATAGGAGTCAGAAGATTTTTTTTCTAAAGAAGCATTGTAAAAATCTAAAGCTTTTTCTTTTTCATTATGATGATCATAAAAGATTCCGATACTATGATAAATCACATCCAGATAGGGTCTGTTTTCTCTGTCTTCCATAATCTTTTTAGATTTTTTGACAAACAGGTCGTAGTCCTCATCCTTGTAATCTGACAATTGCGCTTTTTTTGCGTAGGCCTGGATAACAAATTTTCTTTCGGCTTTTCTATTCATGTCGATAACCGTCTGATAGAAATAAATAGCACTGTCTTTTTGCCCCGATTCTTCATACAGCTGGCCTAGCAAAAAAGAATAACGCTCTCTCTCCTCATGAATTCTGGTGAATTGATTAGCTAGTTTTAACTTTGCTACAGCACTGTCTTTCTCTTCTAAATTTAAAAAAGCACTGGCCAAGATTGCGTTCGCATTAGCGAATTCCTGCTTGTTTAGCTTCTGTTTTTTAATATCTTTTTTCATATACTCATTGTCTTTAATGAGTTTTGAAATATTTTTTATAGCGACCGCTTCATTTCCTAAACGGACATTTGTTTTTTCTCGCCAAATCTTTGCATCATAAATATTACTGCTGTTGGGATATTTATAAAGAATGTAATTAAATGCGTCTAGCGCAGGAATAAATCTTTGATCGTAATATCTCGATTTTCCCAGCAATAAATAAGCCTCATCTATCTGATAGTTTTTTTCATGCCCGCCAATATTCATAGAGTGCTTCTGAATGGCTTTGGTTGCTTTGGCCTCAGCTAATTCAAAATCGGCATTTTTAGATTTTCCATCCACTGGCACATCATCTGTAATCTGCATTTTTTCGACTGGCAGCCGTTTCCAGAAATTTTCGGCAGTATTGTCATTTATTCCTTTGATGCCTTTGTCTAAAGCAATTTGTCCATTGTACAATATATTGAGTTTTGTACTCAAAGCATGAGAATTTCTAGCCAAAAAAGTATCCTTCTTGGTAGAACAGGCTACCAGGAAAGATATAAAGATTATGGCTAAAATGTATTTTGACGTATTGCTGTTCAAGGGAAAACGTTTAAATCATTAAACTTTCTAAAAAGTATTTTAGTATAATGACTTGTAAAAATACGTTTCTTTTTGTAATATATAAATTTAAACCGCAAAAAACAATTCCAATTCCTGCAGCGTTTCTTTTGAAGTCTGAATATCTTTTACCAATTCTCCTTTATTAAGAGCTACAATTCTATCGCAAACTTCAACTGTGTGCTGCAGATCATGGCTGGAAACCAATATTGTTACGTTTGGATTATCTGCCAGTTCTTTAATTATTTTTTTGAGTCTGATTACTGTTGTTGGATCCAGGTTAGCAAAAGGCTCGTCTAGGATAATGACTTCTGGATTACCAATCAAAGTTGCAATGATCCCAACTTTCTTTTGATTTCCTTTTGACAAATCTCTTAAGTATTTTTTATTTTTAAGAATTTCACCATTGAAAAACTCTTCATGCTGCGCCAACAGTGCATCAACATCAGCTTTGTTTTGACCTCTTAAATCTCCAATGAAATAAAAATATTCTTCGGGAGTTAAATATCCTATCAGAAAACTCTCGTCTAAAAAAGAAGCAGTGAAAGGTTTCCAGTCTTCGCTCTTATTTACCTGAATTTCATGATTTAAAATACTTCCTGTTGTAGGGTGAATTAAATCCAGTAATAAACTGAAAAAAGTAGTTTTTCCTGCTCCATTATTGCCCACTAATCCGAAACTCTGTCCTTTTGGAATTTCTAATGATTCTATATTTAAAACGGTTGTCTCGCTGTATTTTTTGGAAAGATTATTTACTTGTATCATGGTAATTTCTAATTTTAGATTGCTGATTTTGGATTTAAAAATTTCAATATTATTCTACGCTTTTCATTGAAATTGTTATTGTTTCTGTTTGTAGGCTTCGATAGTTTTATATTTCTCTTTTTTATAAATTTTTTCTATCATTAAAAAAACTACATTTCTACACATAAACCCTAATACCCCGGCCAAAGCTACAAAAGCAAGTCCCAGTTTTGGATTCATTAAATAGGAACCCAGCCAATATAAAAATACCGGTAAGAGTAATTTTGGCAATGTAAGCAGCATTGTATTTACATTAAATGATTTTTTATCACCAAAAGCCCCTTTTGACATTGATAAATCGATTGGTGTTTTTGTAAAAGCTCCTCCTAATAATACAAGATGTGAATTAACACCTATATTATAAATCGCTCCAGCAACTATGGTAAGATATACCTGCCAGCCAAAATACAAATAGAACGATGCTAAAATTGTAGAAATAACAGTTGCAATAACTACAAGCCACCATTTGGAACTCAAATAACCGCGATACGGAATATTCTGTGTCATCATCAATTGATAATAAGAACTGTCCCAACTTGGAACAAACTGTCCAAAAGTGAATAAAAATCCGCCCGAGACAAATATTCCTGCAAAAATGTGCATTATTGGTTTATCATATGCCTCTACTCCGCCCGAGAAAAATAGTAAACCATAAAACAAAAACATTATACTGACTCCAACTGTCGTTTTTGAGCGTTTATTTCTTTTGATTAATTTAATGTCGTTTTTCAAAAATGTTCCTAAAGTCCCAAATTGATTTAACCAAGTCAGGTTTTCTGTTTTGGCAATATCATTTTTGACAGATAATCCCGCATCCAGATACAAATCGCCTTTTAGATAATTATATGTCCAATAATAGAGACCGGACAAGACCAGCACTGGAATTATAAAAGCCCATTTGGTATGAAATAACGCTTCAAAAAACGGATAAACATAAGCTGTAACATCAAAGATTTTATAATATTGGCATCCAGCCAAAATTACTGTTACCGCAATAAAAACACCCAGTAAATTATCTTTGTTATTCAATAAAATATTCAAAAAATTATTGCAGTAAACTAATGAAAAAAGAGCTGTTCCCCAAAGAATAACGCTTATTGGATCATAGCCTTCATATAGCAAAACAGCGCAAAAAGGAACAAAGAAAAATGCATGCGTTACATTAAAAAAAGATAAAGCTGTTTTTCCTAAAGAAAAATGAACAATTGTTGGTCTCTTAAAAGGCAGCGTTAATAAAGGCCTAATGTTCATCACTGGAATTGCCTGAAGCAAAAGGCGTACAATCAAATCCATTACAAAGTAATAAATTAAGAACTTGTTTACTGTAACCAACGGATCCAGCTGCATTTTCTTTAGAATATAAAATGCTCCAACACCCATTGCTAAGAAAAGAACAGTAAAATAAAGAACCAGAAATCCCATCAATATTTTCAAGGCCAGACTTGAAGCGAAAGAAGCTGATCTCGTAAAAGATTTCCATTCAAGATAAATAAATTTTGCAAACATGGTTTTTTATTTTGGTTTTATAAATGAGTCTTTTAGAGTAGGAAAATGTTACACAAAAAAAAGTAAAAACTATTTTGAACTGTATGATATTCTTTTAATCCTAAATAGTTTTATTACTTTTGCAAAAAAACAATCTCATGCCAAATTTTCTAAAATTAATTGTAAAAGAAGTAAAACGCGAAACCAAAGATGCCGTTTCTATACTTTTTAATGTACCCGAAGAATTAAAATCCAATTATGATTTCATAGCCGGTCAATACATTAATTTACGATTGACATTAGACAATACCGAAATCCGTCGTGCCTATTCTATCTGTTCAGCACCTGGAAGCGGTGAATTGAGAATTGCAGTAAAAGCAGTAAAAGACGGTCTTTTTTCACAATTTGCAAATACAAAATTAAAGGCTGGTGATATCCTAGAGGTAGGAAAACCAGAAGGGAAATTTATTTTTGAACCTGAAAATGACCGCCAAAAAAGCTATATCGCTTTTGCAGCAGGAAGCGGAATTACTCCAATTTTATCCATCATAAAATCTGTTTTGAAAAGTGAGCCGAAAAGTTCCTTTACACTAGTATACGGAAACAAATCTCCTGAAGAAACTATTTTTCATCAGGAACTGCACGATTTACAGCTGCAGTATGTTGGCCGTCTGTTTGTTGATTATGTATACAGCAGAGTTAATGCCGAAAATGCATTGTTTGGACGAATTGACAAAGCAGCTGTAAATTATACATTGAATACAAAGCATGCTACAATGGAATTTGACAAATTTTATTTGTGCGGTCCCGAAGAAATGATCAATACCGTTTCTAATGTTCTAAAAGAAAAAAACGTAAAAGAATCGGCTATAAAATTCGAGCTTTTCACTTCTTCTTCTAAAGAACAGACTATCAGTCAATCCTTAAGCGGTCATTCTAAAATTACAGTTTTGGTTGATGATGAAGAAACAAGTTTTGAAATGTCTCAAAAACAGAGCATTCTTGATGCTGCCCTAAAACAGGGAATAGACGCTCCTTATTCCTGCCAAGGCGGTATTTGCAGCAGCTGTCTCGCCCGAGTAACAGAAGGCGCAGCCGAAATGAAGAAAAACTCAATTCTTACTGAAAAAGAAATTGCCGAAGGTTTAATCCTGACTTGTCAAGCACATCCGACTACAGCTACGATAAAAGTAGATTATGATGATGTTTAGAAATAAATTTTAGATAGCTTATTTTAGAATCTAATAGCAATCAGAATTTTACAGGGTCTGGTTCAGTCTTATTTTCGAATACTAATCGCATTTTTTATATGAAAAACCCGAGAGAATTATTCAAAAACAAGCCTCATCTTCTTGAAGAAAATGAAGTAGAGCATCTTTTAGGCTATTGCGAAAAATTACAGGACGAACTGGCTGATTTGAAATTTGATCAAAACGGAAACAAGCAGCTCATTATGCTCGATATGCTAAAAGAAATCGTAAAAGCATGCGAAGCAACAGAAAAACAACAGCAGGAATTTTTAAGATTCGGGTTAGAACCACCTGATTTTGAAGAATCTATTTCTAATCTAAAAAGATTTTTGATTACAAGATGCAGGGAAAACGGAATTTGGCTATGAATCCTTTTGCAGTCTTTGCTTTGAATAATGAGGTTTAAAGTTTTTGAAAATTATAAAAAAGCATTCCACAAAAACATATTTTTTTGTCTTTTATTTTCTTCTTTATCATCGCCATAGATAAACCAATCTTTTGTTTTATCTTCTATCAATGACTTCAGCCCTGCCAAATCATACACTTTTTTAGCACTAATGGGTTTTATTTCGGGTTTATCGATCCTTTTTAAATCTACCTTTGTTGCAATAAATGAGGTGTATAATCTTGGTATGGAAAGCCCTAATATTAAACCCGGCAAACCATTTACTGTACACGGACCTCCAGATATGGTTATATCGTTTGTGTAAAAAGCAAATACATACACATCATTCATTATTCTGCCCACCGCTTTTCGACAATTATAACCTGCTATTTCTCTATTTTCGTTTGTAATCTTCCATTCAATATTTAATATACTGTCGACTACCACAAAATTAGTTCCAACTATTTGCTTTTGCATACTCATTGTTCCGCTGGTAAAATCAGAATACCAGCTGTTTTCTTCATCTGCATCTTTTTCATTTTTTGGTATTCTTGTTTTTGGGCTCCACCTGTCAAATTTGTAAATGCTTTTATTGTTTTCAAAAGTGTATGTGTAATACGATATTTTTAAGTCGGAAATGTTTTCTTTCATCTTCTCGTCCCAGCTATCATTACTCATCGTTTTTTTGAGATTGGTGCTTACTTCATATTCAACTACTGCTTTATCTATAAATTGCTGCGCTTTTGAGCTCGTTGTAGAAATTAGTATTGCAATAAAAAAAAATATTGATTTCATATTTTGACTTTTGATAATTATTTTTTTGGGATTCTGCTTTAAAAAATATCGAAATAGCATTGCCAAAGTGTATATTCTGGTACTAAGGAAATACTAATTTATTTTTTTACTCTCATTTGTTTTTAAAATTCCAAGTAAAACCTAACATAGCATATCTTTGAAGCCTGTCGTTTCTTTCCTCTCCAGTTACATTTTCATACACATATCTATTGATTCCAATATTTTGATTCAAAATATCACGTACCATAATATAGGCCGTAAACTCATCTTTTTTGAAGGTCCGCTGAAGTCTTGCATTCCACAATTGATTGTTGAGATTAGTTTGAAAATCTACCGTTTTTTGACGAGAGTATAAATTATAATCTGTGGATAATTTCCATTTTTCTCTAAAATAAATACCCATATCCAACGACAAATTATTAGTGTTAAATGATTTTATATCGTCATTTAAAGAAGTACTGTTTCTATTATTCAAAAAAGTATTACTTAAACTGATCTCATACCTCTTTTCCTTGAATTTATTTAAATAAACTGATAATCCAGAATTTAGAGTCTTAGAATCATTAAGTACGTTATTAATACTAATTATTGATTTGTTGTAGCTAACTGATGGATTGCAATAAATTCGTAAATCCAATTTCTTTACTTTAAATCCATAAGCAAAATATAAATTGGCAGAAAAATTACCGTTTGTATTTATGGGTTTGGTGGTTGTTTTGGCACTTTCTGAATCGATATCTTTATTATAGGAAATTAAATTTGTTGTTGTTCTAAAAGATATATTTTGATAGAATTGGGATTCTGTCAAGATACTATAACTGCTATTCGATATGTTTATACTATTAGTAAAAGACTGCTTTAAATCAGGGTTACCAATAATTTGATTAAAAAAATCCTGATTGTTTCTCAAAGGCTGTAATTGGTCTAATGTTGGCTGTTTAGTTCCTCCTTCATATCTAAAACGCAAATTACTGTTACTTGCATATTTATAAGACAAATTTGCTGCTGGATAAAAATTAGTATAATTACGTTTGTACTCTTTATCTAAAGTCTGATCCTGTAAATCAAATGAAGTAAAACCAAAACCACTTCCAAAACTATAATTTATTTTTTTGGCATTGTAACTCAATTTTATAATTGGCTTATTGGTTGTTATACTCTGATTGAACTCGTTAGATAAAGAATGATCCAGCGAATCATAATTACCAGTAACGTCTGAATAATTATAAGTCAAATAATTACTATCTCCGCTGTTATGCGTAATTTGATAGGCAAGCTGCAATGCAAATTTCTTTCCTACAGGCTCTGTATAAGCAATATTGACAGCAATATTTTGGTTTGATTTCTCACCAGTTTTATTTTGATTTATATCATTCCTGCTCGAGAAAACACCTCCATCATAACTTTCGTTTGAAGATTTTAAAAAATTATTTGAATTGGTATTTAGACTGTTCCAGCTGCTGTTTACAGAGAATGTACGTCTGGCTCTAGCAAATTTATGCTTAAACAAAATGCTTGCCGAAAAAGACTGCTTGTCTGAATCTGTAGTAAATGTTTTTTCCTGTTTGTTTTTTAACAATCCATTATCTCCAGTGGTAGTTCCATTTATAAATTCATCACTATCGGTCTTGTATAAATTGGTTTTCGCAGTAAATTTTATCGAATTTACCGAATCTAATTTTACATCATAAGCAACATTTAACTTAAAATTACTTCGATTTACATTACTTACTGTTGCTGTGTTCTCATTCAATTGAGATTGACCTACTTGCGTCTGAGTGCTCCTGCTGTTAGTGTTTGTATAAATCTGATTATTATATTTTGGAGAAACATTTAGTGTTTGTTTATCATTCCACTTGTTACTGTACTGCAATCCTGCATTAGTGTTTTTGATAAAACCATTTTGAGTATCAACATAAGGTTCATCATCTGTATTCCCTCCTGTCCATTCATAATTTATATTTCCATCATCATCCATGCTCATATTAACATTATCATCTCTCGTACCATATTTCTCACTATCTTGCCAGTCCAAGCCATCTTGACCTGTATTGCCATTTAATAAAAAAGCAGATAGTTTTCTTTTCCCCTTAAAACTGCTTAACAGAACATTTGTATTATACCTTGGGGCAATTGCTATTAATGGTCCGTTCGCGGCATCTATTTTACCAAAATACCCTTTCTTTTTGTCCTCCTTCAATTTTAAATTAATTGTTTTTTTTGTCTCGCCATCGTCAATTCCTGTAAACTCCGCCTGATCGCTTTTTTTATCAAAAACCTGTACTTCTTTTACTGCATCTGCACGCAGATTTTTTACAGCCATACCAGGATCATCTCCAAAAAATTCTTCGCCATCTACCAATACTTTTTCTACTTTTTCCCCCATAGCTTTTATAGTACCATTTTTATCAACCTGAATTCCTGGCAGTTTTTTTAGTAATTCTTCGACATTTGCATTGGCATCGACTTTAAAATCGCTTGCTCTGTAACTTGTAGTATCACCTTTAATACGAATAGAACCGGTTTTTATAATTACTTCTCGAAGCAGTTTCATTTTGCTTATCAAAGCAATCGTTCCTATATTTTTATCCTTTTCAACAACGGATATGGAATCTAAATAATCGGCATATAAGCTATGTGCTGTCATCAAGATATAATTTCCTGACTTTACATTTTTGAAGTTAAACTTTCCCTCTTTATCCGATCGGGTAAATTTATATAGAATAGAATCTTTAGGGGTTAATAAAGCTACAACTGAATTATAAACAGGGGTTTTTTCGCTATCCTCTGTTAAAACACCAGAGAGATTTGCTTTTTGAGAAAACGCAGATAAAGAAAATAAGAACAAAAATGCAATTGTAAGTGTAATTTTCGGCATAAAAATTTTATATATTTCGTATTAAGTCTTCAAAATTCTTTAGAAACTTCAGATAAAAAGTGAGTTATTACTAATTAATTGTATACCAAACAAAATAGAAAATTAATTTATTAATTTTTCTTCACTAAGTCTTCTCCAGATAAGGAAAAAGATTGGAAAATTATTTAATATTCCTATTGGACAACAATTTTTATAAGCTAATATTTTTTGAAACTAAAGTAGTATTTTGTTTATTAATATTCGATAGGATAATTGTTAATAATTTGATAATTATCCCATCGGAAAAAGAAATAAGGATTGGGTTAATACAAGCCTTTAAATTATGAATACAATATATTTTTACATTGCTTAATAATAGAGTCTGCAGAAATTGTTCGCATAGCATCTTCATAGCCTTCAGTAATTTTATTCCCATATACAGAAGTTGGTATTTTTGGAAACAAATTTCTATCCGAAACCAAAGCATTTTCCAGTGGCTGATTAAAAGGTGAAAAACCGGCATACGGATGAGTTGCGCCCCAAAGCGTAATCACCTTTACACCCAGCATCGCCGCAATATGAGCATTTCCAGAATCCATAGAAAGCATTACATCCAGATTACTGATGAGCTGTAATTCCTGAGGAAACTTAATTTTTCCAGCCATATTGATGACATTCTCTTTGCCTAAACTTAGCTGATTTAAAATTTCGATTTCTTTTTTTCCTCCTCCAAAAAGAAGGATTTTTTGACTCTTATTTTCTGCCATCAGATTGATAACTTCCTGCATTAAATCTTGAGGATATACTTTGGAATCGTATTGTGCAAAAGGAGCAATTCCGATAAGTTTTTGGTTATTTTCTCCAATTATACCGATCACTTCTTCGTCTAAAATTGATTTTTTTGGAAACTCCGGATTTGATAAATCTACTGGAAAACCAAGTTCGTCAAAGACTTTTTCGTGTCTTTCAAACATCGTTGTGAGTGGTTTGAAGATTTTGTTTTCGGCACGGGTAAGGGCTTTTTTTTCTTCTCTGCCTTTGTCAACTGAAGCGATTTTTTTTCCGCTCAAGGCAAAAAGCGTACGAACGACTTTGGAACGCAAAACATTATGCAGATCGGCAAAAGCGTCAATCTGCAAGTTTTTCAAATCCTGAAATAACCGAAGCAGTCCAAAGAAACCTTTATGTCTTTGTTTTTCATCAAAAGCAAAAAAAGAAAGATTTGGAATTCCGTCAAAAAAAGGTTTGAAAAAAGGCCTCGAAATTACCGTGATTTTTATTTCCGGATACTGATTCGCAAAAGCACGCAAAACAGGAACGGTCATCGCAACATCACCCATTGCAGAGAGTCTCATGACTGCGATATGTTGGATTTTTTTTTGCAATTAACTATTGATATAAAAAAACCATTAAGAGATTAAGTTTATTAAGTGTTGCTTAATTCTCTTAATTCCTTAATGGTTCAAATAAATTTTACTTACTTCTTATTTTGATACAAAACAGGGTTCAATTCATCGTCATTGTACATTTTCATTTGTTTGTACACTTTCATGAATTTATCTCCGTTTTCGATGTCTGTCAATAATTCTTCGATTGCCGTCGACAAATCGCTTCTTTGTTCCAAAAGGATATTCAATTTTGCCTGACATTTATCTCTGTGATCCTGTGAAGCTTCGGCACGTGTAGCTTCCTCATTCATGTGATAAATTTTCAAAGCCAAAATAGACAATCTGTCAAATGCCCAAGCTGGACTTTCGGAGTTAATTTTTGCACCATTTTTAACAACTATCTGGCTGTATTTTTGAAGAAAATAACTGTCGATATATTCTACCATATCAGTACGTTCCTGGTTCGAAGCATCAATTTTTCTCTTTAATGTCAAAGCAGCAACTGGATCAATATTCGGATCACGAATAATATCTTCATAATGCCATTGAACAGTGTCAATCCAATTTTTTAGGTACAATAAATGTTCGAATTTATCTTTTGGAAAAGGATTGTTTATAGGCTGGTCAACATTATCAAATACATGATAATCTTTTATACTTTGCTCAAATACTGAATAAGCTAATTTTGAAAACATATCTTTATGATTTTAGAAACACAAAGATACTTTTTATACTTTTGATAGTATAAAAAAACGACACAAATTAAATTTCTAATCACAATTCCATGGAAATTCATTATTTATCGGAGAAAAATAGCGTGCTGAATCATTTTTTAAGTCAAATCCGTAATGTTGATATTCAAAAAGACAGTATGCGTTTTCGCAGAAACATAGAGCGTATCGGCGAAATTATGGCTTACGAAATGAGTCAGTCTTTTCAATACAAAGATGTCGAAACTACAACCCCTCTTGGCATTAAAAAAACTACCGAAATTGCTGATCAGCTGGTTGTATGTTCTATCCTGAGGGCAGGATTAGCTTTACACCAAGGTTTTTTAAACTACTTTGACAATGCAGAAAATGGTTTTATTTCGGCCTACAGACATCATCCCAATAATGATGATTTTTTTGAAATTCATTTAGATTATCAGGCAGTTGCCGATTTTAACGGAAAAAATATTTTGCTGGTAGACCCTATGCTTGCTACCGGACAATCTATTGCTGCCGTTTTTAATAAATTAACCGAACGGGGCACTCCCAAAGAAATCCATATTGCTGTAATTATTGCCGCTCCTGAAGGCGTTGCTTATCTAAAACAAAATTTACCAGATGTATGCCATCTTTGGATTGCTTCACTCGATGAAAAACTTAATGATAAAAGCTATATTGTCCCTGGATTGGGTGATGCCGGGGATCTCTCTTATGGAACCAAATTATAACTGGGAGAAAAATGCAAATAAACTGCACGCCAAAAGCACAAATAACACAATTTCTTCTTTCAGTTTAGGCTGCGATATTTCGATATGAGATGTTGACAGAATCGCCAATGGTGCAAATGTAAAAACCAGTGTTTCATTGCTTTTATTGGCAGATAGAACAAAAACTAAAATTCCGATAAAGAATGATGCAATAACTTTTTTATAAGATGAAAGCAGCACCAAAGGTCTGCTCGATAAGGTGGAAAAAGTCGAAATTATAAAAAATAATGCCACAGTAATGTATATAGAAAAAGAGGCGTTTTGATAATTATTAGTGAAATAATCAATGTCAAAATCTATTTGGCTGCTCTCTTTTAAAAATGCAATGCTGTTTATATCAAAAATTAAAGAGCAGGCAGCAAATAAAATAGACACAGCAAAAAGAGCTATAAATGGAATAACCCAATTTCTATAATCACTGGAAACATGAAATATGACCGATATAAATACCAAAAGGATATATAAAATACTCCAAAATTGAAATAAAGCTGCAATAAAAATCCACAATGAAGCATCAAAAAGCTTCTCTTTTGATTCTTTCAGCGTCTGCAGAGAAATAAGCCTTCGAATGGCCAAGAGAACAAAAAAATTGGACAGAATTAAATTGGGATTGTTGAATAAATCTGGAAAAAAAATCAAGTATAAAAAAGCAAAAAAAGCCGTGTAAGTACTGTCCCTGCTCAGTCCATTCTTTTTGGATATAAAACTAGTAAGAAAAACGGTTGCAAATAAAATCAGAAATAAACCGGTTTTTTGAAGAATAAGAATAACAGAATTAGTCCAAGTTACATCTTGAATTTGATATAGAAAAAAGAAAACCAGCATTAAAATAACAACCAAAGAAAAATTAAATGGTGTAGATTTTCTAAAAACACTTGTTATCATAAGGATATTTTATACTTTTGTGACTGTAAATATAATACTTGTTTAAAAAGGAATTAGGCAAGATTAAAAAAGATTCTGATGAATTCTTTTTTTTAACGTTCAAAATTCCAAAACAAAAAAAATAATAAAAAAATTAAAGAGATATATTATGACATCATTTTTTGAAGGAATTCAATACTTATTCGTAAATATTTTATTCGCTCCCTTAGACTTTTTGCGTTCATTAGAACTTAAAACTTGGTTTGGTGCCAATACTATCAACTGGATCTTTATGATTATTTGTGCAGTTGCTATCGTTTATTGGATTAAACAATTGAAATTACAAAAAGAAAACGGAGAAGAATATCAAGATACTACAGCACATTCTTTTTTGGGTGACGAAAAATAATCTCCAATCCAAATAAAAATTAAAACACGAATTGAACTTTTAATATTGTTTAATTCGTGTTTTTTATTTTAGATTAAATCGAAACCTATATCTTTTCTGAAATTCATTTTTTCAAAATGCAGTTTATTTACATTTTGGTATGATTTATTCAGGGCTTCCTGAAAATTATCTCCATAAGAAGTAATTGCCATTACCCTTCCGCCATTCGTCACCACGTTTCCATTGTCTAATTTGGTTCCCGCATGAAAAACGATAGAATCGGTAACTGATTCTAAACCTGAAATCACTTTTCTTTTCTCAAAATCCTCAGGGTAACCTCCCGATACTATCATAACGGTAGTTGCGCTTCTTTCATCCACTTCAAGATTGAACTCGTCCAGTTTTTCATTGGCAACAGCCAAAAACAATTCTACTAAATCCGATTTTAATCTTGGAACAACTACTTCCGTTTCCGGATCTCCCATTCTTACGTTATATTCGATGACAATTGGTTCATTATTAACATTGATCAGTCCAATAAATACGAAACCTTTGTATGCGATTCCATCCTTTTGAAAACCTTCGATAGTTGGTTTTACAATACGGGTTTCAATTTTTTCCATCAAAACAGCATCAACATAAGGAACTGGAGAAACAGCTCCCATTCCGCCTGTATTCAAACCCGTGTCACCTTCGCCAATTCGTTTGTAATCTTTGGCCGTTGGAAGAATTTTATAGCTTTTCCCATCTGTCAAAACAAAACAGCTTAATTCGATTCCGTCAAGAAATTCTTCGATTACTACTTTAGCACTTGCAGCGCCAAATTTTTGGCCTACTAACATGTTTCTTAATTCTGATTGCGCTTCCGCTAAATCCTGAATAATCAAAACTCCTTTTCCAGCTGCTAAACCATCAGCTTTCAAAACATAAGGAGGCTGTAATGTTTCTAGAAATTTACATCCTTTTTCAACCGTTTCAGCTGTAAAACTATCATAAGCTGCTGTTGGAATTCTATGTTTCATCAAAAATTCTTTAGCAAACTCTTTACTTCCTTCTAATGTTGCTCCAATTTTTGAAGGACCAATTACTGGGATATTTTTTAAATCCGCATCATTTAGGAAAAAGTCATAAATCCCTTTTACCAAAGGATCTTCCGGCCCTACAACAACCATTTCTACATTTTCTTTGATAACCAATGCTTTTATAGCTTCGAAATCAGTGGCGCTGATGTCTATGTTTTTGGCAATTTGAGCAGTACCGGCATTTCCCGGTGCTACAAAAAGGGTGTCACAAAGCGGACTTTGAATCATTTTCCATGCAAAAGCATGTTCTCTTCCTCCTGATCCTAATAGTAAAATATTCATGGTGTAGTTTTATAAAAGTTGTGGTGCAAAAATAATCCGTTTTGAACGTAAAAAATAATTATATCCCAAAAAGTTGCCGTTTAATCCTCAATAGTGACGGCTAAATATTATTTTTGAAGAAATTTATTCCTGCAGATGCTAAAAATATTCAACCTGACTCTAAAAATAAATGGTTTCCCAATGAAGGAAGCCAAAGCTGAACTGCAGAGAATTATTGCCATTCCAGAAGAAAATTTCGAACATTTTATTGAACAGAAAAAAGCAGAAATTGTCAATTTTCATTTAAAGAATAATCCGTTTTATGCAGCATTAGCGCAGACAGATTCGTTTAAAAACTGGTCTGATTTACCTATTTTGAACAAAACAAACCTGCAGAAACCTTTAGCAGAAAGGCTTTCTTTGGGTTACAATGAAAAATCGGTTTACCTCAACAAAACATCTGGTTCCAGCGGGCATCCTTTTGTGTTTGCCAAAAATAAATTTTGCCATGCCTTGACTTGGGCTTCCAACATTTATCGTTTTGGCTGGTTCGGAATCGATTTTAATTCTTCCTATCAAGCCCGATTTTATGGTATTCCTCTGGATTTTATCGGAAACAAAAAAGAACGCTTTAAGGATTTTTTGAGTCATCGGTATCGGTTTTCCATATTCAATTTGTCAGACGAAGTTTTAGAAAGTTTTCTGAAAGATTTTAAAACCAAAAAATTCGACTATATCAACGGATATACCTCATCGATAGTTTTATTTGCTAAATTTTTACAGAAAAAAAATATCATTCTAAAGGAAATCTGTCCGACTTTGAAAGTATGTATGGTCACTTCGGAAATGCTTTTTGAAGAAGACAAACTGCTGTTGGAAAAACAATTTGGTATTCCTATTGTCAATGAATACGGCGCTTCAGAATTAGACTTAATTGCTTTTCAAAATCCAGACGGCGAATGGCAGGTCAATTCCGAAACACTGTTTGTGGAAATTTTGGATGAAAATAATCAGGCAGTTCCCAACGGAACTTCTGGACGGATTGTGATTACTTCACTCTTCAATAAAGCACATCCTTTCATTCGATACGATCTTGGTGACATTGGAATTTTGGATGAAAAAAGCACACTAAAGAAACCAATCCTCAAACAATTAATCGGCAGAACCAATGATGTGGCCATTTTGCCAAGTGGTAAAAAGTCACCTGGATTGACCTTTTATTATGTAACCAAAAGCATCATCGAAGACGATGGAAACGTAAAAGAATTTGTCATCAAACAAATGAAGATAAACGCATTTGAAGTGGAATATGTGAGTGATTCAGAACTGAATGAGGAACAAATCGAAAAGATTAACAAAGCTGTTTCACTTTATCTTGAACCCAATTTACTTTTTACTTTTAACAGAAAAACAACTCTAGAAAGAAGCAATCGCGGCAAATTGAAACAGTTTACTTCTTTTTTATAATGTAAATAAAATCATATATTTATCTTTTTTAATTTAAAATTGGTGGTCGCATATTGCGACCTTAAAGAAATAATATATGGTAAACGAAATACTGCTTTCAGAAGAATTAATTTCTAACAAAATTTACTTTATCCGCAATCAAAAAGTGATGCTTGATCGTGATTTAGCTTTACTTTATGGGATTGAAACTAAAAGATTAAAAGAACAAGTTAAACGTAATATTTCGCGTTTTCCTGATGATTTCATGTTTGAACTTACAAAAGAAGAATTTACAAATTGGAGGTCGCAAATTGCGACCTCCAATTCTGATAAGATGGGTTTACGATATGCTCCTATGGTATTCACTGAACATGGAATTCTTATGTTATCCAGTATTCTCAATAGCGACAAAGCCATTCAAACGAATATTCAAATCATGAGAATATTTACCAAAGTAAGACAAATGCTTTTGGACACCACAGAAATTAAAATTGACATCCTTCAAATTCAGAAAAAGCTGGAAAACCATGATAAGAATATCGAATTGGTTTTCTCCTATCTCGATGAACTAGCTGATAAAAAAGAAAATGAACAGCCTAGAACAAAAATTGGATACAAGAAATAATTCTAAATTTTCTTTACGTAAAACGGTTTTATTATCAATTGGGTAAATAAAAAACCAATCATAATAAACAGCGAACTTACAAAATTAAAACCGTGAAAATTTCTGTAAACTGCAAAATTATGTTTCAATAAATCCACTTTCGAAGCCGAAAGCGAATTGTCCCGAATGCGATAAAAAGCAAGACTCTCAGGAACTGGTTTTGCCATCCTAACTTTTTTCAAAATGGTAAGCCAGACCATCCAGTCCTGACGTTTTCGTGTAGTTGAAATAGCTATTTTTCCAAAATAATTTACATCATAAATTCCTGTAAGATTTCCAACATAATTGCAGAAAAACAATTGGCGGTATGAAAGGTTCCTTGGCGCTTCTACCCTTTTTTTTAACGGGTTTCCCTCTTCATTTATACAGTCATAAAAAGAGAATGTAAAAGGTGTTTTATTATCTTCCAGAAATTGAAGCTGTTTTTCCAGTTTTAATGGCTTCCATAAATCATCCGCATCCAAAAAAGCGATATACTTTCCTTTGGCTTTTGATAAAGCAGTTTCTCTGGCAATTCCAGCTCCTGAATTTTTATCCAGCTGGAAAAAACGTATTCTCTCATCATTAGAGGCAAAATGTTCGATAATAGAAACGGTATTATCATTGGAACAATCATCAACAATAATCATTTCCCAATTTTGATAGGTTTGATGCCGCACCGATTGAATAGTGTCGGCAATGAATTTTTCAGAGTTAAAAGAGGGTGTGATTATAGATACTAAAGGAATTTCCATTTTAATACGCTTTTTTATCTCCTTTTAAAGCATTATAAACTGTGTAAAAAATGATTTTAAAATCTAACAATAGCGTCCATTTTTCGATATAAAAAATATCATATCGTACCCTATTGATAATATCTTTGTCAGTTTCAATTTCTCCTCGAAATCCCTTGGTTTGAGCCAGACCTGTTATGCCTGGTTTTATTAAATGGCGTACCATAAATTTATCTATTCGCTCTGCATACATATTGGTATGTTTTACCATATGCGGTCTTGGACCCACTACCGACATATTTCCAAATAAAACATTAAAAAACTGCGGTAATTCATCGATACTTGTTTTGCGGATAAATTTACCTACTTTGGTAATTCTGTTGTCGTTTTTAGAAGCCTGCTCAACATCTGCCAATTTATTTATCGCCATTGATCTAAACTTGAAACAATTGAACTCCTTATTATTCAAACCATTTCTTTTTTGTGCAAAAAACAGCGGCCCTTTTGAATCTAGTTTTATTATAATTCCCAAAATAGGGATTAACCAAGACAATATGCCGATTATAATTACTAATGAAAAAATTATATCAAAAGCACGCTTGATTATCTTGTGCAGGGTATCGTCAAGAGAAATTTTCCGTTGTGAAATTACCGGAATATAATCATAATACTCAAAAACAGTATTTAAAGACAATAACTGTTTTTTACTTGGAATAAATTTGAGTGTTTTTAAATTATTGTCAGCAAATAAAATACATTCTTCAACCTGTTTACTGGACAAATCGTGCATAGAACAGTAAATTTCGTCAATATCATTGTTCAAAATAGAAGAAAAAATCAGACTGAAATAATCATCATCCTTATTTTGATTCAAATCAAACACTTCAATCAGTTTGTATCCATAATCTGGATTTTCTTCGAAAAAACGTTTCAAAGGCTTTACGCTGCTTTGCTTTCCTACGAGAACTACCCTTCTGGAATTTCTGCCAAATAGAATTCTGAATTTACGAAGGAAGAAATAAATAAACAATTTACAACCAAGTATGACTATTATCGATACTGATGTAAAAAGCAATATCGCATTCAAGCTGTAGCTGTCGTGATAAAAATAAGCTATCGCAAAACAGCAAACAGTATAAATAGCCGCCTGCTTTAAAGTACAATTCAAAATTGTAGTCACTTTGGTGTAGCGATAGACTTCATAGAAACCTAAATTAACTGCAATGACAAACCACGCACAACTGATGAAAAAAGCATAATAATCTTGAAAAACAGGTATACCCGAAAAATACGCTGTAAAAAAAATGATAATAATCAAATCTATTAAGCGTGAAAATGGTCTAATATAACCCGAGTATATTCCTGTTGTAGTCTTCACTAATTGATATACTTAGAGAAATCCTTGTGTTCTTCCTTGGATAGTTCTTCCTTGGATAATGATTTAAAATAATCATAAGTAATTTTCATTCCGTCGGCACGATTTACCTTAGCTTCCCAGCCTAATAATTCTTTCGCCTTGGTAGTGTCGGGCTGTCGCTGTAAAGGATCATTTATTGGTAATGGATGATAAACTACTTTTTGGCTTGTTCCTGTCAATTTAATAATCTCTTCTGCAAAATCCTTAATTGTGATTTCGTCTGGATTTCCAATATTTACAGGATAAACATAATCTGAATGTAATAATCTAAAAATTCCTTCTACCTGATCATCAACATAGCAAAAAGAACGGGTCTGCATTCCATCACCAAAAATAGTTAAATCTTCTCCCCGAATTGCCTGCCCAATAAATGCAGGAATAACACGTCCGTCATTAAGACGCATTCTAGGACCATAAGTATTAAAAATACGTACAATTCTAGTCTCTACTCCATGAAAAGTATGATAGGCCATTGTGATGGATTCCTGAAAACGCTTGGCTTCGTCATATACTCCTCTTGGTCCAATGGTATTTACGTTTCCATAATATTCTTCTGTCTGCGGATGCACTAACGGATCTCCATAAACTTCGGATGTGGATGCAATAAGAATTCTGGCTTTTTTTACTCTTGCTAATCCCAAAAGATTATGTGTGCCTAACGAACCTACTTTTAAGGTCTGGATTGGGATTTTTAAATAATCTATTGGACTTGCCGGCGAAGCAAAATGTAAAATATAATCTAAGTTTCCCGGAACATGGACAAACTTGGTAATATCATGATGATAAAATTCAAAATGTTCCAATTTGAACAGATGCTCAATATTTTTAAGATCTCCAGTGATAAGATTATCCATTCCAATTACATGGTAACCTTCTTTGATGAAACGGTCACATAAGTGAGAACCTAAAAATCCTGCCGCTCCAGTAATGAGTATTCTTTTCATAGTTATATATGCTGATTTTCACAAAATTTTAGCATTAAAAGCAAATATAGTAAAATATTTTACCTTTTTATTTTCTGTATTAATGATTAACAGAGAATGCTTCCTTTTCTGACAATCTAAATTTTTACTAAATTTTTTTAATTTTTGAATACACAAAAAAGAAGCATTTCATTTACTTTAGTATATTTTTGCTGCATTAAAAATTATTTAATTTGAAAGTTGTCCATATAATCGAAGCATTAGGAGGAGGCGTTTATACTTATTTCAAAGATTTGTCTGATTATTTTGGAGAAGATCAAATAAGAAAAGAAATTTCTACAACTATTATCTATAGCGGAAACCGCAAAGAAATTGACCCTGAAAAAATCGGATCCGAGTTCTCAAAAGGAGTATCACTTATAAGAGTTGATATGTTTCGGGAGATAGCCCCTTTTCAAGATTTTAAAGCAGTACTTCAACTAAGGAAAGAACTTAAAAAACTAAATCCCGATATTATCCATCTTCATTCTTCGAAGGCTGGTGTTTTAGGAAGAATTGCTTGTTTTTTATTATTTAAAAGAAAAAAAATATTCTATACACCACATGGATATTCTTTTCTTAGAACAGATATATCCTCTTTGTCCAAAAGTCTGTTTCGCTCTATCGAAAAAAATTTTCCAAAACTCTTTGGCGGTGTCACCATTGCCTGCGGTGATACAGAATATGAAATAGCACAAAAAATAGGGAAATCGCATTTGATAAGAAACAGTATTAACATTGAAGAAATTCAGCATCAGTCAATTGAGCATCATAATCAAGTTCTAACAATCGGTATTGTTGCCAGAATAACTCCAGCAAGAAACCCAGAACTATTTAACAATATTGCGCTGCGTTTTCCAGATTTTAATTTTGTATGGATCGGAGACGGAGAATTAAATGCTGCGCTGACTGCTCCAAATATTCGAATAACAGGATGGTCTTTGGATAGAAAAGTAGCATTAAAAGAACTCAATGCAATTGATATTTATATTCAGACTTCTGTTTGGGAAGGACTTCCTATTGCTGTATTAGAAGCAATGGCCATGAAAAAACCAGTTTTGGCAACCAATGTAATCGGAAATAAAGACATTGTTGTTCCAAATGAAACTGGTTTTCTTTTTGACAGCATTGAAGAACTTGATAACTATTTTGAACTGTTAACAAACGAGAAAACCCGAATCGAATTTGGCAATAATGCCTTAAAAAGATGTTATGCTTTATTTGATAAAAACAAAAATTTCAAAGCATTGTCGGCTCTTTATCAGCAGTATTTTTCTGCATCCAAT
Source organism: Flavobacterium marginilacus (assembly GCF_026870155.1). Taxonomy (NCBI): domain Bacteria; kingdom Pseudomonadati; phylum Bacteroidota; class Flavobacteriia; order Flavobacteriales; family Flavobacteriaceae; genus Flavobacterium; species Flavobacterium marginilacus. The sequence continues at coordinate 7,763 of NZ_CP113975.1, read as the reverse complement.
AACTAGCAAAAACAGACATCCACAATCCGCTGAAAGCGATTCCGTCAAAACGCAGCAAAAAATCATCGGTGAGATTGGAAGTGAAAAAAAGAAAAAAGAAAGAAAATACGATTGCATTTTTCAAATCAATTCCTAAATAACCAATAGTCCCAATATAAAGCAAAACTATAATTGGTCCCAATATTCCAAATTTTAGTAAATAATCAAGAAACTGATTGTGAGTCGGAAATTCATATTTAGCTAAAAAATGCTGCTTTGTCTGTTTAAAATACTTTACTAATTCTGGCTTTCCGTCTGAAGCTCCAACACCAAAAGGAAGATGCTGTAAAGATAATTCCCATGCCGATTTCCAGATAGAAACACGTGTCACCAAAGAGTTAAAAACTTTGGCTTCTGGATTTTCAATTTCATCAAGCTTTCCTACTTTATCCATATAAGCAAAAGTCACCGAGGAATACTTCTCTTTCATATAAGGATTCTTTTGGACAAAAAAGAAAAACACCGTTCCCAATACCACAATTAAAATACCCAAAAGACCCAGTACTTTTCTATAGTTATATTTTCGAAACACTTCTCCGAAAAAAACCAGTATAAAACCAATTAATACATTGAATAATGCCATTCTTGTATTTACAAAAAGAATAAAGAAAAAAGACAGCACAAAAACAAAACAATTAATCCATCTCAATACCTTTTGATCGTTTGTTCTAAATCCTTCCAAAACAAAATAAAGACAGCTGATTGAAACAAAAGCAAGATGCATATTCAGTGCCGGCGCATGAATCCCAATACTGTTGGAAAATGCATAACCCATTTCCCATAAATCAATTCCATTGAGATATTTATTCATTAACTCAGGATAGTAAACGACAAATCTAAAAAAGAAAAATAATAATAAAATAGTAGTTGCAATAGTATAAAACCGAAGAATTTTATAAAATCTTATTCTCTGATAATTACCTAAAATAAACATAGAAAAAACAAGCAGAGAACTGTATTTTTCTAACGATTTCATTCCTTTCAAAAAAGAATCGTTGTTCCAGAACATTATAATTTCTATCAATAAAGGAGAAGCAATAAGTACCATTAAAATTAAAGACTGTTTCGTATAATTGGTTTTCTTTATAAAAAACAAATTAAAGGCGGCAAAGACTATAATCAACAACGTACATGGTTTTCTAAAAATCATGGCAATAGCTATAACTGTTAAAAAGCCATTGAATATTTTATTGAAGTTTTTCTCTGAAATGGTCATAGTATAGTGCATAATAAATTAGTGGAAAAACACCTATTTTATGTCGGACAGCCGATCCTAAATCGGGTTCAAAAACGCCTTGTAGAATAAAAAAAGAAAACAGAATAAGTAAAATCCAAAGTTCATTTTTATGATCTGATCTTGATTCAATACATCTTGAAAATCGTACTATAAGAATGTAAAACAGAAAAAGCTGCCAGATAACGAACACTAAAATCTGAGGAGAAAAAATATACTTCAATCCATTTACAGGTACATTCACGGAGAAAAAACCATAAAAAACTCCAATCGTTTCGCCATACCAGGTGTCTGGCTTTATTGGAGAAATAATAGCTGAATTGGCATCTGCAGAGCCTATTCTTCCACTGTTTACCACTTCCCTGCTAATTCCTGAAAAATATTGCCCTTCGACAATTCCATAAATTAATGATAAAAATACCGCTGTCAATAATCCATAAAAAATAACTGCAAAAATCTTATTCTTAAAATTGATTAAAATGGCTCCATACATTCCTGTTGCAATTATGGGGATCAAAAAAAAGTATGGCCGATAAAAGACTCCAAAAATGGCTAATAAAAAAAACACTGTAAAAAGTACCTTCCGAAAAGAGTTCTTTTCGTTTAAAAATAAAAAAATGATTAAAGAAATAAACAAATAGGTAATAAATTCTTTAGTTGGCATGGACATAAAGACAGCTGTCATAAAAATCCCCAAATAAACAATCCCATTTTTTATTGTCAATTTCTGGAAATCGTTAGGAATTCCTATTTTATACAGCACAAACATTAAAATTGGAAACTGAATCAATCCAATTATCGGATACGGTAAATACCGTAAACCTGTTATTTTATAAAACAAAATAGTCAGCGGGTAACTCCCGATAAAACCTATTTCATGGCCTCTGTCCAGCGCAATAATGGTGGCATCATAAAAAAACTTTTTGGGTAAAATATAAAATGAAAAAACCGCGACAGATAAATTGACTGCCGCAAGAAGTAAAAATGCAAATGAGCTTCTCTTAATTAGGGTTTTCATGTTGGTCTATAATTTTGCTTAATGCAAAAAAACGGTTACTTTATCTTTTCGATAAATAATAATTGCCGAAACAAAGTTCCAGAAAAAAGAACTCAAAACAAATGTAATAGCCGCTCCAGTCATTCCGTAAATTGGAATTAAAAAACGATTCAAAACAAAATTAATAATCACCGCAGTAATTAAAATAACCTGAAATGTATGTGATCTTCCCGTCATGTTCAGATAAACCGGAGCAGTCCCAAATGCTGAACAAACTCCCTGACCGATAATTAAAATCAAAAAAGCTTCTTTGGCTGCGATATACTGAGTTCCAAAAAAGGATAAAATATATTCTGAAAAAATACACATCAGTACTATTACGGGGAATGTTATTCCAAAAATTAACCGGACACTATTCCTGACCGATTTCTTTAGTTCTATCAGGTCATTATTCGCAAAAAACGCTGCAATTTTTGCAGAGACCGTAATGTTTATCGTTAAAACTATTACCGAAACAATTGTCATTAATTTTACTCCTATAGAATAAAAAGCAACCGTTTCGGTATTTCGATATTTCTTCAAAAACATAATGTCAAAACACATCAATAAAAATATTGCCATACCGCTGATGGCAATTGGATATGATTTTAAAAATACTTCTTTATGCGAAATATTTTGTGCTCTTAAAATTTTGGCGGTATCCTTAAAATAATAATAAACCAAAATAGAACTGATTAATGACAGTAAAACAAACCCGGCCAAAAAAACATCCGCCAAATAACTTTCTTTATGCCAATAAAACAAAATTATTGCTCCAATAATTAACGGAACATATTTGATAACATTCCGAAACAATTCAGCCACATATAATTTATCTAATGCTCTGAAAACTTCAGTGTTTAAAGTTGCTATTCCATAGAAAAATAAGCATGCTGCAGTTTTTAAAAATAACGGATAAACTTCCTCATCCGAAAAATAATTATTTATTGTTTGTTCATTAATCAAAAAGATAACTATTAAAGCTGTCAAAGAGGTTACAAACAGCATTAAAACCATTTTGATATAAATACTTTTTAATTGGTCAAGAGCATTCTGAGCGGACAATCTTCCTTTAAAATATAAAATTGACTGATCAAAACCCAAAAGACAGATACTGCCGACTGCTAAAAGAAAAGAACGGACAAAATCATACTGCCCGACAATTCTTGGTGAATACGCTTTGGTCAGAAATATTGTGAAACCAAATAACGTTACCACACCCAAAACCCTCAAAATTAAAGTGATTAAACTTTGCTTAATAAAAGGATTTCTGCTGATCTGTAATAATCGTCCCTGAATTTTTTCTAACATATCTGATACTTCATACTCAAAAAATTTATTCCAAATTCGCTTTCACTTTCAGAGACTGTTTTTTATAAAAAGAATTGAATAAACTAAAGAAAACAAAAAGACCAATAAAAATCAATGGTAAAATAAATATCAGTTTCCCTTTTATCGCTTTATGATCTTTTAGATTTAAAACAATTCCTTTTTCTTTAATTATCTTATTGGTATTGTATTGTTCTATTTTTAATGTCCCTATTTGAGCAGACAGGGAATCTTTGGTTTTAACAATCCCGTCTAAATCTAAATTTTCATTGTAATAAATGAGTTTTTCACTATTTGCATGGTTCCCGTAAGGGCCGGAAAATTGATTTAAAATCCCGTCAATTTGTGCAATAGTAGCTTCCTTGCTTTTTATTTTGTTTTGAATATTCTGTGAATTGATTTTTTTATAAGCCTCATAATAAGCACTGGAATTTAAATATTTCAAAATCGGTTCTATGCAGTTTTGGGCAGAAACAATGGCAGCAGTATTAATAATGATAGTATGAAGCACATAATTTTTACTTGTTGTTGTTTCCTTAACAATGGATTTTATATCTCCATTTTGTGCCATCAATTCTAACAAATCTATGTTTTTACCATCCTTATTCATCAAATTATAAATATCAACAATAGGCTCAATAGTAATCGATCTTATTCCCGACGGATTTTGAATTCCAATAGATTTTAAAAATAAAGTATCTTTTGACGTAATTTTATCCTCCAAAAAATTGATTTTAGAATATAAATAATCCGTCGATTTAAAATTTGGTTCTACAATTATTTTTTGTTCAAAACGAGGACTTACTTTTTCCAAAAAATAACCGCCTCCAACTCCAATAACAGCTAACACAACAACAGCAATCACATTTTTTACAAAAAAACGAATTGCTCTAAACAACAAGGTATTAATCCATTCAAAGAAATCCCCAATTTTACTAAAAACCGTTAGTAAATCAATTTCTGGATTCTCTGAATTATTTCCTTTTCCTACACTCATGCTGTCTTTTTATTTTATATTGAAAATCTGTTCTAATATTTTAATTGTTATCAAATAGGTGGGTTTTACACCAGTAGTCCCAAGTCCTCCCGAAGCCAAAGTACTTCCAGTTTCCAATGGATTATCCGATGCATAATATGCATATCTCACTTTGATATCATACGGAACGCTTTTTCTAATTTTGGATGCTGCCTGAATGGCTTTCTGATAATAAGATCCTTCCATTTCAAGTCCGATAACTCCCCAAGTCGATTCATAAAAGAACTTTAATAAATCTTTGTTCTGCAATGATGTTCCAAGAACCGTAACCATTGGTCCTGCATAAATGGCGATGTCATTCCCTTCAAACATTTGTGGAGTCAATTCATTTTCGAAGAAATAATTATCAGCCGTTCCTTCATTGATATGAGCATTTGGAATCATAATATCTCCTTTTCCGCCTTCAAGAATTCCCGCTTTACCCATAATAGAAACCGATTCTACCTGTAGCAAAGTGTCTTTTTTATAAGGTCTTAAAAGCTCATCGATTGTTTCATAAGCCTGTTCTCCAAAAGCATAATCCATAACAATGAGCACCGGTTTTTTCTCGGCTAAATCTGCCTTAGGAAAAGCTGTTTTTGACCAATCTATTTTGGCTGTATCAAAAATCTGAACATCTATATTAGTTCCCGAAGTATCAGGCAGGAAAATCATTCCTTGTTTTAATGCCAAAGCTTCTACTTGGCTTCGCACTTCATTGGCACCAGATTTACTTAATTCCTCATAAATAAAGAAATCCGATTTGTCTTTGAATTTTGATTTTAAAAGCGGTGTTGCAAAAATAGAATTCATCACGGAATGCATATTGGCGCTAATTACATGAATAGGTCTGTCCAGCAATTGATTGTTTTTCAAAACTTCCTTGATGTTGTTTGCCCAGATTTCACCGTGAATGTGGTGACCCAGACGCTCTCTCAAAACCGGACTGAAAGTAATCGTTCTTTTCTGGTTATCATTAACTTCTTCGATTGCTAATTTTCCAAGCCAATAAATTACATGCAGGAAACGATCAGGGGCTGTATCTGTCCCAAAATCATCATAAATATTCAAAACTTCCTCAAATGTTCTTCCCAGAATGTTGGCAGCATGAGAAATCGCTTTTTCTTTTTCTACCAAAGTGAGTTTTTTGGTTTGGGAAACTGCTGCTTCCAGTTTAATCCAATCACGGGAAACTTCACCAACCTCATCCTGTAAAACTCTGTCCTTGATTTTATGAGATTCAATAAATATAAAAGTTAAGTGAGTCAGAATATCATAAATATCAGATCTTCCTCTGGTTATTTCAACATTCATCTGCTCTTCATCGATACGGTAACAGTTACGGCGTCTTTTTGGCGGCACTATCGCTTGAAAATGAGATTTAGAATACCCTTCATCCGATGTAAGATTAATAAAACGGCATTCTTCAATTCCTATCGGAAGACGTTCTATAACATATAAAAGACCATTCAATTCTACTTTCTCCTCAGCTATGTTTCCATAAATCTCAGGTCTTAGTGCCAATAAAGCTTCTCTCAGAGTATCTCCAGAAACTCCCATCGGTTTATAAAATCCTCTATTAAAAAGATGACGCATCGTAATGTACATTTTTTCAATTGCCGCCGATGATTCATGCGCTCTGGATCTGGATATATTTTTTGCGTCTTTCATGCTATTTTATTTTAATACTTTCAAATGTAAGGATTTTTGGTGTTTTACTTACTCGTTACAAAGCCAATAAATCAACAATTTTCCTGTCATTGCTCAATCTCGGAATTTTATTCTGCCCGCCCAATTTTCCAATCGATTTCATGTATTCCTGAAAACCGTTTTTGGCTACTTTGGTTACAACCAGTTTTTTCAAAACATGACCTACAATCAAATCGTCATAATAAATATTCTGTTTTCGCATGGCATTATCCAGCGCTTCCGCAAAAGAATTAAAATCCTCAGGTTCGTTCTCAAACTCGATAAACCATTCATGATAAGGTAATCCTTCAGAAGGCGTAATTTGTGGTGCAACGGTAAATTCATTGACTCTTACGCTGGTTCCTTCCATTGCTTCCTGCAAAGCGTGTTCAACTTCTTTCCCGATAACATGTTCTCCAAAAGCAGAAATATAATGCTTAATTCTTCCCGAGACAATAACACGATAAGGCTTCAATGAAGTAAACTGAACGGTATCCCCAATATTGTATCCCCAAAGCCCAGCATTGGTAGAAATAATCAGAACATAGTTTATTTCCAATTCCACTTCGCCAATCGTATATCTCTTTGGGTTTTCCAAATAAAATTCATCCGCTTTTATAAACTCATAAAAAATTCCCGAACGCAGCAACAGTAACATTCCCTTTTCTTTTTGGGAATCCTGATAAGCAAAGAAACCTTCCGAAGCTGGAAACAGTTCAATGCTGTCTACTTTTCTTCCTATAAGGTTTTCGAATTTTGCTCTATACGGTTCGTAGTTAACACCACCGTAAATAAACAGATTGAAATTCTTGAAAATTTCTCCAACTGGTTTTCCTGCTCTTTGCTGCAGTTTTTCAAAATACATCTGCACCCATGACGGAATTCCCGAAATCACGGTCATGTCCTCATTAATCGTTTCCCCTACAATTGCATTTACCTTGGTTTCCCAATCTTCAATACAGTTGGTTTCCCACGAAGGCAGGCGGTTTTTCTGCAGGTATTTTGGAACAAAATGCGCCACAATTCCAGACAATCTTCCTAGTTTAATTCCATGTTTTTCATCCAGAATAGGACTTCCCTGCAGGAAAATCATTTTTCCGTTTACAAAACTGGCATTTCCGGTTTCATGTATATAATGCAAAATCGCATTTCGCGCCGCTTCAATATGATATGGCATTGATTCTTTGGTCAGCGGAATGTATTTGGCTCCCGAAGTTGTCCCCGAAGTCTTGGCAAAATACAATGGTTTTCCTTTCCAAAGAATATTTTCTTCTCCCTTAACAACTCTATCAACATACGGTTTCAAGGCTTCATAATCCCGAATAGGAACTTGATTGGCAAAATCTTCAAATGTCTTTATTTGGGCAAAAGAATGGTCTTTACCAAATTCAGTCTGCCTGGCTTCCTTTATTAAATTTAAA